>NZ_JBXEQB010000002.1:0-139304 GCF_056858595.1 Streptomyces sp. TOM-9 | reverse complement strand
AGCTGACCAGCGCCGAGCGCGAGGAGCTCAAGCGGCTGCGCAAGGAGGTCCGCGAACAGCAGCAGACGATCGAGATCCTGAAAAAAGCGACGGCCTTCTTCGCGAAGGAGAACGACCGGTGAGCGAGCTGTACCGGTTTATCCACACGGAGAAGGCGAACTATCCGATCATTCTGCTGTGCCGGGTGCTGAAGGTCGCCCGGTCCTCCTACTACGCCTGGTGCGAGGGCGAGGCCGCCCGCCGTGCCAAGCGGGCCGCCGACGACGCACTCGCACACGAGATCACCGTGGTGCACATCGCTTCCCGGCACACCTACGGCGTCCCGCGCATCCACGCCGAACTGCGCCGCCTGGGCCGACGGGTGAACCGCAAGCGCGTCGCCCGCGTGATGCGTGAACGCGACATCCGCGGCGTCACCCGGCGCAGACGGCGTTCGCTGACCCGGCCGGACGCGAAAGCGAAGCCGGCCCCGGACCTGATCGGCCGCGACTTTCATGCCGAACGCCCCGGGACCAAGCTGGTCGGCGACATCACTTACCTGCCCACCGCCGAGGGCTGGCTCTACCTCGCCTGCTGGCTGGACCTGGCCACCCGCGAAGTCGTCGGCTACGCCATGGCCGACCACCACCGCGCCGAGCTGGTGGTCGACGCTCTCGACATGGCGCACGGCCGAGGCGGACTCGAGCCCGGCTGCGTGGTCCACAGCGATCGCGGCAGCGAATACACCTCGACCCAATTCCGTGAGCGCATAGGGAGGTTGGGGCTGCGGCAGAGCTGCGGACGCACCGGATCATGCTTCGACAACGCCGCCGCGGAGAGCTTCTGGGCCCTGCTCAAGGAAGAGATCGGCACCCTTCTCCTTCATCGAGACCTTCTACAACCGCCGCCGCCTACGCAAGCACCGCACGTTCGGCTACCTCACCCCGGCCGAGACCAGGCAACGTCAGCAGCACACGCTCGCGGCATAACGATCACGTGTCCGAGATCACGGGGAAACTTCACACCTCGTAGGGCTCATCGTCTGGGTCTTCCCCGAGGCGTGCGCGGCCCAGCGACAGGAGGAACTCCCGCTGGTCGTCGAGGAGCCCATACTCCGTGGCCATACGGTGCCAGTTCGCGTTGACCTTGTCCGCGAAGTTCGGAGCATCCAGGTCGGCGACTTCATCCGGGTCGGAGTCGAAGCGCCCGTCTTCAGGCCGGGCGCTCGCAGGCGACACGTACTGCGGCAGCGGGGGCAGCAGAACCTCCTGCTGGACCCGTTCCACGAGTCGAAGCCCCGCGGGTCTGAGCAAGTCAGCAATTTCGGCGTCAGTCAGAATCACGGCAGCACAGTAACCCCAGGTCACACCGCCCACACCGGAATATCGAGTGCTCCAGGCGCCCAGGCACCTACGACCGGCTGGTCACGAGTTCCCTCGAAACGAGCCGCACCCTACCGAATTGGCACGTATCGGGACCCGCGGTCGCTGTGATGAATGAGGCCGGAGCCTGCCTTGATCCGGCGTCTCCACAGAGCCATCTCCAGCGTAACCAGGGCAGTTCAGTCCTCATGTGGTTCGCGACCTGCCAGAGCCTCTTTATAGATGCCGAGGTCCTTCGCGACGTGGCGATCGGGCGGCCGGTGATGCGGACCTCGCAGACCGCGCGCTCGCGGAGCTCGTCCGGGTATTTACGGTGCTGCCATGGTGCTGGTGGATCTCCTTCGCAGGGACCGCAACCCTGGCATCGGGGACTCCACAAATCTCAGTACAGCTCAGCATCCCCGGTTGTTGAGAGTAGTGCCGGGCTGTCTTTGACACCAGGGTTGTAGTCCATCGGGTGGAGGGTCCTCGTCTTGTGCGTGTTGTCCCTTTAGTCTGGGGGCAGCCGTCGAAGGGAGGCCGCCATGTCGGATAAGCCGATGGGCCCGCTGGGTACGGAGATGCGGGAGATCACATTCCCGGACCACTCCCGCGGGATCATCCTGGTGCAGGCGGGGACCCCACAGGACGAGGCCGATGAGATGGCCGCACGCGTGTGGGCTGAGCTGCCCAAAGGCTAGGGCCGTGAGGGAGTACCTGGAGAAGGCTGTCGAGGCGGCGTAGAGAGCCGGCAGCGACCGCCGCGTTTGCCTCTTCGCTCCCCGCCTGGGGTCATGGTTCTTGTCGGCGGCGGTGGTCTGCTTCCTGGAGGGCCCTCTTGTATGTTTCTGCGGCTTCTGGGGGTCGGCCTGCGCGGGCGCTGAGGTCGGCGGCCAGCAGCCTGTTGAGAGCACTGGGTTGGCGCTTTCGGCTGTACTCGAGCAGCAGGAGGGCTGTGAGCTCACCCTGGCGGAGATACAGATGCGTCAGGGAGTCGGACGCGCCGGAGACCAGCGCCCGGTGCACACGCTTTTCGTAGGCGCGTCTGTGCAGATTCGGCGAAACGTGTCTGAGGTTCCTCGAACACGCAGGGCTGGGCGGGAAGGTAGGGGGCCAGGCTGTCCAACAAGAAGGGGAAGTCCTGGCCATCCTGACAGTAGTACAGGCTGTTCCCTGCTGCCGGATCCGGCAGGGTCGAGGCGGAAACGGACGACGAAGGCCGTGACGAGCCGGGGCCGGGAGCGGGCCGGCCTGAGTTCCACCGGAGACCGGACAGGGCCCGACCACGGCAGGTCAGCGCACTACAACACCTCGCCGGGGGCTGGGTGCTGAGCTCCTGGCGCACGTCCAGGCAGCGCAGCCGGACACCGGGCTGCCCGGATCCCGTGTCGTACGGTCTGATGTCGCGGTCGCCCCACCGTCCGCAACGGATCTCACCGAACCCGGCGGTGCCGCCGGTACGTCCGGAAGATCTGAACCAATACCGGGAATTCAGGCCGCGACGAGCTCCTGCTCGCAGTCCGGCGTCGTGACCTTGGGCTTCTTGTTCGGCAGCGAGAGCCGGACAACCTTGTGCCACGCGGAGAACACCTGCTTGGGCAGCGGGCCGGTGACGTACTCCAGCTCGTACTTCTCGAACAGCGCGCGCACCTTCACCGCGACCTCGGCGTACCGGTTGCTCGGCAGGTCCGGGAACAGGTGGTGCTCGATCTGGTGCGACAGGTTGCCGGTCATGAAGTGCATGGCCTTGCTGCCGCTGATGTTTGCCGAGCCCATCATCTGGCGCAGGTACCACTGGCCGCGCGTCTCGCCCTTGATCGACCGGCGCTCGAAGACCTGTACGCCCTCGGGGAAGTGCCCGCACATGATCACCGAATGGGACCAGATGTTGCGGACCAGGTTCGCGGTGAATGTGGCGGTAAGCGTGGTGAGGAACGACGGACCTGACAGCAGCGGGTGGATCACGTAGTCCTTGAGCACCTGCTTACGGATCTTGCGGCCCACGGCCGTGGCCCGCGCGCGGAACTCCGGGCCTTGCGGCGGCGCTTGTGCAGGTTCTTGCCGAGCTCCAGGTCGTACGCTGCGATGCCGTACTCGAAGAAGCAGGCGTTGATGAAGTTCCACAGCGGCTGGCCGAGGTGGAACGGGTGCCACTTTTGGTCCTCGTCGACGCGCATGATGCCGTAGCCGAGGTCGTTGTCCTTGCCGATCACGTTGGTGTACGTGTGGTGCAGCTCGTTGTGCGAGTGCTTCCACTGCTCGGACGGCGAGACGTGATCCCACTCCCAGGTGGTGGAGTGGATCTTCGGGTCTCGCATCCAGTCCCACTGGCCGTGCAGGACGTTGTGGCCGATCTCCATGTTGTCCATGATCTTCGCCACGGACAGCCCGGCGGTGCCGAGCAGCCACGCGGGCGGGAAGATCGAGAACAGCAGCACGCCTCTGCTGACCAGCTCGAGCTTGCGCTGCGCCGAGATGACCTTACGGATGTAGGCGGCGTCTTTCTCGCCGCGGCTGGCGATCACCTCGTCGCGGATCGCGTCCAGCTCACGGCCAAGCTCCTTGATCTGCTCCGCGGTCAGGTGGGCGGTGGGGTCGATGGCGGTCAAGGTGCTCCTACCGTTCGATGTCGCAGGGGCCCGCCGCGGCGGACACGCAGGTCTGGATGAGGACGCCCGGCTCGGCCTCGGTGATCTCGCCGGTGCGCAGGTCGCGGACGGCGCCCGCCTTGAGCGGCGTGATGCAGCCGAAGCAGATGCCCATGCGGCACCCGGAGGGCATGAGCACGCCGGCCTCCTCACCGATGTCCAGCAACGGCGTGGCGCTGTCCGCGTCGACGGTCTTGCCGGTGGCGCTGAACGTGACCTCGCCGCCGTCGCCGGCGACGACGATGCTGGGGCGGAAGCGTTCGGTGTGCAGGCGCTCTTGTACGCCGTGCTCGGTCCAGTGCTCTTCGGCGGCGTCGAGCAGGCCCGCGGGCCCGCAAGCCCAGGTCTCGCGCTCGGACCAGTCGGGCACGAGTTCGTCGAGACGGGCGATGTCGAGCATGCCGTCTGTGTCGGTGTGCACCTCCCTGAGCCGCAGCTTCTTGTCCGCGACCAGGTCGTGCAGTTCCTTGCGGAAAATCACGTCTTGCGGCTGTGGCGCGCAGTGGACCATGACGACGTCGTCGAACTCGATGTCGCGCAGCATGCCCATCACGGGCGTGATGCCGCTGCCGGCCGTCAGGTAGAGCACCTTGTCGGGCTTGGCCTGCGGCAGCACGAAGTCACCGGTCGGCTGGTCGAGCTGGATCAGCGTGCCCGGTTTCGCCCTGCGGACCAGGTAGTTGCTGACCTTGCCGTCCGGGATCGCCTTCACGGTGATCGTGACGCGGCCGTCCTGGCGGTTTGTCGGCGAGGTGATGGAGTAGGCACGCCACAGGCGCACCCCGTCGACGTCGACCCCGATCCGCACGTACTGACCGGCTGTGTGGCCGCGCCAGCCCCGTCCTGGCCTGATCACGATAGTCGCGGCGTCACCCGTCTCGGGGTGCACGGCCTCGATGCGCCCACGCAGGTCAGCGCCCGCACGTAGCGGGCTGACCAGGTCGAGGTAGTCCGACGGCAGCAGCGGCGTCGTGACCATCTCCAGCAGTTTCCACGCCCTGCTGCGGAGGGCTGCACTCGTCATGACTCCAGCTTGCTGCGCCTCAAGGCGTAAAGTCCTGACCGCAGGACGTGAATCTGGTCGGCTGAATTGTTCGCAGGGAACAAAACGTGAGCCATGCAATCAGGAGGGCCAGCGGACTGGCCCTGGATGAGACGACGGTCACCGCACTTCGGGCCGCGCTGAAGACCACCGCCGACGAGGTCGTCCAGGCGATCATCGACGAGGTCCCTTCCTACGCCAACGCCCTTTCGGGCAGCATGGGCGGCACCATCCGCCGAGCCGTCCGCACCGCCCTGGGGCACTACCTGGACCTCGCGAGCGGGAACGCCACAGGCGGCGACGCCGGTGACGCAGCCTACGAGTTGGGCCGCGGCGAGGTGCGCGACGGCCGTTCGATGGACGCCCTGCTCAGCGCCTACCGCGTCGGCGCCCGCGTGGCCTGGCGATGCCTGGCAGCGGGTGCCGTGTCCGCAGGTCTGCCCGCCGCCGAGGTCGCCAAGTTCGCCGAGCTGACCTTCGCCTACATCGACGAGCTCTCCGCCGCGAGCGCCGCGGGCCACGCTGACGAACTGGCTGCCCGGGGCAGGGCCCACGAGCGCCAGCTGGAACACCTGGCCCGCGACCTTCTCGCCGGCGCGAGCCCGGACGTGCTGCTGGCCTCTGTTCAACGGGCCGGGTGGCAGCCTCCGGTTTCGCTGACCGCGGTCCTGCTGCCTGCCGCGCAGGCCAGGCCTGCCTACCGCGCGCTCGACCCGAGCACCCTCGTCCTCGACGATCTGCCGGATGCCACCGGTGTGCTGCTCGTCCCGGATGCCGACCGATCACATCTCTTGCGGCAGCTAACCGGCCGCACCGCCGTGGTCGGCCCGGCCCGGCCATGGACTCGTGCGTCCGCCTCGTACGCACGAGCCGTACGCGCGCGCTCCCTCTCCTCTGATATTCGCGACACCGAGGACCACCTGCCCGAGCTGGTGCTGAGCGCCGACGTGGACGCGTTCGCAGACCTGCGTGTCCAAGCCCTCGCACCGTTGCGGACCTTGCCTGTCGCGACCGCACAGCGGCTGGAGGAGACGTTGCGGGCGTGGCTGCTGCACCAGGGCAGGCGGGACGAGGTGGCGGCGGCGTTGTTCGTCCACCCCCAGACAGTCCGGTACCGGATGTCGCAGCTGCGGGAGCTGTTTCCGGATCTCGCATCGCCACACCGGGTCCTTGAGCTGACTCTGGCGGTCGGTCTCCGGGTCAGCTGACCGTCCACGGCCGCGTCCGCGAGCGGTCCAGGAATCGTGCCTCGTTCTCGGTGCCATCAGCTGGCTCATGCGGCCCGTGGGAAGAGCGGTATGAGCCAGCTGAGACCGGGGGTTGATGCAAGGCCGGGTAGTTAACGTATTCGTGCTGGTGGCAATGGGTTCATGGGTTGCCCTGGCTGGTGTAGTTGGCGGGTCCGGTTTGGCGGATGAGTCCGTGGCGGGCCCATCATCCGCAAACAGAGCGGGCGCAACACCGGTGCGCGGCCCTTCGTTTGCCGTTGCGGCGGGGGTTGCGCTGTGCGTTGCGGCGCCGGTTGCGCGGGCCGTTGCGGCGTCCGTTGCGCACGCACCACCGACCGCCCCGCGTTTTCCCAGGTCACAGCCCATTTTCCCGAAGCACGCGGTCCTGACTTCCCCTTGTGGGAGGGGGTAGGCGGGGTTTCCCTGCGCGGGCGCGCCCGCTCTCGCCCGTAGCGGGACCTGGCCCGGGGGGCCGCTGCGCGGGGCTGACGAGAAGCGGGGTGCGGCCCGGCGGGGCGGGCCGCGGTGGCGGTCCGCGGGCTTTCCGAACGGCACGAGGCTCCCGGGAACCACGGGGAGAGAGAACTGTGCGAGGACTGCGAAAGCCACGCGAGGGTCGCCGCGCTCCAGGCCGAGCGCGAAAGCCGCGGGACTCGACATCACCGGCGCCCGCTGGGGCCTTCCCGGGGCCGAAGCCGTCCTCCGGCTCCGCACTGTGGAAGGCGTGCGCGGCGGCGCAGACGTACTCGGCAACGTGAACGAAGTCCAGCAGGACGTGCACCGTGATCCCGCGCCGGTGGGTGCCTGGGGTCGCGGGCCTGAGCTTGGTCGAAGCCTGGGACTTCGCCCACCACCGGGCCAAGACCTCGGGCGTGGGCGGAGTGGTGCTTCGTCGTCGACCTGCTCGGCGCTGCCGCGATGATCTTCATGCCGTAGCGCCGGGCGGCCTGACGACACACCGGCCGGGTACAGCCGTAGTCCGCACACGAAGCCTGACCGTGCCGCACCCGCCAGCGTGCGGGTCGGCGGGGCGCGGGGACCGCCACAGCTACAGCCACCGGCAAAGTCACGGAAGCGGGCATGGTCAAGGATTTTACGGTCCCGGCAGCACGTGGCCCCCAGGCCCATGCGTCCCTGGGGGGCCAAGCGGGGCTGTGCTTCGGATAGTTCAACGACGGAACCCTGCGGGCGTCACCCCACACGAATGGCCAAAGCCATGTGCGATCTGTCGGTTTCGGAGCAGTGGTTGCGAGAGACAGTTGATCGTTGGTGTGTTGTTGCTGGTAAATGGCTGTTTTCGCGGGGTGGGGCCACTGTCACGAGGGTGAGAGATCTGGCTCGGGGCGACTGCCATGCGGTGTTATCCAGCAGGTGAACATGCTGTTGTGGGCGCGAGAGATCGCAGCGAAGCCTCGTGTACACCGTGGCTGGCTCATGCAAGGTGCTGTCAGCTGCTCAGGGCGGCCTCGGCGTCGGCGACGGTGTCGAAGACCCGAAGGACGTGATCGGCTCCGGTGATCTCCAGGATCCGGCGCAACTGGTCCGGGACGCAGGCCAGGACCAGCACCACCCCTGCGGCCTCCGCCTCACGGCGGGCTCCCAGCAGCACGTTCAGACCCGCTGAGTCACAGAACGACACATCGGTCAGGTCCAGCACGACGGCCCGCTCCGCTCGATCGATCACCTGCGTCAGCCGCCCGCGCAGCTCTGGCTGCGAGACATAGTCCATGGTCCCGTGCACCCTCGCCACCAGGCAGGGGCCCGACTCGGTCACCTCGACCGAAAGAAGGTCATTCACAACGCCTGCCCAACTGTCTCGCATGGGACCTGAAGAGGTACCGCCGAGCCTATCGGGCAGGGGTGGCCCGGTACCGCTACAAGCGAGGCCAGGCCGCGGGAGTCGTCGGTGGCAGCGGGATCTCATCCAGCCTCAGCCAGCGCTCCTTGCCCTGGGCATCGGGCAGGCGGAAGCGTAGGTCCCGGGCGTCGTCCGCCTCGTACGGGGTGTCCCCGACCGCCCGCAGCAGGGCCCGAAGTCTCGGGTAGGGCGCCTGCATCGCCCGCCCACGCACGCCCTCACTGGCGCAGAGCAGCCAGCGCCAGGGACGCGACGTTCGCTCTGGTGGGCAAGCCCGTTCCCGGGGGCTTGCCCACGCTGCGGACCGGCGGGCGCGCCTGCGGCGGCGGGTTGCCGCGACCAGCTCCTGGTGCTCCTGGCGGGGTGCCTGGAGGGTGGGCTGGAGGGTGGTCTGGACGGTTGCGTGCAGGGGTGCACCGGGGGTGGGACCGAAGGTAGCCAGGCCCGTCTTCGGTGCGGTGGTGTTGCTGCTGGTCATGGCCGGTGGGCAAGCCGGTGCGGGACGGCGACACCTCCTGCCCAGCGCGATAGCCGCAGGGGAGGGAGAGGTATCTGGTGTCGACCGCGGGGCGGGAACGGCCTCCGGTCAGGTGGTTACGCCGCTCCACGATCGCGGCACCGTGAGGTGGTGTTCGCCGTCACTGCGGGCCAGCAGGCGCCAGCCGTGCGGGTCGACGTCGGTGTCCGTGGCGGCGGCGCAGTTGGCCATGACCTCGAACACCGCCCCCGCCAGTTCCTGTCGGGTCAGTCCGCTGATCTGGGACAGGGCGAGGGTGGGCGCACGGGAATGGTGATCTGTCCGTGGGCCCATTCGTCCATGACCGCGTGCGTGGTGATCGGCCCGGCGCGCACGATGCGGGCCAGTGTGAAGCGGTACGCCACCACCACGCGGTCACCCCCCTTTGATCACTCCCCCGGGTGTCACCCTGCGTCGTCTGCTGGCCCACGTCAATGCCCGGCAGGGCACAGCGAACGTCCCCGCAGACCCCGGCACCATTCCTTGCAATATCCCTTGCACTATTACTTGCGCTATCCCTTGCGCTATCGCTTGCACCCCGGTCTCGGGCCGCGACATTGCCTGCGCCATCACCTGCGGCAACGCCTGCGTCATTACCTGCGCCATCACCTGCGGCTTTGCGGTGACTCACCGGTCTGTTGCCGCAGGCCAGACCCGGTGGTGAGTGAGGCGTGTGGCTCTGACTTCCCCTGGAACCGCCCCTTGGATCCACGAACAGGATGGAGAGGGCTGGTTCGTGGGGAACGCTTCCCCGCCGCTGGGCGGGGCGAGGGCGCGCCGCTGGCCCGGCGCCCGGGCCTGGGGTTGTGGCGGCCCCGGGTCGGGGCCGCGCGTGGGGGGCGGCGGCATGCCGGCTGGAGGCCGCTTGTGGCGTCGTGGCAGGGGTTGCGGCGGGCGTTGCGCACAGTCCGGCGGCCGAGCTGTATTCGCCCTGGTCACAGGCGGTTTTACGGGCGCGTGCCGGTCTGACTTCTCCTGTATGGGGGTGTGGGCGTGGCGTAGCCGGCTCCTTGCGCGGGGGTGCGCCCGCCTCTCCGGCCGTCGCGGAGGCGGCCTGGGAGCCGCCGCGCTGGGCCGGTGGTGGGATGGCGGCCCGCAGAGAGCGGGCCGCAGGGACCTCACGACCGACCACACCTGAAATGGGATGCCGAACGAGTCGCCGGAGTTCGGCGGAACCGGTGGCCGCCGCTCCCGCGGTGGCGAGGGGCCCAAGGAGGCGGACGCTTCGCGCGTCAGTCAGTCACTTGTAGATCTTGCCGGGCTCGGCCTTGGACGGAGCGAGCAGCTGGGAGACGGTCACGAAGGTGTAGCCCTGCTTGCTGAGCGCCTCCAGGATGGAAGGCATGGCCGGCACGGTGCCCTTGTGCAGCGGGTGGAGCAGGATGATCCCGTCGCGGCCGGCGCCCTCGAGTACGCGCCTGGTGATCAGCGCGGTGTCATCCGTCTCGTAGTCCTTCGCGGTCACCGTCCACAGCACCTGCGCCATCCCCAGTTCTTTCGAGACCTTGGAGACGCGGTCGTCGGTGCGGCCCTGGGGCGGGCGCATCAGCATCGGCTCGCTGCCGGTGATGCCGGAGATGGCCCGTGCCGTGCGGCGCAGCTCGTCGCGGATCTGCGCATCAGCGACATCGGTCAGCACCGCGTGCGTCCAGGTGTGGTCCCCGATCTCGTGGCCGTCCTTGGCGATCCGCCGCACCACATCCGGGAACTTGTGGATGCGCCGGCCCTCAAGGAAGAACGTCGACGGCGCCTTGTACTCCTTCAGGAGGTCCATCAGCCGGTCGGTGGGTTCGCCCGGATTGCCGTCGAAGGTGAGCGCGATGCACTTGTCCTTCCGGCAGTCCACCTGCCCCGACGGTACGCGTGCTCCTGACGCGGCCCGGCCGCGTTCCTCGCCCGGGGAGAGCGTCTCCATCTTGTTCGCCTGGATGACCATGACGACGGTCACCGTCACGGCCGCCACCACGGCCAGGGTCAGGAGTATGAGCAGGCGAGGCCGCCTCTTCAGGATCTTCACTCGAAAGGAGAAGATTCCAGCGGTGGAGAGGTTGCCTAGCGACCTCGATTGTGAGGCAGGACACGTGGTGCAGCGCGTTTCAAGTGAGCTGCGGCGCCACCTCGGGGCTGCGATCCGCTCCAGCGCCTCCCCGACGTGCTCGGCCGCCGACAGTGGCGCTGGTGTGCCTCGCGCCGGGCGACGGCCCGCCACTGCGGCCTGCTCCAGGCGGGCCACCTCGGCTTCCGCCTCCGCCAGTTCCTTGCCCAGCTACTCGAACCGGTCCGCCAGCACGACCCGCCGCCGAATCGCCCACGTCAGCACCGCAGCCACCCGCCGCCCCCCTTTCCCGTCCCGTGAACTCCCTTGATTCCGTGGTCAGTAAACGGCACTGACGCCCTGTGGCCGCAGTTCCGGCGAATCGCTCCATGACCAGACGATCACCTGCTACCGATCACGCCACCGACCAGCATGAGCACCCCCATGTCCGGCCACACCAGCCCCGTGACCTGCAAGTTCAGGATGAAACGATCTCACTGATTGCCCGCGCCCTTCACCGCACCGATAGCAGCCCCGACGAAGAAGACGTGAGCTGACAGCGTGGGCCGCCGGGCCATTGCCGACCCGGAGGCCCATGTGAGTGGGTGCGTTGGTGGCATTGGGTGGGCGTCAGCGGGGCGGGATGTCGGGTGCCTGGTCACGAGGTCGTTGCGGGCAGGTCTGCTGTCATGAAGTGACCAGGCGGCTGCTGTTTTCTGGCCAGTGTGAGGTGGGCCGGCTGTCATGGAGGTGGCTGCTCTCAGCAGTAGTCTGAGACGCCTCTTGTCGCAGCCGTGACGTGGGCGGTAGGAAACCGGTGTGACTGATCAAGGAAAGTTCACTCGTGCCCTCATCGGGTTCTCAGCTGTCGTCATTGCCGCATGCGCCGTCGTAGTGACGGTCGTGGTGGTGGGTACCCACCCTCAGCGTCTGCTGGACCAGGAAGCGGTGGAACGGCAGGTCGCGGCCACCGTGCAAGGGAAGAGGAACATGTCCAGGGATGGCGTCTTCTGTCCGGCCGCGATGGACGCAAAGAAAGGCAACACCTTCGAGTGTTCTGTGGAAGAAGCCAACGGCGGCACAGCATTTGTCAAGGTCACAGTAGTGGATGATCAGGGCAAACTCAGCATCTCCCAGGCCTGATTGTGAGGGGCGATACAGCGCCGGCGGACCGCCGGCCTGATGAACTTCCCTCGTACAGCGGCACCGCTCCTGCGAGGGCGCCGCGCGCGCAAAGGAGACCATTGAGTGGCGCCGGGAACTCCAACCCGCGCCCCGGCTCTACCTCGGCCACCTCGAGCACGGCGCGACTTCCCCACGCAGAACCGACTGCTGGAAGCCGCCGCGAGGGACGGCCGAATGCTGGGCGCCCGGGTGTCGTGCATGGACCGTGCCACGCTGCGACGCTACGCCGACATCCTGACAAATGAGCCGCAGACAGGGGCTGGGCCGGGACTCTCCGTTCGGAGTTCCGGTCCGACTCTTCCCCTGCGCTGTGGTGGTTACCAGCGCATGCCCAGCTCGGTGAGCTGCGCGCGCCGGTCCTCGGTGAGCTTGTCGGCCCGGCGGCGGGCGTTGTCCACGAACTGACCCAGCTTGACGTCGGTGACTGTCCCGTCCGGCTCGGTGAGCCGTTCTACGTGCTTCCGGGGCACCTGCAATGCCCCCTCGCGGGCGTGGAACTGCCGGGCGGCCTGAAGGTTCACCGCCCATTTGTCGGCCTGTGTACGGGGCGCCTGCGGCCTCTCAGAAGGGTCCGCCGGGGCGAGGTGCAGCATGTTCTCCAGCATCCAAGCCTGCGCCGGCAGCAGCTGCTCCCAGCCCAGGCGCTGCGCCTGGACCCACGCCCCGAGGTCCTCGCCCTGCACGCTCACCTGGCCCGGCGTGGTCGGGAGCTGCTGGCCGTCCTCGATGAGCCGACGGCACAGCCGGTAGGAGCGCTGCCAGGCCACGGGCCAGGACGGGCACCAGGACGGGTCGATCGCCTCCAGCGCATCCCGCCGCTCCTCCGACAGGGCGCCGGCGGTGGAGCCTGCGCCACCGCGAGGTGCTGTTCGCTGTCATGGCGGGGCAGGAGGCGCCAGCCGTGTGGGTCGACGTCGGTGTCGGTTGCGGCGGCGGTGTTGGCCATGATCTCGAACACCGCCCCCGTCAGTTCCTGCCGGGTCAGTCCGCTGATCTGTGACAGGGCGAGCGTGGGCACGGGGACGGTGATCTGCCCGTGGGCCCATTCGTCCAGGACCGCGTGCGCGGTGATCGGCCCGGCAGGCACGATGCGGGCCGGCGTGAAGCGGTACTCCACCACGCGGTTACCCCCTTGATCATTCCCCCGGGGTTCACCCTGCGTCGTCTGCTGGCCCAAGTCAATGCCCGACGGGGCACGGCGAAGACGGACCGCAGGGCGGCTGCGCGGCCGTGTGCCGCCTCATGTCAGTGCCAGGGCGGGGATTGTGCCGCCACCGCAGCTCATAGCAAAGTGCCAGGTCACAGGCAGTGCGCGACTTTCGGCATCCCGCAGGGGACGGCAACTGAGATTCGTTTGCGTCGTCTGCCTTCCAGTACCGTTCCACATCCCATGAACCGAGCCGAGAGGGGCGTGCCACGCCGGTAGGTCCCTCAGCGCCGTGGTTGCCAGCGGCGGTCACCGGGTCTTCCCCTATCGAGGAACGCTATCCGGCAGGGGAGCCGCAGCTCAGCCTGCGGAGGGACGCGGGGCGCGCAGGTGCGCCCGTTCCTTCAGTTCCTCCTCGTCGACCAGCGTGAGCATCGGCTGGCCCGGCGCGCACACCATGGTCACCAGGAACTTGGTGGGTGCGTCTGACAGGGCGTTGCCGTCCTGGTAGTGGATCACGTCACCGCCTGGCTCCCAGAACGTCCCGCCGGCCTTGATCACACGCTCCGGCTCGCCCTCGAGTTCGAACCGGAGCGCGCCTTCCATCACGTAGCCGAATGACGGTCCAGAGTGGCGGTGCGGAGGGAGGCCGGGGTGACCGGGGGGCCAGTCGACGAGGATGGTCATTCCCGAACCACCTTCGGGGAAGAAGGGCGGGGTGACTTCCTGCAGCAACTTGACTTCGGGCGGCAGCGACACCTCGTGCCCCTCGGCAGGGGTCGCGTGCATTGGGTTCTGCTCTGACACTGTGATGCACCTCCATTGGTCTGCCCCAAAGGGCGAATGATGGTCTGCCGTCGCACAAGGCCGGTGTACGAGCGTCTCTCGTTCGGCGAACTGCGTCCCCTGATGACCAAGGCCTGCGACTGGCGACTGTTCCTGCAGTTCGGGACCGCTCGTGGCCGTGGCCGTGGCCCTGCGGCGCGGTGCGTTGGGTCGGCTGGATCAGCTGGCCAAGGAGAGCGGTGTCACCACCGCCGTACGCAAGCGGTGTGCTGGTGCCCGGCGGGGCATACCCCCCAGGGCACATGAGCACCGCGCTCGGGCGCGTCGGCAATGGCCGCGCGTTCGTCAGCCGAGGGTTTGGAGCAGTTCGTTGCACGCCGTTTCGCAGGAGCGACAGGCCTCGGAGCATAGGCGGCAGTGCTCCATGTGCGTGTGGCGGCCGCATTCGTCTCCGCACGCCTTACAGGCGGTGGCGCACGCCTGCAGGATGGCGCGGGTGAGGTTGGCGTCGTAGCCGGTGTGGCGGGACAGGACCGAGGCGGTGGCATTGCAGATGTCGGCGCAGTCCATGTTGGTGCGGATGCACTTGGCCAGCTCGGCCGGCATGCCCTCCGACAGGCAGGCATCGGCGCACGCGGTACACGCCTGGGCACAGGCGATACATTCCTCGATGCACTTGGTGAGCTTCTCTCGGTCGACGCGACCGAGGTCGGCCGGGTAGGTGGCGAGCATCTCCTTCACCGACGTCACGGGGACCGCCTCCTTTCGTGCCGGAGGCCGGCGGGCCAGATGGCCACACCTCCTTGATCTCCGGCCCCTACCTCATTCTCAACTGGCTCACAGGGCATCGCACACGCTGCGATCTCTCGGTTTCGGGGCAGTGGTTGCGAGAGACAGTTGATCGTTGGTGTGTTGTTGCTGGTAAATGGGGGTGGGGCCACTGTCACGAGGGTGAGAGATCTGGCTCGGGGCGACTGCCATGCGGTGTTATCCAGCAGGTGCGCATGCTGTTGTGGGCGCGAGAGATCGCAGTTGTGGGGGTGGCTGCTCCTACCGTTGCAGCGGGCCGTTTTGCGGATCAGCATGGCCGTCATGGAGCGACCAAGGCAGATCATCGAGTGCGGAGACTTCGTCCTGCGATGTTGGCGGGGGCAGAGGGACTTCGCTCCGGCATTCAAATTGATCGAGGAGTCTTTGGACCACTTGCGCCCCTGGGAGTCGTGGGTCGCCCGTCACAGCGCGAAGAGCACCCGCGAGTTCCTCGCGATGTCAGAGTCGAAGTGGGCAAGCGGTGACGTGTACAACTACGCCATCGCCAAAGACGGCACTCTCATTGGCATGTGCCAGACCTACCGTGGGGTCGAGTCCCAGGGCCGGCGCATGGGGTACTGGTTGCACCCTGCCGCCACTGGCCAGGGCATAGCTACCAGAGCAACGGCAGCCATGGTCACCGAGATGTTCACCCTGCCCGACGTGGAGTACCTGGAAATCGCGCACGACCTATCCAACACCTCCAGCGCCGCGATACCGCGCCGGTTGGGCTTCAGCGAAGTCCTGCGTGAGCAGGGAACACCGCCCGCAGTTCCCTCCGGCAGCGGGATCGTCGTGGTCTGGCGGCTGAACCGTCCTAGCCGCTCGATGACACCCCCTGCCCATAACCCACCTGCAGACCGGTGCCGGCCGCGTAGCAGCGGGCAAGCCCTTCGCGAAACAGGCTGACCACCACGCACACAGCGCCGCGCTCTATTGCGTCCCCGGGTCCTCACCACCGTCATCGCCGATGAACACCGCCAACGCTGCGCGCTGGCACGAGACCCCGGAACCCCGGGGGGAAGTTCCGGGAGTCTCGCTGTGCACAGTCGCGGGTTCAACGACCGGCCGCCGCCGATGTCACGCCCATTCGACGCCCAGCTGCGCGAGGCCGTACCCTGATCTCCGCTGAGGCAGGGCCGGTCCGGGACGCCCCGTTCGAAGTCCGGCCCAGCCCGCCACCGCGCTCCGGCTACCAGCGCATGCCGAGCGCGTCGAGTTCTGCCCGCCGGTCCTCGGTCAACTTCTCGGCGCGGCGGCGGGCGTTGTCCACGAACTGGCCGAGCTTGATCTCGGTCACGGTCCCGTCCGGGTCGGTGAGCTGTTCTACGTGCTTACGCGACACCTGCAGGGCGCCCTCGCGGGCGTGGAACTGCCGGGCCGCCCGAAGGTTCACCGCCCATTTGTCGGCCTGTGTACGGGGCGCTGGCGGCCTCTCGCCGGGTTCTGCCGGGGTGAGGTGGAGCATGTTCTGAAGCATCCAGGCCTGCGCGGGCAGCAGCTGCTCCCACCCCAGGCGCTGCGCCTGCACCCACGCGCCCAGGTCCTCGCCCTGGACGCTCACCTGGCCCGGCACGGTGGGGAGCGGCTGGCCGTCCTCGATCAGCCTGCGGCACAGCCGGTAGCTGCGCTGCCAGACCACGGGCCAGGACGGGCACCAGGACGGGTCGATGGCCTCCAGAGCGTCCCTGCGTTCCTCTGACAGGGCGCCTGCGGTGGAGCCGACCGGCAGCCCGGCCTCACGCCGCTGCTCGATGCTGTCCGCCAGCCGCCCGGCGGTCCGCTGGTTCTTCATCCAGACACCGACCGGGTAGCCGTTCCAGACCGCGGTGGCGGGCGGCAGCAGGTGCCCGTGCACGGCCGCCCACTCCCTCGCGGCTGACAATCCCTCCTGAAAAGCGACGTCCCAGTGAGACCACACCATGCCCAGATCATCCAATTCAGCAGCCCTCTTGAGCTTCATCTCACCCGCGTTGAAAAATCTCCGCTGATCCGCGATCCACGTCCCCAGCGGGAAAGCGGCAGGGTCCCAGTCTTCCGGAGTCGTGAACGCGTACGGGACCTTCAAATCCCCGTTCTCTTTCACATACCGGGTAGCCGCCTGGATCCCAGCCCGCCAGTACGTGTTCTCCGGCCGGAGAACACGCAGGTTCATGAACCGGGCAAGGATCGCCGGATCACGGGGCGTGGAGAACGACAAGAGCCCCTGCGCCGGAGCCGACACCCCACCCTCACCGCTCTGCTCGCCTTCCCCGCCCGGGCCGCCGGTTGCGGCGCTCTCAGCAGCCGACGGCTTCGTGGCGCGGCTGTGCGCTTGTTGCTCTGCCAGTTGCTCGATGGTCTCGGTGTCGTGCGAGCGCAGCGCGGCCATCACCTTTGCGAGGTTGTTGTAGCCCTTGCTCGTGAGCATGGCGTCGGGGTCTTCGCCAGGGGCGAGGAAGACCGGCACGACCAGGCTGGCCACCTTGCCCTCGCCGGGCTGCATGCGCAGTGCCCGGCCGACGATCTGGAGGATGTCGACGGCGGATCCGTGCACGTCGCCGAAGAACACGGAATCGCATCCCGGTGTGTCGATGCCCTCCCCGAGTGTCGACTTTCTCTCTAGTTACGACATGCTCGATGCGCTGACCTTGGGTATTTGAGTTACATATATGTAGCTCTGGTCTGCCGTCTGACCTGGTGTGGTGTGCTGCAGGGGCGCTTGATACCCGGCTCCGTGTCGCTCTGACCTGTGGTGCTGCAATTGGGCGGAGGATGTTGTGACTACGGGGATAACCTTTTGGGTGCTGCGGAACTACAGCCCGGAAGTGACCATGAAGGTTGGTGCAGGGCTAGCGCCCGAGCCCTGTCTGGATAGTGGGACCCGACCAGGGTTCGGGTCCGGCGCCTGGCGGTCGACGGACCGCGCGGATTCGCCGTGCCAAATGTCTGCAGGTCGCTTCCGGAAGTACCCCGGCTCCTTTGCCCCGCCGTAAGCCCCCTTATGGCGAAACCATTGCCCTCGACCGTCTGCCGGCCTCGCTTGCAGCGGAGGGGGGCGGCCTACCAAGGGCAACTGCCCACCGAGGGCGCCCAGCGCCCGAGGGGTGCGCGGAGCGCAGGGCAGGCGGCAGGAAAGGGCGGTCCAGCGCGCCCTAGGCGCTGGCGTGGGGTCCGGGGCCGCGTAGGCCCCGGTTGGGGCCGTAGGTCCCGCCCAAGCTGCTGTCTGATCTCGCCGAGCGCCTGCAGAACCCGGGCCGCCGTGCCCAGGTCCTCGACGCCCTGCGGCGTCTGGAGGACCAGCCCAGTGTTCGGCACCTCCGAACACGTTCTGGCCGTCGCCGCTCCCATGGTGTCGCCGCACACCGGGGTGGACATCCGGTGACCGCCACCGGGGCGGCCGAACATCCAGGCCGGATCAACGCCGGTGTCGCGGTGTCGCGGTGGATCGACGCCCACCCCGACAACCGGGACCGCGATCCGGAGGCACTGCTATGGGGCAGGGTGACCAAGGTTGGCGAGGAAGCTGGTGAGGTCATCGCGGCACTGGTTGGCCTTCGCGGGCCTGTACGAGTGGTGGCGGAACAAGGGAGGTCGCCGGTGACGACGACCCGGGCGCCTGGCTGGCCACGTGCACGATCATCACCACCGAGGCCACCGAAGCCGCCAGCCGGGTCCACCCCCGGATGCCGCTGACCGTCGCGGCCGCCGACTACGACGCCTGGCTAGATCCCGAGCACCAGGACCCCGACGAATTCCGCGCCCTGCTGACCGCGCCCGCGGACGGTCAGCTATCGATCCGGCCCGTAGATACGGCGGTCAACAGCGTCCGGAACAACGGGCCCACCTCCTGGACGCCGTGACTCTTGCCTGAAGGAGCGCCTCCGTCCGTCGCGTGCAGAATTGCCTGGCCCCTCGAACCTGCGGATCGCTAACCTCCGGCCATGTCGGAACATGCATCGTGGGAAGCCCGACTGGGCCGGATGAAGAGCGCCGTCGAGCTGTGGGCGAAACGAACGAGCGGGGACGACAGCGGGCCAGCACGGGTGGAGCCGGGTAGCAGTCTGTCCGGCGACGACAAGTTGTTTCCGGATCATCCGGTGTCCAGTGTGGCCTGGCACGGACTGATCACTGCGGTGGAGCACTTCCTGCAGCACCCACGCACCTCTCCAACCCGGCACGCCGTGTTCTACCGGATGGTCGCCCGCAACCGGGTCTGGCTGGCCCGGCGACACCTGCCCTCGGTGCTGGTGCCGATCTACCTCGGTATCTGGGCAGCGCTCACGCTCGCCCGCAGACCATCGGCCGCCGGCCTGCGGGCGTGGGTCGGCGGTTTCGCCGAAGGCTGGCGCACGCCGTGCCCGCCGCGGCATCCCATGCGCTGGCGCACCGTATGGAAGATGACGCGACTGGGCCGTCCGCCCATCGTGTGACCATCCCGCGCCCGGCTGCGGGTCTCAGCCCAGCAGGGCCAGCAGCCGGGCCGCCTGCCGTTCATCAGTGCCGGCGGGGTTGCGGTCGAATCCAGGCCGTCCGGGAAGCAGCATGATCAGCCACAGCAGCGCCAGCAAACGCCGCACGTCCCGTAGCCGGGCAGCCTCCGCGCCAGTCAGAGGAAAGTGGCTCAGTAGGCCTGGCACATCCAGGGTGCTGTCCACCCAGCCGGAGGGGTGCTCGACGATTTCGGCGAGCTCGAAGGCGCGATCGCTGCGGCCAGAGTCCTCGAAGTCAACCAACCGGACAACTTCGCCGTCGAACAGGTAGTTCGCGAGGTTTCCGTCTGTAAGACCGAACACCGGTACAGGATCGGCCTTGACCAGGTCATCCAGCGGCGCAGCGTCCAGCCACCGCCAGCCCTCGTTGAACGCCCTCTCAACCTGCGGATCCGGCCCGAACTGCTGGGCTTGCGTGCACCAGTCCCGGGCCTTGTCGACGGCCTTGACCACGTTCCAGGCACCCTCGGGAACCGCCGCCAGTACGTCCTGCGGAACAGCACCGTGCAAGGTGGCCAGAGCTTCCGCCAAGGCGGCCGCTCTGCGGCCGGAGACCACGGTGCCTCGCAAAGGGACCCCGGCCAGTCGGGACATCACCACGGTCGGTGGATCCCCCTCCAGGTCGGCCTTCAGGGGCTGCGGAGCCAGACCGGGCGCGTGCTCTGCAAGGAGCGTCAGCGCCCGCCACTCGCGCTGCGGCTCACCGCGGCCCCACGACCGGAACCGCTTGACCACCACGTTGGAGCGCATCTCCAACCCGTGGGTGTTGTCTTGCCCGGCCACACAATTCTCCTGCTGCTTCGCTGGGGCACCTGAACCCCAGCCGTTTGGGAGCCTACGCCACGCTGACTCCGAAGAGCTCGGGGCGACACCCCCTTAGCCGTTGTACGTGGCGCTGGTGGCCGGGTTGGCCGCAATCGCCACAGCGGTTGCCAGCAGCAGGTTGATGACGGCGAATACCACCATCACCGCCGCGAATGTCCGTCCCCGCATCCCGCCCCCAGAGCCACACCGCTTCCGTACGGCAGCGGGACATTACCGGCATTCCCGTACCGGATGAGTGTGATGCTTCCGCACGGGCGCACGACCGCAGTTTCCTGCCACCGTGCACCTGATCAGCGATTGCAGCGGCTCAGGCCCCGGGGGACTTGGCGTAGCCAGCACCGCAGTGCCGACCGGCGGCCGTCGTGCCCCCGGGCGGTCCGGCTGCAAGGCCGTGCGCGTGTGGCCCGTGAGCAGGTTGCGGCGGTGGGCGGGCAGGGTGGCCGGGTCCGCGGTCGCCACGACCAGGCGGATGTGTCCGTCGGGGCCCCACCAGCCGAGGTGGGCGTCGGCGGCCCACCATGTCTCGGTGTGCCCGTCGCGGAAGGTCCGCCGGACCGGGGTCCAGTCGCCGGGATGCTGGGGGTCCGTCCAGGTCAGGGCGCGGGCGGCGTCGACGGGGGTGTAGGCGTCCTTGCCGTGGGCCCAGGTGCCGTGGCTCGGTTTGAGGGCCATGACGAACGGCAACCCCGCCGCGTGGCGGTGCCTGCGAGGCAGGTCAACGCCTTGTTACGGTCCCGCGGCAGCAGCAGTCCGGTCAGGTACTCGCGGAACCCGCGGCGCTGTGCCAGTGTGGAGAACAGGTCATCGAAGCATGCGGCGTAGGCTTCCAGCGGGCCAGGTGCGGGCGGACACGGCAGACGACGGGTCATCACAAGCCCCCAGGCAGCGAGGCGACGTTCCTCTGCTACCGGCCCACTGCAACCCTGACCCGCCGTCAACAAACCACCGCTAGCCCGCTTGGGCCAAAGTTCCGAACACAGTGCAACAGGAAGGGGGAGTCGTTCGCCTGACTCATCCTCAACGCGTCTACGCTCAATTAGGTTGGCGTGAACATGGCGTATTTTTGGCCTGAATTTTAGGTGCGAATTCGGCCTGAGCTGCTGTGTAATGGCGCGATCTGGCTCCAAGGGGGGGCCTGAGTCCGGGAGTCTTCATGAGTTGGCACGGGATGCGCACCAAGCTGGGCGCGTGCACGGTGGGGGCACTGACCGCCACCCTCCTCGCTGTGAGCACCACCCCGGCCGCGGCAAGCGGGACATACAGCGGCCTGGCCTACGTGTATGGGACCGGCGTCTACACCAACGACTGGGGCGACGAGGGCGTCACGGACATCAACACGAACGCATCTTCCAACGCTACTTGCCTTTGGCAGATGGTCCTTTGGGCAAACGGCTACCTGGCATCGGACATCGACGGCGTCTTCGGAACCAACACCAAGAGCGCGACCGCGGCGTATCAAGATGACACCGACTACCTGACAGTCGACGGAAGTGCCGGCAAGGCGACCTGGAGCTACGCGGCTGACTATCAGATCGCGTACGTGTCGGGCAGTGACGCTCCTGGCCAGACGCTGAATCTGCGATACGACGGCACGGTCAACAACTTCAAGATGAGGCGCCTCGGGGACGGCAACTACGAGTTCGTCGACAGTCACGGCAACTGGCGGAAGGCCGGCTACAACTACCGGACCTGCTGACTCCCGTCGTCACCATCGCACCCAGGGCCGGCCTACCGGAAGGGAGGCCGGCCCTGGGCGCGCTGTAGCTGGGGTGCGCTGCCCTATGGTCCTCGACGAGATGGGCCGGGACTTCCACCGACGCAAGGCCCTGACCACGGCGGCTGTCAGCAACTCGCGCCGATAGGGTGCAGTCAACGGTGTAACTCGGGTGGTGTGAGTTATCGGCGGCCGACGGAGAGCCGGCCGTCGAAGGCGATGTCGAAGGCCTGCAGGGCCGGCTTCCATCGCATGGTCCAGCGTTTGCGGCCCTTGCCGGTGGGGTCCAGGCTCATGACGGCCATGTAGACGCACTTGAGTGCTGCCGCCTCGTTCGGGAAGTGTCCGCGGGCCCGAACAGCCTTGCGTATGCGGGCGTTCACGCTCTCGATGGCGTTGGTGGTGCAGACGACACGTCGTATCTCGGTGTCGAACTGCAGGAACGGCACGAACTCGGCCCAGGAGTTCTCCCAGAGGGCATCGCATAGTGCCTCTCTTCGTGGCGTTTCTGAGGACACGCTGCTGGTCACGCATCCATTCCATCCGCTGGCGGGGCGGCGGTTGCGTGTATGCCGCGCGGTGCGCCGCTCCAGCGGTTTGGTGTTCATCTGCACTGCCGGTAACGGCGTGACGGTGACACTCCCGCAGGGGTGGACGGACCGCGGCCCGGCGCCGGGTGAGAACCGGCTCGCAACCGACGGGCTTGGTGCGCTGTCTGCGCTGGTGGATGCCCTGATGAGCCGTGGTGTCGAGCCGGGGGATGGTGGATCCTCGTGAAGGGTGCCCTTCTTCTTGTGGCCTTCGGCGCCCGGGCATCGGTGACGGGCGGTGACCATGGTGGAGAACTGGAGCCGGAGCGTCGTGCTGCTGGTGGCGAACATGGTCGAGTCCTCGGTGCGAGGGGAGGAGGACGGCGGTGAGCGGGCTGCAGAAGATCACGTCCTCGCACCGGTCGAGGCAGGCACTGATCTATGTGCGGCAGTCAACCTTGCTGCAGACACGGGAGAACACCGAGTCGACTGCCCGCCAGTACGGGCTGGCCGACCGCGCGCGGGAGCTCGGCTGGGCCCCATGCGACATCGAGGTCGTGGATGCGGACCTGGGGGTTTCGGGCCGATTCTCCGGAATGCGGGCCGGATTCCAGCAGTTGGTGTCCCGGGTCTGTCTCGGCGAGGTCGGCGCGGTCTTCGGGCTGGAAGTCTCCCGACTTGCCCGTTCCTCGGCCGAGTTTGGCCGGCTGCTGGAGTTCGCGCGGCTGACCGACACCCTCCTGATCGACGCCGACGGCGTCTATGACCTCGGCGATTTCAACGACCGCCTGGTGCTGGGCCTGAAGTCCACGATGAGCGAGGCCGAGCTGCACATCCTGGCTGGACGCCTGCAGGGAGCCCGCAAGGCGGCCGCCGAGCGTGGGGACCTGCGGCTGCCGCTGCCCGTCGGCATGGTCTATGCCGACGACGGGACCATCGTGGTGGACCCTGATGAAGAGGTGCAAGCTGCGGTCGCGGACGTCTTCGCCCTCTTTGACCAGCACGGCTCCGCTCTCGCCGTGGTCCGCGCGTTCGCCGGACGTCGCTTCCCCCGCCGGGATACCGGGGTGTGGGACGGGCGGCTGGCCTGGGGACGGCTCACCCATGGCCGGGCCGCCGCAGTGTTGAAGAATCCCGTCTATGCCGGGGCCTATGTCTTCGGTCGCTCGGTGAGCTCTCGCAAGGTGCGGCCCGACGGCACTGTCATCACCACCGTCAACCAGCGGTCCCGCGATCAGTGGGCCGTGCTGATCTGTGACCACCACGAGGGCTATATCTCCTGGCAGCAGTATCTGCAGATCGAGGCGAAGCTGGCCGCCAATCGCACCCGTGCGAAGGCCCGGCCGCCGCGGGAGGGGGTGCCGGTGTGTCAGGGCATCATCTTCTGCGGCTCGTGTGGCTTCCCGATGAGCACCCGTTACCGGCGTGCGGACGGCACCGCGGACTATGTGTGCACCCGGGCCCGCAGCGATGCGCTCCTCACACCGGGCTGCCACTCGATCGCCGCCGCGGCCGTCGACCCGCAGGTGGTCGATCTGCTGCTGGCCGCGCTGACACCCGAGCAGGTGGACCTCGCCCTGGCCGCGGCCGATGAGGTCCACCACCGTCACCAGCGCTCGCACCGGGCCGCCGAACTCGCCGTGGAACGGGCCCGTTATGAGGCCCATCGCGCCGAGCGGGCCTTTGGCCAGGTCGAGCCGGAAAACCGGTTGGTGGCCCGCTCACTGGAGAGCCGCTGGGAGGCGAAACTTGCCGCGCTGGCCCAGGCCGAAGCGGCGCTGGCGGACCTGATCGCCGCCGAGCTGGCTCTGCCCGAGCCCGCACGGCTGCGGGAGCTCGCCCGAGACGTGCCGGCTCTGTGGCAATCGCCGACGACCACGGCCAAGGACCGCAAGCGCCTGCTGCGGACCCTGATCGCGGACGTGACCGTGCGGCACGTCGATAACACTCGTGCTGACATCGGGGTGCGCTGGCATACCGGCTCCGTCGACGAGATCACCTGCGACCGTCGTACCAACCGCAACCCCACCCAGGCCGTCGACATCGTGCGCAACCTGCTGGACAGCCGCAGCGACGCCGAGATCGCCGACCACCTCAACAGCCTCGGCTTCATCACCGGGAACTGTCGTCCCTTCACGGTGAACTCGATCCGTCACATCCGAGCCCAGCACGCGATCGGCTCCAGGCGCAACGACCCCACCGGGCCCGGGGAGATCACCGTGCCCGAGGCCGCCCGGATCCTCGGCGTCCACGAAGCTGCGATCTACCCCTGGATCCGCAGCGGCGAGATGGCCGCCCGCCAGGCCCGCCACCGCCGCTGGTGCATCACCTGGGACAGCGGCACCGAGGCGTACTGGAAACAGCGCGTGGCCACATCCTCCCACCTCAAGCGGCGAGCGAACACCAACTACTAGACAGGACAGGCAGTATGAAACCGACTTCCCACAGGCGCACGATCGCCGGATACTTGGCACCCCATTCCTCCTGGAAGTCCAAGAAGCGGTCCTCAGCGGCCTTCGCGGTCGGCGCGGTGTAGATCGGCTTGAGGGCGCGGGAGATCTTGTCCCAGTCCTGGCGGGCCGCGTAACGGAACGACGCCCGCATGAGGTGAACGACACAGGTTTGCGTGATCGCCTGCGGCCAGACCGTGCCGATCGCGTCGGGCAGGCCTTTCAGCCCGTCGCAGACGACCATGCACACGTCCTCGACGCCGCGGTTGCGGATCTCGGTAAGGACCTGGAGCCAGTACTTGGCGCCCTCGCCTCCGTCACCGGCCCACAGGCCCAGGATGTCGCGGGTCCCGTCCACCGTCACCGCAAGCGCCACGTAGATCGGACGGTTGGCGACCTGCCCGTCACGGACCTTGACGTGCACACAGTCGATGAAGATCACCGGATAGACCGGGCGGTTTCCATCGATGGTTGCGAATCGCCAGGTCAATCGTGCTGCAGGAAGTCTCTCATGGCTTCGGCGGGAGTCTTGTCTCCGAGCACGAGGCGAGGTCGCCGGTTGAGCCGTCGGGCGACTTGCCGTAGGTCATGGGCGCTGTGAACCGAAAGATCACTGCCCTTGGGAAAATACTGCCTGAGCAGGCCGTTGGTGTTCTCGTTCGTGCCGCGTTGCCAGGGCGAGTGGGGGTCGCAGAAGTAGATCCGGAAGCCGGTGAGGGCTTCGACGTCCTCGTGCAGTGTCAGCTCCCGTCCTTGGTCCCAGGTCAGCGTTCTCCGCAGCTGAGGCGGGATGTGCGCGGTCTGAGTGATGAGCGCGTTACGGACCTGTGGAGCCTTCCAGCCGTCGGGCAGGTGGAGGAGGTGAACGTACCGGGTCGTCCGCTCGACCAGGGTGCCGATTGCTGAGCCCTGGTTGGCCCCGATGATCAGATCGCCTTCCCAATGACCGGGAACAGCACGGTCGTTGACCTCGACCGGACGCTGGTGGATCAACGTCATATTCTTGATCTTGTTCGGTGTGGGAACACCCCGGCGTTGCTTCTTGCGCCGGGTCCGGCCCGTCCGGAGCCTGCCGTCCCTGTTGCCAAGCAGGCCGGCGAACAGGGCCCGGTAGATCGTCTCTGGGCAAGCCCGCATCGCCGGATTGCCGAGGTGGGCGCGGGCGAGGAACCGGGAGACCTGCTGCGGCGACCACTGCTCGTCAAGCTTCTTGCGCACGATGGTCCGCAGCGGCTCATTGCAGCGGATCTTCTGTTCCTTGGGTCGCTTCCTGCGAAGCAGTGCCTGGTTGTGCGCCCACCAGGGCTGGTAGCCGCCGTCCGGCTTGCTGCCTCGCTTGATCTCTCGATAGACCGTCTGGAAGCTCTTGCCGATCGAGGCGGCGATCTCCTTCACGCTCCGCCCGGCGTGCAGGCCGTCGGCGATAGTGATGCGGTCGTCCTGGGTCAGGAAGCGCGGGGATATAGGGCCGGGGTCCGGAACGAGCATCCCACCAGCTTCCAGGAACCACTTGGACCCACAGCTGGTGGAGACGTCAACGATCCGGGCGGCCGCTGCCCCCTTGAGGCCCTGCCGCAGGAGCTCGAAGTACCTCCTCTTCACCCCTGTCGATCTTCTGATCGGAGGACGTCGAAGCATGCGAATCTCCCTGATCGCGGGCGTTCGCAACCACCAATAGAACTCAAGCCGGGTCCAGAGGCCGGTTCTGCCACTCGGCCATCCCGTCGATGACCTTGTCCGTGATGGTCGAGATCGTCGTCTTGGACACGCTCGCGCCGTAGACCTCGGCCAGGTGCGCGGAGATGTCCCCGTGCGTCAGACCCCGGGCGGACAGGGACAGGACCATCTCGTCCACGCCGGTCAGCCGGCGCTGCCGCTTCTTGACGATCTGGGGTTCGAAACTGCCCTCCCGGTCGCGGGGAACGTCGATCTCGACCGGTCCGACGTCGGTCAGCACCGTCTTGGACCGGATCCCGTTGCGGGAGTTGCCGCTGCCTGCTCCGGCCGAGTCGTGCTTCTCGTAGCCGAGGTGGTCGGTGATCTCGCCCTCCAGGGCGGACTCCAACACCCGCTTGGTCAGCTGCTGCAGCAGTCCGCCCTCGCCGGTCAGCTGGAGCCCGCCGGCGCGGGCCCGGTCGACCAACTGCCCGATCAACTGCTCATCCAGCACGTCCGTCGACAACTCGACCGGTCGGACCTCTTCAACCGCCTCGACGGAGGCAGTCACGTCGCTCATCAGGTGTTCTTCCTTGATCGGGAGTTACACCGAAGACCGTACAGACCCGCCTCAGCCAGTACGGACCGTGCCGGGGCCCGTCTGCCAGCACCCCGCCGCCGGCGTAGTCGTCCCGGAACTGTTCATGCCGGATGAGCGCCGCGAGTAGCTGCACGTCACCACTGGCTTCACCGGTGAGACGTAGGTGTTTGCTGTCTACCCACCGGAAGCCGTGCTCGCGCGGATCCTCGAACGTGTAGTGCCGAAAGTTGATGAAACCGCTGGCCTCGTGGACGAGAGCGTTCCCCATAGCCTGTCAACGTACGGGAGCGGACTGGCTGCCCATGCTGCGGCGCTCCGGAATGGCACAGGCGGCGGCCGACGGACATGGCCACCGGGCTCGGCTTTTCGCGCCGTGCGGTTCAGTGCGGTTCGGGGTATCCGGGCAGCCCGAGCGGGACAGGCACCAACGGCCGCTGCGGGTCGACGTTTCGCAGACACAGCCGGTAGCGCTGACCGTCGATGGGGCGCAGCGCCACGCGCCGGCCTTCGGCCTGGCCCGCGTCCAGGGCGGCCAGGGCAGCGGGACCGTCTTCGGCGACGACCTGGGTGTGGAAGGCCATCACCTCGCCGAGTGACAAGGTGCGCCCGGCCAGAGTCAGCGTGAACTGCGGGTCCAGGACGCGCACCGACTGGGGTTCGCCGCCCAGGACCGCCCGCAGCGCCGGGTGGTCCTCGCCGTTGAGCGTGACGGTCAGAGCGCGGGCAAACGGGGAGATGACACAGTGCCCCTCGACGACCAGCCGCGCCACACGCAGCGCGACCCGCTCGGCGGCCGTGATGTCATCGGGAAGCGGGAACTCCTGCTCGCAGTGCCGCTGCAGGACCTCCAGGTCCTGCGCATACAGCCGCAGCTGCTCCAGCTCGTCACGCTCGCCGGTACTCGCGGCCGCCAGCTGGCCCCCGCCCGCGTCCTGGCCCTCGACGGTCAGAGCGAAGGTGCCGCCGGACATCAGCCTGCGCCGCAGCCCCAGCCGCTTGAGCGCCTGGGCAGGGGTGGCCCCGGCCAGGTCGAAGGAGAAGTTCAGCTTGGCAGGGCGGTCCAGGTCGTGGGGGAGCAGCAGCTGCAGTCGGCTGCCGTGCAGGTCGACGTCGACCGAGCGGCCCATACTGCCGCTCCCCAGGCCGTGCACCTGCCCCGAGAACGACGCGACGGTAGCACCGGCCTCGTCGTGGAAGGCCAGCTCCGCCGGGGCGCCGGCCCCGGGCAGCGGCCCGACGGGCCGCCAGACCACCTCCACGTTGGTCAGGGTCTTCGCCAGCCACTGCGGCCCGTTGACGGTCAGCGACGCGATCGCCTCAGCGGGCAGCACGACCTGTTCGGCGAGCCCGAAGCCGAGCGCCCTGGTGAGCGTGGCGGTCAGGTCCGCGTCCATCCCGCCGGGCCTGCCTTTCAGCTCCAACGTGACGGGGCTGACCTCGTGGGCACGCGGATGCTTGGCCCGCAGGGTGTGCACCACCATGCCCTCGACACGGGAGAAGTCCACCGTCCAATGATCGTCCAGGCCGTCGACCACCGCGCCCAGCGCGGCGACCCGCTCGGCAAGGTCCCGATCCCCGCCCAGCAGCACCGCCTGCTCCTGGCCGAAGACCTTCGCCTTCTCCAGCAGCTGCTCCCGGGTGAAGAAGTCCACCAGGTCCGGGTGCGCGGCCATCCGGTCGTCCAGCTCGGCCCGGTCCATCACGCGCACCCGCACGCCACGCCCGGCCGCCAGGCCGTCCACGAACGCCTGCTCGCCCGGGCCCAGGGTGCACGGCACCACCAGCACCCACTCGTACGGGGAGTGCGCCATCGCCCGGGCGAACGACTTCTTGATCGAGGTCTGCCGTCCCTTGAACGACGACGCGGGGAACCCGTCCGGGTAGTACTTCAGCTGGAAGATCCGCAGCCGCCCGCCGCTGACGACCTCAATGTCGATCCCGCCGTCCCCGCCGCGCCCGTTGACCGCGCGCACCCGCGCGGTCTGGTCGTACAGCCGGTGTACCAGCGCCTCCACGATCCGGTCGAACTCCGGCTGCCCGATCCGGTCCCACTCGATGGCCACGGCCCCGCCCTCCCCCAGGAAACACACCATCTTTGCATCGCTCGCCGACACCGGGTGCTCCTCCCGTGCGAGCCCGGTGTGCTGCCTCGTGTCAGCGGCAGGTGGGATTTGCCGTCTCGGGTCAGTGAGCAGCTCAGTGCGGCCGGCCTGGGCCCTTCCCGAAGGGCGGTGCCGGTCACATAGCGGGCGGCGGTGTGGCGGGCGCGGCCTGCTCGGCTGGCTGGTCCAGTTGCTGTTCGCGCCGTCGTTGTTCACCGCGAAGCGTCTCGACACGTTGGGTGAACTTGGCGAGAGATTCGCTCTCTTGCTCCTCCGAGAACTGGCTATAGTCACCGATCCCGAGCATCACGGCATTTAGTTCTTCTTCGATGGCGTCAGCCGTCTGCCGAAGGAAGTAGCTGCGCTCGCGGTACTTGTAGTACCCGGTGAACGCGGACGCGAGGGTGACGCTGAAGCCCAGAGCCACGACGGACAGGGTCTGCCAGTTCCAGTCCTGCTGGCTGAGGGCTGCGATCGTGGTCATCGCAGTCGAGCCGATCATGATCAGTGACTGCAGGGTGTTGTGGACGCGTCGGTAGTGGCGGCTCTCCCGCCCATACTGGGCAATGACCGCAACGGTATCTTCGCGGTACATGCTGCGCCGCTCCGTCAGCGGTGGATGCGCCCGTAGGCTCGCGCGGCGAAGCTCCTCACGCTTGGAGGCAAGACTGTCGCGTAGCTGCGCCAGGCTGTACGCGTAGCGGTCCGGCGGTGAGTGCAGGTTCCGAACGTCAAGCGGGTCACGCTGGAAAACGTGATCTACACAGATCACTGCGACTGTGAGGCTGCTGGCAGCCAACGGAGTGACGAGGAAAGCTCTCCCAGCCAGGAGCACGGCATGGTCACCGGCGTGCAGGGCGTTCCACGCGACAAGCGCCGGGACGCTCAGCATGGCAACAACAAGAGAAATCGCGAGCAGACGTGCACGCCTCCGCTTCCAGGCAACATCCCGCTCCAGTTCAGCAACTTTCGCCTGCAATGTGTTGATATTAGACACCAATGCAGCTCACCCGCCCCCCATGTCAACCCAGCGCTGCGCCGAGAAGGACGATTGGCAACCAGAAACGCAGGTTACCGGCGGGTAACTGCTGGCCCCAGCGGCCGCATATATGGCGAAAGATTCCCATACGCCTCGGTATCCCAATAAAAGCGACAGATGTGCCACCGGTCGCATCGACCCAGTCGACCGGGCCGATGAATGTCTTCCCCTTCGCCATGGTCAAGACGGTAGTGATCAGTGTCTGAGGTCGATGCGCATACCCGAAAACTGACGCGGGTCACTTGATTGCCGGTGCAGTACCTGCGCGGACCGACCCAGGAGGCTGGACCGAGCTCCCCTGGGCTGAATGTCAGGCTCACCGCGTTCCCGGTGTCGTTCGGTAGGAAGTCCGGAGTGGCGTGTCGGCTCGACCCGTACCTTGAGGACCTATGAGATACACGTACGTCGCGCCCGTCGAGGCGGAGCAGATCCGGCAGTTGCCGACTCGTGACGTTGCTCTCCTGCTCTTGCAGCATCTCGCTAGTGGTACCGGCTATCAGCAGTACATAGGCACGATGGGTTCGGCGCGTCAAGCGTTCCAGGATGAGCCAGACAGGGACGCGCTCGTAGACAGACTGTCTGACGCCTGGACCTGGCTGGAAGGACGTGCGCTTCTCTCCAGGGAACCCAGCCAGTCGGACGCCTTCCGCCGGATCTCCCGCGACGGCATGGACCTGGTGAAAGATCCGGAAGGCATCACGCGCTTCCAAGCCCGCGAACGGCTGTCCGGCTCATTGCATCCGACACTGGAAGGAACGGTACGCACCAACTTCCACCTGGGCGACTACGAGACGGCGTGCTTCGCTGCTATGAAGGCTGTCGAGGTTGCGGTCCGTGACGCCTCCGGCCTCGACAACTCCCTGGTCGGTGTGCACCTAATGCGCGCGGCGTTCCAGCCTCACAAGAACGGGAAGGAAGGCGGACCGCTCGCCCACGCGGGAGCCGAGGGTGGGGAGCAGGAAGCGGCGTCGGCGCTCTTCGCTGGCGCCATGGGTGCGTTCAAGAACCCTTCCAGCCACCGCACCGTCGACTTCGATGACCCGATCGAGGCGGCCGAGATCATCCAGTTCGCCGACTTGCTCCTGCGGCAGATTGAACGTGCCAAGAGCCGTCAAGCTACAACCGCCGAGTAGGCTTGCAAGGCCGGGATTCCCTTTGAGACCCCCGGCCAGCCCTTCGCTCTGCTGCTACCAGCGCATGCCGAGGGCGTCGAGTTCCGCCCGCCGGTCCTCGGTCAGCTTCGCGGCCCGGCGGCGGGTGTTGTCCACGAACTGGCCCAGCTTGACCTCGGTCACGGTGCCGTCGGGCTCGGTGAGACTTTCGACGTGCTTCCTCGGCACCTGCAGACTGTTCTCCCGCGAGTGGTACTGGCGGGCGGCGCGTAGGTTGATCGCCCATTTGTCGGCCTGCGTACGGCGTCCCGGCGGCCACTCGTCAGGTGCCGCGGGGCTGAGGTGGAGCATGTTTTCCAGCATCCATGCCTGCGCGGGTAGCAGAGCGTCCCAGCCCAGGCGCTGCGCCTTAACCCACGCGCCCAGGTCCTCGCCCTGCACGCTCACCTGTCCCGGCACGGTCGGCAGCGACTGGCCATCCTCGACGAGGGTCCGGCACAGCCGGTAGCTGCGCTGCCATGCCACAGGCCAGGTGGGGCACCAGGACGGGTCGATCGCCTCGAGTGCATCCCTGCGTTCCTCCGACAACGCGCCGGCGGTGGAGCCGACCGGCAGACCGGCCTCGCGCCGCTGCGCGATGACGTCCGCCAGCCTGCCGACAGTCCGCTGGTTCTTCATCCAGACGCCGACGGGGTACCCGTTCCAGACCGCGGTGGCGGGCGGCAGCAGATGCCCGTGCACGGCCGCCCACTCCGCCGCGGCGGACAGTCCCTCGGCGAAGGCGACGTCCCAGTGCGACCACACCATACCCAGATCGCCCAGTTCGGCAGCCCGCACCGGCTTCATCTGACCCGCATGGAAAAACCTGCGCTGGTCCGCAATCCACGTCCCCAGCGGGAAATCGGCGGGATCCCAGTCTTCGGGAGTCGTGAACGCATACGGCACGCGCAAATCGCCGTTCTCTTTCACGTAGCGGGTGGCTGCTTGGATTCCGGCACGCCAATAGGTGTTTTCCGGCCGGAGAACACGCAGGCTCATGAACCGTGCCAGAATCGCCGGATCACGCGGCGTAGAAAAAGACAGAAGCCCCTGCGCGAGGGCCGACAAGCCACCTTCCCCGCCCTGCGCACTTTCCCCGCCTGTCGACTTTCTCTCTAGTTACGACATGCTCGATGCGCTGACCTTGGGTATTTGAGTTACATATATGTAGCTCTGGTTTGCCGTCTGACCTGGTGTGGTGTGCTGCAGGGGCGCTTGATACCCGGCTCCGTGACGCTCTGGCCTGTGGTGCTGCAACTGGGCGGAGGATGTTGTGACTACGGGGATAACCCGTTGGGTATTGCGTGGAACTACGGCCCGGAAGTGATCATGAAGGTTGGTGCAGGGCTACAGGTAGCGCCCGAGCCCTGTCTGGATAGTGGGACCCGATCAGGGTTCGGGTCCGGCGCCTGGCGGGTATCGACGGATCGCGCGGATCCGCCGTGCCAGATATCTGCAAGGTCGCTTCCGGAAGTACCCCGGCTCCCTTTGCCCCGCCGTAAGCCCCCTTATGGCGAAACCATTACGCTCGACCGTCTGCCGGCCTCGCCCACAGCGGAGGGGGGCGGCCTACCAGGGGCAACTGCCCACCGAGGGCGCCCAGCGCCCGAGGGGTGCGCGGAGCGCAGGGCAGGCGGCAGGAAAGGGCGGTCCAGCGCGCCCTAGGCGCTGGCGTGGGGTCCGGGGCCGCGTAGGCCCCGGTTGGGGCCGTAGGTCCCGCCCCTCACGCTCCGAGCTGTTTCGGGCAAAGGAGTTCTTTGTGTCAAAAAGGACAAATTCGAGCCGAGCTTCTGAGGCGACCAGGCAAGATGGCCCTGCTTCCAGCAGTCGAGTTGCGGGTGGCTGGGGCCTATTGGAGAGTTGCGGTCCATTGAGAATTTCTGGCCATGAGTGAAGTGCACTGGACTGAACTGTCCGCAGGCGCCACGGCCGTCACAGCGTGATCTCGCTGCAGGCCGCGGCCACCACCGGCGGCGTCGTCATCGACACCCGGGCCCGCTTTGGCTTCACCGCCGTGCCCGGCAGCACCGACGACGCCCGCCTGCGCCTGATCACCCAAGCCCTCCCGCCCGCCAATGCGGCACGCCTCTTTGAGGCCCAGGAGCAAGGGGCCGGCGAACAGCGGCTGCGTGCGATCGCAGCCGAGGGCCTGCAGGAGTTCTACTTCCGCGACCGCGGCCGCCGCGCGCAGGGCTTGCAGGTGGAGTTCACCGACATCGACTACATCGACATCGAGCTGTAGCTGTTTGTGGCTGGTCGCAGATAGCTCGCCGAGATACGGACCGGCCAGCAACTCCCGCCCTACGCACCCGACCTCAACCCCGTCGAGGGCATCTGGTCGATCCTCCGACGCCACCACTACCCCCAACCGGGCCTTTACCGACCCGGACCACCTCATCACTGCAGTCCGCCATGGCCTACGCCGACTCCAATACCGTCACCACGTCCTCGACGGCTGCCTCACCGGAACCGGAGTCACCCCCGCACCACCATGACGACATCACGAATTGAGCATCAGTAATCCTGGAGAACCTCCACGGTTCGCAGCCGCGCCACGTCCCGGCCCGGGGGCGCGCCGAACATTCGCCGGTACTCACGACTGAACTGCGAGGGGCTTTCGTACCCTACGGCGTGGCTGATTGCGGCTACGTCGCGCGGTGATGCCATGAGCTGGATGCGGGCTTTTTGCAGCCGTAGCTGTTTTTGATATTGCAGTGGACTCATCGCGGTCACGGCCCGGAAGTGCCGGTTGAGTGAGGAGACACTCAATCCGACTTCGGCGGCGAGGTCGTCGACACGCATCACCTGGTCGTAATGCGCTTTGATCCATGCGATGGCGCGGGCGACGAGGGTCGTGCGGCTGTCGGCCAGGCCGATCTGACGGATCAGAGCACCCTGGGGACCATTCAGCAGTCGCCAGTGGATCTCGCGTCGGAGGCTGGGCGCCAGCACCGGAATGTCACGTGGCTCGTCCAGCAGGCGCAGGAGCCGGACGACGGCGTCGAGCAGTCTGTCGTCTGCGTCGCTGGTCGCGACACCCGGCCCCGCGTGCGGACGGAGGGTGGTCGAGCCGGCGTCCAGCAGTAGTTGCGCGATGATCGCGGGCTGCAGGGGAAGCCCGAACGCAAGGTATGGCTCGGCGGGCGTGGCGCGGGTGATCTGCGAGGTTAGAGGCAGGTCGACGGTCGCGACGAGGTACTGGCCCGAGTGGTACTCGAAGATGTGGTCACCCAGGACGGAGCGCTTCGCTCCCTGAGCGGTCAGGGCGACCATAGGCTCGGTGACTGCACCCAGTGGTTCGGTCACATGTTCGGTCGAGAAGGCTGCCATCTGCTGGACCCATACCGGGCGAGGGCTGCCCGCGGCCAGGCGTGTGATCCGGCGCCGAATTTCGTTGAGGTGATCCACGACGCCAGAAAACCACGTGAGCGTGCGCGGGGCCAGCACGATGGGAGGGAGGTTGCGCGGATTGTGCAATGATCCGCGCCCATCGGTCTACTGAGGATTAATGCGTGATGTCGCTTGGGTCTGTGGTGAGGCCGGTGCCGGTGAGGCAGCCGGTGATGATGGTGGGCCGGTACTGGATCTGGCGTAGGCCCCGGCGGACTGCGGTGACCAGGTGCGTGTAGTCGGTGAAGGCGATGTTGGCCAGGCTGGTGCGCCGCAGGCTGGACCAGATCCCCTCCACGGGGTTGAGGTCGGGTGCATAGGCTGGCAACTGGAATACCGTGAGCCAGTCCCGGGCCGTGGTCCAGGCGCGCATCGCGCGGCTGAGGTGCAGGCCGACGTTGTCCCAGACCAGCACGATCGGTCCGCCGAGTTGGGTGTGGGCGGCGGTGAGTAGGTCTCGTAAGTCTTTCCAGGAGAAGCCCTTGCGGCCGTCGGCCCGCCGGTCACCGGTGTGCCGGAAGACCAACCGCGGCCGCTGACCGGGCTTGTAGCAGCACAGAGCGGCCACGGACAGGTGACGTCTGCTGCCGCCGTTGACCCGGATCACCGGGGTGAGGCCTGTGCGGGACCAGGTGCGGGCGGTGTGCGGCGTCATCGAGAACCCGGCCTCGTCGGCGAAGACGGTCCAGGCGCCGAGCGCCGCCGCGGTGGTTCCACGGCCGGCCAGGTCTCCTTCACCCACGTCGCGACCGCCTCATCGTCGCGCTGCACGGCCCTGCGAGCCGGGACCTGGGGCGACCAGCCGTGCCGGTGCAGCAACAGACACACCCCGGGCACGGTGTAGCTCTTGTGGAACATCCGCCCGATCAGCGTCCGGATCCGTGCGAGCGTCCAGCGCTCGTCAGACCAGCCGTGCGCTACCGCCCCCAAAGCCAGCGCCGCCTCCAGCTTCACGAACAACTCGTCACTGAGCTTGGGCAACGACGCCGGCCCCTTCGAGACCAGACCGGCATCACCCCGCTCGACCCACTCCCGCCGCCAGCGCTGTACCGAGCGCACATGCACCCGCAGCACCCTCGCCACCTCGGCGTTGTCGCTACCAGCCGCGAACATCTCACCCGCGTCCAGACGGATCCGCTCGCGAAATGCCCTCCGCTCGGCAGTCAGCCCGCCACCCTGCGCGTACCTCATGACCGTGGTGTACCGCGACGATCACGACCTGTCAGCACCCCACGACATCACGCATTACAAGTCAGTAGGGAGCCGCTCTGCGGCGAGGTCGAATGGACAGGTACCCGGGACGGACCGCCACAGCGTCCATCCTCGCCCTTTCCTGCCTATGAGGTCGCACCATGTCGCTCGATTCCTACGTCACGCTCGGACGTTCTGGATTGCGTATCAGTCCCTTCACGCTGGGCACGATGACGTTCGGGGAGGATCACGGTTGGGGTAGCAGTCCGACGGATTCCAAGGAGATTCTTTCGGCCTATCTCGATCGAGGCGGTAATTCGATCGACACGGCCAATATCTACACCAACGGCCATTCTGAAAAGATCATTGGTGACTACTTCGCCGCTCGGTCCGGACTGCGCGATCGAGTGGTGATCGGCACGAAGTTCTTCGGCAACCTTTATGAGAACGACCCCAACGGTGGAGGACCAGGCCGCAAGGCGGTCGTGCAACAGCTGGAGAACTCCCTTCGGCGTCTGCAGACCGACTACGTCGACATCTACTGGTTGCACAACTTCGATCCGTCCACGCCGGCCGAGGAGACGCTCCGCGCGCTGGACGACCTGGTTGGCGCCGGCAAGGTCCGCTACGTGGGCTTCTCCGACGTGCCGGCCTGGGCGACGGCGGAGGCCGCCACCATTGCGCGGTTCCGCGGGTGGGCCCCGATCGTCGCTGTGCAGTTGGAGTACTCCCTGCTCGAACGCACCTCGGAGGGGGAACTGATCCCCATGGCTCAGGCCTTGGGCATGGGAGTGTTGCCCTGGGGGCCGCTGAAGAGCGGTTTCTTGTCCGGCAAGTACTCCAGCACCACTACGGGACCGGTCGACACCGCACGTACGCAACTGGTCGGCGCACCGAGCAAGGCCGACTACGTCGTGATCGACGCGCTCACCGCCGTTGCGCATGACGTGGGCGCCACTCCCGCCGCGGTGGCGCTGGCCTGGGTGCAGGGCCGACCCGGAGTCGCCTCCACCCTGGTCGGCGCACGCCGCCTGGAGCAGTTCGAGGCCAACTTGCAGGCGCTCGACGTGACCCTGACCAAGGCCCAGCGCGATGCCCTCGACGAGGTGTCCGCGCCCGCGCTGAACTTCCCGGCCGAGAACAACAGGACGCTGGCACCGATGATCCAGTTTGGCGGGGCCACCGTGGACGGGCGCCCTTCGATGGTGTCCCCGCTCCTGGGAGTCAGCAGCGCCCGCTACTGAACACCACATCACCGCAGATAAGCCATTTTAGGCAACACGAAAGGGACAAATATGTCACTGCAGTTCGCTGGCAAGACCGCTTTGGTCACCGGGGGCGGATCCGGTATCGGGCGGGCGACGGCACTGGCGCTCGCTGCCGAGGGCGCACTGGTCACGGTCTCGGGTCGTACGGAGGAGACGCTGAAGGAAACGGTGCGTCTGGTCGAGGCCGCCGGCGGTTTGGCCCGTTACTTCGTAGCCGATGTGTCCGACGAGTCCATGGTGGAAGCCACGGTCCGAGCGGCCGTCGGGGACACGGGCCGGCTCGACTTCGCCGTGAACAACGCGGGCTACGATGGCGAGTTCCAGCTCACCACGGACTACTCGACCGAGATGCTGGACCGGATGATCGCCGTCAACATTCGCGGTGTGTTCCTGTCGATGAAGTACGAACTCAGGCAGATGGTGACGCAGGGCTACGGCTCAGTGGTGAACATGTCCTCGGGCGCGGGGCTGGTGGGTGTGTCCGGGTTCTCCGGTTACACGGCCACCAAGGCGGCCGAGATCGGCATGACGAAGAGTTCGGCCCTTGAGGTCGCACCGCGCGGTATCCGCGTCAACGCCCTGTGCCCCGGCCTGGTGGACACACCGATGATCGCCACGATGGACCCGAACCAGGAGCCCATGAAGTCGATCATCGCTGCCCATCCCCTGGGGCGGATAGCCGACGCGAATGAGATCGCTGACGCCGTTGTGTGGCTCTGCTCGGATAAGGCAGGTTTCATCACGGGCGTGGCGCTGCCGATCGACGGCGGCTACTCGGTGCCGTAGCGCGCGCCGGTCGGCGTCCCATCTGCGGCCGCGGTCGGAGTGGAGCTGCGGCCGCGCCGCGGCGGGACACACGTCATCACAAGCCGTCCTCGCTCTGCAGCCCTGTCGGCGGTTCGCCAAGGACGCTGTATTGATCGTGGACGGCACCTTGGTGCGCACTCGCGATCAAAAGGTCGCCGAGCAGTCGAAGACATCTCATGTCGCTGGCGGGTCAAGTAGGAGCTCAGGCAGCAAGATCCATGGGTGGTGCGAAGGCACGGTCGGGGTCGAACAGCGTGCGGTGCTGTAGGCAGTGGAAGAGGCAGCCGAGCAGCTTGTTGAACAGGTTCCTGAGAGCCGCGGTATGCCGTTCTCCACCAGCACGCCGTCGGTCATAGTGGGCACGTGGAGCCTGCGTGTGCAGGGCTGCGAAGGCCCACATGCGCCCGGCTGATGCCAGTCGCTGGTTCTTGACGGTCCGGGCCACAGCCACGTGGCTGCGGCCGGAGGCCCGTGTGACAGGAGCCGCGCCGGCGTATGCCTTCATGGCTCTGGCGTCCGCGAAGCGTTCGCGGTCGTCTCCAATCTCGGCGAGACGCGTGCTCCAGAGAACACGGAGAGCCCTGGGAAGCTGGTGATGATCTCGGCATCCGGGTGCGCGAGGAATGCCTCTTCCGTCGCCACCGCCAACTGGGCCACGCTGACGCAGGCGGCGTCGACCTGCCGGACGAGTGCCACTGCCCGCTGTCCCAGAGCCTGTTCGACCTGCGGCAACTGCCGCAGGGAGTCCGCGCGGAAGATTGCCCGAAGTCGCTCAACCTCGGCTTCGATCCCACAACGTGGACGCTCACCGCGCTTGAGTAACGCGCGCAGCTGGCTGCGGGTGAGCTTGGCGGCGTCGGCCGGCGTGGGTGCGGCAGTCAAGATCACGCGGGCGCGCGGCGAGTCGAGTCCGGGCTTTCCAGCGCCGTGAAAGGCAGTGAGAGCGACTGGATAGTACTCGCGAAGGTGTGACCGAAGCCTGATCATCTGTTGCCGGTCCCAGATGGCGTCCTGGTGAGCGCGAGCCAGGACGGCGACGGCCTGCCCCGCTTAGCTGTCGTCGGGCAGAGGCCGGTGGGCATGCCGGTCGGTCCGGAGGATGTTGGCCAGAACCCGGGCGTCCGCTGCGTCGGACTTGGCTCGGGAGACGCTCGCGCCGGTAGTTGTCAAGTCAAATGAGACGTTCGCGGTGCTATGAACCTTGTGGTTCGGGTTGCCTTCGTTTCGCCGGGTCGTTGATCCAGACCTGGCCGGGTATCTCGGGTGGTCTTGGTCGGCGGGCGAAGCGTTCGGGGTGGCGTTCGTATGCCTCGGCGAGAGCGGTGGCCCGCTGGTCGCGGACCTCCTCTGCAGTGCCGAAGTGGACGGAGGCGGGGGTGTGCAGGCCGATCCCGGAGTGTCTGTGGTCGTGGTTGTAGTAGGTGATGAAGGCGTCCATCCACTCCCGGGCATGGGCCAGCGAATCGAACCGTTCTGGGTAGTCGGCGGTGTACTTCGTGGTCCTGAACTGGCTTTCCGAGTATGGGTTGTCGTTGCTGACCCTGGGGCGCGAGTGGCTCCTGGTGATGCCGAGGTCGATCAGCAGTTGGGACACCTTCTTGCTGGTCATCGAGGTGCCGCGGTCTGCGTGCACGGTCTCTGGCACGATGCCGTTGCGCTCGATCGTCTCGCGGATCAACTCCTCCGCCCGCTCAGCCGTTTCGGCCCGCTCGACGGTGTGGCCGACGATGTAGCGGCTGAAGATGTCGATGATCACGTAGGCGTGGTACCAGATGCCCTTGTCCGGGCCGGGCAGCTTCGTGATGTCCCAGGTGAAGACCTGCGAGGGGCCGGTCGCCGTCAGCTCGGGGATCGTCCTGGGCGGGTGGGTGGCCTGGCGGCGGCGTTCGCCGTTCTGCCCGGCGGCGGACAGGATCCGGTACATCGTCCGCTCCGAGCACCAGTAGTTCCCCGCGTCCAGCTCACGCGCCCAGACCTGCGCGGGCGGCAGGTCTACGTACTCCGGCCGGTTCAACAGCGCCAGGATCTCTGCCCGTTCGGCCGGCGAGAGGGCCGAGGCGGGCGTGGGTCTTGGGGACGGTGCGGGCTTCGGCTTGGGGTTGATGTGACGGTAGTGGGTGGCGCGTGAGCGCCCGGTCAGCCGGCAGGCTGCTGTGGTCCCCAACTGGCCCTGCACACCCGTGAACGCTTCGTCGATCAGGGGCGCGGCGGCGTGCTTCAGTCCGCGCTCTCGGAGAGCAGTTCCAAGAGCGCGTTGGCTTTTCCCATGACTTCCAGGGCCGCGTCCCGGCGGGCCAGGTCCTTCTCCAGTCGTGCGACCTTCTTGCGCAGCCGTTCCAGCTCGGCCTGCTCGGCCGCCTTCTTCGGCCGCACCGCCGAGGTCCGCCGGTCGGCCAGGGCATCCAGGGCGCCGGCCTCGCGGGCCTGGCGCCACTCGATGATGTGCGAGTGGTACAGCCGCTCACGGCGCAGGATCGCGCCTTTCTCCCCGGCCGGGGCGGCGTCGTACTCGGCAACGATCCGCAGCTTGTACTCCGCGGAAAACGTCCGCCGCTTCGGCTTCGGCGCCGGATCGTCACCGGCGGGTATCGGGGTCGTGCTGGCCATGCTGAAGGGATCTCCTGTCTCGCCCATCCAGACTAACCCGATAAACCGGGTGTCTCAGCCGAGGCTGTCAGAGAGGGCGCGGTCGCGATATCGGGCCGCGGCCAAGGGATTGAGCCTTTTCAGCGTTGCCTCTGCAGGGTGAGTACGGCTCGTGCCGCTGACGACAGACGGTTAGGGCTGCAGCGGGCGTGGCGGAAGATGCGCCAGAGTTTGAGGGTGGCCATGCCGCGTTCGACGGGGTAGCGGAGCCGGGCGTGCGCCCGGTTCAGCGATCTTTGCCGGGTGGTGAGCTCCTTGCGGGGTGGGCATCTGGTCGGCGTGGCGAAGGTGCCGCCGGCTTCGAGGTAGGCCAGGTCGGCCAGAGCTGGGATGCCGAGGCGGACGCAGGTGGTCACGATGCGGTGGGTGCGGGCCGCGGTCAGGCCGTGGGTGCGGCCGGGCAGCGCTCGGGAGATCCACACGATCTCGCCGTGTGGGTCGGTGATGACCTGCAGGTTCACGCCGTGGCGGCGGTGCTTGCCGGAGTAGTCGGCGCAACCGTCGCCGACCCGGTCGCACTCGGCGAGCGTGCCGTCGACGAGCACGTACTCCGCGTTCGCCTCGCGCCGGGCGCGGGTCAGGCCTGGCGCGCGATGGGCCAGGAGATCGATGACCGCGTGCACGTAGGCGTGGGCGGTGCCGACGCTGATCCGGAAGCCCGCTGCGATCTGCGCGAGGGTGTCGTGCTTGCGCAGACACACCAGCGCGACCAGGGCCCGCTGCGAGGGTCGGAGTTTCCAGCGGCGGTCACCCTCCCGGGTGACGATCAGGATCGTCACCCACTCAACCAGCGCATGAGGCAGGTCCAGTGCTGCAGGATAGGTAACCAACGGGGCTCCCCGGCAGAAGAGTTGAGACATCAGACATCTCGCTCAACCGCCGAGGAGCCTCGCCCGTTTCGCACCGGCCTTCAACCAGTAGGCCCTCACCCGTTCGGTGGCCCCGCTGAAAAGGCTCATTGATTGCGTAGATCTGGCGGCCGGTGGCCCGCAAGGCGGCGACGAGAAGCCCGCGGGGCGTCTCGATGGCGACCGGGATCGGTTCTGCTGCGCTGTCACCGTGCTGAGCCAGAAGTTTCGTCAATGCGTGGAAGCCGGCGCTGTCGTCGCTGATCCGTAGCTTTGCAAGTGCTTGATCAGCGGAAGCTGCTGGCAGGGCGGATCGAGGAACTGCTGGAGGGTCACCCTCTTTCGAAGGTCTTGACGTCCATGCCGGGAGTCGGCGTCAGGACCGGAGCCAGGATCCTGATCGAGGTCGGAGATGGCAGCACCTTCCCTACCGCCGGCTGCCTTGCCGCCCACGCAGGTCTCGCCCCGGCGACCTGGAGCTCGGGCTCCTCGATCCGCGGTAAGCAGCCCTCCCGGCGGGGAAGCAAGCAGCTCAAACGGGTCTTCCTCGGACATAGGGGCACCGCCCGCCCCGGGTACTGCGGGACACCTTGATCTTGAGCGACGGCGTATCGGGTGGCGACACGTCGAGCCTACATTGTCGCCAATCAGCTGCTACATTGTCGCCATGATGGTTGACAATGACTTCGTGCCACACCTAGCGTTGACAGCGTCAGGAAGTAGACCTTTTCAAGAAAGATCATGCTTTCGTGAAGCGTCAGGATGTTGAAGTCGAACTGCGTGAACGCGTACTGCGCGGGGACCTGGCCCCGGGTGATCGCCTGCCGGAGGTACAGCTGGCCGAGGAACTAGGAACCACCAGATTCGCGGTCCGGTCCGCCTTGCAGGCCCTGGAAGCTCGCAAGCTCGTCGAGCGTCTCCCCAACGCGGGGGTGGTGGTGGCGCGACTGAATTACGACCGCCTGCAGGAGATCTACGACGTCCTGGAGCTCCTTGAAGGCTTGGCCGCGCGGCTCGCCGCGCGGAAGTCGCAGCCGGCCGACTGGGCCGAACTGCAGGAGCTGTTCGCCGAGGCCGGCACCCTGGACAAGGCTGCCGACGACGATGACATCGACGCTTTCCTGGCGGCGATCGACCGGTATCGCGACACCGTCATCGAACTGGCCGATCAGGCTTTCCTCGCCGAGATGCTCGCCGGCGTCCGCGACCAGTCGCACGCGCTCCGACGCCGCATCCTCATGACGCCGGGGCGTATACGGGAAAGCCTTGCCGAGCACCGCTTGGTGATCGAAGCTCTCGCGCGCGGAGACGCCGAGGGTGCCGAACAACTCAAGCGGCACAACATGCAGACCGCGCGCAAGCGGCTCCACCGGTACCGGGACTTCCTGGTCTGACGGCGGCAACCACTGCGCACGGCATCCCATGGACTCTCAGAAAGCAGCAAAGTGTCCCACCATCACAGTGCACGCAGGAAGGCCCTGAAGACCCTGCTCGCGGCTGATCAGACAGTGGTCCTAGCCGGGGCCTACGACGCCCTCAGCGCGCAGCTGGTCGAGCGGGCCGGATTCGAGGCCACGTATGTCGGCAGTTTCGCCGCTGCGGCATCCGGGTTCGGTATGCCGGATGTCGGGCTGCTGACGTTGAACGAGATGGTCGAGCAGACCCGCCGGGTCGTCGAAGCGACCTCGGTTCCGGTTCTCGCCGACGCGGAGAACGGGTTCTACGATGCCCCGAACCTCTGGCGGACGATCCAGGCCTTCGAGTCCGCGGGTGTGTGCGGCGTGCACATCGAAGACAACCTGGGTGGTAAGCACACGGCCAGGCCGGCCGGACTGCTCTCCGCGGAACAGATGTCGCAGAAGATCCGCGCTGCGGTCGACGCCCGGACGGACCCGGACTTCCTGGTCATCGCACGCTCCGACGCGGCATGGGTCAATCACGATGTGGAAGAGTGCGTCGAGAGACTGGAAAGGTACGTCGCCGCGGGAGCCGACATGGTCTTCGCGCCTGCCCTCCCCGCCGAGGACATCGCCCGGTACCGCGAGCGTATCGCCGCTCCCGTCATGGTCGCGGGTGACCTTCTGGACGTGACGGGATCAGATGTTCCTGCGCACACGATCGAGGAGTACTCCCAGGCCGGCGCCGATGTGGTCCTGCTGTGGTACACGCTCATCGGCGCCGCCTCGAAGGGGGTGAGCGACGTTCTGCGCGCTCTGCGAGCCGGTAACGAGGTCGGCACGCTGAAGGACTTCGTCACCGACCAGCGTGCCTTCGAGACCCTCATGGGCTACGACGAGTTCGAGCAGCGCAGCATGCGTTACGCCACGCCGCCCGTCTCGTCGTAACTCACCCCGTTGCCATGCGAAAAGAAGGAAGACCTGTGAGCACTTCACATGGGGCGTCGGGACGGTCACGCGACAACAGAGGAGCAGAGCGTTCCACTGCGGTTCTCTTCGAAGGCGCCCGGGTGATCGTGGGTGATGGTGAACTGGTCATCGACGATGCCGGAATACTCGTTCGCGATGGCCTGATTGAGCAGATCGGACCTCGCGAAGCCGTCACCCCCGATCCGGCACGGGAGACGGTCTCCCTGGCCGGGAAGACGGTCATGCCCGCCATAATCAACCCGCACGGGCACATCGGCTACTGGAAGGGGGCGGGCGCGGATTCCAGTCACTTCTCCGGCGAGAACATCCTCGACCACCTCCGCCGACTCGCCTACTACGGCGTCAGTGTGTTCCAGTCCCTCGGAACCGACCGCGACGACACCGAGATCCGCCTACGCGACATGCAGCGCAGGGGCGAACTCGACGACGAAGGCATCGCGACCCTGTTCACCGCCGGATCAGGCATCGTCGCCCCCACGCCCGGCTCGAGCAATGGCGGCCCCTTCTTCGCGGTCGACGCGGTTCACGAGGCGACGAGTCCCGAAGACGCACGTCGGCACGTACGCGCCCTGGCGGCGAAGGACGTGGACGCCGTCAAGCTCTGGCTCGACGACCGGCACGGGACGAAGGCCAGGCTGCAACCGGCCATCTGCCGAGCGATCATCGACGAAGCCCATACGCGCGGCCTGAAGGTCGCCGCCCACATCTACACGGTGGACGACGCCAAGGAGGCGATCCACGCGGGCGCGGACATCCTGGCACACCTGCCGAGGACCCCAGAGCCTGACGAGGAACTCATCGAACTGCTCACCACCCGCGGCACCGCGGTGTTCACCTCAATGAGTATCCAGCGCCCGGACGGCGACGCCTGGCTCGATGACCCCGCTCTGGCGGAGCTCGCCCCCGTCAAGGCGATCGCGGACCTGCGCGCCCGCATCCGGAGCAACGCGCCGCAACCGTTGTTCGACACGACTGAGGCCTACCAGCGCATGGAACGCACGCTGAGGACGTTCTTCGACGCCGGCGTGCGGGTCGTCTTCTCGGCAGACACGGGCCTGCTCACCCAGTTCCCTGGCTTCGCCGAGCACCGGGAACTGGAGGCCCTGGTAGCGGCGGGCGTGTCGCCTCTTGCCGCCATAGAGAGCGCCACCCAGCGCTCGGCCGACTTGCTGGGGCTCACCGACCGTGGCGCCCTGGAGCCGGGCAAGCGGGCCGACTTCATCGTCCTGGACGCAGATCCGCTTGTGCACATGCCCAACACCCGCAAAATTGACTCCGTCCATCTCCAGGGCCGGCCACTCGACCGGCGGGCCATCCGCGACCGCGTACGCAAGGACGCACACAGCGGTGCCTGACACGTGAACCGATACTCACCGGCTCACGCAGCGGACAACCCTCTCCAACCACCGATCCCGATGGCACCGCACGGCTACGAGCATCACCAGAAATGTCGGGCTCCCTGACCGGGGTGCTGTCGAAGCTCCCCACCACGCTTGAGTGCCGCGTGCGGCAGCAGGCCGGCATCAGTCACAATCCAGCTTTCCCCGACCCTCGACTCCTTGGAGGCCCAGTGCCACCTTTTGTGTCATGCACCAGAAAGAGCGAGGCTAAGTCACCGCCTGGTTGTTGGTAGGCGGAGACGCGACTTTGCCGAGGTAGTCGGCGAGGGAGTTGAGGATTTCGTCTGCGCTCTTGGGCCAGGCGAACGGCTGGCCTGGGGTTGTCGTTCCAGCCGTCGACCCACGGCGAGACCGGCCGCCCGGCGGGCGGCCAGCATACGTCGCCGAGACCCAGTGCACGGCCGTCAGGTGGGGGCGGACGCCAGCCGCCGGACCGCCTCTACGACGGCCGCCCGGTGCGCGACGAGCGAGTGCTCGTCCAGGGTTATGGGCACGGTGGAGCTCAGCGGCATCCAAGCAGCCGCCAGAGCCAGGGTGAAAGCCAGCAGGTCCTCGGCGGAGAAGTCGGACGGGACCTCTGCCGCCGCCTGGGCCGCCGCGATGGCGGCGGCCTTCTGGTCCATCGAGGACCTCATCCCCACGGGGTCGTGACCGCTCCCCTCGCGCTCCAGTCGGTGCCACGTGGCCAACCTCAGGTGCTGCGGATGTGAGACGAGGAAGTCGAACAGGCGGCCCGCGTAGTCCGCCAGATCGAACGGGGTCAGTGGAACCTCGGTCATGACTTGCGTGACCGCGTGCTCGATGACGGCGTCGAAGAGTTGGTCCTTGTTCCCGAAGTGGGCGTAGATCAACGCCTTGTTCGCGTTCGCAGCAGTGCCGATCCGGTCCACGCGGGCGCCGGCGATGCCGTAGGCCGCGAACTCGTCCGTCGCGGCCTGCAGCAACCGCGACTTCGTGGCCTCGGCGTCGCGTGTCCTTGGTCTCCTGGATTCCGGTGACATTGCTCAAGCGTATCTAACCAACCGTTTTGTTTGACAGCGCCCCGCGAGCGTACTACGTTAATAAATAACCGTTTAGTTTGGAAGGTTCTCTACGGATGATCACTTACGACAGGCTCTTCATCGGGGGCGAGTGGGTGCGGCCCAGCTCGGCGGAGCTGCTCGACATACGGTCGCCCCATGACCAGTCCCTGGTCGGACGGGCCGCACAAGCGACTCCTGCCGACATGGACCGGGCAGTGGCCGCCGCGCGGAAGGCTTTCGACCATGGGCCCTGGCCCCTGACCACACCGAAGGAGCGGCAGGCACTCATCTCACGCTTCAACGAGCTCCATGCGGAGCGAGCCACCGAAGCGGCCGAGCTGATCAGTGCGGAGCGTGGCTCCCCGATCTCGTTCACCGGCCCGGTCCAGGCCGCACTCGCCGGGCAGACGGACGCCTACCTGCGGGCAGCCGCCTCCTTCGGCTGGGAGGTGCCCCTGGACCCGTCCGGCAGATCAAAGGCTCTACTGCGCCGAGAACCGATCGGTGTCGTCGCCGCGGTAATTCCATGGAACGCGCCCCACCAGGCGGCACTGGCCAAAATCGTCCCTGCCCTGCTCGCCGGCAACACGGTGATCCTCAAGGCGTCGCCGGAGAACTCCCTCAGTGTGCTCATGTTGGGAGAGATCGCAGCGGAGGTCGGATTCCCCGAAGGCGTGCTCAGTATCCTGCCCTCGGACCGCGAGACCAGTGAGTACCTGATCTCCCATCCCGACGTGGACAAGATTTCCTTCACTGGGTCAACGGCTGCCGGGCGGCGTATCGCTGGCATCGCGGGTGAACAACTCAAGCGGGTCAGCCTGGAGTTGGGCGGCAAGTCGGCCACCATCATCCTCGAGGACGCAGACTTGGCGACCGTCGTCGCGGGGCTCTCGTTCGTGTCTTTCGCCAACAACGGCGAAAGCTGCTGGAACCACTCCCGAATCCTCGCGCCGAGGAGCCGCTACGAGGAGGTCGTCGCGGCCCTCAAGGAAATGATGGAAGGCCTCAACGTCGGGGATCCCGCGGACCCTGCCACTGCCATCGGCCCCATGGTGAGGGCGGGCCAACAGGAGCGGGTCCAGTCCTACATCGAATTGGGCATCAAGGAGGGCGCACGACTGGTCAGCGGGGGCACGGGAGTACCGGAGGGGCTCGAGGGCGGTTGCTATGTCAAGCCGACACTTTTCGCCGATGTCGACAACAGCATGCGCATCGCTCAGGAAGAGATCTTCGGCCCCGTTCTCGTGGTCATCCCCTACGGCGACGAGGAGGAAGCGATCCGGATCGCCAACGACTCGCCGTACGGCCTCAGTGGCGGCGTCTGGACAGCCGACACTGCCCGCGGCGTCGAGATAGCACGCCGAATCCGCACCGGGTACTTCCTGGTGAACGCCGCGGCCGTGAGTCTCGAGGCGCCCTTCGGGGGTTACAAGGCCAGCGGCATCGGGCGTGAATTCGGCTCCGCGGGTCTGAGCGAGTACGTGGAGTTGAAGGCAATCAACATCTGAGCGGGGCGCGAGGTGCCTGCCGGGGAACTTGGTGGGAGAGGCGGGGGGCCTCGACAGAGGCCCGCGCCGCGGCATCAACCCAGGGCGGCCAAGCACCTCACCCCGGTGAACGGGGACCGAGGCCGAGGGAGACGGCTACCGGCGTCTACAAGCAGGCCCCTGCACTCGAGGGATGGAGCGTCGCCCCGGGCGGGGCTCTCGCATGACAGCGCTCCTATGGCGACCTCCGCTGCGGCCAGAAGCGGCAGGTCGGCGGCGTCTACACGGACCCTCCACCGACTCACATCAACTAAATGTCCTAGTGGATTTCCTCGCTCGGACGCCTCGTTACGGGAGCCGGGTTCCGTGCGCCCGCCCGTCTGCTAAGTGACTTAGAGATGCTTCATCAGGAAAGGACGACTATGACCGACAGCCGACGTGAACGCAGTTCAGGGGTGAACCGACGCCCCCAGCGCAGAACGCTGGGGCATGCAGCTCTCGTCGCCGCGGCGCTCGTCGCGTTGGCCGCCTGTACCCAGCCCGCCTCAGGGTCGCCGCCGGCGCCGACTTCGGCGAGCCCCGGAACCCGCGCGCCGGCCGACCAATCCGACACGGCCAGCGTCACCTTTTCGCCTGCCATGGCAGGCCGGAAGGTGGTACCCGGCGAACCCCTAACCGTGGAGTCCAGGGGCGGCAGGTTCACGTCGGTCTCGGTCACCGCCGATGACGGCCGGATTCTCGACGGTTCGCTGTCTGCCGACGGCACATCCTGGACCTCGTCCCTTGCCACCGACTACGCCACCACCTATGCGCTGAAGGCCCGGATCAAGAGCTCAGATGACAGCACGGCGACCCGCACCAGCACCTTCACCACGCTGAGTAAGCAGAAGACCTTCGTCGGCGAGTACTACCCGGACAAGGGCGCAACGGTCGGCGTCGCGATGCCGGTGTCGATCGTCTTCAACAAGCCGGTGCACGACAAGGCGGCCGTAGAGCGCGGACTGAAGGTGACCGCCGCCCCGGCCGTTGAGGGCGCATGGAGTTGGATGAAGGACCGCAACGGCAAGGACCGGATCGACTACCGGCCGGAGAAGTACTGGGCCCCCGGAACCAAGGTGACCCTGGAGATGGACCTGGTCGGGGTGAACGCGGGCGGCGGGCTCTACGGCATCCAGAACCGCAAGGTCGGCTTCACCGTGGGCGCATCGGTGATCAGTACCGTCGATGTCGTCAAGAAGACGATGACCGTGGCCGAGAACGGCAGAACCATCAGAACCCTCCCGGTCTCGACGGGCAAGAAGGGCTTCGAAACCTGGAACGGGACCATGGTCGTGCTCAGCAAGGTACCTACGATCAGGATGAATTCCGCCTCGGTCGGCATCTTCGGCCCCGAGGCCTATGACCTCGGCGAGGTCAAGTGGGACGTGCAGCTCACCCCCTCGGGCACCTACATACATGCCGCCCCGTGGAACGAGGGCAAGTTCGGCCGCGTCAACGGCAGTCACGGCTGCATCGGCATGAGCAGTGCCGACGCAAAGTGGTTCTTCGGAAAGGTCAAGGTCGGCGACCCTGTCGCAGTGGTCAACTCAAAGGACACCGTGGCCACAAACAACGGCTACGGCGACTGGAACATCGGCTGGAAGACCTGGCAGCAGGGCAGCGCCCTCGGCTAGGTAGTCGTCAGTCTCAGCGCGACAGCGCGCACCGCACCCGAGTGGGCCCCTCACCTCCGGCCTGGCGCGCCGACAACCCTGGGTGGAACGAATCCGGGTCAGCTCACCGTGCCGCTGTATGCCGGCAATGGAGTCCTGGCGTTCGCGGTGGGTGCCGGTGCGCGGTAACCGCCGGCATCATGCCCGGCCGTGCACGGCCCAGCCGCCGGACGCCGGGTTCAGTTCGCTGGTGAGAAGCTCACCCAGTTTCCACGGCAGGCAGGAACGCTCACCCAGCGGCGCATTGAGCGCGTGGGCGTTGTCGGTCAGAGGCAGCCGCCGGTGCCGGCCGCGCATCGGCCGTGCCGCCTGCAGATCCCGGGTTTTGCCTCGCGGCGGCATCAGCGGCGGATGCTGGTCGGCCCAGTGCTCCACCGCGTCCAGCCCTGGTTCGCTCGGGATGCCCCACCTGTCCATGGCCGCAGCCACCTTGTCCAGCCACCGATAGTGGCCCTCGAGGGTCAGGGTGCGTCGCAGTCGCTGCCGCTCCCGGGCTGCGAGCGCCTGAGCCAGCTGGACCGCTTCCGGGTAGAAAACCAGCGGCGCCACACGCAGGTGGTCCCGGCCGGCCCTGGCCAGGAGGTGCTGGCGGTTCCCCCATACGGGTGCGTTCAGTGCGGGGACGTTCCACCAGCACGAGACTATCGCGTAGGCGTCCGCGAACAGCGCGCGTCCGCCGGCGCCCAACCTGCGTTCCAGCACGACCCGCTGCTGGTGCGCGGCGAGGACCTCGGGCAGGGCGTCCAAGGTGATGGCGTCCGTCCCGGGCTCGCGGCGATTGTCCAGCCAGCGGCGATGATCCCAGCACACCTGCCAGGTCGTGTCAGAGGCGAGGTAGGAGAGCAGGCTGGTGTTCTTGATGTGGGCACACACCTCGCATACCCGCACCAGGAAGCAGCCGGACGTGTCCCAGGGCCAGTCCCAGACCGGATCGGCTTGTTCGGGCAGGAGCCGGTGGGGGCGCAGGTTCGGCAGTGCGAACTGCAATTCCCTGACCTGTCGGCCGGCCATGACGGCCAGGCGCTCGAGAGCCGCGGCGTTCAGGTATCCATCGCTGTAGCGGGGGTCGCTCGGGGCACCGTCCTTACGGGCCGGCGTTCCGAACATGGCCCAGAACTCCTGGTCGGGGATGCCGTTGGCGTCTGCCAATCGCCGCGCGAAGGAGCCGGTCGACTCCCCGCCGATGGACCGCACCGACAGAGCGAGCCGCTGTGCCGGCCGCCAGGCCTTCCTCCTGCGCGCAGGTGCGCCAGCACTGCGGGAACGACCGGCCGTCGTCGCCATTGGTGGGCTCCTCCCTGTACCGCCGAGATGCAGTTCCGGCGGCTGCCGCAACGGGGAGCCCGCCCCTGACCGGATCGCAGGCCCCCAACCTCTTTACGGCGTCCCACTCGCACATGCGCGCTGTTCGCCCTCCTTTACCCGCTAGAGGAGGACTTTGGCTGAAAGTTGCCGATAGGCCCGTCGGAGTGGTGCTTTGGGCGGTACATTCCCCGCGCGATCCGCAACGGATCTTCCGGAGGTGTGGTGAAACTACGCGAGCACCAGGCCGCCGCGCTTGCCGCGATCAAGGCCGCGGCGGCCGACGGTGAGTCGCGCATGACACTGGTCAGCGCGTGCGGCACGGGCAAGACGCTGGTCGCCGTCGCAGCGGCGGGCAGCCTGGTGCGACGCGGCAATGTCCTGGTGGTGATGCCGACCAGAGCCCTGGTGGTGCAGTGAAGCTTCCCCTCGATCGTGGACACCTGGAGACTGGGATCTTGAGGTTCCAGAGGAAGTAGCACCAGGTGGGAAGTAAGTACACGAAGCGTTACACCGAGGAGTTCAAGCGGGATGCGATCGCGCTCGTTGATTCCTCGGGCAAGACGGTCACTGCCGTCGCTCGGGAACTCGGCATCAGCTCCGAGTCCCTGCGCGGCTGGTACCGCCGGGCGAAGGCAGACCAGGGCGAGGGCAAGTCCGGTGAGCTGACCAGCGCCGAGCGCGAGGAGCTCAAGCGGCTGCGCAAGGAGGTCCGCGAACAGCAGCAGACGATCGAGATCCTGAAAAAAGCGACGGCCTTCTTCGCGAAGGAGAACGACCGGTGAGCGAGCTGTACCGGTTTATCCACACGGAGAAGGCGAACTATCCGATCATTCTGCTGTGCCGGGTGCTGAAGGTCGCCCGGTCCTCCTACTACGCCTGGTGCGAGGGCGAGGCCGCCCGCCGTGCCAAGCGGGCCGCCGACGACGCACTCGCACACGAGATCACCGTGGTGCACATCGCTTCCCGGCACACCTACGGCGTCCCGCGCATCCACGCCGAACTGCGCCGCCTGGGCCGACGGGTGAACCGCAAGCGCGTCGCCCGCGTGATGCGTGAACGCGACATCCGCGGCGTCACCCGGCGCAGACGGCGTTCGCTGACCCGGCCGGACGCGAAAGCGAAGCCGGCCCCGGACCTGATCGGCCGCGACTTTCATGCCGAACGCCCCGGGACCAAGCTGGTCGGCGACATCACTTACCTGCCCACCGCCGAGGGCTGGCTCTACCTCGCCTGCTGGCTGGACCTGGCCACCCGCGAAGTCGTCGGCTACGCCATGGCCGACCACCACCGCGCCGAGCTGGTGGTCGACGCTCTCGACATGGCGCACGGCCGAGGCGGACTCGAGCCCGGCTGCGTGGTCCACAGCGATCGCGGCAGCGAATACACCTCGACCCAATTCCGTGAGCGCATAGGGAGGTTGGGGCTGCGGCAGAGCTGCGGACGCACCGGATCATGCTTCGACAACGCCGCCGCGGAGAGCTTCTGGGCCCTGCTCAAGGAAGAGATCGGCACCCGCACCTGGCCCGACCGGGCCACCGCCCGCGCCGAGGTCTTCTCCTTCATCGAGACCTTCTACAACCGCCGCCGCCTACGCAAGCACCGCACGTTCGGCTACCTCACCCCGGCCGAGACCAGGCAACGTCAGCAGCACACGCTCGCGGCATAACGATCACGTGTCCGAGATCACGGGGAAACTTCAGCAGACCATCCGGCGGTGGCGTGAGGCCGGGCGCAACGGAATGGCGCTCGGGGTATGTTCCGTGACTCAACGCGACACCGGCATGTCCACGGACGAGGTGGTGATGACCCAACGTCCGCAGGAGATCGCAGCCGTGGCCGAAGCCGGCGGCCCCTTCACCGTGTTCACGACCTACGGTTCACTCCACCACATCCGCGAGGCCCACGCCCAGTTCGGATGCCCGCCATGGGATCTCGTCGTCGTCGACTTTACCAACCGTTTCGTGTGTGTACGCGGTGTTCGCCGGAACCAGGCCAGAACACGCGGCCCGGACGGTTGACTGTTCGTCGTCTTGGTCACAGACGACGAGGAGTAAGGGTGGCCTGGTTGGTGGTGGGCGATCTGCGGGTGCAGGAGGTTGTGCGTGCCGACCGGCGGGTTTCCTACACGGTCGTGGATGAGCAGTGTCAGACGGTGGCTGTGGCGGATGGGTTCTTGCGGTCGTGTCGGGCAGGGACGGATCGGACGTACGCGTATCTGCTGGTGGATCATCTGCGGTGGCTGCGCATGACCGGTTTGGACCCGGCGGTGGTCACGTTGCGGGATCTGCAGCACTACATGGCCGCTCTCGGCGCCGAGCACCGTGGCCCGTTCGGTCCGCCGTGGCGGGTCGGGAAACGCCCCTACGGGCACAGCGCACTGAAAACGGCGGCTGCGTGCGTGAAGGGCTTCTACCTCTACCAGGCGATGCAGGGAGTGAACGGCGGCGTCGCGGAGGAGCTGAGGGTGACGAGGCTGCCGACCCGGGCCGACCGGCACCGCGCGATGACCGGGCACGTCCTGACCGGGATGCCGGCGAATCCGCTGGCTCCCGACCGGCCTGTGCGGCGGCATCCGAAGATGCTGCCCACCGGCGCCCGCGAACAGCTGGCCGGCCAGGCGGCCAGCGCGCGGGACACCATGGTGATCACCTGGCTCGCCGACGGAGGGTTCCGGATCGGTGAACTGTGCGGGCTCCACCTGGCCGACCTGCATCTGCGCCGGGACGCCGCATGCGGCGAGTGCCGGACCGCGCACGTACACATCTGCCATCGCGAGACGAATCCCAACCGGGCCCGGGTGAAAAGCAAGTACCCCTGGGAGCAGCGGGACGGCACCGTCTCGGGCGGGATCATCCGCCGGGTCAGCCCGGCCATGATCCACACCTATTTCGATTACCTGACCACCCAGTACCCCCGCGACGCGCAGCACGGCATGCTCCTGGTCAGCCTTCGCGGTCCCACCAGCGGACGGCCGTGGACCACGGACGCGGCCCGCGGGATGCTGCGACGGGCCGGCCACCGGCTGGAGCTCGGCAGGATCACCCCGCACGCCTTCCGGCACAGCTTCGCCACCGGCGTGCTCGACGCGGCCGGCGGCAACTCCGTCATCGCGCGGGACGCGGGCGGATGGGCGTCGGCCGCCACCGTCGAGCAGGTCTACGGCCACGCGGACGTCCACGACCCGGCCTTCGCCGCGGCCCTGGATCATGTCTGGTCCCAGCAGCCATGATCCCCCTCACGATCCTCGCCAACGATGACACCAGCCGCGTACGGCGCGACCGCCTCGAACTGCTCACCGCGCTGATCACCGCCCCAAGCTTCGACCCCCTCTACCGCGAAGCGGTGATCAACGTTCCGCCGCAGCACCCGGTCTACGCCTGGCAGTGCTCGATCGACGGCTGCCAGCGCTCACGCCGAATGGGACACAGCATCTGCGGGTCCCATAACGACCTGTGGAACCAGGCCCAGACCACCGGTACCACCAAGGCCCACTTCCTGCGCACCGCTCAGCCGCTCCCCGCCGCCAGGGGAACCGAGCACGGGCCACGCCGCATCTGTCCCGAACGCCCAGCCACCACGGCCGCCCTGCGGCTGTGCGCCCAGCACTACAGCCGCTGGCTACAGCACGCCGGCACCGCACACCAGCCCGCCGAAGAGCGCCTCCGCGACTGGATGCGCACGCAGACCCCGATGGCCGGATTCGGCACATGCCAGGCGGCGTGCCCGTTTCTGGCCGCCTCCTCGCTGGGGCTGTGCCGCCAGCACGAGAGCCGCTACCAAAGCCAGGGCCGGCCCGGAGGAGCCGAGGTTGCCACAGGAGCCAGCGCAAGAGCGCAAGCCAGCCGACAGCGGCCGGTGAGCTACCAAGACGAGGCCGACTTCCGCACATGGTGCGCCCAGGCGCTGCCCGTCACCCAGCCCGGACTGATCAACCTGTATGGCCTGCCCCCGCTGCTTGCTGCGGAAATCCAGTGGGGACTGAACGCCCACGCGCAGCTCAAGCAGCACTCGATCTGGGACCTCAACGGCATCAAGAACCTGGTCAACCACTGCTGGCTCGGACGGTTCACCTCCCTGACCGACCTTGACGCGGAAGGCTACCCCGGCCTGACCCGCCGCCAGCTCGACTCCATGGTCCGCCAGATCTGCTGGGAGACCGTCAACGGCCTGCGCTGCATCTACTACAGCCCCCCAGACACCAAGGACGCGGGCTTCCTGGAGACCGACCATTTCGGCCGCCGCTTCAAAAACGCCCAAAGCCACTTCGACATCTCCGCCGTACCGCAACGCTGGCTGCGCGACCTGCTATGGGAGCACCTCGCCGAGTGGCTGCGCTCCCCGCACTGCCCCCGCACCCGAGGGCCCTTCGACAACATGCGCCGCGCCGCCGTCGAACTGGGCACCTTCCTGCAAGCCGAAGCCCCCGCCGCCGGCCATGACCCGGCACAACTGCGCCAGGAGCACGCTCAGCGCTTCGTCGCCGACCAGAACCACCGCGCCCGCCACTCCCTGCCCTCTTTGAGCATGGTCCGCGTGGACGGGACGCCCTCCACCGTCACCGACATCACCCGACAATGGGTCCTCAACAGCGCCCGCAAGCTCCTCTACAGCGCTCTCACCACCGGCCAGTCCGAACAGCTCGGCCTGGACCGCGGCTTCATCGTCGCCATGCCCAACGGCGGCGCCGGCCTCAAGAAGCGATCGAGGAACCCCTTCACCGACGAAGCCGCCCGCGCCCTGTCCCATCCGGACAACCTCGAGCGCTTCGCCCGGGACTTCGACCCCAACGACAACGGACTGCGCGACGTCTGGGAAACGATCGTCTACACCGGACGCCGCTGCAGCGAAGTAACCAGCCTGCGCCTGGACTGCATCGGCCGCTACCGGACCTTGCCGATGCTCTGGCACGACCAGACCAAAGTCGGCAACTACAACGAGGCCGTCCGCATCCCCGAACCCCTCTACGAACGCCTCGACCAGCGCAGAACCAAGACACTCACCCGCTTCGAGCACCGCCACGGCAGAACACCCACCACGGCCGAACGCACCGCCATGGCGCTGTTCCCCTCACTCATCCGCAACCCCAACGGCCAGCAGCCGATCTCGTACGGCCACTTCAACTCGCGCTTCAAAGCCTGGATCGACAGCCTCGACCTCGGCGGCGCCTATGTTGCCCATCAGGCACGCCACACCCTGGCCACCAATCTCCTACGCGCAGGAGCCTCCCTCACCCACATCCGCCGCTACCTCGGCCAAGTCTCCGACCGCATGGCCGAGCACTACATCAAAATCACCAACGACGACCTCGAAGACATCCTGCACACCGTCTGGGTCGCCGGCCCCGGAGCCCCGCACCCAGGCGAGCTCATCTCCGGCACCACCACACCCCTCACCCGCGCAGAAGCAACCGCCCTAGCTCTGGACCTCTCCCTGCGCAGCACCCCAGCCCACGGCGGATTCTGCACCTACCAGCCCGTAGTCAACGGCGACACCTGCCCCTGGAACCTCGACTGCGAGAACTGCGACAAATTCGTGCTCTCCGGCGCCGACCTGCTCTACTGGCGACGCAAGGCCGAACAGTGGCGCTCGATCGCGGAAAACGCTCCCGACGACGCCACCGCGGACTACCTCCACAGCGTCTTCGAACCCACCGCCCGCGCCATCGACGGCCTCGAACGCGCCCTCGCCGGCCTCGGCCTCCTCAACGAAGCGCTCGCCATGGACCTACGCCGCCCCCAGGACTATTTCCACAGCATCTGGAGCACAGCCTTTCGCGCCCGCGACCTGGCAGCGATACAAGACCCGCCCGCCCCTGCGCAGCCCACCGCGAGGCAGCCGTGAACCCACCAGACCAGACGGAGGCAGCCCACGCCGCACGCCGCCGTCAGACCCAAGCCAAACTGGAGCGCGTCCGACAGGCACTCACCGACCTGCGCCGCGAAAAGACACCCGCCACCGTCACCATGATCGCCCAGGCCGCACAGGTCTCGCGCACCTTCCTGTACCAAAATGCGCAAGCAAAAGCCCTCATCAGCGAGGCCGTCACCGAGTTCATCAACCGACGGGCCCCCGCCCGCGAAGGACAACGCGCCACATCCCCCCAAGCCGGCTGGAAAGAACGCGCACTCAACGCCGAAGACGCCCTACAGGCTGCCGAACACGAGATCCGCATCCAGCGCATCCGCATCGGCGAACTCCTCGGCAAGATCCGCGACCTCGAACACGACCTACCCGAAGGATCCATCCAACGGATCATCACCGAGAACACCAGCCTCAAAACGCAAGTACACCAGCTCACCACCGACCAGAAACGCCTCCAGCAGCGCCTCACCAGCGCACGCGACAACAACCGGTTCCTCGACAAACGCACCGCTGACCTCGAAGCCCAGCTCGCTGAATTCCTGCCCCGCTCCCAGCCCTGACAGGTAGTTCCCGCACGGCCGCAGCCGAGGGCTGCCCGGACCCCGTGACAGCGGCCGGGCCGCTGTTACCAGCGCATGCCGAGTGTGTCGAGTTACGCCCGCCGCTCCGCAGTGAACTTGTCGGCTCGGTGGCGGGTGTTGCCCAGGAACTGGCCCAGCTTGACCTCCACCACCGTCCCGTCAGGCTCGGTGAGCTGCTCCACATGCTTCCTTGGCGGGTGGAGGCTTCCTTCGCGTCCGTGGAACCGCCGGGCCGCGCGAAGGTTCACGGCCCACTTGTCGGCTCGCGTACGCGGCGCCTACGGCCGTTCCTCCGGTGCCACGGGGACGGGCCCGACTGCGTGAGTGTCGCGCGGCCGTCAACCGACTGCTCCCCGTGCCCCGCCCCTGCCTCGCTGCGTTTGCGCTGGTACTGGCCTGCCTCGGGATGGGGTGGAGGATCGGGGTGGTGGCCATGACGTCCAGGGCGGAGTTCAGCTGCCGGTCTCCTGCTTGTGAGAGTCGGTGTCGTTTCACGTCCCCCGAGGACACCTCCAGTGGTGCGACACCGCAGTAGGAGGCGAATGTGGCCTCCGATCGGAAGCGGCCGACGCTGGTGGCGCGGGCATTTCTTCGTGCCGCGATGCGCGGCACCACCTGCCGGTTTTCCCGGACCACACGTACTCCTATCGCAGGGCCGGCACAGCCCTGCGATCTGGGATCAGGTACCGGTTGACAGGTGAGGATGGATACCAACGCCGGATGCGAGGACCGGCCGGAAGCCTGGTGGAAGACCGCCAGGCCCTCGAAAGAGTAGTCCGGGGCGCAGCGCTCGCTGCATGCCGTGTCAGCGAGGCAGGCGTCGTCCTTTGGAGGACAACTCCGGGCGACGCCCGAGATACTCGGATGCGGCAGCGGCCGGGCGAAGGGACTCTCGTGAGGACACCTGACGGGCTGGACGAATGGAGTTGGCGGTGGATGCTTCTCCGTCGCCCGAGGACCGAGCGGTTTTTTCTGTTGTATGCCGCGATGCGGCCTGCCGGCTTCCAGGACATTCGCGTCTACGGACGTGATGGGATATCCGATGCGCGGCTCGTGTGGAAGGTGTGTCACGAGTGCAGCCGCGGCGTCATCGCGAAGATCTCACTCTCCCCGGAAGTGCAGCGGCAAGGCCTCGGCACACTCCTGGTCGACAGGGCACTCCTGGACGGTCCCGGCTTCCGGTGGACGACCAGCAGCCAGTCCCCGGACGGCCGGGCGTTCTTCCGGGCGATGTCGGCACGCACCGGAGCCGAGTTCACGGCAGGAGACCGGACATGCGAGCACATCCTGGAGAGCCGGCCCGGACGCCGCAAGCCCATCCTGGACCGACGCCTCCATCGATACGTTGCTGGAGCCGCAAGGTAAAAATGCCGGTCCACGCTACCGTCAGCCCCGTAATCTGCCTATATGGTCACCGCCGATCGTGAACTGCTCTCCCGGACCACCCGTAACGCTGTCCGGGGACTGATGAGTGGTCTGGTGGCAGGGGCGATCGGTGAGTACTGGGAGAACGAGCACTTCGCCCCGGCCCCTGGCTTCACACCGGGCGAGGGCGGGGTCCGCAAGCAGCTCTTCGACTCCTACGCCGCGTCCGTCGACTGGACGGACCACGACCATGTGACCCGGGCCCTGCGGGTGTTCGAGAGCATGCTGCGCCGCCTGGACCGTGAGAGCCGAAAGAACGGCGGGGACGGCCTACCTGCCGACACGATGGTGGATCTGCGGGAGGCGTTCGCACGGGACGGATGCCGCCTGGATGGCGAGCTGCGCCTGCACACGGCACGCGTGGCTCACCTGGTCGTGCACGCTGACGCCCTGTCCGAGGCGTCGGGTATCCAAGCGGAGCTGGAGCGGGTGCGCAGGTTCGGGGCCGATTACCCCGATGACGCGATCGGTGCGGCCAAGCAGCTCATCGAGGCGACCGCCAAGCTGGTGCTGCTCAAGCGGAACCTGCCTGTCGACGAGCGTCAGGATCTGCCCGCGCTGATCAAGCAGGCGCAGCAGGCCCTCAACCTCCACCCCGCGGCAGTGCCGCTGGCCCGCGCCAGCGGTAGCCCGGACAACGCCGAGAGCATCAAGCGCATCCTGGGCGCACTGACCTCGGCCGCCATCGGCGTCGCGGAGCTGCGCAACCGGTACGGGACCGGCCACGGACGGCTGGCCGCACCCACGGGGCTGGGACCCCGGCATGCCCGGTTCGCCGTGGGCACGGCGGCCACCTGGTGTGAGCTGATGCTCGATACCCTCGCCGATCCCGACGCCCCCTGGCGCAAGGCGGCCCCCAACCCGACGCAGCCTGCGGGCACCGCGCCCGCAGCCTCAATCTGAATCTGAACCCGCGCGAGCTGGAACTTCTCACAGGAAAGGGCACCCGGTGGCACCGCAGCAGCTCACCGTCGTCACCCGCCAGCGCCTCCAAGACCTCCTGGTCGTCGAGAAGGTCTGGTGGTGGGGCGCTCTGGACGAGGTGAGGTTCCTGGAGCGCCTATACGACCTGGACGCCCTCGAAGGCGACGGCTACCGGCGTCTGACGGCCAGAGAAGACATCTGGCAGCACTGCATCAACAACGACGACTGGCTTCCGGACTGGGTGTTCACCGACTCCCGTTTCGGCCTCAGCAGCGACTCTCCGCAGCCGCTGTTGAACTTCCTCGCCGAAATGCTCCACCCCGTGGTGCGGCGTGACCCGGACGAGGTCCAACGTCTAGCCGAGAAGCTCAACAACATCCTCGCCAAAGACGGCTTTGAGCTCTATCCGACCGAGTACATCAGCGGGCTGCCGATCTACGCAGGCGGGCCCCGTGCGTCCTTCCACGGCGCCCGGCCGGACCTGAAGTTCGAATCGCGGCCACTGCTGACCGACCCCCGCGTCCTCCACGAACACCAGGAGCGCATCAGGGCCGGCCTGGAACGCGACCCGGCCGCAGCGATCGCTTCGTGCAAAGAACTCGTCGAAAGCCTCTGCAAGATCATCCTGGAACACCAGGGCATCGAGTTCCCGCCGGGCGAGGACCTACCGCCGCTGTTCAAACGCGTCACAACTCTGTTGGGCCTGAACGCCGACGCCGTAGCTGACCACGCCAAGGCGAGTGCCACCGTGGTCAAGATCCTGCGCACGCTCACCACGACAGTGCAAGGCCTGGCAGAACTGCGCAACCAGCTCGGGCTCGGTCATGGGCGCACCGCACCGAGCCCGGCACTCACCCGTCACGCCAGGCTGGCTTTGAACAGCACCGTGACCGTCACAGAGTTCGTGTGTCACGTCCGGTATTAGTTGCAGCCTCGGATAACTGTTTGACCTCCTAGACCTCATATACATGCGGACTCGGGACTGTTTCGGCGTGAACTGCATTGTTGTCTCTGGCGATTTGGTTCCAAGGGGCTGCACCTGGTGTGACGCAGGTTGCTGCGGACGGCGTCAAGTATGTCCGGACGCGTATTGGCGGGCGCCGATCTATGGCCTGGTTGATCATTGGAGTGTGCTGTTGATCTCGGGCAGGGTGCGGGCACCGTGGTCAGACGGGGGCTACGCGTCGAGCCTCGGCATCATCGCCGCCCGCATCGCCGCACTACCCGCTCTCCTTAAGACGCCCGCGGCCTGCACCATCAACTCACCAGCCAAGGAGCGCGCCGGGGAGCCTGGGGCGTCCGCGAAGAGCCGCTTTTCCCACGGCGACGCCTTGGCGCGCATCCGATAGCCGTAGTCCGGGCAAGCCAGCGGGGCGCCGCCGGCCGGACAAGCTGGGTGGCTTTCCACTGCCGCACCCCAGGGCGGGCGAGCGTGAAGTCCAGGCGGTCCCGCTCAGGGGGATCGTCGGTAAGGCTATCGGCTGCCGTTCCCTGTGCTGTGCTTCGTGGCAGCAGTGCCAGCTGCGAAGGACTTGATCGGCTCGCGGACCTGCCATGAACCTTGGCTTGCTCTCGCTTCGCTCTGCGTTCATGCGCCGCTTGCTCGACGATGGCTCGCCAGGGATGGCATCAGAACTCAAGATCGAGTGATCCTCGCCAACATCGATTCAACGGTGAGTCCTTCAGCCAAAGCGGTATCGCTGCTCCAGAGTGTGCGTGAGGATGGCGGGATGACGATGAAGCGCGTGGTGTTGGCTGGCACCTGTGTGGTCGTCGCCGTTCTAGGATGGGTATTTGCCGTCTCGCAGTGGGAGACAGCAAGCCGGATCGCGACGGTGGCCTCCGCGCTTGCAGGCGTGGCAGCGGTGGGCGTAGGCATCTGGGCCGCGCTTCCCCAGACCAGTTCATCAGGGGTCGTCGTGCGTGACACCGGTGCTGCCAAGACCGCAGGCGCGGGAAACGCGGTTTCGGGCTACCGCGGGAGCCGATCGTCCGGTTCGGTGACCGTGGAGCGGACCGGCGATGCCGAAGCCACTGGGGACGGGGACGCTGTCAGCGGGTACAGCGAGAGGTAACCCGTGATCCGCAAGGTGAGTGGCATGGTTAGGCGCCAAGGTCTCGAGGTACGGGAGACCGGATCAGCCACTTCCGGGCCGGGAGGGGTGGCGATCAGTGGATACCACAGCGGCCCCATCACATCCGTGCATGTGCACGGTCGGACCCGGGTGCCGTGGCCCCACAAGGTCGGCGTCCTTCCCCGCGAAGCGGAGGCTTTCCGGGAACGAACTGAAGCAGAGCAGTTGCGGACGGCACTGACCAAAGGCGCCACGGTCGCTAGGCGTCACGTGCTGCGCGGTACCGGCGGAGTTGGGAAGACCCAGCTTGCCGCCCACTACGCTCGCGGGGCTTGGCAAGCAGGCGAACTAGACGTGCTGGTATGGATCACCGCGAGTAGTAGACCCGCCATCATCTCCGCATATGCCCAAGCCGCCGAAGACCTCCTCGCCACAGAGCCAGGCAATCCAGAGCGGTCCGCCAGTCACTTCCTTGCCTTGCTGGACAGTCCTGAGGGAACTGCGCCGTGTCGGTGGCTCATCGTCCTGGACGACGTCACCGACCCGGCCGACCTCAAGGGTCTGTATCCGCCGGAGAGCCCGCACGGACATACCCTGATCACCACCCGGCGACGTGACGCCGCTTTACCTGGACAGCGGATCAACCTGGGCCTGTTTACCGCTGGACAGGCCACAGAATACGTAACAGAGTCCCTGGCGCTGCACAGCCGGCAAGAGGATACGAGCCAGATCGGTGCGCTAGCCAAAGATTTGGGCTACCTTCCACTGGCCTTGTCCCAAGCGGTTGCCTACCTCGTTGACACGGGCCTGAACTGCCGTACCTATCGCGAGATGCTAGCCGAACGCACTGCACGTCTAGAGGACCTGGAACCCGACGCTCTCCCCGACGACCAGTCCCACGCCATGAGCGCCACATGGTCCCTGTCGATCGAGCATGCCAACCGGATCCGACCGACGGGCATGGCCCGACCTATGTTGCAGCTCGCCGCCATGCTCGATCCCAACGGCATCCCCAACGACGTCCTTACCAGCCAACCAGTACTCGATCACCTCACTGCCAGCGCACCAACGCACAGCGAACCCGTTACCCGGCGCCACGCCGAGCGAGTCCTGAGCGTGCTGCACCGGCTCAGCCTTATCGACCATGCTTCTGACGGCCAAGAGCAGGCCGTTCGCATTCACCAGCTCATCCAGCGCGCGACCCGCGACTACCTTGCCTTTCATCAGTACGATCAGTGCGCTGCTGCCGCTGCCGATGCTCTGCTGGCTGCCTGGCCCGACGTCGAACGCAACCCTGATGCCGGGCTCGCCCAAACCCTGCGCGCCAACGCCACTGCTCTCGCTGAGAACGCCGAAGGGGCTCTGTACCGTGCCGGTGTGCACAAGGTGCTCTACCTAATCGGTAACAGCCTCGGCCAGGCTGGTCAGTTTGCTGCTGCTCGCCAATACTTTGATCGGCTCGTCCGCACCTGTACCTCCCGTCTTGGTCCTGACCACCCGGACACGCTCACCGCCGAGTACGGCCTGGGGAGGTGGTGGGGCGAAGCGGGGGATGCCGCCGGCGCTGCCGCCGTGCTTGCCGAAGTGTTGGCCGATCGGGTTCGGGTGCTGGGTCCGGACCACCCCGATACCTTCGTCACCCGGCACAGAATTGCCTCTTTTCGGGCCCAGGCGGGGGATGTGACGGGTGCGGTGACCGCCTTCACTGAACTGTTGGCCGATCGGGTTCGGGTGCTGGGTCCGGACCACCCGGACACGCTCGACACCCGGCATGACCTGGTTGACTGGAGTGCTGAGACGGGGGATGTGGCGGGTGCTGTCGCGGCGCTTGCCGAGGTGCTGGCTGACCAGGTACGGGTGCTGGGTCCTGACCACCCGGACACCCTGAACACCCGGCACAACCTGGCCTACTGGCGCGCGCAGACGGGGGATGTGGCGGGTGCGGCGGCCGCTTCTGCCGAGGTGCTGGCTGACCGGCTGCGGGTGTTGGGCCCTGACCACCCCGATACCCTCATCACTCGGCATAACGTCGTTCAGTGGGGAAGCCAGCCGGAGGGGCAGGCGGTTGGCGCCGCCTTGGCGGAACTGTTGGCTGACCGGGTTCGGGTGCTGGGTCCGGACCATCCCGACACTCTCAGTGCCCGGGGTAGCCTCGCAAGCTGGAGGGGCCACTCGGGGGATGTGGCGGGCGCGGTGGCGGACTTCGCTGATTTGCTGGCTGACCAGCTGCGGGTGCTGGGTCCGGACCACCGCGACACTCTCCGTACCAGAGGCAGCCTCTCCGACTGGCGGGGGCATTTGGGTGATGCGGCCGGCGCAGCCGCTGCCTGCGCCGAACTGCTCGAAGACACGGAGCGGGTACTGGGTCCCGATCATCCCCGGACCCTTACCGTTCGACACCAAGTCGCTTACTGGCGGGCCCAGGCTGGTGATGCGGCGGGTGCAGCCACCGTCCTTACTGAGGTGTTGGCCGATCGGGTTCGGGTGCTGGGTCCCGACCACCCCGCTACCTTCGTCACCCGGCACAACCTCGGTTACCGAATCGGGGATGCGGGGGATCCGGCCCGTGCTGTAACCGTCTTTACTGAGTTGCTGGCCGACCGGACACGTGTGCTCGGCCCCGACGCGCCGGATACGATCCGCACCAGGTGCAGCCTGGCCCACTGGCGAGGCCATGCGGGAGATGCAGCGGGCGCCGCAGTCGGCTTCGCCGAGGCGCTGGAAGATATGGTCAGGGTGCTCGGCCCGGACCACCCCCGAACTCTCAACACCCGTCGTAACCTCGCTGGCTGGAGGGGCTACTTGGGTGATGCGGCAAGTGCGGTCGCCGCCTTCAGCGAACTCCTGGACCACGCTCTGCGGGTGTTGGGTCCTGACCACCCGGACACCCTCGACACCCGAGACTCCCTCGCCGGCTGGCATGGAGGAGCGGGTGATGCGGCGGGTGCTGCTGCCAGGCTTGCCGAGTTGTTGGCCGACCGGCTTCGGGTTCAGGGTCCTGACCACCCCGACACCCTCGGCACCCGGCAGAACCTCGCGTATTGGCGGGGGGAGGCGGGTGATGCTACGGGCGCGATGGCCGCTTTCGCTGACGTCCTAGCCGATACGGTGCGGGTGCTGGGGCCTGACCACCTCAACACTCTCGCGACCCGGCATGAGCTGGCGCGGTGGTGTGGTGAGGCGGGTGATGCGGCGGGTGCTGCTGCCGCGCTTGGTGAGGTGTTGGCTGACCGGCTTCGGGTGCTGGGGCCTGACCACCCCAACACTCTCGCGACCCGGCATGAGCTGGCGCGGTGGTGTGGTGAGGCGGGTGATGCGGCGGGTGCTGCTGCCGCGCTTGGTGAGGTGTTGGCTGACCGGCTTCGGGTGCTGGGGCCCGACCATCTGCACACGTTCACCACTCGGCATGAGCTGGCGCGGTGGTGTGGTGAGGCGGGTGATGCGGCGGGTGCTGCTGCCGCGCTTGGTGAGGTGTTGGCTGACCGGCTTCGGGTGCTGGGGCCCGACCACCCCGATACTCTCGCGACCCGGCATGAGCTGGCGCGGCGGCAGGGGGAAGCCGACGGGGAGGCTGCTGCTCAACTGGATGGTTGTCGTACGGCGGGCTTCAGCAGCGTGCCTGAGAAGGTCCAGATGTCCAGCGACGTCCTTCGTCAAGACGGCCCGAGTGGTGAGGCACAGTGAGATGGCCGGGGGGCAGGCGTAAGACCGCGCTGGGTGAGGCAGCGCGGGACGGCGAGCAGACTGCCGCGGGCACCGCTGATGGCTTGAGCGCGTTTGGCGCGGAGGGGGCCGGTGTTCGTCGTGGGCCGCCACCGACTGCCGGTTCCGTCCCTCGCAGTGTGTCGCGCACGGGGTCTGCATATGCCACGGCACCTGGCGCGACGGCCGTGAGCGGCAGCATGATCGTGGTCCAGCCGCCCCGTGAGCTCAGGGAACCGGCTGCCTGGCCGCACCAGGTCGGCGTGATTCCGCCCCCTGCCCACTTCTTTCAGGACCGCGCTGAGGTGCAGCGACTACGAACAGCCGTCGACAGCGGGGGCACCGCCGTGCTGTGCCAGGTGCTGACCGGGATGGGCGGGGTGGGGAAGACCCAGCTTGCCGCGGACTACGCCCGCACCGCCTGGGGCGACGGCAACAAGGTCGGAGGCCTGGACGTCCTGGTATGGGTCAGCGCAAGCGCCCGTTCTCCCATCGTGACGGGATATGCCCAGGCCGGCGTCGAGTTGTGCCGGGCCGACCCAAACGCCCCGGAAGAGGCTGCCCGCTCCTTCTTGGCCTGGCTCACCCCCAAGGCCGCGGCAACCGCGTGCCGGTGGCTGATCATCCTTGATGACGTTGCCGACCCCGCCGACCTGCGCGGACTCTGGCCGCCTGACAGCCCCCATGGCCGCACCCTGATCACCACCCGCCGCCGGGACATTGCCCGCGGCCGCCAGACCATCGACGTCGGCCTGTTCACCAAGGTCGAAGCCTGCACCTACCTCACCACTTCCCTTACAGACAGAGACGAGGAGGCCGCCGAGCTGACTGCCCTGGCCAGCGAGCTCGGATACCTGCCCTTGGCCCTCGCCCAGGCCGCCGCCTATCTCGTTGACACCGGCCTCGACTGCGCCACCTACCGCCGGCGGCTCGCCGACCGTGCAAGCAAACTCACACAGTTGCTGCCGGAGGCCGAGACTCTGCCTGACGACCAAACCGCCACGGCCGCTGCCACCTGGTCCCTGTCCATCGAACGCGCTGATACCGTGCGCCCCGCCGGTCTGGCCCGCCCCATGCTCCATCTGGCTGCCATGCTCGACCCCAACGGCACACCCCAAAGCGCCCTGACGAGCGCGCCCGCCCTCTCCTACCTCGCTGCTCACCGCACCCTCACCCAGCAGAGTAGCTCTCCGGAAACGGAAGAGGTCCAGTCCGAGGACGCGCACCAGGCGCTGCGAGTGCTGCACCGGCTCAGCCTCATTGACCACGCCCCCGACACCCCACACCAGGCCGTCCGCATTCACCAGCTCATCCAGCGCGCTACCCGCGACTCCCTCGCCCCCCAGCAGCATGATCAGTGCGCTGCTGCTGCTGCCGATGCTCTGCTGGCTGCCTGGCCCGATGTCGAACGCAGCCCCGATGCCAGGCTTGCCCAAACTCTGCGCGCCAACGCCACTGCTCTCGCTGAGAACGCCGAAGGCGCACTGTACCGTGCCGGTGCGCACAAGGTGCTCTACCTAATCGGTAACAGCCTCGGCCAGGCCGGTCAGTTCGCGGCCGCTCGCCAATGCTTTGATCGACTCGTCCTCACCTGTACCTCCCGTCTTGGTCCTGACCACCCCGACACGCTCACCGCTCAAAATGATTTGGGGCGATGGCGGGGCATGTCGGGGGATGCGGCGGGCGCTGCCGCCGTGCTTTGCGAGGTGTTGACCGACCGGGTCCGGGTGTTGGGTCCTGACCACCCTGACACCCTCACCACCCGGCATAGAATCGCCTCCTTTCGGGCCGAGGCGGGGGATGTGACTGGTGCGGTGACAGCCTTCACTGAATTGTTCGCCGACCGGGTTCGGGTGCTGGGCCCTGACCACCCGGACACTCTCAGTGCCCGAGGTAGCCTCTCGGACTGGCGGGGAGAGGCGGGGGATGCGGCGGGCGCTGCCGCCGCACTTGCCGAGGTGTTGGCCGACCAGGTACGGGTGCTGGGTTCCGACCACCCGGACACCCTGAACACCCGGCACAACCTGGCCTACTGGCGCGCAAAGGCGGGGGACCTGGTGGGCGCGGCGACTGCTTCCGCCGATCTGCTGGCTGACCGGATTCGGGTGCTGGGTCCAGACCACCCCGACACCCTCACCACCCGGCATAACGTCGTTCAGTGGGGAAACCGATCGGAGGGCGCAGCGGTCGGCGCCGCCTTCGCCGAGTTGCTGGCTGACCGGGTGCGGGTGCTGGGTCCTGACCACCCGGACACTCTCAGCGCCCGAAACAGCCTTGCCAGCTGGCGGGGCCACTCGGGGGATGTGGCGGGTGCGGTGGCGGACTTCGCTGAGCTGCTGGCTGACCAGCTTCGGGTTCTGGGCCCGGACCACCCCGACACCCTTAGTACCAGGAACAGCCTGGCTCAGTGGCGGGGGCATTCGGGGGATGTGGCGGGTGCGGCCGCCGCCTTCGTCGAACTACTTGAAGATATGGAGCGGGTGCTGGGTCCTGACCACCCGGACACTCTCAGTGCCCGAGGTAGTCTCTCGGACTGGCGGGGGGAGGCGGGGGATGTGGCGGGTGCGGTGGCGGACTTCGCTGAGCTGCTGGCTGACCAGCTTCAGATCCTGGGCCCGGACCACCCCGACACCCTTAGCACCAGGAACAGCCTGGCTCAGTGGCGGGGGCATACGGGAGATGCGGCGGGTGCGGCTGCCGCCTTCGTCGAACTGCTCAAAGACGCGGAGCGGGTACTGGGTCCCGATCACCCCCGGACCCTTACCGTTCGACACCAAGTGGCCTACTGGCGGAATCAGGCTGGTGATGCGGCGGGTGCCGCCACCGTCCTTAGCGAGGCGCTGGCTGACCGGACGCGGGTGCTGGGTCGCGACGACCCCGCTACCCTCGTCACCCGGCACAACTTCGGCTACCGAATCGGGGAGGCGGGGGATCCGGCGGGTGCCGTAACCGTATTCACCGAGTTGGTGGCCGACCGGATGCGTGTGCTCGGCCCCGACGACCCTGACACGATCCACACCAGATGCAGCCTTGCTCACTGGCAGGGCCATGCGGGAGATGCGGCGGGCGCCGCAGCCGGCTTCGCCGAGGCGCTGGAAGACATGGTGCGGGTGCTCGGCCCGGACCACCCCCGAACTCTCAACACGCGTCGTAACCTCGCTGCGTGGATGGGCTATGCGGGTGATGCGGCAAGCGCTGCCGCGGCTTTCACTGAACTCCTGGACCACACGGTGCGAGTGCTGGGACCGGACCATCTGGACACTCTCGGCACCCGAGACTCCCTCGCCGACTGGCAGGGGGAGGCTGGTGATGCGGCGGGTGCTGCTGCCGCGCTTGCCGGTGTGGTCGCCGACCGGCTTCGAGTACAGGGTCCTGACCACCCCGACACTCTGACCACCCGGCACAACCTCGCTTACTGGCGGGGGGATGCGGGAGATGCGATGGGCGCCGTGACTGCCTTCGCCGACTTGGTGGCGGACCGAGTGCGGGTGCAGGGTCCCGACCATCGCCACACCCTAGCTGCGCGCAACAGCTTGGCGTGCTGGCAGGGGGAGGCGGGTAATGCGGCGGGTGCTGCTGCCACGCTTGTCGATGTGTTGGCCGGCAGGGTGCGGGTGCTGGCTCCTGACCACCCCGACACGCTCGCTAGCCGGCACAACCTCGCTTACTGGCGGGGGGAAGCGGGAGATGCTGCGGGCGCGCTGTCCGCTTTCGCGGACATTCTTGCTGACACGGTGCGGGTGATGGGGCCTGACCACCCGGACACTCTCGCGACCCGGCATGACCTGGCGCGGTGGCGGGGGGAGGCGGGTGATGCGGCGGGTGCTGCTGCCGCGCTTGGTGAGGTGCTGGCCGACAGGGTGCGGGTATTGGGCCTTGACCACCCCAAGACGCTCGCGACCCGGCATGAGCTGGCGCGGTGGCGGGGGGAGGCGGGTGATGCGGCGGGCGCCGTGACCGGCTTCACCGAGGTGTTGGCCGACCGGCTGAGGGTGCTGGGCCCTGACCACCCCGACACGCTCAAGACCCACCGGCAACTCGAGCAATCCCGGGTTCACGCCGCTCCGCGCCCTCTGCCCAGCCCGTTACGGCGGAGGGGCAGGACAGTGTCTAGCGATTGCTCTTCAGAAGGGTGACCCGAGTAAGAAGTGTGAAGGGTACAAGCGTTCAGTAACGGCGTTCATGGGATCAGTGCGGATGCCGTGTCTCGTACCGTGCGCCGTAGGAAGGCGTACTGAGGCGCCCGGCGGCTCGGGATGGGGCGGTGAGCGCCGGCCGGAGCAGATTTGCGCAGGCTGCTGCGCTTCTGACGCTGCCTGTCGCCTTGCCTGCACCGTACAGGGTGAGGTCTGCCCCGTGCGTGGCTCCCGCCAGCCGTTCGCTGGACAGCCCTGTGCGGGGCAGGAAGACACGTTTACCGGAGGCAGAGCTACGACAGGTTTTTTCGGAAGCGGCAAGGCTGTGACGCTCGGTGCGATACCTCGTTAAGGGAGTGTGCGGCGCCGAGGTCCTGGCGACCGTACGACCGGGAGTTCCTCGTGGCTGTCGTCGGGCGCGAGAGCGTCGGCTGGCATCTGGCGGTAGGCGTGGAGGAGGGCAGCCAGGTGAGCGGCGTCGAGGTCGGCCGTGGCTACCAGAGCTGCCAGGAGTTCCGATCGGGAGGTGCGTTCGCCGGCGGCCGCGGCCGCCCGCAGGAGGAGATTGAGCCGGTCGTCGACGTCCACGGGCCAGCCCACCGAGGTGGTGCGTCGCCGCTGATGGCATAGCAATTCCATGGCGCCCCCCTCGACGTATCCACGTATAACGAATATATATTGAGGCTATGGTGACGCTGCTGCAAGACCGTCGGTCGTCCGAACGCGCCGGCGGGGAGCCAGACGAGGTGCAGGTAGCGGGGCGGACGCTGCGTCTTTCACCGGTGTTCGACACGTACTGGCGCTTCGCCGCGGCACGGCAGGCGGTGTACGAGGCGAGGCTGGAAGCCCGGGCTCAGCCGTGGACCGATGATCCGATCCTGAGCCAGCACCGGTTCACCAACTGCTACCGCGCGGCCGACCGGGTCAGCCAGGTGCTCATCGGGGACGTCATCTACCAGGGGCCGCAGCAGTGGGAGGAGATCTTCTTCCGGACCTTGCTGTTCAAGATCTTCAACAAGGTCTCAACCTGGGACCTGCTGACCAAGGCCCTGGGTGAGATCCGGTGGGACGGCTACGACTACCGGGCCTACGATCAGGTCCTGTCGGCGGCGTTCTCACGGGGAGAGAGGTTGTACTCCGCCGCATACATCGTGCCCCCGCCGCAGTTGGGGGAGGAGCGCAAGCACCGCAACCATCTGCGGCTGCTGGAGATGATGATGACCTCCGGCGCTCCGGAGCGGGTGCTGACGGCCACAACGATGCGCGAAGCCTACGAGGTGCTCCTCGGATACCCGGCTCTCGGCCCGTTTCTTGCCTACCAGTACCTGGTGGACCTCAACTACGCCCCGCAGATGACCTTCTCCGAGATGGACTTCGTGGTTCCGGGCCCGGGGGCTCGGGACGGGATCCGCAAATGCTTCGGACGGCTGGCCGACGGCATTGAAGCCGACGTCATCCGCTATATGGCGGAGACGCAGAGCGAGCACTTCGCCCGCCTAGGGCTGGCCTTCGGAGGCTTGAACGGCCGGGCGCTTCAGCTGATCGACTGCCAGAACCTGTTCTGTGAGGTCGACAAGTATGCACGTGTGGCGCACCCGGAGGTGGCCGGGATCAGCGGACGTAGCCGCATCAAGCAGGCCTACCGCCGGGACTCCGCACCCGTGACCGCCTGGTTCCCGCCGAAGTGGGGCATCAACGGTGGGAAGACGCCGGCGCACTGACGGGGATCACGACAGCTGCAGCTGGCCCTGGAGCACGGGGCGCAGTGCGGTGATGTCTTTCTCGATCTGAGCGTGCCCGGCGATCACGGTCAGCGTGCCGGGACGCACCTTGGCGTGCTCGGCGAGGTAGGCCAGCAGACGGCCGAGGCCCAGGTAGTTGCCGTAGGCGCGGTCGACCATGTAGTGGCTGCGGTACTGCGCGACGGCGTGCAGGGTGCGGTCGCGGTCCAGCTGGAACGAGCAGTGGCTCAGGCATGGGAACCCGCGGTACCCGTTGTCCTTCCCCGCTATGTGCACCGGGGTTGACCAGGTACCTTCGCCCGGCGTCGTTCCCTCGGCAGGCCCCGGGTCAGGGTCGCCGGGGAGGGCGATGTCCATCTCGTAGGCGGCGCTCATCGGGGCCTTGCCCGCGGCCTGGCGGCGGATGCGCTCGATCAGCGAGGTCAGCTGGTCGACCTCGCCGTCCGCCCCGGGATAGGCGACGATGCGCCCGAAGTAAGTGCCGGTGGCGTTGCCTCTGTCGATGCGCCGCAGCCGCAAGTACATCTCCCGGTAGCGGCGCACCAGGTCCTCGGGCGTCCGGGAGACGGCCGCGAGGCCCACAGGGAAGATCGTGTTGGCTACGGTCTCGATCAGCCGGTAGCCCTTCTCCTCGCGCATCCGGTCGAAGTCGGCACGCAACCGCGGGTCCTCGGCGGCGGCGTTGGCGATGCGCACCACGGTGTGAAAGGCGTCCCGCCTCGGGTTGCCGGGCACGTCCAGCTCCAGGCAGGCGTCCCTCCAGGCCAGCGAGGTGTTCTGCTGTTCGACGACGAACATGTGCGGCATTGCGGCTCCTGACGCGCGTGGTGAGGATGGCAAAGCGGTGCGGGAAGAACCGGGGGAGCGACTACTCAGTGGGGCCACAGATCCTGAACGCCCACGCGGGGTGCCTGGCGCTGCACGGCGAATTCCAGCAGCCCCCCTGCCCCAGGTATGCGGACCGTGACCGAAACCGTCCCGGCCAGCGCATCGGTGACCTCGGCGGTCGTTCCAGCGGGCGGTTCCTCGCCCAGCGCCAGCTGACCAGGCTGGCCCTCCTGCAGAACAAGGCCGTTGGGCAGCTGCTCGAACACGGCCTCCGTGTTGCCGAGCACGAGCTGGTCACCGGCGTCCGCCCGCACGGTGGCGTCATGGGCGCCGGCGTCTACTACGTGGACGTGGGCTTTGCCGGGCACGGTGCCGCCGGCCAGATCTGCCTTGAGCGCCGCGGGCCGTGCCCGCAGCCACTCAGCCCTCTGCTCCCGCGTCAGCAGCCGCAGCCGGTGGAGGTGGCTCACCGTCCCGGCATAGGAGGTGCCCAACCAGCGAGCGACCCGGTAGGCATGCTCCGGGACCAGGGGCCGGCGCACCCCAATCCGTTGCAGAGACGCATGGACGGCAGCCGGAGGCATAAGGAACCACGCAGCGAACGCCTCCGCGACCTTCTCCTCGTCCGGCCAGCTGCCGTCCCCCCACCCCGCGGTGCGGTCAAGCTCCTCATCCAGCGCGGTGCTGTGCCCCTGCCGATGGTGCCCCAGCTCGTGCGCCGCGGTGTGCCGCTGCGCGACAATGTCCAGCCCGCTGTTCAGCAGCACCGCCGGCCCGTTGTCGAGTGGAGACATGTACATCCCGAAGAGCTTCGGCAACGGACGGGCCATCCCGAACACCTCCGCCCGGCGCAAGGCGGCGTACACATCGACGTACCCACTGCGGTCCACACCCAGGTCGCGGTGCGCCTTGACGGCCGCCATCGCGGCGACCTGGTGGGCCACGTCCCAGTTCACTCGCTGCGGCCCTCCTTCTGCGGGGAACTGGACACGGTCTGCTCCGCCGCGCGTTCCTGCTCGCTGGCGCGCCGGAACTTCAGGAACTCCGCGAAGCTGAGGACTTCGTCCCAGTCGCCGTCGCTCAGGCCGACCAGAGCGCGGGGGAGACCGGCCAGCGCATGCTCCCCGAGGTCTGCTTCCTCCTCCTTGGCCAGGAAGAAGGACACCGGGCGCATGTAAAGGCGCGCGAGCTTCTTCAACTCCAGGCTGTCCACACGGCGGGCGCCCCGCTCGATGTCGCTGATCGCCGAGCGCGGGATGCCAGTCATGTCTGACACGTGCTGCTGCGACATGCCCAGGTAGTCGCGGGTGGCGCGCAGGCGCTCCCCGAGCAGGTCTAGTTCGGAGTCGCGGCGGGACTCAGCGGGCTGAGGCGTCATGGCTGCCTTTCTTTGATCACGGCCAGGATGGTGGCGGCGAAGGTGCGCACCGACCGGGTGGAGCGGGCTGCCGCCTCGTCCGCGGGGACGTTGATGCCGTAGCGCTCCTCGACGCGGGTCAGGATCTCGACGATCAACAGAGAGTCGACCGGCAACTCTTGTCCTTCCTCCTCGAGTTCCAGCCGCAGCCCGTCGGGGTCCCGGTCCTGCAGTTCGGCCAGGAACTCCACGACCACGGTGACGATGTCCTCCAAAGACGGTTCGCTCGCGCTCAGGAGACTCTCCCTCGTTCGTCGGATTTTCCGGCAGTGCTGCTCTAGCATACGACATCGGGGTCGAGATTTCCGACCGTCATGTCGCAATACCCGACAGGAGGATGACGTGGACTTCGCCCGCTACCAGCAAGCCGCCATCAAGACTCTCCAGGCACCCGCACCCGGCACCGACCCCGTCCTGGTACCTCTGCTCGGCCTGGTCGGCGAGGTCGGTTCCCTCGCCACCGCATACAAAAAGCGCCTGCGCGACGGCCCCGGCCTCGCCTCGAGCAAACAGCACCTGCGCGAAGAACTCGGCGACGTCCTGTGGTACATCGCCGCCCTCACCCACCAGTTCGAACTCGACCTGGAAGACATTGCCGCCGCCAGCCTCATCAAGGCCAACGACCGGTGGCACCCAACCCCTCAGTCCGAACGCATCGTCTTCGACGCCGACTTCCCCGCATCCGAGCAGCTCCCACGCCAGGCGACCCTCACCTTCACCCTCCAGCAGCGCGAGCGTGACGGGCGGGCCGTCGCCGTGCTCACCCACCAGGGCGAGCGGTGTGGAGACCCCCTGACCGACGCCTCACACATCGGCGACGACTACCGCTTCCACGACGTCTTCCACCTCGCCCACGCCACGGTGCTGGGATGGTCCCCTGTCTCCCGATTCCTCCTGGGCCGCAAACGAAAGAGCAACCCCGCCACCGACGAGGCCGAAGACGGCGGACGCGCGATCGCCATCGAAGAGGGAATCTCCGCCCTCGTCTTCTCCTACGCCGCCCGCCATAACTACCTCGAGAACGTGGACCACATCGACCACGACCTCCTCAAGACCATCGCCTCCATGACCTCCCACCTGGAGGTCAGCGTGCTGCGCGCCGCCGATTGGGAGCAAGCAATCACGACCGGATACGCAGCCTGGCGACGCCTACGCGAACTAGGCGGCGGAACGCTGCACCTCGACTTGGACCAGCAAACGCTCGCGGTTACGCCGTAGCCGGAACCAGCCCTGAGAACCCCTTGCCGCTCACAGGCTCCACGAGCCTGATCCATCGCCTCGTGCCCGTCGGTCTACACCGAGAGCATCGGTAAGGCCTCACGGTGGGCGCAGGTCCTTTCCGCGCGAGCCGGAACGTGAACTGGTGATGTGGGATACGCGACACGCGCAAGTGACCCCAGCTGGTCCAGAAACGGCTAGGCGGCGACCATCCAGCACTTCTACCTGCGGTTTCGGCGTCGCCCTGGCGAAGGCCAGAGGTCATTCAACACAGTACACGGGACCCTCAACTTGTGTTCCCCGGGCTGTCTGCGGATCGCCCAACTGCGCCTCAGAGGGCGGGACATGCCGGGAACGTAAGGGCCAGGACCTCTGTACCTTGAGTCGACGTGAGCACGGCCCGCACACGACGAAGGGAAGTAGCGGCCAGCCGGCAAGCATGGGCCACTACTTCCCTGTCGTGTCACCGAGCCACGGTCCGACCGTCCACCAAGACGAAAGGGGTACTCGGGTGACTTCCACTTTCACATCCGAACGTACCGCAGAAACGGGTCCCGACGTCAGCTCCGACCTTTCGGCGCAGAAGAGGTCCTCCGTCCTCGCCTGGCTCCAAGCAGTGGTTCCGGCGGTGTGCGTAGTTGCCGCACTGACTACCTGGCTCGCCAGCGACCGACCCGAGCTGGTAGTCGCCTGGTTGACGGCGGCAGGGGCTAGCAAGGTGGTCGTGCGCGTGAGCGTCCACGTCCGCCGGTAGCGCCGCAGCCTGCACCGAGAATACGGCGGTCTCTGATGTCCGTGCTTCCGTCCAGCCACGACTGGCGGAAGCACGGACAGGGCGGGTTCGCGACGCGCTAGCTGCCAGGAGCATCCATATAGGCCGGGCGCCGGCCAGTGTCCGAGGACGGTACGTCCTTGCTGGCCCCTCCCATACCCAGCAAAAGCACTGCCACGCTCATGACGCCCACAGCGGCGCTGATTGCGCCTACCAAGTCGCCGCGGGTAGGTGATCCGGCGTGATTTCGAGAGGTGTAGTTGAACACGACGTACCCCACGACGGAGCCTGCAAAAAGGATCAGGAGCGCCACGGGGGCGATCTCTATGGTCATGCTGGGCCTTCTGGTTCAGGGGCCAACCGCGTAAGCGGCCGAGTCCGATACCTGCAAGCCTCGCGGATGCGGGCCCGCCACCCCTTCCGTGGAGTAACCGGTCCCAGACAGCAAGAAAGCCCAACTCCATGAGTCGGGCTTCGCGTCCGATGTCCCCGAAGCCCTCACGAAAGGCACGGGTGCCATGAATGACACCCAGTACATATCGATCGGGCAGGTCCTCGGACTAGCTCCACCTCTACGATGGAGCACACCGTTGCGGGGCAGTTCTGGATTCTCACCAAATTCGCCTGCGCCAGCCTCGATTGTACCCGCATCTCGGGGGCGCGAGGGACACCTACCAGACGCGGAAATCGGGGGCAGGCTGGGGCGACGTGCTGTACTCGGTTGCGCGCAGCCCCCGGAGCGGAGCCCGACCCTGGTCAGCCAACACCTGCCCGGGCCCATCGACGGCTCTCATGGACCGCATTGGCGCAGGCGAGAAGCATGTCGTAGTGTCCGCGTCTACCTACCCGGCGCTCCTGACAGACACCGCAGCGCGAGTGAGACACCTGCTCTCAGTGGTTGCCGGATGCCCAGCGCTGGGCGAGCTGTTGGTTGACGGCTTCGACGGCGCGGGGGAGGACGTGCTCGAGGTCATCTCTGGTGGGCGGCTGATGCTGGCTCAGCTGGGTGTGGAGCAGACGGGCGACGCTTTCGACGATTGCTTTGCTCGTAGGTGTGCGCATGCGCGCCGTGGGGTGCGGCGAGTGCGGTACGTCGCTGTGTGAGCCCAGGCGGGCTGTGGTCACACGCAGTGGATCGCCGTCGATGCTGAACAGCACCGTCAGCTGCTGCCGGTCGCCGGTGGTGAAAGCGATGTGGTTGTTCTCGATCATCGTGCACCTCTCCGCTGGGTTCTATGCCGCGCGTACCGGAAGACGCGGGCACGTGGGGCTGTGGGCCCGCGCCGGCCGTCCAGCGCGCCAGCGCGGGTGTGGATCACTCGTCGTAGGGGTCGTTGCGGCCGACGCACATGTCGTCGAGGGCGTCTTTGGTGATGGCTTCGGTGCCGGTCTCGATGGCGTCCTGGGCGGTCTGGCAGATGAGCTGGCTGAGGGTGTCCATGTAGCCTCCGGTGCGTTCGTGGAGGTACGCCTCGAACTCGAGGAGGGATCCGGGGCGGTGGTCGTAGAGGCGGAGGTTGTCGTCGTAGGCCATCAGCACGTCCCGCCAGCCGGTGTTCTCTGCGCCTTTGCTGAAGGGGATGGGCCGGATCTGCATGACGGGCAGGGTGCTGTCGTACTGGTCGGAGCTGCGGGGGCGCTCGCTGCGGCGTCGGGCGTGGATGCCTTCGTGCGCGATGTCGGTTGCTCCGCGGCCGCAGAAGATCAGGGACACGCGGAGTCGGGCCTGCAGGCAGTCGAAGTAGTCGAAGGCGCCGGCCAGGTCGCTGTCGTGGATGCGGTCGATCCCGTCGATGAGGATCAGGGAGGTCCGGCTCTCCCGCATGAGGTGGAAGACCGGTTCGGTCATGTCGGTGCTGCGGTAGTTGCGGGTGTCGGCCCTGATCGTGTGATCGATCTGGAAGAAGTCCGCGAACGGCAGCGACCAGTCCAGGTTGCTCTCCTGCCGCGGAGGGACGTTGATGTAGACGACCGGCGTCCACTCTTTGTCCGGTGGCCGTTCGGTCTCCAGGAGCCCTTGGAAGGCCCGCCCGATCTGAAGCAGCAGCGTGCTCTTGCCCGCGACGCCGTCGATGACCAGGTTCATCCGCTTGCCGGTCGGGCGAAACCGGTTGGTGCGCAGGGTGCGTCGCGCGGTCTTCAAGCCCCGCGTCACATCCGGGGTCGAGATCGTCATCATCTCGCCGGAGTAGATCATCCTGACGTCGGTGTCGGTGACCTCGGTGCCTCTGGGAGCGCAATCTTTCAGGTCCGGGGCCTTGAACTTGCGGTGCACGAAGTCCATGAAGCCGTCGCGTGTGGTGAGTAGCTCAGGCTCGAGTGCCGTGTACCACGGTGCCGGAGTCGCGGGTGTCGTGTGTTCGACAGCGACGTGCGGGGCGTTCATTCCGTCTCCTCAGGAGCAGCGCCAGGGGGCGGCGGCGGGTCGGGCTCACGTCCCGTGGAGGGGGCGCGGGGCGAGGTTCCTAGCTGGCGGAAGATGTCGCCGGCCGCGCCGCCCAGGCTGCGCGGTCCCGGCGAGGCGGTGCGGCGCCGACGCTGGGGCACGGCCGCCGGGGTGGGCTCCGGCTCGCTGGTCTCGGGCGGGTCGGGCAACGCCAGGTGGGCCCGCTTGCCGGGGAAGAGGTCCTTGGCGTCGATATTGAGGGACGGGGCGGCAACGACGCTGCCGGGCTCGGCCGGGGTGATGCCCTCGTACGGGTCGATCGCCGGCTCGTCCAGTTCGAGGGGCTGAGGCGTGAACGCGGCCACCGGCCGTGCCCGCCGCGGTCCCGACGGGCCACGCTCTGCCCTCGCCAGCAGCTCGGATACAGCCCGGGCGACGACTTCCTCGCGGTCCGCACGGTCACCCCTGTCTGCGGCCATCGCGGCGGCCTGTTCCCACAGGTACTGCGTCCACGCGTCGTCGATCAGGTGCTGATACTTGAAATCGAACGGTACCCATGGGCTGACGGCAGGGTCGTCGACGACCGTGTGGTCGTGAAGCCACACCCGGCTCGGCTCGTAGGGGTTGTAGTAGACCGACCAGCGTCGTCCCTGTCCCTTGATGCCCGTGTGCCGGTTCTTGAAGTGCTTGATCCGGGGGCTGACGTAGGTGCGGTTTTCGATCTGGATGCCGTCCCGGGTGACGATCCTCAGCTCGTGCAGGAGCAGCTTGCGGCTCTCATCCGCTGTCGCCGGCCGGGGGACCGCACCTTCCATGGCGACTGCCGCCGCGTACATCTGGTTCGGTGTGAGGACCACGCCGGGCAGGAAAGGGGATCGCAGGCCTTCGTGCGGTCGCTGCTGCCACTCGGTGGCGACCCACTCGTGGAACAGGTCCTGCAGCTTGTCCAGCGGCCACAACCGCTGGCCTCCGATGTCCTTGCCGTGCTGGGTGAGGTCATTGCCGGTGTAGCCGGCGACGAACTGACTGAACCCGCTCTTGATGGAGGCGTTCGTGCGTTCGATGAATGCCTTGTCCGTGGGGGTCCGCTCCCGTGCAGGCTGCACCGTGATACCCAGCCTGGCGCACGCCTCGTGGAAGTGCCGGGCCTTGAAGATCTTGGCGTTGTCGACGACGACCGTCTTGGGCCGGATCACCGGCCGCGCTGCGGCCCCGGCCATCTTCGGATCACCAGCGAGCATCTGCGCGTAGGGCAGATCCGAGTTCTCGGCCAGCGCCCCCGGAGCCCAGCCGGGCCGCGCCGGCTGGGGTGCCATGGCCTGGGCCAGGAGCAGCGACGCGTCCAACGACTTCGTGCCGCGCCCGCCGTAGCGCTTGCCGCCCCGCTTGTTCTTCCTGCCTGACGACTTCGGCACCATCAGCCCGCCGACGAGGCTGCGGGCCAGAACGTCCAGGCCATACGTCAGCTCCACCGCCACCGGCCGCCCGTCATCCCCGAGCGCCACGACATCCAGGCCCGTGGAGTCAATCTCCACTCGCTCGCCGAGGAACCGTACTGGTGTCGGCGCGTACGGCGGCTCCGGCTGGTGTGTGTCGTCCGAGCTCCAGCGGGGCGCGCTCTTCTGCGGTGTTTCCGGGTTCCGCAGCTGCTTCACCAGCTCGTAGAAGGTGGTGCGCGACGGCATCAGCGCCCTGTACTCGTCGGGATACTTCTGGCGCACCGCCCGCTTCACCCGCTGGAACAACCGCGAGACAGTACCTTGCACCTTCGGCCGGTCCGCCTTGATCGCGGCCCGGATCAGCTCCACCACCCGCGCGTCGGTCTCACCGAACTCGCTGCCGGTACGCAGCCACCGCTTGTCGACCAGGCCCGCCACGCCCTGCTTCTCATACGCCAGACATTTGCGTTGCACGGTGGCGACCGAACAGGACCGGCCGACGGCCGTGAGCTCGGCGGCCTTGCGGGCGTACCGGTCTCCGCGGGTCGTGGTGGCGGGGTCGAACCCGCAGCGCGGCATGAACGGCTCATCGCCCGTGCCGACCGGCCGTCCCTGCAAGACCTCCAGCGCGTGCTCTTCCCACCAGCGCACCAGGCCCCGCTGCTCCGGCCTGAGCTGTGCCAGGACCGTCAGGTCAGGCAGCACTTCCGGCTCCTGCGGAGTCCCCTGCTCGTCCAGGACCGCAAAGTCGGGCGCGGCCTCCAAGAGCCGGTGCAGCACCACGGTGTACGTGCCGCTCTCGTCCAAGGCCACCAGATGCACATCGGGCGCCTGCAGCGCGCCGATCAGATAGCGGCCGCCGCGCCACCGCACCGTCATCCCGCACCGAAGTTCGGGCACGGGCCGGCCGGCGACGGCAGGAGGCAGGACAGCGGTACTCACGGCGTGCCCCGGTGCGCCCACACGTCACTGGTTGGGATCAGCGGCTGCTCCCAGTTCGTCGTCAGCGCGCCGGTCCACAGAAGATGCCAGCAGCGGGCCCGTCCCTGCCCGGGTGGGAGTCCCACATAGTCCGCCTCGTACACGGGCCGCGGCTGGGCGAACGCCTCCAGCAGCAGCGCCTGCGCGTCCGCGTCGGCATACTCGTCGTGGCGGAACTGGGCCACGAGATAGACGTTCTCGCGCAGCTGCCCACCTGGGGCGCGGACCGTGTCCACCAGCCAGCCCGCCTCGTCAGCGGCCGCCCGCGCCACGGCCACTTCCCGCTTCTTGTCGGTCTCAGCATCCCGGCGGTGCAGGTACACCACCCGCTGCCCGTCGGCAGTGCGCGCCAGGAACGCTGGCTGCACCACGCCAGATCTGGATCCTTCACGCCACTCGAGCTCCAGCGACGGTGCGCTCAGGTACGCAATGTCGGGATCGCGGTCCAAGAACATGGCCGCGTACTTCAACTCCTGTGACCCGCAGGCGATCTTCTTCTTTGTCGTCGACGACCACCAGTGCACCACCTTCGACTTCCGCCCGCGGTAGGGACGCTGCTCCCGCAGCGCCGGCCATTCCTCCACCGGGCGGCCTCGCAGAGCGCTAGCCGACGCCAGACGCTCGCGGCCCAGCTCATCGCGGTGACGCACCTGCACGTCCATCGATGCTCCCCACTGCCGCGTGCCCGACCGCGCCGCAGCGCTGTGCTGGGTGTTGCGTTTCTCAGCGTCGGCTGCACCGGCAGGCGCCGAAGCAAAGACCGGATCAATCACCCGAACGGGTGTAAGCAGGATTGTGATCTTGCCGGACGCTGCGCTACGAAGGCCCCTCCTGTCTCCACCGCTGGCCCCATACCCGGCCGGCCCGACCAGGACCGGGGGCACACCACGTCGAGCTTCCAGGCGTGGATCACAGGAACAGGCGCTCCATGGCGTTGGGCGTACGGACCCACGGCAGACAGCTCGAATCTTCAACCGAGGCCAGACAGGGCGCCGGCGAGTGCCCGGTCAGCCGCCGCATCTGCCGGGCGTCCACTGTCCCGTCGAACAGCAATGGCGCCTTCTGCTGGAGGGGGCGGTGCTGACGGTGCCAGAGATGAAGCCCCTCAGCGAACGGCCCGTCATGCCGGCCCATCACCCGCGGCAACCACTCCCGGTAGGCACCCTGGTCGAGTACGGCCCGCAGGCGGCGCGATTCAAGCCAGGCCAGGTCCCGAGTCAGCGCGACCAGCTTCGTGAATTGGGCCAGAGGCCGAACCCGCTGTTCGCCCAGACGCGCCGCGAGCGGAAACCACCGCCGCGAGGCGCCAGGATCCTCCAGATACCCCGACCTGACCAGGATGGAGTAGGCGTCCGCAAACACCCACCGACCCGCTGGCCCCAGCACGCCGAGCACTCGGTTCAGCTGGTGCTGCGCCCGCACGACCTCTATTAAGTCGGTGAGATCGATGAAAGACGCCTGAGTGCTGCGGGAGTTATCCGTCCAACGGCCATGGCGCACGCACACATGCCAGGGATCGGCCAAGATCAACCACGCGGGGGAGCAAGTACTGCGACGTGCCGCGCACAAAGAGCACGCCTGCACCAGGTAACCCGCCCCTCGCATCCCACGGCCACTCCCAATCCTCCTTGCTGCCAGCGGACATGAGGAACTCATCCCGCAGACTCGCCAGCCGCTGCTGCATCTCCGGCACCGTGCTCCCGGACACGACAGCAAGCCGCTCTCGGGCGTAACGGCTGACGTACATCTCGGTGTACTGCGGGTCCACCGGCATCATCGGGCCTACGCCCATGCTCATCAGCAGCTCTTCGACGGGCCGGAGGTTGCGGGCCGCCAGACGCGTCACATATGAGCCGGTCGACTCGCCATGCAGGAACCGCAACCGCAGATGCCACCGGTGACGCCCCAACCACCTGTCACGCTCCGCCACGGCACCCTCCTCCCGTCTGGACGACCGGGGGTACCCCCCCATCGAACCTCCCCAGGACGCCCAGGGCGCCACAGGTCACCGAAGTGGTCAGGACCGGCTCCGGAGTGGTCGGAGAGACGGCTGCACCCGCATGCGCACGGAACGACAAAGGGCATTCCCGGTCGGCATTGGCCGTACCCGGCCGGTACGACAGCCAGCCTCAGACAATGAGCCGGACGGCGCCTGCCGGCAGGAGGTTCCGCAACGAGGGAGACAGGCGTGTCAGCCCGCGCCCAACTACGGCCGCATCAAAAGGAAGCCATCACCGCAGGCATCGACGCTCTCGGTCGGACCCGGCTGGCCGCCGCGACCATCATCGCCGCCTGCGGCACTGGCAAGACACTCATCGCCAAGCGCATCGCCGAACACTTCGCGGGACGCGGCCCCGTTCTCATCCTGGTGCCCACCCTCGATCTGCTCATCCAGACCGCTGTCCGGTGGCTGGCCGACGGCGGCTTCGACCAGCTCATCGGCGTGTGCTCACTGACCACCGTCCACAACCGGCAGCTGCGCGGAAACCTGCTGCTCAGCACGGACGCAGACGTACTGGCCCAGAAGCTGGCCGTGCCGGGGCGTACCGCGGTCTTCGCCACCTACGATTCCCTGCCCGCTCTCGTGGAAGCTCACCGCGACCGGCGCCTGCGCACCTGGCAGCTGGCCATCGCCGACGAGGCCCATCACACCAGCGGCGACTGGGACAAGCGGTGGGCCCGCATCCACGACGACCGCGCCATCCCGGCTCGCCACCGGCTCTACATGACCGCGACCCCCCGTAGCTGGCACTTCGGGCGGAAACCCGGCCAGCCGCAGCGGCTGGCGTCGATGGACGACCCCACCATCTACGGCCCGGTCGTCTACCGGCTGGACCTGGCCGCAGCAATCGAACGCGGCATCCTGGCCGACTACCAGGTCATCATTCCGGAAGTCCACGACAGTATGTTCCGCGACATCCTCCGCGACCGCCTGCCCACGCCACACCTGGATGGACTTCGGCTGGCAGCACTGCAGGGTGCCCTGCTGATGGCCATGGCCGAACACGATGTCCACCGCGTGCTGTCCTTCCACGGCCGGATCGCCGCCGCCCGCGGATTTGCCGCATCTCTACCCGAGACCGCCCAGGCACTCGCCGACCGCACCGGCATCCGCAATCCCTGGGCAGAAGCCGTCTTCGCCGGCCAGCCGGACTGGCAACGCCAGAGAATCTTCAACGAATTCGAGCACTTCTCCGCCCTCACCCCAGGCAGTACCGCCGGCAGCCACGACAGCGCCGTGCTGTCCAGCGTCCGCATCCTCAGCGAAGGCGTCGACGCACCCGAAACCGACGGCGTCCTGATCGCCGATCCCCGCCGCAGCCCCACGAACATCGCCCAAAGCATCGGCCGGGCTTTGCGCAATCCACCCGGCCAGGCCAAGTGCGCCTCCATCTTCGTCCCCGTCTACATCGCACCCGGCCAGTCCACCCAGGAAGCCATGGCCAGCTCGGCCTTCTCCGACTTCTGGGCCTTCTTCAACGGCCTCATGGTCCACGACACCCGCCTGTGGCGGCGCTTCCACTACGGCGACCGCCGCCGCCTACAACCCCTACCAGCCCGCCCATACCGCGCCAGCGAGGTCGCCCGCGTCCTACGACTCCGCACCCACAAGCACGCCAACAAGGCTTTCTGGAACGACGGCTGGGAAGCCGCTCAAGTTTTCTACGTACGGCACGGCCACCTCAACGTGCCCAGCGAATACGTCACCGACGACGCCGTGGCCCTCGGACAGTGGATCGGCCAGCAGCGCTCCCTGTACGCCGCCGACGCCCTGACCCCCGAACGCATCGCCGCTCTCACCAGTCTTGGCCTGTCCTGGCCGCATCCCCCCGAAAGCTTCGAATACCACCTGGCACAGGTCACCGCCACCGCCACCCGACACGGCACCCTCGCCCTGGGTAAGCACGCCCACAGCGGCGACCGCCGAGTCGCCGCCTGGCTGGAAACCATGCGCCGCCGAGCCGACACCGGCCTCCTCGCACCCGCCCGCATCGCCGCCTTGAACGCCGTCGACCCTTTCTGGAACCCTTCGTGGAGCCTGCGCTGGCAGCACACCTACGCCCAGATCCGCCGCCGCCTGACCACCAGCTCGTGGCGATGCACCTACCACCGCCACGACAGCGAAGACTCAGCCTGGGACAGCTGGCTGGATCGGCAGATCACCTATCATCACCTGCTTATGCCCCAGCAACAGCACCTCCTGGCCGCGCTCGCCCATGCCTGCCCGGACGCCCACCCACACAGCATGCTGCTGACCCGACCCCCCAACCTGCGCGCGCGGGTCTTCAACCGCGGCCTACGCGCCGCCCGGCAATACCACCAACGCGCCGGTCACCTGGACGTCTTCAAAGATCACGTCGAGTACGTCCAAGACGACGGCGTCCACCTCGGTCTCTGGCTCGCCCGGCGCCACCGTGACGGCGCACAAATGACCCCGGACCAGCGCACCGCACTCGAAGCCCTGGGCTTCAAGCAGGTGCCCGTCTTCCTGCCTCCTGCACCGCCCCGCCGCCAGACTGCCGGCTGGCAGGCCGCCTCACGCGCATCCTGATGCAGGCACGTCAGGACGCAGCAGCCCCAGCGCTGCCGTGTGAGTCGGTGCTGTCCGCGCAGTAGAAGACCCGAGTCCCACGCTTGATGCGCTTGGCACGGTGCTGTGCGACCAGCGCCTCAAGGGCGTTCCGCATAGCAGGCTCCTTGATCCGCCTGTGCGGATGCACGCGGCTCAAGGCAGAGGTCACGTCTTGAGAGGAGCACGGCTCCCCACGCCGCAGCAACTCATCGACGAGCAATTCCCGCAGTGTGGGCTGTTTCCCCGTGGGGGTGCCCGGCTGCCTTGCCGCAACCTTCGTCCGGACTTGAGGCGCTGTCCGGGCGGATGCCGTCGTCTCGGGGCCGTGGCTCATAGCGTCCGGTGGCACTGGGGCGGCTGCCTTACCAGGCTCGTCACCGGGCTCTCGCATAGCCGCCTGTTCAGCAAGGACCTTCCGCACGCCGACCAAGAGAGCCTGATTGCCCTCCAGTACCCGGAGCTGATCTTGCAACGCAGCAATGTCTGAATTGATCCGATGGTATTCCTTCGCGATGAGCTCCAGGTCCGCATCGACCTTGGAGACGTAAGCAGCGCGGAGGGTGAGAAGGTCCACTTCGGTATCTGCCATGGGTACCCCGCTCTCCAGGCTCAGCGCTCTCGATCACGACGCTACCGGCTGACCTCGCCTCGAAAGCACCCAAGTACGCAAGAGATTTGCCGGCTGACTACGTGTGTTCAGACCGCTTTGCAGACGAACGATTCTGACAGCGATCCTGCACTTGTTTCGCAGTCTGTAGCGCGACTGCGGAGGCGAAGTAGGCGAATGCAACGCATCGAAGTCAAGTTCTTGAACCTCTCTCCGACCGCCGGCCGGGTGTCAGCCGAGCGAGCCTAGATCACTCCGAGACAGCATCCTGCCACTTCTTCCAGAGGCGGCCTGCTGCTCTTGGTGCGGCACCGCTCATTGGACTGGCTATCAAGATTCCGGTGGCTGTCCAGTAGCCGGTGAGCAGTTGTCAGTGGTACCCGCTACCTTCTTGCGGAGCCATGGAGGGCAGTTGGGGCGCAAGAAGCAGGACATGTGGGTCCGGTTGATGGTGTTGTTTGCCAATATGGGGCGCTGTGTCTACTGCGACTGTGCCGAGTCGCAGGTGATTGATCACGTTGTCCCAGTGAAGGACGGTGGGTCGGAGCACTGGTACAACCTGGTCCCGGCCTGCGAGGCGTGCAACCTGGGCAAGAGCGGCAAGGGACTGTTCGAGTGGGTTACGCAGCTGACATACCAGCGGTACGGCATGGAGGCCAGCACCTGGCCGCACGGCGTCAAAGGGCTTTGGTGGATGCGTGCAAAGCTCGATTATGCCTTCGATGAGGCTGTCGCCCGCATCGAAGGCGTCAAGTCGGAGCTTGACGACAAGGCACGCAGCGATTGGTTCTTTGACCGGTACTGGAAGCTCACGAAGAACGATCCGGTGTATCTGTGGCGTGGCTGGGTGGCCGAGTCAGTGACAAAAGCCCGCGAGAACGGCTGGCCCAAGCCACCCCCACCTCCGCGCATGAGGATCGTTCGAAACCACCTTGGGCAGCTGTTCGAACCAATCCCTGAGGACGACACAGCCTAAGACCGGCCAACGCCGAGGTCCGTGGAGCGGCACAATGCCAGCGACCCTTATGGCGCGAGACCGCAAGATCGACGCCTTGGCTGTAAACGACAAGCTGGGTGGGCCGCCGGCACTACGACAGCCCGCCCCGCTGCTTCAGCTTGACCTTTGTTGGCCTCCACTATTGAGCATCCGCAGGGCGTCCTGGGTGCGCAGAAGCCTTGAGACGTGTGACGGGTACCAGTAGCTGCCACCTCCTGGAGTGGGCTCACCGAGTCTGTTCAGTTCAGCGGCAATGTCGATCAACTTCAAACCGCTATGCCGGAGTGCCACTGCCAGGGTCAGCACATGGTCAGGGCACGCCCGTGGCCTTTCAAGCCGCACTCCAGAAGCACGTTTGACAGCCAGGGCTTCGATCGTGCGTGCGGAAATGAGGTTTCGTCGTTCGTGAGGTGAACGGCTGCTCATACGCAGCCGTCCTCGGTCCGTTCCACGACTGCTTCGGGAGGGCTGGCTGGCGTGCCGGTCTCCGAGACGGCAGGTGGAAGCTGCCGCAAACGAGGGATGAGGACCGCCCATTCCCGCGGGCTAAATGCGCGAGCGATGGCGGGTGTGGCTTTGAGCCCTTCAACGCCGTACCACTTGGCGATGACGAGGTTGAACAGCAACCAGGTGATCCACGCCGTGAGAACGAGGAGCACCGGTGCCGCAAGGACAAGGGTCCAGTGGGTGTCCATGACGGAGTGCTCCAGAGAGTCGACTGTAAATGCATCAGTGATCCCTGAAGCCGCAACACATGGCCGGCTTGCCATGCTGCGTCCACCGGTGGTGCTCTTTTACCTGCGGGCGGTGTCCTCCCGCAGAACAGGCCGCGTGCTAGCGGGCCGTTTGGGCTCGCATGCCCAAGCAGTCGACTTCCATGGCGCCATGATGGCACGCGCGATGACTGTTCCCGCTAATCGGTGTTGCTCTCGCACATCGCGGTACAGCGCCTCGGAGAGCAAGCTCATTCACCTTCGCCTGTCCTACTGAGGATTAATGCGTGATGTCGCCGGGGCTTATGGCGAGGCCGGTGCCGATGAGGCAGCCGGTGATGATGGTGGGCCGGTACTGGATCTGGCGTAGGCCCCGGCGGACTGCGGTGACCAGTTGCGTGTAGTCGGTGAAGGCGATGTTGGCCAGGCTGGTGCGCCGCAGGCTGGACCAGATCCCTTCCACGGGGTTGAGGTCGGGTGCATAGGCCGGCAACTGGAACACGGTGAGCCAGTCCCGGGCCGTGATCCAGGCGCGCATCGCGCGACTGAGGTGCAGGCCGACGTTGTCCCAGACCAGCACGATCGGTCCGCCGAGCTTGGTGTGGGCGGCGGTGAGCAGGTCTCGTAAGTCCTTCCAGGAGAAGCCTTTGCGGCCGTCGACCCGCCGGTCACCGGTGTGCCGGAAGACCAACCGCGGCCGCTCGCCCGGCTTGTAGCAGCACAGAGCGGCCACCGACAGGTGCCGCCTGCTGCCGCCGTTGACCCGGATCACCGGGGTAACACCTGTGGGGGACCATGTGCGGGCGATGTGCGGCGTCATCGAGAACCCGGCCTCGTCGGCGAAGACGGTCCAGGCCCCGAGCGCCGCCGCGGTAGTTCCACGGCCGGCCAGGTCTCCTTCACCCACGTCGCAACCGCCTCATCGTCGCGCTGCACCGCCCTGCGAGCCGGGACCTGGGGCGACCAGCCGTGCCGGTGCAGCAACAGACACACCCCGGGCACGGTGTAGCTCTTGTGGAACATCCGCCCGATCAGCGTCCTAATCCGCGCGAGCGTCCAGCGCTCGTCAGACCAGCCGTGCGCCACCGCCCCCAACGCCAAAGCCGCCTCCAGCTTCACGAACAACTCGTCGCTGAGCTTGGGCAAGGACGCCGGCCCCTTCGAGACCAGGCCCGCCTCACCCCACTCAGCCCACTCACGCCGCCAGCGCTGCACCGAACGCACATGCACCCGCAGCACCCTCGCCACCTCGGCGTTGTCGCAACCGGCCGCGAACATCTCGCCCGCGTCCAGACGGATCTGCTCGCGAAATGCCCTCCGCTCGGCAGTCAGCCCGCCACCCTGCGCATACCTCATTACCGTGGTGTACCGCGACGATCACGACCTGTCAGCACCCCACGACATCACGCATTACAAGTCAGTAGCTCTGGGGGGCGATTCGTCTCTCGTCGCCTGCGCGGGGCGGACAGAGCCTTCCGGTGCCGGGCGTACTAGCGTTCGATGTGGTAGCGGCCTTGTGAGATGACGGCCTGGCGGAGCTTGGTGGTGAACTCGGGGGTGCGGGCGATGCGGTCTACTCCGCCGGCTTTGCTTTGGCGGAGGGCGGTTTTGAAGTTCAGTTCCAAGGTTCCGGTCATGCGGGTCATCAGGTCGTCGTTGAGGTGTTCGAGGTCGATGTGGAGCAGGTCCCGCGGGGCGGGTTGGCGTAGCCGGGTGAGGGCATAGGCGGACATGGAGGCCAGGGGGTAGAGCCAGTTCTCCAGAGTCTCCCCGAGCAGGGGGTGGTCTTCGGCGTACTGGGTGAGGAAAGTCCGCAGGTGGGTGTGAACGTCCAAGCAGAGCCGGTAGATGTCCAGGTCCTGCTTGGAGGTGAAGATCTGGCTGTAGTACTGGTCATCGAGGAGCAGGGCTTCCGAGTGCCGGAGCGCGGTGTGCGGCTCACGTAGGACGAAGGCGGTGAACTCGCGTGCCAGACGGGTCATGCTGACGACGCGGTCGAGGGGGAAGCCGAGGTTGCGGTAGTAGCTGGCCCGGCGCTCGTAGTAGTAGCCCCCGGAGTGGGTCAGGCTCTCCTCGATGTCCTTCTGGATGGACTCCGTCGCGCGAAGGGCGCCTGCCGGCAGCTGGGTCTGGCTGTTGGTCGCCCGGATGATCCGGTCGCGGGCGGTCCCTGACTCCGGTGCCACGACGATCTTGACCAGGAGGGACCGGTCGCGGTGCTGGCCGCCGTTTTGGAAGTAGGCGTAGACCTCGTGGCTGGTCTGGAGGCCGTTGACGATCTGCGGGTCCTTCACGATGATCTTCTTGCCGGCGATCTGAGCTGCGTCGGCCACCACCGTGACGCCGTTGTTGAACCACCAGAAGTCCTCGCCGGTTCCTGACTTGAGGGTCTCGCCGATGGCGTTGTTCACCGCTGTCGAGCCTGCGTAGTCACGAACGTTCGACTCGAACAGCTCCAGCCGTAGCGCCTCGTTGTCGGACGTGATGAACCGGTAGTACTCGTCCAGCCGTGCGAGGCAGACGTACCCCTCGCCCAGCGAGGTGCTCATTGGGGTCTCTGAGAACACCAGCTGCGCCACGGCCTTGGCGCCGCGGGCGGTGCGTTCCCGTAGGTCCGCGGCATTGAGGTATTCGATGCTCGCAGTTGCATCGGAGGTGATCTTCGCCAGCTCCCGCCGTAGCCGATCGCCTTTGGACTTCACGTTTGGGTGCGGGCTGTCGGCGGCCTTGCTGGCGTAGATCACCTTGATGCGGACCTGGGGGAATGAAGAGGCCAGGTCCTCGAGGATGCGTAGGAAGCGCCGGGTGCGGTCCAGGAGCTTGGCATTGGTACGAGGCGCCAGCAGCTCCTCATCGCGGCTCATGTCGAGCAGCTCCGGCAGATGGAAGTGCAGCTTCTCGATGACCGTCTCCTGGTAGCCCGTCGAGCTCTTGGACTGCAGGATGACCAGCTCGATGGTGCCAGCGCGCGAGGGCAGGTACCGGTGAGCGTCCGCGGTGACGTACCGGCCGTCCACGAAGGTCCAGATGCCGTCGATGCCGCAGTCGTGCGCCCCGTCGACGATGCCGTCCATGATCTCGTCGTTGTCGAGATCCCAGTCCTGCAGCGCCTTGTCGGCGGAGAAGAAGGTGAAGAAATCCTCCCGGCCCTTCTGCGGCGCCAGGCGGCGGTGCTGGTCATCCAGGATGCGGTCGAGCAGCCGCTGGTCGTTGTTCTGCACGGATGTCATGCAACCCCCCACTGATCAGCAAACCCCAAAAAATGCTGACAGGAGATGGCTTGAGTGAACACCCCCATGCACGTACCTAAGCAACATGCGAACGGATCGCAGACGACATCGTCGGCGTCGCGGGTCTTGGCCGTTCAAAGTCATGCACCGGTGACCGGAGCGTGCAGTCAGCGAGTGAGGTGCCCCCATGACAGAGGACTGGCCTGTGCCCACGGGCCAGGGCATGATCGGCCTGATGAAGGACAGTACGAGTGATGCGACGGCCGCGGTCGAGGCCGTGCTGCGCTTGGCTGCGCCGAGACAGCGCATGGTGGACGACCACATGTTCCGCGCACGGACCGCCACGGGACATGAATCGACCTTCCGGCTGCAGTTGTTCACCGCGCCCGGCACCCGCCCGGTGGCGGTGGCCACGCAGGCCGCTGGCGAGGGCACGTTCCTGACGAACGGGGCGGAGCGGTTCGCTGCCGCTGTGTGGGAACGGTACTTTCCTGCCGACGCGCAGCCCCCGGTCTGGATTCAGCGTCAGTTGCGCGACACCATCACGCACTTTCCTGAGGTCTTCCAGCTTGTCATCTTCGCCGACGTTCACCCTTACCAGCTGAGGCAGCCGGGCTGGGCGACGATCACTCCCGGGCAGCTCGAAGACCTCGTAGGTATGCCTGTCGCTGCTGACCGCGGCTCCGGATTCGCCCCACCTCTTGCCGAGCCCGAGCCGCAGGTGAGTTTCGAGGTGATGGCGGTACGTCGGCTGGCTAGGCCGCGACCGTTCCGCGAGCCCGACTGCATGCCTTCGGGCATCCGCTGGTGGCGCCGGTGGGCACGCCAGGCACGGCCCCGGCGAGGCTCCCGTACCTGCTGCTGGTACCACGGCGGGGACTGGCACCAGGTCAACGCCATGGCACTGGAGGTCCTCGCACGCGCACGCGCTGCCGGCGTGAGTGCTGACAGCATGGAGGACTTCGCCCTGGAGCACGCCGCCACGGCCGGAGCGGACCCATGGCAGACCCAGGCGCTTGCCACGCTGTTCAACACCGCCCACGCAATCGATGCCGATAGCCGCGGGTACACCAACGGCCAGCACCGCGGCCAGGCGATGCTCGACGCCGGCGTGCGCCATACCGTCGTGCTGAGCATCGTGTGGCCGGACGAGAGCCCGGGATCGTCCTTGTGATCTGGGGGCGGCTCGTCCCGCCAACACACCCCGCGAACGGCGAATCCAGGGGCACAACTATCGGGCAGACAGGGGGAGCTGAGAAGAAGCGAAATAGGTGAGTGCAGGCAGCCCCCACGCTTGTGGCAGGAGGCACGCCGCCTCCTGCCACAGGTGCTTGAGGTCAGGCCGTTGCCGGGACCGGTTCTGCAGCCTGGGACGCTGCTGCCTCGGTCACATTGCCGGCGTCGGTGGCCGAGGGGGAGAGGGGAGTGTAGAAGACACTGCCCTGCCGGCGGGCACGTTCGGCGAGTCCCTTGGCTACCAGCGACTCCAAGGTATTGCGCACCACGGGGGCACTCGGCGTGGCGCGATCGGAGTGCTGCTTGGCCAGGGCATCGACGAACTCGCTGACCATGCGCGGTTCACTGCTCGCGGCCAGTATGTCCACGACCAGGCTGCGCAGTGTCGGCTCCGTGCTCGACCGTGAAGCGGCGGGCTTGGGCTTCGTGCCCGCCTTGGGGGCTGCCGTCTTCTTCCTGGCCTTGCGGGTTGCCGGCTCACCGGCCGGCTTCTTCCGCCCGCGCGGACGGGGCACCGGCTGGGCCGAAGACGTCACCTTCGGCTCGTCGGCCCTGTCGCCGGAAGGCGCTTCACTTGCCGGTTGCTCCGGCGCAGCCGCGCTTTGCGCGCCGGCCACGGTTCCCTGCAGTTGGGTCAACCATGCCTGCTCCTGTTCGAGCTGCGCCAGCCGGCTTTGGAGGTCCGCCAACTGCACGCGGACCTTCTCCTGCTCGTTGGCGTTGTTGTCCAGGTCCTCTGCGAGACGCGTCGCATACCGGTCCTGAATGGTGTTGTTGTTGGACACGACAGCCGCTCCTCGGGTATCGGGTGTTGCTGCCGGATAGTACCTACCCGAGAGTCAATGTGCGTTGTGATCACGCGCCAACAACCCATATCGGGCTGGTCGTGACAGCTTGGTCGCGTCCCCGTAGAGCATCGGGAAGTCATCTATCCGATGCGAGCCGTGCCCCTGGTCGTGAGCTTTCCACAGCCTTTTCCTAGGTTTGTTTCAACGAGATTGACGCCGTGAAGTCAGCTAAATCGAGCGGTGGTTGAGGCGGGGGTGCCGCTGGCAGAGAGCCAGCTCCGCACCAACGGTTCCGGCTGACCTTTCGATGCCCGGATCTGGACAGAGCACTGCACCGGACGAACGGAGGACTGAAGCGCGTGCGCGTCCAGGAGTGCTGGCCAGGCACATGCGGGGGAGGCCGGCGACTCTCGGAGTGCAGGTGATGGCCGCGCAAGACATCTCCCGTGGGCGGAGCCGGCGCTGTCTCGAATCCGCGGTCGGCGCCGTCCTTCTGGGGTAATCCGGGACCGAATGGGGGAGGAACGCGGGGCGCGGGGTCAGCCGGCTTGGGGGAGGGGGACGAGCGGTGGTCGCGTTATGCGTGGTGATGGCATTAGCCACTGTGATCGCAGCAATTGTGGTGACGGGGCTGGTGCGGGCGGGTCGCCGTGAGGCTGCGGCCGAGCGGATCCGGCTGGCAGAGCAGGCCCGGGTGCAAGCCGTTCAGTCGCTGGATTCGGTGTGGCGGATGAGCGATCGGGAATTCGAGGAGTACGTGGCGACACTGTGCCGCCGGGACGGCTGCACTGAAGTCCGTCGCGTGGGCGGTGCCGGCGACCTGGGCGCCGACGTGATCGGCCGCCTGCCGGACGGCCGGAAACTCGTGATCCAGTGCAAGCGCTACGCCCGGCACCGCTCGGTAGGCAGCCGGGACATCCAGACATTCAACGGCACGGCCCGTGCGGAGCACGGAGCCGATGTGCCGGTCTTCGTGGCTTCATGCAAGTACACCGAACCTGCACGCAGGTTCGCCGCCAAGCAGCAGCTGACGCTCATCGACATCGATCTACTCGGCTTCTGGAACAGCGGCAGTCCGTTGGCGTCGTTCCTTGATCTGGACATCCGCCGGTCCGGGACGAACCGGAAGCTGGACCCAGAAGGCTGAGCCTGCCGGGCCGGCGATCAACTGAGCCAACCCTGCTGCGGTTTTCCGCCATTGAGCGTCGAGTTGATCGGATGCTACTGCTCGGTATTGCTACATGTGTGCGGTCCGGCTGTCCGGGATCAGACCACCCGGGCGGCACACCCGTTTCGTGGGGGAACCACACATGACACCGACCCGGCGACTGCGTTGGGCCCGTGGACGAGTGACCGCGCTGCTGACCACGGCGCTGCTCGTCCCGCTGATAGCCCCGACTACCGCAGTAGCACAGCCTGCGGCTTTAACCGTCGACTCCTATGTTCTTCCGCCAGGCGCCGTCAGCCCTTCTCTGCAGCACCTGCGGTCCCCGCAGGAAGCGGCGGAGCTGGCCCGCCAGGCCGACCAGTCGGCAGCCGAAGGCATCCGCAGCCCACTGGAGCTCGTGGGTCCCGCGGCCTCGTATGCGCCTCGGGCCGCACAGCCCTCCGCTGTGGCTCCGCCGCAGCGCCCGGCGCTGTCAGCAGCCGCGATCTCCTATCCGGAGCCGGTGCACACCATGACGGCCGAGGAGTGCCGTGCGGGCCTGGGGACCGACAGCAAGTTCTACGTCAAATCCCGCTTTGCCGTCTGCTCCGGCGCAGCGTTCACTCAACGGTGGAGCCGCAACCGGCAGATCGTCGGGGAGAGCCAGTTCGTGGTCCTGGCCGTCGGCACCATCGCCAAGAGCAGCCGCGACATGAAGGTGCAGTACTACTTCACCAACATGCAGCAGACCGGCACCACCGGCACTGGCGCACTGATGATCACACCCAAGATCATCGTGCCGCAGAAGTGGCCGGCCAGCGCCCAGGTCACGCAGGGCGGAAGTATCCCCGGACCCCAGAGCTGGCAGGTGCTCGCCGCGCAGAACCCGGCGACCTTCCTGCACTCCGTCAGTGTCAGCGCCGGACAGGGAACGGGAGCCGACGACCTCGTCTTCGCCGTCTACCAGCCCACCATCGAACTCACACCCCCACCGGGCTGGGAGATGCAGGGAGCCTTGAAGGGCGACCTGTTCTTCCTCGCGCCACGCTGGGACACCGCCACCTACGTCACCCGGGCAGGCGCGGCTGTCTTCAGCTACCTGGCCACCCTGCAGTACAGCTCCAAGGCCAGCGCCCCCGAGAAAGCGGTCGCCGACCACATCAAGACCGCCTACACCAAGCCCGCCACCACCAAGCCCACCAACGCCGCCAAGAAGCTCCCCGGCCAGAGCGCCGACAAGCCGCTGCACCGCCTCTTCCACGACAAGACACGGCGCGAGAAGAACCGCAGCGAGGCCATCCGTAACTGCCGCCAGTACTGGGGCACGAACTACGCCGCCGGCGGCAACGAATGCGACGAATTCCCCTTCGCCGTCACCTACGAAGGCTGCGCCCAGGCACTGCCCGCCTATGAACCGTCCAAGCCGAAGAACAACTACTCGGTCCTGCCGCTGCCCAAGGCTGATAACGGAGCAGCCGGCACCCTGCTGTCCGGGTTCCTGCTGAAGAACCGCCTCGTCGACGGCCAAGACGACGCCTTCATCGTCCAGATCACCTGACACCGCCTGGTGGGCGGGAGGCGCGCACCCGGGTGCCTCCCCGCCCACCCCTGGTCAAGCCGCGGGCCAGAACTGCACCAGATAGCGCTCCACGCCCTTGGGGACCTCCAACTGCGCCAGGCGGCCCACCTCCGCGCGCCCGGAGCAGTGCACCCGCACCTGCCACTGGGTGTCCGTGGCACCAAGCTCCAGGGACTCCTCCATCGGGCCGCCCGCCACGCCCCAGATCCGCAGCTCACCCGACTGGGAGTACAGCGGGGCCTGGCCGCTGGCCTCCCACGGCTCACGGGTGTCGGCCGGTGGCTCGGCATCGAAGATCTCAGCCCTTAGGTGTGCGGTGTGGGTGTGGCCACCGCTTTCGATGTCCAACCGCCCGGGGCGCGCGGTCAAGAAGGGTTCACCGATGCTCTCGCGGCCGTCCGGATACATCTCGGGAACGAACTGGTCCTCGGCCTCCTGCAGGCAGAACCCGTAGAAGTCCACATCGACCTCGACCTCCTGATGCCGTAACAGCACAACCACCATCCCTGCACATCGACAACGGCGTGAGCCAGTCTGCCCGAGGTGCCCACCAGGCCCTGCCTCGCCTCATCGGCGGCAGGCCGCTCAGGACCCGCGACACCCCTAGCTTGCAGCCGCATCCGCGGTGGTGCGGTGTCCACGCTGGGCCGGGGGCCCGGATCAGCCGTACAGGGCGCCATCGGCCCACCAGGGTGCTTCATCAGCCGCACTTTCCGGATCGACCACCCGCAGCGTCCCGTCACTCCTGCCGAGGCCGCTTCCGCCGAGCAGGACGTCGCTCGTTCCTCTCTGGGGTTCACGAACGGCGGCGGCGTGCCGTGTGGCGGACGCGCAGGCCCGGCACGCGTCAGTGAGACGCCAGATGCGGCCGCACGCGCTGCGCGTCAGCAGCAGCGCGATCGGCCCGTCGCAACCCCGGTGCCGTTGATGCCACTGGCAGCCGTGCTCCCCGCACCGGCACGTCCGAAGGTGACCAGGGAGCGGTTCGGAGCGTGCATGCTGCGCCAGATGCCGGACGACCACTGCCTGGGTGGCGACCATTCCGGCAGAGGCTGGGAGCTGGCCGCAGTGCGGGCAGATCAGAGCCGTCCCAGCAGGGCTGGGACGGACCTCGAGTGTCCAGGTGCGCTTCACCGGGTGGGGGAGTGCGCCGTGCCCCATGGAGAGCTGTCCTCCCTGCTGTATGACGAGTGGTTCGGCCGGCGTCCCGAGGCGGGGAGTGCCGGTGGCGGCACACGGTAGTGCAGACCTCTGCCCTTTGCTTGCAGCCTGACGAGGGCAAATAGGGCAGAGGTCTGCACTGACAGGGCAGGGTTCTGCACCGTGCGATAGAGCGGTGACGATCACTCCGCCGCCCGACCCGAATCTCGACGCGCTCCGCCTGGAGCTGTCACGACTGCGGGCCGAACGCGGCTGGACCTACGACGAACTCGCCGCCCGAACCGGCCTGTCACGCCGCACATTGATCGAGATCGAGCAGGGCCGCACGATCGGCACCCTGGCCACCTGGCACGCCCTCGCCCACGCTCTCGGTGCCCCGCTCGACCAGCTCTTCGGCACCCTCTGTGCCAGCCACGAACCTCCCGCGCGGCCTGCTCCCTGACCACTTGGCGAAAGCCTCAGGGGTCCAGTTGCCGGGAAGCGTGACGCCACCCGAAACGGCGATCAGCGGCGAACGCACGCACGAAGAAGCGAACTCCAGCGCGACTGATGCGGCCATGACGGTGACCTGAGCGGCCTCGTCAGCCCAGTTGTAGCGTGTCGGTCGTCATCGTCTGCCGTCATGCGCTCGACGAACAACTCCTTCGCTGAAGACGGCAGCGCCTGGGACGGCAGCCGCAAGAACTACCGGCCCCGCCGGGCGCTGCGTATCGACGCGGATAGCCCCAGCCGGCTGCTGCGGTCCGCACAGGTCGGCCGGTGCGACGCCTGCGGGAACAACGTCGAGTGGTACCAGCGCCCCGGCAGTACCCCGATCCCGCTCCATCCCGACGAGCTGCCCGCCAGCACCGTCCCCGCGGGGGAGCGCTGGCACGTCTCCTCCGGCGCCGCCCACGCCGGCCAGGACGGGAGTGCCTGGTGCCGGGTTCGGCATCACGCCGTGTGCCCGGCCAGCCCGGCGGGCAACCGCAGCCCGCTGCTGGCGGAGACGCACCGGGCACTGGGTCTGACCTCGCGCCGGCTGCAGGACGCCGGCTTGTTCACGCCCCGTCCCGAGAAGGAACCGGCCCCTGCGCCGACCTGCCTGCCTGCGCGGCCGGTGGTGTGCCTGCTCTACACCCGCTACCTCGCCCCCGGGCCTCTCGAGCAGCTTCAGTGCGTGGCCCACACCCGCACCCGCCGCCGCTGCCCTCTGCCGGTCCAAGAACCAGGTGCCCTGCCAGGGACGTGGCGCCTGGAGCCAGCAGATCCGCTCCTTGGCCCCGGCGGTGGCCGCCTGCCGATCGCGCAGGAGCTGATGGCGGTCTACGACCTGACCGGAATGCCGTATGCCGAGCAACTGCGCTGGCACAAGCAGCGCTGCTCCACGCACGCCGACATCGGCGAGGCCGCGGATCATGCGCGGACCGAGTGGGAGCCCTTCGACCGGGTGCGCCACCGCCCATACGTCCGCGACCGGCTTCCCGATCCCTAACCCGCGCTCGGGCAGGAGCCGCCATATCCGCCTGAAGGTACGGCCGTCGTCATCGCGCTGCGGTCCGCGGTGCCGCTCCGGCAGCCTCCTAGAGGTCGAGTCCGTTCTCTGCCTATTTGCGAGGCGCCCATGTCCAAGACCTTGGTCGGTACTCCCGACCCCGATCAGCCCTCACCCGGGCCTGCATTGTGCGATGAGCATGCCGAGCGCATGGTCCTGGTGGTCTTGCTCCAGCACTCGCAGCTGGTCCCGTACCTCATGGCGGTCCTGCGGCCGACGCATTTCAGCAGCCCGGCCTGCCGGGACGTCTTCCGTGCCGCAGCCGCGGTCCACCGCCACAAGGAGCCCTGCACCCCGGCAGTCGTCACCGCCGAGCTCGAGCGTCAGCAGCAAACCGGCGCCGACGACTCCGCAGGCGAGGCGAGGAAGAGCCTGATCCATGACCTTGCTCGTGCCGCAGCCCCGGCGGAGCCGGTGGTGGTGCACTACGCGGCGATCGTTCGGGACCTGGCCGCGCTGCGCCGCCACACGGCCGCTCACTCTGAGGGTTTGTCGTCGATGCCGATGCGCGGCTTCCTCACCGACGACGACACCTGACCAACCTCGCGCGGCTCAACCGCGCTCTCACGGATCGATGAAGCTCAACGTGCTGAAGCCCACTGACGAACAGATTGCGGCCGCTGACGCCTTTGCCACCGGGGATCACCTGGTGATCCAGGCCGGTGCTGGCACCGGCAAGACCACCACCCTCACCCAGCTTGCGACCAGCACCTCCCGCCGGGGCGTGTATGTGGCGTTCAACCGGTCCATCGCCCAGGACGCCGCCACCCGCTTCCCCGGCACGGTGCTGTGCAAGACCGCCCACTCCCTCGCCTACGCCGCTATCGGGCACCGCTACCGTGCCCGCCTCAACGGCCCCCGGCTGCCCGGGAGGCACACCGCCGACGCACTGGGGATCACCAAGCCCATGCGCATCGGCAACTACGTCGTGTGGCCCGCGACGCTGACCTCCACGGCGCAGCGCACCGTCACCCGGTTCTGCCAGTCCGCCGACCCCGTCATCGGCCACCACCACGTGCCCCCACTCCGTGGCCTGGCCGCAAGCCTGCACGCGGAACTCGCCCGCCGCATCCTGCCCTACGCGCGCACGGCCTGGGCCGACCTGCAGCACCCCAACACCGGTGCGGTCCGCTTCGAACACGACCACTACCTGAAGATCTGGGCCCTGTCCGACCCGAAACTCCACACCGACTTCGTTCTCCTGGACGAAGCTCAAGACACCAACCCCGTCCTCGAGCAGGTCCTGCTCAACCAGCGCGGCCACGCCCAGCTGGTCATGGTCGGCGATTCCGCGCAGGCCATCTACGGCTGGCGTGGCGCCAAGGACGTCATGACCGGCTTCGACGGCACCGCCCTGTCGCTGACGCAGTCCTTCCGTTTCGGCCCCATCCTCGCACTGGAAGCCAACCGGTGGCTGGCGATCGCAGGCGCCCCGATCCGCCTGGAAGGCACCGACACGATCCCTACCGAGGTCGGTGCGGTGACGAAGCCGGATGCGGTGCTGTGCCGTAGCAACATCGGAGTCATGGCCCAGATCTTTCGCTTCCTCGCCAAGGGCCGCAGGGTCGCGCTGGTCGGGGGAGGCCAGGCCCTGCGCGCTCTGGCGCTGGCCGCCCGGGACCTGCAGGACGGACGCCGCACTTCCCATCCCGAACTGGTGCTGTTCACCTCCTGGGGCCAGCTGCAGGACTACGCCGAACACGACCCCGCCGGCAGTGACCTACAGCCCCTGGTCGACCTCGTCGACCACCACGGCACCGACGCCGTCCTGGCCGCCGTCAACCGCCTCGTACCCGAGAGCGACGCACAGGTGACGATCTCCACCGCACACAAATCCAAGGGCCGCGAATGGCCCCAGGTCGAGATCGCCGACGACTTCTACCCACCCAAAGACAGCGACGACAAGGACGAGCACGGAAACCCACTGCCCGGCCCGATCGACGACGCCGACGCACGCCTCGCCTACGTCGCCGTCACCCGCGCCCGCCTCGACCTCGGCGGCTTGGAATGGATCAACGAACACCCCGACGGAAACCTCTAGGACTCGTCCGGCCGACCATGTTCGGAGCCAGATGGCGAATGCTGCTGCGATGGCTGTACCGAGAAGGACGTAGCCGCGCTTGCCGTATCCGTTGGCCACGACCCGGGGTTGTCTGAGCCGGCTGATCTCTCGTTCGGTAATGTTGCGCCTTTTGTGCCGCTCTTCGGCGAAGCCTGGCGGGCGTTGCCGCGGGGGCTGTAGCGCTCGCGGTCTTCTCTGGGATGCTGTGCAGGATTCTGCGACGTCGTAGGTACTGCCCGGGCCGCTCCCCAGGGCTGCGGTGGCAACGTGTATAGGTCTTCCTGGGCTGCCCGTAACCCCGCCTGAGAAGCGGGGCGCCACGCTGTCGCGCCGCCGTCGATGGAGCAAGCCGCATGTAGCGCCGTTGTGTTGTGCAGTTGTGCGATCAACTACGGTGCGCGCAGAGCTGATTGGCGGCCGTCGCTTGGCACTTTCCGGCGCCCCCGGAAACCTTCTTGGCGTCCGGCGACAGAACATCCCATCACCGATCATGCGACCTGGGAAAAGTGCGATTTGTCGAGAATATGCTGATTCGTATTTCGCACACCGTGTCGCTATGGTCACGCACAGAGACGCGCGCAGGTCCTCGCAGGGCTACAGACCACGCACGAGGGCCTGCGCGCGCTCCTCAACTACGGCTCTAAGGAGACTCGATGGCTCGACCCCCTCGTCGCCACGGCGCGACACCAGTTACCCGGAAGGCGCCTGGAAAGCAGATTAACAGGGGCGACGAAATTGCTGCTCGCGTTGCCAAAGCGGGCAAGGCAACCCTCGTTCGGTTCCTTGCGGTACCTGTCCTGCTGATCCTGCTGATCTTCGGCAAGGCTCTGGGTGCCCAGACTCTCGCCGAACTGGCCTTGCAGGTGCTGGGCGGTGTACTCGCGGGAGTGCTCACAGGCGCCCTGATCTGCTGCGGAAAGCATAGGCAGCGCTGCTGAACGCGCTCTGGTCCGGTTCGGGTTCAGGCCCGGACCGGACCACCCCGGGGCCCGCCCGCACCGGCGACGAAACGCCAGCGTGCCCCGTCCGAACAACGAAGCACACCGGTCATTCGGGGCCGGTCTACGCGACGTAATTAGCGAAAACGCCCTCTGACCGACAGGAGGAAAAGCCGTGAACTGCTGCGCCTTCTGCCTTTCACCCTTGCCGGCAGTGCCCAGAGTGGGACGCCCCCAAAAGTACTGCTCCACCACATGCCGCCAAGCCGCCCACCGCGCACGTCGCCAAAGCGGCTTGGCACCACAGGCCGAGGCCGTCCCGACTGCATCCCCCCCAGCTGCGAGCCCGTCCAAAGCGTCGACTAACGCTGTACTGCCGCAGCGAACGCCTCCAGGCCGCTTGGAAGGACTCCTCCACGTCGTCATTCAAGACTTCCAGGACGACGCGCGCGTACTGCTTCGCCAGCTGGGGTCCGCAGACCCTGAGTACCTTCTCGACCAGGTGCGGCAGATGCGGACGCGGCTGGAGTGCCTCACAGCCGGTCTCGTCGGCAATGCACGGCTGCGTCAGACCACGTGGAGCCGCGTCGGGCAGGCTCTGGCCATCAGCGAAGACACCGCCCGGCACCGCTACACCGACGACTACATCCTGCGCCGCCTGAACCAGGTTGCCCACCTGCCGTCAGCGCCCACCTCGCTACGCGCCCTCTATCAGGAGCCGCCGCGGCACGGCGTCGAGGAACCAGGCCGAGATGACGAGATTCCGGCAGTGGTCGAAGGCAACAGCGCAGCCTATAACCAGCTTGCCCCGGTCCTCTCCAGACTGGCCCGGGCCTCCCAACTCCCGCTACAGAACCTGGCACGGCAAGCTCGCTGCTCGCCCTCGTACCTCAGTCGCGTTCTGAGCGGACAGAGGGTTCCCTCCTGGGTGATCACCGAGCGTTTCGCAAGAGCCTGCGGCGCCGATCCCGCCGTACTAAGGGAAGTGTGGGAATCCGAGCAGTTGCGGCGGCGGCCGTCACGCGACCCCGCCGACGAAATCGACTCACTAGCTGGCATCAGCACCCGCACTCAAGCGCTTCAGCGGCTGATGGCAGCCCTGCGCACCCTGCACGTGCGAGCCGGACAGCCCTCCGCGCGGCAAATCAGTCGTGCCTCCCAGTGGGCGCTACAACCTTCCCAGGTCACTGCCATCCTGGACGGCGCCGAGACGTGCGACTGGCCTACGCTCCTTCGCTTGCTGGATGTACTGGGCGGATCTCCCACGTACTTCCACCCCCTATGGCTTGCTGCCGCTCAACTGCCGAAGGATCGCGGCAGCTCAGGCTCGGACCACTACGTTCCCGGGGCGTTAAGACGGGCCGAACCAGCTCATGCTGCTCCCACTCCTTAAATGCCGTCAGACTCCCTCGAACTTTGTCATCGAGCGATCTGAGCCCGCTCAGCGATCGGGTGGCACCGGAATGCGATCACGGCCGGTGCGCTCCTGTAGCAAGAAATCCCGGCTTCGCTCTTCGTTCCCCATTTGTCTGGTCCAGCCCACGACCCTGGAGAGGCGGTCCGCGGGGACTCTCCCACGCATCCGTCGTTGAGCATTCCGCCCCAGCTATCAGCCGAGCGGAGACCTGCATGCCCAGGAAGCCCCGACTCACCCTGGATGAACACCTCGAGATGGGCCGTGTTCTTGCCGGCATCCGCGATGAACTCGCTCACCGGGCTGTCCAACTCGACAAGGCGTACCCAAGCCGTGGACCCGATGGTGTACCCCACAAAAAGGTGGGTGCCGCACTGCGGGCGCTGGACGAGGCGCGCAGCGCCCTGGAGATCCTGCTGTCCCACGAGCACCCTGAAGCCGCCGAGACCATCGTCTACTACCCCTACCCTGAGGACCGCAGCGTCGTCGTCACCGCGCCCGATAGGCCCGCATTGTGAATGCGCGCTGGATGTGCTCGGCCCATGCTCGGCATCAGTATCGGACGCCGCCGCACTGCAAGAGCCTGACCGGGACGGGGACGGAAGTTGAGCCGCTCTGTATGCCGCGGCGGGTGCTGCCAGGGCCTCTGGACTCCGTGAGATGGCATCGTCATCAGGGCTGCCGGTCCTGCCGCAGTACGCCACTGCCCGGCCGTCGGCCCGCAGCTGCTTGTCCGTTCCGGGTCCGGCGTGTCGGGGGCCACGCCGGACCGCTGTCGCCCATCGAACAACCGCCCCGGCTACCGTGCAGCCCCACCACAGCCAACCGGGTCAGGCTACGCAGCACGGCGGCGCCGCAGGCCCGCTACCTGCTACTCGGGACCGTGCCAGCGCACCTTCTGCATGACATCTAGCTAGTGCCGTTCTCGCAGTGCACGATCGGGTCGGCACACGGGGCACGGCACTGCGTCTCGCTGGCCGAGGGCGGTCCTGGCCTGCTCGTCGTCAGCGGGCCGGTGGTCCCCGTGGCCCGCCCGGCAGCCGCCGCTGTGCACCAGGTACTGGGCGGCAACCTCGGCCCTGTCGAAGCGGCGCTCGAGGGTCCAGGCCGGGCTTTTACCTACCCGCTCGGTCGGCACGGCGGCGTAGTCCTGGCCGGCGATGGGGGAGCAGTCCGAGGCGGGGGCCCAGAACCGCACGGGGGAGGGCAGGGCCCGCATACGGCCGCGAACGACTGGTGAAGAGGCAGTATTCGTACCCTGCACTATTCGTTGTTCGAAAGGGGGCTTGGTTCGTTCCACGCCAAGATCACTTCCCGTCTTGGCATGCGCAAGACCATTCTCACCAGACACGGCCTGCGTGCCGTGACGGCCGCTGCTCCTCCCGTCCGCGGCCCTGGTCCCGGGCCTCGGGATGCCTGGCAGCTTCCTCCGAGACCGGGATGGAGTGGGCGTACTGCACCGCGAGGTATCCGCGTAGCCTCCCGGAGGTCCGAAGCCCACGCGCCTGCCGGTGCCGCTGCAGATCTGCGCCCCGGGAAGCCCCCGACGGAGCTGAGGTTGAGGAAGTCGCTAACCGTAGGAGTCCTGGCTCGGTTCCGCCAACCCACATTGATCACGGCCTCAAGGTCTTGTTCTACGCCCTGGTCAAGGCCCGCGCCTCTCTTGGGCCCGCGTGGCCAGGCAGCAGCAGGACCTGACCCGCGTCCGCGCCGAACGCGACGATCTGCGCGGCCAAACGCAGCTACTGGCCCGGATGGTTCACGTCCTGGAGATTGAGAACAGCAAGTTCAAGGACACCAACGCGGCGCTCCAGCAGCAGGTGGCCGCCCAGGCCTGCGTCCCCGCCCTCTCCCCCCGGCGCTGGTCCTGACCCTGGCGGCAACGCGGAGCGGCGGCACCCGCCTGGGTAGTGCCGCGCTCGCCGCGCCCGATACGCGGGTCGGCGACGCGGCGGAGGGTGCGGCCGGGGCGGCATCCTCAGGCACTGCCGACGTTCGCCGGGCTGTACACAGACCAGTCGCGCTACTGCATGTGCGAGTGCACTGCTGGAGGCAACGGGCGGATCAGCGTTCGTTCTCGGCTGTCGGGGTGGCCGCATCCTGGTCCTGCGTGGCTGCCCAGCTGGCGAGGAGTTTGAGGGCGTCGGCGGCCGGGGTGTCGGGATCGGCGTTGTAGACGGTGATGGACAGCCCGCCGTCGCCGGGCAGGTCCAGGGACTCGTGGACGAGAGCGATCTCGCCGACCGCGGGGTGCAGGAAGCGTTTGACGCCCCTGGTGTAGGTGTGTACGTCCTGTTCCGCCCACATGGTGCGGAAGGCGTCGCTACGGGTGGACAGCTCGCCGATCAGGGTGCACAGCTCGCGGTCGTAGGGGTTCTTCGCGGTCTCCACTCGAAGGACGCCCACGCCGTTGCGGGCCACGCGTTCCCAATCGAGGTACAGCCGGGGCGCGCGGGGGTCGAGGAAAACGAACCGGCAGAGGTTAGGCTCGTCGTGCTCGAACAGTTCCTGCAGCAGGGCGCGGCCGAGGGGGTTGGCGGCCAGGATGTCCATTCTGTTGTTGCGTATGTAGGCGGGCTGGTCATGCAGGCCTTCGATGATGCGCAGCACGCTCGGGCGTACGGTCTGCTTCCTCGCGGGCTCGCGGCGGGTGCGTGCCGGCCCGGTGTCGGCCGCACGGGCCAGGGTGTACAGATGGTCGCGTTCGGTGTCGTCGAGGCGCAGGGCATTGCACAGGGCGTCCAGGACGCTGTCGGAGACGCCGCTGAGGTTGCCGCGTTCCAGGCGGGTGTAGTACTCCACGCTCACTCCGGCGAGCGTGGCGACCTCGCCGCGGCGCAGGCCCGGCACGCGGCGTTTGCCGTAGGACGTCAAGCCCGCCTCTTCGGGCGTGATCCGGTCGCGGCGCGCTTTGAGGAATGCGCTGACTTCGGCTTGTTTGTCCATGATTCCAGCCTAGGGCGGTGGTGATTGTGGTGAGAGTCCCTGCCAGTACCCCTCTGGGTGAGAGAGCGCGGTCAGTGCCCCGCACCTGGCGGCCTCGTCGCGTTGTCGCAGGTGGGAAGCGGCGCGCTGGGGTCGTTGTCAGTCCACGAACTCGATGAACCGGTATATGACGCCGTTGGGGTCGATGATCTGGAAGTAGCGCTCGGGCAGGATCGCCAGCGTCTGGATGGGGTCGCCGATGGCGACCTGGTCCTTCAGCCGTGCCCAGTGCTCGTCGACGCCGGTGACGAGGAAGCCCACCTGTATCTGGCGGAACTCCGCGGGCTGCGCGCCTTCGGCAAGCGGGCTGAAGATGAGCCGCAGCCCGTGGTCCTCGTGTTCCAGGACGGTGAAGTCGTCGGTGGCGGCAGTGACCTGGAAGTCGAGGTACTGGTGGGCGAAGTCGCGTGAGGCGGCCATGTCGGGAACGTTGAGGACGAGGGCCGGTGAGGCAAGGTTCATGCTGGTTTCCTTCTGCCAGAGGGTGCGGCGTGCACGCCGGTGGGCTGCTTCCCGGAGGCGGTGGGGAAGCGCTGTCAAGGTGCCGGGGCCGGGCGGGCAGCTGGCGCGTTGTCGCGACGGGGCCCGGCTCGGCCGGGGTCAGCGGGTGGCGTCCGCAGTCCCGGGGTGAGGGGCGGGTACGGCGGCGCTGCCGGTTTCCCTGAGGCGGTTGCGGGTGAGTGCCCACACGAGGAGGCCGAGCAGGACTGCGGCAAGGGCGGCGGTCATGACGGCCGCCCAGCCGCCGGATGCCCATAGGGGGCCGGCGGCGGCCGACCCGATCGCGCCGCCCAGGAAGTTGCAGACGACCAAGGCGGTGTTGAGGCGGCTGCGGGCTGAGCCGGGCAGGGCGAACAGCCGGGTCTGGCCGAGCACGCTGATGGACTGTGCGGCGAGGTCGAAGACGATCACCACGGCGATCAGGGCAATGATCGATGTGCCGGCGGCCCAGCCGGCCGCTAGAGCGAGGGCGAGCACGGCCAGGGCGATGCCGGTGGCGGGCACGGACCAGCCGCGGTCGTGCAGGGCGCCGGCGCGGCGCGCGCCGAGGGCTCCGGCCAATCCGGCCAGGGCCACCAGCCCGATCTGGGTGGATGAGTAGGAGAACGGCTCGGCGGTCAGCAGGTAGGTCAGGGACGTCCAGAACAGGGAGAACACCGCGAAGCTGGTGGCGTTGACGGCCAGTGTCGCGGGCACGGCCCGGTAGCGGGCCACGGTGGTGAAAACCGAGCCGAGAAGCCGCAGGTAGGGGACGCGTTCGCGGGCCTGCAACGGCGGGATGGCCTTGCGCAGGATGGCGGCGAAGACGAACGTTGCCGCGGCAGCGATCACGAAGATCGCCCGCCAGCCGAGCAGGTCAGCGACGAGTCCGCTGATGGTTCGCGAGAGCAGGACGCCGATGAGGATGCCGGAGGCAACGGTGCCCACGATGCGGCCGCGGTGCTCGGGGTCGGCGAGTTCGCTGGCCAGCGGAGTGAGCATCTGCGCACCCACCGTGGTCAGCCCAACACCAGCGAGCAGGGCCAGGAGCATGGGGAAGGTCGGGGCTAGCGCGGCGCCCAGGAGTGCCGCGGCGGACATGGCCAGGACGAGGGGGATCAGCCGTCGCCGGTCGAGGACGTCTCCCAGGGGCACGAGGAGAAAGATGCCCAGGGCGTAGCCGACCTGGGTGACGGTGACCAGCGTCGCAGCGCTCGACGAGGAGACGTCCAGTGCGGCGGCGATGATCTCGATCAGGGGCTGGGCCCAGTAGAGGTTGCCGACGGCGAGGCCGCCAGCGATGGCGAAGATGAGGGTGCGGGCCGGAGTCATCCGGCCCTCGGGCGCGGAGGGCACGAGGGGTCCTTTCACCGGGCGGCAGCCCACACCGGTGTCCAGGGAAGGGCGAGGGGGCCGGGCCGCTGCGTGACGAGACAGCGCTCAGACCGGAGCCCCGCGCCTCGGAGGCAGAGCGCGGGGCCCCGGGCCGCTACTTGCGGACGATGGCAACGTTGAAATCGAACGTCTCCAGAGCGGCCGAGACCGTGAAGAGCATCGTCGAGTACATCTCGCTCGCCCGGGCGCCGCGGATGCCGCCCAGGTCCAGGATTGCGTCGGCGGGCCAGCCGATCTCGCGCAGCAGGGCGGTGACGGTCGCCTTGGCGTCGGCGTCGTCGCCTGCGACGAACACGTTGTGCCGACCGGGGATACGGCCCGGGTCGACCATGACGTCGGCGAGCATGGTGTTCAGGGACTTCACCACGCGGGCCTGGGGGAAGGCCCGCTGGATCTGCTCGCCCAGGCTGTCGGTGTTCGCCACCGCCAGCAGCGGCGGCATGCCCTGCGACATGTCCAGGGCGAGCGCGACGTCCAGCAGCACCTTGCCCGCGAGGTTCGCGGCCCCGGTCGCTTCCAGGGCGGCCAGGGACGCGATGCCCTGGGTGGCATTGACGACGACCTCGCCGTGCGCACCCGCGTCGGCGAACGACACCAGCCGCACCGCCGGGTGGGTCTGCTGCCACTGCGTGAAGGGCACATTGTCCAGCCAGTCGGGTTCGGTGCGCGCGAGAGTCTCCTCGACGTCGCGCGTGCCGATCACCACGTCGTGGCCGAGCGTGCTCAGCCGGTCTGCCAGCGCCCGGCCGACCATGCCGGTGCCCAGTACTGCGATCTTCATGACGTTTCCTTCAAGTCGGTGCATTCAGCCCCGGCGGCGCGCGGCGAAGCCGGGAGGCGACGGCTGAGACGGTGGTCCAACTGCCCCTGCGGCGACCAGGAGAGCCGGACGCGGAGGGCTGCTGGGAAGCGAGCGTGTGGTCCGCTCCTGCCGACCATGGAACGCGAGGCCGCGGGGAAGGTGGGAGTCCCCGCTGTGAGGGGTACCGGCAGGAACCCCCACGCACGGCGGCCGGTGTCGTGACCAGCCCTCACCCGACGGTTCGGCACCTGTCCGGGAGCTTTCCGGGGACCGCTGGGGGAGTCTGGCAGGACCCCTCACAGCGGGGACTCCCACACCCCCGGTCCTGTGCCGTTACCTGGTCACTAACCCGTTGTGCAGAGCCCGGACGGCGCACACGCGACAAGCGGAGCCCTGCCGCCCGCGCCCCTCGGGCGTCAGCCCCCCGGCGGGCACGGCGGGCCACATCGAAAGCGACCTTGAGAAAGGCGGCACAGCATGCGCGCCACCTTCATGTACGGTCCCGGCGACGTTCGCGTCGAGACCGTGCCCGACCCGCAGATCATCGAGCCCACCGACGCCATCGTTCGCGTCACCCTGGCCTGTGTCTGCGGCTCCGACCTGCACCCTTACCACTCCATGGACAAGACCGACCAGGGCGCGCCGATGGGGCACGAATTCCTCGGTGTCGTGGAGGACACAGGCGCGGACGTTACCAACCTCAAGCGCGGCGACTTCGTCATCTCCCCCTTCGCCTACGCCGACAACACCTGCGCGATCTGCCGCGATGGCTTCCAGACCGCCTGCCCGCACGGCGGCTGGTACGGCGTCGGCGGCGTAGGCGGCGGCCAGGCGGAAGCGGTCCGCGTCCCCCAGGCCGCCGGCACCCTGGTGAAGGTCCCAACAGGCTTCGACCAGGCCCTCCTTCCCTCGCTGCTGACCCTCAGCGACGTCTACCTCACCGGCTACCACGCCGCCCACATGGGCCGCGTCGAGCCGGGCAAGTCGGTCACCGTCATCGGTGACGGCGCCGTGGGCCTGTCCGCCGTACTGGCCGCCAAGCGGCTCGGGGCGCAGCAGATCATCCTCATGGGCCGGCACACCTCCCGCACCGGCCTGGGCCGCGAGTGGGGCGCCACCGATGTCATCGCCGAACGCGGCGAGGAAGGCATCGCCAAGGTCCTCGACCTGACCGGCGGCGAGGGCACCCACGTCGTCCTAGAGGCCGTCGGCCACATGCCCGCCTACGAGCAGGCGTACGGAGTTGTCCGCCCCGGCGGGATCATCTCCCGCGTCGGCATCCCCCAGTACGAGGATGCACCCGTCGGCTTCGGCTCCCTCTTCCGCAAGAACGCTGGCCTGACCGGCGGACCGGCCCCGGTTCGCGCCTACATCGACGACGCCGTCGCCGACGTCCTCGAAGGCCGCATTGACCCCGGCCGTGTCTTCGACGCCGAGGTCAGCCTGGAGCAGACCGCCGACGCCTACCGCATGATGGACGACCGCAGCCGCCTCAAGGTCCTCGTCCGGCCCTAACACCACCGAACGATCGCCCGCGGGGACCTCCACCGCTCGGCAGCGTTCTCCACTCAGCCGCCCTCAGACCCGGGCGGCCCGTTTCAACCACCCCATGTAGCGACATACATCGCCGCATCAGCACCGCGTGCACGATCAGCACGACGCAACACAGGCAAGGAGCCCTCACATGACCACCACGCCCACCCGCGAATTGACCTCCGGCGTGAACATCCCCCTGGTCGGATTCGGGACCTTCCTCATCCCCGACGATGAGACCGTAGCCGCCGTCGAGAACGCCCTGGCCGCCGGCTACCGGCACATCGACACTGCCGAGGTCTATGCCAACGAGCGCGGCGTCGGCGAAGGACTGCGCCGCGGCCTGCAGCAGGCCGGACTCCAGCGCGACGACGTGTTCATCACCACCAAGCTGTGGCCGCAGGCGAAGGACCGCGACAAGACCAGCGCGGAGACCCTGCGCTCCCTCGACGAGAGCCTGGAACGGCTCGGCCTGGAGCAGGTCGACCTGTACCTCATCCACGCCACGTTCGGGCGCGAGCAGCGCCTGGAGCAGTGGGCAGCGCTGGCCGAGGCGTATAAGAGCGGCAAGGCCCGGGCGATCGGTGTGTCGAATTTCAACGCCTCCCACATCGACGAGCTGACTGAGGCCGGGCTCCCGGTCCCGCACGCCAACCAGATCGAGCTGCACCCCTGGTCCCAGAAGCCCGAGCTGGTCTCGTACTTGAACCAGAGGGGCATCACGCCCATCGCCTACAGCAGCCTTGCCCCGCTCTCCACCTGGCGCACCGCCCCGGGCCACTCGAGCGGCAAGACGCAGGAGATGCGCGCCGAAGGCGAGCGTGGCGACTCCCCCTTCAAGAAGCTGGCCGAGAAGTACGGCGTGACCGAGGCTCAGTTCCTCCTGGGCTGGGGCGTCCAGAACGGCTACCCGGTGCTTCCCAAGAGCACCAACCCCGACCGCATGCGGCAGAACCTCGACATCTTCTCGTTCCGCATCGACGACGCGGACATGGAGTACATCCGTGGCCTTGACCGCGGCGCAGGGCTCGCCTGGGGCGAGGTAGACCCCACCACGCACGGCTGAACCACACCAGCGCTCCGGTCGGGCACGGCGGAACGGGGTGCGGGTTCGTCGCGCGCCCCGGACCGGCCTATGGCCAGAAGACACAAGGAAAGGGACGAGGGGTCATATGAGGGTCGCGGTCGTCGGCGCCACGGGACATCGGCGGCAGGTTGTCGCGTCAGCTGCTTGCCGGCGGTCATTCGGTCAGAGTGCTCTCCCGTGGTGGAGGAAGCCTCGATGAGCTGGTTGCGCTCGGGGCCGCGCCGGTCCTCGGCAGCTTCGATGACGGTTCGACCAGCCTGGGCGGCTTCTTCGCGGGTGTGGACGCCGCGTTCACGATGGTCCGCAGCGACTGGTCCAACGTGCACCACTACGGCGCGGTTTCGGAGCGCCTGGCAGACAGCCTGCAGGCGTCGAGGCCTCCGCTGGTGGCCAACCTGAGCAGCATTGGCGCGGACCTGGACAACGCTGGCCACTCGTCCCAGTTCAAGCAACTGGAGACGGTGCTGAATGATGTGCAGGGCGTCACCGTCGTGCATCTGCGAGGCGGCTGGTTCATGGAGAACTTCCTGTCCTACCTCGGCGGAGTCGCGCGGTCCGGCACCATCGCCTCGATGGTGCGAACGGACCGGCCCCTGCCGTTGGTCGCCACCGCCGACATCGCTCGCGCTGCTGCCGAAGAGATCACGGGCCACAGCAGGGCAGTCGAGGGGATCCGCGAGGTGCAGGGCCCCGAGGATCTGTCCTTCAAGGACGCGGCAGACCGTATCTCCCGCGCCGTGGGCCGCCCGGTGCGCGCCGTCACCATCGCACCGGACGCGGCACAGGTGAAGGAGCGCTATCTCAGCTTCGGCGGCACCGAGGAGAACTGGGAGCATCGGCTCGTCACCGACGCCGCCTTCAACGACGGTCGCGTGACCTTCCATCGCCCCCGGTCGGAGTTCGACGCCTCCTCGATGCGGTTCGACCATTTCGCGCAGTACGCCTGGATGCCGGCATACCGGCAGCTGGCCGACCGAACGGCGGAGTCCGGCTTCTCGATCTGGCTTGCGGAACATGCTTGACCGGTACGCCGAACACGGCGACCTCACACTCCGACCTGCCACTCGAAGCAGCCGACGCGGTCATCGTCCGTGACGAGCTCGCCGCCGTACCCGCTGTCGTGGGCCTCGCGCGCACCGCCCGACGGCTTGTGGTGCAGAACCTCGTCATCGCCAGCCTCTTCATCACGGCCCTGGTCGTTTGGGACCTCGCAGGTCACCTCCCGCTCCCGGGGGCGGACCACTGCTTGTCCAGCGCCCCCCGCGCCGGAAGCGCGTGTAGACCGTCTTCCGTGGACCGTAGCGTTCGGGCAGATCCCGCCAGGTAATCCCGGTACGGATCTTGAACACCATGCCGTTGAGGATCCGCCGATCGTCTACTGGGCGGCGGCCGGTTCCAGCCCGGGGTGTCAGCGGAGTGAGTAATTCCCACTCCTGGTCGATGAGTTCATGACGATGCACAACCCATGATCCAATAGGGGCGACCCGGGCAACCCGCGAACGCGAGGTCTGGGCGCGCGGAGGGGGAGATCGCCATGGATGTTATTGCGGGGGTTGTGGGCTCGCAGATTCTCAGTGCAGTGGTGGCCGCCGTGCTCACAGGGATCGGCACCCTGGTGCGCTGGTTCGTGGTCAAGCGGCTGCCCGCACGTCGCACGTGGCGCTACCTGAACGCAAGCGAGCTCTCCATCGTTCTGGACACCTCGTATATCGACACCGGCCGCTACCAGCGACCGGTCGCCGGGCTGGGGCAGGTCCGGGCGCTGTCCGTGCTCGTTCCCTCTCTCACCCACGCCTACCGGGACCTCGACTTGGAGAAGGTCCGCCTGTCGGCACACTTGCCGGGCAGCGAGATGGGGCACGACCTGCTCATCTTGGGCGGACCGAAGAACAACGAGGCAGCCCGCCGAATCCTGGAGGCCATGACGGAGGCGTTGCCGTTCCGTCTGGGCGGAGGAGCTATCACCTGGGAGGGGACGGCCTACACAGGAGACACCACGGACGGGGAAGTTGTCCGTGATTACGGGTATATCGTCAGAGCTGCGAACCCCCTCAACCCGAAAAAGCGCGTCGTGCTGATCGGCGGCTGGTCTACCTATGGCACTGTGGCCGCAGCCCGCTGGCTGACTGACAACGGCGCCAGTCGTTCCCTGACCGCTGATGTCGCTGTGCTTGTAGAGGCCTCGGTTCTTCGAGATGGCCACGTGTCCACACCTCGCGTCATGCGGCAGGCAAGCCTCAGCCGGTGAACCACACCACCGTTTGAAGACGGGCTCTGGCGATTCGGGGCTTGCAGGGACGGGGCCGTTTTCGGGGGCGGGCCGCACATGAGCGACTTCCCCTATCGCCGACGGGCGAGGCCATGTCATTTGCCGAGCGCCTCGTCGACGCATCCGATTGCCAGGAGAGTGACGTGTTCATGGCTGTGGCGCTTCAATGAGAAGTACCGCTGACACGCTTCCCTAAGTGATCCTTAATGTTGTATATGGTCGCGTGTCGGAAATGTCTTTCTGTGGTGCTGGCCTGGTCTTTCTTGTTCTCTGCGGAACTGTTGCACGGTTGGTGGCTCTAAACGCCCTACATGGTGCGGCCCACGCCGGGCTAGGGCGTGGGCCGCGGTAGATCCGCTCCTGACCGTTCAGAAGGGACCGCCTTGAAGCGGGGCAAGAAATCTCAGAAGAAGGGCGGCGCCGGCAAGGGCCGTCCGCGAGTAAGTACGCAGGGCATGGTCACGGCGTTCAATTCGACTGTCGTGACTTTGGTGGGTTCGTACGCCTCGACAGGCTCGATCCTGGTGATGTGCGGGGCCGGCGTGCTGGCGCTGGTACTCATTCTTCTCCTGGTCGTCCTGTAGTACGAGGGGGAGGGTGCATCCCGCTGTGGGATGCACCCTCCGCTCACGCCAGGGCCGTCTCGTGCAGTGACCACCGTTCCAGCCGGACCCGCTCCGCGGGAGGACGCTCGGGTGCGCCCGCCTGGTCCGCGGGGGCTACCGTGACCTGTTCCAGCGTGGCCAGCCGCGGCCCCTTGCCCTGTTGGAACGCCAGGAGGGCGAAGGCGGCATTGCTGAGCAGGCGCGGGCCGAGCCTGCTGTTGTAGAGGTAGTTGCGGTAGAGGAACTTGACCTGAGCAGGGACCACCACGCTCAGGTACTCATCGAGGTTCCTCTCCAGATGGCGGGTGTCCTCGAAGACCGCTCCGATGAGGCCGGGTCGGTGCTGGAAGACCCACCGGCAGTCCTCGGGGTACCGCACGGCCACCTCGGGCGGCTCGGGCTTCGGGCCCACCAGCGTCAGGTCGCCGCGCAGGAGATTCCACAGTCGCGGGAAGTGCTCCGTGAACGGCAGCCACTGCCGCAGCAGCGGTACCCGCGTGCCGGCGACCTGATAGCGAAGCAGGAAGATGCCGTGACCGCCCTGCCCGACATGCAGCTTCCTCTCCACGATGGTGTTGCTGTCCCCGAGAGCGATCATCAGACCCGTCATGGCGGTGAACGGCAAGGTCACTACGAGCGCGACGCAGGCGACGACGATGTCGGCCATCCGCCGGCTCTTGGACAGCGGGGCCGGTTCGCACGCCAGCCCCTTCACCGGCCTGCCATCTGCCCGTGGAGCCGACGGCGTGCGGCGCCGCCCTCTCCTCAGGACGACACTGGCAGTGGCGAATGAGGCGATCATGGACAGCACCATCGCGGTGTCCGGGTAGCCGGACTGGTTCACGCCGTTCCCCACCAGATGGGAGAACACCAGCCAGAACGAGAAGATCTGTACGGTCAGCGGGAGAGCGAACTCCAGGATCGCCGAGCGCAGCCGGCGGCGCCGCCCCCATGGCCCCGCCTCCTGCTCCGGTGCCTCGAGTTCCTCACGGTGGATCACCAGGTTGGTGAGGGTGTCGTCACCGGACTGGTGGCTCTCGACCGCCGCCTGCTTGAACGCGTCCACCTTGATGCGCAGGAGCAGGTCTTCGGTCTTGCGCGGTGTGATGACCTGGCGGGCAGCGTCGTTGATCTCAGCCAGGTACTCAGTGATCTCCGGTTCCTCGGTCAGGACCAATTCCTCGGCCAGGCCGTTCTCCCCAACCTGCTGAGGCGGGATCACCGGCTTGTTCTCGTTTCGCGAGATGCCCATCTCATTTCCCCCCATGAAGCGTGCTGCTCATCGGTGCTACTTGGTTACCTGCCTCTGCGGCTTGTTCCTTGGCGATGGCCTCTTTGAGATGCTTCCGGGCATGGCGAATGTTGGACCGGACCGTGTTGGCCTTTTTGTCGAGGATCTCGGCGATCTCCTCCGGTGAGTACCCGTCGAAGACCAGTGCCATGACCCGCCGCTGTTGCTGGTCCAATGCCCGCAGGTGTCGCAGGGCGTAGTCCTGGTCGACGTAGTCGTGGCCCGGGGGAGCGACTTCCCGAGGGGCACCCCACGTACTGGCCAAGGCTGCTTCAGGGGCCTTGCGCAGGCGTACTTCGCTGTGTACCCAGGCACGTTCAGCGGCTTTCCGGCAGTACGCCCGGGGGTTCCGGATCGTCTTCCACCGGGGGAAGACGTAAAACAGCGTCTCAGCCACGGCCTCTTCCGCCTCGTCCCAGGACGCTCCGAGGGCTGCTACGAATCGGACCAAGCTCATGTGTTCCGCACGCACGAAGTCATCGAAGTCTGCGTAGCCCTCCGGCGCTTCGGACTGTCCGGGGACGCGCTGTCCTGGAGCGCGCCTCACCACCGAGCCGCCCTTGCCACAGTGTTCATGCCCAGGTGGGGGACAGGGGCGCTTCCGCGTGCAACGGCGTCGCCGACTTTTCTGGCTCCCCGAACGCCTCTGCGGGTGCTGGGTGCCTGCCGATTCCCAGGTGCCGACCCGCACGAGCGGGAGGCGAACCGCGACAAGAGCGAAGGAGGGACCTGGCAGCCCGTTCTGCTTGCACGAAGGCGTTGGGCAAGGACCGGCTGGATTCAGCGATGCCGAGTCCCACCGGCCCTACGCAGAGTCCGCACGCCGGCTTGAACGGCATGCCCGCCTGCGCCGACAGCGGCGACTGGCCGGGAAATCCCCAGAAGAAGGAGTCGGTGCTCCATGTCGGAAGGACGGCACTGCCGTCGGGGAAAGCGCGTCGACTGCGTTGAGATTGTCGAGGCCGTCCATGCGCCATAGCGGCAATCAGGTCCATACGAGGTTCGGGTCGGGGTCGCTCGAGGTCGTTGCGCCCGGCGACGTCCGCCCCAGGTCGGCCGGCAGCATCGGCACGGGACACCACTTCATGGCGATGCGTTCAGCGGTCTGCACCGCCGGACCCCAGCACGGATCCCACGTCCGACCAGCGGTAATGCGCCTGAGTCGAGGCTCGCGACGTCAACCCCTCAGGCCGCGAGGCTGCCAGGGATGCAATGTCCACCGGCAAGGTAGACAACGATGCGGGCAATCCTGGCCTTATGAACTAAATCGACAAGAAACGGTTGATGATGGCTAGTTCTGCATCGATGGCTTTTGATGCTGTCGCTGGGGTGTCCAGCCCGTGCGGTTCAATGTCGGGCCGTGCGAACCTCGCTGCGGTCGCGAGGTGGGTCGAGGGGTGCGCGCCTCCCGATCTGATGTGATCTGCGTCACAAACCTCCGGTTGGAGGTTTGTGCCGCATGGCGGGATTGCGCCAGACGGAGTGTGAACTTCCAGCCGTGTCGAGTGAGTTGGTGCTGGTCACGGCGCGTGATCGAATGCGGGTTTGAGGGCGCCGGGCGTGGCGTGAAGTGACACGTGTGGCGACTGAGCGATTGCTTAGCGTGAAATTTTTGAGGAGTGGGCTCCTCATATGCGGGGCCTCGTCCGATTAGCTATCCGTCAGGAGCACCGCGCTCCTACGGCACCATCAACTTCGTTGTGTGACAGGGGTGCTGGCGATGGTGAAGGGATGGCCCCTTTGAAGGCACTGCCCATCCGGGCGCTCATAGCTGTGGCGGGCACCATCCGGGTCCGCATGGCGGGGGTACCGGTCGTGCGGCGTCAGGTCCCTGGCAGCCCCGCCGCAGGAACCGGCGGCACCGAGCAGGACGCCGCGGCCCTGACCTGTGACCCCGGGAGGCCCGTGTGAGCCGCGGCGACGCCGGCGAGCCGCCGGCCGTACCGGCAGTACGGGAACCCGCCCCACTGCCGACGGCGTTCTGGGCCTTCCACCACCTGTACTTCCGGGTCTACCGCCGCTACGCCGAGCTGCACCTGGGCGACAAGCGCCTGGCCGGCGAGATCGTCCACGAGGTCTTCATGGCCCTGCTGTACGACTGGGGCCGGCTGATGGAAGAGGCCAGCCCCACCGCGTCGGCGTGGGCCTTCTTCAAATCCGTCGTCGCCGAGGAACTGGCCTGGCAGGGCCGGGACTCGGCGATGCCGGAGACCGCAACCTTCGACCGCGTTGCCCTGACCCGGGACCTGCTGGACTCCTTCCGCGCCAAGTTCGCGGTCATGGAGAGCAGCCTCGGCCTGTACGCCGCGATCGCCCGGCTGCCCGAGCGGCAGTTCGACGTGATGGTCCTGGTCTACGTGCTGGGCTACGACCTGAAGAAGACGGCACAGACCATGGGGGTCAGCGCCGCCACGGTCCGCTCCCACCGCGACCGGGCCCGCCAGCGGATTGCCCGTGACCTCGAAAACCCCCTCCGGACGAACAGGAGTAACCCTCATGCGCGAGCCGCGCCGCCTCGACGACCTGCTGGCCGACGCCGAAGTCCTCATCGACCGCGCCGGCGACGAGGAACTCGCCGCCTCCCGCCGCCGTATCGAGGCAGAGTTCGCCGCCTCCCGACACACCGCAGGCCTCGCAGGCGGCGCGCTGCCACCCCGCCCGGCCCAGGCATCTCTGGCCGCATTCTTGGACCGCCGCGCCCGCCGGGGCGCGGCCCCCCACGAACAGGCCGCCCGTGACCTACGCGAGCTGTCAGCGCTGGTGATCACCGGCGCCCACGCCGTGGACCACATCGCCCAGCTCGCCACCTCACGGCAGATCAACCCCGACGGAGCCCTCACCTTCGCCTGCCTGCTGCACCTGGCCGACCGCGAGGACGGCGCCGAGTTCCTCTGGCAGTTCTCCGCCGGCGCCGGCAAGACCGCCTCGGCCGCCTGCCTGTACCTGCTGCACCTCAAGCGCGGCGACGTACGCGACGCCCGCCACTGGGCCGGGCAAGCCCTGGCCCTGGAAAGCCAGGAAGCCAAGCCGCGGCGGAAACGCAAGAACCGCAGCAAGGACCGCATCAGCACCCGACGCCGCCACCGCGACACCCCAGCAGCCCGGATCCCCAACGCCGTACCCGACGACGTCATGCTGCTCCATACCCTGCACGCCCTGCAGCCTCCGCAGGGCGTGCAAGAGATGTCCGTGGAGGCCTTCCACCTGCGCACCGGTGCACTCTCGCACTCCCTGACCCAGGCCGTGCAGCGACTGCACAGCGAAAACGACCCTGAGCTCGGGGCGATCACCTGGCCCGACCAGCACCTCGCCGAGCAACTCCAACGAGCCCTGCCCGCCTGAACCCACAGGGCATCACGCCCCTGGCAAGCACCACGGCAGGCACCAAGACGAGAAAGAAAAGAATCTTGAACCGGAGAAAACCCGACCCGCCCCCGGTGGCCTTAGTGGGGGTGTACAGCAACACCACCCCACCTCCCGGGAGCATCCCATGGTCCTCGGCACCCTCCGCACCGCCCTGGCCGCCACCGGCGCCGCCTGGCGCGCCACAACCACCGGCCTCTGGCAGACCCTGCGCGCCCGCATCGACGGTCGCAACGCCGTCGCCTTCGAACGCGAACGCCGAGCGACCCTGCTCACCGTCCCAGCAACCCTGCCCACCGGCACACGCATCCACGACCGCCGCGCCGACGGCAGCGTCCTGGACATCGCAGTCCCCGCCCCGACCCACATCGACCTGACGATCGGGCAGACCCCGTTCCCCACCACCGGGACCGTCCCCCACCCACTGCCCGCGATCCTCCCGCCCGCGGCCCCCGCTCTGGAAGCCCGAGCCACGCCCCAGGAGCAGTGACCGATGTCCCTCGCACCGCCACCACCGCAACCGCTGCCGGCCCAAGCCGCCACCCTCCCGGTCGGCACCCGGCTGTGGCGCATCCACCACACCCGATACAGTCCCGACCACTTCAACCCCACCTTGGCCGACCCCGTCTTCGGCGGATCCCGATTCGACGGCACCGCCGACGACCCCTACGGCGTTCTGTACGCCTCCCGGTCGGCAGCCACCGCCGTCACCGAGCAGCTACTGCGCACCATCCCCTTCGGCGACACCGGCGCCCGCGTCCTGCCCTACGCCCAGATCAGCAACCGCGCCTTCACCAAGCTGCACACCACTGTGCCCCTGCGCCTGATCGACCTCAGCAGCGCCGAAGCACTCGTCTCGATCGGCGCCCTCGAAGGCCTCACCCACGGTGAATCCACCCTGTACGCACAGACCCGGTACTGGGCTCGCCACCTGCGCCGGGAGCACCCCTGGGCCCAGGGACTGGTGTGGCAGTCACGAAGAAACCCGGGCCTCGGCCAGGACGCCCTGGTGCTGTTCGAGGACCGCTGCCCTCCCCGGTGCCTGGAAGCCGACCGGTCCGTTTCCCTGGGCACCCCTGAAGGGACTCGGCTGCTCAACACCGTGATGCTGCCCTTCCGCGCCACAGTCAGTTCCGTCACCACCGGCGCGCCGGCCACTTCCGAGGTCACCGCCCACGACGACGCCTTCCTGGAACGCACCGAGGAAGAACGCAAAGCCAACGACAGCACCGAAACCGACTTCGACAGCTTCTATCTGCAGCACTACCGCACGGTCCGCAACATCCTCAACGCCCGGGCCGGTGACTGGGACTTGGCACAGTACGCTGCCGACAGGGCCTTCCTGATCGCCTACCAGAAGTGGCCAGCGGTGTCGGGGATGGAACGGCCCGTCGGCTATGTTGTGCGCGTCGGCCGCAACGTCCTCCAGCGGATCTACACCCGCACCCAGAAACCGGCTCTGCCGCCGGTGCCCCTTGACACCGCCCTCGAGAGCACCCTGGAACATCGCGGCGGCGGTCTGGCGGCTGAGACGGTCAACAAGATCGTCATCCAGGACGCCATCAAGAACCTGCCCCGCGATAAGCGAGAAGCCTTCATTCTCCACGAGGTCCTCGACCATCCCATCACGGCGATCGCAGAGTTCCTCGACATCCCGCAGAACACCGTCAAAACTCGCCTGCGCGCCGCAAGGGCTGCCCTTCGTGAAGCCCTTGGTGAACAATTCGGTATGGGAGGCACGCGATGACCGCGAACACACACCTCGAGGTCGACGGCTTCGACCGAGGCATCGACCAGGAAGAGCTGCTCGGCCGCCTCGCTGACCTCAAACGCCGGGCTGGTCACCAACTGCCCATCCTGGATGACGACGACGAAGAGGCCGCCATCGAAGACGCAGTCCGCAGCATCACCGGACAGCCTTCGGGGTTGGTCGCAGTGCCGGCCCCGAAGATCGACGTCGACGACCGGCTGACCCGCTCCCTGGAACAGCAGAACCAGCTGCTGGAAGCAGCCAGGAGCTCCGCGAAGCTGGTCATGATGCTGCTTGCAGTGATCAACGAGATGCAACGGCGTATCAGCGAACTCGCTGATGAATGCGATCAGCTTCACGCCCGCGACGGTAACTCGCAAACCGTGAAGGCGTTGCAGGCGAATTTGGTCCGCGCCCGTGAACAGGAACAGTGCGCGCATCAGGAGTTGCGGCGGGCAGAAGAGAAGCAGCGTCAGGTTGAGGAGCTTGCTGCCCGTGTTCAGGCACAGGTGGAAGAGCTGACTGATGAGTTGGACCGTCTTGGCGGCGGCACGACAGTTGACGGAGCGGATGGGCGGGTTGCCGAGAGGTCGCCTGGTACCTCGGACGACACCCCCGATCCCGGTTCGCGCTGGGTTGATGCGCGCCCGCGGATGATGGGGGTGGATTGGACTGGCAGGGGGGTGGGGACGGTGGCTTTGGACGAGCCTTTGGTGGCTTTGGCAGCAGCGGGCGGTACCGCGCTGGTCACGGCGATGGCGGGTGACGCTTGGATCGGGCTGAGGAATGGGTTCGCTCAGCTGCTGGGCCGCGGTGACCCGCAGCAACAGGAAGCCGTGGAACACGAACTCGAGGCGGCTCGTACAGAAGTCGTCGGCGGGACTGACAGCGACAGCGAACTGGAACAAGTGAGCGTCGTACAGGCCGCCGCGTGGCAGGCGCGGTTGGCTCAACTGCTGGAGGAGCAGCCACAAACTGCCGATGCCCTGCAGCAGCTAGTCCGTGAGGCCAGCGGCAGGGCGCCAAGACCGGAGGCACGTACCTGGCAGCACGTGGTCGCATTGGGTGAGGCGCGCCAAGCCGTTCTCGGGATTGGCACGCAGCACAACACCTTCGGCGACGCCCGGCGCGATGACAGATGAGCAGCCGGCATCGGGTCAGCCTCCTGCTGAGGTTGGTGGCCTGGCGCCGACCACGGGGGTGCCCACGCAGTCCGTAGTCCAACGCGTCACTACGGCGGGGCAGTCCACCGTAGCGGCGCTCGGCGCCGGAATTCAGATCAACCGCTTCTACCTGGAAGAGCAGTCCCGGGTCCGGAACACGATGAAGGTCACGGTCGCGGTACCGCTGGGGCGGCGGTACTCCTTACCGCCGCTGCGAGGCAGGGACGAAGCGGTGGCGGGAACTGGCCGCCCTGTTCGACGATCCCTCCCGTGGCCCTCGGGTCCGCCTCCTGCAATGGTCTGGGCGGCTCCGGCAAGACCAGCATCGCCCTGGAGGTGGCCTGGCACGCGACGCAGAAGGCGATCGAGACATGGTGGGTGCAAGCAGGCACCGTGGCGTCAGTGACTGCAGGCTTGCATGCAGTGCACGTCAGGCCGGGGCTGGCCCAGACGAACTGGGCCACGGCGATGCGGCCGACGTACTGTGGCGGCGCCTGGCATCCCGGGACCGTCCATGGCTGCTGGTGTTGGACAACGCCGACGATCCGACAGCGCTGGAAGTCGACGGTACGCCGCTCGACGCAGGGACCGGATGGATACGCCCCCTGCCGCCAACGTCCGCGCCGTGGTCCTGGACTGCCGCCCGCCCAGCATGCAAAGCGCCTCATAGCTGCTGCGGACAGGTTCCAGCGGTCTTTGATTCTGCGGAGCCGCGCCAGGCGGCTGAGGACTGTGCCTCACAGAGGCTCCCTTGGCTCCTGGCGCGGCGTTCCCTCAGGACTGCGAGGCTTTACGGGCGGTCTCAGCATACGTATGGAAGACCGCACCGGCGGTGAGCTTGTACTGGTTCAGCTGGGTGGCCACGGCCTGCTCGTCGGACCAGCGGCCCTGACCGTCGGCGAGGGCGACAGCCCATGCGGTGACTGCCTGCTTGAGCGCCTCCAGCTTCTCCGGCGTCACCACACGCATGTCCGTGACGGCGGTGCCGTGCTTGTCGCATTCTCGGCTGGGGTGCACCATCACCGGCACAGATGCCACCTCGGGGTGCTGCTCGGCGTCCCAGCGGACGCTGCCACCGAGCTGGTCGAGATCGTGCTTGGAAATGGTCGCCGTGGTGCAGCCGGTCTTCAGCTCGATGACCGCGTGCTGCCCCGTGGACAGAGCCCACAGGTTGTCGGGGCCGATGCCATACCGCTTGTCGGGACGCGTGCTGGTGAAGCCCAGGTGCTGTCCGAGCCGCTCGAAAGCAGCTTCTGCAGCATCGGTGCGTTCCTCATCCCAGACGATCTCCTGCAGCAGAGCCCGAACCCCCAGCACCAAAGAGATGCCGTTCTGATACTGCGCTGCCAGGAACTGCGCTGACGCTCGAGCCTGGACCGTGGCTGCCTTGATTTTGGCAGGTGCAATGCCAGCGGCTGGGCGGAGTACGAAGTCGTTCTCGCTCAGGGCGGCAAGCAGCACTTGCTGCGCCAGCTCGGGATTGGTCAGGTGCAGATAGGCGGCCTTCTGCTCCAGGAGCCAGCCGCGCAGCGCCTTGTCTTCCAGCTGGCTGATGGTCCGCTGCAGCCGGTCGGCGGCAGCGCGGGTTTGGCCGGTGACGGCAAGGTCGAAGGCCTCACGGGCCGCGATGGCCACGGGCAGGACGGTACCGGTGGGTGCGTAGCGGATCCCAGCAAGTGAACGGAGGCTGTTCTCAACCCATTGGGGCATACGAGACAAAAATCCGCTCAAGGCCTGGCGGACTGCGTCCAAACCCTCACCCTTGATCTGCTGGGCGACGCTGCGGCTGAAATCCATCTGGGCCCGGGTAGCGGGGGAGAACAAGTCCAGATGACGGCGGTCGTGGGTCGCCACTCCCAGGCCCGCTCCGAGCAGGAGCACGGCGCAGTGATCATTGGTGTCGCGGACCCCGCGGCCCATGCCCTGTTCGATCCGTTGCATCTCACGCGCGAGGCGGGCCGGGCTGTCGGCCAGCGCGACTGCTTCTCGGCGCTCCACCGCATCCATCGGCCGCGGGATGCCGTCGAGGATCAGCAGCTCGCAGGCATCGCCGGGTAGGTCGACTCCGTCGTACTTGTTGATCATTACCACGAGACCGACATAGCCGTCCTGAAGCTCCTTGACGCCCTTGCCCAGGTCACGCACGCGCCAGGTGCAGTCCGCGTACGGTTCCCACGCCCGTGCTGCCTTGACACTCGGAACGAGCACGACGACATTGATGGGCTTCGCATCCACGACACCGTCGCCATCGCGGTCCCCGTCCGCGAACTGTCGGGCCATGACCCGTACAGCGTCGTCGTCGAGCGTCGGGTTCAGCGCGACTGGGGCAAGGATCATGCGGTCGCCGATGTCGGCAGCGCTGCCGGGAGTGACAGGCCGGGCCAGCAGCGCCGGGTCGGCATCCAGATCCGTTACCAGGACGCTGTCATCTGCGAGGGTGGCCGTCAGATACACCCTGCGCCGCGCCCGGGCGAAGGAAGGGATCATGCGAATCGGCAGGCACGGCGGGCGGATCTCGATGCCCCGGCTGGTCACCGAGGCCGCACACAGCTTCAGGACGTCCGCGATCAGCGGCCACTCGAACTTGAAATCATCCTCATCTCGATGAGGGTGCAGTACTTCCATCACTCGGGACTGCTGATCGGCCCACGACCAGAACGGGATCCGCGCTGACGCCGTATAGTCCCCGGCCTGGATATCCGCCCAGGCCTTGGCCGACTGATTCTGCAGATCCGCTGCAAACAGCTCCAGCAGCGCCTTGTACGCCTTGTGGCCGGCCGGAATGGTCAGCCGGAACTGATCCTCGGCAGCGGCCAGGGCGGCGTGAGCGTCATCGACCACCACCACGCCCAAGTCGATGGCCTGCCGGCCGTCGCCCGCCACACCGAACACAGATCGCCCGTTGATCAGCTTGTGGAACGTGGTGACCAAGATGGCCTGCCCCGCACGGAACGCCGGGTCCTCGGGGCTCTCGGCAGTCTCTAGACCCAGGCGTGCCGCCTCGTCGTTTACCTGAGTGACCAGATGGGTGTCCGGAGCCAGATACACGGCCTTCCCCGTACCCTCATTCAGGGTGCTCTGAGCGATCAGCAAGCCGACGACGGTCTTGCCGCCGCCGGTGTTCTGCTTGATCACAACATCCCGGTCGTCCCGGCGACCGAACCATGAGTCCAGCACCTCGCCCTGCTCGTGCCGCAAATACCGCCAAGGCCGATCCGGCAGCGCCGCATAGATGTCCCGCGGCCGCAGCAACGCCTCCAAGTTCCCCGTGCCGATCCGATCCCAGTCCAGTGGCATTGCCACACCCCTTCCCCAAGTTCACGTCACGCCTCCCCGGCATCACGCAACGACCATCATCGCCCGTCCGTGACCGAAGCAACGACACAGGTGTCCCTCGCAGCATTCGCCAGCGTGGTGGTGCTGTGGGGATGGAACGTGCCGACCGCGGACCTGGCCGTGAGCTAGCGGCTGCCCTCCACAAGCAAGCTGACGGCGTTCGTTTGCTGCTGGGCGGGAAGCCAGCCAGCCAGTTCCGCCGCTTCCGCGGTACCGACCGGCGCCTCTTTAGCGGCGCTGGGCCGACCGAGTGACAGGAGAGTCTCGTACAGCACTTCGGCAGGCCGCATGGCGGACGGGGCCCAATTGGAGAGCGGTGTGTGAGGCCTTGAACAGGATGCGGACGCCGCTGAGGTCCAGGTCGCCGAAGGAGCGGATCGCCGAGATGCGGTGTTCAGCGGTGATGGCCCGGATCGAGGCACGGAAGGTGCCGCCGAGGCCCTGGCGAACACCGCCCGAGCCCCGTCGCCTCCTGACTACTGCCGCGCATCCCATGCCCTGCCGACCGTAATGGCTGATGAACCCTAAGAGACCACGGCACCTCCGCCATGGTCAGCACGGAACCCAAGTTGCCAGCGCCCCCGAATCCGCGGGGCTCTAGCTGCGGCGCTAACCCAAAGACCTCTGCCCCATCTGTTCAACTGGCGGACAACGCTGCGATCGGCGGCCCATAGCCAGTCAGGCCCGTCAGATGAACAGCACACCCTCTTCGAAGTCCTTCAGGTCGTCCAGCACCCGCGTGGGGTCGGTGGCTGGCCCGCCGAGGTCCTTGATCAGCAAGGCTCTGCAGATGTGCCGGAGCCGGTCGACCTGCTGCTCATAGGTGTGGAGCGGGTCCCCGTCTATCGAGATCATCCGGATGGGCATGTTCAGGCGAGGCTCTGTGCCGTACCGGCGGCCGCCGTGGACGGTGCCATTGCGCTGGTCGTACATCACCACGTCCATGGCGCGTCTGGCATCTTCCTCGGTGGGTGTGGGTCCGAAGAGGTACTGCGCCACCATGGCGTAGGCCTTGCCCCGGGAGGCTTTGGTTTGCTGCCCCTCGCGGGTGAGCTTTTCCAGGACTGCCATGAACTGTGCCCCAGCTGCGGAGGGGCGGCCGTCGGTGATGTCGGCGATCGCAGACCCGTAGGCTTCCAGGGCTCCGGAGCGGGCGGCGGAGTCCAGCAGGGTCCAGGCGCCGGGCACCCACGCGGGCACGTCCAGAGTGACGGGTTCGGGCGGGTCGAAGCCGCGAACAGTGAACTGGGCGGCCCGCTCCCGCCATTCCGCGAGGGGATCCTTACGGTCGTCAGCCGGCCCAGGTTCGTCGGACTCGCGGCGCCCGACAATAGGCCACAGCCAGTGAGCCCAACGGAAATCTGTAGCCAGCGACAGCAGTTGGCACAGCCGGTCCAGGTGCTCTGCCGCGGTGTCCTCGGCCCCAGAGGTGAAGTACGAGTACGCAAGACCTGTCACCTCCACGGGCCAGCACCCGACGGGATAGAACCGGGAGCGGTCTGCGGGGTGGGGATAGCCGCGGGAGGCCCACTGGTCCATGGAGGTCAGCGTCATGGGTCCGACGGCCAGGGGCTTGGCAAGACGTTGGGGCCACTTGTCGGGCGCGCGGCTGAAGGCGCTCTGCTCGGGCGCAGGGCCGATGACCGCCGTCCAGGACCGTGGCTCTGCCGGGTCGGCGGCGAAGGTCTGGGTGGCGCTGGTGACCGCCTCCTGCCACCGGGGCCCCTCGACGGCGACGCAGGCCGGGTCGCCGGCGAGGGCATAGCTCAATGGAGCGTCGGCGTTCCAGCGGTGGCCGCCCGAACGCACCCACAACGTGGCGGTGAGATCCGGGTCGGAGGAGGTGAAGGCGTTGCCCCAGGGAACGACGGGAGAGTGCGCCAACTGTGAGTGGTAGCCAGGGATGGCCTGCCTGAGGTGATGCAGGTATCTGGCCTTGTGGTCAGGGGTCATCTTGCCGGGACCGCACAATTGCCAGGCGGATGCGGTCATCGTGGGAGACGGCGGTTCGCTGCTCAAAGGCATCCTTGAACGCGGGAAGGGGAGGGAGAGGAGCCACAGCGTTGTGAGCTCTCAACTTTTTAGCAGGTACGACGGCAGTAGCTAGGGCTCTGAACTCGTTATCTGGTGATTGAATGAGACAGACGCTTGTTCGTTTCGGCACGAGCGTGCTCTAGAGCTGGTCCTGTTGCGGCGGTGACCTGGGATCCCGTCGGCTGCATGAGATTGCGCAACTGGGGTGAGACTGCTTATGGCACTTCCGAGTGTTGCAGACCGATCCCCGTCGAGGGGATCTGTGTCGAGAGCACACGGCGGTGATCGGCGGCGTCGACTCGTAGAGGCTGGTGAGCGTAGCGTCTTACGGAGATGATCGCCTGTCAGATGCGACCTCTAGACTCTCTCTTGAAGGTCGACAGCGGATCTAGCGAGGCAACGTGGCTGAGCCTTTCGGGCGACGACCAATGGTGATCGACGCGAAGGTCGATGCTCTGCCGTTCCACGAGGTGCCCTGGCACAACTTCGAGAAACTGGTGTGGGAGCTCGTGCAAGTATCGGAGCGGTTGTCACCGTGTCATCGTTACGGCACTCCGGGGCAGGCGCAGGGTGGCATTGACATCGCTGGTCAGTCGGCGGACGGCCGTTGGCACGCCTTCCAGGTCAAGCAGGTTGCCCGTTTCAGCGAGGCGGACGCGAGGAGCGCCCTGAACCTGTTCCTCCACGGCCCGCGGCCCTACAGGGCGACGCGGATGGTCATCGTCACCTCTTGTAAGGACACCCGCACCCAGGTCCGTGACCTGGTCAATCGCTACCAGGGCGAGCATCCAGGTGTGGAGCTGGGCTTGTGGGACGCCGACGAGCTCGTGTGCCGGCTGCGACCATGGCCACGGATCGTGGCCCGCTACTTCGGAGACGAGGCCGCACGTCGCTTCTGTGATGCCGACGCCCTGCAGACGTTCTACGAGTCCGGGGGCGGAGTTGAGGTCGGCTCGCCGGTGCGTAACGCTGACCCGTTCAGCTTGGAGGTGCACGAGGCGATCGCAGTCGATCAAAGTACGAACCCGGCCACCTCTGCGCTGCCGACGTACTTCCGCAGGCCGATTGACGACAAGCTCGACGCTGCCGTCAGCACAGCTCTCACCGGGAGCAGCGTGCTGAAGGTCCTCCTCGCTGACTCTTCAACAGGCAAGACCCGTGCGGCCTGGGAGGCCATCCAACGCCTGCCGGACCAGTGGCGGCTGTGGCACCCAGCTGACCAGGACGACCTGCTCGCGTCGTTGGGAGCTGTGAAGCCCTGCACGGTCGTGTGGCTCAATGAGATCAACCGCTATCTGCTCTCTACCGATCCAAGCCGCGACGAACACATTGCGGCCCGGCTCACCGAATTGCTGCGTGATCAGCAGCGTGCGCCCGTCCTGATCCTGGGCACCGTCTGGCACACCCACTGGACGACGATGACCACTGCGCCGAGAGACGAGCGAGCGAAGACGCGAGCGCTCCTGGCCAGGTGTGCTCTGCGGCTGCCCGAGAGTTTCACCGAAGACGAACTCGGCGTACTCCTCAATCAAGGCGAGCACAACGACCCCCGCATGCTGCAGGCCGCCCGTGAGGCCGAGAGTGGCCACGTCATCCAGTACCTGGCGGGTGGTCCAGCGCAGCTAGAGCGCTACACGAACGCATCTCCTTACGCCCAAGCGGTCCTACACGCCGCGATGGATGCCCGACGGCTTGGACACGGTCGCGATCTGCCCCGCGCATTTCTCCAGGCCGCAGCAGAGGCCTACCTCACACCTCTGCAGCAGGACCTGGCAGAACCCGACTGGTTCCGCCGAGCCTTGCAATACCTGTCCGCCCCGTGCCGAGGAGTCCGCGGACCGCTCGCACCCGTCCCCGGCTACACCGCAACCACGACGCAGAACCCGCGCCACTACCAACTGGCGGACTACGTCGAACTGCACGGCCAGCGGCACAGGCAGCTGGCCTGTCCCGGGGCTGAGTTCTGGATCGCAGCGGCCGATCACGCCGCCAGCGCGCGGGACAAGGCCGCTCTGTCGCGGGCAGCCCTGGACCGAGGCAGGGCTGCCGACGCGGAGACTTTGGCACTGGCAACAGCACAAGACGGGGAGGGCGCCGCCCTCTCCACCCTGGCCGACTGGACCCGCCAACACCGCAAGGACCAGGATCCCTACATCTACTACGAGTTGGCAGCCGACCTTGGCGATGTCACGGCGCAACTCCATCTAGCCTTCCGTGCAGAAGGCGATGACCGACTTGACGACGCTGAACGCTGGTACCGAAGAGTCCTGGACCGCGACAACAGCCGCTTGGACGCTGCTGTGGGACTGGCCACCATCCTGATCCAACGTGGGAACCAGGCTCACGCGGCCGAGCTGTACAGCCAGACTCTGAACGCCGGCTTCCTTGGCGCACGAGCAGTTGAGTACCAGGCACGCTCACTGGCAGACCGCGGCCAGCACGAACTCGCCCTGCTCATGACGACGCACTCTTTCAGAGCCGGCAACAGCGAAGCGTTCACCGGCCTGGCCTGGACCTATAGGTACAAGGACACCCCTCGGGCCATCCAAGTACTCGAGCATGCTACGGATGAGGGCGACGCTAACGCACCCCGGGAACTCGCCTGGATCCTTGAAGAGGAAGGTGACAGCGAACGAGCAGAGTCCTACTGCGAGATCGCCGTTTCCCTTGGCGAGATCAACGCGCTCCGCGGCCTGGGAATGATCCGCCGCGGCAAGGGCAACTACCGCTCCGCCGCTGCCCTCTTCTGGAGGGCATACAACCAGGGTCTCACGTACGTCTTATTCGAGCTCGCCACCCTGAGAGAGAAAGAGGGGGATTTTAGGCGAGCTGAGAGAATCTACCAGCGTGCCTTCCACGAGGGTCAGTCCAGCGCGGCCAGAGACCTCGTGCGCATCATGGAAACGCGAGGAAAGGCCCGGCAAGCTGAAGAACTTGCCGGGGACTCCGCAGAGCTACTTGAGTCCTTGGCGAGAGGCCGGGCGGCCCGAGGCCAGCATGAAGCCGCCGAACGGCTGCTCCTGACGCTTGTTGCGCAAGGCCACCCCGAGCTGCTCGTGACTCTGGCCGGACTGCGAAAGCAAAGGGGCGACCTCGTCGGAGCCGAACTCTTGCTGCGCCGCGCTCAAGATGCTGGCGTCCCCTACATGGAGTATCGACCGGTACACATCCAGGACGACTGTTGAACCATTTCGGGTCCGCTGCCGATGGCTTGCCTTGAGCCTGCATCGGACCCGATGCGGTTCCGCGCCCCCTCTTGGTATAGCTGCGATACGAAGGCGTCCGTCAGCTGCCGTAGGCGTCATCGATGGCTCCGGCGTTGATCAGGGCCACACGCAATGCCTTACGTTCGGCGGTGTTCTCGGCGGGTGCCGCGGCATAGAGGTCGGCAGCGCGACGGATGGTCCTGGCCCGATAGCCGTTGTTCGGTCCGTGGTCGAGGGCAGCGGCGGCGATGGACTGGGCGCCGGGAGAAGCGGGAGTGCGGGCGGCGCGTTTGACCAGGTAGTCGGCGTCTTCCAGGTCGGGCTGTTGGTTGAGAGTGGCGACGGTGAGCTCCAGCCACAGGTCCTGGTCGAGACAATCGGCGAACACGAAATGCCCGACCCCACGCAAGGCGGCAGCCGGGAGACCGGCATCCAGGGCAGCACGCCACAGGCCGACGGCCCGCTCGGTCACCTCGCTGCTTTCCGAATGGGCGGTGTAGGTGGCGAGCTGGGACAGCATCTCAGAGACGGCCACGTCCCCGCCCGGGCAGCCGGCCAGTCCAGCGAGGAACTCCCCGACAGAGCCAAGGGGTTCGGAATCGTCCAACAACGCAAGGAAGACCCGGTAGCGGGGGCCTTCGGCGTCCGGCACACACAAGACACGCCATAGACCAGTGCGGTCCAGCCGGGCCAGCAATGCTGCGTCTGGTTTGCCGTGAGCCAGCCAGACACGAGCAGGGCGCCATGCCGGCTCCAAGGGCAGGAGCGTGTCGACCCGGCCCGTCGTCCAGGCGGGGTCGCAGCGGTGGAGCTGGGTGAGGCAGAACCCGATGACCGCGAGAGCCTGATCGTCCGGCTCGGCATCCAGCAGCGCCTCCAGCGTCGTCGTCAGCTCCTCAGGCAGACCCTCTGCGGTGCGCAACGCCGACTGGACGCCCCAGGCGGTCAGGGAGAGCAGTGCGCTGCCGCCGGGCGCCGCCATGGCCGCGCCCAGGGGGAAAGAGGTGCCCAGACGCGGGGTGCTCCAGCCGGTGACCAGATCACGCAGCCACGCCACGGCATCCGCTTCCACGGTTCCCAGGGATGCGCCACTGTCCCAGGTGCGGTGCAGGAAATTGGAGATGACCAACTGCAACGGCACCGCCTGCGGCCCATCGGTCTCTCGCGGGCGGCAGGCAAAGGCTGTCTCGGCGAGCGCGCCCAGCACCCCGGGAACCAGCAGGCCTTTACCCGCGGCGAGGTGGAGAGCGTTGAAGTAGGCGGCCTGCAGAACCGGGCGCACGGCGGCCGCCGCGACCGCGGCAGGATCCGCAGCCCAGACCTCCAGATCCTGGGCCACGAGCTCGCCCAGCAGTGCGGCACGATCCTCATCAGCATTGCCATCGTCCTCCTTGACCGGAGCGGCAGCGAGCGCGGCGACAGCCGCAGCCGCCCCCTCCGCCTGAGCCCGCGCGCTGAAGACCTCCACGGATAGCCCCCCATAGGCCTCCACCCACGAGGTCATCTTCACAACGGGCTCAGGCCTGCCCGGGGCAGGCCCGTACTTCTCCTCCATCAGGGCCAAGACCGGCTCCCACGGCCCGCGCACGGGTTCGGGCAGTACCGCAGACAGCCTTCGCACGATGCGCCACCGTCGAGGCACCGGCCTGGGAAACGCATCGGCCCATGCGCGCATCTGCGCCGCAGCAGGCGGTGCGCCCAGGCATTCTCCCAAAGCCGCCTCCATCTGCGCCCGCAGCTCTTGCGGACAGTGAGCGTCCAGCAGGGTGAGGAAGTCGGCCAGGTCCGCGCTGGGCCAGGTTCCGCCGCCCACCTCCCGCGCGGCGCTGATCGCCGCCTGCCACCATTCGGCCGTAGCCTCGGCACGCCGGCTGTCGTGGGGCCAGGACTCGGTCAGATGCACGGCTACCAGCCGTGCCCGGTGCTCGGTGGCAGGCAGCTTGCCGTGAAGACCCCGCAAACGCTGCACAACCGGAACACCGAGCTGAGCCTCGGCCAGGGCAAGATCGAGAACGGCCCGCATTAGCGTCACGACGATGATACGCGGCGGGTCAGCCAATGTGATCGTGCCGAGTTCGTTGACGAGTTCGGCCTGGAAGCCCGCGCCCTCGTCAGCCAGATGGTCGGAGAGGACATCGGCAAGCGCGGAACGGATGATTACACCAAGCCGGTCCTTGCCAGTGCGCAGTTGGCCCCCGGGGTGTGCCGTGTCGATGAGCTCGCGTAGCACCCGTCCGCTCTCCCACGATTCTTGTGCAGTGAACTCCCGGGACCGCAGGACGCCCTCGAGCACGGCCACCCACTGCCCCGTCCGCTCGGCAACGGGAACATCCCCGGCCCAATACGCGGCATGCATCAAGACAAACCGTTCCGGCCGTGTCCGCACCAGCGAGGCCAGCAAGCCACACGCCGCCATGCCCGCCTCGCTGACCACCCCAACCGCCTGCGACAGCGCCCCGGACCCCTGGGCACAGATAGCGTCCAGGTTCTCCCTCACCCAGGCACACACCCGCTCCGGCTCATCAGCCAGCAGCCGCCGCAGATACAGCCCAGCCGGCCAGCGCTGCTCCTCGGGCAGCAGCCGCGACAGCGGCAACAGATCGAGCCAGCGCCCACTCACAGCAGCCTGGAAGAAATACACCCCAGCCCGCGGGTCGGTCATCCGCGCAACCTCATCCGCGTCCTGCTGTACCGGGACACTCAGCTTGGCCAGCTCCCGCAACCGGTCCGCCCGCTCAGGCAGGCCGAGAAAGAGCTGCTCCATGGCCGCGATGATGTTGTTGAATTGATGGCGCGCCTCGTCGGCCCCGCTGCCGGAACCGTGGAGCACGCCGGAAGTGGCACTGTAGAAGGCGCTCCAGCTGCGGGCCGCCTCCGTCTCAGCGAGACCCATCTCCTGCCGGGTCTGTTCAAGAACCAGATGGCCGATCTGCCGCGTACGGAACCCCCCACGGTTTGCCTGCTCGGCACGCAACTCGTCGACCACGCTGACGAGGACATCCAGATCCCTGGCTGTCACATCGCTGTGCTGCCGCCAGGCATCCGCCACAGCCCCGGCCGCCCTGGTGACAGCCTCGGTTGTGCTGCGCAGCCCAGGGAAATCCTCGCCCGCAATTTTCAGGACACTGTCCAAGACACCGCGCAAACAAGACTGCGCCACTTCGTAAGGAGCCTGGAAGACGTTGGGAGCGTTCATGACCTGGGCCGCGTCCAGCAACAGGCTTAGCGCCCGCTGTCCGTGAGCACCTTGAGCCTGCAGGGCCGATGCGAGCTCCGAGCGCACCACGCACATGGCTGGCGTCGAATCGGGCTGCTCGCTGTCAGGGAGATGACTGGACATCGGCCTACCGTAGCCGCATGGGTCGGGCAGCATCGCTAGGCCAAGACAGCCGGATGGGCACTTCAGCACCTTCTTCCGCACGGGGATCCTCGGGTTCCGTACATGAGCGCCACCCGGAACTGCGCTCAGGGACGCGCCCCGTGGCGGTGGCATGGCCCGGGAGTTGTCAGTGGGGTGCTGGACACTGGTCGTGTGTGACTGCGGCGCTGAGACCGGGGGGGGAACGACGTGAGCGACGATGCCGTCCAGCTTGAGCGACGTATCCGCTTCGCCTTGAGCATCCTCGGTGAGAGCAACAGCCATCACGAGTTCGAGGCACTGTGCCTGGGCCTGGCCCGCCGGAGGATCACCAGCAACCTGCTTCCGGCGACCGGCCCCGTCAGCGGCGGCGGGGACCAGGGCCGGGACGCCGAAAGCCACTGGACCAACATCCCAAGGGAACTGCCCGGCACGTCCCTGTTCGCGGCGCTGGCCTCCACCCAGCGGGTGGTGATGGCCTGCACCATCCAGGCCACCGATGTCCCAGGCAAGATCCGAAGCGACCTCGCCTCGATCTGCGGGCAGGGTACGCCTGTGGACCGCGTCATCTATTTCACGGTGGCCGCCGTATCCACCAGGAAGCGGCACGACCTGATAGACGAAGCCGCCCGGACGCACCAGGTCGAGCTGGATATCTGGGACGCTGCCGCTCTCGCCCATCACCTCGCCGACTACGACCTGTTCTACCTCGCCGTCCAGTACCTTCACCTGCCCTCCGACCTCACTCCGCCGCGCCCGGACGGGGCCGGTGAACTGCCCGACTGGTATGTCGAAGCCCGCCAACGGTGGCAGGCAAACGACGAGCCGGCCCGTACCCTGGGCGACCTGGTGGACCTGCGGGGCCCGCTGCGCCACGCCACCTTCCACGACGAGGCCCGCGCCGACCTGCCGGAATGGATCGACCACGCACGTGCGCTGATGGACGCCGCGGCGGGGGAGCATACGGCTCTTCGGGCCCGCTACGAGATCGTCGTGGCGACCCTGCGGGGCCTGGGCGACATGCACCCGACGGACCACCTGGCCCACGACTTCTTCACCACGGTGACCGCTGACGAAGCCCTGACCGACCTCGGAATCCTCGAGGATGCCGTCGTGCTCCTCCAGTACGGGTTCGGGGCGCTGATCCGCGGCCTCACGGCGCTGACCGTAGACGACCTGTGTCGCTGGCAGCGCCTGCTGGCAGGCAGGATCGACCGCCTCCTGGACGCGGATCCGCCCGCCAACGCCATGGCCCATCTGCTGGCCATGCGAGCCCGCCTGGCCCTGCACACCGACATGACCGTCGACCTCGAATCAGTGCCGGAGGAACTGCCGTCTGTCGAGGAGGTCACCGCACGCGTCCGTGAAGCGGTGGAAGCCGGTGAGCAGATACCTGCTCTCCAGGAAGGACTGCCGCTCTCCGACCTCGACACCGGCATGCGTACCCTGCTGAGGCTGGGCCGCCACCTGGACAATGCGCCGCTGTTCCCCATCGAGCGCACCGCCGATCTCTTCGACTACCTCACCCCCGTACTGGTGGACCATCCGCGGTACCGGGAAGTCCGTGACCTACTCGACGAGGCAACCCACCGGGTCACCGGCCAGACGGCACGAGGCGAACGCGCCCAGTCCCGAGGCCACACCCTGATCAAGAGCGGCCGTATCCCGCAAGCACTCCAGGAGATCCACGAAGCCAAAGCCAACTGGCTGCGCGGCGACAGCCTCGAAGGCGGCCTGATCATGCTGCTGCTGTGCGCTCGCCTCTACAGCGAACTCGGCCTGGCCATCGCCGCCAAGCAGTACGCGCTCGCAGCTGCCACCGCAGCAAAATCCGCACCCGACCCGGAACTCCACCGCTTCATCCCCCGCGGCATCACCCTCGCAGCCCGCTACGACCGTCAGGCCGGAAACTGGATCTCCGCCACCCGCCTGTTCTCCATCGGCCTCATGGCACAGAACGCCTACTGCGACGAGCCCTACAACAGCGAACGCTACCCGTACGTCTGGGAAACGATGGCCGACCAGGCGCTCACCCTGCGCGTCGCCAGCGCAGTGCGGCCCGGCTTCGTCCCCCCACTCCGCGCGATCACGGCCTCCGTGGGCATCGACACCATCATCGACGACATGCTCACCCCGACCGCCGAAGCCCCCACAGCAACCGAACAGGCATACACCGAAGAGGCCGACACACAAGGCGTGGGGCGGCCCTTCAGCGACGCCGGCCCCACACGCCGCTATGCCTGGAACGCGCTCGGAGTCGACTGGGAGATCACCTGCCCGAACGAGCGACTGTCGGTGCTGGCCGCAGAACGCTACACCGCAGCACTGCAGGTGCTTCTCGGCGAACTCGCCACACAGGAAACGCTGTTCCTGCCCGGACGCCTCAGCGTCGAAATCCGCGCAGACGCCACCCTGCCCCACGACCAGCCCGCCGTCTGCGACCAGAGCGCCGACCCGGACACCAACCGCTGGAGGCTGCGCCTACCCACGGCTGCCCCTGCGGACCTGGACACAGAGCCGCCTCGTCTGCTCGCCGCCCTAATCAGCGTGGTGCTCTCCCAGTCGCTGCTCTCCGACGAGGCATTCATGCACCTCGTCGAACAGGCGCTCGCCGGCGGACTGTGGCACAAACTCCTCGTCGGCCGCCCCTACGACGAACTAGCCGACTTCCTGGGGCCCGACGACTACCAGACCATGGCAGGGCTCGCCGACCCAGCTGTCGGAGCAGGCACGCCGCGCGGCCAGGCAAAACCAGCTGCCCTGCCAGCCCGGACCGGACCTGGACCCGGCTACAGGTACGAGGCAGCCCTCGACACCATCCGCCACCGCTACGCCGTCATGCTCCCCATCGTGCGCTACACCCTTCCCCGCCTGGCCGAGGACTCCGGCTTCCGGCGTACGGCCACGCAGCTGAGGCAGGAAGGGTGGCGCGACTGGCATCTGTTGACTGCCATCGCCAATGCGGTCGGGAACCATCGCGCCCAACACCAGGGTCTGCGCCCCTCCCCGGGCGATTCGCAAGAACACCGGGCCCACATCCTCGCCATCATGCAGGCTCCCGAGCATCCCGACGACCGTCCAATTCCTATGGAGGCGTTCACCGAACAGGTCCTGCGGTCACATCTGTCCGTAGCTGCAGTAAGCACAGCGCGCGGCTTCGGCCTTGCCGTCCGCCCTGAGCCGTTCGACCCTCAGGCACTGCTGTCGGTACTTGGTGAGCGGTACGGCTACTGGACGGACGACATTGAGCACGCTGACCCATTCGGCTGGTCAGCCATGCAGGGCGACACGACACCTGGTGCCTGACTCGCACCCGAGAAGACGCGACCATGCTCGCCCTTTGCACTGCCGGTGCCCTGTTAGCTTGGCGGCGGCTAGCCGGGGTCAGCCACCACTGCCGCGGCCGAGGAGGCGCAGAAAGACTTTGGCCGTGGCAGCTGCGAGTGGGAGAATCTGAAGATTCTCCCTCGAGAAGAAGATCTTCCAGCGCCCTCTCTGCCGTGCGAGCTGCCATGCAGAAGTCCGTCGACCCCACTGCTCGCCGTGCAACGGGGCCACCGAATCGCCATTAGCGCGGCTAATGAACCGGACCGCTGCAGTCAGGCCCAGCGCATGCCGAGAGCGGTGAGCTCTGCGACCCGCTCAGGGGCGAGGCTGGCACGGCGCCCGCGCTGGTTGGCGATGAAGATACCGAGGGTGTGCTCGGTGCCGTCGACTGCCTCGACGTGGGATCGGGGGACGTTGAGGTGTCCTTCCCGTTCGGCGTATTGGCAGGCGGCGGCGAGGTTGGCGGCCCAGATCTGCGCCCGGGTGCGCTTCGGCCTCGCAACTACCGAGACCGGCGCCTGCTCCTCCTCCGGGGCGGCGGTGATGCCGAGGATCTCGCTCAGGAGCCATTGCTGGACAGCGCTGAGGGTGTCCCACTGGATTCGCTGGGTCTGAATCCAGCGGCCGATGTCCTCGCCTTGGATGACGAGCTGACCATCCCGGTCAGGCAGTGCGCCGCCTGTGGTGCGGTAGGTGCGGGCGAGGTGGAAGCAGCGTTGCCACACCACGGGCCAGGTGGGGCACCAGGCGGGGTCGATCTCCTCGAGCGCGTGCCGCCGCTCCCGGTCCAGCCCTGCAGCCTTCCCAGCACCGGTTGCACTGCCGCGGCGGGCTGCTGCGCGCTGGTTCTTCAGCCACTGTCCGATGGGGTAGCCCTGCCAGGTGGCGTCGGTGGGGGCGAGGAGGTGGCCGTGTTCGGCGGCCCAGCCGCGTGCGGCGGCCAGGCCTTCGGTGAAAGCAATGTCGGCGTGGTTCCAGATCATGCCGAGCTCGTCGAGTTGCTGGACGCGTTCGGCGTCGAGGCGACCGCGGATGTGGGCCTGGCGCTGGCGGGTGATCCACACGCCGAGGGGGAACCCGTCGGGGGTGCGGTGTCCGTAGGGGACGCGCAGGTCGCCGTGGTCGCCGAGGTAGGCGAGGGCGGCTTGCAGGCCGCGCCGCCAGAACTCGGTCTCCGGCTTCAGCACCCGCAGGCTGATGAATGCCGCCAGCTGCGCGGGGTCCCGTGGCGCGGAGAACGCCAGCAGCCCGCTCGCTGGCGCACTGACCCCTCCCACTGTGCCCTGCCCTCCACCAGCCGCCGCAGAGGGGGCGGCTGGTCGCCGGGAGGCTACTTGTGGGGTGGCGAGCTGTTCGACGGCCTCGGTGTCGTGTGCCCGTAGCGCGGTGAGGACCTTGATTAGGCCTTCGTAGGAGCGGGAGGAGAGCATGTCGTCGGGTTCCTCGCCGGGGCTGAGGAAGACGGGGACGACAAGGGAGGCGGTCTTGCCTTCTCCGGGCTGCATGCGCAGGGCCCGGCCGACGGCCTGGACGATGTCGACCGTGGACCCGAGCACGTCCGCGAAGACCACCGCATCGCAGTTCTTGGTGTCCACGCCCTCACCGAGCACCCGCACCGAGGCCAGCACGCACCGCTCCATCACCGCGCCCTCGGCGGTGGCGCCGGCGGTGAATTCGCCCAGCACGTGGCGCCGGTAGGCGGGCTTGTGCTCCCCGTACAGCCACTGCGCCCAGACCGCGCCTGGCTCCGGGTACGCCTCGGGGTCGCTCTCCCACAGCGCCTCGGCCACGGCCAGCAGGCCACTGGCGAAGGCTTCCGCTTCGCTTGTGCGGTAGTGAAAAGTCAGGAGTCGCCGCAGTTGCTGCTCGGCCCCGGTCTTGAGCACGGCGGTCTGTAGCGCGGCCAAGCGGGCTCCGCGGACGGTATCGGTGCGGGCGTCCTGGCCGATCAGCTGGGCCGCCTGCAGCTGCGGGTCGGCGATGTCCACGCATACGACCTGGTACTGCGCGATTAGGCCCCGCTCGATCGCGTCCGAGAGTGTCAGCCGGTACACCACGGGCCCGAACACGGCCTCATCATCCATCGACGCCACCAGCCGACCTGGCCCACCGGCCGCACCGCCAGCTTCCCCCGAGCCCCCGCCGGACGAGCCTGCCACCTCCGCAGTAGCGACCTCCCACAGCCGGGGAGTCGCCGTCATATACAACCGGCGCGCCGCCGGCAGCCGCTCGTTGTCATGGACCCCCGCCCACGGCTTGCCCAACGCCCCAGAGGTGCGGTGCGCCTCGTCTACCACCACCAGATCCCACGAACCCAGCCCTGCCGCGTGCGCACGCTCCAGGACACCGAGCCCCACTGCCGCGTACGTGGCGAACAGCGTGACCCGCCTGCTACCTCCGAGCCACCGCACCAGCTCGACAGGGTCCGTGGTGCACGGCATCCCCAGCGCTTCACCCTCCGTCAGCGAACACGCCCCGAACAACTGGCCGGTGCGCCCGCCTTCCCGCCACACGGTGGCCATCTGAGCGAGCAGATCGAGTGTGGGCACCAGAACGAGAACCCGCTCGGCGCGCAGCTCGTGCGCGGCGTGCACGGCGATCAAGCTCTTGCCCGTTCCGGTGGCGGCAACGACCTGAGCGCGCAACCCGCCCTCAGGGACCGGATCTTCCGTGGGTTCCTGCAGTACACGGATCACCGCATCCACCGCCTCGATCTGGTGGGGGTGAAGCCGGTACTGATTGGACATAAGATCCATGCCTCCTGCGGACCCGGGCCCATCAGGGGCAGTGGGCTCTAACTGTAGAGTTTATCCCGGACCCTTTTGATGCACAGAGACCTCCCGATCAACGAGTAGAGGGCCAGCCTCCCTGACGTTCGGGCGCACAGTTCCCACGGTCCCAGCTCACGAAGTCACCGTCTCGGAAATTCAGTAACTGCACCCGTAAGTGCTAGTGCTGCTGACGGGCTACCACTCAACGGTCAGTCACAAACGTACGCCAACCCCCGACCGCGCAGCCAGCCGTGCCCGCGCCAGCGGGCACCAGGCCCGCAGGCGAAGCCGGAGGGCCCAAGGCAGGGGAGCGAAGCGGACCTGCCGTTCTATCACTGGGCGCGTAGTGCCCAGTTGCTGGCGAAGCCAGCTCGCGCCGAAGGCGCTCGTGATCCGCGAAGCGGATCACTCGGGCCGGCGAAGCCGGCCGCCAACCGGCGCGCGAAGCGCGCCGGTTCACTTGCAGTGCGCGCAGCGCACTG
>NZ_JBXEQB010000001.1:6720000-9743695 GCF_056858595.1 Streptomyces sp. TOM-9 | reverse complement strand
CCCCCTCCGCTGTGGGCGAGGCCGGCAGACGGTCGAGCGTAATGGTTTCGCCATAAGGGGGCTTACGGCGGGGCAAAGGGAGCCGGGGTACTTCCGGAAGCGACCTTGCAGATATCTGGCACGGCGGATCCGCGCGATCCGTCGATACCCGCCAGGCGCCGGACCCGAACCCTGATCGGGTCCCACTATCCAGACAGGGCTCGGGCGCTACCTGTAGCCCTGCACCAACCTTCATGATCACTTCCGGGCCGTAGTTCCACGCAATACCCAACGGGTTATCCCCGTAGTCACAACATCCTCCGCCCAGTTGCAGCACCACAGGCCAGAGCGTCACGGAGCCGGGTATCAAGCGCCCCTGCAGCACACCACACCAGGTCAGACGGCAAACCAGAGCTACATATATGTAACTCAAATACCCAAGGTCAGCGCATCGAGCATGTCGTAACTAGAGAGAAAGTCGACAGGCGGGGAAAGTGCGCAGGGCGGGGAAGGTGGCTTGTCGGCCCTCGCGCAGGGGCTTCTGTCTTTTTCTACGCCGCGTGATCCGGCGATTCTGGCACGGTTCATGAGCCTGCGTGTTCTCCGGCCGGAAAACACCTATTGGCGTGCCGGAATCCAAGCAGCCACCCGCTACGTGAAAGAGAACGGCGATTTGCGCGTGCCGTATGCGTTCACGACTCCCGAAGACTGGGATCCCGCCGATTTCCCGCTGGGGACGTGGATTGCGGACCAGCGCAGGTTTTTCCATGCGGGTCAGATGAAGCCGGTGCGGGCTGCCGAACTGGGCGATCTGGGTATGGTGTGGTCGCACTGGGACGTCGCCTTCGCCGAGGGACTGTCCGCCGCGGCGGAGTGGGCGGCCGTGCACGGGCATCTGCTGCCGCCCGCCACCGCGGTCTGGAACGGGTACCCCGTCGGCGTCTGGATGAAGAACCAGCGGACTGTCGGCAGGCTGGCGGACGTCATCGCGCAGCGGCGCGAGGCCGGTCTGCCGGTCGGCTCCACCGCCGGCGCGTTGTCGGAGGAACGCAGGGATGCACTCGAGGCGATCGACCCGTCCTGGTGCCCCACCTGGCCTGTGGCATGGCAGCGCAGCTACCGGCTGTGCCGGACCCTCGTCGAGGATGGCCAGTCGCTGCCGACCGTGCCGGGACAGGTGAGCGTGCAGGGCGAGGACCTGGGCGCGTGGGTTAAGGCGCAGCGCCTGGGCTGGGACGCTCTGCTACCCGCGCAGGCATGGATGCTGGAAAACATGCTCCACCTCAGCCCCGCGGCACCTGACGAGTGGCCGCCGGGACGCCGTACGCAGGCCGACAAATGGGCGATCAACCTACGCGCCGCCCGCCAGTACCACTCGCGGGAGAACAGTCTGCAGGTGCCGAGGAAGCACGTCGAAAGTCTCACCGAGCCCGACGGCACCGTGACCGAGGTCAAGCTGGGCCAGTTCGTGGACAACACCCGCCGCCGGGCCGCGAAGCTGACCGAGGACCGGCGGGCGGAACTCGACGCCCTCGGCATGCGCTGGTAGCAGCAGAGCGAAGGGCTGGCCGGGGGTCTCAAAGGGAATCCCGGCCTTGCAAGCCTACTCGGCGGTTGTAGCTTGACGGCTCTTGGCACGTTCAATCTGCCGCAGGAGCAAGTCGGCGAACTGGATGATCTCGGCCGCCTCGATCGGGTCATCGAAGTCGACGGTGCGGTGGCTGGAAGGGTTCTTGAACGCACCCATGGCGCCAGCGAAGAGCGCCGACGCCGCTTCCTGCTCCCCACCCTCGGCTCCCGCGTGGGCGAGCGGTCCGCCTTCCTTCCCGTTCTTGTGAGGCTGGAACGCCGCGCGCATTAGGTGCACACCGACCAGGGAGTTGTCGAGGCCGGAGGCGTCACGGACCGCAACCTCGACAGCCTTCATAGCAGCGAAGCACGCCGTCTCGTAGTCGCCCAGGTGGAAGTTGGTGCGTACCGTTCCTTCCAGTGTCGGATGCAATGAGCCGGACAGCCGTTCGCGGGCTTGGAAGCGCGTGATGCCTTCCGGATCTTTCACCAGGTCCATGCCGTCGCGGGAGATCCGGCGGAAGGCGTCCGACTGGCTGGGTTCCCTGGAGAGAAGCGCACGTCCTTCCAGCCAGGTCCAGGCGTCAGACAGTCTGTCTACGAGCGCGTCCCTGTCTGGCTCATCCTGGAACGCTTGACGCGCCGAACCCATCGTGCCTATGTACTGCTGATAGCCGGTACCACTAGCGAGATGCTGCAAGAGCAGGAGAGCAACGTCACGAGTCGGCAACTGCCGGATCTGCTCCGCCTCGACGGGCGCGACGTACGTGTATCTCATAGGTCCTCAAGGTACGGGTCGAGCCGACACGCCACTCCGGACTTCCTACCGAACGACACCGGGAACGCGGTGAGCCTGACATTCAGCCCAGGGGAGTTCGGTCCAGCCTCCTGGGTCGGTCCGCGCAGGTACTGCACCGGCAATCAAGTGACCCGCGTCAGTTTTCGGGTATGCGCATCGACCTCAGACACTGATCACTACCGTCTTGACCATGGCGAAGGGGAAGACATTCATCGGCCCGGTCGACTGGGTCGATGCGACCGGTGGCACATCTGTCGCTTTTATTGGGATACCGAGGCGTATGGGAATCTTTCGCCATATATGCGGCCGCTGGGGCCAGCAGTTACCCGCCGGTAACCTGCGTTTCTGGTTGCCAATCGTCCTTCTCGGCGCAGCGCTGGGTTGACATGGGGGGCGGGTGAGCTGCATTGGTGTCTAATATCAACACATTGCAGGCGAAAGTTGCTGAACTGGAGCGGGATGTTGCCTGGAAGCGGAGGCGTGCACGTCTGCTCGCGATTTCTCTTGTTGTTGCCATGCTGAGCGTCCCGGCGCTTGTCGCGTGGAACGCCCTGCACGCCGGTGACCATGCCGTGCTCCTGGCTGGGAGAGCTTTCCTCGTCACTCCGTTGGCTGCCAGCAGCCTCACAGTCGCAGTGATCTGTGTAGATCACGTTTTCCAGCGTGACCCGCTTGACGTTCGGAACCTGCACTCACCGCCGGACCGCTACGCGTACAGCCTGGCGCAGCTACGCGACAGTCTTGCCTCCAAGCGTGAGGAGCTTCGCCGCGCGAGCCTACGGGCGCATCCACCGCTGACGGAGCGGCGCAGCATGTACCGCGAAGATACCGTTGCGGTCATTGCCCAGTATGGGCGGGAGAGCCGCCACTACCGACGCGTCCACAACACCCTGCAGTCACTGATCATGATCGGCTCGACTGCGATGACCACGATCGCAGCCCTCAGCCAGCAGGACTGGAACTGGCAGACCCTGTCCGTCGTGGCTCTGGGCTTCAGCGTCACCCTCGCGTCCGCGTTCACCGGGTACTACAAGTACCGCGAGCGCAGCTACTTCCTTCGGCAGACGGCTGACGCCATCGAAGAAGAACTAAATGCCGTGATGCTCGGGATCGGTGACTATAGCCAGTTCTCGGAGGAGCAAGAGAGCGAATCTCTCGCCAAGTTCACCCAACGTGTCGAGACGCTTCGCGGTGAACAACGACGGCGCGAACAGCAACTGGACCAGCCAGCCGAGCAGGCCGCGCCCGCCACACCGCCGCCCGCTATGTGACCGGCACCGCCCTTCGGGAAGGGCCCAGGCCGGCCGCACTGAGCTGCTCACTGACCCGAGACGGCAAATCCCACCTGCCGCTGACACGAGGCAGCACACCGGGCTCGCACGGGAGGAGCACCCGGTGTCGGCGAGCGATGCAAAGATGGTGTGTTTCCTGGGGAGGGCGGGGCCGTGGCCATCGAGTGGGACCGGATCGGGCAGCCGGAGTTCGACCGGATCGTGGAGGCGCTGGTACACCGGCTGTACGACCAGACCGCGCGGGTGCGCGCGGTCAACGGGCGCGGCGGGGACGGCGGGATCGACATTGAGGTCGTCAGCGGCGGGCGGCTGCGGATCTTCCAGCTGAAGTACTACCCGGACGGGTTCCCCGCGTCGTCGTTCAAGGGACGGCAGACCTCGATCAAGAAGTCGTTCGCCCGGGCGATGGCGCACTCCCCGTACGAGTGGGTGCTGGTGGTGCCGTGCACCCTGGGCCCGGGCGAGCAGGCGTTCGTGGACGGCCTGGCGGCCGGGCGTGGCGTGCGGGTGCGCGTGATGGACCGGGCCGAGCTGGACGACCGGATGGCCGCGCACCCGGACCTGGTGGACTTCTTCACCCGGGAGCAGCTGCTGGAGAAGGCGAAGGTCTTCGGCCAGGAGCAGGCGGTGCTGCTGGGCGGGGATCGGGACCTTGCCGAGCGGGTCGCCGCGCTGGGCGCGGTGGTCGACGGCCTGGACGATCATTGGACGGTGGACTTCTCCCGTGTCGAGGGCATGGTGGTGCACACCCTGCGGGCCAAGCATCCGCGTGCCCACGAGGTCAGCCCCGTCACGTTGGAGCTGAAAGGCAGGCCCGGCGGGATGGACGCGGACCTGACCGCCACGCTCACCAGGGCGCTCGGCTTCGGGCTCGCCGAACAGGTCGTGCTGCCCGCTGAGGCGATCGCGTCGCTGACCGTCAACGGGCCGCAGTGGCTGGCGAAGACCCTGACCAACGTGGAGGTGGTCTGGCGGCCCGTCGGGCCGCTGCCCGGGGCCGGCGCCCCGGCGGAGCTGGCCTTCCACGACGAGGCCGGTGCTACCGTCGCGTCGTTCTCGGGGCAGGTGCACGGCCTGGGGAGCGGCAGTATGGGCCGCTCGGTCGACGTCGACCTGCACGGCAGCCGACTGCAGCTGCTGCTCCCCCACGACCTGGACCGCCCTGCCAAGCTGAACTTCTCCTTCGACCTGGCCGGGGCCACCCCTGCCCAGGCGCTCAAGCGGCTGGGGCTGCGGCGCAGGCTGATGTCCGGCGGCACCTTCGCTCTGACCGTCGAGGGCCAGGACGCGGGCGGGGGCCAGCTGGCGGCCGCGAGTACCGGCGAGCGTGACGAGCTGGAGCAGCTGCGGCTGTATGCGCAGGACCTGGAGGTCCTGCAGCGGCACTGCGAGCAGGAGTTCCCGCTTCCCGATGACATCACGGCCGCCGAGCGGGTCGCGCTGCGTGTGGCGCGGCTGGTCGTCGAGGGGCACTGTGTCATCTCCCCGTTTGCCCGCGCTCTGACCGTCACGCTCAACGGCGAGGACCACCCGGCGCTGCGGGCGGTCCTGGGCGGCGAACCCCAGTCGGTGCGCGTCCTGGACCCGCAGTTCACGCTGACTCTGGCCGGGCGCACCTTGTCACTCGGCGAGGTGATGGCCTTCCACACCCAGGTCGTCGCCGAAGACGGTCCCGCTGCCCTGGCCGCCCTGGACGCGGGCCAGGCCGAAGGCCGGCGCGTGGCGCTGCGCCCCATCGACGGTCAGCGCTACCGGCTGTGTCTGCGAAACGTCGACCCGCAGCGGCCGTTGGTGCCTGTCCCGCTCGGGCTGCCCGGATACCCCGAACCGCACTGAACCGCACGGCGCGAAAAGCCGAGCCCGGTGGCCATGTCCGTCGGCCGCCGCCTGTGCCATTCCGGAGCGCCGCAGCATGGGCAGCCAGTCCGCTCCCGTACGTTGACAGGCTATGGGGAACGCTCTCGTCCACGAGGCCAGCGGTTTCATCAACTTTCGGCACTACACGTTCGAGGATCCGCGCGAGCACGGCTTCCGGTGGGTAGACAGCAAACACCTACGTCTCACCGGTGAAGCCAGTGGTGACGTGCAGCTACTCGCGGCGCTCATCCGGCATGAACAGTTCCGGGACGACTACGCCGGCGGCGGGGTGCTGGCAGACGGGCCCCGGCACGGTCCGTACTGGCTGAGGCGGGTCTGTACGGTCTTCGGTGTAACTCCCGATCAAGGAAGAACACCTGATGAGCGACGTGACTGCCTCCGTCGAGGCGGTTGAAGAGGTCCGACCGGTCGAGTTGTCGACGGACGTGCTGGATGAGCAGTTGATCGGGCAGTTGGTCGACCGGGCCCGCGCCGGCGGGCTCCAGCTGACCGGCGAGGGCGGACTGCTGCAGCAGCTGACCAAGCGGGTGTTGGAGTCCGCCCTGGAGGGCGAGATCACCGACCACCTCGGCTACGAGAAGCACGACTCGGCCGGAGCAGGCAGCGGCAACTCCCGCAACGGGATCCGGTCCAAGACGGTGCTGACCGACGTCGGACCGGTCGAGATCGACGTTCCCCGCGACCGGGAGGGCAGTTTCGAACCCCAGATCGTCAAGAAGCGGCAGCGCCGGCTGACCGGCGTGGACGAGATGGTCCTGTCCCTGTCCGCCCGGGGTCTGACGCACGGGGACATCTCCGCGCACCTGGCCGAGGTCTACGGCGCGAGCGTGTCCAAGACGACGATCTCGACCATCACGGACAAGGTCATCGACGGGATGGCCGAGTGGCAGAACCGGCCTCTGGACCCGGCTTGAGTTCTATTGGTGGTTGCGAACGCCCGCGATCAGGGAGATTCGCATGCTTCGACGTCCTCCGATCAGAAGATCGACAGGGGTGAAGAGGAGGTACTTCGAGCTCCTGCGGCAGGGCCTCAAGGGGGCAGCGGCCGCCCGGATCGTTGACGTCTCCACCAGCTGTGGGTCCAAGTGGTTCCTGGAAGCTGGTGGGATGCTCGTTCCGGACCCCGGCCCTATATCCCCGCGCTTCCTGACCCAGGACGACCGCATCACTATCGCCGACGGCCTGCACGCCGGGCGGAGCGTGAAGGAGATCGCCGCCTCGATCGGCAAGAGCTTCCAGACGGTCTATCGAGAGATCAAGCGAGGCAGCAAGCCGGACGGCGGCTACCAGCCCTGGTGGGCGCACAACCAGGCACTGCTTCGCAGGAAGCGACCCAAGGAACAGAAGATCCGCTGCAATGAGCCGCTGCGGACCATCGTGCGCAAGAAGCTTGACGAGCAGTGGTCGCCGCAGCAGGTCTCCCGGTTCCTCGCCCGCGCCCACCTCGGCAATCCGGCGATGCGGGCTTGCCCAGAGACGATCTACCGGGCCCTGTTCGCCGGCCTGCTTGGCAACAGGGACGGCAGGCTCCGGACGGGCCGGACCCGGCGCAAGAAGCAACGCCGGGGTGTTCCCACACCGAACAAGATCAAGAATATGACGTTGATCCACCAGCGTCCGGTCGAGGTCAACGACCGTGCTGTTCCCGGTCATTGGGAAGGCGATCTGATCATCGGGGCCAACCAGGGCTCAGCAATCGGCACCCTGGTCGAGCGGACGACCCGGTACGTTCACCTCCTCCACCTGCCCGACGGCTGGAAGGCTCCACAGGTCCGTAACGCGCTCATCACTCAGACCGCGCACATCCCGCCTCAGCTGCGGAGAACGCTGACCTGGGACCAAGGACGGGAGCTGACACTGCACGAGGACGTCGAAGCCCTCACCGGCTTCCGGATCTACTTCTGCGACCCCCACTCGCCCTGGCAACGCGGCACGAACGAGAACACCAACGGCCTGCTCAGGCAGTATTTTCCCAAGGGCAGTGATCTTTCGGTTCACAGCGCCCATGACCTACGGCAAGTCGCCCGACGGCTCAACCGGCGACCTCGCCTCGTGCTCGGAGACAAGACTCCCGCCGAAGCCATGAGAGACTTCCTGCAGCACGATTGACCTGGCGATTCGCAACCATCGATGGAAACCGCCCGGTCTATCCGGTGATCTTCATCGACTGTGTGCACGTCAAGGTCCGTGACGGGCAGGTCGCCAACCGTCCGATCTACGTGGCGCTTGCGGTGACGGTGGACGGGACCCGCGACATCCTGGGCCTGTGGGCCGGTGACGGAGGCGAGGGCGCCAAGTACTGGCTCCAGGTCCTTACCGAGATCCGCAACCGCGGCGTCGAGGACGTGTGCATGGTCGTCTGCGACGGGCTGAAAGGCCTGCCCGACGCGATCGGCACGGTCTGGCCGCAGGCGATCACGCAAACCTGTGTCGTTCACCTCATGCGGGCGTCGTTCCGTTACGCGGCCCGCCAGGACTGGGACAAGATCTCCCGCGCCCTCAAGCCGATCTACACCGCGCCGACCGCGAAGGCCGCTGAGGACCGCTTCTTGGACTTCCAGGAGGAATGGGGTGCCAAGTATCCGGCGATCGTGCGCCTGTGGGAAGTCGGTTTCATACTGCCTGTCCTGTCTAGTAGTTGGTGTTCGCTCGCCGCTTGAGGTGGGAGGATGTGGCCACGCGCTGTTTCCAGTACGCCTCGGTGCCGCTGTCCCAGGTGATGCACCAGCGGCGGTGGCGGGCCTGGCGGGCGGCCATCTCGCCGCTGCGGATCCAGGGGTAGATCGCAGCTTCGTGGACGCCGAGGATCCGGGCGGCCTCGGGCACGGTGATCTCCCCGGGCCCGGTGGGGTCGTTGCGCCTGGAGCCGATCGCGTGCTGGGCTCGGATGTGACGGATCGAGTTCACCGTGAAGGGACGACAGTTCCCGGTGATGAAGCCGAGGCTGTTGAGGTGGTCGGCGATCTCGGCGTCGCTGCGGCTGTCCAGCAGGTTGCGCACGATGTCGACGGCCTGGGTGGGGTTGCGGTTGGTACGACGGTCGCAGGTGATCTCGTCGACGGAGCCGGTATGCCAGCGCACCCCGATGTCAGCACGAGTGTTATCGACGTGCCGCACGGTCACGTCCGCGATCAGGGTCCGCAGCAGGCGCTTGCGGTCCTTGGCCGTGGTCGTCGGCGATTGCCACAGAGCCGGCACGTCTCGGGCGAGCTCCCGCAGCCGTGCGGGCTCGGGCAGAGCCAGCTCGGCGGCGATCAGGTCCGCCAGCGCCGCTTCGGCCTGGGCCAGCGCGGCAAGTTTCGCCTCCCAGCGGCTCTCCAGTGAGCGGGCCACCAACCGGTTTTCCGGCTCGACCTGGCCAAAGGCCCGCTCGGCGCGATGGGCCTCATAACGGGCCCGTTCCACGGCGAGTTCGGCGGCCCGGTGCGAGCGCTGGTGACGGTGGTGGACCTCATCGGCCGCGGCCAGGGCGAGGTCCACCTGCTCGGGTGTCAGCGCGGCCAGCAGCAGATCGACCACCTGCGGGTCGACGGCCGCGGCGGCGATCGAGTGGCAGCCCGGTGTGAGGAGCGCATCGCTGCGGGCCCGGGTGCACACATAGTCCGCGGTGCCGTCCGCACGCCGGTAACGGGTGCTCATCGGGAAGCCACACGAGCCGCAGAAGATGATGCCCTGACACACCGGCACCCCCTCCCGCGGCGGCCGGGCCTTCGCACGGGTGCGATTGGCGGCCAGCTTCGCCTCGATCTGCAGATACTGCTGCCAGGAGATATAGCCCTCGTGGTGGTCACAGATCAGCACGGCCCACTGATCGCGGGACCGCTGGTTGACGGTGGTGATGACAGTGCCGTCGGGCCGCACCTTGCGAGAGCTCACCGAGCGACCGAAGACATAGGCCCCGGCATAGACGGGATTCTTCAACACTGCGGCGGCCCGGCCATGGGTGAGCCGTCCCCAGGCCAGCCGCCCGTCCCACACCCCGGTATCCCGGCGGGGGAAGCGACGTCCGGCGAACGCGCGGACCACGGCGAGAGCGGAGCCGTGCTGGTCAAAGAGGGCGAAGACGTCCGCGACCGCAGCTTGCACCTCTTCATCAGGGTCCACCACGATGGTCCCGTCGTCGGCATAGACCATGCCGACGGGCAGCGGCAGCCGCAGGTCCCCACGCTCGGCGGCCGCCTTGCGGGCTCCCTGCAGGCGTCCAGCCAGGATGTGCAGCTCGGCCTCGCTCATCGTGGACTTCAGGCCCAGCACCAGGCGGTCGTTGAAATCGCCGAGGTCATAGACGCCGTCGGCGTCGATCAGGAGGGTGTCGGTCAGCCGCGCGAACTCCAGCAGCCGGCCAAACTCGGCCGAGGAACGGGCAAGTCGGGAGACTTCCAGCCCGAAGACCGCGCCGACCTCGCCGAGACAGACCCGGGACACCAACTGCTGGAATCCGGCCCGCATTCCGGAGAATCGGCCCGAAACCCCCAGGTCCGCATCCACGACCTCGATGTCGCATGGGGCCCAGCCGAGCTCCCGCGCGCGGTCGGCCAGCCCGTACTGGCGGGCAGTCGACTCGGTGTTCTCCCGTGTCTGCAGCAAGGTTGACTGCCGCACATAGATCAGTGCCTGCCTCGACCGGTGCGAGGACGTGATCTTCTGCAGCCCGCTCACCGCCGTCCTCCTCCCCTCGCACCGAGGACTCGACCATGTTCGCCACCAGCAGCACGACGCTCCGGCTCCAGTTCTCCACCATGGTCACCGCCCGTCACCGATGCCCGGGCGCCGAAGGCCACAAGAAGAAGGGCACCCTTCACGAGGATCCACCATCCCCCGGCTCGACACCACGGCTCATCAGGGCATCCACCAGCGCAGACAGCGCACCAAGCCCGTCGGTTGCGAGCCGGTTCTCACCCGGCGCCGGGCCGCGGTCCGTCCACCCCTGCGGGAGTGTCACCGTCACGCCGTTACCGGCAGTGCAGATGAACACCAAACCGCTGGAGCGGCGCACCGCGCGGCATACACGCAACCGCCGCCCCGCCAGCGGATGGAATGGATGCGTGACCAGCAGCGTGTCCTCAGAAACGCCACGAAGAGAGGCACTATGCGATGCCCTCTGGGAGAACTCCTGGGCCGAGTTCGTGCCGTTCCTGCAGTTCGACACCGAGATACGACGTGTCGTCTGCACCACCAACGCCATCGAGAGCGTGAACGCCCGCATACGCAAGGCTGTTCGGGCCCGCGGACACTTCCCGAACGAGGCGGCAGCACTCAAGTGCGTCTACATGGCCGTCATGAGCCTGGACCCCACCGGCAAGGGCCGCAAACGCTGGACCATGCGATGGAAGCCGGCCCTGCAGGCCTTCGACATCGCCTTCGACGGCCGGCTCTCCGTCGGCCGCCGATAACTCACACCACCCGAGTTACACCGTTGACTGCACCCTATCGGCGCGAGTTGCTGACAGCCGCCGTGGTCAGGGCCTTGCGTCGGTGGAAGTCCCGGCCCATCTCGTCGAGGACCATAGGGCAGCGCACCCCAGCTACAGCGCGCCCAGGGCCGGCCTCCCTTCCGGTAGGCCGGCCCTGGGTGCGATGGTGACGACGGGAGTCAGCAGGTCCGGTAGTTGTAGCCGGCCTTCCGCCAGTTGCCGTGACTGTCGACGAACTCGTAGTTGCCGTCCCCGAGGCGCCTCATCTTGAAGTTGTTGACCGTGCCGTCGTATCGCAGATTCAGCGTCTGGCCAGGAGCGTCACTGCCCGACACGTACGCGATCTGATAGTCAGCCGCGTAGCTCCAGGTCGCCTTGCCGGCACTTCCGTCGACTGTCAGGTAGTCGGTGTCATCTTGATACGCCGCGGTCGCGCTCTTGGTGTTGGTTCCGAAGACGCCGTCGATGTCCGATGCCAGGTAGCCGTTTGCCCAAAGGACCATCTGCCAAAGGCAAGTAGCGTTGGAAGATGCGTTCGTGTTGATGTCCGTGACGCCCTCGTCGCCCCAGTCGTTGGTGTAGACGCCGGTCCCATACACGTAGGCCAGGCCGCTGTATGTCCCGCTTGCCGCGGCCGGGGTGGTGCTCACAGCGAGGAGGGTGGCGGTCAGTGCCCCCACCGTGCACGCGCCCAGCTTGGTGCGCATCCCGTGCCAACTCATGAAGACTCCCGGACTCAGGCCCCCCCTTGGAGCCAGATCGCGCCATTACACAGCAGCTCAGGCCGAATTCGCACCTAAAATTCAGGCCAAAAATACGCCATGTTCACGCCAACCTAATTGAGCGTAGACGCGTTGAGGATGAGTCAGGCGAACGACTCCCCCTTCCTGTTGCACTGTGTTCGGAACTTTGGCCCAAGCGGGCTAGCGGTGGTTTGTTGACGGCGGGTCAGGGTTGCAGTGGGCCGGTAGCAGAGGAACGTCGCCTCGCTGCCTGGGGGCTTGTGATGACCCGTCGTCTGCCGTGTCCGCCCGCACCTGGCCCGCTGGAAGCCTACGCCGCATGCTTCGATGACCTGTTCTCCACACTGGCACAGCGCCGCGGGTTCCGCGAGTACCTGACCGGACTGCTGCTGCCGCGGGACCGTAACAAGGCGTTGACCTGCCTCGCAGGCACCGCCACGCGGCGGGGTTGCCGTTCGTCATGGCCCTCAAACCGAGCCACGGCACCTGGGCCCACGGCAAGGACGCCTACACCCCCGTCGACGCCGCCCGCGCCCTGACCTGGACGGACCCCCAGCATCCCGGCGACTGGACCCCGGTCCGGCGGACCTTCCGCGACGGGCACACCGAGACATGGTGGGCCGCCGACGCCCACCTCGGCTGGTGGGGCCCCGACGGACACATCCGCCTGGTCGTGGCGACCGCGGACCCGGCCACCCTGCCCGCCCACCGCCGCAACCTGCTCACGGGCCACACGCGCACGGCCTTGCAGCCGGACCGCCCGGGGGCACGACGGCCGCCGGTCGGCACTGCGGTGCTGGCTACGCCAAGTCCCCCGGGGCCTGAGCCGCTGCAATCGCTGATCAGGTGCACGGTGGCAGGAAACTGCGGTCGTGCGCCCGTGCGGAAGCATCACACTCATCCGGTACGGGAATGCCGGTAATGTCCCGCTGCCGTACGGAAGCGGTGTGGCTCTGGGGGCGGGATGCGGGGACGGACATTCGCGGCGGTGATGGTGGTATTCGCCGTCATCAACCTGCTGCTGGCAACCGCTGTGGCGATTGCGGCCAACCCGGCCACCAGCGCCACGTACAACGGCTAAGGGGGTGTCGCCCCGAGCTCTTCGGAGTCAGCGTGGCGTAGGCTCCCAAACGGCTGGGGTTCAGGTGCCCCAGCGAAGCAGCAGGAGAATTGTGTGGCCGGGCAAGACAACACCCACGGGTTGGAGATGCGCTCCAACGTGGTGGTCAAGCGGTTCCGGTCGTGGGGCCGCGGTGAGCCGCAGCGCGAGTGGCGGGCGCTGACGCTCCTTGCAGAGCACGCGCCCGGTCTGGCTCCGCAGCCCCTGAAGGCCGACCTGGAGGGGGATCCACCGACCGTGGTGATGTCCCGACTGGCCGGGGTCCCTTTGCGAGGCACCGTGGTCTCCGGCCGCAGAGCGGCCGCCTTGGCGGAAGCTCTGGCCACCTTGCACGGTGCTGTTCCGCAGGACGTACTGGCGGCGGTTCCCGAGGGTGCCTGGAACGTGGTCAAGGCCGTCGACAAGGCCCGGGACTGGTGCACGCAAGCCCAGCAGTTCGGGCCGGATCCGCAGGTTGAGAGGGCGTTCAACGAGGGCTGGCGGTGGCTGGACGCTGCGCCGCTGGATGACCTGGTCAAGGCCGATCCTGTACCGGTGTTCGGTCTTACAGACGGAAACCTCGCGAACTACCTGTTCGACGGCGAAGTTGTCCGGTTGGTTGACTTCGAGGACTCTGGCCGCAGCGATCGCGCCTTCGAGCTCGCCGAAATCGTCGAGCACCCCTCCGGCTGGGTGGACAGCACCCTGGATGTGCCAGGCCTACTGAGCCACTTTCCTCTGACTGGCGCGGAGGCTGCCCGGCTACGGGACGTGCGGCGTTTGCTGGCGCTGCTGTGGCTGATCATGCTGCTTCCCGGACGGCCTGGATTCGACCGCAACCCCGCCGGCACTGATGAACGGCAGGCGGCCCGGCTGCTGGCCCTGCTGGGCTGAGACCCGCAGCCGGGCGCGGGATGGTCACACGATGGGCGGACGGCCCAGTCGCGTCATCTTCCATACGGTGCGCCAGCGCATGGGATGCCGCGGCGGGCACGGCGTGCGCCAGCCTTCGGCGAAACCGCCGACCCACGCCCGCAGGCCGGCGGCCGATGGTCTGCGGGCGAGCGTGAGCGCTGCCCAGATACCGAGGTAGATCGGCACCAGCACCGAGGGCAGGTGTCGCCGGGCCAGCCAGACCCGGTTGCGGGCGACCATCCGGTAGAACACGGCGTGCCGGGTTGGAGAGGTGCGTGGGTGCTGCAGGAAGTGCTCCACCGCAGTGATCAGTCCGTGCCAGGCCACACTGGACACCGGATGATCCGGAAACAACTTGTCGTCGCCGGACAGACTGCTACCCGGCTCCACCCGTGCTGGCCCGCTGTCGTCCCCGCTCGTTCGTTTCGCCCACAGCTCGACGGCGCTCTTCATCCGGCCCAGTCGGGCTTCCCACGATGCATGTTCCGACATGGCCGGAGGTTAGCGATCCGCAGGTTCGAGGGGCCAGGCAATTCTGCACGCGACGGACGGAGGCGCTCCTTCAGGCAAGAGTCACGGCGTCCAGGAGGTGGGCCCGTTGTTCCGGACGCTGTTGACCGCCGTATCTACGGGCCGGATCGATAGCTGACCGTCCGCGGGCGCGGTCAGCAGGGCGCGGAATTCGTCGGGGTCCTGGTGCTCGGGATCTAGCCAGGCGTCGTAGTCGGCGGCCGCGACGGTCAGCGGCATCCGGGGGTGGACCCGGCTGGCGGCTTCGGTGGCCTCGGTGGTGATGATCGTGCACGTGGCCAGCCAGGCGCCCGGGTCGTCGTCACCGGCGACCTCCCTTGTTCCGCCACCACTCGTACAGGCCCGCGAAGGCCAACCAGTGCCGCGATGACCTCACCAGCTTCCTCGCCAACCTTGGTCACCCTGCCCCATAGCAGTGCCTCCGGATCGCGGTCCCGGTTGTCGGGGTGGGCGTCGATCCACCGCGACACCGCGACACCGGCGTTGATCCGGCCTGGATGTTCGGCCGCCCCGGTGGCGGTCACCGGATGTCCACCCCGGTGTGCGGCGACACCATGGGAGCGGCGACGGCCAGAACGTGTTCGGAGGTGCCGAACACTGGGCTGGTCCTCCAGACGCCGCAGGGCGTCGAGGACCTGGGCACGGCGGCCCGGGTTCTGCAGGCGCTCGGCGAGATCAGACAGCAGCTTGGGCGGGACCTACGGCCCCAACCGGGGCCTACGCGGCCCCGGACCCCACGCCAGCGCCTAGGGCGCGCTGGACCGCCCTTTCCTGCCGCCTGCCCTGCGCTCCGCGCACCCCTCGGGCGCTGGGCGCCCTCGGTGGGCAGTTGCCCTTGGTAGGCCGCCCCCCTCCGCTGCAAGCGAGGCCGGCAGACGGTCGAGGGCAATGGTTTCGCCATAAGGGGGCTTACGGCGGGGCAAAGGAGCCGGGGTACTTCCGGAAGCGACCTGCAGACATTTGGCACGGCGAATCCGCGCGGTCCGTCGACCGCCAGGCGCCGGACCCGAACCCTGGTCGGGTCCCACTATCCAGACAGGGCTCGGGCGCTAGCCCTGCACCAACCTTCATGGTCACTTCCGGGCTGTAGTTCCGCAGCACCCAAAAGGTTATCCCCGTAGTCACAACATCCTCCGCCCAATTGCAGCACCACAGGTCAGAGCGACACGGAGCCGGGTATCAAGCGCCCCTGCAGCACACCACACCAGGTCAGACGGCAGACCAGAGCTACATATATGTAACTCAAATACCCAAGGTCAGCGCATCGAGCATGTCGTAACTAGAGAGAAAGTCGACACTCGGGGAGGGCATCGACACACCGGGATGCGATTCCGTGTTCTTCGGCGACGTGCACGGATCCGCCGTCGACATCCTCCAGATCGTCGGCCGGGCACTGCGCATGCAGCCCGGCGAGGGCAAGGTGGCCAGCCTGGTCGTGCCGGTCTTCCTCGCCCCTGGCGAAGACCCCGACGCCATGCTCACGAGCAAGGGCTACAACAACCTCGCAAAGGTGATGGCCGCGCTGCGCTCGCACGACACCGAGACCATCGAGCAACTGGCAGAGCAACAAGCGCACAGCCGCGCCACGAAGCCGTCGGCTGCTGAGAGCGCCGCAACCGGCGGCCCGGGCGGGGAAGGCGAGCAGAGCGGTGAGGGTGGGGTGTCGGCTCCGGCGCAGGGGCTCTTGTCGTTCTCCACGCCCCGTGATCCGGCGATCCTTGCCCGGTTCATGAACCTGCGTGTTCTCCGGCCGGAGAACACGTACTGGCGGGCTGGGATCCAGGCGGCTACCCGGTATGTGAAAGAGAACGGGGATTTGAAGGTCCCGTACGCGTTCACGACTCCGGAAGACTGGGACCCTGCCGCTTTCCCGCTGGGGACGTGGATCGCGGATCAGCGGAGATTTTTCAACGCGGGTGAGATGAAGCTCAAGAGGGCTGCTGAATTGGATGATCTGGGCATGGTGTGGTCTCACTGGGACGTCGCTTTTCAGGAGGGATTGTCAGCCGCGAGGGAGTGGGCGGCCGTGCACGGGCACCTGCTGCCGCCCGCCACCGCGGTCTGGAACGGCTACCCGGTCGGTGTCTGGATGAAGAACCAGCGGACCGCCGGGCGGCTGGCGGACAGCATCGAGCAGCGGCGTGAGGCCGGGCTGCCGGTCGGCTCCACCGCAGGCGCCCTGTCAGAGGAACGCAGGGACGCTCTGGAGGCCATCGACCCGTCCTGGTGCCCGTCCTGGCCCGTGGTCTGGCAGCGCAGCTACCGGCTGTGCCGCAGGCTGATCGAGGACGGCCAGCCGCTCCCCACCGTGCCGGGCCAGGTGAGCGTCCAGGGCGAGGACCTGGGCGCGTGGGTGCAGGCGCAGCGCCTGGGGTGGGAGCAGCTGCTGCCCGCGCAGGCCTGGATGCTTCAGAACATGCTCCACCTCACCCCGGCAGAACCCGGCGAGAGGCCGCCAGCGCCCCGTACACAGGCCGACAAATGGGCGGTGAACCTTCGGGCGGCCCGGCAGTTCCACGCCCGCGAGGGCGCCCTGCAGGTGTCGCGTAAGCACGTAGAACAGCTCACCGACCCGGACGGGACCGTGACCGAGATCAAGCTCGGCCAGTTCGTGGACAACGCCCGCCGCCGCGCCGAGAAGTTGACCGAGGACCGGCGGGCAGAACTCGACGCGCTCGGCATGCGCTGGTAGCCGGAGCGCGGTGGCGGGCTGGGCCGGACTTCGAACGGGGCGTCCCGGACCGGCCCTGCCTCAGCGGAGATCAGGGTACGGCCTCGCGCAGCTGGGCGTCGAATGGGCGTGACATCGGCGGCGGCCGGTCGTTGAACCCGCGACTGTGCACAGCGAGACTCCCGGAACTTCCCCCCGGGGTTCCGGGGTCTCGTGCCAGCGCGCAGCGTTGGCGGTGTTCATCGGCGATGACGGTGGTGAGGACCCGGGGACGCAATAGAGCGCGGCGCTGTGTGCGTGGTGGTCAGCCTGTTTCGCGAAGGGCTTGCCCGCTGCTACGCGGCCGGCACCGGTCTGCAGGTGGGTTATGGGCAGGGGGTGTCATCGAGCGGCTAGGACGGTTCAGCCGCCAGACCACGACGATCCCGCTGCCGGAGGGAACTGCGGGCGGTGTTCCCTGCTCACGCAGGACTTCGCTGAAGCCCAACCGGCGCGGTATCGCGGCGCTGGAGGTGTTGGATAGGTCGTGCGCGATTTCCAGGTACTCCACGTCGGGCAGGGTGAACATCTCGGTGACCATGGCTGCCGTTGCTCTGGTAGCTATGCCCTGGCCAGTGGCGGCAGGGTGCAACCAGTACCCCATGCGCCGGCCCTGGGACTCGACCCCACGGTAGGTCTGGCACATGCCAATGAGAGTGCCGTCTTTGGCGATGGCGTAGTTGTACACGTCACCGCTTGCCCACTTCGACTCTGACATCGCGAGGAACTCGCGGGTGCTCTTCGCGCTGTGACGGGCGACCCACGACTCCCAGGGGCGCAAGTGGTCCAAAGACTCCTCGATCAATTTGAATGCCGGAGCGAAGTCCCTCTGCCCCCGCCAACATCGCAGGACGAAGTCTCCGCACTCGATGATCTGCCTTGGTCGCTCCATGACGGCCATGCTGATCCGCAAAACGGCCCGCTGCAACGGTAGGAGCAGCCACCCCCACAACTGCGATCTCTCGCGCCCACAACAGCATGCGCACCTGCTGGATAACACCGCATGGCAGTCGCCCCGAGCCAGATCTCTCACCCTCGTGACAGTGGCCCCACCCCCATTTACCAGCAACAACACACCAACGATCAACTGTCTCTCGCAACCACTGCCCCGAAACCGAGAGATCGCAGCGTGTGCGATGCCCTGTGAGCCAGTTGAGAATGAGGTAGGGGCCGGAGATCAAGGAGGTGTGGCCATCTGGCCCGCCGGCCTCCGGCACGAAAGGAGGCGGTCCCCGTGACGTCGGTGAAGGAGATGCTCGCCACCTACCCGGCCGACCTCGGTCGCGTCGACCGAGAGAAGCTCACCAAGTGCATCGAGGAATGTATCGCCTGTGCCCAGGCGTGTACCGCGTGCGCCGATGCCTGCCTGTCGGAGGGCATGCCGGCCGAGCTGGCCAAGTGCATCCGCACCAACATGGACTGCGCCGACATCTGCAATGCCACCGCCTCGGTCCTGTCCCGCCACACCGGCTACGACGCCAACCTCACCCGCGCCATCCTGCAGGCGTGCGCCACCGCCTGTAAGGCGTGCGGAGACGAATGCGGCCGCCACACGCACATGGAGCACTGCCGCCTATGCTCCGAGGCCTGTCGCTCCTGCGAAACGGCGTGCAACGAACTGCTCCAAACCCTCGGCTGACGAACGCGCGGCCATTGCCGACGCGCCCGAGCGCGGTGCTCATGTGCCCTGGGGGGTATGCCCCGCCGGGCACCAGCACACCGCTTGCGTACGGCGGTGGTGACACCGCTCTCCTTGGCCAGCTGATCCAGCCGACCCAACGCACCGCGCCGCAGGGCCACGGCCACGGCCACGAGCGGTCCCGAACTGCAGGAACAGTCGCCAGTCGCAGGCCTTGGTCATCAGGGGACGCAGTTCGCCGAACGAGAGACGCTCGTACACCGGCCTTGTGCGACGGCAGACCATCATTCGCCCTTTGGGGCAGACCAATGGAGGTGCATCACAGTGTCAGAGCAGAACCCAATGCACGCGACCCCTGCCGAGGGGCACGAGGTGTCGCTGCCGCCCGAAGTCAAGTTGCTGCAGGAAGTCACCCCGCCCTTCTTCCCCGAAGGTGGTTCGGGAATGACCATCCTCGTCGACTGGCCCCCCGGTCACCCCGGCCTCCCTCCGCACCGCCACTCTGGACCGTCATTCGGCTACGTGATGGAAGGCGCGCTCCGGTTCGAACTCGAGGGCGAGCCGGAGCGTGTGATCAAGGCCGGCGGGACGTTCTGGGAGCCAGGCGGTGACGTGATCCACTACCAGGACGGCAACGCCCTGTCAGACGCACCCACCAAGTTCCTGGTGACCATGGTGTGCGCGCCGGGCCAGCCGATGCTCACGCTGGTCGACGAGGAGGAACTGAAGGAACGGGCGCACCTGCGCGCCCCGCGTCCCTCCGCAGGCTGAGCTGCGGCTCCCCTGCCGGATAGCGTTCCTCGATAGGGGAAGACCCGGTGACCGCCGCTGGCAACCACGGCGCTGAGGGACCTACCGGCGTGGCACGCCCCTCTCGGCTCGGTTCATGGGATGTGGAACGGTACTGGAAGGCAGACGACGCAAACGAATCTCAGTTGCCGTCCCCTGCGGGATGCCGAAAGTCGCGCACTGCCTGTGACCTGGCACTTTGCTATGAGCTGCGGTGGCGGCACAATCCCCGCCCTGGCACTGACATGAGGCGGCACACGGCCGCGCAGCCGCCCTGCGGTCCGTCTTCGCCGTGCCCCGTCGGGCATTGACTTGGGCCAGCAGACGACGCAGGGTGAACCCCGGGGGAATGATCAAGGGGGTAACCGCGTGGTGGAGTACCGCTTCACGCCGGCCCGCATCGTGCCTGCCGGGCCGATCACCGCGCACGCGGTCCTGGACGAATGGGCCCACGGGCAGATCACCGTCCCCGTGCCCACGCTCGCCCTGTCACAGATCAGCGGACTGACCCGGCAGGAACTGACGGGGGCGGTGTTCGAGATCATGGCCAACACCGCCGCCGCAACCGACACCGACGTCGACCCACACGGCTGGCGCCTCCTGCCCCGCCATGACAGCGAACAGCACCTCGCGGTGGCGCAGGCTCCACCGCCGGCGCCCTGTCGGAGGAGCGGCGGGATGCGCTGGAGGCGATCGACCCGTCCTGGTGCCCGTCCTGGCCCGTGGCCTGGCAGCGCTCCTACCGGCTGTGCCGTCGGCTCATCGAGGACGGCCAGCAGCTCCCGACCACGCCGGGCCAGGTGAGCGTGCAGGGCGAGGACCTCGGGGCGTGGGTCCAGGCGCAGCGCCTGGGCTGGGAGCAGCTGCTGCCGGCGCAGGCTTGGATGCTGGAGAACATGCTGCACCTCGCCCCGGCGGACCCTTCTGAGAGGCCGCAGGCGCCCCGTACACAGGCCGACAAATGGGCGGTGAACCTTCAGGCCGCCCGGCAGTTCCACGCCCGCGAGGGGGCATTGCAGGTGCCCCGGAAGCACGTAGAACGGCTCACCGAGCCGGACGGGACAGTCACCGACGTCAAGCTGGGTCAGTTCGTGGACAACGCCCGCCGCCGGGCCGACAAGCTCACCGAGGACCGGCGCGCGCAGCTCACCGAGCTGGGCATGCGCTGGTAACCACCACAGCGCAGGGGAAGAGTCGGACCGGAACTCCGAACGGAGAGTCCCGGCCCAGCCCCTGTCTGCGGCTCATTTGTCAGGATGTCGGCGTAGCGTCGCAGCGTGGCACGGTCCATGCACGACACCCGGGCGCCCAGCATTCGGCCGTCCCTCGCGGCGGCTTCCAGCAGTCGGTTCTGCGTGGGGAAGTCGCGCCGTGCTCGAGGTGGCCGAGGTAGAGCCGGGGCGCGGGTTGGAGTTCCCGGCGCCACTCAATGGTCTCCTTTGCGCGCGCGGCGCCCTCGCAGGAGCGGTGCCGCTGTACGAGGGAAGTTCATCAGGCCGGCGGTCCGCCGGCGCTGTATCGCCCCTCACAATCAGGCCTGGGAGATGCTGAGTTTGCCCTGATCATCCACTACTGTGACCTTGACAAATGCTGTGCCGCCGTTGGCTTCTTCCACAGAACACTCGAAGGTGTTGCCTTTCTTTGCGTCCATCGCGGCCGGACAGAAGACGCCATCCCTGGACATGTTCCTCTTCCCTTGCACGGTGGCCGCGACCTGCCGTTCCACCGCTTCCTGGTCCAGCAGACGCTGAGGGTGGGTACCCACCACCACGACCGTCACTACGACGGCGCATGCGGCAATGACGACAGCTGAGAACCCGATGAGGGCACGAGTGAACTTTCCTTGATCAGTCACACCGGTTTCCTACCGCCCACGTCACGGCTGCGACAAGAGGCGTCTCAGACTACTGCTGAGAGCAGCCACCTCCATGACAGCCGGCCCACCTCACACTGGCCAGAAAACAGCAGCCGCCTGGTCACTTCATGACAGCAGACCTGCCCGCAACGACCTCGTGACCAGGCACCCGACATCCCGCCCCGCTGACGCCCACCCAATGCCACCAACGCACCCACTCACATGGGCCTCCGGGTCGGCAATGGCCCGGCGGCCCACGCTGTCAGCTCACGTCTTCTTCGTCGGGGCTGCTATCGGTGCGGTGAAGGGCGCGGGCAATCAGTGAGATCGTTTCATCCTGAACTTGCAGGTCACGGGGCTGGTGTGGCCGGACATGGGGGTGCTCATGCTGGTCGGTGGCGTGATCGGTAGCAGGTGATCGTCTGGTCATGGAGCGATTCGCCGGAACTGCGGCCACAGGGCGTCAGTGCCGTTTACTGACCACGGAATCAAGGGAGTTCACGGGACGGGAAAGGGGGGCGGCGGGTGGCTGCGGTGCTGACGTGGGCGATTCGGCGGCGGGTCGTGCTGGCGGACCGGTTCGAGTAGCTGGGCAAGGAACTGGCGGAGGCGGAAGCCGAGGTGGCCCGCCTGGAGCAGGCCGCAGTGGCGGGCCGTCGCCCGGCGCGAGGCACACCAGCGCCACTGTCGGCGGCCGAGCACGTCGGGGAGGCGCTGGAGCGGATCGCAGCCCCGAGGTGGCGCCGCAGCTCACTTGAAACGCGCTGCACCACGTGTCCTGCCTCACAATCGAGGTCGCTAGGCAACCTCTCCACCGCTGGAATCTTCTCCTTTCGAGTGAAGATCCTGAAGAGGCGGCCTCGCCTGCTCATACTCCTGACCCTGGCCGTGGTGGCGGCCGTGACGGTGACCGTCGTCATGGTCATCCAGGCGAACAAGATGGAGACGCTCTCCCCGGGCGAGGAACGCGGCCGGGCCGCGTCAGGAGCACGCGTACCGTCGGGGCAGGTGGACTGCCGGAAGGACAAGTGCATCGCGCTCACCTTCGACGGCAATCCGGGCGAACCCACCGACCGGCTGATGGACCTCCTGAAGGAGTACAAGGCGCCGTCGACGTTCTTCCTTGAGGGCCGGCGCATCCACAAGTTCCCGGATGTGGTGCGGCGGATCGCCAAGGACGGCCACGAGATCGGGGACCACACCTGGACGCACGCGGTGCTGACCGATGTCGCTGATGCGCAGATCCGCGACGAGCTGCGCCGCACGGCACGGGCCATCTCCGGCATCACCGGCAGCGAGCCGATGCTGATGCGCCCGCCCCAGGGCCGCACCGACGACCGCGTCTCCAAGGTCTCGAAAGAACTGGGGATGGCGCAGGTGCTGTGGACGGTGACCGCGAAGGACTACGAGACGGATGACACCGCGCTGATCACCAGGCGCGTACTCGAGGGCGCCGGCCGCGACGGGATCATCCTGCTCCACCCGCTGCACAAGGGCACCGTGCCGGCCATGCCTTCCATCCTGGAGGCGCTCAGCAAGCAGGGCTACACCTTCGTGACCGTCTCCCAGCTGCTCGCTCCGTCCAAGGCCGAGCCCGGCAAGATCTACAAGTGACTGACTGACGCGCGAAGCGTCCGCCTCCTTGGGCCCCTCGCCACCGCGGGAGCGGCGGCCACCGGTTCCGCCGAACTCCGGCGACTCGTTCGGCATCCCATTTCAGGTGTGGTCGGTCGTGAGGTCCCTGCGGCCCGCTCTCTGCGGGCCGCCATCCCACCACCGGCCCAGCGCGGCGGCTCCCAGGCCGCCTCCGCGACGGCCGGAGAGGCGGGCGCACCCCCGCGCAAGGAGCCGGCTACGCCACGCCCACACCCCCATACAGGAGAAGTCAGACCGGCACGCGCCCGTAAAACCGCCTGTGACCAGGGCGAATACAGCTCGGCCGCCGGACTGTGCGCAACGCCCGCCGCAACCCCTGCCACGACGCCACAAGCGGCCTCCAGCCGGCATGCCGCCGCCCCCCACGCGCGGCCCCGACCCGGGGCCGCCACAACCCCAGGCCCGGGCGCCGGGCCAGCGGCGCGCCCTCGCCCCGCCCAGCGGCGGGGAAGCGTTCCCCACGAACCAGCCCTCTCCATCCTGTTCGTGGATCCAAGGGGCGGTTCCAGGGGAAGTCAGAGCCACACGCCTCACTCACCACCGGGTCTGGCCTGCGGCAACAGACCGGTGAGTCACCGCAAAGCCGCAGGTGATGGCGCAGGTAATGACGCAGGCGTTGCCGCAGGTGATGGCGCAGGCAATGTCGCGGCCCGAGACCGGGGTGCAAGCGATAGCGCAAGGGATAGCGCAAGTAATAGTGCAAGGGATATTGCAAGGAATGGTGCCGGGGTCTGCGGGGACGTTCGCTGTGCCCTGCCGGGCATTGACGTGGGCCAGCAGACGACGCAGGGTGACACCCGGGGGAGTGATCAAAGGGGGGTGACCGCGTGGTGGTGGCGTACCGCTTCACACTGGCCCGCATCGTGCGCGCCGGGCCGATCACCACGCACGCGGTCATGGACGAATGGGCCCACGGACAGATCACCATTCCCGTGCGCCCACCCTCGCCCTGTCCCAGATCAGCGGACTGACCCGACAGGAACTGGCGGGGGCGGTGTTCGAGGTCATGGCCAACTGCGCCGCCGCCACGGACACCGACGTCGACCCGCACGGCTGGCGCCTGCTGGCCCGCAGTGACGGCGAACACCACCTCACGGTGCCGCGATCGTGGAGCGGCGTAACCACCTGACCGGAGGCCGTTCCCGCCCCGCGGTCGACACCAGATACCTCTCCCTCCCCTGCGGCTATCGCGCTGGGCAGGAGGTGTCGCCGTCCCGCACCGGCTTGCCCACCGGCCATGACCAGCAGCAACACCACCGCACCGAAGACGGGCCTGGCTACCTTCGGTCCCACCCCCGGTGCACCCCTGCACGCAACCGTCCAGACCACCCTCCAGCCCACCCTCCAGGCACCCCGCCAGGAGCACCAGGAGCTGGTCGCGGCAACCCGCCGCCGCAGGCGCGCCCGCCGGTCCGCAGCGTGGGCAAGCCCCCGGGAACGGGCTTGCCCACCAGAGCGAACGTCGCGTCCCTGGCGCTGGCTGCTCTGCGCCAGTGAGGGCGTGCGTGGGCGGGCGATGCAGGCGCCCTACCCGAGACTTCGGGCCCTGCTGCGGGCGGTCGGGGACACCCCGTACGAGGCGGACGACGCCCGGGACCTACGCTTCCGCCTGCCCGATGCCCAGGGCAAGGAGCGCTGGCTGAGGCTGGATGAGATCCCGCTGCCACCGACGACTCCCGCGGCCTGGCCTCGCTTGTAGCGGTACCGGGCCACCCCTGCCCGATAGGCTCGGCGGTACCTCTTCAGGTCCCATGCGAGACAGTTGGGCAGGCGTTGTGAATGACCTTCTTTCGGTCGAGGTGACCGAGTCGGGCCCCTGCCTGGTGGCGAGGGTGCACGGGACCATGGACTATGTCTCGCAGCCAGAGCTGCGCGGGCGGCTGACGCAGGTGATCGATCGAGCGGAGCGGGCCGTCGTGCTGGACCTGACCGATGTGTCGTTCTGTGACTCAGCGGGTCTGAACGTGCTGCTGGGAGCCCGCCGTGAGGCGGAGGCCGCAGGGGTGGTGCTGGTCCTGGCCTGCGTCCCGGACCAGTTGCGCCGGATCCTGGAGATCACCGGAGCCGATCACGTCCTTCGGGTCTTCGACACCGTCGCCGACGCCGAGGCCGCCCTGAGCAGCTGACAGCACCTTGCATGAGCCAGCCACGGTGTACACGAGGCTTCGCTGCGATCTCTCGCGCCCACAACAGCATGTTCACCTGCTGGATAACACCGCATGGCAGTCGCCCCGAGCCAGATCTCTCACCCTCGTGACAGTGGCCCCACCCCGCGAAAACAGCCATTTACCAGCAACAACACACCAACGATCAACTGTCTCTCGCAACCACTGCTCCGAAACCGACAGATCGCACATGGCTTTGGCCATTCGTGTGGGGTGACGCCCGCAGGGTTCCGTCGTTGAACTATCCGAAGCACAGCCCCGCTTGGCCCCCCAGGGACGCATGGGCCTGGGGGCCACGTGCTGCCGGGACCGTAAAATCCTTGACCATGCCCGCTTCCGTGACTTTGCCGGTGGCTGTAGCTGTGGCGGTCCCCGCGCCCCGCCGACCCGCACGCTGGCGGGTGCGGCACGGTCAGGCTTCGTGTGCGGACTACGGCTGTACCCGGCCGGTGTGTCGTCAGGCCGCCCGGCGCTACGGCATGAAGATCATCGCGGCAGCGCCGAGCAGGTCGACGACGAAGCACCACTCCGCCCACGCCCGAGGTCTTGGCCCGGTGGTGGGCGAAGTCCCAGGCTTCGACCAAGCTCAGGCCCGCGACCCCAGGCACCCACCGGCGCGGGATCACGGTGCACGTCCTGCTGGACTTCGTTCACGTTGCCGAGTACGTCTGCGCCGCCGCGCACGCCTTCCACAGTGCGGAGCCGGAGGACGGCTTCGGCCCCGGGAAGGCCCCAGCGGGCGCCGGTGATGTCGAGTCCCGCGGCTTTCGCGCTCGGCCTGGAGCGCGGCGACCCTCGCGTGGCTTTCGCAGTCCTCGCACAGTTCTCTCTCCCCGTGGTTCCCGGGAGCCTCGTGCCGTTCGGAAAGCCCGCGGACCGCCACCGCGGCCCGCCCCGCCGGGCCGCACCCCGCTTCTCGTCAGCCCCGCGCAGCGGCCCCCCGGGCCAGGTCCCGCTACGGGCGAGAGCGGGCGCGCCCGCGCAGGGAAACCCCGCCTACCCCCTCCCACAAGGGGAAGTCAGGACCGCGTGCTTCGGGAAAATGGGCTGTGACCTGGGAAAACGCGGGGCGGTCGGTGGTGCGTGCGCAACGGACGCCGCAACGGCCCGCGCAACCGGCGCCGCAACGCACAGCGCAACCCCCGCCGCAACGGCAAACGAAGGGCCGCGCACCGGTGTTGCGCCCGCTCTGTTTGCGGATGATGGGCCCGCCACGGACTCATCCGCCAAACCGGACCCGCCAACTACACCAGCCAGGGCAACCCATGAACCCATTGCCACCAGCACGAATACGTTAACTACCCGGCCTTGCATCAACCCCCGGTCTCAGCTGGCTCATACCGCTCTTCCCACGGGCCGCATGAGCCAGCTGATGGCACCGAGAACGAGGCACGATTCCTGGACCGCTCGCGGACGCGGCCGTGGACGGTCAGCTGACCCGGAGACCGACCGCCAGAGTCAGCTCAAGGACCCGGTGTGGCGATGCGAGATCCGGAAACAGCTCCCGCAGCTGCGACATCCGGTACCGGACTGTCTGGGGGTGGACGAACAACGCCGCCGCCACCTCGTCCCGCCTGCCCTGGTGCAGCAGCCACGCCCGCAACGTCTCCTCCAGCCGCTGTGCGGTCGCGACAGGCAAGGTCCGCAACGGTGCGAGGGCTTGGACACGCAGGTCTGCGAACGCGTCCACGTCGGCGCTCAGCACCAGCTCGGGCAGGTGGTCCTCGGTGTCGCGAATATCAGAGGAGAGGGAGCGCGCGCGTACGGCTCGTGCGTACGAGGCGGACGCACGAGTCCATGGCCGGGCCGGGCCGACCACGGCGGTGCGGCCGGTTAGCTGCCGCAAGAGATGTGATCGGTCGGCATCCGGGACGAGCAGCACACCGGTGGCATCCGGCAGATCGTCGAGGACGAGGGTGCTCGGGTCGAGCGCGCGGTAGGCAGGCCTGGCCTGCGCGGCAGGCAGCAGGACCGCGGTCAGCGAAACCGGAGGCTGCCACCCGGCCCGTTGAACAGAGGCCAGCAGCACGTCCGGGCTCGCGCCGGCGAGAAGGTCGCGGGCCAGGTGTTCCAGCTGGCGCTCGTGGGCCCTGCCCCGGGCAGCCAGTTCGTCAGCGTGGCCCGCGGCGCTCGCGGCGGAGAGCTCGTCGATGTAGGCGAAGGTCAGCTCGGCGAACTTGGCGACCTCGGCGGCGGGCAGACCTGCGGACACGGCACCCGCTGCCAGGCATCGCCAGGCCACGCGGGCGCCGACGCGGTAGGCGCTGAGCAGGGCGTCCATCGAACGGCCGTCGCGCACCTCGCCGCGGCCCAACTCGTAGGCTGCGTCACCGGCGTCGCCGCCTGTGGCGTTCCCGCTCGCGAGGTCCAGGTAGTGCCCCAGGGCGGTGCGGACGGCTCGGCGGATGGTGCCGCCCATGCTGCCCGAAAGGGCGTTGGCGTAGGAAGGGACCTCGTCGATGATCGCCTGGACGACCTCGTCGGCGGTGGTCTTCAGCGCGGCCCGAAGTGCGGTGACCGTCGTCTCATCCAGGGCCAGTCCGCTGGCCCTCCTGATTGCATGGCTCACGTTTTGTTCCCTGCGAACAATTCAGCCGACCAGATTCACGTCCTGCGGTCAGGACTTTACGCCTTGAGGCGCAGCAAGCTGGAGTCATGACGAGTGCAGCCCTCCGCAGCAGGGCGTGGAAACTGCTGGAGATGGTCACGACGCCGCTGCTGCCGTCGGACTACCTCGACCTGGTCAGCCCGCTACGTGCGGGCGCTGACCTGCGTGGGCGCATCGAGGCCGTGCACCCCGAGACGGGTGACGCCGCGACTATCGTGATCAGGCCAGGACGGGGCTGGCGCGGCCACACAGCCGGTCAGTACGTGCGGATCGGGGTCGACGTCGACGGGGTGCGCCTGTGGCGTGCCTACTCCATCACCTCGCCGACAAACCGCCAGGACGGCCGCGTCACGATCACCGTGAAGGCGATCCCGGACGGCAAGGTCAGCAACTACCTGGTCCGCAGGGCGAAACCGGGCACGCTGATCCAGCTCGACCAGCCGACCGGTGACTTCGTGCTGCCGCAGGCCAAGCCCGACAAGGTGCTCTACCTGACGGCCGGCAGCGGCATCACGCCCGTGATGGGCATGCTGCGCGACATCGAGTTCGACGACGTCGTCATGGTCCACTGCGCGCCACAGCCGCAAGACGTGATTTTCCGCAAGGAACTGCACGACCTGGTCGCGGACAAGAAGCTGCGGCTCAGGGAGGTGCACACCGACACAGACGGCATGCTCGACATCGCCCGTCTCGACGAACTCGTGCCCGACTGGTCCGAGCGCGAGACCTGGGCTTGCGGGCCCGCGGGCCTGCTCGACGCCGCCGAAGAGCACTGGACCGAGCACGGCGTACAAGAGCGCCTGCACACCGAACGCTTCCGCCCCAGCATCGTCGTCGCCGGCGACGGCGGCGAGGTCACGTTCAGCGCCACCGGCAAGACCGTCGACGCGGACAGCGCCACGCCGTTGCTGGACATCGGTGAGGAGGCCGGCGTGCTCATGCCCTCCGGGTGCCGCATGGGCATCTGCTTCGGCTGCATCACGCCGCTCAAGGCGGGCGCCGTCCGCGACCTGCGCACCGGCGAGATCACCGAGGCCGAGCCGGGCGTCCTCATCCAGACCTGCGTGTCCGCCGCGGCGGGCCCCTGCGACATCGAACGGTAGGAGCACCTTGACCGCCATCGACCCCACCGCCCACCTGACCGCGGAGCAGATCAAGGAGCTTGGCCGTGAGCTGGACGCGATCCGCGACGAGGTGATCGCCAGCCGCGGCGAGAAAGACGCCGCCTACATCCGTAAGGTCATCTCGGCGCAGCGCAAGCTCGAGCTGGTCAGCAGAGGCGTGCTGCTGTTCTCGATCTTCCCGCCCGCGTGGCTGCTCGGCACCGCCGGGCTGTCCGTGGCGAAGATCATGGACAACATGGAGATCGGCCACAACGTCCTGCACGGCCAGTGGGACTGGATGCGAGACCCGAAGATCCACTCCACCACCTGGGAGTGGGATCACGTCTCGCCGTCCGAGCAGTGGAAGCACTCGCACAACGAGCTGCACCACACGTACACCAACGTGATCGGCAAGGACAACGACCTCGGCTACGGCATCATGCGCGTCGACGAGGACCAAAAGTGGCACCCGTTCCACCTCGGCCAGCCGCTGTGGAACTTCATCAACGCCTGCTTCTTCGAGTACGGCATCGCAGCGTACGACCTGGAGCTCGGCAAGAACCTGCACAAGCGCCGCCGCAAGAACCCGGAGTTCCGCGCGCGGGCCACGGCCGTGGGCCGCAAGATCCGTAAGCAGGTGCTCAAGGACTACGTGATCCACCCGCTGCTGTCAGGTCCGTCGTTCCTCACCACGCTTACCGCCACATTCACCGCGAACCTGGTCCGCAACATCTGGTCCCATTCGGTGATCATGTGCGGGCACTTCCCCGAGGGCGTACAGGTCTTCGAGCGCCGGTCGATCAAGGGCGAGACGCGCGGCCAGTGGTACCTGCGCCAGATGATGGGCTCGGCAAACATCAGCGGCAGCAAGGCCATGCACTTCATGACCGGCAACCTGTCGCACCAGATCGAGCACCACCTGTTCCCGGACCTGCCGAGCAACCGGTACGCCGAGGTCGCGGTGAAGGTGCGCGCGCTGTTCGAGAAGTACGAGCTGGAGTACGTCACCGGCCCGCTGCCCAAGCAGGTGTTCTCCGCGTGGCACAAGGTTGTCCGGCTCTCGCTGCCGAACAAGAAGCCCAAGGTCACGACGCCGGACTGCGAGCAGGAGCTCGTCGCGGCCTGAATTCCCGGTATTGGTTCAGATCTTCCGGACGTACCGGCGGCACCGCCGGGTTCGGTGAGATCCGTTGCGGACGGTGGGCGACCGCGACATCAGACCGTACGACACGGGATCCGGGCAGCCCGGTGTCCGGCTGCGCTGCCTGGACGTGCGCCAGGAGCTCAGCACCCAGCCCCCGGCGAGGTGTTGTAGTGCGCTGACCTGCCGTGGTCGGGCCCTGTCCGGTCTCCGGTGGAACTCAGGCCGGCCCGCTCCCGGCCCCGGCTCGTCACGGCCTTCGTCGTCCGTTTCCGCCTCGACCCTGCCGGATCCGGCAGCAGGGAACAGCCGTACTACTGTCAGGATGGCCAGGACTTCCCCTTCTTGTTGGACAGCCTGGCCCCCTACCTTCCCGCCCAGCCCTGCGTGTTCGAGGAACCTCAGACACGTTTCGCCGAGCTGCACAGACGCGCCTACGAAAAGCGTGTGCACCGGGCGCTGGTCTCCGGCGCGTCCGACTCCCTGACGCATCTGTATCTCCGCCAGGGTGAGCTCACAGCCCTCCTGCTGCTCGAGTACAGCCGAAAGCGCCAACCCAGTGCTCTCAACAGGCTGCTGGCCGCCGACCTCAGCGCCCGCGCAGGCCGACCCCCAGAAGCCGCAGAAACATACAAGAGGGCCCTCCAGGAAGCAGACCACCGCCGCCGACAAGAACCATGACCCCAGGCGGGGAGCGAAGAGGCAAACGCGGCGGTCGCTGCCGGCTCTCTACGCCGCCTCGACAGCCTTCTCCAGGTACTCCCTCACGGCCCTAGCCTTTGGGCAGCTCAGCCCACACGCGTGCGGCCATCTCATCGGCCTCGTCCTGTGGGGTCCCCGCCTGCACCAGGATGATCCCGCGGGAGTGGTCCGGGAATGTGATCTCCCGCATCTCCGTACCCAGCGGGCCCATCGGCTTATCCGACATGGCGGCCTCCCTTCGACGGCTGCCCCCAGACTAAAGGGACAACACGCACAAGACGAGGACCCTCCACCCGATGGACTACAACCCTGGTGTCAAAGACAGCCCGGCACTACTCTCAACAACCGGGGATGCTGAGCTGTACTGAGATTTGTGGAGTCCCCGATGCCAGGGTTGCGGTCCCTGCGAAGGAGATCCACCAGCACCATGGCAGCACCGTAAATACCCGGACGAGCTCCGCGAGCGCGCGGTCTGCGAGGTCCGCATCACCGGCCGCCCGATCGCCACGTCGCGAAGGACCTCGGCATCTATAAAGAGGCTCTGGCAGGTCGCGAACCACATGAGGACTGAACTGCCCTGGTTACGCTGGAGATGGCTCTGTGGAGACGCCGGATCAAGGCAGGCTCCGGCCTCATTCATCACAGCGACCGCGGGTCCCGATACGTGCCAATTCGGTAGGGTGCGGCTCGTTTCGAGGGAACTCGTGACCAGCCGGTCGTAGGTGCCTGGGCGCCTGGAGCACTCGATATTCCGGTGTGGGCGGTGTGACCTGGGGTTACTGTGCTGCCGTGATTCTGACTGACGCCGAAATTGCTGACTTGCTCAGACCCGCGGGGCTTCGACTCGTGGAACGGGTCCAGCAGGAGGTTCTGCTGCCCCCGCTGCCGCAGTACGTGTCGCCTGCGAGCGCCCGGCCTGAAGACGGGCGCTTCGACTCCGACCCGGATGAAGTCGCCGACCTGGATGCTCCGAACTTCGCGGACAAGGTCAACGCGAACTGGCACCGTATGGCCACGGAGTATGGGCTCCTCGACGACCAGCGGGAGTTCCTCCTGTCGCTGGGCCGCGCACGCCTCGGGGAAGACCCAGACGATGAGCCCTACGAGGTGTGAAGTTTCCCCGTGATCTCGGACACGTGATCGTTATGCCGCGAGCGTGTGCTGCTGACGTTGCCTGGTCTCGGCCGGGGTGAGGTAGCCGAACGTGCGGTGCTTGCGTAGGCGGCGGCGGTTGTAGAAGGTCTCGATGAAGGAGAAGACCTCGGCGCGGGCGGTGGCCCGGTCGGGCCAGGTGCGGGTGCCGATCTCTTCCTTGAGCAGGGCCCAGAAGCTCTCCGCGGCGGCGTTGTCGAAGCATGATCCGGTGCGTCCGCAGCTCTGCCGCAGCCCCAACCTCCCTATGCGCTCACGGAATTGGGTCGAGGTGTATTCGCTGCCGCGATCGCTGTGGACCACGCAGCCGGGCTCGAGTCCGCCTCGGCCGTGCGCCATGTCGAGAGCGTCGACCACCAGCTCGGCGCGGTGGTGGTCGGCCATGGCGTAGCCGACGACTTCGCGGGTGGCCAGGTCCAGCCAGCAGGCGAGGTAGAGCCAGCCCTCGGCGGTGGGCAGGTAAGTGATGTCGCCGACCAGCTTGGTCCCGGGGCGTTCGGCATGAAAGTCGCGGCCGATCAGGTCCGGGGCCGGCTTCGCTTTCGCGTCCGGCCGGGTCAGCGAACGCCGTCTGCGCCGGGTGACGCCGCGGATGTCGCGTTCACGCATCACGCGGGCGACGCGCTTGCGGTTCACCCGTCGGCCCAGGCGGCGCAGTTCGGCGTGGATGCGCGGGACGCCGTAGGTGTGCCGGGAAGCGATGTGCACCACGGTGATCTCGTGTGCGAGTGCGTCGTCGGCGGCCCGCTTGGCACGGCGGGCGGCCTCGCCCTCGCACCAGGCGTAGTAGGAGGACCGGGCGACCTTCAGCACCCGGCACAGCAGAATGATCGGATAGTTCGCCTTCTCCGTGTGGATAAACCGGTACAGCTCGCTCACCGGTCGTTCTCCTTCGCGAAGAAGGCCGTCGCTTTTTTCAGGATCTCGATCGTCTGCTGCTGTTCGCGGACCTCCTTGCGCAGCCGCTTGAGCTCCTCGCGCTCGGCGCTGGTCAGCTCACCGGACTTGCCCTCGCCCTGGTCTGCCTTCGCCCGGCGGTACCAGCCGCGCAGGGACTCGGAGCTGATGCCGAGTTCCCGAGCGACGGCAGTGACCGTCTTGCCCGAGGAATCAACGAGCGCGATCGCATCCCGCTTGAACTCCTCGGTGTAACGCTTCGTGTACTTACTTCCCACCTGGTGCTACTTCCTCTGGAACCTCAAGATCCCAGTCTCCAGGTGTCCACGATCGAGGGGAAGCTTCAGTGTGGTTCCGGGTCCAGCTGCTCGATGAGTGGAACCTGGTGGGGAGCGAGGTGGACTTGCTGCGGAGCGGGTTCGCGACACTCTTCACTGATCGTTTCGTTCCGGAGTTCACGGTGGCTTCCCTGGACGGTCGGATGATGATGCAGACCACGGTGTGGGGTGACGGCACTCTCAGCAGCATCGTGATCCGTCCGTAGCTGTCCCCGAACGAGACAGCCACTCCCGCTCTGGTCTGCTCGTCTCTACCGTGGTAGCGGGAGAGGAGCGGTGGATGGGCTCGCTGTTCGAGGAACTGGAAGCCCGCGAGGCGACTGCCCGGACGCGGGTGGAGGCGCTGGAAGCCGAGCTCGCCGAGGTGTCCAGGCGGCTGAGTGCGGCCCGGGAAGGGCTGGAGCGACTGCGGATCGCTCGGGAGACGGTCGCCGAGGTGCTGGCGGAGATGACACCGCAGAAACCGGGGGACGCGGTCGACACCGATCGGTCGAGCGCGGTTGATTCCACGGCGTCGGCGTATGCGGGGGCCGAGCGGCACGTGATCGGGGTGCTGACGGTGCCGAACTGGCAGCCCGGGATGGGGACGGAGGTCCTGCCACGCGTGTATCGGGACATTCTGGAAGTGGTGGCCGACGCTCCGGGGCCGGTCCGCGCCAAGCAGATCGTGCCGAGGATCGGGCTGCCGGCCGAGGCCGGGAAGATCGAGGGCACGCGGTCGAAGCTGAAGCGGCTGGTGGAGCGCGGTTGGCTGGACGAGGACACGCCGGGCATGTTCGCTCCGGCTCGCCGCCGGGGTGGCGCTTCACCCAACTCCCGTTAACAGCAGGGCTCTTCCGCGCCTACATTCGAAGGTGCGACCCAATCGATGCTGGACGGGAAGAGCCCTGGAGATGACACCGTACGACACGCATGCCACCGCTGACCCCTTTGCCTACTCCCTCAGTGCCTTCGAGACGCTGATACGCACCCTGTCAGGCGGCGATGCGAGCACCTGGACCCATGCCGAACTGGAGGAACACCTTGAAAAGGCCGGGCGGGACCTGCTCCGGCTGCTGCTGCAGGACCACCTGGACCTGCGTGCGGCGCGCGAGGAGAAGCAGGTCCGCGCAGGTGCCGGCCCAGTCGTGGTAGGGTCGGAGGGCCGGATGCGCCCCTGGCGCGAACCAGGCCACCAGCGCTGGCTGGCCACCGTGTTCGGGATGGTCCGCGTCACCCGGGTCGCCCACCGCGGCCCCGGCGCCTGCAACGTCCATCCCGCCGACACCGCGTTGTCGCTGCCCGCCGGCCGGCACTCGACGGGTTTACGGCGACTCGCACTCACCGAAGCCGTCCGCGGCTCGTTCGACCAGGCACACGACGCGATCGAGCGCCGATGCGGGAACGTGCTCGGCAAGCGCAGGCTGGAAGAGCTCGTGGTCGCCGCCGCGGTCGACATCGACGGCTTCTACCAGGCCAGGATCCCGGTCCCGTGCAGCCGAGAGATGCCGCTGGTGGTCCAGGTGGACGGAAAGGGCGTGGTCATGCGCCCCGAGGCTCTGCGCGAAGCCACCAGACGAGCCGCCGAGAAGGCAGCCAGCGGCCACCGCGGCCGACTCGCCCCCGGCGAGAAGCCGAACCGCAAGCGGATGGCGACCGTGGCCTGCATCTTCGACACCCGCCCGGCGCCCAGACGCCCGCACGACGTGATCCACCCACCCGGCGGCCGCAGCGGCGAGCGTCCCGCCCGCCCAGGACCGAAGGCGGAGAACAAGTGGTGCAACGCCTCGCTCGTCCGCTCGCCCGAACAGGTCATCGCCGACGTCTTCGACCAGGCCCAAGCCCGCGACCCGAAGCACCTGCGACCGTGGGTCGTCCTCGTCGACGGCGCCCGCCACCAGCTCGACCTCATCGCAGCGGAGACCGCCCGACGCGGCGTCACGGTCCACATCCTGCTCGACTTCGTGCACGTCGCCGAGTACACCTGGGCTGCCGCCCACGCCTTCCACAAACCCGGAACCACTGAGGCAGAAGCCTGGGCGGCCGACCATCTGACGGCGATCCTGGCAGGCCACGCCGCCCGCGCGGCCGCGGAGATGACCGCTCAAGCCGTTGAAGAACAACTGCCCGCCGCCCGGCGCGAGGCCGTCGACGCCTGCCACCGCTACTTGACCGGGCACCTCGACCAGCTTCGCTACGACACCGCACTCAACAACGGGTGGCCGATCGCCACCGGCGCGGTCGAGGGCGCCTGCCGACACCTGATCGCCGATCGCCTCGACATCACCGGCGCCCGCTGGGGCCTACCCGGAGCCGAAGCCATCCTGCGACTACGTGCCGTCGTCGCCAACGGCGACCTCGAACCCTACTGGCGCTTCCACACCCGCCATGAGCACGCGCGCATCTACCCCGACTCCTACCCGCAGCAAGTCGCCCTCACTGCTTGATCAACGTCGTCCCTCGAAACGAACTGCACCCAATTCGGTATACCGACCGGCTCGCCGACATCGGTGCCGCCGCCTCCGTCGGCTCCGTGGCCGACTCGTACGATAACGCGATGGCCGAGGCGCTGAACGGCACCTTCAAGGCCGAGCTGATCGAGATGCAAGGGCCGTGGCGGGACTTCGACCAGGTCGAGCGGGCGATCTTCCAGTGGGTCACCTGGTACAACGAAGAACGTCTTCACTCCGCGCTCGAGTACGTACCGCCCGCCGCCGACGGCGCTCACCCCGGAGGGGAAGAGGACCTTCGACAAGCGGCTGCCCAACACCGAGCCGAAGCTCCGCGAGGTCTTTGCCAAGCTCCAGGCCAAGCACGGCACCGTCCTGGTGATGGTGGACCCGCCTGCTTCCATAGGTGCACTGCCTCTGGCGGTGGCTCGTGACGCGGGCTGTCGTGTCGCCTATCTGCCGGGCCTGACGATGCGGCGGATCGCTGATCTCTACCCCGGCGAGGCCAAGACCGACGCTCGCGACGCCTATGTCATCGCGGACGCGGCCCGTTCGATGCCGCACACGCTGCGGGCCATCGAGGCGGCTGACGAGACCGTGGCCGAGCTGGAGATGCTGACCGGGTTCGACGATGACCTGGCCACCGAGGTGACACGGACCAAGAACCGCCTGAGGGGCCTGCTGACACAGATCCATCCGCCGCTTGAGAAGGTCCTCGGCCCCCGCCTGGACCACCCTGCCGTGCTCGCCCTCCTCGAGCGCTTCGGCTCTCCTGCCCTGCTGAGGAAGGCAGGGCGGCGCAAACTGGTCACGCTGCTGCGGCCGAAGGCCCCGCGGATGGCCGAGCGCCTGGTCGAGGACATCTTTACCGCGCTCGACGAGCAGACCGTGGTCGTCCCCGGCACCGACGCCGCCGCACTGATCATCCCCAATCTCGTCTCCAGCCTCGGCTCCCTGGTGGACCAGCGCAGACTCCTCGCAGCCCGGATCGAGGAACTGCTGGAGGCTCACCCTCTTTCCCCGGTCCTGATCTCGATACCTGGCATCGGGGTCAGGACCGCCGCCCGGATCCTCATCGACGTCGGCGACGGCAGTGGCTTCGCCACGGCCGGACACCTGGCCGCCTACGCCGGCCTGGCTCCGGTCACGCGCGCCTCCGGCTCCTCCATCCGCGGCGAACACCCCGCTCGGCGAGGTAACAAGCAGCTCAAACGCGCCTTCTACCTCGCCGCATTCGCCTCGCTCTCGCAACCGGAGTCACGGGCCTACTACGACAGACAACGCCGCGAGGGGAAACACCCCGTCGCAGCCCTGATCGCCCTCGCCAGACGCCGCATCGACGTGCTCTTCGCCATGCTCCGCGACGGCACCTTCTACGACCCGCCGACCCCTACCGCGGCTTGACGAAGGCCATAGGGGCACCTTTTCGTGCCCCGGCGGCATGCTGGTGGGCTCGCACGATGGTGGAGTCGACGGACACCATCCAGTCGACGGCCCCGGCCGCATCCGCCTTCGCCTGGGCGGCCCGCAGCATCCGGTCGAAGGTGCCGTCGGCAGCCCACCGGCGGAACCGGGTATGCAAGGTGGCCCAGGACCCGTACCGCTCGGGCACGTCCCGCCAGGCGGACCCGGTCCGGAACTTCCACACGATCCCGTTCAGGACCATCCGGTCGTCCAGCCGTTTCCGCCCCGTCTCGGCATGGGGTAGCAGCGGCCGCACGAACTCCCACTCGGCGTCCGACAGTTCATGGCGACGTATCAGGCAAGATCGTTTGACGACACGCTCTAGGGTCGCCCTCGCGCCGGGGTGATGCGGCTGTGGACGCGGAACCGGGCGGGCGTGTCACCTGGAGCGGGCCGTAGGTCGACGGCGACCGGGCCGGCGAAGGTGTATCCCTGTTCGGCGGCATGACGGCACACCTGATGGACGAGGGCGGGTGCCACGGGCAGGGGGCTGTCGCAGAGCAGCCGGTGGATATCCGGGGGCAGTTCGATGACGAAGGCATTGGGCACGACGATGTGCTGCCGGCCGAAGATAAGGGCGTTGTCGTCGCACTGCCGCAGGAGTATTGCCACGACCTCGCCCGGCTTCGGCTTGGTCGGCAGCAGGTAGCACCGCACATTCGTTGCCCAGCGCTCCATGAGGCGTTCACTCGCGCGTAAGAACCTCATCGGGGGCTCCTGAGTCAGGCGGGCACATGGGGCGCCGAGCATCGCGGAAGCCCGCTGGAGCGGATCGACGATCCTCGCGTCGCGGCCTTGGGAAGGGTGCGGCAGGTGAAGCCGAGCTGGGTCATGGCCCGCAGGACCTCGCCCGCGCTGACGTCGCGGGGGTCTTGACGAGTGACGACCTGGCCGACCTGCTTGGCGGGGTAGTGGCGGCGCCCGACGATCACGGAGTCGCCAGTGACCGGCTCGGGCTTGATGCCCTTCATCGTCTCCAGCACGCCGTTCTTGGTCAGGTCGAACGGAAAGCGGGCGATGACACAGCGCATGATGCCTCACAGGGAGAGAGGGAAGGAGGAGGGGCCGGAGCCGGCCTCTGTATGGGGTCGGGAACGGCCTGCTGACACCAGGCAGCCGACCCCGCCTGGCTACTGACACGAGGCGGCACACGGCCGCACAGCCGCTCGCGCCTGCTCGTCGGTCAGATGGCCGCAGGGGCGCCGAGCATCGCGGAAGCCTGCTGGAGCGGGCTGAGGGCGCGCGTGGGTGCGGCCGTCTGGGGAAGGCCGCGGCAGGTGAAGCCGAGCTGGGTCATGGCCCGCAGGACCTCGCCCGCGCTGAAATCGCGGCGGTCTTGGCGTGTGATGACCTGGCCGACCTGTTTGACGGGGTAGGTGCGGCGGCCGATGGTCACGGACTCGCCAGTGACCGGTTCGGGCTTGATGCCCGTCATGGATTGCAGGACGCCGGTCTTGGTGAGGTCGAAGGGGAAGCGGGCGATGACACAGCGCATGATGCCTCACAGGGAGAAGGAGGGGATGGTTCTGCCGCGGTGGGGCGGTTCAGCGGGCAAGGGCGAGGACGCCGAGAGCGCTGCCTTGTTCGTCGACGACAGGCAGGGCATCGAGCCGGCGGTAGCGCATGGCGTGCTCGGCTTCGGCCATCGTGGTCACGGGCGAGGTGAACGGCCCGCGGTCGCCGAGGATGTCGCGCAGCTGGACCCGGTCGGTGTAGGCGGAGCTGTCACGAACGGCGGTGAGCTGGGCCTGGGTGACCAGTCCGGTGCACAGGCCGTCGTTGTCGCAGATGAGCAGGTGCCCGACGCGGGCACTGGCCATGACGGACAGGGCCACCTCGACGGTCATGTCGTCACAGACCTGCGGTCCGGCGGTGTCCATGGCGTCGGCCACCGTCTTGTGCACGGGGGTGGCACTCGCCGAGCGGGGCTGCATCTGGACCAGCGTCAAAAGGTGCCTCCTGCAGAGATGGGTCAGTTTCCTGATCACGTGGTGCTCAGGCCGCCGCGTCAAAGGCGGACTGCCGCACGCTTACGCGGCGGGCACCCGAAGCGGGACTGCGTCGACCGCGGGAGGCCGCACTGCGCTTGCGCCGCTCGGGCGCCGGCGCGGTGATGGTGACGGGGATGCCGGAGGGGGTCTGGGCGCCGGTGATCCGGTTGAGGGCTTCATCGCCGGAGCGGACCTGGGTGGTCTGGGGCACGATGCCGGCGGCGGCCATGAGGCGGGTCATGTCGCGGCGCTGGTGGGGGGTGACCAGGGTGACGACGCTGCCGGACTCGCCCGCGCGGGCCGTACGGCCGCCGCGGTGGAGGTAGTCCTTGTGGTCGGTCGGCGGGTCCACGTTGACGACGAGGTCAAGGTTGTCGACGTGGATGCCGCGGGCCGCGACGTTCGTGGCGACCAGCACGGTGACGTGCCCGGTCTTGAACTGGGCGAGGGTGCGGGTGCGCTGCGGCTGTGACTTCCCGCCGTGCAGGGCGGCCGCCCGTACTCCGCTGTCGAGGAGGTCCTGGGTGAGCCGGTCCACCGCGTGCTTGGTGTCCAGGAACATGAGCACCCGGCCCTCGCGCGCCGCGATCTCCGTCGTCATCCGGTGCTTGTCGGCGCCGTGCACGTGCAGGACGTGGTGTTCCATCGTGGTGACCGCGCCGGCGGACGGGTCCACGGAGTGAACGACGGGGTCGGTGAGGTAGCGGCGGACCAGGAGGTCGACGTTGCGGTCCAAGGTCGCGGAGAACAACATCCGCTGGCCCTCGGGGCGTACCTGGTCCAGGAGTGCGGTGACCTGCGGCATGAAGCCCATGTCGGCCATCTGGTCGGCCTCGTCGAGGACGGTGATCGCGACCTGGTTCAGCCGGCAGTCGCCGCGGTCGATGAGGTCCTTGAGCCGTCCTGGGGTGGCCACGACGACTTCGGTGCCACCCCGCAGCGCACCCGCCTGCTTGCCGATCGACATCCCGCCGACGACGGTGGCCAGACGCAACTTCACCGCTCTGGCGTAGGGGGTGAGGGCATCGGTCACCTGCTGAGCAAGTTCCCGGGTGGGGACCAGAATCAGGGCCAGCGGCTGGCGGGGTTCGGCGCGCTGTCCGGCGGTTCGGGCCAGTAGGGCCAGGCCGAAGGCGAGGGTCTTGCCGGAGCCGGTCCGGCCGCGACCAAGGACATCGCGGCCCGCGAGGGTGTTCGGCAGGGTCGCGCCCTGGATCGGGAACGGCACCGCCACGCCCTGCGCGGTGAGCGCGGCCAGCAGCTCCCGGGGCATGTCGAGGTCGGCGAACGCCTCAACGGCGACCAGTGCGGGAGTGATCGTTTTCGGCAGGGCGAACTCGCCCGGGATGGCTGCGGGCCGGCGGCCGTAGCCGCCCGAGCGGCTCGGACCCCCGGAACGGCTCGGGGCGGACGGGCCGAAGCGGCTGCCCAGAACCGAACCGGCGGCGGAACCGAAAGCAGGGCCGCCGGTGCGGCGGCGGGAGCGGGAGGAGCGGTCGTTCGTACGTGTGGGGTTCATTGAGAACCTTCCTTGATACGGCACGTATCAAGGAATTCCCGCAGCGGGAGAGCAGCGCGGGGAATCACAAGAACGAACCGAATGGAATGCGAAAGCGAACGGGGATCACGGGAAATCCGTGTCGGCGTAAGCGAAATTTCGTGATGGCACGCGGGGGTTCAATCCGGCGCATCGACGGGTACGGCCCCGAAGAGGTCGCGTCCCCTCACTATCATGTTCCCGCAGGTGCAATCACTGCGGAAATATATGCAGCTGGGGCCCGCACCCCGAGGGATGCGGGCCCCAGCTACGTATTACACGTCAGCGTCAGACGGACACGATGTTCTCGGCCGTCGGGCCCTTCTGGCCCTGCGCGATGTCGAAGGTGACCTTCTGGCCCTCCTGCAGCTCGCGGAAGCCCTGGGCGGCGATGTTCGAGAAGTGGGCGAACACGTCAGCGCCGCCACCATCCTGCTCGATGAAGCCGAAACCCTTTTCCGCGTTGAACCACTTCACGGTGCCAGCAGTCATTTCATATCTCCTTTGGGCAGTACGCCGGAATCCGTACCGTACGGACGCCGTGTCGCCGCGATGATGCCCTGCCCGGAAAATGACCGGAAATACAAAGCGCTTCCGTTCGGCACATGGCCAGCGGGAGACGCTTGAAGTTTTTTGGGTACCAAAACTGCAACCGGGATCGACAGTAGCACGCCGTGGCGGCCCGCGTACGCTGAATAACTCCCTTCCGTTCATTGCGGGCAGAATTCTCCCCGCATCACGCGTCAAACCCTCCCCTGGCGGCAATAGATACTGGCCCATCGGGAGCGCAGATCAAGGAAGACGGTTGCCGTTCACCACTCGAAGGATCATCTCTTCTGCACCCCTGATCCGCCCCCGCCTCGGGTGGCTGAGCACGGGAGGGAACTCGGCCCCCGCCAAGTCAGTCATGTGGCTGCCAGGACGATGGCCGTGTAGTGCGCTGTGAAGGCGGCGATGGTGAGGGCGTGGAAGACCTCGTGGAAGCCGAACCAGGCCGGTGACGGGTCAGGGCGGCTGCAAGTTCCTGGGGTGTGCGGCTGGTCGGGTTGTGACCGGTTGGGGCGTATAACAGGGCAGGCACGGGCTTCGTGATCATTGTGGTGTCTAAGCCCGATGATCACGAGGTTGCCCGTGCCTGCCGCTGTATCTTCTCCCATCCCTGCCGTGCTGGTGAAGCTGGGTCCACTGGATGCCGGTCGGATCGCCGACCTGCGTCCCTACTTCGACTCGGTACCCGACCCGCGCTCCCGGCGGGGCCGGTGGTACTCGCTGACCGCGATCCTGCTGGTGTCCGCCTGCGCGGTCGTCTCGGGAGCCAGGAGCATCGACGAACTCGCCGAGTGGGGCCAGCGTGCTTCGAACGCACTCCTGACAGTGATCGGTATCCGCCGCCACCTGCTCAGATGGCGGCGCGCTCCGTCGCCTGCCACGATCGGCCGTGTGCTGGGGGCTGTTGACGGTGACGCCCTGGACCGGGCGGTGGGCGCCTACCTGGCCGACCGGCATCGCGCCGCCACCGAGCCCGCCCAGGCGCCGTCGCCCTCCGCGTCCGGGCGGCCGCGCGTGATCGCTGTCGACGGCAAAGCACTCAAGGGATCAGCCCGTCTGGCCGCGACGCGCCGGCATCTGCTCTCCGCGGTCACCCACGGCACCGTCGTGACCCTCGCCCAGGTGGAGGTCGGCGCGAAGACGAACGAAACCACACACTTCCAACCGCTCCTGGCGCCGCTGGACCTGGCTGGCGCCGTCGTCACCTTCGACGCCCTGCACTCGGTCAAGGCGAACATCTCCTGGCTGGTCGAGACCAAGAAGGCCCACTACATCGCCGTGATCAAGACCAACCAGCCGATCGCCCACCGCCAGCTCGCGGCCCTGCCGTGGCGGGACATCGCAGTCCAGCACACCGCCTCCGCCTTCGGGCACGGCAGGCGCGAGTCCCGCTCGATCAAGACCTGCGCGATCGCTGAGGAACTCGGCGGGATCGCCTTCCCCCACGGCCGCCTGGCCATCCGCGTCCACCGCCGCCGCAAGCAGACCGGCAAGCGCGAAACCCGTGAGAGTGTCTACGCCGTCACCAGCCTCGACGCCCACCAGGCCGGCCCGGCCGATCTGGCCGCCGCGATTCGCGGGCACTGGGGAATCGAGAACTCCTCGCACCACATCAGGGACGTCACCTTCGCCGAGGATGCCTCCACCGTCCACGCGGGGACCGCACCACGAGCCATGGCGACCCTCCGCAACCTCGCCATCGGCGTGCTGAAAACCCTCGGAGCCGACAACATCGCCAAGACCACCCGAGCCATCCGCGACGAACCCGAGCGAGCACTCCCCATCCTGGGCATCACCAACGATCCGGACACCTACGGAACTTGATCAAGCCCTGACGTACAACTTCACCCAAACGGCGTCGGTGTGTGCTTCCACAGCCTTGACGATGAGGTCCCAGGGGACGCTGTCGAAGAACTTCTGGATGTCGAGGTCGACGACCCAGTCCTTCTTCCAGCAGCGTTCTCGGCACTTTTCCACCGCGTCCAGTGCAGACCGCCCGGGCCGATATCCATAGGAGTCCGGATGGAATTTCGGTTCCACCTCGCGCTCCAAACGGGCAGCCACTACGGTCTGTGCGATTCTGTCCGCGACCGTGGGAACGCCGAGGATTCTGGTACCACCGCCATGCGGCTTCGGAATCTCCACCGCTCGCACCGGGGGCGGAAAGTAGCTGCCCGAGGACATCCGGTTCCAGATCTTGAAGAGATTTCCCCTCAGATCCTTCTCGAACTCTTCGATCGAGCAGCCATCCACACCCGGCGCCCCCTTATTGGCTCTGACCTTCTCCCATGCCTCCCATACTTCCCACTTCGAGATCTCAAACGACTTCCCTGGCGACTTCAGCTCGCCCACCCGACTCCTCCCAGGACACGCCCGGTTGATCGAACGAACACAGCCACGGATGACCCGGCCCCTTCGCTCCATCCCCATTACAGAGACTTCATCACTACTACGAGCCGGTCCGCCGGCGAGTCCCGCACCGGTACTCGATCCCTCGCGGTTTCCGCCGCTTCGGGACACTCCCTCTCCCTGCCCATGAGGCAGGATTATCGGGACTCGCCTTCCCACGTTCCACGTGAAAGCAGCAGACCAGGCTCGCGTCGCCTCCATGCCGGGCACCGTCTGGCCAGTAGACGGGTGTCCGCCAGACTTGTCCTGGAGCCATATCTACACCCCCAGTTTCGATGCCGTCTGAATACGTTTTCGACACGTCATCAGCGATTCGCTTGCGCTCGCCTTCCTGGTCCCCACCTGACGCCTCGTGGACGCCTTTTCCACATCGCTCACCACGACGGTCTTCAGCCAACGCAGCATGTGGTGGTTTGAAGCCTCCCCCCGCAGGGCGGCTCCGAAGGGCCTACCTTCATCTTTCACGCAGCACCGCATTCAAAGAGGTGCCGACCTACATTCCTGAACCTCTCCTCCTGCGTTCGTGGCACACTGACATCACCTATATCCCCACCGATGAGGGCTGGCTGTATCTGGCGACCTGGCTGGACCTGGCGACCCGCGAGGTCGTCGGCTACTCCATGGCCGACCACCACCGGGCCGACCTGGTCGTGGACGCGCTGATGATGGCCGCTGGACGCGGGCAGCTGAAGCCCGGATGCATTGCGCACTCGGACCGCGGCAGTGAATACACCTCCAACGAACTCCGGTACGAGATAGACCGGTTGGGACTGCGGCAGAGCATGGGCCGCACCGGTTCGTGCTTCGACAACGCCGCCGCCGAGTCGTTCTTCGCACTGCTGAAGGAGGAGATCGGAACCCGCCGCTGGCCCGACCGCGCCAGCGCCCGCGCGGAGATATTCGCTTTCGTCGAGACCTTCTACAACCGACGGCGCCTACGCCGCCATCCACGCTGGGGCTACCTCACCCCGCTGGAGACCCGGCAGCGTCTCGAACAAGAACACGCCCTCGCGGCGTAAGCATCGAGTGTCCAAGATCACGGGGAAACTTCACACCTGCTGGTCCGCCGCTACTGACTTTTGAGTGGTGATGTCGTGGGGGCTGACGGAGCTTGATCGTCGCGGTATGCCGGTTGCATGAGGTATCCGCAGGGTGGTGGGCTGACGCCTGAACGGCAGGCGTTTCGCGAGCGGATCCGGATGGAGGCCGCCGAGCGGTTTGCCGCGGGCGCCTCCAACGCGGAGGTCGCCAAGGACTTACGGGTGAGTGTGCGCTCGGTGCAGCGCTGGCGCCGGGCCTGGCAGGACACCGGTAGCGATGGGCTGCGGTCGTCCGGGCCGGTGTCGCTGCCGAAGCTGAGTGACAGGCTGTTCGCGGTGCTCGAGGAGGAACTGGCCAAGGGGCCGGTCGCGCATGGCTGGCCGGACCAGGCGTGGACGCTGTCGCGGATCAAGACGCTGATCGGGCGCCGGTTCCACAAGAGCCTCACCCTGTCGGGCATCGCCTTGATGTTGCGGCGCCATGGATGGAGCCATCAGGTGCCGGCCCGGCGGGCGCTGGAACGTGACGAGGACCGGGTGACCGGGTGGATCAAGGAGACGTGGCCGCAGGTGGAAGCACCGCGGCGGCGCTCGGGGCTTGGCTCGTCTTCGAAGACGAGGCCGGATTCTCGATGACGCCGCCGACCCGCCGCACCTGGTCCAGGCGAGGGCACACGCCCGTCATCCGCGTCCGCGGACGCTCCCAGCGCCGCTTCTCCGTCGCCGCGCTGGCCTGCTACAAGCCTGGAGAACGCTCCCGCCTGATCTACCGGCCCAAGCGGCACGAGGACCACAAACGCGGCGGCCGGCGCAGCTTCACCTGGACCGACTACCGCGACCTGCTGATCACAGCACACCGGCAGCTCGGCGGCCCGATCGTCCTCATCTGGGACAACCTCAACATGCACAAGGACGCCCGGATGCGGGCCTTTATCGACAGCCAGGACTGGCTCACCGCCCACTACCTGCCGCCCTACGCACCCGACCTGAACCCGGTCGAGGGCATCTGGTCACTGCTGCGACGCAGCTGCCAGGCCAACACCGCTTTCGCCGACCCCGAGCACCTCATCCGCGCACTCCGCCGAGGCATCCGAAAGATCCAGTACCGCAGCGACCTCATCGATGGATGCCTCACCGAAACCGGACTCACGCCGACGACACCACGCCTACAACCTCAGTAACCGGGCGGGTCCCGCGCCCTGTCACCCGATGGACGGTTGCCAGGTGGCAGAGGCATCAGACGGTGAGCACGCTGTGACTGGTGCATCCAGAGGGCTTGGCCCCCACCCCTCCAGCCCTCCACCACCCGGGCCCCCGCCGCACACCCCCGTCACCGGCGGGGGCCCTCCTAAACGTCGCATCTACGGCACGGTGCCCAAGAACCGCAGGTCAGCCCTGCCGGACACGCCACGATCCGGTAGGCGCTGCACACGCGGGCAGGCTACATAGGCGACGTGGGCCTGGTCGACGTGACCCGCGTCGTCCTGGACTCCGCCCACGTCCGGGCCAAAAAGGGGGCGAACTCACAGGTCCGAGCCCCGTGGACCGAGGCAAGCCGGGCTCCAAAATGCACATCCTCTCGGACGCGAACGGACTGCCCCTCGTCGTCGGCGTCTCCGCGGCCAACACCCACGACAGCGAAGCACTGAAGCCGATGATCAACGGTCACCAAACGGGACACGACCCCGAACGCGGCCGTCACTTCAAGCCCCAGCGCCTTCACGCCGACAAAGCCTACGACGTCCCCCACCTGCGGAAATGGTTACGTGGACAACGGATCGGCGTGCGTATCGCCCGCAAAGGAATCGAGTCCAGCGAACGACTTGGCCGCCGACGATGGGTCATCGAACGCACCATGTCCTGGCTCACCGGCTACCGCCGACTCAACCACCGATCCGAACGCGATCCCCGCAACTACCTGGCCTTTCTCGGCCTCGCCGCTGCCCTGTGCTGCTACAAACGGCTCGTCCGCCTCACCACATAGGACACGGTCAAAGCAGGCCCCTCCGCGTCGCCGCGGAGGGGCCTGTCTCGCGTGCGAGTACCACGTCTGGGGGGGAGACGGGGCCCTCAAGCACTCGGAGCAGTATGGCACCCGTCGAACCGAACAGCACGCCTACGAACCCGGGTGTAGCGCGGGCCCGCCCGATGGATGTGTGCGTATGGGGGGTACGCCGGACGGGACCGCGCTTCCAGAATGTGCCCTTGCCGGGCGCGGCGCGCGCCGGGGCTGAGGTGGATGGGCATGCACCCCGGGAGCCCACCCGGTGAGTGGATGACTCGCACGACCAGCCGGGCGGAGGGTGGGGGCGGCCGCACCCTGTGCCCGGTGCCTCGGGACACGCAGGAAGAGATCCCGGACGTGTGCCGCGGCGGCGGTTAGGCTCGCTTCGTTGTCTGTGGCCACATCTGCGGGCACCGAGGGCCCCGCGCGCGGGGCCCTTCTCGTGCTTAGCGACCCGTCGTGCGTGCGGTGAGGTCGACGGGGCCGCGTACTCGGGCCCGCCCGGCCGCAGCTTCGCCCCGCACGGCCAGGCGGGCGTCTGAGCGGCCCCGCCCGCCCCCTCTCTGACAGCCTCGGCTGAGACACCCGGTTTATCGGGTTAGTCTGGATGGGCGAGACAGGAGATCCCTTCAGCATGGCCAGCACGACCCCGATACCCGCCGGTGACGATCCGGCGCCGAAGCCGAAGCGGCGGACGTTTTCCGCGGAGTACAAGCTGCGGATCGTTGCCGAGTACGACGCCGCCCCGGCCGGGGAGAAAGGCGCGATCCTGCGCCGTGAGCGGCTGTACCACTCGCACATCATCGAGTGGCGCCAGGCCCGCGAGGCCGGCGCCCTGGATGCCCTGGCCGACCGGCGGACCTCGGCGGTGCGGCCGAAGAAGGCGGCCGAGCAGGCCGAGCTGGAACGGCTGCGCAAGAAGGTCGCACGACTGGAGAAGGACCTGGCCCGCCGGGACGCGGCCCTGGAAGTCATGGGAAAAGCCAACGCGCTCTTGGAACTGCTCTCCGAGAGCGCGGACTGAAGCACGCCGCCGCGCCCCTGATCGACGAAGCGTTCACGGGTGTGCAGGGCCAGTTGGGGACCACAGCAGCCTGCCGGCTGACCGGGCGCTCACGCGCCACCCACTACCGTCACATCAACCCCAAGCCGAAGCCCGCACCGTCCCCAAGACCCACGCCCGCCTCGGCCCTCTCGCCGGCCGAACGGGCAGAGATCCTGGCGCTGTTGAACCGGCCGGAGTACGTAGACCTGCCGCCCGCGCAGGTCTGGGCGCGTGAGCTGGACGCGGGGAACTACTGGTGCTCGGAGCGGACGATGTACCGGATCCTGTCCGCCGCCGGGCAGAACGGCGAACGCCGCCGCCAGGCCACCCACCCGCCCAGGACGATCCCCGAGCTGACGGCGACCGGCCCCTCGCAGGTCTTCACCTGGGACATCACGAAGCTGCCCGGCCCGGACAAGGGCATCTGGTACCACGCCTACGTGATCATCGACATCTTCAGCCGCTACATCGTCGGCCACACCGTCGAGCGGGCCGAAACGGCTGAGCGGGCGGAGGAGTTGATCCGCGAGACGATCGAGCGCAACGGCATCGTGCCAGAGACCGTGCACGCAGACCGCGGCACCTCGATGACCAGCAAGAAGGTGTCCCAACTGCTGATCGACCTCGGCATCACCAGGAGCCACTCGCGCCCCAGGGTCAGCAACGACAACCCATACTCGGAAAGCCAGTTCAGGACCACGAAGTACACCGCCGACTACCCAGAACGGTTCGATTCGCTGGCCCATGCCCGGGAGTGGATGGACGCCTTCATCACCTACTACAACCACGACCACAGACACTCCGGGATCGGCCTGCACACCCCCGCCTCCGTCCACTTCGGCACTGCAGAGGAGGTCCGCGACCAGCGGGCCACCGCTCTCGCCGAGGCATACGAACGCCACCCCGAACGCTTCGCCCGCCGACCAAGACCACCCGAGATACCCGGCCAGGTCTGGATCAACGACCCGGCGAAACGAAGGCAACCCGAACCACAAGGTTCATAGCACCGCGAACGTCTCATTTGACTTGACAACTACCGGCCAGAGCCAAGGGGAAGCCGGGCGGGGCCGCACTTCCAGGATGCAACCCACCAGGCTGGGGATCACGTGGGCTGCGGGGGATGTGGGCCCGGCAAAGTCACGGCCTACCTTGCCGAACGGCAAGTGCCTCGGGCTCGTCCTCACCGCACGTCTGGTGGAGGAACCCAGCGAGGGGCTGAGAGGACTTTCGCTACCTTTCTTGCCCGCAAGCCCGAACGGCCTTGAGGTTCGGATCCGTCTGGGGAATCGGTGAACACGGGCTGAGAGGGCTCCGGACTAGATTCGCGCGGCCGTCATGCCTTTCCGCATTTCTCCATGCAGGTGGTAGCGCGGTGCGGCGTGCTTGGTAGGTGGGCCGCACCTCCCGTGCACATCGGCGTGTCCTGCCGTAGTCCGGTCAACATGGTCGACGTCGGCCAGCACGACCACGGCGCGCGGGTCGCGCAGCACCGGGTGAATGCCCCCCGCGTCCACACGCCGGTGAGCGGGTCACGCCGGGCCGTGGTCAGTCGTGCGTGCAGCCACCGGGACTGAGACAGTGGAGCACCGAGTGACTCGGTAGGCCTCTTCGCCTTGGTTGATGACCGCGACTACTCCAGCGGAAGTTGCGGTGATCCCTTGCAATCCGGTCATGACGCGTTCGTAGGCAGCTACACCCAGAGTCTGACGACCCCGGCGACTATGCGGTCACAGTGCCAGCCGCGCAGGAGGAGTTCCAGCCCGCCCAGGGCCGCCTTGTTGGTCACCGCCCCCGTGGTCGCGGTCGACGGCAGAGCGCCCCGGGTCATGGTCGACGATGACCAGCTCGTGGCGATCCGGCGGGCCTGGGTGCCAGCTCCAGTGATGTGCTTGCCCTTCACCACATCGAACATCAGGTACGACCGGGCGGCGTGGCCGGCGGCGTCGTAGGTGCCCGACTTCAGCTCCGTGGAGGAGAGCCAGTGCCTGTTTGCTGTTCCTCACGCGGTCAGCACACCGGTGGCGAGCAGGCCGAACAGCAGCACTCCGACGACGACGCGGTAGATCACGAAGGCGTTGAAGGAGTGTTTGGCGACGAACTTCAGCAGCCACGCGATGGAGGCGTAGGCGACGACGAAGGAGACGGCGGTCCCGACGACGAGTGGAGCGGCGGCGGCCCCTGACCCCACGGCGTCCTTCAGTTCGTACAGTCCGGCGCCGGTCAGTGCGGGGATGCCGAGGAAGAAGGAGAGCCGGGTGGCGGCGACCCGGTCGAGGTCGAGGACGAGGGCGGTGGACATGGTGGCGCCGGAGCGGGAGAACCCGGGGAAGAGGAGCGCCAGGATCTGCGAACTGCCGACCAGCATGGCGTCCTTGAGGCTGGTGTCGTCCTCGCCGCGCTTGTGGCGGCCCATCTGGTCCGCCGCCCACATCACGACGCTGCCCACGATCAGGGAGCCGGCCACCACCCACAGCGAGGCGAGCGGGCCTTCGATGAGTGGTTTGGCGGCCAGGCCGACGACGACCACCGGGATGGTCGCGTAGACGACCCACCAGGCGAACTTGTAGTCGTGGTGGTGGCGTTCATCGCGGTTGCGGATGCCGCGGCCCCAGGCGGAGACGATGCGCACGATGTCCTTGAGGAAGTACACGAGCACGGCGGCGATCGCGCCGACCTGGATGACGGCGGTGAAGCCGACGACCGAGGTGTCGTCGACGGGGATGCCCATCAGCCCTTCGGTGATCTTCAGGTGGCCGGTGGAGGAGATGGGGAGGAATTCCGTGATTCCTTCGACCACTCCCAGGACTGCGGCCTGGCCGATGCTGATGGCGCTCATCTGGGTCCGTTTCTGTGACGCGGTGCGGGCGGTGGTTGTCGTGCGGTGCGGGCGGGCTCAGCGGCGCAGTCGGCGCAGGGCCCGGCGCGCCCGGCTGCGCCAGCGGGCCCTGTGGCGCTGCCAGGTGCGGGAGCGCCGGGAGGCGGCGAGGTTGGTGAGCAGTTCCTCGTAGGCGCGGGCGACGTGGGCGGGGTCGAAGCGTTCGGCGGCGTGGCGGGCGGCCTGGCCCATGCGGAGCCGGCCGGGTTCGTCGGCGATCAGGTCGCACAGCGCGGAGGCCAGGGCCTGCGGGTCGCGCAGGGGGACCAGGCGGCCGTCGACGCCGTCGTCGATGATCTCGGCGGGGCCGAGCGGGCAGTCGGTGGCGACGACCGGTACGCCGCAGCGCATCGCCTCGACCAGCGTCATGCCGAAGGACTCGGCGTCGGAGGCGGAGGCGACGATCGAGGCCTTGGCGAACTCGGCCTCGATCGGTGAGACCGCGCCCATCAGCCGCGCCTGCCGTCCCAGGTCGTGCTGGTCGATGAGTTGCTGGAGCCGCTGCTGGTCGGTTCCCGTGCCGTAGATGCGCAACGTCCAGTCGGGGTACTTGGCGGCGACCTGCGCGAACGCCTCGATGAGCAGGTCGAACCGCTTGCCGCGGACCAGCCGGCCGGCTGCGGCGATCACCTTCGGTGTCTCCTGCGTGGGCGGCAGGCTGGGGTCGGGGACGCTGTTGGGTATGGCGAGGATGTGTACGCCGGGCAGGCTCATCTTCGCCCGGTAGGCGGCGGCGTCCGCTTCGGTGGTGGTGACCACCGCGTCCAGCTCGCGGTACGAGCGGGCGAGGTGGGCGCGGAGCTTCTTGCCGTGGCCGTCGTGGGTGAGGTGCTCCTGTGCGATGCGCAGGGCGCGGGCAGGGCCGAGGCGGGCCAGGTAGACGTTGATGCCGGGCCGGGTCCCGATGATGACGTCCGCGTCGCAGGTGCTCAGGTACTGCTCGACACGCTGGTCGGTGAGGCGGTTGTACTGCTTGTACCGCTTCTCCGCGCCGGGGAAGACACGGGCCGGCTCGTGTGTCAGCGGGTCGGCCGCGTCGGCGGAGTCCGGGCGGATGTCGACCAGGGGCACGACGGTCACGCGGGGGTCGACGGCGAAGCGGGGATCGGCACGGTGGCGCAGCATCGAGACCACCGTCACCTCGTGCCGGCCGGCCAGGGCTGTGGCGAGGTTGAGCGTGGTGCGGATGGTGCCGCCGATCCCGTAGACGTTGTGGATCAGGAAGGTGATCTTCATGCGGCGGGCCCCCGGCTCGTTTCCGTGCCGGTACGACGGCGCGAGCGGAGCAGTTCCAGGGCCAGCGGCAGCAGGGACACGGCGACGATGACGCCGACGATGGGGAGGAGGTAGCGGTCGACGTCGGGGACGGTCTCGCCGAGGGCGTAGCCGCCGAGGACGAGCCCGACTGTCCACGCCAGGCCGCCGGTGATCTGCCAGAGCGCGAAGGTTCGGGCGGGTACGCGGACGATACCGGCGAGCGGGTTGAGCACGGTGCGTACGACCGGGATGAAGCGGGCGAAGACGATCGCCTTGCCGTGGCCGTACCGGGCGAGCAGGTCCTCGGCCCGGGTCATGCCGTCGATCAGGTGCCGGTTGCGGGCCCGGGTCAGCAGGGTCCGTCCGGCGCGGCGGCCGATCAGGTAGCCGGCCTGCGCGCCGAGCAGCGCCCCGGCCGCGGCCGCCACAAGCACCCGGGGCAGGGACAGGTGCAGGCCGTGCGCGCCGGTGGTGCACAGCAGCCCGGCGGTGAACAGCAGGGAGTCGCCGGGCAGGAAGAACCCGATCAGCAGCCCGGTCTCGGCGAACAGCACCAGGAAGACGCCTGCCGTGCCGAACGTCGTCAGCAGCGATGTGGCGTCCAGCGGGTTGAGGGCGAGGGGCACCGGTAAGCCTTTCCTGCCGTGCGCAGCCAGGGGGCCGTGCTGTCTGGTGCGGGCGCATGGCACACTCGGGGGACGGCGGCTTTTACACCGTCGTAGAAGTTTTACACGACTGTAGAAGACGAGAGGAGGACCGGCAAACTCCATGAGCACTCCCATGCAAGGCCGCGGCCCGAAGCGGGCCAACGGCGAGCGCGAGGCCGAGATCCTGGGCCTGCTCCAGCAGGCCGACGGCGCGCTGACCCCCGGCGAGGTAGCCGAACGCCTCGGCAGCGAGCTGACGTACAGCACCGTGGTGACGATCCTCACCCGCATGCACACCAAGCAGCTGCTGACCCGCACCCAGCGGGGCCGCGCCTACGCCTACGCCCCGGTGACGGACGAGCCCGGCTTCGCCGCCCGTCGTATGCGTTCCGTCCTGGAGGAGCGGCCCGACCGCGAGGCCGTCCTCGCCCGCTTCGCCGACGGGCTGTCGGACGCCGATGCGGATCTGCTGCGCCAACTGCTCGGCCCCGACCAGAATCCGTAGAGGGGCGCCCGGATGCGCATCGCCGTCTACCTCCCGCTGCTGCTGTCTCTGCTCGCCCCGCTCGGGGCACGGCCTCTGTCGAATCGCTGCGATCCACGCCTGGCCACCTGGCTGCTCACTGCCATCTGCGTGGTCCTGGGCGCGGCAAGCACGGTGTCGCTGGGCTTGCTGGCAGTCACCGGCCTGATCCGCATCCCGCAGCTGGCCGCCCTCGGGCACTGGTCAGCGCGGGCAGCACAGCGGAACGACCCCGCTGAGATGTCCGTGGCGCTGATCGCCGGCCTGCTCCTGGGCGTCGCTGTCCTCATGGCCGCCCGCATGCTCTGGTACCGCGCCCGCTCGCTGGCCACCGCCGCGCTTGAGGCGGCCTGCATGCCCACGCACGACGGTCTGGTCGTGGTTGACGACGAGATCCCCGACGCCTTCGCGGTTCCCGGCCTTCCCGGCCGCGTGGTGGTCTCCACCGGCATGCTGCGCACCCTGGACGCCTCCGAGCGCGACATCCTGCTCGCTCACGAACGCGCCCACCTGACCGGCCACCACTACGCCTTCGTCGCATTCGCCCAGCTCGGCGCGGCCGCCAACCCCTTCCTGCGCCCTCTCGCCGCTGCCGTGACGTACACGATCGAACGCTGGTCCGACGAGAACGCCGTCGCCCGCACCGGCGACCGCAGGCGGGTGGCCCACACGGTCGGCAGGGCCGCCCTCGCCGCCCATCGAGCTCCCGCCCGGCCCGCATGGGCATCCCTGGGCATTCTCGGGCGCCGCACCTCCCCGCTCGCCGGAGCCGGGCCCGTGCCCCGTCGGGTCGCTGCTCTTCTCGCTCCGCCGCTTCGCCACCACCCGGCCCTGGCCGTCGCTACTGCCGTAGTCCTGGCGGCAGCGGCCATGTCCACCGTTGACGCCGTGCGCGACCTTCACCTTCTGCTGGAAGTCGTCGGCGCCGGGTAAGGGAGCCGCAGCCCGCGGGGGCAGCGGCCCTCGGGTGGGAGCCGGCTCCGGTGAATGTCCGGCCGACGCCTCTCACCGGGGATCCGGTGGCCTCTGCGTTCCGGTTCGGCCGCGCGTATCCGGAGGACCCGGCAACTCGTCATGCCGTCCGTGCAGGCCGCCCGCCTCGTGTGCCGGTGCTTCGGCGCTCGCGAAGGTGGGCGTATCCCATGAATCCGAACAGGATCGCAAGGAGCACTGCCGAAGAACCTGCGGTGCCGAGGTCGAGGCCGCCCTTGGCGGTGGGCTTGGTCAGGAAGTCGCCCGCGGTGGCGCCCAAGGGGCGGGTGAGTACGAAGGCGATCCAGAACAGCAGCACGTTGGGTACGGCGGGGACGTACATCAGGGCGAGCAGGCATGCGAGCAGTCCGGTGATGAGCAGTGCGCCGCCTGCGTAGCCGAGTCCGGAGCTGTCGGACAGGAAGTCGCCCATCGAGGTGCCCAGGGTGTTGGACACGAGGATGGCCGTCCAGAACAGGGTTTCGGCGCGGAAGGTGTGGATGTCCTGGAGGGTGAACGGCAGTCGGGTCAGGCGCCAGGCGGCGAAGATCGCGATCAGCAGGGAGACGAGGATGCCCGCGCCGGCGGGGTAGCCCAGCCCCAGCCCCTGAGGTCCCCAGCCCAGTGATGTCGAGCCGTGGGCGAGGTACTTGGCGCCGGCATCACGGTTCATGAAGTCGGACATCGTGGTGCCGGCCGTGCTGGTCGAGAGGATGACCGTCCAGTAGACGAAGGGGTTGTAGCGCCGCGACCGGAGCTGCACGGCCAGCGTGCCCAAGAAGATCACGAACAGGGCGATGGTGGTGAGGAAGTAGCCGATCTTGAGCGTCTGGGCGAAGAGGTCGCCTGCGGTCTCACCCAGCGTCGTCGCAGCGATCTTCATGATCCAGAAAGCAGCGGAGACCTGCGGCAGTTTCCCGACTGCCTCCGTACTTGCGTTCTCGCCGATGCCGGCGGCGGGTTTCCGAGCAAGGGTCAGCGGTTTCTCCATCTCCGTCCCTCCGGGGTGTAGTGAATGAGTGCTGGCGTCACGGAGGAGCCGGAAAGGATTCGCCGTCCGGCCGCCCTCGCGCGGGGTGTTCCGCGACGGGTTCAGCCGGCTATCGGGCCGGATCGCGCGTCGAACGGGCCGTCGGACGATCGTCGGGCCGCGCTCACGAGGCGTGCTGCTTCAGGCATCGCGGAGGGCATGGCTGGCGACCTTGCTGACAGAGCGAGTGCCCGCTGGGCAGCACCCCTCGCATGTTTGTCTACAGACATGTAGACGGTCGGTTGCAGTCTAAGAGCGGACGCGGCAGGACGACGGCAGGGCACGCCGGGCGTCCGGGATTCGGGCCCCCATGGCCCGGATCGGGCCGTCGACGGGCTGCGGCTCGCGCGGCCCTGCAGCGATAAGTGCCGCTAGGAGCACGTCGGTGGTCGGCGGGGGCGGGCCGATCGGGGTGTCATGACGCTGCGCCGGGGTCCTCGCCTTGGTGAGGCAGCAGCAGGGTGAAGGTCGTTGGATGGTCGCGGGTCAGGTCAAGTCGGCCGTCCGCGGCGGCAGCCATTTCTCTGGCAAGGGCCAGCCCGATGCCGCTGCCCTGGCCGGTGGTGGTGCCGCGGGAGAACAGACTGGTCGGATCCAGCGTGAGCGTGCCCTCGTCTTCCACATCCAAGGCGAGGACTCCCCCGAGTTCCCTGACGGTCACGCGCACCGCGCCGCGTCCGTGCCGGTGGGCGTTGTCGAGCAGGACATCCAGGATCTGATCGTTGATCTGGCCCGGAACGCCGAGCCGGGCGGTTCCGGGTTCCGGTGCGACGGTCAGACGCCGGCCGTCCTGGGCCAGCGGCCCATGCACCGGCGCTCCGCCTGCTCGAGGACCTCGCCGACGGCGCGGACCGCGGGGCCGCCCGGAGAGGACGCTTCGCTCCGGGCCAGCCGGAGAACTTCATCAATGGTGTGCTGAAGGTACCGCGACTGTTCCAGCGCCTCGCCGTAGCAGCCGTCAGGTCTGCTCCCGGAGTGGACAGTCAGAGTTGAGAGCCAGTCCGGCCGGTCCTCCATCCTTCGACCAGGGAACCGTACGGGCTTCTACTACATCTTGTAGATAGACATGAGACCCTGCCGACGAAGGGCATCCCGCGTGAGCAAAGGACCCCACACAAGCCAGACCTCAATCGCCGGCTCCACAGACGGAGCGACGCCCATCCAACGGGCCTTACCGCCCCGTTCGAGTGCGACGGGAAGCGGTCCCGTCGCGCGCCTCGTTGCCGGCTAGGAGTCGTTGCAGCATCTGCTCGTCTTCGCTGGACAGTTCGGAAACGAAGCGGGCGAGCACGGCTTCCCGGTCCGATCCTGCGTCGAGCAGAGTGCGCATGCGCTGTGCGGTGTGGGACGCCTCGTCGCGGGTGGCTTCGTAGACGTAGCCGCGCCCTTGACGTCGGCGGAGCAGCATGCCCTTGCCGTACAGTCGGACCAGGATGGTCAGGACGGTGGTATAGGCCAGGTCTCCCAGCAGCCGTTCCTGTACCTGGCCTGCTGTCATGGGGCCGTCGGCCGCCCAGAGTGCGGCAAGGACGTCGCGTTCGAGTTCGCCGCGTGCGCGGCGGGGTGTCGCATCGGTCTCGTCGCCCCTGGCTTCGGGCACTGGGCTTGCCCCCTTCTCGGCTCGGCCCTCCAGGTTACCGCCGGACCTACTACCGCCTGTAGAGGGCGGGGCATCGACGGCGGTCACGCGAACTACTACATGTTGTAGAGTTTCGCCGCTCCCATCAGCGCACGGAGGAAAGCCCATGTCGCACGTCGGCGGAACGGTTGACCCGAGCACGGCGGACGCCGCTCCAGGATCCGGGTGGCCGGTGCCACCAGGCAGAGTCGCGATCATCTCCGCCAGCATGGGAGCGGGCCATGACGGCGCTGCCGCCGAACTGGCCCGGCGCATTGCTGTCAGCGGCGCTACTGTGGACCGGTTCGACCTACTTAATCTGCTGCCGGGGCGGTTCGGCCGGGCGCTCAGTGACGGCTATCACCGGCTTCTGGTCCATGCGCCGTGGGCCTATCAGCGGATCTACAGCAGCACCGAGGATGCGGGCGGCACCAGTGCCCCGGCCCGCGCTCTGCTGCGTGCCGCCGAGCGGCCGGTGCTGAGGGCACTGTCTGCCGATACCCGCGTGGTCGTGTCGACCTATCCGGGTGCCAGTCGCGTCCTTGGCGCTCTGCGTCTCGATGGCCAGCTGGCCGTGCCCGTTCTCACTTACCTGACCGACTTCTCGGTGCATCCTCTGTGGGTGGCGCCTGGGGTGGACATTCATCTGGCGGCGCATGCTGTTCCCGCCGCGCAGGCGCGGGCTCTTGGCGCGTCCGATGTGCGGGTGTGCGGGCCGGTGACGGATCCGCGGTTTGTTCCAGGTGGCCTGCTGGAGCGGCAGGTGGCGCGTGCCCGGCTGGGGCTGCCGGCAGGCGTTCCGCTGGCGTTGCTGGTGGCCGGTTCCTGGGGTGTGGGGCCGGTGCGGCAGGTCGCTGCGGAGATTCGTGCCAGCGGTGCTGCGCTCCCGGTTGTTGTCTGCGGCCGCAATAGCGCTCTGGCTGAGCGGCTGCGGGCGGATGGTGTCGGGCATGTCTTCGGGTGGACCGACGACATGCCGGCGCTCATGCACGCCGCAGATGTTCTGGTGCAGAACGCGGGTGGTCTCACGTCGCTGGAGGCGTTCGCCTGCGGGCTGCCTGTCGCCAGTTATCGCTGCATACCCGGCCATGGCTTGACCAATGCCGCCGCTTTGGATGAGGCGGGTCTGGCTGCCTGGATTCGCGAGCCCGACGATCTCGCCCCTGACCTTGCCGACCTCATCCACGGCCCTCGCGGACTGCGGCAACGTGCTGCGGGGCTGGCCCTGTTCGCCGCCGGGCCGGACACCGGTCCGGCGGCCGTCGTCCTGCGGGCTTCCAACGGCGTCAAGGCCGTCGCCGCGGCGCCTGGCCGCGCGGCGGCTGTCAGCGCTGAGATCGCACGCACGGCGAGGCCGCTCCCCCGTACTCCTCGGCCGACCCGTCCGCGTCTGGCCTTTCAGCGGCTTGCCGCCACCGTCGTTGTGGCGTGCGCGCTGTGGGCGGGGGGTGTCGGCCTGGGCATGGCGGCTACCTCGCACGACTATCCCGGCCTGCTGCGTGCCATCGACCAGCGGCTCGACCCCGACGACTTCACGCCCGCGCCGACCTTCGAGGGAACCCAGCCGTGACCGCTGCCCGACTCCTGCGCGCCACTGCTCTCGTGGCGCTGCCTGCTCTCGCGGCCGCCCATGCGGCGCCCGTCGTCTCCACCTTCGGGCCGCTGCGCAACCGCGTCATGCCCCGCCTGTCCGGGCAGGGCCGGAGCGACCATGTGGCCCTGACCTTCGATGACGGCCCCGACCCGCTGTCTACGCCGTTCTTCCTGCGCTTGCTCGCCGCCCGCCGGGTGCACGCCACGTTTTTCCTCCTGGGCACCGAGGCACGCCGCTCCCCCGGGCTGGTCCGCGACATCGCCTTGACCGGGCACGAGATCGCCATCCACGGGTGGCATCACCGCCCCCTGCTGTTGCGCGGGCCTCGGGCCACCTACGACGAGCTGGCCCGCACTCGTGATCTTGTCGCTGACCTCACCGGCCGGCAGCCCCGGCTGTTCCGGCCTCCGTATGGGGTGATGACCACTGCCGCACATCTGGCTGCGCGCCGGCTGGGGCTCACCCCGGTGCTGTGGACCTGCTGGGGTGAGGACTGGCGGGCGCGTGCCACACCGCGGTCCGTCCACCGTACGGTCACCGCCGACCTGCGCGGGGGCGGGACGATCCTGCTCCACGATTCCGACTGCACCTCCGCCCCCGGTGCCTGGCGCTCCGCGCTCGGTGCCCTGCCGCGCATCCTCGACACGTGTCAGGAGCGTGGGCTCACTGTCGGGCCGCTGCGTGATCACTGGACCGGGAGGCGGCCGCCGGTCCGCGGTCCGGTGGGTGACATGCCTGGCCGGCCGACCGGATCGTCTACAGTGACGTAGAACTTCTACACACCTGTAGATGATCGTGGTGTGTGCGGCCCCCGCACTCGCCGGATCGCCGACCGTGGAAAGGGGCTCACGCCGATGTCCGTCCCGTTGCTCGCAGCGGCGCCTTCGCCACTGGCCAACACGGTCCTGCCCACCCCGGCCGGGGCTGTCGTCCGACATGCCGAGCGGCAGCGGGCGATCGCCGCCGAAGCCGCCGCGCGGCGCCCAGTGGCAGGCCGCACGGTGCCGGACGTGGCCGCACGTCAAGGAGCGCGTCCGCGCATCCTGGGCCGGACCGCACACGCTCAGCCTGCCGGTCAGATCGCCTGCCCACGGGGCGGTGCCGTCGTCGTCCGCGTGCTTCCCGGTCCCCCCACGGCGGGGGCGGGGCACCATGCCGGGGAGCAGGCCCCGAGGGCCGAGGCCGGGTGACGCGGCCCGTGAACCGCCGGCGCGTCCTGGTGGTGGAGGACGACGCGGCACTGCGCGATGTGCTGCTGCGAGGGCTACGGGACGAGGGGTTCGACACGGTGCCCGCGCCGGACGGCGCCACGGCATTGCGGCTGGTCGCGGGGACGGTCGACGCCGTGGTCCTGGACGTCGGTCTGCCCGACGCGGACGGGCGTGATGTGTGCCAGGCGATGCGCGCCAACGGGTTCCTCGCGCCCGTGCTGTTCCTGACCGCTCACCATCGGCTCACCGACCGCCTCAGCGGTTTCTCCGCTGGGGGCGATGACTACCTGCCCAAGCCCTTTCATCTGGAGGAGCTCACCGCCCGGCTGCACGCCGCGCTCCGGCGTGCCGGGCCGCCTGCGCCGGTGGCAGTGGGCGATGTGGTGCTGAACCCCGTGTCGTACACCTTCACTATGCGGGAGGCGGAGGTGGCCCTGACTCCTACGGAGTTCCGTCTGCTGGCGGCGTTCATGGCCGCGTCCGGGGTCATGGTGCGCAGAAGGGACCTGGTCCGGGCGGGCTGGCCCGAGGGGGCTCACGTCAGCGACAACACCCTCGACCAGTACCTGACCCGGTTGCGGCGCAAACTGCGAGAGGCCGGCAGCGAGTTGACGATCGGTACCGTCCGCGGCATCGGGCACCGCCTGTCATGACGGTGCTCTACCGCCGTCTGCGGCCCCGCACCCTGCGTGGCAGGCTGTCCCTGATCACGCTTGCTGCCGCGGCCCTGCTGATGATCATCTTGACCGTGGTGTTCAACGCCGTGGCGCGCGTCCATCTGCAGCATCAGGCAGACGACGAACTCCGTACCCGTGCCGCCGCGGTCATGGCCACGGTCGACACGCGCCACGTGCCGGTGCGCGTGATGGAGATGCCGGACGACGCGCTGTTCGACACCAACGTATGGATCTTCGACGGCACCCGGCTGATCGAGCACCCCGCCTCCGCCCCGATCAGCAGCCGGCTGTCCCAGGCAGCAGAAGGACTCGCGGCACCGCGTGGCCGCCGTTGCGTCACCGTCGCAGGCGGCGATCCGGTACGGCTTTGTTCGGCACCTGCCGGGGACACCCGCACCCAGACCGGTCCGGCAGCCGCGGTGGTGACCGCCTTGGACCTGTCCCCCTACCAGGCATCGGCCGACACCCTGCTGGCCGGCTCGCTCGCACTGGATGGCGCGGTCCTGGCCTGCATGTACGGTCTCGCCAGGCTGGCGGTCGGGCGGGCGCTGCGTCCCGTGGGAGAGATGACGGAACAGGCCACCCAGTGGAGCGCGGCTGCCTCCCAGGAGCGTTTCGGCGCGCCGGGCGGTCCGACCGAACTTGCCCGGCTCGGTGTGTCCTTGGACGCGTTGCTGGACCGCATACGCGCCGTGCTGCGCCATGAGCAGCAGCTGACCAGGGAACTGTCGCACGAGCTGCGCACCCCGCTCGCCCGGATCGTCGCCGAAGTCGACTGGCTTCAGGCACAGCCCCGCTCCGGTCCCGACACCCGCGCCGCGCACGCCGTCATCGCCGACGCCGCCCGGTCCATGGGCACCATCTGCGACACCCTGCTGGCGGACGCGCAAGGCGCGGCCCGCACCGCTCGTGGAACGACCCCGGTCATGCCGGTGCTGCGGCGGCTGGCGGACCGGCGGGGTGCCGCGGAGAAGGTCGCCCTCACCGTCGACGGTGGCGGCACGGTGGTGGCCGGAGTATCGGCGGCCCTGCTGGAGCGCATGATCAGCCCCCTGGTGGACAACGCGCTACGCCACGCCCGGACGCAGGTGACCGTGCACGTCCTGAAGGACACCCACCAAGTGCGGGTGGAGGTACTCGACGACGGCCCCGGCGTTCCGGTTTCCTTCGTCCCGCACCTGTTCCAGCCGGGCCGACGGGCCGACCCCGGCGACGGGCACCACGGAGCGGGCCTGGGCTTGCCGCTTGCGCGGCGCCTGGCCCGCTCGGCCGGTGGCGATGTCCACTTCGAGCCCCGGCTGCCGTCGGGAGCGCGCTTCGCGGTCACGCTGCCGGCCGGCTGACACCGCCGAAGCATGCGCAGGCGTACGCAGTGGCTCCGCGGCCCTGGCGGGTGGGCCTGTGTCAGTTCGCCTGCAGAGGGCGGCGGTCGGCTTCGATGACGTCGCGCCGGGACACGGTGAGGTGGATGACCAGTCCGAGGATGACTGCCAGGAACAGGACACTGGTGATCACGGTGCCCAGACCCAGGCCGCCGTCGGCTGTGGGCTGGGAAAGGTAGTCGCCGATCGACGCGCCCAGCGGCCGGGTGAGGACGTAGGCGATCCAAAAGCTCCACACCGCGTTGAGACCGAGGGCGAAGTGTGCCACCGCGACTGCGGCGATCGCCAGGGCGAACAGGCCGGCGGAGATCCAGTAGCCGAGGTTCATGCGCTCGGCGACCAGGTCGCCGGCGGCGGTGCCGAGGGCGAAGGTGAACAGCACTGCCAGCCAGTAGAAGGCCTCGCGGCGGACGGTGTCGACGTGGTGGATGGAAAGAGTGCGTTCGGTGCGGTACCAGGCGGCAAACACTGCCACGAGCGCGATGGCGAACACCGTGGTGCTGGTCTCCAGCGGCACGTTCAGGTTATCGGTAAGGTTGTCGCTGATCAGGGTGCCGACGACGCTTATCAGCGCCACGGCCAGCCAGTACACGGCGGGACGGTAGGCGCGGGTGCGGAACTGCACCACGAGCACCCCGGCCAACAGCACGCTCATCAGGAGCGACACCCCGGTCAGGCCCAGCCCCAGCTTCTCGTTCAGCAGGTCCGCGGCCGTCTCACCGACGGTCGTACAGAGCACCTTGATCACCCAGAAGTACACGGTCACCTCGGGCACCTTGTTCCACCGAATGTGCCGACCGGAGGCGGCGGCTCCGGAGGAGCCAGAGGTCTCAGACATCTCAGTAGTCATAGGGCCCGACGGTGCCACCGGGAACCTGAACGCATCCTGAGCGTCGGCCGGTCACACGGCCGCGGGCGCGTTGTGTGACGGAGCATGCCAGGCATGCCTGCCCGTACCCCGCTGTCTTCGCAGGCGCCTGCGGCTACCTGGCTGCGGCGCCGTCTGACAAGCGCCGTCGTCGTGGCCTACGTAGCCGCTGTGGTCTGGCCGTCGCCGGGTCGCTGGCTGCGCCGGCCGCTCGATCTTCGGGCGGCCGGGCAGGCGGTGCACTGGAACCTGCCCCAGGCGCTGCTGTGCCTGATCTTGTTCGCCGCCGGGTTGCAGGTGCCGCTGCGCATGCTGGGCGGCCGCCTGCGTCGGCCGGTGGCTCTGCTGGCAGGGCTGCTACTGCACGTGGCCGCCCCGCTGCTGGTGATCCCCATGGTCGCTTTCGTCCTGCACCACACGCCGGACACCGACGGCGGCAGCGGCATGATCACGGCGATGATCCTGATCGCAGCGATGCCTGTCGCAGCGGGCGCCACGGTGTGGACCGCTCAAGGCGGCGGCGACCAGGCAATCATGGTGGGCATCGTGCTCGCGTCCACCCTTGTCAGTCCCTTCACCATCCCCTGGACGTTCAAGATCCTGTCTCCCCTGCTCCGCGGCAACTACGCGGGCACGCTGTCGCGCGCTGCGCACGTCGCCGCAGACGGCTTCGCCATCACCTCCGTGCTGCTGCCCTGCGCCGCAGGCCTAGCCTGCGCGGTGATGCTGCCACGCAGCGTGCTGCATCGGCTCTCCAGCACGGTGCTTCCCGCCTCACTCGGGGGCTCGGTCGTCCTCACCTACACCAACGCCAGCGGCGCGCTCAGCTCCTTCTTCGCTCACCCACGGCCGGTGCCGTTCGTGGCGTCCCTGGCGGTGGCGTCAGCGCTGTGCGTCCTGTCGTTCACACTGGGCCGGACCGCCGCACGTTTACTGCGCCTGGACGCGGGTGCCCAGTCCTCTGTGACCCTGGCCTGCGGGATGAACAACAGCAGTGCGAGTGCCGTCCTGATTTCCACGGCGCTGCCTGACCGGCCGCATCTGCTGCTGCCGGTCCTCGCTTACGGCCTGTTACAGAAGGCCGCCGCCAACCAGGTCATGCGCAAGCACCCCTCCCATGGGAGATGACGCCTGCACCCTCAGGCGCCAGGCGACCTGTTTTGAGGACGCGTCGGCTGGACGGTGCCTGTCGTCGACATTCAGGAACAGCTCAATGAATCGCTCCGGGTTTGGTGTCGAGCGGGATGTCACGCGCTGACGGGTTCGTCGGCGTGGGTGTGTTGGTGATGGTAGGCGTCTTCGTACTCGGCTGGGGTGGTGTGGCCGAGGGCTCCGTGTAGGCGCTGGTGGTTGTACCAGTCGATCCACTCGGCAGTGGCGAACTCGACGTCGGTGAAGGTCTTCCAGGGCTTGTTGCGGTTGATGAGTTCGGTCTTGAACAGGCCGATCGCAGACTCGGCCAGGGCGTTGTCATACGCGTCGGCGACGGTCCCGATCGAGGGTGCGATGCCGGCCTCGGCCAAGCGCTCGGTGAACGCGATCGAGGTGTATTGACTGCCGGCATCCGAGTGATGGATCAAGCCGCTGACCTGCTCGTTCGGCCGGTAGCCGCGCTGCCACAGGGCCTGCTCGACCACGTCCAGGACCAGGGATGTCTGCTTGCTCCGCGACGCCTTCCAGCCCAGGATCCGGCGCGAGAAGGCATCCACGCAGAATGCGACATAGACGGTCCCGGCCCAGGTGGGCACGTAGGTGAAGTCCGCGACCCACAACCGGTTAGGCCGCTCGGCGTCGAAGTCACGGTTGACCAGGTCACCTGCCCGGCACCCATCCTTGCCCGGCAAGGTGGTCCGTATCCGTCGTCCGCGGACCGCTCCAGCCAGGCCTGCCTGGCGCATCAGACGCTCAACGGTGCACCGCGCAACCTCGGTGCCCTCACGCCGTAACTGATGCCAGACCTTCCGCGCCCCGTAGACGCCATAGTTGACCTGATGGATCCGCCGGATCTCCTGGATCAACTCGGTATCGCGCACCGACCGCGCCGAGGGAGGCCGACGCTTGGCCGCGTAGTAGGTGGAGGCCGAGGCGGGGGTGCCAGCCCAGGTCAAGGTGCGGCAGATCGCCTCAACGCCGAACCGTTCGCGGTGAGCATCGATGAAACGGATCAACGCGGCGGCTTCGGGTCGAGTTCGGAGGCGAAAAAAACGGCCGCAGCCTTGAGGATCTCATTCGCCCGCCGCAGCTCGGTGACCTCCTTCTCCAGTTCCCTGATCCGCTCACGCTCCTGCTGAGCGGCAGCCGCCCGCGGATCGGCCTGGGCCTCGGCCTTCTTCACCCAGTGCCGCAGGGCCTCGGGATGAATCCCGAGAAGATCTCCGACCTCCCGGATGATCCCCGACCGCCCCGGAGACTGCCCCCGCTTCTCAGCGACCATCCGCACGGCCCGCTCGATCAGCTCCGCTGGGTACTTCCTCTGCGCCGGCATGAGCGCATCCTTCCAAGGTTCAACGCTCTGCACCGAACCCGGAGCGATTCACAACGCCTGGCAAGGCAGACGCGCATGGCACCGGCCAGGAATGACCGCGTCGTCACCCAGGTGGCTGACTGCGCGTGCACTCGGAACAGCAGCGGCCCAGGCTGGACCAGGCAGGACAGGCTCGAAATCCATCAGGGTGTTCCCAGCCCGGTCAGTTGGCCCCCGCCTTGGTACTGCGGCGGGGGCCGGCCTCATTGCCCGGATGAGGCGGCAGTGGCGGCTGAGGTCAAAAGTGGTGGAGTCACTGCGTCGATGAGGACTCGCACGTCCAGCAGAGTGTTGTCAGCTGCGGCTTCCGGAGTCCGGGCGAGGCCGCCCCGAGGCCATCCGGGTGGCCTCGAAGGAGGCGAGTGCCCCCGAGGCCAGCCGCCCGGTGAACACGGCGCGGTGGTGATCGGCCATCGCGTACCCGACTACCTCGCGGGTCGCCAGGTCGATGACCGTGGCCAGATACCACCAGCCGGCCAGCGTGGGTGAGCTGCACTGATCTTCGTGGAGTCCCTGAAGTCTGGGTTTGTTACGATCCAGGCGTAAAGGAGAACTACCAGCAGTGCCAGCACCCCGTAAGTACCCCGATGAACTGCGCGAGCGCGCCGTCCGTGAGGTCCGCTCGACCGGTCGTCCCGTCGTCGCCCGTGACCTCGGCATCCACAAGGAGGCCCTGCGCTCCTGGGTCCGCCAGGCCGAGGCAGACGCCGGCGAGCGCGACGACCGACTCACCACCGCCGAACGCGACGAGCTGAAAGAACTCCGCAAGGAGAATGCCGAGTTGCGGCGGGCGAACGAGATCTTGAAGGCCGCCTCGGTGTTTTTTACCCAGGAGATCGACCGTCCCCGGACGAGGCCGAGCAGGTGATCGACCATCTGCGCGACATGGGCCTCGGGGTCGATCTCCCCCAGAGGGGGCACCCCCAGTCTGCCGGGTGCTGGACCTGTCGCCGTCGACCTACTTCGCCCGCAAGACACGACCGAAGTCGGCCCGCCGCCTGCGCGATGAAGAGTTGATTCCGCTGGTCAGAGCTGTGTGGGAGGACTCAGGTCGCACCTACGGCGCCCGCCGGATCACCCGCGCGCTGGTCCGCTCCGGACGCCAGGTGGCGCGCTGCACGGTCGAGCGGCTGATGCGCGAGCTCGGGATCGAGGGCGTCATCCGCGGACAACGGCGTCGCACCACGATCCCGGAGCCGGCAGCGCCGCGCCCGCCGGACCTGGTCAACCGGCGTTTCACCGCCGAGCGCCCGAACCAGCTATGACTCGCGGACCTGACCTACATCCGCACTTGGTCAGGCTGGGTCTATGTGGCGTTCGTCCTGGACGCGTACTCCCGCCGGATCGTGGGCTGGCAGGCCGCCACCCACATGCGCACCGACCTGCCACTGGATGCGCTGGAGATGGCGCTGTGGCGCCAGAAGATCAAGAAGGACGCGGGGATCCACCACAGCGACCGCGGGTCGCAATACGTGTCCATTCGCTACACAGAGCGATTGGCAGAAGCCGGCGCCTCCGCCTCGGTCGGGTCCGTCGCGGACAGCTACGACAACGCGATGGCCGAGGCCCTGAACGGCACGTTCAAGGCTGAATTGATCGAGCATCAGGGACCGTGGCGGGACTTCGACCAGGTCGAGCGCCCTCGTCCAATGGGTCGCATGCTACAACAGCGAACGACTCCACTCCGCCCTCGGCTACGTCCCGCCCGACGAATACGAACAGGCGTACTGGGCGCAGCTAGAGGAAACCCCGCAGACCGCTTGATCACACGCTCGCGGACTCCACGAAATTCGGGGCAGCTCAGACAGTGGATGGAAAGGTCGCCTGGGCCGAAGCATGTGACAGGCGCGGATGTCGTTCTCGCGTGCCGTCGTAGCTTCCACGCCGACTGCGCTCTTCCAGAACGACCGCCGTCCGTCAGCGACGGTGAAGAAAGCCATCTGCGCGCCTGTGATCGCCAGGGCTAGGTGCGCGATGTCGTCGAACGCCCGCTCGGGCCCGGTGTCCAGCAGCCCGGTAGCGGCCACTGCCTCCAACCGGGCCGGGTCGAAGACCGCTTCGGGCAATTCTCGGGCTGCGGTCGTCTTCGCTGTCATGCGCTGTTTCCTGTCTTGCCGATCCCCCCGGCCGGCTGCCTGGGTGTCATGCGTTTGTGGGCGTGAATGCCGGGGAGATGTGGTGCGGCTGCGGTCTCAGACCGCGCTGCCCGCCTTCCAGGCGCTCCAGGACATGTTCCAGCCGTTGAGGCCGTTCTCCGGGTCGACGGTCTTGTCCTTGGAGTTCTTCATGATCACGACGTCGCCGATGATCGAGTTGTTGAAGAACCAGTACGCGTCGGTGCTGGTGTCCTTGGCGCCCTTGGTGTCGTTTAGACCGATGCAGCCGTGGCTGGTGTTGACGTTGCCGAACACCGAGTCGGCGCCCCAGTAGTTGCCGTGGATGTAGGTGCCGGAGGTTGTGAGTCGGATGGCGTGCGGAGCGTCCTTGATGTCGTACTCGCCCTTGCCGTCGTCGTCGGTGAAACCGACCGTGGCGCCGTTCATCCGGGTCTCGGTGAACTTCTCCGACATCACCATCTGGCCGTTGTAGGTGGTGTTCTCGTCCGAGCCGGCGGAGATCGGGATGTTGCGGATGACCTTGCCGTCCCGGACGACCTTCATCCGGTGGGTGGCGGCGTCGACCGTGGAGACCTGGCTGCGGCCGATCTTGAAGCTGACGGTCTTCTTCTGGACGCCGTAGACGCCGCTGGAGCCCTCGACGCCGTCGAGGTTCAGCTTGAGGGTGACGGTGGAGCCGGCCTGCCAGTAGGACTCGGGGCGGAAGTCGAGCCGGGTGGAGTTGAACCAGTGGCCGACGACCTCCTGGCCGCTGCTGGAGGTCACCGCGATCGCCGACTGGACGGCCTTCTCGTCCTCGATCGCCTTGGTGAAGTTGATCGAGACCGGCATGCCCACGCCGACGGTCTGGCCGTTCTCGGGCGTGTAGTAGCCGATGAAGCTGTGCGCGGAGGTGACCGTGGTGAAGGTGGAGTTCTCGGCGGCCTTGCGGCCCTTGCCGTCCTCCGCCTTGGCGGCGATCTTGTACTGGGTGGCCCGCTCCAGCGGGGCGTTGGGGGCCCAGCTCGTGCCATCCGCGCCGATCGTGCCGGCGACCTCTTTGCCGTCGGCGACCGAAGTCATGGTGACGGAGGTGAGCTCGCCGTCCGTCACCGAGACTTTGGCGCCGCTGAAGATGCTCACGTCGCTGGCGCCGGTCTTCGGGCTGATCTTTATGCGGGCGTCGGAGGCGCCCTCGGCGGCCGCCGCGTCGACGGAGGCTTGCGTCTTGACAAGGTTGTCGGAACCGGTGTCGGACTCGTCGCCCCCACAGGCGGTGAGATTGATCGCCCCGAGCGTCAGCAGCGCCGCCGCCAGTCCTGCTCGCCGATTACGGAGGGGCTTGGAATCGGTCACGGCTCGGCGCGCTTCACACTGATCTCCCATGGCTTCGGTACGCGTTTTCCCGGCCCATGCATCCACGGGCCATGGCCCTCGATCGAGGCTCACTTTGCATAGGTACGACCTGCCAGGGTCCGCGGTCCGTGACTCGAGCTCGGGAAGTGTGGGGAAGACCACGTGCGAGGATCGCGCCAGTGATCACCGGCGGTGCCCGCGCGTGGGCGGCAGTCGGTCGGACGGCAGACGAACAGCGTCCAGCCTCGAACCCGTTCCGTCCACCCGGTCACGGCCTCCCTCAGCAAGTCTGCGGGGGTGCTCACGCGACACGGCTCGAGATCAACCAGGCTGGAAACAATCGCGGACGCGCAGGTCCAGGCCACGCAGCCGCCATGCCGGGCGCCAGGCATACCGGCGGCGAAGCGCACCCTCGTCCACCACGGCTGCCGTGCCCCTCCGGGCCTCGGCAGCCTCCAGGTCGCCAGGACGTCGGGCTCCCGGCGCATCGCGTCGGGCATCATGCCGTGCCTCACGATCACAGAAGGCGCGACGCAGCTCCGCCCAAAAAGGTCGTCACCACGCCACTCCTGACCTCCGGCGGAACCGTCCGCGTACAGCTGTCGCCGTCACCGTAGCTCTCCGTGCGGGTCTTTGATCACGCAGACGTCTCCGCCTGCAGGCGGGGTCGGGGCGCGGGCATGACTGGTCCGGACCGTGCCTGGGTGCGGCTGCTCCAGCGCCGACTGGGTCGTCACTGACCCGCTCCAATCGCCCGCCTCCGCCAACCACACCAATGCCTCATGAACAGATCGAGGGCACCGCGGCGCAGCTGCTGCTCTCCGCCAGCGCTGGCCCTCGCCCTTCGCCTGACGGAGGCGGCGAGGTCCTGGCCCAGAACGCGCTGTCACGGGCGCTGAGCGGAGACGTCCTCGCCCGCCCGCCCCAGCGCGCCCGCGAGCAGGTCGCCGGCCTGCGAGCGGTGGCCTCGGCCCGCCCCACGGACCCCGAACCCTCCTCCCTCGTCGCCGAACTACGCGTCGCGAGCGAGGAGTTCGCCCGCCTCTGGGACGAACACGAGGTCGCCGTACGCCGCGCCGCCACGAAACGCTTCCGGCACCCTGCGATCGGCATCCTCGAACTCGACTGCAAGGTCCTCGTCAACTCCGACCACAACCAACAGCTCGTCATCCACACGGCCCGCCCGGGCACGGAGTCGTACCAGCGCTTGCAGTTGCTGCGGGTGGAGGGCTTGCAGGACCTGACGCCGACGAGCTCCTGAACGCGTGCACGCCTTTCACGTTCGCTCCCTGCCCACCGCACATCGCCCACGATCCCGATGTTGGTGCCATCTGGCGCCGAGAGCGGCACACCGTCTGCCACTGGCACAGGCAGACAGACGACCACGCCTACTACCGAGCGCTCAAGCCCCTACCTGACGGCCACGCCGGACAGCTGGCCGAAGCGATCGACAACACGCCGCAGCCCCGCTACTGAGGATTAATGCGTGATGTCGCCGGGGCTTATGGCGAGGCCGGTGCCGATGAGGCAGCCGGTGATGATGGTGGGCCGGTACTGGATCTGGCGTAGGCCCCGGCGGACTGCGGTGACCAGTTGCGTGTAGTCGGTGAAGGCGATGTTGGCCAGGCTGGTGCGCCGCAGGCTGGACCAGATCCCTTCCACGGGGTTGAGGTCGGGTGCATAGGCCGGCAACTGGAACACGGTGAGCCAGTCCCGGGCCGTGATCCAGGCGCGCATCGCGCGACTGAGGTGCAGGCCGACGTTGTCCCAGACCAGCACGATCGGTCCGCCGAGCTTGGTGTGGGCGGCGGTGAGCAGGTCTCGTAAGTCCTTCCAGGAGAAGCCTTTGCGGCCGTCGACCCGCCGGTCACCGGTGTGCCGGAAGACCAACCGCGGCCGCTCGCCCGGCTTGTAGCAGCACAGAGCGGCCACCGACAGGTGCCGCCTGCTGCCGCCGTTGACCCGGATCACCGGGGTAACACCTGTGGGGGACCATGTGCGGGCGATGTGCGGCGTCATCGAGAACCCGGCCTCGTCGGCGAAGACGGTCCAGGCCCCGAGCGCCGCCGCGGTAGTTCCACGGCCGGCCAGGTCTCCTTCACCCACGTCGCAACCGCCTCATCGTCGCGCTGCACCGCCCTGCGAGCCGGGACCTGGGGCGACCAGCCGTGCCGGTGCAGCAACAGACACACCCCGGGCACGGTGTAGCTCTTGTGGAACATCCGCCCGATCAGCGTCCTAATCCGCGCGAGCGTCCAGCGCTCGTCAGACCAGCCGTGCGCCACCGCCCCCAACGCCAAAGCCGCCTCCAGCTTCACGAACAACTCGTCGCTGAGCTTGGGCAAGGACGCCGGCCCCTTCGAGACCAGGCCCGCCTCACCCCACTCAGCCCACTCACGCCGCCAGCGCTGCACCGAACGCACATGCACCCGCAGCACCCTCGCCACCTCGGCGTTGTCGCAACCGGCCGCGAACATCTCGCCCGCGTCCAGACGGATCTGCTCGCGAAATGCCCTCCGCTCGGCAGTCAGCCCGCCACCCTGCGCATACCTCATTACCGTGGTGTACCGCGACGATCACGACCTGTCAGCACCCCACGACATCACGCATTACAAGTCAGTAGTGACAACAAGCCTGCCTATGTGACGACTATCGTGCTTCGGCTCAGGGTGTCTGCCCAGCCGCACCCGGCGCCGCCCTCCCTTACAGCTCAAAGTCGATGTAGTCGATGTCGGTGAACTCAACCTCTAGGCCGGCGGCGCGGCGGCCGCGGTCGCGGAAGTAGATCTCCTGCAGGCCCTCGGCGGCGATCGCGCGCAGCTGCTGTTCGCCGGCGCCTTGGTCCTGGGCTTCGAACAGGCGGGCCGCGTACTGCGGCGGCAGCGCCTGGGTGATCAGGCGGAGGCGGGCGTCGTCGGTGGATCCGGGGGCGGCGGTGAAGCCGAAGCGGGCGCGGGTGTCGATGACGATGCCGCCGGTGGTGGCCGCGGCTTGTTTGGCGCGGGCGCGGACGTGGGGCTGCCAGCGCTGTCGGACTTCGTGTTCGAGGCGGGCGGCGAGGTCGGTGCGGGGGCGTTTGATTTGGTCTTTGACGTAGCGCTCCACGGTCCGCTGCGAGATTCCGAGGAGTTGGGCGACGGCCCGGGTGTTCTTGAGCTGTTTGACGAGGTAGCGCATCTGGGCTGGGGCCGTTTTAGGGATGGGTCGGGTGAACGCAGCTTCAACAGCGCGGTCGAGGCTGTCCCCGAGTGTTCCCACCGGTGGTCCTTCCCTGTGTTGCACTGTGCAGATCCGCCTTGGACTGGCTGTCGGCTGCACGCTGGTACACGGCGCGGCCCCCGGGTGCTTGGCGGCGAGGCCTCAGCCGGTGCGGCCGATGTGGATCACGATGATCGTGACGGTGGCGTCGGTGATCTCGTACATCACGCGGTAGCGTCCCACGTGCATCCGCCGCAGGTCCGGTGAACCGTATTCGGCGCTGCCGGGTGGGCGTGGCTGGTCGGCGAGCAGGTCGACGGCGTCCACCACTTGGCGCAGGCCGTCGGGGTCGTCCTTGAGGAACCGGGCGGCGACGTCGATGGCCGGCTCGTCCCAGATGATCGTCCAGGTCAAGAAGCCTGCTCCAGGCCGAGCCGGGCGCGGACCTGGTCATGCGGCACACTGGTGGTCTCGCCGGCTGCCTGCCGGGCCCGGTACTGGGCCAGTGCCAGGGCGTCCTCGATGTCGGCGAGTTCCTGCGGGTTGATCAGCACGGCGGCGGGCTGTCCGTGGTCGGTGATCGTGATCCGCTCACGGGCATGGGAAGCCCGCCGGACCAGCGATCCGAACCGGGCCCGGGCCTCGGTGATCGGCAACGTCTCACTCATGTACAGAACTGTACACTTCACACGCCACGAGGGAAGACACCTCCGCCACGATGATTCCCCGACCCGCATCCCCGGGCCGGACCAGGCACTGCCCGATACCGGTGGACGGGTCCGTGATACGCCTGAACGCAGCATTCACCGCCTGCCCCCGGCGGCGTGAGCCGGTGCGGGCGCAGGCGCAGCAGGCAGTGAGGCTTATCGCTTTCACGCCACGCTGGTCTCGGCGACCGGATCGGGGAAGACGATCACCGCCGCGCAGCAGGCGCTGGACCTTGGGCGGCACGGAAGCGTTATCCGAGCGGCAGCCGTGCCTTGGCCATGCGGCCGTGGGTGGGAGTACCGGCGCAGAGTATGCACGGCGCGCGGAACCTTGGACGCAGGCGCCTCGGCGGTAGCACGTCTCACCGCAGCGACCCTATGATCTGGCTTCGCTCGTGATCGCCAAGCCAGGGTTACTAGCCGCGGGCGAGCGCGGTCCTACCCCTCGATTGCCGGCGCGACCTCCATCTGTCTGAGGTGCCCGATACTGTCGCCAGGTCAGCGGCGGCGGGGGCCTGGCCGTCTCGCTGCCAATGCAGCGCGACCGTGATCACTGAGCAGGGCTACCGTATGACAACCACTTCTTATGCTGACGTTGCCCGGCCCATACCGACCAACCGGCGGCCGAGGGGCTCCAAGGTGCGGCACGGTCAGCCGTCGTGTGCGGATTACGGCTGCCGACGCCCCGAGTGCCGGGGGGCTGCTCAACGGGCGCGGCGCCAGCGTGATGCAGATCAGCGCAATGGTCTGAGCGCTCGGGTTCCGGCGGAGCCGGCGACCGCGTGGGCGCAACGTCTGCGGGGACGGGGCATGTCGGCCCAAGACATCGCCGGCCGTTCCGGATTGTCGGTGACGCTGATCCGCCGTTTGTTGCGCGGCAGCAGCCGTCCCATCGCGCGCACCACCGCTGACGCCGTTTTGGGCGTGGCGATGCCGCCTCGGTGCTTGCCGACGGCTCCCGGCCTGACCAGCGCGCTGGAGGCTTCCCGGCTGCTGGGGGATTTGGAACGCGCCGGCTGGCCAGCTACCCAGCTCGCCCGCCGTCTTGCCGTCCACCCCCGCACCATCGCCGAACTCCGCTTTGCACGCCGCGTCAGGCTCCACCTCGACCTCGACGTCCGCATTCGCGAACTCCACCGACGACTGATCTGCATCGATCCCGTCAGCGAAGGTGTCCGCCCGATCGACGCGGCACGGATACGCGCCCTGGCTCAGCGTCGTGCCGCATAACTGTCCGGTCTCTTGTGCTTGCGGCTCGACCGCGCTGCGGACCGGCCGCATGCGGGTGTCCCGGCTTCGGTCAGCCCTTGAGAGCGGTGTGAACCTGTCGCGCGTCAGACTTTGTGGCAGGGCTCGTTTCTTGCGGGTCCTGACCTGTGAAGGAGTCTGATCGATCATGGTGAGGCCGCCGGCGGTGCCGCCGGAGGAGAGGGTCCGGATCGTGCTGTCGATCCTGGCCGGTGAGATGAGCGTCGCCGAGGCCGCGCGGCGGTCAAAGGTGTCCGAGCAGTCGATCGGGAACTGGAAGCGCCAGTTCCTGGAGTCCGGCCGGGTCGGCCTGGCGGGCAAGTCCGGACCCAGCAGTCGAGAACAGCAACTTGAGGCCCAGGTTGCGGACTTGACGCAGGCGCTGGGCGAGGCCGCGGTCGAGCTGCGGGTGTGGAAGAAGTCCGCTGAGGGCCGGCTGGGCCCTTCGAGGACCTCGAGGTGATCCGCAGGGATGCGGGCATGCCGACCGCGAGGTTCTGTCGGCTGATCGGCGTGCCCGAGCGGACCTGGCGGCGCCACCAGGCCCGAGCCCGCCAGGGCACGCGGGCGAGGAGGGGACCGTGGCCGCGGCCGGTCCGTGAGGGCGTCCGGGACGCCGCCCGCCGGCACGCACTCGCGCACCCGGCCTGGGGTCACCGGAAGGTCTGGGCGATGTGCCGCCACGACGGCCATCGGGTCTCGCAGGCCACCGTACTGCGGCTACTGCGGGACGAGGGCCTGCTGCTGGAGGCGAACTATCAGCGAGAGAGACGGCAGCTGGCCGCCCGCCGCAAGGCCGCCTTCGCGACCGAGCCGAGCGGGCCGAACCAGGTCTGGCAGCTGGACTTCTCCGAGTTCGAGACACTGCGGGCGGGACCTGGCGGCTCGCGGGTTGCCGGGACTACTGGTCGAAGTACGAACTGGGCTGGCACATCTCGCCCACCGCGAACCAGCACGACGCCATCGCCGCCGTCGAACTCGCCCTCAAAGAGGCCGAACTGCCGGCCGGCAGGCCGCTGGCGGAGCTTGCTCCGCGCGACACCGACGGCGCGGTCCAGCCACTGGTCACCATCGTCACCGACAACGGCGGTCCGTTCCGCTCGTTCCGGTTCGAGGCGTTCATCGCCACCCGCCCCGAGCTGTGGCACGTCCGCACCCGGGTCCGCACGCCGGGGCAGAACGGATCACGCGAGCGCGGCTTCGGCTCTCTGAAATACGAGAAGCTGTTCCTGGAAGAGATACCCGACGCCCTCGACCTGGTCCGCCACGCCGAGGACTACCGGCTCGAATACAACACGGTCCGCCCGCACGAGGCACTCGCCTGGAACCGGCCCCACGACGTCCACACCGGCCAGGCCGACCCACTCGTCCCCAAGTTTCCTGAACCAGAAAACCTGCCAATTACTTGACGCGGGACAAACCGGGCAACGAGCAATGCTCAGTACCTGTGGATCATCCTGACGGAAGGAGGCCGGGTCTTCCCTCGTTGTGGTGGACACGCTTTGTTGATCACGCGGCGGCTGATCACGAGCACCGTCCCGAGCAAATCCGGGTGATCATGAGCACTGACTCAACGACCTGCCTCGGGTCGCGGGGGCAGATTGCCGAGGCAGCCCAGTACGTTGACGCCTTCTGCGACCTCGGTGCCCTGTTCGCCGAGAACCAGGTGCGAACCGTCCCACACGCAGTGAAGGCCCGGTGGATACCGGGCCTTCACGTATGAGTAGCGGGGACAGGATTTGAACCTGCGACCTCTGGGTTATGAGCCCAGCGAGCTACCGAGCTGCTCCACCCCGCGTCGGCACGGTGAACTGTACGGCACCGACCCGGATCGTCCCAATCGGCTTTCGCCTGCGCTCGGACTGAGCCTGATTGCTCATGATCGACCGACATGGCCACTTCTCACCCAATCCGGATTCTGACGTTCCCGCATGAGCCAGTGCTCACGGAATTGCGGACCCTACACAGCGGGCTGACCCGACAGGAACTGGCCGGAGCGTGTTCCAGGTCATGGCCAACTGCGTCGGCGTCACGGAGCTGGAGGTCGGCCCGCATGGCTGGCGCCTCCTGGCCCTCTGCGACGGCGAGGACCTCGCCACGGTGCGGCCATGGAGCGGCGTGACCATCTGACCGGAAGACGGTGCCCGGCACCCCTCGCCCGCATCGGACAGCCCTCTCCCCTGCGGCTGTCGCGCCGGGAAGGGGGCGTCGCCGTCCCGCACCGGCTTGCCCACCGGCCGTGATCAGCGGCAACACCCCCACGTCCTGCCGTCCGGCGGGGGTGGCCTCGCCGACATTGGTAACAGCTGTTACCATCCGGGTATGGCTAAAACCCAACTCGGAGCACGTGTCGACGACGAGGTCGCGGAGATCGCCCGGAAGCGAGCGGCGGACCGTGGGCTGTCGATCGGTGACTACCTGTCCCAGCTCGTTCTGGAGGACGCGAGTGGCCTGCGGGCCTGCGCTATGGGCGCGGCCGAGCGGTTCCTCGCCGAGCACCAGGAACTCTTCGACGAGGCTGAGCAGGGCCAGGACGGGGCGGGGGCGCACGCCGCCTAATGGAACTGCACATCGACGTCCCCTGGATCCTGCAGGTGGCCGAGCTTGCTGGAGCCGGCGATCCGGCGCCCGACGACTACGGTGTGCCGGTCGCGGCGTGCGCGCGGCATCAGGCCGAGCTGCTGGAGCAGCCGGTCTATGACGGGCCGTACGCGCGGGCCGCGGCACTGGTGCACACCCTGGGCCGATGCCGGTGGCTGGAGCGGTCCAACCTCGCCGTCGCAGCCGCCACGGGTGTGATGTACCTCGAGGCGTCGGGGATCTCCGTCAAACCCTCCCATCAGGACGCGGTCGCCCTGCGCGACCTCCTCCTCGACCCCGCCTGCACCGCGAACAAGATCGCCGCTGTGCTGCGGGCCTGGCCGGCGACCTGATGTGAGGTGCTATGGGGAACGACCTCACCCACGAGGACAGCGGCTTCATCAACTTCCGGAACTACACGTTCCAGGATCCTTGGGGGCATGGCTTCCGGTGGGTCGACAGCAAGCATCTACCCCTCCCTACAGGGTCTGCCGACGGTGAGGAACTGCTCGCGGCGCTCATCGAGCATGAACAGTTCCGGGACGACTACGCCGGCGGCGGGGTGCTGCCGGACGGGCCCCGGCAGGGTCCGTACTGGCTGAGGATGATCACCCCTGCTGTCTACGAGAGCGTCGGGCGAGAAGAGGGCGCGGACATCCTCCGTGAGTGGGTGGGCCCGCGTGAGGAGGCGCCCGCCGACCTGGAGGCGGACCTGCAGCGGGAGGTGTTCAACCGCGTGGCTGCGGCGGACCACATCTACTACCTGGGCGAGCTCGGGGACGAGGCCATCCACGTCTGGGGACGGGTGCACGAGGAGTTCCACGAGTTCGTGCTCGTCGACCGATCGGCTGGGCGGCTCACACTGCTGGTCGCGGCCGACGACTGAGCCCGGGGGCTTGCCTTCTCAGCGAGTCACGACGGCCAGGACCGCAGCACCGTGACCACGGTTGCACCGTGCAGTCCTCCCGGCGCAGCTCGTCGACCAGGGCCCCGATCTCTTCCCGGCCCGGCTTCACCGCGCGGCCGGCTGCCTGCAGGTAGGCCACGGTCGCCGGGACCGCGACCGTCATGTTGGAGCATTCCAGCCCTCGCGGGCGGCCCAGCGTGTGGGCGAGTGCTGCCGCGCGGGCGACCGTGCCGTGGTAGACGTCTTGGTCGAAGAGCTGGACCTTGTGCCGGTCGACCGCCGACAGTGGCACGCCGACGTCTTCGGGGTCGTCCTGTCCCGCGTGTCGGGCAACTTCCAGGATCCAGCGGTCCCGCCCGGCCAGAGCCAAGGGGAAGCCCAGCGGGACCGCCCTCTCAGGATGCGTCCAGGCAACAGTCGGGGCACTCTGATTCAGCGAGTCGGGTGGTCGTCCAACCGCCTCCGACGAGCGATAGCCGGCGCGTCCGTGGATCGGGCAAACGCCCTGGAGGCTAAGGCTTCCGGGACTGCTGGGCGCGGCGGCCATAAAGCAGGCCCCTCCGCGTCGCCGCGGAGGGGCCTGTCTCGCGTGCGAGTACCACGTCTGGGGGGGGGGAGACGGGACCCTCAAGCACTCGGAGCAGTATCGCACCCGCCGAACCGAACAGCACGCCTACGAACCCGGGTGTAGCGCGGGCCCGCCCGATGGATGTGTGCGTATGGGGGGTACGCCGGACGTGAAGCTTCCCCTCGATCGTGGACACCTGGAGACTGGGATCTTGAGGTTCCAGAGGAAGTAGCACCAGGTGGGAAGTAAGTACACGAAGCGTTACACCGAGGAGTTCAAGCGGGATGCGATCGCGCTCGTTGATTCCTCGGGCAAGACGGTCACTGCCGTCGCTCGGGAACTCGGCATCAGCTCCGAGTCCCTGCGCGGCTGGTACCGCCGGGCGAAGGCAGACCAGGGCGAGGGCAAGTCCGGTGAGCTGACCAGCGCCGAGCGCGAGGAGCTCAAGCGGCTGCGCAAGGAGGTCCGCGAACAGCAGCAGACGATCGAGATCCTGAAAAAAGCGACGGCCTTCTTCGCGAAGGAGAACGACCGGTGAGCGAGCTGTACCGGTTTATCCACACGGAGAAGGCGAACTATCCGATCATTCTGCTGTGCCGGGTGCTGAAGGTCGCCCGGTCCTCCTACTACGCCTGGTGCGAGGGCGAGGCCGCCCGCCGTGCCAAGCGGGCCGCCGACGACGCACTCGCACACGAGATCACCGTGGTGCACATCGCTTCCCGGCACACCTACGGCGTCCCGCGCATCCACGCCGAACTGCGCCGCCTGGGCCGACGGGTGAACCGCAAGCGCGTCGCCCGCGTGATGCGTGAACGCGACATCCGCGGCGTCACCCGGCGCAGACGGCGTTCGCTGACCCGGCCGGACGCGAAAGCGAAGCCGGCCCCGGACCTGATCGGCCGCGACTTTCATGCCGAACGCCCCGGGACCAAGCTGGTCGGCGACATCACTTACCTGCCCACCGCCGAGGGCTGGCTCTACCTCGCCTGCTGGCTGGACCTGGCCACCCGCGAAGTCGTCGGCTACGCCATGGCCGACCACCACCGCGCCGAGCTGGTGGTCGACGCTCTCGACATGGCGCACGGCCGAGGCGGACTCGAGCCCGGCTGCGTGGTCCACAGCGATCGCGGCAGCGAATACACCTCGACCCAATTCCGTGAGCGCATAGGGAGGTTGGGGCTGCGGCAGAGCTGCGGACGCACCGGATCATGCTTCGACAACGCCGCCGCGGAGAGCTTCTGGGCCCTGCTCAAGGAAGAGATCGGCACCCGCACCTGGCCCGACCGGGCCACCGCCCGCGCCGAGGTCTTCTCCTTCATCGAGACCTTCTACAACCGCCGCCGCCTACGCAAGCACCGCACGTTCGGCTACCTCACCCCGGCCGAGACCAGGCAACGTCAGCAGCACACGCTCGCGGCATAACGATCACGTGTCCGAGATCACGGGGAAACTTCACCTCCGACCAGCCGCCAGCGCGCCATGGAGCGCCGATCTGCTGCCTAGCTAGAGCCGCGGCAGCCGGTCGCCGGGAGTGGGCGAGATCCCCTCTTCCAGCCAGTGAAGGTAGACCCGCAGGTCCGTCGCAAGCCCGTCCTCGATGTACGCCGTGTAGTCGGCGACGGCGACGGCAAGGCCCTGTCCGGCCCAGTCCGCCTCCTCCCAGCGGCGTTCCCCAGCCGACAGGTACGAGGTGATCCGGCCGCGCTCGCGCCACCACTCCCGGACGGACTCGACGGTCCAATGTGCGTCGCCGTCGCAGGCGTACCCGAGGACGGGGTCCTGGTCCGCCGCTTCGACGAGCCGCGCCAGCTCGTCCGGCGTCCGGGGTTGCCGGTAGACGTACTCCGTCATGTACTCGCCCCCGTAGAGGACGTGACAGGGCGCGTGCAGGCGGCCCGTCCAGCAGTTGTCGGTCTCGGCGCCGTAGAAAGGGCCGGGAACGTTGAGCCACATGCGGTCCTCCCAACGCCCGCGGAACGCCATACGGTCGTCGCCGAGAAGTGGGACGGGGTCGAAGTAGAGGGTCATCCGCCGACTCTAGCTAGAGCTGGATACTCCGACGTTGGTCGTAGAGCGCCCATGCGCGCCCGGTGATGAGGACGACCGCTGACGCAGCCAGGCCGACCTCGGTGATTCGGCCCAGGCGGGCTTCCCACGACGCATGTTCCGACATGGCCGGAGGTTAGCGAGTCGGAGGTTGGAGGAGCCAGGCAGTTTTCTGCACGCGACGACCCCTGACTGCGCGCCTCAGGCAAGAGCCACAGCGTCCAGGAGGTGGGGTCCGTTGTTGCGGACGCTGTTGACCGCCGTGCCGACGGGGCGGGCGGCCAGGTGGCCGTCGGCTGGCGCGGTCAGGAGCGCGCGGAGTTCGTCGACGTCCTGGTGCTCGGGATCAAGCCAGGTGTCGTAGTCGGCGGCCGCGATGGTCAGTGGCATCCGGGGGTGGACCCGCCCGGCGGCGTCGGTGGCCTCGGTGGTGATGATCGTGCAGGTGGCCAGCCAGGCGCCGGGATCGTCGTCACCGGCGACTTCTTTGTTGCGCCACCACTCGTACAGGCCCGCGAAGGCCATCCCCTGCCCGGAGTCCTCGGGACTGATGAAGTACGGCTGCTTGTAGGCCTTCCGTTCCTTGGTCGCCGGGACCGGGACCCACTCGTAGAAGCCGTCGGCTGGCAGAAGACAGCGGCGTTTGGCGAAGGCGCGGCGGTAGGCCGGCTTCTCGTGGACGGTCTCCATCCGGGCGTTGATCATTTTGGAGCCGATCGACACGTCCTTGGCCCACGAAGGGACCAGCCCCCACCGCAGCGGCCGTAGCTGCCGCTCCAGCGCGCCGGTGTCCCGGTCGACACCCTCCATGACAGCCGCCACCTGGTTGGTAGGGGCCACGTTCCAGTTCGGCGCCACGAGGGCTTCGGGGTTCCAGTCGGTGACCCGGAACTGCTTGACCAGGTCGTCGGGGCGTCGGGTGGAGACATAGCGGCCGCACATGCCGACCAGCCTGCCACGCCGCCCAGCGGTAGCTATGCCGGGCCTGGTCTGGCGCTGTCACCTGCACGTTTCTGCGTTCACCCGTGAGGGTGGATCCACGGTGTGCCGCTGGCTCTCATTCGAAAATGTGTGCGAATATGGGTGTGAGGGAGGCGGTGACTATGGACGAGGATGCCTGTCGCGCCGAGCAGGGCGCGCATGTTCTACATGTGCGGGTGGCGGACCGCCGGCTTCCCGAGCCCACCTACCGGGAGCTGCTCGCGCTGCTGGGGGATGTCACGCCGGTGGTGCAGCCGCTGCCGCCGACTGCGGCGCTCGCCGACGTCGCCGGCGCCACGCGGTACTGGGACCGCACCCCCTACGAGCTGGCAGTACGGATCAGGACCCGCGCGCTCGGAGCGCTGGGACTTCCCGTCCAGGTGGGTGTGGCCAGCTCCTGGGCGGTGGCGGCGATGGCATCCGCCCGCCCGGACCGCGGGGGTATCCGCGTCGTCCCGGACGACCATCAGGCCGTGAGGGCCTTCCTTGATCCACTGCCGGTCGGTGAGTTGTACGGGGTCGGCCCAGCGCAGGCCGCCACACTGGAGCGCTATGGCCTGCGCACCGTCGGGCAGGTGGCGCGCGTGCCGCTGGCAACCCTCCAGCGAGTCCTCGAGGGCCGGGCGACAGCACGACTGGTGCACGAGCGTGCGCGTGGCATCGATCCACGGCCGGTGGTCGCCACGGCCCTGACGCAGAGCATCAGCATCCAGCGGGGCCTGGACGCCGACACGCTCGACCCGAGCGTGATCGGCCGGGAGGTCCTGCACGCCGCGGTCGATGTCGCGCACCAGCTGCGCGAGCGCGGCCAGGTCGCCCGCGTGCTCACCCTCGCGGTGGCGTTCGCCGGCGGCAGGAGCGTCAGCCGGTCCAAGACGCTCCCCGAAAGCACGGCCTACAGCGATGATCTGCGCCTCGCCGCGGCGGAATTGTTCGAGCGCATGGGGCTTCAGCGGGCCCGGGTTCGCGGCATCTCGGTTCGTGTCGAGCAACTCAGCTGCGCCACGGGAGCCTCGGTGCAGCTGAGCCTCGACCCGGAGCGCGAAGCCGGCCACCGCCTGGACCCCGTCGTCGACGCGGTCATCGCCCGCTTCGGCCCGGGCGCTCTCACCTGGGCACCACTCGCTCACCGCCGTCGCAGTGCCTGACCCGAGTGGAGCGACGTGCACGAGGACCTGCCCACCGATCCAGATGAGCTCCGCGTCATCGAGGCCCACCTGGTCCGACTGATCGCCCGAATCCGCGAGCAGCACGACGCACCCGCCCCGCTACACCCAGACCTGCCCGCCGACCGCGCCTGGCTGCGGATCATCGAGGCCCACACAGCAGAACAACTACGCCGCGCTGGCGACCAGGCCTACGAGGTCGAGACCGGCGACCGACCCTGGATCTCGGGCCCCGCCCCCGGCTGGAGACTGCAGCACCTGCCCACCGCCGCCGGTCAGGCACCCCGCGAGATCCTGCACAGGATGGACTGCTGGATCGACAGCGGCGAGGACCTCACCACGGCGGAAGCCTCCCAGCACGCGGCCCGGCCGACGGTGGAGCTGTGCCAGCTGTGCCGCCCGGCCCCCGGGAGCCGCCCGTTACAGACCGAGGCATCTGCCGCCGCCTTGGGTCGGACCACGCGGCGCAGCGCCGAAAAGGAATTCGCAAATTCTCCAGGTTAATTGGATTCGCAAATTCTGGGCTTATCCCGGCTTCCAGCGAGCCCGACCCGGGACCCCATTCGGTGGCGACCTCAACGCACCCGGCGGCACGAGCCAGGTCGCGTGGCCGACCAGCCGGTACGCTCCGGGTGCCACAGAGGGTAGACGTGTGTACTGGGGGAGTGAGTAGATGCGAGGACGGGCGTTCGCTGTCGCCATGGTGGGGCTCTCCATCCTCGGCTTCCTGCTGTCGACCCTCTTGGCGCTTGCAGCCAACGCGGCAACCAACCAGGACCGCTGGCCGGATGTCCTGGACTTGCTGCGTCAGCACGCGTGGCCCTCGGTCGGGATCCTGGCAGGGCTCTCCCTCATCCCCATCATCCTGGTCGTCTGGGCACAGGTTCGTCCTCCGGCCGGCCAGAACGACCCGCCTCCACCGCGGCCCGAGAACGTGCCGGAATGGTTCGTGGGGCGATCCGAGACACGGCAGGCCGTCACCGCCGTCACACGCTGGCGCATCCGGCCTGTCGGTATCACCACCGGCTTCTCAGGGGCCGGCGGCTTCGGGAAAACCACGCTCGCCACCGCGGTGTGCGCCCACTGGCGAGTGCGGCTCTTCTTCCGCCGCCGGATCTACACCGTCCCCATCGGCCGTGACATTCGAGGCCGGGCCGCCATCGCGGCCAAGGTCGCCGAGGTGACCCGGTTCATCACTGGAGATGCCGAAGAGTTCAGCGACCCCGTCCTCGCCGGGCAGCACCTGGGCCGGCTCCTGGACCAGCGACCCCGCATGCTGCTCGTCCTGGACGACGTCTGGGACGACGAACAACTGGCCCCCTTCCGGTACGGCGGCCGCCGCTGCACACGCCTGATCACCACCCGCAACCCGAACCTTTTTCCCGCCGACACCGTACAGATCCTTGTTGACCAGATGTCAGCCGAACAAGCGCGTGCAGTGCTGACCTGGCGCCTCCCGCACATCCCTGCTGATCTGATCGACGACCTGCTGCAGGCGACTGGCCGCTGGGCGCTGTTGCTTCGTCTGGCGAATCGGGTCATTGCCGAACAGATCGCTGCCGGGGCCACCCCGGTCGACGCGCCCCGCACCGTGCTGCAACAACTGCGCGCGCATGGCCCCCGCAGTTGTCGACGACCCTGGCACCGCCTGGAGCCTCGACGATCAACAGGAACGCAACCAGGCCGTCAGAGCCAGCATCGAAGCCGCCACGTCGCTTCTGCCGCTTGGCGGAGCCGACCGCTTCACCGAACTCGCCATCTTCGCCGAAGACGAAGCCATCCCTGTCTCCCTGGTCGCCCTGCTCTGGCAAGCCACAGCAGGGCTCACCGAGACACAAACCCAGGCTCTATGGCGGAAGCTTCGAGACCTATCCCTGATCACCCTGACCCCCAGCCACGGTGGCCGGATCGGCCTCCACGACGTCATCCGGGACTACCTGCGCGCCGACCTCGGCACCGCCGCCCTCACAACGCTACATGCCCGGTTCGCGGACGCCGTCGCCGCAACCCTGGCTCCTGCCGCGCCGCTTACCCCCACGGCCCCAGCCCCCGGCCACGCCTGGTGGGAACTGAGAGACGGATACATGCTGGACCACCTCATCGAGCACCTCCGGGCAGGTGGCCACAACACACAAGCCGAGGCTGTGGCCAGCGACATCCGATGGGTAGAGGCCCGGCTAGTTCAACGAGGGCCCACCGCCCCATGGAGCGACCTCACGCAAATCGATACCCCCCATGCCCGTACGCTGGCCCATTCACTGGCGCAGGCCGCTCATCTCCTCACCCCTGTCGGCTCTGATCGCCTTCTGACCTGCGTGCTTCACGGACGTTTGCAGCATCATCCGCTCTGGCATGAGCAAATCGTCGCTCGCCAAAACGACTCCGCCCGGTGGCCATTGCTAACAGCTCAATGGTCACTGCCCGACCAGCCTGGCCACGCACTCCAACGCGCCCTCACCGGCCACACCGCCTGGGTGCTCTCGGTGGCGATTTCCCCCGACGGCACCTGGCTCGCCACCAGCAGCTACGACCAGACGGTGCGGATCTGGGACCGCGCCACCGCCGCCTGCACTGCCACCCTCACCGGCCACACCGGTGCAGTGACCTCGGTGGCCATCTCCCCCGACAGCACCTGGCTCGCCACCACCAGCAACGACCAGACGGTGCGGATCTGGGGTGCCGGGGGATGGCCCGTCGTCGCCGCCCTTCGCGTCGAAGGGGAGCTTGCGCACTGTACGTGGGGGGCGGACAGTCGCAGTCTGGCTTTGGCGGGAGCACGCGGCGCGTACCTGCTGGAACTTCTCACCTGAAGTGGCGCGTTCGGGTCAGAGCCGGGCGGGTTGGCTGTCCTCGCGCAGGTCCGGGCGCTGCCGCTGGTACTGGCAGGTCGTGGCTGCCTCGGTCAGGACTGGCCGCGGGTTCGGGCTGCCAATGGGACGTTGGCGGAGTGCTCCGGCCAGTGGTGCAAGGGCTGCAGGATTAGGAGGTGAGGCGGAGCGTAAGTTGCCGGAGTTGGCGGCCGGTGGTTGTGATGTCGTATCGGCTCGCGTTACTGAGAGCCGCCTTGGTCAGGGCCTTGCGGCGGTGGAAGTCCCCGCCCAGCTTGTCGAGGGCCACGGCCAGTGAGCGCGGGTCGCCGGGAGCGTAGGGAACGCCGGCGCCCCCGAGGATCTCTCCCACACCGGGAAGATCGGAGTAGGCAACCGGAAGGCCATGGGCCTGGGCCTCAATGAGGACGAGCCCGAAAGCCTCCAGACCCCTGGTGGTGAAGACAAAGGCATCGAAGCTCGGCAGGCGCCGCCACAGTTCGGCGCGGGGCAGGAACGGATCAAAATGGACCCGGTCCCGGAGCCCGAGTGCGTTGGCTCGCTGCTCCAGTTGCTCCCGGAGGCTTCCTTCGCCGATCACGGTCAAGTGGTGCGGCTGATCGGTCAGAGCGAGGGCGTCGATGGCGGTGACCGTGTTCTTGTTGTCGTCCAGTCGACCGGCGTGCACCAACGACAGCGGTCCGGGTCCGGTGGGCAGGTGCTCACATAGCCGGGCATCGCTCAACCGGATGCCCCACGGGATGACGGCGAGCCGATCGGTGTATCGGTATCCGGTGAGACCGTCGATGCGGTCGGCAAGGGCGGAGGTCGGAACCACGATCGCCGCGCTTGCGGCAGCGACCTCAGTCAGGCTCTCGCGCTCCGATGCGTCGCGCTCGGCCGCCATCACCTCAGGGCCGTGGGCGATGGAGACGATCGGGACGTCGCCGGCGGCTCGGGCGAACGCCAGGCTGAGCGCGAACCCGAGGTACTGGGCGTGAATGACATCCGGCTTGACCTTCTCGATGAGCGCACCGACCTCGCGCGTCAACTCATCCACGTAGGGGCCGAAGTCCGAGCCCTGGGGGCGTTTCGTAGTGGACAGGGCGATCAGCTGATCGAACGCAGCTGCCCACGCCTGATCGACCGGCGTCCTGCCCAGGAAGGCCGTGCGGATGTCAGGCATCGTGCCGTAGAGATCGTTGACGAGGATCATGCTCCCGGACGAAGGCGCCGCAGTGCGGTTGATGCCGGTCAGGATGCTCAGGATCTTGCCGGTCATGCGGACACTCCATTCATGGATGACCGCAGGGGCGGAACCGGGGATCGGGCTCCTAGGGCCAGCCCGACTCGCGAGTCATCGATGGCGATCGGCCTGTCGCGCTGACGGGGTGGCGCCCACCACGACGCCAGGTGCGGCATGAAGACGGCCGTGACCTCCTCGGCCGGATGCACGTAGCCCTTACCGTCCAGTTCTGCCGTCCATACCCTGACCGCCGATCGCGGGTAGACGGGATTGACCCCGATCTCCCCCTTGGGGAGGACTCCGTTGAAGGGGGTGGCGATCCCCTCGCTGTTCCAAAAATCCCATGCCTCCAGCGCCTTGGCCTTTTCGAAGACGTGGTAAAGCTGCTGGTAGCGGGGCATGTACCGGATCTCGCGGAAGATCATCTGGCCGATCAGTCCGGGCGCCGCTTCCCGGAGCGTGTCGAGATCGGTGCCCTGGAAGGTGACTGCTGCCGCGTCCTGGGACGGGTGCAGCGCGGTCCGGGCGAACAGGTGCGACAGTCGTCGTCGGACGTACTCGGCGACTCCCGGGGCGAGGGCCGGTTCGATGCCGTCGACGAGCCGGACGAGCCGCTGGTGGCCCGGATTGAAACGGGCCAGGTCGAACAGCTGGTCCATGCCGTCCACGGCGGTGAAAGCGAGGCGTTTGTAGAGCCAGTTGTTCAGCTCTCCCGCCTCGGCGCAGGCCCTGGTCTCCGGAGCCACGGAGTGGAGCATCAGGTATTCGGAGACGACCTCGAAGTACAGGTAGCCGAGGAACGGTACGTCGCTCACGGCGGCCGACAGTTGGTCGATGAACTCGGGTGCCGGCGTGGCGTGGCCGGTGGCGTTCTGCAGCGCGAGGTCGAGGAACGGTGCGGCGGCGCGCAGCCCGGCCAGCACGGTGTGGTCGAGCTGGTCGTTCTCGGCCGGGGTGAGGAAGCTCTGGTAGCGCTGGTAGGTGCGCAGGTGGATGCCGCCGAGGTGCAGGTAGTCGACGCCCTTGGGCGGAATCGGGGCGTCCGGGGTGACCTCAACGATCACGGGCGTGGTGGAGGGTTTGGTCCGCAGCAGGTAGGCGCCGAGGTTGTGGGGACGCAGTCCCTCGCGCTGACTGGTGAGAGGTGCGCAGTACAGGGCCCCGACCAGGCATCCGGTGGAGACGTGCAGCTGCCGGCTGGTGCGGATGGCGTCGATGCTCCTGGTGGTGTGCAGCAGGTACATCGGCCTGCCACTGGCGAGCGCTTCGGTCATGGCGTTGTGCCGGATCAGCCAGCCGTTGGGGGCCGAGCTCAGGTGGTGGCGCCAGTCGCTCTCGCTCTCGGCCAGCGAGGCGGGCATGTGGCGCTGCGCGGGCACGGTGTAGTCCGTGTGGGCGTGTTCCCATTCGGCGCGCAAGAGAACTCCCTGGAGGAAAGGACGGGTCGGCAGCGGGGTTGGGGGCCAGGAGCTAGAGGGTCTCGACGTTCGGTCCGGACAGGCGGTTTCGGCAGTCGAGGACGTAGGACGCGTGTGTCTCGATCACTGCGAGGTCGAACCGTGCGTGGTCCATGAGGAGCACCACGGCGTCGGCGGCCGCGATCTCCTGCGCGTTCGCGTCGACCAAGGGCACGTTGAGCTTGGTGTGGTCGCCGGCCGGAACGTTGGGATCGGCGCCGCGGACCTCGGCGCCGAGGTTGATCAGGAGTTCGGCGACACGTGCCGACGGCGACTCGCGGAGGTCGGTGGCGTTGATCTTGTAGGTCAGGCCGAGCAGCAGGATCCGGGATCCGCTGACGGGCATGCCGCGCTTGGCCAGTGCTTCCGTCAGACGCCGGACGACGTAGTCGGGCATGTGGCGGTTCACGTCGGCGGCGAGCTCCACGAACCGGCAGGGGGCGCCGAGCTCCTGCTGCACCTTCCAGCTCAGGAACATCGGATCGACGGGCAGGCAGTGCCCGCCGACTCCGGGTCCCGGGGTGAACCGGGTGAAGCCGAAGGGCTTGGTCGCGGCGGCGTCGATCGCCTCCCAGATGTTCACGCCGAGGGGAGCCGCCAGCGTCGCCAGCTCGTTGACCAGGCAGATGTTGACGAACCGGAAGGTGTTCTCGATCAGCTTGGCCATCTCGGCGACCCTGGTTCCGGACACGGGGACCGTGGTCTGGAAGATGCCGTCGTAGAAGCCCTTGATCGCATCGAGCGATGGGCCGTCGATGCCTGACACCAGTTTCGGCGTCCCGTCGAACGACCACCTCGCGTTCCCCGGCGCGATGCGTTCCGGACTGAACCCGGCCAGGAAGTCCACCCCGCCCTTGAGGCCCGAGGCCTTCTCCAGGATCGGCAGCAGCAGTTCCTCGGTGGTGCCGGGATAGGTCGTGGACTCCAGGACCACCGTCGCGCCGGGTCGGAGGTGCTCGCCCAGCGTCCGGGCGCAGGACTCGATGTAGGTCAGGTCGGGCACGCCGTCGTCCCCCAGCGGGGTCGGTACGGTGATCAGCGCGATGTCGAAGCCGGCCAGCATGGCGGCGTCGGCGGTCGCGGAGTAGGCCCCGGTGTCCAGTACCGTGCGGAGGCGTGCGGAGGTCACGTCCTCCACGTACGACTCGCCCGCGGTGAGGCGCTTGATGCGGTCGGGGTCCACGTCGTAGCCGACGACGCGGTGGCCGACCTCGGCGGCGCGCACGGCGAGCGGCAGTCCCACGTAGCCTTGGCCGGCGACAACAACATCCATGACGACTCCATCTGGGTAAGGAGCACCGCTGTGCCCCTGGTTTCTGTGGTGATGCCGGTACACAATTCGGCGGCCACGCTCGGGACCTCAGTGAGGTCGGTGCTTGGGCAGACCCATCCCGATCTCGAGCTGCTGATCACCGACGACGGGTCCACGGACGACTCGATGGATCTGCTGAAAGAACTGGCCCAGCAGGACGAGCGGGTCCTGCCGGAGGCAGCGGCACAGCAGGGGGGCGCGGCCCGGGCCCGGAACCTGGCCATTGAGCGGGCCCGGGGTGACTACATCGCGTTCCTCGACAGCGACGACATGTGGCTGCCGACGAAGCTGGAGAAGCAGGTCGCCTTCGCCGCGACGGCCGGGACGCCGCTGACGTTCACCTCCTACTACAAGGTCGACGCCCTGTACGCGGGCGAGGCCGCCGACTTCGTCGCGAACGAGCGTGTGGTGTGGGCGCCGGAGTACGTGGACTACAGCGCGATGCTGGTCCATGACCACATCGGCGCCCTGACCGCCATGTACGACCGCAGGGTGGTCGGGACGAGGCTGATGCCGGACATGCCGAAGAGGCAGGACTACGCGCTCTGGTTGTCGATCATGCGGGATGGGACTCCTGCGCGGGCGCTGCGGGAGCCGTTGGCGCTGTACCGGGCGCAGCGGGCCGGGTCGCTCTCGTCGAACAAGTTGTCGCTTATCCCGTACAACTGGGACCTCTACCGCCGGCACGAGCACCTCTCTGTGGTCCGATCGGCTCGGGCTCTGGCCGGGGCGGCCTGGCACTCGGTGCGGAAGTCGCGCATCTAGCACCCGTTCACGACCTCGGGGTCCGATCGGGGCGGCGCCCGACCGGGCCCCGCCCTCTGGCTTTGCCGCGTGTTCGGCGGCCCGCCATGGGGCGGGACTCGGTGGGTCACCGGTGTCGTCGGCCGCCTACGCGGCCGAGCCGTCGCCGGCCCGCTCGCGCAGGAACAACTGCAGGAGCAGCCGACGCTCGGCAGCGGGGACGGTCTCCTGCCCGTTGTGGAGCGGCTCTCGGCCGTGCAGGAAGCACCGCTGGTTCACGATGAGGTAGTCCCCGGCCTGGAGCATGAAGGAGACCTGTCCCCGCACCAGCTCCTCGGCGAGCTCCCGCGCGGCGTCGGCGTGCGCCTTGCTCAGCTCGGACCGCTCCAGCATCTTCGCGGTGAACCGGACGAACCCCTGACCCCGGTCGGAGCCGTCCAGGATCGGGAACGGCTTGCATTCCTCGCCGACGCCGTGCAGGTCGAAGAAGGTCCCGTAGTGGTAGGCGGCCTCGGCCAGCAGAGCGCGGCTGTTCTCCGGCAGCCGCGCCACTGCCGCGTGGGGGTCTGACAGGATGCTGGGGCCGCCGCCGAGCGGGTCGGGGCGCACGCACAGGAGCGTGGTGTACTCCGGGGGCCGGGTGGCGTTCACCAGGTCCATGTGGAAGGCGTTGTACCCGGTGCCGGAGGACTTGCCGGGGTCCTTGTCGACCTTGACCCCGATGTCCTTCCACTCCGGCCACCGCGGGAAGGGCGAGAAGGGGACGGCCACCTCGGCCGCGATGGCCATCGCCAGCCGCCGGAACCGGTCGCCGGTCCCGAGGGACTTGGCGAGGTTCCCCAGGCGCAGCACGGCGTATCCGCCGCCCTCCCCGGTCAGTGCGTGGCGCAGGGCCACGACGGTCTCCTCGAACTGCGGGACGGCCGCCAGTTCGGCCCGGTACTTCTCCATGGTGGACTGCGCCAGGAACGGTCCGTCCAGTTCCCAGGGTGGGAGGGAACGGCCCATCAGATCGGCTTCGAGTTCGCGGGGGAGGTCGATGCGCACGCGGAGCTTCCTTCTCTCGTGGGGTTCTCGGGTGTCGTTCGGGTGCTGCTGCTGTCGCCGGGCGCGAAGGGCGGTCCGACAGCGGGCTGGTCTTCTCGTCACCGCCGCACACCGTCGGCCGGCAGTTGCGGAGACGGGTATGAAGTGCCGGAAGTGAGGCGAGTGATAACTCGCTAGAATTGGTTCGGCGCTCGGGGGTGTTTCCGGGGCTGCTATTTGTCCGTCAGAAATGGGAGCGGAGTCCTCTCTCCTGTCACGCAGACCGCTCCCGCCCCAGGTCTGACAGTTCGATTTTCGGTCAACTGTGCTACCTGGTCGAGGGATTGGCGGGAGTCCCGCGGGAGTCCCTCCCTTTCCATCGCTACGCTGACATCACGTCCGGTGATTGGAATTCGTCGTGGACGAGCGCACCTGCGACCACCCTTTGGCCTACGCCCGGACAGCACGCGGCATGACCCGCGTGGACCTGGCGCAGCAGATCCGTACGGCCGCACAGCGGCGCGGGCTGCGCTGCGGCGTGGACAAGCAACGCATCCGGAAATGGGAGGTCGACGGCGTCACGCCGGACCGCGATTCCCAGACCTACATCGCCGAAGCATTCGGCATTCCCGTGAGTGTCGTCGATACCGGCATCTGGCCGCAGTGGCTGCACGGCACCAGCGCGGGCGTGACCCCGCTTGGTCCCCACAGCACCGTTCCCGCCCTCCGAGAGGCCTTAAGTTCATGGATCGCCGCATCTTCCTTTCCGTTTCCGGCGCCGCACTCACCGCCCTCGCGGCCAGTTGGGCCACCGGCGACACCCGGGCCCTGACCGAAGCCCACACCGGAAAATCCGTCGACGAAGAATTCGTCTCGTTGCTGGAGCGGGCCAGCGCCGAGCTGAACAGCCTCCCCACCGAGAGGCGCCAGCACGTCCCCGCACTGCTCCACGCCCACCTGACCACCGTCACAGAGCTGCTCGAACACGGCCGCTACGCCCGGCCGGTCGGCCTGCGCCTGCACGCTCTGGCAGCCTCGCTGGCGCAGACGGTCGGCTGGCACCGCTTCGACATCGCGGACCATCCCGCGGCCGCAAAGCTCTGGGTTGCCGGCCTGCACAGCGCCCACGCCGGCGGCGACCGCGACATGGGCGCCGCACTGCTGGGCGATTTGGCCTACCAGGCGGCCTGGCGCAAGGACCACACCACGGCCGCCGGAATCCTCCAACACGCCCTGGCCCGCACCGAACACCCCGCAGCGCAGTCCCTGCTCCACCTCCGCCTCGCGCGGACGCTCGCAGCCCAAGGAGAACGCCGCGCCGTGCTGCGCTCGCTGAACGCGGCCGAACGACTGCTGGACACCACCTCCGGCCGCGAACGGCCCGCCTGGTGCTCCTGGCTGTCCGAAGCCGACCTCGCCGTCGACTCCGGCCAGGCCCTGCTCGACCTCGGCGACACCGCCCGCGCGCACCGCCTCATCGGTGAGGGACAGGCCTTGCTGCCCACCGCCCGCGACAAGACGCGCGGTGTCTTCTTCGCCTACCGGGCCGAAAGCCACCTCAACCTGGGCGAACCTGAGCTCGCCGCGACCGCCGCGCGTGAATCCCTCCAGCTCGCACGCCGTATCGGCGCACCCCGCTGCGTGCAGCTCGTCCAGGACCTCGTCCCCGCCTTCCGCACCTACCGTGAAGCCGAAGGCGTACCGGAACTGCTCCACCTTGCAGCCAGTTGAACTCGGTCCCTGGTGCAGGGCCATCTGCTTGCGCATCACGCTGATCCGGTAGGGGAATGCCGGTAGTGTCCCGCTGCGATACGGGACGGTGTGCGCACCAGGGGGCGGGGATGGGGAGACGGGCGTATCGCGTGGTCATGACGGCGTCGTCCGCCATGGACCTGGTGCTGGCAGCCGCGCTGGGCATTGCAGCCAACGCAGCGACCAGCGAGGACCATTGGCCCGGACTGCTGGACGAACTGCGCGAGCACTCGTGGCCCGCGGTCGCCGTGCTGCTTGTGCTCGCTGTGATCACCTTCTTCGCCCGGACTTGGAAACAGGAGGCTCCCCAAGTCGGCCGGGATGACCCGTCGCCCCCGCCTCTCGCAGTCGTGCCGGAATGGTTCGTGGCACGGTCCGAAACCCACGAAGCGGTCTCGGCTGTCTGCCGGAAGGACAGCAGCTCGGTCGGTATCACCACAGCCCTGTCCGGGGCTGGCGGCTTCGGGAAGACCACCCTCGCCACCGCGGTGTGCGCCGACCGTAAGGTGCAGCGCCACTTCGGCCGGCGGATCTACACCGTCATTATCGGCCGCGACGTCCGCGGCCGGGCGACTGTGGCGGCGAAGGTTGCCGAGGTCACCCGGTTCATCACCGGCGACACGATGGAATTCAACGACCCCGACATGGCCGGCGCGCATCTGGGCCGTCTCCTCGACGAACGCCCCCGCACACTGCTTGTCCTTGACGACGTCTGGGAGAGCGAGCAACTGGCCCCGTTTCTGCACGGGGGCCGCCACTGCGTGCGGTTGGTCACCACCCGCAACTCTGCCCTTCTCCCACCAGGCGCCCTGCCGATTCAGGTCGACCAGATGTCAGCCGAACAAGCCCGGGCATTGCTGACCTGGCACCTCCCGCCCCTCCCGGCCGACACACGTGAACACCTCCTGCAGGCGACCGGCCGCTGGGCGCTGCTGCTCCGGCTGACCAACCGGCTCATCGCCCAACAGACCGACACCGGTGCTGATCCCGCGCAGGCGGCTCGCAACGTGCTCGGGCAGCTGCGCGCTCGCGGCCCTGCCGCTGTCGATGATCCAGCCGCAGCCTGGAGTCTGGACGATCCCCGAGAGCGCAGTCAGGCTGTACAGGCCACCATCGAGGCAGCCACCTTGCTCCTGCCCCCCGGCGGCGCCGACCGCTTCGCTGAACTCGCCATCTTTGCCGAAGACGAAGCCATCCCCATCTCTTTGGTGGCGCTGCTGTGGGGGACCACCGCCGGGCTCACCGAAGCGCAAACCCGCACCCTGTGCGGTGCCCTGGAACGCCTGTCCCTGATCACCCTCACCCCCGACCACGGCGGCAGAATCAGCCTCCACGACGTCATCCGCGACTACCTCCGCGCAGACCTCGGCTCTGCCACCCTCGCCGCCCGGCATGGCCAGTTCATGGACGCTGTCGCCACAACCGTGCCTACTGCAGGCCCACTCACAGGTACAGCACCAGACCCCAGACATGCCTGGTGGGATCTACGCGACGGCTACCTGCTCGACCACCTCATCGACCACCTCCGCGCAGCAGGTCGCACTACGCAAGCCGAAGCCGTGGCCGGCGACATCCGGTGGGTCGAGGCCCGCCTCATCCAACGCGGCCCCACCGCCCCCTGGAGCGATCTCACCAGCATCGGCACCTCCGACGCCCAGGCACTCGCCCGCCCGCTCGCCCAGGCCGCACACCTGCTCACCCCCGCTGGTTCCGATCGCATCCTGGCTGGCGTCCTGTATCTCCGTCTCCAACACCACCCCCACTGGCACGACCAAGTCACTGCGCGCCAGCACGATCCGGCCCAGCGACCACTACTCGTAGCCCAGTGGCCCCTCCCCGACCAACCCAACCAGGCCCTCCAACGCACCCTCTCCGGCCACACCAACATGGTGTACACGGTGGCGATCTCCCCGGACAGCACCTGGCTCGCCACCACCAGCCAAGACGAAACGGTGCGGATCTGGGACGCCGCGTCGGGCACCTGCACCGCCACCCTCACCGGCCACACCAGCTACCTAAAGGCGGTGGCGATCTCCCCGGACAGCACCTGGCTCGCCACCACCAGCCAAGACGAAACGGTGCGGATCTGGGACGCCGCGTCGGGCACCTGCACCGCCACCCTCACCGGCCACACCAAAGCGGTGACGTCGGTGGCGATCTCCCCGGACGGCACCTGGCTCGCCACCACCAGCCTCGACAGGACGGCGCGGATCTGGGACCCCGCATCGGGCACCTGCACCGCCACCCTCACCGACCCCGACTACGTAACCGCGGTGGCGATCGCCCCGGACGGCACCTGGCTCGCTACCACCAGCCGCGACAGGACGGTGCGGATCTGGGACGCCGCGTCAGGCACCTGCACCGCCACCCTCACCGGCCACACCAGCTACCTACAGGCGGTGGCGATCGCCCCGGACGGCACCTGGCTCGCCACCACCAGCCTCGACAGGACGGTGCGGATCTGGGACCCCGCCTCAGGTACCTGCACCGCCACCCTCACCGACCCCGACTACGCAACCGCGACGTCGCTGGCGATCGCCCCGGACGGCACCTGGCTCGCCACCACCAGCTCCTACAGGACGGTAATCTGGGACGCCGCGTCGGGCACCTGCACCGCCACCCTCACCGGCCACAACACCGAAGCGGCGACGTCGCTGGCGATCGCCCCGGACAGTACCTGGCTCGCCACCACCAGCAGCCGCGACAAGACGGTGCAGATCTGGGACGCCGCGTCGGGAACCTGCACCGCCACCCTCACCGGCCACACCTTCTACGTAACCGCGGTGGCGATCGCTCCGGACGGCACCTGGCTCGCCACCACCAGCCTCGACAGGACGGTGCGGATCTGGGACCCGACGGCTTTGCCATCCGTTGTCGCTGCCGGCGGCCAGACCGATGGCATTGCCGGGATGGCGATCACCCCGGACGGCAACTGGCTCGCCACCACCAGCCGCGAGACCTTCTTCGCCGACACCGGAGACGACGCGAGGGCGCAGATCTGGGACGCCGCAACAGGCACCGTCCACACCGACACGGCGCGCGCGGTGGCGATCTCCCCGGACGGCACCTGGCTCGCCACCGCCAGCGACGACAAGACGGTGCAGATCTGGGACGCCGCGTCGGGCACCTGCACCGCCACCCTCACCGGCCACACCGACACGGTGACGTCGGGGGCGATCGCCCCGGACGGCACCTGGCTCGCCACCACCAGCCGCGACAGGACGGTGCGGATCTGGGATGCCGCTTCAGGCACCTGCACCGCCACCCTCACCGGCCACACCGACACGGTGACGTCGGTGGCGATCGCCCCGGACGGCACCTGGCTCGCCACCGCCAGCGACGATGAGACGGTGCGGATCTGGGACGCCGCGTCAGGCACCTGCACCGCCACCCTCACCGGCCACACCGACACGGCGCGCGCGGTCGCGATCTCCCCGGACGGCACCTGGCTCGCCACCGCCAGCCGCGACAGGACGGTGCGGATTTGGAACGTCGACGGGAGGCGTGCTGAGGCGCTGGCGCGTTTCGACGGGCCGATGGCCGCATGCGCATGGTGCAATGACGGCCGAACCCTCGTTGTGGGCGGTGAACGCGGCATGTACCTGCTCAAGCTCCTTGACTGAACGGCGGAGCGCGCTAGTGCCGCATCAGACACGTTCGCCCTGTCGATGGCTACTCTGACGACGTGGCCGATGAGAAGGACAGTGGGAGCGGCCGAAGAGGGAGGCGCCGGACGGATGAGCCGGTGTCGGCGTCGGCCGGGGTGGCGGCGGTTGGCTCAATCTGTCGTGGACGCGCCCAATGTCGGCCAGGAGACTAGGCGTTCAGCCACCGGACCGGCCTCACTCCTGGAGACGACTTGCGCACCCATCTCGCCGCTGCCTTCAGCGCCGTCACACTGACCACGGGCATGCTCCTGACCGCGCCCACAGCCAGCGCCCAACCCGCGGCCTACCCCACCACCCCCTTCAACGTCACCGTCACGAACACGTACACGACTGGCACGTTGACCTGGTACGGCCGGTCGGTCCTCGTGGAGGGGGTCCACAAGTCGGCTGACCAAGAGAATTGCCGAGGCACCACGGCGTTCACCCTTGACGCCGGCAACGGGCAGCTGGGAGTCGGATACAGCGACACCAGGTCGTGTGCCGGCGAGGTCGTGCCGTTCAGTTTCACCGTGCCGGCTGACGTCCCTGGCGGAGCTGCGGTCGTCCGGGTCTGCCTGGATGACGGGTCCGCGCCTCCGCCCACGTACTTCAAGTGCGTGCGCTACGGGCATCCGTAGGCTGACCGGCAGACATTCCGGCATCCGAGTAGTGCGCTGGATCGCCCCCGTCTCCGTCGAGGCGGGGGCCGTTTCATGTCCGGACGGGGGCCGTCTCGACCGACCGCGACCCGGGTGATTCAATCGAACGCATGTCCGAGCAGCCGCCCAATTCGCGCTCACCATCGACGTCTTCCTGGATACCCTGGCTGGGTGAGCCGTTCAATGGCCCTTAGCCACGACGCTACTCAGGCTGGCCGGCAGGCCAAAAGCTGCGCTATTCAGGCGCCCCGTGTCAGAGGATGTTCCACTGGGCTTGCGAGTCCTGGCGATGCAGGCCCTCGACCCGACGCTGCACTTCCGGCCAGTCCGCGCCAGGGGTGAGGACGTCGGCGGGCAGGGCGCCGGTGATGACGGCGATGCGTACGGACAGGTTCTGGGTACCGGCGACGGCGAGCCATCCGGGGCAGGCGAGGTCCTCACCGCTGCCGGGGGCGCCCTTGTGGCAGCCGAACTTGTCCTGCTGGCCGATCGCGGCGCCCTGGTACGCGTCGGGGCTGGTACGCGGGTCGGGTTGGACGCTGGTGGCGCGGACCTGCTCGAAGCGCTCCTGGGGGAACTGGCAGGGGGGCACGTCCAGGCGCCAGGGGCATTCGTTGCAGGGAAAGGTGCGGTGCGGCATGGCGCGGCGAGCGGTCACGGGTACGGGCCTCCGAGGGGGCGGTCAGCGAGGGGCTGCACTGTGCCGGTGGCGGTACCAAGGGCCGCCACCCCGGGAAGGGGCGTGGGCGGGTGTCGGGTCTGCTCGCTGGGGCGCGGGGGGTGGCATGACGACGGCCCGCCCCAGCCGACAGGTAGGCAGGCAGGGGGCGGGCCGGGGTCGTGGTGGGGCGGCGGCAGTCAGTGGCGGCGGACTGTGTCCGCCCACTCGTCGGCGCGCGCCTGCAGGTCGTACAGCTTGGCGATGAGGAACGAGCTGGCGCCCAGGAGTGTCATGCGTGGCGACAGCCGTAGCTCGTAGAGGGCTTGGGTGCTTCGGAATTCCCCGATGGCGGGGTCCAGGAGGAGGACGGTCGTGCCGTCGGCGTGGTAGCGGACGGTGATGTCGGTGGTGACGCCGTCGGGGGAGGTGAAGAAGCAGCCGCGGTCAGCCCAGTAGGTGTCGTGGCACCACGCGGTGCCGAGGATCTCGGCGGTACGGGCCAGGGCCGGGTTGATGTCGAGCGGCGGGGTGGTGAAGTCGATGTAGGCGCAGCCGTTGGGGTTGAGGCCCATGGCGTGGAACCAGTCGAGCAGCCAGTCGACGACGTCGCCGCCGTTCCAGCCGCCTTCGTCGTCTTCGATGTCGTCCTTGATTCCGTTGAACAGGCGGATGATTGCGCGGCCTTCGGGGCTGTCAACGTTGAAGGTGGGCTTCTGGAAACGCATGCGGGGGCACTCCGGGGAGGGGCAGGGGCAGGGCGCCGGCGGGCTGGTGCCGTGGCGTGGTCCCGGGTCCGGGGCGGCAGGTCGTGTGGTCACTGCCGTCCCGGCCCGGCACCCCGGACACTGGCCTGCTGTTGGTCAACGCCCGCAACCCCGCTCCCCCGCCGCTCACTCGCTCGGCCTCGTGGCGCCGCCAGGGGGGATCGGAAAGGGGGGAGCGATCCACGCCCCGGGGGCTGCGGGGTCCGGCCCGCTGGTCAGGACTCTGACGGGCGCGGGGGCAACACCCGCAACCCCCTCCCAGGGCCGCGGACTTCGGTGACGCGGCCACCGACCGTTACGGCAGACCCCCGCACCCGCGTCGATCGGGCGGCGGGCGGCGGGCAGCGGGCGGCGGGCGGCGGGCGGCGGGCGGCGGGCGGCGGGCGGCGGGCGGCGGGAACAACGAACAGCCCGGCACCCGGCGCCGCGTGGGCACGGGTGACGGGCCGTTCGTCGTGCCTGCGTTCCGCGTAATTCAGCGGCATAGAGTCACGAATCTGTGGGCTGACCTGCGCAGACATGGGTGAGGGCGCCTGAGAGGCGTTTCTCTAGGCGCTGGTGTTCGTGCTGGTCAGCGGGGTGCGGGTTCGAGCGTGATGATCTGCTTCGGTGCGGGGATGCCGAGCTTGGCCAGGAGGTCGGTCTGGGGCTTGGTGAGGGTGGTGACCTGGCGGAACAGGCCGGTGGGGCCGGTGAACGTGCCGAGGTGGAGACGGTCGAGTTCGCGGCGGACGGTCTGCCAGGTGTCGTTGGTGGTGGTCTCGATGATGCGGATCAGCAGCAGGGCGAGCCAGCAAAGGACGACGTGGGCCCGTATCCGTTCTTCGAGCCGGTGGTAGACGGGTCGCAGGTCGATGATCTGCTTCATGTCCCGCCAGCCCCGCTCGACTTCGAGGAGCTGCTTGTAGCCGAGCGCGATGTCCTCGGCGGAGAGGTCCGGGTCGGAGCATCGCAGCAGGTACTTGCCGTCGAGGTTCGCCTTGGCCTTGGCCTTCGCGTGGTCGACGCGGAGCTTGCCGGCCGGGGTGGTGCGGAGGTAGCGGTTGAGGCCGGGCCGGTCGGCGATCTTCCCGCGGAGCTCGCCGCGTTTGAACTCGCTGAGCCGGTCGGTGTCTTCGATCAGGGTCGTGAGCTGGGCGACGAGCTGTTCGCGTATGTGCTGGTCGCGGGTGGCGGCCTCGGGGTTGTGGCAGATCACGAACCGTTCGGTCTCCGAGATCTTCACCTCCTTGACCCGCATGTTCCCGGCGATCTCGCTGTAGCGGCCCTGCCGGGACATGGCGGCCTTCACCTCCGGGCTGCCTGAGCGGAGTTTCTCGCCGACGATGTAGGCGTTGTCTCCTTGGCGGAGGTAGCGGCGGTTGCGTTCGCTGGAGAATCCACGGTCGGTGACCCACACGATCTTGCTGAGGGTCCAGTCCCGCATGTCGTCCTTGACCTGGCGGATCAGTTTCTGGTCACCGGTGTTGCCGGGCCAGGACCAAACGCGAACCGGGATGCCGTCGCGGGTGACGGCCATGCCGATCACGATCTGTGGCAGGTCGTCGCGGGAGTCCTTCGACTTCCCGAAGGTGCGGAATCCGGCCTGGTCAGGGACGTCACCGCTGTCGTCCGGGTCGGTGGGGGCATCGTCGGCGGCGGTCAGGAGGCGGCCCTTGTCGTCGCGGGCGGCGGGCTCGTCGGGCTCCTCCAGTTCGAAGTAGGTGCTGGTGGTGTCGAAGAACAGCAGGTCGACCTCGAGGTTGAGGAGGTTGGCGACCTCGTCGAACACCCGTTTCTCCAGGTCGTCCTGGACTTCGTGGAGCCAGTCCATGGCCCGGTAACAGGCATCGTCGGCGGTGGCGGGAAGGCCGTCGACGTGGACGTCGTGCGTGATCCAGTCCGCGGCGGCCAGCTTCGAGGACGGGGCCAGGGCCCGGTTGGCGACCAGACTGAACAGCACCCGCTCGGTCACCGACATGTCCCGGCGCCTGCCGCGCTTGGGCTGCCCCACCTGCCCGACGATCCTGTCGATCCTCAGCCGCCGCCAGAGATGATCGAGGACGTAGGTGCCGCCGAACGGGACTGACGAGACGAACTCCAGGTCACCCGCCGCGGTCGACGCCAGTGCCTCGCCCGGTTCCAGCAGCCTCGATAGAGACGCGACCAGGCGTTTCACCGCGTCTCGGTCGAGGTCGTCCTCACGGCCGAACGTGAACAGGACCTTCGGGACCGCCCGGCCCTTCACCGGATCCCACTCGTTGTGGGCCAGATGCAGGTACCGGACCGTGCCGGACTTGTTCTCCCGCTTCGTCGTCTTCACGTACACGGCTCCAGACCCTACGGAGCATCTCCAGGTCAGCGCAGCCAAATCCGCAAAATCGCGTCTCTAGGCCGATTCGCCCGTGTCACCAGGCTCTAACCCGCTGACCTGCACCTTCAGCCCAGGAGGGACTCCAGAGCCCCTGAATTACGCGGAACGCAGGTCGTGGGCGGAGCCGGTTACAGGGGTATGCGCAGCAGGTCCCGCAGGACCGCGAAGTCACGGCCCGGGGCCGGGGCCGGGGGCGGGCGGCGGTGTGGCCGCGCGCGGTGCGGGTTCGGGCAGTCGGGTCGCGGGGACGTGCAGGACGAGTTCGGTGCGGGGCTTCACGTCGCATGCCCCGTCCCACGGGTTGCCCGGGGCAGCCTCGTGGGTCAGCCGGACCGCGGGCGTGGCGGCGTCGCGGCAGTGGGCGCAGTGGGCCGGGTCGGGCGCTGCGGGAACCGCCGGGTACGGGTTGGCGGCGTAGTCGGTGACGGCCAGGCGGTGGCCGGGGTGGTGGGTGTAGATGTCGCCGACAACCAGGTCCTCGTGCCGGATCGATCCGGCCGGGGCCAGACGCAGATGCACCGGGTCGTAGGGGTAGGCGTCGTCGCTGGGAGGCGGGGCGCCGGTGACGATGACGGGGGAAGAAGTCGGCGGGTGCGGCAACCATGAGCGGGCTCCTGACCGGGCAGTGGTGGGAGCACCGACAGTGGCGGGTCGACCCGCAACACCCGCAAACCCGGCGCCGCCCGCCGGCTCGCCCGCTCGGCTGACTCACTCGCCGGTACGCCCTGGGCGGCGGACACGCGGCGGCCCGCCCCGGGCGGGCCGGGGGCGGGCCGTAGCGTCACGCAACTCGGTCAGGCACGGCCGCTCTCGTCATGCGGACCCGTCGGAACGCCGTCGCCTCCTGGTTCTGTACTCCCTGGAGGACTGCACAACGCCCCTGGTCGAACTGCGGCGCGTACTGAAGCACCCCTTCGTCAGCCAGATGGCGCCTCGCACGGAACTGACGAGATGATCACCAGCAAACTTGATCGACCCTCACTTGTGCGATTTGGGGACCACCTCCGGTTTCGTGGTAGTGAACTCGCTGGTTTCACCCGCCTTGTGTTGACCGTCGGCGGAGTCATGCTCATATACCGTCGTCGCAGTCTCCGTTGTGGTCTTCACACCCTTATTTGCATCAATTTCGACAGATGTTGCTTTCGTATGCGTGTTGCCGTCGGGGTCTGTCCGCGCCGTCGAGTCAAAGGTGTTCGTCACATTGCCGCGAGTCGCCACCGAATGGACCTCCCTGGTCTTCCCGTCTGCCGAAGTCTTCACAGTTGTATCGACGGATGCAGGGACTTTGCCGAAGCGTTCGAAGTGGGTGTGCCGCTCCGTGCTACCATCCTGGTTTCGACGATCCTCGCGCGTGGTGCGCTCGGTGACGTTTTTCTGCCCGTCACGGCGGGTTTCTACCTGGGTAGTCGTACGCCCATCATTCGATATTCTCTCACTTTTCGTGATGGTGCTTCCATCTTTACCCTTCTCGATAGTCGTCTTGGCGCCGCCCAGCAATTCTTTACGTGTATTTTCTTGTTCTTTCTTGCCGCCGCCCTTGGCCTTCTCACCTTCACCGCCCTTGGCCTTCTCACCTTCACCGCCCTTGGCCTTCTCACCTTCACCGCCCTTGGCCTTCTCACCTTCACCGCCCTTGGCCTTCTCACCTTCACCGCCCTTGGCCTTCTCACCTTCACCGCCCTTGGCCTTCCCTCCCTCACCGCCCGCCCCCTTATCCGACTTTTCGCCGCCCGTCGCAACGCCAGACAGGCGGGTATTTTCGCTGGACCTAGGTTCAGCCGAGCCTTGCTCCCCCCTACTGCTCTCTGCTGGCCCAGTCCTGCCATCCACGTGCTCAGCAGTACCCCCAACTCCCCCGTGCGGTTCGCGTGAAGTTTCTGTCCCGCCACCCAGTTGAGGTCGTTCACCCTGGTGAGATCCTCCGCTTGAATCCGCTCCAGCCGGTGTCTTTGAGCTCGAATCCCGGGCATTATCAGTAGATGAATGAGCCAATTCTGGCCGCTCGGACCGGGTCGCGGAGTCAGTGCTTTGATGAGCCTGCTCTGCGGTGGTTGAGGCCTCCGAGTGACGCTCTGACATCACGACCGCCTTCGGCTAAACTAGACGTGACTTCGCCGCAAAGGAAGCCATCTCAGACGGATCAGCGGAGATCAAGGCCTGCGGAGCCAGTGGACCGGAAGGCAGTGATGCCGGATCAACCACTGACGAAAGCCCCGAGAGCCTGCCATCTCCGACTGCCAATTCCAATTGACTCTCCTGAGTCAGGCCGACCTTCGGGTCGGACCCTCCCTTTTCCAAGGAAGCGTATCCCTCCCCGATCCTCAACTCGCTAGTCGATGCAGACATCGATACAGGCAAGCTGTCGACGTCCATCGAGGAGGCGGAAGTCGGGAAAGGACCCGGACCCAGTCCCGAGGGAAGCCTTGGGCCAGAGTTCGGGTCGAATCGATCAGGCAGTGCAGGCTGCCAGGGCGCCCCCGTGTATTTCCCCTCCATTTCGGATTCTCGGGGAAGTCCGAGGACGGCACCTTTTTCCATGGGGGCGTACCCTTCTACGCCCCGACCGTCCCCGCTCGAGCCAAACATCGACACATGCCTACCGCCGGGGTCCTCCGAGGGGCCCGAACCGTGCGAGAAGTCCATCGTGGCAGGCGTCAGTCCGGCAGCTCGGTCCATTTGCTCCTGGTTTTCCGCTTTTCGCTTACTGTCCTTTTCGGCTGCATCCCTCTTCTGATCTGCGTCCATCCGGTCGCGCAAGCCCATCACAGACCCCCCTCCTTCATTACGCGCGCCAGGATGCGGCGCGTTGTGCGGGGTACCTTGTGGCGGTCGTCCGCGAGCATCTGCTGCTCAAAGCAGAGGCAGACCCGCCGGGCGGCAGTGTCTAGTTTCTGCCTGGCTTCTTCCGGCGCGTCTTCGGTTGGGAACTCGACGAGTTCGTATGCGGCGTCCTGGCAGACGTCCCAGGTGCGGACGCGCCGTTTGTCTTCGGAGGCGCCGTCGTTCTGGTCTGCCTCGCCCCATGCCGGGTGGTAGCGGTGGCTGGCGACCAGGTCGGCCACCGCGGACCGGTAGAGGCACAGCGGCGGGTCCTGGGTGCAGACGAGGTGGCATGCCGGATACGGTTCGAACTGCCGGGCGTGGAGGCGATGCACGGTCTGCTGGAGAGCGGTCACGAGGGTGGTGGCGTTCTGGCCTCCGGCGTCAAGTTTGTCTAGGAGCAGGGTGCGCATTCGGTCGCGCAGTTCTGCCGTGTCGTTGTAGGTCCAGGAGCGTTGAGCGCCGCGCCGGGTTGCGAGCCAGTCGGTTCCGTGGCCGATGTAGGCGCGCAGGAGGTCGTTGGTGGAGACGGTGGGCGGGCGCCGGGATCCGATGGCTGTGGTCAGGTCGTCCCAGAGGCGGTCCAGTGCACCGGGCTCATCGACCGTGGTGGTCACGATGCGCGAGAGATTGCTCTGTACGTATTCGTCGCTGGCGAGGATCCGGGCGGTGTCGCAGGCTGCGGGTGTCCGGCATGTCTCGGGGCAGTAGGGGCGGGGCCGGAAGAGTCGGTCGTAGGAGTTGTTGTCCCTCCAACGCTGCATGTGGGCCTGGACCTGGTGGTCTGGCGGGGGTTGTGGCGAGAGAGGGTCTTTCACTGCTGGTACGCGCACCAGCAGGGGGGCGTCGTCGCCGCCGCTGAAAACAACGGCATGCCCGACCGCGAGGGTGGTCAGCGCTTTGGCCTGGAGTTCGTCCATGGCCATGGCGCCGGCCAGGGCTGCACGGTCGTCTGCGGAGATGATGCGGTGAGCGATCTTCAGGTTGGTGTTTTTCATGACGTCGGGGGCGAGCCGGACGGGGATCTGGTCGGCGATGACTACTCCCTGGCCATAGGCGCGAATCTCCGATAGCAGGTTGGAGAAGGTTTCCACGGCCTGGCCGCGGGGGTTTGCGGTTTCTTCGGAGGATTGGGTGTCTACATTGGCCAGTAGTCGGTGGGCTTCTTCGATCACGAGGAGGTGCACCAGATGAGGCCGTTGTCCTTGCGCCCGGCGGTGTTCGACAAGGCGAATGAGTAGCAGCCCGATGAAGAACGCCTTGTCGCTGTCATCGCCGAGTGCTTCCAGTTCCACGACTGTGGGTGTCTCGAACAGCACCGCGGTCGGCAGGGAGTGGGAGACGTCGAGCATCGCGCCCTTGGCTCCTCTGCGGAGGGCCTGCAGGCGGGTGACCAGGGCGGCTCGCAGGTCGCTGGCGATGCGGTCCTCGTAGCCGAGGGCGGGGATGACCTCGCTGACCTTGGCGACCAGATCGGACAGGCTGGGGAAGGCATCCGTGGCATCGGATGCTGGCATCTCGTCCAGGCGGGTGTTGGTGTTGGTGCGCAGGTCCCAGCCTCGGTCGGCGTACACCTCGTGCAGACATTGCTCGAGGATTTGCGGCAGCGGGGTCCACATGCCAAAGGACGCGGTGAAAACAGCGCGGAGCAGGTCGAGGTGCTCGCTGACGGTCGTACCTGCGGGCACCTCGAAGGGGTTCAGGACGAACGGGCCCACAGTGGTCTTGCCGACGGTGAAGATCTGCACATCCCGTCCGAGCACCGGGTGGGAGATCAGCGAGCGGTATTCGGCCTTGGCCGGTTCGATGACCAGGAACGGAACGCCGTGGTCGCTGGCTTCCAGCAGCAATCCCATGATCGTGTTGGTCTTCCCCGAGCCGGTGGTCCCCGGGATAAAGACGTGCCGGGTCAGGGACTTCAGCGGCACCTCGTACCGGCCGCCGGTTGCCCGGTGGTGGTCCAGTACCTGTCCGACGAGCAGGTGCGGCTCTTGGGGGTCCACCGGCGGGGTATCGAGGTCGAACCGCGGGACGGGGCTGATGGCAAAGCCTGGGGTCTCCATATTGGGCAGGTGCACGTACGCCGCGAGCTGTGCCGAGGTGAGCAGCGTCTGGGCGGCATAGGGGTGCCGGTAGGCGTTCGGGCCTGGCTGCTCTGGGTCGTCGGGCAGCGCCCATTGTGCGGCGAGGTCGGCGACTGCCGGGTGTGCGATGGTCCGCACGGGTTCGGGCACGGATTTCGCGCCGGAGAATACGGCCCGCCATGCGCCAGTAAGGGCTGTCAGGTCATCTGGCTGTGCACCGACCAGGTAGACGGCCGCGCGCCAGCCGCCGCGGGCCTGCGCATCGGCGAGTGCCGTCAGCCGGGCTTTGAGCAGCAGCAGGTAGTGCTCGGCCAGCGGACTGCTAAGGCCCATGGCCTCTACGGCAGCTGACACTTTGCGCATCTCGTTGAGTACCTGGTTGCGGTCGGCGCTCAGCGCCGCCGCGCTGACGGGCTGGGCCATGACGAGCGCCGCCCAAGACCGGCTGGTGACGGATCGCAACAGTCGGTCCACGGGAAGAGATCCATCGCGGGGGTCGACCTTCGCCTCTCCGGGCATGCCCAGGGCCAGCGCACCGTGGGCGAGGCGCGGTGTGGCCACCCCTGCGGCTGCCAGGTCGACGGCTGGGTAGCAGCCGTCGAGCACCGCCAGGAGCGTTGTCAGCCGTGTGTCGGGCCCGGGGGCGTTGCTGTCGTCGGCGGTCCAGGTGCCCAGGCGGACCGACAGACCGTGCCCGCTCCCGTCGAGCAGGAATGCGACCGGTGTGTTCGCGCCGGCGAGTCCGACGAGCAGGGGCAACGTGGGCGGGTCGGCCCCGGTCTCCTCCGGGCGGGCGGCGTTTTCCGGTGAGGCCAGCTGGGCGGGCGCCCGGATCGGCTGGCCGACGCCGGTCAGCCGCACTATCCGCCGCGCGGCCATCGGTACCCCTATGCAGAGGGTGCCGGGCAGTGGGGGAGCCAGGTGCAGCCGCTGCAGGTAGTCGACGGCTTCCGTGGTGACGGGGTCGATGGTCATCTTAGGCCTACGGTGTCGGCCATCCTGGGGGCGGCCCGCCGGTGTCGTGGCAGCCTGATATCACAAGGCTCACGATTCCACCGACAACGATTAGTCCGATGATGATGACGAACACCGTAGCCAGTGTCTGGAGGCCTTTGTAGGATTTGGCACGCACCTGAGCGCTCGTGCTGAGGTTCGTGACGTTTTCAACTTGCAAAGTGCCGTCACGCCAGCGCCCATGGACACGCACTTCATCGCCATTGCTTACTGAGCCGCGGTAGGAGAGTCCTCGCATCTCCACTGGGATGGGTACGAGCTTGTTTCCATCAGCGTCAAAACGCTCGACGCGGAATTGCCAAATATCCCTGTGCCCTTCGCCCCAAGGCTCTTGCCGCGATGTAAAGCCGCGCACTACACCCATGAACTCGGTTTCTCTCGAGGGCTTGGTGGTCCTCGGAGAGTCCGACGCCGTCTGATCGGTACGGTCGGAATCATGCGCGGTGCCATGGGGTGTATATCCCGGTTCATGCCGCAGCGGTCCGGTTGACGCAGGAGGTGCGTGGCAGGTCGGGCAGGTACTGGCGCCTACCGGGACCGGATCACCACAGGTTCCGCACGGCTGGGTGAGCGTTGTCCCGCACTGACTGCAATACGCAGCGTTGGCGCGGTCCTCGTAACCACACGATTGGCAGCGCATAGGCGAGCTCCTCAGTTCCACGCTAGCCCACGATGTGGCGGTCCGCGATGCTGATATCGGCGGCGCGGGCCAGGCCGCCGGAAGGAGTGCGGGCCGGACCTTGCCGCCCCGCACCGGGCGCTGCGTGGGCAACGCGCGGCACGGGGGCCCGACCGTGGCGGCGAGCTTGGTGGGGGTGGTCAGTGGCCCGGGCAGGAACTGTTCCCCGCTGCGGCCAAGGGGATGCCGCAGCCCGGGCAGTACCCGCGTTGGTAGTCCAGCAAGAGCCCCGTGGGTACGAACCGGACCGACCGGAGACCGTTGGAGGCATAGATCACGCCCTCGACGTCGATAGCGACCCGGGTCGGGTCCAGCGGGAAGCTCTGGTGAAGGTGGGCGATGCCCGCGGCGACCCGGTCGCGGGTCTGCACGATCGGCTCGCCGTGCGGCGGCAGCGTCCACCCCTTCCCGTGCTCGAAGACTTGCGTGACGTACGCGTCGGTGTCGGGGGCGGCCACGGGCAGCAGGCACGCCGCGGTGGCGAGGAGCTCGGTGGCGACCCGGCGGCCGGGCATGTCCTCGAAGACGGTGCCGTCCACGGGGATCGGGGCGTACGTCAGCGCCGTGTCGGTGACGTCCAGGCGCAGGGTGTCACCGGCAGCGGGCGGCTCTATCTCGGTGAGCGTGTCCAGGACAGCGCGTAGCGCGGGCGTGCCGTGGGAGACGTCGGTGCGGGTCAGTCCGCCCGGGTAGCGGGTGGTGAGGTCGGTGAATGACCACCGGTTGCGGCCGGCGGCGTAGGCGGGGTGGAAGGTGACGCCGATGGGGCGGAGCTTGTTGTCGGCGTGGGCGAGGCGGATGGCGGTGGCGGCGGTGTAGCGGAGGAACGCGGCGGTGGCCATGGTGCCGTCGTGGACGTGGTACTCGCGGGCACGGCGTTGGAGGCGCGCGGTTTCCTTTTTGGAGGTGGGCTTGTCCAGGGGGCCGGTGCGGTAGTGCGAGCCGTGGTCGGCGGCCTCGCGGGCGGCGAAGGCGAGGTCGTGGAGGGTGAGGAGTTCGGTGTCGGTGAAGCCGGGCAGCCAGCGGCGGCGGTGGGCGGCGTCTTGTGCGTGGATGGCCAGGACGTGCAGGGCGGTGCGGTCGTCCAACGTGATCGGGTCGCGGGCGGGTTCGGGGGCGAGCAGTGTCACGGGGGCTGGTTGCTGTTCGTGGCTGGTGGTGGCGGCAAGGGTCTGAGCGAGGTCGGTGTCGCTCAGGTCGATCAGGTTCGGGGTGCCGCGGTTGAAACGGACCTCGGCGTTGACCGGGTCGTACAGGGTGCGGCCGTTCAGGTGGTGGGTGGGCACGGTCACGGTGACGACGTGGCGGCCGGGCGCAATAGCGGGCAGGCGGCGCCCGAGCGCGGTGACGGCCAGACGGTGCAGGTGAGTGACGTCCATCAAGAGGGGCTCCAAATCAGATAGGGGCAGGCCGGAGGCAGGACAGGAAGGGGTGGTGAACGGCCCGCCGGGGCGCAGGGCTGTCGGTGGGCGGGCAGGCACGGCCGCATCCCGCCGTAGTGGTGGCTGGGGACGGTGGATGCGGCCAGCAGAAGACGCGGGCGGGGCCGCACGGCTGGCCCGCCAGGGGATCGGAGAGGGATCCACACCGGGGTGCGGGGCCCGGCCCGCTGTCCTGAACACTGCCGGGCCCGGGGCCAACACCCGCAACCCCGTGTGTGCCGCCTGCTCGCCGCCGCCCGGTCGGCCGCTGCCGGTCGAGCCCGGACAACAATGGCCGCGACCCACCCCCGGGAGCAGGGGTGGGCCGGTCGGTCGTCGCGGGGCCGGATGGCGCGGTCAGGAGGGCTCGGTGTGAGCGTCGCCGGTGCTGTACGCGACGGTGCCCGTGGTCAGGTTCACGGTGAGGAGGGAGTCGCAGCCGATGTCGGAGTCGAGTTCGGACAGGTCTCTCAGCCAGTCGTCGGCCGGCGTCGCTTCGATCGTGGTTTCGGTGATTGTGCCGTCGGTGTGGTGGAAGCGGGCTCCGTGCTCGTCGTAGCGCAGGCCGCTGCGGTAGTCGGCGGCGGCAAACTGGACGTGGGTGAGGGGCTCGGCGCTCATGTCGCCTTCGCTGACGGCCTGCTGGATGACGTCGCGCAGGGCACGGACGAGCGCTGTTTCGGTGTTTCGGACCAGGGCCGCGCGTAGGTCGCTGTTGTTCAGGGTGGTCAGGGCGGCGTCACGCGCGTCGTTGTCGGCGAACAGACGCTCGAGGAGCTGTGCGCGCTGCTGCCGGGTCATGAGGGCTGGGTTCAGACGGTCCAGCTCGAGCCAGGGCTCGCCTGGCACGCGGGACACGAGGTCCCAGTGCGGGTACTCCGCGGCGTGCGCTTCGGCCAACTCACGGCTTGCGGCGGGAAGGAAGCAGGGGGCGAAGGTGACAACTGCCCAGTCTCGCGACCCCTCGTCCGCTGCGTCCGTCTGCGGGGATCTGGCGATGCCGGGGGTCGCGGTCGTTTCGTTCATGGTGCTGGGCGCTCCTGGACGTGTTGGTTTGGGTGGGTGCCTGTGTCGGCGGTCCGGGGTGACGGTGACTTAACCGGGCCCAACTCCCGCAACCTCGTGGACCGGTCCGAACAGCCGACGGCCCGGCATCGGACGGCGGCGGACAGGGAACGGCTCCCCCGGACCCGGGCTCTGGGTCGGGGGGAGCTGAGGCCAGCACAGGATCGAAGGGCTTAGACGGCTGTGAGGGCGCTGAACAGGCCGGTTTGAACGGCCGTCGGGCGCGGCTGGGCAGCCGGGGCTGCCTGCTGCAGGTGGCGGGCGATGGTCCACCGCGCCCACTCCTCCCGGACGCCCCGCATCCCCTCGATGAAGAGGTGCCCGGCAGGAACTTCGTGGACGGTGCCGTCGAGCCACAGCCACACCTCGCTGTTGGGCAGTCCGGGCCGGGTGATCATGGCGAGGTGGTGGATGTCGCCCCAGCCGGGGTGTAGTCCGCCGGGCCGAACCCACGTCCAGGTGCCCGGGCGGATGTCGCCGGGCCCGGCCGGGATGTGCCGGTAAGGGGGCTGCTGGCGGCAGGCCCGCCGGGGCTTGACCGGGTAGTAGTGGCTCGGTGGGTAGTGCGGCGGCCTTGGCGGCGTCGGCTGCGCGGGCGGCGACGGCCTCGGCTGCGGTGTGGCAGCGCGGGCCGGGGTGCCAGCGGAGGGGCCACGCGTCTCCCACCAGGTGGAGCTTCCGCAGCCGCACTGACCAGGTGTCAGGTACGAGGCGGCGGTCTCGCACGGCCAGGGCGCCGCGCACTGGCGGCAGGCCCAGGTCGCTTCGCGGGTCTGCGGGGGGTGTGCGTCGGGGAGCCGGACGGGGTGCATCGCGCTGTCCCTTCCTTCGGGGGTGGCTGGAGTCGATCGGGCGGGGATGCCTAGTGGCTCGGCTCGGATGGTCGACCAGGTAATTGATCGGCCATCGGTCTCCCGGCAGGGTGTCTCCAGGAGCCGTCGCGGCACACGACCTCGACGCCCGGATGCTCGCGCAGCCACGCTTCAAGCGTGTCGGCCGTGCGGTCGGGCAGCACGTCGATCCGCTCATGGGTCTCGGCGTCGATCACCACGGTGGCATAGCGGTGCCGCCGGCGCAGGGCGAAGTCGTCGATGCCGATCACACGAGGCGTCCGCCCGGTGGGCAACGGGATGCGCAGCAGGGTGCGCAGGGCCGTGTGACGGGACAGGCCCACCGCGAGTATCGCCAGCAAACGCGCTCCCGCTCGGCCCGCTAACTCTTTGACCACGGCCTTGACCTGCGCGGTCAGACGGGGCGTGCGTCGCTGGTATCGCTCCAGCACTCCGGGCACCTGTTCGCGGAAGGTGTGGCGGCAGCCTCGCGTGGGGCACACCAGACGCCGCACCCGCACACGGACCACCACCCGTCGCCCCCCCCGACCGGAACGTCGGCGACCGTCCGCCAGTGATAGCCGTGCACCCGAACTGACGAGGCCCCGCACACCTGGCAGACCGCGGTGTCCAGCGGCGTCCGGGCCCGCACCACGATCCGCTCACCCTCGTCGGCCACATCCTCCATGACCAGCGGGAACAGACCCGAAAACACCATCTGCACAAGCTCGTTGACATCCATCATGTGAAGGTCAACGACCTTCGCAACTCTCTGTCACCACCGAATGTGAGACAGGGCCGAACGTTTTACACTCCCATCACCAACAAGCTCGACCCTTACGGAACTTGATCAAGCCCTGGTCGATAGCCGAGCTGATGCCCCCACCGACTGGCGCCGAAGCCTTGAACGCCACCGTCAAGGTCGAACTGATCGAGCATCAGGGGCCGTAGTGGGACGTCGACGAGGTCGAGCGGGCCGTCTTCCCGCGTCCGCGTCGTACAAGAATAAACGTCTCCGCCCCACTCTCGGCTACGCGCCATTCGACGAGTACGAATACGCATACTGGGCGCGATTGAAGGAACCTACCCCCGCAGACCGCCTCATCACACGATCGCCGACTCTACGAAACGCGGGGCAGCTCACACAGTCGTACTCTGAGAAAAGGCCCGTGGTTTTCTGTTCTGGCGGCCACTGCTCAGGGGACCAGGATGCGCCAAGGGGACGGGTAGGGGATCGAGGCGGGACTGGCCGCAAAGTCCGGTTTGATCTTTCCGCACCTCGACCAACCCCTTGCAGCTGCGGTCGAGGGAGGCGTTGCGCGTAAACAGTATTGTCGATCTAGTCGGCCGGATCAGACCGTCGAGTAGGGGCCAACCCAAACCCTCCACGGTCAAGGCGAGCGATCACGGAGCCGCGTTCCGGCCCAAGCTCTTGTAGCAGTCCAAGCAAGTGCGTGGATCTCGTTCATGTAGTTCAGCGTGCCTGCATCGACCACTGTGATTTCTCAAGGGACCCAGCTGATGGGGAACTCTCACGACGTCTTGACCGCCGAACCGGCCGGCAATCCAGCCACTCTCGCCATATGCGAACGACGCTTCGCCGAAGTCCTGGCCGACATCGTGCACACCGAACACGTATCAGTCGACAGCCACTTCTTCAACGACCTCGGCGCAGACTCCATGCTTATGGCTCGATTCTGCGCCCGAGCACGCAAACAAGCCGACCTGCCACCAGTATCCATGCCGGACATCTACAAGCACCCCACAATCCGAACGCTCGCAGCCGCCCTCACCAACGACGTCTTGACCGCCGAACCGGCCGGCAATCCAGCCATACTCGCTACACGCGAACGACGCTTCGCCGAAGTCCTGGCCGACATCGTGCACACCGAACACGTATCAGTCGACAGCCACTTCTTCAACGACCTCGGCGCAGACTCCATGCTTATGGCCCGATTCTGCGCCCGAGCACGCAAACAAGCCGACCTGCCACCAGTATCCATGCCGGACATCTACAAGCACCCCACAATCCGAACGCTCGCAGCCGCCCTCACCGACACCAAGCCCGACGCCAAAGCCAGGCCCGCCTCGCAGCCGGCGACTCCGGCAGCTCCCATTGCGCCGCCGAGGCGGGCGCGCAATGCCGAGTACGTCCTCTGCGGGGCGTTGCAGCTCCTGTTCCTCTTCGGCTACCCCGCCCTTACCGCGATCGTCGCGGTGAAGGGCTACGAATGGGTCTCGGCCAGCCCGAACCCGGTCGACATCTACCTGCGGGCGGTCGCGTACGGCGGCGCGATGTTCCTCGGCCTTTGCGCCCTCCCGATCCTGCTCAAGTGGGTGCTCATTGGCCGGTGGAAGCCGCAGCAGATCCGCGTCTGGAGTATGGCGTACTTCCGCTTCTGGCTCGTCAAGACCCTGGTCCAGCGGAACCCGATGGCGCTGTTCGCCGGTTCACCGCTCTACGTGCTCTACCTGAGGGCACTGGGCGCGAAGGTCGGTCGCGGCGCCGTGATCTTCTCCAGGTCCGTGCCCGTGTGCACCGACCTGCTCAGCATCGGCGACGGCACGGTGATACGCAAGGATGCGTCCTTCAACGGCTACCGGGCCCACAACGGCATCATCCAGACGGGCGCGGTCAGCGTCGGCAAGCACACGCTCGTCGGGGAGATGACGGTGCTCGACATCTGGACCTCGCTGGGTGACGGGTCCCAGCTGGGGCACTCCTCATCGCTGCACGCCGGACAGACCGTGCCCGACGGGGAGCGCTGGCACGGCTCCCCTGCGCAGCCGGCCGACGTTGACTGCCAGCGGGTCCCCACGATGGACGTCAGCACCCGGCGACGGTGCGTCTTCGCGACCGCGCAGCTGGTGAACCTGCTTCTGGTGGGTACGCCGCTGACGTTCGTCATCGTGGTCCTCGCGCTCACGAAGGTCCCGCAGCTCGTCACGTTGTTGGACGCGGGACCGCTCTCCCTCACGAGCGGGGCGTTCTACCGCGACAACGCGCTGGTCATATCCGCCGTGCTCTTCTTCGGCGCCCTGCTCGTCAGCCTCGTCTTCGTGGGAACCGTTCCGCGCGTGCTGAACCTCTTCATCAAGCCGGACAAGGTCTACCCGCTGTACGGATTCCGCTACTGGATTCACCGCGCGATCGCCCGCACGAGCAACAGCAGGTTCCACATGACTCTCTTCGGTGGCACCTCCTACATCGTCCACTACCTGCGTTGGCTGGGCTACGAGCTTCGCGACGTGCGGCAGACCGGCTCGAACTTCGGCGAAATGGTCAAGCACGACACCCCGTTCCTCAGCGCGGTCGGCAGCGGAACCATGGCCGCGGACGGGCTGTCCATCATCAATGCCGACTTCTCGAACACATCGTTCCGACTGTCCCGTGTGTCGATCGGGGCAGAGAACTTCCTTGGAAACGTGATCGCCTATTCCGCGCAGGGCAAGACGGGCGACAACTGCCTCCTCGCAACGAAGGTCATGGTTCCCGTCGACGGACAAGTACGGGAAGGCGTGGGCCTACTGGGCGCGCCGAGCTTCGAGATCCCCCGGTCGGTCAAGCGTGACAAGCAGCTCGAGGTGGAGAGCAAGGACGAGCTGCGCCGCCGCCTGCGGGCCAAGAACATCTACAACACCATCAGCATGACGCTGTTCCTGCTGGTGCGCTGGATCCTCATCTTTATCGTCACCGTGCTCTACCTGGCCGCCATCGACCTCTGGGCCTCCCTGGGCGTGCTCGCGTTCGCACTGGCCACCGCCGGGGTCTTCGTTTTCACCGTCGCCTACAACGTCCTGGTCGACCGGCTGGTCCGGCAGTTGCAGGCCTTGCGGCCGCAGGGCTGCTCGATCTACGACCGCGCCTTCTGGCGGCACGAACGCTTCTGGAAAGTGAGTTCCCTCGCCTATGTCCTCGTCTTCAACGGCACCCCGCTCAAGAACGTGATCTGGCGGCTCCTGGGTATGCAGATTGGCCGCAGGGTCTTCGACGACGGCCTCCGCGTGCCCGAGCGGACGTTCACCACGATCGGGGACGACTGCACCCTCAATGCGGACACCATCATGCAGTGCCACTCGCAAGAGGACGGAGGCTTCAAGTCGGACCGTATCGTGATCGGTGCCGGCTGCACGCTCGGTGTCGGCGCATTCGTCCACTACGGCGTGACAATGGGCGACGGCGCGGTACTTGCCACCAGCTCCTTCCTCATGAAGGGCGAGGAAATGCCAGCGCACGCACTGTGGGGCGGGAACCCGGCCAAGAAGATGCGCGGGCAGTCGGCCGACCTCCAGGTGCGCACGATCAGCCGCGGCGACGGCGCCGCCGTGCCCGTCCACGGCGACTGACACCCGGCGAAAAGGAGAAATGAGATGTCGATCTCTTCCCAGACAGCGCTGCCCGAGGTGGACCTGCAACCCGGCAAGCCGCCGATCCTGCACACCAAACCCGCCGACGACGCGGTGCGCTGGGCAGCCGAGAACCGCGCGGCGCTGCCCGCGATGATGGCCGAGCACGGATCGATCCTGATCCGCGGCCTCGGGCTGCGCGACGCGGCCGAGACCGTCGCCGTCTTCCACCAACTGGCCCGCACAGGTCTGATGACCGAAAGAGAGGCCTTCGCCTCCCGGCAGGCCTACGCCGAGGGCGTGTACTCCTCCTCGAAGTGGCCGCCGAGCCAGCCGATGTGCCTGCACCACGAGCTGAGCTACCGGCTCGAGTTTCCCGGCCTGATGCTCTTCGCGTGCCTGTCCGCACCCATCGAGGGCGGGGCGACTGGTGTGGCGGACTCGACGGCCACGCTCGACGCGCTGCCCGGCGACCTCGTCGAACGGCTCGAGCGGGAGGGCTGGATGCTCGTCCGCAACTACAACGAGGAGATCGGGACGTCGATCGCCGAGGCATTCGGCACCGAGGACCGTGACGCGGTCGAGAGCTACTGCCACGCCAACGCCATCGAGTTCGAGTGGCGATCCGATGGAGGGTTGCGCACCTGGCAGCGCCGCAGCGCGGTGGTGCGGCACCCGGTCACCGGTCAGCGCTGCTGGTTCAACCAGATCGCCTTCCTCAACGAGTGGACGCTCGACCCCGAGGTGCACGAGTTCCTCATCGACACCTACGGCGCCGAGGGGCTGCCGTTCACCACCCGCTTCGGGGGCGGCGACCCGATAGGCGAGGACGTCGTGCAGCTGCTCAACGAGACGTACAAGGCCAACACCATGCGGGAGCCCTGGCAGGCGGGCGATCTGATGCTCGTCGACAACATCCGCAGCGCACACAGCAGGGAGCCCTTCACCGGACCGCGTGAGGTCCTGGTCGGGATGGTCGACCCGGTACGCCTGGCCGACTGCTCGCCGACCGTCAAGGTGAACGTCGGATGACCACGTCCCCCGTGCGACCGTTCGCGGTCAGCTCCGGTGCCCACGTCCACCGCGCGAGCCGTCGAACCCCCCGCGCCCAGCACCCAGGCGATCCCGGCCCTGCCCTCGGAGACCAGCCGGCGCAGGGCAGAGGGCTGGGATCCTCGGCTGCCAGGCAAAAGTGAGAGAAAGAAACCGCCGAAATGATCAACCGATTGCCGGACCTCGTTGCGAGGTCCGCCCAACGCAACCCCCGCGCGCCCGCCCTGACCGCACGGACGACCACGATCTCCTACGCCGATCTGCACGAGCGGATGGAGCTCGCGGCCAGCGGCCTAAGCGACCTCGGCCTCAATAGTGGCGAGCGCGTCGCGGTCTTCCTCGAAAAGAAGATCGAGACCGTCGTGGCAATGCTCGCCTGCTCGCGGGCCGGTGGCGTGTTCGTCCCGGTGAACCCCGTGCTGCGGGCCGGGCAAGTGAGGCACATCCTCGACGACTGCACCGTGCGCGTACTGGTGACCTCCACAGACCGGCTGCACACCCTGCGCGCCCAGCTCGCCGCCTGCAAGTCACTCTCCCACGTCCTCGTCCTGGGCGACTCGCTTGCTGATGACGCGGAAGCCCCTTACCGCGTGCTCCCCTGGTCGAAGGTCGCCGAGCCCCCAAGCCAGTCCGCGTGTCCTGCGACGGGCGGCGTCGACACGGATGTGGCCGCGATCCTCTACACGTCGGGGAGCACCGGGCCCCCGAAGGGCGTCGTGCTGTCGCACCGCAACCTCGTCGCCGGCGCGGAGAGCGTCAGCGCTTACCTGAACAACACGGCAGAGGACCGAATCCTGGCCGTCCTCCCACTGAGCTTCGACGCCGGACTGAGTCAATTGACGACCGGCTTCTGCGTCGGTGCCCATGTGGTGCTCGCCAACTACCTGCTGCCGGGTGACGTCATCCGGCCGTGTGTGGAACACCGCATCACCGGGCTGGTGGGCGTACCGCCGCTGTGGATCCAGCTGGCAGCCCAGACGTGGCCGTCCGAGGCCGTGACCGGGGTGCGCTACTTCGCAAACACCGGGGGGCGGCTCCCGCGTGTTACCTTGCAACACCTGCGAACGATGTTCCCGAACGCAACGCCATACCTGATGTACGGCCTCACAGAGGCGTTCCGTTCCACCTACCTCGATCCCCGGGAGGTCGACCGGCGGCCCGATTCCATCGGCAAGGCCATCCCGAACGCCGAGATCCTCGTGGTCCGGGAGGACGGCGGCCTGTGCGGTCCGGGAGAGCCGGGTGAGCTGGTGCACCGAGGTCCGCTCGTCGCGTTGGGCTATTGGAATGACGCAGAACGCACGGCCGAGAGGTTCCGGCCGCCGCCGAACCGCCCGGTCGAGCTGTGTACGCCCGAGCTGGCGGTCTGGTCCGGCGACGTCGTCGTCCGCGACGAGGAGGGCTTCCTGTACTTCGTCGGACGGCGCGACGACATGATCAAGACGTCGGGATACCGGGTCAGCCCGCAGGAGATCGAGGAAGTGGCGTACGAGACCGGCCTGGTCCACGATGCCGTCGCACTCGGCCTCGAGGACGATGCACTTGGCCACCGGATCGTCCTGGTCGTGACACCCTGCGACCCCGCCGGCTTCGACCCGGCCGCGATGACCGCACGCCTGCGGCAGGAACTACCCGGCTACATGGTGCCTGCCGATGTGGTGGCCCGGAGTGTCCTGCCCCGATCGCCGAACGGCAAGTTCGATCGGGCACTTCTTCGCCACGAGCTCACCGCCTCCCGCACTCGGGAGCCCGCGTGACCGCAGGCGCCTACGCGCACCCCCACGATCAGCCGGTCCGCGATCGCCGACGGCATGCTCCACATCGGCAGCCTCCCGGTCGGGTCGCTCGCTGAACGCGCCGGTCCCACTCCGGTCTTCCCCGCAGGCCGCCGGGTCTGCACGACCGATGAGGAGAAGCCAGCATGACTCGCTCGCCAGAGATCTCGCAGGCGATTTTCGAGGACGTCAAGGCCGTCGTGGTGGTGACGTTGGACATCGAGGACCTGGCCGATGACCTCGAGCCGGAGACGGGACTATACGGCAATCTTCCCGAACTCGACTCGCTCACCGTCGTCAAGCTCATCGTCGCATTGCGGAAACGGTTCGATATCGAGATCGAGATCGACGAGATCATCTGTCAGACCTTTGACACCCTCGGGCAGCTCGCGGCCTTCGTGGAGTCCAAGGTGCGCTGAGAGTCGCTCCGCGGCGTCGAGCACCAGACGCGGATCCACCGTCCGGATCGGGACGCGCGAAATGCCATTGGATCTCCTTCCCTGCACGGCCTGGCTTTCACCGGCAGGCAAGAAGGAGGCCCGTCTTCGTATCGGCAGGTCGCCCGCGCACCGCGGCACCTCCACGCGCCAGCGTGAACAGGTCGCCCGGGGTCTGCACCACCCGCCGGCAGCAGCGGCTTCTTCAACTGCTGGCACACAGGATGCACTTCATGGGGCACCGCCTCCAGCCGGAGCCTCTCCCCCACCCGCCCACACCGCACCGGACCGGCGCAGGCGGCCAGCACACCAGCATCCGGCAGCTGAAGTCATCAGATCCCTTCTGCAGCTTGGCTGCAGGAGGTACCCGACACCCCGCTCGCCAGAATCCGTCCCGGCCTAGCCGGCCACGCAACCGCTGTACAAAGGGGCGTCCAACACGGTAGCCAGTTGCTGCTCGCGCTCGGCACCGTTGCCGTCGTCAACGCGCTCACGGCGCTGTCCGCCGCCCTGCCCCTCATCGCCGCCGTGTGAGGCGGAGCCGCACCAGCCGTCCTCTACGCCGTCACCGCCACCGCGGGCGGCGGGAGTCTGGACGGCGGCTGGGCGGTACCGATGGCAACCGACATCGCCTTCGCGCTCGCAGTCCTGGCCGTCCTGTCCACACACCTGCCGGCCCCGCTGCGCGCGTTCCTGCTCTCCCTGGCTGTCGTCGACGACCTCGGCGCGATCCTGATCATCGCAGCCTTCTCCACCTCCAACCTCGCTACTGGGCGCCGGCCGGTGCGTTCACCAGACTCGTCGTCGTCTAGCACCGACCGAAGAGGCCGCGCTCGAGCGGTTCGCCGAGTTCGCTGGTGCCTGGGCAAGAAGTACCCGGCGATCGTTCGGCTCTGGGAAGTCGGTTTCATACTGCCTGTCCTGTCTAGTAGTTGGTGTTCGCTCGCCGCTTGAGGTGGGAGGATGTGGCCACGCGCTGTTTCCAGTACGCCTCGGTGCCGCTGTCCCAGGTGATGCACCAGCGGCGGTGGCGGGCCTGGCGGGCGGCCATCTCGCCGCTGCGGATCCAGGGGTAGATCGCAGCTTCGTGGACGCCGAGGATCCGGGCGGCCTCGGGCACGGTGATCTCCCCGGGCCCGGTGGGGTCGTTGCGCCTGGAGCCGATCGCGTGCTGGGCTCGGATGTGACGGATCGAGTTCACCGTGAAGGGACGACAGTTCCCGGTGATGAAGCCGAGGCTGTTGAGGTGGTCGGCGATCTCGGCGTCGCTGCGGCTGTCCAGCAGGTTGCGCACGATGTCGACGGCCTGGGTGGGGTTGCGGTTGGTACGACGGTCGCAGGTGATCTCGTCGACGGAGCCGGTATGCCAGCGCACCCCGATGTCAGCACGAGTGTTATCGACGTGCCGCACGGTCACGTCCGCGATCAGGGTCCGCAGCAGGCGCTTGCGGTCCTTGGCCGTGGTCGTCGGCGATTGCCACAGAGCCGGCACGTCTCGGGCGAGCTCCCGCAGCCGTGCGGGCTCGGGCAGAGCCAGCTCGGCGGCGATCAGGTCCGCCAGCGCCGCTTCGGCCTGGGCCAGCGCGGCAAGTTTCGCCTCCCAGCGGCTCTCCAGTGAGCGGGCCACCAACCGGTTTTCCGGCTCGACCTGGCCAAAGGCCCGCTCGGCGCGATGGGCCTCATAACGGGCCCGTTCCACGGCGAGTTCGGCGGCCCGGTGCGAGCGCTGGTGACGGTGGTGGACCTCATCGGCCGCGGCCAGGGCGAGGTCCACCTGCTCGGGTGTCAGCGCGGCCAGCAGCAGATCGACCACCTGCGGGTCGACGGCCGCGGCGGCGATCGAGTGGCAGCCCGGTGTGAGGAGCGCATCGCTGCGGGCCCGGGTGCACACATAGTCCGCGGTGCCGTCCGCACGCCGGTAACGGGTGCTCATCGGGAAGCCACACGAGCCGCAGAAGATGATGCCCTGACACACCGGCACCCCCTCCCGCGGCGGCCGGGCCTTCGCACGGGTGCGATTGGCGGCCAGCTTCGCCTCGATCTGCAGATACTGCTGCCAGGAGATATAGCCCTCGTGGTGGTCACAGATCAGCACGGCCCACTGATCGCGGGACCGCTGGTTGACGGTGGTGATGACAGTGCCGTCGGGCCGCACCTTGCGAGAGCTCACCGAGCGACCGAAGACATAGGCCCCGGCATAGACGGGATTCTTCAACACTGCGGCGGCCCGGCCATGGGTGAGCCGTCCCCAGGCCAGCCGCCCGTCCCACACCCCGGTATCCCGGCGGGGGAAGCGACGTCCGGCGAACGCGCGGACCACGGCGAGAGCGGAGCCGTGCTGGTCAAAGAGGGCGAAGACGTCCGCGACCGCAGCTTGCACCTCTTCATCAGGGTCCACCACGATGGTCCCGTCGTCGGCATAGACCATGCCGACGGGCAGCGGCAGCCGCAGGTCCCCACGCTCGGCGGCCGCCTTGCGGGCTCCCTGCAGGCGTCCAGCCAGGATGTGCAGCTCGGCCTCGCTCATCGTGGACTTCAGGCCCAGCACCAGGCGGTCGTTGAAATCGCCGAGGTCATAGACGCCGTCGGCGTCGATCAGGAGGGTGTCGGTCAGCCGCGCGAACTCCAGCAGCCGGCCAAACTCGGCCGAGGAACGGGCAAGTCGGGAGACTTCCAGCCCGAAGACCGCGCCGACCTCGCCGAGACAGACCCGGGACACCAACTGCTGGAATCCGGCCCGCATTCCGGAGAATCGGCCCGAAACCCCCAGGTCCGCATCCACGACCTCGATGTCGCATGGGGCCCAGCCGAGCTCCCGCGCGCGGTCGGCCAGCCCGTACTGGCGGGCAGTCGACTCGGTGTTCTCCCGTGTCTGCAGCAAGGTTGACTGCCGCACATAGATCAGTGCCTGCCTCGACCGGTGCGAGGACGTGATCTTCTGCAGCCCGCTCACCGCCGTCCTCCTCCCCTCGCACCGAGGACTCGACCATGTTCGCCACCAGCAGCACGACGCTCCGGCTCCAGTTCTCCACCATGGTCACCGCCCGTCACCGATGCCCGGGCGCCGAAGGCCACAAGAAGAAGGGCACCCTTCACGAGGATCCACCATCCCCCGGCTCGACACCACGGCTCATCAGGGCATCCACCAGCGCAGACAGCGCACCAAGCCCGTCGGTTGCGAGCCGGTTCTCACCCGGCGCCGGGCCGCGGTCCGTCCACCCCTGCGGGAGTGTCACCGTCACGCCGTTACCGGCAGTGCAGATGAACACCAAACCGCTGGAGCGGCGCACCGCGCGGCATACACGCAACCGCCGCCCCGCCAGCGGATGGAATGGATGCGTGACCAGCAGCGTGTCCTCAGAAACGCCACGAAGAGAGGCACTATGCGATGCCCTCTGGGAGAACGCATGGGAGGAGTTCACCCCGTTCCTCCGCTTCGACAGCGAGATTCGCCGCATCGTCTGCACCACGAACGCGATCGAGTCCGTGAACGCCAGGATCCGCCGGGCGGTCAAGGCCCGTGGACATTTTCCGAACGAGACCGCCGCCTTGAAGTGCGTCTACATGGCCATCATGAGCCTGGACCCCACCGGCAAAGGCCAGGCCCGCTGGACCATGCGTTGGAAGACCGCCCTGAACGCCTTCGACATCACCTTCGACGGCCGACTCTCCGCAGCCCGCCAGTAACCCCAACCACCCTGGTTACACCGCTCGGTTTACAGACCCCCTCCCATATGCGGCGGCGGATGGAGGGCAGGGCGCGGTGGGAGGAGTCAGTGCGCCGGCGGGCGGGCTGCTGGCGTTCTCCGCGCCACGGGACCCCGCGCAGCTAGCGGCGTTCATCAGCCTGCGGGTGCTGCAGCCGGAGACCGAGTTCTGGCGGCGCGGCCTGCAGGCCGCACTCGCCTACCACGGCGACCACGGTGACCTGCGCGTCCCCTACGGACACCGCACCCCCGACGGGTTCCCCCTCGGCGTGTGGATCACCCGCCAACGTCAGGCCCGCACCCGCGGCCGCCTCGACACCGAACGCGTCCAGCAACTCGACGAGCTCGGCATGATCTGGAACCACGCCGACGTGGCCTTCACCGAAGGCCTGGCCGCCGCACGCGGCTGGGCCGCCGAACACGGCCACCTCCTGGCCCCCACCGACGCCACCCGGCAGGGCTACCCCATCGGCCGATGGCTGAAGAACCAGCGCGCAGCAGCCCGCCGCGGCAGTGCAGGTGATGGTGGAAGGGGTGCGGGGCTGAACCGGGAACGGCGGCAGGCACTCGAGGACATCGACCCCGCCTGGTGCCCCACGTGGCCCGTGATGTGGCAACGCTGCTTCCACCTCGCCCGCACCTACGACACCGCCGACGGCGCACTGCCGGATCGTGATGGCCGGCTCGTCATCCAAGGCGAAGACATCGGCCGCTGGATTCAGACTCAGCGCACTCAGTGGGACACCCTCAGCGCTGTCCAGCAATGGCTCCTGATCGAGATCCTCGGCATCACCGCCGCCGCAGAGGAGGAGCAGGCGCCGGTCTCGGTGGTTGCGAGGCCGAAACGCACCCGGGCGCAGATCTGGGCCGCCAACCTCGCCGCCGCCTGCCAATACGCCGAACGGGAAGGACACCTCAACGTCCCCCGATCCCACGTCGAGACCGTCGACGGCACCGAGCACACCCTCGGTATCTTCATCGCCAACCAGCGCGGGCGCCGTGCCAGCCTCGCCCCTGAACGGGTCGCAGAGCTCAACGCGCTCGGCATGCGATGGGCGTAATCGCGTGTGCGGCAGGGTGCAAACGGGCTTGATGCACCAGCGTGCGGAGCCTTCACGGACTAACCCTGGGAGCGAACAGGGGGAGCCCGTTTGCCAGGCGGTGCAGATGCCGAACCGCGCGGTCGTGCCCATCGTGCTGTCGGGCGCATGGTGACCCGTTTGGCGACGGGCTCCGGGGCAGCGGGGCCCATACGGGGCATCCGCCCGGGTGCCGCTTGAAGGCGCGGCAAGGGGTGGATTTGCCGCCGGGAAACGCGAACGGGCCCAGCCCCGTGGCTCGGGACTGGGCTCGCTGCTGCAGGTACCTGACCTGCGGTGTTGTCCCTGTTTTGCTGTGGTTCGCGGCCAGCAGCGTTCAGGGAGCCGGTCGTCGCTGCGTTGGATGTGGGGCAGCCGCTTGAGGACATCGCGCTCCATCTCCAGCTCGCGTATCCGCTTGCTCTTCTCGCCCATCTCCCGCCGCAGCCGGGAGCGGACAGGGTCAGACGGTGACGCGGGCGGTGACGCCGGCGAACAGGTCGTCTTCTGGGAGCGAGGTGTCGACCAGCGAGCGGGCCAGCTCGTACTCCTCGGTCGGCCAGACCTCGCGCTGGACGTCGAGCGGCACCTGGAACCACGGGCCGTCCGGGTCGATCTGGGTGGCGTGGGCAATCAGCGCCCGGTCGCGCACCTCGAACCAGTCGGCGCAGTGCACGCGTGTGGTGAACTCGCGGTCGTCGCGGCCCTCCTTCTCCCAGGCGGCGATCCAATCGCCGTACGGGGACTCGTGGCCGTGCTCGACCATGTAGGCGTGGAGGGCGCGGATCCGGGCCATCGACATGCCGTGGTTGTAGTACACCTTGAGCGGCTGCCAGGGTTCACCGGACTTCGGGTAGGCGCCGGGGTCGCCGGCTGCCTCGAAGGCGGCCATCGTGATCGTGTGGGTCATGATGTGGTCGGGGTGCGGGTAGCCGCCGGTCTCGTCGTACGTGGTGATCACATGGGGACGGAACTCGCGGATGAGCCGAACCAGCGGTTCGGCCGCCATCTCCAGCGGCTCCAGTGCGAAACAGCCTTCGGGCAGCGGGGGCAGCGGGTCGCCCTCCGGCATGCCGGAGTCGACGAACCCCAGCCAGGCCTGCCTGACGCCGAGAAGCTCCCGCGCGGCGTCCATCTCATTGCGTCGCACCTCGTGAATGTTGGCCTCGATCTCCGGGTCGCCCTGGAGCTTCGGGTTGAGGATGGAACCGCGCTCGCCGCCGGTGCAGGTGACCACCAGGACGTCCACGCCCTGGGCGACGTACTTCGCCATGCTCGCGGCGCCCTTGCTGGACTCGTCGTCCGGGTGTGCGTGGACCGCCATCAGCCGCAACTGCTCTGTCAACGTATGTTCCTTCCACATCGCCCCGCTGCCGGGCGGGTGTCTTAAGCCGGGGCCCTCCGACCGGGCAGAGGGCCACTCGGCGGCCTGCCATGTCCTTCATGGCGGTGAGATGTTGGTGCGTATCCGTGGCTGTGCGGTCCCTCCAGGCCCGCACGACAGGTTTCCGCCGGACTACCCGGCGCGTCAGTGGACGACCACCGGCACCGCCGGCTCGTCGTCGGCGCCCTCGCTGCCCGCGCGGCCGGCGTCGACCAGGGCCAGGACGATCAGCGTGGCGATCACCAGCATGCCGACGGCGAACCAGATGGCGTGGGTGTAGCCGTGCACCACGCCCTGCAGCTGGATCAGTTGCCGCTGCGGCTTCGTCGCGGCGCCAGCGATGTGGTTTTTGACGTACGAGGTCGTCGCGGAGGCGGCGACCGTGTTCAGCAGGGCTGTGCCGATCGCGCCGCCCACCTGCTGCGAGGTGTTGACCATCGCGGAGGCGACACCGGCGTCCCGGGGCTCGATGCCCTGGGTGGGCAGGGACATGGCGGGCGTGAACGTCGTACCCATGCCGAGACCCCCGGCCATGGGTCAGTACCAGGGTGAGCACACCAAGGCGTGGGCCGCCAAGATCGCCGAGTTCGACGATCCTGACCGAAGGCGGGATGGCCTCGTCCAGGTGGGGCAGCGGGTAGTCGACGAGGTCGACCAGCTCGTACTCGACGCCGGTACGGGCGCCGGACCGGTCCACCACCCAGTCCGATGGACGGTCTCTCCGTCGCCCGCATTCCGACGGGCGAGGGCGTCAGACCCGGACGGTCTTGAGGGCGCGGGCCCAGGACTCAAGCTGGTCGAACAGGGCTGTCGCGGCAGCGTCGTGCTGCTCGCCCGGCTTGAAGACGGAGAAGTTCTCGAAGTCGGTGAACAGCGAGAAGGACAGCTGCTGACGCACGTGGGCCAGCTGCAGTTCTCCGCCGCGGAAGAGGTGACTTCCTTTCCCGCGACTCACGCTCCCGTCGTCGCGCTCGGAGGTAGCCCCCAGACACCCGTCCCGTGCCCGCTCAGGGCGTGAGGTCGATGATGCGAAGCGGCATCCCGCAGACGGCCTGCCGCGCGGACAGCCGTCCGCTGGGCCGGCCGTCCTCGGTCGGGGAGTTGGCGAGTGCGGCTACGAAGACGCGGCCGACGCGGTGAGCGAGCGCTGCACGCCTTCTGGAATGGCGCCGGCTTCGTGGAGGGCGCACGCAGCCTGCTGTACTTCGACTCGACGGGTTTCGGCGGCCGCATCCTGTCCCTGGTGCTCTGGCTGGCCGCGGGAGCGCTGCTGATGACTGCCGCCACGGTCACCGAGCACCGCGCCGCCCCGGCCCTGGCCTCGCCGGCGAACCGGCAGCGGGACACCGAAGAGGAGACGGCCGAGGTGGACCTGGGTGAAGCCGTCGCCGCCTAAGGGGAGGTGCAGAGCCAGTTCGCCGCGTTGGTGGTCGGGGCAGTCGGATGGGCGACGACGTCTTTCCCGATTGCCGGAAGGTGTACTGGCCGAGCCTGTGCGAGCGAACCAATGCGGTCACAGCACTAGACGCAACCGTGGGTCCGGTGGAGCCCGTCCGGGAGTGCAATTTCGGCCCAGATGGTCTTGCCGTCGTGCCGTTGCCGGGTACCCCAGCGCTCGGCGAGCTGCGCCACGATGAACAGCCCCCGCCCGCCCTCGTCGAACATCCGGGCGCGGCGCAGGTGGGGGGCGGTGTTGCTGGCGTCGGACACCTCGCAGATCAAGGTGTCCTCGCGGATGAGCCGCAGTTGGACCGGAGCCGAGCCGTAGCGGATGGCGTTGGTGACCAGCTCGCTGATGACCAGTTCCGTGGTGAATGCCAGCTCTCCCAGGTCCCAGCCCTCCAGTCGGGACGAGGCGAGGTCCCGGGCGTGGGCCACCTCGGCGAGATCCTCCGTGAGGTCCCATGCGGCGGCATGGGCGCCGTCGAGCTCGCGGGTACGGGCGATGACCAGGGCGACGTCGTCTCGGGACTGTTCCGCGGCCACCGTGTGCAGGACGTGGTCGCACAGGTCCTCCAGCGAGGCAATCGGCTCGGATAGGGCTTTCTGGAGGTGTTCGAGTCCCTGGTCGAGGCTGTGTTCCGGGGATTCGATGAGGCCGTCGGTGTACAGGGCGAGCCGGGTGCCTGTGGGCAGCTCCAGTTCGGCCGTCTCGAAGGGAAGTCCGCCCACACCCAGCGGAGGACCGGCGGGGATGTCGAGGTACTCGACGTCCGATCCGGGACGCAAGACGGCGGGCGGTGGATGGCCGGCGCGGGCGGCGGTGCAGCGGCGCGAGACCGGGTCGTAGATCATGTACAGGCAGGTCGCCACGATCTCACCGGCGACCGCTCCGGCGCCGCCGACGTCTCGGTGCCGGGTGACGACGTCGTCGAGGTGGGTGAGCAGTTCGTCGGGCGGCAGGTCGATGTCGGCAAGGGTTCGTACGGCGGCACGCAGCCGCCCCATACTCGCCGAGGCGTGAACGCCGTGGCCGACCACATCGCCCACCACCAGGGCGACCCGGGCCCCCGAGAGCGGGATGACGTCATACCAGTCGCCGCCCACTCCAGCGAACAGACCCGCGGGCAGATAGCGCGTGGCCGCCTCCACTGCCGGCTGCCTCGATACCACCAGGGGCAGGAGGCTCCGCTGCAGCGCCAGGGAGGTGTTGTGCTCCCCGGTGTAGCGGCGGGCGTTGTCCACGCATACCGCGGCCCGTGCCCCGATCTCCTGTGCCAGGAGCAGGTCGTCGGCGTCGAAGGGGGCCCGGCCCGGGGAGCGTGTGAACAGCGCCGCGCCGAGGGTCGCCCCCCGCGCGCGCAGGGGGATCGCCAGCGCGGAGTGCGGCCCGTTCGTGCCCGCGTCGCCGGGATCGGCAGGCACGGAGGCGGCACCGGTGATCTCAAGCATCATGGGCTCGCCCGTAAACAGCCCTAGGGTCGCTTCCGCCCGCTCCCGGTAGGTGACGGTCTCGCCCGGCCCCAGGTCTCCCGGGGGCGCGGGCGATCCCGATGCCGCGGTGCGGCACAGGGTGAGATCGCCCGTGCCGGGCCGCAGGACGGGTTCCTCGCCCTGGAGGACACTGACGAAGAGGTCCACCGTGGCGTGGTCCGCGAAGCGGTGCACCGCGACCTCCGTCAGTTCCTCGGCGGTACGCACCGCGTCGAGAGTGCTTCCGACCCGGCTGCTGGCCTCGCTGAGCAGCGCGAGCCGCTCGCGAGCGATCATGAGCCGGCTGAAGCGTCTCTCCCCCGCGACACGGATTCGGCAGACGGCCACGCTGATGACCAGGCCCACCGCCAGCGCCGTGATGATCGTGATTTGGTTGGCGGGCCCCATGTCCCGCAGGAGAACCCCGTACAACGCGATGGCGGCGGCCAGGTTGAACAGTCCGACGATCATGGTCTGCCGTACCGGCAGCAGAGCACTGGCGACGACCGGGATCAGGACGGCGTACTCCGCGATACCCATGACGTGCACATCGGCGGCAGCCAGCGCCAATCGCAGGCCCGAGATCAGCACAACGCTGAGCAGCAGGAAGACGAAGCTTTTGCTCAGTTGAACGGGATGCACGCCCTACACCTCCCCATGCCGGGAGCGGGACCCTGCGACGTCCCCGTCTGACGTTGCCCTGGCAGGTAACAATTTACCCTTTGCGAGAATTGTTCCATTGACGAAAGACTGCCGTGCCGGGACACACGCCATCCATCGCACGCACAGCGCCTCAGGGGCCTCGGTGGCGCGGCCGCACCGGCACCGGCGACCCGCCTGGCCGGCACATGAGGCAGGTCTGGTTCGGCCGGATAGGGGGCAGGCTCACTACCGCCTCGCCCCGCAACGCGTCGCGCGGAACGATTCTGGCCGTGCGCCACTTGGGGGCCTAGGTGCCCGCGCCGGCAACGACGCCAGCTACGAGCCTGCATCGCTGTCCAACCGCGCGAGCGGGCGGTCGGCGATCAGCGTCGCCAGCGCTTCGCACCCCGCGCACCCCGGCACCCGGCACCCGGCACCCGGCACCCGGCACCCGGCACCATGATCCGACCGCCCCGGCGTGGCGCATCTGTCGTGCACGGCCTCGCGGAATCGCCCTCGGAGAAGTCCGGTCGGCACATCGGGGTTAGCGTGACGGAGTGGAATTGTTTCATCTGCGGTACTTCGTCGCAGTCGCGGAGGAGCTAAATTTCTCTGCGGCGGCGCGCCGGCTGCACATGGCCACGTCTCCGCTGAGTCAGCGGATCAAGGACCTGGAGCGGGAGCTCGACCACCGGCTGTTCGAGCGCGACACACACCGTGTCGCGCTCACGCCGGCCGGTGAGGCGTTGCTGCCGATCGCCCGAGACGTACTGGAGCAGATCACCTCCATACCGTGGCGGCTGCACGAGGCGGCCGCACCAGGACGCAGCACCCTGTTCGTGGGAATTCCTTCGGGAGTGCACCCCCGGCTGAGGTACCTCGTCGACGCGCTCGCCGAGCGCGTGAGCGAGCGGTGCGAACTCCTACGCTGGCCAGGCTCATCCAGGGCTCTGGTCACCGCAGTGAGCGAGGGAAAGCTCGCGCTCGCGCTGGCCCGCCTGCCGGTCGATGACCCCGCGCTGGAGCGACTGCCGGTGATGTCGGAACGGTTGGGCGCGGTGGTGCCGGCCGACCAGTTCGCCGGGCGGGACTGCGTGACCCTGGCCGAACTGGCCGACCTCTGCTTCATCGTCGCCCCGAAGGAAGGCAGACCCGCCTATTTCGATCAGCTCGACCGGGAAATGTCCGAGCGGGGGGTCAGGAAACGCATCGAGCTGACCGACACCGACTATTCCGGAATCGCCGAGGTGGTTTCCGGCGGGATGGCTTTCTATTTCTCCCTGCTCGACCCGGAGAGCCCCCTGCACGGGTACGCGATGGAGAACACCAAGGTGTTGCCGTTCACGGATTTCGAGCGGCACCTGGAGACCGTCCTGGTCTGGCGCCGCGACCGGGCCTCCGGCGGCGACCTGGACGAACTCATCGACGCGGCCCGCCTGGTCTTCGCCGAGCCGCTCGTCGTCTGAGCCGGCCGGCATTCGAACCGGAAGCGGGATGAACACCCCCAGGCGTATCCGCATTTCCTTGATTTCGGGTGCAGTCGGCCCTCTTCGCCATGGATGGAGGCATCCCGGGGGCTTGAGCTGCCGGTGTGACCGCTGCGGTCACACCGATGTCAGCAACACGGTGATTCCACTGTCTATTATGTCCGTTTAGCGTTCATTTCTGTAGCCAGCCAAGGGCACGAAAGGACGCAGACAATGGCGGACACTCACACTCCCGGCCCGCTCGACGGTGTGCGGGTCATCGACCTCTCGACAGTGGTCATGGGCCCGTACTCGGCCCAGATCCTGGGAGATCTGGGCGCCGACGTCATCAAGATCGAGTCCCCCGCGGACCCCCTCCACATAGGCGAGTTCCGCAACACGCCGGGCATGACCCCGCTGCACCTCAACGTCAACCGCAACAAGCGCAGCGTGGCCCTCGACCTCAAGGACGAGGCGGAGCACGCCCAAGCCCTGAAGCTCATCCACACCGCCGATGTGCTGATCACCAACATGCGACCTCGCGCGCTCGCCCGGCTGAGCCTGACCTACGACGACCTCACCGCCGCCAACCCGGGCCTGGTCTACGCGCACGCCGCCGGCTTCCGCGGCGACTCCGACCGGGCGGACGCCGCCGCTTACGACGAGACCGTGCAGGCCGCCTCCGGACTGGTCGACATCGCCAACCGGGCACTGGGCACGCCGCTCTACCTGCCGACCATCCTCGCCGACAAGGTCTCCGGCCTGACCATCGCCTACAGCGTGCTCGCCGCCCTGGTACATCGGAACAGGACCGGGCGCGGCCAGCAGATCGAGATCCCGATGGCCGACACGCTGATCACGTTCAACCTGATCGAGCATCTCGCCGGGCACACCTTCGACCCGGCGACGGGTCCCACGGGCTACCCGCGGTCGCTGTCGCAGCACCACAAGGCGCGGCGGACCAAGGACGGCCTGGCCGCCGTGATCCCGTACACGCCGCAGAACTACCGCGACTTCTTCCATGCCGCCGGCCGTCCCGACCTGGCCGCCGACCCCAGGGTCAACGGCCCCGTCCTCAACGTCGCCGACGCCGACGACCTGTCCGACCTGGTCGACCAGTGCGCGCCCGCACTGACCACGGCCGAGTGGACCGAGGTGTGCACCAAGCACAGCATCCCGATGGGGCCGGTGCTGGAACTGGACCACTCGCACGACGATCCCTACGTCCGCGAAGGCCACCTCCTCGACACCGTCGTGCACCCGACCGAAGGGCCGGTCCGCACGATCGGGATCCCGGTCAAGTTCTCCGCCACGCCCGGCTCGATCCGCCGCCTGGCCCCCGTACCCGGCCAGGACACCGCCGAGGTCATCGCCGAACTGGCCGCCATCCGCTGAGCACCAACAGCCACAGGAGAAGCCGTGAGCACCAATGACGTGCGCGTGCAGCGGGTCTGTTCGACCTTGCTGATCACGATCGACCGGCCCCACGCCCGCAACGCGGTCAACACCGCTGTCGCCGCCGGACTGGCCGCAGCTCTGGACGAACTGGAGGCCGACGCCGAGCTGCGCGCCGGCGTCCTGACCGGAGCCGGCGGCACCTTCAGCGCCGGCATGGACCTCAAGGCCGCGCTGCAAGGCGAGACCCCGACGATCCCGGGACGCGGCTTCGGCGGCCTGACCGAAGCCGAACGGACGAAACCACTCATCGCCGCCGTCGAGGGCTTCGCCCTGGGCGGAGGGTTCGAACTCGCCCTGGGCTGCGACCTCATCGTCGCCGCCGAGGACACCACGTTCGGCCTGCCCGAGGTCAAGCGCGGACTCATCGCCGCCGGGGGCGGCGTGGTCCGCCTGCCCAAGCGCATCCCCTACCACCTGGCCATGGAATTGCTGCTCACGGGCGGGCCGGTCAGCGGTCTGCGCGCGGGAGAGCTCGGCCTGGTCAACCGCGTCACCGCGCCCGGCCAGGCGGCGACCGCCGCCCTTGGGCTCGCCGAGCAGCTCGCGAACAACGCCCCGCTCGCGCTGGCCGCGGTGAAGTACCTCGTGCAGGCCGCCGACGGCATGCCGGAGCCGGAAGCCTTCCGCCTGCAGGCCAAGGCGATGGACACCCTGATGGCCTCGGCCGACGCACACGAGGGCATGACCGCCTTCGCCGAACACCGCGCCCCGCAGTGGACGGGGACGTGACATGAGGATCGACGACGTACGACGCCACGGCACCACCCCGCTGGGCCGCCCGGCATTCGCGCCCGTGACCGCGCGGTTCACCGACCGCGAGTACCTCAGCATCGTCTACCGCACCGACCCCGACGTGCTGCGCGCCGTCGTCCCCGAGCCCCTGCGGATCAAGGAGCCGCTGGTCCGGTTCGAGATCATGAAGATGAACGACGTCACCGGGTACGGCCCCTACACCGAGAGCGGCCAGGCGATCCAGGTCGCCTTCGACGGCGAGCGCGGCGAGTACCTGCACGCGATGTACCTCGACAACTTCCCCGCCACAGCGGCCGGACGCGAGGTCAGCGCCTACCCCAAGGTGATCGGGGCGCCGAAGCTGTACGTCGACCACGACGTGCTGGTCGGCACCCTCGACTACGGCACACTGCGGGTGGCCACCGCGACCATGGGCTACAAGCACTACCCGCTCGACCCACGCGAAGCCCGGGCGCAGATCACGGTGCCGACCTTCATGCTCAAGACCGTCCCGGGATACGACGGCACCCCGCGCATCCAGGAACTGGTCCGCACCCAGATCACCGACGTCGTCGTCAAGGCCGCCTACACCGGCCCCGCGCGGCTGCAGTTGTTCCAGCACGTCCTCGCGCCGCTGGCCGACCTGCCCGTCCTGGAGATCGTCTCGGCGAGCCACATCCTCACCGACCTGACCCTCGCGCCGGCAGAGCCGGTCTTCGACTACCTCCAGGCAGGCACACCATGACCCACCCCTTCCGCACCGCCGCCGTGATCGGCGCCGGCACCATCGGACTGTCCTGGACCGCGCTGTTCGCCGCCCACGGCCTGACCGTCCGGGTCAGCGACCCGCGCCCCGACCTCGCCGAGGCCGTCGACACCGCGCTGGCACAGTTCACCCCGCACCTGCCGCCCTGGGCCTTGACGTCGAGGGCCTGGCCGACCGGGTCCACCTCGCCGGCGACGTCACCGAAGCCGTCCACGACGCCGACATCGTCCAGGAGAACGGCCCCGAGAACCTCGACTTCAAGAAGCGGCTGTTCGCCCGACTGATGAAGGAGGCCCCCTGGCACGCGCTGCTGCTGAGCTCGTCCTCCGCGATCCCGGCGACAGCCTTCACCGGGCACCTCCAGGACGCGAGCCGGATCCTGATCGGGCACCCGTTCAACCCGCCTCATCTGATCCCGCTCGTCGAGGTCGTGCCGGGCGAGTGCACCAGCGAGGACGCCGTCCAGGACGCCGTCGACTTCTACACCTTCCTCGGCCGCACCCCCGTCGTCGAACGCAAGGAGATCCCCGGGTTCGTCGGCAACCGCCTCCAGCGCGCGGTCAGCCGCGAGGCCACCTACCTCGTCCAGCAGGGCGTCATCACCCCGGACGACCTCGACACGGTGCTGACGACCTCGCTCGGCATCCGCTGGGCCACCGTAGGCCTCTTCCTCGGCCAGCACCTCGGCGGCGGCCCGGGCGGCTACCGCCACCTGATCGAGCACATCGGCGCATCCATGGGCCACCTGGCCCTCGGACAGCCGTCGAACGACCCCGCGGACCAGGAACGCGTCGTGAAAGCCGTGGAGCAGGCCTACGGCTCCCACACGTACGCCGACCTCGCCGGCGAACGCGACCGCAAGCAACTCGCCGTCCTGGCCGCACTGCACCCCACCGCCCAGACCAACCGCACCAAGGAGAACTGACATGGACCACGAGCTCACCGCGCTGGAAGACGACCTGGCCGCCGACTTCTACCACTACGAGTCGCTGCTCCCGGACGAGGAGCGCAAGATCCTCCTCAAGGCCCGCGCCCTCATGCGGGAGGAGGTCAAGCCCCTGGTGAACGACAACTGGGCCAAGGGCGAGTTCCCCGTCGAACTGATCGACAAGTTCCGCGGCAGCGGCCTGGCCGCACTGTCCTACGAAGGCTACGGCGAGCACCAGCCCGCCGTCAGCCACCTGCTCGGCGGCATGATGGCCATGGAACTCAGCCGTACGGACTCCTCCGTCGCCACCTTCTTCGGCGTCCACAACGGACTCGCCTTCTACTCCATCCACCACGGCGGCAGCCAGGAACAGCGCGACCGCTGGCTGCCGCAGATGGCCACCATGGACAAGATCGGCGCGTTCGCCCTCACCGAGCCCCTGGGCGGATCCGACGTCGCCGGCGGGATGCGCACCACCGCCCGCCGCGAAGGCGACACCTGGGTCCTCAACGGCGCCAAGAAGTGGATCGGCAACGCCACCTTCGCCGACTACGTCGTGGTGTGGGCACGGGACGTCGACGACAACCACGTCAAGGGCTTCGTCGTCGAGAAGGGCACACCCGGGTTCGTCCCGGAGAAGATCGAGGGCAAGATCGCACTGCGCATCGTGCAGAACGCCGAGATCACCCTCACCGACGTGCGCGTGCCCGAGACGAACCGTCTGCAGAACATCAACTCCTTCCGGGACGTCGCGGAGATCCTGCGCATGACCCGCAGCGGAGTCGCCTGGCAGTCGTTGGGCCTCATGATCGGCGCCTACGAACTGGCCCTGGACTACGCACGCGAACGCATCGCGTTCGGCCGCCCGATCGCGAAGTTCCAGATGGTGCAGGATCTGCTCGTCAAGAGCCTCGGCAACATCACCGCCTGCTGGGGCATGCTGGTGCAGCTCGCCCGCCTGCAGGACGCCGGCATCTTCCGCGACGAACAGTCCGCGCTCGCCAAGGGTTTCGTCTCCTCACGAATGCGCGAGGTCGTCGCCTGGAGCCGCGAGATCTTCGGCGGCAACGGCATCCTGCTCGGCCACGACATCGCCCGGTTCTTCGCAGACTCCGAAGCCCTCTACTCCTACGAGGGCACCCGCGAGATGCAGACCCTGATCGTCGGCAAGTCCATCACCGGGCAGAGCGCCTTCGTCTGAAGCCCCCGGCGGTCTGCGGGGGAACATGCGCCGCCGTGCCCCTCCTCGTCGCCACCGCTCTCGTCTGACACAGCCCCGCACCGTCCTCCATGGAGGGTCCCATGCCCGTCTTCAGCGCCCACGTCCCCGCCGGCCGCTACTCCCCCGAGCAGAAACACGCGCTCGCCGACGCTCTCAACCAGTCCCTGGTCCAGGCCCTCGGAATCCCCGAGGGCGATCGCTTCATCATGATCAGCGAACACGGCGAGAACGAACTGTTCCTGGACCCGACCTTCATGGGCATGCAACGCAGCAGCGACGCCGTGATCATCACCGTACTCATCGGCGCCCACCGCCCCCTGGAGGACAAGCGGGCCGTTGCCGCCACCATCAACAAACTGGTGGTCAGCGCACTCGGCATCTCACCCGACGACATCTTCATCGCGCTGATCCCCACCCCGAACGAGAACTTCTCCTTCGGCAGGGGCCAACTCCAGCTTGCCGACACCGCGCCACGCTGGTGAATCGACACCGGACGGTACGACAAACGCGCCGTCACACGCGCTGCCGCGCAGCCCCTGACCACCCCTCGGGGAACGCCCGCAAGACCCCGGCCAGCGCATTCTCCGACAACTCGCCCCCGGCCCTCACCAGGAGCCCTCAATGGGCCAGGGCCTGTCCGCAGCGGGCGGCCACGGGCTTCGGACGATGAGCTGACGGCGTGACGGTCCTGACGAAGGACGGCACGGGCAGCTCGTCCGGGCTGCCGTCCGACACCGGCCGCAGCGCCGCGCTCTCCGGCTCTTCGCGGACAGGCTGCGAGGCGTCGCCAAAGCCGATCAGATCCACCCGGGACCGAGTCCTGGCATACCAAGGAGGCGGTTGTTCATGGTCGAGCGCGAGAACGTCGAGTTCGCCGCGGCCGCAGGAGTCACGCTGCGCGGCTGGCTCTTCCTGCCCGACGGGCAGGAGCCGCATCCGGCGATCACGATGGCCCACGGCTACGCAGGGATCAAGGAGCACGGCCTCGAACCCTTCGCGCGGAGCTTCGCCGAAGACGGATTCGTCGTCCTGCTCCACGACCACCGCACCTTCGGCGCCAGCGACGGTGAGCCCCGGCAGGACGTCGACCCCTGGCAGCAGATCACCGACTGGCGACGGGCCATCTCCTACCTGGAGAGCCGACCCGAGGTCGACGCCGACCGCATCGGCCTGTGGGGCACCAGCTACGCCGGCGGCCACGCCATCGTGCTGGGAGCCAGCGACCGCCGACTGCGCGCCGTGGTCGCCCAGGTCCCCACCATCAGCGGATACGAGCAAGGGCAGCGCCGCGTCCCACCGGACGCCGTCGCCGCCCTGGAGGAGTCCTTCGCCCAGGACGAGCGGGCACGATTCCGCGGAGAGGCCCTCCACACCCAGGCCGTCGTCAGCAGCGACCCCACGGTCCCCGCCGCCTACCGCACACAGGAAGCCCTCGACTTCTACCTGCAGCCCACACCCGACGGCGTCTGGGAGAACAAGGTCACCATCCGGTCCACCCGCGCAGCGCGCATGTACGAGCCCGGGACCTGGATCACCCGGGTCTCCCCCACACCGCTGCTCATGGTGATCGCCCTGGGCGACACAGTCACCGTCACCGACCTCGCCCTCGCCGCCTACGAACGCGCCCTCGAACCCAAGCGACTGCACCTGCTCCCCGGCGGCCACTTCGACCCCTACGTCACCCACTTCGGCCAAGCAAGCACCGCTGCCCTCACCTGGTTCCGCGAACACCTCGGCTGACGGAGCACGCACAGCGCTGGAGTACTTGCACCGTGCCAGAACATCCGGCGGCGTAGTCGTCGAGCGCGGCAGCAGGACCGGCGCGGCTCGGTCCGGGAGATCACGCCATCCGGGCAGCACGTTCCCGGCGATGAGCGCCACGTCTTCACATCCCCAAACGCCTCGGCGATCCTGTCGCCCGTCCCATGTCGGGGTAGGCGCAAGAGAGCGGCTCGCGGCCGGCCGCCTTGCCTCCACTTCTGTCGAATCCGGCTGCCGCAGGATGCGTGAGACTCTGACGCGTATGACCCGCATCTTGACCCGCACTAACCTGCTCGGTCTGCTCAACCCCTTGGCCTGCATCCAGGCTCTACGGAAGGGGTTCAGTGCCTCCGCTGAAAACGCAGTCCTCGGTCAGCGTGTCCGCACCGACCTTCCCTTTCCGGGTACTGCAACGGCTCTGCTGCCAGGGCTGCTGCCTGGCATCAACGCCTACACCGTCAAGGCCAACGCAAAGTTTCCCGCTGCCTCACCTGCGCTCCGCGGAGTAATCTGCCTTCACAGCGGCACAGACGGCGAACTGCTGGCCCTGCTGGACTCCGCGACCATCACCGCCTGGCGGACCGGCCTTGCTGCGGCGCTGGCCACTCACCTGATCGCCCGGCCGACCGGGAACACGCCCCACACAGTCGGCGTCATCGGAGCCGGCGCCCAAGCCGAACTCACCATCCGCGGAATGCGCGAACTACGAGCCTATGACCGCCTCGTCGTCCACGACACCGATCCGCAGCGCGCAGCCGCCTTCGCTGGCAAACACGGCGGCACCACCGTCTCCACGCCCGCACAGGTCGCTGCCGAGGCATCCACCGTGGTGCTGGCGACGTGGTCCCGCGAGCCCCTCCTGCGCCTGGAAGAACTCAGGCCTGGCCAGCACCTCACTTCTCTCGGTGCCGACGAACCGGGAAAGCAGGAGCTTGCCCCTGACGTGCTCACCTCCACTCGATTGATCGTCGACGACGTGGCACTCGTTGTCGCTCATGGCGCACTCGCCAACGCTGGTCTACCGGCCTCCACTGTTGCCGCGTCGTTGAGTGAGATCATCCGCGGTGACGCTCCGGTAGTTGTCAAGTCAAATGAGACGTTCGCGGTGCTATGAACCTTGTGGTTCGGGTTGCCTTCGTTTCGCCGGGTCGTTGATCCAGACCTGGCCGGGTATCTCGGGTGGTCTTGGTCGGCGGGCGAAGCGTTCGGGGTGGCGTTCGTATGCCTCGGCGAGAGCGGTGGCCCGCTGGTCGCGGACCTCCTCTGCAGTGCCGAAGTGGACGGAGGCGGGGGTGTGCAGGCCGATCCCGGAGTGTCTGTGGTCGTGGTTGTAGTAGGTGATGAAGGCGTCCATCCACTCCCGGGCATGGGCCAGCGAATCGAACCGTTCTGGGTAGTCGGCGGTGTACTTCGTGGTCCTGAACTGGCTTTCCGAGTATGGGTTGTCGTTGCTGACCCTGGGGCGCGAGTGGCTCCTGGTGATGCCGAGGTCGATCAGCAGTTGGGACACCTTCTTGCTGGTCATCGAGGTGCCGCGGTCTGCGTGCACGGTCTCTGGCACGATGCCGTTGCGCTCGATCGTCTCGCGGATCAACTCCTCCGCCCGCTCAGCCGTTTCGGCCCGCTCGACGGTGTGGCCGACGATGTAGCGGCTGAAGATGTCGATGATCACGTAGGCGTGGTACCAGATGCCCTTGTCCGGGCCGGGCAGCTTCGTGATGTCCCAGGTGAAGACCTGCGAGGGGCCGGTCGCCGTCAGCTCGGGGATCGTCCTGGGCGGGTGGGTGGCCTGGCGGCGGCGTTCGCCGTTCTGCCCGGCGGCGGACAGGATCCGGTACATCGTCCGCTCCGAGCACCAGTAGTTCCCCGCGTCCAGCTCACGCGCCCAGACCTGCGCGGGCGGCAGGTCTACGTACTCCGGCCGGTTCAACAGCGCCAGGATCTCTGCCCGTTCGGCCGGCGAGAGGGCCGAGGCGGGCGTGGGTCTTGGGGACGGTGCGGGCTTCGGCTTGGGGTTGATGTGACGGTAGTGGGTGGCGCGTGAGCGCCCGGTCAGCCGGCAGGCTGCTGTGGTCCCCAACTGGCCCTGCACACCCGTGAACGCTTCGTCGATCAGGGGCGCGGCGGCGTGCTTCAGTCCGCGCTCTCGGAGAGCAGTTCCAAGAGCGCGTTGGCTTTTCCCATGACTTCCAGGGCCGCGTCCCGGCGGGCCAGGTCCTTCTCCAGTCGTGCGACCTTCTTGCGCAGCCGTTCCAGCTCGGCCTGCTCGGCCGCCTTCTTCGGCCGCACCGCCGAGGTCCGCCGGTCGGCCAGGGCATCCAGGGCGCCGGCCTCGCGGGCCTGGCGCCACTCGATGATGTGCGAGTGGTACAGCCGCTCACGGCGCAGGATCGCGCCTTTCTCCCCGGCCGGGGCGGCGTCGTACTCGGCAACGATCCGCAGCTTGTACTCCGCGGAAAACGTCCGCCGCTTCGGCTTCGGCGCCGGATCGTCACCGGCGGGTATCGGGGTCGTGCTGGCCATGCTGAAGGGATCTCCTGTCTCGCCCATCCAGACTAACCCGATAAACCGGGTGTCTCAGCCGAGGCTGTCAGAGAGGGCTCCCGCACGTACCCACGACCTGGAGATCACCACCTACACCCCAGTCGGACTGCCCTGGCAAGACCTGGTCCTCGCCTGGCTGGCCTATCAACAGGCCGAGGCTCAAGAGATCGGTGTCACCCTCGATCTTCTCTCCTGAGCAAGCACCTGCCCCGATCGTCAGCTCCCTGAGCAGCGATCGGCAGCCGTGGCGGCCCCCAGTGCACTCGTCTGCACCATGCCGCCGAAGCGGTGGGCAAACTTTCTGACGCCTCCCGCCGTCACGAGCCAGTCGGGCGCTGCGACCGCCAGGGCCTGCCGAGCCTGATCGCGGACGCCGGCCTGGTGCGCGCTGTCCGGCTGACGGTGCGGTCTGCCCGAGGCGGGCGACGCGGCGGGCGTCGTTCGCCTTGCCCGCCGCGGCCGCGCCGCCGCCGGTGCCGGCACCGGCACGGCCGCGTCCTACCTGTAGTCGTTGTCCCGGCCGTCTTCAAAGACGAAGAATGGCTTGGCGCCACGTGCGGGTGTTTCGGCGAGTGTGAGGGCTCCAGTGAAGCGTTCGAGTGGGAACGGCTGCCCCTGGGCGGTTACGATGCCGACCCACGTGGCGATGTTTCCAGTTTGCATGTCGGTACACCAAGGCGGTTGTGTTCCGCCTTCCTTCTTACGGTTACTGATTGTCAGAGCGTGGTGTCGTGAGCGGTGAGGGCGTCCTGGACCACGGAGTGCGTGAGGCAGGCGCCCGGGCCGGTTCACCACGTGGTCCCGGCGAGGAGCACGAGGTACCCGGCGATCAGTGCCGCGCCAAGTATTGCGGGGATGAGGCTGGGCAGCCTGTCGCCATTGCGGACATGGGTGCCACGGCACCGGCGAGGAGCAGCAGCGATCCGGTGGCGGCCAGGGCTCCCAACAGCGGCACGACGGGGCCGAGGGTCACGCCGACGGCACCTGCCAGTTCCAGGGATCCGATGACGCGGTAGGCCGTGGTGCTGAAGCCGGCGTGCGCGGCCATCTTGGGCACGGGGCCCAAGGCCAGCATCTTGGCCATGCCCAGCAGGGCGAAGATCAATGCGATGAGGCAGAGCAAAACGGTGGGGAGGTTCACGCGAGGGCCTTACCGGGGGGCGGGTGGATGTTGGGCTGTGTTCACCGGGGGAATCGCGCTGCTGCGGCCGGGTGGGGCGGCCCGGCTGGCCGCCAGCGGGGCATGTTGAGGACGTCATCGGCTGCACCTGCTGCTGTGGTGGTCTGCGGTTGCGGTGAGGCCGCGTTGTCGACGACGTTCGTCACCCACGCGGGCGAAGTAGGCGGCAAGGTCGGGGGTGTCGATGGCGGCGGGGTTGAGCACCTGCTCGACCGGCGCGCCTTGGAGGATGCGTTTGACGGGAACCTCGAGTTTCTTGCCGGTCTTGGTGTGCGGGATGGCCGGTACGGCGAGGATTTCGTCGGGGACGTGGCGTGGTGAGGCGCCGGCGCGGATGGCGTCGCGGATCTTGTCGCGCAGGGTGTCGTCCAGGTTGACGCCGGGCGCGGGGACGACGAACAAGGGCATCCAGTAACCGCCGTCGGGTTCCTCGGCGCCGATGACGAGGGCCTCGGTGATCTCGGGGAGGCGTTCGACGATGTCGTGGATGTCGGCGCTGCCCAGGCGTACGCCGTTGCGGTTGAGGGTGGCGTCGGAGCGTCCGTGGACGATCACCGAGCCGTGGGAGGCGAGGGTGATCCAGTCGCCGTGCCGCCACACGCCCGGGTAGGTGGCGAAGTAGGCGTCGCGGTAGCGGCTGCCGTCGGGGTCGTTCCAGAAGTGCAACGGCATGGACGGCATGGGCCGGGTGACGACCAGTTCGCCGACCTGGTCGCGGACCGGGGTGCCTTCGACGTTGTAGGCGGCCAGTGCCACGCCGAGGTTGGGGGCGGACAGCTCCCCCGCCCAGACGGGGCTGGTGGGAGCGCTTCCGGCGAAACCGGAGACGACGTCGGTGCCGCCGCTGGTGGAGGACATCTGGACGCCGGGCCCCACGTTGTCGCGGACCCAGGGGTAGGCGGAGGCGGGCAGGGTGGAGCCGGTGCAGCCGATGACACGGATGGCGGCCAGGTCGTGCTTGGAGGGTTCGACGCCGAGCTTGGCCATGGCCAGCAGGTACTGGGGGCTGGTGCCGAAGACGGTGACCTGGTGGCGGGCCGCCAGCTCCCACAGGATGTCCGGGCGCGCTTGCGGGGCGGGGCTGCCGTCGTAGGTGCAGGTGGCGGCACCGGTCAGCAGGGTGGAGACGACCAGGTTCCACATCATCCAGTGGGTGGTGGTGTACCACAGCAGGCGGTCGCCGCGGCCGAGGTCGGTGTGGAGGGCGAGGGTCTTGAGGTGTTCGAGCAGGACCCCGCCGTGCCCGTGGACGATGCCTTTGGGCCGGCCGGTGGTGCCGGAGGAGAAGACGACCCACAGGGGGTGGTCGAAGGGCAGCGGGGTGCACGCGAGTTCCTCGGTGCGGCTGGTGGCGTCCTGCCAGGGAACCGTCTGTCCTGGGTGCCTGTCCTCGGGCCATGCCAGGCCCACGTGGGTTATGAGCACCGTGCCCTTCACGGAGGGCAGGGCGCGGGCCAGTTCGAGGGAGGCGTCGCGGCGGTCATGCGTGGTGCCGTTGAAGAGGTAGCCGTCCGCCGTGATGAGCACCGTCGGTTCGAGCTGGGCGAAGCGGTCGGCCGCGGCCTGGGGAGCATAGTCCTGGCCGCACACCGACCACACCGCGCCCAAGCTGGCGGTGGCGAGGAAGGCCACGATCGCATGGGGGGTGTTGGGCAGATAGCCCACCACCCGGTCGCCCTGTCCGACGCCCAGGTCGCGCAACGTGGCGGCGACGGAGGCGACCTGGGCACGCAGCTGCCGGCCGGTGATCTCACGCTCCTGCTAATCGCGGGCGGCTTGGCGTACTTCATGGCTCTGGGCTTGATGCACCGATGAGCGCCCCCTCCGGCGGCCGCCGCAAAAACACTCCCGCTCCGGCGTGCGTGGCGTTTCGTCCGAGAGCCTCGGCCTGGCCTTCATGTCGGCCTTCCTGCTCGCCCTCGCCGGACAGGCGGTTGCCGGTCAGGCCGAATTCAATAACCAGCTCGTCACCGACGGCCTGGAACCCGTCAACCTGGGCGCCTACCTGACGTCCTCGGACTTCGCTGTCGACGTGAGCGAAAACTGGCAGTCGGAGTACCTGCAATTCTTCCTCTACATCTTCGCCACCGTCTGGCTGCTGCAACGCGGCTCCTCCGAATCCAAGGAGCTCGGCAAAGCGGGCACCGAGTCCGACAAAGACCAGAAAGTGGGCAAGCACGCCCAGAGCGACTCGCCCCGCTGGGCAGCGGCAGGTCACTGGCGAGGCATCCTCTACTCGCGTTCCCTCGGCTTCGTCATGGCGGTGATCTTCCTGCTGTCGTGGCTGGCCCAGTCCATCGCCGGCGTCGCCGCCTACAACGAGACACAGCTGCGCCAACTGCAGGCCTCGACCAGCTGGTCCAACTATCTCTCCTCCGCGGACTTTTGGAGTCGCACCCTGCAGAACTGGCAGTCCGAACTCCTGGCCGTCGGGTCCATGGCCATCCTGGCGATCTACCTGAGGCAGCGGGGTTCACCAGAGTCCAAACCCGTCGGAGCACCCCACATAGCCACTGGCGCCGAGAGCTGACCACTCAGGTTCATCCCAGCATCGGCTTGCGTACGACACGGATCACGTCCGGGTCCCACGAGTACGTGCGCCAGCACCGTACCGGATAGCCGGCGCCTCTCCAGGAGGGGCGCCTTCACCTGGATCGCGCCGCCCGTCCCAGTACCGGATCTTGTGCCAGACCACGGCGTCGTGCCACTGGCCGCCGACACGGACCTAGACCCGCGGCTCGGGCTCGTAGCTCTCGATCTCGGGGTCTGGTCGTGCGGGACGTCGCCCCGGCTGATGCGGACTTCGAGGAGCTGTGCTCCACCGGGCTCACCGCCGTGATCGATGGGCGGGCCTCGAAGACCTCGTGGTCCCACTAGAACCAGGCCCGTCGACGCCCGTCCGGAAGTGCGGGGCGCACCAGCAGGTGCACGGCCGCCTGGTCGTCGCCGTGTCCGCGGCGCTCGGTCACCGCACCGCGATAGACGCGCCCGTCGAGCTGGAAACTCACGCGTTGCCCGCCGGTACTCCTGGGGGCCCGACGTACACGGGCGGAGCCCTGGACTCCCGGGGCGGCACCTCCACCGGTACCCCCACTCGGTCACGCGTTCGACTGTAGACCTGAGCGAGAGGGGCGCCAAGCCCACCCGGCGGCGCTCACTCCTTCAAGTGCCACCGCCCCGCGTCCGTCGCACGCCCCGGTCCCCCGTTGACCGGCCATGAGCACAAGTCGAGACGGCCTCTCCCGCCGCCGGACCGCACCGCCGTCGACGTCGTCCTCACGGTACCCGTCGACCAGGTGCACGCGTCCCTTTCCGCAGGTGGGGGACGTCGCAGGGATTGTCGACGTGGAGCCGCTGGGGCTCCTTCATTTGGCAAGCCCAGCACATCGTCATACGGCCCGCCAACCAAGGCGACGGGACCTTCGCGGCGGGGACGGCGAGCCGGTGGATTCGCAGGCAGGATCCGGTCGGGCAGGTCGGCTGGGCGATCTGGCGCTCGCACCAGGAGCCGCGAGGTCGACGTTGGAGATACCTGACCGGCCGTCGTCCGGCGCCCGGTGCCGCCGAGGGGCATCGTCGTCGCCGTGGCCGACCACCCAGCGTGCAAGGGACACAAACGTCCAGGGCCGGTGGTGAACGCTATGCCAGCTGGAGCCTCTGCTACTTCGTCGAGGAGGGCACCTTCAAAGGGTCACGCGGCGCGTCGGCTTTCGCTTGCTGCATCTGCTCGCCGAGTTCGGTGAGTCGCTTGCGGCCCATGGCCTTGCGGACCTCAGGGAACCAGTCCTTCTCCTCTGCCTCGACATGGTGACGCACGTTCTCCATCAGCACCGTCATCTTGGCTTTGAAACGTTCGTCGGCCGGGTCCATGTCCTTGAGTTCCGACAGCATCCAAACAACGACGTGGTGCTCTTCGATGCTCTCTAGCACCTGCTCGGTGCTGTCCGGGTCGGCTGCCCGCGCCGCGGGATAGAAGATCTGCTCTTCGATCCACGCATGGACTGTGAGCTCTTCGATCACCTCGTCAACGATCGCGCGCCTTTCCCCAGGCGCGTCTTCGGCAGCCTTCTCGAAGCGTTTGAACAGCTTCTCGACCGTCTTGTGATCCTCCCGGAGCAACACGATGCCGTCCACGAGGCCTCCTTTGTGTCCGAGGTGCCAGGGCACTTGCCACCGGTGCCGCCCCCTCGCCTTACCCCTGGCGGGGCGTCCATGTGCAGGCGTATATCGAATGCACCCGAAGGGGCGCGCCTGCCTGGCTCGACTATCGACGGTTACGTCCCTGCTGTTTTGAAGCATCGAACCGCCTGACCCTTCCCGCCCCAAGAGCAATGCGGCCCCTCCGGTTGCCGACAGGCTGGCGCGACGATCCATCCGTTCAGGGCACCCGGCTCGCCTGATCGGGCCGACTTGCGTCGCGCCCTCGCCGGGATGGCAGTAGACAGCGAGTAACAATGCCGCCGAGCCACCTGTGAGAGACGCCATGGCCGCCGACGCCCGTAGCACCGGACGCCATGAGACCGAGGAAGAGCGCGCGGATCGCAAATGGGGCGAACTCATCCAGGAGGTGCGCGTCGCCCAGACCGGCGTGCAGATCCTCTTCGGTTTCCTGCTGACGGTGGTGTTCACTCCCCGCTACGCGCAACTGCAGCACGCGGACAAGGTCATTTACATCGTCACCGTCGCCCTGGGGGCCTCGGCCACCGGCGCCCTGGTCGGGCCGGTGTCCTTCCACCGCTTGGTGTCGGGGCTGCACATCAAGCCGCAGACAGTGCAATGGGCCTCCCGCGTGACCTTTGTGGGTCTGATCCTGCTCCTCGCCACGATGACAGCGGCGCTCTTGCTGGTCCTGCGCGTAGCCACGGACAACCTTTTCGTGCCGTACCTGGTCAGCGCCGTGCTGGCCTGGTACGTCCTGTGCTGGTTTGTCCTGCCCTTCTGGGCGCGGGTTCGCTTCGCAGGTCGCCGGCACAAGTGAGCGGACGGCTCCAATAAGCGGGGGCTGGCTGACGGACCCGCAACCTCCCCATGCAAGAAGCGCCTCGAACCGCATGCCACGGGCATTGGCGGCGGGCGCCGGGGAGGAGATGGTGCGTGGTGGGCCGGATCGGGCGTCGTTCGAGTTTCCGATAGGTGGCGTCCGGAGGCTCCCGGGCCCGGGCGGTGATGTGAACCATGGCGCGGTAAGGGGCGTCGAGGAGCGGGGCAGGGGTGCCTCGGGGAGTGGCGAAACAGTTCGGCGTCCTCGTGCTCATGCGTACTGATCATGTCGATCACGACGAGCGCGGCCGTTTCCTTGCCGTGCATTCGTTGCGGACTCGATGGTTGCCGTGTCAGGCGGTCCCTCCCCGGCGGCGTGCTGGGCCCGTACACGGGGGAAGTGCAGAAAAGTGCAGAAAGCTCCGGACAGGTGGTCGTTCCAGCATGCGGCCATCAAGACTGCGTCGCAGGCTGGAGGGGTGGAATGCCGAGTGATCGTGTATCCGCCTTCGGAATGCGGCGGGCGCCGGGTCCGGCTGGATGAGCGCATCCTCGGCCTGGCCCACGGGCCCAGGGACATTCTCGTCTTGCTGCGGCGGGCTGGTCTCAGGCCCCGGGTCAGAGACCTCTGGGAAGGGAAGCTGGTCGAATGGCGGGGCGGCGGCCCTGACCTTTGGTGACGGGCGGCGCGGAAGGGCTGGGGCGGCAGGCTCTTCTCTGGATGGCAGGGGGCCTGCCCAAACGGCACTCCTCTCCCGGGGCGGATCCGCACCGTAGTTTGTATCGACCTCCGATTCGCTCGCCAGCCGGTCAGGCCGGGAGTCGCCGAATGCGACCACCGTTCACGGAGACGACTGAAATGCACCAGTGGTTGTGCGTGGTGTCGACCCGGATGCGCGGGGTAACCGCCTGCTATGCGAACTGACCGGATGCAATTAGCCGTCCCTCACGACTACCTCGTCGGCACTGCGCCGCTTGTCGTGGGTATCGTGCTGGTGATCATCCTCGTCTCAGCGGTAACCATCGGTTGGCGCGTGCGCAGAAGGCAACCGCCTCCTCCGCGGACGCCCCAGCCTGGTGCTGATTCTTGGCGCACGAGCCGAGATCACGACGCCGACGCTGATCGAGGATGACAGCCCCAATGGCCAGGTCACCGAGAAGCCGACGCGATCCATCTTGGGACTGCCGTAGATCCAGCGGGGAACTCCTCCCGCCAGCAGATCCCGCTGCATGCGCGCCCTGTGCAAAGAGTTAGGCAGGGAAGGGCTCGGGTATCCGAGGAACGTCGGGCGGACAGGCACCTACATGGTGGGAGGCATTGGATGAAGCCGTCGGTGGATCGGATCGCTCACCCGTGGGGCAGCCGGACCCCGTACGGGCGGAACGAGCCGTGGCCCACGCGGGTGGACGCCTACCTGGCCAAGGGGATCGAAGCGGAGAAGGTAGAGCGGTGGGTGCAGGCCGCCTCGATCCTCCACTCGGACGGCGACGCCATGGACATCGCCGTCGTCGGGAACCGCATCGTCGGCGTGCGGGGCCGCGCCACCGATCGCGTGAACCGCGGCCGGCTGGGCCCGAAGGACCTCTTCGGCTGGCAGGCCAACGCTGCGCCGGACCGGCTGACCCGGCCGCTGATCCGTAGCGACGGTCAACTGCTGGAGTGCGACTGGAACGAGGCGATGGAGCGCGTCGTCTCCCGGTCCAAAGCCTTGCTGGACGAACGGGGGCCGGGCGCGATCGGCTTCTACACCAGCGGCCAGCTGTTCCTGGAGGAGTACTACACACTTGCCGTCCTGGCACGGGCCGGCATCGGCACCAACCACTTGGACGGCAATACCCGTCTGTGTACGGCGACAGCCGGGGAGGCCCTGAAGGAGTCGTTCGGCTGCGACGGCCAGCCGGGCTGCTACGACGACTTCGACCACGCAGACGTCATCGCCCTGTTCGGGCACAACATCGCCGAGACGCAGCCCGTGCAGTGGATGCGGATCCTCGACCGCCTCGAAGGCACCGACGCCCCGCGGCTCGTCTGCGTCGACCCGCGCCCCACTCAGGTAGCCCGCCGGTCCGCCGTCCATCTCGCCCCGCGCGTCGGCACGAACGTGGCACTGATGAACGCTCTGCTGCACGAGGTCATCCGCACCGACCGGGTCGACCACGACTACATCGCGGCCCACACAGTCGGCTACGAGGAACTGACTGAGCAGGTACGGGACTGCACCCCGGAGTGGGCCGCCGGGATTTGCGACGTACCTGCGGCGCGCATCGCCGAAGCCGCTGAGCTCCTGGGATACGCGGACCGGCTGGCGTCGACCGTGCTGCAGGGCTTCTACCAGTCCCACCAGGCGACCGCAGCGGCCGTGCAGGTCAACAACCTGCACCTGGTCCGCGGCATGCTCGGGCGGCCCGGGTGCGGGGTGCTGCAAATGAACGGGCAGCCCACCGCGGAAAACACGCGCGAATGCGGAGCCAACGGCGACCTGCCCGGCTTCCGCAACTGGGAGAACGACGCCCATGTGGCCGACCTGGCGAAGGTCTGGAACGTCGAACCGTCGGCCATCCCCCACTACGCCCCTCCCACCCACGCCATGCAGATGTTCCGCTACGCGGAGCAGGGATCGATCCGCATGCTGTGGATCAGCGGCACGAATCCCGCCGTGTCCCTGCCCCAGCTGTCCCGGATCCGCTCGATCCTCAGGCAGGAACGCCTCTTCGTCGTCGTGCAGGATCTGTTCCTCACCGAGACCGCCCACCTCGCCGACGTGGTACTGCCGGCCGCCACCTGGGGTGAGAAGACGGGCACCTTCACCAACGCCGACCGCACCGTGCACTTGTCGGAGAAGGCCGTCGACCCACCCGGCGAGGCCAGACCGGACCTGGACGTCTTCCTCGACTACGCCGCACGCATGGACTTCCGCGACAAGGACGGCGGGCCGCTGGTCGGCTGGCACGACCCCGAATCCGCGTTCGAGGCATGGAAGCGGTGCAGCGCGGGCCGCCCCTGCGACTACACCGGCCTGACCTACGAGAAGCTGCGCGGCGGCAGCGGCGTCCAGTGGCCGTGCAATGACGAGGCGCCCGACGGCACCGAACGGCTGTACAGCGCCGGGATCGCCTGGGCCCACCCGGACATGTGCGAGAGCTACGGCAAGGACCTGGTCACCGGCGCCGCCGACAGTGTGGTGGAGTACCGCTCCCTCAACCCGAACGGCAGGGCGATCATTAAGGCGGCAGAATACTTGCCGGCACACGAGGAACCGGACCCGGGATACCCCTTCCAGCTCACCACGGGACGGACGATCTACCACTTCCACACCAGGACCAAGACCGGCAGGGCACCCCAGCTAAACGCCGCCGCCCCCGACGTGTGGGTGGAGATCTCTGCCGCCGACGCAGACTCACAGGGACTGGATGAAGGTGACCTGGTCGAGGTCACCACGCCCCGTGGTGCGCTACGCGGCAGGCTCCGTATCACCGGCATCCGGACGGGATTGCTCTTCGTCCCGTTCCACTACGGCTACTGGGACACGCCGGGAAAACACGGACCAGGCTGTGACACGCCTGGCCGTGCGGCGAACGAGGCGACCGTCACCGACTGGGACCCGGTCTCCAAGCAACCGTTGTTCAAGACCGCTGCGGCCGCCCTGACCTTGGTGCGACGAGGCGAGGGAGCCACCTCCACGGCACCGACCACCACGGCCTCCGCCCCTGTGCAGAGCAGCGCCGTGCCGGCCACCACAGGAGGAGCAGGAGCGTTCGCGTCCCAAGCGCCCGGGAAGTCCTACTCCCCTGACAGTCAGGAAGGCGGAATCCGGTGAACGGCATTAAGGACCTACTGCGCGCACTGCACGCCGACGAGGAGCACCTGTCGCGGGAATTCGTCACCGTGGCCGACCGCCATCGCACGGATCACGAGGTCCACCACGTCGCCATGGATCTGGCCGCGTGGTCACGCGAGCACACCCGGCGGATAGCGGACACCACCCGAGCGTACGACCTGGAACTCGATCCGCCGGGGGAACTGCACACCGGCCTCCTGTCGGCCGTCGGCAGGAAGGCCGCCGAGTCGGTCGGTCTCCGCCCCGAGCCGGCGCTGCTGCTCCTGCGGGACCTGCGCGACCTCCACCTCGCCGCGTCAGGCAACTCCCTGTACTGGGAGATGGTGGCCCAGGCGGGACAGGCCACGAGGGACGAGGCGCTGCTCGACCTCGCGATGCGGTGCCACCCTCAGACGCTGCGGCAGATGCGCTGGACCAACACCATGATCAAGACCTTGTCGCCCCAGGCGCTGGCGAGCCTGAGCTGAACTTCCTCCTGACGGAGGTGGCGGCGAGCCTGCGTCACGGGCCTCGAGTCGCGTCAGCTCGGCCGCCCGCGCCCAGGAGGCCGGTGTCGGTGATGTCACCGCGCTGCTCCAGGGCGCCCATCGTGTGCCGGGCCCTCCAGGCCACCAGTCCCGGCAGGAGGATGCGCACCGCTTGGACGCCGCGCAGCCAGGGCTGTACGTAGACAGCGGACGCGCGGTGCTCGATGCCTCGTACGAGCCGCTCCGCTGTGGCCCCGGCAGTGTAGGTATGGCTAGCCGGCCAGGGCAGGAGGGCCCGCAATTCGCGCATGGTCGGGTGGCACTGGGCCTCGCGGATCATCTCCGTGTCCGTCCAGCTCATGTAGGCGACGCCGACGGTGACACCGTGGTGCGCCACCTCCGCGCGCAGGGAATGCGTGAACGCCTCGACCCCTGACTTGGAGGCGCAATAGGCGGACATCAGCGGCGCCGCGCCCATGGCAGCAAGTGATGAGACCTGCAGATAGTGGCCGCGGGTGATCAGCAGTTGCGGGAGGAAAGCCCGGGCGGTCAGTGCGCTTCCGACGAGGTTGACCTCGACGATCCTGCGCCAGGTCTCCATGGAGGACTCCATGAAGGGGCCTCCGGCGGCGATGCCCGCGTTCGCCACGACCACGGAGACGGGGCCGAACTCCTCCTTTACCTGGCCAGCGGTACGGCACAGGGCGGCTTCGTCTGTGACGTCGACGTACCAAGCTCGCGCCGGACCGGGCACCGCTGCCGCCGCCGCCTGCAATTCCTCTGGCTCGAGTCCTAGCAGTGCGACTCGGGCGCCACGGGCCGCCAAAAGATGCGTCACCGCCCGCCCGATGCCCCGGGCGGCGCCGGTAACCACGGCCGTACGACCCAGCAAGCGCGGGGAGCCGGTCACGCTGGACCTCCACCTACGACAAGAAAATGCACAAAACCCCAATAACGACAGTAATCGAGGGTAGGAGACGGGGCGGCCGGAAAGGCGATAGGCCATCGGAGGGACCCAAACGCGGCTTGTCGGTGGCACTCCCGAGAACGTCTGGGCCGTTCTCGTCGACGGTACGCGCTATGGCGAGTGGGTCGCGGGTCCGTCGTCCTCGCGGCGGTGGGGGCTGTACTGCCGACGGCGACGCGGTGCAGGCCCGCCGCGCCGTGCTGGCCGACGTGTCCGTGCCCGCCATGTACAGCGAGCTGGTGAACCGGGACGACCTCCCGCCCCGAGTCTTGGAGCATCTGCGCCACTTCCAAGCGACCTTCAAAATGGACTGAGCCCTGGAGGGCCCGGTGCCGTGGTCGGTGCCCGCAGCGGCGCAGGCCCCCACGGTGCACTTGACCGAAGGGGCCGACGCACTTGCCCGGTTCGCAGCTGATGGTCGACCGGGTAGAAGCCCAGGTCGAGCGGTACGCTCCCGGCTTCCGGTCGCTCGTTAGCGCCCGCCGGATACTCGCACCGCCCCACCTAGAAGAGCACGACGCCAATCTCCATGGGGGCGCAATCAACGGTGGCACCGAGGCCATGCACCAGCAACTGGTCTTCCGCCCCATCCCGGGTACCGCCCGCCCTGTGACACCGATCGCGGGGCTGTTTCTGGCTTCGGCTGGGGCTCATCCGGGCGGCGGGGTGCACGGCGCACCTGGCTCCAATGCCGCTCGTGCCGCGCTGCGCTCCCGCTCCCCCAGCCGCCTGCTGAGCGAGGCACAGCGCGCGCTGACCTGCCGAGGCCCCCGGTCGGCGCACCTGATCCGCCATGGCTCAGATCTGGCTGCGGCGGACGCAGGCCGCGACGACTTCGCGGAGGCTTCCGGTACGCCGCAGCAGGTCGCGCTGGATCTGGGCGCCGTTGCCGGTCTTGAGAAGTCCGGCGAGGGCGTCCTGCGCGGGGATCACGTCGCCGTTGTCCTCCAGGGCGTCGCGTACGTGATCGAACAGGGCGCGGACCACGACCTCGGCCGGGGCGGGTTCCATGGACACCGGGTGGATCAGGCGACCGTCGATGCCCTCCCGGGCGGCTTGCCAGGTCGCCAGCCGCAGCAGCGCCACGCTGTGCCCGGACGGCGGCTCACCGGCCTGCCAGGCGCGAGCCGCAGTCTCCACCAACGCCCGCACCAGCGTCGCCAGCAGCGCGGTGCCGGACGCGTCCAGGCACACGTCCGCGACCCGCACCTCGACGGTGGGGTAGGTGTGCGACAGCCGGGCGTCGAAATAGACCATGCCCGGGTCGCGAAGCACCACAGTGGCGATCATGGCCCGCACCTGCTCGTGGTAGCCGGCCGCGGAACCGAACGGCTCCACCGGCCCTGCCGACGGCCACCTGCCCCACACCCGGCTGCGGTAGCTCGCATAGCCACTGCCCCGGCCCTGCCAGAACGGCGAGTTCCCGCTGAGCGCCAGCAGCACCGGCAGCCAGCAGCGGATCCGGTCCAGGACCGCGACACCCTCCTCGTCGGACTGCACCGACACATGCACGTGGCAGCCACACGTCAGCTGCTCCTGCGCGGTCAGCCCGTACCGCTCCCCAGTGCTCAGCTGCGGGTTCACCGGCAACGGTGATGTCGCCAGCGCCGCGACCGCGCCACCGGACTCCTCGGCGTGCCGGGCCGCCTCCGCCCGCCAGCGCACGATCTCCGCCGCCAGGTCCTCCATCCGCGCCTGCGGTCGGGTGGCGAACTCCAGCTGTTCCCTCTGCAGTTCCGCCTCAAACACCCCGCCGCACCCGGCGGAGTCACGACGCGCTGACGCCAGCACCGCCGCCGACAGCGCCTGCGGCTCTCCGGACTCCGCGTCCAGCAGCAGGAGCTCCTCCTCCACACCCACCGTCCGCATCGTGCTCCTCCGTTTCCGCGACACTGGGTGACCTCGGGCGACAACTCGCCTTGCATGCGACGTGCCCACTCCTGCGGTTACCCATGACATGACCAGTGCGCCGGGCACCACATCTGGTTCCCCGCCTGCGGCCTGTCGATGCACCCGTCATCGCTTTTCTGACGCACACATCCGGGGCCTCGTCGGGCGGCACCGTGGCCACCATCACCGGAACGAGCCTGGACACCGCTGAGGAGGTCACCTTCGGTGGCGTCTAGGCACCCTTTGTAGTGGTGGCCGCCGAAGAGCCGACCCTCATCGCTCCGGTGGGCGGCGACGGAACAGTCGATGCATCACCGGCCCGGGCGCTGCCACGTCGATTCACTTACGGGCTCTCCCTGGCGCCCCCACCTCGAGAGGATGGAGGTTGCGGGAACGTTCCAGTGCGTACGCCCGTAGACGGCGAGAGCACAGCGGATTGCGGGCTCTGCCGGGGGTGTGCCGAGCTTGGAACTGGCGCGCCAGCCAGGCAAGTACAGCGGAATCGTCGTGGGGGCGGGCACCTGGCAGGCGGAGGCGGGCGGCGATCAGGGCGGCGTCGATGTCGCTGGTGCCGGTGGCCACGCACAGGGTGTACGAGACGTCCTCGAGCTGCCGGCGGACCTGCGGGGCCTCAGGATTGAGCAGGCTGAGAGTCTGGTAGCGGTCGTTCAGGACGGCGGGGTGGGCCATCAGCACGGCATCTCCTCCAACGGATCTCAAATGCGGTCCGTTGGTCCACCGTCTTCCCGGTCGTGGCGGCACATACCGCTCCTCAGGGCAGTGGCGTACCGCCCGTGGCGTTGACGACCTCGGCGGTGATGTAGCTGGCGCGCTGGGAGGCGAGGAAGACGTACGCCGGGGCCATCTCGGCCGGCTGGGCGGGGCGGCCGAGCGGGGACTGCTTCCCGAATTCGGTGGTGTCCGGGAGGGTCGCCGGGATGAGCGGGGTCCACACCGGGCCCGGGGCCACCGCGTTGACGCGGACCCCCTTGGAGGCGACCATCTGGGCCAGTCCCTGGGTGAAGTTGACGATCGCCGCCTTCGTCATGGCGTAGTCCAGCAGATGAGGGCTGGGCTTGTAGGCCTGCACGGAGCTGGTGTTGATGATCGAGCCGCCGGCGGGGAGATACTCGAGGGCCATTTTCGACAGCCAGAACATCGCGTACAGGTTGGTCTTGAGTACCCTGTCGAACTGCTCTGTGTCGATCGCGCCGATCCCGTCCGGCTGGGACATCTGGTAGGCGGCGTTGTTGACCAGGATGTCGAGCCGTCCGAACTGCGCGAGCGCCAGGTCGATCACCTCGCGGCACTGGCCCTCCTCGCGAAGGTCGCAGGACAGGGCGACGCCCTTGCGTCCGGCGTCCACGATGAGTCCGACGGTGGTGTCCGCGTCGGCCCTCTCCTCGGGCAGATGCGTGATGAGCACGTGCGCGCCTTCGCGGGCGAAAGCGAGCGCGACGGCCCGGCCGATCCCGGAGTCGCCACCGGTGATCACCGCGGCCTTGCCCTCCAGCAGGCCACTGCCCTCGTACGAGGTCTCGCCGTGGTCGGGGGGCGGGTCCATCGGCCCCGTCCAGCCCGGATGCGGCTGGTCCTGGGCGGGGAAGTTCGGCTGTGGATGCCGGGTGACCGGGTCTTCGTTGTGGGAGGTCATGCGGGTTCCTCCGTCACTTCTCGATCGTGACTCGGATCGAGCGCACCTTCTGGTCGGCGGCGTCGGGGACGACCATCCCGGCTTCGATCCCGGTGCGCAGGTAGTCCAGCACCTGGCGGTTGAGACGTTCGCCGGGGAGGGCTGCGGGGATGCCGGGTGGGTAGGGCGTCAGCATCTCGGCGGTGATCCTGTCCTCGGCCTGCGCGATCGGGACCTGCTCGGTCTCGCCGAAGAAGGCGTCGCGCGGCAGGAGGACCTGTTCCAGGGTGAGTTCCTCCGGGCTCGGGATGTTCACGGGGGCTGCGGGGCGCAGATCGCCCACGTGGTCGAGGAGGTCGGCCAGAGCAGTGACCAGTACCTTCGTTGTGTCCTCGGTGTCGGCGTGGGTGAGCTGGGCGCTGATCCTGCGGTGGTCGCTGACGTGGAGGTTCACCCCGTGGTGGGCGCGCAGCCAGTCGGCGGCCCGGTATCCCGTGGTGCCCCGCGCGGAGATGTCGACGATCACCTGCAGCGGATCCAGATCGGCGGCCCGGCCGGGGGCGCAGAAGTCCTCGCGGCCGTGCACGTGGAAGCCGTCAAGGGTTTCGATCTGGCCGCGCAATGCCTCTGCCAGGGCGAGCGCGCGGTCGTAGAGGGCGTGGCCGTGTTCCACCATCTGCCGGCGCCAGCCGTCGAGCGCCGCGTACATCAGCACCGAGGGGCTGGTGGTGCCCAGCAGGTCCTCGCGGGCCTTGAGCACGTCGGGGTCGATCAGGTCCCCCTGGAGGTGGAAGACCGAGGTCTGTTCCAGGGCCGACCCCATCTTGTGCACGGAGGTGACGCACACGTCCGCTCCGGCGTCCATCGCCCAGGTCGGCAGCAAGGCGTGGAACGGCAGGTGTGCTCCCCACGCCTCGTCGACGATCAGGGGTTTGCCCTGCCGGTGGCACTCCTCGGCGATCGCACACAGATCCGCACAGGTCCCGTACGGCGTGGGACTGGTGACCAGGGCACCCTTGGCGTCCGGGTGGTCGCGCAGCGCCGCGGCGAACGCCTGCGGGGACGGCGGATGGGCCAGGTGCAGTGCGGGGTCCCACTGGGGGCGCACCCAGACCGGCTCCTGGCCGGAGAGGATCAGACCCGAGATGACGGACTTGTGGGCGTCCCGTCCCACCACCAGCTTCTCGTGGGGTCCGGCGACCGAGAGCATCGCCGACTTGACCGACAGCGAGCTGCCGCAAGTGGAGAAGAACGTGTGCTCCGCTCCGACCGCGTCCGCCATGAGCTCCTGCGCCCGCTGCAGGACGCCGTGAGAGGAGGTGCGGTCGTCCAGGCCGCTGGTGGCCAGGATGTCGGAGCGGAAGACCGCCTCTCCCAGCGCCTCCAGGACACGGGGATCGGTGCCCCGGCCCTGCTTGTGACCGGGTGGGGTGAACGGTGTCTGACCGGTCGCGTGGTAGGCGGCCAGCGCCTCCAGGACCGGCGCGTGCGAATGGTCCATGAGCAGCGGCTGCCCGCGCCCCCGATGCGGGAAACGCCCTGCCTTGGGGGTGGAAGTCAGCGGCCGCGGTGTTCGGTCTTCGGCTCCTGCGGGTCGACGTTGCTGAACTCGGACGTCTCCTTGGCGCCGCTGGGCCGGCCGGAGGGGCCACGTTTCCCGGTGTCCTGGATCTGCCGCTTGCCGGACTTGCTGGCCCGCTCCTCACCACTGCGCGACACGTCGTGTGCCAGCGTGCCTGCCATGGACTCCGCGATGTCCTTGCGCGTCGGTTCGCGCTTCCCACCGGGCGCATAGGTGTCCGGGTAAACGAGCGGTGGCCGCGGGGGTTGTCCTGCTGCTTCTCCGCGTCTACGTCCGTGGCCCATCCGTGCTGGCCGTCCCCCTCGTGGCGGCTCAGACCCTCGCCGTGCGGCGGCTGCTGCTCCTTCGCCATCGCTCTTCCCTCCCGAAAGGCACCTTCCATGCATTACCTACCTTTCGGGGCGCGCCCCGACAGCGGCGGCTCATGCGTGGCGCGGTCCCGCGCGCCGGGCCGGGTAGGCGTCCGGCAGACATCCGGGAGGTCACCGATGGATGAGCCCGTGGACCAGGTATACGCCCGCATCGCGGAACAGCTCTCCGCTCGCGCCGGGCTGCTGTGGGATGTGGCCTCGACGCTCCACGGGGACCCGGAGCCGTCCTTCGAGGAGCACAGGGCGGCCCAGCTGCTGACCGCCCACCTGGAACGGGACGGCTTCTCCGTCCAGCGCGGGGTCGCGGGCCTGCCGACGGCCTTCGTCGCGGCCGCCGGTAACGGCGGCGCCCCGCGGGTGGCCCTGCTGCTCGAGTACGACGCCCTGCCCGGGATGGGTCATGCCTGCGGCCACAACCTCATCGCCGCAGCAGGGCTCGGCGCTGGCCTCGCTCTCCACGGCGCCGTGCCGGACGTACGCGGGTCACTGCTGGTGGTCGGCACCCCGGCGGAGGAGCGGGGCGGCGGCAAGGTCGTCATGGCCGAGGCGGGCGTATTCGACGGGGTGGACGCCGCCCTGATGTTCCATCCCGGCGTGCACAGCTGGTCGTGGGCACCGCTCACTGCTTCGGCCCAGGTGAGGGTGGCCTTCCACGGCCGGGCCGCCCATCCCACGGGCAGTCCGACTGAAGGGATCGACGCGCTGGCCGCGCTGATCCAGTTCTTCAACACTCTGGCGGTGCTCGGCCGACGGCTTCCGTCCGGGTCCCACGTGCAGGGCATCGTCACCGAGGGCGGCAAGGCCACTAACATCGTCCCGGACTACGCGGAGGGGCTGTTCGGCCTGCGCGGAACCACCACGGCCGCCCGTCACGAGCTGGCGAACGCTCTCGCCGACTGCGCCCACGGGGTTGCGCACGCCACCGGCACCCGGGCGGAGGTCTTGCCCGTCGGCGCCGGGTACGACCACTTCCGCAACAGCGGCGTGCTTTCCGTGCGGTTCACCGCCCATCTGACCCTGGCGGGCGTGCTGGCGGGCGAACCGGTGCCGGGTGTCCACCTGGGTTCCTCGGACGTCGGCACGGTCAGCAACCGCCTGCCGACCATCCATCCGTTCGTGGCGATCATGGACGCTGACGGCTCCGACCACACCCCGCGTTTCGCGGCGGCCGCGGCCGCCCCGCGGGCCCGCGAGGTCATGCTCGCCGCGGCCCGTGCGCTGGCCTGCACCGCCGCCGACGTGGTGGTCGAGCCCGAGGTCACCGCCGCGGCCTGGGCCGAGCACCGTCGTCCGGATGGCTGAGGAAAGAGGGCGTGCCCCGCGTGGGAGGGGGAAGCCGCCCGGGGGAGAGACCGTTTAGTGCACGCCGGAACGGAAGGAAATCATGTGATGGGACACGGCGGAGACGTCATCGCGGAACTCACGGCCGACCATCGCGAGGTGGAGGAGTACTTCGCCCGTCTGCGGGCCCTGCCCCCGGGTGACAAGGAACGCCGGAACGTGCTCGACGAGGTCACCATCGAACTCGTACGCCACTCGGTGGCCGAGGAGATGTACCTTTACCCGGCCGTCCGGGAGCACCTCCCCGGAGGGGATGCCGTTGCCGACAAGGAGATCGAGGAGCACGCCGAGGTAGAGCAGGTCCTCAAAGACCTGGAGGACGTCGACATCGACGACGCCCGTTTCGACCAACTGGTTGGCAAGCTGGTCACTGACGTCACCGAGCACGTCCAGGAGGAGGAGCGGCAACTCTTCCCGAGCCTCGCGCAGGCCTGCACTCCCGAGCAGCTCAATGACCTCGGGGACAAGGTGCGCAGGGCCAAGAAGGTCGCGCCGACCCAGCCGCACCCCAGCGCCCCGGACACCCCGCCCGGCAACAAGCTCCTGGCACCGGGTGCCGGCCTGGTGGACCGGGCGCGCGACTTCGTCACCGGCCGCGGCAAGTCCTGACCCCATCGGCCGATCCCTGGGCTGGCCCGGCGGAATGCCCCGTGGGCGTCCAGGGCAAGGCCGCCTCGGCATGCCCGGCAATTCATCGCAGTTCCTGCCCATAGCCCGCGAGACGGGGCTTCCCACGCTGTCTTCACGACCCTCGCTGACGTGCCTGCCAAGCCGGCCAAAGAGGACTGGGCGGCGGATGATGGTGATGCAGTTGCGCATCGGGTGCTACCTGCGGTGGTCTTGGCAAATTGCGCGGGCTTGATGGCCGGGGTGAACGTGTGACGAGCAGGGCCAAGGCAAGCATCTGGCCAGCGGTACCCGGGCGCCCGACTGGACAGGGCTTGACAAACACCAGTCTCGCCGCTGCTGGCGCCCTACGACTCGACCAATCGATCAGTTCGCTGTGGACTCTAGCTGACGGCCCCCACAAATTCTCTCGGGGGCCGTCAGGCGAAATTACGGGATAAACGGAGCGCCCTATCGAGAAGCGGCCGGGCCGATGTCGCCCTTCTCCGCCAACTCCGTTAGGAAGTCGTGGCACCGAGCGGCGCGTTGAGAGTCCTCGCGCATCACGTCTTGGAAGAAGTCCGCGATCTCGCTTTCCCCCGCGCTCTTGGCGTCCCGGACGTACTGGCCGTAGTCGTGTCCTGCCTTCAACGAGTGATACTGCACCGACACCAGGTCATACGCCACATCCTTGAATCCTGTCTCACCTGTCGCCATGGTTTTCCTCCGTTTCGTGAGGACACTTCAAGCGCCTGCCCATGCGAAAACAGGACAAACGACCGGTATCGATGGTGTTCTGTTGATCGACCTCGACGAGACCCGAGGCCACCCGGCCAGCCGCTTGGACCACTCGCCTACCTCCGGAGGCCACGCTGGGCGGGCGGGGCACCGTGTAGTGACCGCCCAAGAAGCGGCAGGCAGGGCGGTCTGGTTGGCGGTTACGGTTCGCAGGGGCAGGGAACGCGGAGCTCGGCGAAAGCTTCGCCCATCTGCCACATGGCCTCCAGTGGAGCGCGGCGTCGGCGCGGAGTGCATAGGGCTCCTGGGCTCGTCGTCTCTTGGACGGTGTCCGGCTCTGGCTGGTGCGTGGGTGCACGCTGGCCGTGCATGCAGCTCTCCCCGGCTGTTCTTCAGGCCGCGCCCCCAACGACCACTCGGGGTGAGATTCGTCGCGAACGGCGGACATCGCACGGGGTGCTGTTTGTCCGCGAGCGGCACCGGTTACCGGGAGGCGACAGGGTTTCCGAGGACGAGCGGGAGAGCGGCATGGCCAACGAGCCGGGCCCGGTGAAGAAGATCGTCGACAAGGTCATGGACATGGGCGCGGAGCTCACCCCCGCAGGACCGGCGGACATCCCCGGCGTGCCCGCGAGCATGCCTCCCACGGTGGACGAACCGGTCGAGCCGCACGCGCCGCTGCCGGCCAAGCCTGGTGGCGTTCACTCCACGAGGAGGATCGCCACGAAGGACATCATCCTAGAAACACCGGTGAGCCGCCGTGGCGCTCGTGTGCGTCTCCGGAGTCAGATGTTGGGCGGCCCGACTGGTGGGTCTACCAGAAGTGCCGACGTCCCCCGACTCCGTGCCCGATAGCCCCTAGCACCCAGAGCACGAGGCCGACGACCACCAGGATGATCCCGATGGTCCACAAGATCGAGATCCCGGTGAGGAATCCGATGATCAGCAGGATGATGCCCAGCGGCCGCATGACCGCGGCTGCAGACACACCGTCGCGCTTAAGCCCAGACACTGGGGCTGAGCCGGTCGGTAAGCTACTTTCCGAGCGCACGCTCGAGTTCTGCCTTGTTCATGTGGGATCGCCCGTCGATGTTGCGACGTCAGCGAGATCTCCGGAGCCCTCGGCGACCTCGGGTACACCGTCCCGGGCCAGGGCTGGACGTACTGGCACCGCGGCCCCGGAGCCGGCCCCGACTACCTCGACGACGAACGCGGTCACGACTGGTCCCACACGACGGGTCGCGCCATGGCCGCGAACCTGTACGGCGTGGCCCGGGCCCTGGCAGCCACGCCCCTCGACGCGCCGCCTGGGTGATCGCGGGCGTCACGGGTGCATGAGGACCTTGATGGCACCGTCGGCCTTCTTCTGGAACATGTCGTAGGCCTGGGGGGCCTCCTCCAGCGAGACGTGGTGTGTGGCGAAGCCGTCGACGCCGAGCGGGTCCTCGTCGGTCAGGAGCGGGAGGATCTCGTCGCTCCAGCGCCGCACGTTCGCCTGGCCCATGCGCAACTGGATCTGCTTGTCGAACAGGGTCAGCATCGGCAGCGGGTCGGTCATGCCGCCGTAGACGCCGCTCACCGAGATCGTGCCGCCGCGGCGGACCAGTTCGATGGCCAGGTGCAGAGCCCCGAGGCGGTCGACGCCCGCGGTCTGCATGAGCTTGGCCGCCCAGGCGCGTGGAAGCAGGCCGGCGGACTGCTGGACCAGCTTCCCGAGGGTGCTGCCGTGGGCCTCGGTACCCACCGCGTCGATCACGGCGTCCGGGCCGCGGCCGTCGGTGGCGTTCCGGACGGCCTTCACGAGATCGTCCCGGTGCTCGTACTCGTCGAGGCTGAAGACCTGGGCGCCGTCACGGCGCGCCCTGGTCAGCCGTTCCGGTACGTGGTCGACCCCGATGACCTTGCCCGCGCCCAGGTGGCGGGCGACGCGGCAGCACATGTCGCCGATCGGCCCCAGGCCCAGGACGACCACGCTGCCGCCCTGGGGGACGTCGGCGTACTTCACCGCCTGCCAGGCCGTGGGCAGGACGTCCGAGAGGTAGACGTACCGGTCGTCGGGCGGCCCGTCCGGAACCTTGATCGGGCCGAACTGCGCCTGCGGCACCCGCAGGTACTCCGCTTGAGCCCCGGGGACGCGCCCGTAGAGCTTGGTGTAGCCGAAGAGCTCCGCCCCGCAGCCGTACTCGGTGACCTGGGTCGTCTCGCACTGCGTCGGCAGCCCCTCGCGGCACATGTAGCAGGTGCCGCAGGCGATCTGGAACGGCACCACCACCCGGTCACCCGGAGAGATGTTGTCCACCTCGGAGCCGGTCTCCTCGACGATGCCCATGGGTTCGTGCCCCAGGATGTCGCCGGGCGTCATGAGCGGGGCGAGGACCTCGTACAGGTGCAGGTCCGATCCGCACAGGCCGGTGGACGTCACGCGCACCACCGCGTCGGTCGGCTCTTCGATCCGGGGGTCGGGCACGGTCTCGACCCGTACGTCGTGTTTGCCGTGCCACACGGTCGCCCGCATGATCGATCACTTCCTCGCGGTTGTCCTTCACGGCAGGACCATCGGGTACCCGAGGACACGCCGGTGAACCGCCGGTGCCCCGCATCGACGGCCGGGTCGTCGTCGCGGGGGTGCGTCATCCGGCCGATCCGCGCTCGGGAGGCGTTAGAGACCGTTAGGTCCGGGAACCCGTGACTGGGGCGCCGAGGCGGTTCACCGACGACCGGGAGCGGACGACGCGGATGGCTCATGACGCGGACATCACCGAGGACGGAGTGGCTGGCCTGGACCTGGCCGCCCTGGAGCGCGCGCTGCGCGAGCGGGTCGACGGTGAGGTGCGCCTCGACGCGGGCAGCCGCGGCGCCTACGCCACCGACGGGTCGAACTACCGCCAGGTCCCGATCGGCGTGGTGGTCCCCCGGAACCTGGAGGCCGGGGCCGCGGCGGTGGAGGTCTGCGCGCGATTCGGGGCGCCGCTGCTCTCCCGCGGCGGGGGCACGAGCCTGGGCGGCCAGTGCACGAATACCGCGATGGTCATCGACTGGACCAAGTACTGCCACCACCTGCTCTCAGTCGACGCGGAGAACAGGACGTGCGTCGTGGAGCCCGGCATCGTTCTCGACGAGCTCAACCGGCAGCTGTCCGGATTCGGGCTGAAATTCGGGCCGAAGCCCTCGACTCACAGCCACTGCTCCCTGGGCGGCATGATCGGCAACAACTCCTGCGGCGCGTCGGCACAGGCGTACGGCAAGACCGTGGACAACGTGCGCCGCCTGGAGATCCTCACCTACGACGGGCTGCGCTGCTGGGTCGCGCCCACCTCGCCGGAGGAGTACGAGGCCGTCGTGGCCGCCGGCGGCCGGAAGGCGGAGATCTACGGGGCGCTGCGCGAGCTGACGGACCGGCATCTGGCCGACGTCCGAACGGGCTTCCCGAAACTGCCCCGCCGGGTGTCCGGCTACAACCTCGACTCCCTCCTGCCGGAGAACGGCTTCGACGTAGCCCGGGCACTCGTCGGCAGCGAGGGCACCCTGGTGACGGTGCTGCGCGCCGAACTGGAGCTCGTGCCCGTCCCGGCGGCCGAGGCCATGGTGGTGCTGGGCTACCCCGACATCTGTGCCGCGGCCGACGACGTACCGCGGCTGTTGGAGCACTGCGAGCCGACGCAGCTGGAGGCGCTGGACAGCCGCATGGCGCAGCTGATGCGTGAGGAGCATGCCTACCTGGAGTCCCTGGAGCGGTTCCCGGAGGGGGAGGGGGACGCCTGGCTCCTGCTGCAGTTCAGCGGGGACAGCAAGGACGACGTGGACCAGCAGTCACGCGCGCTGCTGCGGGCCGTCGGACGCGACGAGGACGGCGCCGACGTGGCCTTCTCCGACGATCCGGACCGGGAGCAGGAGATGCTCAAGGCCCGCGAGGCCAGCCTGGGTGTGACGGCCAGGCCACCGGACGGGCGCGAGACGTGGGAGGGCTGGGAGGACTCGGCGGTGCCGCCCGAGCGGCTCGGGGACTACCTGCGGGATCTGAAGAAGCTGTTCGCCGACTTCGGTTACGCCCAGTCGTCGCTGTACGGGCACTTCGGGCAGGGGTGCGTGCACACACGGATCCCGTTCGAACTGACCACGGCCCAGGGCGTGAGTGACTTCCGCGCGTTCCTGGACCGCGCCGCCGACCTGGTGGTCTCCCACTGCGGGTCGCTGTCCGGTGAGCATGGGGACGGCCAGGCCCGCGGCGAGCTGCTCCCGAAGATGTTCGGTGACCGTCTGATTTCGGCGTTCGGAGAGTTGAAAGCGCTGTTCGATCCCGGGGGCCGGATGAAACCCGGCAAGGTCGTCACCCCGCACCGTGTCGACGAGAACCTGCGTCTGGGCCCGCACTGGCGGCCCGAGACGCATGCGACGTACTTCGGCTATTCCGCCGACGGCCACTCCATCACGCGCGCGGTCATGCGCTGTGTCGGCATCGGCAACTGCCGCACCCACAGCGGCGGGGTGATGTGCCCCTCGTACCGGGCGACCGGCGAGGAGGAGCACTCCACGCGCGGCAGGGCCCGGCTGCTGTTCGAGATGCTGAACGGTCACGCCGACGCAGCCGTGACCGACGGCTGGCGGTCGACCGAGGTTCGGGACGCGCTCGACCTGTGCCTGGCCTGCAAGGGCTGCAAGTCGGACTGTCCCGTCGGGGTCGACATGGCCACCTACAAGTCGGAGTTCCTGGCGCACCACTACTGGGGCAGGCTCCGCCCGGCCGCCCACTATTCGATGGGCTGGCTGCCGTTGTGGGCGCGACTGGCCCGGCTGTCGCCCAGGCTGGTCAACGCCGCCCTGACCGCGCCGGGCCTGGCCCGGGTGGGCAAGGCGCTCGCCGGAGTGGCGGCGGAGCGCGACGCGCCGCCCTTCCCGGAGGAGTCGTTCACCGAACGGTGGGCCGCACGCGGCACGACACAGCCGGAGCCAGGCGGGGACCGCACGGTCCTACTGTGGCCCGACACCTTCAGCACGCACTTCCATCCTGGCGTGGCGAAGGCCGCCGTACGGCTCCTGGAGGACGCCGGTTTCCAGGTCGACGTTCCGACACGGGCCGTGTGCTGCGGCCTGATCTGGATCTCCACCGGGCAGCCGGCCACAGCCCGCCGCGTGCTGCGCCGCACCCTGCGGGTGCTGCGGCCGTGGCTGGAGGCGGGTACGCCGATCGTGGGGCTGGAACCGTCGTGCGCGGCGATGTTCCGCGCCGACGCACCGGAGCTGATGCCCGGGGACCAGGACGTGCAGCGCCTTGCCGGGCAGTTCCGCACGTTCGCCGAGCTGCTGGTCAACGACGCGCCCGAGGGATGGGAGCCCCCGCGGCTGGACTGCGATGCGGTGGTGCAGACGCACTGCCACCAGCACGCAGTGCTGGCAGACGACGCGGACCGGCAACTGATGCGCCGGGCCGGTCTGGATCCGCGGGTGCTGGACGACGGCTGCTGCGGGCTGGCGGGCAACTTCGGGTTCGAGCGCGGCCACTACGAGGTGTCGATGACCGTGGGCGAACAAGGTGTGCTGCCGGCCGTGCGCCGTGCCCCCGCCGAGGATCTGGTCCTCGCCGACGGGTTCAGCTGCCGTACCCAGATCGAGCAGGGCGGCACGGGCCGGCGGGCCGTGCACCTGGCGGAGGCACTGGCGTTCGCCCTGGACGGAACGGTGCCCGGCAACCGGCCGGAACAGCTCGCCGAGCGCCCGGCCGCTTCGCCGCGGGACGGCCAGCTGCTCGCCGCCGTATGCGCCGTCGCGTCTGCAGCCGCACTTGCCGCTGGGGCGGCCGCCGCGGTGCGCCGCCACCGACAACAACGTTGAAGCCGATTCAGGAAGGTGTCTCCCGTGTCCATCAAGGTGTCCGACCACGTTCTGCAGCGGCTTCGCGAATGGGGCGTCGACCACGTCTTCGCCTATCCCGGTGACGGCATCAACGGACTGCTCGCCGCATGGGGCCGGGCGGACGACAAGCCGCGGTTCATCCAGGCCCGTCACGAGGAGATGGCCGCCTTCCAGGCGGTGGGGTACGCCAAGTTCTCCGGCAGAGTCGGCGTCTGCGCGGCCACGTCGGGCCCCGGCGCCATCCACCTCCTCAACGGCCTGTACGACGCGAAGCTCGACCACGTTCCGGTGGTGGCGATCGTCGGGCAGACCAACCGCAGCGCGATGGGCGGCTCGTACCAGCAGGAGGTGGATCTGCTGAGCCTGTTCAAGGACGTCGCCTCGGAGTACGTGGAGATGGTGACCGTCCCGGAGCAACTGCCCAACGTCATCGACCGGGCGATGCGCGTGGCGGCAGCGAAGCGCACGGTCACGGCCGTGATCATCCCGACCGATGTCCAGGAACTCGACTACTCTCCGCCGCAGCACGCGTTCAAGATGGTGCCCTCCAGCCTGGGCATGCCCTCCTTCGCCCCGGCCCCCGACGAGGCCGATCTGGACAGGGCGGCCGAGGTGCTCAACGCGGGCGAGAAGGTGGCCGTCCTCATCGGTCAAGGAGCGCGCGGAGCACGGCCCGAGGTGGAGCAGCTGGCCGACACGCTCGGCGCCGGTGTGGCCAAGGCGCTGCTCGGCAAGGACGCGCTGTCAGACGAACTGCCGTACGTCACGGGGGCGATCGGTTTGCTGGGCACCCGGCCCAGCTACGAGCTGATGCAGGACTGCGACACCCTGCTGGTGATCGGCTCCAGCTTCCCCTACAGCCAGTTCCTGCCGGAGTTCGGCAAGGCCCGCGCGGTGCAGATCGACCTCGACCCCTTCATGGTGGGCCTGCGCTACCCGTTCGAGGTGAACCTCGTCGGCGACACCAGGACGACCCTGACCCGGCTGCTGCCGAAGCTGGAACGCAAGAAGCACGGCAGCTGGCGCAGGAAGATCGAGAAGGACACGGCACGCTGGTGGGAGGTCATGGAGCGCCGTGCCGGCGTCGAGGCGGACCCGATCAACCCCGAGTACGTCGTGCACGCGCTGGACGCGTTCCTGCCCGAGGACGTCATCCTGGCCGCCGACTCCGGTTCCGCGGCCAACTGGTACGCCCGGCACCTGCGGATGCGCGGCGGCATGCGTGGTTCCCTGTCCGGCACGCTCGCCACCATGGGGCCGGGTGTGCCGTACGTGATCGGCGCGAAGTTCGCCCACCCGGACCGCCCGGCGATCGCCCTGGTCGGTGACGGGGCGATGCAGATGAACGGGATGGCGGAGCTCATCACCGCCGCCAAGTACTACCGCGGGTGGTCCGATCCGAGGATGGTCGTGGCCGTGCTCAACAACGGCGACCTCAACCAGGTGACCTGGGAGATGCGCGCCATGTCCGGAGCGCCGCAGTTCCTGCCCTCCCAAGCACTGCCGGACGTCGCCTACGCCGACTTCGCCCGCTCCATCGGCCTGGACGGCCTCCGCGTGGAGAAGCCGGGCGAGGTCGAGGGGGCCTGGCAGCGGGCGCTGGCCGCGGACCGCCCGTTCGTCCTGGACTTTCGCACCGACCCCGCCGTCCCGCCGATCCCGCCGCACGCCACGCTCGACCAGATCGAGGCGGCGGCCACGTCCGTCCTCAAGGGAGACTCCGACCGCGCCGCCATGGTCCGGCAGGGCTTCAAGGCGAAGGTGCAGGAGATGCTGCCCGGCCGAGGACGCCACGGCCACAGCGAACCGTGAGCCCCAGCGCTGCCGCCGACGCGCCGTCGGTGGACTCCATAGAGGCCGCGGCGTACACGGTGCCCACCGACGTGCCCGAGGGTGACGGCACCCTGACCTGGGACTCCAACACCCTCGTGCTCGTGCGGGTGCGCTCCGGCGACACCACCGGGATCGGCTGAACGTACGGCGCGCCCGCCACCGCCCAGGTCGTCTCCGGCCAGCTCGCTCCGGTCGTGACCGGTACGAGCGCCTGGGACGTACCCGCGGCAAACGAGGCGATGTGCCGCGCGGTCCGCAACGCGGGCCTGCCCGGCCTCGTGGCCGGGGCCGTCTCGGCGGTGGACATCGCCCTGTGGGACCTCAAGGCCCGGGCTCCTGGACCTGCCTCTCGCGCGGCTGTTCGGGCAGGTGCGGAACGAGGTCCCGGTGTACGGCAGCGGCGGATTCACCACGTACGACGACGCCCGGCAGGACCGGCAACTGCGCGGCTGGGCCGAAGAGCAGGGCATCCCCCGCGTCAAGATCAAGATCGGGCAGTCCTGGGGGTCGAACGACGACCGTGACCGCGACCGCGTGGTGCGGGCGCGGCGCAGCATCGGCGACGCGGCGGCGCTGTTCGTCGACGCCAACGGCGCCTACGGTGTGAAGCAGGCCGTCGAGGTGGCGCGTTTTCTGCACGACCTGGGGGTCTCGTGGTTCGAAGAACCCGTTTCCTCCGACCACCTCACGGCCCTCGCGCAGGTGCGGTCCCAGATCGTGCCGGAGGTGGCCGCGGGCGAGTACGGCTACACGTTGCCGTATTTCGGACACATGCTGCGGGCCGAGGCCGTGGACTGCTTGCAGGCCGATGCCACCCGCGCGGCGACCTGACCGCCTGGCTGCGCGTATCCTCTCTGGCGCACGCCTTCGGCGTGGACCTCTCCGGGCACTGCGCCCCACACGTCCACGCCCACGCGGCCGCAGCGGCACCGAACCTGCGGCACCTGGAGTGGTTCCACGACCACGCGCGGATCGAGGGAATGCTGTTCGAAGGCACCCTGGATCCGGGCGGCGGCACGATCGCTCCCGGCACCGACGGGTCCCCGGGCCTAGGGTTGGCGTTCCGCAACGAGCGGGCGGACGCGTACAGGGTGAACTGATTATGGAGATGCCCGCCCGATCGTGGGCCTAGCAGGTTTGGGCGGACGCCGTCGGGCAGCGTGGTACGCGGCTGTGAATCCTGTCCTGCCGCACCAAATGGGCCGGCAGGGCAGCCGCTAGCATCTACGCCGCTGCGCGCGACCGCATACGGGGCCCGCCCCAAGGTGCTGTGTCTCGTTCCACATCCGCATGGGCGGGGCTGCGTCGCTCCGCGATCCGCATCTCTGATGCAGGGGCGGACGCTCCACAATGCGCCGGTATCGTGGCCAGGTCATGCTTGCCCGGGGGACTGCCGCGTGATCGTGTACCCGCCTGTGGGAATCGGCGGGCGCCGCGTCCGTTACGGCGGGAAGATCCTCGGCATTGCATACACCCGCGCACCTACTGGTGGAACCCGGACGCGATCCGTGTCACGCGGTGATCACCTGGAAAGTAGTGCGGCTCCGCCCAAGATGGAGGAGGACGAAGTCGCGTCCCCGTTTCTACCTCGTTCGTGCGGGCGTCAATCCCGCTGGCTCACAGGCCGGCCATGACCCGCGCGGCAGCCTTGTCGCTGGCGTGCCCTTCCAGGGCGGCCCACTCGGCGACGTCGAAGGGCCAGCGAGTGTCGGCGTAGGCGATGACGACATGGCGGCCGTCCTGCCGGACGGTGTGCCGTCGGTCGCCTGGCTCGGTCCCGGCGGCCACGACAGCGGCGGCCGACGAGGCGTTGCGGCACTTGAGGCGGGTCTTGGGCATCTCAGCGCTCCAGCGTTCGCTGCTCGGTACGGCGGACAACCCCGTGCGGGAGCCTAATACGGACGGTGACCTGCCTCTTCCGGTAAGCCGCATTCGGCGCAAAATCACTGTCACCAGCCCGGACCAGCAGCCCACGCGGTGAACTGCCCCGGCTTGCACGCTGTCGGTATGCGCGCGATCTGGACCGGCTACGTCAGCTTCGGCCTGGTCACCACCCGGTGCAGCTCTTCACAGCGACTGAGGAGCACGGCACCGGATTCCACCAGGTCCACGCAAGCGACCGAGCCCGCATCAGACGCCGGAGGGTCCGTGAGCGCGAAGACATGGAGGTCCCCCAAGCGGAGATCGCGCGCGGCTGGGAACGGCCCGACGGCCGAACCGTCGTGCTCCTCGATGAGGACCTGGCCGCGCTCCCCCTCCCGACGAAGCGCACCGTCGCCGTCCCTGGCTTCGTCAGTGAGCGCGACGTAAACCCGGTGCTCTACGCCAAGCCCTACTGGGTGGGCGCTGCCGGCGAACAGGGCCAGCGCCCGTACGCGCTCCTGGTGGAAGCGCTGGCACGACACGGCACGGTGGCGGTGGCGAAGGTCACCTTGCGCACCCGGGAAAGACTGGCCGTGCTGAGGCCGCGGCACGGCATGCTCGTGCACCACACGCTCCTGTGGCCCGAGGAGATCCGCGAACCGGACGACCTGTCCTCTACCGCCCCGGTGACGGACCGCGAACTGGAACTCGCCGAGCTGCTGATGAACCAGCTCGCCGAAGTCAACATCGCCGAGCTCCACGACGACTACGCGGCCGCCCTGGAGCAGCTTGTGGCCGCAAAGATGACCGGCGCGGACCTGGAAGAGCCCGAGGAGCCAGCGCTGGCAGTAGACCTGATGGCAGCACTGGAGGAGAGCATCCGGGCGGCGAACACGCGGCAGTAGGTGCCCGCGGCGTACCGGCACGGCTCCTGGCGGCCCTGCGCCGCGCCTGTGACCCGGCGCTGAGGGCGTCGTGGAGTTTGAACAGGCGCATCCTGGAAGGGCGACCTCGCCCGTCCTTCCCTGACCCCGCGGCGGGGTCGCCCGTCACTCGAATGCGCCTTCCAGCTTGAAGATCACGCGAAGCGCCGCAAAACTACCCGGTGCGTCCGAGAGCTTCGACCTGCGCCGCAAGCCTTGGGGCCTGAGAAGCCCCCGCCGGATCCACCGGTGAGGGGCTCTTCAGCAAGCCTTATATTGCGTGCGGCGCTAGGCACTTTCGTGCATGCACCCCCCCGGCTGCGTCGCGTTCGGGGCGGCAGCGGGGGCAGACGTCTACGTCGGGCATTCCGAGGGCGATCTCAAGTTCGCGCTGGCTAAGCCAGCCGCCGACCGCGTCCGGGCAGTCACCGCGGTGGACCACCCCACGGAGCGACCCGCCCTTGGGTACGTGCTGCAGGCGCCAGCCGATCCCGCCCTTGGCGACAGACTTCTCCCGCTTCGGCCGCGAGGCTACGGAAACAGGTCGCAGCGGCGCTTCCTCGGCCTCGCGGATCCTCGCGTCAACCGCATCGAGCTGCAGCTGCAGGCACAGACGGATCACCCGCAACCGCTCAGCATCGGACGGCGAGTCGCGCACATGTTCGAGTGTGCGACCGGGTCAGTGCGCCGAGCCAGCGCGGCTCAGCTCTCCGGCTTGGTGGGCAGCTCGGTGACAAACGTGCCCAGCCCCGGTACATCACGGCGAGGGCGCAGCACCTTCTGCCCGGTCGCCACGGCGATCCCGAACTCCTGCTGCAGCTCCACCAGCGACGGCAGCCGGCCGCCGGGCGGCTAGCTAGAGCCTGTCGTCAAACGATCTTTCCTGGTGGATCATGGTGCGGTGAAACGTCGCCATGAACTGTCGGATGCCGAGTGGGAGTTCGTGCGGCCGTTGTTGCCGCGTGCCCAGTCGGGGCGAAAGCGGCTGGATGATCGGATGGTCCTGAACGGGATCGTTTGGAAGTTCCGGACGGGGTCGGCCTGGCGGGACGTGCCTGAGCGGTACGGGTCCTGGGCCACGCTGCACACGCGGTTCCGCCGGTGGGCGGCCGACGGCACCTTCGACCGGATGCTGCGGGCCGCCCAGGCGAAGGCGGATGCGGCCGGTGCCGTCGACTGGATGGTGTCCGTCGACTCCACCATCGTGCGGGCCCATCAGCATGCCGCCGGGGCCCGAAAAGGGGGCTCCGCAACCCAGGGCTCGGGCGGTCCAGGGGCGGTCCGACCAGCAAGATCCACCTCGCCTGCGACGGCCTGGGTCGCCCACTCGGCTTCACGATCACCGGCGGCAACACCAACGACTGCACCCAGTTCACCGCCGCCATGCAGGCCATCCGCGTGCCCCCGATCGGAGCTGGCCGACCCCGGACCCGGCCCTCACACGTCATCGGCGACAAGCGCTACAGTTCCCTGGCCATCCGCACCTGGCTGCGTGAACGGGGCATCGCCCACACCATTCCCGAGCGGGCCGACCAGATCCGCAACCGGCTCCGGCACGGACGCCGCGGCGGCCGACCCCCGACCGCTGCCCACCCGTCACGGCAAAGACCGTCGCAGTACTACTGACTTGTAATGCGTGATGTCGTGGGGTGCTGACAGGTCGTGATCGTCGCGGTACACCACGGTCATGAGGTACGCGCAGGGTGGCGGGCTGACTGCCGAGCGGAGGGCATTTCGCGAGCAGATCCGTCTGGACGCGGGTGAGATGTTCGCGGCCGGTTGCGACAACGCCGAGGTGGCGAGGGTGCTGCGGGTGCATGTGCGTTCGGTGCAGCGCTGGCGGCGTGAGTGGGCTGAGTGGGGTGAGGCGGGCCTGGTCTCGAAGGGGCCGGCGTCCTTGCCCAAGCTCAGCGACGAGTTGTTCGTGAAGCTGGAGGCGGCTTTGGCGTTGGGGGCGGTGGCGCACGGCTGGTCTGACGAGCGCTGGACGCTCGCGCGGATTAGGACGCTGATCGGGCGGATGTTCCACAAGAGCTACACCGTGCCCGGGGTGTGTCTGTTGCTGCACCGGCACGGCTGGTCGCCCCAGGTCCCGGCTCGCAGGGCGGTGCAGCGCGACGATGAGGCGGTTGCGACGTGGGTGAAGGAGACCTGGCCGGCCGTGGAACTACCGCGGCGGCGCTCGGGGCCTGGACCGTCTTCGCCGACGAGGCCGGGTTCTCGATGACGCCGCACATCGCCCGCACATGGTCCCCCACAGGTGTTACCCCGGTGATCCGGGTCAACGGCGGCAGCAGGCGGCACCTGTCAGTGGCCGCTCTGTGCTGCTACAAGCCCGGCGAGCGGCCGCGGTTGGTCTTCCGGCACACCGGTGACCGGCGGGTCGACGGCCGCAAGGGCTTCTCCTGGAAGGACTTACGAGACCTGCTCACCGCCGCCCACACCAAGCTCGGCGGGCCGATCGTGCTGGTCTGGGACAACGTCGGCCTGCACCTCAGTCGCGCGATGCGCGCCTGGGCCACGGCCCGGGAGTGGCTCACGGTGTTCCAGTTGCCGGCCTATGCACCGGACCTCAACCCCGTGGAGGGGATCTGGTCCAGCCTGCGGCGCACCAGCCTGGCCAACATCGCCTTCACCGACTACACGCACCTGGTCAGCGCAGTCCGCCGGGGCCTACGCCAGATCCAGTACCGGCCCACCATCATCACCGGCTGCCTCATCGGCACCGGCCTCGCCACAAACCCCGGCGACATCACGCATTAATCCTCAGTAGCGCGCGCCAGTGCGACCTCGGACCCTCCCGGGGTAGAGCTGCCGCCGGTCTCCGACGGCAAGCACCGCGGGAGGCTGCTGGCCGGGGCCCCACCGCACCCCGGCGGTGGGGTCTCACCCATATTCAGAGCCCGCCCGGCTGGGGCCCGGGCCTCGTGGAGTACTCACACGACCAGTCTTCCCTGTCAAGTCCTTGTGTTCACGTCTTGTGCCTCCTCTGCGTGGGGCGCGCGGTGGTGGTTGTGGAAGGGATGGGACGGGCCACCCAACGGTTCGGACGAGCAGTTCCTGTCAGGTCGACTGTGCCTTGTTCACCGGCATGATGTAGGCCGCTTCGATGAAATTGATGAATCTGTTCGCGCCCCCCCTCGCAGCACGTTCCCGATACAGGGGAACTTGCGGCGGGCGGCTCGCAATTCACCACTGATGGGCCAGTGCTGCACTCACCCGGATTCTTCGTAGCCGCCCGGAATCTTCAAAGCCCTGGGGTGTGGTCTCACGCTTTCGTCTCGGCAGACGTCGACGGCCAGAATTCGTTCGAGGAAGTAGCCCAGCACCTTTCTTGAGTCGCTCCGGTTGAGCACCCCTGGACTGCCGCACGACTCTCGCAGAGTTCTCCGTCGTCCTAGCTGAACTTGTCCCGCTGCGGGCCCCGGCCCGGGAGTTCGAGCACTGCTCGCGGGCGAGGATGGGATGCCGGCCGGGGCCATCGGGGGGCAGGTGACCTTGCCGACCAGTGGACGGGCGGTCAACCGGCCGTGCTGTGCTCGGTCTCCGGCACCGGGGGCAGCCAGTGCACGGTGTTGTCGCGGAAGGACGCATGGATCGGCACGAGGTCTGGGCCGCTGGTGTCGTCGAGGGCGGTGACGTTGATGCCGATCTCGGGAATGTCGCTGTCGATCGCCGCGAGGCGGCTGCCGCAGGTCGGGCAGAAGCCGCGTTTCGCCTCGCCTTCGAAGGTCTCGTACCAGGTTGGCTCGCCGCCCTCACCGGTCCAGGTGACCGTCTCGAATCCCACCCACCACATCACTGGTGTGCCGCCGAGCTTTTGACAGTGGCGGCAGACACAGGTGTGGGGGAAGACGGCCGGACCTCGGGTGGTGAAACGGATGCGGCCGCACAGGCAGCCGCCGGTACGTTCCGGGGCTGTTTCGGCTCCGTGGGCGTCGGCGGCGGGGGTGACGTTCATCAGGTGATCTCCCAGGCGCGATAGGCAAGTTGGGCAGATCAGTGTGCCATCGCTTCCGTGATCGCCATGACGCTGTTGGCGGCTCTGGCGTGACCCCGGCCGCGTGCGCCGATTGCGGAGGCGTCACGGGGCCGGGCGACAAAACCGCCGCTCAGGGGCGCCCGAGGACGCGGACGGTCCATCCGGCGTCGCGCCAGGTGTCGACGTTCAGGGTGCCGCCTCCGTCGATGACGCGCGGGGTGGAGGTGCGGGCGGCGAGGGCGGGTGAGTCCCGGATGTCGTCGGTGTTCGGCTTGGAGGCGGCGCGTGCGGACAACATCTGCGACTGCCGGGATGGGGCTGGCGTCAGGTCGGGGTTCCCGGCATAACACGGGCCAGCGGTTCGAGGTGTCCGTAGAGGGCCGCGTGGAGTGCAGTGGCGAGTTCGCGGGCCCTGTGTTCGGTCTCTACGTCGTACATCACGAAGTAGACCGGCCCGGCGGAGGAGTCGGGGCGGATCTCGCGGGAGCGGATCAGATGGATCACCGCGGTGCGGATGGCGTCGTACACCGTGGCGTCGATGGCGTGCTGCGGGGCGGTGAGCGCGTCGGCCTTGACCGTCCAATGCGAGCCCAGGCGCTCGATGGCGATGAACACGGCACGCTGTTGCTTTGCCGCCTTGTACGCGGCGTTGAATGCCTCCAGCCCTGTGACGTCCGGGATCAGACCAGCGGGGCAGGGGGCTGGCAGGGGTTGCATGAGGCGCATAGTCCCAGCACGGGTGGGCCTTGGTGACCCCGACACGGTTACGTTCGGGGTCGGTGCACCAGCACAGCGGAATCGTTCACCCACTGCCTTCCACGCCTGCCCGTTCAGCCCGCTGCCCGAGCAGGTTCTGACCACCGTCGGCCTCGGCCAAGCTGCCTGAGTGCCGAAGGGGTGCCCGGCAGGGGCCAGCACGAGAACGCCGACAGCGCCGCCGACGTCGACACCCTTGTCCCCGTCTGCCCCGTGCTGGGCCCTCCCTCGGCGTGCTAGGAGCGGCTTTCCAGGCGGTAGCCGTGTCCTCTCAGGGTGGTGATGCGGGGCAGTCGGCAGGGACGGTCGGATGCTTCGGCTGCTGCGGCGAGGCGGTGGCGCAGGCTGGCCATGGTGACGTCGAGGGTTTTGGTGGATCCGAACCAGTTCTCGTCCCAGACCTCAGCCATGAGGGTTTCGCGGGATACGGCCTCGCCGATGTGCCGGCCGAGGAGGACGAGGAGTTCGAACTCCTTGGGGCGCAGTTGGACCTCTGCGCCGTGGAGGCTGCAGTGCCGCGCCGTGGTGTCGACCACGAGGTCGCCGAGCCGGAGTACCTCCTGGGGGGCAGGGGTGATGGTGTGGCGGCGCAGGTGGGCGCGCAGGCGGGCCAGCAGGACGGTGAGGCTGAAGGGCTTGACGAGGTAGTCGTCGGCTCCGGCGTCGAGGCCGGCGATCACGTCGATGTCGTCGGTACGGGCGGTGAGGATGATGATGAGCAGGTCGGGGCAGCGGGTGCGCAGGGTGCGGGCCACGTCGAGGCCGTCCATGTCGGGCAGGCCGAGGTCCAGGAGGAGGGCGTCGTAGGAGCTGCGGGCGGCTTCGGCCAGGGCGGTTGCGCCGGTGCGGCTCCAGGTGGGCGCGTAGCCGTTGCTGTGCAGGCCGGTTTCCAGGTGGCGGCCGATGGTGTCGTCGTCCTCGACGACGAGGACGCGGATGCGGTTGCGGTCCGGGACGGCGGGGGTGCGCATGGTCGACAGCGTAGGAGGGCGCGCGGGGATCGGCTTGGTCGGCGGAGGACTGCTCACAGGTCACGCAGCTCCTGCACGGGCGGGCGCTTCGCGCGCCGGATGCCGTTCAGCGCGGCTGCCATGACGGCGATCAGTGCGGCGAGCGCGGTGAGCACCAGATAGGAGCCGGGCACGGAGAGGCTTGCGGGGGGTGGGTCGAAGACGCCCGTCAGTACCTTGACCAGCATTTCGGACAGGGCCCAGCCGATGAGGGCGCCTCCGGCCAGGCCACCGACGGCCAGGAGGAGGGCTTCAGTGAGGACCATGCCGCGCAGCTGGCGTGTCTTGGCGCCCAGGACGGTGGCGATGGCGAAGGTGCGGCGGCGTTCGGCGAGTCCGAGGGCGAGGACCAGTCCCCCGGCTCCGGCGGCCAGCAGGACAGCGAAGACGAGTTCGATGCGGGTGAGTCCGGCCAGGTCGACGGAGGTAAGGCTGGTGCCGACGGTGCCGCGGGTCTGGGTGAGGTCGGTGACAGTGGCGGCGGTGCCGAGCTGATGGCGCAGGTGTGCGGCGACCTGCTTCTGGTGAGTGCCGCCGGTGTCGAGGAGGAAGGCGCCGACCGCGTCGCTGCCGGTGGCCTTGGCAATGTAGGAGGCGTTGGCGACGAAGAAGCTGTCCTTGGGAGCGGTGGGGAACTCCTTGGCGATGCCGGCGTAGTGGAAGGGGACCGTGCGCAGGGCCTTGGTGCGTGCATCCTGGATGCGCAGATTGACGGTGTCACCGGGTGAGAGCTGGAAGTCGTTGACGGTCTCCACGCTGACCAGCAGATTGTCCGGGCGCTGGGCCAACTTGCGCATGAGCTGCTGGGCGGTGCCTCCGGCGAAGTAGGCGTCCTGGAGCGAGGTGGCCTGGGCGATGGTGTCCGGGCGGACGCCATAGAGGTCCTGCAGATCGGAGCCGACGTAGGCGAAGCGGTGCTCGAGGGGCTCGACGTGCCGGACACCGGAGACCTTCAGCGTGCCTGCGACGCTGGGCGAAACGCGGGCGCCCGGGGGTTCGGTGACGGTGACATCGGCGCCGTTGGTCAGCCGGGCGTCGACCTCGGCCTGCTGCCTGTAGGTGGCGTTGAAGACGGCGGTGGAGAGGGCGAAGGAGACGGCGAGGGCGAGCAGGACCACGGAGCGGGCGAGTGGGCGCCGGCGCCGGGCGAGGACGGCGGCGGTGGTGCCGGCGAGGGTTGCGGTCAGCGGGCGGGCCAGCCGGGTCAGGGCGGGGCGGCCGTGGGTAAGGGCAAGAAGGGTGAGCCGCCACAGCAGCAGGGCGGCGCCGATCCACAGCAGGGCAGGGCCGAGGAACGCCCAGTACGACACGGAGATGCTGGGCACGCCTTCCGGCGCCAGGACGAGGGCGTACTGGTTGCCGGAGGAGGCGCGGAAGATCAACCAGGAGCAGAGCAGCAGGAGGAAGTCCAGGCCGTAGCGCATCCACCAGGGGGTGCGAGTGCTGCGTGCGCCGGCCTCCTTGCGGGTGTCGGCGACAGTGACGGTGCGCAGGTCCCGCAGGGCGGGTATCAGGACGGCGCCCATGGCGACGGCGGCGCCCAGGACAAAGGCGATGCCGTACCAGACGGCCAAGGTGCTCTTGCTCGCCCCGAAGGAGGCGGCGCCGAAGGCGAGGCGGCCGGTCAGAGCCGCGATGGCCAGCCCGGCCAGGCCGCCGGCGAGGCCGATCAGGGCGGCTTCCAGGCCCGCGAGGGCGGTGATCTGGGTGGGGCGCAGGCCGCGCAGGCGCAGTAGCCCCTGTTCCTGACGGCGGCGCTCGCCACCGGCAGAGGCGACCGCGGCGGTGAGCGCGGCGGCCAGGACAGCTCCGGGAACGCCGAGGAAGAGGAAGAGGATCTGCGCGTACAGAGCGTCCTGGCGGGCGGAGTCGAGGGCGGCACCCACGTTGTTGCCGACGAGCGCGGCGCCGGAGGAGCGGGCCTCCAGGTGGTGGGCGGCGCCGGTGACCGCGGTGAAGGCGGCGGCCGGGTCGGAGGGCAGCCCGGCGTTGTCGCGGGCGACGTGGATCTGGGTGGTGACGCCGGTGGCACCGTGGGTGAGGGAGGCGAACTGCGCGGCGGGCAGGAGGACGACGTTGTCCGGAGGCGCCGTCGGCTGGGACTGGGCGGGGGCGCCGACCGTCTGGAAGAGGGAGTCGGCCTGGGGCAGGTCGACGACACCGTCCACCCTCACCTGCCGCACTCCGATGCCGGGGAACTGGACGCCGATGGTGTCGCCGGGCGCGGCGTGCAGGTTGGATGCGGTCTGCTGGGCCAGCAGGACACCGGTGGATGAGCCGGAAAGCGTGCGGATGGCGTCGGGGAACCGGCTGCGGTAGCCGTCGGGCAGGCCGAGCGCCATGCCGGGGCCAGTGGTCTGGGTGCTGCCCTGGACGCGGGCCATGAAGCCGGAGGTGTGGGCGAAGCCGACCGGCAGGGCGGCGCCGGTTCCGGGTGTCGTGCGGACTAGGGAGAGGACCGTGTTCGGGTCGGTTGCGGGCTGGACTTGGACCTGCCAGTCGACAGCGACCGAGCGCACGGCGCGCTGCGTCATGGTCGCCTTCGACGCGGTCAGGAAGGAGCCGAGAGCGGCGATGAGGGCGACCGCGAGGGCGATCCCGGCCAGTGCGGCCAGCAGCCGTCCTGCCCGGTGCCGGGTCAGCCCGCGCGCCCAAGCAGTGATCATGACGTCTCCTCGGGTTCGAGCAGGCGGCCGTCGCGCATGCTGCGCTGGACAGTGAGCCGGGCGGCGACGGCAGGGTCGTGGGTGGTGACCACGAGGGCGGCACCTGTGCGGTAGGCCGCCGTCAGCAGCGCGTCCAGGACGCGTGTGCCGGTGGCGTGGTCGAGGCGCCCGGTGGGCTCGTCGGCGAGAATCAGCCGCGGGCCCTGGGCTAGCACCCGGGCGGCTGCCGCACGCTGGGCCTGTCCGCCGGAGATCTCCTCGGGCAGCCGCTCGGCAAGGTCGGCGGCGCCCACCCGGTCCAGTGCCGCGAGGGCGGCCTCCTGTGCCTCGGTCTCACTCCGGCCGGCGAGGACAAGCGGCAGGGCGGCATTCTCCAGCACGCTCAGGGCGGGAATGAGGCTGTCGCCCTGGAAGACCAGGCCGATGTCGTACGTGCCCAGCGACGCGGGCCGGGTCACTTCCCCGCTGGTGGGCTGTTCCAGCCCGGCCAGCAGATGCAGCAGCGAACTCTTGCCTGATCCCGAGGGGCCGACGACGGCGAGCCGGTCACCGGCCCGGATCTCCAGGTTCGCCCCGTGCACGGCCACCACGGCCTGCGCACCCCGGCCGAAGGTGAGGGCCGCGTCCCGGCAGGCCAGGAGGGTCTCGGAATGCTTCACGAGCGTCTCATCCGGTGACATGCCGCTCCTCCTGCTGCTGCGGATGGACATCCGCCATGCCGGTGCTGCCGGTTCTGCCGTCCGTCAGCGTGATCACCCGGTCGGCGATCCGCACCGCCTCGGCGCTGTGCGTGACGACCAGCACCGCGCAGCCGTCCGCCGCTCTGTCCCGCAGCATCGCGAGAACCAACTGCTCTGTGCCGCTATCCAATTCACCGGTCGGCTCGTCCGCGAGCAGCACCTGTGGCGAGTTGGCGACGGCGACGGCGAGGCCGGCCCGCGCCACCTCACCACCGGACAGTTGCCGGGGCAGGGCGTGCGCCCGCTCGGCGAGCCCGACCTGTCCCAGAAGGTCCCGCCAGGAGACGGCGGAGCGGCGCCCTGCTGCGCGCTGAGCCAGGAGGATGTTGTCGCGCACGCTCAGGTGCGGCAGCAGGTTGCGGGTCTGCAGCAGGACGCCGATGTGCCTAGCGCGCAGCCGGGCCCGCTCGGTCTCCGGTCGGTGGCTGATGCGGACGCCGTTCACGCGGACCTCGCCGCCCGAGGGCTCGTCCAGCCCCGCCAGGCAGGACAGCAGGGTCGACTTGCCCGACCCGGACGGCCCGACGACCGCGACCGTCTCCCCTCTCCGGACGTTCAGGGACACCCCGCGCAGGGCGAGCGTCTCCTCCTCCCCGGCCCGGTAGAAGCGGTACAGCTCGCGCGCGGTCAGGACGTCCTTGGCCGGAAGGTCGGCGGGGATGCCGTCGCGGGAGGAGTCGGAGGACATCCTTCTCACCGCCAGGCGAAGGAGTCGCTGATGATCCGCCAGGGGTCGACGTTGTCGGCGTTGACCGGGCCGGACAGGGTCACGTCCACCTCATGACCGGACCGGTAGTAGGCGTAACGCTCGAAGGCGTCCCGCACGACCTTCCCGGTGACCGGATCCTTCGCGGAGTCGCCCTGGTAGGTCAGCAGGACGATCCGGCCGGCGTGCCGGTTGACCTCGGACACCTTGGGAGAGGCGAACTTCGGCACCTGGCTGCGCAGCTGCGGGACCACCGTGTTGGTGACCGAGCCCACCGTGGGAGCGGCGGACGCGGTGGCGGCCGTGATCCGGACGGTGTTCAGCTTGTCCGTGAACACCGTGGTGTCCTTCTGGACGGTACGGGCCCAGCCCTCGGGCACCTTGACGGTGAAGCCCGTGAAGGTGCCACCGGCGGGGCGGTAGGGGACGTATGCCTGGTTGTCGGGGATGTCTCCGGGCGGATTGGACTCGGTGGGCGCGGGCGCCGGGTTGTTCTGCCCGCTACCTGCAGTAGAACCCGCGGCGCGTGACGTCGAGGCGGAGCCCGCGTGCGACCCCGAACCGGAACAGCCGGCGCTCACCGCCGCGACCAGCGCGAGTCCGACGGCGGCGGTTGCCCGTGCGCGTACTGCCATGGCCACTGCCTTCCCAGGAGCGTGCCTGCCGGTCTTTCAGCGCGTCCTTCAGCCGGACGGCCGCAGACCGGACGGTCATGGCACCCACGCTAGGAACCGGCCGGTTAGCGCCCGGCTCGGCGACGGTTAGACGACGGCAAAAGCGTGTGCCGCATCCGCCCGCCCCAGGCGGGAGGCCCGCATGATGAACGACATGAGACAGCGCGTGGTGAAAGTCGCCCTGACCGCCGCCCTGGTCGCCGTCGTCCTCCTCGCCGTCCCCCTGGCCTGGGCCATCAGGTCGGTGCTTTATGCCGACCAGCGGGACACGCTGGAACGGGCGGCCCTTGCCGGAGCCGTCCACGTCAGCCCCGACTACCGGGCTGGCGACCTGGTGGAACTGCCTGCGCCTCCGGCCGGCGCGCGCCTTGGACTGTACGACCCGCAGCTCAGGCTGCGGGCCGGCAGCGGCCCCCGCCCGGGTGACGCGCCGGTCCGCCGGGCCTTGCTCGGCGAGGCCGCCCGGAGCCGGTCGGGCGGCGACCTGGTCGTCACCGTGCCCGTCTCCCACGCCGAGCAGGTGATCGGGGTCATCCGCGCGTCCTCTCCCGTCAGCGCGGTACGCGAGCGGGTCCTCGCCATATGGGGTGTTCTGCTGGGCGTAGCCGCGCTCGCGCTGGCCGTCGCCGTCCTCGTCGCTCGCCGCCAGGCACGGGCACTGGCGGCACCGCTGGAGGACCTCTCGCGGCACTGCCGCGCGGTCACCGCCGGCGACCTGACCGCCCGCGCGGCCGTCGCAGGCATCGCCGAGATCGATCAGGTCGCCTCCACCCACAACGAGATGCTGCACAGCCTCTCCGAGCTCCTGCGCCGCGAGCGGGACTTCGCCTCCAACGCATCCCACCAGCTGCGTACACCCCTGACCGGCCTGCAGCTCACCCTGGAGGCGGGCCTGGAACAACGCGACGACGTCCGGCTGCGGCCTGTCGTCGAGGAGGCACTGGCGACCACTCGCCGCCTGCACGACACCGTGGAAGAGGTGCTGCGCCTGTCCGGCTCCCATGGCCTGCTCCGGCCGCATCCCGCCGACCGTCCCCTGGAAGACCTGCTGACGGCGTCGGAGGAGCGATGGCACGGTGCTTTCGCCATCGACGGCAGGCGTCTGGAGTACGCCGGCGGTGACGTACCGGGAGACGTCGCAGTCCCCGGCGGTCCCGTGACCGAGATCCTCGACGTCCTGCTGGACAACGCCCGCACCCACGGACGCGGCACGGTACGCGTCACGGTGCGCGACCTCGACTACGCCCTGGCATTCGATGTCACCGACGAGGGTGAAGTGCGCGGTAGCACCGCGCGGTTGTTCGACCGGGGGCACACCGGAAGCGGGGCGGGTACGGGCATCGGCCTTGCCCTCGCCCGTGACATGGCCATCTCGCTCGGAGGACGGCTCTCCCTGACCGGCCAGGCCCCGACCACCTTCACACTGCTCGTGCCGGTGCCCCAGCAGGAGGCCGAAACCGACGGACCTAAGTGAGACCTCAGCCGCCCGTTCCTGCCATAGTGATGCCGAGGACGAACGCCCAACCGACACTGTGACGCCCTCCTGTGACGCTACCGCGCACTTCTCGCACCGGGAGGCCGGGATGACGAAGCTTCGGGAGCAGAGGGGAGCGGCTGCAGAGAGCGCCCCTCTGCTCGCTGCCGTCGGCCGAGACCGGGTGTCAGCCGAAGATGACGACCGCGACCAGGATCGCCAGACCGGCAAGGTTCCGCGGATCTGGTTCACACGACGGTTTCGAGCGGTCGTTGCAACACGGAGTCGTGTTTATCAGACCGTGAGCAGGGCGGTTGCTTGCTCCTGCGGCGCGGGCCTGGTCAGTTGTGACGCTTCGTCAAGGCGGTGCCTGCGGACTGGTTACCGCCAGCCCCTCATGGCTGGATCGTCCGTGCTCGGCGAGTCGGTCACGTATCTGCCGGGTAGCGATGGCAGCGGTCGTCTGTGCACGGCGGCGCCATCAGATGAGGCGCGAAGAAGGAGGCGCCGGCCGCGTGATGAGGTCGCCGCCGACGCCCTGGTTGTCACTTGTTCTCTCACTTCTCGGCGCTGCCCGCTTCGTGCTGGGCACCTGCGGACGCGTCGGCGTGCCCGCCGGGGCCGTCAGCGCCCTCCGGGGTCTCCGCCTGACCGTGTTCGCCCGGCCGCTCGTTGTCGGGGGCGTTCTGGTCGCCGTGCTGGATGTTGTCGGTGTCCGGTCCGGCCGGCTCCGGCGGCGTGTCCTGTCGCACGACGGACGCGGCCGGAGCCGTACTCGCGCTGGACCCGGCGACGGCAGTGCCGATCCCTGCCCCGCCGAGGGTCAGGGCAACGACCGCCGTGGACGCGATCTTCCGGTGGAACTTCATGATGTCCGCCCTCCGAACGGATCGGTGTACTGATGCCCTCAGTGTGCGAAGCGGCTCGTGAAGCGACCGTGTGCGGCTGATGTGAACGTAGACATGCTGGGATTCGGAGTTCGGCACGGGCGCGACCACGGCCGGCACGGCACCGTCGGGGATGTCTGCCGCGGTGAACACCGCCATGGGCAAGGTCTTGCCGCGCTTTCCGCAGGACGGCCTGCCGAACGCCCGGACCAGAGGTCGACTGGATCACCTACGGGATCTTCCGCGCCTGCAAGACAGTCTCCCACCAGCTCCACGCCCGTACGGCAGCGCAGTGCCGTCGGGTCCGGGCGGGCGTATGACGTCTCACCGCCGAGCCGGTCCCTGCTCAGGGGCTGGGGCGAGCGGGAGCTCCAGGCGGATTCGGGCGCCTCCTCCCTCTGGATTGTCCGCCACCACGCTGCCGCCGTGGGCCTCGGCGATGGACCGCACGATCGCCAGGCCCAGCCCGGCGCCGCCGCCTGCCCTGGCCCGTGCGGCATCGGCGCGCCTAAACCGCTCGAAGGCCAGGGGGAGGAATGCGGGCGGGAACCCGGGCCCGTGGTCACGTACCTCGATCACGGCGACGTCGGCTCCGGGCGTGTGACGGGTGCTGAGCGTGACGTCGATGACGGCGCCGTCCGGGCTGTGGCGCAGGGCGTTGTCGAGGAGGTTGTCCACCGCCTGGCGCAGCCGGTCGGGATCGGCCACGATGCGCACCTGCGGTTCGGCGCGCAGGGTCAGGCGGACACCGCGGGTCTCGGCGCGTGCCGAAGCCGCGTGGACCCCTCGGGTGAGGACATCGTCCGGGGCTATCGGTTCGGTTCGCAGGAAGGCGTGGCCTTCGTCCGCGCGGGCGAGTACCAGCAGGTCCTCGGTCAGCCTGATCAGCCGGTCGGTGTCGGCCGCCGCCGCGGTGATCGCGTCCGCCAGTGCCTCGTGGGAGCGGCCCGGCCGGCGCGCCAGTTCCAGCTCGGCCTTCAGCGTGGTCAGCGGGGTGCGCAGTTCGTGGCCGGCGTCGGCGGCGAAGCCGCGTTCCCGGTCCAGGGCCCGGGCCAGGCGGTCCAGTACGGCGTTCATGGTGGTCGCCAGCGTCGCGATCTCATCGCGGGTCCCGGGCACCGGGAGGCGGGCGGCGGTGTCGTGCTCGGAGATGTCTGCCAGGCGTCGTCGCATGCGTTCCACCGGGCGCAGTGCGGCTCCGGTCAGGGCGTAGGCGCCGAGGCCGGCGAGGACGACGGCCGACGGTCCGGCGATCCACAGCGCGGTGCTGGTGCGTGCTGTCGCATCTTCGGCCAGGTGGGAGGCGGTGCCCACCACGACGAGGACGGGCCGGGCGCGATGATGGGCCGGCACGGCCAGCATCCGGTACTTTTCGCCCTCCACTGTGGTGGTGAACCTCACCGGGGCGTGCGCGGCGGCCCGCCGTTGCGTGGCGTTGGCCAGAGGTTGCCGGACGGCCGGGTCGGTGGTCGCCAGCACCGCGCCCTCGCGGGCGAGGACCTGCGTGATGTCGTCCGATACCGGGTTCTGGCCGTGCTGGTCACTCTGCTGGCCGCTGTCCCGGCTCTCGGAAGGCGGGGGCGCAGGGAGCGGCGGCAGCGGCCCGGCGGAGGCGAGGCGCGCGACTTCCGCGTCGGCCCGCACGCGCAGCGTGGAGGCCAGGGAGTTGTTCAGACCTGCCGTCAGCTGCTGAAGGAACAGCAGCCCGGCGGTGGCGATGACGACCGCGGTGCCCACTGCGAACAGCAGCGCCAGCCGCCATCTCAGGGTCATGACGGCTCATCCGCCCTTCGCACAAGCCGGCACCCGCAGCCGGTATCCAGCTCCGCGCACGGTCTCCAGATGGGATTCTCCGCCCGGCTCGTCGATCTTGCGGCGCAGGTAGGCCACGTACTGGTCGACGACGTTGGACACGCCGTCGTAGGCGAAGTCCCACACGTGCTCCAGGATCCGGGTGCGGGTCAGTACGTCGCCGGGATACCGCAGGAACAGCTCCAGCACGGCGAACTCCTTGGGCGACAGCTGAAGCTCCGACTGCCCCCGCCACACCCGCCGACTGGACGGGTCCAACTGCAGATCACCCACGGCAAGGAGCGCGGGCCGCTCCCTGGCCCCCCGCCGTACCAGGGCCCGCAGTCGCGCGAACAGCTCGGCGAAGCTGAAGGGCTTGGTCAGGTAGTCGTCCGCGCCCGCATCCAGCCCCCGCACCCGGTCGGTGACCGCGTCCCGGGCCGTCAGCAAGAGCACCGGCGACCAGCATCCCCCGGCCCGCAGCCTGCGGCACACCTCGAAACCGTCGAAACCCGGCAGCATCACATCCAGCACGATCACGTCGTAGGGGCTCTCCTGCGCCCGCCACACCGCCTCCGGACCGTCCACGGCGACATCGACGGCATACCCCTCCTCACACAGCCCGCGCTGCAGCAGCGCCGCCGTGCGGACCTCGTCCTCGACCACCAGCACCCGCACACCACCAGCGTAGAAGCCCCTGCATGTGAGCAGCATGTGAGGACAGCCCGTGGCCATGCCGCACTCTGGCCATCGCGGTGTGGGCTGGGCAGCGCCTGGAGGCACCCGCCGAGGTTGCGCCAACGCTTCAGAGCTGCTCGGCTGTCGCACGCTTCCAGGCGCTTTGGACAGGGCCGGCGCACGATGACAGAACGGCCGTTCCCCCGGCCATCGCCCGGTCGAAATGCTTGGTGGCCAGGACTCTCGGGTGCGGTCATGATCACGGGTCCGTCCCCGTAAGGGGTCTGCGGGTCGGGAAGCCCGTCACCCGTCCTCGCGACCCGGCATACTCGCCAAACGGTCAAATGACCGATTTTGCCATCGGTCCGCACACAACGCCCGCCTGCATGGCCGGGGCATGGTCCGCGTGACGGTGCGCGACCTTGACGACGCGCTCGCCTCGACGTCACCGACGAGGGCGAGGTGAGCGGTGACACGGCACGGCTGTTCGACCGGCGTCACACGGGCAGCGGGGCGGGGACGGGTATCGGCCTCGCCTTCGCCCGCGACCTGGCAGTCTCCCTCGGCGGCCGCCTCTCCCTGACCCGCGGCACCCCGGCCACTTTCACCCTGCTCCTGCCGGTTCACCGGGACAAACCATAAAAAGCGCCGAGGGCGAAGTCATCGCTTGCACGAGAAGTGCCTTGACCGCATAGGTTGACCGAGTTGGTCAGGCTGCTGCAGGGAGAGGGCGTCCGCCCCAGCGGATGCGCTTCCCGCTGCGGATGCGGACGCGTTCGCGTCGTTGGGCGACGAGGACGTCGAAGTGGCGGCCCTTGGTGGTGCGCCGACACAGGCAGACGTGCAGGACCCGGGTCTGAGTGGTCACCCGCGCCTGCTTCTGGTATCCGGCGCCACTGTGACCGACCAGCCCCGGCGACAGCGGGGCGGTCGAAGCCATTGACGCCAGCTTCGACCGCCCGACGGGAGCCTGAGATATCACCGGGCTGCCACAGGCCGCCCCGGCCGTTTGAGCTGTCCGCGGCTCGCCGGCGGGTGCAGAGGCGGCGCGGTTCTCTGAGCAGCCCGGCACACTGAGCCCATCGGCCGGGCGGGCCGGCCGGGCGCTGTGTGGTCTGTCAGCCCATGTCCGTCAGAAGGGCGTTCAGTTCCTTCTCCTGCTGCGCAGGCGACATCGGCGGGTTCGAGTGATCGATACCGAAGGTCCCCAGCACCTTGTCCATCTGAGCGTCGATGGAGGTCCAGCCGGTCTGGTCCAGCGGCTGCAACGACGCCTGGTCGGCATCCCACAGGTCACGCAGCGACTGGGCGGCCGCGTGCGCGCCCTTCGCGTTCCCCGAGCGTGCGTCCTTGAGCGAGGTGGAAGCGAGGGTCTTCAGCGCGGCGACCTTGGCGGGCGGGAACTTCTTCACCGCGACGCCGGGAGCCATCTGAACGGCGGAGGTGTTGTCGGCCTCCGGCGCCGGGCCGACGTGCGGCTGGCCGTGGGCCCAGAGCAGCAGGCCCGTGGTGGCGACGGCCAGCAGGCCGAAGCCGGCCAGCGCGACGCGCTCCTTGCGCGGGTCGCCGGTGGCGTGTGCGGCGTGGGCAGCGTGGGTGGCCTCGTAGGTCTCGGTCACGTCCGAGCGCGTCACCGTCAGGTAGACCACCGTCGCGAGGATCAGGCCGAGGAAGATCAGGCTGGTGGTGAACGTGCCCAGCGCGAGACCGGTCGGGTCACCCGGGTTCTGGGCGACCTTGGGGGAGGCCAGCCAGTCGCCGATGTTCGCGCCCAGCGGGCGGGTCAGGATGTAGGCGAGCCAGAAGGACAGCACCGGGTTCGCGCCGAACTTCCACAGCGCGGTGATCGCCGCGATGAGGCCGAGCGGCAGCAGCACCGAGGCACCCGGGCTCCAGCCGGTCAGCTCCAGGGTCCAGTCGCCGGTCGCGGTACCGAGTGCGAAGGTGACGAGAACAGCGAGCCAGTAGAACGACTCCCGCGGCAGCGTGGTGACGGAGTGGATCGAGAGGGTGCGCTCGCGCAGCCACCACACGCCGAAGACCACCGCGAGCAACACCGAGAAGACTGCGGAACTGATCCACAGCGGCACGTTCAGCTGGTCGGTCAGGATGTCCGTGTACAGGGTGCCCGTGACGCTGACAACGACGACGGTCAGCCAGTATGGGAACGGGACGTACCGCTTCAGCCGCAGCTGGACGGCCAGGACCAGCACGAACACCGCGGTGAAGATCCAGGCCGTGTCCACCAGGCCGACGCCCAGCTTCATGTTGATCCAGTCGGCGAAGCTCTCACCCACGGTGGTGCACAGGACCTTGATCACCCAGAACCAGATGGTGACCTCGGGGACCTTGTTGAGCATGAGGCGCCCGCTGCGCGTGCGTGCTTCCGTTGTCGTTGTCATGCAGGGAGGTTTACGCGGGGAACCTGCAAGCAACCTGACTACGTGATCGCACGCGCGGCGGGGAGTGTCACCTCGACGTGGCCGCGGCCGTCCGCGATCGCGCGGACCTCCACACCGGCCGAGGCGGCGATGCGCCGGACCACCGGCAGCCCCAGCCCGTACCCGTCGCCGCCGGTCACACCCGCCTCGAAGACCCGGTCGATCTCGGCGGGATCGAATCCGGGGCCGTCGTCCAGGACATCGACGACGATGGCCTCGCCCTGGTGGCGCGCGGTGATCCACACCCGGGACTTCGCGTGCCGCAGGCCGTTGTCCAGCAGGGGGGACAGCAGCGACACGGCGACGTCGGCCGCCACGGCCACCTCGACCTTCGCCGGGAAGGCGACGTCGACCGCCCGGTTGCCAATCGCCTGCCGCGCGGCGGAGCGCAGATCGCAGCGGGTCCCCTTGTCCGTCCGTGCGCGCGCGGCGCGCAGAATCGTCGTGATCGCCGTATCGAGGCGGTCGACCTCGCTCAGTACCGCCTCCGGCGGCACCGGCTCGTCGGACAGCTGCGCCAGCTGCGCCTCGGCCCGCAGGACCGTGAGCGGTGTCCGCAGCTCGTGGGCGATCTCGTCGGTGAGCCGGCGCTCGTCCGCCAGCGCGTTGTCGACGCGCTCCAGGAGGCGGTCCAGGGTCTGTCCCAGTTCGCCGAACTCGTCGCGGGGGACGCCGAGGTTGAAGCGGCGCCCGGGTTCGTGATGGCCCCAGTCGTCGGCGAGGGCGGCCATCTCGTGCACGACCCGCAGCGCGCGGTGCACCACGAGGTGTGCGACACCGGCGGCGAGGAGGATCGTGAGGCCGCCCAGTATCAGGGACAAGGTCAGGCTGCGCTGCTCAGATGTCTCGTAAGGGGTGAGGTCCACCCGGACGATCACCATGACGTGGTGGCCGTCGATCGGGACCTGCCGCGCGTACAGGAGGTACTTGCCGACGGTGGCGGTCTGCGATCGCCCCGAGTCCGCCATCTCCTCGACGTGATCGACCACGTTCGGCGGCACGTTCCCGTCGATCAGGCGGCCGTCGGCATACACCCAGGCGACCTCGTCCAGCGCCTCGCTGCTGTTCTCCGTGAGCACGACACGGCCGCCCTTGACGCTGACGTTGGCCGCGAGGGCGTCGGCGCGGGCATGGGCCAGATCCTGCGCGTCGGCGTCCGTCACCCCGCTCAGCAGCACGTGCGAGACCACGACCAGCACCGCGACCACGGCGGTGGCGATCAGCACGGTCAGCGCGACGACCCTGCTGCGGAATCCCGTCACTGCCATCGGTAGCCCACGCCGCGGACGGTCGCCAGACGCTCGGCCACACCCAGCGCAGTGAGCTTGGTCCGCAGCCGGCGCACATAGGAGTCGAGGGTGTTGTCGCTCACCTGCGCTCCGTGCGGCCAGCCGGCGGCGATGAGGGCGTGGCGGCGTACCGCGTCGCCCTGCGAGGCGATCAGGCGGCCCAGCAGCCGGAACTCGGTCGGGGTCAGACTCATGCTCTCCGAATCGTAGGTCACCACGTGCTTTGCCGGATCGAGGACGACCTCGTGCGGTGCGGCCGTCACGCTGGCCCGGCGCAGCAGCGCCCGGACGCGGACCAGCAGTTCCGGGATGTCGAAGGGTTTGGTCATGTAGTCGTCGGCGCCGGCCTCGAAGCCGCCCACCTTGTGATGCAGGCCGTCCAAGGCGGTGAGCATCAACACCGGCACGTCGACGCCGCGAGCCCGCAGGGCCAGGCAGACGTCGCGGCCGTCGGCGTCCGGGAGCCCGAGATCCAGGACGACCAGCTGGGGCGCCGGTGTGAGCTGCCGCAGCAGGCTGTCGGCGGTGGCGGCGACGGATACAGTGTGGCCGTCGTGCTCCAGGGCGCGCTTGAGGACGCTGCGGACCGCCGCGTCGTCTTCGCACACCATGATGAAAGCCACGTGCTGACCCTAGATACTCGCGTCCCAGTTCTCCATCTGCCCTGATCAGCCGCCTGACGGTAGGGAGCGGGCCGCTGGTGCCGCACGCCCCTGCCCTGCCCTGTGTGCCGTTGACGAGCGGCGAACGAGGAGACAAGTAGCCCGTGACTGGCCTCGGATCCTCCCCAACGTAGTACGAAGCGTGTTTCCGTCGGGCTGGGAAGTGGCAGCGACCCAGACCTGCCATCTTGAAGACCTGGGCGCCTGCGCCTCGCCACTCGTTTCGTCTGGTGGTGCGGTTGATATGGCTGCTGCCGCGGTCCGGTCTATGCGGGGCGGTGCATTAGGACGCGGGTTGTGCCGTTGGGCAGCGTCAGAAGTTTGGTGGTCTGCCAGCCGCGTGCGCGATACAGAGCGAGGGCGGGTGCGGCGTGGGGGTGGGTGATCAGCCAGCGGGGTCCGGGTGGGGCGGTGGCGGTGAGTGTGTCGTGGAGGGCGGCGCCGATGCCGTGGCCGCAGGCGGTGGGGGCGACGGCGAGTTCGCGCACCTCGAAGGGAAGGGTGGTGCTCGGTGGTGGCCGGTCGGCCAGGGCGGCGAGGTGGCAGGCGGGGCGGCCGTAGGCGAAGCCGACCGGGCGGCCAGCGGGGTCGTCGGCCATGACCAGGGTGAAACCGAGATGTTGGGCGTCGTGGGTGAGGCGGTCCAGCAGGCGGGTGATCTCGGCCGGTGTCGCGTGCCAGGGGCGGGGCGTGTAGGCGGCGTGTGCGAGCTGGGCGAGGGTTTCGAGGTGGTGCCCGAGGCAGGTCGGCGCGACCTGGCGGAGGCGTATGGCGCCGGGCGGGCCGGGAATCTGGCTTGCTTCCCGGCCCGCCGGTGGCGGCGTGGTCAATGCGTCAGGCGCCGACGGCCGCGGTGTAGCGGGCGGCGACGTCTTCCCAGTTGACCAGGTCCCACAGCTTGGTGACGTAGTCGGGGCGGACGTTCTTGTACTGCAGGTAGTAGGCGTGCTCCCAGGCGTCGAAGACCAGCAGCGGGGTGGTGCCCTGGCCGACGTTGCCGTGGTGGTCGTAGACCTGCTCGACAACCAGGCGGCGTCCGAGCGGCTCCCAGGCCAGCACGCCCCAGCCGGAGCCCTGGACGGAGGAGGTGGCGACGGTGAGCTGCTTCTTGAACTGCTCGAAACCGCCGAGGTGTTCGTCGATGGCGTCGGCCAGCGCCCCGTCGGGGCGGTCGCCGCCGTCCGGGGAGAGGTTCTGCCAGAAGATCGAGTGCAGGACGTGGCCGGAGAGGTTGAAGGCGTAGGTCTTCTCCAGGCCGACCAGGCTCGTGGGGGTGATCTGGTCCTTGTCGCGGGCCTCGGCGATCTGCTCGAGGGTGTCGTTGGCGCCCTTGACATAGGCGGCGTGGTGCTTGGCGTGGTGCAGCTCGAGGATCTGCCCGGTGATGGCCGGCTCGAGCGCGGCGTAGTCGTAGGGCAGGTCAGGAAGCGTGTAGGTGCCCATCAGGCACGTCCCCTTTCCACGTGGGTGATCGTCGGGGACAGCCTACGCACTTATTGCGAAGAGCTTGCAACAACTAAAGGAATGCATGAGCATGAGTCGTGACGGGGTCGGCCCGTCAACTTTCGGCAGCGTGGCAACCTCAGTGCCGCTTCCTTCCCGAAAGGTGATCGTCTTCTCACCCGGCACCCGCCGGACCCCGGCCGGCCCCGCACATCGCTTCGGTCATGCCTGGCAGGCGGGGCACAGCCCGTTCAGGACCACACTCTGCAGACGGAAGGCGGTCGCCTGCATCGCGGAGTCCAGCGCGTTCGCCACCGGGAGGGCTGGAATCTCGTCGATGGCGCCGCAACTGGTGCACACCGCGTGGTGGTGGGGTTCACCTACCAGCCCGTAGCTGGCCTGCCCCGCGGCCGGCAACTGGTGCACCAGGCCCAGCTCGGTCAGCCGCTCCAGGGTCCGGTACACCGTGGACACATCCAGGCTCCCGCCGGCTGCGCTGATCGACCGGTGGATGTCCGTCGCGCTGAGGTGGCCGCTGCCGGCAGCAAGGGTGCACATCACGGCCAGCCGGGCGGACGTGCACCGCACGCCCCTGGCCCGCAGTTCCTGACGGCAACGGACGCGCACGGCATCGGCGTGCGGATTCACGAGGGGCGCCTCCTTGGGCGGCGGGCTCCGGATGACACCAGGGTCTTACTGCGCACAGCTTGCAGCTGCGATTATGGCGCGTCTAGGTTGTCTGGCGCCCTCAAGCGAAGGAAGAACGCCCATGACCGCCGCATCCGCGACCACCGACCCATCCCGAACCCGCTGGCAGCGTATATCGGGCTCGATGAGCCGCGCCGAGTGGGGCCGCGCCGCCGGCATGGCCGCCTTCATCATCGCCCTGCACGTCATCGGCTGGTTCACGCTGGTCGCGATCGTCGCCCCGGAGCACTACAGCCTGGGCACCAAGACCTTCGGCATCGGCATCGGGGTGACCGCCTACACCCTGGGGATGCGGCACGCCTTCGACGCCGACCACATCGCCGCGATCGACAACACCACCCGCAAGCTGATGCACGAGGGCCAGCGCCCGCTGTCGGTCGGCTTCTGGTTCTCCCTGGGCCATTCCACCATCGTCTTCGGCCTGGCGTTCCTGCTGTCCCTGGGCATCAAGACCCTCGCCGGGCCGGTGGAGAACGACAACTCCCAGCTGCACAACGTCACCGGCCTGATCGGCACGACCGTCTCCGGCACGTTCCTCTACATCATCGCGATCATCAACATCGTCATCCTGGCCGGCATCTGGAAGGTCTTCTGCCAGATGCGCTCCGGCCACTTCGACGAGGCCGCCCTGGAGGAACAGCTCAACAACCGCGGCTTCATGAACCGCCTCCTCGGCCGCGTCATGAAGTCGATCACCAAGCCATGGCAGATGTACCCGCTCGGCGTGCTCTTCGGCCTCGGCTTCGACACCGCCACCGAGATCGCGCTGCTCGTCCTTGCCGGGTCCGGCGCCGCCTCCGGACTGCCCTGGTACGCGATCCTGTGCCTGCCCGTCCTGTTCGCCGCCGGCATGTCCCTGCTGGACACCATCGACGGCTCGTTCATGAACTTCGCCTACGGCTGGGCCTTCTCCAAGCCGGTCCGCAAGGTCTACTACAACCTCACCATCACCGGCCTGTCCGTCGCCGTCGCCCTCATCATCGGCACCGTCGAACTCCTCGGCCTGCTCGCCGAGAAGCTCGACCTGCACGGCCCGTTCTGGGACTGGATCTCCAGCCTGGACCTGAACATCATCGGCTTCGTCATCGTCGGGCTCTTCTTCGCCACCTGGATCATCGCCCTGGCGGTATGGAAGTTCGGCCGCATCGAGGAGAAGTGGACCGCGGGACTGCGCCCGGCCGAGCAGCAGGCCGACTGACAGCAACATCGTCAGCCGTTCTCGACGCAGCCGCTGATCTCCAACAGGACTGGGCCCCCGGCGGCTGGAACCGGTGGCCCACTCCTGCGCCCGTGACACCTGCGTCTGCACCGCCGCCTGTGATGATCAGGCAGTCGGCGCCGTTGGGTTGCCCTCGGCGAGGATGAGTCCGTGGCCTCCCCCGTGCCACCGATGGCTTTCCCGTACGTCAGGGTTCAGGCGGTGTCGTCGGCCGTGTCGGCTTCGTTCGCTGCGGCGGACGATCGGTCAGTGCTCGGCGGTGCAGATCTCGCGAATCTCGCGGATCGTGTAGAGCACGAAGTCCGCTGCGGGATCGGCCCGCCAAGGCCGACGTCGGACTTGAGGGCCAGGCCCGCGAGGACAGCGGCGGCCAGCCGCTGAATCCGCAAGCCGTCCAACACGGGGATGAACAGGGGGCTGTCGCCCCGCTGCCCCGGAGGGCGGCACAGGTACTGCTCAGGAGGCCCGGATTCTGGCATCCTCGCCCCCGCTCAGTCGAGCCGGGCCAAGGACTACATCCGCGACTTCAACCCGCCCTCGCCCCCTGGCGGCGCGAGCCGGCCGTCCGCGAGTTCATCCACCGGCCCCGCAGGGAATTCGGCATTGCCGCGTGACGGCCTGCTCGCTATTGATCGCCGGACGGGCGGAGCGGGATGACGTTGCCGGGGACAGGCTGGTCTTGGCCATCGGGTTGCCGGAGGATGAGAACGGCTGCCGCGAGGGCCATCTGCTCCGCTCGATGCCGGGACTCGGCCTCGGCGGCCCGGGAGTCCTTGAGAGCTCCCTTCAGGCGGGCTACCTCCTTACGAAGCCGCCTTTCGACCTCCGGCGTCTGGTGCGTTTCCGTACGCACCCGCGCGTAGAACTCCTCCTTGAGGTCGGCGTGGCGCTTTTGCAGCGCCATGCGGTGGACCCCGGCCTCGGCGGCGAGCGCGACCACCGTGAGGCTGCCGTTGGAGCAGGTGGGCTGGCCGGCCAGGAGGCGGTCCATGGCCGAGCGGATGCGGGAACGCTCGTCCTCGTCCTGCTGGTTCATGCGATGGCCTCCTCGGCGGACTGGGCGCCGGAGTCGTGGGCGTCTGCGAGAGCGCGGAACCGGGCGGCGGTCAGGCGAAGCCGGTCGCCCAAGGGCTGGGGCATCAGGGCTGCCCTCGCATCGAGACGATCAGCGTGCTCTCGCGCCGCCTGCGCGTGACTGTCGGTGCGGACCGCGTTGCCGCAGCCGAGCTGGCAGGCGAACTGGTTGGGTGCCGTCGCCCCGGGCTCCGGGTCGCACAGGGCGGTGTCGCGCTTGAAGGCGCAGATGAGGAACGCGTCCGGGTTGTCGAAGAGTACGAGGCCATCGCGCGCGAGGAACTTGGCGGCTGCCTTCGGGGTCGTCAGGGCGCCTTCGAAGCCGGGGATCGAGGTTGCTCCGATGAGAGCCCGCCGAGCGGCGGGACCGGAGATCTTCTCCCCGGCCGCCGCGGCATCGCGCAGCCGCGCTGCGGTCTGCGCGGCGGCGAGCGCGGTCTCCACGTCGAGCTCCCCGTGGAACCCCCGGCGACCGCGGTTGCCGTAGCCGGTGGAGGTGCGGGCATCCAGGGCGGTGCGCATGTGTCCGTACTGGATGGCGAGGGCGACCAGACCGCCGGGGCGGCGGGCGATATGCCAAGCCAAAGTTCTGCGCAGACGGCTCAGCCCAAGGTTGCCGTGCGGGTCCTCCGGCACCATCTGGGCGGGCAGGCCCTGGGCGGTGGCCTCCTGGTTGATCCACGACACGAGATTCTCGACGCGGCGGCCCAGGCTGGCGCGCTTCAGCGCACCGTGGTGCTTGCGCTGGGAGACAACATCGTGGTGGGTGGAGCTGAACAGGAGCTCGCCCTTGGGGACGATGCGTTCCAGGACCCGGATGGCGTTGACGACCGGGGTGATCGCGACCCAGGGGACAGCCCGCTCCTCACCAGCGGAGACGTGGTGGCCGTCGGAGTCGCGGACGTTCTTGTAGTGGTGGGCTCGGATCAGATGCCGCGGCATGGAGCCGTCCTCGTTGGGTTCCGGATCGGGGCAGCAGCCGGACCGCAGCGATTGAGCCTCCTGGGGGCGCATCCCGGTCAAATACAGGATCACGATGGCGGCGGCCGTGGCCAGGTGACGCACCAGGATCGGCGTCTCCTCATAGTCCATGAACTCGCGCCAGGGCCGCCCCTCAATCCGGCCCGTCACCGGCACCTGCATCGGGCTGGGGCCGGGCCGCCGGGCGGCGAGCGCACGGAGCCCGCACCGAGTAACGAATGCGTGGACCTGGTTCCAGCTGGCTCCCGTGACCGCCGCGACGTAGTGATGGGCCAGGGTGATGCCGTGCTTTCGGCTCACGGTGGCGGGCAGGAGAGCCCCGGAATCGACCAGCGGCTGCAGATAGTTCTTGAGGGCCGCCAGACCTCCTCGGGTGGTCGGAGTGGCCTTCACACGGGCGTGCATGCGGCGGCGCTCGGCCCAGGCGGCCAGGATGTCGTCGGAAAAGACCTCGACCAGGCGGATCGACCACGTCAGCAAGGGACCGATCACCGTCGGGTCCAGTGGCTCCGTTTTGTTCTCCCCGCCCGCCTCCCCCTTCGCGGCCGGCAGGTAGTCGTCGATGCCCTCGCTCTCCCAGGGCGGCTGCGTAATACCGCAGGGGCTGACGGACAGCTGGTCGAAGGCCCACAGGTCCGAGAGCCAGCGCAGAACCGTCAGTGCATGATCGCGCGTGCAGCCGCTGGTGCGCGCGGCGGCGTACGCCTTCCAGTGCTCCACGGTGCAGTCGCTGAGCTGGGACACGCCGTGCCGGTCGAGCCAGCGCGCGAACTTCATCCACTGCAGGATGTTGTCGCGCATGCTGATCACGCCGTCGCGTCCCCGGTTCTGAAAGCCCCGTTCCTGTACGTAGGTGGGACGCAGCTCGCCGTTGATCAGGACCCAGATGAGGCGCCTGAACTCGCTCCGCAGGGTGGCGGGGCACCTCTTCATATTGATCTTGTGGATGCTGTCCCCGGGGTTGTCGGTCAGCGGTCCCATCGACCAGATGTCGTCGCTGTAGCGGGAGTTGGGGTGGGTGTTGCCGGCGCTGATCCACCGGTCCAGAACCACCAGGCTCTCCGGCCCCGGGAGCGGAAGGATAAAGGGATCGGCCTCGAGGGTCAGAGCTGTCGTCACGGGGCGAGGTCTCCCTTGAGCAGGTGGTCGACGATCATTTGGTCGCGGTCGGTGATCCGAGCCAGAGCGGCGTCCCAGGTGCTCTCGTTGACCTTTATCCGCAGGTCATCGAGTCGCTGGAGATGTTCGTCCCATCGCTTGCGCCAGAGTTTCTCGGGCCAGCTGGAGCGGAGCGAAGTCAACTGGCGGCGTAGGAGCGCGAGGCGCGGGTGGTGGCCGGTGTGGACCCGGGAGTTCTCGCAGGACAGGCAGAGCAGGAAGTCGGCGCCGCAGCCGCCGCTCGGGGCAGGCCAGGGACTGGTCTCCTCGTCCGTGCAGTCCGCGGTCGCGGTCTCCTGGTGGGTCGCGTCGGCCGCGTCCGAGAGACGCCCATTGAAGGTGTAGTCGCGGGCCTGTTCGAGGGCTTCCTCGGCGCCGGCCGCAATCACGTCCACGGCGGCTTGCTGGACGTTCTCGTCGGGCAGGACGTAGACGCTCTCGTGGGTGCCACGTTTGTGCTGCAGCGGCTTGTCCGTCGTGGTGACGGTGGTCCTGCGGGCGCGTTGAAAGGGCGAGCCGATCTTGTGAGAGCTCGCCCATACTCGTGCATCGGCCTTGGACACCCCGAAGCAAAGCGGGCCGACGTTCCGGGGCCGGTCCAGATTGGAGTCCACATCAGTACGACGCCGGTTGCGGGCGACCATCAGCAGGTCGTGTCCCGGTGACAGCGCGGCGGCCAAAGTTCGCCCGGGCCCCGTGGCTTCCAGGGCCTGGGTGATGAGCCGGCCCGGCGAGTCCGCACCGGAGTCGGTGTAGTTCTCCGTGTCGAACCAGCGCCCCTCGCCCGAACGGCGCTTCTCCACCAGGACCTCGTAGGTGACCGTGGCGGTCTCTCCCGCGGACGGGGTCGTGACGGGCACGTGCAGACGGTCGAAGACCGACAGATTCCAGCCGTAGCGGTCCGTCATCATCACGGCCAGAGCCGTCAGTTCCGCCCGGCTCAGGAACAGCCGACCCGTCGTCTTCCCGCGGTTCTTTCCGCGCAGCAGCCCTTCGGCTCGGGTGTAGACCTTCCCGTCTTTGTTCGGGTAACCGGGCAGTTCGCCGGTGGCGGCGATGCACTCAAGGACCGTCCCGACCCTCCAGTCACGGCTGTCCGGGTCCAGTGCGCCCGCCCGGTAGCGGGCCAGCAGCGCGGTGTTCTCCCGGATCCGAAGCAGCGCGGCCCGGAACTGCCGTTCGGCGGCCAAGAGCACCTGGTCGCGCTCCGACGGCCGGTAGGACTGCTTGGACGGCTTGCCCTTCTTCGGAACGGGGCGGGCCAGTTCCTCCGCAGCCAGGCCCTGCGACAGCCGCGGTTCGCGCTTCAGCAGCGTACGTATCTTGCCCAGGGCCTCGCGCCCGCCGGGCGTGTCCTTGTGGTTGTTGCGCCAGAGCCGGAGCGTGGCGGAGGTGAGGTCGCCCAGGTCCTCGGCCGGCTGGCCCTGGTCCTTGAGGAACCGGGCGAAGACCTCGATGGATCGCCAATATGACTCACCGCTCGCGTGGCTGTTCCACCCCATGGACTGCGCGGCGAACGCTCGCGCAAGGGAGCAGCGCATCGGCTGCGGCACGGCGATCGCGGCGAAATCGAAGATGCGCTCGAAGCCTTCCTTGTTCACCACGGTGGCCTGCAGTCCGTCGGCGGCTATCCGCTCGGTTGCCTGGAAGTCCGGCGGCGGCAGGACGGCTTTGCGTCCCCGCCCGCTCACGATGCCGCCGCGATGGGCAGGGCGTCGACCAGCAGCTCGATGTCCTGGATCCCGGAGGTTTCCCGGGCCAGCTGAGCGAACAGGCCGTTTAGATCCTTCGTCCGGTCCGTCTCACCGTGCTCGTCCTCGGTGTCGAAGGCGAGGATCGACTCCAGCTGCATGTGCATGACCGGGTTGAGGTAGTGCTCCTTGGTCGTTTCGACGTCCCGGTGCCCCAACAGGGTCTTCACCAGCCACCACGGGTCGCCGTAGAGCTGAGCGAAGTCGCGTCGGTCCTTCACGGTCAGCCCGTACTTCTTGTCCATGAGCTCGTTCAGCACGATCAGCATGTAGAGCGCCATGGACTGGCGCGCGGCATGCGGGCTCGCGTACGGGGCCTTCCCCCGTACCGCAGCCGACCTCAGCGGGCGCGGGATCTCTCGCTCCTCCGGCGTCAACAGAGCTTCCTCGCACCGCTGATTGGCCTGCCAGAACACCGTGTTCCATCGGTCCGGCAACATCGGCATGCCCTGCTCGGTCAACCACAGCCACGCTGGCTCCGGACCGTGCGCCCCCTCGACGAACAGCCACTGCCGCTCGCGCCAGTCCATCAGGCTCGCCTCTCGCCGGCCTGCCACCCCGGCCCGGTCCACCCAGTGGACGACCAGAGCCCGGCCGTGCGTCACGTGCGTGACCAGCCGCATCAGCGACAGCTTCTCGTAACGGCCCTCCTGCTGGGCACGCTGGATAGCCCACGTCCGCTCGGACTCGCTGTAGGCACCGAGCTGGCGCACCGACTCGACCGAGGTGTAGTACGTGCGGTCACGCTTCGACCGCGACAGCGCGCTGGCCACCTGGCCATGGCAGTAACGTCCAGACCGAAGGCGCCGGGTCGGCACCTCGAACGTCAGCATCGCCCCGGCTTCCTGCCGCCGCAGGCCCGAGCTAAGCGCCAGCCCAACGAACGAGGTGTTCCGCAGTTCGGTTCGGCCGTCCCAACCGGGCAACGGTGCCCCGTCGCGGCCAAGTCCTCGCAGCCCCAGGTCCTGCCACAGACCCCAGGTCCGCGGCGTCAGCCACGACACCCGAGAGCTACGCGCACTTGCCTCACGGTCCGCGCGACGCCCCACGTCCAACGGGAGAGGACTCACCTTCGCCCATTTGTAGAGCTGGGTCAGCGCAGCTGCCTCCCGGTTCCACTTCGCACCGCCGACTCGCTGCGGATTCAACGGCGAATCGACGCGGAATTCCTTGTAAGCCCGCAAATCCACGTCGGTCGCCGCCCGCCAGTGAACTCCCCGCCGCCAAAGCCACGACAGCAGCAGCCGGATATCCGTCGCGTAATTCCGACGCGATTCTCTCTCCAGATCGCGGAAATCGGGCCAGAGAGCAAACTGCAGCAACTCCGCGTCCACGACGAAATCAGGCCGTACAAAGACCGGATCGCCCGGCCGAAGCCCCACCGCGTCCAAGGCGGTTGGCAGGTCGCGGACCCCCAGCACCCCCTCCTCCGGCAGCGGCCCCCACCGCTCCGGATCCGGCACGAACACCAGCCACCACTCGTCCATCTGCCACCCCTGCGAGCCCCTTGAACTTACTCAATCATCAGGGAAGCAGGTGGGCGGACACTTGGGCGGCCCCGCCGCGGACGGGGGGCGACCTGCGACGGGGCCGCATATCCGAGCCCGTCCGGCCAGCCGCGTGGACCACTCGCATGGCCGGGCGGGCACATGAGTGGCCCTGCCCTGGGGGGCAGCTTCTCGCAAGCGGTGGACAGGGCCGCACTCCCAGCATGCTCCTGTGCTCGGAGCATTGCGAGGCCCCCGCCGCGCAGCCCACAGGGGGTAGGGGTCTCTCCCGGGTGGTCAGCACACGGGGCGGGTGGGAGTGCCTCGGGCGGGACCGCCGTCCCCGGATGCGCGCCGCTCTTGGATGACGCACGCTGAAGCGGTGAGCCGGATGGTCGTCCAGGCCGCCTCCGACGAGCGGTCGCACCAAGAAGGGCCTCCGTCGCTTCGCCGCGTCAGGGGCCCTTCTCTTGTTCGGGACGTCGGGGGGCGACCTCAAGCGCGGGCTGCAGCTTTCAACCCGTATGCCGCCAGCGGGGCGGTGCACACGAGTGACAGCGCCATCCAGGCCGAGTACGACGCCGGCGTCCTGACCCTGCGCATCCCGATCGCGGAGCGGGCCAAGCCCCGCAAGATCGCCATCACGTCCACCGGCGACCGCAAGCAGATCAGCGGCTGAGCCCTGAGCCGGGCACCACCCGGCACATGCAGGCGGCGGAGGACGGCTACTGAGGTTGTAGGCGTGGTGTCGTCGGCGTGAGTCCGGTTTCGGTGAGGCATCCATCGATGAGGTCGCTGCGGTACTGGATCTTTCGGATGCCTCGGCGGAGTGCGCGGATGAGGTGCTCGGGGTCGGCGAAAGCGGTGTTGGCCTGGCAGCTGCGTCGCAGCAGTGACCAGATTCCCTCGACCGGGTTCAGGTCGGGTGCGTAGGGCGGCAGGTAGTGGGCGGTGAGCCAGTCCTGGCTGTCGATAAAGGCGCGCATCCGGGCGTCCTTGTGCACGTTGAGGTTGTCCCAGATGAGGACGATCGGGCCGCCGAGCTGCCGGTGTGCTGTGATCAGCAGGTCGCGGTAGTCGGTCCAGGTGAAGCTGCGCCGGCCGCCGCGTTTGTGGTCCTCGTGCCGCTTGGGCCGGTAGATCAGGCGGGAGCGTTCTCCAGGCTTGTAGCAGGCCAGCGCGGCGACGGAGAAGCGGCGCTGGGAGCGTCCGCGGACGCGGATGACGGGCGTGTGCCCTCGCCTGGACCAGGTGCGGCGGGTCGGCGGCGTCATCGAGAATCCGGCCTCGTCTTCGAAGACGAGCCAGGCCCCGAGCGCCGCCGCGGTGCTTCCACCTGCGGCCACGTCTCCTTGATCCACCCGGTCACCCGGTCCTCGTCACGTTCCAGCGCCCGCCGGGCCGGCACCTGATGGCTCCATCCATGGCGCCGCAACATCAAGGCGATGCCCGACAGGGTGAGGCTCTTGTGGAACCGGCGCCCGATCAGCGTCTTGATCCGCGACAGCGTCCACGTCTGGTCCGGCCAGCCATGCGCGACCGGCCCCTTGGCCAGTTCCTCCTCGAGCACCGCGAACAGCCTGTCACTCAGCTTCGGCAGCGACACCGGCCCGGACGACCGCAGCCCATCGCTACCGGTGTCCTGCCAGGCCCGGCGCCAGCGCTGCACCGAGCGCACACTGACCCGTAAGTCCTTGGCGACCTCCGCGTTGGAGGCGCCCGCGGCAAACCGCTCGGCGGCCTCCATCCGGATCCGCTCGCGAAACGCCTGCCGTTCAGGCGTCAGCCCACCACCCTGCGGATACCTCATGCAACCGGCATACCGCGACGATCAAGCTCCGTCAGCCCCCACGACATCACCACTCAAAAGTCAGTAACCGTTTCCCTCCCTCCTCGGTTCCGTCCTCCGCGCAACCCAAGGGGATTACCGTGCCCATGCGACCGGATGCGTTCCTCGCACGCGTGCAGGAACGCGGCGAATACTCCACACCACAGGAGGCGGACCAGGCCGCACGCGTCGTGCTAGCCCTGCTGGGCGCACACGTGGTCGGCGAGGAGCGCGCAGAACTCGCCGCTCGACTCCCGGAGACCTACGCACTCATCCTGCTCAATCCGCTGCAGGCCGCCGAGCCGCTGGACGCCGAGCGGTTTGTGCGGGCCACCGCCGCCTGGATCGAAGGCGCCACCGAACAGACCGCACGCTGGGACGTCGGCGCCGTCCTCAGCGTGGCCGCCGAGGAGGCCGGACCAGACCTCCTGCGCCGGCTCTTGCTTCAGCTGCCCCCGGGCTACGACCTGCTGTTCGGCCACCTCGAGCCGGCCTGACCCTCACGACCGTGGGGCGGGACACGCTGCCCCCGCCCCACACCACAACAAGAAGATGAAAGGCACACCGATGTCCCCGCAGCCCCCAGCGGACCTCCGTACAACGGCGATGACGTTCGACGCGATGGTCGAGCACGTACGCTACGAGGGTGCCTACCCAACCCGCGAACGGGCCGAGCAGGCCGTCCGTGATGTGCTGGCCGGACTCGGTCGGCAGCTGATCGGCGAAGAACGCGTCGCCCTGGCCGCCCGGCTTCCTGTCGAAGCCGCGCTCGAGCTCACCGCCCAACTCCCCCGCACCGAACCGCTCACCGGCTTCGACTTCGTCTGCGACCTGGCCACCCGCACCGGCGGCACGCCCGCCACCGCACGTTGGGACGCCGGGACCGTTTTCGCGATTCTCAGTCGCCTGGCCGGGGACGACCTCATCAACCGCGTTCTCGCACAACTGGCAACCGGGTACGCCCTGCTATTCGGTCGGGCCGAATTGGCGCCGACCGCATAGCGGTGGCCGCGGTCGGCTCTCGCCCAGCAGTTCACCCCTTCGGCACACAACCCACTCGGACTGAGCTCGTTGCCCACTGGTGAAAGACCGCCAGGAACCGCTTGCGGACAAGCGGCATCGCAAAGCAACAGACAGTACCTACGCCGAGTCGAGCATTCCGCGCTGAAGGCCTACGAAACAGCTTGCGGGAGCGAGCCGAGCAAGAACCCGCCCTGCGTCTCAGTACGTCGGTACTGCTTCCAGCACAGATGGATACCTCAGGGCGCGGCGAGCCAGTACCGCCCTGGGAGGTAGGAGGCGCGCACCCGGTCTAACACCAAGGGAGGACGCGCCGCCGCGAGCCCGAGCATGCCCGGCGATCATCCCGAGGGACACCCCCGGGAAGGGTTGGCCCCACCCTGCTCTTCGAAGGGCGGCCCCGCCGGCGAAAGCCTGGAAGAAGCGGCGGAGCCGCACTTCCAGGATGCACCCAGCCCGGGCCGACGGCACATCCGATGCTTCGAAGTGGAGCGGCAGATTCCTTCGAAACCCGCACATCCGGCGGTGCCCGGAGACAGCAATGGGCGAGCGCCGCGAGGGTTTCCCTCCGCGCAACCAGGCGCCCCAGGGCGTCTCGGCGGGCCCGACACGTGCGCAGTATCGGCGGGCGTGCAGCCAGAGAACGATGGCGTCCGGCGAGACCAATGAGGCCGCAATACTGAAGGGATCAGCCGCCCCGCGTCTCCGCCCAGCTAGCTGTGAGGTGGCCACCCAAGTGGGCCTGCCTGCATTGCGAGTAGCCACGGCCGGGCTCAGCTGCACGTAATCACCACCAGTGAAACCGGCTCGATCTTTGACCGACGCTTGGATGCGGCGGCGCACCCGGCTGAGCCGGCTGCGCCGCCAGCCGGCCACCACCGGACAAGGCCGCCCACATGGAATATCAGAAACCAGACCGGCGGATGAGTGACCGCCACACCCACTTACGGCCCATTTCGGGACGCCCAGAGGCCAGGGCCGCTATCAAAGTGAATTGCACAGCCGCAGACTTTCGCGCGAACTCGTATAAGGCTTCGAGCGAGCGCCGACAGCGAGGGTGGAGAATCCATGTCGTTGCAGGTGGCATCGATCGAGGAGCAGGCGGCGCTGGTGCGGCGCCGCCCCGGGTCGGTGATCGTCGACTGGCTCACCACGACGGACCACAAGAAGATCGGGTCGCTCTATCTGGCCAGCGGATTTGGGTTCTTCCTCATCGCCGGGGTGATGGCGTTGCTGATGCGGGCGGAGCTGGCCCGGCCAGGTATCCAGATCATGTCGAACGAGCAGTACAACCAGGCGTTCACCATGCACGGCACGATAATGCTGCTGATGTTCGCCACGCCGCTGTTCGCCGGGTTCGCCAACGCCATCATGCCGCTGCAGATCGGCTCCCCCGATGTGGCCTTCCCCCGACTGAACATGTTGTCGTACTGGCTGTTCCTGTTCGGGTCGTTGATCGCCGTGTCCGGCTTCTTCACCACTCAGGGTGCCGCGGACTTCGGCTGGACGGCCTACACCCCGCTGTCCGGCGGCGAACACACCCCGTATGCGGGGGGCAACATGTGGGTGCTGGGTCTGGCGATGTCCGGCTTCGGCACCATCCTCGGCGCGGTCAACTTCATCACCACGATCATCTGCATGCGCTGCCCTGGCATGACGATGTTCCGGATGCCGATCTTCACCTGGAACATCCTGCTGACCTCAGTGCTGGTGTTGTTCGCGTTCCCAGTACTGGCCGCCGCCCTGCTCGTTCTCTACGCGGACCGCAAGTTCGGCGCGCACGTCTACGACCCGGAAAACGGTGGGCCGCTGCTGTGGCAGCACCTGTTCTGGTTCTTCGGTCACCCGGAGGTGTACATCATCGCGCTGCCGTTCTTCGGCATCGTCACCGAGGTCATCCCGGTCTTCTCCCGCAAGCCCGTCTTCGGCTACGTGAGCCTGATCGCCGCAACCATCTCCATCGCCGGCCTGTCGGCGACCGTCTGGGCGCACCACATGTTCGCCACCGGCGCCGTCCTGCTGCCGTTCTTCGCGTTCATGACCTACTTGATCGCCGTGCCGACCGGAGTGAAGTTCTTCAACTGGATCGGCACCATGTGGAAGGGCAGCCTCAGCTTCGAAACCCCCATGCTGTGGGCGATCGGCTTCTTGGTCACTTTCCTCTTCGGCGGCCTGACCGGCGTCATCCTCGCCTCCCCGCCGCTGGACTTCCACGTCACCGACTCCTACTTCGTGGTCGCTCATTTTCACTACGTGGTCTTCGGCACCGTGGTCTTCGCCATGTTCGCCGGCTTCCACTTCTGGTGGCCCAAGTTCACGGGGAAAATGCTCGACGAACGCCTCGGGAAGATTCACTTCTGGACACTGTTCATCGGCTTCCACACGACCTTCCTCGTCCAGCACTGGCTCGGCGCAGAAGGCATGCCCCGCCGCTACGCCGACTACCTGGCCGCCGACGGCTTCACCACCCTGAACACCATCTCCTCCATCGGCGCCTTCCTGCTGGGCCTGTCGACCCTGCCGTTCCTGTACAACGTGTGGAAGTCCGCCCGCTACGGCCGCCCGGTCGAGGTAGACGACCCGTGGGGCTTCGGCAGGTCCCTGGAATGGGCCACCTCGTGCCCGCCACCACGCCATAACTTCCTCACTCTGCCGAAGATCCGCTCCGAATCCCCCGCCTTCGACCTGCATCACCCCGACGTCGCCGCTCTCGACCAGGAACAGAACGCCGGCCGCCGCGACGTCATCGAACCCGGCATGGGAGTGGCCAGGCCGCTCGGCGACAGCGATCAGACATGAAGTGGCGCGGCCTCTCTAGTGCGGGCAGCGGTCCGGCGGTCGTTGTGGGCATCGCCCAATGTGAGAATTTTCTGTCGTGGCACGCCGCGATCAGCGACGCCAAAGCCGCGGCCGAGACCTTCGCCGACCGCATGCCCTGGCTGACTACCGCGCAACGTAGAGAAGTGCTCCGGTTGTACGTCGCTGACCGCCTCGACCAGACCTGTGCGGCGGTGAAGCTCATCTCGGAGCGCGACCGCGAGCTAAGCAGCGATTACAACCGACGCTACAGTGCGTTGCGGAGGCGGCTCCTACGGAGGGTTGTGGCGGTCGCCTTGGTCGCTGCGGCAGTCTGCGTCCCGGTACCGCTCCTGCTGATCTTCGCCGGCCACTGACCGCTCTCACCGAACCCCGTGGTACTGATCTCGACGCCAACCCCGGGCGCCTGCGCCGCTACGCCCTCGCGCTCGCTCACGATTAACGAGCCCCGCATGCCCCCGGGGCATCAGCGACATCGGCGCGACGGGTGACTCCGTAGCCGGTGAGACGCGCTAGGTGCAGCCTGCGACGGCGAGAGCGCCGGGGCTCCCGCCTCGACGATCCCCGGCGCTTCATGGCCGGCTGATGACGGGGAGGCCGCTGAGTGCTTCGTCAACCGCATGGCCCTGACTGACGACCGCCCAGCGCCACGAGGTAATCCGGCTGGCTGTTGCAGCAGAGTGCTGACGCGCATCTCCATATGCAACTCGGCGGAGAGGGGTTGCGGCCGCAGGCAGACGGCGTGCGTCTATCCGCAGCGGTGACGGGTACCCGCCCTGGCGTGGACCACTCCAGTAGCCGAACGGAAGGAACGGTCATCATGGGGGACGGGGCAGAGCGCGCCGCGCTCTTCGACATGGACGGCACCCTCGTCGACACCAACTATCTCCACGCGGTCTCGTGGTGGGAGGCGTTCCGGCAGGCCGGACACACGGTGTCGATGGCGGACATCCACCGCTGCATCGGCATGGGATCCGACCATCTCCTGGAACGACTGTTGGGCAAGGAGCGCGACCGCAGCGAGGATGACCCGATCAGCGGCGCCCACAAGGCCCTGTACGGCGCCTACGGCCCCGCGCTCGCCCCTCTGGACGGTGCCGCGGACCTGCTGCGCGCGGTGGCGGCCCGGGGCTTCCGTGTCGTCCTGGCCACCTCGGCCGACGGCAAGGAGCTCGCTGTGATGCGGGCCGCCCTCGACGCCGACGACGTCATCGCGGACGCCACCAGCAAAGACGACGTCTCCGCGAGCAAACCGGCTCTCGACCATGTTGCGGAGCAAAGGTGCTGACGCGGTACGCCGGGGGCGGCCGTGGAGCCTGCCCTTGGAGGACCGGGCACTTCTGGTAACGGCCTACTGGCGGACGAATCTGACCATGCGCCAGCTGGCCCCGCTGTTCGGGGTCTCCAAATCCGCCGCGGACCGGATCATCGACCACCTCGGGCCGATGCTCGCCCTCCAGCCCCGCAAGCGGTTCGCGAAGGACGCTGTGCTGATCGTGGACGGCACCCTGGTTCCCACCCGTGATCAACTCCATTGCCGAGCAGTCGAAAAACTACCGGTACTCCACCAATCACCAGGTCGTCATCGACGCCGACACCCGTCTCATCGTGATGGTCGGCAGACCCCTGCCCGGCAACCGCAACGACTGCAAGGCTTGGGAGGAGTCCGGCGCGAAGGACGCTGTCGGCGCGACCATGACGATCGCCGACGGCGGCTATCCGGGCACCGGGCTCGTGACGCCCCACCGCCGCCGCACCGGCGAGGCACTGCCCGACTGGAAGCAAGCGCACAACAAGTCCCACAAACAGGTCCGTGCCCACGTCGAGCATGTCCCCTCCTCGAACACATCCATCCGGCTGAGGAACGCCTTCGATAACTGCCGGGCGTCACCCGGCGCGACTTTCGTCGCGTCTTCCAGCGCACGACTGCGTGCGTGGTCCGCCGTGACTCGCGGAGCTGTTCGGTCCGTCCGGTTTAACGTCGTCATGTGCCCCGCCCTCCCTGGTGTCCTGCCCCACAGACGCCCTTCGGCTACGCCGGGGCGGCTGCCCCAAGCCGACACTCAGCGGCGATGCCGCCGCGGTTCGGGGGCCGGTTCCATGGTGGCCCGTCGACCCGTTGCCGGCTCTGACCGGGAGGGTGACTCCGGCGCTTTTCCGGGACGCAGCATTTAACCGGAGGTAGGTAGAGCCGCATGAAAGCACTCGTGATCAACTGCACTCTCAAACGGTCGCCGCAGCCGTCCAATACCTACGCCCTGGCGAAGGTGGTGGCGGACCAGCTCGCTGCCTACGGCGTCAACATCGACTGCGTTCGCGCCGTGGACCTCGATATCAAGCCGGGCGTGACCAGCGACGAAGGCGCCGGAGACGCGTGGCCCGAGATCCACGAGAAGCTGCTGTCCTCGGAGATCCTCATCGTGGCCTCCCCCACATGGCTGGGCAGGCCCTCGTCGATCGCCCAGCGCGTGCTGGAGCGCATGGACGCCATGCTGTCCGAGACGGACGACCGTGGCCGCCCGGTCGCCTACAACCGGGTGGCCGGCGTGGTGGTGACCGGAAACGAGGACGGCGCACACCACGTCATCAGCGAGATCTCCGGGGCGCTGGCCGACCTGGGGTACACCATCCCGGGCCAGGCCTGGACGTACTGGCACCTCGGCCCCGGAGCCGGCCCCGACTACCTCGACGACGAACGCGGTCACGACTGGTCCCACGCGACGGGTCGCGCCATGGCCGCGAACCTGTACGGCGTGGCCCGGGCCCTGGCAGCCACGCCCCTCGACGCGCCGCCTGGGTGATCGCGGGCGTCACGGGTGCATGAGGACCTTGATGGGGCCGGTGACCCAGGTCCTCTAGTTGAGCGAGCAGATGCCGCGAGATCTCCGACCTGGGGTGATTTGATGCAGGGTTCGCAGTACAGCCAGCACTTGGGGTCACCAGGGCGGAGTAGCAGCCCGCGCGACGAACCGCCCCGGCTTGCATGGTGTCCGTATGAGGGCACTGTGGTCGGGCTATGTCTCGTTCGGCCTGGTCACGATCCCCGTCCAGCTTTTCGCCGCGACCGAGGAGCACGGCACCGGGTTCCACCAGGTCCACGCGAGCGACGGAGCCCGCATCAGGCACCGGAGAGTCTGTGAGCGCGAAGACGTGGAGGTCCCGCCGTCGGAAATCGCGCGCGGCTGGCAGCGCCCCGACGGCCGCACCATCGTGCTCCTCGATGAGGACCTGGCCGCGCTCCCCCTTCCCACGAAGCGCACCGTCGACGTCCTCGGCTTCGTTGATGAGCGCGACGTCGACCCGGTGCTCTACGCCAAGCCCTACTGGGTCGGGGCCGCCGGCGAACAGGGGCAGCGGCCATACGCGCTCCTTGTGGAGGCGCTGGCCCGGCACGGCACGGTTGCCGTCGCCAAGGTCACCTTGCGCACCCGGGAGCGCCTGGCGGTCCTGAGGCCGCGGCACGGCATGCTCGTGCTGCACACGCTGCTGTGGCCGGAGGAGATCCGTGAGCCGGACGACCTGTCCTCGAATGCCCCGGTGACGGACCGGGAGCTGGAGCTTGCCGAGCTATTGATGGACCAGCTTGCCGGGGTGGAAATCGCCGAGCTGCACGACGAATACGCGGCGGCGCTGGAGCAGCTGGTGGCCGCGAAGATGACCGGCGCGGGCCTGGAGGAGCCCGAGGAGCCGGTGACGGCGGTGGATCTGATGGCGGCGCTGGAGGCGAGCATCCGGGCGGCGAACAAGCACTAGCGGATGCCTGCGCAACACTATGAGCTCGGGGCCGACGGCTCCTGGCACTGTGACCGCCGGCTTGCCGTTCACCATGCCGTATGTTCGCCGGCGGGCGCTTTCGTCGCCTGCGTTGGCGATCAGGGCCTCCCAGGATCGTGGGCGCGAGCGCATGATGGATATGCGGCCTCGCCTCCGTCCTTCCCTGACCTGTGGCGGGGTCGCTCGTCACTCGGATGCGTCTTCCCGCTTGAAGATCACGCGACTGGGCGCGATGCTGTCCGGTGCGTCCGAGAGCTCGACCTGCGCCGCAAGCTTTCGGGCCTGAGGAGGCCCCCGCCGGACCCACCGGCAAGGGCTCTTCGCGCGAGGGCGACGGAGCACGATGCCCTGATCGGCCGCGTACCTCCGCGTAACGCACATTCCGCGCCGCTGGAAGCAGCGTCCGCCATGCAGCTTTTCCACTTCACCAAACCAGGGTCATGGCCGCTGATCTTGGCGGACGCGGAGATCCGGCCGACCTGGCCATTAGGTACGGCTGAGCTGCCGGAATGCCGCGGACCGTCCACCTAACCGCCATCCGGATCCGGCTGCGCTCCCCGATTCCCTCCGCGACTGCACAGTACGGATCACGGTGGTGGTGTCCGAGCCAGCGGCACACCGGTGGCACGCCTGGGCCGGGAGTATGCTGCCGAGTGCTGCCGTCGGCGTGCTGACGGCAACCGTATTCGGCGGCGGTCGGCCCGACGAATGGTTCGTGTCGGAGCGGGCGATCCCCGCAATCGAGTGGGTGTCGGTCATCGACCTGGCGGTGCGGCTTCCCCACTGGCCAGAGGCGGTGTAGCCGCCAGAGCGGGGGTAGCCGCCCTTTAGGGTCCCCTGCTCGGCCCCAAGTGATCCCATCAACCGGGTCAGGCAGGGGACTCACCATATTGTCGGGCCTGCGCTGTGCCAGTCGAACAGCTCGTCGTCCAGATAGTTCGAGTCGGGATCGAGGCCCGCTCGCCGCAGGAACTCCATCAGGTCCCGAAGGTCGTAGGCGATGCCGAGGTCCTGGCAGTCCAGGCACACGCGCCGACCGCCACCCTCAGAAGGCGGCGGGTACACGACCACCCGATGCCGCTCCATACGCTCAGGATGCCTCCGCCAGAGGAGACGGTGCATCTTGCATGTGCATCCATGTCCTCCCCGACGCGTGCACCGGGCAGGCGCTGCAGCCCGCCACCGGATCAGGCGTTGACGTACACCCGGGTCACGAATTCCGCGATCTGGGTGTCCGTCAGGTTGCGCGCAAGGTCGGCTTCGCTGATCATGCCGACCAGTTGGTGGCCCTGCTCCGTGTCGATGACTGGCAGGCGTTTGATCTGATGCTGTTCCATCATCTGCAATGCCTCGTCGGCGCCGGCGCTCGCGTCGATCCATTGCAGGTCACCGGCAAGGGTGCCTGCCTGGACCGTTGCGGGGTCGATGCCTTCTGCGTCGCACTGGATGACGATGTCGCGGTCGGTGATCAGGCCCGTGAGTTTGTTGTCGTCCCCGCAGATGGGAAGGCATCCGACGTTCAGGTCGCGCATCATCCTTGCCGCTTCCTGGAGCGACTGATGCGCGCCGACACACTGGACTCCGCCGGACATGATGTCCCTGGCCGTGAGCTGGTCGTTGCCCGTCATGCTTTTCTCCTTCGCCCGCGCAGGCGGCCTGTGTTCCAGGGCTGCACGTGCTGCGATTCTGGCTGTCGGGTGCGGTTGACAGCAGACGCTCGTGAGGCTGGTCAGAGCCATCTCGTCGATCGTTTTCGTGCTCCCTGCCGTGGTTCCAAGCCCCTGCTGCAACCTGCCGTTCAAACGGGAGGCGCGCTGTACGAAGGCACCCCTCTCTCCAGGATCGGCTTCGCCCCTACGGCGCGCATCTGCAGGGAGATCGCCAGGGATGGGACCGTCAGCGGCACCAGATGCATCAACCTGCTGGGCGACAGCTGATCGATGGCACGGGCCCGGGCCCGTACCGGCATCCCCTTGCGAGACGTGCGCAGGCCTACCTGGACGAGTGCATCAGGTGGTGCCAGTCCGGGGTGGCGGGCAATTGAGGTGAAGCTTCCCCTCGATCGTGGACACCTGGAGACTGGGATCTTGAGGTTCCAGAGGAAGTAGCACCAGGTGGGAAGTAAGTACACGAAGCGTTACACCGAGGAGTTCAAGCGGGATGCGATCGCGCTCGTTGATTCCTCGGGCAAGACGGTCACTGCCGTCGCTCGGGAACTCGGCATCAGCTCCGAGTCCCTGCGCGGCTGGTACCGCCGGGCGAAGGCAGACCAGGGCGAGGGCAAGTCCGGTGAGCTGACCAGCGCCGAGCGCGAGGAGCTCAAGCGGCTGCGCAAGGAGGTCCGCGAACAGCAGCAGACGATCGAGATCCTGAAAAAAGCGACGGCCTTCTTCGCGAAGGAGAACGACCGGTGAGCGAGCTGTACCGGTTTATCCACACGGAGAAGGCGAACTATCCGATCATTCTGCTGTGCCGGGTGCTGAAGGTCGCCCGGTCCTCCTACTACGCCTGGTGCGAGGGCGAGGCCGCCCGCCGTGCCAAGCGGGCCGCCGACGACGCACTCGCACACGAGATCACCGTGGTGCACATCGCTTCCCGGCACACCTACGGCGTCCCGCGCATCCACGCCGAACTGCGCCGCCTGGGCCGACGGGTGAACCGCAAGCGCGTCGCCCGCGTGATGCGTGAACGCGACATCCGCGGCGTCACCCGGCGCAGACGGCGTTCGCTGACCCGGCCGGACGCGAAAGCGAAGCCGGCCCCGGACCTGATCGGCCGCGACTTTCATGCCGAACGCCCCGGGACCAAGCTGGTCGGCGACATCACTTACCTGCCCACCGCCGAGGGCTGGCTCTACCTCGCCTGCTGGCTGGACCTGGCCACCCGCGAAGTCGTCGGCTACGCCATGGCCGACCACCACCGCGCCGAGCTGGTGGTCGACGCTCTCGACATGGCGCACGGCCGAGGCGGACTCGAGCCCGGCTGCGTGGTCCACAGCGATCGCGGCAGCGAATACACCTCGACCCAATTCCGTGAGCGCATAGGGAGGTTGGGGCTGCGGCAGAGCTGCGGACGCACCGGATCATGCTTCGACAACGCCGCCGCGGAGAGCTTCTGGGCCCTGCTCAAGGAAGAGATCGGCACCCGCACCTGGCCCGACCGGGCCACCGCCCGCGCCGAGGTCTTCTCCTTCATCGAGACCTTCTACAACCGCCGCCGCCTACGCAAGCACCGCACGTTCGGCTACCTCACCCCGGCCGAGACCAGGCAACGTCAGCAGCACACGCTCGCGGCATAACGATCACGTGTCCGAGATCACGGGGAAACTTCAAGGAGCGATCGATAGGGCCCTTTGCCACATGCCCTGGACCTGCTGAGAGGGGCGCTGCTGTTCGTTGTGGACTGCGTTGAGGATGAGCAGCCCTCCCGTCAGAGCCGGTACCGCCCACTGCATGACGGCCAGGTGTCGCTGTGCCTTGTCGGTTTCGATCGGGTGCTTGGCCGCCTTCTCCGCATCTTCGGAATGAAGCTTCCCCTCGATCGTGGACACCTGGAGACTGGGATCTTGAGGTTCCAGAGGAAGTAGCACCAGGTGGGAAGTAAGTACACGAAGCGTTACACCGAGGAGTTCAAGCGGGATGCGATCGCGCTCGTTGATTCCTCGGGCAAGACGGTCACTGCCGTCGCTCGGGAACTCGGCATCAGCTCCGAGTCCCTGCGCGGCTGGTACCGCCGGGCGAAGGCAGACCAGGGCGAGGGCAAGTCCGGTGAGCTGACCAGCGCCGAGCGCGAGGAGCTCAAGCGGCTGCGCAAGGAGGTCCGCGAACAGCAGCAGACGATCGAGATCCTGAAAAAAGCGACGGCCTTCTTCGCGAAGGAGAACGACCGGTGAGCGAGCTGTACCGGTTTATCCACACGGAGAAGGCGAACTATCCGATCATTCTGCTGTGCCGGGTGCTGAAGGTCGCCCGGTCCTCCTACTACGCCTGGTGCGAGGGCGAGGCCGCCCGCCGTGCCAAGCGGGCCGCCGACGACGCACTCGCACACGAGATCACCGTGGTGCACATCGCTTCCCGGCACACCTACGGCGTCCCGCGCATCCACGCCGAACTGCGCCGCCTGGGCCGACGGGTGAACCGCAAGCGCGTCGCCCGCGTGATGCGTGAACGCGACATCCGCGGCGTCACCCGGCGCAGACGGCGTTCGCTGACCCGGCCGGACGCGAAAGCGAAGCCGGCCCCGGACCTGATCGGCCGCGACTTTCATGCCGAACGCCCCGGGACCAAGCTGGTCGGCGACATCACTTACCTGCCCACCGCCGAGGGCTGGCTCTACCTCGCCTGCTGGCTGGACCTGGCCACCCGCGAAGTCGTCGGCTACGCCATGGCCGACCACCACCGCGCCGAGCTGGTGGTCGACGCTCTCGACATGGCGCACGGCCGAGGCGGACTCGAGCCCGGCTGCGTGGTCCACAGCGATCGCGGCAGCGAATACACCTCGACCCAATTCCGTGAGCGCATAGGGAGGTTGGGGCTGCGGCAGAGCTGCGGACGCACCGGATCATGCTTCGACAACGCCGCCGCGGAGAGCTTCTGGGCCCTGCTCAAGGAAGAGATCGGCACCCGCACCTGGCCCGACCGGGCCACCGCCCGCGCCGAGGTCTTCTCCTTCATCGAGACCTTCTACAACCGCCGCCGCCTACGCAAGCACCGCACGTTCGGCTACCTCACCCCGGCCGAGACCAGGCAACGTCAGCAGCACACGCTCGCGGCATAACGATCACGTGTCCGAGATCACGGGGAAACTTCAGAACGAGTGGAGGAGGCGAGCTCCAATTTCTTGCCCAGGACGCGGCTGTAGGCCGTGGCAGCCAGTGCCGCTCCGGTCAGAACGGTTTTGGCCAGGGTGGAGGCGGCGACGCCCTGCTGGGCTACGACCCGGGCGGCATTGACCGCAAGCAAACCACTGCTGCCTACGAGGTGGGCGCCGATCGCAGAGGCGTTCACCGGGGTCCACTTTGACCAGCCGGAGGCAGCGATCCGGGTGGTGGACTCCCATGTCCCACCCTCGGTCCTAGCTGCGCCGTTCAGCCCGACCGCGCCCATCAGCGAACCGCCGAACCATGCGGCCAGTCCTATGTCATGCAAGCTGCGCAGCACGGTATTGCGTTCGGACATCGCTCGCTCCCAGGTAGCAGGGCATCGACAGGCCTGCCGATGCCTCCCACCGTGGCCCCCAGCGATGTCGCTTGCCATTCCAGGTAGTACGAACGGGCCATCCAAGCGCGCTCGCCCCGCGTGTTGGTAGTTGCCTGCGAAACAGGACGACCTTCCGTGTATGGCCACCAATGCGCTTACTGATCGTTTCAGAATGACGTGCGGAGTCGTCGGAGGCAGATAATGCTGCAGGCGAGTTCCAAGAGGCCCTGGTGGAGGTCGGCGCGGCGTTCGTAGCGGATCCGCAGTCGTTTGAACTGGTGAAGCCAGGCGAAGGTGCGCTCGACGACCCAGCGGGTCTTGCCCAGGCCGGAGCCGTGGGCGACGCCGCGCCGCGCGATGAGCGGCTTTATGCCGCGCTGCCACAGCAGCCGGCGGTACTTGTCGTAGTCGTAGCCCCGGTCGGCGAACAGGCGCTTGGGCTTGCTCCGCGGACGTCCCCGCAGACCCCGTATTCGCGGGATCGCGTCGAGCAGCGGCATCAGCTGCGTGACGTCATGCCGGTTCCCGCCGGTCACGGACACGGCCAGCGGGGTGCCGCGGCGGTCGACGATCAAGTGGTGCTTGGAGCCGGGGCGTGCCCGGTCGACCGGCGAAGGCCCGACGTGATCCCCCCTAGTCCAGTGCGTAAGCAGACGGCCCAGGACCATGCAACGACCCGGGGCAGCTGCTCGCACAGGACAGCGAATGCCTGGATCCCCCTGGCCGTCAAGGCCTCCTCAAAGAGCGGCATCGCTGTCCGCGGTGATGACGCGGGCGCCGGGCTTGAGGCTTGCGCCAAGAGCGGCGAGCCCGGCGTCTCCGTGGTCACCGCGAAACTCGCATGGACTGCTCGGACGTTGATCGTCACGGCGCGAGCCCGCTCCAGGGTCGACCTCTTGTTCATCCGCGAGCCCACGAGCTCTGCAGAAGATCGAGCCCCTGGAGTGCGCTGGTGTCGCGAACGGCTACTGAGATGGCGGACCAACGAGTCCTTGGATTAGGGCGCCGCGTGACCCGCATGTGCTCGTGACCTGCATAAACGGACGGATCTTGGAGGACCGCTTGACCGTGTTCTGTGGCATCGACTGGGCAGAGCGCCACCACGACGTCGCCCTCGTCGACGAAGCCGGCACTCTGCTCGCCAAAGCCCGTATCACCGACGACGCGTCCGGCTACCACAAGCTCTTGGCGCTCCTCACCGAACACGGCGACAGCCCCGAAGACCCGATACCGGTGGCCATCGAGACCAGCCACGGCCTCCTGGTAGCGACCCTGCGCACCGGCAGCCGCCGTGTCTTCGCGATCAACCCGCTCGCCGCCGCTCGCTACCGCGACCGCCACGGCGTCAGCCGCAAAAAGTCCGACCCGGGCGACGCCTTGGTCTTGGCGAACATCCTGCGCACCGACATGCACGCCCACCGACCCCTGCCGGCCGACTCCGAACTCGCCCAGGTCATTACCGTCCTGGCCCGAGCCCAGCAGGACGCCGTCTGGACTCGGCAACAGGTCACCAACCAGGTCCGCTCGCTCCTGCGCGAGTATTACCCTGCTGCTCTGCTGGCCTTCCAGGTCAAGCAAGGCGGTCTGACCAGAGCTGACGCCCGCGTCATCCTCACTCTGGCGCCGACTCCGGCCAAGGCCGCGAAGCTCACCCTCGCCCAGCTGCGGGCTGCCCTCAAACGCAGTGGCCGCCTCCGCAGCGGCGACGCGGAGGCCGAGCGGCTCCGGGACGTCTTCCGCGCTGAGTATGCCCACCAGCTCCCCGGTGTCGAGGACGCCTTCGGCCACCAGCTCCTGGCCCTGCTCAAGCTGCTGGACGCCGCCTGCCAGGCCGCGGACGATCTCGCGGAGGCGGCCACAGCCGCCTTTCACCAGCACGCCGACAGCGAGATCCTGCTCAGCTTCCGCGGCCTGGGGCCCATGCTCGGGGCCCGCGTGCTCGCCGAGCTGGGCGACGACCGGGCACGGTTCCCCGACGCGAGGGCGCTGAAGTCGTACGCCGGATCCGCGCCCATCACTCGGGCCTCCGGCAAGAAGCGTTTCGTCGGCCGCCGGTTCGTCAAGAACAATCGCCTCATCAACGCCGGCTTCCTCTGGGCCTTCGCCGCCCTCACCGCCTCACCGGGAGCGAACGCGCACTACCGGCGCCGACGCGAGCATGGTGATTGGCATGCCGCCGCACAAAGGCACTTGCTGAACCGCTTCCTCGGCCAGCTCCATCACTGCCTCAAGACCCGACAGCAATTTGACGAACAGCACGCCTTCGCACCGCTCCTGTCACCCCCAACCGAGCAGGCGGCTTGACTTCATAGCCCCCTGAGATGTCTTTGAGGGCTCTGACATGGGAGCCATCAATCGCGCAGTCGTCCATCTCGAGCAAGCCGGTCTTGCGTAGTTCGGCAAGGAGCTCCGCGTGCAGTCGGGGCCAGACACCGGCTTCAGTCCAGTCCCGCAGTCGGCGCCAGGCGGTAACGCCCGAGCAGCCCACCACGCCGGCGGGCACGTCCCGCCAGGCCACCCCCTTGCGCAGCACGTACACAATGCCCGCCAGTGCAACACGGTCAGGCACCCGAAGCCGACCTGGGTGCCGGTGCCTTCGCTCGGGTTGCGGCGGCAGCAGCGGGGCTACGCGCTCCCACAGGTCATCCGGGACAAGATCATCAGACACCCCGCAGACCTTGCCGACGAAGATCATTAACATCCAGCCGACACGCCGACCTCATTCTGAAACGATCAGTTAGGGCTTCGCCTGCGACTCCAGCCAGTCGGCGCCCCGCCCACCGGGGCCGAGGAGCGTCCTGACGGCCGCGCCGTCGTGCTCCGCTATGAGGACCTGGCCGCGCTCGCCCTTCCGACCAAGCGCACGGTCGATGTCCTGGGGTTCGTCGATGAGCGCGGCGCCGACCCGGTGCTCTACTCGCGCCGGTACTGGGTTGGGGCCGCAGGCGAGCAGGACCAGCGGCCGTATGCGCTGCTGGTGGAGGCGCTGGCCCAGCGGGCGCGATCCATTGACCGAGAGCCTGTGCCAGCCTTCGCGCCGCCCAGTATCCGCCCGCGTGATCGCACCCCGAGCGGCTCCTTACCTCGGAACACTCGACGACGGTCGCCCCACTGCCAGAACCCGAGTCCCTTCCTGAGCGTCGCCATGACCACCGGACCTCGCTCACAGCGCGCGCCAGCACGCGAGAAACGCGCATGATGGGAATACGGACGTTGCCCGGAACGTGCCCAGCTTGGACCTGCGGGCCGTGCTGGAACCGCCCGCAGGTCGTTAGCGACGCCGGTTGAGATGTCCAGCCCGCCCAAAGTGCCGTGCCTCAGGCGCTCCGACGGAGCCCTTGCAGCCAGCAAGTCGTTGACGGCGATGTCTCAACGTGGCCCAGGGCCACGTTGTTGCTGCGCAGCATCGAGGCGACATCTTGCGCGCCGAATCGCTCGTCGCCTGATCATCAACCTGTAAGAAGGAAACGCTATGACCACCTACGGATACTTCCTGTCCTCGGAGGAGTTCGCCCCCGCGGAACTGCTCGACCAGGCACGCATGGCCGAGCAGGCCGGTTTCCAGGCGCTGGCCATCTCCGACCACTTCCATCCTTGGAACGACGAGCAGGGCGAGAGTTCGTTCGTCTGGTCCATGATCGGTGCGTTGTCACAGGTGACGTCGCTGCCGATCACCACTTTGGTTACCTGTCCCACGGTGCGTCTTCATCCGGCGATCAACGCCCAGGCCGCCGCGACAGCGGCCGTGCTTACCGAGGGCCGATTCCGTTTCGGTCTGGGAAGCGGTGAAGCACTCAACGAGCACATTCTCGGCGACGCTTGGCCCGAGGCTGCTGAGCGCCTGCAGATGCTCGAAGAGGCCGTGCAGATCATCAGGAAACTCTCCACAGGAGAACGCGTCACGCACCACGGCACCCACTACACCGTGCAGAACGCCCGCCTCTACACCATTCCCGCCGAACCGGCTCCGCTTTACATCTCAGGCTTCGGGCCCGAAGCCGCCGCGCTGGCCGGCCGCATCGGGGACGGCTTCGTCACAATGAAACCCGATACGACGCTGGTGGAGCAGTTCCGGCGGGCCGGAGGCGGAAACAAGCCGGTCATCGGCGGACTGAAGGTCTGCTGGGACACCGACCGAGCGCGCGCGGTGAAAACCGTGCACCGGCTGTGGCCCAACGAGCAGCTTCCGGGCGAGCTGGCCCAGATCCTCCCCACCCCGGAGCACTTCGAGCAGGCCGCCACCCTCGTCACCGAGGACATGATCGCCGACGCCATCGTCTGCGGCGACACCACCAACGACCATGTCGAAGCGATCAGCGCCTACCCTCAGGCCGGCTTCGACGAGGTCTACGTGAACCAGATCGGACCCGATCAAAAGCAGTTCTTCGACTTCTACCGCGCCGAGGTCCTTCCCAGGCTGCACGCTGGCACGTCCACCGGTTGAGTTCTCCGCAGGGCGCGTGCCCTACTTTGCATCGTCGCAGGCGCGATATGTTCGCGTCGCTGACCGATGGACGAGTTGGTGCACTTCGGAGCTCGACAGGGCGTTGTAGCTGGTCGGATCTGCCGCCACATCTCGCGGGTGGAAGGCAATGAAGGCAAGCAGACGGTGCTGGCCGCATCCGGTGCTCGGGTGCCTTGGAAAACTTCGTTCCAGGACACCAGGGGGTGCTGAATCTGGGCCTGGACGGCGTCGGCATGGGGCTGCTCGAAGACCGTCCGAAGTAGCGCGGCTACCCACCCAGTCGGCTACCCACCCAGTCATGCGGCATCATCAAACGGTTAGCGCAGGGCGACGTGCCGTTACACGTCGCCCGCTGTCAGGCCGAGCAGCCGCCTCAGCCTCGCGTACTTCTCCTCGAGCTGGCGCCGGGCGGGTTCGTCGATCAGGGCGAGCCGGGCGGGGTCAGCGTTATGCGCGAGGTCGGCTTCCTTGATGAGGCGAGCGCCCGGCACGGCAAGGATTCGCCGCACGTATGATTCGTCGCTTTCCCCCGGTCGCTTGGTCATGGCGTCGACCAAGTCCTTCACGTGCTGGGAAAGCTCCGCGAGGACAAGCCACTCTCTCGAGAGCTTCTCGTCTTCGATCGTGTCATGCAGCCAAGCGGCGGCAATCTGCTCGTCCGAGCCGCCCCGCTCCCTGACTCCGTCAACCACGGCCTGGACGTGCTCCAAATAGGGCCGTCCCGACTTGTCCACCTGGTGCGCGTGGGCTTCGCGGACAATCCCCTCGATTTGCACGAGCGTAAGGTCCGGCATAAGTACAACTCTACGAGCACCGGCCCAGGGGTGCCCGGAGGAGAACGCACGCGTCTGATCTACCGGCCCAACGGCCGGGTGGATCCGGCGCCAAGGAGCCGGGGGGACTGTCACCGTAGTTCGCCGCCGCAGCCAGCTCCCGGGGCCGGGAAGACGCTAGCCGCCGCCCAGGCACTGGGCTGCACCGCAGCCGACATATCCCGTGGTCTCCGCGGCGGCCTCGACAGAGCATCGTCGTCCGAATGGCTGACAAAGGGGGCGTGCCCGCCTAGGGACCGGGAAGCTGCCTCCAAGAGGAACGTCGACCGGACACCTACCTGGAAGGGAGTCACGTGATGGGTCACGGCGGAGATGTCATCGCAGAGCTCACGGCCGACCACCGCGAGGTGGAGGAGTACTTCGCCCGTCTGGGGGCCCTGCCCGCGGGCGACAAGGAACGCCGGAACGTGCTCGACGAGGTCACCATCGAGCTGGTACGGCACTCGGTGGCCGAGGAGATGTACCTGTACCCGGCCGTCCGCAAGCACCTGCCCGGCGGGGACGCCCTGGCCGACAAGGAGATCCAGGAACACGCCGAGGTCGAACAGGTCCTCAAGGACCTGGAGGACGTCGACATCGACGACCCCCGCTTCGACCGGATGGTGCAGAAGCTGGTCACCGACGTCACCGAGCACGTCCGGGAGGAGGAGCAGCAACTCTTCCCGAGTCTGGCGCAGGCCTGCACGCCCGAGCAGCTCAACGAACTCGGCGACCAGGTCCGGCGGGCCAAGAAGCTCGCCCCGACCCGCCCGCACCCCAGCGCCCCGGACACCCCGCCCGGCAACAAGCTCCTGGCACCGGGAACCGGGCTGGTGGACCGGGCACGCGACTTCATCACCGGCCGCGGCCGCTCCTGACATGCGTGGGCCGTTCCGGCGGTCGCCCGCCGGAACGGCCCACTGGTCTGTCGCTTCCCGCAGTCGTTCGGTGGCGGCCCGATGGCCCCTGCGATAACCACGGGGGAATCGGGAGCGGGGTGATCGCTAGCTCCCATGATTGGCGTCGTCCCGCGGAGGGTTGGCTTTGTTCACGAGAACGGTGAGAACGGACAGCAGATGTTCACCACTTCGGGAGGCACCGCTGTCCGGCGCTGTTCGATCGGTAACGGCACCCTGGCAGTCCGCTAGAGGAGGCCGGTGCGTATGTGCTGCGTGAGGTTCTCGGTGATCTCGTGTAGCCATGGGGTGCGGACGGCGGGCAGCCGGGTCAGGGTTCGCTGGAAGACTTCCCAGTCGATCTGGAACACGTCATGGACACTCGGCGTGGGCGGGTCGTCGCGAAGGACGCCGTCGGGTATTGGACCCGATGCGGGGACGGACAGCTGTGGCTCAGGGAAGACCAGCCGGAGCCACACCCCGAACGGCAACGGGACCAAGTATGGCGGAGCGTCCGGGGTCCATGTCATCCCGGTCTGCGGGTGGGACGGCACGAGGAGGATGTCCGCGTCAGCGTTGCGGGCCGGATGTCCCGGTCCGGCTAGGACGGCGCGCCGCGTCGGCCGGCCAGCTGGCAGCAGGGTGTCGAGGGCGCGTTGGAACATCTTTGCGGTCAGGCCGTCCTGAACGGCTATCGCCCGGCCTTCAGAGGCCACCAGGAGGTGGGCCAGCGCCTGTCCGGCTGCCGCCACCCACTGTGGGCTCCAGTGCCACCGGTCGCTCGCCCGGAACGGCTCTCCCCACGGGGCGATCGGCTCGGACGGGGGCACGCCCGCCCCCTCCGCGAGCAGGTCCGCCCAGGACAACAGCCCGGCGTCGGAGCCTGCCACGGGAAGGCGGCGCACGGCGTTCGGGGCGAGCCAAACAGCCTGCCAGAGCGAGCAGTCGTCGATCCTGCTCGCCACGAGAAGACCGCATGCAGCGCAGGCCATGTTGGGGCCGTCACCCCCGTCGAATCCGCAGCAGGCGCCGCCGCGCTTCTCCGGGATCAGCACAGTGCCACGGGCGTCTCCCGGTGCGATGACGACCGCGCCAGCCGCGCCTTCGGACAGGGCGTGGACCGGCGCGTAGATGCCGCGGGCAGCCGCCTCGTCCGGATCGATCCTCTCCCACCTTCGCCACAGCGGCCCCCAGGGCTCCAGTTCCACGGCGAACGTCCCCGATTCCATGAGCACCGGGAGCTGAAGTCCGTTCCCGTACTTCTGACGAGCGTGGGCCGGCAGGGCAACCTGGGACAACGGGGCGGTCAGTTCGGCGCCACACCGCACACAGACGAAAACGAACAAACGTCCTCCGCTCGGGAACAGGGGGGCATCGTCGCAGCTCCATGGCAGACCGACCAACGTATTTTCAATTCGCTGTGGGGCCGAGGGACAGCCACGATGCCGAGCATCACCGTTCGAATCCTCGGCGGGCTCTGATGCCTCCCTAAGTGGTGAACATCTGCTGCCCGTTCTCGTGGACAAAGCCAGAGGGCGCAAGGCCTTGCATCACGCCCACCCGCCGAACCCGCACCACCTGCGCAGCCTGCACCCGGGGGGACATCCGCCGCGAACGGCGGACATCCCACGCGGCGCCGTTTGTCCGCGAGCGGCACCGGTTACCCGCAGGCGACAGGGTTTCCGAGGACGAGCAGGAGAGCGCCGTGAGCAACGAGCCGGGCCCGATGAAGAAGATCGTCGACAAGGTCATGGACATGGGCGCGGAGCTCACCCCCGCGGGACGGGCGGACATCCCCGGCGTGCCCGCGAGCATGCCTCCCACGGTGGAGGAACCGGTCGAGCCGCACGCACCGCTGCCCGCCAAGCCTGACCAGGGCGTTCCCACCCCGCTCAGCGCGACGGGCCGCACGGACGGCCCGTCCAAGACGGTCCGGGCGCAGGACGGCCCCTTCCTCACCAACGCTCAGGGCGCACGTCTACCCGACACTGACCACTCGCTCAAAGCAGGCCCGCGCGGGCCGGTGCTGCTGCAGGACCACCACCTGCGCGAGAAGGTCATGCACTTCGACCACGAGCGGATCCCGGAGCGCGTGGTGCACGCCCGGGGCGCTGCGGCGCACGGCGTCTTCCGTGGCTACGGAACGGCCGCCGAGGTCTGCAAGGCGGCCTTCCTCGCCAAGGACGTCGACACGCCGGTCTTCGTGCGGTTCTCCACCGTCCTGGGCTCGCGCGGTTCGGCCGACACCGTCCGCGACACCCGCGGGTTCGCCACCAAGTTCTACACCTCCGAGGGCGTCTTCGACCTGGTCGGCAACAACATCCCGGTGTTCTTCATCCAGGACGCGATCAAGTTCCCGGACGTCATCCACGCCGGCAAACCGCACCCGGACCGGGAGATCCCGCAGGCGCAGAGCGCCCACGACACCTTCTGGGACTTCGTGTCCCTGCACACCGAGGCCACGCACCACACCATGTGGAACATGTCCGACCGCGGCATCCCGCGCTCCTTCCGCACCATGGAGGGATTCGGCGTCCACACCTTCCGCCTGGTCAGCCCCACCGGCGCCACCACCCTGGTGAAGTTCCACTGGAAACCCAAAGCCGGCGTGCACTCCCTGGTGTGGGAGGAGGCGCAGATGATCAGCGGCATGGACCCCGACTTCCACCGCCGCGACCTGGCCGACGCCATCGAGGCGGGTGCCCACCCCCAATGGGAGCTGGGCATCCAGACCTTCCCCGACACCCCGGAACAGACCTTCCAGGGGATCGACCTGCTGGACCCGACGAAGATCGTCCCCGAGGAGCTGGCGCCGGTGCAGCCCGTCGGGCTGCTCACCCTGAACGCCAACCCCACCAACTTCTTCGCCGAGACCGAACAGGTCGCCTTCCACGTTGGCCACCTCGTGCCCGGCATCGACATCACCGACGACGCCCTGCTGGCCGGGCGCCTCTTCTCATACCTCGACACCCAGATCACCCGGCTGGGCGGCCCCAACTTCCCGCAGATCCCGATCAACCGGCCCCACGCCCCGGTCAACGACATGCTGCGGGACGGCTTCCACCAGGACGCGGTGCACACCGGTGTGGCTCCGTACAAGCCCAACTCCCTGGACGGCGGCTGCCCGTTCTTCGCCGGCGCCGAGGACCACGCCTACATCGAGCACCCCACCCCGATCGCCGCCGCCGCGAAGGTGCGCGAGGCACCGGCCTCGTTCGACGACCACTTCAGCCAGCCCCGCCTGTTCTGGCTCAGCATGAGCCCGGCCGAACGGGAACACATCGTCGCCGCCTACACCTTCGAGCTCGGCAAGTGCTACGAGCAGGCCATCAAGGAACGCACCCTGATGGTCCTGGCGAACATCGACCCCTACCTGTGCCAGCAGGTCGCCCAGGGCCTGGGCCTGCCCGCCCCGCAGGCCTCCGAGCCGCTCGCCGACGTACAGCCCAGTCCCGCGCTGTCGCAGATCGGCAACACCTGGCCGACCGCCGGGCGCGTCATCGGCATCGTCACCGACGGCACCGGCGACCTGGGCGTCGTGGACGTCGTGCGACGCTCCGTGCTGGCAGGCGGCATGGTCCCGCTGCTCGTCGCGCCCACCGGCGGCACTCTCACAGGTGAGGGCGCCGATCCCGTGACCGTGCAGCGCAGCTTCGCCACCGCCCGTTCCGTGGAATTCGACGCCCTGCTGCTGGCCGGGGCCCCCGGACCGGCTGCCGACGCGCAAGGCGGCCGGGACGCCAAGGCAGGGGCCCCGGCTCTCGCCGCCGTACCCGTGGACCCGCGCATCGTGCTGATGCTCCAGGAGGCCTACCGCCACGCGAAGCCGATCGGCGGCTGGGACGACGCGGAGCCCGCATTGCAGGCGTCCGGCATCGCCGCCGATGCGCTCGGCGTCGTCACCGGCTCCGACGGCGAGACCGTGCTGCGCGACATCACCGCGCTACTGGGCGCCCACCGCGTATGGGACCGGTTCCCGGCCCCGTCCGAGAGCGGCGCCACCTGAGCGGCCACATGCGGCCCTGAAGACCCCCTCCCCCAGCCTGCTCCGTTCCGGCTGAGGGAGGCCCAGGGAGTACGTGTCGGTGACGACGCCGCCAAGGCGCTGCTTGACGTGACGGTGGATGTAGCCGACGCCCTGCATGAGCGCCAGGTCGTAGTCGCCGTAGCAGCATGATGCGCAGACCGAGGCGTGACCGCAGCCGCACACAACAATGAGCTGGCTCCCGCTACACCACCACGGACGGAAACCAGCTCATTGGGGCTGAGGGCCGCGAGGGATCACGGCCCTCGGGACGGCGCTGTTCACTTACTCCAGAATGCGCCCAGAGCGGGTAATCGGCATGCCGCTCGGCTCGGACGGACGGTACGCGGCAGCTCCGGCAACTCAACCTGACCTAACGACCAGGTCGGCCGGATCTCCGCGCGCGGGCGGGTTGACGATGACGGATGGCTCATTGGTGGCCATGGCCTCAGCGAGTCTCGCAGGGGATGCGGGTGCATCCTGGGAGTGCGGCCCCGCCACCCTCCTTCCTGGAACAGCATCCGGCGGGGTCGCCCATGGACGCGGTCCCGCCTGCCTTTCCTTGGCTCTGGTGGGGCGGGGCCGCTCAGGCGCCCGTCTGGTCGTGCGGGGTTCATGCTGCGGCTGGGCGGGCCCGAGCCCGCGGCCTCGTCGACCCTCACCGCACACTCGCGGCGAGGCCGCTCTCACCCGTATGCACACCCAGCTAGCGCCGACTCCCTGCCTGGCTCAACCTGGGCGCAGTGCATGAGGGATCGTCCACCTCCCCCCGACGCCCCTCGGGCATGCGCCGGGCCCCCGTTGTGCGAGCGGCGGGGGCCTCGCAATGCTCCGCGTCGGGGCGCATCCTGGATATCCGGCCCTGCCCACCGCTTGCGTGCCCCCGGGGCAGGGCTGCGTATCTGCCCGTCCGGCCACGCGAGTGGTCCACGCGGCTGGCCGGACGGGCTCGAAGACGCGGCCCGCCGAAGAACCTCCCCCTCAGTCCTCGACGGGACCGCCCGTCACTCGTGTGCGTCTTTCCGCTTCGAGCGCAGGTCGATTCCGGGCGTCAACTTCGAAACGGCGACCGTGCCATCCCGCGCCAGGCATCGGCGAGCAGCGCATGCGGCCGCTGCCCCTGCTCGCTGGCATGTGCCGAAGGCGCTGGCGTCCGTATCGCTTCGGGATGCGTGTGAGGCGAAACGGCGGGTCACCTTAGTGGTGGCCCGCCGTGCGCCTGTGGAATGCCGCTCTGTCACAACGCTTCGCCGCGGTGCAATTGGAGCGGCACAGCACAGGCGTATGAGGAAGGGCCGCCCCGTGTCGCCAGCGGGGCCCTTGGGCCGTGTCCGCAGAGGTGGCCACAGACAACGGTGCGAGCGTATGCCTGGTCGCGCTGTCTCGCAGTCGACGCGCCGCAGGACCACCGAGGGCCCCTCCCAGAGCCCTATCGCGGCCACCGCTCGTCGATAGCGGTACGACGACCACCCGGCTTGCGTTGTCGAGCGTGCTCCCACCAGGCATCCCCCGCATCCTGGGGCTGCGGCCCCGGCGTCACGGGAGCGGGTGGTGCCGGGTGCGGCACCACGCGCTGTGCCCCGCATCTCCAGTGGGCAACCGCAGCCCGTTGCTGGAGGGGATGTGCCGGGCCCTCGCGCTGAACTCCCACCGCCTGCAAGATGCGGGCCTCTTCACACCCCGGCTTGCTCAGGGTTCCAGGGGATCACCGTGGAAGGTGCTGTCGGTGTCCTTGGTGAGCCTGGGCCGTGAGGTGCCCGGGCCGATCTGCTGGTCCCCGCGCAGTTCCCGCAGCCGCGCCAGCAGGTCCTGCATGGCGGTCATCGGCAGCGCCTGGACATACGCGGAGATGTCACCACCGCCGATGTAGTCCGGAACGTCGAACTTCGCGAACTCGCGGACGATACGGATCATCGCGGCGTTCTCCGGCCCCAGCAACGCCACCTCGGCCTTCAGGTCCAGGGCTACACGCCGGAACTCCTTTTGCGCCTCGTATTCGTCGATCATGTCCTTGAGCTTGGCGTTCTCGACTTCCACCTCCAGCCTGTCGCCCTGCATCTCGGCGGCGAACTGCTCCTTGAACGCCGCATGCAACGAGGGGTCGTCCGGCATGAAGTTGCCCAGCCTGGTGTCGAGCACCTCCACGCCCCACTTCTCCAGGGCGTGCTTGACCTTGTCGGTGAGGTCCTTGCGGGTGTCGTGGTAGCGGTTGAGGAACTCGCGGACCGAGCTGGTCGTGGCGATCTCGGCGAAGTAGGCGGCCACGGTGACGCCGAGGACGTCGCGCACGAAACGCTGCATCGGTTTCGGGTCGTCGACCAGGCCGCCCAGCCCCTGGGTGCGGACGCCGCCGAACTGGCTGACGAGCTGGGGCGCGACGCTCCGCGGGATCCGCAGGTTCTGGGACATCTCCACGTGCAGGCTGTAGCCCTGCACGTTGACGGTGATCTGCCCGAGGTTGGCATCGTAGTTGGCGCCCTCGCCGGTCTGCTTCTTGTGCCATTTCAGGATCAGCACGCGGGTCGGGATCAGCATCACCCGTGCGAACCAGGGATTGAGCGCGTAGCTGGTGCCCTCGCCGAGGGTCTCCTCCTGTACTCCCCTGCAGCCGGCGTTGGCCAGGAACACCCAGGGCAGGCGGAAGCTGCGGTGCCCGTTGACCCAGGGGGCGACGGTGGTGGTTGCGTCCCGTGCGGGTTCGGCGCCGTCCAGGGTGACCACCACGCCTGTGTAGCCCTCTTCGATCGAGACCTCCTTCAGGTGGGCCTGGGTCAGCCCGTCCCGTGAGGCTGCGACGTTGTCGACGGTGATGACCTCGAACAGTTCCGGATTGATGTCGTAGTAGGCCCCGCCGCCCAGGACCGCCAGCTGTCTTCCCTGCTGGCCGCCGCCGAGCAGGAACGCCTGGCCGTCCTGGTAGTTGTCGCACTCCACGTGGCGGCCGAATCTCTGGTCCGCGGGCCTGACCTTGCCTTCTTTCGCCTGGACCGCACCGACGGTGCCCGGCGGCACATAGGTGCGCGGCATCATCCGGACGGTGAACAGCCGGGTGTTGATGTAGTACGACTGGCCGCCGGAAAGGACGGCCAACTGGACGCCCTGCTCGCCCCCCGCGAGGAGGAACGCCTGGCCGTCCTGGAAGCTGTCGCATTCCACATGGCGGGCCAGCGCGCGTCCGCCCGTGCGGGTGCGGCCTTCGGTGGCCGAGACCAGGCCGATCATGCCGACCGGAACGTGTACCCGGGGCACGTACTCCACCGAGTGGACGATCGGGGTCAGCCAATGGAATCCGCTGGGCAGCAGGGTGCGTGCGTGCACGCCCCGTGCGCCGGTCGGGTTGATCTGCTTGAACGCAGGGTCCGGGTGCGTCGGGCCGAATCGACGGGTGATGATGCCGACGTGGCCCGACGGCACCACGACACGCCCGGCCCAGCCCACCCAGGCGGCGGCTGCGGCCAGCACGACAAGAAGGGCTATCACGATCTCCATGGGGCGGCCTTCCCCTCTCGCAGCCGCGCGTGGACAGCCAGCACGGTCGCACTCCAACGGTCGTACCAGTCCGGGTGGTTGTGCTGATGCGGGTCGCGCAACGTCGGAAAGAAGCCGGACCGCCTGCCCGGACCGGCCTGCCGCACGAAGTCGCTGTACAGCCTGGGCACCGGGTCCTCAGGCGCGGCACGCCACCCCAGCGCCGCGCTCAGGTCGGCAAAGCGCGGACCGCGCCGCCCGGCGGCGGGTACCAAGGCCAGCTGCCGCCCAAATCCCTGCCGGCCGTGGCAGTGGCCGGCCCACACCGCGTCGATACCGGCCAGCAGCTCCAACGGCACAGCTGCGGCGTGGCGTTCGCTGAGCCAGCCCTGGGTGAGCCGACCCGCCTCCTCCATGACCAGCCGCGTGGTCAGCAGGTCGGCGTGCTCGTACTCGTCCTCGGCGAGATGAGCACGCAGCAGCTCCAGCGCGGCCGAAGCCGACACACGCACCACCGGGGGCGCCGGGCTGCCGGCACCCGCCGGGCGCGGGTCGGGCAGTCGGACCGGGCGGCCGGCGGCCACGTCCTTGCCGATGGTGCGCAGCACGCCGAGTTCCGCATCGTCCAGCAGCCCGCCGTGGCGGACGTCCACGTGCCAGGTCGCGGCGAGATGGTAGTTGACCTTGCCGTGCAGCAGAACGGGAACGAACGGGCGGGCATGCACCTGGCCTTCCAGGATCATGCGGGTGATGTCGTCGGAGTCCTGGGACTCCGGGCTCATCACGACGATCACCGCCACGGCGTACCGCAGCTGCTGCCGGATCGTCCAGAAGTGCGCGTCCCCCGGGCGCAGGTCACCGACCGACCACACCCGCAGCCCCGCCGCTCTCAGCTGCCCGGCCAGCAGCCGGCCGTACTCTGCGTCGGCGGGCGCGTAGCACACCACGAACGCGGGCCGTTCCGGCGCAGTGACCGGCCTGGGCGCAGCGGTTTGAGCGGCCGCGAGATTGTCGCCGGGACCCGGGCTGCCTGCGGGGATAGGGCGGCCCGCGACGACAGCCGCGAGTTCGGCGACCTTCTCACCGAACTCCCGGCCGGTCACCCCGCTGAAGTCACGCCACACCCGGTTGGCGGCGAACGCAGGCGGCTGCGCCTGCTCGAGCAGCACCGGGATGAACCGCAGGCCGCGCCGGGCAGAGGCGGTGGCCAGCGCCGCGTACTCCTCCATCGCCCGCGGGGAGCGTGCCGATGCCGGGCTGATCACGGCGATACCGTGCGCGGCGGTAAGGAGAGCGGCGTCCACCTTGTGGACCACGACGTCGCCCGGTTCGATGCTCCACTGGTCGAAGAACAGCGACACACCGTGTCCGGCCAGGTGTTCGGCCAGCATCCGGGCCCAGGCGGCGTCCTCAGTGGCATAGGAGAGGAACACATCGTTCAACCCGCCGGACCTCCAGGGTGAGCGGTGGCACGGGCCGTTACGTTCCAGCCGGACCACGATAAGGCCGGAATGCGCCATTCCACCCCGCTTGTTGCACAATCAACCCGACCGTGCGATCAGCGAGTAATGACGAAGCCCTGCCGCCCGGGGCCGTTGTCCAGGTAAACCGATCCGGAACTGTATTCGACCACGTGCACGTCAAACCGGGTGCCCGGGAACTGGCCGTAGAACTCCTGGTCGGGGATGGAAAACCTCACCCGGAAACAGCCGCGACTGTCGGTCGGCACGGTCCCGACCACGTCGGTGTGGAAGTACACCTTGGCCTTGCCGTCAGCCACCACGCCGGATCCGGTGAGGGTGATCCTGGTATGGATGTCGCCCCGTGACGGAGACAGCGACAGCCGGCGCTCGGCAGGGCAGACACCTACACGCGCCGTCGACAGCGGAATCGCGGGCCGGGACGACGGCCCCGACAAAGGCCCGGACAAAGGACTCGACGAACGCCCGCGCGAAGGACTCAACGAAGGCTTGGCCGAAGGCCCGAACGAGGGACTGGACGAGGACGGGCCCCCCGGTGCGAGCCCGAAAAGCCCGCCGTCGCCACTCAGCAGCACCGAGCCGGCATACAGGATCACCCCCACCCCCACCCCCAGCACGACCATCCTGACAATGAGCCTCACCACCCACGGCAACCGGCGCCGCCGGACGACCGGGGCCGCGGCCGGCCAGGACCGAGGTGGAAGCCGGGGCCCGGGCCGGGACAAGGGCTGGTCCTGCGGCCCGAACAAAGACTGGGCCAGGTCCTGAGGCAAGGACCGGAGCAACACCTCGGCCAGGTTCTGAGGCCGAAACAGAGACCGGGGCCAGTCCTCGGGCCGGAACAGAGACTGAGGCCAGTCCTCGGGCACATCCCTGGGCCACGCTTGGGGCCGGGACTGAGCCTGGGGCTGGGATTGAGCCTGGGGCTGGGGCCGGGGATGCGGCTGGGGTTGGGGCCGCGAGTGGGGTTGGTCGCCCGGCCGGGGCTGGGGGCCCGGCCGCGGCTGGGGCCGGGGCGTCGGCCGGGGCGCTGGAGCGGAACGGGCAGGAGAAGGAGAGGTGCGTCCCGCGCCCGCCAACTGAAGCTTCCCCTCGATCGTGGACACCTGGAGACTGGGATCTTGAGGTTCCAGAGGAAGTAGCACCAGGTGGGAAGTAAGTACACGAAGCGTTACACCGAGGAGTTCAAGCGGGATGCGATCGCGCTCGTTGATTCCTCGGGCAAGACGGTCACTGCCGTCGCTCGGGAACTCGGCATCAGCTCCGAGTCCCTGCGCGGCTGGTACCGCCGGGCGAAGGCAGACCAGGGCGAGGGCAAGTCCGGTGAGCTGACCAGCGCCGAGCGCGAGGAGCTCAAGCGGCTGCGCAAGGAGGTCCGCGAACAGCAGCAGACGATCGAGATCCTGAAAAAAGCGACGGCCTTCTTCGCGAAGGAGAACGACCGGTGAGCGAGCTGTACCGGTTTATCCACACGGAGAAGGCGAACTATCCGATCATTCTGCTGTGCCGGGTGCTGAAGGTCGCCCGGTCCTCCTACTACGCCTGGTGCGAGGGCGAGGCCGCCCGCCGTGCCAAGCGGGCCGCCGACGACGCACTCGCACACGAGATCACCGTGGTGCACATCGCTTCCCGGCACACCTACGGCGTCCCGCGCATCCACGCCGAACTGCGCCGCCTGGGCCGACGGGTGAACCGCAAGCGCGTCGCCCGCGTGATGCGTGAACGCGACATCCGCGGCGTCACCCGGCGCAGACGGCGTTCGCTGACCCGGCCGGACGCGAAAGCGAAGCCGGCCCCGGACCTGATCGGCCGCGACTTTCATGCCGAACGCCCCGGGACCAAGCTGGTCGGCGACATCACTTACCTGCCCACCGCCGAGGGCTGGCTCTACCTCGCCTGCTGGCTGGACCTGGCCACCCGCGAAGTCGTCGGCTACGCCATGGCCGACCACCACCGCGCCGAGCTGGTGGTCGACGCTCTCGACATGGCGCACGGCCGAGGCGGACTCGAGCCCGGCTGCGTGGTCCACAGCGATCGCGGCAGCGAATACACCTCGACCCAATTCCGTGAGCGCATAGGGAGGTTGGGGCTGCGGCAGAGCTGCGGACGCACCGGATCATGCTTCGACAACGCCGCCGCGGAGAGCTTCTGGGCCCTGCTCAAGGAAGAGATCGGCACCCGCACCTGGCCCGACCGGGCCACCGCCCGCGCCGAGGTCTTCTCCTTCATCGAGACCTTCTACAACCGCCGCCGCCTACGCAAGCACCGCACGTTCGGCTACCTCACCCCGGCCGAGACCAGGCAACGTCAGCAGCACACGCTCGCGGCATAACGATCACGTGTCCGAGATCACGGGGAAACTTCAAACAGAGCCGGCGCCGGCGTGAGTGTTTCTCCCAGCAAGGGCGCAGCCAGGTTCCGCAGCACAGCCGTGCCGCGCGCGTCCCAGTTCGGTCCCAGTTCCCTGGCCGCCACGCGCTCCACCGCGATCGCCAGCCTCCCGGCGTCGGGGCGCAGCGCGGGATTCTTCGTCAGCCCGTCGGCGAGCAGCGGGCGCAGCGGCCCGGGGATCGCCGTCATCGGGACCGGTGCCGTGGTGTGCCCCGCCATCACACTGAACAACTGGACCGCGGGAAAAGGAAGGTCACCCGTCAGGCACGTGTGGAACACACAGGCCGCCGCGTACACGTCGGCCGCCGCGGTCGCGGCACCGTCGCCACGCCACAGCTCCGGCGCGCGCACTCCCGGCGCGCCTTCCGTCAGCGCGGCGAGCCCGAAACCGGACACCGACACTGCCGCGGCACCACCGACCAGCACCTTGGCCGGCCGTAGATCCCCGTGGACCAGCCCATGGCCACTCGCAGCGGCCAGCGCCCACAGCATGCGATGGAACACCACCAGCGCAGCCGGAGCACGCAACCTCCCGTGCGCCTCCAGCACCCGCGACAGAGCCACGCCCTCGACCGCGTCGCTCACCAGCGCGCCACCAACCGCCCCGACAGACCGGCTGTACGCGGACACCAGCCCCTTGGCCTGAACATACCGGCGCAGCCGCACCACCTCAGGCACATCAATCCCGGCAAGGCGCCCGACGTCCGCCCGGAACGCCTCGCCACGCTGCCGATGGATCAGCAGCCGGGCCGGCACATACCGCACGATCACCAGGCCGCCGCCCTCACCGTCCACCCGCGCCAGCACCGTCCGCCCGCACCGCCCCTGGTGCAATTCCCGCACCTCGGTGCTGCCCGGCAACTGCCACGGCCGGGTCACCATCGCCATCGGCATCCGCTCACGCACCCGTCCGCGACCGCTGCCTGCGCACAATCCCCACCAAACGGGAAACTTCAGCGTCATAACGCGGCCCACCGGGCTCACTCAGATCCAGCGGCTCACGGATCGCGGCGAACTGCGGCAACGCCACATCCCCGGTCCGGGCCGGCACGAACCGGAACCCACCGCCGTGCACCCGCTGCAGAAGCGCCGCGTACTCGTCCCTGATCCGCAGGTCGGCCATGGTGGCATCACTGAACAGCAGCACCCCGAACGTCGCACCCGCCAAAGCCCGCTCGGACTCCAGATACGACACCAGCCCCGGCTCCACCCAGCGCACCAGAAACACCCGAATACCGGCCCCTTGCAGGCACCCCGCCAGCCGCTCCGCCTCCTCCACGTCCGGCGCGGCATACGACACGAACACCTCGTAGGCATCCCCGCCCTCAGCCGCCACCAGCCGACCCCCCTCGCCACCACGCCGCCGCCGGATCCGACCCCTCACCCCGACATAGCCGAAATACGCCGACACCACCGCAATGATCAGGCCAACAACACCGATCGCCAGTTCCACCCCCGCCATGAGCCTATTTTAGGGAAATTGACCACAAAAATAAGAGGTTTGGCAGGGCAGCCCGGCAGGCGCCATCAGCAGGCGCTGACCTCGCATTCCCGCACCGCAAGCAACCGACAGGCGATCCGGCCGACACACCCGCGCCCAGCGCCCGGCAGGCAGGGCCGATTCTCCATCGTGGTGATCTTGCCGGGTACCGGACGCAGGATGCCCAGGAGCTTGAATGGGTCAGTGAAGGACTCAAAACCTCACCAAGACCCACGGCACCGTTGTGGTGGCCTCCGGTGACACTACCGACCCTGGCTAGGGCTGCCGGAGGGGTCGATCGATGAGCCCGAACCGCAAGGACGGGCGAGCACTGCCCGTCCTCGCGTTGAGACCCCGCCTCCCGCCAAAGGGACCGGCCGGGATCCGGCCGTGCCGGTCTCTGCGGCTGTGCCGCAGAGACGGAAGAGAACGGGCGGGTGACGAGGGGGGAGGGGCGGTCGTAGGGCGTGACCGGGGCGGGCTTGCGGTGCTGCGGGAGAAGGACTTGGTGCGCGCGGGGCTGGATGTCGCAGGGCTGCGGCGAATCACCGTGCCGTTGGGCCGTGCCGGGGGCGGCAAGTGGCACGTGCCCGCGACAGGGACGGGGTGGCGGGGTGCATTGCCGGTACGCGGAGCATCTGACCGGAAGTCCGCAGGTACTGCTGGACGCGCGGGAGCAGGTGTGCCAGCACTGCATCGGCCTGGTGAAGTGAACGGCGTACCTCCATCCGTCCGGAGTCCGGTACAGGACGAGACTGGTCAACGTCCCCCGGGGGCGCCACGGCCGCCGCCTACTCGCCATGCCGGCGAGGGACTGCGCACTCGCCGCCCGTGCGGCGCGTTCGGCGTCACCGGGACGTACGCGGCCCCGACCGTCCGGGTAAACGGATGGTCGAGGGCGAGCGTGACGCGACAGGATGCTCCGCATGACATTGCCCACCCCCGAGCTGCACACCGCTCGCCTGCGACTGCGGCCGTTCACCGACGCCGACGCGGCGCCGCTCTACGCGCTGCACAGCAGCACCCACGTGCTGCGTTACTGGGACTCAGCGCCGTGGACCGAACCGGCCCGCGCCCAGCGCTTCATCGCGACCTGCCGGACGATCGAGGAGGAAGGCACGGGAGCGCGGGTGGCCGTCGACCGCGTCTGCGACGGTGCGTTCATCGGCTGGTGCGGCCTGACCAGATGGAACCCGGACTTCCGCAGCGCGTCCCTTGGCTACGTCTTCGGCGCCGCCGCGTGGGGCCACGGCTACGCCACGGAGACCGCGCACGCCGTCCTGCAGTGGGCGTTCGACACCCTGGACCTGAACCGCGTCCAGGCCGAGACCGACACCCGCAACTTGGCGTCCGCCCGGGTCCTGGAGAAACTCGGCTTCGTCCGCGAAGGCACCCTCCGCGAGGACTGCGTCGTCAACGGCGACGTCTCCAACTCCTGGGTCTTCGGCCTCCTCCGCCGCGAGTGGCACCCGACGAGCACGCCGACGGCCGGCCGATAGGACCGAGACGCGCCGGCTTTTCAGTCCACAACCTCCACCGAGGTCACCGTGACTCGCTCCGGCGAGCTCAACGTCTTGGCTTGCCCCACCCCACCGATCCCGACCATCCGCACCGCTGGAGCATGGAGCGGCAACATTCTCATCTGCGTACTCGGGTGCTGTCGCTTCTCGTGAACATCGAACACGCTACGGCCCGGGTGCCTTCCGAAGCACTGAACAACTGCTGTCGTCACCGGTGAACCTAGCCACCACGCACCTCTGGCACTGTTCGCCCGTATCCCCGGGCAACTGCCCCGGCCCCGCATGGACAGGGCAATGTCCAAACCGGCGTCTCTGCTTCGGCGTTACCACTGGGCCGGTGCCCGGGGAAGTCGCGACCGATCTGGGGTGCACCGGCTGTCCACCAAGGTGTGGGGCGGCCCGATCATCCGCCGCAACCGCACGAAATCATGGCGGGGCGCAAAGTCGGGTCGCGTCCGGGTGCCACCGCTGCGGCGGCTGACGGGTGCCTTGGGCTGAGGTCTTCCACCGAGCCGGGGTACTCCTACGGGCGCGACGGGCTGGTGATGCGGGTCCTGGTGGCTCAGGACGCTCCCCGGCACACGCTTGGGGCGTCCGGTGGCGCCGCCGGGCGCGTTGCGGACAAGCTCAGCCGCGGAAAAGGGGCGGGCCGCGCGCCGGGACGGCACGCCCGCGGCCGCCCGGCGGGACAGTCGGGCAATCTCCCGTCCAACCCCTTGGCACGTATCCGGGCCGCGCAGCCACATAGCCCACAGCCGGTGCGAACGTCTGTGCAGATTCGCCGCACCCGGCGGCCAAGCCCTGCCGTCTGCGCTCCCCCGCAGACGGCAGGTCTTCCCTTCGACGACCCAAGTGTTCCGCCAGACGCTGCCGACAGCGTTGCGGGCCGAGGAGGATGCGTGACCCATTCCCGTCCCCTGTATCCAGGCGGCTTTGTGCCACACCAGCCTGCTGCTCACACTGCCCCAGGACCGCAGCCACCCAACCAGGTACAGGACGGTAGCTTCGCGACCACCCACTCCCCCAGCACCGTGACCGGGCCCGCCTCCCCGAGCGGCTCCCCATCCCCCAAGCCGGAACCGACCCGGTCACACCTCGAGAAGTTACTGCTGGGCGCCACCGTCACAGCGGGCATCGCCCTCGGCGCACTCGGCGTGACCTCTTCCTACCAGGCGCTGCTGAACAAGGCTGCCGCCTCACCCGCAGCAGGAGGATGGGGGTGGGGCGCCCACCCGTGGATGCTGCCCATCGGCCTGGACTTCGTGCGCCGGGTCCGTGACGAGATCAGGGCCCCCGTGGAGAACCTCATCGCCGAGATCGGTCTGCGCCACGCGGACCTGGGCCTCAGCCGATCCTGACCCGGCCGCGCACCGTGATCTGATCGATCTCCGACGTCCGCACGGTCACCGCCAGGGCCCAGGTGCCGGATACCGGCACCTGGAAACCCGAGGTGGTCCAGCGGCCCGCGGACAGCCGGCGCACCGGCACCCACAGCGGACCGATCCCCTGGGCTTTCAGGGTCAGCGCGACCTGCACCTCGGGGACGTCAAGCATGTCGCCGCCGGGCCGGGTGACCGACACGTTCACCGCGTTCGCACCGCTGCGGCCGGGATCCACCACGGCGGTCACGGTGCCCCGGCCACGTGTGCCGTGCGTGTCGAACGGCAGCTCCACGGCCGGGGGCGCGGCCGCCGCGGACTCCTGGGTGCGGGCTGGTTCGGTGGAGGTGAGGACCGCGGTGATGGCGAGTATGCACACGCCGACCAGGGTCTCGGCCGCTACCCAGCGGCGCAGCGCAGGCCGTGCCGGGGTGGTGGCCGGGGGTGTCTGCGGGTTCTCCTGGCCGGTGGCCGGGCGGGGTGCTACGGCGCGGGCGGGGACGGCCTGGGTCACCCGTGGCGGGGCGGTCGCGGTCCGGGGAGCCACGGCGGCCCGGGCGAGGCGGCCGATGAAACGCCGCGAGAAGAACGCCAGGCCCAACAGCAGCCCCACGGCGGCCACCTTGGCCGTCAGCAACTGCCCGTAGCGGGTGTCGGTCAGGGCGGTCAGGGTGCCCACTTGCCGCCAGGACTGGTAGATGCCGGTGGCCACCAGGACGGTGACGCTGGTGAACGCCAGCCGTGAGAACCGGGCCACCGACCGGGCGGGCAGCTCGGGGCTGGTGAACAGAGCCAGCGTCAGCAGGGTCAGGCCGCCCAGCCAGACCGCGGCGGCGAGCAGGTGCACCACGTCGACCGGCATGGCCACTGCGGACTGCAGTCCGACCGAGGCGTGTTCCGCGGCCGCCCAGGTCGTGGCCAGCGCCGCGGCCACAGCGGCCGCCGCCGTAAGCAGTGCCCGCCTGCGCCCCGCCGGCAGCGGCCCGCTTCTGCGCCACCTGGCCCAGGCCGCTGCGCAGGCGGCCAGCAGCACCAGGCGCGCCCCCAGCATCACGCCGGCTTTGGTCTGCGCGGCCTCGGTCAGCCGGGAGAGGTCGGCGACGTCGCCGAAGCGGCCGGAGCCGGTGTAGGCGCCCCGCAGGAGGAGCAGCGCAGCGGTGCTGGCGGTCACCAGGGCCCATCCGGTGATGACGGCGCGGCGCAGGGGGCGTCTGCTGAGTCCGAACGGCCAGCACAGCAGCAGGAAGCCGGTGCCGCCGACGAGGAGCAGCAGTCCGGCGTAGGCGCCGAAGCGGCCGGCCAGGTAGGCGTGTGCGACCGGTCCGGAGTCGGCGCTGTCGGTGTCGGCGGCGGACACCGAGGTGGTGGAGGGTGCGCCGATGGAGAAGGTGTACGCACCGGCCACGGGATGGCTGTCGGCGGAGACCACGTGGTAGGCGACGGTGTAGGTGCCGTGGGCCGGTGTCGTGGGCAGGCCGACGGCGTAGGCGGTGCCGCCCTGTGCGGTGGGGTGGGCGTCGTCGACGCGTTTGCCGGTGGGGTCCAGGACACGGATGGCATCGCTGTTCAGGGCGATCTTCTCGGAGAAGACCAGGACGACCCGGGTGGGTGGCCGGGCGGTCACCGCTCCTTGCTCGGGCGTGCTGTGTGTCAGTGCGGCGTGCGCGCCGGCCGGAGCGGTGGTGCCCAGCAGCAGGCCGATGGCAGCCAGGAGCAGCAGGGCCCAGCTGCGCAGGCGTGGAGCGGTGACCGTCATCGGTACTCCCTCAGCCTGGTCAGGCGCGGCTGCTGCGGGGGCGGCCTGCGAGGGCGGCGAACGGGATTCCGGCGGCGAATACGACCAGGCCCGCGATGCCCAGGCCACGGGCCGTGCCGTCGGTGGTGTCACCTGCTGTGGGTGCCGTGTTCTTATCGGCGTTGCCGGTTTGGCCGGTGTCGGGGTCCTTGGTGGCCGATGCCTGGTCGGCGGCGTCGTCTTGGTGGTGGTCGTCCTGCGTGGCGGCGGCCAGTTGCAGGGTCGGGGCGGGATGCTCCGGCTCCTCCTGGCCCTCGGCCTGCGGCTCGATCCACCGCACGACCTCCTTGTTGCTGTAGGTCTGCAGGGCCTTGAACACCAACTGGTCAGTTTTCTTGGGTAGTTGCCCCAGCGACAGGGGGAACTTCTGGAAGGAGCCGGGCGCGATGCCCTTGCCGGTGGCGGTCCAGGTCACCTTGGTGACCGCCTCGCTGATGCTCTGGCCGTGCAGTGCCAGCGGCTTGTCCGGCTTGGACTTGGTGATCTTGATGTCCCAGCCCGTGATCGCCTGCGGCTGGACCGACGCCAGCGGGTGATCGGCGGGGAGGACGACCTCGAGCTTGGTGGTGGAGGCGTTGTCCCGCTCGTTGGGGACCTTGAAGTTCACCGTGGCGTAACCGCCCTTGGTGGCCGGGCTCTGCGGCTGGACGGAGACGTGGGCGAAGGCGGGCGTCGAGGCGAGGACGATGCCGGCGGCCGCGGCAGCCGTGGCGATGCCGATACGGAAGGAAGAACGCATGACAGAACTCCGGTGGTGGAGGGCCCCGCGCGCGGCACGGTGGCGGCGCGTGGGGGGACCGCAGGGGTGTGGGGTGGTCGGCGCGGGGCGTGGTGATCGACGCGGTCCGGCCGGTACTGGGGTGCGGCCGACGGGGCGTCAGGCGTGGGCGGCCATCTCGGCCGGAGGTCCGCGGCGTGTCACCGCGTGCGTCGGCGACACCGGCATCCTGCTCGCGGGGTCCGGCGTCCGGGGTCCGTCAGGAGGGCGGGCAGCACAGCAGCCGCGCCATCGCTCCCTGGCAGCAGCCTCCTGGCCGGGTCCGGCACAGCAGGGTGATCATCCGCCGCCTGTTCGTCGAAGGCAACCAGTGCACCCTCCACTGGGACTGCAGCCCCCACCCCGAAGACCTCTACACCACGCTCACCCACGCCGTCATCGGGCTTGCCGGTGCCCAGGGCCGTTCGACCCACGACGGCTGGATCTTGCAGGACGCAGGCATCCCAGAGGGGTGTGTCACATCAGGCCGACGGCGTTGCCGAGCACGGCGGACGTGGCGTGCGCCGGTGGCTGGACGCCGGCGCGTGGGTTGCGACGGCGTCGCCGCTGTACGTGATGACAAGGGGGCCCGGTAGGACGCGGGCGGCACATCCGCCGTGCTGGTCGAGCGCGTCGTGGGGCCGCAGCACGAGGTCGTATCGCATGCGCACGGGCCGCACGGTGCGGGAGGCCTCTACTGAGGATTAATGCGTGATGTCGCCGGGGTTTGTGGCGAGGCCGGTGCCGATGAGGCAGCCGGTGATGATGGTGGGCCGGTACTGGATCTGGCGTAGGCCCCGGCGGACTGCGCTGACCAGGTGCGTGTAGTCGGTGAAGGCGATGTTGGCCAGGCTGGTGCGCCGCAGGCTGGACCAGATCCCCTCCACGGGGTTGAGGTCCGGTGCATAGGCCGGCAACTGGAACACCGTGAGCCACTCCCGGGCCGTGGCCCAGGCGCGCATCGCGCGACTGAGGTGCAGGCCGACGTTGTCCCAGACCAGCACGATCGGCCCGCCGAGCTTGGTGTGGGCGGCGGTGAGCAGGTCTCGTAAGTCCTTCCAGGAGAAGCCCTTGCGGCCGTCGACCCGCCGGTCACCGGTGTGCCGGAAGACCAACCGCGGCCGCTCGCCGGGCTTGTAGCAGCACAGAGCGGCCACTGACAGGTGCCGCCTGCTGCCGCCGTTGACCCGGATCACCGGGGTAACACCTGTGGGGGACCATGTGCGGGCGATGTGCGGCGTCATCGAGAACCCGGCCTCGTCGGCGAAGACGGTCCAGGCCCCGAGCGCCGCCGCGGTAGTTCCACGGCCGGCCAGGTCTCCTTCACCCACGTCGCAACCGCCTCATCGTCGCGCTGCACCGCCCTGCGAGCCGGGACCTGGGGCGACCAGCCGCGCCGGTGCAGCAACAGACACACCCCGGGCACGGTGTAGCTCTTGTGGAACATCCGCCCGATCAGCGTCCTAATCCGCGCGAGCGTCCAGCGCTCGTCAGACCAGCCGTGCGCCACCGCCCCCAACGCCAAAGCCGCCTCCAGCTTCACGAACAACTCGTCGCTGAGCTTGGGCAAGGACGCCGGCCCCTTCGAGACCAGGCCCGCCTCACCCCACTCAGCCCACTCACGCCGCCAGCGCTGCACCGAACGCACATGCACCCGCAGCACCCTCGCCACCTCGGCGTTGTCGCAACCGGCCGCGAACATCTCACCCGCGTCCAGACGGATCTGCTCGCGAAATGCCCTCCGCTCGGCAGTCAGCCCGCCACCCTGCGCGTACCTCATGACCGTGGTGTACCGCGACGATCACGACCTGTCAGCACCCCACGACATCACGCATTACAAGTCAGTAGGGGCGGCGAAATCTTCTCGGTCATCTCGGCTCGCTTCTCGTGGGACGGGAGGGGGATCCCGGCGATCGGTACTTATCAGGCTTCACGGGCGCCGGGGGCTGCACGGTTCGACACGTAAGCACCTTTTGTGGAATTTTGCAGATTTGCGCGATATGGGATCATTGCCTTATGCCGTGGCGTCTTCCGAAACGCGATCCGACGAGTCAGCCGGATCGCCCCGGGAATCGCGTCTCCGACAGGGGGACCATTTCCTACGCGGACGAGGAACTGCTCCGCACGCTGTACGCCGAGCATGCCGGGCCGCTGTTCCACTTCGTTCTGCGACTGACCTCGGGAGACTGGCAATGGGCCGAGGACGTGGTGCAGGAGACACTGCTGCGGGCCTGGCAGCATCCCGCGGCGTTCGACCCCGAACGCGGTCCGGCCCGGGCGTGGCTGTGTACGGTCGCCCGGCATCTGGTCGTCGACGCCCACCGGGCCCGCAAGGCCAGGCCGACCGAGGTCGACGGCGAGGTACTGGAACAGGTCGCGGAGCGGACGGCCGGGGAAGACGAGATCGAGCAGGCGCTGCAGAGCTGGGCGGTGGCCGACGCCATCCGGACCCTGTCCCCGGAGCACCGGGCCGTGCTGCTGGAGACGTACTACAGGGGCCGGACGATGGTCGAGGCGGCGAAGGTGCTCGGCCTTCCGGTGGGCACCGTGAAGTCGCGGACGTACTACGCCTTGAAGGCGCTGCGGCTGGCGCTGCAGGAACGGGGTATCGAGCCGTGACAGCGGCATGGAGGAGGTGCGGGCCATGAATGGCGGCCATGACGCCGTCCGGTTCTTGCTGGGCGGGTACGTGCTGGGGACACTGTCCCCGGCGGAGACGGAGCAGGTGCGCACCCACCTCGCGGAATGCGACGAGTGCCGCGCCGAGCATGCCGAGCTGGCGGGATTGCCCGCGCTGCTCGCGACGGTCAGCGTGGCCGAAGCCGAGGCTGCGGCCGCGCCCGCAGCAAGCGAGGAACTGGCCGACCGGCTCGTACAGCGGGCCGCCGCAAGCGCGCAGCCGCAGCCTGTACCCGCTGCCGTACCGGGCCCCTCGCGGGGAGCTGGACGGGGCCGGGTCGACCGGTTGCTCCAGCAGGCCGCGTCCCGGCGTCGTACCGCCTGGCGCAGGCAGCTGGTCGGGGTTGCCGCGGCCACGGCGCTCATCGCGGCGGCAGCGTCGGGCGGCACGTGGCTGGCCACCATCGCGTCCACCAGCGGCCAGGTGGCGCAGCCTGCACCGACGTCACCGGCCCCGGTCCGCACTTTTTCCGGAACCGACCCCACCACAGGCGTGTCCGCCTCGGTGAAGGTCTCGCCCGCCGCCTGGGGCAGTGCCGTGCAGGTCTCGGCCAAGGGAGCGCCCCCCGGGATCACGTGCAAGTTGCAAGCGGTCGGGGTCACAGGCACCACAGCGACCGCCGCCACCTGGCAGGCCGGCGAGTACCCGGGCGGCGCCAGGATTTCCGGGACGGTACCCATGTCCCCGGAAACGATCAGCCACTTCGCCATCTACGCCGGCAACGGCCAGAAGCTTCTCACCATCTCGGCGTGAGGCCTCACCCCGGCGTCGCCTACCTCGTGGGGTGGCGGTGATGGTCCGCCATCAGCTCTCGAATCCCACAAAGGCCCGCACGCGGGGAAATGTGTACGGCTTCGACGCGGTGGGCGGTTCCGGGCCTTGCAAGTACCTGCAAGGCCCGGGCTTTCACGGTGCCTGTCGGCCATGTGCGACGCAACGGCTGATGCCAGGCGGCCAGTTGGCCATTGCCTGGCCGAAGGATCTCCGCTGCCGGCTCCTGCACGCCGCCGCCCGTATCACCCACGGCGCCCGCCCCCTGCACCTGCAGATCGCCGCCACCCGGCCCTGGCACCACGACCTGGCGGCAGACCCTGCCCGGCCCGCCACCCGAGCCGGCACCGGCCGCTGCTGCCCACCCACGAATCGAGGCCCCTTGGAGAGCCCGGCCTCTGCGGGGTGGGCCCTGGACATGCCCCGCGACCGCACAAAGCCGGCAGGACATCACCGGCGCCGTCGTCCCGGCTCGGCCGGAGCCGACCCGAAGGCGGCGGCCAGGTCGTGCTCGGTGATCTCGTCGGCGGGGCGGTGGAGTGTCCAGCGGTGGACCCCGCCGTCCATGGGCACCACCTCGAAGACGGTTTCCCACGGCGGGTAGCCGGGTTCACCACAGCCGAATTGGCGGATCATGACGGCGGTGTCGTCGTCCAGGCCGAGCAGGATGCGCACAGCGTCCCTCAGTTCGCGCAGGTGCGGACTCGGCCAGGCGATTCCTGGGCGTGGTTCCAGGTGCATGGGAGATACCCCCTTGGTTCCGGGAAGAGCGGCAGGTGGCGTGGACGGCGGGCTGCGCTGTGTTGGTTCACTCCTGTGGTGTGCGGGTGGTGGCCCGGTTCCGGACCGGTGGCGTGAGGGGTGGTCGGGCAGCGCGGTGTTGTGCGGCCAGCGTCATCTGCCAGGTCGCCAGGAGCAGCAACGTTCCGGTTTCGGCGAGGAGAGTGAGGAGGGCCTGCGGTGCGGGCTGCAGACCGCGCTCGGTGAATCCGAACACGCCTACGGTGCGCGAGGCGGCGAAACCGCCGAGGGCCCCGAGCGCGACGCCTGCCGCGGCGGCCCTCAGCAGCAGGGGTGGCGTCCCGAACAGCAGCAGGGCGGCGAAGGCGAAGGAAGAGCCGGCCTGGAGGAGGAACAGGGGGCCGATGAGATGGATGAAGCGGTACTCGTCGAGGTAGAGCTGGGCGTGGATGTATCCGCCGGCGGCCAGGGTTGCGGCAGTCGCCCACCGCAGGACGGGGATGAGCAGTCTTCGGGTGTTCATACCAGCCTCTGATCCTTGATGGCCAGTTCGCGGTCGCCTTGGCGGTAGCCGACGCTGCGGATGCCCAGTGCGTCCTTGAGCTGCCGGGCGGGGACGACCTGCGGGGTGGGCGCGGGGGCACGGCCCGGCTTGGGCAGGGGGTAGGCGGTGGTGGTGGCGGAGTGGAAGGTGATGTTGCCCTCTGTCTTGGTGAACAGCTGGTGGACGTGCCCGTTGAGACAGGTGACGGAGGAAAAGCGGCGCAGGAGGGCGATGACCTTGAGGGCGTCGTCGGTGCTCCACCCCCACTGCGGGTACATCGCGAACAGCGGGATGTGGCTGAAGACCACGATCGGGGTGTCCGACGGCAGTCCGGCGACGTCCTTGCGGACGAAGTCGATCTGCTCGTTGCCGAGGTGGCCGAGCTTCTCCAGGCTCAGGGTGTTGACCAGGGCGATGAAGTGCACGCCGTGGGTGTCGAAGCTGTACCAGCCGTCGCCGAGCGTGCCCGTGCCGAAGGTCCGCCGGTAGGCGCGGCCCGCATCGCCGATGGAGTCGTGCTCGCCCGGTACGGTGAAGACACGGTCTGTCTTCATTGCTGCCATCATCTGCTTGACCTGGTCGAACTGCCCGGTCGTGGACAGGTGGGTCAGATCGCCACTGTGCATGACGAAGTCGGGCCTGAAGCCAAGCGAGTTGACCTGGTTGATCGCTTCGGTGAACGATCCGGCCACGTCCATGTTCGCAGGACCCTGGAACCCGATATGGCTGTCGGAGACCTGCACGAACCGCAGCGCGCCGCTTCCCGCGGCGGCGGCACCGGCCCCGGCGTTGGCGCTGGTGCCCCGGGCGTTGGCGCTGGTGCCCTGGGCGTCGGCGTTGGTGTCCCGGGCGTCGGCGATGTGACTGATCACCTCTCCACCGGCCACGGTCAGTACCACCGCGCCGCCGAACCACCCTGCGTGGCGGATGAGCTGGCGACGTGTCATGCCGTGTTCGGTATCGGACCGGCCGGCGTCGTGGTCCGGCGCTGCGTTGTGGCTGTCGTAGTAGTCGGTCATCGGGTCACCTCCACGGTTGCGGTCATGAACGGATGGATGGTGCAGAGGTAGGCGTAGGTGCCGGGTTTGGTGAACGTGTAGCTGTAGGTGGCGTGGGTGGCCAGGGCGGCGGACTGCAACGGGCCGCCCGTTGCGGCGCTGGTGACGGTGTGGTCGTCGGTGTCCTGGTTGGTCCAGGTCACCGTCGTCCTCACCTTCACCTTCAACGTGGCCGGGGAGAAGGCGAAGTTCTTGATCGCAACGGCGTTCCCGGTCACCGGCGCGGCCGGCGCGCCCGCACGCGAGTGACTCGTGGGCATGCTCATGCCGGGCATCGGCGAGGCGCCTGGAGGGGTGCCCGCCGCCTTCCCCGGCCCTGTGGCACCGGGCATCCCGGCCGTTTGGTGCTGGCGCGGACCGGGTGTGACAGCGCCGGCTCCGGAGGGCGAGGAATGCGGCGACTGAGCGCATGAGCTGAGGAGCCCCAGCGCGCCGACGGTGGCGACGGTGGCAACGGCCAGCCCGGCCGCAACGCGTGATCGCCGGCCCGGTGTGCGGAAGTTCAGATGCATGGTGTTGGTTCCTGACTGGTCAGAGGGAGACGGGGGCTGCGACGGCAGGGCAGGCAACCGCAGGGATGTGTGGTGGACGCCGTGTTCACGGCCTGTCGAGGTCGCTGCACGCGTCCGGCGCCGCGCAGCGCCGTCGCCGTGGCGTGCGCCGGGTACGGGCCGAGGCCGCGCGGTGGCGCCGGCTTCGATGTGCCAGAGCACGGCGAGCGTGGCCGGCGCCGGGAACAGATGCGTCGCGCGGTGTGTCCCGGTCGCCTGCGATCCGTCCTTTGGCACGTGGGGCATCGATGAGGAACTGCGTGGAAGCCGGCTTCTGCCCGGCTCCACGGACGGCGAGGGCCATACGGTTCGACATTTCTGCACTTTTGTGAGGTTTTTTGGCATCGCCGCAGATCGGTCGGCCTGCCCGGGCGCCGTGCACGCATGGTCCCGGTGATGTCGTGGGACCAGCCGCCGGCGCACCTCCCGGGACCATCACCGAGAGCTGCCTATGCGCCTCTGTGCGTTACAGAAAAAAGCCGTGCATGTGCGCGGTGATCGGCTTATGTCGCGGAGTTCCGAAAACGTGACCTGAAGACCGATCCGGATCGCTCCGCACGCCGTGTCTTGGGTAAAGGGACTCTTTCGGCCGCGGATGAGGAACCGCTGCGCACTGTGTACGCGGAGCACGCAGGACCCCTGTTCCACTACGTGCTGCGAGCGACCTCAGGAGATCGACAATGGGCCAAGGACGTGGTGCAGGAGACGCTGCTCCGGGCGTGGCAGCGTCCCGCCGCATGCGATCCGGCACGCGGCCCGGCCCCGGCATGGCTGCGCACCGTCGCCCGGCATCGGTCATCGACGCGCACCGGGCCCGGCAGGCCAGGCCTGCCAAGGCCCACGGCGACGTACTGGAGCGAGCCGCCGAAACTGCACCGGGCAAGGACAAGACCGAGCAGGCACCGCAGAACCGGGTGGCTGCCGACGCCGTGCGGACGCTGTCCCCGCACCACCGCGCGGTGCTGCCGGAGACCCACTACCGGGGCCGGACCATGGCGCCGGCCGCACGAGTGCCGGGCATCGCGCCGGACACCGTGAAGCCGCGGACGTACCCCACCTTGCACGCCCTACGACCGGCGCTTAAGGCGCGGGGGATCGAGCCATGACCGCGGCGTGCAGGAGGTGGCGACCATGAGTGCGCAGCACCACGCCCTCCGGCTGGCGCTGGGCGGATACGTCCTGAGCACACTGCCCCCGGCAGAAACCGAACAGGTGCGCGTCCACCTCACGGAATGCGACGAGTGCCGGGCCGAACACATCCGGCTGTCGGGACTGCCCCCGCTGCTCGCGGCGGTCAGCGCGACCGAGGCCGAAGCCGCGGGCCGGACAGCGCCGGCGGCGCACGGGGAGCCGGCCGACCGGCTGGTGGCACGGGCAGCCAAAAGCACGCAGGGCCCTTCGCCCGCACGGCCCGTGGCGCCGGCGACGCCGGCACCACAGGCGGGCGCCCTGGACCGGCTGCTCGACCAGGCTGCAGCCCGGCGCCGCAGGACCTGGCGTCTGCAACTGGCCGGCGCCGCCGCCTCCCTGACGTTCATCGCGGCAGCGGCCGGCGGCACATGGCTGGCGGCTACCGGATCCCCGAGCAGCCAGGCGAAGCCACCCGGGGCGACCGCGCCGGCTGCCTGGCGCACCTTCTCCGGAAGCGATCCCACCACCGGTGTCTCGGCCACGGTGAAGGTCTACCCCTCCGCCTGGGGCAGTGTCCTTGAGGTCTCCGCCAAGGGCGCGCCCGCCGGAATCACCTGCCGGCTGCAGGCGGTGGGGCCCGGCGGCGCCAGGACGGACGGCGCCACCTGGCGGGCGGGCCAGTACCCTCCCGGCACCACGATCACAGGGGCGGTTGCCATGTCCCCGGGAGCCATCGAGCACTTCGAGATGCTCACAGGCAACGGCCAGAAACTGGTCACCATCCGATCATGAGGCATTGACAACCGCCGCCATCACGCCGCGCTCCTGCTCCGCCCCCACCACCTGTCATCGCAAAGACTGTGCCGGCACCGGCGCAGCTCAGCGGCCCCGTCGCCGGCCGGCTGTGGTCCGCTCCCGCCACAGGGCTTGGGCAGTGGCGGGCCGGCCACCCCGGGCCAGCACCTCCCGGTCCCCTCGCACCCTCCCCTCGGCTCCCGCGAACCGGCCTGGTCCTGGGTCGGCTTGATGCGTGAGTGAGCCGACGATCGCGCGAGGGGACCCAGCTTGTCCTGCCCGGCCGGGTACGGCATCGATCGAGCTCCGACACATGCGCGTGGGTCCAGCCAGGTCACCGTACTGACGTGACCCACAAGAAATTACACAAAAGGCACGAATAGCCCGAACCGACGGGCATGTGCCATCCGTGGAACTGAATAACCGCGCCCATCAGGACCGGCCCACCAACCGCCCCGACGTTGCTGGCGCTCTCCCCCATTCCAAGCTCCGCACATCCACAGAAAAGCCAGACGACCATGTTTGTGACCGATTCGCCCCGCCCGAGTTCGCTGCTCGACCAACCCTGCCGCCACCAGGCGTTGCTCACCCTGCCCGCACAGGAGGCGCACGTCTCCGCCGCTCGTCACTTCGCGGCCGATCTACTCGAGACCTGGAGCGTGCCCACAAGCGAGCGGGACTCCGCCGTCCTCATCGTCGACGAACTCACCACCAACGCCGCCCAGTACGGCCGCGAACGCATGACCCTGGTGCTCGTCCTCGACCACGGAACTCTTCACATCGTCGTCACCGACTCCGGCATGACCGTGGAGCGCCCTCCTCGCGACATCGCCGCCGACGAACACGGCCGCGGCACCGGCATCGTCCAAGACCTCGCCCAGTCGACCGAGATCCACCAGACGCACGACGGCCGCGAGGTCCGCGCCTGCCTGAGGTGTCCGGCATGACCGGCCCGGGCATTCCGCGCGAGCTGCGGCGCCGCGTCACCCGACGACCCCGCGCGTGGGCCTCCGCGACCCAGGGGCCCTGCCCCATCGACGGTTGCCCAGGGCCGGCCCAGGTTCCCCTGCGGTCCGCGGCGCATCCACCGGCCCTCGATCGCGGCGGCCCCGACCACGACAGGGTGCTGTGTCGACGCTGCGGCGTCGGCCCTTGCGTACCGGCGGAGTGGTGACCGTGGACCTCACCCCGAACAGCCACGAGGACATCGGCGCCCCGCCTGCCCGCGAGGCGTACACCAACGCACCCGATCTGCACCGCGAGATGCACCAAATACTCGCTCTCGACGCCGAACGCGACGGCCGCCAAGCACCGACCGTCACCCGCCCCCCGCTCGACGCGACAGCCGCCGAACGGGCCCGGCTGCTACGCCGGGCCGCCCTCATGGACCGCATGGCCCTGAACGACCCCCGCCCCGGCCCCCTCGCAGCAGCCGCAGAAACCGCCGAACAACTCCTCCTGCACGACTGCCGCCATCCCCACCTCGTGGCCGGCCCGCACCACCCCGACGCGACCACGCCCGCTCCCAGCCGCCGCTTCTACGTCCGCCAGGAGTACGCCGCCTGGACAGCCGCCGGGCGCCCCGGAACCTGAACCGACACCGACACCGACCCGACCCGACCCGACCCGAAGAAGGACACATGACCGCCAAGGACATCAACACCCGGCACGCCCCCGCAACAGCCGGCCGACTCCCCCGCCCGACCGCCACGCGTGAACATCGCGCCAGCCGGCAACAGGGACGGTCACGCCAGTCAAAGCCGATGAACGCACCGTGGCCGAACGCGAAGACGCACCGGCTGTTCCAGGTGCCCGAACGCAGGTGTTCCCAGGGGCAGCAGCTGGGGCTCCATCCGGCCCAAACGCCCCCGCACACTCCGCTGGCGGGGCAGCCGGCGCAGGTGGCCATGCAGGTCACAGGCGGCGAAGTGTGCCTGGCCACAAGCCCGCCTGCGGTCCGGCTCCCTGCGGTTGCGGCGGCGACGGGCGACGAATTCGCCCGCAAGGCCTGGCTGGACGACGCCGTGGGAATCTCCCGATGGCACGGGCGGCGGACACCGGTGACACCACAGTGCCCAGTGCACCGGGAAGCCTCCTCCCCGGCGCCCGCGCACGAGACCGCGGGCGCGGGCGCGGGCACGGACGCCGGACTGCCCGGCCACCTCCTGCGGATCGCCTTCTGCGACGACGAGTGCCAGCCATCCGTCGGTGCAGAGCCGGAAGGGGAACTCTTCGCCCCATCGGCGAACGGGCAACCGTGCCGGACGCTTCCTCGGGCAGCGGCCGAGGCCCTGCGCGCGCCCGCAGAGCGCCGGGGCCATGCTCGGGGCAGCACGACACGATGCGCCGCGGACGCCCCCGTCCCCACCACCGCCTCGCACGAACAAGCGGCACGGATCGCCGAGACAGGCACGAAGGCCGACACGTTCGCAGGGGCGGTGTGACGATGTTCCGCAACGCGCTGGAACCCTGGCACCTGCTGATCCTGGTCGCGGTGCTGGTTTTGATCTTCGGCTCGAAGAAGCTACCCGACACAGCCCGGGCGCTCGGCAAGTCCATGCGGATTCTCAAGAGCGAGACCAAGGCCATGAACGACGACGGCGCCTCAAACGAGCCACGCCCCGAGCCCGAGCCTGAACCTGCACCGGGAACGGGAACGATCCCGGACGCTCCCGAAGACACCGCCACCGCCCGCACCGCGCCAGCGGACAGCACGACCAGCCGCTGAGACTGAGCCCGGTCGTGCGCGCCCTCGGCACATCCCCGCACGAGACGCTGCCCGAAGACCTGCCGGTCCGCTCACCTCTCGCACTGCCGGGCCGCCCGCATCACTGTCCGCGGTTTCGCCCGGCGCCCGGGCCGAAGCAGCGACCACGGTAAGTGGTGCCGACCCGGACAACCGCCTCCCGGACGCACCACCGGCCGCAACCGGCGCCACGGCGAACCGTACTGACGCAGGGCCGGCAATCTCCGGTCCGCCGCACGAGATGAGGACGTGGCGTGCCCCAATCGGCCCGCAACAAAGAAGAGGATCCCGAGCGGCGGATGCCGCTCGCGAAGCACCTTCGTGAGATCCGTAACCGGCTCGTCAAGGCCCTCCTTGCCATCCTGGTCGTCACGATCGCCGCGGCCTTCCACTACAAGGGCATCGTGAACTTCTCCACCAGGCCGGTACTGGACTCGGTCGGCTGCCCGACGTCCTTCGCCGATCTGGCCAAGCGGACCGCAAACACCACCTGCGCGCGGATCACGATCAATGGTCTGCTCGCGCCCTTCACCCTGACGCTGAAAGTGTCCCTCATGGCCGGCGTCGTACTGGCCTCGCCGGTATGGCTGTACCAACTGTGGGCGTTCGTTGCCCCCGGCCTGCACAAGCACGAACGGAAATACGCCTATGCATTCGTCTGCGCGGGCGTCCCGCTGTTCTGCGGCGGCGCCTTCTTCGCCTACAAGGTGCTGCCCACGACCGCGAAGGTATTGATCGGCTTCACCCCGCACGGGGTCGACAACCTGCTGCCGCTGGACGATCTGCTCGACCTCGTCACCCGCATGGTCGTCGTCTTCGGCCTCTCCTTCGAGATGCCACTGCTGCTAGTGATGCTGAACCTCACCGGAGTGCTGTCCGGACGGCGGATAATCGGCTGGTGGCGCGGCATGATCATGGGAATCACGGCCTTTTCGGCTGTGGCGACGCCGAGCACGGACCCGCTGACCATGCTGGCGCTGGCCGCGCCGATCTGGGTGCTCTATTTCGCCGCCGTTGTCTTTTCCCTTCTCAACGACCGGCGCAAGGCCCGAAAACAGGAAGCAGAACCCGGCGACCACGAGATCTCCGACCTCGACCTCACACCTCAGGACATCGGCGAGGTGGAACCAGTGTCCGCCAGCCAGGCCCTGCCTGCGCAGCCGGACACCGACGACCGCTTCGACGGTGAGACGACGTGACCTGAGGGGCCTTCAGCAGCCCCGAGGACTGGCGCGGTGGCCCGTGAAGGCAATGCCAATGACAGGCCGGCGCGCCGACGGGCGTCTACGCGCAGCATGATCACCGGGTACAGCTGACGGTGCTCCCTGGATTGACGCGCCCCGCCCTGCACCCCTTCACCCCCGCGCAGGCACGGTGCATCTCATCCAATCTGGAACGATCGGTCATTCCCAATGTTGGGCTCGATCACACCCTCCGCGCGCCGCGAGTGGCCTCACCTTCTGGGCGCGACGGAGGGTCATTCCGTAATGATCGGTAAGGAAACTGGGAAGCATGTCAGGGCTGCAGTCGAAGGTGATCGTCGTGACCGGCGGTACGGCCGGAATGGGTGAGGCGCTCTCGCGTCGCGCCGCCTCGGACGCCCGCCACCCGGTGCCGGGGCAAACACCCGGATCAGGTGGGACCCCGTTCACCCCTTCCAAGGACGCAACCACCTTCCGTCTCAGTATCAGGCTGTCCGGCCCGGAGGGGGAACTCCCATGTGGACGGAGTCCGCGATGTGGCGCCGTCCCGACGCCGACTCGGCCACGCCTCGCCCATTCGGGATAGATCGCCAGAATCTACGATAAAATTCTCTTGTGGCCGCATATGAGAATCTCGTCATGGCCAGTCAAGGGGATTCCGTCTGGATCACCCTGAATCGGCCTGAACGCCGAAATGCCTTGAGCTGGGAGCTGCTTCGCGAGTTGCAGAAGGCACTGACCGAGGTGGCGGGCTCGTCGGCCGTAGGGGTTGTTCTGGCGGCGAATGGACCGGTTTTCAGTGCCGGGCATGACTTCTCCGACGTGCTCGCACAGGACGCCAAGGGCATTCGGGAGCTGCTGCATCTGTGTACGGACGTCATGCGGCTTCTTCAGTCCGCACCGCAAGTGGTGGTGGCCAGAGTGCATGGTTTGGCCACGGCCGCAGGTTGTCAGCTCGTGGCATCGTGTGACCTGGCGGTGGCGGGTGAGTCTGCCGGATTTGCACTTCCCGGCGGCAAGGGGGGTTGGTTCTGCCACACGCCTGCCGTGCCGGTGGCCCGCTCCATCGGACGCAAGCGACTCATGGAGATGGCTCTCACCGGCGAGGTGATCGGTTCCCGTACCGCCCTGGAGTGGGGACTGGTCAATCGAGTGGTCCCCGACGGCGAACTGGACGAGGCGGTCGAGGAACTCCTCGCCCGGGCCAGTCGTGGCAGCGCGGCCAGCAAGGCGCTGGGGAAGCGAACCCTCTACGCACAGCTGGACCGTCCCGAATCCGACGCTTATGAGATCGCTTGCGAGGTCATGGCTGATGCCTCTCAGACCCCGGCAGCTCGCGAAGGCATTGCATCCTTCCTGGAGAAGAGGCCGCCGGTGTGGCCCGAGTGACGAATGAACGGAGCCCTGAGACGCCGATGCAGGATTCCACGTCGGTGCCGATGCTCATCATCGGCGGGGGGCCGTTTGCGCTGTCGGCGGCCGCGCTCGCCGGTGACCGAGGCGTGGATGCCGTCGTGGTCGGACGGCCGATGGGGTTCTGGTCCGAGCACATGCCGCAGGGAATGCTGCTGCGTTCGGGCATCGACTGGCATCTGGACGCCACCGGCGTCTACACCCTGGAGGCGTATCTGCGGGAACGGGCCCTCTCGCCCAAAGAGGTTGATCCGATTCCCGTGGAGCTCTTTCGTGAGTATGCCGACTGGTTCCGCCGCGCCAAAGGCATCACCCTGAGGCAGGACCTGGTCACGCGCCTCACCCACCGGGACGGCACGTTTCACGCAGAGCTCGACAGCGGCGAGCGGATACGCGCCGATGTCGTGGTCGCCGCGCCGGGTATCAGCTATTTCACCCGACTACCCGATTGGGGCGGCTCGATCCCGTCCGGCCGCGCGTCCCACAGCTGTGACCTGGTCCGCTTCGCTGCCCTGTCCGGGCAGCGTGTGCTCATCGTCGGAGGCCGACAGAGTGCGTATGAGTGGGCGGCTCTGATCGGTGAACACGGGGCGGCTCGCGTCGATGTGGTGCACCGCCATCCCATGCCCCGTTTCGCGTCGGTGAGTTGGACGTTCTTTGACGACTACCTCGAGGCCACGATGCGGGGTTCCGGATGGTGGCGCCGCTTGCCGGTTCCCGTACGGGAAGCAATCCTGGCGCGATGTTGGGAGGCCGGCCGCGGCACGCTGGAGCCGTGGCTGCCGGCGCGGCTCGATGCGGCCGACGTCCGGATCTGGCCGGAGACCGCAGTGGTCCTGGCGGAGCCGACAGTGGACGGCGGGCCGGTGCGGATCACGATGTCGAACACTCAGTCCCTGACCGTGGATCAGGTGATCTTCGCCACTGGATACGCGGCCGAACTGGCCCGCGTCCCGTTCCTGGCGGACCTGGTGGAACGCATCAAGATGCGAAATGGCTCTCCAGTGCTGGACGAAGCCCTCCAGAGCACCGTTCCTGGGCTGTATCTCACCGGCTTCTCCGCGGCGCAGGATTTCGGGCCGTTCTTCGGTTTCGTCAAGGCCGCTCCGGCATCCGCCGCCCTGATCATGCGCGACATGCTGGCACGTACGGGCTGAAAGTGGCACCCAGTCTGCATCGAAGCTCACACGGGCCTGGGTCCATCTCGAACACGCATATGTGCGAGCCGGTGCCGCGTCGGCGTTTCGCTGCGACCGTCGCCGACTGTGGACCCACGGCTGGCCGACGACCGCAGACCGCGGAACGCGTTGGTGACGGGTCAGTTGGGGGCGTTGGGTCTTACGTGGGAGCCGCGAACTCCTCAAGGCCCCGCTGTGCCGCCGCCGGGTCCATCCACATGGCTTGCCAGGGGTGGCCGTCGAGGTCGACGAAGCTACGCGAGTACAAGGAAGCCGTGGTCCTCGGCGCCATCCGCCTCAGAGCCGCCCGCGGCGAGCGCAGCGGCAGCGACCGCGTCAACCTCGTCGCGGGATGACACGCCGAGTCCACCGGCGTAAGCGGCCGCCCCCAGCGCGGATCGGTTCGCCGGCCTTGGACCGTCCATAAGTGGACCAGGCGGAGGCCAGGCAATGGGAGCACCAGGTGATGGACTCCACGCGGCGCAGCGACCCGCGCAGCACAACTCGCCGCCTGGCTTGGTGACATCAAGGCGCTCCGGGCGCACCTGCCGTCACAACGCCGCCTCCGCCGGCGGCGAGCGGCGCTCGCGGCGCCGGGTGCCATCGCGCCCGGGTTCCTAGTCGCCGTCGCCGCCCGTCCGGCTCAAGCTCCGGCGCCGGCTCCTGTCCGATTGGCGAAGCAACTCCCCCGCAGCAAGCGTCACGGTCGCAACGACACGGACCCAGCGGGGTCCGCCGCGCTCCGCCCACACCACGCAGACGCACCCGCCGACGACAAGCGCCAGCACGCCGAGCATCACCACAACGAACATGTTCTCCATCTCCGCAAACAGAGGGCCCCGCCGACCCGTCACTTGGCGGACGCACCTCACGAGCTGTCGGTTCCCGATCCCACACCCCGCCATGGGCCCGCCACCGTTCCAGCAGCCCCAGCAACGGCGGCCCAGGCCAAGCGGCAGTAGGTGAGGCATCGGCCGTGCTGGCAGAAGGAGCAGGCGCGCCGGAAGCGCAGCTTCGAGAGCACCAGCTCGATGCACAGGCGCGGATCCGCCGATGGGTGGGATTTCCCGGCGCGGGCGCCAGTCACGGCGGGCGGTGCGCGGGCGAGGCTGGTCTCGGCCACGGGGCCGGCGAGACCATCACCACCGACACCGACCCGTACGGCTTGATCGGCGGGCAGAAAGGTGAACACGGCTGCGACGACCAGCGGCACGACAGCGAACACCGCTCCCCCACCCAGCTGACCCATCCCCCCCGTCACCGTCATCTGCACCGGCCCGCGCGACGTGCTGGCTGCGCCATCCCATGATGTGGGTTCCTCGCCCTCCGTCAGACTCGTCGGGCGTGGGAAGCGAGGCGATCGGCGAACGCGATGACGAGGTCGCGCAGCAGGGCGGCTGCAAGTTCCTGGGGTGTGCGGCTGGTCGGGTTGTGACCGGTTGGGGCGTATAACAGGGCAGGCACGGGCTTCGTGATCATTGTGGTGTCTAAGCCCGATGATCACGAGGTTGCCCGTGCCTGCCGCTGTATCTTCTCCCATCCCTGCCGTGCTGGTGAAGCTGGGTCCACTGGATGCCGGTCGGATCGCCGACCTGCGTCCCTACTTCGACTCGGTACCCGACCCGCGCTCCCGGCGGGGCCGGTGGTACTCGCTGACCGCGATCCTGCTGGTGTCCGCCTGCGCGGTCGTCTCGGGAGCCAGGAGCATCGACGAACTCGCCGAGTGGGGCCAGCGTGCTTCGAACGCACTCCTGACAGTGATCGGTATCCGCCGCCACCTGCTCAGATGGCGGCGCGCTCCGTCGCCTGCCACGATCGGCCGTGTGCTGGGGGCTGTTGACGGTGACGCCCTGGACCGGGCGGTGGGCGCCTACCTGGCCGACCGGCATCGCGCCGCCACCGAGCCCGCCCAGGCGCCGTCGCCCTCCGCGTCCGGGCGGCCGCGCGTGATCGCTGTCGACGGCAAAGCACTCAAGGGATCAGCCCGTCTGGCCGCGACGCGCCGGCATCTGCTCTCCGCGGTCACCCACGGCACCGTCGTGACCCTCGCCCAGGTGGAGGTCGGCGCGAAGACGAACGAAACCACACACTTCCAACCGCTCCTGGCGCCGCTGGACCTGGCTGGCGCCGTCGTCACCTTCGACGCCCTGCACTCGGTCAAGGCGAACATCTCCTGGCTGGTCGAGACCAAGAAGGCCCACTACATCGCCGTGATCAAGACCAACCAGCCGATCGCCCACCGCCAGCTCGCGGCCCTGCCGTGGCGGGACATCGCAGTCCAGCACACCGCCTCCGCCTTCGGGCACGGCAGGCGCGAGTCCCGCTCGATCAAGACCTGCGCGATCGCTGAGGAACTCGGCGGGATCGCCTTCCCCCACGGCCGCCTGGCCATCCGCGTCCACCGCCGCCGCAAGCAGACCGGCAAGCGCGAAACCCGTGAGAGTGTCTACGCCGTCACCAGCCTCGACGCCCACCAGGCCGGCCCGGCCGATCTGGCCGCCGCGATTCGCGGGCACTGGGGAATCGAGAACTCCTCGCACCACATCAGGGACGTCACCTTCGCCGAGGATGCCTCCACCGTCCACGCGGGGACCGCACCACGAGCCATGGCGACCCTCCGCAACCTCGCCATCGGCGTGCTGAAAACCCTCGGAGCCGACAACATCGCCAAGACCACCCGAGCCATCCGCGACGAACCCGAGCGAGCACTCCCCATCCTGGGCATCACCAACGATCCGGACACCTACGGAACTTGATCAAGCCCTGGTCGCGCAGTTCATGGGGGCGCTCGACGACGAACGGCCGGTCGAGGGTTGCGAGCACCCGGGGCAACCAGTCGAGCCGCTCCGCCCGTAGTTCGACGCGCAGCCAGCGCTCGGTCTCCATGTCCTGGGCTGCCGCAGGCTCGGGGTGCCCCTCCAGGCTCGCGATGCCGGCGGGAAGGTGAGCACGGATCTGATCAACTGTCCCGTGGATCCGCAAGGTCACCTCATGCTGGTACTCGGCCGTGGCGAACCCTGCCAACACGCGCTGCGCCGGATCGGGATCCACGGGCGCTTCGAAAGAGCCGGGCAGGGTCCGCACGTCTGCGATGCGGTCGAGCCGGAAGGTCCGGTCCTCGCCGCTCCGGGCATCCACGCCCGTGACGTACCACCGGCCCGAATGGGCGACGATCCCGTACGCGTGCAGCGTGCGTTCGCCGCGCCGTCCGTCGCGGTCGGCGTAGCGGATCGACAGCGGTCGGCGGTGGCGCACCGCGTCGGCGATGGCGAGCAGCACCGCAGCGTCCGGAGTGGCGAACTCGCCCGGCTGATCCGTGAAGGCGAGAGCCTCCAGGAGGGCGTCGAGCCGACGGGCGACGTGCTTGGGCAGCACCCGCCGGATCTTCGCCGATGCCGTCTCGTTCGCCGTACGCTCCGTCGTGGTCAGCCCTGCGCGGCGCCCGGCGACCAGGCCGAGCAGTACGGCCAGCGCCTCGTCTTCGCTGAGCATGAGCGGAGGCAAGCGGTACCCCGGGGCGAGCCGGTACCCGCCGTAGCGGCCGCGCACCGATTCCACGGGCACGTCCAGGTCGATCAGCTGGTCCACGTATCGCCGCACAGTGCGCCCTTCGACGCCGAGCCGGTCGGCGAGTTCGGCCATCGTCCGGGTGCCGCCCGACTGCAGCAGCTCCAGGAGTGTCAGCACGCGGCCGGTGGGGCGAGACATACTCACAGTTTAAGGTCTATACAGGACCGATTCTGTCCACTATTTCTCCTAGCCTGCGCAGTGCACGCCCTTCAGCACAGCCAAGGAGATCCCGTGGATTTCGTCTCCATCCGCATCATCACCAGCGACGTGGCCCGCCTCGTCGAGTTCTACGAGCGAGCCACAGGGGCGCGGGCGACGTGGGCCACCGCGGACTTCGCCGAGCTCGAGACCGCGGGCGCCACTCTCGCGATCGCCGGCACCCGCACCGTCCCGCTGTTCGCCCCCGGCTCTGCCCGACCGGCGGACAACCACAGCGTGATCACCGAGTTCCTCGTCGACGACGTGGACCGCGTTCGCCAGAACCTGACCGACTTCGTCACCGACTTCGTCGGCGGGCCCACCACGATGCCCTGGGGCAACCGGTCACTGCTGTTCCGCGACCCCGACGGCAACCTCGTCAACTTCTTCACCCCCGTCACCCCAGCGGCCATCGAGAAGTTCGCACGTTGATGCCAGGCACAGCCGCGCACGCGCCGCTGAGCCCCGAAAGGATGACTGCGCTCGTGCCTGCGGATTGACGCCGGACGTCCGATCACACACCCACCCCGAGACCTTCGCTGAGCCGGACCACAGCGGACCGTGGCATCAGGAGCCGGGCTGACCAGGGCTCGCGGCGATCTCAGCGATCCATGCTTTTGTCCAGTTCTTCAAGGTGTTCGGTTCTCATGGTGATCGTGGCGGCCGCCGCCGAATTCCGCACGGTTTCCGGCCGGGTCGCCCCGGAGACCGCAATGAGGGACCAGCTCGCCATGTACCTGGCCGAGTCCCTGGCCGCCGGGCGGGAGAGCTGGCTGAAGGCCCTGGACACCATCGAACAGCTCGACCCGACCTCAGTCGTGTCGGGGTACAAGCGGGACGGGGATCCCGACAGCCCCGAGGACATCGCGCGCACCCGCCGCTACATCATGGACTTTTCAGCCGCGCGGAAGGAAGCCAAGGACGTCAACGCGCTGTACGAGGCGATGGTCAGTCGCTATCCCGATCGCGTCAACCGCGGCGTGCTGTGGAATTCCGCGAAGGCCGCCATGCCCTGAGCCGCAGATCCCGATGTTGGGGTTCGGCAGCTCACGGGACGACGCCTTCTCGGGGCGTATGTCAGATGCCGGGTGTCAATTCCTGTTCGGCCCAGACGATCTTCCCCTCGCCCGTCGCGTAGCGGATTCCGCGTCGTTGCGAGAGCCGGTTGACCAGGAGCAGACCGCGGCCGTTCTCGTCGGTGATGCGGGCGTGGCGCAGGCGCGGAAGGCTGTTGCTGGTATCGGAGACTTCGCAGGTCACGAATTCGTCGCGAATGAGGCGGAGGCTGATCGGCCCCTTGCCATGTCGTATGGCGTTGGTGACGAGTTCACTGACGATGAGTTCCGTGGATGCCGCCAGACGTTCCAGTCCCCAGGTCGCCAACTGGCGCGCCGACAGGGACCGGGCCCTGCCGACGGCAGCCGGGTCGGGAGGCAGGTCCCAGGAGGCGACCTGACACGGCCCGAGTACGTGGGTTCGGGCCATGAGCAGAGTGACGTCGTCGGCCGGCGGGTGCGTTGACAGGGCGTCGACGACGGCGGAGCACTGCTCGTCCAGCGGGAGGCCGTGCTGTGCCAGGACGGCCCGAAGACGGTCGGTCCCGGCGTCGACGTCCTGAGTCCGTGATTCGATCAGGCCGTCCGTGTACAGGGCGAGCACGCTGCCTTCCGGCACTTCGATCTCGATGGCTTCGAATGCGGACAGACCCACGCCGAGGGGAGTTCCGGGCGGGAGATCGGGGAAGGTGACATGGCCGTGCGGGTGTATGACCGCGGGCGGTGGGTGGCCGGCGCGTGCCATGGTGCATCGTCTCGTCACCGGGTCGTAGATGACGTACAGGCAGGTGGCCCACAGGACTTGAGTCGCCAGTTCCTGGACGCCGTCCTCCCGGGTGAGACGGATGATCAAATCGTCGAGGTGGGTGAGCAGATCGTCGGGGGGCAAGTCCAGGTCGGCGAGGGCCCGTACGGCGGTGCGCAGCCGGCCCATCGTCGCGGCTGCCTCGATGCCGTGCCCGACCACGTCGCCCACGACCAGTGCCACCCGAGCCCCGGACAGCGGAATCACGTCGAACCAGTCCCCGCCGACCCCCGCGTCGATGTCGGCCGGCAAGTAGCGCGAAGCCACGTCGACGGCGGATCCGCCCGTCAGGCGTTGTGGAAGCAGGTTGCGTTGGAGGGCCAGTGCGATGGCGCGTTCGCGCGTATATCGGTTGGCGTTCTTCAGGCTGACCGCAGCCTGCGCCACGATCTCCTCCGCGAGGAGCAGATCGCCGTCCTCGAACGGCACCGGGTTTCTCGAACGGGCGAAGGCCGCCACGCCCAACGCCTCGCCCCGTGCATGGATCGGCACGACCATGAAGGCGTGGATCCCGTACTCGTGGATCTTCTCGTCCCAAGCCGTCCCCCGGTGGGGACGGCCGTCGGGCAGAGACCGCAGGATCGCCCTGGACGGTGTTCCCGTGGACAGGACGCGGGCGTAGGTCGAGGTCGGTGGGACGGAGATCTCCTCCCCGGGCATCCAGATGGCCTCCGGGGCCCCCGGGTTGACGGACGCCAGGCCCGCGCGGCGGAAGACGGGGGTCGGACCACCTACCGGAGCCGGGTAGAGCAGGGCGTCCTGGCCGAGTTGGACCGAGTCGGCCAGGTCGACGATCGCGAAGTCCGCCAGGAGCGGTACCGCGATGTCGGCCAGCTCCTGACCCGTCCGCGCGACGTCCAAGGTCGTGCCGACACGGCTGGCGGCCTCGCCTATGATCGCCAGGCGTTCGCGGGCCCGGTCCCTGTCGGCGCTGTTCACCCACATCGCGCACACGGCCGGCGGGCTGCCGTCGGGGCCGTCGAGGCGGAAGTACGACGCCGCGAAAGGGCCGTACGCACCGACCGCCGAGAGCCATTCCGGATACTCGAGGTCGATGGCCGAGGTCCCGCTCTGCAAGACCTGCCGCATCGCCGTCTCCAGCGCTTCGGACTCGGTGCTGGGCCGCACGTCCGACAGACGCCGGCCAAGCCGCGTCGCGGCAGGAATTCCGTCGAGGAGTTCCGCGGTGCCGTTCACCCAGGTGCAACGCAGCCCCGCATCGCGGATGCAGATGGCGACCGGTGCGCGACCCAGGAGCGAGGACGGCCTCAGACCTCCGGCCGGCGAAGAGAGCACGGCATCCGCCCGGGTCGCCGAGACGAGCCACCGGACGACGCCGTCCGCCCCGGACAGCCGGGAGAGCCGCAGCCCCACCTCGAGGGCGCGCCCGTCGATGTGGCGGAGCCTGACAGTGCCGGACCAGACATCCGGGGCCTGGGAACGCCGTGCAAGGGCGGATGCCGTCGTCCAGTCCGTGGCTGATGCCAGCATGCTCGCTGCTGGCCGCCCCATCGCCTGCGCCGGGGAATAGCCGATCAGCTGTTGGGCTGTCCGGGTCCACCACAACACGGCGCCTTCCCCGTCGATCACGGCCATCGGTGTGCAGACCACCTCGGAGACTTCGAGAGGTGCGGGAGGAGCATGTCCTTCGTGTGTTGTCATCGGAGAGACGTCTCCTGACTGGTATGTGCCTTCAACGAGCCGTCGACGCGGGCTGCGCCGGCTGGGCTTCCCCTTCGGCGACAGCGGTCCGGGACTCGGACCGGCCTGGACCTTCTGCCCTGTGATCCAGTAGCACGGCAGTGCTGTCCTCAGCGCCTTCAGCCGGACGCATCCACCCGCTGCGGTCAGTGTCCGGCAGGCGGGCCCGCCTGCCGGATGCGGACACCGCCGGACAGGTCGCGAGGCCCACTCCTGTGCTCATCGGGATCGCCTCGAGATCTGGAAGGTCGATGCCCCGCTGCCAGGGTGCCCGACTTCTTGGCCACGCAGATCCGTGTTTACCCGCAGGATCGAGCCCCGGTTTCGAGCGGCTCCCAGGCCCCGACTGCGGGTTTGCCGCAGATCTGCGGCCGGCGCGGCGCTGCGGCAGCGTGGTGCGGGACCGCGTCGGCGATGAGCCTTCGCCGCCGGTGTCCGGCAGCCGGGGGGCGCGACCTCCGGCACATCCTTGGACCAGGGCCCGGGCGGTCTTGCCCCCGCCGGCCTTGCCGGATGCACCTCGAACAGCGTGTCGGCCTGGTCCGGGCAACGCCGCACCTGCACCTGCACCTGCACCTGCACCAGGCCGGGAGGAACCGCCGCTCAGGAGGTGGCGGGCAGGATGTTCTGGTTGGCGCGGAAGTTGTAGGGGTCGTAGCTGCGTTTGTTAGGTCCGTGCTGCGCTGGCACTGCACCCATGCCACGGAGTCGGCCCCTCGTGATGATCGTGCACGTGGCCAGCCAGGCGCCTGGGTCGTCGTCGCTGGCGACCTCCTTGTTCCGCCACCACTCGTACAGTCCCGCGAAGGCCTACTGGTGGAACCCGGACGCGATCTGCGTCGTGCGCTGAGCGGCCTCGCCGGCTCGGGCGGAGGGTGGGCGAGGCCGCCCAGCCACCATACCCATGCCCCCTAGCTAGTCGAGCGCGTCGAGACGGGAGGACGCGCCGGCGGGGCCGCGTGGGGCGCGCGCCCGGCCCTCACCACGTAACCGGGCGGGATGCTGGGGGTTACGGGCTGCGCGCCGCGCGGGCGGGCATCAGCAGGTTCCAGCCGACCCGGAGCCACCCCGTTGATCGTGACCCCGCGGCCGTCCACGGGCGGAAGGACGATGACGGACGGCTCCTTGACCGGGCATATATCCAGCGTGTCTCGCGCGGGACGCGGGTGCATTCTGGAGGTGCGGCTGTGGCTCCGCGGCACAGGATTCAGCCCTCGGGTGGGGGCGATGGCCGCTCCGTCACGCGATTGGTGGGTCCAGCGTTGCCTGCTCGCCACATCCACCACGCTCGCTGTGCCCACTGCCGGTGACACCACCGAGGCCGGCCCGGACGTCGCCGACTGTGTGTGCTATCCGAGCCCACCGCCCGGGCCGTTCCAGGACCACCGCGCTTCATGCGAAGCATCCGTGGAGGCGGCGCCCCGCGGCAGGTATATGGCCAGGCAAGCCCGGGCAGGCGCAGGAATGACGGGCGGTGGCAGCTCCGGCTGGCTGGGCTAACCCGCGATTTCCGGATGCCGGTGCACAGCGCCAGGTTGGTGACGACAGTGCAGGAAGCATCGCCGTCAAGCGCCGGGCCGGGCCTGGAACAGCTTGCGCGGCTGTTGGAGAACGTGCTGCAGGACTGCAGGGCGTCTATCGGCGCGCTGTATCTCTTGCCACCCGGCGGCAAGGCGCTGGAGCTTGCGATGCTGTCCGGCGGCCCCCGGAAGATGGCGGCGCCATGGGCGCGGATAGCGCTCGACGACCCCATGCCCCTGGCAGATGCCGTGCGACAGCGGGGCCTGGTGTGGGTGGGGAGCCAGGAGGAGATGGCCCGTCGCTACCCACGACTGGGGTTCGTGCTGCCCTACGACTTCATGCTGGCAGCTGTCCCGTTCACCCACGGGGACACGGTCTGGGGCGGACTGGTACTGCTGTGGCCGGTCTGGCACCCACCCGCACTGAGCTCGCGAGAGCGGGACACGATCGACGACTTCTGCCGCCATGCGGGCCTGCTCCTACAGCGGGCAGCTGACGAAGGCCAGCCGCTGCTCGCCGAGCCGACACCACGGACACTGGCCCCACTCCGGCACACCACACCGGAACACGCAGACGCCCTGGCCGCACACCAGTTCACCGAGCGGCTCCCTGTGGGCTGCTGCTCACTGGACCTCGATGGTCGGGTGACCTACCTCAACGCCGCCGCCGCCGAACTGCTGGACGTCGGCGCCGCCCCGCTGGTTGGTTCCAAGCCCTGGAAGGTCCTGCTATGGCTAAACCATCCCGATTTCGAGGAACGGTACCGAGCTGCGGTCATCAGTCGCCAGCCCACCACCTTCACCGCTGTGCGACCGCCCCACCACCGGCTGTCCTTCCACCTCTATCCCGACGACTCAGGAGTTAGCGTCCACATCACGCCCACGCCGCAGGGACCATGCGGAAACGCCACCGCACTACCGGCGCAGACACCGCGAGGCGCAGCCGAGTCGGCCGGCGCGACCACCCTCTATCACCTGATGCACGTGGCGGCGACCCTCAGCGAGGCAGTACACGTCAAGGACGTCGTCGACCTACTGGCCGATCAACTGGTGCCCGGCTTCGGGGCCCAAGGGCTGGCCCTGATGCTGGCCGAAGGCGGACGTCTTCGGATCGGAGGTCACCGCGGCTACAGCCCTGAGTTCCTGGCCCGCTTCGATGGCAAGCCCCTGACCGAGCCGACACCACCCGTGCAGGTACTGACCAGCGGCTCGCCAGTCTTCTTCTCCAGCTACGCCGACTTCCAGCGCGCCTGCCCCGATGCTCCCCGCTACCAGGACCGCGATGCCTGGGCCTTCCTGCCCCTGATCGTTTCCGGCCGCCCCATTGGTCTGCTCGCCCTGTCCTACGACCGCTCACGCGCCTTCCCCACGGCCGAACGCGCCATCCTGACCTCGCTCGCCGGTCTGATCGCCCAGGTCCTGGACCGCGCTCGCCTTTACGATGCCAACCTCAACCTGGCCCGGACCTTGCAGGCCGGCCTACTCCCACAAGCCCTGCCCGCCATCGCCGGATTGCAGGTCACCGCCCGCTACCTGCCTGCCGGCCACGGCACGGACATCGGCGGGGACTTCTACGACCTCATCCGTTGCGGGCCCCAGTGCGCAGTCGTCACCATCGGCGACGTCCAGGGCCACAACGTCCAGGCCGCCGCACTCATGGGCCAGGTCCGCACGGCCGTCCACGCCCACGCCACCGCCCACACCCCACCGGGCGCCGTCCTCGTCCGGACCAACCGCCTCATCGCCGACCTCAACCCTGGCCTGTTCACCAGCTGCCTGTATGTCCACCTGGATCTGGCACGGCACAAGGCTCGACTGGCTACCGCCGGTCATCCCCCACCCCTGATCCGACACCCCGACGGCCGCGCCGAGGCTCTGACCTTGACGCCCGGCATCCTGCTCGGGGTCACTTCAAGCGCCAGCTACCCCACCCTCAACATCCCCGTGCCGCCGGGCACGGTCCTCATCCTGTACACCGACGGTCTCGTTGAAGCTCCAGACACCGACATCGACCACGCCACCGATCGCCTCGCACGGCACCTCACCGAAGCCAGCGGCACTCAAGACGTGGACGACCTCGCCGACAACCTGCTCGAGCACGCCATGCTGGCCGTTCCCGGAACCGACGACATTGCCCTCCTCGTAGCCCGCATCACGTGACGACGTCGGCGATGTCAGTGCTGACACGTTTGCTCCGGACCACGGCCAGCCTAGCGTTCCCGATTGTCTGGCTGACCTTCGGAGATTCGCGTGATGCGGCCCGTAAGGCGGTGCGCGGGCATCACCGTGCCACGGGACCGGTGCTGGAGTGACGGAGTAGCAGCGGGCCGGTGCACGGCTCCTCGTGGCGGGGGCAAGGAAGACCTCCCGGCATGCCGGGCTGCTGAAATGCGCGGGCGGCAGGACCGCCATGACGTACGGGACCAGTCGCGAATGCTGGAGCAAGGCCACCAGGACCATGCGCTCGGCGTGCTTATCACGAGGAACAGGCTCGGCCGGCGGCTGATCAGGGTCGGAAGTACCGACCAAGGTCTTGGACATGGGCGCCTCACGGATGGGCAGAGCACGGACTCAACAGCTACGACGCTGCCGGAACGGCAGCGTCGACCGCAGCGGGATGCCGGTAGCCCCGCCTTCAGGCGGAGGCGACGGTTCCTGCCTGTGCGCGGGTTAGGGATCGGGGAGCCGGTCGCGGATGTACTGGCGGTGGCGAACCGGGTCGAAGGGCTCCCATTCGGTGCGCGTGTGGTCTGCGGCCGCCGCACGGGACGGTGCCGGACCTCAGCCGGCTGCGAAGAAGTCGAGGTAGGCCTGGGCCAGAGCGGTCGGGTTCTCCAGCGCGACGTTGTGACCGGCCGCGGGGATGACGACGCCGTGGACGTCGTCGGCCACTTGCGCCATCTGTTGTGCTACCGCTTCCCCGAGGTATTCCTCGGCTCCGACGGCCAGGACCGGGCAGCTGAGCGGGTCGGCGTAATGCGGGCGGTTCTGTTCGGCGTCGGTCTGCCGGGCGCGGTACATCTCCAGGATGGCCCTGGTGCCGCCCGGCTGCTCGGCCGAGTGCACGATCTCGTTGACGTCTTCCTCGGCCAGCGCGCTGGGGTCCCACATCTGGCGGCGGGCGTAGTACGTCCAGAAGGGCCGTTCCCGTCCGGCCAGCAGCAGTTCGGGGATGTGCGGCAGGCTGAAGAAGCTGAAGTGCCAGCCGGTGCGGCCGTCGTCAGGGGCGAGCGAGGGGTCGGGGCCGCCGCCCGGCATTCCCGGGCCGACCGGAAGTCCCGGCAGGAGCGTTTCCTGGAAGACCAGTTGCCGCACCCGGGGCCGGTGAAAGGCGGCGACGGCATAGGCGATGGCCGCGCCCCAGTCTTCGCCGGCGACGCGGAACCGGTCGAAGCCGAGGTGGGTGGCGAGTGCGGCGACGTCGGTGGCCATCGTGGAGGTGTCGTAGCCGCACAGGGGGCGCTGGGAGCTGCCGGCACCCCGGTTGTCGAGCACGATGACGGTGTAGTGCGGGGTCAGCAGCGGTACAACGTGACGCCAGTAGGCCATGGTCTTCGGCACGCCGTGCACCAGGAACACCGGCTCGCCGGTGCCGCCGATCGCGTAGTGGATCTCCACACCATTGACCTTGGGCTTGCCGTGTATGAGCCGGACTCCGGCGTGGTCAGTGAGGTTCACCTCAGTGACCTCCTTCTTCTTCTCATGGACTGTGCCGGCGCAGACCGTGTGGCGGATCTTCCGGAGCGGCGCTTCTTGGCCGCCGTCCAGCCGCGGTCGGCGTGAAAGCTTCACCCCCATGCAACCGCGCCTCCATCGCCGCTGATGTCGCATGCGTCGTGCTTGCCCCAGATGGAGTCCATCTGACGATCAGATGGTGGCAGCGCGGGCGCCTCCGCAGCCGCGCCGCTCCGGGTCGGCAGGGCCCCGGTCGCCGATGGGCGGCGAGTCAGCCGCCCGTCGAGCAGACGCGCAGCAGCTGATCGGCGAACCGCGCCGCTGCCGGGCTGGTCTCGCCCGCCGGGGGCAGCATCAGGTGGATGTGCCGCTCCAGACGCAAGCCCTCGACCTCGACGAACCGCAGGACGCTGTCCGGGTCGGTCAGCACCGGGTACTGCAGGCCGGTCGGAGCGAAGCCGATGCCGACGCCCGCGCCGACCAGTTCGAGGAACAGTTCCCAGTCGCCGACCTCACAGACGACCCGGCGCTGGATCCCCTCGGTGGCGAACGCGGCGTCACTGAGAAGGCGGGCCGTCCACCGCGGGGGCACCTCGACGAACCGCTCGTCGGCCAGTTCCGCGATGGTGACGTCGGACCGCTCCGCCAGGCGGTGATCGGCACGGCAGACGAGGCGCAGCGGCTCCCGCGCGAGGCCGGTCATCCGGATGCCGGGGACCCGGCCGACCGCGGGTCCGATCACACAGTCCAGCTCACCGGTCCCGACCATCGAGATCATCGTCAGCGCGGGCCCGTACTGGAGGCGCAGGTCGATACCGGGGTGATCGCGGGTGAACTCGCCGAGGTAGGAGGCGAACGGCACCAGATGCTGGGCGGAAAGCCCGACGCCCAGACGCAGGGTGCCGATGAGCACGTCACGGGTGTGATGCACGGCCTCTTCCGCCTGCGCGGCGCTGATCACGGTCCGGCGTGCCGGGCCGACCAGGGCTTCACCGGCCGCGGTGAGCCGGACCGGCCGGGTCCCGCGGACATAGAGGGGCGTGCCGAGTTCGCGTTCGAGGGCCTGGAGCGAGTTCGACAGGCCCGACTGAACGATGAGCTCCCGCTTTGCGGCGCGGGTGACGCTGCGCTCATCGACCAACGCCAGAAAGTGCCGTAGCTGTCGGAGTTCCATCGGCCGCCACCTCCAGGCCTGCATTGCAGTGCATCTGGACAGTTCCATCTGTCGGACAGATGCAGCCTATCTCGGCACGCTGCCGCCGGATCGCCATCGAGGTTCCGACCTGCGTGGTTGACACCGTCGAACCGGTAAGGAACACCATCAAGGACAGGGGATTCACCCATGCCGGACCACTCGGCGAAGCACGCCGCGCCTCAGCCCGCCCGAAGCGGATCGCAGCGGGCCGCGTTCGTCATCACACTGATCTGCGCCGCCCAGTTCGTGCTGCAACTGGACTTCAGCATCGTAAACGTGGCGCTGCCGTCGGTTCAGTGGGAGCTGGGCATGCCTGCAGCGCAGTTGCAGTGGATCGTCACCGGTTACGCGCTGTCCTTCGGGTCGTTGCTGCTGGCGGGCGGCCGCCTGGCGGACCTGCTCGGCCGACGGCAGGTGCTGACCGTCGGCCTGGCCCTGTTCGGGATCGCTTCGCTGGCCTGCGGTCTGGCGCAGTGGCCGATCATGCTGATCGCCGCCCGGATCGTGCAGGGCGCGGCCGGGGCGATGGTCTCCCCGGCCGCGCTGTCGCTGCTGACGACGACCAGTGCGGAAGGGGCAGCGCGCCACCGGGCGCTGGCGATCTGGCAGGCCACCACCGCGGCGGGCGCGACCGCCGGGATCGTGGCGGGCGGGCTACTCACCCAGTACTTCGGCTGGCGGGCTGTCTTTCTGATCAACCTGCCGGTCATCGCCGTCATCCTCGCGCTGGTCCCGCACCTGCCGGCCGGGAAGCGGTCCGGTGGCGGCAGCCTCGACGTGCGCGGGGCACTGCTAGTGACCACGGGCATCGCGGCGCTGATCTTCGGCCTGAGCAGCGGGCAGCAGCACGGCTTCACCACGCCCGCCACCCTCGTCGCTCTCGCCTTCGCGGTGCTGCTGACCACGGGCTTCGTGGTCGTCGAAAAGCGATCGGCGACCCCGATGCTGCCCCTGCCGATCTTGGCGGAGCCGGCCCGGCGGGCCGCGATCGCTGCCATGCTGCTGATCGGCGCCATCCTGGCCGGCTACGTATACTTCGCGTCGCTCTACCTGCAGAGGGTGCTGGAATTCAGCCCGGTGGCGACCGGACTGGCACTGGTCCCGTCGACCGGCACCGTCGTGCTGGTCTCCACCTTCGGCACACGCTGGCTGACGGCCCGGTTCAGCGTCAGGGCCCTGCTGCTCGCCGGGCTGGCCTGCATGGGAGCCGGGCAGCTGTGGCTCGCCCAGATCACCGCCGGGGCCGGCTACCCGGCGGCCGTACTGCCCGGCATGGTGCTGACCGCGGTAGGGGTCGGGCTCGCCCTGCCGACCGCCTCGATCGCGATCACCAACGGTGTCCGGGCCGGCGAGCAGGGGCTGGCCGGGGCGCTGTTCACCACCAGCCAGCAGACCGGCGCCGCTGTCGGCCTTGCGGTCCTCGCCACCGTCGCCGCGGCCGCCACCGGCCACAGCGGCTCCCCGGTGGACGGCTACCGCCTGTCGTTCCTCATCGCGACCGCTCTCGCGGTCCTCGCCACGATCATCGTCGCGCTTCAGCTTGGCTCGACACCCCGCCGCCTCGAACCCCAGCGCCGGCAGCCCGGCCCCGACGGAACGGCCAATGCGCGGACCGCGGCGCAGCTCGACGAGAGGTGACGGGACCGACGGGGGCCGCCTGGCAGCGTCGCCCCCGGCCAGCCGACGCCAGGCCAGGGGCGCGCCTCGATTCAGGGCGAGACGCGGGTTTCCGCAGTTCGGCAGCGCCGAAGGATACGTTGAACCGATCGCACCAGATACGCACGCTCGTGTACTTCTCGAGATCTCGGCGGCAGCGGGCAGTTGTGGCTGCCTTTGTTGCCCTTGAGCTTGCCGAGGCTGAGAAAGGCTCCGTCGTCGAAAACGTCCCGTCCGTCCTTGCCCGGCTTCACTGTCGCGTCCGTGATCCAGACTTTGAGGTCAGGGCCGTTGCCGGTGTCCAGATCTTCCAGGCGCGGCGCCCGGGAACCATCCGGCAACAACTGGACGATTTGCACGCTGCCGGGCCCTGGAAGTGGTGTACGGTTTCCCACCTTATCCAGATGTTTGCCCGGCGCCGGAGTGAGGGTCTCAAACTGAGACGGCCACTACTACTCGGCTCCGCCCAGCACGATCTTCCACACTCGGGTCGCCACCTGGAGGTTGAGCCGGTCCTCGACGTTCGCGAGGTTGTTGCCGCTGATGTCGCGGATGCGCTGGAGCCGATAGCGCAACGTGCTGCGGTGGATCGCGAGGGATTCGGCGGTGTCGTCGTAGTTGCCCCCGCAGTCGAAGTACCGGGATAGGGTCTCCACCATGGCTGTATGGTGCCGGGAGTCGTAGTCGATGAGCTGCCCGAGCCACTCGTGGACGAATGTCTCTAGTTCCCGGATATCGTTGCCAGGTCCCAGGATGCGGTAGAGGCCAAGCTCGTCGAAAAACGTCGTGCCGTAACGCTCGCGGGAGTGGCTGCGCACTTCCAGGGCGCGCTGCGCCTCCTGGTAGCGGTGGGGGATGTCGTCCGGGGAGTTGCACGGGGCGCTCACCCCGATAGCCCCGGCCCGTGACCCGATCTCCCTGGCAAGCGCCTCGTACAAAGCCCGGGCGTGCGGTCTGTCGTCGGCGAGTAGGACCACGTGGCCGGAACGTCGGGTCAGCAGCGCGCGCATGCCCGCGGCAGAGGCCGCCCGGCCCACGGTTTGTGCGAAGTGGGCGTCTGCAGTCCTGTTCGACCACTGCACCACGACGATGTAGTGGCTGCGGTGCAGGTCGTGTCCGACTGCCTCGGACCGGGCGTAGGCGCTCGCCTCGTCCGTCCCGGCCAGGAGATCGTCGGCCAGCTCGCGGTGCAGCCTTAGCTCCACTTCGGCCAGGTGACGCAGGTGCGCCAGCTCCGGGGCGAGCGACGTGGCGGCGTGCTCCAGCGCGAGCACAGTGTGCTCGTCGGCCTCGTCCCGGGCGTCGACCAGGGCCAGCACGCCCAGGATCTCTCCGTGGGGGCGGACCAGGGTGATCAGCCGATCCTTGATCCGCACCGGCCCGGCCTCCCGGGCGACGGCGTACAGCATTTCGTCCTGGCGCGCGGGGTCCGGTTCCGGATAGGGGTCAGGGCGGCTCGGGCCGCTCCAGGACCTCAGCCGACCGAAGCGGTCCTCGACCAGCGCGGGAAGTCCAGTGAGCCCGTGGAGAGCGCGGGTGATGGCTTCCTCGCCGCCGCCCGAGCCAGCAACCTCGGTCATGATCGCGTGTACGGCCCGCTGCCACCCCAGCTCGGCCACGACGGAAATCAGCTGCCGCTGGAGGGCTGTCCGTTCCTCCCTGAGCCGGTGAAGCTCCAACGCGTCCTCGCGGTGGCAGCGGCGTGCGAAGGCGACTGACAAAGCAGCAGCGGTGTGCCGGACCAGCGTGGCGAGTAGGGATCGCTCGGCCTCGGTGGGCTGGGATCGGGACGTCACCACGAGGTAGCCGAGGAGTCCCTCATGTCCGCGCAGCCCCAGGGCCTGGCCCCAGGGCCGGTCGGGTACGGTCACAGGGCCGTCTTGCCCGGCCAGCTCCCGCACCTTCCGGTCCACGGCCAAGGCATGGATCTGCCCGTTCCTCGGGCTCGGGACCAGGTCACCTTCCACCCTGAGGTATCCGGCCTCGGCGTTATATGGACCTGCGGCGCCTATGCGGTCCATGGCCAGCCGCAGGATCTCGCCTTCGTCCCGAGTGTCGAATAGGGCTCGGGATAGCGCCGTCAGTTCGTGGGGCGCATGCTCGGCTGGGGTTGGAACGCGTGGGCGGGAGCCTCTCCGCGCGGCCGTGGGGTACCGCCCGCTACACCGCGTGGGGCTGCTCTCCTGGTCGAAGTGGTGGTGGTACAGGTTGTGCGGCCGGCTGCCGGCCATGGGATCACACCCTTCCCCCCCCGAGCCTGCCGAGAAATGACGGCGACGCTTCCCGTACACCCCCCACCCCAACTTACCCGAGATGTCCGGAGTCTCCGGCTTGTGCTCACGGAGCGACGGGCTCTGCTGTTCTTTGACTTGCCGGGTGCAGGCGTAGCGCTGCTCGGTTCGCGAGTCTGGGTCTGTCGGGGGCTGCCGTACCCCCGGCAGGAAGGACTGGGCAATGACCGGGCACCCACGTAGGCCGATCGTCCCTTACGAGACGTACCAGGAAGCCGAACGGGCCATCGATCGCGTCTCGGACCAGGGGTCTTTCGTACAGAGGGTGGCCATCATCGGTCACGACGGCCGCCTCGTCGAGCATGTCATCGGCCGTGTGGACTACGACAGGGCCGCCTGGCACGAAGCGGCGAGCGCGGCCCTTCCCGATGCGCTGATCAGCTGGCTTTGCGGCCGGCGACCGGGTGGACCCCCCTCGTCTCCGCCCCGCTCGACGCCCTCCACGGCCTGATTTTCGGTGCGGTCGTGACCCATACCTGAACGATCAGATCCACAGTGCCGGCGCATGCCGCCGCACCGGGAGGAGTTCCTCATGGCCAAGGCAGTGGGCATCGACCTAGGCACCACGAACTCGGTGATCGCCGTATGGGAGGGTGGTGAACCTTCCGTCGTGCCCAACACCGAGGGCAGCCGTACGACACCGTCCGTGGTCGCCTTCACCGACACCGGGGAACGTCTCGTGGGACAGCTGGCCCGGCGCCAGGCGATCCTCAACCCCAAGGGCACCATTTACTCGGCCAAGCGATTCATCGGCCGGCATTTCAACGAGATCTCCGACGAGGCCAGGGCAGTGGCTTACGACGTCGTCGAGGGCGACGGCGGAGCGGCCCGCTTCAAGGTGCGCGACAAGCTCTACGCGCCTGAGGAGATCAGCGCACAGGTGCTGCGCAAACTCGCCGACGACGCCTCCAAGCAGCTCGGGGAGCGAGTCACGGAGGCAGTCATCACGGTGCCCGCCTACTTCAACGACGCCCAGCGCACCGCCACCAAGGACGCCGGACGGATCGCAGGACTGGAGGTGCTGCGGATCATCAACGAGCCGACGGCGGCTGCCCTCGCGTACGGCATGGACAAGAAGCAGCACGAGACCATCCTCGTTTTCGACCTGGGCGGCGGCACCTTCGATGTGAGCATCCTCGACGTCGGCGACGGGGTAGTGGAAGTGCGCTCCACCGCCGGCGACAGCCACCTGGGCGGCGACGACTTCGACCGGCGTCTGGTGGACTACCTCGCGGACGACTTCCAGAAGGAGAACGGCATCGACCTGCGCAAGGACCCGCAGGCCCTGCAACGACTGTTCGAGGCGGCGGAGAAGGCGAAGACCGAGCTCAGTTCGGTGACGCAGACGCAGGTCAGCCTGCCGTTCATCACAGCGGACGCCTCGGGCCCCAAGCACCTCACCGACTCGATCATGCGGTCCACGTTCGAGCAGATCACCGGCGACCTGGTGGAGCGTTGCCTGGGGCCGGTCCAGCAGGCAATGGCCGACGCCAAGGTCGGCGAGAGCGACCTCGACGAGGTCATCCTCGTAGGCGGCTCCACGCGTATCCCGGCGGTCCAGGCTCTGGTCCGCCGCCTGACCGGCGGCAAGGAACCCAATATGAGCGTCAACCCCGATGAGGTCGTGGCCTTGGGCGCCGCGATCCAGGCCGGGGTCCTCAAGGGCGAGGTCAAGGACGTCCTGCTGCTCGACGTCACGCCCTTGTCGCTGGGCGTAGAGACGCGCGGTGGAGTGATGACGAAGATCATCGAGCGGAACACCACGATCCCGGTACGTCGCAGCGAGACCTTCTCCACTGCGGAGGACAACCAGCCGGCCGTCGATGTGGTGGTCCTCCAGGGCGAGCGCGAGTCCGCGGCCGACAACCGCGTGCTCGGCCGGTTCCAGCTCACCGACATCCGGCCGGCTCCGCGGGGCGAACCGCAGATCGAGGTCACCTTCGACATCGACGCCAACGGCATCCTCAACGTCAAGGCCCGCGATCGGGACACGGGCAAGGAACAGGGCATCACCATCAGCGAGAGCTCCAACCTGGACCGCAGTGAGGTCGAACGCATGGTGCAGGAGGCCGAGAGCAACCGGGGCCAGGACCAGGCACTGCGCGAGGCCGTCGACGCCCGCAATGAGCTCGACGCCGTCGCGTACCAGGTCGAGAAGCGCCTGGCCGAACTGGGCGACGCGGCGCCGGCTCACGAGAAGGCACGCGCCGAGATGCTCGTGTCCGACGCCCGGGCGGCGGTCAAGGAGGAGGCGGGCGTGGAGCGCGTGCGGCCTCTCACCTCCGAACTCCAGCAGGTGCTCGCCGGGCTGGCGGCCCATCAAGGCGCCGCTCCCACGGGCAGTCCCGGCCAGGACGCCGCCACCGGTGGTCCCACGAGTGGCGGTGGCAGTGGCGACGATGTCATCGACGCCGAGTTCGACAAGGGCTGAGGCGCACCATGCCCAGCCGCCCTCAGGAACCCGACCGGGCCCCGTCGGATCCAGTCGAACCGGTCCCGGAAAACGCCGTACGCCCTGCGCGCGGGGATTTGCCGCAACCTGGCCCGCCGCCCCGGCCGGAGGCGGCGAACGACGAACCGGGGCCCGACGCCGCCGGCCCCGCGCCTGCCGAGGACGAGTACACGACCGCGATCCAGGATCTGGAGGACCGCTGGCGGCGCGCGCTCGCCGACCTCGACAACCTTCGCAAGCGTCACGCCAGGGAACTGGAGCGGGAGCGGGCGGCCGAGCGGGCCCGCACCGCCGCCGCCTTCTTGCCCGTCATCGACAACCTCGAACTCGCCCTGACCCACGCCGGCGCCGACCCGGGCGCGATCGTGGAGGGCATCCGAGCCGTACGAGACCAGGCGGTGAACGTCCTCGAACTGCTCGGCTACCCACGGCACGCGGAGACCGGCGTCGCCTTCGACCCGGCGCGGCACGAGGTGATCGGCATCGTCCAGGACCCCGACGTGGAGCCGGGCACGGTCGTCGAGGTGCTGCGCCCCGGCTACGGGGACGGCGAGCGGCAACTCAGGCCGGCAGCGGTGACCGTCGCAAAGCGGGAGTGACCGGCGATGGCAAGGGACTACTACGAGGTGCTGGGCGTGTCACGGACCGCGAGCCAGGACGAGATCCAGCAGGCATATCGCAAGCTCGCCCGCAAAAGCCACCCCGACGTCAACAAGGACCCCGCGGCGGAGGAACGCTTCAAGGAACTCAACGAGGCCTACAGCGTCCTGTCGGACCCGAAGACCCGGACCCGTTACGACCGCTTCGGCGAGGACTTCCGCAAGATCCCCGAGGACTTCGACGAGCGGGTCGCGGCGGGAGCGGGCGCCGGCTTCCGCGATGGGAGGACCACGGGCGCGGGCGGTCGCCGCGTGCGGTACGCCACTGGCTTCGGAGCGGAGGGCATCGACATCGAAGACCTGCTCGGCTCCATGTTCGGAGCCGGCGCCGCCCGAGGCGGCGTCCCCGGAGCGGACCAGGAGGCCGAACTGCCCCTCACCGTCGAGGAGGCGTACAAGGGAGGCCGTCGCACCGTCACGCTCGCCGGTCCCACCGGGCAGCCGCGGCGGTACGAGGTCGACGTACCGCCGGGCGTCACCGACGGGCAGCGCATCCGGCTGGTGGGCGAGGGCGGCCAGGGCAGTGGTGACGCCCCCGCGGGCGACCTGTACCTGCGGGTGCGTATCCAGCCCCACCCCCGGTTCCGGCTGGACGGCCGCGACGTGCACATCCAGGTCCCGGTCGCCCCCTGGGAGGCGGCCCTGGGTGCAACTGTGCCGGTGCCCACCCCCGGCGGTGGCACGGCCAAGGTCACGGTGCCCGCGGGCTCGTCCAGCGGCCGACGGCTGCGGCTGCGCGGCGAAGGCATGCCCAACCCGCGCGGCGCGAACGGCGACCTGTACGCCGAACTCCGCATCATGGTGCCGCCCACCCTCGGCGACCGGGAGCGCGAACTGTTCGAGGAGCTCGCCGCCACCTCCTCATTCGACCCCAGGAGGACGCGATGAACGACCGACCCACGGGAGCGGCAGGCATCGGCCGGGCCAGCCTGGGCGACCGTCCGGTACGAACGGGCGCCGACATCACCGCCTCGACGGCCGTCCGATACGCGCTCGTGGCCGCCCCCAGGCTCTCCCTGGACGTGGTGGCCCGTCGCTCGGGCCTCCACCCTGATCTGATCCGCCGGTTCGTCGCCCTCGGCCTGGTCGACGCCGAACGCGACAGCGCGGGGCGCCTGGTATTCGACCCCACGGCCCCGGCGGTCCTCGCCCGTATCCAGCGGCTGCGCTCCGGACTCTGCCTCAACTACGCATCCGTCGGCCTGGTGCTCGACCTGCTCGACCGCATCAGCCTGCTCGAAGCCGCCCTGCGCGGCCGCGGCACGAGGAGTGAAACACCCCCATGGACATGAACCGTCTCACCCAGAAGTCCCAGGAGGCCCTCCAGGAGGCCCAGACCGCGGCCGTCCGCATGGGGCAGACCGAGGTCGACGGGGAACACCTGCTGCTCGCACTTCTCGATCAGGAGGACGGTCTGATCCCGCGGTTGCTGCAACGGGCCGGCACCGAGCCGGAGGAACTGCGCGCGGCTGTGCGCGAGGAACTCTCCCGCCGCCCGAGGGTCACCGGCCCCGGCGCGGCACCCGGCCAGGTGTTCGTCACTCAGCGCCTCGCCCGCCTGCTCGATGCCGCCGAACGGGAGGCCAAACGCCTCAAGGACGAGTACGTGTCCGTGGAGCACCTCCTGCTCGCCCTTGCTGAGGAGGGCTCTTCGACCGCCGCCGGGCGACTACTCAAACAGGCCGGCATCACCAGGGACTCGTTCCTGAGCGCGCTCACCCAGGTCCGCGGCAACCAGCGCGTCACCTCCGCCAACCCCGAAGTGGCCTACGAGGCTCTGGAGAAGTACGGCCGTGATCTCGTCGCCGAGGCCAGGGACGGCAGGCTCGACCCGGTCATCGGCCGGGACGCCGAGATCCGCCGCGTCACCCAGATCCTCAGCCGCAAGTCCAAGAACAACCCCGTCCTCATCGGCGACCCCGGTGTGGGAAAGACCGCCATCGTCGAGGGCCTCGCCCAGCGCATCGTCCGCGGCGACGTGCCCGAAGGACTCCGCGACAAGATCGTATTCGCCCTCGACATGGGTTCGCTGGTCGCCGGCGCCAAGTACCGCGGTGAGTTCGAGGAACGCCTCAAGGCCGTGCTCAGCGAGGTCAAGGCCGCCCAGGGGCGCATCTTGCTCTTCGTCGACGAACTGCACACCGTCGTCGGCGCGGGGGCCGCCGAAGGGGCCATGGACGCGGGCAACATGCTCAAGCCGATGCTCGCCCGCGGCGAACTCCACATGATCGGCGCCACCACCCTCGACGAGTACCGCAAGCACATCGAGAAGGACGCCGCCCTCGAGCGCCGCTTCCAGCAGGTCCTGGTCGACGAGCCGAGCGTGGAGGACACCATCTCCATCCTGCGCGGACTGCGCGAACGTCTCGAGGTTTTCCACGGCGTGAAGATCCAGGACACCGCGCTGGTCTCCGCGGCCACCCTCAGCCACCGCTACATCACCGATCGATTCCTGCCCGACAAGGCCATCGACCTCGTCGACGAGGCGTGCGCCCGGCTGCGTACCGAGATCGACTCGATGCCCGCCGAACTCGACGAGATCACCCGCCGCGTCACACGCCTGGAGATCGAGGATGCGGCCCTGTCCAAGGAGACCGACCCCGCCAGCAAAGCCCGCCTGGAGGAGCTGCGCAGGGAACTGGCCGACCTGCGCGGCGAGGCCGACGCCAAACACGCCCAGTGGGAGGCCGAACGGCAGGCGATCCGGCGCGTGCAGGAACTGCGCCAGGAACTGGAGCAGGTCCGCCACGACGCAGAGGAGGCCGAACGCGCCTACGACCTCAACCGCGCCGCCGAACTCCGCTACGGCCGCCTCCAGGACCTGGAGCGGCGACTCGCCGCAGAGGAGGAGCAACTGGCCGCCAAACAAGGGCAGAATCGGCTGCTGCGCGAGGTCGTTACCGAGGAGGAGATCGCCGAGATCGTCGCCGCCTGGACCGGCATTCCCGTCGCCCGCCTCCAAGAGGGCGAACGCGAAAAACTGCTGCGCCTCGACGAGATCCTGCGCGAGCGCGTTATCGGCCAGGACGAGGCCGTCAAGCTCGTCGCCGACGCCATCATCCGAGCCCGCTCCGGCATCCGCGACCCTCGCCGCCCCATTGGATCGTTCATCTTCCTCGGCCCCACCGGCGTCGGGAAGACCGAGCTGGCCAAGACCCTCGCACGGACCCTGTTCGACTCCGAGGAGAACATGGTCCGCCTCGACATGAGTGAATACCAGGAGCGGCACACTGTCAGCCGGCTCATGGGCGCACCGCCCGGATACGTCGGCTACGAGGAAGGCGGCCAGCTCACCGAGGCCGTACGCCGCAAGCCGTACTCGGTTGTGCTGTTCGACGAGATCGAGAAGGCGCACACCGATGTCTTCAACACCCTGCTGCAAATCCTCGATGACGGCCGCATCACCGATGCTCAGGGCCGCACCGTCGACTTCCGCAACACCGTGATCATCATGACGTCCAACATCGGCTCCGAGCACCTCCTCGACGGCGCCACCGCCGAGGGTGAGATCAAGCCGGACGCCCGCGCCCTGGTGATGGGCGAACTGCGCGGGCACTTCCGCCCGGAGTTCCTCAACCGCGTCGACGACATCGTGCTGTTCAAGCCGCTCGGTGAGCGGCAGATCGAGCGGATCGTCGAGCTGCAGTTCGACGAGTTGCGGCAGCGGCTCGCCGAGCGCCGTATCGCGGTCGAACTCACCGACGCGGCCCGCGAGGTGATTGCCCACCAGGGCTACGACCCGGTGTACGGCGCCCGGCCGCTGCGTCGTTACATCTCCCACGAGGTCGAGACGCTGGTCGGGCGCGCCCTGCTGCGCGGCGACGTCCAGGACGGCGCGACGGTGCGCGTCGACGCCGAGCACGGAGAGCTGGTTGTCACCTACGACCAGCCGGAGGGGGCCCGGGAAGCGAGAGCGGCGTGAACACCACCCGGACGACGACCGTGACCTGCCCGAACTGTGGGCGTGACAACCGGGTTCCGGTGGCTGCCGAAGGACGCCCCAACTGCGGCCACTGCAAGCGGCCCCTGCCCTGGATCGTCGACGCGGGCGACGACGACTTCGCCGAAGTCGCCGACAACGCCACCCAGCCCGTCGTCGTCGACCTCTGGGCCACCTGGTGCGGCCCCTGCCGCATGGTCAGCCCCGCCCTCGAACAGGTCAGCCGGGACCTCGCCGGACGGAGCAAGCTCGTCAAGGTCGACGTCGACAAGAACCCACGAGTCAGCCGGCGATTCGAGGTGCAGGCGGTGCCGACACTGCTCGTCCTGGACCACGGAGAGACAGTCGCCCGGCAGGCCGGTGCGGCGCCCGCGCACGTCCTGCGCTCGTGGGTCGAGCAGGCGATGACGGGCGGGCAAACCACTGCAGGAGAGTGAACACGATGGGCCGACCACCGCGGAAGCCGACGAGACCGCAGTCCCCGGGACTCCGGGATTTGCACGGAAGGTATCCCCCGTTGACTGGACGAGCGGATCGGGCCAACGGCAGCACCAGACGAGTCGTGCATACCGTATTGGAGGGTCTTGAACGCCACGTCGGCGAAACAAGGGTGCGCCACGGCGCGCAAGAAGACGGAAGGCGATGAACAGGGATGCAGGACGCCCCGGCGCGCGGCCCGCCGTTCCGGTCGGGCACCCCGCGCCCAGCAGGTGGCGACCTGGGCGTCGGAACAGCGGCCCCACAGGCAGACCGAGATTCCCTGACACATGAGGAGAAGACCGGAGGCCCACTACTAGGGCGCCCTGCAGCGGACGAAGGGCCTGCGTCTGCCTGGGCCCAATTCACCCGGCCGGCCAGGCAGACCGACACAACAAAGATAGCGAAAATATCCCACCCGCAGGTACGTCCGGATCGACGGATCGCACGCTTGTCCGCCTACCCGGGGAGTCGGACGCCTGGGCCTGGCAGGGCAATTCAGGGAGACCGATTGGTCCCGACAAGCGTATGCGTTCACGTGCCCCGTCGGCGAGGCTGGCGAGGGAAGCCCAGGGGCCGGGAGCCACCCCGGCGCCCGCAGTCGGAGGTTGCCATCATGACCGTGATGTCCATAGCCAGGTTCGAAAGGTTCTTCCGCGCAGCCGCGGGGCTGGACGTCGACAAGAACGATCTCAAGCGCTACAGCGACTTCGTCGACGCCAAGCTCTACGATCTGCTGACCGTTGCCCAGGCCACCGCCAAGGCCAACGGGCGCGACATCATCCGGACCTGTGACCTGCCGATCACAAAAGGCCTGCAGGAAAGCATTCACCACTTCCAGAAGATCGACCAGGAAGTACAAATCAAGCCGATTCTCGAACAGCTCGCCACCCACCCCGCGCTGGACCGGACGCCCGACGAGGAGACCGAGGCGGCTTATCCGGACATCATCGGCGGACTCAGCCTGGCCCTTGCCCAGAGCTTCAAGATCATCCACCCCGACCTGAAGAACCCCCAGACCCAGCACTGGGACGAGGCTCGAGCAGTCTTCGACCTCCTGCTGTGAGTGGCGATCACCTGATCCACGTCCAGGGTGCCGCCAAGAGCGGTCTGCGACATCGCCAAAAGCGCAGTCGGTCCCGAGCCCGCTGCAGCACCGCGTCCACGTCGAACTCATCCATGAGACCGCCTGCGTCGCCCGGCCACGATTTCGTCGGCAACGGGCGCCCCTGCGAGGCGACAGTCCACAGGCTGGATGGGTGCGCGTAGCGCATAAAGCCCTGGCGCCGCGACGCTGGACCGGTTGGAGCGCCCCGAGGCCCGGGAAGCGCGTCTCGACGCGTCCTGCTCCGGACTGGTGCCCGGTTTGGCGCGCACGGCTCTGCGGGCCCACCCACCATTCCAGGAGTTTCGAGGAATGAAGACTCCTATGGCCAAAGCAGTCGGAATCGACCTCGGCACGACCAATTCTGCGGTCGCCGCGTGGCAGGGCGGGGAGGCCGCGGTCATCCCCGACTCTGCGGGTAGCCTTGCCACCCCGCCGGTCGTCGCCGCCTTCACCGACACTGACCAACCCTTGGCCTGCCGGCTCGCTGCAAGCGGGCTATCCCCAACCCCAAGGGGACCGTTTAGTCCGCCAAGCGTTTCACCTGCCGATGCTTCGACGAGTTCCACGACAAGGCCGAGGCTGACGGCTTCTACTTCGTCCCCGACGGGCACCGCAACGCGCGGTTCAAGGTCCGCGACAAGTTGCGCACGCCGGAGAGGATCAGCGCGCTGGTGCTGCGAAACCTCGCCGACAACGCGGGCAACGAGTGACGGAGGCGGTTCACCGCGCCCGCCCCTTCGACGTCAGCCTCCACCTCGTCGGCGATGGCGCGGTCGATGTGAGGTCCTCGGCGGGCTACAGCCACCCCTGGGGCGAGGGCTTCGACCGGCGCCAGGCGGCCCATCCTGCCGACACGTTCCGGCAGGAGAACGGCATCGACCCGCCCCTGGTCCTGCTCGATATGGGAGGGGCGTGGAGAGCATCGCCGGCCGCGGCTGAGCAGTCCCACCCACGGAAGGAGAACCCTGATGGCCACGATTCCTGACCCGCACCTGGCGATGGTGCACCCAGTGACGCCGCGTACCCCGGAGGGCTGCGAGGAGTGTCTCAAGGAGCGTTCCCCGTGGGTGCATTTGCGGCTCTGCCTCACCTGCGGGCACGTCGGCTGCTGCGACTCCTCGCCCCTCAAGCACGCCAGGCGGCACGCGGGCACCGCCGGTCACCCCATCGTGCAGTCCTTCCAGCCGGGAGAGGACTGGCGCTGGTGCTACGTCCACGAGGCCATGGTCTGATGAGCGCGGCCGAGCACAAGCAGAGTGCGGTCCACGAGACACCGGACCGATACGGGGCGTTCCCGCGCCTGACGCCGGAACAGTTCGAGGACCTGACCGCGCACGGTGAGCGCCGAAGGACCGCCGAGGGCCAGGTGCTGTACCGCGAGGGCGAGCCGTTCCGGGAGTTCCTCGCGATCCTCAGCGGGACCGTAGAGGTACTCCACGACCTCGGCGGGCCAGACGAGCGCACGGTGGCGGTGCACGGACCCGGCAGATTCCTGGGTGAACTCGGGTTGCTGGAGGGCCAGAGGGCGTTCGACACCGCCGTGGTGCGCGAGGCGGGCGAGGTCCTGGCCGTGCCGGTGGAGCGGCAACGCTCCCTGGTCGGTCGCGACCCCGTCCTGGGCGACCTGATCCTCCGCGCTTACCTGGGCCGCCGGTATCTGCTCATCGGCCTCGGCGCCGGCTTCCGGATCCTGGGGTCGTGTTATTCACCTGACACGCTGCGGCTGCGTGAGTTCGCCGCCCGCAACCGGCTGCCCCACCGGTGGGTGGATCTGGAGAAGGACAAGGAGGCGGAGGCGCTGCTGCGCCGGTTCTCCATCCGCCCCGAGGAGACTCCGGTGGTCATCTGGAAGGGCGAGCGGGTGCTGCGCAATCCGAGCAACGCCGAACTCGCCCGGCTCATCGGGCTGCCCGCCCCTTCCTCGGAGGCCGGGCGGTGTGACGTTATGGTGGTCGGTGCGGGCCCCGCGGGACTCGCCGCCGCCGTGTACGGTGCCTCCGACGGTCTCACCACGGTCACTGTCGATGCCGTGGCCACCGGAGGCCAGGCCGGTACCTCGTCGCGCATCGAGAACTACCTTGGCTTCCCGTCGGGCATCTCCGGGGGCGAGCTCATCGAACGCGCGGTGCTCCAGGCCCACAAGTTCGGCGCCCGCCTCATGGTGCCGGCCCAGGTCAGCGGGCTCACCCCGCAGGACGACAAGTACGTCGTCACCTTCACAGACGGGTCCCGAGCCCGGGCAGGCGCCGTGGTGCTCGCCTCGGGCGTCTGGTACCGCCGGCTCGAGGTGCCCGGCATCGACCGCCTGGAGGGCATCAGCGTCTACTACGCCGCGACGGTCCACGAGGCCAGTCTCTGCCAGGCGGATCCGGTCGCCGTGGTCGGCGGCGGGAACTCCGCCGGGCAGGCGGCGCTGTTCCTCGCGAACCACACGTCCGGGGTCCACCTCCTCGTCCGGGGCGGTGACCTCAACGCGGACATGTCGCGCTACCTGGTGGACCAGGTGGAACGGCACCCGAAGATCGAGGTGCTGCTCCACACCGAAGTCCGGCGTGCCTCTGGGGAGGAGAAGCTGGAGTCGCTGATGGTGGAGGACAACGCAAGTGGTGAGCGCCGGGAGCTGCGGGTCGCGGCGCTGTTCGTGTTCATCGGGGCCCGGCCGCACACGGAGTGGCTCAGGGGCGTGCTGGCCCTGGACGAGAAGGGCTTCGTCCTCACCGGCGCCGACGCCCAGCCTGCGGCCGACCCGACCCGGTGGGACTCGCTCGGCCGGGGTCCGTTGCTGCTGGAGACCACCCTTCCCGGGGTCTTCGCCGCCGGCGACGTCAGGAGCGGCTCGGTCAAGCGGGTGGCCTCGGCGACCGGTGAGGGTGCCATGGCGATCCGCCTCGTGCACGAGCACCGGGGAAAGACGGGAAATCTGGTCCGCTCCGCTTGACGATCCGTAGGCGGCCGGGCCCCCCGGGCGTCCTCCCAGCCGGCGTCCAGCGCCACGGCGACGGTTTCCATGGACGGGCTGAACCGGACGAGGGAGAGGGAGTGCCCAGCATCGCGCTGGTGACCGGCGAGCGGGCGCAACGACTCCAGTGTGAGCAGGAACGCTGCAGTGACTGAGCACGAACAGCATGGCATAGAGGCAGGTGATGCCGATGAGCAAGGCGGAGGAGATCTGGCTGTACCTCCTGCACCTGCTGGCTGAGGCCAGCGTGTCACACGGCGTCGACGTTACCTCAGGGGCATCCTGTGGGCACTTGCGATCGCGGGGGCAGCCGACGAGAAGGGCCCAATCATGCGGGTGTCGCCTCAGGGCGTTACGGTCGTGGCTCTCCTGGCGGATCCGGATGCGCCGACGGAGATCGCGCAGCGCATGGCCCAGGTACTTCCCAGGCGGCTCGCCGACAAGTCGGGCCAGGGCCGACGTTTCGACGTCGAGGTGGTCAGTGAGCCCTTCACCGCAGGGACCGAGGACCCGCCCACCTTGATGCGCCGGATCATGGACCGCGGAAGAGCGGAGAATTGGGACATCATCGTGGCCCTCACCGACCTTCCGCTCCAATCACACGGGCGCAGGCTCGTTGTGGATCTGAGTCACGAACACGGTTTGGCACTGCTGTCTCTTCCTCCGTTGGGGGGCTTACGTCTACAGACGAGGGCCCGGCGGGCCGTGGAAGAAGCCGTGCTTGGCTTGGCGGGTCCGCGGGCCACCGGGACTGGAGGACCTCCGCAAAGTCAGCCGCTGCTCGGGCCCTTCGTCAGCCGTCTCGCGCCTATTCACCTGGGCCCGGTCGAAGAGGAGGAGACCGCTGATCTTCGGTACGTCGTAAGCGGGCCACGCGGTTACCTGAGGGTGCTCATCGGGATGGTCCGCGCCAACCGGCCGTGGCGGTTGGTGCCGGGCTTGTCGAAAGCCCTGGCGGCCGCACTCGCCACGGGAGCAGTCGCCACCGTGAACTCCACCATCTGGAGCCTGGCCGAGTACCTGAGCGCGCCACGCCTCGTGATCGCCATGGTCGGATCTGTCGGGCTCATGATCGGCTGGCTGATCGTCGACGCGGAGCTGTGGCATCGATCAGCAGATGTCTCGCCGGAGGCGAGGCAGAGGGCGAGGCTCTACAACGCCTCGACGGTCATGACCGTGGGTATCGGGGTGCTCGTCTGCTACGGCGGTCTGATCGTCATCAACCTGGTGTGGGCTCTGTTCATCATCAACGGACAAGTGTTCGCTTCCGTGACACGAACCTCACTGCACGCCGCGGAATACTTGACGTTGTCATGGTTCGTCGCTTCGGTCGCGACCGTGGGCGGCGCGCTGGGATCAGGCTTGGAGAGCGACGAGGCGATCCGGGCAGCCGCCTACTCCAAGCGCGAACAGGAACGTCGCCTCATGCTCAATCACGACCATGGCGACTAGCTGGTAACGTGAGTTGGAGATGCGTTGTTTGTTGAGGGTCGTCCGGGTCCGATGATTCCGCTGGTCGATCGGTGCGTGGCTATTTCGCATCATGGGCCGACGGGGACTCGGACGATACGCCGCCGGAGCGCTGGGGCTCCGCCTCGCGGCCCGGCTGTGGGACCACCGTTCCATCTGAACCGCGTGAACGGCCGCACAGAGGGATGCCGGAGCCACGGACCCCAACGCACCAACTCCCGGGAGTCAGGCCCTTTGCGCCGTCTCCGTGCCCGCCGTGCTGCGCTCATGTCGCAGCACCAAAGGAAGCCATCATGAAAGCAGCGGTATATGAAGGCCCGCGAACGGTCACAGTGAAGGACGTACCGGACGCGAAGATCGAACACCCCTGCGACATCATTGTCAAGATCACCTCTACCAACATCTGCGGTTCGGACCTGCACATGTACGAGGGCCGCACCTCGTTCGAGTCTGGCCGCACCCTGGGACACGAAAACCTGGGTCAGGTCGTGGAGGTCGGCTCGGCCGTCCGCAAGGTCCAGGTCGGCCAGTACGTGGTCCTGCCCTTCAACATCGCCTGCGGCTTCTGCAAGCAGTGCGAGCGCGGTCTGACCAACTACTGCCTGACCATGCAGCCGGAACCGGCCCTCGCCGGAGCCGCGTACGGATTCGCTGACATGGGCCCCTACCAGGGCGGCCAGGCGGAACTGCTGCGCGTGCCCTACGGCGACTTCAACGCGCTGCGTCTGGGCGAGGACGCCGCCGACCGGCAGACCGACTATGTGATGCTCGCCGACATCTTCCCGACCGGCTATCACGCCACCGAGATGGCCCACGTCAAACCGGGCGACCAGACGATCGTCTTCGGGGCCGGTCCCGTCGGGCTGATGGCGGCCTACTCAGCCCTCCTCAAGGGCGCCGGCCGTGTCTGGGTAGCCGACCACCAGCCCGACCGGCTGCGCAAGGCGGAGGAGATCGGGGCCCTCCCGATCAACACCGCCGAGCAGGAGCCTGCGGAGGTCGTCAAGGAGGCCACCCTCGGTCTGGGCGCCGACAACGGCTGTGAGTGCGTCGGCTATCAGGCACACGACCCCAAGGGGCACGAGGACGCCAGCCTCACACTCAACGGACTGATCGACTCGGTCAGGTTCACGGGCGACATCGGCGTGGTGGGTGTGTTCCTGCCCCAGGACCCCGGCGGTGCCAAGGCCCAGGGGGAGTTGGAGGCGCAGGGCAAGGTCCCGATCGACTTCGGCATGATGTGGTTCAAGGGCCAGCACATGGGCACGGGGCAAGCGCCGGTGAAGAAGTACAACCGGGCGCTGCGGGATCTGATCGCCGGTGGGAAGGCAAAGCCGAGCTTCGTCGTCTCCCACGAACTCAGTCTGGACGAGGCCCCCACCGCCTATGAGCACTTCGACGCCCGTGACGAGGGCTGGACCAAGGTGGTCCTGCACCCGAACGGACACGGCAACGGCCACAAGGGGTAAGGGACCCGAGGGCCGCCGTCCCGCCGTTCCCCCGGACCGGTCCCGGCCGACGGCTGGCGCTCGCCCCGGCTCCGGCCGGGGCCGGACGGGTGACGATCGCCTGCGCTTCGACCGGACCTGAACCAGCGGCGATCGCCCGGGCTCGGGCCCGGTGGGACGGACGGTGGACGCCCAGCAGTGTCCGCAGTGGCAACACCCCGTCCCAGCGGTGCGGCCGGCCTGTTCCTGGGCCCGTGCCGGAAGCTTCCTTCCCTGACGGCTGCCGCACCTCGACCAGGTCGACGCGACCCGGCAGGGCGTTCCGGCTAGGCTCACACCCGTGACGTGGCTGCGGGCCTTCGGGGAGGTCGTGCGATCCGGGCTCACGATCGAGGAGACGCGGCTGGAGCCCTTGCTCGCGCTGCGCACGGCTGCTGGAGTGGCGATCGTCGTCGGGCCGGCGCTGTGGCTGGCTTCCCCTGCGTACGCCGCGTCCGCTGCCCTCGGTGCCTACTCCGCGGGTGGGGCCACCTTCCAGCGCACCTGGCGTCCACGCAAGGTGATCGCGCTCGGCGCGGGCGCGGGCCTGGCGCTCAGCACATTCGTGGGCTACCTGGCAGCGGGGCGACTCGTGACGTTCCTCCCGCTGCTGGCCGTATGGGCCTTTCTCGCGGGGATGGCGTGGGCCGTCGGATCGACCGCTGGGATCGTCGCAGCGACGACCGTCGGCAGCATGCTGGTGACCATCACCCTGCCCACGAGCGTCGGGCGAGCCCTGGAGCACGCCGGGATCATCGCGCTCGGAGGTGTGGCGCAGGCAGTGCTGATCTTGCTGTTCCCGATCCGCCGGTGGGGAGCGCATCGTGACGCGCTCGCCGAAGCTCTGGCCGCCGTGGCGGACTACGCCCGTCGGCTGCGGCACGACCCGACCGCCCCGTTCGACCCGGAGCCGTTGATGACGGCCCGGGACGCGGCCGCTGTGACGCCATCACAGGCCCGCACCCGTCCCCCCGCCCTCCACGGCCCCCGGGGCCTGGCAGAGCGCATTCGGCCGGTCGTCGCCGCGCTCGCCGACCCGGACGTCGGTGCCCCGGCGGAGGGACCCGGGCGGGACCGGGCCCGGGAACTGCTCGGCGCGGCCGCCGACGTCCTGGACGCGGCCGCCCGTTCGATCCGCCGCGGCACTCCCGCCCAGGTGCCGCCCGGGAGCGCGGATGTCCTGCGCGTCGACGAGGGGCACGAGGTACTGGAGGGGCCCGCCCGGCAGGCCGCCGAGCGGCTCGTGGAACTACTCGGCGAGGCGTTGGAGATCGCCGGGACCGGCGCGCGCGGGAGGACGCCCACGCCGCCCGGCCCCGCCGGAGCCCAGTTTCTGGTGCGCCCGACCATGTTCCGGCTGCTCCCGGTCGTCGTCCGGGCGGTCCGCGGTGAGCTCCGCCGGGACTCACCCGTGTTCCGGCACGCCATCCGCCTGGCGGCGGTGGCTACGCTCGGCTATCTGATCGCCGCCCAGCTACCCCTGCACCACGGCTACTGGGCGCCCATCGCCTCGGTGATGGTGATGCGGCCTGACTTTCACCGGACGTACGCGCGTGCGGTGGCGCGTCTCGCCGGGACCCTGGCGGGGGTCGCGCTCGCCACCGGGATGGTGCGGATCCTGGGCCCGGACGCCCACGTGCTCGGCGCGCTGGCGGTGGTCTCGGCGGGCCTGTCGTACACGCTGATCCGCACCGGTTACGCCTACTCCCAGTGCTTCACTGCCGCGTACGTCGTCTTCCTGCTCGGCATGGGCGGCCAGGCATGGGAGCAGACGGTCCCGGAGCGAGTGGTGCTCACCCTGATCGGCGGGGCCTTGGCCATGCTGGCGTACGTGGTGTTCCCCGCATGGGAGACGCCTCGGCTGCCGAACCGGCTTGCGGACTGGCTCGCCGCCAACGGCCGCTACGCGGCCGCGGTGCTGCGCAGCTACGCCGAACCGACCGGGGAGCACCGCGCCGACATGCGCAGGGCATTGCTGGCTAGCCGGGAGGCACGTGCCGCCTGGCAGGAGGCCTACGACCGGGCAAGGCAGGAACCGGTCCGCCCCAGGGGTCTGACGTCGCGCGAGGCGGAGGAGGCGCAGGAGGCGCTCAAGCGTTTCGGCCGGGCAGCGATGCTCATGGAGAGCCACGTCCCGCGGGCCGACAGCCGTTTCATCCCCGAGGCGGAGCGGTTCGCCGAGGCCCTGGAGGCGGACACAGCGCAGGCAGCGGACGACGTGCGCGAGCACAGGAATCCGGACTGGGGGCGCGTGGAGGAGGCGCTCCACGAGTGGGAAGGCGCCGCCGGCGACCGGAGCACAGTGGTGCGGCGCGGGGCGGAACTGCAGAAGCGAGCCTTGGAGGACCTCACGACGGCCGTCAGTCGCACCCCCCTGGAACGGGACGTCGACTCTGCACGCGAGGAGCGGCGGGTGCGGGCAGCCGTGGCGTCGGAAGGTGACGGATCAGGCCCCGCTCACCGGGGCCGGTGACGGCGCTGGCGGTGGGTAGCGCCGCGCCTCATGAAGCGGGAAGTAGTCTCCTGGCCGCGTCGAGCGCCGCCACACGTACCCCGCTGTCGCCATCACGAGGATTAGCCCCGCCAGGATGAGCAGTTCGATCCCCTCGACGTTCCACCGGAAGGACTTCTCCGCTTCGGCCGTCACGATGAGCACCTTGCGAATGCCGGCAATCAGGCCGACGACGAGGAACGGCTCCGCGTCGAGGGTCTGGTTCCTGATGGTGAGGCGGACGGTGTGGAGCAGCTCGGCCACGATGAACAGCACAAGGCCGTTGTCCAGGGCGGAGAGAACGACCGTGTCCTCGCGGTACGGCCCCTGGATCGACTTGATGACGTCGTGGACGACACCGACGGTCAGGAGCCCCGCGAGCAGTACGAGGAGCGCCGCGACGACCAGGTGGATGCCGTCCTCGATGAGCTGCAGGAGGCTCTGTACCCGGCCGCCGCCCTCGATCTTCGGGAGAATGAGTCGCACAGTCAGCATGCTAGGTGTCCCCCGGCCCATAGGCGCGGCGTGCTGCCGAACGGGTGGACAGTATTTCGTCGGTGCCACGTGTCCCTGAACGCCTGCTCAGATCGCCGATAAATTCGCAGGGTCAGTGCCTCATTAGAATTCCGGATATTTGATTTCCTGGAAAGGGTTTGTCCAAGGAACGGTGTAACTCAGGTGGTGGGAAATATCGGCGGCTGAGGGAGAGTCGACCGTCGAAGGTGATGTCGAAGGCTTGCAGGGCGGGTTTCCATCGCAGGGTCCAGCATTTGCGGCCGGCGCCGGTGGGGTTCAGGCTCATCACGGTGAAGTTTCCCCGTGATCTCGGACACGTGATCGTTATGCCGCGAGCGTGTGCTGCTGACGTTGCCTGGTCTCGGCCGGGGTGAGGTAGCCGAACGTGCGGTGCTTGCGTAGGCGGCGGCGGTTGTAGAAGGTCTCGATGAAGGAGAAGACCTCGGCGCGGGCGGTGGCCCGGTCGGGCCAGGTGCGGGTGCCGATCTCTTCCTTGAGCAGGGCCCAGAAGCTCTCCGCGGCGGCGTTGTCGAAGCATGATCCGGTGCGTCCGCAGCTCTGCCGCAGCCCCAACCTCCCTATGCGCTCACGGAATTGGGTCGAGGTGTATTCGCTGCCGCGATCGCTGTGGACCACGCAGCCGGGCTCGAGTCCGCCTCGGCCGTGCGCCATGTCGAGAGCGTCGACCACCAGCTCGGCGCGGTGGTGGTCGGCCATGGCGTAGCCGACGACTTCGCGGGTGGCCAGGTCCAGCCAGCAGGCGAGGTAGAGCCAGCCCTCGGCGGTGGGCAGGTAAGTGATGTCGCCGACCAGCTTGGTCCCGGGGCGTTCGGCATGAAAGTCGCGGCCGATCAGGTCCGGGGCCGGCTTCGCTTTCGCGTCCGGCCGGGTCAGCGAACGCCGTCTGCGCCGGGTGACGCCGCGGATGTCGCGTTCACGCATCACGCGGGCGACGCGCTTGCGGTTCACCCGTCGGCCCAGGCGGCGCAGTTCGGCGTGGATGCGCGGGACGCCGTAGGTGTGCCGGGAAGCGATGTGCACCACGGTGATCTCGTGTGCGAGTGCGTCGTCGGCGGCCCGCTTGGCACGGCGGGCGGCCTCGCCCTCGCACCAGGCGTAGTAGGAGGACCGGGCGACCTTCAGCACCCGGCACAGCAGAATGATCGGATAGTTCGCCTTCTCCGTGTGGATAAACCGGTACAGCTCGCTCACCGGTCGTTCTCCTTCGCGAAGAAGGCCGTCGCTTTTTTCAGGATCTCGATCGTCTGCTGCTGTTCGCGGACCTCCTTGCGCAGCCGCTTGAGCTCCTCGCGCTCGGCGCTGGTCAGCTCACCGGACTTGCCCTCGCCCTGGTCTGCCTTCGCCCGGCGGTACCAGCCGCGCAGGGACTCGGAGCTGATGCCGAGTTCCCGAGCGACGGCAGTGACCGTCTTGCCCGAGGAATCAACGAGCGCGATCGCATCCCGCTTGAACTCCTCGGTGTAACGCTTCGTGTACTTACTTCCCACCTGGTGCTACTTCCTCTGGAACCTCAAGATCCCAGTCTCCAGGTGTCCACGATCGAGGGGAAGCTTCACGGCCATGTAGACGCACTTCAGCCCGGCGGCCTCGTTCGGGAAGTGCCCGCGGGCCCGGACGGCTGTGCGTATGCGCGCGTTCACGCTCTCGATGGCGTTGGTGGTGCAGACGACGCGCCGGATCTCTGTGTCGAACTGCAGGAACGGTACGAACTCGGCCCAGGCCTTCTCCCAGAGTTTGGGGCCCCACTGTTCTTGGAAGTCCAGGAAGCGGTCCTGGGCGGCCTTGGCGGTCGGCGCGGTGTAGACCTGCTTGAGCGCACGGGAGATCTTGTCCCAGTCCTGGCGGCCCGCGTAGCGGAACGACGCCCTGATCACGTGGACGACGCAGGAGCCAGTACTTGGCGCCTCGCCGCCGTCGCCGGCCCACAGACCGAGGATGTCGCGGGTGCCGTCCACTGTCACCGCGAGGGCGACATAGATCGGCCGGTTGGCGACCTGGCTGTCGCGGACCTTCACGTGGATGCAGTCGATGAAGATCACCGGATAGGCCGGGTCCAGGGGCCGGTTCTGCTTTCGACCATCCCGTCCATGACCTTGTCGGTGATCGTGGAGATGGTCTGCTTGGACACGCTGGCCCCGTAGACCTCGGCCAGGTGCGCGAAGATGTCGCCGTGCGTCAGTCCCCGCGCGGACAACGACAGCACCATCTCGTCGACCCCGGTCAGACGCCGCTGGCGCTTCTTGACGATCTGCGGCTCGAAGCTGCCGTCACCGTCCCGCGGCACCGCGATCTCGACCGGGCCGACGCCGGTCAGCACCGTCTTGGCGCGCACCCCGTTGCGGGAGTTCCCGCAGCCGGCGCCGGCCGAATCGTGCTTGTTGTAGCCGAGATGGTCGGTGATCTCGCCCTCCAAGGCGGACTCCAGCACGCGCTTGGTCAGCTGCTGCAAGAGCCGCCCTCACCAGCCAACTGGAGGCCGCTCGCGCGGGCCCGCTCGACCAGCTGCCCGATCAACTGGTCGATCAGCAGATCCGCCGACAGCTCGACCGGGCGGACCTCTTCAACCGCCTCGACAAAGGCAGTCACCCCGCTCATCAGGAGTTCTTCCTTGATCGGGAGTTACACCGCTCTTTTTGCAGTCCCGGAGCACGAGGAGTTTCCCGCCCCGAGGGTTTCGTAGAGGTCTGCGAGGTAAGGCGACCAGCCGGAGCCGCCCGTTTCGCCCCCCGTTCGGGCGGTTCCCCGAGAGGCTCCCCCCTCTCGGCGGTCACGCCTTGCAAGCCGGGGCCTGCTCCACTCAGGCCCCGGGCCGGCGAGGAGGTCACATGGACGAGACGACCCGCATGCACCGCCCCGGCGAGAAAGTCCCCGCCAGCGGCATCTACGAATGCACCTGCGGTCAGGGCCACCGCTTCACCATCACGAGCACAAACGTGCAGGGCCACACCTTCCCGCCGGTACCGGAAAACTGCTCCGGAGTCGGCTGGAACCTGCTGATGCCCGCCCGCGCGGAGCGCAGCCCATAAGACAGCCGATACGCCCGCCTGGCCGTGCGGGGCCAAGGCAAGCGGTCAAGGCGGGCCTCAGACGCGGTCCCGTCAAACGCTGACCCGCCTGCCGCGGCAGGACCGCCACCCTTAGGAACGACCATGCACATCAACAGCATCACCGCCCGCCGGGTCGCAGCCGCCGCCCTCGCGGCACCTATCCTCGCGCTCGTCGGGGTCGGCACGGCCGCTGCCGCGCCACAGCAGACCGCCACCGCCACCCACCAGTCCGTCGTCGACCACGGCGGCTGCTGGGGTTACGGCTGCGGCTACGGCGGATACGGATACGGCGGCTATGGCTACGGACCCGGATTCGGGTACGGACCTGGCTACGGCTATGGATACGGACCCGGCTATGGCAACGGCGTCATAGTGATACTCGGGTAACCGCACGGCTGGAACCTCATGATCCCCGCCCGCGCGGAGCGTAGCCCGTAGACCCCCAAGCAGCCCGCCCGGTTACGTGGTGAGTGCCGGGCGGGCGCCCCACGCGGCCCCGCCGGCGCGTCCTTCCCAAACCTCGGCGGGGCCGCCCTACTGCCCGGGGCCCTCGGCCGCCACCACCCGCCCGCGCCCCGCCAACTTCACGCCCTCGCCCCAAAGTCGCATTTGTTTCTGGAGGCACGCATCACATAGCGGATTGGCCCCGACGCCGTAACGGACGCAGGGCTCGAAGCACTGCCGGCAACTGCTGTTCGCGATCCTCGGAGCGGTAGGAGTGGCCATGCCGCGCCCCCTAACCCCGGGCACTGACAGCCGACCGATTCATCACGTTCAGTGTTCTGGCGAACGCGTGCTGCTACTCTCAACCCAAGCGAGATCCACGGGAATCAGACCCCCCGCCGGCCCGGCACCCCACGCCGCCGAGCCACCCCAACGGCCCCTCTTCAGGCCGTGCTCAAGCAGCCCCCGCCGGTCACCCGGCTGGGGCCGCACCCGTTCAGACCTGCCGCCCGCGGTGCCGGACGAGTCACGGTGCCGTGACCGCCACCCGGCGGACCTCAACCCTCGTGATCGTGACACCAGGCGCTGTCCAGTCAGTCGCCCGGCGGAGTCGCCTCGCGCGCATGCTCCTCGGTGTCGAACAACGGGGTGTCTTCTCCAGCCCATTCGGCGATGCTCCAACAGTTTTTGCGTGGCAGGTCCGACAGCAGCCCCAGCATCAGATCCCGTACCCGACGCCGGGGTTCAACCCGGGCGAACCGGCCGGCTATCCGGCTCATCAGGCCCTCGAACGCTTCCTGCCAGCGAGCAGGGTCCACGCTGTGACCTGCAGCCATCGCAAGATCGTTAGTCTTCATCCACCGAGATCAGCGGTGGCCCGCAGCCTTCCCGCAGCCGACCCACGAGCGAGATCACGGTCTATGGCTGGAGGTCGCGCTGGTACCAAGTGCCTGACTTGCCGCCGAGATCGGCCGGGGTGGCAGGGCCAACCGAGACGAACCCGGCCTTGGCCAAGACTTTCTGGGACGCGGCGTTGTCATGGGAGGTGGCCGCTCGCAGTGTGAGCAGGCCGTGCATCGCCTCCGCCATCCGGCACAGCTCCCGGACGGTTGCGGTCGCCACGCCGCGGCCGGCGACCCGCTCCGCGACCCGGTAGCCGAGTCTGGCAGTGCCGTCCTCCACGTCGTACAGGTTGAACCTGCCGAGTACCGAGCCGTCCTCGGCGACGAGCACGTAGAAGGCGCAGATGCCGGCCTCCTGCTCGGCCAGCGAGGCGTTGTACCGGTCGGTGAACTGGTCGAAGAAGTCGTCGCCGCGGTCGGAGATCGAGGCAGCGAAGTAGGCGCGGTTCGCCAGCTCGAAGGCCAGGACCGCCGGGGCGTGGCCAGCATGCAGCGGCTTCAGCTTGGGCATTGCCCGACCTTACCCAGATGGTCCGCTGAGGCCACCTGGTTTTGCAGACAGCTCCAAGACCAGGGCACATAACGATCTACGACTGGAGAACTAGTCGAACTCGCCCTCGCGTACGCCTTCCCGGAAAGCCCTCCACTCCTCTGCCGTGAATCGCAGGGGCGGCAGGTCCCTGTTCTCGGAATCACGGATGGCGACGTCTCCGTCACCGAGCTCTGCGACTTCGACGCACTCCGGCAGATAGCCGCTCTTGCTGCTCTCGAGCTACCTGGCTCTACTACGTGGTGCACGAAGCGTGGGACGCGATACAAGCCAAGGAACTTGCGGCGTATGGGGGCCGCCGAAGATGTATGCCTCGGATATCTTCCAGAGGCCAACGACGCAGTACGGGTTACGGTCCAACAGCTTCGCGAGGACGGCATCGGTCGCCAGCACCTTGTGTCCGGCATGTGAAGGGGAGCACCGCCCGTCACTGGGCCGACGTTGCTGCGAGCGTCGAGCCCCCCGCCTGAACACAATCAGCTACGACCTATCGACAATGCGTTGACACGAGACTGACAGTCCCTGTCGGCGTTGCCCGGAAGCCGAACACGGCTTCCGGGCATCGCGTTCGTGCCGTCATCAGTTGCTACGGGTCAGCCTGAGAGTCACCAATTGGAAGGGTCGCAGCAGGAGTTCTACGGCGCCGTCGACCAGCTCCGGACCGGCCGCCCCGGCCGACGGCCGCTCCAGCAGGTCGGTCGCGGTGACGTCGGCCGCCGTGAAGTTGGGCCGCAGCCGTGCGGTCGCCCTCCCGCCCCGGGACTCGTACACCCGGACGATCACATCGCCGCTCTCGTCGTCCGCGAGCTTGACCGCGCTCACGACCACCGCGTCGTTGTCCACGGTGACCAGAGGCTCGACCGCGGCGGTGCCCGGCACGCGGCGCTCGGGCAAGTTGATGCCGTAGCCCTCGGCGACCGCGTCGCCGATCGAGGCCCCGGGCGCCAGGGCGTGCCGGAAGCGGTGCACCCCCTGGTCGGTCTCCGGGTCGGGGAAGCGCGGAGCGCGCAGCAGCGAGACCCGCACGGTGGTGGTGGTCCCGCCGTCCTCGCTACGCACGGTGCGCGTCACGTCGTGCCCGTAGGTGGAGTCGTTGACCAGGGCGACCCCCCAGCCCGGCTCCTCGACGTGGACGAAGCGGTGGTTGCACGCCTCGAATTTGGCCGCGTCCCAGCTGGTGTTGGTGTGTGTGGACCGGAAGACGTGTCCGAACTGGGTCTCGGAGGCGTATCGCTCGGCGTGCACGTCCAGAGGGAAGGCGGCCTTGAGGAACTTCTCGGTCTCGTGCCAGTCCACCTCCGTGTCGATGTCGAGGCGCTTGGCGCCCGGAGCCAAGGACAGCAACTGGGTGACCGAGGAGGAGCCGAAGCGGCGCACCACTCGTACCGACGCGGTGCCGTCGCCGGCCGGGACCAGCTCCTCCAGGTCGGTCAGGTCGGTGACGGTGTTCCGGTAGAACTCGTCGACGTCCCAGGCATCCCACTGGTTGGGGAAGTCGGGGTGCAGCTGCAGCAGGTTGGCCGCCGTTCCGGGGGCCACGGCCTCTCGGCGTGCGCTGAGGTCGAACGCGGAGACGACCAGGCCGCGCCCGTCGATCTCCACCCGCAGCAGGCCGTTGTCGAGGACGAATCCGCCGCCGTCCCGGGGCAGCGGTGCCGTGGCCACAGCCGCGGCCACGGGGGCGGCGCCGCCGGCGGACACGCCGGCACGGGTGTGCGGCGCGGCGTTGAAGACCAGTTCGCCGCCCGTGGCCGGGCCCGCCAGGGCACGCTGCGCGGCGTCGATGATGCCGAGCAGTTCCTCGGCGACGGCGGCGTACGTGGCGCGGGCCTCGCGGTGCACCCAGGCGATCGACGAGCCGGGCAGGATGTCGTGGAACTGGTGCAGCAGCACCGTCTTCCAGAGCCGGTCCAACTGCTCGTACGGGTAGCTGAAGCCGGTCCGCACGGTGGCGGAGGCCGCCCACAGTTCGGCCTCGCGCAGCAGGTGTTCGCTGCGCCGGTTGCCCTGCTTGGTCTGGGCCTGGCTGGTCAGCGTGGCACGGTGCAGTTCGAGGTAGAGCTCGCCCACCCACACCGGCGGGTCGGGGTACTCGGCCTCGGCCTTGGTGAAGAACTCGCGGGGGGTCTCCCAGTGGACCGTCGCCGAACCGTCGAGGTCGCGCATCCGGGCGGCCTTGGCGATCATCTCGCGGGTGGTACCGCCGCCCCCGTCTCCCCAGCCCGTCGGCGCGAGGGAGTGCCGGGCCCTGCCCTTCTCCTTGAAGTTCCGCGCGGCGTGCGCGATCTCGCTGCCCTTCATCGAGCAGTTGTAGGTGTCGACGGGCGGGAAGTGCGTGAAGATCCGCGTGCCGTCGATGCCTTCCCAGGTGAAGGTGTGGTGCGGGAACTTGTTGATGGTGCTCCAGGAGATCTTCTGGGTGAGCAGCCACTTCGACCCGGCGGCCTTGATGATCTGAGGCAGGCCGGCGGCGAAGCCGAAGGTGTCGGGCAGCCACGCCTCCTCGTTCTCGATGCCGAATTCCTCGAGGAAGAAGCGCTTGCCGTGAACGAACTGGCGGGCCATCGCCTCGGAGCCGGGCATGTTGGTGTCGGACTCCACCCACATGCCGCCCGCCGGGATGAAACGCCCCTCCGCGACGGCCTTCTTGACCTTCGCGTACACCTCGGGGCGGTGCTCCTTGATCCACGCGTACTGCTGGGCCTGGGACATGGTGTAGACGAAGTCGCCCTCGTCCTCCAGCAGGGCCGTCATGTTGGACGTGGTACGGGCGACCTTCCGCACGGTCTCGCGCAGCGGCCACAGCCAGGCGGAGTCGATGTGCGCGTGCCCGACCGCGCTGATGCGGTGCGCGGTGGGCCGCGCGGGTACGGCGAGGACGCCGGCCAGCCGCTCGCGAGCGGCGGCCGCGGTGCTGTTCACGTCCTGCAGGTCGATCGCGTCCAGGGCGCGGCTGACCGCGCGCAGGATGTCGTGGCGGCGGTCGGAGTCCTCCGGGAGCTCGACCATGAGCTCGCCGAGCACCTCCAGGTCCTGCACCAGCTCCCAGACCGTCTCGTCGAGAACGGCCAGGTCCATGCGGGTCAGGGTGTACTGGGGGTCGTCCCCGGCGGTGTCCTTGTCGCCGAGCTGCGTCGGCAGGAAGGGGTGGTAGTCGAGCAGGACCGGGTTGGAGGCAGCCTCGATGTGGAGCAGCACCTCCTCACCGCCGGTGGCCGGGGAGGCGATCCGCACCCACTGGTTGCGGGGGTTGAGGCCCTTCACCGGGCTGCCGTCGGGCCGGTAGACCAGGCCCTCGCACTGGAAACCCGGCATGTTCTCGTCGAAGCCGAGGTCCAGGACCGCCTCGACGGTCCGCCCGGCCCACGCCTCGGGCACGGTTCCGGACACACGGAACCAGCTGGTGCCCCAGGGAGCGCCCCAGCGATCGCCGACGGCGACCGGCTCCACGGGGGCGGTCAGGCCCTCGGCGACGGGTACCGGCTCTCCCGGGGCGGTCCACACGGACACCTCGAGCGGTGTCGACTCCGGGTAGAGGGCGGGCCGGATGCGTTCGTCGAGGACGCGCTTGAGGCGGGCTTCGACCAGCTTGCGGTCGTCGTGCATGGGATGGCTCCTGTGCGGGTGGGGCGGAAGGGATGGACGTGAGGTGGGAAGCGCAGCGGCTCAGCGCACCTGATCGGGCCGGACGACCTCGGTGATGCCGCGTGCGGCGAGGTGGGCGGCGTCGTCGGCGCGGGAGGCGAGCACCGCGGCGGGGCGGACACCGTCGGCGGTGAGCCGGACGAACGCCTCGTAGAACGCGCCTCCGGGCGCGCACACGGAGCGGTCGGGGGCCGCATCGTCGTCGCCGACGTCGACGGCGAGCGCGGTGGTCCGGGGCGCCGGCCGGCGCGGTTCGGCACGGCGCTCCCCCACGATCCTCCGGATGGCCTCGCCGGCCGGCTTGACCTTGCCCTCGTTGGTCAGCAGGCCGAGGGAGTACTCGAGTTCGGGGAAGTCGGCGAGGTCGCGGGAGACATCATGCGAGCACCACCAGGTGATGCCCCACACGTCCTCGCAGTCCAGGGCGTTCGCGACGGTGGCCTCGGTGAAGTCCGCGGCGTGCTCGGCGGGTATCAGGGGTGCGGGCGCGCCGACCTCCTGGAGCCAGACCGGGCGGTGCGGGTCGCCGGCCCATGCCTTGGACAGCTCGATGAGGTAGGCGGCGTGGTGTTCGGTGGCCGTTCCGGTGCGGCCGTGCCGCTGGGCCGTGCCGTTGAAGACCCACGAGTGCACGGCGGTCATCGCCCCCAGGTTCGCCGCGTGCGCGGGGGTGAAGGGGTGCCCGTCCAGGTACCAGGCGGCGTCGTAGGCGGCGTGCAGGTGCTGCCTGCCGGGGGCGGCGTCCTCGCATGCGGCGAGCACGGTCCGCAGCCAGGCGGCGGCCTGGGCCGGCGTGATCGGGTCGGGGTCGGGATGGGGCGGCCCGGAGAACTGGTTGATCTCGTTGCCGATGGTCATGCCGATGAAGTTGGGCAGGTTGTCGAGGGCGGCGGCCAGCGTGCCCAGGTAGGCGGCCTGGCCGGCGACGACGTCGGGGTCGGTGAAGATGTTGCGACGGTGCCAGGTCTGGGTCCACGCGGGCAGGAAGTCGAAGCTGGACAGATGCCCCTGCAGTCCGTCCACGTTGACGTCGAGCCCGCGTTCGCCGGCGGCCTCGGCGAGCGCGACGAGCTGCTCGACGGCCCGGGGCCGGATCAGGGACCGGTTGGGCTGGAAGACCGGCCACAGCGGGAAGACCCGGACGTGGTCCAGGCCGAGGTCCGCGATCGCGTCGAGGTCCCTGCGCACCGCATCGAGGTCGAAGTCGAGCCAGTGGTGGAACCAGCCCTGGCTGGGCGTGTAGTTGGCGCCGAAGCGCGGTCCTTGGGCGGGCATCGGTACGGGTGTCCTGACTCTCGTGGGGACCTGTTCCGCCGGGGGCGGAGCAGGCGGATGGTCGGTGCCGGTGGGCTGTGCGGGGCCATACGGTCAGCCCTTGACGGCTCCCTCCCCGACGCCGCGGAAGAAGTACCGCTGCAGGGCGCCGAAGAGCACGATCAGGGGGGCCACCGCGATGATGGTCCCGGCGGCCACCAGGCGTTCGTCGTTGGCGAAGGTGCCGTGCAGGTAATTCAGGCCGACCGTCAGGGTGTACTTCGAGGGGTCGCTCAGCACCACCAGGGGCCACAGGAAGTCGTCCCAGGCGCCCATGAAGGCGAAGATCGCCACCACGGCCAGGGTGCCCCGCGCGGACGGGAGGGCGATGCTCCAGAAGCGCTGCCAGACGTTGGCGCCGTCCATGTATGCGGCTTCCTCCACCTCGTTGGGCAGGTTCCGGAACGCGTTGCGCATCAGCAGCACGTTCAGCGCGCCGACAGAGCCGGGGAGCAGTACGCCGATCAAGGTGTTGTTCAGGCCGAGGTCGCGTACGAAGGTGAACTGGGCGATGATCAGGCCCTCCACGGGCACCAGCATCGCCAGCACGAACGCCAGGAGGAGCGCGCGCCGTCCGCGGTGCTGCAGCCGGGCCAGGGCGTAACCTGCAAGCGCCGCGCCGACGCAGTTGGTGACGACGCTGGACACCGCCACGGTGAGCGAGTTGAGCGCGTAGTCCCACACCGGGATGGTCTCGGAGACGCGCCCGAAGTTGTGCAGGGTGGGCTGCTGCGGCAGGAACGAAGGGGGCGTACTGAAGATGTCCTCGTGGGGGCCCTTCAGCGAGGTCGACAGCTGCCATAGGAACGGTCCCACGCTGATGGCGAGGACGGCGAGCAGCAGCAGGTAGCGCAGAACGAGTTCGGGGACCCGCACGCGGCGGCCGTCGGCGTCCAGCACTCCGCGTCGCGGCCGGCGACCGGCGGCCGGTGTGGTGGCGGGAACCGTGGGGGTGTCGGTGGCGCTGGTCACGCGTCCTCCTTCCGGTCGGCGCGCAGGGTCAGCAGCATCAGCGCGACCACCACCACGAAGATGACGACGGAGATGGCCGAGGAGTACCCGACCCGCCCGGTCAGTCCGGTGCCGGTGCGCTGGACGAGCATCACCAGCGTGGTGTCCTCGCCTGCGGGGCCGCCGTTGGGCCCGGCGAGGACGTACACCTCGGTGAAGACCTTGAAGGCGGAGACCGCGGAGAGTGCCGCGACCAGCACCATCGTGGAGCGGACGGCCGGAACGGTGACGGTGAGGAAGCGGCGCAGGGCTCCCGCGCCGTCGACCGCGGCCGCCTCGTGCAGCTCGCGCGGGACGTCGGCGAGCGCCGCCAAGTAGATGATCATGTAGTAGCCCAGACCCTTCCAGATCGTCAGGGCCATGGCACTCAGCAGCAGGGTCCACTGCTCGCCCAGGAAGTTGACCGGGCTCCCGCCTACCGCCGTGACGATGGAGTTGAGCAGGCCGCGGTCGTCGAGCAGCCACACCCAGATCAGGCCGACCACGACCACCGAGGCGACGACGGGCGTGTAGAAGGCGGCGCGGAAGAAGGTGATGCCGGGTATGCGCCGCTGTACGAGCAGGGCCAGCAGCAGTGGCAGGATCACCAGCGCCGGGACCACGCCCGCCACGTACAGGGAGCTGTTGCGCAGCCCGATCCAGAACGCGTCGTCGTGGAGCAGGGCCTGGTAGTTCTCGAACCCGACGAAGCTGCCGCCGACGAGCGTCCGGCGGTCGGTCAGCGAGTTGTACAGGGTGCTGCAGAACGGCCAGAGGCTGAACGCGCACACCACGATCAGGCCCGGCGCGGCGAACAGCCACGGGCTCCACCAGCGGTGGCGGCGGATCCCGCGGGAGCGCGGCCGTCCGGAGCCGGAGCTCCGGACGGCCGCGGTCCGCGGACCGCCGGCGATCGTTCCAGGGGCGGTCGAGGACGTCATGGCGTATCCCGGTCAGCTCTGGGCGAGGAGCTGGTCGGCTTGCTTGACAGCGTTGTCAAGCGCTTCCTTGGGGCTCTCCTTGCCCTGCAGCGCCTTGGCCACCTCGTTGCCGAGGGCGGTCTTCATCTGGTCGCTGAACTGCACCGGGGTGTAGTTCACGGCGTTGGCGAGGGAGCTGGCCGCCGCGATCCGCACCCGGGTCTCGTCCGTGCCGTCCTCCTTCGTGAAGTACGGGTCCTTCAGAGCACCGGCCGTGCTCGGGAAGATCGCGACCTGCTTGGCGAAGGCCATCTGCCGTGTGTTGTCGGTGACGAAGTGGGCGAAGGCGATGGAGGCCGCCTTCTGCTTGGCCTTGGAGTTCACCATCATGCTCTGCACGTAGACGTTGACCTTGCCGGTGTTGGTTATCTGGTCGGTGATCCCGATGTTCTTGTAGAGCGTCGGCGCCTGTGTCTTGAAGTTCTTGAGGTCCAGCGCGCTACCGGGGTTCATGGCGACCGCGCCGGTGAGGAACTTGTGGCCGGCCGACTCGGGGGTGGCGGTCAGGGCCTGCGGGTCCAGTGCGTGCGCGTCGTACAGCTTCTTGTAGTGCGTGAGCAGTTCGACGCCCTTGGCGTCGTTGAAGGTGAACGCGGTGCCGTCCTTGTTGACCAGTTGGGCCCCGTAGCGGCCGAAGTCCTCGATGGTGGGCACGTTGGACAAGGTGGCCACCTTGCCCTTGCTGTTCTCGGAAATGGCGAGGGCGTCGGCGAACAGGTCGTCGTAGGTCTTCGGCGGCTTCTCCGGATCCAGCCCGGCCTCCTTGAACAGCGCCTTGTTGTAGAACAGCGGGCCGGTGTTCAGATACCACGGGAAGGCGTAGGTGCCCTCCAGGCCCGGGACGGCGTCGGCGGACCAGGCGCCGGCCAGGTACTCGGACTTGTACTGGGCGGCGTCCTTGTCGAGGTCCAGGGCCAGACCGGCCTTGGCGAGCGGCGCCAGCAGGTCGGGGGTGACGTTGACGACGTCGGGGAGAGTCCCGCCCGATGCGTCGGCACTGAGCTTCTCCGCATAGCCGTCGGCCGGCTGGTCGACCCACTTGACGTGGGTGCCCGGGTACTTCTTCTCGAAGTCGGCGATGACGCCGTTGAAGTAGCCCGCGAAGTTGGCCTTCAAGTTCCAGGTCTGGAAGGTGATCGTGCCCGTCACCTTGCCTGACGAGTCGGTGGACGCATCTCCCCCGCCGCTCCCGCAGGCGGCGAGGGAGAACGTTGCAGCGGCGACGACGGCGGTGGCTACCGCCTTGTAGGAAGAACGCACGGTGGACGGCTCCTTTGCTCGGACCTTGCGCGTGGATGACGACCCGGGGCTGGGCCGGCCGGGTGCGCACGTGGGGGAGACCATTCCAGCCGCTGGGGGGAAAGTCAACGAATTCCCTGGAAGTTTCTTCTCGGTCGAAGCATATAGGCAGGTCAGAGTGGGTGCGGGAGGCGTCTTGGACTCGCAACTAATGCGCTTTAGGGCCGGTCCACTGAAGCGCTTTAGTTCCGTCCGCCGGTTCTGGGTCGGAAAAGCACGCGCGGAGCCGTACGATGTGTGCTCACGTGCAGGGAAGGGGACCACTCGCGGTGGCAGACGAGCAGCAGGGCAGAGACGTGGCCGATGCGCCGGGGCACGGCCGTCCGGCCGGGCGCCGCCGTCCCACGATCAAGAACATCGCCCAGCGGGCGGGGGTGTCCGAGAGCGCTGCTTCGTTTGCGCTCAACGGCCGTCCCGGCGTCTCCGAGGCCACGCGCGACCGCGTACGCCGCGTCGCCGAGCAGCTCGGCTGGCGACCCAGCGCCGCCGCACGGGCCCTGTCCGGCGAGGGGGCGGCGACGGTGGGCCTCGTACTGGCCCGGCCCGCCGAGACCCTGGGCGTCGACTCGTTCTTCCTGCAACTGGTCTCGGGTATCCAGGAGGTGCTGGCCCCGCGTCATCTGGGCCTGCTGCTCCAGGTGGTGGAGGACACCGAAGCCGAGTGCGGTGCCTACCGTCGCTGGTGGGCCGAGCACCGTGTCGACGGGGTACTGGTCGTCGACCCGCGCACCGACGATCCGCGCCCCGCCCTGCTCGATGAACTCGGCCTCCCCGGCGTGGTGATCGGCGCCCTTCCGGAGTCCGACCCCGGTGCGCACCACCGTCTGTCACAGGTGCGGGTCGAGGACGCGCAGGCCATGGCCGCCGTGGTCGGCCGCCTGCACGCCCTTGGCCACCGGCGCATCGCCCATGTCGCGGGTCTTCCGACCCTGGCTCACACCGCTCGCCGCATCGAGTCGCTCACGAAGGAGGCGGCACGCCAAGGGCTGGCTTCGGCACGGTCCGTGGTGACGGACTACTCCGACGCCGAGGGCGCCGCCGTCACACGCCGGGTGCTACAGGAGCCCGATCCGCCTACGGCGATCATCTATGACAACGACGTGATGGCGGCAGCGGGTTGGGGGGCGGCCGTCGGCCTGGGCCGCGACGTGCCCGGCGACGTCTCCATCGTCTCCTGGGAGGACTCAGCTGTGTGCCGCCTGGTCCAGCCATGGCTGACCGCGCTGTCCCGCGACGCGGTGGCCTTCGGCCGGACCGCGGCCGAGGAACTGACCGCCCTCCTCGACGGCGGCGTGGCCCGCGAGGTGAGTCTGCCGTTGCCCCGGCTCATCGAACGCGGCAGCACCGCCTCCGCGCCGTCCCGCGCCCTGAGCGAGGGGTCATCCGCAACGTGACTCCCTTGCGCGACCGGCCCGGGACGTGGGCGGGTGCCCCTACGGCGCAGTGGCTTTTTGACCGGAGAACAGCCAGGTCAACGTGACCGCGCGGACCAGTTCGAAGGGGGGCCCAGAATGCAGTCTCGCACGTGTCAAGGACTCATCGGGGTCCCGCACGGCTCACCCGGATGAAGGTGAGGCCAGTGCTTTGCGCTCCATGCTGGCTGCGTACAGCGGGGTCTCGAGCTGGTTGTGGGCGACGACTGCGATCTGGCGGTGGGAGGCCACATCTGCAAAGTTCAGGTCCTGCTGGGTGAGCATGCCAGGTCTGGCCGGTGCTGCCGCAGGTGGCGAGGGTGAGCTGGGTGCCGTTGGTGGCGCTGGCCGACGGGTCGGCCAGGCACCTGGTGTTCTCGGCGTTGCTGACCAGGGTGCCGTTGGTGGTGACCTTCCACTTCTGGGTCGCATCGGTGTTGCAGGTGTCGATAACGATCAGCGCGCCGGCGGCGGTGGAGTTGGCGTTGGTGTCCAGGCGCAGGCCGAGGACCTTGACGGTGCTGTCGGTTCCGATGGTCCATTTCTGGGCCGTGGAGGTGTTGCTGCAGGTGTTGATCTGGACCTTGGTTCCGGGGGTGGTGGCGCCCCCGGTGTCGTCGATGCATTTGGTGCCGCCGCCAGTGAGGGTGAAGCCGGTGACGAGGGGGCCGGTGACGCTGGCCTTCCGGCTCATGGTGTTGCCGGCTTTCTTGTTGGGTGTGTACCCGGTGTCGAGGTAGCTGGGAGTCTGGGTGGCGGTACCGGTGGCGGGGTTGCTGGTCGTGGTGACGCCAGCCTGGTTGGGCAGCGTCGCGGCGACGGTTCCGTCCGTACCGGGGTGTGCCGTCGTCTGGGTGGTGTCGGCGAGGGCGTTGCCGGTGGTGTCGTGGTTGACGGCACCGGTGCGGTCGCCGAGGAGGTCGTAGGGGATAAGGGCGACCTCACAGACGAAGAGTTCCAACGCGCCAAGGAGAAGATCGTGCACTGAGCGACACAGGTCGCGCAGGTGCAGACTCCACCATTCAAGGGCGGTCCCATCGATGCAGCCCGTTTTCGGCAACGGATGTACCGAAAGTAAGGGTATGCCTGCCTTATGGTGATCTGAGCGGTCGCGCAGACGAGCCGTGACGCACACCGGAAGCTCTGGAGGTGCAAGCGGTGAGGCGATGGCGGGCTCTGATCATCCTCGGTACCGCCCAGTTCCTGATGGTGCTCGACACCTCGGTCATGAACGTCTCGATCAGCCAGTTGGTAGAGGACTTCAACACCGAAGTCACCTCGATTCAGGCCGTCATCACCCTCTACACCCTGGTCATGGCAGCCCTCATGATCACAGGTGGGAAAGTCGGGGACATGCTCGGACGCCGCAAGGTGTTCGGCATCGGACTGATCGTGTACGCCACGGGCTCCGCCCTCACCGCTGTGGCCCCGGTCCTATGGGTGCTCACCGTCGGCTGGTCCGTGATCGAAGGACTCGGCGCGGCGCTGGTCCTCCCGGCGCTTGCCGCCCTCGTGGCCGGAACCTACCAGGGACGGGACCGGGCCGTCGCCTACGGGGTCGTCGGCGGCCTGGCCGGAGCCGGCATCGCAGTCGGGCCTTTGGTCGGTGGTTGGGTCACCACCTACCTGACCTGGCGTCTGGTCTTCGCTGCCGAGGTCGTGCTGGTGGTGGCCATCCTCTTGGGCATGCGCTGGATCGAGGATCAACCCCACCGCGGCTCCAGACCGCATCTCGACAAGGTCGGGGCCGTGCTGTCCACCGTCGGCCTGGCCCTGGTGGTACTGGGTGTCCTGCAAAGCAGCAACTGGGGCTGGCTGCGGCCCCGCAACTCCCCCGTGACCGTCTTCGGCTTCTCCCTCACCTTCTTCGTCATCGCTGCAGGCGCCGTCGTGCTGTGGTTCTTCCGGTTGTGGGAGCGACGGCAGGAGGCTCAAGAGCATGAGCCCCTCGTACGCTTCTCGCTGTTCGGCGTGCCCACTCTGCGGGCCGGCCTTGCCGCGTTGCTCAGTCAGAACCTCATCCTGCTGGGCCTGTTCTTCGTCATCCCTTTGTACCTCCAGATCGTGCAGGGCCTCAGTGCCTTCGAGACCGGGCTGCGGCTACTACCTGTGTCGATCAGCATGCTCGTGGTCTCCATGAGCGGCCCCCTGCTCGGCCGGTTCGCCTCGCCCCGCACAGTGGTCCGTACGGCCCTGCTGATTCTCATCGCGGCGATTCTCGGGCTGCTGGCCGTCATCACTCCGTCCCTCAACGATCTTTCGTTCGCCTGGGCGATGGCCTTGCTGGGCACGGGTATGGGCCTGCTCGCCTCCCAGCTCGGCAACGTCGTCCAATCCAGCGTCGGCGAGTCGGAACGCAGCGAGGTCGGCGGTCTCCAGTACACCGCTCAAAACCTGGGATCCTCCCTGGGAACCGCCCTCATCGGCTCGCTTCTCATCGGAGCACTCGTGCACGTGTTCACAACCCGGATCGAAGACAACCCGCAGATCTCCAGCGCAGCACGTCAACAGATCGGCATCACCATCGAGGCCGGCGTCAGCTTCGTCGGCACCAACCAGGTACGAGCCGCGGCAGAGCGCACAGGCCTGGCCAAGCCCGAGACCGACACCCTCGTGGCCGAGTACGCCGAGGCACAGCTCGGCAGCCTCAAAGCCGCCGTCCTCGCCACCGCCGGCATCGCGCTCGCCAGTTTCCCGTCCACCCGGCACCTGCCGACGGACCGGCTCCGCATGCCCTCGCCCAGCTGAGGGCTTCGATCCAGGACGGGTCACTACAAGAGCCCCGGCCTGGCCACGCCCGCACTGCCGCACGCGCACGCGGCGGGCACCCGAAGCGGGACTGCGGCGACCGCGGGAGGCCGCACTGCGCTTGCGTCGCTCGGGCGCCGACGCCGGCGCGGTGATGGTGACGGGGATGCCGGAGGGGGTCTGGGCGTCGGTGATACGGTTGAGGGCTTCATCGCCGGAGCGGACCTGGGTGGTCTGGGGCATGATGCCGGCGGCGGCCATGAGGCGGGTCATGTCGCGGCGCTGGTTGGGGGTGACCAGGTGACGACGCTGCCGGACCCGCCCGCGCGGGCCGTACGGCCGCCGCGGTGGAGGTAGTCCTTGTGGTCGGTGGGCGGGTCCACGTTGACGACGAGGTCGAGGTTGTCGACGTGGACGCCGCGGGCCGCGACGTTCGTGGCGACCAGCACGGTGACGTGCCCGGTCTTTAACTGGGCGAGGGTGCGGGTGCGCTGCGGCTGTGACTTCCCGCCGTGCAGGGCGGCCGCCCGTACTCCGCTGTTGAGGAGGTCCTGGGTGAGCCGGTCCACGGCGTGCTTGGTGTCCAGGAACATGATCACCCGGCCCTCGCGCGCCGCGATCTCCGTCGTCATCCGGTGCTTGTCGGTGCCGTGCACGTGCAGGACGTGGCGTTCCATCGTGGTGACCGCGCCGGCGGACGATTCGACGGAGTGGACGACGGGGTCGGTGAGGTAGCGGCGGACCAGGAGGTCAACGTTGCGGTCCAAGGTCGCGGAGAACAGCATGCGCTGGCCCTCGGGGCGCACCTGGTCCAGGAGTGCGGTGACCTGCGGCATGAAGCCCATGTCGGCCATCTGGTCGGCCTCGTCGAGGACGGTGATCGCGACCTGGTTCAGCCGGCAGTCGCCGCGGTCGATGTGTTCCTTGAGGCGTCCGGGGGTGGCCACGACGACTTCGGTGCCACCCCGCAGCGCGCCCGTCTGCTTGCCGATCGACATCCCGCCGACGACGGTGGCCAGGCTCAGCTTCACCGCTCTGGCGTAGGGGGTGAGGGCATCGGTCACCTGCTGAGCGAGTTCCCGGGTGGGGACCAGAATCAGGGCCAGCGGCTGGCGGGGTTCGGTGCGCTGTCCGGCGGTTCGGGCCAGTAGGGCCAGGCCGAATGCGAGGGTCTTGCCGGAGCCGGTCCGGCCGCGGCCCAGGACGTCGCGGCCCGCGAGGGTGTTCGGCAGGGTCGCGCCCTGGATCGGGAACGGCACCGCCACACCCTGCGCGGTGAGCGCGGCCAGCAGCTCCCGGGGCATGTCGAGGTCGGCGAACGCCTCGACGGCGAGCAGTGCGGGAGTGAGCGTTTTCGGCAGGGCGAACTCGCCCTGGACGGCTGCGGGCCGGCGGCCGTAGCCGCCCGAGCGGCTCGGACCCCCGGAACGGCTCGGGGCGGACGGACCGAAGCGGCTGCCCCGAACCGAACCAGCGGCGGAACCGAAAGCGGGGCCGCCGGTGCGGCGGCGGGTACGGGAGGAGCGGTCGTTCGTACGCGTGGGGTTCATTCAGAACCTTCCTTGATACGGCAGGTATCAAGGAATTCCCGCAGCGGGAGAGCAGCGCGGGGAATCACAAGAACGGGCCTAAATGGAATGCGAAAGCGCATCTGGCCTGCGGTAGCTCCAGTGCGGGGTGCAGGCGATGAAATGGTGACTTCACGTGGGCGTGAATCCAGTACGTCGACGGGTGCAGCTCCAAAGAGGTCCGCATCGGCGGGCGGGGGTTGTCCCACAGGTGACACAACTGTGGGACATGCCCGCGACTGGTGCCCGCACCCCGAGGGGTTCGGGCATCAGCTGCAAAACGGGCGCCGGCGTCAGGCGGGAACGATGTTCTCGGCCGTCGGGCCCTTTGGGCTCTGCGCGATGTCGTAGGTGACCTTCTGGCCTTCGCGCAGCTCGCCAATGCCCTGGGCGGCGATGTTCGAGAAGTGAGCGAACACGTCAGCGCCGCCACTGTCCTGCTCGATGAAGCCGAAACCCTTTGCCGCGTTGAACCACTTCACGGTGCCAGACGCCATGCCAAATCTCCTTTGGGGCAGTACACCAGCATCCGCACTGTACGGACACCGTGTCGCCGCGATGACGCCCCGCCCGGAAAATAACCGGTATATAAAAACGCCTCCAGTGGCCGAAAATACCTCACGGAGGTGCTTTAAGTTTTGGGAACCGCGACTGCAACTGAGGTCGACAGTAGCATGCCGTATCGGCCCGCGTACGCTGAATAACTTCACTCTGTTTATTGCGGGTAAAACTCTCCCCGCGCTACGCGCTAAATCCTCGCTTCGCGGTCATAGATACTGGCCTGCCGGGAGCGCGAAGTTAAGGAAGATGGTTGCCCTTCGCCACTCGAGGTCTTGCCTGCCGCGCCCCCGATCAACCCCCGACCTCGGGTGGCTGAGCACGGGAGGAGGGGGGCTGGGCCTCGCCGAGGCAGTCATGTGACTGCCAGGACGATGGCCGTGTAGTGCGCGGTGAAGGCGGCGATGGTAAAAGCGTGGAAGACCTCGTGGAAGCCGAACCAGGCCGGTGAAGGGTCAGGGCGCTTGAGTCCGTACACGACGGCGCCCGCGGTGTAGAGCAGGCCACCGGCGATGACGAGTACGACCACCGCGGTGCCGCCGGTGCGCGCGAAGTCGGGCAGGTAGAAGACGGCCACCCAGCCCAGCACGAGGTAGCACGGGGTGTACAGCCACCGGGGAGCCCTGCCTATTTGCGCGTCAGCTGTCGGACGCCTGCCGGGATGCGGCGCGGCGGTATTCGGCGTTGATGCGCTGCGCCTCTGCGAGCTGGTCTTCGAGAATGACGATGCGGCAGGCGGCCTCGATGGGCATCCCCTGGTCGACAAGTTCCCGGGCGCGGGCCGCGATGCGCAACTGGTAGCGGGAGTAGCGGCGATGCCCGCCCTCGGAGCGGAGCGGGGTGATCAGGCGGGCCTCGCCGATGGCGCGCAGGAAACCCTGGGTGGTGCCGAGCATCTCGGCAGCCCGGCCCATCGTGTAGGCGGGGTAGTCGTCGTCGTCAAGCCGGCTGAACGAGTCGTCTGCTGTCATTGCACCTCTCTATGAAACGCGCTGAGGGGCCCTGGTGCCGTATGGCACCAGGGCCCCGAAGGAACTGCTACACCATCTACCGGCCCTGGAAGTACGCCGGCCTTCTGTTTCCGCCCACCCGACCGGAATGCTGCCGGGGGTGCAGGGATCGCGGATGCGTGACCGGAGACCACCTCACTATCGATGTCCTGCGGTACCCGGGCTCACGATGTCCGCCCGGGCGATCCTGATGGCGCTCGGCTCCTCCGTTCTTCCCTCGGGAATCAATCACTTACCCACTGCGGGTACTGCTCTCCTGCGTACTGCTGGTGATGCGAACCGCTCAGTGACGTACCACAGCGCCACTGTCCGGCAGCCAGCCCCGTCGCCCGTCCTGCATCTGCTCCGGCTTGGAACCCCACTGCCGAACCTCCCGGCGCGCGCCCGCAGCCGGCGCCTTCACCGAGGTACTGCTCACTGACTTCACTGCTGGGTACTGCGAACTGCACTTACAGGTACTGCTCACGGCGGCCCCTGATCACTGCGGGCCACCCGGTCCGGCGTCAGTCCCGTCGCCGTCCTGCAACCGCTCTGGCTTCGGAACTCCACTACCGCACCGTCCTGCACACTGCAACTAGCTGTACTGCGGATACTGCTGACCGGCAGTTCGTCTCTGCCAGGCCCTCTGGTCCCTCTGGGCTACGAGAGAAACCATAACCACACCACAGCCCAATGTCTACTCCAGCCAACACAGATTTTTGTGCGCCGCACGGTGAGGTAATCGGCGGCGACAGCGACGTGGACAGGGTGCGAGACGCCGGCCCCGGCGGCCCGGTCCACGACCCCCGGCCACCGCACCCTGTGAATCCCGGTCCCCACCTGCAGCATGACTTCCGGCGGGAGCGGCGCGGACACGGCCACCTGGACGAAAAGGGCCGCAGAGCACCCCCTTTGGCCTTCCATCGCCACGCATGACATATCCGTCTTTTCATGGGATCTGCCCTATGAATGGCGGTTACTTGTATAGCGGCTCAGTCCCGGCCGGGACTCGCGATGGGCACCCGGCCAGCCGTTTCAGCGCCATAAGGCAGTCGGCCTCAGGCCGAGCGCGCCCCGGCCAGGGGCCCGCCGAGACGACGTCTCCCCCTCAAGCCCGCACACGGCCCACAGCGCCCCGCCCCGAAGCCGCCCGCCGCCGCGGCGCCTGACTCGAACCCGGCCCCACCCCCGGCCGCCCTCCCCCAGCCGGCCGGGATGAGCGCGCCACGGGCCCGTGCTGCGCGCAACCCCCGGTCCCGGCCACGCCCCGCGACAGCCAGGAGCGGGCGCACCCGCGCAGGGAAAGCCCGCCTACCCCCTCCCACAAGGGAAGTCAGGACCAGCACCGGGAGCTGGCGACGGCAGCCTGAATCGCTCCGGGTTTGGTGTCGAGCGGGATGTCACGCGCTGACGGGTTCGTCGGCGTGGGTGTGTTGGTGATGGTAGGCGTCTTCGTACTCGGCTGGGGTGGTGTGGCCGAGGGCTCCGTGTAGGCGCTGGTGGTTGTACCAGTCGATCCACTCGGCAGTGGCGAACTCGACGTCGGTGAAGGTCTTCCAGGGCTTGTTGCGGTTGATGAGTTCGGTCTTGAACAGGCCGATCGCAGACTCGGCCAGGGCGTTGTCATACGCGTCGGCGACGGTCCCGATCGAGGGTGCGATGCCGGCCTCGGCCAAGCGCTCGGTGAACGCGATCGAGGTGTATTGACTGCCGGCATCCGAGTGATGGATCAAGCCGCTGACCTGCTCGTTCGGCCGGTAGCCGCGCTGCCACAGGGCCTGCTCGACCACGTCCAGGACCAGGGATGTCTGCTTGCTCCGCGACGCCTTCCAGCCCAGGATCCGGCGCGAGAAGGCATCCACGCAGAATGCGACATAGACGGTCCCGGCCCAGGTGGGCACGTAGGTGAAGTCCGCGACCCACAACCGGTTAGGCCGCTCGGCGTCGAAGTCACGGTTGACCAGGTCACCTGCCCGGCACCCATCCTTGCCCGGCAAGGTGGTCCGTATCCGTCGTCCGCGGACCGCTCCAGCCAGGCCTGCCTGGCGCATCAGACGCTCAACGGTGCACCGCGCAACCTCGGTGCCCTCACGCCGTAACTGATGCCAGACCTTCCGCGCCCCGTAGACGCCATAGTTGACCTGATGGATCCGCCGGATCTCCTGGATCAACTCGGTATCGCGCACCGACCGCGCCGAGGGAGGCCGACGCTTGGCCGCGTAGTAGGTGGAGGCCGAGGCGGGGGTGCCAGCCCAGGTCAAGGTGCGGCAGATCGCCTCAACGCCGAACCGTTCGCGGTGAGCATCGATGAAACGGATCAACGCGGCGGCTTCGGGTCGAGTTCGGAGGCGAAAAAAACGGCCGCAGCCTTGAGGATCTCATTCGCCCGCCGCAGCTCGGTGACCTCCTTCTCCAGTTCCCTGATCCGCTCACGCTCCTGCTGAGCGGCAGCCGCCCGCGGATCGGCCTGGGCCTCGGCCTTCTTCACCCAGTGCCGCAGGGCCTCGGGATGAATCCCGAGAAGATCTCCGACCTCCCGGATGATCCCCGACCGCCCCGGAGACTGCCCCCGCTTCTCAGCGACCATCCGCACGGCCCGCTCGATCAGCTCCGCTGGGTACTTCCTCTGCGCCGGCATGAGCGCATCCTTCCAAGGTTCAACGCTCTGCACCGAACCCGGAGCGATTCAGCCCACCGCCGCACTGCAGCTCGGCCAGCGTCACACTCCGGCTGTACCGCGGTCGCCGCCCGCAAGGGGTCGGCCCAACGCGTCGTTGAGCGAAACAACTCTCATCAGACGTCTCGCGGGTGAGGGCGGGGCTCCGGTCAGGGGAGGGTCGCAGATCCCCGCTGCGGGCCGGTGATGTGACAGCTGTGGCGGCACCGGCCCGTCAGCTCACTGAAACCGCCCCGTGCCCTGCGAGGCGATCGGGCACGCCGTTGAGCAGCATGAATTGCCGTGGGGATCAGCTTGATGGTGCACCCGGCTGGGCTGTCGGTGCGATCCGGCTGTGACACGGCCACCTGAATGGCCTATCGGTGCGACCGGTGGCGCTGCGTTGATTCCACGCAGCGGGACGGCCCCGGCTGCCGCCGTTGCGGGCCGCTTGGGTATGCGTCGTACTCCCGTTCGGCGTAACACTGGGCCGGTCAGGTTGTCGACGCAAGGAGACAGCTATGGCGGTTGTTCACTGGCTTTCGGTGTTCTGGCTGGTCATGGACTGGCTGTGGACCGTGCTCCTGGGCCTCGCCCTGGGCCTGATGGTGAGATCGGGCTCGCCGTGGAAACGGCGGATCCCGCTGAGGCGGCCCACCGCTCTTGGAACGCTGGGTGTTCTCGCCGGAAAAACGGCGGCCAAACGGTTCGGCATCGGGCACGAGCCGGGCATCGACTGAGACCAGCATTTCCTGTAAGACTGGCGCGGTGGCCACTGTCACCGCATGGGTGCTTTGTGGCGTTCTGGCCGCACAGTTCGCTTCTCCCCGGGAGGCAACCGTGGTCGCGAGAGCCCTGCTGATCCCGGTCCTGATGATGGTGCTCATGCTCGTCCTCGACGTGCTCGAGGACGACATATTCCGGGCCCGGCCACCTCCGCCCACGGACGAGGACCAGGCCATCGCAGAACCCGCCCCGAGTGAACGAGCTGACCCCTAGAGGCAGTCACACCCGCGCACCAGCCTCTTCCTTCTCTTCCCCAGCGGCTGCCGCGCCAGAGGGGGAACGTGTCACCACCTAGCACCGACTTGACCACCCACCAGCAACCACACCCCCACGCCGGAGAAGCGCGTCCCCGGTGGGCCGGCCTCGATGATGCCGCCCAGTCGCCAAGGCGCCCGCAGCGCAGGCGCATCACCTCGAAAGCGCTTGCTGCTACAAGTCTAGTCAGGTGTCCGTCCCGCGAGCCGGGACGCGGCGGCATGGAAGAACGGGTGACTGAACGCCATACGGGGACGCGGTGCGTGCTTGGCCGATAGGTCCAGCCCCGCAGAGATGCCCGTGTCGTGGAACGCGACGTACACCCAATTCCCACATTTTCAGTCTCTCGCGGTGACCAGGCGCCTACATTCGCCGGCTGCGCCCTGGTACGGCGTTACGGCCAACTCGTCCCGTGGGGAACGGATTTACGCCGACGCAACTGGCGCTCCCCCACTACGGCAAGGTGACATCGTCAGCCACTAGTGTGGCGGGTGACCTGCACCCCCCATCCTCGGTAGCGACAGGAGCAGGACTGATGACCGGCCACGTGATGGCTGCCACCGACGCCGGTGGCGAGCGGCTCGCGGAACGTACCGTCTCCAAGGCGCCCGCTCTCGGTGAAGCCGCCGAATTCGGCGACGATTATCAGACGAACTACGTGTCGGTTCGCCATGGCCAGGACGACATCACCCTCTATGGGAAAGACGCCACCGGCACCTGGTCGGTCCTCGTCGCCGATGCCCCCGCCGCCGTCGTCGTGGAGATACGCCGCCAGCACGATGCCCTGTGCCGGCCGGAGCCGGCCTGGGACCGCGACCCTAACGTCGGCGACCCCTTCGCCTACGCCCCTCCCCTCGAGGAGGGTTACGTGTCGACCGCCATCGACGTGAACGGCGAACCGTACGGCGAGCGGGTCAGCAGCTCGGCGGCGACGCTCGCCGAGGCCGCCGAGCTCGGCGATCTTCATGAAACGGACTACGTGATAGCGGGCCGGGGCGACGGCGATGCGGTCACGCTCTACGGGCGGGACGCCGGCGGCTCTTGGTCGGTGATCACGGCCGACGTCGATGCCGAGACCGCCGAGGAGGTGTGCCTGTGGTTCGACCTCACGCAGCATTACCGGGGCCGGACCTCGGCCGGCACACACCCCAGCGGCCATGCCGGGCACCCTCTCGACCACGTCTCGGCACCCGAGGGCGGGCGGATGCCCGCAGCGCAGGCGATCTCGCTGGCCGTTGAGCGGATCCGGGCACGCCACCTGGACTACCCCACTCAGGGACTGGCAGCGGATCGCTTCGAAGCGGGCTGGAGCGTGTACGCGCCGGTCGACGTCGACGAGAGCGACCCAATGGCCTTCCTGAACATGCCGGTGGGCCGCTCGGTGTTCCTGGTGAGCGACGTCGGACGGGTCAAGGAGATATCGAGCTCGATCCCCCCACAGCAGGCGGAGGACATGTTCACCGCCGAAGAGGCCTACGTTCGCCGCAGGCCCGCCGAGGAACGGTTCATGACCGACCTCAGGGACGAAGCCCTGCGGCTGGACTCCGCCTCGGAAGGCTCCGCGGGCATCAGCTCCTTCACCATAGACGCCCCCGCCGAGGAGGCCGTCGCGTCCAGGGCATCCGGGCTGATCGGGCCGATAGCACAGCAGTTGGCCCAGCTCGGCCCACCAGGGTGGGACCGCCTTGCGGCGGTCTTCTCCTTCACGGTCTCCAGCGAGGTCGCCCAACTGCGATTTTGGACCGGGAAACGCAGCACCGAAGCGCGGGTACCCGAGCAGATAGCCCTGCTGGTCCGCCGACAGCGACACCTCGCCGCGCGAATGCCGGCCGGGCCGTGGTGGCGCCTGCTGCTCACCGTCAGCCACAGCGCAGGCACGAACGCCCAGGTCGCCACGGACTACGACTACGGCGACCATCCCATCCCCGACGACGATCTACTGGCCCCCGAGAATTACCGCGACGACCTGGCCGCCTACCCGCGCGCCCACACACCGACATGGCTGACCGCATACGTCAGCAGCGCCGACGCGCCCGGCGCCCCGACTCGCCCGGCACCGCAGGCCGCCGGTGCGACCACCCGGCCGCCCGACCCGCGGCAAGACCGGCCCGCGCCACCACCGCGACGGGCGCCGGCCCCACTACCCGACGCGGTGGCCCCTGGCCCGCAAAACGCGCCGACACCGCCGCAGGGCCCGACGCCCCACGCTGCGGCGGTGCAACCCAGCCAGATGCCGGTCCTCGACACCAAAATCGGCTGGACAAGCCTCCACGCCGACCCCCAGGTCATCACCTACGGCAAGAAATCGATCGCGCTCGACCAGGTGGAGTGGATCAGCTATTCGGCGACCCAGATCGCCGAAAAACGCTTCATGTTCCCCACGTTCTACGAGAACAAGTGGGACTTCCAGGTGGGGCGTTACCCGTACCACGGCGGGCCGAAGGTCGCCGTGCACTTCTCCAGGGCGGGCCGCCGAGCCGACCAGCCCGAGGAGTGGACGTTCCTGATGAACCTGGCCAGGCAGTACCTGGAGCCCCGGTTGCTCACCGAACTGGTCGCCCAGGTTCGCCGTGGTCAGACCATCACCATCGGCGGCAGCGTGAAGGTGAGCCAGGACGGCATCGCTTGTGCCAAGCCGCGGCTCTCCCTGCCCTGGGAGTCGATCAACGCTCCGCAGCTGAGGAACGGCATGATCTGCATCTACCAGAAGGGCGTCGACAAGCCGGTACTGACCGTACCTTTGAGTCACCCCAACGCGGCGTTGATCCCAGGCGTCTTCGCCACACTCACGTCATGATCGAACCGGCCATGGCATGACTCGCCAGATGCCGGCGACTCCACCGCCGGTACAAGCACAATGTGGAAAGCAGCATGGCGTGACATCGATGGCCAGCGCCACTGGTATCGCCCAGACGTCGCCATCGCAAGCTACTCGCGGTGGCCTCACCAACACAGATGACCTTGATTCGACTGTCAAGCAAGCTTGGGGCTGTATTCGGTGAGGAGTAGGGCGATGTCGTCGGCGCGATAGGGGGAACGCGTGGCGTGATGGAGCAGCCGGTCGGCAAGTTCGTCCAGGGAGGTCGCAGGGGCGTGGGCCAGGCATGTCCGCAGCCGGTCGATCCCCACATCGATATCAGTGCCGCGTTCCTCGACCAGGCCGTCGGTGTAGAGGGCGAGGATGGAGCCCGGTGGGAAGTCGATGACCGTTTGCGGGTAGGCGGGGGTGTGGTCCACCCCGAGGAGGGGACCGCCCTCCAGGTCCAGCACGTCGGTCGTTCCGTCGGGGCGGCGCAGCAGGGGCGGGGGGTGGCCGGCGCGGGCGGCCTGCAGGCGGTGGCCGTGCTCGAGGCGGATGTAGCAGCAGCTGGCGAGCTGCCCCGGGTCGAGGTCGATGAGTGTGCGGTTGGTGCCCGCCAAGATGTCGCCGGGTGTGTGACCTACCGTTGTGAAGGCCCGGACAGCGCTGCGCAGTTGGGCCATGGTGCCCGCCGCGGCGATGCTGTGTCCTTCGACGTCCCCGATCACCAGGGATACTCCGTCGCTGGTAGGGATGACGTCGTACCAGTCGCCGCCGATGTCCATGCCGCTGGTGCCGGGCAGGTAGCGGACGGTGGTGTGCAGGTCGGGGAGTTCCGGTAGTCGGTGCGGCAGTAGCGCCTGCTGCAGGCCGCGGGCCAGGGCGAACTCCGCGTCGTACAGCCGTGCCCGTTCCAGGGCCTGGGCGATCAGGCCGGCGAGCGCGGTCAGGACGCTGCGGTCCTTGGTGGTGAACGGGTGGGTCTCGTCGAAGCCCAGCACGCAGGTGCCGACGGGGTGGTTGGAGGCGATCAGCGGCAGATATCCCCAGGAACTCACCTCTCCCACGGGGATGCCCGGGTAGTCCCTCGACAGGTCCTGCTGCGAACCGATGAACAGAGGAACGCCGGAGGTGAGGACCTCCGTGGCGGGTAGGTGGGCGTGCAGCGGCGTGCCTTCCAGCCAGTCCAGGAAGTCCTCGTGGTGGCCGGTGTGGAAGAGCAGGTGCATGGTCCCCTCACTGACCACGTAGATCGCCAGCTGCTGGCCCCCGAAGGCCGGCAGGAGCTGGTCGGCGACGACGTCGCACACCTCACGCGCGGTGACCGCTTCGGTCAGCGCGCTCCCGAGCTGCAGGACGTGGTACATCACGCCCAGACGCGCCGGTGCGCCGCCGCCGGGTCCCTTGGTGGTCGGCGTGGCGGGCGCCGGCTCGGCTGAGGCGGGCCGTGCCACCGGCGCGGCTGTGCCGGTCACGCCGCCGGCATCCGGGTGGAGGGAGAAGGACAGCCACTGGTCCGGGGGCCGGCAGGCTATGAAAGAGGCTGGCATCTGCGAGATCACCACGGACCGGTGCCGGTACTCGACATCGGGATCGGACAGCCACGGCAGCACGTCCCACAGGCACCGCCCGAGCAGCGCCTCGCGCCGTACGCCCAGCAGCCGCTCCAGGCTGGTGTTCGCGTAGGTGACCCGGCCGTCCGGGCCAAGGGAAAACAGCCCGTCCCGCAGCCGCTCGACCGCAGCGACAGCCGCACCGCCGATCTGTGCGTCGAGAACCGCGCCAACCAGGTGGGTGCCCGCCTGCTCGTCGCCGGTTTCCGGCATGCGGCCCCATAGCTCGACCGTGCGATACCTCTCGCCGCTGTGCGCGCCGCTCTGGGCCTCTCGTACGCGCAGACGCCGTGCCGTGATCCTACCCTCGCTGGCGGCCGCGCGGGCCGCGGCGCGGAAGGCGGCAAGGTCGCCGGGATGGAGTCGGCCAGCGAAGGTGTCCGCCCGTCCGTCGAAGGTGCAGGGGTCCACACCGACGATGGCACAGAGCTCGTCGTCCCCGGTAAAGGCGCCGGTCAGGAGATCCCAGTCGAACAACCCCACGCGCACAGCCGGTGCGCAGGGAGCCGGGATCTGGGCAGGAACCGTCTGTGGGCCGCAGTCGACGGGATCGCCGGTACGGCAGTGGAGGGCGCCCAGGGCAGCACCGAGCCGGTTGGCGACGGTCCGCAGATGGCGACGCTGCGTCTTGGGCAGCCCTTCACAGCCAGGCAGCGCGGCCCAGACGACCGCCAATGCCCCGAAGGTCTCCCCGCCTGCCCTGACCGGCACCGAGCAGGAGCCGAAGGCGTGCGGCAAGGCCACCGCGAGCTGGGGATACCTACGCGCCGTCTCGTCGGCATCAGCCAGGTGGATCGTGCGCCCGCAGCGGTAGGCCGCGGCAACCGGGATGGGGCTGTTCACCGGGATCAGACGCCAGCCGCCCAGCAGGGACGGAGGCACCCCGCAGGTCGCGGCGAGCACGAGCGAGCGGCGATCCCCAGAACGGAGGAAGACGCTCCCCGCGTACGCCTTCGTCCCCTGGACGGCCTTGACGACGGCCGCTGCCAGCAGATCCTCACGCTCCGCACTGACGGTCACAACACCCATATACACAGTGTGCGCAGGGTTGCCGCTCCATGGGCCCCGGTCACGACATACCGCAGGTTGGGCCAGTACATCCGGCCCGCACACTGACCGACGCTCCGGGCAGCCGCCGGCCCACAGGTCAGCCGACCGGGGCGAGGGCCTCCCCCCGAGGCGTGACGCCACAGACGGGGAACAGCAGCAGCTTCCCCCCGACGGCCACGAACAATGCAGGTGGTAGCCAGGCGGCGCCCGCGGGTGAGTTCACCAGCTGATCCCGGCCGCCACCGGAAGATGATCGCTGCCGGTCTCCGGAAGCACCCAGGAGCTCTTCGGCTCCACACCCCTGACCAGGATCTGGTCAATCCGCGCCATCGGGAACGACGCCGGCCAGCTGAAGCCGAAGCCATCTCCGGCCTCCTCCTGGGCCGAGCGCAGCTGCGAGGTGAGGCCGGCGAACGTGCGGTCGTCCGAGGTGCCGTTCATGTCGCCGAGCACCACCATCCGCTCGCTGCGCTCAGCGGCGACGGCCTTGGTGAGCTTCGCCACGCCGTCGTCCCGTGAGTCCGTCCAGAAGCCGCCCCTGGGCATCACACGCACCGACCCAAGGTGCACCACGTACACCGCGAGCGGCCCTTGGTCCGTGGCCACCGTGGCGCGCAACGCACGGGGCGGGTCGACGGGCACGTCCTCGGGCCGTCGCTGTCGCGCCAGCGGTCCGACATTGCCGCGCAGCACGTCGACCGCCCGGATGTCCGACAGCGGCAGCTTGCTCCACAGTCCGACCGTGCCCTCGACCGCGTGGTGCGGATACGTCTTCGCGAGCTCCTTCTCGTACGTGTCGCGGGCCTGGTCGGTCACTTCCTCGAGCGCCAGCAGTCCCGCACCGGAGGCGGCGAGGGCGCGTGCGGTCCCGGCCGGGTCGGGGTTCTCGGCGCCGACGTTGTGACTGACCACGGTGAGGTCGGCGCCCGCCTGGGACTTGTCGGTGAGCACCCCGCCGAAGAGGCTCACCCACACCACGACCGGAAGGAGCAGCGCCACCACGGCCGTGGCCGACCGTCGCCACAGCGCGGCGGCGAGCAGCACCGGGACGAACACGCCGCACCATGGCAGGAAGGTCTCCACCAGTGAGCCGAGGCCACCGAAGTCCGTGATCTTGGAGTGCAGCGCCATGAGCAGGCCGAGGAACACCGCAAGCGTCGCGAGCAGGATGCCGCGCTTCCATGGGCCCGGACCGGCGAGGGTGCGGACAGCCCTGCGGATCCGCGGATGCAGACCGTTGTCCTCATGGCCCGCGCCGCGCTGCTGGGGTGCGTCGGTGACTTCTCGCACTGCTTGACTCACTGATCAGACGTCCTGTCGCTGAAATGTGCCGATGCTGCGGGCAGTTCGACGGCGATGCGGAGCCCGCCGTCCTGGCGCGGGGTGATGGTGAGGGTGCCGTCGTGCACCTCGGTGATCCGCTTGACGATGGCGAGCCCGAGGCCGACCCCCGAGTGATCGCTGTGCGTGCGCTCGGTGGCGCGCTGGAACGGTTCGGTGAGCGTCGCGACCACCTGCGGGGAGAGCTTCTCGCCGGTGTTCTCGACCGTGAGCAGCACGCTCTCGGGGCCCACGCTGGTCGCGACCTCCACGGAGCCCTTCTCGGGCAGGTTGTGGACGATCGCGTTGTGCACGAGGTTCGTCGTCAGCTGCAGCAGCAGCGCCGGCGAGCCGAAGCCCGTGGCGATGTCACCGGAGGTCTCCAGGGCGACACCGCGCTTCTCGGCGAGCGGGAGCAGTGTCTCGGCGGCCTCGTCCACGAGCAACGACAGATCGACCGGCTTGCGAGTGAAGGACCGCTGTTCGGCCCGGCTGAGCACGAGGAGCGCCTCTGTGAGGTCGATGGCCCGGGCGTTGACGGTGTGCAGCCGGTCGAGTAGCTCGCTGAGATCCTGCGTCGGATCGTTGCGTGCCACGTCGAGGAGCGCCTGGGAGATGGCCAGCGGCGTACGCAGTTCGTGGGAGGCGTTGGCCGCGAATCTCCGCTGCTCGTCGAGGTGCGCCTCGAGCTGGCCGAGCATCGTGTCGAAGGCGTCGGCAAGTTCACGGAACTCGTCCTTGCGTCCCGGCAGCCTGATCCGGTGGGACAGCGAGCCCTTCGTGGCCAGGCGGGTGGCGTCCGTGATGCGGGTCAGGGGGGCGAGCATCCGGCCGGCGAGCAGCCAGCCTCCGACGAGGCCGAAGATCAGCAGGAACGCCATGACCGATGCCGCCTTGGGAGCGAATTCGTGCAGGAGCCGGGATCGGATCGGGAAGACACCGTTGAGGGAGTCGGGGTCCTGGTTCGTGAGCATCGCACGATCGGGGACGTACGCCAGGAGGAACATCCAGACCGCCGCGAGCAGCAGAGTGCCCGCCACCATGAGGAAGCCCGCATAGCTGAGTGTGAGCTTGATCCGGACGCTGAACCCGGGCTGCCTATCCACAGTCGCCTCCTCCTGGCTGGCTGTCGATGCGGTACCCGGCACCGGGCACCGTGGTGATCAACCAGGGCTCGCCGAGCCGCTTGCGCAGCGCCGAGACCGTGATGCGTACGGCATTGGTGAACGGGTCGGCGTGCTCATCCCACGCCCGTTCCAACAGCTCCTCGGCGCTGACGATCCCACCCTCGGCGGCGGCGAGGACTTCGAGCACCGCGAACTGTTTCCTGGTCAGCGCGACATGCAGGCCGTCGCGGTAGACCTCGCGACGGAACGGATCAAGCCGAAGGCCCGCGATCTCCCGTACCGGCGGCCTGTGGTGCGCCCGCCGCCGGTCGAGCGCCCTGAGCCTGAGCACGAGCTCCTGCAGGTCGAACGGCTTCGTCAGATAGTCGTCGGCGCCGAGTCCGAACCCGCTGGCCTTGTCGTCGAGCCGATCGGCGGCGGTGAGCATCAGGATCGGCATCCCACTGCCGGAGGCCACGATGCTCTTGGCGACCTCGTCCCCGCTGGGTCCGGGGATGTCCCGGTCCAGGACGGCGATGTCGTACGCGTTGACGCTCAGCAGCCCCATGGCGGTGTCGCCGTCGCCCGCGATATCCGCCGCGATCGCTTCGAGGCGCAGCCCATCACGGATGGCCTCCGCCATATACGGCTCGTCCTCGACGATCAGCACCCGCATGGTTCGAGGCTACGAGCCGCCGCATATCGTGGGCATATCGAAAACCGCAGTCGTACCCGCACCCCAGGGCGCGGGCCTCAGGCCCCGCATACGTACCTGCAACACCGCACTTCGTTGACTGCGGGGCATGAACCGCCGTGAACCCGTCACCGCTCGTATACGGCCCGTCGGCCCGCACGTCCTGCCGTACTCGAAGGATCGCCGCCCTTGCCGTCACCGGCGCGACGCTCGGTGCGGTCGCCGGCTGACCTGATCGCCAACCGCCACAAGCGCGGCTCCCACGGCGGCCGACCCATGAAGTTCGACAGAAACGACTAGGCAGTTTCGATTGGATCAGCCGGTCATTGGTCCGGATGTGTCGCTGACTGACGCGCAGTGGGTGCGGATCGAGCCGTTGCCTCCCGACCGGGCGCCGAAGCGGGCGGGCGATGGCCGCATCAGCGGCAGGTGATCGACGCGATCGGCTTTCAAGTACCGCACCGGCGCCTCGGCACAAGGAACAAGGAACACGCCCCGGTGTCCGTCCGGGCGCATCGTGTTGTCAGCACGCACCTTCACGGGGTCGATGCGTGCAAGACAAAGGACACTGGGGTAAGCCCGCTTCATGGATTAGGGGCAGCCGCCGTGCTGGGGGCGGGAGTGGGAATGGTGGGCACAGCCACCACGGCTGTGTTCACCTGGTCCAATGCGGTCACAGCACTCTAGACGCAACCGTGGGTCCGGTGGAGCCCGTCCGGGAGTGCAATTTCGGCCCAGATGGTCTTGCCGTCGTGCCGTTGCCGGGTACCCCAGCGCTCGGCGAGCTGCGCCACGATGAACAGCCCCCGCCCGCCTCGTCGAAAATCCGGGCACGGCGCAGGTGGGGGGCGGTGTTGCAGGCGTCGGACACCTCGCAGATCAAGGTGTCCTCGCGGATGAGCCGCAGTTGGGATCGCCGACCGCATGGTGATCAGTCCCATGACCGCGAAGACCCATCTCAACCGGCCCATGACCAAGCTCCACTGCCGCGATCGTGCCCAGCTCGTGGTGCGTACCTACGAATCCGGCCTGATGGTCCCACCCAGCTCCTGAGAAGTCATCCGCTTACCGATCAACGGGCTTGCCGGGTGGACAGGGATCCCGATCGTCTGATCGCGGTGCGGTCGGTGCATGAAGGCAGCGGCCGGTGTCCTGGTCACGGTCCCCTTGTCACGGCCGTACTCGTCTTCCAGCGGCGCATCATCGCCGGACTGACCGCCGGCGGCGTGCAGTAGGGGCTGTGATCCGGTGGTGGACACCGGATCACGCGCCGGCGTCCCGCGATCTCGTTCGGACACGTGGATATGGAACTTCCGCACGGGCACCCCAACCAGGCAGCCTGTCTCTGCACATCAGGCACCGCGTGGTTCTATCCCCGCTCATGGCTCCGGGAACGACGATGATCCGCAAGCGTGATCACGAGATCGACTTGCGCGTTCTGGACGACCCCTGGCAATCGCCCGACCCCGAGATTCGCGGGCACTGACGGACACCTCAGTGAACGACGCCATAGACGATCTTCGTTTGTTGCCGTGGAAGACCTGGATGACGGTGTCGTCGAGGTGGCCGGTGACGACCTGGCGGGCCCAGGTGCGGCCGACTTGGACGCGTTGGCCTGCGACGACGAAGCCGCCATTGCTGGAGACGATCCGCTCGGCGGTCTGCGGTGCCGGCCGTGGGACGGTCGGTGGTGGGCCTGCGGGCCGGGCTCCGCGCAGTCGGCCGCAAGCCGTCGCTGGCAGGGCAGTGCGGCCTGCAAAGTCCGGTGCTCGTCCAGGACCTGCATGACGGTGCCGTCGAGCCGGAGGGTGACCCGTTGTCCTGCGAACGCCCAGCCGATGTTGACCTTGTCGCCGCCGAGGCCGACGTAACCGACCGGGTTGACGGTGCGGTCGACCTCCACCGCCGCGCCGGTGACCGGGCCCGGCTCCTGCGTCCACGGGCCGGCGGGCCGGGCATCGCCGCAGGCCAGCAGTGTCCGTAAGTCCCGGCCGGACAGCGTCCTGATCGACGGCGCCCGGCACAAGACGCTGGCCTCCACTGATGGACCGCACCCGCGACGCCATCCGGAACGCGATGAACGGCGACACCTGACGACAGGACCGCCTGGGCCTAATTCCGAGGCAAGGAGAGGCCCAGGCGGTTCACCTCGGCAGCATCCCCGCGGATAGGCCCCAGAGGGCTGGCCAGGTAGCCCACGATCCGAATCGCGAGCTGAACCAGGCTAGCCGCACACTCCTGGATTCTTGCATTCGATTCATTACCCTGGGTGACAGGGATCCCTGGCGTTGACCGCTATGCCCGCCCCATCCACATCAGGCCGCGGCGCGCCAGTCGGAACTCAGATGGTCCACAAGCGAAGCCCTGTGCAGCGCAGCCACGGGCTCCAACCGGTGGGGGTGCCGAAGCAGGGACGCGGCGCGCCGATCATAGGCGTCCGGGGTAAGGAGCCGGGGAAATCACTCACTGCCTTCCCACCACCTTCTCACCAAGTGAGGCAGAGCAGCGCGTCGGAGCCCGGGCCGCCGACCCCACCACGGCGAGCCGGCACGCTCCTCCGGCCAGGACCTCAGACCATGCCCTCAGTGACGGCTGCGGGAGGCTTCGACCGCGTCCTTGACCCGGTCCAAAAGTGAAGCGAACGGGCCCATCACCCATTGCGCTGCCGTTGATCCGGCGACCTTGGGATGCGGGTGTGTGGGCGCTATGGAAAGGACCGACTGCAGGTGGTAGCCCATGGTCCTCAATTGATCTCGGTCACAACCGGCGAGCACGGCGGGGAACTCCTGCTGTTCCTCTCGTTCGGCATGCGTGATGACGGCTCGTTCGAAGTAGGCGAACTTCTTGTCGAACTCGTCGCTGTCGACATCCATCGTCTCGAGTTCAGCCAGTGTCTCGCTGGCGAATTTTTCCTCGAGGTTGCGCGCCTCGACCTCTGCCTCGCCGGCGGCGCGTTTGGCAACCGGCCGCAGGATCATCTCCTCGGCGGTCTCGTGGCCGGCGAGTGCGGCACGGAGCTTGTCGAACCACTGCTGCCTCTCATCGCCCCGCGTTTTCTTCACGTTCGAGAACAGGTCCCGGATGTGAGCGTGCTGCTGCAATAGGATGCGTACGACATTGCCACCCGGAAGGTCGTCTGCTTGTTGACGTTCGGTTTTCGCGTCGCCCATGGCTCTCCACCCGCTCACGTAGCATTGGTGCACTTCTCGAGCCTCCCAACGGAGCACCTGACCGCAACGAGCTGCCCCAAACGAAACGCCTACTCGTCGGGTCTCCCTCTGCCGAGATCAAGCTGAATATGCGGGAGCACGTTCAGCCTGCTGATCGGTCCTGCGATCAGTGCCCCCGGCCGCAGTCGCAGGCGGCGGTTGACGAACGGGCCCATGACACGGCTGCGACTTGTCAGCGTCACCAGCGGAATCAGCGCGAACGGTATCCCGAATTGGCAGCGATGGCGGAGTCGATCGACTGGTTCAGCACGGAATGGCGGCCGGGCGACCAGTGACCTAAGAGGTCGTCTCATTTGGTGAGCCTGCGATAGCAGATGAGGGTGCAGGCGATGCGTGGGCCTTGTTCCAGCGGGTGGTACCCCCTGCACCGACCCTCGAAGTAGGGGTTTCCGAGGGCAGCGCGAAGATCCATGAAGTCGGCTGGGCTCGTAGGAGGTGGGTGGGCGGTCCCGAGGCTGGAGGCCCTATCGAGTGCTGAGCCCGCCCGGCTGGGGCCCGGGCCTCGTGGATGGTTCACACGACCATCGGGGCGGACACTTGCGGGCGGCCGCGCCTCTAGTCAGGGAAGGACGGCGACGATGCCGCACTTAAATGGTGCGCCCGCTCCCGAGAAAATGCGAGGCCCTCACCGCGCAGCCGCGGCGGTGGGGGCCCCTTCTTCCCGGGCGGCCTTGCGGGCGTGTAGAGGCACGTCGGGCAGGCTCGCTTTTCCAGAATGCCCGCAAAGGCTCGTTGCCGAGCGCTGAAGATGTAGGCCAGGCCCCGCCTCTCGCACGGCAGGGTCCTGGCCCTCGGCCGGAGGACATCTTGGGTGAGGTGGACAAACCCTCGGCGCTGCATCTAGCCTCCGCGGCCTGCAGGGGGCCGCAAGCTAGTCGCCGCAGCCGAGTGAGGGGCGGCCCCTCCCTGTGACGTCTCCCGCGTAGACGGGGCTGCGCTACCAGCATGCGACTGCTCGTGGCTGGGGTCACGCTTGCCGCATGAACTGCCGTGTGATCGTGTACCCGCCGACGGGTAGCGGGGGACGCCGTGTGCGTTACGACGGGAAGATCCTTGGCCTCACATACGCTCCGCGAGACCTGGTCGCGCTCGTGCGCCGCGCTGGGCTCCCGCTGCGGATAGCTGACTTGTACAGGGCGAGGTTGTCGAATGGCGTGGGGGCGGCCCGACGATGTGGACGGCGTAGCCTCCTCTGTTGGACCGCTCCCGGACCAGGGAAGGCCATTCTGGGGGCGGAGTTGGGTCGGAGCGCGACCCCGCCCGGTGTGCGCGACGGAGTCAGAGGGCGGGTCGCAGCCCAGGATGCGCAACATGCCCGGTAGGAGCACGCGGGACAGCGCGAGTCGGATGTCGTCCTACCGCCGCCAACGAGCGATGGCCGGCGCGCGTGAAGGGGCTTTGGGAGTGGCCCTCCGGTGTCCCTACGGCGCGTCGGCCTAACGCCTTACCTTGCACGCATCACCGAAACCTCAGGGGCCGGGAAGCTCCTGCGGGGCGGTGATCCGCATGCGACAGCGGACCAGGCCGTCCTCGGGCAGGTAGAGCAGCATGCTGCTTCCGTCGGTGGCGCGAGCCTGAATCCATGCGCGGACGTAGGCGACCTAGTCGACGGGGCCGGTGAGGACGATGTCGACGGCGTCGTGGTCGGGTGGCGGGAAGCGGTCGTTCTCGACTGTGCTCATAGCGTGTCAACGGTTGTCTGGGCTGGTGCGGCGGCCCGGGGCGGTGGCCACTCGAAGGAGTGGCGCCGGCTTGGCTGTGCCGCTCCCCCGCCACTCGCCGCGCTCCGACCAGCCCGCGGCGAATCCGCGCAGGCCTGCACCACTGCAGTGCCGGCATAGGTCCTCGGTCGGCGGACCGACGTCCTGGCCTCCAACCGACCGGCCCGGGCCTTTCCTCACCGACTGGGACCGCCTCGCTGCCGAGACCGCAAAGATCCTTAGCCTGAAGGCCGGGTGCCCCCCAACCGGTAACTCGCAGACCTGTGGGCCAACTCACGCTGCAGGCATTCGCATTTCTTGATCACCGCGGTGTGGCGCGCGCTGCGCCGACAGTCGTTGTCTGCGCCATGCCGGGCACGTCACGGGGCTTGAGGAACATCGGAACGAAAACCGGCGCTAAGCCCTCGTCGGCCCTGGTCGGCGGCTGACGGCGACTCGGCGCGGGTCGCGGTCTGAAGTCTTCCCACGGATAACACCCCAATATCTGCGGTAGCTTGATCCGTCACCTGCGGTGACGTTCTCCGGGCCGTACGTGAAGCGGCCCCGTTATCTGTGGCAAGGGGGAAGCGGTGCCCACCGTCGTGCAGCTGTCGGCCGGGAAAGCGTTGATTGTCCGTGCGGCGGCGGACGTGTTCCTGGACTCGCTCGGCAACCCGAACACGGTCCGGAACTACGGGATCGGGGTGGGCAAGACCGCCGATCGGCTCGGCGAGGCCCGGCCGCTGGCGTCGGTGGCGGACGACGAGATCGGTGAGGCTCTGGAACTGCTGTGGGGCACCGCCGCGGTGAACACGTGGAACTCCCGCCGCGCGGGGGTGCTGTCCTGGCTGAGCTGGTGCCGTGAGCGCGGCTACGAGGGGCCGATGGTCCCGGCCTGGACGAAGCGGCTGGCGGTGCCGGGCTCCGAGACCCCGGCCCGCTCGAAGATGGCGGTCGACCGGCTGATCGCGCGCCGGGAGGTGCACCTGCGAGAGAAGACGCTGTGGCGGATGCTCTACGAGACCGCTGGGCGCTCGGAGGAGATCCTGGGCGTGAACATCGAGGATCTGGACTTCGCCGGGCGCCGCTGCCCGGTCAAGGCGAAGGGCGCGCGGAGCAAGGCCCGTCGCCGGGGCCAGGCGCGCGAGGACTTCGTGCTGGAGACGGTGTACTGGGACGCCGGCACCGCCCGGCTGCTGCCCCGGCTGCTGAAGGGCCGCACCCGCGGGCCGGTGTTCGTCACCCACCGCCGCCCGGGGCCGGGCAAGGTCGTCAGCCCGCGTGACGTGTGCCCGGACACCGGATTGGCCCGGCTGTCGTACGGGCAGGCCCGCGCGCTGCTGGACGAGCACACCGCCGTGCGCGGGCCCGGGACGGGATGGGATCTGCACGAGTACCGCCACTCCGCCCTGACCCACCTCGGCGAGCAGGGTGCCTCGTTGCTGATGCTGATGGCGAAGTCCCGGCACAAGAAGCCGGAGAACGTCCGCCGCTACTTCAAGCCCTCCCCCGAGGCGATCGCGGAGCTGACCAGCCTGCTCGCCCCCGGGGACAGCAGACGCTGAGTTCCTGGCCGGTGGCCGGTGGCCTAGCGGGAGCGGTGCATCAGCACGCGGGCCTGCCCGCTGGGGATGGACAGCAATCTGGCTGTCTGCCAGCCGCGGGCCCGGTAGAGCGCCAGGGCCGGTGCGGCGTGGGGGTGGGTGACGAGCCAGCGGGGGCCTGCCCGGGTGGCGGCGGCGAGCGTGTCGTGGAGTGCGGCTCCCAGACCTTGTCCGCAGGCGTGCGGGGCAACCGCCAGTTCGCGCAGCTCGAACGGTGCGACACCGTGGGGTGGTGGCCGGCCGGCCAGGGCGGCGAGGTGGCAGGCGGGGCGTCCGTAGGCGAATCCGGCCGGGTGGCCTGCGCCGTCGTGGGCCAAGACGAGGATGAACCCCGGGTGCTGGGTGTCGTGGGTGAGCCGGTCGAGCGAGCGGGTGATGTCGGCCGGTGTCGCGCGCCACGGGCGGGGGGCGAAGGCGGCATGGGCGAGCCGGGCGAGTGCGTCGAGATGTGGTCCGACCGCGGCCGGCGGTATCAGATGCAGGCGCGGGGAGCGGGGTGGGCCGGGAAGTTGAGCTTCCCGGCCCACCGGTGAGGGTGCGCTCACCGGGTGTCAGGCACCGGTGGCTGCGGTGTAGCGGGCGGCGACGTCCTCCCAGTTGACCAGATCCCAGAGCTTGGTGACGTAGTCGGGGCGGACGTTCTTGTACTGCAGGTAGTAGGCGTGTTCCCAGGCGTCGAAGACCAGGAGCGGGACGCTGCCCTGGCCGACGTTGCCGTGGTGGTCGTAAACCTGCTCCACGATCAGGCGGCGTCCGAGCGGCTCCCAGGCCAGTACGCCCCAGCCGGAGCCCTGGACGCTGGTGGTGGCCACGGTGAGCTGCTTCTTGAACGCCTCGAAGCCGCCGAGGTGCTCGTCGATGGCGGTGGCCAGGGCGCCGTCGGGGCGGTCACCGCCGTCCGGGGAGAGGTTCTGCCAGAAGATCGAGTGCAGGACGTGGCCGGAGAGGTTGAAGGCGAACGTCTTCTCCAGTCCGACCAGGCCGGTCGGGGTGATCTGGTCCTTGTCGCGGACCTCGGCGATCTGCTCCAGGGTGTCGTTGGCGCCCTTGACGTAGGCGGCGTGGTGCTTGGCGTGGTGCAGCTCCAGGATCTCCGGCGTGATGGCCGGAGCGAGCGCGGAGTAGTCGTACGGCAGGTCCGGAAGCGCGTAGGCGCCCATGCGGTTCAGCCCCTTTCAGGCGGTGATCGTCGGAAGCAAGCATGACCCTTATTGCGATCTAGTTGCAACAACAAGCCTGGTGCATCAGCATGGAGGGGCGGGGTCGGTCAGTCAGCTTTCGGCAGTGCGGCACCATGAACGGTGCGTCCCTTCCCGAGAGGTGATCGTCTTCTCACCCGGCGCCCGCCGGTATCGGCCGGCCCCGCCTTCGTGCCGCGGGCTCGCGCTCACTCCTGCTCGGCCGCGTCCCGGGCACGCAGGGGCCGCAGCCCGTCGAGCAGGTCGGGGAGCTGGAAGGAATACCGGCCCAGCATGTTGATGTGGTGCCGGACGAACGGGGAGAGGCGGGCCATGTCCTCGCCACGGACCTCGAAGCCGTCCACCCGGAGCTGGTTCACCGCGGCGTCCATGTACCGGGTGTTGAACAGCACGAGGGCGTTGAGGACCAGGCCCAGGGCGCCGATCTGGTCCTCCCGAGCACCCGACCGGCGAGGAGGACGTCTCTGCCCTGGAGTTGTCGATCACCCTCGACATGCCGGGCAAGGTCGCCGACTTCCTTCGCTCGGCCGACCTGGAGCCCGCCGAGCGGGCCGCGCTCGACCAGGGGGTGACCGTACGGCGCGGCTAGGGCTACACCCTGCGCGTCAGCGCCATCCCCGCCGTGCACCGCCAGCTCCTGGCCCGCTGCCAGCCGCTCGACAGCGACCAGAGCATCCCTGCGGTCCCGGCGCAGCGCAAGGCCCGTCGCGAGTACGAGAAACGCGTCAGCACCCTCGCACCGATCGGACCATGATCGTTCTCAGCGCCAACCGCTGTACCGATGTTCCCCGAGGCCGGGATCGAAGGCCTGCGATCTGTGAGACCTGCTGAAACGTGAGGGGGCCTGCGGTGTCTTTCCCCGAAGGTGGGGTCGTGCCGTAGCGAGCGCAGGCCGCGACCAGCGAGGATGCCCGCTGTGGCCATAGAGAAGAACCTCGCTCCCGTACGTTCGACGCACCCGGCGCCTCTGGTGTTCGGTGCGGGAGCAGCCATCGGCGTTCTCGGCGGGATGATCGGCTTGGGAGGAGCGGAGTTCCGCCTGCCGCTGCTGATCAGCCTGTTCGGGTTCGCCGCGCTCTCGGCGGTCATCTTGAACAAGGCGATGAGTCTGGTCGTGGTCCTGGTCGCGCTGCCTGCCCGTCTGGCAGCGGTCCCGGCCTCGGAGGTGGCCGCCCACTGGCCTGTCGCGGTCAATCTGCTGGCCGGGAGCCTGCTGGGCGCGTGGGCCGGAGCGTCCTGGGCGGTGCGCATGCGCAGCTCCACCCTGTACAAGGTGCTGGCTGCGCTGATGGTCCTCATGGCCGCAGCCCTGCTGGTCACACACACGACCGTCCTGGAGACACTCTCCCTGCCACTGTGGGCTCAGGTGCCCTGCGGTGTCGTGGCCGGGTTCGGCATCGGGGTGGTCGCGGCGATCATGGGCGTGGCTGGGGGCGAGTTGCTGATCCCGACGATCGTGCTGCTGTTCGCGGTGGACATCAAGACCGCGGGAAGCCTCTCGCTGCTGGTGTCGCTGCCGACCATGCTGGTGGCCTTCGCCCGTTACAGCCGCGACGGCAGCTTCGCCGTGCTCGGCGCCAACCTCCGCTTCACCCTGACCATGGCAGCAGGCTCGATCGCCGGCGCGGTACTGGGCGGCCTGCTCCTGGACGTGTTCGCGGACCTGGTTCTCATCCCTGTGCTGGCGGTGATCCTGCTCGTGTCCGCGGTCAAACTCGCCCGCCACACCTGAGGGCGGACAAGCGCGCTCACCAGCTTGCATCCGGTACCCAGGTACAGGTTTACCGTCGGAGGTGTCCCCACCCCAGGGGACGTGACGACGGGAGTGAGCGCGATGAGTGATCTTGCGTGGGTGCCGCAGTCCTGCACCCTGCCCACCGAGGAGCGGCCCCTGCGGGTCGCCGAGTGGGATGCGCTGTTCTCCGAGCGGCTGACCTCGCTGACCCGGCCGCAGCCGCTCCACCTGCGTCTCGACCTGGCCGGCGGCCAGGGCGTGGAGGACAGGGTCCGTGACCTGGTGGAACGCGAGAGCGGCTGCTGCTCGTTCTTCACCTTTACCACCACCCCCGGCCAGGACCTGATCCGCCTGGACATCTCGGTGGACCAGGCGCACGAGGCCGTCCTGGATGCCCTGGCGGCGCGGACCGCTGCCGCCGGGGAGCAGCGGTGAGTACGGGCCTGCGCAGCGGGCAGGTCGCCGAGGCGGCCGGGGTGAACATTCAGACGCTGCGCTACTACGAGCGGCGCGGCCTGCTGGCCGAGCCGGAACGCAGCAACGGCGGCCACCGTCTGTACGGCGAGGACGCGGTGACCGCGCTGCGGGTGATCAAGGCCGCCCAGCGCCTCGGGTTCACCCTGGAGGAGGTCGCCGAGCTGCTGGAGGCCGGCCGCCACCGCCACGGCCGCCCCGTCGCGGGCCTCCAGGAGCGGGCCGCGGCCAAGCTCGCCGAGGTCGACGCGAAGATCGCCGACCTCACCACCATCCGCACCGCCCTGGCCACCGCCGTCGAGGCCGGCTGCGACGACCTGACCATCTGCGCCTCCAGCGCCTGCTGCCCCATCCCCTTCACCGACCTCGCCGAGGAGAACCGCCATGCCGGACCCTGCTGCTGACCCCCGCCCCCAGCGCGCCCCGAAGGCACTCGGGGGCCTAGCCGCCCTGGCCTGCGTGGCGTGCTGCGCGCTGCCCGTCCTGATCACGGCCGGAGTCGTCGGCGCCGGTGCGGGGGTGGTGGTGGGCTGGCTGCCCGCCCTCGCCGCCGTCCTGGCCGTGCTCGCCGCCGGCACCTGGTGGTACGGCCAGCGCCGCCGCCCCTGCTCCTGCGCATCGAAGACCGCAGGTGAGGGCGGGTGCGGCTGCAAGACGTCCGCCGACCCGCTGAAGATCACGAGCACCGGCCGCCGGTAGGGTCGGCCGGTATGACCGTCGCTCGTTCCGTTGCCCTGTTCGTCGTCGCCGCCCTCTTCGAGATCGGCGGCGCCTGGCTGCTGTGGCAGGGCATCCGCGAGCACAAGGGCTGGGTGTGGATCGGCGCCGGCGTCATCGCCCTCGGCCTCTACGGAGTGGTGGCCACCTTCCAGTCCGACGACAACTTCGGCCGGATCCTCGCCGCGTACGGCGGGATCTTCGTGGCCGGGTCGATCGCCTGGGGCATGGTCGCCGACGGCTACCGCCCCGACCGCTACGACGTCATCGGCGCCCTGGTGTGCCTCGCAGGGATGGCCGTGATCATGTACGCGCCCCGCAGCCACTGACCTACTCCTCGTCCACCGCGTCCGCATCGCGCAGGGGCCGCAGGCCGCCGGGCAGGTCCGGCAGCGAGAAGGAGTAGCGGCCCAGCATGTTGATGTGGTGCCGCACGAACGGCGACAACCGGGCTACGTCCGCATCCCGTACCTCGAAGCCGTCGGCGCGCAGCCGCGTGACGGCGGCGTCCATGTAGCGGGTGTTGAACAGCACCAGGGCGTTGAGGACGAGTCCCAGGGTGCCGATCTGATCCTCCATGCCGTCCTGGTAGCGCTGGTAGAGCTGCCCGGCCCGTCCGTGGAAGATCTTCCGGGCGAGCGCGTGGCGGCCTTCCTGGAGGTTGGCCTGCACCTTGATCTGGCGGCGGTAGCCGGGCTCGTCGGCCAGGCGCAGGATGTGCAGGGTCTTGGCGATCCGCCCGTAGTGCGCGATCGCGTCCCCCAGCGGTGTCGGCCGCCCGTCGCGCGACAGCATCCGGATCACGTCGTAAGCGCGGACGGCTCCGGTGTGGATGGAGCCGATGATCCGCAGGATGTCCTCCCAGTGCCGCTCGATCCGCGCGAGGTCGACCCGGCCGCGGGCCGCGTCCTGGAAGGCCCCGTAGTCGGCCGCGCGGTCGATGCGCCACATCTTCTGGTCCGGCAAGTCCGCCAGCTGCGGCGCGTACGCGAACCCTGCGAGCGTGAGCAGCCCGAAGACGATGTCGCTGTAGCTCGCGGTGTCGGTGACGATCATCTCCGGGCGCTTGCCGCCGTCGCGGTCGTAGAGGACATCCAGCACGTACAGCGAATCGCGCGGGGTGCCGGCCACCACCTTCCCGCCGAGCCCCGCCGCCTGGTCGTTGATCATGTTGAGCCAGGTCGCACCGCCCCGGCGCCCGAAGTACTTCGGGTTCGGCCGGGCGTACACCGAGGGCACCGGCACTACGAACCGCATCCCGTCCACCGACGCCACCAGTCCACCACCCCACGCGCGGGCGAGAGGGATGGATGCCTGGTGCTCGATCAGGGTGGCGTTGGCGGCCCGGTAGGTCGCCAGGCGCAGATACGTCTGGTCGACGTGGGACAGCCGCCCGTACTTCAGCGCGTCGATGCCGCTGATGACCGGCGTGTAGCCGACGTTGCAGCCGTGCGCGACCAGCAGCGCGGCGATCGTGACGTACAGGTCCTTCAGCCGGGCCTCGCCGCCGGTGACCGAGGTGAACGCCTGGTCGGCGCCGGTCCAGGAGAACACTTCCAGCAGTACCTCGGGCAGGTCGACGCGGGGCAGCATCGCGTTCACCGCGGCCCGCAGATCGAGCAGGGAGGCCGGTTCGGGCTCCGGCTCCAGGGCGGCGAAGTGCAGCCGGCCGTCGTCGAAGACGATCTGCGCGTTGTCCGGCAGCCGCCCCGAGACCTCCCGGTAGGTGCCGTCCAGCAGCGCGGCCCGCGCCGCCAGGTGCTCGTCCGCCGCGGCCGGCAGCCCGAGGGAGGCCAGCACGGTGGGCTTGGCCTGCTCCCACGCCTCACCGGCCAGCAGCTTCGCCCGCGGGTCACCCCACTTGGAGGAGTTCTTCGCGAACACCTCCTTCCGGCGCAACATCCGGTGGAACTGCTCCAGCACGCAGAACACGTACGCCTTCCAGTCCACCGTGCCCGGCTCCAGGTGCGGGGCCGCCAGCACCAGGCGCCGCCACGACCCCACCAGCAGACCGGTGTCGATCTCGGCCGGGCCCACCTTCTTGCGGCCCATCAGATCCGGCAACGACTTCAACGCGGTCAGGACCGGCAGCCCCTCCGGGGTGGCGCCGAAGTCGACCACCTTGACCAGCAGCTTCAAGAACGGCCGGACCGTGCCGAACCGGGTGACCAGCATCGACCGCCATGCCTCGTCCGCATCCGAGTCCAGCGGCGGCGTCAGCTCGAACAGCGCGGCAATCGCGGCGGCCAACTCGTGGCGGGGCACCACCGCCTCGATCTGCTCCCACATCGCCTCGAACGACTCCACCTTCGGCCCGCTGACCTCGCCGGTGTCGGTGTCGACCTGCTCGGCGGTGGTGTCGAACACGACCTGGAACGCGGTCGCCAGCTTCGCCGACGCGCGCTCCACCCTCGGCAGGGTCTTGATCTTCTCCTTGACCGTCTCCCGCTCCGCCTTGGCCAGCAGCTTCGTCGCGATCAGCACCTCCAACAGGTCCAGCGCGTCGTCCACAGCCCGGGTCGTCAGGTAGACCGCGGTGGCCAGCAGCGTCGCCAGCCGCCGCGAATCGCCGTGCCGCCGCAGCAGCGACGCCTTGCCGTCCACCCCGTACCGCGACAGCTCCGCCAGCCGCCGCGGCGGAATCGCCGAGACGTCCAGCACGCCCATCCCGAGGTCGGCGATCTCCTCCGCCCGCTGAAGCGACCACTTCATCTGCGGCCCGGACACCCGCACCGGACCCCGGCGCAGCCGGTCCAGCTCCGAGACCCGTGCGCCGGGCGGCACGGTCAGCAGCGAGTCCAGCACCGCCCGCTGCCCGGTGTTCAGCAGCCCGTACAAGGTCTCCCACAGCCGCTGGTTCGCCGCCTCCCGCACGGAGGCGACCAACCGGGCCAGCGTCGTCACGCCGGGCAGCAGCACCCGGCGCTCGCGCAGCCAGCCGGCCGCCGCGTCGAACAACGCCTTCGGGCCCTCGCCCGTCGTCCAGGCCCGCGCGTCCACCCACACCCGCAACTCCGGCTCCGCCTCGGCGAACTCCCGGTACTCCAGGACCCGCCGCAGCTCCCGCACGTGCTCAAGCCGGGTGTTCTCCCGCTCGCCGTACGCCTTCAGCACCGACGCATCTCCGATGTCGAGCTGCTCGGCGAGGTAGTCCACCACCTCCACCGGCACATCCGTCGGATCGTCCAGGAACACCCCGAGATACCGCGCCGCCGTCAGCTGCACCGCGAAGCCCAGACGGTTGTGCGCCCGCCGCTTGCCCTCGATCAGCTCCCGATCCGCGTCGTCCAGGAAGAAGAACCGCTCCAGCTCCGTACGCGACGGCGCCCCACGGAACGCCGCGTAAGCGGCAGCCTGCTCATCCGTCAAAAACTCGACCGGCACCCCGGACCTCCAGACAATCGATCAATACGACTGCCGAAGGTTCGGCCCTCACAGAAGCCCAGGTCAAAGCCCTCTCAGCACCGGGCAAGGCTTAGCGCCGGTTTTCGTTCCGATGTTCCTCAAGCCCCGTCACCGCGGGCACAGGGCACGGACCCTGTGCCCGCGACGCCACATGATGCCTGCTGTTGTGCGCGAACGGTGCAGAGAGCAGGGGGCTGGCGCTTGTGGCAGGCGCCGGCTGCCGTCGTAGTCTGAACTTGTCCGTCCGGCCGGATCAGGCCCTACGGGGGCCGATTAAGGCCGGGCGGGCCCGGCACCACACGTCGGGGCCGCCGCCGCGCCACTCGATCACGTCCGGGTCGGCGATGTCGAACCAGGCGGGATCAAAGCCAGCGAGCCAAAGAAACTGCTCCAGTTCTGTCATGTTACGGGCAGTCCCGAAGTACACCCCGTTGATCGTGACCCCGCGGCCGTCCACGGGCGGAAGGACGATGACGGACGGCTCCTTGACGGGCATATATCCAGCGTGTCTCACGCGGAACGCGGGTGCATCCTGGAAGTGTGGCCCTGCCCGTGCGGAGGGGACGCAGCCCTCGTGGCGGGGTCGCCCAAACGTCTGCCTGGCCATGCGAGTTGTCCACGCGGCTGGCCAGGTGGGCACGAAGGCGCGGTCCCGTCGCTTCCTCCGGGGCCTTCGGCGGGGCCGCTCCGTCGCGAGTTCCTTGACGAGACGGCCACCGAGAGCTGACCCCGCTGACTCGACACGTTGGCCAACCGTACAGTCGAACATATGAGCGACTTGCCGTCTGATGCTGAGCGGCTGCGGGTAATCCGGTTGTACCTTCAGCTGCAGATCGACGCGGTCGACGCGAAGATCCGCCCTGCTGGCGCTGAGCGCCAATTCGCCCTTTTGGCAGGGGCAGGACAGTGGCTACGCCAGTTACCGAAGCCGTGTATGGGGCAGATCGCCTCGGCTGGCCCCGTGGAGCCCCTCGGGTCCGCCGATCGCTACCACGACCTGGTGCGCACCATGGTGGCCACTGGGGCACTGCGGACGAAGGCATGATCTATTTCGATGCCAGGTTGTCGCGACGCAGGGGAGAGGGAGCCCCGACCTGCTGCCCTGCCACGCCGCCGAAGGCCAACGCCTAATCCGCCGCCTCACTGGATGCCCCGCCGCCTCAGGAAAGCGCCGGTTCCGGTACTGCCTGGACCGACCGCTTCGGCTACGAGGACGCCCGGCTGGACAGGGTCGCCGATTTGCACGCCCTGAAGCCGCTGCTGGACGAGCTGCCTGAGCGCGACCGGCTAATCATTTCGATGCGGTTCGGGCAGGACATGACCCAGGCTCAGATCGGCCGGGAACTGGGGGTGTCGCAGATGCATGTCTCCCGCCTCCTCTCGCGCATCCCGACCCCGCTGCGCGGCCAGATGGTGGCCTGAGGTCTCCGGTCGTCCGGCAGCGCGCACCAAATCGCGGCGGTCATTCCCGGCCGCGTGGGCTGCTACGACCGGCCGAAAGGTTCCTGCGCATAGCCTCTGGGCTCGGGCCGGGGCAAAGCGGCTGGGGAGAGTGGATCAGGCTGGTTCCGCGGGCGGGGTGAAAATGTAGGGGGCGCCGGGTCCGGTGATTCGGTCACCTCCCACTCCTGCTGGCCAGCCAGCGAGGTCAGCACGTCGGTGAAGTGCTGATGGTGCGCTGCCACCATCGCCGCCAATTGTTCCTGGTCCCGGTGTACGGTGGCCAACTTCAGCGTCAGCACGCTGGTGTGCTGAGCCAGGGCGTCTACGGTGCTGCGATGTATGCGAGCAGTCGCCTCCAGCCAGGAAAAGTCTTCCAGATGCCGTCTGAGTGCCTTGCGGGTGTATTCGATGCGCGGCACTTTGCTGACGGCTACGGCCAGGTCCGCGGTGTAGATGATCCGAACGCGGCGGCCAGCAATCCCACGTAGGTGCCGCAGGGCCTTGTCCTGTCCGGTGAAGGGCAACAGGACGGCGTAGCTGTACAGGGCGGTACTCAACGGTCCGTTCTCCCCTCGGGTAAGGTTTGGTCTGGGCGATTGAGCCGTCCGCTGGCTGTGAGGTACCTGGGGCCGCACGACGGATCGCCGGGAAGGTCCGTGATAATCCGAACGCGTTGCCGACGGGCCACCCATGGTGGCGTCTACCCGGGGCAGGGTGCGTGCGCTACGCGAGTCCCCCGCTGGTCCCCGGCGACGCCGAGTTGGTTGCCCGCCGTATTACCGCGGTCTGCTGGACACCCGTCAGCGCCTCGCGGACCAGCAAGCCGCCTTGCCTCGCCGAGCAAGGGTTGGCTGGCACGTCACCTCAGTTCCAGGCCGCCACCTGACTTTCGCTTGGATGCCGAGCCCCTCATGGCACCCTTTGAAAGCGGCCGGGGTTGCTCGCGCTCTTCAGGCGCTGGCCATGTGTGCAGGGGGTGAAAGTTCGGCATGCTGAACCAGCGTGCGCCGCTACGGGGCAGCTCCGATCCATTCGCAGATGAGGACGGTGGCGTCGTCTTTGAGCCTTCCACGATGGTGCTCGACGACTGCGTGCATGAGTCGGCGCAAAGTTTCCGGGGCCGGCATGCCATCGGCCTGCTGGCGGATGATGAAGTCGGTGAACCGGCCCCGGCCGAATTCGTTGCCTTGCGCGTCGCGGGCTTCTGTGACGCCGTCGGTGTAGAGCAGGACGCGGTCGCCGCGTTGGAGATGTTCGTGGCACGTCTGGACGGGCAGGCCCAGGTCGCTGCCCATTGGGTGCGAGGGCGGGCAGTCAAGGACGTGCACCCAGCGCCCGCCACGGATCAGCACCGGCGGCGGGTGACCTCGGTTGACCCACGTGAAACGGCCGGTGGAAAGGTCCAGGTCGGCCAGCACGCCCGTGATGTACCGCTGGTGCGCAAACTGCTCGATGAGCACCTCCTCGATAGCGGCACTGGCCGCCGCAAGGCCGACGCCGTGACGGCGCTGATTACGGCAGGCGGCCATCGCGAGTTGTGACGTCAGCCCGGCGGCGTTGTCGTGGCCCATGGCGTCGAAGATCGCCAGATGGAGTACGTCGCCCGCCAGTGCGTAGTCGAATGCGTCCCCGCCGACCCGGTAGGCCGGCTCCATCTCGGCGCAGACCACCACCCGGCCGTCGGCAAACGCCCGCGGGGGCATGAGCGCCCACTGCATCTCGGCGGCGATGTTCATAGACTCGACGCGCACCAGACGCGCATGCGAGTCGCTCGAAAGCCGTTTACTGACGAGCTGCAGTCCCACCAGAGAAGCGAGATACTCGGCCGCATCAAGGCCCACGCCGAGGGCTACGTCGACCCGCAGGACGCCCAGACGATGCGTGCCGTCAAGGATCGGCACCCAGTGGCGCTGCCGACCCGGTCCGGCACCCGGAGCGGTCATGATGCGGGTGTGGCGGAAGGCACGCCCCGGCAGCGTCGTTTCGATGCACAGCTCCTCACCGTCCCGGCCGGCATCGAGCCCGACGCCCGTCAGCTCTCGGAGCACCTCCTGTCGCAGGTCCGACACATAAACGCGGGCATCCTCCAGCTCCGCCTTCGCCGCGTGCTCGGCCACCAGCCCGGGAAGTTGCTCGATGCTCGCCAGGTGACCGGCCTGCAACAGGCCACCCAACATCCGAAGCACGTCATCGGACCGCGCCATCCAGTCGCCACCCTTACTCACCGATCCGTCCCCCACCCATCGTGCGCCTCAGGACCGAAGAGCAGACGCATTGCCATCCGCCTGGCTCGCCGCGTCGCCGGTGGTGAGGAGGGTCCCTGAGAGCCGGCGTACCCTGCAAACGGTCCACCCGGCTGGCCGTGTGAAGGGCCCGCGGCGGCCGCTTCGCCAAAGCAAACACGACGGCTGGGCGAAGCGGCCCCGCCCGCTGCCCTCGATGGGGGCAGATGATGGAGCCCCAATATCGTTTTGTTTCATATCGAAACCAACCTGCCCCTGCCACACCAGGAGCAGCGCGACCTCTGCAGTGCTGGCAGGCTGGTGCGGCGATCCGTCCGTTCAGGGCACCCGGCTCGCCCGATCGGACGGGCTTGTGTCGCGCCCACGCTGCCACCAGTTGGGAGGGCGGTAGACAGCAAGGTGACAATGCCGCCGAGCCGCCTGTGAGAGAGACGCCATGGCCGCTGACGCCCATGCCTCCGGACGCCATGAGACCGAGGAAGAGCGCGCGGACCGCAAATGGGGCGAACTGATCCAGGAGGTGCGCGTCGCCCAGACCGGCGTGCAGATCCTCTTCGGTTTCCTGCTGACGGTGGTGTTCACTCCCCGCTACGCGCAGCTGCAGCACGCGGACCAGGTCATTTACCTCGTCACCGTCGCCCTGGGGGCCTCGGCCACCGGCGCCCTGGTCGGGCCGGTGGCCTTCCACCGCCTGGTGTCGGGGCTGCACATCAAGCCGCAGACAGTGCAATGGGCCTCCCGCGTGACCTTCGTGGGTCTGATCCTGCTCCTCGCCACGATGACAGCGGCACTCTTGCTGGTGCTGCGCGTAGCCACGCAGGACCCCTTCGTCCCATACCTGGTCGGCGCGGTCCTGGCCTGGTACCTCATGTGCTGGTTTGTCCTGCCCTGCTGGGCACGGGTTCGCTTCGCAGGTCACCGGCACAAGTGAGCGGACGGATCCAATGGCGGCGGCTGGCTGCCAGACCCCCAACCTCGGCATCAGCCCTTACGCCGCACGTGAGGGTACCCGCGCCAGGACCTAAGGAAGAGCTGATGGTGATCCGTGCCGAACGCGAACGGTGAACCAGCGCCGACGCGCGTGACGATCACCCGGGACGGACCGATCCTGATCGAAGGCCCCGTCGCCTGGACGACTGCCGTGTCGTGCGTTCCGACCGCTTCGTCGTGGCTGTCTGCGCCTGCAGCCGCATCCGCACGTACCCGTGGTGCGACACCAGCCATCGCCGGCGCGCCCGGCCTGCCCCGGCTCCCGCGGATTAGGTCCCCGGAACGGCGGTTGCCCTGCCCTTGACCGGGGACGTCCGGTCAATCCGGCCTCAGCGGGGATGGTCGGCCGAGAACCGCGTTTCGGGGGCCAATTGCTCGGCGGATGGTTCCGATGGTCGGCCCACGCGCAGTGGCGGCAACGTGAGCAGCCTGCGGGCGCACAGTTCCTGTACGACGAGGAGCAGCACATTGCTCTGGTCCAGCCCACGCACCCACGCCGCGTCTGGGGCCGGCGCGGCTTCTACGGGCGACGCATCCCGTGGTCGCGGGACGCGTGGAGTCTGTCGAGCGGGTTCCTCAGCGCACTACCGCGATATCGGCGCCGAAGACTTCGTCTTGATAGGGCAACCGGGTGATGCCGCTTGGAGCCGATCACGTCTGGGTGAATCGGCTTGAGACTCAGCGTGATCCAACACAGCAGGTACCTCACCAGCCCATCGCCGCAGCGGTACCGGACGCCGTCGCGTGGTGACATGCCTGCTTCCGGCGGAGGCGCCCGATTCGGCTCACGCGCGGCTCTGACCGGGCGGGTGACACCAGCACTTTTCCGGAACGTACCCGTGCACCAGAGGTAGGTAGAGCCGCATGAAAGCTCTCGTCGTCAACTGCACCCTCAACGGTCGCCGCAGCCGTCCAACATCTACGCCATTGCAAGGGTGGCGGCGGACCAGCTCGCCGCCTGCGCCGTGGACATCGACTGCGTCCGCGCCGTGGACCTCGACATCAAGCCGGTAGTGACCAGCGACGAAGGCAACGGAGACGCGTGGCCCGAGGTCCACGGCAAGCTGTTGTCCTCGGAGATCCTCATCGTCGCCTCCCCCATGGTGGGTAGGACCTCGTCGATCGCCCAGCGCGTGCTGGAGCGCATGAACGCCATCATGTCCGAGACGGACGACCGTGGCCGACCGGCCGCCTACAACCGGGTGGCCGGTGTGGCGGTGACGGGCAACGAGGACGGCGCACGTGAACTTCTGGCGGGCTCCGATGGTGTGGCAGGCAGCCTGGAAGTCGTGCGAGAGCCGGTAGTTCTTGGCGTTGTCGGTCATGATCCGCGTGATGTGCGTGATGCCGTGGGTGCGGAAGAACGCGGCGGCGCGGGTCAGGAAGCCTGCGCAGGTCGTGCCCTTCTCGTCGGGCAGGATCTCGGCATAGGCCAGCCGTGAGTGGTCGTCGATGGCGGCGTGGACATAGTCGTAGCCCAGACCGCGCACTGCGGCTTGGTGCCACGGCCGTGGGCGCGGTGTCCGCCGCCGTCGGGGATCTTCCCGAGCTTCTTGACGTCGAGGTGGATCATGTCGCCGGGACGGGCGTGCTCGTAGCGCTCGGTGCTGGCGCGCGAGGCGCGGATGGCCTGTCCGGTCAGCGGGTCGCAGGCCGACAGTGGTGGCACGTGTTGGCGGTGCAGGATGCGGCTGACGGTGCGGGCCGGCACCCCGGTGTAGTCGGCCAGGCGCTAGGGTCCGCATCGCAGTTCGCGGCGGGCGGAGAGCACCCGCTGTTCCACGTCGGCGGGTGTGCGACGCGGGCACTGGTGAGGGCGGCTGCTGCGGTCGTGGAGTCCGGCCCAGCCCTCGGCCCGGTAGCGGTTGACCCAGCGATGAGCACACTGCCGAGAGACCCCCATCTCCTTCGCCACGTGCGCGACCGGCCGCCCGTCGAGGACGACACGACGCACGAGCAGGCATCTGCCGTGAAAGGTCAGCCGGGCATTAGCGTGGGCCACCAGGACCTCCGAGGTGAGTGAAGACGGCAATCTCCACTACGCCCGGAGGTCCTGCCATGATCAAGCACCGGCCAGCACTGTCACCAACGTGTCGACCGAATACAGCTAGTCCAGCAGATGGGCGCTGGGCTTGTACGCCTGAACGGAGCTGGTGTTGATGATCGAGCCGCCAGCGGTGAGGTGCTCGAGGGCCATTGCAGCGAACACGGCATGGCCTTCGCCAGCCTGTACGAATGGTGGCGGAACCAGGATATCGCGCACGATGACGACCCGGGCACTTGGCTGGCGACCTGCACGATGATCACTACCGAGGCGACCGATCTCGCCGGACGGCTCCGTCCCCGTATGCCGCTGACCATCGCGGCTGCCGACTACGACGCATGGCTCCTCCCGGAACACCAGGACGTCGACGAACTCCGCGCCTCCTGACGGCCCCTGCTGGTGGCCACCTGTCGGTCCGACCCCTACGGCCTGACGGCGCTCAGCGGGGCGGCTGGCGGAGACGCAGCACCAAGCGCTTGCTGTGCTCATCGATCTCCACGGCCCCACCCCGCTACCAGCAGGACCGTCCGCGGCAACGAGGTCAGCCTCAACCAGCGCCCCCGCCCTGGCCCTGAGCGGCGAATGGTCACAGCAGATCGTCCGCCACTGAACCTGCCCCGACCACCACGGTCCCCGACCACAGCGGTCGCACACCCACGCGCCCCCTTCCAACGACCGTCGCAGTTCCCGCCGATCGAGAGGTGAGTGCCTCCGGCTGGTGATCGCCGTCAACTCACGGGTGCGGCAGGAAAGCCCGCAAACACAGCGGACGCGCCTGGGTGAGGAGTTCACGGGTAGGCGAGGAGTCGGAGCAACCCTTCCCCCGGGGCACCACTCGGAGGTCGAAACCTCCGCGGCTCCCCTCCGCAACCACACGGTGAGGCGAAATGCAAGATCGAATAGTTATGGCTTACAAAGAGTGGCCCGACGGGTCTCCCCTGTGGGTTCTCATCACGATCATCGTGATGATGGGCTCGCTGGCGCTCATCGCCAAGCTGTTGCGCGACAAGAAGTGACACATCAGAAGGTACGGCTAACGCGAACTTCCCTCCGGTCCGGGGTACGCCGCTGTCATGCCGCGTCTACTGAGTTCGGCACCGATGACGCCGTGGACGTTGGGCAGCGGCAACCCTCGCGCCCCGGCCGTCCGGTAGCCGCCACCCGGCAACGACATGGCCTGCCGTGCCCGCCACGTGGCTGGACCAGCCACAAGACTCCCGACAAGAGCACGGGCACAAGCTCCGCAAGATCGAGGACGCCGCTGCGTGGCCCACCTCCCACCCGCGCCACGCTGTTCGAGCACCGTTTGCAGGATGCCAGGTTGTTCCAGATGGAGGTCGTGTTTCCAGCCCCGGGGACGCTCATGGCCAGTGTCCCGGATCGCTGCTGGAGCAGCCTGCCTCATTCCTCCGCAGTCAACGCCGCTCATCTGGCCCGCAGCCTTCGCGCCGCCCCAGTACCCGCCCAGCTGATCCCACCCTGAGCGGCCCATTCCCTCCGGAACACTCGACGACGGTCCCGCTTCGCCCAGCACCAAAACCCCAGTCCCTTACCTCAGCGCCGCCGTGCCCACCGGCCCCCGCTCACAGCGCGCCAGCGCGCCAGAAACGCGCATGATGGGAATACGGACGTTGCCATGGAACGTGCCTAGATTGGCGATGCGGGCCGTGCTTCCGCCCGCGGTTCCTCAGCGACGCCGGCTGGATGCCAGCCAGCATAAAGTGCCTTGCCGCAGCGCTCTCCCCCGGAGCCCCTACAGCCAGGCAAGGTCGTTGACGACGATATCCCAATGTGGCCCAGGGGCACGTAGAGCTGCTGCACAGATCGAGGAGACGTTTGAGTGCCGAATCGCTCGTCGCCTGATCATCAACCTGTAAGAAGGAAACGCTATGACCGCCCACGGATACTTCCTGTCCTCGGAGGAGTTCGCCCCCGCGGAACTGCTCGACCAGGCACGCATGGCCGAGCAGGCCGGTTTCCAGGCGCTGGCCATCTCCGACCACTTCCATCCTTGGAACGACGAGCAGGGCGAGAGTTCGTTCGTCTGGTCCATGATCGGTGCGTTGTCACAGGTGACGTCGCTGCCGATCACCACTTTGGTTACCTGTCCCACGGTGCGTCTTCATCCGGCGATCAACGCCCAGGCCGCCGCGACAGCGGCCGTGCTTACCGAGGGCCGATTCCGTTTCGGTCTGGGAAGCGGTGAAGCACTCAACGAGCACATTCTCGGCGACGCTTGGCCCGAGGCTGCTGAGCGCCTGCAGATGCTCGAAGAGGCCGTGCAGATCATCAGGAAACTCTCCACAGGAGAACGCGTCACGCACCACGGCACCCACTACACCGTGCAGAACGCCCGCCTCTACACCATTCCCGCCGAACCGGCTCCGCTTTACATCTCAGGCTTCGGGCCCGAAGCCGCCGCGCTGGCCGGCCGCATCGGGGACGGCTTCGTCACGATGACACCCGATACGGCGTTGGTGGAGCAGTTCCGGCGGGCCGGTGGCGGGAGCAAGCCAGGGCTTGATCAAGTTCCGTAGGTGTCCGGATCGTTGGTGATGCCCAGGATGGGGAGTGCTCGCTCGGGTTCGTCGCGGATGGCTCGGGTGGTCTTGGCGATGTTGTCGGCTCCGAGGGTTTTCAGCACGCCGATGGCGAGGTTGCGGAGGGTCGCCATGGCTCGTGGTGCGGTCCCCGCGTGGACGGTGGAGGCATCCTCGGCGAAGGTGACGTCCCTGATGTGGTGCGAGGAGTTCTCGATTCCCCAGTGCCCGCGAATCGCGGCGGCCAGATCGGCCGGGCCGGCCTGGTGGGCGTCGAGGCTGGTGACGGCGTAGACACTCTCACGGGTTTCGCGCTTGCCGGTCTGCTTGCGGCGGCGGTGGACGCGGATGGCCAGGCGGCCGTGGGGGAAGGCGATCCCGCCGAGTTCCTCAGCGATCGCGCAGGTCTTGATCGAGCGGGACTCGCGCCTGCCGTGCCCGAAGGCGGAGGCGGTGTGCTGGACTGCGATGTCCCGCCACGGCAGGGCCGCGAGCTGGCGGTGGGCGATCGGCTGGTTGGTCTTGATCACGGCGATGTAGTGGGCCTTCTTGGTCTCGACCAGCCAGGAGATGTTCGCCTTGACCGAGTGCAGGGCGTCGAAGGTGACGACGGCGCCAGCCAGGTCCAGCGGCGCCAGGAGCGGTTGGAAGTGTGTGGTTTCGTTCGTCTTCGCGCCGACCTCCACCTGGGCGAGGGTCACGACGGTGCCGTGGGTGACCGCGGAGAGCAGATGCCGGCGCGTCGCGGCCAGACGGGCTGATCCCTTGAGTGCTTTGCCGTCGACAGCGATCACGCGCGGCCGCCCGGACGCGGAGGGCGACGGCGCCTGGGCGGGCTCGGTGGCGGCGCGATGCCGGTCGGCCAGGTAGGCGCCCACCGCCCGGTCCAGGGCGTCACCGTCAACAGCCCCCAGCACACGGCCGATCGTGGCAGGCGACGGAGCGCGCCGCCATCTGAGCAGGTGGCGGCGGATACCGATCACTGTCAGGAGTGCGTTCGAAGCACGCTGGCCCCACTCGGCGAGTTCGTCGATGCTCCTGGCTCCCGAGACGACCGCGCAGGCGGACACCAGCAGGATCGCGGTCAGCGAGTACCACCGGCCCCGCCGGGAGCGCGGGTCGGGTACCGAGTCGAAGTAGGGACGCAGGTCGGCGATCCGACCGGCATCCAGTGGACCCAGCTTCACCAGCACGGCAGGGATGGGAGAAGATACAGCGGCAGGCACGGGCAACCTCGTGATCATCGGGCTTAGACACCACAATGATCACGAAGCCCGTGCCTGCCCTGTTATACGCCCCAACCGGTCACAACCCGACCAGCCGCACACCCCAGGAACTTGCAGCCGCCCTGGGAGCAAGCCGGTCATCGGCGGACTGAAGGTGTGCTGGGACACCGACCGAACGCGCGCGGTGAAAACCGTGCACGGGCTGTGGCCCAACGAGCAGCTTCCGGGCGAGCTGGCCCAGATCGTCCCCACCCCGGAGCACTTCGAGCAGGCCGCCACCCTCGTCACCGAGGACATGATCGCCGACGCCATCGTCTGCGGCGACACCACCAACGACCATGTCGAAGCGATCGACGAGGTCTACGTGAACCAGATCGGACCCGATCAAAAGCAGTTCTTCGACTTCTACCACGCCGAGATCCTACCGAGGCGGTCCGCTGGTTGCTCCGCCGGTTGATCTCTGCGCAGGGCGCGTGCCCTACTCGTGGTGCCCAGAGCGGAGATGTCGACGATCACCTGCAGGGGGTCCAGAATGGTTCTCGACGGAATCGAGCGCCTGCTCCGCCATGAGGACCGGGCGCTCGCTCGGCGACTGCGCACCATGCGCATCCGTACCCCCGTGCGGGAGGTCGCGGCGCGGTTCGCGCGGTGGCCGCGCGCCCTGCTGGTGACCTTCGTCGCCGGCACCACCCTGGCCCTGCTGCTGTCGGCGACGCTGACCAAGGACGCCCCGCTGGTGTGGGTCGGTGCGGCCTCGTGGGTCGTCACCTTGCTCGCCGCCGCATGGCCCACCTCGCAGAGGTGGTGGACTGGTTGGCGCAGGCGGGTCGTGTAACGGGCCCTCAGGTGGTGGACGGTGAGCACGGGGCGAGCGCGGCGAGGGCAACTGCTGCGGTCACCCCGGCCCAGGCGACGGGGCCGAGCGGGGTACAGCCGAAGAACTGGCTCACGCCGGGGGTCTGGATGACCGCGATGAGCGCGGCGGCGGAACCGAGCACCGTGAGCCACACCATGGGGCTGTGACGGCGACCGGTCACGGTCTGCGTCAGCTGGGCACCGACCACTCCGCACAGCGCCATGGTGCTGGTACGCCGGGCGCTGCCAGGGGTGATGGTGCCGACCAGCCAGGCGGCCGCGGCGCCCAGAGCGGTGAGGATTGCCGCGGTGGCGGATCTGCCGGGCCAGGGGTGCGCCCAGGATTCCCAGGCCCAACGGTGCGGTGCCGGTCCGTTCCGCTCCCTGTTCCGTGTCGGCGCTGGTATCCGCAGTGCCTTGGGGGGTCACGGCGACCGCCATGGCCGGGAACATGTCCGTGAGCAGGTTGACCAGCAGCAGTTGCCGGGTGGACAGCGGGGACGTGCCGGAGACCAGGGTCCCGAACAGGGAGAATCCGATCTCACCGGCGTTGCCGCCGATCAGGACGGTCAGCGCGTCGGCGACGCTGTGCCACAGGGCGCGGCCCTCGGCGACCGCCTCGATCAGCGCGGAGAGTTCGTCGTTGACGATGACCAGGTCGGCGGCGTTGCGCGCGGCCGCGGAGCCCCGGACGGCTATGCCGACGCCGACGTCGGCGGCTCTGATGGCGGCCGCGTCGTTGGATCCGTCACCGACCATGCCCACGACTCGTCCGGATTCCCTGAGGGCCTCGATGACCTGGAGCTTCTGCTCGGGGGCGACGCGGGCGACGACGCCGCAGTCGCGTACGAGCTCCGCCCGTCCGGTGCGGTCACGGGCGGCAAGCTCGTCCCCGGTGACGACGGAGACGTCCTCGGGCCAGCCGAGTGCGACGGCCACGGCCTTGGCGGTCTCGGGGTGGTCACCTGTGAGCATCACGGGTCGTACGCCGGCCTTCCGGAGGCCTGAGATCAGCGGTGCCGCGTCGGAACGGGGCGTGTCCGCCAGCGCGATGAAGCCGGTGAGCATCAACTCATGCTGCTCCAGGGGACTTTCCAGTGCACCCTCGAACTGGTCCGACTGCAGTTGGTGTTCCGCGACAGCCAGGACGCGCAAGCCCTCCGACGCCAGCCTCCGAGCCGTCTCCATCGTGTCGTCGGCGTCGGGGCAGAGGGGCAGCACCACCTCGGGGGCGCCCTTGACCACGAGCAGCGGGGTGTCCTCCGCGTCGTGACCGGTGGCCGAGGCGTAGCCGCGGGTGGCCTGGAAGGGCTGGGTGTCGCCGGGGGCCCAGTCCAGGTCGTCGCCCGCCGCCTCGAGGACGGCACCGTCGGTGGCGTGCGCGTGAACGCCGTGGTCGTCGTCGGCCTGGGGGCAGGTCCGGGCGGCCTGCCGCAGGATCGCGTGGCCTTCAAAGGATTCGGCGTCATGGTCGTGGCCGTCGGGCCCGGCGGTGCGGACCACCCGCAGCCGGTTCTCGGTGAGGGTGCCGGTCTTGTCGAAGCACACCGTGTCCATCCGGCCCAGTGCCTCCAGGGTGCGCGGGGTGCGCACCAGCACTCCGTGCTCGGTCAGCCTGCGGGCGGCGGCCAGTTGGGCGACGGTGGCGGTGAGAGGCAGCCCTTCGGGCACGGCCGCGACGGCGACGGCCAGCCCTCCGGCCACGGCTTGCCGCACGGGGGTGCCGCGCAGCAGCGACACTCCGGTCACCGCGGCTCCGCCTGCCAGGGTGAGGGGCAGGACGGTCGAGGTCAGTTCGCGCAGGCGGGCCTGCACTCCGGGCGCGGGCGGCATCCGGGCGGCCAGGTGGGCGGCGCGGCCTGCCTCGGTGTCGTCTCCTGTGTCGACCACCACGGCACGACCGTGGCCCGCCACCACGGTCGCGCCCTGGAAGACCATGCAGTCGCGGTCGGGGACCGGGACCCGGGGGGTGGCTTCCACCTGTTTGAGGGTGGGCAGGGACTCCCCCGTCAGGGAGGACTCGTCGACCTCCAGGTCCTCCGCTTCGAGCAGCCGCGCGTCGGCGGGGATCACGTCACCGGTCTGGAGGTCGATGATCTCTCCGGGGGTGAGCCGTCGGGCCTCGACGGTGCGCGTGTCGCCGGTGTCCGGGTCGACCACCCGGCGGGCCTGCTGACGCTGGCTCACGGCAAGTACGGCCAAGGCCTGTTCGGCGCGGAGACGCTGGATGCCACCGACGAGGGCGTTGACGCCCATCGCACCGGTGACCAACAGGGCGTCCACAGCCGAGCCCAGCAGAGCGGAAGCGGTGGCCCCGACGGCGAGCACGGGGGTGAGGGGGTCGTTCAGCTCGGCACGGACCACGCCGGCCAGACGACCCGTCAGGCGCAGTGGCGCGGCTACGGGTGACGCGGCCACGGCCTGGCGGACGCGCCCAGCCGCCGACCGGGCACGGGGCGTCTCATGGCGCAGCGACCGTTGCGTCTCCCGCAGCCGGTCGACGACCTCCTGGGGCTCCAGAGCATGCCAAGGCACACGCGGCCGGGGCCGTGGGACGTCGTGGTGCAGTACGTGCCGGGCGCCGCGCCAGCCGTCGACGAGGGCAACTGCCGCGGCGGCGTTGACCGGGCTCAGCCGCAGCCCCACACGCCAGGCGGCGCGACGTCCCCGCGAACCGCGTGTGAGCACCATCAGTTCCGACAGGGCAGCCCCGGCCTCGGCCAGGATCTTGGCGTGCCGGGCTGCGGTGTGGGCGCCCGGTACCGCGGTCAGCAGCCGCCACACGCCGGCCAGGTCGTCCAGGACGAGCGCGTCCGCGGCCCACAGCACGGCGCTGCTCCCATCGACGACGGTCACGGCCACGTCGCTGCTGAGCAGTCCCGTGGGCACATCGCCGTCGGGTCCGGTACCGGGGGCCGCCCGAGCCACCGTGAGCACGATCCGCCGGGACTGCCGAAGTTGACGAACGAGGTCCGTCAAGGTGACCTCCTCGGGGGTGAGTTGGTCGGCGAGCGCGCCGAACTCGCCGAGGGTCCCGTCGTCAGCCACGACCACGTGCAGGCCGGCCCGGCGGGCCACGTCGAGCACCGCCTCGGCCAGCGGGTCGACTTCCCTGCCGACGAAGACGGTGCCCACCTCACGGTTGTCCTGGTCGAGAGCGGTCATCTGCCCGGTGCGGGTGCCGGGGGCGGTGCCGGGAGCAGGCCGCAGACGCACCTCTCGGCCGGTGCCGGATTCACCGTCCGTCGGCTGCTCGTCTTGGTCCCGAACCGTGGCCGCGGCGGCATGCCACAGCCGGTCGTGGTCCCAGTCGTCGCCCCGGGGGCTGACCTCCATAAGGGTTCGTTTGCGTCCACTGATCACGGAGTGGTGCAGCACGATCGTGTCGACCAGCTCCAGCTGCCGGATCCTTTCCAGGTCCCGTACAAGCACCTTGCGACGGGCCAGGCCGGTGCCCAGGGCGGCGGTGAACGTGACGGGCCCATAGCGGGCGGCCCGCGGCGCGGCGGCGAGCACCGCCTCGGCTGCCTCGGCGCCATTGCGCATGAAGACCAGCGTCGCAGCCGCACCCAAAAGCCCTCCAGTGACGGCCTGGTCCGCGTACTGCTGGGCCGGCAGCACATGAAGGCGGGGCCGCCGCACCCGGGGCGCGGGCAGACTCTCCCGTTCGGGCGCGCACAGCCGATCGTGGACCTCGTCGAACAACGCGGAACGCGCGACGGATTCGACGAGCTGACCCGCGCGCAGGGCCGCGTCCAGCATGAGAGCCGTCGGGGACTGCCCGAAGCCGTGGGCGGCGGCGTAAGCGGCGGAGAGGACCACATCGGTGGCCGGTGTCCCCAGCCTGCGCTGGAGCCAGGTCCGCGGTCGGGAGTCCTCGCGCAGCGCCGTCACGGCCGCGGTCACCATCCGCGGGGAGCTGCGCAGGCGCAGCACCCGCGCGGCTGTCGCGGTGACGATCCCGGCCACGTCGCAGCCCAGGGCGGCGGCGTGTACGCGAGCCGCCGGGGCCTGCCCAGGGTGATCGTGGTCCAGCATGGGTTCCGCGGGTTGCTCCAGCTGGTGGGCGTCGGCGAGTTCCACCGCCCGGCCCGCCACCGTGTCGGCCACCGCGTCCTGTGCCAGCCGCACCACCAGCGATTCGAGGCCACCGTCCCAGTACGCCGCCAGCACCTCGGGGTGTTCGGCCAGCGACCGGGCTACCTTCTTCGCCGCCGCCTCCACCTGCCGGCGGTCCAAGGCCACGCCGGGGCGTGCCCGCAGAGGGACGTGCAGGCGGCGGTCGCCAACCCAGCAAGAGCCCGCGGTGACCGCCTGCTGGGTGGCCCGCCCCAGCCGCACCGCACCGTGTGAGGCGGTCACGGCGCTGCGCACTGCCGCGCGCGCCCCGGCGTTCGCCAGAGGGACCACGTGACGCGCCACGCCAGTGGGCGCGCTCGCCGCGAGCCGCAGGCCCGCGGCGGGCAGCCCGATCAGCAGTCCAAGCCCGTCCAGCGGCCTCATGTGTCGGAGGCCTTCGCCTTCTTGCCTTCCTTCGCCTTGACCTTGGCCTTGCTCGGCCCGCCCTCGGGAGTAGGCAACTCATAGGGATCGGTCATCGCTGCCGGCCCCTTCTCGGCCGTGGGGGACTCGCGCGTCTCCGTTGCTGACATGTGCCCCTGCGCGTGGGATTCGGCCGGAATCCGCGTCTCCGGCGGGATCATCGAGTCCTGCATCTCCGGCATGCCCTGCGCGGCCTGCGTCTGGGCCTGGTCCTGGACCGGCGCTTGGGCCCGCTTCGCGCCCGGCCGCTGCTGCGTCAGCCACACCGCGGCCGCGCCGGCGGCCGCGACCGGCCACTCGACGACCCCGGCAACGCCCAAGAGCCCGGCCCCGGTGTAGGCGGCCACCCGCCGCGTCCTCGGCGACACCACCCCGACCGTGTCCAGTACGTTGTCGACGGCCCCTTTGACCGTGTCCGCCCCTGGCAGCCGCTGCGCCGTGGACTTCATCGTGTCGAGGGGGTGCGCCATCGCGTCCATGACGGCGGAGGATCCATTACGCCCACGTTCATCCATCTTTATCACCTCATATACGTGCTGCCCAGAAATGCGAGGCTGAACAATCCACACCCAGGCGGCCACGCACGGAGGCCGCGCGCGCACCGACGGTGTCGCGCGGTGGAGAAACAGCCCACCAGCCACCGCTCAGGAGTCGTCATCGTGGCCGTGAACCGCATTGGCGTGATCGTCTTCGACGTGAATGAAACGCTCAGCGACATAACTCCCCTAGGCGATCGTTTCGCGGACGTCGGCGCGTCCGCCGACCTGCTGCCCACCTGGTTCGCCGGGATCCTCCGCGACGGTTTCGCACTGACGGCCGCTGGCGGGTACGCGGACTTCTCCGAGATCGCCACGGATAACGCGCGTGCCCTGCTCACCGGGTTGGGCGACTGGACCGGTGACGCGGAGGTCGCCGCCCACCACCTGGTCGAAGGATTCGCCGCGCTCACCGTGCACCCGGATGTGCCCGAGGGCGTCCAGATGCTGCACGCCGCCGGCTACCGGCTGCTGACGATGACCAATGGTTCCCGGGCCACGACGCAACGGCTGCTCGACAGCGCCGGCCTGCTGGAGCACTTCGACGCCCTGCTGGACGTCTCGGGGCCGCGCTGCTGGAAGCCCTCTCGGGACGCGTACCTCCACGCCACGGACACGGCGGGCGTGCGGCCTGCCGAGGCGATGCTCGTGGCCGTGCATCCCTGGGACGTCGACGGCGCGCGACGCGCCGGTTTGGCGGGAGCGTGGCTGCGAAGGGGGCGCGCACACTATCCCGAAATCATGACGCCTGCGAACTGGGAAGCGGCTAGCTTGACGGAACTCGCCGAGAAGCTCCCCGAGGCGCGCCGCTAGGAGCCCTCGCTCAGGACTGTGCCTCGGCGACCTCTTCGACGACATGGCGGTCGAGCGCCGCCCGCACCAGGGCCGCAGCGAAGACCGCGTGGGCGGCCTTGGGCACCAGGGCCGCCAGCTCTTCCGGCCGAGCCGGAAGCCCGAGCCGCTTGGCGCCCTGCAGGGCCTTGTCGTCGAACAGAGGGCCCGTCTCCGGCCAGACCGCCTGCACCTCCCGCAGGAAGATCTCCACGCCAACCGGCCCGAGCCCGGGAACCTGGCGCAGAGCGCGCCGGATCTCGTCCGGGTCGCCGTCCGCCTCGTCCCGCAACCGGCGCAGGTCGCCGCCGTAGCGGTCAAGGAGCAGCTCCGCCCCGTCCCCGAGCTGCGTCGCCGTCCGTTCGTCGTAGCGCCGGTAGTGTCCCCTGCCCAGCGCGTCGACCCGCTGCTGCCAGGTGGCGTCGCGCATCCGGCGCGGGTCGCGCATGCCCGCGGCGAAGAGCTCGTGAGCCGCGTCAGTGGCCACGGACGCCTTGATCCGGGCACTGAGCAGGCAGGCTGCCACCAGCGCCTGGTAGAGCGGCTGCGGGGTGTTCTTCAGCTTGATGCCGGCGTCCTCGGCATAGGTGTGGCCCTCGCTGTCCAGCAACGCCTCGACCGTCGCCTTGTCCTTCGTACGGTCCCGGGGTCCGGTGGTCCCGGCCATCACGCATCACCTTCTCGGAAGTCGAGGCATCACCTCATGCCGACCGCCTGCAGCCGTGCGGTGGTCTCCTGCCGACCGCGCCTGTGGGTGAGCGGGGTCAGAGTTCCCGCAGTGCGGGTAGGAGAGTCTTCTCAGCCCAGTCCAGGAACGATGGCTGCGTGTCGCCGCCGACCTGGACGAGGGCGACCTCAGTGAACCCCGCCTCCATGTACGGGCGAACCGCCTCCACGAAGTCCTCCGGGTCGCCGCCGCAGGGGATGGACTCCGCGACGTCCTCTGGCCGCACGTGGGAGGTGGCCGATGCGAAGGCCGCGGTGCCGGGGAGTTCGGAGTTGACCTTCCAACCGCCGCCGAACCAGCGGAACTGTTCGAGTGCCCGGCGCACGGCGGTATCCCGGTCGGGGTCGTAGGAGACCGCTAGCTGCCCGACCCGGGGCTTGCCCGCACCGCCCTGTTCGTCGAAGGCGGTCACCAGATCCGCATCCGGCTCCGTGGCGATCATCAGGTCGGCGAGGCGGCCAGCCAGTTCGCAGGACTGTGTCCCGGACACCGCGACCCCGATCGGCGGCGGCCGGTCGGGCAGGTCCCACAGTTTCGCCGACTCCACGGCGAAGTGCTCGCCGCGGTGGTTGACGTAACCTCCGCCGAACAGTGCCCGGATGATCTCTACGGCCTCGGCCAGCATCTCCTGGCGGACGTCCGCGGCGGGCCATCCGCCGCCCACCACGTGTTCGTTGAGGTTCTCGCCCGACCCCAGCCCGAGCCGGAAACGGCCGTCTGACAGCAGTTGCACCGTCGCCGCCTTCTGAGCGACCACGGCAGGGTGGTAGCGAACGGTCGGGCAGGTCACGTACGTCATCAGCGGGATCCGCGAGGTGGCCTGCGCGGCCGCGCCCAGAACGCTCCAGGCGTAGGGGGCGTGGCCCTGCTCGTCGAGCCACGGGAAGTAGTGGTCGGAAGTCACCGAGAAGTCAAAGCCCGCCTCCTCCGCCCTGACGACATGGGCCACCAGGTCCTTCGGGCCTGCCTGCTCGGTCATCATCGTGTATCCGAATTGCGTCATATGTGGCGGCTGCCCGGCCGGTCAAGGTGGAAACGGCCTCGTACGCGTGTGTGCGACGGCGGATCGGGGGTAGCCGGATGGCACGGTGAGACAGGCCGCATGGTGGGTGAATGCCCCGGACGCCGGGCCCCCCTCCCGGCGTCCGGGATCGCCTCGCGGCATTTGGCGTGCCCGACCATCAGTCGGGGGGTTCCTGTTGGCGGAAGGTCGCGCGGTGCATCGTAGACCTTTTTGTCCTGCCGCCCGCGTCCCGCAGTGTCGCTCGCCGACGTACAGCCCAGTCCCGCGCTGTCGCAGATCGGCAACACCTGGCCGACCGCCGGGCGCGTCATCGGCATCGTCACCGACGGCACCGGCGACCTGGGCGCCGTGGACGTCGTGCGACGCTCCGTGCTGGCAGGCGGCATGGTCCCGCTGATCGTCGCGCCCACCGGCGGCACTCTCACAGGTGAAGGCGCCGATCCCGTGACCGTGCAGCGCACCTTCGCCACCGCCCGCTCCGTCGAATTCGACGCCCTGCTGCTGGCCGGGACCCCCGGACCGGCCGCCGACGCCCAAGGTGGGCGCGACGCCAAAGCCGGCGTCCCGGCTCTCGCCGCCACGCCCGTGGACCCGCGCATCGTACTGATGCTCCAGGAGGCCTACCGCCACGCGAAGCCCATCGGCGGCTGGGACGACCCGGGCCCCGCACTGCAGGCGTCCGGCATCACCCGACGCACTCGGCGTCGTCACCGGCTCCGACGGCGAGACCGTACTGCGCGACATCACCGCGCTACTGGGCACCCACCGCATAAGGGACCGGTTCCCGGCCCCGGCAGAGAACGGCGTGGTCTGAGCGGTCGCGAACAGCCGCGGCGACGTCCCTCTCAGACGGCTCCGTCCCGGCTGAGGGAGGCGCGTCGCCGACTCGGCGTCCCGGTCACTTCAGTGGATCGTGGCTCCAGTTCAGCAGGGAGTAGCGCCACCGCGTGTCGGTGACGTCACCGCCGGGGCGCTGCTTGAGGTGACGGTGGACATAGCCGACGACCTTGCGCATGTGCGCCAGGTCGTCGTCGCTGAGGGCGCCCTTGTCCGTGCGCAGGAGGGTGACGATGCGCCGACCCGAGGCGTGGCCCACGCTCTCGCCACCGCCGCTCTGGCCGACGCTCTTCGACTTCTCGGTCACGAGCCACTTCTCGAACTGGGCTGCCGTCATGTTGACCGCTTCTTCGAAGGCGTCCACGGCGTCGTTCCGGTCGTCCCGGCTCTGGAGCTTCCCGGCCATGTGTCACCCCACCTTGCCCAGGGACCCGGGCTTGTGCACCGCGGAGCGCCCGGTCAAGTCGCTCCACCTCGTACGGCGGTTCCTCGCTCGAGGCGTCGACGGTGCGGCCCGCCGCCCGGGTGCGTCTGGTGATCTACACCGGCAGTGCCCTTCTCGAGTGCCCTCGCCCCGTACAGGTGCTGCAGGCCCCCGCCCCGCCTCCCACAGCAATGGGCTGGTTCCCGCCACACCACCACGGGCGGAAACCAGCTCATCGGGTTGAGGGCGCGAGAGGCCAGCGGCCCTCAGACGGTGCTCTTCACTGGTTGCAGCGTGCACCCAGCACGGCGATCTGGCATCTCGCACCCAGCGGAACGAGGCATGGTCAGTGCGTCTGCTGAGCCTGTGCCCGGGACCCGGCCCGGGAAACGGAATCGGGTCATCCGAGGGCGTCGGCCACCACGCGCAGGTCCGCCACCAGTCCGGCGTACATCTCCTCGCGGTTCTCGCCGGCGCGCAGTACGGCGGAGGGGTGGACGGTGGCGAGGACGTGCGCCCCGTCGAGGGGCACGCCCGGCGTCAGGAGCTTCCCGCGCTGCCGGGTGACCCGGAACTCCGGGCCCATCAGGGCCTTCGCGGCGGTCGCGCCGAGGGCGACCACGATCCGCGGGGCGATCCGTTCCAGCTCGGCCTCCAGCCAGGGCTTGCACGCTGCGACCTCGCGGAGCGTGGGCTGCTTGTGGATCCTCCGCCTGCCGCGCTCCGGGACGGTGAACTTGAAGTGCTTCACGGCGTTGGTGACGTAGGTGTCGGCCGGATCGATCCCGGACTCGTCCAGCGCCCTGCGCAGCACCTTCCCGGCAGGGCCGACGAAGGGAAGGCCCTTCCTGTCCTCCTGGTCCCCGGGCTGCTCGCCCACCAGTACGAGCCTCGCGGACGGCTCCCCGTGCCCGAAGACGGTCTGGGTGGCATCCGCGTACAGCGGGCACCCCCGGCACCCCGCAGCCGCGCTGCTCAGCGCCGCCAGGTCCGCGTCCTCGGGGACGTAGGGCGAGGCGTCATAGTCCGCCATGGGGGGTGCCTACCCCCGCGGCCTTGATACGAAGCCCACGACTCGGCTAGCCGAGTCCATGACGAAGCAGCGGCACACCAGGACGGTCGTGGTCACCGGCGCCAGCGGCGGCGTCGGCAGGGCAGCGGCCCGGGCGTTCGCCGCCCACGGGGACCGCGTCGCACTGCTGGCCCGCGGACGCACCGGGATGGCTGCCGCGGCGGACGACGTAGTGCGGGCGGGCGGTGAGGCGTTCACCGTGCCGGTCGACCTGTCGGACGCCGACGCCGTGGAGGAGGCCGCCGCGCGCGTCGAGGCGGCGTTCGGAGCCCCCGATGTGTGGGTCAACAACGCATTCACGGGTGTCTTCGCGCCCTTCATTGAGATCGCCGCGGATGAGTTCCGGCGGGTCACCGAGGTCACTTATCTGGGCTACGTGTACAGCACGCAAGCCGCGCTACGGTGCATGCTCCCGCGTGACCGCAGTGCGATCGTGCAGGTGGGGTCTGCGCTGGCCTATCGCGGCATCCCGCTGCAGTCGGCCTACTGCGGCGCCAAGCACGCCATTCAGGGGTGGAGCGAGTCGCTGCGGTGCGAACTGCTGCATTCGGGCTCACGGGTGCGTACGACCATGGTGCAACTGCCGGCGCTCGACACACCGCAGTTCGACTGGGTGCTGAGCCGATTGCCGCGCCGGGCCCAGCCTGTTCCGCCGATCTACAGGGCCGAGGTGGCGGCCCGGCGATCGTGCACGCCGCGGATCACCCTCGTCGGCGCGAGTCTGGGTGGGGGCGAGCACCGCTGGGACACTGCTGGCCAACGCGGTGGCACCAGGTGTTCTGGACCGCTACCTGGCGCGCACCGGCTGCCGTTCCCAGCAGACGGCTGAGGACCGCGGCACCGGTGAACCTGTGGTCCCCCGCCGACAGCGGTCCCGGCGGCCACGACTTCGGTATGCACGGGCGTTTCGGGCGGCAGGCTCGCGCGACGAGCGCGCAGTCCTGGGCGCCGCGCCACCGTGGGGCCGTGGGGACGGCGGCAGTGGCCGCTGCGGCGGCCGTGGCGGTCGCGCGCGGCCTTCGGATCGGCTGACGACGGGACCCGCGCTGCCTACCAGTAGTGCTTCCGCCCGCCGACGCTGTGCCCTACGGCTCCCAGCACCCAGAGCACGAGGCCGATGATCACCAGGATGATCCCGATGGTCCACAGAATCGAGATCCCGGTGAGGAAGCCGATGATCAGCAGGATGATTCCCAGGATGAGCACGATGCCCTCCGTTGGTCGGCTCTGTGGACGCGGCCCGCATGGCTGTGACCGCGTGATCACGTTGCACTCGGACTTGTGCCGACAGCTACTTTCCGAGCGCGCGTTCGAGTTCCGCCTTGTTCATGTGGGACCGCCCGTCGACGTTGCGACGTTTGGCCTCCGCGTAGAGCTGGTCGCGGGTTGGGCCCTGCGGCCCCTTGCCGGACCGCTGGCCGCCTCGCCGCCCGGAGGACATGTCCTCTATGGAACTGCGGCTGGCGGTCTTGGACTCGCCGCCGCGAGCCCGCTCCTTGTTGACCGTGCGGGCGGCGATCTCCTTGGCCCGCTTGTCACTCTCGCCGCTTTCGTTGGCGCTGTCCTTGATGTGCTCGTACTGGCGCTCCCGCTTGCGGCTCGATCCTGTTGGCATCTCGTTCCCCTCTCTGACAGCCTCGGCTGAGACACCCGGTTTATCGGGTTAGTCTGGATGGGCGAGACAGGAGATCCCTTCAGCATGGCCAGCACGACCCCGATACCCGCCGGTGACGATCCGGCGCCGAAGCCGAAGCGGCGGACGTTTTCCGCGGAGTACAAGCTGCGGATCGTTGCCGAGTACGACGCCGCCCCGGCCGGGGAGAAAGGCGCGATCCTGCGCCGTGAGCGGCTGTACCACTCGCACATCATCGAGTGGCGCCAGGCCCGCGAGGCCGGCGCCCTGGATGCCCTGGCCGACCGGCGGACCTCGGCGGTGCGGCCGAAGAAGGCGGCCGAGCAGGCCGAGCTGGAACGGCTGCGCAAGAAGGTCGCACGACTGGAGAAGGACCTGGCCCGCCGGGACGCGGCCCTGGAAGTCATGGGAAAAGCCAACGCGCTCTTGGAACTGCTCTCCGAGAGCGCGGACTGAAGCACGCCGCCGCGCCCCTGATCGACGAAGCGTTCACGGGTGTGCAGGGCCAGTTGGGGACCACAGCAGCCTGCCGGCTGACCGGGCGCTCACGCGCCACCCACTACCGTCACATCAACCCCAAGCCGAAGCCCGCACCGTCCCCAAGACCCACGCCCGCCTCGGCCCTCTCGCCGGCCGAACGGGCAGAGATCCTGGCGCTGTTGAACCGGCCGGAGTACGTAGACCTGCCGCCCGCGCAGGTCTGGGCGCGTGAGCTGGACGCGGGGAACTACTGGTGCTCGGAGCGGACGATGTACCGGATCCTGTCCGCCGCCGGGCAGAACGGCGAACGCCGCCGCCAGGCCACCCACCCGCCCAGGACGATCCCCGAGCTGACGGCGACCGGCCCCTCGCAGGTCTTCACCTGGGACATCACGAAGCTGCCCGGCCCGGACAAGGGCATCTGGTACCACGCCTACGTGATCATCGACATCTTCAGCCGCTACATCGTCGGCCACACCGTCGAGCGGGCCGAAACGGCTGAGCGGGCGGAGGAGTTGATCCGCGAGACGATCGAGCGCAACGGCATCGTGCCAGAGACCGTGCACGCAGACCGCGGCACCTCGATGACCAGCAAGAAGGTGTCCCAACTGCTGATCGACCTCGGCATCACCAGGAGCCACTCGCGCCCCAGGGTCAGCAACGACAACCCATACTCGGAAAGCCAGTTCAGGACCACGAAGTACACCGCCGACTACCCAGAACGGTTCGATTCGCTGGCCCATGCCCGGGAGTGGATGGACGCCTTCATCACCTACTACAACCACGACCACAGACACTCCGGGATCGGCCTGCACACCCCCGCCTCCGTCCACTTCGGCACTGCAGAGGAGGTCCGCGACCAGCGGGCCACCGCTCTCGCCGAGGCATACGAACGCCACCCCGAACGCTTCGCCCGCCGACCAAGACCACCCGAGATACCCGGCCAGGTCTGGATCAACGACCCGGCGAAACGAAGGCAACCCGAACCACAAGGTTCATAGCACCGCGAACGTCTCATTTGACTTGACAACTACCGTTCACTCCTGGGTGATGCGTCTGAGGCCGTCCTTGAGCTGCCACCCGCCTTCGTGACCGGTATTTCCGGAGAGAGAGAACGATCCCGACCAGCTCCGGATTTACAGTGAGGTTCTCGACACCGTGAGCTGAGGGGAAGAACCGCCAGCCAAGATGCTCGCGGTGCGCTACTCCGCCCGCGTGATCCAGCGTGATCGATCGGCCAAGCAGAGTCCTGCGTGCACGCCCCAGGAGGCATCCTTCACAGGCGGTGGCTGACCGCTGGACCGTGGAGCAGACACGCGCGTCCACCTCAGAGATGACGGGTAGCCGCCTTGGCAAGAACCACTCCAGTAATCGATCGGAAGGAGGGGCCTCATGAGTGACGAGGTCGAACGCGCGGCGCTGTTTGACATGGACGGCACTCTCGTCGACACCAACTACCTCCACGCCGTCTCGTGGTGGGAGGCGTTCCGGCAGGCCGGGCACACGGTGTCGATGGCGGACATCCACCGCTGCATCGGCATGGGGTCCGACCATCTCCTGGAGCGCCTGTTGGGCAGGGAGCGCGACTGCAGCGAGGATGCCACGATCAGCGGCGCCCACAAGGCCCTGTACGGCGCCTACGGCCCCGCGCTCGCTCCTTTGGACGGTGCCGCGGACCTGCTGCGCGCGGTGGCGGCCCGGGGTTTCCGGGTCGTCCTGGCCACCTCGGCGGACGGCAAGGAACTCGCCGTGATGCGGGCAGCCCTCGACGCCGACGACGTCATTGCGGACGCCACCAGCAAGGACGACGTCGATGCGAGCAAGCCGGCGCCTGACCTGGTGGCACAGGCCCTGGAACGAGCGGGCGTACCCGCAAACCGGGCGGTCTTCGTGGGAGACACGGTGTGGGACATTGAGGCCGCAGGGAAGGCGGGGGTGCCCTGCGTGGCGCTCCTATCTGGCGGCATTGGCCGCGCTGAACTGGAGGAGGCCGGCGCCGCCGCAGTGCACCGTGATCCACGCGACATGCTGACCTCCCTCGACAGCAGTCCCATGTGGCGATAGTCCCGCTTGCCGGGTACTGCCCGTTTGATCACGCAGAACGTTTTCGAGCCACTCCCAGGCGTCCCCCCGGGGCACCTTCGACGCGTCCTTCAGCGTTGGAAGATCGTTCTCCTGGGTGTCCGTGGGTTCCCCCGCGGCTCGCGGAGTCGTTCGCGTTGTCCGGACGAAGGTCATCACTGCCGCGCCCTCCCTGGTGGCCTAGCCTCACGGACGCCTTCCAGGTACTTCCGGAGATCCGCACGGGCCGGCGCCCGCAGTCAACGGCGATCGTCGGCCGTGCTTCCATATCGGGGGGCACATCCGCGGCAGCCAACTTCGACGGCCGGCCCGCGCCCGAGGGGCGTTGGGCAAGCAGCCTGCGAGCGCACAGAAGGAGACCGGTCCGACCAGCGCGCCGGTCGCGGACGCGCCCAGCGCGACCGTGAGGTCGGTCTGCCCGCTGGCGGTCCGCTCGCTCCTCCGGGTCTCATCGCGGCCCTCCCGACGGCCGGTTCCGTGAGCAGGCACAACGTCCTCCCGCCGATCGGTGATCTGTCCGGTTCCCCTCCACGTACCCGGGCAGAGAGCAAGGCGTCCTAGGGTCCGTCTTCAAAGATCATCGGGCAGTGGATCATGGTTGCGTGATACGTCGTCATGAACTAACCGATGAAGAGTGGGAGTTGCTCGCTCCGCTGATACCGCGGGCTGCGACAGGCCGGCCGCGAGTGGATGACCGGCAGGTCATCAACGGGATGGTCTACAAGATCCGGACCGGGATCTCCTGGCGTGACCTGCCGGAACGCTATGACCCGTGGCAGACGGTCTACACCCGCTTTCGCCGCTACGCACTGGACGGCGTGTTCACCCAGGCCCTGCAACAAGTCCGGGCTGAGGCCGACGCGGCCGGCGACATCGACTGCCTCGCACAGATCGACTCCACCATCGTCCGCGCCCATCAACATGCCGCAGCCACCGGCAGAAAAGGGGGAGCCTCAGGCCGGACGAAACGGATGATCACGGTCTCGGTCGGTCCCGAGGAGGGCTGACCACCAAAACCACCTCGCCTGCGACGGCAAAGGCCGCCCACTCGCGATCTTGCTCACCCCAGGACAGCGCCACGACAGCCCCGGCACTTGCGGATGCGCGGCAGCATGCGTGGTTCCCTGTCCGACACGCTCGCCACCATGGGGTCCGGTGTGCCGTACGTGATCGGCGCGAAGTTCGCCCACCCGGACCGCCCGGCGATCGCCCTGGTCGGTGACGGGGCGATGCAGATGAACGGGATGGCGGAGCTCATCACCGCCGCCAAGTACTACCGCGGGTGGTCCGATCCGGGGATGGTCATGGCCGTGCTCAACAACGGCGACCTCAACCGGGTGACCTGGGAGATGCGCGCCATGTCCGGAGGGCCGCAGTTCCTGCCCTCCCAAGCACTGCCGGACGTCGCCTACGCCGACTTCGCCCGCTCCATCGGCCTGGACGGCCTCCGCGTGGAGAAGCCGGGCGAGGTCGAGGGGGCCTGGCAGCGGGCGCTGGCCGCGGACCGCCCGTTCGTCCTGGACTTTCGCACCGACCCCGCCGTCCCGCCCATCCCGCCGCACGCCACGCTCGACCAGATCGAGGCGGCGGCCGCGTCCGTCCTCAAGGGGGACTCCGACCGCGCCGCCATGGTCCGGCAGGGCTTCAAGGCGAAGGTGCAGGAGATGCTGCCCGGCCGAGGACGCCACGCACACGACGAGCAGTGAGCCCCGCCACGATGGCGGGCAGCAAAGCAGATGCGGCTTTGGGGTGAGGGCGTGAAGTTGGCGGGGCGCGGGCGGGTGGTGTCGGCCGAGGGCCCCGGGCAGTAGGGCGGCCCCGCCGAGGTTTGGGAAGGACGCGCCGGCGGGGCCGCGTGGGGCGCCCGCCCGGCACTCACCACGTAACCGGGCGGGCTGCTTGGGGGTCTACGGGCTACGCTCCGCGCGGGCGGGGATCATGAGGTTCCAGCCGTGCGGTTACCCGAGTATCACTATGACGCCGTTGCCATAGCCGGGTCCGTATCCATAGCCGTAGCCAGGTCCGTACCCGAATCCGGGTCCGTAGCCATAGGGCGGGCATCAGCAGGTTCCAGCCGACTCCGGAGCAGTTTTCCGGTACCGGCGGGAAGGTGTGGCCCTGCACGTTTGTGCTCGTGATGGTGAAGCGGTGGCCCTGACCGCAGGTGCATTCGTAGATGCCGCTGGCGGGGACTTTCTCGCCGGGGCGGTGCATGCGGGTCGTCTCGTCCATGTGACCTCCTCGCCGGCCGGGGCCTGAGTGGAGCAGGCCCCGGCTTGCAAGGCGTGACCGCCGAGAGGGGGGAGCCTCTCGGGGAACCGCCCGAACGGGGGGCGAAACGGGCGGCTCCGGCTGGTCGCCTTACCTCGCAGACCTCTACGAAACCCCAGCATCGCCTGCACCCTCATCTGCTATCGCACGACTCTAAAATTGGTGAAGCCAGGCTGTGACCAGCAGTACCGTCAGTACCCCCAGTACCCCGGCCAGCAGGACCGGCCACCACGGAACTCCTTCACCGGAGGCACCCCGGTCAAGCGCCCGGTCGGCAACCGTGACACCGCGCAGTGCACCGAGCGCGACCAGCACCACCGGAATCGCGAGAGCTGCATGCGCTGCCCAAGCCCCCACTAGCGTGGGTCCACCCCACGAGTGCTGATAATCATGGTCGTCGATGAGGGGGTATAACAGCCCGTTTCCCGTTGCCTGGCCGGCCAACAACGCCACCGCCGCGCCGAACAGTCCAAGTACCACACCGCAGCCCCCGCGCAGGATGAGTAGCCCCCGATGCGTCCTGAGGCCCAGGACGAGTCTTGCCAGGGCAACCGGGAGCAGCACCGACCCCTTCGCCGCATCACGCCATACCGAGGCTCCTACGAGACTGGTCACCAAGGAGAGTCGATCGAGAAGAAGCGCCGTGGGACGCCGATTGTCTGCCATACCAACAAGGGAACCAACCAATGAACGTCGTCTCCATGGTGGTAGCCCGAGTGGAGGAACTCAGGGCTTCCCCCCTTCCGGTGCTTCGTTCGGCTGCAACTCACACGCCGCAACCAGCCCCGCGGAGTACCCGGCCGAAAGCGCGTCTTGGCTCGCACTCTGCTCGCCCCGCTGCCCGCCCGGCTGCCCAAGCCGCCGCCTGGGGACTATAAAAAACGGTGTAACTCCCGATCAAGGAAGAACACCTGATGAGCGACGTGACTGCCTCTGTCGAGGCGGTTGAAGAGGTCCGCCCGGTCGAGCTGTCGGCGGATCTGCTGAACGACCAGTTGATCGGGCAGCTGGTCGATCGGGCCCGCGCGAGCGGCCTCCAGTTGTCCGGTGAGGGCGGCCTCTTGCAGCAGCTGACCTGCAGTACTGGGAGCTGTCCGGCCGATCATGTGACTACTTGATGTCCGGGTCGTTGATGGACATCGGGCGGGGCGATCTGACAGACGCAGAGTGGGAACGGCTGTCGAAGCGAGCGTCGCTGGAGTACCAGTGGGAGCTGTCCGTCGCGCCCGGCTGGAAGGCGGGCGGCTGGCCGGCGGAGTTCACCTTCCGGAACCCGACGATGAGCTGTGCTGCGGCGAGTGCGGCGGCCCGGCGGAGGCGCTGCTGACGGTCCGCGCGCCCAGCTTGCTGAACGCGTCCAGCTTCTCGCCCGCCCGGCCTCTGCACCGCGCAGTCGTCGCGCAGGTTCCGGGAAGCCGGAGACCTTTGTCGCCGATGACGTGCGAGGGCCGGTTCCGAGGCTGCCCGGGTCCGATCCGTACCACGTGGAGGGGCCCGGCATGACGGCGGTGAACCGTGTGCAGACGCTGCGGTGGTGAGCAGATCGCTCACCACCAGCCCCGCACGTGGGACAGCCTGACGCCCGTCACCGGACCGCCCTGACGGTCAGGGCCGGATCTACCACGGCGGGTACGACTCCACCCTCGAGGAGAACTACTGGCGTTGGCCGCGGGCGCGCTGCGGCGCGGCTACAACGTCCTCACCTTCGACGGCCCCGGCCAGGGCAGCACCGTCCGCGACCAGGGCCTGCACTTCCGGCCCGACTGGGAGGCCGTGGTCACCCCGGCCGTCGACTTCGCGCTCACCCTGCCCGAGCTGGACGCCGAGAAACTCGTATTGATCGGCACGAGCCTCGGCGGCTACCTCGCCGCCAGGGCGGCCGCCTTCGAACACCGCATCGCCGCGTGCGTTCTGCACGACGGTGTCTACGACTTCCACGAAGTGGTGAAGGCGCTGGCCGCCCGCGCCGTTGCGACGCCCGGCGGCATCGAGGAGATGATGGCGCGGGACACCCAAGTGCGCTGGGTGGTGCGCAACGGCCGGTGGCTTGGGTGTGTCCGGTTTCGACGAGCTCGTCAAGGCCAGCGAGGCCTACACCATGGCCGGCATCGCCGACCGCATCACCTACCCGACACTCGTCCTCGACGCCGAGAACGACCAGTTCTTCCAGGGCCAGCCCAAGCGCCTCGTCGGTGAGCTGACCTGCCAGAAGGAACTGATCCTCTTCCGCGAGGACGAAGGCGCCGGCGAGCACTGCCACGAGGGTGCCATCTCCCTCTTCCACCAGCGCGCCTTCGACTGGCTCGACACCCTGCTCGCCCACTGACCCCGGAGGGCGGGCTGCTGATCAGGTCGAGTCCTGCCGGAGCGGCTGCGGAGCGCCGCTCCAGCGGGCGGGCACCGAGCACTGCCGAACCCGGAACGGTTCAGTTGGTGGAGTTCGAGAGGCCGATCGAGAAGCAGCCGACCGAGGTCCGTGCGGTCCGAGGGGACCCTCAGGCCGCCATCAGCGCCGCCAGGGCGCGGTCCATTGCGGCGTTGAACTCTTCGGGCGTCAGCGGAAGACGGGACTTGACGTCCCGACTCCACTGGTCGGCGAGGACCTCGGCGGAGCCCGCCTCGACTCCGTCGAGCGCCACGTCGGCCAGGTCCGACGGCGCGATCTTGTCCACGGGCCAGCCCGCGGCCATGTCGGTGTCGGCCAAGCCGAGGTGTACCGCTGTGACGAGCGTGCCCTGCTCGGCGAGCTCCAGGCGGACGCCGTTGGTCATGGCCCAGGCGGCGGCCTTGGTCAGGTGGTAGGCATTGGCGCCCTTGCCCCCGAACCACGACATGGCGGAGAGGACGTTGACGATCGCGCCCCCGCCGTTCCCGGCGAGCGCCGGCGCGAACTCCCGGATCATTCCCAGGTGGCCGAACATGTTGGTCTCCAGCTCGTGCCGCACCGCGTCCAGCGAACCGGTCAGCAGGTCGGTCCCCGTAGAGATTCCCGCGTTGTTGATGAGCAGCGATACGTCCGGGGCGGCCTCGGCGGCGGCCCTCACGGATGCGGGATCGGCGATGTCAAGGGCCAGCACCTCGACCCCGGGCAGGTCCACGGTCTCAGGTCGGCGGGCCGTCGCGTAGACCTTGTGGGCGCCGCGTTCAAGCAGGCGCTGGGCGAAGGCGCGGCCCAGGCCGCGGTTGGCTCCGGTGACAAGGGCGACGGAGTTGTTGATATCCATGCCCGGTACGCTAAAACCTGACGTTGACGTAAGAGGCAAGTGCTGGTCCTCAGGGCCAGGGGTGAGAGGAATCACCATGACCGTTACAGCGGCCGCGGCCGAGCGGTTGATCCGCATCGGCGAGGTGGCACGGGGTGCCGGCGTCTCGGTACGCGCCGTGCGCTACTACGAGCAGCAGGGGCTGCTCATCGCGGAGCGCAGCCCGTCCGGCCAGCGCCTGTACCGGCAGGACGCCATCCTCCTGGTCCGCTTCTTCCAGCAGATGTTCGCCGCCGGCCTGACCAGCCGAAGGATCAGCGAACTCCTTCCGTGCTGGGTCTCCGGGCACACCGACGCCGAGCAACGAGCCATGCTGCGCGCCGAGCGTGAGCGCATCCAGGGCAAGATCGACGACCTGCAGGCCGCTCTGGACCGCCTCGACGAGGTCATCGCGATCACGGACACGCACCCGTAGGCACGGTCGGCCAGACGTCTCACCAGCGAATACGGTAACTGCCGCTGCGGAGCTTGGGGATGGCCAGCTCGACCGTGCCGGCCCTGGCGTCCCACTCGCGCGGGCGATACCCGTTGCGGTGGTTGACGCGTTCGTCACTGACCTGCCCGTACCGCGTTGCACAGGGCATCGGCCTCCGCGGACATCAGCGCGTCGGCGAACGTCTTGACCATCGCGCGCAGCAGATCGGGACTCGCCGCTGCGAGGTTCTCATCGGTCAGGGCGTGCAAGACTGTCTGGTGCGGTCATCGTGCTGATCTCCTTCGAGCCTTAGACATCTCGAAGTTCAGCCGGTGGCCGTCTCCATATCCGGACCCTCACCTCGATGCCGGGGCAAACACCCGGATCAGGTAGGAACCCATACACCCCTTCCAAGGACCCAACCTTTCGAAGGGCGGCATCGCCCGATGCTGACGTGCGGGGCCGCCTCCTTCGGTGCTGGATTGGGCGGCTGTGCCGGGCACCGACCGGCGCGCTGATCAGGACTGGACGGACGGCAGCAAGATGCCCTGGCACCACTGGCGGAAATCGGTGGCGGTGGCGGAGGCGGGGTCGCAGGGTTCGGCGTCGTAGATTCCGTTGTTCTGCGCGTTGACCATGTCGGCCATGTCCTGGGCCAGCGCCGGGCTCGCGCCGCGCTGCACCATGCGGGCCTGGAAGTCCGCGAGCGGGACCTGCTGATAGCGCACCGTGCGGCCCAAGGTCTCGGAGATGATCTCGGCCATGGCGGCGGGGGTCAGGCTGTCGGGGCTGACCAGTGGAACGCGGGCCTGTCCGCTCCAGGCGGTGTCCAGCAGGAGCGCTCCCGCCGTGGCAGCCACGTCCCGGGTGGCAACGGTCAACAGCGGCTGGTCCGCGGCGTTCGCCATGGAGAACACCCCCTGCTCTGTGATCGTCTGGGCCTGATGGAGCAGGTTCTCCATGAAGAACGGCAGTGCCAGGGCCCGGTACTGCACGCCGGTGCTCGCGATCAGCTCGTCCATGTCGAGCGCGGCCGACAGGAGTCCGGCTCCGTCCTGGTAGCCGTGGCCCAGGGAGGTGACGTGCACCATCCGTACGCCCCGGCTCGCGGCCTCCTGGGCTACTGCCCGAGCGAAGTCCAGGTAGTAGCGCCTGGCGGGGCCGGCGTCACGGAAACCGGCCGGGGGCACGAGCCAGAACAGCCGCTCAGCGCCCTTCAGTGCCTTTGCGATCGTGTCCGCGTCGGCGTGGGAGCCCGCCACCACCTCAACCTGCGTTCGCACGTGCTCCGGGAGGCGGGAGAGGTCGCGGACGATCACCCGGACCGGCTCACCGCTGTCCACAACGCGGTCCAGGACCTGCCGGCCGATGTCACCGGTCGGCGTAGTAATGGTGATCATAAATTGCCTCCATGCGTGGTGGTCGACGGCGCACCCCAGGGCGCCGGGCAGGTGCTCTCGAGTGAACCCGGAGCAACGCTGCAGGTGAAGGACCAACCTGGTCGCGATTGATACCCTGGGGATATGAATGATCTGGAGGTACGGCAGCTCCGGTACTTCGTCGCGGTCGCGGAGGAACTGCACTTCGGGCGCGCCGCCGCCCGGCTGGGCATGGCGCAGCCCCCGCTGTCCCGCACGATCCGGGACCTGGAACAGCAGCTCGGTGTGACGCTGTTCGAGCGGACCACCCGGCATGTGAAGCTCACTGTCGCCGGGGAGGTTCTGCTGCGCGACGCCAGAACCGCCCTGGAGGCGATCACCGCCGCCGCTCACCGTGCTCGGCACGCAGGCAGCACCTCGCCCCGGCTGCGCATCGCACTCAAGGCCGACATCGACGGTGGCCTGCTGCCACAGATCCTGGACGCCTACAGCACCGACCCCGCCGCCCTGCCCACCGAACTGATCCTCGGAGGGTTCGGCGATCAGCCCAAGGCACTGCGCGATGGCCTGGCCGACGTGGCACTCGTGCTCTGCCCCATGGACGACCGCGGGCTGGACAGCGAGCCGCTGATCACCGAGCCGGTCCTGGTCGCCATGGCCGCCACCGACCCGCTGGCCGTCAGGACCCAGCTGTGCCTGGCGGACCTGGCCGGCCGGAAACTCCCCAGCGGTGCGCCAGCCGAGGCCGGCCGCGCCGAGCCGCGCCAGCCCGGGGCGACAAGGCCGGCCTCCAACTTGTCGGAGATCTTCAACCTCGTCGAAACGGGCAGCATCGTGTTCTTCGCACCTGCCTCGGTCGCCCAACGCAACCCGCGACCTGGGGTCGCCTACCGGCCGGTCAGCGACCTACCGAACTGCACACTGGCCATCGCGTGGCCCCAAGACGCCCGCTCCCCGGCCGTTGCCGCCCTCGTACGCGTCGCATGCACGATCGCAGCCACCCACCGCACACAAGCAGAGCCCCAGATGCAGAGCACGACCGCCTGAGGTCCACCGCCACTGAGACCGTGTCCTATGTGGTGAGGCGGTCGAGCCGTTTGCAGCAGCAGAGGGCAGCGGCGAGGCCGAGGAAGGCCAGGTAGTTGCGGGGATCGCGTTCGTAAGGGTGGTTGAGCCGGCGGTAGCCGGTGCCAGGACATGGTGCGCTCGATGGCCCACCTGCGGCGGCCGAGTCGCTGGCTGAATCAGGCAGGTCTCCTCCTGTTGCTGTGCGTTCCCGCGCTTCTTGACGGCGATGACGGCGGTGACGGACGGCGATCGGACCGGCCCAGGATGGCGGGCACGGCGTTGGGCAGGGCACTGTCGTCACTGTCGGGTGCCCATCGATAACACCGTGCGATGGGTCCTGATGCCGCCATCGCCGGATTGTGGCGGCCGCCCCTCAGGAGGCAGGGTGGTCTCGGGACAGGCGCACGGCGTCTCACGGATGCGGCTGAAGCCCGTCCTCATCGTGAAGCACGAGGTGTGAGCCCGGAACCCGGCGAGGTCGCTCGCCGCCGAACGGGTGGCTCAGTAGTACACAGGCCCGGAAGGCGGTGGCCGACGCAAGATCGTCCACTCCGGGCGGGCTTACGGAGGTGTCGTACATGTCAGAGGAGAACCCGGTACACGCGCCCGCTGCCGAGAGGCACGAGGTCTCGCTGCCACCCGAAGTCAAGATGCTCCAGGAAGTCACTCCGCCCTTCTTCCCCGAAGGCGGTTCGGGGATGACCATCCTCGTCGAATGGCCTCCCGGCCACCCCGGGCTCCCTCCGCACCGCCACTCGGGGCCGTCATTCGGCTACGTGATGGAGGGCGCGATCCGGTTCGAACTCGAGGGTGAGCCGGAGCGTGTGATCAAGGCCGGCGGGACGTTCTGGGAACCAGGTGGTGATGTGATCCACTACCAGGACGGTAACGCCTTGGCGGACGCACCGACCAAATTCGTAGTGATCATGGTGTGCGCGCCGGGTCAGCCGATGCTCACGCTGGTCGACGAAGAGGAGCTGAAGGGACGGGCACATCTGCGGGCTCCGCGCCCTTCCGCGGGCTGACCCGCGAGGCGACAAATCTCAAGGCGCCCGCGAAGTGGTGCGTGGCGGCCGCTTCGGTCACCCGGCGGACGTCGGTCGGGTGACCGTGCCTGGCGGGGCAACGGAGTGCCGCCACGCCACTCGAGTGTTTCCTCCTGTCGGGATCGGTCACTCAGGAGCCGACCTTCCTTCATGGATGTCGCGGCCGCGGGCTTCGACTTCCCTACCCGAAGGTGCCCGGCGGCCTGTGTCCTCGCGCCACCGTCTCCCGCTCGTCGAGGAGCGCGAACGCCATGTCGGAAAAGGGTTCCCACGGCATACCGAAGGTGACTTCCTTGGGCTGGACGGTCACGGTTCCCCCTGTGGCCGGCCGGAACATCCCCGTGAGCGCCGACACGGCGGACACCGATTCCGGAGCGTTCCCGCGCACAGGAAGGCGCTCCAAGACGCCGGCGCGCCGCGGGCTTCGGGAGAACAACCTGTCAGCGCGCGACGGTCTCCCCGGCAGGGCGCCCCTACCGGCGCCCACGCGGATCGTCCCCCAGGGCGGTCCACACAAGGCCTCCAGGCCGACCGTGGGTGTTCGGATGTGTCGGTCGGGCCGGCCTTCCCTCACCTGCGGATCGTCGGCGTGAAAACGGTTCGGCGCAGATGCGGGAGTCCTCCACGTGCGTGTGGCGGCCGCATCCGTCAGCCCATGCCTGCTCCGCCGCGAACGCCGCCTTGCATGCCCACCCGCGTGGCAGGCAGGAGCGGTCGGTGCACTCGCGCCGGGTTTGTACGCTGGATGGCGCCGCGCCGCAGATGCTACTCATGGGTTGGTGTGGCGCGGGACTGTTGTCGTGGGTCAAGGAGCGCTGCGGGCGTGCTGGTGGCGGGGCGGTATCGGCTGGAGGAGTCACTGGGGCGTGGGGGCATGGGAGAGGTATGGCGGGCCGCCGATCAGGTACTCGGAAGAGCGGTGGCGGTGAAACTGATGCTCGGCGACGCGGATGCCGAGAGCGCCGGCCGGTTCCGCCTGGAAGCCCGGACAGCGGCCCGTCTCAACCATCCCCACGTCGTCAGCGTGTACGACTTCGGCTCGCATGACGGCCAGTTATACCTCGTGACGGAGCTCGTCAACGGGCGCCCCTCTCTGACAGCCTCGGCTGAGACACCCGGTTTATCGGGTTAGTCTGGATGGGCGAGACAGGAGATCCCTTCAGCATGGCCAGCACGACCCCGATACCCGCCGGTGACGATCCGGCGCCGAAGCCGAAGCGGCGGACGTTTTCCGCGGAGTACAAGCTGCGGATCGTTGCCGAGTACGACGCCGCCCCGGCCGGGGAGAAAGGCGCGATCCTGCGCCGTGAGCGGCTGTACCACTCGCACATCATCGAGTGGCGCCAGGCCCGCGAGGCCGGCGCCCTGGATGCCCTGGCCGACCGGCGGACCTCGGCGGTGCGGCCGAAGAAGGCGGCCGAGCAGGCCGAGCTGGAACGGCTGCGCAAGAAGGTCGCACGACTGGAGAAGGACCTGGCCCGCCGGGACGCGGCCCTGGAAGTCATGGGAAAAGCCAACGCGCTCTTGGAACTGCTCTCCGAGAGCGCGGACTGAAGCACGCCGCCGCGCCCCTGATCGACGAAGCGTTCACGGGTGTGCAGGGCCAGTTGGGGACCACAGCAGCCTGCCGGCTGACCGGGCGCTCACGCGCCACCCACTACCGTCACATCAACCCCAAGCCGAAGCCCGCACCGTCCCCAAGACCCACGCCCGCCTCGGCCCTCTCGCCGGCCGAACGGGCAGAGATCCTGGCGCTGTTGAACCGGCCGGAGTACGTAGACCTGCCGCCCGCGCAGGTCTGGGCGCGTGAGCTGGACGCGGGGAACTACTGGTGCTCGGAGCGGACGATGTACCGGATCCTGTCCGCCGCCGGGCAGAACGGCGAACGCCGCCGCCAGGCCACCCACCCGCCCAGGACGATCCCCGAGCTGACGGCGACCGGCCCCTCGCAGGTCTTCACCTGGGACATCACGAAGCTGCCCGGCCCGGACAAGGGCATCTGGTACCACGCCTACGTGATCATCGACATCTTCAGCCGCTACATCGTCGGCCACACCGTCGAGCGGGCCGAAACGGCTGAGCGGGCGGAGGAGTTGATCCGCGAGACGATCGAGCGCAACGGCATCGTGCCAGAGACCGTGCACGCAGACCGCGGCACCTCGATGACCAGCAAGAAGGTGTCCCAACTGCTGATCGACCTCGGCATCACCAGGAGCCACTCGCGCCCCAGGGTCAGCAACGACAACCCATACTCGGAAAGCCAGTTCAGGACCACGAAGTACACCGCCGACTACCCAGAACGGTTCGATTCGCTGGCCCATGCCCGGGAGTGGATGGACGCCTTCATCACCTACTACAACCACGACCACAGACACTCCGGGATCGGCCTGCACACCCCCGCCTCCGTCCACTTCGGCACTGCAGAGGAGGTCCGCGACCAGCGGGCCACCGCTCTCGCCGAGGCATACGAACGCCACCCCGAACGCTTCGCCCGCCGACCAAGACCACCCGAGATACCCGGCCAGGTCTGGATCAACGACCCGGCGAAACGAAGGCAACCCGAACCACAAGGTTCATAGCACCGCGAACGTCTCATTTGACTTGACAACTACCGCGCAGCCTCGCTCAGGAACTCGCTGCGCGTAGCCCCGTGGACTCCGTGCGGGCGTCGGACATAGGTGCTCGGGCTGCTACGGGGCTGGCTGCGGCGCACCGGCAGGCCGTCATCCACCGCGACATCAAACCGGCCAATGTGATGGTGACCGTTGACGGCACCGTGAAGATCGCCGACTTCGGGATCGCCCGCTTCGCCGACGAGGCGTCCCGGGCGCTCACCGCCACCGGCCGGGTGATGGGCTCGAGCGGCTACCTGGCCCCCGAGCGGGCGCTGGGTCGCCCGGCCGAACCCGCCTCGGACGTCTATGCCCTCGGCTGCGTCCTGTACGAGCTGGCAACCGGCCGGCCCCCCTTCGTCGGCGAGACCCCGCTGGCGGTGATCCACCAGCACGTCGACGCGGCGCCGGTACCCGTCAGGCGGCTCAACCCGGCGGTGTCGGGCGCGCTGGCGGACTACATCCTGTCCCTACTGGCCAAGGACCCGGGCCAGCGTCCCACCGCCGACCAGATAGCCGACTGGGTTGCCGCCTCGGCAGGCCAGCACCCCGAGCGGCGGTCAGCGACTCCGGCCGGCATCGAGCCGACACCCACGGCGACCCTCCCCGACGCGGCCGCGTCCCGCCTGTACGGGCGAGGTGCCGCGCAGCCGCGGCGCACTCGCATCCTGGTCGGTGTCGCCGGACTTGCCGTGTTCGGGGCTGCGGCCGCCGTCGGTGCGGCCTGGAGCTCCGACGACGACGGCACCTCGTCACCCGGGCCGACGTCGTCTCCTTCCCCTGCTGTCACTGTGCCCCCCGTACCCTCCGCCGAAGTCTCACCGCCAGCCGGCGGCACGTCGCCGACCTCCCGGACTCCGCCAGGCCCTCGCGGCAAGGGTGAGGAGCACACAGGCAAGGACCACAAGAAGCACGGTCACGACGACTGACGGGCGCGACGCCACTCCCCAAGTGCCCTTGGCGCGGTGCACTGATGCCTCGGCTTGACGGAGTGACGTTGGGCGTCGAGGGTCAGGCCCGTGCCGGGCGTGAAGGCGCCAAGGGTGCCGGGCCGGTACAACAGAAGCAGGGCACGGATGCGGTTGGAGGTGCGCGGGTCGCGTCGGCCACCAGGGCCTGGTCGAAACCGGCCAGGACGGTCAGCTCGGCAGGGCCCTTGTCGGTCAGCGCCCCAGCGAGCGCCGAGTGTGTGTGCGGCATGACGCGTGCGAAATCCCGATGACGGCGGCATCACCCGGCATCCGCCGGGCCCGGTGAGACCCCCTGCCTCATTCCGAGACCGGGACCCGGCCCACCACCCCCGGCGGCACCCCGCGCGACCTCAACCCCACCACACCACACCTTTCGCCGACGACCTCCTGGTCACTTCCGCCGACGCGCGGTAAGCGCTGCGGCCGGCCCCTGAGGGTCCGCTCACGTAGCGGGACAGCGCAATCGGTGGGGGCACCGGGTGCACTACGAGTCACCACCGGCACCCGGCCCACACAGGGCCGAGGTCCTCCGACGCCTGCGAGCGCGACCGCCTACGCCGCCACCCATCCCCGGATGGCCTCTGCGACCGCCCGCACGTCCAACGCGTCCCGGTCGATCCGCGTCGCGAGCTCCGCCGCTTCCTTCGCGCCGACGGTCACGATGGCCCCGCTCGCCGTCAGGTAGGCCGCCGCCACCACCGCCCCGAACAACTCGTTGGCGTACTCCAGCGCCGGTACCCGGATGAGCTGGTGCATCAACGCGGCCGCTCGGTGGTGCACCTCCGTGTAGACGGGGGTGCCCATCACCTTGTCCGCGTGGCGCGCCACAGCGGCCGCCATCGACCCGAAGTCGGTGATGTCGGGGTCACCGGGCATGTTGCGGTGCGCGAGGTCCAGCAGCCACGCCCGGTCAATGTGGACGATCACGCAGCGGCCCCGGCGCTGCCATCGGCCCTGGGGTGCCCGAACTGCTCGGCGAAGGTGTCGCCCCAGGCGTCCGCGAAGTGAGCGCCCGCGCCGAGGAACCGGTGCCGCAGGTCATTCGCCTCGTCCGCGAGGACCTGACGCGCGTAGTCGGGCACGCTCATACCCGCCGCCTTGGCCCGCGCCTCGATCCCGGCGGCCGTCGCCTCGTCCACCCGTACGTTGATCTGCTTCTGACTGCTCATGCCCTTCATGGTAGCGCCCCGTTCGAGCCGCTACACCGGTTTTCGGGGGCGCGCCGTGGCACCACGCCCCGCGCGAGTCCACCTGATCGATGCTGCCGTCGGCCCCTGTCGCGCCACGCCCCCGACTAGGCACGGGCGTGTCAGCTCGTCGGCGCGCTCCCCTCGGACGTCACCTCGCCGCTGCCCTCGGGCCGCCTGGCCCCGCGGCACCCGTGCCCGGCTCTCGTTCGGGTGATCCGTCGGCGCACTGGGGCGACTGGACAGGACCCTTTGACGGAGGGCGGGGTTCGCGGCACATGAGGCACAGGGTGCCGGCCCCGCGCCGCCGACGCCGGGCGGGCAGGGCGGGCTTCTTCGCGCTTGGGCACACCAGAGACGATCGCAGCCGAGGGGACCGCGGGCACATTCGCCGCAGTGGCCCACCGGAACACGGTGCGACCGGGTTCTCTCGTGACCGTCATGGCACCGCCTTTCCGATCGCTATCTTCGGACCGGCCACGCCGACCTCGGCCGCGAGGGGCCCGTGCCCAGCGGCCGGTCATCGGGGAGGGATCAGGTGGGGAAACGCAGTTGATCGGCTGGCGCCCCTGGTATAGCAATGCCCCGTGATACGTGGCGAAAGGATCGGGCTGCGTGCCCGGCACGAGAACGACGTCCCAGTTCTCCACTCCGAGCTGTACGACGACGTGCCCACGCGGTCACGCGCCGACTCCCGCCCGTGGCGACCCATCCCACCGGGTCTGGGCCACTCGCCCTTCGCCGTGACCGGGCCATCGGACGAGGCGGCGTGCTTCTCCGTCGTCGAGCTGGAGTCGCATGAGCTGGCCGGCGAGGCCCTCCTCTGGGGCATCGACACGCACAACCGGACGGCTCACGTCGGGATCGCCCTGCGCCCCGCATTCCGCGGTCGCGGGCTCGGCGTGGATGTCCTGCGCGCACTGTGCGAGTACGGATTCGCCGTACGCGGACTACAACGCCTGCAGATCGAAACCCTCACGGACAACGGCCCCATGCTCGCGGCGGCAAGCAGGGTCGGGTTCACCCGGGAGGGAACACTGCGGCGCTCCGCATGGGTGTACGGCACATACGCCGACGAAGCCGTGCTCGGCCTCCTCGCGAACGATTGGACACCCCGGGGCTGAACAGCAGCACGAGCGGCAGGGGGAACGTTGACGAAGCCCTGCCCACACGCCCGGTCAGGGCCAAGTGGCTAGTGAAAGCCCGCGTGAAGCAGGCGTCCAGGTCCCGACTGCCTCCCCGACCCGCGCGTATCGGCCGGCTCGCCGTGGCGCCGGCCCGCCGGACAACTCACCTGCCCCACCGCCGCCACTACGGTGGCCGGCGGTGCCCAGCATGTCTTTGCGGCGGTTCAGGCCCCAGGAGCCGATCCGGCCATGCCGCATAGCGACCGCCGACCCTTGACGCACCACGGGGCGGCGAAGCCTGACCAGCAGAGACAAGCGCCGACCGCGACGGGGGGACACGGTCGGCACCTGCAGCCTTTGAGACCGTCCTCTGCGCGTTCACGCAGGCCTGGAACCGAACGCTTGGCGATGGGGCCGCGGCGACTCCTGAAGGCCCCGACGGGCACGGCCGATTCCGGGCCGGTCCGCGGAGGTGATCCGGCAGCGGTGCCGCAGGACCGCGTTCTTGCGCGGTTCCGGAACCGACTGCCGGATCTCCCCACCCGGGGTGGCCCGCGTGGACGTCCGCGGATCGAACGGACGTCACCAGTCCGAGTTGGTCGCCCCCAGACTCAGCAGGACCTGGTCGAAGGTGTTGCCGTCGTTGTCATCGGTGTACGACATGGAGAGTGTGCCGAACGGGGAGGAAGCCAGCGAGAGCTGCTCCTGCCGACCGGTCGTGACCTGGCTGACGGGCTGGGCCGGCAACCGGCCGGTGAAGGTGCCGTCGGGGTTGAGGCCTCGGGCCCAGACCGCCGGATCGGTGCCGGTGACGCTCCAGCCGACCACGGCGTCGCGCTGGTCGTCGATGCCGACGGTGGGATTGCCCGCTCCGGCTCCGCTGGAGACCTCGACCTCGGAAGAGCCGGCGGTGCCGGTCGCGGAGAACGATCGCGCCCAGACGCCACGGGTCCCGGTGTGATCGGACTCCCACACCACGGCGAAGTCGCCGTTGAAGTCGGCGGCCACGGCCGGGCGCTGCTGCTGCTGCCCGTCGCCGAGGCTGTTGGCACTGCGGCGGCTGAGCGTGACCGCCCCGTTCGCCTTGGCCAGCTTCACCAGACCGATCTGGTAGACGCCGTTGTTGTCGGTGTCCTCGTCCCAGACGACGACGGCGTCGCCCGAGGCGGAGGTCGCGACGTCGGGGTTGTGGTGCGCGCCGCCGGCCGCGTTGACCGTCACCTCGTAGGCCTTGGCGGTGGTCCCGGTGAACCCGGCTGCCTTCACCGTCGCCGCCGCCGTGCCCTGGACGTCCTCCCACACCACGGAGAACGCGACCGCCGTGGTGCTGTTGGGCGCGCCGTCCGGATCGACCGCGACACGCGGATGGATCTGCTGGCCGTCGGCGCTCGCGTTGGCCTGGCCGGAGCCGAGGAGCGCGCCGGCCGGCGAGAGCACACGGTAGGTGACGTTGTAGAACCCGTTGCCGTCCGGGTCCTCCGCCCACACGACGACGGCGTTGCCCCGGTCGTCGAGTCCCACGTCGGGCTGGAGATGCCGCCAGGCCACGCCCGCGGTCCCGCCGGCCGAGAGCTTCTTCTCGTAGGCCGAGACGCCGTTGCGGTACATCCGCACCCACACGTCGCTGTGCGCGTTGTCCCCCGGGTTGGTCGAGTCGCGGTCGTCCTCCCACACCACCGCGACGTCGCCGAGGCGGTTGGCCGCGATCGAGGCGGTGTCCTGGTCACCCGCGGAGTCACTGTTCGCGGTCACCCAGGACGAGGGACCCGCCGCCGAGGCCGGGGCGACCACGGCGAGGACGGCGACCAGGCCGGCGACGGCCGCGCCGAGTACGGAGAGCTTACGCATCGGCCAACCCCGGCCTTCCCTCGTGGATGACAAAGGTCCGGGCGGTGGTCGCCGGCGCGCCGTGTTCGGTCACCGTCGCCACCGACCGGAAGTCGGCTGTGAGCTGCGACGGCGTGATGTGCGTGCGGACGTAGCCGCGCCGTTCGGAGTAGAAGCGCAGATGCGGGTTGAGCGATCCGTTGGGGATCGTCGTGGTGGCGCTTCCGTTGCCGGTGCTGGTGATGGAGGTGCAGACGAGCTCGGAGCCGATCGTCGCCGACGACGGATTGGCGTAGTCGGCCTTGAGGTCGTTGGCCCATGCCGTGTGCACGTCACCGGTGAGGACGACCGGGTTGCGTACGCCGCGGTCGATGATGCCCTGCTGTATCCGCGCCCGGCTGGCCCGGTACCCGTCCCAGGCATCCATGTTCATAGCACCCGCCGAGTTGACGTTGCGGGCGAAGAAGACCTGCTGGCCTATGAGGTCCCAGGTGCTCAGGTGTTGGCCGAGTCCGTCGAGCAACCACGCCTCCTGGTTCGCGCCGGTGATCGAACGGGCCGGCAGATCGGCGTCGGCGCAGACCTTCATCCCGTCGCCGCAGGCCTGGTCGTCGCGGAACTGGCGGGTGTCGAGCATGTGGAACGTGGCGAGGGTGCCCCAGCGGACCCGGCGGTAGAGCGGGATGCTGTTGCCGGAGGGGGTCGCGGCGGCCCGCAGCGGCATGTTCTCGAAGTAGGCCTGGTACGCGGCGGTGCGACGCGCGGTCCACTGGGCCGCCGTCAGCACCGGGCTGCTGTCGGCGCGGACCATGTTGGCGTAGTTGTTCTCCACCTCGTGGTCGTCCGGCACGACCAGCCACGGCGCGATCGCGTGCGCGGCCTGCAGGTCGGGGTCGCTGCGGTAGAGCGCGTAGCGGCGGCGGTAGTCGGCCAGCGACACGATCTCGCTGCCGAGGTGCTGACGCACGGCGCCGGCGGTGGCGCCACTCTCGTAGATGTAGTCGCCCAGGTGCAGGATCAGGTCGGGGCGGTCGTCGGCCATGCGTCGGTAGGCGGTGTAGTAGCCCTGCTCGTAGTGGGCGCACGAGGCGAAGGCCATCGTGAAGTCCCGCCCGACCGTGTTCGGAGCCGGCGCGGTGCGGGTCCGGCCCACCGGGGAGGTGAATCCCTGGGCCCGGAACCGGTAGTAGTACTCAGAGTCGGGGGCGAGTCCCCCGGCCAGCACGTGCACCGCGTGGGCCTGTGCGTAGCGCGCGGTGAACGTGCCGGAGCTGACGAGGGCGGTGAAGTTCTGGTTGGTCGACACCTGCCAGTCGACGGCGACGTCGGCGTTGGGCATGCCGCCCTGACCGTCCGCGTTGGTCGGTGTGGGAGCCAGACGCGTCCAGAGAACCACGCTGTTGTCGTCCGGTTCGCCGGAGGCGACACCGAGCGTGAAGGGGAAGGGAGTGGAGGCGGCGGCTGGCTGAGCCACCGCCCCGAGCTGGAGCGCTGCGACGCTCGCGGTGGTGAGCCCGCCTAGGATGAAGATGCGGCGACTGAGGTTGCTCATGGCCGCAGATGCTCGCGGGCGCAGGTGAACTTCCCGCCCTGCGATGAGGACGGTCAAGTGACATGACCAAACCGCGAGTTGGTGGGCTTTTGTACGGCTATCGCGGGCACCGAAGCTGGAACTCAGCCCCTGACCAGCCGTTGCGGTTCAGCCGCACTGTTCACATCCTCGGCATCCGGTTAACCGCCCCTCCAATGACGGCCCTGACACGCAACCCGTCCTTCATTTTCTGACATGGTTCGATCAACGAAGCATGTCCTGACGGGCCCGTCATACTACTTACCCGAGGAGAGCCCAGCAGCTTCCACCGATGCCTCCCGCAACGCGCGAGGGCATCGTGCCGGCCGGGTCCCTCGCAGCGGCCGGCTGGAGCGCCGCCGGTACCGAAGTACCACGCACCACGGGTGCCCACGGCGGCGCTCAGAGCGGCGAGCGCATGTCAATTGGGTGCGGTTCGGTTTGAGAGACCTGGTGACCAGGTGTTGCGGCTTGTGGCAGCCCGGTAAGTCCTTGGGTGGTGCGGGGTTGGGCCCGGCGCGTCAGCGCTGGCGGCATCCGGGAGGCACGGGTGGAAGAAGTGCTGTCCGCGCTGTTGAAGGAGCGTGAGAACGGGGCTCAGGGGCTGGGTGGAGAAGCTGCGGGGCGAACTGGCCGCGCTGAACGTGCAGATCGCGACTGCCGGAGGCGAGGTGTCTCGGCTGGCGATCGCGCGGGAGACTCAGGCTGCCCTGGGTGTCGAATGCATCCCTCCAGTGCTGCAGTTTGAATCTCGCCGTGCCGGTTCGCGGATCCGGACGATCTGTCCGCACCGGTCCGGGCGTCGCGACAGGCAAGGTGTCTCCGGAGGGTAACTGGCCCTTGCCCCCTACTGACCAGCACCGACGCGCCACTTACGGCCAGGCAGATCTGCGAGCAAGTCCAGGAGACTGTTGACCACCGGCAAATCGCGGCGCTGCGGATGCGACTGAGGCCTCGCGACGGCGTGGTACGCCGCCGACTGTTGTTCACGCAATCCGGGCGCGCCGCAGGTCGAGCGGATCGCCTACCGCGCCCAAGGGGCCTCGAACCTGTATCCGGCCGACACGGAACTGGACCTGCCGACCGGCCGACACTCCCACACGCTGAAGAAGCTGGTCCACCTGGTGGTCTCCGACGCGCACGCCGGGCTGACCAGCGCCATCGGCAGGGTCCTGATCGGCGCGGCCTGGCAACGCTGCCGGGTGCACTTCGTGCGCAATGTGCCGACACAGTTCCCGCCGCCACCAGGGGATTCGACGTGGGCAAGAAGGTGAAGGGCCGCAAGAGGTTCATCGTCACCGACACCCTCGGCCTGCTCCTGACCGTCCACATCGTTGCGCCTTCTCGTGGCTCACCGCCCACCGGCGCCTCGCCGGGACAACCACGTCTGCACTGTTCTGCGCCAAGACGGTACGGTGGCGGCCGCGACCATTCGGCCAACCCTTTGGGAACGCGGGCGAGCCTAGTGGCCTGGTAGGCCGCCCGTTGATCATGACGGGAGAGGCCCCCGCCGTTGCGGGGCCCGTCGGTGCAGCGACGTCCGTGGGCCGGAACCGCGGAGGGCACGAGCCCTGGACCGCGGTTCCGGCCCGAGCGTGGGCTACTTCGTCAGGTAGGCGTCGACGATGGTCTCGTCCACGGTGTTGCCCTGCTTGTCCACGGCCTGGGCCTTGAACGAGACGCTGCCGCCGGCCTTGGGGTTGGTGACCTGGACCCGGCCGTCGCACACGCTCAGCTTCTGCCAATGGACTCCCTTGTCGTAGGAGGCCCACACACTGAGGGACTTGAGGTTCCTGCCCGCGGCGGTGCCGCGGACGGTCACCGGGACCCACACCTTCACCCGTGCCTTGCCTGTGTTGTCGAGGGACAGGACAGGGTTGAAGCGCACGACGGAGGTCGGGAGCTTGGTGATCCCCGGGGCGAACTCGGAGGAGAACGTCCAGCTCGCGGTCATGCTCGTGGAGACGTCGGCGACCGTGCCGCGCTTGACCGAGGTGGTCAGCCGGTAGTCGGCACGCTCGTTCTCCGCGACGTAGAAGACGTCCATCGGGTTGAGGCTGGTGTTGACGAGCTCACCGTTGCGGTAGAGGGACGTTCGCGCGCTCTCGATCGGTGAGCGGTTGTTGCTGATGTTCCCCTCGCTGTCCGAGAAGAGCGGAAGCCGTCCGTCGATCGCCTCGTCGGCCCGGAGCAGTCCGGTGCCCTCCGGGAGATCGGGACCGAAGACACCCACATTGAACACGTGCTCGTAGGAGCGCCTGGGCTTGAACGTCCTCGCAAGTGCGTCATAGCGGGACTCGTACGAGTCATTCGCGTCGACCTGCATGAAGCCCAGCTGCCACGCGTTGGTCCCCGAGAGCAGGTGCAGGGTACCGGTGTAGGGCAGGGCGTGCACGGTGCCGCGGCCGCCACCGCCCTCGGTGATCGGCGTGACGAACCCGAACTTGCCCTTCGCCGGCGCTCCGAGCTTCACTTGGACCTCGGCGAACTCCCTGGACTTGGCGTGGTGGGTGAAGCCGGTGAGGTACCTGTCGCCGGTCGGCTGGTACACCAGGTGGTACTCGTCGTGCCCGTTGACCCCGGTGGAGAAGCTGGCGACGAGCTTCTGGCTCAGCTTGTCGCCCGCGGCCACCTTGGGGCCCAGGTGGCCGGTGCGGTACTGCGCGAGGGAGCTGGTCAAGACCCCGAAGTAGGTACTGGATCCGTCCGGCAGCTCGACGCCTGCACCGAAGAAGCCGAATACCTGCTGGGCGGAACGGTCGGGGACGGTGATGTCCAGCGGCTTGGCGGTGCGCGCGTCCACCGTCACCACGGTGTCCTTGCTGACCTCGAGGTCGGGCTGGTTGAACCAGTCACCGCCGAGGTCGTACGAACCCGCCGGGTCGACCCGGACCATGCTGTTGAGGAAGTACCGGCCCTTGGGGACACGCACCGAGTACGTGTCGCCATACAGCACGGCGCCGACCCCCATCGCGGGTCCTGACAGGCCCTGCAGCTGAACGTCCCAGGCGGGCGCGGGTACGGGCTCGCCCTTGCGGTCCAGCGGCTTCACCGTGACGGTGTACATCTCCGACTCACGTTCCACAGCCAGCGCGGTGCCGACGGTCTGCCCGTCGCCAGTGGCCGTGATCCGTCCCGTGAAGAGGCCGACCGCATCGCCGCCGAGGCGAGTGTCGGCGGTGACCTTCACCGTCGCCTCGCCGTGCGCCGGGACGGTGACCTGGTCGTCGGCGGTGAACATCCCGGCGGGCGCGGCGCTTCCGTCCGGTCCGGTGGCGTCCACGGTCAGCTTCAAGGTGACCGGGGCGTCGCCCGTGTTCCGGTACGTGAGGTCCTTGGTGAGCGGCTGGTCGTCGGTGTGCGGCCACTGCGCGACACCGTACGAGAGCGACGTCTCGCGGGCGACGACGGTCTGCTTGATCGCCTTCCGCAGGTCGACCCGGCCCGAGCCCTGTTCGAAGGGCGTGTAGCCGAGAGGCGTCGTCGAGGAGACCAGCGCGTCCTTGATGTCGTCGCCGGTCCAGTCGGGGTGCTGCTGGGCGAGGATGGCGGCGGCGCCGGCGACGTGCGGGGTGGCCATCGAGGTGCCGTTGAGGGCGATGTATCCGTCCGCGACGGAGGGGGCGACACTTGCCAGGTAGCTGTCGTGCGCGGCCGCGGCCCCGATCGCCACGCCGGGCGCCGTCAGATCCGGCTTGATGCCGCCGTCACCGACGCGCGGGCCGGTGCTGGAGAACGGGGCCAGCTTGTCCTGCTTGTCCACCGCGCCAACGGTGAGGGCGGCGTCGGCGCTGCCCGGGGAGTTGATCGTGGCGGCCCCCTGCTCGCCGTTGTTGCCCGCCGCGACGACGAAGAGGGTTCCGCTCTCGGCCGACAGCCTGTTGACCGCCTCCTCCGCCGGATCGATCTCCGGGGAGTCCCCGGTGCCGAGGCTGAGGTTGACGACGTCGGCCTTCTCGGCGACGGCCCACTCCATGCCCGCGATGATCTGCGACATGCTGCCGCTGCCACCGTCGCCGAGGACCTTGCCGCTGAGGATGCGGGCCCCCGGCGCCACACCCTTGTACGTGCCACCGGACTTCGCGCCGGTGCCGGCCGTGATGGATGCGACATGCGTGCCGTGACCGAACCGGTCCTCGGTGTCCGGCGAGTTGGTGAAGTTCTGCTCGGCGACGACCTGCCCGGCCAGGTCGGGATGCGTGGTGTCCACTCCCGTGTCGAGGACGGCGATACGCGTACCGGTGCCGTCGAAACCGGCCGCCCACGCCTCGGGGCCGCCGATCTGCGGGACGCTCTTGTCCAGGCTCGCCTGGACGACGCTGTCCAGCCACACCGAGGCGATACCCGGTGCGACGGCGCGCTTCATCGCGTCGGCGGACCCGCTGGTGACCGCGGACCACAGTTCCGCGGTGCCGTTCGCGGGCGCGCTCACGGCGTCGGCGTCGATGCTGCTCAGCGTCCGCTGCACGTGAGCGCCGCGGGTGGAGCGCAGGGCCGTCCTGGCCGCCGGACGGGCCGCGTCGTACATCACGATGAGCCGCAGGTCATGGCGGTCCGAGTAAGCCGGCGCGCTCAGCGTGGTGATGTCGAACAGACGCCGGTCCACCCGACCGCTCTGGACGAGGTCCCGGGCGTCATCGGGCATGGCGTAGGTGTGGCCGTCACGGGTCTCCACCCGGATGGGTATGCCCTCGCGGCCCTTGGCGGGACGAGCGGCGACGACCTCGCCCTTCGCGTTCACCGCGATCCGGTCACCGGTGATCAGCGGGATCCACCGATGTGACCCGGTACCAGCCTCCTTGGTCCCGCGGCCCGTTCCGAGGGCCGGGGCCGAAGACGCGGCCAAGAACGGCGCGGCCGACGATGCCGTGCCGGTGGGCGTGGAGAGTGCCACGGACACCGACGGGGTAGCGGCGACCAGCAGCATGCTGATTCCCAAGACCGTGCCGATCGCAGGTCTCTTGGACGTGAATTTCACGGTTTCCTCTCGCTCATTCACCCCGCGCCAAAGCGTGCATTTCACGGTGGACTTGAGGTGCGCCGCACAGCGAAGCACCCGCCCCGAGTGGGTGTCAACGGGTTGATCTTGGATAGACGAATGATAAACGGGTCGTCAACCGGCAAGTTATCTCCGGCATGAAGCCTTTTTCCACCCCAACTCGCCCACCATCCGGCAAGACAGGCGCAGATCACGCACCACCTGCGGTGACATCGCACGACGGCCGACAGCCTCCATTCCTCCTCCACGGAGAAATCCATCCGGAATTCACCATTTCCCCGCCCGCCTCATTCGCTTCGAACCGAATGCGAAGACGCCATTGGGCGAGCACCCGTCCCAGTACTGCCGCGTCCGGACAGACAACGTCCGCCCGCACCTGGCAGGGCCACCAAGCGAATTCATCATCGGCACGCCGGCTGGCACACCGCCTCCCAACTGAGCGAATGCACACGCGACCTGAGCCGCAAGAAGTCATCGGCGGGCGATGCCCGTTCACCTGTGGCAAGAAGAACTGCACGCTACGGACTGGTGCCCTACGACCTGGGCTGGTGCAGGTATGCGACCGCGGTAGTTGTCAAGTCAAATGAGACGTTCGCGGTGCTATGAACCTTGTGGTTCGGGTTGCCTTCGTTTCGCCGGGTCGTTGATCCAGACCTGGCCGGGTATCTCGGGTGGTCTTGGTCGGCGGGCGAAGCGTTCGGGGTGGCGTTCGTATGCCTCGGCGAGAGCGGTGGCCCGCTGGTCGCGGACCTCCTCTGCAGTGCCGAAGTGGACGGAGGCGGGGGTGTGCAGGCCGATCCCGGAGTGTCTGTGGTCGTGGTTGTAGTAGGTGATGAAGGCGTCCATCCACTCCCGGGCATGGGCCAGCGAATCGAACCGTTCTGGGTAGTCGGCGGTGTACTTCGTGGTCCTGAACTGGCTTTCCGAGTATGGGTTGTCGTTGCTGACCCTGGGGCGCGAGTGGCTCCTGGTGATGCCGAGGTCGATCAGCAGTTGGGACACCTTCTTGCTGGTCATCGAGGTGCCGCGGTCTGCGTGCACGGTCTCTGGCACGATGCCGTTGCGCTCGATCGTCTCGCGGATCAACTCCTCCGCCCGCTCAGCCGTTTCGGCCCGCTCGACGGTGTGGCCGACGATGTAGCGGCTGAAGATGTCGATGATCACGTAGGCGTGGTACCAGATGCCCTTGTCCGGGCCGGGCAGCTTCGTGATGTCCCAGGTGAAGACCTGCGAGGGGCCGGTCGCCGTCAGCTCGGGGATCGTCCTGGGCGGGTGGGTGGCCTGGCGGCGGCGTTCGCCGTTCTGCCCGGCGGCGGACAGGATCCGGTACATCGTCCGCTCCGAGCACCAGTAGTTCCCCGCGTCCAGCTCACGCGCCCAGACCTGCGCGGGCGGCAGGTCTACGTACTCCGGCCGGTTCAACAGCGCCAGGATCTCTGCCCGTTCGGCCGGCGAGAGGGCCGAGGCGGGCGTGGGTCTTGGGGACGGTGCGGGCTTCGGCTTGGGGTTGATGTGACGGTAGTGGGTGGCGCGTGAGCGCCCGGTCAGCCGGCAGGCTGCTGTGGTCCCCAACTGGCCCTGCACACCCGTGAACGCTTCGTCGATCAGGGGCGCGGCGGCGTGCTTCAGTCCGCGCTCTCGGAGAGCAGTTCCAAGAGCGCGTTGGCTTTTCCCATGACTTCCAGGGCCGCGTCCCGGCGGGCCAGGTCCTTCTCCAGTCGTGCGACCTTCTTGCGCAGCCGTTCCAGCTCGGCCTGCTCGGCCGCCTTCTTCGGCCGCACCGCCGAGGTCCGCCGGTCGGCCAGGGCATCCAGGGCGCCGGCCTCGCGGGCCTGGCGCCACTCGATGATGTGCGAGTGGTACAGCCGCTCACGGCGCAGGATCGCGCCTTTCTCCCCGGCCGGGGCGGCGTCGTACTCGGCAACGATCCGCAGCTTGTACTCCGCGGAAAACGTCCGCCGCTTCGGCTTCGGCGCCGGATCGTCACCGGCGGGTATCGGGGTCGTGCTGGCCATGCTGAAGGGATCTCCTGTCTCGCCCATCCAGACTAACCCGATAAACCGGGTGTCTCAGCCGAGGCTGTCAGAGAGGGCCGCCACGTGCAAACGAGGCATCGACGCCTGCTTCCCGCACATCTCCGACGTGAAGGAGCTGCCGGGCGACGGCGATCTCGACCTCAGTCGCGATCACCTGGGCCGGGGGACCACCCCACCGAGGAAGGCGAACAAGATCAGCGCGCCTTAAGGTCCACGAAACCCGCCGACAAGCGCTCGCCCCTGCGCATCACCGTCGAAAACACCTCGCAGCGCGAGCACCTCGGCGGCCTGCGATGTCGATGCCCAGCAGCACCCCGGGGACGGACAGGCTTGCGGGTCACCTTGTCACGCAGCGAAACGATCACTCGCATGTGACGCCAGCCGAACCCGCCCCACCACCTGCAGCGATGGCTCTCCGAGCCCGGCAGGTGCCGCGCCGTTCCAATCACAGGTTTGCCTGCGAAGAAATAGGAGCATATGCTCATATCTGCTCGCTGGAATCACCGGACCGGCAGCCAATCGATACGACGCGCAAGCCGCGCCCCGACCGGATCCTCGAAGGAGACATGACATGGCGAACGCGGAAAGCAGTGACACCGACCGCCAGGGACTCAGCTACTACCCGTGGTGGCTGGACAACCTGGCCGAGGACGTCACACTGGAAGGCGCCGCCATGAACGGCACCGCGCGTGGCGCGGAAGCGGTTCGCGCCATCGTGGTCAAGGCCCGCGAACTGTATGAGTTCCAGGACTTCAGCTTCACCGGAGACTTCGGTGACAACGGCTTCCTCGAGATCTACGACGCCTCGGTCCTCGGCGAGCCCATGAAGGTCGTCGTCACGGTCACCTGCAACGCCGACGGACAGGCCCAGGAACTCGCGGTGCTCCATCGGCCGCGCAACACGCTGCTGCTCTTCTCCCGCGAGATGAACAAGAAGTTCGCCGGCACCCCCCTCGCCGAACACTTCCTCGCCGACGAGTCCTGAGGCGACGATCGCCCGGCGGGTCTCACTGCCCAGCCCAGGCACCGTCACCTGGGCCGTCCGGCCCGGTCGGCTGCGAAGCAACCCGAACTCTGCCCGTTGGGATCCAAAAGGGTTCAGCCCACGGACGGCCTGAGCAGGCCCCACTGGGTCGTCGAGCAGACCTTCGCCTGCCCAACCAGTTCAAGCGGCCCCGGATCCGCTACGAGATACGTGCCGATCTCCACCTGCGCTGCTCCCCCACGGCTGCACCATCACCTGCCCGAGAGGCCTCCGGGACCGCTCCGCTGTCACCCGCGCGATCGCGGAGATCCACGTTCCTTCGGCGGCTGCAGTTCGATCAAGCTGCCCGACAGCGAACGGAACGTTGACCGCTTCGGGTCGCAGAACTGCGGCGGCTACCCGAGGCAGCAGTGCGCCAACCGAAGGGATTCACCTCGATCCGCCACCATCGAGTCGTCACATCCGCACCGGTCACATCGTCTACCTGGCGTGAACATGGGAACCCAATGGGACGCTCGCACTGCCGTGGCTGCCGGTGCGCTCGCCGGCCCAGCCTATGGCGCGGCTGGGCCGTGCCGCGCGATGGCCGACGCCATCCGCCTCGGCTGCTCGTTTCGTGAGCAGCTTCGCCGAACGACACACTGAGCCGACCGCCGGAAAGCTTCACTCAGACCGACAACACACGACTGTTGCCATCCGCCGACACCCAGATCGGTACGGGGTGGGCCGCACCACTTCGAAAGGGACCAGTGCCGACGTGAGCGAACACTTCTGGTTCACGGTGTTGGGCCCGGTGCGCGCCCAACACGGCTCGACAGAGATCGAACTGGGATCCCGTCAGCAACGCGCGGTCCTTGCGGCGCTTCTACTGCGAGAGAATGGCCATGCCTCGGTCTCCGAGCTGGTCGAGGCGGTATGGGGGAAAGTTCCGCCACGCACGGCCAGGCAGACAATTCGTACCTACATACACCGTTTGCGGAAGAGTCTGGGACCGGCACACCATGCGGGAGCCTCGGTCATCGTCTCCACGGATAATGGCTATGCACTGCGAGTCTCCCCCAGCCGACTGGATCTAAGTGTGTTCCGTCAACGGGTTGCAATGGCAGATGAGGCCGCCGAAACAGGACACCACACCAGAGCCATAGCCCATCTCCGCGATGCTCTCGACCTGTGGCATGGAGAACCGCTGGCCGGAATTCCCGGAACGTACGCCATGTCGCAGCGCAACCGCCTCGAGGCGTTGCGCCTCGTCGCAGTCGAGCGACGCATCAACGCGGAATACGAGCTCGGCCGATTCGGCGAGGCCACCGCGGAGCTCTTCGATCTGGTCGCCAAAGACCCTCTGAACGAAAGATTCAGGGAGATGCTCATGTTCTCCCTCTGCAAAACCGGACGGCAGGCCGAGGCACTTGCGGTGTACCGAGAGGTGAGGAATCTCCTCTCGGAGGACCTGGGCATAGATCCCGGTCCCCGGCTGCAAATTCTCCACGAACGTGTCCGAAAAGCTGACGCTGAATTGCTGGTGTCGGACATATTTCCCGATCCCGCAGTCGGCTCTGCCATCCCGGAACACACGGCCGACACTGCCCCCGAGGTCTCGCCACCCCAGGCGCCCCCGCGGCCCGCCGACGTGGCGACGTGTGTCGGCTGCGACAACGAACTGGCCGTGCTCGACGCCCTGCTGGCTGCCGATGCACAAGGCGCCACCGCCACAGCGATCGGCGTAATCGTTGTCATGGCCGGAGTGCGTATGACCACCCCTGCGGTGCACTGGGCACACCGGATCGGGCATCGTTTTCCCGATGGGAACATATACCTCGATTTGCGCGGATCTGATTCTTCCAGCCCGGCCATGACTCCGATCGAGGCATCCGGATCGATTCTCCGGTCACTCGGAGTTTCCTCGCCGCTGCTCCCATCCGACTTGGAGGGTCGAACAGCGCTTTATCGCAGTCTGCTTTCCGGCCGGCGGATATTGCTGGTACTCGACCATGTCCGTGACGCGGAACAGATACGCCCCCTGCTGCCCCGCACGTCGAGTGCGCTGGTGGTCGTCACCAGCGGATGATCTCCGGCGCATCGGTTCACATGAGAGTTCGACAAACTCACCGCGAAGTTCGGTGCTGTGCCGGTGGTCGTAGATAAGTCTGCCTCGACAGCGGACCCATCTTTGCCTGCCGCTCGATATGCCACTGCTCCAGCGGCACGTCCATATACGAGCGCCGTGGGGTCCGTGTCAGATAAACAGGACGCTATCGATGTCGATAGTGACGAGTTCCACGTCCCGGAACACAGTGCCGTTCTCCCCGCGGCGGTAGACACGCCGCCGGGTTGGAATCATGATCCCGTCGAACTTCCTGTACTCGCCGACGTAGTGTGCGGCATGTCCGGCGTTGATGACCTCAGGCGTATAGTCATGCCTGCGCAGCAACCCGTCCGAGTCGAAGTAGAAGACCTGCTGCTGGCTGTGCGTCGCAATGCGGTCCGGGAAAGTGACCTCCAGACGCCTCCACTCCTCTCCCTGTTCCGTGACAGGAGACAGTTCCACAGCCCTGAATCCTGGCGAGGTGAACGTGAACGGAGACGTGAGGTACGTCCACATTGCATAACCGGCGAAGTAGGCAACGTGCAGATCGTCCCAAGCAGCACGCACGTCGGCCGGGAACGAAGCACGTGGGTCGAATCGCTCGGCCGTCACCTCCCCCGCGGAGGTCTCGACGGCCACGCGGTGCGGGGTGAAGGACGTCCGCAGGTGGGGCGCGGTAAACGGGTAGTGGCTGACACTCTGCCGGTACAGGTCGATCGAGACAGCCGTATGACTCAATATCCCCTCCTGCCCCTTCAGTCCCCACAGCGAGCCTCCGACACGGAGATGCGCGGTCGCTGAGCTGAACTGGTTGTAGCGTGCCAGCCCCCCGTGCGCCTCAGTGGCAATGGTGACAAGATCACACATATCGAACACTCCTTCGTCTATTGATGGCCGCGCGACCGGGGCGCACGCCTGCGGCGGACAGCAGGCGACCGCGAACGCTTTTAGGAGCATATGCTCCTATTCGCATGGCGGCAAGTATGGGGAGACATCGCCGTTCATGGCTGGAACCACGAGTCCAGGAGATCTCCTGAGGCCGGCTTACGCTGCGGCAGGCGATCACCCAGTGCCGGCGGTCCTCGCGGGTGCCAGGGGCGGACCTCCACGCGGGCCCAGTCGACAACGCGCGGACCGTGGGGGCGCCGGCGCCGCACGAGCGGCGTTTCCACCTCTGCCGTGGCAGGCCGATGAACAGGTCGTGGACGGGTGGTCCATGGCCAGCGGCTGACGACGGTGTCATGACGGGTTGCTGCGGCGGCGCTGGACGCGTTTGCCAGCCTGCCGGGTGTTGTGCAGACCATGTTGAGCGGGAATCTCCGTGCGGTCGCGGAGATCAAACTGCAAATGTTGGCGTTCTCCAGAGCCGGTGACTGCGGCTGGGACACAGGTGAGGAGGCCCGAGCCAGCGCGCTCCTCTGCAGGGCAGGCGGGACGCCATGGCCGGGCCTCGATTTCACTCACTGAAATCACCGGTGACGTGCCGCACAAACACGGTGCGGGGGCCGAGGTCGGCCCCCGCACCGTGCCGGTATTCGTCAGAGCGGCAGGTGGTGCTTCTTTCGGCGGTGTCGCTCACTGAGGGCAGTGAGCGTGGCGAGGACTGAGAAGGGCATGAACGCGATCAGCATCTCACTGGCAGTGAGGCCACCCTGTGGTACTAGGAACGCCAGTGTCACCAGTGTTCCCGCCACCAGTCCCACGAGGATGGGGTGGCGTGCGGCCCAACGGTTCGCAGCGTCACGACGTGGGGAAACACCCATGGTCACCACCGGTTCCATCTGCTGTAGCGGTGCCAGCCGCTTCTGAATCCGTTCCGGTATGCGCGCCGGACCGTGCTGCAACCGTACCGGCGCCACCGCGAAGCAGGACGACCGAAGTAGTGGCCGTACCGGCCGGCTCCGTGACCGAGTCCGCTTCCGTCGGGGCGTGGAGCAGCGGTACGACAACGCGTTGCCGATTGCACCACCAGCGATGGAGCAGGCGACGGTTCCCCAGCCGGCGGTCAATACGAACACTCCGGGCCGGATCCCGTACCTCGGCGACCCGCACCTGGCAGCAGACCCCTGACGGATCCGGGCAGCACGGCCGGAACATCGGGGGCGACCGCTCGCCGGGGCGGGCAGGAAGCCTGCGCGGCACGGTGGCGTGCTCCTGGGTCGGCCCGATCGGGCGAGGACCGGGGACGCACGCCGATGCAGGCTCTGGCCACGCCGCAGGGGCTGCGTACCGGGGCCGGGGCGGCCGGCGCATCCGGCCTGTCCGTCAGAGATGCCGCTGGAAGTCGAGTTCGCTGGCCAGCAGTGCCGCGCCGGCAACTCCGGCACGCGGGCCGAGTTCTGACAGCACGATCTGCAGGTTCCCGGTCGCGAGCGGCAGCGAGCCCTTGTACACGACGCTGCGGATCTCGGCGAGCAGGAGATGGCCGAGGCCGGAGACGCCGCCGCCGATCACGATCATCGACGGGTTGATGAAGCTGACCAGCGTGGCGAGGACTTGCCCCACCCGGTGGCCGCCGTCCCGGATCAGGTTGACGCACGTGACGTCCCCGCCGGCCGCGCACTCCGCCACGTCCACGGCGGTGAGGAGGCCCTCCGCGGCGAGGCGTTCGGCCAGCGCCGGCGACTGCCCCGAACGGGCGGCCTCGGTGGCGTCCCGGGCCAGGGCCACACCGCCGAAGAGGGCCTCCAGGCAGCCGGTCCTGCCGCACGAGCAGGCCGGTCCCTCAGCCTCGACCTGAATGTGGCCGATGTCGCCAGCGGATCCCTCCGACCCGCGGTAGATCTGGCCGTTGACCTGCACACCGCAGCCTATTCCGCTGCCGATCTTGACGAACAGCAGGTTGTCGACGGTCTTGGCCACCCCCGCGTACCGCTCGCCGAGGGCCATCACGTTCACGTCGTTGTCCACCACGACCGGGCAGCCGTGCGCGCGGGTGAGGGTGTCCCGGACGGGGAAGCGGTCCCACCCCGGCATGATCGGCGGGGAGACCGAGATGCCCTCCTTGAAGCTGACCGGCCCCGGCAGGCCGATGCCGATGGAGTTGAACCGCGCGCACCCGGCCTGGTCCGCCATTTTGTTCAGGAGTTCGTTGACCCTGTCCAGGACCGCGCGCGGACCTTTGCGGATATCGGCCGGTTCGGCATAGGAGGCGATCGGTTCCAGCCCTCCGTCGGTGATCTCGATGTCGATCGAGCTGGCCCCGAGGTCCACCGCCGCGAACCGGATTTCGGGATCGAGTTGGACGAGGGTGGAGGGACGGCCGCCTCGCGAGGTGGCCGGCCCCGCCTCGAGCACCTTCCCGGCAGCGATCAAGCGGTCGAGTTCAGCCAGCAGCCTCGGCCTCGCCACTTCCAGCTGGTCGGACAGCTGTGCGCGCGACAGCGGCCCGAGGTCGCGCAACAGGCTCAGCGCGCGGTACTGGATGGTCACAGGCTCACTTCCCGGGTATCAGCCGCATGTGTGACAAAACGTTAGGGGGGTTACGTCATAAGCGTCAATGGCTTTCGCGCGGATCTCCGAAAGTTAAATCAGAAACAAAGAAAGCATCGGTGTGCCGAGAAGTTACCCGACCCGAATCCCCGTCCGTGACTGCCGGCATGTGGACACACTCGAGGGCCCGGCGGCCGACGTCCGTCGACGGCCGCGGGTGGGCCCTGAAGCCGCCGGCAGGGTGCTGCCCGCCGTGACGGGCGGGCAGCACCCTTGGCTTCAGCCGGCCAAGCCTCCCTTCACGGCGAGGGCATCGCGGGCAAGAGCGGTGCGTGCGGTCGCGTCGGTCACCAGTGCGGTGTCCTTGGCCAGTTGCGCGACCTGGTCCAGGACCGCGGCCGCCTGGTTGGTGCGCCCTGCGTCGGCGTGCGCCCGGGCCTGGTCGAGCCGGACCGTCAGCCGCTGCCGGCCCTGCTCGGTCAGCCGGTTCTCCGCACGCAGCTGGGTGATCAGGGTGTCCATCTCGTCGAAGGATGTGCGGGTGGTGAAGTGCACGGTGCGCGTGGTGGTGTTGCCCGCCGCGTCACGACCTGTGACCACCAAGTCGTGGTCGCCCAGCGGCAACCGCCACAGCAGCAGTGGCTGCCCCGGGGTGACGGGAGTACCGTCCAGCGTCGCGGTCGCGGTCGGCCCTCCGGAGACGGCGTCCGTGGCCGAGACCACCGGCGTCGGGCGCTGGGAGTCCCCGTAGGCGGTGTCGGCCGTCACGCCCGTGACCGTCACCGTGGGTCCGGTCCGGTCGATCCGGACGGCGATGGTGCCGACCGCGGAGATGTTGTTGGCCGTGTCCGTCGCCCGGTACCGGATGGAACTCATCCCCTCCGTGGAGAGGGTGACCGCGCTGTTCGCGCTCAACCAGGTCGTGCCGCCGTTGAGCGAGTACTCCCGGCTCCTGACGGCGCCGTTGTCGGTGGCGGTGACGGTCAGCGACACATTGCCCGTGTACCAGCCGTTGCTGCCGGTGGGCTGCGCCGGGTTGAGGGCCGCCGTCGCCGTCGGCGGGGTCCTGTCGGCGATGCCGGACCCCTGGAAGGTGAAGGAGTCCACATCGACGCCGCCGGAGGACGTGACGTAGAGCTGCCCGCTGCCGGAGGGAGCCGCGCTCAGCGCCGTGTTGATCGTCTGCCAGCCGTCACCCGCCGGGACCGTGATCGTGGCGAACGGGTCGGACCTGGGTGTGCCCCAGCGCAGCGACAGGGTTCCGGCGCCGGTGGCACGGGTCTGCACCCCGGTGATGCCGGCGAAGGACACCGGGTCGTAGCCGATCCAGTCGCCGTTGTCGAAGGCGGTCAGCTTGCGCTGTCCGGACGCGGCGGCGTCATCGGTGATCACGACGCCCTGGGACGAGTCGTAGTGTTCGCCCTGCATGACAGCGGGGTTGAGGACGACCTGGGCGTCGCTGGTGGCGGGCGGCACGGAGCCGGCGCCGCGGTCGGTGTAGGTGAGACCGAGGACGCCGAAGACGTTCTCCGTGTCACCGTGGCCCGCGTCGGCCGGGGTGGTGATCGCCCCCGAGCAGCCGGTCCCGCTGCTCACCGGGTGGCCGTGCTGGTTGTGGCCGAGGCCGAGGGTCCAGGCGGCCTTGGTGCAGTCGACGTTGGCGCCGTCCTCCGGATCGTCGATCCGGGTGGCGTACGGCACCACGTCGCCCCAGGTGAAGAAGCCACCGTTGGGCGGGGAGGTGAACGCCACCGTCGGAGCGGTGTTGCCCACGGTGATCTGCTTGCTGGTCAGGCCGGTCTTGCCCTCGGGGTCGGTGACCTTGAGACGGGCCTGGAGCTGGCCGTTGTCGGGATAGGTGCGGGTGGCCGTGGGGCCGGTGGTCTCGAAAGTGCCGTTGCCGTCGAGGTCCCACTGGTAGGTGAGGGCGGAGCCTTCCGGGTCGCTGGAGCCGGTGGCGCTGAAGGAGACGGTGAGCGGCGCCTGGCCCGAGGAGGGGCTGGCACTGATCACCGCGGTGGGGGCCTTGTTGCCTTCGGCGTAGTCGATCCGGTAGAGGCCCGCGTCGGGGTTCTGCCGGAAGAAGCCGTCGCCGTAGTCGAGGACGTAGAGCGCGCCGTCGGGGCCGAACTCCAGGTCCATCGGGTTGTCCCACGGCGGGATGCCGTTCTCGGAACGCTGGCTGTTGGGGAGTACGTTCTCCAGCTTGGTGACCGGGCCGTCCGGGCCGGCCAGGGTCAGGGCGGCGACGTAGTCCTGGGAGAACTCCCCGAAGAAGGCCTTGCCGTCCCAGTAGGCGGGGAACTTGCCTGGGGCGGGGTTGGACGCGTCGTAGTGGTAGACCGGGCCGCCCATCGGGGCCTGGCCGCCGGGGCCGCCAGGGCCGCGGAAGGCGGTCAGTTCCGGCCAGGGCTGGTCGGTGTCGCGGTCGCCGTACCACAAGGTGGCCGCCCTCGACGGGGGCAGCTCGGTGAGGCCGGTGTTCCAGCGGGAGTCGTTGACCGGCGCCGCGCAGTCGAAGGCGGGGCCGGGGGTGAGGGTGGCGAAGTCGAAGTCCCGGTACGGACGGGTGTTGTCACCGGTGCAGAACGGCCAGCCGCTGTTCATGGCGGTGGTGGTGGTGTCCCACTCAACGTAGCCCATCGGTCCGCGGTTGGGGTCGGCGTTCCCGGCGTCGGGGCCGTAGTCGCCCCACATCACCGCGCCCGTGGCCTTGTCCACAGTCATCCGGTAGGGATTGCGCAGGCCCATCACGAAGATCTCGGGACGGGTCTTGTCCGTGACGACGGGGAACAGGTTGCCCGGCGGGATGGTGTACGTCCCGTCGTCCTGGACGTGGATGCGCAGGATCTTGCCGCGCAGGTCGTTGGTGTTCCCGGAGCCGCGGCGCTCGTCGAGGCCGGGGTTGTAGGTGGCCGCGTCGTTGATCGGGGTGTAACCGTTGACGTTGGGGCCGGACGCGGGAGTGTTGCCGCCGGTGGACAGGTAGAGGTTGCCCTGCGCGTCGAAGTCGACGTCGCCGGCGACGTGGCAGCACTGACCGCGGTTGGTGGTGACGCGGATGATCTCCTGGGCGGTGGACAGGTCGAGCTTGTCCCCCGTCCACTTGAAGCGGGTGAGGGTGTCGTAGCCCTCCCACTGCTTCCAGTACGCGTCGGTCTGCCCGGCCGGCAGCCGCTCGGGGGCCGCACCGGCGGGAGTGCTCAGCGGCGGCGAGTAGTAGAGGTAGACCCAGTGGTTGCTGGCGAAGTCCGGGTCGAGGGTGACGGTCTGCAGACCCATCTCTGAGTTCTGGTAGACGTCGAGGTGGTTCACGACCTTGGTGATTCCGGTGCCGGGGTCGGTCATCCGCAGATCGCCGTTGCGGGCGGTGTGCAGGACGCGCAGATCGGGCAGCACGGCGAGGTCGATCGGCTCGCCGGTGTCCTTGCTGAGCGTGGCCTTCTCGTAGTTCGACCAGTCCACGGCGGGGTCGGCGCTCGCCTGCGCCGCAAGTGCGTCGTCCGGGTGCGCCTGCGCAGCCGGTGCCAAGGCGAGGCCGCCCAGCATGGGCAGCGACGCCAGGAGCACCCCGGCCATGAGGCCTCTCAGGGTACGGTACACAGTGATGCGTCTCCTTGGTCTGTGCCGGTCAGGAGGTGCGCAGCCGGGCCGGCCCGCCGGTTGCGCCGTGGCAGCGGTACGCAACCGGCGGGCTGTGCCCGGTGGGGTGCCTGCGATCAGGCCAGCAGCCCCTTCAGGGCCGTGAAGCTGCGCTGCGCGGCGCCGAACGAACCCGGGGGGTTGGGCTGGGTGTTGGGCGCGGTGTCCTGCTCCCAGATGCCGACGTGGCTGCCGCGGGCCCCGATGTCCCGGATGAACTGCTGGTACGGCAGGACGCCGGCGCCGAACTCGACGATGGAGTAGCCGTCCGCACCCGAGCTGGCGGCGCCGTCCTTCATGTGGAACAGCGGGTACCGGTAGGGCTGGTTGCGCACGTAGGCCGCGGGGTCGAAGCCCGGCCAGCGGTGCTGGCCCACGTACGCCCAGTACACGTCCAGTTCCAGGTAGACGTAGCGCGGGTCGGTGTTGCGCAGGAAGACGTCGTACAGCCGGACCGACGGCTGGTCGGAGGCGAAGGCGAACTCTCCCGCGTGGTTGTGCTGGTACAGCTTCAGACCGCGGGCGGCCGCGGCCTGCCCCCAGGCGTTGAACTCGTCCGCGGCGGCGAGGTAGCCGGCGACCGTGTTGGAGTTCGACGGTGCGTTGGCGGTGCCGACGTGCGGCATGCCCAGGATCTGCGCCGCGTCGAGCTGGGCCTGGAGGTTGTTGCGGAAGTCCCCGATGCCGACGTGGCTGCCGATCGCCTTCAGGCCGTTGTCGTCCAGCAGTTGCCGGATCTCCTGGAGCGTGATCTGCCGGCCGAGGATCGAGGTGTTCTGCGTGTAGCCCGCGAACTCGACCTCCTTGTACCCGATGCGTGCCATCTCCTCCAGGACGACCCGGAAGCCGAGCGAGCTCACCTTGTCGCGGACGCTGTAGAGCTGCAGGGAGATGCGGTCCTTCGGGATGGACAGGATGCTGGTCGCGGCGGAGGCGGACGGCGCCGTCGCGGCGCCGACGATCGAGGCGGCGGCGACCGCCACGGTGCTGGCGGCGGTCGCCCGCAGGAAGTCTCTGCGGTCGAAGGACTTGTCCAGGTGGCCCACGGTCACTCCTTGATGGGTGGGGCAAAGAAGAGTGGGGTGTGAGGTGTGTGGTGCTGACGGCGCGAAGCGCTCTTCGCCCGTGGACGGGCTGCGATCACAGACCGGTGCCCTCGGCAGCCGCTTCGGCCTCCGCCTGCGCGGTACGCGCCGCCACCTTCGCGGCGAGGTCGGCACCGCGATCCTGCGGGGCCGCCTTGGCGGCCCGGGCGAGCGACGCCGAGGGGGCGGTGGTGGTCGCGGCGATGCCGCCGCGCACGCGGGCCAGTTCGCCCACCTGGAGGGCGGGGCTGTTGTCCGTGGCGGTGAGCTTGCCGCGGACGATGGTGTTGTCCAGGACCACGTTCGCGTTGTTGCCGGTGACCGCGAGGTCGCCGCCGAGGTAGGTGGCCTGCGCGCAGGAACTGAGCGGGCCGTCGCCGCCGAGCTGGAGGGTGTCGGAGTTGTTCTGGTAGGCCGTGTCGCCCTGGACTTCGCTGGCGCACAGGACACCGCCGAGCGTGTTGGCGCTCACGGTCAGCGTCTTGGCGACCGTGCTGTCGTATACGTCGGTGTAGAGGTTCGCGTCGCCGGAGACGGCGCCGGAGACGGTGGTGCCGGAGATGTACAGCTCGCCTGAGGAGGCTCTTATGTCTCCCTTGACCGTGGCGTCGACGCTGTACAGGAAGCCTTCGACGGCCGAGATGCCGCCACTGGCCGTGGTGTTCTGCACATGTACGCCGAAGGCCCCCTGCTCGGTCACCGCGCCCTTGACGCTGCTGTCGGTGATGTCCAGGTAGGCGTTGTCCCCGACGGCGACGGTGCTGCTGAAGGTGACGCCCTTCGCCACGAGGTCGGCGCCGGCTTCGATCGTCACCGTGCCCTTGACCTTCGTACCGGTCAGCGTGCACGACGCACCGGCCGGCACCACGAGGGCGCCGCTCACGGTGACGGCTCCGCCTTCTCCCACACAGGTGGTCGTCAGCGCCGCCTGCGCGGGCGCCGCAATCGTGACCAGCCCTCCCGAGGCCACCAACGAAGCTGCAACAAGGTAGTAACGGATCTTCATGGAGCTTCCCTTCTGCTGCGGTTACGGCCACGGCGACATGCCGCGGCCGGGAACCCCCGCCACGGCGGGGTGCTGCGGAGTGCGGGACAACTGTTACGACGGAAACCCGCTACGTGCGGCGGGCGGGAGCTCGGCTTCTCGTCGGCGGTGAGGACGCGTCACATACGGCCCCGGCATGCGGGGTGGGTTGCAAGGCCGCACTGGCGTTACGTCGACGCAACATCGCGTCGATCGGCTGGAACGCTAATCGGGGTCCCCAGTGGTGTCCAGAGCTTTGGACGGAGTCATCAAAATCTTTTGGGCGAACCGTCAAAAGATCGCCGTCATACGCGAATTGAATCCGCCCAAATGTTGGATAGCACCTTGACAGGGGTGACGCTCTGCCGCACGCTCGTGACGCTTCGCCACCCAGTCAGCGGTTCCAGGCACCATCGTCATCCCTGACAGGAGCGCTCATGCCGACCGGATCGTGGATCACCGGCGCCCGTGGCTCGGTCGCCACCACGGCACCTCCCGGACCGCTCGCCCTGCGGGCCGGACCGGCCGAACGCACCGGACGCGTGACCTGGTTGCCGCTCCCCCACGCAGGCCTTCCCGGGCCGGTCCGCCCCGGTCGTGGGCAACTGCGATGTATACGATCTCCCTCTGCGCCTGAACGCGGGGCTGCTCACATCGACGTGGGCGACGGCGGCAACTTCCCTTCCCCTCACCCGCCTCAGGGCTGCCGTAGCGCCTGACCGGCCTCGGCGAGGCCGCCTGTCGGGGCGCGGCCCACGGCCTCGTCTGTGAGGGACTGGACCGTGTGCCAAAGCAGACGAGCGTCTGAACTCCCGATCCGAGCCACGCTTGACCACGACCTGCTCCAGGACGATTGAATGCCCAAGTGATCGACTGGACGTAGGTGCTCGACCCCCTCGGGACTGCCGGCCGAGTGCCCGCCCTTCTGGACCAAGTGGAACATGATGAAGGTGCCGAGGCATGGGATCACCTTTGGGACGCGCTGTGCCTCGAAGGTGAGACCGTGGTTCCGGCGAGCTTCGCCGCACTTCCGCGGCTCGTGGCGCTCGGTCGGAGAAGTCCTGAAGCGCTGAGCCTGGCCGGGGCGATCATGCGCGGAGCCCTCCAGGATCACGGCGCTGACGACCTGCTGCTGAAATGCATCGACGTGGTGGCCCAACTACGGAAGCTACTGGACCAACGACTGAAGTCGCGGCCGACCGGCTACCTCCATGTCTTTCGCGACCTGCTGGCAGCCGATGGCCAGTACCACTGGAGTGCCGTACTGGGCAACTTCGCGGACGACTTCTACCACCTGCACTGCCCACGCTGCGACGTGCAGGTGACCGTCGCCATCGGCGACTACGGTCGGTACTCGGCCATCCGGGACTGGCATGCCGGAGATACAGAGAAGCGCGAACTGAAGCCCGCTTCGCCCGAAGACCTCGGCGGCACCGGACGCTGGATGTACGACACGGCCGTCCGTGACGGCCAGGACTGGCTCGCCAAAGGACTCACCTACCTCTTCGGGCGAGCCGAGTGCCCTCGTTGCGCCAGCACCTTCGTCATCGCGGCGGAGTACACGGCCGCCAACCTCCCGTCCCCGGAAGAGTGATCACAGGCAAGACTTCTGAAACAGGGTTTCGACGGCACCCAGCGTCACCGCCAGAGAAGTTGAGCCAGAACCTGAGAGACCACAGCGTCAATGCATCCCCGGCGTCGCAGAGCCGCCACTCGGGAAGTCGCGACGACACCCGAAGCGCTGCGCGGTGCCCCCGCGGCGTCCGGCCACGGAGACTCCGCAAAAACCCGTAGGCGGACGAGGCGCCCACTGCTACATTGCCGGAGGCCGTGCGAGAGATCGAGGAGGTGGTACCCGTGAACGCAGTATCGACATGGGTGCTCCCCTCCGGGGTCACGGTCGGGCGGTAGGCAGGTCGTCCGGGAGCGCCGTTCCAGCGCACTCCCGAAAGGCACGACCATGCATTTCACTTCCGAGCAGCGCCTCGACGACGGCGTCCTCGAACGCGAATTCACCCTCGGGGAGATCCCCGGCATCCTGTGGACACCCGCATCCGCATCCGCACCGGTGCCGCTGATCCTGCTCGGCCACCCTCCCCTTGGGCTGCGCAAGATGTACCCCCGACTGGTGGACCGGGCCCGGCACTCCGCGGCGGAGGGCTTCGCGACGGCCACCATCGAGCTCCCCGGGAGCGGTGACCGGCCCCGTTGGCCCGCCGCCGAGCAGGCCCGCGCCGACCTGCGCCGGGCGATGGAGGCCGGCGAGCGGGTCAGCGACGAGATCGTCGACGCCCTCATCCTCCCGCTGGTCGACAAGGCGGTCCCGGAATGGCAGGCCGCCCTGGACGCCCTCCTGTCGCTGCCCGAGATCGGCGGTCCGGTCGGGTACTCGGGGGGAGTGATCTCCATCGGCATCCGGCTGGCGGTGGTCGAGCCGCGCATCGTGGCCGCCGGTCTCTTCGCCGGGAGTTTCGTGCCCCGCGCCATGTTCGAGGAGGCCCGCCAGGTCACCATCCCGCTGCACGTCCTACTGCAGTGGGACGACGAGGGGAACGACCGGCAGGCGGCCCTGGACCTGTTCGACGCCTTCAGTTCCAAGGAGAAGTCCCTGCAGGCCAACATGGGCGGGCACACCGGCGTCCCGCAGTTCGCGGGAGACGCCGCGGCCCAGTTCTTCACCCGGCATCTGAAGTGAGGCCGAGCCGTCGGACCGGCAGCAGACGGTAGCTGATGCCGGCCGGCATGCCGCTCATGGAGGACAGGTCCCGGCCCTCCGCAGTCCTCCACAGCGTGGCCCCTGCCGAACGCTCGGCAGGGGCCCGTGCTGCCTGAAGTCAGGAACTGTTCGATTGTTCAGACCGTGTGGAGGGTCGGTTCAGGACCGGCGTCAGTCGGCGGCGGGCGCGGCGGCGTATTCCTGATCGGTGACCGGAGTCAGCCAGTGCACGACGTCGTGGTCGGCGTCGCTCTCGTTGACGGCCAGGTGGACCATCAGCCGGTTCGGCGCCGCGCCGTGCCAGTGTTCCTCGTCGGCCTCGAACAGGACGCGGTCGCCGGGACGGATGACCTCGACGGGCCCGCCGCGGCGCTGGCACAAGCCGACACCTTCGGTGACGAAGACGGTTTGGCTCAGCGGGTGGCGGTGCCAGTGGGTGCGCGCGCCTGGCATGAAGTGCACGAGGTTGGCACTGACCCGGGACGGGGCGGGAGCTGCGGCAACGGCGTCGATGTAGACGTCGCCGGTGAACCAGTCGGCCGGACTCTTGACGGTGTTGATGGAGCTTCGGGTGATCTTCAAGGTCGTTCCGATTCTGTGCGGGCGGCAGGTGAGCCGGCATGGCGAACCCGCCGCCCTCCTGGACAAGCACGAGCGGTGGCCTGTCGTCCGGCCAGGTCCGCATAGGAGTGCCAGGAGGAGGGCGAACGTTGCGCGGGTGACTGGTCAGGGCTTGAGGAGCGTCTTGATGGCGCGGCGTTCGTCCATGGCCTTGTAGCCCTCCGCGACGTGTTCAAGGGGCAGGGTGAGGTCGAAGACCTTGCCCGGGTTGATCTGCCCCGACAGGACGCGGTCGATCAGGTCGGGCAGGTAGCGGCGCACGGGGGCGGGGCCGCCGCGCAGGCCGACGTGGGAATAGAACAGCTCTTCCCCGTCGATGGCGACGTCGTGGGGGACGCCGACGAAGCCGACGTTGCCGCCGGGCCGGGCCGAGTACAGGGCCTGCCGCATGGACTGGGAGGTGCCGACGCATTCAAGGACGGAGTCCGCGCCGATGCCGCTGGTGAGGTCCTTGATCCCGGCGACGCCCTCGTCCCCGCGCTGGGTGACGATGTCGGTGGCGCCGAACTCCAGGGCGAGCTTCTGGCGTGTCTCGTGGCGGCTCATCACGATGATCCGCTCCGCGCCCATCTCCTTCGCCGCGATCACCGCGCACAGTCCGACCGCGCCGTCACCGACCACTACAGCTGTGGAGCCGGGCTTGACCTGGGCGGCGTCGGCGGCGAACCAGCCGGTGCCCATCACGTCGGAGACGGCCAGCAGGCCGGGCCAGAACTCCTCGCCCGGCACCTCGCCGGTGGCGACCAGGGTGCCCTGGGCGTTCGGGATGCGCACGTACTCGGCCTGGCAGGTACTCATGAACTGGCGGCTCAGGCAGCTGGACTGGAAGCCGTTCCGGCAGTTGGCACAGGTGTTGTCCGAGGTGGCGAACGATTTCCTGCCGATCGCGAGCGATCGGCGGCCGGACAGCGGCGGGCCAAGCCGGGAGAGGTGCTGAGCTGCCCAGGTCATGATGCAGGGAGGCTCCCTGAGGGACGAGGTCATTGCGACCTGGCAGAGGCGGGGTGAGGGTGTCGATCAGGACTCGGACAGGTAGCAGGGTGCTGTCGGTGGCGGTTCCAGGCGCCCTGGCGAGGACCTGCATGGCGGGGTCGAGTACGGCGCCAAGGCGCCCACCGATCGCCCGCTTCGGATTGCCCTGTATCTACCTCGCCCGAGTTTCCACACATTTTCGGCGTGCCCCCAGCCTTCCGTGATGCCGGTGACTCCGCCAACTGCCATCCAGGCGCAGACTCCAAACGGCACGGGAGCGCGCCCGCGCACCCCAACCGCCGGGAATGGCCGTCCGTTGCGGTGACCGACATCTGCCGTTCATACCTGTCCCACCGCTCCGGTCGACCGTGCTTCCTAGCGTCCGAGAGTGCGCGCACCGCTGACCTGCCGCAGCCCGCTGTCAGGTTCGGAGCGCTGCTGTCCGGTCGGTGTGCGACTGCACCCGACGACGCGAAAGGCCCCCGGAATGTCGCAAGAACCCAAGCAAACCAGAATCTCCCGCCGCAACGCGCTCGGCTTGTTCGGCGCGACGGTGTCCGGTGCAGCCGCCGGTCCACTGGTCCTCGGCGCCGGAACCGCCGAGGCGGTCCCGGCGAAGTCGGAGGTCACCGGTCTCACCACCGGCTCGGCCACCACCCCCGTCCAGGGCCTGCACCTGACCTTCGGCGCCGACCCGCGCAGCCAGATGGTCGTCTCGTGGGTCACCGACGCGGCGGTCAAGAACCCCCGGGTCGTTTACGGCACGCTGAGTGGCGGCTTCGGCTCCACGGTGCACGCGAGGACGAAGACCTACGTGGACGGCACCTCCGGGCGGACCGTCTGGGTCCATCACGCGCTGCTCAGCAAGCTCAAGGCCGACACCGACTACCTGTACGCGGCCCAGCACGACGGCGCCACCCCCGACGCCGGCACCTTCCACACGGCGCCGTCCGGCCGAGCTCCGTTCACCTTCACCAGCTTCGGCGACCAGGGTGCGCCCAGTGTGACGTGGAAGACCGGAGCGAACCCGGCCGACGCCTCGGGCCGGGACTTCGAGCCCAACGCCACGCCCGCCGCTGCCGACATCGTCACCGGCGTCGAGAAGGTCGGCCCGCTGTTCCACCTCCTCAACGGTGACCTCTGCTACGCCAACACCGGGCCCGACCGCATTCGCGTCTGGCGCGACTTCCTCACCAACAACAGCCGCTCGGCGCGATTCCGTCCGTGGATGCCGTGCGCGGGCAACCATGAGATCGAGCTGGCCAACGGCAAGCTCGGTCTCGACGCGTACCAGACCTACTTCGAGCTGCCCTCGACCGAGACCCAGCCCGAGCTCGACAACCTCTGGTACTCCTTCACGGTCGGCGGGGTGAGGGTGATCGCCCTGCAGAACGACGACATCGCCCTGCAGGAGGGCGGTGACATCTACATCAAGGGCTACTCCGGCGGTCGGCAGCTCGCCTGGCTGGAGAAGGAGCTCAAGTCGGCACGGGCTTCGAAGGACATCGACTGGATCGTCGTCTGCATGCACCAGGTGATGATCAGCTCGGCGACCGCCGCGAACGGCCCCGATGTCGCGCTGCGCGCGGCGTACGGCCCGCTGTTCGACAAGTACGGCGTCGACCTGGTGGTCTGTGGCCACGAGCACGACTACGAGCGCTCGTTGGCGGTGCGTGGCGTCGTCCCCGGCAGCGTCACCCTCACACCCAACCCGAGCCAGACCGCACTCGACGTGATCGACAGTGCGCACGGCACGACGCACATGGTCCTCGGCGGTGGCGGCGTGTCCGGCATCACCAACAACAGCTTCACCACCGACGACGCCGACGGTCACGGGCATCACTCGGCATACGTCCAGATGGAGCACGTCGGCAAGTACAACTCGGTCAAGGAGAAGGAGACGGCGGTCTGGATCGGCGTCCGCGACGCGGACCATCCGTACGGCTTCGCCGAGTTCGCCGTCGACCCGGGCCGTCACCCCGGTGACATGACCCGCATCCACGTCACCTACTACAACATCATCACGCCCACAGGTGAGCTGTCGGTCTTCGAGAAGTTCACGCTCCAACGCCGCCGTAGCGACGGCGGCCACGGCCAGCACTGACCCACCGCGACCAGCCGCAGCAGTCGGCAACGCCTGGGGCCGGGACGACGTCCCGGCCCCAGGCGTTGCCGACCGGGAGCCCTTGGCGTGTGGGCGCTGGAGCACCGCGGGCGGGCACGAAGAAGGCCGCGCGGCCGGCGGGATCAGCGGGCCGCCCACGCCTCCACCGCGGTCGTCACCGGCGCCCCCGTAAGCGCCGACTCATCGATGGCCAGCGCCAGCAGATGGTCCTGGCAGCCCTCGGCCAGCGGATACGGTTCCGGGCCGGCGTCCCGGACCCACGTGCCCGTACGGCACAGCAGGTCCACCACGGCGAGGTCGTCCTCGGACAGGCTCGCGCCCAGATAGTCGTTGCGCCACACAACCCGCCCGTCGAACGAGATGTGGTGCACCTCCGCCCCTTCGAGGTTGAGGTCGGTGCCGGTGCGGCGACGCACCAGCGGGGACTCCACCGGCGTGCGCGGATCGGCCATCCGCACCACCGTGTCGTCCACGATCTCGCCGAGCGAGCCGCGCACCACGATCCGGCGGGCACGCAGCGGATTCCACCACTGGTTGTCCGTGAAGTCGTACAGGCCCGTGCGGGCCCCGCCGAAGTCCAGGAGAGCGAGAGTGGTGACGGCGTCCTTGGGCGTGAGGTCGTCCGACCAGCCGCCAGGGGACAGCGGATCGGCGAGCGGGGCGGTGAAGGCCCGGGCCGTCACCGTCACGGGCCCGCAACCGACACCCAGCGTGCGCCGGATCAGCGACATCGCGTGATACATGTGGGTCGAGGACACCTGGACGGACGTGACCTCGCCGATCACGCCTTCTCGTACGAGGGCGATACGAGCGGCATGGCCGGGCATCAGTGTGTATTGCTCCGCGACCTGGACTAGTGCGCCGCCCCCGGCGCGCGTCGCGCCTCCCACGGCATCCCACAACTCCCGAAGCCCGGTGACGTCGGGCGCCGGCGGTGTCTCCGCGAGGACCGGGACCTCGTGCTCGACGAGTTCCCGTACGACCTGGGGCGTCACCTCCCACGGCACCGACGGGATGACGAACTCCGGTTCAGTGCCGCACAGTTCATCGACCGTCCGGAAGGCGGGCACCCCCCACTCCGCCTCCACCTGGGCGGCTCGATCGGCCGAGCGCGTCACCACGCCGGCCACCGCCAGCCGTTCGGGCAGCGCCCTCGCCAGCCGGGCGAAGAACTCGGCCCGCCAGCCACTGCCCACGATGCCGAACCGTATGGGTGCTGCGCTCACGTGTCCGCTCCTTCCCGCGTCCGGGGCGCGAGTCCAACCCGGTGACCTGTACCACGCGCCGCCGTCAGGGCGCACCTGTCCGGGGCGTACAGAAGGGCCGCCGCGTTCGCCCCGACCGGGCCGTCGATGACCGAGAAGGTCATGTCGGACGCAGCCACCTGCTCGGCCTCCCGTGCAGAGCTGTTGCAGTGCGCCGCGGCCTGGTCGCCGGCCCGCGCGAACGCCGCGGCGACGGCCCGGCCAATGCCCCGGGACGCGCCCGTGACCAGCGCTCCGCGGTTCACTCGGCCACCTCCGCGACACCGTCGATCAGCCGCTGCACGTCCTCGCCGTCGACGTACGGGGCGAGCCCGGCACGCACCGCACCGGTGTCACTGAGCCCCAGCAGCCGCGATGCCTCCAGCGCGTAGAAGTTGCCCGCGGGGGCGTTCACACCGCGCCGCGCCAGCCGCTCGTAGACCTCCCGGCCGGGCACTCCCTCCACGGAGAAGAACACCGTCGGCGTACGGCGTGCCGGCGCGCCGTACAGCCGCACCCTGTCGATGCCCGACAGCCCCTCCAGCAGCCGCCCCAGCAGCTTCTGCTCGTATGCCTCGACCGCTCGCATCGACTCCAGCACCCGGCTGCGCCGGTCGCCCGCGGAGGACGCCAGTGAAGCTATGTAGTCCACGGCCGCGGTGGTACCGACGAGCATCTCGTACGGCAGAGTGCCCAGCTCGAAGCGTTCCGGCACGTCATCGGTGGAAGGCAGCAGCTTGTCCGGTCGCAATTCCTCCCACAGTCCCGGATCGGCGACCACGACACCATGGTGGGGGCCGAAGAACTTGTAGGGCGAGCACGAGAAGAAGTCGGCGCCCAGGGTGGCCAGGTCGACCGGGGCGTGCGGCGTCAGGTGCACCCCGTCCACGTACAGCAGGGCTCCGACCGCGTGGACGGCCGCGGCGATCGCCGCCACGTCGGGGCGTGTGCCCAGCACGTTCGACGCCCCGGTGACCGCCACCAGCCGGGTCCGGCCGGACAGCTGTTCCCGCAGGGCGTCGACGCTCAACTCACCACTCCGGGGATCGAACGCGGCCCACCGCACCGCCGCACCGGCGGATTCCGCGGCCTGGATCCACGGCCGGATGTTGGCATCGTGGTCCAGACGGGTGACGACGACCTCGTCACCGGCTGTCCACTGCCGCGCCAGGATTCGCGAGACGTCGTACGCCGCCTGCGTCGCCGACCGGGTGAAGACGACACCGCGCGGCTCGCAGCCGAGAAGGTCCGCCACGGCCCGCCGCGCCTCCTTGACGACGTGCTCGGCACGGCGCTCGGCAGCTGTCACCGCGCCCCGGTTGGAGATGCCCGAGCACATCGCCGCGGCCATCGCCTCGGCGACCTGGCGGGGCACCTGTGAGCCACCCGGCCCGTCGAAGTGGGCCACCTTTTCCCTCAGCGCCGGGAAGTCGTCACGGATTCGCAGGACATCGAGATGCATGCACCTATCCTGCCGGAGCGCGGATTCCGCGCGGGCCGGGTCGCACAGGACGGATCCGAATCGGTGGTTCCTTTGTGCGTGCGCTGGTCACCGGCCCGGAGCAGCATCCCGCGCGGGGACCCGCCCCGGGTTGCACGCTAACGGTATGCGCGCTGTCTTGGAGCCGGGTCCGGCCGCCGTCGGCTCCCCATCGGAAAGGAGCGGTTCATGAGCTGGGAACCGTCCTGCGAAGGCATCGTCCGAAGCACCCCGGGCGTGGACGCGGTGTTCCTCGCTGATCCCAGCGGGAGCCTCTATGGCACCAGCGACGCCGCGCACTGGCGCCCCTCGCCCCAGGAGACCAACGACATCGTGCAGACGGTCCGCGACCCCGAAGCCACTCCGCGCCTGGCGGTTCAGGGCGAGGAATACGCGCTTACAGCGCGCCAGGACGACACCGTCATCGGCAAGAACGCCGACAAGGCAATCGTCGCGGTCGCCACCAGCAAAATGGTCATCGTCGCCCGCGTCGACGAGAGCGCCGCGCCTCAAGCCCTGCGCAAGCTCCAGAGCTACGCCGCCGAGAACGCCAGCTGACGATCAGCGGCCGAGGAATGGTTCCGGGATTACATCCAGACCGGGTTCAGGCCCGGCGGGCGCCGGTCCCGCGGAATGCCCGCGGGACCGGACGGGGGATCAGGACGCCGAGTTGTAGGCCGAGATCTCGGTCAGCGTCGGCGTGTACTGCTCCGTGGCGATCTTGCCGGTGAGGGCCACCCGCAGCTTGGAGGTGGTGACCGAGCCGAAGCCGGTGACGGTCAGGTCGTGACCGATGCCGGTGTCGCGGCTCGCGAAGGTGACCCAGGTGCCGGTGGTGTCGTCCCAGCGCTGCAGGTCGAAGGACTGGACGCGGGGGTTGGTGCCCGAGTCGGTGTACTCGTCCAGGTAGACCTGGTCGAAGGTGGTCGCCGCGCCGAAGTCGACGTCGAGGGTGATCGGGTAGGCGGCGTCGTCGGCGGCGGCCCAGCGGGTGCTGAGGTTGCCGTCGGTCAGCTTCTCCGCGCCGAGGGTGCCGTTCGCCCCCGGGTGGGTGGAGCTGGCGGTGACCGTCTTGCCGAGGGCGAGGTCGACGTGGTGGTCGGCCTCCTCCTCGATCGGGTCGTCGTCGACCGGGTGGGCAACCCGCTTGCCCTTGCGGGACTCGGCGATGCCGATGTCGGGCGCGGTACCGTAGTAGAGCTTGGTGCCGAGGAAGTCGGCGGTGCCCAGATGGGTGTTGTAGCGGCCCGCGTCGATCAGGGGCGAGTTCTTGCTCAGCGAGAAGTGCGCCGCCGCGGTACGGATCTTCGCGACGCCGGCACCGGTGACGTAGGTGTCCACGCTGCCCTTGAACTGCGGGTCCACGCGCAGGCCGTCGGGGTCGGCCGGCTCCTGGGTGGAGTGCTTTCCGCTCGCCTCGTAGTAGTCGTTGTTGGAGAACACGGCCTGGCGCAGCGCTCCGGTCCGCCGGTACCAGGTCGTCTCGTCGGTCTTCGACGTGTTGTGGAAGATGTTGTTGAGGAAGTACACGCGGCTCAGGAACGTCTCGTCGTGTACGTAGTCGAGCTGGGAACCGTCGTACACGAAGGTGTTGTTGACGAAGTACGAGGGCTCGTAGTTCGACGACAGCATGTTCTTCACCAGGACGCCGTTGTCGTTGACGCTCAGGTTGTAACGCGCCACCGAGTTCGAGCTGTTGCCCATGTAGGCCATCCAGCCGGCCGCGTTGTCGTGCGAGTAGTTGTACTGGTACGTGACGTTGAAGTTGGTGTACTCCATGTCCCAGGGCGTGCCGTCGTACTCGTTGTCCGGGCCGCCGTACACCTCGTTGTACTGCATGGTCGAGTCGGCGCCCGCCCACAGGTACAGGCCGCAGGAGACCGCGTCGTAGCGCTCCAGGAAGCCGTTGACCTCGTTGTACTCGACCGTCATCCGCTCGGTGTCGGCGAGCTGGATGGCACCCTGGCCGATGCTCTCGGCGTAGTTGTGGCCGATGTAGACGTCACGGCTGTACAGGTCGCGGGTACGCACCCACAGCTGCTCCCAGCCCTCGTGGAACTTCCCGCTGTCGTCGTACTGACCCGCGGCGGTGCCGTCCGCGTTGAACCAGTTGAACCCGAACTGCACCGCGTGCAGCTCCACGTTGACGAACGTGTTGTTCTCGATCCGGACGTCCTTGAAGTAATGGCCGCCGGTCGCGTAGTCCTTGTAGCTCTTGTTGCCGAAGACCTGGAAGTCCACCGCACCGTAGTGGATCTTCTGCCAGCGACTCGGACCGTCGAGGTCGTGGACGAAGATGTCCGAGATCCGGAAGTGGTCCATGATGTTGTCCTCGCCGGCCTTCAGCAGGTCGGCGTTGATCGACACCATGATTCCGTCGCGGACGTACGTGCCCGTGGTGATGTCGGTCGAGAAGTCGTCGTCGTTGGACAGCTCGACGTTGTCGATGTCCCAGTACTGCTGGTTGCGCAGCACGATGGCACCGGTGAGACCCACGGTGTCGGGGTTCTTGGTGCCGTCCGCGTTGAACGGGCTGGGGACGTTGCCGTTGGTCGCGATGTACGGGCGGCCGTCGTTCTTGTCACCGTAGGCCGAGATGGTGATCGGCTTGCCCGCGCTGCCGGAGCCCTTCGGCCACAGCTGCTCGTCCTGCCACTGCTCGCCGGCCTTCAGCAGGATGCGGTCGCCCGGCTCGAAGGTGGTCGCGTTCGCCTTGGCCAGGCTCTTCCAGGCGTGCTGCGCCGAGGTGCCGGACGCGGTGTCGTGACCGTGCGTGGCGTCGAGGTAGTAGTCGGTGCCGCCCGTCTTGTTGGGGGTGTTGCCCGGCCAGGACTTCGCGGTGGCCGCGGCCTTCGTCGCGGGCTTCGCCGCGGCGGCCGGCTCCGCGGCGGCGTACGCGGACGGCGCGAGCGGGCCCACGAGCAGCGCCGCGAGCAAAGAGGTGAGGCCGGTGCGCAGGCTCCGCCCGGTGATCCTCGGGCGCCGCGCCTTCCTGTCCTCGGGTGGGCCGACGTCGGCAGGTCTCATGGGTGCACATCCTTCGCGTTGATGGCGGCCATCGCCGAGTGGTCGACGTGCATCGAGGCGTCGTTGGCCCGGCGCTGGAGGTATCCGTCGTACTTCTTCTCGACCAGCGACTGGCGGATCCGCGACTTGTAGTCGCTGAACGCCTTGTCGTCGTCGGTCTTCTTGCCGTCGAGCTGGTAGTAGGTGATCTGTCCGCCGCCCTTCTCGGGCTCGGAGATCCCGCCCGGCTTCAGGTCGCCGAGCACGGACATCAGGTCCTGGTCGTGGGTGTTCACGCTGGTGGTGCCGTCACCGCCGTAGGTGTCGGTGGTGACCTGGGCGTCCGCCCACCCGCTCACGTCCGAGAGGTCGCCTGCGGCCTTCACCCGCCGCGCGAGCTTCGCGTCGAAGTCCGCGCCCGCCTTCGCCGGCACCTGCACCACGAGCTGTGTGTACGTGTAGGTGGTGGCGTTGGAGTTCCAGGAGTCCGGGTCGTCGTCGTACGCCTTCCGCACCTCGGCGTCGGTGACGTGCAGCGGGTCGCCCGGGCTCCTGCTCAGCTTGTCCTTGAGATCGGTGGCGAGCTCGGTCAGCCGGTGGCTGTAGTACTCGTCCAGGGAGTAGTCCGTGACGCCGTACACGGTCTGGCCGGCGGCGACGGCCTCGGCCCGGGAGGCGTTCTCGGCGGTGCGCTCGGCTTCCAGGTCCGCGAAGTCGACGGAGCCGACGAGGCCCTGCTGGTGCGCGAGCAGCAACGTGGTCTTGTCTTCGCGGATCTCGGCGAGCGCCCGCGACTCCAGACGCTGCAGCGCGGTGCGGTTCCCGGCCTCGGCGTTCCAGGAAAACGATGTCTTCAGGCCGGCGTAGGTGTTGCGCAGCTCGTTCTGCACGGTCGGCGCGAGGCGGTCCATGTGGAAGAGGAGCTCCTGCCGGGTGACAGGGTGGCCGTCCAGCGAGGCGACCTCGTCGCCGTGGTCCTGCCCTCCGAACGCGGTGACCGTGCCGGCGACCAGCGCGGCGACCGCCAGGCAGGCGGCGCCGGACACGGCGGCCACCCGCCGCGTCAGCCGTCCGCGGCCCGCCGCCGTGGGCGGGGGCGCGACCGACCGCCGGGCGGCGGAGGCCTTGCGTGCGCCAGGCTTGCGCGAACCGCCCGGCCGGCGGCCGCCCGCGCTCACGAGGACGCCCCGATCGCCGCCACCCGGGCGAGGACCGGGGTGTCCCGGGCCGCGGTGATCTGGAAGGCGATGGTGTCCACCTCGGTGGGCGGGAAGGTGAGGACGCGCTGGTAGCCGACGGCGCCGGTCTCGGCGAGCGTCGTCCAGACGCCGTCCAGGGCTCCCCGGACGACGACATGTTCGACGCGCTGGCCCTGGGTGATGTCCTCGCCGACGACGACCGCCTCGACCGGGCGGGGGCCGCCGAAGGCGAGCGTCACGCAGGGGCGTGTGTCGTCCTCGCCCGCGCGCCAGGAGGATTTGGCCCGGCCGGGCCAGACGGTGGCGATGTCGCCCGGAGTGCCGGAGCTGACCGTGGCGGTGGCGTCGATCCGGCGGGAGCGGAAGTCCGCGATCCGCCGGCCCAGTTCCCCCAAGGCGTCCACGTCCGCCTGGTGGAGCCGGCCGTCGGCGGCCGGGGGCACGTTGAGCAGGAAGCAGGAGTTGCCGCCGACCGAGCGGAGGTAGAGCGTGAACAGCTCGTCCACCGACCGGACCTGGGAGTCCTCGGCCTCGTGGTGGAACCAGCCGGGCCGGATCGAGGTGTTGACCTCGGCCGGGAACCAGACCAGGTCGTCCTCGTGCCCGGCGAGCGCCGCCCGGCTGCCGAGGTCCTGGTCGTCGCTGCGCACCAGCCGGGCGAAGGTGCCATCGTCGGCCTGCTGCGAGCGGGACGCGGTCCGCTCGGCGTCCTGGAGGGCGCGCGGTACGACGCTCCACTCGTCGGGGCGGGTCTCGCCGGCCTCGTTGCCGCACCAGCGGACGTCGGGGCCGCAGACGTTGATGACCGCGTCCGGCTGGAGTTCGCGGACCACCGCGTAGTATCGCTCCCAGTCGTAGGTCTGGCGCTTGCCGTTGGGGCCCTCGCCGTTGGCGCCGTCGAGCCACACCGAGAACACCGGGCCGTAGCGGGTGAGGAGTTCGGTGAGCTGGGCGACGTAGAAGTCGTCGTAGCCGGTGCCGGAGCCGTAGGAGGCCTCGGTGCGGTCCCAGGGGGAGAGGTAGACGCCGAACTTCAGGCCGTGCCGGCGGGCGGCGTCGGCCACCTCGGCGACCACGTCGCCCTTGCCGTCCTTCCACGGGGACGCCGCTACCGAGTATGCGGTGGCGTCGCTCGGCCACATGCAGAAGCCGTCGTGGTGCTTGCAGGTGAGGATGACACCGGTCATCCCGGCCGCCTTCAGCGCCCGCACCCACTGGTCGGCGTCCAGTTCGGACGGGTCGAACAGGGCCGGGTCGTCGTGTCCCTCGCCCCATTCGCGGCCGGTCATGGTGTTCATACCGAAGTGGATGAAGCCGTAGAACTCCATCTCTTGCCAAGTGAGTTGCCGCTCGCTCGGCCGGACGGCGGCCAGCGTCCGCGCGGACGCCGCGGCGGTCACCGGAACGTCCGGTTGTACGAGGCGAGCAGGGCGAGCAGTCCGCCCAGCGCGACGAGCATCACCGCGAGGTGGCCCCAGCCGACCGTCGTCCGCTCCACCACCACGAGCGCCACCAGGGCAGCCGCGATCAGGGTGCGCACGACGACGAGCAGGCCGGCACGCGTCGAGTCCTTCATCTCGGTTTGATTCCTTCCGACTTGGTTCCACGTGGGGGCGTCAGCCCTTGACTCCGCCGGACGCCATCCCCTCGATGAGCCGCTTCTGGATGAGCGCGTAGACGAGCAGCACGGGCACGATGACGATGACCATGCCGGCGTACAGACGGCCGTAGTCGGCCGCCGCCTTCTGTGCGGTGAACAGGTTGAGCAGGCCGACCTGGACGGTCTTGCCCTCGCCGGGCAGCAGGGTCAGCGAGATGATGAAGTCGTTCCAGTAGGCGAGGAAGTTGAAGAGGATCACGGTGGTCACCGCCGGGCGGGCCATCGGCAGCATGATCGTGGTCATGATCCGGAAGCGGGACGCCCCGTCCAGACCCGCCGCTTCCTCGTACTCGACCGGGATGGACCGGAAGTACGCGGTCAGCAGGTAGATGGTGAACGGGATCGAGGTGGCCGCGTACACCAGCGACAGCACGGTGGGGTTGTCGAGGAAGAAGCCGTCGGGGAAGGCGTCGACCAGCGCCTTGTCCCAGTCGACCAGCATCAGGAAGATCGGCACGACGATGTAGTTGACGTTCACGAACAGGCCGGCGAGCAGGGCCGTCTCGACGGCGCCCTTGCCGGGGAAGTCGAAGCGGGCGATGACGTAGGCGGCCGGCACCGACACCGCGAGCACGAAGACCAGGCCGAGCACGGTGACGAAGACCGAGGTCAGGAAGTACGAGCCGAGGTGGGCGTCGGTGAACGCGTCGACGTAGTTCTGCCGGCGCAGGCCCTCCGGGAGGGTCCAGGGGCTGCCGAAGAACTCGCTCTTCGCCTTCAGCGAGGCCATCAGCACCCAGGCGACCGGTACGGCGATCGCCAGCGCGAGGGCGGTGACCAGGGTGTAGGTGAGCGCGCGGCCGGTGCGGGCGGAGCCGGCGCCGGGACGGGCGGAGCCGGCGCCGGGACGGGCGGAGCCGGCGGAGGGCCCGCCGGAGCTGCGGGAGTCGATCATGGTCATGGTGTGGGGTTCCGTCCTCAGAACTGGAGGGGCTCGCGCCGCGTCGCACGGCTCACCAGCAGCGACACGAGGAACGAGAACGCGAAGATGACGACACCGATGGCCATGCCGTAGCCGTAGGACGAGTTGGTGTACGCCTGCTTGTACATGTAGCTGAGCAGCACCTCGGAGGAGCCGTCCGGGCCGCCGCCGGTCATCGCGCGGACCAGCACGAAGCTGAGGTTGACCGCGCTCATCACGAAGAAGGTCAGCGAGGTCCGCAGGTTCTGCCAGATCAGCGGCAGGGTGAGGGAGAAGAACTGCCGTACGGCGGAGGCCCCGTCGAGGGAGCTCGCCTCGTACAGCTCCTCAGGGATGCTCGCCATGGACGACAGGTAGAGGACCATGTAGTAGCCCAGCGACTGCCAGACCATGGCCATCCCGACCGAGTAGAGCACCAGCTTCTGGTCGCCCAGCCAGACCTGCTGCCAGGTGTCCAGGGACACCGCCCGCAGGCTGCCGTTCAGCAGGCCGTTGTTCTGGTCGTAGACGGCGGAGAAGATCGCCGCGATCACGACCACGGAGAGGATGTTGGGGATGTAGAGGACGAACCGGAGGAGGTTGCTGCCCCGCAGCTTCTGCCGGGTCATGATCGCGGCGAGGAACAGGGCCATGCCCATGGTCACCACGGTCACCACGACCAGCAGGGCGACGGTGTTCTGGAAGGCCCGCACGAACTGCCGGTCGTCCAGCAGATGGCGGAAGTTGTCCAGCCCCACGAACTTCATGTCCGGGGAGAAGCCGCTCCAGGTGTAGAGCGACATCCGGAACACGTTCACGGTGGGGTAGACCATGAAGACCGCGAACAGGACCAGCGCGGGAAGCAGGCAGGCCAGCACGAAGCGGGTGTCGCCCCGCTTGCGGGTCCGGGCGGGGGCACCCGGCCGGGTGCGGCGGAAGGTCGTCCCGGTCTTCCTCACGGGGCGTGCCGCCGGTTGTTGGGGTGGGGTGGAGAGGGTCGTCACCGTGCCGGTCCTCCGGTCGTACGAAGTGGTGCTGGCGAACCCGGAGGTTCACCGGATGGGGAAGGCTCCGGCGGCGGCCCGGCCGGACCACGCCGCCGCCGGGCCGGTCAGTTGCCCGCCTGGCGCAGTTTCTCGCTGGCCTCGTCCAGCGCCGCCTGCCACTTGGCCTCGGTGGTGTCGCCGCTGATGATGCTGTTGGCGGTGTCGAACAGGTCCGACTTGATGTCGACACCCTCGACCGGGTTCGTCGAGGCGAAGCCGCCGACCAGCGCGGAGACCGACGTGTCGTCGTAGAGCGAGTAGAACCCGGCGCTCTCACCGGTCAGGCTGTCCGAGAGGCCCTTGACGGGCTGGATCGCGTTCGACTTGGCGAAGATCTTCGCGGCCTCGTCCGAGTACAGGAAGGCGATGAACTCCTCCCCCGCGTCCTTGTTCTTGGCGGCACTGGGCACCCAGACCGACTCGACCGAGGTGGTCAGGTAGCGGGTGTCGCCCTCGTTCACCGAGGGCAGCGGGGTCAGGCCCCACGCGAAGCCGTCCGAACGGGGCGCGTCGGCCATCTCGCCGGTGATCCAGGTGCCGTTCGGCATGAACAGCGCCTTGTTGTCGAGGATCGACTGCTGGTTCTTGGTGAAGTCCTGCTCGTTGGCGTAGCCGACGGTGGACTTCCCGGCGTAGCCGAGCAGCCTGGTGGTGATGTCGAGGACCGTCTTGGCCTTCGCCGTCTTCCAGATGCCCTGCTTGTATGTCATGACGTCCTGGTAGAACTGCTCCCCGCCGACGTCGGCGAGCAGGGCGTAGAAGTACGAGTCGAGGTAGCCGGCGGTCGGATAGGTGAAGAGGGCGATGCCCTCCTTCTTCGCCTTGTCGCCCAGCGCGAACATCTCGTCCCAGGTGGCCGGGACGTCCCAGCCCTTCTGCTTGAACAGGCTCTTGTTGTAGAAGAGCCCGGTCGGGGAGTAGTACATCGGCATCAGGTACGTCTTGTCCGTGCCGTACGGGTTGGTGTTGAGGTTGCCGACGATGCCGTCGGTCAGCTTCTCGCCCACCGTCTGCTTCTCGCCGGGGACCTCGGTCTTCAGGACCGGGGTGAGGTCCTCCAGCGCCTTGTCCTTGATGAGGGTTTCGGTGAGACCTGCCTCGCGGCCCTGGCCGAGCACGACGACGTCCGGGTACTTGCCGGCCTTCATGTTCGGCGTGATCTCGTCCTCGATGCTCTTCGAGATCTGGAGCTGGACGTCGACGTCCGGGTGCGAGGACTCGTAGGCCTCGATGACCTGGTGGTACATGTCCTTGCCGTAGCCGCCCTCGAGAGCGGCAACCTTGAGGGTCGTCGTGCCCGAGCCGGAGTCCGAGTCACCGGCGGACGAGCAGCCGACGAGCAGCGAGAGCGCCATGACCGTGGTGCCGGCGAAGGCGACCGATCTCCTCATTTGGGGGTCCTTCCCATGGACGTACGCCCACCTGACTTGAGCGGCAGTGCGGGCCCGTCACGGACCCCGTCCGGGGCCCCTCCGCGTCGCGGGCACCACGCCACCGCACCCCGGATCCGGTGGACGTACGACCCGGCGTTGTTACGGTGGCACCGATAACATGCTGGGTACCATGGCATCGATCACATGACGGGCGCAAGGGGTCCGATGCCGTCGGATCAGCTCACAGCCGAAACGTGGCTCTTGAGCGCCACGCTGGCGCCCCTCAGACGGCGCGCGGCGGCGCCGTGGAGGCCCGCACGGAGAGCGTGGGGGTGCCCACGGCCTCCTCCGGACCCGCGTCCGCGTCCAGCAACAGCCGTACGGCCGCGGCGCCGTAGCCGAAGAAGTCCTGCCGTACGGCGGTCAGCGGCGGCGCGCAGAACGCGGCCAGGGCGATGTCGTCGACGCTCACGATGGACACGTCCTCCGGCACCGAACGGCCCCGCTCGCGCAGCGCCTTGATCACCCCGAAGGCCATCTCGTCGCTGGCCACGAAGACCGCCGTGACCTCGGGGATCATGGCGAGGATCTGCCCCTGCCGGTAGCCGGAGACGGGCGACCAATCGCCCTCCAGCGGCGGCGGCGCCTCGATCCCGGCCTGCTCCAGGCACTCCCGCCAGCCCTCCCGGCGCTGTCGGGCCTCGATCCACTCGTCCGGCCCGGAGACATGCCAGACCTGACGGTGTCCCAGGTCGAGGAGGTGCTGGGTGGCGATCCGGCCGGCCTCGCGCTGGTCGATGCCGAGCACCCGGGCACCCGCGGTCCGCGACCCGTCCAGGGTGACGGTCGGGATGTCCCGGGTGATCTCCTCCATCTTGCGGGTCACCGAGATCAGTGGCACCGCGATCACGAAGCCGTCGACGTTCTGGTCGGCGAGCTTGGCCAGGGAACGCTCCATCAGGCCCACGTCCAGAGCGGAGATGGTCGCGATGCTCACCGCGTACCCGGCCTCGCCGGCCGCCGACTCCACACCGGCGGTCACCGCCGAGCGCGAGTAGTAGCCGCCGGAGGCCAGCAGGACCAGGCCGATGGTGTGGCTGCGGCCCGAGGACAGGGTCCGCGCGGCGCTGTTGAAGCGGTAGCCGATCTGCTCGACGGCGGCCAGGACCCGCCGGTGCGTCTCCGGATTGACGTTCGGCGAGCCGCGCAGGACGCGGGAGACGGTCTGGGCCGACACTCCGGCGATCCTGGCCACGTCGGCCATGCTCGGCTGCCGCGGCCGCGAGGCGTCCTCGTTCATGGTGCTCCCTCCCCCGATCGGTTCGGAGGACCTTAGCAGGCTTGTTACTGATGTCATCGATAACATACGCTCCCCTGGTGAACGAGTCGCCCACGACGAACATCGACCCGCCGCGGCGCCCGGCCGAAGCCGCCGAGACCGACCTTGCCGCGCCCGAGGGCGCGGCGCCGACGGCCGCCTCCCCCGCACTTCTGTCCTGGCGGGACGGCCGCCTGTACCGCGACGGGATCCCTCACCGCATCCTGTCCGGGGCACTGCACTACTTCCGGGTACACCCCGATCTCTGGCGCGACCGCGTCCGCCGGATCGCCGACCTCGGGCTGAACACCGTCGACACCTACGTCGCCTGGAACTTCCACCAGCCCCGGGAGGACCGCGCGCCGCGCTTCGACGGCTGGCGGGACCTCGAGCGGTTCATCCGCACGGTGGGAGAGGAAGGCCTGGACGTCGTGGTCCGGCCCGGTCCCTACATCTGCGCCGAGTGGTCCAACGGCGGCCTGCCCAGCTGGCTGACCGGCCGGGACCTCGCGATCCGCAGCTCCGACCCGGAGTTCACCTCGGCCGTCGCCGCCTGGTTCGGCGAACTGATCCCGCGCCTGGCCGCGTTGCAGGCGTCCCAGGGCGGACCGGTCGTCGCCGTCCAAGTGGAGAACGAGTTCGGCTCCTACGGCGACGACCACGCCTACCTGCGCTGGAACCGCCAGGCCCTCACCGAACGGGGCATCGCGGAACTGCTGTTCACCGCCGACGGCCCCACCGAACTGATGCTGGACGGAGGCACGCTGCCCGGCACCCTCACCGCCGCCAACCTGGGCTCCAAGCCGAAGGCGGCCCGCGAGCTGCTGGCCGGCCGCCGGCCACAGGAGCCCTTCGTCGTCGCGGAGTTCTGGAACGGCTGGTTCGACCACTGGGGCAAACGGCACCACGTCCGCAATGTCGACAGCGCCGTCCACACTCTGAGCGGCATCCTCGACGACCACGGCAGCGTCAGCATCTACATGGCGCACGGCGGCACCAACTTCGGTCTGTGGGCCGGCGCCAACGAGACCGAGGGCCGGCTGGAGCCCGTCGTCACCAGTTACGACTCCGACGCGCCGATCGCCGAGGACGGTCGCTTCACGCCGAAGTTCCACGCGATGCGCGAGGTGCTGGGCGCGACCGGGCCGCTGCGTTCCCCCGAGCGGCTTCCCGTCCTCCCGCCGTCCCGGGTCGCGCTGGTCCGCCGGGCCGGCCTGCTCGACGGCCTCGACGCCGCGCTCCGAGCCGTACCGGTGGAGACCTCGGCCGCGCCGCGGCCCGCCACCTTCGAACGACTCGGCCTGGAGGCGGGCCTGGTGCGCTGCACCGCCCGCCCGCGCATCCCCGCCGGCGAACACCGGCTGGTCTTCACCGACGTCCGCGACCGCGCCCTGGTCTTCGCCGACGGCGTCTACCTCGGCGTTGCCGACACGGACTCCCCCGAGCTGAAGATCACCGGCACCGGGGAGACCGTCCGTCTGGACGTCCTGGTCGAGAGCCTCGGCAGGGTCAACTACGGTCCCGGCGTGGGCCGTCCGAAGGGGCTGCTCGGTCCCGTCCTGGTCGACCGGCGCATGGTCCAGGGCTGGCAGAGCACGCCGGTGGCACTCCCCGAGTGGTCCGAGCGGGAGCTGTCGGCGGCGCTGGACGCGGGCGTCAGCCCGGTCACCGGTACGGATGCCGGATTCGCCGTCGCCCAGTTCCACGCCGACGCGCCCGCCGACACGTTCCTGGCGCTGCCGGGATCGGTGCACGGACTGGTCTGGGTGAACGGCTTCCTGCTCGGCCGCCACTGGGACATCGGCCCCCAGGTCACCCTGTACTGCCCGGCGCCGCTGCTGCACGCGGGCGTCAACACCGTCACCGTCCTCGAACTCGAGGGCCTCGGGGACACCCTGGAACTCCGGGACGAGCCCGAACTGGGCCCGACCGAGGAGTACGTCGAGGAGTTCGACTGATCGGGCAGCCGGGGCGCAGCCGCTCCGCTCCCCGGCGTCGGGATCTGCTCGCGCCAGATCTTCAGCAAGCACGGGGGCCGGTCGGCGAGCAGGGCCGGTGACAGCAGTGACGATGGCCTGTGCGGCGCGGGGTCAAAGTCGCTGATCAGGTGTCACTCATAGCCGAGAAATTCCTTGGAGTGCAGGCGCCACCCGCCGTGCTGCTTGACCAGGACGAAGGCCGTGCGCTCAAAAACGTCGTAGTACCCGGATTCCGGTTCGTGGCCATATGAGAACCAGAGCGCCTCGATCCGCGCCGTCTGCGGGGTCTCGCTGACGACGGTCACCTCTTGCAGCGTGGTCACGGCGCCGAACCCATCGGTTATGTCGTGGTTGTGCGCTCTCGCGTACTCGGCGCAGAAGTCGGCAGGGCTCTGGTAGAGCATCTGAACCTCTTCGGTACAGGTTGCGGCCGGTTCGTATGAGCAGACTGTGATGGGCCTGGACACACTGACCGGCGCGGCGGCTGTGGGTGTGCTGTCAGGGGTTCTCGCGCTGTAGTGCGTACAGCGTGGCGCCGTGCTGGTCTGCCAGTGTCTGTCCGCCGGGGCCCGGGAACGGCTGGGCCAGGATGTAGAGCGTGCGGCCGACCGGGCAGGCCACGGCTTCACCGTTGGCGGTGAGGGGGTGGTGCCAACGAGTGGTGCCGGAAGCGGGGTCCAGGAAGGTGAGCGTGCCCCGGTCGGTGTGTTTCGTGGCGCGGGTGGCCACGCAGATCGTACCGCCGGTCAGGACGGGGCCCTGTGAACTGACCTGGGTTCCCATGTCACGGCTCCAGCGGCGATGGCCGGTGGCGGCGTCGAAGACCTGGACGAGGTAGGAGCCGGTCAGTTCTGGGAACTTCCTTCCCCCGGCCAGGACACTGTCGCCGAAGACGAGGAGGGGGGTCCTCACCATGTCGATGTCGGTGTCCGCCCGCCAGCGCGCACGTCCGGTCGAGGCCTCTATCGCGACGAGGGTGCTGCGGTACTGGTCCCCGTAACGGCGAACCGCCGAGTACAGCGTGCCGCCTGCCCGCTGCATGCTCAACTCGGTCCCGACCGGCAGATTTTCCGCCCGCCGCAGGACCTTCCCCCGAAGCGGCGTCGAGCGTGACGAGCGCGTTGTGCCCCTGGTCGGCGCTACCGCTGCTCGGGCTGGCGGTGATGTGGAGTTCGCCTCCGGCCAGAACCGGGGTTCCCAGGAAGCCTTCGGAAGGGAACTTCCAGCGCAGTGCGCCGGTCGCCAGGTCCACTGCCCACGCCATCGACCCCTCACTGAACACCCCGGTAGTCAGGTACACCAGGCCGTTTCCCGTCACCAGTGCCGACGGTCCCAACGTCACCGCGGGCAGTCGGGTACGCCACCTGGTCCTGCCGGACCCGGCGTCCAGCGCGTGCAGGACCGTCTCCGAAGCCACGGAGCGCTTTCCGGTCACCACGATCATGACGTCCCCGGCCGGTGCCGGGGCGTACAGGGTCAGACCGTCGAGTTCACGTTCCCACAGCACGCGGCCCGAGGACGTCTCCAGGCCGTTCACCACCGTCCGCCCGCCCGTCCGGACGCCGGTGATACAGACGACGCCGGCGCCGAACGCCGGGGCGGACTGGCTCTCAAGCCCCGACAGCGCCTGCCACCGCTTGCCGCCCCGGGACTGCTCCACCGCAGCCACCCCGCCGAAACCCGACACGTACACGACCCCGGCGTGCGCGTTCAGCGCCGACGGATACAACCCGTCCAGCGGCTCGGACCACTCTTGCTTCCACGGCCACTGCTTCACGCCGCTGTCGAAGAGCCGCCAGATGCCCACCCCACCGGCCGCGGCAGCCAGGCCACCCGCGCCCAGCACCATGAACCGCCGCCGCCCCGCGAACAGGCCTGACACCGGCCCGTCAGTTGCCGTCATCCCGTCAGCCGCCTCTGCCCCACACTGCCGCACCGACCCGCCGATCAACCATTCTCGCTCAACTAGCGCCGAAACAGCACGAGTTCGCCTGGTTCCAGGCTGCGATGGCGAGGCGGCGTCCGGCCCAGCGGATGCCCTTTCATTCGTAGGATCAGCTGGACCCAGGGGTTCTGGGTACGGCTGTCAGCGGACCGCCACAAGACGGCTGGAACCGATCCGATGCCCCGGCGACCGGTACCCAGGGTGGAGTCCAGGCTCCCCATCGCACGGGTTGGGAGCCTGGAGACGCATGACGTGAGCGGTCACCTCCCCGCCGGGTTGCCCTGGGCGAGGCAGGAGATGTGGTCCCACTCCTCCAGCCCCGCGAGCCGGCCGGCGAATTCCGTGCGCAGCGCATCGAGGCCGCCTGCGCCGAACAGCACCCGCAGCGGCGGCTTCAGGGCATCGGCCACCGCCAGCAGCGCCGCCGAGGTCGCGGCCGGATCACCCGGGACGAAACCGCTCGCACTCGCACCGGCGCACAAAGCCTCCCGGGCGTGGGTGTAGGCCGGGTTCGGCTGCGACTGCGACTGCGGGGAGGCTGCGGCCAGGCCGGTGGGGAACATGATCGGCTCGATCAAAGTGACGTGGATGCCGTACACCTCGACCTCGGTGGCCAGGGACTGGCTCATGGCTTCCAGGGCCCACTTGGAGGCCTGGTAGATGCCCAGCGCCGGGTAGGCGACCAGCCCGCCGATCGAGGAGACCTGCAGGATCCGGCCGGAGCGGCGCTCGCGCATCCCGGGCAGCACGGCCCGGGTGGCCCACAGCGCACCGAAGTAGTTGACGTCCATCTGCGCCCGGGCCTGCTCGGCGCTGACCTCCTCGACCGCGCCGTGGAGCATGTGCCCGGCGTTGTTGACCAGAATGTCGATGCCGCCGAACTGCTGTTCGGCGGTGTGGACCGCTGCGTCGACGGCAGCCCGGTCGGTCACGTCGAGTTCCAGCGGCAGCAGCCGGCTGCCGTGGCGGTCGGCGAGCGGCTTGAATACCGCTGCGTCGCGGGCGGTGGCCGCGACCTGGTCGCCGTGCTCGAGGACCGCCTCGGCCCAGAGCGCGCCGAGCCCTCGGGAGGCGCCGGTGATGAACCATGTGCGGGCAGTAGCCATGCGATTTCTCCGTACGTGAGTCCGTGCAACCCAGCGTCGGCGGTCCGGCGCGCGGTAGGCAGAGTGAGGTTGTCCCTGGCTACCGCGTCGCCGGGAGCACAGACTTTTCGGCATGGACACCCAGCAGCTCGCCCAGTTCCTCCGCATCCGGCGCGAGGCACTCAGCCCCGCCGACGTCGGCCTGGCCGCAGCCGGGCGGCGGCGTACGCCGGGGCTGCGCCGGGAGGAGGTGGCCGGGCTCACCGGTATCTCGACCGACTACTACACCCGCCTCGAACAGGAGCGGGCCACGGCGACGCCCTCGGAGTCGGTGCTGCGCGCGCTGACCCGCGCGCTGCGGCTGAGCCTGGACGAACGCGACCACCTCTACCGGCTCGCCGGGCTGAACGTGCCGGACCGCCGGCGCGGCGACCGGCACGTCGCCCGGCCCTGCTGGCCGTCCTCGACCGGCTCCACGACGTGCCCGCCCAGGTGATGACCGACCTCGGTGACACGCCGGCCCAGGACCACCTTGCCCGCGCCGTGTTCGGTGACCTCACCGGCCGCAGCGGCCCCGAGGCCAGCATCATCCACCGCTGGTTCACCGACCCCGGCACGCGCTGCGGCTACCCGGTCGAGGACCACGCCAACGAGTCGCGGGCCCTGGTCGCCGACCTGCGGGCCGCCGTCGGCCGCCGCGACGACGACCCCGCCCGCACCCTGGTCGACCGGCTGCGCAGCGACAGCCCCGAGTTCGCCGCGTTGTGGGATCTCCATGGCGTCGCCGTGATGCGGTACCGACGCAAACGGATCCTGCACCCCGAGGTCGGCCTGCTCGATCTGGACTGCCGGTCCCTGATCGACGAGGACCGCACCCAGGTCCTCGCCCTGTTCTCGCCGGTCGCCGGTACCGCGACCGCCGAGCGGCTCACCCTGCTCGGCCTCACCAGCAGGCCCCACCCGTGAACCCGCACCCCCAAGGCCACGACATCAAGTCCGCGGCCGGGCATCTCGGCTTGTCCGCCGACCCGCAGGGCGACCATGAACAGCACGGCCATGATGTAGCTGCGCGTGCAGTCGTGGTTTCGTGGCCACCGAACGAGAACACGCCGAACTGCGCCCCAGGCCGCTCATAGCTAGCTGCCCGACATCCCCGGGGTGTCACAGAACCACAGCCGCTCTGGTCGGCTACTGCGGAGCGGGCGGCCGCCCGGGGCAGAGCCCGCCGGCCTCGTGCACTGCACAAGTCTGCCGCACGCGGCTGAGGTGACGGCCTCGTGGCCACCCCGCTCCGTCGTGGTCCTCACCCCGGGACCACCCCACTTCGACGAAGGGTGACCCGACGATGACGGTACCTCCCGGTGACCTGCCCGTGCCCGAGCACGGTCTGCTCCTCACGCACTTCCTGACCGTGCGGGACGTCACGGTCTCGCGCCGCTTCTACGCCGACGTCTTCGGTGGCCAGGTCGTGATGGAGGAGAACCCGGCGATCGTCAAGATCGCCAACAGCTGGCTCATCATGAACCCAGGCGGTGGACCCACCCCCGACAAGCCGGACGTGACTCTGGAAGCGCCCCACACCGGCGACCGTGTATCCGGTTTCCTGAACGTGCGCGTCGCCGACCTCGCCGCCTTCCATGCGCACGCCGTCGCCCAGGGCGCTCACTTCCTGACCGAACCGGTGGACCGAGGCTCGGAGCTGCGCTGCTACCTGCGGGACCCCGACGGCTACCTCATCGAGGTGGGCCAGTCCACCGGCCTGCTCCGGGGAATCCTGGCCCAGCAATAGCGCAGCAGCACACCAAGGGGGGCCACCACCAACGGACCTGGCACGTCGGCCACTTCGACGGGCCTGTGTACGGCACGCGGACGGCCACCTTGGACGAGCCCGAACTCGAGCTGGTGGCACCCACTCCGGACCTCACACGGGTGTCACCGGTCGTACTGGTCGGTGTACTGCGGCCCGTCCGTCTCGGCCTTGCATCCCTCGGCGCCCGCGGGCATGCCGTGGGAGAGCACGAGAGCGTAGGACTGAGGGACGAAGTCGCAGCCCTTGCCCGACCACTGGGACGCCAGGAAGGTCCAGCCGACGGCAGCGGCGGCGAGTGTGTACTTGGTCTTGGCGTTCATACGAGATCGCGCCTCGGTTACGTAGGGTAATCGGGACCCGACTAGGGGTTATGCATAAGTATGAACGGATTGCACCCATACGCGCACCCCGACCTCAGGGGCAGGTGCACCCCAGGAAAGCCACCGTACGGGGGCCGTGAAAGCCGTCGCCGCAGGTCAGCCCGCGCGGCGGCACCCATTGAGGACGCCACTGGGGATGCGGGCGTGCAGGTATCCGCAGCTTTCGAACTCGTGGACGATGAAGGGCCGCGCCAGCCGGCACCGGGCGGTGGACGGCCGCAGGGCCGCCCGGTGGGAGCGGCACCGCTTGCCACCGTGCTACCGGCAGGCGGCCAGGACGTGCCGGGCGTGGGACTCGTCCGTCGTCACGACGCGGTCAAGGTCAAGGGCCTCGTGGTGATCCGGCGGGTCAGCGTGCAAGCGGGCGGTTGGCACGTCATGGCCGCCGACACACCGTGGCAGGGGGGATCGCCTCACCGGAATACATGACGCCCGATACCGGCCGGCCGCGTCGGGCACCGGGTCACCGGGCCGCCTGCTGAGCCGCCTGGTACGCATCCCACAACGGCTGCACCACCGTGCACTGACGCGCGGCCCCGTCCCGGCACGTCGGGCACGAGGTGGCGTGGTCCAGCCACGCCCGGTACGCCGCCTGAACCGCCTGGTTCACCTGCGCCACACGCGCCCGCACCACAGCACCGGGCCCCGAGCCGGTCTCCAACCAGCGCTCGGCGAACCCGGACTCCCCCATGACCAAAAGCTCCTCAACCCCGCCGGATCCCACATCCGGCCTGCCCCGACAGCCGACCCCAATGTATCCACACGCCGCACAACACACCCTGAACCGCCACATCATCAAGACAACTCCCCCAACTCGCACACACAACTGCCCCGCCGTGCAGCAACCGGTACGGAAACACGGACCCCCTGCACCCCTGAGCAAGCCCGGCTGCCGGTACCCAGGACAGGACGGCACCGGTTCTCCGAGGAACCGGCCAGGCGGAAACCCAGCGCGGTGCTGTGCGGGTGCGGTGACCGGAGCGTACGCTGACCCCCGCCATGCGGGCGCTGGACCGGCGGGAACAGGTCCCCGGTCCACGCCTCACCTCAGGGCAGGAGGCCCAGGTGACACCAGCCGAACTGTTCCGGTACGCCGACGGCACACTGGATGGTGATCCTTGGCCGCTCGTAAGGGAATTGGCCGTGAGCGGTGATCGCTCGGCGGCAGCGTCCGTACAGGCCGCGCTGGAAAGCTACGCGCGCGAGCGTAATTGGTACGGCCGGGACCTGATGGCACATGCCTTGGCCGGTCTCTCCGGGGCCGAAGCGTTCCCGCTGCTCCTGCGGGTCTTCGCCGGCGCGCTGCGCAGCGAGGACGACGATGACGGGGAACAACTGGGCATGGCGTTGAGCGCTGTCATGCGAGCCGATCGGACCGCGTGCCGGGCCGTCATACTCCCGGCGCTCGCCGGTGATGATCCCGACTTGCGCAGAGCCGCGCTATGGGCACTCCGCGACGTATGGGAGACGCCCGACATGGGGGTACTGCGCGACGCGCGGGCCGACCCCGATGCGACGATCCGGCGAACCGCCCTCAACTCCCTGCCGAGCGTGCACAACAACCCACAGGCATACGCGCTTGTGATCACGGCCTTGCAGGATCCGGACCCCTGGGTCCGGCATGATGCCGTGCTCCTGCTGGCCTGGACCGCCCCCTCGGCGGCCGTCGACCACCTGGTTCCGCTTGCCTCCGATCCCGCCTGGTACGTCCGTTCGGTGCTGGGCGAGGCGGTCGGCCGCAGGGCCGCGAACTCCGATCGCGCCCCGGCCGCGGCTGCCGCCCTGCGTGAACTGCTCGCCGACTCCGAACCGTCCGTGCGGGCCGGGGCGGCCCGCGGCCTCGGCATGCTGGGCGTGTCGCTCGATGCCCTGCGGTCCAGGACGGACGACCCAGACTGGTGGGTACGCGCCGCAGTCGCGGGTGTCCTCGCCACCAGTCTGCGGCACTGGCCGCCCGCACGTCCGCTACTGGCCCAACTGACCGACGACACGAATCCGACCGTGCGGGAAACAGCGACAGAAGCACTCCGCGCCTTCGAATGACACCCGCCGGAACTCGAGCGCGTGAGAGCTGGTAACACGATCACGTGGTGCAGCGCAGGTCGGCCGTAACCCCGTAAACGCCTCGACGCGCTGCTCGGCGACAAGGCGTACGACAGCGAAGTGGTCCGCCGGAGCTCAGGCGCCGATGCATCCTGCCGGTGATCCCCCGACGTGGCCACCCGGACATTCACGGCCTGGGCCGGATCCGCTACGTCGTCGAGCAGACGTTCGCTCTGCTGAACCAGTTCAAGCGCCTCGCCGTCCGCTGGGAAGGCCGCATCGACCTCCACGATGCCCTCGTCTCCCTGGGCTGCACGATCATCTGCTGGAGACGCCTCAAGAACCCATGCCCGTCGTCGTGTCATGATCCCAAAGCTTGCGGGACAGCATCGTCGGGCAGGCCGTCCAGGATCATCGCGACCGTTGTCGCCGCACCGTCCACCTCCTGAACCCGACCGTCGGCGAAGGTCACCTCGAATCGGCCGTTGCCGAGCGGTCTGGTCCGTGGCAGGTCGTGACAGATGGGCGGCGCGGCCCGGCGGCTGAAGGTCAGCCAGAACATGGAGCGTCCTGGCGACAGGACCCGCAGTCGCGGCTGTTCGAAGGCGGCTTCGATGAGGTCCTGCCAGTCAGCGTCCTGCCTGCGCACGGCGGACTCGCGCATCATCTGCCACCGAGCCGGCACGGCCTCACCGCGCTCGTGGGCTTCGGCCAGCTCCCAGGTCCTCAGGAAGGCCCACTGCGCGACGAGCTCGCGCACCCTGGCCCCCTGAATCCAGGTGCGCACTGCACCGGCCACCTCGGCCAGGTCCTGCGTGCTGCCCGAGGCCATGTGGATTTCGTGGGCCCAGCAGTCGACCAAGAACGTGCGCTCGCCGCTGGCCATCAGGACATTCGCCGAGCGATCGTCGGCTTCCATCGTCGCGGCGACGAGGCGCCAGCCCGGTGAGGACGTCAGCTCGACCGTAAGCGCACGGCCCTCACGATCGACCGTCGTCTGGAGAGCGTTCTGCAGCGAGCCCGCCTCCACCACCTCGGGATAGAGCGTGGCGTACTTGTGCAGGGGGTGGGTGGCATCCGTTGACGCCACATCCGGAAGCGGCGCGTACTCACCAACCGGATTGGCGACTCTGGCCGGTGTCACACCTGGAAGCTGCTCGGACATACGGCCGAGTCTGCCACCGCAGCCCCCGGATCTGAGGCCATCGACAAGATCGTGCAACGAGCTCTAAGGGTGCTGTCCGATGGAGTTTCGGGGTCGAGGGTCAGGGTCTGCCGGACGGCGAACCCGCGGCGCCGGAGCGAGCCGGGCCAGTGGCCGGAGAGCGTCGCGCCCTTCGCGATGCCGACCACGAAGGCCCGGCACCCGCACACGCCCCGGCGTCGCCGCCGGCCTGAACCCCCGCAGTCCGCGCCGGAACTCGCCGGTCCGCGATCCGGTGCAGCAGCTCAGTCAGGGCCTGCCGCACCCAGACGACAATGCGGGATCCACTGTCACCTGCAACCGCAAGATCATCCCGGTGCTGGTCGGCGGTAACTCCATGTTTGCTTGCGATCGCTACATTCCGCTGAGTAAAGTTCGGTAAAGCACGGGTAATTTGAACGAGCATCAGGAAGCACCAGACATGACGAACCCGTTCGAGGACCAGGAAGCCACTTACCTGGTGCTGGTCAATGCGGAGAAGCAGCACTCACTTTGGCCGACCTTTGTCGAAGTCCCCGAGGGCTGGGATATCGCATTCGGCGAGGCTTCACGACAGGACTGCCTGGACTACGTCGAGCGCTCTTGGACCGACATGCGGCCCAAGAGCCTGGTCGATGCCATGGGCGGCAACTGAACGCCCCGGGATGGGCGGTCCGTTGAATCGCAGCGGACCGCACTCGGGGCCGAGCAGCCCCGGGCAGGGACCGTCGCACGCGCTTCACGTCTTCGCCGCCCTCCGAGCTCCGAGGCGGCTCCCCGGTCCGCCGCCCGGGGACTGAACGCAGACCACAGGTGCCCCATACGGGCGCCGAACTGTTCACCCAGGCCGGATTCACGGCAGGCGGAGACTCGTTCTTCTGATATCAGCGAGAACTCACCACACCTTCGCAGACGGTTGTTAAAGCTTCGCTGGTCGCCACCCGGGTGGGTCCAGCATCACACGGCGCTCGCGGCCGGACCTCCGAGAGCCGAAACAGGATCCGCCGGCCACCTCTGTCGCTGACGGATGCCGACTCCGCGCAGCACGGAATTTCGCGCCGATTTCTCGCTGGATATCAAGTACACGGGATATGCAAAATGCCTAACCATGCCAAAAACGCCCTGACCGCGGCTCAAAAAGGCATCTGGTACGCCCAGGCACTGGATCCGGAAAGCCCGGCCCAGAACATGGTGGAGTACCTGGACATCGCCGGCCCTCTGCAGCTCGGCTTGCTGGAGAAGGCGTTCGGCCAGGCGCTGGCCGAGGCCGAGCTGTCGCATCGGTGGTTCGGGCAGGGCGACGATGGGCCGTGGCAGGTGGCCGAACCGCTGCCTGACTACCGGTTGCCCGTGATCGACCTGCGGGACGAGTCCGAGCCGGTGGCGGCCGCTGAGGCATGGATGCGTGCCGACGCCGCCCGCCCCGCCGATCTCGAACACGGCGGAATCATCACCTTCACCGCGCTCCTGGTGGGCGAGGACAGGACCGTGGTGTATCTGCGGGCCCATCACATCGCGGTGGACGCCGTCGGGTACGGGGTGTGGCTGAACCGGGCGACGGAGATCTACACCGCCCTGGAGGAGGGGCAGGACTGCCCGTTCACGCCGTTCGCGACCCTCGAGGAGATCGTGGCCGACGATGAGTCGTACCGCGGGAGCGCGCAGTTCGCGCAGGACCGGGCGTACTGGGCGGAGCGGATGGGGGACGCGCCCGAGGTCGTGACCCTGGCCTCGCGGACGGCGTCGGCGTCTCGTGATTCCCACCGCCGGACCGCCGTGGTTTCGGCTGAGGTCGCCCAGTCGCTTCGACAGGTGGCCCGCGCGTCGGGCGTCGCTCTGCCCGCCCTGCTGATCGGAGCCGCCGGGCTGTACGTGCACCGGGTGGCGCAGGTGCAGGACGTCGTGCTGGGACTGACCGTCACGGCACGCAGAGGATCGCGTGTGCAGGGGGCGGTGGCGAGCATGGCCCAGGTGCTGCCGCTGCGTATGCGCATCACGGCGGGCATGACCGTGCGTGACCTGGCCAGGGAGGCGTCCGCGCGGAGCCGGGGGGTCCTGCAGCACCAGCGTTACCGGTACGAGGATCTGTATCGCGACCTGAAACTCGCCCGTACGGGCGGTCACCTGTCCGGCCCTGGTATCAACTTCCTTCCCGATGACCGGACGATGCCCCGGTTCGGGCGATGCGAGACCACCGCGCGCACCTACCTGGCGAACGGTGCGGTGGACGACCTGACGATCCTCATCTACGAGCGGGACGCGGGTCTGCGGCTGGACTTCCTGGCCAACCCCACGCTCTACACCGAAGAAGAGAACGCCGCCCACCAGGCGCGTTTCCTGCATCTGCTCGCGGCCCTGGCCGGCCTGGAGCCCGACGCGCCGATCTCCCGGCTGGATCTGGCCACCCCCGTCGAACACCAGCGCATGCTCGTGGAGTGGAACGACACCACCCGGGACGTTCCCCTCGCGACGCTTCCCGAGCTGTTCCAGTCGCAGGTCGCGCGCACGCCGGACGCGACCGCGGTGGTGTTCGGGGACACCCGGTTGACGTACGCGGAGCTGAACGCCCGGGCGAACCGTCTGGCGCGGCTGCTGGTCACCAGGGGTGTGGGGCCGGAGTGCCGGGTGGCCGTGCTGATGGACCGCTCGGTCGACCTGGTGGTCGCCCTGCTGGCGGTGGTGAAGGCGGGGGCGGCGTACGTGCCGGTCGACCCCGCCTACCCCGCCGACCGGATCGGCTACATGCTGCGGGACGCCCGACCCGGCCTCGTGCTCACCAGCGAGGTGGCGCAGGAGGGACTGCCGGATGAGGTGCCTCCGCTGGTGGTCGATGCTCCGGGTACCGTCGCGGTGCTGGGGGACCTGGGTGACACCGACCTGGTCGACGCCGAGCGGTGCGGGGTGCTGCGGTCCGCGCATCCGGCGTACGTGATCTACACCTCCGGTTCCACCGGCCGGCCCAAGGGCGTGGCGGTGCCGCACGCGGGACTGGTGAACCAGTTGGTGTGCCTGCGCGAGGCAAGCGGCACGAGGGCCGGTGACGTCGTTCTGGCACGTACGTCCGTGAGCTTCGACGCGGCCGGATGTGAGGTGTGGCTGCCGCTGGTCAGCGGCGCCGCGATGTCCCTGGTGTCCACCGAGGAGGCCAGGGATCCGCAACGGCTGATGGCTCACATCGTGGGCCACGGCGTCACAGTGGCGCAGCTGGTTCCCTCGATCCTGGACACACTCCCGCTGGAGGACGCGGGTCGTCTCCGGCTCGTCCTCGCTGGTGGCGAGGCGCTTCCCGCTCCTTTGGCGGCGCGGGTCGCCAGGGCATGGGGCGTTTCGCTGATCAATCTGTACGGGCCGACCGAGACGACCATCCAGGTCACGCATGGACGATGGAGTGCGGCAGACCGCGAGCACTCCACCGTGCCCATCGGCCGCCCGGTGTGGAACACCCAGGCGTACGTGCTCGACGGTGCGCTGCGACCGGTGCCGCCGGGTGTCGCAGGCGAGCTGTACATCGCCGGGGTGCAGCTGGCGCGGGGATACCTGGACCGTCCCGCCCTGACCGCGCAGCGGTTCGTGGCCAGCCCGTTCGCGTCGGGTGAGCGGATGTACCGCACCGGTGACCTGGCGCGATGGGGCGCCGACGGTCAGCTGGAGTATCTGGGCCGGGCGGATGACCAGGTGAAGATCCGTGGTTTCCGGATCGAGCCGGGTGAGGTCGAGGCCGCGCTGACGGCACATCCGTCCGTGGACCGGGCGGCGGTGGTCGTGCGTGAGGACCAGCCCGGCGACAAACGCCTGGTCGGATACGTCGTCCCGGCGAGCGGTCCGGACGGTATGGACGTCGCGGACGTCCGTGCCGGCCTGTCAGCCGTGCTGCCCGGCTACATGATGCCGGCGGCGATCGTCGAACTGGACGCGCTCCCGCTCACGGTGAACGGCAAGCTGGACCGCAAGGCACTGCCGGCTCCGACTCACGACGCGGATGCCGGCGGCCGACGTCCTGTGACGGCACAGGAGGAGATCCTGTGCGCGCTGGTCGCCGAGGTGCTCAACCTGCCCTCCGTCGGGGTGGACCACAACTTCTTCGAGGTGGGCGGGCACTCCCTGCTCGCGACCCGTCTGGTCAGCCGCATCCGGTCGGTGTTCGGCGTGGAGATCCCGATCCGGACCCTGTTCGAGGCACCCACACTCCGTGAACTGGCGGGCCGGCTGACCACCTCCGGCGCGTCCCGGCCCCCGTTGACGCCCGCGCGGCGACCGGAGCTGGTGCCGCTGTCGTTCGCCCAGCAACGCCTGTGGTTCCTCAGCGAACTGCAAGGCCCCTCGGCCACCTACAACATCCCCATGGCGCTGCGGCTGACCGGCATGCTGGACACCGACGCCCTCCGCGCCGCGCTGCACGACGTCGTGGGCCGGCACGAGGTGCTGCGCACGATCGTCACCACCGTGGACGGCCGGCCCTACCAGCGGGTCCTTCCGTCCGAGGAGGCATGCGTCGTCCTGCCGGTCGTACCGGTGACGGAAGGCGCTCTGCAGTCGTGGGTGACCGAGGCCGCGGGGCACCGGTTCGACTTGGCCACCGACATCCCCGTCCGCGCGTCGCTGGCCGAGGTGGGGCCGGACGAGCACGTGGTGGTCCTGGTGGTGCACCACATCGCGGGTGACGGCTGGTCGCTGGGCCCGCTGGCGCGTGACCTGTCGGCCGCCTACGCCGCCCGCGCCACCGGTGAACTCCCCGCCTGGAGCGCGTTGCCGGTGCAGTACGCCGACTACGGCATGTGGCAGCGGGAGCTGCTGGGTGACGCGACCGACGCCGGCAGCCTGCTGTCGGAGCAGCTCGCCTACTGGCGCCGCACGCTGGACGGGGCGCCCGAGGAACTGGCGCTGCCCACCGACCGGCCCCGGCCACCGGTCGCCACCCACCGCGGCGGCACCGTCGACCTCCACATCGACGCCGAAGTACACCAGGCGCTGGTCGAGCTGGCCCGCGCACACGGCGTCACCGTGTTCATGGTGACGCAGGCGGCACTGGCCGTCCTCCTGCACCGCCTCGGCGCCGGGGACGACATCCCCATCGGCACCCCCATCGCCGGACGCACCGACGAGGCGGTGGAGGACCTCGTCGGATTCTTCGTCAACACCCTCGTCCTGCGATCCGATGTGTCCGGCGATCCGACGTTCCTGGACATGCTGAGCCAGGCGCGTGAGACGGCTCTGGGCGCGTACGCGCATCAGGACGTGCCGTTCGAACGCCTGGTGGAGGAGCTCACGCCGACCCGGTCGATGGCCCGCCACCCCCTGTTCCAGGTCATGCTCACCCTGCAGAACAACACGACACCGGATCTTGAGCTGCCCGGCCTGAACGTCGAGATTCTGCCCACCGGCGACGTGCCGGCCAAGTTCGACCTCGACGTCCAGCTCAGTGAGCACGTCACCGACGGAGGCGAGCCCGCGGGCCTGCACGGCGTGATCACCTATGCCGTCGACCTGTTCGACCACCACACCGCGGCCGGGATCGGCGAACGTCTGGTCCGGGTCCTGGAAACGGTGACCGCCGATCCGTCGGTCCTCGTGAGCCGGATCGACATCCTCAGCGCGGCCGAACACCACCACATCCTGGAGCAGTGGAACGACACCGGCCGGGAGGTGCCGCCGGCCACGGTGGCGGGGTTGTTCGAGACGCAGGTCGTACGCACCCCGCACGCCACCGCCGTGGCGTTCGAGGGCGTCGAAGTGTCCTACGCGGAACTCAACGCCCGCGCCAACCGGCTCGCCCGACTGCTGGTCGGGAACGGGGCACAGCCCGAACAACTGGTCGCTCTCGCGCTGCCCCGCTCCGTCGACCTCATCGTCGCCATCCTGGCCGTACTCAAGGCAGGGGCTGCCTACCTCCCGATCGATCCCGGTCACCCGGTCGATCGCATCGCCTACGTGATGACCGACGCCCGGCCCGCGCTGGTGGTGACCACCCGTGCGGTGGCGCCGGTACTGCCCGAGGGTACGGAGCGGCTGGTCGTGGACGTCCCCGAAACCGTCGAGGCGATCTCACGTCTTGAGGGCGGGGACCTGACCGCCGCCGGCCGCGGCGCGGCACTGCTGCCCGCCCACCCCGCGTACGTGATCTACACCTCGGGCTCCACGGGCCGGCCGAAGGGCACGGTGGTCTCCCACCACGCGCTCGGCAACTTCGTCGCCGCCATGCGCGAGCACCTGACGCTGGACGCCGACGACGCCCTCGTCGCAGTGACCACAGTGGCGTTCGACATCCACACACTGGAGGTGTACGTACCCCTGGTGTCGGGCGCCCGCGTGGTGCTCGCAGACCGGGACACCACCCGGGACCCGCAGGCGCTGGCGGAACTCATCCGCCAGTCGGCGGCCACGGTCCTGCAGGCGACGCCCGCGGTATGGCAGACCCTGGCCGTGGAGGCCCCGGACGCGATCAGCGGACTGCGGGCACTGGTCGGCGGTGAGGCACTGCCCCCGGCGCTCGCCCAGCAGTTGACGGCGACCACGACGTCGGTGACCAACCTGTACGGCCCCACCGAAACCACCGTCTGGTCGACGCTGGCGCCCCTGCATCCCGGACACCACGGCCGCATACCGATCGGACAGCCCATCTGGAACACCCGGGTATTCGTCCTGGACGCCGCGCTTCGGCCGGTACCGAGCGGCGTGCCCGGGGAGCTGTACATCTCCGGAGCCGGCCTGGCCCGGGGGTACCTCGACCGGCCCGGCCTGACCGCGGAGCGGTTCGTCGCCAACCCCTACGGCGAACCGGGTGAGCGGATGTACCGGACCGGGGACCTGGTTCGCTGGACTGCCGACGGGCAGCTGGAGTATCTGGGCCGTACCGACCACCAGGTCAAGATCCGCGGCTTCCGCATCGAACTCGGCGAGGTCGAAGCCGCCCTGGCCTCCCACCCCGCCGTCACCCAGGCCGCCGTCATCGTCCGCGAGGACCAGCCCGGCGACAAGCGCCTGGTCGGATACGTCGTCCCCTCGAGCGCTCCGGACGGTGTCGACATCGCGGACGTCCATGCCGGCCTGTCAGCCGTGCTGCCGGACTACATGCTTCCGGCGGCCATCGTCGAACTGGACACGCTCCCGCTCACCGTCAACCGCAAGCTGGACCGCAAGGCCCTGCCCGCCCCCGACTACACCGCCGGGGTCACCGGCCGAGGTCCGGCGAACGCCCAGGAAGAAATCCTGTGCGCCGTCTTCGCCGAAGTGCTCAACCTGCCGTCGGTCGGCGTCGACGACAACTTCTTCGACCTCGGCGGCCACTCCCTGCTCGCGACCCGCCTGACCAGCCGCATCCGGTCGGTATTCCGCGTGGAGATCCCGATCCGGGCGCTGTTCGAGACCCCCACCCCGGCCGCCCTCGCCGACCGGCTGACCACCTCCAACGCCTCCCGGCCCCCGCTGGCACCGGCGCAGCGCCCGGAACTGGTGCCACTGTCCTTCGCCCAGCAGCGTCTGTGGTTCCTGGGCGAGCTGGAGGGCCCGTCGGCCACCTACAACATCCCGATGGCGCTGCGGCTGACCGGCACCCTGAACACCGACGCCCTCCACGCCGCGCTGCACGACGTCGTGCGCCGACACGAAGTCCTGCGCACGGTGATCACCACCGTCGACGGCCAGCCCTACCAGCAGATCATCGACGCCGACACGATCGGTGACCTACTTACGGTCGTCGACGTCGAACAGGTCCCGCAGCCTGAGCTGAACCGCCTGATCACCGAAACGGCGCAGCACCGGTTTGATCTCGCGGACGAGATCCCGCTGCGCGCCCGACTGTTCCGGACCGGTCCCGATCACCATGTGCTGGTCGTGGTGATGCACCACATCGCCGGAGACGGCTGGTCGCTGGGCCCGCTGGCCCACGACGTATCGACCGCCCACACCGCCCGCGCCAACGGTGACGTCCCCACATGGGGGCCGTTGCCCGTGCAGTACGCCGACTACAGCCTGTGGCAGCGTCAGTTGCTGGGCGACGCGTCCGATTCCGCCAGCCTGCTGTCGGAACAGTTGGTCTACTGGCGCCACACGCTGGACGGGGCGCCCGAGGAACTGGCGCTGCCGGCCGACCGGCCGCGTCCACCGGCGGCCTCCCATCGCGGCGCCACCGTCGATCTGCACGTCGACGCCGAAGTGCACCAGGCCGTCGTGGAACTGGCCCGGGAACACGGTGTGACCGTGTTCATGGTGATGCAGGCCGCACTGGCTGTGCTGCTGAACCGCCTGGGCGCCGGTGAGGACATCCCCATCGGCACCCCCATCGCCGGACGCACCGACGAAGCACTCGACGACCTCGTCGGCTTCTTCGTCAACACCCTCGTCCTGCGCTCCGACCTGTCAGGGAATCCCGACTTCACGCAGCTCCTCGAGCGCACTCGTGAGCACGCACTCAACGCCTACGCGCACCAGGACGTACCCTTCGAGCGCCTCGTGGAAGAGCTCACACCGACCCGGTCGATGGCCCGCCACCCCCTGTTCCAGGTGATGCTCACCCTGCAGAACACCGGACAGGCCAAGCTCGACCTGCCCGGCTTGACCGTCGCGGCCCTGCCCACCGGCAACGGTCCCGCCAAGTTCGACCTGGACCTCCAGCTCAACGAACACCTCACCGACAGCGGAACCCCGGCGGGCCTGCACGGCGTGATCACCTACGCCACCGACCTGTTCGACCACCACACCGCGGCCGGCATCGGTGAACGATTCGTCCGAGTCCTGGAAGCGGTCACGGCACAGCCGTCCGTCCTCGTGAGCCGGATCGGCATCCTCAGTCCGGCCGAACACCACCGCGTCCTGGAGGAGTGGAACAACACCACCCGGCAGGTGCCGCAGACCACGGTCACGGAGCTGTTCGAGACCCAGGTCACGCGTACTCCCTCGGCGCCGGCCGTGGCGTTCGAAGGCGTCGAAGTGTCCTACGCGGAACTCAACGCCCGCGCCAACCGTCTCGCCCGACTTCTCATCGACCGCGGCGTACGGCCTGAAGACATCGTCGCTCTCGCGCTCCCTCGGTCCGTCGACCTCATCGTCGCCTTCCTGGCCGTACACAAGGCAGGGGCTGCCTACCTCCCGATCGATCCGGGTCACCCGGTCGATCGCATCACCTATGTGCTGTCTGAGGCACGGCCCACGGTCCTCATCGCCGACGATGCGACGTGGGAGAGTCTGCGGGGCGTCGACGTGGCTCGTTTGTCACTCCACGACCCCCTGTTGCGGCAGGACCTGTCGGGCCGCGCCGCGCATGATCTGTCGGACGTGGAACGGCGCAGCCCGCTGCTGCTCGACCACCGCGCGTACGTCGTCTACACCTCGGGCTCCACGGGGCGCCCCAAGGGCGTGGTGGTCACGCATCGCTCGCTCGCCAACAACATCGCCGCCGTCGCGTCGGAATACGGGATCGACGAGCGTTCGCGGGTGCTGGGGGCGACGGCGTTCAGCTTCGATGTGTCGGTGCAGGACCTTTTCATGACCCTGACCTCCGGTGCGGCTTTCGTGCTCGCTGCCGATGAGGATCGGGTCGACCTCGATCGCCTGCAGGGTCTGATGCGTGCGCAGAGCGTGTCGGTGGCGCATGTGACACCGGGGGTGGCGCGGCCGCTGGACCCCGCACGGTTGCCGGAGCTGCGGTTGCTCGTGGTGGGGGGTGAGGCGCCGGACGCGGGGCTGGTCGACCGGTGGACCACTGCAGATCGTGCGTTCTACAACAGCTACGGGCCGACGGAGACGACCATTGGGGCCACGCTCATGCGGTGTGCCGCGCCGTCGTCGGGCCGCATTCCCCCGATCGGCCGTCCGATAGCGAACACCCGCGCCTTTGTGCTGGACCGGTCGTTGCGGCCGGTGCCGCCTGGGGTGGCCGGGGAGTTGTACCTGGCCGGCGTCCAGCTGGCGCGGGGATATCTGGACCGTCCCGGGCTGACCGCCGAGCGGTTCACGGCGAACCCGTTCGGGGCGTCGGGCGAGCGGATGTACCGGACCGGTGACCTGGTCCGGTGGAACGCCGAGGGCCGACTCGAGTTCCTGGGCCGTACCGACGACCAGGTCAAGATCCGCGGCTTCCGCATCGAACTCGGGGAGATCGAGACCGCCCTGCTCACCCACCCGTCCGTCGCCCAGGCGGCGGTGGTGGTGCGGGAGGACCAGCCCGGCGACAAGCGCCTGGTCGGGTACGTCGTCCCGGCGAGCGCTACGGACGGTGTGGACATCGCGGACCTCCGCACCGGCCTGTCCTCCGTGCTGCCGGACTACATGCTGCCGGCGGCGATCGTCGAACTGGACGCGCTCCCGCTCACGGTGAACCGCAAACTGGACCGCAAGGCGTTGCCCGCCCCCGACTACACCGCCACGAGCCCGGGCCGGGAACCACGGACCCTCCAGGAACAGCTCCTCAGCCAGGCGTTCGCCGGCGTCCTCGGTCTCCCGTATGTCGGGGTGGACGACAACTTCTTCGACCTCGGCGGCCACTCGCTCCTGGCGACGCGCCTGGTCAGCCGCATCCGCACCACCCTCGGGGCCGAAGTCCCGGTTCGGGCCGTGTTCGAGACCCCCACCGTCGCCGGGCTCGCCCTCCGTCTCGCCAAGACCGGCTCCGACGCGGCGCGCCTGCCGCTGACGGTCCGGCCGAGGCCTGGGACGGTGCCGCTGTCGTACTCCCAGCAGCGCCTGTGGTTCCTGGAACAGCTGGAAGGACCGTCCGCGCTCTACAACATCCCCATCGCGCTCCGCCTCACCGGCGACCTCGCCCCCGATGTCCTGCGAACCGCTCTCAACGACGTCGTCACCCGCCACGAAGTCCTCCGCACCGTCTTCGGACATGTCGACGGCACACCCGAGCAGCGGGTCCTCGCCCAGCAGGCGATCGACCTACCGCTCTTCCCGGAGGAGATGACGGAGGGCGAGTTGGCGCAGGCGGTGGCGGAGGAAGCACGTCGCCCCTTCGACCTCACCGCTGAACTTCCCCTGCGAGCACGGCTGTTCACTGTCGCACCGCAGGAACACGTCCTGGTCCTGGTGCTGCACCACATCGCCGGCGACGGCTGGTCCCTCGCACCACTCGCCCGCGACATCTCCACTGCCTACACCGCCCGCGCCGACGGCCAAGCGCCGGCCTGGGAACCGCTCCCGGTCCAGTACACGGACTACACCCTCTGGCAGCGCGATCTCCTGGGCGAGGACCACGACGCGGCGAGCATCCTCAGCCACCAGCTGGACTACTGGCGCGAGGCCCTCGCCGGCCTGCCGGAGGAACTCACCCTGCCCACCGACCGGCCCCGGCCACCGGTGGCCGGCCACCGCGGCGGCACCGTCGGCGTGCGCATCGAGAACGAACTCCACCAGCGGATCAACGACCTGGCGCGCGCCGAGGGCGTCACCGTGTTCATGGTGCTCCAGGCCGCCCTCGCGGCGCTGCTCTTCCGCCTCGGCGCGGGTACCGACATCCCCATCGGGACCTCGCTGGCGGGGCGCACGGACGAAAGCCTGGACGAGCTGGTCGGGTTCTTCGTGAACACCCTGGTCATCCGCACCGACGTCTCGGGCGAACCGTCCTTCCGCGAACTGATGCACCGCGTACGCGAACGGGGTCTGGACGCCTTCGCCCACCAGGACGTGCCGTTCGAACGACTGGTGGAAGACCTGGCCCCCTCCAGGTCCATGGCCCGCCACCCCCTGTTCCAGGTCATGCTCGCCCTGCAGAACGCCGCTCCCGCGAGTCTCGATCTGCCCGGCGTCGAAACCCACCTCCTGGACGCGGGCGATCAGCCCGCGAAGTTCGACCTCGACTTCCAGCTCCGTGAGACGCACGCCGGCAGCCTGATCGGCTCCATCACCTACGCCGCCGACCTGTTCGACCACGCCACGGTGGAATCGATGGCCGCGCGGTTCGTCCGGGTCCTCGACACCGTGACCGCCGACCCGGCACGGCCCATCACGGACATCGAGCTGCTCAGCCCGGACGAGCGGCACCGCGTGCTGACGGAGTGGAACGACACCGCCCACGAGGTGCCGGTGGCGACGCTTCCTGACCTCTTCCAGGCACAGGTCGCACGCACCCCCGACGCCACCGCCGTGGTCTTCGAGGACGTCCGGCTGTCCTACGCCGACCTCAACGCACGTGCCAACCGGCTCGCCCGTCTCATGGCCGGACGCGGCGCCGGTCCCGAGACCCTCGTCGCGGTGCACCTGGAACGCTCGGTCGATCTCGTCGTCACCCTGCTGGCCGTCCTCAAAACAGGCGCCGCCTACCTCCCCGTCGACCCCGACCACCCCGCCGACCGCATCACCCGTCTCCTGGACGACGCCGGACCCGTCCTTCTGCTCACCACCCATGCCCTGAAGCCGGCGAACGGCGCACAGGTCCCCTGCCTCGTCCTTGACGACCCGGAGCTGACCACCACCCTGAGCCGTCTGTCCGCGATCGACCTCGAGAACGGCGACCGCACCTGCGGCCTGCTCGTCGATCACCCGGCGTACGTCATCTACACCTCAGGCTCCACCGGACGTCCCAAGGGCGTCACGATCACCCACGGGGGCCTGGTCAACCGGCTGGCGTGGATGCAGGACGCCTACCGGCTGACGTCGGACGACCGGGTGGTGCAGAAGACGCCGTTCGGGTTCGACGTGTCGGTGTGGGAGTTCTTCTGGCCGCTCATCGAAGGTGCGACGCTGGTGGCGGCCCGTCCGGGCGGTCACCGTGACCCGGGGTACCTGGCCGGGCTGGCCCAGCGCGAGCAGGTCACCGTCGCCCACTTCGTCCCGTCGATGCTGCAGGTGTTCGTCGCCGAGCCCACCGCCCGGGATTGCTCATCCCTGCGGGCCGTGGTCTGCAGCGGCGAGGCGTTGCCGGCCTCGTTGCGCGACCAGTTCCACGCGGTGCTGCCGATCCCGCTGCACAACCTGTACGGCCCGACCGAGGCTGCCATCGACGTCACCGCCTTCACCTGCGCGCCGGGGGCCGACGCCGCCGGCGGGGTACCCATCGGACGCCCGATCTGGAACACCCGGGTGTTCGTCCTGGACGCCGCGCTGCGGCCGGTTCCGGCCGGGGTGGCGGGCGAGCTCTACCTCGCCGGCGTGCAGCTGGCCCGGGGCTATCTGGACCGGCCGGGCCTGACCGCCGAGCGGTTCGTCGCCAACCCCTACGGCGGGCCGGGCGAGCGGATGTACCGCACGGGTGACCTGGCCCGGTGGAACACCGACGGGCAACTGGAGTACCTGGGGCGTACGGACGACCAGGTCAAGATCCGTGGGTTCCGCATCGAACTCGGCGAGATCGAGGCCGCCCTGCTCACCCACCCGTCCGTCACGCAGACGGCCGTGGTGGTGCGAGAGGACCGGCCGGGCGACAAGCGCCTGGCCGGGTACGTGGTGGCAGCAGGTGACACGGACGTCGCGGAGATCCGCGCTCACTCGGCTCGGATGTTGCCCGAGTACATGGTCCCGGCCGCGATCGTGGTGCTCGACGAACTGCCGTTGACGGTCAACGGCAAGCTCGACCGGAGGGCGCTGCCGACTCCGGATTACGGTGCGGGGGTCACCGGGCGTGGGCCGTCGACGGTGCAGGAGGAGATCCTGTGTGCGCTGTTCGCCGAGGTGCTCGGCCTGCCCTCCGTCGGTGTCGATGACGACTTCTTCGAGCTGGGCGGGCACTCCCTGCTGGCGGTGACGCTGGTGGAGCGGGCCCGGGCGGCGGGCGTCGCGGTGGATGTGCGGACGCTGTTCACCAGCCCGACCGTGGCCGGTCTGGCGGCACTGGAGGGCGCTCCGAAGGTGGTGCTGCCGGACAACGGCATCCCCGCAGGTGCCACGACGATCACGCCGGAGATGGTGACGCTGGCCGATCTCACGGCGGAGGAGATCGACGCAATCACCGCGGAGGTGCCCGGCGGTGCGGCCAACATCGCCGACATCTACCCGCTGGCCCCGCTCCAGGAGGGCATCCTCTTCCACCACCTGCTGGAGGGCGAGAACGGCAGCGACCTGTACACGCTGCCGTACGTCCTCGGCTTCGACTCCCGGCAGCGGGTGGACGCCGTCCTCGCCGCCGTGCAGCAGGTGGTGGACCGGCACGACATCCTGCGGACGGCCTTCCTGTGGGAAGGGCTCCGGGAGCCCGTCCAGGTCGTCCTGCGCACCGCCCCCGTCTCGGTCCGGACCCTCCAACTGGAGGGCGCGGATGTCGTGGGCGGCCTGCTGGCCACGCGCACCGCGCCGATGGACGTCCGGCGCGCCCCCCTGCTGCAGGCCTGCGTCGCGCAGGAGGCTGACGACGGGCGGTGGTACGTCCTGCTCGAAGTGCATCACCTGGTGCAGGACCGTACGTCCCTCGCCCTGGTCTTCAAGGAGATCCGCGCGATCCTCTCCGGCAGCGGGGACACGCTGCCGGCGCCGCTGCCGTTCCGCGAGTTCGTCGCGCGGGCACGGCTCATGATCTCGGCGCAGGAGCACGAGCGGTTCTTCGCGGAACTCCTGGGGGACGTGAGCGAGTCGACCGCGCCGTACGGGCTGCTGGACGTGCACGGCGACGGCCGCGGCGTGTCCGAGGTGCGCATGCCACTCGACGCGGATGTGGCGCGGCGATTGAGGGAGCAGGCGCGAGGCCTGGGTGTCAGCCCGGCGACGCTGTTCCACGTCGCCTGGGCGCGCGTCGTGGCGGCAACCTCCGGCCGTGACGACGTGGTGTTCGGCACCGTGCTGTTCGGCCGGATGAACGCCGGAGCCGGCGCGGACCAGGTGCCCGGTCTGTTCGTCAACACGCTGCCGGCCCGCCTCGACGTCGGCTCCGTGAGCGTGCGCGACGCTGTGCACGCCCTGCGGCGGCAGCTCGCGGACCTGCTGGTGCACGAGCACGCGCCGCTCATCCTGGCTCAGCGGGCCAGCGCTCTTCCCGCTCGGACGCCGCTGTTCACCTCGCTGTTCAACTACCGGCACGCCGAGGACACCGCCGCACCGACCCCCGAAGGCGTCGAACTGCTGCACGGGCACGAGCGCACCAACTACCCGCTGGAATTCGCCGTCAACGACCAGGACCCCCTGTTCACCTTCACCGTCCAGTCGGTGGCGCCGGTCGATCCGCGATCGGTGGGCGCCTTCATGCACACCGCGGTCGGGGATCTCGTCACGGCGCTCGAGGAGGATCCCGGGCGGCCGTTGCGTGCGATCCACGTTCTGGACGACAAGGAGCGCCGACTGCTGGTCGAGTGGAACGACACCGCCCGCGATGTCGCTCCCGCGACGCTTCCGGAGCTGTTCCAGTCGCAGGCAGCCCGGACCCCGGACGCCACCGCCGTGGCGTTCGAGGACGCCGAACTGTCTTACGCGGAGCTGAACGCGCGGGCCAACCGGCTGGCACGTCTGCTGGTGTCCCGTGGTGCGGGCCCGGAGCAGCGGGTGGCGGTGATGATGGACCGCTCGCCGGAACTCGTCGTCACGCTGCTCGCCGTGCTCAAGGCCGGTGCGGCGTACGTGCCGGTCGACCCGGAGTACCCGGCGGAACGAGTGGCCTATGTGCTGCGTGACGCCACACCGGCGCTGGTGGTGACCACCCGCCAGTTCGAGGGTGCCCTGCCCGAGGACGTGGCACGCGTGGTGCTGGACGACCCCGCGGCCGTGACCGAGTTGCAGAGCCAGGGGGACACCGACCGCGACCAGGTGCCGCTGCCCGCCCACTCGGCGTACGTCATCTACACCTCCGGCTCCACCGGACGGCCCAAGGGCGTTGCGGTCCCCCACGCGGGTGTCGTGAACCGGCTCGCGTGGATGCAGGACACCTACCGGCTGACAGCGGACGACCGGGTGGTGCAGAAGACACCGTTCGGGTTCGACGTGTCCGTATGGGAGTTCTTCTGGCCCCTCCTCGAAGGCGCCACCCTCGTCATGGCCCGCCCCGGCGGACACCGCGACCCCGACTACCTCGCCGACCTCATCCGCCGCGAACACGTGACCATCGCCCACTTCGTCCCATCAATGCTGCAGCTCTTCGTCACCGCGGCCGAGACCTCCCAATGGGCCCTGCCATCACTGCGCGCCGTCATGGCCAGCGGCGAAGCCCTGCCCGCCGAACTCCGCGACCGGTTCACGGCCTTCATCGGCGTCCCCCTGCACAACCTGTACGGACCCACCGAAGCCTCCATCGACGTCACCGCCCACGCCTGCGAACCCGACGCCGACACCGGCGGCGTCGTGCCCATCGGCCGTCCCGTCTGGAACACCCAGACATTCGTCCTCGACACAGCACTGCGACCGGTACCGCCCGGCGTCGCCGGAGAGCTGTACCTCGCCGGAGTCCAACTCGCCCGGGGATACCTCGACCGGCCCACACTGACCGCCGAACGCTTCGTCGCCAACCCCCACGGCGGGCCCGGCGAACGCATGTACCGCACCGGCGACCTCGCCCGCTGGACCACCGACGGGCAACTGGAATACCTCGGCCGCACCGACGACCAGGTCAAGATCCGCGGCTTCCGCATCGAACTCGGCGAAATCGCAGCCGCACTCCTCACCCACCCGGCCGTGGGCCAAGCCGCCGTCATCGTCCGGGAAGACCAACCCGGCGACAAACGCCTCACCGGCTACATCGTCCCGGCGTGCGAGTTGTCCGCCGAGGACGTCGACGCCTTCCGGGCGGCGGGCGGCGCCCTCCGGACCCATGTCGCGACCCTGCTGCCGGAGTACATGGTCCCGTCCGCGATCGTCGTCCTGGACGCGCTGCCGCTGACGGTGAACGGCAAGCTGAACCGTGCCGCCCTCCCGGCGCCCGATTACGCCGGCCAAGGCGAGCGGAGGGAACCCGCATCAGCCGAGGAAGCCGCTCTCTGCGACATCTTCGCCAAGGTGCTGGGCGTCCCCGGCTTCGGAGTGGACGACAACTTCTTCGACCTCGGCGGGCATTCCCTCCTCGCGACCCAGCTCGCCGGTCATATCCGCGCCACCCTCAACAGGGAAGTGCCGATCCGCGCGATCTTCGAAGCGCCCACTCCGGCCGGACTGGCGAAGCGGCTGGGACCGGAGAAGAACAGCCGGCCCGTCCTGCGTCCCCGCCCGCGCTAGGCACTGTCGTTCCTGCGCACCCTTACCTGTTCAGTCCGTCATTTGTCGTAGAGAGCACTCCGATGATTCCTCTGTCCTTTGCCCAGCAGCGGTTGTGGTTCCTCGGTGAACTGCAGGGACCCAACGGGATGTACAACATCCCGATCACTCTGCGGCTCACCGGTGACCTGAACCGGGAGGCCCTGCACACGGCACTGGCGGACCTGACCGAGCGGCACGAGGCGCTGCGTACGCTGATCGCGACGGATGACGGCGTCCCCGAGCAGCGGATCCTCTCCCCGGACGACACCAGCCTGCGGCTACCGGTGATCGAGGTGGCGGAAGACGACATCGCGCGGGTGGTGGCCGAGGAATCCGCCCGTCCGTTCGACCTCTCCCGCGAGATCCCCTTGCGGGCATGTCTTCTCGCGGTGGCACCACGCGACCACGTGCTGGTCCTGGTGGCCCATCACATCGCGAGTGACGGCTGGTCCCTGGCGCCTTTGGCGCGGGACGTCTCCACCGCCTACACCGCCCGGTGCAACGGTCACGCCCCCACCTGGGATCCGCTCCCGATCCAGTACGCCGACTACGCCCTCTGGCAGCGTGAACTCCTCGGGGGCGAGGACGACCCGGCGAGCTTCCTCCATCAGGAACTGTCGTACTGGCGGCAGGCGCTGGCCGACCTGCCGGAGGAACTGCCCCTGCCGTTCGACCGTCCGCGCTCGTCCGTGCCGAGCCACCGCAACGGCAGCGCGGACCTCGACATCCCCGCCGACCTGCATCGGCGGCTCGCCGCCCTTGCCCGGGCCGAGGGCGTCACCATGTTCGCGGTGCTCCATGCCGCTCTCGCCACCACCCTCTCCCGTCTCGGCGCCGGCACCGACATCCCCATCGGGACTCCGGTGGCCGGGCGTACCGAGGTCGCTCTCAACGAGCTCGTCGGCTTCTTCGTGAACACCCTGGTGATCCGCGGCGACCTGTCGGGACGCCCGTCCTTCCGTGATGTGCTGGCCCGGGTGCACGAACGGAATCTGGACGCGCTGACCCATCAGGAACTGCCCTTCGAGCGGCTGGTGGAGGATCTCGCGCCCGCCCGGTCGCTGGCCCGTCAGCCGTTGTTCCAGGTCATGCTGGCGTTGCAGGACAACGTCGAACCGGCCCTCGCGCTGCCCGGCCTGGACGTGACCGTGCTGGCGAGCAGGGAGGCGCCGGCCCGGGCCGACCTCGCCGTCTCCGTCCGGGAGACCTTCGGTCCCGGCGGCGTCCCGGCCGGTCTCGTGGGTGGCATCGGCTACGCGGCGGACCTGTTCGACCACGGCACCGTGCGGACACTGATCGAGCGCTTCGTGCGGGTACTGGACGCGGTGACCGCCGACCCGGCACAGCCCGTCGACGACATCGACCTGCTCAGCCCGGCCGAACGCCGGCAGGTCGTGGTCGGGTGGAACGACACCGCGCACGACGTCCCGGCGGCGACGCTGCCCGAGCTGTTCCAGGCACAGGTGGTTCGCACCCCCGACGCGGCGGCGGTGATGTTCGAGGACTTCGAGGTGTCCTACTCCGAGCTCAACGCCCGCGCCAACCGTCTCGCCCGCCACATGGCCGGCCACGGCGTCGGCCCGGAGACCCTCGTCGGGGTGCATCTCGAACGCTCCGCCGATCTGGTCGTCACCCTCCTGGCGGTGGTGAAAGCCGGCGGCGCCTACGTCCCCATCGACCCCGACCACCCCGCCGACCGCATCGCCCACCTGCTCTCCGACGCCCGGCCCGCCGTCGTCGTCACCACCGGCGCTCTCCTCCCCCGTCTCCCCGCCGGTGAGGAGGTGCGGCACCTCGTCCTCGACGACCCGGACACGACGCTCACCCTCGACGGCCTGTCCCCGACCGACCTGGACGACAGTGACCGCCATGGTGTGCTGCTGCCCGCGCACCCGGCGTACGTCATCTACACGTCCGGCTCGACCGGACGGCCCAAGGGTGTCGCCGTACCGCACCAGGGGGTGGTCAACCGACTGGAATGGATGCAGCACCAGTACCCGATCGGAGCCTCGGACCGGTTGCTGCAGAAGACCCCGTTCGGATTCGACGTGTCGGTCTGGGAGTTCTTCTGGCCCCTCCTCCAGGGCGCCGTCCTGGTGGTGGCCCGCCCCGCCGGACACCGCGACCCCGGCTACCTGGCCGACCTCATCCGGACCCGGCACGTCACCGTCAGCCACTTCGTCCCCTCCATGCTGAAGGCCTTCCTCACCGAGCCCTCGGCCTCCCGCTGCACCACCCTGCGCGCCGTCCTCTGCAGCGGCGAAGCCCTCACCCCCGAGCTCCGCGACCAGTTCCTGCGCACGCTGAACGCTCCCCTGCACAACCTCTACGGCCCCACCGAAGCCTCCATCGACGTCACCCACGCCTCGCATCTCGCAGCTGACGGCCCGACCGTCCCCATCGGCCGACCGGTGTGGAACACCCGCACCTACGTCCTCGACGCCTCCTTGCGACCCGTTCCCCCCGGCGTCCCCGGCGAGCTCTACCTCGCCGGCGCCCAGCTCGCCCGCGGCTACCTCAAGCGCCCCGGTCTGACCGCCGAGCGCTTCGTCGCCAACCCCCACGGCGGGCCCGGCGAACGCATGTACCGCACCGGCGACCTCGTCCGCTGGACCACCGACGGTCAGCTGGAATACCTCGGGCGCACCGACGACCAGGTCAAGATCCGCGGCTTCCGCATCGAGCTCGGCGAGGTCGAAGCCGCGCTGGCCTCCCACCCGTCCGTTGCCCAGGCCGCCGTCATCGTCCGCGAGGACCACCCCGGCGACAAACGCCTCATCGGCTACGTCGTCCCCAAGAGCGACATCGACGGCACCGACGTCCGCACCCACGTCGCCGGCCTGCTGCCCGACTACATGGTGCCCTCGGCCGTGGTGGTCCTGGACGCCCTCCCCGTCACGGTGAACGGCAAGCTCGACCGGGCCGCCCTGCCCGCGCCCGACTACGGCACGGGGCACGCCGGCCGGGGGCCGCGCACCCCCCGCGAGGAGATCCTGTGCGAGGCCTTCGCCGAGATCCTCGGCCGGCCGCACGTCGGGGTGGACGACAACTTCTTCGACCTCGGCGGGCACTCGCTGCTGGCCGTGACGCTGGTGGAACGGCTGCGCGCCCGTGGCCTGTCGGTCGACGTGCGGTCCCTGTTCACCACACCCACCGTGGCCGGTCTCGCGGCGACCACCGGTCGGGCCGAGGTGCAGGTCCCCGCGAACCGCATCCCGGTCGGTTCGCAGGTGATCACGCCGGACATGCTTCCCCTGGTCGACCTGGACACCGGGCACATCGCGGAGATCACCGCCCGCATCCCCGGCGGCGCCGCGAACGTGGCGGACGTGTACCCGCTCGCCCCGCTGCAGGAGGGCATCCTCTTCCACCACCTCATGGGCGGCGGGACCACGGATGAGGACGTGTACGTCCTCCCCACCGTTCTCCGCTTCGATTCCCGCGACAGACTCGACGCGTTCGTGGCCGCCTTGCAGAAGGTGGTGGACCGGCACGACAACCTGAGGACCGCTGTGCTCTGGGAAGGGCTGCCCGAGCCGGTGCAGATGGTGCTCCGGCGCGCCGTGCTGCCGGTGCGGGAAGTCGTGCTCACCGGCGACGCCGACGTTTCGGCCGACGACCGCGAACTGGTCGCCCGGCTGCTGGCGGTGTGCCCCCGGTCCATGACCGTCGGCAGTGCTCCGCTGATCCGTATGCACGTGGCCGCGCAGCCGGGCAGCGGACAATGGCTCGCACTGGTGCAGGTCCACCATCTGATCCAGGACCACACCGCGCTGGACGTCATCCTGGGCGAGGTGCAGGCGTTCATCGACGGACGCGACGACGAGCTGCCCGCACCGTCTCCCTACCGCGACGTCGTCGCCCAGGCACGAGGCCAGGTGTCCCGGCAGGAACACGAGACGTACTTCGGTCGCCTGCTGGGTGACGTCACCGAGCCGACCGCCCCGTTCGGGCTGGTGGACGTCCGGGGAGACGGTACGGGGGCCACCGAGTCCACCGCCCGTATGGATCCGCGACTCTCGGAGAGACTCCGTGAGCAGGCACGGCGCCTCGGCGTCAGCCCGGCGACGTTGTTCCACGTTATGTGGGCCCGCGTGCTGGCCGCGACCTCGGGCCGCGACGACGTGGTCTTCGGGACGATCCTGTTCGGCCGGATGGGCGCGGGCGCCGAACGGGTCGTGGGTCTGTTCATCAACACCCTCCCGGTCCGCGTCAGCACCGGCGGCACCACCACGCGCGACGTCGTCGGCGCCGTACAGGCCCAGTTGGCCGAATTGCTGCTGCACGAACACGCACCGCTCGCGCTGGCACAGCGGGCGAGCGGGATGCGCGGGGACGCCCCGCTGTTCACGTCGCTCCTGAACTACCGCCACAGCAGGGCGGATTCCGAGCAGGCACGTGACGGGCTTCCGGGCGTGGACGTGCTGTTCATGCAGGAGCGGACGAACTACCCCGTCGGAATGATCGTCGACGACACGGGCGACGGGTTCGTCCTCACGGCTCAGGTCGTCGCACCCGGGTCGCCCGACGTCCTGTGCGCCATGATGGAGACCGTCGGCGAGGGGGTGGTCGCCGCGCTGGAATCGGCTCCGGATGTGCCGCTCGGCGACATCGAGGTGCTGGGTGCCGATGAGCGCCGGCGTGTCCTGGTGGAGTGGAACGACACGGCGCGGGACGTGCCGGCGAGGACGCTGCCCGAGCTGTTCCAGGCCCAGGCCGCCCGCACCCCGGACGCGACCGCGGTGGTGCTCGGCGACACCGAACTCACCTACGCCGACCTCAACGCCCGCGCCAACCGCCTCGCCCGCCACCTGGTCGAGCACGGCGTCGGACCCGAGCAACTGGTCGCCCTGGCCCTGCCCCGGTCCATCGACCTCATCATCACCATCCTGGCCGTCACCAAGGCCGGCGGCGCCTACCTGCCGATCGACCCCGCCTACCCCACCGACCGCATCGCCTACCAGCTCACCGACGCCCGGCCCACACTCCTCATCACCAGCGCAGCAACGCTGCAAAAGCTGAGCGCGGCCGACGTCACACAGCTGTCCCTGGACGACCCCCAGCTGCGACAGGCCCTGTCGGCCCTCCCCGACCACGACCTGACGGACACCGAGCGACACGGTCCCCTGCGCACCGCCCACCCGGCCTACATCATCTACACCTCCGGCTCCACCGGCCGCCCCAAGGGCGTCACCGTCACCCACCACGGCCTGGCGAGCCTGGTCACCGCACAGGCCGACACGTTCGCAATCACAGCCGCGAGCCGCGTCCTGCAGTTCGCCTCACCCAGCTTCGACGCCGCCGTCTCCGAGATCGCCGTCACCTTGTGCACCGGTGCCACCCTCATCGCCGCCACCCGCGACGACCTGCTCCCCGGCCCGGCGCTGACCCGCCTCGTCACCGACCAGAACGTCACCCACGCCACCCTTCCCCCCGCCGTCCTCCCCGATCTCGACCCCCGCGAGCTCCCCCGCCTCACCACCCTCATCACCGCGGGCGAAGCCCTCCCCGCCCACCTGGTCACCCCCTGGGCGGCCGGCCGCGCCCTGATCAACGCCTACGGACCGACCGAAACCACCGTCTGCGCCACCACCGGCCGGCTCACCCCTCCCACTGACGTCCACATCGGCACGCCCATCGCCAACACCCGCCTCTACGTGCTGAACACCGCGCTGCGACCCGTCGCCCCCGGCGTCCCCGGCGAGCTGTACATCACCGGACCCGGCCTCGCCCGCGGCTACCTGAACCGCCCAGGCCTGACCGCGGAGCGGTTCGTCGCCAACCCCTACGGCGGACCGGGCGAGCGCATGTACCGGACGGGTGACCTGGCCCGCTGGACCGCCGAGGGTCAACTGGAGTACCTGGGCCGTACCGACCACCAGGTCAAGATCCGCGGCTTCCGCATCGAACCTGGCGAGGTGGAAGCGGCCCTGGCCTCCCACCCGGCCGTGGGCCAGGCCGCCGTCATCGTCCGCGAGGACCAGCCCGGCGACAAGCGCCTTGTCGGCTACGTCGTCCCCACCACCCCGGACGTGGACGCCGCCGCGCTCCGCGCCCATGTCGCCGGCGTGCTGCCCGACCACATGGTGCCCTCGGCCGTGGTGGTCCTGGACGCGCTCCCGCTGAGCGTGAACGGCAAGCTCGACCGCAACGCCTTTCCCGCGCCCGCGTACGCGACAACCGAAGAGTGCCGGGAGCCGCGAACCCCGCAGGAACAGCTCCTGTGCCAGGTGTTCGCCGACGTCCTCGGTCTCCCGCACGTCGCGGTGGACGACAACTTCTTCGACCTCGGCGGCCACTCCCTGCTCGCGACGCGTCTGGTCAGCCGCATCCGCACCACCCTCGGCGTGGAACTCCCGATCCGGGCCCTGTTCGAAACCCCCACCGTCGCCGGACTCGCCGACCGCCTGACCGATGCCGGGACGGCGCGCCGGAGGCTGACCACCGGGTCGCGCCCCGAGGTCGTCCCCCTGTCCTTCGCCCAGCAACGGCTGTGGTTCCTCGGTGAACTCGCAGAACACTCCGGGCTGTACAACATTCCCATCGCCCTCCGGCTCACCGGCGACCTCCACCCCGAGGCCCTTCGCACCGCCATCCACGACGTCATCACCCGGCACGAAGTCCTCCGCACCGTCTTCCCGAGCGTCGACGGCTCGCCCAGCCAGCGCATCCTCGGCCCGGACGCGATCGACCTCCAGCTGCCCGTGATCGACATACCCGAAGGCGAAGTCGCCCGGGCCGTCAGGGAAGGAGCCGCACGCGCCTTCGACCTCAGCCGCGAGATCCCGCTGCGGGCACGGCTGTTCGCGGTGACGCCGCAGGACCACGTCCTGGTTGTCGTCCTCCACCACATCGCCGGTGACGGGTGGTCGATCGGTCCACTGGCGCGGGACATCTCCACCGCGTACGCGGCCCGGGTCGACCACCGGATCCCGGCCTGGGAAGCCCTCCCGGTCCAGTACGCCGACTACACGCTCTGGCAGCGTGAGCTCCTCGGGGACGAAGGCGACCCCGCAAGCCTGCACGGCACGCAGCTGGCCTACTGGCGTGAGACCCTCGCCGGCCTGCCGGAGGAGCTCGCCCTGCCCGGCGACCGCCCCCGGCCGCCGGTGGCGTCCCACCGTGGCGGCACCGCGCGCCTGCACATCGACGCCGACATGCACCAGCGGCTCAACGCGCTGGCCCGTGCCGAAGGCGTCACCATGTTCATGCTGCTCAACGCGGCACTGGCGACACTGTTCTCCCGCCTCGGCGCGGGCACCGACATTGCCATCGGCACCCCCGTCGCCGGACGGACCGACGAAGGTCTGAACCACCTCGTCGGGTTCTTCGTCAACACCCTGGTGATCCGCACCGACGTATCGGGCGCCCCCTCGTTCCGGGAAGTGCTGCGGCGGGTCCGCGAGCAGAGCCTGGGCGCCCTCGCCCACCAGGACGTGCCGTTCGAACGGCTGGTGGAAGACCTCGCCCCCGCACGGTCCATGGCCCGCCACCCCCTGTTCCAGGTCATGCTCGCCCTGCAGAACACCGCCGACCCGGCACTCGACCTGCCCGGCCTGGACGGCCGCCTCCTGCCCAACGGGGACCAGCCCGCCAAGTTCGACCTCGACCTCCAGCTCCGCGAGAACCACACCGACGGCCGGCCCACGGGCCTGACCGGCACCATCACCTATGCGGCCGACCTGTACGACCGCTCCACCGTGGACACCCTCGTCCAGCGGCTCCTGCGCGTACTCGACGCCGTCACCACGGACCCCGCGCTTCCGGTCACCGGCATCGACCTCCTCGGTGACGTCGAACGCCGGCAGGTGCTGGTCGACTGGAACGACACCGGCCGTGAGGTACCGCGGGCCACCCTGGCGGAGTTGTTCGAGGCCCAGGCGGCCCGCAGGCAGCACGCCACGGCGGTCGAGTTCGGCGGCGTCGCGTTGTCCTACGCGGAGCTGAACGCGCGGGCGAACCGTCTGGCGCGACTCCTGGTGTCCCGCGGCGTGCGGCCGCAGGACCGGGTGGCGGTGATGATGGACCGCTCGGCCGATGTGGTGGTCGCGCTGCTGGCGGCGGTCAAGGCGGGGGCGGCGTACGTGCCGATCGACCCGGCTTATCCCGCTGACCGGATCGCCTTCATGCTGGCGGACGCCCGGCCGGTTCTGCTGGTCACGCAGCAGGCCCATGTCCGTGCGGACATCCCCGCGGAGCGCGTGGTGGTGGACGATCCCGCCACGGCAGCCAGGCTCGCGGATCTGCGAGGGGAGGACCTGCCGGACGCGGACCGGGGAGGGAGCCTGCTGGCCGGCCACCCGGCATACGTGATCTACACCTCCGGGTCGACGGGGCGTCCCAAGGGCGTGGTCGTGCCCCAGCAGGCGGTCGTCCGCCTCGTACGGCAGGCGAACTACGTCACGCTCGGCACGGATGATGTCGTCGCTCAGGCGTCCTCGGTGTCGTTCGACGCGGCCACGTTCGAGATCTGGGGTGCGCTGACCAACGGTGCGAAGCTGGTGGGCGTCGACCGCGATGTGCTGCTGTCGCCCGAACGGCTCATGGCGCAGATCGAGCGCAGCGGGATCACGACGATGTTCGTCACCACCGCGCTGTTCAACCGTCTGGCGGCGGAGTCGCCAGGCGGGCTCGGACGCCTGCGGTACCTGCTGTTCGGCGGCGAGGCCGTCGACCCTCTGAGCGTTCGGCGGGTCCTGGAGCTCGGCGCGCCGAAGCACCTGCTGCACGTGTACGGGCCGACGGAGACGACGACGTTCGCGACCTGGCAGCCGGTGGAGCGGGTCGAGGGCGGTTCCGTGCCGATCGGCGGACCGGTCTCCGGCAACCGGCTGTACGTCCTGGACGCCGCGCTGCGGCCGGTGCCGCCGGGGGTGGCCGGGGAGTTGTACGTGTCCGGGGCCGGGCTGGCCCATGGCTACGTCGACCGGCCCGCGCTGACCGCGGAGCGGTTCGTCGCCAGTCCCTTCGACGGGGCGGGCGAGCGCATGTACCGCACCGGGGACCTGGTCCGCTGGAACGCTGACGGGCAACTGGAATACCTCGCGCGCACCGACCACCAGGTCAAGATCCGCGGCTTCCGCATCGAACCCGGCGAGGTCGAAACAGCCCTGACCTCCCACCCTGCCGTCGCCCAGGCCGCCGTGGTCGTCCGCGAGGACCACCCCGGGGACAAGCGCCTCGTCGGCTACGTCGTCCCGGACACCGACGGCCCGGACGGCGGGGCGGTCCGGGAGTACGTGTCCCGGCTGCTGCCCGACTACATGGTGCCCTCGGCCGTGGTGGTCCTGGACGCGCTCCCGCTCACGGTGAACGGCAAGCTGGACCGCAAGGCCCTGCCCGTCCCCGACCACACCGCCACCAGCCCGGGCCGGGAACCACGGACCCTCCAGGAACACCTCCTCAGCCAGGCGTTCGCCGACGTCCTCGGCCTCCCGCACGTCGGGGTCGACGACAACTTCTTCGACCTCGGCGGCCACTCCCTGCTGGCCACCCGCCTGGTCAGCCGCATCCGCGCCAGCCTCGGGGCCGAGCTCCCTATCCGGGCCCTGTTCGAATCCCCCACCGTGGCCGGACTCGCCCAGCGCGTGACGGATTCCGGGACGGCACGCCAGAGGCTGACCTCCGGGCCGCGCCCCGCGACGGTGCCGCTGTCCTTCGCCCAGCAACGCCTGTGGTTCCTCGGCGAACTCGAAGGACCCTCCGGGCTCTACAACATCCCCATCGCCCTCCGCCTCAGCGGAGACCTCGACCACGACGCCCTCCGGGCCGCCCTCACCGACGTCATCACGCGGCACGAAGCCCTCCGCACCGTCTTCGCGAGCGTCGACGGCACGCCGGAGCAGCACATCCTCAGCCCCGATGCTATCGACCTCCGGCTGCCCGTGACCGAGATGCCGGAAGGCGAGCTCGAGCAGGCGGTGGCCGACGAGTCCCACCGCCCCTTCGACCTCGCACGCGAAATCCCGCTGCGGGCAGGGCTGTTCGCGGTGGCGCCGCAGGACCACGTCCTGGTCCTGGTCCTCCACCACGTCGCCGGCGACGGCTGGTCGCTCACCCCCCTGGCGCGGGACATCTCCATCGCGTACGCCGCCCGGTCGGGCGGCCAATCCCCCGCCTGGGAACCGCTCCCGGTCCAGTACGCCGACTACTCCCTCTGGCAGCGCCACCTCCTGGGAGACCCCGCCGACCCCGGAAGCCTGCACAACGCGCAGCTGGCCCACTGGCGTGAAGCCCTCGCTGATCTGCCGGAGGAGCTCGCCCTGCCCGGCGACCGCCCCCGGCCCCCCGTGGCCACCCACCGCGGCGGCACCGCGCGCCTGCACATCGACGCCGACCTGCACCAGCGGCTCAGCGCCCTGGCCCGCGCCGAGGGCGTCACCATGTTCATGGTGCTCAACGCGGCGGTGGCGACACTGCTGTCCCGCCTCGGCTCGGGAACCGACATCCCCATCGGCACGTCGGTGGCCGGCCGCACCGACGAGAGTCTGGACGAGCTCGTCGGGTTCTTCGTGAACACCCTGGTCATCCGTACCGACGTCTCGGGTGAACCGTCCTTCCAGGAGATGCTGCGCCGCGTCCGCGAGCGGAACCTGGACGCCCTCGCTCGCCAGGACGTACCGTTCGAACGGCTGGTGGAAGACCTCGCCCCCGCACGGTCCATGGCCCGCCATCCGCTGTTCCAGGTCATGCTGGGCCTGCAGAACACGACATCGCCCGTCCTCGACCTGCCGGGGCTTGCCACCGCCCTGCTGCCGACCGGCGAGCAGCCGGCCAAGTTCGACCTCGACATCCAGCTCCAGGAGACCTTCGCTGCCCACGGCCGGCCGAGCGGCCTGACCGGCGTCATCACCTACGCGTCCGATCTGTTCGAGCACACCACGGTCGTCACCCTCGCCGAACGGCTCGTCCGGCTCCTCGACGCCGTGGCCGCCGACGCCGCCCGGCCCGTCACCGGCATCGACCTGCTCAGCCCGGCCGAACGCCACCAGGTCCTCGTGGAGTGGAACGACACGGCACACGAGGTGCCGGCGTCGACGCTTCCGGAGCTCTTCCAGGCGCAGGTGGCCCGCACGCCGGACGCCACCGCCATCGTGTTCGAAGACCGCCAGGTGTCCTACACCGACCTCAACGCGCGCGCCAACCAGCTCGCCCGCCTCCTGGTCACACACGGCGCCGGCCCCGAACACCTCATCGCCCTGGCGCTCCCCCGCTCGACCGACCTCATCGTCGCCCTGCTGGCCGTACTCAAGACAGGCGCCGCCTACCTCCCCATCGACCCCGACCACCCCGCCGACCGGATCGCCCACCTGCTCACCGACGCACGGCCTGCGCTCCTGGTCACCACGGAAGCCGTCGACCCGGAGGGGGACGTCCCCCGGCTCGTCCTCGACGACCCGCACACGGCACGCGTCCTCGACGGCCTGCCCGCGGGCGACCTCGACGAGGCCGAGCGGCAGGGCCTGTTGCTGCCCGCGCACCCGGCGTACGTCATCTACACCTCCGGCTCCACCGGGCGGCCGAAGGGCGTGGCCGTCACCCACCAGGGCGTGGTCAACTACATCGCCCGCACCTGGGACGCCTATCCCGACCTCAGCGGAAGCACCCTGCTCCACGCGTCCATAGCCTTCGACCTCGGCGTCACGGCCCTGTACGGCGCGCTCACCAGCGGCGGGCGCCTCCACATCGCCCCCTGGGACGAAACCCTCCCCGCCACCCTCGCCGGCCACGAGATCACGTTCCTCAAGGCCACACCCAGCCACCTGGCGTTCCTCCAGACGCTCCCCGGCAACTGGGCGCCCACCGGCCGGCTCATGCTCGGCGGAGAAGCCCTGCGCACGGCGCAACTCCAGCAGTGGCACCGCGACCACCCGGACGTGCCCGTCGTCAACCACTACGGCCCGACCGAGACCACCGTCGGCTGCACCGACCACCCCGTGAACTTCAACGGCGGTACCGGCGATACCGGCCAGGGGATCACGCCCATCGGCCGCCCGATGTGGAACACCCGGACCTACGTACTCGACGCGGCCCTGCGGCCGGTTCCCCCCGGCACCCCCGGCGAGCTGTACGTCGCCGGCGCCCAGCTCGCCCGCGGATACCTCCACCGTCCCGCCCTGACCGCCGAGCGCTTCGTCGCCAACCCCTACGGCGGGCCGGGTGAGCGGATGTACCGCACCGGCGACCTGGCCCGCTGGACCGGCGACGGCCTGCTCGAATACCTCGGCCGGGCCGACGACCAGGTCAAGATCCGCGGCTTCCGCATCGAACCCGGCGAGATCGAGGCCGCCCTCACCTCCCACCCCGCGGTCACGCAGGCCGCCCTGCTCGTCCGCGAGGACAGTCCCGGAGACAAGCGCCTCGTCGGCTACGTCGTCGGGGGAACGGACGTGGACGGCGCCGCCGTCCGCGCCCACGTCGCCGGTCTGCTGCCCGACTACATGGTGCCGTCGGCCGTGGTGGTCCTGGACGCGCTCCCGCTCACCGCAAACGGAAAGCTCGACCGCCGCGCGCTCCCCGCACCCGCGTACGAGACGACCGGGGGGAGCCGCGAACCGCGGACCCTCCAGGAAGAACTCCTGTGCCAGGTGTTCGCGAGCATCCTCGGTCTGCCGCACATCGGAGTGGACGACAACTTCTTCGACCTCGGCGGCCACTCGCTGCTCGCCGTACGGCTGGTCAGCCGCATCCGCACGGTGCTCGGGGCGGAGGTCCCCATCCGGGCCCTGTTCGAAAGCCCCACGGTCGCCGGACTCGCGGCCCGGCTGGGGGACATGGACGAGACACGGCCCCAGGTCACGCCCAGGCCGCGGCCGGACGTCCTGCCGCCGTCCTTCGCCCAGACGCGGCTGTGGCTGGTGCGTGAACTGGAAGGCGGGAACGCCAACTACAACATCCCGGTGGCCCTGCGCCTGACGGGCGACCTGGACATCGAGGCGACACGCGCCGCCCTGCGCGATGTCCTCGTACGGCATGAAGTGCTGCGGACCGTCTTCCCGGCCCCCGACGGCGCGCCGCAGCAGTCGGTTCTCCCGTCGGAGTCCGTGTCCTTCGACGTGCCGCTCATCGACGTCGCCGAGGCGGACGTGCGGGAGGAGATGGCGCGGGTCTCGCGCTCCGCGTTCGAGCTCCGCACCGACATCCCGCTGCGAGCCTGGATCTTCAGGCTGGGCGCGCGGGAGCACGTGCTGGTGATCGTGGTGCACCACATCGCCGCCGACGCATGGTCGTTGGTCCCCCTGGCGAGGGACGTGTCGGCCGCCTACACGGCCCGGACCAACGGCCGGCCTCCCGTCTGGGAACCGCTGCCGGTCCAGTACGCCGACTACACCCTCTGGCAGCGTGACCTCCTCGGCGCCCCGGACGACCCCGCAAGCCTGCACAACACCCAGCTCGCCTACTGGCGGGAAAGGCTGGCCGGGCTGCCGGAGGAACTCGCCCTGCCCACCGACCGCCCCCGGCCCCGGACGGCCACCCACCGAGGCGGCACCTACGGCCTGCACATCGACGCCGGCCTGCACCAGCGGCTGACCGCACTGACCCGCGCCGAAGGCGTCACCATGTTCATGGTGCTCAACGCCGCACTGGCGACATTGTTCTCCCGCCTCGGTGCGGGCACCGACATCCCCATCGGCACCCCCATCGCCGGACGCACCGACGAAAACCTCGACCAGCTCGTCGGCTTCTTCATCAACACCCTCGTCATCCGCACCGACCTGTCCGGCGACCCCACCTTCCGCGACATACTCCACCGCGTCCGCGACGAGAGCCTGGGCGCCCTCGCCCACCAGGACCTGCCGTTCGAACGACTGGTGGAAGACCTCGCCCCCGCCCGGTCCACGGCGCGCCACCCCCTGTTCCAGACCATGCTCGTGCTGCAGAACGTCGCGCCTGCCACGCTCGATCTGCCCGGACTGGACATCGAGAGACTCGACGTCGGCGACAACCCGGTCTTCGACCTGTCCTTCATCCTGGGAGAGGAATTCGACGCCGAGGGCGGTGCCGCCGGTGTGAACGGAATCGTCACGTTCGCCGCCGATCTGTTCGACCGGGCGACCGTCGACATGCTCGTCGACCGGCTTGTCGAGGTGCTGAACGCGGTGACGGCCGACCCAGACCTTCCGGTGGGCCGCCTCGAGGTGCTGGGTGCCGATGAGCGGCGGCGTGTCCTGGTGGAGTGGAACGACACGGCGCGGGACGTGCCGGCGATGACGCTGCCCGAGCTGTTCCAGGCCCAGGCCGCCCGCACCCCGGACGCGACCGCGGTGGTGTTCGGCGACACCGAGCTCTCCTACGCCGACCTCAACGCCCGCGCCAACCGCCTCGCCCGCCACCTGGTCGAGCACGGCGTCGGACCCGAGCAACTGGTCGCCCTGGCCCTGCCCCGGTCCATCGACCTCATCGTCACCATCCTGGCCGTGACCAAGGCCGGCGGCGCCTACCTGCCGATCGACCCCGCCTACCCCACCGACCGCATCGCCTACCAGCTCACCGACGCCCGGCCCACACTCCTCATCACCAGCGCAGCAACGCAGCAAAAGCTGAGCGCGGCCGACGTCACACAGCTGTCCCTGGACGGCCCCCAGCTGCGACAGGCCCTGTCGGCCCTCCCCGACCACGACCTGACGGACACCGAGCGACACGGTCCCCTGCGAATCGCCCACCCGGCCTACATCATCTACACCTCCGGCTCCACCGGCCGCCCCAAGGGCGTCACCGTCACCCACCACGGCCTGGCGAGCCTGGCCACCGCACAGGCCGACACGTTCGCGATCACGCCTGCGAGCCGCGTCCTGCAGTTCGCCTCACCCAGCTTCGACGCCGCGATGGCCGAGATCGCGGTGACGTTGGGCAGTGGGGCCCGCCTTGTCCTGGCGGCTCAGGAAGAATTGGCGGGCGGCCCGGCGCTGGCCCGCTTGATCACCACCGGCGCGGTGACTCATGTGACGCTGCCGCCTGTCGTGCTGGCCGAGCTCGCGGCGGACAGCCTGCCCACGGTGACGACGTTGGTGACCGCCGGCGAGTCGCTGCGGCCGGATCTGGTCGGCCGCTGGGCGGCAGGGCGTCGTCTGGTCAACGCCTACGGCCCGACGGAGTCGACGGTCTGCACGACGATGGGGGTGCTGACCGCGGACAGCGCGATCCCGTACATCGGGGAGCCGATCGCTGACACCCGGGTGTTCGTGCTGGACGCCGCGCTTCGGCCGATGCCGATCGGGGTGGCCGGGGAGCTGTACATCTCCGGAGCCGGCCTGGCCCGGGGATACCTCGACCGGCCCGGCCTCACCGCGGAGCGCTTCGTCGCCAACCCCTACGGCGGGCCGGGTGAGCGCATGTACCGGACCGGTGACCTGGCCCGCTGGACCACCGAGGGTCAACTGGAGTACCTGGGCCGTACCGACGACCAGGTCAAGATCCGTGGCTTCCGCATCGAGCTCGGCGAGGTCGAAGCCGCCCTGGCCTCCCACCCCGCCGTCGCCCAGGCCGCCGTCATCGTCCGCGAGGACCAGCCCGGCGACAAGCGCCTGATCGGATACGTCGTCCCCACCGGGGACTCCACCCCGCAGAGAGACGGATCCGCCCTCCGCGCCCACGTCGCCAGTCTGCTGCCGGACTACATGCTTCCGGCGGCCATCGTCGAACTGGACGCGCTCCCGCTCACGGTCAACCGCAAGCTGGACCGCAAGGCCCTGCCCGCCCCCGACTACACCGCCGGGGTCACCGGCCGAGGTCCGGCGAACGCCCAGGAAGAACTCCTGTGCGCCGTCTTCGCCGAAGTGCTCGACCTGCCGTCGGCCGGCGTCGACGACAACTTCTTCGACCTCGGCGGGCACTCCCTGCTCGCGACCCGCCTGACCAGCCGCATCCGGTCGGTACTCGGGGTGGAGATCCCGATCCGGGCGCTGTTCGAGACCCCCACCCCGGCCGCCCTCGCCGGCCGGCTGACCACCTCCAACGCCTCCCGGCCCCCGCTGGCGCCGGCGCAGCGCCCGGAACTGGTGCCACTGTCCTTCGCCCAGCAACGACTGTGGTTCCTGGGCGAGCTGGAAGGCCCGTCGGCCACCTACAACATCCCGATGGCCCTGCGGCTGACCGGCACCCTGAACACCGACGCCCTGCACACCGCGCTGCACGACGTCGTGCGCCGGCACGAAGTCCTGCGCACGGTGATCACCACCGTCGACGGCCAGCCCTACCAGCGAACGCTGGATGCCGACGCGATCGGTGACCTACTTACGGTCGTCGACGCCGAACAGGTCCCGCGGCCTGAGCTGACCCGTCTGGTCGCCGATGCGGCGCAGCACCGATTCGACCTGGCCGGCGAGATCCCGCTGCGCGCCCGCCTGTTCCGGACCGGTCCCGATGACCACCTGCTGGTCGTGGTGATGCACCACATCGCCGGAGACGGCTGGTCGCTGGGCCCGCTGGCCCACGACGTATCGACCGCCTACACCGCCCGCGCCAACGGCCAGGCGCCGGCCTGGGAACCGCTCCCGGTCCAGTACGCCGACTACAGCCTGTGGCAGCGTCAGTTGCTGGGCGACGCGTCCGATTCCGCCAGCCTGCTGTCGGAACAGTTGGTCTACTGGCGCCACGCGCTGGACGGGGCGCCCGAGGAACTGGCGCTGCCGGCCGACCGGCCGCGTCCACCGGTGGCCTCCCATCGCGGCGCCACCGTCGACCTGCACATCGACGCCGAAGTGCACCAGGCCGTCGTGGAACTGGCCCGGGAACACGGTGTGACCGTGTTCATGGTGATGCAGGCCGCACTGACCGTCCTGCTCAACCGCCTCGGCGCCGGGGAGGACATCCCCATCGGCACCCCCATCGCCGGACGGACCGACGAAGCACTCGACAACCTCGTCGGCTTCTTCGTCAACACCCTCGTCCTGCGCTCCGACCTGTCAGGGAACCCCGACTTCACGCAACTCCTCGAACGCACTCGTGAGCACGCACTCAACGCCTACGCACACCAGGACGTACCCTTCGAACGCCTCGTGGAAGAGCTCACACCGACCCGGTCGATGGCCCGCCACCCCCTGTTCCAGGTCATGCTCACCCTGCAGAACACCGGACAGGCCAAACTCGACCTCCCCGGCCTGACCGTCGCGGCCCTACCCACCGGCAGCGGACCCGCCAAGTTCGACCTGGACCTCCAGCTCAACGAACACCTCACCGACAGCGGAACCCCGGCGGGCCTGCACGGCGTGATCACCTACGCCACCGACCTGTTCGACCACCACACCGCGGCCGCAATCGCTGAACGCTTCATCCGGGTCCTGGAAACCGTGACCGCCGATCCGTCGGTGCCGGTCAACCGCATGGACGTGCTCGACGCCGCCGAGCGGGACCGCATCCTGGTGGAATGGAACGACACCGCCCGCAAGGTTCCCCTCGCAACCCTTCCCGAGCTGTTCCAGGCCCAGGCCGCGCGCACCCCGGACGCGACCGCGGTCGTGTTCGAGGACACCGAGCTGTCCTACTCCGAACTCAACACCCGCGCCAACCGGCTCGCACGCCTTCTCATCGACCGCGGCGTACGGCCTGAAGACATCGTCGCTCTGGCACTGCCACGGTCGATCGACCTCATCGTCGCCATCCTGGCCGTACTCAAGGCAGGAGCTGCCTACCTGCCGATCGATCCGCGCTATCCCGCGGATCGAATCGCCTACATGCTCAGCGACGCCCGACCGGCAGTCCTCATCACCGGCGAAGCAGAGCAGGACGAACTGCCGCCCACCGGCGTGGTGCGACTGTCGCTGGAGGAAGCGCAGTTGCGGGAAGACCTGGCGGGCCACCCCGGCCACGACGTGACCGAGGCCGAACGCCACGGTCCGCTGCTGATCGGCCACCCCGCCTACGTCATCTACACCTCCGGCTCCACCGGCACCCCCAAGGGCGTCCTGGTCACCCACCGGGGTGTACCGAACCTCGCCGCCGACCACATCGAACGGCTCCGGATCGGACCCGAAAGCCGGCTGCTGCAGTTCGCCTCGCCCAGCTTCGACGCCTCGGTGGCCGACATGTGGCCGGCATGGCTGGCGGGTGCGGCCGTGGTGCTGGCTTCCGCTGACGAGATGTCGCCCGGTGCGCCCTTGGCACAGCTGGTCGCCAGGCAGCGCGTCACACACGCGACCCTGCCCCCTGCGACGCTGCCGCTGCTCGCCTCCGCGGGCGGTCTCCCGGAAGCGACAACCCTGGTCGTCGCCGGTGACGTGTGCCCGCCGGAGACCGCCGAGCGGTGGTCTCGCGGCAGGCTCATGCTGAACATCTACGGGCCGACGGAAGCGACGGTCGCCTCACTGGCCAGCGCCCCCTTGTCCGGGTCCGGCGTTCCGCCCATCGGCGCACCCCTGTGGAACATGCGCGCGTACGTGCTGGACTCCGCTCTGCGACCGGTGCCGCCTGGCGTCGCCGGCGAGTTGTACCTGGCCGGCGTGCAGCTGGCCCGGGGATACGTCAACCGGCCCGCGCTGACCGCGGAGCGATTCGTCGCCAACCCCTACGGCGGGCCGGGTGAGCGGATGTACCGGACCGGTGATCTGGCCCGGTGGAACGCCGACGGGCAGCTGGAGTACCTGGGCCGCACCGACCACCAGGTCAAGATCCGCGGCTTCCGCATCGAACTCGGCGAGGTCGAAGCCGCCCTGGCCTCCCACCCCGCCGTCGCCCAGGCCGCCGTCATCGTCCGCGAGGACCAGCCCGGCGACAAGCGCCTGGTCGGATACGTCGTCCCCGCCGCCCCGGACGTGGACGCAGCGGCGATCCGCGCCCATGTCGCCGGCCTGCTGCCGGACTACATGGTGCCGGCGGCGATCGTCGAACTGGACACGCTCCCGCTCACGGCGAACCGCAAGCTCGACCGCAAGGCCCTGCCCGCCCCCGAATACGGCGCCGGGGTCACCGGGCGGGGGCCGGCGAACGCCCAGGAGGAAATCCTGTGCGCGGTCTTCGCCGAAGTGCTCAACCTGCCGTCGGTCGGCGTCGACGACAACTTCTTCGAACTCGGCGGGCACTCCTTGCTCGCAGTGACGCTGGTGGAGCGGGCGCGGGAGCGGGGCATCGCCGTGGATGTCCGCTCGCTGTTCGTCAGCCCGACGGTGGCGCAACTGGCCACGGCCGTCGAACAGGCGGCCGGGGAGGTGGCCGTCACGCCGAACGGCATCCCCGCCGATGCCACGGTGATCACGCCGGAGATGGTGACGCTGGTCGACCTCACCGGCGAGGAGATCGATCGGATCGTCGCCGCCGTTCCGGGAGGGGCGGCCAACATCGCCGACATCTACCCGCTGGCCCCGTTGCAGGAGGGGATCCTCTTCCACTCCCTGATGGAGAGCGGGAAGGCCAGGGACCCCTACGTCCTGCCGATCGTGCTGGGCTTCGATTCCCAGGCACGGGTGGAGACGTTCCTCGCCGCGGTGCAGCGGGTCGTCGACCGGCATGACATCCTGCGGACCTCCTTCGTCTGGGAGGGGCTGCGCGAACCGGTCCAGGTGGTGGCGCGCCAGGCAACGCTTGCCGTGCGGGAGGTGGACCTCCCCGCGGAGATGGACCATGACAGTTCGGAGGTGGCGGACGGGCTCCTCGCGGCATGCCCGCCGCGCATGGACCTCTCCCGAGGCCCGTTGCTGCACGCCCATGTGGCCCGGCAACCGGGCGGGGGCCGCTGGATGGCGGTCCTGCAGGTCCATCACCTGATCCAGGACCACACCGCGTTGGACGTGGTCATGGGTGAGGTGGCCGCCTTCCTCGACGGGCGGCAGGACACCCTGCCCGAGCCGCTGTCGTTCCGGGAGTTCGTCGGGCAGGCCAGGTCGGGAGTGTCCTCCCGGGAACACGAGGCGTTCTTCGCGGCTCTGCTCGGCGATGTGAGCGAGCCGACCGCGCCGTACGGCCTGCTGGACGTACACGGAGACGGCCGTGACGTGACCGAGGCGCGGACGCCGCTGGACGCGGACCTCGCGGTACGCCTGCGGGAGCAGGCCCGGCGCCTGGGTGTCAGCCCGGCGACGCTGTTCCACGTCGCCTGGGCGCGCGTCGTGTCAGCCACCTCCGGCCGTGACGACGTGGTGTTCGGCACCGTGCTGTTCGGCCGGATGAACGCCGGAATCGGCGCGGACCGGGTGCCGGGACTGTTCATGAACACCCTTCCCGTCCGGGTGAACGCGAATGCCGGTGGCGTGCTGGAGGCGGTGCGGGGGATGCAGCGGCAGCTCGCGGAGCTGCTGGTGCACGAGCACGCTCCGTTGGCGGTGGCACAGCAGGCCAGCGGGGTTTCCGCCCAGACCCCGCTGTTCACCTCGCTGTTCAACTACCGCCACAGCGAGGCCGCCGCTGCCGGCGCCGGGCTCGACGGCGTCGATCTGCTCCAGGCGCACGAGCGCACCAACTACCCGGTCGCCGTCAGCATCGACGACACCGGTGAGGGCTTCGTCGTGAAGGCTCAGACCGTCTCCCCGATCGATCCGCACGCCCTTGCCTCGATGGTGACCACGGCGGCCGACGCCGTCGTGTCGGCGCTGGAGACGGCACCGTCGACCGCACTCGGCCAGGTCGAGGTGCTCGAAGCCGTCGAGCGGGAGCGGCTTCTGGTCGAGTGGAACGACACCGCCCATGATGTTCCTCCCTCGACGCTTCCCGAGCTGTTCCAGTCGCAGGCAGCCCGGACCCCGGACGCGGCCGCGGTGGTGTTCGAGGGGCTCCAGCTCACCTACGCGGAGCTGAACACGCGGGCCAACCGGCTGGCACGTCTGCTGGTGTCCCGTGGTGCGGGCCCGGAGCAGCGGGTGGCGGTCATGATGGACCGCTCCGCCGACCTCGTCACCACCCTGCTCGCCGTGGTCAAGGCCGGCGCGGCATACGTGCCGATCGACCCGGAGTACCCGGCCGAGCGGGTGGCCTATGTGCTGCGGGACGCCAAGCCGACGCTGGTGGTGACCACCCGGGAGGTCGAAGGCGTACTGCCGGCGACCGTGGCGCGGGTGGTGCTGGACGACCCGACAACCATCACCAAGCTGGCCAGGATGACCGACGACGACCTGTCGGACACCGACCGCGGCGGAGCGCTGCTGCCCGCCCACCCGGCGTACGTGATCTACACCTCCGGCTCCACCGGACGGCCCAAGGGCGTTGCGGTCCCCCACGCGGGTGTCGTGAACCGGCTCGCGTGGATGCAGGACACCTACCGGCTGACAGCGGACGACCGGGTGGTGCAGAAGACACCGTTCGGCTTCGACGTGTCCGTATGGGAGTTCTTCTGGCCCCTCCTCGAAGGCGCCACCCTCGTCATGGCCCGCCCCGGCGGACACCGCGACCCCGACTACCTCGCCGACCTCATCCGCCGCGAACACGTGACCATCGCCCACTTCGTCCCATCAATGCTGCAGGTCTTCGTCACCGCAGCCGAGACCTCCCAATGGGCCCTGCCATCACTGCGCGCCGTCATGGCCAGCGGCGAAGCCCTGCCCGCCGAACTCCGCGACCGGTTCACGGCCTCCTTCGGCGTCCCCCTGCACAACCTCTACGGACCCACCGAAGCCTCCATCGACGTCACCGCCCACGCCTGCGAACCCGACGCCGACACCGGTGGCGTCGTGCCCATCGGCCGCCCGGTCTGGAACACGCGCGTGTTCGTGCTGGACGCCGCACTGCGACCGGTACCGCCCGGCGTCGCCGGGGAGCTGTACCTCGCCGGAGTCCAACTCGCCCGGGGATACCTCGACCGGCCCGCACTGACCGCCGAACGCTTCGTCGCCAACCCCCACGGCGAACCGGGCGAACGCATGTACCGCACCGGAGACCTCGCCCGCTGGACCACCGACGGGCAACTGGAATACCTCGGCCGCACCGACGACCAGGTCAAGATCCGCGGCTTCCGCATCGAACTCGGCGAAATCGAAACCGCACTCCTCACCCACCCGGCCGTAGGCCAAGCCGCGGTCATCGTCCGGGAAGACCAACCCGGCGACAAACGCCTCACCGGCTACATCGTCCCGGCGAGCAGTTCGGGCGGCGGTGTGGACATCGCGGAAGTCCGTGCCGGCCTGTCAGCCGTGTTGCCGGAGTACATGGTGCCGTCCGCGATCGTCCAGCTGGTCGACGGGTTGCCGCTGACGGTGAACGGCAAGCTCGACCGCGCGGGGCTGCCGGCCCCGGATCACTCCACCGCACCCACGAGCAGGCAACCGGGAACCTCCCACGAATACCTGCTCCGCGAGGTATTCGCCGACGTCCTCGGCCTTCCTGAGGTCGGGATGGACGACAACTTCTTCGAACTCGGTGGGCACTCCCTGCTCGCCGTGCGGCTGTTGGGTGAGATCCGCAACGCCACCGGCACACAACTGTCCCTCGTGAGCGTGTTCCAGAACCCGACCGTGGCAGGCCTGGCGTCGCTCCTCGGCGCCGGCACCGAGGAGGACCTCTTCCAGCCGGTGGTGGCGCTGCGCGGGCACGGAGACCGGCCGCCGCTGTTCTGCCTGCCCCCCGCCAGCGGTGTCGGCCTGTCCTACATCGGTCTGGTGCGGCACCTGGACGCCGACCAACCCGTGTACGGACTGCAGGCTCCGGGGGTCACCCTCGCGCAGACGGCCCCGTCCGACCTCGACGCGCTGGTCACCTGGTACGTCGACCACATCACGAGTGTCCAGCCCAGCGGCCCCTACCACCTGCTCGGCTGGTCCATGGGCGGCAACCTCGCGCACGCCGTCGCGGTACGGCTCCAGGAAGCCGGGCAGGAGGTGGCTCTGCTGGCCGTGATGGACGCCTACCCGCCGGACACCGGGGCTCCGCACGAGGAGGCCGACGACCACACCATCATGGTTCAGCTCCTGCATGCCCTCGGGCACCCGGTGGACACCCCGGAGCATCCGCTCACCGTGCCCGGGACACTGAAGATCATCAAGGAGGAGATCCCCGCCCTGAAGGAGCTGACCGAGGACCACATCCGAGGGGTCATCCAGAACACTCGCGACAACTGGCGGATGGTCCGGCGCACCACGCCGGGACACTTCGCCGGCAACATCCTCCACTTCCCCGCCACCGAGACCGGGTTCTCACAGGAGGAGGTCCGCCGGCGGTGGGCGTCCTACTTCACCGGGCACCTGTCCATCCATCCCGTCGCCTCCGCGCATAACGACATGACCCGGCCCGAGCCCCTGCGTCAGGTGGGGACCGTACTGGCTGCCGTCTTGGCGAGCCGTTCGCGGTGACGTCGGGGCCCACGCGCGAGATCGCGCGTGGGCCCCGCGAGCGCGGGAGGGCGGAGCGGCAGGAACGGGATCTCCTTCTGGTCAGCCGACGTAGACACCCGGATGATCACCGCTGTCGTCCCCGTGCTTCTGCCGCGTCAACTCCCGCTCAGCGCGGCCGGTCTACACGATCCCGGAACGTGCAACATCCCTGGGCGGGCGGCGGCGGCCAGGGCCGGCGAAGGTTGCCCGACTTGGTGCAGCCGGACTCGGACCGGCGTGGAGAAGCGGCGGCAGACGTGGACCCGGGCGAACTCGCCCCGCAGTCGCTCTTCGTCGGCGAGCGTGGCGTGCAGGAACAGTGCGATGGGCCGCAGGCCTCCTCGGGCCGCCTCGATCGCGTGGCCGGGTTCATCGGACGAGGTGTAGTGGTTGGCGTAGACGTGCAGGTAGTGGTCGCTCTCGGCGAAGCCCATCGCCCGATACCAGGCCAGGGTGTCCGCGTCGTCGCGCGTCCAGGCGTCCAGCGTGGAAGCCCCGGCGGCCCGGGCCCGCGAGCGGGTCTTCTCCAGCAGTCGGCGGCCGATGCCGCGGTGCTGGTGGTCGGGGTGGACTGCGACGGTGTCGATGGTGGCCAGGTCGCCCTCGACGCTGGTGTCCATGATCCCGACGAGGCGGTCGTGCTCGTCGACCGCGACCAGGTCCAGGCCCGGGGCCGACGTGCCGGGCCTGGCCCGGAGGACGTCGTCGAAGTAGGCGGTGGTCAAGAAGGCCAGCACCCGGCAGTGCAGCCAAGCGGTCTCATCGGCGGGCGTGTACTCGCGGACGGTGTAGTTCACGGTCGTGATCCTCTGCAGGCGTGGTGGTGTGCGGACGGCGGCTGCAGAGGCGAGGGATCACGCCGCAGATCCTGGCCGACCCCGCGGACGGTCGGCAGGCGAGTTTCCCGCTCCCGCGGACCTGGCATGCGAAACGCCAGGTCAACGGCATCCGTCCTGCGCGGCAGCACCGCCTCCGGCAGCAGCACATGGGTCGTCGCGCGGGCAGGGCACCGCGTACGGCGGGGCCTCAACGTCAGCCCCGCACCGAACCGGTCCCGGGTCCTACGAGGCCGCGCATGATCGACGGCCCCGCTCCTGCGGCCCTCAGCCCACCCCATCCGGCACTGCGTCGCCGCCACCCGCTCGGGGCGGGAGCGTCGTCGCGTCACGGGAGATGCGGATCCACGTTCACCAGCGGGGCCGGCGCGCCGGCGGTCTCATCAACTGCGGCATCGACGTGGGAGCCGAAAAGAAACGCGCCGGCCAGGCACAACAGTACCGCTCCGGCAAGGAAGGAAGCCCGGGGGCCGATGCCGTAGTAGACCAGCCCTGTCAGCAGGACCCCCAAGGCGCCCGCACCCACGTTGACCATCTGAAAGGTCATGCTGACCCGGCCCAGCAGACCGGCCGGAACCTGTGTCTGGCGAAGTGAAGCCGCAGTGACGTTCCACACCAGGCTCACCGCTCCGTACCAGGCGACGAACAGCACCGCTGCCGTGGCCGATCCGGCCAGGCCGATGCCGGCGCAGATGCCCCCCATGATCAGTGAGCCGATCCACAGCACGCGGACCGGACCGATCCGGGTCCCCAGGTAGGACGCAAGCGGCACACCGGCGATCCCACCGACCGCGAACGCCGCCACCAGCAGGGCATAACCGGAGCTTCCCATTTCCAGTGTTTGCCGCGCGTACAGGACCAGAACGGACATCAGGCCGGCCACCACGAGATTGACCAGCGCGGACATGGCCCACACACGACGCAGCAGACCGTGCCGCCACAACCAGCGGAGACCGTGCAGAGCGTCCTCACGTAGTGACCGCCGAGCGTCAGGGGTGTCGCCGGACGCGGCCGGACGACCACCCGGCATCAGCAGAATGAGCCCTGCAGAGCACATGAATGACAAGGTGTCGATTACGAGCGGCAGTGCCGGTGTGATCTCGAAAAGGACGGCTCCCACCGGTGCGCCCACCAAGCTCCCGGCAATCAGCCAGCTGGCCTGGAGGCGTCCGTTGGCCTTGGTCAGCGATTCAGGGGCGACCAGGGAGGGCACGAGGCCGGACCAAGCGCCACTGTAGAGCGTGTGGCCGCAGCCCAGGAGAAAGGCGACCCCGGCCAGCATGGGGATCGACAGGCCCTGGAACACCGTGAGAAGCGCGACACCGGCCATGATCGCTGCCCGTGCCATGTCGACGAGCCACAGGACACGACGACGCTCAAGCCTGTCCGCGAGGACACCGGACACCAGGCTGACCAGAAGCCACGGAAGCTGTCCCGCGAAGGCCACCAGCGCGACCTGCCGGGCGTCGTCAGTGAGGTCGGCGGTGAGCAGAGGAAGGGCGACCTGCCGCATGCCGTCACCCAGACTGGAGACGGTCACCGAGGCCCAGACGGCGTGGAACTGCCGGGGCAGTTGCGGGCGGGTGTTTCGCCTTGGAGAGCGCATAGAAGGTTTCAGTAGATCAGCGGACCCGGACATGAGGGGCTCGTGGAGCGGGACCGCGATTCGGCCGACGGCCCACGCCGAGAGCGCTGGATCGCGCCCGGCAAGGTTTCGCTGCGGCTGACGCGACCGAGCCCCTGTTGTCTCGGATACGACTCAGTTGCCGTCCATGGCGTCAACAAGGCTCTTCGGCCGCATGTCGGTCCACGCCTGCTCGATGTAGTCCAGGCAGTCCTGCCGAGGAGCCTCGCCGAACGCGGTCTCCCAGCCGTCGGGGACCTCGACGAATACCGGCCACAGCGAGTACTGCCGCTCCGCGTTGACCAACACGAGGTACTGGGCGTCCTGGTCCTCGAACGGGTTCGTCATGACCATTTCCTTGTTCTCTGGTACTGGGTACTGCTCGAGGGAGGTCGCGCTCACGCGACGGCCGGATAGCAATTGAAGCTCCATGGTTGGTTCATCTTTTCACCAAATGCAACACTCCGGTGAGCGCAAGATCATCGGCAGGTTTACTGCGCCCCAACCTTTGGGGCGCTCACCGGTGCTCAGGTCTCACGTTGTGACATGACGGAACGCCAGGTGACAGGCCGCACCGCACTTCGATCCCACCCGGAACGACGTGCTAGCCTTCACCGGCTTCCGACGTGAGATCTGGCGGCAGGACTGATCCGCACACTCCGCAGGAACGGCTGGCCAAGGAAATCCGGCGCCGCACCAGGGGTACTCACCACCTTCCTCAAACCACCGCGCATCAGCCGGCCGGTGCCGTCCTGACGTAGCAGAGTGGCGGAAGGACCGAAGCCCGACGCTGACAACAGAGAAGAGAAGAGACGTGATGCACCGCCCGGCCAGTGGGACGTCGCTTCACCCCTGGTTCCGACAGGTGCGGAACTGCCGCGCCCCACGCCTGCGGCTCATCTGCTTCCCGCACGCGGGAGGATCGGCCGGCTTCTTCCGTTCCTGGGCCGGACTCGTTCCCGACGATGTCGAACTGCTGGCCGTCAGATACCCGGGGCGGGAGGACCGCTTTGCCGAACCGCCGGCCCAGCGCATGGAGGAGCTCGCCGAGCCGATCGCTCAGGCATGTGCGAAGCTCGCCGGCAGTCCGCTGGTCCTCTTCGGCCACAGCATGGGCGCTTCCGTGGCATTCGAAGTCGCGGCACGCCTGGCGGCGGCTCCCGCCGCGACCGGACTCGAGGCATTGTTCGTCTCGGGTCGGCCCGGTCCCGAGAAGATGCGCTCCCGGAATCTCGCCGACGCGAGCGACGAGGAACTGGTCGAGGAACTGGTCGCCATGAGCGGCACCAATGCGGAGGTGCTCGCCAACCCGGAGCTCCGGGAGCTGTTCCTTCCGGTGATCCGGGGCGACTACCGCCTCCTCGACGCCTACGAGGCCACGGTCCCGCCGCCGACTCTGGCCGTTCCAGTCGTCGCCTACTACGGCGACCAGGACGAGCACGTCGACGAGGACGCGGTGAACGCCTGGTCCGCAGTGACCCGGTCGGGCTTCGCCACACGCTCCTTCCCCGGCGGGCACTTCTACCTCGAACAGCACGCGGCACCCCTGGTCGCCGACCTGTTCGCCCGCCTCGACACGAACGCACCGCACCCGGACCAGGGCTGACGCGCCGGACATGCACGAGGGCCTCGTCCACGGTTCAGGCTGAGGAACGCTGCGCCCAGTCCTGGTCCAGGCGGTCGGCCAGACCCGCGGCGGCAAAGGCGGCCTCCAGGTCCTCGCGGCCCTCGGTGAAGTGGGCCCAGCTGTCGTGGTGGACCGGGACGACACGGCGGGCGTCGAGGATCCGGGCGGCCTCGGCGGCCTGCGCGCTGTCCAGGACGATCAGGTTGCCGTCGAAGAGCACGGGAAAACGAGGTGCACCGGCGAACAGGATGGCGGTGTCCACCGGGGCGAAGCGCTCGGCGATCTCCTTGACGGCGTCGAGGGAAGCGTTGTCGCCGCTGACGTAGACCGTGGGAAGGCCCTCTCCGGTCAGGACGAAACCGACGACCTGGCCGGTGAAGGGCTCGACCTCCTCGCGCGGGCCGGGGCCGTGGACGGCGGGAACACCGGTGACGGTGACGGTGCCGCCGCCCGGGCGCTCCAACTCGACCGTCTCCCAGTCGGCCAAACCCTTGGCCTTCTGCCCGAGGCGCTCGCCTCCGCCGGGGGTGGTCAGGGTGAGGGGGACGTCGGCGAGCAGAGCACGGCCGGAGGTGTCCAGGTTGTCGGGGTGCTCGTCGTGGGAGAGCAGGACCACGTCGACGGGGCCGACATCGGCGGGGGTGCCGGTGGAGGGGGCGGTCTTGGTCAGGACCGGGCGGCCGGGCCGGCCGTAGTCGCCGGGGCCGTCGAACGTCGGGTCGGTCAAGAACCGCAGGCCGCCGTACTCGAACAAGGCGGTCGGGCCGCCGTACGTGCGGACCGGGAACTGATCGGCGTTGAGCTCGGACATCACGTCTTCCTCATTCCTCACGCAAAAGATCTGTGTTTAACGTGACACCAGGCTAGGCAGGCCTCATGGAAAAAAGCAACCGCTACCATGAGAAGCATGGACGACACCCTGGCCACCGACACAGCGCGGACCGCCCTGCCCCCAGCTCCGGGTGCCGGCCAGTACCGCTCCCTGGACTTCGCCAACACCGCCGCGACCCTGCCCGCGGGCCAGAGCTACGACCTGCTCGCCACCCCCGGATCCGCCATGCACTGGCTCGTCGCCCACGACCTGACCACCCCGGACGTGCAGTTGTACGAGGTGTGCGCACAGCGGATGCGCGCGCTTCGCGCACACGTACGCGCCCTGTTCGCCGCCCGCGTCACCGGCACCACGCCGCCCGAAGACTCCCTGAGCGCGGTGAACGAGGCACTCACGGCTGTACCCACCGCACCCCTCCTCGCCTGGGACGGGGCTCAGGGACTGCGCCGCATCCAGGCACACCCCACCGACCAGGCCGTCAACCACGCACTGGCGACCCTCGCCGCCGACGCCGCCGACCTGCTCACCGGTCCCGACGCCGGCATCCTCGCCACCTGTGGCTCCGCCCCCTGCGACCGGTTCCTCATGCGTACCCACGGCCGGCGCCACTGGTGCTCCATCCGCTGCGGCGACCGCGCCCGCGCAGCCCGCGCCTACGCCCGGCGCAACGGCGCCTCGGGCTGACGCGCCGCCCAGAACCCCACCCCGGGCTCGTGCCGGCCCCTCATGCCGCCCCCGCGCAACCCGACGGATCACGCGTTCGTCCGCACTGATGAGCCCAACCCACACCACCAAGAGGCGGCCATGTCGCACCCCGCGGAACCACTCGTCGAATACTGCTTCATCATCACCTTCAGCCATCGTGACCAGGATCTGATGACCTTCTCCGGCACCTACACACCCGCGCCTGGAATGACCAGGCACGACGTCTACACCACCATCCATGCCGATCACGTGCGGCAGTTGCCCTCACACGTGCAGAGCAGCTTCTACCAGGTCACCTTCTTCTCCCTGGAGCGCAACCAGCTGACTTGACATCCTCCCCGTCCCAAAGGACGGGGATTCCTGGCTCACGTTGGCTGGGGACCGGCGGTCCGCCAGCGCTTACACGATCGGCACCAGCCGGGTTGAGACCAGCCCGGACCAGCATCACGCGGGCGGAGTTCCTGACCCTGGGGCTGGGCGGGATCGCCCAGCCCCAGGGTCACCGCACGCCAACGCACCCGCGTCGCCGCGAGAAGGACGTCCGATGGGCCGGCAACCCGCGGCCGGTCGAGCTGAGCGTGGGCGGGCGCATCATGGCTGCGCGTCGCAGGCTTGGTTATCGACCGTCGTCATGAGTGCCACCGAGGACGCGGCCATCGCCACACCCAGCGCGTTCCGGAACGGGGCCGCGCCTCTGGCGGGCACCCTCGCACCCGGTGCGACAGCGATGAAGACCGACGACGCGGTGATCGACCGCAGGCACGGCCGGAAGATCCTCGTCGTCGTACGACGTGCCGGCAGCGTGGCGGCACCCGAGTTCATCGGCAGTATCCGCGGACAGGCCCCAGGCGAGAGGCGGCACGGCCGGCGGGGTATCGCGACACCGATCAACCGTCCAGGGCCGCGGGGCCCCAGCGCACAGGCAAGGGCGTGCCAGATGGCCTTGCCCTTGCCGCGGGTCGTGTGCCTGAGCACCCCGTCACGGGGTGCTCAGGCACACGAGGTGTCGCCGGCTACATCAGTCGACTGGCATCACCCACACGTCGGCGATCGAGGGGTCGTAGTCGGCGCCGGTGTCCTGGAAGCGGAGCCGCACGGTGCCGTCCGACGTGCCGGCGGAGGGGTCGACCACGAACTGGTGGGTGATGGTGCCCTGGCCGCCCTCGCTTCGCCTCAGGTCGACGCTGTGCACCACCTGGCCGTCGACCTGGACGTCATAGGTCTTGCGCCGAGCGCCGTCGAAGGTCTCGACGATGCGGACCACGAAGCGGCCCGTGGTCGGTACGGCGGCGTCGAACTCCATCCAGCCACCCGGGTAGGAGGAGTGGGTGTAGCGCCGTGTCAGCCCGGCCTCGATGTTCGTCCCCGAGTGCTCCGACGCCGTCAGCCGGTGGGCGGACTCCGACGGCCCGTCACCGAGGTCGACGTGGTCGCTCGACTGCGCGGGTGGGGTGGGCAGCGAGACCGCGATCGTGCCGGTCGCCTGCTCCGCCGGCGTGGAGCCGGTCGCCACGGTGACCGTGGCCGCCTGGCCGACGACGGTGAGCGGCACCGTCACGACGGCTTGGACCGTCTTCTTCTCCCCCGGGTTCAGTTGGTAGGCGACCGGGTTCGGGGTCGGCCAGCCCTCGGGGAGGGCGAGCGTGAGCTTGCCGGACTGCACCACATCGGTGCGGTTGGTCAGCACGGTGGCGACGGTGGCCTCCTGGCCCGGGCCGGCCGGGTCAGGCGTGGTGGACACACCGTCGATGGCGACGCCGGGGGCGACCGGCAGGCCCGCCGACACCGGTAGCGTCGCCGTTCCTCCCGCGTATTGGTAGGACACCGAGCCGGTGAGGTCGGCCATGGACGCCTGCGCGTTGGTCGCCACGGTGACGTCGTAGGCGTGCTTGACCGTACTGCCCGCGCCTGTGGTGGACGCGTGCCGGCCCACGGGCTTCACCGTCCAGCCGCTGGGCGCCTGCAGAGATGAATCGACGCCGGTCAGTGGCCGCTTGCCGGTGTTCTTCAACGCCACGGTCACGCGGACGACATCGCCCGGGAGGATCTCGTCGGCCGGCACCTCCAGCGTGGCGACTGCGCCGACCAGGCGCGACGATGCCCGCGAGAGGGTCCGTTCGATACCGGTCAGTGCATCACGCAGCGCCGTGGCCGCCGTCTTGTCGATGGTGCCCTGATCGGCGTACGTCTGCGTCCATCGGTCGAGGTCCGCCACGCCGGCGAGCGCACGGTGCACCGCGGCGGCGGTCAGCCGCTCGTCCGCGCCCTCACTCTGCAGGCGCCAGGCGGCTGCGAGTTCGGTCCGCATCAGGGCGGTGCGCACCTGCAGGTGACCCTTGGCGATCTTGCCGGCGCCACGCACCTGCAGCGCGTCGACGTCGTCGGAGAACGACGCTGCTTGCTCCCGGGCCGCCCCCAGGTCCCCGAGCATCGGGTCGACCGCGAACGCATAGTGCCCCGAGCCGACCTCCAGCACCACGTCCCCGTCGGCCTGCTCGACGTATCTCACGTCGTCGACGTCACTGATCGGCGTGCCGCCCTCGGTGACCGCCCAGCGGTTCGCCGCCGGGATGCGCACCTCGGCGGTGGTGTTCGCCGGCACGGTGACGTCGAGCTTCATCGTCCCGCTGGTCGTGCTCCACGCGCTGCGCACCGTGCCGTACGGCGTCTGGTGGCTGAAGTCGACGTGGTCGATGCCCTCACCGGGCTCGGGGGCGATGAGCACCTTGCGGTAGCCCGGCTCGGCCGCCGAGACACCCGCCATGGTGCGGTACATCCACTCGCCGACCGCGCCGTACGCGTAGTGGTTGAACGAGTTCATCCCCACGTCGTTGAAGGTGCCGTCGGGGTTGATGGAGTTCCACCGTTCCCAGACGGTGGTCGCGCCCTTCCCGATCTCGTAGCCCCAGGACGGGTAGTCCTTGTGCTGCAGCAGCCGGTAGGCGATGTCGGAGCGGCCCGCCTGGGTGAGTGCCGGCAGCAGTCCGTCGACGCCGAGGAAGCCGGTCGACAGGTGGTAGTCGCGGCGCTCGAGGGTCTTGACGAACTTGGCGACGATCGCGTCACGCCGGTCGGCGGGGGCGAGGTCGTTGGTCAGCGTCAGGATGTACGAGGTCTGGCTGTCGCCCTTCACGGTGCCGTCGGCGCCGATGAACGCCGACTGGTACGCCGACCTGATCGCCTCGTAGCGCTGCTGGTACGCCGCCGCGTCGCCGTCCCGGCCGATGGCGGCCGCCATCTGCGCGAACTCGCGGGTGCTCTTGGCGACGAACGCGGTGTCGAGTACGTCGGCCGGGGTCGCGTCGTCGAGGTTGAGCCAGTCGAGGTAGCCGCCGGCGGAACGGATGTGGCCGGTGGAGTCGGCGTCGAGGAAGTCGACGTAGCCCTTCATCATGTCGTAGTTCTCGCGGATGACGTCGGTGTCGCCGTACGCCTGCCACACCGTCCAGGGCACGTGCACGCCGGAGTCCATCCAGCCGGCCGACTCGTAGCCGCCGTCGAAGCGGCCGGGGACCACGGGGGCGACGCCGGGCAGCGAGCCGTTGGGCCGCTGGGTGTCCCGCAGGTCCTGCAGCCACTTGGTCAGGAAGGACTGTGCGTCCATGTTGTAGACGGCGGTGCGGGCGAAGACGTTGATGTCGCCGGTCCAGCCCATCCGCTCGTCGCGCGCCGGGGTGTCCGTGGGGATCGACAGGAAGTTGCCGCGCATGCCCCAGACGATGTTGCTCTGCAGCTGGTCCACCAGATCGGAGTTGGTGTCGAGGCTGCTGGTGAGGTCGCCGTCGGTGCCGACGACGACACCGGTCAGGTCCTTGGCCGCGGGGGCCTGGTCGACGCCGGATATCTCGACGTACCGGAAGCCGTGGAAGGTGAACGACGGCTCGAAGGTCTCCGGCTGGTCGGTGGCGAAGGTGTAGTGGTCGGTCGCCTTCGCGGTGCGCAGGTTCGCGGTGTAGAGCGTGCCGTCGGGGTTGAGCACCTCGCCGTGCCGGATCGTCACCGTGCGGCCCGGCTGGCCCTTGAGGGTGAGGCGTACGTGGCCGACCATGTTCTGCCCGAGGTCGTAGAGGTAGACGCCGTCGGTCGGCGAGGCGATCCGCTTCGCGGTCCTGAGCTCCTGGGTGACCCGTACGTCGACCGCGGTCTGTGGCTCGAGTACGTTCACCGGCTCGTCGCGGACGTCCGCCGTGGCCCAGTGCGCGTCGTCGAAGCCCGGCTTGTCCCAGCCGCCCACCTGCTTCGCCACCCGCGCGTCGTAGGACTCGCCGTCGAGCAGGTCGGCCTCGCGGGTCGGACCGCCGGTGGTGGTCCAGGTGCCGTCGGTACGGACGGTGGTGCTGGTGCCGTCGGTGAACTCGACCAGCATCTCGGCGATCACCGAGTTGTCCTTGCCGTAGACGTCGGTGCCGAACATGGCGACCTTGCCGCTGTACCAGCCCGGCGCGACCTCGGCGCCGAGCACGTTGGCGCCGGCGCGGACCTGCCGGGTCACGTCGTAGGTCTGGTAGTCGATGCGTTTGTCGTACGCCGTCAGGCCGGGTGCGAGTTCGGCGCTGCCCACCCGGGCGCCGTTGAGCCGCAGTTCGTACACGCCGCGTGCCGATGCGTAGACGCGTGCCCGGGCGACCTTCTTACCGCCGAGATCGAACTCCTTGCGCAGCAGCGGGACAGGCTCGTCGCGGCGCAGCCAGGCTTCCCCGCCCGCGCTGTCGACGCGCAGGCCGCCGTCGGTCACGGTGCCGGACGCGAAGGTGCGGTCGCCCGCAGGGAAGGCGGTGTCGACCAGGACGGTTCCGTCGTCGCTGGTGACCGTGACGTCGCGGACCAGACCGCGCTCCGCGCCGCTGGTGCGGAAGCCCATCGTGCCGGGGCCGCCGAACGTCGCATCGGTGCGCTGGTCCAGCTGCTTGCCGTCGACGGTGGTGGTGATCGTGGCGCCGTCGACGGCGATCGCGTAGTCGTGCTCGGCGGCGAAGTCGAAGCCGGCCGGGAACGGTGTCGCCTTGAGGACCGAGTAGTTGCTGTTGCGCTTGACGTGCGGGCGCAGCGCGTCATCGGCGTCGCTGATCTGCCACATGTAGGCGTTCTCGGTGTCCTGACCGCGGAAGTAGACGCCAAGTGCCCCGTTGATGTCGGAGGCGGTGAACTTGATCGTGTAGTCGGTCCACTTGGCACCCAGCGCCGGTGTGTCCGCACCGATCCACGCGGCGGTCCACGGCCGGTCGCCCAGTGCGGTGCCGAACGTGGCGGGCGCGCTCCATTTGGAGGCGATGCCCCGGTCGTCCCATACGCGGACGGACCAGACGTAGTCGGTGTGCGGCTGCAGCGCGGGGCCGCCGTAGCGGACGCCGACCGACTGACGGGAGGAGACCTTGCCGCTGTCCCAGACATCGGGATTGCCGAGGCGGTCGGCCGAAGTGGCGACGTGTATCTCGTAGGCCCGCTGCGTGACGCCGCGGCGCTCGGAGCCGAGCTGCCAGCCGAGGGTAGGGGCCGCCAACGGGATACCCAGCGGGTCGTCAAGGGCGTTGACCGTCAAATCGCCGACGCTCGTTGCAGCGGCGGCGGGGGCGGTGGAGGCGGTGGGTGGACTCGCTGCCGTCGCCGTCGCGGGTGCCGCCACGACGAAGACTGATGCAGCGACCACCGCGGTGATCTGCTGACGCACGGGTGCTCCTCAAGAAGGGTACTGAAACGCTTCAATCACACCCTGGCGGCCAACACCCCCCATGGCAACGGGTTGGACAGATTTGATGGGACAGATTCGAGGGATCAATGAATCGGTTTAAGTCGATGAGGCCATCGCGTCCACGTGGCAGCGGGCTGGCCCGGTGGCCCGGCCTGCGAGCCCGTCGCCCACGCCGAGGCGGGTCCACGAGGCCTTGCCGTCGGGGAGGCAGCCCGGTCCGGACGGGCTCGTTCGCGGGCGTTGATGTGCACCACGGCGCACGGCACAGCACTTGGCAGGCCCGCCCTGGAAACCCGGCGGGCCGACCGGCCACTCGGGGTGCGGCAGGCTTCCACCTCACCCGGCCGACCGGCCCGGGCTCAGCGCCAGAACCTGGATGCGCGCCGCGAACTGCCCGGCGCCCGGGCGTGCCTTGAGGCAGTGGACGAGGTTGTGGCGATGCGGCCCGGCCGGGTCTGCCAGCCGGCAAGTCATTGAGAATTGAGACAGGGGCGTGATCCTTCGTTCGGTGGGGTGGGGCCGGTCTGAGTGCTCGAAGACTGTGTGACGGTCCGGTCATTCCGAGCGGGTGTCAGTGGGTTGTGCGATCCTCCGCGTCGTGGATGAACTCGTGGAACGCGTCGACGCTCAGGACCGTGTGCTGGGGGTGGTCAGTCGGCGGGACGCCGTTCGGGAGGGCTGGCTGCACCGGGTTGGCGTGGTGGTGTGCCGCGATGGGCAAGGCCGTTTTCTCGTGCATCGGCGGGCCGAGCACCTGTCCCGTTTCCCAGGGCACTATGAACTCGGAATCGGGGGTGCTGCGGGAGTCGGCGAGTCCTATGAGCAGGCAGCTGCCCGCGAGCTCAGCGAGGAGCTGGGAGTGCGGGCGACAGCGCACTTTCGGTTCAAGTTCCTCAACCGGGGCGGGCTCAGCCCTCACTGGCTTGCGGTCTGTGACGCCGTGCTTCCGCAGATCGTCGCCCCTGATCCGGCAGAGGTGGCCTGGCACGGGTGGCTGACCGAGTCCGAGCTGCGGCGCGCTCTGCAGCAGTGGACCTTCACCCCTGATAGCCAGGCGGTTCTCGATCGATATCTCGCTGGTCGTGCTGCCCCGGCTTCTGCGCAGGAACGGTGGTCATGAGCTGAGTCAGTGGGAGCCCGACCGATATTCGCTGTGAACTGCAGCCACCGGTTGGCCAGTTGATGCTCGGCGACAGTGGGGGACTTGCCCCACGGGATCGGGGCCATGACGGCGAACTAAACCCGTCTGATGCCACATAAGGCAGACGTACCGGGTGAACACGGGTGACAGCCATCGCCTGCAGCCTGGTACGCGGAGGGAAAATGCAGCACCGGCACCTCCGGGCCGACAAGGGGCGACCATTCCCGCACCGGCAAGGGGCTTCGACGGCGCCCGGTGGGGCGCCGACGCCGCTGCGCTGTCAGTCCCCCGCACTAGACTCACCGCGCGTGGCTCCCCCTGCGAACCGCGCTGCCGCGGAAGACGACGCATCCCTGAACAGGCTGCATGCCCCGATCGTGCGGAGCAGGAGGCTTCTGGGATCTTGTCCGGGGGTGGCGACGTCACACGACGCGCCTGCCACTTACGCTACGTGACGCGTAGTCACCACCGGGGCAGCCGACAGACCGCGGCCCAGCCGCGAGCAGCAGGCTGCCGAACTCCCGGTGGGGCTATACGAAGAAAGGGAAAGACTGTGAACACCAGCAAGGTTACGGCCCGGCGTCTGACGGCCGAGGAGGTCTCGGAACTGGGCCTCAAGGACGAGATCCTCGTCTCGGCAGCCATGGATGATCTCCCCCTCGGCTGCTACGCGCCGGCATCCCTCACGAAGTCGGGCAAGAATTTCGAGGGCGGATCCTTCACCGCGAGGACGGTCTTCGGCGAGGAAGTCCACATCCTCCCCGACGACGCCGAGCAGCCTGGGATATGGGTTGCCGACGAAGCCGGAGAGGAAATCGAGGTCCTGGCCAGTGCCGGCGTCCTGCTGAACCTCGCCCTCTTCGTGCCCGGCGGCAACACCGCGTCCCTCGAGTCGCTCTACGCCGCCGCACGGGAGGCGTTCGGCGCGGGAATCGTCCAGCGCTGGAACGAGGAAGTCGTCGCGGTGCCGGACGTCAAGGTCGACCTGTTCGAAGAGCCGGCCCGCGGGCGCAAGGGCACGACCGGCCAGAACCGGGACCGCCGCGCCCTGGACATCTACCCCACCCGGGTGCGGTTCATGGAAGCCAGCGCCGGCTGGAAGTTCGTCCTCGAACTCCACCAGGAACACGTCGACGAGACACCGACGATCTGAACCGGCGACGGCCCACCCCGGACGCCGGCGGCACCACGCCCCCTCCACGCCGGAGGGGGCCCCGCCGCGCCCAACCCGGTTTCAGACGGGACCAGGCTGCCCTCCCGGCCCGCGCGGGGAACAGGGGACGTGCCGTGTGGGGCGGCCCGGACTGCCGGGCCGCCCCAGGGCTCAGGGGGTGGCGGCGGCGGGCTTCGGCAGCAGGACGCCGTCGACGTACAGGTCGACGTGCTCGTTGTAGAACGCGACCAGGCCCGCGATGCGATTGGCCTGAATGGTGGGGAAATCGTACGCCCAGGCGATGTCCTGCTGCAGGTCACCGTCGCTGTCGAAGGACCAGTAGCCGCTCGTGGTCCCCTTGTAGGGGCATCGCGACACCGTGTCCGAGGCCTGCAGCCGGGCCCAGTCGACGTACATGCGCTCCACGTAGTAGCGGGTCGGCAGACCGGTCTCGAACAACTTCACGCAATTGGGCGCCTCGGCCAGCACCACCCCGTCCAGTTCCACCCGCACGCTGCTGGACGAACGCAGAGCGTCCACCCGCGAATACGGACTCCGCGGGTGGACGAAGACCGGCTCGTCCTCCTCGAACCAGGAGTCCAGCGCCTCCCACTCGAAGCGCACCTGGCCGCGCAACGGCCCAGGGGTACCCTCGTCCCACACCCACGCCGCACCCTCGCGGACCTGCGAACCCACCCGCAGCGCGTGCCGGCGTGCGGGACCGGCACCGTGATGCTCCGTGTGATGCTCATCGACGAGCACGCCGTCGACCAGGTCCTCCACCGGAATACTGAACTGCGGGTAGGCCCGCCACTCCCACACGTACAGTGCACGACGCGTGTCGAACACCACGCGGCTTCCCACCACGCCCCGGACCCTGCGCGGCACCGGCTCGACATGCCCCACCGGGACAATCAGGCTCGGATGCGCAACACTCTCACTTGCCATTGTGCCGACCTCGGTTCTCTCGTTCGTCTTGCATGCATCGCCTCGCGCGGCAGACGCCGCCCAGCACGGTGCTCCTGTCCACCGGAGCGGGCAGAGGCCGGATCGGCCCCGCCACCCACCTCACGACCGTGGTCGAGGTCGTGTCCTGCGCTGGTGACACCGCCGCGCACTTCCCCACATCCCTTACCGTCGCGGAGGGGGACCCGCCCACAGGCGGCGTACCCCCTCCGGACAAGCAGCAGCCACGCACGTCTTCTCGAGCACAGACCGGCGATGCACTACAAACGTGACAGGTTCCTGGAGGGGCTGGCTCGAAGCAGGGACCCTGCCGGTCCCGCCACCCCGTCCGGCATCCTGGAGCGGTGAGCACACCCGCAACGCCTTCACTCAGTTTGGTTCCCAGCGCTGGAGACACGTCATGGGGGCCAGAGTGGGTCCCACTCGATGCCTTCCGCGAGCCCACGGCGGTTGAGGAGCTCACCCGGTCTGCCTTCATCTGGGACAACTTCAAGGTCGACGTCAGCCTCAGGATCGGCAATGGCGACTTCTCCGACACCGCGACCTCCGTCTGCGTACTGGACTTTGTCCTCATGCTTCACGCCGCGAGGGTCACGCTCCGCAAGGACGGGCTCGCAGTGTTTGAACTGTCCGATCGACAGGACGAATGGCGCTTCACACGGGGTAAGGAGCTCATTGGGTTGCGCACCCGATACGCCACCCGGGAGGGCTGGTGCTTCCGCCCCGCAGAAGGGCACTGCCCGGCGGGTGAGTTCGACAGCCTGGTGGAGCACTCACTGACGGACGCTCTCGCTCTGATTTTCTCGAGGCAACCCGTGACACGACGGAACCCCTATCTGCAGGCGCTCGCAGGCGGCGGCTTCGGCGCTGCCTGACCGAGCCTGTCGTGCTGCTGACTGGGCACATTCATCCGTGCGTGCCCGAGCAGTTTCAGGAGCACGCCTATGACGGCTGTGAACGACCCCGGGGCTGCTGCCGATCCCGCAGTGGCGGCAGCACGTCCACCCGCCGGCCGCACGGCGCGCTCCGCGGCCGGAGTCGGCCGGTGCCATCACGCGGGCACGCCCCTGAGCAAGGCCGGCCGCCGGTAGCCAGGACAAGGCAGGACAGGACGGGACCAGTTCTGCCAGGAACCCGGCCGGACAGTAGCCCAGCGCGGTGCGGTGCGGTGACTAAAGGCACCGGGTCGGCTCTGCACGCACGCCTGCCACCGGCTCGCCGGCCGCAGCAGTCCCCGCCACCCAGAGGGCTGTCTATCCGTGGTCCGGACGCGGCGGGGCGGCGTCGGGGCTGGTGCCCGGCCTGGTGTGGAGGACTTCGCGGGCCTGCTCGGCAGCGCGGGTGATGCTTTCGCTGATGAAGTCCAGGAAACGGGCGATGTTCTCCAGCCGGGCGGCGGCAGGCGTGTCAGAGCCGAGAACGGCAACACCCTGACGTGCGGTCGCCACCAGCTGGTCGTTGGCCCGGGCGCTGGCGATCGTGGCCTGGTAGAACAGCTCGTCATCGACGACGTAGCGGTCCCGGCGGCGCTCGTCGCGCTCGCGGCGCACCAGGCTCTGGCTCTCCAGGAACGCGATCGCCTTGGAGATGGATGCCGGGCTGACCTGGAGCCGCTGGGCGAGTTCCGACGCGGTCAGGCTGCCCGCATCGGTGGTGAACAGACAGGTCAGCACCCGGGCCGACATTTTGCTCAGGCCCGAACCCATCAGCACGGTGGTGAACGTCTCCTCATATTCCGCCACCGCCTCGGCATCCCGCCCGTGCGGCTGAAGGCCCGGCTGCGCCCCCCGCGCCGAGGCGGGCCTGCGTCGGTGGGCACGGCGTTCGGTGGCCCGGTGCGCCAGGTCGGCGCGGTAGGCGGTGGGGCCGCCGTTGCGCATCACCTCCCGTGTGACCGTCGACGTCGGACGGTCCAGACGCCGGGCGATCTCGGCGTAGGGGAGGCTGTCGGCCAGTCCCAGCGCGATCTGCTGACGTTCGGTCTGGGTGAGCCTGCCGCCCGGCATCGCGGTCTCCCTCGGTGATCCTGCGTGGTGGTCCCTGACGCCCGCCACTATAGCGTTCACTCCACTGCCATTGCAATGATCGCAGCAGTGGGCGTTGCGTTCTCGGCAGAGCCGTTGCAACAGTTTCCAGGCATCTACCTGTGCAGATACGGATTTTGCGCAACAAGCTTGTTGCCACGAATTGGAAAGCAACGTAGCGTTTCCGGTGTCAGAAACCATGAGCGAACACGGGAGACCACGATGCGCACCTTCGACACCCCCGCCCCGATCTCCGCCGTCCTGGACGTCCCCGCCGGACGCATCCAGTTCATCGCCGCCGACCGCACCGACACCACCGTCGAGGTCCTGCCCGCCAACCCCGCCAAGAACAGCGACGTCCAGGCCGCCGAGCAGACCACCGTCACCTACGCCGACGGCGTCCTGCAGATCCGCAGCACCCAGGCCGGCAACCGGCTCTTCGGGCCCTCCGGGTCCCTGGAGGTCACCGTCCAGCTGCCCGCCGGCTCCCACATCCAGGCCAAGACCGCAAGCGCCGAGCTGCGCGGCGTCGGACGCCTCGGCGACATCGACTTCGACGGCGCCTACCGCCAGATCAAGATCGACGAGGCGGCCGGCGTCCGCCTCTCCGCCATCGACGGCGACATCGAGATCGGCCGGCTCACCGGCTCCGCCAAGATCAGCACCCAGCGCGGCGACATCCGCATCGCCTCGGCCCTGCGCGGCACCGTCGAACTGCACACCCAGTCCGGCGACATCACCATCGCAGCGGCCGCCGGAGTCTCGGCCACCCTGGACGCCGGCACCGGCCACGGCCGCATCAGCAACGCCCTGAAGAACAACGGCACCCCCGACCTCGACATCCAGGCCACCACCCCCCACGGCAACATCACCGCCCGCAGCCTGTAAGCGGCGCAGCACCACCCCGGGACAGCCACCGACCAAGAAGTCCCGCACGGCGGGTCACCAGCCCGCCCCGCCCCGCCCCGCCCCCGGGGCCCCGCGACCCACGTCGCGGGCCCCCACAAGGCCACACCTCACGTCCTCACACCACCAAGGCGGAAAAGACATGACCAAGAACAGCACTCCCCCGGCCGGCTCCGCGTGGAACGGCATGGTGCCCGTCGACGACACCGCCCTGGCCGTCACCGACACCGGCGGCCCCGGCACCCCCGTCCTCTACCTCAACGGCCAGTTCGCCACCCAGGGCTACTGGCGCCGGGTCATCACCGAACTCGGCTCCGGATGGCGGCACATCACCTACGACGAACGCGCCCGCGGCAGAAAATCGAAGCGCTCGGCGGACTACTCCTTCGAAGCCGCCGTCCGTGACGTCGACGCCGTCCTCGCCGCCAGGAACGTGGCACATGCAGTGCTGGTGGGCTGGTCCTACGGAGCAGTCGTCGCCGCCCACTGGGCCCACCGCAACCCCGACCGCACCCTGGGCGCGGTCCTGGTCGACGGCGCATTCCCCCACGACTGGCTGGACGGGGCCATGGAACAACGCATCCGCACCTTGTTCCGCCGCATGAGCTGGATCACCCCGCTCCTGCGCCCCACCGGCCTGACCCCCCGCATGACCGCCCACCAGATGGCCGACAGCAACATCGAACTCGGCCGGCTCTCCCGCGAACGCGAACTCGGCCCCGTCCTGGACGCCATCACCGTCCCCGTCCGCTATGTCGTCGCCTCCGGAACCTCCCTGGGAAGCCGCGGGGACGAGCAGGAACGCATACGGACCAGCCTCGAGGCCGTCACCACCCGCAACCCCACCATCCGCATCAGTGCGAAGGTCGCCAGCAACCACGGCGCCATCCTCAAAAAGGACGCCCCCGCCATCGCCCACGCCGTACACGAAGCCACCGGCCTGAACCGTGCCAACCACTGACCACACGCCACCACACACCGCCACGAACCCACGCACCACGCTGCGGCGGCAACAGCGAAGCAGGCCGGCCAGCCGCCTGCTTCGCTGTGCCATTGCGTTCGGTGCGCTCACCGCGCCGTGACCGCACCGGCGCGGTGTCGGCTCGCGGACTATCCGGCCGGCCAGTGCGGCCAGGCCGGGGCGTATCCGCACCACTGCTCCGGGCAGCCGACGCGGTAGGCCCGGGTGACCGTCTCCGTCACCGATGTGCCGGAGCGGTCCGTGGCGGTCACCTGCAGTGAGACCCAGCCGGTGCCCGTCGCGGGCACGGTCACCCGCCGGTCGCCGTCCCGGCCCCGGACCTCCGCCGCGCGCCAGGTGGCGCCGTCGTCCGTGGAGTACCGCACCGCCACCCGCTCGATGCCGGCGCCGCCGCTCACCCCGGCCTGCCGGCCGATGCCCAGGCCGAAGGTGAACTCCCGGTTCGCCGCGACCGAGTTGTCGCCGTCGAGCCCCGCCATGTCGTAGCGCGCGTCGAGCAGCGGCAGCGGGCGCTCGGCACCGGTGTGCTCCGAGCGGAACCGCCAGGTTTCCGTGACGTGCGTGCCCAGCTTCCACTCCGGGCTGTCGTGGTGCGCGGACGAGGTCATCTCGTACCACTGGCCACGTGCGGGCACGTCGAAGACGCCCTGCCCCGGCTCGTCGTTACGGGCGATCACCTTGCCGGAGCCATCGCGCAGCACCGTCTCGCCGGACTCCAGATTCCGCAGCGGCTCCGACCGGTGGCCCGCGGCGTCCGAGAACATCGGCAGCGCCAGACGCAGCTTGTCCCCGGCGCGGGTGGCCTGTGCCCGGCCGTCGGGGCCGTTGACCGACAGCGACGGGTTGAACGGCGCGGTGAGCCAGTTGTCCGTGACGGTGCGTCCCTGGCGGAGGACCGTCGGGTTGGTGTACTGCACACCCAGCGGTCCGTCGTCCAGCGCGTACTCGAACGTGGCCGTCGTCCACGGCACTTCGGGTGTGTAGTACGCCGTCATCCGCTGCGGTGCGCGGAACAGCGTCGACTGCTGGGCGAGATTGAGACCGCGGTAGGTCACCCAGCCGTAGATCCCCTTGGGGTCGTTGGGGAACCCGGTGGTGCGGAAGCTGTGGTCCACGCGGGCCAGGTCCCGGCGCCGGTCCTGCCAGTTCGCGCCCGCCGGCACCCCGTCGTCGTGGGCGTGGAACGTGAAGTAGGTGCGCTCGCCGTTGCGCTCCCCCTTGATCCGCAGGGTCACCTCGCCCTTGGCGAGCCGCTCGCGCAGCAGGGCCACACCGTGGTCGTCGGTACCCAGCGTGGGGTCGTCCGCGCCGATCGACGCCGACCCGGCCAGCAGGATCGCCGCCGGCCGCAGCGCCTTGACCGCCTGGTAGCGCCGGTCCAGCTCCTCCCAGGGCAGGCTCCAGTCCGACTCCAGGAGCACGATCCGGTCCTCGATCTCAAGACCCGTCAGGTCCCCGCCGTCGCCCGCGTCGGTGACCCGCTTCTCCAGGTCCCACTCCAGCCGCTGCGTCATCAGCCACACCGGCACGTCCACCGGGCTGCCGGAGCTGCCGGCGGTCGCCGCGAGGACGGACGGCTGCTCCCAGGAGGCGGCGGAGAAGTACGTCAGTCCGGGTATCTTCGCGCTGCCCACGGCATAGGACCGGTACGCGCCGGAGTAGAGCGGCGCGACCAGGCCCTCCGGGACGCCCGCCCCGGCCGACGAGACCAGCCCGGTCGCCGACCCCCACTCGTTGATCCGCATCTTCGGGTCGTCGATGCCCATGGTGACCGGCTTCGCGCCGGACAGGTCGGTCCGCAGCGTCCGGTCGCCGGTGAGGGTCAGGCGCCGGGCGACGGCGACGGACGTCTCGGGCACGCTCGCCCTGCCGTACCGGACGTACTCCCACACGCCGCCGAACACCCGGTAGTCGCCGACCGGCAGCCGGAGCTCCTCGGACCCCTCGGTGAGGCTGACCAGCCGGGCCTCGCCGGTCTGCTCGTTCTGCACCACCAGGTTGGTGTACGCCGTCTCGACCCCGGGCCGCAGCGCAGCGGCTTCGAGGGTGAGCGTGGCGGCCGGGCCCTCCGCGTCGACGCCGACGGGGGTGCGCGTCGTGCTGCCGTCACTGCCGTGTGCGGTGATCCAGGCGCTGTGGGCACCGGCGGACGCACGGGCGGTGTCGATCCGCACGGTCGCCTCGGCTGTGCTGCCCGCCGGGACGGTCAGCCGGCGTGTGACGAGCGAGACCGGTGCCTTGCCGCTCAGGGAGAGGTCCAGCCGGATGTCCTTGCCGCCGCTGTTGCGGTAGGTCACCGTGCGGGTCGGGTTGCCGGTGTACGGCCAGGTCAGCTCAGCGGAGACCACGGAAGGAGAGGCGGTGACCGTCGACGAGAGCGCGCCGGGCACGTCCACGCTGCCCGCGCCCTGCTCGTACACGCCGGCGCCGTCGACCGGGTCGGCGGTACCGACGAGCGCCGCCTTGAGCCGCTGCGCGTCCCAGTCCGGGTGCCGCTGCTTGAGGATGGCGGCCGCCCCGGAGACGTGCGGGGTCGCCATGGAGGTGCCGCTGATCGTCGCGTAGAACTCGCTGTTCGCGGCGCCGTCCAGCGTGCCCGCGGCTCGGGCGGCGGTGATCGCGCTGCCGGGCGCGGTGATCTCGGGCTTGACGCCTCCGTCGGTCACCGCCGGTCCCTGGGAGGAGAACGACGACATCGCACCCTCCTTGGTGATCGACCCGACGGTCAGGGCGCTCGGAGCGGCGGCCGGCGTGCCGATGGTGCCCGGCTTGCCCTCGTTGCCGGCCGCGACGACGAACAGCGGTCCGCCGTCCCCGGACAGGGTCTCGACGGCCTGGGAGATCGGGTCGCTGCCGTCGCTCGGCAGGTTGGAGCCGAGGCTCATCGAGACGATGTCGGCGTCCTGGGCGGCGGCCCATTCCATGCCTTCGAGGATTCCGCTGAAACTGCCGGACCCGCTGCCGTCGAGCACCTTGCCGATCAGCAGGTCGGCCCCCGGTGCGACGCCCTTGTAGCGGCCCTGCGAGGCGGCACCGCTTCCGGCGACGGTGGAGGCGACGTGCGTGCCGTGGCCGTGGAGGTCGGTGACGTCCTCGTCCCAGGTGAAGTTCTTCTCCGCGACGACCTTGTTCTTCAGGTCGGGGTGGGCGGGGTCGTACCCGGTGTCCAGCACGGCGACGCGCACGCCCTTGCCGTCAAGCCCCTTGCGCCATGCCTGGGGCGCGCCGGTCATGGCGACGGACCGGTCGAGGCTCGCCTCGACCTCGGCGTCCAGCCAGAGTTTCCCGGACGCGGCGGCGCGGGACGTCCCGCCGGCGGCGAGGAAGCCCCGCCAGGCCGTGGCCGCCTCGGACTTGGCGACCGTACGCGCCGCCAGCCCAAGCTCGGGGAAGGTGTCCCGCTGCGTGGACCCGCGGAGCGCGGGACCCGCCTGGGCCGTCGTGATCAGCGGAATGGACGCCCGGGTCGCGTCGTCGAGCCCTTGCGCGGCGAGTGCGGTGACGTCGAAGAGCTGCCGGTCCACCCGCCCTTCGGCCAGCGGCTCCGTGGCGTCGACGGGAATCACGTACTCGTGGTCGTTGAGCCTCGCCCGGGTGAACGCGATGTGGCCCCGGCCATTGCCCGGGGTCACCCCGCTGACCTGGAGTCCGCTCCCGCTGCCGGTGAAGCCGACCCGGTCGCCGCTGATCAATGTGACGGTGTGCTGCGCGGGCGGCGCCGGCGGTACGGCCGGGCGGCCGGTGCCGGCGGCCGGCTCCGGCCCGGCTGCCGCCGGCATCCCGGTGGCGAGCAGCGCCACCGCGGTGGCCGCGACCACGGCCGCGGTCCTCGATCTGGATCGCATAACGTTGTACCAACTCCCCTGAGATCGCCCGATGAACGAGCGTCACCGGCGTGTGCCCGGCAACAGTCGGGCCAGGAGTTGACGCCGTGCCAGGTGGAAGGGGTGGCACATAGACGCCATGTCACCTGTTCGCCAGTCGGCCACCCTGCGAGCGGTGGCGTGACCAGCGAGGGCCAGGTGCTCGGGAGTTGCCGCGTCCATCCGTGCCCAACTGCCGGCCGGCAAAGACGAGCTCGCACGACCGAATCGTCAACTGCCGCACGGCAGCTACGTCATCCGGGATCGGGAGGCGAGGTGGTCCGGCAGCCGGGCGATGGTGGCCGGGAAGGAGCCGGATGTGGCGCCGTCCGCGGCAGCGCGGTCCGGATGTCGGCGGTGCGGCGGCCGCAACCGGATGGATCGTTCGTTCGTCCGGAATGACGAGACCGGTCCCCCACCGAGAGGCAGCTGTGACCCAGCCCGCGGATCCCCTCGTCGAGTACTGCTTCATCATCACCTTCAGCCATCGCGATCAGGATCTGATGACCTTCTCCGGTACGTACACACCGGCGCCGGGGATGACCAGGCACGATGTCTACAACACGATCCGCGCCGATCATGTGCGGCAGCTGCCTTCACTGATCCAGGGCTACTGCCAGGTGAGCTTCTTCTCGCTGGAACGCAACCAGCTGCTGTGACGGGCTGTTCCGCCGGACGGGAACGCGCCGCTCCTGGAGCCGGCGATGGTCGCCCGGGGCGAGCGGCCACCGTGCCGCGGGCCGGCGCGGGCGCGCATGGCCCGCGGCATGGTGGCCGAGGCTCGATGTCTCTTCGGGGGCGCGGCAGGATCGCCCTCAGGCGTTGTAGCCGCCGTGGGCGTCCAGCACAGCCCCTGTGACGTACGACGCGGCGGGGCTCGCCAGGAAGGCGATCGCCGCGGCGATCTCCTCGGGGCGCCCCATGCGCTGGAGGGAAAGGGAGCCGACGAGGGCCTTGAGGGTCTCGGGGTCCGGCGGTTCCATGCCGCTCTCCATCAGTCCGGCCTCCACGACGTTGGCCGTGATGCCCCGGTGCCCGAGGTCCCGCGCGACGCCCATGGTGTACCTCTCGATCCCCGACTTGGTGGCCGAGTAGTCGGCCAGACCGGGAAGGCCGACGCGGGAACCGAGCCCGGAGCTCACGGTGATGATGCGGCCGTCCGCACGCAGCACCCGGGAGGCGGCCCGGATGACGGCGATCACACCGAGGTAATTGGTGGCGTGCATGCGGTCGAGTGCGGCGGTGTCGGCGTCCGGATCGTCCACCGTGCGGCCTTGTTCCACCGATATCGCCGCGTTGTTGACGAGGATGTCCAGACCGCCGAAGGCGGCGACCACCTCGTCGATCAGCGCCGGCGCCAGGCTCGTGTCCCCCTGGTCGGTCTGGATGGCGACGGCCTTCGCTCCCTTGCCGCGCACCTCGTCGACGACGGCCTGCGCCCGCTCTGCGGAGCTGACGTAGGTGAACGCGACATCGGCACCCTGCTCGGCCAGGAGCCGTACGGTGGCGGCTCCCAGTCCGCGGGATCCTCCGGTGACCAGGGCGACCTTGCCCGTGAGTGGCTGGCTCATAGTTCCCACCTCGTTGAATCTGTCTCTTCCGACGCCTGTCGCAACAAGAATGGTTACGACAGCTATCGCAACTATACTCGTTACGACTGCATAGTCGTAACAGAAAATGTTTCCACTGCGAGGAGGGTCACATGAGCGCCAACAGCAGGTTGACGATCGCCGCTCACGCGCTGGCCTGGATCGGCCTCTACCAGCGCCAGGGCCATGAGGTTGCCACCTCCGAGCAGATCGCGACCAGCGCGAACACCAATCCGGTGGTGATCAGACGCCTGCTGGGCGAACTGCGCCGAGCCGGTCTGGTGGAGTCCCGGCGAGGCGTGGGCGCAGGCTGGACGCTGGCACGTGAGCTGGGGTCGATCACCTTGCTCGACGTGTACGAGGCCGTGGAACCCGGCCCGCTCTTCGCACTGCACCGGACCACCCCGGACCAGGGATGCGTGGTCGGTCACGGCATCCAGCCGGCGATGCGGGGTGTCTACGAGGGCATTGAGGAGACCGTGCGACGCGAACTGTCCCGCGTCTCGCTCGAGGACGTGCTCCGGGACGTCCTCGCGGCACCTCGCTGACGGCAGGCGCGGCCCAGACGTGCGACCCGCGCCCACCGATCACTGCGGCGCGGGCCGCCCTCGGGGGTCGGCGGGAGGCAACCATCCGGCGCGTACGGGCCCCCGGCAGCCACCGTCCCTCACACTCTTGGCGACCTCACCAGCGATTCACGCCGAGGCTTGCACCGACGCCTTGGGCTTCTTGGGCGTGCGGGTTGCCATGTAGAGGGCCACACCCCACCCGATGAGCGATGAACCGAGGAACACGTTGATGACAAGAATCAACCACCGGTCCTTTGCTCCACGCGCAAACGCCACGTACGACGGCGCCATGTAGAGCACGGCAAAAGCAAGTATGAGCATGAACGTCAGCAGGTCTTCCACAGCGCCCCCCACGAGTTGATCTTGAAAGACTGCCACAACATACACCCGTGCCCGGGGTCCGCTGAAGGCTTCACGGGCGACCGTCCACCCTTTCCGGCCGACTCCTACCATCGTCACCGCACGTAGGCGGTCAAACACATCCTCCATCCATGATCCCTTGGCAAAACGCGCGAAAATGAAGAAGCAGTTGTTTCGGTATGTGCCAGGGAGCAACCCATGAACGCCTCGGACGAACTCCTGCAGAGGGCTGACCCGGCGGCTCTTGTGACGCTGGACGGGGCCATCCGCAGCCTCAACCCTGCGATGGCCACAACGCTGGGCAAATCGGCGGAGCAGTGCCTGGGACCTGGCAGGCCAGGCGCTGAGGCGCATCAGGTTGCAGCAGGCACGAGTCGAGCTGGCCACCGCGCTGCAGCAGACCATGCTCCCCACGCTGCCCGAGCACCTCGCGGGCCTGGAGGTCGCCGCCCGCTACCGACCCAGCAGACACGGGCTGGACGTCGGCGCGACTGGTACGACGCCTTCGTCATGCCCGACGGCGCCATCGCAGTGGAGATCGGCGACGCCCAAGGGCACGACGTGGACGCCGCCGCCCTCATGGGACAGGTCCGTTTGTCCATGCGCGCCATCGCCGCCCACGAACCGCATCCGGCAACCGTACTGAGGCGCACCAACGAGCTGCTCCTCACGATACGAGCGGCACGATTCGCCAGCTGCACCATGCTGCACCTCGACCCACACGACGGGCAGGTCACCGGCGCCGGCGCCGGCCACGTGCCGCTGCTGTGCGCGCACAAGGACGGCAGCCACAGCATCCACGAGCTGCCGGGCGGGCCGGTCCTCGGAGTCGTGCCCGACACCGAGTACCGCGAGGAGACCTTCACCCTGGACAAGGACAGCGCGCTGATCATGGTCACCGACGGCGTCGTCGAAGGACCGGGCCTCACGTTGGAAGCCGGACTGGAGCGAGCCGGAACACTGGCCGGCGCAGCCCTCCACGACGGACTGAACACCGAGGAGACCGCCGACCGCATCATCGACGCCGCGGTCGCGGTGGACCACGCCGATGACGTGGCCGTACTGGTCATCCAACGCACATGACGGCGCCCACGTCCTCACGCACCCGCATCGTGCGGGCAATGAGCCGGGACTCCGAGAAGGTCCGTGACTGGGCATCAGCCGGCAACCGTCAGCGATCCTCGCGGTGGGTACGCGCCGCGATCCGGAGCAGTTCCTCGACCGCGCCGGTCAACGGGCGGTCCTTCGGCCACACGGCGCGCAGCCGACGGCGCAGGTCGGCCCCCGTCACCGGGACCTCCACGATGCGCCCCTCGGCCAGGTCGTCCCGGACACTGACGGCGCTGAGCACCGCCGGGCCCGCGCCTTCGGCGACGGCCTTTCGTACCGCGACGTTGGCGTCCAGCACCATCAGAGGTCTGGCCGGCTCGGCTCCCGCGCCGGCGAGCACACGCTCGATGGTCTCCCGCGTACCTGAACCCGGTTCGCGGACGATCAGGCGGGTTCGGGCCAGCTCGGTCAGATCCACCGGCTCTCGCCGTCGTGCCCAGGCATGCTGCGGCGCGACCACGACGACCAGCCGGTCGGCACCCACCTGTCGTGAGCTGAGGCCGGACGGAACGGTGGGCGCCTCGATGAACCCCAGACTGATCCGGCCATTCGCCGCGAGCGTGGCGACCTGTTCGGAATTGGTCACCTTGAGGCTGACGTATACGTCGGGCGATCCGCGCTGCAGCGTGCCGATCCACCGCGGCACGAAGTGTTCGGCCAGCGTCATGCTGGCCGCCAGGTGCAGGTCGAGGGCGTGGTCACCGCGCAGCGCCGCGACGCCCACCATCAGGGAGTCCACTTCGGCCAGCACCCGCCCCGCCCATTGGCACACCGCCTTGCCCTCGACGGTCAGTGCGGAGCCGCGGGTGTCGCGCTTCACCAGCGTCAGCCCCAGGCGCCGCTCGAGTTGTGTCAGGCGCTTGCTCGCGGCGGGCTGGCTGATCCCCATCCGCTCGGCGGCCTGCCCCAGGCTGCCGATCTCGGCCACCCATGTCAGCAACAGGAGACTGCTGAGATCGGGAGACGACCTGCTCATAACCACAGTGTATGACGGCATTCCCGATGTGGCGGTACCAGGCCGCCGCCCGCTCGGCGAGGATGAAACAGCCGGAAAAACGCCCGGCACCCTTTCCTCGGAGAAAAACCGAAAGAGTTTAAGGACCGACCATGTCGCACCATCTCGACACTCCGCTGGCGGCCCAGAACGGCCAGCTGTTCATCGACGACCTGTACGTCTTTCCCGGTGAGCGCAGCACGGTGTTCATCATGGACGTCAACTCCGACATCACCGGCGTCTACGCCGAGCCCGGGTTCCACCCGGAAGCACGCTACGAATTCAAGGTTCACTTCGACGGCGCCGAATTCGAGACCTTGACCTATCGGGTCTCCTTCGACGAACCCGGCCCCGACGGCAGGCAAACCCTGCGCCTGCACGTCCTGACCGGAAACGAGGCGCGCGAGGACTCCGCTGACGGCGACCTGGTGCTGGAAGGCCGCACCGGTGAAACGGCCGACGGGGACGGCACCCGCGTCTGGGCCGGGCGCATCTCCGACTCCTTCTACATCGACCTGTCCCTGCTGGCCGTCGTCAATGGGGCGGTGGCCAAGGGAACGGCGGTGGACCTCTCGGACTGGCGCCCGCAGGAGGCGCAGAACAGCTTCGCCGGCACCACCGTGGAATCGATCGTGCTGGAGGTTCCGCACGAGCACGCGCAGCTGCGCCCCGGGGCCCGCACGGGCGTCTGGTGTGCGACCAAGCTGGCCACCGACGCCGGCGGATGGCGGCAGATCAACCGCGGCGGGCACCCGATGATGTGGCCGATCTTCTGGCCCGGCGACACCGACTTCAGCAACCCGGCCAACACCCGGCACCCCTCGCAGGACCGCGCCGCCGTGGGCGAATCCATCGCGGGCCAGGTCTCGGCTGTCGTCGCGGCCACCGGGACTTGCGCCGACCCAGAGGGCTACGGCCGGACCGTGGCCGGGCAGCTGTTCCCCGACGTGCTGGCCTACGTCGTCGGAACGCCCGCCACGTACGGCTTCGCCGCCCGCAACGGCCGCACCCTGGCCGACAACGCGCCTGAGGCGATGCTCTCGCTCGTGACCAACACGGCCGTGCCGGCCGGACTCAAGCCATCCGTCGCCCAGCACCTGCGGAACGACCGCTTCCCGTACGTCGTGCCCGTATGACCACCCCGGTCACCCGTCCCCTCCGCGTCGAGATCGTCGCGGAGGGCTTCCGGCTCACGGGTTCCGACCGCATCGAGAGCCCTCACGACACCGCCAACCATGGCGGCGGAGGACTTCGCGGGCACCGTCGAAACGCTCATCGAGGGCGTGGATGGCCGCGCCGGACGGCGTGAACGCCGTGGCGCCAGGCAAGGACGAGCCGCTGCTCATCTCCGGCGCCACCGGCGGTGGCGTCGGTGCCTTGGCCGTGCAGATCGCCGCCGCCCGCGGCGCTCACGTGATAGCCACTGCCCGCCCCGGCGTCGAGGCCGACGTCGTCACCTGCGCCTGACCCCGCCCTTCCGCGGTCCGTCGCCCAGGCGGCGGACCGTACCCCACCGCGGCCGCCCCGCCCCGCCCCGACAGCCCCCGCCGTGGAGGGGTATCGCGAGAGCACCGATGGGCGCTCCCGACTGCCGATCACAACGAGAGCCCGTTGTTCCGTTGGTGTGCCCACACCGATCTCTGGGAGCCGGCGGCACAGGCGGTGGGCGGAACGGGGCGGTTGAACGGGAGGTAGGCAACCAACACATCACATGTTGTGACACCATGCGTTGCACATCCAACGGAGACTCGACCAAGGACTCGTGTGCGACCACATATTCCGGCCCGGCAGGGCCTGCCCATCTTGGCGGCGGTCACCGCGCTGCTGACGGTGGTCCCCCTGGCGACAGCCGCCGACCACACCCCCGCCGCGGCCAAGGGCGTCACCATAGCCAACGGCGGTTCACTCGGATCCACTGCGCGGACCGTCACCCTCATCTCCGGTGACCGCGTCACCGTCACCCCCGACGGCTCCGGCCCCGCCACCGTCACCGTGGCCGCACCGAACGGGGACCGGGCGGACGTACGCGTCAGCAGCAGGGACGGGGACGTCTACGTCGTGCCCGCCGTGGCGGAGCGGTACGTGGCCGCCGGTCTCCTCGACGAGACCCTGTTCAACGTCACCCGACTCGTCGCCGACGGGTACGACGACTCGCGCTCTCGTGGGCTGCCCCTCATCCTGAGCTATTCCTCGGACTCGCTGCGCAAGATGGACCTGGCGTCCCTGCCCGAAGGTGCCACCGGCGCACGGGCGTTGACCAGCATCGACGGCACCGCTGTCACCCAGATCCACAGCCGGGCGGCGGACTTCTGGGCCGAGCTGACCCAGGCGACGCCCGCGGCTCGCGGCACCACCGCGGGCGCGCCGGCGCTGAACGGCGGCGTCCGCAAGGTCTGGCTGGACGGCAAGGTCAAGGCGACGCTCGAGTCGAGCGTCGCACAGATCGGCGCCCCCGACGCGTGGGCGCGCGGCAACACCGGCAAGGGTGTCGACGTGGCCGTCCTCGACACCGGATACGACACCGAGCACCCGGATCTCGCAGGCGTCGTCGCCTCGTCCCGGAGCTTCATCCCGTACGAGGACGTCGTGGACCGCAACGGCCACGGCACACACGTCGCCTCCACCATCGCCGGCAACGGCGCGGCGTCCGGAGGCAAGGAGAAGGGCGTCGCGCCCGGAGCCGAGCTTCACGTCGGCAAGGTCCTCGACAACTCCGGCTCCGGATCCGACTCCTGGGTCATCGCCGGCATGGAGTGGGCGGCGCGTGAGACCAAGGCACGCGTGATCAGCATGAGCCTCGGCGGTATCGCCCCCGACGACGGCACGGACCCGCTCAGCCAGGCGGTGAACGCACTCAGTGCCGAGACGGGCGCCCTGTTCACCATCGCGGCGGGCAACAGCGGGGAGAACGGCCCGTCCACCGTCGCCAGCCCGGGCTCCGCGGACGCCGCCCTGACCGTCGGCGCCGTCGACTCCACGGACGCACTGGCCTGGTTCTCCAGCCGCGGCCCCCGATTCCGTGACGACGCGATCAAGCCCGAGATCACCGCGCCCGGCGTCGGCATCCTCGCGGCACGCTCGCAGTACGCCACGTTCGGCAGCGGCTCCTACGCCTCCCTGAACGGCACGTCCATGGCGACCCCGCACGTGGCCGGCGCCGCCGCCCTCGTGGCGGCCGGCCACCCGGAGTGGACCGGGGCCCGCATCAAGGACGCCCTCGTGAGCACGGCCCACGAGACGCCCGCCAACACGGCCGACGACGGTGGCAACGGGCGCGTCGACGCCGCGGCGGCCTCCGCGGCCCGCCTGGTGGCCACCGGCACCGCCGACGCGGGCATCCACTCCCTGGGCGGAAAGCCCGGGCAGACCGTGGAGCGCCGGATCGAGTGGCTCAACTCCGGCGACAAGGCGGTCACCGTCACGCTACGGGTCGACGCGCCCGACGCACCGCAGGGCCTGTTCACCGTGGCGGACCGTCAGGTGACCGTGCCGGCCGCGGGCACCGCCGCCACTACGCTCACCACCGTCCTCGACCGCGCACCGGCGGGTTCCCGCTTCACCGGACACCTCACGGGCCTGGTGGACGGCAAGCCCGCCACGCGCACCCTGGTCGCCGTCAGCACCCGCGAGGAGCACCACCATCTGCGGCTGCACTTCCAGGGCCGGGACGGCGAACCGCTGGCCGACGTGGTGCGGGTCCAGCGCCATGGTGACGGGTCCCGCTTCGAAGGGGTGACCAACACACGCGGCGACATCGACCTGGTCGTGCCGAACGGCGTCTACACGGCCTGGTTGTGGGGCGACGTCCGAGGCACCCACGGGGCCTCGTCGCTCGGGCAGGGGCTCCTGCTCAAGACCGGCATCCAGGTCCGCGACGCCGACACGTCGGCGACCGTCGACGGCAGGCAACTGCGACTGACCGAGGTCGTCACACCGCAGGTGACCACGGCAGGCGTCGTCCGCGCCGATTTCCTCCGGTCGTTCACCGACGGCTCTCCCGCCATCGGCGAGACCTCGACCCTCGCCCCCCAGCACGACAGCATGTGGGCGCTGCCGGCGAGCAAGCCCGCAGACGGCGATCTGCTGTACACCGTCCGGGCACGGATGGAGCAGCCTCTGCTCAGCCTCTCCTCGGGCTTCCAGAACTTCGACGACCTGGCTCTGGAGCCCGGTTCGGCCCGGCCGGCCGACCGGACGCACACCCTCCCGGCCGTTTTCGCCGGTGACGGCCGGGAGCAGGACTACGTCGCGGCCGGGGCCCGGGGCAAGGTGGCCGTGGTCCGCTACGTACCCCCGCCGGACGACGACGATGACGGCGATTCCCGGACCGCCTCCCACGACCAGATCGCCGCCGCCGAGAAGGCCGGCGTGGCGGTCCTCGTCATCGTCAACGGCGACAGCGGACGCTACTGGCCGAGCGGCAGCCGCAGCAAGATCGTCGTCGCGGGCATCTCGCGAACCGAGGGCGAGATCCTGATCGGCCGCATCCAAAGCGGTTCCGGCTCGGTGCCCATGCACATCGTCGGCCGCTCCACGACCGCGTACCTCTACGACCTGGTGCGCACCTGGCGCGGCGGCATCCCGAAGACCCTGCGCTATGCGCCGGGCACGAGGGAACTCGCCCGGGTCGACGTCGATTTCCGCACGACGAACAAGGTGTACGAGAACCGGTTCGACATCCAGCCGTACCAGCTCTTCCTGCTGGACTCGACCCGGCTGTCGACCTCCGGGGCGCGACGCACCGACTGGGTGACCGCCGCCCCCGGCGCCGTCTGGAGGGAGGAGGCCCATCAGAGTGGCAGCCAGTACTCCGACCAGTATTCCAGCCAGGTCGCCTATCCGGCAGGACGTGCCACGAGCGTCCAGTGGTTCGGTCCGGTCGAACGGCCCCGGGTCGTCGAGTACCTGGACACCCCGCGGCGCACGGGCGCTTCCGTCGCCGGGCAGATTCCCGGCTTCGGGGACGGCGGCCGCCATCACGCCGGCACCAATGGGCCCGGTACCACGACGCAGTCCGTCGAACTCCGCCGGAGCGACAAGCTGCTCGGCAGCACCGAAGGCCCGTACTTCGACTTCCCGGTTCCGAGCACCCCGAGCCGCTACCGGCTGGTGACCACCACGAAGCGCACCGAAGGGCACCCGTACTCCATCTCCACCCGCACCGAGTGGGGCTTCATGTCCGGGGTACCGCGGAACGGCAAGGCGCCGCTGCTCCCCCTCGTGCAGCTGGACTACACCATCCCGACCTCGACCGACGGGTCGGCCCGGCGTGACGCCGAGCTCGTCGTGGAGCCGTCGCACATCCGCGGCGCCTCCACGGCCCGGGTCCGCACCGACACGGTGGAGGTGTCCTACGACGACGGCAGGACCTGGCACCGCGTCAAGCAGCGGGACCTGCGGGACGGCGCCGTGCGCGTGAGGTTGGACGCCCCGCGGAAGGCCGCGTTCGTATCGCTGCGGGTCCACGCCTCGGACAAGCGGGGCAACACCGTCACGCAGACGGTCATCCGGGCCACCGGCCTGCGCTGACCGGCCGTCGGCGACCGGGCCGGGTGGGAACCACTCGGCCCGGTCGGCCTCGGGGCCCTCGGGGTCCTCGGGGAGGTGCCATCGCGAGCCGCACCTGGCACGGGAAAAGGGCTCCGGGGCGATCCGTCCCGTGCCATGATCCAGGCTTGTGTGGGGTGACGAAAGTCTGGCCGAACTCGAGGATTCCCTGAAGCGCCTGGCGGTACCTGGCCGTGCTCCGGCCCGGGTCCGCGTTGCCATCCGTCGCAGGCGTCACCTTCGCATCTTGTTGACCTGCATCCTCTGTTGCGCAGCGACGGGTGCGGTCTTCGTGACCGTCGACTACATGACCGCTGACGGTGTTTCCATGGCACAGACCCCCTGGGCAGTGGTCGCGCTGGTCTTCGGTGCCGTCGCGATTCCGGTGATGACCCTTCGCAGTTCCCTCGGCGGACGCGAAGCACCGCAGACCCGCTTGTCCTTCCGGCAGGTAGGCGTGGTCTTCGGTGCACGGCGGTACGCACTGGTCATGGAGATCGCCGAGGCCATCACGGCCTGCGCGGAGGCGCACAAGGCGGGCGGCGAAAGGCTGGCACCGAAACTTCGCACGGTCTCCCGCCGGATCGGAGCGGTCAGTCGTGGCATATCCGCCGCTCACAGGCAACGGCGCTCCGTCTCCTTGCTCTCGCACCGCCGCAGGACGCTCAAGGCGCACGAGCGCCGGGTGATCGCCGCGCTGCGCGCCTGCGAAGCCCGTCTCGACAGCGATCCGCGCCCGGCGCTGGAGGAGCTGGGCGGACTCCTTCTGACCATCGCGGATCGCTACTGCCAAGCCCGGGTGGGCGCGCTTCTGGACGAGGGCCAGTTACAGGGCGCCGTGGCGGGGCCTGACCGGGAGTGGATCCGTACCGTCACGTGGGCCGTCCTCACGATCGGAGGCGTGATCGGCGTCTCCCGGCTGGGGTTGTCCGACGGTGCTGAGCCGATCGTCATGGCGTGCACCGCCATCGCGGTGGCGGCCGTGGTCTGGAACCGCTCCGTACGTCGCGCCCTCGACATCGTCGGCCTCGCCCTGGGCCCCTGAGAGCGGCCCCGCGCGCCGTGGGGCGCACCTGGGCGAGCGGGCGTCGGCACCAGCGTTCGCCGTCGCTTCGGCCTTGCGCTTGGAGCGGCATCCTGATGTATAGCAGTCTGCTATACACTGGGGGCATGGCGAAGCAGATCAACATCCGGCTCGATGACGCCGTTCATGCCCGTCTCGTCGCACGCGCCGAGGCCGAGGGCACCACGGTGACCGCACTGATCACGCAGGCTGCCGAGCGCGACCCCCGCCTCGACGACGGGGCCGCCACGGCCGCTGCGTTCCTGGCCAGGCATGCCGCGGAGTTCGCCGAGGCGTTCCCGGAAGAGGAGCCGGACAGCGCCACCGGACGGGCCGCCTGAGGTGGAGCTGCAGGTCGACATCCGCTGGCTGCTGGAACGCCAGGCCGAGGTGCTGCCGAAGGAGCCGTCGGTCCACGACTTCTCCGGTCTGGTCGCGGCGGTCGCCCGGCACCGGGTCAACGCCCCGAAGCTGGATTACACCGTAGACGCGGCCTGGCGTGCGGCAGCCCTCTTCCACGAGATCGTTTCGGTGTGCCCGCTGCCCGCCCGCAACGCCATGTACGGGGCGCTCGTCGCGGTGGCCTACATGGCGGCGTGCGGCCAGGCGGTCGATGCGCCGTACGGGGCGCTCAGCGACCTGGCGAAGCAGGTCCGTGCGGGGCGCGCGGACGTCTACGCCTGCGCCGACCAGATCCGCCGCTGGCGGCTCTGACCCACCTGCATCGTCACCCGCGACGAGGCGACCCGGCACCCACGGACGGGCGCGGGCCGGTCCCGAGGGGCCGGCCCGCGTCCGCTTCCGCCGGATCTGCGGTTACTGCTTCTTCAGCGTGAAGTCGCTGGTGACCGTCGCCCCCTTCTGGATCTTCACGGTGGTGGCCACCGGCCGGTAACCGTCCTTGGCCACGATGACCTCCAGCGGGTTGTTGCGGGAGTCCAGCCACAGGGAGTAGGTGCCGTCGGCGGCCGTCCTGAGCGAGTAGTCCGCCGCCCAGCTGCCGATCTCGACGGTGGCGCCGGCCAGCGGCTTGGTGGTGCCGTCGCTCTGGATGCCACGGACGGTTCCGGTGATCTTGCCCCAGGTCTTCGGCGGGTCGACGTGCAGGGACACCGGGACCTTCCGCATCCCGTACGGGCTGTCGTTGTCCAGCGCCAACTGCGCCGTGAAGTCACCCGGCTGCGCGACCTCGGGCACCGAGGCGTCCAGCGTGACGGTGACGGTCGTGCTCGCACCGGGCTGCAGGGTGAAGTGCTGGGTGCTCGTCCTCAGCCACGGGACGTCGCTCGTGCCTCCCTGGTCGTAACCGGGCAGGAGCTCCACGGTGTTGCTCGGGGTGTACGGCTCGCTGCCGCCGCCGATCTTGTACAGGCCGAGGGCGGCGCCGCCGCGGTAGGTGGCCACGTTGGCGTTGGGCAGGGCGGTCCAGGCGCCGGCCTGCGGGTCGTAGGCGAAGCCCTGGTTGGTGAGGGCCTCGTGGCTGATGCCGCTGGAGATCACGAGCTGGTCGTTCGCCGCGGTGGACGAGGAACTCCACAGCGGGATCGGCAGGTCGGGAAGCGCGGTCCACGTGTCGGCGGCCGGGTCGTACACGTAGGCGTGCTTGCTCTCGCCGAGGCCGTCCGCGTTGCCGCCGGCGCAGTAGAGCTTGCCATTGACGCCGCCGCACGACTCCCAGGCGACCCGCTCCGGGTAGTCGGCGATCCGGGACCAGGTGTCGGTGTCGGGGTCGTAGGCGTACGCCTCGGCGGTGCCGCAGCGGTCGTCGCAGCCGCCGACCGTGTAGAGCTTGCCGTCGAGAGCCGCGTTGCCCTGCCCCGCATAGGCCGCGGGCGTCGGTGCGCCGGTGCTCCAGCGGTCGGCGACGGGGTCGTAGATCTCCAGCTTGGGGTCGGTGGTGTTGTCCGGGAGCCAGCCCCCGACGGTGTAGAACTTGCCGTCGACGAACTGCCCCGAGGGCGCCTCCCGACGGTCCGCCGCGCTGGCCACCCGGCTCCAGCCGCCGACGACGGGGTCCAGGACGTACATCGCGTTGGTGACGTCGAAGCCGGTGTAGCCGAAGGCGGAGTAGACCTTGCCCCCGTAGGTGCCGACCGCGTTGCCGAGGACGGTCTCCGGGAGGTCGGGGCCGGTCTGCCAGGCGCCGCCGGACGGCGCCGCGGCGTGCTTCGCCCCGGTCGGGGCCGAACCCTTCTTGCTCGCGTGCGGGGAGAAGTGCCCCTTGACGGTCTGGAGGGGTGCGCCGCTGCCGAGGGCCTGGGACTGGAAGCCGCCGGCCCGTTCGCCCACCGTCACGGTGACGGGCGCGCCCCCGGTGTTCTTGACGGTCATGTTCCGCGTGGCGGACTTGCCCCAGGCGAGGGTGGCGCCGACGGAGTCCGGGGTCACGGTCAGTTGCCCGGCCTTGAGCTTGTAGGAGGCCGTGACGGCGCTGTCGGCCGCGATGTTGACGCTCTTGGTCAGCTCCGTGTAGCGCGGCCTCGCAGCGCTGACCTCGTGCTTTCCGAGGCCTGGCGAGAACATGAGGTAGAGCCCGTCGCCGAGTGCGGGGTCCTCGGGGGTGGCCACGCTCGTCGCGGTCGCCCCCGGCTCGCCCTTGACGGTGACGGCGGCGCCGACCAGGCCCTTGCCGGTGTTGGCGTCGGTCACGGTCCCGGTGACCAGGCCGCCGGGGGTGGCCGTGTAGCCGCGATCGCCGACGAAGACGTCGTCGACGCCCCACCACCAGGCGAACTCGGTGACGAAGTGGAAGCGCACGCGGACGTCCCGCTTGCCGGCGAAGTCGTCGAGCGGGATCTCGACCTTGGCGTGGTCCGCGAAGCCCGCCGTCGCCGACCACAGGGACTTCCATGTGGCGCCGTCGTCGGAGCTGGCGTCGACCGAGACCGCGCTCCCGTCGGACACCCAGTACATGGCGTCGAAGGCCAGCTCGGGATCGGACGCGCCGGTCAGGTCGTAGGCGGGGCTGATCAGCTGTGTGTCGTAGGGCGAACCGATGGTGGGGTTGTCGGCGATGGCGAAGGCTCCGTCGCCGCCGGTCTGGTTGCCACGGCCGCCGGGGTCGTCGAAGGTCCAGCCGCCCTCGCTGCCGTCGGCGTTGACGACGCGCCAGCCCTGCGGGGCGGAGTCGGTGGACGCGAAGTGCTCGGTGGCGCCGTCCAGGTGCACGGCGTAGCCGGGTGCGGTGGCCTGCCAGGGGTCGGCCCGCAGGGGCAGGTCGAGGGACTGCGGAGCGTCGGTGACCGTGAGGGACCTGGTCGCCGTCGTGTAGCCGGGCAGGGACGCGTCGGCGTGGAGGGTGTAGTCGTGGCCCTCGGGAAGGCTGAGGGTGAAGGCACCGGTGGCCGGGTCGGTCCACACCGGGCCGCCGGGGACACCGTCCACGGTGATCTTGGCGTACAGCGGCCAGCCGTGACCGGAGTCGTCGGTGACCTTGCCGGAGACGGTCTGGCTGGGGACCGGCTTCAGCGCGAAGTCCCGGGTGACGGTGCCGCCTTCGGTGACGTCGACGTCCTTGGTGGTGCTGCCGGCGTAACCGTAGGCGTCGACGGTGACGTCGTAGCCGCCCACCGGGAGGCCGAGGCTGTAACCGCCGTCGGCCCCGGTGCGCGTGACGTTGTCCGTTCCCGCGCTGACGGTGGCACCGGCGAGGGGCTTGCCGGTGACCTGGTCGGTCACGGTGCCGGCCAGCGTCCCGTGCGGGCCGGTGCGGAAGGCCCGCAGGCCGTCGGGGGTGCCCAGGCCCGTCGGGCCGTCGTATCCGTCGGCGCCGGAGCACAGGTAGGCCGGGGTGCAGGTGCCGTTGCTGCCGGCGGTGACGTCGTGGAACCCCGCGTCCGCCGCGTAGGGGTAGGAGTTGGGGTACGTGCCCGCGACGGGGGTGCCGGCGTTGGCGTAGACGGCGGCGATGATCGGCGAGCCGGCGCTGGTGCCGCCGAACTGCGCCCAGCCGCCGCCACCGTAGGTCTGGTACACCGCGACCGGGGTGGCGGGGTCGGCCACCGCGGCGACGTCGGCCACGGCGCGGTTGGCGCAGCCGGTGTCCTTCTGGAATGCGGGCTTGGGCACGTAGAGCGAGCACCCGGACCCCGCGCCGTCCCAGACGGTCTCGGACCAGCCGCGGCTGCTCCCGCTGTCGGCGGTCAGGGAGGTGCCGCCCACCGCGGTCACGTAGGACGACGCGGCCGGGTAGGAGACGCCGTAGCCGAAGTCGCCGGAGGAGGCGACCATCGCGACGCCGGGGTGGTTGTAGTGGGCGTCCAGCACAATCGTCTGGTAGGGATCCTCACCGCTGCCGAAGCGGTAGTCGGTGCCGTAGGAGTTGGAGACGAACTTGGCGCCGAGCGCGACCGCCGTGTCGACGGCGGCGCCGAGGTCCTCGAAGCCCGGGGTGTCGGCCTCGACGAGCAGGATGTGGGCCTCGGGGGCGATCGCCGAGACCATGTCGAGGTCGAGGGAGATCTCCCCGGCCCAGTCCGGGTCGGGCTGCGGGTAGTCGGTGCCGCCGCGCTGGTCGACCTTGCGGAAGCAGCCGTCGTCGGCGGTGCAGGCGGGCAGGCCGTACTGCTCGCGGTAGACAGCCAGGTCGTCCTCGGCGGTCGGGTCGTCGAAGGCGTCGACGATGGCGATCGTCTGCCCCGCTCCGCCGCCGGCCGGGAGGTTGTAGGCCGAACGCAGGTCGGCCGGTCCGAACCCGCCCGGCGCCGCGGTGGTCCGCAGGCCCTTGGCCGGCTTCACATCGGTGCGGCGCAGGGCGTAACAGGTGGCCTCGCCCTTCTTCGCGGCGCCGCACGCCGCTTCGTAGGGCGCGTCACCACCCGCGGCAGCGGACGCGGTGGCGGTCGCGGCGGAGGGCGCCGCAGCCTGGGACGGTGTCTGGATGCCCAGGACGGCCAGCGCGGCGGTGACGATCACCGCCGACCATGTGGACATCCGCCGCCGGAGCGGTGGACCGGATATATGTGCTACGCGCAACGTCCGACTCCCCAGTGATCCCGTGAAACGCCGATATATGAAGGTTCGACAGCGAACTTCTGCGGTCGCCGGGAGTCCATTAGCGGAGAGATCACGTATCCATGTCAACGCCGAAAAGGCAGAAACGGGCCGCCATTTCGCGTTCTCCGGTGCACTCGACGTGAATGTGTCCGGATTCCGGTGAGCGGGTGTGGATCAATGGCGCCATGCGTGACAGGTCGCACCATGAGGGTGGTTGACGCACGCATCGCCCGATTCCCGGCCTGCCGTCCTTACCCCGCCGTGGAGCCCGTGTGCCCCGCTTGCGGCCATCTGGCCCCAATCACGCGACGTACCGGGGTATTCGCCGACATCCCCGCTTTTCCCGGTTTCCGTGCGCGACCCCGGCCGGGTCGTTACCGCCGGGCAAAATCACGTCAATTATTCACCCATTGATGTTTCACTCGCCCGCGGGCGACTTGGCCGTACGGCGGGCACGGGATTGCCTATTCCCCATTACCTCCGACTTCCGGGACGGACATCCGGTCGCCGCGCAGGATGCCGGCCGGGCGGGTCCGCCGGCGAACGACGAAGGGTGTGCCCACGACCGTGCGGTCGTGGGCACACCCTTCACCATGGTGGGCTTGCCTACTTCTTGAAGCCGTAGTTCATCAGCTTCGTCGCGTCCGAGGCACGGCTGGTCGCCGAGGAGGAGGCGAGAACGGTACCGATGACCGTCTTGCCGTTCCGGGTCGCGGCGAAGACCAGGCAGTACTTCGCAACCGCGCCGGAACCGGTCTTGACACCGATGGTTCCGGAGTAGCTCTTCAGCAGCGTGTTGGTGTTGGTCCACGACATGTAGCGGTAGCCACCGCTCTTCGTGGTCACCTTCTGCTTGGTCGCCTTCGTCTTCACGACGGTGCGGAAGGTGGAGTACTTCATCGCGCTGCTGGCGAGCTTGGTCAGGTCGCGGGGAGTCGAGTAGTTCCCCCCGTTCCCGATGCCGTCGAACGAGTCGAAGTGGGTGTTCTTCAGACCCAGGCTCTTGGCCGTCGAGTTCATCTTGCCGATGAACGACTTGACCCGTGCGGCCCGCGTGGAGCCGCTGCCGAACTTGTCGGCGAGAGCGTAGGCCGCGTCGCAGCCGGACGGGAGCATCAGCCCGTACAGCAGCTGACGGACCGTCACCTTGTCACCGACGATCAGGTGCGCCGAGGAGGCGCCCTTGGAGACGATGTAGTCGCTGTACGCCTTCTGAATCGTGACCTTGGCGTCAAGGTTCAGATTCGGCTGGGCGAGCACGACGCGAGCGGTCATGATCTTGGTGGTGGAGCCGGTGGAACGGCGGGTGTCGGCGGCCTTCGAGTAGAGGGCCTTACCCGTCGCGTTGTTCATCACGAAGCCGCCCTTGGCGGTGATCGTGGGCACCGTAAGCGTCGCGGCCTGGGCCGGGACGGTGAGTGCTGCGGCGGACAGCACTGCTCCCGCAGTGATCGTCACCGCAGACACGCGGGATGTGATCTTTATACCGTTTTTCAAAGTGTATACCCCAAATGTTCCTATGGGTTGACGGCATGACGAAGCCGCCAGCCCATAGGACTCCCGAGGGGCGCAAAGGGATGCACATCCTGCCGAGAATTTTCCGAGTTCTCACGCGATTCATTCGGGCATAAGCATCGAATCACCCCTGCGTGGAGGATTTCGGGCCGGTGCGGCATGATGCCGACCCCGCCACGCACTCTCCCCCATCCAGGCCCGCCGCGGGACCGGCATCCGCATGCGCGACGGCCGCCGCCGGCATCTCCCGGTCGCCCGCCCGACGCTGCGCACCGCCCTGGGGCCGCTCCGCCAAGATCCGCTCAACCAGCCACCCAGCCAGCAGAAACGATGTCTAATGGCCCCGCAGTGAATGGATTCATTCGCCACCGCCGACACAGCTGATGGCGCATCACCGTCCAGATGGGATCACTTACTTGCACATATCGAGAAAGCTCACGCGCTTCGGACGGCACAGACTCACCGCGGGCCTGACGGTACTGAGCCTGTCGCTGCTCACCCTGCTGGGGACGCAGGCATCGGCCGCCACACAGACGCCGACCGGGACGACACGCGAGGTCGCGGACACCGGCAGGGACAACGGGCTGTCCATGGAGCCCTCCTGCTCCACACCCGAAAAGAACGAGTTCGCGTGCTTCGCCCTGCGCCGCACGGACCTCGCCACCGCCAGGCGGTCGTCGGAACCGGCCGGGTACGGCCCCGGCGATCTGCGGAGCGCCTACGACCTCCCGTCCAACGGCGGCGCCGGCCAGACCGTCGCCGTGGTCGCCGCGTACGACGACCCCACCGCCGAGCAGGACTTAGCGGTGTACCGGCAGCAGTACGGACTGCCGGCCTGCACCACCGGCAACGGCTGCTTCCGCAAGGTCGACCAGCGCGGCGGCACCGACTACCCGCAGCCCGATCCCGAGTGGGCCGGGGAGATCTCGCTGGACCTGGACATGGTCTCTGCCGTGGCGCCGAACGCGCACATCCTGCTGGTCGAGGCCGACAGCGCCGACCGCGAGAACCTCGGCGCGGCCGTCGACCAGGCCGTCGAGCTCGGCGCCAAGTTCGTCTCCAACTCCTACGGCTCCTACTACGACAGTTACCCCGGTGGCGGTGAGGACCCCGCCGAGACCACCGACACGCACTACGACCACCCCGGTGTCGCCATCGTCGTCGCCTCGGGAGACCTGAACTACGGGGTCCCCTATCCCGCCGCCTCCCCCTACGTCACCTCGGTGGGCGGAACCTCCCTCGCCCGTGACCCGAGCAGTCCCCGCGGATGGTCGGAGTCGGTCTGGAGCAACGGGAACGACGGCACCGGCTCGGGCTGCTCCGCCTACCAGGCGAAACCGGCCTTCCAGAAGGACACCGGCTGCCCGCGGCGTACCGTCGCGGACGTCTCGGCCGTCGCCGACCCCGCCACCGGGGTGGCGGTCTACCAGACGTACGGGCAGACCGGCTGGCAGGTCTACGGAGGGACCAGCGCGGCCACGCCGATCATCGCCGGGGTCTACGCGGCGGCCGGAACGCCGGCGGCCGACAGCTACCCCAACTCCTACCCCTACTCCGCCGTCGGCGGCCTCAACGACGTGACCAGCGGGGCCAACGGCGAGTGCGACCCCGCCTACCTGTGCACCGCGGGGCAGGGATACGACGGACCGACCGGACTGGGCACGCCCCGGGGTCTCGGCGCGTTCCGCGGCGGGCCGCGTGGGGAGGTCTCCGGGACGGTCACCGACTCCGGGACCGGCAAGCCGGTTGCCGGGGCCGCGATTTCGGGCGGTGACGTCGTGGTGCACTCCGACGCCTCGGGGGCCTACACGCTCTCCCTGCCGGCCGGAACCTACGACATCGGCGTCGAGGCCTTCGGCTATGCGACCGTGTCCACACCGGACGTCACGATCGCCGACGGGGCCGCCCTGACGAGGGACTACGCACTCCACACGGTGCCCAGCCGCACGGTCACGGGGAAGGTCACCGACGGTTCCGGCCACGGCTGGCCGCTCTACGCCAAGATCGCCGTGGACGGCTCGCCCGCCGGCCCGGTGTGGACCAACCCCACGACCGGTGCGTACAGCGTCAAGCTCCCGCAGAACCGTGCGCACACCCTGCGGATCACGGCCTCCCTCCCCGGCTACGAGGAAGTCACCCGGCACCTCGCGGCAGGAACGGCGGCGCAGAAGCTCGACATCCCGGTACCCGCCGACGTCTGGTCGGCCGGCGCCCCCGCCTACGCGCCGAAGCTGACCGGCCCGACGCAGGAGTTCGCCTCGACGGACTCCGCGCCGGAGGGCTGGTCGGTGGTCAACGCCGAGGGGACGCAGGGTGGCTGGGCGTTCGACGACCCGGGATCGCGTTCCAACACCACCGGCGGCGACGGCGGTTTCGCGGTGGTCGACAGCGACCACTACGGCTACCCGGCCAACCAGGACTCCAGCCTGGTCAGTCCGCGGTTCGACTTCACCGACGTCGCGGTCCCCGAGCTGGCCTTCGACACCGACCTGATGCCCTTCTTCGGTCAGACCGCCGACCTCGACGCGAGCACCGACGACGGCCACACCTGGAAGAACATCCGGTCCCTCACCAACGACGCGGCCGGCCCGGCACACCTCGAGGTGCCCCTGGCCGGGTACGCGGGCGAGCCCTCGGTCCGGCTGCGGTTCCACTACGCCGCCTCCTACGCCCTGTGGTGGGCCGTGGACAACGTCTTCATCGGCGGCCGGGAACTCACCCCCACCCCGTCCGGCCTGATCACCGGAACCGTCACCGACGCCAACACGGGCACGGGGCTGGCATCCGCCACCGTCACCGACCGCGACGAGCCCAGCCTGAGCGCGATCACGGCGTCGACACCCGACGACCCGAACCTCGGCGACGGCTTCTTCACGCTGACCGCGCCGCCGGGCAAGCACGCCCTCACGGCATCGACGCCGCGCTACACCGAGCGGACCAAGACGGTCGCGGCTCGCGCCGACACCGCCGTCGCCTCGTCGTGGGAACTCGCGGCGGGTCAACTGTCCCTGACGACCGACCCGATCGAGGCGACCGCTGTCCTGGGCAAGAGCGCGACGCACAAACTGACCGTCGCCAACACCGGGGGCGCGCAGGCCACCTTGACCCTGGCGGAACGGGCGGGCTCCGGCGACGCCGACGAGGGCGCACCTCTCCACCGCGTCACCCAGCGTCTGCTCCCGTCCTCCGGCGCCGACGGGCACTCCGCGCAGATCGACGGCCGCACCACGCGGACGGCCGGACACGCGGCTGCCCCCGCCACGGCCGGACCCTCGGGTGACGCCTGGAAGCCCGTCGCCGACCTGCCCACGGCCATCATGGACAACGTCGTCGACACCTACGACGGCAAGGTCTACTCGGCCTACGGGTACGACGGGGAGGACGACACCGGCGACCTGTACCGCCTCGCCCCGGACACAGGAACCTGGACCCGGCTCACCTCGTCCCCGCACCCGCGCCGCGCTCCCGCGCACGGCTTCATCGACGGCAAGTTCTACGCCGCGGGCGGCTGGGGCAGCAGCACCGGCGGCATCGACCCGGGCCTGGACGTCTACGACCCGGTCCGCAACACCTGGACCAGCGGCGCGAAGGCGCCCAAGGCCTACGCCGGATCGGGCAGCACCGTCCTGGACGGCAAGCTGTACACGATCGGCGGTTGCGCGGCCACGAGCTGCGGCACGACCGACGCCTCCGTCTACGATCCCCGGGACGACCGCTGGTCCGAGATCGCCCCGTATCCGGAGCCCATCGCCTGGCAGTCCTGCGCCGCCATCGGAACCAGGATCTACTGCGCCGGCGGGGAGAGCGGAGGCGCCGCCGCCGTCTCCTCCGCGTACGTCTACAACCCCGCCACCGACAAGTGGTCGGCCCTGCCCGACATGCCGATCCCGCTGTGGGGGGCGGCGTACACCGCGGCCAACGGACTGCTGCTGATCTCCAGTGGAGTGACCGACGACAGTCAGCTGACGAACCAGGGCTTCGCCCTCGACCCCGCGACCGGCACGTGGAGCACCCTGCCCAACGCCAACACCAGCACGTTCAGAAGCGGCGGCGCGACGGGCTTCTACAAGGTCGGCGGCACCGTCGACGCGTACGAGCTCTCCCCCACCACCACCGTCGAGCTCCTGCCCGGCTACGACCAGACGGGACTGTCGGAGGTCACCTGGCTCGGCGAGTCCGCCAAGAAGATCACCCTGGCCCCCGGCCAGAAGACGGTGCTCACGCTCACCTTCGACACCGCGGAACTGGAGGTCGCGCAGCCCGGCGACTACGGCGCCCGGCTGGCCCTGTTCACCGACACCCCCTACGCGCTGCCCGACATCCCCGTGTCCCTGCACGTCGACCCGCCCAGGACCTGGGGCGCCATCAGCGGAACGATCCTCGGGGCGACCCCGGCAGGAGGCACGGCTCCCCTGGCGGGCGCGACCGTGCAGATCGACGGCTGGGCCGGCTCCTACACGCAGACGACGCGCGCGGACGGCACCTTCGGGCTGTGGCTCGACAGCCGTAACAACCCGCTGACCGTCATCGTCGCCAAGGACGGCTACCGGCCGACCGTGGCCACCGTGCGGCTCGAGAAGGGAGCCACCGTCACCCACGACGTCACGTTGAAACGGGTATAGCGGCCACGGCCTCCCCGGGGACCGCGGCGGCCGTACGCAGTCCCCTGTGGGCTGCGTACGGCCGCCGCCATGGTCCACCCGGACGATCCGTCCGGTCCCTTGGGCGCGCCGCGCCATCGCCCCGAGGGCGGTGGCGGGACGCTCGCCGTAGCCGCGACGGGTTCCTCCCGTCGACAGGCCGGGCGCCGTATCCCCGAGCACGGCGCCCGGCCACCGGTGCGGTCGGGCGGCGGGTGCATGGCTGCGGCCATGCGGGGCAGCCAACTAAGTACGGCCGCGCCGCGACCATCCCACCCCCCGGTCGCCGGCGCGGCCGCCGCACCAAGGAACAAGGTCAGGACTCGTGGGAGACGAGCCGTGCGCGCAGTGAGGTCGTCGGCCAGGTCGGTAGAGGGCCGGCGCAGACCCTGCTCCGGTATCCGCTGACGGACACCGGCAAAACGCCTCCCGGACTCGCCACGGTAAATGTCAGCCCCGCCCGCCCGGATGACGTATGGTGGACTCACCGACGCGGGGTGGAGCAGCTCGGTAGCTCGCTGGGCTCATAACCCAGAGGTCGCGTGGTTCAAATCCCGCCCCCGCTACGACATCCGGCCCCTGCCACATCACGTGGCAGGGGCCGGACTTGTGTGTGCCGGGGCCCCACGCGAGGCGGAGCGCGTCCCGTCACCAGCCCCCAGGCCGGTACCGCGGAACTGCCGCGGTACCGGCCCTGAGGTGATGCAGATGCTCAGACGGCGGCGTCCACCGCGGCCGGCGGCTTACCGAGATCGAGGTCGAAGTCCATCACCCGGTGGAACCGGGTAAGGGCGTTCCACAGGCCGACGGACATCACGAGTTCGACGAGCTCCCGCGGTGTGAACCCGTCCCGAACCTGCGACAGCAACTCAGGGTCGACGCCGGTCACACTGTCACCGCGCCCGGTCACCGGGATGTCGACCGTGAGAGCACGCGTGAACCGCAGGGCCAACCGCTCCCTGCTGCTCAACGATGCGAAGTCACCAGCGGCCACTCGCTCCAGGTCCGCCTCGCTCACGCCCTTGGCCAAAGCCGAGTAGCAGCGGTGACTCGTGGTGTACCGGCAGTGGTTGAGCAGCGAAACGTAGATCGCGGAGAGCTCCTTGATGCGCTGGTCCAGTGCGCCGGGACCACTGACCGCCCGGACGAACGGCAGGTACGTCGCAAACATGCCGGGGCTGTTGGCAATGGCGAGCCATGTGTTGAGCAGCGTGCCGAACGACTCCTCCCCTGCCTCGATCAGCGGCAGATCGGTCGGATCGATCTGCTCCTTGTTCACCAGGGGCACGAGTGCCATGGCAGGACCTCCTTGGGCCGGATGGTGGTGGTTTGCGTCCGCCGGTCAGTCATGCCGCAGCACTTCCACGATCGACGCCCAGTCGTGGTCGGCCTTGCCCCGGTCGATCGCGGCCTCGAAGGTCCGTCGCAGTGCGGGCATCGCGGGCAGCTCCAGCCCGACCGAGCCGGCGGCGGCCTCGGCCAGACCGAGATCCTTCGCACCCAAGGTGGTGCGGAAGCCCGCCGGCAGGTACGCGCGGTCCGCCATGAGCTTGCCGTATCCCTGGTACACCGGGCCCGGCAGCAGGGTCCCCGAGATCAGCTCGTGCAGGTCGTGCGTGTCGACCCCGTGGCGCTCCGCCAGCGTGAAGCCCTCGGCCATCGCCTCCAGCGCGTGGATGATCAGAAGGTTCATGGTGATCTTCACGACGTTCGCCTGCCACGGCTCGTCGCCCACCCGCCAGGTCCGTCGGCCGAGCACCGAGAACACCGGTTCCAGAAAATCGATCAACCGGCCATCCCCTGCGGCGAGGAGGTTCAGCTGCCCCGCCTCGGCGACCGACGGACGTCCCAGCACCGGGACCGCCACGTAGCCGACCCCGGCGGTCCGGTGCCTCTCGGCCATGGCCCGCCCGGCGTCCACCGAGATCGTGGACATCCCGACGTGGACGGCGTCCGGCCCGGCCTCGGACAGTACCCCGCCGTTGAAGACCGCGGCGACCGCGGCGTCGTCAGCCAACGCGGACAGCACCGGCCCGGCGGCGAACAGCTCGGCCACGGACTCGGCACGCTCGGCGCCGAGCGCGACAAGGTCATCGACGGCCTCGGGCGACCGGTTCCAGACCGTCACCCCGATGCCCTCCGCCAACAGGCGGCGGACCATGCCCTTACCCATGTTGCCCAGACCGGCGAAGGACACCTGTTTCATGCGAAGCTCCCTCACCGGCGGTCAAATGACGGACTTGCCGAGACCGCCGTCGACTTGGAGGACCTGTCCGGTCACATACGAAGCGAGGTCCGAGGCCAGGAACACGGCCGCGGCCGCGATCTCCTCCGGGCGTCCCCAGCGACCGAGGCGGATCCCGAGGCTGTCGACCATGCCGTCCCGGACCTGCTCGGCGGTGAGGTTCTTCGCCTTCGCGGTGGCCTCATGACGGTCGCGCCAGACCTGCGTAAGAGTCATACCCGGTGAGATGCCGTTCACCAGCACACCCTGTGAGGCCGCTTCGGCAGCCAGGTAGCTGGTCAAGGCGACGACGGCGGCGTTCACCGCCGCGGCGACACCGATGTTCGGGACGAGCACGTGCGCGGCCATGCCGGCGACGTTGATGATGCGTCCGGTGCCGCCCTTCTCGATGAACGGGAGGGCCGCGCGCGCAACCCGTAGATAGCCGACGGCCTTGGCGTTCAGGGCGTCGGCCATGGCGGCCTCTTCGGCGTCCGCCAACGGGCTGACGGCCAGGAGCGGAGCGGCGCAGTTGACGACGATGTCCAGTCGTCCCTGCCACTCGTGGACCTGACGCATCGCGTCCACCACGGCCTCGTCGTCATTGACATCCGCCACAACGGAGAGCACCGGGCTCCCACCACGCGCGGCGAGATGCTCCGTGGCCGTCTCCAGCTTCGCCTTGGTGCGACCCAGGACGGCCACTGCCGCACCTTGCGCGTGAAGTGCCTGGGCCGTCGCGAGACCCAGCCCGCTGCCGCCACCCGTGATGAGCGCCGTGCGTCCGTCCAGTCCGATCCCAAGTGTCATTTCCGTCTCTCCGTCCTCAAATTCCGTACTCAGCGCGAACAGCGCCGATCGCGATCGTCCATCAATGACGGCCGAGCGACAAGGACGATTAACGACGCAGACAATTCCTCCGGATGCGGTTAACGAGTGCCTAACCATCCGGGCCGTAGGATCTCGCCTCACAGTGATCTCCCATCACTGACAACTACGCGATCCCCCACCTATGGAGCCGGGCCGCGCTCCGTTCAGGAAAAAGCGATCTCCGGCGATGTACATCCGGCATGACGACACGTATGCCCACGGTCATGGCGCGGCGTTGGATCAGCCCCAGTCTCCTCGTCAACCGCGAGGGAAACCTCTCGTCCATCTGCCCATAGCTGACGGCGGGTTCGTGGAACGAGGCGCGGACCGATCGCGTCTGCCTGATCTGCTCCAGCTCAAGAAAGTGGAGAATGAAATGACCCATCCTACTGGCAGGGAAACGTCGGTCGACGACATCGTCCGAAATTCCAGTATCGAGATCATTCCCCTCAAGGGTGCGGAGGAGAAGGCGGCGGTCGTGCCGGCCGGCACAACCGTGACCATCACCTGCTCACCCAGGTTCGGGCTGTCGCGGACCCTCGACCACGTCGAGGCGGCATGCAGGTCGGGGCACCGGGTCGTGCCGCATCTGGCAGCCCGAATGGTCGAGGATCGCCGGGAACTACGCGAATTCATCCGCAGGATCACCGATCTCGGCGTCGACGACCTGTACGTGGTCGGCGGTGACGGGGAGCAACCCGCCGGCAGGTTCGGTGAGGCCGGGGAAATCCTCGAGGAACTCGGCGAGTTCGATCACACGCTGAAGCGGCTGGGGGTCGGCTGCTACCCCGAGGGTCATCCGAAGATAGCCGACGAAACACTGTTCGACGCCCTGGTGCGCAAGCAGCAGTACGCCGACTACATGGTCAGCCAGCTGTGCTTCGACGCCACCGCCATGATCCGCTGGTTGCGCGTCACTCGCGAGCGTGGCATCACCCTGCCGTTGCGCATCGGCGTCGCGGCCCCGCTGCAGACCAGGAAGCTGATCGAGCTCTCGATCAAGATCGGTGTCGGCCAGTCCGTGCGGTTCCTGTCCAAGCAGCACGGCCTGGTCGGCAACCTCCTGCTCGGACGGGCCTACGAGCCTATGGACCTGCTGCTCGCCCTCGGCAAGGAGATCTCCTTCGACGATCTCGGGATCGAAGGACTGCACCTGTTCTCGTTCAACCAGGTCGACATCGCACTCGACTGGCTCTCCCGCGCCGGCACTGCGGAGAAGGCCGGGTAGTTCCGCGACCTGATACCGACAAGAAACCCAACACCCGCGGACCGAAGATTGGGCGTGGCTTCATGAATCTCGACGAGAAGATCCAAAAGAACGGAAACATCGCGGACATGCTCCGCAATGCGCCGCAGGGACCCTATGTCTATCCCATGCGCGCCGAGTACACCAATTGGCGGGACGAACAGCGTGCGTGGAAGCAGACCGCCGTACTGTTCGACCAGTCGCACCACATGACGGACATCTATTTCAAGGGTCCGGACGCACTGCGGCTGATGTCCGATCTGGGTGTCAACGGATTCAAGAACTTCGGCAGGAACAAGGCGAAACAGCTCATCGTCTGCAACTACGACGGCTATTTCGTCGGTGACGCCATCCTGTTCGGCTTCGAGGACGACGAGTTCAGCCTCGTGGGCCGGCCGGTCGCTCCCAACTGGGCTGCCTTCCACGCGGAGAAGGGCAACTACCGGGTCACCGTGACCCGAGACGAGCGCTCCATCGCCAACGACGGAAGGCGGCTCACCTTCCGCTACCAGCTCAACGGGCCCGCCACCCACAAGATCGTCGAAAGGGCGGTGGGCGCCCCACTGCCTCGCATCAGGTTCTTCGCCATGGGCGAGTTCGAGATAGCCGGCGTTCCGGTGCGCGCGCTCAACCACACCATGGTCGGTGTCCCCGGGCTCGAGTTCACCGGACTCGAACTCGTCGGTCCGTCGGAACACTCCGAGCGGGTCAGAGAGGCCCTCCTCGAGGCAGGAGAGGACTTCGGGCTGCGAGAGGGCGGAGCACGGGCGTACCCGTCCACGGCCATCGAGTCCGGCTGGATACCCGCGCCGGTGCCGGCCATATACACCGGCGAGGCGATGAGGCCCTTCCGGGAGTGGCTGTCCGCGGATGGCTTCGAGGCGAACGCCTCCATCGGCGGAAGCTTCGTGTCGGACGACATCGAGGACTACTACGTCACCCCATGGGACCTGGGTTACGGACACGTCATCAGGTTCGACCACGAATTCATCGGCCGGGCGGCCCTGGAGCGGATGGCGACCCGGCCGCACCGCAGAAAGGTGTGGCTGCGCTGGAACGACCGGGACACCACCGAACTGATCTCCGACAGCCTGTTCGGCAGCGGGCCGCATGCGAAGTACCTGGAGATGCCGGTATCCAACTACGCCACCGGGTCCTACGACAAGGTGCTCGTCGGCGGACGGCTGGTGGGCATCTCCGCCAACGCCGGCTACACCGTCAACGTGGGCGGCTGGTCCTCGCTGGCCATGGTGGACGCCGGCGAGGCGATCGACGGCCGCGAGGTGACGATCGTCGTCGGCGAGGAGAACGGCGGATCGGCCAAGCCCACCGTCGAACGACACGTACAGCGCCACGTCCGCGCCACGCTCCGCACCCAGCCGCTGGTATGACGGCGTCCCACTGCAGCGTGCCCGGGCAATCCGACTCACGGTTGAGGACGTGATCCGTTTGAGCTCCACGCGCTATGTACTCACCCTGACCTGCTCCGATCGACCAGGGATCGTCTACCACGTCTCGAAGTTCCTGCTCCACAACGGATGCACCGTCGTGGAGAGCCAGCAGTTCACCGACCGGGCGGCAGACAAGTTCTTCATGCGGGTGGAGTTCGAGGCTGCGGACCCCCTTGCCACGGCGGACTCCTTGCGCGCGGGCTTCAGTTGGGTGACCGAGCAATTCTCCATGGAATGGCGTTTGCTGGGCACCGCCAGGAGACAACGAATCCTGATCATGGCCAGCAAGTTCGGGCACTGCCTGAACGACCTGCTGTTCCGGGCCTTCAACGGAGGAATGGACGTCGAGGTCGCGGCCGTCGTGTCCAACCACGCGGACCTGCGCTACCTCGCCGAGGCCTACGGCATCGCCTACCACCACATCCCGATCACCCCGGAAACCAAGGAGGCCGGCGAGAAGAACCTGGTCGACCTGGTCAACGACCTCGAGGTGGACCTCGTGGTGCTCGCCCGCTACATGCAGATCCTCTCCGCCGAACTGTGCAAGACGCTCGAAGGACGCGCCATCAACATCCACCACTCGATGCTCCCCAGCTTCAAGGGCGCCCGACCTTACTACCAGGCGCACGACAGAGGAGTGAAGATCGTGGGTGCCACCGCGCACTACGTGACCCCGGATCTTGACGAGGGGCCCATCATCGAGCAGGAAGTGGCGCGCGTCGACCACTCCATGACCGCCGCCGAGGTGACCACCCTCGGCCGCGACGTCGAATGCCTGGCGCTGTCCCGTGCGGTGCGCTGGCACACCGAGAACCGCGTGCTCCTCGACGGCAACAGAACCGTGGTCTTTCCCTGATCAGCGCCGCACCGGCCGACAGCAAGCTATGGAGGTTCCTTTGACGCCCATCCCCGGACTCACTCGTGTCGACCATTTCGGGATCACGGTTCCCGATCTGGATCAGGCACGGGAGTTCTTCGAAGAGGTGCTCGGATTCGAGTACCTGTACAGGCTCGGACCGCTGAGGGGCGAGGGCCACTGGATGAGCGAGCACCTGAATGTGCACGACGAGGCGGTGGCACCGCGTATCTACTTCTTCCGGATGGGCGGTCAGGCGATCCTGGAGGTCTTCGAGTACACGTCACCCGATCAAAGGCCGGAGCCGCCACGCAACAGTGACATCGGCGGCCACCACTTGGCGTTGTACGTGGACGACATGGATGCCGCCGTGGCTGACCTGCGACGGCGCGGACTGCGGGTACTGGGGGAGCCTACACAGAGCAGGGGTCCGCACGAGGGGCAGCGGTGGGTGTACTTCCTGGCGCCGTGGGGACTGCACTGCGAGCTGGTCTCCTACCCGCAGGGCAAGGCGTACTTCCGTAACCCGGGGGCCTTCATATGAGCCTGTCCCTCCACGTCCCTGGCGTGAACGGCAGGCGAGCCCCGCGGAGCGCGCCGGCTGACGCACCCTGACGCCGCCGCCCTCGCACGTGCAGCCCGGCCCCACCGCCCAAGTCGGTGGGGCCGGGCTCTTCGTGCGTACGCCTTCGTCAGTCCGCCCGGTGCCGCGAGCGTCGAAGAACCCGTGTCAGTCGACTCCATGGGAGTCGACCGTTCACCTGCAGCCCCTCATCGAGGCCCTGACCGGGCAGTTTGAGGACCACCACGCCCGGCTGCCGGGGGTGCTGCCAGGCACCGTGGCCATGTCACCGCACAGGTCCAAGGACTCGACCGACTTATCGCCTACGCGGCCTACACGCTGGAAAAGATCCCAACCCCGCACGACGGCCGAGGAGCAGAACCGTCCGCCGGTGGCGTGAACGCCCGCTCCGTGGCCGAGAAACCGGACGCCGTCCCCCGGGATCGGTCCGGCCACCGCGCAGATCATCCGGCATCGCCTCACGCTCTCCCCGACAGACGCCGTCCGGGACCGCACGCAGGCCGGCAACGAGCTCCGCTCCCACCTGCGCTACTTCCCCGGATTCCGCACCGCCTTCCAGCCCGGACGCGAGGGCCTGTGCTCGGAGACAGCCGGGCTCGTACTGGCCGCCGCCCCGAGCCCGGGACAGGCCGGCAAGCTCACCCGCACCCAGCTGTGCTCGATCTTGAAGAAGGCCGGCCGCCAACTCGGAATCGAGGCGGAGGCCGAGCGGCTCCGCCAGGCTCTCCGGACACCGCGATACGGCAGCTTCCGCAAGTCGAACCTGCCATGGGCCGCCCACCTCGCCTCCTACGCGGGCCTCGCCCCCACCACCAAGCAGTCCGGCACCTCGATCCACGGCGAACACGCACCCCGAGCCGGGAACCGGCGACTGAAACGCGCGATGTTCCTGTCCGCGTTCGCAGCCCCGCACGACCCCGCCTCCCGCGCCTTGGACGCCGCTGCAGAGCTCGGGGCAAGACCCACACCCAGGCCCGCCTCCGCCTCGCCCGCCACCGCATCAGAGCCCTCTTCGCCCTCCGCAACTGCACCTTCTACGAATCCAGAACCCCGCGTGCCGCTTGCCGAAGGACATAGAGGCACCCCCCGTTAATCTCGGCGAATTCGAAGTGGATCCACAGCATGAATGCCATCGGCTAAGGACGGCGTGGGGTCGCACGGCTCGGCCCTGCAACTGCGGTCACCGACCTCATCGTGGCCACGGCGTGCGTGACCGGCGGTGGCGGGAAGACCACGTCCGAAGCCTCGGCGCCGCGCGACCCGAGCCGCCCCGTCCCCTGAAGTTCATCACGTAACGACGGTGAGCCGCCGATTGCCAAGGATTAACGCCCTGTCGAGCACACTCGAGCCCGCCACATTCTGCCAACCGTGGAGGGAACCTCATGGCATACCACATCTCACGTGCCTCCGAACGCGAGTGGGTCGACGTCAAGGACGTGCCTGGACTGCGCCAGGCGCTGATGGTCGGCGAGATCCACGGATCTCACCACATGGAGATCTCCCTCTACGAGCTCGCACCCGGTGCGACGCTCGGATGGAACCGCTGCCCGTTCGAGGAGTCGTGGTTCGTGACGGCGGGCAACGGGCGCGCCGCGCTCGCCGGCCTGGAGTACGACCTCGGCGCCGGGGACTACGGCGTGGCCCCCGTCGGTCTCTCGCACTCGCTGTCGGCCGGCGACCAGGGCCTGAGCTGGTTCTCGGTGCGGGCACCGAAGCCGCCCACGTTCGACGGTGCGCGCAGCAGCATCTCGACCCGACCGCTTTCCGGCGAGCACCTGGGTCGGCCGTCGGAGACCGACCCCCGGCACCGCTACGTCGGCCACTTCAGTGAGTCGGACGTGGCGCCCCATGGCGACCTGGCCATGCCCGGGTACCACGGGCCCAACATCAAGAACATCAGCATCCGGATGATGGTGGACCAGTTGCTGGGGGCCCAGCACCACACCACCTTCATCGCCAGCATCGCGCCGCGCTCCGGCCCCGGGAAGGCCGCGAAGGTGCACTACCACCCCTTCGAGGAGATCTACTACTTCATCGGCGGCGGCATGCGCGGCTGGATCGACGGCAATGAGGAGGTCACCGAGACCGGCGACCTCGTGTGGGTCAGCACCGACGGCACCCACGGCTTCGTCAACGAGCGTGACGAGCCCGCCCGTTGGATCGAGGTGCAGTCGCCCGTCCCGCCGACGTCGGACGCCTTCTTCTTCCCGGACGACTGGCGCGCGCTGCCCGAGGACGGGGAGACGCGATGACATCTGCGGCCACCTCCACGTTCGGCCTGAACACCGTCGACTGGGAGCGGCGGGTCGACGTCGACGGGCTGCGCGACGACCGGCTGCGAAGGCTCCGGGAGCAGTTGGAGGCATCCGAACTGGGCGCCGTCCTCGCGTTCGACTTCGCCAACATCCGCTACATGACCGCCACCCACATCGGCACCTGGGCGGTCGACAAGTTGATCCGGTTCGCCCTCCTGGTACGAGGTGGCGAACCCATCGTGTGGGACTTCGGCTCGGCGGCGCGGCACCACCAGTTGTACGCGCCGTGGCTCGACCACCCGCTCGACGAGCGCAACCCGTCGGGCGCCCGGGCCGGCATCTCCACGCTGCGCGGCGCGTTCGACCCCGGTGCCGGTGTCGCGGCCGAGGTGGCCCGTAAGGTGCGCCACGAACTCGACCTCTACGGCTTGGCCGCAGAGCCCGTGGGCGTGGACGTCATCGAGATGCCCGTCCTGGCCGCGCTCCGGGACGCCGGCGTGACCGTGACCGACGGGCAGCAGGTGTTCCTGGAAGCCCGTCGGATCAAGACCGACACGGAGATCACGCTGCTGACGCAGGCGTGTGCCATGGTGGACGCCGCCTACGACTCGCTGTACAGCTTCCTGCGCCCGGGCGTACGCGAGAACGAGTGCGTCGGGTTGGTCAGCAAGACCCTGTACGACCTGGGATCCGAGCAGGTCGAGGGGGTGAACGCGATCTCCGGCGAGCGGTGTTCCCCGCACCCTCACGTCTACTCGGACCGCATCATCCGGCCCGGTGACCCCGCGTTCTTCGACATCCTGCACAGTCACATGGGGTACCGCACCTGCTACTACCGTACCTTCGCGGTCGGCAGCGCGTCTCCGGCGCAGCGCGACGCCTACACGCGGTGCCGCGAGTACATGGACCGGGCCATCGAACTCGTGAAGCCGGGTGCCACGACCGCGGACATCGTGTCCGTGTGGCCGACCGCTCAGGAGTTCGGCTTCCCGGACGAGGAGGCCGCGTTCGCCCTGCAGTACGGCCACGGCGTGGGACTGTCCATCTGGGAGAAGCCGATCTTCTCCCGCCTGGTCTCACTGGACCACCCGGAGGTCCTCGAGACGGGCATGGTGTTCGCTCTGGAGACCTACTGGCCGTCCGCCGACGGCCTGGGTGCTGCCCGCATCGAGGAGGAACTGGTCGTCACCCAGGACGGCTGTGAGGTGATCACCAAGTTCCCCGCGGAGGAGCTGCTGGTCGCCGGGCAGCGCTACTTCGCTGTCGGCGGCCCATTGTCCACACTCCGCGAACCCCAGTCGCACCGCAACCGCGCCCGCGACTGACCGGTCCGGCCCGGCGTCCTGACGCTTCCGGACACGTCCGCCATCCGGCCTCGCGTCGACCGGGTCACCGTACTCGCAAAGCTGCTGCCCAGGAGTGCCCGGCCAGCCCCGACACGGGCACCCCTGGGCAGTATCGCCCCGCCCCGCCTCCGGCACACGGCCCACGCAACATGACGTGCGCCCATGCACGGCCTGCGACTCCGTCAGGCCCCGTGATTCCTCCACCCGAAAGTGAGCAACGATGACGCAGACAGCCCGCGGAATCGACGTCCCCCTCGTCCCCCAGAACGCGCTCGGTCCCACGGTGCCACCTTCCGGCTACCTGGTCGAGGAGGTCGTCGACGGCGTCCACTGGGTTACCGACGGCGGCTACCAGTGCGCGTTCGTCGTGTGCGACGAGGAGGTGATCGCCATCGACGCGCCCCCCTCGCTCGGCGGCCTGGTCACCCGCGCGATCCGCGACGTGACCAGCAAGCCCATCACTCACGTGGTGTACACGCATTTCCACGGCGACCACATCGGGAGGGTCGACCAGTTTCCCGATGAGACCATCCGGATCGCGCAGCAGGAGACCCATGCGATGCTGCGGGCGGCCAACGACCCCCTGCGTCGGCTTCCGGACGTGACCTTCAAGGACTCGTACCGGATGGAGGTTGGTGGCCAGGTCCTGGAGATGCACTACAAGGGCAGCAACCACGCGCCGGGCAACAGCTTCGTCTATCTGCCCCGGCAGAAGCTCCTGATGCTGGTGGACGTGATCTACCCGGGGTGGGTGCCGTTCACCAACATCGCACAGTCCAAGAACATCCCCGGATTCATGGCGCACCATGATCACGCCCTCGCGTTCGACTTCGACACGATGATCACCGGGCACTTGACCCGACTCGGCACGCGCCAGGACGTCGAGACGCAGCGCGAGTACATGCACGACATTCACGACGCCGCCCGGCATGCGCTGGAACTCACCCCGGTCAAGCGCGCCCTCGCACGCGACACCGTCGGAACGGATCACATCTACGAGTACTTCAAGACCATGTACGAGGGAGCGGCCGCGGAGGCGGCCGGGCCGGTCATCGACAAATGGTCCGGCCGACTGGGCGGTGTGGAGACCCTCGGGGTGAACCACGTGCTGACGATGTATCACAGCCTGCGCCTGGACGGCAATGTCGAGCCCCACGTGGTGTTCTTCCCGCCCACTGACGGCAGCGCCGGCGCCGATCACGTGTGCTGAGGGAGAGCCGGCCGGCGTGAGCCCGGATCGGTAAGGGTCGATCCGGACGACGCGTGGGACGAGGAGTTGCTTGCCGTCCCGCCGGCGGCGACGGCGGCACGTGCGCTCGCGGGTACGCACCAAAGAGCCGTGCCCGCCGGTAACGGTCCCTCCAAACTGCCGGCACCACTCGCGCGCGAGTAGCGGCAAGCGCCTCCCGTGTCCGTTCGTCACGCGACTCTGGTGGTGAGCGCCCCCCGCTCATTGCGAGTGGATTAACTCCCTGGCGGCGATGCTCGAGCCCGCTACCGGGATCACCACAGGGAACTGCCGCACTGGTCGAAGACCATCTCGAGATCACCGGAGCCCCCGGTGGAGACCGATCAGAGCCGAGGCAGTCCCGGAACCCCGCGCCTCAGGTGAGGCGACACCCGGCGACTCGCGGCCCGATCACCACAAAACCGCTCATGAGTGGGCATTTAGAGATGCTCTATGCCGGTAAGTAACTTTCACGGCTGCCAGACTTAGGGTTTTTATCCCATACGTACACCATCGCGCCCGTCGATCTGCGAAATTGCCTGCCGGTTTGCTCCGGCTCTCATGCACGAAGTCCGTCTGGTTTGAAGATCGGGCAGAAACGCCCAGCAGTAGCGGAACGGAACCGTCCGCCACATCCATGATCACGCTACGGCGTGAGCCAGCGGAAGCCGTACCCCAGCGACCTGTCCGACGCCCGATGGGCCTTAATCGAGCCGACGTTGACGGCCTGGAGAAAGGCTCGGCTCGACCGAAGGCCCACCGGGCAGCCGGCCAAGGTCGACCTGCGCGACGTATTCAACGCACTCCTCTACATCAACCGCACCGGAATCCCCTGGAAATACCTCCCGCACGACTTCCCCAACCACGGCAGCGTCTACGCCTACTACGCCGCCTGGCGCGATGAGGGAATCCTCGCCCAGCTCAACTACGACCTGACCGGTCTGGCCCGCGTGAAGGAAGGGCGCAAGCCCGAACCGACCGCTTCCGTGATCGACACCCAGAGCGTGAAGACCTCCACCAACGTGCCCCTGACCAGCCAGGGAACCGACGCGGCCAAAAAGATCGTCGGCCGGAAACGGGGCATCCTCACCGACACGATCGGACTCATCCTCGCCGTCACGGTCACCGCCGCGAGCCTGTCCGAGAACGCCGTCGGAATCCAGCTCCTCGACCAGGCCAAGAAGACCTACCCGACCATCTCCAAGAGCTGGGTCGACACCGGCTTCAAGAACGCCGTTATCGAGCACGGCGCCAGCCTCGGAATCGACGTCGAAGTCGTCAACAGAAACCCGCGAGTTCGCGGCTTTCACGTTGTCAAAAGGCGCTGGGTGGTCGAACGAAGTATTGGTTGGATCATGCTGCACCGGCGCCTCGCCCGAGACTACGAGACCCTGCCCGCCAGCTCCGAGGCCATGATCCACGTCGCCTCGATCGACAACCTCACCAAGCGCATAACGGACGAGACGACACCCACCTGGCGAGGAACTTACTAGTAGATAAAGGGCAATCCACCTAGATCAAACGCCCTCTGAGAGCTACACACCCGATCGCGATCGACCCTCCGAGCCCGACGTCCAGGAGAACCTCATGACCGAAGCCGTGTCCCCGTCAACGGCCGGCGCGTCCCCAGCCGGGTCCTTCAGTTCGGGGTTCCTGCACGACTGGATCGGCCGCCGGGCGACGTTCGTCCTCTTCGCGGTCAGCGGCGTGGTGTGCATCGTGGCGTACACCCAGATTCCGCAGGGAGCCAACGGCCTCCTCCTGGTGCTGGGCGTTCCGCTGGGAACCGCGGCGTGCGGATCGCTGGCCGGTACGGGCGTGTTCTTCAGCGAGCTGTTCCCCAGTCCGGTGCGCGGCACGGGTGTCGGGGTCGTCCACAACTTCGGTCGAGGGGTCGCCGCCTTCTTCCCTTCCATCGTGGGCGCTCTCTCCTCGGTGTTCGGGTTGAAGGCGGCCATGGGTGTAGGAGCCCTCGGGTACGTCCTGGTGATCGTCGGGGTGGTGGCCCTCCCGGAAACCCGGGGTCGGCAGATCGCGTAGGCCCGACAGTCCGGCATCGAGCCGAGGAGGAGGAACGGTCACCTGTGCGGCATCCCAGGAGTCGGGCGGGATGCCGCACAGGTGAGCACGCCTGCAGGCCCCACGGTCCACTGAGGATCAGCGGGTACGGGTGACCCTCTGCCGGGCGCGGGCGTCCTCAGTCGGCGCTGCGCTCGGCCGCCTCGACCACGTTGACGAGGAGTTGCGCGCGGGTCATCGGACCCACGCCGCCCGGATTGGGGGAGATCCAGCCGGCGACCTCGGCGACACCGGGGTGGACGTCGCCGAGGATCTTGCCCTCGGCGGTGCGGGAGACGCCGACGTCGAGCACAGCGGCGCCCGGCTTGACATCCTCGGACCGTATCAAGTGAGGTGAGCCGGCGGCCGCGATGATGATGTCGGCCCGCTTGAGATGTGCGGAGAGGTCTCGGGTGCCGGTGTGGCACTGGGTCACGGTGGCGTTCTCGCTGTGCCGGGTGAGCAGCAGCGGCATCGGACGGCCGATGGTCACTCCGCGGCCGACGATCACCACCTCGGCGCCTTTGATCTGCACGCCGTAGCGGCGGAGCAGCGTCAGGATGCCATTGGGGGTGCAGGGCAGCGGGGCGGGCTCGTTCAGGACCAGGCGGCCCAGGTTCATCGGGTGCAGGCCGTCCGCGTCCTTGCCGGGGTCCATCATCTCGAGGATGGCGTTCTCGTCGATGCCCTTCGGCAGGGGCAGTTGAACGATGTAACCGGTGCAGGCCGGGTCCTCGTTCAGCGCACGTACGACTGCCTCGATCTCCTCCTGGGTCGCCGTACCGTGCAGCTCGCGCTGGATAGAGGCGAGGCCGACCTGAGCACAGTCCCGGTGCTTGCCGGCGACGTACTTCTGGCTGCCTGGGTCGTCCCCGATCAGGATGGTGCCGAGGCCGGGCGTGATGCCCTTCTCTCCGAGTGCCGCCACGCGGGCGGTCAGATCGGACTTGATCTCAGCTGCGATGGCCTTGCCATCGAGAATCCGGGAGGTCATCGTCTCTGATCCGCGCTCGGACGGCTGTGCCCACCGTGGACAGCGTTCCGCACGTGCGGCAGTGCCTGGCGGGCGATGGCGGCCATCCTGTCGTCGCAACTGACCATCAGGGCATCGACCGGGGCCACACAGGTGAACCGCCGGGCCGGCTGTTCCCTGCCGGTGTGGCTGCGCCGTCGCGCGATAAGCGCCGGCCGTCCGTCAAGTCGCATATCTGGAGTCATTTGCACTTCCCCACTGGGTCACGGCGTGCATATCGTTCCCGTAAGCATCCGTCGCCGCCGACCATGCAGCAAGGACGATTGACGGCTCGGCTTTCCCCAGCGAAATTCGCTTAACGGTCGACAAACGAGCGCTGGTGCCTCGCGGCTTCTGACCGCAGATGACCACTTCAGGGAATAGGCCACTCACAAGGCGCGCTGTGACGGCTTCGACGAAACGAGCCAAAGTCACGCATCGGCTCGAAACGGCGCCGTAGAAGAAGCCGACGGGCCCTCAGGGAAACAAGCCCAGGCACCGTAAGCCCAGTCAGGAGACGCCGCTTGACGGGATGGAGCCACCATCCCCGTTAATGGCTGCGAAACCGAGCTTGACCCAGGTACATCGCGCTACCGAATATTGACGGCGTGGGGTCGTCCGGCTCTGCCCGGCAGCAGCGATGACCGACCCGACGAGGGTGCATGTGTTGTGACTCTGAGTGAGGCGGGCCACGATGGACGACGATCCCAGTTGTGGGGCGGGCAACCGGCCGATGGTGATCCGGCGAAAGCTCGCGGCACCCGAGCCCGGTGACGGCATCGTCCCGCGGGACCGGCTGACCGGGTGCATCCGATCCCTCATCGACCGGCATCCCGTGGTCACGGTGTGCGCGACCGCCGGTGGTGGCAAGACCACGGCCGTCGCCTCGGCGCTACGCGATCTCGACCGCCCCGTCGCCTGGCTGTCGCTCGATGGAACGGAGCAGGCTCCCGGCCGGTTGCTGGTGTACCTCGAAGCCGCGGTCGAGCAGTACGTCCCGGCCGCCGCCCGCGTCGCCTCCGACGCCCTGCGGAGCGGGATCCAGATCGGCGAGGCCGCGGGGCTGCTGGCGGAGAGCCTGCAGGGCAGCCACCTGGTGCTGGTGTGCGACAACGTCGAGCGGATCACCGCCGACGAGGGATCGTTCGTCGTGTTGTCGGCGCTGGCCAGGTACCTGCCCGGCGACGTCACCCTGGTGCTGATATCGCGTACCAGCGTTCCGCTGGACATCGGCTCGATCAGCGACATGGCTCGGGTCGGAGAACTGGGTGAGAGGGACCTCGCGTTCGACGCCGGCGAGGTGGCGGCGGCCCTACGGCTGATCGGCCACTCCGACGCCGACGTCCAGGGCATCGTCAAGATGACGGGGGGATGGGTGGCGGGAGTGCTGTTCGAGGGCTGGCGGACCGCGGAGGTGACCAGTGACAAGTCCGACGCCCTGCGCGGCTACCTGTCGGCCAACATCCTCCGCACCCTCTCCGCGGCCGAGCGCACCTTCTTGCTGCACACCAGTCCGCTGGCGGAGATCTCGGTCGCCGACGCGGTGGCACTGGGCCAGACCGACGCGGTCCGGCTGATGGCCTGCCTGCGGGTCAAGCGGCTGCCCGTCGCGTGGTCCCAGGACGGCAGCCGGCTGACCCCTCATCCCCAGTTCCGCGAGTTCCTGGCAGACGAACTGGCCAGGACGGAGGATCCGGACACCGTACGCCACCTGCACCGTCGGCACGCGGACCTGCTGGTGCAGCGCGGAGAGCTGGAGGAGGCCGTCGATGCGCTCCTGCAACTGGGTGAGACCGAGGACGCGTGGCGGCAGGCCGCAGTCGCCCTCCCCGACCTCGTAGGCCGGATGGACTTCGCACTGGCGGCCCGTTGGCTGGACGCGCTGAACGCCTCCAGCAGAACGCCCACACCCGAAGTCGGCACCATGGTCCTGCGTGTGTCCTTCGCCCTCGAACACTGCGGACGTGGCAACGAACTACTCGACCGGCACGGCCAGGACTGGTTGCCGTCACCCGGCTCACCGCATTTCGATGAAGCACTGCTACTGGCGACGTGGTGCCTGTGGCACTCCGGCCGACTTGCCGAGGCACGCGCGCTGGCCGACAGGCTGCCCGCCGGCCGTTCCCGAGAGGCCGCCGAGAACCTGCTGGCGTTGGCCGACGGCACCGCGCCGCCTTTCCCCGACTACACGCCGACCCCCTCCGGCACGGCCGACGGGATGCTCATGCGGATCGGATACGTACGAGGCCGCCTGAGCGGACTCGACCGGCCCGCCGCCCTGGATCCGTGGCGGACCGTGCTCGGCGCGCCGTGGGTCATCGCCGGACTGCGGGCGACCGGTCGCCTGCACGAGGCCATGGAGATGTACGAGGTACGCCGCGATTCATGGCAGCCACCTTGGCTGCACGCGTTCGACGCTGTCGACCTCATGATTGATCTCGGCCGGGGCGACGAGGCGAGCGCCGCCCTGGAACGAGGACACCGGCTGATCGCCGAGACGGGCTCCCGGGTCTACCGGGTCTACGGACTGCTGAACGAGGCCAAACTGTGCCTACGACTCCACCAGGACACCGAGGCGGCCGACCGTGCGCTCGCCGAGGCGGAGGCGTGCGGAGCGGCTGACTACGCGTTCAGCCGCGAGCTGTGCCTACTGTGGCGTGGTCTGTCCCTCCTTCTGCGGAACCGCAACGCCGAGGCACGCGAAGCGCTGGAGGCGTGCGTCGAAGGAATGCGGCGCGGCGACCGGCGTCTCGAGCTCGCCACTGCGGCAGCCTATTTGGCCGAGACTTATTGGCGTCTCGGTGAAGAGGACGCATCCGACGCCGCCGCCGAACTCGCGCTGGCGGAGTCCGCGGCGCAGGGATCACAGCATCTGCTGCTCAGCGCGCTGACCGACGTGCCTGCTGTGGCAGCCAGGGAAGCGGACGCCTCTCCGACCCGGATGTCGCGCTGGCACGAGCTCACCTCCGCGCTGTCCAGACAGGAGACACTGCGGGTGACCGCCAGGGCCCCACGTCTGCTGCTGGAGGAGTTCGGCGAACCCGTTCTCATCGTCGACGGGCAGCAGTCGGCGCTGCGGCTGAGCAAGAGCATAGAGTTGCTCAGTTACCTGCTCAGCGCGCGACGCGCAGTGTCCAAGCAGGAGGTTCTGGACGCGCTGTTCGACAACCAAAGCAAAGCCGCCGGACGCAACTACCTGCGCCAGGTTGTCTATCGGCTCCGCGAAGTACTCCCCGAGGACCTCGTCCCACAACAGGACGGGAACCAGCTCTACCTCGCATACCCTGACCTGGTCTGCGGCACGGCGCAGGTCGTGCTGGACGCACTGGCCCAGGCAGACCACCAGGACGGAGAGATCCGCCTGCGCACCATGACCGAGGCGTTCGCCCACGCCGACCGGGGACCGTACCTGTCGACGCTGACCAGCGGATGGGCGGAGCAACGCCGGTCCGAGATCAGCGACAGGGTCACCAGCGGCCGTATCGAAGCGGCCAGACTGGCCCTCCGGCTCAGCAGGTACCGAGAGGCCCGGCAGTTGGTGGACGATGTACTCAAGGTCAACCCGTACCGTGAGCAGGCCTGGCAGCTGTCGATCTCTCTGGCGCACGCAAGCGGTAGCGACGACGCCGTGCTGACGCTGTATCAGCGGTACTCGGCGGCGATGCGCGAGTTCGGTGTCGCCCCGTCCGCGGAGATGCGCCGGCTCGTCAAGCATCTGCGGCAGTGAGCCGCCGGTCCGGGAGGATCAACGCATTTAGCAGCCAGCCGGGCCTCGGCCAAGTCGCTTCCTCGAAGCCCCGCTCCGCCGGTGCGCGGCTCGAACACCGCCGCCGCGTCCGAGGACACCGAGCGGCGACCGGCGCGGTCGGCGGGCGGTGAGAGGGCTGAAGGCTGCGGTGGAAGACCGCGTTGAACGCCTTCGGCATCACCTTCGACGGCCGGATCTCAGCGGCCCGCCGGTAACCCGACCACCCTGGTTCCACCGTTCAATCGACCCGCGACCGGACCACCATCCTCTCGGCCGGCCTGACCGGCACCATCGGCTGACCCACCACACGGCCACGGCGCACCCCCGTTCGGGGGTGCGCCGTGGCCGCGGACGTCCATCTCCCGCGGCCGGCTCGGCGTTCACGTCCGCGGTGCGCCGACGGCCCGTTGCACGGGCCGTCGGCGCCGTCCCCGGCGCTTTTCCCGGTTACTTGCGCTTGAGGGTGAAGTTGGCGGTGACCGTCGCTCCCTTCTTCAGCTTCACCGTCGTGACGGTCGGCTGGTAGCCGTCCTTGGCGACGATGACGGTGAGCGGGTTGTTGCGGACGTCGAGCCACAGTCCGTACGTGCCGTCGGCGGACGTGGTGAGCGTGTAGGACGAGGCCCAGCTGTCGATCTGCACGGTCGCGCCGGCCAGGGGTGCGGTGCCGCCGGTGGCCTTGTTGCCCAGGACGAGACCGGTGATCTTCCCCCAGGTCTTGGGCGGGTCGACGTGCAGGCTGACCGGGATGCGCGGCACCGCATACGGCGTGTCGGTGCCCACGCTCAGGCCGGCGGTGAGGTCACCGGGCTGGGTCACGGAGGGAGCCGTGGCGTCCAGCGAGACGGTGACGGTCGTGCTGGCCCCGGGCTGCAGGGTGAGCTCCTGGACGCTGGTGCTCAGCCAGTCGACGTCGCTCGCCCCGCCCTGGTCGTAGCCGGGCAGCAGCTCGACCTTGCTGATCGGCCTGCCGGGGGCGTTGCCGCCGCCGACCTTGTAGAAGCCGGGTGCGCCGCCGCCGCGGTAGGTGGCGACGTTGGCGTTGGGCAGGGCGGCCCAGGTGCCGGACCTCGGGTCGAAGGCCTGGCTCCGGTTGGTGAGGGCGTTGTTGCCGATTCCGCCGACCAGCAGCAGGCGCCCGTTGGCCGCGGAGTAGTGGGTACCCCACTGCGGGGCCGGGACGTCCGCGAGCTGCGACCAGCTGTCGGCGCCCGGGTCGTAGGCGTAGGTGTGGATGACGTCGTTCTCGCTGGCGCCCAGACCACCGGCGCAGTAGATCTGGCCGTCGATGGCGCCGCACGCCTCCCACGAGATGGGCTCGGGGTAGGCCGCGATCTGGGACCAGCTGTCGGTGCCCGCGTCGTAGACGCTCGCGTCCGTGGTGCCGCAGGAGTCGGAGGTGCATCCGCCGATCATGTAGAGCTTGCCGTCCAGGACGGCGGTGCCGGAGCCGGCGTACGGCTTGGGCGCGGACGCGCCGGTGGTCCAGCTGTCCGAGGCGGGGTCGTAGATCTCGAGTTTGGCGTCCGGGGTGCCGGTCGGGCCCCAGCCGCCGACGGCGTAGAGCTTGCCGTCGATGAACCCGTGGGCGGGGTCCTCACGGGTGTCGGACGCGCTCGCCAGCTTGGTCCAGCTGCCGGCGACCGGGTCGAGGACGTACAGGTCCTTGACGTCGGTCGATCCGTTGTACCCGAAGGCCGAGTAGACCTTGCCGTCCAGGGTGTCGACCGCGTTGTCCATGAGGGCGGTCGGCAGGTCCGGGGCGGTCTGCCAGGTGTCGTCGGCAGGGGTCGCCGCGGCGGGCTTGGCCGTGTCGGCCGGTGCCCGGGCGTTGCTGGACAGCGGGTTGAAGTTGCCCTTGACGTTCTGCAGCGCGGCGCCCTTGGCCTGTTGGGTGAAGCCGCCGGCCTGTTCGCCGAGCTTGACCGTGGCGGCGGCGCCGCCGGTGTTCCTGACGGTCAGCTTCTGCGTCTTGGCCCCGCCCCAGGCGACGGAGGCGGAGACGGAGGCCGGGGTGATGGCGACCTGACCGGCCTTGAGCTTGAAGTTCGCCTGGACGGCGCTGTCGGCCCCGGCCTTGGCGGTCTTGGTCAGCGAGGTGTACTTCGCCTTGGCCGCGGTGTAGGGGTGGCTGCCGAAGGCGGACGAGACGAACGAGTAGTAACCGTCGGGGAGGTTCGGGTCGTCGGGGGTGGCCCCGGTGGTGGTCTTCTCGGTGGGCTTGTCCTGGCTGGTGACGGTGGCACCGACGATGCCGCCACCGGTGTTGGCGTCGGTCACGGTGCCCACGACCAGGCCGGCGGGGACGGGGGTGAGCTGCCGGTTGCCGATGAAAACGTTGTCGACGGCCCACCACCAGCCGAAGCTCCCGGTGAAGTGGAAGCGCAGCTGCACCTCGGACTTGCCCGCGAAGTCGGACAGCGAGGCCTCGATGTGGTCGCCGGTGACGTCCGAGCCGGGCGACCAGATCTTGGCCCAGGTCTTGCCGCCGTCCGCGGTCGCCTCGACGGCCGCGGACTGGCCGCCGTACTGCTTGTACTCGGTGTCGAAGGCGACCTCGGGGTCGTTCTTGCCGGTGAAGTCGTAGACCGGGCTGATCAGCGAGGTGTCCTGGGTGACGCCGCCGCCGAAGTGGTCGCTGTCGATGACGGCGAACGCGCCGTCACCGCCGGTGTGGTTGCCGCGGTCGCCCGGGTCGTCGAACTGCCAGCCGCCCGTGGTGTCCTTGGCTTTGTCCACCGTCCAGTCGGCGGGCGGGGCGTCGGTGGCGTCGAACGGTTCGGTGGTGCCGGTCACGTCGACCCGGTATCCGGGCGGGTTCGCCGTCCAGGAGTCGACCGGGACCGCGATGCCCACCGTCTGCGCCGAGTCGCCGACGGTGATCGTCTTGCTGACGGTCTTGTAGCCGGGCGTCGCCGAAGCGACGTGCAGGGTGTAGGAGTGCCCCTGGGGCAGGTCCAGGCTGTACGCACCGGTCGCGGGATCGGTCCACACCATGCCGGGGACGCCGTCCGCGGTGATCTTGGCGTAGAGCGGCCAGCCGTGGCCGGAGCCGTCGGTGACCTTGCCGGCGACCGTCTGGCTCGGCACCGGGGAGAGGCTGAAGTTCTTGGTGACCGTGGCGTCCTCGTCGACCACGATCCCGTCGGCCGAGCCGTCGGCGTAGCCGAACGCCTCGACGGAGACGTCGTAGGTGCCGGTGGGCACGGTCAGGGAGTAGGCGCCGGAGGCGTCGGTGTGGGCGATGCCGGTGCCCGCCGTGACGGTGGCACCGCTGACCGCCTTGCCGGTGGCGCTGTCGGTCACGGCTCCGGCGATCACACCGTGCGCGCCGGTACGGAACGCGTTCAGGCCGGCGGGCGTGCCGAGGCCCGTCGGGCCGTCGAAGCCGGTGGCTCCGTTGCACAGGTACGACGGGGAGCAACTGCCGTTGCTGCCGGTGGTGATGTCGTTGAGTCCGGTGCCGGCCTCGTACGGGTACGCGTTCGGGTACGAGCCGGCGACGGGGGTGCCGGCGGCGGCGTACACCGAGGCGATGATGGGCGACGAGACGCTGGTGCCGCCGTAGACCGCCCAGCCGTTGTGGCCGTAGGTCTGGTAGACCGCCACGTCCTCCGCGACGGCCGAGACGTCGGCGAGTGCGCGGTTGTCGCAGCCGGTGTCGTGCTGGAAGGCGGGCTTGGGCTCGTACAGCGAGCAGCCGGAACCGGCCAGGCTCCAGGCGTCCTCGGTCCATCCGCGGGGGGTGGACGGCGCGCGGGTCAGTGTGGTGCCGCCGACCGCGGTCACGTACTGCGAGGCGGCCGGGTAGCTCACGCCGTAGCCGTAGTCGCCGGTGGACGCGGTGATCGCGACGCCGGGGTGGTTGTAGTGGGCGTCCAGGTCCGTGGTCTCGGACGGGTCCTCGCCGTTCCCGCCGCGGTAGTCGGTGCCGTAGGAGTTCGAGACGTACTTCGCACCGAGCGCGACCGCCTGGTCGACGGCGGCGGACAGGCTCTCGAAGCTGTTGTCGTCGGCCTCGACCAGCAGGATGTGCGCGTTGGGCGCGATCGCGGAGACCATGTCGACGTCGAGCGAGATCTCACCGGCCCAGCCGGGGTCCGGTACGGGGTAGTCGGTGCCGCCGCGCTGGTCGACCTTGCGGAAGCAGCCGTTGTCCGTGGTGCAGGCCGGCAGCCCGAACTGCGCCCGGTAGACGGCGAGGTCCGCTTCGGCGGTCGGGTCGTCGAAGGCGTCCACGATGGCGACGGTCTGTCCGGCGCCCCCGTCGGCGGGCAGGTCGTAGGCGCTCTGCAGATCGGCGGCACCGTAGCCGGCCGGGGTGTCGGCCGCCCGCAGCAGGCCCTTGACCGGCTTCACATCGGTGCGGCGCAGGGCGAAGCAGCTGAAGTGGCCGGGCTTGGCATCGTCACAGGTGGGTTCGAAGGAGGGGCGGCCGTCGGAGGCCGAGGTGGCGGACTTCGCGCCTGCGGCCCCTGTGGCTAATGCCGGTGCTTGTACTCCGAGCACCGCCATGGCGGCGGCGCCGAGGACGGCCAGTCCTCTGGTCACCGTCCGGCGGAGGGGGTTGGTGGTTCTCGCTGGTCTGCGCAACGTGACTCCCATGCGTGCGTGCAGGGATAGAGCCGTGTACGGCTCCCGGGCGACGGCGAACGTCCGAGCGTTCACCGGAGCCCATTAGCGAGTTCCGCTCTGTTCATGTCAACAAGGAAGAATCGGCACCGATGGTGACCGAACGTCATCGCACGAATGCTGCACGTGCACGCCAGCCCCGATTGTTGGGCGTTTTGGAGGGGAATTGGTGTTGTAGCGTGTTCGCTGAGTGAACGCTGGGCTTCTGTTACTCGTGAGTGGTCACTGCACGTATCGAGGGCGTGAATACGACACGCGACGGAAAGCCGCCAGCACCCCGGAGGGTCGATCAAGGTTCCCGGACGGCATTTACGCTGGTCAGCAGCCCATTCACTGACAACTCACCGGCGCGATAGGTTCGTCCGCCGGAAATGTCCTGACGTGACCCGCCGCATCCGTAGAACCCGCCTGCGGCACGCCCCAATGCCGCCTTCCCGGCGTCCGGCGGAATTGCGGACCGCATCTTGGGTGGCGGCTTCCATCAATCCTTTTCTGACCCGTCATCAGCTCGCAGGGGCGATCCGGGGGAATCTCGGGCCGCACCGCATTCCTGATGGACGGGTTTGTCGCAGATCGGCTGCAGCACGCGTCGGCGTGCTTGCGCCGCAGCTCCTCGACGGAGACGCGGCCCGCCCCTCCCCGGCCAGGGAGGACGCTGCCGGGGAGGTGCCGGGAATATTGTCATCATGCGATGACTTCAGCTGAAGACATCGCATGATGACATCGAGGAGAGTCGTGGAGAATCCCGCGATGGCGGAGCCCCGGTCCGCGCGGCAGCGAGCGCTGGTTCCCGTGCTGGTCTCGCTCGGCATGCTGGTCGCCGTGGTCAGCAGCCTCGGCGCCCCGCTGGTGCCGACCATCGCCGCCGAGGAGCACGTCTCCCTGAGCGACGCCCAGTGGTCGCTGACCGTCACGCTGCTCGTGGGCGCCGTCGTCACACCGGTGATGGGACGGCTGGGGGACGGTCCACGCCGACGCCCGGTGATCCTCGGGGCCCTGGTCGCGGTGCTCACCGGCTGTGTCCTGGCGGCGCTGCCGCTGGGCATCGGCTGTCTGGTGACCGGGCGCGCGCTGCAGGGCCTCGGGCTGGGCCTCACCCCGCTGGCGATCGCCACCGCCCGCGACGCCCTGCCGCCGGAACGGTCGCGCCCCGCGGTGGCCCTGCTGTCGATCACCACCGTCGCCGGCGTCGGCCTGGGATACCCGGTGACCGGGTTGATCGCGCAGTCCTACGGGCTGTACGCCGGATTCTGGTTCGGGGCGGCGGTCAGCGCCGCCGCGCTGGTGGCGGCGGCCGTGGTCCTGCCGCCGTCCCCGCGCCGCGCCGCCCCGCGGCTGGACGTGCCGGGTGCGGTGCTGCTCGGCACCGGACTCGCGGGACTGCTGCTCGCCCTGAGCGAGGCCGAGCTCTGGGGCTGGGACTCGGCGCGGCTGCTCGCCCTGGTCGCGGGCAGCGTCCTGCTGCTCGCACTGTGGGTCGTGCACGAGCTGCGGACGGCACGGCCGCTGGTCGACCTGCGGCTGACCAAGGACCGCACGGTACTCACCGCGAACGTGACCGCGCTGGTGGCCGGCCTCGGGATGTACCTGCTGCTGTCGCTGGTCACCCGGTTCGTGCAGACGCCGCGCGAGGCCGGTTACGGATTCGGCGCCTCGGTGGCCGTCACCGGGCTGGTGCTGCTGCCCTTCTCCCTCGCCAGCATGGCCGCCGGCCGGGTCGTGCCGCTGCTGGCCCGACGGGCGCCCACCGCACTGGTGCTGTCGCTCGGGGGCGCGGTCTCCCTGGCCGCCGTGCTGGTCTTCGCCCTGGCCCGCGGGCAGCTGTGGGAGCTGTTCGTCATCATGACGGTGGCCGGCTTCGGGGTCGGCTGGATGTTCGCCGTCATGCCCGGCATGATCGTGGGTTCCGTACCCGCACACGAGACGGGCAGTGCGATGAGCTTCAACCAGGTGCTGCGCTACGTCGGCTACTCCACCGGAAGCGTGCTGAGCGCCACGATCCTGCAGGCCCACACCGCCGCCGGAAACGCGCTGCCCACGGGTGACGGCTACCGGACGGCCGCACTCCTGGCCTGCGGGGTGTGGGTCGCCATGATCCTGTTCACCGCCGTCCTGCCGCCGCGGCACCGGCGCGCCGCGATCACGGCTCCCGCACCGGGCACGGACGCCGTGACGCACGGTGGGGAATCGGCACGGCAGGAGGCGACACGTTGACGTCCTCCCCGTCCTAAGGGACGGGGATTTCTGGCTCACGTGGGCTGGGGACCAGCGGTCCTCCAGCGCTTACACGATCGGCACCAGCCGGGTTGAGACCAGCCCGGACCAGCATCACGCGGGCGGAGTTCTTGTCCCTGGGGAAGACGGCTTCGCACGCGGTGCAGGTGTAGGTACGTTCCGAAAGAGGAAGTGCGTGCTTGGTTCTCGCTCCGCACGACGCGCAGTCCATGGTGGTGTGCGCGGGATGCACCAGGCGGACGTCCCGCCCGTGCTTGCGGCCCATCTCGATCAGGGCCTGCTTCGTGGCGCCGATCGCGGCGTCCGCGGCCTTGCGCGCCATGGTGGTCTTCGCCAGGAACTTCGGCCGGAAGTCCTCGACCGCGATCGCGTCATGGTCGCGCACGACGCGCTTGGCCCACTTGCGGGCGGTTTCCTGCCGCCGACGGGCGATCTTCTTGGACACCTTCGCAGCGGCCTGGCGGGCCTTGCGGTAACCGTCGGTGTCGGGCCTGTTCCTTGGGGTACGCCGGCGGGCCATCATCTTCTGGTACCGCGCGAGGCGCTGCGCGGCGCTCTTCCCATGATGGGCGTGCGGCAGGTCGTGGGCGTCGCTGGTCGTGGTCGCGGTCTCCTTGACACCCCAGTCGATACCGATCACTGCGCCGGTGGCGGGCAGCGGCTGCACCTCGACGGCGACGACGAACGAGGCGTACCAGTGACCGAGGCTGTCCCGGTACACCCGTACCGACGTGGGGACTGCGGGCAGGTCACGGGACCACACCACCGTGAGCACGATGCCGCCCGCCAGGTGCAGGCGTCCGTCCTTGAGCCGAAAGCCGCGGGTGGTGTAGTTCAGCGACGGGGCGGCCTCGCGCTTGCGCTTGATCCGGGGCATCCCGGCACGCCGCCGCATCGGCAGCCGCGCCGCGATGTCCTTCAACGCTTTGACGCGGGCCTTGGCGAAGTCCCGGATGACCTGCTGCTGCGGCACCGAACTGCCCTCCCGCAGCCACGCCATCGACCGCCTCGCCTCGGTCAGCATCCTGTCGAGCTGCGCCGGGCCACACGTGATCTTCTGCCCGGCGGTCCTGTTCAAGCCGTGGACCTTGCGGGACACCGCCACGCACTCATTCCACACCCACCGGCAACGCGCCCACTCCGCCTCCAGACCGGCACACGCGGTCGCGGACACACGCAGCCGGTAGGTGTACCGGGCGTACCCGGACTCCTGCCCGGTCACTGCTGTCGTCGTCACGCTGCGGAACCTAACAGCCCCCACCGACAATGAAAGAGAGCACAGGTCAGAACAGATGCGCAGCCAACTCCGCCGCTTCGCGGCTCCGACCCAAGGACCCATTCCTCCCCGGCCTGAAAGCCCGGGCATCCTGGGAGAAATCAGGTGAACGAGGGCACACCGTCGCGCAAGCGCGACTCCACCCGCAGCCGCGAAAGGCTGTTCCAGGCGGCGAGCGAGATCTTCAGCGAGCGGGGCTTCGACCGCACCACGATCCGCGACATCGGGGAGCGGGCGGGCGTCGACCCGGCGCTGATCGCCCGGTACTTCAACAACAAGAGCGGCCTGTACACCGCGGTGCTGCGCGCCGAGCTGGGCGACGCGACCCCACCGGACCTGCTCGCACCCGAGCGTCTGCGCGCACTGTTCGACCGCGGGGACCAGCGCGGCACCGGCCCCGTCTTCCGCTCGGCCGTGCACGCCCACGACGACACCGCCGTGCAGGACGCCGCCCGCGCCCAGCTGTACCTGCGCGTGGTCGACCCACTGCGCGAGCGGTTCACCCGCGACGGGCTGGACCGGCCCCAACTGCGGGCCGAGGTGGCGGCCGCCGCCTTCATCGGGGTGCTGCTGGCCCGCGGCGCGGGAACACTCGACAAGCTCGCGGCCGCCGACCTCGACGATCTGGTGCCCCTGGTCCGCGCGGCCCTGGGCGGCCTGGACGTCTGACGCAGACAGGCGCAGCTCGCCGGAGGCGTGAGCGGGCCCGCCGGTCACGGGTTGAACGAGCCGAACGGGTTGCCGTGCGTGGCCAACGAATTGAACGTCATTCGGTCGCTGTGGGCCTGGTCGCGGCGGGCCTGCTCGATGCGCAGGCCGTCGGCGGTCTCCGTGCGGCGGTTGCTGCGGCGCAGGAGCTTGACGGTCAGAAAGGTCGCGAAGGAAGCGAGCAGGAGCAGGAAAATCGCAAGTTCGACCACAGCAGCTCTTCCCCGGGTTCAACGGCTACGTGATCGGCAGCGTAGCTTCGGCCCCGCGTCCTGTCTCTCCTCTTGAGCGCCTCTTGAGCTTGCACAGAAACCGGTTGGCGGGCGCCGGGACGGTACTGCGCGCGCCCACCTCCGCACACGCACCGTCAGGCGAGGTGCCTCTCCCGGCTCCGGGTCGGCACACGGCCCCAAGCGAGGGCGTACGCGCGGGCCGCGGCACGGGGGTCCTCGGCGGCGCAGATGCCGGACACGACGGCCGCGCCCGCGGCTCCGGCCTCCCGCAGTCGTGGAAGGTCGGCAGGGTTCACGCCGCCGATGGCCACGGTGGGCAGTGCGCTGAGCCGGGCGAGGCGGGCGAAGCCGTCAAGGCCGAGCGAAGGCGGGGCGTCCGCCTTGGTCCGGGTCGCGTGCAGCGCGCCGATGCCGACGTGGTGGACGCCCGCGGAATCCTGGGCGGCGGCACGCAGTTCCTCGGGGGTGGCGGCGCTGAGGCCCAGGACCGCGTGCGGTCCGATCAGTTCGCGGACGGCGGCCGGGGGCAGGTCGGACTGTCCGACGTGGACGCCCGACACGCGGATGCCCCCGGCGCGGGCGGCCAGGAACACGTCCACCCGGTCGTTGACGATCAACGCCACGTGCTCCGGGAGGACCGCGGCCACCTCCGTGACCGTGCGCAGGAATGCACCGCCGTCGGCGTGCTTCTCACGGATCTGCACCGCGGTGACGCCGCCCGCCACCGCCTGGGCGACGGTCTCGGCCACGCTGCGGCCCCTGGCGCTGCACTGGGCCGCGTCCGTGACCAGGTAGACCGACAGATCGACCGGCGTCGCCGTCACGAAACGGCCGCCCGCTCGGCGATGTCGGACTCCCGCAGCGCGGCGAGCGCGTCCAGGAACTCCACGGCGAAACTGCCGGGCCCGGCGGCCTTCTTCGCGGCCAGTTCGGCGGCGACCGTGTAGGCGGTCACGGCCGCCACCGTCGAGGCGAACGGGTCCTCGTCGACCGCCGCGTAGGCGGCCATCACGGCGCCCAGCGCGCAGCCCCCGCCCGTCACCCGGGTGAGCAGCGCGTCACCGTTGGCGATGCGGGCCGTACGCACCCCGTCGGTGATGAAGTCCACGGGTCCGGAGACGGCGACCACGCCGCCGGTCGCGCCGGCCAGGCGCTGTGCCGTCTCCTCCGCCGCCTCGACGCCGTCGGAGGAATCCACTCCGCGGCCGCCGCCGCCCGCTCCCGCCAGCGCGATGATCTCCGAGGCGTTGCCCCGTACGACCGTCGGCCGCAGCTCGAGGAGCCGGTGCGCCAGCGCGGTGCGCACGGGCAGCGCGCCGACCGCCACCGGGTCGAGCACCCACGGGGTGCCGGCCGGGGCAGCCGCCTGCGCGGCCTCGACCATGGCGGAGCGCTGCTCGGCGTGCGGGGTGCCGAGGTTGACCAGGACCCCCGAGGCGACCTGGGCGAACGGTCCGGCCTCCCCCGGGATGTCGACCATGGCGGGCGAGGCGCCCAGCGCCAGCAGGACGTTGGCGGTGAACCCCGTCACCACCGAGTTGGTCAGGCACTGGACCAGCGGGGAGTGGGCCCGTAGGCGCGTGAGCGCCTCCGCGGCGAAGGCGGTGTGGTCGGCGGACGTCGGGGACATGCGGTGTCGCTCCTTGGGGGGACGGACGTGTGCGGGCGCCTGCGATGGTCGGCGGTTCGGGACGCGGCGGTTCAGGGCCGCGAGCGCTGACGCAGTCGCAGCGGGGTGTACACCGCGAGGGCCACGAGGAAGGCCACGTAGTACGACAGGTCCGCACCGTGCAGGGCCTCCGCCACCGGGCCGACGTACAACGTGGTGTCCATGAACGGCACGGCCGCGGCGAAGGCGGCCACGAACGCGACCACGGCCGGTAGGCCGGGCTGCGACCGGTCGGTCTCGGCGGCGAGGTCGATCTCGGCGCCCGCCCGTGCCCGTGCCCGGACCAGCCAGTCGACGATGACGATCGCCACGAAGCCGGGGATCCAGTAGCCGACGAACAGCAGCACGTTCTGGAAGCGGGCGGTGGTGTCGGCGGCGTGCATCCACAGCACCAGGGGGAAGCCGAGTACGGCGGCGAATGCGGCCGCCGCCGGGCGGGGAACGCGCACGCCGACGGTCTGCAGGGCCAGGGATCCGCTGTAGTCGTTCATGGCGTTGCTGCACAGGGCCGCCAGGGCCACGGCGAGCAGCCCGAACGCCCCCAGCGGCCCGCCGCCCAGCAGATCGGCCACGCCCGCGGCGGTCTGGTCGGTCAGGACGGACGCGCCCCACAGCCCGAGGACCTGGACGGCCACGAAGGACACCACCAGGCCCGCCAGGGTGAACCAGAACATGCGCGAGCGCGAGGTGGTCCGTGGCAGGTAGCGGCTGAAGTCGCTGGCGTACGGGGCCCAGGACAGGGACAGGCTCAGCGCGATGGTGCTGGTCAGGACGAACGCCCCGCCCCGGTCGGCGCCGTGGGCGGAGCCGGTGACCGCGGGGTCGACGCCGTCGAGCAGCTTCCAGGCGATCAGGGCGAAGGCGACGGCGAGCACGAAGGTCATCACGATCTGGAGCCGGTGGATGGCCTCGTAGCCGAGGACGCCGAGAGCGCCCTGGCCGAGCATCATGATCAGGACACCGAGCCAGAAGGGCAGGCCGCACAGCCGCGCCAGCGCGTCCCCGCCGAAGAGCCCGATCAGGGCGTCCCAGGCGACCGAGGACAGCCACTGCAGGATGCCGGGCAGCGCGACGGCCCGGCCGAAGGCCAGCCGGGCCAGCGGCAGCTGCCCCGCGCCCGTCCGGCTCCCCCAGGTGCCCAGGTAGGCGGTGGGTATCGCGCCGATCACGGTGCCGAGCACCACGGCGGTGAGCGCGGTGGCGAAGTCCAGGCCGAGGACGATGCCGATGGTGCCGGTGAACACGCCGGTCATGGTGAGGTTGGGGGCGAACCACACGGTGAACAGGCGCCCCGGTCCGCCGTAGCGGTTGCCCTCGGGGACCGGTCGTATGCCGTGTGCTTCGATCCGTAGGTCGCCGGCGGCCGCCGGCATGCGGCCGTCGAAGACGGTCTGTCGGCTGTCGGCGGGCAGACCGCCGGAAACATGCGCCAATGGCATGGAGACATCCCTCCGCCAGTACGAACTGGTTCAGGTTCGACGGGTGTGATCTCAGCCCTCGGCGGGGCACCCCGTGTCCGGTACGGGGGACAGACTAACCCGACGGCGACGCCCGGTGCGCCGGGCGGGGCGGCCTCCGGCAGGGACCCGTTCGCGAGCGTTCACCCGGCGCCTGGAGGGGCGTGACGGTCACGGCGACGGCGCCCGCCCCGGATCGGCGGGTTTGTGGCCCCGGTACCGCGGGCTGGGAAATAATCGGGGCATGGCATCGACGTCCAGCACCACAGAGCTGCGCCGCGATCGGTTCCGCAGGCGGCTGCCCGCGGAACTGTCCGCTCTGCGGGGACCCGCGCACGGGACGATCGCCCTGCCGCTGCACCTGGCCTGGTCGGGCCTGACGGAGTTCGATCTGGACCAGCCGCGGCTGCGCATGAGTTGTTACCGGACCGTCCTGGCCGAGGGCCTCCACGACGACTTGGTCCGCTACCTCGACCGGGACCTTCTCATCAAGCTCTGGCCCGTGCTTCGCACGCTGATCAGCCGCGACATCCGCGACGTCTGGGAAGCCGCGTTCAGCGAACTCCCCGCTCGGGCGCCTCGAGCAGCGTGAACCTCGATCCACTGCACCGCCGGCTGCTGGCGGACGTCCTCACCATCGGCAATCCGTATCCCCTGGTCCTCACGGGTGGCTACGCGGTGCAGGCGCACGGCCTGGTCCAACGGCTCAGCCAGGACCTCGACGTCGCCACGGACCACAACGACCCGATGGACCAGATCGCCGCGACCGTCACCGCCGGGCTTCGCGACCGCGGCTGGCAGGTGCACGTCGTGGAAGCGGACCCGCTGGCCGCACGTCTCACCGTGACCGACCCGGACAGCGGTGAGGAATGCGAGCTCGACATCCTCAAGGAAGTCCTCACCCGCCCCGCCGTGATCACCGACCACGGACCGGTCCTGTCCCTCGAAGACGTGGTAGGTACCAAGGTCCGCGCACTGGCCGACCGCGGGATCGCCCGGGACCTCATCGACGTCCGTGCCGCGGCCCACCTGTGGTCCTCGATCGAGCTCGAAGCGCTCGGCCGCCGCCACGCCCGCGACGCCTTCGACCTGGAGGACCTGCTGGCCCGCCTGGGCGGCGCGGACTGGATCGACGACACCGAATTCGCCGCCTACGGTCTCACCGAGCCCGAGATCGGCGAATTGCGCCAATGGGCCCAGGGATGGGCCGACGATCTCACCGCCCGTCTCCACAACCAACCCCTCGACGACTGACCGCCCTCAGCGACGGCAGGCTCGGTCGCGGGAACCGGACGCTTCGCCCGTGGAGGGCACCGGCAGCCGTGGACCAGCCGCACGTGCGGTCCGCAGGGCCTGGCCCTACGAGCGCTGCGCCGAAGCACCAGCAGCGGCGCCGACGCACCACCGCCGACATGACGTTCCGGCAGTTCCCGCATCCTGCCCCGCCCGCCTCTCGCGCACCGTCGGCGACGGGCCACTCGGGTGGTCCGCGGCGACACCACCACCCTGGGCGGCGCGGGTCCGGGGGCGCCGCTCCGGATCCGCGTTTAATCGCGCTCGGATCCGAAAAGCCGGGGGCTGAGCGCGCCGGCGGGCGCGGATCTCCGTGCCAGGCCTCACAGCGCTTGAGGGAGATTGCCATGAGCGGCACCACGACCTTGCCGGCACCGTCCGGTCCCTACCTGGGCGAAGGGCTGCTGCCCGCGGACTTCTACGCCTACGAGGAACTGCTGTCGGACCGGGAACGGGAGAAGGTCGAGTCCGTCCGCGAGTTCCTCCGCACGCAGGTCGCCCCGATCGTCGACGACTACTGGGCGCGGGCCGAGTTCCCCTTCCAGTTGGTCGAAGGCTTCGGGAGGCTCGGGCTCGTGGACTGGGCCGACCCGGACTCGACGGAACCCAGGCCGAGCAACCTCTTCGCGGGTCTCATGGCCTTGGAGCTCGCCCATGCCGACGCTTCGGTGGCGACGTTCTTCGGTGTGCACACGGGTCTGGCCATGGGCACCATCCTCGCCTGCGGCTCCGAGGAACAGCGGCGGCGGTGGCTGCCGGCGATGAGCCGCTTCGAGAAGATCGGCGCCTTCGGGTTGACCGAGCCGCACGGCGGCTCCGACGTGGCCGGCGGGCTGCGGACGACCGCGCGCCGCGACGGCGACGGATGGATCCTCGACGGCGCGAAGCGGTGGATCGGCAACGCGACGTTCGCCGACCTGGTCGTCATCTGGGCCCGCGACGTCGAGACCCGTCACGTGCTGGGCTTCGTCGTGGAGAAGGACACCCCCGGGTTCACCGCGACGAAGATCGAGAACAAGATGGCGCTGCGGATCGTGCAGAACGCGGACATCGTGCTCGACGGTTGCCGTGTTCCGGAGGCCAACCGGCTGCAGAACGCGAACTCGTTCAAGGACGCCGCGGAGATCCTGCGCCGGACCCGCAGTGGGGTGGCGTGGCAGGCGGTGGGCATCATGTTCGGCGCCTACGAGATCGCCCTGGAGTACGCCAAGCAGCGGGAGCAGTTCGGGCGGCCCATCGGAGGCTTCCAGCTGATGCAGGACCTGCTGGTGAAGATGCTCGGCAATGCCACGGCGTCGTGCGGGATGGTGACGCGGCTGGCCCAGCTGCAGGACGCCGGGGTGTACCGGGACGAGCAGTCCTCGCTGGCGAAGGCCTACTGCACCGTGCGGATGCGGGAGACCGTGGGATGGGCGCGCGAACTGCTGGCCGGCAACGGCATCATCCTCGACTACAAGATCGGCCGGTTCGTCGCCGACGCCGAGGCCATCTACTCGTACGAGGGCACGCGCGAGATCCAGACCCTCATCGTCGGGCGTGCCGTGACCGACGGCCTGAGCGCTTTCGTGAGGTGACGACGTTGACCACCGAATCCGTGTTCACCGGGCTGAAGGTCCTTGACGCATCGAGCTTCATCGCGGCACCGGCCGCGGCCACCATGCTCTCCGACTTCGGAGCCGACGTCATCAAGATCGAGCCGCCGGGGAACGGCGATCCCCAGCGGCGGCTGGGCTCCGTGCCGCCCAGTCCCCAGGCACGGGCCAACTACAGCTGGCACCTCGCCAACCGCAACAAGCGTGGCATGGTGATCGACCTGAAGTCCCCGGCGGCCACCGGGATCCTCAAGCGCCTCGTCGGGTGGGCCGATGTGGTGATCACCAACTTCCCGCACGGCACCCGCGAGCGACTGCACCTCGGCTACGACGAGGTCGCGGGCTGGAACCCGCGGGTCGTCTACGCCGACATCACCGGCTTCGGTGACACCGGCCCCGACGCCGGGCAACCGGGCTTCGACCTGACCGCCGCCTGGTCGCGCAGCGGGCTGCTGGCCTCCACCAGGGACGCGGGAGCACCGCCGACGGTGCCGGTCTGGGGCAGCGGCGACTACATGTCGGCGATCGCCGTCTACGCGGCGATCGTGACCGCCCTGTACCGCCGTGAGCGCACGGGACAAGGGGCCAGTGTCGGGACGTCACTGCTCGCCACGGGCGTCTGGGCCACGGGAACCCTGGTGGCCGGCGCACTCGCCGGCGGCACGTCCTTCCAGCTGCACGACCGGAAGGCGCCGGCGAACCCGCTGGTCAACCCCTACCGGACCGCCGACGACGAGTGGTTCATGCTGGTCGCGTCTCCCCCGCACTGGCCGGGACTGACGCGGGCCATCGGGCGCCCCGAGCTGCTCGAGGACCCGCGTTTCGCCGACGTCGAGGGTGTCCTCGAGAACGCCGCCGCGCTCAGCGAGCTGCTCGACGCCGAGTTCCGCGCGCGGCCCTTCGCCCACTGGAAGGAAGCCCTGGGACGAGAACGCGTCACCCACAGCCTCATCCAGACCCCTGAGGAGGCCGCGCAGGACCCGCAACTGCGCGCGAACGACGTCGTGGTGCCGCTGGAAGGAGTCACCGGGCTCACGGAGACCATCAGCAGCCCGGTCAACCTGCGAGGGGTGCCGAAGGTGCCGGCGAAGCGTGCGCCGGACCTGGGCGAGCACACCGACGAGATCCTCGCCGAGCTGGGATTCGGCCCCGCCGAGATCGCCGAACTGCGCGCCCAGGGAGCGATCCCCGGCGGGTCGGAAACGAAGGCGCCGCGGTGAGCGGGGCATCAGCGTTGCGGGCCCCGATCCCTCGGGCTCGGCACCGAGCACCAACTGGCCCACGTGATCTACCGCAACGGCGCCCGGTACCCGGTGCAGGCATGGACGGACACGGCGACGCTCGCCAAGAGCGCAGCCGTCGCTGCTACAAGCCGTGCTGGGTACGCTCCAGGCGGCAATCCTTTGTCTGACTCCTGCTCCGGAAGCAGACGGAGCTCTGGCGTGAGGGCGTGAACCTGGCGGGGCGCAGGCGCCTGACGCCTGCCCCGACCCAAGCTCCCGCGTAGTAGAGCGGCCCCGCCGCGGACAGGGGAGGTACGCCGGCGGGGCCGCGTACGGCGCCCGCCCGGTACTCACCACGTAACCGGGCGAGCTGCTGGGGGCCTAGGGGCTGCGCTCCGCATGGGCAGGGATCAGTAGATTCCAGCCGATGCCGGAGCAGTCCTTCGGGACCGGAGGGAAGGTGTGGCCCTCCACGTCTGTGCTGGTGAAGCGATGGCCCTGGCCGCAGGTGCATGCGTAGATGCCGCTGACCGGGACCCTCTTTCCGGGGAGATTCACGCGGGTTTTCTCGTCCATCACGTCCTCCTCGCCGACCGGGGCCTGAATGGAGCAGGCCCCGGTCTGCAAGGCGCTGACCACCGAGAGGGGGAGCCCCTCGGGGCGCCGCCCGGTCGGGGGGCGAAGCGGGCGGCGTCGGCAGATCGCCTTACCTCGCACAGGTCGCCGAAACCTCCTAGGCGGGAACATCTGCAGCTCCGGGAGGCTGTGATCCGCATGCGGCAGCGGACGAGGCCGTCCTCGGGCAGGTCGAGCAGCATGCTGCTTCCGTCGGTCGCGCGGGCCTGAATCCGGGCGCGAACGGGGGCGACCTGGTCGACGGGGCCGGTGAGGACGATGTCGACGGCGTCGTAATCGGGCGGTGGAAAGAGGTCGTTTTCGACAATGCTCAAAGCGTGTCAACGGTTCGTACTGGGCGGCGGGGCCGGGGCGGTGGCCACTCGAAGGAGTGGCGCCGGCTGGGCTGTGCCGCTCCCCCGCCATCAGCGCCGCCACTGGCGCTCCCACCAGCCCACAGCGAGTGCGTCCAGGCCTGCACCTGATGCTGCAGACACTGCAGCACTCGCGGGCACACGGCACGGACCGGTGCCCGCGGGCGCCACATGACGCCTGCGGTTGCGCGCGAACGGTGCGAAGAGCAGAGTGCCGGCGCTTGTGGCAGGCGCCGACTGCCGTCGTAGTCTGAACTTGTCCGTCCGGCCGGATCAGGCCCTACGGGGCCGATTAAGGCCGGGCGGGCCCGTCACCACACGTCGGGGCCGCCGCCGCGCCACTCGATGACGTCGGGGTCGGCGATGTCGAACCAGGCGGGATCGAAGCCGGCAAGCCAAAGGAACTGCTCCAGTTCTGTCATGTCGCGGGCAGTTCCGAAGTAAACCCCGTTGATCGTTACTCGGCGGCCGTCCACGGGCGGAAGGACGATGACGGACGGCTCCTTGGCAGGCATATGTCCAGCGTGTCTCGCGCGGAACGCGGGTGCATGCCGGATGTGTTGACCGACGGCGTCTCCCGCCGCGTAGAAACCGACTCCGGACCCGGCGGCATCTTGGTCGTGTGCCGCGCCGAGGCGTGCGACAAGCGGGCACCGAGCGTGTTGGCTGTGGCGGCGGGCAGCACGCTGGACCCATCAACTGGGTGACGGAGCGGCCCCGCCGAAAGCCCCGGAAGGAAGCGACGGGGACCGCGTCTTCGAGCCCATCCGGCCAGCCGCGTGGACCACTTGCATGGCCAGGCAGGCGGTAAAGCGACCCCGCCCCGAGGGCTGACTCCGTTCCGCATGGGCAGGGCCGGTCTACCACTGGGAGCGGGCGCAGGTGCCGGACGGGGCCGTTCCGGCCTCCGCCCCTCGGCTGCGGGTATCGGTACTGGGCGGCATGTACGGGCTGCCTGGGGGGTACGTGGTCAGGTGCGGCTGGGGGTCCGAGTTCGGCGTGAGCCGCGGCACTGTGCGGAACCTGACCGCGGCCCTGCGGGAAGACCTCATCATGACCGCCCCGGGCATGGTTCGTTCGTCGACGAGACGGCTACCGAGAGCTGATCCCGCTGGCTCGACACGCTGGCCAGCCGTACAGTCGAACGTGTGGGCGACTTGCCGCCTGATGCTGAGCGGCTGCGGGTAATCCGGTTGTACCTGCAGCTGCAGATCGACGCGGTCGACGCGAAGATCCGCGAGGTCGAGGAGAGGGAGCCTCGACCCGCTGCCGCTGCTACGCCACCGAAGCAGGAGCGGTCGCACGCCAAGGGCGGGATCGGCTGGCGCCTCCAGCACATACCCAAGGGCGGGTCCCTCCACGGTGTGATCCACCGCGGCGACTGCCCGGACGCGGTCGGCGGCTGGCTCAGCCCCCGCGAGGTGGAGATCGCCCTCGGCATGCCCGACGTCGAGGCCTGCCCCCGCTGCCACCCCGCGCGCACCGCAGCCGGGGCCTGAAGACACGAAAGCGCCCCCGCCGTTCCGAAGGACAGCCGGGGCGGCCCAGTGCTGGAGATAGCGGCGCCTGCCACGCCCGTGAGGGCGCGACCCGCCACTGCTGTTCTGCTCCACCACGATGAGCGGCTTACCAGCCATGGCGGCATTTGCGATGAGGCACTTTCCTGCTGAGCGTCCGATCGCCAGAGGGCCTCGCGTTCGTGAAGCACATGGCCTTGCTGGCGGACCGGACCGGTCATGGTGGCGGGAGCGGTGTCCCGGCCTCGACGCCCAGCGGGACTTCGTCCGCTGGGCAGAGGTGGGTGCCCATGTTGCGCTCCATCATGCGCAGCGCCGCGTCGGCCAGGTCGCGATGGATGTGGGCGACGGCGTCACTCGCGACGGTCGTCGGCAGGTGCCGGACGTGCGCGTCGAGTGCCGAATACAGCACGCACTGCTCGGTGACCTGCCCGCACAGCACGAGATGGCCGACGCTCCGCCGGTCCAGGAGGTACTCCAGCGGGGTCTGGAAGAAGATCGAATGCCGGGCTTTGACGACGAACAGCGAGTCGGCGTCGGGCTTGACCGGTTCGACCAGGTCGGCGTGAGGGCCAGCGAGTGCCATGTCGAGGATTTCGTCGTGATGGGAGCGCCAGCGTCCGTAATTGTCGTTGACGTAAATGACGTCCACACCGATGGCGCGAGCGCGTGAGATCAGCTTCCGTACGCCGGGGAGCGCCTCTCGCACAGATGGCAGCAGCAGTTCGGCGTCCTCGTGCTCATACGTATTGATCATGTCGATCACGACGAGCGCGGTCGTTTCCTTGTCGTGCATTCGTTGCGGACCTCGATGGTTGCCGTGTCAGGCAGTCACTCCCCGGCGGCGTGCGGGGCTCGTACGTGGGGGAAGTGCAGAAAGCTCCGGACAGGGTCGTTGTTCCAGCATGCGGCCATCAAGACTGCGTCGCAGCCTGGAGGGGTGGAATGCCGAATGATCGTGTATACGCCTTCGGAATGCGGCGGGCGCCGGGTCCGGCTGGATGAGCGCATCCTCACCGTGGCCCACGGCCCAGGGGCATTCTCGTCTTGCTGCGGCGGGCTGGGCTCAGGCCCCGAGTCAGAGACCTCTGGAAGGGGAGCTGGTCGAATGGCGGGGCGGCGGACCTGATCTTTGGTGACAGGCGGCGCGCCACGCCGCCCGGTTCGCATCGACCCCCGATCCACCGTTCGGGCCTGCCCGGGGGGACGCCGGGCCGCTGCGGTTCGTTCCGCTGGGTCAAGCGTCGCGTCGCTGGTCGTTGCTGTCCTGGCGCAGCTGGTCGGCGTGCCGAATGAGAGCGTCCACGCGCGCAGCTATCTCCGGATGCCCCGGCTGCAGATGGATGCGGGCGGCCGCAAGGGGGGCCATCAATCGGGCCGCGTCGTTGTGGGCGAGGGCCCTGTCGATGGCGGCGATGGCGGAGCGAGCCGCGGGGGGAAGGTCGGACAGCCCGGTGACGAGAGCGGCCAGGCGGCGCAGGTCTGCGGCGTTGTCGCGTGCCCAGGCTGTAACGGTGCGGTCGGCGGCGCGGCGGTCGCGGGTGGCCTTCACCCGCTCCTCCCCCGTGCTGCCTGCTGCTCCCGGCTGCAGGCGCAGGTAGCGGCGCTCGGCAGCCTGGCGACTGGCGACCCCGAGAGGGCCTGCCAGGTCGGCCCAGCTGGTGCCGGCGGCGCGGGCGGTCTCGATAAGGCCCCTCTCCCACCCGGCGAGCTGCTCGCGCACCTCTCGCAGCAGCATGAGCGAGGCCAGCGCCTGTTCTGTGTCGTCACCTGAGATGGCTGCCGGCGTCGTATCCGCGGCGCGGGCCGTACGCAGAGCCTCGTCGATGACTGCCAGAGCGGTTGCGGCGGCCAGGAGCGGCACGGCTCCACCGTCTTTGGCAGCCGTCGACGCAGAGGGCTCGGTGGCATCCATGAGGCAGGTGTCTCCTCGTGTCATCGCCTCGACGACTTGACGTTTGTCATCGCTTGGACGACATGGTACAAGTGAAAGCAGGTGAAGCGCATTGGCAGCCACTGCCCGAACGCTTGGAGGTGTTTCACGATGTTGATGCGCACCGATCCGTTCCGTGAGCTGGACCGTCTGACCCAGCAGCTCCTGGGGACGTCCGGCACATGGACGAGGCCCTCGACGATGCCGATGGACGCCTACCGCGAAGGCGACCACTACGTGATCGCCCTCGACCTTCCCGGCGTATCGCCGGAAGCGATCGACATCGACGTCGAACGCAACATGCTCACGGTCAAGGCCGAACGCCGTCCCGTCGCCAAGGCCGACGACGTGCAGATGGAACTGTCCGAACGGCCCCTCGGCGTCTTCTCCCGGCAGCTCATGCTCGCCGACACCCTGGACGCCGACCACATCGAGGCCGAATACGACGCCGGCGTCCTGACCCTGCGCATCCCGATCGCGGAGCGGGCCAAGCCCCGCAAGATCGCCATCACGTCCACCGGCGACCGCAAGCAGATCAGCGGCTGAGCCCTGAGCCGGGCACCACCCGGCACATGCAGGCGGCGGAGGACGGCTAACCGTTTCCCTCCCTCCTCGGTTCCGTCCTCCGCGCAACCCAAGGGGATTACCGTGCCCATGCGACCGGATGCGTTCCTCGCACGCGTGCAGGAACGCGGCGAATACTCCACACCACAGGAGGCGGACCAGGCCGCACGCGTCGTGCTAGCCCTGCTGGGCGCACACGTGGTCGGCGAGGAGCGCGCAGAACTCGCCGCTCGACTCCCGGAGACCTACGCACTCATCCTGCTCAATCCGCTGCAGGCCGCCGAGCCGCTGGACGCCGAGCGGTTTGTGCGGGCCACCGCCGCCTGGATCGAAGGCGCCACCGAACAGACCGCACGCTGGGACGTCGGCGCCGTCCTCAGCGTGGCCGCCGAGGAGGCCGGACCAGACCTCCTGCGCCGGCTCTTGCTTCAGCTGCCCCCGGGCTACGACCTGCTGTTCGGCCACCTCGAGCCGGCCTGACCCTCACGACCGTGGGGCGGGACACGCTGCCCCCGCCCCACACCACAACAAGAAGATGAAAGGCACACCGATGTCCCCGCAGCCCCCAGCGGACCTCCGTACAACGGCGATGACGTTCGACGCGATGGTCGAGCACGTACGCTACGAGGGTGCCTACCCAACCCGCGAACGGGCCGAGCAGGCCGTCCGTGATGTGCTGGCCGGACTCGGTCGGCAGCTGATCGGCGAAGAACGCGTCGCCCTGGCCGCCCGGCTTCCTGTCGAAGCCGCGCTCGAGCTCACCGCCCAACTCCCCCGCACCGAACCGCTCACCGGCTTCGACTTCGTCTGCGACCTGGCCACCCGCACCGGCGGCACGCCCGCCACCGCACGTTGGGACGCCGGGACCGTTTTCGCGATTCTCAGTCGCCTGGCCGGGGACGACCTCATCAACCGCGTTCTCGCACAACTGGCAACCGGGTACGCCCTGCTATTCGGTCGGGCCGAATTGGCGCCGACCGCATAGCGGTGGCCGCGGTCGGCTCTCGCCCAGCAGTTCACCCCTTCGGCACACAACCCACTCGGACTGAGCTCGTTGCCCACTGGTGAAAGAGCGCCCGGAGCCGCTTGCGGACAAGGGGCATCGCAAAGCAACCGACAGTACCTACGCCGAGTCGAGCATTCCGCGCTGAAGGCCTACGAAACAGCTTGCGGGAGCGAGCCGAGCAAGAACCCGCCCTGCGTCTCAGTACGTCGGTACTGCTTCCAGGCACCGGATTCCACCAGGTCCACGCGAGCGACGGAGCCCGCATCAGGCACCGCAGGGTCTGCGAGCGCGAAGAGGTGGGGGTACCGCAGTCGGACATCGCGCGCGGCCGGCAGCGCCCCGACGGCCGCACCGTCGTGCTCCTCGATGAGGACCTGGCCGCACTCCCTTTTCCCACGAAGCGAACCGTCGACGTCCTCGGCTTCGTCGATGAGCGCGACGTCTACCCGATGCTCTACGCCAAGCCCTACTGGGTCGGGGCCGGCGAGCAGGGTCAGCGGCCATACGCGCTCCTGGTGGAGGCGCTGGCCCTGCACGGTTGCCGTCGACAAGGTCACCTTGCGCACCCGGGAGCGCCTGGCGGTCCTGAGGCCGCGGCACGGCATGCCGCCGGCACCGCGGCGATCCCCGCAACCGAGTGGGTGTCGGTCATCGACCTGGCGGCGCGGCTGCTCCTTTGGCCGGAGGCGATGTAGCCGCCAGAACGGGGGTAGCCGCCCCTTAGGTCCCCTGCCCGGCCCCAAGTGATCCCAGAAACCGGGTCAGGCAGGGGACTCACCAAATTTCGGGCCTGCGCTGCGCCGGTCGAACAGTTCGTCGTCCAGATAGACCGAGTCAGGGTCGAGGCCTGCACGCCGCAGGGACTCCATCAGGTCCCGACGGTCGTACGCGATGCCGAGGTCCTGGCAGTCCAGGCGCACGCGCCGACCGCCACCCTCAGAAGGCGGCGGATACACGACCACCCGATGCCGCTCCATACGAAGACTTCAGGCTGCACCGCCCGGGAGGGCGGCGGCCTGCCCTTTGGCAGGCAAGGGGGCAGCCCGCCACCGGATCAGGCGTTGACGTACACCCGGGTCACGAATTCCACGATCTGACCGTCCGTCAGATTGCGCGCGAGGTCGGCTTCGCTGATCATGCCGACCAGTTGGTGACCCTGCTCCGTGTCGATGACTGGCAGGCGCTTGATCTGATGCTGTTCCATCAACTGCAATGCCTCATCGGCACCGGCGCTCGCGTCGATCCATTGCAGATCACCGGCAAGGGTTCCCGCCTGGACCGTTGCGGGGTCGATGCCCTCCGCGTCGCACTGGACGACAATGTCCTTCGCCCGCGCAGGGGGCCTGTGTTCCAGGGCTGCACGTGCTGCGATTCTGGCTGCCGGGTCCGGTAGACAGCGGATGCTCGTGAGGCTGGTCAGAGCCATCTCGTCGATCGTTCGTGCGCCCCGCCGTGGCTCCAAGCCCATGCTGCAACCCGGCGTTCACAGGAAGGGGTGCTGTACGAAGGCACCCTCCTCCAGGATCGGCTTCGTCCCCACGGCTCGCAGGAGATCGCCGGGAGATCGCCGGAAATGAGACCATCCGAGGCAACGCATGCACGAACCCAGTGGGCGACAGCTGATCGATGGCATACGGCAACCGGGCATGCACCTGGCAGGGTGGTCACTGTCCGGAACCAGGTGCCGAGGTCGACATCCGTGCCCGGCATCGACGGCTTCCGTACGCCAGTGCCCCACCCGGCACCGACAACACGGCCGGCCGTCACGGCGCCGGGGGTTCGGTGATCAGCGCCAAGAGGCCGGCGATCTCGTGATCGGACTCGGCCGGATGACGGAACATGGCGCCAGGGACGATCTCGTAGCGGTTTCGCCGGCCCTCGCGGGACCGGACCAGGTATCCGCCCTCTTCGAGGTCGGAGACCACGCCCTGCACCGTCCGCTCCGTAAGGCCACAGGCGGAAGCCACGTCACGGAGCCTGATGCCGGGGTCGCGGGCGATCATGATCAGGACCCGCGCGTGACTGGTGAGGAAGGTCCACCGCGGCTGGTCCTGGTCCTGTGCGCGTCCGTCCATGCGCCCCATCATGCGCTCCCCGTTTCCTGATTATCAACCCACGAAAAATATTTCATGATTTGTTTGACGTACGTTGCCGGTCCGAGCATCATCACAGTTGGCAGGAAGTCCCCTGGTGGAACAGCGGGAGCCCACGATGTCGCGGCCAGACCACACCCACGAAGACGACGGCACCGCCCCGGACCCCTGGGCGCTGCCCACCTATCTGCCTCCCGGAGGCACGCGGAGCTTCGCCGACCGGGCCACGCTGAGCCTCGCAGCGCGCGGAACGGACGGAGCGGTGGCGGTGATCACCGGGGAAGTGGACGCCGGTTGCGCAGCGGACCTGGAACGCTGCCTCATCGCGGCCATGCGCGCCCACCCCGAAGGCCTCGAGCTGGACTTGTCCGGGGTCACCTTCTTCGACTGCTCGGGCCTCAACGCGCTTCTGGAGGCCAGGACCTTCGACGGCCGCGGCGGAGGCATCCTGACGATCAAGGTCATGAGCCCGCCCGTCGCCCGCGTCCTCGACTTGACCGAGACCCGGGCACTGCTCACCCGCGGCCGCTGACACCACCGGTGCGCACGGGTGCGTAGCGGACGCCGGCGGAAGCTGGCGTCCAGGGGCGCCGGTTGCCAAGCTCGCAGGTAACCAGCCTGTCAGGTGGAGACCCCATGTCACCCGCCGATCACTGATTGTGTCCGACGAAGTTGACCGTGAGGAAAGGACGTGTCGTGAGCTCCACCTACACCTACGTGCAGCGATTCGTCCTGACGGTGTCGATGCCGAACGGCTGACGTCTGATCGCACCTCGCCGCGGAGGCCCCTGCGTGGACGTCCGGCCAAACGGTACGGACCGACCCTCTGGGGTCGCAGTCTTGCGACCTGTTGGGGACGGGCCTCCGCACGCCGGGTCTGGGGTTCCCGGGGAGTGAGCACCCCCTTGGGGACCACCCAGCAGCGGTTCATGCGCCGTGGCGCCACCAAGATCTACTTCCTGGCGGACATACCGCGGCGACGAACGTGCCGACCCGCCAGGAGATCACCACTGGTCGACCTGTGCGGCGCGATCTCCGACGTCGCCGGCTGGTCGCTCGGCAACTCCCCGATCGACACCCCGACCTGGGCTCGACGCTGACCACGTCGATCCCCGGCGAGGACAAGGCCGGCGACACCATCGAGACCCTGCTCAAGAAGGGCGAGGAGGGTTTCGTCGTCATCCTGCGCAAGGGTGACGTCCCGGCGTCGAAAGCGCGGAAGAGATGGTCCCGGCGGCCCCCTTCGGGAATGACAACGGCGACGGAGTCATCACGTACCCGCCGGGCGCCGTCTGGTACTCCGAATGGCGGAAGTGGTCTCCCCCGGGGTGCTGCAGCAGCATCTCGCCAACGGCGAGTTCCACCGCGTGCCGTCCCTGAACCTGTGGACCGCCGACGCCGGAGACGGCCGCGCCCAGCTCAACATGAGACCGGACGAGCCCGGCGGGACCACGTCCCACTCCCGCGGCCGGTTCGAGGGCGACAGGTCGCGATGAGGCCCTTGCCAAGCGCAGACGGCAACGGCGCGGACGTCATGTGCAACAGGCTCAGGCGTTGCACGGTTGCGAACAGGGTCGCGGACCGGCCGCCCGATGGTGAGGCGCATCGCCACGGCGGGGCGGTTGCCGAGAAGTCGTGAATACGACACGCGGCGCCAAGTCGCCAACTCCATCCATTGACCTGGTTGTCGAGCGCGCGCGATCTTTCTTCGGGCAACGCGTCATGTGCCCGACAACGTTATCGGACCACTGCCGGAGTCGCCCCGTGCTCGTTCCCCGTCCTTCACGCCCCCTCTCCCGGTACTTGAGGGGCGCCCCCGCCCGGCCGACGGGATCCCGGTGGCAACGTGCCGTCGGCGGGGCCGCCGCCCTGCTGCTGGCCGTCCTCGCGGTCCAACTGCCCCAGCAGAGCCCGGCCGTCGCCGATGACGCCGGGCCGGCGGCGGAGTCGCTGTGCGGCGCCCCGCAGCCCGGGCACTTCGGTTGCTTCGCGGTGCGCCGAGCGGACACCGAGAGCGGTCGCACCGCACGGTCCGCCACTCCCGAGGGATTCGGCCCGGCCGACCTGCGCTCGGCGTACGACCTGCCCGCGGACGGCGGCGCCGGGGCGACCATCGCGGTCGTGGCGGCCTACGACAACCCGCTGGCCGAGCAGGACCTCGCCGCTTACCGGGACCAGTACGGGCTGCCCTCCTGCACGGCTGACAACGGCTGCTTCCGCAAGGTCGACCAGCGCGGCGGCACCGACTACCCGCAGCCCAACGACGGCTGGGCCGGCGAGATATCCCTGGACCTGGACATGGTCTCGGCCGTCGCGCCCAAGGCGCACATCCTCCTCGTCGAGGCCGACAGCTCCGCCACGGACGACCTGGGCAGCGCCGTCAACACCGCGGTGGCGCTGGGCGCCCGCTACGTGTCCAACTCCTACGGCGCCTACTACGACGGCCCCGACCTCGCCGCCCTGGACGCCGCGTACTTCGACCACCCCGGCACCGCCGTGGTGTTCGCCTCCGGCGACTACGGCCACGGGCTGAGCTACCCGGCCTCCTCCCCCTACGTGACGTCCGTCGGCGGCACCTCGCTCAGCAGGAGCGACACCGGTGCGCGCGGCTGGACGGAGACGGTGTGGAGCGGCACGGGCTCGGGGTGCTCCGCCTACCAGCCCAAGCCGGCCTTCCAGACCGGCACCGGCTGCGACAAGCGGTCGGTGACGGACGTCAGCGCGGTCGCCGACCCCGACACGGGCGTGGCGGTCTACAACACCTACTCCGGCGGCGGATGGGGCGTCTACGGCGGCACCAGCGCCTCCGCCCCGATCATCGCCGGTCTGTACGCACTGGCCGGGACGCCCGTCGATGGCACCTACCCGGCCGGGTACCCGTACCGCGCGCCCGGTGCGCTCAACGACGTCACCACCGGCAGCAACGCGCAATGCTCCGACGACGCGCCCTGCGACCCGGACACCACGCCCGCGTGCGAGCCCGCGAACAGCTGCACCGCGGGCCCCGGCTACGACGGACCGACGGGGCTGGGCACGCCGAACGGCGTCGGCGCCTTCCGCCCCGGCCCGCACGGCACCGTGACCGGCAAGGTCACCGACAAGGGCACCGGCAAGGCGCTGTCCGGCGCGACGGTACGGCTGGGCGCGAACTCGGCGGTCACCGGCGCGGACGGAAGGTGGTCGCTGGCGGCGCCCACCGGCTCGTACACGCTGACGGTCAACGCCTTCGGCTACTCCGAGAAGGACCTGGGCAAGGTCACCCTCGCCGACGGCACGGAGCTGACCAGGAACGCCGCGCTCGTGGCCGTGCCGACCACCACGGTCTCCGGCACCGTCCGGGACGGCGGCGGACACGGCTGGGGCCTCTACGCCCGGCTGACCGTCGACGGCGTGCCCGGCACCGTCCACACCGACCCCAGGACGGGCCGCTACTCCGTCCGCCTCGAGCGCGGAAAGACGTACACGCTGCGCGCCACCGGCCTCTACCCCGGCTACCGGCCGGCCGAGACGAAGGTCGTGCTCGGATCGTCCCCGAAGACGGCCGACCTGACGCTCCCCCTGGTCGGCTCCGGCACCCTCCCGCCGGGCTACGCCGTCGACTACCACGGCGGCGGTTTCCAGTCCTTCGACACCGCCGCGAAGCCTGCCGGGTGGAGCATCGTCAACCACACCGCAGCCGGCGGCTGGGGCTTCGACGACCCGCTCACCCGCGGCAACCAGACCGGTGGTGACGGCGGCTTCGCCCAGGTCGACGACTACGCCCTCGGCTGGGGCGAAGTCGACACCGAACTGATCAGCCCCGCCTACGACTTCTCGGCGCAGACCCGGCCGGCGCTGGAGTTCGACACCGCGCTGCCCAGTCTGTGGCGCTTCAACGACCCCACGGCCGACATCGACGTGAGCACCGACGGCGGGGACCACTGGGAGAACCTCTGGCACCACACGGACGTCGTGGAGGGCCCCTCCCACCAGGTCGTTCCGCTCACCGCCTACGCCGGCAAGTCCTCGGTGCGGCTGCGCTTCCACTTCGCCGGCTCCCTGACCGGCATCTGGCAGCTGGACAACGTCGCCGTCGGCACCCGCTCGCTGGTCACCGTCCCCGGTGGGCTGCTGACGGGCCGGGTGACGGACGCCAACACCGGTGCCGGAGTGGTCGGCGCGACCGTCTCCGCCGCGAAGGCCCCCGAGGACAGCGGCCACAGCATCGCCACGCCGGATGACCCGGCCGTGGGCGACGGTCTGTACTGGGCCTTCTCCTCCCGTACCGGCCGCCAGGAGTTCACCGCCGCCCTGCCCGCCTTCGGCTATCCGGCCGGGACGTCGTCCGTGTCGGTCAAGGGCGACGTCGTCACTACCGCGGACCTCGCGCTGCGCCCGTCCCGGCTGAAGGCCACCCCCGGTGCCGTGGGCGTCACCGTTCCCTGGGGCGGTAAGAAGACCGTCACGGTGAAGGTGCGCAACACCGGGGGCGCCCCGGCCTCCCTCGCCGTCGGCGAGCAGGCCGTCGCGGGAGCCCCGGCGCGCGTGTCCGGCGCCGCCAGGGAGCGGACGGCGGCCAGACCCGATCCGCTCGACGTCGCGGCCACCGCCACGACGAACACCACGGCGGCGGGCCGGACCGCCGGGGCGGCCGCCGGGCAGGCGTGGCAGCCGCTCGCGGACCTCCCGCAGCCCATGACCGGGGGGATCGCGGCCGCGTACGACGGCGTCCTCTACACCGGTCTCGGCCAGACCCCCGACGGTCAGTGGACCACCGCTCTGCGCTCCTACGACCCGGCCACGGCGACCTGGAAGGACCTCGCCCCGGCCGTCACCAAGCGCAGCGGCGCGGCCTACGGGTTCGTCCGGGGCAAGCTGTACGTCGTCGGCGGCAAGAACCGCGCGGGCACGCCGATCGCCGGGGGCGAGGTCTACGACCCGGCGAGCGACACATGGTCGCGGATCGCCGACGCGCCCAAGGCGTACGGCAGTTCGGCCGCGGCAGCGGTCGGCGACCGGCTCTATGTGATCGGCGGCTGCACCGGCATCTCCTGCGGCACGCGCGACGTCCAGGTCTACGACCCGGCCGGCGACACGTGGTCCACGGGACCGGCCTACCCTGTGCCGACCTCCTGGCAGAGCTGCGGAACCGTCGACGGGACGCTGTACTGCGCGGGCGGTGTCCACCAGGGCGACGGGCAGCCTCCGCACGCCACGGCCGTGGGCTACGCCCTGGACCGGGCCGCGGGCCGCTGGACGCCGATCGCCGACCCGCCGGTGGACTTCTGGGGTGCCGCGACGGCGAGCGGCGCGGGCCGGCTCATGGCCGCCGGCGGTGTGCTGGTCGGGGCCGCCGCGGTGACCAACGAGGCCTACGCCTACGATCCGGCCGCGGACACGTGGAGCCCGCTGCCGAACCTGCCGCAGCCGCTGTACGCGGCGGCCGGAGCACCCGGCTGGTCGGTCCTGGGCGGCCAGAGCGCGGACAGGGTGATGCAGACCTCCGCCCTCGAACTGCCCGGTTACGACGCGCCCCACGGGGACGTGACGTGGCTGGCGGCGAAGGCGGGCTCGTCCTCCGTCGGCGCGGGCAGGACGGCGGAGCTGACCGTCACCGTCGACGCCCGGGACATGGGTCCGGCCGACGCGGGCGTGCACCAGGCGCGGCTGGTCATCGACAGCGACGGGCCGTACGCCTCCGTCACCGTGCCGGTCACCATGACCGTGGTGGCGCCGCCGGGGTGGACGCACCTGACCGGCACCGTCAGCGGCGCCGGGCGGCATGGCGACAGCACCCCGCTGGCCGGAGCCACGGTCCGGGTCGGGACCGGGTCGGGCGCGCACACGCTGAGCACCGCGGTCGACGGCTCGTACCAACTGTGGCTCCCGGACGCCGGACCCGCCGTCTCCCTCACCGTGACTGCCGAGGGCTACCGGACGGCCGAGCGCACGGTGCGACCGCGCGGTCGTGACGCCGTCACCGCCGACGTGGTTCTGACAAGGCGTTAGGCGGACCTGCAGGACACGGTGGGGCCGGCCCTCCGGGCCGGCCCCACCGTGTTGCGCGGGCGACCGCCGCCGCCCACGGCCGCCCGGAATGCCGACGGCCCCTCCGGGTGAACCACTGGGGTTCACCCGGAGGGGCCGGCCGCCGGCGGCGGTGTGCGCTACCCCTGGGGGATCCACATGGGGTTGGCCCACTCCGTAGACGGCGCCCAGAATCCGGCGCCGCCGGCGGAGCCTGCTCCGTTGCTTCCGCGGCTCAGCAGGTCGGTCGCCCCGGCGATGCGGTCACCACCGTTGCCGCCGGCCGCGACCGGACGGTCGTCGCGGTCCGTGGGCTGGAACCCGACCGTGTAGGTGCGGGTGACCGAGCCGTTGGCCGAGGTCACCTTGATGGTGCGAGTGGTGAACCGGTGCCCGGTCGACGACAGGACCGAGCTGCCGTCGGTGACCTTCACGCGCGCACCGGACTGGGCCGGTACAGCGGAGAGGGCCGGGACCTTCTTGTTCTTCGGCCAGTCGACGACGTACGTGGACACGGCCGGGTCGAACCCGTCGATCGCGATGCCTCCGACGGTGATCGCCTTGGCGTCGGCGACGCTGGCCTTGGTGGCGTCCGTGTGGTTCGTCACCTTGACCGACCCGTCGGCGTTGACGACGACGCGCGCCGCCATCGCCGCCGCCAGGTTGATCCGCTCCCAGCTCGCTCCGCCGTCCGCGGTGAGGTCCAGCGGGGAGCCGGAGTCCGTCGCGGTCTGCTCGAGGATCTGGGTGCGCTGCTCGGTGGTCAGGTCCGGGAAGGCCGTGATCAGCAGGGCCGCCGCGTCGGACGGCGCCTTGAGGGCCTGCCCGGACTTCCCCACCTGGGAGAACCCGTAGTCCAGGCGCTGCGTGTACAGGTCGACGTGCTGCGCCGTGCTCAGGCCGGCGTAGGAGTCGCCCTCGCAGGCCTCGAGCGTGTCGCCGTAGCCCTCCTTCTCGCAACTGGCGAGCAGCACGTTCTCCATCTCGGTGTGGGCCTGCGTCAGCAGCTTCGCGAAGTCGGCGTCCGCCCACCGGTGCGCGACGGTGGCCTGTGCGGCGATGCGGCCGCCCATCACGTCGAGCGGGTAGTGGAACCCGAGGACGATGCGGTTGTCCCCGTACTCCGAGGTGCGGGCGAGGATCGACGGTGCCAGCTCCGGCAGGAGCGTGGCGAGGATGGTCCCCGCTTCGTAGCCGCCGTAGGTGTGGCCGCTCGGGTAGGAGCCGCTGGTGGTGAGGCTGCCGTAGGAACCGTCCTGCGACTCGTAGACGGCGCCGCCGTCGCCGACGAACCCGAGCCGCACGTACGGGCGCTGGTAGCCGAAGTGGTCCTTCGCCGCTCCGCCCTTGTCGAGGCCCTGCGTGACGCGGGAGAACAGCGCTCCGGTCTTCGGCAGCCGGCCGCCGTTGAGGGCGTCCAGGTAGATCCGGCCGAGCCGGGAGCCGAGGCCGTCGGCCATCGTGACGGTGGAGCTGTTCGTGGCGTCGACCTCGGCCCGGTCCACCTCCTTCTGCGTCGCCGCGTTGTTGATGCGCACCGCGATCCGGTCGTTCTCAGCGGTGAGCGGGGTGCCGCCCGGCACCTTGGTGTTGGCGGCGAGGATGTCGGAGTCGAGGTCCTTGAAGCCGTTGAGCAGGCCGTAGAAGTAGTCGGTCCCGTCACCGGTGCCCGGCCACTTGTCGGACGCGTAGGTGGCGTTGAGCGTGTCGTCCGGGAAGGGGGACGGCTCGTACGCCGGGTCGGAGGCGTCCGCCGCGGCGGACGCCGCGGTGGTCACCGGGGCGGTCGCGGCACTGTCGTCCGAGGTTCCGGCGAGGGTGACCGCGGTGACGGTGGCCGCGTGGGCCTTCGCCTTGCCCGTGGTCGTGAGCAGCGTCGTGCCCGTGGTGGCGGGGACGTGCGCGGTGGTTCCGTCGTCGAGGGCCACGGTGTAGCCGATGACCGGGAATCCGCCGTCGCCGGCCGCCTGCCAGGTCACGCGGACCTGCTTGCCGTCGGTGATCACACCCGTCACGGCCGGCTTCTGCGGCTTGCCGCCGCCGGTGACCACGGGTGCCGTGGCGGCGCTCCGCTGCGAGGTGCCGACGGCGTTGACCGCCTGGACGCGTGCCGTGTACGACCTGCCCGACCGCAGCCAGGTGAAGGTCGTGCTCCGGCTTTCCGGATCCTTGATCTTGATCTGGTGGCCGTCGCTGAGGGTGATCTCGTAGCCGGTGACCGGTGAGCCGCCGGTGTCCTTGGGTGCGGACCAGGCGACGGTCACGCTCGTGCCGGACGAGGTCGCCGACACCGCGTCAGGCGCGGCCGGCACCGTCTTGGGCTTCGTGGTGAGCGCGGACAGGGCGTGGCGAAGGGTGTCGTACCGGGCGGTGAGGGTCGCGTCCGTGGCCGCACCGTCGGCGACCGCGGTCTTCGCCACGGCGAGTGCCCCGGTGAACGCCTTCCACGACGCGTCCGTGTAGCGGTCGTCGTCGAGGGCGGACGCGGTGGCGACCAGGTCCTCCAGCTTCAGCCGCGGGAGCGGGATCAGCTGGCCCGCGGCCAGGGTGAGGCTGCGCGTCTGCGTGTCGACCTCGAGCTGGGTCGCGTCATCGGCGGTGACGAGGGTACGTGCGGCCGCGAGTTCACGCCCGTACACACCGAAGTCGATCGCGTCGTAGCGCTCCGCGTCGGCGGAGAGCCCCTCGTACTGCTCGATCGCCTTCCGCAGGGCGGACTTGTCCGTGACGGCGGGCGTCTCGACGTGGTTGAAGGTGATCCGGCCCAGGTTCGCGACGTACGGGTGCGAGGAGTCCGGGTTCGTCGTCAGCCGCAGGTAGACGGTGTGCGTGCCGGTGATCGCCTTGGGCAGCGTCACGCTCGTCGTCCCTCCGGAGGACCACGCGGATCCCGTGACCGGCAGCGGCGCGGTCGCGTACGGCGTGCCGGGGTTGGCCGTGTCGAAGGAGTCCAGGTAGAGCTGGACGGCGGAGCCGGTGCCGCAGCGGGCGGAGTTGTTGACGTAGGTGATCGTGACGGTGCTCTTCGGGGAAGCGCCGAAGTCGATGTCCCCGTAGTTGAGCCAGGCGCCGTTGTAGGTGCCGCCGAGGTCGGTCGTGGAACCCGAACCCGTCCAGCCGACGGGCTCGCTCTTGAGGCCGCCGCCGCTGTTGGAGCGCCACGCGGTGGCGTCGAAGCCCACGGGGGCGTCGGCGGTCTGCGTCAGGGCCAGCGAGTAGACGTTGCCCACGTAGGGCTGGGAGGCCGTCTGCGTGCTGGAGACGAACGCCGCGTACACGTCCTGGACGCCGGTGAAGACGCTCGGGTCGAGGTGCACGCTCGTGGAGGCGATGGTTCCCCAGCCCGATCCGCTGTAGTCGAGCGGGATGTCGACGCTCTTCGCGCCGTCCTTCGAGCCGAGGTGCAGCTCGATGTGCGAGTCCGACGCGGCCCGCGACTGGGGCTTGTCATAGCGGACGGTGACGGTGTCGGCGCCGCTGCGGAGGTTCGTGTCCTTCCACTGCGCCCACGCGCCGTTCGTCACGTTCTCGAAGATGCCGTTGCCGAGGTTGAGCGGCAGCGAACCGTTGCCGGTCGCGGTGCTGTTGACCGCGGTCAGCGTGGCGAGCGTAGTGGTGGGGGACGTCGAGACCTCGTACGGCGAGAACTGGTACCAGTCGAAGTTCGACACCCACTGCTGGCCCGACGGGGCGTGGAACACGAACGTCGCGCTCTTCGCGTCCAGCAGGGCGTCGGCGTCGGTGACGGCCGCCTGCACCGTGGAGTAGTACTGCCAGCCGCCGGTCCCGGGGAGCGAGACGGTGGCCACGACCGGGCCGTCGGCGGCGCCGGCGTGGATGTCCACGCTGCTCGGCTTCGCGTTCGTCGCCTGCGAGTTCGCGTAGCGGACCGAGATGGTCCGCGGGGCGACCCCGCCGAAGTCCAGCTTGGCGAACCGCTCCCACGATCCCTCGGTGACGCCACCGAGGTTGCCGTCGGAGTTGTTCCGCTCGCTGATGAGGCTGGGTCCCTCCTTCTGGTCGGGGCTCTCGGCCTGCAGGACGGCGTAGCCGCCCTCGTCGATGGTCAGGGCGTCGATGGCGGTCTGCAGCGCGTCCTGCGCGGCCATGATCGTGCCCGTCGCGGAGGAGGTGTCCGCGAGGACGGTCCGCGCGCGCTCCAGGGCCGACCGGAAGAGGTTCCAGGAGCCGTCGGAGTAGTTGGCGCTGCGCACCACGGACGCCTGGTCGACGAGTGCGCCCAGGGCCTTGCGGTGCACCGCGGCGGCGGAGATGAGGAGCGGGTCGGTCGGGGATATCCCGGTGCCGCTCACCGTCGAGGCCCGCACGCCGTGGGCGAAGGCCTCGTCGCGGAAGGTGATGCCGAAGCGTGCGTCGGTCTTCGTGGTGCCGGTGAGGGACAGCGTCGCCGTCCGCTTGTCACCGACGCGGAGGTCAGCCGTGACGCCGGCCGGCAGGCCGGTCACGCTCGCCGCTCCGGTCTTGGTGAGGCTGGTCCCCTTGCGGGCGTCGAACGACGCCGGTCCGTCCAGGGTGAGCTGCACGCTGTCGTGGAGGGTGCCGTCCTCGTCGGTGTCAACGGTGCCCGGGCGGGCGGAGACGACCGTGTCGCCCTTGTCCGTGCCCGCGTCACCGTCGCCCGTGTCGCCGCCGTCGGTGTTCAGCGAGTACGCGGGCTCGGTGTGGGCGCCCCACTGGGAGGGCTTGGAACCCATGGTGAAGTCCAGGGTTCCGCCGGAGATGATCTGGGAGTAGTCGAGCCACGTGTTGTCGAAGCGCTTGCCGTTGAGGGTCGCGTTCTGCACGTAGTAGTTGCTCGGCGACACGCCGTCGGCCTTCACCGTGAACCGGGAGCCGTTGGCGTAGCTGATCGTCGTCGAGTCGAAGAACGGGCTGCCGATCTGGAACTGGCTGGATCCGGCGGTCACCGGGAACAGGCCGAGCGCGGCGCCGACGAACATGGTCGACATGGTGCCGGCGTCGTTGTCCATGGTCGGCAGGAAGCCGTTCGGGGAGAGCTTGTAGACCTGGGTCTTGACCGGCGGGGTGAACTGGCCGCCGGAGCTGGGGGCCTCGTTCGTCGAGCCCGTCGCGATGTAGCGGTTCCAGGTCGTGCCGGTGTAGATGGCGCGTACCCACTTCTGCGTCAGGCTCGGCTCGCCGACGTAGTTGAACAGGTACGGGGCCTGCAGGTCGATCTCGTTCGCGTTGGAGTGCAGCATGGTCGATCCGTCGTCGACGCTGGAGTCCTCGCCGAACATGTGCTTGACCGCGGCCTTGCCGGCCTTGTCGCCGCCCATGGCCTTGATCAGGCCGCCCATGTCGTACGCGTCGTACCAGTGGTACTGCCACAGCGTGCCCTGGTAGAGGCCGGCCGCCTCGAACTTCTCGTAGTCGGCGCTCTGCCAGTCGCCGTTCGCGGCGCGCGGGGTGAGCAGCCCGACCTTGGTGCCGTCGGCCGCTGTCCAGGCGCCGGACTTCACGAGGTTGTCGATCGCCATCGTCGACTGGGTCCGCAGCTTCTTCGCGTCGTCCTTCTTGCCGAGCGCGTCGGCGACGACGGACAGCGCCCACTGGTCGTAGCCGCGCTGCACGGTCGTACCGGGGTCACCGGTGACGTACCCCTGCCGCAGCTGCGCGCCCGTGTAGTAGCCGGAGTACGACAGCAGCGCCGGGTACGCCTCGTCGAGCCGGTCGAAGTTCTTGAAGCCCTTCGACAGCGCGTCGGCGACCAGCACGGCCGAACGCTCCCAGCGCACGGTCGGGACCGAGTGGGTGAGACTGCCGAGGCTCTTGCCCGAGGTACGCGCGTCGGCGAAGAGCACGATGAGCGACTGGATCATGTCCCGGTAGGTGGCCGGGTCGATGTAGGACTCGACGGAGTACTTGCGGAAGTCGTCCCAGGTGGACCAGCCGTCGTAGTACGTGAAGCCGTTCGCCTTGTGCACCGCGCCGTCCGCGCCGCGGTACGTCCCGCTGGTGCTGGTGGCGTTCACCGGCAGCGCGTACATGCGGTACAGGTGCGTGTAGAACTCCTTGGTGAGCGTCGACCCGGGGTCGGACTTCACCGAGGAGCGCACGTCGACGGCGCCGAGCGCCTTGTTCCAGTCCGCCTTCGTCTGCGCGCGCGCCTGGTCGAAGGTGAGGTCGCCCACCTCGTTGTGCTGGTCGGTCGTGGCCTGCTCGGCGCTGATCGGCGACAGCGTGATGCGCAGCTCGATGTCGTCGCGCGCGGCCTCGTCGAACCCGAGGACGGCGCCGGTGTCGGACCCGTCCTGCGTGGTCGCGTCGCTCAGCTTGCCGTCGTTGCCCCAGCTCTTCAGGGAGGTCACGGGGACGTTCGTGGTGGCGGCGTAGTACAGCTTGTACGAGGCGCCGTTGAACGAACCCGCGATGAGCCCGGTGATCGACGTGGTCCCGTTCGGGAGCGTCGTCGCCTTCATCGTCGAGCGGGTGCGGCTGGTGAAGTTGTTCGCGAGGTCGAGGACGAGCTCGGGGTTCGACCCGGCGGGGAAGCTGTACCGCTGCAGCGCCGTGCGCGTGGTCGCGGTCATCTCGGCCTTGATGGTGCCCGGGTCCTGCTTCACCGACGACGCGGTTCCGGAGATGGCCCCGAGGCCCACCTGGTAGGAGCCGGGCGTCGCGCTCTCGTCGTCGTGGCTGTACGCGTGGGCGTACGTGCCGGCGGCGGGCCGGCTGTCGTACTGCACGGAGGTCGGGACGACGAGCAGGTCGCCGCCGCCTCCGGAGCCGCCGACGCCGTCGAGGTCCGTCGCGGTGAACCCGGCGATGTGGTCCTCGTTGTAGTCGTACCCGGTGTGGTTCCGGTTCGGCGTGGTCAGCGGGTTGACCTTGGCCAGGCTGTGGGGCGCCTGCGCGCCCGGCAGGTCGTTGCCGTCGTCGCCCGCGGTCGACACGAACGGGTCGACGAGCTTGGTGTAGTCCGTCCCGCCGGACGCCCCGCCGGACCCCGTGGACGTGGTGGCGACGGGCACGGCGGCGGCCGCGCCGCCACCCGCCAGCGCGCCGAGGCCGAGCGCCCCGGTGAGCAGCGCGGCGACCGTCGCGCGCAACGGCCGGCGACGCCCGCTCGCGGTTCTCGGAAGGACCGCGGGGGGCAAGGGGGGATGGGATCTGATGGACACGTAACCTCTCCAGCGTCGCAATACGCACGCACGGTTCGGCCTCACCAGAAGACAACGTTGTCAGCCCGGAAACGCCGGGCGTGCAACCCAGAGCGAGACGGTAGTGGACGAACGGCATCGCAGCCGCCGCTTTCACGACCGTACGTCATCAGACACGGAGAAGGCGTACGGAAGGAGAACAGAATTCGTACAGCACGTGCGCGCCGGGGGCCGCGAAGACGACACAACGGCTCGGCGTGCGGCGGGGCGTGAGGACTTCGGCCGACGACGGGTCAGAGCGTAGCGGGGCGGGCCCGCCCTGTACACGTCATCCGAGCCCGGTCCTTCGTCACGGGCGAGATCCGCGCCCCCATCCGGCTGTCCCCCTGCGTTGCCGCCGTTTCGACACTCATTCGACTGCGGCAGGTCGTGCGACGCGCTTCACTGGTGCCGTGGAGCTTGTCGAAGGACCGGTCACATGGGAACCGCAGCGGCATGCCGCCGGCACGAAGTCTCGCGAGCAGCGTTGCGCTTGGGCTTCTCCATGCGCACATGAGGCGGTGTGGAGCGTGCGCGTGAAGGACAAGGGTGCCGAGAGTTCGTGGGCCGTCTGCGAGGAGCACCGTGCCTCGTCAGCCGTCCTGAACGCCCTACGTCCCGTTGACTAGGACTTGCCCGGCCGACCATGTTCGGAGCCGGATGGTGAGGGTCGCTGCGACCGTCCAGGGGTGCCGGCCGAGGCAGCACACAAGCCCACAGGCCGACCTCGAATCCCAGCTCGGTCAGTAGGCCGAAGAACTGGTTTCACAGTTCCCCGAGGAGCTTCCCTTTGCCTCGCGCGAGGCCCGGTCCCTCAGCGCCGTCTCGCCTTGCGAGACCTGGGCGGAAGGCTGAACCTGAAAGTGAGGCATGCCTACCGACCACATGGACCGAGCGCGGACGGCAGCAGGGCTCGGGCACCGCGGCCCCTGCAGGGAACGGATTCCCATGAGGCTTGTCGTCGATCTCAACCGGTGCCAGGGTTCGCGCAGTGCGTCTTCGTCGCCCCGGACGTCTTCGCCCTGCACGGGGAAGAGGCGCTGCTGTTCTCCCCTCGCTTCGACGAGGCACAACGTGACCGGGTGGAGAAGGCCGCTGCCGCCTGCCCGGTCCAGGCGATCCTCGTCGACCACTTCGACGAGCCGACGAAGCGGGTGAAGTCCCATGTCGTCTGACGCGGACGTCCAGGTCCTGCGGCGCCAGGGCGGCATTGTCGTCGTTGGGGCCTCGCTGGCCGGTCTGCGCGCGGCGGAGACACTGCGCGAGAAGGGCTTCACCGGATTGCTCACCATGATCGGCGACGAGCCGTACGATCCCTACGACCGGCCGCCACAGTCGAAGCAGGCACTGCTCGGGCGGGCACGGCCCGAGGACACCGCGTTGCCGCGGCGGCGCGACATCGACGCCGAACGGCGTCGGGGCGTCGCCGCCGAGAGCCTCGACAGGGACGCCGAACAGGTACGCCTGACAAACGGCGACACCGTCCCCTACGACCGCCTGCCGATCACCGCCGGCACCAGAGCGCGGCCTCGGATCCACCCCGAAGAGACTTCATTGGACGGCGTGTTCGTGCTGCGCACGCGCGACGACTCCGCCCGCCTGCGCCGGAAGCCGACCGGGGGCGTGCCCCGGGTGCTGGTGATCGGCGCCGGTTTCACGGGCTCCGAGGTCGCCTCCGCCTGCCGAGAGCTGGGCCTTGCGGTCACGGTCGCCGAACGCGGCCCGGCACCGCTGGTGGGTGCTCTCGGCGGAGTGATCGGCACGGTCGCGGACCGGCTGCAGCGCAAGCACGGAGTCGACCTACGCTGCGGCATGAGCGTCACCGCCCTGGAGGGCGACGATGTAGGACGACTCAAGCGCGCCCATCTATCGGACGGCTCGGTGATCGACGTGGACGTGGCGGTCGTCTCGCTCGGCGCCGTCCGGAACACGGAACGGCTCGCCGGCTCGGGGGTGGCCGCGGGTCCCCGGGGCGTCGCCTGCGACGCCGGATGTCGGGTGTTCGACGTCAACGGCATTGTCACCGACGACATGTACGCCGCCGGCGCCCACAACATGATCTGCGCGGGTCCCGAGCGCCGTCCCCACCTGTGGCTGCCGACGTTCTGGTCCTCCCAGTTCGGTGTCTACATCAAGTCCGTGGGCGTGCCCCCGCTGGGCGACCAGCTGGTCGTCGCCCAAGGGGCCCTCGCCGAGGACCGGTTCGTCGCGGTGTACGGCTACCACGGCCGCGTCATCGCCGCGGTGTCCTTCGACGGAGCCAAGTGGCTGGGGTTCCATGAGCAGCAGATCGCGTCCGGCGCCCCCTTCCCTCCGGAGTACCGCACGGTCGACCGCCGCAACGAGACCTCGCAGCCGGTCGACCCGGCCTTCCCCGATCCCCATCTGCCCACCCGCGGGGCCACGGTCACGCTGACGGGTCACTCACCGGGCGAACGACGTGTTGCGTTCACTCCATCGCATGCCTGATCACCGGCCCTGTGCCGCCCGGCCCCAGGAGACGCCATGACGCCCGGCACCATCATCGAGCAGATCACCGACTACGCCAATCGAGCCGATCCGTACCCGCTCTACGAGGAGCTGCGCAAGACACCGGTCAGGCTGGAGGACGACGGCACGTACGTGGTCAGCACGTACTACGAGGTGCGGAGCCTGGCCAACGACCCACGGCTGAGCAACGACACGCGCAACCGGGCCGCCGGCTACGCACGCACAGCGGCCGCGGGCGACACGAACCTGCCGCCGAGCTTCATCTTCACCGACCCGCCGGTGCACGACCGACTGCGCGACACCATCAACCGGCCGTTCGGTCCCCCGCACAGTCCCAGGTTCCTCGACGACCTGCGCGGAGACCCCGCCAAGGTCGTCACCGAACTGCTCGACGCCTTCGCGGGCAAGGACCAGGTCGACATCGTCGAGGACTTCGCCTACCCCCTTCCCGTCACCGCGATCTGCAAAGTCCTGGGCGTGCCGCGCGACGACGAGTCGCGCTTCCACCAGTGGGCCGATGCCCTGGCGTCGTCACTCGATCCCCAGTCCGGCGCCGCCGGCCAGGAGAAGGGACAGCAGGCACGCCAGGAGCTGGGCGCCTACCTGTCCGGCCTGATCGAGACCAAACGCCGCCACCCCGGCCCCGGGATGCTCAGCGCGCTCGCGCCCGACATGACACCGGCCGACCTGGAGGCCACCGCGGTGCTGCTCCTGGTCGCCGGCCACGAGACCACCGTCAACGCGATCACCAATACGACCCTGACGTTGCTCCGCCACCCCGACGTCCTCCAGCGCTTCCGGAGGGAGCCGGACCTGGCCGCCCCGCTCATCGAGGAAGTGCTGCGGTACGAGCCCCCGGTCCAGTTCGTGCCGTGGACCACCGCGCTGGCCGACATCGAGGTCGCCGGCACCACGATCCCCAAGGGCTCGCCGGTGTGGCTCATGCTGGCCGCGGCCAACCGCGATCCCAAGCGCTTCGAGGACCCCGACCGGTTCGATCCCGACCGCAAGGACAACGAGCACCTGGGTTTCTACACCGGCATCCACTACTGCTTCGGTGCCCCTCTCGCCCGTATTGAACTGCACCTGGCCGTGCCCGAACTCTTTCGCCGGGTCAAGTTCTCCCGGTTGCTCGAGGACCCCCCGCCGTACCGCGCCAACGCGGTGCTGCGCGGCCCGCGCCATCTTCCCGTGGCCATCGAGGGCCTGACGGCCTGAGGACCACCGACGCAGGGCCGACTGAGGAGAACCCCCGTGGCGGCGTCGGTGCGCACCTTCAAGCTCTGAGGCGGGCACATGGCCCACGGGGTCGGCGGAACGCGGCTGGCCGGGAGCTGCTTTGGCACGAGTGATCATGGATCCGTAACCTTTCGGCACGTCGGGCAGTCTGTGGACCTGCCCGGAGCGTGAGTGCCGCCGGCGCCTTGACCCCGGCGGCCCTACGTTTCGGGCCGGCGTGGCGTCGGCGCCGCCGCGCTGCATTCCGTTGACTTGTCGCAAGGCTTGACGCACTATCTTGAGACAACGCTTGCGACATAGAGGAGTCACGTCAAAGGGAGGGTTGCTGGATGCCCGAGCAGTCCGTGCGTCCGGCGGATGTCGAGCAGGCCGGCGTGTGGTTGGCCCGGCACGGCCTGGTCGACGTCCGGCCGACGCCGCTGTTGGCCACGCGCCTGGCGGTCCGGCGCGGTGCCCGGCTGGCCGCTCAGGTCCTGCTGGCGGCGTTCATCATCGCGGTTGCCCTTGTCTACACGACCGACCGGCCTCCTGGGGCTGACGGCTCCGGGTCGTACCGGGAATCGTCGTTGCTGGTCCTGACGGCGGTGGTCGTCGGGTTGGTGCTGGCCCAGTCCCTGCTGGACTGGTGGGTGCGGCGGGTCGACCGGCGCGCCGGCGCGACGTTGCCGCGCCGGGTGGCCCACCCGGTCCGGCTCGGATGGCGCACCGTGCTCGGCCGGCCGCGTGCGGCGTTCGCGGTCGCCACGTTCGCGGGCGCGTCGGTACCGGCGGTCGTCGCCCTGACCGTGCGGGACTCCACCGCGCGGTATGCGGCACTCGTCCTGCTCATCGGGCTGTGCGGGGTCGCGGTCGGTACGGCTGTCCAGCTACGCCACATCCTGACGCACCCGGTCGTGGCCGACGACGAGGTCTCGCTGACCGCCGACGTCATCATGCGGGTCGAGGACGCCCGCGAGGTCGCCACGCCGACCGTGGTGTGGCTGCTGCCGATCGTGTCCGTGTTCGATACCGCGCTTGGCTGGTGGAACACCGCCTGGCTCGTCTTCGTCGCCCTGAGCACCGTCACGCTCGCCCTGATCACCAAGCGGACCGCGCAGAGCGGCACGGTGGCGCGGCACGCCACGAGCGTCCGGTGAGCCGATGATCGTCATCGACTCGGCCTCGCCCGTCCCGCCGTTCGAGCAGCTCCGCGCCCAGCTCGCCCGGCGGATCCAGGACCGCACACTGGCCGTGGGCACCCAGCTGCCGACCATCCGCCGCCTGGCCGCGGACCTCGGCCTGGCCGTCAACACCGTCGGCCGGGCCTACCGGGCGCTGGAGGAGGCGGGGCTGATCGAGACCCGCGGACGGGCGGGCTCGTTCGTCACCGCGGCCGGCGAGCAGGGGCGCGAGCGGGCACGCCACGCCGCCGCCGAGTACGCCGCCGTCATCGCCAGTGCGGGCATCGACACCGACGAGGCCGTCCGCATCATCCGAGCGGCGCTGGCCAACGGCGTCGCGGCATCGCCCCCTTCACGCACTTCGGTTGAATGAGGGGCCTGCCTGACGGGGTCCCGGCCCGCCGTCACGCTTTGCGGGCCAGGACCAGGCGCGCGTACGGGGCACCGTCCGGGCGGTGACCGAAGTCGGGTACCGCGGTCGTGCGTACGGTGAAGCCCGCCGCCGTCAGTTCGGCGCGCACCGCGCGGAGCGGGAAGGTGCGGTAGTACATGACGAAGGCCGGCCGCCAGACCGCGTTCCGTATCCGCATCGCCGCGTCGAAGCCGGCGGGTATCCAGTAGCGCCGGGAGGCGATGCGCGGCGGTGCGAAAACAGGGAAGGCGAAGAGCCCGCCGGGCCGGAGGGCGCGGTGCACCCCGGCGAACAGGGCCGGCCGCTCGGCGGCCAGGAAGTGCCCGAAGGCGCCGAAGCTGACGGCCAGGTCGAACTCCGCGGCGAAGGGCGGCTTCCGTGCGTCAGCGCGTATCCACTCCGCGTCCGGGTGGGCACGGCGCGCCTGCGCGAGCATGCCGGCGCTGAAGTCCACGCCCGCGACCCGGCCCCCGCACAACGGTTGCAGGACGCGCAGGCCCGCTCCCGTGCCGCAGCACACGTCCAGCCCGTCACCGAAAGGGCCGAAGGGACTCAGGGCGGCGGCGGTCGCATCGAGGATGCGGTCCGGGGTGCGGAACGGAGTGTGGTCGAACCTCGGGGCGAGCAGGTCATAACCGCGCTCGACGGACGACAGGGCCTGCACGGCCAGCTCACGCAGCGAGGGGCCTTCGGGTGAGAACACCGGTCCAGGGTAAGGCCGTTCGACCGGCCTGACGGGCAGCATCCGCTAACCCGAGCGCTCCGCCGAACTCCCCAGGTGAAGGGCGGCGTAGTGTCTCGGATCCGGGCTACGTCTGCTCGTCGGACTGCTGGCCGGCCTCACGTCCACCGGCGCTGACCAGCCCTGTCTCGTAGGCGACGATGACGGCTTGGACGCGGTCGCGGAGTCCGAGTTTGGCGAGGATGCGGGCGACGTGGGTCTTGACGGTCGCCTCGGCCAGGTGGAGGCGGTTGGCGAGCTCGGTGTTGCTGAGTCCTCTGGCCAGCAGGCCGAGGACCTCCAGTTCGCGGGGCGTGAGCGAGGCGAGGTCGCGGTGGAGGGCGGCGGTGTCGCTGCCGTGTTGGGTGAAGCGCTGCACGAGGCGGCGGGTGATGGCGGGCGCGAGGAGGGCGTCGCCGTTGCGGACCGTGCGGACGGACGCGGTCAGATGCTCGGGGGTGACGTCCTTGAGGAGGAAGCCGCTGGCGCCGGCGGACAGTGCCGCGTAGACGTACCGGTCGAGGTCGAACGTGGTCAGGATGATGACGCGGGGTGCGGTGGGGGCGCCGGTGAGGATGCGGCGGGTGGCCTCCAGGCCGTCCATCTCGGGCATCCGGATGTCCATGAGGACCACGTCGGGCCGCGTGCGGCGGACCGCTTCGACGGCTTCGGCGCCGTTGGTCGCTTCCGCCACGACGTCGATGCCGTCGGCGCCGAGGATCATCCGGAATCCGGTGCGGACCAGGGTCTGGTCGTCGGCGAGGGGCACGCGCAGCGGCTCGGTCACGGCGTCTCCAAGGGGATCAGGGCCTCCACACGGTAGCCGCCGGTCATGCGCCGGCCGGTGGTCAGGGTTCCGTCGTGGACGGCGAGGCGCTCGCGCAGGCCGATCAGGCCCCGGCCGTTTCCGGTGGGCGCGCCCGCGCCCGGGTGTCCGCCGGTGTCGGTGACTTCCACCCGGAGCCGGTCCTGGCCGTATTCGACGGTCACGGCGGCGGTGGCGCCGAAGGCATGCTTCACGGTGTTGGTCAGGGCTTCCTGGACCACGCGGTAGGCGGCGAGTTCGAGGCCGGGCGGGAGGGGGCGGGGCGGGCCGGTGACGGTCAGGTCGACGGGCAGTCCGGTGTCGCGGACCCGTCCGACCAGCGATTCCAGCTGGTCCAGACCGGGTTGCGGGGCCAGTTCCGCCGCGGTGCCGGCCAGGTCCAGGTCTGCGCCTTCGTCCGTGTCCTCGCCCTGCCCGGCCATGGTGAGCAGTCCCATGACGTGGCGCAGTTCGGTCATGGCCGCCCGGCCGCCCGCCTCGACGGCGAGCAGCGCCTCGCCGGCCTGCTCGGGGGAGGTTTCCATGATCTTGCGGGCGGCGCCCGCCTGGATGATCATCACGCTGACGTTGTGCGTGACGACGTCGTGCAGTTCGCGGGCGATCCTGGCCCGCTCGTGCTCGACGGCCCGGCGCAGCGCCTCGCCCTGCTCGCGTTCCAGCGCGGAGAGCCGGGTGCGGCCCTCGTCGGTGCGGAGCTTCCAGGTGCGCAGGCCGACGGCGGCCACGGCCATCGGGACCAGGATCAGCAAGGCGATGTATTCGTTGGGGACGATCGGGGTCACCGAGTTCCCCGAGGTGCCGACCAGGACGACCGACACCGGCAGCGCCGCCAGGGTCGCCACCCGGTACGGGCTGAACACGGCTGCGCTGTAGACGGCGATGACGAACGCGTAGAAGGTCAGCCGCAGGACGCTCTGCGGTGTCGCCAGGGTCGCGGCCGTCACGACGCACAGCACGGCGAGCGGGTAGCGGCGGCGCAGGGCCAGGGCACCCGAGGCGACGGCCGCGAGGGTCACCATGAAGGCCATGCCGCCGGGGCCGGACGGGCGCGGTATGACCCGCACCACGCCGGGTGCGATCTCCCGCATCACGACGTTGTCGGCGTTGTCGATGCCGTAGTAGACGGTGGAGATCCCGATGACCAGGGTCAGCAGCAGGTCGAACTGCCAGGCGCGCCGCGTGGGCCGCAGCGGTGGACCGCTCGGCAGCCTGGCGTCGCGGACCGTGCGGCGGGCGGCCTCCCTCAGCCGCTCCCGCGTCGTAGGTACGTCCATCACCGGTTCATTGTCGCGGCCGCGCGGATCCGCGGAGTCCGTCCCGGTGGTCATTCCCACTGCTCCGGGTACATCGCCCGCCTACATCGCAGGGATGACGTTTCCGGGGATCGTCCCGGCGCGGTACCGCAATGGGTCCGGGCGGGCGACGCGTGCGGGCCGGGCCCGCTCCTAGCGTTCACGCAGCCGACCGCGCCTACCCGAGGAGCCCTCCATGACCGTGCCGGTGATCGAACTGCGCGAGGTGAGCCGCCGATACGACGACGGCCCGCCCGCCCTGCACGAGGCGGCGCTGACCGTGCGGCCCGGCGAGTCCGTCGCGATCCTCGGCCCCTCCGGCAGCGGCAAGTCCACACTGCTCAATCTGATCGCGGGCCTGGACCGGCCCGACACGGGGACCGTCACCGTGGACGGGGTGCGGGTGGACCAGCTGGGCGAGGCCGGATCGGCGCTGTTCCGGCGGTCGAAGATCGGCATGGTCTTCCAGTTCTTCAACCTGCTCGACGATCTGACCGTCACCGACAACGTCGTCCTGCCGGCGCGCCTGGCGGGCATGGCACGTGGCGCGGCGGACCGCCGGGCGGCGGAACTCCTGGAACTGCTGGGCGTCGACCGGCACGCCCGCGCCTACCCGGGGCGGCTGTCCGGCGGCGAACGGCAGCGCGTCGCGGTGGCCCGGGCGTTGGTGAACCGGCCGACGCTGCTCCTGGCCGACGAGCCGACCGGGGCCCTGGACACGGCGGCCGGACAGGACGTCAGCAGGCTGCTCGCCGGCCTCAACGCCGAGGGCCAGACCATCGTCGTGGTCACGCACGACCTGTCGTTGGCCCGGTCCTGCACAAGCCGTACGGTCCGGATCGCCGACGGCCGGATCACCGAGGACGTCCGGTCGCAGGCCGTCGCCCCGGAGGCCGTCCGATGAGCGCGCTCGGCGCGGTGGTGCGCTCGGGGGTGGGACGGCGCCGGGTGCAGACCCTGGTGATCGGGCTCGCCACGATAATGGCGGTGGCCGCCTCCGTCCTCGGCGGATCGCTGCTCGTGGTGTCCGGCGCGCCCTTCGAGGACGCCTTCGCCAGGCAGCACGGTGCGCACCTGTCCGTGCAGTTCGACGCGGGCAAGGTGAGCGCCGGGCAGTTGTCGGCGTCCAGGGACGCCGAAGGGGTGAGCGGTGCGGCCGGGCCGTTCCGTACGGCGACCGTCACCCCGCGGTCCGACGGGGCGGGCCCCGGGTGGCCGATGACCGTGGTCGGCCGGGGCGATGCCGGCCGGGACGTGGACGAGGTGGCGCTGCTCGACGGGCGGTGGCCCACGCGTGACGGCGAGATCGTCCTGTCCCCCGACTCCTCCCTCATCCCGACCATGGGCATGGAGATCACCTTCCCCGATCTGTCCGGCGGCCCGGCGCTGACGGTCGTCGGTGTGGCCCGTTCGGTCACGCAGACCGCCGACGCCTGGGTGGTTCCGTCCCAGATGCCGGCGCTCACCGCGCCCGGCAGCGGCGGCTACCAGATGCTGTACCGCTTCACCGACGCGGGCACCGCCGCGCAGATCACCGCGGACGGCAAGGCCGTGACGGGATCCCTGCCGCCGGGATCGGCCGTCGGCGCACAGTCATGGCTCACCGTCAAGAAGAACGCCGAGCGCGACACCTCCCTCTACGTCCCGTTCCTCGTCGCGTTCGGCGCCCTGGGCCTGGTGATGTCGGTGCTCATCGTCGGCAACGTCGTCGCGTCGGCCGTCGGCATGGGGACGCGGCGCATCGGCATCCTCAAAGCCCTCGGCTTCACCCCGGCCCAGGTCGTGCGGGCCTACGTGGGCCAGGCGCTGATCCCGGCCGCCGTCGGCACGGCCCTCGGTGTCCTCGCCGGCCACCTGCTCGCCGTCCCCGTACTGGCCGAGACCGGGGAGGTGTACGGCACCGTGTCCCTGGCCGTCGCGCCCCGGGTCGACCTGGCGGTGATCGCCGGGGTGCTCGTCCTGGTGGCGGCCACCGCGTGGGCGAGTGCCTGGCGGGCCGGCCGACTGCGCACGGTCGACGCGCTCGCCGTGGGGCGTACCGGTACGGCAGGGCGCGGCCGGTGGGCGGCACGCCTGGCCGGACGGCTGCCGGTGCCGCAGCCGGTGGCCCTGGGCCTGGTCCGGCCCTTCGTGCGGCCCGCCCGTGCGCTGGCCATGGGGACGGCGATCCTGTTCGGCGCCGTCGCGGTCACGTTCACCGTGGGGATGAGCGCCTCGCTCGGCCAGGTGATGAAGGCCAGGGCACACGACGCCGCCGATGTCGTCGTGCCCGCGCCGTTGCCGGACTTCGGGCCTCAAGGCCCCGGCCCTGAGAAGCGGCCCGCCCAGCCCTCAGCCGATCCCGCCGCGGTCGCCGCGGCCATCGGGACCGCCGCGGGAACCGGGAGGTACTACAGGGCCGCGACGGTACGGGCGACCGTGTCCGGCCTGACGGGCACCGTCGACGTGATCGCCTTCACCGGCGACGCCTCCTGGGGCGGCTACACGATGGTCTCGGGCCGATGGATCGACGGGCCCGGCGAGGCCGTGGTCCCGACGCCGTTCCTGACCGCCACCGGCACCCGCACCGGCGACACCGTCACCCTGAACGGCCTGGCCGAGCCGGTCACAGTCAGGATCGTCGGTGAGGTCCTGGACACCCGCAAGGGCGGCATGCAGGTCTTCACCGACTCCTCGACCCTGGCGTCCGCGCATCCCGACCTGGCGGAGACGAGCCATCACATCGCGGTCGCGCCGGGCACGGACGTGACCGGTTACGTCAAGTCGCTGAACAAGCACCTGGGACCGCTGGGGGTCACCGCCCGGGCCGGCGGGCTCGACTCGGGCAGCGACATGGTCGTCACGCTCAACGCGTTGTCCGCGGTCCTCACGCTGATGCTCGTCGCCGTCGCCGCGCTCGGCGTGCTCAACGGCGTACTGCTCGACACCCGCGAACGCGTCCGGGAACTCGGTGTCCACAAGGCGCTCGGCATGACCCCCCGTCAGACCGTCGCGATGGTCGTCACCTCGGTCGTCGTGACCGGACTGGTCGCGGGCGCCCTGGGCGTTCCGCTGGGCGTGGCCCTGCACGGCTGGGTCATCCACGCGATGGGCGACAGCGTGGGGCTGCGCCTGCCCGGTTCGGTCATCGCCGTCTACCACGCGGCCGAACTGCTGCCGCTCGCGCTCGGCGGCCTGCTCATCGCCGCCCTCGGCGCGCTGCTGCCCGCCGGCTGGGCCGCCAGGGCCCGCACCGCCACGGCCCTGCGCACCGAGTAGGAGGCCGGGTTCAGGGCTCGTGGCTCCGGTCCCCACCGCAGGGAGCGGTGGGGACCGGTCGGCTCGTTCCCGCATGTCTGGCGCGGGAGGTGGGAGTCGGGAGTTGGGGTTCCGGAGTCTCAGACCGCCTCCAGCTCGATGATCTTGAACTGGAAGCCCGTCGGGGTGACGGCGGTGCGCCGCCACCCGGATGCGGCGAAGAGCCCGTCGAACTCGGGGAGGTCCCGCTCCTGCCCCGACAGCATCGCGAGCATGTGCATGTCCGCAAGGGGTTCGAAGCCGGGCGCTCCGATCTCCCCGATCACGTTCTCCACCACCACGACCCGCGCGCCCGGCCGTGCGGAAGCACGGCAGTTCTCGAGGATCCTGACGCAGTCGGCGTCGTTCCAGTCGTGCAGAACCATCTTGAGCAGGTACAGGTCGGCCGACGGGACGGACTCGAAGAAGTCTCCGGTGACCGCGGTGAACCGGTCGCCCACCCCCCGCTTCTCGGCTGCCGCCTGCGCGCCGGCAGCGGCGTGGGGCAGGTCCAGGCTCTGCCCTCGGAGGTCCGGGTTCGCCTGCAGGAGCCCCTGCACGAGCGCCCCCGTGCCGCCGCCGACATCGACCGCGACCGTGGTGCCGGTGGTGTCGAGCGCCTCGGTGAGGTCGCCGTTCAGCCGTTCCGCCATGCCGGACATGGCGACCGAGAAGAGCTCCGCCTCGGCAGGGTTGTCGCCGAGGTAGGTGAAGAAGTCCGTGCCCAGCGCGCTTTCGATCTGGGTACCCCCCTTGCGGACGGCCTCCGGGAACCGCTCCCAGGCACGCCAGTGGGAGGGCCCGCCCCACGTGAGCGCCACCTCCCGCAGGGTGTTCGGCACCCCGCTACGGAGCAGCCGGCTCAGGGGGGTACCGGAGAACCGGCGCTCGCCTTCGTAGGCCACCAGGCCCAGGGAAGCGCAAGCACGCAGCAGCCGGTAGGTGGTCGCGGGATCGCTGGCCTCGCGCTCGGCGATGTCCTCTGCGGCGAGGGGCCCATCAGCCAGATGGTCAGGAAGGGAGAGCTCGACCGCGGCCCGGACGATCTGAGTCACCCAGTAGCCGCTGAGCATTTGCATCAGGACACCGGCATTCTCGGTCTCGGAAGACGAGTTGGGACGATTCTCGGTCATCGACAAGCACACCAATCGGGACTGGTTTAACGGTCAACTACATGTAACTGTACCTCGTCCCAGAACCCCGCCCGTGTGACCTGCGTCAAACAAATGCCCTGCCGGGCCGCCCAGTTCGGCAAAGCGTCGGCGAAACTTCCACGGCAATTCACCATCCAGATCCGCGGGTCCAGGCGATACCGCCGTTCAATGTCGGCCTCCTGCAGGACTTCGGCGGCACCAGCAGCCCGGACGCCGTTGACGGTCAGCGCAGTTCGCAGGGCGCCTCGTGCAGCAAGGTCGCCGAGGCCGCGGCCGCGGTCACCATCGGTGCAGGTCCGCTGGGGAGGGACCGCACGTGGGCGTTCATCCGCCCGGCTGCGTCCTGGGCGACGGACGATGATTTGTGAGCCATTCGAATGATGAAACCCGGCCACAAGTAAATCGAATGAAATTCTCCCCGGGCATCCGCACAACGACGGACCGGGGCTGCGACACTGAGCCCGTAGGCCCGATGCTCTACCGCCCGCAGGGCGGCCGTACCGCACGTGGCGTCGGGACGGTGGCCACGCAATTGGCAGGCCGACCGTCAGGAGGGAAGGCATGGGAACGCGACGAGGGGAATTGCATTCGCTGCGCGTCCGGTCGTAGACGCTCCGCGATGCCACCTGCGGATCAGCACCGAAATTGAAGTGAGGCAGCAATGACCGAAGCATCCGGGATCCAGGATCACGACACATACGACGTGATCGTGCTGGGAGCAGGCCCGGTCGGGCAGAACGTCGCCGACCACGCCCGCGCCGCGGGACTCTCGGTGGCCGTGGTGGAACGGGAACTGGTGGGCGGAGAGTGCTCGTACTGGGCGTGCGTGCCCAGCAAGGCGCTGCTGCGGCCGGTCATCGCCGTCGCCGACGCGCGGCGGGTCGACGGCGCCCGGCAGGCCGTGACCGGGTCGCTGGACACCGGCAGGGTGTTCGCCCGCCGGGACCACTACGTCACCGACTGGGACGACACCGGCCAGGCGCGCTGGGTGAAGTCCATCGGCGCCGACCTCTTCCGCGGCCACGGCCGGCTCGACGGACCGCGGAAGGTGACCGTCACCGCGGCGGACGGCACCCGCCACACCCTTGCGGCGCGGCACGCGGTCGCCATCGCCACCGGCAGCCGCCCGGTGCTGCCCGACATCGACGGCATCGAGGAAGCCCGGCCGTGGACCAACCGGCACGGCACCGACTCCAGCACCGTCCCCGGCCGCCTGATCGTCGTCGGCGGTGGCGGGGTCGGGGTGGAGATGGCCACCCTCTGGCAGGGCCTGGGCTCCCAGGTCACCCTCCTCGCCCGGCGTCCTCTGCTCCCCCGGATGGAGCCGTTCGCCGGCGAGCTCGTCGCAGACGGGTTGACCGACGCCGGCGCGCAGGTCCGCATCGGCGTCCAGGTGACCTCCCTGCGCCGCCCCGACCCCGCCGGGCCGGTCACCTGCATCCTGGACGACGGCAGTGAACTGGAAGCGGACGAGATCATGTTCGCCACCGGACGCGCCCCGCTGACCGACGACATCGGTCTGGACACCGTGGGCCTCACCCCGGGGTCCTGGCTGGACGCCGACACCACGTGCCTGGTCCGCGAGGTCCCGGGCGACTGGCTGTACGCGCTCGGCGACGTCAACCACCGCGCCCTCCTCACCCACCAGGGCAAGTACCAGGCACGCACCGCCGGCGACGCCATCGGCGCGCGTGCCGCCGGCCGTCCCCTGGACGACGCCCCGTGGGGCGACCACGCCACCACGGCCGATCAGCACGCGGTACCGCAGGTCTTCTTCACCGACCCCGAAGCGGGCGCGGTGGGCCTGTCCGCAGCACAGGCCGCGGAGGCCGGTCTCCCCGTCAAGGTCATCGACCTGGACTTCACCGCCGCCCAGGGCGCCAACCTCTACGCCGACGGCTACCGCGGTCACGCCCGGATGGTCGTCGACACCGACCGCGAGGTCCTGCTCGGGGTGACCTTCGTCGGCCACGGCGTCAGCGAACTGCTGCACTCCGCGACCGTCGCCGTCGCAGGCGAGATCCCCCTCAAGCGGCTGCGGCACGCCGTCGCCTGCTTCCCCACCATCAGCGAGATCTGGACCTTTCTCCTTGCCGCGTACCACCGCGACGGCGACTGACGCCGTTGTGCCGGGCGCATGCGCTCGCTCCTGGAAGGGGGATGGCGGCGCGTGACGCCCGGCCCCGGGGCACCGAACAGTCCTGCTCGGCCCGCCTCCCGCGCGGCTATCCTCCCGGGATGCCTCTTCGCCAGTACGCCTATTTCGCGCTGTTCAGCCGGCATACCTCGGCAGATGAGATGACCGCGCACCTGGGCATCGCTCCTGACGAAGTGTCCATTCGCGGCAGCAAACGCACCACACCGAGAGCTGTTCCGGTCAACCACTGCTGGAAGGCCGTCTGCCAGGAACCCAACCTGTGCGTCGACGAGCAGATCGCCCGCATTCTCGACAGGCTCCGGCCCCATACGGACCGCATCGCCGACCTCGCCGACCGCCTGGCCGACCACGGCGGCGGAGCGGTTCTCCAGCTCGTACGCCATTTCGACGACACCGACCCGGACCAGCCCGATCGCGCGGATGCCCCCAACCTGTTCGGCTGGCACCTGGACCGCGGCGTCCTGGACTTCCTCAGCGCCACCGGCGCCGTGCTCGACGTGGACGAGTACGACATGACCGGGGACGGCGAGGACGGCGGCTGAGCGCGGGGAAGGCGGAAGCAGCAGGACCACACGAACCGCACCCGGTTGCCGGACCGGGGCCCTCTGAATCGCCCGGCCGGCCCGCGGCCGGACGACTCGATCGTGACACCGACAACCCTGCCCACGTCTGGATGAGCAGGAATGGCCGCCCCGGCCGATCGTGAGAAGACTGGTGCGGTGGCCGTACGAGGCCGCACCTCCGGGCGTCGCAGAGGCCGTCCGGTGCCGTGACAGCCTGGATAGGAACCGGATCATGAGCCTTGAGGTTGCGGTCGTCCGCGAGGCGGACGACGAGATGGTCGAGGCGTTCACCCGCCTGCTGCCCCAACTGTCCCGCAGCGCCGCCCCGCTGACCCACGAGACGCTGCGACGGCTCCTGGCCGCCGAGGCGAACACCGTGCTGGTGGCACGGGTCGACGGCCGTGTCGTCGGGACGCTCACGCTGGTCCTGTTTCCCCTGCCGACCGGGATGCGGGCCTGGATCGAGGACGTGGTGGTCGATGAGGCCGCCCGCGGTTACGGCGTCGGGGCCGCCCTCACCGAGGAGGCGGTTCGCCTGGCCGACGCGGCGGGAGCCCGCACGGTGGATCTCACCTCGCGCCCCTCGCGGCAGGCGGCGAACCGGCTGTACGAGCGGCTCGGCTTCGAGGTACGGGACTCCCGCGTCTTCCGCTACGCCCTGCAGCAGTAGTCGCGGCGGTTTCCCCGTACGCCGTCGGGAACCGTGCGGTCCCGGCGTACGTCGTATCCGCCATGATCAAAGAACCCGGACGACGCCTGCCCGGCGCCACGTTGCTCGCCCTCCCGCTCGCCGCGCTGCTGCTGTCGTGCTCTGCCCCGTCGGACACCGGCACGGACCGGGCAGCCGGCGGCACCCCCGCGCCGGCGGCCGCTTCGGCGTCCGCGTCCGCGTCCGCTTCGGCTGCCGAGCCGGCGGGACCGGTGGAGAAGGTACGCGACGCCTTCGCCACCTTGCAGGCCACCTACCACTCCGGCTGCACCGCCACCACAGCGCGGGGCGAGTGTGAGTACTTCCTGACCCGGGTGCACACCGAACTCGCCGAACTCGACGCCGCGATGAAGGCCGATCCCCAGGGCCCCGGCCACTTCAGCGAGCCCCTCGCCTGGATGACGGATCTGCGCGACGTCCTCGGCGCGGACACCTCCTTCGAGAACCTCAAGGCGCACCAGGACGAACTCGTGGCGACGCGCGACCGGATCAACCGCTGGATGCAGGGCCACCCCGAGGACTACCGCTGAGCCGCTGTTCGGACAGCGGAGAGTGCTGAGGAGGCCAACGCCGGAAACATCCGTACGTGCCGCGCCGTCCTCAGCCTCCTCGCACGGCCGCCGGCGGCCGTGCGCCTGAGAACTCGGTGGCGTCCCGGGGCGGGAGTCGGGAAGGCTTGCGCGCATGGTTTCGGTCTTGCAGAACGTGGCGATTGACTGTGCGGACGCCTACGGGTTGGCCCGGTTCTGGAGCGGGGTGACCGGCCGTCCGCTGCATCCGGAGGACAAGCCGGGTGACCGGGAGACTCAGGTGGTGCTCGCGGAGGGCCCGGTGCTGTACTTCAACCAGGTGTCCGAGCCCAAGAAGATCAAGAACCGGATCCATCTGTGTCTGCGCCCTGAGACCTCGCGCGAGCAGGAGGTGGAACGGTTGCTGGGCCTCGGTGCCACCTTGGTCGCCGATCTCCGGAATCCCGACGGCTCTGGCTGGGCGGTCCTTGCCGACCCCGAAGGCAACGAATTCTGCGTCCTGCGCAGCGACTCCGACCGAGCCGCGATGAGTTCCTGAAGCCCAGGCGACAACCCCGCTGCCGTATGCCTCAGCCCCGCTGGCCGGCCTGCGGCGCCGGGGTCAGGGCGGCGTCCAGGAGGACCTCGGCGGCGGCCCGGGCCGCGGCGGCGGCGCCGGGGTCGCCGTCCATGCGGACCGAGACCGCGCACCCGTCGTAGAGCAGGTGCAGACGGCGGCCGAGGGTCTCCGGGTCGGGAACGCCGGCTTGCCGGGCGAGGTCGGTGAACAGGCCCCTTACCCATGCCCGGTAGTCGTTGGAGGCCTGTTCTGTGCTGCTGCCCGGCTCGGCCTCCGCGCTCGCGGCGATGAACGCGCAGCCGCGGTAGCTGGGGCCCTTGAACGACTCCGTCAGCGCGTCGAAGACGCCGAGCAGCCGGTCGCGGGGGTTCTCGAAGCGCTCGAGGGCGGCGAGGAGGCGGGCGGAGGTGGCGGCGTGCCGGGACTTCAGGTACGCGTGGACCAACTCGTCCTTGCTGCCGAACGTGTTGTAGAGCGAGGCCTTGGCCACCCCGGCGCGTTCGATGATCCGGTCGATCCCGACGCTCTGCACACCCTCGGCGTAGAAGAGCTCGTTGGCGGCGGACAGCAGTCGCTCGCGTGCCGGAGCCTTGACCTCGGTGCGCGCGTCGTGCGCCCTGGTGCTGTCGGCAACCATCCCGGCCTCCCTGCTGGTTCGTGCCATCTTCCGGGCCTCGAGGCTCACTTTAGGCAATCACGGGTCGCGAACGGCTGCTGCGCCGTTCCGTCAGCAGACCGAGCAGGGCCAGCAGTGCCAGGACGATGACGGCCGCGCCGTACTCGCGGGCGGTGGCGAGCAGGCCGCCGGCGTGGACGACGAGGTAGCCGGCGATCACCGACGGCACTCCCATCCCCAGATAGGACACCACGTAGAGCAGGGACAGCACTCCGGAACGTTCGTGGGCGGCGGTCAGCGGAATCACGGTGCGGATGCCGCCCTGGAAGCCGCTGCCGAATCCGATGCCGGCGATGGCCGAGCCGGTGAAGAACAGGGCGGGCGAGCCGTTCTGCACCGAGAGCAGGGTGAGGCCGACGCCGACGACGAGGCTGATGATTCCGCCGACCATGACGCCGCGGGCGGGTGCCGTACGCAGTACGAGGGTGGCGGCCGCGGCCACCCCGGCCAGGACGAACAGGGCCAGTCCGCCGTAGACGGCCGACGTGGAGTGGGTGAGGGTCCGCACGAGCGCCGGGCCCAGGGAGGCGTAGAAGCCCGCCAGGGCCCAGACCGCGAACAGGACCGGGGCGGCGTTGAAGACGGCGCGCCGCACGGTCCTGGGGAGCTTCACGTCCGGGACCAGGGTGGCGAGCGCGCCCGGGGTGGGTGTGAGGGTCTCCCGCATCAGGACGACCCCCAGTGCCTGCACGGCCATCACGACAAGCAGGGCCAGGTAGACCAGGTGTGTCGGCGCGGGAAGGTACTGCACGAGGAACGCCGACGCCAAGGAGCCGGTGGCGGTGCCGAGACCGGGGGCGAAGGAGTTCGCGACGGTCCCGCGGCGGCGGTCGATGTCCAGCATCCCGGCCCCGATCGCGCCCAGCGCGGCACCGGTGGACAGTCCCTGGACCACCCGGCCGATCATCAGTTCCGGCACGCCGTGGGCCGTCGCGAACACCACCATCGCGGCCGCCTGTGCGGCGAGGGCCGCGAGCAGGACCGGGCGGCGGCCCAGGTGGTCCGACAGCCGTCCCAGGGTGAGCAGCGAGACCAGGACCGCGATCGCGTACACGCCGAACACCAGCGTGGTGGTCACCGGGCTGAAGCCCCACTCCGCCTGGTAGACCGCGTAGAGCGGGGTGGGGGCGCTTGAACCCGCCAGGAACGACACGACGATCGACGCCAGGAGGTAGAAGGCCACGCGCTGAGGCAGTACGCCGCCTGCGACACGCCCTCTCCCCTTGGGCGCGGCCGAGGTGAGCGGGGCCGGGCCCCCTGTCTCCGCGCCGACCGGACCGGTATCGGCCGCCGGCGTGGTGACCACGTTGCCGCGGTCCTGCGAGGTGGGCTGCTCGGGCATGCCACCGTCCCCATCTTGAGTAGACCGGTCTGTTCATTTTCGCTAGACAGACTGTTCATTTTCGCTAGACAGACCTGTCCAACACTGGCGTGAGGCGTTTCCTTCCCGTCATACCGACCGGATCTTCGGCCACCCGCGGGTCGCCCGGGTAGACAGGTCCGCCAGCAGGCGCGCCTCGGATCCGGCCGTGCGCGCGGGGGCTCGCGAGACGGAGGGCCGACCGCCGCCGGGCTGTGGTGCGCGGCGCAACGTGCCGAACGGTGTGTTCCGGGACGCTGAATATCTGTGCTCGCGAAGTGAGAAATTGGCGCAACGCGCGATGAGGTTTCTCACACGCCACGGCCGCGCCCGGTTATTAACCGTGCACAGCCGATCGCGCCATGCTACTCTCGAATAAGTTGCAGTTGTGGTTCCCAAAATTCCGGTTCATTTGCTGGCGGGGCAATCATCGCGGCGACGCGGGGTCCGTACAGTACGGATTCCGGGCACTGCCCCAAAGGAGATGCACCACATGGCTACTGGCACCGTGAAGTGGTTCAACGCGGAAAAGGGTTTCGGCTTCATCGAGCAGGACGGTGGCGGCGCTGACGTGTTCGCCCACTACTCGAACATCGCCGCCCAGGGCTTCCGCGAGCTGCAGGAGGGCCAGAAGGTGAGCTTCGACATCGCGCAGGGCCAGAAGGGCCCCACGGCCGAGAACATCGTTCCCGCCTGACGCTGAGCGCACGCATCGCAGCTGGGGCCCGCACCTTGGGTGCGGGCCCCAGCTTGCTGCACATCAGGACGCACCCTGCCCTGATGACGCCGTGACGACCTCACTGGTCCCACGATTTTGAGGGTGCCGCGATCCCACCGGCAACGGACGCTCCCGTCGGACTCCGGATGCACATCCGTCAGAGCTCCCCGACGCCCGTAACCCCGGTCTTTCGGACGCGGACCAGATCACCCCACCCGTTCGGCGCCTCGGCCCGCGGACTTCTCCCGCCGGCTGAATTCGCCATCGCATTTGCTTGGCCCATTCTTGCGATTCCCCGTCCTGCTCATCGCAGCGGAATCCCTTGATGCGGCCGCTTCAAGGAAGGTTCTGCATGAGCCGTACACGTACGAACGACCGTTTCACCGACCCGAGCCGTTCCGGCGGCCGACGCCGTCGCCCCGCCGCACCGCAGGCAGAGTTCGCCCTGCCGGACACGGCGACTCCGGCACTGCCCGCCGCCGGGGCGTTCGCCGATCTCGACATGCCGCGGCCGCTGCTGGCCGCGCTCACCGCCGAAGGCGTGACCGTGCCGTTCCCGATCCAGGCGGCGACCTTGCCCAATTCCCTCGCGGGCCGTGACGTGCTGGGCCGCGGGCGGACCGGTTCCGGCAAGACCCTCGCCTTCGGCCTCGCGCTGCTGGCCCGTACCGCCGGGCAGCGCGCCGAGCCCCGGCAGCCTCTGGCCCTGGTGCTCGTACCCACCCGGGAGTTGGCCCAGCAGGTCACCGACGCGCTTGCCCCCTACGCCCGTTCGATGAGGCTGCGGCTGGCCACCGCGGTCGGCGGGATGCCGATCGGCCGTCAGGCCGGCGCGCTGCGCAGCGGGTCGGAGGTCCTCGTCGCGACGCCCGGCCGGCTGAGGGACCTCGTCGAGCGCGGCGACTGCCGACTGGACCGAGTCGCCGTGACCGTCCTGGACGAGGCCGACCAGATGGCCGACATGGGCTTCATGCCGCAGGTCACAGCGCTGCTGGACCAGGTGCACCCCGAGGGGCAGCGAATGCTGTTCTCGGCCACCTTGGACCGCAACGTCGACCGTCTGGTCCGCCGCTACCTGCACGACCCGGTGGTCCACTCCGTGGATCCCTCCGCGGGCGCGGTCACCACGATGGAGCACCACGTGCTGCACGTGCACGCCGCCGACAAGCACCAGGCGACAACCGAGATCGCGGCGCGAGAGGGTCAGGTGATCATGTTCCTGGACACCAAGCACGCCGTCGACAGGCTGACCGAGCACCTGCTCAGAAGCGGCGTCCGCGCCGCCGCGCTGCACGGCGGCAAGTCGCAGCCGCAGCGCACCCGGACCCTGGCCCAGTTCAAGACGGGACACGTGACCGTCCTGGTGGCGACCAACGTCGCCGCACGCGGGATCCACGTCGACAACCTCGACCTGGTCGTCAACGTGGACCCGCCCAACGACCACAAGGACTACCTCCACAGGGGCGGCCGCACGGCCCGCGCCGGCCGGTCCGGCATCGTGGTCACACTGGTCACGCCCAACCAGCGCCGCGACATGGCCCGTCTCATGCAGCACGCCGGAATCCGCCCGCACACCACCGAGGTCCACCCGTCCGGGGACGATCTGATCCGCATCACCGGCGCGCAGACCCCCTCGGGCATCCCGGTCGTCATCACCGCACCGGCGGCGGAACGCAAAAACGGCGCCCCAGCCTCCCGCGGCGGGCGCAGCCGTGCCACCGCTCAGGACCGCCGCACCGGCGGGGCAGCACGCCGCACGGCCCAGCGGCGGCCCGCCTACGACGCGGTGGCCTAGGCCGTGTCGTCAAAGTCCCGCCTGCCCAGCGGCGCCTGGCACGGCACCTCGCTGCGTTGTCGAATCGTCCGAGTAGCCCACTACGAGGACGACTCTCCGCCTTACGATGCACCGCACCAGACGCCGCTGGGCCCGCCCTCCGGGCGGCCGGCGCTCCTTTGACGACACGGCCTAGCACTTTCCCCGTCACGCCGCCCATCAACTTCTCCAGGAGGCACTTCTTGACCCTGGCACACGACTTGCCACGCCCTGCGGATTCCGCCCACGGAACCGTGGCCGACGTCATGGACATGCCCGGACCGCAGGTCTGGGACGACATGACCGTCGAGGTGGCCCTGTCGGTCATGGCCAGCGCCCGTACCGGACATCTGGTCGTCTGCGACGAGGACGGCCGGTGCACGGGTCTGGTCACCCATGCCCAGCTCACCGCCGTCCGTGACGGCCACGGCTACACCGATCAGGTCCGCCTGCGGGAGGTCGCCGGTGACGGCGGGCCGTTCGCCTCGCCGATGACCAAGATGACCGAAGCGCAGCACGTCATGCGCCACCGGCAGCTCGCGGCCGTGCCCGTCGTCGACGAGCACGGCTGCGCCGTGGGTGTTCTCACGCGCTCACGCTGACCCGTCGCCCACCGGTCCCATCGCTTCCCACTCCTCCTGCGAGGCACCATGCGCTGCGTCATCGCCCGTTTCGCGTTCGACCTGTCCAAGACCGGGGTGGTGGCGTCGATGAAGGGCGTCAGGCCCGAGCCGGTCACCGGTGAGTCCGTGATCATCGGCCGCCGCCACTACCCCGTCATGCAAGTGGGCGAGGTCATCACCCGGCAGGACCGCCGTGACTTCACCGCCGGCGAGGTCCTCCGCGCCATGACGCGCCTCGGCTTCACCTGCCGCGCCCTCCCTGCCGCAGCACCGGCGCCCGGGCTCACCCCGCTCCAGGAAGCGTCGGCCCTGCTCGGCGTCCCCACCGCCGGGTAGCCGGGGTCGGGACGACGCACTGGCCCGACCATGGCGGCATGAGGGCTCGGTCGGCGCATGCCGGCCGAGCCCTCATCGAGTGGGGCGCCCGGTGCGGCTTCCCGTGGTCTGCCGTCCGTGGACGGCAAGCGGCACATCCCGGCCGTCCTGGCACTGACGCGCCGCCAGGTCGACGTTCGGCATGGAACCGACCTCTATCTCACCCGCCCGGACTGCCGCCGGCCTTCGTTCGGGCGCTGCCCCTGCCGGCCCACGGAGCGGGACCATGCCTGGCATGACCGGATCCGTATATCTTCGACCTCGACACACCACAACCATTGCGAGGAAACAAGAGGTCGGCGCGGACGAGGGCCGCCAGAAGGGAGTAGCAGTCCCTTCGGGGCCCTGGTGGCGGGACGGCGTCAAGGCCCCTCCACATGTTCCACAAAGAGGTGCAATGACGGCAGCAGCTGACTCCTTCGGCCGTATCGATGACGACGACTACCCCGCCTACACCATGGGCCGGGCCGCCGAGATGCTCGGCACCACCCCGGGCTTCCTCCGTGCCATCGGCGAGGCCCGCCTGATCACCCCGCTCCGCTCCGAAGGCGGACATCGCCGCTACTCCCGGTACCAGCTCCGCATCGCGGCCCGAGCCCGTGAACTCGTCGACCAGGGCACCCCCGTCGAGGCCGCCTGCCGCATCGTCATCCTCGAGGACCAGCTCGCAGAAGCCCAGCGGATCAACGCCGAATACCGCCGCGCCGCCGGATCGACGGATCCCACGGGCGCAGCCTGAGACGGGCCGGACCCCGCGGAGGGTGCGCCGGTTCTCACCCAGGACCGGCGAGGGGGTCGGCCGAGGGGCGTGCCGAGGGCGCCTCGGCCTGGGCGGCGTCGGCAAGGGCCTCGGCAGCGGCCTCTGCGGCCCGCGCGGCGTCGGCGGCGGCCTGGGCGGCCTTGTCGTCCGAGGACTTCTCCCGGGTGGCCGGCGACTGCGGCAGCACTTCGCTGAATGCGCGCGACACACCGTCCAGTGCGGAGGTGACCTCGCTGGGGATGACCCAGAACGTGCTGCCCGCGCCCTGCGCGAGCTGGGGCAGCATCTGCATGTACTGGTACGCGAGCAGCTTGGGGTCGGGGTCGTTGCGGTGCACGGCCTGGAACACCTCGTCGATGGCCCGTGACTGGCCCTCGGCCTTGAGGATCTCAGCCGTGCGGTTGCCCTCCGCGCGCAGGACGGCGGCCTGCTTGTCGCCTTCGGCAGTCAGTATCTGCGACTGACGTTGTCCTTCGGCCCCGAGGATCACGGCCCGCTTGTCCCGCTCGGCCCGCATCTGCTTCTCCATCGCGTCCTTGATGGACTGCGGCGGGTCGATGGCCTTGATCTCCACCCGGTTGACCCTCAGCCCCCATTTGCCGGTGGCCTCGTCCAGCACACCGCGGAGCTGGCTGTTGATGGTGTCGCGCGAGGTGAGGACCTTCTCCAGGTCCATGGACCCGACGACGTTGCGCAAGGTGGTGACGGTGAGCTGCTCGACCGCCTGGAGGTAGTTGGCGATCTCATAGGCGGCCGCCCGCGGGTCGGTGACCTGGAAGTACAGGACGGTGTCGATCTCCACGACCAGGTTGTCCTCGGTGATCACCGGTTGCGGTCGGAAGGAGACCACCTGTTCTCGCAGGTCGATCACCGGATAGACACGGTCGATGTAGGGGATGACGACGTTGAGGCCGGGTTTCAGGGTGCGGTGGTAACGGCCGAGCCGTTCGACGTTGCGGGCGCGTGCCTGGGGCACGATGCGTACCGCCCGCAGCACGGTGAAGACGACGAAGAGCGCGACAATCACTCCGGCGACGAGGAGCCCCGATTCCATGGTTCACTCCTGGGGGTAGACGAGTGCGGTGGCGCCGCTGATCTCGATGACGTCGACGGTCGTTCCCGGAGGTATCACCAGCGTCTCGTCATAGGCTCGGGCCGTCCATTCCTCGCCTCCGATGCGGACCCTGCCGCCCATGCCCGTCACCTCTGAGACGACGTAGGCGCTCCTGCCGACCAGCGCCTCGACACCGAATCGCTCCGCCGGGGGCCGGCGCACGTGGCGCAGCACGACGGGACGGATGAACAGAACGGTGCTCGCAGCAACGACGGTGAACACCACGAACTGCAAGGGCAGCGGAAGCCCGGCTGCCGCGGATCCCGCCGTGATCAAGGCAGCCCCACCCAGCAGCCCCAGCGCGGCAGTGAGCGTGAAGAGCTCCGCCACGGCCAGCCCTGCCGCGGCGATGAGCCAGATCAGCCACGGGTCCATGCCCCTCCTGCCGCGTGCAGTAGGTGAACGGCCGGCCGACGCGCCCCGCTCGGTCGGCGACCAAGTTCCCCCTTAGGTGACCTACCCGTACGAAATGCCGGAAATCAAAGCTTCAGCCGGAATGAGGGGAAACGCCGGGACGGGCGAGCAGCGCACGCCGTCGCAGCCACCCCCTGCCCTGGACGTGTGGAGTGGGGCGCCGCTGTTCGTCACGGACGGCGTAAACGATCAGCACCTCATGGCCGCACTCGACTGAGCGGCTCGCCGGACGCCCCGCGGCTACCCGCCGGGCCGGGCGCCGGCGCGAGAGGATTCCCGCATGCCGCACATGACAGCCGAAGAGGCCGCCGACTGCCTCGGCATCGCCGACGAGCACCTCGCCGCGTTCGTCGCCATCGTGGACGCACTGCGCACCCCCGACGCCCGGCGGGCCGAGATCGAGCAGCTGCGCGCCGAGCTCGAAGCAGTTGACGAGGTGCTGCGCGAGGCGGGGATCGACCACCCGACGGGCGCCCTGGGCGTCCACGACCTGCACAGCATGCGCGACATCGCCCGCGAGGACGCCGACGAGGACGCCCGGGCGGCACGAATCGTCGCCGCCCTCAGACGCACGAGGAACAGTCTGCCCGCGGAAGTCCTCGCCGCCCTCGACGAGTACGACGCGGCTTCGACGTGACGGGCGGGAATTGCGTGGCGCACAGGGGCAGACGCAGTGCCGAGGTCCACGCGCACGACGGGGCCGCCGGTGTCCGGGGGCGGCATCACCGTCACCCGGCGCTCCGCTCCTCCACGACAGCATCCTGATGGAGCAGTTCCGCGCAGATGACGCGGGGCGCGGGCCTCAGCCGGGCCCGCGCCGACCGTTCTGCGTCACCGGCGCCCCAGCCCTCCAGGGGTGTGTGACATGCCGTGCTCCTGGGCGCGAGCGCCACCGGGACGCGTTGTTGCCGCAGCAAGCGCGAGCACCAGGCCGATCGCTCCGACGATCACGTTGTTCGTGATGGTGCGCCACGTACTGACATCTCCCGCGATGCACCAGGGCGAGATGATCGTCCACAGGGCGATGATCGCCGCAGCCCAGGCCTTGGAGTGGGTGCGCTCGAAGCCTCGCCCCGCCCCGCCCATGAGCAGGGCGTACGCGATACCGGCGATGAGGTTGTTGACGGCGATCGTCGACAGCGCATTGAAGCCCAACAGCGCGTTGAAACCCGCGATCCACGGTGACGCGGCCAGATAGACGCCGGTGAGCAGACCCATGGCCCTGATGGCCTGACCGCGATGGGTCGCGGTCGCACGCTCGTAATCGGCGCGAAGTTCCAGCAGATCGGGGTGCTGCTCGATGCCGGGTTGTGTGCGCGACATACGGACCATCTCCCGCCATTTTGGTCATTCCACATATCCCCCTACCCGGACTTATGCATTCGATTCCGGTCGTTTCCGACCAGGCGCGACGCGGAGATCCAGCCGCCGGCAGGGCGGGGGCGCGGTCGGCAGGGGCCCGGAGCGTCCGGGGGGCGTCGGCGGCGGTGACGTGGCAGAGCTCGGCGACGCACACGCCCCGAGGGCGATGAATGCTTTCAATGACAGTGCCGACGGTCCGGACGAAACGAGCGGGATCCGCGGACGGCCCGCCCGCACCACCGAGCGGGTGGGTCAGTCCTGGCGCGTGCGAGGTCCGTCCATGCCGCCGAGGACACTCGCGGAGGCGAGCAGGCGCTCGCGCAGCCAGAGGTGCGCCGGGTCGCTGGTGTGACGGGGGTGCCAGTACATCCTCTCGTGGATGTCGGGCAGGGCGACGGGCGGGGGCAGGAAGCGGATGTCGGTCGTCGCGGCGGCGAGTTGGCGTGCCGCCCGCTCAAGGACCAGGCTGGCCAGGGACGTACCCCGGATCAAGAAGGGGACGAGGAGGAAACTCTCCACCGTGAACTCGATCCGGCGTGGGGTGCCGAGCCGGGCGAGGTGCTGGTCGGCCAGGTTGAGTCGCCTGTCCGGCCCGATGCTGTACACGAGGTGCGGAAGACGGAGATATTCGTCGATCGTTATTCGCTGCGTCGCGCCCGCGGGGTTCGCGGCGTCGACGGCGCACAGCCATTGGTCGCCGAACAACGGATACGACGGGAATCCGGTGTCGCCCATCAACTCTTTCGGTTCGATGATGAGCTCGGCAACATCGGAGTCGAGCAATTGCCGCGGATCTCTCGATCGGGGAAGGACGTGGATCGTCACGCCGGGGGCCTCGGCGGCCACTGCTTGAACAAAGGGGCTCAGCAATACCAGCGTCGCGTAGTCGGACGCGCTGATGGAGAAGCTCCGTACGTCCGTGGCCGGGTCGAATTCGGAACGCTGCGCTATGGTCCGCTCGACGAGGTCGAGGATCTCCCGTACGGGTCGCACCAGCCGCTCGGCTTCTGCCGTGAGGGCGAGTTCCCTGCCCTGCCGCACCAAGAGCGGGTCACCGAACAGCTTCCTGAGGCGGGCGAGCGACGAGCTGGTCGCGGGCTGACTGAGGCCCAGACGCCGCCCCGCGCGGCTGACGTTGCGCTCGGCCAGCAGGGCGTCCAGCGCCACGAGCAGATTCAGATCGACGTTCCGCAGGTTCATCATCCCTGACCAGTCCATATATTCGCGGCGCAAATACCGTGAATTCAACATATGCATTTGACGGGTGTGTTGCGCAGATCATAGCGTCCCGGTCCAGCGGTGCGGCCCGGACGGCCGAAACTGCGTCAGGTTTCCCCTCCTGGGCGGTGGCACCCGCGCCGTCGCCGGTTTGGAGAGATCGGATGATGGAATCAGGAAATACCGGCGGCGGCCCGTACGGGAAAGACACCGTGCGGCTCGACGCCGCGCCGCGGCCGCCGGAAAGGACGGCGGATGCGGATGCCTTCCGCTCGGCGATGCGCCGGGTGGTCGGCGGATTGGCCGTGGTGACCACCCGTCATGACGGTCGCGCCTGGGGAATGACGGTCAGCGCGTTCGCCTCGGTCTGTCTGGAGCCGCCGACGGTGCTGGTGTGCGTCAACGAGCGCACGGTCACCGCTGCGGACATCCACCGCGAGAGCCGTTTCGCGGTCAACCTGCTCAGCCTGGACCAAGTCCCCGTGTCACAGCTGTGCTCACGCCAGGGAACCGTGAAATTCGTCGACGACCACGTCGTCGCGGGCAGCGAACTGCCGGCCGAGGTGAACTCGCCGGTGCTGCGGGATTCGCTGGTGACCTTCGACTGCGAGACGGCCGAGGCACGGCCCGTGGGCAGCCACCTCGTCGTCATCGGCAACGTGCGGGCCGTCATCGCGCCCGACCTCCGCTCCCCCCTGCTGTTCGGGCAGGGACGCTACCAACGCGGCGTGGACATGGAGGCGGTTCCGGCGATGACGGAGGCGGTGGCATGACGCCGACCGGTCCGCCGGCCCGCCTGTACGAGGCCGCCACCCACCACCGTCACACCAACGACACCACCACGGGAGACACGCCATGAGGACCGGCAAGGAATACCTGGAGTCGCTGCGCGACGGCCGCAAGGTCTACGTCGGGGGCGAACTCGTCGAGGACGTCACCACCCACCCCAAGACCCGCGGATACGCCCAGGCGATCGCCGAGTACTACGACCTGCACCTGGACCCCGAGCACCAGGAGACCACCACCTTCGTCGACGGGAACGGCAAGCGCCAGTCGATGCACTGGTTCCTGCCGCGGTCGAAGGAGGACGCCGTCCGCCGCCGCAAGTACGCCGAGTTCCTGTTCCGGCACTTCAAGGGCGGCATCTTTACCCGGCCGCCCGCCGGTATGAACGTCGTCATGTTCACCCAGGTCGACGACCAGCAGCCGTGGGCCGAGAACTCCCGCTTCACCGGCCCCCGCCGCGACCTTTCGGGCAACATCCAGCGCCAGTGGGAAGAGGTCACCTCCAAGGACCTCGCGATCTCGCCCATGTTCGTCGACGTGCAGTTCGACCGCGGCCGCGACGACGCGCTGGCCGAGACCCCCATGCTGCGCATCATGGAGGAGAACGACGAGGGCATCGTCGTCCGTGGCTGGAAGGCCATCGGCACCTCGCTCCCCTTCGTCAACAACCTCCTGATCGGCAACCTGTGGCGGCCCGGCCAGACGCCCGAGCAGACCATCTACGCGATGGTGCCGCTGGCCACTGAGGGCGTGACCGTGGTGGCCCGGGAATCGCGGGCCCAGCCCGACGCCGACCCCTACGACCGTCCGCTGGCGACCATCGGCGACGAGCTCGACGGGATGGTCTACTTCGACGACGTGCTGATCCCCTGGCCACAGGTCCAGCACATCGGCAACCCCGACCACGCCAAGTGGTACCCGCAGCGGCAGTTCGACTGGGTGCACCTGGAGACCCAGATCCGGCAGTGCACGCACGCCGAACTCATGGTCGGCCTCGCGCTGCTCATCACCCAGGCCCTGGGCACCAGCCGCCAGCCCGTGGTGCAGTCGCAGCTCGCCGAACTGATCCGGTTCCGCGAGACCTGCCGCGCGTTCATGCTCGCGGCCGAGGAGACCGGTTTTGAGACCCCGGGCGGGCTGTACAAGCCGAACAACATCTACATCGACTTCGGCCGGGCCCACTACCTCGAGAACCAGCACGACATGGTCAACAAGCTGATCGACTTCTGCGGCCGCGGCGTGGTCATCCAGCCGACCAAGCGCGAGCTGGACGACCCCTACATCGGCCCCAAGCTGGAGGAGGCGCTGCGTGGTGCCGAGATCAGCGCCCGGGACCGGATCAAGATCTTCCGGCAGATCAGCGAGCGCTTCCTCACCGAATGGGGCACCCGCCACGAGATGTTCGAGAAGTTCAACGGCACGCCGCTCTACCTGATCAACATGCTCACCATGCAGCGCACCGAGTACCAGGTCGACGGGCCGCTCACCCAGCTCGCCCGCGACGTCCTCGGTTTCGGCGACACCTCCGAGCTGGGCAGGCGGGCGCAGGAGGCGGAGAAGGCCTCGCACTACGCCGGCGTGCGCTTCCAGCCCGGGTACGCCCGTGGCCAGGACGTCCACGAGGGCTACATCGGCCCTCGGCCGGAGGGGGCGGCCGACCGGCCGTGACGACACCTCCCCCGGCCGTCCCGGGGCCCGGGGCTCCCGGGCCCCGGGCCGCGGGTGACGGCCCCACGACGGATGGCCTCCCCGCCGTTCCCGGCATCCGTCATCCCACCGCCAGCAGATGGGCGGGGGCGATGCGTGACTGGGCGCGGACCGGGAGGGCCAGGGCGGCGCAGACGAGGACCACGGCGGCCAGGGTGGCGAGGAGCGCCGCGCCGCCGACGGCCGGGAGGCGCCCGTCCAAGGTGCCCCAGCCGATCGCGAGGACCGTCCCGAGCCCGGTGACCGCACCGGTGAGGCCGCCCAGGAGGGCGAGCAGGGCACCCTCGTAGTAGCTGAGCAGGGCGAGTTCACGGGTCGTCCAGCCGGTGGCGCGCAGCACGGCGAGGTCGGCGGCGCGTTCGCGCATGGACAGCACCAGGACGTCCACCGCGCCGGCGGCTCCCAGGAGCAGCGACAGGGCGACGCTCAGGTAGTCGGCGGTGCGGGCCTGTGCGACGACGGCGTTGCCCAGCAGCGAGCCGGCCGCCTCGCCGCGGAAGCCCAGGGTGAGGGCGAGCAGGACGGTGAAGGCCGCCACCGCCAGGGCCAGTCCCGCCGCGCCGAGCGCGGTACGGCCGCGTACCCGCAGCAGGTTGCGTACGGCGAGTCCGGGGACCGAACGTACGGGCGCCGCGCGGCCGGTGGCGGTCACCGGGGGCGTGATCGCGTCCAGGGGCCTCAGCCGGGTGGCACGCCAGGCCGGGAACAGCCCGGCGGTGACCGCGAGCAGCAGCGAAACGGGCAGCACGAGAGCCGCCTTGGTCCCCGCGTCGGGCAGCTTCAGCAGCAGGCCCAGGACGTAGGCGAGGACGGCGCCCGCGGCGCCCGCGCCCAAGCCGATGGCCAGGAGTTCGCCGAGGATGAGCCGGAGGATCTCCGGCGGGCTCCAGCCCAGGCAGCGCAGGGTGCCGATCTCGGTGCGGCGTGATCGCACGGAGGCCAGGGCGGCCTGGGCGAGGAAGAGCGCGCAGACGACGAGGACCAGCACGAACAGCACGGCGCTCTTGGCGTCGACGGCCTTGAGGATGCGCAGGGCCACGCCCTTGGCGGTCCAGTTCTCCACGACGTCGACGCCGGGCAGCGCGATGGTCTGCGGTGCCGGTGAGCTGCCGATGGTGATGTCCACCTGGAGACCGGGGTACGCGGTGCGGATGCGGCCCGCGACCGCGTTGACCCGGGCCTGCGAGGCCGGGTCGACTCCGGTGACGCCGGCGACCCGGATGCGGATGGCGCTGATGGGGGCCTTGTCCTGCGCGGTCGGCTGCCGGCGGCTCTTGGTGAGGACGGGGAGGGCGTCCAGGGAGGTGAGCATGGTGGGCGGTGCGGCGAGGTAGCCGCCGAGATTGCGGTCGGGACGCAGCGGCCTGTTGTGCAGCGCCGTCCGCCCGGCCTCGTCGGCGCCGGTGACCTGGGGCGAGCGGTAGGTCTCCAGCGGTACCTCGGACAGCGAGGAGAAGCCGGGCAGTTCGGTGGCGTCGTAGCGGCCGACCGGGGTCAGGTACGGGATCGGCGTCCTGCCGTAGTCCTCGTGCGCGCAGGTCCGGGTACCCCAGCAGGCGGTTCCGGGGTGGCTGACGATCTCGCGGAACTGGGTGCCGGTGTTCTCCTCGGGCACGAACTCCACGAACTGGCGGTCCGCGTTGGTGCGCCACACCTCCGGGGACTGGCCGGCGCGGGCGCGTGGGGCCAGGCCCGTCCCGGCGCGGCGGTAGTCGACGGGGCCGACCGTCCAGTAGCTGTCGGCCAGGGGGGCGAAGAGGGACTTCCCGGGAAAGCCCCGCTCCAGGTCGGCGCTGACGCGTCCCACCGGTGTTCCGCGCAGGTCGTCGACGAAGTCGTGGGCGGCGGGGCTGCCGAGCTTCGCGCGCAGGGCGGCGGGGTCGCCGGCGTCCAGCCGCTCCACGGTGGCGTTCACCGTGCCGGAGGTGAGGGTCTGGTCGCTGAGCACGGCCGGGATCGTCCAGTAGGGCTCGTTCGACCAGTTCTCCTTGCGGCCCCAGACGGGCTTGTCCCGGTCGGTGAGCATGCGGCCGGAGGTGATGGCGTGTGCGAGGCCCACCAGCCGGTCCTCGGCGGCGGGGTCCACCGCCGACAGGAGCACCGGGTAGGAGACCGGGATCTCGGCGATCGCCTTGTCCCGTCCCGACCGGCAGGTGAGCCAGGAGTTCATGTCGGGGTCGAACGGGGACTCCTCGCGGCGGTCCTCGCGCATGAGGCTGGGCTTGAGGGGTCCGAATCCGCCGTCGTCGGTGTGCTCGATGTGCACGTCGGTCTTGTTGTGGTTGTAGTACCAGCAGACCGGATAGGTCCGGTGGTCCGCGTGCTCCTCCAGCAGACCCGGGAACGTGGAGTCGGAGAAGGTCTCCGACGGCTCGATCGGGTTGCGGCTCAGGTACACGTACTGGTCGGCGGTCCGGTAGCGGCCCAGACCCGCCGTCAGGGTCGGCTTGATCCGCAGGATCTGGGAAGGCGCCGTGCCGTCCAGGAAGGACGACACGTCGACCTTCAGCGTCCCCGGCACCATCAGGTAGCCGACGTTGGCGACCGGCGCGGCGACCTCGATCCCCGGCATCTTCTTGATCCGGTCGTACTCGCCGAGGCCGATGCCGCCGAAGATCCCGGACAGGAAGTTCGCCTCGACCAGTCCGTCGCCGCGCTCGACCGCGGTCTGGCTCGCGTGGGGACGCACCAGGACGTCGTACGCGGAGCGGGCGTTCTTCCGGACGGTCTCGGTGGTCCGCGCCTGACTGGTGGTCACCGTCGAGGTGAGCAGGGTGAAGCTGGTCGCGGCCACGAGGATGCCGGCGGCCAGTGCCAGCGCACGGGCCCGATGACGCCGCAGCTGGGACCAGATCATGGCGATCACGGGCGGAGCCCCCCGAGCCGGTCGAGGACGTCGGTGGCCGGCGTCACGCGTTCGTCGGCCACGATCCGTCCGTCGCGCAGGCGCACGATCCGGTCGCAGCTCGCGGCCACCTCCACGTCGTGCGTCGCGACGAGCAGCGTCATCCCGTACTGCTCGGTCAGCGAGAGCAGCAGGTCGATGATCTCCCTGCCGGTCGCGCTGTCCAGGTTGCCGGTCGGCTCGTCCGCGAGCAGCAGGCCGGGCCGGTTGATCAGCGCCCGCGCGACCGCCACGCGCTGCTGCTGACCGCCCGACAGCTCCGAGGGCAGCGCCCCCGCCCGCTGTGCCAGGCCCACGGCCTCCAGGAGTTCCATGGCGCGGGCCCGCCGGTCGAAGTCCACCCGGCGGGGCAGCACCGGCGCCAGGACGTTGTCCAGCACCGTCAGCGCGGGCAGGAGGTGGAAGCGCTGGAAGACGAAGCCGATCCGGCGGCGATGGGCGTCGAGCCCGCCCGGTGTCAGCGCGGTGCCGTCGACCTCCACCGTGCCGGAGTCGGGCAGGTCCATGCCGCCGACCAGGTGCAGCACGGTCGACTTGCCGGCGCCGGACGGGCCGGTGAGTGCGACGGATTCGCCGTCCCCGATCTCCAGGTCGACGCCGTCCAGCGCCACGACTCCCGGGTGCCGGCGGGACACGTCCCGCAGGGTCACGCTCATGCTTCCGACCACCCCTCATGCATTGCGGCAATGCAGGGGTACATTGTCACAATACAGAGGGGATGCAAAATGCCGCTGCACCACGCAGTGCTCGCGCTGCTGTCCGAGGGACCGAGCCACGGCTACGAGCTCAAGAGCCGTTTCGAGGACGCCATCGGCCCGCAGTGGGGCGGCCTCAACATCGGGCACCTGTACCAGATCCTGGACCGCCTGGTGCGCGACGGCCACGTCACCCGGTCCCAAGTGGCGCAGAGCGACCGCCCCGACAAGACGCGCTACACCCTCACCGCGCAGGGCCAGGACGAGTTGCACTCCTGGGCGACCACGGCGTGGGTCCGCACGGGCGGCTTCCGTGACGAGTTGTTCCTCAAGCTGTTCGGCGCCGCCTCACTGGGCTCCGACGCCGTGCACGCCCTGGTGGAGACCCAGCGCCAGACCTACCTCTCCGAACTCGCCGGTCTCACCCGCCTGCGGCGCGGCCACACCGACGACCCTCTGGTGGCCCTCCTCATCGACGCCGCCATCGCCCACACCAAGGCGGACCTCGAACTCGTGGACAGCGCCGTCCAGCGGCTCGCGCCGCTCACGCGGCCCGGTGTCCCGTCGCGCGGGGCGGCGGAGGAACCGGAAGCCCGCGAGCGCAGGGCGACGTAGGGCGAGCCCCGCGCCGCCGCAGTCCTGCCGGGATCATCGTGGACGCGGCGGCGTTCAGTGCGCGGTCACCCAGCCCGGCGTCCAGGTCCCGGCGGCGTCGTGGCCGGCCGTGGCGGCGGCGAGGTGGGCGCGGAGGGTGGCCAGCGCCGGGTGGGGGTTGTCGCGGTGCCACAGGAGCGAGTGCGGGTAGACGGGTGTCGGGTCGGTCACCGGGATGCGGCGCAGGCCGTGGCCGGCGGGCCAGACGAGGCTGGTGTTCCCGCCCATGAAGGTGGCCAGGGCCGGGGTGTCGGCGACGGTGTCGAGGAGCGCGTCGGAACCGAAGTTGGGGCCGGTCGCCTCGATGGTGAGGCCGAACTCGGCGACGAGGTCGTCGTAGTAGGCGGACCACTCGGTACCCGGCACGATGCCGGGCATCCAGATCCGGTGCCCGGAGAGCTGTGCGACCGTCACCGACCGGGCGCCCGCCAGCGCGTGGGCGGGGCCGACGAGGAGCTCGAGCGGTTCGTCGAGCACCCGGACGGACTCGACGTCCTCGGGAAGGGGCCGGCCGGGCGCGGCGACGGCGCGGAAGGACGCGTCGATCTCACCGGACCGGATGGCGGCGACGGCCGTCTCGATGTCGAACAGCATCACCACGTCGAGCTCGATCTCGGGGTGCGCGCGGTGGAAGCCGCGCATCATGCCCGACGCCGCGCCACGCGAGGCGATGATGTCGACGCGCAGCGGACGGCGGCCGGTGCGCACCGACGCGACCGCGCGCTCGGCGACGCGCAGCAGCTCGCGCGCGTGGGGCAGGAACGCCTGCCCGTCGATGGTGAGCTCGGCGCCGCGCGCCGTGCGGGTGAACAGCCGCACGCCGAGGCTGCGCTCCAGCGCGGCGATGCGCTTGGAGACGGCCTGCTGGGTGACCGCCAGCTCGGCGGCGGCCTCCTGGAACCGCCCCGCGTCGGCGGCGGCGACGAAGGTCCGGACGGTCTCGATGTCCATGCCCGACACCCTACGGCCACAACCATTGGTTGTGGCCGCCGGTTCTGCGGTTGTTTGATCCCAGGCCGCGGGCCTCGCTTTGATGAGTCCGATCGCGGACCGGTTGTGCAGGGTGAGTGGCGAGGGGCGTCGGGCATGGGGAGCGGGCACCGGCTGGGACGGCGGTTCGGGTGGCTGTGGGCAGCGTACGGGACCAGCGCGCTCGGCACGTGGCTCGCCTTCGGCGCGTTCCCCCTGATCGCCATCCAGGTGCTGCACGCCGGACCGGCCGAGGTCGCCGCGCTCGCCTCCGTGGGGTCCGCGGTGGGCGCGGCCGTGGCGGTGCCGCTCGGCCCGTGGGTGGAGTTCCGCCGCAAGCGGCACGTGCTGATCTCGATGGACCTGGTGCGGTTCGCGGCGCTGCTGACCATCCCCGCCGCGTTCGCGCTCGGCGTCCTCACCTTCCTCCAGCTCCTGCTGGTCTCGGTCGCCGTCGCGGCGGCCGACATCACCTTCCGCGCCGCCTCCGGCGCCTACGTGAAGACCCTGCTGCCGGCCGAGGACCTGCTCGTCGCCAACGCCCGCTTCGAGTCCACGGCATGGACGACCACGATCATCGGACCACCGCTGGGCGGCGCGGCGATCGGGCTGCTCGGCCCGGTGGCGACGGTGGTGGCCGACGCGGTCAGCTACCTGCTCTCGGCCCTCGGCATCCGCGCGACGGGCGGGCACGAGCCGCGGCCCGAGCGCCGGGAGGCCACGCGCATGAGGAGCCGGGACCTGCTCGACGGCTGGCGGTACATCCTCGCCGACCGGGCACTGCGTCCGTTGTTCTTCAACACCGCCCTGTTCAACGGCCTGGTGATGGCCGTCCAGCCGTTGCTCGCCGTCCTGATGCTCGGCAAGCTCGGGTTCACAGCATGGGAGTACGGCCTCGCCTTCGCGGCGCCCTCGATCGGCGGGCTGCTCGGTTCGCGGCTGGCCCGGCCGCTCGTCACCCGGTTCGGACAGCGCCAGGTCCTGGTCGTCACGGGGGCGCTGCGCGCGCTCTGGCCCGTCGGCCTGGCCTTCCTGGGGCCGGGCACCGGAGGGCTGCTGCTGGTGATGGGCGTCGAACTGGGGCTCATCTTCTGCTGCGGGATCTTCAACCCCGTCCACGCCACCTACCGCCTCGAGCGCACCGCGACCGACCGGGTCGCCCGCACGCTGTCCGCCTGGGCGGTGACGACCAAGGCCTCGACGGCGCTCCTGACGGCCGTCTGGGGCGTGCTGGGAGGTCTGCTCGGGGCGCGCACCGCCATCGGCCTGGCCGGCGTGCTCCTGCTGGCGACCCCGCTGCTGCTCCCCCGCCGCGCGGCAGCGCACCCGCGAGAGCCGGAGCCGGCACCGAGCCGCCCCTGACGGAGTGCGCGGTCCCGACCGGCATCCCGCACACGGTGATCGCTTCTGACGGTACGTCAATGTGTCGTACACGGGTGCTTGTTGTGGACATGATCCATGGAACAGACTGGCGTCGATTCGCACAAAGAATCGAATCGCGGTGACGTGATCACCGCGGCCGCGTCCGACCGCCCGGACCGCCGCGCCGGCGGCGGTCCGCCGTACGCACCACACCAACGAGGGGGAACCATGTCCGTACGTCCGTCGCGCAGGTCGCTGACCAGCGCCGCAGGCGCCTTCGCCTTAGCCCTGGGCTCGACGCTCGCGGGCGCCGCCGTCGCGCCGACCACCGCCGCCGCCGACACGGGCGACCGCACGTCGACCGTGGCCTGCGCGTCCCTGTGGGTCAACGACTCCGGTGGCACGACCCACGCCAGGCTCCGGAACTGCTCCGTCACCTGGGGCAAGAACATCTTCGACGGCTCCTACTGGCAGACGGTGAAGTTCGAGCTGTACGACGCCCTCACCGACGGCGTCTGCGCCAAGTCGAACGTGATCCTGTCGCCCACCGGGGCGAGCTCGCAGGCGAGCGAGTGCAACGGCGTCTACACCGCGAAGTCGGCGACCTTCAGCGGCCGGGCCACCAACATCTTCATCAGGATCACCTACGGCTCCAACTCGACCTACGGCAAGATCAGCACGAACGTCGCACCGCCGTCCGGTTTCTGACAGCCGCGGCCGGCGGGTTCGCCTCCACCGGAACCATGCCGGCGCCAACGGGAGGGGATCAAGCATGCGATCGACACGCAAGGCGAAATGGGCGGCACTGGCCGCCGGAGTGCTCGCCGTGCCGGCGGCCCTGGTCGTGAGCACCGCGGGGCCGGCGACGGCCAACGCGTCCTGCGGTCAGGGCGCCTGGGGCACGGACGGCACGGACGTGCGCATGCCGCCGGGCGTCAGCGCCAACATGCGCAGCGGCTCCAGCACGGCGTGCGGGGTCGTCGGCTGGGCCGACAACCAGGACGTCCTGATCTACTACTGCTGGACGTCCGGCCAGAACGGCACCTGGACGTACCTCTACAACCAGCACGACGACCGCACCGGATGGGTGAAGGACTCACTGCTGCCCTACAACGGGTCCAACCAGTACTGCGGCTTCTGACAGCCGACCCGGCACCCCGGCCCCCGGCGGCGCCGGCCCGCACCGCGCACGACGCATCGGTGCGGGCCGGCGCCGCATCGCGGATCGTCAACCCTTGCGCCGCTCGTCGGTGTGGTCCGCCTCCCGCTCCGCTGCGGTGGCGGACCAGTTGGCGAGGATCGTCAGGGCGTCCTCGGCGGCGGACCCGGAGGGCGCGCTGTAGACGACCACGCTCAGACCGCTTTCGTCGGGCAGGCTCATGGTTTCCTGGTCGAGTTCCAGGTCGCCCACGAGCGGGTGGTTGAGGCGCTTGGTGCTGTCGCGGAAGACATGCACGTCGTGGGATCCCCACAGCATGCGGAAGGCGTGGCTGCGGGTGGACAGTTCACCGACCAGGTCCGTCAGTTCCCGGTCGTAAGGGTGCCTTCCCGCCTCGACACGCAGGGCGCCGACGGCGAAACGGGCCATGCGTTCCCAGTCGGCGTAGAACCGCCCGGCCGCGGGATGGAAGAAGGCGAACCGGGCGACGTTCGCTCCGCAGGTCGGGTCGGCGTACATCTCCGCGTACAGGGCCCGGCCCAAGGGGTTGGCGGTCAGCGTGTCGAGGCGGTTGTTCATCACGAACGCCGGCATCCGCGGCATCCCCTCGACGATCCGCGCCACGCTCGGCCGCACCGCGGGCCGGCTCTGCTGCGGTACCCGTGCCCGTACCCGCGCCGCGGGCGCCGGTCCCGCGGCACGGGCGAGGTCGTACAGGTACATGCGCTCGGTGGCGTCGAGCCGCAACGCCCGGGCGAGGGCGTCCAGCACGCTGCCGGAGACACCTTTGAGGTTGCCGCGCTCCAGGCGCGTGTAGTACTCGACGCTGACCCCGGCGAGCGTGGCCACCTCACCCCTGCGCAGCCCGGACACCCTCCGCTGACCGTACGTCGGCAGTCCGGCCTGCTCGGGGGTGATCCTGTCGCGTCTGGAGCGGAGGAAGGCACTGACGGCGTCCCGGTTGTCCATACGGACAGGGTAGGCAGGCCGCGCGAAGCGTGGGGGACCCTGGCAGTACCCCTCACGGCAGGGACTCCCCCGCCCCGGCCGTCCGGCGTTGCATGGTCTGTGCCCCGACCCCCCGGGGCACCACCCCCATGGTGAACAGGACCGGAAGGACACAGACGATGAACAAGGCGACCGAGACGGTGATTGAGAGCCCCGCGGATGTCGTGCGGGGGCTGTACGCCGCGCTGAGCAGGGGCGACGTCCCGGGTCTCCTGGAAAGGCTCGCCCCTGAGGTGATCGTCGACGAGCCGAACCAGCTCCCGTACGGCGGTGTGCACCAGGGCCGCGAGGTGTTCGTGCAGTCGGTCCTCGGCGCGATGATGGGCTACGCCGCCGTCGCCATCACCGCGGCCGAGGTGTACGAGGGCCCGGCGGGCGTCGTCGGCACGCTCACCGGAACGCTCACGGCCCGCACCACCGGTGAGGAGTTCCCGCTGACCATGGTGGAGATCCACCAGGTCGAGGACGGCACGGTGCGCAAGATCGACGTCTACACCAAGAACCCCCAGGCACTCGCCGCGTTCTACGCGCGGGCCGAGGCCGGAATCCGCTGACGACCGCCCCGAGCGGTCGGCAGACCGTCCGCCCGGTCTCTGCCGGTCCACGCGGCCCGAGCGGCCCTCCTGGTCGGGGCTGAGCAGACCGGCGCAGACCGCTTTTGCGCCCGCGGAGGCTGCCGGGCGTGCCAGTCTGTGCGGCATGGAGAAAAGTGCGGTGTGGATCGATCTGTCCGAACTCGACCCGGGCAGCGTGTCCGCTGCCCGGTGCACCTGGCACGGCGACCGTGCCCACCCGTGTACGGCCGACCCCGTGACCGGGGTGGTCGACCGCGCCGGGAAGCGGTTCTCGGCCTGCGCCCAAGCGGCCCGCGCCGTCGCCGCGGACCGTGGTGTCCCTCTCCCGTCGGCGGCGCTGTAGAGAAGCAGGGGGCAGGGACACGGTCGTGCTCTGCGACCCGGGTGGTGTGGGGGTGCGCAAGCGCGAACGATCCTCAGGGGTGCACGCGATACTCGGTGATCAGGTAGTCGGCCTCGTCGTCCACGGAGTTCGTCTCCCAGTCGAGGTGGATCTCGGTGGGGTGTCCGTCGGGAGCGAACACCGCGTCCGCGACATCGGCCTCGTCCGCCCGGGCCTGTCGCAGCTCGGTGAGGAGGTCGCGCAGGGTCCGCACGTTCTGCGGCTCGCGGGCGATGGTCCGCCGGGCCGCCTCGTCGAGACCTACCGCCTCGGCCACCTTCCCGTCCGCCACGGTGATCCGGTACTTGCCCAGGCCACCGCGCTCGCCGCCTTCGGAGAGCAGCGTGAAGGAGTACCGCGCCGGCTCGGCCCATCGGGGCTCCGGGGCCGCTTCGGTATCGGAGCCGCAGGCGGTCGCGGCCAGCGCGAGCGCTGACACCGCGGTGAGCAGGAGTGCGTGAGGTCTCGGCATCGGCGTGCCTTTCCGTGGTCGGCTGTCGCTCCGACGCGACGGGCGGCGATCCGGTTCCGCGCCGAGGTGCGCGGTACGGGTGTCGGCGGCGCTGTGCCAACTCAGTCCTCGATCAGAGCCTTTCCGTAGTGGGCCATGGAGCGGTTGTACCGCGGCAGATGCTTGGCCAGGGCGATCAGGACGAGCGACAGCCCTTCGCGTTCGCGGCCGAGTGAGGCGAGGCACAGCGCGGTGACGGCATCGAGAGCGTCGTCGAGGTGGTCCGAGCCGTGGGCGCGCTCGGCCTCCAGCATCGCCAGGCCCGCGGCCGCATCGCCGGTGTTGCGCAGGGAGCTGGACATCTGGATCACGGCGCGGCAGCGGTTCTCGCCGGTCAGGCCGCCGCGTTCGAGCGCCTCGCGGTAGAGCGGGACGGCCAGGCCGGAATGGCCCCAGGAGTCGCGGGCGCAGGCCCTGTGGAACAGGCCGTCGGCATCTCCTTCGGGCAGTTCGGCCACGAGCGCGTCGATCTGCGCGAGGAACGCGGCCTCCTCGTGGTTGTCGATGACGGCGAACAGCGCGGCGGCGCGGCGGTTGACCTCGGCATACCGGCCGCCCGGCCCGGCTTGGTCGGTGACGTCGTGCATTGCCGTACTCCCTTGATTCTCCGGTGGGTTCGACCGGTGCCGGCCGAGGTGATCAATCCTGGCCAGGCGGTTAGGATCACCACCAGTGATTCGGTACGGGCCGAATCACCGTCGCCGGCGTACGACGCTCGGGACACGGAACCCACGGGGGTGGGCGTGGCCATCAGCCTCGGCTTCGGGCCGTCCGACCTGGCCCGCTGCCGGTTCGCCTACTCCCCGGTCTTCGAGACCCTCGCCGCAGTACGGATCGCGACCGGACCGCAGGGCCCCGGGCCCGGTCCGCATCACCGTCGGTGGCTGCAGGAGGCGCTGCCCCGTCTTCAGGCGGTCGACCTGCGGCCGCTCACTCTGCTGCAGCCACGTCGCGGCTACACCCCGGACTTCCTCTCCCTGCCCCCGCTCACCTCCTCCCCGGACTTCGACGGCGAGCTCACCCGGATGGCAGCCACGCCCGCTTCCGTCGTGCGCCGCGAGATCGAGATGTCACTGCTCGACACCCCGGGCGCCCAGGCCGACGGACTCGGAGGGCTGCTGCTCGGCGACCCGGCCGACGTGCTCGGGCTCCTGACACAGTTGGTGCGCGCGGCGTGGCAGGCGCTCGTCGAGCCGGTGTGGCCGCAGGTGCGCGCAGCGCTGGAGGCCGACATCGCCTACCGCTCGCGGCGACTTGCCGAAGGCGGTCTGGACGGCCTGTTCGCCGATCTCGACCGGACGTTGCACTGGACGGGCGACACCCTCGTACGCGACCCCGGCGGCAACGAGCACGTCGCGCTCGCCGGGCGAGGCGTGCTGCTCATGCCCAGCGTGTTCAAGTGGGACGAGGCGATCGTGATCACGCAGCCGCCGTGGCAGCCGGCGGTCGCCTACCGGGCCCGGGGCCTGGGCAACCTCTGGCAGCCGACGCGTGAACTCCCGAGCGCCGCCCTGGCACGACTCATCGGGGGAACCCGTGCCGCCCTGCTGACGGCGCTCGACGAGCCGGCGTCGACAACACGGCTGGCACAACGGCACCAGCTGGCACCCGCCACGGTCTCCGAGCACCTGAGGGTGCTGCGGGACAGCGGGCTGGTCGTCGGGGCGCGACACCGTCACGAGATCCGTTACCGGCGTACACCGTTGGGGTCGGCGCTCGTCCACGGCAACGAATAGCCGATCAGCACAGTCCCCTCGTCACGCGCTCAACCCCCATCGCCGTTCGCCCTGTGCCGCCACCGGTTTCATCCCCTGTTCGGGACCGGTGGCGGCGCATCTCAGGCGACGGCGCCCTCGTCCGGCGGAACGGACACCGCCGGGCACCGGCTCACTGAAGGGGGTATCCGCCCGGACCGGCGAAGACCGCGTCGGCGACGGCACGTTCCTTCCCGTCCGACGGGGTGTTGGCGAGCGCGTTCTGCCACACCAGGGTGGTCGAGCCGCCACCGTCCATGTTCAGGGCGTCCACCGCGCCGAGGTCGCGGAGCAGGTTGGCCATCTCCAGGCGGGTCGCGCCCTTGCTGGCGCTGCCCCGGTCGACCGTCACGAGCATCATCCGACCGTAGCCGTCGGTGCCGATGGCCGTGCGCGCCACGGCGGAGTCGGTGGTCCCCGCCGGCTGGACGTACTCGACCGCGGTGTTGCGTACCAGCAGGTCACCGCCGGCGGTCGCGTTCAGCGAGGGGCTGAGGGGGATGTCGTCGCCGAAGCGTGTGTCGACGAGCGTCTCGGACACCTTCAGCTGCGAGCCGACGGCAGCGTTCGCGCGGAGCCAGACGGCTCCCTCGCCGATACCCTGGAGAATGCGGCCGCCGACGGGGACGGCGCGGCCGCCGCGAGGCTCGTAACGAGCGAGGACCGTGTCGTTCGCGTCCAGCACGACTTCGATGCCGCCATCGAGGCTGATCGTTCCGGGCTCGTTCGGATGGTCCGGGTCGTTCCCCAGGGCCTTGGCGGCGGTGGTGGGCGTGTTCGCGCCGTATTCGGGGGTGAAGGACACGATCTCGCTCGGATCGGTGCAGACGCCGTTCTCGTAGGTCTCGTCGGCGTCGGCTTCCGCGGCCCCCTCGCAATGGGCGTTGCGACCGGGGAAGCGGTTGATGCCGTCGAGTTGCCGCGGCGGGACGGAGCCGTCCTTCGGCTGCACCGTGAGCGTGGTGTTCAGCTCGGTGATGTACACCCGGCCGTGCTGCAGTACCAGCGCGGAGCCCACCGGCTTGTCGCCCTTGCCCCTGACGGCCTCGCTGAGCAGCCGCCCGTTGCGGATCACGACGCCGGCGACGTCGCCGCTGTAGGGCGGAGCGGACGGATCGGTGGCGTCGATGTCGAAGAAGCCCCCGTTGACCCCGGCCCGGGGGCGGCGCAGCAGGTTGGTGGACACGCCCTGGAGCATCGAGGTGGTGGTCTGGGCGGCAGCCATGCCGCTGCCGTACGTCCCCTTGAGGGTCAGCGGCGCCTTGTCCGGGTCGACGAGCACCACGTTGACCTTGTATGGGCCCGAAGTGCCGGTGTAGGCGTAGGTCGTTCGGGTGACCCCGGGTACGCCCGTGTCGTCGTCGTGTGTGCCCGAGTTCAGCAGGTCGAGGGTGAGGGTCGTCTCCGCCTGGGCGCCCGAAGTCTGGGCTCCGGCGGGTGCGGCCACCGTCGAGGAGGCCAGGATGAGCGCGGCGGCACCCAGGCCGGCCACCCGGCTCGCGTTCAGTCGTCCGCGGTTCAGCATGCGCTCGTCCCTTCGACCAGCTTGTGGGCGGAGAAGCTGCCCGCGTACGGCTGCGGTATCACGGTGGCGTCGGTCTTGAGCACCACGTAGGTCCGGTACGTCGTGCCCGCGTCGGTCCACGAGCCCCCGTAGCCAGGATCGCGGTAGAAGCACACGTGCAGGTTGGTGTAGTTGGCGACGGACACCACGCGGTTGTCCCACGCGGCGTCGTAGCGGTCGACGTCGCCCTGGGAGGTCGTCATGGCGCCCCGGCCGCTGGGCTGCGTGAAAAGGCAGAGGTTTCCGTCGGGGCACCGCTCGAAGCCCGTGAAGCAGCCGCTCTTGGACTTCGCCGACTTCTGCGAACTGACCCGGTCATCGAGCTGGGTGCTGGTGTCGGCCAGGTTGCCCTGGAAGCCGGGCCGGATCGCCTGGACGACGCTGCCGTAGTAGGTGTCCTCGTAAAGACAGGCCCAGTACGGCGAGTTGTTGTGCACGGAGCTGATCTGGTTGTCCCACTGTGCGGTGTGGACCTGGATCGCGGCGTCCGGTGCCGAAGGGAGTTCCCGCCCCTGGCCGTCGGTGTCGGTGTAGACGCACACTCGGCCGTCGGGGCAGTCCTGCCATTCGGCAGCGCTTGCCTGGAAGCCCGCCAGCGCGGTCAGGAGCAGGGCCACGAGGGAGACCCCGAGACCTGCTCGGGTCAGGGTTGGTTTCACAGGAAAGGCACTCTTCCTTCGTCGGTGGGATGCGTAGGACGCTCGCCGGTGAGACCGTCCGGGCAGCCGACGACCACCTGGCGGCGGAGAGCGTCAGGACATGGCACCGCTTCCCGGCATGATCACAGAACGAGCGTTCGGGCCGCACCTTACCGTGCGGGGCGGGGCGCTGACGGAGCGAAGTCCCCTACGTGGGCGCCGGCATGGGCGAGTGCACGAGGCCCTTCGGGGCCACCCCCGCCCGGCGGATGCGTCCCGCCCTCCTGGAAGGGAAGCGCAGGGTGCGGCGATGCACCCCGGTCACCGGTGCCGCGGCTCTCCGCAGGCTCGTCTCCCCTGGGGCGCGGGCATGCTTTCCCGCGTCCTGAAGTCCTCCAAGACGCGGGCCGTCGCCCCTGAAAAAACCGGCGGTCCCGGTTCGTCGAGCGCCGATATGCTCGCGGGCGTGACGCATCAGGGATCGCCGGGTACGGGCGAGGGCCCGCCCACCACAGCGCGGCTGCGGGCAGTGCTGGCCCGCGCCGCTCGCGTCGAGATCGTCGAGGGACCGCCCGACCAGACCGACTCCGCCGACCTGCCGCGACTCGTGGTGACCGGTGGCGAGATCGCCGACCTCGCTCGGGTGCTGTCCATCGTCGACGGTGGGACCGGCGACCTGTGCCGGTGCATCGGCTGGCCGACGATCCTGATTCACGACCCGAGCGGCAGACTGATCGCGCGCTGGTCCCTGCACCACCGGACCGGTCTCCGAGGGCTCGGTGATTGCGACGCCGACCTGGAGGACGGACCGGCACTCACCGCATGGCTGGCGGAGCGAGGCCTGACCGGATCACAAAGGGTCCAGGCCGAGCTGGCCGTCCAGGAGAACGAGGCCGAGCAGCGCCGGATGCGGTGGATACACGCCGCGCCGGCAGGGCTGTCCGATGCGGCCGCGGACGTGGCCGAGGCGCCGGGTGACGACCTCCTGGCCTGGTCAAGCCGACTGCGGGAGGCGGAGAAGCGGCTCGTCATGCGTACCCGCCGTCACTACCCTGACGCGATCGAACGGATTCGCGTCCTACTGGCCTGGGCGGGGATTCGGTCCAGGGAGTCCTCCGGCGGCTCCATGTGGTACGACCTGGCGGTGCTACGCCAATTGCTGGCCGAGGACGCCCACATCCTGCTCGCCGCACTCACCGTGCACCCGCCAGACCCGGCTCAGCTCGACGGTGCCGCCGAACTGTTCGGCTCACTTGAGTGGACGAACGCCCACGGCCGGAAGCTTCCCGAGCCCCTGAAGTCGATACTGATCGGACACATCAAAGCCTTCGGTACCGACGCGATGAGATTCCGCATGGACCACGGCACCTACGGTGCCCAACGGTCCGTCTGACGGCTTCCCGCGGTGACGTGCCGCGGCGTGGTCCGGACGCAACGCTCACCGATTGACCCGGGGACGGAACAACTGGAAGCGGCGTGCCGAAATAGAAGCAGCGTGCCATCGTCCATATCTCCGGCCTGTCGTGCGGTATGCGGCCATGAAAGAAAAGTGCAGTGCTCCGTGAAGGTATCCTGCACTCTCGCAGCGAACCCCCGTATGACTGTTGACCTGCAGATATGCAATATGCGGGCGCCAGACGGGCGGAGCGCGGGAAGAGGTGCCTTCGCCATGGCGCAGGATTCCTCCGTTGACCGTCATTTGGCCCAGGCTTAATGTTCCGGCATGCCTGATCGCCCCCACTCCGCAATCGTCGATGATATGGACCGCCGCATCATCGCGGCGCTCCAGCTCAACGGCCGTGCCCCGTGGAGTGCGATCGCCCATTGGGCGGGCGCCAGCGAGACCACCGTGCAGCGCCGGTACCAGAGCCTGCGCGAGCGGGGGCTCGTCCGCGTCGTGGCGACCCTGGAACTCGACCGCACCATGTCCGGTTCGTCCATGCTCGTCCGTGTCCAGGCGCGTCCGGGGAAGGGCCTGGAACTGGCGCGGTTGCTGGCCGAGTGCCCGGAGGTGCGTTTCCTGGCGGTGGTCACCGGCGCGGCGGACCTCATCGTGGATTTCGTCGCCCAGGACAACGACCAGTTGATGCGCCTGCTGTACACCGATCTGCCGGGCGCCCACCTGATCACGGGTACGGAGTGCGTCGCCGCCATCCGCAGCTTCACGTCACCGGCCCACTGGGACACGGGCCTGCTGCCCCCGCAGGCCCGCGACGCGCTGCGTCCCGTAGCGCTGGCGGCGCCCTTCGAACGCACCGGGTGGGACGAGGCGCCACAAGCGCTGTCCGATCTGGAACGGGAGGTCGCCGGGTCCCTGTCCTCGGACGGGCGGCTGCAGATGAGCACGCTCGCACGGCAGTTGGGGCGCAGCGAGTCCAGTGTGTCCCGGGCCCTGGAACGGATGGTCAACCGGGGGGTGCTGTACTTCCGCACCCTGGTCGACCCGGCGCTGCTGGGTTTCGAGGCCGAGTTCATGGTCTGGTTGTCGGTCGAGCCGGACCGGCTCGACGCGGCCGGACGGCAGCTCGCCCGCCATGCCGGGACGAAGTTCCTGTCCGCCGCCACCGGCAGGTTCAACCTGGTCGGGCACGTCGTCCTGCCCCACCGCACCGACGTGTTCCGCTACACGGCCGAGGTCGTCGGCGCCCTGCCCGGCCTGGTCGCCTCCGAGATCACCCTGCATCTGGCCACCCTCAAGCACGCCTGGACCAAGATGACGATCCCGGCCTGACCTGCTCGGGTCCGGGCTCTCCGGCGGTCCGACCGCCGCCTTCCCCGCCAGGGCACGCCGCTTCGGCGTCGCGCTCCTCGCGGATCTCTTCCTCCTGTCGTTCCCGACAAAGTGGAGACCTCCCATGCCCGAAACGGACAGCACCCCGCCCGCGGAGAGTTGGCGGTGGCCCGAGAGCGAATGGCGCCGGCACGTCGACGCGGTGCGCGCCGGACGGCGCCTCACCCCCGCCCAGTGGCCCGGCGGGGCTCGCGTCGCCGTCGCCGTGTCCTTCGATCCCGACCACGAGACGATCCCGCTGCGTGACGGAGAGACGAGCCCCGGCCGGCTCGCCCAGGGCGAGTACGGCGCTCGCGTGGGCGCACCCCGCATCCTGGCGCTGCTGGAGAAGTACGGCGTGCCGGCGACGTTCTTCATGCCGGCCGTGTCCGCCCTGCTCCACCCGGAGGAGGCCCGTTCCTACACCCGGACCGGCCATGAACTGGCCGTGCACGGCTGGATCCACGAACGCAACACGCTCTTGTCGGCGGCCGACGAGCGCGCCCTGGTCGAGAGGTCCGTGGACACGCTGACCCGGCTGACGGGTGAGCGACCGGTCGGTGTCCGCACCCCCTCCTGGGACTTCTCGCCGAGCACGCTGGAGACCCTCCTCGGCTTGGGGTTCAGTTACGACTCCTCGTTGATGGCCGACGACGAGCCGTACGAGATCCTCGCAGCCGGGCAGCCCACGGGGCTGGTGGAGATCCCCGTCGACTGGATCCGCGACGACGCCCCCTATTTCACGATGGACCGCTACGGCTCCGTCCGGCCGTACACCCGCCCCCGCGACGTCCTGGAGATCTGGACGGACGAGTTCGACGCCGCCTACCGGGACGGCGGGGTCTTCCAGCTCACCCTGCACCCCCACGTGATCGGCCACCGTTCGCGCCTGGTCGTCCTGCGTGAACTGCTCGACCACATCGCAGCCCACCCCGGCGTCTGGTACGCCACCCACGCACAGCTGGCGGAAGCGGTGCGCCACGACATCCCGTCTCGCGGAACGGAGAGCAGAGCATGACCGCACAGCAGGACCGGACCGCCCCCACGGGCGCCGAGCCCGCCGCGCGCCTGAACGCGCGTCAGGTGAAGGCCATCGCCGCGGGCGCCGTCGGCAACACCATCGAGTGGGTCGACTGGGCCCTCTACGCGATCTTCGCGAAGATCATCTCCACCGAGTTCTTCCCCTCCGGCGCCGACGACGTCGCCTTGCTGTCCACGCTGGCGATCTTCGCCGTCGGCTTCGTCATGCGCCCGGTCGGTGCCGCGGCACTCGGCGTCTACGCGGACCGCAACGGCCGCACGAAGGGCCTGACGCTGACCGTGGGTCTGATGGCGGGCGCGTCGTTCGTCATCGCGCTGACCCCGTCGTACGGCAGCATCGGCGTCGCCGCCCCCCTCGTGCTCCTGCTGGCCCGGCTGGTCCAGGGGTTCTCCGCCGGAGGCGAGTTCGGGTCCTCCTCGGCGTTCCTGGTCGAATCCGGGGTCCGGGGCGGCCGCGCGTTCGCCGGCTCCTGGCAGCAGGTGCCCGTCGGCGGCGGCGCACTGATCGCCTCGCTGCTCGGCACCCTGACGACATCCACGCTGGACGACGCGGCCCTGCACTCCTGGGGCTGGCGGGTGGCCTTCGCCGCCGGCGGCCTGCTGGGACTGGCCGGCCTGTGGCTGAGGATCTCGGTGGAGGACACCGACTCCTTCCACCGGGCACGGAGCGCGGGCCTCACCCGTTCGAACCCCCTGCGCATCATGGTCACCGAGCATCCCCGCGCGGCCCTGCGCGTCGCCGGCATCACCATCGCCGGCACCCTGACCTACTACATCTGGGTCAACTACCTGCCCACGTACGCCAACCTGACCACCGGCATACCCCTGAGCAAGGCACTGCTCTCGCAGAGCCTGTGCCTGGCCGTCTTCATCACCTTGCTGCCCCTGGTCGGCCGGCTGTCCGACCGCATCGGCCGCAAGCCCACGCTGGCCGGATTCGCCGCCGGGTTCATCGTGCTGAGCTGGCCCCTGCTCCACTTCCTCGACGCCAGCTTCACCCGCCTGTTCCTGGTGCAGCTGACGGGCATGCTGCTGATCCTGGGCTACTCCGCCAACTGCGCGGTCATCATGGCCGAGCAGTTCCCTCCCGAGATCCGCGCCACCGGCATCGCCCTCCCGTACGCCTTGGCGGTGGCCCTCTTCGGCGGCACCGCGCCCTACGTGACCACCTGGATGCACGACCACCACTACGGCGGCTGGTTGTGGCTCTACGTCTCCGCCGCCTCGCTCGTCTCCCTCGTCGTCTACCTCACCATGCCCGAGACCAAGGACAAGGAGTTCGCCTGATGCCCCACGCCGTCATCACCGGCGCCGCCGGCGGGATCGGGCGGGCGGTCGCCCGGCGGTTCGCGCAAGGAGGCTTCCGCCTGACGCTCGCCGACCTCCCGGGCGACGCGCTGGAGGACACCGCCGCAGCGCTGGGGGCCCATCCCGTTCCCGGGGACCTCACGGAGCCCGACACCGCCGGCGCTCTGGTCGAAGGGGCCCGGGCGGCCGGAGGCCCGATCGCCGTCCTGGTCAACGCCGCCGGTGTCTACCCCTCCCTGGACATGGCCGACGTCACCGCGCGGACCTGGGACCGCTTGTTCGACCTGAACCTGCGCGCGCCGGTGCTGGCCACCGCCGCGTACGCGAGGCAGGCACGGCAGGACGGGGCCGGGGGCTGCGTCGTCAACATCTCGTCCGGATCGGCGCTGCGTTCCCGCCTCGGCGGCGGCCCCTACGCGACGTCGAAGGCCGCGCTGGAGATGGCAACACGCGCCGCCGCCCTGGAACTCGGTGCCGAGGGCATCCGCGTCAACGCCGTCAGCCCGGGATTCGTCCCGGTCGGCAGCAGCGTCAATCCCGTCTCCGCGGAGTACGCCGCCGCCATCTCGGTCAACCCGCTCGGACGTGCGGGAACGCCGTCCGACATCGCCGAGGCCGTCTACTGGCTCAGCACACCGGAGGCTTCCTGGATCACGGGAGAGGTCCTGCGGGTGGACGGCGGCTCCAGCGCGGGAACCCTGCACCTGCCCCGCATCCAGGAGGGACGCACCGCATGACCGAGGGCACCTACACCGTGGTCGGGGGCGGCGCCATCGGCGGCGTCCTCGCCCACCGCCTGGTACGGGCGGGACAGCGCGTCCGGCTCGTCGACACCGATCGTGCTCACGTCGAGGCCATCCGCGCGCACGGGCTCGCGCTGGCCCGTGACGGCCGGGAACCCGAGGTCGCGCACGTCGAGGCGCTGCTGCCGGAGGAGTACGAGGGCCCGCTGCACCACGTGCTGCTGGCCGTGAAGGCACAGGCGACCGACACGGCACTCGACTGGATCGCCCCGCGCCTCCGCCCGGACGGATGGGTCGCCTCCCTGCAGAACGGGTTCAACGAGGATCGCATCGCCGAGCGGGTGGGACCGGACCGGACGATCGCCGCCTTCATCAACGTCTTCGCCGACGTGACCGAACCCGGCGTGGTGCGCGACGGCGGCACCGGCGCCCTCGTCCTGGGCGAGATGCGTGGCAGGCCGGTCTCCGCGCGGGTCCGCCGACTGGTGGCCCACCTCTCGGTGGGCGCCGACGCGGTGGCCAGCAGCAACGTGGACGGCTATCTCTGGGCCAAAGCGGGCTTCGGCGCCATGCTGGCCGCCACGGCGCTGGCGGACGCGCCGATGGCGGACCTGATCGACCGGCACACCACGGTCATGGCCGCGGTCGCCGCCGAGGTCTTCGCGGTCGCCGACACCCTCGGCGTCACCCTGGAACCCTTCGACGCCTTCGAGCCCGACGCCTTCCGCGCCGGCGCGTCCCCGCAGCGGGGACGCGCCGCGGCAGACCGGCTGACGCGGTGGCTGCGCACCCAGCCCAAGAACCGCAGCGGCATCTGGCGCGACCTGGCCGTCCGTGGCCGTCCTGTCGAGGTGACCACGCACTACGCCGAGGTGTTCGCCCGGGCCGACCGGCACGGCATCCCCACACCGGTGCTGCGCGCGGTGGTCGACGGCCTGAAGGAGCTCGAGAAGGACCCCGCCACCATGTCCGAGGAGCGGCTCGAAGCCCTGCGGCCCCTGGCCGCCAGGGGTGACGACGCGACCCGGCCCCCCGGGCGGGACGTGCCGCACCTGCCCGCGGCCGGCCCCGGGGACGCCGAGCGCATCCGGTCGTGGCTCGCCGGCCGGCACGAGGAGATCGTGGCGGACCTGGCCGCCTACACCGGGCTGGAGAGCCCCAGCGACGACCGGGAGCTCCTGGGCACGTGCCTCGACTGGCTGCGGCGGTGGCTCGACGAGCGCCTGGGGACCGACTGCGAGCAGGAAGTCCTGCGCCGCCCTGACGCGGGCGACATCCTGATCCGCCGCCACGCCGGCACCGGGGGCGCCCCCGTACTGCTCCTCGCGCACTACGACACCGTCTGGCCCGCGGGCACCCTGGCGGCACGCCCCTTCCACGTCGACGGTGACCGCATCACCGGGCCCGGCGTCTTCGACATGAAGGCCGGCCTCGTCCAGGCCGTCTGGGCGCTGAAGGCCCTGGACGCGCTCGGCCTGCCCCGGCCGGCCGTCACCCTGCTCCTCAACGGTGACGAGGAGACGGGGAGCCGGGCATCGCGGGACGTCATCGTCGACGAGGCCCGGCACAGCCGCGCCACCCTGGTCTTCGAGGCGTCCGCCCCCGGCGGAGCCCTGAAGACGGCACGCAAAGGCGTCGGCCTGTTCCGTGTCACCGTCACCGGGGAGGAAGCACACGCCGGTCTGGACCCGGAGCGCGGAGCCAGCGCGGTGGACGAACTGGCCCGCCAGATCCTGGATCTCGCCGGTCTGCGGAACCACGACGCCGGCACGAGCCTCAACGTCGGCGTCGTCACCGGCGGCACCCGGCCCAACGTCACCGCCGGCCACGCGGTCGCCGACATCGACGTCCGCGTCTCCACACAGGCCGAGGCGCAGCGCATCACCGCAGCCCTGGACGGCCTGCGGCCCCACGATCCCCGCACCACCGTCACCATCACCGGCGACTGGAACCGGCCGGTCTTCACCCGCACCACCGACGTGGCCGCCCTGGCCGGACTGGCACGGCGCTGCGCCGGGCTGCTCGGCGAGCGGCTCGACGAGGCGGGTGTCGGGGGCGCGAGCGACGGCAACCTCGCCGCAGCCGCGGGCAGCCCCGTCCTGGACGGACTGGGCGCGGTCGGCGACGGCGCCCACGCCGTGTCCGAATACGTCGACGCCGGCCGCATCGTGCCACGCGCGGCGCTTTCCGCGCTGATCCTCACGTCTTTCGCCTGAAAGACGCGGCAGCACCACCGCGAAGGTGTGTGGGCGCCGCCATGGCGGCGCCCACACACCTTCGTCATGGGGAGGGCATCGGTGGATTCCCCCTCCCGCACCTCATTTCCCACTGTTCTCACGTATTGAGGAGACACCTTCGTGAGCACGCTCTTCGAGCCTTTCACCCTCCGGTCGCTGACCATTCCGAACCGGATCTGGATGGCCGCGATGTGCCAGTACAGCGCCGCGCCGGACGGCGACCAGGCGGGCGTGCCGAACGACTGGCACTTCACACACCTGGCGGCCCGGGCCACCGGCGGCACCGGACTCATCATCACCGAGGCCACCGCGGTCAGCCCCGAGGGCCGGATCAGCCCGTACGACCTCGGCATCTGGAACGACACCCAGGCCGAGGCCTTCCGCCGGATCACCGACTTCCTGAAGTCCCAGGGCACCGTGCCCGGCATCCAGCTCGCCCACGCCGGCCGCAAGGCCTCCACCGAACGCACCTGGGTCGACCGCGGCGCCCCCATCACCCCCGACGCCCAGCACGGCTGGACACCCGTCGCACCGAGCGCGACCGCCTTCAAGGAGGGCGCGACGACTCCCGAAGAGCTCTCGGCCGATGAAATCGCCGCCGTCGTCGAGGCGTTCGCCGACGCCGCCCGGCGGGCCCTGGACGCCGGGTTCCAGGTCGCCGAAGTCCACGGGGCCCACGGGTACCTGATCCACCAGTTCCTGTCCCCGCACAGCAACCGCCGCACCGACGCCTACGGCGGCGACTTCGCCGGCCGCACCCGCTTCGCCCTGGAGGTCGTCGACGCCGTACGCGAGGTCTGGCCTGCCGGCCTGCCGGTCTTCTTCCGGGTCTCCGCCACCGACTGGCTGCAGGAGAACGACGATGCGCGCGACGGTTGGACCGCGGAGGAGACCGTCCGCCTCGCCAAGGAGCTCCGCTCCCGCGGCGTCGACCTCCTCGACGTCTCCACCGGAGGCAATGTGCCCGATGTGAACATCCCGGTCGGCCCCGACTACCAGGTGCCCTACGCGCAGCGCGTACGCGAGGGGGCCGGCATGCCCGTGGCCGCCGTCGGCATGATCACCGAGCCCGGTCAGGCGCAGGCCATCGTCGGCTCCGGTGGTGCGGACGCCGTCCTCCTCGGCCGCGAGCTGCTGCGCGACCCGTACTGGGCGCGCCACGCGGCCACGGCACTGGGCGGGCAGGTCACGACCCCCGTCCAGTACCACCGCGCTTGACGCTGGCGGCCCGGCGGCAGGGGGCCCGTGGTGTCTCCTGCGGTGAGGCGGGCAACGCAGTCCGGCCGGCAGGCGTGTCCCTGCCGGCCGGGCCGTCGTGCCGGTGCGGGTCTCAGCCGTTGGCCGCGGCCTCGAACTGACGGCGGACGCTTTCCGAGATACGGCCGCGGTCGCTGATCTCCACGCCGTTCGACTTCGCCCAGGCGCGCACCGCAGCATTGTCGGCACCGACCTGCGTCCGCTGCTGCGGCACTCCCCTGCCACGGCTGCGCGACTGCTTGCGGGCAGCCTTCTGGAACGGAGCGAGCGCATCGCGCAACGCAGCCGCATTGTCGTCGCTGAGGTCGATCTCGTACTCACGCCCGTCGAGGCCGAAGTTCACCGTCTCGTGAGCGGTACCGCCGTCGATGTCATCGACCAGCAGAGTCTGCACGCGCTGCGCCATTTTTCTTGTTCCTTTCCCGAACAACCAACGTGACCCTACACGCAATCGGGATAGGTGACCTGGGCGAGTTGCGTGACGGTTGTTGATGCGTTTGGAAGGCTCACTCCCCGGCAGGTCAGCGTCATTTCCGATCCGCTCGGCACCGGAAGTGCCGAGGGGCACGTTCTCGTGAATCCGGAAGGACCGCGGGATCGGACATCCCTCGGCGACGCGCCGGGCGAAGGCCGGTCGTTCGAGACAACACGCGTGCCCGCCGCGTTCACCGCCCGCAAGGCAGGGGCGAAATATTCGGTGAGCATGCGGTCGGCCGACGCCGTCGCTGCACCGTACCCGACAAATCCCGGTCCGGACGGTGAGAAGTCACCCCTGCGGCGCATCACGGGCGGCCGGCGCCGTCATCTCTTCGACCACGGTTCGTTAGCCGGGAAGACCCAGGACATCACCTGTTGGTCCGCCACCGTCGGTGCCGCCCGAACTCAAGTGACCGGCGTCCTGCCGGAAGGGAGCTTCCCGTGGTCCTCACCAGGCCTGCCGGCCGCCGCGTCGGCGTGCTGCTGGCGACGGGTGCCGTCTGTGCTGCGACGGCCCTCCCGGGCTGCTCGTACGCCACGCGCAGCACGGGGGCTGCGGCCCCCTCTCGCTCGGCGTCCACCGTCACCGTCGACACCATGACATCCGACTTTCCCGCCCGGGCGAATGATCGCCTTTCCGCGGGACCAGGGCCGTGCACCGAACTCGAGGCCCATCTGGGCAACAGCCAGGTCGACGCGGGACATCAGCGGGATCTCATCGTCCTCATCAACACCTCGACCCGGCCATGCGCGCTGTGGGGCTATCCTCCCGTTGCCGTGGCAGGCAGGAATGGCAGTCGCGTCGCGATCAGGATCACGCACGATGGCGGCGACGCCTTCTACACCGAACCCGCTCGCCGCCTTGTCGTGCAGCCTTCGGGTGAAGCCTCGTTCAACGTCGCGTGGCAACGCGTGCCGGAAGGGGTGAGCGACGTCTGCCGCGCCGGCTCCGCATACGTCGTGGGCGCTCCGATCGCCGCCCGCACGGCGTACCTCCCCATCGACGTTTCACCCTGCTCGCGCGGCCTCCTGGCAGTGTCGGCTTTCGTTCCCGGCAACGTGGGAATCAACGCCTAGCCGGTCGGTGGAGGCCGATTGCCCGGCCTTTCCCGTGGATGCCGGCTCAGACGCATATGGGTCCCGCTTCGTCCGTCCACGGGGCCTGTCACCGTCCTGACCTTCGCACCGTCTACAGCAGTCAGACCTGGCGCGCCGTCACCCGTCGAGCCGAATGCAAGCTGACACGCCGTGCACGCACCGGACTCGGCTCGTATGGTCGGTACGCAGGCAGGACCGACCCTGAAGATGCGCAGACAGGGTTGTACCAATGAGGTACGGCCGCTTCCCGAGTGGGGGCGGCCGTCCGCATCAGGGGCGCGGGGCGCACTGCCGTCAGTAGCGTCGGCCTCACCTTCGGGCGTACCCGACCGGGAGCTCTGGCCCTGCTGCCAGGGTACGAAGCCGCAGTTCAGGGGCACCTGGCACGAACATTCCCACGCCCCGAGCACGGACCGGGCCCGCCACGCTCGTGCGGGTCGGGTCCGTCCACGGCTTCAGTCAGATCCGCGGAAGACCCCCTCGGAATCATCGTGGGCCCATGCCGCGTACTCCTCGAATCCCAGGTTGGCGATACTCAGGTTCGCGTGGACCTCGTGGACCCCCGCTGGGGTGGTGCGGAATTCCCGGCCGAACTCGATCAGCTGCTCGTAGTCCTCATCGTCCTCGCAGTCCTCTCGCCTCAACGTCGTGACCGCCAGGAGCGAGTGGCTTTCGGCCTGCATGGTCGTCCGGTCGGCGAGGAATACGACGGACAGGTCCTCCGCAGCGCGGACCGCCTCCAGCACCTCGCCAACGGCCGCTCCTGCCCAGGCCGGATCGTTGATGACGTGGACCTGAGCGTCGTACTGCTCGTCTCCCCAGGGTTTCACCAGTGCCGCTGCCACGTCCTGCCACGCCGATTCGTCGTCGTAGTCGGTCCTGACGACGAGGGCCTCGAACTCATCCCGTCCGGTCATGGCGGGAAGTGGTCGCATGAAGGCTCCTCCTCGGTGGCGATCCGCAAACTGCGTCCGACCCTCTCATGGGCCTTTCATCGACCGGGAACTCGGTTACAGAAGAGTGCGAACGAGACCCGGGCACCATGGCCCGCTCGAGCGTTCTCACCCGGTTTACGTGACCCTCGGCCACACCGGAACTCCTCGGGAGGGCGGGCACCGTGTTGCCCACCCTCCGTCAGAGCGCGCCGTGCGCCGGGCGCTTGACCGGCGCCGATTCAGGTCGTCCCGCGGCGCTGCCGGGCCGCTCGCGACTGCCGACCGAGGCGGATGGCGAGGGCGGCCACGCCCGTCAGGCTCGCGGTCTTCGCCCACAGCGTCCCGGAGGCGTAGGCCAGCATGAGCGGCGCGAAGAAGGTGAACAGGTGCATCGGGTCCGCGCGCCCGGACTCGGTCACCCCGGGGCCGGCCGGCGCCTGGAAGGCGGTGACCGATCCCACGACCATCGGCACGCCCAGCGGCCTGCGAGAAGGCACCCCAGGACGACCGGCCACGGTGCATGGGCGAGCGGCGCATAGGTGCGCTCGCCGTCCCAGGGCAGCGGATCGCGCGGCCACACCGCCGGCAGCGCCGCCGGCAGCGAGGCCGCCACCGCGACGATGCAGGGGATCAGCGCGGCCAGCACCCGCCCCGCCGGGCGGGCCGAGTCCAGGCCCGTCCGCATCCGCAGCGCGTGCCCTGCCGCGGCCGCCGTCTCGCGCAGCGCCTCCAACCGGCCCACGCCACTGGTGACGTCCAGGGTCGCCGCGATCTCCGCACCGTGCTGCCGGCGGTACGCGGCCGGATACAGGCCGATCACCGGGTGCCGTCCGCCCACCGGGCGCTCCCCCGCCTCGACCTCACGGTCGCTCATGCGCTAGCTCCGCCCTGCACCGGCCCGGGGCGGCCCAGCCCGATGCGGCGGGCGGCCTCGCGCGCCGTCGCGCGCAGTCCCTTGACTCCTCCGACCGCTCATTTGCCTTGCCTGCAATCGACTTGTGCACAAGTCAATCTGGCGCTAGATTTCTCGGTGTCGGCGGCGCCCCAGCGGCGCACCGGCGAAGGACACGACCCGCACTGCCCAAGGAGAAGAACCACCATGAACGACACCTCCGCCCGCCCCGCCCCGCACAAGCCCACGGTCGTCCTGGTGCACGGCGCGTTCGCGGACTCCTCCAGCTGGAACGGCGTCATCGAGCACCTGCGTCAGGCGGGACATCCGGTCCTCGCGCCGGCCAACCCGCTGCGGGGCCTGGCCGGTGACGCCGCGTACCTCGCCAGCGTGCTGAAGAGCGTCGACGGACCCGTCGTGCTCGCCGGGCACTCCTACGGCGGCGCCGTGATCAGCCAGGCCGCCGACGGAGATCCGAAGGTCAAGGCCCTGGTGTACGTCGCCGCCTTCATCCCCGAGAAGGGCGAGAGCGCCCTGGAGCTGTCCAACGCCTACCCGGGCAGCACCCTCGGCCCGAACCTCGACGCGGTGCCCTTCCCGCTGGCCGACGGCGGCACCGGGACCGACCTCTACATCAAGACCGACAGCTTCCACGACCAGTTCGCCGCCGACGTGCCGCAGTCCGTGACCGACCTGATGGCCGCCACCCAGCGCCCGGTCGCCGCGGCGGCCCTGGAGGAGACGGCCACCGCGGCCGCCTGGCGGTCGATCCCCTCGTGGAGCCTGATCGCCACCGCGGACCGCAACATCCCGCCGGCGGCGCAGCGCTTCATGTCCGAGCGCGCCAAGGCCCACACGGTGGAACTCGACGCGTCCCACGCGGTGTCGGTCTCCCAGCCCGAGGCCGTCGCCCGCATCATCCGGCAGGCCGCCGAGAGCGCCACCCGCTGACCAGGCTTCCGGCAGATGTTCGGAGGAGTTGCCCAGGCCCGTGGCAGTCACTAAGTTCGATCGGGTGACTGCCGGGTCGGCCTTGAGCCATGCACGAGTCGGGTTGCCGGCCTCGGCGTGAGCGCGAGGCGGGCAAGAGCCCCGCCCTCCTTCCGAGTCTCCTCGCGGCGCCCCACGCGGTGCCCGTTCCCAGCGAATCCGAGACCCGGAGACCGATGTCACCCATGCCGAACGAGCAGCAGAACCCGTACGCGAACGAGCCGCCGACGGCTCCCGCCCGATTGGACCACACCGCTGTCCACGCCCGGGACCGGCAGTTGTCGGCCGAGTTCCTGGCCGTGATGCTGGGCCTGAAGGTCGGCGCGCCCTTCGGTCCGTTCCTCCCCGTCGAGCTCGGCAACGGCGTCACACTCGACTACTACGCGAAGCGTGACGAGCCGATCCAGTCGCAGCACTACGCGTTCCTCGTGTCCGAGGACCAGTTCGACGAGGTGATCGCCCGCCTGGAAGCGGTGGGGGTCACCTACTACGCCGACCCCGGCCATGCCGATCCCGGCCGGATCAACCGCCTGTTCGGCGGTCGTGGCGCGTACTTCGCCGACCCGGACGGTCACAACATGGAGGTCATGACCCGGCCCTACGCCCGTCCGTAGGCGACGGCGGTCGACCCGCCGTTCCTCCCGGCCCCGGGCGGTGAAGCCCGGGGCCGGCCGAGGGTGGGGCCGGTTCGCCAGTGCGGTGACCGCATAGGTTCACCGGGTGGGTGGTCGGGAGCCAACCCACGCGGTCACAGCACCAGGGGCGTCCATGTTCCGAACGCGGCGGAAGCGGCCGCGCGCACCACCGGTCCGGTGACACGGCGACTGGTCGGCGGAGTGGCCTGGGTACAGTCGCCCGATGCTGTGTATCGACTCTCCGATCGCCACTGCCCGGCTGATACTCCGCCCGTTCCGGCCCGAGGACGCGCAGGACGTTTGCGAGTACCAGCGCCGGCCCGACGTCGCCCGCTTCATGCGATGGGAGCCGCGCGGACCGGAGGACGTCCGGGTGGTGGTGGAGCAGATGGCCCGGGAGACCACACTGGTCTCGGACGGGGACTGTCTCAGCCTGGCGGTCGTCGAGCCGGGCACGGGGACGGTCGTCGGGCAGGTCGAACTGGTCCTGATCAGCGCGGAACACCGCCAGGGCGAGCTCGGCTACGTCTTCCACCCCGCCCACCAGGGCAAGGGCTTCGCCACCGAGGCCGCCTTCGCCGTCCTGCACCTGGCATTCGACGCACTGGAACTGCACCGGGTGATCGGCCGCTGCCACGCGGACAACGCCGCCTCCGCCGGGCTCCTCGAACGGCTGGGCATGCGCCGGGAGGCCCACTTCATCGGAACGGAGTTCTTCAAGGGGGCATGGCGCGACGACCTGGTGTACGCCCTGCTCCGGCGGGAGTGGCGGGCTTCAGCCGTCCACCGGAGCACGCCATGCACCCTTGAAACAGGCACTGGCACTTGCCCTTGAGTGAGATCAACGAGCAACCCGGCGAAGCTATGTGGTCGTCACAGCACTAGGGCGTGTGTCGAAAGTAGATCTTGGTCGTGAGACGATCTCGGTCTGTGCCGCGTGGTGACCTGACAGATGAGCAATGGGCGGTGCTGGAGCCTCTGTCGCCCAAGGGCAAGAAGCCTGGCCGACGGCCGATATGGACCAGACGGCAGCTGATCGACGGCATAGGCTCCCGGACAGGGCCGATCAAGCGCGCAACCGCGCGAAACGGGGCTCGTCCGGTGGCCGGCCGCCGAAGTTCGACCCGGTGGACTACCGCGAGCGGCACGCCGTCGAGTGCGGCATCAGCCGCCTCAAAAGGAACCGGGCCGTGGCCACGCGGTACGACGAGCTCGCGGTCCGCTACGAGGCGACCGTCCTCGTCGAAGCCATCAATGAGTGGCTGTGACCAGCGCACGTGATGCACGTCGGCAAGGAGTCCGCAAACATGGATCTAAGGTCATGCCGTGGCTATGTTCATGAGGATCTGCGCCAGTTCACGTGGCTCGGAGAGCATCGGCCAGTGGCCGGTGTCCATCTCGATCAGCCGCCAGTGCTCGCTGGTCAGCAGCTTGGCCACGTCGTCGCTCGGCTCTGGGTCACCGAGCGTGCACTTGATGTACGTCGCCGGGAGATCGCCGAGTGGCCGTGCCAGGGCGGCGGGTTCAGTCAGCGTGGCGCCCGGATGCGGCGTCGATCCGGCCACGATCCGTGCGATCTGCTCATCGATGAGACCGTGGCCCTCGTAATGGGCCGCGGGCGCGACCGGCCAGAATCCCCCGTTGTTGGCGATCGATGCCCTCATCATCGCCCCGCCGTCCGGCCAGGCGGAGACGAACGGTTCGCCATCGGTCGGAACGCTGGAGTCGACGAAAACCACGTGGACCAGCCGGTCGCCAATCCGCTCGGCGGCCTGACCGACGGGGATGCCCGAGTAGCTGTGACCGACCAGGACGACGTCGCGCAGATCCTGGCGCTCGACCTCGCCGACGATGTCCTGGACGTGGGTCTGCTGCCCGGCTGGCACGCCTTGCTTCTCGGCGAGACCGGACAGCGTCAACGGGTGGACTCCGTGGCCGGCCGCAGCCAGATACGGCACCACCTCGTCCCACGCCCACGATCCGAGCCGCGCACCTGCAACCAACACGAAGTTCGCCATGGCCGCACCGTAGCGGAGCGACACGACAACCACTCCGGAAATACTTTCGATACACGCCCTGGACGAGTAAGTCCTATGTCCCGGGCCGGTGATCGGGCGTGAAGAGAGGGTGTTCAAGATCATGTTGTGACGCAAGACCTGAACACCCTCTTGACCGCACTGTACGTGAAGATCGATGACGAGTTGGGAGGGCCGCGGTGGACGGGCAGACCGCCGGTGCTGACCGACTCCGAGCTGGTGTGTGTTGCGGTCGCCCAGGCGCTGCTCGGCTTCGCCTCCGAGGCGCACTGGCTGCGCTACGCCCGCAAGCATCTGGCCGGCATGTTTCCCTATCTGCCGCAGCAGTCCGGCTACAACAAACGGCTGCGTGCCGCCCTTGGCCTGGTCAAGCGGGTCATTCGGATGCTCGCGAAGTCCAGCGACTTCTGGCTGGACGACTGCTGGATCGCGGACTCCACCCCGGTGCCCTGCGGCATGTCCCGGCCCCCGGTCAAGCGCTCGGATCTGGCCGGATGGGCGGGCTACGGCCCCTGCGCCAGCCACTCGCGGTTCTACTGGGGGCTGAAGCTGTACCTGGTGTGCACCCCGGCTGGGATGCCGATCCTATGGGCGCTGGCCAATCCGAAGATCGGCGAACGGGAGGTGCTGGCCGCGATGCTCGAAGTCGACGCCGGCGTGGCTGCCGAGCATGACGGCATCCTCCTGATCTGCGACAAGGGATTCGCCGGGAAGGATTTCGAAACGCTGCTGGGCCAGTACGGCATCACCATGCTGCGTCCGTCCCGCAAGGACGAGAAGGCCCGCTACGGCGAGCCCATGCTCAAAAAGGTCCGGCAGCTGATCGAGTCGGTCAACGACACCCTCAAGGGTCAGCTCGACCTGGAAGACCACGGCGGACGCAGCTTCGAGGGCGTCGCGATCCGGGTCGCCCAGCGCGTCCTGGCGATGGCCGCCGCGATCTGGCACAACAACCACACCGCAGCCCCCGTCACCCGGTCACTGATCGCCTACGACCACTGACCGGGCCACCGACGGAATCCGTTGAGCTGCGGAAACACGGCTCGGGTGGTGTGGCGTTCCCTTGTCCCTGCGTGAATGTTCCCGGTGAACTGTGGCAAAGAACCGAGCGCGGAGGGAAGCGGCAAATGCTTTGACCCGGTCCCGCCCAGCCGTGATCATGGGCCGGATGCGATTCCTTCCCGCCACCGCTGACCCCACCACCCTTGACCGTGCCGCCGCGTACCCCACCGACGGCCCGGTTGCCGCCCTGACCGCCGAGAGGTTCAGCGGAGAGCTCGACGCCAACCGGTTCCGCCCGGAGTGGATCTGGCTTGCCGAGGACGAGGACGGGCAAGTCCTCGCCCGCGCGCTGTGGTGGGGCCGCGCCGACAGCGAGCGGCCTATAGCCCTCGACTGTCTCCAGGTCCGCTCCACAGTCGCCGATCCGGTCGCCGTCGCCACCAGGCTCCTCGACGCCGGGCATGCCGCCTTCGGCACGCGCCCGCTGTACAACCTCTCTCTCCCAGCGAACTGGAGCACCCGCCCGGAACTCACCGAGGCGGTCGCCTGGCGTCGTGAAGTGGGCTTGCGCACAGGGTTGAGCCGGGAAATTCAGCGCCTACGTTACGAATGGACTCCCGCGGCAGGACTGCCCGAAGCCGGCGGTCGGCTGATGTTCCGCGAGGGAAGCGACCAGGAGTTCCTGGATGCCTTCATCCGGGTGTCGGCAGGCAGCCTCGACCAAGCCACCCTTGACGAGCTGCGCACCAAGGACACCAGGCAGTTGGCCGAGGAGGACATGCGGTTCTACCTCGACTGCCCGGGCGAGCGCTCCTGGTGGAGGCTCGCGGAGCTGCCCGATGGCACGCTCGCCGGTCTGGCCGTCCCGTCAGCGACCCCGTACAACCGCAACGTGGGCTATCTCGGAGTCGTACCCGAGCAGCGCGGTCAGGGGCTGATCAACGAGATCCTCGCCAAAATCACCCGTTTCCATGCAACCGAAGGCGCCGAGCGGATCACCGCGACGACGGATACGACGAATGTCCCGATGGCCGCGGCCTTCGACCGCGCCGGCTACGAGGTGACGGAGATCCGTATGGTCCTGGAGGCTCCGGGGGCCGCATGACCAGCCGCGCTCGCGTTAATCGGCATTCCGTCACATCGGAGGCAGTATTTCGTCAGTGGGCCTGACCGGGCTTCGGACTTACTCGTCTAGTCCTGCATGAGGTTCCGCACGTACCGCAGCACGCTGTACCAGACGGAGTCCTCGTCCTCCATGACCGCGGCGTCGGCACGACGCATGCGTGTCAGCAGCCTGTCGCGCGCGCCCTGCGGGTCGACGCCCTCGTCGGTGGCGGCCTCGGGGTCGTAGTCCGGCCGTTCCTCCTCCAGCGCGTGGAGGAAGAACGCCAGCGCATCCACCGTGCTGTTGAGCAGGTGCGGTCCCCCGTCCTCCGGAACGCAGTACACGGCCCCGGTCCTGGTGTCGGCGACGACGTCGTCCATGCCGATCCCGCCGAGGGACAGCCACGACGACATGTCGAAGGGGCAGTTCGGGTACTTCTCCGAGACGGCCTGCCAGGCCTCGCCGCCGATGCGCAGGTCGCCGTCGATGAGCCGCTGGTCCGCCATGAACCAGCCGATCCGGTCCGGAAGGCCCACGTCCCTCAGAAAGACCCGGGTCGGCTCGTGGATGACGCCGGCGAGCGCCGCGTCATCCACGGTCACCAGTTCATCGGGGCCGAAAACCGACTCCATCGCGACGCGGTCGACCAGGGGACTCATTTCGCAACTCCCGGCCCTTCACCCGGGGGCGCTTGACGGCCGACAGTGATGACGGTCTTGCCGCGGGCATGGCCCCGCTCCACGTGGCGCATCCCCTCGGCAGCCTCGGCCAGCGGGTAGGTACGGTCGACCACGGGGGCCAGCAGGCCCGCCTCGATCAGCGCGGTGACGGCGAGCAGGTCCTCGTGGGTGGGCCCGGCCGGGGCCGCCGGGAGGATGACGCGCAGCCGCTGCCGGACGAACGCGTTGGCCGCGACCACGCGCAGCGTGGAGGCGACCGCGCCGAACATGCGGCCGGGTGAACCGCCCCCGTTGGCCACCAGGATGCCTTCAGGCGTGAGTGCCCGGCGCAGCCGGGCCGGCGGGTGGTTGCCGACGTTGTCCAGGATCAGGTCGTAGCGCGCGCCCGACCGGGTGAAGTCCTGCCGGGTGTAGTCGACGACGTGCGCGGCGCCCAAGGAGCGTGCCAGGTCGGCGTTGCCGGGGCTGCACACCGCGGTGACCTCGGCGTCCAGGGCCGCGGCGATCTGCACGGCGAAGTGGCCCACGCCTCCGGCGGCGCCGTTGACCAGCACCCGCTGCCCGGCCTGCGCCCGGCCCACGGTGCGGATGCCGCGCAGCGCGGTCACCGCCCCCATCGGCACCGCCGCCGCCTGTTCGAAGGTCAGCCCCGCGGGTTTGGGGACCACCAGGTCGGGGGTGGTGCGGGCGTACTCGGCGAACGAGCCCGGGCAGAAGCCCAGCACCTCGTCACCGGGTGTGACGCCCTGCACGCCTGCGCCGACCGCCTCCAGGTGCCCGGCCGCGTCGATGCCCGCCACCGGTACCTTCGGCCGGGTCGCCCCCATGCCGCCCATCAGCCGCGCCACATACGGGTCGCCGCGCATCATGTGCCAGTCGTACGGGTTGACGGCCGCCGCACGCACCCGCACCAGTACCTCGCCGGCTCCCGCCTCGGGCCGCTCGACGTCCTCCAGGCGCAGGACTTCCGGCGGACCGAACCTCTTCTGGACGATCGCTTTCATCGAGCTCCCCAGCCCCTCGTCGCCGACCGCCCGGAGCGGTACGCCCGGACGGTACGCCACTCAACTCCCTTGTCACGCACCGTAGGTGTACGGCGTACACCCGTCAAGAGGCGCGGGCAGGGAAGGCCGCTCGGGGGCGATCCTGCCGCCGCGTCAGACCCGGTTCCGGAGCCGCTCCAGGCCGTCCAGCATCAGGTCGAGGGCGAACTCGAACTCCAGCTGGTCGTCGCAGCCGGCACCGACGACGGACTGCTCGTCATGGGCGACGGCCATGGCCAGCTCGGTGACGTGCGGGTAGCGCGCGGCCATCTCCTCGGGTGGCGGTGCGTCCGGATCCGGCTCGCCGCCCGGGCTGTCCTCGAACAACTCCTGGGAGAAGCCCAGGACACGGCTGCCCATGACGTGCATCGCATGATGGACCAGGTCCAGTGGGAAACCCCCGGCCCTGAAGATCCCGATCATCGAATCCAGGTACGCCAGCACCGCCGGCGTCGGGGTCGTCCGCGCCTTCATCCGCGCCTCGATCACCCCGGACGCCCACGGATGACGCAGCAGCATCCGGCGCGCGGACAGCACGCGCCCCCGCACCGCACCCTGCCAGTCCGCCCCGGCGACCGGCGGGTCGATCTCACCGACCACGGCATCGATCATGCCGTCGAGCAACTCGTCCTTGTTCGCCACATGCTTGTACAGCGCCATCGGCACCACACCGAGCGCCCCCGCGATCTTCCGCATGCTCAGCGCCGCGACCCCGCCGTCATCGGCCAGGGCCACAGCGGCACCCAGGATCCGCTCCCGGCTCAACGGCTTGCGGGGCCGCGTCGTGGCTCCGGGCTGCATGGCGATCTCCACCGTCCCCCTCTCAACTGCTCCACCGGGCCTGCCCCGACCCGTCCCCACCGGCACACGCCGGCAGGCCGGGCCCCATCCTCCCCCACACCCGCTGCCGGTGCGTGTGGGGTCAGCTGTCGCTGCGCCGGCGCGGGTGCCGGACGGCGGCGAGGGCGGTGCAGGCCGCGGCCGCCAGGAGCAGGAACGTTGCCCCCTCTCCGTAGTAGCCGGACCTGCTCGCGATGACCGGCCCGACGCACAGGATCGCGCCGTAGGACAGCACCTGGGCGGCCGTTCCCGACCGGTAGAACACCCCCACCGCGCACGCCACGGCCAGCAGCAGGAGAATCACGATGCCCGGCATGTCGTCGCGCACCCACAGCAAGGTGGCCGGTGCGACCGCGGCGAAGGCCCCCGCAAGGCCCGGACGCAGGCACGTCAGCATCAGCGCGGTGAGCCACGCGGCGACCAGCGCCGTCATGGCCGAGCTCGAATAGGCGTAGGAATCCCACGTGGAGACCACCACGGGCAGCGCCAGCAACGTCGCCACGAAGGGGGCCAGCCGTTCGCCCCGCCACAGGGAGCCGATCTTCACCCCGCCCGGTGCGGGTGCGGCGGGGGGCGCCGCCGCGCCCGTGCCCGCCACCGGAGGGATCGTCGGCGCCGACGCGGGCTGAGGGGGCACCGGCGGTGCCGGCTGCGCGACACGCGCTGCCGGGGGCGGCCCGGCCGGCACCGCCACCTGCTCCTGCGACCCCGCGAGGCGGGTGCCGCCGGCCGTGCCCGCCAGGCTGCCGCCGCTGTGCAGGTTCCCCAGGGCGTCGCGCAGGGCGCCCATGCCCAGGAACCGCTGCCCGGGCTGCTTGGCCAGCGCGCGGAGCACCACGGAGTCGACGGCGTCGGGCAGTTGCGGGCGCAGTGCCGAGGGCGGCACCGGGTCCTTGGCGAGGTGCTGGTTCATCACCGCGAACGGCGAGTCACCGGTGAAGGGCGGCCTGCCGGTGAGCAGTTCGTAGAACAGGCACCCCAGCGAGTACTGGTCGGTGCGCGCGTCCACCGCCGTGCCGTGGATCTGCTCCGGTGAGAGGTAGGCGGGCGTCCCCACGGTCATCCCGGTCGCGGTCAGCCGGGTCGCCGTGTCGGCGACGACCTTGGCGATGCCGAAGTCGAGGATCTTGACCTGGCCGTCAGCCGTGATCATCACGTTGGACGGCTTGACGTCGCGGTGGACCAGCCCCTGCGCATGGCTGTGGGCCAGGGCGTCGGCGACGTCCCGCATGATCGCCGTCGAGCGCTCCATCGTGAGGGGACCGTCGCCCAGCACCTCGGCGAGCGTGCGCCCCTCGATGAACTCCATGACGAGGTAGGGAACGACCTCCTCACCGCCGGTGTCCTCACCGACGTCGTGGAGCACCGCGATCCCCCGGTGGGTGAGCGAGGCGACCGTACGGGCCTCCCGGCGGAATCGGGTCCGGAACTCCTCGTGCCGGGTCAGCTCGGGGGGCAGCACCTTGACCGCCACGGCACGGCCGAGCTCACGGTCGATCCCGCGCCAGACCTCGCCCATGCCGCCCCGGCCGACGGTCTCCACCAACTCGTACCGCCCCGACAGCACACGCACGGCGTACCTCCCGCCCCGTTCCCCACACACCCCACCCAGGTGACTTGCTGTCAGCCTATAGACGTACTTGTCACGTGTGGGCCGTTTTCCACAGGCTTCGGTGGGGGCGCAACGGCGTGAAGGGCGGCGCCCGGCGGGACCGGATGCTCCGCGATCACACGATGCGATGCCGGAGACCGCGACCGTCACAACAGTGTCATTGAGGCGCCTCGGTCACGGCCGTCTTCCCGCCCCGAAACGCCCCCCGGAAATGCGCGAATACCGCCCCATACTCGGCATCACGCCTCCCCCTTCCCCACAAACACACTGTTCATCTCGGCACCAAGACAGTGTGATACGTTCATCGGGCATCGAGTTCAGGGGCGATGCGACCTGGACCATGACGGTCACTCAGGACGGGCTCCGCTGGGGCCTGTTGGCCGGGCCGCCCTTCACTGACGGTCCGTTTCGTGCCGCTCCTCAGCGTGGACAGGTGGCGTGACCTCGTCACCCCGGAATCGGGATTCAATGACCAAAGACTCAGTACCGCGCCGGAAGCACGCTTCCCGCCGTCCCATCGCGCTCGGCGCGGCGATCGTCGCGGTGGCGGGAGCCATCGCCGTTCCCGTCGTGGCCCAGGCTGCGGAGGACACCCCTCGGGCGGACACCGCACTCCAGAGCAACTTCGCCGCCGCCGCGGCCGAGTACGAGGTGCCCGAGCAGGTGCTTCTCGCGGTGGCCTACCAGCAGTCGTCGTGGGACACCCACGAGGGGCGGCACAGCGCTTCGGGCGGCTTCGGACCCATGCACCTGACCGACGTCACGCCCGACATGCTCGCCGGCGGCGCCGCGGGCACGGCCGGCCGGGCGGAGGCCGCGGAACTCGCCTCGGGCGCGGCGCAGCACACCCTCCGGACCGCGGCGGCGCTGACGGGTCTGCCGGCCAACGAGCTGCGCGACGACCCGGCCGCGAACATCCGCGGCGGAGCCGCACTGCTGGCGTCGTACCAGAGGGAGCTCGGCGCGGAACCGTCCGACGACCCGGACGACTGGTACGGAGCGGTCGCCCGCTACAGCCAGTCCACGGTGCGGCAGGGTGCGACCGCGTTCGCCGACCGCGTCTTCGCCACCATCAAGAAGGGCGCCGCCCGCACCACGGACGACGGCCAGAGCGTCAGGCTCGACGCCGACGCCGCGGTGAGCCCCGCCACCTCGCAGGTGGACAAGCTCAAGCTGTCCGCGGCCGTGGTGGCGGACACCGAGTGCCCGCCGACGGTGAACTGCACCTTCGTCCCGGCCAGCCCGAAGAACGGCCAGGTCTCCGACCGGCCCGCGAACGGCGTCCGGATCGACCAGATCGTCATCCACGACACCGAATCGCCCTACGAATCGGCCATCGCCACCTTCCAGAACCCGCTGAGCAGCGTCGCGGCGCACTATGTCATGCGGTCCTCCGACGGCGCGGTGACCCAGATGGTGCCCGCCAAGGACCTGGGCTTCCAGGCGGGCAACTACTCCACCAACCTCCACTCGATCGGCATCGAGCACGAGGGCTACGCCGCGCACGGCGCCCAGTGGTACACCGAGGCGCAGTACCAGGCGACGGCCGACCTGGTGGGGTACCTGGCCGAGCGGTACGACATTCCGCTCGACCGGCAGCACATCATCGGCCATGACAACGTTGTCGCCCCCGCTGACCGGTTCGTCAACGCCCAGCACTGGGACCCGGGCCCGTCCTGGGACTGGGAGCACTTCATGGAGCTGCTGGGCGCTCCGGTCGCGGGCCGGCACGGCGTCGGCACGGTGGGCTCCGCCGTGACCATCGCCCCGGGCTTCGCCCGCAACAAGCAGACCATGGAGCTGTGCCCCGAGGACGACGGCAGCGACGCAACCGAGGAGTGCACCACGGTGCGCCAGGCGTCGAACTTCGTCTACGTGCGCACCGAGCCGCGTGCGGACGCCCCGCTCTTCGGCGAGCAGTCGATCCACCCCGGTGCCCCCGGCACCAACCGGATCAGCGACTGGGGCAGCACCGCCCAGGCGGGGCAGCAGTTCGTCGTCGCCGGCAAGAAGGGCGACTGGACCGCGATCTGGTTCAGCGGCAGCAAGGTGTGGTTCCACAACCCGCGCGGTGTCAACACGATCCCCGCGCGCGACGTGACGATCGTCAGGCCCGCCGCGGCCGTCCCGGTGAAGGTCTACGGCACCAGCTACCCGGACGCCGCCGAGTACCCCGCCGGTCTCTCGCCGTCCACGCAGGCTCCGCTGAGCATGTACGGCATCCCGGCGGGCCAGGCCTACGTCTCCACGGCGGCCCCGGCCCTGACGGACGACTTCTTCCCCTCCAGCGGGAAGGTCGTCTTCGGCGCCAAGAAGATGTACACCGTCCAGTACGGCCACAAGACCGCCCTGATCTACGCGGATGACGTGACCGCCAAGGGACGTCCGTCCCACCACGGCTCCTGACCCGGTCCTCGGGCAGGTCCACCGGGGGGTCCGGCACACACTGGTGTGCCGGACCCCCCGTGTATCGCGGGCGTATCGAAAAGCGCATACGCCACCGCAACGGCCCCGCGTCTCCAATGGGGGCGTGAACGACAACGCATCCCCGTCAGCACCGCTCCGCCGCATGCGCAGCTTCGTGCTCCCCGGCCTGGTGGTCCTCGGCGTGGCGGTCGCCGCGTTCGTCGTGCGGCGGCCGCTCATGATGTCCGCTCCGATGTGCATGGCAGGGCGGTGGCACGGCTGCTTTGACACGTTCAACGGCGTGGTGCTCATGACGTTGGTCGCGCTGCCGTTGGCCTTGCTGGTGGTGTGGGTTCTGGCGCGCGGTCGGCGTGCCGCCGGCGGCAGATCGGCCTGGCGGACGTCGCTGGCCGAGGTGGGCATGGTCCACGGGACGGTGCCGTTCCTGTGGCTGACCATGATGCCGGGCGGCGGGGCCGGCGTCGTCCCCGCCCGGGTGAGCCTGGTTCCGCTGCGGGACCTGGTCACGATGGGGCCGCTCGGGATCGCCGGCAACCTGCTGGTCTTCGCGGCGCTGGGGTTCTTCGCCCCGATGCGGTTCGCGGCGCTGGCGTCCGTGCCACGGATCCTGGCGCTCGGGGCGGGCTGCTCGGTCCTGGTCGAAACCGCGCAGTACGTCCTGGAGTTGGACCGGGTGTCCTCCGTGGACGACGTCCTGGTCAACGCCACGGGCGCCGTGCTGGCCGCGCTGGCGTCGCGCCGCTGGTGGCGCACCACGGCGCAAGCGCCGTCGGAGCGGCCTCGCCCCGCGCCGGCACGGGCAGGCTGAGGTGGGCATACGTCGGCGATACGTCGTGGTGCCTAGGCTTCGGACATGCGCGTACTGATCGTGGAGGACGAGCCCTACCTGGCGGAAGCCGTCCGTGACGGTCTGCGGCTGGAGGCGATCGCCGCCGACATCGCAGGCGATGGCGACACCGCCCTGGAACTGCTCGGCGTCCACTCCTACGACCTCGCCGTCCTCGACCGCGACATCCCCGGCCCCTCCGGCGACGAGGTCGCGCGGCGCATCGTCGCCTCCGGCAGCGGCATCCCGATCCTCATGCTCACCGCCGCCGACCGGATCGACGACAAGGCTTCCGGGTTCGGGCTCGGCGCCGACGACTACCTCACCAAACCGTTCGAGCTGCGGGAGCTCGTCCTGCGGCTGAGGGCGCTCGACCGCCGACGCGCGTACGCCCGGCCACCCGTCCGCGAGATCGCGGGCCTGCGGCTCGACCCCTTCCGCCGGGAGGTCTTCCGCGACGCACGCTACGTCGCGCTCACCCGCAAGCAATTCGCCGTGCTGGAAGTCCTCGTCGCCGCCGAAGGCGGGGTCGTCAGCGCCGAAGAGCTACTGGAACGGGCCTGGGACGAGAACGCCGACCCCCTCACCAACGCCGTGCGCATCACCGTCTCCGCGCTGCGCAAACGACTCGGCGAACCATGGATCATCGCCACGGTGCCCGGCGTCGGCTACCGGATCGACACCGGCGCGCGTACGTAGACGCCCGGGGCCCGGCGCCCGCCCACGGGGAACCGGGGCCCCGGAGGCGCCGTCGGCGCCGAGGCGGCGGCCGGTCAGGCCAGGTTGCCCGCCGGGATCCGGGTCGGGGCGAACCACTGCTGGATCCAGTTCGGGTAGGCGAGCGGCGGCCGGCTGACCTCGTCGAGCTCGGCGAGGTCCTGCTCGGTCAGCGTCAGGCCGACGGCGGCGACGTCGTCCGCGAGTTGCTCCACCGTGCGGACGCCGACGATCACGCTGGTGACGGCGCGCTGCGCCAGCAGCCAGGCCAGGGCCACCCGGGCCGGGCCGACCTCGTGCCGCGCGGCGACGTCCCGGACCACGTCGAGCACCGCGAAGCCCCGCTCCTCGTCGAACGGTACGAAGTCGAAGCCGTTCCGGGCCCGGCGGGAGTCCGGTTCCGTGGTTACCCCGCCGCGGTCGAACTTGCCGGTCAGGAATCCGCCGGCCAGCGGCTGCCACACCGTCAGGCCCAGCCCCGAGTCCTCGGCCAGGGGTACCAGGTCACGCTCGGCGTCGCGGGCCACCAGGGAGTAGTGGGTCTGGTTGGCGACGAACGCCGCCCGGTGGTGCAGTGCGGAGATGCCCAGCGCCTTGCTGATCTGCCAGGCGGCCAGGTTGGAGCAGCCGATGTAGCGGACCTTCCCCTGGCGTACCGCGTCGTCGAGGGCGCTCAGCGTCTCCTCCAGCGGCGTCACGTGGTCGTAGTTGTGGATCTGGTAGAGGTCGATGTAGTCGGTCCCCAGCCGGCGCAGGCTGTCCTCCAGGGCCCGCATCACGTGCAGACGCGACAGGCCCTGGTCGTTGGGCCCCGGCCCGACCGGAGCGAGGAGCTTGGTCGCCAGCACGACATCCCGCCGGCGCCGCCCGACCGCCCGGCCGAGCAGCTCCTCGCTCTCTCCGTCGGCGTAGACGTCCGCGGTGTCCAGGAAGTTGATCCCGGCGTCCAGTGCCGCGCCGACCACCCGGTCCACGTCCTGCTGCCCCAGTGCCCCATGGGGGCCGTACACCGGGTGGTCCTTGCCGCCGAACGTCATCGCGCCCAGGGAGATCTCGGAGACCCAGACCCCGGTGCGTCCCAGCAGACGATATTTCACCAGTCACTCCTCATCGCACACGTGCTTGCTCGCGCAGGCGACCGGGAGTCCCTAACCTTTCCGGTCACTGCATCCGGACATCGCGTCCGGAAATTACGCTACACGATGTCCGGACGCGGTGTAATGTGACGTTCGCTGCCGGGCCCCCCGCCCCGCGACGACCTCAGGATCCGGACATGCCTTCGATCACCCGACGCCGCACCGCGAAGGTCGGCCGCCCCACCTCGGCCGAGGCGGACGTCCTGGACGCCACCCAGCGCCTGCTGGCAGGCGGCGCGAACTTCACCGAACTGGGCGTGCAGCAGATCTGCACCGAGGCCGGCGTCGCCCGCTCGACCTTCTACAGCCACTTCCGCGACAAGGTCGACCTACTGCTGCGCCTGGCCGGCCGGCTCATGGCCTCCTCCTTCGACCTCACCTCGGCCTGGCAGCCCTCGGCCGGCGTCGAAGGCCTCGAGGAGGCCTTCGTGCACGTCATCGAGGTCTACCGCCGGCACGCCGCCGTCCGGCGGGCACTCGCCGAGGTCGCCACCTACGACACGGCCGTACGCGACTACTTCACCGCCGAACTCCACCAGTTCACCGACTGGACCATCAAGATCCTCCGCGACGAACAGGAGGCCGGCCGCACCCCCGCCGACCTCGACCCCGTCAGCGCCACCCGGATCATCGTCACCGGCGGCGAACGCGCCCTCACCGACCAGGTCACCACCGGAGACCCCGCCGGCGACCCCGCGTTCGCCCGCGAACTGGCACGCACCTGGTGGCACGGCATCTACCGCCGCCCCCTCGGCTAGTGCCCACGGGGCGTCCGCAGCCCGCCGACGGTACTAAGGTGGGCAGTGGAGGTCTGTGACACAGCCCGGAACGGGTGACGGAGCAGGGAGACCCGCGACGCGGTACGCGGTCCGCCGCAGGCCCGGCCGCCATGAGCGGTGACCGGCCCGGACCGCGGGCATGCCGCCGGCATTGGGGATGGACCAAGGGCGGTTCTGAACCATGAGAAGCACACATCGGCTTGAGCCCAACTCGGCGAACCTCGGCGGCGGCCCCGTTCTCGCGGCGTGGGAACGGTTCGTGCAGGGCGAGGACCACGTCCCCGGTGTCCGGCCCCTGGTGGCGATCTCCTGGCAGCGCTGCCGAGAGCAGTACCGAGTCGATCCCCACCTCACGAAGGCTCCGCCGGCCGTCACGAAGCCCGACCACACGCCCGAGCACGACGTGGTCCTCGCCGAGCTGGGCTTCCGGGCCGCCGCCGTGGCACATGAAGTGGGCAACCTCGGTGGGGTCGTCTCCGTCACCGACGCCACCGGCCGGATCCTGGCCGCGTGGGGTGATCACGCCACGCTCGCCCGAGCCGACGACTGCAATCTGGCGCCCTGGTTCTGCTGGTCCGAGTGCGCGGTCGGTACGAACGGCATGGGCACGGCGCTCGAGGCGCACGGCCCGGTGCCGATCAGGGGCGCGGAGCATTGGTGCCAGGCGTTCCACAACTGGGTGTGCGCGGGCATCGCGGTGCGTGACGTGGTGACCAGGGAACCGATCGCGGTCCTCAACGTCTCCTTCTGGCGCAACGGGCTTCCCGCGGCCGCCGAAAGCTGGCTGGCCGGCGCCGTCACCATGACCCGGTACCCGCTGAAGAGGCGCGCCCGGGACAGCGGCGCGGAGTTGGTCGCGGCCTACACCCAGGCCAGGGCGACGTCGGGTGCGGCGCTCGCCGCCGTGGACACCGCGGGTAAGGTGGTGATCGCCGACGACATGGCGAGCGTGCTCCTGGGCGTCCCCGCGTACACCCCGGCGATCGACCCCACCCTGCGCTGGAACCCCGGGCTGCCGGAATTCATCGCGGCCGCCCGGTATGCCAGCAGGCAAGGGGCCCACGATCCCGACTGGGTCGGCTCGACGCAGATCTTCGCCCACCTGGCCGACGAGCCGACGACGATCACCATCCGGCCCGTCTTCTCCTCCGGGCACCTGATCGGGAACCTGGTTCTGTTCGGGGTTTCCGACGGGGCGCGGCTCCCCCAAAGGGAGGGGGCGTCCCACCCTCGGGTGCCGCCGCGCCGACTGGTCGCGATGCGCGACAACCGGATGGTGCTGCTGCGACTGCCTGAAGTCTCCTTCGCCGAATCGCACGGAAACGACGTGTGGCTCTCCACCGATCAAGGTCGATTGCGAGCCGCCTCCCTGAGCCTGGACAAGCTCGACAGCGATCTGGCGGATGTCGGCTTCCTGCGGGTGCACCGCCGTTACGTGGTCAATCTGAGCCGCATCCGGGAGGTCGAGCGCGGGCTCAAGGGCGAGTTGTCCCTGGTCATGGACGACCGGACGAACGAGATGGTGCCGGTTTCCCGGCGGAACGCGCCAGCCGTGCGTCGCGCGCTGAACATCTGAACCACGACGCACCCTCTGATCCGGAAGGAGATCCCCGTGTCCGACATCCCGCACGCCGTTGCCGGCGAGACGGACTCCGGCAACGCGGGCGGCCTCGGCCTCTCCGTCACCGGGTACCGCGGACGGCCGATCGCAGGCGCGAGCAACCGCGACTGGTGGCCGAGCCGGCTCGACCTGAGGGTCCTGCGGAAACACCCCGCCGAGGCCGATCCCATGGGCGAGGACTTCGACTACGCGGCGGCGTTCCGCACGCTGGACCTCGACGCCCTGGCGCGCGACGTCGACGACGCGCTGACCACGTCGCAGGAGTGGTGGCCGGCCGACTTCGGCCACTACGGGCCGCTCGTGATCCGGATGGTGTGGCACTGCGCCGGGACCTACCGCATCCACGACGGCCGCGGTGGCGCGGGCGCCGGAATGCAGCGGTTCGCGCCGCTGAACAGCTGGCCGGACAACCGCAACCTCGACAAGGCGCGCCGGCTGCTCTGGCCGGTGAAGAAGAAGTACGGCCGCAAGATCTCCTGGGCCGACCTGATGGTCTTCGCGGGCAACCGCGCCCTGGAGACGATGGGTTTCACGACCTTCGGCTTCGCCGGCGGCCGGGCGGAGGTGTGGGAGCCCGACGAGGACGTCTACTGGGGTCCCGAGCACGCCTGGCTCGGCGACGAACGCCATGGCGGCGTCCGGGAGCTGAAGCGCCCCCTGGCCGCCGACCAGATGGGCCTCATCTACGTCAACCCGGAGGGGCCCAACACCGTCCCGGACCCGCTCGCCTCGGCACGGGACATCCGCGAGACCTTCCGGCGCATGGGGATGAACGACGAGGAGACCGTCGCGTTGATCGCGGGCGGCCACACGTTCGGCAGGACCCACGGCGCGGCCGCCCCGGACGCCCACCTCGGCCCCGAGCCCGAGGGCGCCCCGCTCGAGGAACAGGGCCTGGGATGGAAGAGCAGCTACGGCACCGGGAAGGGCACGGACACCATCTCCAGCGGGCTCGACGGTACGTGGACGCCCACCCCCACGACGTGGGACAACAGCTTCTTCGAGACCCTGTTCGGCTACGAGTGGGACCTGGAACTGAGCCCCGCCGGTCTGTGGCAGTGGGTCCCGCGGGACGGCGGCGGGGCCGGTACGGTCCCGGACGCCCACGACCCGTCGACGACGCACGCCCCGACCATGCTGACGACGGACCTGGCGCTGCGGTCGGACCCGGGCTACGAGCCGATCTCACGGCGCTTCCTGGACAACCCGGACCAGCTGGCGGACGCGTTCGGGCGGGCCTGGTTCAAGCTGACGCACCTCGACATGGGCCCGGTCCAGCGCTACCTCGGACCGCTGGTCCCCCGGGAGACGCTGCCGTGGCAGGACCCGGTCCCCGCCGTGGACCACGAGCTCGTCGGGCCGGCGGACATCGCCGTGCTCAAGAGCCGGCTCCTCGCCTGCGGGCTGTCGGTCTCCCAGCTCGTCTCGACCGCGTGGGCGTCTGCATCGACGTTCCGCGTCAGCGACAGGCGCGGCGGGGCGAACGGCGCGCGCATCCGCCTCGAGCCGCAACGGGGGTGGGAGGTCAACGAGCCCGACGCGCTGGCACAGGTGCTGCGCACCCTGGAGGGGATCCAGGAGGCCTTCAACGCCTCCCAAGCCGGGGACGAGAAGATCTCGCTGGCCGACCTCATCGTGCTCGGCGGGGCCGCCGCCGTCGAGCGGGCCGCCGGGACGGCCGGCCACGACGTGCACGTCCCCTTCCTCCCGGGACGCACGGACGCCACGCAGGAGTGGACCGATGTGGAGTCCTTCGCCGCCCTCGAGCCGACCGCGGACGGGTTCCGCAACTACCACGGCAAGGCCGACCGGCTGCCGTCGGAGCACCTGCTGGTCGACCGCGCCAACCTGTTGGACCTGAGCACGCCCGAGATGACCGTCCTGGTCGGGGGCCTGCGGGTGCTGGGCGCCAACCACCGTCAATCGCCGCTGGGCGTCTTCACCGCGAAGCCCGGGTCGCTGACCAACGACTTCTTCGTGAACCTGCTCGACACGCGCACGGAGTGGGAGCCGGTGTCCGCGACCGCCGAAACCTTCGTGGGCCGCGACCGGGCGACCGGCGAGGCCAAGTGGACCGGCAGCCGCGTCGACCTCGTCTTCGGCTCGAACTCCGAGCTGCGTGCCGTCGCGGAGGTCTACGCGAGCGACGACGCACGGGAGAAGTTCGTGAAGGACTTCATCGCCGCGTGGGACAAGGTCATGTGCCTCGATCGGTACGACCTCGCTTGATCCTCCCAACGGTGGCACATGGGGGACGAACGGTAGCCGGTCGCGGACGAACGGCATGAGCCGGCCCGCACGCGCGCTCACCCTTGTCGGTGTGATCCATACGGCGTAGCGTGCTTATTGGGTAGCAAATTGTCCGCTTTTCGGAGCAATTCAATCCACCCGCGCCGAATTCCACGACAATTCGGAGAACGTTTTCGAGGGAAGGTGTGTGATCGGCCGCGGAGCACCGCCGCCGGCGGAAGTGGACACAGCGATTCGGCATGAGGAGGGTGAAGCCCCGATGACGACCATGCAGGAGCGATCCGACCTGCTGGACAAGATCGGGTTGGCCGAACAGAACAAAGCAGCGCTGGGTCAAGTGCTGGGAACCGGTTGCATCGGATATGCCGCCGAGAAACCGGACGGCACCATGCAGGCCACCATTCGAATCCACCCGGATGAGCTGATCTGGGATCCATCAATTCTGGTCATGCCCCATGGAGGCGATATCGAGCTCGAGCTCATCAACGACGACCAGAACACCCACTGCGCGCTCCTGCCGAGCAACGGCGACCGGAAGTTCATCTGGCTGGTGAACCATTCGCGCGGACGGGCGACCCTCAACCTCGACGGACCGGGCTACTACTGGTACTGCTCGCCCACGGGCAACGACGAGGGCCGGGGGTTGACCGGGGCCATCGTCGTCCTGGGGGAGGCTCCGCCGGAGGCTCGCCTCGACCGCCCCGAGCAACCGCGGCCGTAGGAAGGAGGAGGAGATGTCCCTCGACTACGTGGACGCGGGCGAGGCAGTCGACCAGGGGTTGCTGAGCGGCAAGGTCGCGGGCGGGGAGGTCGCGCCGCCGGTGGTGGCCGGCCTCGACTACGAGCGCATGCTCAACGCCCGCCAGGAGCCGCACAACTGGCTCACCTACTACGGCGCCTACAACGGGCAACGCTACAGCCCGCTGGACCAGATCAACACGGAGAGCGTCAAGCGCGTCGTCCCCGCATGGGTCTTCCAGGCGGGCACGACCGGACTGATCGCGGGCGCGTCGACCTACTCGTTCGAGGCCGCCCCGATCGTCGTCGACGGGGTCATGTTCGTGTCCGGCTGGGACGGCTGGGTCTGGGCCCTCGACGCGAAGACCGGCGTGGAGATCTGGCGGTACAAGCACGCGGTCCCCTTCGACGTGTCCTTGTGCTGCGGGAACGTGAACCGCGGGGTCGCCGTGGCCCAGGGGAAGGTCTTCTCCGTCACGCCGAACGCCCGTCTGCTCGCACTCGACGCCACCACCGGAAAGCGGGTCTGGGACAAGACCTACGGTGATGTCCGGGCTGGGGAGAGCGCCACACTCGCCCCGTTGATCGTGAAGAACATGGTCATCGTCGGCAGTTCCGGCGGCGAGTTCGGCGTACGCGGCCACCTCGACGCGTTCGACCTCGCCACCGGCGAGCACCAGTGGCGCTGCTACACGGTGCCCAAGCCCGGGGAGCCGGGCTCGGAGACCTGGCCCGCCAACGGCGAGGCCTGGGCGCGTGGTGGGGCGAACTGCTGGGTCACCGGCACGTTCGACCCGGAGACGAACCTGCTGTACGTCGGCACCGGCAACCCGGCGCCCGACTTCGACGGAGGTGTCCGCGAGGGCGACAACCTCTTCACCGACTGCGTCATCGCCGTCGACGTCGACAGCGGTCAGATCCGCTGGCACTACCAGTGCACCCCGCACGACGTGTGGGACTACGACAGCATCGCCGAGTGCATCCTGTTCGAGCGGGACGGGCGCAAGCTGCTGGGGCACTTCGACAAGAACGGCTACTTCTTCGTCCTCGACCGCACCAACGGGGAGAGGGTCGGGATCACCCCCTTCGTGGACCGCATCACGTGGGGGGCCATCACGAGGGACGGCCGGGTGACGGCCAAGTCGTACCCGGACAAGGAGGGAGAGCCCGTCCACTTCTACCCGGGTCCGGCCGGTGCGAAGGAATGGACCCACGCGGCCTACAGCCCGAAGTCCGAGCTGTTCTACGTGCCCGTCCAGGACACGGGTGCCACGGCCACCCGACGGCGCCGGGAGTTCAAGGAGAGCATCCCGTACTGGGGCGCGGGCGTTCAGGTGGACATCGAGGACATGGCGGGGTCCGTCAGCGCGTTCGACGCCGACGGCGAGGAGAAGTGGCGCTGGCGCAACGAACTGCCCATGTGCGCCTCGGTGCTGGCCACCGGTGGTGACCTGGTGTTCGCCGGTGAGCCGTCCGGCGAGTTCAACGCGCTCGACGCCCGCACCGGGCAGGGGCTGTGGCAGTTCCAGTGCGGGAGCGGACACCACAGCAGCCCGACCACCTACATGGTCGACGACAGGCAGTTCATCGCCGTACCGGTCGGCTGGGGCGGGTGGGCCGAGGGATTCCTCCCCGGCATGCTCGGCGCGGGACACGGTAGCGCCCTGATCACCTTCGCCCTCCCGGAATGGTCGTAGCGCGCGACCAGAGCTTGCCACGACCGGCCAGAGAGGAGGTGAGTCCATGGAACCCCAGCTTGCTGTGTGGGAGACGCCCGAGTTCGAGGAGATCGCGGTCGCGGCCGAGGTGACCATGTACGTCGCCCGGCTGGAGGACTAGCGGACGTGGGGCATGCCGGACCGGTTCCGGCGCCCCGACGGCTCGGGACGCCGACAGGCGGCCGGGCCGACGACGGACCCGGACATTCGACGAACGGAGTGCCGGCGTGTTGGTGCGAGTGCTGGGCTCAGCGGCGGGGGGCGGGTCCCCGCAGTGGAATTGCGGCTGCCCCGTGTGCGCCGCGGTCCGCTCAGGGGCCGGCCCCCCGCGCACCCAGTCCTCGATCGCCGTCAGCGCCGACCGCTGCCGGTGGTTCCTCGTCAACGCCTCACCCGACCTCCGCGCCCAGTTCGAGGCCTTCCCAGGCCTGCACCCGCAGGGCGACCGGACGACGCCTCTGGAAGCGGTGCTGCTCACCGACGCCGAGCTGGACCACACGCTGGGTCTGCTTCTGTTGCGCGAGGCCCATGCCCTGCGGGTGTACGCCACGCCGGCGGCACACAAGACCCTGTGTGACGGCTCGGGCATCCTGAGCACGCTCCAGCACTACTGCACCGTGGAGTGGCGGGCGGTGATCCCCGGCACCGACCTGGCTCTGGCGGACGGGCTGTCCTGCCGTGCGTTCGACGTACCGACCGCCAAACGCGCCCGGTTCGGGGCCGAGGCGGACCACGGCCGCGTCGTGGGCTACCGGCTGACCGACGAACGCAGCGGGGGGACGCTGGTCTACCTGCCGGCCGTGCAGTCGCTGACGCCGGCGCTGTGCGCGGAGCTCGAGGGCTGCGGATGCCTGCTGTTCGACGGGACCTGCTGGCGCGACGACGAGCTCGTACGGCTCGGACTGGCCGGCAAGACGGCCCGGGAGATGGGCCACCTGCCCATCGACGGCCCGGACGGCAGCCTGGCCCGGCTCCCGTCGCTGGCCGCGGGACGGACGGTCCTCGTGCACGTCAACAACACCAACCCGATCCTCCTGGAGGACGCACCCGAGCGGCACATCTTGCGGGAAAGCGGCATAGAGGTGGCCACGGACGGCCTCGAGATCCAGGTGTAGAGCCGTGACGACGACAACCACGAGAACCGGCGCCGACGACTTCGTCGAGGCGTTGCGGGCCCACTCGCGGCGGTACCACGACCAACACCCCTTCCACGTCCGGATGAACACAGGCCGGCTGAGCCATCGGCAGATCCGCGGCTGGGTGGCCAACCGCTTCTACTACCAGGAGAACATCCCCCGAAAGGACGCCGCGATCCTTTCCAACTGCCCCGACCTGGACGTGCGCCGCCGCTGGATCCGACGGATCACCGACCACGACGGCAGCGCCGCCGGCGAGGGCGGCATCGAGGCGTGGCTGCGCCTCGGCGAGGCCACCGGGCTGACCCGCGACGAGGTCCGGGACCACCGGCACCTGGTACCAGGCGTGCGGTTCTCCGTCGACGCCTACGTGAACTTCGCCCGGACCCGCCCGTGGGTGGAGGCGGTGGCGTCCTCGCTCACGGAACTGTTCGCGCCCGACCTGATGGCCGCGCGCCTGGCCGCCTTCGAGCGCTGGTACCCGTGGATCGACCCCGACGGCCTCGCCTACTTCCGCACCCGCTTGGAGCAGGCCCCGCGCGACTGCGAGCACGCCCTCCACGTGGTCACGTCGCACTGCCTGTCCGCCGAGTCGCAGGCGCGCGCCGTCGACGCGCTCTCGTTCAAGTGCGACGTCCTGTGGAGTCTCATGGACGCCGTCGACCAGGCCTACCCGGAGTGACCGCCATGGACCCGACACCCCCAGGAGCGACCCGGAGCAGGACCAGGACCGGGCCCGGCGTCGAGGTGTGCGGCCCGGACCGGCCCCGGCTGGCGCGTCATGTCCGGCTCACCTTCTGCCGGACCAGGCAGCGTCAGGTACTGCTGCACCCCGAGACGGTGGTGGTCCTGAACGGCAGCGGCGCGGCGATCCTCGAGCTGTGCGACGGGCAGCACACCGTGGCCGAGATCGTGACGGAGCTGGGTGCCCGCTACCAGACCGTCCCGGATGACGAGGTGCGGAGGTTCCTGACCCGGCTCGTCACGCGGCGCTGGATGGAGCTCACCGATGGATAGCCCCTTCGGGTTGCTCGCCGAACTCACCTACCGGTGCCCGCTGGCCTGCCCGTACTGCTCCAACCCGCTGAACATGGCCGGTTACCAGGACGAGCTGGCCACGGACGAGTGGCGGCGGGTGCTGGCCGAGGCCGGCGACCTGGGCGTCCTGCAGTGCCACCTGTCGGGCGGGGAACCACTGCTGCGGCGCGACCTGGTGGAGATCACGGCGGCCGCCCACCACCTGGGCCTCTACACCAACCTCGTGACCAGCGCCCTCGGGCTCTCCCACTCGAAGGCCGAGCAGTTGCGGGCCGCCGGCCTGGACCACGTGCAGATCAGCATCCAGGCCGACGAAGCGGCCGCGTCCGACCGGATCGCCGGCGTCCCGTCCTTCGAGCGCAAGATCGAGGCGATGCACGTGGTCAAGGAGCTGGGCTGGCCCCTGACCGTGAACGTGGTCCTGCACCGGCACAACATCGACCGGGTCGCCGACGTGCTCGACCTGGCCGAAGAGGTGGGCGCCGACCGGCTGGAGCTGGCCAACACCCAGTACTACGGCTGGGCCTGGCGCAATCGTGCCGCGCTACTGCCCAGCCGGGCCCAGCTCGAAGCGGCCGAAGTCGTCGTGCGGGCAGCCCGTGAGCGGTTGCGGGACCGCATGGACGTCATCTACGTCATCTCCGACTACTACAGCCGCTACCCCAAGCCCTGCATGGGCGGCTGGGCGTCCCGGCAGCTGACCGTCACGCCGAACGGCGACGTCCTCCCCTGCCCGGCCGCCCAGTCCCTGCCGTTGCCGAGGGCCAGCGTACGTGAGGACTCGCTGGCGTGGATCTGGACCGAGTCCCCGGTGATGACCGCGTTCCGGGGAACCGACTGGATGCCCGAGCCCTGCCGGAGCTGCTTCCGGCGGGAGCTGGACTTCGGCGGCTGCCGTTGCCAGGCGTTCCTGCTCACCGGCGATGCGGCCCGCACCGACCCGGTCTGCCACCTGTCGCCCGACCATCACCTGGTCGCCCGGGCGGTGGCGGCCGCCAACGCCGGATCACGTTCCGACGATCCTCCGCTGGTCCCCCGACCGCACCGGGTTCGCCGGCCGGACCGCATCCGGGGCGGCTAGCCGCCGAACCACAACGGCAGCGCGGCAGCGGCGATGATCAAGGTGACCCCGCTCAGCAGGTCCGAGCGGATCCGGATGAGGCGCGCCGCGAACCGGCCCAGCTGCAGCCCGACCAGCGACATCACCGCCGTCATGATTCCGAAGACGGCGGCCGAGAACCACGGCGAGAGTCCGAGGATCCCCAGGCTCGCCCCGGCGAACAGGTTGTCCAGGCTCAGCGTCAGCGGGATGCCGAACAGCGCCCACGGATGGTCCAACTCCTCCGGCTCGGGGTGCCGAAGGGCCGAGACGACGAGGTAGAGCCCGTACCCACCCAGAGCGGCCGCACCCACCAAGTCTGCGACGTCGCCGACGGATTCCCCTATCCGGCGACCGATCAACAGCCCGACCAAGGGCATGACCGCGTCCCACAGCCCGAAGGTGAGCGCAACCTGCACCGCGCGCTTCAGACCGAATGGCACGGTGCCGAGCGCGATCGACACCCGGAAATTGTCGAGACTGAGTACGAAACCCAGGACCAGTATTTCCCAGATCATGGCGATGTCGCTGCCCGATGACGACCGATGACGGCGGGGCCGAATCCGCCGCGCGGAGTGACCGCCAGGTTGGAAACAATATCCCGGACGTCCCGCGCAACAAATCCGCGGAACCGACTTCCGGAGCACTGTCAACACTACTCGCCGCGGCGCGCGCGGCCAATTGGTCCGCGGAACCGCCCCGCCGCAGCACCCCCTCCCCTGGCGCGCCTGCGGCCGTAGGGAGAACCCGAGGCGCGGGGAGAGGGGGTACCGGAGGACCGATGCCGGCGGTTCAGACCAGCTTCGCCCGGAAGATCTGCTGCGTCTCGTCGCGCTGCGTGCGGGTCGCGCCGCGGTCGCTGGTGAACACCACGACGCCACGGTGCAGGGCGGGCCAGGTGCCGTTGCCCTGGTGGCTCACCTGGGTGGCTTCGGACCAGCCCTTCGCGCGGTCGAGGGTGGCGGTGAAGACCTTCCAGCGCCAGTCGGTCGAGCGGGAGTCGTACCAGACCGCGCGGACCGTGCCGTCAGGGTCCACTCCGAGCTTGGCCCGCTGGCTCATGGCTTCGGCGTCGAGGGCGACGTTCTCGAACGCCGTCCAGGTCGTGCCGCCGTCGGTGGAGCGGCTGGCCCGGAGCTGGAGGTTGGAGCCGGAGCTCTGGAGCGCACCGCTCTCCCAGATCGCGACGAACGTCCCGTCCCGGTCCACGGTCAGGCCCGGGTGCCTGTCCGAGCGGTCACTGACCCTGCTGACCTGGACCGGAGTACTCCAGCCGCGGCCCGGCGCCTTGCGCACCGACGCCAGGACCTGCCAGTTGTCCGGGTCGGTACCGCCGGCGGCCGGCTGGCCCGCGGGCGGGGTGTGGCCGGTCCACAACGGGTCCGGGTCGTAGCGGTCGTCCTGCCAGCTGATCACGGCGTGCTTGCCGTCGTGGACGGCGACGACCGGGAACAGCGAGGCGGGGTAGCGCGGCGAGCGCGCATCGCCGGGCACGCCAGGACCGGTCGCCTTGCCCGCCGCGGAGATGTTCACCGCGGCCTTGTCGATGCCGACGATCTGCGCGTACACGTCGAACGCGCCTTCGCCGTTGTCGGACCAGGCGACCAGCGGATGCTTGTCGTCGACCAGTGCCAGTGCCGGGTGGACGGCACGCCCCTTGCCCTTGCTGATCTTGGTCGGGGCCTTGAAGGAGCCGCCGCCGTCGGCGCTGTGCGCCAGGAGGATCACCGGACGGTGCGGCTGCTCCTTGCCCTGCTCGTCCTGCCAGGCCACCCACACGTCATGGGAGGTCGCGACGATCCGCGGGAACCGCGCCGTCGCCGAACGGCCGGACAGGGTGACGGACTTGGTGATCCTGCCCTTGCCGTTGAGCCGGCGGTAGACCACCTTGCTCGCCTGGTCCTCGTGCACCTCCGCCACGACGTGCGTGACGTCGCCCACCACCGCGACATCGGAGAAGCCGGTGAACGTGCCCAGGTCGCCGGTGACGAACGCCGCCTTGTCGTGGGCGGTGTCGGCGGCCGGGAGCGCGATCTCGGGCCGGGGGTCGGCCGGAGCACCGACGGAGACGAAGACGGGCGAGGTGGCACCGCGGAGCTGGTCGGGCAGGTTCGGGTCGGCGTCGGAACCGGAGGCGCTGCCGGGGGAACGGGCCTCGGCCCGGTACCAGCCGTGGTCGGTGCCCTTCAGGACGAGCGGCAGTTCGTAGCTCTCGTTGGCCCGTTGCGGCCGGTAGCTCGCGATGGGGCCCGCCGAACGACCGGGCGCCGCGTAGACGTGGACGGTGGTTCCCTTGCCGCCCCTGACGTTCACACGCAGCGTGGCCTTCTTGGGCAGCTTGCGGTCGGCCACGACCACCTCGTCGCCGCCGATCGCCTCGAACACGCCGTCACCGTCGACGTCGGCCTCGATGGTCAGGAACGGCCCCGCGGTGTTCTGCGCGACCGTCGTACGGCCGCCGCGGAACCCGTCGAGGATGCCCAGGACCGAACGCTTCGCCGCGAAGACGTGGGTGGTGGGCGTCCCGGGGGCGTCGATGTCCCACAGCTCGCGGAAGTGGCAGTCGCTCGCCGCCGCGACCCCGAAGCGGAAACCCGCGTTCCAGCGGTTCTCCGCGTACTCGACCTGCTCGTCCGGACCGGTGGACACGTTGAGCACCTCGACGAGGTCCGCGCCTTGGACGCTCGCGTTGGCGTTCGGGCCCGTCGCCGGCGTGTACTCACCGTCGTCGGGGTGCGCCTGCGACCACACCGCCCCTTGCGCGTGCACGTCCCAGACCGACTGCTGCACATGGCGGAAGGCCGCGGAACCGGCCGGGTTGGCGCCGTCCACGATCACGTCCACGTTGCCCAGCACGATGGCGTGGGGCGAGCCGTTCGCCTCCTCACCCGGGAGCAACAGCAGCTTGGACGACGTCCACTGGGGGTCCCAGACCTGGTCGTACGTCCGGTGGTCGGTCAGGGGCATGAAGTCGAGGCCGGCCTTCTCACCCTGGGCGATCTGGTCGCCGACGGGAAGGTTCCCGGGGAGGGTCTGGTGCGAGGTCTGCCGGGGTCCGCTGCCGTCCGACGAATGGTCGTCGTGGACGTGGGTGTCACCCGCGAGCCACGTGCCCTTGGGCGCCTTGGCCCGGTTGAGCACGGAGCTCCCGCCCACCGTCTTGACCTTGCCGTTCGGCTCGAGGGCGGATCCGCTGACCGCCTCGGCGGTGCCCGCACCGACGCCGACCGCCGCGACGGCGGTACCCGCCATGACCACGAACCGCCGGCGGGAAAGGCCCTCGGGCTCACGGTCCGGCCCGGTGGACCCTCTTGTCGTCTCCATGTACTGCGCCTTTCCGTGCACCGTTCCCCTGTGGATCGGTGTGAAGTCCCCGAGACGCTAAAGCGCGCCTTTTTCCGCGAAATGAACGAGCAGCGAACCATTCGCACCCATTGCGGGTATGTGGCATCACTTGCCGCCCGGATGATTCCCCCGTGCACGCGCCGAAAGGGACGACCGACCGGCCCGGAGCCATGCGGAAGGGCATCGCGAGGTCGCGGGCGCGGGAGCGGCCGCCTCCAGGCAGCGCTGATGAGCCGGTTTCCACGACCGGCCTCGCAGGGAGCCCAGCCGTCCTCCCTGCCCCGCCACTGTGACAGCCGGTGCGTGTGCCCTGCATGCGTCAAACGCCCCTATGGGTGTGGCTGCCCTCCGGGTCAAACGGCTCCCCTGGGCATTCCTCGGAACCTCGGCACGTGGTACCGGGCCGGTGGTCAACCGTGCCGCCACTGCTCCGCGTCCTCGCGCCAGGCCTCACCGGCCGACCTGGACAGCACAGCCGCGCTCGGTTCCTCGACACGGGTCAGGGCGACCATCGCCAGGTCGTCCTCGGGAAGCGCGCCTGAGTGCTCGACGACGTCCTCGAGGATCTCCCCCAGCACATCCGGCAGGCACACGTGGCCCGGTGTGCCCTCGCGGATCCACCGCCACGTCGTGGCGCGTTCCAGCAGCGGGTAGCACCGCCCGGCGGCGTCGCGGGCCTCCATGAGGCCGTCGGTGTAGAGCAACAGCGTGTCCCCGGGACACAGTTCGAAGCGTTCCTCCATGGCTCCGCAGTCCCGCAGACCGTACAGGCCCAAGGGGGGAGCCGGGCAGCCCGCCACCAGCGCGACGCTCCCCCGGCGGGCCCGTATGGGCGGCGGATGGCCGTGGTTGACCATGCGGGCGAACGGCTCGCCGTCCCGCACCTCCAGCAGAAGCGCCGTCACGAAACGTTCGTCCTTCTCGCGGGAGAGGTCGTCGCTGTCGGCCAGGTGGAACAGGAAGCTCTCCTCCAGCCGCGCCGAAAGCTCCGCCAGGGTCGCGGCGCGCGGCGCCCACTCCCGGAAGGCACCGAGCACCGCCGCGACGTCCTCGAACGTGGGCAGGCCCTTGCCGCACACGTCACCGATGATCAGGCGGGTCGCCTCGCCCGCGCGCGCGACCGCGTACAGGTCACCGCCGACCTGTCCCCGGCCCCCGCAGGGACGGTAGATGGAGGCGAGCCCCAGCGCGCCGATGCGCCCGGGGAGCGGCCGCAGCAGGACCCGCCGGACGGTGTCGGACACGGCGTGCGCCCGCGCCGCCCGGCAGCGGTAGCGGTCCTTCACACGTCCGAGCACCATCGCCGCGGTCCCCGCGGTGATCAGCGGCGCGAGGCCGCACGCGAGGCTCGGGTGGGAGTACAGCGGCAGGATCACACACACCGCGCACACCGCGAGGATCCACGCCACGACGCTCGCGACGGCCAGGTACCGCAGCGGTTTCCCCTCGTCCCGCCGCTCCTCGAACTGTTCGACGTCGGTCATCAGCGTCACTCCCTCGCGGTCTTGCGCGGGCCGGGAGCCGACGGATCCGCGAGCGGCCCCGGAACCGCGCATTGGCGTCCCACTCGTGACGGGACAACTCGACCGTAGGGAGGAGTACGGCCGAGCCCCTTGCCCCGTCGTGCACAGGCCTTTGCCCGTCCGTGCAGTGCCCGGCACCGTGGCACCTGGACCACTTGGGTACCGCCGGACCGCGGCGGCACAGGTGAGGGTGTTCAGCGGCACACGTGACGGTGTTCAGCGGCAGCGGGTCACGCCCGGCGGGCCGCCCAGACCGAGCGCTCGGTACGGACGCCCACGTCGGTGCGGCGCGGGATGCCGTCGGGACCGTCGGCGTCGAGCAGCCGGTCGAGGGCGGTCAGGTCGCCCGCCGTCAGGGCGGAGGCGACGGTGGTGCGCATGCGGCGCAGGCTGCTGAGTGCGTAGCGGCGGACGGTGTCGGTGGGGGGCGGGGCGACGTCGATGGTCAGGGTCCGTTCGCCCTCGATGGTGAAGCCGGCCTTCGTCAGCTTGGTCCCCCAGTCGGCGCCGCGGTGGGGGATGCGCTCGGCGTGGTGGTGGTCGAGTGCGGCATGGCAGCGCTCCTCCAGGCCCGGGGCGTCCCGCGGGGCGTCCCCGGGCAGGAAGCGGGGGAAGCCGGCCAGCTCGACGACGGCGAACAGTCCGCCCGGGGCGAGCAGGTCGTTGACCTGGCGCAGGGTCCGGTCGGGCTCGGTCATGTGGTGCAGGGAGGCCGAGGCCCACACCAGTTCCGGGGTGCCGAGATCGGGCCAGGCCGCCGCGTCGAGGTCGGCCTCGACCAGGTGCACGCGGTCGGCCACTCCGGCTGCGGCTGCCTTGGCCTGCAGGCGGCGCAGGTGCGGGGCCGAGGAGTCGACGGCCGTCACCTGTGCCGCGGGGAAGCGCCGAAGGAGGGCGAGGGTTCCCGCTCCCGTCCCGCAGCCCAGGTCCACGATGCGGCGGGGGCTGGTCTCGACGGGCAGCCAGGCCGTGATGGACGCGTTGTGTTCGGCGAGCACTTCGGCGTCCAGGTCGAGGATCTCCGCCTGAACGGCCGTGTCGTGCTCGTGGACGTGGGGCGCGGCATGGTCCGCTGCGTGCGGGTGGGGGTGATTCATGGCGCCCACGCTAGGTGAGCGGTCCGCGGGCGGCCCCGCGGCTTCCGGAATGCGCAAGGCGATGCCCGGCCGCGCTGCGGCAGGCGCAAACCGTCACGGTCTCGCCTTGCCGGTGGGCTCGCCGCGCTGGTGGCCGCGGCGGGCGTCGCGGTCGAAGATGCCCAGGATCTCGCAGGGTCCGCCCTCGGCCCCGATGGCGTGCGGGAGCATCGTGGGGAACTCCGCCGCCTGGTTGGTCTCGATCCGCAGGCGGCGGTTGCCCAGGAGCAGGACCGCGGTCCCGGACAGGACGACGAGCCATTCACGGCCGGGGTGGGCGCGCATGCCCGAGGGTTGGTCGGGCGGCGGGTTCGTCATGCGCTGCCGGATGACGGTCATGCCGGGTTCCGCCTTGACGGGCCAGCGCATCTGCCCGCGCGCCCGGTCCACCGTGGGGTGCGAGACGACGTCGTCCGACGCGGTCTCCACCAACTGGTCCAGGGAGGTGTCCAGGGCGCGGGCGAGGGTGACGAGCTGGTCCAGTGCCAGGCGCCGCTGCCCGTTCTCGATGCGGGAGAGCGTGGACTGACTGACGTTGGCGCGCGCGGCCAGGTCCTCCAGGGACCAGCCCTGGGCCACGCGCAGGGCGCGGATGCGCTTGCGTACCAGGCTGTCCAGATCACCATCGTCTTGCGTCATGAGCAAGAGTCTATGCGTGCGCGGCAAGGCCTGCCCAGCATCGCCACCGTTCGGCCCCGCCAGGGCCGGGGCCGCGAGCGGGGGCCGCGAGGAGATCCGCCGCTACGGCGGCACGGACGCGGCGGCCGTGAGGGGGCGTGGCCGCCGCGGCTGCGCGCATCGTCGTCCGGCTACTGGGTCACACCCTTCTGGATCTCCCAGAAGCGGAAGATGGTGGACGGGTCGAGGGTCCACTCCAGGCCGTTGATGTTGTCCTTGGACACCACGTACTGCTTGCCCTGCCACAGCGGGATGATCGGGACGTCGTCGGCGACCGTGCCCTGCAGTTCCTCGAAGTCGGCGCTGGTCGCGGCGCGGCCGTCCTCGGCGGCGGTGCGCGGGATCAGCTCGCCGGTGATCTTCTTGTTGACGTAGTTGTTGGACAGCACGTTGCCGTCACCGAAGAACGGGGCGGTGAAGTTGTCCGGGTCCGGGTAGTCCGGCACCCAGCCGCGCACGTACACCGCGTACTTGCCGGCCTCGATGTCCTTGGCGTACCGGTCGGCGTCGGCGCTCTTGACGTCCACGTCGAACAGCCCGCTGTCGTTGAGCTGCTTGGCGATCGCCTTCAGCTCCGCCACCGTGCCCGGCCCGAACCGCACCGGCGTCGCCCACAGCGTGAACGACACCTTGCTCGTGATCCCCGCCTGCGCCAGCACGGCCTGCGCCCCGGCCCGGTCGCCGCCCTCGCCGTAGCGGTCGAAGAACGCGGTGTTGTGACCGGTGATACCGGCCGGCACGATCGAGTACAGCGGGGTCGCGGTGCGCTGGTAGACGTCCCGGATGAACGCCTTGCGGTCGATCAGATACGCCACCGCGCGCCGCACGGCCCTGTCGCCCACCACCGGGTCCTTGAGGTTGAACACCAGGTGCTGGACCTCGGCGCCGGTGCCCTCCACCACCTGGATCCCGGTGTCGCCGGCTATCGAACTGGCCTGCAGCGAGGCGATATCGGCCGAGTCAAGACCACGGTAGGCCAGGTCCACCGACCCGTCCTCCACCGCCTCCTTCAGCGCCGGCTCGTCACCGAAGAACTTCATCGTCATGCCGGAGTTACGGATCTGCGCCGTGCCCCGGTAGTCCCCGTTGACCGAGAACACCGCCTGCTTGCCGGCCTCGTAGGAGTCCAGCTTGTACGGGCCGGAACCGGTCGCCTTGTCGTCCGTGCGGAGCTCGTCCGCCGGGTACTGCGTGTGGTCCACGATCGACCCCGCACCCGAGGCGATCTTCATCGGGAACGTCGCGTCGGAGTACTTCAGGTGGAACACCACCCGCTCCGGCGAGGGCGTGTCGATCGTCTTGATCGCGTCCAGCAGCACCGCCGGACCGTTCTCGTCATTGATCTTGATGGTGCGCTCGAAGGAGTACTTCACGTCCTGCGACGTCAGCGCCTCGCCGTTGCTGAACTTCAGACCCTGCCGCAGCGTGCAGTCGAACGTCTTGCTTTCCGCGTCGGTGAACTTGCAGCTCTCCGCGGCCTCGGGCTCGGGCTTGGTGGCGCCCCTGGGGAAGCTCAGCAGCGACTGGAAGACGTTGTTGAACACGATCCAGGAACCGACGTCATAACCGGCGGCCGGATCAACGGCCGTCACCTTGTCCGTGATCCCCATCGTGACGGACTTCCCGGAGGCCTCGCCGTCCGACCCTCCCGAACCGCAGCCGGCGACCACGACCGCCGTCAAGGTCGCGGAGAGCGGGAGCGCCAGTCGCTGGACTCGATTCCTCACAAGACTTCCCTCACTACTTTTTGGTGAACCTATCCCTGCTCACGCGCATACAGAAGGAATTTCCGGATTCGCGCCAGCCGGTCCCTCATCCTGCCAGGCCCACCGACGGCTCCCGAACCCGGGGTGACCAGCCCGAACGGCGCCAGGCGGTGGCGCGTTCGGATCGCGGGCCGTCAATCCCGGGCGACACACGTGCAGGAGCCACTTACTAAGCGTTCGCTTTTTGCTTCCGAATTGCCGCGCAATGGCTCGGTCGTGGATATCGCCCGCACCGCGTGCCGACGAAGCAAAAGGCGGCCCGTACCCACAAGGGGTACGGGCCGCCTGGTTCACCGGCCGGCGTCCGCCACGCTCGGTCCGGAGGACGCCCGGGCGTCATCGGCGGAGTGCCTTGAGTGCCTGACGGACCAGTGTCGCGCGGTCGGACGCCGAGGTGACGTGCTCGAGCCCGAAGCCCAGCAGCACGGTGTCGTCCGTCGTGACGGCACCCTGCGTCAGCGGGCCGGTGCGCACCCAGTCCCGCTGGGCCGGCGGGCTGCCCGCGGGCGGGCCGGTGACGGTCCAGGGGCCGAGGGAGGTCTCGAAGCCCTCGGTCTCGGTGACCGCGCCGCCGATGACCAGCGAGGTCTCGTCGGCCTGGACGCCCTGGCCGCCGGAGCCCGGGTCGGTGACGTAGCTGAGCGAGACCTCGACCTTCTTGCCCGCGTAGGCGCTCAGGTCGAAGTTCACCGGCTGCCAGCCCTGGGACGCGCCCGTGAAGCTGTTCCAGGCGCCCGAGGTGCCGGTCGCCTTGCAGCCGTCCGCGCCCGGGGTCAGGTAGTGCGTCAGCCACGGGTGCTCGCCGATGTAGAACCCGGCCTCGCACTCGGCGGGCACGGTGGTGCTGGTGGCGCCACCGGCCTCGGGGAGCGTGGTCCAGTCGTCGGCGCCGACGGTGTGGACCTCCAGGATCGCGTTGTCGTAGCCGGGCTCGGTGCTCCACAGCAGGCGGGAGCGGAGGGTGGGCGAGTCGGCCGCGCTCACGCCGGTGAGGTCGATCGTCCGGGTGAGCCGGTTGTAGGCGTCGTCGGTGTGGACGGCGGCCGCCATGTACGAGCCCGCGTAGGGCGCGTCCGAGCCGACGGAACCGGTGTAGCGGCCGGCTCCCTTGCTCGCGAACGTCGGGAAGGTGGCGGGCGCCAGCCAGTCGGAGGTCACCCGGTAGGTGCCCGCCGTGTCCAGCGGGTTGCCTGTGGCGGCGCCGAGCGGACCGGTGAAGCCGGCCAGTGCGCCCGTGCCGCCGAAGCCGGTGGCCCCGGTGGTCGACGTGCGCGAGTACGCGCCCAGGTAGTACTGGCTGAAGTCGTTCGAGGGCGTGCCGTCGGCCAGGGCCACGTTGCCGCCCGCCCGCTCGCCCGCCTCGATCAGCTTGCCGCCCTCGTTGAGGTAGGCGCGCAGTTCGAGCTGGGTGGGATTGCCCGGCAGGGCCGCGCCCGTGTAGTGCACGACGGTGCGGAAGTGCGCGAGGACCCCGAGCGCGTCGGGCGCGCCCTGGGTGGCGACGTCCCACACGGCCGCACGGTGGCCGTTCGCCTTCAGGGCCTCGACGTACGCCGTGGTCTGCGTGGCGGGTGCGCCTTCCTCGGCGACGACGAGGGTGTCGGCCGAGGGACGGGCGGCCACGGTGTAGGTGAAGTGGTCGCTGGAGACCTTCTTGCCGCTCTTGGTCCGGGCGGTGAACCACACCTCGACCTTGTCGCCGACGTCCCCGTCGCGGACCTTCGCGCGGTACTCGTCGAAGTAGAGGTTGTCCTCACCGCCGTAGGTCTCGCCGCCCCGCCAGTAGCGCAGCGCCTCGTCCTTCGTGCGGCCGCCGTTGACGCGGTAGTTGAGCTCCTTGCCGCGCAGTGACTTTCGGGCGACGACCGCGACCTCCTGGTCGTTGCCGCGCGCGTAGGAGGTCGTGAAGGACCCCGGGGTGAAGTCGGCGGCGTCCAGGCCCACGGAGGAGGAGGGGACGTCGGGGTGGGAGGCCGTCTCGGCCACGGAGAGCGCGAACGGGACGTTCTTCTCGAACTCCTGCTCGATCAGCTTCTCGTCGTCGGGGAAGTTGAACCCCGACTGGCAGTCGGAGGCCACCCACTGGTCGTCCGGGTCGATGTCGGACGCGGTCTGGCACGTCGACATCTCGGGCGTGAACATCGCCAGGCCGTTCGCGTTGGACGCGTGACCGTCGGCCTCGCCGTTGGTGGTGTACAGCTCGGACGACACCTGCGGGTGGTAGCCGGGGATGGCGGAGTTGTCCGGCGTGCCGGCCAGTGACCTGTACAGGACGTCGTCGGGGGTGTCCGTGGCCACCTGCCAACCGACCCCGTAGAGCAGCAGCTCGGCGGCGGAGTGGTAGTTGATGCCGTACGTGAAGTCGATGCGCTTCTGGAACGCGTCCAGCGCCCGCGTCTCCGGCTCGGAGTTCGGGCCGGCGCCGCGGTAGGTCTCGCTGGCCGGGTTCGGGGACGAACCCTCGTTGTCGTAGCCCCACTTGTAGGCGAAGTTGCGGTTCAGGTCGACGCCGTCGCCCGCGGTGATGACGCCGTCGCCGTTGTTGTCCCGCAGGTTCTTGCGCCACAGGCGGGTGTCGTCGCTCTGGAAGGTGTAGTCGTAGCCGTCCGGGTTCGCGGATATCAGGAACCACAGCTCGGTGGAGTCGACGAGCTTCTTGATCCGCTTGTCGGTGCGGTAGTTGTCCAGGTAGTGGTGCATCAGCCGGCGGGTCATCTCCGGCGTGATCCACTCGCGTGCGTGCTGGTTGGACATGTACAGCACGGAGGGCTTCGAGCCGTCCTTGGACTTCGCGGCGTCCTTGGTGAGTTTGAGGGCGAGGATGTCCTGCCCGCCCGTGGTCTTGCCGATCGAGACGACCTTCGTCAGCCCGGGGTTCGCGCGGTTGGTGGCGAGGATCTCCTCCTTGATGCCGCCCTTGCCGCTGTAGGGGCGGAACACCTTGTCGGCCGCGTTCTGCACCCGCGCCTCGGCCTTGGCGCCGAGCGTGTGCTCGGTGAGCCGCACGCCCTCGCGCCGCAGTTCCTCCGCCTGATCACCGGTGAGGTACACCTCGACCGAGGCCGTGCCCTGCGCCGGCGGCCGCTCGCTCAGCTCCTGCGCGTCCTGGCCGGCCTGGAGCAGCAACGGGATCTGGCTCTTCGTCACTTCCGCGCGGTACACCTTGACGGTGTCCGCTCCGGCGGCGGCCGTGCCCGCGTCGCGGGCCTGGGCCATGGGTGCGACGGCCGCACCGCAGAGGATGAGGGCGCCGACTGCTGCGATCGATAAGGATCTGGTTCTCACGAGCATCCCTTCACGTCGTTCCAGGACAGAGGCGCCAATCCCATAAGAAGTCAGGTCGCCCGTCAAGGTGCCGGGAAAACACGCCTCGGGGGTCGGCGCCCCGCGGGAGCGGACATTTCCCTTTGGGCAACGGGAAATTCGGCCGCCATTGCCCGAAGGCCGGGGCGAGGCGTCGGGAGAATTTCGGGATCTCGGTGAACGCGGTTTGTGATGGCCCGGGTGTACGTCGCGAGCACCTGCTATTGGCAGGAACAACTCGTTCCGCGCTCGACGGCGAGGCCGAACAGCTTCGTCAGCTCCTCGACGTCCAGTGAGGCCAGCGGTTCCGCCGGGAAGACGTAGCGCAGCATGACCAGGCCGGTCAGTTGTGCGGACACCGAGGACGTGAACATCGGTGACCGCTCGGTCTCCTCCGGGGCGATCCGGCCCAGGCACGAGGCGAGGGCCGCTTGGACACGGTCGCGGAGCGTCCTGGCGATCGGCCCGTCCGACATGCCGGTCCGGTACACCGCGACGAGAGCCGGGCGGGTCGACTCGTCCTCCCAGACGGGGAGGAACGTCCGGGCCAACCGCTCCCCCCGGCTCATGGGAGCGGCTTGCGCCTCCTCGGCCGTGGGCCCGTCGAAGAGGGTGGACAGGTCGATGCGGGAGGACACCGCGTCCCGGAAGAGGACGTCCTTGCCGTCGAAGAAGTAGCGGATCATCGCGGGGTCCACGTCGGCGCGCCCGGCGATCGCGCGCAACGTGGTGCCCGAGTACCCCTTGGCGGCGAAGAGTTCGAGCGCGGCCCTGAGGATCCTGGTCCTGGTGTTGCTCCTCCGGGCACGGCGGCCGGCGCCGTCGCTCATGGCTCCGCCACATGGTGGGCGCGCACGGCCGCGATCACGGTGTCGGCGGTGCGGTCGAGGTGACTGCGGCCTTCGGACGACCGTGCGGTGGGGCTGATGTAGCCGAGCGGTCCGACGTGCGTGGCCGGGTCGAGCCGGTGCACGCTGATCTTTCCGGCACGGCGGGCCCGGTTCCAGCCACTGCCGCGGGCCAGCGGCCAACGCTGGGGGAAGATCCAGGTGCCGAGCCGTTCGATGCGGTCGCTCGCGCTCGTCAGCCGGTGCAGGTGCTCGGCGTGGGTGAGGTCGTTGGCGCCGTTGTGGAACCCGCCCAGGGTGATCAGCACAAGTGGCGCGCCCAGTTGGGCGTGCAGTTCGTCGACCGCGCCGGTCGCGACCTGGGCCCCGCCGCTGTAGCTGAGCAGCACCACGGGGGTGCCGCTGCCGGGCGGGTAGCCGGCGAGCCGGAGCTGGGTGGCGATCTGGCGACCGACGGCCCGGTTGTACAGGGGGCGGTAGCGGTGGTCGGCGGCGACGAAGATCTGCACGACGTTGTGCAGGAACAGCAGCAGTGCGACGCGGCGGCGCAGCCACGCCCATACCGGCCGCTCGGCAAGGGGCTCCGCGAGGGGCGAGTAGGGCTGGACCTGGCCCAGTACCCGCAGTTCCGGCGCCCTGGCGATGAGGGCCGCGACGAGCCGGCCGCCGTCGCGGGTGTCGCGGACGCGGCGCTTGCCGATGCCGTCCAGGTAGACGAGGTACGCGTCGGGGTGGCCGTCGGGAGCCGCGCCGCGTGCGTAGGGAACGCCGTCCGGGAGTTCGGTGACGGGGGCGCGCCAGTGCGCACCGTAGGCCAGCACCTCGTAACGGGCCAGCAGCGCTTCGGCGATCAGCGCCGTGCCGACCGCGAACGCGCACATCAGGTACCCGTTCATGTCTTCGCCTCCAGCGGTTCGGTCGTGCTGATCCGCACGACCAGGCGTCGCACGGCCTCGACCGTCACACCCAGCCCGGTCCCCGCAAGGGCCACGCAACCGGTGGCGGCCCACCAGCCCAGGCCGGTGGCCGTGGCGAGCCGGCCGGCCAGCCCGGCCCCGACCCCGGCGAAGAGCAGCAGGTGGAGCAAGGGCCCGAGCCAGGGGAACGCGAGGACGCCGGCGAGCAGCAGCGGGGCCGCCAGGCCCGGCGTCCACACCGGTCCGGCGCCCGGCGGTGGCGCGGACAGTGCCAGTTCGGCCAGCGTGGCCGCGCTCAGCGGCCACACCGCGAGCACGGCGGCTTCGATGAGGCCACCGCCGATCAGCGATCCCGCCACGAGGGTGCGCGGCATGCCCGGCCCGCGTACGGCCAGGGGCAGGATGCGCCCGGCGGCTTTGGACACCCCGGCGAAGGCCAGCAGGATCATGGCGGGGAGCGACATGGGTCAGCCTCGCCCCCGCACGTGGGCGTGGACCGGCGACTGGTCGGCGGAACCCGCGGCCTGCAGGTACCGCTCGAGTGCGTCGGCCGCGCCCAGGTGTCCGCCGGCCGCCCGCTGGGCGGTCCGCAGGGCGGCCGCGGCAGCCCTGAAGCGGGGGTCCCGGACGAGGCGTCCCGCCCGGGCACGCACCGCGTTCCCGGTGACCTCCCGGGTGGGGATCGACAGTCCGGCGCCGAGTTCCTCGACGCGACGGGCCACCATCGGCTGGTCGGCGCCCTGCGGGACCACGAGCATCGGAACCCCGGCGTACAGGGCCTCGTTGACGCTGTTCATTCCGCCGTGGGTGACGAACAGCGCGGCGCGGTCCAGCACTTCGGGTTGCGGGACGAAGCGGCGGACGAGCACGTTGGACGGCAACGGGCCCAGCGCGGCGGGGTCGGTGCGTCCGGTGGAGACGACGGTGGTGCCCCCCAGTGTCGCCAGCGCGGTGGCGAGGGTGCGCAGCAGGTGCGGGTCGGCGTTGAACACCGTGCCCAGCGACGCGTACACCACGGGGTTCCGCAGCCGGCCGGTGGGGAAGGTGGGGTCGGCCGGGCGGGCGCCGATGCTGGGGCCGACGAACCGGTAGGTCCCGTCGAAGCGTTCGGCCTGGGGCTGGAACGCCCGTGAGGTGAAGACGAGGTTCAGGGGCTGGCGGATGTTGCCCAGGTCGACCGGGGGCAGCCCGTGGGTGTCGTAGTGGTGGCGCAGGTCCTGGCGCGACCGCAGGTAGCCCCGGACGCTGCGTGGGCGGGCCGCCGCGGCGGTCAGCAGGTCCCAGGAGCCGCGGGTGGGGCTCGGCACGTCCCGGTTGAACGCGAAGGTGGTGAACGACGAGGCGGCGGGCACGCCGAGTTCACGGGCGGCGACCGCGCCCCACGGGCAGGCGTTGTCGTGGACGATCAGGTGCGGCCGGATGCGGCGCAGTTCGGCGAGCACCGCGGGCAGCAGGCCGACGGCACTGCGGGCGAGCCCCTCCAGCAACGTGACCGGTGTCGGCGGATCGGGGAGCGGCTGGTCGCCGCCGGGGTAGAGGTACACCTCGGCGCCGGCGGCCTCGATCTCCTCACGGAACGCGGCCGAGGTGTGGTAGGTGACGCGGTGGCCGCGCCGGACGAGCTCGGCGACCACGGGCAGTGTCGGGTTGACCCGCCCGTGCATGGCGACGTTGAGGAACGCGATGGTGCTCACAGAAGGCCCCCTGATGCGCGAGGAATTGCCCCGGCCGGTCCGGCCGGGTCCGGCGGAGTGACGTCGGTCCGGTACAGGCCCGGTCCACTGGTGCTGAGCCCGTCGAGGAAGTCCCCCGCGGTGCGGTGCGCGGTGCTGATCAGCCGCTCGGAGTGGCCGAAGTCCCAGGGCGCGGGCCAGGTCTCGACGCCGGTCGGCAGTACGACGGTCGGGATGTGCCGGGACACCTCGTGCAGGTCGCGCTCGATCTGATGGCGCATCAGCAGCAGTCCGGCCCTGGCGGCGACCGCACCGGCCCCACGCCGCCGGGCGTCCGGGACCGGCGGCGAGCTCTCGGGCCCGGTCGACAGCGCCACGACGCTGGCCGCCCCGGCCTGCAGGGCCGCCAGTACGGGGAGGTAGGCGATCACTCCGCCGTCGACGAGCGTCCTGTGCTCGCGATCGACCGGGGGCAGGATGCCGGGGACGGCCGCGCTGGCCAGCAGGGCGGACTCCAGGTCTCCGTGGTCGAGCAGCGCCGGGGCGCCGGTGTCCAGGTCCATGGCGACCGCGGTGAACGGGATGGGAAGTTCCTCGATCCGGGACGGCAGCCCCGACCGCGAGATCAGCCGGCGCAGACCTCGATCGGCGAAGACGCTGGCCCGTGAGGGCGGGTACCCGATCGGGTACACCTCACGGCGGCGCAACTGGGTCCACACGCTGTCCAGCCATGCCGCCGAGCCGTCGGGGTGGGCGGCCGCGATCGCCCCCAGCAGCGCGCCCACCGAGGTTCCGACGATCATGTCGGGGACGAATCCGCGCTCTTCCAGCGCGTATGCCACACCGACGTGTGCCGCCCCGAACACGCCGCCGGCGCCCACCGCCGCGGCCACGGGACGGGGAAGGGCAGCCAGGGCCGCCGGCATGGACTGCGGTTTCCCGCCACGAGCAGTCCTCATGATCCACCTCTTTTCGCCAAGGCACCGCATCGGAGGGGTTGAGCGGGCCTGCACCCGGCGGCCCCGCGGATGCGGTCAGGACGGCGGGCGCTCCCGCGCCCACCGGGCATCCCCGGGGGCCACCCGGCCACTTTCGTTACATCTACGACCGTATCACCCGATACCGTCTTATGTGCGACTAATGGTGAACGCATCCCGCCGGCCGGCGCCGGCACCATCCGCGGGTGAACGACGAAAGCCGCGTGGCGGGCGCGCCACGCGGCTGGACGGTCTTCGCTACGGCAGGCTTACGCCTCGCCGCCTTCGGAATAGGCGAACCGGGTCAGCAGGTCCTTCAGCCGCTCGGTCTCACCGGGACCCAGTTCGGCGACCAGATGCTCGGCCAGGGGCACCGCCGCCACGTGGGCCGCGTCGAACAGCTCGACGCCCGCGGGCGTGATCTCCACCGCCCGCACCCTCCTGTCCCCCGGAACGGATTTGCGCACGGCGAGCCCCTTGCGCTCCAGGTCGTCCACGACCCGCATGATCCCCGCCTTGTCCGACCCGGTCGCCGCGGCCAGGTCCCGCTGCACCGTGGGTCCGCGGTCGACCAGCACCATCAGCACCGCGAAATGCCGCACCTCGATGCCGAGCGGCCGGAGCGCCTCCCCCATCACCGCGCCCGCGCGCCAGTGCGCGCGGCGCAGCAGCAGCCCCAGGGCGAACGGGGAGGTGTCCCCGGGTCGGTCGGTCGCACGCGGGGCGCTGGTTCCACGAGGGGCGTCGGCAGTCATGTACGCACATTACCAGCCATCTGATCGTTCGATACCGTATCGAGTGATACCGAACCTCGCTGCGGTCGCCCGCCGCGCCGCCGGAGGCTGCGCGTACGCTCGGTGCAGTCACCAGCGATCAGGAGGTGGGCGGTGCGGCGGGCGTATCTGCTGTGGACGGTTGCGGCGGCCGGATTCGCCGTGGACCAGGTCACGAAGGCGATCGCCGCGGTGGTCGTCGAGGGCCACGAACCCCGGCACGCCCTGGGTGGCGCGGTGACCTTCACCGCTTTCCGGAACTCCGGGGCGGCCGGCTCCTTCGCCCCCCGCGCGACCCTGCTCTTCACCCTCGTGGCGGTCGTCGCGCTCGTGGCCATCGCGCGGGTCGCCGGCTCCGTACGCTCCACGGGCTGGGCGACCGGCCTCGGGCTGATCTTCGCGGGTGCCGGCGGGAACCTCGCCGACCGCGTCTTCCGCACCCCCGGGTTCGGCCGGGGAGCCGTGCTGGACTTCATCCAGATCGGCGATTCCGGGATCTTCAACCTCGCCGATCAGTGCATCACGGCCGGTGCCGTGATCGTCCTCATCCAGGCCTTCCGCGGCGTCCCGCTGCGTGCCGCCGTCACGGGCGGCGTCGGGGGCCAGGCGCTGGAGCGGTAGCGGCGACGGGGCGCGGCGCACGGTGCGCGCCGCGGCCCGTCACGCCGTCAGCCGGATCTCCTCGCCGGAGGGAGCCTCCTCGTCCTGCGCGGGAAGCCAGGACTCGGCCCACTTCGAGATCTCCCGGACGACCTCCTCCAGCGCGCGGCCCTTGTCGGTGAGGCGGTACTCGATGGTCACCGGGGTCGTCGGGAGTACGTGGCGTTCGATGACGCCTTCCTGCTCGAAGCGCTTGAGGCGGTCCGACAGCAGCTTGTCGGTGATGTCGGGGATGGCGTCGCTGATCTGACGGAAGTGCGTCGCACCCCGGAGCAGCTCACGCAGGATCACCCCCGCCCACCGGCGGCCGATCATCTCGACGGCCAGGTGGTACCGGGGGCAGAAGTCGGGCTCGTAGCTGCTCATACCAGCCAGCTTACCAATGGATAGCGGCTTGCCGACAGGGCCAGCCACTTTCTAATGGATAGTCCCTATCCTCCAGGAGTGGTGCAACCTCACCGGACAAGGACAGACCTGAGGGTCCCCCACCGGATCTTCATGTCGCCCATGACGCGCAACCGCGCGACCGTCGACGGCGGACTGGCCACCGACGCCATGGTCGACTACTACGTGCAGCGGGCCGGGGCGGCCGCGCTGATCATCACCGAGGGCACCCAGCCCAGCCGGGTCGGCCAGGGCTACATCGCGACCCCCGGCCTGCACAGCGACGAGCAGGTGGCCGCCTGGCGCACCCTGACCGACGCCGTGCACGCGGCGGGCGGCACGATCTTCGCCCAGATCATGCACGCCGGGCGGATCGGCCACCGGGACCTGACGGGCCTGGTCCCGGTCGCGCCCTCCGCCGTACAGGCGCCCGGCGTCACGTACACCGCCGAGGGGGCCAAGGAACACGACGTCCCGCGCGAACTGACCGACGCGGAGATCCTCGGGACCATCGACGACCACGTGTCGGCGGCGCGCAACGCCGTCGCGGCCGGCTTCGACGGCGTGGAACTCCACGCGGCCACCGGCTACCTCCTGCACCAGTTCCTCTCCGACAGCGCCAACCTGCGCACGGACCGCTGGGGCGGCAGCACCAGGAACCGCATCCGCTTCGTGGTCGAGACCGTCAGGGCCGTGGCCGAGGCCATCGGCGCCGAGCGCGTCGGCCTGCGCATCTCCCCCGGCAGCACCGATCAGGGCATCGTCGAGAACGACCCCGCCGAGCTGTACACCGCCCTGCTGACCGCCCTGTCGGACCTGCCGCTCGCCTACGTCCACACCCGCGAGCAGGCCGGGCGCGACCTGACGCGCAAGGTCCGTGCCGCCTGGCCGGGCACGCTCGTCCTCAACCCCCAGTACGACGACGGGCGCCCGCCCCACGAGGCCGTGGCCGACGTGTTCGCGGAGGGCATCGCCGACGCCGTCACCCTCGGCCGGGCGTTCCTCGCCAACCCCGACCTCATCACGCGCATCAAGGCCCGGGGGCCGTACAACACCCCAGAGCCGGCGAGCTACTACGGCGGCGACGGGCGGGGCTACACCGACTACCCGGCCCTCGTCTGACCCCGCCCGCGTGCCGCCTCACCGGCGGCCCGCCGCAGCCGGACGCGCCGGGCGGCTCCCTCCCCGGGACACGCCGGGCGCTCTGGTAGGACTCGTCCCACGGCGCGGGCGGGGCACGGGTTCCATCGCCGTTCGGACGTTCGGAGGCCATGAGGTTGCCCCACTTCCCAGCCGGCCGCGCCGGTGGCCTCCTGCACGACGCCCTGCGCTCCGGCGGCGGGCCCGGCTACCGGTACGCCGCGGGGCTGCGCGCCGCGGTGAGCATCGGCGTCCCCCTGACCGCCGGGGCCGCCACGGGTCACCTGCCGTGGGGGCTGACCGCCACGATGGGTGCCTTCACCGCCGTCTACGGTGCGAAGGAGCCCTACGGCAGGCGGGCGGTGCTCCTGGCCGGGGTGGGGGCGGGGTTCGTACTCTCCGTCGCCGCCGGGTCGCTGGCCGGGGGCAGGATCTGGCTCGCGCCCGTCGTGATCGGCCTCGTCGGCGCGGTCGCCACCTACGTCTGCGACGCGCTGCGGATCGGGCCACCGGGTGGCTACCTCTTCGCCCTCGCCTGTGCCATGTCCACCCCCCAGCCCGTCGACGCGGCGGCGATCGGGCAGCGGGTCACGCTCACCGTGGCCGGTGCCGCCTGCGCCTGGCTGGTCTCGATGTCGGGATGCCTGATCGACCGCCACGGGCCGGAGACCAGGGCGGTCGCCGACGCCTACGACCAGCTCGCCGCCTACCTCGAAGCGATCGGCGGCCCCCGCCAGGACGCCGCCCAGCACCAGGCGGCCCTCGCACTGCGCACCGCCTGGTACGCCGTCGCGGCCCCGCCCCAGCCCCTGGGCCGGGCGACCGGCCGGGCACGGCTGCGACCGGCCGTGCGCCAGGCCCACCACGTGTTCGCCGCCGCCGTCCGCGCCGCCGCCACATCCCCCGCGCCGCTCCCCGGCGACCTCACCGCGGGGCTGCGCCGCACCGCCGAGTGCCTCCGCCACCGGCGTACGCCCCCGCCACCCCCGGCCCACGGGCCCGGCGGGGAGCCGGCCGTGCGTCGCGCGGTGCGCGGCGAGGTCGAGCAGGCCGTACGCGATGCCGCGTCGGGGGCGCCGCCGGACGACGAGGGGGAACTCCTCGAACCGTCCAGCGCCACACGGCTGCTCGCCTCGGCCAGGAAACGGCATTCGCTGGTCCTGCCCGCCGCGCTGCGCGTCGGATCGGGCGCCGTCATCGCCGGCTGGCTCGCCCACGCGTGCGGACTCGCGCAGCCCTACTGGGCCTCCGGCGCCGCCATCGTCGTCCTGCAGGGCGCCAACGTCACGACCGTGATCCGGCGCGGTATGCAACGCGGCACCGGCACCGCCGCCGGGGTCCTGCTCGGCGGCGCCGTCCTGGCCTTCCACCCCGGCCCGCCCGCGCTGGTGGCGGCAGTGATGCTCGCCCAGTTCGCCGCGGAAGCCGTCCTGGCCCACAACTACGCCCTCGGCGTCGCCTTCATCACCCCCCTGTCGCTGTTCCTGACCGAGGCCGCGCAGCCGGCGTTGCCCGTGAGCCAACTCGTCACCGCCCGCCTCCTCGACACGGTGTGCGGCTGTGCGGTCGGCGTGGCCGCGGGGCTCACGCTCTGGCGGCGCACCTCGACCGTCCGGCTCCCCAGCGCCCTCGCCCACGTCATCCGTGCGGAAGGCACGACCTGGCACCTGAACCTCACCGCGGGCGACGACGCCGGGTACAGCGCCGCCGCCACGGCCCGTCACCGCCTGCGCACCGACCTGATCAACCTCCGGGCAGTCGCCGACAGCGCCGCCGGCGAACGCCCCGCCCCCTGCGAACTCGCCCGGCTCTGGCCTGCCATCGCCGCCACCCAGCAACTCGGCTACCTGGCGATCTCCACCACCCGCCCACTGCCCCCGCAAGCGCGGCCCGGCCCCGACGACGCCGCCCGCGTCCGGCGTGCCTTCGACGCCCTCGCCGCCTCGGCGGCCACCGTCACCCCGCCCCCGCCCCTCGAACTGCCCCGCCTTCCGGCGCCGGCCCGCCTGGACGCCGCTGTGCACGGCCTCCACAGCGCCCTGAGCACACCGCAGGCCGAGGAATGCGGCTGCCGGCCGCTACGGCGCCGGCACCGCTGAGTCAGTCCGGGCACGGCGGTGTCCGACCCGCCGCCGGGCGTCCTTCAGCACCCGGCGGGCGGCGAGCAGGCCCGACGTGGCGTTGGTCCCCGCGCCCGGCCAGGTCGCGGCACCGGTCAGGTACAGGCCGGGGACCGCCGTGCGGTAGCCGCCGTGCCCGGGCATCGGCCGGAACAGGAAGTTCTGCGCCAGGTGGTGGCTGCCCCCGGTGCTGTCCCCGCCCACCAGGTTGGGATCGGCCGCTTCCAGGTCCTGCGGGGTGTACGCGGTGACGTGGGCGATCCGCGCCCGGCTGCCGGGCGCATAGCGCTCCAGCTTGGCCAGTACCCGGTCCGTCATCGCCTCGGCGACATCCGGCCAGTGGGTCTGCCGGATCGTGCCCGCCGCGTCACCACGGATGCGGGTGGGCATCGTCCGGACCTGGATCCACACGACGTGGCGGCCCGCGGGGGCGCGTGTCGGGTCCACGGAAGAGGTCTGCCCGACGATCAGCAGGGGGTCCGCGGGCAGCCGCCCCGCCTGGGACTCGGTGTAGGTGCGCGCCAGGTCGTCGACGTACGGCGCCACATGGACGTACCCGAAACCGGCCAGCTCCTCCCCCGCCGCCCACGGCAGCGGGCCGTCGAGCGCGAGGTGCAGCATCAGCGTGCCCGGGCCGTACAGGAAGCGGTCCGCTGTACGGCGCACCTGCTCCGGCACCTCCTCCGGTTCCAGCAGGTGCCGGTACAGCGCGGCCGGAGCGGTGTTGGCGATCACCGCGCGCCGCGCGGTGATCGTGCCGCCGTCCGCCGTACGCACGCCGACGGCCCGTCCGTCACGGCACAGCACGCGCTCGACCTCCACACCGGTGCGGACCTCGCCGCCGTGGTCGGCGAGGACGGCCGCGAGCGCCTGCGGCAGCCGCTGCGCGCCGCCCTCGACGACCGACATGCCGTTCTCCATGTCCGCGAAGAGTTCCAGGAGGGGGAACATCGCTCCTCCGGACACGTCGGGGGCGAAGTCCAGGTGCATGCCCCAGCAGGCCGCCATCGCCCGCGCCTCGCGCGTGGCGAACCAGACCTCACCCAGCTCCCGGGTGCTCATGAGCAGCGTGTGCGCGAGGTCGCCCGCGCCCCGCACGCCGTGGTGGCGCAGCAGGCTCAGCACCTGGCGTGCCGCCGACCGCGACGGCAGCGCGGATCCGTAGAGCGCGAACAGGTACGGCGCGAACCGCTGGTACTCGCGGTACAGGCCGGCGAAGCCGTCGGCGTCCCCGGCGTCGTGGGCCGCGAGCTGCTCCATCGTGCGCGCGTAGTCGCCGTACACCCGGAGGCTGCGGCCCTCGGGGAAGACGTTGGCGTAGGGGCGGTCCGTGGTGCGGAACCGCAGCCCGTGGCGCGCCAGTTCGGTGCCCAAGTCGGCGTACGCCCGGGAGCCGAGGAAGAGGTTCTGGTTGGTGGAGTACAGGTCGTGCACGAACCCGGGCAGCGTCACCTCGCCACCGGCGATCGCACCGCCCACGGCGGCGTTGCGCTCCAGCACGGCCACCGACCACCCCGCCCGCGCCAGGTACAGGGCCGCCACCAGGCCGTTGTGGCCGCCCCCGACGACGACCGCGTCGTACTCGCGGGAGCCGGCGGCCGTCATCGCCCCGCCCTCCCCGTGCCGCGTTTCCTCTCGCTTCGCCAAGGGGTCATGGGCCTATCCTCCGTTCGCCGGTGAGGGGGCCGCGATCAGCAGTGCCGTGTCGTCCGTACCGGGGGCGGTCCGCAGGGCGTGTTCGAGGAGACTGTCCGCAACGGCGTCCACGCCCTGGTCGGCCGCCGCCACCAGATGCCGCACCAGGTCGGCCGCGGCCAATTCGGCGTCGGCGCCGGGGGATTCGACGAGGCCGTCGGTGTACATCGCCAGCATCGTGCCCGGGGGCAGGGGGATCTCCGTGGTGGGGTACTCGCCGTCCGGTGCGATACCCAGCAGGAGGCCCGGCGTGAGTCCGAGGATCCCCGCGCGGCCGTCGGGATGGCGGATCAGGGGCGGGGGGTGACCGGCGGTGGCCAGCCGGGCGACCTGCCGCTGCAGGTCGATGTGGACGAACAGGCAGCTGGTGAACAGACCCGGGTCCAGGTCGGCCAACAGGCGGTTGGTCCGGGCCAGCAGGTCGCCGGGTGAGGAGTGGGCGGTGGCGTAGGCGTGGACGGCGATGCGGACCTGCCCCATCAGGGCGGCGGCCTGCAGGTTGTGGCCCTGGACGTCGCCGATGGTGACGGCCGCGCAGTGGGGTCCGCAGTGGATGAGGTCGTAGAAGTCACCGCCGATGTCGCTCCCGTGGCCGGCCGGCAGGTAGCGGGCGGCGACGTCGAGACCGGGCACCCGGGGCAGTTCCTTGGGCAGCAGGCCTGCCTGCAGGGTGCGGGCGAGTTGGTGCTTGGTGTCGTAGAGGTGGGCGCGGTCCATGGCCTGTGCGATGAGCCCGGCCAGTGCGACGAGGACGGTGCGCTCGGACTGCGGGAAGGGCCGGGGCCGGTCGTAGGACAGGACGAGCAGCCCGACGGGGCGGCCCGAGGTGATCAACGGCAGGAAGGCCCAGGCGTCCCTGTGCCGGAAGCGCAGGGCCTCCGGGTGGGCGCGGTGCAGTTCGGCGAAGCTGGAGAAGAACAGCGGGGTGGCGCGGTTGAGGGCCTGGGCGGTGACGATGCCGGAGGTCAGGGGCGTTCCGTCGATGCGGGCCATGAACTCGTCGGTGTAGCCGCGGTAGCCGGCCAGGCGCAGGCGCCCGCCCTCGGCGAGGAGCACGACCAGGCCCTGGGCCTCGAACGCCGGGATGAGCTGGTCGGCGACCTGGTCGACCACGTCCTGCACGCCCACCGCCTCGGTGAGCCTCGCGGCCAGGTACATCAACTGGTACATGGCCGACGCGCCGACCGGGCCGCAGACGCCGGCAGGGACCACGGGCTCCTCCGCCGCGTCCATCTGCTCCCGCGGTGAGCCGGCGATGCTGACGCTTATCCCGGTGGGTCCCGGGTGGAGCCGGAAGGACAGCCACAGGTCCGGTGGACGCAGGGCGGTGAACCAGGTGGTCTGCTTGGTGATGACGGCGGCACGGTACGCGTCCTCGAACGCCGGGCCGTCCAGCCAGAACAGCCGTTCCCACGGGCGTGAGCCCTTCAGGTCCGCCGCACCGACGCCCAGCAGGTCGGTCGCCGCGGCGTTGAGGAATCTGACCCGGCCCTCCAGGTCCAGCGAACAGCACCCGGTCGGCAGCCGTTCGGCGAAGTCGTAGGCCGCAAGCGCCTCGGCCCGGCTGGGCTCCCGACGCCGTACCGCGCGCAGGATCAGCGCGTCCGCGCCGGCCAGGACGGGGTGGCCCCGGTCCGAGTAGTGCCTCAGCAGCCGCCCCGACCTGCCGCAGAAGATGCCGATCGTGTCCCGTTCCCCGGGGCTCAGGACCGGCGCGTGCCAGATCGGCCACAGCAAGCACACGCCGCCCCACATCACGTCGCCGTCCATGATCGGCGCCGCCGCCAGCATGATCTCGTAGGGCGCCACCAGCGCGACCCGGGGAAAGCGTTCCGCCAGCTCCGTGGAGTTCCCCACCCACACCAGCGACCGCTCCCGCACGGCCTGCGCCACCGGCGCCGCGTCGTCCAGGGCGATCCGTGCCCACGGGGCGGCGATCCGCCGGGACGTGCCGGACAACGCCACCAGCTCCAGCGTCCGCTCCCCCGGCGCGAGCACGTAGAGCATGCCCACCGCGGTGTCGGTGTCCCGGACGAGACCCTCGAACAGGCCGGCGAAGCGCCGCATGCCGCCTGTCAACGGTTTCACGTCATGCCGGGTCACCGCGTTCGCCCCCGTCGCCGTCGTGCCGGGACACGCGGGCAGGCCACCGGCGGTACCGGGCCCGCCGAGCCGTCCGTCCGTGCCGCAGAGCCCCGCGGCCCCAGCACCGCTCTGGTCCCATAAACGGACCATACGCCCCAAGGGGCACTACGGCATCCACGGCGCCGGTCACGGTGCGCGGACCCACGGGGCAGGCCGTGTCCCCCGGGAGGGTCGGCGACCCTCGCCGTGCGGGCGGGTCGGACGGGCCGCCGGCTCCGCGCACGCCTGCACCCTGCGTGCGCGGAGCCTTCCACGGACCGGTGCCGGAGCGCCGCTACCGCAGGCCCTCGGTGACGACGTCCATGTCGGCGCTGAAGATGACGACCTTCTCGATCAGGTCCCCGTGGAGCTGGAGGATCTCCGATCCCAGTGCCGACTTGCCGCCAGGGAAGCCGAAGTCCCAGGCCCAGTGGATGAATTCCCGGTTCTGGGAGTGACCCGTGATGAGGCCGCTCAGCGGCGGCGCCTGACGCTGCACGGCGGTGATGTACGCGTTGATGGCCTCCCGGCCCACGATAACCTGGTCGGGCTCCATGATCGTGATGTCCTCGGTGTAGATGCCCTCCATCACCTCGGCACGCCGGGCCGGGTCCGGAGTCATCCAGACCTCCAGGTGCTTGGCTATGAGCACCCGGGCGCGGTCCGACCCGGCGGTCAGCGTCAGGTGGAGCCGGGAGATCCGCCCGTCCGGGCCCAGGGAGACGGAGACCGGTCCGCTGCCGGAGCGACCGTTGCCCCGGACGTCCAGTCCGGCCCGGCTCCACGTGCCCGTGATGGAGCCGTCCGCCGCCACGGAAGCCGTCCACTGGTGCGTGGACTCCTTCCACTCGGCAGCCAGCGTCCGGTGGAGGTCGACGGCGGGCTCGCGGCCCTGGACCATGTCCCCGCTGTGCATCAGCAGCACGTCCTCGGCGAAGACGTCCCTGAGGTCGTCCAGGTGGGAGTGGCCGCCGTCGGCGGAGTCCACGATCTCGAAATAGCGGTCGAGCATCGTCGTCACGCTTGAATTCCATTCTGTCTGCACGTGTCGGTGGCGCCGCACTGCGGGAGGGCGCCCGGGGGCGGTGGCGCATCGTCGCGATCACGTTCCCGCCAGGGAGACGACACGGCCCGCACCGACGTGACGGATCAGGCGCCCGGAGTTCGCTCCGGGTGCTGGTTCCAGCGGCGCAGCTTCTCCGGGTTGAGCACGGCCCAGACCTGCGCCACGCGGCGGTCGGTGACGTCGAGGCTGATGACCGCGGCCACGGTGTGGTCGCAGCGCACCACGAGTCCGGTACGGCTGTTCACGGACTGGGCGGTCAGGGTGGTGCGCGGGTGGGGGCCCAGCAGCGTCAGCAGGCTGCGGGTGACCTGCTCGCTTCCGTGCACGGATCGGACCAGTGTCCGGACCTTGCCGCCGCCGTCGAAGACGGCCATGGCGTCGGGTGACAGCGCGGACGCCAGCAGCCCGGCGTCGCCCGCCGTGCAGGCTTCCCCGACGGCGCGGACGGCCGCGTCGTGCTCCAGCGGGCCCGACGGACCGGAGCGCTGTGCCTGGAGCCGGCGACGCGCGATGGCGGTGAGTTCGTCGTACCTCGACCTCGCCTCCGGGCCGTCGCGCCCGGGGCCGCGGTGCCCGTCGGGCGTGCCCGGGTCGCCCAGGCAGATGCCGCCCGCGGTCGTCGACAGCCAGGCACGGGGCGACGTGATGGCCGCGCGCTCCGCGTCGGACAGCGCGTACCACCGGCGATAGGTCTCGTCGATCACGCTCTCCGCATCGCTGCGGCTGCCCGACATGCGGTGGGCGACATCCAGCAGATGCCGGCGCTCGTCGAGCAGCACCGCGATCGGCACCGCGTCGCTGGCCACGTCCATACGGCATCCTCCCTCTCGTACAAGACCACACAACGCGGCCGCACGCAGCAACCTCGTCGAAGTTCGAGGGCGTGGGGGAGTGGTCCGCGAGGCGGGTGTCTTCCCGGGTCTCGTCAGGGAGACGACGTGGCCCGTACGGGTGTGACAGGCCGGCCCGAGGAGAGCGGCTGGGCGGACTCCGAGGAGTTCATGGCCCATTCCGGGCCGCGGCTGCCGCCCCTGACCCGGATGCTCACCGGCGACCGGGATCAGGACGGTCGCGGTGCGCGGCGGTCCCGGCGACCGGCCAGTTCCCGGTCGTCGACGAACGTGAGCATGGGCTTGCCCTTCTCGCAGAGCATCACCACGACGAAACGGAGCGGTTGGTCGTCCTGGTTGTTGCCGTCCTGGTAGTGGATGACGTCGCCGCCGGGCTCCCAGAACGACTCGCCTGCCCGCACGAGGCGCTCCGGCTCGCCCTCCAGCTCGAAGAGCATCTCGCCTTCGATGACGTACCCGAACGCGGGACCGGTGTGCCGGTGCGGGGGGATCCCCGGATAGCCGGGCGGGTACTGCACGAGCAGGGTCATCGCCTGGGGGTGTTCGGGGACGAAGGGCGGTTCCTGTTCCAGCAGCGTGGTGATGCACGATTCCCAGGGGACCTGGTCCGCGGCAGCCCCGGAGCGGCCCTGTCCGGACCCGCTGGTTTCGTTGTTCGGCATGGTCACTGACCTCACGATGGACAAGCGCGCCGTGGACATCGGCAGCTCAAGGACCCCTTCCACGCTACTGCTCAGCCGGACGACGCGCTCAGCACGTCGCGCCCGGCGCAGCTGTCACACCGGCGGGGGCCGCCTCGCGGGCCAGGGACGGTCGGCGGGCCGGCACCCGGACGGCGCCCCACCCGCTGACGATCCGTCACCCGGCGTGTCTGGAGCGCGTGTTACGCGGCGGCGACGGACCTGATGAGCAGTAGCGCGATGTCGTCGGTGCGGGGGGCGGTCCGGCGCGCGTGGTCGATCAGGTCCGTGGCGAGCCGGTCCATGGGCTGGGGGGCGGTACGGGCGAGGCGGGCGGCGAGCCCGGCCATGGCGTCGTCGAGGTCGACCCCGGGGGTCTCGACGAGTCCGTCGGTGTACAGGGCGAGGACGGTGCCGGGCTCCAGGGGGATCTCGGTGGTGGGGTAGTCCGCCTCGGGGTCGATGCCGAGCAGCACCCCCGGCGGAACGGTGAGGACCTCCGTGTGCCCGTCCGGGTGGCGCAGCACCGGCGGCGGATGGCCGGCGGTGGCCAGGAGGGCCCGGCGTCGCGCGAGGTCGAGCCGGGCGTAGAGGCAGCTGACGAAGCGGCCCGGGTTCAGGTCCAGCAACTGGCGGTTGGCCTGGCGCAGGGCCTGCGCCGGTGCGGCCCCGGCGAAGGCCTGGGAGCGGATGGCGGGCCGGATCCGGCCCATGAGGGCCGCTGCCCTGACGTGGTGGCCCTGGACGTCGCCGATGACCGCGGCCGCGGTGGTGTCGTCGACCCGGACCAGGTCGTAGAAGTCGCCGCCGATGTCCATGCCCCGGACGCTCGGCAGGTAGCGGGCGGCGACGTCGAGTCCGGGGAGGTCCGGCAGCGAGTCGGGGAGCATGGCCGCCTGCAGGGTCTCCGCGAGCTCCTTGACGGTGTCGTAGAGGCGGGCACGCTCCAGCGCCTGGGCGATCAGCCCCGCGAGTGCGGTCAGCACGGTCCGCTGGTTGCCGGAGAATCGGTGGGGCCGGTCGAAGGCGAGGACGCACAGGCCCACGGGCCGGCCGGAGGCGATCAGCGGCAGGTAGGCCCAGGCGTCCAGGCCCTCCCGGCGGGGGGCGCGCGGATAGGCGCCGAGCATCTCCTCGAAGGTGGCGAAGAAGGCCGGCACGCCCTCGGCGAGGGTCCCGAGCGCGGCCGGGGAGGTGAGCGCCGCTCCGGTGAACATCTCCGCGGGACAGGGGTTGTAGCCCCGGCAGCCGACGAACCGCAGGGCGCCGTCCACGGGCGAGAACAGGGCCAGGGCCAGGGTCCGGGCGCGGAAGGTCGGCAGCATCTCGTCCGCGACGAGGTCGACCACGTCGCCCACGCCGACGGCCTCGGAGAGGGCGGCGGCCAGGTGCAGCACCTGGTAGAGCTCGCCCAGGGCGATCGGCGCGCCGCGGGGTGCCGCCGTGCCGGGGGGCACCGCGTTCCGGACGCGGTCGGGACCGTAGGGCACGATGCGGACGCTCACCCCGGAGGCGTCGGGGTAGAGATCGAAGGCGAGCCGCCGGTCCGGCGGGACCGTCGCCGTGAAGGATTCCTGCTGCCGGCTGACCACGGCCGCCCGGAAGCGGTCCTCGAAGGCGGGGTCGGTGGACCAGGACAGGGCCTGCCAGGGGCGTCTGCCGAGGAGACCGGGGACGGTCCCGCCCAGCAGACGGGCCGCGGTGGCGCTCAGGTAGGTGAATCTGCCCTCGAGGTCGAGGGTGCAGCTGCCTCCCGGCAGGCGTTCGGCGAAGTGTGCCGCGGCCTGTGCCTCGGACGGCTCCCACTCCTGGGCGGGCGGCTGGGCCAGGGTCCGCGGGGACGCCGCGGGGGTGACCGGGTGCCCGGCGTCCGCGGCGTCCCGCAGGAACCGCCCCAGGCGCCGGCAGGCGGCGGCGACCCGCTCGTGGCTGGGTCCGGCGAGCTCGGCGGCGTCGCAGCAGGGCCAGAACAGCAGGAGCGCCCCCCAGGTCTCGGAGCCGTCGAGGACCGGTGCCGCGGCCACCGCGAAGTGGTACGGCAGGGCGATCGCCGTGCGGGGGTAACGACGGGCGAGTTCCTGGGGCTTGCTGAGCCACACCAGGCGTCTGTCGCGCGCCGCGTCGGACACCGGGATGTGGGCGGACAGGGCCACCCCGAACCAGGGTGCGAGGTACTCCGCCGGCATCCCCGTGGTCACTTCGAGCCGCAGCGACCGTCCTTCGGGGCTCAGCAGGAACAGCGCGCCCGCGTGGGCGCCGGTGTCCCGCGCGGCGAGCTCCAACAGCCGGTCCAGTTCCGCCCGGCACGTCGGCCCGGCGGCGTCGGCAGCGGTGCTCGCGTACGCCTGAGCAGCACCGTCGTCCGGTGTAGCGCTCATGGCTCAACCGTACGTCCGGACCGGCCGGCCCCGCCCGGGACGCCGGGCGGCGGCTCAGCCGGCGACCCGGTAGCGGCTGGTGATCGCGACGCGGTTGAACGCGTTCATCACCGTCGCCAGCCAGGCGACCGCCGAGACCTGGTCGGCGGTGAGCACGGCCGCGGCCGCCTCGTAGTCCGCGTCGCTCACGTGCCCCTCCGGCACGCGGGTGATCGCCTCCGTCAGGCGCAGGGCGGCGCGGTCGGTCCCGGAGAAGTAGCCGGCTTCCTCCCACGCGGGCAGCACGGCGATCCGGTCCGGGTTCTCGCCCTTCTTCAGGGCGTCGCGCGTGTGCATCCGCAGGCAGAACGCACAGCCGTTGATCTGGGACGTGCGGATCTTCAGCAGTTCGACCAGGAGCGGGTCGAGGCCTGCCGCGGCGGCGCTCTCCTCCACCACCGTGGACAGGGCGAGGAGCGCCTGGTAGCTGTCCGGGTGCTGCTTTCCGATGTTCACGCGCTGCTGCTCGGTCATGGATGTCCCCTCTGGGTGTGGTCTGCCGGGTAAGCCTCGTCGAAGGTCCGCCGTCACGCGCGGCGGGGTGCCGTCCGGTGGCACGGGTCAGACGTGTGCGATCTTCGCCGGGTTGAGGACCCTGCGGTAGGCGGTGATCAGGCCGTCCTCGATCTCCACCGTGTCGACGGAGAAGACACGGCCTGCGCGGCGGTGCAGGAGCGCGGGTTCGCCGCCGACCTCGACGAGGTCGACGCGGTCCGGACGCCACCGGAGCCACACCCCCACCATCAGCTTGGCGATGCGCGTGCCGCCGTGGACCAGCTTGCGCGCCGTGAAGACCTCGCCGCCGCCGTCCGTGACGTACACGGCCTCGGGGTGGAGGAGCCGCACCAGCCCGGCCATGTCCCCGGCCTCGTACGCGGCGCGGAACGCTGCGAGCAGCCGTTCCCGCTCCGCCCGGGTCGCCTGCGGCGTGGAGTGCCTCGCCTTGGCCACCTTGCGCCGGGCCCGCGAGGCGAGCTGGCGGGCGGCCGGTGCGGAGGCGTCCAGCACGTCGGCGATCCGGCTGAACTCGAGACCGAAGACGTCGTGGAGGATGAAGGCCACACGCTCCGGCGGGCTCAGTTCCTCCATGACGAGCAGCATCGCCGACCCGACGGACTCGTCGACGAGCACCGGCTCCGACGCGTCAGGCCCCGTCAGCAACGGCGCGGGCAGCCACGGCCCCACATAGGTCTCCCGGCGGGCGCGCGCGGACTTCAGGACGTCGTACGACCGTCGGGCGGCGACCGTGACCAGCCAGGCCCGGAGGTCGCCGATGTCGCGCAGGTCCGCTCCGGCCGCCCGCAGCCACACGTCCTGGGCGATGTCCTCCGCGTCGGCCACGCTTCCCAGCAGGCGGTACGCCACCCCGAAGACGGCGGGCCGGTGCGTCTCCCACTCGGCCTCGAGCACCTCGGGCGACCTGGGTATACGCGTGAGACTCATGCTGGCGTGACCTCCTTCGCCCCCACATCCGGCAAAATCGAGATGTTTTTCATCCTGAATGAAGCTCCGCGGGAGCAAAGGGCGCCCAGCACCGGAAGCGGGCTCAGTCGCGCCCGAGCCCTCCGCGTACGTACGACCCCACCGCGGGAGCGTGCGCTTCGGCCTCCGCCCGCACCTCGGCGAGACTCTGCTCGGCCAGCGCCTTCCGCCAGGCCAGCTCGGCCCGCCCCATGGCGCTGTTCACCGCGCAGGGGCGGCGGAAGCCGCCCGCCGGCACCCGTTCGCCGATCGTGCCGCAGCGGCGGATCTCGGCGCAGCGGAACAGGGGGTCGTCGCCCTCGACGGCGAGGACCACGTCCAGCATCGACACCGCCTCCAGTGGGCGGGCCAGCCGGAAGCCGCCCCGCGCACCCGGCACGGATTCCAGCAGCCCCGCCTTGACGAGCTGCTGGAGTTGCTTGTTCAGGTAGGACGCCGACAGATCGTGACCGGCGGCCAGCTGCGCGGTCGGGACCGGCTCGCCGTCCCCGAGCCACGCGAGGTTGAGCAGTGTGTGCACCGCCCACTCGACGCCCTTACCCGTTCGCATATCTGGATAATAAACATCCAGATATCGCCCGTCAAAGGTCATGTCCCCTCGTGGGGCACCTCAGCGGTGACGGCCGCCCCTGCGGGGGTCGCCGGTCCGGCTGCGCACCACGGGGAGGGTCACGGCGTACGCGCCGAGGGCGGAGGGGGTCACGACGGCGCCGATCCACGTGGTGCGCAGGCGTATGTCGCTCCAGGACAGCGCCGTTCCCCAACCGTGGGGCAGCCCCAGGAGCACGGCGCTCGTGAGGAGCGACAGGGTGGCCGACCACGCGAGGGCGGCGGTCAGGTGGACGAGCCAGCCGGGGGTGCGGTGGTCGCGGGTCCGCCACACACGGGCGAGGCCGTAGGAGGGGAGGACTCCCGCCGTGCCGGCGAGGACGGCCAGCAGCAGCGCGCCGATGATGCCGCCGTGGTAGCTCCCGGCGAGGCCGAGGCCGATGACGAGCAGCGCCGCGACGGCCGTGCCTGCCCCCCATGCGGCGGGCAGGCGGAGTTCCCCGCTCCTTCCCGGGTGCGTCATCGGACACCCGCTTCCGCGGCGGGCGGTCCGGCCGAGGCCGGTCGTCCGGGGGCCTGCGGGCAACGGTCGCGGTACCCGGACACCGCGAAGGCGGCGGCGCAGAGTGTGCCGGCGGCGCCGGCGCCGATGCCGAGGACGGCGGTCGGCGGCATGTCGTCACCTGCCGGGTAGCGCCGGCCGCACAGGCGTACCGACCGGGGGTCGTCCGCTGCCGCCTCCAGGCACGGGTGGGCACCCACGGCGACGCGGCCCGGCATCTGCGACACGGGCAGGTCACGGTCGGCAAGGGGCCGCCCGGCGACCTCGTACCCGACACGCGCACTCGTGCCCCTGCCGAACGTCACCTCTTCGATCACGCCGTCCACCCGCACGGGCGAGGCGTCGATCCGGTCGGCGCCCCGGACCTGGCCGTAGAGGAACCAGGCGACGCCCAGCGTCAGGAGCAGGCAGCAGACGGCAATGAGACACGGCACTTTGGGCACTGTCTTGGCGAAGTCCCCCCGCATGCACCGGAGTATGGCACCGCGGCGGGACGAAAGCGCCCGGCCGGACGCCGGGGCCCGCGGGGCCGGTGCCGCGGTGTGTGCGCGGCACCGGCCCCCGGGCGTCACTTCAGGCCGAAGGCCCGGATGACGGTCTGCGCGACCGATCCCCCGGCGCGTGCCGTGGCGCTGGTGCGCAGCGACACGAACGCGGCCGAGGAGGGGGCGTGCAGGGTGGCCCGCCAGGACCCCTGACGGACCTTCAGGTCCTGGCGGTGCCAGGACGCTCCGTCGTCGTAGGAGACCTCGAGCCGGACCGAGGACACCGCGTCCTTCGCGGACGTGCCGAGCACCGAGGGGGTGACGGTGACCTCCTGCGTGCGGCGCGCCCTGCCCGCGGCGTCGAGTTCCGTGCCGTAGTCGAGTTGGACCAGCGGCACGGTCCCGGACTGCGCCTTGCCCGAGACGAAGTCCCACTGCGTGTGGGTCTTCGACGAGTACGGGCTCAGCGCCGGATCACCCGCGGTGTCGACGACCAGGCGGTACGGCAGCGACTCGGCCGGCAGGTCGAAGGCGTTGACGTAGGCGCTGTCGGTGGTCAGCAGCGTGGTGCCGCCCTGGAGCAGTGAGGTGCGTGCGGTCATCGTCTCGGTTCCCGCGGAGCCCGTGTGCGGGGCGCCCGAGTCGCTCCAGCCCGGGACGACCAGCGAGAGGGAGGTGTCGTCCCGCACCTGGGAGTCGCCGTCGGACATGCGAGGCCGCAGGACCGGGCCTAGCCACCGTTCCTGCTGGACGCTGCCCGGCCGGTAGGACGTGGGACTGTTCGTCGCGCCCACCCAGCCGCTGACCGACGCGGTCTGCTGCCACGTGGCGTCCTCGCCCGCGGTCACCCAGTCGGTACGCCGTCCGGGTGCCATGGGCTCGAGTCCGAAGGAGTACCCCGCGGCCCACTCGTACGCCGGGTAGTCCGTCCTGCGCTCCAGGGCCTGCTTGCCCCGCGGCTGGGCGAAGTCGACGTCGACGCGCGCCAGGCGGTCCGGGTCGGCCCGGTAGGCCACGTCCGAGGGCACGGCGCCCGCGTGGTACTTGACCAGGTCGTACAGGTACGAGGGGGACGGGTGGGCCGCCACCCGGAGTCCGACCCGGTGCTCGCGCGCCGAGGCGATCCTCGCGATCAGTGCCTCGCCCTCGTCCTTGGTCACCGACACCACGGGCACGTCCGAGTCGGCGGTGTAGTCCGGCGACCCGTACCAGGCGGCCAGCCGCCCCACTCCGTCGTTGACCACGAGCAGCGCTCTGGCGCCCGCCGCCTTCGCGGCCGACGCCTGCTCCGAGGGCGCGACCTCGGCGCTGTGGCGGACCACGGCGACCCTGCCGCGGGCTCGCGCCCTGGCGAACTCCTCGGGCGAACCGGCGCCGGCGAACACCGCGTCCGGTGTCGACGTGCCATCCGGCAGGGCCGCGCTTCCCTCCTGGGCGAGCGCGTCGTCGATCCTGCCGCCGCCGTAGGACAGGTCGAGCGGCGTCTGCTGGGCCCGCAGGCGGGTGGCGAACACGAAGCTGCCATGCCGTACCTTGGCGCCGGTCGGCTGGGCCCAGACGCTGTCGTAACCCGGGCCGACGATCACGTTCTCCCTGACCGCGCCGTAGTCAGCGGGGCCGGGTTCGGTGGAGGTGAAGGAGCGGAAGAAGTCCAGCCGGGTGTTCACGAGCGTGGTGGGCTTCGGTGTGACGGCCCGCACCTGGTGCGCCGTGGAGGCGTCGAGGACGACCTGCCGGTCCGCGGTCAGGTCCACCTCGGGGGCGCTCAGCAGGGCGATGCCGCGGGAACTCGGGCCGTGGGTGCCCACGACGTCCGCGTACGACACCACCGTGTAGGTGTCGGCGGGCAGACGCAGGGTCAGCTCCCCGCTCGCGGGGATCTCGTACGCGGTGGTGGACCTGCTGAGGGCGCCCTTGAGGTGGATCCAGCCGCTCATCGGCTCGCCCGAGCGGTCCTTCATGGTGATGCCGAGGTCGTACCGCTCCGGCTCGAGGCCGATGCCGGCGACCGTGTGGGCGACCGCCGCGCCGGTGGCGTCGCGGGCGACGACCTGGGCGGTGTGGTCGCCCCGTGCGAGGCCGGACGGGTCGGCGCCGACCTCCACCACGGTGCTGCCGTGGGCCGGCACGGTGACCTGGTCGGCGGAGAGGGAGAACACGCCGTCGTCCGGGGCACCCGCCTCCACCGCGAGGCGCAACGTCAGCGGCTCGTCCCCGGAGTTGGTGTACGTGATCCCCTGCGTGACGGGGCCGGTGCCGCCGTTGGGCCACCGGAGGAAGCGGAAGACCGAACCGGTCGCCGTGACCCGGGCGCGGACCGCGGCCGCGACGTCGACACGCCCCGAACCGCCCTGGTAGGCGGTCAGGTACGGCGTCGCCTTGCTGGTGCTCATCAGGGCGTCCTTCAACCGGCTGCCCGGCCAGTCGGGATGCCGCTGCGCCAGTAGGACCGCGGCGCCCGCGACGTGCGGGGAGGCCATCGAGGTCCCGCTCATCGTGGTGTAGGGGCCCTCTCCCCCACTCGCGTACTGCGACCGGGCGGCCAGGACGTCCACACCCGGGGCCGTCAGGTCGGGCTTGACGCCCTCGTCGCCGACCCGCGGTCCGACGCTGGAGAAGAACGCGAGGTCGTCGGAGGGGCCGACCGCGCCCACGGTCAGCGCGGCGTCGGCGGCGGCCGGGGAACCGATGGTGTACGGCGTGGACCCCCGGCCGCTGTTGCCGGCGGCGACGACGAACAGCGTGCCCGTCTCGGCGCTCAGCGCGTTGAGGCTCCGGCTCATCAGGTCCGTTCCGTCGCTCGGCTCGGCGCTGCCCAGGCTCATGTTGACGACCCTGGCGTGCTCCGTGCGCGCGGCCCACTCCATGCCGCCGATGACCCAGGACTCCTGTCCCTCGCCGCGGTTGCCGAGCACCTTGCCGACCACCAGGTCGGCGCCGGGGGCCACGCCCTTCTCCTTGCCGTCCGACGCCGCACCGGTGCCGGCGACGGTGGAGGCGACGTGGGTCCCGTGGCCGCTGCCGTCCGGCACGTCCTGGTCGGGAACGAAGCTGCGGGTGCTGACGATCCGGTCCTTCAGGTCCGGGTGCCCGGTGTCGGCGCCGGTGTCCAGCACCGCGACCTTGACGCCGGAGCCGGTGTCCCCCGACTCCCAGACCTGCGGCGCGCCGATCTGGGCCGTGGTGTCGGCGAGCGTCGCCTTCGTCCTGCCGTCCAGCCAGATCTTGTCGATGCCGCCGGTGAACGACGGGACCGCGGCGGCACGGCGGGACCCGGTCGCCTCCTGCCCGGAGGAGCCGGCGCCGCCCGCGGTGAGCACGGCCCAGGCGTCGGCCGCTTCCGACCGGTCGGCCGCGAGGGCGGCGCCGCCGACGGAGGGCAGATCGCGGCGGGTCTCCGCACCGGGCAGGGCGGAGCCGCCGCGGCGGAGGGCGGCGTGGTTCCCGCCGGTGACGATCAGGGGCAGCCGCGGGGCGTGCGCGTCGTCGTAGCCCTGCGCGATCAGCCCGGTGACGTTGAAGAGGCGCTTGTCGAGGCGGTCCGCCGCCACGTACGCGAGGGCGTCGTCCGGGTAGACGTAGGTGTCGCCCGCCTCGGTGACGATGCGCACCGAACCGGCGGCCCCGGGACGGCGCTCGACGCTCAGCGAGTCCCGCGCGCCGCCGGTCCCCGGGGTGACGACGACCTTGTCCCCGGTGATGAGGGTCACGGTCTTCACCCGACCCCCGGCGGGGGCCGGCGGCCCTTCCGGCGGTGCGGCGGACGCGGCCGCCCCCGCCGACGCGGGGCTCAGGAGAGTGACGAGTACGGCGGTGGCGGTGCCCAGAGCCGCCAAGCCCGTTCTTCGGGCCGTGGTGAACAGCACTGTTCCTCCTTGCGTTTTCCTGGGCGAATACGATCACATCCCTGAGATTTCGAACAGATCTTGACAGCCTCGAACAGCGCAGCGGCGCATGTCGGTTGAGGCGCTGATTCCTGGAGCGGCGCTCGGGTCGAAGCGCGGTGTCAGGTGCGGGTGCGGGGTGGGGTTCCGGTGCCCCGCATGCGCTGCGCGGCCTCCGTCACGTCACCGCGTACGCAGCGGCCGGCGCAGCAGGAAGACGCCGACGGCGGCGGACACCAGGATCACGTACAGCGCGAAGACCACGCCCGCGTCCCGCAGTCCGAGCGCCAGGCTCAGGGCGCCGACCCCGACCACCGGTACGGAGATGCCGACGTAGGCGGCGACGAAGAAGGCCGAGATTGTCGCGCCGCGGTGCTCGTCGGGGGCCACCGCGCTCACGCCGGTCAGGCCCGCGCGGAACGACATCCCCTGCCCGAGGCCGCCGACCAGGGCACCCACCACCAGTACCGGCAGGGACTCCACCACCAGCGAGGCCGCGACCACGGCCATGCCCGCCGTGAGCGCCAGGCATCCGGCCGGCAGTGCGCGCCGGACGCCCAGACGGCCCATCAGCATCTGCCCGGCGGTGGACGCGCAGAACACGGAGAAGACGACGAGGCCGTCTACGGCCAGGTTGTGCTCCCCCAGCGTCATGGCGAGGAAGCTCGGCGCCACCGCCGTGAACAGGCCGAGCATGGAGAAGCCGGCGAACGCCGCCAGCCCGGCGGGGACGAACGCCGCCCGCGTCGGCGGCGGGACGACCATGCCCTGAGGACGCAGCGGGGGACGCGGGCTGCGCACCGCCACCGTCTCGGGCAGGGCGCGCGCGACGGCGTAGGCCGCCAGCAGCAGGACGATGTGCACCAGGAAGGGCAGCCGGAGGGGCCACGGCGCGTACTGCGCCAGGACCCCCGACAGCAGCGGCCCGCAGCCGAGGCCGCCCATGTTGGCGGCGGTGGCCGCGAGGCCCGCGCGTGCGCGCCGGTCCGGGGGCGCCAGTTCGAGCACCGCGGCCGTCGCGGCCCCGCTGAGCAGACCGGCCGAGAACCCCGACAGCAGCCGCCCCGCGAACAGCAGCGGCAGGCCGCTCTCGAAGAGGAAGCACACCGCGCTCAGCAGCGACAGGCCCAGCGCGGCGAACAGCACCGGACGCCGGCCGAGGACGTCGGAGAAGTCCCCGGCGACCAGCAGCGCGGCGATCACTCCGATCGCGTAGACCGCGAAGACCACCGTGACGACCAGTTCGGAGAAGCCGATCTGCTCCCGGTAGAGCCCGTACAGCGATGTCGGCAGCGTGGTGCCCGCCATGCCGACCGCGAACACGCCCGACGCCGCGACGTACGCGCTCCGCGCGCGGCGTTCCCCGGTGGCTTGCTTGATCACCCTTCCACGCTAGCTGACGACCCGTCGGATCGGACGCTCCTGCGCGCCCCACGGCGGCGCCTTGAGAACAGGCAGGCCGACGTGCCAGGCTGACCCGCCATGACCCGCACACCCGGCCCCCGCCTCGACGCCCGGGGCATCGACCGCGCGGCCGGGGTGCTGCTCGGGGCCGCCGTCGGTGACGCGCTGGGCGTGCCCTACGAGTTCAAGGCGACCCTGCGCGAGGACCAGCAGCCGGGCATGATCGGCGGCGGTCTGGGGCCGTACCGGCCCGGCGAGTACTCCGACGACACCCAGACGCAGGTGTGCGTCGCCCAGGTCGCGGCGACCGGGGCGGACCTGCGCAGCCCCGCGGCCCTGGACGCGATCGCCGCCGGCTTCCGGCACTGGGTGGACGGCGGGGCCAGCGACGTCGGCGCCCAGACCCGTTCCGTGCTGGGCGCCTCCGAAGCGCTGCCCGGAAGCCCGGCGGAGGCGCTGCGGGAGGCCGCCCGCCGGTACGCCGCCGGGCACCGGCTCACCGCGGGGAACGGCTCGCTGATGCGCACCGGGGTCGTGGCGCTCGCGAACCTCGGGGACGCCGCCGCGATGGCCGAGGCCGCCACCGCGGTCAGCGCGCTCACCCACCCGGACCCCGACTGCGCCGACGCCTGCGTCCTGTGGTGCTCCGGCATCCGCACCGCCGTGCTGCACGGCACCTTCGACGGTGTGCGGGCCGGGCTCGACCTCCTCCCGCCCGTACGGCGGGACACATGGGCGAAGCGGCTGGACGAGGCGGAGGCCGCGCCGCCCGGGCACTTCGCCGACAACGGCTGGGTCGTCCGGGCGCTCCAGGCGGCCTGGTCGGCGATCACCCGTACCCCCGTGCCCGAACTCGACCCCGGAAAGGGCCGTTTCCCCGCGGGGCACCTGCGGCAGGCGCTGGCGGCGGCGGTACGGGCCGGTCACGACACCGACACCGTCGCGGCGATCGCCGGCGCTCTGCTCGGCGCGCGCTGGGGCTGCTCCGGCATCCCCCTGGACTGGCAGCGGGCCGTCCACGGCTGGCCCGGCCTGAGCGGGCCCGACCTGGTACGGCTCGCGGTCCTCACCGCCAGGGACGGGGCCGACGACGATGACGGCTGGCCCTCGGCACCGCGCATGCCGCTGCCGTCCCACTCCCCCACCGGCCTCGCCGTCGCCCACCCGCACGACCCCGGTGTGATGCTGGGCAACCTGGCCCTGGCCCAGGGCGCCGAGCCGGTCCCGGTCGACGCCGTGGTGTCGCTGTGCCGTACGGGAACGGCGCCCGTGCTGCCCGGCGCCGACGTCGAGCACATACAGGTGTGGCTGCGGGACGGCCCGGGAGACAACGCCAACCTCGCCTTCGTGCTGGACCAGGCCGCCCGGCAGGTGCTGCGGCTGCGGCGCGCGGGCAAGAAGGTCCTGCTCCACTCGTCGGCCGGGCAGAGCCGGACCGCCGCCGTCGCCGCCGTCTACAGCCATCTCGCCGGCGGAGCGCCGGGCGGGTCGTACCCGGTGCCGGCCCACCCTGAACTCCGCGACGCCCTACGGGCACTGACCGCGGCACCCGCCCCGGCCGCCGCGTACGGCACAAAAGCCCCCGCGGCGGCCGTGCCGGCGGCGCGCGCCGCCTCCCCGGAGGAGGACGCCGCCGACGGCATCGACACCTCCGACCCCGAGGAGGAGCCGGAGCACGAGGGCGAACGGCCGCCACTGCCGCGGTACACACTGTCCCGCGTGCGCGGGCTGCTGCTCGGCCTGGCCCTGGGCGACACACGGGGCTCCGCCCAGGGCACACTGCCGGACCGCGGCCCGCTGAGGGCCGGCGCCGGCACGCAACTGGCCTGCTTCACCGTCGAAGGCATCATCCGCGCACGGACCGGTGCCCGGCACGGCACCGGTCATCTCCCGTCAGCCGTGCGGCGCGCCCACGGCCGACGGGCCGCCCTCCAGGAGGCAGGCGGCCACCAGCCGGACGGCTGGCTCGCTCGCGTCCCCGCACTGGCCGAACCGCGCGGCGAGGAGCCGGACTTCCTCGCCACCGTCCTCGCCACCGTCCTCCCCGCCGTCCTCCCCGTCGCCGTCACCGGCGCCACGCACGGCCCGGCCCAAGCGGCCGCCTGGGCACGCGAGATCGCCGCCGACTCCGCGGCGGCCCACGCGACCGTGCTGCTCCACCACTGCCTGACCGGCACTGCGGAGGCCCAGGAACCCCTGTTCGCCGAGCATTCGCAACTCCACATCGCCCTGCGAGCCGGCCTGGACGCCCTCGGCGACACCGGCGTTCCCGGCGACCTCCACACGGCGTACCGGCAGGCCACGGACGACCCGGCCGACCCGCGACGGCTCGCCGCCCTCGCCCCGGACGCGACCGCTCCCTCAGCGCTGCGCGGCGCCCTCTACTGCGCCGCTTCCTTCCCCCACCGGCACCAGATCGGCGACGCCCTCCACCTCGCCGCCGCGGCGCCTGACAGCGCGTGCGTCGCCGCCGTCACCGGCGCCCTCCTCGGCGCCGCCCACGGCGTACGGGCCCTGCCGGCCGGTCCGCTCAGCCGCCATGAACTCGCCTGGGTCCTGGACACCCTCGCCCACGACCTCATCGCGCCGGCTACGGCTGGAAGTACTCCGACATCAGATCGCCGACCCATTCCGGCTGCTTGACGTCCACCGCGCGGAACTCCACCATCGTCGGCTTCAGGTCGATGACCGGGGTGCCCGAGACCGCGTCGAGGCCCACCACCGTCAGTTCGCGGCCGTGGACCGATTCGATGGCGCAGCACGTCACCCCGATGCGGTTCGGCCTGCGGGGGCCGCGGCCGGCGAAGACACCGACGGGCGGCAGGTCGGAGCGGCCGCGGTAGGGGCGGGGTTCGCGGTGGTCGTCGCTCTCCGGGAACCGGTCGAAGACGAAGAGGACCTCCACGTGGGAGAAGCCCTCCAGACCCTGCAGGCACGCCTCGCCGAAGCGCTCGTCGACGGTGATCGTGCTGCGGACGGCGCCCCAGTTGTCCGTGTGCTGGACGTCCGTCCGGTCGTTCCGGACCGTACCTATCGAAGTGACCTCGAAGCTCGGCATGCCAAGGTTCTACCGCTTGGGGCGGTGTCGTGCCCAGATGAGGACCGGTCCCGGGACCGGCTGCCCGGGCGACGCGGTGGGCCCTCCCCGCGGGTGCGGGGAGGGCCCGGGAAGCGGTCAGGGATGGCGGATCACAACTGCTTGATGCGGATGTCGCGGTAGGAGATCACGTCCGTCGTGCTGTGGACCTGGAGGCCGATGTAGCCGGTGGCGTAGCGCCGGCCGTCGGTGCCCGGGTCCCCGGCGCGCGGCGGGGTGAAGACCTGGCCGCCGACGTTGTCGAACTCGTTGATGACGACGCCGTTGCGCAGGACCGTGAAGTGCTGGCCCTCGGCGCGGATCTCGTAGTCGTTCCAGGTGCCCTTCGGGGTCACGCCGGCGCCGCCGAGGCCCACGCGGTCGAAGCCGTAGACGGAGCCGGTCTTGTACATGTCGCCGTCGGGGCGGTCGAGGATCTGGATCTCGTGCCCGTAGTTGATGGCGACCCACTCGGGGCGGGACTCCTCGGGGTGGTCGTGGACGTCCGGGAAGCGGATGAAGACACCGCCGTTGGCGTTGCCGGTGCCCGGGGCGTCGTCGCGGAACTGGAGCTTGAGCGAGAAGTCGCCGTACTTGCGCTCCGGGAACCACAGCATGCCCATGCCGGGGACGGTGGTGCTGCTGGTGATGGCGCCGTCGCCGGAGAGGGTGAAGCGGCCGCCGCCGACCTGCTCCCACTTCGCCAGGGAGGCCTCGGTGCCGTCGAACAGGTCGCGGTAGCCCTGCGTCTGGCCGGGCTTGCCGATCTTCGACTGCTTGGCGGCCTTGGTGATCTTGTTGAACTCGCGCTGGTCGATGACGTTGTCGGCGAGCAGCCCGTCGAGCACGCCGTCGACGTGCTTGAGGAACAGGGCGTGCGAGGACCAGTCCTTCTCGTCCTCGATCAGCTCGTTGATGGTGCAGCGGCTGCGGGTGAGCCGGTTCGGCACACCCGAGTCCACCGTGCCGACGATGACGGTCAGCCGCTCGTCGTACTCGGGGCAGTTGGGCGCCGGGACGCCGCCGCCCTGCGCGATGGTGAAGGTCACCTCGCGCGCCGTGGCGGTGTTGCCCGCCTTGTCCGTGGCGCGGTAGGCGAGCGTGTGGGAGCCGATCCGGTCGACGATGACGGGGGCGGAGTACACGAGGTAGGGGCCGCCGTCGAGGGAGTACTCGATCCGGTCCACCCCGGAGCCCTCGTCGGTGGCGGTGACGGTGACCTTGGCGCTGGTGATGTACGCGCCGTTGGAGTTCCTGGTGCCGGTCACGGTCGCCGAGGTCTGCGGCGCGGTGGTGTCCTGGGTGGGCGGCGCCACGACGGTGAACGCGACGGACTTCTCGGCCGACGCGTTGCCCGCCTTGTCGGCGGCGCGGTAGCGGACGGTGTGCGAGCCGACCTGGTGCACCATCACCGGCGCGGTGTAGGTCTGCCAGGCGCCGGTGGTCCCCACCGCGTACTCGATGGTGTTGACGCCCGATCCGGTGTCCGAGGCGGTGACGGTGACCGTGGCCATCGTCAGGTAGTTGCCGTCGGCGTCCTTCTCGCCGCTCACGGTCGCCGAGGTCTCCGGCGCGGTGGTGTCGTCGGTCGGCGGCGCGACCACGTCGAAGGCGACGGACTTCTCGGCCGCGACGTTGCCCGCCTGGTCGGTGGCGCGGTAGCGGACGGAGTGGGCGCCGACCTGGTCGACGACCAGCGGTGTGGTGTACGGCTGCCAGGGGCCGTCCTGGCCGACCGCGTACTCCACCGTCTTCACACCGGATCCGTCGTCGGTCGCGCTGACGGCGACCGTGGCGGAGCCGACGTAGGCGCCGTCGGCGTTCTTCTGGCCCGTGACCTCGGCCGCCGTGGTGGGCGCGGTGGTGTCCTCGCCGCCGGGCTCGGTCACCGTGAGGATGCCCTGCATCTGGCCGTGGCCGGGGATGCTGCAGAAGAAGCGGTAGCGCCCGGGCGTGAGGGTGACGTCGACGGTGTGCCGGCCGCCGGTGTCGTCGCCCGGGTTGGCGAGGATGTTGACCGGGACGTCGTGGTTGTACTCGGGGTCCGACACGTCGAAGGTGAGCGTGTGCGGCATGCCGATGTCGTTGCCGGTCGCCGCGCTGTTCTCGAAGACGAGCGTCGTCGGCCCGGCCACCGCCGTGGTCGGGAAGCTCGCGTACCGGTCGGTGCGCGAGCTGGCCGTCCAGGTGAGCACCTGGGCGGCGGCCGTGGTCCCGCCGGCCGCCGCACGGTCGTCGGTGCGCCCGTACGCGACGGTGGAGGTGAGCCCCAGCACCATCAGCAACGCGCCCAGCAGGGCCGCCAGCGGGCGTAGAGGTCGCTGTCTCACTGTGCCGCCTTCCTGACCAGGTCCTGCGCGGCGGGGGTCGCCGCGCCGCCCGTGTACGTCACGCGCCACAGCGCGGACTGGGAGTCGGAGGTGAAGAAGCCGCGCCCGTAGTCGAGGACGTAGAGCGAGCCGTCCGGGGCGAACTTCCAGTCCATGAGGTTGCGGATGCCGCCCTGGCCGACCGGGATGATCTTCTTCAGCGACCCGGCGGTGACGGGCAGCCCGCCCTTGCCGACGGTCTTGGGGTCGGTCAGCACCGCGTGGCGCGGGTTGTCCGCGTCGTAGAAGTCGCCGACGAACCACTTGCCGTCCCAGTACTGCGGCCACGCGCCGGCGCCCGCGGTCGTGGCGTCGTAGCGGTAGACCGGGCCGTCCATGGTGGCCTGGCCGCCGCCCTTGAGCCAGGGCAGGAGGTAGGTGGCCTCCTCGTTCTTGTAGCTCGGGACTCCATTGGCGTCCCGGGGGAAGTCGGGGGCGCCGCCCTGCGGGGAGTACCAGATGGTGTTGCCGGTGACGGGCGGGAGGTTCACCAGTCCGTCGTTGTTCGGCGACTCGTTCTTGGGGGCGTCGCAGTCGTACCAGCCCAGCGGCTTGCCCGGGTCCGGCAGGTTGCGGTCCCGGTAGGGCTGCTTGTTGCCCATGCAGAACGGCCAGCCGTGGTTGCCCGCCTTGGTGATCGCGGCGAACGTGTCGTACTTCGCCGGTCCCCAGGTCGTGCTCGGGGCACCCGCGTCGGGGCCGACCCAGCCCGCGTAGAGGATGTCGGTCTTCTTGTCGACCGAGATCCGCGCCGGGTTGCGCACGCCCATGACGTAGATCTCGCCGCGGGTCTTGCCGCCGCCCTCGTCCTGCTCCTTGCCGGTGAAGAGGTTCCCCTCGGGCAGGGTGTAGGTGCCGTCCGGCTCCGGGTGGATGCGCAGGATCTTGCCGTTGAGGTTGTTGGTGTTGCCCGCGGTGCGGCGGGCGTCGGCGAAGGACAGGCCCTTGAAGTTGGGCTGGGGGTTGTTGCCGGAGTAACCGTCGCTGAATCCGGACGAGTTGTTGTCGCCGGTGGCGATGTACAGGTTGCCCTTGGAGTCCCAGGCCATCCCGCCGCCGGCGTGGCAGCAGCTGTGGACCTGGACGGGCCACTTGAGCAGGACCTTCTCGGAGGCGAGGTCCAGCTTGTCGGTGGCGAGGTCCAGCGTGAAGCGGGAGACGCGCCGCTCCGCGACATGCTTGTCGCGGTCGAGGCCGGAGTGCGGGGTGTAGTGGAGGTACACCCAGCCGTTGGTCTCGAAGGCGGGGTCGAGCTCGATGCCGAGCAGCCCTTCCTCGACCTTGGTGAGCTCGTCGCCGCCGCCCTTGTTGCCGAAGACGGTCAGGGCGCCCGCGAGGGTCACCTTCTTCGTCGCCGGGTCGTAGACGTGGACCTGGCCGAGGCCCTTGCCCATGTCGGGGCTGTTCCAGTCGGTCACGACCGGCGCGCCGTTGGCGCCGCCGCCGCGGCCGATGTACAGCACCCGCCCGTCGGGGGCGACGACCATGCCGTGCGGTTCGCCGATCTGGTCCTGCTGTCCGGGCTGGTTGGGCTGGGTGACCTTCACCGCGCTGTAGTTGGCGTCGATCGTCGCCTTGCAGTCGGCGCGTGAGAGCCGGGTGGTCCACTGCAGGGCGCCGCGCAGGTGGTCGCGGAAGTCGGTCTCGGCGAACGACTCCGCCGTACCGCCCATCCCGGTGTAGAAGGACCGGCCGCCGTCGTAGTCACGGCACCAGGAGACGGGGTGGTCGACGCCGTTGGCGCCGGTTCCCGGCGTGTAGCTGCTCTCCCTGACCTTGGCGACGGTGTGCACCGTGCCGGTCGGGTTGCTCGCCCAGTTCAGCCACTTGTCGGGCCGCTTCCACTCCAGCGGCAGGTCCTTCGTGGCCGGATTGGTCCGGTCGGGGATCTCGACGACGGCGCGCTGGACGGCGGCCGGGCTGGTGGCCGCGGGCCGGGCGCCGATCAGGCCGGCGAACCAGTCGGAGTACGGTTCGGTGCGCGCCGCGTCATGGATGCCGAGGAAGCCGCCGCCGGCCTCCATGTAGGCCTCCAGGCCGGCTTCCTGCTCGGGGTCGAGCACGTCGCCGCCCCCGGTCAGGAAGACGACCGCGTTGAAGGTGCCCAGTCGCTTGGCGTTGGTGAAGACCGAGGCGTCGTCGGTCGCGACGGTCTTGTAGCGCTGGGCCGCGGGCCCGGTCAGGCCGATCGCCTCGATCGCCTCGATGCCCGCGTCGACGGTCGGGGACTCCTCGGTGGCCGAGGCGTGGAACACCAGGACCTTGACGTTCTTGCCGCCCGGCGGGGACGGCAAGGATAACGTTGTCGGCACCGGCTCCGGATACGGTCTGGCCGAGGCGGTGGTACCGCCCAGCAGGGATGCCGCCAGGGTCCCGGTCACCAGGACCGCGGCCGCGCCTCGCCGGGATCTCGACCGGTGATGTGGTGCGCTCTGCATCGTTCACCCACCTTCGTAGGTCACAGCAACAGCGCCTGAAGCTAGACGGCTTTTGACGGTCCGCCAACAGCTATGGACGGAATCTCACCAACTTTGTCCTGGGTGTGGATAAACGGAGATCCCTGGTCTACCGTGTGGCCGTCCCCGGGGACCCTCGCGCCCCGACCGTCTCCTCACGGCACTGGAGAGACCGGTATGGCTTTGGACAGAAGGAGTTTCAACCGGCGGCTGCTGGCCGGTGGCGTGGTCGCCGCCACCGGGACGGCCTCGCTGGCGGTGGCCTCCGCCCCCTCGGCTTCCTCCGCGGAGCCCTCACCGCCCACCGCACCGGCCGGCGGCCAGGTGCGCCACCTCAAGCTCTACGCCGAGACCTTGCCGGACGGCCGGATGGGGTACGGCCTGGAGAAGGGCAAGGCCACCGTGCCCGGCCCGCTGATCGAGCTGGTCGAGGGCGACACCCTGCACGTCGAGTTCGAGAACGCCTCGGACGTGGACGCCAGCCTCCACGTCCACGGCATGGACTACGACATCGCCAGCGACGGCACCCGGATGACCCGCAGTCACGTCGAGCCGGGCGGCACGCGGACGTACACCTGGCGCACCCACGCCCCGGGCCGGCGCAAGGACGGCACGTGGCGCCCGGGCAGCGCGGGCTACTGGCACTACCACGACCACGTCGTGGGCACCGACCACGGAACGGGCGGGATCCGCAAGGGCCTCTACGGGCCGGTCGTCGTGCGCAGGAAGGGCGACATCCTGCCGGACAAGCAGTTCACGATCGTCTTCAACGACATGACGATCAACAACAGGTCCGGCGCCGACACCCCGAACTTCGAGGCGACGGTGGGCGACCGCGTCGAGATCGTCATGATCACGCACGGCGAGTACTACCACACGTTCCACATGCACGGTCACCGCTGGGCCGACAACAGGACGGGCCTGCTGACCGGACCCGACGACCCCAGCCGCGTGATCGACAACAAGATCACCGGACCGGCGGACTCCTTCGGCTTCCAGATCATCGCGGGCGAACACGTCGGCGCCGGCGCGTGGATGTACCACTGCCACGTCCAGAGCCACTCCGACATGGGGATGGCCGGTCTGTTCCTCGTCGCCAAACCCGACGGAACGATCCCGGGCTACGAACCGCACCACCCGGACCACCCCGCGGACGCGGCGAAGTCCGGGAAGAACGGCGCGAAGACGTCCTCCGGCGGGGAACACGCGCACCACATGGGGTGAATGCGCGCCCCGCCGCGGTCAGGCCCTTCCCCGCAGGTTCAGGACAGGCGTGCGAGGAGGGCGCGGCACGTCCGCTGCAACTCCTCGTCGTTCTCCACGTTGCCGAACCGGCCGCTGCGACGGGTGCGGGTCAGCTCCTCGCGGACACGCGGCAGGGCCTCCCCCGCGGCCGGACCCATCCGGTCGAGGCAGGCCACGACGTGGTTCGACGTGGCGCCGTTCTCCTCCCACGCGGCGAGGAGGGTCCGTACGACGACGGCTGCCTCGGCCGGGCCGCCGACGTCCCACAGGGCGCTCGCGCCGTGGACCCGGGTCCACTCGTAGTCGGCGGTCAGCATCTCCCGCAGGCGCGGCAGCGCACGGGCGGCCGGCCGTCCGATCCGGGCGAGCACGTCGGCCGCCTCGTGGTGCGGGTGGCCGTCGAGGACGTCCTCCAGCAGGGGCACGACCGTGGCCGGATCACCTTCCGCCGCCCACAGCGCGGCCGCCGCGGCCACCCGGGCGGAGCGGTCGTCGGCCCGGGCCAGCCCGCGGACCGCTTCGAGGGCGGGTGCGGCCGCGGTCCCGAAGGTGGCGAGTGCGTTGAGGGCGGCGGCGGTGGTGCGCCACCGCCCGTGGCCCGCGGCGGCGGTGGCGGTCCCGGCGAGCACGGGCACGGCCGCCGGGTCGCCCAGCCGGGCGAGCGCGGAGAGCACGGCGTTCGTGCTCATGTCCTGCCACTCCTCCGTGGTGACGTCGATGCCGCCGAGGTGCCGGCACAGCCGCGGCACCAACTGGTCGGCCGCCTCGACGAGGTGGCCGGCCACCTGCACGGCGCGCCAGGCGTCGACGCCGCCGTCCAGTGCCGTCAGCAGGCAGGGCAGGGCGCGCATGTCGCCGAGGCGGGCGAGGGCCATGACGGCCTGTTGGTGCGCACGGCGCAGCACCGGGCGAGGGGTGGCCCAGACCTCCGGTCCGTGCGTGTCGCGTTGGGCCGCGACGTACGCGGCGAGGGCCTCGCGGGCGGGTTCGGCGATCGGGGTCAGGGCGCCGAGGGCCTCGGCGGCTTCGGCGGCGGTGTACGGGTGGCCGGGGAGCAGGCAGGCGGCGAGCTGCGTGACCAGGGCGGTGTGGTCGCCGCGCCAGGCGCCCATGAGCTCCTTGGCCATGCGTATCGCGTCATGACGGATGGCCTGATCCGGGCTGCCGATCTGCTCGGTGAGGAGCGCGGTGCGCTCGGCGACGCGGGAGTCCAGCACCTCGTGGAAGGTCCGCAGCAAGGATGTGAGCGGGGAGTGCGTGCGGTTGTACCGGTCGAGGTCCTCGAACGCGGCGAGGACCTGCGGCGGCACCTTCTGCGCCGACGCGTCCTGCGGCACCTCCGCCGGTGCCTCGGACGCGGCGCACCGGCACTCCCCGGCGGTGCATCCGCCGGCGGCCTCGTCGCCGGCCCCCGGTGCCGGGGCGGGTGTGCTCTGCCGCAGCAGGCCGATCGCCTCGGGCACCGTGCCGGCGACGATGCGTTCCGGGGCGCAGCGGGCGCCGTGGACAAGGGCGGAGAGCCGGGTGACCGGGTCCGCCGCAGCGTCGGCGGTCAGCGCGTCGAACCAGGTGGTCGCGGCGTCCCGGGCCGCCGGCAGGCGCAGCACGAGCGTGGCCGTCGTCTCCACGACGAGCAGCCGCTCCTCGATCCCGTCCTCGGCGGGCAGGCGGTCGCGCAGCAGTGCGGCCGCACGGACGGCGTCGTCGACGAACAGCCCCAGTCCCTCGATCGCCGCCCGGCGCACCAGGGGATCGTCGTCCGTCGCGTAGCTCACGAAGGTGTCGGCACGCTCACGCACGACGACGGCGCTGCCCTTGTAGTCCGGCCCGTCCACGTAGTCGTACCCGCAGCGTTCGACCGCATGGCGCCCGATGCTGACCAGCAGCCCGACGATCGAGGCGCGGTCGGGCGTTGCGGAGTCGTCGGCCAGGGCGAACAGGAAGGGCAGGCTCGCCGTCGTGCTGGCGTACACGTCCCCTTGGTGGTGGACGGCGCTGTAGAAGTGGTTCAGGGCCTTCCGGCGGGTCTCGGCGTCCGGGGAGGCCAGGTCCCTCAGCCAGGCCGGGACCTCGTCAGCGGGGCCGTACGCGTGATGCAAGGACGACCAGTCGATGGCGTCGAGTTCTCGTTCGTCGATCATGGCGGCACTCTGCCGGAGGGCACTGACACCGGCGCCGCGGCGGGAATCCGACGCGTCCCTTTGTCGATATATGATCCGCGCGGCCCCTCCCCGCCAGGGGTCGTGTTCCGGCCCGCGGGCGACGTGCACCAGAGAAGAGAGCCAGGCCTCCCATGAACGCAGTGGTCCCCCCGGCGGTCGCGGAGCGGTCCGAGGCCGAGGCGATGTACCGGTTCGAGACGGAGGCGCCCGGGTCGGTGCGGGCCGCGCTCGGGATGAACGCCGCGCGGATCGGTGGCGGTGTCGTGCTGTCGATGCGCAACGACCCCACCCACTACTGGAGCAAGGCCCTCGGGTTCGGCGTCACCACCCCTGTCACGGCGGAGGTGATCCACGAGGTGTGCGACTTCTACCGCTCGGAGGGGACCGCGCAGGCCGTCCTCCAGATCGCGCCCGCGTTCCTGCCCGAGGACTGGGACGACATCCGCGGCCGCGAGGGCATCACCGCGGGATCGTCCTGGGTGAAGCTCGTCTGCCCGGTCGAGGAGGCCGTGGCGCGCGCCGAAGCGCTGGGACCGCCCGCCGCCGGGATTTGGGTGGCCCCGCTGGAGCCGGAGCAGGCCCAGGAGTGGGGCGCGGTGGTGACCCGTGCGTTCGGCATGCCCGAGGAGCACTACGCGCAGATGACCGCCGCCTCGGCGAGCCGGCCCGGGTGGCATCCGTTCGCGGCCCGGCTGGACGGGGAGATCGTCGGCACGGGCACGATGCACGTCCACGGCGACGCGGCCCAGATGTTCGCCGGTGCGGTGCTGCCGCACGCCCGCAAGCGCGGCGGACAGACCGCCCTGCTCGCCGCACGGGCCCGGAGGGCACGGGAGCTCGGCTGCGGTGTGCTGGTCGCCGAGACCGGAGCCGAGGCACCGGGCACCCACAACTCCTCGCTGCACAACATGCTCCGGCTCGGCTTCCAGGTGGCGTACGAGCGCCGCAACTGGGTCTGGCGGTCGTCGCCCGAGACGTGAGGTCCCGTGGGCGGCCGCGACGCGTCCGCCGCCCGTGCGGCGGAGCGCGGCCCGGGCCGCGACGATGGGTGGACCGGGTCCGCGCGACGGGACGGGTCCGGCCCGCCCCCGGAAGGTGCCCATGACCCGCGACCAGGCAGACCGCGCCCGAGCCGCACTGATCACCGGCGCGTCCTCGGGGATCGGGCGTTGCTACGCCGAGCAGCTGGCCCGGCGCGGCTATGCGCCGATCCTCGTCGCCCGCCGCGCGGACCGGCTGGCCGCGCTCGCCGAGTCCGTGCACCGGGAGACCGGTCTCGAGGCGACCGTGCTCGCCGCCGACCTGGCCGACCCGGGCGGCCTCGCCCGTGTGGAGCGGGCCGTCCTCGACCACGACGGCCTCGCCGTGGTCGTCAACGCGGCCGGCCTCGGGGCCCTCGGGCCGCTGCGCGAGGCCGCGCCCGCGGACCTGGACCGTCTCGTCGCGGTGAACGTGCTCGCGCTGACCCGGCTGTCCCGGGCGGCGCTGCTCTCCTTCGACCGGCACGGCTCCGGCACGCTGATCAACGTGTCGTCGATCGGCGCGTTCCACGCCCCGCCCGGCGGCACCGCCTACGCCGCCAGCAAGGCCTACGACCTTCATTTCTCGCGGGCCCTGCAACGCGAGGTCGAGGGCAGCGGCATCCGCGTGCAGGTCGTGCTGCCGGGTCCCGTGCGCACCGAGTTCTTCGAGGCTTCCGGCGTGGATTCCGCCCTGTTCCCGCAGGAGTCGTTCGTCGAAGCCGACGACTTCGTCCGCGCCGCCCTCGTCGGCCTGGACATGGGAGAACTCGTCTGCATCCCCACCCTCCCCGACATGTCGGCCTGGGAGGACGAGGCCGCGCGGGGGCAGGGCCTGCGGAACGCCGCGGGTCTGCGCGGCGTCATCAGCGACCGTTACGCCAGGCCCTGACCGGTCAGGGACCGGTCCCCGACCGGGCCCCGACCGGCCCCGGCGGCCTCAGGAAGGCCCGGAAGCGGCGTCCAGCCGGGCGCGCAGGGCCCGGGCGATCTCACCCGCGGCGGCCATCTGCTCCGCCGTGAGGGAGTCGACGAACATCTCCCGGACGGCGCCGAGGTGCGGCAGCGTGGCCCGCCGGAAGGCCTGGGCCCCGTCGTCGGTGAGGAGCACCTCGGCGCCCCGGTTGTCGGTGGTGCACTCCACGCGGCGGATCAGCCCGCGCCGCTCCATGCGTCCGAGGTGGTGCGACAGGCGGCTGCGTTCCCAGCCGATCGCCGCCGCGAGCTCGGAGGAGCGCAGCCGGTGGCCCTCCGCCTCCCGCAGCGCGAGCAGGACGCCGTAGTCCCCGGGGGACAGCCCCGAGTCGCCCTGCAGGCGCGACGCCAGGTGGGAGCGGAGCCGCTCCGTCGTCTCGATGAAGTCACGCCAGATCCCGAGTTCTTCCGTGGTGGGCAGAGGCCCGTGTCCGCGTCCCATGACCGCCCCTCTATTTGACACGTCAATCATATCGATGCATGCTTGACGCGTCAATCACTTGGCCGCCGGACGCGGAACCGTTCCGGAGGCGGGAGGAGGGGACCATGACGCCCACTGCCTTCGAACTGGGTCTGAACTCGTTCGGAGAGATCGCGACGGACGACGGCCGCGTGCTCGGCGACGCCGAGACCGTCCGGCTGCTCGTCGAGGAGGCCGCGCTCGCCGACGCCGCGGGACTCGACGTCTTCAGCGTCGGCGAGCACTACCGGGCCGGGCACATGGACACCGCCACCCCCGTCCTGCTCTCCGCGATGGCCACCGCCACCGAGCGCATCAAGCTCGGCACCTCGGTGACCGTGCTCAGCACCAACGACCCCGTGCGGCTCTACCACGCGTTCTCCACCCTGGACGCGGTGTCGGACGGCCGCGCCCAACTCGTCCTCGGCCGGGCCTCGGTCACCGAGTCCTTCGCCCTGTTCGGCCACGACATGGCCGACTACGACCGGCTCTTCGACGAGAAGCTCGAACTGTTCATGCGCCTGCAGCAGGAGGAGACGGTCACCTGGTCCGGCACCGTCCGGTCCCCGCTGACCGACCAGCACCTGCGCCCGCGCATGCGCAAGGGCGGCATCCCCACCTGGATCGGCGTGGGCGGCAGCCCCAACTCCACGATCCGCGCCGCCCGGTACGGCCTGCCGCTGATGCTGGCGATCATCGGGGGCCGCCCGCAACGCTTCGCCGGCCACGTCGACCTCTACCAGCGGGCGCTCCAGCAGTACGGGCACCCCGCCCAGCCCATCGGGCAGCACTCCCTGGGCCTGGTCGCCGACACCGACGAAGAGGCGGTCGAGACCTGGTGGCGGTACTGGGAGCCGGTCGTGGCCGCGATCTCCGAGGAGCGCGGCTTCTACAAGCCCAGCTACGAGCGCTACCGGGCGGAACTCGTCGACGGCGCGCTGTTCGTCGGTTCCCCCGGGACCGTCGCCCGCAAGATCGCCCGGGTCGCCCGCGACCTCCACCTGGACCGCTTCGACCTCAAGTACGACATCATGCACCTGCCCCGCCAGGCCCGCGCCCGCACCATCGAGCTCCTGGGCCGGGAAGTGGCCCCGATGGTGCGTGAACTGCTCACGAAGGAACCCTCTGATGTCTGACCTCGAATTCGGCCTCGACACGTTCGGCGACGTGCCGGTGGACGACACCGGTGCCCCCGTCTCCCACGCCACGGCGATCCGGCAGGTGCTCGACGAGGCCGTCCTGGCGGACCGGATCGGCGTCGACGTCATCGCGCTCGGCGAGCACCACCGCCCCGAGTACTCCGTGTCGACCCCCGAGACCGTGCTGGCCGGGATCGCCACGCGCACCGAGCGGATCAGGCTCGCCTCCGGCGTGACCGTGCTCAGCTCCGACGACCCCGTCCGGGTCTTCCAGCGCTTCGCGACCGTCGACGCCCTCTCGCGGGGGCGGGCCGAGGTGATCCTGGGCCGCGGCTCCTTCACCGAGTCCTTCCCGCTGTTCGGGTACGACCTCAGCGACTACGACGTGCTCTTCGAGGAGAAGATCGAGCTCTTCGCGAAGCTCCTCGACGAGAAGCCGGTGACCTGGAGCGGCACCACGCGGGCGCCGCTGAAGGACGCCGACGTCTTCCCCAAGACCGAGTCCGGCCGCCTGAAGACCTGGGTGGGCGTGGGCGGCTCGCCCCAGTCCGTCGTCCGCACCGCGCGCTACGGCCTCCCGCTCATGCTCGCCATCATCGGCGGCTCCCCCACGCGCTTCGCGCCCTACATCGACCTGTACCGGCGCGCCGCCGACCAGTTCGGGACGACCGCCCACCCAGTGGGGATGCACTCCCCCGGTTTCGTCGCGGACACCGACGAGGAGGCCCGGGAGGGGTTCTGGCCGGGCTACAAGGTGATGCGCGACCGCATCGGCAAATTGCGCGGCTGGCCGCCCGTCCGCCGCGAGGAGTACGACGCGGAGATCGAGCACGGCTCCCTCTACATCGGGTCGCCCGAGACGGTCGCCCGCAAGATCGCCCAGGCCGTCGGCGACCTCGGCGTCGGCCGGTTCGACCTGATCTACACCGTGGGCCCCCAGCCGGTCGGCGCCCGCATGCGTGCCGTCGAACTCTTCGGCACGAAGGTGATCCCCATGGTCCGCGACATCCTCGCGGACTGACGCCGACACCGACGCCGACGCGGACGCGGACGCCGGAACGGAACCGAAGGAACGGAGACCACTAGATGAACACCGAGGGCGTGCGCACGATCGGCATCCTGGGCGCGGGCAAGGTCGGGACCGTACTGGCCCGGCTGGCCCTGGCCGCGGGCCACCGCGTGCTGATCGCGGGCTCGGGCGACCCCGCCGCCATCGCGCTCACGGTGGAGGTCCTCACCCCGGGCGCGGTCGCGGTCACCGCCGCGGAGGCCGCGGCCCGGGCCGACCTCACGGTCCTCGCCCTCCCCCTGGGCAAGTACCGCACCGTCCCGGCCGAGGCGCTGCGCGGCAAGCTCGTGATCGACGCGATGAACTACTGGTGGGAGGTCGACGGCATACGCGACGACCTCACCGATCCGCGTACGTCGTCGAGCGAGACCGTCCAGGCGTTCCTGCCGGATTCGCGGGTGGTGAAGGCGTTCAACCACATGGGCTACCACGACCTGGAGGACGGGGCCCGGCCCGCCGGGACGCCCGGCCGCAAGGCGATCGCCATCGCCGGCGACGACCCCGGCGACCTCGCCGAGGTCGCCGGCCTGGTGGACGCGCTCGGCTTTGAGCCCGTCGTGGCCGGCCCGCTGGCCGAGGGCGTCCGCCTGGAACCGGGCACCGAGCCCTTCGGCGCCAACGTCGACAGCGGCGAACTGCGGGCCATGCTCGGCCGCTTCCCGGAGACCGACCGCGGGCGCAGCGTCGCCGCGGCGCGCGCGTAGGCGGCCGGGGACCGCAGGGCCCGGGCGGGATGCGATGGCCTCCCGCCCGGGCCCTGCGTTGTCGGACCCCCGTGACACGATCCGAGGTATGGATCTCGACACCGTGTTCGCCGAACTGGACCGCGTCGCCTGGGCGGAGCTGCACCATGCCTACGGTCCCGCCGGTGATGTCCCCGCCCTGCTGCGGGCGTTGACCTCGCCGGACCAGGAGACGGCGGAGGAGGCCGAGCAGGAGCTGTGGGGCAGCCTCGTGCACCAGGGCACGGTGTACCGGGCGACGGTCGCGGCCGTGCCTTTCCTGGCGCGTCTCGCGGTGGCGGGGGTGCGCCGCACGGAGCTGCTGGGCATGGTGGGCGCCATCGCCGAGAGCACGGACGAGCACGATCCGCAGGGGCCGGGCGCCGCGCGTGCGGCGGTCGTCGCGCAACTTCCGCTGCTGCTGCCCCTGTTGTCGGACGCCGACCCCGAGGTGCGGCAGTGCGCGGCCTGGGCGGTCGCCCAGTGCGGGCCGGAGGCCGGGCCGGACGCGCGGGTGGAATTGCGGCGGCGTTGGGAGACGGAGACCGATCCGACGGTGCGGGCGGACGTGCTGACCGCGTGCACCGCCGTCGACCGGGGCGCGGCTCAGGAGCTGTGTGCGGCCGCTCTGCGGGCGACGGAGTCCCCGCAGGTGCGGGTGGCGGCTCTGCTGGCGATCGTGGACACCGGTCAGCCGTGGGGTGGCGGCGCGGCCGCCGTCGTCGCGGCGTTGTCGCCGCTGGAGCCGCACACCGTGGGCGGCCAGTGGGAACGGGAGGCGCTGGAGTCCCTGGTCATCGGACTGCACGGGCGGGGCGACGTCGACGCGGCGATCGACGTCGCCGTCTCGGCGCTCGACCGCGCGGTGGAGGCCGTACGCGCCGGTGCGGACCCCAAGGAGTCCGCCGGGGAGGCGACCTGGGCGGCCGAGTGCCTCGCGCTGCGCTCCCGTACCGCCCCGGCACGGCTGCTGCCCGCGATGCTGCCGCTGCTCGACCACCCGGACACCGCGGGCGCCGTCATCGACGCCGTGCGCGACTGGTCCCAGCCCGCGCCGCAGGCGGTGCCGCCGCTGGTCCGCCTCGCCGAAGGGGCGGGCGAGCACGCCGACCGGGCCCTGGCCGCCCTGGTGTGGCTGGGTGCGCCCGAGGCCGCGGAGCTCCTCGCGCGTCAGCTCGAGGACCGCCCGCGGGCCCTTGACGCGGCGTTCCGTCGCACCCTGCGCAGACCTCCGGCTCCGCTGCCGTGCACCCCGGAACTGCTCGACGCCGTCCGCGCGCGGCTCGCGGCCCGGACAGCCGACGCGGCGACGCCCCGCACACGCGCGCCTCTGGCGGCGGGCGGTCTTGCCACCGCCAACGAGCCGGTCCACCTCGCCGGTGTCCTGGCCGGCTGGGGCCCCTCGGCCCGTGCCGCGCTGCCGGAACTCATCGATGCCCTCCCCCACCATCCCCTCCCGGTCGGCCGCGCGCTCGCCGCCATAGCCGACGCCGGGCGCGACCCGGACGTGGTCACCGCGCTGCGGGCCTGCGCCGGGACCGGGTCCCGGTCGGACCGTCAGGCGGCAGCCGCCGCGCTCCACGCGGTGACCGGCGACGTCTCCGCCCTGCTCGCCGTCCTGGGGCCCGCCCTCGACGAGCCGGGCGGCCCGCGCGAGGACTGGACCCGTGCCGTCGCGCCGCTCGGCGAGCAGGGGCGTCCGCTGCTGCCCCGTCTTCTGGCGCTGCTGGCCGAACCGGCGGAGACGCGGTCCACCGTCCCCGTGGTCGAGGCGGGGCTGACAGCGGCCGCCGCGGTCTGGGAGCTGACGGGTGATCAGGAGGCGGTGCTGCCCATGATCCTGGAGGGCCTGACCTGGGCCGACAGGCCCTGGGGGGACCGGACCGCCAAGCGGGCCGCCGAGGTCGCCGCCCTCGTCGGTCCCGCCGCGCAGCCGGCCGTACCGCGGCTGCTGTCGATGCTCGACCGCCCGGACACCGCCGGGGCCGCCGCGCGTGCACTGGTGGCCCTGCGCCCCGGCAGTGACCGTCCGGCCGGTGTCCCGCTCACGGAACTCGTCGACCGCGTCCTTCCGTCCGTCGAGCCGGGCGCCCACCTCAACTCCGCGCTCGCCGCGCTGGACGCCCTGACCGTCCTCGGCCCCACCGCGTTCACCCCCTCCCAGCTCGACCACGTACGCCGACTCGCCGACGGGGAGCACCGCATCGTGGGATCCGGCGTCCAGATCGACATCATCCGCGGCGACGAGGAGTTCCGTGCCGCCGCCCGTGACGTCCTGGCGGTTCTGACGCGCTGAACGCCGCTTCCGCGGTGCGGTCCGCGGACCACGGACCGCACCGCGGAGCGCACCGCCGGACTCACACGAACATCGACAACGGCAGGAGCAGCAGGAGGGCGACGACCGAGGCCACGGAGACGCCGAGCGTGCAGCTCTTGAGCGTGCCGCGGGTGGTCTGGCCCATCAGGGACTGCAGCAGCCAGAAGGTGTTGCTCGTGACGTGCACCGCGAACAGCGAGCCCGCGCCTATGGCCAGCGCCACCAGCACCGGGTCGAGGCCGAGGCCGGGGGCGATCGGGGCGAGGATGCCGGCCGTGGTGATCGCGGAGATGGTGACGGAGCCGACGGCGAGGTGGAGTGCGGCGGCGACGGCCCACACGAGCAGCAGCGGTGCGACGTGCCCGCCGGTGGTGAAGGAGCCGCGCAGGATGCCGCCGAGACCGGACGCCCCCACGACGGCGGCGAGCGAGCCGCCCACCGCGGTCAGGATGAGGATCTGGCCGCTGTCCTTGAAGCCGCGGGCCAGGGCGCGTTCCACCCCTTCGCGGCCCACGGTGAACCGCGCGACGAGCAGCGTGCCGACGAGCCCGGTGAGCAGTGCCACCTCGGGGCTGGAGATGAAGGTCAGCACCGGGCTGCGGGCGTGGGTGGCCTGGGCGACCGCGCCGCCACCGATCATCAACAGGGCGGTCACCAGCGGGGCGAACCGCACGAGCAGCCGCGGGCCCTTCCCCTCGCCGCGCTGGAGCGCAGCACCCACGGGCGTGGTCCGCAGCCCCGGCGCGGGGCGGTGCCGCAGGGGGCGGCCGGTCCCGGGCCGGGCACGTCCCGGCGTGGTGCCTCCGCCGACCACGGCGACGGCCGGGACGGGGTCGACCCGCGCCGCGTCGGCCTTGCAAGTCGTCTCAGGCTCCGGCTCCGGCTCCGGTTGCGGTGCCGCGGGGTCGGCCGTTCCGGGGGCGACGGCGGCGTCCTCGTCGGTGGCGCCGTTCCACAGCCCGCGCCGGAACAGGAAGGACATGACCGTCACCGAGACGAGGACCGTGGGGACGATCAGCGCCAGGCCCCACAGCAGCATCGTGCCCAGGGGCACGTGGAGCAGCGCGGCCAGGGCCAGTGCTCCGACGCCGGGCACCATGAGGACGATGCCGCTCTCGAGGCCGATCGCGAGGGCGGCACCCATGCGGGCCGAGCCGAGGGGGCCGATCTTGCGGGAGGCGGTGCGGGCCAGCGGTGCGCAGATGACCAGGAGTACGTCCAGGTAGATGGCCTGCAGCAGGGTGCCGATGGTGAGGGCCATGGAGTGCGGGAGCCGCCGGGGGCCGAAGACGCGGAGCAGGCGGTCGACGAGCTGCTCGACGGCGCCCATCTCCTGGAGGACCGCGCCCATGAGGACGCCGAAGGCGATGAGCAGGCCGACCTCGGCCATGATGTCGCCGAAGCCGGTGGTGATGGTCCTGATGGTCCGGGTCACTCCCAGACCGGTCGCGAGGCCCAGGTAGAGCGACCCCACCACCAGGGAGATCACCGGGTTCACGCGGAAGCGGACGATCAGTACGACGATGCCGACGATCGCGACGGCGGTGTTGGCCAGCACCGGGACTTCGGACATCCGCGCTCCCTTGCACACACGGCGCCGGAGAGGCGAGTTCGGGCAGGCGCCCCATCATGGTGCGGAAGCGGGCTCGTCCATGACCGGCTCTGAGTGAGACGGCGACTCATCATGAGGGTACTCCGCCGGTCCGGCACATGCACACGCATGCTCCGGGCGGCCGATTTCGCGCGGAAAAGAGCACGTCTCACCCATTGAGAGGAACATATGGGACTTATTGACGGGAGACTCCCTGACCCACATCATGGAAGTGGACATCACCATATGGGTCTGCGAGGTGATGGCAGATGCCCGAACCCTTCGAACAGGACAGCGAAACGCCGTCCGGCCCTCTCACGGGGCTGCGGGTCCTGGAGCTGGGCAATTTCATCGCCGCCCCGTCCGCCGGCCGTCTCATGGCGGACTTCGGCGCCGACGTCGTCAAGGTCGAACGGCCGCGCGTCGGGGACGAACTGCGCCGCTGGCGGCTGCACGAGGGCGACACCTCCCTGCTCTTCCGCGCGATGAACCGCAACAAGCGCTCCGTCACGCTCGACCTGCGGCGCCCGGAGGGCCGCGAGGTGGCCCTGGCCCTGATCGCCCGCGCCGACGTGGTGCTGGAGAACTTCCGCCCGGGCACGCTCGAACGCTGGGGCCTCGGCCCCGAGCGCATGCGGGAGGTCAACCCGGCGGTGATCCTGGTCCGCATCTCCGGCTACGGCCAGACCGGGCCCTACCGCGACCGCCCCGGCTTCGGCGGCGTGGCGGAGGCCGTCGGCGGACTGCGCCACCTCACCGGCGACCCCGACCGCCCCCCGACCCGGGTGGGCATCAGCCTCGCCGACTCCGTGGCCGGTCTGTACGCCGTCGTCGGCGCCCTGGCCGCGCTCCACCGCCGCGCCGCGACCGGGCGCGGGGAGGTCGTGGACGTCGCCCTGTACGAGGCGGTGTACTCCCTGATGGAGTCCCTGACCCCCGACCACGACGCCTTCGGCGTCGAACGGGAACGTGCCGGCGGCGCCCTGCCCGGCGCCGCGCCGTCCAACACGTACGAGTGCGGGGACGGAGTGTCCGTGGTGATCAGCGGCAACGGCGACGCGGTCTTCAAGCGCCTGGCGGCCGTCATCGGCAGGCCCGGACTGGCCGCCGACCCGCGCCTGGCCGACAACGCGGGACGCGTGCGGCACGCCGCCGAACTGGACGCCGCGATATCGGCCTGGACCGGCGGGCTGCCGTACGAGGAGGTCCTGCAGCGGCTGGAGGAGGGCGAGATCCCCTCCGGCCCGATCTACACCGCGGCCGAGATCGCCAAGGACCCGCACTTCGCCGCGCGCGGCATGCTCGAACGGCACCGCGTGGCCATCGCCCCCGGATGGCACCAGGACGTGGCCTTCCCCGGCGTCGTCCCGAAGCTGGCCGAGGCACCCGGCGGCACACGCTGGCTCGGCCCGGACCTGGGCGAGCACACCGACGCCGTCCTCGCCGAGCTGGGCATCGGGGCGGACCGCCGCGCCGAACTGCGCGCGCAGGGGGTGGTGTGAGATGACCGCCACGCCCGACCAGGTGGTGATCACCGATGTGCTGCTCCGCGACGGGCTGCAGAACGAGCCCGCCGTGCTCCCCCTCGCGGACAAGCTGCGGCTGGCCTACGGGCTGCTGGAGGCCGGGGTGCCCTCGCTGGAGATCGGTTCCTTCGTCAACCCGGAGAAGGTTCCGCAGCTGGCCGACACCGACCGGCTGGTGGCCCGGCTACGGCCCGGGGAGTCCGCACTGCTGCACACACTGGTGTTCAACGAACGCGGCGCGCGCCGGGCGATCGCGGCCGGCGCGCGCGACGTACGGCTCACCGTCTCGGCGAGCGACGGCCACAGCCGCGCCAACGCCGGGGTGCCGCGCGAGCAGGCGCTGGAACGCCTGCTGCCCGCGGTGGAAGTGCTGAAGGCCTACCGGGTGCGGCTGGAGGCCACCATCGCAACCGCCTTCCTCTGTCCCTTCGACGGGGAGACGGACCCACGCACCGTGGTGGAACTGGCCCGCCGGCTCGACGGGTTCGGCATCCGCGTGCTGCATCTCGCCGACACCATCGGCGCGGCCAGCCCCTGGCACATCCGGCGCACCGTCACCGCCGTCCGCGACGCGCTGCCCGAACTCCCCCTCGGCCTGCACCTGCACAACACCTACGGGATGGCGTCCGCCGGCGTCTGGGAGGCGCTGCGGCTGGGCGTACGGCGCTTCGACGCGGCGCTCGGCGGCATCGGCGGCTGCCCGTTCGCCCCCGGCGCCGCGGGGAACCTGGGGACGGACGACCTGGTCAACCTCTGCCACCACGCGGGCATCGGCACCGGGATCGACGTCCGCCGTCTCACCACGCTGCGCGAGGAGTTGCGGGTGCTGCTCGGGCACCGGCTCGACTCCGCGCTGTCCGCGGTGCCGGCCGCACCCGTGCCGCTGCGCACCCGGGTCGCGCCGGCTGACGTACGGTGAGTCCTCGTACGGAAGGGCCCGGCCAGGGCCGGAAGGACGCGGTGATGCGCATGGGCGGGAAGGCGGGGACCGCGCCGCTGCTGGTCCTGCAGAAGATCCGCCAGATCCTGGAGTGCTTCACCATCGAGCGCCCCGAGCTCAACCTCCAGGAGATCACCCGGGCCACCGGCCTGCCGGCGAGCACCTGCCAGCGCCTGGTGCACAACCTGTTGCGGGAGGGCTTCCTCGACCGTGACGGGGACACCTACCGCATCGGCCTGCACTTCGTGCAGTGGGCGGCGCCGGGGACCTTCGGCCTGGACATGGTGCGGCTGACCCGGCCCGCGCTGCAGCGGCTGCGGGACAGGACCGGGGAGACCGCCTGCCTCTACGTCCGCGACGGCGCCCACCGCACCGTGGTGTCGCTGGCCGAGGCCCACCACGTGGTGATGCGGATGTTCGCGGTGGGCATGGTGATGTCCCTGCACGCGGGCTCGGCCGGGAAGGTCTTCATGGCCTTCGACCCCACCGCCCGCCGGGACGCGGTCGGCCACGGCCTGACCCGGCACACCCCGCGCACCGTGGTGGACATCGACCTCCTGGACGACCAGTTGGAGGAGATCCGCCGCAACGGCTTCTCCGCCTCATTCGAGGAACGCGACATCGGCGCCGCGTCCGTCAGTGCCCCGGTCTTCGGCAGCACCGGCGAGCTGGCGGCCGCCGTGGGCATCGGCGCGCCGACGCAGCGGCTGACCCCGGCCGACGTGGGCCGGCTCGCCCCCTGCGTCGTCGAGGCCGCGGAGGAGGCCTCCCGCTGTCTCGGCTATCGCCCCGGCATCCGGGGTGACGGCACCGCGCGCTGACGGCCCGGCACAAGGGAACGGCCGGGACGGCCGGGGTGCCGGACGCCGGCCCTCATGTGCTTTTGCCGATGTCGTCGTGGCGGCAGACGAAGCGGGCCCGGCCGTCCTCCACGTGGTAGAGGAACCATCCGCCGTCCTGGCCGGTCTCCAGGAACTGGGACTGGCTCTCGTAGCTGAGGCGGCGGGTGATGCCCTGCCAGGGGGCGCGCAGGAGTTCCCCGCGCAGCGACTCGCGGTCGTCGCCGGTCCGGGCGGCGAGGCCGTGTGCGGCGAAGCGGACGGCATCGTAGGCCTCGGCGGCCCAGGGCCCCGGGTCGCTGCGGTGGCGGGTGCGGTACGCGGAGGCGAACGCGCGGGTCCCGGGGTCCGCGGAGGCGTCGTCGTAGGCCGTGCCGATCCACCAGCCCTCGGCTTCACGGAGGAAGGACGCGGACAGCACGTTCTCGTCGGCGACCCGGACGCCGCGGTGACCGGCCGTGCGAAGGGCCTTGGCACAGGCGGCGGCACGGGCGGGGGTGACGCCGGCGAAGAGGACGGCGTCGTCGGGGCGGGCGGCGATGGTGTGCGCGGCAGCGGTGAAGCCCTTGCCTGCGGCCACTTCCAGGACGTCGACGGTGCCGTCGAGCTTGCCGTGGACGGTGACGATCTGGACGGTGGGCAGGCCCTCCTCCTCGTCGGCGAGGTCGTGGACGACGACCGTGCGCGAGGGCCGGACGACGCGGTTGAGGTAGCGCACCACGGCGCCGGGTCCGGCGGTGCGGGTGGGGCGCAGCACGAGGGCGGTGGTCGTGTGGACGACGTTGAGCTGCTCGGTGTCGGCACGGGTCACCAGCAGGCAGACGCCGGCCTCGGTGCAGACCGGAACGGCCGCGGGCACGGCCTGGCTGGTGCCCGCCGCGATGACGGCGTGCACGTCGGGGTCGGCGGCGAGCCGGGCGGCAGCGGCGGCGGAACCGGCCGCGGTGCCCCGGTCGTCGGCGGTGCGCAGCGCGAGGTCGAAGGACCGGCCGGGACGGGCGTTGTGCTCGGCGACCGCGATGCCCGCTCCGCGTTCCTGGGCCTGGACGGCCGCGTCCGAGCGGTCGCCGAGGACACCGATGACCCGGGTCGGCAGCGTGCGCTTCCCGGTCCCGCCCGCCCCGCGGGACCGGCCCCACTGCCACCAGGCGGTGCCGCCGCCGATCGCGCCGACGCCGAGCGCGGCGGACGCGGTGAGCAGCCGCCGCCGGGAGGTCCCCGCCTCCGGGGACGCGGCGGACGGCGGATGCGGGCCGGGGCCTGCGGCGGACAGCTCCGTCGGTTCCGGCACCGGCAGGTCGAGGACGCGACCGGCACGGTCGGCGACCACCGCCGGCAGTCCGCCGGGCAGCCACGACCGCGGGTCGAACGCGCCGAACAGGCCGCGCAATTCGGCCACCGTGGGGCGTCCACCGGCGTCCTTGGCGAGGCAGGCCCGCAGAGGTGCGTCGAGTTCGCCGGGCAGGCCGGTCAGGTCGGGTTCCTCGTGCACGGTCCTGAAGAGCACCGCGGCGGCTCCCCCGGTGCCGAACGGGGCCCTGCCGGTGGCCGTGTGGGCGAGCACGCAGCCCAGTGAGAACACGTCGCTCGCGGGTCCGACGGCCCTGCCGCGGGCCTGTTCCGGGGACAGGTAGCCGGGTGAGCCGATGACGGTGCCGTCCGTGGTGAGCGCCGTCGCGCCGACGGCCCTGGCGATGCCGAAGTCGATCAGGCGCGGCCCGTCGGCGGCGAGCAGCACGTTGGCCGGTTTGACGTCGCGGTGGACCAGGCCGGCGCCGTGCACGTCGTCCAGGGCCGCGGCCAGCGCGGCGGCCAGGGTGCGGACCTGCGCGGGCGGCCACGGCCCGTGCCGGGCGAGGGCCTCGTTGAGGGGCAGGCCGGGTACGTAGGCGGTGGCCAGCCAGGGCGAGCGGGCGTCCGCGTCCGCCGTGAGCACGGGCACCGTCCAGCGGCTCGACAGACGGGTCGCCAGCTCCGTCTCGCGTCGGAACCGGGCGAGGAAGCCGGGGTCCTCGGCGTATTCGGCGCGGATCACCTTCAGCGCGACCCAGGCGCCGTGCGGTGAGCGCGCCAGGTAGACGACACCCATGCCGCCGGCCCCGAGCCGCGCCACGAGTCGGTGCCCGCCGATCCACGCCGGGTCGGCGGGCAGCAGCTGGTCCATGGCCCTACTGGTTCTCCTGCTTCGGCAAGATCGGCCCGATCTGCTGGAAGCGTCCGTCGCGCACCTGGTGCACGTACGTCTCGCTGCCCATGTTCTGCGTCGTGGTGGCGTACTGGTGGTACTCGTTGAAGGTGTACGTGCGCGCGACACCCTGGTAGCTCGCCTTGGCGAGCCGCTGGGCGAGCGCGGGCCGGGCGGGCCGACCCCCTCCGGTGGGCACGGTGCGGGCGAACTCCTGCAGCAGCATGCGGGCGCTGTCGTAGGCCTCGGTGGCGTACGGCTCCGGGGTGCTCCCGTAACGGTCCCGCCAGGCGGCGGTGAAGCGCTCGGCCTCCTCGGTCCCGAGTGCCGCCGGGTCGACGGCGGGCGTCACGGCGTACCAGCCTTCGCCGGCGGCACCCGCCAGGCGCGGGAAGTCCGAGCCGTAGAGCAGGTGGGACATCCACCGCCGGCCGGTGAAGCCCGCCCGGGCCAGTTGCCGGGCCGCGTCGACGGTCGCCTCCAGCGGCCCCAGGTAGACGAAGTCGTCGAGGTCGCGGGAGAGCAGGTCACGGACCGCGGCCGGGCCGTCTCCCGAGCCTTCCGCGACGACGCGTGGCACGACCTCCCCGCCGAGGGTGTCGCGCCACTGGGTCACCAGCACCCCGCCTTGGTCGTGCATGACGGACCCGCCGGACCGGTCGATGACCACCCCGGCACGGCCCAGCTTGCCGGTCACGAAGGCGCTCAGCGCGATAGCGGTGCCCTCGGCCTGGTGGGGCGCGCCGGTCTGGAAGGTGACGTCCGGGGACGAGACGTAGTAGTCGTTCTGCCCGGTGGTGCTGGAGACGTGCGTCAGCTTCGCGGCCGCGTAGATCCGCGAGGCGGCCCGCAGGGTCACCTCGCCGGTCGGGCCGAGCACGGCGACCACGTCGCGGTCGGCGGCGAAGTCGTGGGCGACAGTGACGGCCCGGTCGACGGTCCCGCCGTCGTCGAGGACGCGCACGCGGACGGAGAACGCGCGCTTGGGGTTCGCGTTGTGCTCGGCCACGGCCAGCCGCGCGGCCCGTTCGCAGGTGGTGGCCAGGCCCGCGTCCGGCCCGCCGCGGGTGACCTGTACCCCGAGCACGTACGAGGGCTTGGCGGCAGCGGCCGGTTTCTGTTCGGGGTCGTCGCGTCCTGCGGCCCACAGCGCCGCCCCCGAGCCGCCGCCCGCCAGCAGCAGCGCCCCTCCGACGGCCAGCAGCCGCCGCCGGGACGTGAGCCGCTGCCGGGGCGCCGACGGGGTGTCGCCGGGCTCGTCCACCACGGTGGGTTCGACGGGCGGCAGGGCGAGGCTCTCGGCGGAGCGTGCGGCGACCGTGCGGGCCACCGCGTCCGGCAGCCAGGCCGGGGGCGACGCGACGGCGCCCTCGGGGACGGCGCCTTCCGGGGCGGCGTCCTCGGGGCCGTCCTCGGAGAGCCGCCGCTGCAGCTCCTGCGGAGTGGGCCGGGCCTGCGGGTCCTTGGCCAGGCAGGCGTCGATGACCTCGCGCAGCTCGCCGGTGACCCCGTCGAGGTCGGGCTCGTCGTGGACGGTCCGGTAGAGCAGGGCGTCGGAGGTGCCGGTGCCGAACGGCGGGCGGCCGGTGGCGGCGTACGCGAGCACGCAGCCCAGGGCGAACACGTCACCGGCGGGGCCTGCTTGCTCGCCGCGGGCCTGTTCGGGCGAGAGGAATCCGGGGGTGCCGATCACCAGGCCCGAGGCGGTGATCGCGGTGTCGTCCGCGGCGCGTGCGATGCCGAAGTCGATCAGCCGGGGGCCGTTGACGGCCAGCAGCACGTTGCCCGGCTTGACGTCGCGGTGGACCAGACCTGCCTCGTGCACGGCGGCCAGGGCCTCGCCCAGCAGGGCCCCGAGGACCCGTAGCACGGACGGCGGCAGGGGGCCGTGCTCGGCCACCGCCTCGCCGAGCGAGGGGCCGGGCACGAACGCGGTCGCCAGCCACGGCTCGTGCGCCGCGGCGTCGGCACCGAGCACGGGGACCACCCAGGGGCTCTCCACGCGCGCCGCGAGCTGCGCCTCCCGCGCGAACCGGGCGCGGAACTCGTCGTCGGTGGCGCTCTCCGCCCGGATCACCTTCACCGCGGCCAGCGCGCCCGCCTCGGAGCGCCCCAGGTACACCACGCCCATGCCGCCGGCGCCGAGCCGCCGCAGCAGCCGGAAGCCCCCGACGGACGCCGGGTCGGTCGGACGCATCGGCTCACTCATCGCCCGCACCCTCCGCTTCGCCGCCGGACACCCCGGCCTCCTTCGCCTGCACGGCGCCGAGCCGGTCGATGTCGGCGGTGACGTACGTGACCCCCGTCAGCGCGGCCTGTGTGACCTTCGACTTCTCGGCCTCACCGGCACCAGCGGCGTGCCGCACGGTCGCCGCCACCGTCACCGGGCCGAGCCGGTGCTTGAACCAGTCGAAGCGGCGGGGTTCCCCGTCGCCGTCCACCACGTACTCGCCGAACTCGATGAGGTCGTCGTCGGACGTGGCGTTCCGCTGCTCGTCGTACGGGTCGCCCCGCGAGGCCATGCCCTGCACCCACTCCGTGGCGTTCAGCTGCTGCTTGGGGCAGCGCAGGGGTTCCTCCAGCGACACCGCCATGTCCCGGCGCGCGCCGACCTCGGAGGTGTGCACGGTGACCGTCAGGGAAACGAATACCGCGCCCCTGCCGTCGTTGCCGTCGGTGTCCGGCCGGACGAAGGAGCGGGTCAGGCTGGCCAGGACGGTGCCCGCGAGCGGTTCACGCCGCCACACGCAGTCCTCGCCCAGCACCGTCCAGGTCGCCGGCCCGGTCTCGTACGGCTCGCGCTTGCGGTATCCGGAGCCGAAGTAGTCCGGCCGCACGGTCAGCCCCCGGACGAAGTCGGCCGCCTGCGCCCGGGTCCTGGGGGCCGCGCTCTCGGCCAGCGTGTACGGGTCGTTCACCGCCGACGCCGAGGGGGCCGGGCTCTGGGTGCTCCGCCCGCTCGGGCTCGCCCCCGACGGCGTCTTGGCGCCCTCGCCCTGCTTCCCCTCACTCGTGCACCCCGCCAGCAGCAGCGCCCCTGCCGCCGCCAGCAGCACCGGTCTGCGTAAGCCCACTCCCACCCACCCCTTCGCACTCTTCGCACCGTCTCGGCGACCGGCGACCGCCGCTTGCCGCGCGCACATGCCATGGTGCGCCAACTGGCATGCTCAGGCTATGAGTTGACCATGCTTGAGACGAACCGTGACCCCATGACCACGGCTCGGTGACAGTCCTGCGGCAGTCCTACGGCCGCGTGACGACGGAGTCCCGCAGCGGCCCGTCCGCCCAGCGGGCCGCCTCGATGTGGCTCCGGATGCGCACCACGGTCAACTCCGGCCGTTCGTTGAGCAGTCGGGTCACCCGCGCCGCCGTCTTGCCGTGGGTGTTCCACGCCCAGCGGACGATGTGCTCGGGGTCGGTGAGGATCGTCCACAGCGGCGGCTCGACGTTGCCGTTCCACAGCCGCTGCCGGCGGAGGCGACGTACCAGGGTGCGCCGGATCACCTGGCGCATGACGCGGCGCCGGGGAAGGTCCAGCCAGAGCAGCACGTCGGCGCGGGCGGCGAGGTGGGCGCGCACCGAGCCGTACTGCCACTCGGTCACCCAGCCGGGCTCGGCGCTGAAGCGGTGGACGTCGGCCTCGAACGAGGGGCGCCTGGTCCAGCCGGGGCCGTGGAAGAGCGCGTCGATCTCCACGTGCGGCACCCGCAGCGCGGCGGCGACACGGGCGGCGAGCGTCGTCTTGCCCGCGCCGGACGTGCCGGCGACGAGCACCCGACGCGGTCGGTGGGGCAGTGGGTCAGCCGGTCCCAGGAGTGGCACGCCGCCACGGTAGCAACGCCGCCGCCGGCCCCCGCGCCGGGGCATCCCCGGCCGGCCGGGCGGGCGCGGAACGCGCGCCCGGCCGGCACGGGTGTCAGGCGTTGCCGTCCTTGTAGACGGGGTGGTACTCGGTGTCGCCCTTGACCTTGACGACCCACATGCGGATCGGCGTCCCTTCGGGCAGGTTGCCGCTCGCCCAGCCGGAGCAGTACGGCGAGTGCTGGCCGCGGGTGCTGACCTTGCGGTCGATGTCGCCGTCCCGGTTGACGTCGAGCCTGACTTCGATCCCCCAGCCGTCGGCGATGGTGTCGCAGGCCGCGATGGAGTCGCCCGGGGCGTCGTCCCAGCCGATGGGGTCGGGCCCCGGGTCCTGCATCCAGTAGCCGTAACCGCCGCCTTCGTACGCGCCCCAGCTGAAGGACGCGGCACTCGCGGAGTTGCCGATGGTGCACACCAGCCCGAAAGCGGCGAGTACGACGCCGACTGCCCGAACCCTGCGTGACTTCACGTGACAGTTCCTCCCCGTGGATGTGACAGCCCCCCGTGCCGCCGGACCGCTCCAGGGCGGCGATGGGGCGCCGCAGATGAACACCCGGCAGCCTAGCGAGGTCCGCGATCATGAATCGCGAGTGAACTGCCTTTCCAAGCCGTGGAGTTGCACACACCGCCCGCGCCCGACATGTGCCGGACACCGTCCCTTCCCCGCGGCGACACCCGCCCGGCCGTACGGCTGCTGCACGATCTTGGGACGTGACCACCAGCCCTGCACTGCGCACCCTCGACCGCCGCCGTTTCCTCGCCCTCGCGGGGGGCACCTTCGGGGTCCTGGCCGCGGGCCAGTTGACCGAGGCGCTCTCCGCACGCGCCGCGGAACTGGACCCCGCGCCCTTCTCCCTCGGCGTGGCCTCCGGTGACCCGGACCACCACAGCGTCGTGCTGTGGACCCGCCTGGTACCCGATCCGCTCGACGCGGAGACCGGCGGCATGCCCGCGACGCCCGTCGAGGTGCGGTGGGAGGTCGCGAAGGACGAGTCCTTCCGGAAGGTCGTCGCGAGCGGCGCGGTGACGGCGCTGCCCGAGTCCGCGCACACCGTGCACGTCGTCGTCGACGACCTGGCCCCCGACCGCTGGTACTGGTACCGCTTCCAGTACGGCGAGGTCCGCAGCCGCACCGGCCGCACGCGGACCATGCCGTCGCCCGGCGCGAAGGCCGACCGGCTGCGTTTCGCGTTCGTGTCGTGCCAGTCGTGGACGGGCGGCGCCTACCCCGCCTACCGCGACCTGGCGGAGCAGGACCTCGACTTCGTCCTCCACCTCGGCGACTACATCTACGAGACGACCGACGGCGGCCTCACCGAGTTCCGCCGGCTGCACGCCCTGTACAAGACCTCGCCCGAACTGCGGGCGGCCCACGCCCGGTTCCCGTTCTTCGTCACCTGGGACGACCACGAGGTCCAGAACAACTACGCGGCCGACGTGCCGGGTGGCGCCGGAGACGGCCGTCCCTTCCTGGAGCGCCGGGCCAACGGCTACCAGGCGTACTACGAGCACCTGCCGCTGCGGCCCGGGCAGCGGCCCACCGGCCCGGACGCACTGATGTACCGTCAGGTGCGGTTCGGGAAGCTCGCCGAGTTCAGCGTCCTCGACACCCGCCAGTACCGCACCGACCAGGCGTACGGGGACGGCCGCAAGGAACCGGGCCCCGAGGTCTGGAACCCGGAGCGCACGATGACCGGCCCGGAGCAGGAGAAGTGGCTGCTCGGCAACCTGGACCGCTCCAAGGCCCGGTGGAACGTCATCGCCCAGCAGACCATCATGGCCGCCTTCGACTACGACCTCGGCCCGGGGAAGATCGTCAACCTCGACCAGTGGGACGGGTACGCGGGTGCCCGCGCCCGCATCCTCGACTTCCTCGCCGACCGCGACGTCGCCAACCCGGTGGTGCTCAGCGGCGACTGGCACACCCACTGGGTCAACGACCTCAAGACCGACTTCGACGACCCGCACGCGCCGGTCGTCGCCACCGAGTTCGTCGGCACGTCGATCTCCTCCGGCGCCGGCTGGGACGCCGACGTCCGGGCGGGTCTCGTCGCCAACCCGCACGTGAAGTTCTACAACGGCACCTACCGCGGCTACGTGATGTGCGACGTGACCCGCGACCGGTGGCGCGCCGACCTGCGCATCGTCCTCAAGGGCGACGACGCGGCCTCCCCGGCCTTCACCATCGCCGCCTTCGAAGTGTGCGACGGACGCCCCGGGGCCCGGCGGATCGACGCCGGCGACGGCCTGGTCGGCCGGATCACCGACAAGGTCACCGGCAAGCCGCTCGCCAACGTCCAGGTGACGGTCACGGCGGCGGACGGCACCCGGTTCGCGGCCGTCACCACCGACACCACCGGCGAGTACCTGGCCTTCGCGCCGCCCGGACAGTACGCGGTCGCCGTGGGCGGCGTCGGCTACGAACCGGCGACCGCCACGGCCACCGTGCGCGCGGGCGCGCAGACCCGGGGCGACGTGGCCCTGACGCGTGCCGCCGTACGGGCCGGCACCGGCCGTGCGGTGCCCGGGCCGCAGTCGCAGGCGGCGGCCACGGACGTCACGCTGTCCAACGGCATGCTGTCGCTGGCCGTCTCCGCGGGCTCCCAGGACCCCCAGCTGTCCGGGGTCACCCTGGGCAAGCCGCTGGACCTGGCGGCCGTGGGTCACCTGGACCAGCTGGACTGGATGAACCTGCCGTACGCCTCGGCGGCGCGGCCGCGCGGGAGCAACGCCTGGCAGCAGCTGACCGTGCGGTCCACCACCCTGGAGGTGCTCGCCGCGGGCGGCCCGGTCGCCTCCGCGCGCGCCACCGGGGCAAGCACCCAGGTCCCCGGCGTCGAGGTGGTCACGACGTTCACGATCGGCGAGGGCGAGCCCTGGGTGACCGCCGAGAGCGTCTTCACCAACCGGGGAACGGAGTCCCGCACCTTCTGGCTGGGCGACGTGCTGGACCACGACGGCGCCGGCCAGCGCAGCGGCGTCGCGGGGCACGGCACCGTGACCGCCTCCGCCCCGGCCGACTTCGAGCCGACGGCGCCGTGGGTGGGCATGACCGGTTCCGACGGTCAGACGTACGGGCTGCTCTACGACGAGCCGGGCTTCACCGTGTACGCCTGCGGGATATGGGCGATGACCCAGCGTCAGGTGACGATCGAACCGGGCGCCGCGTTCACCCTGCGGCGGCGGATCGCCGCCGTCGACAACGGCGGTGCGGCCGACCCGTTCGCGGTGCTCGCCGGGCTCTGATCCGGGCACGGAACGGACGCGGCGGCGGTCCCCCGGTCGCGGGGACCGCCGCCGCGGCGCTCGGCCGGCGGTCGGTCAGCGGTTGGTGGACTCCAGCGCCCGCGCGGTGTAGCGCGCGCCGCTCACCTCCCGGGCCGGGACGGCGGCTCCGAGCGCGGCGCGTTCGTCCCGCGACAGGACGAGGTCGGCCGCCGCGGCGTTCTCCTCGAGGTACTTCCGCCGCTTCGTACCGGGGATGGCCACGGCCCCCTGCGCATCGACCCAGGCGAGCGCGACCTGGCCCGGTGTCGCACCGCGTGCTTCGGCGATCTCCCGTACGCGCTCGACCAGGACGAGGTTCGCGGCGATGTTCTCCGGCGAGAAGCGGGGCAGTCCGCGCCGCGCGTCGTCCGGCGCCAGGTCGTCGACGCTGCGGATGGCCCCGCTGAGGAAGCCGCGGCCCATGGGCGAGGAGGCGACCAGGCCGATGCCCAGTTCGTCCATCGTCGCCTTGCGGCCGTTGTCCAGCAGGTCCTGGGTGAACAGCGACATCTCCGACTGGACCGCGGTGAGGGGGTGGACGGCGTGGGCCCGGCGGATGGTCTCCGAGGAGACCTCGGAGAGCCCGATGTAGCGGACCTTGCCCGCGGTGACCAGTTCACCCATCGCGCCGATGGTGTCCTCGACGGGCGTCCCGGGATCGACCCGGTGCATGAAGTAGAGGTCGATCACGTCCGTGCCCAGGTGGCGCAGCGAGCGCTCCACGGCCCGGCGGACGTGCTCCGGCCGGCCGTCGAGAGGACCGGGCGTACCGTCGTCGGCGAAGTCGAGGCCGAACTTCGTCGACAGGACGACCTCGTCCCGGCGGTGTCCGAGGGCGCGGGCGATCAGCCGCTCGTTCTCGAAGGGGCCGTAGGACTCGGCCGTGTCGATGAACGTGACGCCCAGGTCGACCGCGCGGTTGAGCGTGATCACGGACTCCCGCTCGTCCCCCGCCCCGTAGTCCACGCTCATCCCCATCGCACCCAGGCCCTGCACCGGCACGCGCAGTCCCTGACCGCCGAGGTCCACCGTCCGCATCGCCATTCCCTCCCGCAGTGGTGTCGATCCGCCCCGGTGCGCCGGCGCGCACGGCGGTCGTCAGCTACCTCCAGGACCGGACAGCCCCCGTGTCCGTGACACCGGGCGGCGACGGGGGCCCCTGCGGCTACCCGTTCCGGATGGCGTGCACCAGGCCCGCGACGAGGGTCGCCCGTTCCGCCATGGCGTCGACGACCACGTACTCGTGGTCGGCGTGCGCCCCGCCCCCGACCGCTCCGAGACCGTCGAGGGTCGGCACTCCCAGCGCGGCGGTGTGGTTGCCGTCGCTCCCACCGCCCACGGCCCTGCCCTCGATGCCGGGCAGCAACCGCTGCGCAAGGGCGAAGAGCGCGGCGGACGCCGACTCCGGCATCGGGGGCCGCCGGACGCCGCCGCGGACCGAGATGGCGGCTCCGTCCAGGTGCGGGGTCAGCGCGGCGAAGCCGGCTTCGACGCGTTCTTTCTCCTCGGCCGTCTCGACCCGTACGTCGGCGACGACGGTCGCCTGCGCGGGCACCACGTTGTCGACGGTGCCCGCCGACGCCACGGTCGGGGTGACGGTCGTCCCGGCCTCGGGCCGGCTGAGCGCCGCGACGGCCAGCACCTGGTGCGCGGCCTCGACGAGGGCGTTGACCCCGGCCTCGGGCTCCAGTCCCGCGTGCGAGGCGCGGCCGGTGACGGTGACCTCGAACGTGCCGCAGCCCTTGCGGCCCGTCTTCAGCGCCCCGCCCTCGGCCGCGCCCTCGAAGACGAGCACGGCGCCGCAGGCGAGGGCCCGCTCCTCGATGAGGGCCCGGGAGTGGGCGGAGCCGACCTCCTCGTCGCAGGTCACCAGGATCTCGACGCCCGACCGGTCCTCCAGGAGCGCCACACCGTGGACGGCCTGCACGAGACCGCCCAGCATGTCGAACACGCCGGGGCCGGTGGCGTGGCCGCCGGCGACGGTGAACGGGCGCCGTGCGAGGGTACCGAGCGGGAACACCGTGTCGTGGTGTCCCAGGATCAGCACCTTGGGGTCGCCCCCGGAAGACCAGCGGACGTGCGGCCCGACGGGGCTCTCGACGCAGACGGCCTGGCCGCCGAGGCGCCTTTCGATGACGCCGGCGACGGCCTTGGCCGATGCCGTCAGGGCGTCGACGTCACGCGAGGGGGACTCGACCTCGACGAGCGTCCTGAGGTCCTCGATCATCGCGTCGACACTCGCGGGGCCGATCCTGTGCATCGTCATCCCGCCAGGGTAGTGAGCATACCGGCCGGCACGCTCGGGTCACTCGCCGGCCTCGCGTGCCACGCGCTCGAGCCGGCCGCGGTACTCCTCCCACCAGGCCCGGTCGTCCGACGGGATGCTGTCGTTGCCCCGCAGGAATCCGACGCTGCCGTCGATGAGCTCGCGGAGGATGTCGGCGTGGCCGGCGTGCCGCTGGGTGTCCGCGATCACGCGCACCAGGACGTGGTTGAGGGTCACCGCCCGGCGTTCCTCCGGCCACCACGGGACGTGGCCGACCGCGTCGAGCGGCAGCTCCTCGATCGTGCTGTCCGCGTGCTCCCAGGCCCGGCGGTACAGCCCGGTGATCTCCTCGCGCGTCTCGTCCGCCGTGGCCCACATGTCCGCGTTGGCCTCCGCGTCCTCCCGGTACCAGGAGGGCCGCTCCGCACCGAAGAACGGCCGCCCGAAGGTGTCGCCGAGGTAGCCCAGCTCCACACCGGCGGCGTGCTTGACCAGCCCCAGCAGGTTCGTCCCCGTGGGCGTGAGGGGGCGGCGGACGTCGTACTCCGACAGCCCGTCCATCTTCCACAGCAGGGTGTCCCGCGCGTCCTGCAGGTACCGGAGGAGGTCCGCCTTGGGATTCGGTTCGATCATGCCGGGAAGTCTCCCACCCGGCACCGACAGCGGCCCCCGTGCGCGGGCGGTCGCGGACGCGGAGAAGCCGGGCGGCGCGCACGCAGCGGTCGGCGGTCTGCCCTTCACCCTCCGCTCCCCCGGAGTTCGCGTGGACGATCTTCGGCCGCGTCAGGGTCGAACCCTGCCCTGCCACCGGATCGACCGAGGGGAACCATGCACGTACGGACCAAGATCGCTTCAGCCGCGGCAGCCTGCCTTGCGGCGGCGGCACTCATGGCGGCCACGGGCCTCGGATCCGCCGAGGCCTCGACCCCGGCGGTCGCGAAGGCGGCGGTCGCGAAGGCGGCCCCCACGGAGTACACGGCCGAACTCCGGCACACCTTCGCCGCCTTCGACGCGCGGCAGGGCGTGGCCGTCGACCGGAAGTACTTCTACGCCGTCAACAACCAGACCATCACCAAGCACGACAAGGCGACCGGCAAACCTCTCCTGCAGTTCGTCGGCGACGCCGACGGCCCGATCATCCACATGGACAGCGCCACCGTGGTCGGCGACAAGCTGTACGCGGCGACCTCGAACTACAACACCACGCCCGAGAAGAGCTCCGTCGAGGTGTTCGACACCCGGACGATGAAGCACATCGACACCTTCGGCTTCGGCATCGACCGCGGCTCGCTGACCTGGCTGGACCGGCACGACGGGGCGTGGTGGGCGGCCTTCGCCAACTACGACAAGCCCCCGGCGGGCTCGACGGAGCCGTACGGCGGTACCGACAACACGCAGATCGTCAAACTCGACGACCGGTTCCGGGTCGTGGAGGCCTGGACGCTGCCGCAGGAACTCCTGGACAAGATCCGGCCGATGAGCAACTCCGGAGGTTCGTGGGGCCCCGACGGCCGGCTGTGGATCACCGGCCACGACTACGACGAGGCCTACGTGATGGACCTCCCGTCCGAGGGCTCGGACCTGCGCTGGGTGGCGACCGTCAAGCTGCCCGACGTCGAGGGCCAGGCCATCGCCTGGGACCGCTCCGGCAGGACCCCCGAGCTGTGGACCATCAAGCGCTCCACCGAGCAGGTGCTGGTCTTCCAGGCCCCCTACACCTCGATCGAGGACACGCACACCCGCCAGTGGAAGGTCGTCGGCCCGGGCCACTTCGTGGAGTGACGCCCCTCGCGTCCGCCGGGCGCCGTGGGGTGCCCACGCCACCCGGCGGACGCCTCCCCATGGCCGGGGTCCCTGTGGGGCCCGTCGATCACGGCGAGGCGGTACCGCCTTTGCGGCAGAGCCTCATCGAGCGGCACCGTTGTCGACGTGGCATCGGGCACGGGCCGGGCGCAAGACGCCGCACGCATGCGACTCAGAGCTCGGGCAACCGTATGGTCATCCCGTACAGTCGGGTGGTCTGCATGTCGCTCTGGTTGTCGTCGGTGACCATGAGGACCTTCAAACGACCGTCCGGGGTGGTCCCGGTGATCGTCATGCCCTCGATGTTGCCGAGCAGGGGGTTGGCCTGCGACTGCTTGTTCGTGGCTCCGAGCGGCGGGCAGTTGACCATGTCGACCAGCAGGGTCTTGTTCATCAGGGAGACGTCGTCCTGGCCGGACAGGTTCTCGACGTGGGTGATGTCGTCCGCCTCGCGCGGGTCGGCGAGATAGACCCGGATGATGTTGCCGACGCTCTTGTCGAAGCCCCGCTCCAGAACGAGGAGCCTGCCGTCACCGGACGCGCAGATGTCCGACAGCAGCAGGCCCTTGTCGCGCACGTAGCCCCACTGCACGCCGATCCGGAACTCGTCGCCTGCCGTCTCGCGTTTCCACGCCTGGAAACGCACGTAGTCGCTCTCGTCACCCCTCAGCGCGCCCTCCATCGACGCCACCAGGGTGAGGCCGCCGGGCTGCATGGCGAGGCCCTCGAAGGTCTCGTTGACCACGGCCCGGCCCGCAGGCGCGAGGAGGAGGCTGTCCGGCACCGGCAGCCTGTCGATGAACTTTCCCTCCGGGGTGTAGCGACGAACGGCCGGTTCCTCGGAGGCGATCAGGAGCGTGCCGTCCTCATCGAAGACCAGGGCCTCGAAGTCCGTCTCCTTCCCGTTCTCGTCGTACAGCGCCACGACTTCCACGGGCTCGTGGGTGGCGGCGTCCAGGTGGAAGAGCAAGGAGCGGTCCGCGAGGGCGGCCACACGTCCCTCGGGGCTGACCGCCAGGGCCGACATGTTGCCGACGAACTTCTCCTCGAAATGGGTCTTGTCGAGGGCATCGGAGAACCAGTCGACAACGGCCCAGGCGGAGCAGGCGTTCGGCTCCGGGCCCTCGGAAAATTCGGTCATCGTAAACCCCTTCGCATCGGGCCTAAACCCCTCCACACCGGTCTTCTCGGCCGCGCCCGTCGCCTGGGATGCTCTCGCAGTAGGTTCCAGCGATTCCTCACCACCGCGCGCGAAGGCGTTGCCGCCATGGAGCGATCCGGCTGCGCGGGAGTGATCACGGCGTCGGAACCCTACTGGATGGCCTCGTTGGCCGGACCGAGTCCGCGGCAGTCCGCCTGCGGCACGCGATCGCTCGGGCTGCCCTCGACGGCCGTCCCGCCCGTAGCTCGCGCGGGGACCGCAGTCCGAATGGCAGGCCCGCAAGGCAATCGTGTCGGAGGCCTGGTCTAGGTTCGGCCCATGCACGAGAGCCGTTCCAGCGCCGGGGTGCCCCTTGAGCCGGACGTGCCGCCCTACCAGGTGGTCCTGGCGGAGACCGATTGGGGCTCGCTCCAAACTGCTTTCGGGAGCGGCGAGGACCTTCCCGACGTCCTCGCGCGGCTGTTGGAGCCCGATCCCAAGATCCAGGTCACCGCTTTGTCGGAGCTGGGTGAGATGGTCAACCACCAGGGCACCATCTACGGGGCCACCGCACCCGTCGCCCTGTACGTCGCCGGCATCCTCACCCACCCGGCGGCCGCGAACCTCCGGGCCTACGGCGACGTCCCCATCCGCGCGACGCTGTTGAACTGGCTGGTTTCCACGGCCTACGACGCTTCCGACGAGATCGCAGGCCCCATCGAGCAGCGGTTCCCCGGGTTCCTCACCCACGGCACGACCATGGCGTCCTTCCGGGACCTGCGCCCGATGCTCTACCGGGCCGTCGCTCCCTTCGTGCAGGACAGCCACGAGAACGTGCGCGAAGCCGCCGTCGTTGCCGCGCTCATCCTCGCCGAACACCCGGCACTCGCCGAGCAGCGTGATCACCTCGCCGTGCACGCGCGCCGCGTCCTCGACACCAACGGCCACGAGCCCGACCGCCGCATCGCCCGGAGGGCCCTTGAAGCGTGGGGCCACGACGTCCCCGGCCCCGGACCTTTCCGGGCGGAGCCCTGGGACCGGGGGCCGCACCGCGACGGCCGCGGGGATCTCGAACCTCCCTTCTGACCCGTACGCGCAGGGCCCACCCGCGGAACACCGCGGCAGGTGGGAGACACCAGCCCAAGAACGCGCGACTTCCGCGGACCCCCGAAGGGCGTCCCGGGGCGGACGCGGCATCAGATGTCGTACCTGCGGGGTGCGATCATGGATCGCCTACGATCCAGCCATGAGCGCTCTGGCCCGGTATCGGACGATGTGGTCGAACCTGCGGCGACGGGACCCCGTTCTGCTGTCCCCCGCCGTCCTGACCGCGGTCATCGGGGTCCTGGCGATCCTCACCCCCCAGGACGTCCCCTTCACCCGCCTGCTGCCGGCGGCGCCCGCGCTCGCCGCGTCGCTCTGGTCCGTGCGGGCGACCCTCACCCTCGGGATGATCTGCCTGCTCCCGGTCATCGGCTACGCCCTGGCCTTCTCCGACATGTCCGCCCTCTACACCGCCGGGGCGATCGGCGCCGTCAGTCTGGCCGCCGCCTACGCCAGCCACCTGCGCCTGCAGCGCGAACACACCCTCGCCCAGGTCCGCGCCGTCGCCGACGCGACGCAGGAGGTCCTCCTCAGGCCGGTGCCCGAACGCATCAGGAACCTGGAGATCGCGACCTTCTACCTCGCCGCGGCCCCCCAGGCGCGCATCGGGGGCGACTTCTACGCCGCGGCCGACACCCCCCACGGCCTGCGCCTGATCCTCGGGGACGTCCGCGGCAAGGGCCTGCGCGCCGTGGGGGTTTCGGCCGCCCTCCTCGGCTCCTTCCACGAGGCCGCCTACGAGGCCCCCGACCTGCCGCACCTCGCGCACCGCCTGGAGACCACCATCACGCGGTACACCGCGGCGGTACCCGCCGAGGACGACTGCGAACGCTTCGCCACCGCCGTCATCGTCGAGATCCCGCCCGCAGCCGACCATGCCTCCGTGCTCAGCTGCGGGCACCCGCCTGCCCTGCTGGTGCACGGCGGCCGCACCCGGGCCATCGACCCGGTGGTCCCCTCACCACCGGTCAACCTGGCGGCACTTGTCGGCTCCGGCTACCACGTCGACCGCGTTCCCCTGGCCGTCGGCGACCTGCTGCTGCTCTACACCGACGGCGTCAGCGAGACCCGCGACCCGGGTGGCGCCTTCTTCCCCCTCACCGCCTGGACAGGGCAGGCCGCCACCACCGCACCGGCCGGGTTCCTGCACCTCCTCCACCAGGCGCTCCTCCGCCACAGCGACGGCGGCCTCAACGACGACATCGCCTGCGTCGCCATCCGCAGGACCGCTGCGGGCACCCCGTGAAGCGGCCGCCGCCGAGTATTTCCTAGTGAATTGATGGGAAAGCATTGACGGTGGTCCGACAGGCTGCGCAGGATGAGGAACGTGCCCCAGACGCCCATGGACGTTGAGACCGCGCCGTCCGGCTCAGCACCGCCGCCGGAGCCGGAACCGGAGCCGACCGGGCCCGGCCGCGCGCACTGGCTGCGGGTGGCCCGTGAGACGGCGGACGACCTGGCCACGGACGCGGTCGCCAGGGACCAGGCGGGCAAGCCCCCGTTCGACGAGGTCTCCCGGATGCGCGAGGCGGGGCTGCTGCCGCTGCTGGTGCCCGCCGGGTCCGGCGGCGGTGGCGCGGACTGGGCCACGGCGTACGCCGTGGTCCGGGAGATCGCGGCGGCCGACGCCGCGATCGCCCAACTGCTCGGCACGCACTACTTCGTGTCGTGGAGCGCCCGGCTCCTCACCGGGCCCTCGGCCGCCACGGGGCTGGAACGGCGTTCCGCGGCCGGGCAGTGGTGCTGGGGCGGTGGGTTCGCCCGCCAGGACCCGACGCTGACGCTGGCCAGGACCACGGGCGGCTACCGGCTGGAAGGCCGGCAGAGCTACCTCACGGGCGTCCTCGTCGCCGACCGCATCGCCGTACGCGCCGTGCGGGCCGACACCGGGGAACCGCTCGCCGTCGCCGTCGACCCCGCCCGGCACGGCGTCGCGGTCGGCGCGGAGGACGATCCCTTCGGCCAGCGGCTCGCCGCCGGGGGCGGCGTGGAGTTCGCCTCCGTGGCGGTCACCGCCGACGAGGTGCTCGGTTCGCTCTCCGCCGAGGAGGACGTCCTGCCGCCCCTGGCCTCGCTGGCCTCGCCGCTGGGGCGTCTGATGTCGGTCCAGCTCCGACTCGGCACGGCCGAGGGCGTGCTCGCCGAGGCCCGTGAGTACAGCAGGGCGGGCCAGCGGCCGTGGCAGCCGGAGTGGCCGGCCGGATCGCCCCAGGACCCCCACGTGCTCGCCGCGTACGGCGAGCTGACCGTCCTCACCCGCTCCGCCTCCGCGCTCGCCGCTCAGGCGCTGGAGGCACTGGAGGGCGGCCTGGCACGAGGGGAGGCCCTCGGCTACGAGGAGTGCGCGGAGATCTCGGCGCTCGTGGCCGTGGCCGAGGTCGCGACGTCCACCGCCGTGCGGGAGAGCACGACGCGCGCCCTGGACGTCATCGGGCCCCGCTCCGCGTCCGCGCGCCTGGGCCTGGACCGTTTCTGGCGCAACGCGCGCACCCACACCCTGTACGAGCCCGTGGCCCCCCGCCTCCGCGACGTCGGGGACTACTTCCTCAACGGCACGCACCCCCCGTTCACGCTGCCGGTGTGACCCGGAACCGACACCACCGGCACCCGACGGGATAATGCGCCCATGCGGATCTCAGCCAGGGCGGACTACGCGGTACGTGCCGCGCTGCAGCTCGCCGCGTCACCGGAGGCCGGGCCGATGAAGGCCGAGGCCATCGCCGCCGCCCAGGACATCCCGCACAAGTTCCTCGAGGGCATCCTCAACGAGATGCGCCGCGCCGGTCTCGTCCTCAGCCAGCGGGGCGGCAACGGCGGTTACCGCCTGGCCGGGCCCGCCGGGTCCATCAGCATCGCCGACGTCATCCGCGCCGTCGACGGACCGCTCGTCTCGGTCCGCGGGGTCCGCCCCCCGGACCTGGCGTACACCGGGCCCGCCGAGTCGCTGCTGCCCCTGTGGATCGCGCTGCGGTCCAACGTGCGCGAGATCCTCGAGGGCGTGTCGCTCGCCGACGTCGCCGGGGCCGAACTGCCGCACGGCGTCCTGGCCCTGACGGAGTCCCCCAGCGCCTGGACGAACCCCTGACCGGGCACCGCCCCGACCTGCGCGCACCGTGGGGGGCGGCTCGCCGTGCGCCGGGAACGGCGGACGGCGGCCCGCGGCGACGTATCGTTGTTGATCTCTTCGACGGGAGCCGCCATGAGCACGCCGCAGGACCTGATGATCGTCAGCATGGATGTGCCTTCGAGCCCTCCCGTCGAACCGGGCGACCTGTCGCTCGCGCTCGCGGGGGCCGAGGTGATCGATCTCCTCGGAGCGCGGGCGGTCACCCTGGACGGTGACCGCCTGGTGCCGGCGGACGGGCCGGCCACCGGTGACCACCTGCTGGACCAGGCGGCCTCCGCGCTCGTCGACCAGGAGCCCTACGAGTCCGTCGAGGACTGGCTGTGGCGCAGGGGCCGCAACCTCTCCTCGGTCTACCGCGGCGCGCTGCAGGCGACCGGTCTGACCGCCGTGAGCCGCCCCCGGTGGCGGCCCTGGGCCACCGGGGAGCAGGTGCTGCTGGACTCCCCCGCCCGCCGGGAGGCACTCGGCCGACGGTCGTCCGGGGAGCCCGTCCTTGCCGCCCTCGCGTCCGCCGCCGGGGTCCCCGGGGACCGGACCCCCGGCGACCTCGCCGACGTCGGCGACGACGCCGTGGCCACGGTGCTGGCCGCGGTCCACGACGCCGTCGAGGAACTGCAGTCGGTGCGGCAGCGGAAGGACATCGAGAAGGCGGCCTTCGACAACATCTGGCGGGCCTGAGGGCGAGGGCGGCGGCTCAGGAGGGCGGTCAACGGCGACTCACCCGGTGGGGTTCCCTCGAACGTGCCCTGCCCGTACATGGGTTCGCCCGTCAGGGACTCCTCCCTCACCGCGGGACCGGGCGCCGCATCTGCACCCCGCCACCGTGAAGGCGCATCTCAACTACGCCAACGGAATGATGAGTTGGGATGAGTACGTCTCTCCCGGCCCGCCCACGGGCCTGCCCCGCACGGGACTTGCGGCGGCGGGGCGTGCGGCCGGGACGTCCACGGTGAACACCGCCCCAACTCGCTGAGTACGGGGCGGTTCCGCACGGTGAGCGCGGAGGATGGGTACGATCCGGCAGCAACATCCCATACACCAGGAAGCGGCTGTCGTGTCCCACAACACAACCATTCAGGACCGGTATGCGGCGCGTCTCGCAGAGGACCTGGAGAACAACGCCAAGGATCAGGAAGCGGTCCGGGAGCAGGTGGCCGGGCTCCAGGCCCGCCTGACCCGGCTCGAGGACGAGCGGGCCTGGCTGACCCGGCTGCAGGGCAGCGTGACGACCGGCGGACCCCGCGTCGCCCCGCGCGACGAACCTGCCGATGCCGTGCCGGCGGACGAAGTGCCGGCCGAAGAAGTGCCGGCCGAGGAGGTTCCCGCCGAGGTGGTTCCGGCCGCCGACGTGGCCGGGGCGCCGGAGGAGGGTGCTCCCCGGGCCGTCCCGCGGCCCCGCACACGGAAGCCGGCCGGCGGGGCGAAGGCCCGGAAGGCCGGCAAGAAGGCGGCGCCGTCCCGCGACAAGGAGAAGCCGACCCTGCGCGGCCTCGTCGCGGACGTCCTCGCCGCCGATGAAGAGCCGCGCATGGTCAGTGAGTTCGTCGACGCGCTGGCCAAGCGGCATCCGGATCGCTCCGCCCCGAGCGCCCCCGTCGTGCGCAACGCCCTGGAGGCGTTGGTCGCGAAGGGGCTCGCCGAGCGGTCCCGTCGTCAGGGGAGCGTCTTCTACACCCCTGTCACGCCGTCGGCCGGGACCACCGGTGACGGCGCGGGCGCGGCAGCGCCCGAGGCCGGGAAGCCGGTCGCGGCGAAGGCCTGACCGGGCGCCGTGGCAGGGGCACGCCTCTGCCACGGCGGAGTGGCCGCGGAGCCGGGGTGGGCACCTCGGCCGCACGGGGCTTTCAGGTGGCGACGTTCCTCAGGGCCGCGCCGAGCGCCTTGAGGTCCAGGCCTTCGAGGTGGTCGAGGAAGTGACGGCGCACGGACACCAGGTTGGTCCGCCACGCCTCCTTGAGGCGGGCGAGGCCGGCGTCGGTGAGGACCGCGTTCCAGCCGCGGGCGTCCTCGGCGCACTTCACGCGCTGCACGAGCCCGTCGTTCTCCAGCCGGTGGACGACGCGCGTCATCCCGCTGACCGACAGTTCGCAGGCCCCGGCGAGGTCGCTCATGCGCATCTGCCGACCGGGCGCCTCGGAGAGGTTCATCAGGGTCAGGTACTCGATGAGCGGGAGCCGCTGCTCGCGGACCAGATCAGCGTCCATGACACGGGGCAGGGCGTAGATGACACGACTCAGCGACCGGACGACCGCTTCCTCGTCGGGACTGAGCGGCACGATCGCCTCGGGGGCCGCTTCCTGCCGCGGCATGACGTCTGACATGCCCCTAGTTTACTTGCGCGGCGAAGGAAGTGAACGCTTCCTAACGGCGGGATCCCGGCATCCTCGCACATCCGGAAATTACGACGCGTTTCGTCCGTTTAGTCGGTCACGGTAGGTCTCAAGCAGCCACTGCCTGTCGTTCTCGTTCCCCTGTGGGAGCAGATGCTCGTATCATGGGGAGGATGCTCGGGAGGAGACCATGACCGCTGCGGCGTCGAAAGCCGACTCGTGCAACAACCTGGCGCTGCGCAAGGCGGCCCGGTACCTCGGCGCGACCTACGACAAGGCCCTCGCCCCGGTGGGCCTGCGTGCGACCCAGTTCAGCATCCTGCAGCAGCTCAGCGTCCACGAAGAGATGACGATCACCGCCCTCGCCGACATCATCGCGATGGACCGTACGACGATGGCCTCCAACCTCAAGCCGCTCGCGCGGGAGGGCCTGGTCACCGTCGAGACGTCGGCGACCGACCGCCGCGCGCGGATCGTCACGCTCACACCGGACGGCCTCGCCAGGATGAAGGCGGCGCTCCCCCTCTGGAACGACGTCCAGACCCGGTTCGAGGAACGGTTCGGGTCCGCGGACGCGGCCCTGCTGCGCGGGTTCCTCGACGCCGTGCTGGACACCGGCTTCGAACCGTGGGCGGAGTGAGCGGCTCCCGGCGCGACACGTCATGACCGGCCGGCGGCGACGTCGTCGGGGGCGGGAGCGGGGGCCTCGACGGCGCCCGGGGCCGGGTCGGGGCGGCCGGGTGCGGTGCGCCGTCGCCGGCGGTCGTTGCACCAGGCGACCGCGCACGCCGCCCCGTACAGCAGGCTGATGGGCGTGGCGAGCAGCAGCATGCTGATCGGGTCGGTGCTGGGGGTGGCGATCGCCGCGAAGGCGGCGACCCCCATGAGCATGCCGCGCCACCACCCGGTCATCCGCCGGGCGCTGATCACCCCGCCGAAGTTCAGCAGCACGAGGAGCACGGGGAGTTCGAAGGAGAGGCCGAAGACGATCACCATGCGGGTGGCCAGGTCGAGGAAGTCGTCGACGGGCAGGATGTTGGTGGCGTTGTCGGGCGTGAAGGAGATCAGCACCCGGGCCGTCGTCGGCAGCGTCCGGTACGCCACCGCGGCACCGGTCAGGAACAGGGGGATGCCCGCCCCGAGGAAGGCCAGGGTGTACTTCCGCTCGCGGCGGTGCAGTCCCGGCGCGACGAAGGCCCACAGCTGGTAGAGCCACACCGGGCTCGCGCCGACCACTCCCGCGGTGACCGACACCTTGAGCGCGAGGGAGAACGGCGAGAGGAGACCGTTGAGGGAGATCACGCCGCAGTGACCCGCACCGTCCGCCCCGGAGGCCCCGGTCAGGCGGCCGGGGGCACAGCCGGGCAGCGGATCGATGAGGAACCCGATGAGCTGCCGGTGGAACAGGGCTGCGGCGACGGTGACGAGCAGGATCGCCCCGACGGCCTTGAGCAGGCGGTTGCGCAGTTCGCGCAGGTGCTCCCGCAGGGGCATCCGATCGGGGTCACGCGGGGTACGGGTGGTCATGGCCGGTCCGTCCGGGGCGCTTCAGCGCCGGTGGGGTGCGCCCGCCGCGGTGGCCTCGGGCGCCGTGTGCGGGGTCGCGGCCCCGGGCTCAGGAGTCGCGGCCCCGGGCTCGAGGGCCGCGGTCCCCACGGCACCCGGGGGCTCACCGGAGCCGTCCTCCCGCATGGCCTTGGTCTCGCTCCTGAGGATCCGGAGCGACTGCCCGAAGGAACGGGCCATGTCGGGAAGCCGTTTGGCCCCGAAGAGGAGGAGGACGACGACGAGGATGAGGAGGATCTCGGGTGCTCCGAGCCTTCCGAACATGGGTGTTTCCCTTCTGAGGTGCCGAGGTGAGGAGGTGCCGCACGCGGATCCGGGCGCCGCCGGACGGCCGCGTCACGGCCGGTGGCCGCCGGCGGGCGGATCGCGCGGGTCGAGGTCCGTGAGGTCCAGGTCCCGCAGTTCGGGTGGGAGTTCGTCCCGGAGGCCCGCCCGGGCGCCCTGCGCGAGCTCACGGAGCCCGCGCAGGGCACGCACGGTGTCGGAGACCAGCCCGGGGAGCCTGTCGGGTCCGACGAGGACGACCGCCACCACGAGCAGCGTCAGGACCTCCAGCGGGCCGATGTCGGAGAACACCGTGCCTCCCGTCTGTGGGTGGGGTTCGCCGGGACGGACCCGGCCGGGGGTTACCGCGAGGCGCCGGCGGCGCGGCGGTACGGGGCGAGGAACGTGCCGAGTTCCGCCAGCATCTCCTCGGGTGCCTGCTCGGCGACCCAGTGACCGGCGCCGCGGATGACCACGCCCCGTACGTCCTCCGCCAGGGGCTCCATCGCGCCCGCGACGGCACCGCCCCAGCTCTCGGATCCGCCGATCGCCAGGACCGGCATCGTCAGCTTCTTCCGCGCGCGGTCCTCGTTCTGACCGGTGGTGCCGTCCCACGCGCGGTAGAACCCGAAACTGCCGCGCAGCGTCGCGGGGTCGCAGAAGAGGCGGACGTAGTACTCGCGCGCGTACCGGGGCAGCCTCTCCCCGCCCTGGATGTCGAACTCGTAGCCGAAGAAGTCCGCTTCGCGCCCCCTGACCAGCCGTTCGGTCAGCTCGTGGTCGACCCGGTTGAACGGGATGTGCCAGAGCCTGTCGTTGTCCCGCCCGTCCACGAAGAGGATCGGTGAGGCGGACTTCCGCGGGGGTCCGGGGACCTCGGCGAGGGCCACGCGGGCGACGCGCTCCGGGTGGTCGGCCGCCAGCGCGTAGCTGATGATCATTCCGGTGTCGTGGCCGACGACCGCGAACCGCTCGTGGCCCAGGGCGTCCATCAGGGCGACCAGGTCGCCCGCCAGGGAGCGGGTGTCGTACCCGCTCACGGGCTTGTCGGTGAGTCCCATGCCGCGCTGGTCGACGGCGATGACGGTGTGGTGCCGGGCCAGTTCCGGCATCAGCATGCGCCACGCGTACCAATTCTGCGGCCAGCCGTGCACCAGGAGCAACGGCGGCCCGTCGCCTCCGGTCACCACGTGCTGGCGCAGCCCGCCGGCCCGCACGAAGCGGCTGCTGAAGGTCTTGGTGAACCCGGCCGGCAGCCGGGGCGCCGAGGAGACCGAGCCGAACCCGTGCGGCGTCCGCAGGGGCGGGGTGGCGGAGGCCGACGGCAACCCGCCCGCCAGCGAGATGCCGGCGACGGTGACGGCGGAGGCGGCCGCGCCGCCGACGAAGGCGCGTCGTGACAGTCCGCGCGGGGCACGGTGCGACACCGGCCTCGGGCCGGGGCCGTCCTGCTCGGACGGCTCCACGGGGGGCATGTTCACGGGGTTTCCTTCCACTAGGAACGAGCATATGCACGTATTGGGGTGCAGGAGGGGTCGCGTCCGTACGGCTCCGTACGCCCTGCGGTGACGGGGTGGGTCAGCGGCCGGGGAACCGCTGCTTGATCTCCTGGAGCACCCAGCCGTTGCCGTCCGGGTCGCTGAAGGTGGCGAACGAGCCGTACGAGGCACGGTCGGGATGCAGGCCCGCGAGCCGCCCCTGACCTTCCTGCCGGTGGGTGATCTCCCCGCCCTCATGGCCGTGGAACAGCATCCCGCCGGCGTCGTGGAACACCTCGCTCACCTCGACGCCCCGGGCGACCAGCTCCGCACGGGCCTCCTCGATGTCGAGGACGGCCAGGTACAGCCCCTGGGCCGAGCCCGGCGCGGCGGAGGTGAGCCCCTGACCGAACATCACCGAGCACTCCGAGCCCGGCGGGGTGAAGTGCACCGCGCGCCAGTCCTCGCTGACGGCCTTGTCCAGATCCAGGCGGAATCCCAGCGCCTCGTAGAACGCCTTGGCCCGGTCGACATCGGACACGGGCAGCACGACAAGTTCCAGCTTCGTGTACATGGGGGCCTTCCTTCGTAGAGGACGGTGCGCCGCACGCCGGCGGTCACCGTTTTCGGGGGACGAGGACGGCGGAGCCACACCGGCGCCGCACGCCGGATCCCCGGCCGGGTCGCCGAAGGCTTCGAGCCGCAACTACCGGAGCGGCTCAGCCTGTCTTCGTGGTGATGACCGTAGGCCATTAGGTCGCAACCCGCAACACGCATCCACACGAATCGGGGCGAGCGTGACACACCTCACCGCACTTCACTGGGACTCCACCACACAGGAAGAGAATGACTACCGTCGCGGTTTCACCCACAACGGGGAGCGAACTAGACTGACCCGGAAAGGGAGGCCCGCACGATGCCGACGCCCACGACCGAGCGCAGTCCGCTGACCCAGCCCGCAGCCGTCGACGCGCTCCTGCGGTTCCTCAACACGCACGCTTCGGGGCCGAGGCAGCTCCCGGAGCGCTTCACGGACGCCCGCAGCATGCACGCATGGCTGCTGGAGCACGACCTGGGCACGGAGGCCACCCACGTCACCGAGGCCGACGCGGCCGCCGCACGCGAACTGCGCAACGCCCTGATCACCGTGCTGCTGGCGCACGCGGGCGACAAGAACACCACCCCCGGGGCGCTCGCCCGGGCGGAGGAGCACCTTCGCGGCATCGCCGCCCGCTACCCCCTGGTCACGGTCGTCACCGCCGAGGGGGCCCGTTTGGCGAGCACGCAGAGCGGCATCCCCGGGCTGTTCGGGACCGTACTGGCGAGCGTCACCGAACTCGCGCACGCGGGCGTGTGGGACAGGCTGCGGGCGTGCCGCCACGAGCCGTGCCACTTCTGCTTCTTCGACCGGACGCGCAACAGCTCGGCCGGCTACTGCGGCCCGAGGTGCGGTTCCCGCGCGTCCATGCGGGCCTACCGGCAGCGCAGGAAGGAGCAGGCCGCCGGAACGGCGGGCTGACCCCGCCGGCTGTGTCGCGCCGATGGTGCACCCCCGGCGCCCCGTGCCCGTGATATGAACCTCGAAGGACCGAACAGGCACAAATCGGGCGGGCCGTCCCGCGGGGGCCTGCCCCGCAGCCAGGACGTCCGGACATCTGCTGACCGGCGGAAGGCGGGCGGACATGCCGCACTACGATCTTGTGGTCCTCGGCGGGGGCAGCGGCAACATGCTGATCGGGGACGAGTTCGCGCACCTGCGCTGCGCCATCGTCGAACCGAGCCGCTTCGGCGGCACCTGCCTGAACCGGGGCTGCATCCCCAGCAAGATGTTCGTCGTCGCCGCCGACGCGGCCGAGGGCGCGCGGGCGGCCGCGCGGCTGGGGGTCCGCGCCACCGTCGAACCGGTGGACTGGAAAACCGTCCGCGACCGGGTGTTCCACCGGATCGACCCGCTCCACGACAGCGCGCTGGACTACCGCCGGGACCACGGCATCGACGTGTACACCGAGGAGGCGCGCTTCGTCGGGCCCAAGGTGCTGCAGGTGGGCGGGGAGCGGATCACCGCCGACACCATCGTCGTCGCGGTCGGCTCACGGCCCGACGTGCCCGACGTCCCCGGACTGGACACCGTGCCGTTCCACACCTCCGACACCATCATGCGGATCGAGGACGCACCCGCTTCGCTGGCCGTCATCGGCGGCGGGTTCATCGCGGCCGAGTTCGGCCACGTCTTCGGCGCGTTCGGGTCGGACGTCACGATCATCCAGCGGGGGCCGCGCCTGCTGATGGCCGAGGACGAGCAGGTGTCCGAGCGCTTCACCGAGCTCGTCTCCCGTCGGCACCAGGTCCTCCTCGGCGCCACCGTCACCGCCGTGGAACGCCGCCCCGACGGTGTCGAGGTGAGTGTGACCTGCGCCGAGGGCGAGCAGGTCGTCCAGGCCGAGATGCTGCTGGTCTGCACCGGCCGCCGGCCCAACACCGACCGGCTGGACGCGGCCGCCGGCGGGCTGGAACTCGACGGGCACGGGCACATCGTGACCGACGACACCTACCGCACGTCCGTACCGGGGGTCTGGGCCCTCGGCGACGCGGTGAACCACTTCCAGCTCAAGCACATGGCCAACGCCGAGTCCCGTGTCGTACGGCACAACCTGCTCCACCCGGACGACCTGCGCACCCTGTCCAACAAGCTCGCTCCGCACGCGGTCTTCACCAGCCCGCAGATCGCGAGCGTCGGGCTGACCGAGCAGGAGGCGCGCCGCCGCGGCGTCGCGTACCTGGTGAGCGTCCGCGACTACGCGGACACCGCCTACGGATGGGCCCTGGAGGACACCACCAGTTTCGTGAAGGTCCTGGCGGACCCCCACGACCGGACGATCCTGGGCGCGCACATCATCGGTCCCCAGGCCGCGACGCTCATCCAGCCGCTGATCCAGGCCATGGCACTGGGGCAGACGGCCGACCAGGTCGGCCGGGAGGTGCTGTACATCCACCCCGCGCTGACCGAGGCCGTCGAGCAGGCCCTGCTGGACCTGTAGGCCCGGGGTCCGGGTCCGCCCGGAGCGGTCCCGCCCGAGACGGGACCGCTCCGGGCCTTGACGCCCCGGCGGTGGGGGCTACATCTTCATGTGCTCCATGTCGTGCGCGTCCATTCCCCGGCCCATGTCCATCAGCATCCGGTGGATGTCGCGGACCGGCGACGGCATGACGACGAAGGGCCGCATCATGCCCTCGTCCTCGTGGTCGAGGAGGTGGCAGTGGTACATGACCTTGCCGGTCTGGTCGGCGAGACGTCCCGCCACGGTGACGAGGGTGTTGGCGTTGACGGTGATGGTGTCCTTCCAGCCGGACTCCTCCGGGGCGACCGGGACCGGGGCGCCGACCGTGATGGGCTTCCTGGTCTGCGCCGTGGCGAAGTCCACACCGGAGGAGTCGACGGCCCGCCGGTCGACGACCTGGAAGTTCATCAGGTGGATGTGCATCGGGTGGTAGATGGGCACGCCCTCGGGGGCGGCGCTGATGAAGTGCCACTTCTCCCAGGTGCCGGAGGCGCCGAAGAAGGTGGTGGTGTCCTCGAACATGCTGCCCGTGCGACGCAGCGTCCGGGTGCCGCCCGGCATGTCGACCGTCACGACGCCGGTGCCCGGCGCCGTGTCGGCCGGGACCTGCTCCATCTCCCAGATCTGGGGCATGGCGCCGGTCCTGTCGAAGCCGAGCAGGACGAAGCGCTCGGTCGCGTCCTTGGGTACATCGGCGAGGGTGAGCTTGCGGAACGACTTCGACAACGTTGTCGGAAGCGGGTGCAGCGCGCGGCGCTTCTTCTCGACGCGGAACTGCATGACGTCGGGGAAGGGGATCATGAAGTCGGGCAGCGCGGCCCCGGGGGTCTGGCCGGGGATGGTGTTGACGAGCTTGAGCTTCCTGCCGGGGAAGGCCGCGAAGTCGACGACGACGTCGGCGCGCTCGGCGGGCGAGAGGGAGATCGCCTCGTCGATGATCTGCGGCTTGCCGAGCAGCCCCATGTCGGTGCCGATGAGTCTCATGGCGCCGCGCACGACCTTGCCGGTCTCCGCGTCGACGACGACCAGGCGGTAGACGCGGGTGGTGGAGACGTTCACCAGGCGGAAGCGGTAGGCGCGGGCCTGCACGTCCAGGTACGGCCACACCACGCCGTTGACCATGGTGAACGGGTTCAGGCTCGCCAGGGCAGGCGGGATGGTGCCCGGCATCGGCATCGCGCCGCCGCCCAGGATCCGCTTGGCGAGGACCTGGCCGGTGAGGCGGCCCTGGGCGTCGGTGTCGAAGTTGACGTCCTGGATGGTCAGCGGGATCTCGTACTCGCCGCGGGGCAGTCCCAGCCGGTCCTCCTCCGCGTCGCGCACCACGTAGTTCCCGACCAGACCGGCCTGGACGTTGAGCGAGGTCACCGACATGGCGTGGTCGTGGTAGAAGAGGTGGGTCGCCGCCTGGTCGTTGGCGTACTCCCCCAACTGTCCGTTGCCGGAGGTGACTCCGAACTCCGCGGCGCCGTCGCTCAGGGCGTTCTGGTGGCCACCGTGCACATGGACGGTGGTCCAGGCGGTGAGCCGCTCGACCTCGGGGCGCGCGGCGGCACCCTCGGCACCGGGCCGGTTGTAGGGGAGCAGGCCGGGGCCGGGCCCCTCGGGGTTCACCCACACCGCCTTGACCGGCGTCCTGCCCTTGAGCTTGTTGTTCCAGGCGATGCGGACCCGCTCCCCGCTGCGGACCTCGATGGTCGGGCCGGGGAAGTGGCCGGCGTAGGTCCACAGCCGGGTCGGCGGCATCTGCGAGTGCAGCCGGACCGAGGACGGGACCATGTCGATCTCCGTGATCCCATGGCTCTTGGGGCGCAGCGTCGGCGGGACGCGCAGCGCGTCCCGGAACGGTTTCAACGTCGTGAACGTGGGCTCGTTCACGCCGTGCAGCGTGTCGGCCGCCTCCGCCGTGCCCTCGAAGACGCCGGCGGAGCCGAGGACTCCGGTGCCGGCGACGGCGACGGCCGCCGCGGTGACCCCGGCCATGCCGAGGACGGTCCGCCTGCTGGTCGTTGACATGTAAGTGTTCATCCTGTTCTGGGTGGTACGAGCGCGGGAGGCGGAGCTTCGAAGGACGCACATGCGCTCCCCTGGGTCCGGGGAGCGTCGTTCCGCGCGCCTCAGGACGGCGATGCCGAGCGGTCGACCTGCGGCCTGGGGAAATCCGTGCACGGACGGATGCCGTCGGGCCTGTCGGCCACCGGCATCCCGCGTCAGGGCAGGCACGTCGGCCTGCCGGCCGGTCCCGACGAGGGTCCTGTCGGTCCGGCGCTCCCGGAGCGCGCATCCTCCCGGTGGGTTCGCCACCTCGGTGCGGCACTCGTACCCGGGCATTCCCCCCAGCCTGCGCTGAGCCCCCCGCGCACTATTTGCTCGGTCAAGCAAGTAGAACAGTTGATTACTTGTACGTGCAAGTAGCTTGATTCGTCATCAAACCGGCGGCGGCACCACGGGCCCGCGGACGCACGGCGCACCCCGCTCCGGCATCCCCGCGGGATGCCGGAGCGGCCCCACCCCGGGCTCAGCCCAGGTAGAAGTCCCGGCGGGCGGCGACGAACTGCTCGACGGTCCTGGCGGGCACGCCCGTCACACGCTCGACGTCGTCGGACGCCCGGTCGTAGCGGTTCTCCCGGTGCAGCCGGCCCATGGTGGCGATGTGCGCCTCGACGTGCGGCGGCAGACCGGCCCGGCTGAGCACCTCGTCCCGCCACCGCTCCGGCGGCACGTCGACGTAGGCCACCTCACGCCCCAGCGCCCGGGAGAACTCCTCGGCCATCTCGGCCATGTCGAGCGTGCGCGGCCCGGTCAGTTCCAGGACCCGGCCGACGTGCGGGACCGGGTCGCGCAGGACCGTGGCGACGACCCGGGCGACGTCCTCCACGGCCACCGGGGACGTACGCCCGGTGCCGAACGGCAGCGCGATCGTCCCGGTCTCCCGGATCGACCGTGCCGCCAGTGCGGTGAACAGCGGATTGTCCAGGAAGGACGTCGGGCGGACGTGGACCACCGGCAGGCCCGACCAGTTCAGCACCTGCTCCGCCAGCCAGTGCAGCCGCTGCTGGTGGGACTCCCCCGTGCTGGTCGCGGTCATCTGCGACACCGTCATCTGCGACATGCCCACCAGCGCGTCCAGCCGCCCGTACGCGCGGGCGACGCTCGCCACCACGGTCGCCGCGAGCAGGTGATCGGTCGAGACGGGCATCGCGAAGTACATCCGCCGCGCACCCTCCAGTGCCGCCGCCACGGTCTCGGGCCGGGTCAGATCGCCGGTGACGACCTCCGCGCCGAGCGCGCGCAGCGCGTCCGCCCGCTCGTCGTCGTGGCGGACCATCGCGCGCACGGGTACGTCCTGCTCACGCAGGAGTTCGAGGACGGCACGGCCCACGCCGCCGACCCCGGTGACGAGGACAAGATTGCCGGCAACCATCGGTCGGTCTCCTTCTGGGTTGGCTGAGTTACGGGTGACGGGTGTGACCACGGACTCCCGTGGCGTCCGAGGTGCCGCAGGGCGCGCACCCCCACCCGCACCATTACGAGCATATGCTCCTATCTTGCGAGCGGCAAGCGCGGTCTTCGCCCCTGAGCGACCGGTCACCCGCGCACCTATACTCGCCAAGAGGGAGCCGTTCGATGACCAGCAACAGCGCAGTCGGAGAACACCGCCGCGAAGGCGCGCCCGCACGGATCGAGGGCACGGGTCTCGAGGAGGTCCTGCACGGCGCCCTCCGTGAGGCCCTGTTCCGGATGGACGCCGTCGCCGCGGCGGTCTACCTGCTGGACCCGGACGGCGCCGAACTGCGAGCGGCGATGATCGCCGGCAGCCCGCCCTCCATGTTCACGATCCCCTGCCGGATGACCATGGACATGCCCCGCGCGTCGACCCGCGCCGTCACCACGGGCGCGACGGCGGTGCTGCCCGATCCCGACCCGGCCGACCCGGACCAGCGCTTCGCACTGCCCTATCCGTACGCGGCCCTGGCGTCCCCGGCCACCGCCGGCGGGCACCGCTTCGGCGCGCTCACCGTGCTGCGCCTGGAGAGCCACGGCGACTACGGCCCCGCCGACCACACGGTGCTGCGGGAGATCGCGGACGCGCTGGCCACCGCCCTCGCCGAACTCGTCCGTCACGGCGTCGCCGTCGCGACCGGCCCCGCACCCGCCCTCGTACCGGTGTTTCACGCGAGCATCCACACCCCGGGCTGGGGGGTGCACGGCGTCCCCGGCTCGTCCGGCGCCAGCCTGATGTACCCCCTGCGTCATTTCGCCGAGCGCCTCAACCAGGCCACGACGGTGGACCACGTCGTCGCGGCGGCCCGGGACTGCATCATGTCCCCCTTCGGCGCCGGAGCCGTGGTGCTGGCCTCGGTGAGTGCGGGCCGGCTCTGGGTCCTGGGACACAGCGGACCGTCCTCCGCCCTGGTCCGCACCGTCCACGGCGCCAGACTCGGCGCGAGCACTCCCGCGGTGGAGGCGGCACGCGGGCACGCGCTGTTCCTGTCCGAGGGCCCACCACCGGGCACGGACCCGGACCGGCACGACGCCGGGCCGCGGGCCGAGGCCTACCTGCCGCTCGTCGTCGGGAGCAGGAGCGTCGCCGAGGTGTCCCTGATGAACCCGCGCATCATCGGGGTGTGCTGCCTGGAGTTCGAGGGGGCCCGCGCGTTCCCGCCCGAGGAGCGGACGGTGCTCGGCATGATGGCCGGCATGCTGGGGGCGACGGTGGAACGCGTCGAACTGGGCAGCCGGCAGCGCGAGATCGCGGAACACCTGCAGCGCAGGCTCCTGCCGCCCGTCCTGTCCGAGCTGCCGGGGCTGGCCACCACCGCGCGCTACCGGCCCGCCACGACCACCTGTCAGGCGGGCGGCGACTGGTACGACGTGATCAAGGTGTCGGACGACCGGATGGTGCTCGTCGTCGGTGACGTGGAAGGCCACGACCTGGACAGCGCCGCCGTCATGGGCCAGGTGCGCACCGCGCTGGCCTCGTACGCGACCGAAGGCCACCGCCCCGCCGTGGTGATCGACCGGACGGGCCGGCTGCTCGCCGAACTCGGCACGGAGCAGCTCGTGACCTGCTGCGTGGTCGCCCTGGACACCGCCGACGGTACGGCAGAGGTGGCTCTCGCCGGGCATCCGGCGCCGGTCGTACGGCGGCCCGACGGAGGCGTGGACGTCCTCGACGCACCTCCGAACCTTCCCCTGGGCGTCACCACGCAGCACCCTTACCGCAGTTGTGAGCACACCCTGTCCCCAGGGTCCGTGCTGATGCTCTACTCCAACGGCCTGACCGACTCCCTCACCGGGGACCACGGCGCGTGCGCGCGGACCCTGCTCCGTGCGGGGGTCCGGGAGACCGGGGCCGGGGCCGGGGCCGACCTGGAACAGGTCGCCGACCGCATGGTCGCCGAGGTCTCCGGCCCCCGGTGGCGCCGGGACGACGCGGTGCTGCTCCTGGCCCGATACGAAGGCGCCGCGGGCAAGGGGGCGCCGCTGACCGCGAGCCTGCACGTGCAGCGACGCGATCTGCACGGGGTCAAGGCGGCCCGGGCATTCGTCGACGAGCAACTGCACGCGTGGTCGCTGCCGGTGGTCTCGGACACCCTCCAGCTGATCGCGTCGGAGATCGTGACCAACGCCCTCATCCACGCGGGCAGCGACGTCGACGTCCGGCTGCGGGCCTTCGGCGACCACGTCCGGCTGGAGGTGCGGGACTCCGACAGCAACCCACCCGTCCCCTCGCCACTGGCCCTGGACGAGGAGGAGAACGCCGAGGCCGAGCACGGCAGGGGTCTGCTCATCGTGGAGGCCCTGGCCGGGCAGTGGAACACCTCGCCCAACGGCCGCGGCAAGACCGTCTCCCTGGACCTGCCCATCCCGCTCGGCTGACGGAACAGGCCTGGACCGGTGCCTCGCGGTCAGTGCCGATGTGCGTGGTCGTGGTCGTGGTGGTCGTGGTGGTCGCCGTGGTCGTGGCCCGCGGGCCGGCCGGCCAGGATCCGGGCGCGCGCGGTGACCTCGCCCGCACGGACCACGTCCTGTTCGGTGAGCACGTCCTCCAGCGCGGCCAGCCAGAGCCGGTAGTAGTTCCAGGGACCGTCCGCCGGCGGCGCCTTCTCCCAGGCCCGGATGCGCGCGATCAGCGCGGCCTGGAACCGGGGCCAGGCGAAGGCACCCGCTTCATGGAGGCCGACGGCCATGCCGAAGGCGCGGCTCTCCCACGGCTCGGCGAAGACCAGCTCGCCGTTGGAGCGGGGCGGCGCGGCCGGACCGTCGACGTCCAGGGGCGCGGTCACGGCGCCGTCACCTTCGCCACGCCGACCATGGCGTCCCGGGTCACCAGCGGCACGAGTTCCTCCTCCGTCAGGTGCCTGGTGCCGGCGGGGCGTTCGGGCAGCACCAGCCAGCGCACCTCGCTGGTGGAGTCGCGGACGGTGATCCGCACGTCGTCGGCGAGGTCGAGTCCCATCTCGGAGAGCACCGTGCGTGGTTCCCTCACCACGCGCGCACGGTAGGCGGGGTCCTTGTACCAGCTCGGCGGCAGGCCGAGCACCGGCCACGGATAGCACGAGCACAGGGTGCAGACCACCACGTTGTGGGTCGTCGGGGTGTTCTCCACGACGACGATGTGCTCACCCTGCCGCCCGGCGAAGCCCAGTTCCGCGATGGCCGCGGTGCCGTCCTGGAGCAGCCGGCGCTTGTACTGCGGGTCGGTCCACGCCTTGGCGACGACCTTGGCGCCGTTGAGCGGGCCCACCTGGGTCTCGTAGGTGGCGATGATCGTGTCCATCGCCGCCGGGTCGATCAGGCCGCGCTCGGTGAGCAGTTGCTCGAGCGCCTCGGTCCGCAGGGCCGGGGGGAGGTGGTCGCCCGGTCCGCTGGTGGAGGTCATCAGGGGGTCTCCAGGTAGCTCTCGAACAGCTCGGCGGTGACGGAGAAGGGCTCGGCGGCGGCGCCCCACAGTTCGCGGGAGTCGAACCGGACCGAGTAGACGTGCTGCGGGTTCTCGCCCAGGAAGTGCGCATGGGTGTCCGGCAACAGCGCGGCGGGCTGCACGAGCTCGACGACGCCGGGGTGTCCGCGCAGGTAGCCCGGCAGCCGCGTGTGCCCGGGCGGGGACATGTCCTTCGCGCGGACCCGCTCGCCGACGGCGAAGGCCGGCGGGGTGTCCACGGAACGCAGCGAGCCCGGTGCGGTGGGGGCGTAGTCGGGACGGGCCGGTTCGGGGACCGGTGGCTCCTCGACGCCCGCGCCGCGCAGGTTGCGGGCGCGGGTCTCGACCGCGGTGGGCGCCAGGACGGCGCTCTCGGTGAGCATCAGCTCCGCGGCGTTCAGCCAGCGGCCGAAGTAGCCGTCGTCCAGGTAGGCGGCCCGGTCCAGGCGTTCCGTGGCGTGCCGGAAGGCGTCCACGTTGTACCCGGACACCTGGATGGAGAGGATCGCCAGCGCGAACGCCCGGCCCTGCCAGGGCTCGGCGAAGACCGGTTCGCCGGGTCTCGGCGGCCGGACGGGCCCCCATCCCCGCGTGCCCCCCATGTCCGCGATGCCCTCCATGGCGCGCCCTTCCGTGTGCCGGGACCACTGGCACATCAGCTTGGACCCTGGGCGGCCGATGGCCCCGGCGACACGGCCCGCGCGCCTCCCGGTTCCATCCGATGGGCAGTCGGGCCCGCGTCCTACCGGGGGCGGAGGAACTCCCGGGCTCCGCGCAGACGGGTCCGTATGCGCCGCTGGGTGGCGCTGCTGTCGAGGCGGACGTCGAGGGGGCCGGGGACGGGGCCGTCGATGCGGAGTCCGGGGCGCAGCACGGTGGCGTCGAGTCCGTCGCGGCGGGCGATGAGCCCGCCCAGTTCGTAGCGGTTGAGTGCGTCCGTCCCGGCGAGGTGGAACACGCCCGAGGCGTCGGACACCGCGAGTTCCCACAGAGCGGAGGCGAGGTCCTCGACGTGCACCGGGCAGCGGACGTCGTCGGTGAACAGGACGCCGTCGCGCACGCCCGCGGCCAGGTCGTGGACCAGGCGCTCGTGCGCGGATCCGCCGTCGCCGATGATCAACGAGGTGCGCGCGACCACGGCGGCCGGCGCCAGGAGCCGCACCGCGGTCTCGGCGGCGGCCTTCGCCGCGCCGTACGGGCTGATGGGATCGGGCAGGCAGGTCTCGTCGTAGTGGACCCGGCCCCCGGAGAAGACGGCGTCACTGGAGACGTGGACCAGGCGGCAGCCGTGCTCCGCGGCGGCCAGGGCCACGCGGACCGAACCGTCGGCGGTGACCTCCCAGTCGCTGTACCCGCTGCTGGCGTTGACGACGGTGTCGGGGGCGACCTCGGCCAGTACCTCGCCGAGGTGCCCAGGGGCGCGGAGGTCGAGGTGGTGCCACGGGACACCGGGGACCCCGCCGGGGTGGCGGGAGCGGTACGTCGCGGCCGTCTCGAGACCCGCGGCCGCGGCCTGTCGTACGAGTTCCCTGCCGAGGAACCCGCTGCCGCCGACGATGAGGACCTTCACGGGCTTCACCGTAGGGCAGGCGCAGCACCGGCGGGGCTCCTCCGCCCCGGAAGACGGCGAGGGCGGGGGAGGAAGTTCCTGACGGGGCGACGCCCCCTCACCGGCCCGGGGACGAGTCGTGCTCGGGGCGCCGCTGCGGGGGGATCGTGCCGGACGGGGAGGGCGCGCCGGTCGCCCGGGGGCCCGTGGTGTTCCAGGCCTTGATGACGGGGCGGTCGTGCTCGGTGCCGAGCCGGCTGACGGTGCCGGTGTCCAGGGCGAACAGCGATCCGGCCGACGGCGGCAGGCCGAGGCGGCGGGCGGTGAGGACGCGCAGGATGTGGCCGTGCGCGACGAGCAGCACGTCGCCCGCGGCGGGGTCGCGCAGCAGCGGCTCGACGCGCGCGAGCACGCGGTCGGCGCGGCGGCCGACGTCCTCGGGGGCCTCCCCCGGATGGTCGGCGGGGCCGGGGGCCACGCCGTCGGCCCACAGGTTCCAGGTCGGGCGGGTGCGGTGGATCTCGGCGGTGGTGACGCCCTCGTAGCCCCCGTAGTCCCATTCCCTCAGGTCCGGGTCGATCTCGGCACCGGACACCCCGGCCAGTTCGGCGGTGCGTACGGCGCGGCGCAGGGGGCTGCTCAGGGCGAGGGCGATGTCGTGCCCGCGGAGCAGGTGGGCGACGCGGGCCGCCTCCCCCTCTCCGTGCGGTGTCAGGGGCAGGTCGGTGTGGCTGGTGTGCTGTCGGGACAGGGTCCACGCGGTTTCGCCGTGGCGGAGCAGGAGCAGGTCGCCCATGGTCGTTCATCCACTTTCGGCACAAAGGAACAGGGTGGTGCGGGTGGGGCGGTACGGAGCCCGCGCCGGCGGGCGCGGGCTCCGGCGGTGACTAGGCCTTGTCGTCCGCGGTGGTGACGGCGTGGCCGCCGAACTGGTTGCGGAGCGCGGCGATCATCTTCATCTGCGGGGAGTCGTCCTGACGGGACGCGAAGCGCGCGAAGAGCGACGCGGTGATCGCGGGCAGCGGCACGGCGTTGTCGATGGCCGCCTCGACGGTCCAGCGGCCCTCGCCGGAGTCCTCCGCGTACCCCCTGAGTCCGTCGAGGTGCTCGTCCTCGTCGAGGGCGCCCACGGCCAGGTCCAGCAGCCAGGAGCGGATGACGGTGCCCTCCTGCCAGGAGCGGAACACCTCGCGCACGTCGGTGACCGAGTCGACCTTCTCCAGCAGCTCCCAGCCCTCGGCGTAGGCCTGCATCATGGCGTACTCGATGCCGTTGTGGACCATCTTCGCGAAGTGGCCGGCGCCGACCGCGCCCGCGTGGACGAAGCCGAAGTCGCCCGCGGGCTTGAGGGCGTCGAAGACCGGCTGCACCTTCGCCACGTGCTCTGCCCGGCCGCCGACCATGAGGGCGTAGCCGTTCTTCAGGCCCCAGACGCCCCCGGAGACACCGGCGTCCACGAAGCCGATGCCCTTGGCGGCCAGCTCCCCGGCGTGCTTCTCGTCGTCCGTCCAGCGGGAGTTGCCGCCGTCGACGACGATGTCGCCCGGCTCCAGGAGGCCGCCGAGCTCGTCGACCACGGACTGGGTCGGGGCGCCAGCCGGCACCATCACCCACACCACGCGGGGTGCGTCGAGCTTGTCGACCAGTTCGGTGAGGCTGCCGACGTCGGCCAGGTCGGGGTCCCGGTCGTAGCCGACGACGGTGTGGCCGGCGCGGCGGATCCGCTCGCGCATGTTGCCGCCCATCTTGCCGAGGCCGACGAGTCCGAGTTGCATGTCAGGTGCTCCTTGTGTGTGTCGCGGGTGTGGTCGGCGGGCGGCGCGCACCCGGGGCCGGGCGGCGCCGCCATGGGAGTTCCCCCCGGGTCAGTTGCCCCGCAGGGACCGGTACGCGGCCACCAGGGCCGCGGTGGAGGGGTCGAGTCCGGGCACGTCGGCTTCGCCGGTCAGGGCGGGTTCGACGCGCTTGGCGAGGACCTTTCCGAGTTCGACGCCCCACTGGTCGAAGGAGTCGATGTTCCACAGGGCGCCCTGGACGAAGACCTTGTGCTCGTAGAGCGCGATGAGCTGGCCGAGGACCGAGGGGGTCAGTTCGGTCGCCAGGACGGTGGTGGTCGGGTGGTCGCCGCGGAAGGTCCGGTGCGGGACCTGTTCCTCGGGCACGCCCTCGGCGCGGACCTCGTCGGCGGTCTTGCCGAAGGCGAGCGCCTGACCCTGCGCGAACAGGTTGGCCATCAGCAGGTCGTGCTGGGCGGTGAGTTCCGCGCTCAGCTCGCCGGCCGGGCGGGCGAAGCCGATGAGGTCCGCCGGTATCAGCTTCGTGCCCTGGTGGATCAGCTGGTAGTACGCGTGCTGCCCGTTGGTGCCGGGCGTGCCCCACACGACGGGGCCGGTCTGCCACTCCACGGGGTGCCCGTCGCGGTCCACGGACTTGCCGTTGGACTCCATGTCCAGTTGCTGCAGGTAGGCGGTGAACTTGGACAGGTAGTGCGAGTACGGCAGGACGGCGTGCGACTGGGCGTCGAAGAAGTTTCCGTACCAGACGCCGAGCAGTCCGAGGATCAGCGGCGCGTTGGCCTCGGCCGGCGCGGTGCGGAAGTGCTCGTCGACGGTGTGGAAGCCGTCGAGCATCTCACGGAACCGCCCCGGGCCGATGGCGATCATCAGGGAGAGGCCGATCGCCGAGTCGAAGGAGTAACGGCCGCCCACCCAGTCCCAGAACTCGAACATGTTCTCCGGGTCGATGCCGAACTCCGCCACCTTGCCGGTGTTGGTCGACAGGGCGACGAAGTGCCGGGCGACGGCCTTCTCCTCCCCGTCGAATTCGGCCAGCAGCCAGCTGCGCGCGGAGGTGGCGTTGGTGATCGTCTCGATGGTGGTGAAGGTCTTGGACGCGACGACGAACAGGGTCTCGGCCGGGTCGAGGCCCTGCAGGGCCTCGTGGAGGTCCGCGCCGTCGACGTTGGAGACGAAACGGAACGTCAGCGAGCGGTCGGTGAACGGCCGCAGCGCCTCGTACGCCATGGCGGGGCCGAGGTCGGAGCCGCCGATGCCGATGTTGACGACGTTCCTGATCCGCTTGCCGGTGTGACCGGTCCACTCACCGGAGCGCACCCGGTCGGCGAAGGCGGACATCTTGTCGAGCACCGCGTGGACCCGCGGCACGACGTTCTCGCCGTCCACCTCGACGACGGCGTCCCGCGGCGCGCGCAGGGCGGTGTGCAGGACGGCCCTGCCCTCGGTGACGTTGATCTTCTCGCCGCGGAACATGGCGTCGCGCAGCTCGAACACGCCGGTGGCGGCGGCCAGGTCGCGCAGCAGGGCGAGGGTCTCGTCCGTGACCAGGTTCTTGGAGTAGTCGATGCGCAGGTCACCGACCTCCACCGTGTAGCGCCGCGCGCGTGCGGGGTCCGCCGCGAACAGCTCGCGCAGGTGCGGTCCCGGCCGCGTGGCGGCGCGGTGCTCCGCCAGTGCGGCCCACTGCGGGCGGTGGCTCGGCTCGGGTGTGTCAGGCATCGTCCTTCTCCTGGTTCTCGTGCTGGTGCGCGCGCTGGGGCGGCACCGGGGCGGCCTTGCCGGAACGGGCCCTGGCGGAGGGGGCCTTCGCCGGGAGGGCCTTCGTGCGGGGCGCCTTGACCTGGGCCCGCAGCGCGGCGGCGTAGGCCTCGTCCGGGTCGAGACGGCGGAGCTCCTCCGCGATGAGCTCCGCGGTGGTGCGCACCTTCAGCGCCAGGGCGCGGGTGGGCTGTCCGGGGATCGACAGCCGGGCCACGGCGCCCTCGGGGCGGTCGATGGTGACGTCGCCGTGCGGGGTGCGCAGCCGGACCGCGGTCACGACGGGCCCTTCGGTGACGACCCGTTCGACGGGTACGCGCAGCCGGTCGGCGAACCAGCGGGCCAGCAGTTCGGCGCTGGGGTTGTCGGCCTCGCTCTCCACGACCGCGGAGGTGACCCGGGCCTGGGCCTGGTCCAGCGCGGCGGCGAGCATGGAGCGCCACGGCGTCGTCCGGGTCCACGCGAGGTCGGTGTCGCCGGGCGCGTACGCACCGGCCCGGGCCGCCAGTGCCTCCAGCGGCCGGTCGACCGCGTAGGCGTCGGTGATGCGGCGCTGGGCGAGGGCCCCGAGCGGGTCCTCGGCCGGCACGTCGGGTGCGTCCGCAGGCCACCAGACGACGACGGGGGCGTCGGGCAGCAGCAGCGGCAGGACCACGGAGTCGGCGTGCCCGGCCACTTCCCCGAACAGCCTCAGCAGCACCGCCTCGCCGGATCCGGCGTCGGAGCCGACGCGGACCTCGGCGTCGACGCGGGAGGGGGTGCGCCGGCCGCTGGTGCGCGACGGCCGCTTGATGACGACGAGGGTGCGCGAGGGGTGTTCCTGAGCGGCCTGCTCCGCCGCCTTCAGGGAGTCGTGGGCGTTCTCCTCGTCGGTCACGATGACCATGGTCAGGACCATGCCGACGGCGGGGGTGCCGATGGCGCGGCGGCCCTGCACCAGGGCCTTGTTGATGTGGCTTGCCGTGGTGTCGGTCAGGTCGATCCTCATGGCCTGCGCCAGCTCCGTCCGTCTCGTGCGAGCATCTCGTCGGCCTCCGCGGGGCCCCAACTGCCCGCGGTGTACTGCGCGGGCCGTCCGTGCGTGTCCCAGTGCTCCTCGATCGGGTCGAGGATCTTCCAGGACTCCTCCACCTCCAGGTGGCGGGGGAAGAGGTTGGCGTCACCGAGCAGCACGTCGAGGATGAGCCGCTCGTACGCCTCGGGGCTGGACTCGGTGAAGGACTCGCCGTAGGCGAAGTCCATCGTCACGTCGCGTATCTCCATCGACGTCCCGGGCACCTTCGACCCGAAGCGCACCGTGATGCCCTCGTCGGGCTGGACGCGGATGACGATCGCGTTCTGCCCGAGTTCCTGCGTCGCCTCCGGGCCGAACGGGGAGTGCGGGGCGCGCTGGAAGACGACCGCGATCTCGGTGACGCGGCGGCCCAGGCGCTTGCCGGCCCGGAGGTAGAAGGGGACGCCCGCCCAGCGGCGGTTGTCGATCTCCAGCTTGATCGCGGCGTAGGTGTCGGTCCTGGACTCGGCGTCGATGCCGTCCTCCTCCAGGTAGCCGTCCACCTCCTCGCCGCCCTGCCAGCCGTGCGCGTACTGCCCGCGCACGGTGTGCGCGCCCAGGTCGCCGGGGAGCCGTACCGCGCGCAGCACGTTCAGCTTCTCGGTGAGGAGCGACTCGGCGTCGAAGGAGGCGGGCTCCTCCATCGCGGTCAGCGCGAGCAGTTGGAGCAGGTGGTTCTGGATGACGTCGCGCGCGGCGCCGATGCCGTCGTAGTAGCCCGCGCGGCCGCCGATGCCGATGTCCTCGGCCATCGTGATCTGCACGTGGTCGACGTAGGAACGGTTCCACAACGGCTCGAACATCGTGTTGGCGAACCGCAGCGCCAGGATGTTCTGGACCGTCTCCTTGCCCAGGTAGTGGTCGATCCGGAAGACCTGCTCCGGGGCGAACACCTCGTGGACGAGCGCGTTGAGTTCCCGCGCGCTGGCCAGGTCGTGGCCGAAGGGCTTCTCGATGACCGCGCGTCGCCAGGAGCCCTCGGGGGCGTCGGTGAGTCCGTGCTTCTTCAGCTGCCGCACGACCTTGGGGAAGAACTTCGGCGGTACGGACAGGTAGAACGCGTAGTTGCCGCTGGTCCCCCGGGTGGCGTCCAGCTCGTCCACGGTGACGGCGAGCTGCTTGAACGCGACGTCGTCGTCGAAGTCTCCGGGGATGAAGCGCATGCCCTCGGCGAGCTGCTGCCAGACCTCCTCGCGGAACGGCGTCCGGGCGTGCTCGCGCACCGAGTCGTGCACGACCTGGGCGAAGTCCTGGTCCGCCCAGTCGCGGCGCGCGAAGCCGACGAGCGAGAAGCCCGGCGGCAGCAGCCCGCGATTGGCGAGGTCGTACACCGCAGGCATCAGCTTCTTGCGGGACAGGTCGCCCGTCACGCCGAAGATCACCAGACCGGACGGGCCGGCGATGCGCGGCAGCCGCCGGTCGGACGGATCGCGCAGGGGGTTGGGCCACGGGGTGGTGGCGGGTGCGGTCGGGTCCTTGCTCATCGCGCGTCGGCTCCCTTGCCGTTCAGTGCTGTTCCGATGGCCTGCAGCAGTTCGGCCCAGGCCGCCTCGAACTTCGCCACGCCCTCGTCCTCCAACTGCCGGACGACCTCGTCGAGGGGGATCCCCAGTCGTTCCAGGGCCGTCAGGTCGGCGCGGGCCCGGTCGTGGCGGCCGGTGACGGTGTCGCCGTCGACGCGGCCGTGGTCGGCGACGGCGTCGAGCGTCGCCTCCGGCACGGTGGTGACCGTTCCGGGCGCGACGAGTTCCTCGACGTAGCGGGTGTCCCGGTAGGCCGGGTCCTTCACGCCCGTGGAGGCCCACAGCGGCCGCTGCTCGTGCGCGCCCGCCGCGGCGAGCGCGGCCCAGCGGTCGCCGGTGAAGAACTCCCGCTGCGCGCGGTACGCCAGCCGGGCGTTGGCGAGCGCCGCCCTGCCCTTCAGGGCCGACGCCTCTTCCGTGCCCAGCTCCGTCAGCCGCCGGTCGACCTCCGTGTCGACGCGGGAGACGAAGAAGGAGGCGACGGAGTGCACGGTGGACAGGTCGATCCCGGCCGCACGCGCCTTCTCCAGACCGGTCAGGTACGCCTCCATGACCTCGCGGTGGCGCTCCGGCGAGAAGATCAGCGTGACGTTCACGCTGATGCCGAGGGCGGTGACCTCCGTGATGGCCGGCAGGCCCTCCTCGGTCGCCGGGATCTTGACCATCACGTTGGGGCGGTCGACCAGCCAGGCGAGCTGCCGGGCCTCGGCGACGGTCGCCCGCGTGCGGTGGGCCAGGCGCGGGTCGACCTCGATCGACACCCGGCCGTCCCGGCCGCCGGTCGCCTCGTGCACGGGTCTCAGGAGGTCGGCCGCGGCACGCACGTCGGCGGCGGTCATCATGCGGACGGCTTCGTCCGGGGTGACGCCGCGCGCGGCCAGGTCGGCGAGCTCTTCCCGGTAGTCCTCCCCCGAGCCGATGGCGGCCCGGAAGATGGACGGATTCGTGGTGACGCCCACCACACGTCCCGATGCGACGAGTCGGGCGAGGCCGCCGGAGGCGATGCGTCTGCGCGACAGGTCGTCCAGCCAGACCGAGACTCCCTCGGCGGCCAGTCGCTGCAACGGTTCCGCGGTTGCGGTTGGTTCTTCGTTCACTGTGATCATCTTCTTTCTGCGCTCGCGTCAACCGCGGCGGACCCCAAACGATTCCCGGCTGTGGAGGGCCGTGTTTCCGCAGGTGACGGAGGTTTCCCTCCCCGCGGGCATGACAGCGCGGGCCCCGGGAATGTGACGAGAGACGAAGATCACGCCGCGCGTGGGTGCCGCGCGGGCCCGCCGGCCCTTGCCCGCTGCCCGTCCCGGCGACGACGTGTCATGCGGATCCGCTCCGCCCGGCACCGACGAGGTCGCCGCAGGCGTACTCCTGCTCGGACGCCGCCACGCGTGGGCCTTCGGCCGCCCACAGCCGCAGCCGGGCGTCGTGCAGCCAGTACGCCGCAATTGCTGCGGAAACATCCATGATGTCTGCTATCTCCTGATAGGCGAAGCCTTCAACGGCCGCGAGGTACACGGCGAACCGCTGTTCCTTCGGCAGCGTGAGGAGGGCGGCCCGGACGTCCGCCTCGGACAGCAGGACGAACTCGTCCAGCGCGGACACCCGCACCCCCTGCGGGATCCCGGACTCCGGGGGCAGCACGCACACCTCCGGGTGGGGGCCGACGAACGCCGAGGCCAGGAGGTCGTAGAGCCAGGCCCGGTGGTCGATGCCGTCGAGGAGGTGCGGGAACGCGGCGTACGCCCGGGTGAACACCTCCAGGACGAGCCCCTCCGCCTCGGCCGGGTCGCCCGTGACGCCCAACGCGGCCCGGTAGACGGGGTCGAGGAGGGTCAGCACGTCACGCTCGAAGCGGGCCTCGCGCCCGGCGGAACCGTCCTCGTCGCCGACGGCCGGCCGCACCGGCTCCTCGGCGGCCTGCCGGGCCTGCGGGGCGCGGACGGTCCTGCGGTGGCGGCCGCTCCCGGGAGCCGTACCGCTCCCCCGCACGTACGGTTCGCCGTCGACGCTCCGGCCCCGGTGCCGGCCACCGCCCGGGCCGGACACCGCGTACCGGATTCCTGCGGTGGACTGGGCGTTCGTCAGCGACTGAGGCATGTGCGTCTCTTTCCGGGATGACTTGCGGGGTCGGTACGGTCACGCGGGCGCGGTGGCCGCGCCGCACGGCTCGGCATTAATTGCTTCGCGCAGCAAATATATATCCTTCGCGAAGCAAGTAAAGTAGGGGGCATGCACGATGCCGCACACCGCCCGGAATCAGACCCGGATCTGCTGGATCCCCTCAATCCGGACGAAGAAGCCCTCATGCGGTCCCTCAGCCGTGTCATCTACGCCCTGCCCCGCGCACTGGACGCCGACATGACCCGCGAGCAGCAGCTCCCCCTCATCGAGTACCGGGCGATGATGAACCTCTCGGAGGCGCCCGGGCGGCGGATGCGGATGAGCGACCTCGCCGCCGCCTGCGAGATGTCGCTCAGCGGCATGACGGGCGTGGTGCGCCGGCTGGAAGGCCAGGGGTTCATCCGGAGGGTCAGGTGCGAGCGGGACGCCCGGGGCTCGAACGCCGTCCTCACCGACGCCGGGCTGGCCCGCCTGGAGGAGGCCTGGCCGACCCACCTGGCCTCCATGCGCCGCCACTTCCTGGACCACCTCGCCGGTCTCGACCTCCGGGCGCTCAGCGCGGCGCTGCGCACCGCGGCAACCTGACCCCGCCTCTTTTCCCGAGGTCAGAGCCGCGCCGAGGGGCCCGTACCCCCGCAGCCGCGCGGGGACCTGATCTCGCGCCGCCCCGTCCGGGACGTGCATACTCAGGCCCTGCGGGCGCGCCGGCACCCGCGACGATCGGGAGGTACGCGATGGTGTCGTCGTCAGGGACGGAATCCCGGAGGGTCACGATCCATGACGTCGCCCGGTCCGCGGGGGTGTCGCGGCAGACCGTGTCGCGGGCGCTCAACGACAAGGACGAGATCGACGGCACCACCAAGCAGCGTGTGCTGGAGGCCGCCCGCGAGCTCGGCTACCGGCCGAGCCGCTTCGCCCGCGGCCTGGTCCGGCAGGACACCACCACGATCGGGCTGGTCATCCCCGACCTGCTCAACCCGTTCTTCACCGAGGTCGCCGCGGCCGCGCTGGAGGCGGCCCGGGCACGCGGCTGGCACGTCGTCGTCTACGACACGGGGGACAGGGCCGAGGAGGAGTTCGGCACCCTGCAGGTGATCGCCTCGCAAGTGGACGCGGTCGTCGGCTACTTCAGCTGCTCCGAGCACGACCTCGAACGCTTCACCCGCGGAGTGCCCGTGGTGCTCATCGGCCGTGAGCACCACACGGCGCGGTTCAGCTCGATCCGCATCGACGGCGAGGAGGGCGTCAACGCCGCGGTCGCCCACCTGGTCGCCGCGGGCCACCGGCACATCGGCATGCTCGACCACGACGGCCGTGCCGAGCCGAGCGTCCGGCGCGAGTGGTTCGCCACGGCCGCGGCGGCCCACGGGATCGACGCGGGCAGGGTGGTCGGGGCCGCCCAGTCGGCCGACGGCGGCGGGACGGCGCTCAGGAAGCTGCTGGCCGCGCATCCCGACGTCACCGCGGTCTTCACCTTCAACGACATCATCGCCATCGGCGCCCTGCGCGAGGCGCGCCGGCTCGGCAGGGCCGTCCCCGAGGACCTCGCCGTGGTCGGCTTCGACGGACTGCAGCTCGGCACGCTCGTGGAGCCCCCGCTGTCCAGCGTCGCGCTCGACACACGCCGGCTCGGCGCGCTCGCCATCGACCAGGTCGCACGGCTGCTGACCGGGCTGGAACCGCTCGGGGCCGACGACCTCGTCGTCCGCGCCGAGCTGCGGCTGAGCGGCTCCGCTTAACCTGCCGGACCCGTGCGCGCCGCAAACTCTTGACACTTGACGGCACCGGAGCGCACACTTCCGAACAATTCTCAATGGCCCCGTGAGCGTTCACGTGAACGCTCACGTGAACGCTCACGGGACCGGAACACGTGGTTTTGCCCAACCTTGCGACGGTGCTCGGTGCGTGCACCGGAACCCGTCGCTCCCCCTGTCCCTCCTCTCCAGCACGGCCCGCCTGAGGTGTCAACGTCGACCCGGCTGGCGCCCACGCCAGTCGTCCTCCGGAACGGAAACCATGAGCAGCACAGTCACGCGCATCCGCGTCGCCGCCGTCGCCGCGGCAGCCAGCATCGCCGTACTCGCCGGATGCTCATCGCCGGCCCCTTCGGGTGACAGCGCATCGGCAGACGCCTGCGCGCCCGCGAAGGGCAAAGTCACCCTCCAGTACTGGAACACCGTTCCCGGCATGGACGAAGTCGTCGCGCTGTGGAACAAGAAGAACCCGAACATCCAGGTCGAGACGAAGAACATCTCCAACGACCAGTACGGCACCATCGGCAACGCCCTCAAGGCGGGCAAGGCGCCGGACCTCGCCCAGGTCGGCTACGACGAACTGCCCAACCTGCGCAGCCAGGACGCCTTCGCGGACGCCTCCGCCTGCAAGGCGGCCACCGACGCCAAGTCGGCGTTCGTGCCCTGGACCTGGTCGCAGGCCAGCTTCGGCGGCACCGGGGTGTTCGCCATCCCGCAGGACACCGGCCCGATGGCCCTGTACGTGCGCAGCGACATCTTCAAGAAGCACGGCCTGGAGATCCCCAAGACCTGGGACGAGTACGCGACCGAGGCGCAGAAGCTGCACAAGGCGGACCCGAACCTCAGCATGACGTTCTTCGACCCGAACAACGCCGAGTGGTTCAACGGGCTCCTCTGGCAGAACAGCGCCGAGATGTACTCCTACTCCGGCGACAAGTGGCACGTCGCCGTCGAGTCCGAGCAGAGCAAGCAGGTCGCCGACTACTGGCAGAAGCTGATCGACGCCAAGCTGGTGCGGACCGACCTCGCCCACGGCTCGACGCAGATGTACACGGCGTACCAGAAGGACCAGATCGCCACCTACGTCGGCGCCGCCTGGGGCTACAGCATGTTCCGCGACAACCTGCCCAAGCAGGCCGGCAAGTGGTCGATCGTGCCGATGCCGACCTGGGGTTCGAGCGCCGCGTCCGGTGACTGGGGCGGTTCCACCGTCGCCTTCATGAAGGGCGGCAAGCACCCCTACGAGTCGGTCAAGTTCAACACCTGGCTGAACACCGACCCCGAGGCCCTCGCGCTGGAGAACAAGCTGGGCGGCCTCTACCCGGCGGCCACCGCCGGTCTGGCGCTCCCCGCGCTCTCCCAGGGCGTGGCCTACTACGACAACGAGAAGATCTTCGACGTCTTCGCCGAGTCGTCCAAGAACATCGACACCGACTTCACCTGGGGCCCGACCCAGAAGACGGTCAACCTGGCGCTCCAGGACGCGATGGCCAAGGCGACCGCCGGTGACGGCACCGTCGCCGACGCCCTCACGGCCGCCCAGGACGCCGCGCTGAAGTCCATGAAGGACCAGGCGATCCCGGCCACGGCGGGCAAGTGACCGTCGCATGACCGACCTCGCAACCCGCGCGACGCGCGGGGTGGCGACCACCGAGGGCCGCCGTCGCCGCCACAACGGCGGCGGCCCCCGGGCGGGCACCATCGCCGCGTTCGTGACCCCGTTCTTCCTGCCGTTCGTCCTCTTCTACCTGGTGCCGATCGGCTACGCGTTCTGGCAGAGCCTGCTCGTCGTGCGCCGCACCGGCGGCCAGTACGGCACGTCGTACACGACCTTCGGCGGTCTGGAGCAGTACACGCAGGTCTTCCAGAACACCGAGTTCTGGGGCAGCATCGGCCGCATCGGGCTGTTCGGCATCGTGCAGGTGCCGGTGATGCTCTTCGTGGCGCTGGTCATGGCGCTGCTGCTCGACACCCCCCTGCTGAAGCTCAAGGCCTTCTTCCGCATCTCGGCGTTCATGCCGTACGCCGTGCCCGGCGTCATCGCCGCGATCATGTGGTCGTACCTCTACTCGCCGCAGATCAGCCCGGTCGTCGACCTGCTCAAGGGCGTCGGCCTCCAGCCCGACTTCCTCGGTCCGGGTGCCGTGCTGTGGTCGACGGCGAACGTGTCGACCTGGCTGTGGACCGGCTACAACATGCTGATCATGTTCTCCGCGCTGCAGTCGATCCCGCAGGAGCTCTACGAGGCCGCCAAGCTCGACGGCGCCAGCAACTGGGCCATCGCATGGCGGATCAAGGTGCCGATCATCGCCCCGTCGGTCGTCCTGACCACGGTGTTCTCCATCATCGGCACGCTGCAGCTGTACGCCGAGCCGGCGGTGCTGCGCCAGATCTCCTCGAACATCTCGAGCACCTTCACCCCGAACATGCTCGCGTACACGGTGGCCTCCGGGAACAACTACCAGCAGGCGGCGGCGATCTCCGTGGTCATCGCCGTGATCACCTTCGTCTTGAGCTTCGGGTTCATGCGACTGACCTCGAAGAGGGCCGGACTGTGAGCGACCAGACCCCGATCCGCGAGAGCCGCGTCAGCCGCACGGCCGCCACGGCCCTGATGTTCCTGCTGGCGGTCTACTTCCTGCTGCCGGTCTACTTCCTGGTCGTGGCGGCGACGAAGCCGCAGGGCGACCTCGCCTCCACCAACGGCCTGGCGTTCTCGCACTTCGACCTCTTCGCCAACCTCGACACCCTCTTCACCCGCAGCGACGGCATCTTCGGGCGCTGGGCGCTGAACAGCGTGCTGTACGCGGTGCTGGGCGCGGCGGTCGGCACCCTGATCTCGGCGCTGTGCGGCTACGCGCTCGCCAAGTTCCCCTTCCGGGGCCGCGAGTTCCTCTTCTCCGTCATCCTCGGCGGGATCCTCGTACCGACCACCGCGCTCGCGCTGCCGCTGTTCCTGCTGTTCTCGGCGACCGGGCTCGTCAACACCTACCTCGCGGTGTTCCTGCCCAGCATCGTCAGCCCGTTCGGCGTCTACCTGGCCCGGATCTTCGCCGCGTCGGCCGTCCCCCAGGAGATCCTGGAGTCGGCGCGCCTCGACGGGGCCGGGGAGTTCCGGACGTTCTTCTCGGTGGCGTTCAAGCTGATGACGCCCTCGCTGGTGACCATCTTCCTGTTCCAGTTCGTCGCGATCTGGAACAACTTCTTCCTGCCGATGGTGATGCTGCAGAAGGAGTCGCTCTTCCCGATCACGCTCGGCCTGTACCAGTGGAACGGCCAGACCGCCCGCGCCCCGCTGCTGCAGGAGTCGGTGATCACCGGTTCGCTGGTCTCGATCGTGCCCGTGATCGTCGTGTTCATCCTCCTCCAGCGGTTCTGGCGCACCGGACTGGCCGCCGGCTCGCTCCGCTAGCCCCGCGCCGGCACCCCCGCGCTCCCCCGCCCTTCCCTCCCCCCGCCGCCCCGCCAGCACAGAAGGTCCCGTTGCCATGCCCCGATCCGCCGTCTTCGTGCCCCACTTCCACTGGGACCGGGAATGGTACGAGCCCTTCCAGGTGTTCCGGCACCGGCTCGTCACCGCCCTGGACACCGTGCTGGAGACGGCCGAGACGAACCCGGACTTCCGCTTCACCGTCGACGGGCAGATGGCCGCGGTCGAGGACTACCTGGAGATGCGGCCGGAGAACCGCGAGCGCGTCACGGCCCTGGTCGCCGAGGGCCGGCTCGCCATCGGGCCGTGGCTGATCCTGCTCGACGAGTTCCTCTGCTCGGGCGAGACCATCGTCCGCAACCTGCAGATGGGGTGGGCGGCCGCGGCGGAGCTGGGCGGCTCCATGCCCATCGGCTACCTCCCGGACATGTTCGGCCACGTCGCCCAGATGCCGCAGATCCTGGCGCGCGCCGGGATCGAGCACGCGGCGCTGTGGCGCGGGGTGCCCGGCTCCGTCGACGGCCACGCCTTCCGCTGGCGCGCCCCCGACGGTTCCGAGGTGCGCACCGAGTTCCTCTTCGACGGTTACGACAACGGCCTCGACGTCCTGCTGGTGCCCGATCAGATCGGGCGCGCACTCGGCGAGTACGCGGAGATGACGGCCGGACGGTGGGGCGACGACCCGGTGCTCGCGATGGCCGGCACCGACCACAACGCACCGGACCCGCGCCTCGCGGAGTGGCTGCGGCAGGCCTCGGGCGAGGGGCGCACCATCACCATCGCCACGCTCGACGAGTACATACGCAAGCACGTGCGCGACGAGGTACCGGCCGTCGTCACCGGTGAACTGCGCAGCCACGTACGCGGCAACATCCTCCCGGGCGTGCTCTCGGTGCGGCGCGGGCTCAAGCGCCGGATGGCCGTCGCCGAGCGCACCGTCGACCACGCCGAGCGACTGAACGCGCTGTGGTCCGGACGTGACGACACGCCGTTCCTCTCGCTCGCGTGGCACAAGATCATCGAGTCGAGCGCCCACGACTCGGTCGTCGGCTCCGGCACGGACGAGACCGCCGACCAGGTCGAGGCGCGGCTCGCCGAGGCCGCGCACGCCGCGCGCGCCGTACGGGACGCGGCGCTGGCCGGACCCGCGGCCCGTGTGCCGAGCGACGGCCACCTGGTCGCCAACCCGCTGGCGGTCCCGCGCACGACGCTGGTCGAGGTCGACGTCGTGGCCCCGCCCGAGGGGACCGTCCTCGTCGCGACCGCGGCCGACGGCTCGGAGCACCCCGTACAGCTGGTCGCGCAGGCGCCGACCGTGCTCAGCGACGAGCGCATGGACGCCTCGCAGCTCGAACGGGTGCTGCGCCGCATCCACCGCCGCGAGCTGTTCGGCCGTCAGATCGACCACTACGAACTCACCGCGGGCTCGCTCGTCTTCCACCTCGCCGAGGTGCCCTCCAGCGGTCCGTTCGACCTGCTGATCCTGCGCCGCGAGGTCGCCGCCGCTGCCGCCGCGCACCCGGGCGAGTGGCGGGTGCTGACGCTGGAGGAGGCACGCGCGACCGCGCTGGTGCCGGTCGCCGTCCCCGCCTCCGGGCTCGCGAGCTTCACGGTCGCGCCCGCCGGGCACGCGCCCGCACCGGGGACCGCCTTCGCGCCGGCGACGGCGACGGCCGGGTCGCTGTCGAACGGGCTGGCCGAGGTCGTGATCGCCGCCGACGGCACCCTGGAGGTGACCGGGGCGGACGGCACCGTGCTGCGCGGGGTCGGCCGTCTCGTCGACGGCGGTGACCGCGGCGACAGCTACAACTACGGCCCCCCGGCGCACGACCTGCTCGTCTCGGAGCCGACGGAGGTCTCCGTCGAACTCCTGGAGGACGGCCCGCTGCGTTCGCGGGTGCGCATCACCCGCGTGTACCCGTGGCCCGCCGCGCTCTCCCCCGACCGCGACGTACGCGGCGACCGGACCGTGCCGACGCCGGTGGAGACCGTGGTGGAGCTGCGCGCGGGTGAGCCCTTCGTGCGCGTCACCACGTCGTTCCTGAACCAGGCCGCCGACCACCGGCTGCGCTTCCACGTCCCGCTCCCCCGGCCGGCGGCGGGCTCGGCGTCGGCCGGGCAGTTCGCCGTCACCGAGCGCGGGCTGACCGCCGAGGGCGGCTGGGGCGAGTACCCGATCCCGACCTTCCCGGCGAGCACCTTCGTGTCGGCCGGCGCGGCCACCGTGCTGCTCGACCACGCCACCGAGTACGAACTGACCGCCGGGGGTGCCGAACTCGCCGTGACCCTCCTGCGCGCGATCGGCTCGATCAGTGTCAACATCCATCCGCTCCGCGACGAGCCGGCGGCGAGCGAGATCCCCGCGCCGGGGGCGCAGGACCTCGGGGTGCGCATCGAGAACCGTTTCGCCGTCCTGCCGTCGGCGACCGGCTGGCAGGCCGCGGACGCGGTCGCCCTGGCCGAGGAGTTCCGCAACGACGTGCTGGTCACCCGCGGTACGGCGCCCGCCGGTGGGCAGTTGCCCCCCGACACGGCCGGCGTGCGGGTCGACGGCACGGACGTCTTCGTCTCCAGCGTCCGCCGCGTCACCGGCGACGAGCTCGGTGCCGGCACCGAGGTGCGGCTGGTGGCGATGAGCGACACGGGCTCCACCGCCCGTGTCACCGGTGCGTTCGGCCGGGTGACCACGGTCGACCTGCTCGGCCGGCCGCTGGCCACCGCACCCGCGGAAGGCGCGCTCGAACTCGCCCTCGGCCCGTGGGAGATCCGGACGATCGTGCTCAGGTAGCCGCGGTCGCGGCCGTGACCCCGACCGCGGCCGTGACCGCACACCGGATCCCCCTCTCGCTACCAAGAAAGAGTTGTGACCTCTTGCCCTCCGAGCTCTCCGCGTATGTTTCGGACACCACACCAGGGCGTGGCGCGCTGCGTCCGGCGCGCTCGTGGCTGCACTCCGACGCCCCCTCCCGCTCGCTCAACGGGCACTGGCGGTTCCGTCTGTCGCCCACGGCGACGGCGGCGGACGACTTCGCGGCCGAAGGCTTCGACGACGGCGGCTGGGACGACATCCCGGTGCCCTCCCACTGGGTGCTCCAGGGGGACGGGACCTACGGCCGGCCCATCTACACCAACATCCAGTTCCCCTTCCCCATCGACCCGCCCCACGTGCCGGACGAGAACCCGACCGGCGACTACCGCCGCCACTTCGACCTGCCCGCCGACTGGTCGCGGGCCGAGCGGGTCGTGCTGCGCTTCGACGGCGTGGAGTCGCTCTTCAAGGTGTGGGTGAACGGCGACGAGGTCGGCAGTGCCTCGGGCAGCCGGCTGGCCCACGAGTTCGACGTGACCGCGTCCGTGCGCCCGGGCGACAACGTCGTCGCCGTGCGCGTGCACCAGTGGTCGGCGGCGAGCTACCTCGAGGACCAGGACCAGTGGTGGCTGCCGGGCATCTTCCGCGACGTCACCCTGATCGCGCGGCCCGTCGGGGGCATCGAGGACGTCTGGCTGCGCACCGGGTTCGAGCGGGGGCGCGGCCGGATCGACCCGGAGGTCACCGCGGAGGCGGCGGCGTTCCCGGTCACCCTCCGCATCCCCGAGCTCGGCGTCGAGCGGGTCTGGGGCTCCGCGGCCGAGGTGACCGCGTTCGAGGTCGACGGCGTGGAACCCTGGTCGGCCGAGGTGCCGCGGCGGTACGAGGTCACGGTGGCCTCGGCGGCGGAGACCGTCACGGTGCGGACGGGCTTCCGCACGGTCGAGATCCGCGGCGACCGGTTCCTGGTCAACGGCCGCCGCGTCGTCTTCCACGGGATGAACCGCCACGAGACCCACCCCGAGCGCGGCCGTGTCTTCGACGAGGAGCACGCGCGCGAGGACCTGGCCCTGATGAAGCGGTTCAACGTCAACGCGATCCGCACCAGCCACTACCCGCCGCATCCGCGGCTGCTCGACCTCGCCGACGAACTCGGGTTCTGGGTCGTCCTCGAGTGCGACCTGGAGACGCACGGCTTCGACAAGGTCGGCTGGGCCGGCAACCCCAGCGACGACCCGGCGTGGCGGGAGGCGTACCTGGACCGGATCCGGCGCACCGTCGAACGGGACAAGAACCACCCCAGCATCGTGCTCTGGTCGCTCGGCAACGAGGCGGGCACCGGCGCCAACCTCGCCGCGATGTCGGCCTGGGTGCACGCCCGCGACGCGGGGCGCCCCGTGCACTACGAGGGCGACCACACCGGCGCGTACACGGACGTCTACTCGCGCATGTACGCCTCGGTGCCGGAGACCGAGCAGATCGGGACCGACGGCTCGCGCACCCCGCTGCAGGACTGCACCCCCTCGCAGGGCGCACGGCAGCGCACCAAGCCGTTCCTGCTGTGCGAGTACGCCCACGCGATGGGCAACGGGCCGGGCGCCCTCGACCAGTACGAGGCGCTGGTGCACCGGCATCCGCGCCTGCACGGCGGCTTCGTGTGGGAATGGCGCGACCACGGCATCCTGACGACGGCCCCGGACGGCACGCCCTACTACGCCTACGGCGGCGACTTCGGGGAGGTCGTGCACGACGGCAACTTCGTGATGGACGGGATGGTGCTCAGCGACGACGTCCCGACCCCAGGCCTCCACGAGTTCAAGGCGGTCGTGCAGCCGGTCCGCTTCACCTTCGACGCGGGCGCCGACGGCGACGGCGGCGACGACGGCGTGGTGACGATCACCAATCTGCGGCACTCGGCCGACACCGCCGACCTGCGCTTCCGCTGGCGCGTCGAGCACGACGGGACGCCCGTGGACGCCGGGGACCTGGACGTGCCCGTCGTCGTGGCGGGCGGGTCGGCGCGCGTGCCGCTGCCGCGGATCGCGGTGTCGCGGGACGCGGAGACCTGGCTCACCCTGGACGCGGTCCTGGCGGCCGGCACCGCGTGGGCGACCGAGGGCCATGTGGTCGCGACCGCCCAGCTGGACCGTTCGGCGCGACGTGCCGTGCCCGCCGTCCGGCTTCCGGCCGACTGGCGGCGGAGCGAGGGGACGCTGACGCTCGGCATCGCCGAGTTCGCCGGCGGGGACCTGGTACGGCTCGCCGGCCGCGCCGTGGCGGGCCCGCGGCTGGAGCTGTTCCGCGCCCCGACCGACAACGACGAGGGCACCTCGGGGGTGGCCGAGGAGAGCGACGCCCACGTCCCCGGGGTCTCCAACGCCGAACTCTGGCGTGGCGACGGCCTGGACCGGCTGACCACGCGGGTGCTGTCGGTGGAGACCGCCACGGACGCGCTGCGGACCGTCGCCAAGGTGTCCGCGGCGAACACCGCGTCGTCGGTGACGGTGGAGACCGTCTGGTCCCTCCAGGGGGACGAGCTCGAACTGCGGGTGGAGATCGAGCCGTCGGGCGGCTGGGCGACGGTGTGGCCGCGCATCGGCGTCCGTTTCGACCTGCCCGACGGCGGCGCCCCCGTCGACGGCGCCGAGTGGTTCGGCACGGGCCCGCGCGAGTCCTATCCCGACAGCCTCCGCGCGGCGCGCACCGGCCGCTTCTCCGCCGGCGTCGACGAGCTCTCCGTCGCCTACGCGCGCCCCCAGGAGACCGGGCACCGCTCCCGCCTGCGACGGCTGGAACTGACCAGTGGCGGCGCCGGAGTGCTGCGCTTCGTGACCGTCCCGGACGGACAGGGGCGCCTCCCGGGCTTCACGCTCAGCCGCCACACCCCGCAGCAGATCGCCCGGGCGGCGCACCCGTTCGAGCTCCCTGAGTCGGCGACCAGCCACCTGTTCGTCGACGCGGCCCAGCACGGCCTCGGCTCCCGGGCGTGCGGGCCGGACGTGTGGCCCGAGTTCGCGCTGCGCCCGCAGTCACGGACGATCAGGCTCCGCATCGCGGCGGGCTGAAGTTCCGCCGGCAGAAGGCCGCGACGAGCGGCCTTCTGCCAGGGTGGTGGCATGAAGTACCTGGTGCTGATGTACGCCGACCCCGCGGCGACCGAGGCGATGACCGCCGAGGAACGCGCCGAGGTGTTCCGCCGGCACGACGAGCTGCACAAGGATCTCGCGGGCACCGGCGAGCTGCTGAACGGGGCCGGACTCGCCTACCCCAGGGACACCACGACGATCCGGCTGCGCGCGGACGGCGCGACGACGGCGGACGGACCGCTCACGGAGGCGAGGGAGCAGGTGACTGCCTACTACGTGGTCGACTGCGCGAGCCCGGAACGTGCGCGGGAGATCGCCGGACGCGTCGTCGACTTCCACGTCGTGGCGGTCGAGGTCCGCCCCGTCCACGACTCGTTCGGCATGGACGGAAGGTGACGAATTCGACACCCTCCGTCATCACCGTGCGCCGAAGTGCGGGAACCGCGCCCCGTGGGCCGAATGGGCATTATGACCCATTTGGGTGAATAATGGACTAATGGATGTCATTTTTGAACCGTCGGTGTACCCACCGCTCGCCCTCGGCTTCTTCGGCCTGGCGACCGGCTATCTGATCTGGGGCTCCCAGGAGCTGTTCGGCTGGCCCAAGAGGGACGAGCGGGTCGACCGGGCGATGGGCGTCTGGGGCATCTGGCTGCCGGGCTTCTGCCAGCTCCTGGCCGGCGTCATCCTCTTCGTGGGCCTCACCTGGTTCGAGGTGTTCAAGGAGCCGCCGCTCTACATGGCCGCGCTGGCCTTCACCGCGTACGGCATCCACTGGTTCGCGCTCGGCTGGGACCGCTACCGCGGCAACGACGCACGCGTCAACGCCGGGGTCGGCGTGGCCTACATGGTCCTTTCGGCCCTCGGCGCGACGGTGTTCTTCGCGGTCCACGACTGGCCCGTCGGGCTGGTCTTCGTCGGGCTCTTCGCCGTCTACCTCAGCAAGTTCGTCATGTCGGTCGGCGTGCCCGTCGCGGAGCGCGTGATGGGGCTGTTCCGCCTGCTGACCGCCGCCTGGCTGCTGTACCTGACCTTCGCCGTGGTGGTCGACTTCACCCTCGGGTACCACTGGCCGACGTGACCCGCACGGGGCGTCAGACGTCGACCAGCCCCAGCCGCAACAGGCTCTCGGCGGTGTCGAGGACGGTCGTCCCCACGGAGCGGGGCTCCCAGCCCAGCACCGCGCGCGCCTTGTCGGTGCGGAGCACCGGCACCTTGCCCAGCCGACCCGCCGCCTCCCGCAGCGCCGGGTCGGTGCGCGCGCCCTCCCGCACCTCCTCGGGGGTGAGTTCCCGGGACGGCACCTTCGCGGCGCGCTCGCCCAGCCCCTCCGCCAGGATGCGGGCCATCGCGAAGAGGCTCGTCGCCGTTCCGGTGCCGATGAGGAAGCGCTCGCCCGCGGCGGCCGGTTCCGTCATCGCCCGCAGGTGGGCCTCGGCCACGTCACGCACGTCGGCCACGTCGAAGTACTGCGGCGGGACCACCGGCAGGGCCCCCTCCAGCATCGCCTTGACGAGCCCCACCGAGGCGGACAGGTGCCGGTCCAGCACGGGGCCGAAGATCCCGGGCGGATTGATCACGGCCAGTTCGAGCCCGCCTCCCTCGGCGGCCGTGAAGTCCCATGCGGCGCGCTCGGCGACCGCCTTGGACTTGACGTAGGGGGTCAGGTCGTCCCCTGGGTCGGTCCAGTCGCTCTCGTCGTAGGCGCCGCCACCCGTACGGCTGTAGCCGACGGCGGCGAAGGACGAGGTCATCACCACGCGCCGGACGCCGTGGTCACGCGCCGCCCGCAGCACGCGCAGTGCTCCGTCCCGGGCCGGGACGATGACCTCGTCCTCGTGGCGGGGCTGCCGGGCCGGGAAGGGCGACGCCACGTGCAGGACGTGCTCGCAGCCCTTCACCGCCTCCGCCCAGCCCACGTCCGCGCCCAGGTCGGCAACGACGATCTCCAGCCGTCCGGGGTCGGCGCCCACCCGGGCCGCCGTCGCGCGGACGCCTTCCACGCGGTCCGGCGACCGGACGGTGGTGCGTACCCGGTGGCCGGCGCGCAGCAGCGCGTCGAGGACGTGCGAGCCGAGGTAGCCGCTGCCGCCCGTCACGAGGACGGGTCCGGAGCCGGGGTTCAGGTCGTACATGGTGTTCTCTTCCCTATCTCAGATCGGGCACCGTGCGCGTGAGTTCGTCCACGGCACGCTGCTCCGCGTCGTCGTCGCCCCGCTCCCGCGCGTCCCACAGGTCTGTCTTGAGCTGCAGGTACCGCAGGCGGACCCGCATCCGCTCGAGCTCCTCGGCCACCCGGTCGGCGTTGCGCCGGAACAGCTCGCGCAGTTGCACGGCCCGGTCGGGGTCCGCCTCCCCGTCGAGGTGACGGAGGTAGGCGTGCATGTCGCGCACGCTCATCCCGGTCGCCTTGAGGCAGCTCAGGGCCTCGATCCTCTCCACCGTGGAAGCGCCGTAGCGGCGGTGGCCGCTGCTCTCGTCACGGGGGACCGGGCCGATCAGGCCGATCTTCTCGTAGTAGCGCAGTGTCGGCTCGGAGAGGCCGCTGCGTCGCGACACCTCCTGGATCGACACCGGCGGGGCGTCTGTCATTGCCACGTCCTCAGTCTTCGGAACCTCAAGCGCTTGAGGTCAAGCGTGGGGTGCGCACGTGGCCGAGGTCACTTCGCCGGGCCCCGGCGCGTCGCCTGCCGCGGGGTCCGGGACGTCTCCGGGGGACCTCACCCCCGAGGGGGACTTAGTGTAGCCTTACCTAAGCTTCAGACAGGGCGTGCTGGTCGCCGTCGGCTGGGTTCCGGAGGGGTCGCGGGGTGGGAACGAAGGTGCCGTCGGGGCGGGATGTCCTGTTGCGGACGGTCAAGGACCGGCGGAAGGACGTCGCCGTGGGCGCCGTGCTCGGCGCCGGCCATCAGTTCGGGGAGGCGCTCGTCCCCGTCCTCATCGGCATCGTCATCGACCAGGCCGTGTCCGACGGCGACGGACGTGCACTCTCCGGCTGGCTCGCGGTGCTGGCCGTCGTGTACGTCGGGCTCTCCTTCAGCTTCCGCTTCGGCGCCCGCGCCGGCGAACGCGCCGCCGAACAGGCCGCGCACGAACTGCGGATCGCCCTCGTACGCCGGGTCCTCGACCCCCGCGGCGGCGCCGAACGCGGCCATCTGCCCGGTGAGCTGGCCAACATCGCCACCGAGGACGCCAAGCGGGTCGGCGCCGTCAACATGGCGGTCATGACCGGGATCTCGGCCCTCACCGGACTCCTGGTCAGCGCCGTGGCGCTGCTGCGGATCTCCGTCCTGCTGGGCCTGGTCGTCCTCCTCGGCACACCGGTGCTGCTCTGGCTCGGGCACCTGCTCAGCAAGCCCCTGGAGCGGCGCAGCGAGGCCGAGCAGGAGCGCGCCGCGTACGCCTCCGGGATCGCCGCCGACCTGGTGGCGGGACTGCGGGTGCTCAAGGGGATCGGGGCGCAGAGCGCCGCCGTCGAACGGTACCGGCGCACCAGCCGCGCCTCGCTGGGCGCCACGGTGCGGGCGGCGCGCGCGGAGGCCTGGCAGAGCGGGGTGGTGCTCACCCTGACCGGGGTCTTCATCGCGGTGGTCGCGCTGATCGGCGGACGGCTCGCCACGGCGGGCGACATCACGCTGGGTCAGCTCGTCTCGGCGGTCGGCCTGGCGCTGTTCCTCCTGGGGCCGCTGGAGGTCTTCGCCTGGGTCAACACCGAGTTCGCCCAGGGGCGGGCCTCCGCGGGACGCATCGCGGCCGTGCTCGCCGCGGAGCCCGACGTGCAGCCGGGCGACCGCGCCCTGCCGGAACCGGTACGCGGCGGGCTGCGGCTGCGCGGCGTCACCCTCGGCGCCCTGCGCGAGGCCGACCTCGACGTCCGGCCCGGAGAACTGCTCGGCGTCGCCAGCACCGACCCGGCCGCCGCGCAGGCACTGCTCGCCTGCCTCGGCCGCACCACGGACCCGGAGGCCGGCGTCGTCGAACTGGACGACGTACCCCTGCCGGAGCTCGACCCCGCGCGGCTGCGCACCGTGGTCCTCGTCGCGGCGCACGACGCCGACCTGTTCGAGGGCACCCTCGCCGACAACCTGGGCGGCACCGGGGACGACGACCTCGCGCTGGCCGCCGCCTGCGCGGACGAGGTGGCCCGGGCCCTGCCGCGGGGCACCGCCACCGAGGTCACCGAGGGCGGCCGCTCGCTCTCCGGCGGCCAGCGCCAGCGCGTCGCGCTCGCCCGCGCCCTCGTCGCCGACCGCCCGGTGCTCGTCGTGCACGACCCCACCACGGCGGTCGACGCGGTCACCGAGGCCCGCATCGCCGGCGGCCTGCGCGAGCACCGCCGCGGCCGCACCACGCTGCTGGTGACCAACAGCCCGGCCCTGCTGTCCGTCGCCGACCGCGTCGTCCTCCTCGACGGCGGCCGGGTGGCGGCCGACGGCGCGCACGGCGACCTCGTGCACGGCGACGCGACCTACCGGACGGCGGTACTGGCATGACGACGGCATCGGGATCCGCGGCGCGGGAGCTGCTGCCCACGGCGACGCCCGCGCGGACGCGTGCCGCGGTACGGGAACTGCTGCGTCCGCACCAGGCGCTGGCGGTGGGCGGGGCCGTGGTGATGGTGGCGGCCACGACGGTGGGGCTGCTGACCCAGCCGCTGCTGGGGCACATCGTCGACCTGGTGACCGACCGGCGCCCGGCGGGGGCGCTGACGCTGCCCGTGGTGCTGCTGGTGCTGGTCGCCGTGGCGCAGGGCGTGGCCACCGCCTTCGGCATGTCGCTGGTGTCACGGCTCGGCGAGACCGTGCTGGCCGAGCTGCGCGAGCGCTTCGTCGAGCGGGCACTGTCTTTGCCGCTGGAGCGCCTGGAGCGGGCCGGTTCCGGCGACCTCAACTCCCGGGTGACGCGGGACGTGTCACGGGTGGCGGACGCGGTACGCACCGCGCTGCCGGAACTGGTGCGCTCGGGGCTGTCGATCGTGCTGACGCTGGCCGCCCTCGCGGTCCTGGACTGGCGGTTCCTGCTGGCGGCGCTGCTCGCGGTGCCCGTGCAGGCGCACACCGCGCGCTGGTACGTCCGCAACGCCACACCGCTGTACGCCAAGGAGCGCATCGCCACCGGCGCCCAGCAGCAGCAGTTGCTCGACACCATCGGCGGCGCGGCGACCGTACGGGCCTACCGGGCCGAGGCCGGGCACACCGAGCGGGTCACCGAACGCTCCCGCGCGGCGGTCGACCTGACGCTGCGCGGGGTGCAGCTGGTGCTGCGCTTCTACAGCCGGCTGCACGTGGCCGAGTACACCGGGCTGGCCGCCGTGCTGGTCACCGGTTTCCTGCTGGTGCGCGGCGGCTCCGCGTCGATCGGCACGGCGACGGCGGCGGCCCTGTACTTCCACAGCCTGTTCGGCCCGGTGAACACCGCGCTGGTGCTGCTGGACGACGCCCAGTCCGCGACCGCCGCCCTGGCCCGGCTGGTCGGCGTCGTCGACGAGCCGGTGCCCCTCGTCGCGGATGACGCCCAGCGGCAGAACGTCCCCGGTGTTCCCGCCGTGACCGTGGAGGGCGTCGGCCACGCCTACGTGCCGGGACGGCCGGTGCTCACCGACGTGGACCTGGTGCTGCGGCCCAAGGAGAGGGTCGCCCTCGTCGGTGCCAGCGGCGCCGGCAAGACCACGCTCGCCAAGATCGTCGTCGGCATCCACCGGCCGTCGTCCGGCCGGGTCGACGTCGGCGGCGGCGAACCCGCGGAGACCGGGCGCACGGTCGCGCTGGTCACGCAGGAGGTGCACGTCTTCTCCGGCCCGCTCGCCGACGACCTGCGCCTGGCCCGACCGGACGCCACCGACGAGGAACTGCGCGAAGCCCTGGAGCGGGTCGGCGCGCTCGGCTGGGCTCAGGCGCTGCCCGAGGGCCTCGACACCGTCGTCGGCGAGGGCGGCCACCGGCTGACCGCTGACCGCTCGCAGCAACTCGCCCTCGCCCGGCTGGTGCTGGCCGACCCACCGGTCGCCGTCCTCGACGAGGCCACCGCGGAGGCCGGCAGCGCCGGCGCCGGGCGGCTGGAGGAGGCCGCCGAGCGCGCGCTGGAGGGCCGTACGGCCCTGGTCGTCGCGCACCGGCTCAGCCAGGCCGCCGCCGCCGACCGGGTGGTGGTGATGGAGGAGGGCCGCATCGCCGAGAGCGGTACCCATGACGAACTGCGCGCCGCCGGGGGGCCGTACGCCGCCCTGTGGCAGGCCTGGGCGGAGCACCGCAGCACCCCCCGGCCGTAGCGGCCGCCGCCTCTGAACCAACCCGTCCAGAACCGAAACGAACAGAAGGATCACCCGATGCCCCGCGCCAACAGAGCCACCCGGTTCGCCGGACTGCTCGCCTCCGTACTGATGCTCGTCGGTGCGGCAGCCGCCTGCGGCTCCTCCGACTCGCCCTCCGACGCGTCGAAGCCGGGCTCCGGCTCCACCAAGGCGTCGGCGGGCAACGCCTTCCCCGTCACGATCGCCCACAAGTACGGCAGCACCACGATCAAGTCCGAGCCCAAGCGCGTGGTCACCGTGGGCCTCACCGACCAGGACGCCGTCCTCGCGCTCGGCACCGTCCCGGTCGGCACCACCGAGTGGATCGGCGGCTACAAGGGCGCCGTCGGCCCCTGGGCGCAGGACAAGCTGGGCTCCGCCGCGGCGCCCACCGTCCTGAAGGACACCGGCACCGGGCCGCAGGTCGAGAAGATCGCCGCCCTTAGGCCCGATCTGATCCTCGCCCTGTACTCGGGCCTGACCAAGGCGCAGTACGACACGCTGTCGAAGTTCGCGCCGGTCGTGGCCCAGCCCAAGGAGTTCAACGACTACGGCATCCCGTGGCAGCAGCAGACCGAGACCATCGGCAAGGCGCTCGGCAAGCCCGAGGAGGCCACGAAGCTCGTCGAGGGCGTCGAGGCGAAGTTCGCCGAGGCCAAGAAGGCGCACCCCGAGTTCGCCGACGCCACCACGGTGATGGCCACCCCGTACGAGGGCACCTTCGTCTACGGCAGCCAGGACGCCCGCTCGCGGCTGCTGGCCGACCTCGGGCTGAAGCTCCCGGCCGACCTGGACAAGGTGATCGGCGACACGTTCGGCGCCAACATCAGCAAGGAGCGCACCGATCTGCTCGACCAGAGCGTCGCGGTGTGGATCGTGCCGGACACCACCACGGCCGTCGCGAAGCTGCACGAGGACAAGCTGTACGCCGACCTGAAGGTCGTGAAGGAGGGCCGCGAGGTCTTCGTCAAGGAGTCCGGCGACTACGGCAACGCGGTGTCCCTGTCGACCGTGCTGAGCATCCCCTACGTCCTCGACCGCCTCGTCCCGCAGCTCGCCGCCGCGGTGGACGGCGACCCGGCCACGAAGGTGGAGCAGCCCGCGTCCTGAGCGTCCGCCTGCCCGGTGGTGTGTGCACGCCTGCACACACCACCGGGCAGCTTCCTGTCGGCCCGGTGCCGGTCACCAGGTGTCGGGCCACGGGTACCCGAGTTCCCGAGCGCGCTCCCGGGTTCCGCCGCACAGCCGTGCGTAGGTCTTCGGGTCCTCCCCCGACAGGCGCCGCAAAGCGGCCGCGGCCTGTGCCTCGGGCGGTGTGCCGTCGTCCGCGATGTCCCACCGGAACTGGAGCGGGCTGTCGGGCCGGTCGGGGTTCCCCGAGGCGAGTCCGGGCACGTACCAGAAGGTCACCACGGTGGTGTCCGTCCGGTCGTCGAAGCTGCTGCTGATCCAGCCACGGCTGGCATCCCATCTGCCCAGCAGATCGGGCTCCGCCACCAGACCCGCCTTGATGAGGCGGGCCACGGTACGGGCGCGCCAGGACCACCCGCGGTCGGTCTCCGCGCGGGCGACCTCCGCGTCGTAGGCCGCGGCGTCGAAGCGGTACGGCGGTGGCTCGGGCGTGGGCTCCTCCGAACCGGGCAGCGCCCGGCGCCAGTTCGACCACACAACCTGCCCCCCGTCGCGCCGGATCGTGACGTGGAGCGCCCCGCAGCAGCCTTCGGTGCAGCGGGCCTCCGCGAGTTGCACTTCGCGAGGCTCCGGACCTGCGCGCAGTCGCCCCTCCTCCAGCAGGAGTTCGGGGCTGTTCGCGGGACCGTGGGAGAAGAGCGCCGGGACGACGGGGCGGCCGTCGACGAGGATGCGGGTCTCGGCCCGGTCCCGGTCCGCGGGGTCACCCGGCACCACCTCGATGCGCAGCCGGCCGCCCGTGGCCGGGAGGGTGAACGGCCGCCGCCCGGTCCGCCGGATCCAGCCCGCTCGCCGCCGCTGCTCCGCGGTGCTCGCCGGGACTGCCGTCTGCGGGGCCCATCGTGGTTCGGCCAGCAGCCGCCCGAGTGTGTCGAGCAGCGCCGCACGCCGGTTCCTCGGCCAGTCCAGGAGCACCGCTGAGCCGCTGCTCATGTCGAGGGCGAGCGAGAGCAGGGTGGCATGGTGGTCGAGGGTAGGCGCGAGGAGTCCCGCACGTGTGACGACCCTCTCGTACAGGGCAAGTGCGTCCCGGTAGGCGAGGAGGTGGCTCGGGTCGTCGTACGAGCGCCCCATCACCACGAGCAGCCTGCCCGCCTGTGCCAGCAGAGCCGTGTCCCGGGGGTGCCGGTCAAGCAGTCCGGGCAACCGAACGGCCTCCGCGACCCGGCGTGCGTGCGCCGCGCCGAGTCCGCGCAGCGGGTTGGGAAGGGCGGTCGTCGCGGCGAAAACCGCGTGCTCGTCTCCCGTCCGCAGGGCCCTGACGAGGGGCCGCAGCTCGTCGTCGGCGAAGGTGGCGAGGTGGACGACGGCCGCGGACCTGCGGTCCAGTCGGTCGAGGGCGTTCACGGCCAGACCGGTGAGCTGCCGGAACACCCCGAGAGCCGCGAGGTACGGTACGTCCTCGGGCTCGCCGAGACGGATGAGGAGGGCGATTCCCGCCGTGACGGCGGGCACGGTGGTACCGGTCCTGGTCAGTCGCCGGGCCAGTGCGCGGGCCGTGTCCCGCTGCTCCTCCGGCAGCTGCAGGTCCGCGACGGCGGAGCGGATCAGGGACCTGTGGCGGTCCCCTACGCCGAGCCGGGCGAAGCGGTGGTGGAGGGTGGGTGAGTCGTCCGGCAGCGGGTCGAGGGCCGCGCGGATGGCGGCCCTGACCTCGTCCCGGGGCAGGTGGGGACCGGCTGACTCGGCTTTCCCCGGGAGGGAGTGCCCGCGCCGGGGCGGCAGCCCGTCCGGGGATTCGCGCAGCAGGTGCAGGGCACGGTCGTACAGGGCGGGCGGCAGCGTGAGCGCGTCGCGCTCTTCCCGGGCGCTCACCGGGCGGGGTGGGACTCGATTCGGTCGGTCATGTGCGCAGCCTGCCAGGCCTGCTCACACTTCGTCGACGGAATTACGGTCGAGGTCGGTCGGATCCGTCGGCCGGGGTACGCAGGGGGCCGACCCGCGCGGTGCGGGGCGGCCCCCTCGGCGTGTGCGGGCGGCTACCGGCCCTCGACGAGGCTCTTCGGGCGCAGGTCCGTCCAGTTGGTCTCGATGTACTCCAGGCATTCCTGGCGGGCGGCCGGGCCGTGGGCGACGGTCCAGCCGGCCGGGACGGCGACGAAGTCCGGCCACAGGCTGTGCTGGCCCTCGGCGTTGACCAGGACGGAGTAGACGCCGTCGGGGTTCTCGAAGGGGTTGGTGCTCATCGGGTGGTTTCCTTCCGTGTGACCAGGGCCTCAAGGGCCCGGAACCAGGTCTGCGCCAGATCCCGGACGGCCTCCTCGGTGAGGAGTTCGCCGGCGTAGGCCCAGTGGGCGCTCAGCTCGGGGCCGCCGGGGCGGTCCTCGGTGAGGGCGTTGAGGGTGAGGGCGTGGGACATCGGCATCCCGGGGTCGGCGTCGAGGTCGGCGGCGTCGCCCTCCGGCGCGTACGACCAGTCGGCGGCCTCGGGGACGTCGAAGCGGCCCATGTAGTTGAACTCGATCTGCGGCTCGGCGAGCCGGGCCAGTTCCGGACCGGTGACCGGGTTGAGGTGCCGCAGCAGGCCGTGTCCGACGCCGCCGGTGGACGGGCCCGTCAGGTGCTCGCGGACGCGGGCGACGGCCTCGTCGGGGTCGAGGCCCGCCGGGCCCGGGTCGAGGCGGACCGGGACGACGCTGGTGAACCAGCCGATGGTACGGGACAGGTCGGCGTTGCCGGCGAGTTCCTCCTCGCGGCCGTGGCCTTCGAGGTCGACGAGGACCGCGGTGCCGGGCTCCGCGCCCAGCAGCCGGGTGCGCCAGTCGGCGACGGCCTGCGCGAAGGCGGTCAGCAGCACGTCGTTGACGCTCGCGCCGTACGCGGCGGGCACCCGCCCGAGCAGCGGCCCGGTGACCTCGGCAGGCAGGGTCAGCGACAGGTAGCGGGTGCTCTCCACGGTGTCGCGTGCCGTGTCGAGCGGCCGGGCCAGCGGCAGGCCCGCGCCGTCCGCGAGGACCGAGGTCCAACGGGGCAGTTCGTCCTCGCGGGAGGGGTCGAGGGCGCGGGCGGTGAGCAGTTCGGACCAGCGGCGGAAGGAGACGTCCACGGGGGGCAGCTCCGGTGTGCGGCCCGCCGCGACGGCCGCCCAGGCGGTCTCGAGGTCGGGGAGCAGGATGCGCCAGGTCACGCCGTCGACGACGAGGTGGTGCAGGAGCAGCAGCAGCCGTCCCGGCCGTCCGGGCCCGGCGTCGAACCACACCGCGCGCACCATGTCGCCGGTGTCGGGGTCGAGTCCGGCGCGCGCGCTGACCGCGTGGGCGGAGATCGCCTCCCGCAGCGCGGTGTCGTCCGCGCCCGAGACGTCGGCGCGGGCGAGCCAGGACGCCACGTCGACGGTGCCCGGGGCGGGCACGCGCAGCGCCCACTGCTCGCCCCTGTCGCCCTTGTGGCACGGCTGGGTGCGGGTGCGTTCCAGGCGGGCGCGGAGCATGTCGTGCCGGTCGGCCACGGCGCGCAGGACCGCCAGTAGGCCGTCCTCGTCCAGGTCCGCCGGGGTCTGCAGGAAGGCGGCCTGGTGGTAGCCCCAGATGGGGCCGCCGCGCTCGCGCAGGGCGTGCATGATCGGGGTGAGCGGGACGAGGCCCGTGCCGTCGTCGTGGGTGCGGACCAGCTCGTCGCCCGCGAGCGGGACGGCGACCCCGGCGAGCGAGGCCACGTCGCGGTGCTGGAACACCTGACGGGGGGTGATCCGCAGCCCTGCCGCCCGGGCCCGGCTGACGAACTGCATCGCGACGATGCTGTCGCCGCCGAGGGCGAAGAAGTCGTCGTCGGTGCCGACGGCCTCGGCGGGCAGTCCCAGCACCTCGGCGACCAGGCCGCACAGGGTGCGTTCGGTGTCGTTGCCGGGCCTGCGGCCGCCCGTGCCCGCGGTGAAGTCGGGGGCGGGCAGCGCCTTGCGGTCCAGCTTGCCGTTGGACAGCAGCGGCAGCCGGTCCAGGACGACCACGGCGGCCGGGACCATGTACTCCGGCAGGCTCGCCGCCACGTGGGCGCGCAGGGCGGCGGGGTCGGCGGTGCGGCCCTCGGCGGGGACGACGTAGCCGACCAGCTGCCGCACGCGGGGCCGGTCCTCGCGGGCGGCGACGACGACCTGGGCCACGGTGCCGTGCGCGGCGATGGCGGTCTCGACCTCGGCGAGCTCGACCCGGTAGCCGCGGATCTTGACCTGGTCGTCGGAGCGGCCGGCGTACTCCAGCTGCCCCTCCTCGGTCCACCTCGCGAGGTCGCCGGTGCGGTACATCCGGGCGCCGGGCGGGCCGTACGGGTCGGCGACGAAGCGCTCCGCCGTCAGGTCGGGCCGGCCCAGGTAGCCGCGGGCCAGCCCGGCGCCGGACAGGTACAGCTCGCCGGTGACGCCGGGCGGGACCAGGCGCAGCGAGCCGTCCAGGACGTAGGCCCGCGTGCCCCGCACGGCGCGGCCGACGACGGGCCGGTCGCTGTCGGCGACCCGGCCGACGAGGGCGTCGACGGTGGCCTCGGTGGGCCCGTACAGGTTGAAGGCCTCGGTGGACCCCAGCGCCGCCAGGCGCGACCAGAGGGCGTCCGGCACGGCCTCGCCGCCGACGCCGACCACCGCCAGCGGGCAGTTTCCGTCGCGGATCAGTCCGGCGTCCGCCATCTGGGCGAGCAGCGACGGTGTGACCTCGATGAAGTCCAGCCCCTCGGCGCGGATCAGGGCGGCGAGCTGCTCCGCGTCGCGGCGCGTCTCGTCGTCCACGATGTGCAGCGCGTGGCCGTCGAGCAGCCACAGCTGCGGCTGCCAGGACGCGTCGAAGGAGAACGACCAGGCGTGGCCGACCCGCAGGTGGCGGCGCCCGGTCAGTTCCTTGGCGCGGTCGTGGAGGTCGTGGCGGTGGCTGTGGAAGAGGTTGGCGAGGCTGCGCTGGGTGACGACGACGCCCTTGGGGCGGCCCGTCGAGCCCGAGGTGTAGATGACGTACGCCGGGTGGTCGGGGGCCGGTGCCTGCGGGGCCGCCTCGGGCAGCCCGTCGAGGGCGTCCAGGTGCAGCACCGGGACACCGGTGTCCGGCAGGGACGCGGCGAGTTCCCGCGTGGTGAGGATCAGCCGCGGCGCCGCGTCGGCGAGCATGTCGAGCACGCGGTCGGCGGGCAGGTAGGGGTCGACGGGCAGGTAGGCGGCGCCCGCCGTCATGACGGCCAGGATCGCCGTGATGTGGTCGGCGGTACGGGGCAGCGCCAGCGCCACGATGCCCTCGGGGCCCGCGCCCGCGCCGGCCAGCACGCGGGCCAGCCGCCCGGTACGTGCGGCCAGTTCGGCGAAGGTCCACGTCACGGACGGGTCGGTGACGGCGACCGCGTCCGGGGACGCGGCGGCCTGCGCCGCGAAGAGGGCGGGGACGGTGGCGTCGCCGGCCCGCGGGAGCAGGGCCGTGTCGTTCCAGGCCTCCAGCAGCAGGCGCCGGTCGGCGTCGCCCAGGATGTCGATGCGGCCGACGGCGGTGTCCGGGTCGGCGGCCATCGCCGACAGGACGGAGAGCATCGCCGAGGCGATGCGCCCGGCGGCGGCCGGGGTGAACAGGTCGGGGCGGAACTCGGCCGTCAGGCGCAGGCGTTCGTCGGGCTCGACGGCCCATGCGAACGGGTAGTGCGTGGAGTCCTCGTGCTCGCGCACCGACAGGCGCAGCCCCGGCTCCTCCGGCTCCTCCGCGACCGGGTAGGACTCGAAGACCATCAGCGTGTCGAAGAGGTCGCCGAGTCCGGCGCCGCGCTGGATGTCGGCCAGGCCCAGGTGCTGGTGCGGCAGCAGGCGCGACTGCTCGTCCTGGAGGCGGTCCAGCAGGGCGCCGACCGGCTCCTGCGGGCGCAGCCGGACGCGTACGGGCACGGTGTTGATGAACAGGCCGATCATCGACTCGACGCCGTCCAGCTCCGGCGGACGACCCGCGACCGTCGCACCGAACACCACGTCGTCGCGGCCGGTCAGCCGGGACAGCACGACCGACCAGGCGGCCTGCACGAGGGTGTTGACGGTGAGCCCACGACGCCGGGCGAGCGCGCCCAGCGCCTCCGTCAGCTCCTCGTCGGCCTCGACCGTGTGGGTGAGCGGCACGACCGGCGCCCGGCCTGCGTCGGCGGGCACCAGGTGGGTGGCCTCCTCCAGCGCGTCCAGGGCCGTGGCCCAGGCGGCCGCGGAGGCCGCCGTGTCCTGCGCGGCGAGCCAGCGCAGGTAGTCGCGGTAGGGGGCGCCGGCGGGCGGGGTGGTCCCTTCGTAGAGGGCGGTCAGTTCCGCCATCAGGCGGGGCACCGACCAGCCGTCGAGCAGCAGGTGCTGGTGGGACAGGACGAGGCGGTGGGCGCCCTCGCCCGTCCGGGCCAGCAGCAGCCGCAGCAGCGGCGGTTCGGCGGGGTCGAAGCGGCGGCGTTCCTGCAGCAGCAGACGCTCCCACTCCTGCCCGGCGTCCGGGACGGCGGTGAGGTCGACGTGGCGCCACGGCAGCGGCACCGAGCGCGGCACGACGGCCACCGGGCGGCCGGAGGAGAGGTAGCGGAAGCCCGCGCGCAGGCTCTCGTGCCGGTCGAGCAGGGCCTGCCCCGCGGCGCGCAGCCGCTCGGGGTCGGGCTCGCCCTCGATGTCGTACGACACCTGGACGGTGTAGACGTCGGGGCCCTGGTCGCCGGAGTCGAAGGAGGCGTGGAAGAGCAGGCCGGCCTGGAGCGGGGTGAGCGGCAGCAACTCGGCCGTTCCGGCGCCGGGGAGTTCGGCGCGCTCGGCGTCGGTGAGATCCGGGAGCAGCTCGGTGTCGCCCTCCGTGTCCTCGCGGACGGTGTCGACGGCGACGGCCGCCAGGCCCGCGGGGGTCTTGTGGCGGAAGACGTCGCGCGGCGTGATCGTCAGCCCGGCGGCGCGGGCCCGGACGACGAGCTGCATGGCGACGATGCTGTCGCCGCCGAGGGTGAAGAAGTCGTCGTCGGCGCCGACCCGTTCGAGGCCGAGGACGGCAGCGACGAGCTCGCACATGCGCTCCTCGCGCGGGGTGCGGGGCACGGTCGCGGTGACCTGGGCGGCGAAGTCCGGCGCGGGCAGGGCCGCGCGGTCGAGCTTGCCGTTCGGCGTGAGCGGGAGTCCGTCCAGGACGACGAAGGCGGCGGGCACCATGTGCTCCGGCAGCGCGGCGGCCGCGTGGGCGCGCAGCGTCGCCGTGCCGGCGTCCTGCCCCGGAGCGGGGACGACGTACGCCACCAGGCGCTCGTCGCGCAGCAGGACGGTGGCCGAGGCGACCGCGGGATGCCCGGACAGCACTCCCTCGATCTCACCCGGTTCGACGCGGAAGCCGCGCAGCTTGACCTGGTCGTCGACGCGGCCCAGGTAGTCCAGCTCCCCCTCGCGCGTCCAGCGGGCCAGGTCGCCGGTGCGGTACATCCGGCTCCCGGGCTCCCCGTACGGGTCGGCGACGAACCGCTCGGCGGTCAGCCCGGCCCTGCCGAGGTAGCCGCGCGCCAGCTGGACGCCCGCGAGGTACAGCTCACCCGGCACGCCAGGGGGAACCGGGCGCAGCGAGGCGTCCAGCACATAGGTGCGGGTGTTCCACACCGGACGGCCGATGGGGACGGTGCCGGCCCCCGGCGTGACGTGGTGGGCGGTGACGTCGACGGACGCCTCCGTGGGGCCGTACAGGTTGTGCAGCCCGGCCGTGCCCAGCACCGCGTGGAAACGGGCGGCGAGCGGGGCGGGCAGCGCCTCGCCGCTGCAGATCACACGGCGCAGTCCGGTGCAGCCGGCCGCGGCCGGCTCGTCGAGGAAGGCACGCAGCATCGACGGCACGAAGTGCGCCGTGGTGACGCCGCTGTCCTGGATGAGCCTGGCGAGGTAGGCCGGGTCCTTGTGGCCCTCGGGGCGCGCCACGACGAGCGTCGCGCCGGTGATCAGCGGCCAGAAGAACTCCCAGACCGACACGTCGAAGCTCGACGGCGTCTTCTGCAGCACGCGGTCGTCGGCGGTCAGGCCGTAGGTGTCCTGCATCCACAGCAGGCGGTTGACGATGCCCTCCTGCGGTACGACGACGCCCTTGGGACGGCCGGTCGAGCCGGAGGTGTAGATGACGTAGGCGGGCCGGCACGGGTCGTACGCCTGCGGGAGCGGGCCGGTGGCGGCGTCCGCCGCCGGGGCGCCGTCGGCGTCGACCAGGAGGCGCGGCGCGTCGGTGTCCGGCAGGCCGACGCCGTCGGTGGTCACCACGCACACCGGGCGGGCGTCGGCGAGCATGAACGCCAGCCGCTCCGCCGGGTAGTCGGTGTCGAGCGGCAGGTAGGCGCCGCCCGCGCGGTGGACGGCGAGCAGGGTGACGACCAGGGCCGCCGAGCGCGGCAGCGCGACGGCCACCGTGGACTCCGGGCCGACGCCCGCGCCGGCGAGGACGTGGGCGAGGCGTTCGACGCGGGCGTCCAGCTCCGCGTACGCAACCGGGGTGTCCTCCACCAGCAGCGCGGGCGCGGCCGGGGTCGCGGCGGCCTGGGCGCGGAACAGCTCGGGGAGGGTGCGGCCGGGCACGGCGTGGCCGGTGGCGTTCCACTCCCCCAGGACGCGGGTGCGTTCATCGTCCTCCAGTACGTCCAGGTGCCCGACGGGCCGCTCGGGTGCGGCGGCGGCCTGCTCCAGCAGGCGTTCCATGCGGCGGGCGAGGAGTTCGGCGGTCGGCCGGTCGAAGAGGTCGGCGCTGTACTCGATCCAGCCCTGGATGCCGTTGCCCTCGCCCTGCTCGACGAAGTCGAAGCTGAGGTCGAACTTGGCGGTGTCCTGGCCGACCGGCTCCGGGCGTGCCGTGAGGCCCGGCAGCACGGGGGTGCCGGCGCGCTCGGCGAGATGGACGACCATCACCTGGAAGAGCGGATGCCGGGCCAGCGAGCGGCTCGGGTTGAGGGCTTCGACCAGCCGCTCGAAGGGCAGGTCCTGGTGCTCGTACGCGGCCAGGTCGGCGGTCCGGACGCGGCGCAGCAGCTCCGCGAAGCCGGGCGCGCCGGACAGGTCGGTCCGCAGCACGAGGGAGTTGACGAAGAAGCCGACGAGGTCCTCCAGGCGCTCGTCCGCGCGCCCGGAGACGGGCGCGCCGAGCGGGATGTCCTCGCCCGCGCCGAGCCGGTGCAGCAGGGCGGCGACGGCGGCCTGGGAGACCATGAACATGCTGGCGCCCTCGCGGCGGGCGAGCGCGCGCAGGGAGCGTTCCAGCTCGGGCCGGATCGTGAAGCCCACGGTGCCGCCGGTGTGCGAGGACTCCTGGGGGCGCGGCCGGTCGGTGGGCAGCGCCAGTTCCTCGGGGAGGCCGCGCAGGGTCTCGGTCCAGTACGCGAGCAGGTCGTCGCCGGAGTGCTCCAGCAGCTCGCGCTGCCAGAGCGTGTAGTCGGCGTAACTCACCGGCAGCGGGGCCCAGTCGGGGCCGTGGCCTGCGGCGCGCGCGGCGTAGGCGGTGCCGAGGTCGGCGAGCAGGGCCCGGTCGGACCACTCGTCGGTGGCGATGTGGTGCAGCACGAGCAGCAGTACGTGCTCGTCAGTACCGGTCGCGGACAGGTGGGCACGCAGCGGGAGTTCGCGCTCCAGGTCGAACGGCCGCGCGGCGATCCGGGGCAGTTCGTCGGGGGTCGCGGTGCCGAGCGTCACGCGCGCCTGCTCCGGGGCCAGGACGTGCTGGTGGGGCACGCCGTCCACGGCCGGGAAGACCGTGCGCAGGGTGGTGTGGCGGGCGACGAGGTCGTTCAGCGCCGCCTCCAGCGCGGCACGGTCCAGGGCGCCGGTCAGGCGCCAGGCGGCCGGGAGGTTGTACGAGGGGTCGGCGGCATCGACCTGGTGCAGCAGCCACAGCCGGCGCTGGGCCGAGGAGAGCGGCAGCCGCTCGGGCAGGGCGCGGCCGGCGGTCAGGGCCGGACGCTCCTCGGCGCCCCGGCTGTCCAGCAGGGTGGCGAGCCGGGCGACGGTGGGCGAGTCGAAGACGGCGCGCATCGTGACCTCGCCGCCGAGCGCGGTACGGATGCGGCTGATCAGACGCATCGCGAGCAACGAGTGGCCGCCGAGGACGAAGAAGTCGTCGTCGATGCCGACCCGTTCCAGGCCCAGCACGGCCGCGAACTGCTCGGCGAGCAGCTCTTCGCGCGGGGTGCGGGGCAGGCGGCCGCCGACCGCGGACGACAGGTCGGGGGCGGGCAGCGCGGCCCGGTCCAGCTTGCCGTTGACGGTGCGCGGCAGGGCCGCCAGGTTCACGAACGCCGCGGGCACCATGTGCTCGGGCAGCACGGCGGCGACACGGGCGCGCAGCGCGGCCGGGTCGGGCTCGTGGCCGGGGGCGGGGACGACGTACGCGACGAGGCGCGGCACGCCGGGGGTGTCCTCGCGGACGACGACGGCGGCCGTGGACACACCGGGATCGGCGGTGAGGACGGACTCGATCTCGCCGGGCTCCACACGGAAGCCGCGGATCTTGACCTGGTCGTCGGTACGGCCCAGGTACTCAAGGGTGCTGTCGGCCCGGCGTCGCGCCAGGTCGCCCGTGCGGTACATGCGCTCGCCGGGGGTGCCGTACGGGTCGGCGACGAACCGCTCGGCGGTCAGGTCCGGCCGGCCGAGGTAGCCGCGGGCCAGGCCCGCTCCGGCGAGGTAGAGCTCGCCGGCCACACCGAGCGGTGCCGGGCGCAGCCGCTCGTCGAGGACGTACGCGCGGGTGTTGTCCAGCGGCGCCGCCCACTCCGGTGCGCCGCTGTGGCGACCGTAGGCGTCGACGGAGGCTTCGGTGGGCCCGTACAGGTCGTGCACCTGGGTGCCGGGGAGCCCGGACAGCCGCTGCCACAGGCCGGGCGGGGTGGCCTCGCCGCCGACGGTGAGGACGGCGGGCGCGTAGCCGCCCGCGGCGAGGAAACCGTGGTGGGTCAGCTCGCCCAGGTAGGTCGGGGTGAGGTCGACGTAGTCGGCGCCGGTCTCCGCCAGGTGCGCGAGGAGCGCGGCCGGTTCCGTCATCGTCGTCTCGTCCACGACGTGCAGTTCGTGGCCGGCCAGCAGCCACAGCAGCGGGTCCCAGGAGGCGTCGAAGCTGAACGACGCGGTGTGCGCGGCCTTCAGGACCGCGCGGCCGGTGGCACGGACAGCCGGTTCGACCATGTCGCGCAGGTGGGCGCCGAAGAGGTTGGACAGGCCCCGGTGGGTGCCGATGACGCCCTTGGGGGTGCCGGTGGAGCCGGAGGTGTAGATGGTGTACGCGGCACTCGGCGGCGGGTACCCGGCGGGGTGTGCGAACTCGGCCTCGGGCAGTGGCCCGTCGAGCAGCAGCCGCGCGACGCCCGGCGTGGCCGGGAGGCGTTCGGCGAGGTCGGCGGTGGTGAGCAGGCAGACCGGGCCTGCGTCGCGGAGCATGAACTCCAGCCGGTCGGCGGGCAGGGCGGGATCGAGCGGCAGGTAGGCGGCGCCCGAGGCGAGCACGGCGAGGATCGCCGGGACCATGGCGTGCCGCCGCAGCGCGAGGGCCACCACCGTGCCCTCGGCCGCGCCGTGCGCACGGACCAGGGCGGCGACGGAGTCGACGCGGACGCCCAGTTCGGCGAAGGTCAGCGTGCCGGAGGCGGTCACCAGGGCCGTCCGCTCCGGGTGGGCCCGTACGGTGTCGGCGAGGATCTCGGGCACCGCCCGGGTCTCCGCTCCGTGCCGCGTCGTGTCGTTCCAGGCGACGGCGGCGGCCTCGTGCTCGGCGGGCGTGAGCAGGTCGAACTCCGCCAGCGGGAGGTCCGGGTGGGCCGCGGCCTGCCGCAGCAGCAGGACCAGGCGGGCGACGAGCAGCGCGGCGGTGGCCTCGTCGGCCAGGTCGGTCGCGTACTCCAGCAGCAGAGCCAGTGGGTGTGCCTCGCCGTGGTCGACGAAGGTGAAGTCGAGGTCGAACTTGGCCGTGCCGGTGTCCATGTCGAACCACTCGGTGGGCAGCCCGAAGACGTCGGGGTCGCCGTCGGGGCGGTGGTGGTAGCCCAGCATCACCTGGAACAGCGGGTTGCGGCCCGCTACGCGGGGCGGGTTCACCGCCTCCACGACCCGGTCGAAGGGCATGTCCTGGTGCTCGAAGGCCTCAAGGGCCGACTCGCGCACCCGGCCGAGCAACTGACGGAACGTCAGTGTGTTGCCGGACAGGTCGGTGCGCATCACGAGGGTGTTGACGAAGAAGCCGACGAGGTCGTCGAGACCGCTGTCGGTACGGCCGGCGATGGGCGCGCCGAGCGGGACGTCCTCGCCCGCGCCGAGCCGGTGCAGCAGCGCGGCGGTCGCGGCCTGGAACAGCATGAACATGCTGGTGCCGGTCGCGGAGGACAGCTCCCGCAGTTCCCGGCCCAGCCCCACGGGCACCTCACCGCGCACGATCGCGCCGGCGCCGGTGGGCGCGGCGGGACGCGGCCGGTCGAGCGGCAGCGCCAGCTCCTCGGGCAGGTCACGCAACCGGTCGGTCCAGTAGGCGAGCTGCGTGTCACCGACGGTGCCGAGCAGGCGCTCCTGCCACAGGGTGTAGTCCGCGTACTGGACGGGCAGCGGCTGCCAGGCCGGGGCGGAGCCCGCGGCGCGGGCGGTGTAGGCGGCGGTCAGGTCCGCCATGAAGGGGCGGTCGGACCACTCGTCGGTGGTGATGTGGTGCAGCACCACGGCCACCACGTGGTCGTCGGCGCCGACCCGGAACACCTCGCAGCGCAGCGGCAGGTGTTCCGTCAGGTCGAACGGGCGGCGCTGGGCCGCCTCGATCAGCCCGGGGAGGTCGGACTCGGCGCACTCGGCGACGCTGAACCCCGGCAGGGCTTCGGCCGCGGGGACGATCCGCTGGTACGGCTCGCCGTCCTGCTCGCCGATCAGGGTGCGCAGCGCCTCGTGGCGGGCCGCGACGTCGCCAAGGGCCCGGCGCAGTGCGTCGGTGTCCAGGGCGCCGCGCAGCCGGAAGACGAGCGGGAAGTTGTACGCGGCGCCGCCGCCGGTGAGGCCTTCCACCAGCCACAGGCGGCGCTGCGCGGCGGAGAGCGGGACGAGGGCGGGCCGTTCGGCGGCCGCGGTGAGCGCGGGGCGGGCGGGCCGTCCGGCGTCGGCGCGCTCCGCGAGCCGGGCGGGCGTCGGGGCCTCGAAGAGGTCGCGGATGGCGAGTTCGGCGCCGAGCTCGGTGCGGGCCCGGCTGACCAGGCGGGTGGCGAGCAGCGAGTGGCCGCCCAGGTCGAAGAAGCTGTCCTCGGCGCCCACCGACGGCAGGGCCAGCACCTCGGCGAAGAGGCGGCACAGCACCTCTTCCTGCGGGGTGCGCGGTCCGCGTCCGCCGCCGAGCGCCACGGCCGGCTCGGCGTCGGGCAGCGCCCGCACGTCGAGCTTGCCGTTGGCGTTCATCGGCAGCCGGTCGAGGGTGACGAAGGCGGCCGGGACCATGTACTCGGGCAGTTCGCGCTTCAGGTCCTCGCGCAGCACGCGGACCAGGGCGCTCTCGTCGCGGCCCGCGGCCGGGTCGTTGGCGTACGGGGCGCTGCCGCCGCCCGGCCGGTACAGCCCGGCGGTCGTACCGGTGGTGCCGGCCGGGACGAAGACGGCCTCGTAGGTGCCGGCTTCGGCGCCCCACGTCGTGAGCACGCGGCAGCCGAGGTCGGCGGCCAGGTCGTGCAGGGTCTCCGGGTCGACGCCGTCCGGACGGACGCGGCCGTCCGGCACGCCGCTGAGGCGCAGCCGCTCGGGCCGCTCCTCGCGCAGCCGCTCGGCAAGACCGGGCGACCACGCCACCACGGACTCCTCGCCCAGCCGAACGGAGGCCTCGCCGCGGTAGAGCACGGCGTCGTAGCGGTGCCGGGTCAGCTCGTTGTGGTGACGTCCGCGCTTGGTGCGCAGGTCGAGGCCGTAGCCGAGGTGCGCGAAGAAGTCCGGGTCGACCAGGAGTTCCTTCTCCAGGCGCAGGCCGCGTTCCACGGCCCGCTCGAACTCCTCTCCGTCGGTGCCCCGGGCGCGCTGGATCTCGGTGTGGAAGGTGCGGGCCAGCCGCAGGTTGCGGACGTCGCCGACGAAGAGCGCGCCGCCGGGGGCGAGCAGGTCCATGGCGCCCTGCACGACCGACTCCAGGTAGGCCACGCTGGGGAAGTACTGGATGACGGAGTTGATGACGACCGTGTCGAAGTACCCGGTGGGCAGCCCCTCCAGGTCGTCGGCGGGACGGCAGCGCAGCTCCACCTTGGCGGCCAGCTCCGGATCGCGCCGCAGCTCCTCGCCGATCTTGCGGATGACGGGGGCGGCGAAGTCGGTGGCCCAGTACGCATCGGCGTCCGGGGCCAGCCGCGACAGCAGCAGGCCGGAGCCGACGCCGATCTCCAGGATGCGGCGCGGGCGCAGTTCGCGGATGCGGGCGAGGGTGGCCTCGCGCCACTCGTGCATGTCCTCGAAGGGGATGGGCTGCCCGTCGTAGGAGCTGTCCCAGCCCGCGTACTCCTCGGTGAAGACGGCGGTGGAGATCTCCTCGTACTCGTCGGAGTAGATCTCCTGCCACTCGCCGACCTGGGCGCGCTCGGTGGACTCGCGCTCGGTGGCGTCGGCGGGGGCCGGGACGACGTAGCCGATCAGCCGGTCGTCGCGGACGACGACGGCGGCCTGCGAGACGCGCGGGTGGCGGCTGAGGGCGGTCTCGATCTCGCCGGGCTCGACGCGGTAGCCGCGGATCTTGACCTGGTCGTCGGTGCGCCCGAGGAAGTCGAGGTTCCCATCCGGGTTACGCCGCACCAGGTCGCCGGTGCGGTACATCCGCTCGCCGGGCTCGCCGAAGGGGTCGGCGACGAACCGCTCGGCGGTCAGACCCGGCCGGTCCAGGTAGCCGCGGGCCAGGCCGATGCCCGCGATGTACAGCTCGCCGGGGACGCCGTCGGGCACCGGGCGCAGCCAGGCGTCGAGGATGTGGGCGCGGGTGCCGCGGATGGGGCGGCCGACGGTGGGCGTGGCGCTGTCGTGGGTGCCGCCGCCGAGGGTGTTGATGGTGTACTCGGTGGGGCCGTACAGGTTGTAGCCGTAACTCCCCTCGGTGTCGCGCAGCCGCGTCCAGACCGCCTCGGGGACGGCTTCGCCGCCGAGCAGCACCAGCGGCGGGACGTGCCCTTCGAGCAGGCCCTCCTCGATGAGCAGCCGGGCGTAGGTCGGGGTGACGTTGACGACGTCGATGCGGTGCCGCTCGCAGTAGGCGGTCAGCGCGTGGGCGTCACGCCGCAACTCCTCGTCGCAGACGTGCACTTCGTGGCCCTCGACGAGCCACAGCAGCTCCTCCCACGACATGTCGAAGGCGAAGGAGACGGTGTGCGCGACGCGCAGCCGCCGGCCCCCCGCCGCGGCGATCGCCGGTTCGAAGATCTCCTTCTGGTGGTTGAGCTGCATGTTCGTCAGGCCCCGGTAGGGGGTGACGACGCCCTTGGGGCGGCCGGTGGAGCCCGAGGTGTAGATGACGTACGCGGGGTGCTCCAGGCTGAAGCTCGCGACGACCGGGGCCTCGGACAGCTCCGCCAGCTCGGCGGCGACGGACGGATCGTCGAGCAGGACGCGCGGGGTGCGGGCGTCCAGGGTGGCGGAGACGGCGGCGTTGGTCAGGAGCAGCAGCGGCCGGGCGTCCTCCAGCATCAACGAGAGCCGGTCGGCCGGGTGGTCCAGCTCCAGCGGCAGGTAGGCGGCGCCGGTCCGCAGCACCGCGAAGAGGGCCACGACCATCTCGGCGGAGCGGGGCAGGCCCAGCGCGACGACCTTCTCCGGGCCCGCGCCGCGGGCCAGCAGCAGCCGGGCCGTGCGGTTCACGGCCGCGTCGAGTCCGGCGTAGGTGAGGGTGCGCTCGCCGAAGACGAGGGCGGTCGCGTCCGGGGTGCGGGCGGCCTGCGCGGCGAGGAGGTCGGCGATGGTCTCGGTGGGCTCCGGGACGCGGCTGACGGCCCACTCCCGCTCCAGGGCGGCGTGTTCGGCGGGCAGCAGCGGGTCGAGACCGCCGACGGGGGCCGTCAGGTCCTGCGCCAAGCGCTCCAGAAGGAGGGTGAAGCGGTCCAGCAGCGCGCGGGCGGTCTCGTGCGGGACGACGTCAGGCCGGTGCGCGAGCGTGACGAGGACGCGCTGCCCCGGCGTCACGATCAGGTTGACGGGGTAGTGCGTGGCGTCGACGTTGGCGACGGCGGTGGCGCCGTGCTCGGTGCGCAGCCGCTCCAGCCGGTCCTCGGTGTCGTTGTTGCGCAGCACGAAGAGGGTGTCGAACAGCCGCCGGTGACCGGTCTCGGCCTGCAGCACACCGAGGCCCAGGTACTCGTACGGCATGAGTTCCAGGCGCTCGCCCTGGATGCGCCGCAGCAGGTCCAGGACGGGCTCCGCCGGGTCGAGGTGGACGCGGGCGGGAACGGTGTTGAGGAACATGCCGATGACGTGTCCGACGTCCGGCACCTCGGTCGGCCGGCCCGCGACGGTCGTACCGAACACGACGTCGGTGCGGCCGGTCGCGGAGGCCAGGGTCAGGCCCCAGGCGGCGTTGAGCACCGTGTTGAGGGTGAGGCCGTGGGCGCGGGCCCGCTCGCGCAGCGAGTCGCCGAGCTCCGCGGGGAGCACCGCGTCCAGCTGCTCGGGGATGACGGGTTCCAGGCCCGCGTCGGCGACGGCCGGGACGAGCAGGGTGGGCTCCTCCAGGCCGGCCAGCGCGGCGCGCCAGGCGGCGGTCGCGGCGGCGTCGTCCTGGGTGCCGAGCCAGGCCAGGTAGTCCCCGTAGGAGCCGGGGCGCGGCAGGCCGGCGTCGTCGCCGCCCGTCGCGTAGAGGGCGAAGAGCTGGTCGAGGAAGAGCCAGGCGGACCAGCCGTCCCACAGGATCAGGTGGCGGCCGATGACGAGGCGGTCGCCGTGCTCCGCGCCGCGGCGTACGAGCAGCATGCGGAACAGGGGCGGCGCGGACAGGTCGAAGCGGCGGGTGCGCTCCTCGTCCATCAGGGCGCGCAGCCGCACCTCCTGCTCGGCGGCGGGCAGTTCCGACAGGTCGACGGTCTCCAGCGGCACTTCGGGCTCGGCGACGATGAACTGCACCGGCTGGCGCAGCCCGTCGCTGGTGAACCCGGCGCGGAGCCCCGGGTTGCGGTCGAGCAGGGTGCGGGCGGCGGCGCGCAGCCGGTCCTCGTCCAGGCGCTCGGCGAAGTCGAAGGTCTCGTGGACGGTGTAGACGTCCAGGGCGCCGTCGTCGTAGGCGGAGTGGAAGAACAGGCCTTCCTGGAGCGGGGCGAGCGGCCAGATCTCGGCGACGGCTCCCCCGGCGGTGCGGTGGACGCGCTCGGTCTCCCCGGGCGTCAGCTCGGGGCGGACGGGGCCGGTGCGCTCCGGGGCGGTGGCGCCGGTGCGGGCGGCCAGGGCGAGGGCGGCGGGGGTGCGGTGCTCGAAGACGTCGCGCGGGGTCAGTTCGAGACCGGCGGCGCGGGCGCGGCTGGCGACGCCTATGGAGCTGATGCTGTCGCCCCCGAGGAGGAAGAAGTCGTCGTCGGGGCCGGTGTCCGGCAGGCCGAGGACGGCCGCGAAGACCTCCGTCAGCGTCCGCTCGCGGTCGGTGCGCGGGGCGCGGGCGGGGGCGCGCTCGGCCTCGGGCGCGGGCAGCGCGGCGCGGTCGAGCTTGCCGCTGGGGGTCAGCGGCAGCGCGTCCAGCACGACGAAGGCGTCCGGGACGAGCGGCGCGGGCAGCAGCTCGGCCACGGCGGCGCGCAGGGCGGCGGTGTCCGGGCGGCAGTCGCGCGTCGGGACGACGTACGCCACGAGGCGCTGCTCGCGCACGGTCACCGCGGCCTGGGCGACCTGCGGGAGCCGTACGAGGGCGGCCTCGGTCTCGCCGGGCTCGATGCGGTTGCCGCGCAGCTTGACCTGGCGGTCGGTGCGGCCCAGGTACTCCAGGACACCTCCCCCAGCCTCCGTCCGGGGGGACCCCCAACGCCGGCGCACGAGGTCGCCGGTGCGGTACATCCGCTCGCCGGGCGCGCCGTACGGGTCGGCGACGAAACGCTCGGCGGTGAGCGCGGAGCGGCCGTGGTAGCCGCGGGCGAGCTGCACTCCGGTCAGGTAGAGCTCGCCGGGCACGCCGTCCGGCACCGGGCGCAGGCAGGCGTCCAGCACGCGCAGGCCCGTGTTCCACACCGGGCGGCCGATGGGCACGGTGGTGTCCGGGGCGCCGTCGAAGGCGTGGTGGGTGACGTCGACGGCGGCCTCGGTGGGCCCGTAGAGGTTGTGCAGCGGCACCCCGGTGAGCGCCTGCCAGCGCGCGGCGGCGGCGCCGGGCAGGGCCTCGCCGCTGCTGAGCACGCGACGCAGGCTCGCCGCCCACGAGGCGTCGGCGGTCACCTCCGGCGTGCTGAGGAACGCCTCCAGCATGGAGGGCACGAAGTGCATGGTGGTGATGCGCTGTTCGCGGACGAGCCCGGCGAGGTGGACCGGGTCGCGGTGCCCGTCGGGCCGGGCGAGGACGACGGCGGCGCCCTCGCACAGCGGCCAGAAGAACTCCCACACGCTGACGTCGAAGCTGGACGGGGTCTTCTGCAGGACGCGGTCGTCGGCCGTCAGGCCGTACTCGCCCTGCGTCCAGGCGAGGCGGTTGACGACGGCGCGGTGGGTGACGACGACGCCCTTGGGGCGGCCGGTGGAGCCGGAGGTGTAGATCAGGTACGCCGGGTCGTCGGGCCGGGCCGCCGCACCCGCACCGTTCACCTGGGCGTCTTCGGCGGGGGCGTCGACCAGCAGCGGTGTCAGGCCCTCCACGGCGGGCAGCCGCGGGGCGTCGGCCGCCGTGGTGACGACGGTGGTGGCGCCTGAGTCGGCGAGCATGTAGGCGACGCGCTCGGCGGGGTAGTCCAGGTCGACGGGCAGGTAGGCCGCGCCGGACTTGAGGACGCCGAGCAGCGCCACCATCAGTTCCGCCGAACGCGGGACGGTGACGGCGACGAAGCCCTCGGGGCCGGCGCCGCGGGCGCGCAGCCGCGCGGCCAGCGCCTCGGCGCGCGCGTCGAGTTCGGCGTACGTCAGGGTGGTGTCGCCGTACACGACGGCGGTCGCGCCGGGGGTACGGGCGGTCTGCGCGGCGATGGCGGCGGGCAGCGTCGTCGCCGGGACGTCGCGGGCGGCGCCGTCGAGGTGGGCGGTGGCGTGCTCGTGCGGGGTGAGCAGGTCGACGGAGCCGACCGGGCGGCCGGGGTCGTCGGCGATGGCTTCCAGCAGCAGCGTGAGCCGGTCGCCGAGGGCGCGGACGGCCTCGGCGTCGATCCGGCGCACGTGGTGCTTGAGCCGCAGGTCCATGCGGCGGCCGGGCTTCACGATGAGCGCGAGCGGATAGTGCACGGTGTCGTGGAACGCGTGGCCGCTGACGCGCACGGTGCCCGAGGGGTCGGCGAGGCCGGTCTCGGCGGGGTAGTTCTCGAAGACGACGAGGGTGTCGAAGAGTTCGCTGCCGCCCGCGTGCCCGGCGGCCCGCTGGATCTCGGCGAGGCCGAGGTGCTGGTGGTCCAGCAGGGTGCTCTGCTCGTCCTGGAGGCGGCGCAGCAGCGTGCCGAGGCCGGTGGCCGGGTCCCAGGCGAGCCGGGTCGGCAGGGTGTTGATGAACAGGCCGACCATGGAGTCGATGCCGTCGACGGCGGCGTCGCGGCCGGAGACGGTGGTGCCGAACACGACGTCCTGCTGTCCGGTCAGCCGGCCCAGCAGCAGGCCCCAGGCGCCCTGCACGACGGTGCCGAGGGTGACGCCGAGCTCGCGGGCACGGGCCGCGAGGCGGGCCGTGACGCGCTCGGAGAGCTCCACGCGGATCTGCGCGGGCTCCACCGGGCCGCCGTCCGCGGGCGCGTCCACCAGGCGCGTCGGGCCTTCGAGCCCGGCGAGCGCGGTACGCCACGCGGTGCGGGCGGCGTCCCGGTCGGCGGCGGCGATGCGGCGCAGGTAGCCGGCGTACGCGGGCACCGCGGGCAGCGGCGCCGGGTCGTCCGCGTACAGGGCCATCAGCTCGCGGTGGAGGACGGGCAGCGACCAGCCGTCCGCGACGATGTGGTGGAACGTCAGCAGCAGGCGGCTGCGGTCCGCGCCCAGGCGGACGAGCGCGCAGCGCAGCAGCGGCGGCCGGGCGAGGTCGAAGGGCCGGGACCGCTCGTCGGCGGCGACGGCGTCCGCGAGGCCGCGGCGCACGCCGTCCTCCTGCGCGGACAGGTCGACCTCGCGCCAGGGCAGCACGGCGCCACTGGTGACGACCTGGACGGGCCGGCCGTCGGGGAGCTGGCGGAAGCAGGCGCGCAGCGGAGCGTGCCGCTCCAGGAGCCGTTCCATGGCGCGACGCAGCGCTGCGCCGTCGACGGGGCCGGACAGCTCCACGGCCTGCTGCACGACGTAGGCGTCGTGGTCGGCGCCGTCGACGAGGGCGTGGAAGAAGAAGCCCTCCTGCAGCGGGCCGAGCGGCAGCACCTCGTCGACGGTGACCGCGAGGTCGCCGCGCACGGCGGCCAGTTCGGCGTCCGTCAGGGACAGCAGGGGCGCGGCCTGCTCCTCCGCGGTGGCGTCGTCCGGGCCGCCTTCCTCGGCGACCTCGGCGAGCGCGGCGACGGTGCGGTGCCGGAACACGTCGCGCGGGGTGAGGCGCAGGCCGGCGCGGCGGGCGAGGACGAGCAGTTGGATCGCCACGATGCTGTCGCCGCCGAGCGCGAAGAAGTCGTCGTCGATCGTGACGGTCCGCACACCGAGGGCCTGCGCGTACAGGGCGCACAGCAGCTCCTCGCGGGGGTCGCGCGGGGCGCGGCCCGAGCTGAGGGCGGCGTAGTCGGGGACGGGCAGGGCGGCGCCGTCGAGCTTGCCGCTGGGCGTCACCGGCAGCCGGTCCAGGGGCACGAGGGCCGCGGGGACCATGTACTCCGGCAGGAATTCGGCGGCGTGCGCGCGCAGCGTGCGCATCAGCGCGGTGACGTCGCGGAAGGGCGCGGGCCGGTTGGCGAACGGGCGGCCGCCGCCGGGCCGGTACAGCGGGCCCGGGTCGGCGCCCTCGGCGGTGAAGACGGCGTCGACGCTGCCGTCGTCGGCGTCCCCGGTCCAGGTCAGGGCGGCGGACAGGCCGTGCCGCGCGGCGAGTTCGTGCAGCGATTCAGGATCGACGCTGCCGGCGCCGTCTGCGCCGGGGCGGCTGCTGTCGTCGAGGACGGCGAGGGCGTCGAGGTCCTCGGTGAGGCGGGCGTTGGGCACGGCGGTGACGCGCAGCCGCTCCGGGCGCGCGGCGAGCCGGGCGTCCAGGGCGTCGAGGCCGCCGAGGGCCGCCCAGGCGATTTCGTCACCCGTGTCCGGCTCCACCGAGGTGGGTGCCGGGCGCAGTTCGACGTCGTAGCGGTAGCGGGTCAGCTCGTTGTGGTGGACGCCGCGCTTGACGCGCACCTGGGCGGCGAAACCGTCGAGACCCGCGAACCAGTCCGGGTCGACGAGGAGTTCGCCCTCCCACGCCACCGAGCGGTCGACGGCGGCGCGCAAGGCCTCCTTGTCGGCGGCGTCACCGGCGGCGCCCTCGTCGCCGGCACCGCGGCGGCTCTCCACGGCGGCGCGCAGGGTGCGCAGCAGCCGCAGGTTGCGCACGTCGCCGACGAAGATCGCACCGCCGGGGGCGAGCAGCGCGGCGGCCTTGCGCAGCACGTCCTGGAGGTAGTCGGCGCCCGGGAAGTACTGGGCGACGGAGTTGATGACGACGACATCGAAGTGGCCCTCGGGCAGTCCGGTGGTGTCGTGCGCGGGGCGGGCCGACAGCTCGACGCGACCGGCGAGTTCCGGTACGTCGCGGATCTGGGCGCGCAGCGCGGCGACGGCCTCCTCGGAGACGTCGGTGCCCCAGTACGCCTCGCAGCCGGGGGCCAGGCGGGACAGCAGCAGGCCGCTGCCGACGCCGATCTCCAGGACGCGGCGCGGCGCGAGCGCGGCGATGCGCTCGACGGTGGCCGTCCGCCACTCGCGCATGTCGGCGAGCGGGATGGGCAGCCCGTCGTACATGCTGTTCCAGCCGGCGAAGTTCTCCTGGAAGCCCTCGGAACCCGCGGCGGAGTAAAGGAGTTCGTGCAGGTCCTTCCACTCGGCGACCTCGGCGTCGGCGTCGAGCGACGGCACGACGTAAGCGGCCAGCCGCCGGTCGCCGGGCCGGTCCTCGCGGACGACGACGGCGGCCTGGGCGACGCCGGGGTGGGCGCGCAGCACCGACTCGATCTCGCCGGGCTCGATGCGGAAGCCGCGGATCTTGACCTGGCTGTCGACGCGGCCGAGGAACTCCATCCGCCCGTCGGACTTCCAGCGCACGAGGTCGCCGGTGCGGTACAGCCGCTCCCCCGGTTCGCCGAAGGGGTCGGCGACGAAGCGCTCGGCCGTCAGGTCGGGGCGCCCGAGGTAGCCGCGGGCCAGCCCGGCGCCGCCGAGGTAGAGCTCTCCCGCGACACCGGCGGGGACCGGCCGCAGCCGGGCGTCGAGGACGTAGGCGCGGGTGCCGGGATCGGGCACGCCGATGGGCACGATGGTGCCGGCCGGGGTGTCGGGATCGCACAGGCCGAGCGTGGAGTTGGTGGTCGCCTCGGTCGGGCCGTAGGCGTTGAACATCATGCGGCCGCGCGCGTAGCGGCCGACGAGTTCGGGCGAGACGCGCTCGGTGCCGGCGAGCAGCGTCGCCTCCGCGGGCAGGCGCACGTCGTCGGGCATGGCGGCGAGCAGCGCGGGCGGCAGGATCATGAAGGTGATGCCGTGGGCGTTCGCGTAGTCGGCCAGCGGCGGGCCGGGGACGCGTCGTTCGGAGGGTACGACGACGAGCCGTCCGCCGGAGAGCAGGCCGAGGCACAGGTCCCAGAAGGCGACGTCGAAGCTCGGGGAGGCGAACTGCAGCACCCGGCTGTGCGGGCCGATGCCGAAGCGCTCGCTCTGGGTGGCGACGAGCTTGGCGACGCCGGCGTGGGAGAGGACGACGCCCTTGGGCCGGCCGGTGGAGCCGGAGGTGTAGATGACGTAGGCGGCGTTCGCGACCGTCAGCCGGCCGCCGGACCCGGGGTCGTGGGCCGGCAGCCCGGCGAGCTCGGCGACGGTGTCCGGGGCGTCCAAGAGCAGCGTGGGCACCTCGCCGGGCAGGTCGGCGGCGACCTCGGCGGTGGTGACGAGGCACACCGGCGTGGCGTCGGCGAGCATGTAGGCGACGCGGTCGGCGGGGTAGTCGGTGTCGACCGGCAGGTAGGCGGCGCCGGACTTGAGCACCGCGACCTCGGCGACGATCAGCTCGGCCGAGCGCGGCACGGCCAGTGCCACCACCGTCTCGGGGCCGGCGCCCCGGGCGACGAGGGCGTGGGCCAGCCGGTTGGCGCGGGCGTCGAGTTCGGCGTAGGTGAGGCGGACGTCCTCGAAGACCAGGGCGGTCTCGTCGGGCCGGGTGCGGACCTGCTCGGCGAACATGGCGGGCCAGGTGGCGAGCGGCACGTCGTGGTCGGTGTCGTTCCACTCGTGGAGGACGCGGTGCCGCTCCGGCCCGTCGAGCAGCGCGAGGTCGCCGACCGCGCGGTCGGGGTACGCGGTGGCGTCGGCGAGGAGGGTGGCGTAGTGGCCGAGGATCCGGTCGACGGTGGCGGCCTCGAAGAGGCCCGGGTGATAGGCGGCGTGGACCTCGCCGGACGCCACCCGCAGTTCGAGGTCGAGAGGACCGCCGGCCCAGTCGCCGACGGCGAAGCCGGTGTTGCAGAGCAGACCGCCGCCGCGGGTCGCCGCGGCGCCCAGCTCGGCGGCGAGGACGGTGGCCGGGGCGCGGTGGGCACGGGCCCGCTCCGCGGCGTCGGCCACCCGCGCGGTGAGCCCGGCGAAGGTGGTGTCGGCGGTGAGGGCGACGCGCAGCGGCAGGCCGTCGTGGGCGAGGACGAGGTCGGTGGCCCCGCCGCCGTAGTGGTGGAGCAGGGCGACGTACGCCGCGAGGTGCCGTTCCTGACCCGAGGCCGTGCCGGGCAGGGCACGGGAGCGGACCGCGGCCGGTCCCGCGGGACGCTGCGGATAGGGGAAGTCGACGGGGAGAACGGTCTCCTGTGCGAGCGGAATCAGCCGCTCGCGCCAGAAGTCCTTTGCCGCCATCGCCAGTTCTTCGTTACCCGACACCGGTGCCCGTGCCTTCCCTTATGTGCGGAATCGACTCGACCGAGCCGTGACCGCTCGCCATATTAAGGTAAGCATTACCTAACTTAATAGACCTCCCCATCGGGGCATGACCGCACAGCTCACGGCGGTAGGGTTAAGGTGTGCCTAACCTAAGGATGCTGGCCGTGGAGCCATGCCGGTGACCGCGCGCGGAAACCTGCGCCCAGCCCTGCTCGTCGTGTTGCCGGTCGTCACCCTGGCCGGACTGTGCGTGCTGTCGATCGGGCTGGGTGCCGTCGACATCCCCCCGGACCAGGTCGTCCGGGCGCTTTTCGGCCACCCCTCGAGCCATCTCGTGGACAACATCGTCTGGACCGTCCGCGTACCGCGCACCGTCCTCGGCCTCACCGCGGGCGCCGCCTTGGGGCTGTCCGGCGCACTCATGCAGGCCCTGACCCGCAACCCGCTCGCCGACCCCGGCATCCTCGGGGTCAGCGCGGGCGCGTCCTTCGGGATCGTCGTCGCCATCGCCCTGTTCGGGCTCGGCTCGCTGTACGGCACGATCTGGTTCGCCCTCGCCGGCGCGCTCGGCACCAGCGTGCTGGTCTTCCTGCTGGGCCGGACGGGCCGTTCGGGCGCGACGCCGGTGAAGCTGGCGCTGGCCGGAGTCGCCGTCACCTTCCTGCTGTTCTCGCTGACCAACGCGATCGTCCTCACCGATCCCGACGCCCTGGACCGCTACCGCTTCTGGTCCGCGGGCACCCTCGCCGACCAGGACGGCACCGTCGTGCGGAGCATCCTGCCGTTCCTGGCGGTCGGGGCGGTGCTCGCGCTCGCCGCCGCCCCCGCGCTCAACAGCCTGGCCCTGGGCGACGACGTGGCCGCGTCCCTCGGGCGCCGGCTCGGCCTCGTACGCCTGCAGGGGGTCGTCGCGGTGATGCTTCTCACGGGCGCGTCGGTCGCCGTGATCGGCCCGGTGGTCTTCCTCGGCCTGGTCGTACCGCACGTCGCCCGGGTGCTGGCCCAGCACGCGGGCATCGGCCCCGACCACCGCTGGCTGCTGCCGCTTTCCGCGGTGCTCGCCCCGTGCCTGCTGCTCACCGCGGACATCCTCGGCCGGGTCGTCGCACGGCCCACCGAGGTCCAGGCCGGAGTGCTCGTCGCCTTCATCGGCGGCCCGTTCTTCGTCGCCCTGGTCCGCCGGCGCAAACTCGCGGAGGTCTGAGCATGACCGCCCTCGCCCCCCTCCGCGGCCGCCGGCCCTTCCGGCTGGCGGCCCCACCGGTCTCCGGAGTGCTCCGGCCGCGGCTGGTCGCCGTGTGCGCCGCCCTGGTCGTCGCGGTGTTCCTGCTCTTCTGCTGGGGCGTCTCCCTCGGGGACTACCCCATCGGGTTCGCCGACGTGGTCAAGGCCCTCACCGGCGCCGGCGACCCCGGAACTGTGCTGGTCGTACGGGAGTTGCGGCTGCCGCGCGCGCTCGCGGGACTGCTCGTCGGCATCGCCTTCGGCATCTCCGGCGCGCTGTACCAGACCATGACCCGCAACCCGCTGGCCAGCCCCGACATGATCGGGCTGACCGAGGGCGCGGGGACCGCCGTGGTCGCGGGCATCGTGCTCGGCTGGGACGGCGGCCTGGGCACCCAGGGCCTCGGCCTGCTCGGAGCGCTGGTGACGGCGCTGCTGGTGTACGCGCTGGCGTGGAAGGGCGGTGCCACCGGCTACCGCATCATCCTGGTCGGCATCGGCGTGTCCTGGATGTGCACCAGCGCCACGGACTACCTGGTCGCGCGCGGCGAGCGGTTCGAGGCGCAGGCCGCCCTCGGCTGGCTGGTGGGCAACCTCAACGGCCGCACCTGGGACCAGGTCACGCAACTCGCGGTCGCCACGGCCGTGCTCGTGCCCCTCGCCCTCGGCATGGGCCGCCGGCTGCGGACCCTGCAGCTGGGCGACGACGTGGCGGCCGGCCTCGGCACGCCGGTGCAGCCGGTACGGCTGGCCCTGCTGCTCATCGGCGTCGGGCTGATCGCCTTCGGCACGGCCGCGGCCGGACCGGTCGCCTTCGTGGCGCTGGCCGCCCCGCAGATCGCCCAGCGGATGGCCGGCACGGCGTGGCCGCCGTTGGCCGCCTCGGGACTGACCGGCGCGCTGGTCGTCCTGGGGTCCGACCTCATCGCGCGTGAAGCGATCCCCGGCACGGAACTCCCGGTCGGGATCGTCACCGGCGTCATCGGCGCGCCGGTCCTGCTCTGGCTGCTCATCCGCGCCAACCGCGCGGGCTCAGGAGGCTGAACCCATGGCGACCACCGACCCCGCCCCCACCGCCGCCGCGGGCCCCGACCTGCGGGCACGCGGGCTGCACCTGGCGTACGACGACCGGCTGGTGGTCGAGGACCTCGACCTCGTCATACCCTCCGGCCGCATCACCGCCATCGTCGGCGCCAACGCCTGCGGCAAGTCCACCCTCCTGCGCGCCCTGGCCCGGCTTCTCGCGCCCCGTCAGGGCGTCGTCGAACTCGACGGCCGCGCCCTGCGGTCGGTGCCGACCAGGGAACTCGCCCAACGGCTGGGCATCCTGCCGCAGACCCCGGTGGCCCCGGAGGGGCTGACCGTCATCGACCTGGTCAGCCGCGGCCGTTCGCCGCACCAGACGTGGTGGCGGCAGTGGTCCAAGGCCGACGAGCTGGCGGTCCACGAGGCACTGGCGGCGACCGGCATGACCGAGCTCGCGAACCGGGCCGTGGACGAGCTGTCCGGCGGCCAGCGCCAGCGGGCCTGGATCGCCATGGCCGTCGCCCAGGGCACCCCCGTCCTCCTGCTGGACGAACCGACCACCTACCTGGACCTGGCCCACCAGATCGACGTCCTGGACCTCGTCACCGACCTCAACCGCCGAGAGCACCGCACGGTGGTGATGGTCCTGCACGACCTCAACCAGGCCTGCCGCTACGCCGACCACGTCATCGCGATGAAGTCGGGGCGGATCGCCGCCGAGGGCACACCGGCCGAGGTGATCACCGCCGGGACCGTCGAGGACGTCTTCGACCTGCGCTGCCAGGTCACCACCGACCCGGTGAGCGGCACCCCGCTGGTGATCCCCATGGGCCGCCACCACGAGGCGGTCCCCGTCGCCGCCGAGTGACCCGCCCGGTGGCGGGCCGGAGGCGATCCGGGAGCCGGACACCGCCGACCTGCGGCGCGTACGGCTGCGGCCTACGGTGTTGGTACGGGGTCCGCACGGCTGATCGGAGCCGGCCATGCCTGTCTACCATGTGGTCACCACGCAGAACACGGTCTCGGCGCGGCAGAAGGCCGAGTTGGCGGCGGAGATCACGCGTCTCCACGCGTCGATCACCGGGGCGCCCACCTCCTTCGTGCACGTGACGTTCGCCGAACTGCCCGAAGGCAGCGTCTTCACGGATGCGGCTCCCTCACGTCCCCTGCTGATCGAGGCGACCACACGGGCGGGCCACGCGGACACGGAGAAGACACAGCTGGCCAAGGACATCTCGGCCGCCGGCAGCAGGGTGACCGGCGTGCCGGAGACGCACATCCTCGTGATCATCAAGGACAGCCCGGCCCGGTTCGCCGCCGAGGGAGGCCGCATCCTGCCCGAGCCGGGGGACGAAGGCGACTGGCCGGCAGGAACCGACTGACCGGCTGCCGGCTTCGGCCGCCGGGGCGGACAGGCGCGGGCGACCGCGGCCCGGCCACCCCGGCGAACCTCACGGCCCTAGCCCGGCAGGACGGTCGTGCCGGCGCCGCCCGGCCCGACGGACAGCGCGCGCAGCAGGGCGTGCGGGGCGCGGCCGTCCAGCACGCGGGCCGTGCGGACGCCCGCCCGGACGGCCCGCAGGCAGCTCTCCATCTTGGGCACCATGCCGCCGCCCAGCGCCGGGAGCATCGCCTCCAGTTCGGCGGCGGTGAGCCGGTCCAGGACCCGTTCGCGGCGCGGCCAGTCGGCGTACAGCCCGGGCACGTCGGTGAGGACGACCAGCGCCTCGGCGTCGAGCGCGGCGGCCAGGGCCCCGGCAGCCGCGTCCGCGTTGACGTTGTAGATCTGGCCGTCCGTGCCCCGGCCCAGCGAGGAGACGACGGGGATGTGGCCGTGGTCCAGGAGCACGTCCACGGCCGCCGTGTTGACCTCCGTCACCTCGCCGACGAGGCCGATGTCGACGATCTCGCCGTCGACCTCGGCGTAGCGGCGCACCGCGGTCAGCGTGTGCGCGTCCTCGCCGGTGAGCCCCACGGCGTACGGCCCGTGCTCGTTGAGGAGCCCCACCAGGTCCCGCTGGACCTTGCCGGCCAGGACCATCCGTGCGACGTCCAGGACCTCGGGGGTGGTGACCCGCAGCCCGCCGACGAAGCGGGCCTCGATGCCGATCAGGTCGAGCTGGGCGCTGATCTGCGGGCCGCCGCCGTGCACCACCGCGACCCGCACCCCGGCCTCCCGGATGCGGACGACGTCCTGCGCGAAGGTGCGCAGCAGGGCGCCGTCGCCCATGGCGTTGCCACCCACCTTCACGACGACGGTGCGGCCTCCGAGCGCGCGCAGGGCGGGAAGCGGCCCGGGGCCGGCCAGGGCCGTCGTCACGGACGCGCGGTCAGGTAGCCGCCCATGGTGCGGAACCAGTCGCCGGCCGCGTACTCGGTGCCGTCGTTTGTGCGGACCGTGCGCACCAGCAGTCCCTTGCGGTGGCCGCCGCGGGCGTCCGCGCCGGCGACGATGACGACGCCGTCGCCCTCGCGGATGAAGATGCGGCCGGGCGTGCCGCCGTAGCGGGCCTGCGAGACGGCGGCGGAGACGATCCTGATGCGTTCGCCGCGGTGGTACGTGAAGGCGTTGGGGTACGGGTCGGACTGCGCCCGCACCAGGCGTTCCAGGTCCTCGGCGGGCCAGTTCCAGTCGATGCGGCTGTCCTCGACGGAGCGCTTGTGGAAGAAGCTGGCGCGGGAGCGGTCCTGGGGCGTCCACTTGGCGCGGCCGGAGGCGATCAGGTCCAGGGACTCGCGCACGAGGGGTGCGATCAGGTCGCAGGTGCGGTGGAAGAGGTCGGTCGCGGTGTCGTCCGGGCCGACGGGCTCCGAGCGCTGCAGCAGGATGTCGCCGGCGTCCAGTTCGCCGTCCATGCGGTGGGCGGTGACGCCGACGCGCTCCTCGCCGTTGATCAGCGCCCAGATGATCGGGGAGAAACCCGCGTAGGCGGGGAGCAGGGAGTCGTGCACGTTGAGGGTGCCGTGCGGCGGGAGGTCGAAGATCTCCGGCGGCAGCCAGGTGCGCCAGTTGTTGGCGACGATGATGTCGGGTGCCGCGGCGCGGATGGCCTCCAGCAGTTCGGCGTCGTCGGGGCGGTTGCGCAGCAGCACGGGCACGCCGTGCTTCTCGGCGAGTTCCGCCACCGAATCGTCCCAGATCTTCTCGTACGCGTGCTCACTCCTGGGGTGGGTCACGACGAGGACGACCTCGTGATCCGACTCCAGCAGGGCCTGCAGCGTCCGGTGTCCCCAGGTCTGATAGCCGAACATGACGACCCGCATGGGCTGCCTCTCCTTCAGTGATTATTGCAAGGTTAGGCTTACCTTATCTAGTATGTGGCGCGCATAGGGAGGCGATGCAACGGTGACAGCACCGCTCAATGAGCCGGACACGATCCACGACATCCTGGGAATCGGTTTCGGTCCGTCAAATCTGGCTCTGGCGATAGCCATCGAGGAGCACAACGCACAAGTCCCCGCCTCCCGGCGGATCAACGCCCGCTTCCTGGAGCGGCAGCCCCGCTTCGGATGGCACCGCGGCATGCTGATCGACGACGCGACGATGCAGGTCTCGTTCCTGAAGGACCTGGTCACCATGCGCAACCCGACCAGCGACTTCAGCTTCCTGTGCTACCTGCGCGAACAGGGCCGGCTGGTCGACTTCCTCAACCAGAAGACGCTCTTCCCGCTCCGCGTGGAGTTCCACGACTACTTCGAGTGGGCCGCCGCCCGCGTCGCCGACGTCGTCGACTACTCCTGCGAAGTGCTGTCCGTCACACCGGTCCGCGACGCCGGCGGCGAGGTCGACCACCTCGACGTGACGTGCCGGGACCCCGAGGACCCCGCGCGGACGGTCACCCACCGAGCCCGCAACATCAGCGTGGCCGTCGGGCTCGAGCCGCACCTGCCGCCGGGCACCGAGCTGTCGGACCGCGTGTGGCACAACAGCCAGCTGCTGCCCAGGGTCGCCGAGCTCACCGCGACGGGCACCCCCGTGCGCCGGGCCGTCGTCCTGGGCGCCGGCCAGAGCGCGGCCGAGGCGGTCGACTTCCTGCACCGCACCTTCCCCGACGCGGAGATCTGCGCGGTGTTCGCCAAGTACGGCTACACGCCCGCCGACGACAGCCCCTTCGCCAACCGGATCTTCGACCCGGAGGCGGTGGACCTCTACTTCGGCTCCCCGTCCGAGGTGAAGCAGTCCCTCGTCGACTACCACCGCAGCACCAACTACTCGGTGGTCGACATGGACCTCATCGAGGCCCTGTACGCGACCTCCTACCGCGAGAAGGTGCAGGGCCGCGAACGGCTGCGCTTCCTCAACGTCTCCCGCATCCGCGACGTGAGCGCCGCGGACGACGGCCTCGACGTGACGGTGGAGTTCCTGCCGACCGGCGAGCGGCACGTCCTGGAGGCGGACGTCCTCGTGCACGCCACCGGGTACCGCTCGCAGGACGTCGGCACGCTCCTCGGGGAGTCCGCCAAGATCTGCCTGCGCGACGACGGCGACGCCCTCCGCGTCGGCCGCGACCACCGCGTCGAGGTCGCCCCCGAGGTGCGGGCGGGCATCTACGTGCAGGGCGGCACCGAGCACACGCACGGGCTGACCTCCACGCTGCTGTCCACCACCGCCGTCCGGGCCGGTGAGATCGTCGCCTCGCTCGCCGCCCGTCAGGACGAGCCGGCCGCGGCGGCCGCGGCCCGCGCCTGAGACGCCTCTGGGGCCGCCGGTCGTCCGGCGGCCCCGGGTCCCCTCCTTGGCTACGCCTCCTGGTCCCGGGCCAGGAGCCGGTCGAAAAGGCGCCGGTCGCCGGCGACCTCCAACTCCAAGGGCCCGCCCGCCCCGCCCGCCCCGCAGGGAGGCCTCTGACTGACGGCGGGAGCCTGTGCCGGCCGCCCTCGAGGAGGCGCTTGCCCCCGCCGCGCACACCGGGCCGGTGGGTTGGGCCGGGGGGTGTGCGCGGATTCGTCTCGCGCCCTTCGGGCGCACAGCGCCGGCTGCGGACGGGAGGGTGGGGGCCCGGCCTTGTCTGCGGTGTGCGGGTCGGTGGGTGGCCGGGGTTCAGGCACCGGAGCAGGGCCGGTTGTTCGTACGGTTGCGGTCTCGTTGCCGTCCGCGAGTGCAGACGGCCTGCGACGACGCCCACCCTTCGTGGGCGGCGCGCCCGCCGTAAACCCGCGTCTGCGGGTGCTTCCCCGACATCGGGCCCTCTTTCAACGGCTATGACGCTGAAAGCGAGCCCGATCCCCGTCAGCTCAAAGATCGGGCCCTGTTTCGACGTCCATACCGCCGAAACAGAGCCCGATCTCCCGCCGACCGCCCGGCAGCACCCCGAATCACCCGCGGACGCGGGTCACGGCGGGCGCGCCCACCACCGGAAGCAGGCGTGGAAGCGGCCATCTATACCCGCGCACGGCGACGAGACCGACACCGCCGGAAAGGTGACCCGCTCCGGCGTCTGAACCCCAGCCACCCACGCACCCGCACACTGCCGAGCGGCCCCGGACCGCCACCCGCCCATCCGCAGCCAGCCGCTGTGCGGCCGAAGGGCGCGAGACGGCGAGAGAGCCGGACAACCGGCAGGGCGCCACCAACCACCCGTGGCGTACCAAGGTCTGCGGTCCGCACCCACTGGTAGACGCACTGCTCGCGGACCTCGAGTTCGCTAGGCCGTGTCGTCAAAGTCCCGCCTGCCCAGCGGCGCCTGGCACGGCACCTCGCTGCGTTGTCGAATCGTCCGAGTAGCCCACTACGAGGACGACTCTCCGCCTTACGATGCACCGCACCAGACGCCGCTGGGCCCGCCCTCCGGGCGGCCGGCGCTCCTTTGACGACACGGCCTAGCGCCGCGTGCGCAGCAGCAGGTGCAGGAAGTACGGCGTGCCGATGACGGCGGTCATCAGGCCGGCGCCGATCTGGGCCGGGGCGATGACGGTACGTCCGAGGAGGTCCGCCGCGCAGACCAGCGAGGCGCCCAGGAGCACCGCGACCGGTACGACACGGACGTGCCGGCGGCCCACCAGGGCCCGGGCGGCGTGCGGGGCGACCAGCCCGACGAAGCCGATGGTGCCGGCGGCGGCCACGGCGGTCCCGGTGAGCAGCACGCTCGTCACGAGGAACCCGAGCCGGGCCGGGCCGCGGCGCAGCCCCAGCAGGGCCGGGGTGTCCTCGTCGACCGACAGCAGGTCGAGTTCGGTGCGCCGCGCGACCGCCACCGCCAGGCCCAGCACGAGGGCGGCCGCCACGGGCAGCGTGTCGGGCACGGTCCGCCCGTAGGTGGAGCCGGACAGCCAGGTGAGCGCCTTCGTCGCGTTGAAGGGGTCGGTGAGCACGATCAGCAGGCTGATCAGGGCCGTCGCGGCCGCGGACACGCCGACGCCGACGAGGACCAGCCGCGTCTGCTGGAAGCCGCCCCGCGCCGCGAGCCCGAACACGAGCACCGCGGTCACCGCGGCGCCCGCGAACGCGGCGGCCGCCACGCTCCACGCGCCGGGGACCGGGACCGTCGTGACGAGCAGCACCGCGCCGAGCGCGGCGCCGCCGGAGACGCCGAGGATGCCGGGCTCCGCGAGCGGATTGCGGGTGACGGCCTGCACCAGCGTGCCGGACAGGGCGAGCGCCGCCCCCGCCAGGAGTGCCGCGAGCACCCTCGGGACACGGGTGTCCAGGACGAAGGAGACGGCCTGACCGGCCCTGCCCTGCGTCCAGTTGGCGACGTCGCCCAGGAGCAGTTTGGTGTCGCCCAGCAGCACTCCGGCGACGGTCAGCCCGACCAGTACGGCGACGAGGAGGGCCATGGTCACCAGGAACGCCGCACGGCCGGGGATCCGCATCCGGTCCGGGGCTCCCACCCCCGCGGAGTCCTGGGACCGCAGCGCCATGACGACCAGGAACACCGCGCCGACCAGGCTCGTGACGACCCCGGTGGGGACCGCGACGGCGGTCTGCGCCGGTACCACGGCGCGCAGCAGGACGTCCGCGCCGAGCACCAGGCCCGCGCCGGTCAGGCCCATGACGGGCAGTGCGGAGCGGGTGCGCACCAGCGGGCGGAAGCGCCGGGCCAGCGGCCGTACGAGGGCGGGCGCGCACAGGCCGACGAAGCCGATGGGCCCGGCAAGGGTCACCGCCGCGGCGGACAGCAGCGACGCGCACACCACGACGGTGACGCGCGTGCCGCGGACGGGGACGCCGAGGCCGCGGGCGTCGTCGTCGCCGAGCGCCAGGGCGTCGACGCGCCGGGCCACGAGCAGCAGTCCGGCGACACCGGCCACGGCGACGGGGGCCATCTGCACCACGCCGTCGAAGCCGTTCTGGCTGATGCTGCCCTGGCTCCACTGGTAGAGGCCGTTGGTCTGCTGCGGGAAGAGCAGGATCAGCCCCTCGGTGACGGAGGTCAGGCCGAGGGTGAGCGCGCTGCCGGCCAGGACGAGGCGCACGGTCCCGGCGCCCAGCCCCGACAGCGACAGGACGACGGCGGCCGCCGCGAGCCCGCCGGCGAAGGCCACACCGGAGGAGGCCAGCAGCGGCAGGGACGTCCCGGTGACCATGAGGACGCCGAGGGCCAGGTACGAACCGGCGTTCACGGCGAGGGTGTCGGGCGCGGCGAGCACGTTGCGGCTGACGGACTGAAGGGCCGCGCCGGCGGTCCCGAGGGCGGCGCCGACCAGCAGGCCGGCGGTCATGCGGGGCAGGCGCGAGGCGATCACGACGGACGCGTCGCCGGGACCGGCCCCGCCCGTCAGGGCCTTCCAGACCTCGGCAGGGCCGACGGCCGCGGTGCCCTGGGTGATGTCGACGACCGCGAGGACGGCGACCAGGAGCACGAGCGCGGCCGTCACCGCGGCCGCTCCCGTCCGGGAGCCGGCCGCGTGCGGACGGGTGGCGGGGGTCGTTGCGGTGACGGCCACGGCGCGCTACTTCGTCAGGGCGCCGACGACGGCGTCGACGTACGACTCCATCGACTGCGGGCCGCCGAACATCCAGATGCCGTCGGGCAGCCGGTGCACCTCGCCCTTCTTCACGAACGGCAGGGACTTCCACACGGAGTTCCCGGCGAGGTCGTCGGCGAACGGGTCGCTGCCCTCGCTGTCGCTGCCGATGTAGGCGAACTGCACGTCACCGAGGCCGGTGAGGCCCTCGACGTCGGTGGCGGCCAGGCCGTAGTCCTTGTCGCCCTCGACCTTCCAGGCGTTCTTCAGGCCGAGCGCCTCGTTGACGCCACCGATGAGGGAGCCGCCGGTGTAGGGGCGGATGGAGACCTGGTTGGAGGCGACGTAGCCGTCGGCGAAGGCGATCTCCGAGCCGGCGAGGCCCGCGTCGGCGAGGGCCTTCCTCCCCTCGGCGACCTTGGCGTCGTAGGCCTTCTTCGCCTCGTCGGCCTTGGCGGTGGTGCCGGTCGCCTCGGCGATGAGGTCGAGGTTCTCCTTCATCCGTCCGACCGGGTCGGCGGCGTCGGCGGAACGCACCTCGAGGACCGGGGCGATCTTCTTCAGCTGCTTGACGGCGGCGTCCGGGAGGTCGGTGGTGGCGACGATCAGGTCCGGGGAGAGCGAGGCGATGGTGTCCATGCTGGGCTCGCCGCGGGTGCCGATGTCCTTGGGCCGGTTCTTCAGCGGTACGACCGTGTCCCAGGTGCCGTAGCCCTTGACGTCGGCGACGCCGACCGGGTCCACCCCGAGCGTCACGAGGGACTCGACGACGTTCCACTCCGTGCCGACGACCTTCTCGGCGGGCCCGTCGAGGCTGACCTCGGCTCCGCTCGCGTCGGTGAGCGTGATGCCCTTGGTGTCGTCCTTGGCGGCGCCGTCCGCGTCCGGCTCGGTCGTACCGCAGCCGGCGAGGGCGAGTGCGGCAGCAGCGGCGGCGATGACGATGGAGCGTCTCATGGGGTGGTGACGGGCCTTTCGTTGCGTGCGTGGTGGCGGCCGACGGCGCGGGTGCGCAGCAGGCCGGTGAGGGGATCGGTGTCGACCTCGACCCGTATCCCGTAGGCGTCGGTGAGGCGTTGCGGTGTCAGCACATCCTCGGGGCTGCCGTCGGCGGCGATCCGGCCCGCCCGCAGCAGGGCGATCCGGTCGGCGACGGCGGCCGCCTGGTCCAGGTCGTGCAGGACGACGCCGACGGCGATGCCGTGGTCGTCGGCCAGGTCCCGGATCAGGTCCAGCAGTTCGACCTGGTAGCGCAGGTCGAGGTAGGTCGTGGGCTCGTCGAGGAGGAGCACACCGGTCTCCTGGGCGAGGCAGCTCGCGAGCCAGACGCGCTGGAGCTGGCCGCCGGAGAGGTGCTCGGCGCCCCGGGCGGCGAGGTCCGCGACACCGGTCAGCGCCAGCGCGCGGTCCACCGCGGCCGGGCCGTCCGGGTCGGAGCGGCCCCAGCGGCCCCGGTAGGGGTAGCGGCCGAACTCCACGACGTCCCGTACCGTCAGCCCGCCCGGCGTGGGGCGCCCCTGCGTCAGCAGGGCCACCCGGCGGGAGAACTCACGTGCCGTCAGGGCGAGCCCGTCGGCGCTGGTCCCGTCGTGCGCGTCGATCGTCAACGTGGCGCGGCGGGCCCGCTGCAGGCGTGCCACGGTGCGCAGGAGCGTCGACTTGCCGCTGCCGTTGGGGCCCACCAGGGCGGTCACCTCACCGGGCCGGAGGGTGATCGCCGCGTCATGGACGACGTCGACCCCGTCGTACGACACGGTCACGTCGTACGCCGTCAGCCGGTGACCGCGCAGGGTTGAGGCCGCGGCAGTCTCTTCCGTAGAACTCACAAACGAAGGTTAGCCTAACCTAATCTCTGCCCGAACCACCCCCCTCTCACTTCGGTAAACTTAGGCTAACCTTCCCTGCATGGCGAAGACCGCGCGGCTCATGCCGCAGAACCCCAGGATGTTCCGCGCCGAGGTCGTCAGGACCGAGCGGGTCTCCCCCTCCCTGCACCGCGTGACCGTCAGGGGCGCGGACCTCGCCGACTTCCCGTGGCTGGGCTACGACCACTGGTTCCGCCTCTTCATGCAGCTCCCCCACCAGGACGCCCTGCGGCTGCCCGAGTTCTCCGGGGCACGCTGGTGGCAGCCCTACCTCGCCATCCCCACGGCCGAGCGTCCGCACTACTCGAACTACACCGTCGCCGCGTTCCGTCCCGAAGCGGCCGAAATGGACATCGAGTTCGTGGTGCACCGCACCCCGGACGGCGAACTCGAGGGCCGTGCCGCGATATGGGCCTGCGGCGCCCGGCCCGGGGACGCGCTGGCGCTCCTCGACCAGGGCGTCATGTTCGACTGCCCCGAGGACGCCTCCGAGGTCCTCGTCGTGGCCGACGAGAGCGGCATGCCCGCCGCCACGGGCATCCTGCGCTCCCTCCCCCGCGGCACCGTGGGCCGGCTGATCCAGGAGATCCCCACCCCGGACGACCGGCGCGACCTCGACGCGCCCCCGGGGATCGCCGTCACCTGGGTCGTGCGCGACGACCCGCACGCGGTCCCCGGCTCCGTCGCACTCGCCGAACTGCGGGGGCACACCCCGGTGGACGCCACCGGGTACGCCTTCGTCGTCGGCGAGCAGAGCCTCGCCACCAAGGGACGCCGGCACCTGCACCGCGCCGGCCTCCCCAAGGACCGCATCACCTTCTCCGGGTTCTGGCGGCACGAGGCACGCCACGAGGACGCCTGACCCACGCCGCGGGACGGGAACGCCGCCTCGGCCCCGCGCACGCGCAGCACTTCGCGCACGGAGGGCGCACAAAGGGAACAGTTGAGCCCTGTACGCGCTCCCTCGGGTACGGGGAGAATGCGTAACGCAAGCGATCAAGCGACCGGCGCGCACCGTCCGGTCGCCGACTCCCGGAAGGCGGGTCGACTGCCGTGCTGCTGCATCTGCCCACGTCCGTGCCCGAAGCACAGGAGTTCATGGCTCAGGGGGCGGTGCCCGTCGGCGGGGCGACGCTCGTGTGGGCCACCTGGCAGCGCGACGGCTTCCCCGAACAGGCCATGTCGCTGCGCGATCTGCCGGAGGCCAACACGGTCGGACGCGAGGCGCTGGGCGCGGCGGTGGTGCTGAACCGGATCGACGACCGGGTTCCGGAGGTGCTGCGACGGGCGGCCGCCGGTGTGGGCACCGGCGCCGTGCGGCGGACGGCCACCGTCGGCGGCAACCTCGTCGGCAGCACCCTGCGCTGCCTGCTGCCCGCCGCCCTCGTCCTCGACGCCCGCGCGATCACGCTGGAGCCGGACCGCACCCACGAGACCGATCTGGCCGAGGCCGTGGCCAAGCAGCACCTCCTGCTCGGCATCCGCTGGCGGGAGCCGCTGGTGAGCACCTACGAGAAGCAGTCCGGCGAGGCGGGCGGACCTCCGCCCCTCGTCGTCGCCGCCGCGGTGCACGCCGCCGACGACGGGCACCGTCTGCGCGTCGCCGTCCGTGACGGCTACGAAGTGCTCTGCGCGAGTGCCCCGTTCGACGGCGGCACCGCAGCGGCCCTGCACGCGCTGGAGGAGACGGACCTCGCCGCGCTCCACCCCGCGGCGTGGGACGTGCTGCGCCGGCAGGTCACCGGACTCGCCGGACGGCCCCCCGGCTCCTGACCCCGCACGGGCCCCGCGATCTCGCCCGCCGCATCGGGTATGACCCGGCGCTCCCGGTTGTTGATGAGTGCGAGGGCCCGCGCCGCAACCCCGGCGCGGGACCTCGCCCATCCCCCACCGGATCGGAAGAGGCGAGAGCAGAGATGGCTGACACGCCGGAAGACCCAGGGCACGCGGCGTCGTTCGGCATGGTCCGGAGCGGGCCGGCCCCGGCGCGGATGTGCCTCATCACGCCCGGCGGCGTTTCCACGGTCGAGTTCGTCCTGGAGCCGTCGGTCGGCCTCCGGTGCGCCCGGATGGAAGGCGCCGCGGCACTGGCCCTGAACCGGTGGCTCCACGACGCTGACCCCTCCCGGTACTTCGAGCTGCGGATCGCGTTCCTGCAGTTCGAGTACAACCCCGGTCACGAGTCCTTCGCCGCCGACGAGGTCCGTGCGCTGCGCGCCCTCCTGGAGGAACAGCGGGGCACCGAGCGGTGGAACGACGCCCTGGCGAGCCTGCTCGCCAGGCTGGAGGCCTGCGAGGCGCAGCTGTGACCGCCGACGGGTGAGGTCAGCCGGCGGCGGGCAGAAGGAGGCGCCCGGTCATCGCGCCGACGGCCGCCACGACCGCCGCGCGGTGCCGGTCACGCCGGGCCGTCTCGTCGTCGTCCCCCGGATTGCGGATGCTCGCGGGCGTGGCGACCCACGCCTGCGCGGCGGACAGCGCGACCATCAGCGCGTCCATGCCCGCTTCGAGGCCGACGCCGTGGGCGTCGGCGACCGCCTGGGCCTTGCCCAGGTGGTTGTCCCGCTCCATGGCCGAGGCCTCGGGACGCTCGAGGGCCTTCCACTGGGTCAGCTTGACCAGGTCCGGGTCGTCGCTGAAGACGTCGAAGAGCGCGCCCGCGTACCCGGCCAGGTCGTCCGGGGTGAACGGCACGACGTCGGCCAGCACGCGGAGCCGGGCTTCGAGCACGGCGTCGAAGAGCTCGTCCTTCGAACCGAAGTAGGCGTAGATGGCCTGCTTGTTGGCCGGCGCGGCCTTGGCGATCCGGTCGACCCGGGCCCCGGCGAGCCCGTGCGCGACGAATTCGCCGTACGCGGCCTCGATGAGGCGCGCCCGCGTGGCGGCAGAGTCATAAGCCATGGCGACAGCCTAAGAGATGCAGGTCGGGCGGGGCTGCGCGGTTCGCGGCACGGGCCATGATCACCGTAGCGGCACCAATGCAACCAACCAGATGGTTGCATGTGCGGATCTCGCGGCCTACATTTAAACCATCCGGTTGGTTGCTTACCCGAAAGCAGGAAGAACCCATGTCACTCGTCACCGGCATCCCCTTCGGGGCGCACTCCACCGCGGCGGACGTCGTACGCGACGTCGACCTCTCCGGCAAACGCGCCGTCGTCACCGGCGGCGCGTCGGGCATCGGGCTGGAGACGGCCCTGGCCCTGGCCGGGGCGGGTGCGGATGTGACCCTCGCCGTACGCGACCCGCAGGCAGCCGGCCCCGCCGCCGACCGCATCCGCCGGGAGACCGGGCGCGACGGCGTCCACGTCGCCCGGGTCGACCTGGCCGACCTCGACAGCGTGCGCGCCTTCACAGAAGGCTGGACCGGGCCGCTGCACATCCTCGTCAACAACGCGGGCGTGATGGCCGTACCGGAGCTCACCCTCACCCCGCAGGGGCGGGAGACGCAGTACGCCGTCAACTTCACCGGCCACGCCGCCCTCACGCTCGGCCTCCACGCGGCGCTGCGCGCGGCCGGTGGCGCCCGGGTCGTCATGGTCGGCTCGTCCGCGCACCTGATGGCCCCGGTCGACTTCGACGACATCCACTTCGCCCACCGCCCCTACGAGGCGTGGACGGCGTACGGCCAGTCGAAGTCGGCCGCGATCCTCTTCACCGTCGCGCTCGCCGGGCACTGGGCGGCCGACGGCATCACCGCCAACGCGCTCCACCCGGGCGGCATCATGACCAACCTGCAGCGCCACCTGAGCGAGGAGCAACTGCGGTTCGTGGGCGCCACGGACGAGGCGGGCCGGAAGCTGGACGTCCCGCCGGGCTGGAAGACCCCGCAGCAGGGCGCGGCCACGCCGGTGCTCCTGGCCGCCTCACCCCTGGTCGACGGCGTGACCGGCCGCTACTTCGAGGACTGCCGCCCGGCCGAGCTCCAGCCCGAACCCACGGCGGGCGGGACCGGCGTCGCCGCGTGGGCGATCGACGAGGCGTCGGCCGAACGGCTCTGGGAGGACACGAGGAAGGAGCTCGGGTACTGACGCCGCTCCCCGGAGGTGCGGGACCCGGTCGTACACCCGGGTCCCGCACCGCGCCTTCCGTCGAGCGGGGTCAGGGCCAGACCAGGTCGATGCGTTCCTGGGCGATCGGGTAACCGGCCCTGGCGAAGTGCGCGGCCATCGGCACGTTGGTCCGGTCCGTCCCCGCCACGATGCGGTCCACGCCCTCGTCGGCGAGCTTGTGCGTCGCCTCGACGAGCAGGTCGTAGGCGTATCCGTGGCCGCGGTGCTCGGGCACCACGCCGATGTAGGCGATGAGGGGATCCCCGTAGTGGCGGCCGGGGACGCTCAGTCCGACGAGTTCCCCCGCGGAGTCGTAGGCCAGGCGCCACCACTCGCGCGGGCTCGGCAACCAGCGCAAATAGTCCAGTTCTTCCTGGGCGGCCGCCTCGAGCCCGGAGGTGGCGACGGTGCGGCGCACATGGGCGTCGAGGCTGCCCCGGTGGATGCGGCGGAAGACGTCGAGGAATGCCGCGTCGTCGGGCTCGGGACGGAATTCCAGGCGGCCCGGGCGCGCAGGCACGCCGCATTCCGGCGTCCAGCGGTAGCGGAAGCGCTCGACCAACGGGGACAGCCCGGCCGCGACGGCCGCGTCGATCCGGGCCTCGGCCTGCTCCCGGACCGGAGGGACGTCGCGCCAGCCGGGTCGCAGTTTGAGGGAGTACTGGGCACGCAGCGGCGAGGTGCGGAGCAGTTCCACGGCCGCACCGGCGTCGGTGAAGTCGAACCAGTCCAGGGCGAGTGGGCTGGCGTCCTTCGGCCCGGCCCACCATGCCGCGCGCGCGACGACGACGCCGTCGCGCAGGGCCACCCAGGTCCACTCGGGGCGGTACTCACCGGCGGCGGCCATCCCACCGTAGGTTTCACCGAAGGCGGCGAAGCCGACCAGACCGGGATCGGGCATGGATTCGAAAAGCGCTTCCTCGCCTGGAGCGAGGGGGCGGATGACCAGATCGGTCACGCGAGGTCCTTCCGGGAGGCGACGTGCTCCCGTTCAGATCCTCGGCGCCCTCGGAACGGGGTGGGAGCACATGAGAGTCGGCTGGCTCACGGTTCCCACCTCCTTTGTCCATCGAGGACGCGACCGCAGCATAACAGCGTGATCGAATCGCGTACAACGGCCCGCACGACGGTTCGGCCGAAGGCGTCAAGGCAGCGCGCCCGGACGTCAGGGTCGTCGGGCGAGAGGTCCGGCCGTCGACACGGGAGAGTTCGCGTGCTGCGCGTCCACGGTCATCGGTGCTCCGCGGGTGCGTCCCCCTGGTGGAGCGCGAGGGTCCAGGTGTGGACGGTGTGCGTGGTGGGGTGGCCCGGGCGGGGTGCGGCGATGACCGCGGTGAGGCGGTCGCCGTCGCGGCGCAGCGAGCTGATGTGGCCGGACGCCTTGTCGGGGGCGATCGGCAGCAGTTCGGCGAGGACGGTGCCGTCGAGGCGGCGGTCGACGGCACGGAGCACCCCTGCGTCGAGCACCAGGATCGTCCCGTCCTCCAGCACCACTGGCCGAGGCGTCACCGGGCCGGAGAGCCGGGGACCGCGCTCGATCACGCCACCGGGCAGCAGCCGGACCACGTGGCTCCTGGTGGGGTGGCTCCGGTCGGCCTCGACGACCCGGATGCCGGTGCCGACGACGTAATGGCCGTAACTGCGCCAGGAGTCCACGGCGGCGCCGTCACGGTCGTACTCCCAGGTGTCGAAGAAGTCGTAGCCCGCCAGGCCGAGGACGAACCGTCCCCCGCGCAGCGCGGCACCGTGCTCCCCGCGCAGTTCGGCGACCAGGGTACCGTCCGCCAGGTCGAGCAGCAGGGCAGGACCGAGGAACTCCCAGGGCGTGTACTCCAGGGAGTCCGTGGTGACCAGCACCCTGCCCCCGGCGACGTGCGCGGCGTTGGGACGGCCGGCGCACGCATGGGTCCAGCGCGTCCGTCCCGAGACGTCGACGCAGTTGATCTCCCCGGTCGCCCCCTGGATCCGCAGGTCGTCCCGTCGCGCCAGCGGTCGCCCCTCGGGCGGCCGCGACGGGTACGGCGGCCTGCCCACCGCGCTGTGACGGTCCACCACGGTGACGCGCCACCGACCGGGGTCCGCCCCCTCGGCGCGCCTGCTTTCCTCGGGTATCGGCATGGCCGCGATGCTAACCGCCGCGCGGGGCACGGCGACACGGTTACCATGCCACCGTGATCAAGGTGCGGGCCATGCGCATGGACGACGTCGACGCCGTCTCCACGATCCGGGTGAGGGGCTGGCAGGCGACGTACGCCGGGATCGTGCCGCGGAGTTACCTGGACGCGATGAGCGTCGAGGAGGACGCGTTCCTGCGCAGGACGTGGCTGGCGACCGCCGGGAACCGCGTGGAGAACCTCGTCGCCACCGAGGACGGCGTCGTGACCGGCTGGGCGGCCCTCGGACCGCGCGCCGGGGAGCCCCGGGAGCCCGGCGGAGGCGTCGCCTGCGAGCTCTACGCCCTCTACGTGCGGCCGGACCGCATCGGCACCGGCACCGGGCGCCGGCTGATGTCGGCGGTGCGCTCCCGGGCGGCCGAACTCGGCCATCTGCGGCTGGAGTTCTGGGTGCTGGCCGACAACGCCCGCGCACGGCGCTTCTACGCACGCGCCGGGTTCTCGCCCGACGGCGCCGAGCAGGTCGAGGAGTACGACGGCGTTCCGCTCCGGGACCTGCGGTACGCGGGCGACACGAGCGCGCCCGCCTGAACCCTGCGACGCGACCGTGGCGCCGCACCCGGTCCTGCCGGGCACGGCGCCACACCCTGCCTCGTGCTTCCGCCTACTCGTCGATCGCCGCGCCGAACTGCGCGTTGGCCGAGGGAGCGCCCAGGGTCGCGCCGTCGTACGTCCAGGTGCCCTGGGCGACCAGCCCGGAGGACGACGCGGGGACGACCCAGACGAAGCCGTCGTTCGTGTTCTCGCCCGGGGCCGCCGCGAGGAGGCCGAAGCGGCCGTCCCTGTCGGCGTCGACCAGCCGGATCTGGCCGCCCCAGCGGTCGGAGGCCTCCGCGGCGCCCGGGATGCCCGCGGTGTTCTGGTCGAAGCTGCGCGCTCCCGTGGCGGTGAGCCCGCCCGGTGCGCCGCGCAGGGTCCAGACCGCGCCGGCGTCGGCGACGGAGCCGATGTCCTCACCGGGGGCACCGATGGCCAGGTCGGGGAGGCCGTCGCCGTTGGTGTCGCCGGCGGACAGTTCGGCGCCCCAGCGGTCTCCCGCCTCGGCGACGCCGGGGACGCCGGCCGAGTCCTGGGTCCATGTCTGCGCCGGGGTGGGGTCGAGGCCCGACAGGTCGCCCCTGCCCAGGTGGACGGTGACGGATCCGCCGAGTGCCGAACCGGTGCCCGTGTCGCCGATGGCCAGGTCGTCCTGGCCGTCGTGGTTGAAGTCGCCGGAGGCGACCGCGGGTCCGCCCTCGAAGGTGCCGCCGTCGCCGAGGTCCTCGACGCCGGGTGCGCCGTGCAGGACCTGGGTGACGCCGACCCCGGGCCGGTCGCCCGTGGTCACCCCGGAGATCGCCAGGTCGGCCCAGGAGTCCTCGTTGTAGTTGCCGTGGCTCAGGCTCCGCAGGGCGAGGCCGGTGTCCTGGGCCGTGCGCTCCAGGGCGCGGACTCCCCGGTCCGCCTGCCGCAGGAGCGGCGCGGCGGTTCCCGGCTGGGCGGTGAAGAAGAGCAGGGAGTCGTTCTCCAGGACGGCGATGCTGTCGCGCAGGTTGGCGTCGGGGGCCGAAGGATCCGGGGCGAAGTACCGGGCGGCTTCTACCGCCCGCCCGAAGTTCGCGCCGGCCCGCGGCTGGTCGGGATCCTCCAGCCAGAAGCTGTCGCCGCCGTGCAGACCGGTCGGGGAGCCCCAGAAGACGACGGCACCGCCGGCGTCGGAGAGCGCCCCCAGGTCCTCGCCGGGGATGCCGACGATCGCGTCGTCGTAGCCGTCGTTGTCCAGGTCGCCGGTGGCCACGGCCTGTCCGAAGCCGTCGCCCGCCTCGGCGGCGCCCGCGACGCCCGAGGTGCTCTGGCTGAGGACGGATCTCTTGGTGGTGCTGAGGCCGCCTGACCCGCTGTACTGCACGGTGACGTACCCGGCGCCCTTGGCCCCGGACACGGTGGCGCCGGGGGCGCCGATCAGCACGTCGTCGTACCCGTTGCCGTCGAAGTCGCAGTTGCGCTGCTGCCACCCGATCGACGGGAAGGGCACCGCCGCCTGTGCGGCGGGGGCCGTGAGGAGCGCACCGCCGCCGAGGGTGAGGAGTGCCGCGGCCGCGAGGGCCGCGCTCTTGTTGTGACGCACAGAAGAACCTCCATGGTCTCCTGGGTTGCCCTCGGCGTCCCCCGAACCCGCGTCGAATCGCCCGCGGTCGGGTGGCGTCCGGCCGGCAACGCCCGCTGTTCCGTCACCCGGAAGACACCTGACGTTCGCCGAGGGTTGTAGCGAACGGGCGGGCCGCCTCCCGGCGCGGGTGGTCGCGACGGGCCGCCGACGGTCGTCGTGGGCCGCCGCTGCCTGCGTCTTTGACCGCGATTTGCCGCCGGGGGCACTGGTGCGGGGCGGCCCCGGGGATTCAGGATGATCCTCATGCCCGAATCCACTGCATTCCACGACCTGGCGGCGTTCCTCGCGCTGCCCCGCGTCTCCTCGCTCGCGCTGTCACCGGACGGGACCCGTCTGGTGACGTCGGTGCAGGAACTGTCCGCCGACCGCACCCGGTTCATCGGTGCCCTGTGGGAGGTGGACCCGGCCGGGGAGCGTCCGGCGCGGCGGCTCACCCGCTCGGGGCGCGGCGAGTCCGCCCCGGGGTTCCTGCCCGACGGCACCCTGCTCTTCTTGTCCTCGCGTCCGGTCGCCGACCCCGGTGACGGCGAGGACGACCGGCAGGAGGCGGCGCTGTGGAGCCTGCCGGCCGGCGGCGGCGAGGCGGCACAACTGCTGGCCAGGCCCGGCGGGATCGGCGAGTACGCGACGGCCACCGGCGCCTCCCGGGTCGCCCTGGGGGCCTCCTTGCTGCCCGGCGCGGCCGACGCGGAGCACGACGAGCGGCTGCGCGAGGCCCGCCGGAAGGCCAAGGTCTCGGCGATCCTGCACGAGTCGGTGCCGGTGCGGTACTGGGACCACGACCTGGGTCCCGGCGTCCCGCACATGTTCACCGTCGCGGACGCCACCGCGGAGCAGCCCGCCCTCGTGGACTGCGGCGCGCGCCGGGCCGCCTTCGCCGAGGGTGTGGCGCTCTCCCCCGACGGCTCGCTGGTCGCGTACGCGACGGCCGTGGGCACCCTCCCCGACGAGGTCCGCTCCGTGGTCGTCGTCGCGGACGCCGAGACGGGCAAGCCGTTGCGGATGCTGGAGTCCCCCGACGCGGAGTTCGGCGCCCCGGCGTTCACCCCGGACGGCCGGGACCTGGTGTGCGCCCGACGGCGGCGTGTCACCTGGGAGGCCCCCGGTGACGTCACGCTGTGGCTGACGAGCGCCACGGACGACCAGGACCCCGGACGCGACCTGCTGCCTGATTTCGGCCAGTGGCCGGGTTCCCCGGTCGTCTCCCCGGTTCCCGGTCAGGACGGTGCCCCGGTGGTGTACTTCGCCGCCGACGAGGGCGGTCACGGCCCGGTCTTCCGGCTCTCCACCGGCAGCGGCGAACTGGTCGCGCTCACCGCGTCCGGTACGTATTCGGACGTGGTGGTGAGCCCCGACGGCGGCACCGTGTACGCGCTGCGCTCCGCCGTGGACAGCCCTCCGCTCCCGGTGCGGCTCGACGCCACGACGCCCGGGCAGCAGCCCGTTTCGCTCCCCTGCCCCGGGCAGGGCACCGTGCTGCCCGGCAGCCTCACCGAGGTGCACACCACCGCCGAGGACGGGACGGCCCTGCGGGCCTGGCTGGTGCTGCCGGACGGCGCGAGCGCCGGCACTCCGGCGCCCCTGCTGCTGTGGGTGCACGGCGGCCCGCAGACCAGCTGGAACGCCTGGCACTGGCGCTGGAGCCCGTGGGTCGCGGCCGCCGCGGGCTACGCGGTCCTGCTGCCGGACCCGGCGCTGTCCACCGGCTACGGCCAGCAGATGCACGAGCGCGGCTGGGCGCACTGGGGCGGCGCCCCGTACGACGACGTGATGGCGCTGACCGACGCCGCGCTGCTGCGGGACGACCTGGACGGCGGGCGCACCGCGATGATGGGCGGCTCGTACGGCGGCTACATGGCCAACTGGATCGCCACCCGTACCGACCGCTTCAAGGCGATCGTCACCCACGCGAGCCTGTGGAACATGTACAGCTTCGCGCAGGTCACGGACTTCCCGGCGTACTGGATGCGGCGCCAGGGCGACCCGCTGGTCAGCACCGAGCGGTACGAGCGCGAGTCCCCGCACCTGCGGGCCGCGCAGATCACCACGCCGATGCTGGTGATCCACGGCGACAAGGACTACCGGGTGCCGATCGGCGAGGGCCTGGCGCTCTGGAACGACCTGGTGCGGTTCGAGGTCCCGGCGAAGTTCCTGTACTTCCCCGACGAGGGCCACTGGATCCTCAAGCCCAACAACGTCCGCCTGTGGTACGCGACGGTGCTCGGCTTCCTCGCCCACCACGTGCTGGGCGAGGAGTGGCAGCGCCCCGACCTGGTCTGACGGCCCGCCGTCGCCGGGGCCCGGTCCGCACCGGGCCCCGGCGGCCTCCCCTCTCCCGGAGCCGGCCGGGACGCCGACGCGGCCGCCGTACCCCCACGCGTCCGGCCCTGACGTGACGGCACCTCCGCCGCGGGTTCGACGCCCCTTCACACCCGCCGCGCCGGGCCGTGGCGGGTGTCCGCGACCCCCACCGGTCCGAAAGTCACACCAACACCCTTGACACCACCGGTGCCTTGACCCCCTACTGGCCCTTGCACAGCGAACTTGACAACGTTGTCTAGGCGCAGAAAGGGTGCTCGCGCATATGCAGCAGAGAGCTGCCCGGCACAGATGGAGTTCCTCGGCGGTCGTGTTGGTGACCGCCCTCGCCCTGGCCGCGGCCACGCAGCAGGCGGCGGTCGCCGTGCCCGAACCGGGGTCGCACGTCGACACCTTCGCGTCGTCGTTCGAGTCGGGCGATCCGGCGCCCGACTGGCGCAACACGGTGGACACCGCGGCGGACGGGTCCAAGCGGGCCTCGGGTGTGGACGGTGGCTACAGCACCGGCATCCCCGGCAACCTCAACGACCACGTCACCGACATCCGCGCCAACGGCGAGTACACGGACTCGGGCGAGGTGAAGGAGAACCTCGTCGACGCCGAGCCGGGGACCAAGTGGCTGGTCTTCCAGCCCACCGGCTGGGTGGAGTTCGACCTCGACGGCCCCGCGAAGGTCGTCACCTACGCCCTGACGTCCGCCAACGACGCCGCGGAACGCGACCCGCGCGACTGGACCCTGCAGGGCTCCACCGACGGCAAGGACTGGAAGACCCTGGACACCCGCTCCGGCGAGTCCTTCCCCGAGCGGTTCCAGACGAAGTCGTACGACCTCGCTGAGCCCGCCGAGTACCAGCACTTCCGGATCGACATATCCAGGAACAACGGCGCGTCGGGCATCACGCAGCTGGCCGACCTGCAGCTGTCCACGGGCGCCACCGGCGACCCGGTGCCGCAGGACATGCTCTCGCTCGTCGACCGCGGCCCGAGCGGCTCGCCGACGGCGAAGTCGGGTGCCGGCTTCACCGGTACGCGGGCGCTGCGCTACGCGGGCCGGCACACCGGCGACGGCAGGGCGTACTCGTACAACAAGGTCTTCGACGTCGACGTGCCCGTCCGCCGGGACACCGCGCTGTCGTACCGGATCTACCCGTCGATGGCGGACGGCGACCGCGACTACGACGCCACCAACGTCTCGGTGGACCTGGTCTTCACCGACGGCACCTACCTCAGCCGTCTGGGCGCCACGGACGAGCACGGCTTCGCGCTCACCCCGCAGGGGCAGGGCGCGGCCAAGGTGCTCTACGTCAACCAGTGGAACGACGTCGTCTCCCGGATCGGGTCGGTCGCCGCGGGCAAGACCGTCGACCGCATCCTGGTGGCGTACGACTCCCCCAAGGGCCCGGCGAAGTTCCGCGGCTGGCTGGACGACGTGACGCTGGAGCCGCTCGCGCAGGAGAAGCGGAAGGCGCACCTGTCGGACTACGCGCTGACGACCCGCGGGACCAACTCCAGCGGCAGCTTCTCGCGCGGCAACAACTTCCCGGCCACGGCCGTGCCGCACGGCTTCAACTTCTGGACGCCGGTGACCAACGCGGGCACCCTCAACTGGCTGTACGACTACGCCAAGGCGAACAACTCCGACAACCTGCCCACGATCCAGGCGTTCAGCGCCAGCCACGAGCCCAGCCCCTGGATGGGCGACCGGCAGACCTTCCAGGTGATGCCGTCGGCCGCCTCCGGCACCCCGGACACGGCGCGCGGCGCACGGGCCCTGGCCTTCCGGCACGAGAACGAGACGGCGCGCCCCTACTACTACGGCGTGAGGTTCGAGAACGGCCTGAAGACGGAGATGGCCCCGACCGACCACGCGGCCGTGCTCCGCTTCACCTACCCCGGTGACGACGCGAGCGTGCTCTTCGACAACGTCACCGAGCAGGCGGGCCTGACGCTCGACAAGGAGACCGGCACCTTCACCGGCTACTCCGACGTGAAGTCCGGGCTGTCCACCGGCGCCACCCGGCTGTTCCTGTACGGCGAGTTCGACGCGCCCGTCACCGAGGGCACGTCGAGCGGCGTCAAGGGCTACCTGCGCTTCGACGCCGGCGAGGACCGCACCGTGTCGCTGCGGCTGGCCACCTCCCTGATCAGCATCGACCAGGCGAAGGACAACCTGCGCCAGGAGATCCCGGGCGGCACCTCCTTCGAGACGGTGAAGAAGCGCGCGCAGAAGCAGTGGGACGAGCTGCTGGGCCGCGTCGAGGTCGAGGGTGCCACCACGGACCAGCTGACGACCCTCTACTCCAGCCTGTACCGGCTGTACCTGTACCCCAACTCCGGCTTCGAGAAGGTGGGGTCGAAGTACCAGTACGCGTCCCCGTTCTCCGCGATGCCCGGTCCCGACACCCCGACCCACACCGGCGCGAAGATCGTGGACGGCAAGGTCTACGTCAACAACGGCTTCTGGGACACCTACCGGACGACGTGGCCGGCGTACTCCTTCCTGACTCCCAGTCAGGCGGGTGAGATGGTCGACGGGTTCGTGCAGCAGTACAAGGACGGCGGCTGGACCTCGCGCTGGTCGTCCCCCGGCTACGCGGACCTGATGACGGGCACGTCCTCGGACGTCGCCTTCGCCGACGCCTACGTCAAGGGCGTGAACTTCGACGCCGAGGCGGCGTACGACGCGGCCGTGAAGAACGCGACCGTCGTCCCGCCGCAGTCGGGCGTGGGCCGCAAGGGGATGGCGACCTCCCCCTTCCTCGGCTACACGAGCACCGACACCCACGAGGGCCTGTCGTGGGCGCTGGAGGGCTACCTCAACGACTACGGCATCGCCGAGATGGGCAAGGCCCTCTACGAGAAGACCGGCAAGAAGCGCTACAAGGAGGAGTCCGCGTACTTCCTCAACCGCGCCCAGGACTACGTCAACCTCTTCGACCCGCAGGCGGGCTTCTTCCAGGGGCGTGACGCCAAGGGCGACTGGCGGGTGGACTCCGCGAAGTACGACCCGCGGGTGTGGGGTTACGACTACACCGAGACGAACGGCTGGGGCTACGCCTTCACCGCCCCGCAGGACAGCCGGGGCCTGGCCAACCTGTACGGCGGCCGCGACGGTCTCGCGGAGAAGCTCGACGGGTACTTCTCCACCCCGGAGACCGCCTCGCCCGAGTTCGTCGGCTCCTACGGCGGCGTCATCCACGAGATGACGGAGGCCCGGGACGTGCGGATGGGCATGTACGGGCACTCCAACCAGGTGGCCCACCACGTCACGTACATGTACGACGCGGCCGGCCGTCCCTGGGAGACGCAGAAGAACGTCCGCGAGGTGCTCTCCCGCCTCTACACGGGCAGCGCCATCGGGCAGGGCTACCACGGCGACGAGGACAACGGCGAGCAGTCTGCCTGGTTCCTCTTCTCCGCGCTCGGCTTCTACCCCCTGGTGATGGGCAGCGGCGAGTACGCCGTCGGCTCCCCGCTGTTCACCAAGGCGACCGTCCACCTGGAGAACGGCAAGGACCTGGTCGTCAAGGCGCCCAAGAACAGCACGCGCAACGTGTACGTGCAGGGCCTCGAGGTCAACGGCCGCTCCTGGACGTCGACCTCGCTTCCGCACTCGCTCCTGGCCAAGGGCGGTGTGCTGGAGTTCGCCATGGGCCCGAAGCCCTCGTCGTGGGGCACCGGCAAGAACGCCGCGCCGGTGTCGATCACCCACGACGACAAGGTGCCCGCGCCCCGAGCGGACGCCCTCAAGGGCGACGGCGCCCTGTTCGACAACACCTCGGCGACGGACGCGGCGGCCACGACCGTCGACCTTCCGGTGGACGGCCGCACCAAGGCCGTCCAGTACACGCTGACCTCGTCGTCGGACCGCTCCAAGGCCCCCACCGGCTGGACCCTCCAGGGCTCCTCGGACGGCACGCACTGGAAGACCCTCGACAAGCGCTCCGGTGAGTCCTTCGCCTGGGACCGCCAGACCCGGGCCTTCTCGGTCGCCTCTCCGGGCGGTTACACCCAGTACCGCCTGGTCCTGGACACCGAGTCGACCCTGGCGGAGGTGGAACTGCTCGCCTGATCCGCTCAAGGCGACGGGGGCGGGCGCGGATGGACTCCGCGCCCGCCCTCGCCGTTCACCATGGACCGGCCGCGACGGGACGGGGTGAACAGGGCCTAGCAGTCGTAGCGGTGGGCGAAGGGGAGTTCGGGGCACCGGCGGCAGAGGAAGAAGTACACACCGCCCGCATCGCCCATGACCATGTCGTGTTCATCGTCCGCCGTGATGCTCAGGAGGTGTTCCATGCGGTGACCGCGGGCGCAGTCCGGCCAGTCGGGCTCCTGGTTCCAGGCAGGGTAGCCCCCCACCTTGGTCCGGTGAGCACGGCAGAGGCGTTCCTCGAAGGCCGCGAGGAGGTCCATGTACGCGTAGTCGGTGTCCGGGGTGGGTGCGACCGTGCAGGGGCGGGGCATGAACTCGTCGTGGTCCTCGCCCTCCCGGGGCGCGGGCACGTCGCGGAGCGGTCCGCCGGCCAGGACGTCGGCTTCGGCACGCCAGTGGAGGGACGGCCCGGCGACCATGACCTCGTCATCGGGGTGGAGCAGCGGGCACCACAGGACCTGGAGCACGTCCTTGCCGTCGGGGAAGCGCAGTTGGGCCACGTCACGGGCGAACAGTTGCAGCACCGGAACCATGGGGACCGGTCCCACCGGCGGGCCGCTGAAATCGGCAAGGTGGCCGGGGCGGTCGCACTGCGGCCACGGCTCGTCGCCGGGCCGGAGGGCGGGGCCGCCGAGGGAACTGTCCCTGATGCCGGGGGATCCCTGTTCCGGCCGGAGCAGGGTGGTGGGCCGGCGGAACGACGCGAGCTCGGGTATGGGCTTGTGCAGGACCGGTCCGTCGGCGGCGTGCGGTGACACGGTCCGGTCTCCCCTCGGCTCGGCGTCGGCGGCCGAGCGGTACGCGTGGGCGGACACGGCCGTGGCCGTGCCCGTCCGGCGAACGTACTCCCCCGCACCGACACCCGTCGCCGGGAGCATCCGAGCCGAGGGCGGCACCCCGTCGCCGGGGTGCCGCCCCCGTCGGGTCAGGGGGCCAGCAGGTTCAGCCAGGTCCCGGTCCGTACGGTGCCGTCCGCGGGCAGGCCGCGGGAGGACTGGAAGGAGCGCACCGCGGTGTCCGTCGCCGGGCCGAAGGCTCCGTCCACGGTCAGTCCCGCACCGCGGGTGTTCAGCAGGTACTGCACGGCGGAGACGGCGGGTCCGGTGTCGCCCTGCTTGAGCGTCGCGACGACGAGCGGCTGCCAGGTCGCGGGGCCGACGACGCCGTTCGAGGGCAGACCGCGCGAGGTCTGGAAGGAACGGACACCGGCGGCGGTCGTGATGCCGAAGACGCCGTCCACGGCGAGCCCCACCCCGCGGGCGTTCAGCAGGTACTGCAGGGCCCTGACCCGGGTGCCGCTCTGGCCCTGCTGCAGCAGGGGCCAGTCGGGCGCGGGCGTGCCGGCGCCCGTGGGCAGCGCGAAGGGCAGCGGGAGCAGCAACTGGGTGTTGCGCGCCGTCGGCGCGCCGCGCCGCAGGTCGATGCCGCGGGCGACGGACTGGATGTCGTTGGCGGCCAGTTCGCGTGCCAGGGAGGCCAGCGCGGCAGGGGTGCCGGTGTCCCCGCCGTACGACAGCGGGGCGTCCGCGTCGACCATGGTGGTGAAGATCGACAGGTATCCGCCGCCCTCGGCGATCTCGACGATCCGGGACTGCACGGGCCAGTCGATGTGCGAGGCGGTGTTCACCTCCCAGAATCCGGCGCTGAGCGCGGAGGTCCAGGCGGGCTTGTGCGCGGTGATGTTGTTGGTGTGCGTGTGGCCGTCCACCATCAGGACGACGTTCGGGAAGCGCAGCAGCTTGTCGCGCAGGTCGGCGCCGCTGTAGGGCGCGTCGTCGTCCGTGTTGTCCATCGAGTCGAGCGTGTGGTGGCAGCAGACGACGATCAGCTTGTCCTTGACCCCGGGCTGGGTGACGACGGTGCCGGGACCCGTGCCGTTGGGTCGGTCCGTCTCGTAGCGGGAGCTGTTCGCCCTCAGCTGCGCGTCCAGCCACTCCCACTGCGCCTGGTCCAGGGCGCCGTCCGCGCCGCCGCCCGGGTTGGTGGTGTCGAGCACGAGGACCTGGACGAGGTCGGAGGGGCCGGAGGGTATGGCGTAGTATGCCCGGTCGCTGCCGGAGGTGAAGCCGTGTCCGGCGGGGGTGCCGGTGGTGCGGAAGTGCTCGGCGACGAACTCGCGCCGCTCCAGCAGGCGTCGTGCCGGGTCGGCGGTGACCTTCTCGGTGTCGAGGGTGAAGTCGCCGGTGATGATGTCCGTCAGCAGCTCGATGTAGTAGGCGGGCCCGTTGTCGAAGACGTCGGGGACGCCCTCGATCTGGGTGATCTTCGTCGAGCCGGTGGCGATGCTCTTGAGCGGGTCGAACGGCAGGACGTCCGGCGCCACGTTGCCCTGCACGAGGCCGTCGTGGTTGCCGTAGGCGGCGTACCAGGGCATGCGCAGGCCGCCCGCGGTGAAGGGCCTGCGGGCGGCGGCGAGCAGACCGGTCACCAGGGGGAAGCCGGCCACTTCGTTGTTGTCGGCGGGGCTCTGCCGGGCCTGCGGGTGCCAGTAGTGGACGTCGGTGCCGAACCGCCCGCTGCTCACGCTCTCGTCGAGGGCGAGGTTGCCTGAGTCGGGGGTGACGGTGTTGCCGTCCAGCAGGTCGATGTACCAACGGGTCTCGTTGTACTGGCAGTTGTCGACCGCGTCGCCGGTGACGACGGTGAAGGCCAGCGGTGCGCCGGTCCGCGGCCCGCGTCCGACCTGCCGTACGGCGCGGCACATCGCGTCGGTCGTCTGGGTCGACAGGAACTCGTGCGCGCGGTAGGCGGACTCGGTGGGATAGGAGTTGTAGTGCGGCGGGCCGTAGTCGGCGAGCCGGTCGAGGCACTCGACGCGCAGCGGTGACTGGTCGTCGACGATGTGCAGGTCGGACATCTGGGCGAAGGCGATCAGTGACCGGGTCACCGTGGGTGCGGTGACGTTGGCCAGGTCCTTGCGGACGAGGTGGGGTTCGCCGGGCCCCGCGACGATCCCGCGGTAGCCGGACCCGAGGTCCGGGCCGCGCAGCAGCGTGCGGTCCAGGGTCGACAGGCCCGGTACGGAACCGTCGTCGGCGGTGGTCCGGGGGGCGGCGGCCGCGAGGCCGGCGAGGCCGCCTTGGGCGACTGTCGCGGTCACCACGCTCACGGCGGTCGCGATCAGCATTCTTCGGCGCGTCAGAGACATTCCGCATCCTGTTCGGTCGTCAGCCGCCGTACGCGGGCAGCACGGCATGGCGATGGGGGGGACGAGGGAGGCGCGCGAACCACCCGGTCGCGGAGCGGAGGACCGGGCCCGCCAAGAGTGGCAAAGGGAGGGCCCGACCGCAAGGAGTGGTACAGCCACTCATCCACTTTCTGACCGACTCACTTCCCGGTGACGGCATGGCGCGACCCCGCACGGACCTTCGGGCACGGCCGTACGGGGTCGGCGGGGAGGTGGGTGGTCAGCTGTTGGCGTTCAGCACGGGGTAGTAGCCGCTCGAGTGGCCCTTGGCGGTGGGGTGGTAGGACTCCCAGCTCGGGGAGACCACCAGGGAGTGCAACCAGTCGTCACCGGAGCACAGTTCATGGCCGTTGAAGGTGCCGCGGACGTCGCCGAAGACGAAGCCGTGGGCCGCGGCCCGGGCGGCGATCACGCCGTCGAGGACGTCCGCGGCCTCGTCGATCTTGCGGTGCTTGGTGTCGGACAGGCCGACGCACAGCACGTTCAGGGTGTACACGCGGGGATAGCCGAGGACGACGACCTTGGCGTTGGGGGCCTTGGCGCGGATCGCGTTGTAGGTGGCGTCCAGGCGGGCGGGCAGGGTGTTGCGGGCGTAGTTCTCCGCCTGGGTGACCCGGTTGACGCAGTCGGTGTCGGAGCCGATCACACAGGTCGTCATGACGTCCGAGAAGCCCGCGTCGTTGCCGCCGATGGTGAGGGAGACCAGACCGGTGGAGGCGTTCAACGGGCCGAGCTGGTTGTTGGTCACGTCCGTGGTCACCGCACCCGAGCAGGAGGTGTCGGCGAAGGAGGAGGGGGCGTGGGCGTTCTTCCAGAGGTACGGGTACGCACTGAAACTCCGGTGGCAACTGCCGCTGGCGCTGTCGTAGTTGCCCGCTCCGTTGCCGGCGGAGTACGAGTCCCCCAGCGCGACGTAGGCGGGCCCGGCGGCGTGTGCCGGGGTGGACCACAGCAGGCCGAAGGCCAGGGTGACGATCAGGGTGGTCAGGGCCGACAACGACGTGGTGCGTCTCACGGAACCTCCCTGGGCGGAGAGTTGACTACCACTTGGTAACCCCGGACCCGGCCCGTTGGGAAGTGTCCATGACAATGGAATGTTAAAATTTCTTCGCGCGTAGATCCCTTGTTCGGCTCACCGCCGCCTCCGGGCCGGGGAGGCGCCGGGCGGCCGGTGGCAGGATGCTTGCGGTGGTGGTCGTCCACGCCACCGAGCGGGAGAGCCGGAGGAGGCCCGTTGAGCCGCAGGAAGAACCATCACGTTGTCGTGCTCGTGCTGGAGGGTGCCAAGCCGCTGGACGTCGGGATCCCGGCGCAGGTGTTCTCCAACCGGCCGAGCATGCCCTACGACGTGCGGGTGTGCGGCGCCGCGCCCGGGCTGGTGACCGGCGGCGACGGGCTGTCGTACCACGTGGCGGAGGGTCTGGAGGCGTTCGAGGACGCCGACACCGTCTTCATCCCCGGTTACCGGGAGCCGGCCGGCGCCGAGCCGCCCGCGGCGGTCGTCGGCGCGCTGATGGCGGCCCACGAGCGCGGGACCCGGCTCGCGGCCATCTCGACCGGGGCGTTCGCGCTGGCGGCGACGGGCCTGCTGGACGGCAAGCGGGCCACGACCCATTGGCGCTACACCAGGGCCCTCGCCGAGCGGCACCCCTTGGTGAAGGTGGACGAGAACGTGCTGTTCGTGGACGAGGGCGACGTGCTCACCTCGGCCGGAGCGGCGTCCGGCATCGACCTGTGCCTGCACCTGGTGCGGCGGGACCACGGCGTCGGCCTCTCCAACCACGTGGCGCGGCGGCTGGTGGCGGCGCCGTACCGCAGCGGGGGCCAGGCCCAGTACGTCCCCCGGAGCGTGCCCGAGCCGCTCGGCGACCTCTTCGCGGGCACCCGCGAGTGGGCCCTGGCGCACCTGGCCGAACCGCTGACGCTGGAGACGCTCGCGCGCAACGCGCGGGTCTCGGCGCGCACCTTCTCACGGCGGTTCGTGGAGGACACCGGCTACACGCCGATGCAGTGGGTGCTGCGCGCCCGGGTCGACCTCGCCCGCGAACTGCTGGAACGCACCGATCTGGGCGTGGAGCAGATCGCCGACCGCGTCGGCCTCGGCACCGGCGCGAACCTGCGGCTGCACTTCCACCGCATCCTCGGGACCTCCCCCACGGAGTACCGGAACACCTTCTCGGCCTGACCGGCGAGGGAGTGGCGGGATGCTTGCGATCGATGGCGAAAGGTATGGCGGGATACTTGCGCATGCTGTCGTTCAGGCCACTGCCGCAAGGGCCCGCGCATGCGGAGCATGGAGGCGGCAACGAAAGGAACCCGCCATGACCCGCATCGCCGTCAACGGATTCGGCCGCATCGGACGCAACACCCTCCGCGCCCTCGTCGAGCGCGGCAGCGACCTCGAGGTGGTCGCCGTCAACGACCTCACGGCACCCGAGTCCCTCGCGCACCTGCTCAAGTTCGACAGCGCGCTCGGCCGGCTCGGCCGCACCGTCGAGGTGGACGGCTCCGAGCTGGTGGTCGACGGCCGCCGGATCAAGGTGCTCGCCGAGCGCGAACCGGCCAAGCTGCCGTGGGCCGAGCTGGGCGTCGACGTCGTGCTGGAGTCCACCGGCCGCTTCACCTCGGCCGAGGCCGCCCGCGCGCACCTGACCGCCGGCGCCAAGCGGGTCCTGGTCAGCGCTCCCTCCGACGGCGCCGACGTCACCCTCGCGTACGGCGTCAACACCGAGGAGTACGACCCGGCCCGGCACACCATCGTGTCGAACGCCTCGTGCACCACGAACGCCCTGGCCCCGCTCGCGTCCGTGCTGGACGACCTGGCCGGCATCGAGCACGGCTTCATGACCACGGTGCACGCCTACACCCAGGAGCAGAACCTCCAGGACGGCCCGCACCGCGACATGCGGCGCGCCCGCGCCGCCGGCGTGAACATCGTGCCCACCACCACCGGGGCCGCCAAGGCCATCGGCAAGGTGCTGCCGAAGCTCGACGGCAAGCTCTCGGGCGACTCCATCCGCGTGCCCGTGCCGGTGGGTTCGATCGTGGAGCTCAACACCACGGTCTCCCGCGAGGTCACCCGCGAGCAGGTGCTGGACGCCTACCGGGCCGCCGCCGACGGCAAGCTGAAGGGCATCCTCGACTACGCCACCGAGCCGCTGGTCTCCAGCGACATCACCGGCCACCCGGCCTCGTCCATCTTCGACGCCGCCCTCACCCGCGTCGACGGCCGCCACATCAAGGTGGTGGCCTGGTACGACAACGAGTGGGGCTTCTCCAACCGGGTCGTCGACACCCTCGAACTCCTCGCCCGCGCCTGACCGTCGCCCGGGGGCCGGCAGCACACGCCGGCCCCCCGACCGCGCCCCGTCAGGAGAACGGCCGGTACCAGGGCCGCTTCACCGGGGCAGCCGCCGGGCGAAGAAGGCGGCGACGACGGCCTGCTGGGTCTCGTCGAAGGCCCGCTTGGGGAAGAACCCGTAGGCCCCGCTGACCTGGCGGATCGCTCTGCGGTACTCCCGTCGAACGCCGAAAGGGTACCGGGCGCCCTGAACGCGCCCGTCCACGGGGGGATAGGATCGCGCGCCGTGGCGACCCCGAGCTTCATCGACTGCTGCGCCGGGCCCGAACTCGCCTGGGTGCGGACGCTGTACGAGTCCCACCACGACCAGGAGTCCCTGCTGTGCTGCGCGGCCTGCCGGACCTACTGGTTCCACCGCTTCCACGAGTACCCCGACTGGTCCGGCGGCGGCGACGACCTGACGACCTGGTACACCCGCCTGACCCCCGCGGAGGGCGAACGTCTTCGGGACGCGGCCGACCCGTCCGCCGAGGACCTCTCCTTCCTCCGGACGCGCCCGGGCTGGATGGACGACGCCCGCGGCTCCCGCCCGGTCGACGGCGCGCCGGACCACCCGCACGGCTGACCGGAGATGAGCAGGGTGGTGCCGGCCGGGCGGAAGCCCAGGCGGCCGTAGATGCGGGCGACGGTCTGGTGCGCGTGGGCGAGGAAGACGGTACGCACGCCATGGTCGCGGGCGTGGGCGGGGAGGGCGGCCGTCACGCCGGCGCCGAGGCCCTGGCGGCGGGCGGTGGGGAGAGTGCCGACGCCGCCGATCTCCGTGGTGCCGTCGGCAGGATGGTGGTGGCCCGCGGCGAGCGGGGTGCCGTCGGGGACGAAGGCGGCGATGGCGTCTAGCGGCCGGCGCGGCCCGCCGGGCCGGTCGCGGCGCCCTCGTCGGCGAACGCCGGCCCGGGGAGGGCGAGTACGGCGGGGAGGGCGGGATCGTCGGCGTGCACCCCCGGATCGTGACCCCGTCGGGGAGGGGCTGCCTCGATGCTCCCACGCAGTGACGGCGTGACCTCCGCGAGCCGTTCGAAGGCCTGCGGCACGCCGAGTTCGCGCTGCCGGGCGCGGACCCGGGCGAAGTCGTCCGCGGAGGGCGCCCCGCGGCCGCCCACCGCGTCGGGGCGGGCGTGGTTCGGGCCGCCGTAGTAAGGGGTGCCGGGCTCCTTGCGGACGAACAGGCACAGGGAGCCGAGCCTCTCGGCTTCGGCGAACAGCAGCGGCACCGTGGCGTAGTAGCGCTCGATGCCGCCGGGGCGCCGCATCCGGATGGACGGATGCGGCGCCCCCGGCGGCCCGGCGCCCCTGCGGCCCGCGCGGCCGTCAGCGCCCCAGCAGGAAGGCGTGGACCGCCTGGCGGCCCTCGTCGCTCGCCGCCCGGCTCTGCACGGAGTGGGCGGCACCGTGGACGACCACGACCTGGGCCCGCGGGGTCAGCTTCTTCTGGTCGTACAGCCATTCCAGGGGCGTCGACAGGTCCCGGTCGCCGCCGAGGAGGAGCACCGGGACGCCGGGGAGGCGCCGGTGCGCGGCGGGCAGCGGCGGGGCCGGGGTACGGGGCCAGTCGAGGCAGCTGAGCATGGAGCCGAGGCCCGTCGCCGTGGCGGCGTCGAAGGGGCCGTGGTCGGCCGGGGTCAGTTCGGCACCCGCCTTCTCCAGCGCGTCCCGGCGGCCGGCGACCGGGGCGTCCGACCTGCCCCAGGGGTAGCGTCCGTCGAGGCACAGCGTCGAGGCGTGGAGCCCCTGGCTGAGTTCCTCCGGCGTTGCCGCGCTGCCCTGCCGTACGCCCTGGATGAGGCCGTTGAGCAGTCCCGGGTCGCCCTCGGCGGCCTGGTGGAGGGCGTCGATCATGTCCGCGTAGTCGGGGTCGACGAACTCCCAGGTGGTGAGCGCGTCCAGCACGTCGACACCGTTGCCGTACGTGTCCACGACCTCGGCCAGGTCCGCCGCCGGGTCCGTTGCGCAGCCGATGCTCTCGCACGCCGCCGTCAGCACGCGCGGCGCGGCCCGCATGGCGGCCAGGTCCATCGGGTCGTAACCGGTCTGCGGCACCACCGAGTCCAGCACCATCCGGGCCACGTGCCCGGGGTGGGCGAGGGCGTACCGCTCGGCGGTGTACGTGCCGTAGGAGACACCGTCGAGGGTCATCTTCCGAACGCCCAGCGCGCGGCGCAGCAGTTCGAGGTCGGCGACCGTGTCGCCCGTCGCGTAGAAGCGGCGGTCGCGACCGATGGCCGCGGCGCAGTCCCGCACCGCGCCCGCGGTGGGCGGTGTGAGGTCCGACGACCCCATCTGCGCCTGCAGTTCCGGGCACTGCAGGGCGTTGCCGCCGGTGCCGCGCTGGTCGATCATGACGAGGCGGTAGTCCTTGAGCACCGGCTCCATGGCCTTGGCGATCCGTTCCACGAAGGGGACGCCCGGCTGCCCGGGGCCGCCCGTGAGGAACAGCAGGACGCCCATGGGCGCGTCCGCGTTGTCCCCCATCGCGACCTTCAGGCCCAGCCGGCCCCGCACCGCGCCGCTGTGGTCGAGCGGAACCGTCAGCGTGGCGCAGCTGAAGCCCTCCAGGCCGGGGCAGGCCGCGGTGCCGGAGAGCCCCCCGCTCCCCCCGGCCGGCCCCGCGGTGCCCCGGTCCTGGGCCGACGACGTGCAGGTGCCCGCCACCATCAGCAGGCCGGCGGCGGCCAGCGCCACCGCCGCCCGTGCTCCGGACCTCCGCGTCCCCCGTGCCTTTCCGGCCCCGCGCATCGCCCGCATCACGCACACCCCCGCTTTCCGGTGTCCTCCGTGCCCCTGCCGTCCGTCGGCCATCAGACTGCGCCAAGGGGGCTCGCCACGGCGAGGTTCCGTGCCACGATTCGAGCACGTTCGAAGGAACCAGGGTGAGGGGCAGCAGGGACAGCGATGATCGAACTCACCGTGGACGCCGCCGGGTTGGCCCGGTCCCACTTCGCGGTCTCGCCGCTGCACGAGGTCTCGGCGACGCTGCTGCCGTGGGGCCTGCACCCCGGACCGGAAGCCGATCCGTGGGTGAGCCGCGCCCGTCGTGTGCTGCGCCGTGCGCGGCTGCCGTTGCTGTCGGAGCTGGCGCTCGACGGGGGCGGCTACGTACCGGACTTCCTCAGCCCGCATCCGTCCGGCCCGTCGCCCACCGTCGAGGAGGAGCTGGACCGGGTGCGGGCCACACCGCCCGACCGTGTGCTCGGCGAACTGAAGGCGTTGCGCGAAGGCCGCCCCTGCAACGGGCTGGCCGGATCGGAGCTGCCGCCCGGGGTGCGGCGCGCGATGGCACGGGGCGGCGGGCACGTCGCCCGGCAGGTGGCGGAGGAGCTGCGGCGGTACTGGGATCTCGCCTTCGCCCCGCACTGGCCCGACGCGAGGGCCGCGCTCGACGCGGAGGTCGACCGGTGCGCGGGAGTGCTGGCCCGGCAGGGCGCCGCGGGGCTGTTCAACTCGCTGCACCCCGGGATCCGGTGGGCCGGCGGCACGCTGCACGTCGAGAGCCGTTTCTCGGTGGGGCTCGCCGTTCCGCTGGTGGTCGTGGTGCCGTCGCTGGTGTCGGGGGCGCCGGGGGTGGTCGTGGATCCGGTGCGCGGCGGGCGGCGGCCGCCGATGGTGGCCTATCCCGTACGGGACCGGCCCGCCGCGCCGGCGGCCCCTTCCACCGAACTGGCCAGGCTCCTCGGCCCCACCCGCGCGGGGCTGCTCGGGGCGCTGGCGCGGCCGGCGTCCACCACGCAGCTCGCGGCGCGTCACTTCCTGAGCGCCGCCACGGTCTCGTACCACCTGGGGGTGCTGCACCAGGCCGGTCTCGTGACCCGTTCCCGGTCGGGGCGGACGGTGCTGTACCGGCGTACGCCCGCCGGGTCGCGGCTGACGGGGCGGGGCTGACCCCCTGCGGCCCGCCCCACCCGGGCCACCGGTCAGGCCGTGACGGTCTCGCCGGGCAGCGCCAGGTCGAGGTCGACCAGGCGCTCGTCGCCCGCGTGCGTGGCCGCCGAGGCGAGGGGGCCGTGCCCCGCCGCGCGCGCGGCGAGCACGTACGGGCCACCGGCCGGGACCGCGAGCGCGTAGCTGCCGTCCTCCGCGGAGAGCGTCGCACCGGCCTGCCGCCCGCGGCGGTCGATCAGGGTGACCTTGGCACGGGCGACCGGAGCGCCCCCGGCGCCCACGACCCGGCCCCGGAAACCACGCAGGACCTCCTCCGCACGCGCCAGGCCGGCCTCCTCCTCGCTGCTGGCGCGCAGCTGCAGGCCGGTCCGCCGTCCGGGCAGGCCGAGGGCGAGCAGCAGGCCGAGGAGGACGGCGCCCGTGGCGATGAGGAACGAGACGCGGAAGCCGTGCATGGTCGGGATGGCGACGCCGTTGACGTGCTGGGCGGTGTTGGCCAGCACCATGCCGATCACGGCGCTGGACACCGAGGTGCCGACGGACCGCATCAGGGTGTTCAGGCCGTTGGCCGCGCCGGTCTCGGAGGCCGGCACCGCGCCGACGATGAGCGCGGGCAGCGAGGAGTAGGCCAGGCCGATGCCCGCGCCCAGGATCACCGAGGTGAGGACGGTCTGCCAGACGGCGTCCATCAGGCCGAGGCCGCCGCCGTAGCCGGCGCCGATCACCAGCAGGCCCATGATCAGCGTGGTCTTCGGGCCGAAGCGGGCGGACAGGCGGGCGTAGACGGGGGCGGTGAACATCATCGTCAGGCCGAGCGGGGCCACGGCCAGACCCGCGACGACCATGGACTGGCCCAGGCCGTAACCGGTGGCGGCGGGGAGCTGGAGGAGCTGGGGCAGGACGAGCGAGACGACGTAGAAGCTGACCCCGACCATGATCGAGGCGAGGTTGGTGAGCAGCACCTCGCGGCGGGCGGTGGTGCGCAGGTCGACCAGCGGGGCCTTCACCCGCAGTTCCATCACGCCCCACAGCAGCAGGACGACGGCTGCGGCGGCGAACAGCCCGAGGGTGGTGCCGGACGACCAGCCCCAGTCGCTGCCCTTGGTGATCGGCAGCAGGAACAGGACCAGGCCGGTGGACAGGCCGAGCGCGCCGGGCAGGTCGAAGGTGCCCTTCGCGCGCGCCGGGGACTCCGGCACGACGGCCAGGGCGAGGACGATGGCGAGGACGCCGAGAGCGGCCGCGGCGTAGAAGAGCGCGTGCCAGTTCGTGTGCTGGGCGATCAGGGCCGCGCCGGGCAGCGCGAGGCCGCCGCCGACGCCGATGGAGGAGCTCATGAGGGCCATCGCCGAGCCGAGCCGCTCCCGCGGCAGCATGTCGCGCATCAGCCCGATGCCGAGCGGGATGGCGCCCATGGCGAAACCCTGGAGCGTACGGCCCACGATCATGGTGAGCAGCTGGCTGGTGACGGCGCTGATCACGGCGCCGACCACCATGACCGAGAGGCTGGCGATCAGCATGCGGCGCTTGCCGTAGAGGTCGCCGAGGCGGCCCATGATCGGGGTGGCCACCGCGCCGGAGAGCAGGGTGGAGGTCAGCACCCAGGTCGCGTTGCTCGGCGCCGTGTGCAGCAGCTGCGGCAGGTCCTTGATGACCGGCACGAGCAGGGTCTGCATGACCGCGACAACGATGCCCGCGAAGGCGAGTACCGGGACGACCGCCCCGCTGGCTCTCCGGGCGGGCAGGTCGGTCGTCGTGAGCGTCATGGGGTGAGGCCTCCGGGCAGAGGTGAGGACCGTGGTGGTGGTCGTGCGGATCGCGTACGAGGATGCAACCCCGTATGCCGAGGCAACTATTCCGTCACCCGGAAACCATAAAACATGCATTTTACCGGCTTATTTGGCTTTGGTCCCGGCACACACGGATCCCTTGCGGCACGGCAGCCCCATCCGTGACCGCTCTGTGATCTTCCCGCGCACAACGGTGCGGATGGCCGGACGGTCTCAAAGACGTGCGCCCAGGGCGGCGCACGCCGCAGACTCCGACATCCGTGACATCCGACAAGGAAACGTTGATGAGACGTCCCGTCCGCAGATCCGTCTTCCGGGCAGCGATCGGACTCGTGGCGGCCGCCGCTCTGGCCGCCGGTTTCGGCCCCGCCTCCTCCGCCTTCGCCGAGGACGGCGCCCCGCTGCCGGTCACGATCACCGGCAAGAGCCACGTGGACCTGTCGCTCCAGAGCGACGGCGAGGACTCGGACGAGCCCCAGGTCACCCTGCGGCTCGCCGCGCCCGGCAGCGACGAGCCCGGCGACGACGGGGTGATCCCGGTCGTCCACCAGGGCCCGTACACGATCAAGATCGATGCCAGTGGCCTCGACGGCGTCGCCGCCGTGAAACTGCCCTGCGGCGCGAAGGGCCTGACCGCCGTCTGCGAAGGCAGCGAGATCAACGCCGGCGAGACCTACAACGAGATCGGCGACATCCGCCTGAAGGTCGACGCCGACAGCGCGGCCGGGGACTTCGGCACCATCGAGGTGACCGGCGAGGGCGAGGGCGTCGACTTCGCGCCCCTCACCATCGACGTGCTGGTCGGCGGTCCTGAACTGCGGGGCCGCACCCTGTCCGAGCCCAAGGGCCTCGCCGCCGGCGACACGTACGAGGCGCCGGTGGGCTTCCGCAACGTCGGCGGCATGGCGGCCGACGGCACCGTGCTGCACTTCCACGGCTCGCGCGGGCTGAGCTTCCCCGACAGCTACGGCAACTGCGCCTACAAGCAGACCACCGAGGGGTCGCTGCTCTACCAGGGCACCGACGCGATCTGCACCTTCTCCGGCACCTACAAGGCCGGCACGGCCTACACCCTGTCCGAACCGCTGAAGGTCAAGACGGCCGCGTTCGCCCTCAGGGACGGCTTCAGCTACGGCTTCTCCGCGGTCGGCGCGAAGAAGGCCGAGGCGCTGCTGGAGAACGACGGCTACACGCCGGGTACCGGCGCGCCGCTGACCCTCGAGGAGATCCCCGGCGCCCCCGCGGGTGACTACACGCGCTACACCGATCTCGACCTGCCCAGCGGCAACACGTACGACCTGGTGCTCACCGGTGCTTCCGCCCGGGGAGACGCCGGCGACACGGTGAAGGCGGAGATCGGCTTCCGCAACGACGGTCCGGCCTGGATCAGCGCTCTGCGCAGCGGCGGGGAGCCGATCATCTTCTCCGTCGCCGTGCCCGAGGGCGCGAAGGTGACCAAGAGCCCCAAGGGCTGCAACTTCACCACCATCGACGAGGGCGTCAAGGGCTACCTGTGCTGGGTCGACACCCCGCTGCTGGAGGACGCGAAGCTGAGCTTCCCGTTCGAGCTGCGCATCGACAAGGTCGTGAAGAACGCCAAGGGCAAGATCGCCCTGCCGACGTGGAACAACCCGGCCGAGCCCGAGCAGTCCAACAACACCGCCTGGATCGTCCTCAACGGCACCGGCGACGGCGACGACTCGCAGGGCTCCTCCGGCGGCCCGTCGGCCACCCCGGAGCCCACCGCCTCCGGCGACGACGAGTCGGGCTCCGCCGGCACGTCCGGCAACGGCGGCTCCTCGTCCTCCGGCGGTGACTCCGGCGGCGGCCTCGCCTTCACCGGCGCCGGCGGCGCGCTGCTCCTCGGCGGCTCCGCGCTCCTGGCCCTCGGGCTGGGCGCCGTGATCATCGTCGTCGTCCGGCGCAGGAGCGCCGCCTGACGCCGCACCGCCACCACGCGACGGCCGCCGCGCCCTTCGGGGCGCGGCGGCCGTCGTCGTACGCGGAGGTCTACCGCCCGCCGAGCTCCACGGGCCCGCCGGTGAAGGCGTCGAGCAGGATCCGCCCGCCGAGCGGCCGTTCCAGGCGGACCGTCACCGGATCGACGAGCAGTTGCGCGGTGCACGGACCGTCGTCCGCGCCGCGGACCATGCCGCGGAGCACCACGCTGTCGCGGGTCTCCAGCACGTCGACGGCCGGACCGTCGTCACAGGCGCCGTGCTCCGCCTGGACGGTGACGCTCCGGCCGTCCTCGGCGACCTTCCGCAGCCCGTGCAGCGGCATCCCCGGATCGGTGGCCTGGGAGAGGGCGGCGATCGGCGCGCCCGGCAGCCGCGCGGGGCTGATCGCGGCACGCACCAGCGGGGTGTCGTAGCCGTCGAGCGTGAAGTGCCAGGCGGGGACGCGGGCCTCGCCGCGGCTGGTGAGCAGGGTCATCTCGCCGAAGGTGGCCTTGGTGACGGTCAGCGGGTCCGCGCGGCCCTCCGGCCCCTCGTCCAGCCCGTCGTAGGCCTCCCGTGCCGTCATCGGCGTGACGGGCGTCGACGTCCCGTCCGCCCAGCGGATGCGGCCCTTCTGCTCGGTGCGGGGCAGCACCCCACGGTGCTCGAAGTTCCGGGTCAGGTAGGCCTGCTTGTCGGCGTCCGTGCGGAAGGCGTTGTCCGGGAGCCGGACCACGTCCTCCAGCGGGTAGAAGCCCTCCCGCCACGATCGTGCGGCCTCCGAGCCCTCCCAGGCCTCGGCGACCTCCCGCATGCGCGCGGTGGCCGCACCGTCGTCGTCCGTCGCGGACACCGTCCGCGCCCCGCATCCGGCGGATCCCAAGAGCAGACAGACGGCACCCACCAGCACGAGCGGTCTCATGACGCCTCCCCAAGGCAGTAGGCCCCCCTCGGACCCTGCCGATGTGACGTGCCGCCCCGGCAGCGGGTTCCGCCCGCGTCACCCGCCGGCCGCGGCGGCCGGCGCGGGCGGGTTCCTCCGGTTGCCCACCCAGGTGAACAACCCCGCGCCCGGGGGCAGTCCCAGGAGGATGCCGGCCTGAAGGGCGAGGTCGGCGGCGGGCGGGGACACCAGCAGCGCGACGGTGAAGCCGAGCGCTCCCGTCGCCGCCACGACCAGTGCACCGACCGCGGCGGCCACGCCCCAGCGGCGAGGACGCTCCCGCGCGGCGTCGGCGACGGCACCACCACCGATCAGGGCGGTCACCACCGGCGCCGTGCTCGCACCGGGCAGCAGGCCGAACGGCCAGAGCAGCAGGGCGATGACGCCCAGCGGCACCAGCGCCATCACCATCAGCCACGCGGTGAGTGCGGCCACATCACGGGGCCGGCGCCGGCCGGGGCCGGACGCGTCGGGCCGCTCGGTCGCCACGGCGCGAGCCTATCCGGGCTCCCGCCCCGTAGGGCAGGCCCGAGGCACACGGAACGACGCCGCGAAATGCCGGGCCGGCTTCGCGGGAGGCGCCGGGCCGGCCGGGTAGCGTCGCCCTCACCAGCGGCCCGAGCGGCCGTCCCTCCTGCGACCTGGAGCACCTGTATGCCCGCGTACGGATTCTTCGTGGAGTTCGAGGCCCGGCCGGGCCGGGAGGACGAGGTCGTCCGCTTCCTCGTCGACGCCAAGACGCTGGTCGACGCCGAGCCGGGGACGTTGGCGTGGTTCGCCTTCCGCCCGGGGCCCTCCTCCTTCCGCATCTTCGACGCCTTCGAGACGGAGGAGGACCGCGAGACGCACCTGCGGGGCAAGGTGCGGCAGCGCATCGAGGCGCTCGGTGACGAACTGTTCGCCGTGCCGCCCGTCATCACCCCGGTCGACGTCCTCGCGGCGAAGCTGCCCGGCTGACGGGGCGCAGGGTACGGCAGCCACCGGGCTCAAGGGGCACCACCCCCCGCCGCGGACGGCGCCACCGGTCGGCGCAGACTGTGAACGGAATGTTCACGCCGTACGACACCGCCGGTCAGGGGAACTCCACCACCGCAGGCGTCTACTGAGTGCGCGAACCCCTGCTCAGCCCTGGAAGAAGAGATAAAGATGTCCATGTACCAGCGCATCATGGTTGCCGTCGACTCGAGCCCCTCCCGCCAGTCCGCCCTGCGCACGGCCGGGGACATGGCCCGGCTGACCGGCGCCGCGGTGCACGTCGTGCACGTGCTCGCCTCGACGGTCGCGTTCGACACCGTCATGACCCTGGAAGAGGACTCCGACGCCGGCGCCGTCGTCGACGAGGCCGTCGCCACGCTCCACGCCATGGGTGTGGCGGAGGCCGACGGTGAGCTCGTCCGCGACGTGACCACGCAGGAGATCGCCGGCGCGATCTCCACCGCGGCGGAGCAGTTCAAGGCGGACCTCCTGGTCGTCAGCCCCCACCACCGCGGCTCGGTCGCGGCCTTCTTCAACCCCCGTGTCAGCGACGCCATCGCCCACACCAGCCGCATCGCGGTGCTGCTCGTCCCCGAGGAGCGCGCCGAGGGCGACGACTCCGCCGTCTGACCGCGCCGGGTCGGGTCGGCCCGTCCGGCTCCGGCGAGCCGGGCGGGCCGTGCCGGTACGCCCCGGTCACGGCGTGGGCACGTGCTCCGGGAGCATCCCGGCGTGCTGACGGCGTGCCAGAACTCCCCCGGTCAGTGGCGCCCCGGTCGTCGTGGGCCGCGGATGAGCTGCTGCGCGGCGAGGTGGCCCGAGCCGCCGCCGAGGCCGGGGCCGGGGTGGGTGGAGGCGCCGATGTGCCACAGCCCGGGGACGGGTGTGGCGTGCCGGGGCGCGCCGGGCAGCGGTCGCCACAGGAGGCTCTGGTCGAGTTCGGCCGAGCCCCCGTAGGGGTCGCCGGCCACCGCGTTGGGGTTGTGCCCGCACAGGTCGGCTGGGGTGACGGCGTCCCAGGCGAGCACCTTGCCGGGCAGGTCGGGGGCGTGGCGGGCCACCCGGGCCAGGACCCGGTCGACGTAGCCCTCGGTCAGTGCCTCCGTCCAGCCGCCGCCGACGTCGAGTTCGCCGGCCGCGTCGCCGACGGGCGCGAAGGGCAGTTCCTGGAGCTGGATCCACAGTGACGCGGCGCCTTCCGGCACGCGGGACGGGTCGAGGACGTACTGCTGGCCGACGACCACCGTGGGCCGGCGCGGCAGCAGGCCCGCCTCGGCCTCCGCGCAGGCGATCCCGGTGCTCGCCGATCCGTCGCTCAGGTGGAACAGCGGGATGCCGGCCAGCCGGTCGTCGTTCCAGCCGGGCGGGGCGGAGAGGGCGACATGGAGCTGCATCGCGGCGCGGCCGTAGCGGTAGCGCCGGGCCTGGTCGCGGACCACGGTGGGCACCGGGGCGTCCTGCGGCAGCAGTTCCCCGTACAGCGCGGTCGGGGTCACCGAGGCGAGGACGGCACGGCGGGCGTAAATGTGCTCACCGCCGCCGGCGACCCCGGTGACCCTGCCGTCGGTGAGGAGCAGCCGCTCCACCGGGTACCCGGTGCGGACGTCCACGTGGAGTTCCCCGAGCAGCGTCTCGAAGGCGCGGACGAAGTTGCCGGCGCCGCCCGCCACGACGGGCACTCCGTAGCCGTGGAGCGAGGCCGCGAGCACGGGCAGCAGCAGGCCGCCCCCGGCGTGGTCCGGGGACAGCCCCGCGTGCAGCAGCCAGGGCACCCACAGCAGGTCCGCCTCGTCGCCCCGGAACGCGCCGCGGCAGTAGGAGCGTCCGCTGGTGACGGCGGACCGGAGCCAGGCCTCGGTACCGGTGAACCGTTCGCGGCGCACCAGCTTCGCGATGTGCCGCAGCGTCCTTGGGGAGCGGGGCTCGCCGCTCAGCATGCCGCCGATGGCGTCGGCGTTGTCGAGGAAGCGCCCCAGCATGGCCAGGTAGGCGGCCCTGTCCTCGGCCTCGCCGAACGCCTCCGCCGTGATGGCCGCGTCGCGGTGCACGAGGAGCACGCGGCCGTCGTCGGTGACGGTGCCGGTGACGAAGCCGTCGCCGTTGCGGTACTCCAGGCCGTGTCGGTGCAGGTCCTCGCCGAGGACGGCGTAGGCCCCTCCGGACACGAACAGCGGGTACCAGGAGGAGTAGGTGTCGTGCAGGTAGCCGGGCAGGGTGCGTTCCTCGGTGGCGATGAAGCCGCCCAGCCGGTCGCCCTGTTCCAGCAGGGCCACCGACCAGCCGTCCTTGGCCAGTTCGGTGGCGGCGACCAGGCCGTTCACACCGGAACCGACGACGACGGCGTCGACCGTGCGTGCCATCAGTGCTCCTCGGGTGCGTCACTCCGGGAGGCCGCACCACGGGAACCGGCCGGGGCGACGTCCCCGTGCGTCCATGGTCCAGCGTGCGCGCGGGGCGCGGCACCCGCACGTCGGGCGAGCCACGCCCGGCCGCCACCGGTCCGGTCCCGACGCGGGTGGCCGCCCCAGGGGCGCCGCTTCGTGGGGCGCGACCAGGTGCTTCGGCCGACGTGTCGCACCGACGCACCCAGGCCGTCCACGCCCTTGCTGTCGACGGCCGGCGTGCCCGATGCTCATATCCCCAGAACCACATCGGTCGCCCCCGGCAGCCGTGGCCCGGTCCCGCGAACCGCCCCCCCTCCGGCGGCGGGCATCGGCGCGACCCGCCACGGCGTGCGGGGGTGGACCGGTCGTCAAAGGGGGGGTTCGATGCGGACTGAGCGGGTGATCCCGGTGTTCCAGCCGTTGGCGCCCGGTGATCCGGCCACCGTCGCGGGGTACCGGATCGCCGCCCGCCTCGGTGAGGGGGGCATGGGGACGGTGTACCTGTCGTACACACCCGGCGGGCGCCCCGTCGCCATCAAGGTGATCCGGCCGGACCTGGCCGGGGACCCCGAGTTCCGCCGCAGGTTCCGACTGGAGGTTCACGCCGCCCAGCAGGTGCAGGGCCTCTACACCGCCCCGGTCATCGACAGCGACACCGATGGGGACCGCCCCTGGCTCGCCACGGCGTATGTGGCCGGGCCCTCCCTCCAGGCGGCCGTCGGCCGGCACGGGCCGTTCCCGGTGCCTGCCGTGGCGCTGACCGTCGCCGGGATCGCCGAGGCGCTGCAGGCGATCCACAGCGTCGGCATCGTGCACCGCGACCTCAAACCGTCCAACGTGCTGCTGGCCGCCGACGGACCGCGGGTCATCGACTTCGGGATCGCCCGGGCCGCCGACGCGACCTCGCTCACCCGCAGCGGCGTCATCGTCGGCACCCCCGCCTTCATGACCCCCGAGCAGGCCTCCGGCGCCCCGTGCCTGCCCCCCACCGACGTCTTCGCCCTCGGCCAGGTCGCCGTCTACGCCGCCACCGGCCGGCCCGCCTTCGGCGAGGGCACCCCGCACGCCGCCCTCTACCGCATCGTCCACGCGGAGCCCGACCTGTCCGGCGTACCCGATGAGCTCGCCGAACTGGCCCGGCTGTGCCTGAAGAAGGATCCGGCCGCCCGCCCCACCCCCGCCGAGGTCATCGACATCTGCCGTCGGATCTCACCGCGGACGGAATTGCGCCGCCCCGAGGGCTGGCTCCCGCCGGCCGTCGCCGCCGACATCGGCCGCCACACCACCATGCCCGCTCCGCCCGCCCCACCGCGCTCCCCCGGCTCGGCCCAGCGCCGCAGACCAGGCTTCGCCGTGGCCGTCATCGCGGGTCTGGCGGCGGCGTGCGTCGGCGCGCTCCTTCTGTACGGCAGAACCATCGACGGGGCGGGCGAACCGGGCGGGTCCGGATCGCCGGACCGCGGCTCCGTGTCGCAGACCGCTCCGAGCGGCGGCGACGAGAAGGCCGCACCGGCGGCGGACCCGCCGTCCACGTCCTACAAGGGCGTCGACCTGGCCGACGGCTACACCATCTCCCTCTCCGACCTGCCGCCCAAGCCGTACCACCCCAGGGTCGGCCCGTACTACGAAGGGGACTTCGGCTACACCTGGGGCGCGCGGGGCTGGGGCTTCGCCACCCCCGAAGGCAACACCCTGGTGCTGCTCACCAGCCGTCAGACCGGGTCTCTGGCCACGTGCCGCTCCGCGACCCGGTACTCCCAGGAGATCTCGCGGAAGAACGCGGTCGGGGGCAGCCGGATCTGCGTGGTCACCGACGCCGGTCACATCGCGCTCGTCACGGTACGGGACTACTCCCCTGAGGGTGCCGACAACGACTACGCCACGGTCGACCTGACGGTCTGGCAGAACGCGGAGACGCCCGGCGAGGAATGAACCGCCGCACGCGCCCGCCGGTTCTCAGGCCGGCGCGGGCAGCGGTCCCCCGGCACGGCGCCTGCGGGCCCGGCCGGGGACCGTCCACTCGTACACCGGCCCCACGACCAGCCAGGCGACCGTCCAGGGCGCGCGCACGCAGGCCAGGAGCCCGCGCGGCCACGGGTGCCGGGGGGGGTGGGCGCTCCGGTCCTTGCGGTGTGCGCCGTGGAGCCGTGCCGGATCGTCCGTGCTCATGGGGATCACCTCGTCGTGGCGGGGCCGTCGTCCTGTCTGCTCTCTCGCCACCAGCAGACAGGTGGCGGAAGGCGCTGTCATGCCCCGAGATCACGGGGCTTGAACGGCCGCCTGGGATGTGCAGGGCGCCGCCCCGGCCGGTGGCACGCCGGGCGCCGGCGTTTGCGTCTCCCGAAGGCACGATGATCTACTTGCTTGGCGCAGCAAATAGCTTGCGGACGCGGCGTGCTGCCGCCGCAGGAACCGCTGCGAAGCCGGGGGCCGCCTCGTCCGGCGGCCCGGACGGCCAGGAACCACGACGAACGGACACAGATGAAGAGAACACTGACCCGGCCCGGCACCCGTCGCGGGGTCGCACTCGGTGCCGCCGCCCTGACGGGCATGGTGACGCTGCTGGGCTTCGGAGCAGGGACCGCCGGCGCGTCGCCGGCCGGCCACGGGGGCGGTGGACGGGACTACGTCGCGCTCGGCGACTCCTACGCGTCCGGCCCGCTGATCCCCGACCAGGTGGACCCGACGTGCCTGCGGTCGAGCCACAACTACCCCTCGCTCGTCGCGGCGCGCGAGAGCGCCCGCCTCACCGACGTCAGCTGCTCGGGGGCGACCACCGCGGAGATGACCGCGCCCCAGGGCACCGCACCGGCGCAGCTCGCCGCCCTCAAGCGCGGCACTGACCTGGTCACGCTCAGCATCGGCGGCAACGACATCGGCTTCAGCAGCGTCATCGCCACCTGCGCCGGCCTGACGTCCGCCGAGCCCACCGGAGCCCCCTGCCGGGCCCACTTCACCGCGGGTGGCCACGACCAGCTCGCGGAGCGCGTCGCGCAGACCGCGCCCAAGGTCGCCACCGTCATCCGCGACATCCACCGGCGCGCGCCCCACGCCCGCGTCGTGGTGGCCGGGTACCCGGACCTGTTCCCTGACGACGGATCGGCCTGCACCAGCGCCACGGTGCCCTTCGCGGCCGGTGACTTCTCCTACCTGCGCGACACGGAGAAGGCCCTGAACGCCATGCTGGCCACCCAGGCCCGCAAGGCGGGCGCGCGCTACGCCGACACCTACACCCCGACCATCGGGCACGACATGTCCGCGCCGACGGGCACGCGCTGGATCGAGTCCCTCGCCCCCGCGACCCCGGCGGCACCGGCGCACCCCAACGCCCAGGGCGAGGCGGCCATGGCCGGCGCCGTGCACCGGGTCGTCACCCGTCATCACCGCTGACCCCGTACGGTGACCGAGGACCCGCCTCCCCTCGAGAAGGCGGGTCCTGGCCGTATGACGTGCGGTCAGGCCGCCCGCATGTCCCGGTAGGTCTCCAGGACGCGCAGCCAGACCTCGCTGATCGTCGGGAAGGCGGGGACGGCGTGCCACAGCCGGTCCACCGGGATCTCACCGGCGACGGCGACGGTCGCCGAGTAGAGCAGCTCCTGCACTCCCGGGCCGACGAAGGTGACGCCGACGACCATGCCACGGTCCGGGTCGATCAGGACCCGGGCCTTGCCCCGGTAGTCCTCGGCGTACTGCGCGGCTCCGGCGAGGCGCCCGATGTCGTAGTCCACGACGTCCACCCGGCGCCCCGCGGCCTCCGCCTCCCGGGTCGTCAGGCCGACGGAGGCGACCTCCGGGTCGGTGAACACCACCTGCGGCACGGCGTCGTTGTCGGCGGTCGCGACGTGCGCGCCCCACCTGCGGTCGTCCACGGGCTCGCCCTTGGCCCGTGCTCCGATCACCGCTCCCGCGATGCGGGCCTGGTACTTCCCCTGGTGCGTCATCAGGGCGCGGTGGTTGACGTCGCCCGCCGCGTACAGCCAGCCGTCGGCGACGGCCGTCACCCGGAAGGTGTCGTCCACGGCCAGCCAGTCGCCGGGGGCCAGGCCGACCGTCTCCAGGCCGATGTCCGCGGTGCGGGGGGCGCGTCCGGTCGCGAAGAGGATCTCGTCGGCGACCAGCGTCCCGCCGTCCGCGAGCGTGACGCGGACGGGACCGCCCGGGCCGTCCTCACGCGCCACGGCGGTCACGGAGGCGCCGAACCGTACGTCCACACCGGCCTCGCGCAGGGCGTCGGCGACCATCTCCCCGGCGAACGGCTCCATGCGGGCGAGCAGTCCGCCGCTCCCCCGGACCAGCACGGTGACCTCGGAACCGAGCGCCCGCCACGCGGTGGCCATCTCGACGGCGACGACGCCGCCCCCGACCACCACCAGACGGCCCGGTACCTCGTGGGCGCTCGTCGCCTCGCGGTTGGTCCACGGACGCACCTCGGCGAGCCCCGGCAGATCCGGGAGCAGCGTCGTGGTCCCGGTGGCGACGACGACGGCGTGCCGCGCGGCCAGGCGGACCGTCCCGCCGTCCGGTGTGTCCACCACGACCTGCCGCGGCCCGTCCAGACGGCCGTGGCCGCGCACCAGGTCGACGGAGACGGAGTCCAGCCACTCGACCTGGCCGTCGTCCTTCCAGTGGGAGGAGAGCCGGTCGCGGTGGGCGAGGACCGCGGCCACGTCCAGCGGTCCCTCGACCGCGTCCCTCAGGCCGGGTATGCGGCGGGCGTCGGCCCGTGCCGTCACGGGCCGCAGCAGCGCCTTGCTCGGTTCGCACGCCCAGTACGAGCACTCGCCGCCGAGCAGTTCGCCCTCCACCAGCACCGTGGCCAGTCCGGCGGCGCTCGTCCGGTCGGCGACGTTCTCGCCGACCGGTCCGCCGCCGATGACGACGACGTCGTACTCCCGGGTTTCGTCGGTCTTCATAACTCGCTTCCAAAGGGGGCCGGAGGGGACCCGGTCACGGGCCCGCGGTGCCGCGGAGGGGGGATCCGCGGCACCGCGGGAGTTCGGGGGTCGGGGTTCGGGGAAGGTCGGGAGGTCGTCGAGGAGGGTGGGCGGGGTCAGCGACCCGGCAGACGCTCCGTGACCTCCTGGAGCGCCCAGCCGTTGCCGTCCGGGTCCGCGAAGGTCGCGAAGGAGCCGTAGCTGGCACGCGCCGGGTGCGGGCCCGCGACCCGGGCGGTCTCGCCGGCGTGGTGGAAGACGCCGCCCGCGTCGTGGAACACCTCGCTGATGTCGACGCCACGTGCCGCCAGTTCGGCGCGGGCCGCCACGATGTCCTCGACGATCAGGTGGAGGCCCTGCACGGAGCCCGGTGCGGCCGTGGTGACGCCGTCGCCGAAGAGGATCGAGGCCCCGGATCCCTCCGGGGTGAAGTGGACGACGCGGAAGCCGTCGTCGCCGACGTAGTCGACGTCCAGCCGGAAGCCCAGCGCCGCGTAGAAGTCCTTGGCCCGGTCCACATCGGACACGGGCAGCACCACAACCTCGAGCTTCAGGTCCATCGGGTTCTCCCAGTTCTGTAATCGTCACCGCTTTGACTGGTGACGAGCATGGCTCAGCACTCCGTAACCTGTCAAGGCGGTGACGGATGCACGTCCCCCACGGACACCGGCCCGGCACCCTCAGGATATACTTGACCCGTCAAGCACTTGGCAGTCTGCCCGTGGCGCGTCCACGCCCTCGTCGACATCCGTGAGGAAGACCGAGATGACCACACCGGCTGTGACAACCCCGCGGCAGGAACCCCCGGCGGAACCCGACACCCGGCGGTGGTGGGCCCTGGGCGTGATCGCGCTGGCGCAGCTCATGGTCGTCCTCGACGCCACGATCGTGAGCATCGCCCTGCCGTCGGCCCAGCACGACCTCGGGCTCACCGACGGCAGCCGGCAGTGGGTCGTGACCGCCTACACGCTCGCCTTCGGCGGACTGCTGCTCCTCGGCGGACGCATCGCGGACCTCGTGGGCCGCAAGCACGCCTTCACCGCCGGCCTCGTCGGCTTCGCCACCGCCTCCGCGCTCGGCGGCGCCGCCACGGGCCCCGCCATGCTGTTCGCGGCCCGCGCCCTGCAGGGAGGCTTCGCCGCGCTGCTCGCCCCCTCGGCGCTGTCCCTGCTGGCCACGACCTTCACCGACGGCAAGGAACGCGCGAAGGCGTTCGGCATCTTCGGCGCCCTCTCCGGCGCCGGGGGCGGGCTGGCCTGCTCCTCGGCGGCGTCCTGACCCAGTACCTGGACTGGCGCTGGTGCCTGTACGTCAACGTGGCGATCGCCGCCGTCGCCGTGGCCGGCGCGGTCGCCTTCCTCCAGGACCGCGCCGGGCACCGCGCGGTGCGGCTCGACGTCCCCGGGGCCGTCCTCGGCAGCGGCGGTCTGGTCACCGTGGTGTACGCGCTCAGCAGGGCCGAGTCCGACGGCTGGGGGTCGGGCACGGTGGCCGGCCTGCTCGTCGCGGGCACGGCGCTCCTCGCCGGGTTCACCTGGTGGCAGTCCCGCACCGCCCACCCCCTGCTGCCGCTGCGCATCATCGCGACGCGGGCCCACGGCGGCCCGGTCCTGACCCTGGGACTGGCGATGACGGGCCTGTTCGCGGTGTTCCTCCTGCTCACGTACTACCTGCAGGACATCCTCGGCTACTCGGCGCTCAAGAGCGGCTTCGCCTTCCTGCCGATGTCCGCCGCGATCGTCCTCACCTCCACCCAGGTCTCCGCCCGCCTGCTGCCCCGCGTGGCGCCGCGGACGATGATCGTGCCGGGACTAACCGTCGCCGCGGCCGGCATGTTCACCTTCACCACCCTCGGCACGCACTCGGCCTACGCCACCCACGTCCTGCCGGGCGCCGCGCTGCTCGGGTCCGGCATGGGCCTGGTCTTCATGCCCATCATGGCCACGGCGACCGCCGGGGTCGCCCCGGGGGACGCGGGCACGGCCTCCGCGGCGGTGAACACCGCGCAGCAGGTGGGCGGTTCCCTGGGCACCGCCCTGCTCAACACCCTCGCCACCACCTCAACCGGCCACTACGTCGCGGCGCGGCTCGCCGCGCACGGCGGGGACCGGGTGACCGCCGCACAGCGGCACGCCATCACCGACGCCGGCGTCGTCCACGGCTTCACCACCGCCTTCGGGTGGGCCGGCGGTCTCACGCTCACCGGCGCCCTGGTCGCCGCCCTGCTCGTGAACGTCCCCTCGCCGCGCCGCCGCGGGGGCGTGCTCGCGTCCAAGGCTCGGGCGGCGGCGTAGCCGTACGGACGGGCCGGGTATCCTCCGCGGCGTGACCGAGATGATCAGCCATGCCGCGGTGGACGCCCTGCAGGGGGCCATGGAGCGGTTGACGGACCTCCTGCCCGGCGCCTTCACGCGGCGCGGCCCGAAGGGCGGGCGGCTGGTGTGCACCGGCCTGCCGGTCGCCCTCCTGAACACGGTGTCCGCGGGTCACGAACGGGACCTGCGCGAGACGGAGGCGCTCGCCGAGGAGCTGTCGGCGACGGGTCTGCCCTGGAGCATCCAGGTCCGCGGCGAGGCCGGCCCGGAACTGACCGCGCTGGCGGCCCGGTTCGGCCGTACGGGCGCCACCACGCTCCCCCTGCTGGCGTGGGACGCCGCGTCGCTCGCCGAACTGCCCGCCGCGCCGCCCGGGGGCGGTACGGTGCACAAGCTCACCGGTACCGAGGCCGGGCGGTACTCCGCCGCGCTCGCGGCGGGGTTCGGCATGCCCGGGGAGGTCGCGGACGCGTTCGCGCTCCCGGCGCTGCTCGACGCCCCCGGCATGACCGCGTTCACCCTCGACGTGGACGGCGAGGCCGTCGCGACCGGGTTCAACGTCCTGACCGGCGACCACGTGGGGATGTTCAACGGTTCGGTACCGCCGCGGCACCGGGGCAACGGTCACTACCGCGCCCTGGTGACGGCCCGGCTCCACGACGCCGTCGCGTCGGGGGCCCGCCACGCGTTCACGCAGAACTCCCCCATGTCCCGGCCCCTGTACGAGTCCCTGGGCTTCCGGCTGGTGGAGACCTGGACGTACCTCACCCCCGCGGGCTGACCCCTCGGCCGGTGCCCAAGGGCGTCGCCGCAGCTCACAGGGCCGGCGGTGGCGGATGTTCACCTTGCACATCCCGGATGACCACCCGTTTATCGGCACGGCGACACCGACGGCACATCAACTGAACGGCGACCACCACCCCAACAGGGAAAGAAGTCAGCAAGTGCCGTTCCCCCTCCAGCCCGCCGTCCCGAGCCCGCGTTCCGCGGCACGACGCGGTGCCGCCGTGCTCGCCCTGGCCACCGCGCTCAGCATCGGCGCCGGGATGATGACGACCGCCCAGGCGTTCGCGCCCGAACAGCTCGTGTCGGCGCCCACGGGCGCGACGAAGCCGGGCGGCTCCGGCCACGGACTCGTCCCGAGCACCCCCGGCGAGTCGATCGTCACCCGTGAGACCCGCACGCCGATCGCGCCCGGGCTGAACCTGACCCGCTTCGACCGTTTCGAGGCCGACGGCTGGGTCCGGGGGCAGGTGCTCGTCGCGGACCTCGCCGAGGACCGGCTCAGCGTGGACCACATATCCTCCGGCACGGTCACCGGGAAGTCCCGGGTGACCGAGCAGGCCCGGCACACCGGCGCCGTCGCCGCCGTCAACGGCGACTACTTCGACATGAACGACACCGAGGCCCCGGTCGGCGCGGCGGTGTCGCGCAAGGACGGCCTGGTCAACTCGCCCACCGAGGGCCGCAACCAGACCGTCGCCATCGGCGCGGACGGTCTCGGCCGGCTCGCCCAGGTGTTCCTGGAGGGCGACGTCACGGTCGGCGGGACGGAGCACCTGAAGCTGTCCGGGGTCAACTCCCCCGTCCTGGCGGCCGGCGGGATCGGGCTCTTCACCGACCAGTGGGGGGTCTCCCCGCGCACCAAGCCGGTCGGCGGTGCGGACCGGGTCACCGAGGTCCGGCTGCGCGACGGCAAGGTCACCGAGGTGTACTCGTCCGTCAGCAGCGGCCCGATCCCCGCGGGCACCAGCGTGCTGCTCGGCCGGGAGGCGGGCGCCGACGCGCTCGCCGGGCTCGCGCCGGGCGACGCCGTCACCGTCGCCTACAAGCCGCGCGCCGACTTCGGCGACGTGGCGGTCGCGGTGGGCGGCGGCCAGGTCCTCGTCGCGGACGGCACGGTCAAGCACTACACGGACGGCGACACCGTCACCGCCACCTCCCGTACCAGCGTCGGCTTCTCCGCCGACGGCCGCACCATGTACCTGGTCGCCATCGACGGCAAGCAGACCGACAGCCGCGGCATGGACCTCAACGAGCTCGGCGCCTTCATGAAGGCCCTCGGCGCCCGGAACGCCCTGAACATGGACGGCGGCGGTTCCACCACCATGGCCGCCCGGCTGCCGGGCGAGAGCACGACGGGCCTGGTCAACAGCCCGTCGGACGGTCCGGAGCGGCAGGTCGCCAACGGTCTGGGCCTGTTCGCCGCGCCCGGGTCGGGCGCGGTCCGCGGCTTCCGCGTACAGCCCGCGCTCACCGCGGACGGCTCGGAGAAGGTCTTCCCCGGGCTGCACCGCACCGTGCGGGCGCTCGCCCACGACGAGACGTACGCGCCGGTGCCGGCCGGACGGACGCGGTGGCAGGGCGACGGCAGGGTGAGCGTCCGCTCCGGGCGCGACGGCTCCGCCGTCGTCACCGGCAAGCGCTCGGGCACCGCCCGGGTGGAGGCCTCCTCCGGTCACCGCGCCACGGGTTCGACGGAGCTGACCGTGCTCGCCCCCGCGGTGCGGATCGCCCCGGGCAGCAGCCTGGTGGCCCTCGACGGCCTGGACGACACCGCCCGGCTGACCGTCACCGGTTACGACGCGCTCGGCGACTCCGCCCCGATCGACGCGTCCGACGTCGAGGTCACCGGCGGCGACGGGATCGTCTCGGTGCTGCCCGCGGACGACGCGACCTTCACCGTGCGCGGCCTGACCGACGGCGCGTCCACCACCTTGCACCTGACGGTCGGGAAGCTGACCACCGACGTCGCCGTCACGGTGGGCCTCGCCGAGAAGTCGTTCACGGACCTGTCGGACGCGGCCTCCTGGACCTCCGCGAACGACCGGGCTCCCGGCGGCTCCGTCACACCGGCCGCGGGCCACGACGGCGCCCCCGGCCTGAAGCTGACGTACGACTTCACCCGGTCGACGGCCACCCGCGGCCAGTACGCCGTGCCGCCGCAGCAGATCCAGCTGCCCGGCCAGCCGCAGGCCGTCACCATGTGGATCAACGGCGACGGCAACGGCGAGTGGCCGCGCCTGCAGTACCGCACGGCCGCCGGTGTGACCGCCAACCTGGACGGCCCCACCATCACCTGGACCGGCTGGCGCAAGGTCGAGTTCCCCGTGCCCGTGGGCACCCCCTACCCGCTGACGTTCCAGCGGGTCCGGCTGCTGGAGACCAGCGCCGCCCGCTCCTACACCGGCGAGGTCACCGTCAGCGACCTGCGGGTCAAGGTCGCCCCCGACGTGGAGCTGCCGGTGCGGCCGAAGGTCGAGGACCCGGTCGTCGTGACCAACGGCACCGTCGACGGCCGTCCGCTGCGCGTGGCCGTCATGTCCGACGCCCAGTTCGTCGCCCGTGACCCCGGCAGCCCGCTGGTCGCCGCGGCCCGCCGGACCCTGGAGGAGATCGCAGCGGCCAAGCCCGATCTGCTGGTCATCAACGGCGACCTCGTCGACGAGGGCTCCCCGGCCGACTTCGCGCTCGCCCGCACGCTGCTCGACGAGTTCGACGCCCGTACCAAGGGCACCGTCCCGTGGCACTACGTCCCGGGCAACCACGAGGTGATGGGCCCCGGGAACACCTCCAACTTCAAGGCCGCCTTCGGTGACACGACGTCGGTCTTCGACGTCGAGGGCACCCGCTTCATCACCCTGGACTCCTCCAGCGGCACCCTGCGCGGCGGCGGCTTCGCCCAGCTCCAGCTGCTGCACGACCAGCTCCGCGACGCGGCCGCCGACCGTTCCGTCAGCGGTGTCGTGGTCTTCGAGCACCACCCGACCGAGGACCCGCTGCCGGACAAGGCCAGCCAGCTCGGCGACCGCAAGGAGGCCGCCCTGGTCGAGCAGTGGCTCGCCGACTTCCGGGCCGAGGGCCACAAGTCCGCCGCGTTCGTCGCCGGCCACGTCGGCGCCTTCTCCGCGACGCGGGTCGACGGCGTCCCGTACCTGGTGAACGGCAACTCCGGCAAGAATCCGGCGAGCACGCCCGACAACGGCGGCTTCACCGGCTGGACGATGCTGGGCATCGACCCGCGCCACGGCCGGGTCACCGACCCCTTCGACGTCCCCTCCGGTGACTCCGGGACCTGGCTGCGCGCCGAGGTGCACGCCCGCACCGACGCGGTGGACATGGTCGCCCCCGCCACGCTCACCGTCGGCGGCGTGGGCCACGCCTCGGCGACGGTCACCCAGGACGGCACCCGTACCGTCCCGGTGGCCTGGCCGGTCGGCGCCGCATGGTCCGGCAGCCGCGTCGACGTGGCGGGCGGCGACGGGGACGGCGAAGGACACGGGCACCACGACGGGGCGCCCGTCATCGCCTACGACCCGGCCACCTCGACGGTCAAGGGGCTGCGTACCGGCACCGCGGTGCTCCGCGTGACCGTCAACGGCGTGACCACCGAGCGGACGATCACGGTACATCGCGGCTGAGCGCCGGCACCCGGCCCTTCCGGGCGCGTCCCGTACCGGGGAGCGCCGCCCGGAAGGGCCGTGCCGTGTCCGGCGGTGGTACGGGCTGAGCCGATCGGCGGAGCTGTCGCGTGGGCGGGCCTGCCGCCGGGACGGCGCGGGCAGGCATGGAGCCGGAGGTGCGTGGTCCATGCCCAGCGGTGACGTGCTGTTCCTCGTCGACGAGGACGGCCGGGTGGTCGAGTGGGGCGGTCCGGCCGAGGAGTTGTTCGGGTGCGCCGCCGAGGAGGCCGTCGGCCGGTCCCTGGGCGCGCTCCTGCACGGGATCACCGCGGACGCCGGACGTCCGCGCGCCGGGTTCCCCGGCGGCGTCGCGGTACGGGTCGAGCCGGTGCTGCGCGGCACCTCGGTGCTGTGGCGGGTGCGCGCGGCGGTGGACACGGCGCTGTCGGAGCAGGACGTGGCGATCCTGAAGGCCGTCTTCACCGACGCCCCCATGGAACTGCTCGTCCTCGACCGGCAGTTGCGCGTGATCCGGATGAGCGCCGGCGTGACCGCGGCGGGTGGCGCGCGGGCGGTGAGCGCGCTGGGCCGGCACTTCACCGAGGTGTACGACCTCGACGGCCCCGAGGCGGAGGCCGGCGTGGCGCGGCAGGTCCTGGGCAGCGGGGAACCGGTCCTGAACCGGCTCGTCCACGGCCCCGGGTCGCCGGGCCGGCGCGGGTGCCGCATCCGCTCCGTCTGCTTCTTCCGCCTGGAGGACTCCCGGGGCGACGCGCTCGGGCTGGTGGCGTCCGCGGTCGACGTCACCGACCGGGAGAGGGCGCGGGGCCGGCTGGACCTCCTGGAACAGGTCCGCGCACAGGTGGGGCACGTCCCCAACGTGGGACTCGTCTCCCGGGAACTGGTGGACGCGGTCGTGCCCGCCTTCGCCGACACGGCCGTCGTCGAGATGGTCGACGAGGTCGTCCGCGGGGAGGAACCGCCGAAGGTGCCGGTGCACCAGGACGTTCCCCTGCGGCGGGCCGCGTTCCGGGGCCGCCTGTCGGCGTACCCGGTCGGCGAGGTGCGTCCCCTGCCGCCCGGGACCCCGTTCATGGACGTCCTGTCCGACGCCAGGGCCCGCCTGGTGCCGATCGACGAGCACGCCGCGTGGCTGGCCACCGACCCGGCACGGACGGACGCCATCCTGGGAGCCGGCGCCCACTCCTTGATCGTGGCCCCGCTGACGCTGCGCGGCCAGGCCCTGGGCGTGGTCAGCTTCTACCGCGAACAGGACCGGGAGCCCTTCGACGAGGACGACCTGGCGGTGGCCTCCGCCGTGTGCGCGCACGCCGCCCTCTGCATCGAGAACGCCCGGCAGTACATGCGCGAGTGGATCATCGCCTCGACCCTCCAGCGCCGGTTGCTCCCCGGGCAGCCCGCAGGACGCCCCACCGTGGAGGTCGCCCGGCTGCACCAGCCCGGTGTGGAGGGCGGCGGGGCCTGGTCCGACGCGATCCCGCTGCCCGGCGCGCGGACCGCGCTGGTCGTCGGGGACGTGGCCGGGCGGGGGATCGTCGCGGCCATCACGATGGGGCTGGTCCGGACGGCCCTGCACACCCTCGCCGCCTTGGACCTGCCCCCGGACGAGCTGCTGGCCCGGCTGAGCGAGACCGCCGCCCGTCTCGCCGCCGCATCGGCCGCGCTGCCGCAGCTGGACTTCGAACCGATCGACATCGGCTGCGCCATCGCCGTGTGCGACCCGGTGGAACTCACCTGCACCGTCGCCCGGGCAGGCCTGCCGGAGCCGGTCATCGTCCTCCCGGACGGCACCTCGGCCACCCTGGCCGTCCCCGCGGGTCCCCTGCTCAGCGGCCAGGACAACGCCCCTTTCCCCGCGACCACCGTCGGCCTCCCCGTGGGGAGCACCCTGGCGATGGCGACGACCTCGTTCGCGGAGCGGGTCCTGGCGCCGTCCGCGCCGCTGCGGCCGCTGCTGGACGGCGCGGGCTCCCGGCCCCTGCCGGAGGTGCGCGACGCCATCGGGTCCGCGTCCACCGGCACGGACGCGGGCGAAGAATCGGTGCTGCTGCTCGCCCGTACGCGGGCGCTGCCCGCGGACCGGGTGCTGACCTGCGCGCTGCCGCCCGGCGCCGAGGCCGCACCCATCGCCCGCGCGGCGGCCCGCCGTCAGCTGGCGGCCTGGGGCGTGGCGGAGGAGACGGCGTTCACCACCGAGCTCATCGTCAGCGAGTTCGTCGGCAACGCGGTGCGTTACGGCACTCCACCCCTGCGCCTGCGCCTGGTCCTCGAGCAGATGCTGACCTGCGAGGTCAGCGACACCGGCCCCGGCGCCCCGCACGTGAAGCACGCGCGCACCGTCGACGAGAACGGCCGGGGGCTGTTCATCATCGCGGGCCTCGCCGACCAGTGGGGCGTCCGCTACCGGGCCCAAGGCAAGACGGTGTGGGCCCAGCAGCCGGTCGGAACACCCACGGACGGCCGCTGAGTCCGGCGGACCCCCGTCACCCCTGCCCGGGCCGCTCCCCCGAGGGCGAGGGCTCCGTGGAACGGGTTCCGGCGCTGCCCTGTTCGGTCGCGGTCCAGCTGGCCGGCAGCCGCAGGGCCTCGTGGGAGGGGGAACCCGGCTCCGCGGTGAACCCCATCAGGGTGAGCCCGCCGGCGCCGGCGATCTCCAGAGCCTCGAAGTGCAGTGTGAGGTCACCGACCACGGGATGGCGGAACTCCTTGGTGCCGCGCCGGTGCGCGCGTACGTCGTGGGCCGCCCACCGGGTACGGAACTCCCTGCTGCGGGTGGCCAGTTCCCCGATGAGTCCGGTGACCGCCCGGGAGTAGGGGGCCCTGGCCGCCTCGACGCGCAGCAGCGCCACCACGACGTCGGCCGTGTGCTCCCACGCGGGGAACATCTCGTCGTCGAGGAAGACGAACCGGGCGAGGTTCGGCTGCCCGTGCGCCCGCTCGAAGACGCCGCCGTATAGGGCCCGGCCCAGCGCGTTGGCGCCCAGGAGGTCGAGGTGCCCGTTCTGCACGACCGCCGGCGCGGTGACCATCGCGTCCATGAGCGCCTGGGCGCCCCGGGGTACCTGCGAGCCGGCCGTGCGGCCCCGGGCCGGACCCTGGCCCGCCCGCGTGCCGGCGGCCCGCGCCAGGGCGAACAGGTGCGCCGTCTCCGCCTCGTTCAGGCGCAGGGGCCGGCCGATCGCGTGCAGGACCTCCTCGGAGACACCGGTGGCGTTGCCCCGCTCGATCTGGACGTAGTACTCGGCGCTCACCCCGGCCAGGAGCGCGACCTCCTCGCGCCGCAGTCCGGCCACCCGGCGGCGCCCTCCCGGCGGCAGCCCCACCTGGTCGGGGGTGATCTTCGCGCGGCGGGTCGTCAGGAAGTCCTTGATGTCCTTGGCGATCTCCATGCTTCCCAGGCGAGGCCGGTCGCCCCGGAGCAAGGAGGGGCTGCCGGTACCCCCCATGAACAGGCTCTCCCCCGCCGGCGCCCGGCGACGCAGGGTGGATCCGCGGGCCCGAGCCGACCGGCCGGGACCCGGACCCCCGACGACGACGACAAGGAGCGACCAGTGGACGCCGTCACCTTCCCCAACGGCCCGGTCACCATGGCGGGCCACCTCCACCTTCCGGCGGACTTTGCCCCCCGGGGCCGGTACCCGGCGATCGTCACCGTCCACCCCGGCGGTGGCGTCAAGGAGCAGACCGCGGGTCTGTACGCGAGCAGGATGGCCGAGCAGGGCTTCGTCGCGCTCGCCTTCGACGCCTCCCACCAGGGCGAGAGCGGTGGCGAGCCGCGCCACCTGGAGGACCCGGCCGCCCGCGTCGAGGACGTGCGCGCGGCGGTGGACCACCTCCAGACGCTCGGCTTCGTCGGCCCCGGGCGCATCGGCGTCCTCGGTGTCTGCGCCGGTGGCGGCTACGCCGTCAACGCCTCGATGACCGACCACCGCGTCAAGGCCGTCGCCACGGTCAGCGCGGTGAACATCGGCGCCTCCTACCGCAGGGGCTGGTTCGGCACCGACCCCGACGCGGCCGCGGCGCCGACGCTGGGCGCGGCCGCGGAGCAGCGGACGGCCGAGGCGCAGGGCGCCGAGGTCGCCACCGTCCCCTACGTCCCGTGGGAGACGGACGCGGACACCCCGCGCGACCTGGTCGAGGCGCACGACTACTACCTGACCCCGCGGGCCCAGCACCCGAACGCGCGGAACAGGAAGATCTTCGCCGGGAGCATCTCGCGGATCCTGGCCTTCGACGCCTTCCACCTGGTCGAGGACCTGCTCACCCAGCCGGTGCTCATGGTGGCGGGCGGCGACGCGGGCTCGCTGTGGGCGACCACCGGGCTCCACGCCCGGCTGCGTGGCCCGAAGAGGCTCGTGGTGGTCGAGGGCGGTACCCACATGGACTTCTACGACGTACCGAAGTACGTCGACCGCGCGGTCGCCGAGGCCGTTCCCTTCTTCCGGGAGCACCTGTCCGGCCCCGGAAGGGCGCGGGACTGAGGCCCCTCCGGACGGCGGCGGGGGATGTTCCCCGGATGGGGGGAGGACTTTGTCCCCTTTTCACCGGGCTCCCGCCGTGTCACCGTGAAGTCTCGTCGCCCACCGGCGACGCGACGCATGCCGATGGACCTCAGCAGCCGAGGAGCAGGGAAACCCGCCATGTCCAGCACCGGAGACCGTCACGGGGGGACCGCCGACGTCCGCGGGGACGGCGGCTGCGCGGACCAGGACCGGTGGTTCGTGGGCTTCCGCTTCCGCACGCCCCGGGGCTCCGTCGGCCGGCAGTTCTTCGTCGTCGGCGAGGCGGACGACGCCGAGGACGCGGTGGCGATCGCGCTGGCGCGGGCCTCGCTCCCCCGGTCCCGCGCCGCACGTGAGGACGACGCCGAGATCGACGGTGTCGAGGTGCGCCGCCTGCGGTGGGATCCGCTGGGGTGGGTGTACCTCAGCAACCCCTGCGCCTGACGCGGCGCGGGCACGGGATACGGGTACGGGTCGGCGGCGCCTCCGGCACGACAGGAGGAGGCGCCGCCGAGTGGATGGACGGCGCACCCGTGAACGTCCGTCTCAGCGGGTGCGCCGTCGGCTCGGGGTCAGCCCGCGAGGCCGCGGTTCAGCGCCGCGGTGAGCTTGATGACGCGCTCGGTCTGGATGCGGGCGGCGGTGCGGGTGGTGTCGTTGACGGGGTTGTTGCCCTGGGCGTCCACGTGGGAGGTGCCGTAGGGGTTGCCGTCGACGAACTTGGCGGGGTCGGTGTAACCGGGGGTCACGACGATGCCGCCGAAGTGGTGGATGGAGTTGTACAGGGCGAGGAGGGTCGACTCCTGGCCGCCGTGCGAGGTGGCGGTGGAGACGAAGCCGCTGTAGACCTTGTCGGCCAGCTTGCCCTGCGCCCACAGGCCACCGAGGGTGTCGATGAACTGCTTGAGCTGCGAGGACATGTTGCCGAAGCGGGTGGGGGTGCCGAAGATCACGGCGTCGGCCCACTCGACGTCGGCGGGGGTGGCCACGGGGACGTCGGCGGTGGCGGCGTGGTTGGCGGCCCAGGCGGGGTTGGAGTCGATCGCCGCCTGCGGGGCGAGCTCCGCGGCCTTGAGCAGGCGGACCTCGGCGCCGGCCTTCTCCGCGGTCTCGGCCATCTCCTTCGCGATCTCGGTGATGGTGCCGGTGGAGGAGTAGTAGACGATCGCGAGCTTGATCGACAAGGTGGTTCCTTTCAGGGAGGACCTTCCCCGCGATTCGGGGTTGCGTGGTCCAGGGACACCGCGGCCCGTGAGGGCGGGCCGCGCTTCACTGGTTGAAGAATAAACAACATTGGGGCACCCCTGTCCACCGGCCCCCGTGCGACGAATGTCACGCCGGCCGGTCCCCCATCCCGCGAACGCCCGCCCCGCGAACGCCCGCCATGCTCCGCGCGGTACGGGCGAAGGCGGCGACCTCCGGGCGCCCGGCCTGCCGGGGCCAGGCCAGCGCCAGCGTCGTCGCGGGCAGGTCCGCGACCGCGACCGCGACCACGTCCCGGGTCAGACGGTCCGCGGCGGCCGAGCCGACGACGGTCACCAGCCGGCCCAGCGCCACCCGGTCGACGATCTCGTCGAGACCCACCGGCGGGCACTCCTCCCGGAAGGCGGGATCCTCGCGCAGCTCGGCGGTCGTCACCTCACCGCGGGCGGCGAGCCGGTGCCCACGCGGCAGCAGCGCGACGGGCAGCTCCTCCGCCACGTCGGCCGTCCCGAGGCGGTCAGGTCGTCGCTGCCGACGCACAGCAGCGCGACGTCGGCCGTGCCGTCGCGCAGGGCGCCGACCCGGTCGTAGGTGAAGACGAGCTCCGGGGCGGCGCCCTCGTACGACCTGACCAGCTCCGCCAGCAGGCCCGAACCCGTACCGGGCCGTACCGCCAGGGTGAGCCGGGCCGGTGCGGCCGCCCGCCGGGCGCGCTCCACGGCCCCGTCCAGCTCCCGCAGCAGCCGCCGGCACTCGTCCAGGAAGACCTCCCCCGCGGAGGTGAGCGCGACGCGGCGGCTGGTCCGCTCCAGGAGCCGGACCCCCATGCGGCGCTCCAGGCGCGCGATCGCCCGCGACAGCGGTGGCTGCGCGATGCCCAGACGCTCCGCCGCGCGGCTGAAGTGCAGCTCCTCGGCCACGGCCACGAAGTACTCCAGCTCACGAGTCTCCAGGCGATCCATACCTCCAGAGTATCGCCGCATGTCAGAAGCGTCATGGCTCCCCCGCGCGGCCCCTGGTCCACTGGGACGGAACGCACGCCCGACGGCTCGGGGGGCCGCTCCGGTGCCCGAGCCGCAGGAAGAGAAGAAGGGGAGCCGTCACACATGAGCAGCGAGGAGCGCGCGGAGCGCGATGTCCGGGAGGTCCGGGAGGTCCTGGCCCGCTACGTCCGCGCGACGGACCGACGGGACGGCAAGGGCCAGGGAGCCCTGTTCACCGACGACGCCGTCGTGCAGATCTACGCCAGGACCGGTACCGCCGGCCACGAACCCGTCGGCGAGCCCCTCATCGGCGGGGCGGCCGTGGCCTACGCGGTCGAGCACTACATGGCCCCGCACCCGGAGGGCGGTGCCGGCCACCACATGACCGCCGACCACCTCGTCGAGGTCGACGGCGACCACGCCCACATGAACGCCCAGTTCGTCGTCTTCCGGACGCGCGCCGCCGCGCGGCCCGCCGAGGGGTGGCCCGCGGGCGCCTTCGGCGCACAGGGCACGGTGGAACCGGTCGAGTCCGGCTACTACGACACCGACCTGCGCCGGGTGGACGGCGTGTGGAAGATCGTCCACCACCGCGTCCTGATGGACATGCCGATCGCCCTCCCGGGGGCGTGATGCGGGCCGTGGTCTACCGCCGCTACGGCGGCCCCGAGGTGCTGGAGCTCGCCGAACTCCCCACGCCCAGGACCCATGTCGACTCGGTGCTGGTCCGGGTGCGCGCGGCGGCGCTCAACCCCGCCGACCTGGCACTCCAGGCGGGAGCGCTCCACTCCGCCGTCGACACGTACTTCCCCGTCGTCCCGGGCTGGGACATCGCGGGCGTGGTGGAGCACGCCGGGCCCGCCGCCCCGGAGTTCGCCCCCGGCGACGAGGTCATCGGGTACATCCGCGGCGACGTGCAGCGCGCGCACGGCGCACTGGCCGAGCTGGTCGCCGCCGACGTGCGCACCCTGGTGCACAAGCCCGCAGGGATGGGCTTCGCCGAGGCCGCCGGGCTGCCCCTCGCGGGGCTGACCGCCCATCGGGCGGTGGTGCGCGCGCTGGACGTCCGGCCGGGCCAGACCCTGCTCGTGCACGGCGCGGGCGGCGGCGTCGGCTCCCTCGCCGTCCAGCTCGCGCTGGCCCGCGGCGCCCGGGTCATCGGCACCGCCTCCCCCGCCGACCAGGACCACCTGCGCGCGCTCGGGGCGGAACCCGTCGCCTACGGACAGGGGGCCGCCGCGCGGGTACGGGAACTCGCGCCGCGCGGAGCCGACGCGGTGCTCGACACCGCCGGTGGCGGCACCCTCGCCGCGACGGCGGACGCCGCCCGTACGGGCGCCCGGGTGGCCTCCGTCGCGGAGACCGGGCTGCCGGGGGTCGTACCGGTCTTCTGCCGCCTCGACCGGGCCGACCTCGCCGCGCTGGTGGTACTCGCCGAGGCCGGGAAACTCTCCGTGCGGGTCGCCGCCACCCACCCGCTGGAACGCGCGGCCGACGCCCAGCGCCAGCTGGCCGCGGGCGGCTCCCGGGGCAAGGTGGTCGTCGACGTCACCTGACCCACGGCTTTGAAGTTGCCGCCCGTTCTTGGTTCGATCTCGTCGGCGACGTGGACGGCAGGAATGGATGCTCTCGTGGAGAATGACGCACCGCTCGCGTGGGTCGGGGTGGACACGGTGGCGGAGCGGGCCTACCGCCTCCTGCTGTCCCGCGACAGCACGACCGTCGACGACGTGGTCGCCGCCCTCGGCGTGACGGCGGACGAGGGGCTGGCGGTGCTCGAACAGCTCCACCACGCGGGGCTGATGAGCCGCCGCTCCTCGGGCGAGTTCTTCACGGTGGACCCCCGGCACGCGCTGCACGCGCTCGTCGAGTCGCGCGAGCGCCAGCTGGCCGCGGTGCGCGAGGCGGCCGGCCCGCTGGGCGTGCTCTTCGACGCGGCCAGGAGGGCCAGGGACGGCGGTCCCGGCACCGCCGTGATCAGCGGCCTGGAGGCCGTCGGGGACCGCTACTACCGGCTCAAGCAGACCGCGCGGAGCGAACTGTGCGCCCTGGACCGCCCGCCGTTCCTGCTCGCCCCGAACGAGCCGCTCGACGAGGCGGCGGTACGGCGGGGCGTGCGGGTGCGGGCGGTCTACGCCGCCGCCAGCTTCGAGGCCGACGGCGGGTGGCAGGAGCTGGGCAGCCTCGTGTCGCGCGGGGAGGAGGCCAGGGTCGTGCCGGCGCTGCCGATCAAGCTGGCGATGGCCGACCGGTCGGCCGCGATGGTGTCGCTGAGCCTGTCGGTCGGGAGCGCCGAGTACCTCTACACCGAATCCCCGCCCCTGCTGGAGGCCTTGGGTGAATTCTTCGAGAAGTACTGGGCCTCCGCCTCCCCGTTGACCGGTGAGCCGGGATCCGGCACCCTGCCGACGGCGGTCCCGGGGGATCCGGCGGACGCAGCGGACGGGTCCCGCAGGCCGACCGACGAGGAGCGGAACCTGCTCGCGCTCTTCGCGGCCGGCGTCAAGGACGAGGCGATCGCCCGCCAGCTGGGCATCTCGCCCCGGACGCTGCGCCGCAGGATCCAGGACCTGTTCACCGAACTCGGCGCCACCAACCGGTTCGGCGCGGGCGTCGCCGCGGCCCGCCGCAACTGGATCTGACCGGAAGGCGGTGGCCCCTTCTGGCCACTGGCCGGTTTCGGCAGCGCAGGACGTTGGTCACCAAAGGATCACCCGGCTAGAACTTGTGTGCGCCCGAACGGCGTTCCACTCGGCCGGGCTGTCCGGCCACCCCCTGATGAAGGAGCTTTGGTGGCACCACCTGCCCATCCTTCTGCGCGCCGGTCGGCGATACCGCGGTCACTCGCGGCCCTCGTCGCCGGCGTCAGCCTGACGGTCCTCACCGCGGCCGCCCCGGCACCGGCCGTCGCGGCCCCGGTCCCCACGCCACCCGCCGTCCCGGCGCCGTTCGCCGCGCACGACCCGGGGAACGGCGAACCGCCGTCCGCCGGGCGGTACATCGTCACCCTGCGCGAGCCGGCCGCGGCGACGTACACCGGCGGCGTGGCCGGCAAGGCCCGCACGGCCCCCCGCGAGGGCGAGGGCCTGAAGGCGGGCTCGGCACCCGTGAAGGCCTACCGCACCTACCTGCGCGAGCGTCAGGACGACGCGGCCAAGACGGTCGGCGCCCGCGTGATCTCCTCGTACTCCGCCGCGCTCAACGGCTTCACGGCCGAGCTCCAGCCACGGCAGGTCGAGGAGTTGCGCGCCGATCCCACGGTGGTGTCGGTCGTCAAGGACGACCTGCGCAAGCCGCTGGCCGCCGTCAACTCGACGGACTACCTGGGCCTCAGCGGCACGAGCGGGGTGTGGGCCGCCAACGGCGGCGTCGCGGGCGCCGGCAAGGGCGTGGTCGTCGGCGTCGTCGACACCGGCATCGCCCCGGAGAACCCCTCGTTCGCCGGTGCGCCGCTCGGTACCGCGCCCGGTCAGGAGCCGTACCTGGACGGCTCCGTGGTCACCTTCCGCAAGGCGGACGGCGGGACCTTCACCGGCACCTGCACCGCGGGCGTCCAGTTCACCACCGCGGACTGCTCCACCAAGCTGGTGTCCGCGCGCTACTTCGTCGACAACTTCGGCGCCACCCACATCGGCGGCCCCTCGGTCGGCGAGTACCTGTCGCCGCGGGACGGCGAGGCGCACGGTTCGCACACCGCCAGCACGGCCGCGGGCGCGGGCGGCGTCGCCGCCGACCTGGGCGGCGTGCCGATGGGCCCGATCTCCGGTGTCGCGCCGGCCGCCAAGGTGGCGGCCTACAAGGCCTGCTGGAGCGGCCCCGACGCGAAGGACACCACGGACGACGGCTGCGCCACCGGTGACCTGCTGGCCGCGATCGACGCGGCCGTCGCCGACAACGTCGACGTGATCAACTACTCCATCGGCTCGGCCGGCGGCGCCCTCACCACCGACTCGGTCGTGGACGAGGCGTTCCGCAACGCCGCCGCGAGCGGCATCTTCGTCGCCAACGCCGGCGGCAACTCCGGGCCCGGCGACAGCACCGTCGACAACGCATCGCCGTGGATCACCACCGCGGCGGCGAGCACCATGCCGACCCGCGAGGCCACGGTGGAGCTCGGCGACGGCCAGAACGTGCTCGGCGCGTCCGTCTCGCTCCCGGCGGACGGCCGCAAGGTGACCGGCCCGCTGGTCGCCGCCTCGGGCGCCAGGACCGCGATCTCCGTCCGGCCGCAGCTGTGCGGTCCCGACAGCCTGGACGGTGCCAAGGTCAAGGGCGCGATCGTGCTGTGCGAGCGCGGCACGTACGACCGGGCGGCCAAGTCGGCCGAGGTGAAGCGCGCGGGCGGCATCGGGATGGTCCTGGTGAACCCCTCGCCGGACTCGACGGACCTCGACACCCACGCCGTCCCGACGATCGCCGTCGACGCGGACGGCTACGACGCGCTGGTCTCGTACGCCGCCACCGACGCGCCCACGGCCACCCTGGTGGCCGGCAACCCGCACCGGCTGGCGTCGGCGGCGGTCCCGCAGATCGCCGGGTTCTCCTCGCGCGGCCCGGTCCAGGCCGACGGCGGCGACCTGATCAAGCCCGACCTCGCGGCTCCGGGTGTGGCCGTCCTCGCCGACGGCGCCAACGCCGCCGGTGGGCGGCCGAGCTTCACCTTCATGTCGGGCACCTCGATGGCGTCCCCGCACGTGGCCGGTCTCGGCGCGCTCTACCTCGGCCTGCACCCGCAGGCGACCCCGGCCGAGATCAAGTCCGCGCTGATGACCACCACCCGGCCCACCGTGACGGGCGCGGGGGAAGCGTCGGAGGACGTCTTCGCCCAGGGCAACGGCCAGGTGGACGCGACCCGTTACCTGCACCCCGGGCTGCTGTACCTGAACGGTCCCGACGACTGGGCGCGGTACGTCGCCGGGGTCAAGGGCGACCGTACGGCGCCCGCGCCGTCCGACCTCAACCTGGCGTCGATCGGCGTCGGTTCGCTGGCCGGCCGGCAGACCGTGACCCGCACCGTGACGTCGACGGGGCCCGGCACCTTCACCGCCGACCCCGTGCGGATCCCGGGCGTGGACACCGTCGTCGAGCCGCGGTCGCTGACCTTCACCGCGGCGGGGCAGTCCAGGACGTTCAAGGTGACGTTCACCCGGACCACCGCGCCGCTGGGCGAGTACGCCACGGGGTACCTGACCTGGCGCGCCGGTGGGCAGAGCGTGCGCAGCGCGGTCGCCGTACGACCGGTGACCCTGGTGGCGCCCACGGCGGTCGCCGCCGCGGGGAGCACCGGCCGGACCACCCTGCCCCTCAAGGGCGGAGAGGACCGCGACGTGCCGCTGGACCTCACCGGGCTCTCCCGCGGCCTGCGGGTCCAGGACTCGGGAACGGTCGGCGGACCCGCGCGGACCCACGTCGTGGAGGTGCCGGCCGGGACGGAGCACGCCCGCTTCGCCCTCGACGCCGCCGACGACTCGGCCGACCTGGACCTGTCGGTGTACCGGCTCAACGAGTACGGCGACACGGCGCTGGTCGACCGGGCGGCCACCGAGTCCGCCGACGAGCAGCTCGACCTGGAGGACCCCGAACCCGGTCTGTACGAGGTCGAGGTGGACTTCTTCGCCGGGTCCGGACCGCTCGACTTCACGGTGACCAGCTTCGCCCTGGGCGACAAGGGCGCCGAGGGCTCGTACACCGCGCAGCCCGCCACGGCGGCCCTGCACGCGGGCGGCACCACCCCGGTCACCCTGTCCTGGAAGGGCCTGCGGGCCGGAGCGGTGTACCTCGGCCGCGTCACGTACGGCGACACCGGACGGACCACCTACGTGACCGTCACCGGTGACCCGCGCACCGGCCCGCCCGGCGGTTCCCCCGGCGCCCGGCCCACGGTCGCCGTCAAGCCCGCCTACGCCGTGCCGGGCCAGTCCGCCGTCGTCGTGGCGAAGGACCTGACCCCGGCCGTCGACTTCCAGATCCGGGTGAAGGGCACCAACCGGGTGCTGGCGACCGGACGCACCACCGACGACGGCGGCGTGGGCCGTCTCGTCACCCTCCCGGCCGACATCGCCACCGGGAAGCAGACCCTGGAGGTCAGGTACGGCAGCCGGAGCGCGGGCGGCTCCTTCACCGTCGCCAAGCTGGTCCTGGGCGACGCCGAGCACTCCGACGCCCACGCCTTCGACGGCAACCCGCTGGCCGCGATGACCACCGCCGTCAAGGGCAAGGGCACGGTGCGCATCACCGTCCGCGGCGCCTCCGGCACCTACCTGGACCGGACGCTCGCCGTCGACGCGGGCGAACTGCCCTGGTACGCCTGGAAGTCCGACCCGGTCGAGACCAGGCCGGGGAAGCTCACCGCCACCCTCGCCGTGGTCGCGGGCCACGGCCGCACCGGGCAGACCAAGTCGGTGACCTGGACGCCCACCGCCGTCAAGGCGAGCACCGCGTCCATCACCGAGGACCGCAGCACGGCGCACACCGCGCAGGTGAGCTACACCAACAACTCGGAGGTGCCGGTCTTCCCGACGCTGCGCTACAAGCTGACCAACGGCGACCTGGTCCTCGCCACGCTGCAGACCGATCCCGAGGACACGTTCACCCGCTCCTACGACACGACCGGGGTGGACCGCCTCGACCTCGTGCTCGACGGGACGACCGTGGCCACGTACCGGAACAAGGACCGTGCCGGGCGCACCGGCCGGCCCGCGATGGTGGAGCCGTTCTACGCGACCTTCCAGCGCGGCACCCCGGCGAAGCACCACGGCGGCCCCGCGCCGCTGAGGATGACCGTGACCAACCGTCCCGCGGCGTACAGCGGGGGATTCGCCCTGACCGTCGGCGAGGGCCCGGAGATCTACGCGGGCAGCTCGCTCCTCCTCGACGAGCGCATCCCCACCACGCGCAGCCCGCAGGAGGGGGCGCCGATCTCCCGGACCGTCACGGTGCCCGCCGGGCGGCCGCTGTGGGCCACCGCGTACTACGAGATCCAGGGCCCGATCTTCCAGGCCCTGGCGGTGCGGCGGATCCTCGTGCCGCCGGTGGACGCGGACGACCTCGAACCGGTGCACGGCTCCGGGTCCCGGTCGCCGTTCGTGGTCGACACCATGCCCAGGGAGGCGGCCGCCGGTTCCACGGCGTCGGTCACCGCGGCGGGCCTGTCGCCGAGTGAACGGTTCACCGTGCGGCTCGACGGCCGGGTCGTCGGCTCCGGCCGCGCGACGGCCGCGGGCTTCGCCCACGCGTTCGTCACGGTCCCGCACGGCCACGGACGGACGCTGACGGTACGGGTGACCGGAACCGGGGCGGGCCGTTCGGGCGAGACCGTACTCGGCCTCTCCGGCTGACCGGTGGGCCCGGCCGGAGTACCCTCCCCAGGGGTACGCCGGCCGGGCCGCGGTCATCACAGGGTGCGTGCCCGCCGACCGGACCGCCGGGCGTGCCCGCCACCGTGGACACCGCAACGCGGGGCCCATGGTCCCGGCGAGGGGAGCGGGCACTCCGGCCCCCGGGCGCCCCGCCGTCTGCGGCACGCCCGGGACGCGAACGCCCCATGACGGCGAGTCCCCGGCCGGGGACTCGCCGCTCGGCTGCCCCATGACGAGCAGGATCGCGGCCCACGCCACGGCGACCTCGGCCCGCGAGAACCCGGACCCGCTGATGACCTGGCGCGTACACGCAGGCATCGGCGGGCAATCGCCTCCCCCTCTCCCCCCGTTCACGTGCGCCCGGGCGGACGTGCCCTCAGGGCCGCGGCTCGGCCGGTTCCTGATCCCCCGGCCGCAGGCTGCCCCGGTTGGCGAGCCGGAACAGGAGCGCGATGGAGGGGAAGATGAGGAGTCCGGCCACGACGGCGACGCCGATCGTCACCGCCAGGGTGGCCTGCGGGGCCGCGGCCTCGCCGATCTCCAGATGGGTGCCGAGGAGGTACGGGTACTGGGCGACGCCCCACCCGAGCACGACCAGGGCGACCGCGGCCGCGGCGAGCCCGCGCAGGAACCTCGTCCGCTGACGCCACACCATGACCGTGGTCGCGACCCCGCAGAGCGCCGCCAGCAGCACCAGCGGCAGGGCGCCGTGACTGAGACGGCGGAACAGGTGCGGCGAGTCCTGCTGCAGCACGAAGACGCCGGCGATGCTGACGGCTCCGGTCAGCACGGCGGCGCACAGGGCCCTGCTGCGGAAGTGCCGCTGCAGGGTGTGGTCGCGCTGCTGACGGGCCGCCACGTACAGGTAGGTGGCGGCGAGGTAGGCGCAGACGAGGACGGCCAGCACGCCGCCGAGCACCGACGTGGGGTTCAGCCAGCTCGTGACGGCGTTCCCGTTGCCCGCCGAGGGCACGCGCCCGGAGGCGATGCCCCCGGCGATCGATCCGAAGCAGTACGGGGTCAGGACGGACGAGGCGGCGAACGCGACCCCGTACACCCGCTGCTCGGGGGTGCGCAGCGAGGCCTTGCGGAAGGCGAAGCCGGCGCCGCGCAGCACGATGCCCAGGACGGCGATGCCCAGCGGGACGTAGAGGGTCGTGGTGATGGCGGTGAACGCGGCCGGGAACCCCGACCAGAGGAAGACCAGGCAGTAGACGAGCCAGGTGTGGTTGGCCTCCCACACCGGGCCGACGGAGGTGTCGATCAGGTGCCTGGGGCGCCGGCCCCGCTCGGCCCCGCCCGCCGTCAGGTCCCAGAAACCGGCGCCGAAGTCCGCGCCGCCGAAGAGGCAGTACGCGATGACGCCGAGGAAGAGGAAGGCCGCGACAGCTTCCGGCATCACCGCTCCGTCCCGGCTCGCGCAGCGACGGGTTCCGGGCCGCTGCGCGGACCGTAGGGGACGTCCACGCTGTCGTCGTCCCCGGCCTGCCAGCGCCGTTTCATCGACAGCAGCACCGTCACCGCGCCGGCGCCCACGGCCGCGTAGATGACGACGACCGACCCGAAGAACGGCCACAGGTTGCCCTGGGTGGTCACCGCGTCGCGGGTGAGGAGGTGGCCGACGACGGTCCAGGGCTGGCGGCCCAGCTCCGTGACCATCCATCCGGTCTCCAGGCAGGCCACGGCGGCGAGCCCGCTGACCGCGCAGCAGCGCAGGAACCACGGCTGCCGTTCCAGGGAGCGCCGCCGCCACCACAGCCAGAGGAACCACACGACGAGCGCCAGCAGGGCGAAGGACAGCCCGACCATCACGTCGAAGGCGAGGTGGACGGTGCTCACGATCCGGTCCGAGGGGCGTACGTCCGCGGGGATCGCGTCGAGCCCCTTGATCTCGGTGGACGGGTGGAATCCGGCCAGCAGGGAGGCCATGTCCGGTACGGGGAGCCCGTACCTGACCTCGCCGTCGACCAGTACCCCGCCGAGCGTCTCCGGGACGTGCGTGCCGGTCTGCGGCAGCAGCTCGACCGCGGCGAACTTGGCGGGCTCGGCCTGGTACACGTACCGGGCGATGGTGTCGCCCACCACGACCTGCAGGGGCAGCGCGACGGCGGCGGTGACGAAGCCGATGAGGAACCCGGTGCGGTGGTAGCGGGACGTACGGCCCCGCAGCATGCCGACCGCGTAGACGCTCGCCACCGCGAAACCGGCGACGATGTACGCGGCGAGCAGCATGTGGAGGAACTCCCACCGGAACGCCCCGTTGAAGAAGACCTCCGCCGGCCGGACGGCCACGATCTTCCCGTCGCGCATCGTGAAGCCGCCGGGCTGGTTCATCCAGCTGTTGGCCGCGATGACGGCGGCCGCGCCCCCGATGCTGGAGAGCGCCACCGGTACGCCCGTCCAGAAGTGCGCCCACGGCGACAGCCGGTCCCAGCCGTAGATGTAGAGGGACACGAAGATCGCCTCGAGGAAGAAGAACAGCCCCTCGATGGCGAACGGGAACCCGAAGGCCGGCCCGTACCCGCGCATCAGGCCCGGCCAGAGGATGCCCAGCTCGAAGGAGAGGACGGTGCCCGTGATCGCCCCCACGGCGAAGAGCACCGCGGCCACCTTCGACCAGCGCCGCGCCAGCAGCATGGCGTCGGCGTCCCCGCGGCGCAGACCGCGGTGGTTCGCGATGAGCATCAGCGTGGTGAGGGCGACACCGAACGGCACCAGGATGATGTGGAAGCCCAGAGTGAAGGCCATCTGCTGACGGGCCGGCAGCAACTGCGCCGGATCACCCGCCGACCCGAGGCCCTGCGCCACCACCTGCCAGGCCCCCGTCATCGCCCGCACCGCCGGTCAGCAGGGGGCTTCCGGCCTGGGCCCCCCGTGCACGCCACCGCCATCACATCGACCACGACCCTTTCGTGACAGGACGCTCACCATAGGTCACGACGATCGGTATGGGCGGGAATGCGCACTGCGGGCGGGGGCCGATGACCCGTTCGGTGGTCGAGGTCCGGCCGGTCCCCGGCGCGGCACCCGGCGGTCAGCGGGTACGGGCGGGCGGGGGCAGTTCCCCCGAGCCACGGGGGACGAGCCGGGTCTCGACCAGGAGGGTGCGGGCCCGGGTGCGGTCGCCCTCAAGGCGTTCGAGGGCGGTGGAGCCCGCCAACTCGCCCATGGTGACCGGATTCTGGGCCACGACGGTGAGGGCGGGTTCGAGGATGGCGGCCATGGGGACGTCGTCGAAGGCGACCACCGCGACGTCCTTGCGCCCGCTGCGGGAGAGCTCGGTCATGACCCCGATCGTCATGACGTTGTTGCCCGACAGCAGCGCGGTGGGCGGGTCGGGCAGGGCGAGCAGCCGGGCCGTCGCCTCGGCGGCGCCGGCCGGGTCGTGCGCGTCGGCGACGAGGGCGCGGTCGTGGGGCAGCCCGGCCTCGGCGAGCGCGGCGCGGTAGCCGGCGAGCCTCTCACGGCGGGTGTACAGCCGGGCCGGGAGGTCGCCTATGAACCCGATCCTGCGGTGTCCGCCGGCGATCAGGTGGGCGACGCCCTCCTGCGTGCCGGCCCGGTTGGAGCTGACCACGGTGTCGGCGGTCAGGCCGTTGCCGGGCCGGTCGAGGAAGACCACCGGCAGTCCGGCGGCCCGGTGGGACTTCAGGTGGGCGTGGTCGGCGCCCACCGCGGGCGCGACCATGAGCACGCTGACCCGGCGGGCCAGGAAGGTGCCGATCAGCGCGTGCTCCCGCTCCGGGTCGTCGTCCGACGAACCCATCAGCAGGGTCAGTCCGTGCCCGTGCACGGCGTCCTCGATGCCGCCGGCGACGGCGCCGAAGAACGGGTTGCCCAGGTCCGGCACCACCAGACCCACGGTGGTGTCGGGGCCGCCCACCCGCATGCTCCTGGCCATGAGGTTGGGCTGGAAGCCGAGCTTCGCCACGGCCTCCAGCACCCGCCTCCTGGTCTCCGCGGAGCTGGGACCGTCCTCGTTCAGCACCCGGGAGACCGTCTTGGCACTGACACCCACCTCGCGGGCCACGTCGGCGAGGGTCGGTCTGCGGGTCGCTGTCATGGACCACCTTTTCTCCGGATGTCGGCCCCGCGGATGCCGGGGCCCGTCGGTCAGCTCCCCCCGACCCCTGCGGCCGAGGCTGCGTCACTGTCCGCCACGACCGTACCGCCGTCCGGTCGCACGCCGAGCGCGCCGGTCATGATGGCCACCACCTCGGCCATCGAGTAGTCCGACGGCTTGATGACGGCCTCCCGCCTGCCCAGCCGGTGGACGTGGACGCGGTCGGCGATCTCGAAGACGTGGGGCATGTTGTGGCTGATGAGGATCACCGGGATGCCCTTGTCCCGTACCCGGCGGATGAGGTCGAGGACCTGTCCTGACTCCTTGACGCCGAGGGCGGCGGTCGGCTCGTCCATCACCACGACGCTGCGCGCCCAGGCGGCCGCGCGGGCCACGGCGACGGCCTGGCGCTGGCCGCCGGAGAGCGTCTCCACCGGCTGCGTGATCGAGCCGACGCCGACCTTGAGCGCGGCCATGTGGTCGGCGGCCTGACGGCGCATCGCCTTCTTGTCCAGCAGGCGGAGCACCGAGCCCAGCACGCCGGGGCGGCGGATCTCGCGGCCCAGGAACATGTTGGACGCGATGTCCATGGACGCCGCGACGGCGAGGTCCTGGTACACCGTCTCGATGCCGTGCGCCCGCGCGTCCTGCGGCCCGGCGAACCTGATGGGTCTGCCGTGCAGCCGGATCTCGCCGGCGTCGGGGACGAGTGCGCCGGTGAGCGCCTTGATCAGGCTGGTCTTGCCGGCACCGTTGTCGCCGATGACGGCCAGCACCTCGCCGGGCATGAGGTCGAAGTCAGCGTGGTCGATGGCGGTGACGTGTCCGTAGCGCTTGACCAGCCCGCGCGCGCTGAGCACGGGTTCGGGCCCGGTGGCGGGCGCCGGGGCCTCCGGTGCGGGGGACTCCGGGTCCCGGGGGGCGGGGTCCCGGGGAGCGGGGCCGGTCATCGGGTCCCCTTTCGCGAGAGCTGGTCGACGGTCACCGCGAGGATCACCAGCACGCCGGTGACCAGCGTCTGGTACACGGAGGAGACGCCCATCAACTGCAGGCCGTTGCGGAAGACGCCGACGATGAGCACACCGACGAACGTGCCGAGGACGGTGCCGCGGCCGCCGAACAGGCTCGTGCCGCCGAGGACGACGGCGGTGATGCTGTCGAGGTTGTCGGTCTGCCCCGCCTGGGGGTCGCCGACCCCGGTCCGCGACACCAGCAGCAGGGCGGCGATGCCGTAGACCAGTCCGGCCACCGTGTAGACGCCGACGGTGAGCCGGGAGACCCGGATGCCGCTGAGCCGTGCGCTCTCCGCGCTGTTGCCGAGGGCGTAGACGTGGCGGCCCCAGGCGGTGCTGCTCAGCGCGTAGGCGAAGCCCAGGAAGAGGGCGATCGTGACCAGCGACCCGTAGGTGACGTCGGTCCTGCCGAGCGGGAAGGTGCGACCCAGCGCGGTGAGCGGTTCCGGGAGGCCGGTGACGGTCTGTTCGTCGGAGTAGATGTGGGTGAGGGCGAAGGCGACGTTGAGCATGCCCAGCGTCACGATGAACGGGGGCAGCGGCACCGTCCGCACCAGGAGCCCGTTGACCAGACCGAACGCTCCGCAGACCAGGATGCCGAGGGCGATGGCGAGCAGCGGCGGCAGCGGACCCTGGACGGCGAGTTTGGCGATGAGGATGCCGCCGAAGGCCATGACCGCGCCGCACGACAGGTCGATGCCGGCGGTGAGGATGATCAGCGTCTGGCCGATGGCGAGCGTGCCGACCACCATGACCTGCTGGAGGATCAGCGAGAAGTTGCCGCCGGAGAGGAACTGGTCGGTGGCCAGGGAGAAGAACACCGAGGCGAGGACGAGGGCCGCGAACGGTCCCGCGGCGGGCGCCGTGAGGAACCGGCGCAGCGCGGCCGGTTCCCTGCTCACGGCGGGGAGCGAGGTGGATGCGGTCACCGGGCTCAGCCCCAGCAGTTCTGCAGGCCGAAGCCGGTGTCCTTGGACTCCGCGCCCGTCTGCGCCTTGTCGGTGATCAGGGTGACGCCGGTGTCGGTGTAGCCGCTGGTCTTCTTGCCGTCCTTGGCGAACGCGGCCACCGCCTTGACGCCGTCGGCGGCCATCTTCAGGGGGTACTGCTGGGAGGTCGCGGCGATCTTGCCGTCCTTGACCGCCTGCACGCCGGTGCAGCCGCCGTCGATGGCGACGATCGTGACGTCCTTCTCGCGGCCCTTGGCCTTGATGGCGGTGTACGCGCCGAGCGCCGCCGGCTCGTTGATCGCGTAGACCAGGTTGATGTCGGGTGCCTTCTGCAGGCAGGTCTCCATGGCGGTCTGGCCCTTGGCCTGGTCACCGCCGGTGTCCTGGGAGCAGACGATCGACGGGTCGGAGGCGCTGACCCCGAACCCCTTGATGAAGCCCTCGTGGCGCTGCACGCCGACCGACACGCCGGGGGCGAGGTCCAGCGTGGCGATCTTCGGCGTCTTGCCGGCCATCGCGGCCTTGGCGTACGCGCCGATCAGCTCGCCGGCCTTCACGTTGTCGGTGGCGAACAGCGCGTCGGCGGCGTCCTGCGGCTCCGGAGGGGTGTCCAGGGCGATGACGAGCACGCCCTTGGCACGGGCCTTCGCGATCGCGGGGACGATGGCCTTGGAGTCGTTGGGGGTGATGAGCACGCCCTTGACGCCGGCGGCGACCATGTTCTCCAGCGCCGTGACCTGGCTGGCGTTGTCACCGTCGAACTTGCCCGCCGCGGTGGTCAGTTCAATGTTCTCGCTCTTGGCGGCCTGCTCTGCGCCCTGCTTCATCTTGACGAAGTAGGGATTGGTGTCGGTCTTGGTGATCAGGCCGACCTTCACCTTGCCCCCGGACGGGGAGCCGCCGCCGGAACCGGAACCGCACGCGGCCAGTGACAGGGCGAGGCCGGCGGCACCGATGACGAGGACCGGACGGGCTCTACGGGACATCTGCGACTCCTACGGGAAGCAGTGAGCGGGGAAAGCCGTATGGCGCTGCGTTCGGCGAAGGATCTCGCCAGGGGAATGCCAACGTTGACACATGTCATCGTTGACACCGCATGCGGAGGATGATGGACTCCCGCTCCGGCAACGTCAATGCCTTTGCCGAGGAAGCCCGTTGGCAGCACGTGGCGCCCGCCCCCGACACCCCGCCCGGGCCGCCGCCGGGGCCGGCCCACGTCCCCGCTCCCACCTGGAGGAACCACCCCATGCAGCCGCGTCAGGTCACCGTGCTCGGAGAGTGCGTCGCCGATGTCTTCCCCGAACCCGGGCACGGGGCGGCCCCGTCCGGGGCGCCCGGCCGCTCCCCGGACGGGTCGCAGGAGCTGCGGCTGCGCGCCCTGCCGGGCGGCGGTCCGGCCAACACCGCCGTGGGCCTGGCCCGTCTCGGCACGCCGACCCGGCTGCTGGCACGGTTGTCCGGTGACGTCTTCGGCCGCCTGTTCCGCGCCCACCTGCTGGCATCGGGTGTCGACCTGTCGGCGGCCACGGACGCTCCCGAACCCAGCACGCTGGCGGTCGCCGACGTCGACGGCGACGGGCAGGCCGCGTACTCCTTCCACGCCGAAGGCACCGCGGACTGGCAGTGGACGCGCGAGGAGCTGGGCCGCGCCGCACTCGGCGACGCGGCCTGCGTCCACTCCGGTTCGCTCGCCCTGGTCAGGCGACCGGGGGCCGTCCTCCTGGAGGAGGTGCTGGCCGGGGCACGGCAGCACGCGACGGTCAGCATCGACCCCAACGTCCGGCCCGCCCTGGTCGATCCGCGGGTCTACCGCGACCGGATCCGGACGTGGTGCGCGACGGCCGACATCCTCCGGCTGAGCGAGGACGACCTCGCCGTGCTGGCCCCGGGCACCACGCCGGAGGCGGCCTGTGACGACTTCCACGCGTCGGGGGCCCGCCTGGTCGTGGTCACCCTCGGGGCGCGGGGCGTCCTCGCCTCTCTCGACGGCGGGCGGGTCTCCGTGCCCGGTGTGCCCGCGCAGGTGGTCGACACCGTCGGTGCCGGGGACTCCTTCACGGCGGGGCTCCTCCACCACCTCGGCGGCCGCGGGCTGCTGGGCGGCCGGCTCGACCGGCTGCGCACCGACGACGTCGTGGCGGCCTGCGCGTACGGGACCCGCGTGGCCGCGCTGACCTGCGCCGTCGCCGGACCGAACCCGCCGTGGGCCCATCAACTGGAGGCGGAAACCCTTGACCTGACGGTCCGTCCGACCTCGTGAGGTGCCGCAGCCGATCCTGCAGGGGGCGTTGACGGGCTCCCGGCAGGGGCCCATCATCGGTCATCGATCGGATGTCAGCGATGACATGTGTCAACGATGACATCACCGGCGTGCAGAGAGTGGGTTCACATGCGTCGAAGAGTCGGGGCGCTGCTCGTCGCCCTGATCGCGAGCCTGGCCGCGTTGCTGCCCGGCACCCCCGCGGTCGCCGGGACCGTGGGGGAATACCCGGAGTTCCCGTATCCGGCGACCACCTACAGCGAGCCGTTCCGCGGCCAGTTCCACTTCAGTTCGCAGTCGGGCTGGATGAACGACCCCAACGGCCTGGTGTACGCCAACGGGCTCTACCACTTCTTCTACCAGCACAATCCGCACGGCCTGGCCTGGGACACCATGCACTGGGGCCACGCCACCAGCACCGATCTGGTGCACTGGACCCAGAAGCCGATCGCGCTCGAACCCGGCGTCCACCCCGGCACGCTCTTCTCGGGTGGCGGCGTCGTGGACAAGGACAACACCTCGGGGCTGAAGACGGGCTCTCTCGACCCGATCGTGGTGTTCTCCAACACCGACGGCGTGAGCGTCTTCTACAGCAACGACGACGGCCGGACGTTCCAGGCCTACGACAAGGGCCGCAAGCAGATCGAGATCCCCGCCGAGAGCCGTGACCCCAAGGTGTTCTGGGACGCGGCACGCCACCGCTGGGCCATGGTCGTCTGGTCCAACGAGGGCGGCAACGGTGTGTCCGTCTACACCTCCCCGAACCTCCTCGACTGGACCTTCGCCAGCCGCTTCAAGGCACCGTGGCTCTTCGAGTGCCCCGACATGTACCCCCTGGCCCTGGACGGCAAGGCCGGGCAGCAGCGGTGGGTCCTGACCTCCGCGTCCAGTCAGTACGTCGTCGGCTCCTTCGACGGCACGACCTTCCGCACCGACTGGACCGGCCCGCAGCAGATGGACCTGGGCACCACCTTCGCCGGGGGCACCTTCTACGCCGCCCAGACGTTCACCAACACGCCCGACGGCCGCACCGTGCAGATGGCCTGGCAGGGCGGCAACCGCGGCAGCACCTGGACGGGCAACTCGACCTTCCCCGCCTCCCTCGGCCTGGTCAGCACCCCCGACGGACCGCGGATCACCCGGACACCGGTCGCCGAGCTGGCCTCACTGGGCTCGGAGACCCGCAGCTGGAAGAACCAGACGGTCAACGCGGCCAAGGGCGAGAACCTCTTCGCGGGCATCAAGGCCGACACGTACGAGATCACCGCCCAGTTCGACGTGAAGGGCGCCACGGCCACGCAGTTCGGCTTCGACCTGCACGCCCGCTCCGACGGGTCGGCCGACCGCAGCGTCGTCTACGACACCACGGCGCAGACCCTGCGGGGCAAGCCCCTCAAGCCGCGGAACGGCAAGGTCACGATGCGGCTGCTGGTGGACCGGGGGCAGTTGGAGACGTTCGCCGACGGCGGGCTCTACTCCCTGTCCGACAACGTCGACTTCGACTCCGCCGCGGACAGCCAGGGCATCCGGCTCTTCGCCGTCGGCGGCAAGGTGAAGCTGGACAGCGCGACCTTCACCCGCCTCAACTCCAGCTGGGGCACGGCCCAGTCCACCCTGGAGAGCAGCCTCAAGGGCCCGTGGCACGCCGCGGGCGGGGCGTGGACCGACGTCAGCGGCGGCAAGCGCGCCTCGACGAGCGGCGACGGGTTCTACCTGAGCGCGAGCAGCGGCGGTGACGCCGTCTACCAGGGCGACCTCACGCTGGACACCGCGCAGGCCGCGGGCCTGACGTTCCGCGCGAACGCCTCGGGCGCGGGCTACACGGCGAACATCGACACCAGCGGCGTCCTCAAGCTGTGGCGCCCGGGCCGGGACATCGCGACCTACGCCACCCCGGTCACGAAGGGCCGCACCTACCACCTGAAGGTGCAGACGAGCGGCTCCCGTATCCGGGTCTGGCTGGACAACGGCACCGACCCCGTCATCGACGCCACCGACGACACCTACACCACCGGTGTGTTCGGGGTGAACGTCTTCAACGGCACGGCGACGGTGCAGAACCTCAACACCGGAACGGCCGGTTTCTCGGCCTTCCCCGCCGGCCGGTGGACCCCGCGAGGCGGGACCTGGACGGTCACACCGTCCGGGCTGAGGGGTAGTTCGTCCCAGGACGGCTTCTACCTCAGCGACCGCATGGGAGGTGACTTCACGTACGAGGGCGACCTGTCCGTCACCAACGGCACGGCGGCCGGGCTCACCTTCCGCGCCCGCGACGACGGCGCCGGCTACACGGCGAACATCGACTCCAGCGGCGTGGTCAAGCTGTGGCGGCCGGGCCGGGACATCGCGACGTACGCCACCCGGATCGTCGAGGGCCGCACCTACCACCTGAAGGTGCGCACGGACGGCTCCCGCATCCGGGTCTGGCTCGGCGGCGGCGCCGATCCCGTCATCGACGCCACCGACGACACCTACGCGACCGGGTTGTTCGGGGTGAACGGCTTCGCGGCCAACACCCTGGTGCAGAACCTGACCATCGGCTGAGCCGCCGGCTGACCCATCGGGGACCGCTCCGGGGCGGGCTTCCGTGCCCGGCCCCGGGCGGTCCTTCCGTCGCGCCGGTTTCCAACGTTGAACACGTTCCGGTTCGCCCTGACGGCATCCCGCATCACGCCAACACGCTCCAGTTGGCCGCCACTTCGCAACAGCCCAGCCGGCCTCTTGATCCCGTTCCGCTCTGCGCCGGAGCGGGCACGGTGGCGTGCGCGGCACGTTCTCCCCTGCCCTGACGGCCCGTTGACGAGCTTCTACGCGAGGTCTGGACACGGCGGCAGGGCCCTGCTTTCATGCTCTCCGCGCCGAAAATTTCCAACGTTGTACAACCGCGTTTCCGGCGCGTAGCGCTCTTGGTCCCAGGCACCGCACACTCCTGACCCGCAACTTTCCCGTCAAGGCGTCGACGACTCCCACGGAAGGTGCACCATGAGTCCTGGCCGACGACGTACCCACCGCTTTGCTCGGTTCACCGCCCTGCTGGCGCTCCTCCTCGGTGCGGCCCTGCTGACGCCCTTCCCGGCGTCCGCCCGGCCCCCCGCCACGACCGACGTCCCCACCGACGTCACCGCCGCCTCCGCCGACGCGGGCCTGCGCGGCGACTACTACCGGATGTCCAGCGGCACGGCCCTGGACTTCGCCCGGTACACCGGCACCCGGATCGACACCTCCCTCCACGTGGACGACCTCCTGCCCACGCTGCGGGCCTACGCCGGCACGACGGACAACGTCGCCGTGCGCTGGACGGGCCGCCTGGAGGTGCCCACCGACGGCACGTACACCTTCTACATCAAGGGCGACAACGGCTTCCGCATGTCCCTGGACGGCGCGAGCGTGATCGACCACTGGACCACCGACTGGGACGTCCAGACCACCTCGCAGCCGATCACCCTGACCGCGGGCCTGCACGAGCTCGCCTACGACTACAACCAGGGCAACGGCGGTGCCTACCTGCACACCGAGTGGTCGGGGCCGGGCTTCGACCGCCGCCCCGTACCGGACTCGGCGCTGCACCTGCCGGCCGGTTTCGCCCCGGCGGACGCCGAGGCGTCGGTGGCCACCAGCGGCCGCAGCGCCACCGTCGAGCTGGGCTCCCGCGTGACCGGCCTCCCCGTGGACGCGGCCTCGCACCTCGCCCTGCTGTCCGGCGGCACCCGCTGGTCCGCCACCGTCTCCCGCGACCCCAAGCACCCCACCCGGCTGGTGCTGAAGCCCGCCGAGGCCGACTCCCCCGTCTCGCTCAACGCCGACGTGCGGATCAGCTACGACGGCAAGGGCGGCATCACCACCGCCGGCGGCGACCTCGGTCCCTTCTCGGTCGTCGCGCGCAACGACTCGACCTGGTACTTCCAGACCAGGTGGGCCAAGGACGTCTCCCCGTCCCACCCGCTGCCCGACTACCCGCGGCCGCAGCTGACCCGCAAGCAGTGGAAGAACCTCAACGGGACCTGGCAGTTCCAGCCCACCGCGCAGGACGCCGCACTCCCCCAGGGCAAGCTGAGCGGCAGCATCGTCGTCCCGTACCCGATGGAGTCGGGGCTGTCGGGCGTCGCGCGGCACCACGACTGGTCGCTGTACCAGCGCACCTTCACCGTCCCAGACGACTGGCGGGTCCGCTCCGGCAACCGGCTGAAGCTCAACTTCGGCGCCGTGGACTACGAGGCCTGGGTGTACGTCAACGGCCGCGAGGTGGCCCACCACACCGGCGGCTACCAGGCGTTCACCGCCGACGTCACCGACGCCCTGACCGGGCGCGGTCCGCAGACCCTGCTGGTGAAGGTCAAGGACACCACCGACGACCGCTACGCGCTCGGCAAGCAGTCCCGCAACCCCAGCGGCATCTGGTACACGCCGAGTTCGGGCATCTGGCAGACCGTCTGGATGGAACCGGTCCCCGAGGCGTCGGTCGACTCGCTGGTGCTGACCCCGGACGTCGCGGACTCCTCGCTCGCCGTCACCGTACGGCCGGGCGCGGGCACCTCGCCGGGCGCGAAGGTCACGGCCACCGCGTTCACCCGTGACGGGCGCAAGGCCGGCTCGGTCACCGGCGCCGCCGGGACTGCCCTGCGGCTGCCCGTCCCCCGCGCCCATCTGTGGAGCCCGGACGACCCGTACCTGTACGACCTCGAGGTCACCCTCACCGACGGCCACGGCAAGGACCGCGTCGGCTCCTACTTCGGCATGCGGTCGATCGAGGTGTCCCCGGCCGGCGGCACCAACCGGATCAAGCTCAACGGCAAGCCGGTGTTCGTGCTCGCCACCCTCGACCAGGGCTTCTGGCCCGACGGCCTCTACACCGCGCCGACCGACGAGGCCCTGAAGTACGACCTCGTCCAGCACAAGAAGCTCGGCTTCAACGCGGTCCGCAAGCACATCAAGGTCGAGCCCGCCCGCTGGTACTACTGGGCGGACAAGCTGGGCCTGATGGTGTGGCAGGACATGCCCAGCCGCGGAACGGCGGCCGCCGGCACCCCGGAGACCGAGACCTTCGTCGACCAGGTCCACCAGATCGTCGACCAGCACATCAGCACCCCGTCCGTCCTGGTGTGGACGCTGATGAACGAGGGCTGGGGCGAGTGGAGCAAGCAGGCCACCGGCGAGCTCGCCGACGCCGTCAGGGAGCAGGACCCCTCGCGCCTGGTCGACGCCCACTCCGGCGTCAACTGCTGCGCCTCCAAGGGTGATTCCGGCCGGGGCGACCTGATCGACTTCCACGACTACCACGGCCCGGCCAGTCCGGCCCCGGACGACACCCGCGCCGCCGTCGACGGCGAGCACGGCGGCTACTCCTACCTCGTCCCCGGCCACATCCTGGGCACCGCGGGCGGCCAGGACTACGGCGACGCCGCCCACAGCAAGGAGGAACTGACCGCGGCCTACGTGGAGAACACGCGCAAGCTGCTCCGGCCGGCGGCCTGCGGTCTGTCCGGCTCGGTCTACACGCAGATCACCGACGTCGAGGGCGAGCTCAACGGCCTGCTCACCTACGACCGCGACGTGGTCAAGGTGATCCCGGAACAGGTACGGGACGTCAACCGGCAGGTCATCGCGGCCGGCGCCACCGCCGGCGGGGCCGACGTGCCGCCCGGCACACCCGGACCGACCGGCGTCGGCTGGTGGCCGCTGCACGAGGGCTCCGGCACCGTGGCGAAGGACGTCGCCGGCGGCCATGACGGCACCCTGACCGGCGGCACGAGCTGGACGACCGGCCCGCACGGCGCCGCCCTGCAGTTCGACGGCCGCACCGGATCCGTCGACACCGGCGCCACCGTCCTGGACACCGACACGCACGACTACTCGGTCGCCGCCTGGGTCCGGCTCGACGACAAGGGCCACTTCAGCACCGCGGTGTCCCTCGACGGCGACACCAACAGCGCCTTCTACCTGCAGTACTCGCAGGCGGACAAGCGGTTCGCGTTCAGCTTCGCCGGGAGCCGGGCCCTCGCGGGCACCATCGGCGAGCCGGAGGCGGGCCGCTGGTACCACCTGGTGGGCAGCTACAGCCACCACGACGGCCGGCTGCGCATCTACGTGGACGGCGCCGAGGCCGGTTCCGTCCGCGGCTGCAACGCCGAGGGGCCCTCGGGCCACCTGGTGATCGGCCGCGGCAAGTACGGCGGGAACCTCGTCGACTACTGGGGCGGCGCGATCTCCGACGTGCACGCCTACGACCGCGCACTGACCGCCGCCGAGGTGGCGTCCCTGGCGGCCGGCGAACCCGCCGTGCCGGCGAAGCGCTGACCGAGCACCGGCCACCGCAGCGGCCCGCCCCGGCACGGGGCGGGGCGGGCCGCCTCCCGGACCGTCCCCCGGGGCGACGGCGGCACCACCGCACCCCACTGATCAGCTCGCACACCGCTCTCCGAGGAGTTGAACGTCCATGAGCACCTCCCGTTCCACCCGCTTCCTTGCCGTCGTGTGCCTCACCGCCGCGGCCGCCCTGACCGCCACCTCCTGCGCCAAGGAGGAGGGCTCCGGCAGCGCCTCCTCCGCCTCCTCCGAGGGCGCCCAGGTCGTGCAGTCCCCGACCGCGGCCACCGACGCCTCCGGCAGCGGCTGCACCCTGCAGACCTACGGGGCCCAGAAGATCGACCTCAAGGACGCCGTCGTCGGCTTCTCGCAGTCGGAGAAGGAGGCGAACCCGTTCCGCATCGCCGAGACCCAGTCCATCAAGGACGAGGCGGCGAAGCTCGGCGTCAAGAAGCTGCTCACGACCAACGCGCAGTCGCAGCTGCCCAAGCAGATCAGCGACATCCAGGACATGCTCGCCCAGGGTGCCCAGCTGCTGATCGTCGCCCCGCTCAACTCCGACGGCCTGGAGCCCGCACTGCGCGCCGCGGCGGCCAAGCACGTGCCGGTCATCACCATCGACCGCAAGATCAACGCCACCGCGTGCAAGGACTACGTGGCCTTCCTCGGCTCGGACTTCGTCGAGCAGGGCAAGCGCGCCGCCGACCAGATGATCAAGGTCACCGGCGGCAAGGGCAAGGTCGCGATCCTGCTCGGGGCCTCCGGCAACAACGTCACCACCGACCGGACCAAGGGCTTCGTCGACCGGATCAAGGCGCAGGCCCCCGGTCTGGAGATCGTCGCCCAGCAGACCGGCGAGTTCGCCCGCGACAAGGGCCAGCAGGTGATGGAGCAGCTGATCCAGGCGAACCCCGGGATCACCGCCGTCTACGCGGAGAACGACGAGATGGGCCTCGGCGCGGTCACCGCGCTCAAGGCGGCCGGGAAGAAGCCCGGCAAGGACGTCAAGATCGTGTCCATCGACGGCACGCGCAACGCCGTGCAGGCCCTGGCGGACGGCCAGTACAACGGCGTCATCGAGTCCAACCCGCGCTTCGGGCCGCTCGCCTTCGCCACCGCGCAGAAGTTCTTCGCCGGCGAGGCCATCCCCGAGGACGTGATCATCTCCGACCGCGAGTACGACGCGTCCAACGCCAAGGGCTCGCTGGCCGGGGCGTACTGAGCCCCCGCGCCTGCCGCCCGGTCCTCCTCCCGGCCGGGCGGCAGGCCCGTCCCTCCTCGGCTCCCGACTCCCCGGCCCCGGCTCCCGACCGCGAACCCATGGAAGGCCCGCTATGGCACCCCCCGACGCGGCACCCGCCGCACCGCCGCCCGGCCCGGACGGCCCCACCGCCCCCGCGGTGCTGGAGGCCGTCGGCATCGGCAAGCGCTTCCCCGGTGTGGTGGCGCTCGACGACGTCTCCTTCACCCTGCGCCGGGGCGAGATCCACGCGCTCGTCGGCGAGAACGGCGCCGGCAAGTCCACCCTCATCAAGGTCCTCACCGCAGTGCACCGCCCGGACGCCGGGGAGGTACGGCTCGACGGCCGCGCGGTCGCCTTCGCGCGTCCCTCCGACGCCCAGAACGCCGGGGTCACCACGATCTACCAGGAGGTCAACCTCGTCCCGCTGATGAGCGTGGCGCGGAACATCTTCCTGGGCCGCGAGCCCAAGAACCGCCTCGGCCTGATCGACTTCCAGCGGATGCACCGGGAGGCGGCCGCGCTGCTCGCGGGCTTCGGCGTCACCGCCGACGTCCGCCGCCCGCTCGGCAGCCTCGGCGTGGGCACCCAGCAGATGGTGGCGCTGGCCCGCGCGGTGTCGGTGCGGGCCAAGGTCGTCGTGATGGACGAGCCGACCTCGGCGCTGGAGCCGCGCGAGGTCGAGACGCTCTTCCGGGTCATCGGCGACCTCCACGACCGGGGCATCTCCGTCCTGTACGTCAGCCACCGACTCGAGGAGCTGTACCGGATCTGCGACCGGGTCACGGTGCTCCGCGACGGGCGCCTGGTGCACACCGGCGACCTCGCGGACCTGGACCGGATGCAACTGGTCGCCATGATGCTGGGCCGCGAGGTCTCCGAGGTGCGCCGGCACGGGCGGACCGGCTTCGGCGAGGACCACCACCCCGACCGCAAGGCGGTGCTCACCGCCTCCGGGCTGAGCCGGCGTCACGTCCTGGACGACATCTCGCTGGAGCTGCACCCCGGCGAGGTGCTGGGCCTGGCGGGGCTGCTGGGCTCGGGGCGCAGCGAGACCGCCAAGGCGCTGGCCGGTGCGCTGCCGCTGGACTCGGGATCGGTGACGGTCGCCGGGAAGCGGCTGGGCCGTCCCTCCCCCGCGGCCGCGATCCGCGCGGGCATCAGCCTGCTGCCCGAGGACCGCAAGGCGGAGGGCATCGTCCCGGGGCTGTCGGTACGGGAGAACATCGTGCTGGCCGCCATGCCCCGGCTGTCCCGGGCGGGCGTCGTCTCGCGGGCCCGCCAGGACCGCGTCGTCGAGATCTTCATGAAGCGGCTGCGGATCAAGGCTTCGGGACCCGAGCAGAAGGTCGGCGAGCTCTCCGGCGGCAACCAGCAGAAGGTGCTGCTGGCCCGCTGGCTCTGCCTGGAGCCGAAGGTGCTCCTCCTCGACGAGCCGACGCGCGGCATCGACGTGGGCGCCAAGGCCGAGGTGCAGGCGCTGGTGGACGAACTGGCCCAGGAGGGACTGGCGGTGCTGCTCATCTCCTCCGACATCGAGGAACTCGTGGAGGGCGCCGACCGCCTCGTGGTGCTCCGCGGCGGCGCCGTGGCCGGCGAACTGACGGGCGAACAGGTCGGCGAGGGGGACCTGCTGGAGGTCCTCGCGGCCCACGCGCCCGCCTTCCGGGACGCCGCCGCGGACGGGGAGGTGCGGCACGATGGCTGAGCTCTCCCCGGCCGTGCGGCGGGGCCCGGTCGGGCTCCCTTCCCCCGCCTGGTTCCAGGCGTACGGGGTGTACGCGGCGGTGGCCGTGCTGGTCCTGTTCAACGCCGTCTTCACCGACCACTTCCTGACCGCGGCCAACCTGCGCACCCAGCTCGTCCAGGTGGCCCCGGTGGTCATCGTGGCGCTGGGCATGGCGCTGGTGATCGGCACGGAGGGGGTGGACCTGTCGGTAGGGTCCGTCATGGCCCTCGCCGCGGCCCTGCTGCCGCTGTACCTGGGGTACGGACTGCTGTCCGCGCTGCTCATGGCGCTCGCCGCGGGGGCGGTGGTGGGCGCGGTCAACGGCACCCTGGTGGCGGTGGTGGGTCTGCAGCCCATCGTGGCCACCCTCGCGCTGTTCGTGGGCGGCCGGGGCCTGGCCCTGGTCCTCGCCGACGGGCAGCTCAAGCAGATCGCCAACCCGGGTCTGCTGGGCCTGGGCACCGACGACGTCCTGGGCGTCCCCGTGGTCGTGCTGATCGCCGCTGTGCTCGCCCTGCTGGTCGCCGGGGTCGTGCACCGGACCACCTTCGGACGCCAGTTGGTCGCGATCGGCGGGAACCGCGCCGCCGCCGGGCTGGCCGGGCTGCCGGTGAAGCGGGTGCTGATCGGCGTGTACGTGGTGTGCGGGGTGCTGGCGGCCCTGTCCGGGGTGCTGGCCACCGCCCGGCTGACGGCCAGTGACCCGTCCACGCTGGGCACCTTGATGGAACTGTCCGCGATCACCGCGGTGGTGGTCGGCGGGACCCCGCTCACCGGCGGGTCCGTGCGCGTCCTGGGCACGGTCTGTGGAGCGCTGCTGATGCAGCTGCTGCGGGCCACCCTGGTCAAGCACGACCTCCCCGACTCCACCGCGCAGATGGCCCAGGCCGTCATCATCCTCGTCGCCGTCTACGTCGCCCGGGAGCGTCGATCCCGATGAAGTCACTCATCACGCCCCGCTCGGCCGGGGCGACGCCGCAGCCGCCTTCCGTGGCGGCGGCCCGTGCCGGGGACCGGCGGCGGCTGGCCGTGCTGGTGCAGCGGCAGGGCGTGCTCGCCGTCCTCCTGCTGCTGGTGCTGGTCTCCTCCTTCGTCTTCCCGTCCTTCGGAACCCTCGACAACGCGCAGAACGTCACCGTCCAGGCCTCCTTCCTGGCGATTGTGGCGCTCGGCATGACCCTCGTCGTCATCACCGGCGGCATCGACCTGTCGGTCGGCTCGGTCTTCGCGCTCGGCGGTGTCCTCGCGGCGTGGGCCTCGCAGTACGGGATGCTGCCGGCGCTGCTGCTGCCGCTCGCGGTGTGCGGTCTGCTCGGCACCGTGCACGGTCTGCTCATCGCGCGGGCGGGGATGGCCCCGTTCATCGTCACCCTGGCGGGGCTGCTGGCCGCCCGGGGACTGCTGCTGGCCCTGACCGACGAGGGCGCCGACACCTACCTGGTGCCGCATGGTTCGGCCTTCGCCGAACTCGGGCAGGGCACGGTGGCCGGGTTCGGCCACCCGGTCCTGGTCGCGCTGGTGCTCTTCGCCGTCGGCGGGCTGGTGCTCCAGCGGACCTCCTTCGGGCAGTCGCTGTTCGCGGTGGGCGGCAGCCCGGACGCGGCCACGCTGATGGGCCTGCCGGTGGCCAGGACCCGGGTGCTGGTGTACACGATCAGCGCACTGCTCGCGGGGTTCGCGGGCGCCCTGAACGCCGCCCGGCTCTCCTCGGGTGTGACCATCATCGGCGTCGGCATGGAGCTGGACGCCATCGCCGCGGTCGTCATCGGCGGCACACTGCTGATCGGCGGTGCGGGATCGGTCAGCGGCACCCTGTGGGGCGTCCTGGTCCTGGCGGTGATCCAGAACCTCATCAACCAGATCGGCTCCCTCAATTCCTCGTACCAATCGGTGGTCAGCGGCGGCTTCCTTATCGTGGTGGTCGTGGCCCAGCGGTATCTCGCGCGGGGACCGCGCACCACATGACCGTGCCGGTGCCGGTGGACCGCGCGCGGCCCTCCGGCACCGGCCCAACCCGGAGGGAGCGCCGTGGGCGTCAGCCTCAAGGACGTCGCGCAGCGCGCGGGAGTGTCCATCAAGACCGTCTCGAACGTCGTGAACGGCTACCCGCACGTCACACCCGCGATGCGCGCGCGGGTCCAGCAGGCGATCGACGAACTGGGCTACCGGCCCAACCTCACCGCCCGGCACCTGCGCAAGGGCCGCACCGGCATCATCGCGCTGGCCCTGCCCGAGCTCGGCAACCCGTACTTCGCCGAGCTGGCCGGCGCCGTCATCGACGCCGCCGCACGCCACGACTACACCGTGCTGCTCGACCACACGGCGGGCGAACGGCGCAAGGAGATCCTGGTGACCCAGGGCTTCCGCACCCATGTGATCGACGGGCTGATCCTCTCGCCGATCGAACTGGAGGCGTCGGACCTGCTCGCCCGCGACGACAGTTCACCCCTGGTGCTCCTCGGGGAGCGCGAGTACGACGCCCCGTACGACCACATCGTGATCGACAACGTGGCCGCGGCGCGCAGCGCGGTGCGGCACCTGGCGGGGACGGGACGCCGGCGGATCGCCTTCATCGGCGCCCGCAGCGAGGTCGCCCGGCAGCCCGCGCACCTGAGACTGCGCGGCTGGCGCGAGGAGCTGGCCGCCTGCGGGCTCCCGCACGGCGACGACCTCGTCGCGACCGCCTCCGGGTACGGCCGGGCCGACGGCGCCCAGGCGATGGCCGACCTGCTGGACCGCGGGGCGCTGCCGGACGCGGTCTTCGCCTACAACGACCTCCAGGCCATAGGGGCCCTGCGGGTGCTCGTCACACGGGGGCTGCGCGTACCGGAGGACGTCGCGCTCGTGGGCTTCGACGACATCGAGGAGGGGCGCTACGGCACGATCACCCTGACCACGATCTCGCCGGACAAGAAGGCCATCGCCCGCCAGGCCGTCGACTGCCTCGTGCAGCGCCTGACCGGCGCGCCGGACGCCCCGCCGCGCCGCGTGCGCCCCGGGTTCGACCTGGTCGTCCGCGAGTCCACCCTGGGCCGCGGTCACTGACCGGCCGTGCGCGCCGCGCGGGCCGGCTCGGCGTCGTACTGCCCGGCGTCGAAGTGCAGTTCCGGCGGGGGCCGCGTGAACGGCCCCCGCCAGGCGGTCCACTCCACGACGGCGCCGCTGCGGCGTACGTGGACCGGCAGGTGACCGCAGCAGCCGCCGGTGCACTCGGGTTCCCCCAGCTCGACGCGACCGCCTTCGACGGTGGCGGCCGGCGGGCCCGGCCGGCCCGGCGGCAGCGCCCACGCCGCGAACGGACCGCGCCCGCCCGGTCCGAGCAGGTCCACGTCACCGTGCCGGAGGCGTCCCCCGGGGCATACGCCGGCGATACGCCGTGCTGCCTAGGCTCCGGGTATGCACGTACCGACCATGACCAGCCCCTCGTGAGCAGACGCCCAGGGCTCAGCGCCCGGCTGAAGCTCACGCTCAGCTACGCCGGGTTCCTCGCCGTCGCCGGCGCGCTCCTGCTGGCCGTGGTGTGGGGGTTCCTGCTGCGCTACGTGCCCGACAACTCCAAGGGCCTTCTCGGGGTCTCGCCCAACCGCTACCTCCTCGTGCACACCTTCGCCCCCGCCGCGGCCGTCGCGATGGCCTTCCTCCTCGTGTTCGGCCTGCTGGGGGGATGGCTCCTCGCCGGCCGGATGCTCGCACCCCTCGCCCAGATCACGGATGCGGCGCGGAGGGCCGGGAGCGGGTCGCTGTCCCACCGGATCCGCATGACGGGACGCCAGGACGAATTCCGCGAACTCTCCGACGCGTTCGACTCGATGCTGGAGCAACTCGATTCCCACGTCGCCGAGCAGCAGAGGTTCGCCGCGAACGCCTCCCACGAACTGCGCACCCCGCTGGCGATCTCGCGGACGCTCCTCGACGTCGCCCGCAAGGACCCCACACGGGACCGGGGCGAGCTCATCGAACGCCTCCACGCCGTCAACACGCGGGCGATCGACCTCACCGAGGCCCTCCTGCTCCTCAGCCGCAGCGAACGCGGGAGCCTCAGCCGCGAGAGCGTCGACCTCTCCCTCATCGCCGAAGAGGCCGCCGAAACGCTGCTGCCCCTCGCCGAACAGCGCCGGATCACCCTCGACGTCTCCGGTGGGGCCGCCCGGACCAGCGGCTCCGCGGAGCTCCTGCTGCGGTTGGTGACGAACCTCGTCCAGAACGCCATCGTCCACAACCTCCCCGCCGGCGGCACCGTGACGGTCCACACCGAGGCGCACGGCGACACGAGCGTGCTGCGGGTGAAGAACACCGGCCGTCCGCTCCCACCGGAACTGGTACCGACCCTGACCGAACCCTTCCAGCGCGGAACGGAACGCGTGCGCACCGACGAGCACGCCGGTGTCGGCCTCGGCCTGGCCATCGTGCAGAGCATCGTCCGCGCCCACGACGGGACCCTCGACCTGGCCCCCCGCCCCGCCGGCGGTCTCCTCGTCACGATCCGGCTTCCCGGCACGCCGTAGGGCCCGGCGGTCGGACCGTCCCGGCGTCCGAGCCCGTGATCGTCCGGCTCGGCGAGGACACCGCCGGGCGGCTCCATCCGGAGCTCCCCCTCCTCCTCGCCCTGGCGGCGCGCAGATGCGCCCGGCGGTCGGCGGAGTCGGCGTCGAGGTCCCAGGTGATCAGATCCGTCGCCTCCGCCCGCTCCTGGAGCTGGGTGGAGATCCGCTGCCACGTCCCGTCCCGCTGCCAGCGGTGGAACAAGTCGTACACCCGGGCCCACGATCCGTACTGCCCGGGCACGTCCCGCCAGGGGACCCCGGTGCGGACCCGGAACCGTATGCCGTCGATCAGTTGCCGCCGGGTCCATATCGGCGGCCGACCGACCTTCTTGCCCTTCGGCAGCAACGGCTCCAGCACGGCCCACTGCTCGTCCGTCAGATCTCCACGCGCCACGAACCAAGATCATCTCACATCTTTTCTTTACCAACCGTTCGTTCCAGATTATGTTAGCCTCCGATGACAGGCGGGACCGAGCCCGCGGAAATCCCCTCGACACACCCATGGAGCACACATGTCCCACCGTCTGGAGTCCAAGGTCGTCATCGTCACCGGAGGAACGTCGGGGATGGGCGCCGCCTTCGCCCGGCGCGCCGCGTCCGAGGGCGCGACCGTCGTGATCGGCGCGCGGGACAAGGCCCGCGGCGAGGCGACCGTGGCCGGGATCGAGGCCGAGGGCGGCCGCGCGTCCTTCCTGCCGACGGACGTCACCGCCGAGGACGAGGTCGCCCGTCTCGTCGACTACGCGGTGACCGAGTTCGGCGGCCTGCACGGGGCGTTCAACAACGCCGGCGGCGGCGACAACCAGCGCACCTTCGGCACCACCGACGCCGCCTTCTGGCACCACATGATCGCCACCAACCTGACCAGCGTCTTCTACAGCCTGAAGCACGAACTCCCGGCGATCGCCGCCTCGGGCGGCGGGTCGATCGTGAACAACGCCTCGACGGCGGCCGTGGTGGGCGACCCGGGCATGCCGGCCTACGTGGCCGCCAAGCACGGCGTGGTGGGCCTGACCCGCTCCGCGGCGCTGGACTCGGCCAAGGCGGGCGTCCGCGTCAACGCGCTGGTCACCGGGCTGATCGACACCCCGCTGTGGCGTTCCGCCGTCCAGGCCCACCCCGGGATCGAGGACCGGTTCCTGGAGCGGATCCCCGCCGGACGGGCGGGCGCGGAGGCGGACGTGGCCGCCTTCGCCGCCTTCCTGCTCAGCGACGAGAGCAGCTTCGTCAACGGCGCCGCGCTCGCGATCGACGGCGGCTTCACCGCACAGTGAGCAGCCTGGCGGGCCAGGGTCAGCCGAGGGCGTCCAGGGCGGCGTCGACGACGGCCGTCAGCGCCTTCCGGTCGGGGTTGACGGCCCCCATGACCCGCAGGCCGTGCATCGTGACAACGAGGTACCGGGCGAGGTCCCGCGCGTCGCGCTTGCCGGACACCTGGCCGTCCGCCTGGGCCTCCGCGACGACCTGGGCCAGCGCGTCCTCCAGCAGCGCGGTCGTCGACTCCACGTGCGTGGCGACCCGCGGATCGTGCGCGACGCGCTCCATGGCCGCGCCGACGATCAGGCAGGCCCGCCGCCTCCCGTCGCGCGCGATCTCGTCGACCGCCGCGACCAGGACCTCGCGCAGCAGCTCCCGGCCGGGCGCGCCGGCCCGCAGGGCCTCGACCAGGGGCAGCGCGTACTGCTCCCGGTAGCGGTCCATGGCCGCCAGGTACAGCCCCTCCTTGCTGCCGAAGGCCGCGTACAGCGAACCGCGCCCCACGCCGGTGGCGTCGACCAGGTCCTGCACCGACGTGCCCTCGTAGCCCTTGCTGCGGAAGGCGTTCATCGCGGCCTCCACGGCCCTGTCGGTGTCGAACTCCCTCACGCGTGCCATGGGCCGGAGTGTACGCCTATCAGGAACGAACGGTCCAGTTTTGCGGATGACGCGCCCGGTCCGAGTTCACCACCCTCCGATCCCGCCGCCCAGACCCGCCTGCCGCTTACGGAAGCGATGCGTAAGGGAGAGCCGATTCCCATTTCCTGTCAAACTGCCCCCTGAAGAATTCGTACCAGTTGGGATCATTCTGGCGCGTTACGGAGAATGTGGGCCGCTGCCAATGGTCGGCTTGGAAGGTCGCAATGCGCATGACGATCTTCCCGTGCCGCAACGCAGGATCGGAGGCAACCACAGTGTTGTGCGGAACGTAATTCAGGGTTCTTATCTCCAGCCTCCCTGCCACCGTCCCGGCGATCGGAGCCGTCAGCCTCCTGAGATTGGCCTCCAGGCTGGTACTCAGCTCGCTCGCGCTGTAACTCTCCGACTCGATGGCCGCAATTCCCATCGCAGCACTGTTCGGTTCGATGACCAGAATCTTCATGTGCAGCCCCCTGGAGACCGCCCGCCTGATGTCATCCGCATGCGTAACGAGATGCGTCCCAAGGGTCCATCCGTGGAGCCAAACCTCGCGCGACGACAGGATCATCTCCCGTATCTCATCCCTGTCATCAACCTCGGAGAAAAAGCGATCAGCACTCGGCCGGGCACCAATTTCGGTCAGGGACCGATTGATTCTTTCACTCTGCGATCTGAGCCTCAGCAGCGAAAATCCCACAAGTGCGAGCACGGCCAGGATCCCGGAAGAAATCACCTCCTGCGAAGCCTTTCCGGCCAGACCCAGGATGCCGAATACAATCGCCGCGGCCAGTGTCACGTAGAGATCGAGGCTGTGCACGAAGCTTCGCACCATCGCCACGAAACCAGACCTGGTACCAGGCATATCAACCCCCACTCCCCCACACATCCGCCCCTCGACCCGGAAATTCTCTCCAGGATCGGGGGTCGCAAATCATCTGGCCTGTTGAGGCCACTCAGTGGCTCAGTCGCTGCTGTAGGGAAGGGTTCGAGGCCTGCACGGACGTAACCCCACACTGCCGACCCGGAAGCAGTTGCCTCCTCCGATCTACGGATGTCCGGTAGCGGCCAGGCGAGCCGTCACCAAGGCGAGGTGGTGCGACGTAGCCCACGCCCGCCATTCCCTGCTGCCCCCTGCCTTCTGGCGTTTTCGCAGAGCACAGTCCTGAGGACGGGCGTCGCCCCACGACGTGGCAGCCCCCGAAGGTGGCCAGTAGGGGGAATTGACGAGGTCGTGACTGAGAACGAAGAAGTCATCGTTGCCCGGCCGAATCCGCGGGTACACGAAGACCTGCCACTCGGTTGCCGTGGTGTAGCGCATGTTCGGGTCGGGCGTCCCCCGGCTCTTCGGCAGCCGGCCGGTGGCGCCCCCCGGGAGCCGCGCGTCCTGCCGCCGCCGCGGCCGCGCGCGGCGTGGCCGGCCGAGGCGCAGGCCGCGGTGGACTTCGCCGAAAGGCTCCCCGGAGGCTGCTGCACGCTGGACCTGGACGGCCGGATCCTCTTCGCCACCACCGAGGCCGCCCGCCTCCTGGGCACCGACACGTCGCCGCGCTGCTCGGCACCTGTCTGTGGAAGGTCCTGCCGTGGCTGGACGGGCCCGTCGTCGAGGACCACTACCGGGCCGCGATGATCAGCAGGCAGCCGGCCTCCTTCACCGCCTCGCCGCCCGCGGGCCCGTGCCTGTCGTTCCACCTCTACCCGGACCCCTCCGGCGTCAGCGTCCGCATCGTCCCCGCCGCGCTCCCGACGGACCCCTCACGGGTGCTGCGCCCCGCACCCCCCGCGGAACCCGGCCGGGCGGCCGTCCTCTACCACCTGACGCACCTGGCGGCCACGCTCACCGAGGCGATCGGCGTGCGGGACGTCGCCGACCAGGCCACCGACCAACTGCTGCCCGCCTTCGGCGCCCAGGCCCTCGCGCTGTTGACCGCGGAGGACGGCCGGCTGCGGATCATCGGCCACCGCGGCTACCCGTCCGACCTCATGGAACGCTTCGACGCGGCTCCGCTGACCTCGGACGCCCCCGCGGTCCGGGCCCTGGCCACCGGCGCGCCCGCAGTGACGACGTCGCCCTGCTGCTCATCCAGGCGCGGCGGAACGGCGGTCGAGACCGCCCGGGGCATCACCGGCCGGTTCGCTCCGGTGATGCCCCGGGACCCTCCCGGCGGGAGGAGTGACGGCCTTCAGCCGACGCGCCGGGCCCTGACGCCGCTGGCCTCGAAGTCGTAGACGTACCGGTTGATCCGGAGGCCGTCTACCGCGCCGACCCAGATGTTGTCGCGGCCCTTGCCGACGGCGACGGTGTAGACGGTGGCCTGCGGGAGCGCGTTCTTCAGCGTCGTGAAGTTGCACGGGCTGGACTGGGTGCACAGGGGCCCGAGTTCGTTGCCCGACAGGAACCACTCGCCGTTCACGGTGGTGGCGTCGAGGTACCCGCTCCACTGGTTCACCGGCGCGACGGCGGGCGGGACCCACACCATGGTGGAGTAGGTGTCTCCGGGCGTCAGCCTCGGATTGATCTCGATCCTGATGTTCGGCAGGTTCCGTGTGCCGCCGTAGCCGACGTTCTCCTGCGTCTGGAAGACGTGGAACCCGAGCGCGGTCAGGTCCCGCACCCGGCTGCCGTAGAAGTCGACCTCGTTGCCGAAGTCGACCTTCTCGCTGGGGGGACTCAGCGTGGTGGACTCGTTCGCCACCGCGATTCCGAGGCTGCCGTTGCCGTAGGGCGGCCTGGAGACCGAACCCGTCACACCGTACGAGCCGAACGGGCCCTCCCTGAGGTCGGCGACGGGGGAACCGATCGTGTTGCGGGCGATGACGCCCCAGTGGCCGGAGTCTATGGAGCCTCCGGAGTGCCCGTCCGCGACGGCGGACACCGATCCCGTGAGGGCCGAGGTGACGATCGTGGCGAGCGCAACGGCCACGAGCGTCCTTCCCCGGCTCAAGCCAAGACGAGCCTTCACAACCCATTCCTTCCGGGTAGCCGAAGGGCCCGCTGCGCCGCCCGTGCCGGTGCGCCGCGCGGCACACGGCAGCGCGGCACGACACGGCGGCGGCCGAGTCGTGACCCTTCGCGTTTCAGCAGAACTTGGTGAGTGGTGGTGGATCGTGCGGGGGGATGCGTCCGAGGTCACTGCCTCCCGTACGACAGGAGTCGTTCCCGGGGGAGTTGACCTCGACGTCGTGGGCGAGGCGGACGGTCATGCGACGGCCGGAGCCGTCCACGAGTCCCCTGGTCCCAGCCGAACCCGAAATGCACATGACGACCGTTACATGCCGTGACGTGAGCCGCATCCTGGGTGGGCCGTTCGTAGCGGAGCGTGCGCATCCCGGGTTCCGATGCTAGGCGTTTGCCTAAACAATTTAGGTAGGTGCATAATCGATTACGGAGGAAGGGAGGCACGCCGTGCCACGCGTAGGACTCACCGCGGAACGCCTGACCCGGGCGGGGGCGGAACTCGCCGACGAGGTCGGCTTCGCCCAGGTGACCGTCTCGGCGCTCGCCGAGCGGTTCGGCGTCAAGGTCGCGAGCCTGTACTCGCACGTCAGGAACTCGCAGGACCTGAAGACCAGGATCGCCCTGCTCGCCCTGGAGGAACTCGCCGACCGGGCGGCCGAGGCCCTCGCCGGCCGCGCGGGCAAGGACGCCCTGGTCGCCTTCGCGAACGTGTACCGCGCGTACGCCCGGGAGCACCCCGGCCGCTACGCGGCGGCGCAGCTGAGGCTCGACCCGCAGACGGCGGCCGCCAGCGCCGGCGTCCGGCACGCCCAGATGACGCGGGCCATCCTGCGCGGCTACGACCTCCCGGAGCCGGACCAGACGCACGCCGTCCGTCTCCTGGGCAGCGTCTTCCACGGCTACGTCAGCCTCGAACTGGCGGGGGGCTTCGACCACACACCCGTCACCGCGCAGGAGTCGTGGTCGTGGGCGCTGGACTCCCTTGACGCCCTGCTGCGGCAGCGGTCGACGTCCTGAGGACGCGCCCCGGCACCTCCCAGCGAACGGACGGGCACCCAGCCCACGGACAGCCACCGGACAGGCAACGCACCATGCACACGCACCAAGACCTGATCACCACCCCCGTCACCGAGGAGCTGCTGCGCGGCGCCCTCGACGTGGAGCGCACCCGCCACGGGCTGCTCCCGCACCGCCTGCCCGCCGCGGCGCGCCGGCAGATCCCCGACGAGCAACTGGCCGTGGCGGAGGCCCAGCCGTCCGGCGTACGGCTGGCGTTCCGCACCCGGGCCACCACGGTCGAACTGGACACGCTGCCCACCAAGCGGGTCTACCGGGGCTTCCCGGCCCCGCCGGACGGCGTGTACGACCTGCTGGCCGACGGCCGTCTCGCCGCCCAGGCCACCGTGGCCGGCGGCAACGTCCGCGAGATCGTCGACATGGTCACCCAGGCCGCCGAGCTGCGGGAGGGGCCGCCCGGCACCGCCCGGTTCGGCGAACTGCCCCCGGGGGACAAGGACGTCGAGATCTGGCTCCCGCACTCGGAGATCACCGAGCTGATCGCCCTGCGCACCGATGCCCCCGTCGAGCCGTCCGCGCCGCGGGGCCGCAAGGTGTGGCTGCACCACGGCAGTTCCATCAGCCACGGCTCCAACGCCGCGCATCCGACCGCCATCTGGCCCGCGCTGGCAGCCGCCGCAGGCGGAGTGGAGCTGGTCAACCTGGGGTTCAGCGGCAGCGCGCTGCTCGACCCGTTCACCGCCCGCGCGATGCGCGACACTCCGGCGGACCTGCTCAGCCTCAAGATCGGCATCAACATCGTCAACACCGACGCGATGCGGCTGCGCGCCTTCACCCCGGCGGTGCACGGCTTCCTCGACATCGTCCGCGAGGGCCATCCCACGGCACCGCTGCTGGTCGTCTCCCCCCTCCTGTGCCCCGTCCAGGAGGACACCCCGGGCCCGCTCGCCCCGGACTTCGAGGGCGGCAGGCTGCGCTTCAAGGCCACCGGCGACCCGGCGGAACGCGCCGCGGGCCGGCTGACCCTCACCGTCATCCGCGAGGAGCTGGCCCGGATCGTCGCGCAGCGGGCGGCCGACGACCCCAACCTCCACCACCTCGACGGGCGCGCGCTCTACGGTGCGGCCGACTACGCCGAACTGCCGCTGCCCGACGAGGTCCACCCCGATCCCGCGGGACACCGGCGCATCGGCGGGAACTTCGCCCGGCTGGTGTTCGCGGGCACCGGCCCCTTCGCCTCGGCGAGCCGCTGACCCGCAGCCGCTGACCCGAGGCTGCGGGTCGGCGGCTGTGTTCATCGGCCCGCCGCATCACGGCATGAGATCGATCGATTTGCTTCACCTCATGCGCGGATCCACCATGGCAGCGCTACCTCAGGTCGCCCCCGCGGAGTTCCGGCAGGCAGTACGGCATGTCACGCGGAAGACGGCGAACACCGGAAAGGTGGAGACATGGCCATGGACGCCGTGTGGGTCCGTGGCGTGAACGGGCTTCAGATGCACCACGTCACCGACCTCCAGGACGCCGGCAGGTTCCTCGGCAACGCAGCCATGGCCCTGCGGGCCGCCCACGTGCGGACCGGCGCAGAGCACTACGAGGGCCTCGCCGCCGAGCTCAGGGCCCTGGTCACCCGGGTACGGGAGCTGGAGGACCAGGCCCGCTCCGCGATGCACGAGCTGCACGAGACCGACCCGGAGCGCTTCGTCCGCTGCCGCGAGGGCCACGAGCCCTGGCCCGGCGAGATCGAAGCCGGGTTCATCCCCCGCCACACCTGCCGCGACGAGTGCCTCCACCACGACCGCGGCGTGCTCGAGGCGATCACGCAGTGCACCTGCGGCAGGCCGCCCTGCCAGGCCTGCGGGATCGACGGCCGCCTCCCCGCCCGTTGATCCCCGCCCGGATCACCTCTCGGCGGCCACCGCGCTGCGACCGCGCACCGCCGGAGAAAGGAGTCCCCATGCGCAAGCCCCCGGAACGGAGCGGGCTCGACCCGGCCGGCCACCGTCTCCACGAAGACACCGCACGCCTCCAGGCGGCGGGCCCCGCCACCCCCGTCGAACTGCCCGGAGGCGTCCTCGCCTGGTCGGTCACCCGGTACGACGCACTGCGGCGGCTCGCCGACGACCCCCGGGTCTCCCGCGACGCGAAGCAGCACTGGCCCGGCCTCGGCGACCTGCCCGAGGACTGGCCGTTGTCGCCCTTCCTCGTCTCGCCGACCGTGCTGAACGCCCACGGCCCCGACCACCGCCGGCTGCGCGCCGTGATGGAGCGTGCGTTCACCCCCGGGCGGACGGCCGCCCTGGGGGCGAACCTGCGGCACAGGACGGAGGCCTACCTGGAGGCACTCGGCACGCCGGGCTCCGGGCGCGTCGTCGACGTCCGCGCCCGCTACGCCCGGGTCGTCGCGTGCGAGACGCTGTGCGACCTGTTCGGCGTACCGGAGGACCGCTGGGAGCAGGCCGTCCGGGCGATGGACGCACTGCTGGAACCACCCTCCGACCCCGGGGCCGCGGCCTCCGGCGTGGACGAGGCGATGGCCTTCTGGGCCGCGCTGCTCGCCGAGAAGGCACAGGTACCCGGCGACGACATGGCGACGACCCTGGTCGAGGCCACGGACATGACCGACGAGGAACGGCTCCTGGCCCTCGTCGTCACCGTCGCCGGGGGCGTCCCCTCGGCCACCGACCTGATCACCAACGCCGTCATCGGCCTGCTGCGCCACCCGGAGCAGCTGAGGGACGTCCTCGGCGGCGGCGTGCCGTGGCAGGCGGTCGTCGAGGAGACCCTGCGCGCGGACTCCCCCGTCCGGCACATGCCGCTGCGGTACGCCGTGGAGGACATCGACCTCGGGGAGGGCGTGCTGATCCGCCGCGGTGAGCCGATCGTCATGGGCTTCGGCGCGGGCGGCCGCGACCCGCGCAGGCACCCCGACGACACGGACGCCTTCGACGTCCGCCGGCGCGACAAGGACCACGTCGCCTTCGGCCACGGCGTCCACCGTTGCGTCGGCGAACCGCTGGGACGGCTGGAGGCGGAGGCCGCCCTCCCCGACCTGTTCGAGCGCTTCCCCGGCCTGCGGCCGGCGGTGCCGCCGGAGGACCTGCGGCCCCTGCCCACCTTCGTCTTCAACGGGAGGACGGAGCTGCCGGTCCGCCTCTAGAGCGGGCCCGTGGCGAGGGTTCCCAGTGCAGGCGGACGCCGGTGAGGCGGGCGATGGCCCGCAGGTGCGGGCCGGTGTTGCCGACGTACCAGATCCGCCGGTCCGCGTGCGGCCACGCGTAGGCCGGGACGCCGTCGTCCAGCAGGGTGGTCAGCCGGGGTTGTTCCAGCGAGGCGGCCGAGAACGCGTAGAGCTCGGACAGCCGCGGGGCGATCACCCCGTAGTCCAGCATGCGGGCGAGGGCGTGTTCGTCGAGGACGGTGTCCTCGACGGGTGTGGTGACCGGGTACTCGGGCGGGAAGGACCGGCCCAGGTCGAGGTACATCTGGACGGCCCGGTGCCGGGGGTCGGCCATGAGGGGGCCGAACGCGGCCAGCGGGCCGAGCGCGAGCCGGGGCTGCGTGAGCATCGCGTGCGTGAACAGGACGCGCAGCAGCGCGACGTTCATCATGAACCGCTCCACCTTCAGCTCGGCGGCGGCCAGTTCCTCGTGCTGCAGGTAGCCGGCGACGATGCTGGCGTTGTGCGCGTGGTACCAGCGGCGGGGTTCGGGCGTGCGGATGAAGTCCAGCCAGAACTCGACGCTGCGGGCGCCCGGGGTGCCCGCAGCTCCGGCGGACAGCAGCTGGGCCTCGGTCTTGTCGCGCAGCAACCGTTCGTTGACGGCCCGCCACCAGGGGCTGCCGGGCGGGGAGGCGGTCTCCGGTGCCAGTACGCCGCGGCCCAGCGACCAGCGCATGAAGCTGAGTTCGGCGTGGCCGAAACGGCGGCGGGGTCCGGCGGCGAGCCGGTAGAACTCCCGGGCCAGCGCGTAGCGCGCGGCCGGGTCGTCGCGCACCCGCGCGACCCGTTCCCCGGCGCGTGACGCTGCGTCAGCCACGGTTGCCCGTCCGGATCAAGGCCATGCGGCGACCTCACGGGGCCTGAGGGGTTGTTCCGACCAGATGGTCTTGCCGTCCCCCGCGTACCGGGTGCCCCAGCGCTCCGCGAACCGGGCGACGAGGAAGAGGCCGCGGCCGCCCTCGTCGGTGGTCCGGGCGTGGCGCAGGTGGGGCGAGGTGCTGCTGCCGTCGGAGACCTCGCAGATGAGCGTGCGGTCGCGGATGAGCCGCAGCCGGATGGGGCCCGAGGCGTGGCGGACGGCGTTGGTGACGAGTTCGCTGACGACCAGTTCCGTGGTGAGGGCGAGGTCGCCGAGCCCCCAGGCCGTGAGTTGCCGCGCCGCCCGGGCCCGCGCCGGCGCGACCTCGGCCGGGTCCGCGGGGATGTCCCAGGAGGCGACGTGCTCGGCGTCGAGGGCGTGGGTGCGGGCCAGGAGCAGGGCCGCGTCGTCCGCCGGCCGGGCGCCGGCGAAGGCGGTGGCGGCGTCGCAGAGCCCCTCCAGCGAGGTCCGCGGGCAGGCGAGGCTGTCGAGCAGGCGCCGCAGTCCGCGGCCGGCGTCGAGTGAGCGGTCCTGGATGAGGCCGTCGGTGTAGAGGGCGAGGACGCTGCCTGCCGGGACGTCGATTCCGGTGGCCTCGAAGGGCAGGCCGCCGAGGCCGAGGGGCGGGCCGCCGGGGAGGTCCACGAGGCCGGCGGCGCCATCGGGGGTGACCAGCACGGGTGCGGGGTGGCCGGCGCGGGCGAGGGTGCAGTGGCAGCCGACCGGATCGTAGACGGCGTAGAGGCAGGTCGCGCCGATCACACCGGAGGTGTCGGCGGCGGCGGATTCGTCGGCGATCCGGCTGACCATGTCGTCGAGGTGGGCGAGTACCTCGTCGGGGGCGAGGTCGATGTCGGCCAGGGTCTGCACGGCCGCCCGGAGGCGGCCCATGGTGGCGGCGGCGTGGATGCCGTGGCCGACGACGTCGCCGACGACCAGGGCGACCCGGGCGCCGGAGAGCGGCAGGACGTCGAACCAGTCGCCGCCGACCCCGGCCTCCGCGTCGGCGGGCAGGTAGCGGTAGCAGGCCTCCACGGCGTTCTGCTGCGGGAGGTCCAAGGGGAGCAGGCTGCGCTGGAGGGCGAGCGCGGCGGCGTGCTCGTGGGTGTAGCGGCGGGCGTTGTCGATGCAGACCGCGGCGTGTGCGGTGAGTTCCTCCGCGAGGACCAGGTCGTCGGGCCCGAAGGGGCCGCCGTCCCGGGAGCGCCCGAAGGTGGCCGCTCCCAGGGTGGTGCCGCGCGAGCGGATGGGCACGATCATCAGGGAGTGGACGCCGAGGGCGCGGTGGTGGGCGCTGCGGACGGGGTCGCCGGCGGTCCAGTGGGGGTCGGCCGGGTCCAGTTCGGCGACGCGCACCGAGGTGCCGTCCACGAGCGCGCGGGCCGTGGGCGACCGCCGGGGGTAGTCGCACCGGCCGCCGTGCGGGGTGGGCGGCGGGACGTCGTCAGGTGCGGAACGGTGCCCGGCGCAGCGCAGTTGGGCCACGGTGGCAGCGTCGGGCGGGCCGGGCGGGGGCTCGTCACCGTGGAGCACCGGGTCGAGGAGGTCGACGGTGACGTGGTCGGCGAGGCCGGGGACGGCGGCGTCCGCCAGTTCCTGTGCGGTGCGCGGGACGTCGAGCGCGCTGCCCATGCGCTTGCGGGCCTCGTTCAGCAGCTTCAGCTTCTGCCGGACGCGGTAGTGGTCGGTGGTGGACAGGACGATGTAGCAGGCCCCCAGCGGCTGCCCGTACTCGCTCTCCAGGCGGAAGCACGACGTGGAGTAGGTGACCCGGTCCGGGTCGGACAGGACGTGGCCGAAGTACTCGCGGCCGGTGGAGGGGAGCCCGGTCTCCATCACCTGACGGATCTCCGCCTCGGTGTCCGCCACGTCCAGGCCCGGCAGGACGTCCCCAAGGCACCGGCCGAGGAAGCGCTCGCGCGGAATGCCGCACAGCTGCTCCATGGCGTCGTTCACCCAGGCGAGCCGCAAGTCCGTGTCGATCATGGCCATGCCCACCGGTGCGGTGAGGGTGATGCCCTCCAGCAGGGAGCGGCTGGCGCTCGTCCACCAGCTCCGCGTCAGGTCGGCCGCGAGGATCAGCCGCAGCGAGCGGTCGCCCGAGTCCTGGACGGGCAGGATCTTCACCTCCAGGTCGAGGCGGCGGCCGTCCCCGTGACGTACGGCCTGCCGGCCCTCCCAGCCCCGCGCCGAGCCGAGTCGCGTCACCAGGTCCGGCGTTCCGGCCCGGTACGCCGCGGTCCCCACCGGCGGGAGGACGTCCGCGAGCGGCCTGCCGATCGCCTCGGGGGCCGGGCGGCCGAGCAGTCGCACGGCTCCCTCGCTCCATCCGCGCACCACCCCCGCGCCGTCGACCACGACCACGGCGGTGCCGGGGCCCGACAGCGGGTCCGCCGCGGCGGAGGGGATCGTTGTGGGAGCACCCATGCCGGCCATCCCGTACGGCTGCGTTCCCGGCGCACGGACGCCTGATCGGACGGGGCGGGCCGGGCTGTTTCCACCATACCCGCGACCGGTGCGCCCGGCCCGGCCCGTGACCTGCGACGACAGGCCGGGGCGGGCCGCGCCGCGGTCAGACGTCCGCCGGGGAGCCGGGCCCGCGGGCCGGGCCGGAGACCGCGGCGGTCGCGGTCAGCCGGCGGGTGGAGGCGGCCGGCTCCTCCGCGGGCGGGGCCGGCGCCGGCACCACGACGGGGGGCCTGCGGACGACGGCTCCCGAAACGACCGCCAGCAGCGCGAGCACGACCACCCCGGCGCCGTACACCGTCGCCGTGGAGTGCAGACCGAAGGACGGCACGGCGAGCCCGGCCAGTACGGCGGGAACGCTCAGGGCCAGGTAGCTCACGACGTAGACCGACGCGAACAGTTCCGCCCGCTCGGTGGGCCGGGCCAGTGCCGCCAGGGAGCGGAAGGCACCCAGGAAGGCGGCGCCGAAGCCGAACCCGGCGAGGCCGGTCCCGAGGAAGAACAGCGCCGTCGAGGGCCCGGCGAGGGCGAGCAGCGTGAGTCCGGTGCCCACCGCGAGCACCGCCGAGCCGCCGGTCATCATCCGCCGCGGCGTCACGTCGCGCACCACCAGCGAGGCGACGGCCGCCACACCGAAGAGGGTGGTCACCACCAGGCCGCCGACCAGGTGGCTGCCGATGTGCAGCACCCCGGCGGTCAGGGAGGGGCCGAGGGCGAGGTAGAGACCGCCCATCGCCCAGGTGGCGACGAGGCAGGGCGTCGCCGCCAGGAAGGTCCGGCGGGCCTGGACCGGCACGGCCGCCCGGGGCCGCAGCGAGGCCCAGGCCCCCGGGCGCGGCGAGACGGGATCGGGCAGGAACAGCACCAGCGCCGCCAGCACCACGAACACGGCGGTCAGCACGACGAAGACCAGCCGCGTGGGGGCCGGGGCGTACTGCACCAGCAGACCCGCACCCAGCGCACCGGCGGCCAGTCCGGTGGCCGGCGCCACGGTGTTCAGCAGGGAGCCGAGAGGCGAGGTGGGCGAGGGCTGCAGGTCGATCAGCCCCGCGCTGATGGCGCCGGCGGCCGCGCCCGTCGCCACGCCCTGCAGGATGCGGGCCAGGAACAGCGGTCCGACGCCGTCCGCGGTGAGGAACACGACCATGGCCGCGGCCTCGACGACCAGCGCCGCCAGGAGCACCGGCCGCCGGCCGACGTGGTCGGACAGCCCTCCGACGGTGAGCAGCGCCACCAGCAGCGCCAGCACGTAGACCGCGAAGACCGTGGTGAGCACGATCGGCGAGAAGCCCCATTGGTGCTGGTAGACCACGTAGAGCGGGGAGGGCGCACTGGAGGCGGCCAGGAAGGCGAGCAGGGTGGTGGCCAGCAGCCAGAAGCCGACCGGACGCGGCATCCGCCTCGCGGTGCGCTGGGTGTGCATATCGGTACTCCCGAACGGTTCCAAAAATATCGAACCATTCGAGGGTAGGCACACACGCGCCGATTGTTCAACTATTATCGAACCATGACTGGAGCCCCCCGGGAGCTGCCGCACCCCGACGCCGCGGACCTGGTGCTGACCGACGTGCTCTTCGCCCTGAGCGACCCCTCACGGCTGGAGCTGGTGCGCCGGCTGGCCGACCGCCCCCTGGAGGGGTCGGCCTGCCAGCCCGTCAACGGGGAGATCCCCAAGTCCACGCTCTCCCACCACCTCAAGACGCTCCGCGAGGCCGGGGTCGTCCGCAACGACCCGCACGGCCGGCAGCGCCTGGTCAGCCTGCGCCGCGAGGACCTGGAGCGCCGCTTCCCCGGGTTGATCACCGCCGTCCTCGACGAGCCGGGCGCCGCACCGCCCGGGCCGGTCGCGTTCTGACCTGGCGGCTCAGCCGGCCACCGGGGCCGTGCGCGACGCGGGCCGTGCGTCCCGGTAGAAGATGTCGATGTCGACCTCCTCGCCGCCGACGGTGACGGTGTCCCACGGACCGCTGTCCCGCAGGGTGCGCAGCGTCTCGCTCCCGAGGGTCTCCAGGTGCTCCCGCAGGGTGGCGTCGTCCGGCATCCCGGCGATGCGCGGAGCGAGCCGTTCCCGGATCGCGCGGAGCTGCTCCATGAGGGCGTCGAGGTCGGCCTCACGGTCCGGCTTCCCGGCGGCGGACTCCTCGATGCTCCGCGCGATCTTGTCCTTGATCGCCTGGCCCACCCCGTTCTCGTCCGTGGTGATCATCGCGTTCCAGGCGCGGCTCTTGTGCCGGTACTGGAGCATCGACATCGCCGCCTCGTGCCGTACGAAGTCCGCGTCGCGCAACGGCCTGCCGCGCCAGGTGCCGCTGAGCGTACGGGCGAGCGAGACGGCCGAGGCCAGACCGCTGTTCAGGCCGCGCCCTGGCCAGAAGTGGATGGCGTTGGCGGCGTCCCCGAGCAGGAACCCGTACGTCCCCGGGGTGGCCGCGGTCGCCGGGTGGAGGCGGGCCGTGAAACGCGGCCGCTGCACCATGTCCAGCCGGAAGGCGGTGATCGCGGTCAGGTCCTGCTCGTCGACGTCGAAGAGCGTCAGGCCCTCCTTGACGCGCTGCCAGAGCGCCGAACCCTTGATGAGGGCGGGCAGGAAGAACGTGCTGTGGGTGGAGCAGTGGAAGTCCCCGTGCCCGTCGCGGCTCATCACGCAGGGGCGGGAGGCGATGCACTGCTCGAAGACCTGCCGCACGGGGTCGATCCCGACGACCTCCTGCGCCTCGGCGTCGGTCAGGCGCATGTTCAGGAAGCCCTCGCCGCGCAGGGAGTTGAGGAGGAACCGATTCTGCGCGACGGTCAGCAGGACCGTCATGGGGTCGGAGAGCCCCGACTTCACGCGCAGGCCCAGCACCACGTCCTGGAGGTGCTCGCCGTCCAGCGAGTAGATGGACGTGTCGGCGGTCCCGAACCTGGCGGCGAAGTGCTCGCGCGTGCGGGACCGTCCGCCCTCGCAGATCGCCAGGACGTGGTCCTGGGTCACCGTCTCCTGCCGCTCGGCCGCGTCGAACCGGGCGGGCACCAGGCGGATGCGGTCGCGCTTGGCGTTGGCGAGGTCCAGCAGCGTGTCCTCGACGTAGGCGATGCGTATGTTGCGCGGGTTGAAACCGCGGATCGAGTCGGGCCCCGCGGGCCACATCTCGGTGTACGTGCCCTCCGTGAACAGCCGGGCCTGCACCTCCTCGGGCAGGTTCAGGTACTGCCGGCTCTGCACCGTCACGACCTGCTGCCGGCGGACGTTGCCCTGCCCCTCGTCCTTCCAGACGACGCGGTCCCCGTCCTGCGCCCAGCGGGCGTCGTAGACGGTGACGCGGACTCGCCGGCCCATCAGGTTCTCCAGCAGGAGGGCGAACGCCAGCCCGACCGGGCCGCCGCCCGCCACCGTCACCTTCAACACCGGCCCGGGTTCCTCCGGTTCCGCCGGCGGCATCAGCGCCTCCAGCAGGGAGAGGTCCAGGATGGTCTCCATCGCGTCGGCGGCCTCGAAGCCGAAGGTCTCGTCGCCGATGGAGATCTCGTCGCCCGGCTGCAGCACGTGCGACGTCACGCGCTCCCCGTTGACCCGCGTCCCGTTGCTGCTCGCCCGGTCGTAGAGCACGAACCCGTGGCCCTCGCGGCGCACCTCCGCGTGCAGACGGGAGACGCTGACGCTGGCGATCACCACCGTGTTCCCGGCCTTGCGCCCGAACGTCAGGGGCTTGTCGCCGATCCCGAACCTCTCCCCTGCCAACGAGCCTCGACGCCCGACTATCTCAGGAGGCATTGGTCCCTCATCTCCACGTGTCAACGAACCCCGGGGAACGCACGCACAGTTGCTGGCTGCCCAACCCGCCCACCGTGGGAAACACCCCCGGCGCAAGACGGCGCGGAACCACCCCCCGCACGGCCCTCACCTACGACCGCCGGGCCCGGCCGCCTCCGTCATCCGTCGGATTGACGGGCCCCGGGAACCCGCCGCCGGGACAGGTGGAGCCTGCGGCCCGGGCGGTCGACCTCGATGACGACGACGGTGATCCCGTCGCCTGTCCTGACGACCTCCTCCGGCGCCTCCACGGCCGTGTCCGCGAGCTCCCGGAGGTGCACCAGCCCCACGACCCCGTCGGCGACCTCGACGAAGGCACCGAACGGGACCAGCTTGGTCACCCGTCCGCGCAGCGTCCGGCCCACCTCCGTGCGGTCCGCGAACTCCCCGAAGGGGTCCGGCAGGGTGGCCCGCAGGGAGAGCCGGGCCTCGCCGTTCGTCGTGTCGAACTGGAGGAACTCACACGTGACGCGCTCTCCGACCCGGACGACCTCCGAGGGGTCCTCGAAGTGGCGCCAGGAGAGTTCGGGGAAGGTGATGAACCCCACGCCGGGGAAGACCGGGTGGCCCGGGCCGTCGTCCAGCGCCACGAACACCCCGAACGGCTCGATCGACGCGATCGTGCCGGTCATGCGCTCGCCCGGGTGCAACGACGCCAGGAACGCCCACAGTTCGGCGTGCTCGGTGGCTGCCGTCGACAGGAAGACCCTTGCCCCGTCCACGTCGACGGACAGCACCCGGGCGGTGATCCGCTGCCCGGGTTCGACGTCGGGACGCCGGATCCAGGACGTGTCCAGCGGCCCCACCGTCCCCAGCGGACGCCCGGGGAAACCGTCCAGCGTCACCCTCACCTCGCGGTGGGTGACCTCCGCCGCCGTCCCGTCGCAGACGTCGCCCACGCGGACCCCGGCCAGGAACTCCCTGCAGGCCGCCTGATCGTCGGAAGATTCGCTCACGCGGGACACTCTCACCCCGCGGTGGGGCAGTTGGCGAGCCAGTCCGCGGGTTCGGCGCGACTGCCTCCGCCGTCGCCGTCCACGATGTAGGTCAAGGCCTCGGCGAAGGTCGCGCCCAGGTGCCACACGACGTTCGGCCCCACGGCGATGACGCGGCCGCCGGCCGCGCGGTAGCAGCAGAACTGGGACGACCACATCCCCAGCGGGGTGTGGTTCTCCGCGTAGTGCCGCCTCAGCGTGGACGCTTCTTCGGCGGTGTCGACGCAGGCGTCGACGGGGTCCACGTGCAGGGACGAGCCGGGGCGACGGGCCGGGGAACTCCTGATCGTCAGCCCGCCGAACTCGGCCCAGACGGCGACCGCCGCGTCGTCGGGTTCGAACCCGGCGGCGGTCAGTTGGCGCCGCCAGTGCTCCGTGGCGACCGTGCGACCGGGTGTCCATCCGGCAACGCCCAGCGCCGCTCGTACCGATGGACCGAAGCTCGCCGGCAACTCATGGCTGGGCGCTATGTGTTGTCCCCTCTCATCCCCACGGGTTCGTTCCCGGCAGTCTCCCGCGCGTCCGTGCCGACCGCCACCGCGTTCGCGGTGACGATCACGAACGTGGCGAGCCAGGCGGCCGGGTCGAGGTGCTGGTCGAGGACAACCAGGCCGACGAGCGCGGCGAAGACCGGGTTCACGCTCATGAAGAGGCCGAAGAAGTGCGCCGGGACCCGGCGGAGCGCCAGCAGGTCGGACAGGAACGGTACGGCGGAGGAGAGGATCCCGGCGGTCACGGCGCAGGCCAGGGCGGTGAGGGTGGGCGGATGCCACCACAGGGCCAGCGCGCCGGCGGGCACGTAGGCGGCGCCGGAGACGGCAGCGGCGGCGGCCGGGCCCTGCAGTCCGGGCAGCCGTCCGCCGACGACGCGGTTGAGCACGATGTAGCAGGCCCAGCAGGCCGCGGCGAGCAGCGCGAGGCCGATGCCCGGGTAGTCGGTGGAGGGCTGGGGGCGGGTGAGGACGACCACCGCGGCCGCGACGGCCAGCGCGCACAGCACGTGGGTGCGGCGGCGTGAGCCGACCAGGGCCACGGCCAGCGGCCCGAGGAACTCAAGGGTGACGGCGAGCCCCAGGCCGATGCGGTCGACGGCGGTGTAGAGGGAGAGGTTCATCGCCGCGAACACCACCGCCAGGGCCAGGACCGGGCGCCACTGCGCGGCGGTGAAGGCCCGCATCCGGGGCCGGCCCGCCCCGCACAGCACCGCCGCGGCCACCCACTGGCGGACCGCCACCACACCCAGCGGCCCGATCACGGGGAACGCCAGGGCAGCGACGGACGCGCCGACCTGGTTGGACAGGCCGCTGCTCAGCATCAGCGCCACCCCGCCGAGGCGTCCCGCGGCCCCGGCCCCGGCCGGTGCGGCCGGCGCGACGTCGCCGGAGGTCTCCATCGTCATGCGGGCCACTGTCCCGCCGCGGGTGGCCATGCGCGAAATGCATACGACGCACCATCGATACGCTGGACGCATGGACGAGCATCGTGGAGGAGCCGCCGGACTCGAGCTCCGGCACCTGCGCTGCCTGGTCGCCATCCTCGACGCCGGCAGCTTCACCGACGCCGCCATCGACCTCGGGATCTCCCAGGCGGCGGTCTCCCGCAACCTGCTGGCGCTGGAGCGCGTCCTCGGGGTGCGACTGCTGCACCGCACCAGCCGTACCGTCGCCCCGACCACCGCGGGCGTGCAGGTCCTCGCCCGGGCCCGGGTCCTGCTGGGCGGTGTCGACGAGCTCGTCAGGGAGGCCGCGACCGGGCACACCCGCCTGCACATCGGCCACGCCTGGTCCGCCTTCGGCCGCCGCACCACCGAGTTCCAGCGCGTCTGGCGGGACCGCCACCCCGGCGTGGAGCTCCAGCTCATCCGCCACAACACCCCCACCGCCGGTCTTGCCGAGGGCCTGTGCGACCTCGCGGTCGTCCGCGCCCCCATCGACCTGGACCGCTGGTCCCACGCGCTCATCGGTCACGAACCTCGCTACGTCGCCCTCGCCGCGGACGACCCCTGGGCGCGACGGCGCAGCGTCCGGCTCGCCGAGATCGCCGCCCGCACGCTGGTCGTCGACCGGCGGACGGGCACGACCAGCCCCGACCTGTGGCCCGAGGGCAACCGGCCGGCCGTCGAGTACACCCACGACATCGACGACTGGCTCGCCGCGATCGCCACCGGCCGCCGCGTCGGCGTCACCCCGCGGTCCACCTCCGCCCAGTACCGCCGCGACGGCATCGTGTACCGCGCGCTGCGGGACGCCGCCCCGGTGCCCGTGCGCCTCGTCTGGCGCCGCCACGACCCGCACCCGGCCACCCACGCGGCCGTCGCGCTGGCCATCGAGCTGTACCGGGCCGACGACCGCCGGGCCTAGCCAGGGCCGAGGACCCCGCAAGCTGTGGCCAGGGGTCGTGCCGCGTCATCCGTTCGGAGCATCGGGGCGTCGGGGCCGCGGCCCTCGTCGCGACCTCGCGGCGGCGGCGTGACCAGGGAAGCGACGGGCGGCGACGGTTCACTCGATTTGCGTACGGCACGGCCGGGAGGACGATAACGGACGGAGCCCGTTTCATCCGGTCCGGTCGGCGGACCAGCGTCCACCGACCGTTGTTCGCGCCACCGCCGGCGCGACGGCCGCACGGAAGGGAGCAGCCGTGTTGATATCCGCCGTGCTCGTGCCGCTGATCATGCTCGCCGCCGTCCTGGCGCCCAACTGGTACCAGGCGTGGAAGACGTACTGCGAATCGGTCAGGCTGCCCGTGTCCCCTCCGGAGGCTTCGGAAGCGGTGGGCGACCGCCGGAGCCGGTGGTCCGCGGAACTCGCCCGGCTGCGGAGCCGCTGGATGCAGGACTGAGCGGCCGCGTCCCGCCTCGGTCCTGGTGCGCCGACGCGGTCCTGCCCCGGGCTGGGCCCGGGGCAGGACCGCGTCAGGCGGCAGGGGCAGCTGCGGTCACACGCGCGGCGTCATGAACTCCGCCGGTGCCAGGGCGCGTTCGACGATACGGGTGTCACCGATCCAGCCGTAGAAGCCCTGCCCGAACTGCTCCGCGAACTGCGTCCCCCCGATGACGAAGGGCTTGCCCAGCGTCTCGATGCCGGTGGCCGGCTGGGACGGGTTGCGGGCGATCTTCGAGCCGTCGACGTACATCACCGTGCGACGGCCGTCGTTGACGACCGCGATGTGGGTCCAGCGGCCGACGGGCAGGGCGTGGCTCCACGAGGTCGGGTCGGCGTCCTGGACGTCCGGGTAGAGGACGAACTGCAGGAACCGCTCGGGCGTGACGTTGAGGCTGCACGTGGGCTCGTCGGTCGACCAGCCCGTGGTCTTCCCGGCGTCGCCGTTGCGGCCCTCCCAGCTGAGGATGCCCATCCAGGCGTGGTCGCCCTCGAAGGGCTCGGGCAGCCTGATGAAGGTCTCGATGGTGAAGCCCTTGCGGAACTTCATGCTGTTGAGCGGCGCCGTGGCCTTCGTGGTGAGGACCGCGCCCCGGTCGGGGCCCTTGCCGCCGTCGAACCGCAGGCTGGCGTGGGCCGGCTGGCCGGTGTGGTGCTCCGCCGACCAGGTGAGGACCTCGGCGGCGCTGTCGTGCAGGAGCCGCACCGCCAGGTCGTTGCCGTTGCCGCTCAGGTCGCGCGCCACGGTGCCCGCGGCGACGGTGGAACCGGGGCGGCCCGCGCCGGCCAGGCCCTCGGCGTCGAAACGCCAGTACGCCACCGTGCCCTTGGGCATCACGCGGTGCGCGGGACGGGGCTTCGGCGGGGTCACCTGGTCGAAGCCGCGGAAACGCTCGGCGAAGTCGATCGCGAGGCTGAACCGGTCCACGTCGCCGGTCAGTTCGATGGTCTCCGCCTCCAGCGGCGTCCGCTTGGCGGGGTCGCGGGCGAGGAACCAGGGGGAGAAGGTCTCCACGTCGACGACGTTGCGCACCGTGTCGAAGGCGTAGAGCCGGATCATGCCGGCGCCGCCGTAGTAGCGGTCCTGGTAGTTGGTGATGTGGACGTGCACGTCGTGCCCGGCGTCGTTGGTGAGCACGGTCCGGCCGGGCGGCCAGTAGTGGCCGCCCAGCGCGAGGAAGATCTGGTCGTTGCCGCGGATGATGCGGTCCCACAGACGCTGCCCGTTGTCGGACAGGTGCGCCTCGCCGTCGTCCTCGGCCCAGGCGATGTCGTGCGTGGTCAGGACGGCGGACAGGGTCGGGTGGGCGTCGAGGACGCCCTGCGCCCACGCCAGGCCCTTGTCCGAGGCGCGCCAGTCCAGGGCGAGCACGAGCCACTCGCGGCCGGCCGCGCGCAGCACGTGGTAGCTGTTGTAGCCGTCGGGCGAGGAGCCGCCGAACGTCGGCATGGCGGTGAACCGCTTCGGCCCGAAGGCCCGCAGGTACGCGGTGTCGCCCCGCTGGTCGTCGGTGCCGCCGTTGATGTCGTGGTTGCCCGCGAGGACGCTGTACGGGACCTTGCCGTGGATGGTGCGGAAGGTGTCGGCGGCGAGCTCGATCTCCTGCTCGGTGCCGTGCTCGGTGACGTCTCCGAGGTGGGTCATGAACGCGATGTTGACCTCCTCGCGCTCCGCCACCAGGTAGCGGAAGGTCGCCTTCAGCGGCTCGGGGTCGGCGCTGTCGGCGTCGAAGAGGTACTGCGTGTCGGGCAGCACCGCCAGGGCGAAGCGGGGGCTCTCCTCGTCGAAGCCACGGTCCCGGGAGCCGGCCGTGCCGGGGTCCTGGTGCCGGGGCGCGGCCTGCGCCGTGCCGGTGCCGAGGACCGACGCCGCGGCGCCCACCGCGGGCACCGCGACCGCCGCCTGCAGCAGCGATCGGCGTCCCGGGCTGGGATGGCGGGGATTGCTCATGTACGTCTCCGTGCTGGGGGGAACTGCTGTCAGCACGGATCGTGCGCGGCCCGGGCGAGGACCCGGCAAAGCGATCTTGAACATCCGGCGCCCTGGACTGGTCCGGACCACCAACTCGTCCCGTGATGCGACCCCGCACCGGCCGTTCACGGCCGGTGGGCGGCTCGGCCTCTCAGAGGCGGACGACGACCACGGCCGTGTCGTCGGTGCCGGCGCTCAGGGCGATCAGGGTGTCCGCCAGGTCCTCGGGGCCCTGCCGGCGGTGTTCGGCGAGCCGGTCGGCGAGGCGCCGCATGCCGAGGTCGATGTCCTCCCCGCGGCGTTCGATCAGCCCGTCGGTGTACAGCACGAGGGTGGAGCCGTCCGCGTAGGTGGTGGTGGCCTGGGGGCGGGGGGTGTGGTCGGAGGCGGCACCCAGCGGTGGGTCGGTCGCCCGGTCCAGGAAGCGCACGGTGCCGTCGGGGCCGGCCAGGGCCGGCGGCGGGTGGCCGGCACTGCTGTACGTGATGCGGTGGCCGGACCGGGCGACGACGGTCTGCACCGCGGTGGTCGACATGGCCCCGTCGACGGAGCGGGCGTACAGGTCGAGCCCGTCGAGCGCCTTCGCGGGGCCGTCCACGACGCGGATCGCGGCACTGAGGGCGCTGCGCAGCTGGCCCATGACCCCGGCGGCGGCCAGACCGTGGCCGACGACGTCCCCGACCGCCACGGCGTCGTCGCCGGAGGGCAGTTGGGTCACGTCGTACCAGTCACCGCAGACGCCCAGGGCGTGGACCGCGGGCCGGTAGCGGACCGCTGCCCGGTGGTGGGCCAGTGGTTGCGGGGCGGGCAGCATCGCCTCCTGCAGGGCGAGGGCGACCTCGCGTTCGCGCGCGTGGGACTGGCGCAGCCGCTCGTTGACCTGCCGCAACTCGCGGGAGCGGGCGTACAGGTCGGCCTCCATCTGCAGGCGGCGGTCGTCGACGGCGGAACCGCCGGAGCGCACGAGGTCGGTGAGCTCGGCGAGCCGGTGCACGAGCAGGACGACGCGTCCTGCGGCGTCCAGGACGGGGGCGTTGATGGGGCTCCAGTAACGCTCGGCGAACTCCCCCGGCCGGTCCAGGTCCTCGACGTCGTAGCGCATGGGGCCGGCGGCGTCCGGGGCGCCGGTCTCCACCACCCGGCGCATCGACGCCTCCATGTCGCCGCGTCCGGCACCGTGCGGGTCGTCGGGGTTGTCGGGGTAGGCGTCGAAGACGTAGCGGCCGACGAGCTGGTCCCGGCTACGGTCGAACAGCCGCCGGTAGGACGCGTTCGCGTCCACGATGACCAGCGCGAGGTCCAGCACCAGCATCGCGCTGGGTGACGCCTCGAAGACGGCCTGGTAGTCGATCTCCGGTCCACTCACCGCGCTTCCCGCACCCGTTCCCGACCGGCCGGGCATCCCCGGTCGCTCCTCCCCCAGTATGCGCTCCGGCGGGCGGGTCACGGCTCGTCGAGGAAGTCGGCCACGACGCGGTTGAACAGGGCCGGGTTCTCCAGGAACATCAGGTGGCTGCCGCCCTCGGCCGCGGAGAAGACGCGTGCCCGCGCGCCGGGGATCAGGGAGGCGACCCACTCGGCCGTGCCGGGCGGGAAGATGCTCAGGTCGCCGCCGATGACGAGGGTGGGGACGTCGATCCGCGGCAGGACGTCCCTCCAGTCGCCCCCGCAGTGGTCCAGGTGCAGCGCGGCGGCGTGCCGCGGCGGGAAAAGCCGGTTCTGCTCCACGAGCCACTCCACGTCCGCGTCCGGGAGGGACGGGCCGTGCAGCATGCCGACGATGGCGCGTGATGTGGCGGCGGCGGAGTCGGGCGTGCCGCGCAGCCCGGCGACGATGCCCTGGGACATCTCCGGGGTGAACACCGCGGAGGGCGGCGCCTCGTCCCCGGCGCCGGCGAGCGCCGAGGAGATCACGGGCGGCTGGTCGACCAGGATGAGGCGGGCGATCCGCTCGCCGCCGAAGAGGTCCCAGTGGGACCACACGACCGGGCAGCCCATGGAGTGGGCGAGCAGGGTGACGTCCCGCAGGGCCAGGGCCTCCAGGAGGTTGTGCAGGTCCATCGCCAGCCGGGCGATCCGGTAGCCGTGGGCGGGTCTCGCGGACCGGCCGTGGCCGCGGTGGTCCGGCGCGATCACGCGGCGGCGGCCGCTCAGCCCGTCGATCTGCGGGCCGAACTCGGCGGCGCTCTGCGCGAAACCCGGGACGAGGACGAGCGGCTCCCCGGCGCCCGCCTCCGTGTAGCGCAGGCGCACTCCGTCGTTGGTGACCACCTCGCCCTCGCGGCGTTCCGCGGGCGGGGGGCCGGTCGTCGCGTCGTCCATGGCACCTCGTGCGCCGCGTGGGCGGCGCCCTTCCCATGCTAGCGACAGGCACGCGAGGAGGTATGAAGGGAACCATGACCTTGCCATTCAGTGTGCTGACGCATCTGGAGTGCGCGCGGTGCGGCCGCCGCCACGACGCCGACCGGGTGCAGAACCTGTGCGCGTGCGGATCGCCGCTCCTCGCCCGCTACGACCTGGACCGGGTCCGGGACTCCCTCACACCCGCGGACCTCGCGGGCCGCCCGCAGAACCTGTGGCGCTACCACGAACTGCTGCCCGTACGCGATCCGGCACACGTCGTCACCCTCGGCGAGGGCATGACGCCCCTGGTGCCGCTGCCGCGGTACGGCGCGGCGATCGGCGTGCCGGGACTGGTGATGAAGGACGAGGGGCTGATACCCACCGGCAGCTTCAAGGCGCGGGGCGCGGCCGTCGGCGTGGCCAGGGCCCTCGAACTGGGCGCGCGCGGGATCGCCATGCCCACCAACGGCAACGCGGGGGCGGCGTGGGCGGCCTATGCCGCGCGGGCGGGCCTGGAGGCGCTCGTCGCGATGCCGGCGGACGCGCCGTCGATCCCCCGGGCCGAGTGCGCTGCCGCCGGGGCCGAGCTGTACCTGGTGAACGGGCTGATCGGCGACGCGGGCCGGCTGGTGGCGGAGAAGATCGCCGCCGAGCCCGGTGTCTGGATGGACGCGGCGACCCTGAAGGAGCCGTACCGCATCGAGGGCAAGAAGACCATGGGTCTGGAGATCGCCGAGCAGCTCGGCTGGCGCGCGCCGGACGTCATCGTCTACCCCACCGGCGGCGGCGTCGGCCTCATCGGCATCCACAAGGCCCTGGTCGAACTGCGGGCCCTGGGGTGGCTGCGGGGGCCGATGCCGCGGCTGGTGAGCGTGCAGGCCTCCGGCTGCGCCCCCATCGTGCGCGCCTTCGAGAAGGGCGAGCGCACCAGTGAGCCGTGGCAGGACGCGCGCACGGTCGCGTTCGGCATCACCGTGCCCAAGGCGCTGGGCGACTTCCTCGTCCTGGACGCGCTGTACGAGACCGACGGCCGGGCCGTCGCGGTCGACGACGAGGAGCTGCTCGCCGACCGCGACAGGTGCGCCGCCGCCGACGGTGCCCTGCTGTGCCCGGAGGGCGCGGCGACGCTGTCGGCGGTGCGGGTCCTTCGCGAGCAGGGCTGGCTGTCCGGCGACGAGGAGGTGGTGGTGCTGAACACCGGGGCGGCGGCCAAGTACCCGGAGACCTTCCGGGTCGACCCGCCGGTCCTGGAGCTCACCGACCGCATCCCGTAAGTCCTCGCCGCCGCCGGGCGTCCCCGCCCGGCGGCGTCCGGCGTGCGCCACGGCGGTCGTGACGGGGCGTCAGCCTTCCGGCGCCGGCGCGGACTTCCGCGCGGCACCCGGGGTGGTGGGCATCCAGACACGCATGGTGGAGGGTCCGCGGCTCGCCCAGGTGAGGTACGGCACCAGTGTCAGCTCCATGCGCTCACCGGCCGGGACCAGCGGGCGGTCGTGCGCGTAGGGCCACCACCCCGCGGCGTGCGCGGCGGTCAGCTCGCCCGCGACGACCACCCGGTCGTCCTCCCCGTCGCGCGGTGGGACGGAGGGGTCCACGGTGACCGCGTCGACGTCGCGGCCGTCCGGGAGGTCGGGGGACTCGACGCAGTAGACCACGGGCCCGCGCTCCAGGGCGATCGCGCCCCGTACCGCGTCGACCCGCGGGTCGGCGTGCACCCACCGGGGGGCGACGGGGAGTTCGAGGCGTACCTCGTCGCCCGGGCGCAGCGTCCCGGGGACGACGGCCATGCCGGGCGGTACGGGCCGGCGCTGTCCGTCGGGGGTCACGAGCCGGGCTCCCCCGCCCGCCCAGCCGGGCACACGCAGGGACAGGCTCCACCGCGCCGCGGGCGCCTCGTCGACCCTGACCGCGACCGCGCCGTCCGCGGGGTAGCCGGTCCGCACGCGCAGCGCGAGGCGTTCGCCGCCGGCCGTGCGGGTGGTGATCTCGGCGTCGGCGTACTGGTACAGCTGCAGCCCGTCGGCGTCCGCGGTGGCGACGTAGCCGTCGAGCGCGGCCAGCGTGCGGGCCACGTTCGGCAGGCAGCAGGAGACGGCGAACCACGGGGCGCGCAGGCCGGATTCGGGGCGCGGGCGGTCGCTGTCGTGCGGGGGGACGGTCCGGCGCACACGCTGGTGGAGGGTGTTGGCGTAGAAGAAGGAGCGGCCGTCGTCCGCGGGCGAGGTGGCGATGACGTTGTAGAGGGTGCGTTCGGCGAGGTCGGCGTAGCGGGGGTCGCCGGTCGCCAGCAGGAGGCGCCAGCTGAGCATGACCGAGGCGACGGAGGCGCAGGTCTCGGAGTAGGCGCGGTCCGGTGGCAGGACGAAGTCCTCGCCGAACCCCTCGTCGCTGTGGTGGGAGCCCATGCCCCCGGTGAGGTAGGTGCGGCGGGCGGTGGCGTGCTCCCACTGCCGGACGACGGCGGCGAGCAGTGCGTCGTCGCCGGTCTCGACGGCCACGTCGACGGCGCCGGAGGCCAGGTACAGGGCCCGTACGGCGTGCCCGCGCAGGGTGTGCGCCCGCCGTACGGGGACGTCGTCCTGGAAGTACCCCGGGCCGAACTCGCCCCCCGCCAAAGTGCCGTGGCCTCGGCGGTCGAGGAAGAGGGCGGCCTGGTCGAGGTAGCGGCGTTCGCCGGTGGCACGGTGGAGTTCGGCCAGCGCGGTCTCGATCTCGGGGTGCCCGCACAGGCCGGGGTTGGCGCCCCCGGGTCCGAAGACGTGGCAGATGTGGTCGGCGGCGCGGATCGCCGCCTTGGCCAGCGCGCCGTCGCCGCGGGTGCGCAACTGGGCCACGCCGGCCTGGATGAGGTGGCCGGCGCAGTAGAGCTCGTGGCCCCATTCGAGGTCGCTGTAGCGCGGTGGCCGGCCGGGGTGCCCGAAGGCCGTGTTCAGGTAGCCGTCGGCCTCCTGGGCGGCGACGACGGTGTCGGCGAGTTCGTCGACCGCGGCGTCGAGGGCGCTGCCGGGGGTGCGGGCCGCCTCCCACACCATGGCCTCGAGGAGCTTGTAGACCTCGGAGTCGGAGAACTCCCGTCCCCGGCGGCGTTCGCCGAGGGGGCCGCCGCTGGCGGCGACGCGGAAGTTGTCGATCCAGCCGACGCGTTCCATCCACTGCCGGCAGTGGTCGAGGGTGGCGGAGGCGTTGACCTGCTGGCGTCGGGCCCAGAAGCCGCCGGTGATGCGGACTTCACCGAGGCCGAGAGGACGTCGGCCGCCGTGGGTGGGCAGCACGGGAGCCGGGATCGGCTGTGTCATGGGGTCTCTTTCGGTCGTGGGGCCGGGGCGGGGTCAGCCTTTGAGCGCGCCGGACATGAAGCCGCGGATGTAGTGCCGCTGCAGGAGGAGGAAGAGCACGAGGCAGGGCAGGGCCAGCACGACGACCCCCGCCTCGGTCGTCCCGTAGTCGATGGCCCCCATGGACCGCTGGCGCAGGTTGGCGATGGCCAGGGGCAGCGGCGCCTTGGCGCTGTCGGAGATCAGGATCAGCGGGGCGATGAAGTCGTTCCACGCGGCGAGGAAGGCGAACAGCCCCACGGTGACCAGGCCGGGCCACACCGCGGGCAGGAGGATGCGGACCAGTGCCTTGGCCGTGCCGCAGCCGTCGACGAGCGCGGACTCCTCGAGTTCGTGCGGTACCGACTCGAAGGAGATCCGCATCATGAAGGTGGCGAACGGGAGTTGGTACACCGTCAGCACCAGGCTGAGCCCGATGAGCGAGTTCTGCAGGCCCAGGTCGCCCAGCAGCACGTACAGCGGGATCAGCAGGGTGGCGTACGGGACCATGAGGATGGCGAGGGTGAGCAGGAACAGGGCGTTCTTCCCGGGGAAGGTGAAGCGGGCGAAGGCGTACCCGCCCATGAGGGAGACGACCAGGGTGAGGGCCACCGTCAGCAGCGAGACGAGGGTGGAGTTCCACAGGTACTGCGCCAGTCCCGCGTCGTAGTGCAGGAGCGAGCGGTAGTTGCCGAGACCGTAGCCCGACTGCTGCGCGGTACCGGGCTGCCCGCTGACGGAGGCCCACGCGCTCCAGGCCAGCGGGAACAGGAAGAGCGCGGCCAGCCCTCCGACGAGGACGCGGTGGGGGGTGCGGCCGAGGCCGTGGGGTTTCATGGCGTGTCCCTGTCCGCTAGGTGTCCGTGCCGCGCAGTCCGCGGAACTGGGCGGCGTTGAGGATCAGCAGCACGGCCAGCACGACGACGGACAGCGCGGCCGCGGCCCCGAGGTCGAGCCGCTGGAACGCCTCCCGGTAGATCAGGGAGACCACCGTCATGGTGCTGTTGTCGGGTCCGCCCTTGGTGAGGATGAAGAACTGGTCGAAGGCGAGCAGTGAGCCGGTGACCGACAGCAGCAGCGTCAGCGCGAGCGAGGGCCGCAGCAGCGGCAGGGTGATGCTGCGGAAGGTCTGCCAGCGTCCGGCGCCGTCCATCCGCGCCGCCTCGTAGACGTCCTGCGGGATGCGCTGGAGCCCGACCAGCAGGATCAGCATGTAGAAGCCGGCGTACTTCCAGACGATGAGGGCGACGGTGGACCACAGGGCGGAGGTCGGGGTGCCGAGGAAGGAGACGGGCCCGTCGACGAGGCCGAGCCTCTCCAGGAGCGGGCTGATCGGGCCGACGTTGGGGCTGTACATGCCGAGGAACAGCAGCGAGGCGGAGGCCAGCCCGAGCGCGCTGGGCAGGAAGAAGACCGTGCGGAACAGTCCCGTCCCGGGACGGGACTCCTGGACCAGCAGCGCGAGCAGGAGGGCGAGTCCGAGCAGCAGGACCGTGACGAGCGCGGTGTAGGTGAGGGTGAAGCGGACGGCGGGCCACAGCAGGTCGTCGCCGGCGGCCCCGGTGAAGTTGTCCGGGGCGTTGAGGCCCTGGTTCCCGGCCAGCAGCGGCCAGTCGCTCAGGGATATCCGGCCGACCAGGACCAGCGGCACCACGAAGAAGACCACGACGAACAGGGCGGTCGGTGCCGCGTAGCCGATGCCCTGTGCCGGGCGGGTCCGCCACCAGGGGACGCGGTGGACGGGGCGGGCCTTCCCGGTCCCGGACGGGGACCGGGAAGGCGGCTCCCCGCCGGGCGCCGGGGAGCCGGAGCCGCGCGATCGCGCGAGCAGCATGTCGGTCAGTCCTTCAGGGACTCGGTGATGGCCTTGTTGTCCGCGTCGACCTTCGACGGGTCACCGAACACGGCGTCCCGCATCAGGGCCAGCCACGGCCCGTTGGGGTCGTTGAAGGTCTGGCCGAACTTCTCGGCGAAGGGCGTCGTGCCCTTGGCCACCAGGGTGTTGATCAGCACCTGGCGGGGGTCGGCCTTGGCGTACTTGTTCTCGGCCAGGTCGGTGCGGGCGACGATGTCCTTGTGGGCGGCGAGCACCTCGACCTGGGCCTCGTCGCCGAGCGACCACGCGAGGAAGTTCCAGGCCTGGCCGGCGTTCTTGCTGGTGGCCGAGATGCCGAGCGAGTCACCGCCGACGAACGTCGACTGCCCGCCGTCCGGGCCGGGGATGGCGGCGACGCCGAAGTCCAGCCCCGCCGGCATCAGGCCGAGGGTGGTGGACGGCATCGGCATCACGCCGATCGTGCCCTTGGGGAACAAGCCGGTCCAGGTGGCGCCGGTCTCCTCGGCGGCACCGGGGGCGGTGATGCCGTCCTGCGCCCAGCCGCGGTAGGTCGCGTAGACCTCCTTCGCCACGGGCGAGTCCAGGGTGGCGGCGGTGCCGTCCTCGTTCATGACCTCCTCCCCCGCGGCCCAGACCGACGGCCACCAGGTGAAGACCCCGCAGCCGCCGCAGTTGCCGCCGAAGAAGGTGCCGTTGACGTCGCCGCCCAACTTGTCGACGGCGCGGGCCTGTTCGTCCCACTCCTTCAGCGTCGTCGGCGGCTTCTCCGGGTCCAGCCCCGCCTTCTTGTACAGGGTCTTGTTGTAGAAGAGCACGGAGGAGTCGATGGTGTGGGGCACGGTGTACTTGCGGCCGTCGAGCGTGCCGGCGGCCATGTGCGCGGGCGCCAGGTCCTTGCCGTACGGCAGGGCGTCGATGCGGTCGGTGATGTCGGCGTACAGGCCGCTGGCGGTGTAGTTCGGCACGAACACCACGTCGGAGGCGAGGATGTCGGGCAGCGACTTGGAGCCGGCCGCGGCGCCCACCTTCGCCTGGTAGTCGTCGGTGGGGATGACCGTCAGCTTCACCTTGTTCTGGTGGGACTTGTTGTAGGCCCCGACCAGGGCCTGGCTCTGCTGCTGCGTGGCGGCGCGCGTCCACATCGTCAGGGTGGCGCCGTCGTCGGGGCCCATGACCCCGCCCTTGCCCTCGGTCGAACCGCTCCCGCCCGAGCCGCAGGCCGCGAGCGCGGTCGTGACGGTGAGCAGCCCCACGGCCGCGGCCAGGACCCGGTGGCGCCTTCGTCTCCGGACGTCGGTGGTGTTCATGTCTCGCTCCTTGCTCGGAGGGCCTGGCCATGTCGAGGGGGCGGCGCCGGCCGCCTAAACGCACCGAAAACGTTTTCCGTAAAGTTAGAAGCGGCACCCGTGGGCGTCAACCACCCTGCACGCATCGCGGAAAAAGACTTTCGAGTAGCCTTTCCCCCACCTGCGGGCGCCGCCCCGCGGGCCCGCGACGGGCACGAGGAGGGATGCAGCCATGGTTCAGCCGGCCGAACACACCGCGGGCCGACCCGCGACGCTCAACGACGTGGCCCGGCTGGCCGGGGTCTCCCCGGCCACGGCCTCCAAGGCGCTCAACGGCCGCAGCCAGGTGCGCGAGCAGACCCGGCAGCGCGTCATCGAGGCGGCCGAGCAACTGGCGTTCCGGCCCAACCCCGTGGCCCGCAGCCTGCAGGCCGGACCGACCCGCACCGTCGGGCTGCTCACCGGTGACCTCGAGGGACGCTTCAGCATCCCGATCCTGATGGGCGCCGAAGACGCTTTCGGCGCGGGTGAGCTCGCCGTCCTGCTGTGTGACGCGCGCGGCGACGCGATCCGCGAACGGCACCACGTCCGGGCCCTGCTGGACCGCCGTGTCGACGGGCTGATCGTGGTCGGCGCCCGTACCGACCCGCGCCCCTCACTCGGGCGCGGGCTGCCCGTGCCGGTGGTGTACGCGTACGCGCCGTCCGAGGACCCGGACGACCTGTCGATCGTCCCCGACAACGTCGACGCCGGGCGGACCGCCGCCCGCCACCTGCTGGCCTGCGGCCGCAGCCGCATCGCCCACATCTCGGGCGACCCGACCTACGCCGCGGGCCGCGACCGCGTACAGGGCGCGCTGGAGGTGCTCGCCGGGGCGGGTGTCCCGCCGGTGGGCGAGGCCCGCTTCGGCGAGTGGTCCGAGGGCTGGGGCCGCGCGGCGACCGTCATGCTCCTCGACCAGCACCCCGAGGTCGACGCCATCATGTGCGGCAACGACCAGATCGCCCGCGGCGCGATCGACATCCTCCGGGAGCGCGGACGCACGGTGCCGGACGACGTCGCGGTCATGGGCTTCGACGACTGGAAGGTCATCACCACCGCCTCCCGCCCTCCGCTCACCAGCGTCGACATGCAGCTGGAGCACCTCGGCCGGGTGGCCGCCCGCGCCCTGTCCGCGGCCATCGCGGGGCAGCGCCGCTCCGGGACCGAGCCGCAGCCCTGCCGTCTGGTGATCCGCGGCTCCACGGCGCCCCTGGCGTAGGTCCTGTCGTCCCATGCCCTCCCCCGGCCCCGACGGCCGGCTTCGGTCACAGGGGTCAGGGCTCCTCGTACGGGATGCGGTTCAGGTGCCGGATCTCGCCGAGCGTGCCCCACTCGTCGGCGCCGAGCTTGGTCAGCGGCCGCAGCAGCGGGGCGCTCGGGCGGCCGTCCGCCAGGACATCCCGGTCCGCGACGGCGTGCACCACCCGCCCGAAGACCAGCGTCGAATTGCCCATCCGCAAGGTGGTGTGCGAGCGGCACTCCAGGGCGACCGGCGAGGCCACCACCCTGGGCGGACGCACCCTCAGGCTCGGTTCGCGCTCGATGCCCGCGTGGTCGAACTCGCTGACGTGCCGCGGGAAGTCGGTGGCCGTGACGTTGACCAGCGGCATCAGGGCCTCGGAGGCGAAGTTCACCACGAACTCCCCGGTGTCCTCGACGTTGCGCAGCGAGTCCTTGCGGCCGATCGAGGTGAACTGCACGATCGGCGGATCCGTGCTCGCGATGCTGAAGAAGGAGTGCGGCGCGAGGTTCTCGTACCGGCCGTCCGGGGTGACGGTGGAGATCCACGCGATCGGCCGGGGCACGACCACGGAGGTCAGGAAGCGGTAGAAGGCGAAGCCGCCCATGGCCTCGGGATCGAAGTCGACGCGCATGGCCGCAGTATCCACGGCCGTGCCCCCCGTCCCGCCCCCGCGGCGACCGCCCGGCGTGTCGGGCTCCCAGAGGTGCCGTGGCCGCAGCGGTGAAGTGGGGCATGTGCACGCACGCGGCTGAGTACGCGTACTCAAGCGCCCCGCGCCGCCCGATCCGAGACTGTCCGCATGACACGAACTCCCGCACTCGCGATGGCGGTTCTGACCGCCCTGTCGCTTGCCGCCTGCGGCACCGAGCACACGGACGCAGCCGACGCCGTAGGGGTGCGGCCCGCCGTGGCACCGTCGGCTGCGGAGGATCCGGAGCCGGCGTTCGTGGAGATGCTGAACACGGTCGCGCGGCCCTGCGCCCTGGAGGTCCCGTCCGGGGCGGACGAGCCGGTCGCCCCGGGCGAGGAGCCGCGGACCGGTCCGGCGGAGGCACTGCCGACCGGTGACGGCGCGCCCGCGCTGCCCACCGCGGGCCAGGAGGTGGATCTCAACGCGGTGGAGTGGTGCGCGGGGCACCTCCACGTGGAGCGTGTCACCCAGGCGCTGATGGGTGTGGCGGACCCGACCCCCGACGAGGTGAGGCGGGTCCTGAACGGTCTCGGGTACATCGACGAGCGCATCCACGGCCTGAAGCGGTCCGGTGCGGCCACACGGTTCTCCATCGACCTGCGGGTCATGGGCGGCGCGCTCGGCCTGAAGGGCACGGCGGCCGGCGCGTACACCGACGTCGAGTTCGTCGCGGTCCCCGGGACCGGCCCGTTCGAGCCCGGCGCCGCGGGCCGCTGATCCCGCGGGCGCCCGGTACCGGCCCGAGGCCGACATCGGCCGGCAAGGTGCTCCTGGTCACAAACGGCCGGTTGGTGTCATAGCGGCGGTCACTGTCCGGTCGTGGTGGGTGAGGGCTCCCCCAGGGGAGCCGGAGACACCCCCCGCAAGAGGAGAACGTCCATGACCACACCCGTCGTCGCGATCGCGTACCACTCCGGATACGGCCACACGACCGTCCTCGCCGAGGCCGTGCGTGACGGTGCCGCGGAAGCCGGCGCCGTCGTCCACCTGGTCAAGGTCGACGAGATCACCGAGGAGCAGTGGGAGCTGCTCGACGCCGCGGACGCGATCGTCTTCGGTTCGCCGACCTACATGGGCACGGCTTCGGGTGCCTTCCACCAGTTCGCCGAGACGACCTCCAAGCGCTGGTTCGTCCACTCCTGGAAGGACAAGCTGGCCGCCGGCTTCAGCAACTCCGGCGCCAAGAGCGGCGACAAGCTCCACACGCTGCAGTACTTCTCCATCCTCGCGGCCCAGCACGGCATGACCTGGGTCAACCTCGGCCTGCACCCGGGCTGGAACAGCACCACCGCCTCCGAGGACGACCTCAACCGCCTCGGCATCTACCTCGGCGCGGGTGCCCAGACGCACACCGACGTCGGCGCGGACGAGGTCCACAAGGCCGACGTCGCGACCGCCGCGCACCTCGGCCGCCGGGTCGCCGAGCAGGCCCGCATCTACGCCGCGGGACGCTCGGTCGTCGGCGCCTGAGCCGGTCCCGCCCCACCACGCGGCCGGTGCGCCCCCGGGTGTGCCGGCCGTCGTGCCCCGCGGGAGACGGAGAGCCGCGTCGCGTGCGCCGCGCTGTCACATTCCGCGGGGCAGCCCGGTCAACGTTGCGTATCGCACCCCACAGCAGAGGAGATCACCATGGAAGCCCGCGTGAACTACTTCGGCCACCCGCTCGCCGGCAAGGTCATGAGGCACCTGAACTCGGCGAGCAAGGTGCTGGCGGAGTCCACGCTGCCGGTCCTCACCCAGGAGCTGGTGAAGATCCGCGCCAGCCAGATCAACGGCTGCGGCTTCTGCACCGACATGCACACCAAGGAGGCCGCCGCCGCCGGTGAGACCTCGGTGCGCCTGAACCTGATCGCCGCCTGGCGCGAGGCCACGGTCTTCACCGACGCCGAGCGCGCCGCCCTGGAGCTCGCGGAGGAGGCCACCCGTGTCGCCGACGCCGCCGGTGGCGTCTCGGACGCGGTCTGGGGGAACGCCGCCAAGCACTTCGACGAGGACCAGCTGGTCGCGCTGATCTCGCTCATCGCCGTGATCAACGCCTACAACCGGATCAACGTGATCAACCAGCAGCCTGCGGGCGGCTACCAGCTCGGCATGTTCGGCTGACCTGCGGTTCCCACCGCCGGCGCCGCACAGGCCTGGCCGTCCGTCCCCCTCCCGCTCCCGACCGCGGGGCGGGGACGGACGGCGTTTCCCGGCCGTCCCCGACGGTGCCGGCGGCGGTTCAGCGCGTACGGAGGTACTCCAGCCCCCTCTCGCGCAGCGACCGGTGCAGGCCGTCGTACGCGGGCGAGCCGTCCAGCACGGTCTTCGGCAGCTTGGCGACCACGGTGTAGTTGGTGTCGACCACGTTCCCGATGGGCGCCAGTCCGGCCTGGCTGACCAGCTGGTACGCGTCCAGCTGGTGCAGGCCGGTCAGGGAGGACGTCCAGCCGACCAGGTCGTGCTGGCTGATCCGGTAGGCGTCCTCGAGCGGCCGGACCGACCCGGTCGACATCAGGAAGCGGTCGTCCTCCAGGCGCGGCCAGGCGGGCGCGCCGCCCTTGAGCAGGTCGATCACGACCACGGTGTGCATCGCTGCCTCGACCGCGGTGCCGCACACCTCGCCCTCGCCCTGCCGGCAGTGCCCGTCGCCGATCGCCAGCTGCGCCCCGGGCACGTTGACGCCCAGGTAGAGGGTGGTGCCGGCGCGCATCTCCGGGGTGTCCATGTTCCCGCCGTGCGCGCCCGGGGTGATGCTCATGACGACCTCGCCGGCGGCGGGCGCGACCCCCACGGTGCCGTGCATCGGGTCGAGGGGCAGCTCCACCGTGTGGTCGGAGAAGCGGGCCTGGAACCGGCAGCTGTTGCGCTCGCGGTCGATCCCGTACCGCCAGACGACCTCCTCCAGCGGGTCGTGCAGCATCGCCGTGGCGTGCGTCGTGGTCAGCGCGCCGAAGTGCGGGAAGGTGGTGGACACCGCCCAGTCCCGGGCCGGCGCGATGTCGACGAAGTGGACGGCCAGGGTGTCCCCCGGCTCGGCCCCCTCGACGTGGATCGGGCCGGTGACCGGGTTGAGGTACGGGAACTCGCACACCTTGCTCGGGAGGTCCTCGGGGCCCCGGACCAGGCCGCCGAAGCAGTCCTCCGTGAAGAGCTCCACGATCGTCCCCGGCCGTACGCGCAGCAGGGGCTCGCGGCCGCCGAAGGCGTAGGCGTACTGCTCGGGCGACGGGTGGAGGCGTACCACTTCGAGGTCGCTCATGACGGTTCGGCCTCCTCGGCCAGGGTGGTCTCGGAAGGCTCGGCGGGCAGTTCCGGGCGCCGGCCCGCGATCAGCAGCCCCACCAGCAGGGCCGCACCGATCGCCAGCCAGAGGAAGCCGAGCCGCTGGGCGGTGACCTTGGCGTTGACGACGACGAAGGTGAGGATCCCGAAGCCGATCAGCGGCGCGACCAGGTGCCGCCACCAGTTGCGGCTGCCCTGCCGGACGACGTAGTGGACGACGACCGAGACGTGCAGCACCAGGAACGCGGTCATCGCCCCGAAGTTGACCAGCGAGCTGAGCAGGGTGATGCCGTCGTCGCGGGGTCATGTACAGGCCCAGCCCCAGCGAGACCACGGCCACCAGCAGCGTCGCGTTGACCGGGACGCGGCGACGGGGGTCGATCTCGGCCAGGAAACGGGGCAGTTGACGGTCGCGGGCCATCGCGAACAGCAGCCGGGACGTCGCCGCCTGCGCGACCAGCGAGTTGGCGAAGCCCCAGGCGATCGCGGTGGCCAGTGCGCTCAGGGTGCTCAGCCAGCGGCCTCCGGCGACCTGGGCCGCGTCGTAGAAGGCGGTGCCGTCCGGGTCCCCCTCCTTGATCAGCGTCGGGGCCTCGGGCACCAGCATCGCCGCGATCCAGGTCTGGACGATGAACAGCGCACCGGCGAGCAGCAGCGCCGCCATCATGGCCCGGCCGATCGCCCGGGCGGATTCGCGGTTCTCCTCCGCGAGGGTGGAGATGCCGTCGAAGCCGAGAAAGCTGAGCACGGCGATCGACACCGCCCCGAAGATCAGGGACCAGGAGAAGGTGCCGGAGTCGTAGAAGGCGTGCAGGCTGACGTTGCCCTTGCCCTGGGCGAGCGCGCTGATCCCGAAGGCCAGGAAGAGCGCGAGGACGATCAGTTCGGCCACGAGCATGATCTTGTTGATCCGGGCGGTCATCTCGATGCCGAGCCAGTTCACCACGGTGTTGAGGACGACGAACCCGATCAGCCAGATCCACACGGGCACCGAATCGACCTGCGAGTTCATCGCCACCGCGGCGATCAGGTAGAGCAGCGCCGGGACCAGGATGTAGTCCAGCAGGATCATCCAGCCGGAGAGGAAGCCGAACGGCCTGCCGATGCCCCGCCCCGCGTAGGAGTAGACCGACCCGGCCATCGGGAAGGCCCGCGACATCTGCGCGTAGGAGTGCGCGGTGAACATCATCGCCAGCATGCCGATGGCGTAGGCGAGGGCGACCATGCCGCCCGAGCCCTGGAAGACACCGCCGAAGATGCCGAACGGCGCGATCGGCACCATGAAGACCAGGCCGTAGACCACCAGGTCCCGGAAGCCGAGTGACCGCGCCAACTGCTGCGTGTAGCCGTACTTCTCGAGATCTTGCCCTTGAGGTGCGCTGTCGCTCACGTCGCCTCCCCGGCGGCCGCGGTCCCCTGACTGGCGGGGTGATCTTAGGGTCCGCGGCCGACGCAGGGGAACGCCTGTGCACGGGGTTTCTGACGGAACATGAGATGTCTCCCTGGCACCGTCACCCGGCGGGGCCGGACGACCCGATGACGACCACGCGCGCCCAGTCGGGCGGCGTGTCCGGCACGTAGTCGGGATCGTGCTCGCGCCACGAGCGGCGCCCGCCCTGGCGGGGGAACAGGCCCACGACCGTGCGGCAGGCCGGGCGCGCGTCCGGCCAGGGCGTCTGACCGTCGGTCAGCACCACGACGACGTCCGGCCGGGGCCGTGTGCGCAGCGCCCGCGCGAAGCCGCTGCGCAGGTCCGTACCGCCACCGCCCACCAGCGGGATGTCCTCGGCACGGCACAGCGGGTGGGCGATCCGGGCCGCGGCGTCGCACGGCACCACGGTGACCAGGTCGCGGCGGCCGCCCACGGCGCGGGCGATGGCGGCCACTTCGAGGAGCGCGCTGCCCAGTTCGGCGTCGCTGACTGAGCCGGACGTGTCGATGACCACGCAGACCCGGGGCGGTCTGCGCCGCAGGCCCGGCAGGACGACGCCGGGCACACCGGCCGACCGGCGCGAGGGCCGACCGTAGCTGTAGTCCTGGCCCGCGCCGGAACCGGAGGCCGCCGAGCGCACCGCCGCGCCCAGCAGTTCCCGCCACTGCTGCGGCGGGTGGAACGCCTCCTCCGCCCACCGCCGCCAGCTCTTCGGCGCATGGCCCGGGCGGCCGTTGATGGCCTGCGCCACGCGGAAGCGGACGCCGTCCCGTTCCTGCTCGCTCAGGCCGTGGGCGCCCTCCGGACCGAGGTCCCACTCGCGTTCGAGGCCGTCCGCACCGCTGCCGCAGTCCAGCCAGACGAAGTCCTGCGTGAGCGGGCCGATCCCGAACCGCCCGAGGTAGTCCTCCATGAGCTGCCCGTCGGGGAGTCCCAGGGTCCTGGGGAGGACGGCGCCCTCGGGCGTGTCCAGCCCGTCCCCGAAGGCGTCGTCGTTGACCTCGCAGTCCGCGGCGATGTTCATCCGCAGCCGCTCCGCCGGGCCCTCCAGTCCCTGCTCCCGTGCGACGCGGTCACCGCGCCCGTGGTGGTCGCGCAGCAGGTGCGACACCTCGTGCACCCACACCCCGGCCAGTTCTTCGAGCGGCGTGCGGTCCACGAACCCCGGTGAGACGTAGCACCGCCAGTGCGCGTCGACGGCCATCGTCGGTACCCGCCGGGACTCCACGACGTGCAGCGCGAACAGGGCCGTCGCCAGATAGGGGCGGACCCGGGCGGCGTACAGCCGGGCGGCGAAGAGCTTCTCGAGGTCCAGCGCCACCGGCGCCTGCGCGTTCACCGGCCGGCCTTCGCGACGAGCCCGGCCCCGGTCCGGTCGGCGGCCCGGTCGGCGCGCCGGGACAGGGACACCACTGCGGCGAGCCGCTCGATGGCCGCGGGGACGTCCCAGTCCTCGCGGCGCAGCGAGGCGAGCGTGGTGGCCGGGACGACGACCAGATCCGGGGCCCCGGTCTCCAGGGCCCGGACCAGCAGGGCCCACGCCGCGTCCCAGCGCGCCTTCTCCGGCCGGTTGCGGACGGCGTCCACCACACCGTCCAGGACGGCCTGGCGCAGGTCCCCGCGCTCGGGCAGGACGGCGCCGGCCGGGTCGGCGAGCAGTTCCTCGGGGTCGGGGAGGTCCATGCGGTCCATGCTCGCCAGCAGTTCCAGCCCCGGACCGTCCCCGACGGCACCCCTGACGAGCAGGGAGAGCACGTCCCGGGAGGCGTCGGCCGCGGTCGCGAAGGCGATCAGGCACAGCGTCATCTCCCAGCTCCGGGGGGACGGCCAGGCGCCGCCGCGGCGGGTCTCGTTGGTGGGGAGGCGGTGGACGAGGCCGGGGCGGGCGGCGAGGAGCCCGCACACCGCTCGGCGGGCGAAGTCCACGGCACCGGGCAGCTTTCCCGGGTCGAGCCGTGGCAGCGTCGCCCGGGGCCAGGTGCCGCCGAGGCCGCGGACCACCACGTCGTGGTCGTGGGTCCACTGGAGGTGGACGAAGCGGTTGGCCAGCGGCGCGCTCAGTTCCCAGCCGTCGGCCGCCGAGGAGCGGGGGTTCGCGGCGGCCACGATCCGGACCCCTGGCGGCAGCCGCAGGGCGCCGATCCGCCGTTCGAGCACGAGACGGAGCAGGGCCGCCTGCACGGCGGGCGGCGCGGTGGACAGCTCGTCGAGGAAGAGCAGGCCCCGGCCGGCCCGGACCAGGCGGACCGCCCAGTCCGGCGGGGCCATCGGGACGCCCTGTTCGGCGGGGTCGTCCCCGACGACGGGCAGCCCGGAGAAGTCGGACGGCTCGTGGACGCTGGCGATCACCGTGGTCAGCGGGAGGTCGAGGGCGGCGGCGAGCTGGGTGAGCGCCGCGGTCTTGCCGATCCCGGGCTCGCCCCACAGGAGCACGGGCAGGTCGGCGGCGACGGCCAGGGTGAGGGCCTCCAGCTGGGTGTCGGGGCGCGGTTCGGTGGTGGTGTCGCGCAGCAGGGTCAAAAGGGCGTCGGCAACGTCGAGTTGGGGGGCGGAGGCCGGGTCGGCGGGCAGGGTGGACAGGGCGGGCGTGGGCATGGGTGATCACCTCGGGGGTTCGTGGAGCCGAAAGCCGGAAAGGGGTACGGGGGCGTGCGCGGGGACGCCGCGCACGCCCCGGGGTCAGCGGGAGGTGCGCTGCCGCGGGTGCGGCCGGCCGGGGCGGGAACGGGTGCGGGGTGCCGGGAAGCGGTCGCGCGGCGGTACCCGCCCGGGGGCGGGCCCGGCGAGACCTGCCCGGAACAGGCCGTAGGCGATGCGCCGTTGGGCGGCCGCCTCCAGTTCGTCCCGCAGCGGTCCGTCGCGGAGCACCGCGCCGGGACCGAGCAGGCCCTCGACGACGGCCAGCGCGCCGGCGGTGTCGCCGTGGTCGAGGCGTGCCCTTACGTCGGCGAGGGATTCCGGACGCCGGTGCGCCCGGTCGATCGCCTGCAGGCAGGGCAGCGGGGTACCGGTCAGCGCGACCAGCAGTTCCTCGCGGCGGATCTCGTCCGGGTCGTGGTCCAGCGCGGTCAGGACGCCGTCGACCAGGCCGATCCGGTGCGGTGCGCCCCGGCACTCCACGACGCGCGGTCGTCCCGGCCGCCCCCGCGGCAGGGACGGACCGGACGGCGTGTGCTCCGGTACGAGCGCGGCGGCGACCAGCGGGTGCAGCCCGTCGGCGCCGATCAGGCCGGCGTCGAGCAGTTCGAGGTCCGGCGGCACCCAGGTCGCCGCGTCCGGCAGCACCGGCAGCGCCCGGGCGCCGCCGCCGTCCGCTGGCGCCGCCGTGATCCGCGCGGTGGGCGCCCCCGTGCCGTGACCGTCGCCGGTCACGTCCACCAGCAACCGGTGGCGGGAGCCCAGGCGCACGATGACGGCACCGCTGGTGCGGCCTTCGGCACGCAGCACCCGCCGCGCCTCGTCCGCCCACCGGTCGACCGCACAGCGCTGGTGCGGCGGCAGTGGCCCGGGCGGCTCCGGGTCCGGGAGGGGAGGCAGGTCGGCGGACCCGCGGCCGGTTCCGGCGCGCAGCGGCAGTTCACGGGTTCTGCGCGCGTCCCACAGGTGGCGGTGCAGGTCGAGACGGAACCGCCGGTGGGGACGGGCGTGCGGATGGTGGAGGGCACCCGCGTCGGGGTGGTCCGGGTCCCACAGGGCGAGGCTGATCCGCTGCCCGCCGTCCGCCCACGCCGGCGGGGTCCGGACGACCAGGTGCACCTGGTCGCCGTCCTCCGGCCCCGCGGCCCCGTACCGGGCCAGGGCGATGGTCAGGCCCGGACGCAGCAGACCGTCGGGTGCGACCCTGGGCATGTGCCAGCGCAGCAGGTCGGGGACCAGATGCCGGAGGTCGGCCCGGACCCGGGCCGCGCGTTCCCGGCCGTGGGTACGGGCCAGGGAACGCAGGTTGAGGTCGACGTCGATGCCGGCGGCGGCACAGGCCCCGGCCCAGTCACCGCCTCGGCGGCGGGCGGTCGCGGTCTCGACCATGGAGGGCGGCACGGCGAACTCGCGCACGCGCAGCCAGAAGGAGAGGCGGGAATCCTCGTTCGCGGTCTGAGTGAGCATCAGCACTCACCTTGCGCGGACGGGTCCCCCAATCTGGAAGGAGAGTCAGTTGTCATCGCGGGGAGCATAGCGTTTCCCGTCACGATCTGTCAGGCCCTCACCCGGCCCCGGCTTCCCGGCACCGGGCGCCGCCAGGCTCCGCGGGGGGCCGGGTCACGTCACGGAGCGGATGGTGCCGCCGTCCACGCGGATCGTGGCGCCGCTGACGTAGTCCGCGTAGGGGCTCGCCAGGTAGGCGACGGCGCCCGCGATCTCCTCGGGGCGGCCGAAGCGGCCGATGTCGTTGGGCACGAAGTCCCGTGCGGCGTTGCGCTCGATCTCCTGCCACGACCGGCCCCAGCCGCGCTCCGGCGCGAGTCCGGTGATCAGGTCCTGCACCGCGTCGACGAGGATCGCCCCGGGGGAGACCACGTTGGAGGTCACCCCGGTGTCCTTCAGCTCCCGCGCCAGGGAGACGGCCAGGTTGTGCCGCGCGGCGAGCGTCGCGTTGTAGTGGGGCTGCATCGCGATCGGCTGCGAGGCGAGCCCGCCGCCGATCTGGATCACCCGGCCCCAGCCGCGCTCGCGCATCCCGGGCACCAGCCGCTGGATCATGCGGACGCCCGAGACCACGTTGACCTCGTACGTCCGCAGCCACTCCTCCGCGGTGGCCTCGGCCCAGCCGATGTGGTCGTACGCACCGGCGTTGTTGACCAGGACGTCGACCTCGCCGGCGACCCGGGCCACGGCGTCGGCGCCCTCGTCCGTGGCGAGGTCGCCGATCGCCACGGCGACCGCACCGGCCTTCTCCGCCACCTCGCGCGTGCGCGCCTCGTCCCGTCCGTGCACCACGACGTCGGCGCCCTCCGCGGCGAGCAGCTCGGCGATCGCCGCGCCGAGGCCGGAGCTGGAACCGGTCACGAGGGCCCGGCGGCCGGTCAGGTGGAGATCCATCGCAGTGTCCTTCCGATCATGTATACACTCGTAGACATGACTCCAGTCTACACTCGTCAACATGACGACTCCGCGACGCCGCGACGCGGCCGCCACCAAGGAGGCCATCCTGCGTGCGGGCATCGAGGCCTTCACCCGGCACGGCTACGACGGCGTCGGGGTGCGGGAGATCGCCAAGGCCGCCGGGGTCACCGCGATGCTCGTGGGCCGCTACTTCGGCTCCAAGGAAGGGCTCTTCGCCGAGGTGGTGGAAGCTTCCATGACCGAGCGCACGGTCCTCACCAGCGACCCGGCCACCCTCGCCCGTGACGTGGCAGCCGCACTCGTCCGCCGGACCGCGCCGGAGGCCGACAGCCTCGACCCGTTCCTCCTCATGCTGCGCTCGGCGCCCAACCCCCGCGCCGCGGAGATCCTGCGGGCCGGCATCGAGAACCACGTCGAGGCCCATCTGCTGGACGTCGCACCGCAGTTGCGGGGGACCGACCGCGCCGCCATGGCCCTCTCGGTCGTCGCGGGCTTCTGGCTGATGCGCACGATCATCGGCAGCACCGCGCTCAACGACACCGACGAGCCGGCCCTGGCCCAGAGGCTGGAACGGGTGTTCGACCTGCTCCTCGACGGCTGACCGCCCTCCCCTTTTGCCCGGTCTTTGCGGCCCCGCGGAAACAGAATCGCGGGGCCCGGGGTTGCGACCTACATGGCGACTCTTGGACTGATCGGCAGCGGATCCATCGGCGGCACCCTGGCGCGGCTCGCCGTGGACGCGGGCCTGGACGTGGTGCTCAGCAACTCACGCGGACCGGAGACCCTCGACGGCCTGGTGGCCGAGCTGGGCCCCCGGGCACGCGCGGCGACCCCGGCGGAGGCCGCCGCGGCGGGCGACTGGGTCGTGGTGACGATCCCGCTCAGGGCCTTCGACCAGGTCCCCGCGGCCCCGCTGACCGGCAAGACGGTCATCGACACCGGCAACTACTACCCCCAGCGCGACGGCCGGATCGCCGCGCTCGAGGACGGCACCAGCACGGAGAGCGAACTGCTCCAGGGCCACCTGCCCGACGCCCACGTGGTGAAGGCGTTCAACAACATCTTCTTCCGCCACCTGGCCGCGCTCGCCCGCGCGAAGGGCTCGCCCGACCGGACCGCCCTGCCGATCGCCGGCGACGACCCGGTCGCCGTCGCGCACGCGACGGAACTCCTCGACGTGCTCGGCTACGACGCGGTCGGCTACGGCACCCTCGCCGACAGCTGGCGTTCGCAGCCCGGCACCCCCGTGTACGGCCTGCCCTACGCGGGCGGCGAGGCCGACTTCTCGAAGGCCACGGCGACCCCTTCGTCCGCCGACACGATCCGGGCCGCCCTCGCCGCCGCCACCCGCTGAAGGACGGACCCCGCGGCACCGCCGACGGCGCCGGAGGACATGTGAGCGATCCGCTGACCGACATCCTGGGCCTGCTCGACCTGCGCAGCGCACACTTCGCCCGGCTGGAGGCCCAGGAGCCGTGGGCCGTCGGATTCACCGGCTACCGGCACATCAAGTTCGGCGCCGTGCTCCTCGGCAGCTGCCGGATAGCGGTGGCCGGGGCCCCGGAGCCGGTCACCCTGAAGGAGGGCGACTGCTACCTGATCGGCGGCGGCCGCGGCTACGAACTGGCGGGCGGTCCCGAGGTCCCGGCGGTGCCGAGCGACGAGGTCTTCGCCGGCTTCAGGCCCGGCAACACGGTCCGGATCGGCACGGCGACCGACGCGGTCCTGGTGGGCTGCGGATTCGACCTCGACGAAGCCAACGCCGCCGTGCTCCTGGACGTGCTGCCGCCCCTGATCCACGTCGGCGCCGGGTCCACCGCGGCGGAGGGCATCAGGGCAGCGCTAGAACTGCTCCGAGCGGAGACCGGCGAGCCCGCGCTCGGCACCCCCTTCGTGACCGAGCGGCTGGCGCACGTCCTGCTGGTCCACCTGCTCAGGGCGCACGTCGCCGAGCACGGGCCCGGGGGCGGCGCCTGGCTCACCGCGCTCGCCGACCGCCACGTCGGGGCCGCGCTGGGGCTGATGCACGACCGGCCCGCACACCCCTGGACCGTCGCCGAACTCGCCGGGAAGACCGGGATGTCGAGGTCCCGGTTCGCCGACAGGTTCACCAGGACCGTGGGCGTCCCGCCACTGGAGTACCTCGCGGGCTGGCGCATCCGCTCCGCGGCGCGGGAGCTGAGGACGGGCGACCGCACCGTCGCCTCGATCGCGGCGCGCTGGGGCTACGGCTCCGAGAGTTCGTTCAGCCACGCCTTCAAGCGCGTCATGGGGTCCTCGCCCGGGCGCTACCGCGCGGCGGGACCGCACCGCCCCGAAGGGGCGCGGTGAGGGCCCCGGAGAGGATCTCCGGGGCCCTCACCGGCCGGGGCGCGCCGGTCAGTGGCCGGCGTCGGTGGTGATCAGCTTGGCCAGCTCCACCGGCATGGACAGGAAGGGCGAGTGGCCCGAGGGCAGCCGGTGGGTGCGCTGCGCGCGGGCCGCCATGGCCTCCTGGTACTCCGGGGCGAGCGCCGTGTCCCGCTCGGTGAGGATGTAGGTGGAGGGCACGGTCTTCCAGGCGGCGGCGGTGAGCGGTTCGCAGAAGGACCTGGCCGTCTGGAGGACCAGGCGTGCGGTGGCGTTCTCCGCGTCCTGCGGTGCGGCGTCCCCGTAGAAGGCGGCCTTGGCGTCCTCGTAGTGCCCGTGCGCGGACAGCGAGGCGACGCCGGCTCCGGAGATCTTGCCACCGCTCATGCCGTCGATGGACTCGCCCTCGTCGAGCACGAAGGCGGAGAGGTAGACGATGCGGGAGACGTTCGGCGCGTCCGCGGCGGCCTGCGTGACGGGGATGCCCGCGTAGGAGTGGGCGAGGACGGTCACCGGGCCGGCGACGGAGTCCAGGCGCTCGCGGACGGCCCGCGCGTCGTCGTGCATCCCGGCCGTGTTCCCTTCGTCGGGCGAGGCGCTCGGCAGGTCGACGGTCTCGACCCGCCAGCCCAGCGCGGTGAGTTCGGGGACGAGCCTGTCGAAGCACCAGGCGCCGTGCCAGGCGCCGTGGACGAGGAGGATGGCGGGCCGGCTGTTGTCTGCAGTGGTCATGTGAGGCCTTTGGTACACGGTCGGGAACGCGGACGTCGGTGACGCCGCCCGTAACCGACCGTAGTTCCGGGGCCTGCGGCGGACCATGCGCGTCCGTCCGGCGTTCTTGAGCGCACGTCCCGCGTACGCGCGCGGGGCGGCACCCGGCACCGGGGGGCCGGTGTCCGGGCGCCGCCGAGGGGCGCGACGAGCGTCAGCTTGTGCCGTGTGCCGTGTCCCCGTTCCCGTAGCGGCGCCGGAACCGCTCCACGCGGCCGGCGGTGTCCACCACGCGGGCGGTGCCGGTGTAGAACGGGTGGCTCGCGGAGGAGATCTCCACGTCCACGACGGGGTAGGTGTTGCCGTCCTCCCAGACGACGGTCCTGTCGCTGGTCATCGTGGAGCGGGTGAGGAAGGCGAAGTCCGCCGCCCGGTCGCGGAAGACGACGGGACGGTAGTCGGGGTGGATGCCGGGTTTCACGGGTTCTCCGAGACGTGTCGTGCGGCCCGCGGGGGCCGGTGGCGGGGTGTGCCGGGGGGCGGTGTCACCAGGAGGCCTTGCGCACGCCGGGGAGGTGGCCCGCGTGGGCCTGGGCGCGCATGGTGATCCGGGAGAGGCCGAACGCCCGCAGGTGACCGCGGGGCCGCCCGTCGAGGGCGTCCCGGTTGCGGAGCCGGGTGGCGCTGGCGTCGCGGGGCTGCCGGTCCAGCTCCCGCCGCGCCGCGGCCTTCTCCTGCGGGGTGGCGGTGGGGCGGCGCAGGACGTCCTTCAGCTCGGCGCGCCGTGCGGCGAACCGCGCGACGACGGCCTTGCGCCGCTCGTTCTTCGCGATCTTGCCGGTCCTGGCCATCAGACCTTCCCTCCCCGCGCGCGGATGACGGCGACGGCCTTCTCGATGCCGATGCGGTCCACGGTCCTGATGCCCTTGGCGCTCAGCGTGAGCCGGACGGTGCGGCCTTCGCCGGGCAGCCAGTAGCGCTTGTGCTGGACGTTCGGGTCGAAGCGGCGCCTGGTGCGCCGGTGCGAGTGCGAGACGGAGTTGCCGAAGCCGGGCTTGCGACCGGTGAGTTGGCAGTGTGCGGGCATGACGGTCCGTTCTGTCGTCCGGTGGGCCGGCGGAGCGCCCACCGAGCTTATTGGAAATGAAAACCAGTTCTGTATAGTACCCGCCATGGCTCGCACCGATCTACGCCCCGTCATCAAGCTCCGCTCCACCGCCGGGACCGGCCACACCTACGTGACCCGCAAGAACCGCCGGAACGACCCGGACCGACTGGTCCTGCGCAAGTACGACCCGGTGGTCCGGCGCCACGTCGAGTTCCGCGAGGAACGCTGACCCGGCCCCGCCCATCCGCCCCTCCCCGACACGAAAGGCACCTCCCGTGGACAGCAGCCCCAAGCTGCCCGTCGTCCTCGTCGGTGGTCTGCACGCCGAGGCCCGTCGCGCCGCGGTGCGCGAACTCCTGCACTCCACCGCCGGATCCCTCGCCCTCCACCACGACCTGCGGCCCGCCGTCGGCGGTCCCGTCCGGCGCGTCCTCAGCGACCGGGACGGCGTCATCTCCCGCACGGACACCGAGCTCGTGAACGACTGCGCCTGCTGCGCGCTCCGCGCGGACCTGCTCCCCGAGCTGCTGCGGCTGGCCGCGGACCCCTCCTGCCGGCTCGCCGTCGTCGAGCTGTGGGACTCCGTCGAACCGCAGGCGATGGCCGAGGTCCTGGTCGGCACCCCGCTGCCCGACGGCACCGCCTCGGGGCGCCTGCTGGCGGCGGCCGGCGTGGTCACCTGCGTCGACCCCGCCCTCCTGCTCGACCACCTCGGCTGCGGCGACGACCTCACCGAGCACGGCCTCGCCGTCGCCCCCGGCGACCACCGGACCGTCGCCGACACCCTGGCCCGGCAGCTCGAGTACGCCGGCGTCCTCGCCCTGGCACCGGGCGACACCGCGGACCCCGGGGACAGGGAACTGCTCACCCAGCTCCATCCGACGGCCCGTCAGGTGACCATCGGCACGGGCCGGCTGGCCTCCGCCGCCGTTTCCGGCTTCGACGTGGCCGCGGCCGCCTCACGGCAGCATCCGGCCTGCGCCCTGCTGCCCCAGGAGGCCGACGCCCACGGCGTCGCCACCCTGGTGTGGCGCGCCGCCCGCCCCTTCCATCCCGGCCGGCTGCACGCGGCGCTGGAGGACCTCAGCTGCTCCGCCGCCCGCAGCCGCGGCCGCTTCTGGCTGGCCGACCACCCCGACACCCTGTTCTCCTGGGAGGCGGCCGGTGGTGCGCTGTGCATCGAGGACGTCGGGCCGTGGCTCGCCGCACTGCCGGACGCGGAATGGGAGACCGTGCCGGCCGAACGGCGCGTGGCGGCCGCCCTGGACTGGCATCCCGAACACGGCGACCGCGGCCAGCACCTCGCCTTCACCTCGCCCGGCCTCGACCGCGAGGGGCTGACGGCCACCCTCGACCGCTGCCTGCTCACGGACGCCGAGTACGCGGCCGGACCGGCCGGCTGGCGCCGCCTCCCCCACGCCTTCGACGACTTCCTCGACCACGCGGCCTGAACCGCACGCCGCCACGACCACCGGAGACAGCACCATGACGACCGTCCACACCGCCACGGCCAAGGGCACGGGCAAGGGCAGGGGCCGGGGCAAGGACGCCCGCAAGCCCCGCCCCAATCCGCTCATCGCCGCGGGCATCGAGTACGTCGACTACAAGGACACCGACCTGCTGCGGAAGTTCGTCTCCGACCGGGGCAAGATCCGCAGCCGGCGGGTCACCCACGTCACCGCCCGGCAGCAGCGGGCCCTCGCCCGCGCGGTGAAGAACGCCCGCGAGATGGCCCTGCTGCCGTACGCCTCCCGCTGACCGCACGCCCACCCGTACAGGAGACCCCGATGGCCGTACCCAAACGCAAGACCTCCCGCAGCAACACCCGTCACCGCCGGGCCCGGTGGAAGGCCGCGGCTCCCCACCTGGTCCCGGTCACCGTCGACGGCCGTGAGCAGCTGGTGCCGGTCCACCTCGTCGCCGCGCTCCGGCGCGGCCTGCTGCCCGGGCGGGACTGACGGCGCCACGCCGGACCGTCAGCGGCGGTGCCACTCCTCGGCCAGGAGCCGGTGGGAACGGACCCGGTCCTCGTGGTCGTGGGTGATGGTGGTCACGATCAACTCGTCGGCGCCGGTGGCCTCCTGGAGCTGCTCCAACTGGTCGGCGACACGCTGCGGCGAGCCGACGAACTGGGTCTCGACCCGGTCGGCCACCAGTGCCCGGTCCGCCTCCGTCCACGGGTGCGCCCGGGCCTGTCCGGGGGTGGGGAACTCGATGGCGCCCTCGGCGGTCCGGATGCTGCGGACCCAGGGGGCGTAGCCGGTGGCGAGCTCGCGGGCCCTCGCGTCGTCCTGCGCGACGACGACGTCGGCGGAGACGCTGACGTAGGGCTTGTCGAGCACGCCGCCCGGCTGGAAGGCGGCACGGTAGCCGTCGACCGCCTCCAGGACGCTGCCCGGGCTGACGTGGTAGTTCGCGGCGAAGTGCAGTCCGTGGCGGCCGGCGACCTCGGCGCTCTGGCCGCCGCTGCTGCCGAGGATCCACACCTGGACGTCGGCACCCTCCCCCGGCACGACGTGCGCCTCGACGCCGTCCGCCGAGCGGTACGTGCCGCGCAGCAGCGCCAGGATGTCGTCGACCTGCTCGCCGTAGTCCTGGGAGCGGGCGCCCGGCTGCTGGAGCAGGTGCCGCTGGAGCGCGATGCGCGGTGAGCCGAGCAGGTGCTCGAAGGAGAACTTCGGCGGGATCCGCAGTCCGCCCGGCGTCCGGCCGTCCACGACGGGTGTCGTGGTCGGCACCGGGTCCGGCGTACCGCCCGGCGGGCGGCCGCCGGAGCGGCCGAGCCCCAGGTCGAGCCGCCCCGGGTGGAGGGCGTCGATGAGGCCGAACTCCTCGACCGTGGACAGGGCGGTGCGGTGACCGAGCTGGACGGCCCCCGAGCCGAGCCGGATCGTGGAGGTCGCGGCCGCGGTGAGGGCCAGCAGGACGGCGGGCGAGGTGCCGGCGACACCGGGGTTGAGGTGGTGCTCGGCGAACCAGTAGCGGGCGTAGCCGGACTCCTCGGCCCGCCGCGCGAGGTCGATGCTGTTGCGCAGGGCGTCGGCGGCGGTGGAGCCGGACGATATCGGGACGAGGTCGAGGACTCCGAGCGGTGTGCGGGACACGATGGGCTTTCTCCTCAGCGATGGGCGGGTTCGGGCGAGGACGGGGCCGGGCCCCAGGCGAACGGCGGGTCCGGGATGGCGCGCCGCAGCACCGGGGCGACCTCGGACTGGAAGAGCTCGAGCGAGCGGCGGTGCCGGGCGTGGGACAGCCCGCCCGCGTCCGCGTGGACGTGCAGCACCGTGTGGCCGAACCGCTCGTGGTAGCGGTGGACCTTGTCGACGACCTGCTGCGGGCTGCCGACCAGCGCCGAACTGCGCGCCACGAAGTCCTCTGCCTGCGCGTCCTTCAGCGCGGGACGGAACCGGGTGTCGGCGGTCACCTTCCCCTCCCGCCAGAGCCGCCGGAACACCTCGTAGCTCTCGGCGTTGCGGTCCCACTGGTCCTCGGGGGTGACGTGGAACAGCTCGCGCTGCGCCGTGCCGTTGCCCTTGCCGATGATCAGCTCCAGGCGGCCGCCGGACAGGTGGTCCAGCGTCGCGTAGTCCTCGTAGGCCCGCACCGGGTCGAGGAGGCTGAGCGTGGTCACCGCGGTGAACAGCCGGATCCGGGAGGTGAGGGCGGCGATGTGGCTGAGCACGACGGGCGGTGAGGAGGAGAGGAACGGCTGCTCGTGGCGCTCCCCCACGCCGAAGCCGTCGAAGCCCAGTTCCTCGGCCAGCAGCGCGTTGTCGAGCACCTCGCGGAACCGCGCGGCGGTCGGCTTCAGCGCCCCGGTCACCGGGTCCGGGGCGTGCACGATCAGGGTGATGGCCAAGAACCTCACGACGCGGCCCGCTCCGCCGCGGCGCCGGCGTCGGGGTGGGCGAGACCGAGGTGGGCGCGCAGCGTCGTCCCCTCGTAGTCGGCACGGAACGCACCCCGCTCCTGGAGCAGCGGGACGACGGTGTCGGCGAAGCCGTCCAGGCCACCCGGGGTGACGTGCGGGACGAGGATGAAGCCGTCGGCGGCGTCGCCCTGCACGAAGTCGTCGATGGTCGCGGCGACGGTGGCCGGGGATCCCACGAAGGACTGGCGGTTGCCGGTCTCGATGACCAGGTCGCGGATCGACCACTTGTTGGCGGCGGCGAGCTCCCGCCACTCGCGGGCGGTGGTCAGCGGGTCACGGTACATGCGCACCTGGGCACGGCCGCGGGCGACGGTGTGCTCTCCGGGATCGGGGTCGATGTCCGGGAGCGGGCCGTCCGGGTCGTAGGCGGACAGGTCGCGGTTCCAGACGAACTCCAGGTGCTTGATCGCGGTGGCCCCGCTGACCTGCTGCCGCCGCACCTCGCGGGCCAGTTCGGCGGCCTCGGCGTCGGTGTCGCCGAGGACGAAGGTCGCGGCGGGCAGGATGAGCAACTGGCCGGGGCTGCGTCCGTACTTGGGCAGGCGGCCCTTGACGTCGCGGTAGAAGGCCCGGCCCTCCTCGAAGGTGCTGTACCGGCTGAAGATGGCGTCGGCGTCGGCGGCCGCGAACTCCCGGCCCTCCTCGGAGTCGCCGGCCTGGAAGATCACGGGGCGCCCCTGCGGGCTGCGCGGGACGTTGAACTGCCCGTGGATGTCGAAGTGGTGCCCCTTGTGCACGAAGGATCCGGCCCGCGCGTCGCGCAGGAAGGTGCCGGTCGCCCGGTCGGCGACGATCTCCTCGCCCTGCCAGGAGTCGAGGAGCTCGCCCGCGGTGGCCAGGAACTCCCTCGCGCGGGAGTAGCGCTCCTCCTGCGGGAGGAAGCCGCCGCGGCGGAAGTTCTCCCCGGTGAAGGCGTCCCAGGAGGTGACGACGTTCCAGGCGGAGCGCCCGCCGGAGAGGTGGTCGAGGCTGGCGAACTGCCGGGCCACCTCGTAGGGCTCGTTGAAGGTGGAGTTGATCGTGCCGGTGAGCCCGATGTGCTCGGTGACGGCGGCGAGCGCGGCGAGGACGGTGAAGGTGTCGGGCCGGCCGACCACGTCCAGGTCGTAGATCCTGCCGCCCTGTTCGCGCAGGCGCAGGCCCTCGGCGAGGAACAGGAAGTCGAACTTGGCGCGTTCGGCGGTCCGGGCGAAGTGCGCGAAGGAGCCGAACTCGATGTGGCTGCCGGCCTGCGGGTCACTCCACACGGTGGTGTTGTTGACGCCGGGGAAGTGGGCGGCCAGATGGATCTGCTTGCGCGGCTTGCTCATGGCGTACGGTTCCTCCGGCTCAGGCGGTCGCGCTGGTGGCGGCGTAGCGGTTGGCGGGGCGGGCCAGACCGAGCAGGCCGCGCAGGGTGCGGGCCTCGTAGGCGTCCCGGAACGCGCCGCGGCGCCGCAGTTCGGGCACGAGCCCCCGGGTGATGGCCGGCAGGTCGTGGCCGATCACCGCGGGGCGCAGCCGGAAGCCGGTGAGCCCGGCCCGCCGCCACTCCAGCAGCAGGTCCGCGAGACCTGCGGGCGTGCCGGCGAAGACCTTCGCGTCGCTGGTGTACGGCGTGCCGGCGAGGCCGTCCAGCCGCTCCAGGCGGTCGCGCGCCGCACCGGCGTCGTCGTCGAGGAGGACCACGAGATCGCCGAAGACGTGCAGGGGCTCGCGCTCCCGGCCGGCCGCCTCCTGGGCGGCACGTATCCCGGTGACGATCGCGCGGGCCTGGTCGCCGTCGTGCGGGGTCACGTATCCGATGTCCGCGGAGCGCGCCACGAGCCGGAACGGCACGTCGCTGTGGGCGAGGGCGCTGACGACGGGCTGGCCCTGGGGCGGCCGGGGTGTGATGGAGGGGCCCTTGACGCTGAAGTGCCGGCCCTCGAAGTCGATGTAGTGGAGCTTGTCTCGGTCGATGAAGCGGCCGGTGGCGACGTCGCGGATCTCGGCGTCGTCCTCCCAGCTGTCCCAGAGGCGGCGCACCACCTCGACGTAGTCGGCCGCCTCGTCGAAGAGGTCGGTGACCAGCTCCCGTACCGCCGGGGTGTCCAGGTCCTCGATGCCGAACGGGGGGATGGCGCGCCTGCCGAAGTGCGCGGCCTCGTTCCGCCGGGCCGAGACCTGGACGCGCAGACCGGCCCGGCCGGTGCTCACGTAGTCGAGGGTGGCGATGGCCTTGGAGAGGTGGAACGGCTCCGTGTGGGTGGCGACCACCGTCGGCACGAGACCGATGTGCCGGGTCAGCGGGGCCACGCGCGCGGCGATCAGGACGGCGTCCAGGCGGCCGCGCACCTGGTCGGTGCGTCCGTCGGGTTCGGTGAAGTGGGAGGACTGCGGACCGAGGGAGTCCTCGATCGTCACGAAGTCGAGCAGCCCCCGCTCGGCCTCGGTGACCACGTCCTGCCAGTAGCGGGCGGTGAGCAGTTCACGGGGCCTGGCCGTCGGCTCACGCCAGGCGGCCGGGTGCCAGCCGGCCCCGTCGAGGGCCACGGCCAGGTGCAGCGGGGCGTTCGGCGAAGGAGCGGGAAGAGGGTACGGCGAAGGGATGTCCGAGGACATGGGAGGGGCCTTCCTGATCGACCACGGGTCTCGGCGGCCCTCGTCGGGAGGGCCGCCGGCGGGAACGGGGGTCAGGAACGACAGAGGGAGGCGGCCACGCGCTGCAGGTCGATGTGCGCGCGCGAGTAGAGCAGGGGACCGCGGGGTGGGGCGGGGACCACGAGGGACGCGCGGGACGGCGTCGGCACGGACCTCACCTCCGCTCTGTCCGGATACGGCGGGCGGCACGGCGCCCGTACTTCTCCTGCCAACGCAACGCCTTCCCTAGCCGGTCTGTTCCCCCGGGCCGCCCGGGGTTCGCAGGAAGAGGAAGGTCGTCCGGCGGCGCAGGGTGAACCCGATCGACTCGTAGAGCCGGATCGCACCGGTGTTGACGGCGGCGGCATGGAGGAACGGGGTCTCCCGGCGTTCCCTGATCCCCGCGGCTACGGCCCGCACCAGCCGGGTCGCCAGGCCCCGGCCGCGGTGACCGGGGTGGGTGCACACCGCGCTGATCTCCGTCCATCCCGGGGTCCGCAGTCGTTCCCCGGCCATGGCGACCAGCCGTCCGCCGTCCCGGATGCCGAGGTAGGTCCCGAGTTCGACGGTCCTGGGGAGGAAGGGACCCGGCTTGGTGAGGGCGATGAGTTCCAGGATCTCGGGGACGTCGGCGACGCCCAGCCGCACCGCCTCCGGGGCGTGTTCGGCGCGCAGGGAGGTGTCGACCAGTTGCACCCCCACCCCGCCCTCGACGAGTTCCCATCCGTCCGGCGGCTGCTGCGCGCCGGTGACCGCGACGGCGGCGCCCGGCCCGGCGAGTACGGTCAGGTCCGCCCAGGCCCGCGGATCGGCCGGGTCGGACAGCGCGGTGAACGGGGAGACGTCGGCGGGATAGCGGGCGGCACGGCCGACGCGCTCGGCGAACCGGGCGTGCGGACCGGTGAGTGCCGCCCAGGCGGGGTTGTCCAGGACGTGCGGTGCCGCCGGGCTGTGCGGGCGGTCCGCGGGGATGCTGAGGGACATGGCTGCCGGATCTCCGTACGGTCGTGCGGCGGACGGGGCGTCAGGAGTTGTCGAGCGGCAGTCCGGGCGGGTCGACCTCCGAGGTGCCGACGGCCTCGTTGGACAGGTTCCAGGCGGCGAGCCACTTGGCGTACTGCCCGTTCTCGATCAGGTGGTTGATCGCGGCCGCGACCGGCTTCGCGAGCCCGCTGTCCTTCTTCGCGGTCGCGGCGATCAGGCCCTGCAGGCTCGCACCGGCGCCGGAGAACTTGCCCGCGTTGCGGGTGGGGCGGGGGGTCGTGGCGACCTGGGTGATGTGGTAGGCGATGCCGGGGTTGGGGCCGAAGTAGGCGTCGATCTTCCCGCCGCTGAGCGCCAGATAGGTGCTGTTGTTGTCGGGGAAGTACTTGACGGTCAGCTCCTTGCCCTCCGCCTGGAGCTTCTTGCGCCATTCCAGGAGGATCTTCTCCTGGTTGGTGCCGGAGCCGACCGCGACGGTCTTCCCGTCGAGGTTCCGGTAGTCGTCGGCGAAGTTCCAGGTGCTGTCCTTGAGGACCTCGAAGGCCAGGTTGTCCTCCCGGTAGGAGGCGAACTCGTACTTCCGCTTGCGTTCCTCGGTGTCGGTGACGTTGGAGAAGGCCACGTCGACCTTGCCGCTGTCGATGCCGACGAAGAGGTTCTCCCACGTCGAGTTCTTGAGCCGGGGCTTGAGCCCCAGCACCGCCGCGACCAGACGGCCGAGGTCCGGCTCGGCGCCGGTGAGGGTCTTCTGGTCGCTGCCGACGTACGCCAGCGGCGCGAAGCCGGCGGGCAGCGCGCCGACGCCGATGACCAGCTCGCCCCTGCCGGCGACGGCCTTGGGCAGTCCGGCGCTGATGGACTTCACCTTTGTCACCTTCAGCGTGGTCTCCTTGGCCGCGCCGTTGGACAGACTGCCCACGGTGACCGTTCCGGCGGAGGATCCCGCGCCGATGGTGGCGGAGGCCTCGCTGTCACTTCCGCAGGCGGCGAGTCCGCCGGCAAGGAGGGTGAGGGCGGCGGTGGCCGTCAGGGTACGGATGAGTCTGCCGCGAGGGCGAAGAGTGCGCATGGCCGTCCTTGTCCGTTGTCTGTCGTTCGTCGTTCGTCGTTCGGTGGTCCGTGGAGCGCGGGGAAGTGGTCAGAGGAGTCAGAGGACCTTGCTGAGGAATTCCTTCGTCCGCTCGTGTTCGGGGTGGTTCAGCACCCGGTCGGGCGGGCCCTGTTCGACGATCCGGCCCTCGTCGAGGAAGACGACGCGGTCGGCGACCTCCCGGGCGAAGCCGATCTCGTGGGTGACGATCACGAGGGTGGTGCCGCTGGTGGCCAGGTCCTTGATGACGGACAGCACCTCGCCGACGAGCTCCGGGTCGAGGGCGGAGGTGGGTTCGTCGAAGAGGATCACGCCGGGGCGCAGGGCGAGGGCCCGGGCGATGGCCACGCGCTGCTGCTGGCCACCGGACAACTGCCGGGGGTAGGCCGCGGTCCGGTCGGCCAGCCCCACCCGGCCGAGCAGGGTGCGGGCCAGCTCGCGCGCCTCCGGCTTGCGCAGCCGGCCGGTCGCCACCGGGGCGGCGGCCACGTTGTCCAGCACGGTGAGGTGCGGGAAGAGGTTGAAGTTCTGGAAGACGAAGCCGATCCGGCTGCGCTGGGTGAGGATCACCCGCTCGCTCAGTTCCCTGAGCCGGGTGCCGTGCCGGCGTACGCCGATGAGCTCCCCGTCCACACTGACGTGACCGGCCTCGGGCTTCTCCAGGTGGTTGATGACCCGCAGCAGCGTGGACTTGCCGGAACCGGACGGCCCGATGACGACGGTGACCTCTCCGGGCCGGACCGTCAGGCTGATCCCGTCCAGCACCCGGTGGGCGCCGTACCACTTGTGCACGTCGTGGACCTCGACGGCGGCCGGCCGTACGTCGGTGGTCATGTCGCGGTCTCCGTCCGGACGCGGGCCCGCAGGTCGCCCAGGGCGATCCGCAGTTTCTGCAGGGGGGTCGGCGGGACGGTGCGCAGCGCGCCGCGCGAGTAGTGCCGCTCGACGTGGAACTGGACGACGGAGACGACGCTGGTGAGGATCACGTACCAGACGGTGGCGACCAGCAGCAGCGGCACGATGTCGCCGGGGTAGGTGCTGCCCATGCTCTGGACCGAGCCGAACAGGTCGAGCAGCGAGACGTAGAAGACCAGCGAGGTCCCCTTGATCAGCCCGATGAGCTGGTTGACGTAGTTGGGGACGACGGACCGCAGCGCCTGCGGAAGCACGATCCTGGCGAACTGGTAGCGCTTCGGCAGGCCGAGCGCGGCGGCCGCCTCGTGCTGGCCCTGGTCCACCGAGAGGATTCCGGCCCTCACCACCTCGGAGGCGTAGGCCGCCTCGTTCAGGCTCAGACCCACGACGGCCACCACCAGGTCGGTGGCGAGCCTGGACTCGTCGAAGGTGAGGAAGGCCGGCCCGAAGGGCACGCCCAGGCTCAACGTCCGGTACAGCGCGCTGAAGTTGTACAGGAACAGCAGCACGACGATCAGCGGCACCGAGCGGAACAGCCAGGTGTACGTCCAGCTGACGGCGCGCAGCACGGGGCTGCCGGAGAGCCTGGCCAGTGCGAGCGCGATCCCGCCGAGCAGCCCGAGCACCGCGCTGTACGCGGCCACCTCCAGGGTGATGAGCAGCCCGTCCAGGATCACCGGCCGGACGAACCAGTACGCGAAGCGGTCCCACTGGTAGAAGGGGTTGGTCACCAGGCCGTGGGCGATCTGGGCGACGAGCACCAGCACGACCGCGGTGGCGATCCAGCGTCCGCGCCGCCGCAACGGCAACACCCGCTGTGCAGTGGGGGGTCGTGGAGCGGGGAGCGTTCCGCCGGCGGGCGCTCCGGGCGGGGGCGGCGCCGGCCGGGAGGACACGGCGATGCCGGGTGGTTCGGTCATGGAGGACTCCAGCGGTTCGGCACGTCCCGGTCGCGCACGCGGCAGCGGCCCCGCCGGGATCGGGTGTCCGGCGGGCGTGGCGATGGGACGGGGAGGCGGGCGGAGCGGGCCCGGGAGAGCCCGGGCGGGCCTGGGCGGGAGGGCACGCCGCCGCGTCAGCGGCGGGGGCCGGGGTTCAGGAAGCCGTCAGCCTTGACAGAGGGCGCGACAGTGCGCGGTACACACGCAACAGGAGGCGCCGGGGACGTGGTGCGTGGCGACGGGGAGCCGCGGGTGCGACGGGACGCGGCCGTGGGGCCGCTGTGCGGCCGTCCCCGGGGCTGCGTGCATCGTCGTCACCGTCACCGTTCCGCCCCGCGGGGCCTCGCGTCCACCGTCGTCGTCGGACCGTCCGGTCCGGTCGTCATCCGGGGCGTCCCACCGCGACACGGGGGCCGCCGGCCGGCGAGCCGGGCTCGCGCCGGAGCTCATGACCGATCTGCGGCGTAAGTTAGGCACGGCCCTCTGGGAATGTCAACGACGCCGTCTCACATCGTGAGCGGTCCGATGAGACGCATACGCGTCCCTTGACGCACGGGGTTTGACGACTCGACACTGATGGGCAGGTCACGATCGTCAGCGCCCACCACACCGCCCCGCGGCACGGTGGGTCATCGGCCCCGGCCCGCTGACCGGCAACCCTCACATCGCGGTGGGGTGCCCCGGGTGACGACCTGGTCCCGCCGGCGCGGCGGGGCAAGCGCGGTCCCGCGTCCTGCGGGCCCCGAGCCGGGGAGGTGGACATGCCCAGGGCACGAGTCCTCCTCCTCACCCGACGTCTGCACATCGACTTCCTGCGCGTCTGCAGCTCGTTCGGCGCGGCCGGCTGACCCCACCCCGGACCTTCAGCCGTCCCGCCGCCGGTGCCCCCAGGGGGCGACCGGTGGCCCGCCACGCCTTGGAGAGGGCATGACCGAGACGATCCCGCTCGACCCCGCACTCCACGTCTCCTGTTCGGCGCTGCCGCGCGCGTCCCGTCCCGACCGCTTCCGCAGCCGCATCGGTGTCGACCTCGCCGGCGGCTTCTACCCGGCGCCACGCAGGTACGAGCTGTTCCTGTCACCGGGCTGCCCGCTCTCGCAACGGGTCGCCGTCACCCTCGACCTGCTGGGGCTGCGGGACTCCGTCGTCACAACGCCCGTCCCTGCGGGGGCCGCCGGCGACACCGCGCTCGCCGCGCTGCGCGCGGCCTACGAGGCCACGTGGCACCACTACGACGGACCGCTCACCGTGCCCGCGCTGTGCGACCGGTGGACCGGGCGGGTCGTCAGCAACCACACCCCGGACATCCTCGGCGACCTCGCGGGCCGCCTCGGCGCCGAGGGGTGCGCCCCCGTACCGCCGCTGTGTCCCCCGTCCCTCCTGCCCGACATCGAGGCCCTCCGGCACACGGTCGACGCGGGCGTGACGAGAGCCGCCGAACTGGCCGCGGACGGGGCACCGGCCGACCGTGACGCGGCCCTGCGGACCCTGCACGCCACCCTCGACCTGCTGGACCGCCGGCTGGCCCGCGGGCCGTACGTCCTGGGTGGCCACCTGACCGCCGCCGACGTCGACGTGTGGGTGGCCCTCTCCCACCTCGCGAGCGGCCTGCTCTGCTCCTACGGCCACCTCACGGCGTACGTCGCCCGTCTCGGCGGGCACCCGGCGTTCCGTGCGCAGCCGGCGGCCGCCGCGCTCGCGGCCGCCCCCTGACGCACCGCAGCCGTCCCCGCCCTCGCCACGCGGGCGGAGGGCGGGGACGGCTGCGCGGGTCCGGGCGTCCGGCCGCTCAGGCGTCCTCGGCCGGAAGGGCGTACAGACCGGGGAGGTTGACCACGACGGCCTCCTGGGTGCTGCGGGCGATGACGACCACGGCCTCCTGCGCGGGGTCCGGGTTCTCCTCGCGGTGCGGCACGAACGGGGGGACGAAGACGTAGTCGCCGGGCGAGGTGCGCAGGCGCACCTCCTCGGGCGCGTCGCCCGAGTCGTCCAGGAAGACGAACTCGGGGTGCCCGCTCACCACGTAGATCGCGGTCTCGGACTCGCCGTGGTGGTGGTCGGAGGAGGCCGTCGCCGGGGCCACGTGGGTCTGGCCCATCCACAGCTTCTCGGAGCCCACGGTCCGCCCGCTGACGGCGGCGAACCTGCGCATCCCGCCGGTCTGCGCCGTCTCGCCGTCCAGGGCGCCCGCGCGGATGTGGTGCAGCCGGGTCCGCAGGGGCGCGGCCGCCTGCCCGGGCGCGTCGTGGAGATGGGGGTGGAAGCCTTCACCGGGGTTCGTCAGGGGCTCGCTCATGGCCCGGACGCTAGAGCGGCCCCGAAAAGGATGTCAAGAAGTGTCCTTTGCGCTTCACCTGCGGCAATGCTGCCGCAATGTACGGAGCACGGCGGCCGAACCCCCGGGCCGCGCCGCCCGGTTGGGGCATGATGGGCCCATGCATATCTCCGCGAAGGCGGACTACGCCACGCGGGCTCTGCTGGAGCTCGCCTGTGAGCCTGCCCGCCCCCTGACCTGCGAGGCCATCGCCTCCGCGCAGCAGATCCCGTTCCGCTTCCTGAAGTCCGTGGTGGGCGAACTGCGCAAGGCCGGGCTGGTACGCAGTCAGCGCGGCTGCGAGGGCGGCTACTGGCTCGGCCGGCCCGCCGGCGAGATCACCCTGCTGGACGTTGCGCGCGCCGTGGACGGCGAGTTGATCACCCTGCGGGGGGAGTCGCTGGCCGGGCTCGGCTACCCCGGTCCGGCCGCCGGGCTGCCCGGGGTGTGGCGCGAGGTCGAGGCGGGCGCGGCGGCGGTCCTCGGCGGGGTGACCCTCGCCTCGCTCCTGCCGGCGGCCGCCGCGGAACGGCTGGACCGGAAGGGAGCCGCGTGACGGCCCCGCCTCCCCCGCCCTCCGTGGAGGTGGTGGAGTACACCGATCCGCTGTGCCCCTGGGCCTGGGGTTCGGAACCGGTATTCCGCAGGCTGCGGGCCGCGCTGGGCGGCCGGGTGCGCTGGCGCCGCGTGTACGGCGTCCTGTTCGACGTCGACGACGACCCGGCGCCCGACCCGGCCGCGGAGACCGCCTGGTACGCGCGGCACGTCGAGGAGATCAGCGCGCACACCGGGGCGCCGCGTGCGGAGCGGCTGAGCCGGGTGGCAGCGAGCTCCTGGCCCGCCTCGCTGGCCGCCAAGGCGGCCGAACTGCAGGGCGAGGAGGTGGCCGGGCGGGTACTGCGCCGGCTCCGGGAGACCGTGTTCGTGCTCGGGGAGCCGGCCGACACGCCCGCGCTCGCGCTGGCCGCCGTACGGGGCGCGCCGGGACTGGACCCGGTACGGCTCGCGGCCGACGCGGCGGCCGACGACGTTCTGGCGCGGGTACGGGCCGACCGCGCGGAGGCACGGCGCCCGGTGCGCGAGGCGCTGGCGGCGCGCAGCCTGTCGCCGCACCCCGGAGCGGCGAAGGAGACCGGCGACGGCGGGTACCGGTACGCGCTGCCGACGCTGCTCGTACGCGCCCCGGCCGGGCAGCGTGTGGTGCCCGGCTGGCGGCCCTACGAGGAGTATGCCCGCGCCGTCGAGGAGTTGTGCCCGGCACTGCTGCGGACCCCGGATCCGCTGGCGCCGGACGAGGCGCTGCGGCGCTACCGGAGCCTCACCGATCCCGAGCGGGCCCTGCTGGTCACCGGGGCCTGGCCGCCGCCGGAGGCGGTCCGGGTGGACACCGGGAACGGCCCCCTGTGGCTGCACCCCGAGGAGGCCGCCACGCACCCGGCCACCGCTCGCGGTGCGCGCGCCGCGCGCTGAGCGGGCTCTGATCCGCCGTCACGGACCCGTCCCGCCAAATGAGACACCAATTGGTGTCTATTGACAGCCGCTCGCGGCGCTCGCCAGGATGAGCAGCATGCTCACGACGCACCCCGGTGTGGTGTGCCGCTACGTGGACCTGCGGCGCACCTGCAGCGCCCTCTGTCGCTGACCGGCCGCCGCCCACGGCCCACAGGCGCCTGACCGCATCCGTCAGCACCGGCCGCGCCGCCGCCCCGTCGAGCCGCGCCCGCCGTCCGCGCCGCCCCTTCCGCGCTTCGCCGCCTTCTCCCACCGCATCCCGGTGAGCCCCCGCGTACCCCCGAACGCCCTGCCCTGAGCGCGGCGTGCCCGGCGTCTGCCCGCCAGACCCCGACGGCACGGCCGTACCGGCACGGGACGGCGTCGGGCGCGGGTGCGCGCCGTGCCCGCCGCCACGCCCCCGCCTGCCCTGAGCCGGTCCGGGGGCCCTCGAAGAAAGCACTCAGATGCCCGGACGACTCACGCCCAGCCGCCCCGGACCCGCCTCCCCTGCCGCCCGGCGCCCGGGCCGGCTGCGCACCGCGGCCCTCGGAACCGCCCTCGTCTCCGTCCTCGTTCCCGCCCTCGGCGCGTGCGGCGGCGGCGCCGGCGCGTCGACGGGGAGCGCCACACTGAAGTGGGCTTCCTCCTACTTCCCCGCCCACTGGGACCCGGTGGTCTCCGGCAGCGGCGCCCAGTTCCGCGAACTCGCTCTCGTCTACGCCTCGTTGACGCGTACCGACGAGAACGGCAAGGCCGTCCCCGACCTCGCGAAGAGCTGGGAGTACAACGACAAGGGTGACGAGATCACCTTCCACCTCCGCCCCGGCCTGAAGTTCAGCGACGGCGAGCCGGTCGACGCGGCAGCGGTCAAGGCGGCGATCGAGCGGGCCAAGAAGCAGAAGAACTCGGCGCTCTTCGGCGACCTGACCTCGATCGCGTCGGTGGACGCCAACGGCCTGGACGCCGTCGTCCACCTCACCCAGGTCGACTACCAGATACCGCAGTTGCTCGGTGAGCGCGTCCTGCAGATCGCCAGCCCCAAGGCGGCCGCGGCCCCGCAGAAGCTGGACCAGAACCCGGTCGGCGCCGGTCCGTTCGTGGTGAAGCAGCTGATCCCCGGCACCAAGGTGCTGCTCAAGAAGAACCCGGACTACTGGGACGCGAAGAACATCCACATCGACGACGTGGAGCTCACCTCCGCCCCCGACGCCTCGACGGTCGTCTCCGGCCTCCAGACCGGCGTCTACAACTTCGCCGACCTCGAACCCAGTCAGGCGGAGGCCGCCGAGAAGGCCGGCCTGGACGTCTTCGTGCAACCCGGTTTCAACGCCTCGAACCTCAGCCTCAACGTCAACAAGGCACCGTTCGACGACGACAGGGTCGTCGACGCCGTCCGCCACGCGGTCAACCGCGCGGAGTTCGTCGACAAGCTGACCTTCGGCTACGGCGAGGCGACCGACCAGCCCTTCCCGCCGGGGTACGTGGCCTACGACCCGAAGTCCCGGGACCCGTACCCGTACGACCCGGCGACGTCCCGCAAGCTGCTCGCCGAGGCCGGCCACAAGGCGGGCGACATCAAGCTCGACCTCGTCATCCCGGCGGAGGACCCGCAGGCCGAGATCGTGCAGGCGCAGCTGGCCGCGGTCGGCATCACCGTCCGCATCAAGGTCGACAAGAACTGGGCCACCCCGTTCTTCGCCAAGGACCTGACGTTCTCGCTCTACGGCACCACCGGGCGCGACTCCGCGGTGCAGACCCTCACCGCGCACTTCGGGCCCAACGGCCCGCTGAACCTGAGCACCCCGTACGAGCCGGCCGGTTTCGACGCGGCCGTGGCGAAGGTCCGCCGCACGCCCCTGGAATCCCCCGACTACGTGGGGAACCTCCAGGCGGCGACCCGGGCCGGGCTGAAGAGCAAGGCCCTGGTCTTCACCTACTCCTCGCCCAACCTCTTCGCCAAGAACAAGGCGATCTCGGACCTGCCGAAGAACCCGGCCCACATCGACTGGACCGGCGTGACCATCGCCGGCGGCAGCTGACCACCGTCCACCACTGAAGGGGAGGCAACCTCATGACGACGACCGCCGCGCCGGTCGCCCTCACCCCCCGTCGCGGCGTCGCCGCGGCCAGGGCCCGGCACGCCGCGGGCCGGGTCCTGGCCGCCCTCGCCCGGTCCGTCGCGATCATCGTGCCCGTGTTCCTGGTCGCGACCTTCGTAACCTTCGCGCTGCGGGCGCTGAGCGGGCTCAGCCCCGCACGGATCCAGCTGGGCGAGGACGCGACACCGCAGGCCATCGCCCGGGTCGAGGCCCAGTGGGGGCTCGACCGGCCGTTCCTGGTCCAGTACGGGGACTGGCTCGACGGCATCCTGCACGGGCGGCTCGGCACCAGCTGGGCCAACGGCGCCGACATCTCCACCCTCATCGGGCTCGGCCTGGGCGTCAGCCTCTCGGTCGCGACGCTGGCCCTGCTCATCGGGGTGGTCGTGGGCTTCGCGCTGGGCACGGTGGCGGCGCTGCGCAGCACCACCTGGATCGACCGTGCCATCACCGGATTCGTCACGGTCATCTCGGTGATGCCGGCCTTCGTGGTGGGCATCGTGCTGGTCGTCGTCTTCGCCGTCGGTCTCCACTGGTTCCCCTCCGGCGGCTACGTCCCGGCGGAGCAGGGCGTCGGGCCGTGGCTGGCCCACATCACCCTCCCGGCGATCGCGCTGAGCTTCGACGTGGTCGCCGACGTCGCCCGCCAGCTGCGCGCGGGCCTCGTGGCGGCCCACCGCGAGAACTACGTCACGGGCGCGGTCGTGCGCGGCCTGAGCCCGCGGCGGATCTTCTTCGGTCACGTCCTGCGCAACGGCCTCGGACCGGCGCTCGCCACCCTCGGACTGAAGTTCCCGGCCCTGGTGGGTGCCTCCGTCGTCACCGAATGGATCTTCGGTCTGCAGGGCTTCGGCAGGTTCGCCAACGACGCCGCCCAGGCCGGGGACGTACCCGCCGTCCAGGGCGTCCTCGTGGTGTCGATCGTCCTGGTCGTCTCCTTCAACCTGATCGTCAACCTGGTGCTGGCGCGCGTGACGCCGGCGTCCCAGCGGGGGGTCTGACCATGGTGCGCCGCGTCCTCTCCCTCACCTCCGGCCGGATCGCCGCGGTCGTCCTGACCGTGATCGCGCTGCTGGCGCTGCTCGGTCCCTGGCTCGCACCGCACGATCCCCTGGCCACCAGCGACAACACCCTGGCCGTCGCCTCGGGCTCGTACTGGCTCGGCACGGACTACCTCGGCCGAGACGTCCTCAGCCGGCTCCTGGACGGCTCGCGCGTCAGCGTGCTCGGTTCGCTCGAAGTCGCCCTGACGGCCCTGGTCGTCGGCGCGGTGCCCGGCATCCTGTCGGTCTACTGGGGCCGGGTCTTCGAGTGGGCGACCCTGCGCCTGGCCGACACGCTGGTCGCGCTGCCCTTCCTGCTGTTCGCCGTCGCCGTGGTCGCGCTCCTCGGCAACGGCCTCACCCAGGCCATGCTGGTCACCGGCGTGCTGGTGTCACCGCTGTTCTACCGGGTGGCCCGCGCCGCCACCCTGGCCGTGGCGCGCTCGCCGTACGTGGAGGCGGCGCTCGTCTCCGGTGCCTCCACGGGCTGGATCGTACGCCGCCACGTGTGGGGCAAGATCCTCCCGCCGGTCGCGGTCGCGCTCGCCCAGACCATCGGCGTCGGCTTCGTGATCGTCTCCAGCCTGACCTTCCTCGGCATCGGTGTGCAGCCGCCGGCGCCCACCTGGGGCGGCCTGCTCGCCTCGGACCTGGGCTACCTCAGCCACCAGCCGTGGGCCCCGGTGGCCCCCGCCCTGCTGATCATGGCCACCGTCTGGGCGAGCAACCTGCTCGCCGACGCGATCCGCGACGTCTCCGGCGAGGCGGGACGCGCACTGCTCGACCGCCGCAGGGCCCGCGCCAACCGCCTCGACAAGCCCGACCCCGCCCCCACCGGAGGTGCGCGATGACGACCGTGTCCGAAGGACTGCTCCCCCGGCCCGCCCCGGGCGCCGCGCCGGACACCCCGGCACCGCCGGTGCTGTCCCTCCGCGACGTGCGCATCGGCGACCGCGCGGGCGACCGCGAGATCGTCCACGGGGTGAGCTTCGACCTCGCACCCGGTGAGGCGGTCGGCATCGTCGGGGAGTCCGGCAGCGGCAAGACCCTCACCTGCCGCGCGGCACTCGGCATCCTGCCCGCGCACTTCGAGGTCACCGGTGGGTCGATCGAGATCGACGGCACCGACATCGCCACCCTGACACGGGCTCAGTGGACGGCCCTGCGGGGCGCCACGATCAGCGCGGTCTTCCAGGACCCGGCCTCCTACCTCAACCCCTCGATCCGGGTCGGCGCGCAGATCGCCGAGGTCGTGCGCGCCAAGAAGGGGCAGCGGCGCCGCGAGGCCCGCCGGCAGGCCGTCGAACTGCTGCGGACGGTGCAACTGCGCGATCCGGAACTGGTCTACGGCAGTTACCCCCACGAGTTGTCCGGGGGCATGCTCCAGCGCGTCCTGATCGCGGCGGCGATCGCCGCCGGCCCGCGGATCCTCATCGCCGACGAGGCCACCACCGCCCTCGACGTCACCGTCCAGGCCGGGATCCTCGACATGCTCGCCGAACTGCGCGAACAGGCGGGGCTGGCCCTCGTCGTCGTCTCCCACGACCTCGCGGTCGTCGCGCAGCTCTGCGACGAGGTCGTCGTCCTGCGGGAGGGCGAGGTGGTCGAGCAGGGTCCGACCCGCGCGGTGCTGCACGACCCGCGGCACGAGTACACCCGACTGCTCATCGCCGAACACGAGCAGTACGGCCTGGACAAGTTCCTCACCGTGAAGGAGGACGCATGACCGGCGAACCGCCGCGGACGACGCCGGCCGGCGGTGCGGACCCCGCCGGTCCCGTGCTGGAGATCACCGGCCTCGACGTGCACCACGGCCTGCGCCGCCGGCGCCGCCAGGCACTGCGCGGGGTGTCCCTGACCGTCGCGCCCGGCGAGGCCGTCGGCCTCATCGGCGAGACGGGATCCGGGAAGTCCACCCTGGCCCGGGCCGTACTGGGCCTGGTGCGCGCCTCGGCCGGGTCGGTCGTCGTCGGCGGGGAGGACGTCACCCGGCACGGCCCACGCCAATGGCGCGCCCTGCGCCGCCGAGGCGTCGTCCAGTACGTCTTCCAGGACCCCCTGCGCAGCCTCGACCCGGACCTCACCGTCGAGGAGTCCCTCACCGAACCGCTGGTCCTGCAGGGCGTCCCACGCGAGGAGGCGGCCGAGCGCGCGCGGGCGTTCCTCCCCCGCGTCCGCCTGCACGAGGAGCTCCTCGGCCGGCTGCCCGGGGAGCTCTCCGGCGGGCAGCGCCAACGGGTCTCGGTGGCCCGGGCGCTGGTCACCGGACCGCGCCTGGTCATCCTCGACGAACCGGTGAGCGCCCTCGACGCGGCCAACCGCGTGCAGGTCCTGGAGATCCTCAAGGACCTGCGCGGCTCCGGAGTGGCCCTGGTCTTCATCTCCCACGACCTCGGCTCCGTGGCCGGGGTCTGCGACCGCGTCGCCGTGCTCCACCAGGGCGAACTGGTCGAGGTCGGCACCACCCACGACGTCGTCAACCACCCCCGCCATCCCTACACGCGCCTGCTCGTCGGCTCGGCGCCCACCCTGCGTTCCGCCCCGGCGGACCGGGCCGAACGCGAAGCGCTGCGCGCCCTGCTGCGCACCTGACCCCACGACAGACAGGAACAGCCACCATGTCCCGCAGGATCCACCTCGCGCTCCACCCCTACGGCGTCGGCGGCCCCGGCCAGCACGGCCTGTGGAAGGACGCCCGCGTCGCCAAGAACGCCAGCACCGACATCAACTACTACATCGCGCAGGCCAAGGCGGCCGAACACGCCCTCTTCGACGCCCTCTTCATCGTCGACAGCCAGTTCATCAACGCCACCTACCCCGCCCACTACCTCAACCGGCTGGAGCCGCTGACCCTGCTGTCGGCGGTCGCCACGCACACCCGTCACGTCGGGCTGGTCGGCACGGCCAGTTCGACGTACAACTCGCCGTTCAACCTCGCCCGCCGCTTCGCCTCGCTCGACCACATCAGCGGCGGCCGCGCCGGCTGGAACGTCGTGACCAGCTTCGACACGGGCACCTCCAGGAACTTCGGGTTCGACGAGCACCTGGACTACGCCTCCCGTTACGGCCGTGCCCTGGAGTTCGTCGAGGTCGCCCGCGGCCTGTGGGACTCCTACGAGGACGACGCCTTCCCGGCCGACGTGGAACGGGGCGTCTTCCTCGACCCGGCCAAGCTGCACGCGCTCGACCACGAGGGCGAGCACTTCAGGGTCGCCGGCCCCCTCAACCTGTCCCGGTCCCCGCAGGGCCAGCCCGTGATCTTCCAGGCCGGCGTCTCCGAGGAGGGCCGCGACCTGGCCGCCCAGGTGGCCGAGGGCATCTACGCCCCCGGGGGCACACTCCGGCAGGCGCAGGAGTACTACGCCGACATCAAGCAGCGCACCGCCTCCTACGGCCGCGACCCCGACCACATCAAGATCTTCATCCACGGCGGTCCGGTGGTCGCCGCCACCGACGAGGCGGCCCGGCGCCGCGAGCGGGAGATCTTCGAGGAGGACAACGACTTCGACCGCAACCTCGCGCTGCTGGGGCGTTCCTTCGGCGCCTACGACTTCAGCGTGCACGACCTGGACGCGCCCTTCCCCGACGTCGCGCACCTCGCCGAGAAGGGCGGACGCACGGGCGCGGCCAGGATCATCGAGCGGGCCCGGGCGGAGAACCTGACCCTGCGCCAGGTGGCCCAGTCGGCCAACGAGTTCCGCATCTCCCCTTTCGTCGGGTCGCCTCGGACCGTCGCCGACACCATCGAGCAGTGGTTCGGCGCCGGCACCTTCGACGGCATCAACCTCGCCTTCCGCACCACCGACGAGCTCGCACTCTTCGTGGACGGCGTCGTGCCCCTCCTCCAGCAGCGCGGCCTGTTCCGCACCGAGTACGAGGCCGACACCCTGCGCGGCAACCTCGGCCTGCCGGTCCCCGCCAACCGCCACACCCACGAGCGCCTGCTCGTGGCCGACTGAGCACGGGACGGGACGGACGAGGCCATGACCACCGAGCACCCGCGCCTGCGACTCGGCTTCCTCACCCACGTGCAGGGCCGCGACGACGACCCGGTCCGCACCTACCGCAACGCCCTGGAACTCTTCGTCGCCGCCGACGAACTCGGCTTCGACGCCGGCTGGGTGGCCCAGCACCACGTCTCCCTCGGCGGCGGGGGGCTGTCCTCGCCCTGGACGTTCCTCGCCCACGCCGCGGCACGCACCACCCGGATCCGGCTCGGCACCGCCGTCACCATCCTCCCGCTGGAGGACCCGATCCGGCTCGCCGAGGACGTCGCCACCGTCGACACCCTCAGCGGCGGCCGCGTCGAGATCGGCGTGGGCAGCGGCTACAACGGCCTGGAGTACGCCGCCTTCGGCCGGGACGTCGCCCGCAAGCGCGAACTGACCAGCGAACACCTCGACGTACTGCGCAGCGCGCTGGCACGTGAGGAGGTCGGCGCGCCCGGCTTCCGCATCCAGCCGGCCGCCGGCGACTTCGGCGACCGCATCTGGCAGGGCGCCTTCAGCACGCAGGGCGCCGCGTACGCGGCGACCGCCGGGTCGAACCTCCTGCTCAACCGGGCGGCGTACGGCTTCGACTCCCCGACCGACGCGGTGCAACGCCCTTGGGCGGACGCCTACCTCGACGCCTGGGACCGGCCGCGCCGCCCGCGGATCGGGCTGTCACGGTTCGTGTTCCCGGCCAAGGACCGGCGGACGGCGCTGGGGCAGATCGGCGAGGACGTCCACCGGGCGGCGCTGCGCATGGCGGAGGGCGGCGCCTTCCCGAAGGGCCTGGACCTGGACGAGGCGCTGCGCCGCTTCCACTCCTTCTTCGGGCATCCCGAGGAGGTCGTCGAGGCGCTGCGGCAGGAGCGGGTCCTGCCGGTCGCGACCGACCTGATCACGCAGTTCAACCCCGCCGTCCCCGACCACGACGCGGCGTTGCGCGCCCTGGAGCTCATCGCGACCGAAGTGGCGCCGGCGCTGGGCTGGCGGCGCGCGTCCGAACCCGAGCCCCGGCCCGAGCCGGCAGGAGTCTGAGATGACCGAGCAGACCGACCGCATCGACCACGCCGACCACACCGACCACCACGGCCCCGAGGGCCTGCTCGTCCGCGGCACGGTCGTCGTGGTGCCGGGCCGCGGCGAGACACGGGCGACCTACGCCCGCTTCGCGCGGCGGCTGGCCGCCGACGCCTACCGCGTACGGGTCGTCGACCCCCCGGAGCCGGACGCGGACGACCCGGCCGGTTCCCTGACCCGGTTCGGCGAGCGCCTCGCGCACGCCGTCGAGGGCACCGCCGCCGGGGGCGCGCCGGCCACCCCCGTCGTCCTGGTGGGCGCCGACTCCGGCGCCGTCGCCGTCGCCGCGCTCCTGGGCCGCCCCGGCCGGGCCGGCGTCCGGCCGGACGGCGTCGTCCTCGCGGGGCTTCCCGGCCGGGCGGCCCCCGCCGGGGACGGCGGCTGGGACGGGGAGCTCGACGTCCGCACGTCCTGCCCCACCCACCGCGACACGCTCACCCGGGACCCGGGCGTACGCCGGGGCTCGCTGGGCGAGCCGGTGCCCGACGCCCTGCTCACCGCCGCGTACGAGGCCGAACTCGCCCCGCCCGTGCTCTTCCTCGCCGGTGACGCCGACCCGCTCGCCGATCACGACGGGCTCGCACGCGCCGCCAAGTCCCAGCCCCGCGCCCGGCTCTCGGTCGTCCGCGGCGCCCACCACGACGTGCTCAACGACGTACAGCACCGCTCGGTGGCAGCCGAGGTCGTCACCTTCCTGGAGACGCTGCGCAACGGTCTGGTGCCCGTCGTGGCCGTCGAATCCAGCACCTGGTGACCGCGCCGAGGTCCCCGCTCGCCCCCACCCCGCCCGCCCGAACCCGGAAGGTCCCCATGGCCGTCATCCTGTCCGTCTCCGGAAGCCCCTCCGCCACCTCCCGCACCGCACGGCTGCTGCGCCACCTGGACGACCGGCTGCGGCTCCAGGGCCACGAGGTGGTCCCCCTGGACGTGCGTACGCTGCCCGCCGACGCCCTGCTCGGCGCCGACGTCCACCACCCGGCCATCACCGGGGCCGCGGCCCTGTTCCAGCGGGCGGACGGGGTGGTGATCGGCACGCCCGTCTACAAGGCCGCCTACTCGGGCCTGCTGAAGTCGCTGCTCGACCTGCTCCCGCAGTTCGCCCTCGCCGACAAGACCGTGCTGCCGCTGGCCACCGGTGGCACCACGGCCCACGTCCTGGCCATCGACTACGCGCTGCGCCCGGTGCTGAGCTCCATGGGCGCCGCCCACATCGTCCCGGGGTGGTTCACGCTCGACAAGGACCTCACCGTGTCCGACGACGGCACGCTGACCGTCGCGCCCGCCACGGCCGAGGCCCTGTCGCAGGTCACCGACCGCTTCTCCGCCGCGTTGGGAGGCCGTACGACCGTGCTGGCGCCCACGGGGTGAGCCCCTGCCCGCCGTACGCCGCGCGCGGGGTCACATCGCGGGGCCGGTCCCCTGGCACAGGTCGCGGATCGCGGTCACGTGCGGGTGCCAGGGGCGCGTGGCCGGCCCGGTGAGGAGCAACCGCCGTTCCACGCGCGGCAGTACGGGGACGAGGGTGAGGCCGCCTGGCAGCATGCTCCCCGCCAGGGAGGGGACGACCGCGACGCCGAGGCCGGCCTCGACCATGCAGAGCAGCGTGCCCAGTTCACGGATGTGCTGGGTGGGGCGGTACGGCACCCCGGCCCGTGCGTGGAGCTCCTTGAGCTGGCTCTCGGCGCCGGAGGTGGTGGCGAGCAGCGGGTCGTCCAGGAGGTCGGCCAGCGCGACGGACTCCTCACCGGCCAGCGGGTGGTCGCCGCGCAGGACGGCCTCGAGCGCGTCGGTCGCGACCTGGACGGCCCCGCGGGGCACCGGGTCCGGGTCGATGAGGATCGCGGCGTCGACCGTGCCGCCCTCCAGCCACTGGGTGATCTCCTCGGCGAAGCCCTCGAAGATCCGGACCTCGACCTGCGGGACGTTCTCGCGCCACAGCTTCAGCAGCCGGGGAAGCAGCCCGTGCGCGGCGGTCGGCGGCACGGCCAGGGTGATCGTGCCCTCGGCACCCGCGTCGTGCCGGGCGGCCGCCGCGGCGTCGAACGCCCGGGCCGCGGCGAGGGTGGCACGCGCGTGCGGCAGCAGCGCGTCGCCCAGGGGCGTCGGCCCGACGGGGGCGGCGCGCCGCACCAGTTCACCCTGCACGGCACGCTCCAGGGAGGCGAGCGAGTGCGACACCGAGGACTGGCTCATGCCGAGCGCGGCGGCCGCCGTACCGAACCCCCGGTGGTCGGCGATCGCGACGAACACGCCCAGTTGCCGCAGGGTCACGTCCATCGGCGCCTCGCATCACGGGATGAGTGCCATCGATTTGCCTCATCCTACGCGGCCCGGCGACGCTGGCGGGGTCCCGGCAGGACCCAGACGGGAGGCACCCCATGCGGAACGCGACAGGAGCGGGCCGGGTCGTCGTCGGCACGAGCGGTTCCCTCGCCAGTCTCGCGGCGCTCCGCCGCGGCGTCCTCGAGGCCCGGGCCACCGGGCGGCCGCTGCTGGCCGTCATGGCCTGGGAACCTCCGGAGGGCGAGCTCCTCTACGGCCTGCAGCCTGACTCCGCCTGGGCGGACGCGTGCGCCGCGGAAGCGGCCGGACGCCTGGCCCGGGCCCTGGACGAGGCGCTCGGCGGCATACCGCCGGACGTGCGGATCGAGCGGTGCGTGCTGCGGGGCGCCCCCGGGGCCGTGCTGTGCGCCGTCGCGTCCGGCGCCGACGACCTGCTGCTCCTCGGCGCGGCCCGGTCCTCGCGGACTGCGGTGGGTGGGCACCGCAGGCCCGTGCAACGGGCCGTCCTGGCGGACGCCGTGTGCGACGTCGTGATCGTCGGCGGACCGCGCCTGCGGCCCTCCGAGGCGCGGCTGCTGCGCCGCTGCCGCAGGCAGGACGCCCGGCTGAGGACACGTCAGCAGCCGGTCTGAGTGCGAACACCGTCCGCGTACGGACGTCACCGACCACCGATTCCCGGAGGGAACCCCGTATGACCCGAGCGACCGGCCCGGCTCCCCACGCCGATCCCGGCAGGGCCCGCGATTGCCGGACCTGCCGCGGATGGGGAACGCTCGTCACCGGCCACGACGGGCTCGCCCTGTGCCCGGTCTGCCGGCTCCCCCGGCAGCGGTCCGGTCCTGCCGTCCCGCAACCCGAGGACCCTCCCCCGCGGCGCGCCGCCCGGTACTCCGCGGCAGCCGCGGCCGTCGCTGCCGCTGACGTGGGGCGCTGAGCCCCCGGACGTCACCGCCCGGACGGCGTCATCCCTCCGGCGGCCGTCCCGCGGGCCGACCCGGTACGGGCCTGGAGATCGTCGTCGTGGTCCTCACTGCGATGCGGACGCTGACGTGGGTTGCGCGGCTGCTGCGGCTCGGTGAGCCCGTTGTCCTCATGGCGGCGGCTGCGCGGTCGGGCGCCTCCCCCGCACGGACGGCAAGTGCGCCGTCTGCGGTCCCTGCTGGACGTGGAGGAGGCACGGCTGGAGGTCGCGGAGGCCGCGTCGCGTCGCCGCCCGGCGAGACCGCCTGAACCCGCGCCGTGGGGGGCGGGCCGGATCCGGCCCCCTACCGGGCGGCCGGGACCGGGCGGGACACTGACTGCGCGGTCGTGCCGGGCGGGGGGCGGGTGGGTCCTGCGGCACGGAGGGGGAAGGGGGACGGGATGACGGTCGGCTCCACCGAGGTGACGGCTCTGGCGGGATCCCTGACGGCACTCGGCCTGGAAGCGGGCGGGGTCGTCCTGGTGCACGCCTCGCTGCGCGGCGCGGGTGGCACCCGCGCGGGCACGATGCTCGACGCGCTGCTGCGGGTGCTGGGACCGCGCGGCACGCTGGTGACGCCCAGTTTCACACCCGAGAACTCCGACTCCTCCTCCGCCCACCGGGCGCGTGTGGCGGGACTGGACGCCCGGGAGGCCGCCGCCGTACGGGGCGCGATGCCGCCCTTCGATCCGGCGTCCACGCCCGCGCCCGGGATGGGGGTGCTCTCGGAGACCCTGCGCACCGTGGAGGGTGCGGTGCGCAGCGCCCATCCGCAGACCTCCTTCGTGGCGTACGGCCCGGCCGGGGAAGCCATCACGGCGGAGCACGGGGCCGACTGCCACCTCGGCGAGCGGTCCCCCTTGGCGGCGCTCTACCGGGCCCGCGCCCGGGTCCTGCTCCTCGGCGTCGGGTTCGACGTGTGCAGCGCGTTCCACCTGGCCGAGTACCGGGTGCCCCGGCCGCCCCTGCGCACCTACCGCTGCGTCGTCGTCAGGGGCGGGCGGCGTTCCTGGTGGAGCTACGAGGACGTGGCCCTGGACGACTCGGACTTCGCGGCCCTGGGCGCGGCGTACGAGGCCGAGGGCACGACCAGGACCGGCACCGTGAGCGGGCTCCGGTGCCGGTTGCTCGACCTGCGGGAGGCCGTCGACTTCGCGGTGCGCTGGATGCCCGCGAACCGGCCGCGACGGGCGGGCACCGGGGCCGGGGCCGGGCCCGGTCCCGGTCCCGGAGCCGGGCCCGGGCTCACCTGAGGCGGTCGAGGACCCTGCCGGCCCGCAGGAGGTGCAGGTCGTGCCGTACGGCCGCGGGGAGCGCGGCCTCGTCGTACGGCACGCCGTCCAGGAAGTCGCGCAGGCCCACGTCGCCGACGCGCGACATCGTGTACGGCGGAACGGAGTGCCGGGTGAGCACGAGGGGCCCTGGTCCTGCGTGCCCGAGCGCCTCGGCGAAGATCGCGCGCACCCGGTGGAAATGACGTTCCTGGACGCCGCCGATGTCGATGACGCCGACGGCTTCCGCGCCGGAGGGCGTCGTGCCGCCGATCCTTCGCAGCGGCAGCCGGCCGAGGTCGTGCAGCAGCACGTGGGCGGCCGCGTACTCGAGGGTCTGCCGGTCGGAGAGGCTGCCGCCCTTCCCCTGGAGCCGCCGGGCGATCTCCTCGCGCGGCTCCTCCCCGAGCCGGGCGATGGTGTCCTCGATCGGATCCTCGCCCGCGGGCAGGGGGAGGTCGGCGAACAGCCCGTAGTGGCCCGCCATCGGCCCCTGGTCCAGGACGCGGCACAGGTGCTCGGCGAGGAGCCGGCCCTCCTCCGCGACGACCGCGGCGGGCAGGGCGTTGATCCGCGCGCCCAGTTCGCCCACGTAGAGCACCTGCAGGTACGGCAGCCGGCCCGTGACCGCCTGGACCCGTTCCGCCATGAGCACGGCGGGCAGCACGTAGCTCAGGGCGCGCAGCGGCATGCGCACCGACGCGCCGAACACCACCCGCAGCGCCGGCGGTCCGTACACGGCGGCCTTGCCCACCACGTCCAGGAGGGGCTCCACTCCTCCCTCGGGCAGGCCGCGGACGTACCCCTGCAGCCGGGCCGTACGGCCGACGACGGCGTCGAGGAGGGCCGGGCGCACCCGGTTGACCACCCCGGCGGCGGCTCCGTACTCCGAGGGCCGGAACCGGGCCAGGCACGAACGGACGTCCGCTTCGGCGAACGGGACCATGGTGTCCTGTCCCATCAGCGGGATCCCGCGCAGGACCGCGGTCAGCAGGTTCTCCTGCCGCTTGCCCAGGCCCGGGGGCGCGGATGGGGAGGGCGCCGGCCGGGGGCCGGGACGGGAGAGCGTCGCGGGGTCGACCCCACCCATCAATGAGTCGTACATATAAAGTGATAGCCAGTCATACATGTGCTGCGGAACGGGTCATGACGAGACGTCAGCGGATTCTTCCATGATGACGCCAGTGCGGGCGTCCGTGACCGCGCCCGTTCGTACCGGTTCGGACGGGTGGGGGATGAAGAATACGTACACCTACGCCGTGAGTTACCTGCATGGCAGGGACGAGGCCTGGGTGGCGCGCTTCCTGGACGACCTGGACCGGCGGCTGGGCACCTCCCCGGTCCGTTTCGTCAGGGCGGCCACCGACGACGGCCGGGGCCCGGCCTCGCCCGGGGTGGCGACGGCGGACCGCGTCCTCGTCCTGTGCTCACCGGCCTACTTCAGCGAGGGCCCCGCGGACGCGGACTGGGCGATGCTGGCCCACCGCACGAGCCTGGACCGGGCCCGCGGGGCGGCGGAGAGCGGCATCGTGCTGCCCCTGCTCTGGGAACCCGTGCTCCAGCGGATGCCGGCGGTGGTCGCCGAGGCGGACACGTTCACGGCGGGGCAGCCGCCCGAGTACCGGACCCACGGACTCGCGTTGATGACGATGCAGGCCGCGCGCCACCGGGCCGCCCTCGACGAGGTGCTCGGCAACCTCACCCGATGGCTCACCACCGCTCCCCCCACCGGAAGCGGCCCCGCCCCGCAGGACATCCCCGCCGAACTCCCCCCGGCCCTGACCTCGGACGACACCCGGTTCACCGGCCTGTACCGCGGCCAGCTGACCGGCACCGCGCCCGGACTCACCGGCGGGCGCCCACTGGGCCGGCGACTGAGCTGGCAGGACGGTCCGTCGCGACGGCACACCCCGTCCGGGGAGCCGGCGGCCGCGGGCCGGCGGCTGTTGCTGGTCGGCCCGGCGGGTTCCGGGCGCAGCGCCGTGCTCGGGCACCTGGCGGACCGCGTCGCGGCCGGCCCGAGCGGAGCGCCCTGGGGCTGCCAGGTGGCGTTCACCCTGCGGGCGGACACCGGCGGACTGCCCTCCCCCGACGGGATCGTCCAGGCGGCCGCCCCCTCGCTGGCCGCCCGGGAGCCCGCGGGCTGGACCGCCCGGCAACTGCGCGGCGGGCGCGCGCTGCTGGCCGTCCACGGCCTGGACCGCGCGCCGGTCCACATGCGCCCCGCGGCCTGGGAATGGCTGCTGCGCACGGCCGAGCACTACCCCGACGCCGTGATCCTGGTGGAGGCCAACGGCAGTTCGGTGCCCTGGCACCGGATCGACGGTGTCTTCACCCCGGTCCTCCTCGACCCCCTCGACCCCGCGGAACGCGAAGCCCTCCTCGCCGGGGGCGATCCTCTCGCCGGCGCCCCCGGCGGCAGGTCCGCGCTCACGGCCCTGGCCGACGACCCGCTGCTCGCCGACGCCGCGCGCTGGCCGTCCGCCGCGGTCGCGGTCCGGCACGCGGCCCGGGCCGCCGGAGACCGCGGGCCGGACCGCATGGATCTGCTGCGCGCCGCGGTGGCCGCCGTCTGGCGCCCCGACCGGGAGGCCGCCAACGCGCGCACCAGGGTGCGCGACAGCGTCCTGCGGGCGGCGGCCGGCGGCCTGGCCGCCGCCACGCTCGGGTCCGGCGACGCCCCGCTCCCGGCCGACACCGCGCTCGACGCGCTGTACGGACTCAGCGCGCCGGGCCTCACCGGCAGCGTTCCCCCCGCCCGGCTGCTGTCGCAACTGGCCGACGAGGCGGGCATCCTGTACGCGCCGGCTCCCGCGACGATCGCCTTCGCCGGCGAGTCCGTACGCCAGTACCTCGCGGCGGAGCACCTGGCCACCCACCCCGGCCCCGACGGCGACCGGATCCTCGCCGAGCACCTCGAACGGACGGGGTCCGCCGGGCTCGCCCGCCTGGTCGCCGAGCTGAGCGCGGTCCGCAAGTCGCTCCCGGACGTCCCCGGCCTCCTCGAACACGGTGCCACCGGCCGGCGCCTGACGGCATCGGCGACGCCGGAGATGCGGGCCACCGGTCCCGTCGTCGTACGGTCCGCGGAGGAACTCGCGGGCCTGGCCGCGGGGCGGGACGCCGCGCCCGAGGTCTGGTGCCAGGGGCCGCTCGGGGAACTGGAGGCCGTGCTGCCCGGGATCCCCGGACTGCGGAGCCTGGTGATCCTGGACCACCCGGAGATGACCGCGGTGCCGGACCTGAGCCGCTGCGCCGCGCTCCGGTCGCTGCGCCTGTCGAACTGCCCCCGGCTGCACGACCTGACCTCCCTCGGCGCCTCCCCGGTGATGTTCCTGACCATCGCGCCCTGGCTCCCGTCCCTGGACCTGAGCCCGCTTCAGCGTGCGCCCTGGCTGCGGAGGATCGACCTGGTGACCGCCGCTCCGCGGGGCGGAGACGACGCCGTCCGCGCCCCGCGCGTCGGGCGCGCCGACGTGCGCGTGCTCGCGCCGCCGGGCCCCCCGGGAGGGCCTCCCGGCCTGTAGATCAGCCGCGACGCGGTCCGTTACAGTGGCGCCACAGCGTGTGGTGGCATGACGTTCTCGGGGGGCACATGCGGTACACCAAGGTCTTCGACCCGCAGGCGCCCGGCGCCGTCGGGGAGACCGGCGCCGACGCATCCTCGGGGCGTCAGGACGACCAGGTGTACCTGTTCGACGAGGACACGGTGCTCGCCGTCAACGTCGCGCTGGTGACGCGCCGTCCGCTGCTCGTCCTCGGCCCGCCCGGTTCGGGCAAGTCCACGCTCGCCCCCAACGTGGCACGCGTCCTGCGCTACCGCTTCTACGCGGAGGTCGTCACCGCCCGCACGGAGGCACCCGATCTGCTCTGGCGCGAGGAGGCGTTCCGTCAGCTCAACGACGCCTCCCGGGGCAAGCTCGGCTCGCCCGGCGACCAGCCGTACCACCGGCCCGGCCCCTTGTGGAAGGCACTGGACCCCGCCCAGGACGACGCGGCGCCCGACGGTCTGCGCGACCGTCCCGCCGTGGTCCTCATCGACGAGATCGACAAGGCGGACCCCGACCTCCCCAACGCGCTCCTCGACCCACTGGACAACCTGCGCTTCGAGGGCCCGGACCGCTCCCGGGTCACGGTGCGCCCCGAGATCGGGCCGCCGCTGGTCGTCATCACCAGCAACGAGGAACGCGAGTTGTCGGCCGCGTTCCGGCGGCGCTGCATCCCGCTGCGGCTGCAGGTCCCCGGGCGCGCCCACCTGCTGGAGGTCGCCCGGCTGCACATGGGATCGGACTTCGATCCGGAACTCGGCGCCGAGGTGGCCGACCTCTTCCTCGCCCAGGGCTCCGGTACGGGACGTCTCGCGGCGGCGAGCACCGCGGAATACCTGGACACGCTGCGGGCGTGCCACGAGATGGGGCTGACCGCCGATTCCGAACTGTGGCGCAGCGTCGCGCGGTTCGCCATGGTCAAGGACACCTACGAGCCGACGGCCTACGCGTGAGCCGCGGTCCGGTGCACGCCGGCGACGTCGTGCGCGCCGCCGCCGCGCTGGGCATCGCCGACCCCGCCGGCGTCCTCTCCCTGGTGCGCGCCATGGGTCTGCCCGGCTCCGGACCCCGGCCCCCGGAACCGGACGCCCCGGCGACGGAACCCCGGCCGGGCACCGAACCCGCGCCGCCGGCCCGTCCCGTCGGCCGCACGGTGCCCGGGGACGGCGGCGGCGTGCCGGAGCCGTCCCCGCGGACCGCCACCGGCGCCGACCCCGCGGGCCGGTCGGTCATCACCTTCGCCCCTCCGCGGACCCCGCCCGGACCCGGGCGACCGGCCGGTGAGCCGGCGGGTCCCGAGGAGCCGCTCTTCGCCGACCGCGGGGAGGTCAGCGAGCAGCCGCCGTCGCCGCCGTGGAATCCGCGCACCCAGCAGGCGATCATGCTCACGGTGGCGGCCACCGAGGCACTCGGCAGGGAGCTGGACCACCGCAGGCTGATCGACCTGATGGTCCGGCGCCTGGGTGGCAGGCCGTCGTCCGGCCTTCGCCTCCCCTACCGGCCCCGCCCCACCACCCGGGCGGGGCTGCACGTGCTGCTGGACCGGAGCCCTTCCATGCGGCCGTTCCGCCACGACCACCAGTGGGTCGCCCGGCTGGCGCGGCAGGTACTCGCCCCCGACCAGCTGCGGATACTCGACTTCCGGCTGCCCCAGGGCGCCAGCGCGGACGGCGGCCGCACCTGGGGTGCGGCGGTCCGCCCGGCACCCGGCACTCCGGTGCTGCTCGTGTCCGACCTCGGCCGGCTGCGCCCTCCGGTGGCGGTGCGCAACCAGGCGTCACCGGCCGACTGGCTGGCCTTCCTCGGCCGGCTGAAGCACGCCGGCCACCCGGTGACCTGCCTGACCCCGTTCAGTCCGGACGTCTACCCGCCCGCCGTCCGCCGGTTGGTGGCCCTCGTCCCGCTGGACCGCCGTACCTCGGTGTGGTCGGCGCGCTCCCAGATCAGACGGCTGCGCCGCCGGAGGCAGGCATGGTGACGGCGGCCGGCGGACGGACCTCCGCGGCCAGGCTGATCCACGAACAGCGCCAGGAGGAACCGGACGTGGTCCGGCTGGCCCAGTCGCTGAGCCTGGCGGCGCAGGCCGAACCGTACGTCGTGCGTGCCGCGCGCCTGCGGTTCGTGCCGCGCAGCAGCGCCGGGCTGGAGGCCCAGCTGTGGTTCTCGCCCCTGGTCGAGGCCGCAGGCGGCCTGACCATGGTGCTCGACCCCGCGGTGGCCGCGGTCCTGCGCCGGGACCTCGCCACCAACGACCGCGCCCTGCTGGCCTCCGTCCGCAGCTTCACCGAACGCGCCCACCACGACGCGCCGCTGGCGGTGCGCACCTTCGAGACCCTCCTGTGGGCCGGCACGGCGCAGGCGGTGCCGGCGGAGGGCGACATCCGGCGGGAGCTCGAACCCTTCCTCGCCCAGGTGCTCTCCGACGGCCCCGAGGCGCTGGAGGCCGGCCGGTGGGCGATCCGTCACCTGCCCCGACTGCCCGACGCCGTACGGGACTCGGCACCCGCGAGGCGCCTGCGCATCGCCGCGGCCGAGCGCCTGGGCCTGGAGCTGACGCCCGCCGCGGCGGGCCTGCTCCCTGAGGAGGTGACGGCCGTCCGCCGGATGGTCCACCGTGACGTCGACGTCGGGATCCGGGCCGAGCCCGGCGGCATCGTGCTGACCAGACCTCCGGAACGCGACGCCCAGGTGTGCCAGGTGAGCGGGGCCGCCCGGGTCAGGCTGCGCCTGCGCGCCGCCCTCCCCGGAGCGGCCTGGCACGAACTGGACCTGCACGACCGCAGACGGGCCGCCGCGCCCCTGGACGTGGTGGCCGCGGCCCGGCTCGACGGCAGCCTGGACGGCGCCCGGGCCGAACTGGGGGACGTGGTGCGCTGCGTCTGGGCCGGGGAGCACGGAGCGCTCGCGGTCAGCGCGGCGGGCCGTACCGAGATCCGGGTCGACGCGGCCGGACGGGTGCTGGTCGCGGACCTCCCGGTGCCCCCCGACCTGCTCGCGGTCGCCGACGCGGGGCCGCCGAGGGCGGCCGCGGCCGGGGGCTCCGGGCTCCAGGTGGTCGGAGCGGCCCTCGACGCCTCGGGCGAGGTGACCGCCCATCCGTGGTCCCCGGCGCCGACGGCACTGGGCTGGGCGGCGCCGGGCGGGCCGGGCAGCGGTCCGGCCGTCCTGTGCGTGGCGGAGGGCCGGAAGGTGCACCTGCTGGACGACGGCGATCCGCGGCGCGTGGTGCTGACCCTCGATCACCCCGCCGACGTCACCCACCTGTGGACCTCGGTCTCGGCGGCCCTGATCGCGGTCGCGGACGCCGAGGGAAGGGTCGTGGCACGTCACGCCGCTCCCGGGAACGGCATGGTCTCCCGCCGGTTCGCCACCGGGGGGTCCCCGGTGACCGCGCTCGCGGGCGACCCGCTGACCGGGGACGTCGTCTGGGCCACCGAGGACGGCCGGGTGTGGCTGGCCCGGAGCCCGGAGGACGACGCGCGCGATCCGGTGCCGCTCGGCCGGCTGCCCCGGCCGGCCACCTCACTGGCCGTCTCCTCCTCCGACGCCACGGTGGTCGCCGCGGACGGGGGACGCCACCTGCTGCGGCTGCGCCGTCCCGCGGCCGGCGACCCGGAGGACCCCGGCTCCGCGCCGCTCCCCGGCGCCCGGCTGCCGTTCCAGGTGCGCGAGGTGTTCGCGGCCGGCCGGGGCCGCCTGATGCTCACCGGAACCGGCGGCCCGGTCGAGATACGGTCCGAGGACGGCAGGGTGCACCTCGTCCTGCCCCACCCCGCCGCCACGACCGCTTCCGCGTCGCAGGCGCCGGGGCCGGGGCCCACCTGGCTGCGCGCGTCGGTCGGCGTCGCGCTTCCCGGCCCCGGACCGGAGGCACCGCCCGAGGACGTGCTGCGTGCCGCCCGCCGCTGCGGCATCGGTCACATCCGGCTCTCCGGGCCGCACCCGCAGGACTCCCGTCGCACGGACCTCGTGGTCGAACGGGCCGGGGAGGCCGGACTGCGCGTCGTCGCCGGCCTTCCCGCGCCCCCACCGGAAGCCGCGCCCGCCGACGTCCTGCTCGACGCGCGACGTCTCCTCGACGCCCACGTCGACGCACTGCTGCTGGAGGACCTGGCGGCCTGGCCCGCCCACCTGCTGGACGACCTGCGGCACCTGACGGACGCCTACACCGGCGCGGGCCTGATCGGCACCGCCGGAACGTCGCCCACCGGCGGGCCGGAGGAAGCGGCCCCGCGAAGCGCCGTCCATCTGACCGTGGGCCCTCCGCCGCTCCCGCGACCCGGGGCCTGGACGGTCCCGCCGGGCACGGCCTGGGTGCTCCCGGAGCGGCCGCCGGCCGATCCGGGGGTCCTGCTGGCCCTGCCCGGCTGCCACGAGGTCCCCGCCGGTCTGCTGACGGCCACGGGGCACCGGGCGGAGGCGCTGCGCGTCCTGCTCTCCGTCCGGGCACGGCAGCAGGCCCTGGTCCACGGCTCCGTCGACGCGGCGCTGCCCGAACCGCTGCCAGGGGTGACGGCGTTGTGGCGGCGCCACGGCAGCGAGGCCGTCCTGTGCCTGGGCAACGCCGGCGACGCGCCGGTCGCGGTCACCGTACCGGCGCCGCCCGACGGGCCCGAGCTGGTCGGGATCGCGACGCTCGGTGCCGCCGCGGGGGAGCCGTGGCCGCTCACCGTACGCCCGTCGGCCGGCGGGTACGCGATCACCGTGGCCCCCGGTGCGACCCACTGGCTGAGCCTGTGGGAGAGCACCGACCCCGGATGGCGGCCGGGCGCATGAACGGGACGTCCTCGCGCCCGTTGGTCTTCCTCAGCCGCAGCGAACCGCCCGGCTGCACCTGCACCTGCTGGCCGGCCAGGAGATCGGTGATCGGCCTCCTCGAGGCCGCCGGCTGCGAACCGATCGTGATCGACAGGCAGACCCTGGTGCCGGGCCAGGACTGGATGGAGGCCATCTCCGACGGCATGGGCAACGCCCACGGCATGGTGCTGCTCGCATCGCCGCACGCCGTCGAGTCACCGCACGTCCAGAACGAGCTGGCCATGGCGGAGCTGCGCAACCGGCACGACGGCTTCCCGATCATCCTCGTACTGCTCCCCGAGGTCGACCGGGAGGGCCTGGAGGCCAGCAGGCTCGGTTCGCTCAGTCCCACCCGGCGGCAGAACATCGACTGGCCCGTCGACGGGGACCTCGCCGACGTCGTCAGGGACATCACTCCCCAACTGGAGCTGATGCGGGCCCAGGTCAACGAGGACCGGGTGCACCAGCGGGTCGTCCAGCACCTGCGCGAGGTCGACGGGCCCGTCCTGAGCCGTGCCGGGGACCGGCTCGGTGTCTCGCGGGAGATCCTGCTGCCCCTGATGCACCACCGCGTCGCCGAGGGGCTGCTCACGGAACGCCGCAGTGAGCCCCAGGACGATCCGCTGCGCGCGGCCCTCACCGAACTCCTGCCGCTCCAGGCGACCTCCGGATCGCGCGAGGTGATCGAACTCAGCGTCACCCATGCCCGGGTCCCCGCATCGGACTCCCGGCGCATCAACGAGGTGCTCACGGCCCCGGCCGCCCCGCGGGCCGCGGTGCTGCCCGCACACTCCACCGAGACGGCCCGGCGCTTCGTCCACCGCGCCAGCGGACAGCCCGTGGCCTGGGACCACTTCGTCGTGCCCATCGACGTGGGTTCCGGCGTCGCGGAGAGCCTCATCGCCGGCGTCCGGGACCACCTGACCGAGGTCGACGTCCACGACCTGGAGACCCTGCTGCAGCACGAGCACGACTTCGGCCCGGTGGTGGTGATCGTGCCGCATCCCCCGGACCCCGACCTCGTGGCGCGGCTCGGCGAGGAGTTCCCGGCGGGTGTGCTCTTCCTCTTCGTGGTGGACGGCGACCTGGTCGGCACCGCGCCCGACCCGCTGCCGCGGCTGCAGGGGCTGCCCCGCCCGCACGAGGAGGAGATGAACCGCACCATACGCACCTTCGTGCGCCGCTACGCGGGCCGCAACTGACGACGAGCCGCCCCCGGGATCCGGGAGCGGCTCGTCGTGGCGGCGGTCCGGCCGCCGGGTCAGATCGGCGGCATCTCCAACTCGAAGTCGATGCGCCGCTGTTCCCTCATGGCGACGGTCGTGGGATGCGTGTCCCCGAACCGGGCGGCGGACCGGCGCGTGATCTCCCGCACCCGGTCCTCCGCTCCGGGGTCGCCGACGCGCATCCGGTCGACCGCGAGGTTGTACTCACCGCAGAGCACGCGGGGGTGCCGGTCGCCGAAGAGGGACAGGAACTCCCGGTGCGCGCGCTCGTCCTCCGCCACCGCCTCGTCGTGCCGCTCCATCTGGGCGAGGACCCCCGCCACGTCGGCCCGGCAGGCGACCGCCGCCGGATGGCCGCCGCTCACGCGCCGTTCGAGCGCGGCGAGCGTCGGGCGGCCCAGGTCGAGGGCGGCCAGCGGTTCGCCGCCCAGCCTGCGGGCGATGATCAGGTTGGTGGCCGCGGCGAGCGTGAACGGGTGCTCGGCGCCCAGCGTCGTGTGGTAGTTCGCGTGGTTCCGTTCGGCGATCTCCCGGCCCTCGTCGAAGGACGGGTCGCTCTGCGTGCCGGCCAGCGCGAGCAGGTCGCAACTGAGGTTCGCCGCGCAGGCCAGCGTCTCCGGGTGCCGCTCGCCGTACCGGCGCCGGTACTGGTCGTACGTCGTGCGGGACAGGGCCTCCGCCGCCCGGAACTCGCCGAGCCGGCGACGGGTGACGGAGAGCGAGGCGTCGGTGCGCATCACCTCGGGAGAGTGCTCCCCGGACAGGGCGACGTAGTGCTGCCTGGTCTCCAGCAGCAGTTCGAGCGAGCCCTGGTAGTCGCCCATCTCCCGGCGGTCCAGCGCGGCACCGAGCGCGTAGCGCGAGCAGGCGGGGCTCCTGACCCCCAGCACCTGACGGGCCGTCTGGTAGGCCTCCTCGGCGAGTGCCAGTGCCTCACGGGGGCGTCCGATGAGGTTCAGCGACACGCCGTAGTTGTTGATGGCGCGGAGCGTGTCCGGGTGGTCGTTCCCCACCGACCGGCGGTACCGGTCCAGGGTGTCCGCGTCGGACTCGCAGGCCTCCGCGTAGCGGCCCAGACCGTTCAGGTCGGCGCCGACGTTGCGGGCGGTGATGAGGGTGTGCGGGTGGGCGAGGCCCAGCGCCGGGTGCTCACGCTGCCTGCGCAGGGTGTCCGAGTCCAGTTCGAAGGCCTCGGCGTAACGGCCCATCGAACGGAGTGGGTTGGCCAGCTGAGCCGCCAGGCGCAGGGTGAGCGGGTCGTCGGCACCACGGTTCGCGGTCCACGCGTCCAGGGCCCGGCGCCCCAGACCGATCGCCGCCAGGTGGTCCTTGACCAGCCACAGGTTGCGGACCTGGCTCACCACCCACTCGCCGACCTGCGGGTCGACGCTCTCGATGGCTCCGGACGGTTCGAGGTGCGGGCGGAGCTCCGCGAAACGCTGGAGCGACGCAGGGTGGTCCTCCCCCTGCGAGGGCGAGGGGAGCGCGCTGGCCAGCACGAGGTGGGCCTGGCTCCGGGTACGCGCCAGGGCGTCGGGGTCCACCGCCATCCACTCGCGGACGAGGGCCTGCAGGAGCCGGTGCACCTGCAGCGAGCGTCCCTCCAGGCGGGCGAGGGCGTACCTGCTCAGATCGCGGATGAGGTAGCCCATGATCATCGGGTCGCGGAGCGCGGAGTCGGACTGGGCCAGCTCGTTCCGCATGCCGTCGCTGTAGAGCAGCGAGTCCGCGATCGGCTCGGGTGAGAAGAACGAGCACAGTTCCAGCAGGCGGACCGCCGCGGGCCGCTCCGCGCGCAGCCGCTCCACGGACAGCCGCCAGACGGCGGGCAGTTGGGTCTGCCGCTCGAACTCCCCCGCGGGGCCGGCGCTCAGCACTTCACCGACGCGGCTGCGCACCTGTTCCAGGTAGGTGTCCACCGGCATCCCGGTTTCCCGGAGCCACGCCGCGGCGAGTTCCACGGCCATGGGCAGGTCGCCGAGTTCCTCGGCGATCCGGTCCGCGTCCTGACGGGTCAGGTTCTCCACGCGGCGCCGGAGCAGCGCGACGCTCTCCGCCCGCCGGAAGACGCCCACTTCGACGGTGGCGGGGCCGCTGTCGGACTCCCGTGCGGTGATGATGACGTGCCCCGGCCCGTTGGAGGGCAGGTAGTCCTCGAGCCGGCGGCCGCTCTGGCGGGTCTCCTCGTCGTTCGCCGCGTTGTCGTAGACCAGCAGCCACTTGCCCCGCCTGCCGCTCTCCAGCTCGGCCAGGGTCGCCATGGCCAGGTCCTCGGCGGTCTCGCCCTGGACGCCCAGCTGGACGCCCAGGTTCGCCAGGCTCTGCGGGATCAGGTCGGTCTGCTCCGCCGGGATCCAGTGCACCAGGTCGTACTGGGCACCGAAGCGGTGGACGTACTCCAGGGCGATCTGCGTCTTGCCCATGCCGCCGAGCCCGTAGAGGAAAAGGCGGTCAGCCGGCGTGTGCACGTCGTCCAGGGAGTCCTGGCCGAGGTCGTCCCAGAACTTGTCCAGCTCCTGGTCCCGGCCGGTGAACAGGTTGTACCGGGGCGGGGCCTTGAACGTCGAGGGGGCTTCGCCCGGGTACCGGGTGCGGCCCGCCACGGGCTCGTTGAGGGCCGGCACCCCGATGAGCGCGGTCACCCGCTCCAGCGCCGTCGCGGCCGTCATCCCGACCAGGGAGAACCCGGGGAGGCTCGCCAGCGCCGTCGGGGTCTGGAACTCGCGGGTCCGCAGGCCCAGGATCCGCGGACCGTCGCCGCGACGGTCGGCGGCCTCGACCAGGGTGACCAGTTCCTCGGCGACGTTGGTGTTCACGAAGTCCGGTGACAGCAGCGCCAGGACGGTGTCCGCGGCGGTCGCGGGGACGGGCGCCAGCGCGGTGGCGCTGCTGGGGCGCAGTGTCACCGCCACGCCCGCCGCCTTGAGCTGGTCGGCGATCCACTCGGCCCACAGCCGGTCGCGCAGGGCGTGGTCGATGCGGACCCGCGGGGTGGCCGCTCCGGCCACGGGCACCCGGTCGAACCGCTTGACCAGGGACGCCCGCTGCTCCTCCGCCATGTGCCCGATCGCGGTCACCTCGCCGCGCGTGATGACGGACGTGAGGCGTTCGTAGGCGGCGAGCAGCGTGCCCTGGTTGCGGATCGGGTCCTTCAGGGTCGCCAGGACCTCTTCGTAGGCGTAGTAGGGGCGGTAGGGGATCTCGATGTCACCCCAGTACCGGTCCGGGTCCGGGTGCGCGGATTCGTCGAGGAACTCCTGGAAGCGGCTGCGCGCGTGCTGCCGGGCGGTGTCGAGCCGGTCCTGCTCGGCGGGGTCGACGCGCATCGGGACCGGCAGGATCGTCACGTGGGGGGCGAACCTGCGGACGTCGCGCGCGACGTTCGCGCCGCCGTCGACCGACTGGACGTTGAAGGTGAAGCAGTTCACGAGGACGTCGGGCAGCAGGAGTGTGGTGATGCCCGAGGTGTCGCTGAAGCCCGTACGGCTGTCGATCAGCGCGTAGTCGTAGCCCGCCTGCATGTCCTCGCGCAGGGCGTGCAGGAACGCCTTCCCGTTCCGGTTCTCGTAGAAGCCGCGCCAGTCGTAGGTGTTGACGTTCTCGGAGTACTCCGGGGTGCGGCGGCCCGAGGAGACGAACTCGATGAAGCCGCCGCCGGGGAAGGAGCACTCCAGCGAGTGCGCGTGACGGTCGACGCGTGCGTACGTCCGCAGGCCGTCCGTCAGGTGCGGGCTCATCCGCTCGAATTCGCGGACGAGGTCGATCACGCCCGGCGTGGAGCTCAGTTCGGGGTCCCGCAGGAAGGGGGCGAAGTAACGGTGCAGACCCGGCGCCTCCAGGTCCCAGTCCATGACCAGGACCCGTTTGCCGTTCGTGGCCAGGATCCAGGCGACGTTCGCCATGGCCATGGTGCGGCCCGTACCGCCCTTGAACGAGTAGAACGTCACTACGGTGCCGGGCCCCTGGGCGCCGGGACCGCCCGAGTCGTGCGTCATGAGGAAGACCTTCCGAGCAGGGGGAACGAGTCGAGGCCACCTGTGGGCGTGGGCAGGCGCTGAGCGACCTGTGCGGACTTCATGGCGTCGTTCTGGGCGCGGACCAGGGCCTTGCGGAGCGCCGCGGTGAACTTCTCCTCGTCGGGCAGTCCCCAGCGCTCCAGTTCCGTGGCCTGGCCGCGCAGCGTGGGCAGCACCTCGTCGAGGGCGGCGTCCAGGTCCTCGGCGTGCTGCCACGACTGGGTGTCGTCCTGGTTGCGCGGTTCCAGCACGGCGGTGCCCTCGGGCACGGCCGCGTCGAGCGAGGTCAGCAGGCGCTGCTGCCGCTCCGCCTTGGCCGCCCAGGCGTCGACCAGCAGGACGACCAGTTCCTCCGGCCGCGGTCCTGAGCCCACCTGTTCCACGGTGCTCTCCTCGAGCGCCAGGACGTCGGGGGCGAGGTCCAGTTCCGCCGCCGTGTCGCAGAGCAGGGAGGCCAGCTCACCGGGCCGCCCGGGTGCGTACGGGGACCAGTCGACGGGCGTGGTGCCGTAGTACTCGCGGGCGGTCCGCTCGCCCGGCAGGTCGTCGGCGGCCGCGGCGGCCACGACGAAGCTCACCGTCTGGTGTCCCGGGTACGGCGGGAGCGGCGGTGCGCCCTGCCGCCTGCCGGTGGCGTCGAAACCGGCGGCGTCCGGGAGGTGCTGCCCGAGGGCGGCCGCCACCCGGTCCGCGAGGGCCGCCACCACGAGCCGGTAGTCCTCGGCGTACCGGGCCTTCAGGCGCAGGAGGTGGAGCAGTCCTTCACGGGCGTAGGCGGTCGAGTCGGCGGTCAGCGGACCCTTCCGCCGGACGACGGGCGGCAGCGGCTCGGTGGCCGGCGCCCAGACCACCGGGATGATGGCGTCCGCGCTGCGTCCCGTCCGGGACCACAGCACCTCGGCCCGGTGCTCGAAGTAGGACCATTCGGTGGCGCAGTAGGACTGGCCGAAATACGCCGGTGCGTACAGCGCCACCATGGTGGTCGCACCGCGCATGCGCTCCACCGTGGCCTCGGGTGACCGGGGTGTGCCGCACACCCCGACCGACTCGGGCGACTCACCGGTCCGGGCGGCGACCGCGTTGCGGAGGTCCCGGAATAAGGTCGCCGTCCACTCGTCGTCGACCCCGCGGATATGGCTCATGTAGAACCGGCTCATGGTGACTCCGTCGCGCGTGTCGGGACGCCCCGCAACGAGCGCGGCAGCGGGGACGACTCGATAGGGGCCAACGGCTCGCCGTAGGCATCACTATTCGAGCAATAGCGGATAAATACCACATCCGGGCACCGCAGACGGGCGCGCATCGGGACCGTCACCCCTTCCTGATCAGGCTTTCCGCACCGTCCGTCGGGGAGCCTGCTCGGCGTGCCCGTGCGCTGCGGGGACAAGGGGAACGCACCCGGCGGGCGGCCCGGCCGGCCGCGGGGGCGGCGGGGCGCGCGACCACCGGCGCGGTGCGCCGGAGGTTCATCCGGACGGGTACCCGCCATGGACCGTTCGGCCATCCCGGCGGACGGTGGAGGGGCGCTCATGACGCCCCTCCGATCAGAGCGCGGACGTCGGCGGTCACCCGGTCCCTGATGTGCTCGGTCAGCAGTTTCAGATCGGCGCAGTAGACGCTCGGATTGGCGAACCCGTTCGAGGGGCGGTAGCGGTGCGCCCGCAGCCCGCCCCCGCACAGCCGCACCACGTCGCAGGCCCGGCACTGCGGGGAGAGGGAGCTCAGCCCGCGGCCCTGCTCCCGCAGCAGCGGATGGTCGGCGGCGGTGTCGAAGTCGTCCGCACCGATGTCCAGGCCCATGGCGGTGGCGCCCTCGTACGCCGCCTTGAGCGAGTCCGGCTGTTCGATCGACCCATCGGTGTCGACGACCACGAACGGCGGGCGGTCGAGCCCGACGGCCTCGGCCGTCGCCCTGCCGCCGAGCACCAGATCCATGATCGTCTCGAACATCCGGATCCGGGTCTCACGGACCGGCGCCGCGTACCAGCGGTCGAAGACCGCGAGCAGCCACCGGCCGTAGGGGGCCGTCGCGGGGTCGTGGCCCGGCGGCGGGAACTCCCAGGTCGCGTGCGGGAGCAGCAGGTCGATGACCGGGGGCCGGTGGCTCAGCAGCGACTCGTAGACGCCGAGGGGTTCATTGGCGAGGTCGACCGTACACAGCAGGCCGCCGTATAAGCCGGCGTTCTCCGCGCGCCGCAACAGCCCGATCCCCCTCTCGGCAGCAACGTGGCTGCTCTGCCCCCCACGTGTGCGCCGGTGGCGGTCGCTGGCGTCCCTGCCTCCGTCGAGGCTCACCCCCACGCGCACACCGTAGCGGCGGAACAGGTCCATCCAACCAGGGTTCAGCAGCGTCCCGTTGGTCTGTGCGGCAAATTCCACGGACGTGATTCCGTGCGCCGCCTCGCGCACCGATTGCAGCAGGTGCTCGACCCGTCGCCGTCCCGCCAGCAGGGGCTCACCGCCGTGCAGGACGACCCGGACGGACGGCAGCCGGTGACGCTCGGCGTGCTCGGCTATCCGTGTGGCCAGGCGCTCGGCGAGGGCACGCGAGAGCACGGCGGGCTTGCGCTGCCAACTGCTGTCGCGGAGTTCGTAGACGTAGCAGTACGAGCAGGCGAGGTTGCACAGGCCGTGCACCTTCACCACGAACTCGTGGATGGGCCGCGTCCCCTCCATCACCGACCTCCCGCCGGGCCCTCACCCCCGTCCCGGGGTCACAACGAGGAATCGAATCCGGTGTGCGGGTCGGGAACCTGCTCCGACCGGTCCTCCGCGACGCGGAGCAGCGATTCCACCAATGCGCTCGGTGGGAGCGCGCGGAGGCGCTCCGGCTCGATGCGCAGGTGCATGACATCGCCGTGCGCGTCACGTGGTGCCGTTTCCATCGACCAATGCCCCCGGTACCCCTTGCCGCCCACGGTGGCTCGACCCTGCCGACGCGTGCGTGATCGGACGTGGCTGGAGCCCTCGGGTGTCACCGCCGGCTCCCCCGTGCTGACTGCTGAAGTGTCCCTCCCAGGGAAGCACAGCGCCACGGACCAGGCCAGACCGCCTCCCGGACAGCTTCACGCCCTCTCGCGCGGCATCGGACGCCACGCCCGGAACGGAGGACCGGTCCGCCGTACGATGCGAGCCGGTCCCGTTCTGCGGCCGATGTCACCGCGTGCCACCACCGCCGCGGCTCCCACCGCACCGGCGTGCGACCGGACCTGACGGCGCGTCATCACCCTGCGGATCGCGCTGCAGCGGGGCCGGCCCCGTACCCGCACCCGTACGGACCGGGGCGTTCCGGTCACTGTGTCCGGACGATCTTCGTCGTCCGTTCATCTGCGCGCCCGATTGCGCTGGTCCGGCGGCGAGATGATCGGCATTCCGACCGTAGCGCAACGGAGAGACGATGCTCCCCAAGAGAACCTACGCCGCGCTCACGACCGCGGCTGTCGCTGCCGGCACGCTGGTGGCCGCGAGCCCTGCAAGTGCCCACCACCCGAACGTGACGCCGGCCTTCCAGCGCACCGCCACCTACCCGGTCTTCCAGAACCGCCCGGCGGGCGAGGACCCGGCCACGGCGACCGTCGCCGAGATCTCGGCGGTCAGCGAGGACGGCCGCACCCTGGTCTACACCGACGCCCTCGCGCGCCGGATCGGCTTCCTCGACATCAGCGAGCCGGGCAGTCCGCGCGGCCTCGGCACCCTGTCGCTGGCCGGGCTCGGCGACGCCGAGGACGAGCCCACCTCCGTGGCCGTGGTCGGGCAGTACGTGCTGGTCGTGGTCAACACCAGCAGCGGCTACTCCACCCCCTCCGGACGTCTCGACGTCATATCCCTGCGCGACCGCAAGCGGGTCACCAGCATCGACCTGGGCGGCCAGCCGGACTCCATCACCATCACCAAGGACAAGCGGTACGCCGCGATCGCGATCGAGAACGAGCGCGACGAGGAGGCGACCCCGCCCGGCGGCGAGGAGGGCGACCTGCCCCAGGCCCCGGCCGGCTTCGTGCAGATCGTCGACCTCAAGGGCACCTCGCCGCAGCACTGGCGCACCCGGGCCGTACCGCTGACCCGGCCCGACGGCGGCGCGCTGCCCGCGCTGACCGCCGCCGGGATCGTGGAGCCCACCGACCCGGAGCCGGAGTACGTCGCCGTCAACGGCCGCAACCAGCTCGCGCTGACGCTGCAGGAGAACAACGGCATCGTCCTCATCGACCTGCCGACGGGCCTGATCACCAAGGCCTTCAGCGCCGGCACCGCCACCGTGCACGGCATCGACACCGTCAAGGACGGCGTCATCGACCAGACCGGCTCGATCACCGACGTGCGGCGCGAGCCCGACGCCGTCAACTGGATCGACGACCGCTACTTCGCCACCGCCAACGAGGGCGACTGGAAGGGCGGCACGCGCGGCTGGACCGTCTTCGACAGCCGCACCGGCAAGGTCGTGTGGGACGCGGGCGACAGCTTCGAGCGCCTCGCCGTCCGCTACGGCCTGCACAACGAGGACCGCGCGGGCAAGAAGGGCACCGAGCCGGAGGGCGTGGTCGTCGCCACCTTCCACGGCGTGCGGTACGCCTTCGTCGGCTCCGAGCGCAGCAACTTCGTCGCCGTCTACGACGTCAGCCGGCCGACCGCCCCGGTCTTCCGCCAGATGCTGGCCACCACCAACGGCCCCGAGGGACTGCTGCCGATCCCGTCGCGCGACCTGCTCGCGGTCTCCAGCGAGGAGGACGACGCCTCGGTCAACGTGCGGGCCTCGGTGAGCCTGTTCCAGCTGGGCAAGGGCACCCCGTCCTTCCCCGGCGTCGTCTCGGCCCCGGACTCCACCGGCGCGCCGATCGGCTGGGGCGCGCTCGGCGCGCTGTCCGCCGTCCCCGGCCGTCCGCACGAGCTGTACACGGTCACCGACGCGGCGTACTCCGTCACCAAGATCATGACCATCGACACCTCGCGGAAGCCGGGGGTCATCACCCGGGCCCTGACCGTCAAGGACACCGACGGCAAGCCGGTCGGCTACGACGCCGAGGGCATCCACGCCCGTCCCCAGGGCGGCTTCTGGCTCGCCGTCGAGGGTGCGACCGGCGACGGCAACAAGCTGGTCCGGCTCGACCGCGACGGAGTGACCCGCCAGGTCGTCACGCTCCCGGCGGACGTCGCCGCGGGCCTGGCGAAACAGGGCTTCGAGGGCGTCACCGCCACCACCGACCGGGGCGGCCGCGAGGTCGTGTGGGCCACACTGCAGCGTGAGGTCAAGGGCGACCCGGCCGGGGTCGTCCGGATCGGCCGCTACGACGTCCAGTCGAGCACCTGGAGCTGGTTCGGCTACCGGATCGGCACCACGGACACCCCGGGCGACTGGATCGGCCTGTCCGAGATCACGGCGGTCGGCGACAAGCTCGCCCTGATCGAGCGGGACAAGCTGAACGGCCCGGCCGCGAAGATCAAGCGCGTGTACACGGTCGACATGCCGAAGTCCGCCGCCCCGTCGGGCCCGCTCCAGGTGCTGCCCAAGAAGCTCGCCCACGACGTGCTGCCCGACCTCCGGGCGACGAACGGGTGGACCCAGGAGAAGCTCGAGGGGCTCACCGTGGGCGGTGACGGCCACGTCTACGCCGTGACCGACAACGACGCCCTGGCCGACGCCACCGGCGAGACGGTCTTCCTGGACCTCGGTTCCGGCAAGAAGGTCTTCGGGCAGCACTGATCCTCCGCGAAGCCCTCCCCCGTACGGCCGCCGGTCCGCCGGCGGCCGTACGCGTCGGGCCCGTGCGCGTCGGGCCCGTGCGCGTCGGGCCCGTACGCGTCGGGCCCGTACGGGCCCGGCCGGTCACGCCTCCGGACGGCGCGCGAGGAAGACGAACTCCCGGCCGGGCCGGTCCGGGGCGTCCCGCACCTCGTCGAGGTCGTACCCCTGTGCGGTGAGCGCCGCCTCGACCTCCTCCCGCTCCCGGAACCGGAGAGTGGAGGTCGAGGTCAGCACCTCCCGGCCGGCGGCCAGGACGTAGGTCCAACGGAACGTCACCAGCGGCCCGCTGACGTCGAGCAGGTCGACCCAGTGCTCCACCGGTCCTGTGCCCGGCACGTCCACCACCCGGTGCGAGGCCTCGCGGTTCCAGCCCTCCCATGCGCGCTTCGCCGGGTCCCGGGTCTCGAACACCAGGCGGCCGCCCGGCCGCAGCGCCTCGTACGCCCCCCGCAGGGTGTCCTGCCACGCCGCGGGGTCGTCGATCGCCTGGGCGACGTTGGCCGTCATCGTCGCCAGGTCCACGCGCAGCGGCGGTAGCACCGTCGCGTCACCGCGGATCCACCGGACCCGCCCACTGCCCGGCTTGGCCCGGGCGACGTCGAGGGCCGCCCCGGCCGGGTCGACGGCGACGACCTCGATGCCGAGGCCGGCCAGGCGCAGGGCGAACACCCCCGTCCCGCAGCCGATGTCCAGCACCCGGCGCGCGTCGCACTCCCGCACCAACGCGGTGTACGCGTCGAGGTCGCCGCGGCCGGGGTCATCGAGGGCGTCGTACAGCGCGGCGAGCCGCGGGTCCCGGAATTCCTCGTCAGCCATGGGGGCGACGCTACCCGCGGTGGGACCCACGTCACATCCGTGCCCGCGTCACGTTTCCGCCGGCCCGTCCGTCATGGCTGCGTAACCGTCACCACGCAAGAGGAGCCCACCATGGAAGCCCGCGTGAACCTGTTCGGCAACGACCTCGCGCTCAGGTTCTTCAAGCACCTCAACTCGGCGGGCAAGGTGCCCGTCGAGTCGGGGCTGCCGGCCGCGACCCAGGAACTGGTGAAGATCCGCGCCAGTCAGATCAACGGCTGTGCCTTCTGCGCCGACATGCACACCAAGGAGGCCGCCGCGGCCGGTGAGACCTCGGTGCGCCTGAACCTCGTCGCGACCTGGCGCGAGGCCACGGTCTTCTCCGAGGCCGAGCGCGCCGCCCTGGAACTCACCGAGCAGGGCACGCGCATCGCGGACGCCGCCGGCGGCGTCACGGACGAGGTCTGGGCGAACGCCGCCAAGCACTACGACGAGGAGCAGCTCGTCGCCCTGATCGGCCTCATCGCCGTCATCAACGCCTACAACCGCGTCAACGTCATCAACCGCCAGCCCGCGGGCGACTACCGGCCCGGCCAGTTCGGCTGAGGGCGGGCGCCCCGGCCCGTGCCCACGGGCCGGGGCGCCGCTGCACCCTCCGGGCGATCCCAAGTGCCGCTGCCACGGGCCGCGGACGCCGGGTTGTAGCGTGATGCGGCATGAGGACCAGTTCGCCGCTCTCCGCGGTCCCCCGGCTGGCAGGCGCGATCGTCGTCGGCGCGGTGACCGGCGTGGTCGTCGGTGTCCTGACGGACGCGTCGCTGGGCGTCCTCGCCGGGATCGCGGCGACGGAGACGGTCTTCGTCGTGACGGGCTGGCTCGTGCTGTGGCCGATGGACGCGACCGCCACCCACCGCAACGCCCGGCGGGAGGACTTCCGCCCCGTCGTCGAGGAGCTGGTCGTCGTCGCCGCGGCCCTGTGCGGGCTGCTGGCCATCGTCGTCCTGCTCCTGCGCGGTGGCACCGACAAGGATCACGCCGCGGCGGCGACCGCGCTGAGCGGGGTGTTCATGGCCTGGGCGGCGCTCCACCTGATGTACGCCGCGCGCTACGGGTACCTCTACTACACGGCCGCGGCGGGCGGGATCGACTTCAACTCCCCGCACCCGCCGACGTACCGGGACTTCTTCTACTTCAGCTACAACCTGGGCATGACCTACCAGGTCTCCGACACGGACGTCTCGAGCCCGGCGATCCGTGCGACGGTGCTGCGGCACTCGCTGCTGTCGTACGTCTTCGGCACCAGCATCCTGGCCACGACCATCAACCTGGTCGCCGGGATGGTCACAGGCTGAGAGCGGACCGGGCGTGCAGCTTATATCCCGAGCCGAAAATTCCTGTCAAGTCCCGAATTGCAGCGACATGACGCCGGGCGCCGTACCCGGCTTACTGGAGACATCGGGTTCCACCCCCCAGGGGCGGCCCACCGGACCACCACCGGAACCCCCTCCACCCCCGCTCACGAAGGACGACGACCATGGCCCCCACCCTCCGCACGAAGCGCCTCGTCACCCTCACCGCCGTGGCCACCCTGGCCGCGGGAGGGGCGCTGCTCCCCACCACCGCGTTCGCCGCCACCGCGCCGGCCGAGGCGCACGCGGCCACCGCGAAGGAGTCCGGCCGGGGCGGCGGTCACGGCGGAGGCCGGGGCCACGACGACGAGGGCTGGGGGCGCGGCGGCTGGAACCAGGGCGGCAACCGCCCCAACGCCAATGGCAACGGCAGCATCATCATCGTCGTCGGCGACAACAACTCCACCAACATCAACAACGGCACCGTCAACAACGGCGTGATCTTCGACTGAGCATCGCCTACGTCCCACCGACCCGAAACCACCAGCACCTCCGGCCACCGGGGGTGCTGTTCCCGTCCCCGTGCGCGGACGGGCGCCGGCCGGGCCCGCGGGTCACTCCTCGGCGCAGAGCTCGTCGCCCGGCGAGGTGCGCACCCGGGCCAGGAGGCCGCGGAGCGCCGTGACCTCCTCCGGGGACAAGTCCCCGAAGAGCCCCCGCTCGACCTCTTCCACCGCCGCCTGGGCCTCGGCCAGCACGCCGCGCCCCCGGTCCGTGATGGCGACGATGTGCCGGCGACGGTCCGACGGGTCGCGACGGCGCTCGACGAGCTCCGCGGACTCGAGGTCGTTGAGGATCGCGACCATGATGCTGGGATCCACCTCGAGCGCCGCGACGAGACCCTGCTGCCCCATGGACCCGCACCCGCCGAGCAGCATCAGCGTGGCTCCGGCCCGCGGTGTGAGGCCGCAGGAAGCGAAGGCGCGCTGGACGCGGCCGTTCGCGATGGCGCCGTGCCGGGCCAGCAGGAAACCGAGCTGCTCCAGCGGGTCGCCGCCGGCAGCACCCTCAACCGCGATCTCGTTCACTGCCATGCCTGCATGATAGCGCGCCACCAACCATCGTGATCGATGGGTAATCCATGAACTTCAACGATTTAGCGACCGCGACCCCCACCACGCCCCCACGGACGAGGTCGCCCCCAGCGGTCGTTCGTGCCCCGTTATTCCACTTCTCCCGATTCCTTGCGCGAGGCGATGGTCACATCCCATAAATGATTGACCCTCCTCAATCATCTGTTAGGTTCCATTCACCAGCGATCCACAGCGACGCCGGCCCCGCGGAACCAGCACCTGCGAACCAGGCGCCCCGCCCCGGCAGCACCACGGAATCGCCCCCGCACGACGGGGACCGGCCCAACCGGCCGGACCGTCGTCCGACGCCCCGCACACCGGGGCACAGCAAGGAGACACCAGTCATGAACAAGTGGACGCGCATCATCGCCACCTCCACCGCCTCGGTGGCACTCGCCGGCACCGCCCTGCTCGGAGCCACGGGTTCCGCCTCCGCCGCCCCCCGGCCCGCCGGCCAGGACCGGCAGGCCGTGAGCGTCAGCAGCACGACGTGGGACAGGACGGGCGACCGCACCGGGAACGACGACCGGCGCTGGAACGACGAGGTCACCCGCCACCACTACGACTACGGCCACCACCAGGTGCAGTACTGGTACGGGTACGACGGCAAGCTCTACCGGTACGACGGCCACCGCCTGGCCCGCTGGTCCCACGGCCACTGGGTGACCGTCTGGCAGTCCCACGGCCACGGGCCCGTCCGCTGAGGCGCGACCGGATCCGGCACACCCCGCCGGGCCACGCACGCCCCGCCGACAGGCAGGAGGCCACACCGGTGCCGAGCCGCCCCGTCCTCGCACGGCCCGGCACCGGCACCGGCCCCCGCCCCTCCCCCACCCGCGCCGCCACCGGCACACCGAAAGACCCGGAGAACACCATGCCCATCCCGACGACGAAGTCCGGCGGCCTGCTCAACAACGCCTTCGTGGCGGTACGGCGCCTGCAGACCCCGGCCACCGCCTCCGGTACCGGACGGCACCGCGGCCGGCCCGCCGGTGAGCGCATCACCTCCATCGGCGTCCGGGGCATGGGCACCCACCGCCGCCCGCTCGACACCCCCGGCTCCGGCGACGCGGCCGCCCGGGCCTGAACACCGCCCGGGCCTGAACACCGCCCGCGCCGTCCCGCCCCCGACCTCACCGACCCGCGCCCGCGCATGCGCCTGCGCCGGGCCGACACCAGAGGGAACAACCAACTCCGCTGCCCCGGAGTTGAGTTGGCCGCGCGTCTGCCGCGCACACCGCGCGCCCCGGCACCCCTCCGCGGAAAACCGCCCAGGCTCCCCGTCCTGACTCCTCCGGACCGGGGAGCCTTCGGCGTACCGCCGCACACGCACCGTCGGCCGGGCCGAGCGGCGCTGCGGCGCGCCATGACGCCCGTGTGGCGGCCGTGGCAGGCCACTCCCTTCGCGGTCGACTCCCTTTCCACCGACGGTGGTTCATCGCCCCACGACCAGGTACTTACCAAAAGTTAGCGGCTAATCCTCTCTTTGGCCCGCGGGACCCGGGTGCATCACGGTGGAGCCGTGGGACCCGCACCTCGCATCCCCCCGGCGACGCGGGCCACCGGGCTCCCCGGCGTCATGACGCCGGGGAGCCGCCCCACGGGGACACGCACACGTCTGACGCACCTGGAACTCACATGGCAACCCTGCTGCACCTCGACTCCTCCCTCCACCCGGGCTCCGACTCCCGCTCCCGCACCGTCGCGCTGACCTTCCGCGACGCATGGCAGGAGCAGCACCCGGACGGCACCGTGGTCTACCGCGACCTCGCCGCGGACCCGCTCCCCCACCTCGATCTGCACGGCTTCTCCGCCGCCTTCGTCGACGCCCCGTCGCACACCCCCGAACAGGCGGCGGCCTTCGCGGGCCGTCTGGCCCTGATCGAGGAACTGGAGAAGGCCGACGCCGTGCTCCTCGGCGCCCCGATGTACAACTTCACGATCCCGTCGACGCTCAAGAGCTGGATCGACCACGTGCTCATGGTCGGCCGCACGACCGGCGACACCTCCAGCGTGAAGGGCGTGCCGGTGACCGTCATCGCCAGCCGCGGCGGCTCCTACGCTCCGGGCACCCCGCGGGAGTCCTCCGAGTACGTCCAGAACTACCTGCGGTCCATCCTCGGCGAGTACATGGGCCTGGACCTGGACTTCATCGTCCCCGAACTGACCGCGGCGGCCTCGAACCCCGCCATGGCCGAGCTCGTCCCGCTGGCCGAGGCCTCGTGGACCCGGGCACTGGAGGACGCGACCACCAAGGGCAAGGAAGTCGCGCAGCGCGTCGCGGCCGCCTGACCCCGGGCCGTGTCCTGCCCGTACCGGGCAGGACACGGCTCCCCCCGCTCCCCGCCTGGTACCGGGAGGCATAGGAACAGCGTTCCGTGGCCGGCTCGGCCGCGATGACGCAACCTTGGCCGTGTCCGGCACACCTCGCACGGCCGCCCGCCGCGGTCACCCCCCCGCCCCGTTCGGAAGACGCCCATGAGCAACCAGACGACCACCCATCGCCACGCCGCCGCTCCCCACGGCCCCGCCGGCCCCGACGCCGCCTCCGGCGCGCAGGAGTCCGGCATCGACGGTCTGGCGCACCTGGTCGACGACCTCGCGCACGCGATGGCCACGACACCGGAAGCCCTCCTCGCCGGCATGTCGGACGACGTGCTGAACGCCCTCTTCCTCCTGCACGTCCAGGAGGCCCCCGACCGCGCCCCGTGCCCCGGCGGCCCCGGGGAGCCCGAGCGGAACCGGACCACCACGGAGTAAGGCCTGCCTCGCCTGCCAGCTTTGCTCCATAAATGTACATTTACATCGTGAACGACCGATTGGCGCTCCTCGCCGATGTGGAGAAGGGCATCGGTGAGGGCGAGGTGCTCCGGCTCGCGCTGCAGCACGCGGTCGCCGAGCTGGACGGGCTGGGCGGCACGGTCCACCTGTGCGGGCCGATGTCGGCGCTGCGCCTGGTGTCCACGGTCGGACTGTCACCGGGGTACGTACGCCCCTGGGAGATCATCGACCAGGAGAGCCCGGCGGTCCCGGCGCGCGCCGTACGCCGGCACGGCCGCGTGTGGGCGGCCGACGGATCGGCCGGCGCAGGCCGGCCCGGGACGGCGAAGGGATGGCCCGGCACGGGACTGGCCTCCGTGGCCCTGTCCGACGGGGTGAGCTCGGTGGGGTCGCTGACCGTCGTCACCGGCTCGGCCGGGGAGCCCACCGAGGAGCAGTGGCGGTTCCTCGAGGCGGTGACCGCCTGGGCGCAGGAACGCGTGGACCAGGCACCGCCCCCGACCCGCCCCACGCACGAGGAACCCAGCGGCAGCCGGTTGCGGCAGGCGCTGAAGGCCGTCGAGGTGGGCACGTGGGACTGGAACATCCGCACCGGCGAACTCGCCTGGGACGACGCGGCCATGGCCGTCTACGGCACCGACCCCTCCGACTTCGTGCCCCGGGTCGAGAGCTGGATGAAGGTCGTCCACCCCGACGACCTTCGGTGGACGCTCGCCACCGCCGAGAGGGCGATCCGGGACCGGGGCGTGTTCGAGGCCGAGTACCGGGTGCGCCGCCCCGACGGCAGCTACGGCTGGACCGAGACCCGCGCCAAGGTGGTCCTGGACGACAGGGGCGAGCCGTACCGGATGATCGGCACGGCGTGGGAGAGCAACGAGTCGCGGTCCGCGCGTGACGCGCTGAGCCGCGCCCTGCGGTACATGAGCGACGGCTTCCTCTCCGCGGACGAGGACTGGCGCATCACCTTCGTCAACCTGGAGGCCGAGGACGTGCTCGGCTCCTCCGAGGAGGAGCTGTTCGGCCGGGTGCTCTGGACGCTGCCGTCGCTGCGGCAGATCCCCGGCCTGGAGTCGCGCTGCCGGGAGGCCGCGGCCAAGGCGGCGCCCACGAGCTTCGACGTACGGATGCCGGACACGGGCTCCTGCTACCAGGTCCGGCTGGTCCCCCTGCCCGACGGGGTGACGCTCTACTTCACCGACGTCACCGACCGGCGCAGGCACGAGGCCGAGCGCGCCGCCGCCGAGCGAGCGGCGGGCGAACGCGCGACCCGGATCGCCGAACTGACCGCGGCCCTCGCCAAGGCGACGACCTCGCGCGACGTGGTGGACGCCGTCGCCCAGCGTGTCCTGCCGCCGTTCGGCGCCACCGGGCTGCTGGTGCAGGCGCTCGAGGACGGCAGGGCCTACAACGTGGGGTCCGTCGGCTACCCGCAGGCCTTCCTCGACAACCTCCAAGGCCGTCCCCGGGGTGCCAAGGACCCGGTGTGGGACGCCATCTCGACCAGCGGACCGGTGTTCGTCTCCTCGGCCGAGGAGTACGCGGCGCGGTACCCGGCCATGTCCGACCGCCCGCACCTGACCGGGAAGGGGTCCTGGGCCTTCCTGCCGCTGACCGCCTCCGGGCTCACCTTCGGCGTCTGCGTGGTCGCCTTCGACCAGCCGCGGCGCCTGACGGACGAGGAGCGCACCCTGCTGAGCGCCATCAGCGCCCTGGTGGCCCACGCCCTGGAACGCGCGCGCCTGTACGACGCCGAGCACACCCGCTCCCGGGAACTGCAGAGCGCGCTGCTCCCCCAGGAGCTGCCCGCGCTGCCGTCGTGCACCCTCGCCGCCCGCTACCTGCCGACCGAGCAAGGCGCGGACGTCGGCGGCGACTGGTACGACGTGATCCCGCTGTCCGCCGGCCGGGTCGCCTTCGTCATCGGCGACGTGATGGGCCACGGCCTGTCCGAGGCGGTCACCATGGGACGCCTGCGCACGGCCGTCCACACGCTGGCCGGTCTCGAACTGCCCCCTGACGAGATCATGGGGCACCTCAACGACATCGTCGGCGGACTCGGCGCGGACTCCTACGCCACCTGTCTCTACGTGCTCTACGACTCGACCACCGGCACCTGTTCGGTCACACGCGCCGGACACCCCCCGCCCGCGGTCGTCCATCCCGACGGCACCGTGCGCTTTCCGAAGGCGGCGCCGAACCCGCCCCTGGGGGCCGCGGAGCAGCCGTTCGAGAGCGTCGAACTGCAGGTCCCCCGGGAGAGCCTGCTCGTGCTGTTCACCGACGGGCTGGTCGAGTCCTCCGAGCGCGAGATCGACGAGGGCCTGGGCGATCTGGCGCGCCTGCTGGCCGACGCGGACGCCGAGGACCTGGGGGCGCTCTGCGACGCCCTCATCTGCGGGCTGCTCCCGGTAGGGCGGACCACCAGCGACGACATCGCGCTCCTCGTCGCCCGCGTCCACGCGCTCGCCCCCGAGCGGATCGCCTGCTGGCCGCTCCCCGAGGACCCGCGGGCGGCGGGGATGGCCCGCGGGCACGTGCGGGAGCAGTTGTCCGCGTGGGGTCTGGAGGAGCTGACGCCGACGACGGAACTGCTCGCCAGTGAGCTGGTGGGGAACGTCGTCCGCCACGGGAAGGGCCCGATGACGCTGCGGCTGCTGCGGGACATCGACCTGGTCTGCGAGGTCTCCGACGACAGCCTGACGATGCCCCGCATCCGCCACGCCTCCGAGACGGACGAGGGGGGCCGGGGCCTCCAGCTCGTCGCCTCCCTGTCCCAGCGGTGGGGCACCCGCTACACCCCGAACGGCAAGTGCATCTGGACGGCGCAGCAGCTGCCGGACCCCGACGCCTGCGTGCCGCTTCCGGAGCCGTTCGACGTGGACGCCGTTCCGCCCCTCGACTGACCGGCCCTCCGACTTCCCCCGTGGGCGGCGGTGTCGGCGGGCAGGCGGCCCCCTGGGCCGGCCCCGCGGGCATGGTGTGACACGTCTGTGACAGTCGGCGGACGGGGTCATGACCTCGCAGCGCGAAAGTGGTCCATGGAGGGCAAAACGCCCCAATCGGACATCCACCTCCTGCTACCGAGGGCGTGAGCAGGGACCGCAGCCGCCGAACCGCCGAAGGACACCGCCATGAGCTCCGCACCCGCCACGCCCCAGGCCGACCCCAGCCCCGACGCCGACACCGCCGGCACCGGCGGCGACGTCCCCGAACTCGCCCCCCGCGAACGCGAGACCCTCCGCCACATCGCCGCGGGCCGCACCTACCTCCAGACCGCCCGCCACATGGGACTGTCCAAGCACACCGTCGACGCCTACCTCCGCCGCATCCGCACCAAGCTCGGCATCTACAGCACCGCCGAACTCACCCGCACCGCCATCGCCCTCGGACTGTGACCGCCGCGCTTCCGGCCGCCCGGAGGATCAGGAGCGGCCGAAGCCGTTGAGGAACGCGTCCACCACGAGGTCGGCAGCCCGCGGGGGCTCCACCTCGGGAAAGCGGTGGGCGACGGTGTCCACCAACTGGTCGAGGACCGCCCTCGCCCACTCCGGGGAGGCGTCGGGGCGCAGATGACCCTCGTCCGCGGCGCGCCGCACGAAGGCGTCAAGCCGCGCGCTCTGCTCCGCACGCCGGCGGTCGGCGTCGGGGTCCTGCCGCATCATGCGGCGCGTGTCGACGGGCCACTCACGGCTGACGGGGACGATCCCCTCCACGTAGCGGTGGAGGGCCACGCCCACGGGCGCCTCCATGAGCCGCGCCTCGTCGAGGACGCGCTCGGCGGAGTCGAGTTTCGCGTGGAAGACGGCGTTGAGCAGGGCTTCGCGCGTGGCGAAGCGGCGGTGGACGGTCGTCCGGTCCACCCCCGCCGCGCTGGCGATGGCCGACATCGACGTGCCGGGGTCCTCGGCCAGCAGCCGGGCCCCGGTGCGCAGGACCACGGCGAGGTTACGTGCGGCATCGGCTCTCATGATGGCGTCATGGTAACAGGGAGTCGCAGTTAGACGTACATCACCATCACACCCGCTGCATCGGCCGGGCATAGTGCTACATTGATGTTGCAGTTAATCGAAGAGCTTCGACAGTGACCTCGGATCCGTCCCCCGGCCCGAGAGCGCTCGTCGCAGGACAGGAGGAACGTCCCATGGCACGTACGTGGCTGATCACCGGTGGTTCCCAGGGCCTCGGGAGGGCCCTCGCGGTCGCGGCGCTGGAGGCGGGCGACCGGGTCGCGGTGACCTCGCGCAAGCCGGAGGCGCTGGCGGAGCTGGCGGCGGCGAACCCCGAGCGGCTCCAGAGCCTCGCGCTGGACGTCACCTCGCCCGCGGAGGCCCGGCAGGTGGTCGCGGCGGTGGTCGAGCGCTTCGGCGGCCTCGACGTCGTGGTCAACAACGCGGGTTACGCGACCAACGGCTCGGTGGAGGACTTCCCGGAGGACGAGTTCCGGGCCCAGATCGAGGCGAACCTCTTCGGGGTCGTCAACGTGACGCGGGCGGCGCTGCCCGTCCTGCGCGGCCGGCGCTCCGGGCACTTCGTGCAGATCTCGTCCATCGGCGGCCGGGTCGGCGGCACGCCCGGCCTCAGCGCGTACCAGACCGCCAAGTTCGCGGTCGCGGGCTTCTCCGAGGTCCTGGCGAACGAGGTGGCCCCGCTCGGCATCAAGGTGACCATCGTGGAGCCGGGCGGCATCCGCACCGGCTGGGCCGCCGGCGCCGCGCTGACCTCAGGCCCGATCGGTACCGACTACGAGCAGACCGTCGGGCGGTGGCAGGAGCGGTTCGCGGCCTACAGCGGCAACGAGCCCGGCGACCCGGCCCGCATGGCCCGGGCGATCGTCGACGTCGTCGGCGCCGAGGAGCCCCCGCGCCGCCTGCTGCTCGGCAGCGACGCGCTGGAGATCGCACTGGACGCCGAGGAGGCACGTCTGACGGAGGCCAGGACGTGGGCGCACCTCAGCCGCTCCACGGACCACCCGGTCGCTTCCGGCTCCGCGTGACCCCGCACCCCCGTACCCCCGCCCCCCGCTTTGCCCTTGCCCCACCTTGCCCCCGCAACTGGAAGACGTGACTGATGACCCTTCGCGACAGGCTCTTCATCGGCGGCTCCTGGGTGACCCCCAGCGACCCTGACCTCCTCCTCGAGATCCGCTCCCCCCACGACCAGTCCGTCCTGGGCAGGGTGGCCCAGGCAGCCGACGCGGACGTGGACGCCGCCGTCGCCGCGGCGCGTGAGGCCTTCGACAACGGGCCGTGGCCGCGCACCGACCCCAAGGAGCGGCAGGAGGTGATCCGCCGGGTCAACGCGCTGCGCGAGGCCCGTGCCGACGAGATCGCCGCGGCCATATCCGCCGAGAACGGTTCGGCGGGCTGGTTCACCAGGGCCGGCCAGCCGTTCCTGACCCGCCAGGTCGACGCCTACCTCAAGGCCGCCGCCGAACTCGGCTGGGAGGAGGTCCTCGAACCCTCCGACCCCTCGGTGGACTTCGACACCGTGGTCAGGCGCGAGGCGATCGGCGTGGTCGCCGCGGTCATCCCGTGGAACTCGCCCTTCTCCGCGGCCACGGCCAAGCTGACCCCGGCCCTCCTGGCCGGCAACACCGTGGTGCTGAAGGTCTCCCCGGAGAACTCGCTGAGCATGATGCTGCTGGCGGACCTCTTCCACGAGGCGGGCCTCCCCGAGGGCGTGCTCAGCGTCCTCCCGGCGGACCGGGAGACCAGCGAGCACCTCGTCTCGCACCCGGACGTCGACAAGATCGCCTTCACCGGCTCGACCCGCGCCGGACGGCGCATCGCCTCGATCGCCGGCGAGCAGCTCAAGCGGGTCAGCCTCGAACTGGGCGGCAAGTCCGCGGCCGTCATCCTCGACGACGCCGACCTCCCCGCCGTGATGCAGGGGCTGCGCTTCGGCTCCCTGGCGAACAACGGCGAGGCCTGCATCCTGCAGACCCGGATCCTGGCGCCGCGCAGCCGCTACGAGGAGGTCGTCACGGCCCTGAAGGAGATGGTGGAGTCCCTGAAGGTCGGCGACCCCTCCGAGCCGGACACCTTCATCGGCCCCATGATCCGCCGTGACCAGCAGCAGCGCGTGATCGACTACATCAAGCTGGGCATCGAGGAGGGCGCCCGCCTGGTGACCGGCGGCCCCGAGGTACCGCGCGGGCTGGAGGAGGGCAACTACGTCACTCCCACCGTCTTCGCCGACGTCGACAACGGCATGCGCATCGCCCGGGAGGAGATCTTCGGCCCCGTGCTGGTCGTGATCGCCTACGACGACGAGGACGACGCGGTGCGGATCGCCAACGACTCCGACTACGGCCTGTCGGGGGGCGTCTGGACCACGAGCCCCGAGCGTGCGCTGGCGGTCGCCCGCCGGCTGCGCACCGGGACCGTCACCCTGAACGGCTCCCCGATGAGCTTCGACGGCCCGTTCGGCGGCTACAAGGCCAGCGGCATCGGCCGCGAGTACGGGTCGGTGGGCCTGACCGGCTACGTCGAGCACAAGACGATCACCCGTCGGCGGTGACCGCGGGCGGGCCGGGCCCGGGAGGCGTGTGGGGCGCCCCGGGCCCGGCGGTCACCGGTCGCGGCGGCCCGGGTGGGGGTCAGGAGTCGTCGGCGTGGAGGTTCTTGACCTTGATCCAGTCACGGCTGCGGCGACCCGGCAGGTACGTACTGGTCAACCGCTTCGCCACCACACCGTCGTACCCCTCCTGACGGATGTAGTGCAACGCCTCACTCGCCATCGCCGGCCAGTACGGCGGCACCACCACATGCGGCCCCGACACCCCCAGATCATCCAGCAACGCCCGCCGCGCCGTGTACGGCGAATGCAACACCGGCTCCCCCAAGTGCAGGATGTCGTACACCACCAACTGCGCCGGCATCGCCTCGGCCGCCTCCGCCACCGCCGCCGGATGCCGCAGACTCATCCGCCGCTGCAACCGCTCCACCGACACCCCACCATGCTTCCCCAACGCCACGATCTCCCCGTCCAGCACCCCCACCAGACCCGGCGGCAACGACCCCGGCAACCCCCGCAACTCCGGATACCCCGCCGTCACGTCCTGCCCGATCCCCGACACCAACCGCACCTCACCGTCCCCCGGCAGGTACACCAGCACCCGGGCACCGTTGAACAACGGCTCGAAACCGTACTCCGCCTCCGCCCCCGGCCCCGGCAACGGCCCCGCCACCGCCAGCATCGGCGACCACCCGGGCAACTCCGCCCGAGGCACAGAATCCGCAGGAACGCGCGTACTCATATACACCAGCATCCCCCCACACCCCCCGACCGGCGAATTCAGACACCGCACGGCCCGGACGGCACGCGGCCCCTTCCGGCCGGCCCGGCCGGAAGGGGCCCCTCACCACGCGGAGATCAGGCGGGAGATCAGGCGGGCGCGCCGCTGAACTTCGGGTTCGCGCCGTACTGGTTCTCGGAGGGCTGGCCCTCGGTGCAGAAGAACACCAGCAGGACGATCGCGCCGACGACCGGGACGAGGGCGATCAGGATCCACCACCCGGACCGCCCGGTGTCGTGCAGGCGGCGGACGGCGACGCCGAGCCCGGGCAGCAGCACCGCGAGCGCGTAGACCGACTGGAGGAAGTTGAAGTCGATCGCGCGCCCGACGAGGACCAGCACGATGCTGATCACCACGTTGAACAGCGCGAACATCCAGTATTCGGTGCGGCGCGCGCGCCCGCCGAAGACGGCGTACTTCTTGAGCACGTCCACGTACCAGTGCATGCGGAACCCCCCAAGGTCGACGAACGGAAGCCCGTCCGGAGCGGCCGGGCAGGCGGAATGTACGGTTTTGTAGTGCGCAGGTCAAGACTTACGACGGCAGAAGGCCTTGCTCCGCTTCACGGCCTTCGGGCCGTACCGTCCTCATGGCGGTCCGGCAGTCATACACCGCGGATTCCGGGGTAGACGGGGGCGGAACGGCCGGACCCCCCGGCCGGCACGCCCACCCACCGCGGAGGTCCTCCGATGTCCCCCCAGCCCCAACCGGGTCGGCCCACGGCGTCCATGACGTTCGACCACATGCTGGAGCGGGTGCGGTACGACGGCGTCTACCCCACCCGGGAGCGGGCCGAGGAGGCCGTGCGGGCGGTGCTCGCCGCCCTGGGCCGCCGGCTCATCGGCGACGAACGCGTCGCCCTGGCCGCGTGCCTGCCGGTCGAGGCGGCGCTGGTCTTCACCGCCGAGATCCCGGAGATCCGGCCCATCACCTGCGGCGCCTTCGTCGAGGACCTGGCCGCCCGCACCGGCGGCAGCACCGCCACGGCACGCTGGGACAGCTGCACCGTACTCGCCGTGGTCGCCCGCCTGGCCGGACGCGACCTGACCACGCGGGTCCTCCACCAGCTGCCGTGCGACTACGCCCCGCTGTTCGGCCGCGACGACCTCGTCAGCGCCGCCTGAGCCTGCCGCCGGGAGCGGCTAGAGGTGCCGCATCCACAGGTTGGACTCGGCGTAGACGCCCTGGTCCCGCTCACGGTCGATCTCCACGAGGTCGAGGGCTCCCGGGACGACGTAACCGCCGGTCCGCGGGAAGGCCATGCCGGCCCACGACTCCCACTCGGCCACGGTGCCGGGGATCACCATGGAGCGCGGCGCGGGCGCGAGGACCGTCGCCCCGAGCCGTTGGTGGGTGCGGATCCAGGGGTCCAGGTGCAGCCCGTCCGGGCGCGCCCAGCCGGCGAAGTCCTCCATCGGCGCCAGCGGGTAGCGCGCCTTGAGGGTCGGCCGCACCGGTGCGATCACCCGCCTCAGTCCGGCGTCCACGGCGCGGTCGCGCAGCGCCGTGAGCACCGTGCCGGCCAGTCCGCCGCCGAGGCGGTCCGGACGCACGGTGGCGACCATGATGCAGAGGGTGTCGGGCACGACGGAGGCCTCGTGCCCGGTCACCGCGGCGGCCATCGCGCCGTCGTAGCCGTCCGGCAGCGTGCCGACGTCCCCGTCCCAGCGCAACGCCACCCCCGCCCCGCCGGCCACCACCTCCCCGCCGTCCAGCAGCAGCACGTCGAACCGCGGGAAGTACGCCAGCGCCCGGCGCCGGTACACGGCCGAGGACGGCGCGTGCAGGATGAACTCCGGCCACCCGCCCCAGAGCGCGTCCTTCACCTGCCGACGGAGGTCGGGGCGCTCACCGGATGTCACGATCTCTGTCTCGGGCACGCGGGGATCCTAGAGGGATCACCGTGCGTGCGGTATCCCCTCCCCTGGCACCGGTCTCCCTGGCGGGGAGCCCACCGGGGGCCGCCTCACGCGGGAAGGTAACTCGGCCACCACGGCGGGACGTTGTCCGTGCACCAGGGGCTCGGGTAGGAGTCCGGCATGCCGAGCCACGTCACCAGGAACCACGTGAACCAGACGGTGAAGGCCAGACCCGCGACCAGTGCCGCCCGTCGGTGGCGTCGTCCCAGGGTGCCGTGCAGGACGACCCATGGGATCGCCGTCGCGACCCAGATGAGGGGCGCGAGGAAGAGCAGCGTCAACGAGTTCGCGGCCGCGTTGACGCCGACGTCGCACGCGGCCCATGCCCTGCCGATGGCGACGACGGAGACCACCGAGGTCAGCCCGCCGTAGAGGATGCCGAACCCGATCCCCCTGGACCAGGGTCTCGGAGGCACCCGTGTTCCCGATTCCGCCGTCATCCGTCCCCCCCCGTTGCCGCGCGGAGGCGCAGAGTACCAACCGGCCTCGCGCCGGGGTCCCGGGTCGGACCGTGAACGCGGTCGCTCACGACTCCCGTGCGGAGCTGTACGTGCCCGCGGGGTCCTGCTCCGGTGTCCGCGGGGCGCGCCCGCCGGACGCCACGATCCTCGACGCGGCGCGTGCGCTCCCGCGCCGGTGCCGGGCGACGAGCCGGGTGGCGACCAGCGCGGCCGCACCCGCGGCGACGAGCACGGGGATCGCGACGAGACCGGCCCGGTGCAGCAGTTCCGTGGCGGCCGCGCCGGCAAAGTAGCCGAGCAGCACGTTGCCGACGCCCCAGACCAGCGACGCGGCGCTGCTGTAGGCGAAGAAGCGGCGGTAGGGCATGCCGGACGCCCCCGCGACGAACGGCAGGAAGGTACGGACGAAACCGACGAACCGGCCGGTGAACACCGCCGCCCCGCCGTGGCGCAGCAGGAAGTGCTGGGCGCGTCCGATCCGGCTGTCGGGCCGTATCCGGTGCAGCCACGTGCCCGGGTGCCGCTCGCAGTGCCGGCCCAGTGCGAAGCCGAGGCTGTCACCGGCCATGCCGCCGGTGACCACGGCGGCGGCCAGCAGCAGGGGGTCCAGGTCCCCCCGGCCCGCGATGGCGGCCGCGAGGAGGATGACCGTCTCCCCGGGGAGCAGCAGGCCGACGAACGCGCTGGTCTCCCCCGCCGTCACGGCGAACACGACGACGTACGACCACCATCCGGCTGCCTCGATCAGGCCGTCCAGGTGCATGGCCGTCAGCCCGCCTGCCGCAGCGGCGCCGCTTCGGGTGCGCGTCGCGCCCCCCGCCGGTACGGCACGTGGCGTGCGGTGAACCAGGCGAGCACCGGCACGCCCGCGGCCAGCAGGGCGCCCGCCACCGGGTCGTCGGCGGTCGCCACCGCCGCCGTGACCGAGGACAGGGCGATCGCCGCCACGGCGATCCGCGCCCAGACGGCCGGGACGGTGGCGACGACCGCGAGCGCCGTCAGCAGGTACCAGCCCGCCCCCGCGCCGGGCAGCGCGAAGTAGTCCGCCAGGTAGTCACGGGCGGGAGACGCCCCGCGCACCGGCACGCGCCCCATGGACGCGGAGAGGGCGAGCCCGGCCCCGCTCGACAGCAGCAACGCGACGGCGACGCGGACGTAGACCGCGGGTTGCCGGTGGGACAGCCAGAGCAAGGTCACCGCCATCAGCGGCCAGGGGGCCACGGCGTGGATCCGGTCGAGCACGTGCGCCGCGTCCTGCCCCAGTGCCGTCCAGCCATCTCTCGCGGATGGGGATGGGTTCACGGCGGCCTCCTGATCAGCCGGGTCCGCGTCGCCACGGCGGCGCGTCGACTTCGTCTTCCGATCAGGTAACCGGACTTGGCTCTCCACTTATTTCCGCCGTGACGCACCTAACACCGCACAGGCCCGGCGGTACGGTCAGCCGAGGCCGCGGCCCTCGCGGCCCGGCGCCCGCAGGCCCTTGGCCTCCGCGTTCCCCAGCAGCGCGCGCTGGGTCTGCATCGGGGTCGGCGCGGCCGGCAACGGACCGGTGTGGACCGGCCTGCACGCCTCCAGCAGGAACGCCACCAGGCGCCGCCACGCGTGGGGGGCGGCGCCCCGGGTCACCTCGATGACGCCCGCGTTCGCCATGAGGAACAGGAGGACGTCCTCCGGAACGACGTCCTCGCGCAGGGCTCCGGCCTCCTGTGCCCGGCGCACGAGTTCGCCCACGGCGCGGTTCTGGCGCTCACAGGAGCCGGCGGCCACCCGCGAGTTGGGAAGCCTGAGGACGAGCAGGTCGCTGATGCCGCGGTCGGCCGCCATGGCCCCGCACAGCCGCTCGACGAACGTGGTGAAGCCGGTCCACGGGTCCTCGCAGAGCAGCGCCTCCTCGGCGATGGCTCCCACCTGCGTCAGCTCTTCCGCGAAAGCGGCCTCGACCAGTTCCTCGCGGGTCGGGAAGCGCCGGTAGAGCGTGCCGGCGCCGACCCCGGCGCGCTCGGCGACCTCGTCCAACGGCGCGTCCAGGCCCCGCTCTTCGAAGATCTGACGCGCGGCCGCCACGATCCGCTGCCGGTTGCGCACGGCGTCCGCGCGCAGTCCCCGTTCTGCGGATCGGGGGCTCTCGGTCGCTGCCATACGCCCAGCCTACCAACCGGAGAACCCACTCCGGATGGCGTCGCTCAGGACCCCTCAGCGGCCCGGGCGATCGCGGCCGTGGGCCTACCGTCCGGCCGTGCCGCCGTCGGAGGACGTGGCGGGCGGGATGGGGAAGTTGCGGTTGAAGACGTTCCCCGGGTCCCACTCGGCCTTGGTCCGGCGCAGCCGCGTGAGGGCCGGCTCGGGGAAGGCGTCCTGGAGGCGGGCCGGGTCGGTGTCCGTCTCGAAGCTCAGGTACATGCCGTCCAAGTGCGGGTACAGACGGGCCCACTGGGCGTTCATGCGCGGGACGAGGTCCGGCGCGGTGGCGGCGAGCACGGAGAACTCCTGGGTGCGGTGCGACCAGGCCGTCGCGTCGGCGGGCACGTCGTGCACGGCACCGCCCATCGAGCGGAACTGCATGATGAGGAGGTCGCCGGACTTCATCATCGCCTCGACGGTCTCCGCCGCCTCGCGGGTCATGTGCGCGAGCAGTCCGCTGCGCGTGTCCTCCAGGCCCTGCCCGCGGTGCCGGTTTCCGGTCGGCGCCACGATCGCGTGGTACGGGGCGAGTTGGGCCTGCTGATCGAGGACCGGCCCGGTGCCCAGGAACGGCGTGAGGGCCTGCTGCGCCTCCTCGACGTCGTCGCCCGCGTACACCAGGGTGATCCGCGCGGTCACCGGCGCGCCGCGCCGTCCCGGGAAGAGCGACAGGAAGCTGCTGATCTCCCGCGGGGCGGCCTCCACCAGACGCCCCCATTCCATCAGGAAGTCCGCTGTGTCGGTCGCGTCGACGACGAGCGTGGCGTAGGCGACGTCCTCGACCTCGTAGGCCTCCAGCTCGAAGGCCGTGACGACGCCGAAGTTGCCGCCCGCGCCGCGTATCGCCCAGAAGAGGTCGGGGTGGTGCCCGGCGTCGACGCGGAGCTTGCGGCCGTCGGCGACGACGATCTCGGCCGCGGTGACGTGGTCGATGGTGAGGCCGTACTTGCGGGCCAGGTAGCCGATGCCGCCCGCCGTGGCGAGCCCGCCGACGCCGACGTCGCCGTAGTCGCCGGAGCTCATGGCCAGGCCGTACGGGGCGAGGGCGCGTGCGACGTCCCCCCATCGCGCGCCGGGCTCGATGCGGACCCGGCCGGTGGACCGGTCGAGGACCTCGACGGCGTTCATCGCGGAGAGGTCGATGACGACCCCGCCGTCGTTCGTGGAACGGCCGCTGATGCCGTGACCGCCGCTGCGCACCGCGACGGCGGCGTCCTGGCCGCGCGCGTAGGCGAGGGCCGCCACCACGTCGTCGGCGCTCTCCGCACGGACGACCAGGGCGGGCGATCCGGTGCGGGTGTAGGTGTGGCGCACGTCCTCGTAGCCGCGGTCGCCCGGTTCGACGACCTTGCCGGCCAGGGACTCGGGGACGGCGTCGTAGTCGAGCGTGTCGTGGCGCGCGGCGAGGGTGACCGCCGGGCGCCGCGGGGCGGTGCCCGTGCCCGCGGCGGCCCGTTCGCGTGCGACGGCCTCGCGCAGCGCGGGCGCCACCTCCTCGCCGAAGGTTCGGATCACGTGCGGGTCGTCCCGGCCGATGAAGAAGCCGGAGAAACCGTGTTCCAGGACGAGCGGGAGCAGTTCCTCGACCCACTGCGCCGGCGGGCCCTGGAGGTGGCCGCGCCGCACCGGGGAGAAGTCCACCCGGAGGACGTTGAGCAGGCGCCGGACCTCCCCGGGGTCGCGGCCGGCCGCGAGCGCCGCCTCGTCGATCGTCTTGCCGGCCTCCGCCATCCCCGGGGTCCGCAGGTACTCCAGGGTGGGCAGCCATCCGTCGGCCTTACGGCCCGTCAGGCGCAGCATCCGCGGTTTGTAGGCGCCGAGCCAGACGCCGATGTCGTGGGCGGGGCGCGGGCCGCGCTTCATCCCGGGGACGGTGTGGTGCCGGCCCTGGAAGCGCAGGGGGCCGGGAGCGTCGCCGTCCCACACGCCACGGATGACGTCGAGGGCCTCCTCGAGCGCCTCGGTCCCCTGGCCCGGCGTCAGGCGGCGGCCGCCCATGCCGTGCACGGCGTCGGGGAAGGCGCCTGCGCCGAGGCCGAGTTCGAACCGCCCTCCGGACAGGAGGTCCAGGCTCGCCGCCGTACGCGCGAGCATCGCGGGCGGGCGCAGGGGCAGGTTCGTGACGTTCGCCGAGACGCGCAGCCGGCTCGTCCGCGCCGCGACCCAGGTCATGAGCGTGTAGGTGTCGAGGAAGTCCGGGTTGTAGGGGTGGTCCTGGAACGTCGCGACGTCCAGGCCCGACGCCTCGGTGAGTTCGGCCAGGGCCACGGCCTGCGCGGGGTCGTGGGCGGTCGGGGTGATGAACGTGCCGAGCAGGAGCTCGTGACCGTGGTCGGGCATGACCTCGCCCCTCTAAGTATGCTGCCGGACAGCTTATCTGCCTCGCAAACAATATATATTGCAGCACATCTGTGGGCGCACGCATTCCTCGGCCCTCCAAGACGAAGCCGCCGCCATCCGGACGGACGGCGGCGGCAGCAGTGGAGCGGGGGCGCCACCACGGCACCCCTGACGGTCAGTTCGCGGGACGCCGCCGTCCGCGGCGTGGTGCCCGCGCCGACTCCTCGGCGATGCCGAACTCGACGACCACCTGGCAGGGGTCGACCATCGGGTCGCGCCCGGTCACATGACGGGCGAGGGTGCACAACATGCCGTGGAACGCCTCCCGCGACTCCTCCGGCAGCACGCCGAGCAGCTGCTGCTCGACCAGGCCGACCCGGGCACGCAACCCCTCCCAGCGTTCGGCGCCGCGCTCGGTGGCGAACACGTGCCGGCTCCTGCGGTCGGCGGGGTCGGGCCTGCGCTCCACCAGACCGGCCTCCTCCAGGTCGTCCAGGAGGTAGGTCATGACCGTCCGGTCGACCCCGAGGCGTTCGGCGAGGGACTTCTGGCTGCCCGCCTCGCCCGAGACGGCGGCCGCGAGCACGAAGTAGCCGCGGGGGCCCCCGGGGATGTCACCGACAGCGGCGTCGACCGCCTTCGCGTAGGCGCGGAAGACCGCGCCGATGGCGAAGCCGAAGTCGCCGTCCAGTCCGGACGGTCCGCTCTCCGGTACCTCCGCACCGAGGCTGCGCTGTGAAGTCACGAGGACACCCTAATTCACCTCGGTGCCGCATATAGTCTGCTTGACAGATCATCTTACCTACATAAGATCTGCTTGGCATCTTTCTCCGGGGCCCGAGTGCCGCCCGACCTCCCGGGCGCCGGAACCGGCGGAACCCGCACCCGTTCGCAGAGAAGGCCCCATGCCACCCCTTGCTCCCCCGCGTCCCGCGCGCCCGCGCGCCGTCCTGGCCGTCGTCCTGCTGGGCGTCTTCACGTTCGCCCTGCTCCAGTCGCTGATCAACCCGGTGCTTCCCCGGTTGCAGGAGGAACTGCGCACCACACAGACGCTCATCACCTGGGTCGTCACCGCCTTCCTCCTGTCGGCGTCCGTCTTCACACCCGTCGTCGGACGCCTCGGCGACCGGTACGGCAAGGACCGGATGCTCGTCGTGGCACTCGCCGCGCTCGCCGCGGGCTCGCTGCTCTCGGCGGTCGCCACGGACATCACCGTGATGATCGCCGGACGGGCCGTGCAGGGCATCGGCGGCAGCGTCCTGCCGCTCGCCTTCGGGATCATCCGCGACGAGTTGCCACGGGAGCGGATCCCCGGCGCGATCGGTCTCGCGTCGGCGCTGACCGCGGTGGGCGGCGGCATCGGCGTCGTCCTGGCCGGACCGCTCGACGACGCCCTGGGCATCCGGGCGTTGTTCTGGGTCCCGATGGCCCTCACCGCCGTCGCCGCGGTGGCGGCACGGCTGGTGGTGCCGCCCTCGCCGTCCCGGAACGACGGGTCCGTCAGCTGGGTGTCCGCCCTGCTCATGGCCGGCTGGCTGCTCGCACTGCTCGTACCGCTGACCCAGGCCTCGGCGTGGGGGTGGTCGTCGGGCAGGGTGACCGGCCCCCTGGTCGCGGCCGTCGCGCTCGCCGCGGCCTGGGTCGTGACGGAGAGCCGCTCCGCGAGCCCGCTGGTCGACCTGCGCATGCTGCGCGTCCCCGCGGTGTGGACCACCAATCTGGTCTCGCTGCTGCTCGGCGCGGGCGTCTTCGCCGTGCTCGGCTTCATGCCCGCCTTCCTGCAGAGCCCCCCGGAGAGCGGCTACGGCTTCGGGGCGGGCGTCACCCGGGCCGGGCTGCTCCTGCTGCCGATGACGGTGGCGATGTCCGTCTCCGGTCCGGTGTCGGTGCGACTGACGCGCCGGCTCGGCGCGCGCACGGTGCTCACCGCCGCGGCCGTGCTCGACGTGGTCGCGCTGGCCGGGCTCGCCTTCCGGCACGACCGCGCGTGGCAGGTGGTGGTCGCGATGGTGCTGCTCGGCGCCGCCTTCGGGGGAGCCGTCGCCACGATGTCGAACGTCGTCGTGGCCGCCGTCCGCCCCGAGCAGACGGGAGTGGCGGGCGGTGTCAACGCCAACCTCCGCACCATCGGCGGCGCCCTGGGCGCCGCGCTCATGGGCGGGATCGTCGGCGCCCGCGTCGGCGAGGGCGGACTGCCCGCCGAGTCCGGGTACACGTACGGCTTCGGCGTGCTCGCTCTCGCCGGACTGGGGGCGGTCCTCGCCGCATGGCTGGTGCCCCGCCGGAGCGCGGCCGGGCACACGCCCGCGAAGGAGGCGATCGTCGCCCGCTCCTGACGGGACGCCGGCGGCCCCTTCAGCGCTGGTGGACCTCGACGAGCCGGGGGACCTGGGCGGTCGGCCCCTGGTGCACGAAGTCCGTCAGGTCCTGGAGGTCCTCCGCGCGGTGCGCCTCCAGGCCGTAGCCGCGGGCGAGGTCCAGGACGCCGATGCCGGAGATGTCCAGGTAGTCGCCCTCCGGGACGTGGAGGAGCCGGGAGAACTCCTCCAGCGCCCGGTACCTGCGGTTGTTGCAGACCACGAAGGTGACCGGCACCCGGTAGCGGGCGGCGGTCCACAGGGCGGAGGGGGTGTACTGCATGGCCCCGTCGCCGATCAGGGCGACGACGGGCCGCTCGGGACGGCCGAGCCGCAGCCCGATGGCGGCGGGCAGGCCCCAGCCCAGGCCGCCGGAGGCAGGGTAGAACAGCGACTTGGGCCGGGTGATGGTGAGCCGGTCGCGCGCCATGTCCGCGGACGTCCACTCGAGGGCGAACACGGTGTCGTCGCTCTTACCGCGCTCGATCGCGTCGAGGATCGCCTCGGCGGTGAACGCGGGCCCGGAGGTGTCCGCCGCCGCGACGGTGCGCCCGGGGGGCCAGGGCCGGTCGCCCGGGGCGGCCGCCTCGGCCAGACGCACCAGGGCGTCGGACGGGTCGCCCACGGCGAGGCGGCCGAAGGGGGCGCGGGCCGCTTCGTCCGGGTCGTCGGTGACGCCGTACACGCTGACGCCCGGCGGCAGGAAGTCGCTGCCGCTGGGCGCGTGGTACCGGAAGACGGGCGCCCCGAAGCACAGGACGACGTCGTGACCGGAGAGCACCTCCGCGACCGCGCCGACGGCGGACGGCAACTGGCCCTGGTAGCAGCGGTGTCGCGTGGGGAACGGCGCCCGCGGCGGGCTGGGGGCCACCCAGACGGGGAGCCGGGCCCGTTCGGCCAGCGCGACCGCCGCGGGGAAGCCGGTCTCGGTGTCGGCTCCCGGGCCGAGGACGAGCACCGGCGACGCGGCGCGGTCCAGCACGCCGGCCAGCGCGTCCAGCACGCGCGGCGCCACCACGGGGCTGCCCTCGACCCCGCGGTCCATGAGGCGGGCCAGGTCGCCTTCCTCGGCGGGCTCGTTCCAGTCGTCCAGCGGTACGGACAGGTAGACCACGCCGCGCGGCGCGGAGCCGGCGAGCATCAGGCCCTTGGAGACCAGTGCCGGGCCGTCCTGCGGCCGCGGCGGTTCGCCGGACCACTTGACCAGCGGGTCGCAGAGTTTGGTCGGGTCGACGTTGGTGAGCATCGCGCCCACGGGGACGTAGCGCCGGGACTGCTGGCCGGCCATGACGACCATCGGGGTGTGGCAGCTCGCCGTGTTGGTCATGCAGCCCATCGCGTTGCCGGTGCCCGAGGCGGCGTGCAGGTTGAGGAAGCCGGTCGTGTCCGACGCCTGGGCGAAGCCGTCGGCCATCGCGATCGCGGCGCCCTCCTGGAGGGCCAGGTAGTAGGGGATGTCCTCGGGCAGCCCGGTGAGGAACGAGAGCTCGTTGGACCCGGGATTGCCGAAGACCGCCTTCACCCCGTGATGGCGCAGGATTCGGTAGAAGGCATCACTGACGGTGACCACGGCCGTCCCCTCACGCAAGGTGATGGACCCTGTCCCATGACCGTAGAAGTGCCGCAGGGGATCGGCAAATCGGCACGGCACCGCCATCGCCGGGCGCCACTCACGAGCGACCCGCCGGAAACGGGGACGGTGCCGAATTCCGCGTCCACGGGCACCGATTCATCGCCGCGGAAAGGCCTGTCGCAGGTATGCCCCGCATTCCTCGCCGGAAATCCCCGGAGGACGCACGGAAGCCGCACCCATCCCAGATGCTTGCAGCGTCAAGTAGATACCGGTCGCCGTTCCCTGTCAACTCCACGTCGGGCACCTTGCGCGTGAGCAGCGATGACACCTCTCATCGGACGCATGGTCAGTTCACTTTGCCCTCAGGGAAGAAACGCCCGGCCTCCCGTGATCCCCCCATGCCGCGCCATGGCCGGCGCATCGCGACGACTTCCTGTGATCTTCCCCACCACGACCCTCTGGAATACGGGAAACGAAACTCCCAGTTGTTGCGATGCGTTCGAGCACAACTGAACCGGAGGCAGAAATGAACGGCCCACTCCCCTCGTCGGACGGCAGTGGCAGAAACACCGACGGCAGCCGGATCGTCGTCCCGCTGTGGCGGGCCCCGCTCGCGGGTGCCGGAGTCCGCGCGGAGTCGCACCCGGGAACCCAGAGTGACCGGCAGGGCTTGCGGACCCCGCGATGAGCGTCATCGCGCCCTACGCGCACCGCGCCCGCCACCTGGCGTACGACGCCGTCTCCTGCCGGGCGGCCCATGACGGGCCCCCGGCCGCCACCGCGTCCCGGCTGGTCCCGCGGAGCGCGGTCGTCGTGGCCGCCGTCATCGGCTACTTCGGCGTCCGGGGCCTGACCGACGGTTCGCAGGGCACGGCCCTGCACAACGCCGCCCGGGTCCAGGCCACCGAACGGTTCCTGCACCTGGACTGGGAGTCCCCGCTGCAGGACCTGGTCGTCGACGACCGCACCCTCACGCGGGTCCTCAACTGGATCTACATCTTCGGCCACTGGCCGGTCATCGCGCTCACCCTGCTGTGGCTGCTCTCCCGGCACCCGGAGGTGTACACCCGGGCGGCCGGCGCGATGCTGTTCTCGGGCGCGGCCGGGCTCGTCGTCTTCGCCGCGTTCCCCGTGGCCCCGCCGCGACTGGCGGCGCCGGGCATGACGGACACCGTCACCCAGCAGTCCCATGCCTACCGCGTGCTGCAGCCGCCCGCCTTCACCGACCAGTACGCGGCGATGCCGAGCCTGCACGTCGGCTGGAACCTGCTCATGACGCTGGCGGTCCTCGCCGCCACCCGGAAGGTCTGGCTCCGCGTCCTCGCCGTCGCGCTCACCGTGTCGATGGACGCCACCGTCGTCCTGACCGCCAACCACTACGTCCTGGACGCCCTCGCGGGCGCCGCCCTGGCCCACGCCGGCTGGTACGCCGCCGGACACCTCAGCTCCCGGCTCCGGCTCCGGCCCCGGCGCGGCGGGATCGCCTCGGCGGTCAGCCGGCGGGGCCTTCCTTCCGCAACGGGGCTCCCCCGGCGGCCAGGCGCATGAGCGGGGTGTCGAAGTCGACGTCGGCGGCGGTGCGTTCGGCACGCGTGGCGTTGCCGCCGAAGCGGTGCTGGTAGCCGGACCAGGCGCGGTCCGCGATCGTGTCGGCGACCCCGCTGGCCATCAGCGCCGCGAGCTCGACGGCCGCCCGGCCGATGCGGTCCCCCAGCGCCGACGCGCCCCAGTCCTCGGGGGCGGCGAAGACCGACGTCGGGACGGAGAGGGCGCGCAGGTAGGCGAACATGGGGCGGACCTGGTCCTCGACCACCAGCGCATGACGCGCGCTGCCGGCCGTCGCGGCGAGCAGGACGGGCTTGGCGACGAACAGGTCGCCGTCCAGGACGTCGAAGAACGACTTGAACAGGCCGCTCACCCCCGCGGTGTAGACCGGGGTGGAGGTGATCACGCCGTCCGCGGAGGCCAGTTCGCCGATCGCCGCCTGCAGGTCCTCACCGGGGTGCCCGGAGACGATCGCCCGGGCGATGTCGACGGCGAGCGGACCGAGTCCGATCGACCGGGTCGTGGCCGTACGCCCCTGCTCGCGCAGCGCGGCGACGGCCCGGTGGGCGATGCGGCCGGCCAGCAGCCGCGACGACGAGGGATCACTGACCCCCGCGTCGACGACGACGAGGCTGAGCGGGCGGGCGGCGGACGCGTCGGCGGCCGGGGTGCCGGTGCTCATGGCTCAGCCCGCCAGGGGCCGGTGCGCGGCGACCGACGGATCATTGTCCTGGTACGGGGAGGCGCCGGTGACGTTGTCCCCGCGGTTGGGGTTCGGCCGCGGCTGCCGCGGCTCGGCGTCCCCGTACTTCGCCCGCACCAGGCTCGCGTGCGTGGGCGCGTCCGCCACGCCCGGGGCGCGCAGCGAGGCCATCTCCTTGCGGAGCACCGGCACCACCTCGGTGGCCAGCAGCTCCATCTGCTCCAGGACGACCTCGACGGGCTGCCCCATGCCGTCCACGTTCCACAACTGGCGCTGGTAGTCGCCGAAGCGCTCCCGGAAGTCCATCGTCTTGTCGATGACCTCCTGCGGACTGCCCACCGACAGCGGTGTGAGCTTGCGGTACTCGTCCAGCGAGTGCCCGCGGAACAGCGGGTGGCCCTCGAAGTACGGGCGGAACGCCGCGACCGCGTCCTGCGAACGCCGGGCGATGTGGGCCTGGCCGCCGAGGCCGACGACCGCCTGCTCCGGGGCGCCGTGCCCGTGGTGCGCGAACCGCTGGCGGTAGAAGGCGACGAGCCGTTCGAAGTGCCCGTACGGCGCCAGGACGTTGTTGGCGAAGAAGCCGTTGCCGTAGTAGGCGGCCTGTTCGGCGATCTCGGGCGTGCGGATGGAGCCGTGCCACACGAAGGGCGGCACGTCGTCCAGGGGGCGTGGGGTGGAGGTGAAGCCCTGCAGGGCGGAGCGGAAGTTGCCCTCCCAGTCGACCACGTCCTCCCGCCACAGTCGGTGCAGCAGGTTGTAGTTCTCCAGGGCGAGTTCGACACCCCGGTGGATGTCCTGCCCGAACCAGGGGTAGACCGGCGCCGTGTTGCCGCGTCCGAGGACGAGGTCGACCCGGCCCTTGGCGACGTGCTGCAGCATCGCGTACTCCTCCGCGATGCGCACCGGGTCGTTCGTCGTGATCAGTGTGACGGAGGTACTCAGCGTGATCCGCTCGGTGAGCGCCGCGATGTGCCCCAGGATCGTGGTGGGCGAGGAGGGGATGAACGGCGGGTTGTGGTGCTCGCCGATGGCGAAGACGTCCAGTCCCAGCTCGTCCGCGCGCCGGGCGATGCGCACGATGGCGTCGATGCGCTCCGCCTCGCTCGGCGTGCGTCCGGTGACCGGGTCGCGGGTGACGTCGCCGACTCCGAAGATGCCGAATTGCATGGTGGTTCGTCTTTCTGGTGCGCGGACGGACGCCCGGGGGGTTCCGGGGTCCGCGCCGGCAGGCCCGCACCCCACATCTTTGACTCGTCAAGCATAGACATATGCTTGACGAGTCAAACACACGGGGCGCGGGCCGGGTGCGTGCGTCACGGCACGCGAGCGGTCCACTCCGCGGTGCCGAACTTCGCGGCGACGAGTTCCTCCGCGCGCGCCAGCTCCTCGGCGCTGATGCTCCCGTCCGTGAGGCCGTAGCGGGCGCGGAAGGAGTCGATCATCCGGTCGATGACGGCCTCGCGCGGCAGCCCGGTCTGGCGGCGCAGCGGGTCGACGCGCTTCTGGGCGCTGCGGGTGCCCTTGTCGGACATCTTCTCGCGTCCGATGCGCAGCACCTGGAGCATCTTGTCGGCGTCGATGTCGTAGGACATCGTCACGTGGTGGAGGACCGCACCCGCGCCCCCGTCGGGGGCGACCACGCGCTTCTGCGCGGCGCCGGCGATCTTGCCGGCCTCGGTGGCGATGTCGTTCAGCGGCTGGTACCAGGCCTTGATGCCCATGTCCCCGAGGGCGTCGAGCACCCAGTCGTCGAGGTAGGCGTAGGAGTCGGCGAAGGAGAGCCCCGACACCAGGGAGGCGGGCACCGACAGGGAGTACGTGATGGTGTTCCCGGGCTCCACGAACATCGCGCCGCCGCCCGAGATCCGCCGCACGACGGTCAGGCCGTGGCGCTCGGCGTTCTCCGCGTCGACCTCGTTGGCGAGGGACTGGAAGCTGCCGATGACGACCGCGGGACCGCCCCACTCCCACACGCGCAGGGTCGGGGGCCGGCGGCCGGCCGCGACCTGCGCGGTGACGACCTCGTCGAGGGCCATGTGCAGGGCCGGGGACTGCGGTCCCTCGTGGATCAGCTGCCAGTCGTAGTCCGTCCAGTCCGTGGCCTGGGCGAGGGCCCGCCGTACCGCGACGGCGACCCCCTCCGCGGTCAGGCCGTACATCACCGTCCCCTCGGGCAGGGCCGCCTCGATCCGGGCCGCGAGGCCGGCGGCGTCGGTGTCGGCGGGCGCGCCCTCGAGCGCCCGGTCGATGGCGGTGATCGCCTCGTCCGGCTCGAGGAAGAAGTCGCCTGCGACGCGAACATTGCGGAGCATCCCGTCGTGGTCGTCGAGGTCCACGACCACGAGCTTCCCACCGGGCACCTTGTACTCACCGTGCATGCCGACGACAACCGTCCCGGCCGCCCCTTTACTCCCGGCGGGTGCGCCGGACACCGGCGCGGTGGGCACCGGGCACGTCGCCGCGATGCGGATGTGCCTGTACTGACGGGCCCGGCGATGGAACACTGAATCCGCAACCAGTCGTCCAGGGGGATCCGACATGACTGCCGCCTGGCCGGGCCACGAGCCCGCCACCGGTTCGCCGCTCGCCGCGCAGCGCGGCGGGCCGACGGTGCTCCGCATCGTCCTGGGCACGCAGCTGCGCCGGCTGCGCGAATCCCGGCAGATCAGCCGCGAGGCGGCCGGCGAGGCGATCCGCGCGTCGCACGCGAAGATCAGCCGCCTCGAGCTGGGCCGGGTGGGGTTCAAGGAGCGCGACGTCGCCGACCTCCTCACCCTGTACGGCGTGACCGACGCGCAGGAGCGCGCCGACCTGCTGGGGCTCGCACTGCGGGCCAACACCCCCGGCTGGTGGCACCAGTACGCCGACGTCCTGCCGAGCTGGTTCGAGACGCACATCGGCCTTGAGGAGGCCGCCCACACCATCCGCACCTACGAGGTGCAGTTCGTCCCCGGCCTGCTGCAGACCGAGGCGTACGCCCGGGCCGTCACCAGGCTCGGCCACCCCCGCGCGACCGAGCGGGAGATCAGCCGCCGTGTCGACCTGCGGATGACCCGTCAGGACCTGCTCGCCAAGGCGGACGCGCCGCAGCTGTGGGTCGTGCTCGACGAGGCCTGCCTCCACCGGCCGCTCGGCGGCGTCGAGGTGATGCGCGGTCAGCTGGAGCACCTGATGAAGGTCGCCGCGCTCCCCAACGTGACGCTGCAGATCGCCCCGTTCGACATCGGCGGTCTGGCCGCCGCCGGCGGCCCCGTCACCATCCTGCGCTTCTCGGAGCCGGACCTGCCCGACATCGTCTACCTGGAGCAGCTGACGAGCGCGCTCTACCTGGACAAGCAGGACGACGTGGAGCACTACCTGACCGTCATGGACCGGCTCGCCGCCGAGTCGCAGCCGCCCCGCAACACCGGCCGGATCCTGACCCGCCTCGTCGACCGCATGGGCTGAGCACCACCGCCGGGGGTGAACTGCCCACGATCTTCCCTAGGATGACGGTTGCCCGGCGTCATCGCGGAGAAGGATGGGTGTCATGACGGACGACGTCTCCTGGGTCGACCAGACCAGGCCAAGCATCGCACGCGTCTACGACTACCTGCTCGGCGGCAAGGACAACTACGCCGTCGACCGGGAGATCGGCGACGTGTTCAAGAAGGACCTGCCCGGCTCGGTGGCGATCGCCTTCGCCAACCGCGCTGCACTGATCCGCGCGATCCGGGAGATCGCCACCACGACCGGTGTACGCCAGTTCGTCGACCTGGGCAGCGGTCTGCCGACCGCGGACAACGTCCACCAGGTCGCCCAGCGCCACTCCCCCGGCTCCACGGTGGTGTACGTGGACAGCGACCCGATCGTGCTCGCCCACGGCCGGGCGCTGCTGGAGCAGAACGACGACACGCGCGTCATCCAGGCCGACATCCGCGAACCCGAGGTCATCCGGAACCACCCGGACACCCTCGAGGTGATCGACTTCGGCAAGCCCGTCGCCGTCATCCTGAGCGCCATCCTCCACCACGTCAACGACGACGAGGACCCGGCGGGCATCGTCGGCTACTGGCGCGACCAAGTGCCCTCCGGCAGCTACTTCTTCGTCAGCCACTTCCGGTCCGGCAACAACCCGGAGACCGCCGAGTCGGAGCGCATCCTCCAGCAGACCTTCGGCCGGGGGCGCTGGCGCACCGACAAGGAGATCGAGGACCTGCTGGACGGCCTGGAGGTCCTGGAGCCGGGGATCGTCCCCGCGTCGCTGTGGCGCCCGGACGCGAGCGACGGTGTCTCCCGCATCGGCGACTCCGAGCGTGAACTCACCGTCTGGGAGCGTCTCATCGCCGCCGGGATGGCCAGGAAGCCGTAACGGGCGGCCCTTCCGGGCTCGCCGCCGGTGCGCTCGCCCACCCGCTGCGTCGGCCACGCGCCCGTGAACTCCGCGGCGGGCGCAGGGTCGTCCGGGCAGGGCAGGGCCGGGCACGGCGGGAAGAGCGGCCCGGGACCGAACCGGGGGCCACTCCGGGGCCCCGGGACCGCTGTGTTCATCAGACACCCGGGGGCGCGATCCGGCGAGCCGGACTGACCCACCCGGGGCCCCCGCGGCAACCCGGCCCGGTGGACGCGACCGTGACGGGGCGTCCGCGACGCCGGGGCGGTCAGCGACTGTCGCCGTGCCAGTCCCAGTGGCCGGTGTCCCCGTCGCGAGGGGCGTACCGGGCGCGGCCGCCCGGGCCGAAGCGGCCGATGTCGGTACGCAGCTCCGCGCCCGCCGAGTGCTGCGGCGCGGTCCAGCCGGTCACGTCGAGCAGCAGCCCGTCCAGCGGGCCGCCGACCAGTTCCCGGTAGACGTGCCCCGGCTTGGGGCCCGGATGCGGGTCGTCCACGTCGGCGCCGTAGACCCTGGGGTGTATCACCTCGTCCATGGTGTCCACGGTGCCACCCGGCACCGACAATCCCCGGGGAAGCAGCCTGCGCCGGCCCGGATGGGGGCCGGACCGGCGCGGGAATGAGGCGGGTGCCGGTCGCCGCTCCCCGGCGGCCTCGTGGGGGCCGGACCGCTGCGCGGTCCCCACGGCGCCAGGTCGCGTACTCCCGCCACCGGTCACCCGCGTCGTGTGCAACCGCCGGACGGACGATGTCATTCCCGTTGCGGGCGGCGGGACCGCCGCACAGTCGTCACGTGTGGTGCGCGATCGGTGACGCACGGCGTTTGTCCAAAATGGGGCATTCCGCTTATACCTGGATAAAGAGCTCATAAGGCTCGACATCATGCCGCCTCTCCGTGCACCCCAAGGAGTCCCGGATGTCCCACGGAGCACGCTCCGCTCCCGCCGTCCCGCATCCCGACCTGGCCGCGGCACGCAGCTGCGCGGTCTGCCTCGGGTGGGGCACCCGGATCACGGCGCGGGGGCATCAGCTGTGCCCCGCGTGCCAGCGCCCGGCGCCGCCCCCGGTGCCGGGTGTCGACGGACCGGTGCCGGCGGACCTCCGGCAGTGCCGGCCCCCGGCTGCCTGAGCTCCCCGTCCTGCGGCCCGCCCACGCGCCGCCGGGCCTCCAGAGTCCCTGCGAGGTCGGCCAGCACCGGGTGGGCGTTGACGTCCGCGGGGGTGACGTCGCGGTCCAGCAGGATCGCCAGGCGCACCGCGGCCAGTGAGGTGCCGCCCCGGTCGAAGAAGTGGTCACCGCGGCCGACGCGGTACTCCGCGATTCCGAGCGCCTGAGCCCACGCTGTGGCCAGGCGGCGTTCGGCCGCCGTGTGCGGGGGCTGGTGTGCACCGGCGGGGTCCGCACGGCCGGCGAGCGCGGCCAGGGCCTCGCGATCGGTCTTCCCGTTGCCGGTCAGCGGCAGGCGCTCCAGCCAGTGGAAGGCCGCCGGGATCATGTAGGCGGGCAGCGCCGCCGCCAGGTGTTCGTGGAGCGCGGCCGCAGGTGTCGGCCGGTCCCCGGTGCAGAAGGCGGCCAGCCGGGTCCCGTGACCGGTCAGGACCACGGCGGCGTCACGGACGCCGTCGGCGCGCGTGAGGGTGTTCTCGATCTCGCCGATCTCGATGCGGAAGCCGCGGATCTTCACCTGGCCGTCTGTCCGGCCGAGGAACTCCAGCCGGCCCCCGGGATGCCAGCGGCCGACGTCACCGCTGCGGTAGAGCCATGCCCCGGGGTGGTGGGGGTCGGGCAGATAGGCCTCGCGGGTGCGCTCGGGGTCGTTCACGTAACCCCGGCCGACGCAGATCCCCGAGAACGCGATCAGGCCGGGGGCACCCAGCGGGACGGGCGCAAGGTGCTCGTCGACGACGTACACGCGGACGTTGTTGACCGGCCGGCCGACGGGGACCCAGTGGGACTCGGGGGGACGGTCCATGACCGCGTGGTTGGTGTCGTCGCTGGTCTCGGTCAGCCCGTACGCGTTCACCAGCCGGGTCCCCGGCACGGCGGCGAACCAGCGCTCGACGAGGTCCTTCTTCAGCGCCTCCCCGGTCACCGAGACGCACCGCAGGTCCGGCAGGCGCCGCGGCCGGCTCTCCAGCGCGGACAGCACGACGTCCAGGTGGGAGGGGACGAGCTGCAGCACCTCGACCGGTTCCCCGGCGACCGTGTCGAGGAAGCGGTCGGCGTCCAGGACCACGTCCTGCCCGACGACGAGGACCCGCCCGCCGGCCAGCAGCGGGGCGGTCAGCTGCCACAGGGAGATGTCGAAGCTCTGCGGCGCGGTCTGGGCGACGACCTGGCCCTCCCCGATGCCGAGGTCGTCGATCTTGGCGTAGAGGTGGTTGAGGAATCCGGCGTGCTCGCACATCGCGCCCTTGGGCTCCCCGGTCGAGCCGGAGGTGAAGTACACGTACGCCAGCTGGTCGCCGGCCACGGGGACACCGGGATCGGACGGCGGGTGCTCCTCCGCGCGGGCCTCCTCCACGAAGACGGTCGTGGTGCCGGGCAGCCCGGCCAGGGCCCGTTCCAGGGCGTCGGTGCTGCCGTGCTCGGTGATGACGGTCGTGCAGGCGGCGCGGGTGAGGACGGCGGCGATCCGGCCGGGCGGCAGGTGCGGCTCGACGGGCAGGTACGCGCCCCCGGCCTTGAGCACGGCCAGCACCGCGGCCAGCCAGTCCAGGTTCCGCCCGGTGACCACCGCGACCACGTCCTCGGCCCGCAGCCCGCGGGCCAGCAGGGCGTGGGCCAGGCGGTTGGCGCGGGCGTTGAGCTCCCCGTACGTCCACCGCCGGCCGGCGTGGACCGCCGCCACCGCCTCGGGCCGGCGTGCCGCGCGCTCCTCGAAGAGCTCGTGGAAGCGCCGGTCGGGCAGCCTGCGCCGGGGCCCCGCCATCCCGTCGAGCTGCAGCCGGGTCTCCTCCGCCGTGAGCAGGCTCTGGCGGGCGTGCTCGGCGTCGACGTCGGCGGCCATCAGGGTGAGGGCGGTCAGGTGGTAGCCGGCGATCCGGGCTGCCGCCGGCTCGTCCAGCACGTCGGTGCGGTAGCCCAGCTCCAGTACCGGACGGCCCTCGTGGGCGCCCAGGCCCACCCGCAGCACCGTCGACCCGTCCGGCGCGCCGTCCGCGCCGCCGGCCGGACCGGCGCCCACGCCCGCCGGGTCGCAGACGGTTTCGAACAGCGGGCCGGTCATCCCGAGCTCCCGGCTCAGCTCACCGACCGGGTAGTCCTGGAAGGCCAGCACCTGCGCCTCCACGCGGTGCGTGGCCAGCACCAGCCCGCGCCACGTGGCGGCGGCCGCCGACAGCCGGCACGGGAGCACCCTCCCGTCCCCGACGGCGTAGCCGGTGACCACCTCCGCCTCCCCCGACAGGGCCGCCAGCACCTTGGCGTGCGCGGCCGGCAGCATCGAGCGCAGCGGCACGCCGAGGCGGTACGCCTGCCGTCGCAAGGCCGCCACCAGCCCGTCCGGGAGCCCCAGCCGGTGCACGGCGGTGCCCGGTGGGGACGGCCGGGAGTTCCAGCGCGGTATCGAGGTGAACCCGCCGGTGGTCACCATGGAGTGCCAGAACCTGCGGCCGGTGTGCGCGTACGTGTCCATCGGGTCGTCCTTCCGGTGCGGTGCGGTGCGGTGGCGTCGGGTCGTCGGTGTGCCGGGGGCGCCGCCCTCCAGTAGGCACCGGAGCCGACGGCCTGTCCTGCCCCGGCAATTCGGTACTTGACGCGGCGGCGTACGTCCCGACAATCCGCCCACCCCGCCCGTTCGGCGCCCGCCCGTAACGGCGCTCCCGGTCGGCGTCAAGTCACGGATTCCGGTGACATGACGGACAGCTCCCGATGGGTGTCACTGGAAGCACCCCCCGGAAGGAGACACCGTGCCGGTCATATCCGCACCCCAGGACTTCAACGAGGACGATCTGTACGTCGACCTCGAACCCGTCCTCGCACAGCGGCTGTTCCTCAAGTGCGAGGGCTTCAACTTCGCGGGGTCGATCAAACTCAAGGCGGCCGCCGCCATGATCGGGGCCGCCGAGCGCAGCGGACGCCTCGGGGCCGGCTCGGTCCTGGTCGAGTCCTCGTCGGGCAACCTCGGCGTGGCCCTGGCCATGATCGCCGCGAACCGCGGCCACCGCTTCGTGTGCGTGACCGACACCCGCTGCAACCTGGCCACCCGGCAGATGATCGCCGCCCTCGGCGCCCGGGTGCACCTGATCACCGAACCCGCTCCCGTCGGGGGCTGGCTACGGGCCCGCATCGACCACGTCCGCGCGCTGTGCGCCGCCGACGACCGTTACGTGTGGCTGAACCAGTACACCAACCCCGACAACGGCCGGGCCCACTACCGCACGACCGCCCCGGCCATCGCCGCCCGCTTCCCCGCCCTGGACGTCCTGTTCGTCGGCGCGGGCACGACCGGCACGCTGATGGGCTGCGCCCGCTACTTCCGCCGCCACCATCCCCGCGTCCGCGTCGTGGCCGTCGACACCGCGGGCTCGGTCACCTTCGGCGGCGCCCCCGGCCGGCGCATGATCCCCGGGCTCGGCACGAGCGTCCGCCCGCCGCTGCTCGACACCGCGTACGTGGACGAGGTCGTCCACGTCGCGGAGGCGGACGCCATCCGCACCTGCCACCGCCTGGCCCGCCGCGGCTTCCTCTTCGGCGGCTCCACCGGAACCGTCGTCAGCGCCGCCACCGACTGGCTCGCCGACCGCGGCCACGACGCCCTCACGGCGGTCGCCATCGCCCCCGACCTCGGCGAACGCTACCTCGACACCGTCTACCACACCCCCTGGGTCAGGGACCTCTACGGCGACGACGCGCTCGCCGGCCCCGACCACCCCGCACCGCGCCCCGTCGGTGCCAGGGCTCACTGAACCGACGCCTCCCGAAGGGAAGTTGAGTGCGTCTGCGGACCCGTGGGCCCGCCCGCCGGCCATAAGATCCACTTCAGTCGGGTCAACAGGCAGGCGCCAGCGGAGGACCGGGTACACGCACATGGCAGAACACACCGCCACTCCCCCGGGCCGTGCGCTCGCCGCGCGCTGCCGTCGCGTCGTCGACTCCGAGTGGTTCGGCGTCACCGTCTTCGCCCTCGTCCTGGCCAATGCGGCCGTCCTCGGCGTCGAGACCTACGACGGCATCGCCGCACGCTGGCACGGCCCCCTGAAACTGGTGGAGCACGCCTTCCTGGCGGCCTTCACCGCCGAGGTCGTCCTACGGGCCTGCGCCCACGCCGACCGCCCCAGGGACTTCCTCCGCGACCCGTGGAACGTCTTCGACCTGGCCGTGGTGACGCTGGCCTACCTGCCCTTCGCGCGCGAGAACGCCACGGTGCTGCGTCTGCTGCGGCTGGCCCGGGTCGTGCGCGCCGCCCGCTTCCTGCCGCAGCTGCGCATCATCATCGTGGCCGTCGGCAAGAGCCTGCCGGGCACGGTCAGTTTCCTGCTCGTCGGCACGATGCTGCTGTACGTCTACGCCATGACCGGCTGGGTCTTCTTCGCCGACGACGACCCCGAGCACTACGGGTCCGTCGGGCGGGCCGCCCTGTCGCTCTTCCTGCTGATCACCCTCGACGGCATCGGCGACGCCGTCCGGGGCGGCCTGGAGATCTCGCGCTGGAGCCTGCTCTACTACGCGTCTTATGTGCTGCTCGGCTCGTTCGTGCTGGTCAACCTGCTCATCGGCGTGGTCATCAGCTCACTGGAGGAGGCCAGGCAACTGGAGCGCGAGCGCGAGGCGCCGCCCCGGCCGACCGAGGGCGGGCCGCCGCCCGACCACCTGCGGGAACGTCTCGCCGCCGCCCGGCGGGCCCTGGACGAACTGGAGGCCGGGCTCGATCTCGTGGGCGCGCAGAGCGCGGGCCACGGCACCGCCGCCCGGTCCGCCCCGTCCGGCGGGCATCCGGCCGGGTCACCGGCCCCGAGCTGAGAAGGGGCGCTCCGGCGTCCTGGACCGTGTGCCGCCGACGACCGGTCAGAGCGTCAGGACCCTGCCGAACATCCCGACGGCGATCAGGAGCGTGACGGCGAAGATCGCCACCAGGGCCACGATCTCCCAGGTCTTCGGGACCTCCGGGGGCTCGGTGTACGAGATGCCCGCGGTGGTGCTCTCCTCGCAGGCCGGCGTCGGGGTGGGCGCCACCCGGTCCCGGTGCGGGCGCAGGGCCGGCGCGGGCTGCGCCGCGGTGCCGGTCGTGGCGCCGAACGCCGGGCCGATCGTGGGGCCGATCACCGGCCGGGGAGGAATCAGTGTCTCGGACATGGTCACCACTCCGGACGTTCCTGTGGCGGACGCGGGAATCGCTCCGCATGGCGTCACCTCGGGCCGCGGCGGCCGGGGTCCACGGAGGTCTCCGCCGCGCACCGCCCGGGCGATTCATCTTATATCCGCACGAAGGGATCCACGATCAGGGAGCCCACGTGACCAGCGCGTCACGCTGGGTGGCCGACGACACTCGTCCTCTTCGCGGAACCGGACGATCCGGCCGCCATGGGAGAGGATGGGACGAGGGTCGACGAGGGCAACGCCGAGGGAGAGGGCGGAAGATGACCGACGCACTGGTGCTCGGTGGCGGGGGCGTCGCGGGGATCGCCTGGATCACCGGACTGCTGACGGGGCTCGCGGACGCGGGGCAGGACGTGGCGGGAGCCGACGTGCTGGTCGGGACGTCGGCGGGGGCGACGGTCGCGGCGCAACTGGGCAGCGGGCTGTCGCTGCAGGAGCTCTACGCCCGGCAGACCGAGCCGGAGCTGCAGTCGGCCGAGATCATGGCGGACGTGGACCTGGCGAACTTCGGCGCGGGCATCGCCGACGTGCTGCAGGGCGCGGCCTCCGTCCCCGACATGCGGCGCGCGGTCGGCAGGTACGCCCTGGACGCCGGGACCGTGCCGGAGGCGGAACGGCGGCGGGTGATCGAGTCCCGTCTCCCCTCACACGACTGGCCCGCCTCACGGACGGTGCGGATCGTCGCCGTGGACGCGGAGACGGGGCAGCCGCGCGTCTTCGACGGCTCCTGCGGCGTGGGCCTCGTGGACGCCGTCGCGGCGAGCTGCGCCGTGCCGGGCATCTGGCCCCCCGTGACGATCGAGGGGCGCCGCTTCGTCGACGGCGGCGTACGGTCCGCCACGAACGCCGACTACGCCGGGGGCGCGTCGCGCGTGCTGGCCATCGCGCCGATGGGGACCACCGACCTGTTCCCCAGCGAACTGCCCCTGGAGCGGGCCCTGGCGGAACTACGGGCCGCGGGCGCCGAGGTCGCGGTGGTCGAACCGGACGAGGCGTCACTGGCGGCGATCGGCACGAACCCGCTCGACCCCGCCACCCGCCGGCCCGCCGCCGAGGCCGGGCGGGCACTGGGGCGCGAGCTGAAGATCGAGTGGAGCCGGGCCTGAACACCCTGCGGGCGGCGCACGGACATCGCCCTCACCCCTCCTCGAACCAGGAGCCCTGAAGGCGGAGGCGGCCAGGAAGGAGGCCCGGCCCACCTGCCACGTGTGAGGTGCCCCGGGCCGCTCACGACCGCACCCCGGCCAGCCGGAGCACCGCGTCCAGCCCCCGGTGCCCGCCGGGGGCAGCGCCTGCGGGCAGCACGTACGAACGCAGTCCCGCGCCGGCCGCGCCGCCGTCCTTGGCCGGGTGGTCGCCCACCATGAGCGTCTCGGCCGGATCGACGCCCAGTTGACGGCAGGCGTGCCCGAACAGGACGGCGTCGGGCTTCTCGGTGTCGTACGCGTAGGAGTGCACCCACGCCGAGAAGTGGTGGTCGAGCCCGTGATGGGCGAAGGTCGGCCGCAGATCCCAGCCCACGTCGCTGACGACGCCCATGGCGATGCCCGCGCCCCGCAAGGCCTCCAGCGTGTCCCCGGCGTCGGCGTACGGCACCCAGTGGCCGGGCGCCCGCAGCTGCTCGTAGAGCGCGTCGGCGTACGCGGCGAGTTCGGCAACGGAGGCGTACCACGTCGTGAAAGCGTGACGGTGCGCCTTCGAGGAGACGTCCCGGCCCCGTTGCGCACGCACCACCTCGGAATCCGTGAGCCCCGCCTCCAGCCCGTCCAGCAGCCGGTCCATCTCCGCATCGCCCACGGGCCGTTCGAGCACCGCGCGGATCCGGTCCGCGTACGACGCGATCTGGAACAGCGTCCCGGAGAAGTCGAAGAGAACGCCACGCACAGGCGCCGACCCACCGGCGACGACCGCGGCACGCAGGGGCCCTTCGGGGCCGCAGACGGGAGGCTGTGTCATTCGGTCTTCCTACCGCACGCCCCACGGCAGCCACCAGGCCCGGCGGAGGGCCGGATGGTGACAGCTCAGGACTGCGGCTGGGTTCTGCGCCGGGGCGGCCTCTCCTCCCCACTCGCCGGCAGGCACAGCACGCGGACTCGACGGCGCACCAGCGGAACCACGGCGGCGCCGAGCGTGATCAGGCCGCAGCCGGCCAGCGCCGGCCGCACGCCGAAAGCGTGGGCCATCGGCGCGGCCGTGAGGGAGGCCAGGGGGACGGGGGCGAGCTGCAGCAGGGTGGAGAACGCGATGACCCGGCCGAACGCCTCGTCGGAAACACGGCGTTGGAGCAGCAGGGTCCACACCGTCGACACCAGGGCCTCCCCTGCACCGGCCAGGAAGTACCCGGCCCCCACGGCCGGAAGACCCGTACCGGCCGCCATGGTGAGCATGGGCAGCGCCATCAGCGCGGTCCCCGCGCAGAGCAGCCGGCCCACGCGACGGACGTGCCACCACAGCGCCACGCCGGCGCCGACGAGGATTCCCGCGGTGAAGCCGGTCATGGCCAAGCCCCACGCTGCCGCACCGCCCAAGTGCTCCTCCGCGTAGGCGGGCCCCAGCGTCTGGAACGACACCAGCCAGACGGGCACCACCACCGTCCCCTGGACCAGCAGCAACCGCAGCCACGGACGCGCGGCGATCTCCCGCCATCCCTCGCCGGGCCGCAGACCGCCGGTCCGCGGGCGCGCGTCGGGCGGCCGCGGGGTGCGGAGGCGGACGGAGAGGAGTCCCGCGGCCAGGTACGTGGCCGCGTCCCAGGCGATGGCCCACTGCGGCCCGGCCGCCGCCACCAGAATGCCGCCCAGCGCCGGGCCGGCCACCTTCACCGAGTTCTGCGCCAGCCGCAGCAGCGCGTTGGCCTGCCGGAGCTGTTCCGGCGGCACCACCGCACGGAGCACCCCGCTCGACGCGGGCCCGATGAACGCCCCCGCCACGCCGCCGAACGCCGCCGACACCGCCAGGTGCCATACCTGGGCGGTCCCGGACCACACCAGCGCAGCCGCGCAGCCCTGCCCCACGGCGGCGACGACGTTGGCAGCGACCAGCACCGTGGACCGGGGCCACCGGTCCGCCACCGCGCCCCCGACCAGCAGCAGCGCCGCTCGTGCCGCCATCTCGGCCGCCAGCACGACCCCGAGCCCGCCGACGCCCCCGCCGATCCCGAGCACGGCGAACGCCAGCGCGATCGGCGAGACCGCGGTCCCCGTCCACGACAGCACCCGCGCCGCGAAGTGCCGTCGGAAGAGGGGACCGGACAACGGAAGCCATGCGGCGGTGAAACGGGCAGTGAAGCGTGCCGAGGTCATCGTCCCCGTCCCCCGGTGCATTGTCCGACGTGGCGTCAACTTCGGGCGCCGTCCGCCCCGAAGCGGGCGAGGCAGTGCCACACCTTCTTGAGCGCCTGGGGGTCGTGGCGGCCGGTCGCGGCGGCCGTGCCGAGGACGCGGGGGTCGAGCAGGCCGTCGACCGCGATCCGGGCGCCCAGGTCCACGTAGTCCTGGCCGCGGTACGCGGGGCGCAGCCGGAGTTCCCCGACGGTGAGCCGGAAGCCGCCGTGCCACTCCACGGGGCAGGGCAGCCGGCGGGCGGCGTCCTCGACGGCCGTGCCCCGGTAGCAGGGGTCCAGGACCAGCGCCTCGACATGGCGGTCCAGACGGACCGGTCCGTGGACCTGTGCCTCGATGTAGTCGTCGAGGGCGTCCCTGGAGTCGGCCAGGGCGAGCGCGACCAGGCCCATGCGGTCCCCGACGCCGAAGTCCGAGGGTTCGAAGAAGCTGTCGGGGTAGCAGAACGTCGTCCGGGCCACCGTCCCGGCGCTCAGGCGGAAGTGGGCGGACCCGAACCGCGGCGCGGCGCCGACCGTCTTGCGGCGGAAGTTCAGCGCCCCGTAGACGGGGCGTTCGGCGGGGGGCGCGGCGTCGTAGGCACCGTTGAAGATGCGGCTCTCCCACCGCCACCGGTCACCGCCCGGCCGGGCGGTCAGACCGCCGTTGCTCGTCCCCGTGACGAACTGCGAGTGGTAGACGCCGCCTTCGGACAGGGCCTGCAGCACCGGCTTGCCCCGCGCGGCCCGGTCCGGGTGGAAGTTCAGCGTGACCCGTAGCGCCGGATCCACCGGAGGTCCCGACGAAAGCCCCGTAACGTGCCGCAGGGCCCGCTCCCGCGGGGTCGGGGCGGTGGCGTCGGTGGCCATCCCCGCAGTGTCCCGCGGACGACGGGGAGTTCGCACATCCGTATCACCGGCCAGGCATGATGTGTCCATGCGGAGATCATCTTTGGGTTCAGTCACCGTCGCCCTCGCCCTGACGGTCCTGGCCGGCGCCTGCGGGTCGGGGGACAGCGACCGGGCACGCGACCTCGCCCGTGAGGCGTGCGGGACCTACGAGATGTTCCTCCCCGGCGGCTTCGACACTCCCGAAGACCGGGACACGGTCCGCGAGCGGGTCGTACCCGCTCTCGAGGAAAGTGCGCGCCAGGCCGCCCAGGCCGCCCGCCTCGACTCGGACTGGCGGGAACTCGCCCAAGGGCTGTCCCGGACGGTGGAGTGGGCCTCGGCGAGCCTCGAACTCGCCGACCTGAAGGCGGATGCCGCGCCGGCGTCGGACGGCACGGACGAGGCGGACGCACTGCAGGCCCGCGTCCTCAGCCTCGGCAGCGAGCTCGACGCCCACGATCCCCAGGCGCAGTGCCAGAAGGCCCAAGCCTCCTGACGCCGGGAGTCGCCGCACGGCCGGCCGCGGACGACCCCGGCCGGCTCCCCGGCCACGACGCACCTTCACGTGGGGCCGCCCTAGGCCGTGTCGTCAAAGTCCCGCCTGCCCAGCGGCGCCTGGCACGGCACCTCGCTGCGTTGTCGAATCGTCCGAGTAGCCCACTACGAGGACGACTCTCCGCCTTACGATGCACCGCACCAGACGCCGCTGGGCCCGCCCTCCGGGCGGCCGGCGTTCCTTTGACGACACGGCCTAGTGGGCGGGGAGGAGGCGCAGCACGTGGTCGATGCTCTCTTCCGGGGTGTCGCCCTCCGTGCAGACGACGTGCGTCGCGACGGCGCGGCACGTGGGGTCGTGGAGCCAGTGCGCGAGGAAGTCATGGCCGTCGGTGATCCAGTCGGTCCCCTTGGACGCCATCGAGCGGCGGCGCAGCACGGCGAGGGCGCGCTCCGGGTCCGCGGCGGGGAGCAGCAGGTGGACCGCGGTGCAGGGGCGGAGGGCGGCGCGGACCTGTGCGTCGTGGCGGGGTTCGGCGTAGCTCGTGTGGCCCGCGCCGAGGGCGATCACCGCCCCGGGGTGGTCGGCGAGGACGCGCCGCACCGCGTGGACCCGGGCGGGCTCCCACTCGCGTTCGGCGGCCACGCGGCCGAGGGCGGTGATGCGCTCGCGCAGGCGCGCGACGCTCCAGCCGACCTCGCGGTAGTAGGTGTCGGCGATCGCGTCGAGGTCCGTGAAGGGGCGCCCGAGCCGGGCGGCGACGCCCTGCCCGACGGTCGTCTTGCCCGTCGCGGCCGGGCCCACGAGGACGAGCAGCGGTGCGGCTTCCATGGCGGGCCATGATGCGGCATCCCCCGCGGCAGGAGAAGAGCCGGGCCGCCCCCGGTCCCGGGGGCGGCCCGACGTGCGCACCGTGCGGGGAGGCTCAGAGGTCGAACTCCGCCGGGGCCAGGTCGAGGGCGTAGCAGGCCTCGCGGACGACGGCCTGCTCGGCCTTGTCGAAGTTGCCGTCGGCGCCGCCGATGACGATGCCGATCTGGACGACGGCCCGCGCCTCGGCGGGCTTCTTCCTGGCCTTGGCGATCTCCTGGAGGACGCCGACCTTGCCGAAGTCGAAGTCGGCGGTGAGTTTGTCCAGGCAGTCGTCGAAGCGCCGCTGCAGGTCGGCGGCCGGGAAGTTCTGCAGGACCTCGTTGGTCGCGATGAGCTGCGCGACGCGCTGTCGTTCGGAGGGGTCCACGGTGCCGTCCGCGGCGGCGACGAGGGCGCACATCGCCATGCTCGCGTCGCGGAAGGCGCCGCTCTTCAGGTCGTTCTTCTTGGCGACGAGCTGCGTCTGCATCGTCGCGGCCGAGTCCTTGATGCGGTCCCAGAGGGCCACGGTCTCTCCTCAGGTGATGGTCCGGCGTTCACCGAGGAGGTAACGAAGGACGCGCGGCGCGAGTGCCGCGCCGCACGGCGGCCGTGCCCTCGCGTCAGACCGCCGTCGTCAGCGCCTCGTACTGCTCGTCGGTGAGCCGGATGCCCGCGGCGGCGATGTTGTGCTCCAGGTGCACGACCTTGGACGTGCCGGGGATGGGCAGCATGACCGGGGAGCGCCGCAGCAGCCAGGCGAGGGCGAGCTGGGACGGCTGAGCGCCGTGCGCCTCGGCGATGCGGTCCAGGGGGCCGCCCTTCCGCGCCAGTTCGCCCGTGGCGAGCGGGAACCAGGGGATGAAGCCCATGCCGTGCCGCTCGGCGTGGGCGAGGACGTCCTCGGCCGCCCGGTCGGCGAGGTTGTAGCGGTTCTGGACGGAGACGATGGTGGCGGTCCTCGCGGCCTCGTCGATCTGGGCCGTGGTCACCTCGCTGAGCCCGATGTGCCGGATCTTGCCCTCCTGCTGCAGCGCGGCGAGTTCCCCGACCTGGTCGGCGATGGGCACCTCGGGGTCGACGCGGTGCAGCTGGAGCAGGTCGATGCGCTCGACGCCCAGGTGGCGCAGGCTCAGCTCCACCTGCTGCCGCAGGTACGCGGGCCGCCCGACCGCGACCCACTGTCCGGGACCGGGGCGGGCGAAACCCGCCTTGGTGGCGATCACCAGGTCCTGCGGATAGGGGTGGAGGGCCTTGCGCAGGAGCAGTTCGGCGGTGAAGGGGCCGTAGGCGTCCGCGGTGTCGATGAAGGTGACGCCGAGGGTGACCGCGCGCCGCAGGACCCGTACGGCCTCGTCGGGGTCCGCGGGGTCGCCCCACACGCCCTCGCCGGTGAGCTGCATCGTCCCGTAGCCCAGCCGGTGGACGGGCAGGTCGCCGCCGAGGTCGAAGGTGCCGGAGTCGCGGGCGTCGGCCTGCGCGCTGGTGGATGTCATGGGGGTCTCCTCGCGTCGTGCCGGCGGACGGCTGCTCACCAGCTTCAGGGGCGGCGCCCGCTCCCCGCTCGGCGGACTACGCCGACCGGCGCCCCCGGCCGGTCCCTCAGCTCACCGCCTGCCCGCCCGGGGCGTACGTCACGGCCGAGGCGGCGGCGACGATCAGCAGCTGGCGTGCCGCGGTCCGGGCGGCCTTGCGGGGGCCCGCGTCGGAGCCGAGGACCGCGCCGACGAGGAGCGAGGCGAGGGCCGTCACGGCGGGGACGCCGCCACCGCGGCCGTCACGGCGGGGACGCCGCCACCGCGGCCGTCACGGCGGGGACGCCGCCACCGCGGCCGTCCCGGAGGTGAGGGACCACGGCGGCAGCGGCACGAGGGCCCCCGCCGTGAGGAGCAGCGGCAAGCAGACGGCAGCGACCATGGGCGATCCGGCCTCCTGGGCGCTGACGCCGAACAGGATGCGCAGGGTCGTCTGCCAGTTGGTGCGCTTGGCGGCGGCGATCCCCCGGCCGGCCCGGACCGCGGGCTCCTTGTCGAGGCCGCGGTCGCGCATGTGGCGCGTCATGTGCGCCGGCACGACGGGGGGACGACAGCGTCCACGCCCGGTGGAGGGCGTCCTCCTCCCCCCTGTACCGCCGGTGATCTCCCGCCGCCCGCGTACGGAGACCCCCGCGGCCATGGACAGCGCGCCGGCGAGCAGGCACGCGAGGCCGGTCAGCCGTACCGTCCCGGGACCGGCGCTCGCGCCCGCGACGCCGAGGATCAGGCAGAGGTTGGTGACCAGGCCGTCGTTGACGCCCAGCAGGGCGGCCCGGATGCCGCTGCCCGCGACGCGGTGGGCGGTGCGGGCGAGCCCGGCGAGTTCGGCCGGCGCGCGGCGGCGTCGCCCCGCGCGCCGCGCCGGGCGGGGTCCCAGCGCGGCGCGAGCACCGACCGGTCAGGACCCGTCGATGCGATGCGCAGCCTCCTCGCCGTTCGTCGCATCAGGCCACGGTCGTGCCCGGTACGGGGGCGGCGAAGGGCGGCGGGGCGGTGTGCCGGGCCCGCCGCGGGAGCGGGCCGGCCGTCAGCCGACCGCGTCCTTGAGGCTGTCGTGACCGGTGGCGGCGAGGATCGACTCGCGGACCTCGGGGCAGCCCTGCTGCGCGGCGGCGTCGAAGTCCGCGGCCGTGCGCGGCTGCTGCTCCGGGTGGTCGGAGACCCAGGTGGCCAGGTCGATCGCCAGGGCGGCCTGCGCCCCGACGTCGGAGCCGATGCCCTTCACCTTGGGCTGCTCATCGGTGAGGAAGGCGCAGAAGGCCGCGGCGTCGACCGGGTTGCCGTCGCCGCCCTTCGCCGGGTCCTCCGCGGAGGCGCTCCTCGACGCGCTCGCGCTCGCGTCCGGCCCCGGCGTGCCGGCGGAGGGCGAACCGCCGCCCGCTTCGGCGCCCTTGCCGCCGCACGCGGTCAGGAGCAGCAGCAACAGGGCGGCGGGCATCGCGTACTTCATGGTTCCCCCTCCGTCGGAACGCCCCCACGACGTCCGGTACCGCAATCCAACGCCCTCCTCCGGCGCGTGTCCCGCGGGCACACGGGTCCGGTACCCGGCGGTGACGATCCCGGGACGTCGCGGCCGTCCGGCCCTGCGCCCGCTATTGGTTGACGCTTCATCACCGGGACATCCGCCGAGGCTCGACGCGTCACCGCGGTTCGGGAAAGATGAGCCGGGCATGTCAATCAGGCCGTGCACTCCCCCACCGCGGTCGACCAGGAGGAAGCAAGTGAAGAGAAGCTCGCGTATCGGCAGGGTCCCGGCTGTCGTCGGCGGCGCGGTCGCGCTGGTGATCGCCCTTCCGGGGACGGCGTTCGCCGCCCCGCCCCCCGCCCTGCCCGCCAACGCGGACGGCCTGGAGCAGACGTTCCAGCCGGCGTTCGACTACGACACGGACGGCTGCTACCCCACCCCCGCCATCGGCCCCGACGGGACCGTCAACCCGGGCCTCAACCCCACCGGCGCCCTGAACGGCAACTGCCGCGACCAGTCGGACCTGGACAACACCAACGGCTACGCCCGCTACAAGTGCAACAACGGCTGGTGCGCCGTCATCTACGGCCTCTACTTCGAGAAGGACCAGGCCATACCCGGCATCAGCCTCGGCGGCCACCGCAACGACTGGGAGCACGTCGTGGTCTGGGTGAAGGACGACCAGGCCCAGTACGTGTCCACGTCGGCGCACGGCAACTTCAACATCTACGGCCGCGACCAGATCCGCTGGGACGGGACCCACCCCAAGGTCGTCTACCACAAGGACGGCGCGAGCACGCACTGCTTCCGTCCCGCCAACACCAACGACGAGCCGCCGGAGAACCACTACCACGGCTGGCAGTTCCCCGACCTGATCGGCTGGAACGGCTACCCCGCGGGCCTGCGCGACAAGCTGAGCCAGGCCGACTTCGGCAGCGCGGTCTTCGGCCTGAAGGACGGCAACTTCAACGGCCACCTGGCCAAGGCCAAGCCGGCGGGCATCCCGTTCGACCCGAACGCCTGACGCGTGCGCCGGGACGGGGCGGCGCACCGCCCCGCCCCGTCCCGGTCACGGCCGTGTCAGACGGCGTCCAGCTCCGCGATCTCCTCCGCGGTGAGCACGAGTTCCACCGCGGCCACCGAGTCACGGATGGTCTCCGGCCGGCTGGAGCCGGGGATCGGGATCACGTAGGGGGACTTGGCGAGCATCCACGCCAGGCACACGCGCTGCGGGCTGACCCCGTGGGCCTGCGCGACCCGGGCGAACGGCGCGTAGGACGAGCCGAGTTCGCCCGCCTGGGAGATGCCGCCGAGCGGGCTCCACGGCAGGAAGGCGATGCCGAGCTCGTGGCACAGTTCGAGCTCCGGCTCGCTGGAGCGGAAGGCCGGGGAGAACTGGTTCTGCACGGAGACCAGACGGCCGCCCAGGATCTCGTCCGCCTGCCGGATCTGCTCCGGGTCCGCGTTCGAGACGCCCGCCATGCGGATCTTGCCCTCGTCGAGCAGGTCGCGCACCGCGCCGACGGACTCGGCGTACGGGACCTTGGGGTCGGGGCGGTGGAACTGGTACAGGCCGATGGCCTCCACGCCCAGCCGGCGCAGCGAGTCCTCGCAGGCCCGCTTGATGTGCTCGGGCGAGCCGTCGAGGGTCCAGCGGCCGTCGCCGGGGCGCAGGTGGCCGCCCTTGGTGGCGACCAGGACGTCGGAGCCGCGTCCGTGGGACGCCAGCGCCTTGGCGATCAGGGTCTCGTTGTGGCCGACCTCGTCGGCCCCCAGGTGGTAGGCGTCCGCCGTGTCGATCAGCGTGACACCGGCGTCGAGCGCCGCGTGGATGGTGTCGATGGACCGCGCCTCGTCCGGCCGGCCCTCGATCGACATGGGCATGCCGCCCAGGCCGATCGCGCTGACCTCGGTGGCGCCGATGCGGCGAGTCTCCATGTGTCCGTGGCCTTTCTCGGCTTGCGTCTCGTCTTGCGCACTGATGGCGTGCCGGCACGGCCGGAAACGGGCCGCAGCCGTGCGGGCACGCGGTCAAGCCTCGCCGGAGCTGCACCCACACGTCCAATAGAAGAAAGCGAACACATTCAGGAGCTAGGCTTCTGAATCATGGAGCTACGCCATCTGGAGTACTTCGTCGCGGTCGCGGAGGAGCACCACTTCACCCGCGCCGCCGAACGCCTCATGATCTCGCAGTCGGGTCTGTCCGCCTCCGTGCGCGCCCTGGAGCAGGAGCTCGGCACGCCGCTGTTCGTGCGCAGCACCCGCAGCGTGGAGCTGACCGCGGCGGGCCGGGCCCTGCTGGACGAGGCCTGCCGCACGCTGGCGAGCGTACGGGCCGCCAAGGAGGCCGTGGCCGCCGTGCAGGGCCTGATGCGCGGGGTGCTCACCATCGGCACCGAGCAGTGCCTGGCCGGCGTCGACGTGCCGGCGCTGCTGGCGCGCTTCCGCGCCCAGCACCCGGGCGTGGAGGTCCGGCTGCGGCAGGCCGGGTCGGCCGCCCTGGTGCAGGACATCACCAGCGGCCGGCTGGACGTGGCGTTCACGGCCCTGAGCGGCGAGGCGCCCGAGGGAGTGCGGCTGATGCCGATCACCCGGGCCCCGATGGTCCTGCTGTGCCATCCCGGGCACCGGCTGGCCGGGGCGGACTCGGCCGGCTGGGCGGACCTCGGCGGCGAGGAGTTCGTGGACTTCCACGCCGACTGGGGCGCGCGCGGGCTCACCGACCGGGCCTTCGCCGCGAACGGGGTACCGCGCCGGGTCGCCCTGGAGGTCAACGACGTGCACAGCCTGATCGACCTGGTCCACCACGGGCTCGGGATCGCCGTCGTGCCACGGCCCATCGCCCGCAAGGAGCACGCCGCGGGACTGCGCACCGTGACGCTGGACGGCGCCGAGGACCACGTCTGGGAGGTGTCGGCCGCCCTGCCCCAGGAGGACCGGGTCTCCCCCGCCGCCCGCAAACTGCTGTCCTACCTGCCGTGACGTCACCGTCCACGCCTTCGCCGGCGGCCCCGCCGTGGACCTGCGGGCACCCGCACCGGCGCGCACACTGGTGCCGGGCGCGCGGTGCCGCGCTCCCGGCACGTACCCCGACCCCGTTCTCCGGAGGGGCATGAACAGCACGGCCCACGACCCGTACGTCCGGGTGCGCGGCGCCCGCGAGCACAACCTGCGCAACGTCGACGTCGACGTCCCGCGGGACGCGCTGGCGGTGTTCACGGGGGTCTCCGGCTCGGGCAAGTCCTCGCTGGCGTTCGGCACCATCTACGCCGAGGCGCAGCGCCGCTACTTCGAGTCCGTCGCCCCGTACGCCCGCCGGCTCATCCACCAGGTGGGCGCGCCGGCGGTCGACGACATCCTGGGGCTGCCCCCGGCGGTCGCCCTGGAACAGCGCCGCGGGGCGCCCACCTCCCGCTCCTACGTGGGCACGGTGACGACCCTGTCCAACACGCTGCGGATGCTCTTCTCCCGCGCGGGCCGCTACCCGCCGGGGGCCGGACCCGTGGACTCCGACGCCTTCTCCCCCAACACGGCCGCGGGCGCCTGCCCGGTCTGCCACGGGCTGGGCCGGGTGCACCGGGCCACCGAGGAGCTGATGGTCCCCGATCCCTCGCTGAGCGTCCGGGAGGGCGCGATCGCCGCCTGGCCGGGCGCCTGGCACGGCAAGAACCTGCGGGACGTCACCCGCACCCTCGGGTACGACGTCGACCGGCCCTGGCGCGACCTGCCCGCGCAGGACCGGGAGTGGATCCTGTTCACCGACGAGCAGCCGGTGGTGACCGTGCACCCGGTGCGGGAGGCGGGCCGGATCCAGCGCCCGTACCAGGGCACCTTCCAGAGCGCGCGGCGCTACGTCATGCACACCTTCGCCGACTCCAAGAGCCCGGCGCTGCGCGCCCGCGCGGAGCGGTTCCTGGAGAGCTCGCTCTGCCCCGCCTGCGGCGGCAGCCGGCTGCGCCCGGAGTCCCTGGCCGTCACCTTCGCCGGCCGGAGCATCGCCGAGCTCAACGCGTTGCACCTCGCGCGGCTCGCCGACGTGCTGCGCCCGGCCGCCCGCGGCGCGGTGGACGACCTCCCCGAGGGCCCGGAACGGCAGATCGCCACGACGCTGTGCGCCGACCTCGTCGCGCGGATCGAGGTCGTCACCGAACTCGGCCTGGGCTACCTCAGCCTGGACCGTACGACGCCCACGCTCTCCCCCGGCGAGCTGCAACGCCTTCGCCTGGCGACCCAGTTGCGCTCCGGGCTGTTCGGTGTGGTGTACGTGCTGGACGAGCCCTCGGCCGGCCTGCACCCGGCGGACAGCGAGGCGCTGCTGACGGTGCTGGTGCGGCTGCGGGAGGCGGGGAACTCGGTGTTCGTCGTCGAGCACGACATGGACGTGGTGCGCCGCGCGGACTGGATCGTCGACGTCGGACCCCTCGCGGGCGAGCGCGGCGGCCAAGTGCTCTACAGCGGCCCGGTGGACGGGCTGGAGGCGGTCGCCGAGTCCGCCACCCGCCGGTTCCTGTTCGCCGCGGGGCCCGATCCGGCCGCCGGGCGCACCGCACGGAAGCCGTCGTCGTGGCTGGGTCTGCGCGGCATCGCCCGGCACAATCTGCGCGGCGTGGACGTCGAGCTGCCCCTCGGGGTGTTCACGGCGATCACGGGGGTGTCGGGTTCGGGCAAGTCGACGCTGGTGGGCGTACTGGCCGGGGTGCTGACGGAGCACCTGGGGCCTTCCGGCACCGCGGACGGCGCGGCCGTTCGCGCGGACGCCGCCGAGGGCGACGGCGACGACGAGGCCTGGGAGGGCGCCGGCGCCGGGCCGGCGTTCGGCGTCCTGGCGGACGGCCTGCAGGCGGTGGACCGGCTGGTACGGGTGGACCAGAAGCCCATCGGCCGCACCCCGCGCTCCAACCTCGCCACCTACACCGGTCTGTTCGACGCGGTGCGCAAGCTCTTCGCGGCCACCGACGACGCGCGGCGGCACGGCTACCAGGCCGGGCGCTTCTCCTTCAACGTCGCGGGCGGCCGCTGCGAGACCTGCCAGGGCGAGGGCTTCGTCGCCGTCGAGCTGCTGTTCCTGCCCGGCACGTACGCCCCCTGCCCCACCTGCCACGGGGACCGCTACAACGAGGAGACCCTGTCGGTCCGTTACCGGGGGCGGAACGTCGCGGAGGTGCTCGGCATGACCGTGGACGCGGCGGCGGAGTTCTTCACGGACGTCCCCGCGGTCGCCCGCAGCCTGCGCACCCTCCAGGAGGTGGGTCTTGGCTACCTGCGGCTGGGGCAGCCCGCCACCGAGCTGTCGGGCGGCGAGGCGCAGCGGATCAAGCTCGCCTCCGAGCTGCAGCGCGGCCGCCGCGGGCACACCGTGTACCTGCTGGACGAGCCCACCACGGGCTTGCACCCGGCCGACGTGGAGCTGCTGATGCGGCAGTTGCACGGGCTGGTCGACGCCGGCCACTCGGTCTTCGTCGTCGAGCACGAGATGAGCGTCGTGGCGGGTGCCGACTGGGTCATCGACCTGGGCCCCGGCGGCGGGGACGCCGGAGGGAAGGTCGTCGCCACCGGGCGGCCCGCGGAGGTGGCCGGGGCCGAGGGCAGCCGTACGGCGCCCTACCTGGCGCGCCGGCTGACGGGCTGACCGTTCCCTCCACGGTCCGCCCCCGGCTTCACACGGCCCGCCAGCCGCTCCAGCGCCGTACGGAGACCTCCAGGACGGGCCCCGCGGGTGGACGGCCCGCGTACTGGCCGTACTTGGCGGTCAGCAGGGCGACGCAGCGGGCGGCCGCTGCCGATCCGCCGGGCGGTCCGCCGACCGATCCGCCCACCGGTGGGAGGACGCGGGCCGTGCCGTCGGCGCGGGCCCACCACAGCAGGTCCCAGTCCTCGTCGTAGCGGTCGGCGAGCAGGCAGACCGACGGGTTGGCGTCGATGTTGGCCAGGCGTTTCAGGCGCGTGGTCCGTTTGGGTTTGTGGTCCACGGCCAGCGCGACCGTGTCACCGTCCACGGCGAAGACCACCGGCACCAGGTGCGGCACACCGGCGGCGTCGGCGGTGGCCAGGCGTGCGACGCGTGCCGCGGCGAAGCGCCCGCGCGCCTCACCGCCCGTCAGGGCCGGCATTGGGTCCTCCCCTCGTCGTGGCCCCGCCGGGTCAGCGGAACCGGTCGGCCAGCGCGGCCATTTCGTCCAGGTGCTCCAGGGTCTCCCGTTCGGGCAGCGTCGGCAGGTGGAGCAGCACCCGTTCGACGCCGAGCCGCTGGTAGCCCTCGAGCTGCTCGGGGCCGCCGCGGACCCCGTACACCGTCACGGGCACGTCGCGTCCGGTGACCTCGCGCAGCCGCTCGATGCGCGGGCCGAGGTCGTCCGGCGCGTCACTGTTGGCGAGCCAGGCGTCGCCGAACTCGGCGACCCGGCCGAACCCGCCCTCGCCGCCGCCGACGTAGATCGGCGGATGGGGCCGCCGTACCGGCTTGGGCCAGGCGAAGACGGGGTCGAAGTCGACGAACCGGCCGTGGAACTCGGCCCTGTCCGCGGTCCACAGCTCGCGGATGGCCCGCAGCCGTTCGTCGGTGAGCAGGCCGCGCGTGGCGGGGTCGGCGCCGTGGGTCCTCATCTCCTCGCGGTTCCAGCCGACGCCGACGCCGAAGACGGCACGGCCGTCGGAGACCAGGTCGAGGGAGGCCACCTCCTTGGCCGTGTGGATCGGGTCGCGCTGCGGGATCAGCGCGATCCCGGTGCCCAGCAGCAGACGCCGGGTGACGGCGGCGATCACGGAGAGGGCGACGAAGGGGTCGAGGGTGCGGTAGTACACCTCCGGCAGCTCGCCGCCCATGGGGTAGGGGCTCTCGCGCTTGACGGGGATGTGGCTGTGCTCGGCGATGAAGAGCGAGTCGAACGCCCGTTCCTCCAGGGCGGTGCCGAGCGGGGCGGGGCGGATGCCCTGATCGGTGATGAACGTGGAGATCCCGATGTACACGACGGCTCCATGGGTCGCGGCGAGCGGATGACACCGCTGTGCTGCCTACCCCGCCCGGGTGGCCGCGCGACCACGACCACCCGGGAGGAGCATCGCGCCGGGCGTCCCTCAGCCGGCCGCCACTGGACGCGCGGTCACCGGCGCCCGCTTGCGCCGGTGCAGTTCCACGGCAAGCGGCGCGGCGGTGAACACCGAGGACCAGGTGCCCACGGCGAGCCCGATGAGCAGGGCCAGCGCGAAGTCGGCGAGCGATCCCTCCCCCAGCACGGCGAGCGCGGCGAGGATGAACGCCGCGCCCATCCCGGTGTTCACGGTGCGGGGCACCGTCTGCAGGACCGCGGCGTTGGCGACACGCGCGAAGGGGCGCCTCCGGTCGCGCCGGGCCAGTTCCCTGACCCGGTCGAAGACGACGACGGAGTCGTTGACCGAGTAGCCGACGACGGTCAGCAGGGCCGCGACGAAGACGCCGTCGACGGGCTTGCCCAGCCAGGCGAACACCCCCACGAGGACGACGACGTCGTGCGCCATGGCGACCACGGCCGCCGCGCCGAACGTCCACCGGAACCGGGCCGCCAGGTAGACGAGTTGGGTGGCCAGCGCCACGGCGAGGGCGATGACGGCACCACGCCGCAGCTCCTTGCCGATGCCGGGCCCGACGGACTCGTCACGGAGTTTCTCCGCCTGCCCGCCGAGGCCGCTGATCGCCGCGGTGACGCGGTCCTCCTCCGCCTCGGTCAGCTTCGCGGTGCGCACGGTGAGACGGTCGTCGCCCAAGGTCTGCACGACGGCCCGGGGGAATCCGGCAGCGGCCAGGACCTCGCGCGCCCGGTCGGCGCCCACCGGCCGGTCCGTGGCGTACTCGACGAGCCGGCCACCGGTGAACTCCACCCCGAGGTCGGCACCCCGCACCAGGACGCCGGAACCCGCCAGGACGAGGACCGCCGCCGACACGGCGAGCCAGCGCCGTGGGCGCCGCATCAGGTCGGGGTCGCGCCGGGTGATCCGCTCCCGTACGGCGCCGATGCCCGCGATGCCGGACAGGTGCGGGCGCCGTCGGACGCAGCGGCGGGCGACGGCCGTTTCGGCGAGGGCCCGGGTGATCACCAGCGCGCTGAGCATCGACGCGAGGACACCGATGCCGAGGGTGACGCCGAAGCCGCGCACCGGCCCGGAGCCAAGGAAGAACAGCAGCGCGGCGGCGATGAGGGTGGTGACGTTGGTGTCCGCGACGGCGCTGAAGGCCTTCCGGAACCCGGCGGTCAGCGCGGAACCCAGGCTCGCACGGCGCCGTGCGGCGTACTCCTCGCGGGCCCGTTCGAAGACGAGCACGTTGGCGTCCACGGCCATGCCGATCGCCAGGACGAATCCCGCGAGCCCCGGCAGGGTGAGGGTGGCGCCGAGGGCGGCCAGCGCGGCGTAGGAGACCAGGCCGTAGCAGGCGAGCGCGACGACGGCCAGGGCGCCGACGAGGCGGTAGACGGCGATGACGAACAGCGAGGTCAGCACGGTGCCGATGCCGGCGGCCCAGACGGCGGCCGTGACGGCCGCGGCGCCGAGGGTTGGGCCGACCGTGCGCTGCTCGACGGTCTCCACGGGTACGGGCAGGGCGCCCCCGCTGATCAGCAGGGCCAGTTCGCGTGCCTCGGCGTCGTCGAACGTGCCCGTGATCCGGGTCGAGCCGCCGGTGATGCCGGTCCGGCAGGCGACCGACGGGTCGACCTGCGGGGAGGAGATCACCTTGTCGTCCAGGACGATGGCGACGCGACGCGACGGGTCGCCCGGGGTACGGCAGGCCGCCTCGCCGGTCAGGCGCGCCCACGCGTCCCGGCCCTCCCCCTTGAAGTCGAGGTCGACGTACCAGCCCGCACCCGTGTCCTGGTCGAAGCGGGCGTGCGCGCCCTTGACGTCACCGCCGGTCAGGGAGGCGGCGCGGAGCCGGAGCGACTGGCCTGACTCGTCGGCGAGGACGCGCTCCGCGGGCCGCTTGGGCAGCGGGGTGGTGACGGCGTCGCCTTCGGAGGCCGTGCCGAGTACGGCGTGGAAGGTGAGCTGGGCGGTGCGGCCGAGGACGGCGGCGGCCTGCGCCGGATCCTGCACACCGGGCAGTTCGACGATGATCCGGTGGTCACCGGACTGCACGATGGCGGGTTCCGCGACGCCGAGGGCGTCGACGCGGCCGCGCAGCACCTCGACGGTGCGGGCGGTGGCCTCGGCGTCGGCGGGCGCCGAGGGGGTCGAGCGGGTCTCCAGGACGATCTGGGTGCCGCCGCGCAGGTCGAGTCCGAGGCGGACCGGCACGGTGGCGGCGACGTAGAGGGACAGGGCGACGGCGATGAGGGCGAGCAACGCCCGCACGCGCGTGGCGCGTGTCACGGGGGCCTCCAGCAGGCAGGGCGCAGCCGCACGGGGCGGCATGCGAGGGGGATGTGAGGGAGTGTCAGCTGCCTGGAGAGGAGGGCGGGGCACGTCCGCGGCAGGGTGACGCCTGCGCGGTCGCGGGGGCGGCGCCGGCCGCGGACGGTCGCGGCGTGACGGACCGCGGGCAGGTGAGGGCGGTCCGGGCGGAGGCGGTCGCGGCGTCGAGGAGCGGCGAGTGCCGCTCACCCGGGGCGTCGCGCCAGGACCGGGCGGACGCGGCACGGTCGGCGTACGGCCCGGTGGCGTACGGCCCGGTGGCGTACGGACCGGGGTCCCGGTCACCCGTGGCGGCGGGGGGCGGCGGGGCCTGCCCGGGTCCCGTCGCGGCGACGGCCGGGACGAGGACCCCGAGGAGGGCGAGCAGGGTGACGACCAGCGTCCCGGCGACCGCCGTCGCCGACCGGCGAGGGCCGCGCGGGCGGGCCGCGGGGGCACGGCGCGGTGCCATGCGGCACCTCCTCGTCGGTCGTCGGGGGTGGGGGAGGGAAGCGAAGTCCGGGCGGCGGGCTCACGCCTCGATGAGGCCGGCCCTTATCGCGTAGCGGGTGAGCTGCAGCCGGTCGTGCAGGCCGAGTTTGCCCAGCAGGTTCGCGCGGTGCCGGTGGACGGTCTTGACGCTGATCACCAGCGTTTCGGCGATCTCCTTGGAGGAGTGCCCCTCGGCGACGAGCTTGAGCACCTCCTCCTCGCGCGCCGTCAGCACGTGGTCCGGGGCCTCCTGGCCGTGGCGGGCACGGTCGAGGTAGTTGCGGATCAGGGCGGTGACCGCGCCGGGGTAGAGGAACGGTTCGTCGCGCATCGCGGCCCGGCAGGCGGCGACCAGGTCGCGGTCGGCGACCGACTTCAGCACGTAGCCGCAGGCACCCGCCTTGAGTGCCTGGAAGAGGTACTGCTCGTTGTCGTGCATCGTCAGCATCAGGATGCGCAGCCCCGGTTTCAGCGCGGCCAGGTCGCGGGTCGCCTGCAGGCCCGTGAGACGGGGCATCGAGACGTCCAGGATGGCGAGGTCGACGTCCTGGGCGCGGGCCAGCGCGATGGCCTCCGCACCGTCGCCGGCCTCGGCGACGACCTCCAGATCCGGTTCGCGGTCGAGGATCAGCCGCACCCCGCGGCGTACCAGGGCGTGGTCGTCGGCGAGGAGGATGCGGATCGGCGTCGGTCCGGCCGGGGTCATGAGCGGTCCCTCGGGGCGGGCACGGTCAGCCGGACCTGGGTGCCGGCCCGTGGTGTGGAGGTGATGTCGAGCGCGGCCCCGAGGAGCAGGGCCCGTTCGCGCATGCCGCGGATACCGGCGCCTTCGTGGACGATGCCGGTGCCGCGTCCGTCGTCGCTGACGCCGAGCACGACGCGGCCGGCGCTGTGGCGCAGGCTGACCTCGACCCGTGCGGCCTCGGCATGGCGGGCGACGTTCGTCAGGCTCTCCTGGGCGACGCGGTACAGCACGAGTTCCGTCTCGCGGTCGAGGGACGGCAGATCGGTGTCGAAGCGGCGCCGCACGCCCAGTCCGGTGTGCGTCGCGAAGTCGCCGGTGAGCGAGGTCAGCGCGCTCACCAGACCGAGGTCGTCCAGCACCGCGGGGCGCAGCCGGCGGGCGAGCCTGCGGACCTCGTCCAGGCTCTCCCTGGTGATCTCCTGCGCCTGCTGCAGTTCGCATCGGAGCGGCTCGGGCGCCTGGTCGGCGGCCCGGGTCAGTTCGAGCAGGACGGCGGTCATGCTCTGCCCCACCTCGTCGTGGAGTTCCTGGGCGACGCGCCGGCGCTCGGACTCCTGCGCGAACAGGACGCGGGCGCTGCTGGTGGCCCGCTCCTCCTCCAGCCGGTCCAGCATGGCGTTGAAGGTACGGATCAGCTCGGGGACGCCGCCGTGGCCGCGCGTGGCCGGGAGCCGCTGCCCGGGGCGCAGCAGGTCGACGGTGGTCATCAGCCGGTTCAGCCGGTCCAGCGGGGCCAGGCCGACCCGCAGGAGCACGGCGTTGGCGACCAGCATGACGGCGAGGCCGCCGACCAGGATCACCGCCTCGGCCAGCACCACGGGTACGGAGACGGTCACCGGGGCCCACAACAGCAGCGCCGTGGCCGTACCCAGCACCATGGCGTTCAGCCCGAAGATCCGCCAGAACAGGGACACCTGACGTCGGCCTCCTTCTCCCGCTCTTCCCTCGTCGCGTCACACGCGCACACCTGCCGCCCGCCTCCGCGGATTCCGGCAGGCGGGCGCGACCGTCACGGTGACGGCCTCCGTCCAGCCTGCCCTCGCCCGGGTGCCCCGGTCGATGGGGTGCGACCCCCATCTCCGGCGTGGTCATGAGGTCGCCGGCGGGGCTCCGGATGGGGTCCGGTACCCACCGTGAATGGGTGTCACGGCCGATGGGCAGGCGCCGCCCCCTCGGCCAGGGTGGGAAGCGACCCCCCGCGTGGTCGCGGCCGGCGCCACCCCCGGCGCCGGCCTGCCGCGCGTCCCCTTCCAGGAAGGATCCCGCCGTGCCTCCCGACATCGCCCAGTCCGGACCGCGGCCCGAACCCCGGCCCGGCCCCCGTCCCGGCCGCATGACCACGCACGAGGCCCGTCAGCGCCTCGAGCACGAGCGCAGCACCCGGCTGACCCAGCTCCGGGCCGTCGCCGAGGCCGGCTGGGCGGCGGACGACCACGTCATGGTCGTGCAGAAGGAGGCCATCCGGCGGGTGCTGGGGGAGATCGAGGCCGCGTTCGCACGCCTCCAGGACGGCAGTTACGGGGTCTGCCCCGACTGCGCCAAGCCCATACCGGCCGAGCGCCTGGAGATCCTCCCGTACGCACGCTGCTGCGTCGCCTGCGGGCGCCGTGCCGCGTGACCCGTGACCTGTGACCAGCCGGAGAAGGGAGAAGGGTGACGTGGTGAACCACCGGACCGCGGACGACCGCGCCGCGCATCTGTCCGCCGAGGACCTCGCCGCGCTGCGCGTGAGCCTCGACGAGCAACGCCTCTTCCGCCGGGAGCAGTTGCGGCAGGTGGCCGCGGCCGTGCCGGCCGAACCGCACCAGCCGCCGGGAGGGCGGGCGGGAGAGCGGGCGGCCGCACGGGAAGAGGTCCGCGCCGCGCTCGCCGCCGCGGCCCGGATGGTGCTCGCCGACGTCGAGGCGGCCCTGGAGCGCATGCGCGAGGGGCGGTACGGGTTCTGTCCGCTGTGCCGGGAGCCCATCCCGCTGAACCACCTGGTGGTCGTCCCCCAGGCCCGTTACTGCGGCCGCTGCCTGCAGGCGCGGGGGGCCGAGGGATGAGCGCGCCGTGGCTGCCGGTCCGCCGGCAGACGGGGTTCGCCATCGACCTCGGCAGTGCCCGCACGCGGGTCTGGGCCCTCGGCCGGGGCATGGTGCTCGACGTGCCCACGGTGACGTTCCCGGGCTCGGGCACCGTCCGCCCCGTCCGCAGCGGAGTCATCGACGTCCCCGGCACCGCCCGGATGCTCGACCGGTTGCTCCGCCACCGGCTGCCCGGTCTCGGCCGCCCGCTGGTCGTGCTGACGGCGCCCGTCCTGGACGGCGTCGCCTACCGCGCGGCGGCCCGGGCCGCCGTGGAGGTCCTGCGGCCGCGCGCCGTCCTGACGGTGCCCACGGCGCGGGCGGTGGCCCTCGCGGCCCGCGAGGACCTGAACCGCCCGCTGCTCGTGGTGGACGTCGGCGCCCACCTCACGGAGACGGTCCTGCTGGTCGACGGCGCGGTGACCGACGCGCACCGCGCGAAGCCCGGCACCGCCGACCTCGACGCGGACCCCGCTGCCGCCGCACGCCTCGTCGACGCGCTGGTGGCCACCGTGGCGACCGTGCTGGAGGAGGACCGGACGGCGGCCGCGCCGGCCGCCCTGGCGCACGGCATTCTCCTCGCCGGCGGGGGCGCACTGCGCCCCGAGGTCGTCTACCGTCTCGCGCGCCGGCTCGACGTCCCCGTCAAGGTGGTGCCGGCGCCGCACACGGCGGCGGTGCGCGGCGCGGCCGAACTCCTGGGATCCGCCCGCCTCCACCCGTCGTTCACCGGCAACGTCCGCGCGCCGGTGCCGGAGTAGGAGCCAGCGCCGTCCACCGAGTTGCAGGACCGGATGCGCGGTGGTGGCCTGAAGGTGTGTCGTGCCGGGGAGGCAGGGATGGCGACAGCGTCGATGCGTACGGTCCGGCTGTCCTCGAGGGACGTCCCCGCGCTCGGACAGGGCACCTGGCACCTCGGTGCGGACCCGGGCCGCCGCCGCGAGGAGGTCGCCGCCCTGCGGCTCGGTGTGGACCTGGGCATGTCGATCGTCGACACCGCCGAGATGTATGGCGACGGCGCGGCGGAGGAACTGGTCGGGGAGGCCATCGCGGGACACCGTGCCGAGGTGTTCCTCGTCAGCAAGGTGCTGCCCGACCACGCCGACCGCCGTGGTGTCGTCGCGGCCTGCGAGGCGAGTCTGCGACGGCTCCGCACGGACATCCTGGACCTGTACCTGCTGCACTGGCGGGGGCGGCATCCGCTGGAGGAGACGCTGGCCGGGTTCACCGAGCTGATGGCCGCCGGCAAGATCCGCACCTGGGGGGTCAGCAACCTGGACGCCGGGGACATGGCCGAACTGGTCTCCCTCCCGGGCGGGTCCGCCGTGGCGGTGGACCAGGTGCTCTACAACCTCACCCGGCGCGGCATCGAGTGGGACCTGCTCCCCTGGTGCCGGCGCAACCGGGCCGGAGTGATGGCGTACTCCCCCATTGAGCAGGGCAGACTGCTGCGTTCCGCAGCGCTGCTGGCCGTGGCGGACGGCCTCGGCGCCACGCCCGCCCAGGTGGCGCTGGCGTGGGTGCTGGAGCAGGGCGTGGCGGCGATCCCCCGCTCGGGGCGGCCCGAGCACGTGCGCGAGAACCGCGCCGCGGCGGACCTGCGACTCCCCGCGGAAGCGCTGGCGGCGCTGGACGCCGCGTTCCCGCCGCCCCGCGGGCCCGTGCCGCTGGAGGTGCTCTGAGGGGTGCCGTGCCCGGTCAGGGGGCCGACGGCACGGGTGCGGGTACCGGTACGGGTGCGGCGAGGAGCCGTTCGATGCCCAGGTCGAGGGCGGCTTCCAGGTGCGTGAGCGAGCCCGTCGACATCAGGATCGAGACACCGCCCTGGATGCCCGCGAGGAGGGCGGACGCGACACGGTCGGCGTCCAGCTCCGGTGAGATCTCCCGCTGCTCCTGCATGGCCCGGATGCCGGTGGTGATCTGGGCCTGCCACGAGGCGAGGAGTTCCCTGGTGACGGCCTGCGCACCGGGCGTGGCGGGGCTCAGCTGCGAGATAAGCGTGCCGAGCGGGCACTGCTGCCCCTGCCGCCGGTAGCGGTCGACGACCGCGTCCCGCCAGTCGTACCAGGCCTGCCAGGAGGTGAGCGCGCCGAGGTGCGGCTGCTGGTCGGCCAGGACCCGGCCGGCCTCGTGACGGGCCACGGCGAGCAGCAGTTCCTCCTTGCCGCCGGGGAAGTAGTGGAAGAGCTGGCTCTTGCTGGTGGCCGTGCGGGCGCGGATGTCGTCCAGGGTGGTCTCGACCGCGCCTCGCTCGCGGATCTCCTCCGCGGCCCCCTCGACGATGCGCTGCCGGGTGGCGGCGCCCTTGGCCGTCAGTCGTGCTGCCATGCCTCCATCCTGCCACTTTTTGGACTTGCAGGTCCAATTTCCGGGTGGCACCTTGGCCGTTCCCAGCCGGTTCACGGAGAAAGGTGCGGAAACATGAGCAAGCGACTCACCGGGCGGACGGCCCTGGTCACCGGTTCCACCACGGGCCTCGGCGCCGCCATCGCGGCGGCCCTGGCTGCCGAGGGCGCGTTCGTCGTCGTCAGCGGACGCGACGCGGCCCGCGGTGCCGACGTGGTGGCACGCATAGAGAAGGACGGGGGCTCGGCGGCGTTCGTCGGCGCCGACCTGTCGGGCGGCGCCGACGCCGTCGGCCGCCTCGCCACCGACGCGCTCGCGGCGGCCGGCGGCCGGATCGACGTCCTCGTCAACAACGCGGCGCTCCTGCTCACGCCCACGCCGACCGCCGAGGTCCCGCAGGAGACCGTCGACCAGGCGCTGGCGGTGAGCGTGCGGTCGGTGTTCCTCCTCACCGGCCTGCTGGCGCCGCCCATGGCCGAGCGCGGCCACGGCGCCGTGGTCAACCTGGGGTCCATCAACGGCATGCGGGGCATGGCGCATTCGGCGCTCTACAGCATGACCAAGGCGGCCGTGCACTCGCTCACCATGTCGTGGGCCGCGGAGTACGGACCGCACGGGGTCCGGGTCAACACCGTCGCTCCCGGTCCCACCCTGACGGAGAAGGTCGCGGCGATGGAGGAGCACCTGACCCCGATCATCTCGCGCATGCCCTCGCGCCGCGCAGGCGACCCGGCGGAGGTGGCGTCGGCCGTCGTGTTCCTGGCGAGCGACGAGGCCTCGCAGATCCACGGCGCCACGCTCACCGTCGACGGCGGGTTCACCGCGGTGTAGCGACCGGCCGCCGGCGGGTGCGCTCGTCCGGCGCTTGCCACAATGAGGGCATGACCAGCGCCGGTCGCTACGGTGAGCGCTTCTTCCGCCCGGAGGACGCCGGCGAGGGCGACCGCATCGACCTCGCCGCCGCCTCGTACGACGACACCACCCTCACCCGCCTGCGGCAGCTCGGGGCGGGCCCCGGGTGGCGCTGCCTGGACGTCGGCGCCGGCACGGGCACGGTGGCGCGCAGACTGCTGCGCGAGGCCGGGGTCAGCGAGGTGCTCGCGGTCGACCGGGACGTACGGTTCCTGGCGGCACGTCCGACGCCGGGCCTCACGGTGCGGCAGGCGGACGTCACCGTGGACGGCTTCCCGCCGGGCCGGTTCGACCTCGTCCACGCGCGGTTCGTGCTGATGCACCTGCCGTCGCCGGAGCGGATGATCGCCACGCTCGGCGGCCTGCTCGCCCCCGGCGGCGTCCTGGTGGTCTGCGACGCCGTGGACCTGACCACCGCCGCCGCCCCCGACACGCCGTACACGCTGGCCATGCGGGCAATGTGGCGGGGGCTGCGCGACACCATCGGCACCGACGTCTCACGGGTGCCGCGCTACCCCGGGATGCTCAGGGCGGCCGGGCTCCGATCGGTCGCGGCGGAGATCCACGTTCCGCCGCTCCTGCCCGGGAGCACGATCAGCCGGTTCTGGGCGGAGACCTGGAACCGGACCCGGTCCACCATGACCGCCACCGGCCTCGTCGACGACACCCTCGTCGACGAGGCCCTGCGCTACCTGGACTCACCCCAGTGCGCCGACCTGTCCCCCGGCATGCTCACGGCCTGGGGGCGGTCGCCCTCGGAGGACATCACCTGACCGGCCCACCGTGACGTGCGGGCACGCGCGACCACGACGAGGCTGGGCGATGGTGTAGTTGGAGGGCTCCGACTCTCCCCGTTCGAGCCCTCATCGCCATGAGTCGGGCCCCTGCCGCAACGGCGCGGCGGGGGCCTGCGGCATGCCCGGGCGCCCCTCCGCCGCGAGTGCTGCCCGCGGTCGGCGTACTGCGGCGAGACCGCTCTCCGCATCGACGAACTCGCCACAAGGAAGACGAAGAGCCCACTGAGCGACTGTCTGGAGTGCTGCTGCGCAGCCGGCGCATGATCGACCAGTCGCAGTACCAGTCACTCTGGAGAAACGGCTGGCCGGGGTGGCGCGTCGCGGTCAAGCGTGCGAGCCGTCCGGGTCGCGGGTCGCGGGTCGCAAGAGCCTGGGTGCGCAAACCGCTGCGACCATGCCAGGAAGCGCGGGAGGGGGCCCGTTTCTGGGCATGCAAAAAGGGGCCGCCCGCGCCTGGCGGTCGGGCCCCGTGAGGTGGCGTCGAGCTTGGCGATCAGTGGGCAAGGCCGTCCCGTGCGCGTGCACGGATCCCCGCTCCTGGACCTAGCCATGATCAACACGCTGTGCGATCATCTGCCGGTGCCTGGTCACTGGACTGGTTCGGTCCTCTTCGCCCTTCTCGCTGTCGGCGCCTTCGCGTTGGCCGTCCGCGACTCCGTCCAGCGTAAGTGGATCACCGCGGTGCGGGACGCCTCGGGCGCGCTGGGCTTCGCCTGTATCAGCGCCGGTAACGAGGGCTACGCCGTCGCAACCGGTGGATACGGGGCGGCGTGCTTTTTCACGGTTTCGATGGCCGCCAGCCTGTTCATCCGGCGGGAGAACCGCAACAAGCAGACAGCGGCGTAGGCTCCTCGACCGGCCTCTACGGGGCTGCTGCTGGGTAGTGCCAGCTGCTGGCGCTCGCCCTCGGCACGGTCGAGGCGTAACCCTTGATCCACGCCTTGCGGAGCAGCGACGAGGCAGGGTACGGGCACACAGTGGCGCGCTGGCCGGTCCCGCCGGCCTCCGCCCCTGCGCGATCGCGTGCGTGATGTCGGCCCGCATGCCCATGGCGTCACCTCTCGTTCTGGTGGTCGGCCTCGTTCTTCCGGGCCCCGGCCGCCCAACGCTGCTCGCGTCCTGGGTGACGTGCGATGAACTCGACCTGAGTGAGGCGGCCTCCATGCCCTGTGCGAGCTGCCAGGCAATGACGCGGAGGAGTCGGGCCTCTACGTCGGCGTACTGGTCGGCGGTCTGCGCGGCCAGGTACTCGACCTGATCAGGCGGCACCGGCACTGCGCCTCCCCTGAAAGTTGTGCGAGGCAGTGATCTACGGGCCGGCCACTGAACTTGAACTCGTGATGTCGGTCGGCTCGTGGTGGCGGCGTCAGGGTCCGAGACTGCTGGCTGTTGCCCTCCGAATCCCGCAGCGGATGACGATACACGCGGGTGTTGGCGCGATCTTTGGCCGTTGGCTTGCCCGGGCTGGGGTCGAGCATGGCGTGGAATCGGGCCGGCTCCTGCCTTTACGCCCTGGCGGTCGCGCCGGCTTCGCGAGTACGGGACCGCTCGGGCGCGCTGGGCGGGACAACCGCGGGCGTGCCGTCGGCGAGGGCTTGGCCGAGCGAGATGATCCGGGGCGCGGTGCCGTCGGGGACGTCGACGATGCGGGCGGATACGTCATGGCCGACGGCCGGCGGCGTAGGGTTGCCGGCGGTCATGGCTGAGAACTCTGGTCATGGTCGGGTTGGGCCCGTCAGGCGGTGAAGTCGCAAGCCGTTCGTCCGAAACGGCGGCCTCACGCCCGCGGTTTGACCCGGCCGAGGTCGAACTCATCGTCCCACTCACCGCCGGATGACGGGCTCGCGGCAGATCGCCCGGTCGCGCCGGCCCGCGACCCGCCCACGGACCTGCCCCGGTCAGCCATCAGCGGCACCCGCCAAGTCCCCCGGCACCAGGGAGAACAGGACGAGGTCGACGCGGCCGGCGTGCACGAACCCCGCGTTGCGCAGGACGCCTTCACGGCGCAGGCCGGCCTTCGTGGCGACGCGCTGGGAGGCGGTGTTGCCCGTGGCCGCGCGGAGTTCCAGGCGCTGGAAGCCCTGTTCGGTCAGCAGCCAGGTCGCGAGGGTCCGGGTCGCCTCCGTGGCGATGCCGCGTCCCCTCGCCCAGGGGGAGACCCAGTAGCCGACCTCGCTCGTCAGCGCCCGCCGGTCGGTCCGCTTCAGGCCGACGGTGCCCAGCAGTCGTCCGCCGTCCGCGTCGGTGACGGCGAAGTGGATGCCGTCGCCGGACTCGCGCAGGGCGTGGGAGACCGTCGTGCACCAGGCCGTCGCGTCGTCGAGCGTGTAGGGGCGGGGCAGGGGCAGCCACCGCTGGGTGTGGGGGTCCTCACAACTGGCCCGGGTGTCGTGGGCGTCGTCCGGGGCGAACGCGCGCAGGAGGAGCCGTTCGGTGCGCAGGACCGTGTCCGGGAACACATCCGTCTCCGTCGTTGCCTCCGTCCGCCGCCCGCCGCCCACCGCGGGGTTGGGCAGACGCTAGCAGCACGCCGCGCCGTACCGGCACCCCGCAGGGGCTGTGACGCACTGTCACGGCCCGCGCGGTACGTGGTGACCGGTGCACCGATACGACATTTCGGACTTATCGCCGCACTTGCCGCATATAACTCCCCAACTGAGAGTAGGCCCTTGACACTCCGCCCCCCGAGGTTCATGGTTCCTCACATCGCTCGTTTAAACCGGTTCAAACGCGAGGTGACGAGATCCCTTCGCGTTGGTTGCCCCGGTATGCGAGTGCAAGAACGTGCTGCCTCCGGCGCCGAAGGTGCCGCCGGACGGTGTGCCCCTCGGGGTACGCCGGCCGACGGGACCCGCGGATGCGGATGTGGCGCCCTTCCGCCGCCGTACACGGAGAGTCCGCATGGCCAGACGCCCCACGATCGCCGATGTCGCCCAGCTGGCGGGTGTGTCCAGGGCGACGGTCTCCTTCGTCCTCAACGACCGCCCCGGCGTGGCCGCCGCGACCCAGGAACGGGTCCGCGCGGCGGCCGAGAAGCTGGGCTGGACGCCGAGCCGCAGCGCCCGTGCGCTGTCGACCGGGCGGGCCAGGGCCGTCGGCCTGGTCCTGACGCGCGAACCCGACCTGATCGGCACCGACCCCTTCTACCCGGCCTTCATGGCGGGCATCGAGTCCGTCATATCCGAGTCCGGTGACGGCCTCATGCTGCACGTGACGGGCCCCCGCAACGAGATGGACACCTACCGCCGCCTGGTGGACGACCAGCGCGTGGACGGGGTGTTCCTCACCGACCTGCGCGTGGGCGACCCCCGCCCCACGCTGCTGCGGGAACTGGGCCTGCCCGCCGTGGCCGTCGGCGCCGACGACGGCGTCGAGGGGATCGCCACCGTGAACCTGGACGACCGGCCGGTGGTCGCGGGCGCCGTCCACCACCTCGTCGGACTCGGCCACCGCCACATCGCCTACGTCGCGGGCCCCGAGGAGTACCTGCACGCCCAGCGGCGGCTGGGCGCCTGGCGGGACGCGCTCGCGGAGGCGGGCCTGCCCCCGGGCCCCGTGCTGCCGGGCGGCTTCACCGCCGAGGGCGGCGCGCTCGCGACGCAGGCCCTGATCACGCGGGGCGACCGGCCCACCGCCATCGTGTACGCCAACGACCTGTCGGCCACCGCGGGCATGGCGGTCGCGCAGGAGGCCGGTCTGCGGCTGCCCGACGACCTGTCGGTGGTCGGCTTCGACGACGTACCGCTGGCCTCCTGGACCAGACCCTCGCTCACCACCTGCCGTGCCGACGCCGCCACCTGGGGCCGCGCCGCCGCACTCGCCCTGATCGAGACGATCGAGCAGGGCACCACCCCGCACGTGGAACTGGACCCGGCCGCGCTCATGGTGCGCGGCTCCACGGGCCCGGCCCCCGCCGGCACCACCCGCCCCTGAACGCGCGCCCGACGCGCCCACGACGTTCTCCGCTCCCCGGAGGGCCGTCACCGAGGCAGGACGACGCCCCGGAACGGCCTCTCCCCACCCCTTGAGAACCCGGAGCCACCGCAATGAAGAAAACCCTCCTGACCGTCCTCTCGGCCGTCGCCCTGACCGTGCCCCTCGCGGCGTGCGGCAGCGGCGGGTCGGACACCGCCGGGGGCGGCGACGCCGCCCACGGGCCGATCACGGTCTGGTACTCCAACAACGCCCAGGAGGTCGCCTGGGGCAAGAGCATGGTCGCGTCCTGGAACGCCGCCCACCCCGACGAGAAGGTGAAGGCGCAGGAGATACCGGCGGGCAAGAGCTCCGAGGAGGTCATCGGCGCGGCCATCACGGCGGGCAACGCCCCGTGCCTGATCCTCAACACCGCCCCCGCGGCCGTGCCCGGCTTCCAGAAGCAGGGCGGCCTGGTGGCCCTGGACGACTTCCCCGGCGGGGAGGCGTACCTCAAGGCGCGGACCGGCGACCGGCTCTCTCAGTACGCGTCGCCCGACGGCAAGCACTACCAGATGCCCTGGAAGAGCAACCCCGTCATGATCTTCTACAACAAGGACCTGTTCAAGAAGGCCGGGCTCGACCCCGAGCACCCCAAGCTCTCCACTTACCAGGACTTCCTGACCACCTCGCGCGCCCTGGTGAAGGGCGGTGTGCACGCCGCCATCTGGCCGGCGCCCACCTCCGAGTTCTACCAGTCCTGGTTCGACTTCTACCCGCTCTTCGCGGCCCAGACCGGCAAGCAGCTCGTCGAGGACGGCAAGGCCCAGTTCGCCTCGCCCGACGGCGTCAAGGCCGCCGAGTTCTGGAAGACCATGTACGCGGACCGCCTGGCCCCCAACGAGCAGTACAACGGTGACTCCTTCGCCGACGGCAAGGCCGCCATGGCGATCGTCGGCCCGTGGGCCGTCTCCGTCTACGGCGACAAGGTCAAGTGGGGCGCCGTGCCGGTGCCCACCGCGACCGGCACCGAGGCCAAGGGCACCTTCAGCGACGAGAAGTCCATCGGCATGTTCACCGCGTGCAAGAACAAGGGCACGGCCTGGGACGTGCTGAAGTTCGCCACCAGCAAGGAGCAGGACGGCAAGCTGCTGGAGGCCACCGGCCAGATGCCGATGCGGCAGGACCTCCCGGCGGCGTTCCCCGACTACTTCGCCTCGCACCCGGACTACAAGACCTTCGCCGAGCAGGCCGACCGCACCGTCGAGGCCCCGAACGTGCCGAACTCCGTCGAGATCTGGCAGACGTTCCGCGACGCCTACACCAAGTCCGTGATCTTCGGGAAGGGCGACGTCGAGAGCGCCTTCCGCGAGGCCGCGGGCAAGGTCGACGGCCTGGCGAAGCAGTGAGTCACGGCCATGTCCTCCACGCACCATGACGTCCTCCGCCCCGGGTCCGCCCGGGGCGGGGCCCGCCCCCGGGCCGACCGTGAGCCGCGGCCGCGCCGGCTGCGGTTCGCGGGCCGGCAGCCGATCGGCCTGGCCTTCGTCTCCCCGTACCTGATCTACCTGGCCGCGATCTTCCTGTACCCGCTCGGCTTCGCGGTGTGGATCTCCTTCCACGACTACTTCTTCGCCGCGCCGGGCGCCCAGGTGGACCGTCCCTTCGTGGGGCTGGCCAACTACACGGCCGTCCTGACCGATCCGGCCGTGTGGCGTTCCTTCGGCAACATCGCGGTCTTCCTGGTCATCAACGTGCCGCTGACGGTGGCGGCGTCGCTCGTGCTCGCCACCGCCCTCAACTCCAAGCTGCGGGCGCGCACGTTCTTCCGCACCGCCTACTACGTCCCGTACATCACCGCCAGCGTCGCCGTCGTCGGCGTGTGGCTCTTCCTGTTCAACTCCAACGGCCTGGTCAACAAGGCGCTCGGGCCGCTCGCGCCGGACCCGTCGTGGCTGGTCAACTCGCACCTCGCGATGCCGACCATCGCGCTGTTCGTCGCCTGGAAGCAGCTCGGCTTCTTCATCGTGCTCTACCTCTCGGCGCTGCAGAACGTGCCCGGCGAGCTCTACGAGTCGGCCGCGCTGGACGGCGCGGGCAAGGTGCGGATGTTCTGGTCCATCACCGTCCCGGCGGTGCGCACCGCGACGCTGCTGGTGCTGGTCATGGCGACGGTGACGGGCGCGAACCTGTTCACCGAGCCCTACCTGCTGACCAGCGGCGGCGGACCCGACGGCGCCACCACCTCACCGGTGCTGCTGATGTACCAGCGCGGTCTGCAGCAGGGCCACCCGGACGAGGCCGCGGCGATCGGCGTGATCCTCGTCGTGCTGATCACCGGTATCTCCCTCCTCTACCGCCGTCTGCTGGAGAGGGACTGACATGGCCGACGCACACGCCCCCTCGCTCCTGCGCCACTCGGCGCACCACAGGCCGCACACGCACTCGCGCGCCCGCCGGATCCTGTCGCGGCTGGCCCTGCTCGCCGGGGCCTTCGCCTTCCTGTTCCCCTTCTACTACATGCTCATCGGCTCCCTGCAGCGCGAGCCCGACAGCAGCCCCGCCGGGGCCTTCCCGCAACCGGGGAACCTCTCCCTGCACAACTACGCGGAGATCAACTCGGCCATCTCGCTCGGCCGTTCCCTGATCAACTCCGGGATCTTCACCGGCGGCGTCATCGTCTGCACCACCGTCTTCGGTCTGCTGGCGGGGTACGCCCTGGCCCGGCTCCACTTCCGGGGCAAGGGCTCCACCTTCGCCCTGGTGCTGCTGGTGCAGGTCATCCCGTTCCAGCTGCTGATGATCCCGCTGTACGTGCTGATCGTCCGCGACTACGGCCTGGCCGACTCCTACATCGGGATCATCCTGCCGTTCGCGATCAACACCAGCGCGGTCTTCATCTTCCGGCAGTTCTTCCTGCAGCTGCCGCAGGCGATGTTCGAGGCCGCGCGCATCGACGGCGCGGGCGAGCTGCAGATCCTGTTCCGGATCGCGATCCCGCTGTGCAAGCCGGCGCTCGCCTCCGTGGTGCTGCTGAGCTTCACCGGGCCGTGGAACGAGTTCCTGTGGCCGTTCCTGGTCACCAAGGAGCAGGACATGCAGCCGCTGGCGGTGTCCCTGGCCAACTACATCAGCACGGTCTCCTCCGCCGCCGCCAACCCGTTCGGCGCCATCCTCGCCGGTGCCTGCGTACTGGCCGCGCCCGCGGTGGCCCTCTACCTCGTCTTCCAGAGCCGCTTCACCTCCACCGACCTCGATTCCGCCACGAAGGGCTGAACTCGCCGTGAACGACCGCACCACCAGCACCGCCCGTACCACCGGCTCCAACAGCTCCGTGCCCTACCGCCTGACCCGTGTCGGCGTCGTGATGTCGCCGCTGGCCGGCGAGGCCAACGAGGCCGAGGGCGTGCTCAACCCCGCGTCCGGCCGCACCCCGGACGGCACCCTGCACCTGCTGCCCCGCCTCGTCTCGGAGGGCAACGTCTCCCGGGTGGGCCTCGCCGAGGTCGTGATCGAGGACGGCGTGCCCACCGGCGTCGAGCGCCGCGGCGTCGTCCTCGCCCCCGACGCCGGCTGGGAGCGCGGCAAGAACAACGCCGGCGTGGAGGACCCGCGCACGACGTGGATCGAGGCGCTCGGGCTGCACGTCATGTCGTACGTCGCCTACGGCCCGCTCGGCCCCAAGCCGGCGCTGGCCGTCTCGAAGGACCTGGTCACCTGGGAGCGCCTGGGCCCGATCCAGTTCGCCTACCAGGCCGACCTCGACACGGACCTCAACCTCTTCCCGAACAAGGACGTGGTGCACTTCCCCGAGCCCGTCCCGGGACCGGACGGCGAGCCCGCCTTCGCCATGCTGCACCGCCCGATGTGGGACCTGGGCTGGTTCCGTCCCGGGGAGGGCGTCCACCTGCCGGCCGGCGTGACCGACGAGCGCCCCGGCATCTGGATCTCCTACGTCCCGGTGGCCGAGGTGGAGAAGGACCTCAGCGCCCTGGCCCGCCCCCGTGACCACCGTCTGGTCGCGCTGTCCGAGCACCCCTGGGAAGAGCTCAAGATCGGCGCCGGCCCGGCCCCGATCCGCGTCGAGGAGGGCTGGCTGCTCATCCACCACGGCGTGTCCGGCACCATCGACGACCCCTTCGCCCAGCAGCAGAAGGTCAGCTACGCGGCGGGCGCCATGATCCTCGACCCGCAGGACCCGGCCCGGATCCTGGCCCGCACCGACGAGCCGCTGATGGAGCCGGAGACGGAGGAGGAGCGTTCCGGCACCGTGCCGAACGTCGTCTTCCCGACCGCGATCGAGGAGATCGACGGCGTGCGCTACGTCTTCTACGGCATGGCCGACGCCCACATCGGCGTCGCCCGCCTGGACCGTGCCGAGTGACCACGCTCGGTCTGGGCCTGGCCGGCTGCGGCGCGTTCGGCGCCTACCTGCTGGACGCCGTGGCCGATCTGCCCGGCGTACGCGTCGTGGCCTGCGCCGACCCCGACGGTGACCGTGCCGCCGCCCTCGCGCGGCGGCACGGCGCCGCCGTCGCCGCCGACGCCGCGGCGCTGGCGGGCCTGCGCGGGGTGGACGTCGTGGCGATCGCCACTCCCCCGGCCACCCACGCGGAACTCGCCGTCGGCGCGCTGCGCGCGGGCCGGCACGTGTTCTGCGAGAAGCCGCTGGCCGTGACGCTGGAGGACGCCCTGCGGGTGGAGGCCGAGGCCGAAGGCTCCACCGGCGTCCTCGTCGTCGACCACGTCCTGCGCTACAACCCCGTCCTGCGGATGCTCGAGCGGCTGCGCGAGGAAGGGCTGCTGGACCCGCTGGTGCGCTTCGCCTTCGAGAACGACGCCGCCGACGAGGACCTGGGCCCCGGCCACTGGTTCTGGGACCCCGCCCGCAGCGGCGGCATCCACGTCGAGCACGGCGTGCACTTCTTCGACGCCGCCCGCGCCCTCATGGGCAGCGAGCCCGTCGAGGTGCACGGCACGGCCGTGCGCCGCGAGGGCGGCCCGGTCGACATCGTCGTGGCCACCGCCACCCACCCCGGCGGCGCCGTCGCCACCCACACCCATTCCTTCACCCACGCCCACCGCGCCGAACGGCAGTTGATGCGCCTGGACTACGGCTTCGCCGAGGCCCGGGTCACCGGCTGGATCCCGACCCACGCGACGGTCACGGCCTGGACGGACGAGCAGGGCGCCCGCCGCTGGGAGGACCTGCCCGCGCGCGCCGCCGCGCTGCTGGCCGTACCGGGGCTGCGGCCGCACGGCGAGGAGCGGATCACCGTCACGGTGGAACGCGACGCGGGACCGGCGGCGCCCGCCCGCGGCCGCGGTGTGGAGCGGAGCGTCCCGCACCGGGTGACCTGCGTGGTCGACCTGGGCGGAGAGGCACGCAAGCAGCACGTGTACGCCGAGAGCGTGCGCGCCGCCTTCACCGACCTGCTGCGCTGCGCGACCGGGGGCGGCACCCCGGTGGCCGACGTGCGGTCCGGGCGGACCGCGGTCGCGGTGGCCGAGGCCGCCACGCGTTCCACGGAGACCGGCCGCACCCTGCCGGTCCCGTCCGGCCCGACAGGAGCATGAGGAGCACCGTGAGCACCACCCATCCCGCACCGGCCACGCCCTGGTGGCGGGACGCGGTCTGCTACGAGATCCACCCGCGTGCGTTCGCCGACGGCGACGGGGACGGCGTCGGCGACCTCGCCGGCGCCGCCGACCGCCTGGACCACGTGGCCCGGCTGGGGGCGGACGCGGTGTGGATCACCCCGTTCTACCCGTCCCCGCTGGCCGACGGCGGCTACGACATCGCCGACCACACCGCCGTCGCCCCCGACCTCGGCACCGACGCGGACTTCGACGCCTTCGTCGCGCGCGCCCACGGCCTGGGGCTGCGGGTCCTGATCGACCTCGTCCCCAACCACACCTCGGACACGCACCCCTGGTTCCGGGAGGCCCTCGCGGCCGGCCCGGGGAGCGCGGCGAGGGACCGCTACCTCTTCCGCACCGGACGCGGCGCGGACGGTGAACTCCCTCCGAACGACTGGGAGTCCGCGTTCGGGGGTCCGGCGTGGACCCGTGTCCCCGCACCGGACGGCGGCCCGGGCGAGTGGTACCTGCATCTGCACGCGCCCGAGCAGCCGGACCTCAACTGGCGCCGGCCGGAGGTCGTCGCCGACTTCGAGCGGATCCTGCGGCACTGGCTCGACCGCGGCGTCGACGGTTTCCGCATCGACGTGGCCCACACCCTCTTCAAGGCCCCGGGCCTGCCCGACGCCGGACCCGGGCAGCACCAGGACCTCCTGCGCAACCACCTGCTGCCGTACCACGACCAGGAGGAGCTGCACCCGCTGTTCCGTTCCTGGCGCCGGCTGCTGGACACCCATCCGGCGCCGCCCGGTGCGGTCCCCCCGGGGCAGCGCGTGATGGTGGCCGAGGCCGCCGTGTTCGAACCGGCCCGGCTGGCCCGGTACGTCAGCCCCGGCGAGATGCAGCAGGCCTTCAACTTCGCCTTCCTGGAGTCCCCTTGGGACGGGACGGAGCTGCGCGCGGTCATCGGGCGGTCCGTCGCGTCGATGCGGGCCGTCGGGGCACCGGTCACCTGGGTCCTGTCCAGCCACGACGCGGTCCGCCCGGTCACCCGCTACGGCGGCGGGCAGCGCGGCCGGCGCCGAGCCCGGGCCGCCGCGCTGCTCATGCTCGCGCTGCCCGGCGCCGCGTACGTCTACCAGGGCGAGGAACTGGGGCTGCCGCAGGCCCACGTGCCGGACGACCGGCTGCGCGATCCCCTCTGGGAGCGCTCCGGCCACCGCGAGCGCGGCCGCGACGGCTGCCGGGTGCCGCTGCCCTGGGAGGGCCCGGCGGCTCCGTACGGTTTCAGCAGCGCCCCCGCTGACGCCTGCTGGTTCCCGCAGCCCGACGACTGGGCGGACCTGACCGTCCGGGCCCAGGAGGACGACCCCGCCTCGATGCTCGCCCTGTACCGCTCCGCGCTGCGGCTGCGCCGCGCCGCGCCGGTCCCGGCGGACGCGGCGCCGGTTCCGCAGGGGCCCGAGGACGGTTCCTGGTTCGCCTTCGACCGCGCGCCGGGGCTGCGGTGCCTGACCAACTTCGGCCCGGATCCGCTGCCCCTCGCGGAGGGGGACGAGGTGCTGCTGGCCAGCACACCGCTCGACGGCCGCTCGGTGCCCGCGGACACCACCGTGTGGCTCCGCCCCGCCGGGACCACGACCGCGGTCACGTCCTAGACGGGCAGTCCCGGGGCTGCGCCACTCGGCGAACGCCCGGCGGACGTCTCGTCCGGCAGCGCGACGACCACGACGGCGCCGGGCCCCGCCGCCGTCGGGCGTCGTCGGCCGCGATCCCCGGTCTCACTTCATCCGGGGAAGCGACTCCAGGGGCTTGAGGTCGGCGTGCTGCGCGGTGGCGACCAGCGCCTGCACCATGACGGACTCGGGATCCCGGCGGAAGGCGACCAGCCCTATCTCGGCAGCCCGGGCGGGCTCCACCATCGGGACCGCCCGCACCCCGGGCGGCACTCCCAGGGCATGGATCCACGCCAGAGGGGCGATCCCGGCCCATCGCCCGGGCACGACGTGCGCGATCAGCGAGGCGAACGAGTCGGTCTCCACCCTCGCCGTCGGTTCGGCCCCGGCCGCGGCGAAGAGGGCGTCCATGGTGCGCCGTCCCCGCATGGTCGATGTGAGCAGGCACAGTGGCAGGGCCGCCGCCTCCGCCCAGGTCGCCGTCGCGCCGCCGGCCGGGGCCCACGAGGCGTCGGTGAGCAGTGCGTACTTCTCCCGGTACAGCGGCACGGTGCGAAAGGCGGCGCGCACCTCGTCGTCCAGGTAGGTGACGGCGGCGTCGAGGGTGAAGTCCCTGAGCATCGTGAGGATGTCACTCGACGTCAGGTCGTTCACGATGTGCGCGGTGAGCAGCGGGTGCCGCGTGCACAACGGGTCGACCAGGCGCGGCACGGCGGTGGCCGCGCTGGGCACGACGCCGATGCGGATGCGGCCGCTCAGTCCGGTGCGCATGGCGGCGACCTCGCCCTCCATGGCGTCCCGGTCGGCCAGGATCTGCCGCGCCCACACCACGACGCGCTCGCCCTCGGCGGTGAGTCCGTCGAACCGCCGGCCCCGCTGGATCAGCGGGACCCGCATCTCCTCCTCCAGCTTGCGGATGCCCTCGGACAACGAGGGCTGGGACACCCCGCAGCTCTGCGCGGCGCGGGCGAAATGCCCCTCCTGCGCCAGGGCCACCAGGTATTCGAGCTGCCGGAAGAGCACGGCTGAGCACCTCTCAGGATTCCGCCGGCCGGGAGACGCGTCGGACCTGTTCCCGGGTTCCGAGCTGTATACCAAGTCGCTCCCGGCGGGCCGACGGCGCCCGCCTCCGCGAAGTGCCCGGAGCGCTCGTGTTCCCAGTGAACCGGTGAGTGCCGTGCGCGGCGAGTCGAGGATGCGGTCACGGCGCCACCGGGCGCGGAACGGGTGCCGCCCGGCGGGCGGCACCCCTGGCGCACGCCCTTGCGCACGCACCGCCGGGCGACGCTCCGCGTCAGGCGACGGGCTGGGTCACGCGCAGCCGCTCGGCGCCGGTGTACACGTTCGCCGAGCGGCCGCGCAGGAAGCCCACCAGGGTCATCCCCGTCTCGTCGGCCAGGTCCACGGCGAGGGAGGACGGCGCGGACACCGCGGCCAGCACCGGGATGCCCGCCATGGCCGCCTTCTGCACGAGTTCGAAGGACGCCCGCCCGCTCACCATGAGCACGGTGCCCCGCAGCGGCAGCAGCCCTTCCTGCAGCGCGTGGCCGACCACCTTGTCGACGGCGTTGTGACGGCCCACGTCCTCACGCAGGCACAGCATCTCGCCGTCCGTCGTGAACAGCCCGGCCGCGTGCAGCCCGCCCGTGCTGTCGAAGACCCGCTGCGCCGCCCGCAGCCGGTCGGGGAGGGTGAAGAGCACCTCGGAGCCGATCTGCGCGTCGTCGCCCGCCACGCTCCAGTGCTGCGTGGTCCGCACCGCGTCCAGGCTCGCCTTGCCGCACAGACCGCAGGAGGAGGTGGTGTAGAAGTTGCGCTCCAGGGAGAGGTCCGGGAGGCGCACACCAGGGGCCAGGACGACGTCGACGACGTTGTAGGTGTTGCCGCCGTCGTCCGTGGCACCGGCGCAGTAGCGGATGCCCAGCACGTCGTCCGGACCGTGGATGACGCCCTCGCTGACGAGGAAGCCCACCGCGAGGTCGAAGTCGCTGCCGGGGGTGCGCATGGTGACCGTCAGCGCGCGGCCGCCGACCCGGATCTCCATCGGCTCCTCGGCGGCCAGCGTGTCCGAGCGGTGCCCGGGCACCCCGTCCCTGATCCGCAGCACCCGCCGCCGCGCGGTCACCCGGCCCATGCCGCCGCCTCCAGTCGTACGACGACGGCCTTGGAGGTGGGGCAGTTGCTGACGTCCGCGACGCTGTCCAGCGGGACCAGGACGTTGGTCTCCGGATAGTAGGCGGCGGCCGACCCCCGGGAGGTGGGGTAGGGCACCAGGCGGAAGGACTCGGCCCGGCGCTCGCTGCCGTCGGTCCAGATGCTCACCAGGTCCACCATCTGCATCTCGGTGAGCCCCAGGGCCGCGATGTCCTCGGGGTTGACCATGACGACCCGGCGGCCGCCCTGGATGCCGCGGTAGCGGTCGTCCATCGCGTACGGGATGGTGTTCCACTGGTCGTGCGACCGCAGGGACTGCAGGATGAGGTGGCCCTTCGGTGCCCGCGGCATCTCGAAGTCGTTGCGGGTGAAGACGGCCTTGCCGCTCGGCGTCCGGAAGGTCATCGCGTTCACCGGGTTCGGCAGCTGGAAGCCGCCCGGTTCGGCGACGCGCCGGTTGAAGTCCGCGAACCCCGGGACGACCCGGGAGATCCGGTCCCGGACGGTGCCGTAGTCGGCCTCGAACTCCTCCCAGCCGATCGCCGGGGAATCGCCGAGCGTGGCCCGGGCCAGCCGGGAGATGATCGCCACCTCGCTCAGCAGGTCGGGGGAGGCGGGCGCCAGCTTGCCGCGGGAGGCGTGCACCATGCTCATGGAGTCCTCGACGGTGACGAACTGCTCGCCGCCGGCCTGGACGTCCCGGTCGCTGCGGCCCAGGGTGGGCAGGATCAGTGCGGTGTCACCGCACACGGTGTGCGAGCGGTTGAGCTTGGTGGAGATGTGCGCCGTCAGCCGGCAGCGGCGCATCGCCCGCTCCGTGACGTCGCTGTCGGGGGTGGCCCGGATGAAGTTCCCCGCCACCCCGAGGAAGAACTTCGCCTCGCCGTCGCGCATGGCACGGATGGCGTCGACGGAGTCGTGGCCGTGCTTGACGGGGGGTGTGAAGCCGAACTCCCGTCCCAGGGAGTCGAGGAAGCTCTGCGGCATCTTCTCCCAGATGCCCATGGTGCGGTCGCCCTGGACGTTGCTGTGGCCGCGCACCGGGCACGCCCCGGCGCCGGGCTTGCCCAGGTTGCCGCGCAGCATCAGGAAGTTGACGATCTCGCGGATGGTCGGCACACCGTGCTTCTGCTGCGTGACGCCCATGGCCCAGCAGACGATGACGCTCTTGGCCGCCAGGACGCGCTCGTGGACCTGCTCGATCTCCTCGCGGGTCAGGCCGGTGGCCGTCAGCACGTCGACCCAGGAGGTCTTGCGGGCGTGCTCGGCGAACTCCTCGAAGCCCGTGCTGTGCTCGCGGATGAAGTCGTGGTCCAGGACCGTGCCGGGAGCGGCGTCCTCGGCCTCCAGGAGCAGGAGGTTCAGCGCCTGGAAGAGGGCGAGGTCGCCGCCCGCGCGGATGTGCAGGAACTGGTCGGCGATGACCGTGCCGCGGCCGATGACGCCGCGCGCCTTCTGCGGGTGCTTGAACCGCATCAGCCCGGCCTCGGGGAGGGTGTTGACGGCGACGACGCTTCCGCCGCCCCGCTTGGTCTCCTCCAGTGCGGACAGCATGCGCGGGTGGTTGGTGCCGGGGTTCTGTCCGACGACGAAGATCAGGTCGGCCTCGTGGATGTCGTCCAGGCTGACGGTGCCCTTGCCGACGCCGAGGGTCTCGTTCATCGCGGCGCCGCTGGACTCGTGGCACATGTTGCTGCAGTCCGGCAGGTTGTTGGTGCCGTAGGCGCGGGCGAAGAGCTGGAGGAGGAAGGCGGCCTCGTTGCCCACGCGTCCGGAGGTGTAGAACAGGGCCTCGTCCGGGGAGTCCAGGGCCCGCAGCTCCTCGGCCATCAGGGCGATGGCCTCGTCCCAGGAAATGGGCTCGTAGTGCTCCGCGCCCGGCCGCTTGACCATCGGTTCGGTGAGTCGGCCCTGCTGGTTGAGCCAGTAGTCGGACTTGCGGCCCAGTTCCTCGACGGTGTACCGCTCGAAGAACTTGCGCCGTACGCGGTGCGACGTCGCCTCGTCGTTGATGTGCTTGGCGCCGTTCTCGCAGTACTCGTTCATGTGCCGCTTGCCCGGTGCCGCCTCCGGCCAGGCACAGCCGGGGCAGTCGATGCCCTTGGCCTGGTTGACGTTCAGCAGGGTCAGCATGGTCCGGCGGGGCGAGGTCTGGCTCAGCGAGTACCGCAGTGCGTGCGTGACCGCGGGGAGACCGGTCGCCCATGTCTTGGGCGAGGTGATCTCCAGGTGCTCGTCCGTTGGGTCCTCCAGAGCGCTCATGCCTGCCCTGCCTTCCCGGCTTCCAACACCGCGGAAACCGCCGCGAATACCGATCCGCGCAAAAGCTAGACCCGCTTCACCGGCCCGTCAAAGAGGCCGTTCCTTTTGCTTGATAGGCGGCGCCGATCAAGCAAAACCAGCGGCTGACTCCCTGCTCGTCGCGGCACTGCACGCATCCGGGGGAACGCGGCGAGAAAGCCGGCGCAAAAAAGCGTCCCGCCATCCGGGGATTTCCCCGGGGACGTCCGTTCCGCCGCCCACGAGAATTCAGGGCCGGCTCCGCGCCCCTCTAGACGGCGATGGTCTGCTCGGTCCAGATGGTCTTGCCGCGCTCCCGGTAGCGGGTGCCCCAGCGCTCGGCGAACTGGGAGACCAGCAGCAGGCCGCGCCCGCCCTCGTCGGTGGTGCGGGCGTGGCGCAGGAAGGGTGCGGCACTGCTGGTGTCGGAGACCTCGCAGGTCAGCGCGCGGTCGCGGATGAGCCGGAGCTGGATGGGCGGTGCCGCGTACCGGATGGCGTTGGTGACCAGTTCACTGACGATGAGTTCGGTGGCGAAGCACTCGTCGTGCAGGGCCCACGCCGCGAGCTGACGTGTCGTCAGCGTCCGGGCGGTGGCCACGGCGGCGGGGTCGCACGGCAGGTCCCAGGTGGCGACGGAGTCGGAGCCGAGCGGCCGGGGGCGGGCCACGAGCACAGAGGCGTCGTGGTCCGGGTCCGCGGGGACCAGGGCGTCGGTGAGCAGCAGGCTCATGTCCTGGGGGGAGTCGCAGGGCGTGGCCAGCAGCCGTTCGAACTCCGCCCGGCCGGTCCCCTCCGGGTGGCTCTGCAGGAGCCCGGGGGTGCGGAGCACCAGCATGCATCCCGCGGGCAGTTCCAGGGTGGCCATCTCGAAGGACGGCCCGGGGCGGCCGAGCGGTTCGCCCGCGGGGGCGTCCGGGATCCGCACGGTGTGGTCGGGGTGGACGACCGCCGGCGGCGGATGGCCCGCCGAGGCCATGGTGCTCTGCCGGGTCACGGGGTCGTAGACCATGTAGAGGCAGGTGGCCCCGACCGGGGAGCCCGAGCCCGCGCCCTCGTGCTCCTGGGCGAGGTTGCGCACCAGGTCGTCCAGGCGGGCGAGGACCTCGTCGGGGGCCTGGTCCAGGTTGGCCAGGGTGTGCACGGCCGCCCGGAGCCGGCCCATGGTGGCGGCGGTGCGCATGCCACGGCCGGGGGTGCTGCCGCTGACGAGGGCGACGCGTGCGCCGGGCAGCGGGATGACCTCCGTCCAGTCGCCGCCGGCACCGGAACGCACCAGGTGGTGGGCCCACTCCACGGCGCTGGGCGCGGGCAGCCGCTGGGGCAGCATGCCGCGCTGCAGGGCGAGGACGGCGTTGCGTTCACGCACGTAGCGGTGGGCGTTGTCCAGCGCCATCGCGCCGCGGCCGGCGAGGTCGACGGCGAGCGTGAGGTCGTCGTCCTCGAAGGGGCCCAGGTCCGGGTCCCACCGGTGGAAGGTGACCAGGCCCAGCACGCAGTCGCGGACCAGCAGCGGCACCACCATCAGGGAGTGCACCCGCTCCTCCAGGATCCTGCCGCCCCGCACGGGGTCGTCGCCGATCCACGCGCTGTCCTGGCTGAGCCGGGGGACGAGGCGCGGCTCGTGGTCGGCGAGCACCTGCAGGGCGGGCGAGCCCACCAGGTGGGTGCTGACCGCACCCGTGGTGTACGCCCCGGTCCGGCCGCAGCGGGCGGAGGTGGCGGCGCGCCGCAGCCCGGTGTCGTCCGCGACCGGCCCCGCCGCCATCTCCTCGCCCCCGAGGAGGGGGGCCAGCAGGTCCACGTTCACGCAGTCGGCGAGTACCGGGACGCCCACCTCGGCCAGTTCCTGCGCCGTGCGGATCGGGTCCAGGGTGGTGCCGATCCTCCGTCCCGCCTCGGCCATCAGGGCCAGGCGCGCCTCGGCGAGGTGGCGTTCCGTGACGTCGACGACGGCGTCGGCCACGCCGAGGATGCGGCCGTCCTCCGACTCGAGCCGGAAGGCGGACGCCGAGTAGACGTGCTCCTTGGCGGGGTCGCCCGGCGGACGGCCGCGCTTCTCGAACGAGATCGCGGCCTCCCCGGTCCTGAGCACCCTGTTCATCACGCGCTCGGCGAGCTCGGCGCTGAAGTCGGGCCAGACCTCCGTGGGTCGCCGCCCGAGGGCGAGTTGCGACCGGTGGTCGTTCATGCCCTCCGCCGCCGGGTTGAACCGCATCAGCCTGAGCTGCGGGTCCAGCACGAACAGCCCGATGGGCGAGCGGGTGAACAGTGCCTCGAGGAGGGCGCGGTCGACGTCCGGGGAGAGGCCCGACACCCCTGTCAGCAGGTCGACGGTCAGGCGCGGGCCCGTCCCGTCGTCGCGCACGGCCCGCAGGCTCGGCCGGCAGGCCACCGTCCACCCGTCACGGTGCCGGAGGAGGACGCATCCGGGCCCGGCGCACGCGCCGGATCCGGCGTCGGCGGTGCCGGGGGCGGGGACGGGGGCGAGCAGGTCCAGCGCGGGCCGGCCGAGCACGTCGTCCGCCGGGTGGCCGAGGAGGGATTCCGCCTCCGGGCTCCATGCGACGACCGTGCCATGGGCGTCGATCACCATCCGCGCCGCCGTGCGCCCCGCCGGCTCCTCGCGCCCTTCGCCGCGTTCCCGCGATGCCCAAGTGCCCATGACCGTCCCATCACGTTCCGGTCCTCAGGTTCCCAGTCTTGCGCAGGCGGGCGAGGTCACCACTCGGGGCCGCCTCAGCCGTGCAGGAAGGCCGTCACCTCCGCGAGGGACGGGACCTCGGCGGGTGTGAAGCGCCGGGTCTCGCCGCGGAAGGAGCGCACTTCCAGCCGGCTGCCGGGGTCCGCGCCCGGCAGTGCCGCCAGGAGGGCCTGGAGATCGGCGGCGCCGAACACCTTGAACGTCCGTGTCCGACGGTAAGGGGACGGCTGGACGTCGAAGCGGAGGTCCACGACCGGTTGCGGCCGGCGGGCCCAGTCGGCGTACGGCAGCGAGCCGTGTCCGTGGATCCGCGCGTCGACCAGGACCTCGGGATCCGCGTCACCGATCTCGCAGTCGAAGACCGGGAAGGCCGCGGCGACGCGGTCGGCGATGGCGGGGTAGGCGACGCAGCCCCGTCCGAGGGCCGGTGCGCAGAACAGCGCGTGGCTGAACGCCCCGACCGGCTCCGGCAGCGGCACCTTGTGGTGGGAGCGCCCGTCGAAGGCAAGGTCGCGACGGGTACGGACGAAGTCCAGGAAGGCGGACACCGCCGCGGCGTCACTCCGGTCGGACCGCACGGTGAAGCGGACGGCGCTGCGTCCGTCGTCGCGCAGGACCACGTACTCGTGGAAACCCGCCGGCCGCCCGGGCGCGAGCACACGGCGGTACACCTGCTCGAAGCCCTCGACCGGCAGGTACTCCAGGGCCGGGGCGTGCGGCCGGGCGTGCGGGCGGGCGCCCGCCCGCAGCACGTCGAGGACCTTCGCCTCCGGGTCGGGTCCGGCGTCGTCCTCCGGCGGGTCGACCTCCACGAAACCCTTCCGCAGCCACTCGCCGGCCTTGCGCGCGGCGTGGCGCCGGGCGTGCTCCTCGTCGTCGAGCGTCGAGGTGCTCCCCTTGCCGTTCGCGCCGACGGAGCCCAAGCGCAGGAAGCAGCGGATCCCCTCCTGACGGATCTCCCGGTACTCGGTCCTCCCGGCCACCGGGGCCTCGAACCGCCGCCACCTCGTCATCCGTGTCCGTCCTCCGGCGTCCGCGGCGTCGCCCGTGCGCTGTACGCCGCCTCCCGGCGGCCATGTTAGGGCGCCCCGACCGGGGCGCCCGCCGTGATCCGGTACAGCACGTTGGGGCGCAGCGGCCCTTCGGGGGCGGTGGGGTCCTCGAAGTCGCCGGCGTGGTCGCGGGTCATGCCGATGCGGCGCATGACGGCCTGGGAGCGCAGGTTCCCGGCCGTCGTCACCGCGAGGATCTCGGCGAGCCCGAGGGTGCCGAAGCCGAAGCCCAGGACGGCCAGGGCCGCCTCGGTGGCGTAGCCCCTGCCCCAGGCCGCACGGGCGAGGCGCCAGCCGATCTCCACTCCCGTGAACGGCAGGCCGTCGTCCACCCGGTCCAGGCCCGCGAAGCCGGCGAACCCGCCGGTCGCCCGGATCTCGACCGCCCACCAGCCGTAGCCGCGCTCGTCGAATTCGGCCAGGAACCGGGCCACGGACGCGTCGCTCTGCTCCCGGGTCAGCGGCTCCCCCAGGTGCTCCCGCACCTCGGGGTCGGCGTTCATCGCCGCCCAGGGCTCGAGGTCGCGGTCCTGCCAGCGGCGGAGGATCAGGCGTTCGGTGCTCAGTTCGGTCACGCCCCCCAGCCAACGGCAACCGCGGCCCCGGGGCAAGGTCATTTCCCGGCTGAGTTGCTTTTCGGAATCCAGCTGACCTAGATTGGAGACACCTACTCAGCCCAAGGGAACGAGCGCTCCTCATGGACATCAAGAACTCCGTCGCCGTCGTGACCGGCGCCAACCGCGGCCTCGGCCGCCACCTGGCGACCCGGCTGCTCGACCGGGGCGCCGCCAAGGTCTACGCCGGCGTCCGCAACCCCGACGCCCTCGACCTGCCCGGCGTGGAACCGCTCCGGCTGGACATCACGGACCCCGAGTCGATCGCCCGGGCGGCCCGGACCGCCTCCGACGCCACCCTCGTGATCAACAACGCGGGCATCAGCACCCACGTGGGGCTCGCCGAGGGGAACATGGCCGACATCCGCCTGGAGATGGAGACCCACTTCTTCGGCTCCCTGGGTGTCACGCGGGCCTTCGCGCCGGCGATCACCGCGAACGGCGGCGGAGCCGTCCTCAACGTCCTGTCCATCCTGTCCTGGATCCACCTCCCGGGATACGGCGGCTACAGCGTGGCCAAGGCCGCCGAGCTGGCGATGACCAACGTCCTCCGGCAGGAGCTCGCCCCGTCCGGCATCGACGTCACCGCGCTCCACGTGGGCTACATGGACACCGAGATGGCCGACTACGTCGACCCCTCCGACAAGGTGGACCCCGCATGGGTGGCGGAGCTGGCCCTGGACGGCATCGAGCAGCGGGCCCTGGAGGTCGTCGTCGACGACCGGAGCCGCGGCGTCAGGGCCGCACTGTCCGGCGGACTCGAACTGCTCTACCCGGGTCTGCCCGCACCGGCGGCCCGCTGACCGGCGCACGCCGCGGGAGCAGCTGAATTGGAAATGTCAATCCAGAGGTACATTGGAGGCATGTCCAGCGCCAAGGCCACCGGCAAGGAGGAGACCGTCTGCTCGATCGCCCGGACCCTCGAGGTCGTCGGCGACAAGTGGACGCTGCTCGTCCTGCGTGAGGCGGCGATCCGGGGGGTGACGCGCTTCGCGGACTTCCGCCGGGAGCTCGGCATCGCGCCCGATCTGCTGACCGGGCGCCTGGGCTCGCTCGTCGACGAGGGGATCATGGAGAAGCGGCCGTACCGGGAACCGGGCAGCCGGACCCGGTACAGCTACCACCTGACACCGGCGGGCGAGGAACTGCGGCTGATCCTCGCGGCGCTCCAGCAGTGGGGCGACACGCACCGGACCCCCGCGCGGGGGCCGAGCCACCTGCGGCGCTCGGCGGACGAGGGCCGCCCGGTCAGCGTCGCCTTCGTCGACGACGCCGGCACCGTGCTCCCGCCGGAGGGCGTGGAGTTCACCCCCTCGCAGGGCGTCGCCCGCTGACCGCGCCACCCTGGCTCACGACCACCCGGGCGCGATCCGGGCGAGCGCGTCCGCGCGGATCCGGCTCATGGGCCTGCTGCTCACCCGGTAGCGCCCGTTGGGCACCTCGGCGGACCGGACGATGCGTACGGTGACCGGGCCGGCCCACTCGTAGCCGCGCCGGTCGGCGTGGCGCAGCAGCGAATCCGTCAGCGCCTCCCCCACGCGGGCCCGGTGCGGGATCAGCTCCCGGTGCGGGGCGTCGGCCAGCTCCACCGTGTACACGTTCGGCACCACCACGCGGCTCGAACTGCACACCACCGCCCGTTCGTCGCACTCCCGGCGCAGGGCGTCCACCAGTTCCACCGGATCACGGTGGATCAGCTTCGCCACCAGCACCTGTTCCCAGCCCTCGATCACCCGTTCCCATCGTTTCAGTGCTCCCATGACGATGCGCCTGCCCGGGGCCCGGGCCGTGATGCGGCCGCGGCCACCCCATCAGCCGTACCGGGTCGATTCCGGCCACCGGACCCGGCACCCCCGTGGGCCCCGGGGCCACCGGCCGATCAGCGCCCCGTCGCCCGCATGCCGCGGGCTCTGGAGTGGCGAGGTGTCAGATCCGTCCATAGCGTCTGTTTTCGGCTGATCACATGTCACGGAAAGCAGGTGCACACACATGAAGCTCTGTCGGTCCCGCAGGGCCGTCGTCGCGGCGGCCGCCACGGCGACCATCGTGGGGGGCGCGGTCGCGTGCGGCGGCGAGTCGCAGCCCACGGCCTCGCAGTCCGCGGACGCACAGAAGAAGATCTCCGTCCGCGCGGGGGAATCCATCCAGTCGGCGGTGGACCGCGCCAAGCCCGGTCAGGTCATCGACATCGCGGCCGGTACCTACCACGAGAGCGTCCAGATCAGCACGCCGCGGCTGACGCTGCGCGGAGCGGGCACGGGCACCGTCATCTCCCCGAGCACGAAGGGCAAGGAGAACGCCTGCGCCAAGGCGGGCGAGGGCATCTGCGTCACCGGTACGGCACAGAAGAAGGCGTCCGACGTGACGCTGGAGTCGCTGACGGTCGCCGGGTTCAAGAAGGCCGGCATCCACGCGACGCAGGCCGACGGCCTGCAGGTCGTCCGCGTCACGGCACGGGACAACAAGGTGCAGGGCATCCTCGCGGAGAAGTCCGTCCGCACCGTCTTCCGTGACAACACCGCCCGCAAGAACGGCGATTCCGGCATCTTCCTCGCCAACTCCATGGACACCGAGGGCGGTGCGCTCGACACCCAGGGCGCCGTCATCGACGGCAACAAACTGACGGAGAACCGGATCGGCATCGGACTGCGCCGCGTCCGGGGCGTCACGGTCGAGAGCAACCAGGTCACCGGCAACTGCGGCGGTGTCTTCGTCGTCGGCGACGAGGGCGTCCCGCGCGGCGGTGCACTGACCGTCACCCGCAACACGGTGACCGGCAACAACAAGTACTGTGCGCCCAGCGCCCGCCTCCCGTTCATCCAGGGCACGGGCATCCTGCTCACGGGCGTCGAGAAGACCGTCGTGACCGACAACGACGTGCGCGACAACAGCGGCAAGTCCCCGATGTCCGGCGGCATCGTGCTGTTCGGCAGCGTCGTGGGGACGTCCAACTCCGAGAACACCATCCGCGACAACGTCGCCCGCGGCAACAAGCCCGCCGACCTCGCCAACCGCGACCTCAAGGGCAAGGGGAACACGTTCGTCAACAACACCTCGGAGACCACGGAACCCAAGCAGCTGCCCAACAGCTCGCCCAGCGGCGCGTCGAGCACCGCGCCCAGCACCGCTCCCAGCACCGCGCCCAGCAGCTGACGTTCAAAGACCCGGCAGACGACGGAAGACCGCCCGGGCCCACATCGGCGGGTCCGGCGGCGGTCCCGGGGGCGTGGGGAGCACGGGCGCCCGGGGCGTCACCCGCGTCACCTGGTGGTCGGGGGAACCGCCCCGCGCGGAACCCTCCTCCGACGCGGTCGCGGCCGCGGCCGCCCGCAGGGCACCCACGAACTCCAGGCAGGAGTCGTAACGGTCCTCGGGGACCTTCGCGAGCGCCTTGGCCATGACGTCGTCCATGGCCGGCGGGATGTCCGGCCGCCGCTCGCTGAGGGGTGGCGGCTGGTCGTACTGGTGCGCCCACAGCAGGGCCATGTCCTCCTCACGCTCGAAGGGCAGGCCACCGGTCAGGCTCTCGTAGACGACGCAGGCCAGGCTGTACAGATCGCAGCGACCGTCCACCGGGCGCCCGGAGATCTGCTCGGGCGCCACGTAGTCCAGGGTGCCGACGAACTCGCCGACGGTGGTGAATCCGGTCAGCGACAGCGATTTCTTGGTCAGCCCGAAATCCGTGAGGTAGACGTGCTCGGGGTGCTCGCTGTCGGTGCCCTTGGCGACGAGCACGTTCCCCGGTTTGACGTCGCGGTGCACCAGGTCGTGGTCGTGCGCCGCGTCCAGTGCGGAGGCCACCTGGGTGGCGATGCGCAGGGCGGTGGGGACGGGGAGCGGACCGTCCCGGTCGAAGAGCGCCCGCAGGTCGAGGCCCGAGACGTAACGCATCGCGATGTAGAGGACACCGTCGGTCTCCCCGGCCTCGAATATCGGCACGATGTGGGGGTGGTCGATCGCGGCCGCCACCCGTGACTCGTGTGTGAAACGGCGGCGGAAGGTGTCGTTGCGGGCCAGCTCGGGGGCGAGCAGCTTCAGTGCCACCGTACGGTCCAGCCGCAGGTCCCGGGCGCAGTAGACCACGGCCATGCCGCCGCGGCCGATCTCCCGCTCCACGCGGTAGCCGGCGATCTGGGCCCCGATGAGCCCGGAGGACCGCCCGGCGTACACGCTCACGTCATGCGGAATCGAATTCATCGCGCACCACCGCCACGCGGCCCGACATCGGAGACCTTTCCGCGCTCCCTTTCTGAATTGTATCGACCGGGCCCCGGCAATTCGCGGCCGCGCGTTTCCCCCGAAGCCTGAGGTACAGTTCCCGGGTCCTGTCGTCTCCGATAGAGGTGGACGTTGCTCATCTGAGGTCCGCGATCATCGCGCGCACGGCCCCACTGCCGTCCGCCGGTCACGCAGCAGCCGGCCTTCCCGCCGCCCGTGACCCCGCGCGCATGCGACCTCGGTGCACGAGCCGTCCCCGTTCCCCGGAGGACCGCACCCCCCTTCCCGCACGGTCGCCGCGTGGTGCTCGCACACGAAGCCCGCCACCCCTGCGCTTGCGACTGCGAGGACCATCATGTCCACTCCCACCCCCACCGCGACCGGCCCGTCCCTGGGCTGTTCCGGCCTCTCCTTCCGGTGGCCGGACGGCACACCCGTGGTCGACGGGCTCTCCCTCACCATCGGCAGGGGCCGCACCGGGCTCGTCGGAGCCAACGGCGCCGGAAAGTCCACCCTGTTGAAGCTGCTGGCCGGCCGGCTGCCCCCCACCCGGGGGTCGGTGACCGTCGGCGGCAGCCTCGCCTACCTGCCCCAGGACGTCACCCTCGACACCGCGCTCCGCGTCGACCAGGCCCTCGGCATCGCCGGACGGCGCGCCGCCCTGCGGGCCATCGAGGCGGGGGACGTCGGGGAGGAGCACTTCGAGACCGTCGGCGACGACTGGGACGTGGAGGAACGCGCCCTGGCGACCCTGGGCTCCCTCGGGCTCGGCGGCCTCGGACTGGACCGTACCGTCGGCCGGATGTCCGGCGGCGAGACCGTGCTGCTGCGCCTGGCCGCACTGCTGCTGGGCCGCCCCGACGTCCTCCTGCTCGACGAACCCACCAACAACCTCGACCTCTTCGCGCGCCGCCGGCTCCACGAGACCGTCGGATCCTGGCGTTCCGGCGTCCTCGTCGTGGTCAGTCACGACCGCGAGCTGCTCGAACGCGTGGACCGCGTCGCCGAACTGCGCGCGGGCTCCGTCACCTGGTACGGCGGGACGTGGTCCGACTACGAGGGGACCGTGGCCGCCCAGCAGGAGACGGCCGGGCGCGCACTCCGCGCCGCCGAGGCCGACGTGCGCCGCCAGCGCCGCGAACTGGAGGAGGCGCGGATCGCGTCGGACCGCCGACGGCGGCACAGCGGGAAGATGGACGCCCAGCGGCGCGCCCCGCGGATCGTCGCGGGCGAACGCAAGCGTTCCGCGCAGGAGTCCGCCGACCGGCTCCGCGGCGTGCAGGAGGAACGGCTCGCCCGGGCGCGCGAACGCCGCGAGGCCGCCGCGGACGCGCTCCGGGACGACGCGGAGATCCGGGTCGACCTGCCGCACACCGCGGTCCCGGCGGGCCGCACCGTGCTCACCCTGCAGGGGCTGCGGCCACGCTTCGGCAGGCTGCGCCAGGGCGACCTCCACGTCCACGGGCCGGAACGCGTCGCGCTGGTCGGCCGCAACGGCGCCGGCAAGACGACACTGCTGCGCACCCTCACCGGCGAACTCGCCCCGCTGTCGGGCGAGGCGAGGACGCACGTGCCGCTGCGGTTCCTGCCGCAGCGCCTCGACGTCCTGGACGAGGAGCTGAGCGTGGCGGCGAACGTCGCCCGCGTGGCTCCCGGGGCGTCCGAGAACGAGATCCGCGCCCGGCTCGCGCGGTTCCTGTTCCGGGGTGCCCGCGCCGAACAGCCCGCGGGCACCCTCTCCGGCGGGGAGCGCTTCCGCGCCGCCCTGGCGGCGTCGATGCTCGCCACGCCGGCCCCGCAGCTGCTGATGCTGGACGAGCCCACCAACAACCTCGACATGGACGGCGTCCGTCAGCTGACGACCGCCCTCGCGTCCTTCCGGGGCGCACTCGTCATCGCCGGCCACGACCTGCCGTTCCTGGAGTCGGTCGGGATCACGCGCTGGCTGCTCGTCGGCGAGGAGCTCCACGAGACCACCGCCGAGGAGGTGCGCGGCCTGTTGGAGGACGCCGGGAACGACTGACCGTGGGACCGGGCCGCCCCGCCCGTGCGGGGCGGTCCCACGCGCCGGCGCCGTCAGCGCTCCGCGTCCGCCGCCCTCGGCGCCGGTACGGCGAGCGGACGGCGGCGCAGCAGGGTGGGGTTGACGGCGGACGGCGGCCTGCGCAGCCGGGTCGCCTGCTCGTAGTCGTGCGCGTAGCCAAGGAGCAGCGGCTCGCTCCACGCCCGTCCCAGGAAGGTGATGTTGAACGGGCGGCGGTTGGCCGCGAGGTAGCCCGCGGGCACGGTGACCGAGGGATAGCCCGCCTTGGCGCCGATGGACGAACTGCCGCTGTTCGCGAACAGCAGGGCGGTGACGGCGTGTTCGGCCATCAGCGCGTCGATGCGGTCCTTGCTCTCCTCCAGGTCCCGGGCGCGGGCCGCCTTGTACTCGACGGTGTCCGCGCTGTCCGGACCGAGGTCCCTGGCCTGTGCGGCGAGCGCGAGCGTCTGCCCGAACTTCAGCGCGAGGTCCGCATGGGCCTCGTTGTGGGCGATCACGTCGGCGAGGGTGCGCACCGGTGCGCCCTCGGGCAGCCGCGCGAGGTAGGCGTTCAGGTCGCGCTTGAACTCGTGGCTCAGCACCGGGGAGGCGACGTCGTACCGGCGGCGCGCCTCGATGCCGACGTCGACGAGTTCGGCGCCGCGTCGCGCCAGTGCGTCCAGGGCCGCGTCCCACAGGGCCCGTTCGTCCGTGCCGTCCTCGGGCGTCTGTTCCGCGACGACGCCGATGCGCACGCCGCGCAGGGCGTCGGGGGACAGGTCGGCGGTGAAGTCGTGGCCTTCGAGCGGGTTTCCGGCGGTGGCCGGGTCCTCGGGATCGGTGCCGGTGAGGACGGTCAGCAGGGCGGCGGCGTCCGCGACGGTCCGGGTCATCGGGCCCGCGGTGTCCTGGCTGGACGCGATGGGCACGATGCCGGTGCGGCTGACGAGACCCAGGGTGGGCTTCACCCCGACCCCCGACGTCGCCGACGCCGGGCTGAGGATGGACCCGTCCGTCTCGGTGCCGATGGTGACGGCGGCCAGTCCGGCCGCGGCGGCGACCCCCGAACCGGCGCTCGAGCCGCTCGGCGTCTCGCTCAGGTCGTACGGGTTGAGCACCTGACCGGCCAGCGAGCTGTAACCGCTGGGCATGCCGACGGTGAGGTAGTTGGCGAACTCGGTGAGGTTCGCCTTGCCGAGGATCACCGCACCCGCCTCGCGCAGCCGGGTCACCAGCGGGGCGTCCTGCGCGGGGTGGGAGTCGGCGAGCACCACCGAGCAGGCGGTGGTCGGCATGCCGAGGACGTCGACGTTGTCCTTCACGAGCACCGGTATGCCCAGCAGCGGGCCGCCGGGGTCGCCGCCCGCCCTGCGCACGTCGGCCGCGGCGGCCTCCTCAAGGGCGGCGGGATTGACGCAGCGCACCGCGTTCAGGGCCGGCCCGCCGACGTCCAGCTCCTCGATGCGCCGCAGGTAGGCGCGGGTGAGGGAGACGCTCGTGATGCGGCCCGAGACCATCAGTGCGGTCAGCTCGGCGACCGTCGCGACCTCCAGGTCGGCGGGGAACGGTTCGTGCGGCGCCGTGTCGGCGGCGTCGGTCCGGCTGCCTGTCGATGCCGGTTCTGGGCCGGTGTTGACGTCGATGTCGCCCTCCAGGGTGAGCGGTGCGCTGACGCGCCCGGTGTCCGTACGCCCCCGCGGCCGTCTCGTGGGGCGACACCATGATGCTCACAGGAAGCGGCGGATGGGCGCGGTCGCCACCTCCTGGGCCCGCTCCAGTGAGGAGCGGGTGCGCCAGCGCGTGCCGTCGACGGGGTCGCTGCGCAGCAGGTCCTCGTCGAAGTGGGCGTCGAGGACGGAGGTGAAGGTCTCGTCGAGCACCGCCAGCATCACCTCCTCGTCGTGGTCGAGGGAGCGGCGGTTGAAGTTGGTCGAGCCGATCAGGGTGGCGACCCCGTCCATGGTGATCACCTTGGCGTGCATCATGGTCGGCAGGTAGTGCCAGATCCGCACGCCGCAGTCGAGGAGCCGCTGGTAGTAGCGCTGCCCGGCCAGCTGGCAGACGCGCTTGTCGGTGTGGAGGCCGGGCAGCAGGATCTCCACCTCCACCCCGCGGGCCGCCGCGTGGCAGAGCAGGCCGACGAAGTACGGGTCGGGAGCGAAGTACGCGGTCGCGAGCCGGATGCGCTGCTCCGCGGAGGCGATCACCACGCGGAGCAGGGTGCGCATGTCCTGCCAGCCGACGCTCGCCGAGCCGCGGACGACCTGGACGATCGCGCCTCCGCTCTGCTCGTGCTCGCCGAAGCGGTCGCGGTCGTCGAACAGCCCGTTGCGCCGGCACTCCGCCCAGTTCTGCGCGAACGCCGCGGCGAGGCCGTCCACGGCCGGCCCGGTGACCCGGACGTGGGTGTCCCGCCATTCGCCGGGGTGCCGGGCGTCGCCGCACCACTCCTCGGCGATGCCGACGCCGCCGGTGAAGGCCACCTCGGCGTCGACCACCAGGACCTTGCGGTGGCAGCGGTGGTTCTGCTTGAACGGCGACAGCCGCACGGGCTTGCGGAACCAGGCGACGTCCACGCCGGCCCGGTCCATGCCGTCCAGCAGTTCCTGCTCGATCAGCCGCCCGCCGAAGCCGTCCAGCAGCAGCCGTACCCGTACCCCCTCCGCCGCCTTGGCGGCCAGCGCGTGCGCGAAGTCACGCGCGATCTGGCCGCGCCAGTAGACGAAGGTGGTCATGTCGACGGTGTGCTTCGCCGCGCGGATCGCGTCGAGCATCGCGGGGAAGATCTCGTCCCCGTTCCGCAGGGCCTGCAGGCAGTTGCCCTCGGTCGCGGCGATGCCGATGAGCCGTTCCAGGCGGCGGCGCAGTTCCTGCTTGCGGTCGGCGACGGAGCGCTCCGGCCGGTCCCCGTCGGTGCGGTCGGTCTCCTCCAGCGAAGCGCCCATGCCGTCGTGCCCCCCGGTTCCGGTGCCGCCGCGGCCCGTCCGGCCGCGGCGTCGCGTGGCGTACTCCAGCCGTATGCCCGGCCGGAGGCGGCTTATCCGGAGTGACTACGCGTTCCCGTGGGACTCGGGGGACTCCCTCCTGCTCCTGCGCACCTTGGCGCGGCCGGCGAGCGGCACCGTCGCCGCGAGGAGTCCGGCCGCGAGCGCGGCCGCGCCCCAGGCGGGGGCCGGCCGCCAGCTCAGGCCGAGGACGTGGTCGAGCGACCACTCCCCCGGCCCCGTGAAGCCGAGGCACGCGGCGACCGCGCCGTAGAGGAACGGCACCTCGCAGCCGCCCTTGTGCGCCCAGAAGCCGCCCGGCGCCGTCGAGGCGGCGGCCACCGTCATCGTCCCGACGACGACCGCGCACCCGCCGGGCGTCAGCAGTCCGGCCGCGACCGACGCCGCGCCGGTCAGCTCGGCCACCCCGGCGACCAGGGCCATCCGCGGCCCGGGGACGATGCCGTAGCGCTCGAAGACGGCGCCGGTACCCGTCAGGCCCGCCCCGCCGAACCAGCCGCGCAGCTTCTGCGTGGCGTGGCCGAACAGCAGGGCGGCGAGCAGCAGTCGGAGCAGCAGCAGCCCCATGCTCATCTCTCGGTTCTCCTTCGTCTCGCTCGTGTCACCGTGCCGGCCGTGCCGCCGCTGTCACCGGCCGTGCGTCGAGGCGCTGCGGTAGTCGGTGTAGGTGTAGGGGTTGTCGAGCACCTTCGTCTCGGGGACGTCGGGGTTCATCCCCTTGCGCCACTCCTCCTCGCCCATGGCGGACCGCAGGTGGTCGACGGTCTCCTCGACCTCGCGCCGCACGGCGGCCAGGTCGACGCCGACGAGGCGGTGCTCGTGCTTGACGACCCGTCCGTCGACGAGCACGGTGTGCACGTCGCCGCGCTGCGCCTGGAAGGCCACCTGGCCGTACGGGTTGAGCAGCGGGAAGGAGACCGGCGAGTGGTCGTTCTTCAGCAGGACGATGTCGGCCTTCTTGCCGGCTTCCAGGCTGCCCAGGTCCCGCTCGCGGCCGAGGGCCCGGGCCCCGCCGAGGGTGGCCCACTCCACCACCTGGTCGGCGCGCAGGGCGCAGTGGGTGACGGTGTCGCCCTTGGCGTGCGCCTCCAGGTGCGCGCGGGCGCGGTCGGCGCCGAGGGTGGTGCGCATGGCGGAGAACAGGTCGCCGCTCCACCACACGCTGGTGTCCATCGACAGGGAGACGGGGATGTCGTGCGAGCGGATGGCCCAGGTCGTCGGGTAGCCCTGGCCGGCGCTCTGCTCGCTCTCCGTCGACACCGAGACCGAGCCGCCGGTGGCCGCGATGCGGTGGTAGGAGTCGGCGCTGAGCGTCGAGGCGTGGACGTACACCGTCTCCGGGGTCATGAAGCCGTTCTCGTACATCAGGCGGATGCCGTCGTCGTTGGTGGCGCCCCACACCCCGGCGTGGGTGGTGACGGCGACGCCCAGTTCGCGGGCCACCTCGAAGGCGGGCTTCTCGGGGAAGGCGGGGTCGCCCGTGACGTCGAAGGCGAGCTGGAAGCCGAGCATGTCGTCGCCGTCGATGCGGCGGGCGACGAAGTCGCGGAACTCCGGCGCGGCGGTCCACTCCGCGGGTGCCTGCTGGATGTTGCCGTAGGCCAGGACGAAGCGGCCGGGCACGGACCGCAGGGCGTCCACGGCGGCGTCGGCGTGGTCCACGGTCTGCAGGCCGTGCGACCAGTCGACGACGGTGGTCACGCCCGCGTCGAGGGCCTCCACCGCGGCGAGCCGGTTGCCGGCGTGGACGTCCTCGGGGCGGAACTTCCTGCCGTGTTCCAGGTAGTACCAGACGAAGTACTGGGTGAGGGTCCAGTCGGCGCCGTAGCCGCGCATCGCGGTCTGCCACATGTGGCGGTGCGTGTCGATCATGCCCGGCATCACGATGCCGCCCGTGGCGTCGATCTCCACCGTCCCGTCGGGGACCGCCAGTCGCGGACCGACCGCCGCGATCCGGTCGTCGACGACGAGCACGTCGGTGTCCGCGAGGACCTCGCGCTCACGGTTGACGGGCAGCACGGTCCCGCCCCGCAGGACGATGGGCCGCCCCGGGGTGAATGCCTCGACCTTATCCATCGTTGAACTCCCTTGGCCGCTTGACGGACACAGGTACGCTATTCGGCCAATGGACCGAGCGCTAGCCTCGCGACGCAGTTCGCAGCACACACGCCCGCGGATGGGCCCCGGCCCTGTCGCAAAACGAGACACCGCAGTGCCGGCAGGCCTCTGACCGGCCACGGCGGTGACGATCGCCCTTGACGCCCCCGGCTTTCCGCAACAGAATCACGGCGACGGACGGCTGTCCGTCCTGCGGTCAGATGAAAGGTGACACTGGATGTCAGAGAGCACCGCGCCTGCGCGACCGGGCCCGGCGGGCCCGCTGTCCGGGCTGCTGGTGGCCGACTTCTCCCGCATCCTCGCCGGGCCCTACGCCACGATGCTGCTGGCGGACCTCGGTGCGGACGTCGTCAAGGTCGAGGGCCCGCGCGGGGACGACACCCGCAGCTGGACGCCCCCGGTGCGCGGCGAGGTGTCCACCTACTACCTCGGCATCAACCGCGGGAAGCGTTCCATCGCACTCGACCTGCACGACGGGGCCGACCTGGAGGCGGCGCGCGAACTCGCGCGCCGGGCGGACGTCGTCATCGAGAACTTCCGGCCCGGCGGGCTGGTCAAGTACGGGCTGGACTACGCGTCGGTGCGGACCGGGAACCCGGCCGTCGTCTACGCCTCCATCAGCGGTTTCGGTTCCGGCGCCGGGCGCAAGGTGCCCGGCTACGACCTGATGGTGCAGGCCGTCTCCGGGCTGATGAGCCTCACCGGGGAGCCCGACGGCCCGCCTTTCCGGGCCGGGATCTCGGTCTTCGACGTCATGGCGGGCAACCACGCGGCCATCGGCATCCTCGCCGCGCTGCGCCACCGCGACGCCACCGGCGAGGGCCAGCACGTCGAGGTCAACCTGCTGTCGTCGGCGCTGACCGGCCTGGTCAACCACAGCTCGGCCTACGTGGCGGGGGGTGAGGTCCCCTACCGGATGGGCAACGCGCACCCGAGCGTGTTCCCCTACGAGCCCTTCCCCACGGCCGACAACGACCTGATCGTGACCGCCGCCAACGACGGCCAGTTCCGCAAGCTGTGCGAGGTCCTCGGCATCCCCGGGGTCCCCGACGACCCGCGCTTCGCGCGCAACGCCGACCGCACCGCGAACCGGGAGGAGTTGCGGCCGCTGCTCGTGGAGCAACTGCTCAAGCGCGGCGCCAACGAATGGTTCGAGCTGCTGGTCGAGGCCGGGGTGCCGAGCGGGCCGATCAACACCATCGACGGCGGCTTCGCCATGGCCGAGCGGTTCGGGCTGGACCCGGTCGTCACCGTCGGCGAGGGCGACCGCGCGGTGCCCACCACCCGCCACCCGGTCACCTTCTCGGCCACTCCCGCCGTGTACCGGCTGCCGCCGCCCGAACTCGACGAGCACGGCGCCGAACTGCGCGCGTGGCTGGCCCAGGACCCGGAGGACACCCGTGACTGACCCGTCCGCGTCCGGCGGCTACCCCACCGCGCTGGGCGCCTCGGACCGCAAGAGCATCACCCTGCTCGGCCAGGACCTCGCCGAGGACATCATGGGCACCGTCGGCTTCGGCGAACTCGCCTTCTGGCTGGCGACGCAGCGCCGGCCGAGCCGCGGCGAGACCCGCGTCTTCGAAGCCGTGCTCGCGGCCCTGGCCGACCACGGCTTCACGCCCACGGCCATCGTCACCCGGCTGACGTACCTGTCCGCGCCGGACTCCGTCCAGGGCGCGCTCGCCGCGGGTCTGCTCGGCGGCGGCTCGCGCTTCCTCGGCGTCACCGAGGACACCGGGACGTTCCTGCACGAGGCACTCGCCGCACACGGCGAACCGCCCCACGACGACTCCGGCTGGGACGAACTGGCGCTGCGCCTGGTGCGCGAGCAGCGGGCGGCCGGCCGCTTCGTCCCGGGCCTCGGCCACCACGTGCACAAGGACGGTGACCCGCGCACGCCCCGGCTGATGGCCATCGCCGCCGAGGAGGGCCTGTTCGGCCCGCACCTGTCGCTGTTCGCGGCCATCGGCCGCGTGCACCCCGAGGTCCTCGGCAAGGCCCTGCCGCTCAACGGCGCCGGCGTGTGCGGAGCCGCACTCGCCGACCTCGGGCTGCCGCTGCCGCTGCTGCGCGGCTTCGCCCTGCTCGCGCGCACCGCCGGGCTCATCGGCCAGCTCGCCGAGGAGATGCGCGATCCGGTCGCGAACGACATCTTCCTCTCCGTCGACCTGAACAACCGGCCCGTCCCGCCCCGGCCGGACACCGAATCCGCAGGGAACACCAAGGAGTGACCGTGTTTGTCAACGAGGACAACCTCACCGAACTGGCGGCCCGGCGCTGGGCGACCGCGCACGCCCCCCGCCAGGCCGAGCTCCTGTCCGCGCTGGTCCGCCACCTCCACGCGTTCGCGCGCGAGGTGGAACTCACCGAGGACGAATGGATGGCCGCGATCCAGTGGCTGACCGAGGCGGGCCGGATCAGCGACGCCAAGCGTCAGGAACTGATCCTCGCCTCCGACGTGTTCGGGCTGAGCACGCTCGTGGTGCAGCTGAACAACAGGTTCGCGCCGCGGGCCACCCCCGCCACCGTCCTCGGCCCCTTCCACATCGACGGGTCCCCCACCGCCCCGTACGGCTTCGACATGTCCGAGGGCATCCCCGGGACGCCGTTGTTCATCACCGGCAAGGTCACCGACCTGGACGGCAAGCCCGTGCCCGGGGCCGTCCTCGACGTGTGGCAGGCGGACGCCGACGGCGCCTACGAGGCGCAGCTCCCCGAGATCGACGAGGCGCGGCTGCGCGCGAAGTACCGGGCCCGCGAGGACGGCACCTACTGCGTCCGCACCATCGCGCCGCGCGGCTACGCCATCCCGATGGACGGCCCGGTCGGCGACCTGATCAGCGCCACCGACATCAGCCACTTCCGCCCCGCGCACGTCCACTTCCTCGTCGACGAGCCGGGGTACGAGAAGCTGATCACCCATCTGTTCCAGGAGGGCAGCGAGTACCTGGACAGCGACGTCGTCTTCGGCACGAAGGAAGCGCTGGTGGTCCGGTTCACCGGACGACCGGCGGGACCCGCCCCCGACGGAACGGCCGTCGACGTGCCGTACCTGCTCGCCGAGTACGACTTCGTCCTGCAGCCCCGCTGACGCGGCGCCGGCCGCAGGTGCGGTGCGTCACCGCCGCCATGGCGCGGTGCCCTGTTCCGGCAGGGCGTCAGCCGGCGGCGGGGCGCACCTCGCCGTGCGGCCGGCTCTGCCACAGTGCCCAGTCCGCCGAGACGTCCCCGGCCGCTCGCAGCAGCAGGGGCAGGTACGTGCCGGTGAGCACGTCCACACTGGTCTCGGCGGCGTGCACGGTGACGTTCATCGCCGCCCGGACCACCCCATCGCCGTCCCGTACGGGCACGGCGACCGACCGTACGCCGGGCGCGAGTTCCTCGTCGGCCAGCGCCCAGCCGCGGGCCCGGACGGTGCGCAGCTCCGCGGCGAACTCCTCGGGCGTCCGTCGCGGGGACTCCGGCAGCCCGGAGCGGCTGGGCTCGGCCAGGACGGCCTCCAGCTCCTGCGGGCCCAGGCCGGCCAGCAGCACCTTGCCCTGGGAGGTCTGCGGGGCGGGGAACCGGGTGCCGATGTCCACCCGCAGCGCGATGATCTTCGGTACGGAGACGCGGGCCACGTAGACGATGTCGGAGCCGTCCAGCTGCGCCATCGAGGACGACTCCCCGGTCTGCGTGACCAGCGCCTCCATGTGGGGGCGGGCCACGTCCCACAGGCCGAGCGAGCCCACGTAGGACATGCCCAGGCGCAGCACGCGCGGCGTGAGGGTGAACGCGCCCTGGTCGGCGCGGACGTAGCCGAGCTCCTCCAGCGTCAGCAGCAGTCGGCGCGCCGTCGGCCGCGCCAGCCCCGTCGCGGCGGCGATCTCGCTGAGCGTCAGCCGGCGGTGCCGGGCGTCGAAGCAGCCGAGCACGTCCAGCCCGCGGGCCAGCGCCTCCACGAAGTCCGGACCGCTTCCGCGCCCTGCCATCCATGCCTCCCGGGTCCACGACGGCGATGCCCGGCCCACGGGTGACCGCAGGACGGACCGCCCGCAGACGGCGTCGCGCCTGCGTCCGTTCCCCTTCACCGGCTCCCGACCGCACGGGCATCCTCTCGGCGGCCATTATACGGACGATCGTCCGTCGCCGGCGCGGCCTTGGCGACGCCCGGCCACGGCCGCCACGACGGGAAAGGTCCGCATTCCGCCGGCGATGACACCCGGGCGATGATTTCCGGTACCACGCATCAGGCAAAGCAAGGTCGGTCCGCATTCGGCGATCCCCGCCGCGGCGAACCGGCGACCGGCTTCTTTCTGCGGCTCCACCCGCCACGCAGCGCGACTTTACCCAAGGACGAATTCCCGTTGACCCGGCCTTGCATTGCATATTGCACGCCGATGGCATAGCGCGCCATTTCCCTTGTGACGTGCAACTCCTTTTCCTTCACGACGCCTCGACGGACCTAGCATCGGGAAAACCAGGACGGACATTCCGGTACATCAGTGAAGAGGTGACACCATGCCGATCCCCGTGTCCCAGGCCCTCGACGAGCAGGGGCGGACGGCCGCCGAGAAGGCCGCCGGCCTCCGCAGCCCGGGCCGCTACCTGGTCAGCTCCCTGCTGGCCGGGGCGTTCGTCGGGGTCGCGGCGGTGCTGCTGCTCACGGTCACCGGACCGCTGGCGGCCGCGGGGTCGCCGTCCACGAAACTCGTCCAGGGCCTGGTGTTCGGCGTGGCGCTCACCCTGGTGGTCTTCGCCGGCGCCGAACTCACCACCGGCAACATGATGACGACGGTCCAGGGCGTCGTCGTCCGCAGCATCAGCGGCGCCAACGCGGCCGCCCTGGTCGTCGGTTCGTTCCTGGGCAACCTCATCGGGTCCGCCCTGTTCGCGCTGCTGGTGCACGGCAGCGGCGTCATCACCGCGGGTGCCGCTCCCGGGCACACCGCGCCGGCCCTCGCCCTGCTCACCACCCTGCTCAAGACGAAGGCGGCGGAGTCCGGCGGGGCGCTGTTCTTCCGCGGTGTGCTCTGCAACTTCCTGGTGTGCCTGGGCGTGTGGATGGCCGCGCGGACCCGGTCGGACGGCGCCAAGATCGCGCTGATCTTCTGGGCCCTGCTGGCGTTCGTCGGCTCCGGCTTCGAGCACGTCGTGGCCAACATGACGTACTACTCGCTCGGGATGCTGGAGCACGTTCCGGACGCCACGGCCGCCGGCTTCGCGCGCAACCTGCTGCTGGTGGGCCTCGGCAACCTCGTCGGCGGCGGACTGCTGGTGGGCGCGGCGTACGCGTTCGTGGGCCGCGGCAGGCCGGGGAGGCCCGCCGGCGGACCCGCCCCCGTCGAGGCTCCGGAGTCGGTCCCGGTCTGAGCGACGCGGACCGGTCCGGCGGCGGACCCGGGTGGCCGCCGCCGGACCGCACCGGTCAGTGCGTGTTCCCCCGCGGCTTCAGGGGCACCCGCGGCAGTTCGGGCGCGGGCAGCGCGTCGCCGTCGTAGCCCTTGACCTCACCGAACCGGGTACCCGTCATCCAGTCGGAGCGGGCCTGTTCGATGTCCTCCTGCGTGCGGCCGATGAAGTTCCACCACATGATGATCCGCTCGCCGAGGGGAGGTCCCCCGAGCAGCACCGCCCGGGCGGGCACGTCGGCGTGGTTGGTCAGGGTCAGGGTGTCGCCGCCGGGGGCCAGGTAGCCGAGTTCGGCCGGGCTCAGCCGGGTGCCGGCCATCTCCACGTCGCCGGCGTCGACGAGCAGGCCGTGCTCGTGGGCCGGGTCGATCGCCAGGGTGACGGTCGCACCGGGATCGAGCGCGAGTTCGGCGCCGAGCAGCGGGGTGAAGGTCGGCACCGGCGAGGTGTCGCCGGCCAGGGACCCCAGGAACACCCGTGCCACGCCGCCGCCGAGCGCCACGGGCTCCGGGACGTAGTGCTGGAAGGCGGGGGCGGTGTCACGGTGCCGCTCGGGGAGCACGACCCACAGCTGGACGCCGTGCAGCACCGTGGTGCGCTCGGTGGAGACCTCCGAGTGGCTGATGCCGTGGCCGCCGGTCATGAGGTTGAGTTCGCCGGGCCGTACGTAGGCGTGCGTCCCGAGGCTGTCGCGGTGCTCGATCTCGCCGCTGAAGAGCCAGCTCACGGTCTGCAGCCCGGTGTGCGGGTGGGGCGCGACGTCCATGCCTCCGGTGTCGGAGACGTCGTCCGGCCCGTAGTGGTCGGCGAAGCACCAGGCGCCGATGAGCGAGCGGTCCCGCTGCGGCAGGGTGCGCCGCACCGTCATCGCGCGGGGTCCGCCGAGCGGGACGTCGCGGGCGGACAGGATCTCCACGGTGCCCTCGGGCTGGGTCCCGCTCATGTCGCGCTTCTCACACAACGACTGCTTCGAATTTCAACAATCATGGAGTTGATGATACGGCGATGCCCCCGAAGGACGACGGCGCATCCCACAGCGGCCGGAGACGGCCCGGCGAAGGAGTACTGGTGAGCGACACCACGGCGGTTCGGCAGGGCAGGCGGATCTTCATCGACAAGCAGAGCCCTCGGGCCTACAAGGCGATGCTGGCGGCCGCCGAGACCGTACGTGCCGTGGCCACCGAGGCCGGGCTCGAACACGACCTCGTGGAGCTGGTGAACATCCGCGTGTCGCAGCTGAACGGCTGCGCCTTCTGCCTGGACCGGCACACCAGGACCGCCCTCAGCGCGGGCGAGACCCCGCAGCGGCTGACCGTGCTGCCGGCCTGGCGCGACACCGAGCTGTTCACCGCGCGCGAGCGCGCCGCGCTCGCGGTGGCCGAGGTGACCACGGACCCCACCGACGCCACCGCCCAGGAAGAGGCCTACCAGGCCGCGCGCGAGGTGTTCGGCGACGACGAGCTCTCGGCCCTGATCTGGGTGGCGATCACCATCAACTCCTTCAACCGGGTCTCCATCCTGAGCAAGCACCCGGTCCGCCCCGGCCCGCGCCGGTGAGCCACGACCGTACGCGAAGGGGCGCGGCCCGCCGTTCGTGACGGCCGGGCCGCGCCCTTCCCGTTACGGCGGGGTCAGCCGTCCAGGTCCCGCTTGGCCCCCGGGCCGGAGTGCACCCGCTCGATGTACTCCGGGGCGAGCCGGCTGACCTCGTCGAGCGCGGCGAGGTCGTCCTCGGTGAGCGTGAGCCCGGCCGCGGCGAGGTTGCCCTGCAGCTGGTCCATGCGGCTCGCGCCGACCAGCACGCTGCTGACCCCGGGCTGCTGCATCACCCAGGCGAGGGCCACCTGCGCGACCGTCGCGCCGTGCCGCGCGGCGATCTCGTCGAGGCGGTCGACCACGTCGTATCCGCGTGCCTCGTCGACCGGCGGGTTCGAGCCCTTGCCCCAGCGCGTCGAGCGGTCGCGCTCCGCTCCCCGGCGGAACCTGCCGCTCAGGAAACCGCCCGCGAGGGGGCTGTAGACCAGCAGGCCGAGCCCCTGGTCGCGCACGGCGGGGAGGATCTCGCGCTCGATGTCGCGGCCGACGAGGGAGTAGTAGGCCTGCAGGGAGGCGAAGCGCTCCAGGTCGTGCAGGGCCGAGACGCCCAGCGCCTTCATCAGCTGCCACGCCGCGAGGTTGGAGGCGCCGATGTAGCGCACCTTGCCCTGGCGGACCGCGTCGTCGAGCGTGCGGAGGGTCTCCTCCAGCGGCGTCAGCGGGTCGAAGCTGTGGATCTGGTAGAGGTCGATCCGGTCCGTGCCCAGCCGCCGCAGGCTGTCCTCCAGCTGGCGCATGACGTGCAGGCGCGACAGGCCCATGTCGTTGGGGCCGGCGCCCATCCGGCCGTAGACCTTGGTGGCGAGGACGACGTCGTCGCGCCGCCCGCCGAGTATCCGGCCGAGCACCTCCTCCGACTCCCCGTCGGAGTAGATGTTCGCGGTGTCGATCAGGTTCACGCCGGCGTCGAGCGCGGCGTCCAGCATCTTGCCGGACTCGGTGTCGCCGAGGCCCCCGAGCACCTTCCAGAAGTCGTGGTCGCCTCCGCCGAAGGACATGGTGCCCAGGCCGAGCCGGGACACCAGGAGGCCGGTGTTGCCAAGTCGCGTGTAGCGCATGTCGTCGTCTGCCTTGCCTTTGCGTGTCACTGCCTCGCGGACGGGACAGCGGTGCACCGTTCACGGGGCACATCGGACAGTATGCACGACACTCTGTCGGACATAGTGTCCGAGACAGTACGGTGACCTATGGGACGGAGAGAATGGGCGTCCGGTCAACCAGGGAGCAGTACACATGGCATCGATCACCCGCCCGACCCGCCAGACCAGGCGCCGCGCGGACTCCGAGGCGGCGGTCCTCGCCGCCACCGAGCGGCTCCTCCAGGGCGGCGCCACCTTCACCGAGCTCGGCGTCCAGCGGATCGCCGCGGAGGCGGGCGTGGCGCGGTCGACCTTCTACCTGTGCTTCCGGGACAAGACCGACCTGCTCATCCGGCTGACCGCCCACATGAAGGAGGAGCTGTTCCGGATCGGCGGCGACTGGCGTCCGACCGGGCCGGACGGCGGCCCCGACGGCCTGGCGGCGATCTACGTGGAGCAGCTGCGCTACTACCGCGAGCGCGGGCCCCTGCTCGCCGCCATCGCCGAAGTGGCCGCCTACGACGCCGAGATGCGCGAGGCCAGGGCACGGGAGATCGACCGGTTCACCCGGCACATGACCCGGCTGATCGAGGAGGAGCAGCAGGCCGGCCGCCTCCACCGGGGGGTGGACGCGGCGGCCGCGGCGCACGTGCTGGCCTGGGGCGGTGAGCAGGTCATCGCACGTCAGGTGGCGACCGGCGACCCGGCCCGGGACGAGGCCGTGGCCCGCGACCTGGCCGGGTCGCAGTGGTACGGCACCTACCGCCGCCCGGAGGCCTGAGTCCTTCCGTATGGCGGAACGCGTACGGCCCGAGATTTGACTCGGTCAATTCTGGCCCTTACGTTCGAGGGGCGGGCGACGAGAACCGCACCCCTCCCCCACCCCACGGAGCGAACCCGCGTGAAGTGCTACGACTGCGTCCAGGAAGCGCGCCACGACAGCGAAGGCATCGGCGTCTGCACCCGTTGCGGGCTGTTCACCTGCGCGGACCACTCCCGCGTCGTCCGCCTCCCCGTCCACCAGCCCCGGGGGCTCGGCCGGGCGACCAGCCGCCTGCCCGCGCGCCGCGTCGTCTGCTCCACCTGCCACACGGCCGAGACCGCCGAGTGAGCACGGCCATGGCGGCACGTGCACTAAAATTGACTTTGTCAAATCTCGTGCGCGAAGGAGCGTGACGCCGCCATGGAGCAGTCAGTGGGCGACCTGCTCAAGAGCAAGGGGCTGCGCAGTACGGCACAGCGCCGCGCCCTCCTCAGCGCTTTGCAGGGCCACCCCCACTCCACCGCCTCCGAGCTCGAGGCGAGGATCGGCGTCGGCTCCCCGGGCGCGGGCGGACTGTCCAAGCAGGGCCTCTACAACGTGCTCGACGACCTCACCAGGGTGCAGTTGATCCGCTGCATCGAGCCCGCCGGTTCCGCCGCACGCTACGAGCTGCGCGTCGGCGACAACCACCACCACCTGGTCTGCCGCAGCTGCGGACGTGTCGAGGACGTCGACTGCACCGTCGGCGCGGCCCCCTGCCTGGACCCCCTGGAGGACAAGGGCTTCGTCATCGACGAGGCCGAGATCACCTGGTGGGGACTGTGCGCCGACTGCCAGAAGGCCGCCACCGGCGCCTAGATTTGACCGGGTCCAATCTAGGCGTAGTGTGGGAAGCGCACCAGGACGAAGGCCGCCACCGGCCCCGTCACACCCCTCCCACCTCGCCGGCCGGACGCGGACCTCGCGGCACGCACCGCACACCGCCCGCCCATGGGAACGGAGTCCATCGTGACCACGACCCTGCACGCCTCCCCCACCAACCGGCGCCGCGCTTTCGACGCCGCCCCGTTCACCGCCTCTGCACCGCTGGCCGCCACCCTCCAGGACGTCCTCGTCGACCTGCTGGAACTGCACGCACAGACCAAGCAGGCGCACTGGAACGTCGTCGGCCGCGGCTTCCGCAGCCTGCACCTGGAACTGGACGAGATCGCCGCGACCGCCCGTGAAGCGGCGGACGAGATCGCCGAGCGGATGCGCGCCGTCGGCGCCACCCCCGACGGCAGGAGCGACACCGTGGCACGGACCACGACGCTCCCCGAGTTCCCCGCGGGCCGTATCGAGGACACCCGCGCCGCGGCCCTCGTCCTCGGCCGCCTCAACACCGTCGGATGCGTGCTGCGCGCGGCGTCCAGCGCCACGGGCGGCGAGGACCCGGCCACGGGGGACCTGGTCAACACCACGCTGCAGTCCGTCGAGAAGCACGCCTGGATGCTGCGCGACCGCCTCGCCCACGGCTGACCTTCCGTCACATTCCGTACGGTCGGGACACCTTGACGACGTCGGACGACGGACGCGTGGTCACACCTGCCGGACCATGACACCCGCCGCGGTCAGTGCGCCGACCGCGTCCTGCGGCGCGGAGTCGTCCGTGACGACGGCGTGCAACGCGCCGGCCGGGGCGACGAAGGCGAGGGCGGTGCGGGAGAGTTTGACCCCCTCCGTCACCGCGATGACGCGGCGGGCGGAGCCGATGGCGGCCCGCTTCACGGCAGCGTCGTCCAGGTCGTAGGCCGTGAGGCCGTTGGCGGCGTTCAGACCGCAGCAGCCGATCACCGCGGTGTCGAAGCGCAGCGCGGCCAGCGACGCCTCGGTCAGCGGGCCGGTGAGCGCCAGTTCGCCGGGCCGCGGCCGGCCGCCCGGGACGAGCAGGGTCAGATGCGGGGCGCCGGTCAGGGCGTTCACCGAGTGCAGGGACAAGGGCATCACCGTCAGCCGGCGCCCTTCGAGCGCCCGGGCCACCTCCAGGCAGGTCGTACCGCTGTCCAGGACGACGGCCTCGCCGTCGGCGATCAGCCCGGCGACCTCGGCGGCGATGCGCCGCTTGCCCTCCTGCCCCTCCTGGGACCGGAGCCCGAAGGGCGGTTCCTCACCGCGCAGCAGCAGGCTCCGCGCGCCGCCCCGGTAGCGCTCCAGGACACCCTGGGCGGCCAGCACCTCCAGGTCGCGGCGGACGGTCATCTCCGAGGCGCCGGTGAGGGCGGCCAGTTCGGCGACGCCGACGCGGCCCGCCTCCTGCACGGCCTCGGTGATCTGCCTGAGTCGGTCGGTACCAGCCATGACCGCATTGAACAGCAGTAATGTTCAAAAGGCAAGGTTTCGAAAGCAATCGATGTTCGCTATGTTCGAAGTGTGAACACAGCACCTCGGGCCGCCCGGATGGCCACCTTCGCCTACTTCGTGCTGAACGGCTTCGTGCTGGGAATGTGGATCGTGCACATCCCGGAGATCGAGCACCGCACGGGGATCGGCCATGCCACGCTCGGCTGGCTCCTGCTGCTGCTCGGCGCGGGGGCCTTCGCGGGCATGCAGATCGTCGGCCCGCTCACCGACCGCCTCGGTGCCCGTACGGTCGTGCCCGTCAGCGCGGCGCTGTGCAGCGCCACCGTCGTCCTGCCGGGCCTGGCCGGCGACGCCTGGACCCTGGGGGCCGCCCTCCTGCTGCTCGGCATCGGCAACGGCAGCCTGGACGTCAGCATGAACGCCCACGCCGTCCAGGTCGAGCACGGCTACGGACGGCCCGTCATGTCGGCCTTCCACGCCACCTTCTCCATCGGCGGCGTCCTGGCCGCGCTCGCGGGCGCGCGGACGCTCAGCAGCGGCTGGAGCCCGGCGTGGACGCTCGGGGTCGTCGCGGCGCTGGGCGTCGTCGTCGCGGTCGCGGCGGCACCCGCCCTGCTGCGGCCCGCAACCCGCGCCCCCGATACGGGAGATGCGAAGGCTCAGGTCCACCGGCGGACGCCACGGCGCATCTGGGCACTCGCCGTACTCGCTTTGATGATCATGATGTGCGAAGGGGTGGCCAACGACTGGAGCACGCTCCACCTGAGCACCGTGCTGGACGCGCCGGCCGCCACCGCCGCCCTCGCCTACGGGGCCTTCTCCACCGCCATGACGGCCGGCCGGTTCGTCGTGGACCGCGTGGCGACGCGGCTCGGTCCCCTGGCCGTCCTGCGGGGCGGCGCCACGGTGGCCGCGGCCGGGCTCCTCACGGCGGCCCTCTCCCCCTGGGTGCCCCTGGCGGTGGCCGGCTGGGCCGTGTTCGGCGCCGGACTGTCCGGCTGCGTGCCCCAGTTGTTCAGCGCGGCGGGCCACGCCGACCCCGCCGCCGCCGGCGCCAACGTCTCCCGCGTCGCCGGGCTCGGCTACCTCGGCATGCTCGCCGGCCCGGCGGTCATCGGGCCGCTGACCCATCTGATGCCGCTCAACATCACCTTCCTGCTGCCCGTGGCATGCTGTGCCGTCGCGGCCGCGGCGGCCGGCATCCTGCGGCCGCCCGCGCGCACCGCACCGGCGCACCAGGAGGTCTCGACGGCATGACCGGCACCGAACGCACCGGCGGGAAGCCCGCCACGATCGAGTCGTTCACCGTGGACTGCGACGGGGAGACCCTCGGTTGCACGGCGGCGCGCCCGGTCACGGACGACACGGGAGCGGCCGGGGCGCTGACGGCCGTTGTCCTGCACGGCGCGGGAACCAGCGACAGGCAGCGGCTCACCGGCCTGCTGGGCGACGTCGCCGCCCGTGGTCACCACGCCCTCGCCTTCGACTTCTCGGGGCACGGCGACAGCACCGGCCTGCTCGCGGACTCCAGCCTGAGGCGGCGGTTCCTCCAGGCCCGGGCCGTCATCGACGGACATGTCCCGGCCCGGCACCGCCTGGCCGTGATCGGCTTCAGCATGAGCGGGCAGACCGTCGCCGACCTGGCGCGGCACTACGGCGCACGGGTGGCGTCCGTCGGCCTGTGCGCCCCTGCCGTGTACGCGCCCGACGCGTGGACCGTGCCCTTCGGGGCGGGCTTCACCGAGATCATCCGGACGCCGGAGAGCTGGCGGAACTCGCCCGCCCTCGACGTCTTCCGCTCCCTCTCCGGCCGGGCGGTCCTGGCGACCCCGGCCGCCGACGCGGTGATCCCGCCCGCCGTCACCGAGGCCGTCGCCACCGCGCTCGGGGGCTCCCGCGCGCGCTTCACCCGGCTCACCTACCCGGACGCGGAGCACCGCCTCGCCCTGTGGTTCACCGGCAACCCGGAGCCGCGCGGCCGCTTCGTCGACGCCGTCCTGCGCGACGGGGCGTGAACGTCCGGGCCCGTCAGCCCCGTTCGTACGCCCGCAGTGCGGCGACCGAGCGGCGTACGGCCTCGGCGTGCCCGAACAGCCCGGGCAGGCCGCCGGTGTGCAGGAAGACGGTGCGCCGGCCGCGGCGGATGTCGCCGTCGCGTACCGCCGCGGCCAGACCGGCCATGGCTCGGCCGGTGTAGGTGGGGTCCAGGGCGATGCCCTCGGTGGCCGCCGCCGTACGCATCGCCTCCAGGACCGGTTCGTGGAGCGTCGCGTAGCCGGCGCCGACCTGGTCGGTGCGAATGCGCAGCGAGTCCGGGGCGACGGCACGGTGGGCGACCGCCCCCACCAGGTCCGCCACGATGGCGGCGGGTCCGGTCACGGCGCCGCAGTGGACGCCCAGGACCCGTTCCTCACCCAGTGCGGCGACGAGACCGGCCATGGTGCCGCCGGAGCCGAGGGCCACCACCACATGGGCGACGTCGGGCAGTTGGGCGTGGAGCTCCTCACCGGCCTCGACGTAGCCGCGGGCACCGCTCGGGCTGGAACCGCCGAAGGGGATGAGGTGGGGCAGCGCGCCCTCGCGGCGCAGTTGTCCGCACACCTCCTCGGCGACGCCCGCGAGACCGGCGGGCTCGGCGTCGCCGGCCCAGACGACCCTGGCACCGAAGAGGCCGTCCAGGACGAGGTTGCCGGTGCCGGACCCGGCTTCGGGTTCCTCGCCGGGGAAGACGAGGACGACGTCGAGCCCGAGGCGCGCGCCGGCCGCGGCGGTGAGGCGGGCGTGGTTGCTCTGCGCCGCGCCGACCGTCACCAGGGTGTCCGCGCCCGCGTCGAGTGCCTCGCCGACCGTCCACTCCAGCTTGCGGACCTTGTTGCCGCCGCCGCCCAGCCCGGTGAGGTCGTCCCGCTTGATCCACAGGTCGTCCGCGCCCAGGCCGAGGGCGGTGGCCAGGCGCGGCATGGGCTCGACGGGCGTGGGCCAGGTGGACAGCGTGATCTTGCCGGGCATCGGCTGCGCTCCAGGGTCTGACGGCGGCGGTGACCGGCGTTCCGGATGCCGGTGGAGTCCATTGTGGGCGCTGCCGGGCGGCCCACCCCTCCGGAAGGGCGGACGGGGGCCCGGTGGCTGCCTCCGCGCGGCGAAGGGACACTTGGAGTCTCCCCCTGAGGAGGTGGGATCGCCGTGAGCGAGTTCGAGCGCTCCATGAACATGACGGCCTCCGCGGACCGCGTCTTCGACCGGGCGCAGGACCTCGGCCGCATCGAGTCCTGGCTCCCCGACGAGCTGCACGTCCGCGCCGCCGAACCGCCCGCCGTCACCGTGCACGACGACGACACCGGACGGGACGCGGCCGCGCTCTTCCGGGCCGACCGCGCGCACAAACGGCTGGAGTGGGGTACCAGCGAGGACGACCGCTACGCGGGCTGGCTGCAGGTGGACCGGACCGACGAGCGGACCAGCGAGGTGACCATCCACCTGTCGTTCTTCGACGAGAGCATCGCGCCGCCGGAGGACGTCGTGGACCAGGCCTTGGACGACAGCCTGCACCGTCTGTCGCGCATGGCCACCGCCTGAGTCCGGCGGCGCGTCCGGGCGCCGGGGCCAACTGTCGGCGCCGGCCGCACCGCCGGTGCGAGAGGACGGCTCCCGGGATGACGCACGTCCCAGCGGACCCGGACTCCGTCCCCTCGTGCCTCCCAACGTAAATCTCAGTTTGGACTGAGTCAAATGTCGGCGGTCGCCCCGGACCGGCCCCGTGCCACCCTCGCCGGACTTCCTGGGACTGCGGGTACCAGGCAGCCACGCGGCCCGCGCAGCACACTGGGGACATGGCGGCGACGGAATTCGGCAGAGCGGTGCGGAGGTGGCGGGAGCGGGTGGCCCCCGAGGCCGCCGGGCTGCCGGTCGGCGGGCACCGGCGTGCCCCGGGACTGCGCCGGGAGGAACTGGCGCAGCTGGCGGGGATCTCCGTCGACTACGTCACCCGGCTCGAACAGGGCCGGGCCTCCCATCCGTCGGCGCAGGTCGTGGAGGCCCTGGCCAGGGCGCTGCGGCTGTCCCCGGACGAGCGCGGGCACCTGTTCCAGCTGGCCGGCCTGGCGCCCCCCGGGCCGGACACCGTCCCCGCCTACATCACGCCCAGCGTCCAGCGTCTGCTCGACCGGCTGACCGGCACCCCGGTCGCCGTCTACGACGCGTCCTGGACGCTGCTGGTGGCCAATCCCCCGTACGCGGCGCTCATGGGAGATCCGTCCGGGTGGCGAGGCAACCAGCGCAACGGGGTCTGGAACCACTTCGTCGGCGGGGGCGAGCGGATCCGGCGCACCCCGGAGTACCTGGCCGCCTTCGAGTCGGCACTCGTCGCCGACCTCCGCGCGGCCGCCGACCGCTACCCGGCCGACCCGCAGGTGCGCCGGCTCGTCGCGGACCTCCGCGCGAACAGCGAGCGGTTCGCCGGGCTGTGGGACGCCGGCGCGGTCGGCCGGCACGAGGCGGCCCGAAAGACGCTCGACCACCCGCGCGTGGGCCCGCTGACCCTCGACTGCGACGTGCTCACCGTGACGGGCAGCGACCTGCGCATCATGGTCTACACCGCAGAACCCGGCACCGAGGACGCCGACCGCCTGGCGCTGCTCACCGTGCTCGGCACCCAGGAACTCACCGGGTGACGGCCGCCAGTCGCTCGAACGCGGTCGGGAACGGCCTGCGGGGCAGGAAGTCACGGATGCGGCGGGCACACTCCGCCGCGGAGGTCTCGGTCGTGTCGCACTCGACGTCGTAGAGGCCGTGGGCGTGGACGAGTCCGGACTGACGGGCCGCCAGGCCTTCGGGGCGGTCCCCGCGCTCGCGCTCGCGCCGCCGGAGTTCCCCGGGCGAGCAGTGCACCCCCACCAGGACGACGTCCCTCGGGGGGAACAGCCCGAGGCAGTCCCGCAGGCGCCAGGGCTCGCTGAGGACGTGGTCGACCACCACGTTGTTGCCCCCGGCAGCCATGCCGGCGACCGCGCGGTGGAATCCCCGCCAGGTGCGCCGCAGAACGCCCGGCAATTCCTCCGGGCCCACCTCGCGACGGGACCGCATGGCGTGGAACGCGTCCACCGGCATGTGGAAGTAGGTGCCGTCCAGGGTGAGCAGCAGTTCCCTGGCGATGCTCGACTTCCCGGAACTGGACGTCCCGTTGAGGAAGACGATGAGGCCGCCTGGCCCGGCTTCGGTGGCTGCGCCGGTATCGGTGGTCGCGTCGGCTTCGGGCAAGGTGCCTCCTCCGCCGCCGGACCGCCGGGGGCCGTGGTGGGCGGTCGCCCTACGGCGCTTGCGTGCCAGGCGCGTTGGGGCCTGCCGACGGCTGGGTGGGGGGAGGACCCACGATCCGGTCCTCCACTGCGGACAGGACGAGCATCAGCCCGAGCAGGAACACCGGCAGCCCGAGCACCAATGCGGCGATCATCGCAGATCCTCCTCGCACGGCAGGGACGTTCGCCTGCGGCGGGCAGGGGCGTCGGACGGGTGGCGGCGGTCGTGGACACGGTGGGACACGGGCGACATGGGCACCTCCGCTGTGGCGTCGGATGCCCGCCTTCCCCGCTTCGGGCGTTGTATGGGGGCGCCCGGGAAGCCGGCGCTCCCGCGTCCCGGTTCCGGTCCCGGGCGCCGCGCCCCGTCGGGTCAGTAGCGGAAGGCGTCGGGACCGTCGAGCCGCCCGAACCGCCGCGGGTGCGGGATCTGCTCCGGCCGCTGGGCCCACCGGGCACGGCGGCGCCGGGCGCCTCCGTGCTCGCCCCAGTAGAGGACCGCGACGACACCGGCCGTCGCGCACAGCAACGCGCCGACGACGACGCTGTAGACCGTGCCCGTCGAGAACACCCCGACCACGGTGCCCAGCACGACTCCCAGCATTCCCGCACCGAAAACGAGCCTGCGAATCTTCAAATCCATGAAGAATCACTCCCTTTCGCCAGAACGCATTCCCCGGTGAACGCCCGTCAATCCACGGATCGCCTTAACGAGTGACACCCGGCCCGGGTTTGTGACGCATCATCATGCCCTTTCCCCCGCATTCCTCCACGATCGGGGAGCCGCGGTTTCACACGAGGGCGTCCATCGCCGTGCGGTATAGGACCTCCTCGGCCCGGTCCCACGACCAGCCGTTCTCCACCACGAGCGTGCGCCAGCCGGTCGGGCCGAACCAGAACCAGAGCAGGTCGGCGGTCTCCTCCGGCGAGTAGCGCGCGGCGGATCCGCTCACCGCCAGGAAATGCCGGGCGACCGCGCGCAGCGCCTCCCGGTAGTCCGCCGTCGCCCTTTCCCACAACGCCTCGCCGTTCTCGTGCACGGGCAACGCCTTCTGAATCGCCTCGTGCGCCTTGAACTGGCTCTCGTTGCCCGCCCGGGTGCCGCCGGCGAGCGCCCGCAGGACACCCTCGGGCGTCCGTACGGCCAGGATGCGCGCGACCGCCCCCTCGTAACCGGACCCCACGACGGCCTTGTCGACGATCCGGTCCAGGATGTCCGATTTGCTGCCGACGCTCGCGAAGACCGTCTTCGACGCGACCCCGGCCGCCGCCGCGATGTCCGCGACGGTCACCCGCCCGTAGCCGCGTTCGGCGAAGAGCTGCTCCGCCTGTTCGAGGATCACCGCACGCGTCCGCGCCGCGGCCTGTTCACGGAGCGGGGAGACGTAAGCGCGCTTGGTGACCATGACGTCATCCTACTATCGGTGCCGCTTTGACCTATCCAATCGGTCCTCTATAACCTCAATATCGGATGCGTGGCTCGCGCATCCGGTGAGACCGGCCCGCAGGACGGGCGGGCGAAAGGTGGGAACGATGGCGATGGACGCCAAGGACCTGGCCGAAGGGCTCTTCCGGATCCTGGAGACGGGCGACGCGGCGCTGGCCGCCGAGGTCGTGGGCGCCGACAACCACAACCGGGAGGCGGCCGTCTCGCCCGCGGCCTGTTCGATACCCGGCCCGGCGGGGACGCTGGCCTCTGGCGCATGGCTCCGCTCGGCCTTCAGCGAGCTGCGCTTCCCGGTGCTGGGCATCGCCCGCAACGACGATCAGGTCTGGATCCGGCTGCGCATGCAGGGACGGCACACCGGTCCGTTCGTGCGCTTCCGGGACGGCGTCCTCGACCAGGCGATCCCTCCCACGGGGCGCGAGGTCGACTTCGAGCAGGTGCACCTGCTCGACCTCCGCGGCGGCAAGGTCGTCCGGCACGAGGCGCTGCGCGACGACGTCACGATGCTGGGCCAGCTCGGCATCTTCCCCCCGTCGCCGGGCGTGGCGCTGCGCATGGTCGCCTGGAAGGTCTCCGGACGCGCCAAGCGGGCCGCCGACGAGGTCACGAAGCTCGCGGCCGAGGCGGCCGGGCAGGCGCGCGCGTAGCCCGGCGGGCCCGGCTCAGCGGGCGCCCGAGGCGCCCCGTGCCAGCAGGAGCAGCGCGTCGACCAGGCTCTCGGCCGAGCTGCCGGTGGCCAGGCGGCGCAGCTGCATCCCGAACACCAGGGCCACGACCGTCGAGGCGGCCTCCTCGGCGTCCGGCACGCCGAGGGCGGTCAGCACGGACGCGGCGAGCCGGTCGTAGGCGGCGAAGCACTCGGCCGCGGCCTCCCGCAGTGCGGGGTCGCGGCCGGCCTGGACGTACAGCTCGAAGGGCGCGAGGTGGGTGCTGTCGAAGCCCGTCCCCTCGGCGACCTGCCCGACCAGCGCGGCGGCGCCCTTGAGGTCGATGCCCTCCTCCTGCCCCCGGGCGGCCAGTTCGGTGAAGCGGCCGGTCTCCTCCTCCACGAAGTGCAGCAGGCTCTCCCGCAGCAGGTCGTGCTGCGTGGCGAAGTGGTAGGTCACCGAGCCGAGGGACACCCCGGCCTCCTGGGCGATGCGCCGGTTGGTGACCGCGGCGACACCGTCCTGACCGATGATCCGCAGGACGGCGCTGATGATGTTCTGGCGGGTGCCGGCGGGGTTGGGCATGCCTGTCATTGTGTCACCGCGGCAGGGGCGCACTGCTCGTACCAGCGCTGATCGCTCTCCAGCTGCGCGGCGAGCGAGATCAGCAGGGGCTCGCTGTGGGCCGGCCCGAGGAGCTGGGCGCCCACCGGCAGGCCGTCGCCGAAGCCCGCCGGGACGCTGATGCCGGGCCAGCCGAGCACGTTCCAGGGCCAGGCGTACGGGCAGGCCGCGATCACCGCCCGGTCGGTGCGCCGCCCGGACAGCTCCGTCATGGCGCCCACGGCCGGGGGCGGGGTGGCGGTGGCGGGGGTGAGGAGCACGTCGAAGCGGGAGAAGATCTCCCCGATCCGGCGGTGCTGGCCGCCCTCCGCGCGGCGGGCGCGGCGCAGGGCGGCCCCGGCGAGCAGACGCCCGTTCCGGGAGGCGGTCAGGGTGCGGGGGTCGAGGAGCGTACGGTCCGGGACGCGGTCGCTCCACTGGCTGATGCCGGCGAACGCGCGGGGCAGGAAGCTCAGTCCGATCAGGCCGTAGCGCGGCTCGGCCTCCTCCACGTCGTGGCCCAGCCGGGCGAGGGCGTCGGCCAGGTCCCCGAGCGCGCGGCGCACGGACGGGTGGAGCGGGGCACGGGCGGCGACGAACGGGGGCCGCCAGGACACCGCGATCCGCAGCCGGCCCGGCTCGCGACCGGCCGCCTCGACGGCGGCGATGCCCGGGGGCCGGTGGAGGTCGCCCGGGTGCTGTCCGGCGGCGGCGTCCAGCAGCAGCGCCGCGTCGCCAACGGTGCGGGCGAGCGGGCCGTTGACGGTCAGGCCGTGGAAGGACTCGGCGTCGGGCCAGGTGGAGACCCGGCCACGCTGCGGCTTGATGCCCACCAGACGCGTCCACGCCGCGGGGATGCGGACCGAACCCGCCCCGTCCGAGCCCAGCGCCCCGGCCACCACCCCGGCGGCCACCGCCGCCGCCGCGCCGCCGGAGGAACCCCCGGGCGTGTGCCCGAGGTCCCACGGGTTGCGGGTGGCACCAAAGGCGGGGCCCTCGGTGAACGGCCACTGCCCCAGCTCACAGGTGTTGGTCTTGCCGACGACGATCGCGCCGGCCGCACGCAGCCGCCGTACCGCCTCGCCGTCCTCGGACTTGGCCGGGAAGGCCCCGGCGCAACCGAACGCGGTCGGTTCGCCCGCCAGGTCCGTGTCGTCCTTGATCGCGACGGGGACGCCCAACAGCGGCAGCCGCTCGCCCCGCTCCAGCCGCCGGTCGGCCTCCTCGGCCTCCGCCAGGGCGGGCTCGGCGCGCACACGGCGGAAGGCGTTGACGGTCGGCTGGGTGGCGTCGATGCGGCCGAGCGTCACGCGCACCAGCTCCGCCGCGGTGACATCGCCTTCGCGCAGCGCCCGGGCCTGCGCCGCGAGGCCCTCGGTACGGGCAGTGGACACGGCCGCCCCCTCTCCCTATTGTTCGTTCGAACGAACGAGACGGGAGGTTAGACGGATGCGCATCGCCGGTGCAACTGTTCTGCTCACCGGTGCCACGGGTGGGCTCGGCCAGGACATGGCGCGCGAACTCGCCGCCAGGGGCGCGCGGTTGACCCTCAGCGGGCGCCGCGCCGACATCCTCGAACCCCTGGCCAAGAGCCTGGACGCGAGGGCCGTCCCCGCCGACCTCGCGGACCGCGCCGACGTGGAGCGGCTGGCCGCCGAGTGCGCCGGCGTCGACGTCCTCGTGGCCAACGCCGCCCTGCCGAGCAGCGGCGAGCTGCTGGACTACTCCCCCGACCAGCTCGACCGCGCCCTGATGGTGAACCTGCGGGCACCGGTCCTGCTGGCGCGGCTGCTGGCGCCGGCCATGGTCGAGGCCGGGCGGGGCCACGTCGTCCTCATCGGCTCGCTGTCCGGCAAGGCCGCCTCGCGGTCCACTTCCCTGTACAGCGCGACCAAGTTCGGCCTCCGCGGCTTCGCCCACGGCTTCCGCGAGGACCTGCACGGCACCGGTGTCGGGGTGTCCCTGGTCCAGCCCGGATTCGTCCGGGATGCCGGCATGTTCGCCGACACGGGTGCCAAGGCACCTGCCGGGGCACGTACCGTGACGCCCCGGCAGGTCACGGCGGGGGTCGTCCGGGCCGTCGAACGCAACCTCGGCGAGGTGAACGTGGCCCCGCCCGAGCTGCGCCTGCTCAGCGCGGTGGCCGGGCAGTTCCCGGTGTTCGCCGCCCGCGTCCAGCGGCTCAGCGGATCCGCCGAGCGTGCGACGCGGGACATCGTGACCGCGCAGCGGCACCGCCGCTGAGCGGCCGTCCGCCGCAGGCCGGGAACGTGCGCGCCGCTGCCGGACGGCGGGGCCGCCGTACGGGTGTGACGCCGTCCGGCACGACCGTACGGGGTCACATCTGCGGGTACCGGCGCCGCCGCCAGGTCCACGCCACCGCGGCGGCCGCCGCCGCCCAGCCGAAGAGCACCAGGTACGGGAAGGCGTACTGGTTCTCGGCGAAGTAGATCGCGTTGTGCTGGGCGTTGACCGAGGCCCCGGGCGGCAGCCAGCGGCCGACGGCCCCCAGCGGCTCGGGCAGGAGCAGCCAGGACACCGCCCCGCCCGAGGACGGGTTGCCGAGCAGCACCATGAGCAACCACGTCGGCAGGATGGCCCATTTGCCGAACAGCATGTAGAACGCCGTGAACACCAGCCCCGAGGTCACCATCGTGAGGGTCAGGATCGCCCAGGACTGGAGGAAGGGCAGCCGCAGCACGTGCAGCCCCCAGTCCACCACCGCGACGATGGACAGGCTTCCGAGCGCGGAGTACGCGACGATCGTCAGGAAGCGCTCCAGCGGTCTGAGCTCCGACGCGTGCACGGTCAGCTGCACCGCGCCGAGGAAGCCCACGATGACCGCGGCGAGCGTGATGTAGAAGATCGCGAGCCCCTGCGGGTCGCCGGGCTGCAGCGGTCTGAGGTCGCCGAGGCTCAGCCGCACCCCGGCCTGCGCGGCCGCCACCGGGGCCGCCGCCGCCAGCACACGCGCCACCGAGGCCCCCGCGGCCGGCACCAGGTCGAACGAGACGGTGCCGCCCCCGGCCTTGGTCTGCGCCACGGCGAACACATGCTGCCGGTCGACGGCGTCGACGGCGGCCGCCCGCGTGGCGAAGCGCCGCTGCACCAGTTCGGTGCTCAGGCCCGAGTCCATGCCCGCCACGAACTTCTGCAGCTGGGGGGAGTCGTCCACGACGCCGATCGGGATGTGATGCGGTGTCGGATGCGCCATGGCGAAGCTGTACGAACCGGCGAACAGCCCCGCCCCCACCGCCAGGAGCAGGACGATGACCACGGCCGGCCGGAAACGTGACAGCCCGGAGGGGGGAGTCATCGGCATACCCTCATCGCGCCCTCCGAAAGGCCGAGGCCCGTCCCCGGCGGCTTCGCGGCACGGCCGGCGGTGTGGGGCGAACCCGCGGCCCAAGTTACTGCCGGTGATCCACCCCCGCTACCTGACGGGACGTGGGCCCGGCGCACCGACGCGCTGGGCCCGGCGAGCCGTCCGGTCACGCGGCGGCGGCCTCCAGGGCGCGGACGGCCCAGTCGAGGGCGGGCCCGCGGCTCTCCAGGACGGGCCAGCCGTTGACCACCGCGAGCAGCCGGGCGTACCGCTCCCGGCGCGGGTCGGACGCGGTCCGCAGACGGGTCAGCAGTCGTCGCCGGAGCTCGGCGCCGTCCGCGGCGCCGAGGAGGTCCGCGTACTCCGCGGCGACGGCCGCGACGACGGTACGCGCCCGGTCGGAGGCAGGGTCGACGCCCGCGGCCAGGGTGGGGACGACCCGCTCGCCGACCGACGCGACGACGTCGCGGCGCGGCGACGTGGTCCCGGCGCGGGCACGGTCGGCCGCGTGCTCCCCGGCCATCCGGCGCATCGTGGCCCGGAAACCTGGGTCCTGTGACAGTTCGGCGAGCTCCACCCACGCCTGGACCTGGTCCGGCCCGGGGTCCTCGGGCAGCGCCGGGGTGAGGGAGCGGCGCAGGCCCTCGATCGCGGGCGCGTCCGCGAGGTCACCGGGTCCGCCGAGGACGGCGTCGAGGAAGTCGTCGATGAGCCGTCCGCGTTCCGCAGCGGACAGCCCGGCCAGTTCGTGCATGAGCTCCGTCTCCTCCGGGGTGGACCCGCGCCGGGCCACGGCCGTCAGCACCGCGCGCCGCAGCCGCAAGGTGCGGATCTGCGTCTCCAGGGCCGCGGCATGGGCCGCCGCGACCTCGGGCAGGGACAGCTCCCGGTCCACGACCCGCCGGATCGTGGCCAGGTCGAGTCCCAGCTCGCGCAGGGTCCGTACGAGTTCCAGCCGGGCCAGGGCCTCGTCGCCGTAGCGGCGGTAGCCGGCCGGACTGCGGCCGGCCGGCGTCACGATCCCCCGGTCGGAGTAGAAGCGGATGGTCTTGACCGTCAGCCCGGTGCGCCGGGCCAGGTCGCCGATCGAGTAGCGCGCGTCGCCGTTCACGCCCGCTACTCTTCCGTCTCCCCCCGGGGGAGACTCAAGCCCCCGCGCGGGCCGCGACGGCACGGGCCGCCGCCGCGACACCGCCCCCGCGGGCCGCGCCGGTGAGCGGATCGCTCGGTGCGTAGCGCACGGCGACGCCGTACTGGGCGCAGCGGGCGGCGATGGCGGGACAGGCACGTTCCGCGAGGGCCGCGATGGTCAGGGAGGGGTTGACGGTGAGGGAGGTGGGGACGGCCGCACCGTCCGTCACGAAGAGGCCGGGGTGGGTGCGCAGCTCGTTGAGCTCGGTCAGCGCGGAGATCGCGGCGGAGTCGCCGAGCCGGCAGGAGGCGAGGGGGTGGGCGGTCACCGTGCCCGCCACATCCTCGCTCCACGGGCGGACGGTGGCGAGGCCGTCCCGTTCCAGCACCGCCCGTGCGTACGTGTCGGCCTCGGACCAGCCGCGCCGCGTGCCGGCCGTCGGTGCGAACCGCATGGTGCCCAGGCCCAGCCCGTTGGCCAGGCGGGTGAAGCTGCCGGTGAGGGGCGGCACGCCGAAGCTGCCCTCGGCCTCGTCCTCGGTCATGGCGAGCACGGTGAGCCAGGAGCGCCAGCGGGCCCGCATCTGCTTCTTGGCGACACCCGACCAGCGCCCCGCGGCGGTCTGGGCGAGGGAATTGGTGACGGTCGGGAAGTAGATCTGCTGGAGGGTGAAGCGGGAGAACTCCGGCGCCCGGGCGTCGAGGCGGTCGAAGGACGCCGCGGTGATCGGCATCCCGATGTGCAGTGCCTCGTACGCCACCGTCGCGCTGCGCGCCAGCCCGAGCAGGGAGCGGACCTTGCCCTCGTCCATCTCCGCGACGCTGACCCGGTCGCCGTTGCCGGAGAAGTAGCCGCCGACGGCGGGCGGGACTCCCCCCAGGGCGAGCGCCGAACGCTGCAGCAGGACCGGTGTGCCGACCGCGCCCGCGGCCAGCACCAGGACCTTGGTGTGGAGGGTGCCCGCGCCGGTGGGGCAGGTGTAGTCCGCCGGGTCCACGGTGGTGTAGTCGACGGCGTAGCGGTATCCGGGCACCGTGGACGGGCGGATCAGCTGCACCTCGTGCAGGGGGCGGATCTCGGCGCCGTGCGCCTCCGCGGCGGGCAGGTAGTTGAGCAGCATGGAGCGCTTGGCACCGAAGCGGCAGCCCGAGAGCATCCAGTTGCAGTCGGTGCAGCGGGCCCGGTCGACGGCGACGGGCACCGGGTTGCAGGTGTGCCCGGCGCGGTCGCAGGCGGCGGCCAGCACGCCGCCCGCGTACGAGACGTCGGGCCAGTCGAGCTTCGTCACCGGCAGGGCCTGCTCGACCTGCTCGTACCAGGGGTCGAGGGCGGCGCGGCTGAGGGAGGCGGGCCACAGCCGCCGTCCCGCGGCGTCGCGCCGGTCGAAGACGAAGGACGGCGCGCGCAGCGACGCGGCGAAGTAGACGACGCTGCCCCCGCCCACGCAGTTGCCCGCGACGACGGAGATGCCGTCGCCCTTGATCACGTCGACGATGCGGGGGTACGCGCCCAGGTCGAGGTCGTGGGTGAAGTCCTCGGTGGCCAGGCGCGGTCCGCGTTCGAGGACGGTGACCCGGGCTCCCGCGGCGGCGAGGTGGTAGGCGGGTATCGCACCGCCGAAGCCGCTGCCGATGACGAGGACATCGGTGGTCTGGGGGCTCATGCGGGGCTCCCGGAGGGGGTGGTGGCGGGGTGCGGCTCGGAGAGGGCCGTGCCGTAGGAGTGGGACGGGTAGCGCCACAGACCGTCGGCGTCGGGCGGCGGGAAGCCGGTCCAGACCAGACCGGGGTGGCCTTCGGCGAGGGCCTGCGCGGTGTGGCGGTGGGCGGCGGTGTCGAAGGCCAGACCGACGAGGAAGGCGAGCAGTTGCCAGATCGGGCGGTCGAGGTCGTCGGCCCGGAAGAGCCCGGTGACCAGGGTGGTGCGGTGGTCGAAGGAGAGACCGACGAAAGGCGGTCGGTCGAGCGGGAGCAGGATGAGCCGGCTGATGGCGTACGCGGTGGCGCGGGCGTCCAGCAGCGCCGCGATGCCCGGCAGGAGCGGGTTCAGCGGGAGGTCGGGCGAGGTGAGCAGGGTGATGACCCCGGCCTGTACGGCGCCCGGGCCGGAGGCGGCGCCGGCGATGGCGCGGTCGGAGGGGGAACGTCGTTCCCCCGGCACAAGGGTGTCGGCGAAGGCCTCCAGGGTGGAGACCGGCCAGGAGCCGAGCGCGGCGGCCGCGGCAGGAGCGGCCGCGGCGGGAGCTGCCATCGTGCCCAGCGCGGGCAGGGCGGCGACGGCGGCGGCCAGACCGCGCAGCACTGCGCGCCGGTCGATGCCGGGGAGCGGCTCCATCGGCTACCACCCCGCGCACAGGAGGCTGAAGGGCAACGTGACGGAGAGCCCGCTCTCGCCGGCCTCGTCCCCGTACGCGTCCAGGACGTCCGCGACCTCGGGCAGTTGCGGACGCAGCGCGGCCACCAGGTCGCCTATGCCCACGGTGACCCCGTTGAGCCGGAAGTTCGTCAGGAGCATCGCCGCACGCCGGTTGCGCTTGTCGAACCAGTAGCGGCCGTCCCAGGAGACGTACGGAACCGCCCCGGTGGTGGACTGCACGCTCCAGTGGTCGCGCTGGTAGTAGCGGCACACGGGGAGGGCGAGCGCGAAGCGGGCGGGTTCGGCGAGCAGGAATCGGACGGCGCCGCCGTTGTCGAGGGTGATGTCGCGCTTGGAGTACTCCACGCACACCGGGTCGGACAGCCAGAGCCACGGGTCGGGGGTCTCGCCCTCCCCGTACGCGTGCCAGTCGCAGGCGGCGGCGAACGACGGCTCGGAGTACGGGTCGGGAGCGTTGGCCGAGGCGGGGGCGGTGGCGGTCACCGCGAACAGGGCGGCCGCGGCCAGGGTCAGCAGGCGTGAGGAACGGCGGAAGCGGGGCATGGGCAGACTCCGGCGGTCGTGGGGACGGGGCGTACGGGGCCTGGGCACCACGCAGGATGCCGCTGACACGACGTCAGGGCAAGGGGTTGCACACAGACTCATTGAATGAGTGGCTCATCCACTGCCTGAGTATGTTGACGCGGTCCCCGTTGCTCGGTGGGCTTGGACCGGACCGCTTCGAGAGGACGACCACGGTGGAGCCACTGCCCCGCGAGACCATCGTCGACGTGCTGGAACGCCGCCTGCAGGAGGACATCCTGGGCGGCACCCACCCCGCCGGCACCCTGCTGCCCCCGGAACAACGCCTCGCCGAGGGCTACGGCGTCACCCGCACCACGGTGAAGCACGCCTTCGGCCGGCTCATCCAGGCCGGTCTCCTGGAGACCCGCCACGGCGTCGGCACCCGGGTCCGCGACTACCTGCGCCTCGGCGGCGCGGACCTGCTGCCCATGCTCGTACGGCACAACCCCGGGTGGCTGGCCGACATCTTCGAAGTCCGTGCCGGTGTCGGCACGTTGATCGCCGAACGCGCCGCCGTCAAGGCCACTCACCCGCAACGCGCCCGGCTGCGCACCCTCCTGGACGCCGTCGGCGCCGCCGCCGACCCCGACGCCGTCCAACTGGCCGACGCCGAGGTCCACCGCGCCCTCGCCCAGGCCACCGGCAACCGCGTCTACGTGCTCCTCACCAACACCCTCTTCGCCGCCTACCTGCCGTTGCGCGCCCGCCTCGTCGCCCCCTTCCGCGACCCGGCGGAGGCCGCCGCCCGCCTGGAACCCCTCGTCACCGCCGTCATCGACGGTGCCGCGACCACGGCCCGCACGGCGGCCCAGACGTACCTCGCCGAGACGCAGCGCATCATGCTGGAGGCGCTGGAGTCGTCCTGAGCCGGGCGGGCCGCCGCGGAAGGGTTCCCCGGTTCCCCCTGTCCGCGGCGGCCGGCCGCGTCAGCGGGCCTGGTCGGTGGGCCGGATCAGGATCTCGTTCACCGCGACATGGTCGGGCTGGGTGACCGCGTACAGGACGGCGGCGGCGATGTCCTCGGGCTGCAGGGTCCGCATGGACTCGGCCATGCTCTTCGCCATGGCCCGGATCCCCGGGTGGGTGATGTGGCTGGTCAGCTCGGTCGAGACGAAGCCGGGTTCGACGAGCACGACCCGGACACCCTGCTCGGTGACCTCCTGCCGGAGCGACTCCGCGAAGGCGGTGACGCCGAACTTGGTGGCCGAGTAGGCGCCGCTCGCGGCCGTCGCCGTGCGCCCCGAGGTCGAGGAGACCTGGACCACGGCCCCCTTGCGCTCCAGCAGGTGGGGCAGGGCGGCGTGGACCGCGTACATCGAGCCGAGCAGGTTGGTCTCGACCATGCGCGTCCACTCGGTGGTGTCCGCGTCGAGGATCGGGCCGCTGAGCATGACGCCCGCGTTGTTGACCAGGATGTCGAGACCTCCGAAGCGCTCGACGGTCGCCGCGACCGCGTCACGCACCGATGCGTGGTCGGTGACGTCCAGATCGAGGGCGAGCATCTCGCCGGGGGCGTCCTGCACGAGGTCCTTCAGCCGGTCGGCCCGCCGGGCCCCGACCGCGACCAGGGCGCCGGCCTTCGACAGGGCGAGGGCCGTGGCCCGGCCGATGCCCGAGGACGCGCCGGTGACGAGGACGACCTTGCCTTCCAGGGTGCCGCTCACGTTGTTCTCCCAGGAGTTCGTGTTCGTGGTTCGCGACCCGGGCAGAAGATGACCGCCGGGTCATGTTGAGCGTAACAGCTAACCTGACCCTCCGGTCACCTTGGTGATAGGCTCCACACCTGGGAGGAGGCAGGGATGAGCGGGACGACAGCCACTCCGGGCCAGCGGGCGGACATGGTGCGCAACCGACGCCTGCTGCTCGAGGCGGCGACGGCGGCGTTCGCCGAGCACGGGGTCGACGTGCCGATCGGTGAGATCGCCCAGCGGGCCGGCCTCGCCAAGGGCACGGTCTTCCGGCACTTCGCCTCGAAGGAGGACCTCCTCGCGGCGATCATGCTCCAGTTGCTCGACCAGCTCGTCGGCTCGGCCGGCCGCCTCCTGGAGGCCGACGACTCGGGCGCGGCGCTGCGCGAGTTCATGACCGACGGCGTCGAAGCGCTCGCCACCGACCGCGCGTTCTGCGAGGTGATCGGCCGCCCGTCACTGCAGCACGCCGAGGTCCGCGACCGCATCGCCCTGCTCTGCGACGCCGCCGAGGCGCTCACGGCCCGGGCGCGCGAGCAAGGCGCCGTGCGCGGCGACATCACGGGGACCGACGTCGTCCTGCTGCTCGGCGGGATCCACCAGACGGCGGCACCGCTGCTGCCCATCCAGCCGCAGGCGTGGCGCCGCTACCTCGCGCTGGCCTTCGACGGACTGCGCGCCACCGACTCCGGACCCTTGCCGGAGCCGCCGCCCGCGCGCCTGGAGATCGCCGACCCCACGACGTCGCCGTAAGGCACGCGCACCCACCCCTTCCCCGACCAGCGGAACATCGGGCCCGCCGGCGCATGCCGCCGGCGGGTCTTGACCACGCCCATGCGACGACGCGGGCGTCGGAGCGAGCGCCACGTGTCCCAGGCGTGCATGTCGCTGACGAGCCGCCACACCGTGGCGACCGGTGCGTCAACGGTGACCGAGCTGGTCGACCTGACCGCGCGCGCTCGTCCAGCCGGCCCTTCTTCGCGTACTCCTCGTGAAGTTCCCCGAGCGGCGGGCCCGCGTGCCGTGGAACCGGACGCGCGCTTCCGCTGGAAGCTGCGGGGGACGCGCATCACGTCCTCCTTCGCCGTGGTGGCGCCCGAGCGGGAGCTGTCGTGGACGGGGCTGGCGATGGGCTGGATGAAGGCGGTCGACCGGATGCGGATGGCACCCAGCGACGACGGCCGGACGGTCGTCACGATCGAGGAGTCGCTCTCCGGGCCGCTCCTCACGCTGTTCTACGACAGCGCACGGCTCCGCAGGGGCCACGAGGACGTACTCCGCATGCTGAAGGCCGCCGCGGAGGAGAGCCCGGCCTCGTGCCGACCCGGGACCTAGGACCAAGGGACCACTGGCCCGGTCCGCGCCGGTTGCGGGATGCTCCCCGCATGATCGAGCGCGAGGACGCGGTCCGGAGGGTCCAGGAGCACCTGGACCGGTGCTTCCCCGGGCGCATGGCGGTGGTGGAGGCCGAGGAGCACGAGCTGGCGTGGGTCGTCGTCTACCAGTCCGCGCAGTACGTCAGGACCGGCGACGCGGAGCACCTCCTGGCCGGCAACGGACCGTACCTGGTGGACCGGGCCGACGGCCGCATGCACGCGATCGGACCTGTGGACTACCTCATGGGCGGATGGGAGGACGAGTACCGGGCCCGTGTCCGCGGACTGCCGGTGCGGACCGCGGTGGACGATCTGGACGACGGGATCCGCACGTCGGTGGCCGCCCACGGCCGCGTGTTCGCCATGGTCGAGCTGCGGGAACGGATACCGGCGCTCACCCCCGCCGACGCCTTGGCCTACGTGACGGCCCTTCAGGCCGCCCGCCCCGCGCCGCGGCGTCCGCTCGCCGTCGTCAGCGAGGCCCTGGTGCCGTACCGGGAGCCCGTGATCAAACCCGTCCCCCAGCGACGCGAAGACGCCGGTCAGGACGGGGGAACCTGACCGGCGCCGGTCTGCGTTGCGGGGCCGCGGTGGCGGTCGCCCCCGGCGAGGGGCTCCGTGGGGCTTCAGCCGAACGATCGTCCCCACGGGCGAAGGGATGAGGCCCGGGGTCACTGGCCCACTCACGGCACCCGCATCAGGTGGAACCGTGCCCCGGCCCGGATTGTTCCCGCGTCCCGGTGGTCCGCGGCCGCGGAAGGCATGCCCGGGGCCCGCTGCGGGGAAGCGCGTTGCATGACGAAGACCGGTCTCCCGGAGGGCATCCGGGCCTGCCTGTTCGATCTCGACGGAGTGCTGACCAAGACCGCGGTCGTGCACGCCGCCGCCTGGAAGGAGGTGTTCGACGACTTCCTGCGGCACCGGGAGGGTGCGGACTTCCGCCCCTTCGACAAGGTGACCGACTACGACGAGTACGTCGACGGACGCCCACGCGCGGACGGCGTGCGGGCCTTCCTGGCCTCGCGCGGCATCGAACTGCCCGAGGGCTCCGCGGACGACCCGCCCGAGCGCGACACGGTGCACGGGGTGGGCAACCGCAAGAACGAGATCCTGCTGGAGAAGATCCGCAGCGAGGGCGTCGAGGCCTATCCGGGCTCGGTCCGCTACGTGAAGGCCGTACGGGCCGCCGGCCTGCGGACGGCCGTGGTGTCCTCCAGCGCCAACTGCCGCGACGTGCTGGTCGCGGTCGGCATCGAGGACCTCTTCGACGTGCGCATCGACGGTGTGGTGGCCGCCGAGCGCAAACTCCCCGGGAAACCACACCCCGACACCTTCCTGGAGGCGGCGCGCGAGTTCGGGGTGGAGGCGAAGGCGGCGGTGGTCTTCGAGGACGCGCTGGCCGGCATGGACGCCGGCCGCTCCGGCCACTTCGGGTACGTCGTGGGGGTGGACCGGGTGGGCCAGGCCGACGCCCTGCGCGCGCACGGCGCCGACATCGTCGTGCGGGACCTCGCCGAGCTGCTGGAGGCGGACGCGTGATCAGCCACTCCTCCTACGTGGTCGAGCCGTGGTGCCTGCGTGAGACCGAACTGGACCTCGACGTGCTCGCCCAGAGCGAGTCGGTGTTCGCCCTCTCCAACGGCCACGTCGGCTGGCGCGGCAACCTCGACGAGGGCGAGCCGCACGGGCTGCCCGGCTCCTATCTGAACGGTGTCCACGAACGGCACCCGCTGCCCTACGCGGAGGCGGGTTACGGCTACCCGGAGGCCGGCCAGACCGTCATCAACGTCACCAACGGCAAGATCATCCGGCTGCTCGTCAACGACGAGCCGTTCGACGTGCGCTACGGGCGGCTCGTCTCGCACGAACGCGTCCTCGACCTGCGCGCCGGGCATCTGCGCCGCACCTGCGAATGGACCTCCCCGGCCGGCTGCACCATCCGGGTGACCTCGACCCGCCTGATCTCGCTCACCCAGCGGTCCATCGCCGCGGTGGTGTACGAGGTCGAGGCCGTGGACGACGTGCGCCTGGTCGTCCAGTCCGAGCTGGTGGCCAACGAGCAGCTGCCGACGACCTCGGGCGACCCCCGGGTCTCGGCCGTGCTGGACTCCCCCTTGCAACCGGAGGAGAACCTGGCCCTGGACAACCGTCTGCGCCTGGTGCACTCGACCTCGGTCACCGGACTGCGGGTCGCGGTGGCGGCCGACCACGCCGTGGAGGGGCCGCCGTCCACCCGGAGCTTCAGCGAGAGCAACGACGACACCAGCCGGCTCACCGTCACCTCGTCCCTGGCGGCCGGGGAGAAGCTGCGCCTGGAGAAGATGGTCTCCTACGGCTGGTCCCAGGTCCGTTCGCTGCCCGCCGTGCGCGACCAGGTGGAGGCGGCGCTCGCGGGCGCCCGCAGCACGGGCTGGCAGGGGCTGTGCGACGAGCAGCGCGACTACCTCGACGCGTTCTGGGCGCGGGCGGACGTGGAGATCGACGGCGACGCCGAGATCCAGCAGGCGGTCCGTTTCGCCATGTTCCACGTCCTGCAGGCGGGTGCGCGCGCCGAGCAGCGGGCGATCCCGTCGAAGGGCCTGACGGGCTCGGGCTACGACGGGCACTCCTTCTGGGACACGGAGACCTTCGTCCTTCCGCTGCTCACCCTGACCTCGCCGGAGTCCGTCGCGGAGGCGCTGCGCTGGCGCCGTGCCACCCTGCCCGCCGCCCGGGAGCGCGCCCACCAGCTCGGCCTCGAGGGCGCCGCCTTCCCGTGGCGCACGATCGACGGCTCCGAGGGCTCGGGCTACTGGCCGGCGGGAACGGCCGCGTTCCACATCAACGCGGACATCGCCGACGCCGTCGTCCGCTACGTCTCCCTCACCGGCGACGAGGACTTCGAGCGCGAAACGGGTGTGGAGCTCCTGGTCGAGACCGCGCGCATGTGGCACTCCCTGGGTCACCACGACCCCCACGGGAACTTCCACATCGACGGGGTCACCGGGCCCGACGAGTACAGCGCCATCGCGGACGACAACGTCTACACCAACCTGATGGCCCAGGCGAACCTGCGCGCCGCCGCCGACGTCGTCGAACGCCACACCAAGGAGGGCGCGGCCCTCGGCGTCGACGACGAGGAGACGGCCGCCTGGCGGGACGCGGCCGCGGCCATGACCGTCCCCTACGACAGCGCGCTCGGCGTCCACGAGCAGTCGGCGGGCTTCACCCGGCACCAGATGTGGGACTTCTCCACCACGCAGCCCGACCAGTACCCGCTGATGCTGCACTTCCCCTACTTCGACCTGTACCGCCGGCAGGTGGTCAAGCAGGCGGACCTGGTACTGGCGATGGTCAAGCAACCGGAGGCCTTCGACGACGAGCAGAAGGCCCGGAACTTCGCCTACTACGAGCCGATGACGGTGCGTGACTCGTCCCTTTCGGCGTCGACGCAGGCGATCATGGCCGCCGAGGTCGGTCATCTGCGCCTCGCCTACGACTACCTGGGCGAGGCGGCGCTGATGGACCTGCACGACCTGGAGAACAACACCCGCGACGGCCTGCACATCGCCTCCCTCGCCGGCACCTGGGCCGCGCTGGTCGGCGGCTTCGGCGGGATGCGGTACCGGGACGGCTGCGCCGCCTTCGCACCGCGGCTGCCGGAGAAGCTGCGGCGGCTCGCCTTCACCCTGCAGGTGCGGGGGCGGCGGCTGAGGGTGGAGATCACCGGCGCCGCGGCGACGTACACCCTGCTGGACGGGGAGCCGCTGGAGCTCTACCACTACGACGACGGGTTCACGCTCACCGTCGACCGCGCGCAGACGCGCAAGGTGCCGACCCTGCGCACGCGTCAGGCGCCGGAGCAGCCGCCGGGCCGCAGTCCCCGGCACCGCTGACCTCCCCGCCCGCCGGGCGGATGCGCCGGCGCCGGTTCCCCGAGGGGGCCCGGCGCCGGGTCAGCGCCCGGGGAAGTGGGGCAGGACCTCCTCGGCGAGTTCGTGCAGCACCTCCGCGACCGGGCGGTCCCCCGGACGGAGGTTGAGGGAGACGTGGGCGACGCCCAGGTCCGCCATCGCGCCCAGGTGGTCGACGAGGGCGGTGCGACCGGTACGCAGGCCGAGGCGGATCGGCTCCGGCCGGGCCGCGGGGTCCGCGACCAGGTCGAGCAGCATGGGAGTGAGGTAGGGCTTGTACCGCCCGCCGGTGAGTTCCCGCCACCGCTGGACGTCGTCGCGCAGGGCGTCGAGGGGCCGGGGGTAGTTCAGGCCCGCGTCGGCGTGCCCGGCGATCCACTCCGGGGCCTGACGGGCGCTGCCCGCCACCGCGATCGGGATGTCCCCGCCCACGGGCTTCGGCAGGACGTCGATCCGCCGCTCGGCCCGGAGCCCGGTGCCGGGCAGGGCCAGCCCGAGCCCGGGAGCGGGGGTCGCCCAGGCGGCGCGCAGGGTGCGCACGCCGTCGCGGAAGGCCTGTCCGCGGCCGTCGAAGTCGGCACCGAAGAGCGGGTACTCCACCGGGCGGTCCCCGCTGGCCAGGCCCAGGACGAGGCGTCCTCCGGAGAGCACGTCGACGGTGGCCGCGGCCTTGGCCACGTGCAGCGGGCTGCGCAGCGGCAGGACGACGGCGGAGGTGCCGAGCACGACGTGTTCGGTCAGCGCGGCGAGGTGCCCGAGGTAGGCGAAGACGTCGAAGACGGATCCGGCGTCGCCGAAGGCGAGCGGGTCGTACACCGGTACGTCGCGCAGCCACAGGGCGCTGAAGCCGAGGCCGTCGGCGAGCCGGGCGAGGTCGGCGTGACCGCTCAGGTCCGGCACCCCGAAGGGACGGCCGGCCTGCTGGTCGGCGGCACGGCGGCCGGCTCCCCAGTCGTTGTCCAGGGGCAGTTCGAGTCCGAGGGTGAGCCGCTGGTGCGGGCCGGTGAGGCGGGTGAGGGCGGTGCTGGTCATGGTGCGGGCCTTCGTCGGTGCGGTGTCGGGGCCGGGGCCGGGACCGGGACCGGCGGTGCCCGTGGTCCCGGCCCCCGCGGTCAGTGCCGGGAGGTGAGGGCCGGCTGCTCGGCGGGCGCGGCCCCGGTGACGACCCGGCTGGTGCGGCCGCCGCGGCCCTTCTCCAGTGCCGCGGAGACGACCGCGAGCACGAGGGCGGAGGCGGTGAGGACCGCCCCGACGAGGTTCGGCGCGGTGTAGCCGAAGCCCGCGGCGATCACGACCCCGCCGAGCCAGGCGGACAGCGCGTTGCCGAGGTTGAAGGCGCCGATGTTGACGGCCGAGGCCAGGGTGGGGGCGCCGGACGCCTGGTCCAGGACCCGCTTCTGCAGCGGCGGCACCGTTGCGAAGCCCAGGGCGCCGATGAGGAGGATCGTCACACCGGCCGTGACCTCGTTGTGGGCGGTGAGGGTGAACAGCGCCAGCACGGCGGCCAGGGAGCCCAGTGCCGTGTACAGCATCGGCATCAGGGCGCGGTCGGCGTACTTGCCGCCGACCAGGTTGCCGACGACCATGCCCGCGCCGAACAGGACCAGCAGCCAGGTGATGGAGGAGTCCGCGAACCCGGTGACCTCGGTCATCATGGGCGCGATGTAGGTGATGGCCGCGAAGACGCCGCCGAAGCCGAGCACGGTCATCGCCATGGCCAGCAGGACCTGGACGTTGCGGAAGGCGCCCAGTTCGTGGCGCAGGCGCACGCCCTGCGGCTTGGGCATGTCGGGCACCAGCTTGAGGACGCCGGCCAGGCCGACGACGCCGAGGCCCGCGACGACGAAGAAGGTCACGCGCCAGCCGGCGTTCTGACCGATGAAGGTGCCCAGCGGCACGCCGATCACGTTGGCCACGGTGAGGCCGGCGAACATCATCGAGATCGCGCGCGCCTTCTTCTCCGGGGCCACCAGGTCGGCGGCGACGACCGAGCCGATGCCGAAGAAGGCGCCGTGCGTGAACGAGGCGAGGATGCGCCCGGCCATCATCACGCCGAAGGCGGGTGCCAGGGCGGAGACCAGGTTGCCGAGCACGAACAGGCCCATGAGCAGCATGAGCATGTTCTTGCGGGAGACCTTGGTGCCGAGCAGCGTCATGATCGGCGCGCCGATCATGACGCCGAGTCCGTAGCCGGTCACGAGCAGGCCGGCGGTGGGGACGGAGACCCCGAAGTCGGAGGCGACCTCGGGCAGCAGGCCCATGATCACGAATTCGGTGGTTCCGATCCCGAAAGCCCCGATGGCGAGGGCCAGGAGCGCGAGAGGCATGGCGGAGACCTTCCAGATGTTGCAGTGGCACCTAACAAGCGAAAACAATAATTGCAGACGCGCTATAACGTCAAACGCTGGACATCTTCGGGCGGCGGCTTACCATGGCCAGTGACGACGAACAGCCTTCGCCCGCAGCCGCCGCACAAAGGGGACCTCGATGACCGCCACCGATCCGGCCCTGACCGCCCTCGCCCAGGGGTGGCACGCCCTGTCGCTCCTGCACGGACGGATCGAGGGGCGGATCGAGAAGCAGCTCCAGATTCACCACGACCTCAGCGTGCGCGAGTACTCCCTGCTCGACGTCCTCAGCCGTCAGCACGACGGGGAGGGCGGCCACCTTCAGATGCGCCAGGTCGCCGACGCCGTCGTGCTGAGCCAGTCGGCGACGACCCGCCTGGTCACCCGGCTGGAGGACCGCGGCCTGCTGGCCCGCTACCTCTGCCCCACCGACCGGCGCGGCATCTACACGGACGTGACGGAGGCCGGCCTGAAGCTGCTGGAGGAGGCCCGGCCGACGAACAACGCGGCGCTGCGCGCGGCGATGGACGACGCGGCACTCGTCCCGGAGCTCGCACCCCTGGTCAAGGCGGTGGAGGACCTGCAGGGCGCGAAGGTCCCGGCTTCCTGACCCGGCCATTCCGCGTACGACCTTATTCCGCGTTTGCAATTAACCGCGTACACAACTAACCTGGTCGTGGAGCACGGGAAGGACGCGTCCCCCGCCCCCTCCCGGGACGTTCACCCGTCCGCACTCGCACCGGCACCCACCGCCGGGCGCGACGCGAAAGGATCTGCACCATGACCACCCCCACCCCGGACATCACGCTGAACAACGGCGTCACCATGCCGCAGCTCGGCTTCGGCGTCTTCCAGGTGCCCGACGCCGACACCGCGGCCGCCGTCACCTCGGCCCTGGAGAGCGGCTACCGCAGCATCGACACCGCGGCGATCTACGGCAACGAGGCCGGCGTAGGCCAGGCCCTCGCCGCCTCGGGCATCGCCCGTGACGAACTTTTCGTCACCACCAAGCTGTGGAACGGCGACCAGGGCTACGACAGCACCCTCGCCGCCTTCGACGCCTCCCTCGCCAAGCTCGGCCTCGACCACGTGGACCTCTACCTGATCCACTGGCCGGCCCCGGCCCGCGACACCTACCTGGACACCTGGCGCGCCTTCGAGAAGATCCACGCCGAGGGCCGGGCCCGCGCCATCGGCGTCTCGAACTTCCAGCCCGCGCACCTGCAGCGGCTCATCGACAACAGCGACGTCGTGCCCGCCGTCAACCAGGTGGAGCTGCACCCCCAGCTGCAGCAGGCCGAGCTGCGCGCCTTCCACGCCCGGCACGGCATCGCCACGGAGGCGTGGAGCCCGCTCGCCCAGGGCGCCGTCCTGAAGGACCCGGTCATCACCGGCATCGCCGGCCGCCTGGGCAGGACCCCGGCCCAGGTGATCCTGCGCTGGCACCTGCAGCTCGGCAACGTGGTCATCCCCAAGTCGGTGACCCCCGAGCGGATCCGCGAGAACCTCGACGTCTTCGACTTCGCGCTCTCCGACGCCGACGTCGCGGCGATCACCGCCCTCGACAACGGCACCCGCATCGGACCGGACCCCGACGCCTTCAACTGATCGCCCGGCCACGGGCCGCGGGAGCACCCCGCGGCCCGGCGGGCGGCACCGTACGGCGCGTGCCTCAGGAAGCGGTGCGCTCCTCGATCCGCCGCAGCGCCTGCTTGAGGTACCCGGCGAAGCGCGGGTAGTTCTCGCTCATCGGGAAGTGCCCGATCTCCTTCATCTCGATGAACTCGGCCCCGCGGATCTGCTCCGCGGTACGGGCCCCGTCCTCGGGGGTGGTCAGGTAGTCGTACTCGCCGGTGAGCATGACGACCGGGCAGCGCTCCCCGTCGATCTCCCCCAGCCTGCCCCGGAGGTCGTGGTCGACGGAGTAGAAGTACAGGTCGCCCTTGAACGCCTCCGAGCCCTGGCTGTAGTAGAACCAGGTCGCCCAGCGGTCCGCGTCTGGCGACTGCGGGGCCATGAGGTCCCACACCCCGCTGGCGCAGACCTGCGCCGCGTTGGCGTGGGGGTGCTGCCACCAGTCGAGGTAGAAGCCGGGAGAGTAGTCCGCCCCCTCCACGGGGATGACCGCCTTGAAGCGGTCCGGGTGCCGCAGCGCCAGCTGCAGGGCCACGTTCCCGCCGAAGGAGGAGCCCATGAAGATCGGGTCCTCCAGACCGAGCGCGTCGCAGAACGCGGTGATGAAGGCGACGTAGTGGTCGGCGGTGAGCTTGTACTCCTCCTTCCACCACTCCTTGTTCAGCGGCGGGTCGGACTTGCCGTGGCGGGCGAGGTCGTAGGCGATGACACGGTGGTTCGCGGTGATCTCCTCGTCCTCCAGGAGGCCGCGCCACTGGTGGTTGTGGCAGCCCGCCGTGTGCTGGCACACCAGCGGCTGCCCCTGGCCGTTCTCCAGGTAGAAGACCTTGTACTGGACGTCCTCCACGTCGATCGTGACGTAGTGGCCGGTCACCGGGGAGATACGGGAGGCGGTGCTCATCTAGGGGTCCTTTCGGCGGTGCGGGGCGGAACGGTGGTTCAGCCCAGCGGGCCGGTGAGGCGGAGCAGTTCCAGCTGACGGGTGAGGCAGCGCAGGTTCTGCATGAGGACCAGCAGGTCGCCCTCCAGCCGCATGTCCCGCTGGAAGCTCGCCGCCCAGATGCCGTGGTACATCGGCTTGGGCACCGGCGAGCAGAACTCCCGCCAGGTCTCGGCACTGGCCCTGATGGCGAAGTCGTAGGCCGTGAGCGGTTCGGGATCGACGACGAGGTCCTCCACCCGGCCGCGGTGCATGCGCACCAGGAAGGCGTGCCGTTCCATGTCCAGCAGATAGGTGCAGCTGAAGTACGCCCCGTGCGCCCGCAGCTCCGCGTCGCCGTCACTGAGCCGGCGGAACTCCTCCACCGGCCCCTGCGCCGTTGCCGTCGCCATGTCCTCTCCTCGCTGACGCCGATCTTTGCGCTCAGCTAATACACCGCCGGGTGCGCACGGGCGGGGGGCACGCCGTCACGTCCCCCGCACGCACCCCGGCAAAGCGTCCGGTGGTGGCACCGCCACCCCGTACGGCGGACCCGCGCTCCTGGTGCGCCTCAGGAGAGGACAGCGCCCCACATGCCCCCATAGGATAAAGATCATCATTAAATGCAACATTTGTCCCGAAGGTGATCGGTATGAGCGTCCAGGGCGTGAACGAGCCGATGGCACCCGGCGACGGCCGGCCCGAGGTACCGCCGACCGGCGGTGAGGGTCCCGCCGACGACAAGCGGCCCTCCCGGCACGGCTACCACCACCCCGCCGCGGGATGGGGCGCCGCCAAGAGCGTCACCCGGGTACTGCTGCGGGAACGCGCACTGGTCGACGGCCCCCGGGCGATCTTCAAGATGAACCACGAGAACGGCGGCTTCGACTGTCCCGGCTGCGCGTGGCCCGACGACACCAAGGGACTCAAGCTCGACATCTGCGAGAACGGCATCAAGCACGTCACCTGGGAGATGACGCCCAAGCGCGTGACACGGGACTTCTTCGCCGCCCACACCGTCACGGAGCTGTCGACCTGGACCGACTTCGCGCTCGAGGACCAGGGCCGACTCACCGAACCCATGGTGTACGACCCCGGCACCGACCACTACGTGCCCATCTCCTGGCAGGCCGCCTTCGATCTCGTCGGCCGCGAACTCCGCGCCCTGGACAGCCCCCACGAAGCCTCCTTCTACACCTCCGGCAGGCTCGGCAACGAGGCCACCTTCCTCTACCAGCTGATGGCCCGGGAATTCGGCACGAACAACCTGCCGGACTGCTCCAACATGTGCCACGAGGCGTCGGGCCGGGCGTTGCAGGCGTCCCTGGGCACCGGCAAGGGCACCGCCGACCTGAAGGACTGGGATTCCGCCGAGGCACTGTTCATCATGGGCGTCAACGCGGCCTCCAACGCGCCGCGGATGCTGACCGCGCTCGCCGACGCCTACCGGCGTGGCGCCCAGATCGTGCACGTCAACCCGCTGATCGAGGCGGCTGCAACCCGGACGATCGTGCCGCACGAGATGACGGACATGGCCCTGTTCAAGTCGACCCGGACCAGCACGCTCAACCTGCAGGTCCGCGCCGGCGGCGACATGGCGCTCCTGCGGGGCATGGCCAAGGCCGTGCTGGAGCAGTCGGCCGGCGACCCCAAGGCGCTGGACCGGGAGTTCATCGAGCGCTACACGTCCGGCTTCGAGGAGTACCGCGCCCTGTGCGAGGCCACGCCCTGGGAGGAACTGGAGCACCAGTCCGGGCTGACCCGCGCCGACATCCTCAAGGCCGCGGCCGTCTACTCGCGTTCGGACCGCACCCTGATCAGCTGGTGCCTCGGCGTCAGCCAGCACGAGCACGGCGTGGACACCGTCCGCGAGATCGTCAACGTCCTGCTGCTCCGCGGCAACCTGGGGCGCGAGGGCGCCGGCCCCTCCCCCGTGCGCGGGCACAGCAACGTCCAGGGCAACCGCACGTGCGGGATCGACCACCGGCCGGCCGAGGCCTTCCTGGACCGGCTCGCCGCGGTCTGCGGCATCGACCCGCCCCGGGAGCACGGCCTGGACACGGTGGGCACCATCGCCGCCATGCACGAGGGCAGGATCAAGGTGTTCGTCGGGATGGGCGGCAACTTCGTGCTCGCCGCGCCCGACACCCCGTTCACGGCCCAGGGCCTGGCCAAGTGCGCCCTGACCGTGCACGTGAGCACCAAGCTCAACCGGAGCCACCTCGTCCACGGCAGGCAGGCACTGATCCTGCCGTGCCTGGGCCGCACCGAGAAGGACGAGCAGCGGCGCGGACTGCAGGCCACGTCCGTCGAGGACTCCATGAGCATGGTCCACCTGTCCGTCGGCATGAAGCGGCCCGCCTCGTCCCACCTGCTGTCCGAGCCGGCCATCATCGCCGGCATGGCGCGCGCCGCCCTCCCCGGCAGTGCCACGCCGTGGGAGCACTACGTCGAGGACTACGACCGGATCCGCGACACCATGGCCAAGGTCCTGGACGGGTTCGAGGACTTCAACCGTCGTGTCCGGCTCCCCCTCGGCTTCCGGATCCGCCAGCCCGCGCGCGAACTGGTCTTCTTCACGCCCTCCGGGCGTGCCGAGTTCTCCAGCGCGCCGCTGCCGGACGTGGTGCCCCGCGACGGGATGCTCGTCCTGCAGACGATGCGCTCCCACGACCAGTGGAACACGACCATCTACTCGGACGACGACCGCTACCGCGGCGTGAAGAACCTGCGCACCCTCGTCCTGATGAACCCGGCCGACATGCGGGCCCGGGACATCGAGCCCGGCACCCTCGTCGACATCACGGCGACGGCCAAGGACGGCAGCCGACGCACGCTCACCGGCTACCTCGCGCTGCCCTACGACATGCCCCGCGACTGCGCGGCCGGCTACATGCCGGAGATGAACGTGCTCATCGCCGCGAACGACTACAGCACCCAGAGCGACCAGCCGCTGATGAAGAGCGTCCGGGTCACCATCGGCCCCACCGGCTGAGGCGCCTGCCGTCACCACGACGCTCCCCCGCCACCGGACGTGACGGGGGAGCGTCGGCGCGGGTTCAGCCCGCGAGCGTGCCGTGGAGCGCTTCGAGGCCGTCGCGGTAGATGCCGGTGAACAGCTCGACCACCTCCGCCTCCCCGGCCCCGTCGGGGACGAACCGGCCGCTCCAGACGACCTCCGCGACCTCCGGCTGCCCGGGTACGGCGTGGACCCGCAGGTCGGAGACGTACCCGGTCACGGGGAAGGGCGCCTGAAGGATCGCGTACGCGTAGTGGCGCTCGGCTTCGTTGAAGGCCACCATGCGCTCGACGATCACCTCGCCGTCGGGGTTGCGGAGCCTGCGCACCCGCCCGCCCTCCAGTGGGGTGCTCTCGGGGATGAACGGGAGCCAGTCGGGCAGCGCGTGGAAGCCGCCGATCAGGTCCCAGACGCGTTCGGGCGACGCGGGCACGACTCGGCTGACCGAGGTGGACGCCATGGTCTTCCTCCTTGGCTTGTGGGGGGCGAGGGCGTTCAGGCGCCGTTCGGAAGCGGCGCGGCGGAGCTGACCAGGCCGGAGGCGCGCAGGTCGGACCAGAAGGCGGCCGGGACGTCCTCGTCGAGCGCGGCGATGTCCTCGGCGATGCGGCCCGGCTTGGTCGCGCCGGGGACGGCGGCGACGGCCACCGGGTGCGCGAGGGAGAACTGCAGGGCCGCCGCCTTGACGCTCACCCCGTGGCGGGCCGTGATCTCCTTGATGCGCCGTACGCGCTCGACGACCTCCGGGGGCGCGTCCTGGTACTCGAAGTGGGTGCCGCCGGCGAGGACCCCTGAGCTGTAGGGACCGCCGACGACCATGCCGACGCCCTGTTCCTGCGCCTTGGGCAGCAGCCGCTCCAGCGGGCGCGCGTGGTCCAGCAGGGTGTAGCGGCCGGCGAGCAGGAAGCCGTCGGGCTGCGGCTCGTCCAGGTCGAGGGTCAGCTCGATGGGCTCGACCCGGTTCACGCCGAGGCCCCAGGCCTTGATGACGCCCTCGTCGCGGAGCCGGGACAGCACGCGGAAGGCACCGGTGCGGGCCTCCTCGAACTTGCTCAGCCACAGGTCGCCGTGGAAGTCCTGGGCGATGTCGTGCACCCAGACGATGTCCAGGCGGTCGACGCCGAGGCGCTTCAGGCTTCCCTCGATCGACCGCTCGGTGGCGTCGGCGGTCCATTCGTGGAGCATCGCGTTCGGACGGCCGTGCTCGAACAGCCCGCCCTTCTCGCCGAGGTCGCGGGCGCCCGGCTCGGGCTCGTCCAGGATGACGCGCCCGACCTTGGTGGCCAGCACGTACTCGTCGCGGGGCCGCCGCGAGAGCAGCTCGCCGAGCCGCAGCTCCGCGAGGCCCGCGCCGTAGAAGGGGGCCGTGTCGTAGAAGCGGACGCCCTGGTCCCAGGCGGCCTCCAGGGTCGCGCTCACCTCCTCTTCGGGGATGGCGCGGAACATGTTGCCGAGGGGGGCGGTACCGAAGCCGAGGCGGCCGGGGATGAGTTCCTTGAGCGACATGGTGGTGCCTTTCGACGGCCGTACGCCGGGGCGAGGTACCCGCCGCGGGGCCGGGAGGTGAGGGGATTGCGCCTTACGAGGATCGACGTTACTTGCAGACGCGGACTAATGCAAACGCTTGATATCTGCGTCATCCACTTGTGGGCGATCGAACACTGCGCGCGGGATGCGGGAATTAATCAGCGCGTGCAATTATTGAGGGAGCCTGTAGGGCGCATACGCATGAGCGATGCACCGACGCGTCGCCGCGTGACCCGGCCCCGACCGCCCCCTGAGGAGACAGCTTCGTGACCACCACCTTGTTCGAGCCTTTCACCCTCCGGTCGCTGACCATTCCGAACCGGATCTGGATGGCCGCGATGTGCCAGTACAGCGCCGCGCCGGACGGCGAGCAGGCGGGCGTGCCGAACGACTGGCACTTCACGCACCTGGCGGCCCGGGCCACCGGCGGCACCGGACTGATCATCACCGAGGCCACCGCGGTCAGCCCCGAGGGCCGGATCAGCCCGTACGACCTCGGCATCTGGAACGACACCCAGGTCGAGGCCTTCCGCCGGATCACCGCCTTCCTGAAGTCCCAGGGCACCGTGCCCGGCATCCAGCTCGCCCACGCCGGCCGCAAGGCCTCCACCGAACGCACCTGGATCGACCGCGGCGCCCCCATCACCCCCGACGCCCAGCACGGCTGGACACCGGCCGGCCCCAGCGCCGTCCCGTTCGACACCGGCTCCACCACACCGGAACAGCTCAGCACCGAGCAGATCGGCCGGATCGTGGCGGACTTCGCCCGGGCCGCCCGACGCGCCCTGGACGCCGGGTTCCAGGTCGCCGAGATCCACGGGGCCCACGGGTACCTCATCAACCAGTTCCTGTCCCCGCACAGCAACCACCGCACCGACGCCTACGGCGGCGACTTCGCCGGCCGCACCCGCTTCGCCCTGGAGGTCGTCGACGCCGTCCGCGCCGTCTGGCCTGCCGACCTGCCGGTCTTCTTCAGGATCTCCGCGACCGACTGGCTGAGCGAGAACGCCGACGACGACCGCGAGGGCTGGACCGCCGACGACACCGTCCGCCTCGCCAAGGAGCTGCAGGCCCGGGGCGTGGACCTGATGGACGTCTCCACCGGCGGCAACGCCCCCAACGCCAAGATCGTCGCGGCTCCCGGGTACCAGGTGCCGTTCGCCGAGCGTGTCCGCAACGAGACCGGTATGCCCGTGGCGGCCGTCGGCATGATCACCGAACCCGACCAGGCGCAGGCCATCGTCGGCTCCGGTGGTGCGGACGCCGTCCTCCTCGGCCGCGAGCTGCTGCGCGACCCCTACTGGGCGCGCCACGCGGCCACCGCGCTGGGCGGGAAGGTCACCACCCCCGTCCAGTACCACCGCGCCTGACGGCCGTAACAGCCCCGTCCCCGTCGTACCGTCGTACGGCGGGGACGGCGCACGCCAGAGGCGGAAATCGCGTTGCGCGGCCTCTCCCCGCCCGGACAGCATCACCTCCGTGACCTACACGCTGCGTGAGTACACCCCGGCGGACGAGGCGTCCTGGCTGCGCTGCAGGGTGCTCTCGTTCCTGGGCACCGCCTACTACGACGACGTCGACCGCGCCAAGCCGCCGATCCCGGACCCCGGCCTGGAACTCGTCGCCGTCGACACGCCGGGGACGGTCGTCGGCATCATGGACACCATCGTCGACGCTGCCCTGGCGACCATCGACACCGTCGCGGTCCACCCCGACCACCGGCACCGCGGTCTCGGCCGGGCCCTCCTGCACCGCACACGCGCCGAGGTCCGCGAGCGGGGCGCGACGACCCTCGACGCCTGGACCCGCGACGACCCGGACACCCTCGCCTGGTACCGCGCCATGGGCTTCGCGGAGAGCGACCACTACCTGCACGTGTACGCCCACCAGTACACCGCTCCCGGCGAACCGGACCGCGCGATCCTCACCCCGCGCCCCGGCCTGCGGCTCATGGCCGCCTTCCTGCACGCGAAGCTCGAGGACGAGGCCCGCATGCGCGCGGAGTTCAGCCGCGTCCGCGTGTGCCGGCGCTTCTCCATGACGACATGACCCCTCTTCGCCGGTGACAGCGGCCTGTTCCTGGTCCTGGCCTTCGCCGCCTCGCTCCTCCTCGCGCCGATTGCTGTCGTCCTGGCGCTCCACCCCAGCGGCAACATCGGCGTCCAGGTACCGGAGATGGTCGGCTTCGCCGACGGCACGCGACGTGAGGGGCCTCCTCCGTCACCAGCAGGACCGGCCGGCCCGTGGTCTGGCCTGTAGCGGGCGGGCCGGCACCGCCGGACGCGCAGCGTTGCCGCCGGACGCGCAGCGCTAGCATCGGGACCCATGATCGTATGGCTCAACGGCACCCACGGCGCGGGCAAGACGACGACCAGTGCGCTCCTGCAGCCGCTGATCCCGGATTCACGGGTGTTCGACGCCGAGAAGGTCGGCGAGACGCTCATGGACATCACGCCCGGGCTGCCTTCGACGGACAACTTCCAGCACTGGCCGCCGTGGCGGCCGCTCGTCGTCGAGACCGCCCGCCGGGTGCTCGAATACACCGGCGGCACCCTGGTGATGCCCATGACCGTCCTGGTCGAGCGGTACTGGCGCGAGATCAGCTCGGGTCTTGCCGAGCATGCCATCCCGGTCCGGCACTTCGTCCTCCACGCCGACCAGGACACCCTCCGCGCGCGCATCGCGGACGACTCCGTGATCGGCCCCGACTCCCCGTTCCGTCTCCGGTACCTCGAGCCCTACGCCGAGGCGGCCCGCACCTGGCTGCACAACGAGGCCGAGGTCGTCGACACCACGCACCTCACGCCCGTACAGGCCGCCCAGCGGATCGCGGAGGCCGTCAAGGGCTGAGGTGCGGCGCGCACGCGCTCGGCCGTCGACGCTCAGAAGTCGAACTCGACGTAGTCGATGTCGGTGAAGTCGACCTGGAGTCCCTGCGCGCGGCGGCCGCGGTCCTTGAAGTAGACCTCCTGGAGGCCCTCCGCCGCGATGGCGCGCAGTTGGTCCTCGCCGGCGCCCGCGGAACGGGCGGTGAAGAGACGGGCGGCGTAGTCGGGGGGAAGGGCCTGGGTGACGAGGCGGACGCGGGCGTCGTCGGTGGAGCCGGGGGCGGCCGTGAAGCCGAAGCGGGCGCGGGTCTCGATCACGATGCCGCCGGTGGTGGCCGCGTGGCGGCGGGCGCGTTCACGGACGCGGGGCTGCCACCGTCTGCGGACCTCGTCCTCGAGACGGCCGGCCAGGTCCTTGCGGGGACGCTTGATCTCGCCCGTGAGGTAGCGCTCGACGGTGCGCTGCGAGACGCCGAGCAGGGCCGCGACGGCCCTGGTGCCCTTCTCCTGCTTCGCCAGGAAGCGCATCTGGGCCTGCGCCGACTTGGGCACGGGCCGTGTGAGGGTCTTCGCCGTGGCCTTGTCGAGGCCGTCGCCGAGCATGCCCACCGGGCTCTCCTACTCTCCGTCGAGTGCGGCGTCGCCGCCCTTGATGTGGCGGGCGGGGTTGTGGCCGTCCTCGAGCAACTCCACCGCCCACATGAGGGGTTGGGTGCCCTCGTGCTTGACCATGCCGGGTGAGACCCCGAGCCGGAAACCGCCGGGCAGCGGCTTGCCCTCGGGCGTGCGCGGCAGGAAGTCCAGCGGGCCGGGGCCGTCGGACAGGTACACGGCGCAGTCGGAGAGCACCGCCACCGGGAAGAGGCCCACCGCCGCGAACCTGACCATCTTGCGGTGCATGTTGACGCGCGCGGTGGCGATGACGGCGGCGCGGATGTCGGGGCGCCACGTGGGCCGGTCGAGGGCGGGCCAGCGCTCCCCCGGACGGTAGCCGGCGCCCTGGGGGCGTTCGCGGAGCTTGCCGATGCCGCCCTTGACGGTGGCCTTGACGGCCGAGAGGAGGCCGGCGCGGGCCGGGTCGGCCTGCTTGTGGTGTTCCATCGCGGCGAGGAATTCGGCCTCCGGCATGCCGGAGACGACGCCGAGCTCGGCCATGGTGGTCATGTAGGCGTCGCGCAGGCGGCCGTACCAGGCGTCGAGGTACGCGCCGTGCTCGGGGCGGACGTAGGCCTCCGTCGGGCGCACGTCGTGGCCGAGTTCGACCGCGTACGCCACGGTGGGGGTGGCGTACCAGGCGGGGCCCTCGGGGCGGGTCCCGTCGGGGGTGAACGGGTTCGGCAGGCGCGGGTCGACGTCGATGTGCGAGAGGTCGACGAGCCAGGACCCGGGCAGCGCCTTGTCGAACTCCGGGGCGTGGACGTGGACGGCGGCGCCGAGGCCCACGTTCAGGCGGTTCGCGGCGGCGGCGAACGCCATGTTGACGTCGATCCCGACGGCGTACTTCCGGGCGCACTCGTCGTCGGTGAGCAGTTGCGGGTCCCGGGTCCACTCGAAGGCCTCCTCGTCGAGGACCTCTTCCGGGGTGCGGCGGTGCCCGCGCGCGAACAGCGAGGCCACGACGGGGTGTTCGTCGGGGGCCTCGGGAGGTGCCGGGTCCACGGGCTGCGCGAGGGCACCGGGGTTCGGAGCCGGGACCCAGGTGCCGGTCGCCTGGTCCCTGACGGCGCGGGTCGGCGGGCGCAGGGCGGTCATCAGCTCCAGGCCGCTCACGGCGGTGGAGCCGCGCGGGGTGATGACGCGGTGCGCGTAGTCCGCGAGCAGTTGGGCGAGCTCGGGGGGCGGCAGGTGCTCGGCGTCGCCCCAGGAGCGGCTGTCGAGGGCGCCCCAGGGCAGGACGGCGAGTTGTACGCACTGACGCCTGCCGTCCTGCGCCGGACGGTACACGCGGGCCCAGGGGCCGAATCCGCGGCGGGTGAGCTGCCACTTGGCGCGGGCGATCTGCCGGACGACCTTGTGGTCGGGGGGCAGGCGCAGGGCCCTGCGGTCCTCCAGGACGGCGGGCAGGCCGAGGCGTTCGGCGGCCGGGGCGGTGAGGACGATCAGCGGGTCCGCGTCCTTGCCGTTGCGGTGCAGGCGCGGCGCACCGAGCCTCGCTTCGGTGAGCGTCCACGCGACGAGCGAGGGGACGTCGGTCGCCGGGCAGGGCAGCACGAGGCCGCCGGCGCAGTAGGCGGTGCCGTCGCCGTCCAGCACGGCGAGCGGGCCGTGGGCGAAACGCGGATCCGCCGCGGCGGGCACGGGCTCCGCTTCCTTGCGCGCGGGGGCGTGCGCCGGGCGCGCGGCGGGTCCGGGGGCCGGGACGGCGGGGGCGGCGGGCTCGGGCTCGGGCTCGGTGGCGCCGAGTTGGGCGGCGATGCCGTCCAGGAGCTTGGCGTACGCGACGCGGGTGACACCCTGCGGCTCGCTGCGGCCGGACTCCCAGCCGGCCACGGTCGTCCGGGTCACGTCGAGCGCCTCGGCAACCTCCGCCTGGGTCAGGCCGTACTCGGTGCGCAGCCGGGAGCGTTGGGCGGGCTCGGGCAGGCGGGTCCGCCGCGGCCCCGGCTTCAGGAGGGCGTCGACGGGATCGGACGTGCTGGCCATGCGGCGGTGGGCTCCTTCGCTGCTCGGTGCTGGCCGGTTACGGGGGCACGACGGGGTTCCGTGTCGGGGAACTCGCGCAGGTGCTGCCCCGTGAGGATACGGGCCGGGTTGCGCCCCGGGGGCAGCGGAAGGCTGCTGCCCGGCACCCAGCGGAAACGCCGTGCGGGTGTCAGGTGGAACGCGTACTCCCCGCCGCCGGCGTCGTCGGCCCCGTACCAGGCGACCGTCCGGGCCGACAAGCGCCAACCCCGGGCCGTGCTCTCCTCGACGGTGCGCCCGTCGCGCGGTGCCCGCCGTACGTCCACCGCCGGCATCCCCGGCCCTCCCTCCGCCGCTCCGTCCGGCCCCTGACCACCCTTTCCAGGTCCGCGACAACGGACTTTATCGGCCGGCAAAGCGGCCCGCGGGCACCGAAGCGCCCGGCGGGGCGTCCGTCGTAGGGTGTGGTCCGTGGCCGACCTCATGGGCTGTCTGATCCTCGCCGCCGTACTGGCCGGGGTCATGGGCGTGTTCGCCTGGCTGGCGCGGGTGATCCGGCGCCGTGGTGTCGCCGGCCATGCGGTCGCCGCCGCCCTGGCCTCCTATGAGGAGGCGTTCCGCGTCACGTCCTACGAGGCCCACCAGGAGATCCGCACCCAGGCCGAGCGCAGGCTGCCCTTCGACTCGCCGGACGAGCCCTGGCGCCCGGCCCGCGCGACGGTCCCGGCCCGCCCGGCCGTACGCTCCGCGCGGGGGCCGCGCATCTGGGTCCGCCGCCTGCGGCGTCGCCGCTGACTGATGAGCCCGGTGAGGCCCTGCCGTCGCCTGCACCTTTGAGCCGGACCGAACATTGCCGGACAATATTGGCAACGGTGGCACGCACACCGCCGACGGCGGGGGCTCACCCAGCGCAGGACGGCATCATGCCTTCGTACGTGCACACCACGGCACCGACCCGGTACATCGAGGTGGACGGCGACCGTTACGCCCATCGCCGTTTCGGGGCGGATTCCGGGACGCCGCTCCTGATGCTCCCGCATTTCCGCGCGGGCATGGACCACTGGGATCCGCTCGTCACGGACGGCCTCGCCGAGAACCGGCCGGTGATCCTCTTCGACAACGCCGGGGTGGGGAACTCGGGCGGCCGGACGCCGGAATCGGCGGAGGGTTTCGCCGAGAACGCCGTCGCGTTCCTGCGGGCGCTCGGCGTTCCCGAGGTCGACCTGCTGGGCTTCTCGGTGGGCGGGTACGTCAGCCAGGCCCTCGTCCTGGCCCATCCCGAACTGGTGCGCCGCCTGGTCCTGGTCGGGACGAAGCCGCGCGCGGGCGAGACGGCGGGCGTCGGCGAACGGGTCGCGGAGGTGGCCGCCCACGAGGTCCTGACCGAGGTGGACTACCTGTACCTCTTCTTCGACGACTCCCCCGGCGGACGCCGGGCCGGCCGGGAGTTCTGGCTGCGCCGCCACGAGCGGACCGTGGACGCCGACGCCGAGTCCGGCCCCGACAGCGTCCGCGCACAGCAGGCGCTGCGCGCCGAGTGGAACACCGGACGGGGCGAGCGGTACACGGAGCTGCGCCGCATCACCCAGCCGACGCTCGTGGTCAACGGCAGCGACGACATCATGGTCCCGACCGTCAATTCGTGGATCCTCGCGCAGCACATCCCCCACGCGCAGCTCGTCATCTACCCGGACGCGGGCCACGGGGCGCTCTTCCAGTACCCCCGGCTGTTCTGCGCCCACGTCGCCCGCTTCCTCGACAGCGAGGTCCCCTTCACCTGACCTCGCCACGGGCCCGCCTCACTCGGCTCCCGCGACCGCCCGGTGCCGGCCCACGGCGCGGACGGCGTACCGGACGGTGGCCGCGTACAGGGCGAGGAACGCCCCGCTGACCAGGACGATCACCATCCAGGTCAGGCCCTGCCAACCGGGGACGGCGGCGCCGTGGAGCCAGCGGACGAGGAAGTTGCCGGTGGCCGCCGCGGGGAAGGAGAAGACCCAGTAGCCGGTGTGGAACCCCTCCTGGCGGACGTGCGGCACCAGGAACAGGACGATCAGGACGGTGAAGAGCACCAGCCCGGCGAAGCCGTACCCCACGGCGTCGACCCGTCCGCCGTGCGCTGCGGTCCAGGCGAGGCCGCCGACGGCGGGCGGGATCGTGAGGACGGTCAGCGTGGGGCGCGCGGGTCCGGGCAGGCCGTCCGTCACGAGGCGGCCGAGGACCACGGTGCCGAAGGCGAGCCAGTACAGGACGCCCACCGCGAAGGCGGCCGAGGCCGCCTCGGGGAGGGCGACCGCGGTGCCGGTGGTGCTGGCGATGAAGGGTCCGGAGACCACCGGAAGCAGGTAGCCGGGGTGCAGCGGGGCGGAGCCGAGGCCGCCGGTCACCCAGTGCGCGAGCAGCCGGGCGGCGAGGGCGGCGGAGGCGAGGGCGAACAGCGCGTAGAACCAGCGGGCGCCGTCGACCCCGAAGCGGGCGAAGTGGCCGGTGGCCAGCATGCCGATGATCGGGACGTACGCGAGCGCGAAGCCCTGACCGGGGTGCCGCAGGTCCTCCAGGACGTTGCGCCGGCGTGCTCCGCCGTGCCGCACGTACTGCGCCAGCAGCACCACCCACAGCAGTCCGCTGACCACGAACAGGGCGTCGCTGACCCCGATGGGCGCGGACACCGTGGCCGATGCCGACTGCCAGAGCCCGCCCAGGCCCGCCGTGCCGAGGGAGACCGACATCATGGCGATGTGGGTGGCGCGCCGGGCGCCTGCGCCGTCCCCGGCTGCGGCGTGCGCGGGCCCCGACGAGTCGTCCGGGGGCGTGACGGTCACGGGTGCGTCGAGTACGGCCGACTGCATGCGGTGCTTCTCCTCGGGGGTCCGGCGCCGCGGAGGGGCGCGGCGGGGTGTGGTTGCAACTTTAAACCAGGCGCGGCGGCGAGCCCTTCCCGCTCCCGCGGGGAATCCGGGATCGCGTCCCGGAATCCCCGGCCCGGCCCCGGGGCCGGGGCGGGCCGAGATGCCCCCACCTGTCGGCGGGGACTATCGTCCACATATGGGAGCGCCCCGGCCACGCCGAAACGGCGTTCCCCGGCGGCGAACGGCCCGTTGGGCACCGCGCGGGGCCGGTGGGTGATGAGCGGGAGCGCAGCGCCCGGCGCCGCGCCGGAGGAAGAGGCCGCACTCGACCAGGCCCTGGCCGAGGTGGCGAGAATCACCGCGTCCCACGCTGCCGGCGTCTTCCTGCTGGTGCCGCACGCCCAGGCGCTGCGCCTGGCGGTGGTGACGGGCCTGTCGGCCGGAGTGGTGCGGCCCTGGTCGCGGCTGGCGCTCGCGACACCCGCGCCCGTCTCCACGGTGGCGCGCGACGGACGTCCGGTCTGGGTGCACGGCCACGACGAGCTCGCCCGCCGGTTCCCGCGCACCGCCTTCGCGCTGCCCTACCGGCTGGCGATGTACGTCGTGCCGTTGCACACGGGCACCACGGTGTCGGGCGTGCTGCAACTGCTGTGGCCCGACACCCGTCCCGACCGGCTCGCCCAGGAGGAACGGGCCGCCGTGACCCACGCCGCCGACCGGATGAGCGCGCTGCTGACGCGCGCCGCCGCCCGGGGGCGCCCGCTGCGGCCGGGTGCCGTTCCCCGGGTGCTCGCGCCGGACCCTCCGCCGTCCCTGCCGCCCGCCGAGGCCCAGGCCGCGGCGGAACTGGCGGAGCGCCTGGACGACGGGGTGCTCGCGCTGGACCTGGAGGGGCGGGTGACCTTCCTCAACGCCACGGCCGCCGAACTGCTCGGCCGCGGCAAGGCCGAGCTGATGCACACCCGCCTCTGGGAGTCCCTGCCCTGGCTGATCGACCCGGCCTACGAAGACCCTTACCTGGCTGCGCTGTTCAGCCGGCTCCCCACGGACTTCACCGCGCTGCGCCCCCCGGACGACTGGCTGTCCTTCCGGCTCTACCCCGACACCACCGGGATCAGCATCCGTCTGCGGACCGCCCCGGCCCCGGCGGGCGACCGGCTCCCGCCCGCCACACCCTCAGGGACAGCGCCGACCCGCGCCGGCGCGCTGTACCACCTGCTGTACATCGCCTCGTCCCTCACCGAGGCGGTCGGCGTCCAGGACGTGGCGACCGCCGTCACCGAGCAGATCATGCCCGTCCTCGGGGCCGACGGCCTGTCGTTGCTGATCGCGGACGAGGGGCGGTTCCAGGACGTCGCCTCCCGTGGTTTCCCCCGGACCCACAAGGACTTCTTCCGCGGTCTGTCGCTGACGGTCGACACCGCGGGCTCCCGCGCCGTCGCCACGGGGGCGCCGCTCTTCTTCAGCGACGTCGACGCGATACGGCAGGCCTTCCCCCTCGTCACCCCCTACACACGGATGGGCGCCTGGGCGTTCCTCCCGCTGAACGCCTCGGGCCGCACGATCGGCTGCTGCGTCCTGGGCTTCGCCCTCCCCCGCGCCTTCCCGCCCGACGAGCGCGCCGCCCTCACCTCGCTGGCCGGCATGATCGCCCAGGCGCTGGAACGTGCCCGGCTGTTCGACACCAAGAGCCAGGTCGCGCGCACCCTCCAGACTGCGCTGCTGCCGCACTCCCTGCCGCACGTGCCCGGCCTGCGCGTCGCCGCCCGCTACCTCCCGGCGACCAGCGGGATGGACATCGGCGGCGACTTCTACGACCTGATCCGCCTGGACGGCGCCGGGGCGGCGGCCGCGGTCATCGGCGACGTCCAGGGGCACAGCGTCAACGCGGCGGCGCTGATGGGCCAGATCCGCACGGCGGTGCACACCCACGCGAGCACGGGCGCGGCCCCGGACGACGTGCTGACCCGGATCAACCGCCTGTTCAACGACCTCGACACCGACCTGTTCACCAGTTGCCTGTACGCACAGCTGGACGTGCCCGGGCACCGCGCGCTGCTGGCGAGCGCCGGACATCTGCCGGCGCTGCTGCGCCACCGGTCAGGTCGCACGGAGATCCTCGACGTACCGCCCGGGCTCCTGCTCGGGGTCGACGTGACCGCGGACTACCGGGCCGCGGAGGTGTCCATGCCGCCGGGAAGCGTGCTCACCCTGTTCACCGACGGCCTGATCGAACGTCCCGGCACCGATCTGGAGACGGCGCTCGGGGAACTCGCCGGCCGGCTCGCCGCCGCGCCCGTCCGTTCGCTGGACGACCTGGCCGACGAGCTCCTGCGGGAGGCCCGGCGGACCTCCGGGGGCCGCGACGACATCGCCCTGCTGCTGGTGGGCCCGGTGCCCGGGGAGTGACGGGCGGGGGTTCCGCGCGCGCTCAGGCCGCCCGGCCGGCGAGACGGACCGGCCGAGGGTGTCCTGCATCAGCCGGCGCACCTCGGCCCACGTGCCGTCGACCGCCGCGTCGCCGCGCAGCACGCGCTCCGTGGGCTGGGCCGCGAACCAGCGGGCGCGGCGCAGCGCGTCGACCCCGGCGATCGTCCCGGCCACCACGTAGTAGTGGCGGACGAGCGCCCCCGAGCCGCCGCGATGTCGCAGCCCGACCAGCCAGACCACACCGTCCTCGTCACCGTTGTGAGGGTGGGTGTCCGTCATGTCTCGCTCCCGCCACGCACTCCCTGTTCCGGTCGTCCACGGTGCCGCCGAAGCCGCCGGCGGGGCCACCTCCATCCGGCCGCGTCCCCCTCGGATCCGGTCAGGGGCGGTAGACCGCCCCGGGCTGCGGGGTGCCGGGGGCGAGCAGCTGCGGAACGGTCACGAAGGTGAAGCCCCGCTTCTTGAGCGCGTCGATGATGCCGGGCACGGCCGGCAGGGTGCCCCGGTAGCCCTTGGCGGCCGGGCCGGGGACGAGGTCGTGGAGCAGGATGATGCCGTCGCGGTCGGCCTGGTCCAGGACGCGCTTGGTGATCAGGTCGGGGTCGTTGGTCTCGTAGTCCTTGGCGGTGACGCTCCACAGCACCTCGGAGAGGCCCATCTCACGGGCGATGCCCTGGACGGTGTCGTTGGTGCGTCCCTGCGGCGGGCGCATGAGGGTGGGCCGCCGGCCCGTTATCCGCTCGATCGCGTCGTTGGGACGGCTCAGCTCCTCGCGTATCTCCTCGGGCTCGATCTGCGTGAGGATCTTGTGCGTCCAGGTGTGGCTGGCGACCTCGTGCCCCTCGGCGGCCATGCGCTTGACCATGTCCGGGTAGCGGTCGATGTGCTTCCTGCCGAGGAGGAAGAAGGTGGCGGGCACCTGCTTCTCCTTGAGGACGTCCAGCAGCTGCGCCGTGTGCTTGCTCGGTCCCGCGTCGAAGGTGAGCGCGATGCACTTGGCCTTGCGGCAGTCGACGCTGCCGAAGGTGCCGTTGCCGGTCTTGCCGGCCTCCTGCCGCACGGTGCCCGGGGAGGTGGTCTCCACGCGGGTGCAACCGGTGAGCGCGAGCGCGAGCGCCAGGGCTGCCGCGGGAAGCGCCGCCCATCTGCGGACGGTGCGGGCGGAGGCGGCGTCGCGTCGGGCGGGCAGGAGGCTTCGGAGCCGGGTGGTTCGCATGGCCGCGACTCTACACAGGGGGTATACACGCAATTCATAGCGGGGGTGCCCCCTGCCGCACACGATCACGACATCGCGTCTACATGACGTGTATACCTCATGTGTATATTGACGCGCATGTCCATCGGTCACACCCTCCTGGGCCTCCTCGAATCCGGGCCGCGCCACGGCTACGACCTCAAGCGCGCCTTCGACGAGCGATTCGGCCACGACCGGCCGCTGCACTACGGGCAGGTCTACTCCACGATGTCGAGGCTGCTGAAGCACGGCCTGGTCGAGGTCGAGGCCATAGAGCCCGGCGAGGGCCCCGAGCGGAAGCGGTACGCCATCACGGAGGCCGGCGTCACCGACGTCGCACGGTGGCTGGCGACCCCGGAGAAGCCCGAGCCGTACCTGCAGTCGACGCTCTACACCAAGGTCGTCCTCGCGCTGCTCACCCAGCGCGACGCGGCCGACATCCTGGACGTGCAGCGTGCCGAGCACCTGCGGCTGATGCGCGACCTGACCGAACGCAAGCGCACCGGCGACCTGGCCGACCAGTTGATCTGCGACCACGCCCTGTTCCACCTCGAAGCCGACCTGCGCTGGCTGGAGCTGACCGCGGCGCGACTCGACGGGCTCGCCCGGAAGGTGCGCGCGTGACGCCCGCAGAGCCCCTGCTCACCGCCGACGGCCTGCACAAGAGATACGACCGGACGCCGGCCCTCGACGGGGCGGACTTCTCCATACGCTCCGGCGAGGTCGTGGCCGTGATGGGCCCGTCCGGCTCCGGCAAGTCCACCCTGCTGCACTGCCTCGCCGGGATCGTCGTCCCGGACGCCGGCACCATCACCTACCGCGGTCGTGAGCTGTCCGCGATGAACGACGCCCGGCGCAGCGCCCTGCGGCGCAGCGAATTCGGCTTCGTCTTCCAGTTCGGGCAGCTCGTCCCCGAGCTCACCTGCGCGGAGAACGTGGCGCTGCCGCTCCGGCTGGGCGGCACCTCCCGCAAGGAGGCGACGCGCACCGCCTTGGAGTGGCTGCGCAGGCTGGAGGTCGAGGACGTCGCGGGCCAGCGGCCCGGGGCGGTCTCCGGCGGGCAGGGACAGCGGGTGGCCGTCGCCCGTGCCCTGGTCACCGGACCCCGCGTGCTGTTCGCCGACGAACCCACCGGAGCGCTGGACTCCCTCAACGGCGAACGCGTGATGCAGTTGCTCAGCGCCGCCGCCCGCGAGACCGACGCCGCGGTCGTCCTGGTCACCCACGAGGCGAGGGTCGCCGCGTACTCCGACCGCGAGGTCGTCGTGCGTGACGGGAAGGTCCGCGACACGGCGCGCGTGGCATGAGCCCGGGCGACACCCCCGGCACCACCCGCGGGAGCCGGATCCGGGACCTGGCGATGGGTGTCCGGTTCGCCGTCACCGGTGGCCGCGAGGGCTGGGTGCGTACGCTCCTGACCGCCGTCGGGGTCGGCCTGGGAGTGGCCCTGCTGCTGCTCACCGCCGCCCTTCCGAACGCCCTGACGCAGCGTCACGACCGCGAACGCGCCCGCAACGACATGACGTACACCTCGGTCGTCAAGCACCGGGCCGACGACACCATGCTGATCGCGACGGTGGACACCACCTACCGCGACCAGGAGGTGCGGGGCCGCCTGCTGCAGCCCGAGGGCCGGCGTCCACCGCTGCCGCCCGGCGTCGGCCGGCTGCCAGGGCGCGGGACGATGGTGGTCTCCCCCGCCCTGCGGCGGCTGCTCGCCTCTGCGGAGGGCCGGCTGCTGAGCGAGCGGCTGCCGTACCGCGTCGCGGGCACCATCGGGCAGGCCGGGCTGGTGGGACCGGACGACCTCGCCTACTACGCGGGGACCTCCGGGCTATCCGCCGGCGCCGGTGCCGGGCAGACCGTCCGCGTCGAGCGCATCCACGCCTTCGGCTCGGTGGACCAGGGCAGCCCGGCGGACCCTGTCCTCGTGCTGCTCGTCCTCATCGTCTTCGTGGCGCTGCTGATGCCGGTCGGCGTGTTCATCGCGGCCGCCGTCCGTTTCGGCGGGGACCGCCGCGACCGCCGGCTCGCCGCGTTGCGCCTGCTCGGCGCGGACGCCGGGACCACCCGACGCGTCGCCGCGGGCGAGGCCCTCGCCGGCGCCCTGTGCGGACTCGCCGTCGGCGCCGTGCTGTTCGCGGCCGGGCGCGCCCTGGCGGGCCGGGTCGGCTTCTACCGCGTCAGCGTCTTCCCCGGCGACCTCACGCCCGCGCCCGCGCTCACCGCCCTGGTCGCCGTCGCCGTCCCGGCCGCCTCGGTGGCCGTGACGCTGCTCGCGCTGCGCGGCGTGGTCATCGAGCCGCTCGGTGTCGTCCGCGCGAGCAAGCCGCCGCGCCGCCGGCTGTGGTGGCGGCTGCTGTTGCCGCTCGGCGGGCTCGCCCTCCTGTACCCGATGGTCGGGCAGGGCCGCGACCGAGGGAACTTCAACGAGGCGCTGGTCGTCGGCGGCACGGTCCTGCTGCTGATGGGCGTCACGGCACTGCTGCCGTGGATCGTCGAGGCCGCCGTCGACCGGCTCGGCACCGGCGCTCCCTCCTGGCAGCTCGCGGTCCGCAGGCTCCAGCTGAACAGCGGCACCGCGGCCCGCACGGTCAACGGCATCGCCGTCGCCGTCGCCGGGGCGATCGCGCTCCAGATGCTCTTCGCGGGCGTCGACGGCTCGTACACCCGCAGTACCGGGAACGACCTCGCGCGGGCCCAGATGGAGGTCCACCTCCCGGCCGCCGACTCCCCCGCGGACGCCGCCCGGCGGCTCACCGCGGCCGACGCCGTGCGCGAAGCGACCCCGCTGTCGGTGGGGACGCTCGGCGAACGCGCCGAGGACCCGCAGCGGTACGTCGAACTGACCGTGGGCACCTGCGACGCGCTGCGCGTGGTGGCGAGGGTCTCCGCGTGCCGCGACGGCGACGTGTTCGTCGTCCGGGACCGGGAGTACGACGACGACACCGTCCGCACGGCGAGGCCAGGACACGTCGTCTACCTGGACCCGGGCTACGCCGGCGCGCCGGGACGCGGACTCGCCTGGCACCTGCCGTCCGGCCTGAAGGAGGCCCGCACCCGCGCCGACCCGAGCGGCTACGAGCGCGGCGGCGTCCTCGTCACTCCCGGGGCGCTCCCCCCGTCCGCCGCCGGGACGGTCACGGGCAGGGTCTACGTCTCGATCGACCGCTCCGTGCCGGACGCGCCCGAGGTCGTCCGCAACACGGTGGCCGCGATCGACCCGCTCGCCGACGCGCGCGAGTACGTCACCAGGACCGAGTCCGCGCGCTTCTCCTCGATCCGCACCGGGTTGTTCGTCGGCACCTGCTGCGTCCTGCTGCTGATCGGGGCGAGCCTGCTCGTCTCCCAGCTGGAGCAGTTGCGCGAGCGGAGGAAGCTGCTGTCCACCCTGGTCGCCTTCGGCACCCGCCGCAGCACCCTCAGCCTGTCGGTGCTGTGGCAGACCGCCCTCCCCGTCGGCCTCGGCCTCGCCCTCGCGTGCGCGGTGGGCCTGACCCTGGGCGCGGTGCTGCTCCGCATGGTCGGTGCGCCCGTCACCGTCGACTGGCCCGACGTGGGCGCCATGACCGGCGTCGGCGCGGCCGTCGTCCTGCTGGTGACCGCGCTCAGCCTCCCTGCCCTGGTCCGCATGATGCGACCGGACGGCCTGCGCACGGAGTGACGGCGACGGGGCCGGTCACGGGGCCACGGCCGCCGGCGGGGCGGTCGTGGCCCGGGGGGTCAGGAGTGCGGAGAGCACGGTGGTCTCCGGCACGTCGTCACGGCCGGCGAGCTTGGCCAACAGGAGCTCCACCGCGCGGGTGCCGATCTCGGCCGAGGGGATCGACACGGAGGTGATGGGCACCGATGCCTGCTCGGCGGTCTCGTCGGGGCAGATCGCGGCGACCGACAGGTCCTCCGGTACCCGCAGGCCCATGGCCTGGAAGGCGGAGATCAGGGGCTGGGTGATCGGCTCGTTGTGGACGACGATCCCGGACAGCCCCGGCTGTTCGCGCAGCAGTTGCTCGGCCATGGCTCGCGCGGCGGCCGGGGTCTCCGGGCAGGGGTGGACGGACGAGCGCAGGCCGAGGCGGTCGGCGGCGGCCGTGAACCCCGCGGCGACCCGGCGGGCGAAGCCGGTACCGCGGACGTAGACCTCGGGGGGTGAGCCGACCAGGGCCACGGTCCGGTGGCCGAGCGAGGCGAGGTGCTCGACGCACGCCTCGCCGGCACCCGCGAAGTCCAGGTCGACGCAGGTCAGCCCGGCCGGGTCGGAGGGGAAACCGATCAGCACGGACGGCCGGTCCATGGTGCGCAGCAACGGCAGCCGGCGGTCGTCCATCTCGACGTCCATGATGATGAAGGCGTCCGCCATGGCGCTCTGGGCGACCCGGATGATGCCCTCCTCCCCCTCGCTCTGCGTGAGGAGGAGGACATCGTGGTCGTGCTCCCGGGCCGCGGTCAGCACGGACGTGGCGAATTGCATGACCACGGGCACGTGGATGCCCTTCCGGAGGGGCAGCACGAGACCGAGCACCCGTGACCTGCTGCTGGCCAGGGACCGGGCTCCGGCGTGCGGCCGGTAGCCCAGTTCACGGATGCTGTCCTCGATGCGCCGCCGGGTCTCCGGGGAGATCGGCCGCTTGCCGCTGAGGGCGTAGCTGACGGTGCTCGGCGACACGTTGGCGTGCCGCGCGACGTCAGTGATCTTGACCATGCAACTCCCTTCCCGTACGTGCGTGCTGCAGCAGACCGCCCTCAGGAGCCGGCGAGCTCCAGGGTGAGGACGGCCGTACCGGCCGCCGCACGCGCGGAGGGTCCGCCGGCGACCTCGACGCCCCACGGGAGCGACGCGTCGGAGGTCTCGGCCCGCAGCGTGGAGCCCTCGCGCACGACGGTGATCTCGGCCGCGGCCGTGCCGTCCTCGCGGGGGATCCGCACGGTGGTGCGGGAGCCGTCGGCGGGCTCGAAGACCCGGACGGTGACGTCGTCCGCCCACGCGTAGTCGGGGCGGTCGGTGACCGCGCCGACCGGGATCGCGGAGCCGGGCCGGGCCAGCAGGGGGACGCTCAGGTAGTCGTGGGTCTCGCGCACCCAGCGCGGGCCGGTGACCTTCTCGCCGGTCGTGAAGTGGGTCCAGGTGCCCTCCGGCACGTAGTACGACACCTCGCCGTCCTCGGAGAACACCGGCGCGACGAGCAGGTCCCCGCCGAGCATGTACTGGCGCTCCAGCGAGGCGCAGCCCGGGTCGTCCGGGAACTCCAGCACCATGGCCCGCATCATCGGGACGCCCTCGGTGTGCGCCTGGTGCGCGGCACCGTAGAGGTAGGGCATGAGGCCCAGCTTGAGCTTGGTGAAGTGGCGGAGGACGTCCACCGCCTCCTCGTCGAACAGCCACGGCACGCGGTAGGACGAGGAACCGTGCAGCCGGCTGTGCGAGGAGAGCATGCCGAAGGCGGTCCAGCGCTTGAACAGGCCGGCGTCGGGCAGCCCCTCGAAGCCGCCGATGTCGTGGCTCCAGTAGCCGAAGCCGGACAGGCCGAGCGACAGGCCGCCGCGCAGCGACTCGGCCATCGACTCGTACGTGGACTCGCAGTCGCCGCCCCAGTGCACGGGGAACTGCTGGCCGCCGGCCGTGGCCGAGCGCGCGAAGAGCACGGCCTCGCCCTCGCCGCGGTGCTTGCGCAGCACGTCGAAGACGGTCTTGTTGTACAGCTGCGTGTAGTAGTTGTGCATGCGCTCCGGGTCGGAGCCGTCGAACCAGGCGACGTCGGTGGGCACGCGCTCGCCGAAGTCGGTCTTGAAGCAGTCGACGCCCATGTCGAGGAGGGCCTCGAGCTTGGACGCGTACCAGGCGCAGGCGTCGGGGTTGGTGAAGTCGACCAGGGCCATGCCGGGCTGCCACAGGTCCCACTGCCACACGCCGCCGTCAGGGCGCTTGAGGAGGTAGCCGGCCGCCTTGCCCTCGGCGAACAGCGGTGAGCGCTGGGCGATGTAGGGGTTGATCCACACGCAGATGTGGAGGTCGCGCTCCTTCAGCCGGCGCAGCATCCCCTCGGGGTCGGGGAAGACGCGCGGGTCCCACTCGAAGTCGCACCAGTTGAACTCGCGCATCCAGAAGCAGTCGAAGTGGAAGGCCGACAGCGGCAGGTCGCGCTCGGCCATGCCCTCGACGAATCCGGTGACGGTCTGCTCGTCGTAGGAGGTGGTGAACGACGTGGTCAGCCACAGCCCGAAGGACCAGGCGGGCGGCAGGGCCGGACGGCCGGTGAGCGCGGTGTACTTGCGCAGGATCTCCTTCGGCGTGGGGCCGTGGATGACGTAGTACTGCAGCTGCTGCCGCTCGGCGCTGAACTGGACGCGCGAGACCTGCTCGGAGGCGACCTCGAAGGAGACCTTGCCGGGGTCGTCGACGAAGACGCCGTAGCCGGCGTCGGTCAGGTAGAACGGGATGTTCTTGTAGGACTGCTCGCTGCTGGTGCCGCCGTCGGCGTTCCAGATGTCGACGGTCTGGCCGTTCTTGACCAGCGGGCCGAAGCGCTCGCCGAGCCCGTAGACGGAGGTGCCGACGGCCAGCCGGAGCTGCTCGCGGACGTGGTGCTCGCCCTCGGCGGTCTCCATCAGCGCCATGGCCTTGACGTCGCTGCTGGTGAGGGTGCGTCCGTCGGCCTGGAACTCCATCCGCCACTCGCCGTCGAGGCGGAAGCGGACGCTCAGGTCGCCGGAGGTCAGGACGGCCTGCTCCTCGTCGACCGTCACGAGGGGCTCGTGCGGCTCGTGGTGCAGCTCGAAGTGGGGCCCGGTCTCGACGTCGCCCTCGAAGTGGGTGATGCGCACACCGATCACTCCGGGCATGGGCGCGGTGCAGTCGACCGTGACGAGCGGGCCCTTGAGCAGGTCGCCGCGGTGCCGGATGTGCTGGGTGGGCGCGTGGACCCGCAGCGTTCCGGGGCCCGGGACGGCATCGAGGACCTCGGCCGGATACGCCGCCGTGACGCCTTCGCGCAGCAGCCAGTACCCGTTGGTGAACTTCATCGTCGATGCCTTTCCCGGTGGGCGGCCACCGGCGTTCTCGGTACGTGTGGGAGCAGGTGGGGCCGGCTCTGCCTCCTGCCGCGGAGCAGGGAGGCAGCGGGGAGGCAGAGCCGTGGGCGGGACGCGGGGAGGTCATCCGCCCGGGTGGAGGGCCGCGGACACGGTGGTCCGGGCGCGGATCACTTCACGGCGCCGACGGCGATGCCGCGGGTGAGGGTCCGCTGGAAGAGCAGGAAGAAGACGATCGCGGGCAGCGCGCCGAGCAGGCCGGCCGCGTTGGTCATCGTCGCGTCCATCAGACGCTGGCCCTGGAGCACGCCGAGCGCGACCGAGACGGTCTGGTTGTCGTTCGACGGCAGCATGACCAGGGGCAGCAGGAACTCGTTCCAGGTCCAGATGAAGAAGAACACCAGCAGGACGCCCAGGGTGGGCCGGCTGACCGGGACCACCATCCGCCACAGGATCTGCCAGCTGTTGGCGCCGTCGATCCTGGCCGCCTCGATGATCTCCTTCGGGAAGGCCCCGAGCACGGAGGAGAGAAGGTAGGTGCCGAACGCCGCCTGCACGACGCTGAAGACGATGATCAGGCTCAGCCTGGTGTCGTACAGGCCCACCTGCTTGGACAGGTAGTACAGCGGGTAGACCAGGGCCTCCTGCGGCAGCACGTTGGCCAGCACGAAGAAGGCGAGGAAGTAGGCCTTGCCCTTGATCCTCCCGATGCCGATCGCGTACGCGTTCAGCACCGAGAGGATGACGCCGAACACGGCCACCGAACCCGAGATCACGATCGAGTTGATCAGCGTGTGCCCGAAGTTGACCCGGGTCCAGAAGTCCGTCAGGCCGTCCAGGTGGAGGCCGTGGGGCAGCGAGAGCGGGCCGTGCGCGGAGTAGTCGGCGGGCGACTTCAGCGCGTTGATGAGCACGATCAGGAGCGGCAGCACCATGAAGATCGCGCCGAGGATCATGGCCACCAGCACGGGGTAGCGCTTGAGCGCCTTCACTGTGCGTCCTCCGATCGGGTCTGGAAGCGCAGGCCGACCGTGGTCAGCGCCAGGATGATCAGCGTGAGGACCGTCGCGATCGCCGAGCCGTAGCCCACGTCGGTCTTCTCGAAGAAGGTCGAGAAGGAGAAGTAGGACGGGACGATGGTCGAGTCGGCGGGTCCGCCCTTGGTGAGGACGTAGACCGCGCCGAAGACCTTGAGCGCCGCGATGGTGCACCACAGCATCACCACGTAGATCTCGGGGCGGATCTGGGGCAGCGTCACGTGCCAGAAACGCTGCCACCAGTTCGTCCCGTCCAGCTCGGCCGCCTCGTAGAGCGAGGGATCGACCCGCTGGAGTCCCGCCATGAAGATCACGACGGGAAACCCCAGCTGCACCCAGACCATGACGGCCATCACGCTGTAGAGCGCGAACTTCGGGTCACCCAGCCAGTCCTGCTGGAACGAGCCCAGGCCGACCGCCTTCAGCAGCTCGTTGAGCGAGCCGTTCTCGGGGGCCAGGATCCAGCTCCAGACGATGCCCGCCACGGTGATGGGCAGGACCTGCGGGAGGTAGAAGCAGGCACGCAGCACGCTGGCCAGCTTCGAACCGAAGTGCTTGCCGATGAAGTCGAACAGCGCCGCGGCCACCACCAGGCCGACGGCGGTGGGGATCACCGCCATCGCCAGGACCATGGCGACGCTGTGCCGGAAGGACTCCCAGAACCGTGAGTCCTTCATCAGCTCCCGGTAGTTCTCCAGCCCCGCCCAGGTGGGCGAGCCGACGCCCTGCCAGTGCGTGAAGCTGAAGTAGATGTTCATCGCGAACGGCACGATCACGACGGCCAGGAAGGCGATGACACCCGGGATCAAGTACAGCGCGTAGGGATTGCGCAGCCGGAGGGGTCGGGCACTCATGACGTGGGCGCACCCGCGTCATAGGCCTTCTGCAGCTCGTCCAGGACCTGGTCCGGGGTGCCGCTGCCGGTGATCAGCTTCTGCGTCGCCGAGACCAGCACGTCGTAGAAGCCGGGGACCGGCCAGTCCGGGTAGAAGGCGAGACCGTCCTGGTCCGAGACCTTGTTGAAGTTCTCGATCAGCTCCTTGGAGCTGGGGTCGGTGATCGCCGAGGGCTCGGCCGCGACGGGCACGCCGCCGTTGTTGCCGAGGGTGTTCTGGATCCCCTTCTTCATCGTGATGTCGATGAAGTCGTAGGCCAGCTGCTTGTTCTTGGCGTTCTTCGGGACGACCCAGAGGTTGCCGCCCGAGCCGAGGGTCATCTTGGACTCCGGGAAGAGGAACGAGCCCCACTGGAACTTGTTCTCGTCACGGAAGCGGCCGTACCACCAGCTGCCCGAGAAGAAGATCGGGGACTTGCCGCCGATGAAGGAGACGCCGGCGTCCTCGGCCTTGGCGCCGCTGCTCGTCTTGGCGATGTAGCCCTTCTTCACCCAGTCCGACAGGGTGTTGGCGGCGTACGTCCAGGCGGCGTCGTGGAAGTCCGCCTTGCCCTTGTAGAGCTCGAAGGAGTCGACCCAGCTGCGGTCGGCCTTGGTCAGGGCCAGCTGGTACAGGTACTGGTGGGCCGGGTACTCGGCGCCGCCGTTGGCGAGCGGGGTGATGCCCTTGGCCTTGAAGGCGGCGAGCGCCTGCTCGAACTCGTTGAACGTGGTCGGGACCTTCACGCCGTTCTTCGCGAAGAGGTCCTTGTTGTAGTACACCATCGTGTACTCACCGAAGTTCGGGATGCCGTACCAGTTGCCGGAGCCCATGACGCCCTTGGCGTCGTAGCGGCTGGTGGTGGTGACGCTGGGGCTGAGCAGCTTGTCCCAGCCGTACTTGGTGACCTGCGGGGTGAGGTCGGTCAGCAGGCCCTGCTTGGCCAGCAGGCCGGCCGTGGCGTTGCCCTTGTTGTACTCCATGAGGTCAGGGGCGTTGCTGGAGTTGAGCACCATCGAGGCGGTCTTCTGGATCTGCTCGAAGCCCTTGGCCTCGAACTCGACCTTGACGCCCGGGTGGCTCTTCTTGAACTCCTCTATCGCCTGGTTCCAGGCGATGCCCATGGCACTGTTCGGGGCTTCGTAGTGCCAGAGCTTCAGCGTCTTGCCGTCGCCCTCCGCACCCCCGTCCGAGCTTCCGCACGAAGTGATGAGCATGGCGCCCGCAAGGGCAGCTGCTGCGAGAGCCAGCGGTCTGCGCACCTTCAACATTGAAGTGACCTCCACCTGGGCCGAACGAGTGAGGCGTCCATCGAATGGTTTCGATGCGACGCGTCGAAGCGCTTCGACGCAGGACCGTATGCAGCGATCGCGGATATGTCAATGGTGTTAACAAATCGCCGACCAGCGATTTTTGAAGCGTTACCGATGCGCAACAGCTGCGCGACATGCGACGGATGCCCGGAGTGACCACATGGGGACGCAGCGGTGTCGACGGAGGGGCGGAAGCGCTTGACAGCGAAGCGGATTCACCTCTTCCGGATTTCGGCGGGAATTTCCCCTACACCCCACTGACATCACTCGCCCCTTCTGTCTCATTTGCCATATCGGCCCCTGTGGTCACGGGGGGCTCGTGGCGGAAGGGGTCGCCCGGCGGCTTCAACCGGCCTGGCCCGAGGGCTCGTTGGGCGACCGCTGACACAACGGAACCTGTGCGGTACGCACGGTTGAAAGGGCGTCACAGTAGAGCAAAAGATACCAATATGCACTTTTTGTCGGATCCCTTTGACGGGCGGCACAAAACGCGCCTACCGTTCATATAGGGACGTCTTCAACTACAGATGTCTGTTCCGGCGTTCCACGTCCGTGAGGTGCGTCCGCACCAAACGCCCGCACCCCCATCTGCGCCGGGATCACGCGCACGATCCGGCGCGACGGCGGCCCGCTCCGTGCGGACCGCGACCCGAAGTCCAGATCCCCGAAGGGGGAGTCATGCGCACGCTTACCATCCGCAGGATCGCCGCCGCCGCCGTGGTGGCGCCCCTGCTCGCCTTCGCCGGAGCCACCGCGGCCAGCGCGGCGACGCCACAGACAGCACCCACCACCGCGCAGTCCGTCGTCGACCACGGCGGCGGCTGGGGCGGCGGACACGGTGGCGGCCACGGCGGCTGGGGCTGGGGGAACGGCTACGGCTGGGGCGGCTACGGCGGTTACGGGGGCTATGGCGGCTATGGCGGTTACGGCGGCTACTACGGCTTCTACCCCGGCTTCTACGGGACCGGCTTCTACGGAGGCTTCTACCGCTGAGAGCCACATCCACTGAAGATCATCGAGGAACGACCGACGGCCCCCGCGACGCGGGGGCCGTCGGTCGTGTCCTGCGCCGCCGCGCGCCCGCTCAGTCCCACAGTTCGCGGACCGGATCGTGCGGCCAGGAGGGTTCGGTGTCGGGGTAGGTGATCGTGAGCTTGGTGAAGTGCCGCAGGTGCGGGTCCTCGGGCCAGGGCTTGCTCTCGGAGAGCCTGATCTTGACCGGGAAGGTGTGGAAGTGGCCCGCCGCGCAGTACGGATCGCAGTCGTTGGCCTCCTCGTAACCGGTGCCCACGGCCGAGTCGCTACCCCAGTGCGACCAGTACAGGCCGCCCAGCCGGTCGTTCCCGTCCCCGCAGGCCAGGAGGAAGTCCGGGGGCATGACCAGTCCCCGGCCGAAGCACGTGACGAGCACCGTGGCGTAGGTCGGGGCGGCGCCGCCAGGGGTGGCCTGGGCCGTCGCGGCGCCGGCGGCGGCCGTGGCGGGGGCGGCCGCGACCACGGTCGCGAGGGCCGCGGACGTGGCGGTCAGGGCGAGGGTGCGGAGGAGTGGCATGTCGGTCTGCCTTCCTGGCCGCTGCCGGGGGTGGTGGCGGTCGTGGGCGAGGATGCGGTCCGGAGTGCCGCTGCGCGGTTCGCGGGATGCGGGGGGCACGATTGTCGGCGTCCCGAGCGGGGCCGCTGCGCGGCGGAGAACGGGAGCGGAGGAGGGCGGAGGACGGCGGGAGATCCTCGGACGTGCGGCCATGCGGCCTCGAAGTCACGTTCCCCCAGGAGGGTGAGGCGCGCAACCCGGCCGGGCCCCCTCCGACTCCGGACGACACGCACGGTGACCGGTCCGGCACACAAAGATTCCGGCAGATCAAGAGGGCGGAGTGGAACAAATCAGACACTTGCCCCGGTTGGAAGGCATACCAAGGAGATCGTCCTTCGACCGAGGTGATGCAGTAGTGGGCACCGACATGAGCAGTCCGACCACGGAGACGTTCAAGCGCGCCGTGCTCTTCTTCAACCGGCAGCGCTACGCCGCCGCGGCCCGGACGCTCGCGTCCATCGTGGACGTGGCGCCCCGCAACATGGCGGTGCGCATGCTGCTGGCCCGGTCGTACTACTTCTCCGCTCAGCTCTCGCGGGCCGAGGCGGAGCTGCGCGACCTCCTGCGTGCCGAGCCGCAGGACGCGCACGCGCACCTCCTCCTCGGCCGCACGCTGGAGCGCCAGGGCCGGCTCGCCGAAGCGGCCCCCCACCTGCGGCTCGCCGACGCGATGACCGCCTGGGACCTCGTCGTGGTCTGACCCTTCGGGCCCGGGAAGGCCGCGTGGCGCCGACGCCCGCGGGCCACTCCCCCGGCCCATCCCCGGTTGTCCGGACCGTACCGCCTCCGCAGGCTGCTCACGTGGGGGCCATCGACCGACCACGGTTCGGAGACCGCAATGACCTGTCCGCACGTCCGGTCCATAACGCGACGCAAGGCACGCTACGCCGTCGCAGTCCTCCTCGCGGCGGCCGCGGGCCTCACAGCCTGCGGTGAGAGGGCGACGAACGCCCTGCGCGTCGACCACGCGGTGCCCGCCGACACGCCCGCGCCGAAGGTGCCGTGCGGCAACCCGCCGGTGCGGCTGGACCCGCAGGACCAGGACTTCCTCGACCAGCTGGCGGCGGCGGACGGCCCGCCGCTGTACACGCTCTCCTACACGGCCGCCCGGGACGTGCTGAACAAGCTGCAGGCGGGCCCGGTGGACATGCTCCCGGCGCAGATCAGCGAGCGGACCGTGCCCGGCGGACCGACCGGCCCGGTGTCCGTGCACGTCGTACGGCCCGAGGGCGCCAAGGGGGACCTGCCCGGGATCGTCTACATCCACGGCGGCGGGTGGGTGCTGGGCAACTTCAAGACCCACGAGCGCCTGGTGCGCGAGCTCGCCAACGGCGCGCAGGCGGCGGTGGTCTTCGTCGACTACACCCCCTCGCCCGAGGCCCAGTTCCCCGTGCCGGTCGAGCAGGCGTACACCGTGGCCAAGTGGGTCGCCGACCACGGCGGCAAGATCGGCGTGGACCCCTCGCGGCTGGCCGTCGCCGGTGACTCCGTGGGCGGTGACATGACCGCCGCCGTGGCGATGATGGCCAAGCAGCGCGGCGGACCCGACTTCCGCCGCCAGGTGATGCTGTACCCGGTCACGGACGCGAACTTCGACACCGCCTCGTACAACCGCTTCGCGGAGAACTGCTGGCTCACCAAGCCCGCGATGAAGTGGTTCTGGGACGCGTACGCCCCCCGCCTCAAGGACCGGCAGAACCCGCTGGCCGCCCCGCTGCGCGCCACGGTCGACGAGCTGCGCGGCCTGCCGCCGGCGCTGATGATCACGGACTCCGACGTGCTCCACGACGAGGGCACCGCGTACGCAGAGAAGCTGCGGAAGGCGGGTGTGCCCGTCCAGCTCACGCACTACCCCGAGATCACGCACGACTTCATGATGCTCAACGCCCTCCGCGGCACCGAGTCCAACAAGAAGGCGGTGGCCGAGGCCACCACGGCGCTGCGCGAGGCGCTGCACGGGGAGGGCTCCGGCCCCGCCAAGTAACCCTCCCGGCTCGCGGGACGTGAAGGGGCGGCCGCACACCCGGCCGCCTCTTCACGGTCTTTCGACCGAGAAGTTTCCCTTGGTAACATATTTCTGTTATCATCGATTCATGGATGAAAGGGCGACCACCCGAGAGCGGATCATGTCCGCCGCCGCTGCCCTGCTCGCCGAGGGCGGCCGCGACGCGGTCTCGACCCGGTCGGTCAGCAAGGCGGCGGCCGTTCAGCCGCCGACCATCTACCGGCAGTTCGGCGACATGCAGGGCCTGCTCGACGCCGTCGCGGCGGAGGGCTTCGCCGACTACCTGCACCGCAAGACCGACCGGGTGCGGGCCAGCGACCCGGTCGAGGACCTGCGTTGGGGCTGGGACCTGCACATCGAGTTCGGTGTGGCCAACCCGGAGATATATCAGCTGATGTTCGGTCAGCCCAGGCCCGGGGCCGAACCGGCCGCCGTGAAGGAGTCCTTCAACGTCCTCCGCAGCCTGGTGACCCGGGTCGCCGAGGCGGGCCGGCTGAGCGTCGACGTGGAACGCGCCATGCTGATGATCCACTCGGCCGGCTGCGGGGTCGTCCTGACGCTGATCGCCACGGTGCCCGAGGCTCGCGACCCGGAGCTGTCGCCCCGGACGCGGGAGGCCATACTCGCCGCCATCACCACCGCGGAGCCCGAGGAGGCCACCGAGGAGGAGCGCCGGTCGATCGCCCGTACCGTCGCCTTCAAGGCCGTGCTCCCCGAGATCGGGGAGATCCTCACGCCCGGTGAACGCATCCTGCTGAACGAGCTGCTGGACCGCATCACGCACTCCGCCTGAGCCGCCACGCGCGGCGGCTCAGGCCGCCGCGGCTGGTCCCGCTGTAGGGGAACGCCCGGTGGGGAACCGTCACGTGACGGTTCCCCACCGGGCGTTCGCGTGTCCCGGCGCCTGCCGGTCAGCCGGTGATCCTCATCAGGGCGACCCTGTCGCCCTCGACGGTGAAGGCGAAGTCCGACGGGCCGTTGAACCCGTCGCCGCCGACCTGGGCGGAGACGATCACCTGGTCCCCCCGCCGGGTCACCGCGGTGACCTTCAGGGAGGCCTTGACGCCGATGAACTCGCGGTCGCTCCATCCCTGGACCGCATCACGGCCCTCGAAGCGGCGGCCCCAGTCGTCCACCGCGCCGTGCTCGGTGAACTGGTCGAGGAAGGCCTCGGTGTCATGGGCGTTCGCCGCGGCGACGGCGCGCCGTACGGGCTCGGGAAGCTCGGGAAACTCGGAGGTGGTCATGACGGTTCTCCTTCTCGGTGCCTCCCGGTGCACCGGCCCCCGAAGGGTCCGGTGCACCGGGATGCCGCGGCGGGTGGCTGCGGAGTCGGTCGGCTGTGGGGCCGTCAGGCTTCGGCGCGGGGGCTGAGCAGGTCGTCCAGGCCGATCCGGTGGTAGAAGTCCTGGCGGATGCGGTCGGCGACCTCCGAGACGGCCTCCGAGCCGTCGTCGGCGGGGTCGATGTGGGTGCGGAACGGCCGCTTGCCTGCGGGGAGCCCGACGACGCGGACGATCTCGCGGGCCACCTCCGCCACGTCGGCGTCGGCCGGGGTGATGGCGGCCAGGGCGCGGCCGACCTGCTCGGTCAGGCCCTCGTAGCGGGTCTCGTAGGCCGCGACGGTGCCGCTGTCGGCGGGGTGGCCCGCGTTGGCGAAGTGGTTCGTGCCGGAGGTGAAGGCGCCGGGGACGACGATGGAGGTGTCGATGCCGAAGCGGGCGACCTCGGCTGCGTAGCTGACGGCGACGGCGTCCATGGCGGCCTTCGTGGCGAAGTACGGCGCCAGGTAGGGCGGGGTGCCCCCGCGGGTGCTGCTGGACCCGACCCAGAGCAGCAGACCGTGTCCTTGCGCCCGCAGGTGGGGCAGTGCGGCGCGGTTCACCCGCTGGGTGCCCAGCACATTGGTGTCGTAGACCGCGGCCATCTCCTCCGGGGTGAAGGCCTCGGTGGGGCCGAGCACCATGTGGCCCGCGTTGTGGACCAGGACGTCCAGCCGGCCGGCCTCGCTCAGCACGGTGGCGACGGCGTGGTCCGCGCTGTCCTGGGACAGCACGTCGAGTTCGACGACCCGCAGGTCGATGCCCTCGCGGGCGGCCCGTTCACGTACCTCCGCCGCACGCTCGGCGTTGCGGCCGGATATGTCGCGCATGCTCGCGTAGACCGTGTGGCCCGCGGAGGCCAGGGCGTGGGCGGCCAGTGCGCCGAATCCGGAGCTCGCACCGGTGACCAGGACGACGGAGGACACGGGGGACATGACGGATCTCCTTGGGCTGATGGGGACCGGTCCCGGCGGCTGTGGTGTCCGGGTCCCGGGTCGGGGTGGGGTGGAGCGAGGTGGAGGACCTGCCGGGGGCAGGAGGCGGTCGAGGCGCGGGGTGCCGGGCGGGTCGAGGACCCGGCGTCGGCGGACGGACCCGCGGTGCGGTGCCCGGAGGGGCCGCGTGCTGGGGCCGCGCGGAGGCGTACGGCCGGCGGGTCAGGCCGCTCCGCCGTTGGCGAAGATCGTCTGACCGTTGATCCAGCGACCGGGGCCGGCCAGGAAGGAGACGATCTCGGCGACGTCCTGAGGGGAGCCGAGGCGCTCAAGGGGGTTCAGCTTCGCGAACCGGTCTATGGTCGCCTCGTCCTTGCCGTTGAGGAACAGGTCGGTGGCGACCGGGCCGGGCGCGACGGCGTTCACGGTGATGTCGCGGCCGCGCAGCTCCCGGGCCAGGATCAGGCTGATGGCCTCGACCGCACCCTTCGACGCGGCGTACGCCGCGTAGGTCGGCGTGGCGATCCGGGTCTGGGACGAGGACACGTTGATCACGGCGCCGCCCTCGCGGAGCCTGCGGGCGGCCTGCTGGTTGACCACGAAGGTGCCGCGGATGTTGGTGCGGTGCATGCGGTCCAGGGCGTCGAGGTCGAAGTCCGCCACGGTGTTCAGGACCATGAGGCCGGCCGAGTTGACCACCACGTCCACACCGCCGAACTCCCGCTCCGCGGCGTCGAAGAGCTCCTGGACCGCCTTCTCGTCGGCGACGTCGGCCCGTACCGCGAGGCCGGAACCGCCGATGGCCGAGATCTGGGTGACGGTCGCGTCGGCGTCGGCCTGGTTGCCGGCGTAGGCGACGACGACCGCCTGGCCGTCGGCGGCCAGGCGCAGCGCGACCTCGCGGCCGATGCCGCGGGAGCCGCCCGTGACGATCGCGACGCGGCGAGTGGTGGTGGTCTCGGTCATGGCGGTCTCCTGATCGCGCGAGGGGGGCGACTCCTTCCGTCGCCCCGCTTCCGTTGATAACAGTGCCACGTTATCGCCGGAAACGCAAGCGGCGATAACGTCGACTTGTTATCGCTGTTCACGTAGGAGTCCGCGGCGCGCACCGCCCCCGAACACGCGCGGGCCGCCACCCCCACGCGGGGGCGGCGGCCCGGAATGTGACGGCCGTCATGCCTGGTCGTTCAGGCCGGCCGCAGATCAGCGGTAGCGACCGCCGAAGAAGAAGGGGTCGAAGAGGTAGGGCCCGAAGAGGTACGAGCCGAAGAAGCCGCGGTCGAAGCGGAAGGAGTCACGGTGGTGGCCGCGGCCGCCGTGACCACGGTCGTAGCCGCCGCGACCGTGGTCGCCCGTGACGTGGGTTCCCTTGGTGCTGGCGAGGTCCGGGGTGGCGGCGCCGGCAGCAGTGGCACCACCCAGCAGAACGACAGAGGCCACGCCGACAGCGGCCACAAAACGGGAAACGCGCATACTGACTCTCCTGTCTCGGCGGGCACCGGGGCGGTGTCCGCAGGGTTCCGACATGGATGAGCCTGCGTCGAGGACATCCGCGCCGCACGACGGAATTCCGTCACGCTCCGTCACGCGACGCCGCGTCAGGTGCGGCGAACGGTGGACTGCGGACGGCGTGCACAGCGCAGAATTCCTGATGATCACGGGTCCGACGGGGCCTCAATCACTCCACCACGCACCGTAATCACGAACCGTCACGTCCGGACCTCCCGACGGGTGAATCCTCGTCACCGACAACGTACGCCAACGCGGCCACCCAGCACCCGGGACGACCGAGCCGAGCGCGGGCCCGGAGCGGATGGGAACCGCTCCGTCCCTGGTCATGGGCTCGCGCGTCGCTGCGGCCGCGGGACTGCCCGAAGTCACGGCGACGCGCAAGCCCGGCCTCTCCCGGGAAGACGAAGGGCCCCGGCCCGCCCGAGCGGCGGGCACGGGGCCCCTACGGCACGCCGGACGGCGCGTCAGATCGTCACCGACACGACGTCAGCAGTCCTTCTCGCGCAGCGAGTGCAGGTACGCGCTCGACCTGCGGGCGAAGCTGAAGGAATCGGGCGGCGTGTCGTGCTCGGTCTGCCAGTGGTGGTCGAGACGGCCGCCGTGCGTGCGCGTCACGGCCGAGATGAACCGCTGGTAGTCGATGTCCCCGTCCCCGACGTCGACCATGCGGTAACCGTCGGGGTTGGTGTCGTCGTGCTCACCGTCCTTGACGTGGAAGAGCGGGTAGCGGTCGGGCTGCTTCAGGACGTAGCGCAGCGGGTCGAAGGGGGCGGGGGTGCCGTCCGCACGCTTGGAGAACCGGAACTGACCCGCGTAGGCCCAGTAGATGTCCATCTCCAGGTAGACCAGGTCGGGGTCGGTCTCGGCGAGGAGGACGTCGTACAGCCGCACTCCCGGGCGGTCGGTGGCGAAGGAGAACTCCTCCGCGTGGTTGTGCTGGTAGAACTTCATGCCGCGGGCCTTGGCGGCCGCGCCGTACTCGTTGAACTCCTCGGCGCAGCGCTTCCAGCCGTCGACGGTGCTGCCGTACCGCCAGGGACCGGACGCCGTTCCGATGTGCTTCAGCCCGAGGGCCTGGGCGTCGTCGAGGACCTTCGTGAGGTTCTGGGCGAAGGTGTAGGCGTTCGGGTCGCCGTCGTTGTAGTAGCCGACGTGGCTGCCGATGGCGCGCAGTCCGTGGTCGCGGGCGAGCCGGCGGAGCTGGGCGAGGGTGATGGCGCCGGCGGAGCCCTGCGTGTAGCCGGCGTACTCGATCTCGTCGTAGCCGTACTTCTGGAGTTCCGCGAAGACGGGGGCGAAGCCGAGTGTGGAGACCTTGTCGCGCAGCGAGTACAGCTGGATGCCGAGGCGGCCGGGAGGCAGGACCGGGCGGCCGTGGCCCTTGCCGTGTCCCTTGCTCTGGGCGGCGGCGGTGGGGGCGGCCAGGCCGAGCAACGCGGCGGCACCGGCTCCGGCGGCGACGCCCAGCATGCCGCGTCTGCTGAGCTTGCGGCTGAGCTCCGGGTCGGGGGTGCTGTTACGACGCGTGCTGGTCATTGTGGACAACTCCTTGGCGTCGGTGATGTGTGGTTCAGTGGAGTCCTGCCAGGCGCAGGAGCAGGGACTTCACTTCGGTGGCCGCGACGCGGCCGCCGACGGCACGGGGGATGGAGCAGAGGATGAGCGGACCTTCTTCGTCGCTCGCCGGGAGGCGGCCGTGGCTGCCGCGAATAGGCGAGGGGTCGAGCGGCACGACCGCCATGCGGTAGCGCATGCCGAGCTTCTTGCGGGCCAGTGCGGTGGCGGCCTTGACGCGGACGTAGGGGTCCGCCGGGTCCATGAACAGCTCGACGGGGTCGTAGCCGGGTTTGCGGTGGATCTCGACGAGCCGGGCGAAGTCGGGTGCCCTGTCGTCGTCGAGCCAGTAGTAGTACGTGAACCAGGCGTCCGGGTCCGCCACGGCGACGAGCTCGCCGGAGCGCGGATGGTCCAGACCGTGCCGCTTCTTGCCCTCGTCGTCGAGGAGTTCGGCGACGCCGGGCAGGGTGGCGAGGACCTTGCGGGTGGCTTCGAGGTCCTCGGGACGGCGCACGTACACGTGGGCGATCTGGTGGTCGGCGACCGCGAACGCGCGGGAGGCCATCGCGTCGAGGTACTCCATCCCGTCCTGGGTGTGGACCTCCAGCAGCCCGGCGCGCCGCAGTTCGCGGTTGATGTCGACGGGGCGGCTGACCGGCGTGATCGCGTACTCGGAGAGCGCCACCACCGTGCGGCCCTCCCTGCGTGTGTCGTCGAGGAGCGGGGCCAGGGCCTCGTCCAGCTCGGTGGCCGCGCGGCGGGAGCGGGGGTCGTCCGGGCCGAACCGCTGCAGGTCGTAGTCGAGGTGCGGGAGGTAGCAGAGGGCGAGGTCAGGTGTGCGGGTGCGCAGGATGTGCCGGGTGGCGTCGATGATCCAGCGGCTGGAGACGATGTCGGCGCCGGGGCCCCAGAAGTGGAAGAGGGGGAAGGTCCCGAGGGCGTCGGTGAGCTCGTCGTGGAGCTCGGGGGGCCGGGTGTAGCAGTCGGGCTCCTTGCGGCCGTCCGCGTAGTAGACGGGGCGCGGGGTGACCGTGACATCGGTGTCGGCGCCCATGGCGTACCACCAGCAGATGTTGGCCACGGTGTAGCCCGGGTGGGCACGGCGGGCGGCGTCCCACAGCTTGTCGCCTGCGACGAGACCGTTGTGCTGGCGCCACAGCAGGACGTCGCCGAGTTCACGGAAGTACCAGCCGTTGCCGACGATGCCGTGCCCGGCGGGCGGCGCACCCGTGAGGAAGGTGGACTGGGCGGCGCAGGTCACCGCGGGCAGGACGGTGCCGAGCGGGGCCTGTGAGCCGCTGTCCGCGAGCCGCCTCAGATGCGGCATGTGGTCCAGGAGCCGGGGGGTGAGGCCGACGACGTCGAGGACGAGGAGGGGGGCCGGCCCGGCGGTGTCGGTCATGGGAGTTCCTTCAGGCCGAGGTCGTGGAGGAGGTCCCGGGCCAGACCGAGTTCGGCGGCGATGCCGTCGGCGAGCTGGGCGCGGGTGCGCGGGCGCAGCTCGGCGGGGAGGGCCTGCCAGGTGTAGGTCTCGACCTCGAGGTGGTGGGTCAGCGGGGACGGGCCACCGACGAGGCGGGCGAGGGCGTCCTTCAGGACGGGGACGGTGGAGGTGAGCGGAGGCGCCGGCGGTGCGTGCAGCGGCACGTGGAAGTGGGCGCGCCAGGGTGCGCCGGTGGGGAGCGGCCCCTCGGTGAGCGCCTGGTGGAGGTCGTCGGTGCCGTGCAGGCCGCCGGCGGTGCGGGCGCGCGTCTGGTGCAGGAAGCGGGGTTCGGAAAAGGCGGCGAGCGCGTCGCGTACGTCCTGCAGGTGCGGGTGTTCGGCGTGCAGGGCGGCGGAGAGCTGGACCTTGGGGATGGTGATGCCCGCTGCGGTGAGCGCGTCCAGCGCGGCGGCGGGTTCTTCGAAGGAGGTGGCGAGATGGCAGGTGTCGACGCACACGCCGATGCGGGGGTGGGCGATCGCCGTGAGGGGCTCTATCGCGTCCGCGGTGGTCTCGACGATGCAGCCCGGTTCGGGTTCCAGGGCGATCCTGATGGACTTGCCGGTGAGTTCGGCCAGCGCGTCGAGCCGTCCGGCGAGGGTGGTGAGGGCGGTCCTGGCACTCCGCGCGGCATGCTCGTCCCAGAGGGTGCGCCAGGCGAGCGGGAGGGTGGAGATCGATCCCTCGGTGACGTCGGCGGGGAGCAGGGCGGCGAGGAGGTCGGCGAGGCCGCTGGTGTAGGCGAGCCGCTCCGGCTCGGTCCAGTCGGGGCGGTAGACCCGGTACTTGACCTCGGCGGCGCCGAAGCCCTGGTAGGGGAAGCCGTTGAGGGTGACGACCTCGAGGCCGCGGCGGTCGAGTGCGGTGCGCAGCCCGCGCAGGGCCGCCGGATCGGTGTGGAGGGCGCGCGCGGCGTCCTTGGCGAGCCACAGCCCGATGCCGAGGCGGTCCCGGCCCAGCCGTTTGCGGACGGGTTCGCAGTGGTCGCGGAGCTGCGAGAGGACTCCGTCGAGCGTCTCCGCGGGATGGACGTTGGTGCAGTAGGCCAGGTGGACGACGGAGCCGTCGGGGTGCCGGAAGCGCATGGGTACCGCCTCCTCATTCCCCGCCGCGGAGGATGGAGTTGCCCTCGTGCAGGTCCGCGGGGGCCGGGACGTCGAGCTGCAGCTTGCCGCTGCGTCCGTAGAAGGCGACGGGGTTGCGCCACAGGACCTGGTCGACGTCGTCGTCGGTGAAGCCGGCGGCGAGCATGGCGTCCGCGGTCCTGCGGGTCTTGAGGGGGTCGCTCTTCCCCCAGTCCGCCGCGGAGTTGACCAGCGTCTTCTCGGTGCCGTAGGCCTTCAGCACGGCGACCATGCGGTCCTCGTCCATCTTGGTGTCGGGGTAGATGGAGAAGCCCAGCCAGCAGCCGCTGTCGGCGGCCTCCTTCACCGTGGTCTCGTTCAGGTGGTCGAGCAGGACGTGCTCGGGGTCGAGCGCGGACTCGCGGACGACGTCGATGGTGCGGCGCATCCCGGTGAGCTTGTCGCGGTGCGGGGTGTGGACGAGGGCGGGCAGTCCGTGGTCGGCGGCGAGCTGGAGCTGGGTGGCGAGGGCGGTGTCCTCGGCGGGGGTCATCGAGTCGTAGCCGATCTCGCCGACGGCGACGACGTTGTCCTTGACGAGGAACCGGGGCAGCGCGTCGAGGACGGGGAGGCAGCGCGGGTCGTTCGCCTCCTTGGGGTTCAGGGCGACGGTGCAGTGGTGGGCGATGCCGTACTGCGCCGCGCGGAAGGGTTCCCAGCCCAGGAGGGAGTCGAAGTAGTCGAAGAAGGACTCGGGGCAGGTGCGGGGCTGACCGAGCCAGAAGGAGGGTTCGACCAGGGCGCGGACACCCGCGGCGTACATGGCCTCGTAGTCGTCCGTGGTGCGGGAGGTCATGTGGATGTGGGGGTCGAAGATGCGCATCAGGACTCCTCCGTCCGGGACGTCAGGGAGAGGACGCGGTGGAGGTCCGCGGGGACGGGCCGGCCCGCGGCGGTGCGTTCCGCCGCGTAGTCGCCGAGCATGCGGGCCAGTTCCGCGTCGCCGCGTGCCCGGTGCTCGAGCCGGGCGGCCGCGTCCACCGGCACTCCGGTGAACAGGCACTTCAGGAGCGCGTGCCGCCAGGTGTGCGGGTCGAGGTGCTCCGCGGCGTAGGGGCCGACGGCGGCGGCGACGAGCCGCGTGTCGTTGGTGCGCAGGGCGTCCTCGACGAGGGGCACCCCGTCGGCGGGGGCCGGCGCGCGGTGCGGCAGCGCGAGGAGGACGGCGCGGCGCTCCGCGGCGGTGCCCTGCCGGTACAGGCGGGTCAGCGTGGCGGCGTCGGCGCGGGCCTCCCGTAGGAGCAGCACGCGGGCGGCGTCGGCGTGCTCCTGGCCGCAGTGGCGGCCCGCGGAGGCGAAGCGCTGTTCCCAGGCGGGCACGGAGGAGGTTGCGGTGGGGGTGTCGTCGTCCGTGGTGCCGTCGCGGGCGGCTCCGGCTTCGGCGAGGGCCGCGTCGAGCCAGGCGCCGGCGGCGTCGCCGAGCCGGGCGTGGAGGCCCTCGCGGGTGGGTGTCGTCATGCCGTGGCTCCGTTCGCGGGGGTGTGGGAGCGCAGGAAGTCGAGGGAGGTGCGGGCGAGTTCGGGTCCGGCGTGGGAGTGGCGGGGAAGTTCGACGACGGTCAGGCCCTCGTAGCCGGTGTCCGCCAGGGCCTGGAGGACGGGCGGGAAGTCGATCTCCCCGTCGCCGAAGGGGAGGTGTTCGTGGACGCCGCGGCGCATGTCCTCGATCTGGACGTGGCGGAGCCAGGGGGCGGCCTGTTTGACGCAGTCGGCGGGGGGCGCCGGTTCCAGGCACTGGCAGTGGCCGATGTCGAGGGTGAGTCCGAGGGGTTCGGGGTCGCCGAGCAGGCCGCGCAGGTGGTGGAAGTCGTCGAGGCATGCGAGGAGGTGACCGGGCTCGGGCTCGACCGCGAGCGGGATCCCGGCGGTGGACGCCGCGTCCAGGACGGGTGCGAGGGCGCCTTCGAGCCGCTGCCAGGCGGTGGCGGACGACGTGCCGGCGGGCGTGATCCCGCTGAAGCAGTGCACGGCGTGGGCCCCGAGGTCGGCGGCGACCCGGACGGCGCGGACGAGCAGCCGGGTGCGGGCGGCGCGGGCGTCGGGGTCCGGGTCGAGGAGGGAGGGACCGTGCTTGCGGCGCGGGTCGAGGACGTAGCGGGCGCCGGTCTCGACGGTGACCTCGAGGCCGAGGGCGGACAGCCGTCCCGCGAGGCGGCGGGTGCGGGCGGCGAGGCCGGGTGCCAGCGGGTCGAGGTGCATGTGGTCGAGGGTGAGTCCGACCCCGTCGTAGCCCAGTTCGGCGAGGAGGGAGAGGGCGTCGTCGAGGCGGAGGTCGGTGAGGCCGTTGGTTCCGTAGCCGAGGCGCAGGCTCATGTGGGGCTCACCTTCCTGGCGACCCGGCGGGCGACGGGGCCGAGGGCGAGGACGGCCGCCGCGGATGCTCCCGAGCCGGAGCGGGCCGCCAGGGCGGCCTGCAACGGGATCATGGCGCGGATCCCACCGCCGACCGCGCGCTGGGTGAGTTGTGGTGACGGGTTGAGAGCCGCGTGCAGGAAGGGGGTGAACGCGGTGCCGGCGTAGGCGGCGGAGGCCAGTGCCGTCATGACGTGGGGCAGGGCCGGTGGTTGCTCCGTCCTGGGGGCCGGTCGCCCGCGTCGGCCACCGCCCGCCCCGTGCCGGGCGGTGGCCGACGGCGGGCGTGTGGACGCACGCAGGTGGTGCAGCGTCCGGGCGGCGTCGGCCGTGACGGCGGCGATCGCCGTGGTCGTGACCAGTGCGGCGATCGGTGCCCTGCTGGAGCCGCCCCGCGTCTCGTTGCGGGAGACGGTGGTGACCGCGTAGGTGTGCGCGCCGAGCAGGGCGGCGTGGGGCAGCGCGGCGGCGAGCGCCCGGGGGCGGGTGGCCGTCGCGCCGAGCACGAGGTCGAGGGCGCGTGCGGTGGCCATGGCGGCCGGTCCCGCCGCCGTGTGCTTCAGGCGCAGGTCGTACGCCCAGACCGTCACCGCGAGGGTGGTGGCGAGGGCGAGCGGGGCGCGTCCCGCGCGGGCCGCGAGCGCCAGGCCGGCCGCGGTGAGCGCCCCGGCGGCCGTCAGGGCGGCGGCCGGGCTGATCCGGCCGGAGGGGAGGGGGCGGTGGGGGCGGTCGACGGCGTCCTCGTCGCGGTCGGCCCAGTCGTTGAGCGCCATGCCCGCGTGGTAGAGGCACAGCGAGCTGCCGATGGCGAGGAAGGTGCCGCGACGGGGACCGCGTCCGGTCGCGGCGGCGCCCGCGAGGGCGTCGCCCGGGACGGTGAACAGGGCCGAGACGCGCAGGAGTTCGGCCCAGTCCCACAGCCGTGGGGCCGGTGCGGGCCGCTCCGCCTCGGCGTCGTCGGCGCTCCCGGGCCCGGCGGGCCGGGCGTCGCCGCACCCGCCCGGGGCGGCCCCCTCCTCCGCCCCGGGCCGGTGGGTGCCGCGTGCCGCCCCGTCCCGCGGGACGGTGTCGTGCACCGTGCCGCGCGGTGGGCGGCGCGCGGCGAACGCCGTCACGACGCCGAGGGCCGCCACGACGGCCAGGGCCCGCAGCCGTCCGGCTCCAGGTGCCCTCACCGGGACTCCCCCAGCCTCACGGCGAGGGCCAGCAGCTCCCCGTACTGCTCGGAGAGCGCCGCGGGGGCGCCCGGGTCGGGGTCCTTGAAGTAGAAGCCCAGCTCGGGGAGGGGTCCGCTCAGACCGGCCTCCTGGGCGCGGGCCGCGAAGCGTGCGAGGTCGAGGACGAGCGGGGCGGCGAGGGCGGAGTCGCATCCCTGCCAGGTGGTCTGGAGGACCATGCGGGTGCCGAGGAAGCCGTCGAAGGCGATGTGGTCCCAGGCCGTCTTCCAGTCGCCGAGGGCGGGGACGTCGTCGATGTGCACCTCGCCCTCGGGGGCGGCGCCGAGGGCGTCTGCGAGGACGCGCTCCTTGCCGGCGTTCTTCGCCGCGGCCGCCGCGGGGTCGGCGAGGACCGCCCCGTCGCCGCCGCCGAGCAGGTTGGTGCCGGACCAGGCCCGTACCGACAGGGCGCGTTGCACGAACATCGGGGCGAGGACGGAGCGGAGCAGGGTCTGCCCCGTCTTGCCGTCCCGTCCCGCGTGGGGCAGGCCGCGGGCGGAGGCCGCCTCGGCGAGGTCCCGGGTCCGTATCCCGGTGGAGGGGGTGAAGTTCACGTAGGCGCATCCGGCCTCGATCGCCGCCGCCGCGTAGAGGGAGCTCGCCGGAAGACGGTCGCTCCCGGGCTCGGGAACGGGCTCGGTGGAGGCGACGTTGACGACGACGGTCCGCGCCAGGTCGTGGCGGTGGGTGAAGGCGGTGATGTCCGCCGCGAACGCCGCGATCAGCTCCTGGTCACCGCGGGTGTCGCCGGGGAGCGGGCCGCCGGTGCGGATCTCGGCGTCGGCGGCGGCGAGTTCGGCGCGGAGCGCGGCCGGCAGGCCGTACGGCAGCACGCCGCCCTCCGCGAGCTGTTCGGCCCGCTTGCCCAGCGGGCAGGCGGCCGTGTCGTGGCCGCCGAAGACCAGGGAAGGAAGGGGTGGGAGGCCGGCCGCGGCGAAGGGAGCGGTCTCGCTCACCATGCCCGTCGCGGGGTGGAGCCCGGCGGTGATCGCCGCGCATCCCGCGACGGCGGTGGTGGCGACGGAGCCGCGGGCTCCGATGAGCCACACTCCGGTGCGCGTGGGCGACTGGTGGTCCGATGCCGGTGCCGGGGCGGGCGGGTTCGTCACGGCTGCCTCCCTGGTGCGAGTGGTGGGGGGCGGCGGGCGGGGGCACGGCGTCTCCCCGCCCGCCGCCGGCTCGTGGGTGCCGGCAGGGACTGCCCTACGAGGAGGGAAGTTCCTTGATCTGTACGTTCCGGAAGGACACCTGGTCGTCGGCCCCGTGGTTCTGCAGGCCGATGTAGCCGTCCTTCAGACTGCGGGCGGGGTCGGTGTTGGTGAAGTCGTTGATCTTGACTCCGTTGAGGAAGACCTGGAGCCGTTCACCCTGGACCTTGATCTCGTAGCTGTTCCACTGGCCCGGGGGACGCAGCACCTGGTCGCGGGCCTTGAGGTTGGCCGACTTGAAGCTGTAGACGGAGCCGGTGGTGCGGTCGGGGGCGTCCGAGGCGTCGATCTGGATCTCGTAGCCCTTGTCCACCGCGGACCAGGGGTCGTCGGAGGCCGGGAAGCCCACGAAGACACCGGAGTTGTCGTCGCCGTCCATCTTCCAGTCGAGCTTCAGGGAGTACGCGCCGTACTGCTTGGCCTGGTACCACAGCAGGCCCATGCCGCCCTCGGTGCGCAGTTCACCGTCGACGACGTTGAACTTGCCGGGGCCCGCCTGCTTCCAGCCCTCCGAGGTGTACCCGTTGAACAGGTCGCGGTAGCCCGTCTGCGGCTTGCAGTCGGCCTTGACCTGTCCGACGGCGTAGCGCAGTCCGCCCAGGAGGTGCTGGCGGAAGGCCGGCTCGGCGTAGGACTCCTTGGTGTGCCCGAGACCGGTGTAGAAGGAGCGGCCGGACTGGTAGGTCTGGCACCACGCGATCGGGTGGTCGCCCTTCATCGTGCCGCCCTGGTAGGTGGTCTCGTCCAGGGTGGCGAGGACGCGGGCCTGGCCGCGCGGGTTGGTGCGGTAGTTGTACCACTCGTCGGTGCGCTCCCAGCCGGCCTCGTCGAGGTGCGCGGTGGCCGGGTGGTCGTGGTCCTCGGCGCGGACGGTGGCCTTCTGGATCTGCGGGTGCCCCTGGAAGTAGGCGCCGACGAGGCCGCCGTAGAAGGGCCAGTCGTACTCGGTGTCGGCGGCGGCGTGGACGCCCATGTAGGCGCCCCCGCCCTTGACGTAGTTCTCGAACGCCTGCTGCTGATCGGCGTTGAGGACGTCACCGGTGGTCGACAGGAACACCACGGCGTCGTAGCGGGCCAGGTTGTTCGTGGTGAACTGCTTCGGCTCCTCGGTCGAGTCGACGGTGATGTTGGCGGAGGCTCCGAGCTCCTTCAGCGCGGCGATGCCGGTCGGGATGGCGTCGTGGCGGAAGCCGGCGGTCCTGGAGAAGACCAGGACGCGCTTTGCGGCGCGGTCGGCCGGAACGTCGGAGAGCTCGAAGTCGTCCAGGTCGTACAGCGCCCCGGAGCCGCCCTTGAAGACCAGGAAGAGCTCGGTGGTCTTCTTCGGCACGGCGCGCAGCGGTACGTCGATCTCCTGGAAGGTCTCCCAGCTGCCGGTGACCGGGACGGGGGCGGAGCCCAGGATCGGGCCGGTCGCCGAGCCGGTGCGCACCTCGAGGAAGCCGCCGGAGCCTCCGGAGGAAACGCGGGCGGTCAGCCGGACGGAGCCGGTGAGGTTGTAGGGCTTGAAGGAGATCCAGTCGCTGTCGTCGATGTTGCCGACGGTGCGGCCGCCGTGGGCCTCGGCCTTGTCGAACAGGTCGACGCCGGACGAGCCTGTGAAGTGCTCGGCCTGCCGGTGGCGCGGCTGCAGCTGCGCCTGGTCGTGGCCGGCGAGCGCCTCCTGGCCGCCGCCCCCGCCGTCGGTGTACTCGGCGTCGATGACGCCGAAGATGTTGGCGTTGGGGTCGTGGCCGCCGTCGGCGGAGGTCTTGATGGTGCCGGAGCAGCCGTTGACCGAGGTCACGGGGTGGCCGTGGCTGTCGTGGCCGAGGATGTAGGTGACCTTGACCTTGGAGCAGTCGATGGTCCCGTCCTCGGGGTCGGTGACGGTCACCTTGAACGGGATGTCGTCGCCGAAGCTGAACAGGGCTCCCTCGGCGGGCAGGTCCAGGGTCACCTTGGGCGCGGTGTTGCCGACGACGACCTGGACGCTCGCGGACGCGGTGCGGCCGGTCGGGTCCTTCACGTCAAGGGTCGCGGTGTAGGTGCCGTTCGTGCGGTAGGTGTGCGCGGGGTTGGCCGCGGTGGAGGTGCCGCCGTCGCCGAAGTCCCAGCTGTAGGCGAGCGTGTCGCCGTCGGGGTCGGTGGTACCGGCCGAGGAGAAGGTGACCTTCAGCGGTGCGGTGCCCGAGGTCTTGTTCGCGGACGCCTCGGCGCTCGGGGAGCGGCCGTCGGTGGCGTTCTCGATCCGGTAGAGGGCGGAGTGCTCGTCACCGCCGAACCAGGCGGTGCCGTAGTCGAGGACGTACAGCGCGCCGTCCGGGCCGAAGGCCATGTCCATGATCTGCGTGCCGGTCCAGGGCACGTCGTTGATGGACTGGACCGTGCCGTCCTCGCCCTGGTCGATGCGCTTGATCCAGCGGCGCCCGAACTCGCCGGCGAAGAAGTCGCCGTCGTAGGCCTCGGGGAACTTCACCGGGGAGTCCAGCTCGGGGTCGTACCGGTAGACCGGGCCGCCCATCGGGGACTCCGAGCCGCTGCCGAACTCCGGCACGGAACCGCCGTCGTAGGGGATCCACGCCGCCTGCGCGGGCGGCAGGTCGGTCAGGCCGGTGTTGTACGGCGAGTCGTTCTTCGGCGCGGCGCAGTCGAAGGTCGCTCCGGACTGCCCGGTCGCGAAGTCGTAGTCGACGTACGGGTCGTTCTTCCCGGTGCAGAAGGGCCAGCCGAAGTTGCCGGCCTTCGTCACCCGGGCGAACTCGACCTGGCCGCCGGGACCGCGCTTGGGGTCGGCCGCGCCGGCGTCGGGCCCGTAGTCGCCGACGTAGGCGATGCCGGTCTTCCTGTCGACGCTGAAACGGAACGGGTTGCGGAAGCCCATGGCGTAGATCTCGGGCCGGGTCTTGTCCGTGCCCGGGGCGAAGAGGTTCCCCTCGGGGATCGTGTACGACCCGTCCTCGGCGACCTTGATCCGCAGCAGCTTGCCGCGCAGGTCGTTGGTGTTGCCGGAGGTGCGGCGGGCGTCGTATGCGGGGTTGCGGCCCGGGCGGTCGTCGATGGGCGCGTAGCCGTCGGAGGCGAAGGGGTTGGAGTCGTCGCCGGTCGACAGGTACAGGTTGCCCTGGGCGTCGAAGTCGATGTCACCGCCGACGTGACAGCAGATGCCGCGGGTCGTGGCGACGTCGAGGACCTTCTTCTCGCTGGCGTTGTCGAGGGTCCAGTCAGCGTTCAGCGTGAAGCGCGAGAGCCGGTTGACGCCGTCGAACTTGGCGAAGTCCTCGGCCGTCCCCTGGTCGGGGGCGTCGCCTGCGGGGGTGTCGAGCGGGGGCGCGTAGTAGAGGAAGATCGCCCGGTTCTCACTGAAGTCCGGGTCGATGCCGACGCCCTGGAGGCCCTCCTCGTCGTGCGTGTAGACGGGGACCGTTCCGATCACGGTGGTGGTGCCGGCGGCGTCGGTCCTGCGCAGCTCGCCGTCGCGCGAGGTGTGCAGCACGCTGCGGTCGGGCAGGACCGCGAGGGACATGGGCTCGCCCGTCTCGGGCTCCCCCTTGGCGAGGGTGACCTGCTGGAACTCCTCCGCCGCCGCGGCCGCGGGCTCCATATCGAGGGGCTGGGCCGAGGCACCTGAGGGGGCGGAGATGACGAGGGACGTGGCGGCGAGGAGGCCGCCGGTGAGGAGCGCGAGTCCCTGCCGGAATCGGCTTCTGGATGCTCCGGGCCGTTTTCTGTGCACGTGTGTCCTCCGGGAAGGTCGTACGGGCGGATGCAGCTGCCGTGCGGAAGATCCGGGGACCGGCGTGCGCCGTCACGCTGGTCGGGTGCCGCTCAGGACCGGCCTCGTGTTTCCGGCCTGTGTCCTGTACACCTCAGGGACGGTAGCCGGGTTCGTCCGGGACCGAAAGGCCTTGCGCGGTGAATAAGTTGAACTTTCTCCAGCGTCAGGACAAAGCTGGGCCCGGGCAGCCCGACAGGCCCGGCGGCGGTGGCCGCCGGGCTGCGGGATGTGCGCTGTGACCTGCGGTGACGCCTAGTCGTTGCCTCCGAACGCGGCGTCGAACGACGCCGCAGGCGGGTCGAAGTCGTACCGCTTCAGGAGGGAAAGCGCTTCCGGGGCGCCCGCGAGGCGGTCCATCCCGGCGTCCTCCCACTCGACGGAGATCGGGCCGTCGTATCCGATCGACCGGAGCATCCGGAACACGTCCTCCCACGGCACGTCGCCGTGCCCGGCCGAGACGAAGTCCCAGCCGCGCCGCGGGTCGCCCCACGGCAGGTGGGAGCCCATGCGCCCGTTGCGGCCGTCGAGGCGCTTGCGGGCCTCCTTGCAGTCGACGTGGTAGATGCGGTCCTTGAAGTCCCACAGGAACCCGACGGGGTCGAGGTCCTGCCACACGAAGTGGCTCGGGTCGAAGTTCAGCCCGAAGGCCGGCCGGTGGCCGACGGCCTCCAGCGCGCGGTGCGTGGTCCAGTAGTCGTAGGCGATCTCGGCCGGGTGGACCTCGTGGGCGAAGCGGACCCCTTCGGCGTCGTAGACGTCCAGGATCGGGTTCCACCGCTCGGCGAAGTCCTCGAAGCCGCGCTCGATCATCCGCTCCGGGACCGGCGGGAACATGGCGACCAGGTGCCAGATCGACGAGCCGGTGAAGCCGATGACGGTGCGCACCCCGAAGGCGGCCGCGGCGCGCGCGGTGTCGGCCAGCTCGCGCGCGGCCCGCTGCCGGACGCCCTCCGGCTCACCGTCGCCCCAGATCCGGGCGGGCAGGATCCCCTTGTGGCGCTCGTCGATCGGGTTGTCGCAGACGGCCTGTCCGACCAGGTGGTTGGAGACCGCCCAGCACTTCAGGCCGTACTTGTCGAGCAGCGCCCGCCGCCCGTCCAGGTAGGCGGGGTCGGCCAGGGCCTTGTCGACCTCGAAGTGGTCGCCCCAGCAGGCGAGTTCGAGCCCGTCGTAACCGAAGTCGCGGGCGAGCCGGCAGACCTCCTCCAGGGGCAGGTCGGCCCACTGGCCGGTGAAGAGGGTGAAGGGTCGTGGCACGGCGAGGGCCTCCTCGATACGGGCGTGGTCAGGCGGGGACGGGGGTGTAGACGGCGTTCTTCTCGGCGCTCTCCTCCACCGCCGCCAGGACCCGCTGCACCTGCAGGCCGTCGGCGAACGACGGCGCCGGGGTGACCCCTTCGGCGATCCCGAGCACGAGGTCGCGCGCCTGGTGGGTGAAGGTGTGCTCGTAACCGAGCGCGTGGCCGGGCGGCCACCACGCCTCCAGGTACGGATGGCCCGGCTCGGTCACCAGGATCCGCCGGAAGCCGGCCGAGTCGGCGGGCTCGGTGTGGTCGTGGAACGACAGCTCGTTCAGCCGCTCCAGGTCGAAGGCGAGCGAGCCGCGCTCGCCGTTGATCTCCAGCCGCAGGGCGTTCTTGCGCCCCGAGGCCATCCGGGTGGCCTCGAAGGAGGCGAGCGCCCCCGAGGCCAGCCGCCCGGTGAACAGCGCCGCGTCGTCGACGGTGACCGGCCCCCGCCGCGTGCTCCCGGAGCCCGACAGCCCCGACGACGTGCCGGCCAGCTCGGGCCGCTCCCTTACGAACGTCTCGGTGAGCGCCGAGACGCCCACCAGGGGCTCCCCCGCCAGGTACTGCGCGAGGTCGACGGCGTGCGCGCCGAGGTCGCCGAGCGCCCCGGAGCCCGCGTACTCGCGCTTCAGCCGCCAGGTCAGCGGGAAGTCCGGGTCGACGAGCCAGTCCTGGAGGTAGGTCACCCGCACGTGGCGGATGGTGCCCACCCTCCCGTCCGCGATGAGCCGGCGGGCGTAGGCGACCGCCGGCACCCGCCGGTAGTTGAAGCCGACCATGGCCACCTGGCCGCGGGCGGCCGCCAACTCGGCCGCCGCGGCCATGGCCTCCGCCTCGGCGACCGAGTTGGCCAGCGGCTTCTCGCACAGGACGTGCTTGCCCGCCTCGAGCGCCGCGATGGCGATCTCGGCGTGGCTGTCCCCGGGGGTGCACACGTCCACCAGCTGGACGTCGTCCCGGTCCACCAGTGCCCGCCAGTCCGTCTCCGCGGCGGCCCAGCCGTGCCGGGCGGCCGCGGCCCGCACCGCCCCCTCGTCCCGGCCGCCGATCGCGGCCAGGACGGGCCTCATCGGCAGGTCGAACACGCGGCCCACGGTGCGCCACGCGTGGGAGTGGGTGGCGCCCATGAAGGCGTAGCCGACCATGCCGATGCCGAGCGCCGGCGAAGCGGCCCCTGCCTCACTGTCTTCCTTGCCGGCCATATCAGCCATGCCGTTGCTCCTCGTCGGTTGCTCGGTTCGGACGGGCGGGGCGGATCTGTTAGATGAAGCCCGTCGGCAGGTACTCGTCGACGTTCTCCTTGGTGACGACGGCCGAGTACAGGGTGATCGACGCGGGGATCTCCAGCTCCGACAACCCGCCGACGCCCTTCTTCTGTCCGAGCGCTCGGGCCAGGTCGATGGCGGAGGCGGCCATGGTGGGCGGGTACAGGACGGTCGCCTTCAGCACGCCGTTGTCGGCCTTGATGGCGTCCATAGCCGACTTGGACCCGGCGCCGCCGACCATGAAGAACTCGTCACGGCCCGCCTGCGCGATCGCGCGCAGGGCACCGACGCCCTGGTCGTCGTCGTGGTTCCACAGCGCGTCGAACTGCTTCTGCGCCTGCAGCAGCTGGGCCATCTTGGCCTGGCCGGTCTCGACGGTGAACTCGGCGGCCTGCCGGGCCACCTTCCTGATGTTGGGGTAGTTCTTCAGGGCGTCGTCGAAGCCCTGGGTGCGCTGCCGGGTCAGCTCCAGGTTGTCGATGCCGGCGAGCTCGACGACCTTGGCGTCCGGCTTGTCCTTGAGCTGCTCGCCGATGTAGCGGCCGGCGTTGAGCCCCATGCCGTAGTTGTCGCCGCCGATCCAGCAGCGGTACGCCTGCGGGGAGGCGAAGATCCGGTCCAGGTTGATCACCGGGATGCCGGCCTTCATGGCCTGCAGGCCCACCTGGGTGAGGGCCTTGCCGTCGGCCGGCAGGATGACCAGGACGTCGACCTTCTTGTTGATCAGCGTCTGGATCTGCCCGATCTGGGCGGCGGTGTCGTTGGAGCCCTCGGTGATCTCCAGCGTCACCTCGGAGTACTTCGCGGCGCGGTCCTTGGCGTTCTGGTTGATGGCGTTGAGCCAGCCGTGGTCGGCCTGCGGGCCGGCGAAGCCGATGGTGACCGGCGTGCCGGGCTTGTCGTCGGCGGCGGCAGCCGTGGTGGCGGCCGTGCCGGCCTTCTTCGGCTCGTTGCTGGTGCAGGCGGTGAGGGCCGCTCCGGCGGATACGGCGGCGGCGCCGAAGAGCAGTCCTCTGCGGCTGGTGACCGGGATTCGTGGCATGGCGGTGAAACCCTCCGGGATAGGGCGGTGCGGGGCGCGTGCGGGTTGTCGGGTGGAGCGGGGGCGACGGGCTGTGTCAGCCGTCGCCGTTGCGCACGGTGCTGCGCTGGACCAGGACGGCGGCCACGATGATCGCTCCCTTGGCGATCTGCTGGACGGCGCTCTCCAGGTTGTTGAGGGCGAAGATGTTCTGGATGGTGATGAACACCAGGACGCCCAGGACGGAGCCGACGATCGTGCCGCGGCCGCCGCTGAGCAGCGTGCCGCCGATGATCGCCGCGGCGATGGCGTCGAGTTCGTAGAGGTTGCCGTTGGTGTTCTGGCCCGAGCCGGACAGGATGATCAGCATGAAGGCCGCGATGCCGCAGCACAGCCCGGACAGCAGGTAGAGGTAGAGCCGCTGCCGGCGGACGTCGATGCCGGCGAGGCGGGCCGCCTCCGCGTTGCCGCCGACGGCAACCGTCCGGCGCCCGAACGTCGTCCGGTTCAGCACCAGCCAGCCGATGACGGTGACCCCGGCGAAGACCAGCACCAGCGGCGGGATGCCGAGGACGTAGCTGGCGGGAAGGCCGAGGTCGAGCACCGAGTTCACGGTGACGATCTGCGTCTTGCCGTCGGTGAGGTACAGGGCGAGCCCGCGTGCCGAGGCGAGCATGGCGAGGGTAGCGATGAACGGCACCATGCCGCCGTAGGCGATGAGCACCCCGTTGACCAGCCCGCAGCCGACGCCGACGACGACCGCGGTGAACAGGATGCCCGCGAAGCCGTACTCCTGGGTGGCGAGGGTCGTCGCCCACACGGAGGAGAGCGCGACGATCGCGCCGACGGACAGGTCGATGCCCCCGCTGGTGATCACGAAGGTCATGCCGACGGTGACGACACCGATGACGGACGCCTGGGTGAGCACCAGTTGGAGGTTGGAGACGTCCAGGAAGGCGTCGGGCTGCGTGATGCCCCCGACGAGGACGAGGGCGGCGAGGACGCCGAGCAGGGACAGATTGCGGACGTCGGCGTGGAGCCCCAGCGCCGGACGCCGGCCGCCGCCCTTCGTGACGGGGGACGCGTCCGCGGGCGGCGTCGGTGCCTGCGGGGCCTGGGAAGCGGGCTGTGTCATCAGCTCGGGCTCCCTTCCATGACGAGGTCGAGTACGCGGTGTTCGTCCAGCTCCGTCGCGGGCGCCGTGTGCACGACGTGTCCCTCACGGAGCACCAGCACCCGGTCCGCGAGCCCCAGGACTTCGGGGACCTCGCTGGAGACGAGGAGTACGGCGAGCCCGTCGTCGGCGAGCCGGCGGATCACCGCGTACAGCTCGGCGCGGGCGCCGACGTCGACGCCCCGGGTCGGCTCGTCGAGCAGCAGGACGCGGCAGCCGCGCAGCAGCCAGCGGGCCAGGACGGCCTTCTGCTGGTTGCCCCCGGACAGGGTGCGCACCCGGGCGTCGGGGTTGTCGGGCCGCAGCGACAGCGACCGGGTGGACTCCCGTGCGGCGCGTCGTTCCTCCCTGCGGTCGAGCCAGCCGGCCCGGGAGAAGCGGGCGAGCGTGGACACCGACACGTTGCGCGTGACGGACTCCAGCATCAGCAGCGCCTGCGCCTTGCGCTCCTCGGGCGCCAGTCCCAGACCGGCGCGGACGGCCGAGCGGACGCTGCCGGGTTTGAGGGGCCGGCCGTCGACGGTCACCCGGCCGGCGGTGGGCTTCCTGGCGCCGTAGAGCGTCTCGAGGATCTCCGACCGTCCGGAGCCCACGAGTCCGGCGAGCCCGACGATCTCCCCCGGGCGCACCTCCAGGTCCACGGCGGCGAACTCGCCGTCGCGGGCCAGCCCTTCGACCCGCAGGACGGGGTCGCCGGAGCGCGGTCCCGCGGGACGCGGCGGGAAGACGTACTCGACGTCACGGCCCGTCATGAGGGCGACGATGTCGCGCGTGGGCATCGACTTGGCGGGGAGTCCGCCGGCGACGGCGCGGCCGTCCTTCAGGACGGTGACCCGGTCGCCGACGCGGCGGATCTCCTCCAGCCGGTGGGAGATGTAGACGACCGCGACGCCGTCGGCGGTCAGCTGCCCGACGATGCGCAGCAGGTTGTCGGTCTCCTCGGGGTCCAGCGCGGCGGACGGCTCGTCCATGACGATGAGGCGCACGTCGTGGGAGAGCGCCCGGGCCATCGAGACGATCTGCTGCTGGGCGGCCGAGAGGTCGCCGACGCGGCGGGCGGGGTCGATCTCGGGGTGGCCGAGCCGGCGCAGCAGGACGGCCGCCTCACGGCGCGCGTCGCGTCCGCGCACGACGAAGCCGGCGGTGGTCGGTTCGTGGCCGAGGAAGACGTTCTCGGCGACGGACAGCCCCTCGACCAGGTCGAGTTCCTGGTAGATGGTCGCGATGCCGAGCCGCATGGCGGCGATCGGCGATTTCAGCGACACCGGTTCCCCGCGCCAGGTGATCTCCCCGCCGTCGGGCTGGTGGGCCCCGGCGAGCACCTTGATGAGGGTGGACTTCCCCGCGCCGTTCTGGCCGAGGAGGCAGTGCACCTCGCCGGCCTGGACGTCCAGGTCGACGCCGTCCAGGGCGCGGACGCCGGGGAAGGACTTGGTGATGCCGGACATGGTGAGCAGCGGTGCTGCTGTCGCGGGCGGCGGTGCCGGTGGTTGTGGTGCCATGACGATCCCCTCGGCGGGTGCGGGTGACACGTGCGCGTGCGGAGCGTGCAGTGGAGCCGGTGGTGCCGTGGTGCCGGTGGAACGCTTGGCCGGTGGGGGGATCAGGCCGGGGAGAACACGTGGTCGCTGATGAGCCGGGCCGCGCCGATCACGCCGGCGGTGGGGCCCAGTTCACCCAGGACGATGGGGAGGTTGCCGGTCGCCAGGGGCAGCGACTGGCGGTAGACCTGGCTGCGGATGCTGGCGAGCAGCGTGTGGCCGAGGCCGGTGACGCCGCCGCCGATCACGACCAGTGCGGGGTTGAAGAAGCTGACGAGCCCGGCGATGACCTGCCCGACGCGGTTGCCCCCCTCGCGGATGAGTTCGAGTGCCGCCGCGTCACCGACCGCGGCCGCCGCGGCGACGTCGACGGCGGACAGCCGACCGGCCGCCTGGAGCCGGGCCGCGAGGGCGGCGGACCGCCCTGACCTGGCCGCCTCCAGGGCGTCCTGGACGAGCGCGGCGCCGCTGAAGTGGGCTTCCAGGCAGCCCTTGTTGCCGCAGGCGCAGGCGCGTCCGTCGGCCTCGACCCGGATGTGGCCGATGTCTCCGGCGCTGCCGGTCACACCGCGGTGCACCTCTCCGCCGACGACGATGCCGCAGCCGATGCCGGTGCCGATCTTGACGCAGAGGAAGTCGCCCACGGAGCGGGCGACCCCGGCGTGCTGCTCCCCCATGGCCATCAGGTTCACGTCGTTGTCGACCATGACGGGGCAGCCCAGTTCCTGGCTGAGTGCCTCGCGGACCGGGAAGCCGTCCCAGCCGGGCATGATCGGCGGGGCGACGGGGACGCCCTCGGGGAACCGCACCGGCCCCGGTACCCCGATGCCCGCGCCGTCGAAGCCTTCGGCGAGGCCGGCGGCCTTGAGTTTGGCGGCCATTTCGAGGATCCGCTCGAAGACGGCGACCGGTCCCTCACGGACGTCCATCGGGTGGTTGAGGTGGCCGAGCACCTCCAGCTCGGCGTTGGTGACGGCGACGTCGACCGAGGTGGCGCCGATGTCGACGCCGAGGAAGCGCAGGCCCGGGGCGAGCCTGATGTTGTGCGAACGCCGCCCGCCGCGCGAGGCGGCCAGGCCGTCCGCGACGACCAGACCCGTCTCCAGCAGCCGGTCGACCTCGACGGCGAGCTTGGAACGGGACAGGTCGATCTGGTCCCCCATCTGGGCACGGGAGTTGGGACCGCCGTCGCGGAGCAGCCGCAGGAGCCGCGCCTGATGCGCGTTGGCGGGTCGAGCTGTCATGCGTCTCACGTGTCCCTCACCTCCCCCGGCCGTCGGCATGGGGATACCGGACCGGCGTCGGCCGGTCCCGCTCCGTCAGGCTTTCGATGGGAAAGTAGCAGCGCCCGTCCAGTGGGGGAAGAAGTTGCGCAGGAATCAGCAAGGTCTTTTTCCGGTTCCAGGACAAAGTCCGGAAGAGGCCAACTCACCTGCGAGGCAGGGGCGTGGGCGCGCCCGGTACGGCACGCACGGAGACGGCATGGCGAACCGGGGGGTGGGACGGGCCCGCCACGGCGGACGGTGCCCGCCGTGGGTCACGCGGGCGAGAAGACGTGGTCGCTGATCAGGCGGGTGGCCCCGACCACGCCCGCGGTCGGGCCGAGTTCACTGAGGACGATCGGCAGGTTCCCGGTGGCCAGCGGCAGCGACTGGCCGTACACCTGGCTGCGGATGCTCGCCAGGAGGGTGTGCCCCAGACCGGTGAGACCGCCGCCGATCACGACGAGTCCGGGGTTGAAGAAGCTCACCAGGCCGGCGATGACCTGGCCCGTGCGGTTGCCGCCCTGCCGGATGAGGTCGAGCGCGGCACCGTCCCCGCCCGCCGCGGCGGCCGCCACGTCGGCGGAGGTGAGCGACCCGGCAGCGGCCAGCCGGTCGGCGAGCGCCGCCGATTCCCCGGCGGCCGCCGTGGCGGCCGCGTCGCGGGCCAGGGCACTCCCGCCGAAGTAGGCCTCGAGACAGCCGTGGTTGCCGCAGGCGCAGGAGATGCCGCCCGGCACCACCTGGATGTGACCGATGTCCCCGGCGCTCCCGGTGACCCCGCGGTGGACCTGCCCGCCCACGACGATGCCGCAGCCGATGCCGGTCCCGATCTTGACGAAGAGGAAGTCCCGCACGGAGCGGGCGACCCCGGCGTGCTGCTCCCCCAGCGCCATGAGGTTCACGTCGTTGTCGACCAGGACGGGACAGCCGAGTTCCTGGCTCATGGCCTCCCGGACGGGGAACCCGTCCCAGCCGGGCATGATCGGCGGGGCGACCGGCACGCCGTCGGGGAACCGCACGGGCCCGGGCACCCCGATCCCCGCCCCGTCGAAGCTCTCCGCGGCGCCGGTGGCGCGCAGTTCGGCCGCCATCGCCAGCACCTGCTCGAACACCGCGACCGGCCCCTCCCGCACGTCGAACCGCGCGGCACGGTGGCCGAGCACCTCCAGCTCGGCGTTGGTGACGGCGACGTCGACCGAGGTGGCGCCGATGTCCACGCCCAGGAAGCGCAGCGAGGGCGCGAGGCGCACGTTGTGGGAGGGCCGTCCGCCGCGGGAGGCGGCGAGGCCGTCGGGGACCACGAGGCCCGTCTCCAGGAGGCGGTCGACCTCGACCGCCAGCTTGGACCGGGAGAGTTCCACCTGGTCGCCGAGCACGGCCCGCGACTGCGGGCCCGCGTCGCGCAACAGGCGCAGCACTCGCGCCTGGTGCCCGTTCGCCGGACGGGCCGTCATCCGTCTCACGTCGCGCCTCTCCCTCGCCGGTGATCCTCGGGTGCGTCTCGTCACCCTCCGGACGGGGCCACGACTGGACCGGACCGTACCACCGGGGTGGGTGGCCGGGAAGAAACCGCCGAAAGGCTCCCCGGAGGCCGTTTCTGCGGGCGCACCGGGGGGCGCTGTTTGCGGGCGCCCGCCGCGTCCGGCAGGGTGCGGGGCGACAGCACGCGGCGCGGCTGCCCGCGCCGGGAAGGGGAAGGGGTTCGTGATGACGTGGTCCCGGATGACCGTGGTCCGTGACGGCGTACGGCTGGAGTGCCGGGACCTGCCCGGTCCGGGGCCGTCGGCGGTCCTGCTGCACGGCCTGGCCGGCCATGCGGGCGAATGGGACGGCACGGCGCAGTGGCTGAGCCGCCGTCATCGCGTGGTCGCCGTGGACCAGCGGGGGCACGGCGCCTCCGAGCGGCGTCCCGGGGACGTCTCCCGCGCGGCCTACGTCGCCGACACCGCCGCCGTCATCGCGGAGTCGGGGACCGGGCCGGCGATCCTGGTGGGCCAGTCGCTCGGCGGCCACACCGCGATGCTGACCGCCGCGGCCCGTCCGGACCTGGTCCGGGCCCTGGTGCTGGTCGAGGCGGGTCCCGGCGGACCGAACCCGGACGTTCCCGGGGACATCGGGGCGTGGCTGGACTCCTGGCCGGTGCCCTTCCCCTCGGTGGAGTCCGCCGCGGCCTTCCTCGGCGGTGGCCCGGTCGGCAGGGGCTGGGCGGAGGGCCTGGAGCGGCGCGAGGACGGCTGGTGGCCGCGCTTCGACCGGGACGTGATGGTCGCGTCCCTGCGGGAGAACGCGGAGCGGGACTTCTGGGCGGAGTGGGAGGCGCTGCGGTGCCCGACGCTGGTCGTCCTGGCCGAGAAGGGGATCATCGGGGCCGAGGAGGCCGAGGAGATGTGCCGTCGGCAGCCGCGGGCGGTGGCCGTCGGCGTTCCCGGGACGGGCCACGACCTCCATCTGGAGCGCCCGGACGCGCTGCGCCAGGCGATGACCGCCTTCCTCGACGGGCTCGGATGACACGGCCCGCCTGACGGGAGCGGGCGGCCCCGTGCGTCACCCCTGCACGCGATAAGTATCAAGTTAAGCCGCTTGCGTCATGCCGCCCTGCGCGCAGCGCGACGCGACGCCGGTTCGCCGCGGCATGCCCGCACCACGTCCGAGTTGGGGAACCCCATGCTGTCCGAGCGGTCCCGCGACCTGATCGCCGAGAGCCTGCCGTCGGTGGGCCCGGTCATCACCGACATCACCCGGCACTTCTACCGGTCGCTCTTCGACGAGCACCCCGACCTCCTGCACCGCATGTTCAACCGCGGCAACCAGGCGAACGGGGAGCAGCAGAACGCCATCGCCTCCGCCCTCGTCGGCTTCGCGTCGCTGCTGGCGCACCGGCCCTGCATCCGGCCCGAGGACGTCGTACGGAGGATCGCGCACAAGCACGCCTCGGTGGGGGTCACACCGGAGCAGTACGCGCTGGTGCACCACCACCTGATGCGGGCCTTCTCCGACGTGCTCGGCGGCGCGCTCTCCCCCGAGGCCGCGACGGCCTGGGAGGAGGCGTACCGGCTGATGGCGAACGGCCTCGCGGGCGAGGAGCGGGAGCTCTACGCGTCGGTGGGCGCCGAACCGGGCGAGGCGTGGCGGTACTGGCAGGTCGTCAAGCGGGCCGAGGAGGCCTTGGACGTCGTCTCCCTGCACCTGCAGCCGGTGGACGGCGCCCCCGCCGAGCCGTTCCTGGCCGGGCAGTACGTCACCGTGGCCGCGGCACTGCCGGACGGGGCCTTCCAGGTGCGCCAGTTCAGCCTGTCGTCGGCGCCGCAGGACCCTCTGTGGCGGATCACGGTGCGCAGGCACCGCGGCGACGGGGCGCGCCCGGCCGGAGAGGTGTCGACCTTCCTGCACGAGCACCTGGGGCCCGGCGCCACCGTCCAGGTGTCGCCGCCGTACGGCGAGGTGGTCCTGGACGCGTCCGACGCACCGCTCCTCCTCGCCTCCTCCGGCATCGGCGTCACGCCGCTGGTCAGCATGCTGCGGCAGCTGAGCGCCACCGGAGCGCGCAGGCCGGTCACCGTGCTCCACCACGACCGCACACCGTGGACGCACCCACTGCGCTTCGAGGTGGAGGAGTGCGTGCGGCGGCTCGGCGGCCGTCTGCACGTCTGGTACGAGGACCCGGCGGGGGCACCGCCCCACGCCCGCCAGGGGGCGCCCGACCTGTCGCAGGTGGAGGTGGCGCCCGGAACGCGCGCCTACCTGTGCGGACCGACGTCCTTCACCAGGGCACTGCGGCCCAGGCTGGTGCACGCCGGGGTGGCCCCCGCGGCGATCCGCTACGAGGTGTTCGGTCCGGACCTGTGGCACGCCCCGAGCTGACGCCCCCGTGGGGCGCGTCACGCCGGGCCGGAATTACTTGATCGGACGATCCAGATTGGTTTAGCCTTCAACCATCAGCCCGGAACGCACCACCACGACCGGGCCCGAGATCTGTATCAATCAATCAAGAAAGGCCCGTCATGGACCTGCACCTCAAGGACAAGACCGTCGTCGTCACCGGAGCCAGCCGGGGCATCGGGCTCGCCACCGTCCGCGCCTTCGCGGAGGAGGGCGCGCGCGTGGTCGCCGGCTCCCGCACCCCGGGGGCGGGCCTGGCGGAACTCGCCGGGTCGTACGACGTCGTGCCGGTGGCCGGGGACCTCGCGACCCAGGAAGGCGTCCAGCGACTGGTCGCGACCGCGGTGGAGCGGTTCGGCGGGATCGACGTCCTGGTGAACAACGTCGGCGCCGTCCAGCCCCGGCTCGGCGGCTTCCTGTCGGTCACCGACGAGGACTGGCTGGCGACCCTGAACCTCAACCTCATGAGCGCGGTGCGGGCCTGCCGCGCCGCACTGCCCGCACTGCTGGAATCCCGCGGGGCCGTCGTCACGGTCAGCTCGGTGAACGCCTTCCTGCCCGACCCCGGCGTGATCGACTACACCGCGTCCAAGGCGGCCCTGACCAACTTCTCCAAGGCGCTGTCCAAGGAGGTCGGCCCGCTCGGGGTCCGGGTCAACTCGATCGCCCCTGGGCCGGTGTCCACCGACATCTGGACCGGCGAGAACGGCATGGCCGACCAGGTGGCCCAGGCCATGGGCAAGGACCTCGACAGCGCGGTCGCGGAGCTCCTCGCGGGCCTCGGCGGTCTCGCCACGGGGCGCCTCACCACGCCGGAGGAGGTGGCGGACCTCGTCCTCATGCTCGCCAGCGACCGCACCGGGAACGTCACCGGAGCGGACTTCACCATCGACGGCGGCCTGATCAAGACCCTTTGAGACCCGCGCCGTTGGACAGTACGCGGACAGCCCGGCGAGCGGGTCCACGACTCCCCTATGCTCGCCTACGATCCGACAACCTTCCCAACAGTTGATCCTTGAATCACCTCAGGAGATCGCCATGCCCGAGACACCCGGATCCGGGACCTCGGCCCCACGCGAGGTCGCCGAGGCGATGTACGACGCGATGCTGCGCTCCGACCGCGACACGCTGACGGCCATCGCCTCCCCCGAGATCCGGATCCGGGTGACCGAGGCCCTTCCCTACGGCGGCACGTATTCCGGACCGGCCGGTTTCGCCGCGTTCTTCAGGAAGACCTTCGACCTGATCGAGAGCCGCATCGAGATCGAGCGGCTCTTCGAGGCCGGCGGCCAGGTCGTCGCCGTGGGGCGGACCCAGGGCACCGGACGCGACACCGGCCCGGCCTTCGACTCCGCGGTCGTGCACGTCTTCACCGTCGAGGAGGGCAGGATCGTCGGGTTCGACGCCTACATCGAGGACCGGCCCGTCACCGCGGCGATCAAGGGCGACGGGGCTCCGGCCTGAAGGGCGGCCCAGCGGTCGCCGCAAGGCCGACGGGCCGGGCCCGACGGGCCCGGCCCCCTGCTCCGGTGTTCAGGCCGAGGCCTGCCGCGGACCCCGCTCGTAGGCCTGGCGAGCCGTCCGCAGCAGGGTGCGCCAGGAGGTCACGGTGGGGCGGCGGCGCAGCAGGGCGCGGCGCTCACGCTCCGTCATACCGCCCCAGATCCCGAACTCGGTACGGTTGTCGAGGGCGTCTGCCAGGCATTCGGTGCGCACGGGGCATCCGCCGCACACGGCCTTGACGCGCTTTTGGGCGGCGCCCTGGACGAACAGCACGTCCGGGTCCTCCATCCGGCACATGGCCTGCGCTCCCCAGTTCTCCACCCAGACGTCGGACTCGCCCGCGATGCCCGTCGGCCCCGGCGCCCCCACCACGTCAAGCTTCATCGCGTCTCTCTCCCGCTCCGCCGCCCCGTCGCGCCTTCGCGCGGGGCTTCTCCTCTCGTCCCCGTGCCCTCAGTACGGAGCGGGTGCGGAAACCGTTCAGCGGTCAGGCGGACGAGTCGGCGCGGGCGACGGCGATGTCGGCGAACTCCTCGATGAGCGGGTCGTGCCGGGTGCCGTCCCAGGCCAGGAACACGCGGTTGGGACCGATGTCCTCGATCGCGACGTGGGCGATGTCGGCGCGGGTGTAGTACGTCGCGGTGGAGAGCGGCAGCACGACGACGCCGCGGCCCGCCGCCACGCTCTCCAGTTTCTCCTCCACGGAACGGAAGCCCGGGACGGCCGGCCGCGGCTGCGGGTCGGCGAGCTCGCGCGCGATGTCCCGCCATTCGGGGACGGCGGCAGGGTCCTGGAGGAGGTGCTCGCCGGCGAGGTCCGCGATGCGCAGGGCGGGTTTGCCCGCGTAGGGGTGGTCCGCGGGCAGGACGGCGACGCGGGGTTCGGCGAGGAGGCTGCGGGTCGCCAGGCCGCGGGTGTCGACGGGCATCCTGACGTAGCCGATGTCGACGCGGCCGTCGAGGATCGCCTCCGTCTGGTCGTCCCAGCTCGTCCTGACGACGTCGACCGACAGGTCCGGGTGCCGGCGGGAGAGTTCCCGCACGGCACTCGTGACGATCAGTCCGGGCATGAAGCCCACGGTGAAGGAGGCGAGGCCGCGGTCCGCCCGGACGGCGCGCCGGCGGGTGGCGTCGGCGGCCGCCAGGAGCGGTCCGGCGTCGGCGAGGAGTTGCGTGCCGGCCGGGGTGAGCTCGGTGCTGCGGCGGTCGCGGGAGAACAACCGCACCTTGAGTTCGTCCTCCAGCGCCCTGATCTGCCGCGACAGCACGGGCTGCGCGATGTGCAGGCGCTGCGCCGCCCTCCCGAAGTGCAACTCCTCGGCCACCGCGACGAAGTAGCGCAGCTTGCGCAGATCCAGATCCACGGGCCCCTCCTCGCCTGCTCACCGGGACGGACACATCCGAGCGTATCCGCCCGGCCCGCACTCCTCAGCGGGGAGGCTCAGGGGCGGGCGAGGTCGGCCGCGAGGTCGAGCCGGGAGGGACGCCAGCCCAGCTCCCGGCGGGCCCGGGCGCCGGTGAGCCGCTGGTCGAGGGCGAAGGCCTCCGCGATGGGGCCCATCCGCTCCTCGGCCTCCGCCTCGGTCAGGTGCCGGACCGACCCGGGGTGGCCGATCGCCCGGCTCACCGCGTGGGCGATCTCCGCCTGGGTCGGGTGGAGGTCGCTGACCCCGGCGTACACCGAGCCGGGCGCGGCGTTCAGCGCCAGCGCGTAGAGCTCGGCGACGTCGTCGACGTGCACGGTCGACCAGTGGTTGGTGCCGTCGCCCACGCAGGGCACGGAGCCGGTATCCCGGCCCGGGGCCGCGTAGAAGGCCTCGACCAGTCCGCCGTTGCGGCCGTGGACCAGGCCGGGCATGACCACGACCGGCCGTTCGCCGGTCGCGGCCCGGGCCAGGACGCGCTTCTCGTTCTCCAGCCGCCAGGCGGTCAGGCGCGGCGGGGACAGCGGGGCGTCCTCGTCGGCCACGCCGTCGGTGTCGCCGTAGACCCACGCCCCGCCGGTGTGCACGTACGGCCGCGGCCCGGCGCCGGCCTGCAGTGCCTCGGCTGCCGCCCGGTCGACCTCGGCGGTGCCGGGACCGTAGTGCTGGCCCAGGTGGATGACCCCGTCGGCGGCCCGCGCGGCGGCGCGCAGCACGTCCGTATCGGTCAGCTCCCCCCGCACGGGGGCGGCCCCGAGGTCGCCGACGACCCGGGCCGAGTCCTCGCTGCGCGCCAGGGCGACGACCTGGATCCCCCGGCGCACCAGGGCCTCGATGGTGGCCCGTCCGATGTAGCCGGAGCCTCCGGTGAGGAACACCTTCATGACGCTCGCCTCTCTCGTGGTGTCCTGTGACACCTCCGAGTCTTCTGGCGGGGCGGGCACCGCGTCCAAGACCTGTTCCCCGCCCTGTGATACCCGCCGGGTATCAGCGCAAGGCGGCGTCGATGAGCTCCTGCAGCCGCAGTCCCCGTCGCGCGTCCAGCTCACCCGCGCGGCCGGAGCGCACCGCGGCCGCGAACTCGGCACGCAGCACGGGCCAGCCCTCCTCGTGGTCGATCACGGAGGTGTCGTAGACGAGCTCACCGCCGGGACCGAGGAGTTCGATCCGGGTCCGCGGCTTCGGCAGCCGGACGCTGCCGGAGAGGGAGGCCTGGCTGACCGCACCGTTCTCGTGCTCGCAGGTGACCTCGACCCATCGGCGGGGGTCGCCGGTGGCACGGATCGAGGTGATGGGGCCGACGGCCGCGTCGAGGAGGTCGATCAGGTGCGGACCGAGGTCGAGCAGGGCGCCCTGTTCCAGGCGCCAGCCGGTGGCGAACTCCCCGCCGAGGAAGGCCCCGTGCAGGTAGCAGGACCGGGCGCCGGTGACCTCGGCCTCCCGTGCGCGGCGCAGGAAGGCGCGGGTCTCGGCCTGGTAGCGCTTGGTCAGCACCATCTGGGAGACGACACCGGCCTCGGCGACGGCTTCGGCGACCGCGCGTGCCGAGGCCAGGTCGGGGCCGAGCGGCTTCTCCAGCAGCAGGGCCTTGCCGGCCTTGGCGGCCCGTACGGCCAGTTCGGCCTGGACGGCGGGCGGCACGGCGAAGGCCACGGCCTCGCAGCGGTCGAAGAGTTCCTCGGGGCTGCCGGCGGTCGCCGCCCCGTAGGTGGCGGCGATCTCGCGGGCGGCCTCGGTCCGGCGGGCCCAGACGGCGGTGAGCCGGGTCTCGGGTCCGGCGGCCAGGATCCGCGCGTGCATGGCGCGGGCCCAGGGGCCGGCGCCGATCAGCCCGACCTCGACGGGGACAGGGGTGTTCACGGTGGTGCTCCAGGGTCAGTTGGGGGCCGCGGCGGTCAGGCGTTCGTTGGCCTGGTCCGGGGCGTAGAGGTGCTCGACCACCATGGCGGTGGCGCCGGCGAGGGCGGCGCGGTCACCGAGCCGGGAGGTCACGACCTGCAGGTTGCGGGTGGCCCGGGGCAGCGCGCGCTGGTAGAGCAGTTCGCGCACCCCGGTGACGAAGTGGGTCTCGGCGAGGTCTCCGGCGATCATCAGGACCCCGGGGTTGAGCAGGGTGACGACCGTGACCAGCACCTCGCCGCAGCGCCGGCCGGCCTCGCGGGCGAGGCGCACCGCGTCGGGGTGGCCGGCGTCGAGGTGCTCGCGTACCTGCGCGGCGGAGCCGGCCGGCACGCCGAGGGCGCTGAGCTGCCCGGCCAGCGCGCGGCCGCTGGCGACGGCGGCGAGGCAGCCGTGGGAACCGCACATGCACAGGGCGTCGGACGCGTCGTGCAGGCGGATGTGCCCGAGGTCGCCCGCGCCGCCGTCGATCCCGCGGAAGGCGCTGCCGTCGATGACGACGCCCGCGCCGATGCCGGTGGACACCTTGACCAGGACGAAGGCCGAGCACTCGCGCCAGGAGTCGCGCTGCTCGCCCAGGGCCATCAGGTTGGCGTCGTTGTCGACGAGGACCGGTACCGAGGCGGGCAGGCCGGCGTGGCGGGCGAGCGCCTCCTGCATCCGGGCCGGGACGGGGTAGCCGTCCCAGCCGGGCATGATCGGCGGCCGGACCACCACGCCGGTGGTCCAGTCGACGGGGCCGGGCACCGACAGGCCGACGCCGCACACCGTGGCCGCCGGGACGCCGGCGGCCACGAGGAGCTTGGCGAACCAGCGGCCGAGTTCGTCCAGCACCCGCTCCGGGCCCTGGTCGAGCAGCAACTCCCCCGTGTGCTCGGCAAGTACCCGCCCGGACAGGTCCAGCACCGCGGCGCGGGCACTGGTGGTGTCCAGGTCGGCGGCGAGCACGGCGGCGTGCCCGGAGTCGAACTGCAGGTGGGTGGAGGGCCGTCCGCCGGTGGACTGCCCGCCGGGTACGGTGCGCAGCCAGCCCGCGGCGAAGAGCTGGTCCAGCCGCTGGCCGACGGTGGAGCGGGACAGGCCCGTCACGCGCTGGAGTTCCCCACGGGTGGTCGCCTGTCCGGTCCTGATCAGTTCCAGCAGGTGTCCGGCGGTGCTCCAGGGCGTAGCCATCCGTCCTCGCTCCCCCTCGTGTCGGGCCATGGTGCTCAGCTCTTGTCCGCGCCGCTGGTCAGGCCCTCGGTGAGGAGCCGTTCGGCCGCGTAGAAAAGGAGTACCACGGGAATCGTCAGCACGACGGAGCCTGCCATGAGGACGGTCTTCGGCACCTCGATGCCGTTGGCGAGTTGCTGCAGTCCCAGGGAGACGGTCCACTTGCCGGGTTCGGCGGCGAGGAACAGCAGCGCGAAGAGGAACTCGTTCCAGGCGATCATGAAGACGTACAGCCCGGTGGCCATCAACGACGGGGCGGCCAGCGGCAGGACGACCTTGCGCACGGTCTGCAGCCGCGAGGCGCCGTCGAGGGCGGCGGCCTCCTCGATGCTCTCCGGGATGGTGATGAAGTAGTTCTTCAGCATGTAGATGGAGACCGGCACGGTCTGCGCGATGTAGACGATCGCGAGGCCGAACAGGCTGCCCTGCAGGCCTATCCGGGCGAAGATCACGAACAGCGGTACCGCGAGCAGCGTCGCCGGGAAGAGGTAGACGGCCAGGAACAGCGCGCTCACCTGCCGGCCGCCGAAGAACTTCAGCCGGGTGATGGCGTAGGCGCCCGGGACCGACACCAGCAGGGTCAGCAGCATGGTGCCTAGCGCCACCAGGGCGGAGTTGCCGAGCATCCGCAGGAAGCCCTGGCCGCCGTCGTCGACCGACTTGAGGACGGTGCGGTAGGTGTCGAGCGTGACCTCGGAGGTGCCGACCCAGAGCTTGCCGGGGTCGAGCAGCAGCTGGTCGATCGGCTTCACCGAGAGCAGCAGCATGTAGTAGAAGGGGAAGATCGTGATGACCGCGAGTCCGGCGATCACCACCCAGCGCAGGACGGCGAAGGTGCGGTCCTCGATCTGTGCGCGACTGGCCATCACGCCTCCTCCTGAACCTTCTTGGCGAAGAACTTGAAGTAGATGCCGAGCAGCACGGCGAGGATCGCGGCGAGGACGAGGGCCTGGGCCGCGGCGGCGCCCACGTCGTAGCGGGCGGTGAGGAAGTCGTAGACGCGCACGGCGACCACGTCGGTGCCCGAGCCGCCGCCCGTGAGCAGGTAGATGTCGTCGAACTTGTTGAAGGTGAGGATGAAGCGCAGCACCGACAGCAGGGCGATGACCGGCATCAGCTGGGGCAGGAGGATGTGGCGGAACCGCTGCGTGATGGTGGCTCCGTCGACGACGGCGGCCTCCTCCAGCCCCTCCGGGACCGCCTGCAGACGGGCCATCAGGAACAGGAACGCGAAGGGGAAGTAGCGCCAGGTCTCGAAGGCGATCACGGTGAGCAGGGCCAGCGGCACGTGGACGTGCCACCCGAGGAGCGAGATCTCCTGGGACCTGGTGGACAGGAAGGCGACCGGCTCGTCCCAGCCGAACAGCTTGGTGCCGACCTCGTTCACGATGCCGAACTGCGGGCTGAGGGCAATCTCCCAGACGAAGGTCACGGCGACCACGGGCGCCACGTACGGCAGCAGCATGGTGCCGCGGAGCAGGGCCCGGCCGCGGAAGGGGCGGCGCAGCGCGAGCGCCGCGACCAGGCCGAGGACGATGGAGCCGGCGGTGGCGCCGACCGTGTAGACCAGGGTGGTCCACAGGGAGGTCCAGAAGCCGGGCGAGGTGAAGACCTCGCTGAAGTTGCCCCAGGTCCAGTTGGACAGGAAGCCCATGCTCTGGATGTCGACCAGCCGGGCGTGCTGGAAGGCCAGCAGGACGGTCCAGGCGATCGGCAGGACCACGACGACCAGGACGACCAGGAGGGTGGGCGAGACGAAGGCGAGTCCCGCCCGGTTCTCCCGCTGGGCCAGGGTCAGGGGCCGCCGCCGGGGCCCGGCCTGCGCGTTGTCCGCGGCCGGCTTTCCCCGCTGCTGTGTGCTCTGTGCGGTGCTCATCACTGCTTCCTTGAAGGACGAGGCCGGGTGCGGCTCACTGGAGGGACTTCTGCAGGGCCGCGACTTCCGCGTCGGCCTCCTCGGCGGCCTCCTGCGGGGAGGTCTGGCCCGTGGTCATGTCGCCCACCGCCTTGGGGATGGGCAGTTCGCCGATGGTGGCGCCGACCAGCGCCCCCTGGCCCTGGGTGATGCCCCAGCGCTTCATGTTGCCGACGCCGGCGGCGAGTTCGTCGAGCAGCTGCGGCGAGAAGACCTCTTCCATGGACTTCTTGGTGTCCACGCCGATGTCGCTGGCGCGCCAGGCCTTGAGGTACTTCTGCGGGTCATCGGCGGTGCCCGCCCGGACCGGGATCTTGCCCTCGGGGGCCATGCCGAACCAGCCCTGGTAGCCGTCGCCCATCATGAACTCGATGAACTTCTCCGAGGCGGCGGTCTCGGCGGTCTTGGTCACGACCCACGAGGAGACCTCGCCGAACTGGGCGGGCCTGGTGGAGTCGGGTCCGCTCAGCGCGGTGACGATCCCGCTGTTGTCGGAGAGGTACTGCGGGTCCTTCTTGCACTGGGCGCAGCTGGGCAGGGCGTCGCCCCGCAGCCCGGCCAGCTCGTCGAGGAGGAAGGTGGACCAGACGATCATGGAGGAGCGGCCGGCGAAGTAGGTGGCCCGGGTGGTGTCCACGGTCTGGGTGCCCGGGGCGCCGTAGTCGCCGGCGAGCTTGTTGTAGGCGTCGAAGGCGCGGTCGCACTGGGGGCTGTCGAGGGTGACGTCGCCCTTGGTGTCGGCGAGTTCGCAGCCGTTGGCGAGGGCGAGGTCCTCGAAGCTCTGCTGGGTGAAGACGTCACCGGGGTCGGTGGACAGGGAGATGCCGCTCGTGCCGCCGCTGTGGAGCTCGCGCGCGGCCTTGAGCATCGCGTCGTAGCTGTCGGGGGCGGCGAGCCCGGCCTTGGCGAAGAGGTCCTTGCGGTAGACGAGGATCTGCATCCAGGCGTCGCTGGGCACGCCGAGGCGGGTGGCCCCGTCACCGGTCAGCTTCAGGGCGTTGCTGTTGAACGTGCCCGGCCCCAGGTCGTCGACGATCTTCTTCGTGGCGCCGGTGTTCAGCAGGCCGTTGCTGTACATCTGCCAGACCGGCGCGAGGGGTATGCCGCCGATGACGTCGGGGAGGGTGCCCGCGGCGGCCGCCGACATGATCAGCTGCGGCAGCTGGCCCTCGTCGACCCCGACCAGGTTCACCTTCACACCGCTGCTCCTCTCGAAGGCGGCGACGGTCTTCTTCGTCGCCTCCACGCGGTCGGTGAGGTTCTCCAGGCTCCAGACGGTGATCTTGCCGTCGGGTTTACCGGGGTCCTGTGCCGCGCACCCGGACATCAGCCCGACCCCCAGTGCGGCGGCCAAGCCGCTCGCCAGCGCCCTCGACCGTCGGGACCACATGCGCATCAACCGTCCTCACGTCAGCCTCGCGTTACGTACGCGTTGCATCAGAGCACCACTTTTGCTTGTTGACAAGACTTAAGTCTCGGATATCTTCGACGTAAGTCAGCCTCCGATGGCTGAACGGACCGCATAACCGATCTTTCCGGAGTCCCCCTGTGGAACGCGTCGTCCAGTTCACCGGCCCCCGTCAGGTGGAGGTCGCCCCGAGCGAGTCAGCTCCCCTGCCCCCTGGCCATCTGCGCGTACGAACCCGCTACTCCGGCATCTCGGCGGGCACCGAGCTCACCGCGTACCGCGGCACCAACCCGTACCTGACCCGCACCTGGGACCCGGAGGCGCGCCTGTTCCGCGAGGGCGCGGCGGGCATCGAGTACCCCGTCGCGGGCTGGGGGTACTCCGAGGTCGGCGAGGTGACGGAAGTCTCACCCGAGCTCACGGACGTCCCCGGCATGCCCGCCGTGGGCGACCTCGTCTGGGGCATCTGGGGCCACCGCAGCGAGGGCGTCGTGCCCGCCGAGCGCATGGCCGGGCACGTGCTCCCGGCCGGCCTGGAGCCGCTGGCCGGTGCCTTCGCCCGCGTCGGGGCGATCGCCTACAACGCCGTCCTCGGCGCCGACGTCCACCTCGGTGAGGACGTCGCCGTCTTCGGCCAGGGCGTCATCGGGCTGCTCACCACCCGGCTCGCCCAGCTGAACGGCGCCCGCGTCACCGCGGTCGACGCGCTCGACGTCCGCCTCGCCAAGGCCGCGGAGTACGGCGCGACGACCACCCTCAACGCCCGCACGGACGCGGTCGCCGAGCGGATCCGCGCCGCCACCGACGGCCGCGGCGCCGACGTCGCCATCGAGATCAGCGGCGCCTACCCGGCGCTGCACGACGCCCTGCGCTCGGTCGCGGTCGGCGGGCGCGTCGTCGCCTCCGGCTTCTACCAGGGCGACGGCGTGGGCCTGCGGCTCGGCGACGAGTTCCACCACAACCGCGTGCAGCTGATCTGCTCCCAGATCGGCGGGGTCCCGCCGCAGCTCAGCGGGCGCTGGAGCGTCGAACGCCTCCAGCAGACCTTCCTGCGGCTGGTCGCCGAGGGGCGCGTCGACGTGGAGTCCCTCGTCAGCCATGTCGTCCCGGTCGCCGACGCGGCCGAAGCCTACGTCCTGCTGGATGAGCGTCCCGCCGACGCGCTCCAGGTCGTCCTGGAGTTCTGAGAGGCCCCTCGATCATGTTCAAGACCGCTTGCCAGGAACAGCTGCTGCCCGGTGACACCCTCCAGCAGAAGTGGGAGTTCGCCCAGGAAGCCGGCTACGACGCCATCGAACTGCGCGGCAAGGGCGACCTCCACTTCCGCGACCGGCTCCCCGAACTGCGCAGGGCCCAGGCCGACGGGGTCGTCATGCCGACCGTCTGCGTCGACATGCTGCACTTCTTCGGCGCCTTCGACCCCGACCTGCGCCGTGACGCCGTCGCCCAGATGAAGTCGCAGCTCAGCGTCATCGCCGAACTCGGCGGCCGCGGGGCCCAGACCCCTGCCTCGTACGGCATGTTCTCCCGCAGGCTGCCGCCCTTCGAGCCGCCGCGCAGCGAGGAGGAGGACCGCGAGGTGCTCCTTGAGGGACTGACGGAACTGGGTGAGCACGCCCGCGCCGAGGGTGTCACGCTCTTCCTGGAGCCCCTCAACCGCTACGAGGACCACATGGTCAACCGGCTGGAGCAGGCCGCCGACCTGATCCGCACCGTGGGTCTGGACTCGGTGCGCATCGGGATCGACAGCTACCACATGAACATCGAGGAGACCGATCCTGCTGCGGCCATCCTGGCCGTGGCACCGCTGATCGGCCACGCCCAGGTCAGCGACTCCAATCGCTTCCAGCCCGGCGCCGGCCACCTGGACTGGCCGGCCTGGCTCGGGGCGCTGGACGCCGCCGGGTACGACGGCTACCTGGCCGCGGAGTGCCGTCTGACCGGTGACCCCGTCGACGCCGTGCGCTCCGTCCCCGCGTTCCTGCACCGGGCCGCCGGATGACGGCCGTCCTGGAACCGGCCCTGCGCTCCCCTGACCGCGAAGGGGACCGGGACTCCGCGCTGCGCCGGGCCGCCGCCCGCGTCCTGCTGTCCAACTGGACGGGCGCGGCGACCGTCCCCTCGCGCACCCTCTACCCGCACCAGTGGAGCTGGGACTCCGCCTTCATCGCCATCGGGCTGGCCCGGCTCGCCCCGCGCAGGGCCCAGCGCGAACTGGAGACCCTGCTGGGGGCGCAATGGCGCGACGGCCGTGTCCCGCACATCGTCTTCAACCCCTCGGTGCCCCTGGACGCGTACTTCCCGAGCCCCGACTTCTGGCGCAGCTCGCGCGCGGGAGCGGCTTCAGGCGCGCCGGCGGACATCGAGACCTCCGGCATCGTCCAGCCGCCGGTGCACGCCCTCGCCGCCTGGCAGGTCCACCTCGCGGACCCGGCCGAGTCCCGGCGCCGCGGTTTCCTGCGCCGGATGTACCCCCGGCTCGCCGCCTGGCACCGCTACCTCGCCGCCTCGCGCGACCTGGGCGGCGGCGGGCTGGCGGCCGTGGTGCACCCCTGGGAGCCCGGCCTGGACAACAGCCCGGTCTGGGACGCGGCGCTCGCCCGGGTCGAACCGGCCCCGCCGGAGTCCTTTCGCAGGGCGGACCTCGACCACAGCGCGCCCGCCGACCGCCCCACCGACCTCGACTACGGCCGCTACGTCCGGCTCGCCGCCGACTACCGCGACCACGGCTACGACGACGCGCGCACCCCGCACGCCTTCGCCCTCGAGGACCCCTGCTTCAACGCCCTGTTCATCGCCTCCGAGCACGCCCTCGCCGAGATCGCCGCGGCCGCCGGCGCGGACCCCGCACCGCACCGCCGGAAGGCGGCCGAGGCCACGGCCGCGCTGGTCGAGCGGCTGTGGGACCCCACCGCGGGCATCTTCCTCGCCCGTGACCTGACGACCGGCGGGGCCGTCGGCGGCCACAGCGTCGCGGGACTCGTACCGCTGGTCGTGCCGGGCCTCCCGGACAGCGTCGTACGGTCGCTGATCGCGACGGCCCACGGCGAGCGCTTCCGGCTCGGCGGGGTGCACCTGGTGCCGAGCTACGACCTCACCGCCCCCGAGTACGACGGCAACCGCTACTGGCGGGGCCCCAGTTGGTTCAACACCGCCTGGCTGGTCCACCGAGGCCTGCGGCAGCACGGCGCGACCGAGGCGGCCGGCGCCCTGCGCGACCAGGCGCTCGACGACGCCTACCGCACCGGCTTCGCCGAGTACGTCGAACCGCACGGCGGCCAGGGCCGCGGCATCCGCCGCTTCAGCTGGACCGCGGCGCTGGCCCTGGACCTGCTGCACCGGACACCCCAAGGAGAGCCCGCCCGATGACCGTCGAACGTCTGCTGGTCCACCGCGGCACCTTCGCCTCCACCAGCCGCTCCGGAGACATCACCGGACGCCGTGGCGACACCCCGGACGGCCTCTTCCTCCGCGACGCCCGGCACCTGAGCCGCTGGCGACTCACCGCGGACGGCGTCACGCCGTCCCTGCTGACCTCCTCCGACGACGGCTTCGTGCTCACCCCTGAGGGCGGCCGGGACGAACCGCCCGCGTACGCGCTCTTCCGCCGCCAGGCCGTCGTGGCGGGTGCGCTCACCGAGCGCGTCCGCGTGGTCAGCAACCGCGCGGAGCCGGCGACGGTGGAGATCGCGCTGGAGGTGGACGCCGACTTCGCGGACCAGTTCGAGCTGCGGGGCGACCACCGGCACTACGACAAGGCCGACGGGCGGCGCACCGCCGAGGACCGGCCGGACGGCGTCACCTTCCGTTACCGGCGCGGCGAGGACTGGGACGCGCGTACCACCGTCACTGCCTCCCCCGCCCCCGCGGAAGTCCGCCCGCTGGCGCCGGAGGGCACCGCGCGCCTGCTCACCTGGCGGCTGTCCCTGCCCGGACACGGTGCGGCCGAGCTCGCCCTGAGCGTCCGGGCGGTGCCCCACGGCGCCGCGGAACCGGACGCTCCCCCGGACCCGATGGCGGTCCGCAACCGGCATGCCGCCGAGGAGGACGGCTTCGTCCAGGCGCGGCCGCGGCCGCGTTCGCTCACCAACTGGGACGAGCTCGCCCGGGCCTGCGCGGCGGGCCTGGCCGACCTGGCCCGGCTCCGCGTACCGGCGACGGGCCCGGCCGGCGAGCCGCTGCTGGTGCCCGCGGCCGGCATCCCCTGGTTCCTCACCCTCTTCGGCCGCGATTCGCTGCTGACCTCGCTGTTCGCGCTGCCGTACCGGCCGGAGCTGGCCGCCGACACCCTGCTCGCGCTGGCGGCCACTCAGGGCACCCGGTACGACGCGGCCCGCCTCGAGCAGCCGGGCAGGATCGTGCACGAGGTCCGGCACGGTGAACTCGCCCACTTCCGGCAGGTGCCGTACGGCCGCTACTACGGCAGTGCCGACGCCACCCCGCTCTTCCTGGTGCTGCTGGAGGCCCACAGCGCGGCGACCGGCGATCCACGGCTCGCGCGGCGCCTGGAGCCGCACGCCCGTGCCGCGGTGGAGTGGATGTTCCGCGACGGCGGGCTGGGCGGGAGCGGCTACCTCCGCTACACCTCCGACGCCGCGCGCGGCGGGCTGGCGCACCAGAACTGGAAGGACTCCGAAGGGGCCATCTGCTTCGCCGACGGCCGCCGGCCCGAGGGCGCGCTCGCCGTCGCCGAGGTCCAGGGCTACGCCTACGACGCCCTGGTCCGCACCGCGCGCTTGGCCCGGACCGTGTGGGGCGACGCCGAGGAGGCGGCCCGGCTCGAGAAGGCCGCGGCGGACCTGCGGGAACGGTTCCGCCGGGACTTCTGGATGAGCGGCCCGGACTTCCCCGCCCTCGCCCTGGACGGCGAGGACCGGCAGGTCGACGCCCTCGCCTCGGACGCCGGGCACCTGCTGTGGTCCGGCATCCTCGACCCGGCCGACGCGCGGACGGTGGGACGGCGCCTGCTGCAGCCCGACTTCTTCTCCGGCTGGGGGGTGCGCACCCTGGCGTCGGGCCAGGCCCCCTACCACCCGCTGTCGTACCACCGCGGCAGCATCTGGCCGCACGACAACGCGGTCGTCGTGCTGGGTCTGGCGCGCAGCGGTCTGGCGGAGGAGGCCTCGCAGATCGCCCACGGGCTGGTCCAGGCGGCCGCCGCGCACGACTGGCGGCTGCCGGAGGTGATGGCCGGGTACGGGCGGGACGAGCACCCGGTCCCCGTGCCGTATCCGCACTCCTGCTCGCCGCAGGCCTGGGCCGCGGCCACGCCCCTGGCCCTGCTCACCGCGCTCAACGGCGGCCCCGAGGCGCTGCGCTGAGACCGGCCGGCACAGCCCGGGCCCCGGGTCACGAGGTGAAGTCGGTGGACAGGGCGAGGTCCCGCCACGTCCCGATCTCACGGGCCACTCCGGCGAGCTTGTCCTCCACGTCGGCGAGGCTGGCCTTGCCCAGCGGGATCCGGGCCGGCATCTCCTCCGCCCGGGCGACGGTGAGGATGGCGGCCGCCGCCTTCACCGGGTCGCCGTCCTGGGCGTGGTTGCTGTCGTCGGCCCAGGCGCGCATGCCTCCCGCGCTCGCCTGGTAGTCCTCGATGACCCGCTCGGTGCGGTGCAGCGAGGAGGAGTCCAGGAAGTCCGTGCGGAACGGGCCGGGCTCGATGGCGGTCGCCTGGATGCCGAGCGGCGCGAGCTCCAGCCGCAGGGCCTCGGTCACGGCCTCGACGGAGAACTTGGTCGCGCAGTACAGGCCCCAGCCCGCCCACCCGACGAAGCCGCCGACGGAGCTCAGGTTGACGATCCGTCCGGAACGCCGGGCCCGCATGACGGGCAGGACGGCACGGGTCACGGTCAGCAGTCCGAAGACGTTGGTGTCGAACACCGCGCGCGCCTCGGCGTCGCTGGTCTCCTCCACCGCGCCGAGCAGGCCCCTGCCCGCGTTGTTGACGAGGACGTCGATGGTGCCGAAGCGCTCGACCGCCGCCTGGACGGCGGCCCGGGCCTGCTCCTCGTCGTTCACGTCGAGCGGTACGGCCAGCAGCCGGTCCGCGTGGGCCGCGAGGGCCTCCTCCACGGCACGGGGGGTACGGGCGGTGGCCACGACGTTGTCGCCCCGCTCGAGGGCCTGCCGGGCGATTTCCAGGCCGAACCCGCGGGATGCGCCGGTGATGAACCACGTCGTCATGGTGATGTGCTCCTCATGATCACTGGGGGTCGTTCTGTCGACGTGTCCCAGCGTGTGCCCGCGGCGAAGGGCGGGCCAGAGAAGGATCAACCGTAGGCGACGGCTTCCTGGGACCGGCAGTACCAGCCAGTTCCGGTCACGGGCGCACGGCGGCGGGGCTCGCCGACCAGGTGGCCAGGAAGCGCAGGGCCTCGTGGGCGGGGGTGCCGGGCTGCGCGGTGTAGACGAAGACGGTCTGGTCCGGGTCGTCGCCCACGACGAGGCTCTGGAAGTCCAGCGTCATGGTGCCGGCCACCGGGTGCCGGAAGGTCTTCTGCCCCGCGGCCCGGGTCCGCACCCGGTGGTCCGACCACCAGCGGCGGAAGTCGGCGTCGGCCTCGGAGAGTTCCTGCACCAGCGCCTTCAGCCGCGGGTCCTGCGGGTCGCGCGCCGCGCCCATGCGGAGGTAGGCGACGCACTCGCGGGCGACGGTCCGCCAGTCCACGTAGAGCTCGCGGAAGGCCGGGTCCAGAAACGCCATGCGCACCAGGTTGCGTTGCGGCTCCGGAACGGCGGCGAAGTCGGCGATCAGCGCCGCGCCCAGCGGGTTCCAGCCCAGGACGTCCAGCCGGTGGCTCAGCAGCAGGGCCGGGTACTCCTGCAGCCCGTCGAGCAGGGTCTGCGTCTGCGGCCGGATGCGCGGCGGCGCGGAGGCGGACGGTTCGGCGCCGGCCGCGGCGACCCGCAGCAGGTAGTCGCGCTCGTCGGGCCGCAGGCGCAGCGCCCGCGCGAGCGACTCCAGCACCGCCGTCGAGACGTGCACCGTACGCCCCTGCTCCAGGCGCACCACGTAGTCCACGCTCACGTTGGCCAGCTGCGCCAGCTCCTCCCGGCGGAGTCCCGGCACCCGGCGGTGCCGCCCGTCGTCCGGCAGGCCCACGTCTCCGGGGTTCACCCGGGAACGGCACGCCCGCAGGAAGTCACCCAGCGTGGTGTTCGAAGCGTTCCGCTGACTCATACGTCGATTATCGACGCTGCGCGTCCATACCGGGATGTCCGCCGGCCGCAGGCCTGCGTGCGGAGTCCCGGGCGGGTCCAGTCTCAGGCCGTGTCCGCGCGGCCCCGGCGAACAGCACCGCGACGTCCTCCCGCCCGGAGCGCCCGGCGACGGCTCGGACCCGGTCCGGCGCCCGACCGTGACGGCGCAGCCGGTGCCGGAGCGGCACCGGCTGCGCACGGTGGTCAGAAGGTCAGGCTCCAGCGGTCGAGGTAGCCGGGGTCGACGGTGAAGATGCCGGGGGTGTTGTCCGTGACCCGCAGCTTCCAGGTGCCGTTGGCGGGGACCGCCGAGGCGTCCACGGTGTACGTGGCGTGCACCTCGCCCTCGCCGGTGTCCCAGTACCAGGGCTTCACCGGGATCTCCGTACCGTTCTCGGCGACCAGGGTGACGATCTGGCCGCCGACCCACGGGTGGACGAGGTCGATCGTCACCTTGAGGTCGCTGGACGCCTTGCCCTTGCGGCCGGTCACGATCAGCGGCGACTCGATCGTCTTCCAGTTGGGGATGTCGTAGCGGGCGGGGTTGACGAAGAAGCGCCCGCCGGAGGCCAGGACGGGCCAGTCGATTCGCACCGTGCGCTTGGCCTTGTGCTGCGCGGTGTTCTCGACGGTGATGGCCGTCTTGTAGGTGCCGGCCTTCTTCGGCGTGCCGCTGATCAGGCCGGTGCGCGCGTTGATGGACAGGCCCTTGGGCAGCTTGTGCGCGGAGTAGACCAGCCGCCCGGGGCTGGAGCCCACCGCCTCGATCTGACGGGTCATCGGCTGACCGACGGCCACGGGGCGGGTGGAGGGGGTCACGATGGCGATGTGGTTGACGTAGCGGGCGCCGACGTTGACCGCCGCCCAGGCGTTGCCGACGGCCTCGTAGGTGTCGCTGCCCTGCCCGAACAGGTCGGCGGCCGCCTGGAGGGTGGCGCTGCGGGCGCCGGCGTAGTCGGTGCTGCTGGTCATGTAGGTCGTCAGCGCCCGGTACCAGATGTCGGTCGCGTTGTCCCGGCCGATGCCGGCGACCGGCAGGCCGTCGAAGGTGGGGCTGTCGTAGGCGACGCCGTTGATGCTCTTCTTCCCGCTGCCCTCGGAGAGGAGGTAGAAGAAGTGGTTCGCCGGGCCGGAGCTGTGGTGGACGTCCTCCTTCTTGAGCTGCGGCGTCCAGTAGTCCAGCGACGTGCCCTTGACGGGGTCGGCGTCCTTGGACGGCTGGTCCATGTAGCGCAGCGGCTTGCCGGTGCCGCGGACGTCGGCGAGTTCGCCCATCATGTAGTCGGGGACGTCGGCGGGGTTGTCGGCGGCGAACTCCACGGCCGTGGCCATGATGTCGCTGGTCGCCTCGTTGAGGCCGCCGGACTCCCCGATGTAGGTGAGGTTGGCGGTGGCGAAGGTGACGCCGTGCGTCATCTCATGGGCGGCGATGTCGAGTTCGGTGAGCGGGTGCTCGTTGCCGCGGCCGTCGCCGTACGTCATGCAGAAGCAGCCGTCGTCCCAGAAGGCGTTGGCGTACGAGTCGCCGTAGTGGACGCGGGAGAACGCCCCGACACCGTTGTCGGCGATGCCGTTGCGGCCGAAGCGCCCCTTGTAGAAGTCCCAGGTCTCGCGCTGGCCGTAGGCGGCGTCCACGGCGGCGGTCTGGCGGTCGGCGACCGTCCCGTCGCCCCAGACGTCGTCGTCGTCGGTGAGCAGGTTGCCGATCCCGCCGACGCCGGTCAGGTCGTACGTCTTGTGCCCGCCTCGCTCGGTGTCGGTCAGCTCGTAGACGCCGCCATTGTTCACGGTGCCGATCTGCACCTGCCCGCTGTACTGGCTGTTGCCGGTGCCCGAGCGGATCTCCTCGACGCTCTGGAGCTCCTTGCCGGTCGCGGCGTCGGTGACGACGTTCAGCCGGCTCGGGGTCCCGTCCTGCTGGGTGCCGGTGACGGAGGACTGCCAGGCGAGCGTGGGCTTGCCGTCGCCGAGGAAGACGACCAGACGAGGGGCGCCGTCCGCCGCCGGGTCCTGGGTCCGCTCGCTCTTGGCGGCGGAGAGGGCGGACTTCTTCGCCTTCGCGGCGCTGACGGCGGCCTTCGTCGTCGGCACCGTGACCCGGGCCGGCGACGCCTTGCTGACGGTGCGTGCGCCCGCCCGCTCGTGGACCACCAGGTCGCCGCCGACGACCGGGAGCCCGGCGTAGGTGCGCTCGTAACGGGTGTGCACCGTGCCGTCGGCGTCCTTGATGACGTCCTTGGGTATCAGCGCTTCCTTGTCGCCCAGTTGGAGGGCGCGGGCGGTGGTGCTGCGCCCGTCGGACGCGGCCTTGAGCAGCTGCTTGCGCTGCGCGGCGGAAAGGGCGACGGAGCGCGCCCCGGGCCGGGACTCCGCGACGATCTTGCGCGGTGCCGTCCCGTCGCCCTCGGGCGCGGCGGCGGCGCCGGTGGCCGGGAGGAGGGGGGTCAGCAGAGCGGCCAGGGTCACGGCGGCGGTCGCCGCGACGCGGCCGCGTGCTCCGCGCGCACGGCGGGTGGGAGAGGGATTCGGCGGTGAACTGGCGCCCGTGACAGCGGGATGGTTCGTCACTCGTGGAGCTCCTTGTGCCCGGCCGCGTGAACGGCCGTTGGGGACGGGAACATTGGAGGCCCTTGATGCCTCCGCGAGGTGACGTGCGAGTGATGCCCGCACGACCTGGGGGATCGTTTCAGCATGTTCGTCCACTGTCATCACTGCGGAGATCATTGTCCGAAAGTCGGTCAGCCACTCATCGTGGGAGCGGTCCCACGGCGAGCCGACCACGTGCGGATTTACGGTGCGGCAACAGTGAAGTGACGAAGCCGAGCGATCAGTTTCAGCCACGGTGGCGGACACGCCACACCGCCCGGATGATGCGGATCTGCGGACCTTTTCCCTGATCAATGCGGGGCCGGTGGGGCCGTCGGCGGCGTCGGGCGGCTCAACTCGGCGGTGCCGCCGAAAATTTCGAGCCAGCTCCCCGCGGGCCGCGGGGCGGGGCCGCTACTCCTCCTCGGCGGCCGGGACGGCGTATCCGGGCACGGACGGCCAGCGGACGGTCAGCACCGTCGAGTCCTCCTCCGCCACCCACGAGTGGTCCACGCCCTTGCCCCAGACGACGTAGTCCCCCTGACGCGCCAGCACCACGGACCGCCCGGGGAAGTCGACCCGGAACCGCCCGCTGACGAGGACCTGCAGCGCCGTCCGCTCCTCGCCGCGCACCCACTCCCCGCGCTCGTCCCCCGCCGGATGGACGCCCCACTTGATCTCCACGGCGTCACTGTGCCGGGGGTCGCCCGCCTCCTTGAAGTGCCCCAGCAGCCACCCCTTGTCGAGCGGCGCGTCCTCACCGGCATTGCCCACGTAAACGCTGTCGTCCATGGCCGGGACGCTAACACCGCGGCGCGACCGTCCCCGGCGCCCGGCGGTGTGCGTGCCTCAGTCCGCCTCGCGGGGTTCGCCCATCGCCATCTCGGCCGTCACGGCCCACCGTTCGTGGCCCCGCCAGGCGCCGTCCAGGTACTGGAAGCGCGGGGAGTACCCCTCGCGCTCGAAGCCCAGCCGCTCCACCAGCCTGATCGACGCCACGTTCGCGGGCTGGATGTTGGCCTCCAGCCGGTGCAGGCCGAGGTCGCCGAAGGCGTACGCCATCACCAACCGCAGCCCCTCCGTCATGTAGCCGCGACCCGCGGTCGACGCGTACGCGACGTAGCCGAGGGCACCACTCTGAATGGTGCCCCTGACGATGTCGTTGATGTTGACCCCGCCGACGATGGCGCCGGTCCCGGGGAGGCAGATCACGAATCCCTCGTGCGTCGGGTGGTCGAAGCGCCCGACCCAGGCACCGAAGGACTCGGGCGTGTGCTCCCACGCGGGCACCCAGGGCGCGTGCAGTGCGGCGCTCTCCCGGGAGAGCGCGCCGATCTCTTCGTGGTCCCGTGCGGTGATCCGCCGGATGGCAACCCGGGGGCCGTGCGTGAGGAAGGTGTCGTCAGCCATCGCGCGATCGTAGTGCCGCCGGCCCCCGTGGTACCGCTTCCCGACGAACGGCGTTCACCCGCGGGCCATCTGTGCGTGGACGCCCGCGGTGCGCGCCGGAGGGCCGGCCGGCCGCCGGTCTGCCGCTGTCGTCGTCGCCGTTTCCGGGGGAAACACCCTCACGTTCAGAGCGATTCGCCGGGCCGCAGGTACCGGTAGCCGTGGTCGGTCCGTTCCGCGAGCCAGCCGTTGACGCTACTGAGGCCGCGCTCGTTGATCTGGCCGTCGTGGATCCCGAACGCCCGGCGCGGTGCGACCGCGTTGACGAAGCCGATCGCCTCGGTCGTCTTCAGCCAGGAGGCCTGGAGCGGAACCATGAGCGTCTCGATCGGCTGCCCGGGCACGTGCAGGGCGTCACCGGGGTGGTAGACGGCGTCGTCGATGACGTAACCGAGGTTGGCGCAGGCGGGCCGGCCCGCGTGGACGGGCGCGTGACGGCCGCCGACCGCGCGCACGCGGAAACCCGCGGCGGTGAACTCCGCACCGGGGGTGACCCGGATCGCCTCCAGCCGGGGGACGTCCGCGTCGGCGGGGGCGTGGACCGGTACGCCGAGCCCGGCCAGGCGCAGGACGTCGACGTGGTCGATGTGCTCGTGCGTCACGAGTACGGCGTCCGCCCCGGTCAGCGCGGCCGGCTCGCTCCACGTCCCGGGGTCGACGACGAGTACGCGCCCCTCGTGCTCGATGCGCACGCAAGCGTGGGTGTACTTGGTGATCCGCATGGCCCGAACGTAGCGGAGCCCGGACGGCCGTGTGGTTGGATCGCACCGCACCGCATCCGAGCACCCGCCGGGAGGGCACGATGGGGACCCGCGCCGTTCTCTTCGCCTTGGACGAAACCGACTCCGCACGCATTCTGGCCTGCGAGGACGACGACGCGCTGGCCGCGGTCGTCGAGGAGATCGAGGAGCGCTGGGACAGCGACCACCTGTGCGAACTCGACTCGTCATGGGACGCGTTGCACCGGTGCTTCACGGACGGTGACCTGAGCTTCGACAACGGCGAATTCCCCCTGTCGCACGTCATCCTCGGCGGGGTACCGCTCCACGAAGAGGACGACTACATCGTCTGCCACGTCACCGCGGACCAGGTTCGAGGGGTCGCGGCGGCCCTGGAGCCGCTGGACGCCGCGTGGCTGCGCGAGCGCTTCGCCACGCTCACCTTCGAGGCCTACCAGGGCACCGGCGACGCGGAGGACCTGGCCTACACCGAGGCGTTCCTGCCCGGGCTGAAGGACTTCTACCGGGCGGCGGCACGGGAGGGCCGTGCCGTGATCTTCACCGTCGACCAGTAGGCGTCGAGGAGCGGGCGGGGCGGGCTGGGCGACCGGTGCGCCGGGCCCCCTCGGCCAGGCGCCGCGCGGCGGTCCGCGCGCCGTCCGTGCGGACGGTGCCGGCGACGGACCGGGCCCGCTCGGCCACCTCCGGGGCGAGGGCGGCGCGAAGCGCCGTGCGCAGCGGCTCCGCTGCGGGGGCGCCGGCGGGAGGGGCGCTGCCGATGCCGAGCCGGGCGACGCGGCCCGCAAAGTAGAACTGGTCGAACATCTGCGGGAGGACGACCTGCGGTGTCCCCGCGGCCGTTGCCGCGGTGGTCGTGCCGGCGCCGCCGTGGTGCATCACCGCGGCGACGCGCGGGAAGAGCGCCCGCTGGTTCACCTCGCCGATCGTCAAGCAGTCGGGACCGTCGTCCACGGGCGCCAGATCGGCCCAGCCCCGGGACACGATGACGCGTCGTCCGAGCGCGCGGGCGGTGCCGATCACCGTGCCGGCGACGCCGTCCGGTGCGCGCACGCTGCCGAAGCCGCAGTAGACGGGTGGCTCCCCGGAGTCCAGGAACGCCTCCACCTCGGGGGACAGCGGCCGGTCGTCCGGGAGCAGCCAGGCGCCCGTCTGGAGCACGTCGAGTGCTGCGGACGGCTGGGGCCAGGGGGCCAGCACCGGATCCGCGGCGAGCCACGGGGAGGCGGTGAAGATGTGGGCGCGCACGTCCTCGGCCGGCGGCAGTCCGGCGGCGGCGCGGCGGGCGTTGAGGGGGCCGGCCCACAGGGCGTTCCAGCGTGCGGCGTCCTCGGCCCAGAGCGCGCGGTGGTCGGCGTTCCCGGCCGCGGGTTGCTGCCCGAGCATGCCGAAGACGGGCGGTGCGTGCCGCTCGGAGGGCAGGGTGACGGGGGCGAACGCCGCGTACACGTAGCAGATGCCCCGCTGTTCGGCCACCGAGCGGGCGGCGACGGCCAGGGCCCCGCCCGCCACGACGGCGTCGCAGCCCTCGGCGGCCGCGCCCACGGCCTCGAACTGCGTGGCGACCGTGCCCTCGATCATCAGGCGCCGTTGCTCCGGCGTCGGAACGGCTCCGGCACTCTGCTTCGCGGTCCCGCGCAGTTCGGGTCCGACGGGCACGTACGTGATTCCCAGGGATCCTGCCCACTCACGGAAATCGGGAGGCGCGCACACCACCACCTCATGCCCCATGGCCTTCAATTCCACCGCCAGCGCGACCAGTGGCTGGACTTCGCCGCGCGTCCCGATCGTGGACAACAGAAAACGCATCTCGCTCCCGTCCTGCGCCATTCCCCGGCGCGTGAGGAGCGATTTTCGCCCCCTGTGGGGGCCTTGCGGCAAGACCTCCCGTGCGCTATACGGTGGAAACGCCGGAAGGGGACGCCATGCGTGCCGGATTTCATCGAGTCCCTCCCGCACGGCGGATTGCGCCGCACCTTCCCGGCGACCTCGGAACCCATCGCGACCGCGTGCTCGCCATCCCTGCCTGAAACGTTCTCATCTCACGGTCCGCACCCGCCGCGGAGGTCCGGCACAAGCCGTGGCACGCCTGCTCCTGACGGCGGCGCAGGCCTCCCCCACCACACCCGTCGAGGTTCGCGGCCGCCGGGACCTTGCCCCCACCCGGGACCTCGCTGTAGCCTCCGCGGAGATTGAAACGGTTCAATGCACGGTTCGATCAGCAGCGCGTTGCATCTCGGCACTGATCACTCCGGGATGAAAGGCACCTCCACCTCTCACTCCGGGGAGCTACGGAACCATGCACGACGACAGCAACCGCCCCGAGGCCGGCGGGGTTTCCCGTCGCAGCCTCCTCATCGCCACCGCCGTCGCGGGAACCGCGGCGGCCCTGGCCCCCGCACTGCCCGCTGCCGCCGCCGAGGCGCGGACCGGGACGGCGGGCGCGGGCGGCGCGGCGGGCGCGTTCGCCGCGCCGGGGAGCGCGGTGCGGCCGAAGTTCCGCTGGTGGTGGCCGGACGGGCTGGTTGACCCCGACGAGATCAGACGCGAGGTCGACCAGATCGCCGACGCCGGGTTCGGCGGCGCCGAGATCGCCGCCGTCCACCACAGCGTGAAGGACACCTCCGTCCTGGACACCGAGCACCACGGCTGGGGCAGCCCCGCCTGGGTCGCCGGCGTCCACGCGGCCCTGGACCAGGCCCGCCGCAGGGGCGTCACCATCGACCTCACCATCGGCCCCAGCTGGCCCGCGGCCGTCCCCGGGATCACCCCCGACAGCGATGCCGCGGTGCAGGAACTCGCCCTCGGCGCCGTCACCGTGGCCGCCGGAACGGCCTACTCGGGCCCCGTGCCGGCCCCCGCCGCGGCCCCCGCGTCCGGGGTCACCCGGCAGCGGCTGCTGGGCCTGCTGGCCACCCGGATCGCCCCCGAGAACGCCACCCGCAAGGAGACCGGCCTGGACCGCGCGAGCGTCCAGGACCTCACCGAGCACGTCGCCGACGGCGCCGTGGACTGGACCGCGCCCGGCGGGGGCGACTGGGTGCTCACCGCCTTCTGGCAGCGCGGCACCGGGCAGACCCCCGAGGGCGGTCCGCACACCTCGCCCACCGCGTACGTCGTGGACCACTTCAGCGCGGCCGGCACCGCCGCCGTCACCGGTTTCTGGGAGCGCAACCTGCTCACGAAGGAGATCAGGGGCCTCCTCAAGAGCGCCGGCGGCGTCCTGTTCGAGGACTCCCTGGAGATCGAGACCAAGGCGCTGCCCTGGACCCCCGGGCTGCCCGCCGCCTTCGAGGAGCGCAACGGCTACCCGCTGCTGCCCGTCCTGCCGGTCATCGCGATGAGCGGCGGCAACCAGGTCTACGCCTACGACGCCGTCGCGACCCGCCAGATACGGCACGACTTCTGGGACACCGTCAGCGACCTGTACAACACCCACCACCTCACGGCGCTGCGCGGCTGGGCGCACTCGCTGGGCCTGGGGATGCGCGCGCAGCCGTACGGCCTGCAGACCGACGCCATCCGGTCCGCCGCGCTGCTGGACATCCCCGAGGGCGAGTCGCTGGGCTTCAAGAACCTCGACGACTACCGCTGCCTGGCCGGCGGCCGGGACATGGCGGGCCACACGGTGCTGTCCTGCGAGGCAGGCGCCTACACCGGCTCCGCGTACAGCACCACGTGGGATAAGTTCCTGCGCACCATGGGCGGCGCGTACGCGGCCGGCGTCAACCAGACCGTCGTGCACGGCTTCTCGTACGCCACGCTGCCCGGGGTGAAGTGGCCCGGCTACGCGGCCTTCACCCCGTACAACGGCACCGTCGGCTACGGCGAGTCCTGGGGCCCGCGGCACCCGACGTGGCGGCACGTCACCGACGTGTCCGGGTACCTGTCCCGGGTGCACCACGCCATGCAGCGCGGCACCTCCCGGATCGACGTCGCCGTCTTCCGGCAGACCGGCTACACCGCGACGGGCATCGGCGCGTCCTGGTTCACCTCGACGGGCGTGCCGCTCGGCTGGACCCACCAGTTCCTCAGCGGGCCCCTGCTGGACCTTCCGTCGGCGAAGGTCCGCGACGGCCGGCTGGCCCCCGACGGCCCCGCCTACCGGGCGCTGTTCGTCGAGGGCGACTTCTTCTCCGGCTCGGCGGTCACCCTCACCCTCCCGGACGCGCGCCACCTGCTGCGCCTGACACGGGCCGGGCTGCCGGTCGTCCTGCTCGGCGACTGGACGACGGTCACGACGCCCGGCGTGGAGGACGACTCCACCCTGCAGCAACTCCGCGCGCTCGTCACCGAGTTGCTGGCTCAGCCGCGGGTCCGGCAGGTCACCGACAAGACGGCGGTGGGTCAGGCCCTCACGGACCTCGGTCTGGTGCCCGACGTGAGCTACGCCGTGCCCTCGACGCTGCTCACGATGCACCGCTTCGACGAGGGCGTCGACTGGTTCTACCTCGTCAACGGCAAGCACGCCGAGACCGTGAAGCCCCCCGTCGCCGCGATCGACCACGCCGTCACGGTACGCCGCACCCGCTCGGGCGCGGTGCCGTACCTGCTGGACCCGTGGACGGGCGAGGCCCGGCCGCTGGCCCTGTACGCGCAGGACGGCGACCTGTTCACCTTCCGGGTGGCGCTGCAGCCGGCCGAGTCGATGGTCGTGGCCTTCGCGCCGCCGGGACGGTTCCACGGCAAGCCCGGCCGTACCCACGCCGTCACCACGGACGCGGACGACGTGCGCTTCGACGACGGCCGGCTCGTCCTGCGCGCCCGCGCCGCCGGCACCTACACCACGACGCTGTCGCGCGGGGGGTCGGTCGGCACCGTCGTCGGGGAGGTGCCCGCGCCCCGGGAGCTCACCTCCTGGACCCTGGACGCGGAGGACTGGCGTCCCGGCGCGGACCCGGACCGCACCACCGTCGTCCGGCACCGGATCGCCCTCGCCGCCCTGGCGCCGTGGAACGCCATCCCGGAACTCACGGACGCCGCCGGCATCGGCCGCTACCGCGCCACCGTCGAACTCGACCGGTCCTGGAGCGGCGACCTCGGCGCCCTGCTCGACCTCGGCGAGGTCACCGACACCTTCCGGGTCAGCGTCAACGGGCGGCCGGCACCGGTCACCAGCCACATCAACCCCGTGGTGGACCTCGGCGGGCTGCTCCGCCGCGGCAGCAACACGATCGAGGTCGAGGTGGCCACGCCGCTGCTCAACCGGCTGCGCGTCAGCGACCCGTCCGTGTACGGCGGTGCCGCCTCGCAGCGCACCGGGCTCGTCGGGCCGGTGCGGCTGGTCCCCTACGCCCAGGCCGTGGTGGGCCGGGACTGACGGGTCCCGGTCCCGTCCCCGGGGTTCCCTGCCGGCCGCCGCACGACCGGCAGGGCACCCCGGGCACCTGGTTCAATGGCCGCGGAGGTGAGGGACCATGGTGTCCACCGACCGGCTGCTCGCGTTCGCGGCGATGTCCCTGCTCGTCATCGTCATCCCCGGGCCCAGCGTGCTCTTCGTCATCGGCCGCGCCCTGGCGCACGGCCGCCGCACCGCCCTCGCGTCGGTGCTGGGCAACTTCATCGGCTCGTACCTGCTGGTGGTGGCCGTGGCGTTCGGCCTGGGCTCGCTGATCGAGCGGTCCCTGACGCTCTTCCTGGTGGTGAAACTGGCCGGCGCCGCCTACCTCGTCTTCCTCGGCGTGAAGGCGTTCCGGCACCGCCGGGAGCTGACGGTCGGCGCGATGGACGCCCCCGACCGGGCGGCCCGCGGCAACCTGCGGACCGTCGCGGACGGCCTCGCGGTCGGGGTCACCAACCCCAAGGGCATCGTCTTCTTCGCCGCCGTGCTCCCCCAGTTCGTGGACCACTCCGCCGGGTCGTTGCCCGCGCAGATGCTGCTCCTCGGCCTCGTCCCCATCGGCATCGGCCTCGTCAGCGACACCCTGTGGGGCCTGACCGCCTCCGCCGCCCGCGTCTGGCTGGGCCGCTCCGACCGCCGCCTGTCCGCGATCGGCGGCGCCGGCGGGCTGGCGATGATCGGCCTCGGCGTGACCGTGGCCGCGACCGGGCGCGCGGACTGACGGGCCGGTACCCGGCCCGTTCAGACGTGAGCCCTGATCTGCCGGACGGGGTGGCCGAGCGCTTCACCGACGGCGGCCAGTTCGTCGTCGCCGAACCAGTCACGGCGGGGGTTCCACACGGCGATCTCGAAGCGCGCGAACCCGCACGGCCAGTCGTAGTGCAGTTCGTCCAGCAACGTGGCACCCCCGCAGCACGGGACGTCGACCGACAGCGTCACGAAGCCTTCGTCCCGGTGCGCGTCCAACACCTCCGACCACCAGGCGGTGTCGACGAGGCCACCGCACAACGGGCACCCGATGGCGACCAGATTGCCGCCGCACTCGACCGGCGTGATGGTGTCGTACCGGCTGACCTCGATCTCGATGTCCGCACCGTCGGGGTCCTCGGGTTCCAACGAGGCGACGAGGGCGACGGCACGCTCTGCCGCATCAGGGTCGGGCTGCCACCGGGGGTCGGTCGGTATGACCGACAGGAGGTCATCGCTCACGGCTGTCGCTTCCTGCTTCCGGGCTCACGGGATCCCGCGGGGGACACGTGAACGCTATCGGCCGCCCCTGACACAACCGCGTTGCCCCGGTCCGGCGCCGTGGACCACAATCCGCCCCATGACCTCCGCAATGCGCCACATCACGATCGACTGCGCCGACGCCCACCGTCTGGCGAGCTTCTGGTCCCTCGTCCTGGACCGTCCGCTCCACGAGGACGACAAACCCGGTGACGAGGAAGCCCTGATCGAGGTCGCCGGCGGCCCCGGCATCCTCTTCGTGACCGTTCCGGACCCCAAGACCGTCAAGAACCGCGTGCACCTGGACGTCCAGCCGCAGGACCGCACGCGGGACGAAGAGGTCGAGCGCCTCCTCCTGCTCGGCGCGACGCAGGTCGACGACCGGCGCCGCCCGGACGGCACGGGCTGGGTGGTGCTCGCCGACCCGGAGGGCAACGAGTTCTGCGTGGAGCGCAGCGCGGCGGAACGCGCGGGCTGAGCCGGCCGGCGTTTCGGCCATCATCGCCTAGCGAGGAGTGCCGGTGCGCCAAGGGTCGGTGTACGGCACAAGCGCCGTGCCCCCGACGCGACAACGCCCCCACGACGGCCGAAAGCGGCCCGGTCGTCGGGCCCCTCCTGCTCGTTGGACCCGGTGGAACGGCCCTTGCCCGGCCCGCCCGTCACCCACGCGACAGGAGTGTTCCGTTGGCCTACACGAGCCGGACAGCATGGGACGAGCACTACACCGCGGGGCGGGATTTCCGTGGGCTCACCGCAACGGAACGCGACCTGCTCGCCGAGCACGTTCCGGCCGTGAGCGGGTCGCGCGCGCTGGACGTGGGCTGCGGCACCGGGGAGCTGGCCCTGCACCTTGCGGGGCTCGGGTACGCGGTGGACGGCGTCGACTTCACCGAGAGCGCCCTGCAGAGGGCCGCACAGCGTGCGCACGCCTCGGGGGGCGTGCGGTGGTTGTGCGGCGACGTCGAGCGCGAGGCCCCCGCCGAGCTGGACGAAGCCGGATACGACCTCATCACGCTGCGCCTGGTGCTCGCGTTCCTCCGTGATCGCTCCCGCGTACTGCTTCGTCTCGCGGCCCGCCTCCGCCCCGGGGGTGCCCTGGTGGTGATCACGCCCCTGGCCGCGAACACCCCGCAGGAGCGGAGGAGCATCGCCCTGGACGAGGACGAGATCGGCGTCCTCGTCGAGGGATGGGCCTCGGTGGACCGCTTCGACGCCGAGGGGCTCGCCGTGCTCGTCCTGCGCGATCCGTGCCCGGTGTTCACGGCCGTGGAGAAGGAGGGCGAACCGGACGCGGCGGCGGTCGCCGGTGCGTGCGTGGTCGTCACGGACGGCTGCGGCCGCGTGCTCCTGGGGCGTTCCGCCGAGGGCATGTGGGAACTGCCCGGCGGCCGCGTCGAACCGGGCGAGACCTTCCCGGAGACCGCGGTACGGGAACTGGCCGAGGAGACCGGCCTGTCCTGCGGGACGCAGGACGTCCATCTGGTGGCGATCCTCCACGACGACCGCGGCCGTGTCCGCCGCCTCTCCGCCGTCGTCCGGGCCGTCTCCTGGTCCGGCGAACCCACCGTGCGCGAGCCGGACCGCTTCCTGCGGTGGGAGTGGCACGAGCTGCACGCCCTCGCCGCGCTCGGGCCTGTCTTCGCGCCGTCCGCACAGGCCCTCGCCACCGTATGGCCCGGTGTCGTGCCGGACCAGCCGTCCATGACGACCTATGGGACGGCCGGCCGGCAACCCCCGGTCGAGGGCGAACCGGCACCGGCGGCGCGGTTGCGCGGGCGCATGGCCGACGACGTGGTCCGTGGCGGCTGGGCCCCCTCGCCCCCGGTCCAGGAGGCCCTCCGGTCCGTGCCGCGGCACAGGTACGTCCCCGAGAGCCCGCCGGCCACCGCGTACGACCACGATCTCGCCGTCGTCACCCGGCGCACGGCGAGCGGGGAGTCCGTCAGCTCCGTCTCCGCGCCGTGGCTGCAGGCCGACATGCTCGAGAAGATGCGTCTGGAGCCGGGCATGACGGTGTTCGAGGCCGGATCCGGGGGGTACAACGCGGAACTCATCGCCCACGTCGTCGGTCCGGCAGGACGGGTCGTCACGGTCGACGTCGACCCGTACGTGGTCCGTCGCACCAGGCGCCTCACCGCGGAGGCAGGGAGCGGCCGCGTCACCGTCGTGCTCGGCGACGGCGGGCACGGGGCGCCGGGTCACGTCCCGCGGGGCGGTTTCGACGCGAGTGTGATCACCTACCGGACCTGGGACGTCTCCCCCGAGTGGGGCCGCCAGCTCGCCGACGGGCGGTATCTCGTCCTGCCCCTGGAGATCCACGGCTACACCCGCGCCATCGCCCTCCGGAAGGAGGGTGAGGTGCTGCGCTCCCGCGGATGGACGTACTGCGGATTCGTCCGCGACCGCGGGGCCGCGGCACGGACCCTTCCGGTGGTCGACCTTGCCGGCGCCGGGCTGCAACTGTGCTTCGGGGACGGCACCGTGCCGGACACGGCCGGCGTCGGGGACACGCTGCGCGGCGGGCGTCACGAGTCGAGGACCGGCGTCACCGTCGCGGCCGAGGAGTCCCTGGAGACGCTTGAGCTGTTCGCGGCCACCACGTTGCCCGGCTTCTGCCGCCTGGTGCGGGGCGGTTCACGGCGTCCAGGGCGCGTGGCCCTTCCCAAGAGCGGGAACGCCGCCGCCGTGGTGGCGGACGGCTCCCTCGCCCACCTCACCTACGTTGAGGTCCCGGGCGGGCCGGAGGTCCGGGGGCGGCGCCTGGAACTCGTCGTCCACGCCTACGGCGCGGCCGGGCCCCTGTCGGCCGAGCGCCTGGTCGCGTGCGTCCGCGCCTGGGACCGGCACGTCCGCGGCACCGGGTATCCGGCCCTGTCCGTCCATCCCGCGGGCACCCCGGACCACGAACTCCCGGCGGGACACGTGATCGACAAGGTCTTCACCCGCCTGGTCCTCCGATGGCCCGGCACCGCCGCGGACGCCTGATCCGGCGTCCTCACCCCGCCACGGCCGCCCGCGCGAAGTGGTCGTGGTCGTCGAGGACTTCGGTGATGACGTGCCGGTTGACCTCGGCGCGGGCCGGGTCGGTGGTGAGGGTGTCGGCGAGCACGAGCAGTGACTTCCACAGGGCCCAGCCGCGGGCGCGGGCCCAGGTGGCGGGGTCCTGGCGGACCGTGCGGCGGAACGTCTCGCGGCCGGCGCCGGAGAACATGGTCCAGGCGATGACCAGGTCGCAGGCGGGGTCGCCGACGCCGGAGGTGCCGAAGTCGATGACGGCGGCGAGTTCGCCGTCGCGGACGAGGAGGTTGCCGGAGGCGATGTCGCCGTGGAACCAGAGGGGTCGGCCGTGCCACTCGGCGGCGAGGGCGGCGTCCCAGACGGCGCGGGCGCGGGCGGTGTCGACGTGGCCGTCGAGGAGGGCCAGGCAGCGGCGGGTCTCATCGTCGTAGTGGGCGGGTGAGGTGCCCCGGTACCAGCTGTGGCGGCCGGCGGCCGGGCCGCCGGTGGGGTCGCAGCCTTGGAGCGCAAGGAGGAACTCGCCGAGGTCCACGGCGAACCGGCTGAGGTCGGCGATGCGTTCGGGGGCGGCGGTCCCGCCGGGCAGCCAGCCGCGTACGGACCAGGGGAAGGGGTAGCCCTCGCCCGGGTCGCCCATGCCGAGCACGGACGGGACGGCGACGGGGAGCGAGGGCGCGAGCCGGGGCAGCCACTCGTTCTCCTTGGCCACCGCGGGGACGTAGCCTTCGGCGGTGGGCAGACGGACCGTCATGGCGTGCCCGAGGCGGTAGGTGCGGTTGTCCCAGCCGTCGGCCTCCACCGGGGTGACGGGCAGGTGGCCCCACTGCGGGAACTGTGCCGCGAGCAGGCGCTTGACCAGTGACGCGTCGATTCCGGCGCGGCCGTCGGGCGGGGTCGTGATCATCCCGCGATGATCACCCGCCGTGTCGGCCCGCGGCAACGGGTTATCGGGGACGTGGGGCGCCGGCGGGCCGGGAGGGGGGTGGCCCGGCCCGCCGGCGGAGCGGAGTGTGGTCCGCTACGGGGTGATGGTCCAGTTCTCGATGTAGCCGGTGTCGAGCGCGACGGCGTCGCGGACGCGGAGCTTCCAGGTGCCGTCGATCGTCTCGGCGGAGGCGTCGACCGTGAAGGTCTGGTCGACGTTGTCGGCGGACCCGCCGGTCTGGTTGAGCAGCGGGTAGGTGCTGCCGCTGGGCCCGAGCAGGTCGACGACGAGGTCGCCGCGCCAGGTGTGGACGATCTTCACGTGGACCTGGGTGACGGCGGAGGCGTGGCCGCCGCGGCCCGTCACGGTGATCGGCGACTCGACGGCGGCGCCGGCGTCGGGGATGTCGACGCGGGTGCCGTTGCCGTAGACGTAGGCGACCGTCCAGGTGAACCCGGTGGAGGCGGTGTCGCCGGTGCTGTCGGTGACGGTGACCGTGACCTCGTGGGTGCCGGTGGAGTCCGGTGTGCCGGAGATCAGGCCGGTGTCCCGGTCGATGCCCACGCCGTCGGGCAGCCCGGTGGCCTCGTACTCCAGGGTGGCGCCGGCGTTGCTGGTGGTCGCCTCGACCTGCAGGGAGACCGTCTGGCCGACGCCGCTGATCTGGTCGCCGGGCGGGATCAGGTCGATGCCGTCGACGATGCGGCGGCCGACGTTGATGGCCGCCCAGGTGTTGGCGACGGTGACGTACGTCGGGCTGTAGGCGCCGAAGAGGTCGGCCGCGGCCTGGAGGGTCGCGGTGCGGGCTCCGGCGTAGTCGGTGGTCGAGGTCATGTACGTGGTCAGTGCCCGGTACCAGATCGCGGCGGCGTTGGCGGCGCCGATGCCGGGGACCGGGACGCCGTCGTAGGTGGGGCTGTCGTAGGCCACGCCGTTGACGGTCTTCGGGCCGCTGCCCTCGGCGAGCAGGTAGAAGAAGTGGTTGGCCGGGCCCGACGAGTAGTGGACGTCGACGCCGCCGAGCGAGGACGACCAGTAGTCGCGCGAGTCGCCGTCCTTGGAGGGCTTGTCCATGTAGCGCAGCGGGGTGCCGTCGCCGTTGATGTCGATCTCTTCGCCGATGAGGTAGTCGGGGGTGTCGGCGGCGAGGTCCGCGTGGAACTCGACCATGGTGCCGAAGATGTCGGAGGTGGCCTCGTTCAGGCCGCCGGACTCACCGCTGTAGTTGAGGTCGGCGGTGGCGCTGGTGACGCCGTGGCTCATCTCGTGCCCGGCCACGTCGATGGCGGTGAGGGGGTGGGTGTTGCCCGAGCCGTCGCCGTAGGTCATGCAGCGGCAGGTGTCGCTCCAGTAGGCGTTGACGTAGTTGCTGCCGTAGTGGGTGCGGCTGTAGCGCCCGTCGCCGTCGTTGTAGATGCCGTTGCGGCCGAAGGTGTCCTGGTAGTAGTCCCAGGTCGCGCCGGCACCGAAGTGCGCGTCCACGCCCGCGGACTGGCGGTTGGCGACGGTGCCGTCGCCCCAGACGTCGTCGGCGTCGGTGAAGAGGGTGCCGGTGCCGGAGGAAGTCGTGTTGTTCAGGTCGGTGGTGTAGTGGCCGCCCCGGGTGCCGTCGCGGAGTTCGTAGGCACCGCCGGCCTCCGTGGTGCCGAGGGGGACGGTGCCGACGAAGGCGCCGGTTCCGGTGCCGGTCTTGACGCCTTCGGAGCGAGAGAGCTCCTTGCCCGTGCGGGCGTCGGTGACGACGTGCAGTTCGCTGGGCGTGCCGTCGGCCTGGGTGGCGGTGACGACGGTCTCCCAGGCCAGTGCCGGCCTGCCGGTCGCGGCCCAGACGACGAGCCGCGGTTCCCCGGCCGTACGGGGGTTTCCGGTACGGGGCGCGGCGGCGAGGGCCTTCTTCCCGGCGGTGGCCGCCGCGACCGCGGGCCGCGTACCGGGCACGGACAGCGTCGCGTCGGTGGCGCGGTCCTGGGTCAGCCGGTTGCCGTCGCGGTGGACGACGAGGTCGCCGCCGAGCACGGGGAGTCCGGCGTAGGTGCGTTCGTACCGTGTGTGCACGGTGCCGTCGGCGTCCTTGACGACGTCCTTGACGACGAGTCTTTCCTGCTGCCCGAGGCGCAGCACCTTGGCGGTCGCGGGCGCCGCGGAGCCGGCCTCGCGGATCAGCGAGGCGCGGGCGGACGGGGACAGGCGCACGGGGAACGCGCCGGTGTGGGGGGATGCGACGATCGTCGTGCTGCCCCGTCCCTGGCTGGTGGCGAGCGCCGCGCCTGAGGGAAGGGCCGCGCCGAGCAGTGCGGCGGCGGCGGTCAGGGCGACGGCGGTCGCCCTGGCGTGACGGGGCAGGGTGCGTAAGTGGGACAAGGAGTTCTCCTCCTGCGGCGGTCGGCTGACGGTGGCCGTGCGGACCCGCCGGCGGAGTGGGCCGGGCGGGGCGGAGCTCGCAGTGCGGGATGACGCCGTCCGTGTGCGGGTGCGGACACAGCGTGACATCGGGATGACATCATTGTCATGGCGGCAACAAATCTTGTCCGAAATCGATCAGCGTTCCGCCCGCTCCCCGGACAGCGGCGGGCGCGCGCCCCGGTGGCGGGCCGGTGGCCACCGGCCCGCCACGGACGGGACGCCCCTCAGGTCGCCGTGGCGGCCGCCGCCGCACGCCCGGCCTGACGGCCGGAGAAGAGGCAGCCGCCGAGGAACGTGCCCTCCAGGGAGCGGTAACCGTGGACGCCGCCACCGCCAAAGCCGGCGACCTCACCGGCGGCGTACAGACCCGGCACCGGCTCCCCGGCCGCGTCCAGGACCCGGCCGGACAGGTCGGTCTGCAGACCCCCGAGCGTCTTGCGGGTGAGGATGTTCAGCCGTACCGCGATCAGCGGTCCCGCGGCCGGGTCCATGATCTTGTGGGCCGTGGCGGTGCGGCTGAGGAAGTCGCCGGGGTAGGCCAGGGCGTTGCGGATCCCCATCACCTGGGCGTCCTTGGTGTACGGGTTGTCGATCTCGCGGTCGCGGGCGTCGATCTGCCGCTTGAGGTCGGCCAGGTCGATGAGGTCCTCCCCGGTCAGCCTGTTCATCCCGGCGACGAGCCCGGACAGCGAGGAGGAGACCACGAAGTCGACGCCGTTCTTCTTGAACCGCTCGATGGGCTCCGGGGTCTGCCACAGACGGGAGAGGGTGAGGGGGATGTCCTTGTTGGTGAGGTCCGGGTTCTGCTCCGAGCCGGAGAGGGCGAACTCCTTCGCCAGGATCTTCTGGGTGGTCACGAACCAGGAGTAGTCGTACCCGGTACCCGTGATCGTCTTGAGCGTGCCGAGGGTGTCGTACCCGGGCAGGTCCGGGGCGGAGAAGCGCCTGCCGGTGGCGTCCAGCCACAGCGAGGAGGGGCCGGGGAGGATGCGGATGCCGTGCTTGGCCCAGATCGGGGCGTAGTTCTGCAGACCTTCGGTGTAGTGCCACATGCGGTCCGGGTTGACGATCCGCCCGCCGGCCCGCTCGGTGATGGCGAGCATCCGCCCGTCCACGTGCTCCGGCACCCCGGAGATCATGTTCTTCGGCGGTGCGCCGAGCCGGGCCGGCCAGTTCTGGCGCACCAGGTCGTGGTTGGCGCCGATGCCGCCCGAGGTCACGATCACGACCGGGGCGCGAAGCTCGAAGTCTCCGACGGCGGTGCGCGAACTGCGGGTGCCCCGGGGGGCGTTGCTCGGCTCCAGGAGGGCTCCGCGGACCCCGGTGACGACGCCGCCGGTGCGTACGAGCTCGTCGACGCGGTGCCGGAACCTGAAGCTCACCAGCCCCCTGGCGACCGCGGCGCGTACGCGCTTCTCGAAGGGCTCGACGACGGCCGGGCCGGTCCCCCAGGTGACGTGGAAGCGGGGCACCGAGTTGCCGTGGCCGTCCGCGAGGCCGCCGCCGCGCTCGGCCCAGCCGACGATCGGGAACCAGCGCACGCCCTGCTGGTGGAGCCAGGACCGCTTCTCCCCCGCGGCGAAGTCCACGTAGGCCTCGGCCCACTTGTAGGCCCAGTGGTCCTGGCCGTGTGGGTCGGTGACGTCACGGTCGAAACCGGCCGCGCCCTGCCAGTCCTGCCACGCCAGGTCGCGGGAGTCCTTGATGCCCATCAGCCGCTGCTCGGCGGAGTCGACGAGGAACAGCCCGCCGAAGGACCAGAACGCCTGGCCGCCCAGATTGGTCTCCGGTTCCTGGTCGAGCAGGAGCACCTTGCGTCCCTTGTCGGCCAGTTCCGCGGTCGCGACCAGGCCCGCCAGACCGTGGCCGATGACGATCACGTCCGCGTCCTGGGAGGCGGCCGCGTGGGCCGGGGCCGCCTGCGCCAGGGCGGTCGCCCCGGCGAGCACACCTCCCGCCGCCGTCAGGACGCGGCGCCGGCTGGGCATGGCGGGGTCTGTCTCTGTCTCCATGGCGTGCCTTCCGGAGGGTGCGGGGGGATGCGCGAAGGGTGTTGCCCGGATGACCTTGCTGTTACCTTCGGTAGCCGACAGGTAATCAGGTGGTCATGACAATGCGGTAGTGGCCGGCCGCCAATGCGCCCGCACCCGGTTGTCGCCCGGCCACAGCGTTCGCTCGCGGAAGGGGCGAGGCTCTTGACGGTCACCCACCAGCCCGAGCCCGTCGCCGGGATCCTGCGGGACATGGCCGGCGACCCGGACGTACGGGGCCAGCTCGTGCACGCCGCGCGCACCCACTCCCCCGACGTCGCCCGGCTCGGCGAGGCGGAGACCCGGCGGCACGTCACCGCCATCGTCGCCGCGGCCGGACCGTGGCTCGGCACCTTCGGGCGCGTGGACGGCCAGGACTTCGCCGCCGCCCTGCTGCTCGGCACCGACCGGGCCGAACAGGGCGTCCCCATCACCTCGGTGCTCCACGGCGTCCAGGCGGCCCTCACCCGCACGGTGGAGATCACCGTCGACCGCAGCAGGTCGGCCGGAGTGCCCGACGGCATGCTGCTCTCGGCGGTCCTGCGGCTCAAGGAGTACGGCGACGCCGTCGAACGCCACGTGATCAACGGCTACCGCACGGCCGAGCAGGAACTGCCGCCCGCCTCCGACGGCCTGCGGGCGCGGGTGCTGCGCCGGCTCCTGACGGGCGGCACCCCGCCGCCGGCAGCGGACCTGGCGCGGGCCGGGCTCCGGCCCGGCGGCACGTACCACTGCCTCGTCGCGGACGGCCTCGACGCCGCCGGCGCCCGCCGCCTCACGGACCGGATCACCGCGCTGCGCGGGATCGCCGGACGGGTCGAGGGCCGGCCGGCGGGCCTGCTCCCCCGGATGCCCGCGCGCGGGGAACTGGGGCCGGAGGCGGCCGGCGTGCTCGTCGTCCTCTCCCCCGCCGTTCCGCCGGACGAGCTGCCGCCCGTCCACCGGCTGTGCGTCCGCGCGCTGACCGCCGGCGGCCGGCGCGGACGGCGCGGGGTGCGGGAGCTGACGGACCTCGCCGGTGAGATCGCCACCGGGGAGCACCCGCTGCTGGGCTCGTTCCTGGCCGGCAGGCTCCTGGGCGCCCTGGATCCTTCGGACGCCTTCCACCGCCAACTGGCCCTCACCGCGCTGGCGTTCCTGGACCACGGACGACGTCTGGACCAGACGGCGGCCGCACTGTTCACCCACCCCAACACCGTGCGCTACCGGCTCGGCCGGCTCCGGCAGATCACCGGCGAGCCGCCCGCGGACGCCACGTCCGGGCCGCTGGACGCCCTCCACTGGTGGTGGGCCCTGACGACGTGGCTGGGGCCGGACCGGGAAGCCCCCTTCACGGACTAGCCGGGGGCGGCCCCTCCGCAGGGTCGGCAGGCCGCTTCCGGCGGCGCGTCAGCAGGTGCCGCGTCGCCGCCTCGCCGGCGAGGATGCCGAGCAGCCCGGCGAGCGAGATCCACGGCGGGGCCGGCGACATGACGCCCATGAGCCAGTACAGGACACCGGCCAGGGCCCCCACGGAGAAGGAAATGAGGCACCGCGAGAGCAGGGACCTCACGCGAGCCACTCCGGCACGGAGGAGCCGATCAGGATGCCGGCCAGGCCGACGAGACAGATGAACGGCGGCGCGGGGGACGGGACCCTGAGGAGGCCGTACATGATGCCGACGACCAGGCCCGCTCCGAAGGACGCGGCGTAGCCCACGCCGACCCCCCTTTCCTTCTTTACCGATATGAGAATTTACGTCCCTTTCTAGCAGCACGGATGGCGCCCGGTCGTGCAGCGCGGCGTCAGGTGACCCCGTCAGGACGGCGCGGCCACCGGCGCGTGCCGCCGACGCCTCGGCGCCCGCCGGGCTCGCAACGGTGCGCCGCGCCCTGGGTCCGGCCGGCAACTTCCGCACGTGGGGGCGGGATTGACGACCCCAAACCCGTACGGTCGCGATGCGGACGTGGGAAAGATCACCTCGCACGCCCTGCCCCCGTCCCCGGGTTTGGGGCCAGGATGCGACCGCCCCCACCGGGGCAGTCCGAACCGTCGGCGGGCCGACCCCGGCCCCACGGAACAGCCAGGGAATCCCTTGAGACCATCACCCAGACGCTGGGGCGTGCTCGCCGCCGCCGGCGCCGCCCTCCTGTCGATGGCGCAACCCGCCGCCATGTCCGCCGCCCAGGCCGCCTCGCCCGGGAGCGCCGGCGCCGACGCCCCGGCGGCGCGGGGCAACGTGCCCGCGGGCGTCCACACGGTCACCCTGATCACGGGTGACATCGTTATCACCCGGCAGTCCGGTACCGCCGGAGGCACCGTCGAGGTGCGCGGCGCCAATGGGTCCGAGACCCGCGCGCACATCATGGAGTCCCGCGGGGACCTCTACGTCTATCCGGAATCCGCCCTCCCCTACGTGGCGGCGGGCACCCTGGACCGGCGCCTGTTCAACATCAGCAAGCTCGTCGCGGACGGCTACGACGACGCGCACCTCGACCACCTGCCGCTGATCGTCTCCTACGGCACCGCCGCGGGCCTGCGCTCCACGACGCCGCGCGGTGCCACCCGGGTCAGGGACCTCAGCAGCGTCCAGGGCGCCGCCCTCACCGAGGACAGGGACCGGTCCGCAGACTTCTGGCAGGCCGTCACCTCCGCGCCCGGGGCCGGATCGCGGGCCGCCAAGACCACCCCGGGCGACACCCCCGCCTTCGGCTCCGGCATCGCCCGCATCTGGCTCGACGGCAAGGTCGAGGCCGATCTCGCCGACACCACCGCCCAGATCGGCGCCCCGCAGGCGTGGTCGGCCGGCGACACCGGCAAGGGTGTCGACGTCGCCGTCCTCGACACCGGTGTCGACACCGGGCACCCCGACCTGTCCGGCCGGATCACCGCCACCCGGACCTTCGTCCCGGACGAGGACGTGACGGACCGCAACGGACACGGCACCCATGTCGCGTCCACCATCGCCGGCACCGGGGCCGCCTCGGACGGCAAGGAGAAGGGCGTCGCCCCCGGCGCGGACCTCCACGTGGGCAAGGTGCTGGCCGACTCGGGCTCCGGCCAGGACTCCTGGGTGCTGGCCGGCATGGAATGGGCCGCGGTGGACCAGGACGCGGACGTCGTGAGCATGAGCCTGGGCTCCGACACCCCGTCCGACGGCACGGACCCCCTCAGCGCGGCGGTCGACCGCCTGAGCGCGCAGACCGGCGCGCTGTTCGTCATCGCCGCGGGCAACATGGGTACGCCCGGCAGCATCGGCGGGCCGGGAGCGGCGGACGCCGCCCTGACGGTGGGAGCCGTCGACTCCTCCGACGACGTCGCCTGGTTCTCCAGCCAGGGTCCGCGCGTCGGCGACGGCGGTCTCAAGCCGGAGATCACCGCGCCCGGCGTCGACGTCCTGGCGGCCCGCTCGCAGTACGCGCCGGAGGGCGAGGGCAGCTACCAGACGCTCAGCGGCACCTCGATGGCCACACCGCACGTCGCGGGCGCGGCGGCCCTGCTCGCGGCCGCGCGCCCGGGGCTCACCGGCTCCCAGCTGAAGGACCTGCTGGTGAGCAGCTCGAAGCAGACCCCGCAGTACGACGCGTTCCAGGCCGGCAGCGGCCGGGTGGACGTGCCCTCGGCGCTCGGCGCCGAGGTGTTCGCCTCGGCGACCGCGTTCACCGGTCAGGCCGAGGCCGGCGGCGGTGCCGCCGCGGTCGAGCGTCTGGTCACGTACACCAACACCGGGGGCTCCCCGGTGACGCTGGCCCTGTCCGTCCAGGCCCCGAACGCCCCCGCCGGGCTGTTCGCGCTGTCCGCGTCCCGGGTCGTCGTGCCGGCGCACGGCACCGCCGAGGTCACCGTCACCATCGACGGCTCGAAGGCGACCGGGAACGGCCGCTGGTCAGGTCAGGTCGTCGCGGCCGACACGGCGGGGAGGACGGTCACCCACACGGCGGTGTCGCTGGGCGACGCCGCCCACAGGCTGACGATGGTCCTCAAGGACGGCGAGGGCAAGCCCATGTCCGGGGTCGTCGAGGTGCTGCGCTCCGGCGACTTCGACCCGGCGTTCTACCTCGTCGACCAGACCGGGCGGCTGGAGACCTGGCTCCCGGACGACGTCTACTCCGTACTGTCCTTCAAGGACGTGCGCGGCGTGCACGGCCCCCACTCGATGGGCATGGCACTGCTCGGCGACCCCGAGGTCGTCATGGACGGCGACCGCACGGTGATGCTGGACGCGACGAAGCTCGAGCGGGTCGACATGACGACACCGCAGCCGACCGAGGTGACCTACCAGCGCCTGGAGTACAACCGCGCGATGGGCGGCGGCAGCTGGCGCGACTACATGGAGACCCAGACCAGCTACGACAGCCTCTGGGCCCAGCCCACCACGCACGAGGTCACCCACGGCGACTTCCACCTCGGCGCCCGCTGGCGCAAGGAGCAGCCGGCGCTGTCCGTCAGCGCGGGGAACGACGCGTTCACCGACGTCCTGCGGCAGGCGGACGTCACCGCGCTCGCCCAGGGCCACTACGCGTTCCCCCTGGTGGCCGCCGGTGACGGCGCGAGCGCGGACTACGCCGGGCTCGACGCGCGCGGCAAGGCGGTGGTCGTGCGCCGGGGCGGCGCCGTGGGCGACGCCGAACAGGCCGCCGCGGCGGTCGCGGCGGGCGCCAGGCTCCTGCTCGTCGTGAACGACCAGCCGGGACGCCAGCTGCGGAGCTACACCGACGACCCCTTCACGCCCGCCCGGATCGACGTGGCGCTGCTGAGCACCGACGAGGGCGAACGGCTCCTGCGCCGCGCGTCGGCACGGGGCGCCGTGCTGAAGGTGGGCTCGCAGCCGGTCAGCCCGTACGTCTACGACCTCATGTGGACGTGGCACAACGAGATCCCCGGCCACCTCGTCGTCAAGGGCGGCACGAAGAACCTGGCCCGGGTCGACGTCACTTTCGACAGCCCCGACCCGGCCCAGGGCGGCGGCGAGTTCCGCTTCGACTGGCCCGTGTACTCCAACTGGGGCATCGGCCTGACGATGCGCGAGCCGGTGAACTCGCGGCGGGTCGACTGGGTCTCCACCGGACCGGGCTACTCCTGGGGCCAGGAGGCGTACGTCGACGGTCTGCTGTACGAGGTCGAACCGCGCACCACGTACCGGGCGGGCAGCCGGCACAGCCAGGAGTGGTTCAAGCCCGTCGAGCGGCCGTACCTGAACAACAATTACAAGCTGCCCACCCGCAGCGGCAGCTGGCTGGCCTTCGACATCCCCGCATGGGGTGGCGCGGACCACGTCGGCATGTCGATGGACTACCAGCGCACACGGCAGACGCTCACCCTCTACCAGGGCGGCACGCGCCTGGGCCAGAGCACGACCAACACCAGCATGGGGGGCACCGCCCCCGGTACGGGCCGGCTGCCCTACCGCCTGGTGCTGGACGCGAGCCGTGACGCCTCGGTGAGCCCCTACTCCGCCACCACGCACACCGAGTGGGAGTTCACGTCCAAGGCCTCGGCGGGCGACGACGCGGCAGTGCTGCCGCTGCCGCAGATCGACTACGGCATCGCCACGGACGCGGACGGCAGGGCCGCCCGGAACGACGCGCTGTCCGTCACGGCCGCCCACCTCCCGGGCGCCGTCGGCGCGGGCTCCCTCTCGGCCGTCTCCCTCGAGGTGTCCTACGACGACGGGCGCACCTGGCGGAAGACCGCCTGCGGGCACGACGGCCGCTTCAAGCTGTCCGCCCCGAAGCAGGCCCGGTTCGTCTCGCTGCGTGCGGGTGCGCACGACTCCGCGGGCAACGCGGTCACCCAGACCGTGATCCGGGCCTTCGGCCTCCGCTGACGCGGGACGCCGGGACCCCGCGGGCGACGGCCCTCGGGGTCCCGGCGTGGAAGGTGGGGCTCAGGCGGCGACGCCGGCACCGGCCTGGGACAGCTGCTCGATGACCTGGGTCAGCCCCTCGACGACCTCGGAGTCGTCCGCCGGGTGCGTCTGCGCGAAGCGGGTCACGGAGCCGGGGATGGAGAGCTTGGCGTCCGTGAGGACGGAGGCACCGGCGATGCCCGCGGCCTTGCGGGCCTCGTCCTGGGCCCACACGCCGCCGTACTGGCCGTAGGCGGTGCCGACCACGGCGACCGGCTTGCCGGACAGGGCGCCGGCACCGTGCGGGCGGGACAGCCAGTCGATGGCGTTCTTGAGGACGGCCGGGATGGTGCCGTTGTACTCGGGCGAGAACAGCAGGAACGCGTCGACGGCGCCGGCGGTGGCGCGCAGACGGGCGGCGGCCTCGGGCACCGCGCCCTCGACGTCGATGTCCTCGTTGTAGAAGGGGACCTCCGCCAGACCCTCGTAGAGCGTGATCTCGACGCCCTCGGGAGCGTGCTTGACGGCGGCCTCGGCGAGCTGGCGGTTGTGCGAACCGGCGCGGAGGCTGCCGACGAGGGCGAGGATGCGGACGGACATGGGCGATCTCCCTGCTAGGAACCGAAACGGACCGTGGTCCGGTTACATGTTGTACCAGGCAAACGGACCGCGGTCCACTTCTATTCCCACCGCTACGCTGTGGCCATGACCGAGCCGCACCGCGCCGTCCTCCCCGTGCGCGACGCCTCCGCCGGACCCGCGGGCCTCACCCTCACACCGGCGGGCGAGCCACCACGGCTGCGTGCCGACGCCGCACGGAACCGCAGGCGTCTGCTGGAGGTCGCGGCCGAACTCGCCGCCGAGCACGGAGCGGCGAACGTGACCATGGAGGCCGTCGCCGCCGCGGCCGAGGTCGGCAAAGGGACGGTCTTCCGGCGTTTCGGCGACCGCACGGGGCTGATGCTCGCGCTGATCGACCACATCGAGCAGCAGATCCAGGCGGCCTTCCTCACCGGTCCGCCGCCCCTGGGACCGGACGCCCCGCCGCTGGAGCGGCTGCGCGCCTTCGGTCCCGCCGTGATGCGCCACGAGCACGCCCACCGCGACCTGTACCTCGCCGCGCGCCGGGAGCAGAGCCGCCGCTTCAACCCGTCGTACCAGCTCAGGCTCACGCACCTGACCCTGCTGCTCCGGCAGGCGGGCGCCCCCGGCGACGTCGAACTGACCGGGCACACGCTGCAGGCCTACCTCGACACCGTGCTCGTGGAGTACCTGCTCACGGCCCGGGGCATGCCCATCGAGCGGCTGGACGCCGGCTGGCACGACCTCGTCGACCGCCTCGGCACACCGCGGTAGCGCCGTCGCCGGACGTCACCCGGGCCGCGGTGCGGCGCCCGGGCGCTCCGCGCGTACGTCCGGCCCGCCGCCGTGACGGCGGGCCGGTGAGCGGTCAGGGATTGCAGCCGGGACCGGTGGCCGGGTTGACGCAGGCATCGGTGCCGGGTCCGCCGTCGTTGGTGTTGATGCCGGGACCGCCGGAGAGGGCGTCGTTGCCGGCGTCACCGAAGAGGGCGTCGTCGCCGTCACCGCCGGTCAGGGCGTCGTTTCCGTCACCGCCTTCGATGCGGTCGTTGCCGGCCCCGCCGGTCAGCGTGTCGTTGCCGGCTCCGCCGCAGATCAGGTCGTCGCCGCCGCGGCCGTCGGGAGAATCGTAACTACGCGCGAGGTCGGCGACCTTCGGCCGATCCGCGCGTTGGGCCGTCCGTGGCCCCGCGGACACGCCGCCACCCCTGGCACGAGGGCCTCCCGCACGCACCCGGCCGCGGAGCCGGTGGCGGCCACCGCACAGCCCGGGCGGCAGCCCGGCGCAGGCGGTGGAGCGGCACCGCGAGACCGCGGAACGGGGCGTCCACGGATCACGGTCTCGAGATCGGCCGCCATGAACCGTGCTACGTCGAGAAGGAGTTATCGGCACGCGCGGACGGCGTTCGCCACCGCGCCCTTCACGGCGCCGGCGGCCGGGGGTCCCACCCTGTCGTGATCCCGACAGCGGGCGGAAAGACGCCGCTGTGCTCCTCTCGTTTCCCGGCCCGTTGAATCGTTTAACTCGCTAGCATGCGGCGGACATTGGATGGATCTAACGTGAAGGATCCCCTGTGAGACCGCTCTTCCCGGGCCGAACCGGCCTGCCGATCGTCGCGGGTGTCGCGGCAATGCTGATGGCGATCCCACCGGCGTCTGCCAGTGACCACGCCACCCCCTCCTCCTCGACGGACGACGTGGTCGTGACCGGCCGGGCCCACTCGGGCTCCAGCCCGCGCACCGTCACCCTCATCACCGGCGACCGGGTCACCGTCACGCCGGGTGGCGACGGCCGTGCCTCCGTCACCGTGCAGGGCCCCGGCGGCCACCGCGCGGACGCCCGCGTCACCACGCAGAACGGCGACACCTACGTCTACCCGTTCGCCGCCGAGCGGTACGTGGCGACCGGACTCCTCGACACCGACCTCTTCAACGTCACGCGGCTCATCGCCGACGGTTACGACGACGACCGCTCCAAGGGCCTTCCCGTCATCCTGACCTACTCCTCCGACGCCCGGCGGAAGCTGGCGGCGCCGTCCCTCCCCGAAGGGGCCACCGGCGCACGTGCGCTGACCAGCATCGACAGCACCGCCACCACCCAGGACCACGACCAGGCGGCGGAGTTCTGGGCCGACCTGACCGGCCGGGCCACCCCGCAGGCGGCCGCGAAGGCCACGGCGAGCGGCCCCGCCCTGTCCGGCGGCGTACGCAAGGTGTGGCTCGACGGCAAGGTCAAGGCCGACCTCGCCGACAGCGTCGCCCAGATCGGCGCCCCCGAGGTGTGGGCCGGGGGCGACACCGGCCAGGGCGTGGACGTCGCCGTCCTCGACACCGGTTACGACACCGGCCACCCCGACCTCGACGGCGTCGTCGCCGACTCCCGCAGCTTCGTGCCCGGCGAGGACGTCGACGACCACCACGGCCACGGCACCCACGTGGCGTCCACCATCGCGGGCAACGGCGCCGCGTCCGGCGGCAAGGAGAAGGGCGTCGCCCCCGGCGTGCGGCTGCACGTGGGCAAGGTCCTCAGCAACGCGGGCAGCGGTTCCGACTCCTGGATCATCAGCGGCATGGAGTGGGCCGCGCGTGAGGCCAAGGCCCGCGTGGTCAGCATGAGCCTCGGCAGCGACCAGCCCACCGACGGCACCGACCCGATGAGCCAGGCGGTCAACGAACTCAGCGCCGAGACGGGCGCGTTGTTCACCATAGCCGCCGGCAACGCCGGCCCGTACGAGGGCACCGTGGCCGCGCCCGGCGCCGCCGACGCCGCGCTCACCGTCGGCGCCGTCGACTCCTCCGACGCCATCGCCGACTTCTCCAGTCGCGGCCCCCGCTTCCGGGACGACGCGATGAAGCCGGAGATCACCGCCCCCGGTGTCGACATCCTGGCGGCCCGCTCCCAGTGGGCACCCTTCGGGACGGGCTCGTACGCCACCCTCAGCGGCACCTCGATGGCCACCCCGCACGTCGCGGGCGTCGCCGCCCTGGTGGCGGCCAAGCACCCGGACTGGAACGGGGCCCGGATCAAGGACGCCCTGGTCTCCACGTCCGTCGCGACCCCGGACATCCCCGCGGACTCCGGCGGCAACGGACGCGTGGACGCGGTGGCCGCCACCGGCGCCACCCTCGTGGCCACCGCCACCGCCGACGCCGGCATCCACCCCCCGGGCGGCGCTTCCGGCGGGACCGTCACCCGTACCGTGGAGTGGGCCAACTCCGGTGACACCGCGGTCACCGTGACCCCGCGGGTGGACGCGCCGGGGGCACCCGAGGGCCTGTTCACCGTGACGGACCGTCAACTCACCGTGCCCGCCCATGGCACCGCGTCCACCACCGTGACCACCACGCTCGACCGGGCCCCCGCGGGATCCCGCTTCACCGGGCACGTCGAGGGCGTCGTCGGCGGCAAGGCCGTCACGCGCACCCTCCTCGCGGTCAGCACCCGGGACGAGTACCACCACCTGCGCGTCCACGTCACCGACCGCGCCGGCGACCCGCTGGTCGGCCTGGTGATGTACCAGCGCAAGGGTGACGAGTTCGCCCAGGCCCTCTACACCGACCTCGACGGCGTGCTGGACACCGTCGTCCCGCCGGGCACGTACACCGTCTGGACCTGGGGCGCCGTCCGCGGCGTCCACGGCGAGTCCTCCTTCGGCCGGGCGCTGCTGGCCCGTACCGGCGTCGTGGTCGCGGACGCCGACACCGACGCGACGCTGGACGGGACGAAGCTGCGCAGGACCCAGGTCGTCACGCCGAAGACGTCCACGGACAGCGACATCCGCATGGACTTCAGCCAGTCCTTCAAGGACGGCTCCCCGGCGATCACCGACACCGCGACCGTCGGCGACGGCTTCGACAGCGTGTGGGCGCTGCCCATGCCGAAGGCCTCCGGGGGCGACCTGGCGTACACGGTGCGCTGGCGCATGCAGCAGCCGCTGCTGGCCCTGTCCTCCGGCGAGCAGGCCTTCGACGACCTGTGGCTCCAGCCCGGTTCCGGGCGCCCGGCCGAGGGCGCCAGGACCCTGCCCGCCGTGTTCGCGGGCAACGGCACCGCGGCGGAGTACGCGGCCGCCGGCGCCAAGGGCAAGGTGGCGGTGGTCCGTTTCGTGGCGGACGACGACGACCGGGTCGCCGCCGCGGCGGCCGACGACCAGTTCACCGCCGCCCAGAAGGCCGGCGTCGCGCTGCTGGTCGTGGTGAACGACCAGAACGGCCGGCTGCGGGAGCCCGTCCGCCGCACCGACCTGGTCATCGCGGGCATCTCCCGGACCGAGGGCGAGACCCTGATCGGCCGTATCCAGGACAGCCGTACCGGCTCGGTGCCGATGCGCGTCGTCGGCCACGCAGAGACGGACTACCTGTACGACCTGGTGCACACCTGGCACGGCACGATCCCGCAGACGCAGACCTACGCGCCCGCCGAGCACCGCCTGGCCAGGGTCGACGTCGGCTTCCGCAACGAACCCGGCACGGAGGTCGACGAGTTCCGCTACGACATCCAGCCCTACCTCGGCGTCAAGGTCGGCGGCACCCGGCTGTCGACGGCGGGCGCCGAGCGCACCGACTGGGTCACCCCGGCCGGTGAGGCGACCTGGATGGAGGAGGCCGCCAACGGCATCCGCTCCATCCAGTTCTCCGGGCTGGTCGACTACCCGGCGGGACGCACCACCGACGTCCAGTGGTTCGGCCCCGTCGAGCACCCGCGCCTCAACGAGAGCCAGTGGCTGCCCCGGCGCAGCGGTGACGCGCTCGACGTGACCATCCCGGCCTGGGGCGACGGCGGCCGCGACCACGCGGGTGTGGTCGGGCCGGGCACCACCTCCCAGGTGAACGAGCTCTACCGGGGCGGCGATCTGGTCACCCGCACCGAGGGCGGCTGGCTGGGCGGGGACGTCCCCGCGGCCTCGGGCCGGTACCGGCTGGTGACGTCCACCGAGCGGACGGAGGGGTACCCGTACTCGACCGCGACCCGCACCGAGTGGGGCTTCACCTCCGCGACGCCGCGCACGGAGGACCCGCAGGTGCTCCCGCTGCTGCAGCTCGACTACGGGATCCGCACCGACGCGGGCGGCGCCGCGCGACGCGACGCCGAACTCACGGTCAGCGCTTCCCCGTTGCCGGGTGCGTCGGCCGGGCGGGTCAGCACCGACGCGGTGGAGGTCTCGTACGACGACGGCCGGACGTGGCACAAGCTCGCGCTGCGCGGCGCGGACGACGGCGCCGCCCGGGTCCGTCTGGACGCGCCGCGGCGGGCCGAGTTCCTGTCGCTGCGCGTGCGTGCCTCGGACAAGCGGGGCGACACGGTGACGCAGACGGTGATCCGGGCGACCGGTCTGGCCTGATCCGCGTCCGCACGAAGCGCGGCCGGGCCCTCCGCACGGAGGGGCCGGCCGCGTCGCCTCCGCCCCGGAGTTCCCTCGTTGCCCTGACCCGGCAATCCTGCGCGTCCCACGCTGCCGGTCGCGGGCCTGAGCGGCCTACGGCACGGCGTGGTCGGATGGGCACGCGGGGGTCGCACGGGGGTAGGGAGACGCAGTGGGATCGGCGGAACGGAAGTCACCGGCCGGGATATGGCTGCTGATCGCCCTGGCGGCGCTGGCCATAGGGGTGGCGATGGTCTTCCTGACGCGCGGTGCGCTGCAGCGGGAACGGGAGTTCCGTGCGGCGCCGCCGTGCGTCTCCGTGCCCGTCGAGGTGTCGGACTGCCGGTGGGAGCAGTCGTTCACGGTGCGGTCGGTGGACACGCACAGCGGTAAGCGGGAGTCGCCCGAGGCGGAGTTGTCGCTGCCGTCCGGCAAACCGTGGCATCTGAGCTTCCGTTGGCCCGGTCCCGTGCTGTCTCAGTTGGAGCCGGGCGACAAGGTCGTCGGCCTGATCTGGCGGGGGCAGGTCGTCGAGGTGCGGAACGCCGCGGGGACGCGGCAGGAGACGAGCGACGGGCCTCTGGAGTGGCCCGAGGACCGCCTCGGCGGCGCGCTCGCCGGCCTCTCGTTCGGCCTGGTGGGGCTCGTCGGGGCGCTGTGGTCGCTCTTCGCGCCGGGGCCGCGCCACGCGAACGCGGCGAAGGCCGTGCGGTGGCACGGCGTCGCCATGGGCGGCACGGCGATCGTGACGCTCTGGGTGCAGTCGGCCAGCGACTGGCCGATGTGGTCGATCCCGGCGGTCTGGGGGCCGCTGGCACTGGCGCTGCTGGCCTCGGCGGTGGCCTTCGCCGTGTCCGCCCTGCGCGGGACGACGGAGGACGGCACCCCACCGGCGCCGAAGGGTCTGCCGGGCGGGGTCCCGGGGCCGGGAACCGTGCGTCCCTGATCCGGCTGCCCGCCGGCACCGTCGTGTGCGGTCGCGTCGTCACCGGTGGCGCCGCGGCCGGACGGGACGCCGTGGTGGGGCGCTGCGGCCGGCACCCCTGGCTGGATCTGATCCATCCTGGCGACACATCGCACCGAACCGATCACAAGTGGCCAAGTGCACGCGGAGCGGGCCGAGTCGGGTCACCATCGGTCCATGAACGCATCTGCGACCGCCGCCCTCACCCCGCTCCCCGACGGAGTCTGGTCCACCCTGTCCGCCGCCCGCGCGGCGTACCGCGCCGCGGTCCCGGCCGCGTACGACGAGGTGCTGACGGAGGTCGCGGAGCGCGCCCGGGACACCGGCAGCCTGGGCAAGACCGACATCGCCGCGCTGGTGGTGTGGAAGCGGCTCCAGGCGAGCACCGCGTGGGTGGTCGAGCTCATGAACCTGCGCGACGCGGAGGTCCGGACCGTCACCGCCGAGGCCGTGCACGCGGTCCGCGACCAGGACGCCCCGCGCGGCGCGGCCGCCCGCCAGGGCCGCAAGGCCCTGCTCGGCCTGCCCGGCTGCCGCCACGGCGACGCACTGGCCTCGGCGCTGCTCACGGCCGCCGCGCCGGACCGGATGGCCGTCTACGACCGCCGCGCGCAGTTCGGCCTGGAGCGGCTGGGCTACCAGCTGACGCCGGCGCCCGGCCGTTACGGCCGCTACATGGACCTCCTCGACGACCTCCTCGTCCGCTCCGGCCCCGACGCGGCCGGCTGGACCGCCCGCGACGTGGACACGGCCCTGTACTGGCTCGGCCGTCAGGCCACGGCCCCCGGGGACCCCGAGGAGGAGTAGGGGGACCGGCGGCGCGTCGCCCGCCTCGGTCGGCCCCCTCGCGCCACCGTCGGTGCCCGGCCCTACGGTGTACCGGGTGATGACCACCTCGTCCATCCTCGGGCAGTTCGACCTGTGCTCGGATCAGTCCACGTTCCCCGACCTGTTGAACGGCTACTACCACCCGGTCGACGCCCGGATCCACCTGTTCGGCGACTCGACTCGGTGGGCGATGGTGGCCGAACTGCTGGGGTACTGCCCGCGTGCCGGCAACCTCACCGACGTCGTGCACCGGTTCGGCAACTGCCTGACCCGTGGCGAGCCGGGGTTCGGCGAGTTCCTCGACCGGGTGGACAACATGGAGGAAATCACCCTCGGCGACGACGAGGTGTACGCCGGAGGGGTTCCGGTGATGGTGCGCGGGCAGGCACTTCCGGTCGCCGCCCCCGCCGGAACACCACTGGAGGAGGTGTTCCGGCTGCTGGCGCCCGCGCACCGCGCGCTCTTGCTGGCCGACGACGCCGAACTGCACACCGGTGTTCCCGACGACCTGCCGGTGCTGCTGCGGCTGGACGAATGGCACCAGCCGGAGGACTTGGGGGACGTCATGCCCGCAGGGTGCGAGGCGTTCCGGATGATGGCCGAGGTCCTGGACTCCGGCGACCCGTCCCGCTACCGGCCGACGCTTCCCCCCAACACCCACTGGTCCCACTGGCCCGACGCCGGAACGCTGTAGGGCGCCGACGGCACCGGGCCGGCACGGCGGGCCGGGGCGCAGGCCCGGTCAGTCGGCCTGCCGTACCTCGATCAGGAGGGCCTGCTCGGGGTTGAGTTGCGGCATCGGCAGTCCGGCGGCGGTGAGCAGCGTGCCGGGGAGGGCGAGGCGGTCGTCGATCGCCTCGGTGAGCCAGGCCGGGCCGCTCGTCTGGTGGAAGGACGGCAGGCCGAGGTCGGTGCGGACGCGCACGCGGTAGCGGAGGGCGGGGGCGAGGCCGGGCAGCGGTACCCGGCCGGACTGGCCCTCGGGGGAGGTCGCCACGCGGGCCCAGCAGTAGAGCGCGGCCGTGGCGTCGTGGGCGACGACGCCGTGCAGCAGCGTCGCGTCCCCCGGGAGGTCGGCGCGGACGGTGCGCCCTCCGTGCAGCAGCGGGCGCAGTTCCCGGTACAGGGCCGTCCACGCGGTGAGCCGGGCCAGTTCCTCCGGGGTGCAGCGGGTGATGTCCTGTTCGATGCCGGGGTGGCCGAAGAGCGCGGTGGCCAGGCGGAAGGTGTCGGAGCCGACGCGTGCGGTGGTGTGGCTGGGGGTGGGGCCCACGTGGGCGCCGACCAGTTCGGGGGGCAGCAGCTGGCCCGTCCAGCGCTGGATGGACTGCCGTTCCACGGGGTCGTTGCAGTCGGAGGCCCACACCCGGTCGGTCCTGGCGAGGACGCCGAGGTCGACGCGGCCGCCGCCGCTGGCGCAGCTCTCGATCTCCAGGGCCGGGTGGCGCCGCCTGAGGGTGTCCAGCAGCAGGTAGAGCGCCTCGACCTGGGCGTGCGCCACCGGGCGGTCGGCCGGGCCGCCCACGGCCTCGTGCACCTCGCGGTTGTGGTCCCACTTGAGGTAGGCGATGCCGTACTCCTCGATCAGGGCGTCCAGCGCCCCCAGCAGGTAGGTGACGACGCCGGGGTGGGAGAGGTCGAGGACGTGCTGGTGGCGGGCCGACGGGCCGGCGCCGCGGGCGGGGGCGAGGACCCAGTCGGGGTGCTCGCGGGCCAGGTCCGAGTCGAGGTTGACCATCTCGGGTTCGACCCACAGGCCGAACTCCATGCCCAGGGAACGCACGTGGTCGGCGAGCGGCGCCAGCCCGGCGGGCCACACCTCCCGGTCGACCCTCCAGTCGCCGAGCCCCGCGCGGTCGGAGCGGCGGCCGCGGAACCAGCCGTCGTCCAGGACGAAGCGTTCCACGCCGACCTCGGCCGCGCGGTCGGCGAGCCGCAGGAGGCGTTCCGGGTCGTGGTCGAAGTAGACCGCCTCCCAGCTGTTCAGGATGACCGGGCGCGCGCGGCGCGGGTGACCCGGGCGGTCCCGGAGCAGGGTGTGGAAGCGGTCGGCGAGGCCGTCGAGCCCGGTGCCGGACCAGGCGTAGTGGCAGACGGGGGTGCGGTGGGTGTCGCCGGGCGCGAGCCGGACCTCGCCGGCGCGCAGCAGTTCGCCGCCGCCGAGCACGGCGGCGTGGACGCCGGCGCCCTCGGGCAGTTGCTCGACGAGGTAGCGCTGGTCGCCGCTCCAGGCGACGTGCAGGCCCCACACCTCGCCCTCGCGGAAGCCGAACCCGGGCACGCCGACGGCCACGAGGTAGGGCGAGTCCAGGCCGGGCTTGCCGCGCCGGACCTCGCGGGCGTACGTGCCGTGGGCGAGGGGGCGGCGTTGCGGGGAGCGTTCCCGGCTCCACTTGCCGGTGAAGTCGAGGATCTCGCCCGCCCGCCGGGGCAGCGGGAGCAGCGCGGTGACCTGCGCGAGGTCGTACGGGGCCGGGTCCGCCGTCCGCTGCCGGGTGATCTCGCTGTGGACGGCGAGCACTCCGGAGGGCTGCAGCCGGTAGGTGATCGTGATGTCGAGCCCCGCCGCGGCGTCGGTGAGGGAGACGGCCAGTTCGCCGCCCTCGGCGTCCTGGCGGACGGCGGTGCCCGTCGTGACCAGGCGGGGGGCGGCGGCACCGCCGTCGAGGTGCCCGTGGTGCGCGGGGGTGCCGGCCCAGCCGTCCGCCTCGGTGGGCCACACGGTGAAGCGGCGCGGGGTGTCGGGGGAGTTGTTGAGGACGGCGGGCTCGGCGGTCAGGCTGAGGGCGGCGAGGTCGTCGGCGGACAGCGGGCCGAGGTCGGCCCCCCAGTGGAGGACCCTGGGCACCGGCTCGGTGAGTTCGACGACGAACGCGGTGCCGGCCGCGCGCAGCGGGACGATCCGCGCGGTGGTGTCTGCCATGAGGGGGGAGTCCTTTCGGTGTGCCCCGCCGCCGGACGGCCCCGGGGTCGGGGCCGTCCGGCGGCGGGGGCTCGGTTCGCTGCCGGTGGCTCAGTTCTTCGCGAGGAGGGTCTTGCTCTGGTCCTGCATGTCCGCGAAGACGGAGTCGTCCTTCTGTCCGGCGAAGTAGGCCTCGAACAGCGGGTTCAGGGCGTCCTGCACCGCGGCGCCGTTGCCGTAGACCGGGGACGGGTAGAGGACCTTGTCCTTCAGCATGCTGGTGAAGACCGACAGGTCGACGCCGTCACCGGCCAGGGCCTTCGTCGCGGCGTCCATGGAGGCGGGGATCGACGGGAAGAACGTGCCGGTGCGGGCGGCCTTGGACTGGCAGTCCTCGGAGCCCATGTAGGACACCCACTTCCAGGCCAGCTCGGGGTTCTTGGTGCCCGCCCAGATGTTGTTGCCGTTGGAGTTGCTCATCACCGCGCGGGTCTTGCCGTCGGGGCCGTACGGGGGCGCCGCGACGCCGGTCTTGACGCCGGGGATCTTGGCGAAGGTGGAGGCGGACCAGGAGCCGCCCATCTCCATCGCCACCTTGTGGGAGGAGAGCAGGTCGACGTCGCTGACGCTGGAGGTGAACTCGCCGATCTTCGGCGCGTACCCCTTCTCCGTCAGGGAGCGGGCCCAGTTGAGCGTCTTCACCAGGCGCGGGTCGCCGTAGTTGAAGACCGTCGGCCAGCTCTCCTTGTCGCCGAGCCGCCACCCGGTGCTGGAGGCGAACGGGCTCCAGGAGGTCTGGCCGATGAAGTCCTTGGCCGCGATCTGGCCGAAGCCGAAGGTCTTGACGTGGGCCTTGTCGAAACCGGGCTGGTCGCCGCGGCGCCCCTTCTCGTCGACGGTGAGGTGGGCGATCATCTTGCCGAACTCGCCGCCGTCGTCGGGGTTCCACGTCACGGAGTCGACGTCGCTCTTGCTGTAGCCCGCCTTGGCCAGGGCGTCCTGGTCGTAGTAGAGGCCGGCCGCGGCCCAGTCCAGCGGCAGCGCGTACTGCTTGCCGTCGGTGAACTTCCAGGCGTTCACCCCGACGGAGAAGCGGGACAGGTCGAACTTGTCCTTGGCGATGAAGTCGTCCATCGCCAGCAGCTGGTGCTGGCCGGCGTAGGCCTGGAAGAACTGGACGCTGTTCTGGAAGGCGTCGGGGGCGTTGCCCGCGACGAAGCCGGCGGTCAGCTTGGTGAAGTAGTCGTCGACGTTGTACTGCGAGATCTTGACGGTCGTGCCGGGGTTGGCCTTCTCGAAGTCCGTGGCGCAGGTCTTGTACGCGGCGGCCTGCTTGTCGTCCCAGGTCCACCAGTTGACGGTCTGCGAACCGCCGCCCGCGGAGTCCGAGCCGGAGGAGCAGGCGGACAGCACCGCGGCGAGGGTGAGCGTGGCCCCCAGCGCGACGACTCTGCGAATTCTCATGATGCCTTCTTTCGGGACGGTTCCTGGTGAGGGTGGTGGGACGACGTCTTGAGGAGCGCGCGGAACGCGCTCAGGGCGAGGACCAGGTCCTCGGGGCCGCCGGCGTCGTGGCCGTTGAACTCCCACAGCCGCATCTGCTTGGGCCCGCCGTAGAGGTGGTAGGCGGCGAGGGTGGTGGCCGGCGGGCAGACCTCGTCGCGCAGTCCGGCGGAGAACCAGGCGGGCGCGGTGGCACGGCGGGCGAAGGCGAGGCCGTCGAAGTAGCCGAGGGTCCGGAAGGTCTGTTCGACCCGGTCCCGGCGGGCGCCGAGGTAGCCGATCAGCTCCGCGTACGGCTGCTCGCCGGTGAGCCGGGTGGCCTGCCGGACGTCGCACAGGAACGGCGCCTGGAAGTGCGCGGCGCGCAGTCCCGGCAGGAGTCCCGCGACCGCCAGGGCGATGCCGCCGCCCTGGCTGGGTCCGGTCACCGCCACGCGGTCGGGGTCGGCGTGCGGCGAGGTGCGCAGGGCCTCGACGGCGCGGACGGCGTCGGTGAAGACGCGGCGGTAGACGTAGGTGTCCTTGTCCTCGATGCCGCGGGTGAGGAACCCGGGGTGCGAGGGGCCGCTGCCGACCGGGTCGCCGGTGGCGCCGCCGCCCGCCCAGGCGCCGCCTTGGCCGCGGGTGTCCACCAGCAGGTGGGCGTACCCCGCGGAGGCCCACAGCAGGTCCTCGACGGGGGCCCCGCGTCCGCTGCCGTAGCCGTGGAACTGCACGACCGCGGGCAGGGGGCCGCTGCGGTGGCGCGGCAGCCGCAGCCAGCCGTGCACCGGATGGCCCCCGAAGCCGGGGAACACCGCGTCGTAGACGTCCACGGTCTCCAGGTCGGTGTCGACCGGGGTGAGCTCCAGCCGGGGCTCGTGGACGCGGGCGGCGTCCAGGGTGTCCTTCCAGAAGGCGTCGAAGTCGGCGGGCTCGCGGTAGCTGCTGCGGTAGGCCCACAGTTCGGGGACGTCGTTCTCGGTCAGCACGGCCGGGCCTCCCCGCACGGGGTGAGGTCGGCGTCGAGGGTGACGGCGGTGCCGGTGGCGACGCGTACCCGGACGGCGCGGTCGCGGTGGCGGACCGTCACGGGCTCGGCGTCGTCCCCGGCGTGCCGGTGCAGCGTCACGGAGGTGAGGGCGCCGTCGCGCCAGGCGAAGTCGGCGGCCAGGCCGCCGCGGCAGCGCAGGTCGGCGGCCTCGCCGTCGGGCCACTGCGCCGGGAGCGCGGGAAGCAGGTGGACGGTGCCGTCGTGACTCTGCAGCACCATCTCGGTGAGCGCAGCCATGAAGCCGTAGTTCCCGTCGATCTGGAACGGGGGGTGGGTGGAGAACAGGTTCGGGAGCAGTCCGCCCCACTCCGAGCCGTCGACGGGCGCGTCGGTGTCCGGGTCGCCGTCGAACGGGCGGGTCGCCTCCAGGAGGAGCGAGCGGGCCGTGGCGGCGTCGCGCAGCCGGGCGCGCAGGGCGATCTTCCACGCCCAGGACCAGCCCATCGCGCCGGGTCCGCGGCGGTCCAGCAGGGCCGTCGCGGCGGCGGCGAGTTCCGGGGTGCGGTCCGGGTCGACCTGGCCGAGCGGGTGGACGGTGACCATCTGGGACAGGTGGCGGTGCCGGGGGTCCTGTTCGGGGAGGTCGTCGGCCCACTCCTGCAGCCAGCCGCCCGCGGCGGTCCGCGGCGGGTGCAGCTTCGGCAGCGCGTCGGCGATGCGGCCGCTCAGCGGGGTGTCGATGCCGAGGAGCGCGGCGGTGCGCGCGGTGCGTTCGAGGACGGCCCGGGTGAGTGCCATGTCCATCGCGGAGGAGCGGGTGAGCGAGGCCATGGAGCCGTCGGGGGTGAGGTAGTGGTTCTCGGGCGAGGTGGAGGGGAGGGTGTCCAGCCGGCCGGTGCCGTCGTCCACCAGCCAGTCGAGCAGGAACTCGGCGCAGCCGCTGAGCAGCGGCCAGGCGCGTTCGCGCAGGAAGGCGGTGTCCTGGGTGAACTCCCAGTGGTCCCACAGGTGCTGGGCCAGCCAGGCACCGCCCATCTGCCAGATCGCCCAGGACGCGGCGCCGTGGCCCATGCCGACGGGCAGGGCCCAGCCCCACATGTCGGTGTTGTGGTGGGCGACCCAGCCGCGGGCGCCGTACAGCTGCTCGGCGACGTCCCTGCCGTGTCCGGCCACGCGGTCCAGGAGGTCGAACAACGGCTCGTGGCAGGGGCCGAGGCCGGCGGCCTCCGCGCCCCAGTAGTTCATCTGGGTGTTGATGTTGATGGTGTAGTTGGACGACCAGGCCGGGCGCAGGTCGGCGTTCCAGATGCCCTGGAGGTTGGCGGGCGGGCCGGCGTGCGGGCGGGATGCGGAGGCCAGGAGGTAGCGGCCGAGCTGGAACAGCACGGTCGCGGTGAGGAGTTCGTCGTCGCCGGAGAGGATGTCGCGGGCGACGTCGTGGGTGCCCGAGCGGCGCGGTCCGATGCGCAGCGAGGTGCCGCCGAGGAGTGCGCGCAGGTCGCTCTCGTGGGCCTTGAGCAGGTTCTCGGTGCCGCGTTCCGCGGCCCGGGCGGCGCTGTCCGCTGCGGAGCCGAGGTGGGCGGCGCGGTCGGCGGGGGCGTCCAGGCCCCGCCAGTGGCGCAGCGCCTCGGTGGAGCTCGCCACGACCGCGAGGAGCCGGGTGGCGCCGGTGACGCGGAGGGCTCCGCCGTCGGCGGTGACCTCCCCGTCGGTGGCCACGCGCAGGGCGACCGCGCCGAAGGGGTCGTAGCCGTCGACGGGGCCGTCCGCGTACCGCAGCGGCTCCGGTACGTCCGGTTCGTGGGCGGGTGCCCCGTCGACGGGGATCTCCACGCCGAGGACGACCCCTTCGGGGCCGGCGGTGCGGTGCACCTCCCGCAGGGGGGTGGTCAGTTCCAGGCGCAGGTCCACCGTGCCGCCCCGCGCGGCCAGGTCGGTGCACAGGGTCCCGTCGGCGGCGCCGGCCCAGGTCCGGCGGCGGACCGAGGTCCCGGAGGGCAGGTCGAAGGCGTCCTCGGCGATCCCGCTGTCCAGGTTGAGGGTGCGGCCCCGGTACGTCGCGTCCTGCGCCCCGGACACCGTCAGCCACAGGTCGGCGTAGGGCAGGTACTCCTGGCTGTACGGGCCTTCGAAGGCCATCAGGAGTTCCTCGGCGCGGTGCGGGTCGCCGGCGCGGAGCGCCTCGCGGACCTCCGCGAGCCGCCGCGGGCCGGCGCCGGCGGCGACGACGTCGGCGAGCGCCTTCACCGGTCCGCCGGGGGTGCCGGACCACACGGTGGAGTCGTTGATCTGGATCCGGGCACGGTGGGTGCCGCCGAAGACCATCGCGCCGAGCCGGCCGTTGCCGACCGGAGCGGCCTCGTTCCAGTCGGCCGCGGGCGCGGGCCAGCCGAGCAGCAGGTCAGTGGAGTTCATGGGGTGCCGTCCTGGTGCGCGTGCGCGGTCACTTGAGCCCGGAGAAGCCGATGGAGTTGACGATCCGCTTGCCGAAGGCGAGGAAGAGCAGCAGCATCGGCAGCGCCGCGATCAGGGAGGCGGCCATCAGCCCGGCCCAGTCGGGGGCGGCCTGCGGCGAGGACTGCTTGAAGACGCCGAGGGCGAGTGTCAGCGGCTGCACACTGGCGTCGTTGGTGACCAGCAGCGGCCACATGTAGTCGTTCCATGCGTTGACGAACATCAGCAGCGACACGGTGGCGATCGGCGCCGCCGACATCGGCAGGATGATGCGGTAGAGGATCCGCAGCGGTCCCGCGCCGTCGATGATCGCGGCCTCCTCGATCTCGCTGCTCAGGCCGAGCATGAACTGCCGCAGGAAGAACACCGTGAACGCCTGGAAGAGCCCGCCGGGGAGGATGAGACCGGCGAAGGTGTTGGTGAGGCCGACGTCCTTGATGAACACGAAGTTCGGCAGCAGCGTGAAGACGCTCGGCACCATCAGCGCGCTGATGAGGATGCCGAACACCAGGTTGCGGCCGCGCCAGTGCAGCCGGGAGAAGGCGTAGGCCGCACAGGAGGAGAACAGCACGATGAGCACGGTCTGCACCGACGCGTAGATCAGCGAGTTGCGCAGGTACAGGGCGATGTCGAGGGACGCGCCCGAGCCGCCCTGGGCCTGCGCCTCCGCGATGGATGCCAGGCCCAGTGCCCGTTTGAAGGCGCCGAAGGTGAAGCCGACGGGCAGCGGCGAGGAGGGGTCGGTGGCCAGCCGGTAGTTGTTGGACAGCGCGGTGCGCACGATCCAGTAGAAGGGGAAGAGGGTGATCAGCGACACGAGGCCGAGGTAGGCCCAGGCCACGATCCGGCCGGGGGTCGCCTTGCGGGTGCGGGGGCGCCGCACGGTCTTCGTACGGGGTGCCAGGGTGACCGTCATCGGGGCCTCCTTCAGTTCAGGTCGGATTCGTCGGCCCGCGCGAGCCGGAGCTGGGTGAAGGTGACCGTGATGAGCAGGGCGAACAGGGCCAGCGACATGGTCGCGGCGTAGCCGAAGTCGAACTGGCGGAAGGCCTTGTCGTAGATGTACATCTGCAGCACGTTCGAGGCGTTGGCGGGGCCGCCCCTGGTCGTGACGGCGACGATGTCGAAGACCTGGAAGGCGTTGATCACCGTCAGGACGACCACCATCACGAGGATCGGCCGCAGCAGCGGCACGGTCAGCCGGCGGAACATCTGGAACTCGCTCGCGCCGTCCACCCGGCCGGCCTCGTAGATGGTGGACGGGATGGTCTGCAGCCCCGCGAAGATCAGCAGGGAGTAGTAGCCCATCCACTTCCAGACGCTGATGGCGGCGAGCGAGGGGATGGCCCACGGACCGCTGCCGAAGAAGAGGACCGGGTGGCCGATGACGTGGTCGAGCACGATGTTGATGACGCCGAGGTGCGGGTCGAGCATCCACTGCCACACCAGGGCGGCGATGACGTTGGAGATGAGGAAGGGCAGCAGCATCACGCCGCGCAGCACCGAGGAGTCGGTGACACGGTGCAGCACGACCGCGGTCACCAGGGAGATCAGGGTGCCGAAGACGACGGACAGGACCACGAACCACAGGGTGACGAGGAGGGAGTGCCAGAAGACCCCGTCGCCGGACATCTCGTGGAAGTTGGCCAGTCCCACCCAGCGCGGCGGTGTGAGGACGTGGAACTCGGTGAAGCCGAGGTAGATGCCGCGCAGGGTCGGGTAGGCGTAGAAGATCGCGAACCCCACCACCGCGGGCAGGATCAGCAGCAGCGCGACCGGCAGGTCCCGCCGCCTGGCCGCCGCGGACCGGGTCGCGGTCACGCGCCCGGGCCTGCGGCCGCCGGTGTGCTTGCGGGCCTTCAGCGGCCCGCGGGTCCCCGGGGTGGAAGAGGCCGTGGTGGCCCCCGCGCCGGCTGCGCCGGACGGTGGTGCCACCGGCGTCGTGTGGTTGTCCTGCGATGTGACCACCACGGCACTCTCCTTTGCGTGCGTCGGGTCGGACGGGTGGATGGGTGGGACGGTGTCCCGATGCCGGACCGGCCGTCGGTCAGACGGTGATCCGGTCGACGTCGGAGACGTAGTCGGACGGGTTGCCGAAGGCGATCGTGTTGGCCCCGGCCTTCAGGTGGACGGGCACGGTGACCGACCGCGGGCGGCCCCAGTCGTTGTCGTTGCCGCCGTGCAGCGGGAGCTGGAAGGCGGTGCCGTTGACGGTGACCACGGCCGTGCGCCCCGAGGAGCCGTCGGTGAAGTCCACCTCCATCAGGTAGGTGCCGTCCTTCGGCGCCGTCACGTCCTTGATCGTCACGGAGGCGTCGCCGCCCAGGTTGCCGACCTTCTTGCCGCCGGAGCAGCGGGAGCAGTCGCTGACGCTCGCGTTGCCGGTGCGGGGGTTGCCGGACGCCTCGGCCTCGTAGGAGGTGGGCCCGTCGGCCGCGGGGGTGGTGAGGGGGACGGCGTTGCTCGGCGCGGACGTACGGCCCCGGGCGTCGCGGGCGACCACGGTGAAGGCGTAGCCGGTGGCGGCCTGCAGCCCGGTGACGGTGGCGGAGGTGCCGTCCACCGTGGCGACCTTGGCGGTGCCCGCGTACACGTCGTAACCGGTGGTGGCGGTACCGGTGTTCACCGCGTCCCAGGTGAGCGAGACGCTGCCGGCCGTGGAGGCGGTGGCGTGCACGCCGAGCGGGACACCGGGCTTTCCGGTGACGTTCGCCGGGGTGACGCGCAGCAGCCGGGAGCCGTGCGGCGGCAGGTTGTCGGTGAAGCCGTCGGCGACCTTGCCGAGGTTCTTGCGGCTCCACAGGTCACGGACGGCGGGCTTGCCGCTGATGCCCAGCTCGCTCCAGTCGGCGGTCACGTCGGAGTAGCCCTTGCCGAGGTTGAACAGGGCCACCGTGTAGCTGCCGTCGGCGTTGCGGGCGTACCAGACCTGCTGCGGGCTGTCCTGGCTGAGCGGCTTGGCCGGGTTGCCGGCCTGGTCGACGGCGATGACCTCGTCGTTGGTGAGCAACGACAGGCCGTACGGGTCGAGCTTGGTGAGGTCGTCGCCGATGTAGAGCGGGGCGCTCTCGATGGCCCAGAGCGTCATGTGGCTCTGCCGCTCGACCTCGTTGAGGCCGTCGAGCGGGCCGGCGCCGACGTCGAGGGAGTCGAGGTTGTTCCAGTGCCCCGGCCCGGCGTCGTCGATCCAGGGGACGACGTCGTTCCACCGCTGCTTGACCGAGTTGTTCCAGGTCACCAGGGTGTCGCAGTAGCACTCGACGTCGGTGTCCACCCGCCAGCCGTTGGAGTTCTCCTTCCAGACGTCGGCCTTGTCGTGGCTGAGCGACCAGGAGAGGATGAACTGGATGGGGCGGCCGGTCCGCTGCAGCGCGGCGTGCCAGGTCGTGACGTCGGGCACGTTGTCGTGCGCCGCGTCGCCCTGGTTGGAGCCGGGGCCGACACCGTCCATCTTCAGGAAGTCCACGCCCCAGCCCGCCAGTTGGTCGGCGACGGACTGGATGTACTTCTCGGTGCACGGGCTGGCGAAGTTCAGCTGGTAGGAGACGTTGTCCCAGCCGCTGGTCTTGCGCAGGTCGGGGTAGACGATGTCCTTGGTCGTGCACCCCGGCGCGCCGTGGATCGGCGTCCTGCCGTCGTTGTACGTGTCGATGTACAGGCCGACCGCCAGGTAGAGCCCGAACTTCAGGCCCTTGGCGTGCAGTTGGTCGCCGAGCCACTTCATGCCGTGCGGGAACTTCACGGGGTCCGCGACGGGGCGGCCGTACTCGTCGGAGAGGCTCTTGTTCGTCTCGCTGCCGACGTTCCAGCCGGCGTCGACGTTGACGTACTCGTAGCCGTGCCGCTTCAGCTTGGAGGCCAGGATGTCGGCCTGCTGCAGCACATGGGGCTCGGTGAGCCAGGACCCGCCGTAGCCGGGGAAGTTGGTCGACTCCAGGCTCCAGCTGCTCCACCCCATGTAGGGCTTGGCGGCCACCACGGGGGCGGCCTGGGAGCCGGCGGCCTCCGCCGGGGACGCGGCGGAGGCGGAGGACACGGGCGCGGCGGGCGCGGCGGGCGACGCGGCAGCGGGTACGGCGAGGGCCGTGGCGAGCGCGGTGGCGGCGAGCGCGGGCAGGGCGGCCCTGCGCATGCCGCCGGGCCGACGCGGCACGGGCCATCTGAGACGTGCGAGTACAGCTGAACGAGCCATGGGGGCACTCCATCCCGGCGCGACGGCGTCCGCTTCGAGTGGGCAGGGGGTACGGGAGGCAGGGGGCGTCCTCGGTGGCGGTCGTCCCGGAACACCACCGAGGGCGGGCGTGCTGCGACCGGGGGGAGGCTCCGGTCGCGCTCCTCGGCGGGGGGGGCGCTTCGTCCGCTCCGGGCGAGGAGTGCGGCGAATGTAGCCAGGGTTTCCTTCCAGCGTCAACATATCCAGCGGCAAAAATCCGATGTCTGCTGCACCAAGCTGCGGTCTTCGCCGGAAAATCTTCACCGGAGCCCGAACCTCCGCACCCAAAGATGGGATGAGTGGGCCCCTTCCTTACTTTCCCTTGGAAAGGTATGGTCCGGCCATGAGCCTTGCCGACCAGCCCCCCGCCGCCGTCCTGGTCTTCCAGACCCTGCTCGTCCACGGCCCCCTCACCCGGGCCGAGATCGGGCGGCGCACAGGCCTGTCGGCGGGCGCGGTGACCAAGGCCGCCACTCCCCTGCTGGCGGACGGCTGGATCACCGAACTCGGCAGGCCGCAAGGGGAGCGGGCCAGCGGCCGTCCCGCGACGCCGATGGCCGTCCGCGCCGACCGCGCGCGGTTCGTCGGCGTGAAGGTGACCGGCGACGAACTCATCGGCGTGCTCACCGACCTGACCGCCCGGCCGCTGGCCTCCCGGCGCGCCGCGCTGGACTCCCGCGACGTGGGGACCGTGGTGCTGGCGATCTCCCGGCTCATCGGGCAGTTGCGCGCCGCCGCGGGTGCGGAGGGGGACGACGCCGTCCACAGCGTCGGCGTCACGATCTCCGGCGACGTGGACGGGCAGACCGGCACCGTGCAGTACTCGCCGTTCCTCGACTGGCGCCGCGTCCCGCTCGCGCAGCTGGTCGAGTCGGCGTCCGGCATCCCGACGGTGATCGAGAACGACGTGCGCGCGTTGACCGTCGCCGAGCAGTGGTTCGGCGCCGGGGTGGGGCTGTCCTCGTTCGCCCTGGTCACGGTGGGCGCGGGCATCGGCTGCGGGCTGTCCATCGGCGGCCGGGTGGTGTCGGGGGCCCACGGGGTGTCCGGCGAGGTGGGGCACCTGCCCGTCGGCGGCACCGACCGCACCTGCACCTGCGGCAACACCGGGTGCGTGGAGACCGTGGCCTCCACGCACGCCATCACCGAGCAGGCCCGGCAGGCCACCGGCGACCCCGCGCTGACGATGGAGGAGGCCGTACGGCTGGCGCACAACGACAACGCCGCCGTCCGCGCGGTCTTCTCCCGCGCCGGGCACGTGATGGGTCTGGCGATGGCGTCGGTGGCCAACCTCATCGGCCCGGAACGCATCATCATCTCCGGCGAGGGCGTGGCCTCGTACGACCTGTTCGCCGACCAGATCCGGCAGACCTTCGCCGACCACGCCTTCGGGGCCGCGGCCGACTGCGACCTCGTCGTGCGTCCGCTGCCCTTCGAGGAGTGGGCGCGCGGCGGCGCGGCCGTCGCCGCGCAGCGGGTCTTCGCCCCCGCGAAGTGACCTCCCCCTGTGTGAACCCCCCTCCTCCGGAAGGCTGGTGGCCGTCATGAGCCGGATCACGAAGGCCGAGTGCCGCATGGTCTTCCTCGAACCCGAGGTGCTGCGCACCGACGCCCTGCAGACCTTCGTCCGCCAGGAGACGGTCCTGGTCTCCCTCACCACGGACGACGGCCTCACGGGCACGGGGTACGCGTACACCATCGGCACGGGCGGCAGTTCGGTGCTCGCCCTGCTCCGCGACCACCTGGTGCCGCTGCTCACGGGCGCCGACGCCCGCTCCGTCGAGGCGCTGTGGCAGCGGCTGCTGTCGGTCACCCGGGCCACCTCGGTCGGGGCCATCACCTCCCTCGCGCTGGCCGCGGTCGACACGGCCCTGTGGGACCTGCGGTGCCTGCGCGCCGGCGAACCCCTCTGGCGGCTCGCGGGCGGCGCGCACGAGCGGCTGCCGCTCTACGACACCGAGGGCGGCTGGCTGCACCTGACGCCCGACGAACTCGCCGCCGGGGCGCTGCGGGCGAAGGAGCGCGGGCTGCGCGGCGCGAAGGTCAAGGTCGGCAAACCCACGGTGGGCGAGGACGTGGAACGGCTGGCGGCGGTCCGCGCCGCGGTCGGAGCGGACTGGGTGCTCATGGTGGACGCGAACCAGTCGATGACGGGCGCCGAGGCGATCCGCCGGGCGCGCGCGTACGAGCCGTACGACCTCGCCTGGTTCGAGGAACCGCTGCCCGCGGACGACCTGGCCGGGCACGTCCGGCTGGCCGCGTCGACCTCGATCCCGGTCGCGGTCGGCGAGTCGCTCTACGGGGTGGGCCGGTTCGCCGAGTACCTGGCCGCGGGCGCGGCGGGCATCGTCCAGGTCGACGTGGCGCGCGTCGGCGGGATCACCCCGTGGCTGAAGGCGGCGCACACCGCGGAGGCCTTCAACGTCCAGGTGGCCCCGCACTTCCTGATGGAACTCCACACGAGCCTGGCCTGCGCGGTGCCCCCGGGCATGTACGTCGAGCACATCCCGCAGCTCGACGCCATCACCCGCACCCCCCTGACGGTCGTCGACGGCCACGTGGTGCCGCCCGAGACCCCGGGGCTCGGCATCGACTGGGACGAGGACGCCATCGAGGACCTGCGGGTGGCGTGACCGGGCCGGGCTGCCGAAAGCACCGGCCGAAGCCGCGTTCGGCCCGGCCCACCTTCGGCCTCACCCATCGCCGCAGCCCGCCCGCACGGCCCCGCACCGGCAGTGCCGTCCCGGCACCGGTCACGGCGTCAGGCGAGCGCGACCGTTCGGCCGGCCGTACCTCCGGCACCCGGCCTCACCCATCGCCGCAGCCCGCCCGCACGGCCTCCCCCGCAGCGCCCGAACCCGCCGCCGTGGCCCCGCATCGCGCGGTACCCCCCAGGGTCGGCGGTCGCGACGGCAGCAGTCAGGCGGGACGCGCTGGACCAGGCTGCCGCACCACCACCGCGGCGTCCCGGCCGCCGCCCGGAATCGGCCACGCCGTGGGGCGAGCGCCCACGGGCCGTCCCGACGCGTGCCGGACCGGAAAACGGGAGGCGGCCCGGCCGGGGGCCGGGGCAGACTCGGGCGGTGATCGTCGTGCAGCCCGTGCTGGAACTGGGGACCGCGGACGGCTTCGCCCTCTGGCCGGTGGCCGAGCGGCAGCCGTTCACCCTCATGCCGCTCCACGGCGCGTTGGCACCCGCCGAGGTCGGCGCGGCCGTGATGACCATCGTCGCCTACAACGATGCCCAAAGGGACGACGAGGCCCCACCCGCCCGGCCCGGCGACCCGGTCGAGGACTTCCTGCGGGGGCTGCTGTCCGGGGAGGACGTCCAGGCACCGGGCGGACTGCAGGTCATCGGCACAGCCGGCGACCTGGTGGTGGTACGCCCGGGTTGCTGCAGCGGCCTGGAGGACTGGCGCGAATGGCTCGGCGTCCTCGACGGCACCGGCGACGCGTGGCTCGGCCACGACCCCTCACCGCTCGCCGAACGGCACGGCGACGTCGTCCGGTTGACCGTCGACGCGAGGCGGGACGACAGCCCGGCGTTCGAGGTCGACGTCGACGTGCTGCGGCGCGGGATAGCGGACGCCGAGCGGGACCTTGCGGACTTCCTCCGTGCCGCCGCCGACTGGGCGGCCGTGCGCCTGCCCGGGCAGACCTGCGCGGTCGTCGCCGCCCTCGCCCGTGGCGTCGGCATGCCGCCGCCACGGGCGTAGGCGCAGCCCCCGCGACCGCGTGAGCCCGACGCCGACGAGGACGACCAGCATGCCGGCCACCACCCGGGCGCCCACCGACTCGTCGAGGACGAGCGCGCCGAGCCCCACCGACACGACGGGCAGGAGGTAGCCGACGGTTGCCGCGTCCGTAGCGCCCTCGTCGGCGATGATGCACACCGTCAGGTAGAAGGTGACACCCGTGCACAGGACGCCGAGGACGAGCACCGCGACGGACGAGCGCACGGTCACCGCGATCCCGGTGGTGCCGGTGACGAGCAGGGCCGGCACGCTCAGCGCGGTCGCGGCGGTCAACTGGGCCGCGGCGAGCGGGAGTGCGCCCGCGCCCGTGGGGATGAGCCTGCGCCCCATGTAGGCGAAGGCGAGCGCGTAGCTCGCGGCCGCACCCAGCAGGGCGAGGGCGCCCCAGCTCGCGAGGCCCGACCGGTGCCAGGGCGCGAAGATCAGGAGGACGCCCGCGAACCCGGCGAGGAGGCCGCCGAGCCGGGGTCCGCGGACGGCGCGTCGCCCCGTGCCCAGGGCGAGACCGATGAGCAGGGACCACAACGGCGTCGTGGCGTTGAGGACGCCCGCCACCCCGGAGTCGACGCTCTGCTCGCCGACGCTGAAGAGGAGGAACGGCAGGGCGTTGCAGAGGAGGGCCGCCACCGTGAGACGGCTCCAGAGGAGCCTCCCCCGCGGCAGGCGCAGGCCCGCGCGGCGGCAGAGCACGAGCAGCAGGGCCGCGCCGCAGGCACAGCGCAGGAAGGTGACCCAGGCGGGCGGCAGTCCCTCCAGCGCGATCTTGATCCACAGGAAGGTCGACCCCCACAACAGGGCCAGCACCGCCATCCGCAGCAGCGCCCTCGCGCCGCCTCCGCCACCGGACACGCCGGCCTCCCGTCGTCTCGCGTCACCGTCCCCCACGACGCTCCCCCACCCGTCCTGGTGGCACAAGCGAAGGTTCACGCACCTACCGTTAAGCTGAGCTACATGCTCGACGTGCGCCGCATGCAGGTCCTCCGGGCGGTGGTGACCAGCGGATCGGTCACCGCGGCCGCCACCCACCTCGGTTACACACCCTCGGCCGTCAGCCAGCAGATCGCCGTCCTGGAGAGGCAGGCCGGGATCCCGCTGCTCGAACGCGTGGGGCGCGGGGTGCAGCCGACGCCCGCCGGGCTGCTGCTCACCGAGTACGCCGCCCGCATCGGCAGGGAGGTGGCCGAGGCCGAGACGGCGCTGGCCGATCTGCGCGAGGGCCGCACCGGCACTCTGACGGTGCGTTACTTCCCGACGGCGGGTGCCGACCTGGTGGCCCCCGCCGTCGCGCGGCTGCGCCGCGAGCACCCGGGCGTGCGGATCGACCTCGGCCTGGTCGACCCCGGCGATCCGCTGCCGGAGGTGGAGAAGGGCCGCGCGGACCTGGCGATCGTGGTGCGGCCGCGCGGGCAGGGCCGTGAGGGCCTGCGCCTGGTGCACCTGCGGGACGACCCCTACCGTGCGATCCTCCCCAAGGGTCACCGCCTCGCCGCGAAGCGGGTGCTCGACCTCACCGACCTCGCGGGGGAGCCGTGGGTGGGCAGCGAGTCCCCGGACGGCTCGTGCCTGGAGCTGATCCTCCAGGCGTGCGCCGCGGCCGGCTTCAGCCCCGCCGTCGTGGTGCAGAGCGAGGACTACGCCACCGCGCAGGGGTTCGTGGCCGCCGGGCTGGGGGTGAGCCTGCTGCCGCTGGCCGCCCTGGCACATCACCACCCCGGGGTCGTCGTACGGAAGGTGCGCGGCCCGGAGCCCGTCCGGGCGGTCCACGCCGCGGTCCGGGAGACGTCGCTGCGGCAGCCGGCACTGCGGGGGCTGCTCGACGCGCTGCGCGACGTCGCCCGGGGCACGGCGGGCACGGCTTGACCCGCGCGCCCTTGACCTGCCGTCAGGCGGTGCCCCGCGGATAGCCGATGCCCGCGATGTCCTCGGCCAGACCGTCGAGCGTCACCTCTGCGTTCAGCCTCGCGACGACCTCCGGGGTGAGCGGGCGCAGCGCGTGGACATGGCGTACGGCGTCCAGGTCGACCGGCACCTCGTAGTAGTCCTCGGCGAAGGCGCGGAACGCCTCGGGGGACCGGTCGGTCAGCAGACGGAACAGGTACGACGCGCCGTCGGCGTCCTCGCCGTCCTCCGGCAGGTCGACGGAGCCGTGCCGCCACGCGTCGTCCCCGGCTCCGCGCCACAGGCAGACGGTCGCGACCGGCACGCCGTCCTCGTCGCAGAACGCCGGCTCCTCGACGTACGGACGGAAGGCCTCGGGGACCTCGTCGACGACCCCCGGCCAGGGCTCGTGGTCCTCCGAGCCGTAGGGGCTGAGGGGCGACTCGTGGTCGAAGCCGCGGATGAAGGCCCCGGCGGCGCAGAACACGATCGCGTACTCGTCTCCCGATCCGTTGCGCAGCGAGGCCATCTCCTCCCCCGTGTCCCACACGGCGTCGAAGGAGTGGTAGCGCATCTCCCACTCGGGGCTGAGGATCGCGTCGAGCATCGCCAGCGCGCGGCAGTGGTCGCGCAGTTCGGCGATGGAGGGCAGTCGGGGGGCAACGTCGTGAACGGTCACGCGCACATCCAAGCCCATGGCTCCGGCATCCCCCACCCGGGGCTCCCCGCGTCCGCGGAAATCCGGTGCCGCGCAGGCCCCCGGTGCTGCTACTCATGGTCGCGCGAGACCACTTCGGAAGGCGGACATGCCCCCACGCACCCTGAGCGACGGCCAGGCCGGGATCGACGCGGCGCTGGTACGCCGCCTGCTGCACGCGCGGTTCCCCCACTGGGCGGACCTCCCGCTCACCCCCACCGGGTCGGCCGGCACCTCCAACGTCATGTACCGCCTGGGCAGCGACATGGTCGTACGGCTGCCCAGGACCGCGGGGGCCGCGAGCGACGTGGACAAGGAGCACGAGTGGCTGCCGCGGCTCGCGCCGCGGCTCCCGGCGTCCGTCCCCGCGCCCCTCGGCAAGGGCGCTCCCGCCGACGGCTACCCCTGGCCCTGGTCGGTGTACGGCTGGCTTGAGGGCGAGAACCCCTCCGCGGGACGCCTCGCCGAATCCGGCGCGCTCGCCCGTGACCTGGCGGCTTTCGTCGCCGCCCTGCAGCGCGTCGACCCCGCCGGCGCACCGCCCGCGTACCGCAGCGAGCCCCTCGCGGCGCGCGACCACGCGACGCGGTCCGCGATCGACGCGCTGCGCGCGGAGGTCGACGCGGCGGCGGCCGACGAGGTGTGGGAGACGGCGCTGGCGGCACCGGGACCGCAGGGGCCGCCGGTGTGGGTGCACGCGGATCTGCAGCCGGGCAACCTCCTGGTGGCGGACGGACGGCTCTCCGCGGTCATCGACTTCGGGTGCGCGGGCCTCGGCGATCCCGCCGTCGACACGATCGCCGCCTGGTACGTGCTGCCCGCCGCGGCCCGTGACACCTTCCGTGCGGCACTGGGCACCGACGACGCGACCTGGGCGCGCGGTCGCGGCTGGACGCTGTCGGTCGCGCTGATGGAACTGCGGCACCACCGGGACACCCACGAGCGGATGGCGTCGATCGCGCGGCACGTCCTCGGCGAGCTGCTCGCCGACGGGGGACCCTGACCCACAGGGGGCGGCGCATCCTACCCGGGGGCTCCGGCCCGCTCCCCGGCATCGCCGATTCCCCCACGGGGCCCGTCACTTTCAGTAGCTTCTCGGTCACCAACCGGGGCGGCGGCGCGCGGACGCGCGGACGCCGGGAGAGCGACGGCAAGGAGCGGACGCCGATGGCGAATGTGGAGACCTCCCTCAAGGAGACGATGACGTCGATCGAGGGCAGCGTGGGCGCTGCCCTGGTCGACTACACGAGTGGCATGGCGCTGGGCACGATCGGTGGCGGCAAGGACCTCGACCTGACCGTCGCGGCCGCCGGCAACACCGACGTGATCCGCGCCAAGGCCCGGACGATGAAGGAACTGGGCATCAAGGAGGAGATCGAGGACGTCCTGATCACCATGAACACGCAGTACCACCTGATCCGGCTGCTCAAGAGCCGCGACGGCAACGGCCTGTTCCTCTACCTCGTGCTCGACCGTCGCAACGCCAACCTCGCGATGGCCCGCCATCGCCTGCGGCGCATCGAGGCCGACCTCGAGCTGTAGCCGCCGTTCCTCCCTCGGGGCTCCGTGCGCCCGGGAATTGAAGAATCCTTCAATTCGGCACATCCTGATCCGCACAAGCACGGCGGTGCACGGGCCCCGGAAGGGGAAGGATTGGACGCAGAGTCGCGCCGGCGGCAGCGGGAGCGGCCGCCGGCGCGTACGGGAAGGGCCGTCGGAGACCGGGCAGGAGCGACACACGATGCAGGTACCCCTGTACCAGGCCAAGGCCGAGTTCTTCCGCATGCTCGGGCACCCCGTGCGGATCAGGGTCCTCGAGCTGCTCCAGAACGGCCCTGTGCCGGTACGGGACCTGCTGAACGAGATCGAGATCGAGCCCTCCAACCTGTCCCAGCAGCTCGCGGTGCTGCGCCGGTCCGGCATCGTGGTGTCGATCCGCGAGGGCTCCACCGTCAGCTACGCCCTCGCCGGCGGGGACGTCGCCGAACTCCTGCGCGCGGCTCGCCGCATCCTCACCGAACTCCTCGCGGGGCAGACCGAACTGCTCGCCGAACTCCGCCAGGCCGACGCCCCGCCCGGGCGCGCGGAGGAGCAGGTCGGCCACCCCGCCGGCTGAGCGCTCCGGCGCCACCTGGGCCAGAATGGTCGGGAGGTGAGCGCGATGACGCCTTGGCGGGTACGTGATCTGGAGGAAGGCGACCTGGACCAGGTCGTGCGCATCTGGGAGGAGTCGCGCGACACGACCGAGGACCCCGCGGTGACGCTGGCGGAGGTGGTCGGCGCGCTGCGCGCGGGAGCGCCCGCCGTGGTGGCGATGGTCGGTGACCGCGTCGTGGGGGCGGCGGTGTCCTCGACGGCCCAGGAGCGCGCCTGGGTGCTGCGGCTGGCCATCGCCCGGCAGTGGCGCCACCACGGGATGGGCTCGGCGCTGCTGGCGGCCCTGGAGGACAGCCTGGGCCAGGCGGGGATGCGCCGGATCGGGGCGCTGCTGCCCGAGGGCGAGGTCGGTGAACAGGCGTTCCGGAACTCCGGGTACTCCTTCCGGCCCGGGCTCGGTTACTTCGAGAAGCTGCTGTCGGCCGACTCCGCGCAGGACACCCTGCTCGACCAGCTCGGCGGGGCGGTCCCGGAGCAAGGCCTGTGGGACCGCATCGCGGGCATGACCGCGGAGAAGGCGCTCATCGAGCGGCGGCTGGTGCTGCCGCTGGAGAACCCCGGGGTCGCGGAGCGCTACCACCTGGTGCCGCCGCGTGCGGTGGTCCTCTTCGGTCCGCCGGGCACCGGCAAGACGACGTTCGCCAAGGCCGTGGCCTCCCGGCTGTCGTGGCCGTTCATCGAGGTGCTCCCGTACCAGCTGGCCGAGGACGCGCACGGCGTGGCCGACGGGCTGCGGCGGCTCTTCGCCCGGGTCGAGCACCTGGAGCAGGTGGTGCTCTTCTTCGACGAGGCGGAGGAGATCGCCTCGGAGCGGCAGGACCCGTCCACCTTGGCCCACCGGGTGACCAACGAGCTCCTCAAGCTCATCCCGCAGTTCCGGCGCGGCGAGCGCCGGCTGCTGATCTGCGCGACCAACGCGGTGCGCTCGCTGGACCCGGCCTTCCTGCGGCCCGGGCGCTTCGACTTCCTGATCCCGGTCGGCCCGCCCGACCCCTCGGCCCGCCGGGCGATCTGGGTTCGCTACATCGGCCCGGACCGGGTGGCGGGCATCGACCTGGACGCGCTGGTCGAGGCGAGCGACCGCTTCACACCGGCGGACATCGAGTACGCGGCGCAGGCCGCCGCGCAGACCGCCTTCGAGCGGCACCTGGCGACGGACCCGCGCAGCACGGCGGACCTGACGCACCGCACCGAGGACTACCTGCAGGCGGTCGCCCGCACCCGCACCACCCTCACGACCGAGGACATCCGCGCCTTCGACCACGACCTGCGCTCCGCCGCCCGCGTGTGAGGCACGTGGGGCGCGGCGGAAGGGGGGTGGACGCTCCGCGCCGGGTTCGTGGCCGGAACCGGCGGACATCGGCGATGCCCGGGCGACGACCCCCCTCGGAGCCCTATGGTGATCGTGGGTCGGCAGATACGCGCTCCCCCGTCCGTGTCTGCCGGCCCACCTTGCCTTCCGCCCGTCGTGGGGCCCGGCGGGTGCCGGGCCCCACGGGGTGTCAGGACAGCTTGGGCACGTCGATCCGGTCGATGTCCGGGGCGTACCCGTCGGCGCTGTCGAAGGTGACGGTGTTGGCGCCCGCCTTCAGCGTGACGGGGAGGCTGACCGTCTCGACGGTGCCCCAGTCGCCCGTGGACGGGAACGTGTGGGCGGTGGCGCCGCCCCCGTTGGCGGAGACCCGGACCGTGCGGGCGTCACCGCTCACGTAGGCGACCTTGACCATGTAGGTGCCGGCCTTCTTCACCACGACGTCGTTGAAGCGGAGCGAGCCACCGAGGTAGAGGTTGCCGGCCTTCCTACCGCCGGAGCAGGCACCGCAGTCGGCCAGGGAGGCGTTGCCGGCCAGGGTGTTGCCCGCGGCCTCCGCCTCGTAGCCGGTCATGGGCTGGACCGGGCCGTGCGGGGTGACGGTGAACAGGCGCGAGCCGTGCGCGGGAAGGGACTTGGTGACCTTGCCCTGGTGGGAGCCGAGGTCCTCGTGGTTCCACAGGTCGCGGACCGAGGCGCGGCCGGAGAACCCGAGCGAGGTCCAGTCGGCGGTCACGGCGGCGGGGGCTTCGCCGAGGTTGAACAGGGCGACGGTGTAGCTGCCGTCGGCGTTCTCCGCGGCCCAGACCTGCTGGTCGCCCATGGGCGTGACCGGGCGGGCCGGCGCGGTGCTCGACTGGTCGAGGGCGATGACCTCGCGGTTGGTCAGCAGGGACAGCCCGTAGTCGTCGAGGCGGGTGAGGTCGTCACCGGTGTAGAGCGGGGACTTGGCGATGGCCCACAGCGTCATGTAGGTCTGCCGCTCGGCCTTGGTGAGGCCGTCCATCCGGCCGTTGCCGACGTCGAGGGAGTCGAGGTCGTTCCAGCCGCCGGGGCCGCCGTGCCGGCTCCAGGCGGCCGCGTCGGCGAAGCGGTCGTCGACGGAGTTCTCCCAGGAGACGAGGGTGTCGCAGTAGCACTCGACGTCGGTGTCGATCCGCCAGCCGTTGGAGTACTTCTTCCAGTCGGCGACGTGGCCGATGTCCAGCGACCAGGACAGCTCGAGGTGGATGGGGCGGCCGGTGGCGGCGATGGCCTTCTGCCAGGCGGCGATGTCGGCGCGGTTGTCGTAGTTGTCACCGCTCTTGAAGGAGCCTGGACCGACGCCGTCGATCTTCAGGAAGTCGTAGCCCCAGTCGGCGATCATCCGCGCCTGGGAGTCGACGTACTTCTGCGCGCAGGGATCCGAGAAGTCGATCTTGTAGGAGCTGTCCCAGCCGTTGGTGGTGCGCAGGTCGTCGTAGACGATGTCGGCGGTGGTGCAGTCGGTGGTGTTCCAGATCGGCACCTTGCCGTCGCCGTACCCCTCCTTCTCCAGGCCGACCGGCAGGTAGATGCCGGCCTTGAGGCCCTTGGCGTGGACGTGGTCGGCGACCGCCTTCATGCCGCGCGGGAAGCGCTCGGGGTCGGGTGTCTGCCGGCCGTACGCGTCGAACTCGGGCTTCCAGGACTGGTCGCGCCACCAGCCGGCGTCGAGGTTGACGTAGCTGTAGCCGTACTTCTTGAGCTTGGCGGCCATGGCGTCGGCCTGCTTGAGGACGTTCGCCTCGGTCAGGTAGCTGTAGTCGCCCGTGGGGTTGAGCCCGGGGTACTTCGAGGACTGCATGCTCCAGCTCGACCAGCCCATGTAGGGCTTGGCGGCGACCTGGTGCGCGGTGGCCGCGTTGGCGGTGGGCGCGGTGTCCGGGCCGGTCGCCCCGGCCGCGGGGACGGCCGCCGACACTCCGGCGGTGAGGGCCAGGACGAGCAGGGTCCTGGCGGCGGTCGAGGGCAGGGTGGAGCGCGAGGGTGACCGCATGGGTCGGGCCTCCTGGGGGTGGGGGGTACGGCGGGTGCGGTGCGGGTGTGCCGGGCCTGGCGGGGTCAGCCCTTGCCCGAACCGATGGTCAGGCCGCTGATGAACTGCCGCTGGAGCGCGAAGTACACCAGCAGGGTGGGGACGGCGGTCATCAGGGCACCGGCGGCGATGAGGTTGGGGTTGGTGAAGTACTGGCCCTGCAGGTTGGCCAGGGCGGAGGTGATGGGGCGCTTGTCGCCCGTCTCGATGAGGGCGAGCGGCCAGAAGAAGTCGTTGTAGATCCAGATCGACTCCAGGGTGGCGAGCGCGGCGAAGGCCGGCCGGCACAGCGGCAGGATGATCTGGAAGAACTGCCGCCACACCTGGGCGCCGTCGACGAGGGCGGCCTCGGAGATCTCCCCGGGGATCGTCTTCATGTAGTTGCTCAGCACGAAGGTGCAGAAGCCGCACTGGTAGGCGATGTGGATGGCGATGATGCCCCAGGTCGAGTTGTACAGCAGCAGCGAGTCGCTCATCCACGCCGGGAGCGGTACCAGCAGGTAGAGCCGGTAGAGCGGGGTGATGAGCACCTGCGCGGGCAGCAGGTTGCCCGCGGTGAAGAGCATCAGCAGCGCGATGTTCCAGCGGAAGTCGAAGCGGGAGACGAAGAAGGCGACCGCCGCGGAGAAGAGCAGGGTGCCCAGGACGGACGGGACGGTGATGAGGACCGAGTTCCAGAAGAAGTGCGGCATGCCGGACTGGTTCCAGGCGTCGGTGTAGTTCTGCAGGCTGATCCCGCGGGGCCAGGACAGGTAGCCGTGCTTGCTGGTGTCCGCGTAGGGGCGCAGTGAGGTGTAGACGGCCCACAGCAGCGGCAGCAGCCACAGCAGCGCGATCGTGGCGAGCATCAGGTGCCGGCCGGTCTGCCGCGGGGGCTTGGAGGCCCCGCCGCCGCGCGCGGCCTCGCGGCGGGAGCGGGCCGGGGTGACGGGCGCGGTGGCGGTCGTGGTCACCGGTCCTCCTTGCGGAAGTTCTGGACGAGGAAGGTCCCGATGGCGGCGAGGGAGACCAGGAGCAGGACGACCGCGAGGGCGGAGCCGTAACCGATGTGGCTGGACTCGCCGATGATGTTGTCGGTGATCAGCAGCGACAGCAGTTCCATGCCGGGCTTGCTGCCGACGCCGCCGCCGAGCACGTAGACGACGTCGAAGGCCCGCAGGGACTCCATGACGGTGACGACCAGGATGATGACGTTGACCGGCTTGAGGGCGGGGAAGACCACCTTCAGGAAGGTCTGGCGGCCGTTGGCGCCGTCGAGCGCGGCGGCCTCCTTCAGGGCCGGGTCGAAGCCCTTCAGCCCGGCCAGGTAGAGGATCATGATGTAGCCGGTGTGCCGCCAGGCCGAGGCGACCAGGACGGCCCACAGGTTGAGGTCGGGGTCGCCCAGCCAGTCGACGTGGTGGCCGGGGGCCACCGCGCCCAGGATGCCGTCCAGCAGGCCCGTGTCGGGGTTGTAGATGATCTCCCAGATGAGGCCGACCACGGCCAGGGAGAGCACCATCGGCAGGAAGATCGCCGTCTGGTAGACCCGGGTGAAGCGGAGCTTCCGGTCGAGCTGGTAGGCGAGGAAGATCCCGAACGGGGTGGGCAGCAGCGCGGTGAAGAGCAGCCAGATGACGTTGTGCCGCACCGCCGGCCAGAACGGCGGGTAGTTGGTGAGGATCTGGTGGTAATTGTCGAGCCCGACCCAGTGGATGTCGGACAGGTAGATGCCGTCCCAGCTGGTGAAGGACAGGCCCATGGAGGCCAGTGCCGGGAGCCAGACGAAGACCAGGAGGGCCAGGAGCGGGACGCCGACGACGGCCGCCAGGAAGAGCCGGTCACCGGCGCCGAGCCGGCGGGGGCGGCGCCGGGGCGCCCCGGTGGCGGGGGCCTGCGGCGTGGGGGCGGGGGGTGCGGTGGGGGACGCGGAGGGCACGGTGAACCTTCCCGGTCCGGTCAGGAGGTGAAGAAGCGCGAGCGCTGCGACTCGATGCGCTTCAGCAGGGCCGATCCGTCGTCGGGGTGGCCGAGCCACTGGGTGAGTCCGGGCAGGACGACCGTGGAGATGAACCCGGGGTCGCTGTCGCGGTCGGCGAACTGGGTGATGTGCTTGGCGGAGGCGATGAGTTCGGCGGACTTCTTCTGCAGCGGGTTGTAGGAGCCGGTGTCGGCCTGCGCGTGGACGGCAACGTTGCTGGGGTCGACACCCATGTAGAGGCCCTCGGCCTTGGCGCTGCCGAGGAACTCCAGGAGCTTCTTGGCGCCCTTCTCGTTCTTGGGACGGCGGCTGAGCATGAAGCCGTCCGTGGGCGCCTCGACGGCGTCCTGCCCGTTGGCCGGGTCGATCTCGGGGAAGGGGAAGAAGTCGATGTCGGCGCGGAGCGCCTCGTCGGTGACCTGCTGGCCGAGGAAGAGGCCGATGACCGCCATGCCGGACTTCTTGTCCAGCAGCGACTGGGCAGCGTCCTGCCACGAACGTCCGCCGGCGCCCTGCTGGTAGTACGGGCTGATCTCGCGCCACAGGTCGAGGGTGGCGACGGCGCGCTTGTCGGTCCAGGAGACCTCGCCGCGCATCAGGGACATGTGGAAGTCGTAGCCGTTGGCCCGCAGGTTGAGGTAGTCGAAGGCGCCGAGGATGCTCCAGGCGTCGCCGCCTCCGTAGCCGGAGGCGATCGGGGAGAGGCCGTCCTTCTTCATCCGCTTGGCGAGCGCGGTGAACTCGGACCAGGTGCGCGGGACGGTGTAGCCGCGCTCCTGGAAGAGGCTCTTCCGGTAGAAGACGCCCCAGGGGTAGTTGTAGAGCGGGACGAAGTAGAACTTGCCGTCCTCGCCCCGGGAGAGCTGCTTGGTGGCCTCGCTGAAGCCGCCGCCTATCTTCTCCCACACGTCGTCGAGGGGGGTGGCGAGGCCCTTCTTGGCGAAGTACTGCATGCGGTAGCCGGCGAACCAGGTGAAGACGTCGTCCGGAGTGCCCTGCAGGTAGCTGGAGATGCCCTTCTGGAAGCTGTCGTGGTCGACGGTGTTGGTCTTGACCGTCAGACCGCTGTCCTTGGTGAAGGCCTTGGTCACCGCCGCGTAGGCGGACTTGGGCGTGGCGTCGGCCCCGTTGGACCCGAAGGTCACCGTCTTGGGGTCGGCCGCCGCTCCCCCGCCGCAGGCGGTGAGGAGGGGGGCGGCGAGCGCCGCGGCTCCGAGCCCGAACAGCCCGCCGACCATGGTGCGGCGGCTGGGCTGAGGCGCGGTCAGGACGGTGCGGCTCTGCAGCGTCATCGCTACTCCTAGTACGTGTCTGATCTGATGAAGGACTGGATCGCGGTGGCCGCGGCCCCGCGCGCCCACTCCTCGAAGGGCAGCGGACGGGTCCGCAGGTCGCACTGCCCGGCGGTGCCGAAGGCGGAGGCGGCGAAGGCCTCGAGGATCTGGTCGGCGAACAGGTCGTGGGCCACCAGGCCCTCGCCCGAGATGATCACGCGCTCCGGGCCGAAGAGGTTGGCCACCGAGCCGATGGCCCGGCCGATCGCCTCGCCGGCCCGCGCGTACACCTCCCTGGCCCCCGGGTCGCCGCCGTGGGCCAGTCGCAGTGCCTCGGCGGCGTCGGCCACGGGGGTGCCCGTCGCCTCGCGGACCGCGCGCACGATCGCCGGGTCCGCCGCGATCGCCTCCACGCACCCGCGGTTGCCGCAGTGGCACGGCGGTCCCGCCGGGTCGATGGACAGGTGCCCGATCTCCCCGGCCACCCCGTACGCGCCCGAGACCACCCGCCCGTGCACGACGAGACCGCAGCCGATGCCCGCGCCGACCGTCACCACGGCGAAGTCGGACAGGCCCACCCCGGCGCCGAACCACTGCTCGGCGACGGTGAGCGCCCTGACGTCGTTGTCGACGGTGACGGGCAGGCCGGTGGTCATCCCCGCCAGCTCGGCCAGCGGGACGTCGCGCCAGTCGAGGAAGGGCGAGTAGCGCACCAGGCCGCCGGCCCGGTCCACGTCACCGGAGACCGCGATGCCCAGGCCGCTGACGGGGACGCCGAAACCGTCGGCCTCCGCCAGCAGTTCGTGCACCAGTGCCGCCGCCGACGCCAGGACGGCCCTGGGGTCGGGGGCGGCCAGCGGCACGTGGCGGGAGGTGCGGATCCGGCAGCAGAGGTCGGTGAGCACACCGATGATCTCGTCGCCGGTGATCTTGAGGCCGATGAACAGCGCCCGGCCGCCGTCCACCCGTACGGGGTTGGCCGGCCGTCCCAGGGAGGGACGCGCCTCCTCGTCCACGTCCTCGACCAGGTACCCGGCCTCGATCAGCGGCCGGACCGCCTTGGTGACCGCGGCCGCTGACAGCCCGGCACGCTTGGCGATCTCGGTGCGGGTGAGCGGACCGTGGCACAGGACGGTGGTGAAGATCTGGGAGGCGGCCGGCGTGTGGGCCGGGAACGCCTCCCCCGGAGGGATCGAGGGCATGGCCGGGAACCTAGGTGGGTTCTTTTCTGCTGTCAATAAAAGAAGCAAGACTCCTCGGAAGTAACCCATGTGAGGGCCCCTCATCTGGAAAAGGCCGGATCCGAGTGGATGTTGACATGTGATCCAAGGTAAGGATTGGCTGCCGCCTGTCTCCTGGCGCGACCCGAACGTGAGGACCCATGCCCGTGATCTCCCATGCCCCGGACACCGGGATCTGGCTGCTGAGCACCCCGCGCACGTCGTACGCACTGCGCATCGACGCGACCGGTGCGCCCTGCCACGTCGCCTGGGGCCCGCGGCTGACCCTGCAGGAGGCGGCCGGACTCGCCGTCCCGCCGGGACCGGACGCGAGCAGCTTCGAGGGCCGTTCACCGGTGGGCGAGGAACTCCCCGTCGACGGCGGGGCCCGCTTCGGGGTACCGTCCCTCCAGGTCCGCCTCCCCGACGGGACCCGGGGCTTCGAGTGGCAGCCGGCAGGGCATGACGTGCGGGAACCCGCACCCGGCGTGCACGAGTTGGCGCTGCGGTTCCGCGACCGCGTCCACCCGCTGGAGGTCACCCTCCACTACCGTCTCCACGACGACAGCGACGTCATCGAGCGGCGCACCGTCCTGCGCAACGCGGGCGAGCACGACCTCACGGTGCTCCGCGCCGACTCCGCCGCCTGGAGCCTGCCGCCGCTGCCCGACTACCGGCTCAGCCACGTCACCGGCCAGTGGTCCGCGGAGAGCCAACTGCGCCGGGACCGGCTGCCGTACGGCGAGACCGTGCTGACCAGCCGCCGCGGCATCACCAGCCACCACGCCAACCCGTGGGTGATGGTCGACGCGGGTGACGCCGGCGAGACCCACGGCCGGGTGTGGAGCGCCGCCCTGGCCTGGAGCGGCAGTTGGCGCGTCACCGCGCAGCGCACCCCCGACGGGCGCGCCGGCTTCACGGGGGGTGCGGGACACGACGGTACGAGCGTGCCGCTGGCCCCGGGCGAGGAGTACACCACCCCCACCTTCGCGGGCCTGTACACCGGCGGGGGCTTCGGCGCGGCCAGCCGGGCCTGGCACGCGTACACCCTGGCCCACGTCCTGCCGCACCCGCAGGAGACGGCTCCGGTGCTCTACAACTCCTGGGAGGCCACCGGCTTCGACGTCGACGAGCCCGGCCAGGCGGCGCTCGCCGCCCGGGCCGCGGCGCTCGGCGTGGAGCTGTACGTCGTCGACGACGGGTGGTTCGGGGCACGGCGCGACGACCGCGCGGGCCTCGGCGACTGGACCCCGGCCGCCGACCGCTTCCCCTCCGGGCTGGCCCCCCTCGCCGACCAGGTGCACCGGCTCGGGATGCGCTTCGGCCTGTGGGTGGAGCCGGAGATGGTCAACCCGGACAGCGACCTGTACCGCGAGCACCCCGACTGGGTGCTGCACGTCCCGCACCGGAACCGGACCGAGCTGCGCAACCAGCTGGTCCTCAACTTCGCACGGCAGGACGTCGCCGACTGGGCGTACGGCTGGCTCACCCGGCTCGTCGCGGAGAACGGCGTCGACTTCCTCAAGTGGGACATGAACCGCGCCTTCAGCGAGGCCGGCTGGCCCGGCCGGGACGACGGCGCGGACCGGCTGTGGACGCGGTACGTGCACCACCTCTACGCGGTGATCGACCGGCTGCGCGCCGACCACCCGCAGTTGCGGATCGAGTCCTGCAGCGGCGGCGGGGGCCGGGTGGACCTCGGCATCCTCTCCCGCACCGACCAGGCGTGGCCCTCCGACAACACCGACGCCGCCGACCGCGTGGCGATCCAGCACGGCTACGGCCAGGTCTACCCCGCGCGCACCATGGCCGCCTGGGTGACCGACGTCCCGAACCAGCTCACGCACCGCACGGTGCCGCTGCGCTTCCGCTTCCACGTCGCGATGGCCGGGCTGCTCGGCATCGGCGGTGACCTCACCCGCTGGTCCGAGGAGGAACTGGCCGCCGGGGCGGAGCTGGTGGCCGAGTACAAGAGGGTCCGTCACCTCGTCCAGCACGGAGCGCTGCACCGGCTGCGCGGTCCCGGGGACGACGGCCCCACCGTCGTGGAGTACGCCGCGCACGACGGGAGCGAGGCGCTGGTGCTCGCCTGGCAGCGCGTCCGGCGGCACGGCGGCCCGCGGGGACCGGTGCGGCTGGGCGGCCTCACCGCCGGGGCCCGCTACCGCGACACGCGGACGGGGACCGTGCACCACGCGGCCGTGCTCGGCGGGTACGGGCTCGTGCTCGACCTGCCGCCGGGCGACTGGGCCAGCGCGGCGGTGCACCTGGTCCGCGTCGCGGAGCGGGACGGCGCATGACCCTCCCGCCGGGCCGTGCCGCACCCCGCGCATGTGGGCAACTGCACAAACCCGCAGCTGCGGGAGCTTGTCCGGTGTGACGTGGCAGCGTCAAGGTGAGCTCCGTCCGCCCGTCCCGAAGACCCGCCGGCCCTCTGCACGTTCCTCACCCGATCACCGAAGGGCGTTGCATGTCCCACCGCTTCAGACGAGCGCGTTTGACGGCGCTCGCCGCCCTGTTGTCCACGATCGCCGCGCCTTCCGTCGCCCACGCCGCGGATCCGGACGCCCCGGCGTCCCGGGCCGCGGCCCACGCGGCCCCCGCGGCACACACCCTCACCCTCGACGACGGCTCGGTGCTGCACTGGTCCGACGACGGGTCAGGCACCCTGACCCGCAAGGACGGCACCACCCGGGCCTTCCCCGTGGCGGGAACGAAGGGCCGCAGCGCGTTCGGCGGCTCCCTGACGCCGTCCGCCGAGATCCTCCAGCGCCGGGCCGACGCCGCCGCGCTCACGCCGTACAGCGTGGGCGGCGCCACCGGCGCCGGCTCCGCGGTGCGCCCCCGGACCATGAACTCCGGCGCCGTCCCGCTCCCGAAGGCGGTCCGCGAGGCCGTGGACGGCATCGGCGACCGGAGCGCGGCCCGCACCGCCGCCCCCTCCGCCGCCGAGGACCTGCCCACCAACGAGGGCCTGACCACGTCCTTCCAGTCCTACCTCAACGCGGGCGGCGTCAACGCGGTCGGTGCCTTCCGGGACACCGCGACGTACCTCCGGGCGCTGCCCGGTCAGGGCCAGGTCATCACCAACGTGTCGCTGGGCGACCTCACCGACCAGGGCATGGCCGACGCGGGCGACGAGTACGTGCGCCTCAACGGTCCCACCACGGTGCTCCGCGACGGCAAGCGCTACCTCGACTTCCCCTCCCTGCCGCTCATACCGACCTACACCAGCGACAACAAGGGCCGCCTCGACCCGGCCGGCGCCATCGAGGGCCAGGACCCCAACCTCGCCGAAGTGCTGCTCGACTTCTCGATGATGGCCCCGCTGCCGCACGACCGGCAGCGCCCGGAGGCCACCGGCAGCGGCGCCACCGACCTGCTGGGCATCGCACCGGGCGCGCAGTACCGGCTCGTGATCCCCGAGGAGCCCTCGGCCACCGGCATCGCGGCCGCGCTGCGGGCGGCGGCCGCCCAGAAGCCCCGGCCGGACGTCATCACCGCGAGCCTCGGCTTCGGCACGGACGGCTCGATCGGCTTCCCCTCGCGGTGGCTGGAGGACGACCCGGAGATCAGGGACACCCTGCGCGCCATCGTGGACTCGGGGATCGTCGTGGTCGTGTCGTCCAACGACGGCACCCGCCTGGGCCTGCCGGTGTCGGTCGGCCCCGACGGCGGCAGCACCCCGACCGACGTGACGTCGAGCAGCCGCGCGCAGACGTCGATCGACGACGTCGCCCCCACCACCACCCCCACCCTGGTCCGTGACACCGGGGTGATCGCCGCCGGCGGCACCACCGTCGACGACACCCTGAGCTCGGACGACGTCCGCACCGCCGTCTACCCGACCACCCGCTACAACGGCTCCGCCGGCTACTCCTCGGGGTTCGGCACCCGGATCGACCTGGCGGCGCCCGGTGACAACCTGCCCTCGCTGATCCACACGCCGGACGGTCCTGGCGTGGTGCTCAACGGCGGCACCTCGGCCTCGGCCCCGATGATCGCCGCCGCGGCGGCCAACGTGCTGGCGGCCGCCGAGGCGACCGGGCAGAAGCTCAGCCCGCGAGAGGTCCGGAAGCTGCTGGTGGACACCGGCCGCCCGATCGCCCAGCCCCCGCAGGCCGACCGGGAACTGCGCATGGGCCCGCAACTGGACGTGACCGCGGCGGTGGAGAAGGTGCTCGCCAAGCGCCATTCCCTCACCCCGGCCGCGGTACGGCTGTCCGTCGCCGAGCGCCAGCTGCTGTCGGTGAGCCCGACCACCGCCTTCGTCGAGGCCACCGATCCCTCCGCGATCGACCTGGCGGGCCCCGCCGACGCCTGGGGCAACCCGTCCGGGCAGAACGCGGTCTCGCCCATCACCTTCGGTCTCGACCTCACCGGCGGGCACCGGAAGCTGACGTACCGTCTGCGCGTCGGCGAGCACGGCACGATCCCGTCCGCCGGCCCGAGCCTGCGCGTCCTGCCGCGCGAACTGCTGGCCGCCGCCGGCCTGCCCCTCGCCTCCGGCGAGGCGCGCACCGTGCAGGTCACGTTCGAGGCCCTCGACGGCCGCAAGGTGGTGGCCTCGACCGGTCAGCGGCTCACCTTCGGCGCGGCCGACGGCACCTATGTGCAGCCGAAGGCCCCGACCGCGCCCGGCTCGTCCCCGCTGGGCAAGTCCGTCACCGTGCACTACGACCTCACCGGCCTGCGGGACGCGACCGCCCCCGAGCTGGTGCTCTCCTCGGTCGGCCACTGGACGCCCTTCACCACCAGCGACAAGTGGCGTGCCCAGTGGCGCACCCCGCTCACCGGCACCAAGGGCACGGTGACCATCCCCGCCTCCGCCTTCGCGCCGGGTGGCGCCGGGCTCTACGGCATCGGCGTCACGCTCTACGACGGCCAGGTCTTCGGGGACTTCCGCGCGCTGCGCGTCGGACCCGGCGCCGACCAGCGGCCGCAGGCACCGCTGCTGGGGCAGGGGAAGTCCGCCACGGCGCACGCCGTCGAACTGACCCGGGCGGAGCCGCGGTTGACGGTCTCCTGGGACGCCTCCTCGGCTCCGCACGCCGACGGCGCGGCCATCGAGTTCCTCACCCCGGCACCGACCCTGTACGGGGCGCTCAACACCGCCACCAACCAGAACGGCAGCGGCCGCGACGACAACGGCGTCGACCACGCCTCCACCCTCTTCCGGGCCCTGCCGTCGGTGAAGGGCCGGACCGTGCTCGACCTCAAGGCCCTCGGCCTGCCGACCGGACTGCAGTACCCGGTCCGGGTCCTGCCCACGCGGGCGGGCAAGCCCGTCGGGCAGGCCTCGCCCACGTCGTTCGTGCAGTACCTCGACGGCGACACGGTCTCCGGCACCCTGGAGAACATCGAGGTCAGCGGGGGCACGGCGCTGCTCGCCACCGATGACTTCGCCGAGGGCGACGACGGCTGGATCCACCTGGAGGGCTCGGCCACCACCGCGTACTCGCTCTCCGAGGGAACCCTCGGCACCACGGTGTCCCGCGAGACCGGCACCTCGATGATGCAGGAGGTCCTGGGGGCCGACCCCGGCACGGGACACACCCTGATCGGCCACCGGCCGTTCGACGGCGGTGTGCTCCCCGAGGTCGACCTGCGCGACACGAAGACCGGTGCGCGCGTGAAGCTCAGCGCCCTCGACCCGGGCACCGGCTCGACGTCGGTGTACTTCCAGGGCGGAGCCGTCGACCCGGCCCGGCACCGGGCGGGGGTGACGACCTTCGACGGGGTCTCGGGCGTGGCCTCGCTGTGGACCGTCGACATGGCCACCGGCAAGGTCTCCGCGCCGGTCCCGCTCAACGCGGACAACCCGGGGCGGGCCTTCGGCAACGTCTCCGTCGACGCGTCGACCGGCACGTTCTTCGTGGCCACCACCGGCACCATGGGGCCCTGCCTGTCCGGGCGCGTCCCCTACTGGGCCGTGTCGGTCGACCCCGGCACCCGCAAGGTGTCGCCGCTGACCACCATGCCGGCCTGCACCGCCGGGCTCCTGCCCGACGGCAAGGGCGACCGGGTGTACGTCGCCGCGGGACCCGCGACCCCCAGCTACACCACGGGCGAGTTCCCGACCGGCACCTGGCGTTCGGCCGACCAGAAGTCCCTGGCCACCTCCGCGCCGGCCGACCTGGGCACCCGGGGCGTCATGTGGCCGGTGCTCGACACCCGGCACCACGTCGCCCTCGTCGCCCACCTGTACGAGGAGGCCACCACCGGCGACAACAACGCCCTCAGCGAGATCACCGTCCTCGACCCCGACACCGGGAAGGTGCTCGCCCGGCACCCCGTCGCCAACCTCGTCAACTCCACGCTGAGCACGTCCAACTTCGACTTCACCAGCCGGCGCGGCCTGTTCCTCGACCCCGCCACGCGTACCGTCTTCCTGGTGAACCCCTGGGCCAACGGCCTCCAGCGGTTCACCTACTGACCGGACACCCACGGGGCCGGGTCCGCCACGACCGGTGGCGGACCCGGCCCCGTGGTCGTCCGACGGCGCCTGTGCTAGGTTGATCGCGTTGCAGTTTTGGTACCCATGAACTTTACGTGCACCTGCCGGGATGTGACCGACAGGTGCATTTTTTGTTTTCCGGTTGTCCCGGAGGGGTCATTGCGGCGACGGAAGTCCGCAAAGTGCGGGCTTCATGTACTGCTCCCGAAGGAGATTCCCATGGCGACCGGCACCGTGAAGTGGTTCAACTCGGAAAAGGGCTTCGGCTTCATCGAGCAGGACGGCGGCGGCGCCGACGTCTTCGCTCACTACTCCAACATCGCCACCCAGGGCTTCCGTGAGCTCCAGGAGGGCCAGAAGGTGAGCTTCGACGTCACGCAGGGCCAGAAGGGCCCGCAGGCCGAGAACATCCTCCCCATCTGACCCACAGGGGATGTAAGGGGCCGGCACCTCACGGGGTGCCGGCCCTTCCTCTTTCGGGGCGGTGCGGGCACGTCGGGTCTACGGGGCGAGCGCCGCGGTGACGGCGGCCAGGTACCGGTCCACCGGGCCCGCGGTGAGCAGACCGCTGCCCGCGCCCGCGAGTTCCCCGGCGGCGGGGAGCAGGCGGGCGTGGAGCACCTCCAGGGCGTCGCGGTCGCCGAGCTCGACGGCGAGCACGGACTGCACGCAGCACAGGACCTCGTACATCAGGTCGGGGGGTGGCTCGGGCAGGGCCCGCAGGGCCGTCAGGGCCTCGGAGCGGCGGCCGGCGCGCAGCAGGACGAAGGGCTCGGCCCACGGCCGGTACGGCCCCCACTGCGCCGCGGGGTCGACACGCTCGGCGATCCGCGCCGCCGGGACGCCGCCGTCGGCCAGGTCGAGGCAGAGCAGCGCGAGCGGCAGCAGACCCCGTTCGACACCCGGCATCCCGGCGCCCTCCAGTCGTACGGCGGCGGCCCGGTAGGCGGCCCCGGCCCGCGGCCCGCCCTCGGAGGCGGCCGTGCGCAGGGCCCGGTACCACTGCGTGAACACGCCCGCCAGGGGCAGTTCGTGGCGTTCGGCCAGGACGTCGACCGCGGCGGCGTGCACGTCGGCCGCGGGGAGGTCGGCGAGCGCGCTGCGGGCCTGTACGCGGATCAGGTGACCAAGCACCTCGTACGTCGTCAGCCCGTGCCGCCGGGCCAGCGCCACCAGTTCGGCGCCGATCGCGTCCCGCCTCGGCGCGAGGCCCGCCCGGGCACAGGTCTGCATGAACACCCCGTTGAGCGCGAAGGCGAGGAGCGCCGGGTCGTCGAGCCGGCGGGCCGTCTCCTCGGCCTGCCGGGCCGCCAGGGGTCCGCGGGCGGAGCGGATGCCGCGCGTCTCCACCGCGATCGTGGCCAGCAGGCGGCAGCGTGCGGTCTCGTGCGCGGCGTCGGCGGGCAGGGCGGCCAGGGTGCGCTCGGCGGCGGCGACGATACGGCGGGCCTGCTCCGGATCGTCACTGCGGGTCCAGATCGCGGGGACGTCGTAGGCACCGATCACCCGGGCGGTCAGCTCCGGGTCGCCGGACTCCTCCGCCGCGGCGACGGCCGCCAGGCGGTGCTCCCGGGTGGCCTCCAGGCCGCCGCCCCCGGTCAGCGCGAGATTGCGGAGGAGGCCGACCGTCGACTCCAGCCGTGCGCGGGCCCCGGCGGCGACCGTGCGGTCGTACGCCTCGGCCGCCCGGGCCCACACCCGGGCGGCCGCGTCGCCGGGGTCGGCGGCCGCGGGCGCCGGCGGGTCCAGGCGCGGGTCCTGGGCGAGCATGTCCGCCTCCAAGCGGCGCAGCGCCGCTCCCGGGTCGAGCCCCAGTCCCCGGGCCAGCATCGCGCGGGCCCGGCGCAGCACGGCGAGCGCGTCCCCCTGACGGCCCGACCGGTACAGCGCGAGCGCCAGCAGCCGCCAGGCGTCCTCCCGCCACGGATGCGCGATCAGGTGCGCGTCCAGGTCGGGCACCGCCTCGGCGGCAAGGCCCAGCTCCAGCCGGGCCTCCGCCCGCCGTTCCACCGCCCGCAGCCGCAGTTCGGCGAGGCGGGAACGCTCGCCGCGGGCCCACTCCCGGTCGGTGTACTCGCCGTACGAGGGACCGCGCCACAGCTCCAGCGCCTCCTCGAGCCGCGTCAGCGCCGCTGCGGGCGGTAGTGCCGCCGCGGCGTCGACGGCGGCCTCGAACCGCCAGGCGTCCACGGCGTCCGGGTCCGCCCGCAGCGCGTACCCGGTGCCCGCGGTGACCAGCAGCCGGGCGGGGGCGCGGGGCGGCCGCTCCGGTTCCAGCTCGCGGCGCAGCGCCCCGACGAAGGTCTGCACGGCCCCGACGGCGCCGGCCGGGGGTTCGTCCCACAGGTCCGCCACCAGGCGGGTCACCGGTACGACACGACGGCGCGCCACCACCAGCCGCGCCAGCACCTCCCGGTGCCGGGGGCCCTTGAGCGCCAGTGCGCGACCGTCGCCGTCCCAGGCGACGACCGGCCCGAGCACACCGAAAGCGACCCGCACCCTGCCCACCTCTCCGGCCGTCCTCCCCGCTGCCACCGTACGCGCTGACCGGATGCTGATTCGCGGGCGGGAGCCTTGGGGCGTCCGCCGCCGGCGGGCACGTCACTCCCCCACCACCGAACGAGAGCAGCGCACCATGACACCGGTCGTCCCCGGCTTCGCCTACCACCGCGTCCCCGTCGCCGACGGCGTCGCCCTCAACGTCGCCGTCGGCGGCTCGGGCAGCCCTGTCGTCCTCCTGCACGGCTTCCCGCAGACCCACCTCATGTGGCGCCACGTCGCCGCCGACCTGGCCGCCGACCACACCGTGATCTGCCCCGACCTGCGTGGTTACGGTGCCAGCGACAAACCGGCCCCCGCGGGACCCGCCACGTACGCCAAGCGCACCATGGCCGCGGACGTCGTCGCGCTGGCCTGCGCGCTCGGTCACGACCGTTTCGCGCTCGCCGGCCACGACCGCGGCGCCCTGGTCGCCTTCCGCGCCGGGCTCGACCATCCCGACGCGGTCAGCCGGCTGGCCGTACTCGACGTGCTGCCCACCCTGGACATGTGGGACGTCCTGCGCGGCGCCGACGCCGCCGTGGGCTTCCACCTGTACCTGATGGCCCAGCCCCCGGGCCTGCCCGAGCAGATGATCGCCGCCGCCCCGGACGCCTTCTTCGGGCACTTCCTCGACGCGTGGAACCGTTCCCCGGAGACCTTCCCGCCCGCCGTGCGCGCCGCCTACCTCGACGCGTGCCGCGCGGCCGTCCCCTCGATCGTGGCCGACTACCGCGCCTCGGCGACCGTCGACGCCGACCACGACCGCGCCGACCGGGCCGCGGGCCGGCGGCTCCGGATGCCGGTCGCGGTCCTCCAGCAGGACTGGGGCGCCGCCCTCGGCTACGACGCCCGCGCCCTCTGGCAGGCCTGGGCCCCCGACCTGACGCACACCACCGTCGGCTGCGGCCACTTCATGGCGGAGGAGGACCCGGGACTCGTCGCGTCGGCCCTGCGCGCACTCGTCGCCTCCTGAGCCCCCGGAAACGTTCGAGGCCCGGGGGCGGGAAGAACCTCGGAAGTGAGTTGCGTTACAGATATCAGTGGTAACGAATCTCGCGAACCCGTGAGGAGCACCAGATGATCGTCACCTCCGCCCCCGGGACCTGCTCGCCGCCGCACACGGCGACCGCCGAGCACTGGTTCGACTTCATCTGCCCCTACTGCTACGTGGCCCAGGACCGCACCCGGATCCTCCGCGAGCACGGCATCCGCGTGGTCGGGCACGCGCTGCGGATCCACCCCTGGACGGGGCCGGGCGGCAGCCCTCTCGGCCGGCGCGCGGACCCCGCGTACGCGCTCCTCGCCCACGAGGCCGAGGCGGCGGGCCTGCCCCTGCGCCGGACGGACCGCGTCACCCACTCGCGCCCCGCACTGGAGGCCCACGAATGGCTCGCCGCGAGCGACCCCGAGGCCGCCGGCCGCTTCGCCGCCGCGGTGTTCACGGCCAACTTCGCCGACGGCCTCGACATCGGGTCCCGGGAGCTGCTGGTCTCCCTCACCGAGGAGGCCGGGGGCGACGCGAAGGGGCTGCGCGAGGCTTGGGGTTCCGCGGCGATGACCGACGCACTGGCCGCCTCGGAGTTGCTCGCCTGGCGGTACGGCGTCCACGCCACACCCGCCTGGGTCTCCCGACGCCACGGGATCGCCGGGCTGCAGCCCCCGCAGCGGTTCCGCGACTGGGCCGCGGCGCTCACCGGCTGAGGAGCGGCCGACGACGCGGCCAAGGCCGTGTCGTCAGCTCCCCCAGCTCCGCTGGGAGGTGCCCCCAGGTGCGGTGCATCGCACGGCGGAGATTCGTCCTCGTAGTGGGCTACTCGGACGATTCGACAACTCCCCCGGGCCGAAGGCTGGGGGAGCGCCGTGCCTGGGGGCACCTGCCAGCGCCAGCTGGGGGAGCGCCGCGGGGTGGGGGCACCCCCGGCCGAAGGTTGGGGGCGGGCATGTGACGACGCGGCCTAGCCCAGCAGCGCCTGCATGTGGGCCGCGGCCTCACGGGCGGCCTCGTCGGGGGTACGGCCCTGCTCACGGGCGAACAGGTAGGCGGCGTACCAGTCCCACCAGTGGTGCTCCGGAGCGATCGCCTCGTACGCGCCGTGGCGCTCCTCGGTCTCGTGCAGGAGCCCGGCCAGGGTCGGGACGTCCATGGCGGCACCTCCTCCTCGGTCGTGCGGCCCGGAATCCCACCGTCCGCGAGGACCGTGGGATTCCGCAACCCGGGCGCGGTCGGCGCATCGGGCGGAAGCCCGCGCGGACCTCGTTCACGAACAGCTCCGGCTGCTCCCAGGCGGCGAAGTGACCGCCCTCGGGGAGCCGGTTGCGGTGGACGAGGTCTCGGCGTCTCCGCCGGGCGGCGGCCGCTCCGCACGGCGCTGTCCCCCGTGGGGACGGCGACCCGGCAACGGGCCTGAGGTGCGGGCGCGTCAGCCCCGGTCCACCGTACGGTCGGGCCTGCCGTCGGCCGGGGAGAGCCGGATCACGTGGACCTCGTCGCCCTCGCCGGCGTCCAGGGTCACGCGGACGCGGTCCGGCCCGTCCCACTCCACCGCGACCAGGTCACAGCTGTCGCCGTTGACGAAGCCGACGCGCCAGCGGCGTGCCGTGAGCCACGACCCCTCGTCGACGTAGACCCACCACAGCGGGTCGATCATGGCGGCCCCCTCCACGACCACGAGCTCCCGGTCGGGGTGGCCGGGCGCCGCCTTGCTCATCGTCTCCTCCCCGCCATGGCTGAACAGGGAGATCGCCGCACCGAGCGCCAGCGTGCCGAAGACGCCGGCCACCAGGATCAGGGAGCGCAGGACGGGGCCGCGCACCGCGAGGATCAGCGCCGCTGTCAGCACCACGCCCGTCGCGATGCCGAACACCAAGGGATGGTCCAGGAGCCGGACCGCGACCAGCAGGCCGCCCGAGCGGAGCCTCTCCCGACGCCCCGCCCAGGCGCCGAGGACGAGCACCACGGCGACCCCCGCCAACACCGCCGCCGCTCCACGTCTGCGACGCTCCGTCATCTCGACCACGACCAGCTCCCCACCCCGGCGTCCGGACGCGCACACACTAGCCTCGGTCGATCAAGGACCGGCCATGTGCCGGGGGGCACAGGCCGTTGACGACCAGGTCGGTGACGCGGTGGCCCCGGTCCCGGCCGCGGGTGTCGGCGCCGACGCGCCAGAGGAAGCCCATCAGCAGCAGCACGTCCTGCGGGGCGAGCCCGGGGCGAACGCTGCCGTCCGCCGCGCAGGCGCGCAGGCACGTGCCGACGGCCCTCACCACGGGGGCGTACGCCCTGTGGTCGGCGAGGGCCGATGAACCAGGTCCGGAGGGGTCCGCGCCGTCCGGGTGTCAGTCGCGGTCGGTCAGGCGGCGCAGCAGACGGCCCGCCTCGAGGACCTTGCGCACGTCCTCCGGCGGCAGGGTGCCCAGGCGCACGGCGAGGGCCTCGGCCTCGCCGCGGGCCATCCGCACGAGTTCCCGCCGGCCCGGCGCGGTCATGACCACCCGTGTGGCACGGCCGTCGGCCGGGTCGGGTTCGCGGCGGACCAGCCCGGCCGCCTCCAGTTGCGTCACCGCGGCGGTGATCGTGGGCTGGGTGCAGGCGGCCCGCTCGGCGAGGACGCCGACGCGCGAGGGACCGTACTGGTTCAGCAGGGCGAGGACGATGAGCGGGGTCGGCTGGAGCTTCGGCTCGGGGCGGGCGCGGCGCAGCAGCCGCACCAGGCGGTGCAGGGACACCACGAAGTCCAGGGCGTCTTCCTCACCGACTGCCGCCATCGTCCGCCCCCTCGCGTGGTCTCCGTCGGGTCAGGGGATCCCGATCGTGGGCGAGTACAGGTCCATCCACAGCGCCAGGTCGAGGGCGCGTTCCAGGCCGTGCCGGGCGGCGTGCGTGCTGACCGGGGTGTCGGTCCTGACCGCGTCCTCCAGCCAGGTCCGGCTGACCAGGTCGAACACCGGGTGCGTGGGCTTGGCCAGCAGGTCCTTGGCGTTCTCCTGGAGCGCGACGAAGTACTTGGGGTCCTGGGTGGAGGGGTACGGGCTCTTCACCCGGTTGTAGACCGAGCGGGGCAGCACGTCCGCGGTGGCCTCGCGCAGCAGGCTCTTCTCCCTGCCGTCGAAGGACTTCAGCGACCAGGGCGCGTTGTAGACGTACTGGACCAGGCGGTGGTCGCAGAACGGGACCCTGACCTCCAGCCCGTTGGCCATGCTCGCCCGGTCCTTGCGGTCGAGGAGGATGCGCACGAAGCGGGTGAGGTGGAGGTGGCTGATGACGCGCATCCGGTACTCGAAGTCGCTCTCGCCGTCGAGGCGTTCGACGCCGGCGACCGCGCGGCGGTAGCCGTCGTGGACGTAGCCCTCCAGGTCCAGTGACTTGGCCACCTGGTCGGTGAGGATGTTGCCGTCGTCGCCGAACTCCGTCGTGAACCGCACCAGCCAGGGGAAGGTGTCGGCCCTGCGGGCCTCCTCGTCGAAGAACTGGCGGTAGCCGCCGAAGACCTCGTCGGCCGACTCTCCGGAAAGCGCGACGGTCGAGTGCTGCCGGATGGCCTTGAACAGCAGGTAGAGGGAGGAGTCCATGTCGCCGAGCCCGGCCGGGATGTCACGGGCGCGGATCACCCTGGCCCGCACGTCCGGATCGGCGAGCTGGTCGGAGTCGAGGACGATGTCCTGGTGCTCGGTCCCGCAGAGTTCGGCGACGTCGTGGACGAACGGGGTGTCGGGCGTCCCGCGCAGGCTGTCGGGGACGAAGTGCTCGGTCTGGCCGACGAAGTCGACCGCGAAGCTGCGCACCTTCTCGCCCTGGTCGGCGAGTTGCCGCGCCGCGATCGCCGTCATCGCCGAGGAGTCCAGACCGCCGGAGAGCAGGGTGCAGCGCGGCACGTCTGAGACGAGCTGGCGCCGCACGATGTCCTCGAGCAGCTCGCGCACGCGCGCGATCGAGGTCTCCTTGTCGTCGGTGTGCGGCTCGGTCCGCAGCGCCCAGTAGACGTGGGTGCGGATGCCACCCCGTCCGACGGTGACGACGGTGCCGGGCTCGACCTCGCGCATGCCGTCCCAGATCGCGTGACCGGGCGTCTTGACGAAGGCGAAGAGCTCCCGCAGCCCGTCCAGGGTGACGCGGCGGGGGACGAGCGGGTTGGCCAGGATCGCCTTGGGCTCGGACCCGAAGAGCACGCCGTCGTCGGTCGGGTAGTAGTAGAACGGCTTGATCCCCATCCGGTCGCGGATCATGACGAGCTTCTGCTCGCGGCTGTCCCAGATGGCGAAGGCGTACATGCCGTTGAGCCGTTCCGCGACGCCCTCCCCCCACTCCAGGTAGCCGCGCAGCACCACTTCGGTGTCGGAGGTGGTGGTGAAGCGGTGGCCGCGCACGGTCAGTTCCTTGCGCAGTTCGGTGAAGTTGTAGGCCTCACCCGAGTACACCATCGCCACCGCGCCGCCCTCGGGTGCCTCGGCGCTCATCGGCTGCCGGCCGCCCGGCAGGTCGATGATCGCGAGCCTGCGGTGTCCGAGCGCGGCGGGTCCGTCGACCCACGTGCCGCGGTCGTCAGGCCCACGGCAGGCCATCGTCTCGGTCATCGCGTCGACTGTTTCCTGCTCGTTCCCCAGGTCCCTGCGGAACGAGATCCATCCGGCGATTCCGCACATGCGTATGCCTCCGGGCTATCGCTGTGCCCGTCCGTCGTTCGCGACGTCACGGATCGGGTTGGCCCTGGCCGGCTCCGCGGCGCGGTTGTCACTCTCGGTGATATGTATCGGGCACCTATCAATCGAGTGTCCGTCGGCTCCGGTCGACCGTCAAACGCCCGCGCCGACGCCGTGCTCCACGAGGGGCCCGACCGTCAGACCGGCGTCCCGGCACGTCGTGACCAGGGCGGGAAGCGCCGCGAGGGTGGCGCGCCAGGAACCCGGGGCGGAGGCGTGGTCGCTGTCGTGGAGCAGGACGGTGGCGCCCGCGCGCAGGTCGGGCCGGAGGGTCGCCAGTACGGACTCCCCGGTGGCGCCGGTGCTCCAGTCGCGGCCCCAGGCGCTCCACAGGACCGGGGTCAGGCCGGTGCACGCGGCCGCCGCCCAGCGTCCTCCGGTGAGGATGCCGTACGGAGGGCGGTACCAGACCGGCGCGGCGCCGCAGGCGTCGTGGACCGCCCGGACGGCGCGGGCCAGATCGGCCCGGTCGCGGGCGGGACCGGGCAGCCACGGGCGGTCGTGGGTCCAGCCGTGGACGGCGATCTCGTGGCCGCGCCGGACGGCCTCGCGCACGATCCGGGGGTGGCCGCCCACCCGCGCGCCCAGGACGAAGAAGGTGGCCCGGACCGAGAGTTCGTCGAGGGCGTCCAGGAAGCGCGGGGTGGAGACCGGATCGGGCCCGTCGTCGAAGGTGAGGGCCACGTGGTCGGGGCGTCCGAGGCCGGCCAGGGCGGGGAAGGCCCGGCGGCGCAGCCCGGGCAGCCAGGTGGCGGCCGGGACGATGTGGCCGGCCACCAGGACGCCCCCCGCCAGCGCCGCCCGCCGGACGTCGCCGCCGCGCCTCATCCCGGCCCCCCGTGGACGGTACGGTGACGGCCCTCCGGGGCGCCCGGACGCTTCCCGCGCGGCACGTCCCAGCCGCCGGCCACGGCGGGCGAGCGCGACAGGCCGACGGCTCCGGCGGCCATCAGGACGACGCCGGCCGCCTCGGGCACGACGTGCGCCCCGAGCGCGATCCGTTCCCCGAAGAGCACCCAGCCCAGCGCCACGCTCACCACCGCGTCCCCGATGGTGAGCGCCGGCTGGGACGCCGCGAGGCTGCCGGCCCGCAGGGTGACCTGGAGCAGCAGCAGGCTGAGCAGGCCGACCGCGCCCACCGCGTACAGCTGCCAGGAGGCGAACACCCGCGGCAGGCCCTCGGGGATGCGACCCGTGACGTCCTTGATCAGCGCTGCCGTGCAGGCGAAGCAGGCCGCCGTGGCGCACCCCAGGACGCAGGCCCGTGCACCGCCGCTCAGCGCCCGCCCGACGAGCCACAGGACGAGCACCAGCACCGCCAGCGGCACACCGGCGCGCGGCCAGGTGCCGGGCAGGGCCTGCGCCTGCCCGCCGGACGGCGTCGCGGCACCGAGGAACAGGGCCAGTCCGCCGGCCAGCGCCAGGAACCACACCCAGGTCCCGGCGTCGGGCCGCCGGGAGAACGCCAGGCTCCCCGCCATCAGGGTGAACAGCAGCTCGGTGGCCATGAGCGGCTGCACCACCGACAGTTGCCCCACCGCCAGGGCGCTGGCCTGCAGGACCCCGGAGACCACGAGCGCCGCCATCCCGGCCGCCCAGAACGGGCGCCGGACCAGTCGCAGCAGGTGCCGCAGCCGCCCGCGCAGACCGTGCCCCGCGCCCTCTTCCTCCTGCTGCTGCAGGGCGGCGCGCCGCTGCAGAGCGGAGGCCGCGCCGTTGGCGAGGGCCGCCAGCAGTGCCAGCACGACGGTCAGGGCGGGCACCGCGTCATCCGTACTTGCCCGCGAGACGCCGGTAGACCCAGGGCAGGACGCCGCGCACGGCGACCGGGATCCGCAGCCAGCGGGGGACGTACACCTCGTCCCGTCCCTTGCGGATCGCGTCGGTCACCACCCGGGCGACCCGCTCGGCAGGCATCGGTCGGGGCCGGGAACGGGTGTACGCCACCCCCCGCGTCGCGAAGAACGGGGTGTCGACGACGCCCGGGATAACATGGGTGATGCGCACCCCGCTGCCGGCCAGCTCGTAGCGGAGCGAGTCGGCGAAGGCGCCGAGCGCCGCCTTGGCCGCGGAGTACACGGCCTCGTCGCGGACACCGACGCTGCCCGCGAAGGAGCCGATCAGCACGATGTGGCCGCTGCGCCGGGCCAGCATGCCCGGGAGCACCCGGCGGACCAGCTCCATCGCCGCGACGACGTCCACCATGAAGATCCGCTCGATGACCCCCTGCGGCATCGAGGCGAAGGGACCGGCCCAGCCGATGCCCGCCCCGGCCACCAGCAGGTCGACCCGGCCGCCCGTCACGAGCGCGGCGTCGCGCACCAGCCGCCCGGTCCCCTGCGGGTCCTCCAGGTCGGCGGGGAGCGCGGTCCCGGAGGTCCGCTCCGCGACCGCCCGCAGACGCTGGTGGTCGCGGCCGCTGACCAGCAACCGCCATCCCTCGGCGGCGAGGCGGTCGGCGACCGCGGCGCCGATGCCCGAGGACGCCCCGGTCACCAGCGCGACCGGGGCCGGTCCGCCGCCCGGGTCCGCCGGACCGCGCACGGGCTTGCCGCGTACCGCCTTGCCGCCGGAGACCGCCTGGGGAGGGTGAGAGGTCATGGCATCGCTTTCTGTCCCTGCCGCTGCTTTCCGTCCCTGCCGCTGCAGCTACCGCCCGGGATGGCCGGTGCGGCTCCCCCCGGGGCACGTCCCCCTCCGGTCTCAGTAAACCGCCCGATCGCCGGACCGGCTCTGTGGGCGACCCGGCCGGGAGGCAGGGGGCGGGGGTCGCCCCGTGATGCGGGGCGGTTCGTTTCAAGACGGGGCAAATCGGTTAGACCCGAGTAGTCCGCAACTGGTGTACGAGGTGATCACGTGCCGGATGTGCCCGCAGCAGCGCCGCCCGTTCCCTCCCGGCGGGACGTGGTGCCGCGGTGACGCACACCGGGCGGACGGACCGTACGCCCCGGCGCTTCCTCGTGCTCAGCGCCGCCATGGGCGCGGGTCACGACGCCGTCGCCGACGAGCTCGTCGCACGGCTCACCGCGCGCGGCGGGCAGGCCCGCAGGGCCGACGTGCTGGAACTCCTTCCCGCGCACGCCGGCGCGGCGCTGCGCGCCTTCTACCGCGCCACGGTCCTGCACCTCCCGGTGCTCTACGCGGGCATCTACGCGACGTTCCTGCGCCCCGGCGGGTCACGCCGCACGCCCGGCCCGGCCGGGCTGGCCGGACTCGCCGAGCGCGGGCTCGCCGAACTCGTCCGGCGCGAGCGGCCCGGGCTGGTCGTCCCGGTGTTCCACCTGGCGGCGCAGCTCACCGGCGGGATGCGGGCCCGCGGAACGCTCGCGGTGCCCAGCGCGGTGGTGGTCACGGACTTCGACGTGCACAGCCAGTGGCTCCACCCCGGCAACGACCTGTACTGCTGCCTCACCGAAAGCGCCGCCCGCCGGGTGCGGGAGGCCACCGGCCGCCCGGCCGCCGCGACCGGTCCCCTGGTCGCGTCCCGCTTCCTGGCGCCCGCCCCGGACGCCGGGCCCTGGCACCGGGTGTTCCGTTCCCGGGCGCCGGACCGGCCGGTCGTCCTGCTCTCCGCGGGCGCCTGGGGCGCCGGCACGCACCTGGCGGACACGGCCGCCCTGCTCGCGCGGGCCGGTTTCCTGCCGGTGGCGCTGTGCGGCGAGAACCGGCGGCTGCGGGCCCGGCTCTCCCGCGTCCCCGGGACGCTCGCGCTGGGCTGGGAGCGGGACATGCCCGCGCTGATGAGCGCGGCGGACGCGCTGGTGGACAACGCCGCGGGGCAGACCGCGCTCGAAGCACTGGCCATGGGACTGCCCGTCGTCGGCTACCGCCCCATCCCGGGCCACGGCAAGGCCGGGGCGCACCAGATGGCGGCGCTCGGTCTGACCCGCTTCGCCACCGACCCCTGGACGCTGATCGACGTCCTGGACGGCCTCACCCGTCCGCGCCGCCTGCGCCGCACCCCCTCCCCGGCCGCCGCCGCGCTCTTCGCCCCGGACACCGCGGCGCACCTGATGGAGCGTTGCGAACCGGCCCCGGTCGCGGTCTGACCGCATGGACGCCGTCCTCCACGCCCTGTCCATCACGTTCGCCATGACCTGGGACATCACCTGGGCTCTGATCCTCGGTTTCGCGCTGTCCGCGGTCGTCCAGGCCGTGGCCCGCAAGCAGGGCGTCGTCGGCCTGCTCGGTGACGACCGGCCCCGGACGCTGGTGATCGCCGCGGGCCTGGGCGCGGCGTCCTCGTCCTGCTCCTACGCCGCCGTCGCCCTCGCCCGCTCGCTCTTCCGCAAGGGGGCGAGCTTCACGGCGGCGATGGCCTTCGAGATCGCCTCCACCAACCTCGTGGTCGAACTCGGCGTCCTGCTGGCCCTGCTCCTGGGCTGGCAGTTCACGGTGGCGGAGTTCGTCGGCGGGCCGGTCATGATCGTCGTCCTCGCGCTGTTCTTCCGGCGCCTGCTCCGGCCGGACCTGCTGCGGGAGGCCCGCGCCCAGGCCGACCGCGGGCTCGCCGGGTCCATGGAGGGGCACGCGGCGATGGACATGTCCGTGCGCCACGAGGGCCCGTTCCTGCGACGCCTGCTGTCCCCCGAGGGCTTCACCGCCACGTCGCACGTCTTCGTGATGGAGTGGGCGGCGATCCTGCGCGACCTCGTGCTCGGCCTGCTCATCGCCGGCGCCGTCGCCGCCTGGGTGCCGGACTCCTTCTGGCAGGCCTTCTTCTTCGAGGGGCATCCGCTCGCCGCGAAGCTGTGGGGCCCGCTGATCGGGCCGCTCGTCGCCATGGCCTCGTTCGTCTGCTCGGTCGGCAACGTGCCCCTCGCGGTGGTCCTGTGGACCGGGGGCATCAGTTTCGGCGGCGTGGTGTCGTTCATCTTCGCCGACCTGCTGATCCTGCCGATCCTGAACATCTACCGGAAGTACTACGGCCGCCGCACGGCCCTGCTGGTCCTGTGGACCTTCTACGTCGCCATGGCCGTCGCCGGCTACGTCGTCGAGGTGCTCTTCGGCGCGCTCGGTCTGATCCCCGACCGGTCGAGCGCCCACGTCCCCGGCGGCGGCGTCCACTGGGACTACACCACCTGGCTCAACATCGCCTTCCTCGCGCTCGCCGCCGTGCTGCTGGCCCGCTTCCTCGGCACGGGCGGCCGGCGGATGCTGCGGATGATGGGCGGCGCACCGGCGGGCGGGCACTGAGGCGTCCGCACGGGTCCCTGGACGACCCGCCCGCCGTCCCGGAGCGGCGGCTTATCACGGCCGCGTACAACGGGAACGACAACTGCTTCGCCTCGCACGGCATGGCGACGGTCACGGTGATCCCTGCCGAGGACTGCGCCTGGGGGACGGACCCGTGCCGGGACGGCCAAGGTCGTCCGCCCGGCTCCCCGCACTGCCCGACCCGTACCTCGGCCCTGGGGCTCGACCGGGCCGCCCGGCCGCCCGGCCGTCCGAGTCGCCCGAGTCACCCGAGTCGCCCGATCGGTGCCGGTCCTGGTGATCCGGTCTGACGGTGGGCGTTCCGCACACCCCCGGCGCCCCGGTCCGGGGCGCCGGGGGTGTGTGGTCTCATGGGCTCCGTGAGCCGCGCCGCAGAAGAGACCAACCGCCGGATGCTCCGGGCACGGGACGCGATGGACCGTGCGTACGCGCAGCCGCTGGACGTGCCGGCGCTGGCCCGGATCGCCCATGTGTCGCAGGCGCACTTCACCCGCACCTTCCGGGCCACCTTCGGGGAGACGCCGCACCGCTACCTGCAGCGCCGCCGCGTGGAGCGGGCGATGTTCCTGCTGCGGGAGAGCGACCGCAGCGTGACGGACATCTGCTTCGAGGTCGGCTTCGGCAGCCCGGGGACCTTCAGCCGCACCTTCCGCGACATCGTGGGCACGTCGCCGCGGGCGTACCGCAAGCAGGCGACCGCCATGGACGTGCCGACGTGCTTCGCGAAGGCGTGGATGCGGCCGCGTGCCTGATCGCGGGCGGAGCGGGCCGGGCAGGCCGAGCAGTTTTGGATAAGTTTTCGCCCGGCCCGGCCAGTAGCGTGATGCACATGTTCAACGCCATCACGCACTCGCAGATCTACGTCCTGGACCAGGACGAGGCCCTCGACTTCTACGTCGGCAAGCTCGGCCTGGAGGTGAACGCGGACGTCGACCTGGGCTTCATGCGCTGGCTCACGGTGAACGTCCCCGGCCACCCGGAGCGCCAGATCCTGCTGGAGAAGCCGGGCCCGCCGGCGATGTCCGAGGAGACCGCGCAGCAGGTCCGCGAGCTGGTCGCCAAGGGCGCCACGGGCGGCCACCTGATCTTCAGCACCGACGACTGCCGCAAGACGTACGAGACGCTCCGGGACCTGGGCGTGGAGTTCACCGAGGAGCCGACCGAGCGCCCGTACGGGATCGACTGCGGCCTGCGCGACCCCTTCGGCAACAGCATCCGCTTCACCCAGCCGAAGGCCTGAGCCGCGGCCGCCGGCAGGCGCTGGCGACCGGTCCCAACCGACTGCCCCTCCCGGACGTCTGTATCGCACGTCCTTCTGCCCGCAGGCGCGTGTCACCGGCACGCGGCCTGCGGGGCAGTGCGATCGACGTCCCGAGGAGCAGCATGCCGTCACGTCAGGTACCCCCTTCCGCGCACCTCCACCGGCCGCTCCTGGCGGCCGCCCTCGTCGCCGCGGCCGTGCTCGTCACGGCCCCGGAGGCGTCGGCCGCCGGCGCCGTCCAGCCGTCCACGACCGCCGTGGCCGTCCACGACCAGGCGGTCACCCGGGCCGAGCGGCAGGCGGTCCTCGGCTACTGGACGCCGGAGCGGATCGCGGCGCTGACCCAGCCCTCGTCGGGCAACCCGCCCAAGAGCGGTCCCGACGGCGCCCCGTGGACGGGGCCGAGCGCCCTCGGCCGTACGGTGGGCCGGCTGTTCTTCACCGACCACGGCGAGGACTCCAGTTGCACCGCCACCGTCGTCGACAGCGCCAACGGCAGCACCGTGGTCACCGCGGGGCACTGCGTGAACAACACCGACCTCATCGGTGAGGACAACCAGTGGACGCGGAACGTGCTGTTCGTGCCCGGCTACCGCGACGGACGGGCGCCCTACGGGAAGTTCACCGGCCGGCTGGGGGTCGTCGCCCCGACCTGGCTGGAGAACGACCAGCAGCACGGTGAGGTCTACGGCGCCTACGACCAGGCGTTCGTGGTCCTCAACACGGACGCGCGGGGCCGGACCGTCCAGGCCGCGGCCGGCGCGGCGCAGAGGATCGGCTTCGACCGGCCCGGCGACCGGCTGGTCCACCAGTTCGGTTACCCCCGCGCGGCCTCGGACCCGGAGCGCGAGGGCCTTCCCGAGTACACCGGCGAGCGGCTCGCCTACTGCACCGGACGGGCCGAGCAGGTCGTCGGCACCCCCGAGTACCCCGCGGCGAAGGGGCTGTGGGGGACCGAGTGCATCATGGGCGGCGGCTCCAGCGGGGGCCCGCGGATAGCCGGTCTCGACCCGGAGTCCGGTCTGGGCACCGTCGTCGGCGACAACTCCGAGGGCAGCCGGATCGACGTCGCGGGCAACGCCTGCGACCCCTGGGATCCGGCCCCGGGCTGCACACGGCACCTGGTGGGCCCGCAGTTCACCTCGGCCGTCACCGGGCCGCTCTACCAGCGCGCCCAGCACAGCGCCCGCTGAGCGACGCCGACCACGGCGCCTCCCGGCCGCGGCCGGGAGGCGCCGTCTCATCTGCCTCATCAACGGCGATCGGAGTCAGGTGTGTTGGGGCCGGAACCGGTGACGGCCGGGCCCTTAGCCCCGGGGCCGGGTGGGCGTAGTCTGTGCCAATCTCATTGCACGGGCCATCGAGAACGGGGGGCATGGTGCCGGGGTTCGTGTTCCTGCGTCTGCGCGCACACCGTCTGCTGCTCGCCGCCGCCCTGCTCTCCGTGCTCCTCACCACCTGCGCGGTCGCCGCGCTCGCCGCGTTCAGCTCGGCCGTGGGGGACGCCGGTCTGCGGCGCGCGCTGCAGGAGCAGTCGGCGGCACGGACACTGGTCGGGATCACCGCCGACGTCGACGGCAAGGACCCGGGCGCGGCCGACGGGGCCGTGCGTGCCACGGTCGTCGGCGCCTACGACGGCCTGCCGGTGTCCGTCACCGGGGTCACCCGTTCCGGCCCGTACGGACTGCCGATGACCCTGCGGCCGCGCGGAGCCCCGCGCACCGGGGACCCGGACCTGACGGTGCTGTCGACGCTGGACCGGGCGCGGGTGACCATGGCCGAGGGCACCTTCCCCGGTGCCCCGGCGGCCGGCGGACCGGTCCCGGTGGCGCTGCCCGAGGCGGCCGCGGAAGCGCTGAAGGTGCGCACCGGGCAGGTGCTCACCCTGACCGACCGGCTGCGCCACGGCACGCTGCGGGTCCGCGTGACGGGGACATACCGGCCGGTCGACCGATATGCCCTGTACTGGCGGCTCGACCCGCTGGGCGGCCGCGGCGTGCGGACGCTCTCCTTCACCACGTACGGGCCGATGGTCACCTCCCCGGGGGCCTTCGGCCCCGGCGGGGTCCCCGCCGTGGAGATGGCCTGGCAGGCGCAGGGGGACTTCGCCGCGATGACCACGGCCCGCGCCGACGGCGTCAGCGGGAGCGTCCAGCGGACGGTGCAGCGCCTGGGCACCCTGCAGGCCGCGAACTCCGTCGTGGCGAGCAGTGAACTCCCCGATCTGCTGGTGGAGTTGCGCGGAACCTTGCTGGTGAGCCGGTCGACCCTGCTGATCAGCGTTCTGCAGCTGATGTTGCTGGCCGCTCTCTCCCTGCTCCTGGTCGCCGGACTGCTCGCGGAGGAACGCTCCGCCGAGACCGCGCAGTTGCGGGCCCGCGGCGGCTCGCGCGCCCAGATGACCGGTTTCGCCACGGCCGAGGCCCTGCTGCTGACCGTACCGGCCGTGGTGCTGGCCCCGCTGCTCTCCGGCCGGCTGGTGCGGCTGCTCGCCGGTCACGGGGCGCTGGCGCGGGCGGGGGTACGGCTGGAGCCCTCGCCGCTGACGGCCTGGTGGGTGGCCGCGCTCACCGCGCTGGCCTGCGGTCTCGCCGTCGTCGGGCCCGTACTGCGGCGCACGGGGACGTACACGCAGGAGTACACGGCGCGGCGGCGCCGGCGGGCGTTGCCCGCCGGCGTGCAGGCGGGTGCGGACGCGGGCCTGGTCCTCGTGGCCGGCCTGGCGTTCTGGCAGTTGTCCCGCCGCGAGGCGGGCAGTGGGACGCTCAGCACGGACACCTCCGGACGGCTGGGTCTGGATCCGGTCCTGGTGGGGGCGCCCGCGCTGTGCCTGCTGGCGGGTGCGGTGCTGGCGCTGCGGCTGCTGCCGCTGGCGGCCCGGCTCGGCGAGCGCCGCGCGGCGAAGGCCCGCGGGCTGCCGGTGTCCCTGGTGGGCTGGCAGCTGGCACGCCGCCCGGGCCGCGGGGCGGGGCCCGCCCTGCTGCTGGTCTTCGCCGTGTCGATCAGCATGTTCGCGATCGGCGAGAACAGCACCTGGACCCGGTCCCAGGACGACCAGGCGGACTTCGCGGTCGGCGCCGACCTGCGCGTGTCCGGTTCCGCCACGCCCGCGTTCGGGCAGGGCGGCGTCTACGACGACGTACCCGGCATCGCGGCCGTCACCCCCGCCGGCCGCGCCACCGTGTCCCTGCCCCGCGACCGCGACGCCACCGTCCTGGCCGTGGACAGCACCTCGGCCGCCCGTGTCCTGCGATTGCGTGACGACCTGTCCGCCGAGCCCCTCGCGGACCTCGTGCGACCCCTGCGTGCGGACGGCGGCCCCGCCGCCCGCAGCGCCGGATTCGTCCTGCCCGTCGGCACGGACCGGCTCCGCCTGACGGTCCTTCTCCGGTCACTGGGGGCCGGGGACCGCACCGTCGCCGGCACGGTGACCGACCAGCTGTTCGTGACGCTGACCGACCGGTACGGCGTCCCGTACACGCTCTCCCTCGGCGAGGTCCGGGCCGACGGCGAACGGCACGTGCTGGAGGCCGACTTCGCGGCCGTCACGGGCCGGGTGCGTGGCGCGGGCCCGGCCGGGCCGCTGCGTCTGACCGGGTTCCGGGCCGAGTACCTGGTGCCCCGGCGGAACGAGCGGCACAGCCTGACGGTCACCGACGTCCACGCGGTGACCACCGGCGACGGCACACGCGAGGTGCCCTCCCCCACCACGACGGCCTGGTCCGCCCGCACGCAGATCGACAACCCCGACTTCCCCGAGGCCCCCGGCCTCGGCTACCGCCCCTCACGCACCGGCGAACCGCGCTCCGCCGCGGACACCCCGCTGACCGTCCGCTACGACACCGGCGAGGAACCCTTCCAGCGGGGCGTCCCCAACGGCGCCGACGGAGCCGCCCTCACCCTGCGGGCGGGGCCGCGGCCGCCCACGGTGCTGCCCGCGGTCGTCACCGACGCCTTCCTGAGCGCCGTCGACGCGAAGCCCGGCAGTACCGTCCCGGTCGAACTCGACGGCACACGGCTGTCCCTGCGCATCACGGGGTCGCTCCACGCACTGCCCACCACCGGGCGGGACGGCTCCACGGGCACCGGCGGCGGCGCCGTCCTGCTGGACCTGGCGAGCCTGAACCGCGCCCTGGTCTTCCAGGACCAGCGCGGGCTGGAACCCACCGAGTGGTGGCTCGCCGCCGGCCCGGCCGGAGCGCCCCGTGTGGCCTCGGCGCTGCGCGCCCGGGGGGACGCCGCCACGATCGTGGTCCGTGACGAGGCACGGGCGGAGTTGCGGCGCGACCCGCTGGGCGCGGGTCCGTTGTCGGCCCTGCCGGCGGCGGTGGTGGCCGCCGCGGTGCTGGCGGCGGTGGGTTTCGCGGTCGCGGCGGCGGGAGCGGTACGGGAACGCTCGGAGGAGTTCGCACTGCTGCGGGCGCTGGGCACGCCGCGGAAGTCGCTGGCCCGGGTGGTCGCGGCGGAGCAGGGGCTGCTGGTGCTGACGGCGGTGGGGGTCGGGGCGCTGCTGGGCGGGGCGCTGACCCGGTCGATCGTGCCGTTGATCGTGCTGACGGCACGCGCGGACAGCCCGGTGCCCGAGGTGCGGGTGGAGTTGCCCGCCGTGCCGTTGCTGGAACTGCTGGCCGCGGTGGCGGTGCTGCCGCTGCTGGCGGTGGCGGTGGCGGCGTTGCGTACGGCCGATCCGGTCCGCGCGCTGCGCCGGCAGGGAGGGGAGTGACGTGACCGATGTACGTACCGCCCGGCCGGCGTCGTGGACCGGTTCCCGCCTGCGCGCCGCCCCCGGTGGGGCGCTGGCGCTGGCCGCCCTGGTACTGGTGACCGCGTTCCTCGCGGCGGCGCTGCCCCGCACCGTCGAGGCGTACGAGGACGCCGCGCTGCGGGACACCCTCCGGCGGGCCTCCCTGACCGACCGCAGCGTCACGGCCACCTTGGACCTGTCGTTCTCCGGGGTGCGGGGCGGTGGCGGTTCGCCGTTCCAGGCGAGGGAACTCGCCAGGACCGAGGACATGTTCCGGAGTGTGGTGCGGCCGCCGCTGGCCCTGGACACCGCGCAGACGGTGTACGGGGTGCGCAACGCCGAGGCCGCGGCGGCGACCGATCCCGGCCTGCCCCGGCCGACCAGGGACCGCGATCCGCGGGCGACGCTCATCTCCCAGCCGGCCCTCGCCGCCCGCTCCCGGCTCGTCGCCGGGCGCATGCCGGCGTCCACCGCCGGGGAACGCGAGGTGGAGGCGGTGGTCACCGCGCGGACCGCGAAGGTGATGGGCCTGCGCGCGGGTTCCGCGGTCCACCTGATGGACACGACCGGGGCCGGGCTGACCGTGCGGATCACCGGGATCGTCGAGCCCCACTCGCCCGGCGAGGCCTTCTGGAACGCCGAACAGGACCTGCTCGCCCCGACCCTGGTGAGCGTCCCCGGCCCGCCGGGTGAGGACCCGGAGCACTACTGGCACTTCACCGCGCTCATCGGCCAGGACGCCGGAGGCGTGGTGCTCGACCTGCCGGAGGGCGCCCGCCTGTACTGGCACCACCCCGCCGACGTCGGCGCGTTGAGCGCCCACGACGTGCCCGCGCTGCGCGACCGGCTGGCGTCGCTGTCGGGCGGACCGGACTCCACCCAGCTGCGCATACTGACCGGAAGCCAGGCGGTCACCGTGGGTCAGGACGGACTCGCCGCGCTGCTGGGGCCGTTCGTACGGGAGCGGGAGGCCGCCGCGCCACTGGTGCTGATCGCGACGGTGGGCGTGGGCGCCGTGGCAGGAATCGTGCTGCTGATGGCGGGCGGCCTGTCGGCGACCCGTCGCCGGACCGAGCTGCGGCTGCTGCGGGCGCGCGGGAGCAGCCTGAGGGGTCTGTGCGCGCGGCTGCTGACGGAGAGCGCTGTCGTGGTCGTCCCGTGCACGGCGGCCGGGGTGCTGCTCGCGCTGCTGCTGGTGCCGGCCGAGCGCTCCGCCACCTCCCTGCTCGCCGGGGTGCTGGTGGCGGCGGTCGCCGTTCCGGCGCTGCCGCTGCGGGCGGTGGCGCTCGTCCGCCGGGTGGGCCCGGAGCGGCGCGACGACCTCGTGCACGCCCGGCCCTCACGCCGCCGGGCGGTGGCGGAGCTGACGGTGGCGGTCGTCGTGACCGGTGCGGTCGTGGCGCTGCGGCGCAGGGGCACGGCGGACGGCGGAGCGGACGTGCTGACCGCCGCGGCACCGGTGCTGGTCGCGGTGATCGGGGCGCTGGTCCTGCTCCGGCTGTACCCGCTTCCGTTGCGGCTGCTGTCCCGGCCCGCGGCCCGGATGCGGGGCACGGTGCTGTACCTGGGGCTGGCCCGGGCCGGCCGTACGCCCTCCGCCACGGCGCTGCCGCTGGTGGCCGTGCTGGTGGCGCTGGCCGTGACGTCGTTCGGCGGCTCGGTCCTCACCGGCGTCGAGAGCGGCCGCGACCGCGCCGCCACGCGCGCGGTCGGCGGCGACGCCCGGATCGAGTCCCTCACCACGCTCCCTGAGGGGCTGGACGCGCGGGTCCGGCGGGTGCCCGGCGTGCTCGGCACCTCGCCCGTGAGGATCGAGACGGGTCTGTCGACGGCGCCGGCCGGTACCTCCTACGACCTGGTCGTCGTCGATCCGGCACGCTACGCCGCCCTGGTGGCGGCCACGGGCGTCGGCACCCCCTTCCCCGCCGCGACACTGGAGGGCGACGGCAGCGGGCCTCTCCCCGCGATCGTCTCCCCCGCGCTGGCACGGGAGTTCGGCAGGACGACCGTGTCCGTGCAGGCCTTCGCCGGGGCGACCCCGGTGCGCACGGCCGCGGTGCGCGACGTGACGCCCGCCGTCCTGGGCGGCGAGTTCGTCGTCGTCTCCGCGGCCGGCCTGGCCCGTACGCACCCCGAGACCGCCCGCTCCCCCGTCCAGGCCGCGACCGCGCTCTACGTGACGGGGCCGCGGCTGGACGGACGGGCGCTGAACGCCGCCGCGCGCGCCGCCTCGGCCGACCTGACGGTGGCCCTCCGCTCCGAGGAACGTGCGTCGTTCACCTCCTCGGCACTCCAGACCGGCGCCCGGCGGGTCTACCTGGCGGCGGTGGCGGCGGGCGCGGGCTACAGCGCGCTGGCCCTGTTGCTCTCCCTGATGGTGCACACGCCGCAGCGCAAGGCGTTGCTGGCGCGGCTGCGGACGATGGGCATGACGGGCCCTCAGCGGCAGTGGCTGGCCGTGCTGGAGATGCTGCCGCAGGTCCTGCTGGGAGCCCTGGGCGGCATCCTGGTCAGCCTGGCCACGGTCCCATTGCTGCGTCAGGGGGTGGATCTGACCGCGCTCGCCTTCTCCGCGGCCGCGCCGGTGACCGGGGTGTCCGGGACGGTGCTGCGTACGGACCCGCTGTCGCTGCTGCTGCCGTCGGCCGCGCTGGTGGTGCTGGCTTGCGTGGTGCTGGCGGGGCAGGCGTGGCTGACCGGGCGACGGGGAGAGGGAACGGAACTGCGGATGGGGGAACGGGAATGAGCCAGGACACACCGGGGACGGCGGCACGGAGCGGTGCGACGCTGGCGGACCTGGAGCGACGCGTCGCCGAGAGCCGGGAGCGGCCCGTCTACGGGCATGACGCGCTGATCGTCTGCGACCGGCTGGTGCGGATCTTCACCGCCCAGGGCGTGGAGGTCCAGGCCCTGCAGGGACTGGACCTGCTGGTGCAGCAGGGCGAACTGATGGCCCTGGTCGGCGCCTCGGGCAGCGGCAAGTCCACCCTGCTGAACATCCTGGCCGGGCTGGACACCCCCACCGCGGGCGCCGCCTCGGTCGCCGGCTTCGACCTGCTCGCCCTCGACGCCGGCGACCGCCTGCGCTACCAGCGCGAGGTCGTCGGCTTTGTCTGGCAGCAGACCTCACGCAACCTCCTGCCCTACCTGACCGCCCTGCAAAACGTCGTCCTGCCCATGCGGCTGTCCGGCCGCGTCAAAGGCCGCAAAGCGCGCACCGACCGCGCCACCGAACTGCTGGACCTGATGGGCGTCGGCTACTGCGCCGACCGCCGGCCCCAGCAGATGTCCGGCGGCGAACAGCAGCGCACCGCGATCGCCGTCGCCCTGGCCAACCACCCCTCCCTGGTGCTCGCCGACGAACCCACCGGGCAACTGGACTCCGCCACCGGCGAACAGGTCTTCGGCGCGTTCCGCACGGCGAACAAGGAACTCGGCACGACCATCGTCGTCGTCACCCACGACCAGGCCGTGGCCACCGCCGTCGACCGCACCGTCGCCATCCGCGACGGCCGCACCGCCTCCGAAGTCGTCCGCCGCACCAGCGTCGACGACGAAGGCCGCACCACCGTCCACGCCAGCGAATACGCCACCGTCGACCGCTCCGGCCGCCTCCAACTCCCCCGCGACTACACCCACGCCCTCGACATCCGCAACCGCGTCATGCTCGAACTCGAACCCGACCACATCGCCATCCGCCCCGACCACCCCGAAGAGGAAACCGGCAACCCACCCGGTTCCTGACCGGACCTCACATCAGCAGGCGTGCGGGCAGTCCCGTCTCACGCACCGCTCCACCGCTCCCGGGCTCCAGGCGGTGCAGGGTCGGGCCCGGTCGTTCCGCGACGACCTCCGTGAGCTCGCCGTCGGTGAACAGGGCCGCGGTGTTGCCGCCGCAGGGTGGACGACGTCCTGGGAGAGGACGAAGGAACGCAGGTCCCGGTGGTCACGGCGGAAGAGCGGCAGGTGGGCTGGTTCGCAGTCGCGCGCGGCGAACGCCGCGTGGAAGTCCTCGACGTACGACTGCGCGTCACCACTGGCGGTGGGCACGAAGCAGACCTTCGGGCGGCGCCGCCCGGCGGTGCGCAGCACGTATGCGTCGAGCGGCGACCCGGGCGCCCAGGAGAAGCCGCCGCCCAGCAGCACGATCCTTCTCTTCGCAGTCATGCGGGCATCCTTGACGGCCACTCGGCGGGCGACACCTCCTGCCCCGGACCAGCGCCGGAACGGCCCCCGGCGTGGGCGGACCAACGACTCTGACGCGAAGCCCGACTCATGTCAATATGTATTCCTAATTTAGGAGAATCCCGGAACGCGGCGTGCCCAAAACCTTGACAGGCCCTTCCCGGCGGGTGCATGTTCGGCAACGTTGTCATCGCGATGGCAACGTTGTCATCGCCTCGATGATGCCAGGCCGCCTCCTCATTGAACATCCCTGAACGGAGCCGTTGTTCATGCCGGACCAGTCCTCCCTGCCCTCCCGACGCGCCGTACTCTCCACCGGCTCCACCCTCCTCGCGGGGTTCGGGCTCGGCATGGCCTTCCCCGCCGCCGCCACGGCACAGACGCGCTCCTCGAACCCGGCCGGTGCGCGGAGCGAACTCGCCGCGTACCGCCCGGTCACGGTGTCCTCCACCGACTACGCCCCCACACCGGCCGAGTTCGCCGTCGACGGCCTCGACCGGGTCGGCGTGCGGGGCTCCGGATGGCGGGCCGCCGCCGGCGACCCCCAGTGGATTGCCGTCGACCTCGAGGCCCTGTGCGAGGTCGGGTCGGTCCGCCTCACCTTCGAGGCGACGGTCGACGACCCGCCGTTCACGCCCGGGACCGGTGGCAACCCCCGCGACAACACCACCGGCCAGGAGGTCCTGTCGAGTTGCGCGGTCGCCTTCGTGATCGAGACCTCGCGCGACGGGAAGTCGTGGACCGTCGCGCACCGCACCGAGGACGGCAAGGGCGGGGTCGTCGAGATCGCCCTGCCCCAGCCCGTCACCGCCCGCTGGGTGCGGATGACGGTCACCAAGCGCTCCAACGCCAACCCGCTGGGCCTCAACGGCTTCCAGGTGTACGGCACCCCGCGCGGCCACCGCCCCGAGGCCACCGGCTGGACCGACTGGGGCACCCACCACCGCACGCCCCCGGCCCTGGAGGTCGCCGACGACGGCACCGTGCCGCTGGAGTCCGGCTGGGACCTGACCATGGACGACTGGGCGGGCGGCAGCGCCGCGGAACTGTCCGCGCCGTCCGTGGACACCAGCGCCTGGCTGCCGGCCACCGTGCCCGGGACCGTCCTGTCCTCGCTCGTGGCCGAGGGCCACCTGCCCGACCCGGTCGCCGGCTTCGCCAACCTGCACATCCCCGAGGCCCTCTCCCGCCACTCCTGGTGGTACCGGCGCGAGTTCCGCCTGCCCAAGGGCCTGCGCACCGGGGCCGGGCGCCGCGTCTGGCTGGAGTTCGACGGGGTCAACCACGAGGCGGACGTCTGGCTCAACGGCAAGCAGGCCGGCACCCTCACCTTCCCCTTCGCCCGGGCCGCCTACGACGTGACCGGGCTGCTGGCGGCGCAGGGCCCGCAGGCCCTCGCGGTCAAGATCAGCCCCATGCCGTTCCCGGGCAGCCCCGGCGACAAGGGCGCGGCCGGCCTCGCCTTCGTCGACGCCGGCGCGAACATGATGAACCGCAACTCGCCGACCTACCTGGCCTCCTCCGGCTGGGACTGGATGCCCGCGGTGCGCGACCGGGCCGCCGGCATCTGGAACCACGTACGGCTGCGCTCCACCGGCGACGCCGTCCTCGGCGACCCCCGCGTCGACACCGTCCTGCCGGACCTGCCCGACACCCGCACGGCCGAGGTGACCATCGTCGTACCGCTCCGCAACGCCGCAGCGGAGGCCAGGTCGGTCACCGTCACCGCCGCCTTCGACGGCGTGCGTGTGCAGCGGACGGTCACCGTGCCCGGGGGCGGCAGCACCGACGTCGTCTTCGACCCGGCCTCGGACCCGAAGCTGCGCCTGCGGAACCCGAAGCTGTGGTGGCCCAACGGCTACGGTGAGCCGGAGCTGCACCGGCTCACCCTCACCGCCTCCGTGGCCGGGCAGGAGAGCGACCGGCGCACCACGCGCTTCGGCCTGCGCCAGTTCGGCTACGAGTACGACACCCCGCTCACCTTCCAGTCCGGCTCCGACGCCTACGCGCAGACGGTGACGTTCACCCGGCGGACCGCCCGCTACGTGCGGATCCTGTGCCGCACCCGGGCCACCGGCTGGGGCTCGTCGATGTGGGCCCTGTCGGTCGCCGACAGCACCGTGCCCGACCTCGACCTCGCGCTGCACAAGGAGGCCACCTCCTCCTCCACCGACGACCCGTCCAACCGGCCCGGCAACGTCACGGACGGGGACCCGCACACCCGCTGGTCGTCGGCGTTCGAGGACGACCAGTGGGTCCAGGTCGACCTGGGCTCCGCGGTCCCCTTCGACCGCGTCGTCGTCACCTGGGAGCAGGCCTACGCCGAGACGTACACCGTCCAGGTCTCCGACGACGGCGACGACTGGACCGACGCCGCGTCCGTCGACAACGCCGCTGTCCCGCTGCCCTTCCAGACCTCGGGCGCGGCGAGCCTGCAGGACGTGGAGATCGCCGCGACCACGGCCCGCTACCTCCGGATCCTCTGCCACACGCGCGCCACCAGCTGGGGCTCGTCCATGTGGGGCCTGTCGGTGGTCGACAGCGGTACGCCCGGCACCGACCTGGCGCTGCGCAAGGAGGCCACCGCCTCGTCCTCCGAGGGCGACGGCAGCGGTCCGGGCAACGCGGTGGACGGCAAGCCCGGCACCCGCTGGTCCTCGGCGTACGAGGACGAGCAGTGGATCCAGGTCGACCTCGGCTCCGCGGTGCGGTTCGACCGCGTCGTCATCACCTGGGAGCAGGCGTACGCCAGGACCTACACCGTCCAGGTCTCGGACGACGGCGACGAGTGGACCGACGTGAAGTCCGTCGACAACTCCACCGTCCCGCTCAAGATCAGCGTCAACGGCGTCCGGGTCTTCGCCCGCGGCGGCAACTGGGGCTGGGACGAACTGCTGCGCCGCATGCCCGCGGACCGCATGGACGCGGCCGTGCGCATGCACCGCGACATGAACTTCACGATGATCCGCAACTGGGTGGGAAGCAGCAACCGCGAGGAGTTCTACGCCAGTTGCGACGAGCACGGCCTGCTGGTGTGGAACGACTTCCCCAACGCCTGGGCGATGGACCCGCCGAACCGCCAGGCCTTCCTCGACCTGGCGCAGGACACCGTGCGGCGCTACCGCATCCACCCCAGCGTCGTGGTGTGGTGCGGCGCCAACGAGGGCAACCCCCCGGGCCCGGTCGACGACGGGATGCGCTCCGCGGTGCGCGCGGAGGCGCCCGGGCTGCTCTACCAGAACAACTCGGCGGGCGGCATCGTCTCCGGCGGCGGGCCCTACGGCTGGGTCGAGCCCGAGCGGTACTACTCCGCGTCCACCTACGGCAGCGGCAGCTTCGGGTTCCACACCGAGATCGGCATGCCCGTCGTGTCGACCGCCGAGACCATGCGGCGCATGGCCGGCGACGAGCCCGAGTGGCCGGTCGGCGGCGTCTGGTACCACCACGACTGGAGCACCCGCGGCAACCAGGCCCCGCAGAACTACCGCGCGGCCATCGAGGGCCGGCTGGGCACGGCCGAGGACCTCGACGACTTCTGCCGCAAGGCGCAGTTCGTCAACTACGAGAACTTCCGCGCCATGTTCGAGGCCTGGAACGGCCGGCTGTGGGACGACGCCGGCGGCCTGATGCTGTGGATGTCGCACCCCGCCTGGTACAGCACGGTGTGGCAGACGTACGACTACGACTTCGACGTCAACGGCGCCTACTACGGGGTCCGCAAGGCCGCCGAGCCCGTCCACGTGCAGGCCGATCCCGTGACCGGGAAGGTCGTGGCGGTCAACCACACGCCCGCGGCCCTCAAGGGTGCGACGGTGTCCGCGCGGCTGCTCGACCTGTCGGGTCATCCGCTGTCCGCGGAACGTCGCGGCACGGTGGACGTGGCGGCGTCCGCGAAGGCGGAGGCGTTCACCGTGGCGTGGACGGACGGCCTGCCGGACTTCCACCTGCTGAAGCTGAGGCTGACGGACCGTCACGGCGACGTGCTGTCCGAGAACGTCTACTGGCGCTACCGCAAGCCCGAGCACATGCAGGCGCTCAACAAGGCCGCACGGACCCGGGTCCTGGCCGACGTCACGGACACGGACCTCTCGGGCGACCGCCACGGGCTGACCGCGCGGCTGAGCAACCGGGGATCCACGGTCGCCGCCCTGGTCCGGCTCTCCCTGCTGGACTCCCGTACCGGCGACCGGGTGCTGCCCACCCTGTACAGCGACAACTACCTGTGGCTGCTCCCCGGTGAGAGCCGCACGGTGACGCTGTCCTGGCCCGCCGGGGCGCTGCCGTCGAAGCGGCCGAAGCTGCGGGTCGACGGCTACAACGTGTCGCCGGTCACCGCGCAGCCGTAGGCCCTGCCGCCGCCGTGGCGGTCACCTGCCGGGTGACCGCCACGGCGATGCGGCGCGCCGGGAACCCGTCCCACATCGCGGACGTCTGACAGGAGGTGACGACTTCTCCAGCCCTGATGCGCCCGGCGCGGTTCGGCGACCTGGCGGCCATCGTGGACGTGCACACGCAGGCGCGTGCCGCGTACTACCAGGCGGGCGGCCTGCCCGGTTCCGAGATCGACAGCCCCGACGGGTGGGCGCGCCGCCGCGCGTCCTGGGCGCACGCCATCCAGTCGAGCGCGACGACGGTGCTGTGCGCCGTCGAGGACACCGAGGTGGTCGGCGTGGTGGCCATGGGGCCGCCCAAGGAGGGCGCGCAGGCCCCGCCGGCGTGCGGTGAGCTGCACTGGATCCACGTACGCCCCGACCGCTGGGGCCGCGGCGTCGGGGGACGGTTGCACGCCGAGTTCGTGCGCTTCCTGCGGGACTCCCACCTGGAGACGGGGCTGCTGGACGCCTGGGAGCGCAACAGCCGCGCCCTCGCCTTCTACACCCGTCACGGCTGGGTACCGCAGGGCGGTCGCCGCCCCGGCCCCGGCGGCGCCGACTTCGTGCGTCTCCGTCTCGACCTGCGTGCCGGCGTGTCCGCCGCCGCGTCCGCGGCCGGTACCGTGCCGCTGGCCTGACCGGCGGCGCCTGGCATCCTGTCCGGTGTGCTGATCAAGGGGTACGACCACGGGCCGCTGACGGCCGGTGAGCCGCTGACGGACCGGCCCGGCTTCTGGGCGAACCACCTCCTGGGGTGGTGCGAGGCCGGGCCGGACGGCGAGCGTCCCGAGCCGGAGTGGTTCGGGGACGACGGGGCCGACACCGATGCCCTGGCCGAGGTGCTGGACGACGAGCGGGCCTGGCCGGTCCTCAGGGTGCCCTTCGGGGACGGCCACTGCGTCGTCCTGGTCCACCGGAACCTCGACGGCGACGCCGGGCTGGACTACCTGCTCACCCACCCCGGCTGGGTCCGCGCGGAGACCCTGTTCTCGTACGCCGGCGACGCGTACGGACCCGGTCTGCGGTGGCGCCAACTGGTGCACGTCGCCGACGCGGTACCGGGTTCCGGCCCGGACGAGGGCCTGTCCGATCCCGCCGCCCGGCTGCTGCTCCTGCTGCCCGTGCTCACGGACGGCCGGCGGCACGCCGCGGAGGCCCTGGCGCGGATCGCCGCAGCGCTCACGGCGGTCGGCGCGCCGCAGGAGACGGCGGCGCTCGCGGCCCGGTGCCTCATCGGCGGGCCGGGGGACGGGATCTGGCACGACCCGGCGTGGGGTTCGCCGCTCAGCGGTGGCGGTTCCCGTACCGGGGAGGGCGAGGGGCGGCCGGGCCCGGAACCGTTGCCGGGCCTCGGCGTGACCGCCGCCCAGGGGGAACGGCTCGCCCGCGCCCTCGGGGTCAGTGGGCCATGGACTTGACCCATTCCTCCACGGTGACGACGTCGGCCTGCCGCGGGAACACCTTCTCCGTGAGCACGCGGTGCACCTCCGGGTCGGCGTCCAGGCATCCGTCGGACAGGACGGTGAGGCCGTAGTCGAGGTCGGCCGCCTGGCGCAGCGTGGACAGCACCACGCCTGAGGTGGCGATGCCGGTCAGGACGAGGCTGTCGATGCCGCGCGCCCTCAGGACGACGTCCAGGTCACTGCCCGCGAAGGCGCTGACGCGCTTCTTGGTGACGACGACGCCGCCGGGGGCGGGCGCGACGTCGGGGTGGATCTCGGCGCCCGGGTCGCCCGCGGCGAAGCCGCCCGCCTGCGCGAGCGCACCGAAGGTCTTGTTGCGGGGGCTGATCTCCGGGTGCCCGGCGCGGAAGCCGATGACGACGTGGATGACGGGGACGTCCGCGGCACGCGCGGCGTCGATCGCGTCACGCACCCGGGGCAGGTAGCCGGCGTCCCCGGTGAAGCGGTCGGTGATGGCTCGCTGGACGTCCATCACGAGGAGTGCGCTGTGCGCCATTCTTGCTGTCCTTTGTCCGTGCCGTTCATGCCGTTCGGGTCTTTCGGGTCGTTCGGGTCGTTCGCGTCGCCGCCGGGACGGCTCGCCGCGGGGGTGTCGCGGCGGCCGCGCAGCGCCGAGGCGAGCGCGGCGATCAGGGCCATGACGGTGGCCGCGCCGAAGACGGTGACGAGTCCGTGGTGGAAGGGACCGGAGACGAGCGTGGGGAAGAAGGCCGTGCCGGTCAGGACGTGCACCTGGTGCTCGGGCAGGGTGCCGAGGACCCCGCTGGGCCCGAGCAGGTGGCCGATCGGGTTGTCGCCGAGGAAGGTGGCGAACAGGGTGCTCACCGGCGGCAGTCCGGCGACCTGCTCGGCGGTGCCGGCGGGCACGCCGTTCGCCCGCAGTCCGTCCGCGAGCGTCTGCGGCAGCGAGCCGGCCAGTCCGGCGATCATCAGCGAGAAGCACAGGCCGATGGAGAGCGCCGTACCGGAGTTCTGGAAGGTGGAGCGCATGCCGGAGGCGACGCCGCGCTGATCCGGCGCGACGCTGCCCATGATGGCCGAGGTGTTGGGGGCCGAGAACATGCCCTGCCCGATGCCGCTCACCAGCAGCAGTGCCGCGAAGGCGGGGTAGGGGAAGTCGACCGGGAGCGCGAGCAGGCCGACGAACGCGGCCGCCACGAGGACCAGTCCTGTGGTGGAGAACAACCGGGCGCCGAAACGGTCCGACAGGTATCCGGACACCGGCCCCGCCACGAGGAAGCCGACGGTCAGCGGCAGCATGAACAGGCCCGCCCACAGGGGCGTCTGCTCGAAGTCGTAACCGCGCAGCGGCAGCCAGATGCCCTGCAGCCAGATGATGAGGGTGAACTGCAGGCCGCCGCGGGCGATCGCGGTCAGCAGCACCGCCACGTTGCCGGCGGCGAACGCCCTGATGCGGAACAGGCCGAGCTGGAACATCGGTTCCGCGACCCGGGTCTCCGCGACGCAGAACGCCACGAGCAGCAGCACGCCCGCCGCGAGGCCGCCGAGCACCCAGGGGTTGGTCCAGCCCGTGGGGTGGCCGCCGTAGGGCTGGATGCCGTACGTGATGGCGGCGAGCAGCCCCCCGGCGCCGGCGGTGAAGGTGAGGTTGCCGATCCAGTCGACGCGCCCCGGCTTCCGCGCGCCGGTCTCCCGCAGGCTGCGGTACGACCAGACGGTGCCGACGATGCCGATGGGCACGCTCACCCAGAACACCGCGCGCCAGTCGATGGTGGCCAGCAGCCCGCCGGCGATCAGCCCGAGGAACTGGCCCGCGAGCGCGGTGATCTGGTTGATGCCCAGCGCCATGCCGCGCTGCCGGGTGGGGAAGGCGTCGGTGAGGATGGCCGCAGAGTTCGCGGTCAGCATCGACCCGCCGACGGCCTGCACGATCCGGAAGCCGATCAGCCACAGGGCGCCGCCCCCGCCCCTGAGCGGGTCGAGGGACAGGGCGAGCGAGGCGCAGGCGAAGATCGCGAACCCCATGTTGTACATCCGGACCCGGCCGAACATGTCGCCGAGGCGGCCGAGCACGACCACGAGCACGGCGGAGACCAGCAGGTAGCCCAGGATCATCCAGAGCAGGTAGCCGATGTTGCCGGGGGCGAGCGGGTCGAGGCCGATCCCGCGGAAGATGGCCGGCAGGGAGATGATCACGATCGACGCGTCGATCGTCGCGATCAGCACGCCGAGCGTGGTGTTCGACAGCGCCACCCACTTGTAGCGGCCGCCGTCGACGTCCGCGCTGGTCACAGCTGCTCCGCCAGCCGGTCCAGCAGGGGCAGCGCGTCGACCAGCTGCCGCCGCTCCTGCGCGGTGAACTGCCCGCCCAGCACGGCGGCCAGGCGCAGCACCGACTCCGACCGGCGGTCCGCGAGCACCTTGAGCCCCGCCTCCGTCACCGTCATCACGACGCGCCGCTTGTCCTTCGCGTCCGGCCTGCGGCTCACCAGCCCGCGTTCCTCCAGCCCGGCCAGCGTCGTCGCCATCGCCTGCGGGCGCACCCGCTCCAACTCGGCCAGCGACCCCGGCGAATCCGGGCCGTCCCGGTCCAGCCGGGCGATCACCGACACCTCCGACAGCGTCACGTCCCCCACGGCGTGCGCCTGGCGCAACCGCCGCGCGATCCGGCCCACGCTCAGCCGCAACGCGGCCCCGACCTCGGTCGGATCACCGGCTTCGAGTGCCTTCGCATCCATGAGTAGTAACAATAGATTAATCAATCTGATGTAACTATCTGGTTCCGGTCAAGACCGGACCAAGAGGTGGCGGCCTCCAGGCGCCCGGGACCGGGCGGGGCGCCGGGGGACCCCCGCTTGCGGAGGGCACACAGGCAGCGCATAAGGTTAGGCTCGCCTAATACTTCAAAGGCGAACCACGTACAGGAGTCTCCACATGTCTCTTCGGCGCCGCGGCACAGCCGCCGTCGCTGTCGCCATCGCCGCCGCGCTCTCCCTCGCGGCCTGCGGTGGATCCAGCAGCAACGGGAAGGAGGGCAGCGCAGCCGCCTCCGCGACCGCCGGGTCCAAGGACTCCAAGTCCGTCGCGCAGGGCGGCGAGGACTTCGGGGACGCCGCGGAGAAGACCGCGGCCATGGGCACCACCGCCAAGCCGGGCGAGTGGCCGCGCACCATCACGCACGCCATGGGCAGCACCGTCGTCAAGGCGCAGCCGAAGCGCGTCGTCGTCCTGGACGTGGGCGAGCTCGATAACGTTGTCTCGCTCGGCATCAAGCCGGTCGGCCTCGCGCCCACCGAGGGCTCGCCTGAGCTCCCGTCCTACCTCAAGGGCGCCGCGGGCAAGCCCGCGAACATCGGCACCATCAACAGCCTCAACCTCGAGGCGATCGCCGCGCTCAAGCCGGACCTGATCCTGGGCAGCCAGCTGCGCGCCGCCGACTCCTACGACGAGCTGTCGCAGATCGCGCCGACCGTCTTCTCCATCCGCCCCGGCTTCACGTGGAAGGAGAACTACCTCCTCAACGCCGCCGCGCTGGACAAGACCGCGCAGGCCAAGGCGAACCTCGACGCGTACGCGAAGAAGGCGGAGGCACTCGGCACGAAGCTGGGCGCCGACAAGCCGACCGTGTCGATGGTGCGTTACATGCCCGAGGGCAAGATCCGCCTCTACGCGAACGACTCCTTCATCGGCACCATCCTCAAGGACGTCGGCATCCCGCGGCCGAAGAACCAGGACATCGAGGACCTGGCCGCCGAGATCAGCGCCGAGAACATCGACCAGGCCGACGCCGACTACATCTTCACCGGCGTCTACGGCGACCCCAAGGCCACCGAGAAGTCCAAGGCCCAGGGCAACCCGCTGTGGAAGAACCTGAACGCGGTCAAGGACGGCCACGCCTTCGACGTCCCGGACGAGACCTGGTACCTCGGGCTCGGGGTCACCGCGGCCAACGCGGTCCTCGACGACCTGGAGCAGCGCCTCACGGCGTGAGCCCGCGAGGCCACCGAGAGCCGTACGCCGGGCGCCCGTACGACCCGCAATCCGCAACGCGGAACCCGGAAAGAGAGAGTGAGCGCGGCGCATGGCGCGACCGACCCGTCGCCGTATCGCCTGGCTGGTGGGGTGCGCGGTGATGCTGCTGATCGCCGTCCTGCTGAGCCTGGCCGTCGGCAGCCGACAGATCGCCCCCGGCGAGGTCATCCAGGCCCTGCTGCACGGTGGCACCAGTGACGACGCCCAAGTGGTGCGGGCGTTGCGCGTGCCGCGCACCGTCATCGGGGTGCTGGCCGGCGCCGCCCTCGCCGTCGCCGGGACCGTGATGCAGGGCGTCACCCGCAACCCGATCGCCGAACCCGGCATCCTGGGCGTCAGCCAGGGCGCGTCCGTCGGGGTGGTGTGCGCGATCGCGTTCCTCGGCGTGCACACCCTCACCGGGTACGTCTGGTTCGCCTTCGTGGGCGCGGCGGTCGCGGCGGTCGGCGTGTACGCCGTCGCCGCGGGCGGTTACCGCGGCGCCTCCCCCGTGAAGCTCGCGCTGGCGGGCGCCGCGATGAACGCCTTCCTCGCCTCCGTGGTCGCCGGGATCGTCACCACCGACGCCCACGCACTGGACGAGTTCCGGTTCTGGCAGGTCGGCTCGATCAGCGGCCGCGGCAGCGACGTCATCGGCCAGATCTGGCCGTTCGTGGCGGCCGGACTGCTGCTGGTCGCGACGATGGCCCGGGGCCTGGACGCGCTCGCGCTCGGCGACGACGCCGCCAAGGGCCTCGGCCACAACGTGGCGCTGCTGCGCGTCCTGGGCGCGGTGGGGGCGACCGTGCTGACCGGCGCGGCCGTGGCCGCCGTGGGGCCGATCGCCTTCACCGGCCTGGCCGTTCCGCACATCGCCCGGGCCCTGGTCGGTGCGGCACACCGCTGGGTGCTGCCGGTGGCCGCCCTCCTCGGGCCGGTGATGATCCTCGCCTCCGACGTGCTCGGCCGTATCGTCTTCCCGCCCTCGGAGGTACCGGTGGCCGTCATGACCGCCCTGCTCGGCGTGCCGTTCCTCATCGCGCTGGTGCGGCGCCGGACGGTGGTGGCCGCATGAGCCGCGCGACCGCGCCCACGGCCTCGCCGACGCCCACGCCCACGCCCGCCCGGCTCTCCGTACGCCCGGCCGGGCACGCCCTGTTCCGTCCCGGACGGGGCAGTTTCCTGGTCCACCGCCGGGCGGTCCTCGCCGCCGTCGTGCTCGCCGTGCTGCTGCTCGCGGCCGTCGTGCTCTACCTCTGCGTCGGCGAGTCCTTCGTCTCCCCGGTGGAGGTCGTCAACGTCCTCCTCGGCCGTCCCAGCCCCGACCAGCTCGTCGTCGGCACGCTGCGACTGCCCCGCCTGGTCGTGGGCCTGCTCGCCGGGGTCGCCTTCGGCGTCGCCGGGGCGCTGGTCCAGGCCGTCGCGCGCAACCCGCTGGCCAGCCCCGACGTCATCGGCGTGACCCACGGCGCGGGCGCCGCGACGGTCGCCGCGATGAGCTTCGGGCTCGCCTCGCACACCGCGCTCCCGTACGTGTCGATCGCGGGCGGGCTGGCGGCCGCGCTGCTCGTCTACGTCTTCGCCTGGCGCCGCGGGCTCCACGCGTCGCGCTTCGTCCTCGTCGGGATCGGCGTCTCGGTCGCCCTGGGCTCGCTCACGCAACTCTTCCTCACCAAGGGCGACTTCCTCGTCGCGCAGCAGGCCAAGGTCTGGCTGACGGGCTCGCTCAACAGCCGCGGCTACGACCAGGCCGCTCCCCTGGCGACGGTGCTGCTCCTGGCGATCCCCGCGGCGCTCTGGGCGGCCAGGGCCCAGCGCGGCGCCTCCTTCGACGACGACACCGCCTTGGCCCTCGGCATCCGGCTGGACCGGGTACGGCTCGGCCTGACCGCGCTCGGCATCGTCCTGGCCTCGGTGGCGACGGGGGCCACGGGACCGGTCGACTTCGTCGCCCTCCTCGCCCCGCAGATCGCCCGGCGGCTGACCCGTACGGCGCAGATCCCGCTGCTTCCCTCGGCGCTGACCGGCGCGCTCGTGGTCGTCGTCGCCGACCTGCTGGCCCGGCGCCTGTTCTCCCCCGTCGAACTCCCCGTCGGCGTCCTCACCGCAGCGGTGGGCGCCCCCTACCTGATGTGGCTGATCGCCCGCACCCGCAGCCGTTCCGGAGGCACCACCTCATGAGCCGTACCAGCCGACTCACCGCCCGGGAGCTGACCCTGGCGTACGAGGACCGCACCGTCGTCGACGGCCTGGACCTGGAGGTCCCCGACGGGCGGGTCACCGTCATCGTCGGCCCCAACGCCTGCGGCAAGTCCACGCTGCTGCGCGCGCTGGGCCGGCTGCTCAAGCCGCGCTCCGGCACGGTCCTGCTGGACGGCACCGAACTCGCCCGCATCCCCGGGCGGCAGATCGCCCGGGCCATCGGCGTCCTGCCGCAGAGCCCCACGCCGCCGGACGGCATCACCGTCGCCGACCTCGTGGCGCGCGGACGCCAGCCGCACCAGAAGTGGTGGCAGCAGTGGTCCGAGGCCGACGAACGCGCCGTAGCGGAGGCGCTGGAGCACACCGGCACCGCCGACCTCGCGGACCGGCCGGTGGACGAGCTGTCGGGCGGGCAGCGCCAGCGGGTGTGGATCGCCATGGCCCTCGCCCAGGAGACCGACCTGCTCCTGCTGGACGAGCCGACCACGTACCTCGACATCGCCCACCAGGTGGAGGTGCTGGACCTGGTCCGCCGCCTCAACCACGGGCGCGGGCGCACGGTCGTCGCCGTGCTCCACGACCTCAACCAGGCCGCCCGCTACGCCGACCACCTCATCGCCATGAAGGCCGGCCGGATCGTCGCCCAGGGCCCGCCCCGCGACATCGTCACGGCGGACCTCGTCCACGAGGTCTTCGGCCTCACGTCGGTCATCGTCCCCGACCCGGTCACGGGAAGCCCCCTCGTCGTCCCCGGAGTCCCCTGGCAGCCCGCCGCGGCGGACTGACCCCTCCCCCCCCGTCGCACGCCACGGCGGAGGCCGACGGCCTCCGCCATACTGCCCGGATGACCGCACCGACCGGCCCCGTGATCCTCTTCGACGACGACTTCCACATGTACGTCCTCAGGGACGTCGCCCACGCGGATGCCTACTGGGAGATGCCGGACGAGTACGCCTGCGGATTCGACGCGCAGGCACGCCCTCTGAGCATGACGGGCGAACCCCATCGGGTCAGCCTCCGACTCACCGGCGCCGCACCGGCCGAGACGACGCTGCGCCGCCTGGTCGCCGACCACTACCGGCGCTTCCTCCCCCGCGAGGCCCCGCCACAGGCGGCGGACCTGGCGGAGTTCGTGGCGGCAATGCCCCGCGACGGCGGCTGAAGCGGCACCGGCCAGGCAGACGTCAGCGCGGCGGCTGCGCTGCGCCCGGGTCGGCCCGGTTCGGACAGCGCCGTCTGGGAGCATCGGATCATGAACGGAACCCACCTGAGCGTCAAGGACGTCGTCGTCGACTGTGCGGATCCGGAGCGGCTGGCCGCGTTCTGGGGCGAGTTGCTGGGGCGGGCGGTCGTGGCGCGGATCGGCCCGTACGTGTGGCTCGCGCGGGACGAGGGGCCGGGCCTGGGCTTCCAGCGGACCGAGGAGCCCAGGTCCGGGAAGAACCGGGTCCACTTCGACGTGGCCTCGCCCGATCCCGGGGCGGAGCGGGCGCGGATCGAGGCGCTGGGCGGGCGGGTGCTCGAGGAGTACGCCGAGGGCGGGTTCCTGGTCATGGCCGACCCCGAGGGGAACGAGTTCTGCGTCGTCCCCGAGGGGCCGTTCGAGCTCGACGACGAGGGACGCGCGGGCTACCTCCGCGACGGCGGCTGACCAGGGGCGAGGCCCCGCACCATGTGCCGCATGACCTCCGGGGGCAGCGCCGGATGCCCCGCGGCCACTTCCGGCGGCGGTGGACCGGGCCGCGCTCTCAGCACGAGCCGGGCGGCGCGGCGGCGAGGAGGTCCCGCAGCGGCCCGCGCTCCGTGGGGAGTCCCGCGGCCCGCAGCCAGGAGACGCGGTTGGCTATGGTGCCCCAGCAGGCGTCCTGGCCGACCAGGGCCTCCAGGAAGGCACGCTGGGCCTGCGTCAGCGGCCGGCCGGGAGCGTACGGGGTCGGGAAGGCGCAGGCGAGGAGCGGGCCCCACTCACTGTCGACGGTGTGCTGGTGGTACTTCGGCACCAGAGCGAGGGCGGCCGGGAGGACCTCGTCGAAGTGCCGGGCGCGGTCGAGCAGTCCGCGCAGCAGGGTGAAGCGGAACCAGCCGTCGAACTGGGGCAGCGGCTCGTCGAACCACGCGTCGGCGGCCGCGGGGTCCGCGAGCGCGTCGAGCAGCGCCGGCACGGCCGCGGAGTCGGAGGTGCCCAGGGCGGCGCAGGCGCGCACCGCCGGGTCGGGGTCCGTCAGGAAGCCGCCGGTGTCATGACCCCAGGCGCGCAGCGACAGGAGGGCACCCGCCCGCTCGCGGCGGTCTCCGTCGGCCCGGGCGATCCGCTCCAGGCGTTCGGCCGCTGCCGGTACGCGGTCGGCGAGTTCGGGCGCCCGCAGCAGATGCGTCACCGCGCCGAGGGCCGCCTCCCTGACGGTGGCGTCCGCGTCGTCCAGCCAGGGCACGACCGCGCCGAACAGTTGCGGCCGGACGGCACGGCACGCCTCGGTCGCCGCGATCTCCTCGGCCCAGTCCTCGTCGCCGTCCTCCTCCGCCTCCTCGTCGCCGTCCTCCTCGTCCTCCTCGTACGCCGCGGAGTCGGCGAGTTCGCCCAACCATTCCAGGAGCGCGGCACGCAGCGGCCGGACCCGGTCGTCCCAGGAGAAGTAGCTCTCGTGAACGGCGAGCGTGCGGGGGTCGCCCAGGATGCCCGCGACGAACAGCGCGGCGGGCGCGGTGGCGGAGTACAACGACCCCTGGTGCAGGACGGACATCTCCAGCCGGCCGAGCGACTCCGCCTGTACCTCCGGGTCGTCGTGCAGGAGCCCGAGCAGGTCGTCCGGGGTGCCGTCCGCGGGCCCGTAGGCGTGGGCGAGGGCCGCCCAGTCGGTCGCCGGCAACAGGGCGGCGGGTTCGGGCAGGGCGGTGGCGGCGTCTTCGTTCGCGGACATGGCGGCAGTCTGCCGCAGAGGTCCGACAACGGCCGCGCACATCAGGCGAATCCGGCCCTTTCACCCGTGTTCCCGCGTTAACTGTGGGGCGGCAGTGAGCGATGTGGGGAGGGGGGAGTACATTGCGGCTGCCATTGGCATCGGAATTCACCACAGCCTGGAGAACTTGTGACCGCATCCCCCCGCCGTGCCTGGTACCGCCCCGGCACCCTGATAGCAGCCGCCGCGACCGGTGTCATCGGTCTCGGCCTGTGCGCCACCCCGGCGTCCGCCCACACGCCCAACTGGAGGGCGGACTGCCACAAGGTGGAGGTCCACCTGAAGGCGTACAACGGCGGCGTCAAGAACACCGTGAAGATCACCGCGGACGGCAAGGACCTGCTGCCGACCACGGAGTTCGGTTCGTCGTTCGACCAGACCCTCGACGTGCCGCCGCACACCGCCGACGTGCACCTGCACCTCAGCGTGGTGGCCGGCGACGGCGAGCGGTTCTCGAAGGAGGACGACCTCACCGTTCCGGCGTGCCAGGACCAGAGCACGCCCACGCCCACCCCGACGGAGACGAAGACCACCGAGTCTCCCAAGCCCAGCGAGACGCCCAGCGAGTCGGCCAGCACGGCCCCCTCCGCTGCGCCCTCCACCCCGTCCACCGACGAGTCCCCGGCCGGCGACCTCGCCGAGACCGGTGCCTCCAGCTCCACCCCGCTGATCGCGGGCGGTGCGGCCGTCGCGCTGCTCGCCGGCGGCGGTCTGCTCTTCGCGAACCGCAAGCGTCGCGCCGCAGCCCGTCACTGACCTCCGGTCGCTGACGGCGGCGCGGTGACGCGCCGTGCATGACACAAGGGTGCCGGACCGTGCTCCGTACGGTCCGGCACCCGTCTTTTCGCGCCCCGTGGCGGGCGCCCCGCGTCAGGCCACGGGCCCCGGCGCGGCGGAGGCCTCGAACTCCCCCTTGCGCAGCCGGTACACCTGCAGCCGCAGGTCGTAGTACTTCTCGGTCTCCCCGACCCATTCCATGCCGACGCTGCGGGCCGTGGCGGCGCCGCGGTCGTTCCGCGGGCGGACCACGGCGAAGAGTTCGTCGACGCCCGACGCGAAGGCGTACCCCGCCAGGGCGCGCCCGGCCTCCGTGGCCAGGCCCCTGCCCCAGTAGGGGTGAGCGAGCTGCCAGCCGATCTCCAGGTCGACGCCGTAGGGCGGGAGCGGCAGGACGGCGGCTCCGCCGACGAGTTCGCCGCTCTCGCGCAGTTCGATCGCCCAGCGCCCGGCCGGCCGTTCGAGGGCGGCACCGCCCTCCTCCCAGGAGCGCAGCAGTTCCCGCATGGACGCGACGTCGGGCTGCCGGGTCATCGCCGGGGCCAGCCAGCGCGTCACGTCGTCCGACCCGTAGACGGCCAGCGCCGCTTCGGCGTCGTCGCCGCGCCATGGCCTCAGGACGAGCCGGGGGGTGACGATCCGGGTTTCCTCGTTGCCCTTCGCGCGCTGCGCCGTGGCCGTACCAGTCATCTGCGTCTTCCGTCCCTGTCGCGGGCTCCGCCGGCCGTACGTCCGGCGGGCGCCCGAAGTCCCCTGTGCCCTCACACAACACCGGGAGGCCGCCGTCACTTCCCACCCCGCCCTCACCTAACCCTCATCACTCGCTTGACAGGTTACCTCGATCCTGTTTCGATGTAACCATCGAAGTGAATCGAAGGGGTTAGACATGGTCACCGTGCACCACCGCTACGCCGAGGTCCAGGGGCACCGGCTCTTCTACCGGGAGGCGGGCCCCGCCGACGCCCCCGTCGTCGTGCTCCTCCACGGCTTCCCGACCAGCTCGTTCATGTTCCGCGAGCTGATCCCGCGGCTCGCCGGCCGCTACCGCGTCATCGCGCCCGACCACCTCGGCTTCGGATTCTCCGACGCCCCCGCCGCCGACGCGTTCGCGTACTCCTTCGACGCCCTCGCCGGACTCACCAAGGGCCTGCTCGACCGGCTGGGCGTCACGCGCTACGCGCTCTACGTCCAGGACTACGGAGCGCCGATCGGCTGGCGCCTCGCGCTGGGCGACCCCGGGGCAGTCACCGCGATCGTCACCCAGAACGGCAACGGTTACGAGGCGGGGTTCGTCGAGGAGTTCTGGAAGGACGTCCATGCCTACCAGCGCGAGCAGACCCCCGAGACCGAGGCGGGTGTCCGCGTGGCGCTGAGCCTCGAGGGCATCAAGTGGCAGTACGTCACAGGAGTGGCGGACGGGACCACCGTCAGTCCGGACGCCTGGCACCACGACTTCCAGCTGGTCTCCCGGCCCGGGAACGACCTCGTGCAGCTCACGCTCTTCCGTGACTACGCGTCGAACCTCCCGCTCTACCCGCGCCTGCACGAGTACCTGCGCACCCACCCCGTGCCCGTGCTCGCGGTCTGGGGCGAGAACGACCCCATCTTCGGGCCCGACGGCGCCCGGGCCTTCGCCAAGGACGCGCAGCGGGCGGAGGTGCACCTTCTCGACGGCGGCCACTTCCTCCTGGAGACCCACGTCGAGCCCGTCGCGGAGCTGATCCTCGGCTTCCTCGACAAGGCCGGGCTGCCCCGCTGAGTTCCCGCATCCCCCACCGCCGTACGACGATTGCGAGGGCCATGACCCGCCACACCGGCTTCCACGAGGGCGAACTCGCCGTCCAGCGACGTGCCGGCGTCGCCCACGAGGCCGCGCGCCTGCGCGGCATGCTCGACCCGCCGCACCTCGGCGGCGGCGTTGCCCACTTCCTCGCCGACCGGGACCTGGCCGTGCTCGGCGCGCACGACGAGGACGGACGCCTGTGGGTCTCCCCGCTGACGGGGACCCCGGGCTTCCTCTCCACCAGGGGCGACGCCGTACGGGTCGCAGCCCGTCCGCGTACGGGCGACCCCCTCGCCGTGCTCCCCGTCGGCGGGGCCGCGGCCCTGATCGTGATCGACTTCGCGATCCGCCGCCGACTCCGTCTCAACGGCACCCTCGCGGCGGCCGACGACGCCGGCTTTGAGCTCGCCGTCGACCAGGCGTACGGGAACTGCCCCCAGTACATCCAGCAGCGCCTGCTCGGCCCGGCGCCGGCGGACGCCCCCGACGGCGAGGACACGCCCACGGCCGGGGCGCGGCCCGCCGACCGGCTCGACGCGGCACAGGCGGCCCTGGTGGGCCGGGCCGACACCTTCTTCCTGGGCACCGCCCACCCCGACCACGGCGCCGACGTCTCCCACCGGGGCGGCCCGCCCGGATTCGTCCGGACGGCGCCCGACGGCAGCCTGTGGTGGCCGGACTACCCCGGCAACAACATGTTCAACAGCCTCGGCAACCTGGCCGGTGACCCCGCCGCGGCCCTGCTCTTCGTCGACTTCGCCGCCGGGACGACGTTGCAGCTGTCCGGCACCGCGGTCGTCGACTGGACCACGCCCGGGGCCGCCGGCGACGACGGGGGCACCGGCCGCCGGGTCCGCTTCACCCCGCGGCACGTCGCCACCGGGCGGGTCCCGGTCCGGGCGGACGCCGTCCTGCCCTACCGGCTCAACCCGCCGCTCACCGCCTGAGCGGGATCAGCCGCCCGTCACCGCGGCCAGCAGCCCGCGGAAGTCCTCCTCGCAGGACGGGCAGCCGCGCAGGTGCACCGCGACACCGGGGTAGTGCCGCTCCGGTGCCGCGTCCGCCAGGAACAGCTCCAGGTAGACGTCCATCAGGTCCAGCGCCGCGTCGCAGCCGGGGTCCAGGGGGTCGGTCCGCAGGAGGTCGTCAAGGCCCTGCCAGTCGTTCATGAGCGCCTCGCTGTCGTCAGGGGCAGATGTCCATTGGCTGCGAGCCGGGCACGGAGCTTACGCCGCGCGTCGAACATCGTCTTGTAGAGCGCGTTGCGGTTCGTCCCGAGTTCCGCGGCGAGCGTGTCGGCGTCCACGCCGTTGACCGCGAGCGCGGTGAACACCGTGCGCTGGCGCTCGGTGAGCTCCTCGTCGACGGCCTCACGCAGGGCCTCCACGAGTTCACGGGCCTCGCTCTGCCGGACGGGGTCGATGCCGAGCCGGTCGGGCAGCCGCTCCCACGCCTCGGGGTCGAGCTGCACGCCGGCCGTCCGCCAGAAATGACGGCCGAGCTTGCTGGACACCTCGTTCATGACGAACTTGTACGCCCACGTCGTGAAGCGGCTGTCACCGCGGAAATCGCCGATCTTCCGGGTGATCGACAGCAGCGCGTCGGCCGCGGCCTGGTGGGCGATGTCGTCCAGCTCCGGCCCGGTGATGCCGTGCCGCGACCCGCGCCGGTTCAGCTCGGCGTAGGCGATCCGCAGCAGCAGCGCGTGCAGCCGGCCGGTCGCCTCCTCGTACGCCTCGCCGTCCGCCGAGAGCGCCCGCACCCACTGCGCGGACTCCGCGTCGAGGGGCCGGCCGCCCCGCGCCCCGTCACCGGCCCGGCCGTCGTGTTCTGCGGAACCCATGCAGCGATCCTAGACGCGGCCGCCCGCCCCCACCCCCACGGCGGCGCCCCGGCGCCCCGCGGAAAACGGGTCGTTCCCGGCAGGTAAGACCCGGCCGTTCGCCGTCACCAATGGGCGTACGGAAAAGAGAGAGCCGCGAGCAAGGAGGGACCGTGACCGGCTACCGCAGGAACCCGGAGGCCGTCTCGCGACTGTCACCGGAGCAGTACCGCGTGACGCAGGAGAACGGCACCGAGCGCGCCTTCACGGGCGCCTACCTGGACAACAAGGAGCCCGGGATCTACGTGGACGTGGTCTCGGGGGAGCCGCTGTTCGCCTCGGTCGACAAGTACGACAGCGGCAGCGGGTGGCCGAGCTTCACCCGGCCGCTGGACCGGACCACCGTCGTGGAGCGGCCCGATCCGGCTTACGGGCGGCTGGCCACCGAGGTCCGCTCGGCGACGGGCGACAGCCACCTGGGGCACGTCTTCCCCGACGGCCCCCGGCAGGCGGGCGGCCTGCGGTACTGCATCAATTCCGCCTCGCTGCGCTTCATCCACGCCGATGACCTGGAGCGGGAAGGTTACGGGGCCTACCTCGGGTTGTTCGACAATGGTGACAGGACCGATTCGGAGGATTGACATGGCAGGACAGACACAGAGGGCCGTGCTCGCGGGCGGGTGCTTCTGGGGCATGCAGGACCTGATCCGCAAGCAGCCCGGCGTCGTCGCGACCCGCGTCGGCTACTCGGGCGGCGACGTGCCCAACGCGACCTACCGCAACCACGGCACGCACGCCGAGGCGATCGAGATCCTCTTCGACCCCGAGAGGACGGACTACCGGGCGCTGCTGGAGTTCTTCTTCCAGGTCCACGACCCGACCACGAAGAACCGCCAGGGCAACGACATCGGCATCAGCTACCGCTCGGCGATCTACTACGTGGACGACGAGCAGAAGCGTGTCGCGCAGGACACCATCGCCGACGTCGAGGCCTCGGGCCTGTGGCCCGGCAAGGTCGTCACCGAGGTCGAGCCCGTCGGGCCCTTCTGGGAGGCCGAGCCCGAGCACCAGGACTACCTGGAGCGCTACCCGGAGGGCTACACCTGCCACTTCCCGCGGCCGAACTGGCGGCTGCCCGCCCGTACGAAGGGCTGACGGACCCCGTCGCGCCGCCCTGGTGACGGGCTCGGGCGGCGTGGCGGCCCTCGGCGGCCCGGGGCCCTCAGCGGCCCCGGGCCGCCGTCGTACGTCGGCCGTACGTCAGTCCGCGGCCTCGGCGCGGGCACGACGGTGGTGGCGCCGGGCCTTCATCCGGTTGCCGCAGGCGGCCATGGAGCACCAGCGGGCGGTGTTGGCCTTGCTGCGGTCGAGCAGGAACAGCCGGCACTCCTCGTTGGCGCAGGGCCGCAGGCGTCCGGGCCTGCCCTCCTGGAGCGCGCCCCAGACCGTGACGGCCCGCACGGCCGGCAAGCGGTCCGCCGGGGCCTCCAGCTCCCAGTCGATGCCGTGCGCGGTCACCCGCGGCGCCCGGACGACCCCGGTGAGCAGCTTCCGGAGGTCGCCGGGCTCACCGTCCCCGCGCACGACGCGCTGCAGCGCCTCGCGCGCCGCCAGGAGGTGACGCAGTTCCTGCGCCGTGCCGGTTCCGCCGTGGGCGCGCAGCCAGCGGCGGCCGGCGTCCGGGCCGGCCAGCTCGTCCACCTGGGTGCCCTCGACGACCGGGGTCGTGTTGAGCAGCTCCAGCAGGAAGTCGTCGTCCGTGGTGTCGGCCGTCATGCTCGGCGCCCCCCAGTCCCGGGTAACCCTTCATTACGTGTTTGAAGGTTACACCTCCGGGCGTGGGCACGGCGGGCGCCGCCCGGCTCATGAGTGCGTTCCCGCTGGAGCGGCCGTGAACTGCGGCTGGATGCCCCGATCGAACGCGCGCCGCCCTACCTACCGTCCCGACGGGCCGGGAAGGTCGGCGGTCGAGTCCGGCGAGGCCGTCGCCGAGGACGCTCGCGCCCAGGAGCAGCAGCACGACCACCAGGATCACCGTGCTGTTGGCGACCATGAACCGCCGCAGGCCGTCCAGGACGCGGGCCGCGGGCTCCCCGCCGGCCAGGTGCAGGAGCACCGCGCCGAGCACGACGCAGGAACCGACGAGGACGAAGGCTCCCGGCATCCCAGATCCATGACGGCGTTCCGTTCCCCGCGTGTCAGAGGGTGATCTTCTGCGGCCGGGTGGTCACCACGATGACGGAGGTGACGCCGGACTCCAGGGCGGCCGTGAACTCCTTCTCCAGTTCCGCCGTGCTCGCCACCTCGACGGCCCGGCAGCCGAAGCCCCGCGCCACGGACACGATGTCCAGTCCCGGGAGGTCGAGTCCGGGCACGCCCGGGGTCCGCTCCAGGTCGGCGAAGGACTTCAGGATCGAGTACTCCCCGTTGCGCATCGCGACGTACACGACGGGCAGCCCCTGCTGCACGGCGGTCCACAGCCCCTGCACCGAGTACTGGAAGGAACCGTCCCCGATCAGGCCCACCACCGGACGCCTGACCCCGCGGTCCCGGTCGCCGAGGGCGATGCCGACGGCGGCCGGCAGGGCCCAGCCGATGCCGCCGCTCGCGGTGGCGAAGAAGGAACCGGGCTCCACGGTGGGCAGCCACTCGGCGTGCTCGGCCATGGTCGAGGTGGACTCGTTGACGAAGACGGCGTGCTCCGGGCGGACCCCGCCGAGGGCGGCGTAGACCTCGGCGGGCGTCGGCGGGCTGCTCGGGGTCCGCGGCAGCTTCCGTGGGCGCGGCATGGGCTCGGGCCGTTCGCGGTCGCCGCCGTCGGCGACCTCCTCGGTGAGGAGTTCGATCGACATCCGGGCGTCGCCCAGGAGGCTGTCGCCGACGCGGGCGGCCGCGGCGACGGCCGGGTCGCTCGTGATGTGCAGCAGTTCGGTCCCCGGCGGCAGGATCTCGCCGGGCACGTACGGGTAGTACCGGAAGACCTCGGCCCCGATGACGACCACCAGGTCGTGGCCGGTGAGCCGTTCCCCGATGGCCCGCACCGACATGCCGAGCGGGCCCCGGTAGAGGGGGTGGTCCTCGGGGAACGACGCGCGATCCGCGAGCGGCGGGCTGTAGACCGCCGCCTTCAGCCGCTCGGCGAGCGCCACGGCGGCCTGCCATCCACCGGCGCGGTCCACCTCGGGCCCGAAGACCAGGGCGGGACGCCGGCTCGCCGTGATGCGCGCGGCGAAGCGCCGCAGGCGCTCAGGGTCCGGCGCGTACGCCGTGCTGACCTCGCGCAGGACGGCGGGACCGGTCAGCGGCCGGTTCCAGTCGTCGAGCGGGATGGACAGGAACACCGGCCCCGCGGGCGGCTGCAGGGCCGTGGCGTAGGCGCGCATGAAGGCCTCGGGCACGTCCTGCGCGCGCGCCGGCTCGTACGACCACTTCACCCACGGCTTGGGCAGGGTCGTCGCCTCGCGGTTGCCCAGGTAGGGCTCGCCGATGACCAGTTCGCGGTGCTGCTGGCCCGCGGTGACGATCAGCGGGGTGTGCCCGTGGTACGCGGCGACCAGGTTGCCGACGCCGTTGCCGAGCCCGGCCGACGAGTGCACGTTCACCAGCGCCGGGCGGCGGGTGGTCTGGGCGTAGGCGTCCGCCATGGCGATGACGGAGGCCTCCTGCAGGGCCAGGACGTAACTGAAGTCGTCCGGGAAGTCCTGGAGGAACGTCTCCTCGGTGGATCCCGGGTTGCCGAAGACCGTGGTCAGCCGCAGTGACCGCAGCAGGTCGTAGGTCACCGAGTGGACGGTGGATCGCTCGCTCATGGTGCGCAGTGCTCCCGGGGGCCCGGTGGACGCCGAGACGGACGGCACCCGCCGGTCGCGGGGTGTCACCTCTCGCCACACACGGTGACGTTAGACGCTCGCACCGCACCCGCCCGGCACATCGGACGTGCCGCGCGGTGCGATCATCCCGACGGGCGCCGCGGGCGAACGGACCCCGGTGGCGGCCCGCCTCAGGGGTTCGGCAGCTCCTGCTCGGCCCAGATCGTCTTGCCCGTCTCCTCGTACCGCGTGCCCCAGTGCCGCGTGAGGGAGGCGACGATGAACAGACCGCGTCCGCCCTCGTCCTGCAGACGGGCGTGGCGCAGGTGCGGCGCGGTGTCGGCGTCGTCGTGCACCTCGACGGTGAGTCCCCGGTCGAGGATCAGCCGCAGCTGGATGGGGCCCTTCGCGTGCCGGATGACGTTGGTGGCGAGTTCGCTGACGACCAGGTCGGTGACCGGGGCGTGGTCCTCCAGCCCCCACTGCGCCAGCCGGCCGTGCGCGGCACGGCGGGCCTCGCGGACGGAGGGCGCCTCGGCGGGGAAGGTCCAGCTGGAGATGCGGTCGGGGGCGATGGTCCGGGTCCTGGCCAGCAGCAGGGCGGCGCCGTCCTGCGGGGTCGCACCGCGCAGCACCTTGTAGACGATCTCGTCGCACACCTCCTCGGGGGCAGCCCCCGGTTCGGCGACCACCTTGCGCAGCCGGGTGAGCCGCTCCTCGGCCTCGGCCGGGTGGCGGTGCGCGCTGCCGTCGGAGTAGAGCGTCAGCAGACTGCCGGCCCGCAGCTGCGTGGTCACCGTCTCGTAGGGCGTGCCGTGGCCGAGCGCCGCCCCGGCCGGTACCGCCAGCGTGCTCACCACCCCGTCGGGCCCGGTCAGCAGCGGGGAAGCGTGCCCGGCGGAGGCCGCCGCGCATGCCTGGGTGACCGGGTCGTAGGTCACGTACAGGCAGGAGGCGGTGAAGGGCGGCCGCGCGTGGTGCAGCGTCACCGGGTCCGCGTCCTGCTCGCGCGCCAGCCGCCGGCCCACGTCGTCGAGGTGGGCCAGCAGTTCGTCGGGCGGGAGGTCCATCGCGGCCAGCGTGGAGGCGGCGGTCCGCAGCCGCCCCATCGCCGTGGAGGCCTGCAGGTCCTCCCCGGCGACGTACCCGATGACGAGCCCCACCCGGCAGCTCGACAGCGGGAGGACGTCGAACCAGTGGGCGCCGTAGCGGCCGGGCATGTAGCAGTGCGAGGACCGCACCCCCGCCGCCTCGGGCGGCAGGCGCGGCAGCAGGCTGCGCTGCAGCGCGGTGGCGACCGTGTGCTCGCGGGTGAAACGGCGGGCGTTGTCGACGCAGATCGCCGTGCAGGTGGCCAGTTGGGTCGCCAGCGACAGGTCCTCCTCGTCGAAGGCCACCGGGCGCGGCCCGCCCCGGTAGAAGCTGGCCAGGCCCATGACCAGCCCGTGGACGGTCAGCGGCGTCACGATCAGCGAGTGCGCCCCGGAACGGGCGATGAACTCCGCGCGCGCCCGGTCGTGCACCAGCCATCCGCCGGACGACGGCACCGCGTCCACCAGCCGGGGCCGCAGGTCGCCCAGGGCCTGCGTGTACGGTGTGGGAAAGGCGAAGTGACTGGCGCTGCCCACGGGGTAGGCACCGTACTGCCCGTCGCGGGACTTGAACGCGGCGCGCCGCATCGGCAGCCGGACCGTCACCGGGCCGACGGGCGCGTCCCCGGTGAGCACGGACTCCATCAGGTCGACCGCGACGGCGTCCGCGAAGCACGGCACCGCCAAGTCGGCCAGTTCCTGCGCTGTGCGCAGCGGGTCCAGCGAGCTGCCGATGCCGGCCCGCGCCATGTTGAGGAGGTCCAGTTCCTTCTGTTTGCGCAGGTCGCGGGTCACGTCGTGGACCATCGCGGCGACGCCGACGGGCCGTCCGCCGTCCCGCAGGACGAAGCCGGTGACGGCGTAGTCGTGGCGGTGGCCCGGATCGGTGGCCGGGTACGCGCTGACGGGACGGTCGAGGACCGCGGAACCGCCCTCCAGGACCTCGTTCATGACGGGCGAGAGCGGGATCCGGTCGTCCAGGTCACCGAGGGCGGCGCCGATCACCACGTCCGCCGGCAGCCCGCGCACGGCCAGGGCCGCGGGGTTGGCGCGCAGGACGCGCAACCGCATGTCGTACACCTCGAGGCCCGCCCTGGCCTGCTCGAACAGGGCCTTCTCGAAGACGCACGCCCCGTCCGGGGCGCCGTTGCCGGTGCCGGTCACGGTCACGGTCCATGCCCGGGTCGCTGGTCACGAGGCACGGTCCACCTCCCATCGACTAGCCCAGTTAACCCACCGAGGGGCCGGCCGCGCCACCGGGAGCCGGGCGGCGGGAAGCGGCGTGTCCGGACCGGTCGACGAGCCGCAGTGCCGCCTCCGTGGCCGCCACGAGTGAGGCCTCACCCTGGACGCGCCGCCGGTTCAGGGCCTTCTCCAGCCATGCGCGGGCCTCCTCGGTGCGCCCTTGGTCCAGGCGCTGCTTGCCCAAGTGCTGGAAGCAGAAGGAGAGCAGGTCCGGGGCATGTGCCTCGGCCAGGCGCAGGGCCCGCTGGTAGTGGGGCTCGGCGGCGTCCAGGGCCCCGGCGTAGCGGTGGGCGTCTGCCAGGTTGAGGTGCACGGCGACGGCGAACCGCTCGCCGGCGAGCGCCAGTGAGCGCTCCAGGAGGGCGACGGCCTCCTCGTGGTGGCCCAGCACCAGGTGTCCCAGGCCCGCTCTGCGCAGCGGCTCGGGACGGTCGAGGGGGCCGTCGAGCAGTTCTGCCACCGCCCGTGCCAGGGCCGCACGGTCCGTGGCCACCATGCGGCCGGAGTCGTCCAGGGTGATCAGGTGCTCCACGCCGTCCCGCCTCAGTGCCGCCCGGATGAGGGTCAGGAGTCTGCCGTGGCGCCGTGCCCGAGGTACAGGGCTGCGCCGGCGTCCCGGTCCGAGGCGGTGAGGTAGGCCCAGCCCAGGGGGTTCCATCGCAGACGGCGCACCTCGACGCCGTCGATCACGGCGTTCCCCCGCGCCGCGCACTCGTAGGCGTCCGCGGCGCGGAGCATGGCGGTCCGCACGGCGTCCTCCGCGTCGGCGGCCTCGCCGACCACGTAGTAGTGGCTGCGCACGGCACCCCGGGCCGTGCTGAACCGCAATCCCACGAACCATCGGTCCTCGGGGGCGGTGACGGTGGCTAGCATCGGCACTGCTCTCCTCATCCGCGGTCTGCGTGGCGTCCGTCTCCGGACCACCACCCGTCGATCCGTTGGAACAGCGGGCGCGGCGCCCTCCATCGCAGGTCGGGGAGGCCCCGGTGAACCTGGGAACGGCGGTACCACCCCCAGGGCACAGCCGGCGCTCAGGCCCCGTCGGCGGGCCGGTGCCGGACCGCGCAGGTGAAGACACCGGAGCCGGACCGCCCGCACTCGACGTACGCAGCGGTCCCGGCCTGCGCGGCGGGCGGACGCCAGGGCATCACGGCCTCTCCCGCGAGCAGCGCGTCCAGGGTCTGCAACCGGGGGTCGCGCAGGGTGGGGTGGTGCTCGTAGCCGGCCGCACCGAGGGCCAGGGCGACGGCCATGCCGAGCAGGTTGACCTCGGTCGGCTGCTCGGGCGGTGCCGAGCCCTCCGTCGGGTGGAGGCGGATGCCCTCGTCGGGCACCTCGATCACGCGGGCGGCGTAGCGCTCGGTCATGGGTGGGGTGGTCTCCTTCCGGTGCGGTGGCGCGGGGTCATCCCCCGCTGGGACCGAACCGCTCGGTGCGGATCCGGTCGGGGGAGTGGCCCAGGGCCACCAGCAGGCCCGCGGCCGTCTCGACGAAACCGGTGGGACCGCACACGTAGCAGGTGGGCTCGAAGTCCGCGGGCCAGCCCCATTCGGCCAGGTCGCGCGCCTGGAGCCGGCCCGCGGGGCGGGTCCCGCCGTCCGGCGCCGAGCGGGTGAAGACGTACGTCGTGTCGAGGCCGGGCTCGCCCCGGTCCAGTTCGGCCGCGTAGAACCGGTCCCCGGGCGTGCGCACGGAGTACAGCAGCCGGAACGGGGCGCGGCTGCCCGCCGCGGCGCGGGCGCGGACCATCGCCATGAGCGGGACGAGCCCGGAGCCGCCCGCGACCAGCAGGACCGGTTCGGTCTGCTCGGGGCGCCAGACGAACCAGCCGCCGACGGGGCCGCGGATCTCGACGGCGTCGCCGACGGCGAGGTCGTCCGTCAGGTAGGGCGAGACCTCGCCGTCCTCGACGCGCTGGACGGTCAGTTCGATCCGGTCGCCGTCGCGCGCGGACGCCAGGGAGTAGCTGCGCTGGGTGCTGTAGCCGTCCTCCGCGGTGAGCCGGACGTCGAGGTGCTGTCCGGGCAGGTGGCCGGGCCAGCCGGGCACGTCGAACACGAGGGTCCACGCCGCCTCGGACTCGGCGCGCCGTTCCACCAGTTCGGCGGCCTGCCAGCGCAGGCGGTCGCCTAGTCGCCTTGGTACCGCTGTTCGCGCCATGGGTCTCCGTAGTCGTGGTAGCCGACGCTCTCCCAGAAGCCCGGCTCGTCGTCCAGGAGCAGCCGGATGCCGCGGACCCACTTCGCCGACTTCCACAGGTACAGGTGCGGGACCAGCAGCCGGGCGGGGCCGCCGTGCTCCGGGGCGAGCTCGTCACCGTCGTACTCGTGGGCGATCCACGCCTGTCCGTCGAGGAGGTCCTCCAGGGGCAGGTTGGTGGTGTAGCCGCCGTAGGAGTGAACGAGCGCGTACTCGGCGGCGGTCTCGACGTCGGCGAGCAGCACGTCCAGGGAGACGCCCCGCCAGTGGGTGCCGAACTTCGACCACTTGGTCACGCAGTGCAGGTCGACGGTCGGCGTCTCGGCCGGCAGCGCCATGAGTTCCGCCCAGTCCCACCGGTGGCGGGTGCCGTCCTCGGTGGTGACGGTGAACTCCCAGTCGTCCCGGGTGATCCGCGGGGTGGGGCCGGCGGACATGACGGGGAAGTCGAAGGTCTCGTACTGTCCCGGCGGGAGTTCGTTGCCCGACGTGGGGCGCCGACCGTGGAATCCGCGCGAGATGATGGGCATGCCGCGCCGTCCTTCCTCTCCTCGCCGCCCCGCAGTCGTGGTGCGGAACCCCAGCATCGCGGACCGGGGGAATCCGGTCCACCGGAGCACGTGCGGGCGCGGCCCCGGTCGGTCGTGACCGGGGCCGCGCCGTCACAGGGGGTCAGGCGACCGGCCGGGGCGGCTCGACCACCAGGGAGGAGTCGCCGCCGCGGACCCGCTCCAGCACGCCTGCGGTGGCCTCGTGGGGGACGCCGAGCGGTACGGTGCTGACCTCGCTGAGCCTCGTGTACTGCTCCGGGGTGAGCTGGACGTCGAGCGCGCCGAGGTAGTCATCGAGCTGGGCGGTGTTGCGCGGGCCGATGATCGGCACGAAGGACGTCGCGGCGCGGGCGGCCCGCTCGCGCAGCCAGGCCACGGACACCTGCGCCGGAGTCGCCGCGGTCTCCTCGGCGACGGCCAGGACGGTGTCGACGACCGCGGTCTTCTGGGCGGACGACTCGGTGTGGATCAGCGTCTTCAGGTCGCTGAGCCGGCCCTCGTCGCCGCCGCGGTACTTGCCGGTGAGCAGGCCGCCGCCGAGCGGGGACCACAGGGCGGCGCCCAGCCCGAGGCTCTCGGCCATCGGCAGCACCTCACGGTCCGCGGTGCGCTCCACGAGGCTGTACTCGACCTGGATGCCGGCGACGGGGGCCCAGTTCTTCAGCTCGGCGAGGGTGACGGCGCGGGAGACGCGCCACGCGGGGAAGTTCGACAGGGCGGCGTGCAGGATCTTGCCGGAGCTCACCAGGTCGTCCAGGCCGCGCAGGATCTCCTCCATCGGCGTCAGTTCGTCCGGGAAGTGGACCCAGTACAGGTCGATGTAGTCGGTGCCGAGGCGCTTCAGGCTCGCGTCCACCGAGTGGATCATGTTCTTGCGGCTGTTGCCGGTCTTGGAGATGTCCACCTGCGGTGTCGAGGCGACGCTGAACTTGCTGGCCACGACGAAGTGGTCGCGGTCGGCGGCGATGAAGCGGCCGAGCAGTTCCTCCGACTCGCCGAACTGGTAGTTGTCGGCGGTGTCGAGGAAGGTGCCGCCGGCCTCGGCGAACCTGTCGAACATCCGGCGGGACTCGTCCGGGTCGGCGCCGGCGCCCCAGCGGGTGCCGAAGTTGCCGGTGCCGAGGGCGTACTCCGAGACGCGCAGTCCGGTCCGGTGTCCGAAGGTCGTGTAACGCATCAGGTCTCTCCTTGTCGGGGTGGTGCTGCAGTGGGGCGGTGGTGTGCGGCGTGCCGCGGGGGTGGTCACTGGGGGGTCATTGGCGGGTGGTCACGGGCAGGGTGGTCGCGGGCGGGGTCAACTCCGTCGGCGCGTCACGCCTTTCGCTCCTGCGGTGACGACGGCCGTACGGTCCGGGGGCTGATCCCCAGCGCGGCGAGGGCGCTCAGCGCCACGACACCGGCCGAGATCCACCAGGCGAGGGAGAAGGCGTGCGCCGGGTCGCGGGGACCGGCGGCGGCCAGGACGACGACCAGGCCGCTGACGCCGAGCACGGTGCCGATCTGACCGGCCATGGTGACGACGGCGCTGCCGGTGGCCGCCTGGTCCTTGGGCAGGCCCGAGGTGGCCGACGAGATCATCGTGGGCAGGGCCAGTCCCACGCCGACCCCGGCGACCAGCCAGCCGGGCAGGATGTCGACGGCGTAGTCGAGGCTTCCTCCGGCACGGAGTGCGGTCCACGCGGTACCGAGGGCGACCAGCGCCGAGCCGAGCGCCGCGACGGTGCCGGCCGGGACACGCCGGCCGATCCTCCGCCCGAGGGCAGAGGCGGCGAACACCATGGCCGGGCCGGGCGCGACGCCGAGGCCGGTCTCGATGGCCGACCAGTGCCACACCTGCTGCAGCCACAGGGTCAGGCCGAGCAACTGGAGCCCGAAGGCGGCGTAGAACAGCAGGGCGGCGACGTTCGCCGAGGCGAACACGCGGTCGCGCAGCAGGCTCAGGTCGACGACGGGGACGGGGTGCCGCGCCGAGCGCAGGAGGCAGGCCGCGAGCGCCGCCGCGGCGGCGGCGAAGGCTCCGACGGTCGGCGCCGCCGCCCATCCCCATTCCGGGCCCTGGACCAGGCCCAGTGCGAGCGTGCCGATCGCCACCACCAGCAGGGCCCCGCCGACGAGGTCGGGCAGCCGGGCGCCGGTGTCCGGGCGGCCGCCCGGCAGCAGCCGTACGGCCAGGACGAACGCCGCGGCGCCGATCGGCAGGTTGAGCAGGAATATCCACTGCCAGGCCACCTGGACGAGCAGGCCTCCGACCACCGGTCCCGCCGCCGCGGCGAGCGAGCCGCTGGCCGCCCAGATCTGCACGGAGCGGGTGACCCTGGCGGGTGGCGCCGTGGTCAGCACGAGCCCGAGGCTGGCCGGGGTGAGGACGGCCGCCCCGGCCGCCTGCAGGAAGCGGAACGCGACCAGGACCCACAGGTCGCCGCTGAGGGCGGCGCCCAGGCTGGCGAGGGTGAACACGCCGAGCCCGAGCAGGAATCCGGCCTTGCGCCCGTAGCGGTCGCTCAGCCGCCCGGCCGGGACGAGCAGCGCGGCGTACACGATCGCGTAGCCGTTGAGGATCCAGCTGAGCCGGGAGAGCGAGGTCTCGCCCACGCCGTGCCCGATGGGGGTCAGGGCGACGTTGACGATGAAGGCGTCGAGGGCGGAGAGGAACACCGACGTGGCGAGGACGGCGAGCACGAGCCCGGGGTGCGGGGCGCGGCGCGCGGCCGCCGGGCCGCCGGGGGCGGGCGCCCGCACGACGGCGGTGCCGCCCGCGGGGTCCGAGGGGGAACGGGTCATGGGTCTGTCTCCGGGGAAGAGGCACGGTCGCGCCGTACGCGGGCCGGGCGGCCCGGTCGACGGGGACAACGGGGGGCGCCGCGGCACTGCGGCGGGAAGCGGAGGCGTGCGCGGGGACACGGCCCGCGTCCGCGGGACGGGGCGGCGGGAGGGTCCACCGAGGCCCTTAAGTAAACCGATCGGTCTCCTTACGCGCTCCAGCGTAACAGCCGTTTCCGGTGAAGTAAAACGATCGGTATCCTTAACGGCATGAGCGACGCACCCTCCCCCGTACGCCGGCGCAGTGGCCGAGGCGCCCGGGAGCGGATCCTCAAGGCGGCGACGGAGCTGTTCACCGCCCAGGGGGTCAACGCGACCGGGATGGACCAGCTGACCACCGTCGCCAACGTGTCGAAGCGCACCCTGTACACGCACTTCGCGAGCAAGGACGACCTCGTCCAGGCCTATCTGCGCGAACTCGAGGACGGCCTGCTCCCCGCCGAGGTGATCCCCGGCGAGCCCTGCCCGGACCCGCGGGGGCAACTCCTGGCGATCTTCGACTGGCCGCCGGGGCGGACGGACGGACCGCTGCGCGGCTGCCCCTTCCTGAACGCCGCCGTCGAGGTGCCCGACCCCGACCACCCGGTCCACCTGCTGGTGGCCGCCTACAAGAGGGAGTTCGCCCGCAGGCTGACGGCCCTGGCACGGGTGGCCGGGGCCCGCGACCCCGAGGCGCTCGGTGAACGGCTCGCCCTGCTCTACGACGGCGCCGTCGCCCGCAGCACCGCGCTGAACGCCACCGGGCCGGGCGCCCACGCCCGCGCCGTCGCCGTCGCCCTCGTGGACGCCGCGATCGACTGAGCTCCCCGTGCCCCGGCCGTCCCGGCGCCTCAGCGCAGCCGTGTCGCCGCGCGGCGCCGGTCGGACAGCACCTCGCGGGCGGCCCGCGTGCCCGAGGCCAGCGCGCCCTGGAGCGACCCGGTCGCCCGGTGGTCGCCGCACACGTGACGCCCCGGCGCGAAGCGGGTGGTGCGGGTCATCGGGTGCGGTGCCGGCATCGCGGGCAGCGCCTCGCGCACGGTGCAGCGGTGCAGCGGCTCCCAGCCGGAGGCGTCCGTGCCGTACGCGTCCGACAGCGCCGCGGTCAGGGCGGGCTCGTCGGCGGGGCCCGGTGCACCGAGCACGGAGGTCGCCACCAGGGCGCGGCCGTCCGGGGACAGTCCGGGCTGCACTTCGGTGAGGACCACGGTGTTGAGGAAGCGGCGGCGTTCGTCCACCATCAGCGTCGGTTCGGCGAGCGGCGACCGGTCGGCGGCGTGGTAGTACGTCGTCACGGTCCGCGTCGGCGGGATGGTGAGACCGGGCAGCAGCCGTGCGGCCGCCCCCGGTCCGGTGGCCACCACCACGACGGGCGCAGTGACGTCCGTGCCGTCCTCCAGCAGCACCCCGTCGCCGGTCAGTTCGCGCACCGGGGTCTCGGTGCGGACGGTGTCCTCGGGAAGTCGCCCGGCGAGCTGGACGGGCACGGCACCGATCCCCTCGGCGGGCAGGGCGAGGGTGCCCCGCAGCATGCTGCGCCACACGAAGTGGAAGAAGCGGCTGGAGGTCTCCAGTTCGTCCTCCAGGAAGACCCCCGACAGGAACGGCCGGAACAGGGTCTCCACCAGCTCGGCCGAGATGCCCGCGGCGGCCAGCGCGGTGAGCGTCGTGGTGTCCGCGCCCGCGCGCAGCCTTCCCGCGGGCAGCGCCATGTCACGGGCGCTCAGGACCGCCAGCGCCGCCAGGTCGCGCCCCGACGCGAGCCGTCCCGGCAGCAGGTCGGCGGTCGCGTACGGCGGGCGGGTCGGGTCGGCGAAGCGCAGCCGCCCGCCGGAGGTGTGCACCAGGACGCCGGGGGTGAACGGCCGCAGCCGCAGCGGCTCCAGCTCCAGGCGCCGCTTCACCTGGGGGTAGGAGGTGTTGAAGACCTGGAAGCCGCGGTCGAGGAGGAAGCCGCGGTGCCGGTCGGTGCGCATCCGGCCGCCGACTCCGTCCGAGGCCTCCAGGACCCGCACCGTCAGGCCCGCCACGGCGAGGTCCGCCGCGCACGCCAGCCCGGCGGCGCCCGCCCCGACCACGATCACGTCACAGCGGCCACCGCGCTCCTGCTGCATGGATCCGGTGCCTTTCCTCCGTGTACACCCCGATACGGGCCGGCTTTCCGTACGCTACGCGGACGCCCGGGTGCCGCCCCCCGCAACACACCGCCGAACGGGCCGCACGGCGGCGGACCGATGAGTCCGCGCCGTGGCGGGAGTCCTCTCCGTGACGGCACACGAGGGAAGGTGGAGCGATGGGGCAGCAGTTGCACGACATCCTGCAGGCGTTCGTGGACGACGGATCGGTACCGGGGGCCGTGGGTCTGGTGGCGCGCGGCGACCGGGTCGAGGTGGCGGCCGCCGGGACCCTCGCCGTCGGGGACCCCACCCCCATGACCAGGGACTCGCTCTTCCGCATCGCCTCGACCACCAAACCGGTCGTCGCGGCGGCGGTCATGATGCTCGTCGACGACGGACGGATCGCCCTGTCGGACCCCGTCGCCGCATGGCTGCCCGAACTGGCCGAACCGATGGTCGTCCGCACCCCGGCAAGCCCGCTCGACGACGTGGTGCCGGCCGCGGCGCCCATCACCGTCCGCGACCTGCTGGCCTCGCGCGCCGGGTACGGCTTCCCCGCGGACTTCTCCCTGCCCGCGCTCGCCCCGCTGTTCGGCGAGCTCAAACAGGGCCCGCCGCGGCCGCAGCAGGTCATGGCACCGGACGCCTGGATGGCGACGCTGGCCGGGATCCCCCTGCTGCACCAGCCGGGCGAGGCCTGGCTCTACAACACCTGCTCCGACATCCAGGGCGTCCTGGTCGCCCGGGTGTCGGGCCGTCCGCTGGACGAGTTCCTGGCCGAGCGGATCTTCGAGCCGCTCGGCATGACCGACACCGGTTTCGCCGTGCCGCGTGGCGGCCTCGGCCGCTTCACCGCCTTCTACCGCCCGGATCCGCGGGGAGGGCTGGAGTTGGTGGACGCCCCCGACGGGCAGTGGAGCACCCCTCCGGCGTTCCCTTCCGGCGCGAGCGGCCTGGTGTCGACCGCCGACGACTGGTACGCCTTCGGCCGGATGCTCCTCGCCGAAGGCACCGCGGGCGGCCGCCGGCTTCTGTCGGCGCAGTCCGTACGGCTGATGACCACCGACCACCTGCCACCGGCCGAACGCGACGCGAGCGCGGTCTTCCTGGAGGGGCAGGGCTGGGGCTTCGGCGGTTCGGTGGACGTCGCGGCCGTCGCCCCGTGGAACGTCCCGGGACGCTACGGCTGGATCGGCGGCACCGGCACGGCGGCGCACATCACGCCGTCCACGGACACCGTGACGGTGCTGCTCACGCAGGTCGAACTGACCGGGCCGGCCGCCCCGGCGACGATGCGCGCCTTCTGGGCCTACGCGGCCGGGGTCTGAGCCGCCGGGGCCGCCCGGTCACGCCTCCCGGGACTCCGTCGAGAGGAAGACCGGGGTGACCGAGAGCGGGACGCCGACGGTGCCGTCGGCGCGGCGCAGCGGGACGACGGCGCCGAGGGCGTCGACCGCGTGGGCGGCGGCGTGGGGCCAGGGGAGGTCGACGAGGGTCCCCTGGGCGTCCTCGCCGGTGAAGGGATCGCCGGAGCGCCAGAGGACCTGGAGCGCGCCGCGGCCCTCGCGGGACACCTCGAAGGCGTACAGGCCGGAGGGGTCCTCCGTGGCGAGGCGGCGGACGGCAGTGACGCCGTCGAGGTGCGCGGCCAGGAGGGCGAAGGCGTCGGCGGCGGGGCGGCGCCGGGTCAGGGCGGTGCCCTCGTAGTCCAGCAGGGCGAGCCTGCCGAAGAGGAAGCCCATGAGGTTGAGGCGGTCGCGGTAGCCGGGGATCTCCGGGGCCAGGTTCCAGCAGGCCGTGCGGGTGACACCGCAGGCGAGGGCCAGGACGGTGCGGGTGACGATCTGGCGGCGGTTGATGCGGTCGCGGCGCGCGGCGAGCTCCGGAGGGCAGTCCTCCATGAACATGCGCAGCTCCGGCGGGAGTTCGGGGGAGCGTTCGTAGAGCAGGCGCATGGTCGCGCGGTCCGGGGCCTCGCCCGGCTCCGCCGCCCCCGTGAAGGCGGCCGTCATCGCCCGCTCGAGTTCCGCCTGGGCCCGGGGGAACTCGAAGAGGGTGGGGCCGTTGTACTCCCCCGCCACCACCGGGCGTTCGTATCCGTGCCGCCGCATCATCGCGCGCACCTGCGCTACCTGGTCCGGGATCGCGTGCGGGTCCCCGTACAGGTGGACGTCGAAGAGGTCGAAGGCGTCGCGGCCGTGCTCGACGACGTGGTCGAAGAACCGCCGGGCCTCGCCGTCCGCGGGGCCGGACAGCACGTCGTAGCCGCAGCCGCCGAGGACGACCGAGGCGGCCGGGTCCGCGGCGCGTACGGCGCGGTGGAAGGCGGTGAGCTGTCCGACGTACTCCGCCGCGCTGCCCGCCCACAGGAGTCCGGTGTTGCTGGGCTCGTTGCCGCACTGCCAGTGGTCCACGCGGCCCCGGCACCTGGCGACCAGGTCGCCGACGAAGCGCTCGTACCCGGCGGGGTCGAGCGCGGGTGAGGACGGGAGGAAGCCGGTGGGCTGCCGGGTCGCCCACGGGGAGCTGGAACAGACGGTGACCCAGAGCTCGGCCGCCGGGTCGAGCTGCCCGAGGACGGCGTCGACGACCGACCAGTCGTACCGTCCGGGTTCCGGCTCGACCTGCCCCCAGTAGAGGAAGACGCGCGCCAGCCTCGCCCCGAGCTCCCGCGTCTCCGGCACGAAGCTGTCCGGCGCCCCGAACATCCCGTAGCTGATGCCCCTGACGACGCCGAGGCGGATCCCGGCCGGGGCGGTGGGCTGGCTCATGACTGCTCCCTCACTCTTACGTATACGTCATATACTTTAGCTGACGTTATAAACTCCCCCCGTGAAGGAGACGAAGGAGACCCCGGAAGGCGCCCCGGCCCCCCTGATCTGGACGCAGCCCGCGCCGCGGCGCCGCCAGAGCCCGCTGGAGCGGGACGACATCGTGCGCGCCGCGATCGCCGTCGCCGACGAGGGCGGCCCGCAGGCGCTCACGATGGCCGCGGTGGCCAAACGGCTCGGCCCGTACACGCCGATGGCCCTCTACCGTCACGTGATGAGCAAGGACGGGCTGGTCGACCTCATGCTCGACGCCGTCACCGCGGAGATCCCGCTACCGCCGGTGCGGGGCGCCGACTGGCGGGCCGATCTGCACGCGGTGGCCACCGGGAGCTGGGACGCGGTCAAGCGGCATCTGTGGTTCGCCCAGCTCGCGCCCACGCGCCCGCCGCTGGGGCCGCACATGATGCGCCGCACCGAATTCGTCCTCCAGGTGCTCGTACGCCAGGGCGCCACCCTGGGCGAGGCCATGACCTACGCGGCGCTCCTCGACCGGCACGTCCTCGGCAGCGCGCAGCAGGAGGCCGAGGAGCTCGCCATGCGCCGCCGCCACGGCATCCACACCCCGCAGCAGCTCGCCGCGGCCGTCACCGCCGCCCGCGAACTGGCGGCGGCGGGCGGGCGGCACCCGCTGCTCGCACGGTGGATGGAGGCGCCCTCCGGGCCGGACGCGGACGGGCAGTTCGAGCTCAGCCTGGCCTTCTTGATCGACGGCATCGCCGCACGCCTGCCGGAGGGCGGCGGCGCGGCCTGACACCGGGCATCCGCGACACCCGTGGGAACGGACCCCGATGAAAGGCCGTCAGCAGGGCACACGTACTCCAGACCGAACCCTCGGAAAGGAGCACGACGTGCCTCTTCGCTTCCGCAAGTCGTTCCGGATCCTGCCCGGCGTCCGCCTGAACATCAACAAGCGCTCGCTGTCCATCACCACGGGCAGCAAGGGCGTCCACCACACCGTCAACACCCGCGGTGAGCGCACCGAATCCGTCGACCTCCCGGGGCCGTTCTCCTGGCGCCGCACGCGCAAGGGGCACTGAGGCCCGTCGTCATTCGAGGATCCACCCCGCCATCCACCGCTCCCGCACGGCCGGCCACTCCGTGGCGACCAGGGAGTAGTACACGGTGTCGCGCCACGACCCGTCGACCCGGCGGCAGTGCCGGCGCAGCACGCCCTCGCGGATGCCGCCGATGCGGGAGACCGCGTCCTGGGTCGGCAGGTCGAGGTCGTCCAGGCGCCACTGGACGCGGCCGAAGCCCAGGTCCTCGAAGGCGTAGTACACCAGCATGAAGTGGGTCTCCAAGTGCACCGGGCCGCCCCACAGGGCCGGGTCCAGCCAGCTCCAGCCGATGTCCACGCGCTCGTCGACGACCGAGATGTCGACGTACGCGGCCCAGCCCGACGGGCGCTCCGTGGCGTGCGGGACGACCGCGAACACCACGGACTCCCCCGCCGCGGCCTGCGCCAGCCGCTGCTCCACCAGCGAGGCCATGTCGCCCGGCGAACCGGGCGGCGTCGTCGACAGCCAGCGCCACATCCCCTCGTCGGCGCGCGCCGCGGCGAACAGCGCCGGGACGTGCAGCGGCGAGAGCGGGACCAGCCGCGCGTACCGGCCGTCGATGGTGACCGAAGCGGGGAAGCGTAGTGCCATATCCGCACGCTAATCGGGCGGGCACGCTGCCGCACCAACTCGCGGATTCCCGCCCACCCGCCCCCTCCGCCCCATCACCCTCGGCTGACAGGATGGCGACGGACGGCGATCGCCGCGGCGGCGGCACGGGAGGACGGCACCATGCGGGACGACGAGGCGCGGATCCGGACGCTCATCGAGCGCTGGGCGGAGGCGGTACACCGGGGCGACCTGGACGCCGTGGTCGCCGACCACGGCGACGACATCGTGATGTTCGACGTGCCGCCTCCCCACGACGGCGTCCGCGGCCTCCCCGCGTACCGGCAGGTGTGGCCACCGTTCTTCGACTGGCAGGCCCGCGGCGCCTCCTTCGAGATCGTGTCCCTGGAGGTCACCGCCGGCGACGACGTGGCGTTCGCGTACGCCCTGCTCCGTTGCGGAACCCCGGAGGACCTCGCCCAGGACCCCGGGATCCGGCTCCGCCTCACCCTCGGGCTGCGCAAGCAGGACGGCCGGTGGGTGGTCGCGCACGAGCACCACTCCTTCCCGCACGCGGGCTGACCGGCCGCGCGCATCGCGCGCGGTCCGCGGCGGGCGGGAGTGGTCCGGCGGCGCGATAGCGTGCGCGGCATGACAGACGACTTCGACGTGCGGCGGGAGCTGGCCGCGGGCATGACGGACCCGGCCAGGGCCCTGCGCTTCGTGCGCGGCTTCGCCGGGCACTGGCTCGCGCCCCTGCAGGAGGGCGACGGGTACGGTGCGCCCGAACTGACCGCCGCCGAGGAGCGCCTGGGCTTCGCCCTCCCCGCCGTGCTCCGCGACGCCTACCGGCTCTTCGGGCGGCGCCCGGACCTCACCAGCAACCACGACACGCTGCTCGCACCCGAGCAGCTCCACGTGGACTCACGCGAGGAGGCGCTGGTCTTCCGGTACGAGAACCAGGGCGCCGCGTCATGGGGCATCCTCCTCGCCGACCTGCACAAGAGCGATCCGCCGGTCGTCATGAAGCCGGACCTCGCGGACAAGGAGGCCGAGCGGTGGTCGGCGTGGCTGGACCGCTTCTCGTGGGCCTGCGTCGAGATCGTCCTGTCGGAGTCGCTGCACGAGCCGTTCGAGCTCTGCGACTTCCGCACCGACCTCGACGAGGCCCACTTCGACGCCCTGGACGGGCGGTTCACCCCGCTGCCGTTCCCCGCGTACCCGCCCGGTGAGGACCTGGGCGCGCGCTGGTACGCCGGACCCGACGTCATACTCCGCGAGGACGACCGCACCTGCCTGTGGGCGCGGGCCCGCACCGAGGAGGCGCTCGACCGGGTGCGCGACGACCTCCCGGGCGACTGGCTCAACGACCCCCGCTGACCCCGGGCCCCGTCGCCGTACGGGTTCAGCCGAGGGGGACGTCCTCCTGGCGGAGTGCCTCCAGCGCGGGGCCGTACATGCGGGTCTTGATCGTGCCGAGCGTGGCGCCCGCCTTGCCGGCCAGGGGGCGGGCGAGGGCCACGGCCGCCTCGCGGACCTCGTCCTCGCCCGCCGTGCGGTCCACGATGCGCTCGGCCAGCGCGTCGAGGCCGCCGTAGCGGCGCGCGGTGGTCATCGCCTCGTGGGCCGTCTGCGGGTGCAGGCGGGCCTGGATGAGGGCCGACATGCCGGGGGTGAAGGGGATGTTGATGTCCGCCTCGGGCAGGCACCAGTAGCCGCGGTCGGCGCGCATCACACGGAAGTCGTGGGCCAGCGAGAGCATCGCGCCCGCGGCGAAGGTGTGGCCCTGCAGGGCGGCGACGGTGGCCACCGGCAGGGTCAGGAAACGGGCGAGCAGGGCCTGCACCCCCGTGACGTACGCGCCGGACTGGTCCGCGTGGGCGAACAGCCACTCCAGGTCGAGCCCGTTGGACCAGAACTTGCCGGTGGCCGCGGTGACCAGGGCCCGCGGCCCCTCGGCCTTCTCCACCTCGTCGAGCAGGGCGTCGACGGCCGCGAGCCAGTCGGGGTGGAAGCGGTTCTCGGTGTCCCCGAGGTCGAGGATGAAGACGTCGTCCTGGCGGTCGAGCGTGGGCATGGCTGCTCCTTGGGGCGAAGGGCGGACGGCCGGGTCGCTGCGGGAACGCGGAGCCGGGCGGGCGCTTCCGCCCTGGCTCCGCGAACGGCATACCTACCGGCCGGTAACCTCGGTGGTCCGCATCGTACAGGGAGCGGCGCGGCCTGTCCCCACCCAGGACGTCGCGTCAGGCGACGACCACCGGATGCCGCACCACGGCGTCGAAGAGGTAGCCCTGGGTGTTGAACACCGCCTCGTCCGGCTGGGTCCGCCCCGCGGTGTCGGTGGCGCGCGCCAGCAGCACGGCCGGGCCCGGTGTGCGCGGCCGCCACGGGACGGTCCAGCGCACCCACCCGTCCCGGCGCGGGACGTCGCGCAGTCCGGCCCGCCGCCAGGTGGCACCGCCGTCGGTGCTGACCTCCACCTTCCGCACTCCCCCGGCCCCGGACCACGAGCGGCCGTGCAGGATGCTGCGGACCCCCGCGGAGAATGCGGCGCCCGCCTCGAGTTCGAAGGCGCTCTTGAGGGTCTGCCGGGTGAGCGGCACGCTGCCGGCCTCGGGGAACCCGGGGCCGAACAGCCGGTAGAAGTCGGTGTTCCACGGCGAGTACAGCGGCTCGGCCGAGACCTCGATGTCGCCGACCCACTTGACCGAGGAGATGCCCACCCACGAGGGCACGAGCACCCGCACGGGACGGCCGTGGTCGTGCGGCAGCGGAGCACCGTTCATGGCGTAGGCCAGGATCACGTCGTCCAGCGCCTTCGCCACGGGCAGGGGCCTGCGCACGCGGCCCAGGCTGACGCCGCCCGTGACGTACTCGTCGTCGAGACCACGCGGCATGACGTCCACCGCGTGCCGGGTGACGCCCGCCCGCCGCAGCACGTCCGACAGGCGCGCGCCGCGCCACCGGGCCACACCGACGGCACCCAGGGTCCACGCGGTGCCGGAGACCGGCTGTCCCTGCTGGGAGGTGTAGAAGCTCCGGCCGTTGCCCGCGCACTCGACGAAGGCGGTGCGCTCCACCGGCGGCAGCGCACGCAGGTCGTCCAGGCCGAACTCCACGGCGGCGTCCGGGCCCGGGCCGCCCCGCAGCCCGCTCCCCCAGACCTTCAGCCGCCAGGTCGCGGCGTCGACGACGGGGGTGGACGTGTGGTTGCGCACGAAGAAGCGGTCGGCGGGGGTCAGGTAGCCGGTCCCGCGCAACGCCTCCCACTTCGTCTCGGCATTGGTCCCGCGGAGGGTGAACCACTCGTCCGGCAGCGGCTTGACGATTCCCTGGGAGGTCGCGGCCGCGGCCCTGGCCGGTCCGGGCAGGGCGAGGGCGGCGGTGCCCGCGGCGAGCAGGGTGAGCACCTCACGGCGGGACATCCCGTCGCCCCGGGCCCGTCCGGCGAGCCATTGGCGCAGCCGCAGGCGGTCGTAGGAGGCCTCGTCGACGGGAACGGTGGAGCGCGGGGCACGGGTCATGACGGTCCTGCTTCCAGTGGCGGGGAACGACCGAGGACGTGCGGAGGACCGCGCACGGCGGCGCGGTGACAAGGGGGGTGAACCGGAGCGGGGTGGCGACCCTGAGCGCTCAGCGACAACAGCGGCGCGACGCGGGAACGCGCGGCGTGCCGACGGTGCGTACGGCCGTGACGGCCGGGCTGGTCGAGTTCACGCGCCCATCGTAGGGGCGGTCCGACACGGCGTCAGCCCCGTCCCCCAAGTGCATCGCCATGTCGCCGGACGGGGCCCCGCCGCCCGGCGTGCTGACGGTAAGTCACCTCGGGCGTTCCGCTGGTGCGTTCCGCCTCCGTGTGGTTACCTTGCGTCATGACCCAGCTCGTGACCCGCCGCCACGTGGACTACGTGCGTGTCACCAGCATGGGCTGTCGCGCCGAGCGCTGACGCCGCGCCTCCGGCCTCCTGCCGCCGTCACCGGCCGCCGATCATCCCTTCCGCTTCCTTGCCTTCCCCTGCCCGGGACGCGTTCGCCTGCCGTCCCCGGCTGCTCTTGGGCGTGCCCGAGCCCGCCCCCGCACCCGCATGCGCACCGAGGGAGAACCATGAGCCAGCCCATCGACTCCGTCACCGCCGGCCACACCCCGGAGGAGGGCCCCGGCACCGGGCCCGACACCTCCGCCTGGTCGTTCGAGACCAAGCAGATCCACGCCGGCGCCGCGCCGGACCCGACGACCGGAGCCCGGGCGGTGCCGATCTACCAGACGACGTCGTTCGTCTTCCGCGACACGCAGCACGCGGCCGACCTGTTCTCCCTCGCCGAGCCCGGCAACATCTACACCCGGATCCACAACCCCACGCAGGACGTACTGGAGCAGCGGGTCGCCGCCCTGGAGGGCGGTGTCGCCGCGGTCGCGCTGGCCTCCGGGCAGGCCGCGGAGACGCTTGCCATCCTGAACGTCGCGTCCGCCGGGGACCACATCGTGTCCAGCACCTCGCTGTACGGCGGCACGTACAACCTGTTCCGCCACACGCTGCCCCGGTTCGGCATCGAGGTGTCCTTCGTCGACGACCCGGACGACCTCGACGCCTGGCGCGCCGCGATCCGCCCCGGTACCAAGGCGCTGTTCGCGGAGACGCTCGGCAATCCGCGCGGCAACGTCCTGGACGTGCGGGCGGTCGCGGACGTCGCGCACGAGGCGGGGGTGCCGCTCATCGTGGACAACACGGTGCCGACGCCCTACCTGCTGCGGCCGATCGAGCACGGCGCGGACGTCGTCGTCCACTCCGCGACGAAGTTCCTCGGAGGCCACGGCACCACCATCGGCGGGGTCGTGGTCGACGGCGGCAGCTTCGACTTCGGCGCCCACGCCGAGCGCTTCCCGGACTTCAGCGCCCCGGACCCGAGTTACCACGGGCTGCGCTACTGGCCGGCCCTGGGCCCGGGGGCGTACGCGGTCAAGCTGCGCGTCCAGTTGCTCCGGGACATCGGCCCGGCCATCGCCCCGCACTCCGCCTTCCTGCTCCTCCAGGGCGTGGAGACGCTCAGCCTGCGCATCGAGCGCCATTCGGCCAACGCCCAGGCCCTCGCCGAATGGCTGGAACAGCGTGACGAGGTGGCCGCCGTGCACTACCCCGGGCTGCCGTCCAACCGCTGGCACGCCGCGGCACGGCGCTACCTGCCGCGCGGAGCGGGCGCGGTGCTCGCCTTCGAACTGCGCGACGACGTCGAGGCGGGCAAGCGGTTCGTGGACGCGGTCGAACTCTTCAGCCACCTGGCCAACATCGGCGACGTCCGCAGCCTGATCATCCACCCGGCGTCGACCACGCACAGCCAGTTGGACGAGGAGCAGCTCGTGGCCACCGGCACCTCGCCCGGCCTGGTGCGCCTGTCGGCCGGCCTGGAGAACCTCGCCGACCTCAAGGCGGACCTGGAGGCCGGGTTCCGCGCCGCGAAGGGCGCGTCCTGAACGCCACGCCTGCCGCCGCACTCCCCCTCCCGCCGGCCTCCGGGGCCTGGCGGGAGGGGGACCCGCCGGGCCGCCGCCGGTGGCACGCGCTGGAGAAGCCGCTGCCGCTGGAATCGGGCGGCGAGCTCCCGGGGGTGCGGATCGCGTACGAGACGTGGGGCAGGCTCTCCCCGGACCGCTCCAACGCGGTGCTGGTCCTGCACGCCCTCACCGGCGACAGCCACGCCGCCGGGCCCGCCGGGCCGGGTCACCCCACGCCCGGCTGGTGGGACGGGGTGATCGGACCGGGCCGCGCACTCGACACCGACCGGTGGTTCGTGGTGGCGCCGAACGTCCTGGGAGGCTGCCAGGGCAGTACGGGGCCGTCCTCGTACCGGCCCGGCGGACGGCGCTGGGGCGGTGCGTTCCCGCACCTGACGCAGCGCGACCAGGTCGCGGCCGAGGCCGAAGTGGCGGACGCGCTGGGCATCGGCCGCTGGGCGCTGGTGGTCGGCGGGTCCATGGGCGGGATGCGCGCCCTGGAATGGGCCGTGTCGCGGCCGGAACGCACGGAGGCACTGCTGCTGCTCGCCTGCACCGCGGCGGCGAGCGCGGAGCAGATCGCCTGGGCCAACGTGCAGTTGCACGCCATCCGGGACGATCCGCGCTGGCGGGACGGCGACTACCACGACGCCGCGCCGGGGCACGGCCCGCACGCGGGGCTCGGCCTGGCCCGGCGGCTGGCCCATGTGACGTACCGCAGCGAAGCCGAGCTCGGCGCCCGTTTCGGGCGCGCGCCGCAGGAGGCGGAGGACCCGTGGCGCGGCGGCCGCTACCAGGTGGAGTCCTACCTGGACCATCACGCGGCCAAGCTGGTCCGGCGCTTCGACGCGGGGAGCTACGTCGCCCTGACCCGGGCCATGAACGGGCACGACGTCGGCCGCGGACGCGGCGGGGTGAGGGCCGCCCTGCGCCGGGTGACCGCCAGGACCGTGGTCGCCGGGGTCTCCTCCGACCGCCTCTACCCGCTCGCGCAGCAGGAGGAGCTGGCGGCCGGCATCCCCGGCGCGGGGCCCGTCCGGGTCGTGGCCTCCCCGTACGGGCACGACGGCTTCCTCATCGAGACCGGGCAGGTCGGCGAGCTCGTCGGAGAGCTGCTGGGCCGGGCGGGGCCATAGAGGGCGGGCGTTCGCCGCGGCGCCATGACGCGGTCACCTCCGGGACGTCTCGGCCTGTGACGGTCGGAGAAGTTGGCTATACAACTTTGCCCCGAGGAGTGACCGTGTCCGCCCTGTCCAGCTTTCCCGTCGGCGACCTGCCGACGATGTGGCTCCGCGACAACTGCCCCTGCGCCGAGTGCCGCGACCCGCGGTCCGGGCAGAAGCTGTTCCAGATCGGTTCCCTGCCCGCCGGGCTGCGGGTGGGCCGGGCGGCCGACGCCGCCGGGGACGGCCGGCCCGCCGTCGAGGTGGTCTGGGAGCCCGACGGGCACCGCTCGTCGTACCCGCTGACCTGGCTGGAGGCCGCCCGTCCCGGCCGGACCGGGCACGGTGACCTGCGCACCGAGGCCGGGAAGGAACTGTGGACCGCGCGCAAGGTCGCCGGGCGGCTGCCCGAGGCGGACTGGGAGGAGTACCTGGGCGAGCCGGGTGTGCGGGCCCGGATGCTGGAGTCCGTGCTGCGGCTCGGCTTCATGGTGCTGCGCGGTGTGCCCGGGCGTGAGGGCCAGGTGCTGGAGGTGGCCGAGACCTTCGGGTTCGTCCGCGAGACCAACTACGGGAAGCTCTTCGACGTGCGCGTCGAGCCGGACCCGAACAACCTCGCCTTCACCTCGGCCGCCATCACGCCGCACACCGACAACCCGTACCGGGATCCCGTTCCGACGCTCCAGTTGCTGCACTGCCTGGTCAACGACGCGGACGGCGGCGACTCCGGTCTCGTCGACGGCTTCGCGGCCGCCGCGCTGCTGCGCCGCGAGGACCCGGAGGCGTACGACGTGCTCACCCGCACGCCCGTGCCGTTCGTCTTCCGTGACGCGGGGACCGAACTGCGGGCTGACCGCCCGCTGATCGGCACCGACCCGCTGGGCCGCGTGCGGGAGGTGCGGTTCAACAACCGCTCGATCGGCACGCTGCGGATGGCCGCGGACGAGCTGGAGGCGTTCTACGCGGCCTACCGCACCTTCGCCGAGCTGCTGCTCCGCCCCGAACTGCAGCTGGACCTGCGGCTCGCGCCCGGCGACTGCCTGGTCTTCGACAACACCCGGCTGCTGCACGCCCGCACCGCCTTCGCCCAGGACGGGGCGCGCCACCTGCAGGGCTGCTACGCCGACCTGGACGGGCTGGCGAGCTCCCTGGCCGTGCTGCGCCGCGCGGACACCCTGGAGCCGCTGGCCGAACTGTTCGCGGGCGCGGTGTCCGCGGAGTACCTGGGCGAACCCGTCACCATGGCCCAGCACATGCTGCAGGCGGGAGCCCTGGCCGAGGCCGCCGGTGCCCCGCCGCACCTGGTGGCCGCCGCGCTGCTGCACGACATCGGGCACGTGGAGGGCGAGGTCGTCACCGGCCGGGACCTGATGACCGGCCACGACAACCGGCACAGCCACACCGGCGCCGACCTGCTGGGCCGCTGGTTCGGGCCCGAGGTCACCGAGCCGGTGCGGTTGCACGTGGCCGCCAAGCGCTACCTGTGCGCGGTCGAACCGGGGTACCACGACCGGCTGTCGGAGGCGTCGAAGTACACCCTGGAGGTCCAGGGCGGTGTGATGACCCCCCGCCAGGCGGCCGAGTTCGCCGGGCTGCCGGGCGCGGCCGACGCGGTCGCCGTCCGCCGCTGGGACGAGGAGGCGAAGGACCCCGACGCCCTCACCCCGCCGTTCGCGCACTTCCTCCCGCTGCTGGCCGCGCTGATGCGCGGGTAGACGGCAATCCCCGGGGTGGCGGTCTGGGGCCGGTCGGCGCTGCGCGGGGGTGGTGGATGGCCGGGGTTCGGGCGCCGGAGCGGGCCGCCTCTCCGGTGGCATGGGTCTCGTTGCCGTCCGCGTCTGCGGGTGATTCCCCGGGATCGGGCTCTCCTTCGCCGTCCGTTACGGCGGGAGCGAGCCCGATCCCGCCCAGCCCGGTCGGCAGCAGCCGCACCCAGGCACCACCCGCGCTGCCGAGGCGCTGTCGAAGGGATGCCGTCGGCCGGCACGGCGTCAGGTCGCGCCCGGACCCCGGTGCCGGATCGAGCGCTCCCGCTCGGTCGCCAGCCGGCGGATGCGCTTCGTACGGCCTGCGGCCGCGAGCCGGTTCAGCACCGCGGGCTCGTCCGAGGACGCGCCGAGGCACAGTTGGAGCCAGTCCGACCAGGACTCCGGAACGGACGCGTCGCCGAGCAGGGCGGTCACCGACGCGCTCTGCAGGACGCCGAGTTCGCGGGCGCGCCGGGCCGCGTACGCACGGCCGCGCTCGGTGCCGAGCCGGTCGGTCCAGGCCGGGCGGTCGGAGGGCGGGAGGCGACCGAGGGCGTGCAGGACGATGCCGAGGGCCACGCACGGGTCGGGTTCGACGGCCACGGCGTCGTACAGGTCGGGCAGGCAGGCCGGGTCGTCCAGGGCCCGCCGGTACAGGGCCCAGCGCTCGTGCTCGTCGGAGAGGTCGTCACAGAGATCGGCGCAGGGGTCGCCGGGGGTGGCGCCGAGGCGGTGGGCGAGGGCGGCGGTGACCTGGTCCAGGCCCCGGGACACTCAGTCCTTCCCGGGACGGGGGCTGTGGCGGCGGCCGAGGGTGGAGGCCGCCACGGAGTTGTGCACCGTGAAGGCGATGGTGCCGGGCAGGTAGCGGTCCTCGGACCACTCCACGGGCGCGCCCTCCGGATCGGTGGTGCGGCGCCGCTCGCGCAGCAGGACCTGCCCGGGCGGGCAGTCCAGGAGGCGGGTGTCGTCGGCGTCGGCCCAGGCCAGGTCGATGGTGTGGTCGGCGTCGGTGAACAGGACGCCGTGCGCGACGAGGGCCTCGGTGTGCGAGACGGTGTCGGGCGGCAGTTCGGCCACCAGGGCGCCGATCCGGGCCGGGTAGAGGGAGCGTTCGACCATCACCGGCTCCCCGGACAGGGTCCGCACCCGCAGCACCAGGTAGACCTCGGCGCCGTCCTCCAGGCCGAGCTGATCGGCCTCGGAGGGCTCGGCGGGCCGCCGCACCACGCTGTCCACGCGGCCGCCCGGGGTCTCCCCGATGGAGCGGGCCCAGTTGGTGAAGCTCAGCAGCTCCGAGAAGCTCTGTGCCCGCGGGCCCCCGAGCACCGTGCGCCGGGTGCCGCGGCGCGAGGTGACCAGGCCGTCCGAGCGCAGCACGGCCAGCGCGTGCCGGACCGTGCCTCGGGAGACGCCGTAGCGCTCGGCGAGGGTGCCCTCGGGGGGCAGTTTGGTGCCGGCGGCGTACTCGCCCGCGATGATCGCCTCGCGGAGTCCGGCCGCGACCTTGCGGTAGCGCAGCTCGTCGTCCGGGGTGCCCTGCTCCTGCCGCACCGTGGTCTCCTGCGCTGCTCGTGCCGTGCGGGCCGCCCCTGCGGGCGGTTCCCCCGACCCTACCCGCAGGGGACGGGGGACGGGCGCCGGCCGGTCCCCCGACCCCCGTCCCCTCCGGCGTGCCTCACACGGAGTGGACGGTTCCCGCGTACCGCTGGACGAAGCGGGTGCCGGTGCCCGCGGTGACGGTCACGTCGTAGCGGCCGCCGTCGGTGCGCCAGGTCACCCGGGTGCGGTCGCCCGCCTTGACCCACACGGTCTGCTCCTTGCCGGCGAAGTCGTTCGGCGTGAGCGTGAAGGCCACCTCGGTGCCGCCGTCGTTGCGCAGGTAGAACTCGGCGGCCGCGTTCTCCGGGCGCCCGTCGTGCCGCAGGGTCGCCGTGACCCCCGGCACGGCGACGTCGTCCTGGCCGTCGGGGACGACCGTCCCGGAGAAGCGGCGGACGAAGCCGTCGGCGCCGTGCACGGAGAAGTCGTAGCGGCCGTCGGTGGCCGCCGCGTCCCACACGTACGTGCGCGACGAGCGCGGCGGGACCGTGAACGGCGCGCCGGTGAAGGGCAGCGCCGTGTTGGGCAGCACGGTGAAGTGGTAGCCGACGGTGCCGTCGTTGGTCAGCCTGCAGGTGACCTTGCCCTTGTCGCGGTCGACGGTCACGTCGGCCCACGGCCGGTACGGCAGCGGGCGGTGCGGCCGCCGTCCCTCCTCCTGCTGCGGCATGGCCGAACGGTCGGGCACCTTCACCGCGGGCAGCGCGTTGTTGGCGTCCGCCTTGGCCATCAGCGCGACGGTGTCCGGCAGCGCGGGGATGCTGTAGTCGGGCTTGGTGAAGTCGAAGCAGCTGGTGAGGTCGCCGCAGACGGTGCGCCGCCAGTCCGAGATGTTGGGCTCCTTCACCCCGGTGACGCGTTCGAGGAAGCGCAGCACCGAGGTGTGGTCGAACACCTGGGAGTTGGCCCAGCCGCCGCGCGACCACGGCGACACGACCCACAGCGGCACCCGGCTGCCCAGGCCGATGGCCTTGCCGTTCGCGAACTCGTCCTTGGTGCCCGGCTCGGGGAACGGCGGGATGACGTGGTCGAAGTAGCCGTCGTTCTCGTCGTACATGAGCAGGAAGACGGTGTGCTTCCACACGTCGGGGTTGGAGAACAGCGACTGCAGCGCGGTGTTGACCCAGTGGGCGCCGTAGTCGGGGCTGGCCGCGGGGTGCTCGCAGAACAGGTACGGCGCCACCAGCCAGGAGACGGTGGGCAGCGTGCCGTCCTTGCAGTGCTTGTCGAACGCCGTCAGGTCGAACTTCGTCATGGCGTTGACGTAGCGCGGGTCGTCCTTGGGGAACTCGTGGAACTGCTTGAAGTACGACAGGGCGTTGTCGTCGTAGTCGCCGTTGCGGTCGTCCGAGCCGTCCGGGTTGTGGTAGATGCGCCAGGTGATGCCCGCGTCCTCCAGCCGCTCGGCGTACGTCGTCCAGTCCGCCACCGGGTTGTCGGTGACCGGGGTGTTGTCGGTCCACGGGCCGGTGGTGCCGTCGACGCCGGGGCCGGCGGTGCCGGTCCACAGGTAGAGGCGGTTGGGGTCGGTGGGGCCGTTCAGCGAGCAGAAGTAGCCGTCGCAGAGGGTGAAGGCGTCGGCGAGCGCGTACTGATAGGGGATGTCCTCGCGGGTGAAGTAGCCCATGGTGCGCTCGCCCTTGGCGGACACCCACTTGTCCATGGCGCCGTTGTTGACGGCCGAGTGGCCGCTGTCCCAGTCGTGCGGCAGGCCGCCGGCGTTCTGGGCGTTGTACTTGGTGGTGTCCATGCGGAACGGCAGGAGGTGGCCCTCCTCGCGTCCGCGGGCGGGCTGGCGGAACACCGGGTCGCCGTTGGACAGGACGGCCGCCTGGCGGTCGCCGAAGCCCCGTACGCCGCTGAGGGTGCCGAAGTAGTGGTCGAAGCTGCGGTTCTCCTGCATCAGGATCACCACGTGCTTGACGTCGTCGATGCTGCCGTGCCGCGGGCCGTGCCCGGCGGCCTCGGCCGTGCCGGAGAGCCCGACGGCCGCGGCGGCTCCCGCGGCGGTGCCGATGAATGCGCGGCGGCTGAACTCGGTCATGGGGAAGGTTCCTTAGGTCGTTCGGGGTCAGCCGCGGGCGGACAGGGAGAAGGTGACGACGGCGGCGGCGTGGTCGGAGGGCCAGCCGTTGCCTGCGGTGTCCGGGACGGGCCGGGGCCAGCCGGTGACCAGGGTGTGCGCCTCGACGACCTTGAGCGGGCCCGCGTACTGGACCTGGTCGATGCGGTCCTGGGGCTCCGCGCCGCCGTCCTCGTGCCGCGGCCTGACGGGTGACCAGGTGGTGCCGGGGTCCTTCACGGGGCTGGAGTGATCGGCGCGGAAGGCGTCGGTGAGGCCGGCGTCCTCCAGGGCCTCGGTGACGGGCCAGCGGAGCCGGCCGGCTCCCCCGTGCGCGGACGAGGTCCGGCTCGTCCAGTCGCGGTGCGACGGCGAGGCGAGGCCGGCGGCGAGCACGACGGGACCACGGGAGGCGATGTCGCGGCGCATCGCGGCCACCAGCGCCTGCGTCTGCCGGTAGCGTGCGGTGCCCTTCTCCGCCGCCTCGACCTGCGCGGCCGTGCGGCCCGCGAGCACCGCGTAGGGCCCGTAGCCCGCCTCGTCCAGCTGTGCCGTCCACAGCCGTACGGTGCGGTCGCCGGGCAGGCGCAGCGTCGCGGCGGCGGCCGGCAGCGAGGCGGTGGGGGCGACGGTGTCGGTGAGCGGATGGCGGCTCACGATGCCGAGGCCGCCTGCCTGGTGCACGTGCCAGCCGAGCGCGGCGGCGAGCCGCTGGGCGCCGTCGTCGCCGCACTCCTGGAGCGCGACGGCGTCGAGGCCCTGGGTCAGCACCAGCCGCAGCTGCTTCTCCAGCGCGCCGTCGACGTGGCTGCCGGCGTCCCACAGGTTGAGCGTGGCGACCTTCAGCGTCAGCCGGTCCCTGCTCGCGCGCACCGGCACCTGGACGGTGACGGTGTCGCCGCCGACGGCGCTGTCGGTGACGGCGACGACCAGCCGGCCGGGGGTGCGCGGCGCGAGGGCCGGGGCCTTGCCGCTGACGGTGCCGTCCGCGGCGACGCTCAGCCACGGGTCGCCGCCGGCGCGCTTGAAGGTCGCGCTGCCCTCGGCGTTGCCCTCGGGCCGGATCCACAGGCCGCCGAGCGCGACGGAGAAGGAAGTGCCCGCCGTCTGCTCGGCGGTGGTGACGGCGTCCACGACCGCGTGCGGGCGCGGGATGACCGGACGCGGCACGAAGCTGAAGGGCGCGGTGCGGGCCAGGATGCCGTAGCCGTCCTTGGCCAGCAGGTAGGCCGTGTACGGCCCGCCGCTCAGCCCGGAGGTGTCGATGGTGATGTCGCCGGACGCGGCGGGGGTGTACTCCCAGGCGAGGGAGGCGCCGTTGCCGGGGACCCGGTCGCCGTCGTAGACGCCGATCCAGTTCTTCGGGTGGGGCGCGTCGGTCGTCCAGTGGAAGGAGACCTTGTCGCCCTCGAACGGCTTGGGGGTCCGCAGCTCGACGAGGTCGCCGGTGGGCGGGCCGGCGAAGCTGAACGGCTCGGTCTTGGCGAGGATGCCGTAGCCGTCCTTGGCCAGCAGGTAGACGGTGTACGGGCCGCCGCTCAGCCCGGACGTGTCGAGGGTCGTCCTCCCCGAGGTTCCGGTGACGTACGTCCACACCAGCGAGCCGCTGCCGCTGCCCGGCTGGCGGTCCCCGTCGTAGACGCCGATCCAGTTCTTGGGGTCGGGCGCGTCCGTCGACCAGGTGAAGGTGAGTTTGTCGCCGCGTTGCGGAGGCGTCGTGGAGTCGAGCGCGACGCTGCTCCCGGATGCGGCGACCTGTGAGAGGGATGGCACGGTGTTGGGTCCTCTCCGCCCCGGCGCCGCCGCGGCGGCGTTCGGGTGGGCAAAGTTGTCTAGATAACTTCGCTCCCAGCAAGCCGTCCCACGGCGACGAACCCGTGAACGACGGGTTGCCGCCGTCCGGGAATCAGGCGGAAATCTGAGGTCGGCGCGCGCGGCGGGACAGGCCTCCGTCCGCCCCCGCGACCGCCGTGAGCAGCGACGTCATGGGGATCGGCATGCTCCGCGACGGGTTCCGCACCCGAATCGGCGGCCTCCCCCCGAGCCGCCGCTCAGGGGGAGGCGGCGTCATGCACCGTTCAACGGTGCACGTTCCGCTGCGCGCAGGCGACCCCTTCAGCAGGTGAGGTTGCCGCCCGGGGTGACGCCCAGGATCTGGGTGAAGCGCTGGTAGTTGTTGACGCGGCTCTGCACCTGCGCCGGGTTGCGGCCGTCGCATTCCAGGGACCCGTTGATGGAGCGGATCGTCTGGCCGAAGCCGGCCTGGTTCACCATGGCGTTGTGCGGGGTCATGGTGCCGGGGCCGCTCTGGGTGTTCCAGTACCAGAGGCCGGTCTTCCAGGCCACGGCGGCGTCCTGCTCGACGAGCCAGGGGTTGTGGAGCAGGTCGATGCCGAGGGCGTCGCCGGCCGCCTTGTAGTTGAAGTTCCAGCTGAGCTGGATCGGGCCGCGGCCGTAGTAGGCGGACTGGCCGGCGGGGCAGCCGTAGGGCTGGCTCGTGTCGCAGTAGTGGGGGTAGTTCGCGGTGTTCTGCTCGACGATGTAGACCAGTCCGCCGGTCTCGTGGGCGATGTTGGCGAGGAAGGCGGCGGCCTCCTGCTTCTTCACGGTGTCGCTGCCGGTCTTGGCGAAGCCGGGGTACGCGGAGAGGGCGGCGACCAGGCCGCTGTAGCTGTAGAAGGAGTTCCGGCCCGGGAACATCTGGTTGAACTGGGCCTCGCTGACCACGAACCCGGAGGGGTTGCCGGGGTTGCCCGGGTCGGTCGTGCCGCCGCCGCAGGTGCCCTGGTCGGCCCAGACGCCCCATTCGCCGGTGGTGCCGGGGGTCTCGCCCTGCGTCCACCACTTGGCCTGCCAGTTGTGGCCGCTGTAGGAGGCGGTCATGCCGCCGGTGTAGACGGCGCCGGCGCTCCACGGCGTGGCGCAGGTCGCGGCGGAAGCCGTGCCTGCGGGGAGCGCCACCGCCAGTCCGGCGGCGGCCGTGAGGGTGGTCAGGGCGGCGAGGGTACGTCGCATCACCGTAACTGCTCCTTGTGTGGGGGGAGTTGCGTATCGCACTGAGCAATGAACCGGATTGGCCTATACCTGTCAAGGTCTAGACCAACATCCCCCGCACGCCCCGGCCACGGCCACGGGTTGAGGCTCCGCCCCGTCGGCGTAGCGTGGAAGCAGGCCGGTGCCGGTGGCGGGCGGGCCCGCGGGGGAAGGTGCGCGCCGGGCCGCACCGCCGGCCCCAGGCGGGCCCCGCCCCCGGGCGGGCTTGCGTCGTCAGCGCACGAGGAGCGTCGGCCATGGGCAAGCCCTCAATCGACCATCTGCGGGAGCGCGTGCGCGGGGCGGTGATCACCGCGGACGAGGACGCCTACGACAGGTTCCGGCATGTCCACAACGCGATGATCGACCGGCGGCCGGCCGTCATCGTGCGCTGCGCCAACGCCGGCGACGTCATCGCCGCGGTGGACTTCGCCCGGGAGAACGGGCTCGACCTGGCCGTGCGCGGCGGCGGCCACTCCGTACCGGGCTTCGGCACCTGCGACGACGGAGTCGTGGCGGACCTCTCCGCGATGCGCTCCGTACGCGTCGACCCCGGATCACGCGCCGCCCGGGCGGAGGGCGGCGCCACCTGGGGCGACGTCAACGCCGCGACGTACGCCTTCGGGCTGGCCACCACCGGCGGCATCATCTCCACCACCGGCGTCGGCGGCCTCACCCTCGGCGGCGGCATCGGCTATCTGAGCCGGGGCCTCGGACTCAGCTGCGACAACCTGATCTCGGCGGACGTCGTCACCGCGGACGGGCGCTTCCTCGTCGCCAGCGAGAAGGAGTACGACGACCTGTTCTGGGCGCTGCGCGGCGGTGGCGGCAACTTCGGCGTGGTCACCTCGTTCCAGTTCCGGCTCAGCCCGGTCAAGGACATCTACGGCGGCCCCGTCTTCTACGACCTCCAGGACGCCGGCAGCGTGCTGCACGCCTACCGCGAGGTCATCGCCGACGCACCCGAACAGCTGGGCAGCTTCCCGGCGTTCCAGATCGCCCCGCCCCTGCCCTTCATCCCGCCGGAGCGGCACGGCAGGGTCCACGTCGCCACCGTGAACTGCTGGGCCGGACCGCTCGACGAGGGCGAGCGGGCGCTGCGGCCGTTCCACGACATGGCGCCGGTCGTCGCCGAGCACATCGGCCCGATGCCGTACCCGGCGCTCAACACCGCCTTCGACGGCCTCGTCCCGCCCGGTCTCCAGCACTACTGGAAGGCCAACTTCGTCACGGAGCTGACCGACGAGGCCATCGCCGCGCACCTCGAGCACGCGCCCGGCCTGCCCGCCGTGAACTCGACCGTGCACATCTACCCGATCGACGGCGCCTGCCACCGCGTCCCCGCGGACGCGACCGCTTTCGCCTACCGCGACGCGTCCTTCGCCACCGTGATCGCCGGCATGTGGCCGGATCCCGCGGCCAACGAGGCCAACGTGGCCTGGGTGCGCGACTACTACCGCGCCCTGGCGCCGCTCTCGGAGGAGGGCGGGTACGTCAACTTCATGGCCGGGGACGACCAGGGGCGGATCCGGGCCAACTACAAGGGCAACTACGACCGGCTCGCCGAGGTCAAGCGGACGTACGACCCCGGGAACCTGTTCCACCTCAACCAGAACATCACGCCGTAACGGCGGCCGGGGCCGTTGCCACGCCGGCCCCGGCCCCGGCACGGTGGCGGCTCAGGAGAAGCCCACGACGCCGTGCGGCCGGTAGGGGCTCTCCAGTTCCTTCAGCTCCTCCTCGGTGAGACGCACGTCCAGCGCGGCGACGGCGTCCCGCAGGTGCGCCTCCTTGCCGACGCCCACGATCGGCGCAGTGACCCCGGGCTTGCCCAGCAGCCACGCCAGGGCGATCTGGGCCCGCGACAGTCCGCGCCGTGCCGCGATGGCCGCGACGGCCTCGACGATCACGCGGTCCTCCTCGAGGTAGAGGGTGCCGCCGAACTCATCGGTCTCCTGCCGGGCGCTGACGGCGTCCCAGTCACGGGTCAGCCGCCCCCGGGCGAGCGGGCTCCAGGGGGTGACGCCGACGCCCTGGTCCGCGCAGAGCGGCAGCATCTCGCGCTCCTCCTCGCGGTGGAGGAGGTTGTAGTGGTTCTGCATGCTGACGAACTTCGTCCAGCCGTGGCGCTCCGCCGTGTACTGGGCCTTGGAGAACTGCCAGGCGTACATGGAGGACGCGCCGATGTACCGCGCCTTGCCCGACTTCACCACGTCGTGCAGGGCCTCCATCGTCTCCTCGACGGGGGTGTGCGGGTCCCAGCGGTGGATGATGTAGAGGTCCACGTAGTCCGTCCCGAGACGGCGCAGGCTCGCGTCGATCTCGGTGAGCACGGCCTTGCGCGACAGGCCCGCCCCGTTCGGGCCGGGGCGCATGCGGCCGTTCACCTTGGTGGCCAGCACGATCTCCTCGCGGGACGCGTACTCGGCGAGGGCCCTGCCGACGATCTCCTCACTGGTGCCGTCGGAGTAGACGTTGGCGGTGTCGAAGAACGTGATGCCGGCCTCGACGGCGCCGCGTATCAGGGGTCGGGCGGCGTCCTCGTCCAGCGTCCACGGGTGGCTGCCGCGCTCGGGTGTGCCGTAGCTCATGCAGCCCAGGCAGATCCGGGATACGTCCAGACCGGTGCTGCCGAGTTTCGTGTACTCCACGTCCATGCCTCCGCGGGGTGGTGTGGTGGCTTCGGTTGCCGAAGGCCGCTCCCGAGTATGCAAGCCGGTGGATCTTCGCGTCGACGGGCCCCGGCACCACGCGCGGTGGGAAGCGGTGGGAACCGTCCACAATGTCCGACAGGGCAAGGAAAGCCACCTGTGCACCACTGCGGGACTTCCGTCCCATGAGCGACGTGGGCGATGTCACATGCCCCGATTTGCGCGGTTCATCATGGCTATGACCTGCGGCTTTCCGGAATCGCTCACTCCGCTTCCGGCGACTGTGCAGGTCAGGCCCTTGCGCCCGCGGGAATGCTCCCGCAGAGTCCTGACGTATCCGGCCCCGGCCGCGCAGCGCGGCAGCCGGCATTCCGGGCGGGGGCTAGCTGAAAGGGTCCTCGTCTCACATGCGCAACCAGGCCAAGCACCGCCGCGGGCGTTCCCTGCGGCTCAAGCTGTCCGCCGCGGCTGTCGCCTCCGCCGCGGCTTTCGGCGGCACCGCGTGGGCACTCCAGCAGTCCGGCTCGGGGGACGGCGCCGGGGCGGACCGCTCGTCCGGCTCGTCCAAGGTCCACGTGACCTCGATCCTGCCGAGCGCGTCCGAGCAGCCGGAGCACGGCCTGGTCGACGCCGACAGCGGCCGGCGTGACGCGGCACCGGAGGCGAAGGGGACGAAGGGCGCCGGCACGACGCCCTCGAAGGGGTCGGCCCCGGCCAAGGCGGAGGTGAAGGCCAAGGCCAAGAAGCCCAAGCCGAAGCCGGTGAAGACCACGCCGAAGCCCGCCCACACCAAGCCGGCCCAGCCGAAGCCCCCCGCGAGCACGCCGACCCCGAAGCCCAGCCACACCGCCACCCCGCCGGCGACGCCCACCCCTCCGCCCACACCGCCCCCGACCACGCCGCCCCCGACGCAGACGCCGGACCCCACGCCGCCGGCGTCCACCCCGTCCCCGACCGCGGCACCCACGACGGACACCCCGTACGCCCCCGCGTCCCCGGCCGCCGAAACGGCCGAGCCCCCGGCGGCGGCCGCCCCCCGGACCGCCCCGCAGCGCGCGGACGCCGAACTGCCGCCCCCCTTCGCCACCGTTCCGCACCCGCACGCCCACGGCCGCGGTCACGCCCGCGGCCCCTGGCTCCCGTTCCCGGCGACCGCCCCCGGTCACGCCGCCGGCGCCCCGGGCGGCACCGGCCCGCTCGGCTGAGCCTCCCCCGGGGCCCGCCCGGGGACCCGTACCGTGGGCGTCCTACGGAAGCGAGGGCACCGGGGCATGGGTGACAAGAAGCGCCAGGACCGCCTGCCGCGCGGCATGTACGAGCGGGAACTGCTGCGGCTGCAGGTCGAGTTGGTCAAGCTGCAGGAGTGGGTGCGGGCCGGCGGGCACCGGCTCGTCATCGTCTTCGAGGGACGCGACGCGGCCGGCAAGGGCAGCACGATCAAGCGGGTGACGGAACATCTCAACCCCCGCATCGCGCGCATCGCGGCGCTCCCCGCGCCGACCGAACGCGAGCGCACCCAGTGGTACTTCCAGCGCTACGTCGACCATCTGCCGGCCGGCGGGGAGATCGTGCTGTTCGACCGGAGCTGGTACAACCGCGCCGGTGTGGAGCACGTGATGGGCTTCTGCACCCCCGAGGAGCACGTGCGCTTCCTGCACCAGTGCCCGATCTTCGAACGGCTGCTGATCGAGGACGGCATCATCCTGCGCAAGTACTGGTTCTCGGTCAGCGACGCCGTGCAGGAGCAACGTTTCCGGACCCGCCTGGAGGACCCGACCCGGCGCTGGAAGCTGTCGGGGATGGACCTGGAGTCCATCACCCGCTGGGAGGCGTACTCCCGCGCCAAGGACGAGATGTTCGTGCACACCGACATCCCCGAGGCCCCCTGGTACGTCGTGGGCAGCGACGACAAGCGCGCGGCCCGCATCAACATGATCGCCCACCTGCTCGCCGGCATCCCGTACGAGGAGGTCCCCCTCCCCGCCATCGAACTCCCGCCCCGCCCCGAGTCGACCGGCTACCAGCGCCCGCCCCGCGACCTGCAGACCTACGTCCCGGACCACGCGGCGACCTTGGGGTAGTCACGCCACTCGGGCCCTCGTGCCCACGGCCCGGGAAGTCCGTCGGGAAACCGTCCCCGGCCTGCCCGGGAAAGGGGCCGGGGCGGGCGCCGGAGGGGTTGCGGGCGGACCCGCGGAGGGGGTGCGGACAGGGCGGGCCGGGGGTGGTGCCGGGGTGGGGGAGGCGGGCGTACGGGCGGTCGGGGCACCCGGGCTGAGCTGGGCTTCCGGGGCTGCGGGCCCTAGGCCGTGTCGTCAAAGTCCCGCCTGCCCAGCGGCGCCTGGCACGGCACCTCGCTGCGTTGTCGAATCGTCCGAGTAGCCCACTACGAGGACGACTCTCCGCCTTACGATGCACCGCACCAGACGCCGCTGGGCCCGCCCTCCGGGCGGCCGGCGCTCCTTTGACGACACGGCCTAGCGTCTCCCCATCGGGAAAGGGGATCTGATGGACCGTGGTATCCGTGACGTCGAGGACGTGCTGAGGCTCCTGGACGACCTGTTCGCGGCGGGGGCCGACCGCTGGACGGAAGGGGCGGCCGACTGGTGGGACGCGTTCTACGCGGACCGGTCCCGGCCGGTGCCGTTCTTCGTGGACAAGCCGGACGAGAACCTCGTGGAGTGGCTCGACCGGGGCGTGATCGCGCCGGGCGGCCGGGTCCTCGACCTCGGGTGCGGTCCGGGGCGCAACGCGCGGTACCTGGCCGCACGGGGGTTCACGGTGGACGCTGTCGACCTCTCCCCCGCCGCGATCGCCTGGGCGCAGGAGCGGGCCCGCGAGGCCGGCGCGGCCGTGCGCTTCCACCGCGGTGACGCCTTCGCCCTGGCCGGGACGGTTCTGCGCGGCCCGTACGACCTGGTCCACGACTCGGGTTGCTTCCACCATCTGCCGCCGCACCGGCGCATCAGCTACCTCGCGCTGCTGGACGGGGTCCTGGCGCCCGGCGGGCATCTGGCGCTGACGTGCTTCGCCGCCGGCGCCATGGGGTCCGAGCTCGACGACGCGGACTTCTACCGCGAGTCCCGGCTGCACGGCGGCCTGGCCTACACCCCGGAGGCGCTGCGCCGGATCTTCTCCGCACTGGCGGAGGTCGATCTGCGCCGCATGCGCGGCGAGCCGGCGGAGTCCGCGTGCTTCGGTGAGGACTTCCTCTGGGCGGCGCTCTTCCGCCGCCCCGCAGAGGTCGTGCCCGGCGGCTGACCCTCCCGGGTGATGGCGTACGCGGGCGGGAGCGGGCACTCTGTGCGCATACCGGAGGGGAGGACCCACATGGACGCTGCCCGGCCCGCCGCCTCACGCCCAGCGCGGGCGCTCGCCGCCGCGCTCGTGTCCCTCGCCCTGCTGTCCGCCTGCGGCGGCTCCGGCCGGGATGCCTCCGGGGCTCCCTCCCGGACCGCCGCATCCGGCGGACCCGGCACCGCGCCGGCCACGCCGGGCGGCAGGTCGCCGGACCCGACCGGGTCGGCGTCGTCGTCCGGGTCGGCTTCAGCATCCACCACGGCGGCGCCCCGCCGGGTCCACGCGGCCGTCTACTTCCTGCACGAGGGCAAGCTGTCGGCTGCGCCGCGCACGGTCACCGGCCCGGCGACCGCCGCCGCGGCCCTGCGGGCCCTGCTCGCCGGCCCGAACGGCTTCGAGCGCGGTCACGGCCGGACGACGGCGATCCCGTCGGGGACGGCGCTGCGGTCGCTGGCCGTACGCGACCGCGTCGCCACCGTCGACCTCTCGGGCCGCTACGACGACGCCCCCGGCGCACCCGTGCAAGCCCGGCTCGCCCAGGTGGTGTTCACCGCGACGGCGTTCCCCGGCGTGGAGAAGGTGCGCTTGCGCGTGGACGGCGGGCCACCGGCCGGACTCGGCACGGTCGCCACCGGCCCGCCCGTCGGCCGCGCCGACTTCGAGGAGTTCTCGCCCGCCGTCCTCGTGGAGTCACCGCTCCTCGGCGACACCGTCACCGCCCCGTTGCGCGTCCACGGCACGGCCGACACCTTCGAGGCGGAGTTCCGGCTGCGGATCTCCGACGGCGCCGGCCGCACGGTCGCCGACGTACGGGTGGCGGCCACCTCGGGCAGCGGCACCCGGGGCACCTTCGACGTGACCGTGCCCTACCGCGCGGCCGGTGGGCCGGGCACCCTCACGGCGTACGTGCTGTCCGCCGAGGACGGCCGCCGGGTCGTCCTCGACACCGTGCCGCTCACCCTCGCGGGGTGAGCGGGTCCCGGCCGGACCGTGCGCACGCCGCCGCACCGGCCGAGACTGGAACCAGGGGACGCGTCCCGGGTTCAGGAGGCCGCCATGAACGCCGTCCGGCAGCCGATGACGGTGGGCGACGTGATGACGTGCAGGGTCGTCGCGGTCACCCGCCGCGCGTCGTTCAAGGAGATCGTGCGGGCCCTGGAGCAGTGGCACGTCAGCGCGGTACCGGTGGTGGAGGACGGGACGCGCGTGGTGGGCGTCGTCTCCGAGGCCGACCTGCTGCGCAAGGAGGAGCACCGCGTGGACGAGCCGCCCCCGGTGGGCGGGGCCGGCGGGTCCCGCGGGTCCGGCAAGGCGGCCGCGCTCACCGCCGAGCAGTTGATGACCGCGCCCGCGGTCACCGTGCGCGGCGACGCCTCGCTCGCCCAGGCGGCCCGCGCCATGGCACGGCACCAGGTCAAGCGGCTGCCGGTCGTCGACGCCCGGGGCATGCTCAAGGGCGTGGTCAGCCGGGGCGACCTGCTGAAGGTCTTCCTGCGGTCCGACGAGGACATCGCCCGCGACGTCCGGGAGAACGTGGTCGCACGGCTGTTCCCCGGCGCGTGGCGGTCCGTCGAGGTCGACGTCGAGGAAGGGGTCGTCACCCTGAGCGGGCTGCTCGGGGACCGCTCCCTGGTACCGGTGGCGGACCGCCTGGTGCGGTCCGTCGAGGGCGTCGTCGACGTGCGCTTCGATCTGACGCCGAACCGGGTGTGACGGGCGGTCCCGGCGCCGGATGCGAGGGCCGCCCGCCGCGCCCACGCTGGTAGGGGGACACACCTCAGCCCGAAGGAGCGGAACGCCATGAAGGCATGGGTCTTCCAGGGTCCGGGACGGGCCGCCTGGCAGGAGGTGGCCGACCCGGTCCTCCAGGACGCGAGGGACGCCATCGTCCGCGTCGACACCGCCGCGATCTGCGGCACCGACCTGCACATCCTCAAGGGCGACGTGCCGGACGTCGCTCCCGGTACGGTGCTCGGCCACGAGGCCGTGGGCGAGGTCGTCGAGACCGGCGCGGAGGTGGACGCCCTCCAGCCCGGCGACCGGGTACTGGTCAGTTGCGTCTCCGGGTGCGGACGCTGCCGGTTCTGCCGCGAGCAGGCCTACGGGCAGTGCCTGGACGGCGGCGGCTGGGTGCTCGGGCACCTGATCGACGGCACGCAGGCGGAGTACGTGCGCGTGCCGTACGCCGACACCTCCCTCCACCCGCTGCCGCACAACGTGGGCGGGCACGACGCCGTCCTGCTCTCCGACATCTTCCCCACCGCCTACGAGGTGGGCGTCCTCAACGGCGGGGTCCGGCCCGGGGACACGGTCGTCGTGGTCGGCTGCGGTCCGATCGGCCTGGCCGCCGTCGCGACGGCCCAGCTGTGCTCCCCGCACACGGTGATCGCCGTCGACCTGGCCGCGGCCCGCCTGCAGGCGGCGAAGAACCTGGGCGCGGACGCCGTGGTGACGGCGGGCGAGCAGCCCGAGCAGCTGGTCGACGACCTCACCGGAGGGCTCGGCGCGGACGTGGTGATCGAGGCCGTGGGGCTGCCGGAGACCTTCGAGATGTGCACGCGGATGGTCCGGCCCGGCGGCCGGGTGGCGAATGCGGGGGTGCACGGCCGACCGGTCACGCTCCACCTGGAGCAGCTGTGGAACCGCAACGTCACCATCACCACGGGCCTGGTCGACACGTACTCCACGCCCACCCTGCTGCGCCTGCTGGAGGCGCGGAAGCTGCCCACCGGTGCGTTCGTCACGCACACCTTCGAACTGCACGAGACGGCGGAGGCCTACGACGTCTTCGCGTCGGCGGCCGACACCGGAGCGCTCAAGGTCGTCCTGGGCGGACCGCACCATGACGTCCTCGTGCCCATGTTCTGACCGGGCCGGCGGGCGTAAAGGGCGCGTCAGGGACGTAACCCCCACTCTTGACGGAATCTTAACGGCGCGAAGCGGCCGTACGGGGAATCGGGCGCCGACCGATGCGTACGCTGACCAGGCCATCTCGTGGTGGCGGGAACCAGTGGCAGCACGTCAGGAGCATCGATGACCTCCCCCGTCCCTACGAGTCGGCTTCGCGCGTGGATGCTCGAGGGCCTGTCGGACATGGCCCGGCACCAGCAGGGCGGGCAGGCGGCCCCGGAACGGCATGACCACGGCCAGCGCTGGTGGCGGGTGATGTGCCTGACGGGTGTCGACTACTTCTCCACCCTCGGCTACCAGCCCGGCATCGCGGCGCTGGCGGCGGGCCTGCTGTCGCCGGTGGCCACCATCGTGCTGGTGATCGTCACGCTGGCCGGCGCCCTGCCCGTGTACCGCCGGGTGGCCGAGGAGAGCCCCCGCGGCGAGGGCTCGATCGCCATGCTGGAGCGGCTGCTGTCGTTCTGGAAGGGCAAGCTCTTCGTCCTGACGCTGCTGGGCTTCGCGGCGACGGACTTCCTGATCACCATCACCCTGTCCGCGGCCGACGCCTCCACCCACCTGGTGGAGAACCCGCACCTGACGGAGGCGCTGCACGGGAAGCAGATGCTCATCACGCTGCTGCTGGTCGCGCTGCTCGGCGCGGTCTTCATGAAGGGCTTCCTGGAGGCGATCGGCGTCGCGGTCGCCCTCGTGGGCCTCTACCTGGCGCTCAACGTGGTCGTCGTGGTCGTCGGCCTGTGGCACGTGGCCACCGCCGGGCACGTGGTCACCGACTGGTCGAACGCCCTGACCACGCAGCACGGCAACGTCCTGGTGATGGTCGGGGTGGCGCTGCTGGTCTTCCCCAAGCTGGCGCTGGGCCTGTCCGGCTTCGAGACCGGTGTGGCGGTGATGCCGCACGTCAAGGGCGACGCCTCCGACACCGAGGAGCGTCCCGCCGGGCGGATCCGGGACACGAAGAAGCTGCTGACCACGGCCGCCGTGATCATGAGCTGCTTCCTGATCACCACCAGCTTCATCACCACGCTGCTGATCCCCACCGACGAGTTCGAGGCCGGCGGCCAGGCCAACGGCCGCGCGCTGGCCTACCTCGCGCACGAGTACCTGGGCAACGCCTTCGGCACCGTCTACGACGTGTCGACCATCTGCATCCTGTGGTTCGCCGGAGCCTCGGCGATGGCCGGCCTCCTCAACCTCATGCCGCGCTACCTGCCGCGCTACGGCATGGCGCCGCACTGGGCGCGCGCGGTGCGGCCGATGGTCCTGGTCTTCACCCTGGTCGCGTTCCTGGTCACCTGGATCTTCGACGCCAACGTCGACGCCCAGGGCGGCGCGTACGCGACCGGTGTCCTGGTGCTCATCTCCTCCGCGGCGATCGCGGTGACCATCGCCGCCCGCAAGGCGGGGCAGCGCAACTGGACGATCGCCTTCGGGGTGATCTCGGCCGTCTTCCTCTACACCACGGTCGTCAACGTCTTCGAGCGCCCGGACGGCGTCAAGATCGGTGCCTGCTTCATCGTCGGCATCATGCTGATCTCCCTGCTGTCGCGGCTCGCCCGCGCCTTCGAGCTGCGCATCACCGGCATCAGCACCGACGACATGGCCGAGCGCTTCGTACGGGACATCTCCCACCGCACGATCCGCTTCATCGCCAACGAGCCCGACCGGCGGGACGCCGCCGAGTACCGGGACAAGATCAAGCAGATCCGGTCCGACAACGACCTGCCGGCCGAGGAGGACTTCGTCTTCGTCGAGGTGACCGTCGCCGACCCGTCCGAGTTCGAGGCGGGCCTGGTGGTCCGCGGCGAGGTCCTCCACGACCGCTACCGCGTCCTGACCCTGGAGAGCTCCTCCATCCCCAACGCACTGGCGGCCTTCCTGCTGCACGTCCGCGACACCACCGGGCAGCGTCCGCACATCTACTTCGAGTGGACCGAGGGCACCCCCTTCGCCAACTTCCTGCGCTTCTTCCTCTTCGGCCAGGGCGAGGTCGCCCCGGTCACCCGCGAGGTGCTGCGCGAGGCCGAGCCCGACCGCAGCCGCAGGCCCCGCGTCCACGTCGGCTGAGCCCGTCCGTCAGGGGCGCGCAAAGACCGGACCGGCGCTCGTCAAGGGGCCGTCAGGGCCGCGCCCGGCGGGCCGCCGCCTTGCCTACGGTCGGCCCCATGGAACGGCGAACGGCTTCCCGGCCCGGGCAGCAGGGCACCGTCGGTGACCGCCATTGGCGCGCCGACCTGCGGCGCGCGCTGGGGTGCGCGGTCGCCTTCCTGTGCCTGGCGGTGCCGCTCGACGCGGTAGCGGGAACGCTCACCCCGCGGCGCGCGGCACTGTGGCTGGCACTGGCCGTGATCGTGCTCGCGCTGCTCCACCCGGCCCGGGTGACCGCGGGCGACGGCTGGCTGGCGGTGCGCGGCACGCTGCGGGAGCGGCGGGTGCGGACCGACGCGCTGACCGTGGTCCGCCAGTCCGCCGGTGTGTCACGGCATCTGGTCCTGTGGGACGCCCACGGACGGTGGCTGGAGCTGGATCCCCGCGTCCTGGAGGCCAATCCGCTGCTGTGGCACCGGCTGGAGGCGGGCGCACGGCGCTCCCGTACCGCCGGCACGCTCCGCGAGGGGGCCGAGGTGCTCGGGCGGCTCGGCGAGCGGATCGACGGCAGCACGGCACGAGCGGTGCTCGATGCGTCCGGGATGGGCTGACTGGTCGCTTCGGTGCAGCCGGTCGCGTGGTCGTTCGTCGTACGTCGAGAAATGAGGCAGTCCGTGATCGAGTCGCCGTACGGGGGCACAGCGGGCGGGGGCCGGCGGGTGGTCGTCGGCCTGAGCGGTTCCCCCGGCAGTCTGGCCGCGCTGCACCGGGCGGTCGCGGAGGCCCGGTCCCGGTCCGCAGGACTGCTGGCGGTCCTGGCGTGGGAGCCGCCCCCCGAGGAGTTCACGTACCGCCGGGTGCCGCTTCCGCCGCGGCCCTTCGACTGGGAGCAGGAAGCGCGGCAGCGCCTGAACGTCGCGCTGGAGGAGGCCTTCGGCGCCGGCGACCTGCCCGGGATGCCGGACTTCCGCGCCGTGACCGCGCGCGGGCCCGCCAGGTACGTGCTGGTGAAGGCGGCCGCGCGCAGCGAGGACCTGCTGGTCGTCGGCACGGGGTCGCGCGGCCTGCTGCCGCGTGCGCTGCGCGGTTCGGTCGCCCGCTACTGCGTCGCGCACGCGGCCTGCCCGGTGCTGGCCGTACCGCCGTCCCGGCTGCACGCCGGGGTCTGAGCTCAGCCCCGCAGGTGCCCGAGGACGGTGCGCATCGCACGCTCGACGGCGCCGCGCGCCTCCGCCCCGTGGTCGGTCGTCTCGAAGCCGTGGCCGCCGTCGGGGACGTCGACGACCTCCACGTCCGCCCCGGCGTCCTTGGCCGCGGAGAGGAACTCCTCGACGGTCACCGCGATCTCCGGCCGCTCCCGTCCCACCCGGGTCAGGACGACCGGCGGCGAGCCCGCGCCGTGCAGCGCCGCCGCGGGCCGGAAACGGGAGGCGGCCAGGCCCCAGTTGGGCAGCGGCGCGAGGACGGGGTAGGTGGCCGCGACGCAGCGCAGCCACGGCGGGGGCGCCGCCAGCCAGTCCGCGGACAGCAGCCCGCCGGCGGAGAAGAACCACAGCGCGACCCGGCCGGCGTCGACCCGCGGATCGGCGCGGACGAGTTCCACCGCCTCGGCGAGGTCGGCGGCGGCGCGCGGGAAGTCGCCGAGTTCGTGCAGCCGGTGGTCGACGGTCACGCCGACCGCTCCGAAAGCCGCCGCGAGGCGGCCGTACCCGACGAAGGCAGGCCAGTCGCGCGGGGTGGGCCGCGCGCCGGCCGGCACCGGGCCGCCGTGCACGAAGACCACGGCCGGGCGGGGTCCGCCACCGCCGTCCGGGAAGTACAGGTCGGTCCGTCCGTGGCGCTCACGGGCCCGTTCGGGCACGTCGAGGAGGAACGGCCGCAGGTGCGCCGGTGGTTCATCCGCCGCGGCGATCCGGTGGCCCTCCCCGGCGGCTGCCTTCAGCAGGACGCCGGCGAGTTCGCCGGGTGCGGAGAGCATCGGCCAGTGGCCGGTGGCGAGTTCGAAGAAGCCGACGCGGGGGTCCGTGAGCGCCTGGAATTCGGGGTGCCCCAGGCCCACCAGCCCCTCCACCATGGCGATGCTCGAACCGTTGCCGGTGCACAGGACACCGGTCGTCGGCAGGGCGGCGGCCGCCCCCGACAGGCGCAGCGGCCGGGTGAGCGTCCCGGCGGGCTGGGGTGCGGCTTCGGCGGCGAGCCGGGCCAGCGCCGCGGCGGGCACGCCGGCCGTGCTGCCCCAGCGCTCCCACGCCCCGGGCGCGGGCGGGGCGACGCGCCACTCGCCGTCGCCCGGGGCGGCCGGGGCCGGGAGGCGGGCGCGCAGTTCCTGGTCGGGCACGAGCGCCAGCGGCGGGTCGCCGTCCCGGGGCATGCCCGCGTCCAGGTGGACGACGCGGCCGATGCGGCCGGACCGCCGGTCTGCGGCGGCGACCACCGGGTGGATGCCGTAGCCGTGGCCGACGAGCACCACGTCCGTCGCGTCCAGGGAGTCGACGACCCGCAGGACGTCCTCGACGTGGGTCTCCAGTACGGTGCCCGGCCCGGCCGGGCGGCCGGAGCCGGCCATGCCGGTGAGGGTCACCGGGTGGGCTCCCGCGCCCGCCCCGCGCAGCCGGCCGGCGACGTCCTCCCACACCCAGCCGCCCGTGTGGGCCTCGGGAACGAGTACGAACACGGTCATGTGTGCCTCCCCGCACGCGGTGGTCCGCGGAGCGGCCGTCCCGGCCGTCCGCGCTCGCCGGTACGGTAGGAGCTCCCCCTGAGGGAGGTTCAAGCGGTGGAAGCCGACAGCACGTTGAGCATCGGGGAGCTCGCCGAGCGGGCCGGCGTCTCGGTCAAGACCGTCCGTTTCTACTCGGACCGCGGACTGCTGCCCGAGTCCGGCCGCAGCGCGGGCGGCCACCGCCGCTACGCCCCCGAGGCGCTCACCCGGCTGCGCCTGATCCGCTCCCTGCGCGCCCTGGACCTGCCGGTGCCGGACGTGGGGCGGGCCCTGGAGCGGGAGGACGCCCTGGAGGACGTCGTCGCGGGCCACTTGCGGACCCTCGGTTCCCAACTGGCCGCGCTGCGCTGGCGGGAGGCCGCCCTGCGACTGCTGCGGGACTGCACCGCCGAGGAACGCGCCGAGCGGCTGGAGCTGGTCGGAGCCGTCCCCGTACCGCCGAACACGGACCCGATGGCCCGCTTCTGGCGCCGCTGGCTGCAGCCCGCACGGCTGCCCGCCCCGGTGCTGGCCCGGGTCGTCGAACTCGCCGTGCCGCAACCGCCCGACGAGCCGAGCCCGGCGCAGGTGCTGGCCTTCGCCCGGCTGCACGCCTTCACCTCGGCCTCCTGCCCGCCCGGCGCCGTGCGCCGGCTCGCGGCGCACCGGCCCGACGCGGGCCCCCGTCCGGCCGTCCTGTACGAGGGGCTCTACGAGGCCTACGAACTGGCCGCGCCGGACGTCCTGGCCGGACGCGCTCCGGGCGCGGGCGAGGCGCTCGACTGCTTCGTCACCGCCCACGCGCGGTCGTTCGGCGCGCGGGACACCCCCCACTTCCGCCGCCGGCTGAGCGGCATGCTGGCCGTGGAGCCCCGCATCGACCGCTACTGGCAGCTCGTGGCCGAGCTGCGGGGCCCCGGACAGCCGACCCCGGGCGCCTCCCACACCTGGCTGCGCTCCGCGCTGGAGGACCAGGTCACGGCGCGGTGAGGATGCGCGGGCCCTCCTCCGTGACGGCGACGGTGTGCTCGAAGTGGGCGGCCCGGCTGCCGTCCTCGGTGTGCAGCGTCCAGCCGTCGGAGGCCGTGCGGTAGCCGCCGCGCCCCCCAGCCATCAGCATCGGCTCGATGGCGAGGGCCAGCCCGTGCTTCAGCGGGTAACCACGGCCGGGGCGGCCCTGGTTGGGCACATGGGGGTCCTCGTGCATCCGGCGGCCGATGCCGTGGCCGCCGAAGTCCGCGGGCATGCCGCACCGGGCCTCGCGGGCGACGGTGCCGATGGCGTGCGAGATGTCGCCGATGCGGTTGCCGACGGTGGCCGCGGCGATCCCCGCGTCGAGCGCCCGCCGGGTGGCCTCGATGAGCCGCAGGTCCGCGGGGCGGGGCGTACCCACGGTGAAGCTGATCGCGGCGTCGCCGGTCCAGCCGTCCAGTTCGGCGCCGCAGTCGACGCTCACCAGGTCGCCGTCCCGCAGCCGGTAGTCGGTGGGGATGCCGTGCACGAGCGCGTCGTTGACGGAGGTGCAGAGCACCGCGGGGAAGGGCGTGGGCGCGAACGACGGCCGGTAGCCGAGGAACGGCGACCGCGCGCCCGCCGCGTCCAGGACGGCCCGGGCCGCCTCGTCCAGTTCCCGCAGCGACACGCCGACGCGCGCCGCCTCACGGGCGGCGGCGAGCGCGTGCGCCACGACGCGGCCTGCCTCCCGCATGGCCGCCAGCGCGGCATCCGACTTGATCTCCACCATGTCCGTGGCTCCTCGTTCCGTTCCCTGGGTGCACCCAATTCTTATACCGGTATTAGTATCACGGGCATGGTGCGAACTCCTTTGACCCCCTGGGAACGGCAGCGCGGCGAGCGCTTCGGCACGCTGCTGCGCCGGGCCCGCGGCGACCGCAGCATGGTCGAGGTCGCGGCGGCGGCGGGCGTCTCCGCCGAGACCCTGCGCAAGATCGAGACCGGCCGCGCCCCGACCCCCGCCTTCTTCACCGTGGCCGCCCTCGCCGCGGCCCTGGACATCTCCCTGGACGAGCTCGCCTCGGCCTGCGTCCTCGAGGCCGACGCGGCGGGCGGCGCCGCCGCCCTGTCCGCGTAGGCTGCGCCGGGCTGCCCGTGTCGCCGCGTGCGGTTCGTTGTCGTGTGCGGGTTGTTTGCGCCTGCGGCGGGCATCCCCCGCCCGCCGCAGGCGCAGCGCACCCGCACACGACGACCGGACTCAGCTGCTCCCGAACCCCCCGCCGTCACCAAAGCCCCCACCGTCACCAAAACCCCCACCGAAGTCCCCGGGGTCGAAGTCCGCGCCCGAGTAGTCGCCGCCCTGCTGGTCCGGCGCGGCACCGCCGTAGCCCCCGTAGTCGCCGTAGGCGTACGGGCCCGGGCCGCCGAGCGAACTGCCGAGCAGCGTCCCGACGAGGATCCCCGGCAGCATCCCGCCGCCGAAGTAGCCCTGGGCCCAGGGGGCGTAGGCCGGGCCCGCCTCCCAGTACGGGCGGGGGCCGCGAGGCGTGCCGACCTGGCGGGCCATGGGATCCAGGCCGTCCGCGAGCCGGGCGGCGTCGGCCGCGCACACCGGAACGGTCCGCTCGGCCCCGCCGCCCTCGGGGGTCCACGGCACGTCCTGGACCGAGGGGCCGTGCCGGGGGTCGAAGAAGCACGGCGGGCGGCGCTCGGGCAGCGGCCTGCCCTCGATGCGCGCATCCAGGGTGGCGAGCGCGAAGCGCCCCTCCTCCAGGGCGCTGCTGACCGGCTGCACGTCCTCCGCGGAACGCGCCCGGTCCATCGCGGTCTTCGCGGTGTCGTAGGCGTCCAGGGCGCGCGTGTAGTCCTCGCGCATGGCGTCGTCGGCCGTCGCGCCGCCCGGGTCGAAGCCGATCCGGCTCAGCTCCTCGCCGAAGGCGGTGATGTCCTCGTCCACCACCGGGCGCAGCTCGTCGAGCCCGGCCCTGTCCTGCTCCTCGCGGCGCCGCTTGGCGCGTCGCGACAGCAGGACGGCACCGCCGCCCCCGGCGACGACCAGGACGCCGAGCGCGACGAGGAGCCCGGCGCCGCCGCTGCCCGCGCCGACGCCGACGGAGTCGTCGCTCCAGGACGCCGGGGCGTGGCCGCGCGCCTGCGGCAGTGCCTGGTCCACGAAGCCGGTGACCATCGCCGCGGGATCGCCGGGGTCGGAGCGCCGTACGGCCCCGGCCAGGTTCTCGACGGCGTTGCGCGGCATCACGGCGGGGTCCGCCCCGGCGTCGAAGCGGTCGCCGAGGGCGACGGCGTACACACCGGTGATGCCGACCTTGGTCCGCAGGTCCTTCAGCACCGTGGCGGCGGGGAACTCCGCGGTGTCGGGGAGGACGGCGACGAAGACCGGCCGGTCGGCCTTCTCGATGCGCCCTGCGAGGGTGTCCGCCTCGCCGGGCGACAGCACGTCCCGCGCCCGGGGATCGACGTACACGGGACCGCCGTCGCGCAGGGCCGCCGCGGCCGTGTCGAGCCCGCCCGCGGCGCGCGCCCCGGAGCCCGTCGCGGCGACGAGGCAGAGCACGCCGAGGATCACGGCGAGTACCGGCACGAGGCGGAGGATCCGCCGGACGGTCCCCATGGTTACGACGCTAACCCAGATCGGGCGGGCGCGGCGCTGCGGGAGCCGGCTCCCCGGGGCGGTGCCCCGCTTCTCCGTTAGGCTGTTTTGTCAGGATTGCCCGACAATAAGCGACATTGGCCGGTTTACCCCACAAGGTGATGACCGGCGGTGCTCGACCGGATGAGAACGCCTCGTTCCCGGGGATGGGTCGTCGCGGTGGACATACAGCAGTCGGCGAAGGATGTCGGTCAGCCCCAGACGGCGGTGGGGCAGGCAGGGGTGTTCCGTGACCTGCTCCCCCTCGCGATGTGGCGGATCGACTCCGAGGGGCGCATCTCCCAGTGGTCGCTGGCCGCGCAGGAACTCTTCGGGCACACCGCGCAGGAGGTGCTCGGCCGCAGCGCCACACCCCTGCTGGTCCCCGTGGCGAACTGGGACCTGGCCGACGAGCTGACGCGCAGGGTGCTGTCGGGCGAGGCGGTCGTGGGCACGCTCCCCGTACGCCACCGCGACGGCCACCTGGTGACGATGGAGATGTGGATCTGCCCCACCGCCGACCCGCAGGGGCGCACCGGGCTGATGGGCATCGCCGCCGAGACCTCCGCGGTGCTGCGCATGCGGGACTCGCTGGCGGCGCTGGAGGGCCTGTTCACGCAGTCCCCCATCGGGCTGGCCATGCTCGGGCCGGACCTGCGCTACGTACGGGTCAACGAGGCGCTGGCCCGTATGAACGGGGTCCCCGCCGCCCAGCACATCGGCAGGCGGGTGAGCGAGGTCGTCCCCGGGCTCAACACCATGGCGCTGGAGACCGTGATGCGCCAGGTGCTCGCCCGCGGCGAGCCGGTGGTGGACTTCCGGGGCGTCGGACGCACGGGCGGCGACCCCCTCAACGAGCGGGTGTGGTCGTGCTCCTTCTCCCCGCTCCTCGGCGGCGGCGGCCGCCGCCTGGGCGTGATCGCCACCCTGATCGACATCAGCCGCGAGGAGCGGGCCCAGCTCCAGGCCACCCGCGGACGGCAGCGGCTCGCCCTGCTCGCCGAGGCCGGCACCCGCATCGGCACCACGCTCGACCTGCGGCAGACCGCGGAGGAGGTGGTGCAGGTGCTCGTGCCCCGGGTGGCGGACTCCGCCGACGTGCACCTGCTGGAGGAGGTCCTCGACCCGGACGAGGCCGCCGCCTCCGCCCACGGCATGGTGCGCCGGCTGGCGGTCTCCTTCGCCGATCCGGCGGCGCCCGCCGAGGACCTGGCCGTCGGCATGACGCACCAGGTCCCCCGCGCGTCCGCGTACGAGCAGGTCATGGTGGAGGGACGGCCGATGCGGCTCACCAGGGCCGACATACCCCGGCTGGTGCCCGGCCCGGAGTACGAGCGGCTGCGGGGCTACCTGCGCACCCTCGGCTCCGCCCGCATGGTCCCGCTGGTGGCCCGCGGCACGGTGCTGGGCATCATGATGGTCACCCGCTCCCGCAGGCGCGAGCCCTTCGACGACCAGGACGACCTGCTCATCGACGAACTCGCCGCCCGCGCGGCCCTCGGCATCGACAACGCGCGGATGTACTCCGCCCAGCGCCGCGCCGCCCTCACCCTGCAGCGCAGCCTCGCCAACACCGCGCTGCCCACGGTGCCCGGGCTGGAACTGGCCGGCCGGTACCTGCCCGCGAGCGACCACGAGGTGGGCGGCGACTGGTTCGACGTCATCGCGCTGCCCGGCGACAGGACCGCCCTGGTCATCGGGGACGTCATGGGCCACGGGGTGCACGCGGCGGCCGTCATGGGGCAACTGCGGACGACGGTGCGCACCCTGGCCCGCCACGACATCCCCCCGGCCGAGCTGCTCCGCTCACTGGACGCGGCCGTCGCCGACGTCGGCGAGAACGAGATGGCGACCTGCGTCTACGCCGTCCACGACCCGGCCGACGGCAGCTGTCTGGTCGCCCGCGCCGGGCACCCGCCCCCTGCGGTGGCCGGGATCGGGAACGAGGTCGCCTTCCTGGACGGCCCGAGCGGAACACCCCTCGGCGTGGGCCGCCGGGACTTCCAGACCGAACGGGTGCTCCTGCCGCCGGGCGGTGTGCTGGTCCTCTACACCGACGGCCTGATCGAGGCCCGCGACCGCAACCTCGACCAGGGCATGCGCCAACTCGCCCGCGCCCTGCGCGATCTCGGCGAGCCGCTCTCCCGGGTCTGCGACCGCGTCCTCGCCCGTCTCCTGCCCCACGGCGCGCAGGACGACGTGGCGATCCTGCTGGCCCGGCCGCTCCACCCCGCCACCGGCCATGAGCCTGCGCACTGAGCGGGCGCCGGCGCCCTGCGGGCCACGCGGGACCGGCCGTGCGGGCCGATACTGGAACCACGCCCCCATGGGCGTCCCTCCCGCCCCGGCGGAGAACCACCCCAGGTGACGCAGCTCGCCCGCTTCTCCCGCACGTGCGACGGTGATAGCGATGGACAACCCGGCCAAGACGTTCAGCGAGTCACCGGAGGACCCGTTCTCGGTGCACGCCGCGGCCTCGGTGGTGCTGGACGACCACGCGTCCGTGGTGGGGTGGAGCACCCGCGCCGAGACGCTGCTCGGCCACCGGGCCCAGGACGTCCTGGGCCGGTCGGCTCCCGAACTCCTGCTCCACCCCGGCGACCTGGAGCTGGTCCTGACCGCCACCGCGGCCTGCGTCCGGGCGGGCGGCTGGTTCGGGGTCGTACCCCTGCTGCACCGGGACGGACGGCGGGTGGAGGTCGGCTGCCGGGTCCGCGCCATCGCGCGGGAGGACCGGCGCCGCGAGTGGTACGTGGTCGCGGCGCCCGCCGCCGAGGTCGTCCGGTGGGAGACGGACCGGTGGGTGCTGGAGGGGTTGTTCCGCCGCTCCCCCATCGGGCTCGCGGTCTACGCCCCCGACCTGACCTTCCTGCGGGTGAACCGGGCGATCACCAAGTTCAGCGGGGTCCCCACGGAGAAGCACCAGGGCCTGCGCACGGGGGACTTCCTCTTCGGGCCGGACGCCGACGCCGTGGACCACCAGTTGCGGCGGGTGCTCGAGACGGGCCGGTCCTCGATCTTCTCCGAGCAGCCCTGCCGGCTGCGCCGCGACCCGCAGCGCGAACTGTACGTGTCCGTCTCGGCGTTCCGGATGCAGGACGACAACGGGCACGTCCTCGGGGTGACCCAGACCGTCGAGGACGTCACGGAGCGCTACCGGGCCCGCCGCAGGCTGGCCCTGCTCAGCGAGGCCGGGGCGCGGATCGGCACCACGCTGGACGTCGGCCGCACCGCCCGCGAACTGGCCGAGGTGGCCGTGCCCGGGCTGGCCGACAGCGCCTCCGTCGACCTGCTGGAGGCCGTGCCCCAGGGTGACGAGCCCGCCCAGGACTCGTTCCGTACGGTCTGCCGCGCGGCGGTCCAGTCGGTCTTCCCGGACACCCAGAAGATCATGTACCCGGTGGGACACACCATCCGCATCCCCCCGGGGTCGACGCAGGCGCGGTCGCTGGCCGAGGGCCGCCCGGTCTTCGAGTCGGACATGCGCCGGGCCCTCGCCTGGCTCGACGAGGACCCCGTGCGGGCCAGGGCCGCCCGCGAGGTCGGCGCGCACTCCCTGATGGTGGTGCCGCTGCTCGCCCGCGGGCTCGTGCTCGGACTGATCAGCCTCTGGCGGACCCGCGGCCGCGAGCCCTTCGAGGCCGACGACCTCACCCTCGCCGAGGAGTTCGCCGCCCGCGCGGCCCTGAGCATCGACAACGCCCGCCGCTACACCCAGCAGCACCAGGCGGCCCTCACCCTCCAGCACAGCCTGCTCCCCGGTGACGTGCCCCGGCACCCCGCCGCCGAGGTGGCCCACCGCTACCTGCCCGCCAACACCGCCACCGGGGTCGGGGGCGACTGGTTCGACGTCATCCCGCTCTCCGGGCTCCGCATCGCCCTGGTGGTGGGCGACGTCGTCGGCCGCGGTCTGCACGCGGCGGCCACCATGGGCCGGCTGCGCACCGCCGTGCACACCCTGGCCCACCTGGACCCCACCCCGGACGAGGTGCTGTCGCACCTCGACGACCTCGTGGACCGGCTCGCCTCGGAACAGCGCGAGAGCCACGAGAACGCCCCACCGGTCGTCGGCGCGACCTGCCTCTACGCCGTCTACGACCCGGTCTCCCGGCGCTGCTCGCTCGCCCGGGCCGGCCATCCGCCCCCCGTGGTCGTCACCCCGGAGGGACGGGCGAGCCTGGTCAACATCCCCCCGGGCCCGCCGCTGGGCCTCGGCGGCCTCCCCTTCGAGACCGCCGAGATCGAACTGGCCGAGGGCAGCATCCTGGCGCTCTACACCGACGGCCTGCTGTGCACCCGCTGCCGCGACCTCGACGACAGCCTCGCGATGCTGTGCGGGGCGCTCACGGCGCCGTCCGGCTCCCTGGAGGAGACCTGCAGCGCCGTCGAGGACACCCTCCTCAAGGCACGCCGCTCCACCGAGGCCGCCGACGACGTGGCCCTCCTCGTCGCCCGGACCCGCGTCCTCGCGCCGGAACAGGTCGCCACCTGGGACCTCCCGCCGGACGCCACGGCCGCCGGACGGGCCCGCACGCTGGTGGAGTCCCAGCTCGCCACGTGGGAGCTGGAGGAGGCGGCCTTCGTGACCGAACTGATCGTCAGCGAGCTGGTCACCAACGCGTACCGCTACGCGGGCGGGCCCATCACGCTGCGGCTGATCCGCGACAGCCACCTCATCTGCGAGGTCTCCGACACCAGCAGCACCTCCCCGCACCTGCGCAGGGCGCGGACGACGGACGAGGGCGGGCGCGGGCTCTTCCTGGTCGCGCAGCTCAGCGAACGCTGGGGCGCCCGCTACACGCGCGAGGGCAAGACGATCTGGGCCGAGCAGCCCCTGCAGGCCGCCTTCTGAGCGGGTACGGCAGGCGGGCACCGCACCTGCCCGGCGTCCCCACCGGCGCTGGTCCCGCACGGCGTCTCGGTGGCCGACGACCCGAAGGCGGTGCAGGCCCGGCCGTCGGTCTCCGCCCGTACGACGACGCGCCCAGCGGGGCCGGCTGTGTCCGGCAGCAGACCTCACGCTACCTGCTGCCCCGCTCGGCGGCCGGGTCATGGGCCGCACGGCAGGTGCCGACCGGCGGCGAACAGCAGCGGACGACCGCCCCCGCCGGGCCGCCCCGCGCAGGGCTCAGCGGGGCGGCAGTGCGGTGCCGCAGCGGGAGCAGTACAGGGCGTCGCTCTCGCCGGCCAGGCGGCCGCAGTCCGCGCAGACGCGGTGCAGCAGGCAGGCCGCTTCGCCCGCGTCACGAGCGGGGGCGAGGCCGGCGATGGTGAGGCCGGGGCGGCGGGCGTGCACCGTGAGGTAGGTCAGCCCCACGGCGCCTGCGGACAGCGCGCGGCAGGAGCCGCGGGGCAGCCAGGCGAGGGCGCCGGGCGCCAGGGTCGTCTGGCGTCCGCCGTCGTCGCCCGACAGGTACCCGCCGCCGTCGACGACGTACAGCAGGACGTCCAGCTCGGCCTCGACGTGCGGCCGGACCTCGGTGCCCGCCGGAAGGCGGATGACGTTGGCGTCGAGCTGGCGGCGGTCCGCGCCGAGCCGCCACAGCGCTCCGCGCTGCCCGACGGGCGTACGGCCGATCAGATCCGCCACCTGGGTGAGGACACCCGGCTCGGGCTTGGTCTCCACGTTCGTCCTCCCTGCAGCTGTGGAACAGCGGAACGGTACTCCGCCCAGGGTGCCGCCGCACGGCGGCGGGGCGGCGGGACGGCGGTGTCCCGACGCGACGCGCGCTCCGGGGAGGCGGACCATGGGGGCATGACACCGGAGCGGACGCCGCCGGGGAGGCCGTGATGCCAGTGGGCCGGATCGGGATGGTCGTGCACGGTGCGCGCGAGGACGCGAGCGAGGCCGCCGCGGCGGTCGACCGCTGGTGCGCGCGGCACGGGGTCCCCGCGGTGGAGATCGACGTGTGGCGCAAGGACCGGCCCCGGCACAGCGGTCAGGAGGAGGCGGCCACGGCCGGCTACCCGGACCTGATCGTGACCCTCGGCGGCGACGGGACCTTCCTGCGCGGCGCGCGGGTGGCCGCCGCGTGCGGGGCGGCCGTGCTGGGCGTGGACCTGGGGCGGGTCGGCTTCCTCACCGAGGTGTGCACCGAGGACGTGGAGCGGGCGCTCGACTGCGTGCACGAGGGCCGGGCGACCGTCGAGGACCGCATGACGCTCACCCTGCGGGCGTCCCGGCCGCTGGAGATCCCCGAGGGCATCGAGTCCCTGCTGCGGTACGGGCGCGGCCCCGCGCTGCCGCCGCCGCGGGTGCGGCCCGGCGACCCCGAGGACGTGGGCTGGGGCGTGCCGATGGCCGTCAACGCCGTCAACGACGTGGTCTTCGAGAAGCTCGCCCGGGACCGGCAGGCCAGTCTCGCGGTGTACCTGGCGGGCCGTCTGTTCGCGTCCTACTCCGCGGACGCGGTCGTCGTGGCCACCCCGACGGGTTCCACCGCGTACAGCTTCGCCGCGGGGGGCCCGGTGGTCTCCCCGCACATGGACGCGATCGTGTTCACCCCCGTCGCGCCGCACATGGCCTTCGACCGGACCCTGGTGGCGGCCCCGGACGAGGTCCTGGGGGTCCGCGTGCTGACCCGCTCCGGCCGGGTCGCGGTCAGCATCGACGGCCAGCTGAGGGGCGTCCTCGATCCGGGTGACTGGGTCGGGGTGTACAAGGCCCGGCACCGGCTGCGGCTGATCCGGCTGGGCCCGACCGACTTCTACGGGCGGGTGCGCGACCGCTTCCGGCTCAGTGACGCCCCGGCCGCGGCCGCCGACGGGGAGGTCCCGCCGCTGTACCGGCCGAAGTCCCCCGTCCCGCCCGACCTGCGGAACCTGCGCTTCCCACCCCTTGACGGGCACTGACCGCGCCCTGCCGGGCGATCCCCGCCAGCTCACGCGCCGGCCCGGTCAGGTCGCACCCGCGGGCGCGCACCACGCGCAGCGTCCGCGTCAGGTCGAGTCCGGCCACGGGGACGGCGACGACGCTGCCGCTCGCGAGTTCCGCGGTGAGGGCGAGGGAGCTGAGGACGGCCGGGGCGAGGCCGTCGGCGACGGCGGTCTTGATGGCGGTGGTGGAGGGGAGTTCGAGGAGCGGATCGGTGAGCGCGAGACCCGTCCCCTCGGCCAGGGCGTGCTCGAGGTAGCGGCGCGTGCCGGAGCCTCGTTCACGGCTGACCAGGGGTGTCGCGGCGAGTTCGGCGGCGCCGATGCCGGACCGGCGGCGCGCCCAGCGGTGGGAGGGGGCGACGACGACGGTCAGCTCGTCGTGCGCGACCGGCTGGGCGACCAGCCCGCGCGGGACGTCCGGGCCCTCGACGAATCCGAGGTGCACCTCGCCGGCCAGGACGGCCGCGGCCACGTCCTCGGAGTTGCCCGCGGTCAGCGCGACCGTGGTGCGCGGGGCGCCCGCCCGCAGGATGAGCAGCCACTGCGGCAGGAGGTACTCGGCCACCGTCATGCTCGCCGCCACCCGCAGACGGCTCTCCGCGGTGCCGCGCAGCGAGGTGACCCCGGCGTCCAGCGAGGCGGCGGCGTCGACGGCGGTGCGCGCCCAGTCAGCGACGAGCGCGCCGTGCTCGGTGAGCCGCGAACCGCGCGGTGACCGTTCCAGCAGCTGCAGACCGAGCCGGCGTTCGAGGTGCCGGAGGCGGGAGCTCGCGGCCGGCTGGCTGACGCCGTGGGCCCGCGCGGCGGCACCGACGCTGCCGAGGCTAGCGACCGACAGCAGCAGGTCGTACGCCGCCAGGTCGCTCACGCGCTCGGGCAGGGGCATAAGCCCAGTCTATGAGCCCATCCGGAAGTGCTCCCTACCGGTCGTGCCCGGCCGGGGCGACGCTACGGACATGCCTTCGACGCTCGCTCTTCCCTCCCGGCCCGGCGCCCACCCGCGCACCGGGCTGCTGCGGGAGCTGGACCACCCCTCCCAGCTCTTCCGCGACCTCGGCCCCAACTGGTTCGCCTCGGTGATGGGCACCGGTATCGTCGCCACGGCGGCGGCCGGGCTCCCGGCGCACGTACCGGGGCTGCGGACGGCCGCCACGGTCGTGTGGGCGCTGGCGGCCGCCTGGCTGGTGGCGCTCTCCGCGGGCTGGGCGGTGCACTGGACCCGGTACCGCGACCGCGCGCGGGCGCACGCCGGCCACCCGGTGATGGCGCACTTCTGGGGTGCTCCGGCGATGGCGCTGCTGACCGTGGGCGCGGGCACGCTGGCGCTGGGCTCGGACTGGATCGGGCCGCACGCGGCCCTGGCGGTGGACACGGTGCTCTGGTCGGCGGGCACCCTGCTGGGCCTGGTGACCTGGGTGTGGATCCCGTACCGCGCGATGACCGAGCACCGCGTGGGCGACGACTCGGCGTTCGGCGGCTGGCTGATGCCCGTCGTCCCGCCGATGGTGTCCGCCGCCACCGGGGCCGCCCTCGTCCCGCACCTCCCCGCCGGGCAGGCACGGCTGACGCTGCTGCTGGCGTGCTACGCGATGTTCGGGATGAGCCTGATCGCGAGCCTGGTGATCATCCCGCAGATCTGGGGCCGGCTGGTGCGCCACAAGACGGGCCCGGCGGCCATGGTGCCGACCCTGTGGATCGTGCTCGGCCCGCTGGGGCAGTCCGTCACGGCGGCCAATCTCCTGGGGCACGCGGCGCCCACGGCCCTGCCCCGCCCCTACGCCACCGGGGCCGAGGTCTTCGGCTACCTCTACGGCGTGCCCACCTGGGGGTTCGCCATGATGTGGCTGGCCCTGGCGGCGGCGCTCACCGTGCGCACCGCGCGGCGCGGACTGCCGTTCACCCTGACCTGGTGGAGCTTCACCTTCCCGCTGGGCACGTGCGTGACCGGGACGAGCGCGCTGGCGCTGCGGCTGCACTCGACGGCCTTCCAGGGGGCGGCGCTGGTCCTGTACGCGGGCCTGGTGGCGGCGTGGGCGCTCGTCGCGGTGCGGACCGTCCGCGCCGGTGCGCGCGGCACGCTGTTCCTGCCGCCCGCCCCGGCGCCCCGCGCCTGAACGAAGGGGATCACAGACCCTGCCAGGACGGCTTCGCCGCGTAGGTGGCCCGGAAGTAGCCGGCCAGCTTCAGCTTGGACGCGGCCGCCTCGTCGACGACGACGGTGGCGTGCGCGTGCAACTGGAGCGCGGAGGCGGGGACGACCGCCGCCAGCGGGCCCTCGACGGCGAGGGCGACCGCCTCGGCCTTCGCTTCGCCGGTGGCCAGCAGCACGAGGTGCCGGGCTTCCAGGATGGTGCCGATGCCCTGGGTGATGACGTGGTGCGGCACGTCCTCGGGGCGGTCGAAGAAGCGCGCGTTGTCCTTGCGGGTCTGCTCGGTCAGCGTCTTGATCCGGGTCCGGGAGGCCAGCGAGGAGCACGGCTCGTTGAAGCCGATGTGGCCGTCGGTGCCGATGCCGAGCAGCTGCAGGTCCACCCCGCCGGCCGCCGCCAGCGTGCGCTCGTACGCCGCGCACGCCTCGACGATGTCCTCGGCGGTGCCGTCGGGTCCCATGAACGACTCCTGGGCGAGGCCGAGGGGCTCGACGACCTCGCGCAGCACCACGGAGCGGTAGGACTCCGGGTGCCCGGCGGGCAGTCCGACGTACTCGTCCAGCTGGCAGATCCGGGCGCGCGAGACGTCGGCGCGGCCCTCGCCGGCCAGGCCGGCGAGCGCCCGGTAGACCGGGAGCGGGGTCGAACCGGTGGCGACGCCGAGCAGCGCGTCGGGCTTGCGGCGCAGCAGGTCCGCGATGGCACCCGCGATGAGTTCGCCGCCTGCGGTGGCGTCCGGAACGATGACGACTTCCACTTCGGGACCGCCGATCTGGTGAGGGAGACCGCTAACTGGTTTAGACCAATTTAGCAGTCAGGCACCCCGGAGATCCACCGCCGGCCCGGGGGGTGCCTTCGGGCGAATGCGGCGCGCGCCGCGTTGGCCGGGACCCCGCCGGTGGTAGCAAGCAGGGACAGGCGCGCAGGACGCGGGCGCACGGCGGGCTCGACGGGGAGGTGCGGACGGTGTCCCGAGGACGGCGGATCCGGATCCGCGTGGGGCGCCGGGAGGTGCGCGGGCCCGCCAGGCGGCCCGGCGTCCGGGTGTTCCCCGCGCTGAACACGGCCGCCGCCTACTCCTGGCGGCTGCTCGTCGTGGGGGCGGTCGTCTACGCCGTGTTCGCCACCCTGGGACGGTTCCACGAGATCGCGGTGGCCGTCTTCCTCGGGCTGGTCGGCACCGCGATGCTGCGACCGCTGGCCGATCTGCTCGCCCGCGTGATCCCGCGTTCGCTGGCCGTCGCCGTCTCGCTGATCGGCAGCATCCTGGTCGTGTTCGGCATCCTGGCCATGGTCGGCGAGGTGGTCGCCGGCGAGACGGCCGGGCTGCAGCGCGAGTTCGGCGCGGGGCTGGCGCGGATCGAGCGCTGGCTGCAAGCCCCGCCGTTCCGGCTCGACCCCAAGGCGCTCGACGACCTCCAGTCGAAGATCGGGCAGTGGCTGTCCACCCACCGGTCGGCCCTGATCAGCACCGCACTGAGCGGCGCCGGGCGCCTGGTGGAGGTGCTGACGGTCTTCGCGCTGGCGCTGTTCTGCTCGGTGTTCTTCCTGCACTCGGGCGACCGGCAGTGGTCCTGGTTCTGCGGGCAGCTGCCGCGGACGGTGCGCGGCCGGGTGTCCGTGGCCGGCCGTGCGGCATGGCGCACGTTCACCGGCTACACGCACGGGATCGTGCTGGTGGCGGCGACCAACGCGATCCTGGTGGGGGTCGCCCTGTTCCTGCTGGGGGTGCCGCTCGCGCTGCCGCTGGCGCTGCTGGAGTTCTTCGCCGCCTTCGTGCCGCTGATCGGCTCCCCCATCGCCCTGGCGGTCGCCGCCGTGGTGGCGCTGGCCGCGAACGGACCCGTCGTGGCGGCGGTCGTCGTCTGCCTGATCGTCGTCATCGGCCAGATCGAGGGCCATGTGCTGCATCCGATCGTGATGAGCTGGGCGGTGCGCCTGCATCCGGTGGTCGTCGCGCTCACCGTCATCGGCGGCGCCATCGCCGCCGGGGTCATCGGCGCGGTGGTGGCGGTCCCGCTCGTCTCCGTCCTCTGGTCGATGTACCAGGCACTGCGCACCACGGAGTAGGACGCGCAAGTTTTTGCGGTGCTTCCGCAACGCCGTGTCGGCTGCACGACACTCCAGCGCAAGCCCATGCCAGGTGAGATGAAAGCCCGGTCGAGGGCATAGACGCCCGGAAACACCTCTGCAACTATCGGCTCGGGCCGCGCAATTACCAAAGCAATCAATGCAATTTTCTCCGCGTGGCAGCCGCACCGCATGTGACATGTCATGGCACCAACAACTCTGACGAGAGGCACAGGGACGACATGCCAAGGAAACGGTTCATCCAGCGGCTGCTGGCGGGGGTGATCGCGGCGGGCCTGGTGCTGCTCGGCCAGTCGGCGCTGCCCGCCGCGGCCGCCGGCGGCCCCAACCTCGCCGCGGGGGCGCCGGCCACCGCGAGCAGTTCCCACGCCGAGTACGGGGTCGCCAACGTCACCGACGGCAACCAGAACACCTACTGGCAGAGCGCGGGCAGTTCCTTCCCGCAGTGGGTCCAGGTCGACCTGGGCAGCAGCACCAGCATCGACCAGGTCGTCGTCAAACTCCCCGCCGCCTGGGAGGCCAGGACCGAGACCTTCGCGGTCCAGGGCAGCCCCGACGGCTCCACCTTCTCCACACTGTCCGGCTCGGCCGGGCGGAACTTCGGCCCCGGTTCCGGCAACACGGTGACCATCGACTTCTCGGCCACCACCACCCGGTTCGTACGGCTGAACATCACCGCCAACACCGGCTGGCCCGCCGCCCAGGTCTCCGAGCTCGAGGTGCACGGCTCCGCCGTCTCCACCGACAACCTCGCCCAGGGCCGCACCCTGACCGCGAGCAGCGGCAACGCGCCCTACGTCGCCGCCAACGCCAACGACGGCAACCAGACCACCTACTGGGAGAGCTCCAACAACGCCTTCCCGCAGTGGCTCCAGGCCGACCTCGGGTCCTCCGTCGCGGTCACCAAGGTGGTGCTGAAGCTGCCGCCCTCGTGGGAGGCACGGACGCAGACGCTGTCCCTGCGCGGCAGCACCAACGGCTCGTCCTTCAGCGACCTGGTGGCGTCCCGCGACTACACCTTCAACCCGGGCGACAACAACACCGTCACGATCAGCCTGAGCAGCACGACCACCCGCTACCTGCGCGTCAACGTCACGGGCAACACCGGCTGGGCCGCCGCGCAGCTGTCGGAGCTGGAGGTCTACGGCCCCGCCACCGGTGACACCACCGCGCCGAGCGCGCCCACCGGCCTGGCCTACACCGAGCCCGGCTCCGGCCAGATCCGGCTGACCTGGAACGCCGCCGGTGACAACGTCGGCGTCACCGGCTACGACGTCTACGCCAACGGCGAGCTGCGCACCAGCGTCTCCGGCAGCACGCTCACCTTCACCGACAACCAGCCCGACAGCGCCACCGTCAGCTACTTCGTGCGCGCCAAGGACGCGGCCGGCAACGTCTCCGGCAACAGCAACACCGTCACCCGGACGGGCTCCGGCGGCGACACGCAGGCGCCCAGCCAGCCCGGCAACCTCACCCTCACCCAGCCCGGCTCCGGCCAGATCAAGCTGACCTGGACCGCCTCCAGCGACAACGTCGGCGTCACCGGCTACGAGGTGTACGCCAACGAGGTCCTGCGCACCACGGTGTCGGGCACCACGCTCACGTACACCGACAGCCAGCCCGACACCGCGACCGTCTCCTACTACGTGAAGGCCAAGGACGCGGCGGGCAACCGCAGCGTCGCCAGCGCCACCGTCACCCGCAACGGCTCGGGCGGCACCGGCTCCAACATGGCCGTGGGCAAGCCGATCACGGCATCGTCCAGCACCCAGAACTTCGTCGCGGCCAACGCCAACGACAACAGCGTCACCACCTACTGGGAGGGCGCCGGCGGCAGCTACCCGAACACGCTGACCGTCTCCCTCGGGGCGAACGCCGACGTCACCTCGCTGGTGCTCAAGCTCAACCCCGACGGCGCCTGGGGCACCCGCACCCAGACCGTCCAGGTGCTCGGCCGGGAGCAGGGCGCGAGCGGCTTCACCAGCCTCAAGGCGGCCGCCGACTACACCTTCAACCCGTCCTCCGGGAACACGGTGACCATCCCGGTCAGCGCCCGGGTCGCCGACGTACGGCTGCAGTTCACCGCCAACAGCGGTGCGGCCGCGGGCCAGGTGGCGGAGTTCCAGGTGATCGGCACCCCGGCGCCGAACCCGGACCTGACCGTCACCGGCATGTCCGTCTCCCCCGGCGCACCGGTCGAGACCGACTCGGTGAGCCTGTCCGCGACCGTGCGCAACATCGGCGAGCTCGCCTCGAGCGCCACGAACGTCACCTTCTACCTGGGCACCACCAAGGTCGGCACCGCCGCGGTCGGCGCGCTGGCCGCGGGCGCCTCGACCACGGTGACGGCGAACATCGGCGTACGGGACGCGGGCAGCTACCCGCTGAGCGCCAAGGTCGACGAGTCCGGGGACGTCATCGAGCAGAACGACACCAACAACACCTACAACAGCCCGACCCCGCTGGTCGTCAGGCCGGTCGACAGCTCCGACCTGATCGCCTCCCCCACCGGCTGGTCCCCCGGCAACCCGGCCAAGGGCAACACCGTCACCTTCTCGGTGGCGATCAAGAACCAGGGCACGGTCGCCTCGGCGGGCGGCTCCCACGGCATCACCCTCACGGTCACCGACACCACCTCCGGCTCCGTCGTCAAGACGCTGACCGGCTCCTACAGCGGCGCCATCGCGGCGGGCGCCACCACGAGCCCCGTCCCGCTGGGCACCTGGACCGCCGCCAACGGCAAGTACACCGTCAAGACCGTCATCGCGCCCGACGCGAACGAACTGACGGTCAAGCAGCAGAACAACACCAGCACCCAGTCGCTCTTCGTCGGTCGCGGCGCCAACATGCCGTACGACATGTACGAGGCGGAGGACGGGGTCCTCGGCGGGAGCGCCGCCGTGGTCGGCCCCAACCGCACCGTCGGCGACCTGGCCGGTGAGGCGTCCGGCCGCAAGGCCGTCACGCTGAACAGCACCGGCAGCTCGGTGGAGTTCACCACCAGGGCCAGCACCAACACCCTGGTCGTCCGCTACTCCATCCCCGACGCCGCGGGCGGCGGCGGGATCAACTCGACCCTGAACGTCTACGTCAACGGCAGCTTCCTCAAGGCCATCGACCTCACCTCCAAGTACGCGTGGCTGTACGGCAGCGAGACCGCCCCCGGCAACAACCCCGGTGACGGCAATCCCCGCCACATCTACGACGAGGCCAACCTGATGCTCGGCACGACCGTGCAGGCCGGGGCGAAGATCAAGCTGCAGAAGGACGCCGCCAACGGCAGCCAGTACGCGATCGACTTCGTCAACACCGAGCAGGTCGCGCCGATCGCCAACCCCGACCCCGCGGCCTACACCGCGCCGACCGGGTTCACCCACCAGGACGTGCAGAACGCCCTGGACAAGGCCCGGATGGACACCACGGGCACCCTGAAGGGCGTCTACCTGCCGCCGGGCGACTACGAGACGGGCAGCAAGTTCCAGGTCTACGGCAAGACCGTCAAGATCATCGGTGCGGGCCCCTGGTACACCCGCTTCCACACGCCGACGAGCCAGTCCAACACCGACGCGGGCTTCCGCGCCGACTCCACCGCCAACGGCTCGTCCTTCTCGGGCTTCTCCTTCTTCGGCAACTACACCTCGCGCATCGACGGCCCCGGCAAGGTCTTCGACTTCGCAGGCGTCGCCAACATGACCATCGACAACGTCTGGAACGAGCACACGGTCTGCCTCTACTGGGGCGCCAACACCGACAACATCACCATCACGAACTCCCGGATCCGCGACACCTTCGCCGACGGCGTCAACATGACCAACGGCAGCACGGACAACCACCTCGACAACATCGAGGCCCGTGCCACGGGTGACGACAGCTTCGCCCTCTTCTCGGCGATCGACGCCGGCGGGGCGGACGAGAAGAACAACCTCTACGAGAACCTGACGTCCCTGCTGACCTGGCGCGCCGCGGGCATCGCCGTCTACGGCGGCTACGCCAACACCTTCCGCAACATCCTCGTCGCGGACACGCTGGTCTACTCGGGCGTCACGATCAGCTCCCTGGACTTCGGCTACCCGATGAACGGCTTCGGGACCGACCCGACCAACCTCCAGAACATCTCCATCGTCCGCTGCGGCGGGCACTTCTGGGGCAGCCAGACCTTCCCGGGCATCTGGCTCTTCTCCGCCTCGAAGGTCTTCCAGGGCATCCGCGTCAGCGACGTGGACATCGTGGACCCGACCTACAGCGGGATCATGTTCCAGACGAACTACGTGGGCGGTCAGCCACAGAACCCGATCAAGGACACGGTCCTCACCAACGTGTCCATCACCGGCGCCCACCGCAGTGGTGACGCCTACGACGCCAAGTCGGGCTTCGGCCTGTGGGCGAACGAGATGCCAGAGGCGGGACAGGGTCCCGCGGTCGGCTCCGTCACCTTCAACAACCTCACGATGAGCGACAACTACCAGAACATCAAGAACACGACGTCCACGTTCACCATCAACACCAATCCGTAGCGGAGGAGCGCGCGAGCGCCGTGGTCCCGGCCGGTTCTCCGGCCGGGACCACGGCGCTCCGTCGTCGCCGCCGCCCTCGCGCAACACGGCGGCGTGCCGCGGCGGGATTCCGCCGCGGCACGCCGTGAAGGGGTGACGGGGTGGGCCGTGCCGGCCACGGGGATGCGGCGGCACGGCCCGGATCGGGTGCCGGTCAGCGGCGGCCGCCCCAGGACTTGACGTCCACGACCTGGCGGTGGTCGTTGCGCAGGGTGGCGACGTCGCGGCGGTCCCAGACGGAGTTGCGGCGGTCCTGGAAGACGTCGCGCCGGCCGTCGCGGCCGAAGCCGGTGTGGACGCGCACCTTCGAGTGCCCGGCGAGCCACACGTTGTTGAAGCGGTAGCGGTTGCCGTCCCGGTCCGACAGGCTCCAGCCGCGCAGGTTGACCGAGCCGCGGCCCGTGTTCACCACTTCGATCCATTCGTCACCGCCGCGGCCGCCGCGGCCGTGGCCGTGGCCGTCACGGGTGTTGACGTCACCGATCACCACCCGGGACCGGCCGTGGTCGCGGCTCTCCGCAGCGCCGGCCGGCAGGGCGGCGGCGGCCACGACCGCTCCGGAGGCGAGGACGGTGGCGATGACGCGACGGGTGATACGAGCAGACATGATGCCCCCTCAACAAAGGTGCGGTCCCGGTCCTTTCGGGCCGTTCCCGCGGTGCGGATGCTTCGGCGGTTGCCGATGACCCAACTCTGGCCCAGCGGCGACGCGCACAACCGGAACAATCGCTTCGCGTTACAGAATGCGGACATATCCGTAACTGTTAGCTGTAAGCGACATCTGTCAATCTCGACTGAAATATCGACTACCTGCGCGATGCATCCATCCGGCGGGCACCGCTGCCCGGGCCTTTCCGTGTCACCCACACGAGTGCCCTGATCGCCGGGCGGCCCCCGGCAGCCGGAGGAAGGCCTCCGTAACGGAGAATCGCGCCATGACGACACGCGACACGGCCCACGGGGGCGGCCCGGGACACGGCCACGGCTACCTGCTGGACAACCGCCGGGCCGAGGCGGGGACACGCTTCGACGCCTTCGCCGAGCTCTTCGACCCGGTGACGTTCCGGCACGTCGACGCCCTCGGCATCGGGGCGGGGATGCGCTGCTGGGAGGTGGGTGCCGGCGGCGCGTCGGTGCCCCTCGGACTGGCCGCGCGGGTCGGCCCCGGCGGCGCCGTGGTCGCCACCGACATCGACGTGTCGTGGACCCGGGACGCCGCGGGCGGCGTGGTCGAGGTGCTCCGGCACGACGTCGCCGCCGACCCCGCGCCGCCGGGCGGGTTCGACCTCGTCCACGCCCGGCTGGTGCTGGTGCACGTCACCGACCGGGCGGAGGCGCTGCGGCGCATGGTCGGCGCGCTCCGCCCGGGCGGCCTGCTGCTGGTGGAGGACGCCGATCCCGGGCTGCAGCCGCTGCTCTGCCCGGACGAGTCCGGACCCGAGCAGCGGCTCGCCAACCGCCTGCGCTCCGGCTTCCGCACGCTGATGGCCGGGCGCGGCGCGGACCTGGCCTACGGGCGGACGCTGCCGCGGCTGCTGCGGGAAGCCGGGCTGGAGGAGGTCGGGGCCGACGCGTACTTCCCGATCACGTCACCGGCGTGTGCGGTCCTGGAGGCGGCGACGGTGCGGCACATCAGGGACGGGCTCGTGGCGGCCGGACTGGCCACCGACGAGGAGGTCGACCGGCATCTGGCGAACGTCGCCACCGGCACGCTCGACCTGGCGACGGCGCCCATGGTCTCCGCCTGGGGTCGCCGACCGCTCAGCGCGGCGGGCTCCAGTCCGGATCGCGGCCGGTGAGTCCGACCAGCCGGTCCAGCGCCGGCGCGGAGTCCGGGACGGGTACCGGCCGGCCGAAGGGCCCCGAGCGGTCGCCGGAGGCCGTCCGGAAGCCGGTGAGCAGGGCGATCGCGGCCTGCACGGCGGACTCGTCGGGGCGGTGGTCGAGCCCCGTCGCGCGGGCCAGGTCCCAGCCGTGGACCAGCAGCTCGTTCAGGGCGAAACGGCCCGCGGCGTCCGCGGGCAGGGTGATTCCACCGGCCCTCGTCTCGCCCTCCCAGGCCCCGGGGTCCCGCCAGGCCGCGGACACCTCCGTCAGCAGGACGGGCAGCAGGTCGCGCCAGGCCGGCGGGAGCTCGGGGACCGCCGCGCCGGGGTCGCCGTCCGTGGTGGGGCCGAAGTCCTTGCGGGCGGCGTCGCGGAATGCGGCACAGAGCCCGGCGATGTGCCCGATGAGGTGCGCCACCGTGTAGTCGGGACACGGCGTGGGCGCGTCGAGGTGCTCGTCGTCGATCCGCTCCAGCAGCGCGCTCACGTCCCGGGCGGCCGGGCGGAGGTCGGGATGATGCGTCATGGGGTTCCCCCGGGGGTCGGTTGTCGTCACCGCTGAGGACCGGTGCGGCGCCGGAAACTCATCGCGGGACGCGAGGACAGCCCTCCTCCGGTCGAGTCCCGGCAGGTCACGGAGGTGAGGCACGCACCGCGTGCCTCAGATCTTGACGGCGGTCAGTATTGGTCTGTGGGAATCCTTGGGTGTGCCAGGGCCGGGTGGGCGTGACGGGTGGACATGCGCGGCACGCTGTTCGCCGACGCCCCTGACGGTTTCCCCCGGTCCAGAGGCGCCGCCTTCGCCGTCGTCGACGCACGGGGCACCGTGACGAACTGGACCCCCGGCGCGGAGCGGCTGCTCGGCTGGACGACCGCCGAGGCCTGCGGGCCGGTGTCCCGGCTGCTGTGGTCACGCCCCGACGGCGCCCGCGTCGCGGGCATCATGGGCGCGGAGCACTCGGTCTTCCTGGGCCCCCTGCTGCTGCGGCACCGGGAGGGCGAGCCGGTCGCGGTGGTGCTGTGGGGACATCCCCTCGCGCCGGACCGCTGGCTGCTGCAGGCGGAGAACGCCGAGGCGGTGCGGCAGGACGACCTGCTCGGCGCGCTGCTGCGCGGCCTGTTCACCGAGTCGCCGTTCATCATCGACGTCTTCGACACGGACCTGCGCTTCCTGGCCCGCAACGACTCCCAGATCCGCGCGACGGGCTTCCCCGAGGACTTCGTCGGGTGCACCATGCGCGAGGTGGCGCCGCCCGGGCTGCTGGACCCGGACGCCTTCGAGGCACGCCAGCGGCTGGTGCTCAGCTCGGGCCGGGCGATGATCGGCAGCGAGGTGCGCGGCCGCGACCCCCGCGACCCGGACCGGGACACGGTCTGGTCGGAGACGATCCTGCCCCTGCGCGGCGCCGACGGTGACGTGGTGGCCCTGGCGCACATGGTCTTCGACCTCACCACGGAGGCCCGGGCGCGGGAACGGCTCGACCTGGTCAACGAGGCCAGCGCGCGGATCGGCAGCACCCTGGACGTGCTGCACACGGCGCAGGAGCTGACGGACGTGGCCGTGCCGCGGTTCGCCGACTTCTCCTACGTCAACCTGGTGGACTCGGTGCTCGGTGGTGAGGAGCCGCTGCCCGGGCCGGTCGCCGACACGGTGCCCCTGCGCCGCGCCGCGGCGACGATGGTCCCCGGCGGCCCGGCGCGCACCGTGGTGGCGCCGGGCGACGTGGACACCTTTGCGTCCCTGCCCGGCACCCCGGCCGCACGGGCCCTGGCCACCGGCAAGCCCGTCCTGCTCACGGGCGAGGAACTGCTGGTCGAGCTGGAGGCCGCCGATCCCGCCCGGGCGGAGCTGATCCAGGGTTTCGCCGTCCGGTCCTGGCTCCTGGTGCCGATGTTCGCGCGCGGGGCGGCGCTGGGCGTGGTGCTCTTCATCCGCTTCACCCGGGCACACTCGTTCGAGGCGGACGACGTCATGCTCGCGCAGGAGTTCGTCGCGCGCGCCGCGGTCTGCATCGACAACGCGAGCCGCTACACCCGCGAACGGGCCACGGCGCTGGCGCTGCAGCGGAACCTCCTGCCGCAGCGGCTGCCGGCGCTGGCGACCGTGGACGCCGCCTCGCGCCACCTGGCACGGGGCGGCCACGCCGGGCCCGGCGGCATCTGGTTCGACGTCATCCCGCTCTCCGGCGCGCGTACCGCCCTGGTCATCGGCGAGGCGGGCGGGCACGGGCTGCACTCGGCGGTGTCCATGGGCCGCCTGCGGACGGCCGTGCGGACGCTGGCGGACCTGGACATGGCCCCGGAGGAACTGCTCACGCACCTGAGCGACCAGGTCAAGCGGTTCCACGAGGAACAGGGCGGGCCCACCCCCGGGATCTCCGCCCCGACGTGCCTCTACACGATCTTCGACCCGATCACCATGCGCTCCGCCGTGGCGAGCGCCGGGCACGCGATGCCGGCACGGGTGAGCCCCGACGGCGAGGTCTCGGTGGCCGGGACCCCGGCGACGCCCGCGCTGGGCACCGGCGGCGTGCCCTTCGAATGCTCGGAGGTGGCCCATGCCGACGGTGACCTCCTCGCCCTGTACACCGAGGGGCTGCTCGCCCCGGCGTCCGGGGACGGGGCGGTGCTCCGGCTCGGCGAGGCGCTGGCCGGGGCCGGTCGCGGGTGCGGGCCCGGCGAGATCGCCGACGAGGCGCTGCGCCGGCTCGTGCCGGGCGGGCATCCCGGGGAGGACGTGGCACTCCTGGTGGCACGGCTGCACCGTCTGCCGCCGGACCGCCACGCCACCTGGGACCTGGCGGGCGCGCCGGAGTCGGTCGGGCGGGCGCGCGGTCTGGTGACCCGGAAGCTGGCCGAGTGGGACCTCGCGGAACTGGAGTTCACCACCGAACTGCTGGTCAGCGAACTCGTCACCAACGCGATCCGCTACGGCTCACCGCCGGTGCGGCTGCGGCTGATCCGCGACCGCCGGCTGATCTGCGAGGTCGGCGACGGCAGCAGCACCTCCCCGCACGTCCGGCGCGCCCTGGAGACGGACGAGGGCGGACGCGGGCTCTACCTGGTCTCGCAGCTCGCCTCCCTGTGGGGCACGCGCTACCACGCCCGCGGCAAGACCATCTGGGCCGAGCAGCCGCTGCCCGCACCGGGCGGGGACGACGGCGGCTGACCGGGACCCGGTCCAGGCAGGGCCCGACACGGCAAATTTCCCGATTCTGCAACATCGGGCCGGTTCGCCGTCGATGGCGTTGACACCGTCACGACCGAACTCCCACCCTGGTGAATACGTGAGCGACATTTCTACCGAAAAGGGACGAACCATGGCGATAGGCAGGGAGAACCGCAGCCGAATCCGGCACCTCGTCGGAGCGTCGTGCGCCGCAGCGCTGCTCGCCGGAACGGTGGGCGTGGCGAGCGCCCAGGCGGCGCCTCAGACGACGAAAGCCACGACGGAGGCCTCACGCCTGGCGCCCGGCGAGGACTGCACGAGCTACCACAACGACAGCGACGGCAACCCCGTATGGGAGCCGCCGGGCTGCACCCCGCCATGAGGTGAGCCGGCCCGCCCGCACGTCCGCTAGAACGTGATCACCGACACCGAACCGGAGGTCGCGTCGGCCACGTAGACGCGGCGCTCGTCCGGCGACACCGCCACCCCCTCAGGGCTGGAGCCCACCGCGATCGCGCCGCCCACCGTACGGTTCTCCTCGGTGTCGATCACCGACACCGAACCGGAACCCCCGTCGGCCACGTAGACGTGCCGCCCGTCCAGGGACATCGCCATCCCCGCGGGGCTGGAGCCGACGGGGACGGGATCGCCGACCGTACGCTTCTTCGCCGCGTCGATCACCGACACCGAACCCGATCCCCCGTTGGCCACGTACACCCGGCTCCCGTCCGGCGACACCACCACCCCCTCAGGGCGACGGCCGACGAGTACGGGATCACCCACCGTACGGTTCTCGGCGGTGTCGATCACGGACACCGAGGCCGAGGTCCTGTTGCGGCCGAAGCTGGTCACGTAGACCCTGCGCCCGTCGGGAGACACCGCCACCCCCCGCGGGAAGCGGCTGACGGGGATGGGATCGCCGACCGTGCGGTTCTTCGCGGTGTCGATCACCGACACCGAACCGGACGTCCCGTTGGCCACGTAGACCCGGCTCCCGTCCGGCGACACCGCCAGCCCCTCCGGGCTGGAGCCCACGGAGATCGCATCGCCCACCGTGCGGTTGCTCGCTGTGTCGATGACCGAGACCGAGCCCGCGTAGTTGTTGGTCACGTAGACCTTGCGCCCGTCCGGTGAGACCGCCACCCCCTTCGGGAAGCGGCCCACGGGGATGGGGTCGCCCACGGTGCGGTTCAACTCGGTGTCGATCATCGACACCGACCCCGAGCTGTAGTTGGCCACGTAGCCCCGGCCCCCGTCCGGGGACATCGCCACCCCGTGCGGGGAGTCGCCGACCTTGATCGACTGCACGGATGTCGGTGTGGTGTGCCCAGGGCCCGGGGAGGGGGACTGCGCCAGGTAGATGCCGCCGCCCACCAAGGCCAGCGCCACCAGCACCACCGCGGCGACGAGCCCGGCCCGCCGGCGCCGTGGCCGGGGCGGACCGGAGCGCGGCGGGCCCCCGCCGTCCTTCGGCGGCAGCGGGCCCGGGGGCGGGCCGGGCCGATCGCGTTCCTCCTGCCCGGCCGGCGGCGGGAGTTCGGCCGGCGGCGGGAGTTCGGTCGTCGGGGCGGCCGACGACTGGGGGCGCGGCGGCTTCGGTGCGGGGGACCGCTCGGGCGGTGGGGTCCCGGCGGGGGCCGCCGGCTCCGCCGCAGGGGCCGGGTGGAGGTGGTACGGCTGGGCGGCGACGGCGGAGAGCCGCCGGGCGACCTCCTCCGCGCCCATCCGGTCCGCGGGGTCCTTGGCGAGCAGTCCCACGAGGACGGGTGTCAGCCGGGTCTCCCGGCGGGGCGGGGCGGGCGGCTCGAAGAGCAGGGCGCTCAGGGTGGTGAGGGCGGTCTCGCGGTCGAAGGGCCCGGTGCCCTCCAGCGCGTAGTACAGGGTGGCGCCGAGCGAGAACAGGTCGCCCGCCGCGGTGGGCGGCCGGTTGTTGGCCCGCTCCGGGGCCATGAAGCGCGGGGTGCCGAGGATCTCCAGGGTCGCGGTGAGACGGGTCTCGCCCGAGCTGGGCTCCAGGGCGATGCCGTAGTCGGTGAGCATCACCCGGCCGCCGCCCTCGGTGGGGTAGGAGGGCCGCGAGCCGGGATGGGTCAGCAGGATGTTGGCCGGTTTGACGTCGCGGTGCAGGATGCCCAGCCGGTGGCCCTCCAGGAGGGCGTCGAGCACGGCCAGCCCGATCCGGGCGACCTCCGCGGGCGGCAGCGGACCGCGCTCGCGCACCACCGCCTCCAGGTCCATGGCACCGGGGACGAACTCCATGACGATCCACGGGAGGCCGTCCTCCTCCACGATGTCGTGGACGGTGACGACGTGGGGGTGGTTCCGCAGCCGGGCGGCGTGCCGGGCCTCGCCGCGGGCCCGGGCGATGCGGGAGCTCACCTCGCGTTCGGGGACACCGGGCGGCAGGACGATCTCCTTGACCGCGACCTCGCAGGCCAGCTCCTGGTCGTAGGCGAGCCACACCCGTCCCATGCCGCCGACGCCGAGCCGGCGCAGAAGCCGGTAGCGACCGGTGACCACGCGCCCGACGTCCTCGTGCGCTCCTGTCATGGCACTTCCTCGGCGAGCGGTGAAAAGCCCCTCCTCCACGTATCGCATATCGTCTGAAGTGCAGCAAATCGCCGAAAAAGTGCGCCACTCGTGCGCCTTCCCGCGACCGCAGGCTCAGCCGGCCGGGGCCCTGTGCGCACCGCCGGACACGACGGGGACGGGCAGCTCGGTGACGGACGCGGCGCCGGAGGTGCTGCGCAGCAGGAGCAGCGCGGCGTCGTCGTGCAGCTTGCCCCCGACGTGGTCCAGCAGGTCGTCGTGGAGCGCGGCCAGGGTGCGCGCGGGGTCGTCGGTGAGGTGGCGCGTGACGCGCTCGTCCAGGGGGTAGAAGCGGCGGCCGCGGTCACGGGCCTCGATGACGCCGTCGGTGTACAGCAGCAGCTGGTCGCCCTCGGAGAAGGGCAGCACCTGGAGCACCGGCTCCTCCCCGGCGAGGGCGCGCAGCCCCAGCGGCGGGACGTGGCCGGAGGACTCGACGGCGAGGACGTCGCCCCCGCGCAGCAGCAGCGGATGGGCGTGGCCGCAGTTGACGACCTCCATGCGGCCCGGGCGGGGGTGCCCGACGACGACGGCGGTGACGAAGTCGTCCGGGCCGAGGTTGCGGGCCAGGCTGCGCTCGATGCGGTCGACGACGTCGAGCAGGTCAGGCTCGTCGTAGGCGGCCTCGCGGAACACGCCCAGCACCAGGGCGGCGGTGCTCACCGCCGGCAGGCCCTTGCCGCGGACGTCGCCCACGATCAGCCGCACCCCGTACGGGGTGGGCACCAGGGCGTACAGGTCGCCGCCGATCCGGGCCTCCGCCGCGGCGGCGCTGTAGCGTACGGCCACCTGGAAGGGGCCGACGGTCTCCGGCACGGGCAGCAGCAGCGCGTGCTGCGCCGCCTCGGCGACCGACCGGACGGCCGCGAGCACGCGCTCGCGGCGCCCCCGGACCGCGGCGCCCAGCGCGCTCGCCAGGGTGACCGCGGCCAGCGCGGCCACCACGATGGCCAGCTTGTCGCCGGGCGTTCCCTTGTCGGCGCCGAGGACCGCGGCCAGCGCCACCGCGAGCACGCCCACCCGCAGGACGCACCACGGACCCCCTACGGCGGCGGCGAGTGCCGGTCCGACGGCGAGCAGAGGCAGCCAGTCGGGACCGCTGCCGCTGACGAAGGCGACGAGGGCCACCCCGCAGATGATCGCAAGGGGCGCTCCCGTGGCGACGTGCCACGTCGGCCGGCCGCCATGCCGCTGGTCCGGGGCTTGACTCATGTTCGTCCGCAATCCCTGCCTGTGCGAGGCGTCACACCGCCGATGTCCGTTTCCACCAGTTAATGGGTGTATGCACCCCGACCACAAGGGCGGGAATTTCAGATAGTGAGCGACAGGCCCCGGGTCACCCGGCTCGCCGTGGGGAGCAGCTTGGCGCGCACCTCTTCGAGGGCGGCGACCCGGTCCGCGCGCAGCGACACACCGAGCGAGCCCAGCGTGCTGCCGCTGTAGACGGGCACCGCGACGCAGACCGTCCCCAGGGCGTACTCCTCCAGGTCCATGACGGCGGGAGGGGCGGGGGCGCTCTCCAGGCACCGCAGCAGCTCCGCGCGGTGGGTGATCGTGCGCGGGGTCAGGTCGGCCAGCGGGTGACGGGAGAGGTAGTCGTTGCGGGCCTCCTCGTCCAGCTCGCGCAGCACGCACTTGCCGAGCGCGGTGGCGTGCCCCGCCTCCTCGAAGCCCACCCAGAGGTCGACCCGCGGGGTCCGGGGGCCGTCGACGATGTCCGCCACCCGGATCTCGCCGTCCTCGTAGAAGGTCAGGTAGGCGGCGGCCGACAGGTCGTCGCGCAGCGCGGCCAGCGCCGGGCGGATACGGCTGAGTGGCATCTGCGGGCGGCTCGCAGCGTGCAGGGCCTCGATCTTCTCGCCGAGGGCGAAGCCGCCGTCGGCGAGCTTGCGCACGTAGCCGTCGTGGGTGAGGGTCCGCAGCAGGTGGTAGGCGGTGGCGAGCGGCAACCCGGTCTCGCGCGCCAGCTGTTTCGCCGGCACGCCGCCCTCGTGTGCGCCCACCACTTCCAGCAGGCGGAAGGCCCGCTGGACGGACGTGATGAGCGTCGGCCCGCCCTGAGCAGCCATGTTTCCAGCCTGCGCCCGCCGCCCGGCCACGGCAAGCGACGGGTGGGAGCCCGCCGCCGTACGTCTCGTACCGCTTTGCGCGGATGCCTGCGTCACCGCGTACGGCTGTGCCAGAGTGACGGCACGGCGGTGCTCACCCAGGGGGAACGGTGCCGATGGACCTCATCGTCACGACGCAGGCGCGGGACGCCGAGGACGAGCTGCGCTCGTTCCACACCTGGCTGCTGGACGACTCCTATGTGCGGCGCAACGCCAAGGTCGCCCTCCAGGGGCGCGGGCCCGCGGTAGGCCTCATCGGGGGCGTCGGCGTCGGCGGCACCCCGGAAGGCATCCGGATCGCCCTTGACAGCGGCTTCCGGCTGGCCAACCTCGCCCTCGCCTGGCGCGCCTGGCACGCGGCCCGCTCCTCGGCCCCCGAGATGACCTTCGAGCACGACGGCGTCACGGTCACCCTCTCCGGACAGGACGTCGAGACGGCGACCCGCGTCCTCGAGGCACTGCGCCCCACCGACCGGTGAGCCGCGCGGCCGGCGCGACGAGCAGTTCACGGCCACGTTGCGGAAGAGCCCGGCCACGGGCGGCTGGACCCACCTCGCCGAGGGGAACGTCGAGGGAACACCGTCACCGTGCGCCGGGAGGAACGGCTGGACCGCTGAGGGGTGTTCATGCCAAGGCGCGCACGGTGGCGGCCAGGGACCGCCAGGCCAGGTCGGAATCGGGCGTGGCGCGGTGCGGGGAGCGGAAGTCGCCGAGGAAGGAGGCGACGTCCTCCAGTCGCCAGCGCAGCCCGTACAGGGCGAGGGCGTCCGGGTCGGGGCGGCGGCCGGCCGCGTCCTGGTAGCGGTCGAGGTCCTCGGGCCCGGTGACGACCAGCCACAGGTCGCGCTCGGGCGGGGCGAGACCGACGGTGTCCCAGTCGACGAGCGCGTGCCCCGCTTCCTGCCGCAGCAGGTTGCCGGGGTGCGGCTCGCCATGGGTGACGACGTGTTCCCCTCCCGCGCGTTCGAGCGCGGCGGCACGCCGGTCGAACTCCACGAGCCGCCGCCGGAGCGCCCCCGCGTGCTCGCTCGTCAGGGCCCTCGCCCGCTCTCCGTACGGCCCCCCTTGCCAGGGGTCGCGCAATCCGGCGAGCGCCGCTTCCAGGGCGGCCCGCCCGGGGAGGGCGAGTCGTGGGCGCGGGATGGGGGCCGGGGGCGGTGTCCGGTGGAGCACGGCGAGGGTGTCCAGCAGGGCGCCGCGTCCGCACGCGTCGAGACGGTCGCCGAAGTCGCCGGCGACGCCGTCCACGTACGGGAAGACACTGACCCCGTACCGCGCGCCGATCCTGCGCACCGTGCCGCCCCCGGCGGCGGGCAGCGGGGCGACCACGAAGTCCCGGCCCGCGCGTTCCCGCAGGGCGAGTGCGGTGTCCATGGCCCGGCTCAGTCCCTCGAAGGCGGACTCGGCGTCCGCCCCGCAGTGCTGCTTGTGCGTCAGGTCGGCGACGGTGACGAACCAGCGCCGGCCGCGGGCGTCCGCCGCCGTCCAGTGGTGGTCTCCGAAGCCGACGGGCTCGTAGGTCCATGACGCGGCGTCGATCCCCCACCCGCGCAGCGCCTCGCCCAGCTCCTCCTCGCCGACTCCCTCGGGCCGTTGCCTCATGCGGCGACCCTACGGAACGGCTCCCGCCGGGGTCCAGGGCGGGGCGGCGGCAGGGGGAAAGCGCGTGCGGCATAGAGTGCTGATCATCCGTCCCCCCGGAAGGACCGACGTCCATGTATGACGCACTTCTCGCCGAGACCGTGACCGTCACCGGTCACGGCGGCGACCGCATCGAGGCGTACTCCGCCCGCCCCATGGCCCCCGGTCCGTACGGCGGTGTCGTGGTGATCCACCACATGCCCGGCTACGACGACCCCACCAAGGAGATCACCCGGCGGTTCGCGGCGGAGGGCTTCGCCGCCGTCTGCCCGAACCTCTACAGCCGTGAGGCGCCCGGCGCGTCGCCGGACGACGCGGCCGCGGCGGCGCGCGCCCGGGGCGGCGTGCCCGACGAGCGGTTCCTGGGGGACGCCGCCGGCGCCGCCGAGTACCTGAGGGGCCTGCCGTCCTCCAACGGCAAGGTCGGCGTGATCGGTTACTGCTCCGGTGGCCGCCAGGCGTTCCTCGCCCTGGCCTCGCTGGACGTGCAGGCGGGCGTCGACTGCTACGGGGCCTTCGTCGCCGGCACGCCGCCCGAGGGCTTCCCGCTCCAGGTCGAGCCGATCGTGCACCTGACGAAGGACCTGCGCGGCCCCCTGCTCGGGCTGTTCGGCGCGGAGGACAGCTACCCCTCCCCCGAGCACGTCGCCGAACTGGAGGCCGAGCTCAAGGCGCAGGGCAAGCCGTACGAGTTCCACACCTACGAGAACGCCGGCCACGCCTTCTTCGCCGTGAACCGGCCGAGCTACCGCACCGAGGCGGCGGTCGACGGCTGGTCGAAGGTCCTGGCCTTCTTCAAGGAGCACCTCTGATGTGCACGTACCTCACCGAGAAGATCCGCATCGACGGCAGCGGCAAGGGCGCCCAGGGCTACTTCGGGCTGACCGAGGCCATGGTCTACGTCGACCACCCGCAGCACGCGCCGTACGAGCACACCGTCAACATCGACTTCCTCAACCCGGCCCTGGGGCCCTCGGCCCGGGTCGCCGTCGAGCTCACCGAGGAGGCGGCGCTGGCGCTGGTCGACGCGATCCGCTCCGCGCTGGCGGCGGCCCCGCCCGGGCTGGCCTCCTCCGGGCAGGCCGCACCGGCGGCGCGCTGACGGCGCGGGCCGTCACCCCGGGACCGCCACCTGGATCAGCGCGTGCGTGCCGCTGGTGCGCCACGCGGTGCCGGCGGCGTCCAGCCGGGCCACGGTCCCGGGGGCGAGCCCCGCGACGGTGTCGGACTTCAGCGTGCGCAGGGTGGCGACCGGCCCCGGGAAGTAGGCGGTGACGTCCCCGAACGGCACCGTCGGGGGCCAGAGCCGGTCGTCCACCAGGCGCCGGTAGTTGAGGTCGCCCTTCATCACCGTCAGCCGCGCGGCCGCGAAGCGTTCCCGCAGGTCGTCCGGCATGTCGCGGTAGCCGAGCGGCGCGCAGGCGAAGGGGTGCGCGGCCAGGGTGAGCCGCCCTTCGCGCAGGGCCGCGAGCAGGCGCCCGCCGATGCGGGCGGCCTCGCCGGGGGCGGCGGTCATCCGGCGCAGGCAGGACAGGACGTCCTGGGTGGTGGCGTCGGAGACGTAGTACGGGCGCGGTTTGACGAGCAGGTGGACCTCGTCGGCGCGTCCGCTCGCGAGAAGGCCGTCGACGAGGGCGAGGTCGGCCAGGACCTCGCGGGCGCTGTTGTCGGTGACCACGACGACCGTGCCGCCGTCCAGCAGGGACCACAGCCGCTCCGACTCGTCGGCGACGAGGGTGCCGGACGCCTCGGGGCCGGCCGCGTCGGCCACCATGGTGAAACCGAGGTCCGCCTGGTTGCCCCACACGGCGGCCGCGAGCAGCGCGTGTTCCCGCTCGGCGGGGGCGAGCCCGGGCAGCCCGTCCAGGGCGGCGAGGTCGGCGGCGAAGCCGGGACCGTCCAGCTCGGCGTCCTTGAACGGCGCGAACAGGTCCACGCCGTGCCACGCCCCGGCGGCGAGGTACCCGGCGGGGTCGAGCAGCCGACGGTAGAAGTACGACTCCGACCACAGGAACGGCAGTTCCGCCCACGGCCGCCCGAAACGGCCCTCGCCCCACTCCTCCCACGCCGCCAGGTCCGGCGCGTCCCGCGGCAGCGGGGCGACCGTGCCGGACCGCGACTCCTCCAGCAGCGCCGCGAAGTCCCGGCGGCGCTCCGGTCCGTACGGGACGGCGTCCAGGATGCGCCGGACCAGCACCGGGTGCCGCTCCTGGAAGACGCTGCGGGCGAAGGACCCGGGCGCGTCACAGGTGATCGGCGGCGCCTGCGCAGGCGCGGGGCCGCGGGTGTCGTCCGGGTGTGGGTGTCCACCCATGCGTCGTCGTCCTCCAGCGGTCGGGGGCGGGGCAGCGGTCGCGGGCATTCTCACAGGTAGCGGCGGGGAAGTGGCGGCACCCGGGCCGTGCGCGGGCGCACGGTACGCGGAGTTCCCCTCGGGCGGGGCTTCGGGCACGCTGTCCGCGGCGGGACGGCCGGGAGCGACGGGGAGGGCTCATGACAGGGGCGCGGCACATGGCGGCCGGGGGCGACGAGGTGCCGGTGACGGCCGTGCTGAGGGAGGTGGGGCCACGGGCGGCGGAGGTCGTCGCCGTCCTGGGCGGGCTGACCGGTCTGGGCACGGAGCACTGCCGGGCCCTCATCCGCGGGACCCCTCTCGTCGTGCTGCGGAACGCACCGAAGGAGGATGCCGAGTCGGCCGTCGCCGCGCTGCGCGCCGCCGGGGCCACCGCCGAGGTCGGAGGTCCGGAGCGGACGCCTGACCTCGACCGGGCCCTCACCTGGGGACGGGAGCGGCCGCTGCCGCCCGAGGTGGCGGGTCTGCTGCGCAAGGTGGGGGCTCCGTCGCGGCTCGCGGCCCATCTGCGGCTGGTGCACGACGTGGCCTGTGAACTGGTCGACTGGGTCCGGCAGTACGGCCCGGCCCTGGTCGTCGACCGTGAGGCCGTGCTCTTCGGCGCGGCCACCCACGACATCGGCAAGGCACTGCACGTCGCGGAGTTGTCCGGGCCGGGCAGCGCCCACGAGACGGCGGGCCGTGAGTTGCTGCGGGCGCGGGGCGTCGCGCCGCGCCTGGCGCGCTTCGCGGCGACGCACGGTTCGTGGACGGACGCGGCCGTCACCATGGAGGACCTGCTGGTGAGCGTGGCCGACAAGGTCTGGAAGGGCAAACGCGTCACGGAGCTCGAGGACCTGGTCGTCGACCGGCTGGCAGCGGCGACCGGCGCAGAACGCTGGGAGGTGTTCCTGGCGCTGGACGCGCTCCTCGGCGACATCACCGCCGACGCCGACCGCCGGCTGGCCTTCCAGGCGTCGTTCCCCGCGGTCCGGGAGGCTGGGGGTCGCGCCTGACGGGGGCCGGAGCCGGGCGGCGGGTGAGACCCTCTCCCGGTTCCGGCCACCACCGTGGACACCGCGTGGACACGGTCAGCCCAGGTGCCGCACGAAGAAGTCGGCTGCCTCCCTGCCGACCCGGACGCGGACGTCCGGGTCGGCGGGCTCCGGCGCGAAGAAGTCGTCATGGCGGACGTCGGGGCCGGCGCAGCGGACGCTCGCCGTGGGGACGTGTTCCGCGTACGGCCTGGTGTCGACGTCGTACGGGTTGACCGTGTCGGCACCGCCCCAGCGGATCCCCACCGGCACCCGCACGGCCGCCAGGCTCCGCGGGGTCACGAATCCCCCGACGCCCGGGGCCACTTGGAAGACCGCCCGCACCCGTGCGTCCGACAGGTCGGCCCCCGCTCCGTCGATCGCCCCCCGCGCCGACGGGTCGTCCGGGTACTTCTTCCGGTGCGCCTCGAGCACACCGGGGAACTCGGGGATGTCCGGTACCGGTACGGCCCCCGACAGCACGGCCCGCAGGACGTCCGGGTCGAGGCGCGCCCCGGCGAGCGCCACCGCCGTGTGGGCGCCCACGGAGAAGCCCGCCGCGCCGACCGGCCCCAACGGCTGTTCCCGGGTGAGCGCGTCGAGGGCGAAGGAGACGTCCCGTGGCCGCTCCCACACGTGGAGGAAGCCCTCCGGCTCGTAGCCGTCGACGAAGTTGTTGCCGTGGTGGTCGAGGGCCAGCACCCGGAAACCCGCCTCGCGCAACGGATCCACCAGCCACTCCATGGCGCCTCCCGAACCTCCGGTGCCGTGCGACACGACGACCAACGGGGCAGGCACGGACGGCGGTTGCTCCGGCTCCCACAGGTAGAGCCGGACGGGGCGCGGACGACCCGGCTCCCGCCAGTCCTGGCGGGACTCGTCGTACAGGACTCGTATCTGCGGCTGCTCCGGCCCGGAGATCGTCATGACGCCATCGTAGGAAACGCGACGGCCGGCCGGACCGCGGCAGGACGGGGAAGCCGTTCGCCGCGCCGACCGCCGTACGCGCGCTTCAGCAGCCGATCTCGCCCGGAACCCCTCGGTGCGCACGCTCGGGAGTCCGCGGAACCGGGCTCCGAGCAGGTGCACCGCCGGCTATCGAGATCGCCAGCCCCTCGGTCAGCCATCGGTGAGCCACCGTCATGTTCAGCACCCGCCCGCCCGTGACGGTGCCGACCAGGGCCCAATAGCGTTCCAGGCGGGGGTCGAAGCCCGACGACCTCGACACCATTCCGTGCAGGTATGCGCGGAAGGCGGGGGTGTCCGACTCCCGGCGGGCTCGCGCATGGGCGGACACGAAGGCGTTCACCGCATCCCCGGCGCCGGGCGGCAGGCCCTGGGCCAAAGCGGCGGCCGTCGCAGCGGCGGCATCGTCGATCTCCCCGTAGAAGGCCGGGCCGTCCCTCATCTCCTCGTCGTGGTCCTGGGTCCAGCGGGTGAAACTGGGTGTGGAGATGAGCAGATGAAGCTCGGCGTAGGCCAGGACCGTAGCGGGATCGGGGTCCCGCGGCGGGTCGGGGCAGAGCATGGCGATCATGATGTCGAGCCGGCGCTTGGGCATGGCCGCGGACAGCTCGCGATACCAGTGGTCGGTGAGGGTGCGATGCGCCTGCGGGAGCCGCTGCACGCGAGAGAGGATCTCCAGACGCCGGAGCCGTTCCTCGCTCGGGGCCTCGTCCAGGGACTTGAGTGTGGCCTGGCGCCACCGCAGTTCGGTCAGTCGTTCCTGCACCGCTTCGAGCTCGGTCGCCACCAGTTCGCCGAGGGAGCGCTCACCGGTGACCACCTGCGTGATGGTCGCGATCGGAGTGTCCAGCGCCCGTAAGCGTCTGATGAGACGGATCCGTTCCCACGCTTCAGGACCGTAGCGCCGATGACCGCCGGCGCTACGGCCTGCCACGGGCAGCAGACCGCTGTCGGAGTAGTAGCGGAGAGTCTTCACCGGGACCCCCGTTCCGGCCGCGAGTTCACCGATGCTCCACGTGTCTTGCGTCACAGGCTCTTGAACCTCCAGCGCGCGGGAGGTCCTAGCGTACTGATCACCGGCCACGTCGGTCCGCACCCTCTTCCCCACCGCTCAGGCCTCGTTCCGGCCTCATGCGGCCCCGTCAGACCACGAAGGGTGGAAACGCATGTCCCCGACCATGACAACACCGCGTCCAGGCCGAAGAGACAGGCTCCGTGCGGTGCTCTTCCCCTTGCTCTGCGCGGTGGCACTACTCGCGGGCACCGCCGTGCCGGCGACCGGCGCACCACCCGGTTCCCCGCACTCCGCGGGGCCGGGCGGTACCGTCGTACGGACCGACCACGGCCTGGTACGCGGCGTGTCACACGGCTCGTACACCACCTTCGACGGCATCCCCTACGCCGCACCGCCGACCGGACCGCTGCGCTGGCGCGCCCCGGTGCCCGCCGCCGCATGGCAGGGCGTCCGGGATGCGACGGCGGCGGCTGAGCGCTGTGTGCAGATGCCGGCACCAGGTGCGGGCGCGGTCCTCGGGTCGGAGGACTGCCTCTACCTCAACGTCACCATGCCGACGCGGAAGCCGGCCGGGCAGAAGCGGCCCGTACTGGTGTGGTTGCACGGCGGCGCGTTCCTTGGCGGTTCCGGCAGTGACTACGGCACCGGGCAACTGGCGGTCCGGGGTGACACGGTCGTCGTGACGGTCAACTACCGGCTGGGGATCTTCGGCTACTTCGGCCACCCCGGGTTGGGCTCCGCCCCGCCGTTCGGCCTGGCGGACCAGCAGGCCGCCCTGCGCTGGGTGCGGGCGAACGCGGAGCGCTTCGGCGGCGATCCGGGCAGTGTCACGCTCTTCGGCGAGTCCTCGGGCGCCCTCAGCATCTGTGCGCACCTCACCTCGCCGGCGGCCGCCGGACTCTTCCAGCGGGCCGTGCTCCAGAGCGGTTCCTGCCACATGTCCTTTCCACGCGGCGCTCTCGGACCCGGCACACCGGCGTACGAGCCGTTCGCCTCACAGCGCGAGGTCCAGACGGCCGGTGCGGAAGCCGCCCGGCAACTGGGCTGCACCGAGGGCGGCGGAGACGAGGTGCTGGCGTGCCTGCGCGGGCAGGGCACGGATCGCCTGGCCACCGCGCAGCTGATGCAGTCCTTCAACCGGCCCGCCTTCGGCAATCCGCTGCTGCCCGCGGCGCCGGACCAGGCGCTGGCGTCCGGACGCTTCCACCGCGTGCCGGTCGTCCAGGGCACCAACCACGACGAGATGCGGATGTTCGTCGGCCTGTCGCTCGCCGCGTTCCCGATCCGCACCGAGGACGACTACCGCGCCCGTCTGGTGGACGCCTTCGGGCCCGCAGCCCCCGCCGTCGAGGCACGGTATCCGGCAGCGCGGCACCCCACGCCCGCACTGGCCTGGGCCTCGGTGCTGACCGATCGATCCCTCACGTGCACCACACTGGCAGCCGGCCGGGCCATCGCCGCCCGTGCCCCCGGCCTCCCCCTCTACGGCTACGAGTTCAGCGATCCGGACGCCCCTGTCCTCGCCGGTCTGCCGGCGAACCCGGGCTTCCCCTACGGTGCGGCGCACGGCTTCGAGATGCCGTTCCTGTTCTCCTCCTTCCCCACCGAGCGACCGCTGACCGACGCCCAGCACGCCCTGTCCGACCGGATGGTCGACTACTGGACGGGCTTCGCGCGCACCGGCAACCCGAACACCCCTGACGCCCCGCCCTGGCCTGCCCTGCACCCTTCGTCACCTCTCGCGCGGTCGGTGCAGTCGTTGGCTCCCGGACCAGGCGGAATCCACCCCGTCGACGCGTACTCCGCCCACCACTGCTCGTTCTGGGACCGCCTGCCTCGGTGAGCCTGCGCGCGATCGGCTCCGGATCGGCTCCGGATCGGGCGGCATCGGCGGCGCCACACCGGGTACGCGACGCAGCACGGCAATGTCCGTGGCACCCCCGAACGCTTCCTCCGGAAGGAGTCGAAACGATGGGCTGGTGGCGAAGCGCCGCTTGCGCAGACGAGGATCCGGAACTGTTCTTCCCGGTCAGCTCCTCAGGCCCGGGCGCGGGGCAGGAAGCCCGCGCCAAAGCGGTCTGCGAGAGGTGTCCGGTGGTCGGCGACTGCCTCGAGTGGGCACTCAGTACCGGCCAGTCCCCCGGCATCTGGGGCGGTACGTCCGAGGAGGAGCGCCGCGCGCTGCGCCGCCGTGCCGCCCGCAGCGGGTGAGCGGTCCCCCGCCCCGATGCCGTCCCCCCTGTGGGCCCACCCGCGGACGGCACCCGCCCTGACCCGGACGCCCCGGACGCCCCGGCCGGGGCGTCCGGGGGCTCACGCGGCCGTCAGACGCGGCGGCGCCGGGTCAGCGGCGACGGCCGCGCCGGCGCCGGGCGCCCGCACGGCGGGCCGGACCCGGCAGGCGGACCGCCACGAACAGGGTGACCAGCCACGTCACCACGAAGGCGCAGACGACCGCGAGCAGCGTCGTGACGGTCGCGGCGATCAGCAGCCCGAAACACACGATCGCCAGCAGCGCCAGCAGCAGGGCGCGTGGCCGTCGCAACAGGTCAGCCGGCCCCGGGCCCGGCCGTGGGTTCGGCTCCGGGTCCAAGCGCATCGTGCGCAACTGACGTTCCAGCACGTCGTCGTCGCGCAACAGGTCCTCGATCTCCGCCAGCGCACGCCGTTCGCGCTCCGTGAGCCCCGAACCCTCCATCACCGCCCCCTCCACCACCCGCCCATGCCTGTTCCTTACCCCGAATGGCGGAAGGGATGAGGGGTACTCGGTCGCGGAGTCGCAGAATGTCCGGTGTCGTGACGGAGGGATCCCGATCATGTTGATGGCCCATCCCGTGGTTCTGCACATGCTGGTCGAGCAGTACGAGACGCTGCGGGCCGCGAACGCCGACGACGGCGGATCCGAGGCGCGCATCCGGGTGGAGGACGTGGCGTACACGCTGTGCGTCGCCACGGGGACCACGGACGTGGAGGCCGCGCTGGCCGCCGCCCGCAGCAGGCTGCCGGGGGCACGGCCGGCGGACGGTCGGGGCCACGGTTCCTCAGGCGGGGCCGCGTGAGCGGCGGGCTCCCGGGTACGCGCCCCTCAGCCGAAACGGCCCGAACCGGGAGGAACGCATGACGACGAACGCCACGCCCCCCAACGATCCGGTGCCCCCGAACCCCACCCCGTCGCCCGGCCCCCTGGGCCCGGAGCCCGGTCCGGCGCCCGGGCCCGTGCCGCCGGTCGGCCCGGACCCGCTGCCGCCCACGCCCGCGCCCGCGCCGCCCGGGCCGGACCCCGTGCCCCCGGACCCCACGCCGCCGGGCCCCGGACCCGAACCCGGGCCGCTCCCGCCTCCGGGCCCCAGCCCGCAGCCCGCGACCTGAGGGGAGCCGGCCGCGCCCGCGAGCGGGACTTCGCCCGGACCCCGGAGCCGGAGGGTGGGGTCGTCGCGATGGGCGCTCGGGTGCGTGGACGGGGCGAGGCCGCCCTGTGGTGCGGGCGGCAGGAACACCCGGTGCCGGGCGAGTTGGTCGCGGGCCGGCGGGACGCGGAGGACCACCTGCTCCACGACGGGCGGGAGTTGGTCGGCCACGGCGAACTCCGGCTCGACGCCGAGGAGGACGAGGTCGAACCGGCCCGCCTCATCGTCGCGCCCGCCGTCCGTCTCCGCGGCCGCGGCCGCGGCGACGGACGGCGTCCGGTCGCCGGGTTGGCCGCCCGGGCCCGGCTGACCGGCCTGGCCGAGGTCCTCCTGCGCGTCCACCCCGACAACTCCGACGGGATGGATTGACATGTTCGCCTCACGCATTGACTCTTGAGAGCGCTCTCAGCACCTTTTCGCCCCTCGTGGCGTCCCTCCGCCCCCACACAAGGAGGAAGCGCGTGCACATCCGACGCAAGCCCCTCGCGGCCCTGCCGGCCGCGCTGCTGATGACGGTCGGCCTCACCGTCCTCGGCACCACGTCCCCCCGCGCCGAGGCCGCCGTCCCCGCCACCATCCCGCTGACGGTCACCAACAACTCCGGCCGCAACGAGCCCGTCTACCTCTACGACCTGGGCACCGAGCTCGCCACCGGCCGCCAGGGCTGGGCCGACGCCAACGGCGCCTTCCACCCCTGGCCGGCCGGGGGCAACCCGCCGACCCCGGCGCCCGACGCCTCGATCGCCGGACCCGCCAACGGCAGGTCCGTCACCATCCGGCTCCCCAAGTTCTCGGGCCGGGTCTACTTCTCCTACGGCCGGAAGCTGGACTTCCGGCTGACCACCGGGGGCCTGGTGCAGCCCGCGGTGCAGAACCCGTCCGACCCCAACCGGGACATCCTCTTCAACTGGTCCGAGTACACGCTGAACGACTCCGGGCTGTGGATCAACAGCACGCAGGTGGACATGTTCTCCGCCCCGTACGCCGTCGGCCTCAAGCGCGCCGACGGCAGCAGCACCACCACCGGGCACCTCGTGCGGGGCGGCTGGAACGGCTTCTTCGCCGCCCTGCGGGGCCGGACGGGCGGCTGGGCGAACCTCGTCCAGACCCGCGCCGACGGCACCGTGCTCCGCGCCCTCTCCCCCGGCCACGGGATCGAGACGGGCGCGCTCCCGCGCACCGTGATGGACGACTACGTGAACCGCGTCTGGCAGAAGTACTCCACCGCGACGCTCACGGTGACCCCCTTCGGCGACCGGCCCGGTACGAAGTACTTCGGACGGGTCTCCGGCGGCGTCATGAACTTCACCGAGACCTCCGGGACCGTCGTCACCTCGTTCCAGAAGCCCGACGCGGACAGCGTGTTCGGCTGCCACAAGCTGCTGGACGCACCGAACGACCTGGTGCGCGGCCCGATTTCGCGCACGCTGTGCGCCGGTTTCAACCGCACCACCCTGCTCACCAACCCCGCCCAGCCGGACACGAGCGCGGCCGGCTTCTACCAGGACTCCGTGACGAACCAGTACGCCCGGGAGATCCACGCGCGGATGGCCGACGGCAAGGCGTACGCCTTCGCCTTCGACGACGTGGGCAACCACGAGTCGCTGGTCAACGACGCCAACCCGCAACAGGCCTCCCTCACGCTGGACCCGCTGGACTAGTCCTCCGGCGACCCGGGGCCGGGCCGACCGGGCTCGATTGTCGGTGGCCCGGCCTAGGGTGGGGACGACACAGGCACCGCGACGAGAGACTGGAAGTCCCCATGACGACCCTTTCCGACCGTCCGAACACCGCGCTGCTCGTCATCGACGTGCAGAACGGGGTGGTGGCCGGCTCCCACAACCGGGACGACGTCATCGCCAACATCAACACCCTGCTCGGCAAGGCGCGGGCCGAGGACGTGCCCGTGATCTGGGTGCAGCACTCGGACGAAGGCCTGCAGAAGGGCAGCGAGAGCTGGCAGTACGTGCCGGAACTCGTGCGCGAGGAGCCGGAGCCGCTGATCCACAAGCGCTACGGGGACTCCTTCGAGGACACCGAGTTGGAGGCGGTGCTCGCCGACCGCGGCGTGGGCCGGCTCGTCGTCACGGGTGCCCAGACCGACGCCTGTGTCCGCTCGACCCTGCACGGCGGGCTCGTCCGGGGCTACGACGTCACGCTCGTCGGCGACGCGCACACCACGGAGGACCTCAGCGCCTACGGGGCACCGGCCCCGGAGTTGGTGATCGCGCACACCAACCTCTACTGGAAGCACCAGAGCGCCCCCGGTCGCCGCGGCGGCACCGTCGACACCGCGGACGTCTCCTTCGCCGCGGCCGGGACGGGCTGAGCCCTCCGGGCCGACGACCCGTGGGTCCCCGGCGCCGACCGCCCGTCGGGGCTCACGGCGCCGTCCGGTGGTGGTAGGCGCACAGCTCGCTGAAGCCCGCCCGGTCGTAGAGCCGCGCGGCGGGGGCGTTGTCGCGTTCCACCTGCAGGTACATGCTGTCCGCGCGCTGCCCGGCGGCCCAGTGCGCAAGTGCGGCGAGGACCGCGCGGGCCGCGCCCTTGCCGCGGGCGCCGGGGAGGGTGGCCATGCCGAACAGGCCCGCCCAGCCGGTGTCGGCGACGGCGCGGCCACCGCGACGGCCTCGCCGCCGATCGTGGCGCACGCGTAGGCCGAGGGCCGCTCCACGCGGTGGAGCAGGTCCCTTTCGGCACCGGAGCCGCCGTGCACCGCGCGCCACACGCCGAACCAGCCGTCCGTGGGGCGGTCCTCCAGCCGGACCGGCGGGGCGGCGCCCGCCGCGGCCTGCTCGCGCACCTGGGCGGTCCGCTCCGTGCACAAGGACATCGGGCTCCCGGGGCGGTAGCCGCGCCCTGCCGGGAAGGCGTCGAGTCCGGGCGGGCAGGCCCCCGGGCTGATCCGGAACCGGGCGGTGGCATCGCGGGCGGCGTAGAACTCCGCGACCGTGGCGACCCGGTGGGCCAACCGGCCGGTCACGTCGGCCCAGTGGGGCAGGACCGTGCCCACCCACCAGGAGCAGCCTGGGGCTTGCCGCAGCCACCACCCCTCGGTGACCTCGACGTACGCGGCCGGAAGCGCGCGGGCCGCCCGCTCCTGCAGAGCGCGCAGGGTGTCCGGACCGCCCACGGTGGACGGCGACGAAGCCGGCACGCTCACCCTCCCGATCCACGGGGCTCGGTCCCCGCAGGTCATGGCCCGTCAGCGGGCGCCGTGTCCCGCGTGGACCGCCGCGGCGTGGATCGGTCCCGTCGTGCCGCTGAGCGGGGACCCGGAGCCGCCGCGCCTCCCGGCGATGATCTCGGCGGCGATGGAGACCGCCGTCTCCTGAGGTGTGAGGGCGCCGATGTCGAGGCCGATCGGCGAGCTGAGGCGGGCGAGTTCGGCGTCGGTCAGGCCCGCGTGCCGGAGGCGCTCGAGGCGGTCCTCGTGGGTGCGCCGGGAACCCATCGCCCCGACGAAACCCAGGAACGGGAGGCGCAGGGCCACCTCCAGCAGCGGCACGTCGAACTTCGGGTCGTGGGTGAGGACGGCCACCATCGTCCGGGCGTCGACGCGGCCCCCGGCGGACTCGGCGGCGAGGTAGCGGTGCGGCCATTCGACGACGACCTCGTGGGCGTCGGGGAAGCGGGCCGCGGTGGTGAACACGGGGCGCGCGTCGCAGACCGTGACGCGGTGGCCGAGGAGCGCGCCCTGGCGGGCGAGGGCGGCGGCGAAGTCGGTGGCGCCGAAGACCAGCAGGCGCGGCGGTGGCGCGTAGGAGCGGACGAAGACCCGCCGTTCGCCGTAGCGGCGCTGCGCGCTCGTGCCGCGGGCCAGCATGGCGCGGGCGTCCCCGGCCACAGCCTCGTCGAGGACGGCGGAGCCGAGGCCGCCCGAGCGTGCCCCGGTGCGCACCACCATGCGGGTCCCGGCACCCGGACCGGCGACCACCGTGGCCACCGCGACCGCCCGGCCCGCCGCCATGTCGTCGAGGACGGCGGGCAGTTCGGGGAAGGTGGCCGGGGAGACCGGCTCGACGAAGACGTCGATGGTGCCGCCGCAGGTGAGGCCGACCGCGAAGGCGTCGTCGTCGCTGATCCCATACTGGTGCAGCTGCGGCGTCATCGTACGGACGACCTCCCGCGCCACCTCGTACACGGCGGCCTCGACGCATCCGCCGGACACGCTCCCGGCGACGTCGCCCTCGGCGGACACGGCCATCGCCGCGCCCGGGGGACGGGGCGCGCTGCGGTAGGCGCCGACGACGGTGGCGAGTCCGATCGTGCGTCCCGCCGCGTACCAGGCCCGGAGCGGGCCCGCGAGCTCTCGCACCGCGGGCCTCAGACGAGCCAGACGATGAGCAGGACGAGCACGACGACCGCGACGGCGGCCGGGATCGCCCGCTTGAGCACGGCGCCCTTGGCGACGCCCATGAGGTCGATCGGCTCGGGTTCCGCCGTGGGCCGCACCGGGCCGGGTGCCGTCCCGGGCGCGGGTGCCGGGCTTTCGGCGTCGCCTTGCGAGCCCCCTTCCGCGGCCCCTTCCCCTCCCCCTTCCCGTTCCGCCTCGGTGCTCTCCGCCGCCGGAGGCGTCGAGGGCGCCGCTGCCGCGGCCGACGGCTCGGTGCCGTCCCCGCCGTCCCCGCCGCTCCCGCCGACCCCGCCGACCCCGCCACCCCCGCCACCCCCGCCGACCGCGGCGGGCTCGGGAGCACGCTCCTCGGCCAGTTGCCGCTCCAGGGCCTCCACGAACTGGCCCAGCAGCTTCCTGCTGACCTCTTCGATCATGCCCTTGCCGAACTGCGCGATCTTCCCGGTGACCGTCAGCCGGGTCTCCACCGTCACCATCGTCGCCTCACCCTCGGGAACCAGCCGCGCGGTGATGCGCGCGTCGGCGTTGCCCTGGCCCCGGGCGTCACGACCGCGCGCCCGCAGCACCGCGGTCCGGCTCGCGGCGTCCTGCTCCTCGAAGGCGGCGGTGCCCTTGTACTGGACGGTCACCGGGCCGACCTTCACCTTCACGAGGCCGTTGTACGTGTCGCCGTCCCGCCCGGTGAGCTGGGCGCCCGGCATGCACGGCGCGATCCGCTCGACGTCGGTGAGCAGGGCCCAGGCCTGGTCCGGCGGCAGGCTCACTCGGAACTCGTTGGTGAAGTCCATCGAGGGCAGACCTCTCTTCCGGTCGTGGCGTCATCGGCGGTCCCGGACGGTGCCCACACCTTGGGCCCGCCGTCGCAGGCCGTCAACGCGCAGTTCAGCGTTCGCTTAAGACGCCGGTCGCGGGGCCGCCCGGGGAGCCCGCACGCCCGGGTCGTCAGCTCCAGAGCGTGACGTGGACCGGCGGCCGGAACTCCGTGAGCGGCACGCCGTTGGAGCGGGCGAGCAGGGCCTGCGTGGCGGCGGGGGTGGTGACGAACCGGCACAGGGCGGCGGCGACCGCGGAGCGCCGGTCCGAGGCGAGGGTGCTCGCGTACAGCATCCCGTTGATCGGCATGCCGAGGACGTCGAGGACGACGAGGTGCGAGCGCCGCAACTCCTCGCGCACGACGTGCAGCAGGGCCAGCGTCACCCCGTCGCCCGCGGCGACGGCGTTGAGCGAGGCGGTCACGCTGGGGAAGGCGGTGGCCTTGGCGGGGTCGACGCCGATGCGGGCGAGGAAGGCACCGGCGAGGGTGTCGGGGTCCATGCCGGCGGGGCCGAAGAGCCAGGGCTCGCGACCGAGCCGCCCGGGGGCGATACGGGAGTGCTGCCGCAACGGGTGACCGGGTGCCGCGACGACGACCAGCTGGAAGCGGAGGAAGGGCACGGACTCGATCGCCGGGTGCGGGGCCGGCGCGGGCCCGATCGTGACGTCGGCCCTGCGGTCCCTGAGCAGTTCGCCGAAGACCCCGACGGGCACCGCCAGCGTGTCGGCGTCCAGGTCGGGCTGGCGCCGTCCGAAGGACGCGAGAAGGGCGGGCAGCACCTGCTCGGCACCGGTCTCGGTGGACGCCACCCGCAGTTGGACGGTGCCGGCGCTGGCCTGCCGTACGCGGTGGCGGGTCTCCTCCGCCAGGCCGACGATCTCGGCGGCTCCCGCGGCCAGGCGCTGTCCGCCCGGGGTGAGGCTGATGCCGCCGCCCGCGCGGATGAAGAGGACGTCGCCCAGTTCGCGGCGGAGCGCCGCGACGGCCCCGGACACCGCGGGCTCGGTGACGCCCAGCGACTCGGCGGCAGCCTTGACCGATCCCAGTCGGGCCACGGCGACGAAGGCCCTCAACTGCGTGAGCGTCATGGGGACATTACATCTGTTCGAGCGTCAACTGTCTCAGTCCGGATTAACCATTCCCTTCAGTTGCCGTTGACCGACCCCGCCCGCGGCGCGAGTGTTCCCCCCACATGCACCCCGCATCGACCCACACCGTCGACCGTCCGGGCAGGGAAGGAGGGTGCCGTGCAGGTACCCGCTTCGTTCGAGTACCAACGGGCGCAGAGCGTGGAGGAGGCCCTGGAACTGCTGGGGCGCTTCGGCGAGGAGGCCAGGGTCCTCGCGGGAGGGCACAGCCTGCTCCCCATGATGAAGCTGCGTCTGGCCGGGCCGGAGGTGCTCGTCGACATCAACGACCTCACCGAACTCGACCACATCGACGAGACCGGCGGCGAGCTGCGGGTCGGCGCCCTCACCCGGCACCGCACCCTGCTGGAGTCGCCGCTGGTCGGCCGGCACTTCCCGATCATCCACGACGCCGAGCGGGTGATCGCCGACCCGCCGGTCCGCAACCGCGGCACCATCGGCGGCTCGCTGTGCCAGGCCGACCCGTCCGAGGACCTGTCGGCGGTGTGCGCGGCGCTGCGCGCGGTGGCCGTGATCCGCGGCGCGGACGGCGAGCGCACCGTCGCCATGGCCGACTTCCACCGCGGACCGTACGAGACGGCGGTCGGCGCCGGGGAGATGCTCACCGAGGTGCGCTTCCCGGTCCTGGCCCACTCCGGCAGCGCCTACGAGAAGCTGGAGCGCAAGGCCGGTGACTGGGCGGTGGCGGCGGCCGGGGTGGCGCTCTCCCTCGACGACGGTCGCATGACGCACGTCGGGGTGGGTCTGGCGGCGGTCGGCGCCGACGGGCTGCACGCGGAGGCGGTGCAGGAGCTGCTGGAGGGCCGTGAGCCGTCGCCGGAGCTCGTCGAGGAGGCCGGGCGCGTGGCGTCGGCGAGCTGCTCGCCCGTCACCGACAGCCGCGGACCGGCCGAGTACAAGCGGCATCTGGCCGGAGAACTGACCAAGAGGGCCCTGCGGCGCGCCGTCGCCCGGGCCACCGCCCCGGCCGCGGCCGCGAAGGAGGGATGACGGACGTGCGGATCACGGTGAACGTCAACGGTGAGGACCACACCCGTGAGGTGGAGGCCCGCCATCTGCTCGTCCGGTTCCTCCGCGACGACCTGGAGCTGACCGGGACGCACTGGGGCTGCGACACCAGCAACTGCGGCACCTGCGTGGTGCTGATGGACGGCGAGCCGGTCAAGAGCTGCACGGTCCTGGCCGCCATGGCCGAGGGCCATGAGATCCGCACCGTCGAGGGGCTGGCGGACGGCGACCGCCTCGACCCGGTGCAGCAGGGCTTCATCGAGGAGCACGGGCTGCAGTGCGGCTTCTGCACCCCGGGGATGATGCTCAGCGGCCGGGCCCTGCTGGACCGCAACCCCGACCCGTCCGAGGACGAGGTCCGCGAGGCCATCTCGGGGCAGCTGTGCCGGTGCACGGGCTACCTCAACATCGTCAAGGCCATCCGGTGGGCCGCCGCCCACGAGGCCGGCAGCCGTGCGGAAGCGGGGAGCCAGGCATGACCACCGTCGAGGAACCCGCCGCGCCCGCCGCCGAGGAGCGGCCGATCGGCTTCGGCCGGATGAAGCGCAAGGAGGACCCGCGCTTCGTCCGCGGCAAAGGCCGTTACGTGGACGACGTGAAGCTGCCGGGCATGCTGCACGGCGCGGTGCTGCGCAGCCCGTTCGCGCACGCCCGGATCGTGTCCATCGACACCTCCGCCGCCGAGGCGCACCCCAAGGTCAAGGCCGTGATCACCGGGGAGACGCTGGCCGGGCTCGGGCTGGCGTGGATGCCGACGCTGTCGATGGACACCCAGGCGGTGCTCGCCACCGACAAGGTGCGCTTCCAGGGCCAGGAGGTCGCCTTCGTCGTGGCCGAGGACCACTACGCGGCCCGCGACGCGATCGAGCTGATCGACGTGGACTACGAGCCGCTCGACCCCGTCATCGACGCGCGCCGCGCCCTCGACCCGGCCGCTCCGGTCATCCGGGACGACCTGGAGGGCCGTACGGACAACCACATCTTCGACTGGGAGGCCGGCGACCGGGCCGCCACCGACGAGGTGTTCGCCGGCGCCGACGTCGTGGTCGAGCAGACGATGCTCTACCCGCGCGTGCACCCCGCGCCGCTGGAGACCTGCGGCGCGGTGGCCTCCATGGACCCGGTCGACGGCAAGCTGACGCTCTGGACGACCACCCAGGCGCCGCACGCGCACCGCACGCTGTACGCGATGGTCGCGGGGCTGCCCGAGCACAAGATCCGGGTCATCTCCCCGGACATCGGCGGCGGCTTCGGCAACAAGGTCGGCATCTACCCCGGGTACGTGTGCGCGGTCGTCGGCTCGATCGTCACGGGCAAGCCGGTCAAGTGGGTGGAGGACCGCTCGGAGAACCTGATGAGCACCTCCTTCGCCCGCGACTACCACATGACGGGTCAGATCGCGGCGACCCGCGAGGGCCGCATCCTCGGTGTGCGCGTCAAGGTCCTCGCCGACCACGGCGCCTTCAACTCCACGGCGCAGCCGACGAAGTACCCGGCGGGCTTCTTCCACATCTTCACCGGCTCGTACGACATCGAGGCGGCGCACTGCGAGGTCACCGGCGTCTACACCAACAAGGCGCCGGGCGGCGTCGCCTACGCCTGCTCCTTCCGCGTCACCGAGGCGGTGTACCTGATCGAGCGTATGGTGGACTGCCTCGCGGCCGAACTCGGCGCCGACCCCGCCGAACTGCGGATGCGCAACCTGCTGCGGCCCGAGCAGTTCCCGTACCAGAACAAGACCGGCTGGGAGTACGACTCGGGCGACTACCCGGCCTGCCTGCGCAAGGCCATGGACCTCGCCGGCTACGAGGAACTGCGCCGCGAGCAAGCGGACAAGCGCGGACGCGGTGAACTCATGGGCATCGGGCTGTCGTTCTTCACCGAGACGGTGGGCGCGGGCCCGCGCAAGCACATGGACATCCTGGGTCTGGGCATGGCCGACGGCTGCGAGCTGCGCGTCCACCCCACGGGCAAGGCCGTGGTGCGGCTGAGCGTGCAGACGCAGGGGCAGGGCCACGAGACGACGTTCGCGCAGATCGTCGCCGAGGAACTGGGCATCCCGCCCGAGGACATCGACGTGGTGCACGGCGACACCGACCAGACGCCCTTCGGGCTCGGCACCTACGGCTCCCGCTCCACCCCCGTGTCCGGCGCGGCCGCCGCGCTGGTCGCTCGCAAGGTGCGGGACAAGGCACGAATCATCGCGGGGGCGATGCTGGAGGTGTCGCCCGACGACCTGGAGTGGACCAAGGGCCGCTGGTCGGTCAAGGGCGACCCGGCGATGACCCGGACGATCCAGGAGATCGCGCTGGCCGCGCACGGCGCACTGGAGCTGCCGGAGGGCGTCGAGGGCCATCTGGAGGCCACCACGGTCTACAACCCGCCCAACCTGACCTACCCGTTCGGGGCGTACATCTGCGTGGTCGACGTCGACCCGGGCACGGGCGCGGTGAAGGTGCGGCGCTTCATCGCGGTGGACGACTGCGGGACGCGCATCAACCCCATGATCATCGAGGGGCAGGTGCACGGCGGCCTCGCGGACGGGGTCGGCATGGCGCTGATGGAGTTCATCGGCTTCGACGAGGACGGCAACTGCCTGTCCGGCTCCTTCATGGACTACCTGCTGCCGACCGCGCTCGAGGTGCCGGCCTGGGAGCTGGGGCACACCGTCACACCGTCCCCGCACCACCCGATCGGCGCCAAGGGCATCGGCGAGTCCGCGACCGTCGGCTCGCCCCCCGCGGTGGTCAACGCGGTGCTCGACGCGATCGGCGTGCGTCACGCCGACATGCCGCTCACGCCCGGCCGGGTGTGGCAGGCCATGCGGCACGGCCAGGTCGAGGCGCCGCAATGAGCCAGGCCCCGGTGCTGGACGCGCGGATCGCCGAACTCACCGCGCGCCACGTCCCGTTCGTGAGGGCGACCGTGGTGCGCGCCCGCCGCCCGGCGAGCGCGCGCCCCGGCGACACCGCCGTGGTGCTGGAGGACGGCCGGATCGAGGGGTTCGTCGGCGGCGTCTGCGCGGAGGCCACGGTCCGCGCGCAGGCGCTGCGGACGCTGGCCAGCGGCGAGGCGCTGCTGCTGCGGATCTCCCCGCAGGCGGCGGACGAGGGCGCCGGCGTGGAGCCCGAGGCGGAGGACGGGGCACTGAGCCTGCGCAACCCGTGCCTGTCGGGCGGGGAGCTGGAGATCTTCCTCGAACCCCGGCGTCCCGTCCCGCGCGTCCTGGTGCTGGGCGACACGCCCATCGCCCGGGCCCTGACCGGCTTCGGCCCCGCCCTCGGCTACGAGGTCGCGGGGCCGCCCGCCGGCGGGTTCACCGCGCTGGCCGGGGTCCGCGCGGTCGTGGTGGCCTCGCACGGGCGTGACGAGGAGGCCGCGCTGACGGCGGCGGTGCGCGCGGGCGTGCCGTACGTCGGGCTGGTGGCCAGTCCCCGGCGCGGGGCGGCGGTGGTCGCCGGGCTGGACCTGACGCGGGAGCAGCGGGACGCGGTCCGTACGCCCGCGGGCCTGTGGATCGGCGCCCGTACCCCGGGCGAGATCGCGCTGTCCATCCTCGCCGAGGTGGTCGCCTCGGTACGGGGCGGGGACGAGGCGCACGGCGCGCCCCCGGTGGGCGGGCCGTCCGCCGCGGGAGAGCCCGCACCGGCCACCGCGCTGGACCCGGTCTGCGGGATGACGGTGGCCGCCGTACCGGACACCCCGCACTCCGACGCCGGGGGCGAGCGCCGCTGGTTCTGCTGCGCGGGCTGCCGCACGGCGTTCGAGGCCGACCCCGCCCGCTACGCGGAGGCCCGGTGAGCACGTTCGCGCAGGAGCGCGTCCCGGACGCCGCGGGTCTGCGCCGGGCGCTCGACGAGCACGGCTACCTCGCGGACCCCGGACTGGTCACCGCGCTGTTCCTGGCGCTGCGGCTGCCGCAGCCGCTGCTGCTGGAGGGCGAGGCCGGGGTCGGCAAGACGGAGGCGGCGAAGGCGCTGGCCGGTGTGCTGGGCGGCCCGCTGGTGCGGCTGCAGTGCTACGACGGCCTCGACGCGGCGGAGGCCCTGTACGAGTGGAACCACGCGCGCCAGCTGCTGGGCATCCGGCTCGCCGAGTCGCGCGGCGAACGGCTCGCCGAGGCCGACCTGTTCACGCAGGAGTACCTGCTGCGGCGCCCGGTGCTGACCGCGCTCACCCATCCCGGCCCGGAGCCCGCGGTGCTGCTGATCGACGAGATCGACCGGGCGGACGACGACTTCGAGGCCTTCCTGCTGGAGGTGCTGGCCGAGTCGGCCGTGACGATCCCGGAGTTCGGCACCATCCGTGCCGTGGTGCCGCCCGTCGTGGTGCTCACCTCGAACCGCACCCGTGATCTGCACGACGCCCTCAAACGGCGCTGCCTCTACCACTGGATCGACTACCCCGACCCCGAGCGCCTGGTGCGGATCGTCCGCCGCCGGGTGCCCGGGACCTCGGCGGAACTCGCGGAGGCGATCTCCGCGGCGGTGCGGCGGCTGCGCGGCCTGGAGATCCAGAAGGCCCCGGGCATCGCCGAGAGCATCGACTGGCTCGCGGCGCTCGCCCTGCTCGGCGTACGGCGCCTGGACGCCGAGGCCGCGGGGGCGACCCTGGGCACGCTGCTGAAGTACCGGGAGGACCAGGAACTGGTGCGGGACCGGGGCCTGGAGTGGCTCGTGGGCAGCGGCCGTGACGCCTGAGCCGGCGTCCGGGCCGGCGCGGCCGCTGCCGTTGCCGATGGCGCTGTTCGACACGGCGGAGTTCGGCGGCCGGCTCGGCGAGGCGCTGCGCCGCGCGGGCCTGCCGGTCACCCCCGAGCGGACGGTGTGCTTCCTGCGGTCGTTGCGACTGGTGCCGCCGGTGGACCGGGAGGCCCTGTACTGGACGGCGCGGCTGGCCTTCGTGACCGACCGGGAACTCGTCGCGCCCTTCGAGCGGGTCTTCGAGGATGTGTTCGGCGGGCTCGGGGGCGTTCCCGCGGAACGCGGCGACCGTACCGCCGCTCCCCCGGACGCCGCCGAGGACGCCGCGCGGCTGGCCCCGTCCCCCGGCGCCCGCACGGCACCAGGTCCGGCACCCGCCGGGACGGGGCCGGCACGCACGGTGGCCGGGCCCCGCACCGGGGAGGAGGCGGCCGGCCCCGCGGGGACGGTGCCGACGCTGGGCAGCACCGCGGAGGTCGTCGCCCACAAGGACTTCGCCGCCCTGGACGCGGCGGAACTGGCCGCCCTGGACCGGCTGATGGAGCTGATTCTGCTGCGCACCCCGCTGCGCAGGACCCGGCGCCGCGACACCGATCCGCACGGCCCCCGGGTGGACCCGCGCCGCACGCTGCGCGCGATCCGCACGACGGGGCTGGAGCCCGTGCGCCTGGCCCGGTCGCGCCCCCGGCTGCGGCGCCGCCCGCTGGTGCTGCTCTGCGACGTCTCGGGCTCGATGGAGCCGTACGCCCGTGCCTACCTCAGGCTCTTCCCCCGCGCGGCGGCGGTCGGTGTGGCCGCCGAGGTCTTCGTCTTCGCCACACGCCTGACCCGCCTCACCCCGGTGCTGCGCCACTCGGGGCGGAGCGGGGTGGACGCGGCGCTGCGCCGGGCGGGGGCCGTCGCGTCGGACTGGTCGGGCGGCACCCGGATCGGGCACGCGCTGGCGGAGTTCAACGACCGCTTCGGCCGCCGCGGCATGGCACGCGGCGCGATCGTCGTGATCTTCTCCGACGGGTGGGAGGGCGAGGACCCGCGGGCGGTGGGGCGTGAGGCCGCCCGGCTGCGGCGGCTGGCGCACCGCGTCATATGGGTCAACCCCCGCAAGGCGGCGCCGGGTTACCTTCCCCTCGCGGGCGGCATGGCGGCGGCGCTCCCCCACTGCGACGAGTTCGTCAGCGGCCACACCTTCGCCGCGCTCGCCGAGGTGGCCGAGGCGATCGGCGGAAGCGCGCGGGGAAAAGGAACCGGAAGGGAAAGCGGAAAGACAAACGGAAGGGGGCCGGGCCGACGGGAATGACGTCCCTGACGGCCCGGCCCGCTGTACTCTCCTTCGATTCCCGGATTTCAGCTCCGGTATTCGCGGGAATCGCGGTACGGATCCGCCTGCTCGCCACCGAATGCCTCGAAGCGCGCGGCGGGAGCCGGGACGTGATAACTCGCCGGTGCCGTGTGTTGCACGGCCTCGGGAGCCGGGCGGTTCTCGTACGGTCGGGAGGTGAATTCCTCCCGCGGCGCCGCCCCCGGGTTCCCCACGACCTCGACGGGATTCACCAGGACGGCGAAGAGGACCAGCAGCACCTCGATGCCCAGGCCGATGATGAGCGGGGCGACGAGGGTGATCCCGGTGACGCCGTCCTCGCTCACGACCCCCGACACGCTCCGTACCGTGACGGCCGTCATGGCCGTGTAGTGCATGCCGCTGATGGCGATCGCCATCACCAGCGAGGCTCCCACCGTCGCGCGGGCCCCTGTCACGCGCAGGGTGAACCAGAGCGCCACGGTGGCGGCCGCCACCGCGATGACCACCGAGAGCACCACGAGCGTGGTCGTGTAGTCGAAGGTGCCGGGGAAGCGCAGGGCCGCCATGCCCAGGTAGTGCATCGCGGCGACGCCGATCCCCGCGCCGACTCCCCCGGCGAGCAGCCCGCCCCAGGACCGCTTCAGGCCGGCGACCAGCATGCCGACACCCACGATCACGATCGCGACGACCAGGCTGAGCGCGGTCAGCGGCACATCGTAACGGAGTTCGACGCCGTCGACGGAGAAGCCGAGCATGGCGATGAAGTGCATGCCCCAGATGCCCGACCCGAGGGTCAGCGCCCCGGCGGCCAGCCACGGCCAGCCCTTGGCGAGCCCCCGCGCGTGGAAGCGGGCCGCACAGGCGAGCCCGAGGCCCGAGCCCAAGGCCGCCATCACGTAGGCGAGCACGGGATAGAAGGCGTGCGAATACAGATGTTGCTGGTGCCCCATTGATGAACTCCCCACCTGGCACAGACGGCGAGCACTACGGCTGCGGACCGGGCCGGCATCTTTGCCTGCCGTCCCCTCCGGCGCGCCGTCGACAATGCGGCACCGGGCGATCCCGCAGCGAACGATTGCCGTTCCATGAGACACGGACAGGCGGGACCGGCCCGCCGGCCCCCACCCGGACGACCGATTCTTGAACCTTATACTAACTTCTCCGCGACGCCGCATGCCGACGGAAACGGAAACAGTAAGTTCCCGCCCGGATAATTCTCACCACCGTGAATTCCCGTCAACCCGGTGGCCGGACGGAGGCATTGGGCGGGCTTTCCCGGGCGGTGGACCGCTCGGCCCGTTCTTTCGGTCCCGGTCGGCGGCACCACGCGCATCGCCACCGGTGGCGGGGCGTCGGCGTCTACCCTGTGGGTCATGCACCAGCCCCGACGGCGCGACCGGCGCCCGGCTCGCCCTGCGAGGCCGGGGTCCGGCGAACGCCAGGTCGCGCCCGTGGAGGTGGCGGGGGCCGGCGTCGTGGTCGTCGGCCTCTTCTCCGCGAAGGAGAAGGACTTCGCCGCGCTCATGGATGCGGCGGCCGCGGAACTGACGGCGCGCGGTGCCCGGGTCGTCGGGCGGATCGTCCAGCGGCGCGGTGTCTCGGACGGCGGGGTCGCGAAGATGGCCCTGCCCTATTCCTCACGGACCCTGCTGAGCCACGGGAAGGTCCGCGAGGCAGCCGCGGTCTGCGAAGGGGCCGATGCCGACGCGGCGGTCTTCGTCGCCCCGCTGACCGAGCGCCAGCGGCGCGTGCTGACGGGGATGCTCGGCTGTCCCGCCGTGAGCCTCTCCGAGGTCCTCGCCGCGGGCCGGCACCGCCCGCCCGGTTCGTCCACGGCGTGACGCGGCGCTGCCGGACGACACGGCCTACCGCCGCGCGCGGTGCCGGAAGGTGCTCGCGTACGCGCGGGCGAGGGTGAGCAGGGCGGGACCCAGCGGACGCGGGGCGGGTCGCCGGGCGAGCGTCGCGCCGGCGCGCTCCACGCTGCGCAACCGGTGCCCCTGGAGCGCGATGAGGGCCCTGACCATGGGGCGGTTGGGCTCCGGGACGAGGTCCACGAGCCCGCACGCGCCGGCGAAGCCGGACCGCACCAGCCCTGCCTGGTCGCGGACGAGCGCGGCCACCGACGCCGGGTCGGGGTCCCGGGCCAGGGCCGCGCGGCTCAGGCCGTGGCGGGCCAGGGCGTCCTCGGGGACGCCCAGCCGCCCGTCCGCGAGGTCCTCGGCCATGTCCTCCAGGAAGTCCAGGCGCTGGGCGGCCTCGATGAAGGTGCGGCAGGCGGCACGGTAGGCGTCGAAGCCGGTGGGCGGCGCGAGCAGTCCCGCGACGAGGAGGAAGGCGGGCAGCGCGTACGCGTCGACGTAGGCCTGGAAGTCGGCCTCGGTGGCGAGGCCGCGCCACTCGGCGTCGGCGGGGGCGGCGACGAGGTAGTCCGCGACGATGCCCCGGAGCGCCGGCCGCCGGGTGACGGGGTGGGCGAGGGCACGCGTCAGCGGGTCCCCCGGATCACCCGCGAGGGCCGCGCGGACCTGCGCCTCCCACGCGGCGAAGGCACCGCGGCCGTCCGGACCGCGGTCCAGCAGGTTGTCGCTGTGGTGCATGAAGGCGGTGGCCGCGAGGGCGTCGGGGACGAGCGGCGCCGGCAGCAGCAGCCGCACGGCGGCGTACGAGGCCCGGTCGAAGCGCGCCACCAGGCGGCGTTGGGCGGTGTACGCCTCGCGCAGGGCGGGGTCGGTGATGCCGGCCCGGTCGAGGGTCTTCCGCCACCTGCTCATCGCTGCGCCGCTCCCGTCGTCCGCCGGCCGGACGTCACCCCTGACGTCACCCGATGATCACCCAAACGCAGAAAAACCCGCAAACTCACTGGCGTGATCCGGTCGAACCATCGCCGACCTGCGTCACCTCACTTCCGGAAGCGGGCAGAAACGGGCGCACTCCGCCCTTGTACGGGCTGACCGCACCGCTCCCCCCGGCGGTATAAATCTCGGACGGGCGGAAACGGGCGGCCGATGCCCGAACGGCCATGACGGAACCGGGACCAGGGAGGTGCGGCCATGCGCGGCGACGAACGGCAGCACAGGATCCTGGCCCTGGTGCGGCAGGCCGGACGGGTGGAGGTCACCGCACTGGCTGCGGACTTCAAGGTGGCACCGGAGACGATCCGCCGCGACCTCAGCGAACTGGAGCGGCGCGGACTGGTCCGCCGGACCCACGGCGGGGCGTACCCGGTGGAGAGCGCCGGCTTCGAGACGGACCTGGCCCGCCGCGAGACCCACCAGGTGGAGGGCAAGCGCCGGATCGCCGCGGCGGGGGTGAAGCTGCTCGGCGAGGCGGAGACCGTCTTCATCGACGAGGGCTACACCCAGCAGTTGCTGGCGGCGCTGCTCCCCACCGGCCGCCCGCTGACCGTGGTGACCGCCTCGCTGCCGACCGCGGCGGCGGTCGCCCAGTCCCCCGAGACCACCGTGCTGCTGCTCGGGGGCCGCGTACGGGGCCGCACCCTGGCCACCGTCGGCTCCTGGGCCACCCAGATGCTGTCCTCCTTCGTCATCGACCTGGCGATCATGGGGGCCAACGGCATATCCCGCGACTTCGGCCTGACCACCCCCGATCCCGTCGTCGCGGACGTCAAGGCGCAGGCGGTGCGCTCCGCGCGGCGCCGCGTCCTGGTCGGGATCCACACCAAGTTCGGCGCCTCGAGCTTCTGCCGGTTCGCGGAGATCGGCGACTTCGAGACGATCGTCACCGACACGGGCCTGCCGGCCCCCGAGGCCCACCGCTACTCGCTGCTCGGCCCCAACGTGATCCGCGTCTGATCCACCGCACCTCCCCCTCCACCCTGCGCGCGAGCCGCCGCAGGTCGCCCCGGCACACCCCGACGCGCCCCGGGCCGCGGGCCCGCCGCCGGGATCCCCCTCACAGGAAGGCCTCCCCATGTCCAGGACCGACACCGACCGCGCAAGGGCGCCACGGCGCCGCGCCGCCGTCCGGCTGACCGCACTCGGGGCCTGCACGGCCCTGCTCGCCACCGGCTGCGCCGGCGCGGGTGGCGGCGGAGGGGACGGCGAGGGCGACGGCGCCTCCGTGAACGTCCTCATGGTCAACAACCCGCAGATGCTGGACCTGCAGAAGCTGACCGCGTCGCACTTCACCAAGAGCACCGGAATCAAGGTCAACTTCACGGTGCTGCCCGAGAACGACGTCCGCGACAAGATCAGCCAGGAGTTCTCCAGCCAGGCCGGCACCTACGACGTCGCGTCCATCAGCAACTACGAGGCGCCGATCTACGGCAAGAACGGCTGGCTGGCCCCGCTGGACGACACCGTCGCCAAGGACCCGGACTTCGACCAGGCGGACATCCTGCCGTCGATGAGGGAGAGCCTGACCGGCGCCGACGGGAAGCTGTACGCGGAGCCGTTCTACGGCGAGTCGTCGTTCCTGATGTACCGCAAGGACGTGTTCGAGGCGAAGGGCCTCACCATGCCCGACCGCCCCACCTGGCAGCAGGTCGCCGGCCTCGCGGCGAAGGCCGACGGCGCCGAGCCCGGCATGAAGGGCATCTGCCTGCGCGGGCTGCCCGGCTGGGGCGAGGTGATGGCTCCGCTGACCACCGTCGTCAACACCTTCGGCGGCACCTGGTTCAGCAAGGACTGGCAGGCCCAGGTGAACGCGCCCGCCTTCAAGGAGGCGACGAAGTTCTACGTCGACCTGGTCCGCGAGCACGGCGAGGCGGGCGCGCCGCAGGCCGGCTTCGCGGAGTGCCTGGGCGCCTTCCAGCAGGGCAAGACCGCCATGTGGTACGACGCCACCTCGGCGGCCGGGATCCTCGACAGTGCCGACTCCCCCGTCGCCGGCAAGGTCGGCTATGCCCCGGCGCCCGTGGTGAAGACCGACAACTCCGGCTGGCTGTACACCTGGGCGTGGGGCATCCAGAAGGCGGGCAAGCACCAGGACGACGCGGCGAAGTTCGTGGCCTGGGCGTCCGGCAAGGGGTACGAGGAACTCGTCGGCGAGAAGCTCGGCTGGGCCCGCGTCCCGGCGGGCAAGCGCACCTCCACGTACGCGAACGCGGACTACCTGAAGGTGGCGGGCCCCTTCGCCAAGGCCACCGAGGAGGCCATCGCCGGGGCCGACCCGCGCGACCCGGGCGTCCAGCCGCGGCCGACGCTCGGCATCCAGTTCGTCGACATCCCCGAGTTCCCGGACCTCGGCACCAAGGTCTCGCAGGAGATCGCCTCCGCGATCGCCGGGCGCACCTCGGTGGACGCGGCGCTGGACAAGGCCCAGCAGCTCGCGGAGAAGGTCGCCGCCCAGTACCGGAACGGGTGATTCGGCCATGACCGGTACGTCGAGCGCCGTCACGCAGGAGGTGCGCGGCCGGGCACCGGTCCGGGCGGCGGCCGCCCGGACCGCGGGCCCCGGCCGGGCCGCCGCGTGGGCCCGGCGCGCGCCCCTGATGCCGGCGCTGGTGTTCATGGTGGTCGTCACCCAGCTGCCCTTCGTGGCCACGCTGGTGATCTCCTTCATGGACTGGAACGCCCTCTACCCCGACCGGCGCGGCTTCACCGGACTGACCAACTACGCCGACGTGTTCGGCGACGCCGACCTGCGGGCGTCCGTGCTGACCACCGTCTGGCTCACGGCCGGCGTCGTCCTGGTCAGCCTCGTGCTGGGACTGGGCCTGGCGCTGCTGCTGGACCGGCGGTTCCGCGGCCGCGGACTGGTGCGGACCCTGCTGATCGCGCCGTTCCTCCTGGTTCCGGTCGCCTCGGCGCTGCTGTGGAAGCACGCCCTCTACAACCCCGAGTACGGGCTGTTCAACGGCGCCCTGACCTGGCTGTGGCAGCTGTTCGGCAGCGAACGCCCGCCGCAGCCGGACTGGATCACCTCGATGCCGCTCGGGGCGATCGGGGCCTCGCTGGTGTGGCAGTGGACCCCGTTCATGATGCTGATCCTGCTCGCCGGACTGCAGAGCCGCTCCACGGAGGCGGTGGAGGCGGCCCGCGTGGACGGCGCGAACGCCTGGCAGGTCTTCCGCTTCCTGACCCTGCCCCACCTGCGGCGCTACCTCGAACTGGCCGCGCTGCTGGGCTCGGTCTACGTCGTGCAGAACTTCGACGCGGTCTTCACCCTCACCTCGGGCGGCCTGGGCACCGCCAACCTGCCGTACACGATCTACGAGTCCTTCTACAAGGCGCACGACTACGGCCGGGCCTCGGCGGCCGGCGTGGTCGTGGTCGCCGGGACCATCGTCGTCGCCACCCTCGCGCTGCGCCTGGTGTCGACGCTGCTGAAGGAGGAGTCCTCATGAGCGCCGTGGCCGCGCCCGGTGCGCGCAGGCGTCGTTCCGCCTCCCTGTGGGGGCTGGTCGCCTGGGCCGCCGCCCTGCTGTTCGTCGCACCGATCGCATGGATGGTGGTGACCTCGCTGCACAGCGAGACGGACGCCGCCACCAACCCGCCCTCCCTCGGCGCCGGGCTCACCCTCGACGGCTACCGGGAGTTCTTCGGCGCCGCCACCGGCGCCAGCCCGTGGCCCGCCCTGGTCAACTCCCTGACGGCGAGCCTGGTCTCCACCCTCCTGGTGCTGGCACTGGCGATACCCGCCGCGTACGCGCTGTCGATCCGTCCCGTCCGCAAGTGGTCCGACGTGCTGTTCTTCTTCCTGTCGACGAAGATGCTGCCCGCGGTGGCCGGGCTGCTGCCTATCTACCTCGTGGCGCAGAACCTCGGACTGCTGGACAACGTCTGGCTGATGGTCCTGCTCTACACCTCGATGAACCTGCCGATCGCGGTCTGGATGATGCGGTCCTTCCTCGCCGAGATCCCGGTGGCGATCATCGAGGCCGCCGCGATCGACGGCGCAGGACTGCCGGCCGTCTTCCGCCGCATCGTCATCCCCGTCTCCGCCCCCGGCATCGCGGCCACCTCGCTGATCTGCTTCATCTTCAGCTGGAACGAGATGCTCTTCGCCCGGGTGCTCACCGGTGTCCGTTCGGTGACCGCGCCGGTCTTCCTCACCTCCTTCGTCACCAGCCAGGGACTCTTCCTCGCCAAGGTCTGCGCCGCGGCCGTCGTGGTGTCCCTGCCCGTCCTCGTCGCCGGATTCGCCGCCCAGGACCGACTGGTCCAGGGCCTGTCACTGGGAGCCGTCAAGTGAAGGCAGTCGTCATCGCCGAGCCCGGGAAGATCGAGCTCGCCACCGTCGAGGACCCCGCCCCCGGTCCTCGGGACGTGGTGGTCGCGGTCGCGGCCTGCGGCCTGTGCGGAACGGATCTGCACATCCTGCAGGGCGAGTTCGCGCCGACGCTGCCGATCGTGCCGGGGCACGAGTTCGCCGGCGAGGTGGTCGCGGTCGGTTCGGCCGTCACGGAGGTGGCGGTCGGCGCCCGGGTCGCCGTCGACCCCTCGCTGCACTGCGGCGAGTGCCACTACTGCCGCCTGGGCCGCGGCAACCTGTGCGAGCGGTGGGCCGCGATCGGGGTCACCGAGCCGGGCGGCGCCGCCGAGTTCGCCGTCGCACCGGTCGCCAACTGCGTGGTCCTGCCCGACCACGTGGCCACCGCGGACGCCGCGCTGATCGAGCCGCTGTCGTGCGCCGTGCGCGGCTACGACGTGCTGCGCAGCCGGCTCGGCGCCCATGTGCTGATCTACGGCTCGGGAACGATGGGCCTGATGATGCTGGAGCTCGCCAAGCGGACGGGGGCGGCCAGCGTGGACGTCGTCGACGTCAACCCCGAACGGCTCGCCACCGCAAGGCTGCTGGGCTGCGACAACACGGCCGGCTCGGCGGAGGAGATCGCCCGCCCGCGCGGGTGGGAGGTCGTCGTGGACGCCACCGGCAACGCCGCCGCGATCCAGGACGGGCTGCAACGGGTCGGCAGGGGTGGCACCTTCCTGCAGTTCGGGGTCGCCGACTACGCCGCCCGCGCGGTCATCGAGCCGTACCGGATCTACAACGAGGAGATCACCATCACGGGCTCCATGGCGGTCCTGCACAGCTACGAGCGGGCCGCCGAGCTCTTCGCCGCCGGGGTGCTGGATCCCGGGGTGTTCATCAGCGACCGCTTCCCGCTCACCGACTACCCCCACGCCATCGAGCGCTTCGCGGCGGGGGTCGGCCGCAAGATCCTGGTGCGGCCGTGACCGCGCCCGCCACGCTGGTCGCCGGCGAGGCACTGACCGACGTGGTCGTCGGGCCCGACGGGACGCGGCAGGCCCACCCGGGCGGCAGCCCGGCCAACACCGCGCTCGGTCTGGCCCGGCTCGGGCACCCGGTCACCCTGGCCACGCGCATCGGCCGGGACGCGCACGGCGACGCACTGGTCGAACGGCTGGTGGAGGGGAGCGTCGCGCTGCTGCCGGGGTCGGTCGTGGACGCACCGACGTCCACGGCCAGGGCCGAGCTCGACGGGAGCGGCAGCGCCGCGTACCGGTTCGACATCACCTGGGACCTCCCCCCGGTCGGACCGCTCGGCGTGCCGGGGCACCTCCACACCGGTTCGATCGCCACCGCGCTGGAGCCGGGTGCGGGGCGGCTGTTCGCCCTGGCCGCGGCGGTCCGGCGGCGTGGGCACACCGTCTCGTACGACCCGAACCTCAGGCCCGCGCTGCTCGGTCCGCCGGAGACCGAACGGCCGCGCGTGGAACGGCTGGTGGCGCTCGCCGACGTGGTGAAGGCCAGCGAGGAGGACCTCGGGTGGCTCCACCCCGGACGGGATCCGGGCGAGGTCGCCGCCGACTGGGCGCGCCGCGGTCCCCGCCTGGTCGTCCTCACCCGGGGCGCGGGAGGTGCCGAGGCCCACTGGGCACCGGGGGGACGGCACCGTGTCCCCGCCCACCGGGTGGAGGTCGTCGACACGATCGGCGCCGGTGACGCCTTCATGGCGGGTCTGCTCGCCGGTCTCCTCACCGCCGGGCTGCTCGGCGGGGCGGCGGCCCGCGGGCGGCTGCGCGCGGCCGCGGACGGCGGTCCCGTGCCGCCCGCGGTGGCCGACGCCCTGGAACTCGCCGCGCGGGTCGCGGCTCTGACCTGCGGGCGGGCGGGCGCGGACCCTCCGTTCCTGGCGGAGGTGACACCCGTCGTGTGATGATCCCGCGGACGGCACTCCCACGCACCGAGGGGCGGTACGCCGATGTGGCCGCGGGTCGACGGAATGCGCTCCATGGAGCTCGGCACGCCCGACGCGCTGCGGGACGAGCTGAACTCCCTGGTCCTGGCGGGCAGGAAGACCACGACGACCGGACTGCTGTCCGAGTACGTCGAGGAGTCCGAGGGGCTGGAGTTCGTCGGCGAGCGGCTGGCCCTGCTGGACCGGGAGAGCCGCTGCGTGGGCGTCATCGAGATCACGGGCGTGGCGGTGACGTCCTTCGCGGACGTGACGTGGGAGCACGCCGCCGCCGAGGGTGAGGGGGACGCCTCCCTCACCGACTGGCGGGCCGGGCACCGCCGTTTCTGGGAACGCGCGGGCACCCCCGTCGAGGACGCGACGTCCGTGGTGTGCCTGGCGTTCCGGCTCGTGACGGCGGGGGGCTGACCGTGCGGCTCCGCATCGAGGCACGCGACCTGCCCGGCCGCGGCTTCGGCGACCACGCCGGCGTCCACGTCGCCGTGCAGCGCCGCGCCCGTCCCTCGGAACTCCTGGACCCGCGGCCGGGGGACGCCGCGGCGGCGACGTGGGACCTCGACTGCCGGGTCCGTGAGACCCCTGACGGCGTCGACGTCACGGGCCCCTACGTCCAGGGCGGCCCCGGCGCCCGCTTCGTCTACCTGTCCTGGGGCACGCTGGCCGGTGACGGCGGCTTCACGATGTTCCGCCGCGCCAAGCTCATGCTCGACGGCGTAGGGACGGGGACGCTCCGCGAGGCCGCACGCTCCGGGATGCTCGTCGGGCGGCTGGGCCTCACCGACGCCAGGGGCGGCCCGCTGTGCGCCTCCGTACGGCCGCCGCTCATCTCGTGGTCGGCGCAGGCGCCTGACGCCAGGGGCTGACGAGGACGCGCGAACGGGACCGCCACCCCACCGGTGGGCGCGCCCACGGTCCGCACGACCGCTTCCGCCTTCCCACCGGCGCCGGGCAGTGGTCCCGTTCCGTCACAGGGGGGCGCGGGTCCCTCAGTCCTCGCCCCTGACGATGTTCCATTCCTTGCCGCTGTCGGGCTCCCGCTGCGGCGGATTGCCCCGGCCTTCCTTCACGACAGCAGGCCGGCAGGTGCGTATCTGCTGGTCGCGGGGGATGCGGGTGCTGGTCGGGTGGCCGTTGCGTGTGTCCACGGCTGGGCGCCTCCTCAGGTCTTCTCGACACCGCATACCCGTTCGAACGTGATTTACACGACATAACATTCCCGATCAGGGCATGTTTCTCGTGGACACCCGGCGGGCGCCCGGCGGCCGTCGCGCTGCGCGATGGCCGCGGCACCGACCGTGTCCGCCACCGCGCGGGCGGTCCGTGGGCCGTCGGAATGCGGCTGCCCCGGGCCGTGCGGTGGAAACCGCTCCGGGCAGCCGCATTCAGCGGGTGGGGTGCCACTCGGCGAGCAGGACGGTGGCGTCGTCGTCGAGACGGCCGTGCCGGTGCGCCAGGAGGGCGTGGACGAGCCGCCGCAGGACCTCCGGGGCGGGGTCGCCGAGCGCGGTGGCGTGCACGACGTACTCGGTGAGGCGCCGCTCGCCGAACTCGTCGCCGCCCTCGGTGCGGGACTCGGTCACGCCGTCGGTGTGGACCAGGACCCGGTCACCGGGTTCCAGCCGTGTGGAGTGGACGGAGCGCGGGCGTCCGCCGCACTCCGGACCGAGGCCGAGCGGCAGGTCCGCGTCGCGCTCCAGGGCGCCGGTGACCACGTGCCGGGCGCGGATCAGCCGGGGCGCGGGGTGCCCGCAGTTCGCCCACGCGAACTGGCCGCTGCGGACGTCGAGGTCGGCGAAGACCGCGGTCGCGAACCGGTCCGGGATCCACTCGGCCAGGGTCTCGTCCACGGACTTGACGATCTCGCCGAGGTCCGCGCCGGCGCGCCGGGCCGCGCGGCAGCCGGCCAGCGCCACGGCCGCCACGAGCCCCGAGGCGAGGTCGTGGCCCATCGCGTCGACCACCGCCAGGTGCAGGTGGTTCCCCTGGAGGCTGTGGTCGAAGGCGTCGCCGCCGATCTCGTACGCGGGTTCCAGCACGGCGCTGGAGGTCACCTCGGCCGTGCCGAGGGTCCGCGGCGGCAGGAAGGCCCACACCAGCTCCGCGGCGGCGCTCATCGGGCGGCTGCGGACGAGCCGCAGCATGTCGTCGCCCGCCCCCGCACCGGAGACCATCGCCAGGCTCGTCACGTCGGCGAGCGCGCGGCAGCGGGCGAGCAGTTCGGGGTCGATCCGGTGGGCGGTGACCTCCATGACGCCGATCCGCTCCACGCCGTCCACGAGCGGGAGCCACATCGTGATCCGGTCGTCGCGCTCGCTCAGGCGCAGGGAGACCGTCCGGTAGGCGGCGCCCGCGGGCGTGCCGTCGACGGCCACGGCGCGGCGCGCACCGCCGGCCGGGCCGCCCGGCAGCGGGACGAGCCGGGACTGCTGTACGTCGGCGAGGAGGACCGTCACGTCGTCGAGGCCCACCTCGTGGGCGGCACGTGCGAGGGCGGCGCCCCAGTCCTCCGGGGCGACCTCGTGCGAGCGCTGCAGGAGCCCGCTCAGCAGGGTGCCGAAGCCGGTGTCGTCCACCGTCACCATCACCTGTCGGTGCGCGTCCCCGGCCGCGGGCCGGGACGTGGGGCACTTGCCCCGGACACCTCGCCCGAAACATCGCACCGCCCCTGACCTGCGGCTCCGCCTGGTCACGCGATGCCGCGGCGGCGCGGGCATCCCCGGATCGCCTACAGGCGCCGGTTCCGCAGAACGTCATATTCCAGCAAATCGAGTGCCAATACGGGCGTGCCGCGCCTTAACCGGCACACCGAGGCCCGACGCTTCTCGTGTCCCACCCGTGCGGGTGCCCACGGCACCCGCGGAGACAGGAGTCGATCCATGCGCGTTTCCCGTTTCGTGGCCGCGGTCGGTGTGGCCGTGGCCGTCGTCCTGGGCGGTGCGGCCGGCGCCGGCGCCGTCACGCCGGAGTCCGTCCGCGCCCACGGCACGCACGCCACGCACGGTGACCACGGGCGCGGCCACCACAGCCACCACGGCAAGCGTCATCACCACCGCTGGCACGGGCACCGGACGCACCGTCACCACCACGTCGTCAACCACCACCGCCGCTGACCCTCGGCCCGATCCGCGCGGAAACCCCCCGGGGGCGCCGCTCCGCGAACGCGGAGGGCGCCCCCGGGCGCGTGCGGGCCGGCCGGCTCAGGCGGTCTGGGCGCTGCGCAGCGCGGCGTACGGGCCGCCTGCGCGGAGCAGTTGCTCGTGCGGGCCGACCTCCGTGATCCTTCCGTCGTCCATGACGACGATGCGGTCGGCGTTGCGGATGGTGGACAGCCGGTGGGCCACCACGAAGACGGTGCGGTTGGCCACCAGGCGTTCCAGCGCCTGCTGGACGAGGGCCTCGGAGCGGGAGTCGAGGGCGGAGGTCGCCTCGTCCAGCACCAGCACACGGGGGTCGCGGATCAGCGCGCGGGCGATGGCCAGGCGCTGCTTCTGGCCGCCGGACAGCCGGGCGCCCCGCTCGCCGACGACCGTGCCGAGACCGGCCGGCAGCCGCTCCACGAACTCCAGGGCGTTGGCGGCCCGCAGGGCCTCCCGTACCGCCTCCTCGGGGACGCCCGGCATGCCGTACGCGACGTTCTCCCGGATGGTGCCCTCGAAGAGGATGGACTCCTGCGGCACGACGGACACGAAGCGGCGGTAGCTGCGCAGGTCCAGGGTCTCCATGTCCGCCCCGTCCAGCAGGATCCGGCCCTCGGTGGGGCGCAGGAAGCCGATGACGAGGTTGAGGACGGTCGACTTGCCGGCCCCCGAGGCGCCCACCAGTGCGATGGTCTCGCCCGGTCGGACCGAGAGCGAGAAGTCGCGCACCGAGTGGTCGGCGGCGTCGTCGTAGGTGAATCCGACGCCCTGGAAGTCCACCCGCCCGCGGACGGCGGCCACCTCGGACTTGCCCGCGTTCTGCTCGAGGTCGGGCGCCTGCAGCACCTCGCCGACCGAGCGCACCGACTCCAGTCCCTTGCTCACCACGGGGGTGAGGCTGAGCAGGGTGGTCACGGCCGCGGTGAGGGCGGAGAAGTAGGTGGTCAGCATGACGACGTCGCCGGGGGTGACGCCGAGCCAGCCGTGGTACGCGGCGAGCGCGGAGCCGAGCAGGCAGCAGGTGCCCAGGACGTTGAGGACGATCCAGGCGAGGGAGCCGAAGCGGCCGTTGAGCCGGTCCAGGCGCAGCCCCGCGGTGAGGACCTGGCTGAGCGTGCCGTCCACACGGCGCAGCGCGGTGGACTCCAGGCCGTGGGCGCGGGTGATGGGGATGAGGGTGGTCATCTCGGTGACCCGCGAGGAGAGTTGCTCGACCTCCTGGCGGAACGATTCGTTGGACTCGCGCAGCCGCCCCCGCAGCCACATCACCAGCGCGGACGTCGCGGGCACGACGACCAGGAAGACCGGCAGGAAGGACGGTGCCTGCACGGCGATGACCACCAGCGCGCCCAGCAGCGTGGCGAGCGCGGACAGGCCCATGTCGCCGGTCTGCTGGACCGCCTGCTCGATGGCCTCGACGTCCCGGATGACCTTGGTCTGCAGGACCGCGGAGTTGACCTTCGTGTGGTAGCCGATGGAGAGCTGCTGCATGCGCTGGCACAGCGCGGAGCGCAGCCGGGTGCCGGTGCGGCGGGCGCTGCCGTACCAGCAGCGCACGTACAGCAGGTGGAAGGGGTAGTTGAGGACCAGCATCAGCAGCAGCACGCCGGTGCCGAGCAGCATGCCCGACAGCGGCCGGTGCTGCACGATGACGTCGATGATCTGCGCGGTGACCAGCGGGGTCAGCCAGATCGGGGTGTGCTTGACCATGAACGCCAGCACGGCCAGGGCCAGTCGGCCGCGGTCGTGCCGGAAGAGGTAGGCGAGGGTGCGGATCGGGTGCTCACCGCGGTAGCGGTGGTCGAGCGGGCCGTGCGGCGACGCCATGCGGGGACTCCGGGTGCACGAGGGCGCGGGGTGATGAGACGGCACTGGCTCATCGTCCGGTCACCGCGGAATCCTAGGCTGTGAGCGCTCCCACGGACACCGTCAGGGGGGCGCTGACCGGTCCCGGCCGACTGGGGGGCCGGTCCGGGGGCAGACGGTGGGGGAAGGGGCGGCACGAGGGCGCGCCCCCGGACCACTGGGAGGGACGATGCTGGCCATCGTTGCGGCCGTCGTCTTCGCGGTCGCGTTCATCATCAACGCCACCGGGACGGCGACGGAGGCCGTGTTCACGCCGACGAGCCTGCTGCTGGTCGGGCTGACGCTGCTCGCCGCGCACCTCGGCGGGGTCGGCTCGGGTGCGGGCGCCCGCTGGTCGGGGTACCGCCGGCGGCGGCGCTGAGCCCTCCGGGGAGGGGAACGACCATGACGTACCGCCGAGATGACGTGCCCGGGGGCGCGGCACTGCACCGCCCGGGCTTCAGCAGTCCGGGGTTCTCCACCTCGGCCGACGACCCCGGCCCGGGCACCGACCCCGGCGACGGCGGAGCCGTACCGCCGCCCCCGCCGATCCCGGAGTACGAGGTCCCGGAGCCGGAGGTCGCGGTCGTCGCGGAGCCCGGTTTCGAGTCGCCGGGTTTCGAGTCGCCCGGGTACTCCGGTCCGGACTTCACCAGTCCGGACTTCACCGGCCCCGGCCCGCTGGGCGGTGCCGACCCGGACGGCGAGGGGTCATGACGCAGGCGGCTCCGCGGCCGCCGTCGCCGGCGGGGCCGTGACCTCCATCCGGGCCCGGCTCTCGGCGATGAGCTGACGGACGTTCCGCTCGACCTCCTCGGGGTCCAGGCCCAGGGCCCGGCCTATGCGCGCGGTCCAGACCTCGGAGCGCACGTTCGTCTCGAAGGCGAGGTCGGCGCGGATGTTGTCCCGGGCGGCCTGGCGGTTCTGGCTGACCATGACGAAGGTGGAGAGGAAGATCGCCTCCAGGCTGACGATCATGGTGAGCAGCCCGAAGGGGTACGGGTCGAAGACCGCGCCCGGTCCGGCGAGCCCTTGGTTGAGCAGGATCCAGACCGCGAACCAGACGATGTGGACGTAGACGAAGGCCATCGAGCCGGCGAAGGCGGTGATCGCGTCCGCGACCCGGTCCTGGGCACCCCTCCCGCGGGCGAAGACGACCCGTTCGTGCGGGGAGCGGACGAGCGGGCGCGGCGGCGAGGGGACGGCGGGGCGGTCGGAGGGGGAACTCATGGCCCTCATCCTGCCCCCGGCGCTGCACGGCTCAGGCACCGGGAACCGGCGGGGAAGAAACCGCACCCTCCCTGCGTTGGCATGGGCGGATCAAGAACCGCCCGAAAGGAGGCGACCGGTGAAGGTACGTGCCTCGCTGCGCTCCCTCAAGAACGCCCCCGGCTCGCAGATCGTCCGCCGTCGCGGCCGCGTCTTCGTGATCAACAAGAGGGACCCCCGCTTCAAGGCCCGCCAGGGCTGAGTCGCGGACCGGGCGCCGCGCACCGTCCCATGACGGCGCGCGGCGCTCGTCTGCGTCTGCGACCGGGTCACCGGGGCGGCGTCAGGGAACGCAGCAGCAGCAGCGCGATGTCGTCGGTGCGCCGCCGGCGCTCGGCGGTGAGCGCGAGCACGCCGTCGGCGACGCGGTCCAGCGGCAGCTCGCCGGCCACGGCGAGGTGGTCCGAGAGGTCCGCCAGTTCGGCGTCGACGTCGGTCCCCGGGCACTCGACCAGCCCGTCGGTGTAGAGCATGAGCACCGAGCCCGGCGGGAACGGGAACTCGACGGTGCGGTAGACCGCTTCCGCGTCGATGCCCAGCAGCGGGCCCTGGGCGAGGTCGAGCGCCCGCACATGGCCACCCGGTTCCCGCAGCAAGGGGGCCGGGTGGCCCGCCCCCGCCGCCATCGCCCGCTGCCCGTCCGGGTCGAGGTGCAGGTAGATGCAGCTGGCGAGGAGGTCCACGTCCAGGTCCAGCAGCAGCCGGTTGGTGCACTCCATCACCTGGCCGGGGGACTGCCCGACGGCGGAGTACGCCCGGACCGCCGTGCGGACCTGGCCCATCAGGCCCGCCGCGGTGACGTTGTGCCCCTGCACGTCACCGATCACCGCGGCCGCCCGGTCCCCTACGGACAGCAGGTCGTAGAAGTCGCCGCCGATGTCCATGCCCTCGGTGCCCGCGAGGTACCGAGCCGCCGCCTCCAGGCCCGGGAGCACCGGCAGGGTCCGCGGGAGGAGCGCGGACTGCAGGCCGTGGGCCAGCCGGTGCTTGGCGTCGTAGAGCCGCGCCCGTTCCAGGGCCTGGGCGATCAGGCCGCCGAGGCTGGTCAGCAGGGCCCGCTCGTCGGCCCCGAAGCGGTGCGGTTCGGGATACCCCAGCACGCAGGTGCCCACGGGACGGCCGGAGGCGATGAGCGGGAGGTAGGCCCACGCAGCCATGCCGTCGGCGACCGGCGGCCGGTCGGGGAAGCGCTCCCGCATCTCCTCCCCGGACTCCAGGAACGCCGGCACACCGCTGGCCAGCACCTGGGCGGCGGGCACCGGCGCCGACATCGAGATGCCGTCGTACCGGTCGACGATCGACGGATCCCGGTAGCCCCGGTGGCCAAGCACGCGCATCCTCCCGGCCTCCGGGGCGACCATGGCCACCACCCGGCTGCCGACCGCGGGCATGATCTCCTCGGCGACCAGGTCGATCACGTCCTGCACGCAGACGGCCTCCGTGAGTGCCCCGGACAGGTTCACGAGGTGGGAGATGGCCACCAGTCCGACCGCGGGCTGCGTCACGCCGTACGCGCCGCCGGGCACCACCGGCGACTGTGCCACCGGGCCGCGGGACGGTGAGATGCGGACGCTGACGCCGTTGCTGCTGGGATGGAGCTGGAAGGTGAGCCAGTCGCCCGGTGGGCGCAGCGCGGTGAACGAGGTGGGCTGCCGGCTGATCAGCGCCGCGCGGTGCCGTTCCTGGTGCACGGGGTCGTCGAGCCAGGGCAGCGTCCGCCACAGCGGGTGCCCGAGCAGCTTGCGCACCGGTACGCCCAGCCGGCGGGACGCCGCCCCGTTGGCGTAGGTGACCCGCCCGTCGAGGTCGAGGGAGCACAGTCCGTCCGGCAGCCGGCCCACCATGCGCACCGCCTCGACCGCCGAGGAGACCCCGGCGACCGGGGCGCCGATCGTCACGTCCTGCCCGCGCCGGACCGGCCGGCCCGCGGCGGCCTCGTGTTCCAGGTGCCGGGCGAGCCGGTCGCAGGCGGTGACCAGGTGCTCGCGCTCCCAGTCGGCCAGCTCGGGCGGATGGGCGCCCGGCCAGGTGACGAACACCGAGCCGAAGGCGGCGCCGGCGGTCTCGACGGGCAGTGCGGCGAGGGTGAACGGGTACGGCAGGACGAGCGCGATCCGCGGGTACCGGCGCGCCATCTCCTCCTCGCCGCCGACCCAGACCAGCCGGCGTTCGCGCAGTGCCTCCGCCACGGGGATCGGGGCGCCCAGCCCCACCCGTTCCCACGGTGCGGCGAAGGCGCGCGGCAGGCCTGCCATGACGGCCATCTCCAGCACCGGCTCGCCGGGGGCGAGGAGGTAGATCCCGCCCGCGTGCGCCCGCACGCCGTCCATCATCGCGAACAGCGCCGGGGCCAGCAGGCCTTGGTCGGTCCGCTCCCCGGCCTCGGGGTGCGACGGAGCGGAAGGGAACCCGTCCGGCACGGGTATCACCTCCTCCGCCTCTTCCCGTCCAGACTGCCTCCGGGCCGCGGACCGCGCATGCGGGAGACGTGCGGCGCCGGGCGGAGGCGTGCGGCCATCCGGCAGAGGCGCCCAACTCCCTTGACCCTTAGGACAGATGACATGCGGCGTTTTTGTTCGAACCTCTTGGCGTTCGACTGGCCCGGTGCTTCAATGTGGCTCTGTTAGGAAGGTTTCCTAACTTCTGACCCACGGAGTCACCCGTGCAGATCCCCCCACACCGTCATGCACGCACCCTCCCCCGCCGGCGCGCCGTCCTCTACGCGACCGCCGCCCTGACCGCGGGCGTCCTGGCCGTCGGCGTCGGCTCCCTGGCCTCGGCCGCGCCGGGGCAGCCGGCCGCCGCCGCGGCCGCGGCCGGCGTCGGGCTCGACGACCCGCACAAGAAGGACATCGCCATGCAGCTGGTGTCCAGCGCCGAGAACTCCTCGCTGGACTGGAAGGCCCAGTACAAGTACATCGAGGACATCGGCGACGGCCGCGGCTACACCGCGGGCATCATCGGCTTCTGCTCCGGCACCGGGGACATGCTCGAACTCGTCGAGCTGTACACCGACCGCAAGCCCGGCAACCCGCTCGCCCGCTACCTGCCCGCACTGCGCCGGGTCAACGGGACCGACTCGCACAGCGGCCTCGGCTCCGGCTTCGAGAGCGCCTGGCGCAGCGCCGCCGCCGACCAGGCGTTCCAGCAGGCGCAGAACGACGAACGCGACCGCGTCTACTTCGGCCCCGCGGTCCAGCAGGCCAAGGCGGACGGGCTGCGCGCGCTCGGCCAGTTCGCGTACTACGACGCGATCGTGATGCACGGCCCCGGCGAGGACAAGGTCAGCTTCGGCGGCATCCGCAAGACCGCCCTGTCCAAGGCCAGGACCCCCGCACAGGGCGGCGACGAGACGACGTACCTCCACGCCTTCCTCGACGCGCGCAAGGCGGCGATGAAGACCGAGGAGGCGCACAGCGACACCACCCGGGTCGACACGGAGCAGCGCGTCTTCCTCAACAACGGCAACCTCGACCTCAACCCCCCGCTCAAGTGGAAGGTCTACGGGGACAGTTACACCATCAACCAGTGACGTCCCCGCGCACGCCCCTCCGGGCGGCCTCCCCGACCGGGGGAGGCCGCCCGGAGCGGTGCCGGGCCCGGACCCGGGCCCGGACCCACCCGGGCCGAGCCCTAGCCGAGCTCCAGGCTGGTGATGCCGTACATGCCGGCCAGGTCGACGTCGGGGACCGGGCCCGTGTACATGCGCGCGGCCTCGAACGCGGGTGCCAGACCGAGGTGTTCCACCAGACGCACGGCCGGCTCGTTGGGCTCGGGGACGTCGATCACGAGGGGCTCCCCCGGTGTGGTCCGGGCCAGCCCCATGAGGAGCGCGAGGGCGACCTTCGCGGACGAGGCGTACAGCGGCCCCACGCGGGACGGCCCGCGGGCGGCACGCAGCACCCCGAGGCCCTGCAGACGGCCGTCGGCGACGGCCGCGAGGGCGGTGCGGTCCGGAAGGGTGATCCAGGAGGCGAGGAAGGCGTCGCGCGCGGCGGGGAAGAACCGGCGGTCGTAGCGGGCCAGTTCACCGAATCCGACGCTCCTGGCGTCGATCAGGGCGACGCCGCCGGGCATGACCCCGCCCGACGGCGTGCCCTGGTAACGGATGTTGCGCCAGGCCGTGCTGAACCCCGACCTGCGGTAGTTCTCCTGCTGCGCGACGACCCCGTCGAGGCCGACGTTGCGGCCGGCGAGGTGGTCGAGCCCGGCGCGCCAGACCCGGAACCCGTAGCCCTGGCGCGGAAGGGCGGCCGGGCGATGTAGAGGCCGACGAAGCCGAAGTCGGCCCCGTAGCGCACCGCGGAGACCGAGGCGACGGGTTCACCGTCGAGCCTGCCGAACAGGAAGCCGGCCGGATCGGCGGGGAAGAAGGCCTGCCCGTCGGACCTGCCGGGGTTCCATCCCTCGTCGTCGGCCCAGTCGGAGAGCCGGCTGATGTCCTCGGCGCCGGCGGAGGAGACGTGGAACGCGGTCATGGAGACCTACCTCTGGAATCGGTTGCCGGGGAACGGTGACGGGCACCGGGGGCGCGAGGGCGCCGGGGACACCGCGCGGGTGCGGGCGATGAGGAGGGTGACGTCGTCGGGGGGCGTCGCGCTCGGCAGGGTGCCGAGCACCGCAGAGCAGAGGTCGTCCAGGCGCAGCCCGGGCCGGTCGAGGGCGCGCCGCACGCGCTCCATCCCGGTGTCGACGTCGTGCCGGCGGTCCTCGATGAGGCCGTCGGTGTAGAGGGCCAGGAGGCTGCCCTCGGGCAGTTCCACCTCGGCGGCCTGGTACGGGGGCATCCCGAGGCCGAGCGGTGTGCCGTTGGGCAGGTCGAGGAAGCTGACGCCGCCTCCGGGGTGGCGGACGGCGGGCGGCGGGTGCCCGGCCCTGGCCATGGTGCAGCGGCGGGAGGCGGGGTCGTAGACGGCGTACAGGCAGGTGGCGCTCACGGAGGCGGTGTGGAGGCCCTCGCCCTCCTCCTCGGCGAGGCGGATGATCGCCTGGTCGAGGTGGGCGAGGAGCTGTTCCGGCGCCAGGTCGAGGTCGGCGAGCGTCCGCACCGCCGTCCGGAGCCGGCCCATCGTGGCCGCGGCGTCGATGCCGTGCCCGACCACGTCGCCGACGACGAGCGCCACCCGGTCGCGCGGCAGCGGGATCACGTCGTACCAGTCGCCGCCCACACCGTCCTCGAGGTCCGCGGGGAGGAAGCGGGAGACCACGTCCAGGGAGGGGCCGCCGCACACCCGGCGCGGGAGCAGGCCCCGCTGGAGGGCGAGGGCCGTGGCGCGCTCGTGCGTGTAGCGGCGTGCGTTGTCCAGGCTCAGCGCGGCCCTGGCGACCAGTTCCTCGGCGAACAGCAGGTCGTCCTCGTCGAACGGCCGCGGGTCCTCGGTGCGCAGGAACAACACCACCCCCAGGACGACGCCGTGGGCCCTGAGCGGCAGGATCATCAGCGAGTGCATCCCGAACTCGTCGATCTTCCCGGCCCGTGCCGGGTCCCGGCTGAGCCACGAGGAGGCGGTGTCCAGCACCGGTTCGAGCAGCGAGCGGCCGGTGGACAGCACGCGCTTGAGGGGCGAGGACGACGGTACGTACACCACGTCGCCCACCCTGGAGACCGCCTCCGGCGCGCCCTCGTGGACCGAGGCCAGGCCCGCCCGGCGGAACACCGGCAGGTAGTCGCCGTCCGGGCCGAGCCGGGACAGCGGCTCCTCACCGAGTCGCAGGGTGTCCGCGAGGTCGACGGTGACGTAGTCGGCCAGGCACGAGACGGTGAACGCGGCCAGTTCCTGCGCGGTGCGCATGACGTCCAGGGTGGTGCCGACGCGGGCACCGGCCTCGCCGAGCAGCGCCAGGCGGTCGCCGGGCCGGTGCCCGCCCGTGATCCGCAGGACGACCAGGCACACGCCCATCGGCCGGCCCGCCGCGTCCTCCAGGCGGATGCAGGAGACGGAGTACGCCCCCTCACCGCGCACGCCGTCCACCGCCGGCACGAGGTACTCGCGGCCGGTGACGGGAGCGCCCGTCGCCAGCACCTGGCGCATCACCGCCTCCAGCGCGCGTGCCCCGGCGGGCAGCGCCGCGTCCGGACGGCGTCCCAGCCGTCGCTCCCGCGGGATGCCGTCGTACTCCTCGAGCGAGTCGTTGACCCACGTGCACCGCAGGTCGGTGTTCCAGAGGGCGAGGCCGATCGCCGAGGGGGCGAGGGGGGACCCCAGCGCCGCCCCGGTGACGCCCACCACCCGCTGGAGGAGGCCGGCCAGGTCGATCGGTGCGGGTGATGCCATGTCGCGTCGGTCCTTCGTCTGGGCTGCGGGGATGTGCAGGCGCCCGGATCCGGCCGGAGAGGGTGGCCGGATCCGGGCCGAGGGGGGGCTCAGCGCCTGAGGAGGTCCGCCGCGCGTTCGGCGATGGCGTAGACCGTGGCGGCGATGTTGCCGGAGGGGATGGTGGGCATCACGGAGGCGTCGGCGATCCGGAGGCCGTCGATGCCGTGCACGCGCAGGTCCGTGTCGACGACGGCGAGGTCGTCGATGCCGATCCGGCACGTGCCGACGGGGTGCATGTACGAGGCCAGGGTGCTGCGCGCGTAGGCCCGCAGGCCGGCGTCGTCCTTCACGTCGGGTCCGGGCAGGACCTCGTGCGCACGCCATCCGTCGAGGGCGCGCGCCCGGCCGATCTCCCGTGCCAGGAAGAGCGCTTCGACCATCGTGCTCAGGTCGCGTTCGTCGCCGTAGTAGTCCGGGTCCACCAGGGGCAGGGCGTCCGGTGCGGCGCTCGCGAGCCGTACGGTGCCGCGGCTGTACGGCCGCATCGGGGCGACCGCGATCCGGTACCCCTGCCCGTCCGGCACGTCGGGCGCGGGCGCGTGGCCCGGCGCGTCGACCAGGAGCACCTGCACGTCGGGGTCGCGGATGCCGAGCCGGCTGCGGACCAGGCCGACGGCCTCGCCGTGGTTGTTGGTCCCGGGCGGAACGGGCCGGGCCGCGCGGTGGACGACGTCGGCCAGGGGGTGGTCCTGCAGGTTCGACCCGACGCCCGGCAGGTCGAGGGCGACGTCGATGCCCATGTCCCGCAGGTGCGCCTTCGGGCCGACGCCGGAGAGCATCAGCAACTGCGCCGTACCGATGGTCCCCGCGGTGAGCACGACCTCGCCACCGCACCCGACCGCGACGGTGCCGGTGCGGTCGGCGTGCCCGTACTCCACCCCGACGCACCGGCCGTCGCGCAGGAGCAGGCGGTGGACCAGCGCACCGGTCACCACGGTCAGGTTGGGGCGGTGCCGGGCGGGGGTGAGGTAGGCGTCGGCGGCGCTCTGCCGCCGGCCCCCGACGATGTTGAGGTCGCTCCAGCCGAAGCCCTCCTCCAGACCGCCGGCGATGTCGGCCGCCCGCCGGTACCCGGTCTGGGTCGCCGCCGTCAGGAGCGCGGCCACGACCGGATGGGGCGGGCTGGCGGGCCCCACGGTCAGGGGGCCGCCGACGCCGCGGAGCACGGGGTCCCGCCCGGGGGCGTTCTCGCTGCGCTTGAAGTACGGGAGCAGGTCGTCGAAGCCCCAGCCCTTCGCGCCGCCCGCGGTCCACGCGTCGTAGCCGGAGTGGTGACCGCGCACGAAGGTCATGGCGTTGATGGTGGACCCCCCACCCAGGCCGCGGCCGCGCGCGAGGGCGGTGGTGGTGCCCGTCGCGGACTGCCGGACGGTGGTGTCGCCCCAGTTCGCGGGCGTCCCCAGCAGCGTCGGCCAGGCGGGCGGCGACGCCGCCGCGGCCGGTGGCCGGTCGCCCCCCGCCTCCAGCAGGAGCACGCGTGCGCCGCCTCGTTCGGAAAGGCGCGCGGCGAGCACGCTGCCCGCGGTGCCGCCGCCGACGACCACGTAGTCGTAGCTGTCCGTTATCGCATGCATGGGTCACCTCTGACCGGCCACGTCCGGCGTTTCCAGTGATAGCCCGAATCGGCTAACACCGGACACAATAACGCCAACCACCCATAGCCGAACAGAGTGTCGGTTATCGCCCCTATTACGAATCGATATGGGCCAATCCCACGAAATCCCCCATGTCCGCCCAGTCCGTGAGCCGCGCTTGCGGGCGTCGGCGTGCCGAGGAGCGGCCGGATGCCGCCCGGACTCCGAACCCTCCCGCCGCCAGGGCAAGTTCATCGCCCGACGCCCTACCCAGGGATGGATGAAAGTTGTACGGTCCACGGGATCACGTCCCCTCACGGAGGTACTCGCCATGGCGTCAACGGGCGTACCCGACGTCCTCACCCGTGCCCGCACCGTCGCACCGCCGGGCTGGAGCCGCTGGCTGGTACCGCCGGCCGCACTCTCCATCCACCTCGCCATCGGGCAGGCGTACGCCTGGAGCGTCTTCAAGCCCCCGCTGGAGTCCTCGCTCGGGCTGAGCGGCACCCAGTCGGCGCTGCCGTTCCAGCTGGCGATCGTCATGCTCGGCCTGTCGGCCGCGTTCGGCGGCACGCTCGTCGAGCGCAACGGGCCCAGGTGGGCCATGTGCGTCTCGGCCCTCTGCTTCTCCTCCGGCTTCCTCATCTCGGCCCTCGGCGCCGCCACGCGCCAGTACTGGCTGATCGTCCTCGGTTACGGCCTCGTCGGCGGCATAGGCCTCGGCATCGGCTACATCTCGCCGGTGTCCACGCTCATCAAGTGGTTCCCCGACCGGCCCGGACTCGCCACCGGCATCGCCATCATGGGCTTCGGCGGCGGCGCGCTCATCGCGTCGCCCTGGTCGACGCAGTTGCTGTCCTCCTTCGGCGCCGACTCCTCCGGCATCGGGCAGACCTTCTTGGTGATGGGCCTGGTCTACGCGGTCTTCATGACCTTCGGGGTACTCCTGGTCCGGGTCCCCGCGGACGACTGGCGGCCGGCCGGCTGGACCCCGGCGGCCGACACCGCGCGCCCGCTCGTCACCACCGCCCAGGTGTCGGCGCGCAACGCGCTGCGCACCCCGCAGTTCTGGTGCCTGTGGGTGGTGCTCTGCATGAACGTGACGGCGGGCATCGGCATCCTGGAGAAGGCCGCGCCGATGATCACCGACTTCTTCGCGAACACCTCCACCCCGGTGACGGCCACCGCCGCCGCCGGTTTCGTCGGCCTGCTGTCGCTCGGGAACATGCTCGGCCGGATCACCTGGTCCTCCACCTCCGACCTGGTCGGGCGGAAGAACATCTACCGCCTCTACCTCGGTGCGGGGGCGCTGCTGTACCTGCTCATCGCCCTGCTCGGCGACGACTCCAAGCCGCTGTTCATCATCGCCGCCGCCGTCATCCTGTCCTTCTACGGCGGCGGGTTCGCCACGGTGCCCGCCTACCTCAAGGACCTCTTCGGGACGTACCAGGTGGGCGCGATCCACGGACGGCTGCTGACCGCCTGGTCCACGGCCGGCGTGCTCGGGCCGCTGATCGTGAACGCGATCGCCGACCACGAGAAGTCGGCGGGACGGACGGGGCCCGACCTCTACTCCACGTCCTTCGTCATCATGATGGTGCTGCTGGTGATCGGCTTCGTCGCCAACGAGCTGGTACGACCGGTCCATCCGCGCCACCATGACGGACCGTCCGCCGAGCCCAAGGCCACGACCGGAACCGAATCGGAAGGAGCCGTCCGATGACCGCCCCGAACCCCGCGCCCGCCGCCGACGCCTCCGCCGGGGGCGGGCGGCTCCCGCTCATGGTCGTCGCCTGGCTGTGGGTCGGCGCGCCCTTCGCCTACGGCGTCTACGAACTCGGCCTGAAGCTCAAGCAGTTGTTCACCGGCTGACCGGCTTCACCGCCGGCTCCCGCCACGGGCCGCCCCGTCCGCACGGACCGGGCGGCCCCGTCACGCGCCGGCCGCGCCGGCACGGCTGAGCATGCCGGACGGGGGTATCCGGACCCCGTAGAGGACCGCACGTTCCGTGCCGCGGAGCGGGCGCCGACCCACGGAGGAAGGAACCATGCCCCACAGCAGCGGTACCCGTACCGGCGCGAGCCCCGACACCCTGGGCGTCGTCGGCCTGATCTGCGCGGTCGCCGGATTCTTCGTTCTCGGCATCATCCTCGGCCCGGCCGCGGTCGTGTGCGGCTGGCTCGCCATGGGCCGCACCTTCCGCGGCGCCAAGCCGGTGCTCCCGCTGATCGCCGTCGTCCTGGGCGCGATCGACACGCTCATCGCGCTCGTGTGGCTCACCGGCACCCACTGGACCGGCGGCGGCTTCATGTGAGCCGCGGCGCGGACCCGGCCGAGGGCACCACGGGGCCGGACGGGAGGATGGTGCTCCCCCGTCCGGCCTTCGCCGTCCAGGAGCGTGTGTGCCCCTCCCCGACCCGTGCGCGGCGCGGCGTGCCGTCCCCGTCGTCCTCGCTGTTCTCGCCGTCGTGGCGGCCCTGGCGCTGACCGCCGGGTGCGGCACCGGCGACCGCCCCTCCGCCGCCCCGCGTGTGGTGCCGCCGGAGGCGGGGGCGTCCTTCGACTACCAGATCGGCGGCGGCTACCCGCCGCCGAAGGGCGTGCGCGTGGTCTCCCGCGACCGCGCGGAGCGGCCCGCCCCGGGCGTCTACTCGGTCTGCTACGTCAACGCCTTCCAGGCCCAGCCCGGCGAGCTGTCCCGGTGGCGCGCCCGGAATCCGGGCCTGCTGCTGCGCGACGGGGACGGCGGGCTCGTCATGGACGGCGAGTGGGACGAGGCGCTGCTGGACACCTCCACCGCCGCCGGGCGGACGGCGCTGGCGGAGATCGTCGGCGCCTGGATCGACGACTGCGCGCGGCGCGGTTTCCAGGCGGTCGAGCCGGACAACCTCGACTCGTTCGAGCGCTCCGACGGCCTGCTCACGGCGGCCGACAACGCCGCGTTCGCCCGGCTGCTCACCGCACGCGCCCATGCGGCGGGGCTGGCCGTCGCCCAGAAGAACACCGCCGAGCTCCTCCCCCGGCGTGCCGCCATCGGCTTCGACTTCGCGGTCACCGAGGAGTGCGGCGCGTACGACGAGTGCGGCCGGTACGCCTCCGCGTACGACGGCCGCGTCCTCGTCGTGGCGTACGACGCCGCCGACTTCACGGCGACCTGCCGCCGCTGGGGTGCCCGCCTCGCGGTGGTGCTCCGCGACCGCGACGTCGCGCCCGCCGGGGAGCCGGGCCACATCTTCCGTAGCTGCTGACCGCCGCGCCGGGGCCCGCTGCCGGACCCGTCCGGCTGGGCAGGGCGGCGCTGTCGGTGTGGACGTGGCGGACGGCGGCGATCGGTCTCCACCGGCGCCTGGGGTTCAGCGTCCTGGACCTCTCCGGGGAACGCGCCACCCGCCGGCCGCCACGCCCGGGGTCATGACGCGGCCACGGCGTACCAGCGGCCGTCCCGCTGGTGGACCAGGTGGTGGGCGGCGAGGCTGTCGATGTGCCGTGCGATGGTCGCGGGCTGGTAGCCGACGCTGGCGCTCAGGGCGTCGATGGTCGTCCCGTCGCTCCCGGCCGCGCGAAGTTCCTGGAGGGTCTTGAGCGCCGTGCGGGCGAGGCCGGACTCCTCGGGGCGGGGCTCGGCGGGAGCCGGCACGGCGGCCGCGGCAGGCGCCGGGGCCGGGGCCGGGGGCCGGGCGGTCGACGCTCCCGGAGGCGCGGCCGGGGCGGGCACGGGGGCGGGTACCGCGGTGCCGGAAGGGGCGGGCGGGACCGGCGAGGCGGCCGGTGCGGCCGCCGGTGCGGCCGCCGGTGCGGTACGGACGGGGGCGACGGGCCTCGGCGTGCGATTGACCGTGCGGTGCTTGCGGCCCTTCTGGTGACGGCGGGTGCTCATCGGGCGGACCTCCTTCACTGTGATCTTGAAGGGCCAACGGGGGACCGCCGCCGGAGTCACGCAGATGCGTGCATGCGGGGGACCCCGGGGCGCCCGGGGAATGTGCGGCGGCACCGCCGCCGTTGCAAGGGATCCGGACGGACCCGAGGAAGGGAAGACCATGCCCCCCACGGACAGCCGCCGCGGTCACCGCGTGGACGCGGTACCCGGCACCCAGCACGTGACCGTCACGATCGACGGCAAGGTCGTGGCCGAGACCCGGCGGCCGGTACTGGTCCACGAGACCGGTCTGCCGGTGCGCTACTACATCCCGCCGCAGGACGTGGACCTCGCGCTCTTCCGCGCGAGCGACACCAACACCACCTGCCCCTACAAGGGCGTCGCCTCCTACTGGTCGTACGCCGACCACAACGACGTCGCCTGGGTCTACGAGGAGCCGCTCGCGTCGGTGCCCGAGATCACGGGCCACGTCTCCTTCTACGACACCGTGGCCGCCGTCGCCGTCGAGGACGCCTGACCGGGCGGACGGTGCGCGGGGGCGCACCGTCCGTCACGACGTCCCGGAGCGCGCCCGCGGCCTGTGCCGGGTCCCCTGCCGCAGGTTCAAGCACGACTGTTCGGTTTACTGCGCACGACGGCCGCCGGGGAGCAATGATGGTCACATGGCGAATCCGACGATCCTGACCGTCGACGACGATCCGGCAGTGTCCCGCGCCGTGGCCCGGGACATCCGCCGCAGGTACGGGGACCGCTACCGGGTGGTGCGAGCCACCTCCGGGGACGAGGCCCTGAGCGCGCTGCGGGAGATCAAACTGCGAGGGGAACAACTCGCGGTGATGCTCGCCGACTACCGCATGCCCAAGATGAACGGGGTGGAGTTCCTCGAGGCGGCGATGGACCTCTTCCCGCTCGCCCGCCGTGTGCTGCTCACGGCGTACGCCGACACCAGCGCGGCCATCGACGCCATCAACATCGTGGACCTCGACCACTACCTGCTGAAGCCGTGGAGCCCGCCGGAGGACAACCTCTACCCGGTGATCGACACCCTGCTCGACGCGTGGATCACCACCCCGGACCCGACGGCGTCCGAGACCCGCGTGGTCGGCCACCGCTGGTCGGCGCCCTCGTTCAAGGTGCGTGACTTCCTCACCCGCAACCTGGTGCCCTACCGCTGGCTGCCCGCGGAGGAGCCCGAGGCCGAGCAGTTGCTGACCGCGGCCGGGCTGACGCCGGCCGACGTACCGCTGGTGGTCACCGCGGACGGGACGACGCTGGTGCGGCCCACGGAGGCCGAACTCGCCGCGCACGTGGGGCTGAGCACCGTCCCGGCCTCCGACTTCTACGACCTGGTGGTGGTCGGCGGCGGCCCCGCGGGGCTGGGTGCGGCGGTGTACGGCGCGTCCGAGGGTCTGCGCACGGTGCTGGTGGAGCGCCGGGCGACCGGCGGCCAGGCGGGGCAGAGCAGCCGCATCGAGAACTACCTCGGCTTCCCGGACGGCGTCTCCGGCGCCCAGCTGACCGACCGGGCCCGCCGGCAGGCGACGAAGTTCGGGGCGGAGATCCTCAGCACCCGGGAGGTGGTCGCCCTGGAGGCGGTGGGCACCGGAAGGGTGCTGTCCTTCGGCGACGGCTCGTCCATCGCGGCGCACACGGTGGTGCTGGCGACCGGGGTGTCCTACCGGCGGCTCGAAGCGCCGGGGCTGGCGGAGTTCACCGGTGCCGGGGTCTTCTACGGCTCGGCGATGACCGAGGCCATGAACTGCGCGGGCCAGGAGGTCTACATCGTCGGCGGGGCCAACTCGGCCGGGCAGGCGGCCGTCTACTTCTCCCGCAACGCGTGCCGGGTCCATCTGCTGATCCGCGGCGCGGACCTGCAGCGTTCGATGTCGCAGTACCTGATCGACCAGATCGCGGCCATCGACAACATCAAGGTCAGCCCCTGCACCGAGGTCGTCGGCGGCAAGGGCGGCGACCATCTGGAGCAACTGATGCTCCGCGACGCGAAGACGGGCACGGTGACCACCGTGGACGCCTCGTTCCTGTTCGTCTTCATCGGCGCCGAACCCCGTACCGACTGGCTGGAGGGTGTCGTGGAGCGGGACCGGCGCGGCTTCGTGGTCACCGGCCCGGACCTGATCGGCGGCGGCAAGCGGCCGGCGGGCTGGCCGCTCCCCCGTGACCCGTACCACCTGGAGGCCAGCGTGCCCGGTGTCTTCGCCGCCGGCGACGTGCGGGCGGAGTCGGTCAAGCGGGTGGCCTCCGCGGTCGGCGAGGGCGCGATGGCCGTATCCCTGGTGCACCGGTATCTGGAGGCGCAGTGACCACGACGGACCGGCTCGGGCCGGAGCAGCTGCGGACCCTGTTCCTGTTCGAGTCGCTCGGCGAGAAGGAACTGGACTGGCTGGCCGAACAGGGCCGGGTGGAGCGGGTCCCGGCGAACAACCCCGTCTACGCCGAGGGCGATCCGGCGACCTGCTTCTACGTGCTGCTCAGCGGCACGGTGTCGCTGGGCCGCCTGGTCCACGGCGACGTGGTGGAGGTCAACCGCACCGACCTGCGGGGCGTGTACGCCGGGGCGACGCAGGCGTACCTCGGGGACCGGGTGGAGCAGACGTACCCCAACTCGCTGAAGGCGGTCACCGACTGCGAGTTCTTCGTGATCCCGGCCGAGGAGTTCGCCGGGGCGATGCGCACGTGGTTCCCGATGGCGGTGCACCTGCTGGAGGGGGCGTTCTTCGGCTACCGCAAGCAGAACACCATCGTCGGGGAGCGCGAGCGGCTGCTGGCGCTGGGCTCGCTGTCCGCCGGGCTCACCCATGAGCTGAACAATCCGGCCGCCGCCGCGGTGCGCGCCACCTCGGCGCTGCGCGACCGGGTGGCCGGCATGCGGCACAAGCTCGCGATGATCGCGGACGGCCGGCTCGACACCCGGCAGCTGCACCAGCTGGTCGAGCTGCAGGACGCCGCGATCAAGCGCATGGCGTCGGCGCCCGAGCGGTCGGCGCTGGAGGCGGCCGACGCCGAGGACGAGCTGACGGACTGGCTCGAGGACCACGGCGTCAACGGCTCCTGGGAGCTGTCCTCGACGCTGGTCGCGGGCGGTGTGGACGCCGAGTGGCTGGACTCCGTGGTCGACGCGGTCGGCGAGGACCGGCTGGAGGCGGCGATCCGCTGGCTCACGTACACCCTCGACACCGAACTGCTCATGGGCGAGATCGACGACGCCGTCACCCGGATCTCCGGACTGGTCGGGGCCGCGAAGCAGTACTCGCAGCTCGACCGGGCCCCGCAGCAGACGGTGGACGTCCACGCGCTGCTCGACGCGACGCTCACGATGCTCCACGCGAAGATCCCCGGCGGGGTGCGGGTCGTGAAGGAGTACGACCGCAGCCTGCCGCAGATCCAGGCGTACGGAGCCGAGCTCAACCAGGTGTGGACCAACCTCATCGTCAACGCCCTGGACGCCATGGCCGGTTCGGGCACCCTGACGCTGCGCAGCTCGTGGGACGGCCCGGACCGCCTGGTGGTGGAGGTGGGCGACACCGGTCCCGGCATCTCCCCGGAGATCCGGCCGCGGATCTTCGAGCCGTTCTTCACCACCAAGCCGGTGGGCGAGGGCACCGGGCTGGGCCTGGACATCTCGTACCGCATCGTGGTCAACAAGCACCACGGCGACATCCGGGTCGAGTCGAGCCCCGGCGACACGCGCTTCACCGTGTGCCTGCCGGTCGCCCAGCCGGAGAGGCAGCCGGGGGACGCGGAGCGGACGGGCTGAGCCCTCCCCCGGACTGCGGGACGGCTCAGGCCACCGGGCTCTTGGGGAGCGTCCGGGCGCGGTCGCGGCCGACGGGCAGCTGTCCGTCGGCCGCGCTCTTGAGCGAGCGCAGGGCCAGCAGCAGCACACCGATGTCGTCGATGAGGATCGGATCCGGCAGCAGGTCCACCGGGCACACCAGGTAGACCACCGCGGCCCAGAAGGCCAGCTTGCCCGAGCGCGGCACGTCGGCGCTGCGCAGCAGGGCGCGGATCCGCGCCATCTTCACCACGAGCACCACGGCCACCACGAGCATCACCACGACCGCCGCCGCGACGATCACCAGCGCCGTGGTCGACCAGTCACCCAGGTCCATGTCTGCCTCCCTCGCTGCCGTGTACCCGTCCGCCGTGTGCGGAAACGGTACCGGAGCCCGACGGAAAGGAAGCACACAGCGCATGATCACACCCGAGGGAATCTGGGAGGCCGCCGGCCTGCCCGAGCGCCGGCTCGCCGGCCTGGCGCTCAATCCCGCGGCCCCCGAGGACGTCCTGCTGCGGCTGCTCGCCGACGGTCCGCCCGCGGCACGGATGGTCCTGTGCCGGGACCGGACGCTGCCGGACGCCGTGGTCGACGCCGTCGTACGCCACCCCGACAGGTACACACGCAGCTTCTTCGCCCGCAATCCGCACGCCGACCCGGCCCAGCGGGCACGGCTGCTGGACGACACCGAATGGTTCGTGCGGGCGCATCTGGCCGAGACCCCCCGGATGCCGTGGGGCGTGCGCCCCAGGCCGCTCCCGGACCGGGCCGTCGTCCACATGATCCTGACGTACGAGGGGGAGTTGCTGGGCACCCTCTACCGCCAGGCCTCCGCCGGGCTGACGGAGTCGATGCACGCCCACCCGGAGCCGAAGGTGCGACGCATGGGCGTCGCCTGGTGCGGCGTGCCGGACGAGATCCGCGACGTCCTCCTGGCGGACCCGGACGAGGAGGTACGGGACTTGGTGCGGCGCCATCTGCGGCACCAGGACCCGGCATGGGTGGAGCGGGAACTGCCCGACCGGCCGTGCCATGGGCGGACTCATGCGCTGATGCACTGCGCCCTGAGCCGAGGCGTCGTGGAGGGCGTGCTCAACGCCCCCGTGGGCGAGGGGGACCGGTGGATGATCGCGGGCAACCCCACCCTCCCCGCCGATGTGGTGGTCCTGCTGGCCGCCGACGCCGACCCCGAAGTGCGGGAGGGGATCGCGTACCGTTCCGACCTCGGGTCCACGGAGCGCCGGGCGCTCGCCGCGGACACCGATCCGCGGGTACGCCTCGCGCTCTCCGTGCATCCCGCGCTGAGCGAGGCGGAACGCGCGGCGATCGACTACGAGGTGCCGGTGGGCGGCACCTTCGGACCGGTACTGCAACGCCTGTGGCCCCGGGATCCCGCCGCGGCGCGGCGGGACGCCCTGTCCGGCCACCCGTTGCTGCGGCGGCGCGCCGCCGGCGATCACAGCCTGCCGTCCGACCTGGTGGCGCGGCTGGCCGCGGACGACGACCTCGGCGTGCGCGTACTGCTCGCGCAGAACCATCCGGAGGCGCCCGCCGAGCTGCTGCTGAGCGCCTTCCTGGAGTACACCGGGAACGAGCGCGAACTCCTCCTCACCCGGCCGCGGTTCCCGGCCGCCGGGCTCGCGCGGTACGCCCGGCACGAGGACCCGGCCGTCCGCGCCCTGGCCGGCCGGGATCCGGAGGCCGCGGCGGAGACGGTGGACCGGCTGACCCGCGACCCCGACCCCGGTGTGCGGGAGGCCGGGGCGCGCCATCCGAACCTCCCGCGGGCCCGGCTGGCGGAGTTGCTCGACGACGGGGAACTGGCGCACCGCGCGGCAGCCAACCCGGCGCTGGAGCCAACCGTCATGCGCAGGCTGGTGGCGCGTCTTCCCCTCCCGGACGGTGCCGCCGGATGAAGCCGGTCAGCCTGCGGTAGGCCTCGCGCATCTCGTGGCGGGCGAAGTCCTCGCGGACGTCGATGAGGGCGCCGTGGGAGGCGGTCGGGTCGACCGTGAAGCGGTCGTGCCAGCCACCTCCCGAGGCGATGATCACCGGGGCGTCGACCCCGTCGAACTGGTCGGCGGTGATGTCGATGCGCAGGCCGTTCTTCTCGATCCACGCGTGGGAGGCGCGGTTCTCCCAGGCGCTGACGTAGGTCCACACGCCCTGGCCGTTCTCGTACAGGTACTGGCCGAGGAGGATCGAGGCGTCCCCGCACGAGCCGTGCGGGAAACGCTCCAGGGAGACCAGGCCCGGGTCGGGGCAGTCGAGGATCGCCTGCCGGAACCCGAGGACCAGTGTGCGGAGTTCGGACACCCGCGGAGTCTAACCCGTGAAGATCATTTGTGGGACCCGTGGAACCGGCCCTTCTGCCGGACGCGAACCCGGATGACGGAAAGCGGGGGCGCGTGAGGAACGGGGGCATGGCGGTGGCAGCGGCCGGAACCGGTACCCGAGCCGGTTCCGGCTGCTGCGGCGGCAGTCAACCGAGCGGCATGGATGGCGTCAAGACTTCACGTCAAGATTGGTGCGGGGAGCTTCGGGTGGCCCGGATGAGGCTTCCCGCGTTCAAGTTCCGAACGCATGAGACTCCCTGCAGGTCACGGCGGCGTAGGGGTCCGCAACGGCAGCCGAGCTGTTAACCCGTCAGAAACACTTTCTGCGGGGAGTCTTGACCGCGACTTCTGTCACGTCTTAACTCACGCCCTAAATTAAGTCGTGAGGCTGACACAGGAGTTCCTATGAGACCCGAAGTCAATGCCGCCCACCGCAGACCCCTGGGGCTGATCGCCCTCCTGGCGGTGCTGCTCGCCCTGATCACCGTCCCGGCCGGACCGCTCACCACGGCCCACGCCGCCGCCTGCGGCACGGCCAACGCCGCACAGGGCAGGACCGCCACCGCCTCCTCCGCCGAGAACGGCTCCTTCACCGCCGCCAACGCCGTCGACGGCAACGCCGGAACCCGCTGGTCCAGCGCCTTCAGCGACCCCCAGTGGATCCAGGTGGACCTCGGCGGGTCCCAGAGCGTCTGCGAGGTCGTCCTCACCTGGGAGGCCGCCTACGCCAAGGCCTACCAGATCCAGCTCTCCGCCAACGGCACCGACTGGACCACGGTCGCCTCCACGACCACCGGCGCCGGCGGCACCGAGACCCGCGCCGTCAGCGGCACCGGCCGCTACCTGCGCGTGTACGGCACCACCCGCGCCACCGCATACGGCTACTCGCTGTGGGAGCTCGCCGTGCACACCACCGACGGCGGGACCGGCCCGGTGATCCCCGGCGGCGGCGACCTCGGCCCGAACGTCCTGGTATTCGACCCCACGACCGCGGGCATCCAGGCCAAACTGGACCAGGTCTTCCAGCAGCAGGAGTCCGCGCAGTTCGGCACCGGACGCTACGCGCTGCTGTTCAAGCCCGGCACCTACAACAACATCAACGCCAACATCGGCTTCTACACCTCGATCGCCGGGCTCGGCCTCTCCCCCGACGACACCACCTTCAACGGCGACGTGACCGTGGACGCCGGCTGGTTCAACGGCAACGCCACGCAGAACTTCTGGCGCTCCGCGGAGAACCTCGCCCTCAACCCGGTCTCCGGAACCGACCGCTGGGCCGTCGCCCAGGCCGCGCCCTTCCGCCGCATGCACGTCAAGGGCGGCCTCAACCTCGCGCCCAACGGCTACGGCTGGGCCAGCGGCGGCTACATCGCCGACAGCAAGATCGACGGCACCGTGGGCCCGTACTCGCAGCAGCAGTGGTACACCCGCGACAGCTCGGTAGGCGGCTGGACCAACGGCGTGTGGAACATGGTCTTCTCCGGCGTCCAGGGCGCTCCCGCGCAGAGCTTCCCCAACCCGCCGTACACCACGCTCGACACCACTCCCGTCTCCCGTGAGAAGCCCTTCCTCTACCTCGACGGCAACGACTACAAGGTCTTCGTGCCGGCCAAGCGCACCAACGCCCGCGGCACCAGCTGGGGCAACGGCGCGCCGCAGGGCTCCTCGCTCCCGCTGAGCCAGTTCTACGTGGTCAAGCCGGGCGCGACGGCCGCCACCATCAACGCCGCGCTCGCCCAGGGCCTCAACCTGCTGTTCACCCCGGGCATCTACCACGTCGACCAGACCATCAACGTCACCCGCGCCAACACCGTCGTGCTGGGCCTCGGCCTCGCGACGGTCATCCCCGACAACGGCGTGACCGCCATGAAGGTCGCCGACGTCGACGGCGTGAAGCTGGCCGGCTTCCTGATCGACGCCGGTGCGGTGAACTCCCAGGTGCTGCTCCAGGTCGGCCCGCAGGGCGCGGCCGCCGACCACGCCGCCAACCCGACGACCGTGCAGGACGTCTTCATCCGCATCGGCGGCGCCGGACCGGGCAAGGCGACCACCAGCATGGAGGTCAACAGCGACGACACCGTCATCGACCACACCTGGATCTGGCGCGCCGACCACGGTGCCGGAGTGGGCTGGAACACCAACCCGGCCGACTACGGCCTGCGCGTGAACGGCGACGACGTCCTGGCCACCGGCCTGTTCGTCGAGCACTTCAAGAAGTACGACGTCCAGTGGAGCGGCGAGCGGGGCAGGACGGTCTTCTTCCAGAACGAGATCGCCTACGACGCCCCCAACCAGGCCGCCATCCAGAACGGCGCGACGAAGGGCTGGGCCGCCTACAAGGTGGACGACTCGGTGAACACCCACGAGGCCTGGGGCCTGGGCAGCTACTGCAACTTCACCACCGATCCGACGATCCGCATGGACCACGGCTTCGAGGTCCCGGTGAAGTCCGGGATCAAGATGCACGACGTCCTGGTGGTCTCCCTGGGCGGCATGGGCCAGTACGACCACGTCATCAACGGCACCGGTGCCGCGACCTCCGGCACCTCGACCACGCCGTCCACGGTGGTCTCCTTCCCCTGACGACAGGGCCGAGCCAGGGGTGCCCCGTCCTCCGGCGGGGCACCCCGTCCGCCGTCCTCAGGCGGCAGGCCAGCGCCGGGAGTGCAGCACCTCGCCCACGGCGACCGCCGCCGCCATGGCGAGCCCCGCCACCGGCACCGCCACGCTCCCGCAGAAGGTGCTCGCGAGCACCACCAGGGCACAGACGGGCAGCACCGCGTGCTCGGCGAACCCGCGCTTGGCGCTGCGGGAGTGGATCAGCCAGACCGTCAGCAGGAACAGCGCGGTCGGCAGCGTGACGGCGGCCGCGGCGGCCGTCTGCGAGATGTGCGCCTTGTGCACGGCCTGCTCGACCACCACCTCCAGCCCCGCGCCGATGGCGGCGGCCGAGCCGAAGACGAGGTAGTGCCCGTAACCCCACAGGAACGCCCGCGTGCTGCTGGTGAGGTGCTGGTGGATGGGGATGGCGAAGTAGATCCAGTAGGCGCAGAAGACGATGAGCAGTCCCCCGACGGCGACGGGCAGCAGCTCGCCGAGCGCGGTGGACTCGTCGACGGCGGACTGCACGGCCACCGTCGCGGCGGCCACCGACTCACCGAGCACGATGATGGTGAACAGGCCGTAGCGCTCGGAGATGTGGTGCGGGTGCCAGGTGGTGCGCTGCGCCCGCTCGGCCCAGGCGGGCACCGCCAGTTCCGCGACGGCCAGGATCAGGAAGCCCCAGTTCCACAGCCCGCCGACGGGCTGGAGCAGCAGGAGGACCCATCCCACCTGGACGACGACCAGACCGGCGGCATAGCTCAGCGCCGTGGTCCGTGCCGGTCCGGTCGCGTTGCGTGCCGCGCGCAGCCACTGGAAGGCGAGTGCGACGCGCATGATGATGTAGCCGGCCACGGCGATCGAGAAGTCGTTGGCGTCGAAGGCCCGGGGAACGCCGGCCGCCAGGACCAGGACGCCGGTGATCTGGACGAAGGTGGCGATGCGGTAGGGCACGTCGTCGGTGTCGAAGGCCGAGGCGAACCAGGTGAAGTTCATCCAGGCCAGCCAGATCGCGAAGAAGACCAGGCAGTAGCCGAGGAGACCGCGCCCGGCATGGCCTTCGGCGACCGCGTGCACCAGCCGGGCGCCGGCCTGGGCGACCGCCACCACGAAACAGAGGTCGAAGAGCAGTTCCAGCGGGGTGGCGACCCGGTGCGGCTCGTGCGGGTCGCGGGCCGTCATCCGGACCAGCGGGCGGAAGCGGCGGTCCGGCGCCACGCGATCGTGATCGGTCATCCGCGCATCGTAGGCGGTGCGCACGTGCCCGCGCCCGAAGGGACCGGGCGCGGGCACGTGGCGGGGGACGGGGTGAGGTCAGGCGCAGCCGTCCTGGAGCAGTCCGGCCCGCAGCCGGGCCAGGGTGCGCGAGAGCAGCCGGGAGACGTGCATCTGCGTGCAGCCCATGATCTCGCCGATCTGGGCCTGCGTCAGTTCCTCCACGTAGCGCAGATGGAGCAGCTGCCGGTCGCGTTCACCGAGCTCCACGACGAGCGGTGCGAGGGAGCCGAGGTCCTCGACGAGTTCCATCGCGGGGTCGACCGCGCCGATGAAGTCGGCGAGCACGGTCTCGCCGTCGTCGCCGTCGTCGCCGTTCATGGCGGCGTCGAGGGAGGAGGCGGTGTAGCCGTTGGAGGCCACCTGAGCCTCGACGACCTCGGCCTCCGGGATGTCCATGAGCGCCGCGAGCTCGCTCACCTTGGGGGCGCGGCCCAGCCGGGAGGACAGCTCGTCCCGGGCGCGGGCCAGCTCGACCCGGCGCTCCTGGAGGCGGCGCGGCACGTGCACGGCCCAGGTGGTGTCGCGGAAGAACCGCTTGATCTCACCGACGATGTACGGCACCGCGAAGGTCGTGAACTCGACCTCGCGCGAGATGTCGAACCGGTCGATGGCCTTGATCAGCCCGATCGTGCCGACCTGGACGATGTCCTCCATCTCGTCGCTGCGGTCGCGGAAGCGCCTGGCCGCGAACCGCACGAGCGACATGTTCATCTCGATCAGGGTGTTACGGGCGTACTGGTGTTCATGGGTGCCCTCCTCGAGCACCGTCAGGCGCTCGAGGAAGAGCTTGGACAGCCGGCGCGCGCTCGTGGGGGCCACGCTGCTCGGGTCGGTGATCTGCGGCAGTACGTCGACCTCGGGGCTCTCGACCCCGGTGCTCGTCCCGCTCACGTGGGCGATCACGGCTCCTCCTCGCACCTCTGCACCTCTACGTCATGTTCCCGTACGTTGCCCCTCGGGTACCCCCTCCTCCGCGAAGCATTCCCCCCGATCCCGGAAGAACGTGAATCGCGCCAAAGGCAGCGTAGGACCGGCCAGTAGGGGCAGACCACAGAGGGACCGATGATGCCTACGGGGTGATCGTGCGTGTACAGCATTGACCTAGACGCGGAAGGCGGGGGGATCGTGCGGCCCGCCACTGCGGACCGGCCGCTGCCCACCACCATCGGCGAGGCGCGTGACTTCGCCCGCGCCCGGCTCAGAGGCGTGGATCCGGAGCGGGTCGAGGACTGCCTGCTGGTCGTCTCCGAACTGGTCACCAACGCCTTCCGGTACGGCGGCGGGCTGGCGGCCCTCGACGTGGTGGCGGTGCCGGACGCGATCCGCGTGTCCGTCCAGGACCACAACGACCGGCTGCCGGCCACGCCGCAGCCCTCCGACCGCTTCCTGCCCGGCGGCTACGGCCTGCGCCTGGTGCGCCGGCTGGCCCGGGACTTCCGGGTGACGCTCCTGCGCGCGGGCGGCAAGGTCATCCACGTGCACCTGCCGCGCTGACGCGCCGTCACCTCCCGACGTCGTACGTGTGGACGAACGGATTGCGGAAACACGCACCGTGAGCACACCAAGGACCCGCAGCAAGGTCAGTTCGAATGCCGGGGCCCGACGACGGCCCCCAGGAGGCACACCATGACCACGGGCATCATCATCGGGGCGGTCGTCCTCGTTGTCCTGATCGTCCTCGCCGCGGCCGTCGTGTCGCGGCGCGGCGGCGGCACGGGACAGCTCAGGCGCCGCTTCGGACCGGAGTACGAACGCACGGTCGCCCGGCACGACGGCGACACGGACGCGGCGCACCGGGAGTTGCAGGAGCGTGTCGACCGGCACGGCGGCCTGACCCCGGAGCCGCTGGGCGCACGTCAGGCCGAGGAGTACCGCGCCGAGTGGGCCGCCCTGCAGGAGCGGTTCGTCGACTCCCCCGCGCAGGCGGTGCAGGAGGCGTCGGAGCTGCTGGACCGGCTGGCGCACGACCGCGGCTTCCCGGAGCACACCTCGGGCGAGCAGATCGACGCCCTGTCGGTCCACCGCCCGCGGCACCTCCAGGCCTACCGCGACCTGCGCGGGGTCTCGCAACCCCGGAACGGCGGTGACCGCACCTCGGCGGACACCGAGGAACTGCGCGCTCGGTTGCTCCACGCCCGGGCGCTGTTCGACGACCTCATCGCGGTGGACAAGGAGCCCCGCACCACCTCGCGCGAGGACGGCGCAGGTGACACGGGCTCCGGCCGACGCGGCTCCCACCGCTTCCACATGCCGACCTGGAGCAGCCGATGAATCCCACGCACGAGCACCGCGACACCGACGGAACCAACGGAACCGGCGAGACCGACGGCACCGGCCGCGAGGTACGCAACGGCCCGGCCGGGGCCTCCGCCGAGCGGACCCCCGACGAGCGGACGTCCCCCACGGCCGGTGGCACCCGCGAACAGCGGTCCCCCCAGGCACCGCAGGCACCGCAGACCACGGGGAAGAAGGGCGAGGCGCCTGGCGCGCACCGGCCCGCCGGATGGTCGCGGCCCGAGGAAGCAGGCAAGCCCTCGGCGGCCGAGAACCCCGCGACGGTCGGCAAGCCCGCGTCAGCGGAGAAGTCCGGCGAGGCGGAGCGGCCCGCGGCGGCCCGGCGGCCGGCGCAGGACGGGCGGGTGCCCGCCCCCGGCGCGCCGCCGCGGGTGGACGGCGCGGTGGACAAGCTGCAGCAGCGCCTGCACCACGCGGTCGGCGGCTTCGTCGACGAGCCGCGCCACGCCGTCGAGGAGGCCGACGAGGTCCTCGGCGAGGCGACCGAACGACTGGTCGAGGAACTGCGCAGCCGGCGCGACGAACTGCGCTCGGGCTGGCGGGCCGGCGCGCAGGACGACGGCGACACCGAGCGGCTGCGCGTGGCCCTGCGGGGCTACCGCGACCTCGTCGACCGCGTCCTGCACGTCTGAGGACCGCACGACGCAGGACCGCACGACGCGAACGCCGTGGCCAGGAGACCCCCGGGTTTCCTGGCCACGGCGTTCGCATGTCCCGCGTCGCGGCTCAGTCGTCCGTGTGCCGGTACCGGGCCCAGAACGGCAGTCCGTACCAGCAGACCAGGTACCAGACCAGGACGCCGGCGACGAGCCACGGCACATAGGCGTCGTGCGTGGCGGCCCGCAGCACCAGGAGCAGCGCCGAGGTCATCGTCGCCAGCAGCAGCACGAGTCCGACGAAGGTGAGCCGCGAGGCCCAGCGCACGGCCTGCGGCTTGATGCGGCGGCCGGAGACGATCCGGTGGAAGGAGACCGGGCCGATCAGCGCCCCGGTCGCGCAGGCACCGAGCACGACCGTGACGATGTAGATCGTGTGGTCGGTGGAGCCGAGCCGCTGGTAGTGCGGCGTGAAGACGACCGTCAGCAGGAAGCCGAAGAGGATCTGCACGCCCGTCTGGGCGACCCGCACCTCCTGGATGAGCTCGCCCCACTTCCGGTCCGCGCGCTCGTCCTCGGTCTCGTCGCGCCCGTCTCCCGGGCCGGTCCGGCCGTCCGCGTCGTCCCTGGACATGGCACCCTCCCACTCCTCGGTCGTGCACGTCATAGGTGACTTACCATCAGGAACCCCCGCCGCGCGCGCCGTGCCCGGACCACGGTGCTCACCGCCGCGCCTTGCTCCGCGACAGCAGGCTCACTCCGACAGCCGCGAGGCCGATCTGTATCAGCCACTCGATCCAGTCGACGCCGTCGGTGTCGGCGACGCCGAACCCCTGGGCGATCGCACTGCCGATGAAGGCCGCCACGATGCCGACGACGATCGTCCACAGCACTCCGATCGGCTGCCGCCCCGGCGCCACCAGACGCCCCAGCACACCGACGACCAGACCGATCACGATGGCACTGATGATGCTCGAGATCTCCATCTCCACCTCAACCCCAACCTCGTCCGGCCCCTGGCCGGAAGTGTGTTCGCACCACGCGGATACCCCGGGCCGGGCGCTCCACGCAGCGGCGCACCCCGGTGTCGCCGGGTGTGTTCCGCCCGCGACGGGGCACCCGGTGGACCGGAGCACTTGGGGCAGGGAGGCCGGTGTGGGCACGACGGTGGGTACGGGCGCGGCACGGCCCGGGACACAGGGGAGGAAGGCGATCCGCGCCGGGGCGCGGGCGGGCCTCGTGGCGCGCGGGGTCGTCTACGCGCTGCTGGGCGTGCTGGCCCTGCAGGTCGCCTTCGACGGGTCCTCGGAACAGGCCGACCGGGGCGGCGCGGTCGCCCGGCTGGCGGCGCAGCCCTTTGGCGGGTTCCTGGTCTGGGCCCTGGCGGTGGGGTTCGCCGGGATGACGCTGTGGCGCTTGTCGGAGGCCGCGTTCGGCGCGGCGGGACCGGACGGGGACAAGACCGGCAAGCGGCTGATGTCCGCGGCCCGCGCGGTCTTCTACGCCTTCGTGACGTACTCCGTGGTGACCTTCGCGGTGGACGGCTCCGCCGCGGGCGGGTCGAGCGACGAGACCTCCAAGGACGTCACCGCGCACGCCCTGGACTGGCCCATGGGCCGCTGGCTGGTGGGGGCGGCGGGTCTGGTCCTGGCCGGGGCAGGCGGGTGGATCGCGGTGCGCGCCCTGCTGCGGAAGTTCCGCAAGCACCTGCGGACGGGGGCGATGTCGCCGCAGGTCCGCAGGGTGGTCGACTTCCTCGGGGTGGCCGGAGGGGCCAGCCGGGGCGTGGTGTTCGCCGCTGCGGGCTGCTTCGTCGTCGTCGCGGCGGTGCGCTTCGACCCGGACCGGGCGAAGGGGCTGGACGACACGCTGCGCACGTTCCGGGACACCCCCGCCGGCCCGTGGCTGCTGGCCGTGGTCGCGGTGGGCCTGGGGCTGTTCGGGGTGTTCTCCTGGGCGATGGCCCGCTGGCGGAGGGTCTGAGCGGCGGCGGGCCGCAGGCGCCGGGCGTGGTTCAGCGGCCCGGGAGCTTGACCACCGTCACGAAGAAGTCGTCGATCTGGCGGACCACCTCGATGAACCGGTCGAAGTCCACCGGCTTGGTCACGTACGCGTTGGCGTGCAGCGCGTAGCTGCGCAGGATGTCCTCCTCGGCCTCGGAGGTGGTGAGGACGACGACCGGGATGGTGCACAGGTCGGCGTCGGCCTTGATCTCGGCGAGCACCTGACGGCCGTCGAAGCGGGGCAGGTTGAGGTCGAGGAGGATCAGGCCGGGGCGCGGCGCGCCGGCGTGGGCGCCGCGCCGGTTCAGGAAGTCCAGGGCCTCCTCGCCGTCCCGTACGACGTGCAGGACGTTGCGGACCTTGTTCTCCTGGAACGCCTCGCGGGTCATCAGTTCGTCGCCGGGGTCGTCCTCGACGAGCAGCACGATGATCGGTTCCGGTTCCTGCAGGTTCACTCGGATCCTTCCTGCGGTGCGGGTTCCCGCTCGGCTGCTGCCGGCAGGGTGAAGCGGATGCGGGTGCCCTCCGGGTGCCGGGGTCGGGCCGGATCCGGCCCGGTCGGCCGCGCGCGGGCGGCGGTCACGGCGAGGGGTCCCAGGTGAGGTGGACCACGGCCAGGTCGTCGTCCAGGCCGCCGTGGTCGGCGGCCAGGGCCTCGGCGCGCGCGATCAGGGTGTCGACGAACTCCGAGGCGGGCAGGGTGGCGTGCTGTCTGGCCAGTGCGAGCAGGCCCTCCTCACCGAGCCGGCCCTGGTCGGTACGGCCCTCGAAGAGCCCGTCCGTGAAGAGCATCAGCGACTGGCCGGGGCGCAGTTCCAGGCGGCCCTCGGGCCACTCCCCCACGCCGGGCACCACGCCCAGCGCGGGCCCGCGGGGCGGCTCGGTGTACTCGACGGTGCCCTCCGGGGTCAGGTTGAGCAGTCCGTGGTGGCCGGCCCGCCACACCCGGGCGGTACGGCGGTCGGGGGCGAGGGTGAGGATGGTGGCGGTGGCGAAGATCTCGGGGGCGGCGCGTTCGGCCACCAGCACCTGTTCCAGCAGGGCGAGTTGCCGGGCGCCCTCGACCCCGGTCAGGACCAGGGTGCGCCAGGCGATGCGCAGTCCGACGCCGAGCGCGGCCTCGTCGGGCCCGTGCCCGGAGACGTCCCCGATGAGGGTGTGGACGACGCCCTCGGTGGTCTCCACGACGTCGTAGAAGTCCCCGCCGAGCAGGGAGTCGGCCCGGCCGGGGCGGTAACGGGGCGTGACGGTGACGTCCTTGGTGCGCAGCATGGGCAGCGGGAGCAGCCCGCGTTCCAGGCGGGCGTTCTCCTGGGCCCGCATCTGGCTGGCCCGCAGGGCGAGCGCCGCGCGTTCGGCCTGCTTGCGTTCGACGGCGTAGCGCAGCGCGCGGCCGAGGAGTTCGCCCTCGACGCGGCCCTTGACCAGGTAGTCCTGCGCCCCGGCGGAGAGCGCGGCGAGGCCGGTCCGCTCCTCGGCGAGACCGGTCAGCACGACGACGGCGGCGCGGTCGGTGAGCGACAGTGCCCGGCCGAGGGCGTCGAGACCCTGGCCGTCGGGCAGGTGCAGGTCGAGCAGGACGCAGTCGGCGGGGCGGGCGGCGAGTTCGGTGCCGGCCTCGGCCAGCGTACGCACCCAGCGCAGTTCGACGGGCACCCCGCTGTCGGCGACCAGTTCCTCGACGAGCAGCGCGTCCCCCGCGTCGTCCTCGACGAGGAGGACGGACAGCCGGCTGCGCCGGCCGTCGCCCTGTCTGGGGATGACGCCCTCGGGGGGCGTCAGCGTGTTGCCTTCCACATCGTCTCCCCACCCCTGTGGTGCCCCAGGTGGGGCGATGGGATCGTACGCGACCGGCACCCTGGCCGGATGCCCTTTGGGACAGTGCCGATCATCTTCGATCATTGCCGTTTGGCAACAGTAGTCGAACGCAACAATTGCACGGAGAGCACCCCGCCGGCCAACGTCCCCGGCGCCCGACGCACGGCGGGGAGCGCGGGCCGGACGGCTACGCCGTGTGGCTGCGGTCGCCGGGGAGCGGCCGTACGGCACCGAGGCCCGTCGCCTCGGCGGCGGAGCGGAACGCGGTCAGCCCCTCCAGCAGCGCGCGCCGGGCACGTTCGGGCATCGCCGCCACGACCGTCGCCAGTTCCTGCTCCCGGCGTTCCCGCAGCTGGGCGAGGAAGGCGGCCCCGCGCGGCGTCAGCCACAGGCACACCTCCCGGCGCGAGGTGGGGCTGGTGTCCCGGGTGAGGTACCCCACCGCCTGCAGCCGGTCGCAGAGCCGGCTCACCGCGGGCGGCGCGGCGCCAAGGACGTCGCACAGCGTCCTCAGGTTGATCCCCTCGTTGCCCTCCAGCGCGAACAACACGCGCAGTTGCGAGGGCGGTACGGGTGGGTCGCCCGCCTCCCGGCCGCGGCCCCACAGCACCTCCAGTGCCTCGACCACGGACGACGCCGCGGCCACGGCGGCGTCCCGCTGCGTTCCGGCGGTTGCGGGCAAGGGCACCTCCTCACGGCGCGCCGCCCACGGGGTACCGCGGGCGAGCGGGTAGACGAAGACAGGACAGGGCGCACCGAACGGCGCGCCACCACGCTAACCGACCCGCCCCCGGACCCAGAAGGACCGTCGCACCCCGGTGAACCGACACGCCCCGCTCGCCGCCGAACGCGCCCTGCGCGCGGCGCCGCCGCACGCCCTGCCCGCCGCCCTGGCGGAGGTCCTCCGCACGCACTGCGCCGCCCGCTCCGTGGAGATCCTGCTCGCCGACTACGGCCTGGCGGTGCTCCAGCCGGTCTCCGCGCCCGAACCCGCGGAGGCCGCCGTACCCGTCGCGGGAACGCCCGAAGGCCGGTGCTTCGGCGCCCAGGAACCGTTCGCCGAGCCGGCGGGCGACGACGGGGTGCGCCTCCACCTGCCGGTGAGCGTGCGCGGTGACCGGATCGGCGTGCTGAGCGTCGGCCTCCCCGGCGAACCCGCGCCGGAGGAGGTCCGGGACCTCGCGGAGATCGCGGAGGTCCTCGGCCACCACCTCCTCGTCGCCGACCGGGACACCGACCGCTACCTGCGCGCCCGCCGCCGGGAGCGGCTGACCCTCGCCGCGGAGGTGCAGTGGGAGCTGCTGCCCGGACGGGCGTGCGCCCGACCCGAGTACGCCCTGGGCGCCCAGCTGGAGCCCGCGTACGACATCCACGGCGACAACTTCGACTGGTCGGCCTCCGCGCGGGACCTCACGCTGACCGTCACCAACGGCATGGGAGAGGGCATCGAGGCCGCCCTGCTGACCAGCCTCACCGTGAACGCGCTGCGCAACGCCCGGCGCGCCGGCGTCCCCCTCGCCGACCAGGCGGCGCTCGCGGACCAGGCCGTCTACGCCCGGCACCGGGGGGAACGGTACGTGTCGGTCCTGCTGATGCGCTTCGACCTCGCGACCGGCGCGGCCGAGGTCGTCGAGGCCGGATCGCCACGCGTGTACCGGCTGCGCGGCTCGGCGGTGGAGACGATCGGCTTCGAGGCGCAGTTCCCCCTGGGCATGTTCGAGGACACCCCGTACGTGCCGCAGCCGTTCGAGGTGCGCTCCGGCGACCGGCTCCTGGTGGTGAGCGACGGCGTGTACGCGACCGCCTCCCCGGGCGGCGAGACGTACGGCGAACGGGCCCTGGCCCGCGCGGCCCTGGCCACCCGGCTGCTTCCGGCCGCGGACGTCCCACGGGCGATCCTGGGCGAACTGCCGGGTCACCGCGTCCTGCCGGAGGCCGAGGACGACGCGCTGATCGTGTGCCTGGACTGGCGGTGAACCGCTGGGCGGAGCTTGCCCGGTGACGGACGATGGGGAAGACTCTTGCCGAAGGGCAACTGTTTGCCCAGCCAACCTTCGTCCAGGTACGAGAGGGTGACCGGAGCGAGCCCGACGGTCCCAGACGGCCCCGGCCAAGCTCCTACCGCATCGTGACGTCTCTCCCGCCTCCGCGCTCACCAGTGGCTCGAGAGCAGGGGTCAGGCACCTCCGCTCGGATCGGGCAACGGGTGCTGCGCGCGCTGATCGAGTCCCTGACCGAGACCGCCGTCGTGGTGTGCGACCGCGCCGGGGTGATCCGTGCCGTGAACGCCGTGGTCACCTCCTGGGCCCCGCGCGCCGTGCCCGGCCGCCCGCTCGCCGGTACCGCGCCCGCGTGGCTGACGACGGCGGACGCCTCCGGGGCGTCCACCGCCCACGGCGGCGTGGGGAGCCGGCAGGTCACGGCACGCCGCGCCGACCTCCCGGGCGGGCACCACGCCTGGTACCTCACCGACGTGACGGACGCCCGCAGCGCCGACCGCGAACTGCGGCTGGCCCAGGAGAGGGCGGCGTTCCTGGCCGAGGCGTCCGCCCGGCTGCTCTCCTCGCTCAACCCGCGCGAGTGCGTGGCCGCCACGGCCGAACTGGCCGCCTCACGGCTGGCCGACGCCGCGGTGGTCGTCACCCCGCCCGACCGGCGGCGGCTGCGGCTGACCCGGGCCGTCACGGGCCGCCCCGGCGTGGAGGAGTGCGCGCCGTCCGCCGATCCCGCCGAGGTGCCGGGGCTGGCGGAGGCGCTGGCCGGGTTCCCCCCGGTGCCGTCCCGCTGGATCGACCCCGCGCAGACCCCGGACTGGGTGGTCCCCGAGGACTTCGGCGCCCCGGTGTCACTGCTGGTGACCCCGCTGCCGGGCAACGGGGTGCCGGCGGGTGCGCTCATCCTGATGCGGCGCCTCGGCGGGCCGTTCACGGTCGAGGAGGAGACCTTCGCCCGGGTCTTCGCCGCCCGGGCCGGCGCCGCGATCTGCGCGTCCGTCCTCTACACCGAACAGGCGCGCAGCGCCGCCCTGCTCCAGGAGGACCTGCTGCCGCCGCGGCTGAAGCCCATCAGGGGCACCGAGGTCGCGGGCTCCTACCGGCCGGCCCGCGAGGCGCTGCGCATCGGCGGGGACTTCTACGACGCCTACCCGGCGCTGGACTCCGACGGCGAGAGCACGGTGGTCCTGGGGGACGTGTGCGGCAAGGGCCTGGAGGCCGCCGTCCTCACCGGCAAGATCCGCAACACCCTCAGTGCCCTGCGCCTGGTCGAGACCGACCACGTGCGGCTGCTGACGCTGCTCAACCACGCGCTCCTCAACACCGCGCACGCGCGGTTCGCGACCATGGTGCTGGCGGGTGTCACCCCGCTCGGACACGGCCAGGTGCGGCTGCGGCTCACCGCGGGCGGCCACCCGGCCCCGCTCATCCTGCGGGCCTCCGGCGAGGTGGAGGAGGCCGACACGACGGGCACGCTGATCGGCGCGGTGCCCGACGTACGGGCCACGACCTTCACCACGGTGCTGCAGCCCGGGGAGAGCTGCCTGCTCTACTCGGACGGCGTCACCGAGGCCCGCGGCGGGGTGACGGGCCGTGAGTTCTTCGGCTCGGAACGCCTGAAGACGACCATGGCCGGGTGTGTCGGCATGCCCGTGGAGGCCCTGGTCGAGCACGTGGAGATGCGCACCACCGAATGGCTCGCCGACCGCCCCCACGACGACATCGCGCTGGTCGGCATGGCCGCCCCGCGCGACACCCATGGCGACGCGGACCCCGGCTCCCGCCGCCCCGCGGGGTCCTGAGTCCCACGGGACCAGCACCGCCGGCCGGATGCTGCACCCGCCGGTCGCTGCTGACGGTGGCCGTCGTCCCGGGCGTTCGGCGTCGGCCGGATTCCTCGACGGGCGCGGCGCGGGCCGTGAGTTCGGCGGCCCTCCCGGGCACGCGTGCCGCGAGGGCGCGGTCCGGCCCGCGTGATCCGCCGCGGGCCCCACGCGACGACGGGGACCGGTCCGGGCCCGCCGCGGACTCCGGCGCGGCCCCGGCCGCGCACCGTGACCGGTCATACTGGTGTCATGACCAGCGCGGCGAGGCAGAGAGCGAGATCCGGCGCATGACGCAGTCCCCCGCCCGGCAGACCGCGCCGGCGGCCGAGGAGCCGCGTCTGACGGTGGACGAGCTCGCGGCACGGTCCGGTACGACGGTCCGCACGATCCGCTTCTACAGCGCCAAGGGCCTGCTGCCGCCGCCGGAACTGGGCACCCGCCGCGTCGGTCTGTACGGGCCGGACCACCTCGCCCGTCTGGCGCTGATCGAGGAGCTGCAGCGGCAGGGGCTGACGCTGGCCGCGATCGGCCGCTACCTGGACCAGCTGCCCGCCGACATCACCCCCGAGGACCTCGCGCTGCACCGGGCGCTGGTGGCGACGTGGATGCCGGACGCCGCGGAGGAGCTGGCCCGCGACAGGCTGGAGCAGCGGGCGGGGCGGCCGCTGAGCGGTCATGACCTGGACCGGCTCGCGGCCATGGGCGTCCTGCACCCCACCGGGGACCCCGGTGTGCTGCTGGTGAACCCGGCCCTGCTGCACCTGGGCGTGCGCCTGCTGGACGTGCCGATCCCGCTGGAGACGCTGCTCGCCACCCGGGAGATCGTGCTGAAGCACGCCCGCGCGGTCGCCCACGAGCTGCACCGGCTCTTCCAGCAGGAGGTGTGGCAGCCGTACGTGGCCGGACGCCCGGCGCCGGAGGAGCGGGCCCGGATGCGCAGGCTCACCGACGACCTGCAGCCGATGGTCGTCCAGGCCCTGGTCACCGCCTTCCAGCGGTCGCTCGCCGAGGAACTGCGGGCCACAGCCGCCGGGCTCGGCGACCGGGGGCGCGGCGAGGACTGAGACGACGGTGCCGCGGTCCCCGGGAACGGGGGGCCGCGGCACCGTCGTACCGGCCGGTGCGTCCCGGCCCGCGGTACGGGTCAGCCGTCGGTGAAGGTCTCGCCCCGCGCGACCTTGCGCACCAGCAGCTCCGGCGCCGCGAAACGCTCGCCGTAGGCGGCCCTCAACTCCTCGGCGCGGGCGAGGAAGCCGGCCGGGCCGCCGGGGTAGCCGTTGACGTACTGCAGGACGCCACCGGTCCAGGCGGGGAAGCCGATGCCCAGGATGGAGCCGATGTTGGCGTCGGCGACGGAGGTGAGGACGCCCTCCTCCAGGCAGCGGACGGTGTCCAGCGCCTCGGCGAAGAGCATGCGCTCCTTGAGGTCCTCGAAGGGGACGGCCGCCGCCTCCGGCTTGGTGAAGTGCTCGCGCAGTCCGGGCCACAGGCCCGCCCGCCTGCCGTCCGCGTAGTCGTAGAAGCCGGCGCCCCCGCTGCGCCCGGGGCGGCCGAACTCCTCGACCATGCGGTCGATGACGGCGTCGGCCGGGTGCGGCTGCCAGGTGCCGCCGGCCTCCTCCACCGCGCGCCGCGACTCCTCGCGGATCTTGCGGGGCAGGGTGAGCGTCAGCTCGTCCATCAGGGAGAGCACCTTGGCCGGGTAGCCCGCCTGGGCGGCGGCCTGCTCCACGGTCGCGGGGTCGACGCCCTCGCCGACCATGGCGACGCCCTCGTTGATGAAGTGCCCGATGACGCGCGAGGTGAAGAAGCCGCGCGAGTCGTTGACGACGATCGGGGTCTTGCGGATCTGCCGCACCAGGTCGAAGGCGCGGGCGACGGCCTCGTCTCCGGAGCGGGCGCCCTTGATGATCTCGACCAGCGGCATCTTGTCGACCGGCGAGAAGAAGTGCAGGCCGATGAAGTCCTCACGGCGCTGCACGCCCTCGGCGAGCAGCGTGATGGGCAGGGTGGAGGTGTTGGAGCACAGCAGGGCGTCGGGGGCGACCACGCCCTCGATCTCCTGGAAGACCTTGTGCTTCAGGGCCGGGTCCTCGAAGACCGCCTCGATGACGGCGTCGCAGCCCGCCAGGTCCTGCGGGTCGGCGGTGGGGTGGATGCGGGCGAGCAGCTCGTCCCGCTTCTCCTGGGTGGTGCGGCCCCTGGCCAGGGCCTTGTCCAGGAGTCCCGCGGAGTACGCCTTGCCGCGCTCGGCGGCCTCGGCGGTGACGTCCTTCAGGACGACCTCGATGCCCGCCTTGGCGCAGGAGTAGGCGATGCCCGCGCCCATCATGCCGGCGCCGAGCACGGCCACCTTGGTGACCTGCCGGGCCGGGACGTCCTTGGGGCGGCTGGCACCGGAGTTGACGGCCTGCATGTCGAAGAAGAACGCCTGGATCATGTTCTTCGCGACCTGGCCGGTCACCAGCTCGGTGAAGTGGCGGGCCTCGATCGTGAAGGCGGTGTCGATGTCGACCTGGGCGCCCTCGACGGCGGCGGCGAGGATGTTGCGCTGCGCCGGGTAGGGGGCGCCGGCGAGCTGCTTCCTCAGGTTGGCCGGGAAGGCGGGCAGGTTGGCCGCGAACGCGGGGGTGCTGGGGGTGCCGCCGGGGATGCGGTAGCCCTTGACGTCCCACGGCTGCGCGGACTCGGGGTGGGCGTCGATGAAGGCGTGCGCCTTGGCGAGCATGTCGTCGTGGTCCGTGGCGACCTCGTGGACCAGCCCGTTCTCCAGCGCGCGCCGCGGGTCGTACTGGTTGCCCTGCAGCAGCACCTTCAGCAGCGCGTCGGTGATGCCCAGCAGCCGCACCGTGCGGACCACCCCGCCGCCGCCCGGGAGCAGGCCGAGGGTCGCCTCGGGCAGGCCGATCTTCGATCCGCGGGCGTCGAGCGCGACGCGGTGGTGGCAGGCCAGCGCGATCTCGTAACCGCCGCCGAGGGCAGCGCCGTTGACGGCGGCGACCACGGGCTTGCCGAGGGTCTCGATGCGGCGCAGGTCGCGCTTGATGCCCATGCCGGCCTCGAAGATCTGCGGGGCGTCCTCGGGACCCGCCTTGATCATGTCCTTGAGGTCGCCGCCCGCGAAGAAGGTCTTCTTGGCGGAGGTGACGATGACGCCGCGGACCGAGTCGCGTTCCGCCTCCAGGCGGTCGGCGACGGCCCGCAGGGACTCCCTGAAGGCCTGGTTCATGGTGTTGGCGGACTGGTTCGGGTCGTCGAGGACGAGGGTGACGACCCCGGTCCCGTCCTGTTCCCAGCGGATGGTGGTGTTCGTCGGAAGAGCGGTCATGTTCGGTCGGCTCCGTTGCGGGATGCGGGACAGGAGGTCAGAGACGCTCGACGACGGTGGCGATGCCCATCCCGCCGCCGACGCACAGCGTGGCGAGTCCGTACCGCTGGTCGCGGCGCTCCAGTTCGTCGATCAGGGTGCCCAGGATCATGGCGCCGGTGGCGCCGAGCGGGTGGCCGAGCGCGATGGCGCCGCCGTTGACGTTGACCTTGTCGTGGCTCAGGCCCATCTCGCGCATGAAGCGCAGGACGACGGCGGCGAAGGCCTCGTTGATCTCGACGAGGTCGATGTCGTCGACGGTCAGCCCGGCCTTGGCGAGCGCCTTGCGGCAGGCGGGGGCGGGGCCGGTGAGCATGATGGTGGGGTCGGAGCCCGAGACCGCAGCGGAGACGATGCGGGCGCGCGGGGTCAGGCCGAAGCGCTCGCCCGTCTCGCGGTTGCCGACGGCGACCAGGGCGGCCCCGTCCACGATGCCGGAGGAGTTGCCCGCGTGGTGGACGTGGTCGATCTTCTCGATCCAGTGGTACTTCTGCAGCGCGACGGCGTCGAAGCCGCCCGCCTCGCCGATCGTGGCGAAGGAGGGCTTCAGCCCGGCCAGGCTCTCCGCGGTGGTGCCGGGCCGGATGTGCTCGTCGCGGTCGAGGACGACCAGGCCGTTGCGGTCGACGACGGGGACGACGGAGCGGTCGAAGCGCCCTTCCTTCCACGCCTCGACGGCGCGCGCCTGCGACTCGGCGGCGTAGGAGTCGACGTCGTGACGGGTGAAGCCCTCGATGGTGGCGATGAGGTCGGCGCCGACGCCCTGGGGCACGAAGCCCGTGGTGTAGCTGGTCATCGGGTCCATGGCCCAGGCCCCGCCGTCGGAGCCCATGGGGACGCGGGACATCGACTCGACGCCGCCCGCGAGCACCAGGTCCTCCCAGCCGGAACGCACCTTGGCGGCGGCCATGTTGACGGCCTCCAGACCGGAGGCGCAGAAGCGGTTCTCCTGGACGCCCGCCACGGTCTCGGGCAGCCCGGCGGCGATGGCGGCGGTCTTGGCGATGTCGGAGCCCTGGTCGCCGATCGGTGTCACGACGCCGAGCACGATGTCGTCGATCGCGGCCGGGTCGAGGCCCGGCAGGCGGCGGCGCAGTTCGTCGATGAGCCCGGTGACCAGGTCGATGGGCTTGGTGCCGTGCAGGGAGCCGTTGGCCTTTCCGCGCCCGCGCGGGGTGCGGATGGCCTCGTAGACGTAGGCGTCGGTGCTCAACGTCGGATGCCTTTCGATGAGGGTGTCGGTGGGGATGTCGATGGCGATGCCGGTGGGGGGTGACGGGCGGGGATGGGGCCGGATCAGCCGAGCAGCGAACGGCCGATGATCTCCTTCATGATCTCCGTGGTGCCGCCGTAGATGGTCTGGATGCGTCCGTCGGTGAAGGCCTTGGCGATCGGGAACTCGCTCATGTAGCCGTAGCCGCCGTGCAGTTGCAGACAGCGGTCGGTGACCCGCTTCTGCAGTTCCGTCGCCCACCATTTGGCCATCGACGCGTGCACCGCGTCGAGGCGGCCCGCCGCGTGCTCGCCGACGCAGCGGTCGACGAAGGTGCGCGTGACCGCGCACTCGGTGGCCATCTCGGCGATCTCGAACCGTATGTGCTGGAGCCGGGCGAGCGGCCGGCCGAAGGCCTCGCGCTCCCTGACGTAGGTGGTGGTGAGGTCGAGCAGGTGCTCGGCGGCGGCCGCCGCGGCGACGGCGATGGTGAGCCGCTCCTGGGCGAGGTTGGCCATCAGGTGGAAGAAGGCCTGGTTCTCGGTGCCGAGCAGGTTCTCCTTGGGCACCCGTACGTCGTGGAAGAAGAGCTCGGCGGTGTCCTGGGCCTTCTGGCCGATCTTGTCGAGGTTGCGGCCGCGTTCGAAGCCGGGCATGCCTCGCTCCACGACGAGGAGGCTCAGCCCGCGCGCACCGCCCTCGGGGGTGGTGCGCGCGACGACCACGACGAGGTCGGCGAGGATCCCGTTGGAGATGAAGGTCTTGGAGCCGTTGAGGACGTAGGCGTCGCCCGCGTCTGTGGCCGTGGTGCGGATGCCCTGCAGGTCGGAACCCGCACCGGGCTCGGTCATGGCGATGGCCGTGATGGTCTCGCCGCTGCAGAAGCCGGGCAGCCAGCGCCGCTTCTGCTCCTCGGTGGCCAGTCCGGTCAGGTACGGGCCGATGATGTCGTTGTGCAGGCCGAGGGCGAGCCCGTGCGCGCCGGCGCGGGCGAACTCCTCGGCCAGCACGACCGCGTAGCGGAAGTCGTCGCTGCCCCCGCCGCCGTACTCCTCGGGGACGGCCGGGCCGAGCAGGCCCTGGCGGCCGGCGGCGAGCCAGGCCCCGCGGTCGACGATGCCGGCCTTCTCCCAGCGCTCGTGGTGCGGCAGCACCTCCTTGGCGAGGAAGGTCCGCACGGTCTCCCCGAACGCCTCGTGCTCGGCCGTGAAGAGGTCGCGCTGCATGCTTGTGCCTGCCTTCCGCCGGTGGCCCGGCTACGGGAGCCGGTCCCCGGCCTGCTCGACGAGGGTGGTGGTGGGCGGCGAGGCCCCGGGGGCGGGCGCCGGCAGGTCCCAGTCGCGGGCGACCTCGGCGGTGTGCGCGCCGGGCATCGCGGGCGGACGGCGCAGCGCGCCGGGGGTGGCGGAGAAGCGCGGGGCGGGAGCGGGCTGGGTGATGCCGCCGGTGCCGGCGAAGGTGCCGCGGGCGGCCAGGTGGGGGTGGGCCGCGGCCTCCGCCAGCGACAGCACCGGCGCCGTGCAGGCGTCGCTGCCCTCGAAGACCTCCGTCCACTCCTGACGGGTACGGGACTTGAAGCGGGCCGCGATCACGGCGCGAAGCTCGTCCCAGCGTCCGAGGTCGCCCCGGTCCGGCGCGTCCTGGGGGAGGTCGAGCAGCCGGGCGAACTCCGCGTAGAAGGCGGGTTCCAGGGCGCCGACGGCCATCCAGCCGCCGTCGGCGGTCTCGTAGACGGCGTAGTAGGGGCAGCCGCCGTCCAGCAGGTTGGCGCCGCGCCGGTCCTGCCAGCCGCCGGCGGCGACCATGCCGCGGATCATCGCGCCGAGGTGGGCGACGCCGTCGACGATGGCCGCGTCGACGACCTGTCCGGTGCCGGTGGCGCGGGCGTGGTGCAGGGCCGCGAGGACGCCGGTGACGAGGTAGAGGGAGCCGCCCGCGTAGTCGCCGAGCAGGTTGGCCGGGATGGCGGGCGGTCCGTCGCCGGAGCCGATCATCCCGAGGGCCCCGGCGACGGCGATGTAGCCGATGTCGTGCCCGGCGCGCGGGGCGAGCGGCCCGTCCTGGCCCCAGCCGGTCATCCGGCCGTAGACGAGGCGGGGGTTGCGGGCGTGACAGTCGGCGGGACCGACGCCGAGACGTTCGGCGACGCCGGGGCGGTTGCCCTCCAGCAGGATGTCGGCGCGCGCGACGAGGTCCAGGACCAGCCTGGCGCCCTCCTCGGTCTTGAGGTCGGCGACCACGGAGCGTTTGTTGCGGTTGGTGACGTCGTGCGCCGGGTCGATGCCGAGCCGTGGGCCGCCGGGCCGGTCGACGCGGACGACGTCGGCGCCGAGGTCGCCGAGCAGCATGGCGGCGAACGGGGCCGGCCCGATGCCGGCCAGCTCCACCACGCGCACACCGGCGAGCGGCCCGCCGGCGGAGGCCGCTTCCCCGGGTCGCGTTCCCGCCTCGGTCATCGGGGGCCTCCGGCTTCGCAACGAGCATGACAGTATTGCTGTAACACTGGCGATGCTATGGATGCGCGATGCCGTTGACAAGGGCCGCAGCCCCGGCGGGCCGCGGTTCGTGTGAGGATCACCGCCATGGAGGAGGCACAGTGGCGAAGGTGACGGACGTGGCGCCGCCGGACGACGCCGTACGGGTGAGGGAGCTCTGGCAGGGCCTTGGCCTGCCGGGGATCGTGGACGTGCACACGCACTTCATGCCGGACCGCGTGCTGGCCAAGGTCTGGGCGTACTTCGACTCCGCCGGCCCGCTCACGGGCCGGCCGTGGCCCATCGCATACCGCACCGACGAGGACGCACGGGTGGCCACGCTCCGGGCGTTCGGGGTGCGCGCCTTCACCTCGATGCTCTACCCGCACAAGCCCGCGATGGCCGCCTGGCTGAACTCCTGGGCCGCCGGCTTCGCCGCCCGGACGCCCGACTGCCTGCACACGGCGACCTTCTTCCCGGAGCCGCAGGCGCCCCGCTACGTCCGGCAGGCGCTGGAGGCGGGCGCCCGGGTCTTCAAGTGCCACGTCCAGGTCGGGGCCTTCGACCCCAACGACCCGCTGCTCGACCCCGTCTGGGGGCTGCTCGCGGACAGCGGCGTCCCCGTCGTCACCCACTGCGGGTCGGGGCCCGTCCCCGGCCGCCACACCGGTCCCGGCCCGATCGCGCGGCTGCTGGCCCGGCACCCCCGGCTGCGGCTGGTCGTCGCCCACATGGGGATGCCCGAGTACGGGGCGTTCCTGGACCTCGCCGGGCGATACGAGGGCGTGCACCTGGACACGACGATGGCCTTCACGGACTTCAGCGAGGCCACGGCGCCCTTCCCGCCCCCGGAGCGCAAGCGGCTCGCCGACCTCGGGGAGCGCGTCCTGTTCGGCAGCGACTTCCCCAACATCCCGTACGCGTACCCGCACGCCCTGGAGGCGCTGACGCGGCTGGAGCTGGGCGACGCGTGGACGCGGGGCGTCCTGCACGGCAACGCCGTCCGGCTGTTCGGGCTCGCCAGGTGACGCCGCCCCTGCGGCCCGGCGGCCCCGAGGCGCTCACCACGGCGCGGCTGGTCCTCGAACCGCTGCTGGTCGAGCACGCCGAGGAGATGGCCGCCGTGCTCGGCGACCCCCGGCTCCACGAGTTCACCGGTGGTACTCCGTACGACGCACCGGGCCTGCGCGCCCGCTACGCCCGCCTGGTCGCCGGCTCCGGGGACCCGGGCGTGTCCTGGTGGAACTGGGTGGTCCGGCTCCGCGCGGACGACCGCCTCGCGGGCACCGTGCAGGCGACGGTGGCGTGGGACACGCCGGACGGCACGGTCGCGGAGGTCGCCTGGGTGGTCGGCACCCCCTGGCAGGGCCGCGGCATCGCCACCGAGGCGACCGTCGCCCTCGTCGCCTGGCTCGCCGCGCTCCCCGTGGACCGCGTCGTCGCCCACGTCCACCCCGGGCACCGGGCGTCCGGAGCGGTCGCCGCCGCGGCGGGCCTGGCCGCCACGTCCCTGGTCGTGGACGACGAGATCCGCTGGCAGCGCGACGTCACCCCGCGATCCGACGCGACACGGGGCTGACCCGCTCGGCGGGCGCTGCGGCCGCCGGGCCCGTGCGGCGGCCCGTGCGGCGCTCCGACGGAAGGGGGCGCGGCGCCGGGACGGCCGAGGCAGCAGGGTGGCGGTCACGGCCGTACCGCACGCGAGGGCGCCCCAGGCGCCTCGGGCAGGCCCATCGGGAGCGGGCGAAGGGGCTCCCCGCCCACCGCAGTCCGAAACGACGACACCGGCGGGCGGCCACGGACGCCATTGCAGCCGTCGGCCGCCGGCGTGATGAAGGATGTCCCCGCCCGGAACATCCCGCTACGTCCCGCCGCACGCCACCGGAGGTACCCCGCATGGCGCCACGTCCGCACTGGCTCTTCGGCGACCAGCTGGGGCCGCACTTCCTCGACCCCGGCGTCCCCGTGGTGATGATCGAGGCGCGCTCGGCGTTCGCCCGGCGCCGCTCGCACCGGGCCAAGGCCCATCTGCTGCTGTCCGCGATGCGCCACCGGGCGGCGGAACTCGGCGACCGCGTGCGCTACGTGCAGGCCGGGACCTACCGCGAGGGGCTGCGCGAGGCGGTCGGCGACGCAGGCGTGACCGTGTGCCGGCCGAGTTCCCGGGCCGCGCTGCGGCTGGTGGAGTCGCTGGACCGGGTCGAGGTGCTGCCGGACCGCGCGTTCCTGGTGCCGCGTGAGGACTTCACCGGGTGGCTGGAGGGCCGCTCCGGCGGACGCCTGCTGCTGGAGGACTTCTACCGCTGGGTGCGCCGCTCCCACGACCTGCTGATGGACGGCGGCGAACCGGCCGGCGGCCGCTGGAACCTGGACCACGACAACCGCGAGCCGCCGCCGCGCGACCGGGACGACCTCGGGGTGCCGCCGCCCTGGCGGCCGCACGAGGACGAGATCGACGAGGAGGTCCGGCGCGACCTGGACCGCTGGGAGCGCGAGGGCCGGGTCCGCTTCGTGGGACGCGACGGACCCCGCATGTTCCCCGCGACCCGGCGCGAGGCCCTGTCGGCGCTGCGCGCCTTCGTCGCGCACCGGCTGCCGGAGTTCGGGCGGTACGAGGACGCCATGCTCGCCGGGGACCCGGTGATGAGCCACAGCCTGCTCTCCGCCCCCCTGAACCTGGGGCTGTTGCACCCCGCCGAGTGCGTCGAGCGGGCGGAGCGCGCCCTGCGGTCCGGTGAGGCGCCGCTGAACAGCGTGGAGGGCTTCATCCGGCAGGTCGCCGGATGGCGCGAGTACGTACAGCAGTTGTACTGGCACTTCGGCGCCGGCTACCGGCACCGCAACGAACTGCGTCACCACACGCGGCTGCCGCACTGGTTCCTGGAACTGGACGCGGAAGCGGTGCGGGCGCGCTGCCTGTCGACGGTGCTGGCCCAGGTCCGCGACACCGGGTGGACCCACCACATTCCCCGGCTGATGGTGCTGGGCAGTCACGCCCTCCAACACGGCTGGGACCCGGCGGAGTTGACCGACTGGTTCCACCGCTGCTTCGTCGACGGCCACGACTGGGTGATGGCGCCGAACGTGGTCGGGATGTCCCAGTACGCGGACGGCGGGCTGATGACCACCAAGCCGTACACCTCGGCCGGCGCCTACATCCACCGCATGAGCGACCTGTGCGACGGCTGTGCCTACCGGCCCGCCGAACGGACGGGCGAGCGCGCCTGCCCGTACACGACCGGCTACTGGTCCTTCGTGCACCGGCACCGGGACCTGCTCGCCGCCAACCACCGTACGGCGAGGGCGGTTCGGGGGCTGGAACGGCTGGGGAACCTGCCCGAGGTGCTGGCCCTGGAGGAGCAGCGCGGACGACGAGCTCCGTGACGGTGCGCAACCTCGGCCGTGCAGCGGGTACGCGAACACCGGTGCCCCTCGGCGATACCTACGAAAGAGAGTCGCTTCATCACTCTGCGTAGCGAACTCAATGCACTTCAGGCACGTATAGTTACCTGCGTCACACCAGTAACAGGGAACGGTTCGGGGGCCCACGTGAGTCTCATACGTAGGGCCGCAGTTGGGCACTGGAGCTGGTTGCTGCCCGACGCGCAGGAGTAGTGAGGAGAAGCCATGCGACCGTTCGCGCTGATTCATGCCCGGCCGGCCACACCCGAAACATTCGTAGCGCCGTACACCTACGATTCCGCCCTGCAGCTGAACGTGCTCCCCGACGGACGCCCCGTCATCACCGACCGCGCGCTGCTGCTCGCCACGGCCGCCACCGTCTCCACCGCAGGCTCCAAGACGCACTTCGACGACTGAGCACCCCGAACCCGATGACCGTCCTGATCCTCACCTCCCCCGAGGACGTGACAGCCGACCTGGTGGTGGCCGCGCTGCACGACCGCGGGACGCCGGTGGTCCGCCTGGACCCTGCGGACCTGCCCGGCGAGGTGTCCATGTCCGCCGAGTACGTACGCGGTGACGTACGCGGGTACCTGTCGGTCCAGGAGCGCATGGTGAGCATGGACAGCGTGCGCTCGATCTGGATCCGAAGACCCGGCACACCCGGCGCGGGCGCGGCGGAGCAGTCCGCGTGGCTGACCGCCGAGGCCGGCGCAGCACTGTACGGGGCGCTGCGCTGCGTGCGGGCCCGGTGGATGAACCACCCGGGCGCCGCGGCGCAGGCCCGTTACAAGCCGTGGCAGTTGTTCACCGCGCACCACTGCGGGTTCGCGGTCCCCGCCACGCTCATCACCACCTTCCCGCAGGCGGCACGGGAGTTCGCCGAGCAGCATCCGCAGCTGGTCGTCAAGTCGGTCTCCGGCACGCACCCGGGCGATCCGCCGATGGCGCTGCCGACCACGCTGGTCGCCCCGGACGCCGACTTCTCCGCGGTGGCCGCCGGGCCGACGCTGCTGCAGCAGTACATACCCAAGGCCGCCGACATCCGGCTGACCTGCGTGGGGACGGGGCTGTTCGCGGCCCGCAAGAAGTCCGGCCCCGACCAGGTCGACGGCCGGTTCGGCAGCCCCGAGGACGCCGACTGGGAGCCCGTCGAGCCGCCGGCGCGCATCGTGCGCTCGGTGCGGGAGTACATGGCCGCGGCCGGACTCGCCTACGGCGCCTTCGACTTCGCCGAGGACACCGACGGGACCTGGTGGTTCCTGGAGTGCAACCAGGGCGGGCAGTTCGGCTTCGTCGAGCTGGCGACGGGGCAGCCCATCACCGCGGCCATCGCCGACTGGCTGGCCGGCTGTCAGGACTCCCGCACGCCCCACGGGGCGCCGTAGGAGGTCAGCAGGTCGAGGAAGGGACGGGGTGCGAAGGCCTCCGGGCCGAGGACCCCGCTGCCCGCCCAGGTGCCCGCGGCCATCAGTTCCAGGGCCACGACGGGGTTGACGGCCGTCTGCCAGACGACGGCCTGCGAGCCGTACTCGCGCATCGACCACTGGTTGTCGACGACGTGGTACAGGTACACCTCGCGCGCCCGGCCGTCCTTCGTCCCCTTGACCCACGTCCCGGCGCAGGTCTTGCCGTGCATGCGCTCGCCCAGCGTCGCCGGGTCCGGCAGGCAGGCGGCGACCACGTCCCGCGGGCTGACCCGGGCCGCTCCCAGGTCGCTGCCCACCGCGACGGGTTCGGTGCGGTCCAGGCCGAGTTGGTGGAGGGTCCTGAGGGTGCCGATGAACTCCTCCCCCAGGCCGTACTTGAAGGTGACACGCCCCGCGTCGACCCAGCGCGGCATCAGCAGCACCTCCTCGTGCTCGACGTTCACGCAGCTGACGGGGCCGATGCCCGCGGGGAAGTCGAAGACCTCGGGCTCGCTGAAGGGCGGGGTCGTGAACCAGCCGCGTCCGGCCTCGTAGACCACCGGCGGGTTGAGGCACTCCTCGATGGTGGTCCAGATGCTGAACGACGGAGCGAAGTCGTAGCCGTCGACGGTGAGGTTCGCGCCGTCGCGCACCCCGATCTCCTCGATCGCGTCGAACAGCTCGTCGGCGGCGTAGCGGGCGAAGACGTCCGACAGGCCCGGCTCCACGCCCATCCCGACCAGGGCCAGCCGTCCGGCCTTCTCCCACTCGGCGGCCCGCTCGAACTGCTCGTCGCCGAGCTTGACCCCGCACTCCTGATGGGGGCGCTCCGGGTGCGGGCGGGACAGCGACATCGCCATGTCGAGGTAGTCGGCGCCGGCGGCGAGGGCGGCACCGAACAGGGGCATCACGAAGCGCGGGTCGGTGGCGTTGAGCAGGACGTCGCAGCGCCGCTCGGCGAGCAGCGCGGTGACCGCGGCCTCGTCGGAGGCGTCGACGCGGGCGGCGGAGAACCGGCCCGTCCCGTCGTCCGCGGCCGCGACGGCGGCCTCGGCGCGGGACAGGTCCCGGTCGGCGACGACCATGGCCTCGAAGAACGAGCGGCGGGCGGCGATCCGGGTGATGGCGGTGCCCACCCCGCCGGCTCCCACAAGCAGTACACGCATGGCTGACCAGTCTCCGTTTCCGAGGCGGAGGCGCCTCTGCCCAGGGATGAAACGCCGTCGCGCGACGTATGGTCAATGGTGTTGGCATAAGGTCTCCCCGAGCGGGAAGGAGGGGCGCGTGCCCAAGAAGGTCGTCCAGGAGGCGGCACGCCGGCGCCGCCGCCCCACCAGGAGCGGGGCCGTCCTCTCGCACCGGCTGATCGTCGACACCGCGCTGCGGATGCTGCGCGAGCACGGCTCCGCCGGGCTGACCGTGCGCCGGCTGGGCACCGCGCTCGGCGCCGACCCGAGCACGCTGTACCGCTACTTCCGCGGCATGGACGACCTCACCCTGGCCATCGCGGACGACCTGATGGGCCGGGCGGTGGAGGGCTGGCGGTCCACCGGCACCTGGCGCGCCGACCTGCGCGACCTGGGGCTGCGCATCCACACGGCGTACCTCGCCCATCCGCAGGCGGCGGTGCTCACCGCCAGCCGGGTCTCCGGCCGCGCCCACGAGACCGCGGCCGACGAGACCGTCCTGGGCATCCTGCGCACCGCCGGGTTCCCCGACCCCGCCGCGGTCGCGATCTACCAGGCCTTCATCGACCAGGCCCTGGCCTTCGCCGCGCTGGACGCGGCGACCCTGGCCCTCCCCGAGGCCGCCCGGTCCGCCGACCGGGACGTGTGGCAGGAGACGTACGCCCGCCTCCCGGCGCGGACCCACCCGCACATCGCGGCCACCGCCGGCCTGCTGGTCGACCGCATGAACCGCAGCGCCTACCCCACCGCCCTCGACATGCTCCTGGACAGCGCCGCGGCCCGGCTGGCGGCGTCGCGGGAAGCCTGAGGGCTCACCTCCCGTTCACCTCCCCTGCGCATACTTGAAGACCGGACCCGCCCGTGACCTGCGGGTCCGGGTTCGCCGGAGCACCCGTCGAGCCCTTCCCCCGGCGTCGCGCCGCCGACCCGGCATGACCGCACAACCGTGACAGGAGCGTGAGCTCCGGCGTTCACCGCCGGTTCGCACGCGGCCGTATGGAGTACGACGTATGAAGCACCGCCGGACGGACCGAGCCCCCGCGACGAAGCCCCGGTGGCGCGTGACGGTGCCGCGCCTCGCGGTCCTCGGGGTCTGCGCCGGCGCGCTGTGCGCGGTGCCGGCCGTGCAGAACGCCCACGAGCGGGCGGTCCCCGCGGCCGGCCGGCCGGCACGGCCCGGCCGCCTCCGCCCTGCCGCCCTCGGCGCCCCCACGGACGCCGACGGCAACGCCGACCCGGACCCGGGTGCCGGAGCACGGCGACGGCAGGTTCACCAAGGCCCCCGGCAGCCGGCGGACCATCGGGCACGGCACCCCACTGCGGTACGGCGTGGAGGTCGAGGACGGCACCGGGTTCTCCGCCGCCTCGGTGGCCGCGCAGGTCGACCGCATACTCGCCGACAAGCGCGGCTGGACGACGGCCGGCGCCGCCTTCCGGCGCGTCGCCACGCCGCCGTACGACTTCCTCGTGCGGCTGGCCACCCCGGACACCACGGACGCCCTGTGCGCGAAGTACGGCCTGGACACCGGCGGCGAGGTCAACTGCAGCGGCGGCAAGGACGTCGTGGTCAACCTCAAGCGCTGGGTACTGCTGAGCCCGTACTACAAGGGCCGTCCGGCCGAGTACCGCGCCCTGATCGTCAACCACGAGGTCGGCCACCGTCTCGGCCGCGGCCACCGCGGCTGCCCCGGTCCCGGGCGGCCCGCCCCGGCGATGATGCAGCAGATCAAAGGCCTGCACGGCTGCGTCGCCAACGCCTGGCCGTACGACCGGCACGGCCGGATGATTACCGGCTGGAGGCCGGGTACGAAGTGCACCTCAACCTGTCGCCGGTCGTCGTACGCCCCGGCTGGCAGGCCGCGTGGGCGGAGCTGTTCCGGCACCTGGACGACGTCCTTCCGGCGGCGGTGAAGGCCCAGGCCGCGGCCGAGGTGATCATGCTCACCCACAACGCCGGGCTGCACGAGGTCAACCTGGGCTGGCACCCCCGTGCCGAGGAGCTGCTGTGGCGCCCCGCGCTGCAGGAGCCGAAGCGCTCGCAGAACGGGGACCTGAACGTGCGCTACCGCGCCGCGGAGAAGGCCGCGTCCGTACGCCGGCTGCTGGCGCTCGCCGCGGAGCACGCGCCGTGGCTCCGCATCCGCTACGCCTTCTGAGGTCTCCGGGAGTTCTGCGGGAGTTACTGCGGGAGTTCCCGTCCGCGGCGTGACACAGGCCACGTACGAAACAGTTTCGTTTCGATGAACTCCGAGCCTATGCTCAGACGAGTACGAAACCGTTTCGTTTAGGAGGGAGAGGGCCCATGCCCGCACCGGTCACCGCCCGACGCGGCAGCCGCCTCACCCCGGAACGCGAGGCCGCGGTCTACGCGAGCACCCTCGACCTGCTCCGCGAGGTCGGCTACGAGGCCCTGACCATGGACGCCGTCGCCGCCCGCTGCCACTGCAGCAAGGCCACCCTGTACCGCCAGTGGGGCGGCAAGGCCGAGCTGGTCGCCATGGCACTGCGGCACGAGAAGCCCGTCAGCGCCGGGGACGTCGACACCGGGAGCCTCCGCGGCGACCTGCGCGCCCTGCTGACCCTCGAGGACGACCGGCGGCTGGAGCGCGACTGCGCGCTCATGCGCGGTCTGGCCATGGCCCTGCACGCCCACCCCGACCTGCTGCACGCCCTGCGCGAGGTCATGGTCCAGCCGGAGCGCTCGGGCCTGGACACCCTGCTGCGGCGCGCCGTCGACCGCGGGGAGATCAGCGCGGACAACCCGGCGATCCCCTACCTCGTGCCGATGCTGCTGGGCGCCTTCGCCACCCGGCACGTGCTCGAGGGCCTCCCGCCCACCCAGAAGTACCTGCTGGCCTTCCTCGACGCGGTGATCCTGCCCGCGCTCGGCGTCCGCCCCCGACCTGTCCCCGCGCCCGCTCCCTGACGGCGCCCCTCCTCCGCCGACCCACGAACCCGACAGGGAGTACGCCCCCGTGGCCACATTCCTCTACCGGACCGGCCGGTTCGCCTTCCGGCGACGGCACTTCGTCGTCCTGATCTGGGTGGCGCTGCTCGCCCTCGCCGGTGTCGGCGCCGCCAACGCGCCCACCGCGGGCAGTTCCTCCTTCTCCGTGCCCGGCACCGAGTCCCAGAAGGCCTTCGACCTCCTCGACCAGCGCTTCCCCGGCACCGGCTCCGACGGCGCGACCGCCCGCGTGGTCTTCAAGGCCCCCGCCGGCGGGAAGATGACGCAGAGCGCCAACAAGAAGGCCGTCCGGCAGGTCGTGGACGAACTGCGGCAGGGCGCCGAGGTCGCCTCCGTCGACGACCCGTACACGGCCAAGGCCGTGAGCGAGGACCGGACCGTCGCCTACGTCCGCGTGGCGTACGAGGTCCCCGGCATGGAGCTGCGGGACTCCTCCCGCGAAGAACTGGAGACCGCCGCCGCGCACGCCCGCGACAGGGGGCTGACCGTGGAGATCGGCGGTGACGCGCTCCAGACGAGCCCGGAGACCGGGTCCACCGAGGTGATCGGCATCGCGGTCGCCGCCGTCGTCCTGGTGATCACCTTCGGTTCGCTGGTCTCCGCCGGCCTGCCCCTGGTCACGGCGCTGATCGGCGTCGGGATCGGCGTCAGTTCCATCACCGCGCTCGCCAGCGCCCTCGACCTGGGGTCCACCACCTCGATCCTGGCGATGATGATCGGCCTGGCGGTGGGCATCGACTACGCCCTGTTCATCGTGTCCCGTTTCCGCGCCGAGCTCGCCGAGGGGCGGCAGGGCGAGGAGGCGGCCGGCCGCGCCGTCGGCACCGCGGGCTCCGCCGTGGTCTTCGCCGGGCTGACCGTCGTGATCGCGCTGGTGGGGCTGTCGGTCGTCAACATCCCGATGCTGACGAAGATGGGCGTGGCCGCCGCCGGCACGGTCGTCATCGCCGTCCTCATCGCCCTCACCCTGGTGCCCGCCCTCATCGGCTTCGCCGGCCGGCGCGTCCGGCCGGCGGACGCCGGGGGCCTGTTCCGCCGCCGCGACGGGAACACGCACCACGCCCACCGCAGGGCCCGCACGGAGCGTCCCAACATGGGCACCCGCTGGGCCCGGTTCGTCATCCGGCGGCCCGTCGCCGTCCTGCTCGTCTGCGTCGCGGCGCTCGGTGCGGTGGCCGTGCCGGCCGCGTCGATCGAACTCGGCCTCGGCGACGACGGCTCCCAGCCCGTCTCGACGACCCAGCGCCGGGCGTACGACCTGCTGTCGGAGGGCTTCGGCCCCGGTTTCAACGGGCCGCTCGTCGTGGTCGCCGACGTCAAGGACGCCGACGACCCCCGGGGCGCGGTCCGGGAGGCCACCGCGGACATCAAGGGCCTCGACGACGTGGCGGCCGTGACCCCGGCGACGTTCAACAAGGCCGGGGACACCGCGATCATCAACGTCGTGCCCGCGTCCAAGCCGAGCAGCGCCGAGACCGAGGACCTGGTCAAGGCGATCCGCACCACGGGTGACGGGATCACCGAGCGCACCGGTGCCAAGGTCTCCGTCACCGGCACCACGGCGCTGAACATCGACACCTCGCAGAAGCTCACCGACGCGCTGCTGCCCTACCTGGCGCTCGTCGTCGGCCTCGCCTTCGTGCTGCTGATCGTCGTGTTCCGCTCGGTGCTCGTGCCGCTGAAGGCCGCCCTCGGCTTCCTGCTCTCGGTCGCCGCGGCCCTCGGCGCGGTCGTCGCGGTCTTCCAGTGGGGCTGGCTCGCCTCGCTCCTGGGCGTCGAGCAGACCGGTCCGATCATGTCGATGATGCCGATCTTCCTGGTGGGGGTGGTCTTCGGCCTCGCCATGGACTACGAGGTCTTCCTGGTCACCCGCATCCGCGAGGCCCACGTCCACGGCGAGCGGCCCGGTCAGGCCATCGTCACCGGGTTCCGGCACGGTGCCCGGGTGGTCACCGCCGCCGCGATCATCATGATCGCCGTCTTCGCCGGGTTCATCGGCTCCGGCGAGGCGATGATCAAGTCGATCGGGTTCGGCCTGGCGACCGCCGTCTTCTTCGACGCGTTCGTCGTGCGGATGGCCATCGTCCCCGCGGTGCTCGCGCTGCTGGGCCGCCGGGCCTGGTGGCTCCCGTCCTGGCTCGACCGGATCCTGCCGAACGTCGACGTCGAGGGCGAGGGGCTGCGCCCCGTGCCCGCCGCGGACGGGGCGGAACCGTCCGGTGGGGCAGCGGAACCGGAGCCGGCCCGCGCCTGACCCCACGCCCGACCCGCGCTCCCCCGGCCCCGCCGCGCCCCTGCGGCGGGGCCGGGGGCCTGGTGGGTAGCGTGGGACGCGGGCCCTGCGACCGCCGCAGGTGCCGTGAAGGGACGGCGCACGGTGCAGCAGGAATCGGCGGACTTCCCCGCCCTGGCCGCGCCCGGTGCAGGGGACCTGGCCGCGCTCGACGAACGGCTGACCGGCTGCCGGGCCTGCCCGCGGCTGGTCGCCTGGCGCGAGGAGACCGCCCGGGTCCGGCGCCGCGCCTACGCCGGATGGGAGTACTGGGCCCGTCCCGTGCCGGGCTTCGGCCCGCCGGACGCCGCGCTGGCCCTGGTCGGTCTGGCCCCCGCCGCGCACGGCGGCAACCGTACCGGCCGGATGTTCACCGGCGACCGATCGGGCGACGTGCTGTTCGAGGCGCTGCACGCCGTCGGCCTGGCCTCCCAGCCCACCTCCACGCAACGCGGCGACGGCCTGGAGCTGTACGGGGTACGGGTGACCTCGCCCGTCCACTGCGCGCCGCCCGCCAACAAGCCCACCACGCAGGAGCGGCTGACCTGCCGCCCGTGGCTGGTGCGCGAACTGGAACTGCTGCGGCCCACGCTGCGCGCGATCGTCGTCCTCGGCGCGTTCGGCTGGCAGGCGCTGCTGCCCGTGCTCGGCGGCGCCGGGTACCGGCTGCCGCGGCCGCTGCCCCGGTTCGGGCACGGCGCGCACGTGGAACTGGCGGCCCCCGCGGAAGGGGAGCCGCCGCTGCACCTGTTCGGCTGCTACCACGTCAGCCAGCAGAACACCTTCACCGGACGGCTCACCCCCGCCATGCTGCGCGAGGTCCTCGCGACGGCCGCCGCGCGTGCCGGGCTGCCCGTGACCCGCTGAGACTCAGCCCGCGGCGCGCACGATCGCGCCGGCGACCACGGGCAGCGAGTCCGGGTGGTCCGTCAGGAACAGGTTGGGCTCGATGAGCTCCAGCTCCATCACGCACGGGGTGCCGTCCTCGGCGTCGACGAGGTCCACCCGGGCGTAGAACAGCTCCGGCGTGCCCGGTACGGCGGCCAGCGCCCGCTCCGCGGCGGCCAGTTCGGCCTCGGTCGGGGTCCAGGGGCGCACCCCGGGGTGCGCGACCTTGCGCTGGTCGTAGCGCGTGTCCGGGGACAGCACGGCGTTCTTGGCGATGGCGTGCAGGAAGCGGCCGCCGAGGAAGACCAGCGCGCGCTCGCCGGTGGTGTCGATCCGCGGCATGTAGGGCTGGACCATCGCGGTGAGGCCCTCCTCGTGCATCCGCGCCACGTGCGCCCGCGCCTCCTCGTGCTGCCCGGAACGGTAGCGCGCGGCGTAGCGGGCGCCCGCGCCCGCCGCGGGTTTGACCACGAAATCCCGGTCGCCGGGCAGCCCGCCGGTGCCGCCGCCCGGCGGGAGGTAGCGGGTGGTGACCGCGGGCACGCCGAGCGAGGCCAGCTCGCCGAGGTAGCGCTTGTCGGAGTTCCAGCGCACGACCGCGGGCGGGTTGAACAGGGTGGTGGCGGCGCCGCAGCGGTCGGCCCAGGTCAGGAACTCCTCGGTGCGCACGGTGTAGTCCCACGTCGACCGTATGACCGCCAGGTCGAACCCGGCCCAGTCCACGTCCGGGTCGTCCCAGTGCACGATCACGGCCTCGGCGCCCGCCGCCGCGACGGCGTCCCGCAGCAGGGGCAGGTCGCGGTCGACGGTGCCCTCCGGAAGGTGCGCGGTGGTCACCAGGGCGATCCTCGGCTGCGGCACGGGGGCTCCTCGGGGTCGGGCGGAGATCTTGCCGTCCCGCAGGCTACCCGGGAGGAATCGCCGGTGGTCACGGGGCCTGCGGGCACGCCCGCGGCGGCCGTGCACAATGGCGGCATGCCCAAGTCCCGCCCCGGCCGCCGTTCCGCCCCGCGCCCCCACTCCCGTCCCGTGCCGCACTCCCCCGGCACGCCCTGCCCCTGCGGGCTGCCCGCCACGTACGGCGACTGCTGCGGCCGCTACCACTCCGGCCACGCCGCCGCCCCCACCGCCGAGGCCCTGATGCGCTCCCGCTACAGCGCCTACGCGGTACACGACGCGGCGTACGTATTGCGCACCTGGCACCCGGAGACCCGGCCCGCGGAGCTGGACCTCGACCACCACCTGCGCTGGGAGCGGCTGGAGATCCTCGCCACGACCGACGGCAGCGCCTTCCACAGCGAGGGCACCGTCGCCTTCCGCGCGCACTACAGCCTGCGCGGCGAGCACGACGCGATGCAGGAGAACAGCCGCTTCGTCCGCCACGACGGCGCCTGGGTCTACGTGGCGCCCCTGCCCTGAGCGCGTCGCGGCGAGGACGCACCGCGCGGGGAACCCCCGGTACCGAGGACCCCGGGCCTGACCGGACCCGTCCGCAGGCCCGAACCCTGGTTCGCGCACGCGCCGTCACCGCGGCAGCCCGCGGCCGACCGCCGGGGCTCATCGCCCGGGAGCCCCGGCGGCGTCCCCATCGCCTGCTTCCGTTCGGCGGTACCCGGCACCGAGGCCGCCCGCGCCGTCCCATCGGCCGGTACGCGATCGCACAAGCCGACGGGGCAAGCAGGCGGTCGACGTGCGGCATCACCGTCGCCGCCGCCGCGCCTCGCCGTGCCGGAACCCGTCCGTGCGATGGACTGCGGCTGACGCCGCGGAGGTTCACCGCTCCGGCGACGCAGCACCGTCACCGGTCCCGGCCACCCCTCGGCGTCGCTCCGGGAGACCCCGGTCGCCGCGACACCTCGCCGCGGCCGGACGCCTGGGCACGGTCCTGAAGCGCCGACCCACGCACGGACTTCGGGACGGCACCCGTGCCTCGCGCACCGGGCTCCTCAACGGCCCCCCAAAGGCCGCGGTTCACCGCTCCGGCGACGCAGCACCGTCACCGGCCCCGGCCACCCCTCGGCGTCGCTCCGGGAGACCCCGGTCGCCGCGACACCTCGCCGCGGCCGGACGCCTGGGCACGGTCCTGAAGCGCCGACCCACGCACGGACTTCGGGACGGCACCCGTGCCTCGCGCACCGGGCTCCTCAACGGCCCCCCAAAGGCCGCGGTTCACCGCTCCGGCGACGCAGCACCGTCACCGGTCCCGGGCACCCCTCGGCGTCGCTCCGGGAGACCCCGGTCGCCGCGACACCTCGCCGCGGCCGGGCGCCTGGGCACGGTCCTGGAGCGCCGACCCACGCACGGACTTCGGGACGGCACCCGTGCCTCGCGCACCGGGCGCCTCAACGGCCCCCCAAGGCCGCGGTTCACCGCTCCGGCGACGCAGCACCGTCACCGGCCCCGGGCACCCCTCGGCGTCGCTCCGCGCGCCATCGCCACGGCACGCATCCCGCCCGGCGACCACGGCCCGCAGTCTGGCGGTTCAGCACTCCGGGGGACCCTCGGCGCCGAGGGTCCCGCGCCCGCGGCAGCCCTGGCGGCGTCGCCATCGACTGCGGCCCACCGTCCGGCGGTTCCCCGCGCCGAGGCCGTCCTGCCGCCCCATGGGGCGGCACCATTGCCGGGGAACGGTCGCACACACCAAGCGGGGCAAGAAGGTGGTCGACGTGCGACGTCACTGCCACCGCCGCGGCACCTCGCCGTGCGAGAACGCCTCCGCGCGGCAGACTGCGGCCGACCCATCGCCTGAGCGCGGTCCCGGAGCGGCAACCCGGCGAGGGTCCACGTGACTTGCGACCACGCCGTCGCAGCACCGGCCGGCGGGAGGGTGGGGAGCGAGCGACCCGCACACGGGCTACGGTGGGGCGCCCGTGCCTCGCGGGCGGCGGGGTCACCGCTGCGGGGAACCTCCGGCACCCGGGCCGCGCGGCCGCACCAGGCCCGTCTCGTAGGCCAGCACCACCGCCTGGGCCCGGTCCCGCAGCGCGAGCTTCGCGAAGATGCGGGCGACGTGCGACTTCACCGTCGCCTCGCTCAGCGTCAGTTCCGCGGCCAGTTCGAGGTTGGACAGGCCACGGCCCAGCAGCGTGAGGACCTCCAGCTCACGGGGGGTCAGGACGGCGAGGTCGGTGTGGACCGAAGGCCCGTCCTGCGCGGCCGCGGCCCCGGAGGCGAAGCGTTCCACCAGCCTCCGTGTGATCGACGGCGCCAGCAGGGCGTCCCCCGTGTCGACCAGCCGTACGGCCGCCGCCAGGTGCTCCGGCGTGACGTCCTTGAGCAGGAAGCCGCTCGCCCCCAACGACAGCGCCGTGTAGACGTAGCGGTCCAGGTCGAAGGTGGTCAGGATGAGCACCCGGCACTGCGGGGTCCGCTCCAGGATGCGGCGGGTGGCCTCCAGGCCGTCCATGGCCGGCATGCGGATGTCCATCAGCACGACGTCCGGCCGCAGCCGGTGTGCCTCGGCGACCGCCTCCGCGCCGTCCGCGGCCTCGCCGACCACCGTAATGCCGCGCGCGGTGAGGATGAGCCGGAAGCCCGTCCTGATGAGGGTCTGGTCGTCGGCGATGAGCACGCGGGGGGCCGCGGGGGCCGCCCCGTCCGCGGCCGCCGTCACGGCCGGTCCAGCGGGATGCGTGCCCTGACCCGGTAACCGCCGCCGAGGCGGCGCCGGGCGTCCAGGTCTCCGCCGTACACCGCGACCCGTTCGCGCAGGCCCAGCAGACCGCGTCCGGTGCCCTCACGGCGGCGCGCCACGGTGCGGGCCGTCACGGACTGCGCGGACTGCGCGCTCCCGGCTCCGTTCAGCACGCTGGGGCCGGTGTTGAGCACCTCGACGCGCAGCGCGCGCTCCGCGTACCGCACCGTCACCTCCGCCTTCCCGCCGTCGCCGTGCCGCAGCGCGTTGGTCAGCGCCTCCTGGACGATGCGGTACGCCGTCACGTCGATGCCCTGCGGCAGGGGGCGCGGTTCGCCGGAGACGCGCACCTCGACGGGCAGCCCGGCGAAGGAGACCCGGTCGACGAGCGCCCCCAGCCGGTCCAGGCCGGGCTGCGGGGCCAGCGCCTCGACGCCCTCGTCGCCGGGCCCACCCGGAGCAGGCTCCCCACCCCCGGCGTCCTCGCCGTCCACTCCGTCCGCGGACGGCGCCAGCAGTCCCAGCAGGTGCCGGAGGTCGGTCATGGCGCCGCGCCCCGCGTCCTCGACCGCCCGGAGCGCCGCCGCGGCCTCGTCCGGCATGGTGCCCAGCACCTCACGCGCCGCCCCGGCCTGGACCACCATGAGGCTGACGTTGTGACTGACGATGTCGTGCAACTCCCGTGCGATCCGGTCCCGTTCGGCCGCCACCGCGGCGCGCGCCGCGCTCTCCCGCTCCCGCTCCAGTAGCCAGCCGCGTTCCCCCACGGCCGCCTGCCAGCGGCGCCGCGTGCGCACCAGGGCCACCGCCAGGCACACGGCGGCGAAGCACGCCACCCCCAGCGCCACGACCAGCACGTCCGGTTCCCCTCTCGCCACCGGATCACCTTCGCAGACGACCACCCCGGACGCATCAGCCCCTGGATGCAGGGTTCCTGCATCCCCAGGATGAGATCCCCGGCAATGTGCCATCCGGGGAGGGATGTCCGGGCCGCGCCGCGCCCCTAGCGTCCTGTGCATGGTCACTGAGGACAGCAGCGGGAAGACCGTCGTACGGCTCGACGGCGTACGCAAGGAATACGGCGAGACGACGGCCCTGAACGGCGTCACGCTGGAGATCCGCGCCGGGGAGGCGGTGGCGGTGATGGGCCCCTCGGGGTGCGGCAAGTCCACCCTGCTCAACATGATCGCCGGCCTGGACCGGCCCACGTCCGGCACGGTGCTGGTGCACGGCGAGGACGTGGGGAGGTTGAGCGAGCGGGGCCTCGCCCTGTACCGGCGGCGCCGCATCGGCATGATCTTCCAGTTCTTCAACCTCGTCGACGACCTGTCCGCGCTGGACAACGTCGCGCTCGCCGCCCAGTTGACCGGCACCCCCGCCCGGCCGGCCCGCCGCCGCGCCCTGGAACTCTTCGAGGAACTCGGCATCGCGGACCGCGCGAACGCCTATCCGGCCGTGCTGAGCGGCGGCGAACGGCAACGCGTCGCCGTGGCACGCGCCTTGATGAACCGGCCCGCCCTCCTGCTCGCCGACGAGCCGACCGGCGCCCTGGACAGCCGCGCGGGCGAGCAGGTGATGGACCTGCTCCTCGACCTCAACCAGATCGGGCAGACGCTCGTCCTGGTCACGCACGACGAGCACCTCGCGCGCCGCTGCGCCAGCCGCCTGGTCACCCTCGCCGACGGCCGGGTGACCGGGCAGCACACCCTGGAGCCGTCCGCATGAGGGCGGTGTGGCGGGCCGCGCGGGCGGCCGTACGGCGGCGCAGGCTCCAGACCCTCGTCATCGCGCTGGTCACCCTGACCTCGACGGGGGCGATCGTCGTCGCGCTCGGACTGGTCGACGCGGCCTCCGCACCCTTCGACAAGGCCTTCGGCAAGCAGCACGGACCCCATGTCGTCGCCGCGTTCGACCGGTCCAGGACCTCGGACGCCCAACTGGCGCAGGCGGCGCGGGAACCCGGCGTCGAGGCCGTCGGCGGACCGTTCCCGCAGGCCACGGTCGAGCTGCCGCGGGACACCGCCAAGTACGGGGTCTTCGGCGAGGTCACCGTCGTAGGCCGGGCGGAGCCGGGCGGGGCGGTGGACCGGCTGGACCTCTGGGCGGGCCGCTGGGCGACGGCGCCCGGCGAGGTGGTCCTCAACCGGCAGCCGGACTGGACCGACGACGACCTGGGCAAACGCATCCCGGTCCCCTCCGGTCCCACGCTCACCATCGTGGGCTTCGCCTTCGACCTGAGCCGCACCGCGGACGCCTGGGTGGCGCCCGCCCAGATCGACGCGCTGCACCCGGCCACCACGCAGCTGCTCCTCCGCTTCTCCGACGCCTCGTCGGACGCCCGGCTCCGCGAACAGCTCGGGACGGTGACCGCACGGCTCCCGCAGGGCGCGCTCGCCGGTTCCGAGTCGTACCTCACGCTCAAGCACCGGATCGGCGGGGCGGCGCGAGCGTACGCGCCCTACCTGATGGCCTTCGGCATCCTCGGCATCGTCGTGTCCGTGCTGATCGTGGCCAACGTGGTGAGCGGCGCGGTCATCTCCGGCTTCCGGCACATCGGCATTCTCAAGGCCCTGGGGTTCACACCGGGACAGGTGCTCGCCGTGTACCTGGTGATGGTGACCGCGCCCGCGGTCCTGGGCTGCGCCGCCGGCGTGGTCGCCGGGAACCTGCTGGCGGGGCCCTTCTTCGAGTTCACGTTCACCGGGCCCGACGCGGGCGTGTTCCACGACAGCGTCGGCATCGCGCCCTGGGTGAACGTGCTCGCCCTGCTCGGCATGCCGGCCGTCTGCGTCCTCGCCGCGCTGGCCCCCTCGCTGCGCGCGCACCGGCTCTCCGCGGCGCGGGCGATCAGCGCGGGTACCGCCCCGCGGACGGGGCGCGCCCTGGGCGTCCAGCGACGCCTGGCCGGCAGCCGGCTGCCGCGTTCGGTGAGCCTCGGCATGGGGCTGCCGTTCGCCCGGCCCGGCCGCAGCGCCCTCACGGTGGCCGCGGTGGTCCTGGGCGTGACCACGGTGACGTTCGCGTCCGGCCTGGCCACGACGATGACCCGGTTCGGCAACGCGGGCCGGGACGCGTACCAGGTCACCGTGTACGCGAGCAACGTGCGGCACGGCGAGGTCGTCGACCCGGAACACACGGACCCCGAACTCGACTCCCTGCTCCGCTCGTTGCCCGGAGTCGCCGGGATCACCGCCCGGGGGGACGTGGACGTGACGGTCGCCGGTTCCACGCGCAAGGCCATGCTCGAGGGCCGCCGCGGCGACGGGCCCGAACTGGGCGGCGTGCTCACCGAGGGCCGCTGGATGCGGCGGGCCGGAGAAGTCGTCGCGGGAACGGCCTGGCTCCGGCAGTCCGGACTGCGCGTCGGCGACGCCGTGCGGCTGCGGAAGGGCGACCGGAGCGAGGAGGTGACCGTCGTCGGCGCGTTCATGGAGAGCGACGGCCAACTGCTTGTCGCCGACTGGCCGACGTTCACGGCGCTCGCTCCCGGGGAAAAGCCCATCGCCTACCACGTCAAGCTCCGCGACGGCACCGACCCGGCCGCCTACGCCCGCGCGGCCGCGGCCGCCGACCCGGGCGTCAGCCCGGCCGTCACGGGCCCGAACGCCATCACCCAGACCGTCGTCGGCTCCGCCTCGGTGCTCACCGCGATGCTGGCCGTCGTCGCGTCGCTCGGCGTCTTCAACACGGTCGTCCTCAACACCCGCGACCGGCGCCGCGACCTGGGCATGCTCAAGTCCATCGGGATGACCCCGCGGCAGGTCACGGTGATGATGACGACCTCCATGGCCGCCCTCGGTGCCCTCGGCTCCGCACTCGGCGTCCCCCTGGGCATCTGGGGTTACCGGCAGGTCGTCCCGCGCATGGTGGACGCGGTCGACCTGACCCTCCCCCCGTACATGACGGACGTCTGGCACCCCCCGGCCCTGACCGCCCTCGCCGTGACGGGCATCGCCATCGCGGTCCTCGGCGCCTACCTCCCCGCCCGCCGCGCGGCCCGCCTGACCATCGCGCAGGTCCTCCACAACGAGTGACGGCGCGCCCGCGCCGTGCCCCACGCCCACCCGGCGACCGCACAAGGTGCCCCGGCGACGGCGGTTCCTGACGCCGCCCCGGGGCGCGAGCCCAGGGACCAGGCGTTGGCGGATCCGAGGCATACCCCAAGCCGAGGCCGTGGCCCGCCCGGCGATGCCGGCCACCGGTACCGTGCGGGCGCCGACGGGCACTTCCGCGAGGGGCGGGGTTCGCGGGATCCTGCGCGGGACCGGGCGACGGTGGTCTTGGGGGTGGGGCGGTGCGGCGAGGCTGGGTGCTCGCGCTTATGGCACTGGCGTCGGGCGTGGTGTCGGTGGCCCTGGCCGTCGCGGTGAACGTCGCCACGGGAGGCGTCCTGCCGCCCGCGCTCCGCCCCTTGGCCGTCTGGGCCTGGCCCGCGGTCGGCGCGGGTGCGGTCGCCGCGGCCGGGCTGGCCCTGTGGCAGCAGCATCTGCAACTCCCCGCGGCGCCGTCCACGGCGGTCGCAACGGATCCGGCCCCGCGCCTCAACCCCGCGCAACTGCCGCCCGAGGTGGCCGACTTCACCGGGAGGGAGGCCGACGAGGCGGCGCTGCGATCCGCGATCGCGGGCGGCGCCCGGGTGGTGGCGATCGCCGGCCCGCCGGGAGTCGGCAAGTCGACATTGGCCAACCGGCTGGCGCACCTGCTGCGCGCGGCGTACCCGGACGGCCAGCTGTACGTGAACCTCGGTGCGGGGCGCGGCGATCCGATGAGCCCGGACGAGGCGCTCGCCCGGTTCCTGGCCGCCCTCGGCGACGCCGAACCGGCCCCGTACGGCGATACCGAAGCCCTGACGGCGCGCTACCGCACCCTGGCGGCGGACCGCGGGCTGCTGGTCGTCCTGGACGACGCCCAGGACGCCGCCCAGGTACGGCCGTTGCTGCCCGCGGGCCCGCGGTGTGCGGCGATCGTGACCAGCCGCCCGCTGCCGGCCGATCTGCCCGAGGCGGTCGCGTTCGAGCTCGCGCCACTCGGCACCGCCGAGGCCCTGGTACTGCTGGCGCGCGTCAGCGGATCGGACGGCGGCGCGGCCGACGCGGAGGCCGCCACGGCGGTGGTCCGGGCCTGCGGGGGGCTGCCGCTGGCGATCCGGGTGGCGGGCGCGCGCGCCGCCCGGTCCCGGCTGGCGGTGGCCGAACTCGCCCGGCGGCTGGAGGACGAACGGACCCGGCTGGACGAACTCCACTTCCGCGCCTGGGCCGTCCGCGCCACGCTCGGCACCGCCTACGAGGACCTGGCCCCGCGGGACCGCCGCCTGCTGCGGCGGCTCGGCGCCTTCCCGGGCGGGGAGTTCCCCGTGGGGGCGGCGGCCGCGCTGGCCGGGACGGGCGGGTCCGAGGCGCGTGACGGGGTCGACCGCCTGGTGGACGCCCAACTCGTGGAGGGCTCGGGCGGGGAGCGGTACCGCCTGCACGACCTGATCCGGCTCTTCGCCCGCGAACGGCTCGCGGCGGAGGAACCACCGGGCTCCGCGGACCGCATCACCGAACGCCTCCTGGACTGGTACGCGGCCGCAGCCGGGGACCACCCGCCCCGCTGGATCGCGGACGAGGCGGCCAACCTCGCCGCGGTCGCCCGGCAGGGCGCGGCGGCCGGCGCCCACGAGCGCGTGTTCCGGCTGGCCGAGGCCGCCGAGCACGGCTGGCACCTGCAGCACTACCACGCGCAGCGGCTGCGGGTCTGGCGGGCGGCCGAGGATGCCGGACGGGCGGCCGGCGACGCGCGCATCACCGCGCGCGCCGCCTTGGTCATCGGCTCCATCCACGGTGCGGACGGCAACCTGGAGCAGGCGGCGCCCCTGCTGCGGGAGGCGGCGGAGCTGGCGGGCCGGACCGGCGACACCAAGTGGGAGGCGGACGCGCACCGCCACCTCGGGGACGTACTGCGGCAGACGGGCGGAACCGCCGGGGCCCTGCACCACCTGCGCCGTGCGCGGGATCTGTACCGCGGGCTCGGCATGCCCCCCGAGGAGTCCGACGCACTCGGGAAACTGGCCACGGTGCACCTGGTGCGGTGGGAGTTCGACGCGGCCGCGCGGGAAGCGGAGCGGGCGCTGTCGCTGCTGGCGGACGGCGTGGGCTCCTCACCCGCGTACGCCCAGCTGCGCGGGCTGGCCGCGGCCGCGTACCTGCGGCAGGGCCGGGTCGCCGAGGCCCGGGCCGCGGCGGAGGAGGCTGTGGCGGTCCACCGTCGCGCCGGCAACCGGCTGGGCGAAGCGTACGGTCTGGGCGGCCTGGGCCTGGTGGCCCGCGAGGAGGGGGACACGGCGACCGCGCTGGCCTGCCACCGTACGGCCTTGCGCCTGTTCGAGGAGCTGGGCAACGCGCCGGGGACCGCCTACGCCCGCGGGGACCTCGGCGGCCTGCTCGTCCTGCTGGGCGATCCCGCCGCGGCGGTCCGGGAGTTCGAGGCCGCCCTCACGGTGCTGAGCGGTCTGCGCCATCCCGTGGCGGAGGGGCTGTGCCGGCTGCACCTGGCCGAGGCGCTGGCCCTCGCGGGTGACCGCGTGGCCGCCGCCCGGGAGCAGCGTTCCGGCGAGGCGCTGCTCGCCGGAACGGACGGCTGGCCGCAGCTCGACGAGGCACGCGCGCGCCTCACCGCCCTCGGCCTCCCGGCCACCGCCACGGGCTGACCACCCACCGCCCCGTCTCAGCGCGTGCCGCGCAGCCGCTCCATGTCCCGCCGGTCCCGCTTGGTCGGCCGGCCCGTGCCACGGTCACGGAGGACGGGGGCCGGCACCTGTTCTGGGGTGGGCGGCGGAGGGCTGTTGTCGACGAAGCACTCCGCGGCGACGGCCGCGCCGACCCGCTTCCGCACCAGGCGTGTGACGACGACGATCCGCTCGTGCCCCGCACCGCGCAGCCGCACCTCGTCACCGGGGCGGACCGCGTGCGCGGGCTTGACGCGCTCGCCGTTGACCCGCACGTGCCCGGCACGGCACGCGGTGGCGGCCATGGAGCGCGTCTTGGTGAGCCGTACGGACCAGATCCAGGCGTCGACCCGCACGGGGCCTTCGTCGTCAGCCATGTCACGACCCTAGCGCGCCCGGTTCCCGGAACGCGGCGTCCGGTATGCGCTCTTGACGGAAGGCCCCGCGACCCACAGGATGCGCCCAGGCATGCACACGTCAAGTATGCCTCCGTACCGCCCGCACAGTCCCGCGCAACTCCATCCCCCACACACCGGAGTGACCTGTGCCCGCATTCAAGATCGTCGCGGCCGGGGCCGCCACCGCGCTCGCCGCGGCCCTGCTCACCGCCTCCGCGACACCCGCGTCGGCGACACCCGCCTCCGCACGGCCCGCCGCCCTCGCGGCAGCCCCCGACATCCCGGTGGCGAACGTCAAGGCGCACCTGAGCCAGCTGCAGTCGATCGCCACCGCCAACGGCGGCAACCGTGCCCACGGCAGAGCCGGGTACCGGGCCTCGATCGACTACGTGAAGGCCAAGCTGGACGCCGCCGGCTACACCACCACGCTCCAGCAGTTCACCTCCAGCGGCGCCACCGGCTGGAACCTGGTCGCCGACTGGCCCGGCGGCGACACCAACCACGTGATCATGGCGGGGGCGCACCTCGACTCGGTCACCGCGGGGCCCGGCATCAACGACAACGGCTCGGGTTCCGCCGCGGTCCTGGAGACCGCCCTGGCCGTCGCACGCGAGAACCTGCAGCCCACGAAGCACCTGCGGTTCGGCTGGTGGGGCGCCGAGGAGCTGGGCATGATCGGCTCCAAGGCGTACGTCAACGGCCTGGCCACCACCGACCGGGCCAAGATCGACGGCTACCTGAACTTCGACATGATCGGCTCGCCCAACCCCGGCTACTTCGTCTACGACGACAACGCCGCACTGGAGAAGGTCTTCAAGGACTTCTTCACCGCCAAGGGGATCGCGACCGAGATCGAGACCGAGGGCGACGGCCGCTCCGACCACGCGCCCTTCAAGAACGCGGGCATCCCGGTCGGCGGGCTGTTCTCCGGCGCCGACTACACCAAGACCTCGGCACAGGCGCAGAAGTGGGGCGGCACGGCCGGGCAGGCCTTCGACCGCTGCTACCACTCCTCCTGCGACACGGCGTCGAACATCAACGACACCGCGCTGGACAACAACAGCGACGCGATCGCCAACGCGATCTGGACCCTGGGCACCGCCACCGTTCCCCCGCCCGGCACGGTCTTCGAGAACACCGCGGACGTCAGCGTCCCCGACAACGGCGCGGCCGTGACGTCCTCGATCACCGTCAGCGGCGTCAGCGGCAACGCCCCGGCGGCCCTCGCGGTCGGCGTGGACATCCGGCACACCTGGCGCGGCGATCTCGTCGTGGACCTGGTCGCCCCGGACGGGAGCAGCTACCGGCTGAAGAACTCCAGCAGCAGCGACTCCGCGGACAACGTCATCGCCACGTACACGGTCAACGCGTCGAGCGAGGTCGCAGGCGGCACGTGGAAGCTGCGCGTGCAGGACGTGGCCTCCCAGGACACCGGCTACATCAACAGCTGGAAGCTGACGTTCTAGCCGCCCGCGCCCGTGGTGGCCCCCGCCCTCGCGCGGGGGCCGACCACGCCGGCCGCGACGGAACGTGACCCAGCCCTCGCTCTACGCGCCGGGCGCGCAGGGCGCCCGCTGCGGGTACCCGGTCGCCGTCCTACGCTGAAGGGGGGCGCGGCTTGCGGTGCCGGACGCACCGTGCCGGGCCTCCTGCGAGAGGAGAACCGCTGATGAGCAGTCATCACACCAATTCCCACGTCGACGTCCTCCTCACCGGCTGCGAGCGCCAGGACGCCGGAGCCGTGCTCGGCGCGTTGGAGGCCGCCTTCCCGACACGTCCCGGCGAGTCGCTCACCGAGGCCGTGGAGCCCCGCCCCGGGTCCTCCCACCCGACCGTGTGGGCCGCCTCCGTCGACACCCGCAGCCACGGCCACGAACTCGGCCCCGTCCACCTCGACGGCTCCCTGACCGCGGACCTCTCCGGCGGGCCCCGTCACGTACGCGAGGTCAAGAAGGTGCTCGGCGACTCCTTCCGCCTCGAGGAGCAGGGATCGGTCTCCGGCGACCAGGAGGTCGAGCTCCGTCTCCGCCTCACGGAGCTCCCCGACGGCCGCTGAGCCGGACGGCGTCCCCGACCGGGACGGCTCGCCAGGCGAGCCGTCCCGGCTCCTGTCCGGGGGTCCATCAGGCCACGGCAGGCCACGGCAGGCCACCTCAGGCCACGAAGAGCCCAGCGCCCTCGCCCTCGGAGCCGCCTCCGTCGCGGACGGTCTGCGCGGCCGCCGCCAGGCGCTCGACGGCGTCACGCGCGACGGGCCCCCCGACGGTGAAGGGCAGCCGGACGTAGCCCTCGAAGGCGCCGTCGACGCCGAAGCGCGGACCCGAGGGGACGCGGACGCCGAGGCGCTCGCCCGCGACGGCGAGGCGTGAGCCGGAGACGTCGCCGGTCCGCACCCACATGGTCATGCCGCCGGACGGGACGGCGAACTCCCAGTCCGGCAGCCGCTCGCGCAGCGCCGCCACGAGGTCGTCGCGGTGGGCACGGGCCCGTTCACGACGGGCCGCGACCGCGTCGTCCCACGCCCCGGTGCGCAGCAGCCAGGCCACGGCGAGCTGGTCGACGACGGGCGAGCCGAGGTCGAGGTAGGCGCGGGCGCTGACGAGGCGGCGTACGACGTCGGGCGCGGCGCGGACCCAGCCGATGCGCAGCCCGGCCCAGATGGCCTTGCTCGCGGAGCCGACGGTGATGACGCTGCCGCCGCGGTCGAAGGCGGCCATCGGGCGCGGCGCGGGTGCCGCGGCGTCGAGCGGCAGCTCGGCCATGGTCTCGTCGGCGACGAGGACGGTCCCGGCGGCGCGGGCGGCCTCGACGAGGGCGCGGCGCTGGTCGTCGGGGACGAGGGTGCCGGTGGGGTTGTGGAAGTCGGGCATGACGTAGGCCATGCGGGGAGCCGCGTCGCGCAGGACGCGCTTCCAGGCGTCGAGGTCCCAGCCGCCGAGCCCTTCGCGCATGGCGACCGGGACGAGCCGGGCACCGTTCTCCCGCAGCAGTTCCAGGACGTTGGCGTAGCTCGGCGACTCGACGGCGACACGCTCGCCGGGGGCGCCCAGGCGGCGCACGGCGGCCGCGATGGCGCCCATGGCGCCGGTGGTCACCATGATCTGCTCGGGGAGGGTGGGGATGCCGCGCGCGGTGTAGCGGGCCGCGATGGCCTCGCGCAGCACGGGCAGCCCCGCGGGGAAGTCGCCGTGGGTGGCCGAGTAGGACGGCAGGTCGGCCAGGGCGCCCTCGACCGCACGCGTCAGCCACGGCTCGGGTGCCGGCAGCGCCGCGCAGCCGAGGTCGATGACGGTGCCCGCGGCGTCCGGGGGCAGCGGCTCCAGACCGCGGGTCGGCAGGGCGTGGCCCTCCGGGACGGCGGTCCACGTGCCGGCGCCGCGCCGTGACCGGGCGAAGCCCTCGGCGCGCAGCGCCTCGTACGCGGCGGCGACGGTGGTACGGCTGACGGCCAGGGCGAGTGCCAGCTCGCGTTCCGCGGGGAGCCGTGCGGCCACGGGCACGCGTCCCTCCAGGACCAGGACCCGGATGCCGTCGGCGAGCCCCCGGTAGGCGGGGACACGGCGGCCGGTGGCGCGCTGCGCCGGACGGGGCTCGAGCAGACGCGCGAGATGAGTGACCCCTACCGTTGCGGTCCACTGCGACATGGTTTCCGGTCCACCTTCCGCATATTGGCCATGGATTTCTCCCAGGACCATGCCACATAGTGTCGCGCATCCACTCGTCATGGCCATAGGGGGGTCCCGTGGAGGGCCAATCCAGAACCGCACGCCGCCTATTGCACCTGTACGCAGGACTGGCCCTCTACGGCGCGAGCGCGGCCCTGCAGGTGCGCGCTGCGCTGGGTCTCGACCCGTGGGACGTCCTCCACCAGGGCATCTCGCGGCACACCGGGGTCAGCATCGGCCTGGTCTCGGTGGCGGTGGGCGCGCTCGTCCTGCTGCTGTGGTGGCCGTTGCGGCAGCGGCCGGGCCTCGGCACCGTCTCCAACGTCTTCGTCGTCGGCCTGTCGATGGACGCGACCCTCGCCCTGCTGCCCCAGCCGCACGGTCTGGGCGTGCGGATCCCGCTGCTGGTGGCGGGCGTGGTGCTCAACGGCGTGGCGACCGGCCTCTACATCACCGCCCGGTACGGCCCCGGCCCCCGCGACGGCCTGATGACGGGCCTGCACCGCCGCACGGGCCGCTCGATCCGCCTGGTGCGCACCGCGATCGAGGTGACCGTGCTGGCGGTCGGCTTCGTGCTCGGCGGCAGCGTCGGGATCGGCACGGTCGTGTACGCGGTGTCGATCGGGCCGCTGGCCCAGTTCTTCCTGCGGCTGTTCGAGCTGCCGCCGTCGCGGCCGGAGGACGAATCGGTGGTCGTCGCCCGTGGGGGGCGGCCGGTGGCGGACACCCCGGAGGGGCGCGCCATACTGCCGGAGTGAGCGCCATACGCCATCCGTACCTGGACAGCCCGGCCCCGATCGCCTTCGCCCACCGCGGAGGCACGGCGGACGGCCTGGAGAACACCGCCTGGGCCTTCCGGCGGGCCGTCGACCTCGGCTACCGCTACCTGGAGACCGACGTCCACCTGACCTCGGACGGCGTCCTGGTCGCCTTCCACGACGCGTCCCTGGACCGGGTCACCGACACCGGCGGGCGGATCGCGGACCTGCCCTGGAGCCAGGTGGGCCGGGCCCGCGTGGCGGGCCGCGAGCCGGTGCCGCTGTTCGAGGAACTGCTGGAGGAGTTCCCGGAGGCCCGCTGGAACGTGGACACCAAGTCGGACGCCGCGGTCGAGCCCCTGGTGGAGGCGGTGCGCCGCGCGGACGCCTGGGACCGGGTGTGCGTGGGCTCGTTCTCCGAGGCCCGGCTGGTCCGGGCCCGCGCGCTGGGCGGCCCGCGGCTGGCGAGTTCGCTGGGCACCCGGGGCGTGGCGGAGCTACGGCTGCTCTCGCGCGGCGGCCGTGCCGCCGAACGGCTGCTCCTCGCCGCGGCGCGGCGGCGCGGCGCGGTGTGCGTGCAGGTGCCCGAGCAGGCGTACGGCATCCGGGTCGTCGACCCCGCGTTCCTCGCGGCGGCGCACGGACTGGACCTGCAGGTGCACGTGTGGACGATCAACGACGAAGCCCGGATGCGCACCCTGCTGGACCTGGGCGTGGACGGGATCATGACGGACCGGCTGGAGGCCCTGCGCGCGGTGTACACCGAACGCGGGGCCTGGACCTGACGACCGGTCCCCGCCGCCCGCCCGCACCCGTCACACCTTGGCCTGCTTCGTCTTGGACATGCGGGCGAAGACCACGACGTTGCCCGAGTACCCCGAGTCCTTGCTGTAGGTGCCGCCGCAGGTGATCACGCGCAGCTCGGGGTCCTTGGTGTCCCCGTAGACGCGCTTGGCGGGGAACTCGGCCTTGGTGAACACCTCGATGCCGTAGATGGTGAAGATCGCGGTGGTGCCGTCGTCCCGCACGACGTCGATGGTCGAACCCTTCTTCAGCGCCCCCAGGCTGTAGAAGACCGCGGGCCCGCTCTCGTTGTCGACGTGCCCCACGATGACGGAGGAGCCCCGGGCCCCCGGGCTGACCGAGTCCTTGAACCAGGCGGCCTCGCCCGCCTTCTCCAGCGGCGGGGCCGCGATCACGCCGCGGCTGTCCAGCCCCACGTTCATGATCGGCGCGTCGATGCTCACGGAGCGGATGCGGATGCGTGTCGGCTGGGCGGGCGGGAGCGGCGGCGGCGCCTTGATCGCCGCCGCGTCGGACTGCGCCGCCGATGCGGCCGACGGCTGGGGCGGGCCGTCCATCCCGGCGAAGCCCTCGAAGGTCAGCACCACGCCCGCGACGAGGACCGAGCACACGAGCACCCCGACCGCGCCGCGGCCGCGCCGCGTGAGCTTCAGCTGCCCGGGGCGCCCGCTCCCGCTCCGACCGGCGGTGCCGCCGCGCGGAGGACCGGGACGGCGCACGAGCCGACGCCGGGTCCGCGCCGGGGCGGCGCCGGCGGCCGGGCGGGCGTCCTTGGCCGCGGGCCGGGCCGGAGGCTTCCCCGCGACCGGCGCCGGCGGCTTCGCGGGCTCCGGAGCCGGGTTCTTCGCGGGGCCCTTCGCCGGAGGCTGTGCCTTCGCGGTGGACGTGTCCTTCGCCTTCCGCTTCTTCGCGGGCGGCTGTCCCGCCTGCGCGGCGGGCGGGGTGGGCCGGGCCCGGGCCGGGGGCTGCGGCGCGCGGCCCGGCCGGCCGGGCGCCTGTGTCCCGTCCGCCGTGTGCCCGGGCACGAACGGCTGGCCGAACCAGGGGTCGGGCTGCCCGTACCAGGCGTCGGGCTGTCCGTACCAGGGCACGGGGGTGGTGTGATCCCCGGAGTTTCGCAGCATCGCAGTCCTTCAGCTCCGACCGGTCGGTCATGAGTGACAGTCCGTCATAAATGATGTTAAACCGAAGTATGCGTCAAACGCGGATGGATCAGCGCCAACCGGGCAATGTGCTCCCCACCCGATCGGGTGGCGGCGCTGCGGCAGCGGGGGCAATCCGGTGCCGCGCCGCCAGGACGAGCGCCGATGATGCCGACCGTGTCCTGATGGGCCCTCACCATCCGCACGCGCCGGGGCTCTACGGCTCGCGCTCGCTGGCCGTCGCCACGGGCGTCGTGTACCACGCGCGCGCCACTTGGGTGGCGGGCGGTTTCCTGGTCGCGGACCGCTCTCCGCGGCCCGGCCGCTGCCGTGGCCGGTGCTCGCGGCTCGTGCGGGGTCTGCCGGTGGTGCCGGCCCGTGCTCGCCCGCCCTGGCCAACGCCGCTCCGGGAGCTTCGGGTTCACCGGCGCCCGGCTCACCCGCCCCGTACCGATCGCCGGCCCGGGCCGGACCGTCGCCCTCGCCGGGAAACGGGCGTCGAGGTCGCGGGAGACCCGGGGGTCCGAGGCCCTCGTGGCGCGGTGCATGAACACCCCCGGTGAGCCGTTCTGGTGAATCTGCGTGAGATCGCCAGTCGGCAAGCCCCGTTGTCCCGGTGCCATCGCGCCCGTCCGCGCCCCGTAGGGGCGGTGTCGCAAGGCGATGCCGTGGGCTTCCCGGCAACGCGGCGTGCTGACGGCATGTCGCCTGACAGGTCATCGGCTGACTGACCATCGCCTGATGCACCGGCGGACCCGCTGCCGGTCACCCGTTTGACCAGCTCTTCACATTTTTCTGACGCCGCTGCGGGTAAGGCTCCCCACCTGCGACAACGCTGTTCCGGCCAGAATTCTGATGCCCCGTCCGGGGGAAGGCCTGTGCCGTTTCCGAGGTGCGTGAAGATCTCCGCCCTCGTGCCATGGATCTCAAGGACGCGGTCGCAGTACGTGTCGCGGTGATCTCCAATCCCGCCTGCCCCGTCCGCAAGGAGGTTCCCCCCATGCGTGGTTCACGCATTCTCGCAGCGGCGGCGATGACGGTTTCGGCCGTCGTCCTGCCGGCAAGTGTGGCGGTCGCAGACCCGATCGTCTCCGTCTCCAACAACGGCCGCGTCGCACCGGGCGAAGTGGTCACCTTCACGCTCGGCGGCTGCACCACGGCGCCGACCTACGTGACCACCATCCCGAAGGTGGAAACGGTCGGCACGGCCGCGACCAACAATCTCCGCCTCCTGGTGGACAAGACCACGCCCGCGGGTTCCTACCAGGTCCAGCTGACCTGCGACGAGGCGGACGGCACCGACGGCCAGGTCACGACGACCGTGACCGTCAGCGTCGACGGCAGCGGCAGCGGCAGCGGCCGTGGTGGCGAGGAGGGCCGTGACGGCGGGGGCCGTGACGGCGAGGGTCGCGGCGGCGAGGGTCGCGGCGGCGAGCACGGAGAGAAGGGCGGTTACGGAGGCGGCCACGGCGGCGGCCACGGCGGCGGCGGTGGCGGCTACGGGCGCGGTCACGGCTACGGCGGTGACGACCGGTGCGAGTCGTGGTGGGGCGGCGACGACGACAACGGTCGTGGCGGCGGCGGCGGTTACGGCGGCGGCAACGGCGGCGGCGGTTACGGCGGCGGTGGCGACAACGGAGGTGACAACGGCGGCGGCGGCGGTCGTGGTGGCGACAACGGCGGCGGCAACGGCGGCGGCGGCAACGACGACGGCGGTCGTGGTGGCGACAACGGTGGCGACAACGGCGGTGACAACGGCGACGACAACAGCAACGACAACGGAAGCGACGACAACAAGAACAGCAACGGCCTGACCGCCCAGAGCTTCGGCAGCGCGTCCGACGACGGCCGCAACATGGACGACTCGTGGGGCGGCAACGGCGGCGGCAACAAGGGCTGCAAGGGCGGCCACGGCGGCGGCGGCGGCAACGGCGGCGGCAACGGCGGCGGTGGCGGTGGCGGCGGCGGCAACGGCGGTGGCGGTGGGGGCGGCGGCAACGGCGGTGGCCCCGACACCGGCTTCGGCGGTTCGATGGGCATGAACACCCCGGAGACCCTGCTCGGCGCCTCGCTCCTGCTCGCCGGTGCCGGTGGCGGCGTCTACATGCTGCGTCGCCGGCGCATGAACGGCGGTCGCGCCTGACCGTCACGGACCTCCGCGACACAGGCTGACCGTTCTGCCCCCGGGCCGCCCACGCGGCGGCCCGGGGGCAGTCCCGTGCACGGGTCGGGCGGACCGGAGGCGTCCGCCGGATGAACGGAGGAATCCGGCGGATGATCCCCCTCCCCCACCCCGGCCGTGGATGGCATCATGACCGATCACATCGGCAGGGCGCACGACACGGATCGGCAGGAACCACGGGTGACCACGGGCGAGGCGCAGGACATGGCGGTGCAGGACGGAACCGCCGCCCCGGCGCACGAGCGGCGGCGCGCACAGCGCGGCTGGTACTTCTACGACTGGGCCAACTCGGTCTTCTCCACCAGTGTGATCACGGTCTTCCTGGGGCCGTACCTCACCGACGTCGCGGAGGCCGCCGCGGGCCCGGACGGCTACGTCCACCCGCTCGGGATACCGGTCCGCGCCGGGGCGTACTTCGCGTACGTGGTCTCCGCCTCGGTCCTGCTGTCCGTGCTGGTGATGCCGCTCGCCGGGGCCGTCGCGGACCGGACCGGGCGCAAGAAGGCGCTGCTCGGGACCTTCGCGTACGTCGGCGCCGCGGCGACGACGGCGATGTTCTTCGTGACCGGGGACCGCTACCTCCTCGGCGGCGGACTCCTGATCGTCGCCAACGTGGCGTTCGCGTCGGCCATGGTCCTCTACAACGCCTTCCTGCCGGAGATCGCCGAACCCCACGAGCGGGACGCGGTCTCCTCGCGGGGCTGGGCGTTCGGATACGCGGCCGGGGCGTTGATGCTTGTCGCCAACCTGGCGCTGTTCCTCGGGCACGACGCGGTCGGCGTCTCCAAGGGCATGGCGGTGCGGATCTGCCTGGCGTCGGCCGGCCTGTGGTGGGCGGCCTTCACGCTCGTCCCGCTGATACGGCTGCGCGACACCGCGCCGGGTCGGCGGTCGGCCGGGCCGGCGGTCAAGGGCGGGGGTTCGCTCCGCCAGGGCTGGCGTCAACTCGCCGACACGTTGCGGGACATGCGCCGCCACCCGCTCACCCTCGCCTTCCTGCTGGCGTACCTCATCTACAACGACGGCATCCAGACCGTGATCTCACAGGCCTCGCTCTACGGCTCGGAGGAGCTCGAGCTGGACGAGACGGCCCTGATCGGCGCGATCCTCCTGGTGCAGGTGCTGGCCGTCTTCGGCGCCCTGCTGCTGGGCCGGCTCGCGGCGCGGTACGGGGCGCGCCGTACGGTGCTGGGCTCGCTGGTGGCGTGGACGGTGACGATCGGGGCCGGCTTCTTCCTGCCGGCCGGCGAGCCGGTGGCGTTCTACTGTCTGGCCGCGGCCATCGGGATGGTCCTGGGCGGCAGCCAGGCGCTGTCGCGCTCGCTCTTCTCCCACCTGATCCCGCGCGGGAAGGAAGCCGAGTACTACTCGGTGTACGAGGTCAGCGACCGGGGCACGAGTTGGCTGGGGCCGCTGCTGTTCGGTCTGACGTACCAGCTGACCGGGAGCTACCGGGACGCGATCGTGTCCCTGGTGGCGTTCTTCGTCATCGGGTTCGTGCTGCTGGCCAGGGTGCCGATGCGGCGGGCGGTGGCGGCCGCGGGCAATCCGGTCCCCGAGACGATTTAGTGCGGATGGGTGCGGCGCGGTAGTGTACGCCGTTGGCCGTCGGACGGACCGTTACTGCGCGCTAAAGATACCAGAACGCAGGGTGACATCTCTCGCGAGATGTGACAAAACGGGCGTCGATGGGTACAAAAAGGGGCGGCACGACGGGCGACGCACCTCCCGAGAACGGGAATCTTCACCGCCGACCGGACGTTGACCGGATGACGACGACAGCGACACCTGTCCTGTGGGCGACACAGCCCGGGAGGCACGATTCATGAGTGAGCGAGCTCTCCGCGGCACGCGACTCGGGGCGACAAGCTACGAGACCGACCGCGGCATCGATCTGGCACCGCGCCAGACCGTTGAGTACGCATGCCGGAACGGACATCGATTCGAGATGCCGTTCTCGGTGGAGGCCGAGATCCCGCCGGAGTGGGAGTGCCGCGCCTGCGGCCAGATCGCACTCCTGGTCGACGGAGAGGGCCCGGAGGAGAAGACGAGCAAGCCCGCGCGTACGCACTGGGACATGCTCATGGAGCGGCGCACGGTCGAGGAGCTGGAGGAAGTCTTGGCCGAACGGCTGGCCGTCCTGCGCTCCGGCGCCATGAACATCGCGGTACATCCGCGTGACCACCGCAAGACCGCCTGACCGAAGGAACTGGGCCCGTGAGGGGCGGGCCCCATCAGACGTGCGCCCCGGGCGAGCGTGGCCTCAGTGCCGCGGCCCGGGGTTTTCGTCGTCCTGCTCGGGGCCGTGGTCGACGACCTCTCCCTGGATCACCTTGCCGTCGGGGCGGTGGATGCGCATCTGCTCCTCGGCGGCGCGCGCCTGGGCGAAGAGATCACCCAGCGAGCCCGGGCCCGCGCCCCGCTCCCGGGCGGCGGACGCCCGGCGGTCCAGAGCGCGCGCGCCCGCCCTCGTCAGCAGGGAGCGGGTCGGCGGGAAGAGGAAGAACAACCCCGCCACGTCCGAGATCAGCCCGGGCACCATCAGCAGCAGGCCGCCGATCATGATCGGCGCCGCGCCGCTGCCGCCGTTCCCGGCGCCGGAGCCCTTCGGCTCCTCCCGGTCCCGCTCCGGCCCTCCGGAGCGCATCGCCTCGTTCAGCGCCCGCCAGGCGCTGCGCCCGGCGTGCCGTACGGCCAGCGCCCCGCACACGAAGCCCGCCACGAGCAGCACGAGGACCGTGAGCCCGCCGGCGGCCCCGGCCACGAGGATGAGCAGCCAGATCTCCAGCAGCGCGTAGGCGGCCACACCGAGCGGTATCCACGTCCCGGCGCGCGAACGCCGCCGCGGACGCCCGTCACCGCCCGGTTGCCGCGGACCGGCCGGCGGCGGGGAGCTGATCGTCATACGCACCATTGTGCCTGCTCCCCGCCGGAGTCCGGAGGGCCGGTCAGCCGCGGCGCCGCCCGGACGTCAGCCGCTTCACACGGGAGCCGACGCCCCAGGCGGTGACCCGCCACAGCGCCTCGGCGACGATCTCCCGGCTCATCTTGCTGTCGCCGCGTTCCCGCTCCACGAAGGTGATGGGGACCTCGACGACGTGGAAGCCGGACTTCACCGCGCGCCAGGCGAGGTCGACCTGGAAGCAGTAGCCCTGGGAGGCCACCTCCTCCATGCCCAGGCCCAGCAGCGTCTCCTTGCGGAACGCCCGGTAGCCCCCCGTCACGTCGCGCAGCGGCACGTCGAGGAGCAGCCGCGAGTAGGTGCTGCCGCCGCGCGACAGGAACTCGCGGGACTTCGGCCAGTTGACCACCCGGCCGCCGGGGATCCAGCGGGAGCCGAGCACCACGTCGGCGCCCTTGAGCGCGGTCAGCAGACGCGGCAGTTCCTCGGGCTGGTGCGAGCCGTCGGCGTCCATCTCCACGAGCACGCCGTACTCGTGCTCGATGCCCCAGCGGAAGCCGGCCAGGTAGGCGGCGCCCAGCCCCTCCTTGCCCTTGCGGTGCAGCACGTGGACGTGGTCGTCGGAGGCGGCCAGCTCGTCGGCGAGCTTGCCGGTGCCGTCGGGGCTGTTGTCGTCGGCGACGAGGACGTGCGCCTCGGGCACGGCCGAGCGGACCCGGGCGACGACCGGCTTGAGGTTGTCGGCCTCGTTGTACGTCGGGATGATCACGAGAACCGAGCCGAGCGGCCCGAAGGCCCTCCCCTGGGCTGCGCCACGGGTGACCCCACCGCCATCGCTCACTGCTGTTCCTCCGTCTCGGTACGTCCTCGCCTGCCCAGCATGATCGCCGCGGCCCAGGACAGCAGGCCCACCATAGCGAGGGTCCATTCGGGAGCGGAGCCGACGCGGTCGGCGACGGTCAGATCGTCGCGGAGCGGCAGCCGGGCGCTGAGCACGGTCTGCGTGAACTCCTCGGTCTGCTGCTCGATCCGCCCGTCGGGGGCGACGACGGCGGTGATGCCGCTCGTCGCCGCCGTGACCACGGCGCGGCCGTGCTCGACGGCGCGCAGCCGGGACATCGCCAGTTGCTGCTCGGGCTGGCCGGTGCGGCCGTAGGTGGCGTTGTTGGTCTGGATGACCAGGGCGCGGGCGCCCGCGGTGACGGTGTCGTGGACGATCCCGTCGTACGCCACCTCGAAGCAGATGACGTCGCCGAGCTTCGCCGGGCCGATCTGCAGGACGCCGCTGCCCTTGCCCGGGTAGAAGTCGCGCGGGACCTGGTCGAGCCGCTTGATGACCTTGGTGAGCTGCTCGCGGAAGGGCACGTACTCGCCGAAGGGCACCGGGTGCTGCTTGGTGTAGTGGTCGCCGGGACCGCTCTCCGGGTCCCAGACGATGCCCTCGTTCTGGACGTGGTCCGCGTCCGGGCCGTCGACCAGGGCGCCGACGAGGACGGGCACGCCGACGGCGCGGACCGCCTTGGTGATCAGGGCGTAGGCCTGGGGCTCGGAGAACGGGTCCATGTCGGAGGAGTTCTCCGGCCAGATCACCAGATCGGGCTTGGGCGCACGGCCCGCCTTGACGTCCTCGGCGAGCTTCAGGGTCGCCTCGACGTGGTTGTTGAGGATCTTCAGGGGCCGGCCCAGGAAGTGCATGCCCGGCTGCTGGACGTTGCCCTGCACGATGGCCACCCGGACGGTGTCGTCGGCCGCGGTGGGCACCGGCACCGCGTACCCGGCGGCGAAGGTGGCCACCGCCAGCACCGCCGCCGTCGCGGCGGGCACGAAGCGCCGCGGACCGAAGACGACCGGGCCCCTGCGCAGCCGCCACACGGCGACCGCGGCCCCGGCCAGCAGCGAACCGCACAGCGCGACGGCGAAGGTCAACAGCGGCGCGCCGCCGAGCGCGGCGAGCGGGGTGAAGGGGGTGGCGGTGTTCGCGAAGGCCAGCCTGCCCCACGGGAAGCCGCCGAACGGCAGCCGGTCCCTGGCGAGTTCCTCCGCCACCCACAGGCAGGCGCCCCACAACGGCCAGGCGCGCAGCCGCGAGGTGACCGCCAGACCCGCGCCGAGCACGGCGACGAAGGCGGCCTCGATGACGGACAGGCCCACGACCGCGTCCCAGCCGATCACCCGCAGCCACACCAGGAGCCATACGAAGAACGGCAGTCCGAAGGCGAAGCCCAGCCACGCGCCCTGGCGGGCGGTACGGCCCCGGGTCAGCAGCGCCAGGCCGGCCACGGCCGCGACCGACAGCGGCCACACCCCGTACGGGGGGAACGCGGCCGCCAGGGCCAGGCCGCACAGCGCGGCGAGCGCCGACCGCCGCGCGTTCGCCCGCACGGCGCGCGCCGTGCGGGCGATGCGGCCGGGTGCCGGAGCGGGGGGCGGCGGCGGTTCTACGGACGTCGCCGGCGGCGCGGCGGGGGCCGGTGCGGCGTCGGAGCGCGGTCGCAAGGTACGCGGCCTTCCTGCAGGTGGTCACTGTGTGAGAGTGACCGTACCTCCAACGGCCCTGTCCGCGGACCCCGGGCGGGCAAAGCCTCCCGCGGCAGGTGCGCGGCGCGGGAGGGGCGTGAACTGCTCGGGGCCCGGAACGCCCTTCGGGCCGACCTGGGACCCGCTGGCTGCGGATCGGCGACAAGGCCGTTGTCTACTGGGCGTCCGGGCCCCTCCCGGGTCACACCTGCCGACCGGGCGGAGCCTCTCGATGAGGCGGACCGCGTTCCGTGCCGCGAGCGCTGGACCTGGCTGCCAGTGGCGCACGCCGTACGGCGCGACGCCCCGTGGCCCAGCTGCGGCCGTCGGCGCACGGAGATCCGGTCGGACGTCCGGTGGTGGACCCGGCCGAACCTACTCGCCCCCGACCGTCGCCTGTCAACAGCCGTTTGACCTGCGCGGATTGACCAAATCAGCAGGTCAACGCGAGGCCGGGGAAAGTTCCACGCCATCCCGACGGAGAACCGTTCGGGGGCATCGGCCGTTGACCCGTCACTCGTTCGGCCGTGCGAAGACCGTACGGCCGCCGACCACCGTGCGCAGTGCCGTCGGCAACGGCAGCCCGGGGGTGAGTTCGGGCAGACCGGGGGTGCCGGAGCGCGGGTCGGTGGACCAGTTGGCGACCCGCTCGTCGGGGGCCTGGACCACGAGGTCACCGGCCTGCCACACCACGTAGTCCGCGGGTGCGCCGGGCACGAGGACGCCCGCGTCGTCGCGGCCCACGGCGCGCCAGCCGCCGCGGGTGTGCGCGTTGAACGCGCCGCGGACGGAGATGCGGTGCTCGAGGGTCCGGTGGAAGGCGGCGGCGCGCACCGTGCCCCAGGGGTCGAGCGGCGTGACCGGGCTGTCGGAACCGAGGGCCAGGGGCACCCCGGCCCGGGTCATGGCGGCGTACGGGTTGAGGGTGCGGGCCCGCTCGGCGCCGAGCCGTTGGGCGTACATGCCCTCCTCACCACCCCAGGCGGCGTCGAAGGCGGGCTGCACGGAGGCGACCAGGCCCAGCTCCGCGAAGGCGGCGACGGTGTCCTCGGTCATCATCTCGGCGTGCTCGACGCGGTGCCGCAGCGCGCGCACCCGGTCCAGGCCCACCCGGCGGGCGGCCTCGCGGATCCCCTCCGCGACGGCGGCCACGGCGGCGTCACCGATCGCGTGGAAACCCGCCTGCACCCCCGCCTCGGTGCACAGGGCCACGTGGTCGGCGATCGCCGCCGCGTCCAGGTAGGCGGTGCCGCCGACTGCGGGGGCGTCCGTGTACGGGGCGTGCAGGCAGGCGGTGCGGGAGCCGATGGAGCCGTCCACGAAGAGGTCACCGCCCGCGCCGACGGCGCCCAGGTCCCGGATCCGCTCCAGGCCCTCGGCGCCGGTCACGGCCTCGGCCCAGTAGCCGTACACGCGCGGCCCGGGCTTGGCCGCGGCCAGCCGCAGCAGCGCGGTGAGGTCGTCCTCGGAGGAGATCTCCGGGCCCGCGCACTCGTGGACGGCGCTGATGCCGAGCGAGGCGGCGTGGGCGAGTGCGGCGCGCTGCGCGGCGGCACGCTGTGCGGGCGTGACGGCGGCGTAGGCCGCGCCCCGGACCGCGTGGTGGGCGTCGCGGGTGAGCGGCCCGTCGGGGTGGTGGCCGGCCATCGTCCCGACATCGGGGACCAGCGCCAGCAGGGCGGTGGTGACGACCGCCGAGTGGACGTCGGCGCGGGTCAGGTACAGGGGACGGCCGCCGGTCGCCGCGTCGAGTTCCGCGCGGGTCGGCGGGCGCTGCCCCGGCCAGCGGCTCTCGTCCCAGCCGTGGCCGAGCAGCACCCGGTGGCCGGGGTTGGCCTGCGCGTACGCGGCGACCCTGGCGAGGGCGTCGGCCAGGTCGCGGGCGGGGGCCAGGTCGAGGCCGGTCAGCGCCAGGCCGGTGGCGGTGGTGTGCACATGGGCGTCGGTGAACGCGGGGGTGACCAGCGCACCGGCGAGGTCGATCACCTCGTCGACGCCCGCGGCGAAGGACTCCGCGGCGCCCTCCGAGCCGAGCCAGGCGACCGTGCCGCCGTCGACGACCATGGCCGTCGCGAAGGGGTCGGCGGGGCTGTAGACGTTGCCGCCGCGCAGCAGCACGGTGCGGCTCGCGCCGGATCCGCTGGTGGTCGGCTCGTTCGTGGTGTGCGGCACTGGGTTTCGCCTCGCGATGTGATGTTGGGGCCCGCCCGGGCCCCGGTGGGGGCGAGGGGACGGGATGGTGCGGTGGGTCAGGGGGCCGTGGGGCCCTCAGACGCGCGGTGGGCGCGCCTCGTACGGCGTGGAGAGGACCACGGTGGTGCGGGTGGAGACCCCGGCCAGGGTGCGGATCTTCGCGAGCAGGTGCTCCAGCTCGATCGGGGTCGCCACCCGGACCTTGAGGATGTAGTTCTCCTCCCCCGCGACGCTGTGGCACGCCTCGATCTCGGGGACCTCCGCGAGCCGGTCGGCGATGTCGTCGGGTGCGCTCGGGTCGAAGGGCTTCACCGAGATGAACGCCGTCAGCGACAGCCCCACCGACTCCGGGTCCACGATCGCCGCGTAGCCGCGGATCACCCCGCGCTGCTCCAGGCGCCGTACGCGCTGGTGCACCGCGGACGTGGACAGGCCGGTGGCCTTGCCCAGGTCGGTGTAGCTCATGCGCCCGTCGGCCACGAGAAGTTCCACGATCTGCCGGTCCAGCTCCTCCACAGCGCAAGAACCTACAGGGTCCCCGGACGCCGACGGTATCCGGCCGCCCCGTCCCGACGACCGGGCCCGAGCGGCAACGCGGGGCCGACGTGCCGGTGCCGGGGTGAGCACGGCGGCGGCGCCGGGGTCCCGGCCTGCGGACCGCTTCGGGCCGCCCGTGCCCGGCCGCCCGGCGGGACCCCGTCCTCGCGGTCTCCCGTGCCCGCGCCGTGGCCTGCGGCGCCACGAGGCTGCGCTCCTCGACACGAGCCGGCGACCGGCGCGACCGCCAGGCGTCACCGCCGTCGAGCGGCCGCGCCCTTGCCAGGGCCGGACGGCTCTCCGCCCTGCTGGCCATCCGCGTGGCGAGTCCCGGTCAGGCGCAGATGCGGACGCAGAGCGGGCACGCGTCGTCGCGCAGGTTCGCGGGGCCCAGGGCGTGCGTGAGGACGGCGGCGACCGTGGTGCAGTCCTCCGTGGCGACGCGCTCGGCGACGGGCGCGGTCGGCGGTGCCGAAGTCGTCGGGGCGTCGGCGGAGGAATCCGTCCACGCCACGACGTCCTCGCCACGCCGCAGCGGCAGCCACGCACGGGAGACCCACGTGCCGGGGCGGTCGCAGAGGAGGGCGCGGTCGGCGCCGTGCTCGGCGAGGCCGCTGAGCCACACCGGCCGGCCCAGGCGGACCGCCTCCACCGGTGCCGGTTGCGGCAACGGCGGCAGGTGTCCCCAGGCGGACGCGGTGCCCGCGTCGATGCCGGTGTGGGCGACCAGGTCGAGTCCGCGACGAGCAGCCAGGTGAGTTCCTCGGCGGTGCCGGCGGCGGTGAGGACGCCGCCGATCCCCTGCGGGCGCGGCAGGGGGGCGGTGGTGCCGGGGTGTACGGGGACGAGGTGAAGACGGAGCGGAGATCGCCGTCGGGCGCCGTCGGGCGCCGGCGGGGGGACGTCGGCCTCGGGGGCCGGTGCCGGCGGCCGCGACGGCGGGGGTCGCGGCACGCGGGAGGTGTGGATGTGGCCGGGCAGCGCCCACGCCTCCTCCAGCACGGTGTGACCGGCCCGGCCCGCGGGCCGCTCCGGTTCCTCCTGGGCGGCACCGGGGCCCGGCCCGAGGCGTCCCATCAGCACACCCTTGGCCCGCTCGGCCGCGGCCCGGCCGGGTGCGGCGCGCAGCCGCGCGACGGTGGGAGCCAGCTGGTCGGCCACGGACCGCTCGTCCGGCCGGCCACCGGACGCGGAAGCGACCCCGACCCCGTCGGGCTCACCCTGTGGGCATCGCACGATCACCCCAGGGGGGAACTCCCGCGCCGGGCCGGCCGTGGGGGGCCGCGGCGGTGGCTGGTGTCGCACCAGGGGTAGCGCTCGCTGCGACGGCAGGCGCACACGGCCACGACGAAACGGTCGGAGCGGACGGTGCGGCCGTCGTCGAGGACGACCTCCACGGGGCCCTCGATGAGGATCGGGCCGTCCGCGGTCAGGGTCACGCGGGTGGGTGCGGGGCCGTCGGCGGCGTCGTCGAAGGGGTCATGGCGCGCGTTCGGCACGGATCACCACCAGCTCTTCCTTCTCCTCGCCTGGCTCGATGAGCCCCTGTGCCGCCAGCCATGCCGCGCGGCGCCGCAGCAGCGGCCCGAAGGGGATGCGCCGGTGCTCGGTGACGGCGGGCCGCAGCCCGGCGCCGCCGAGCCGCTGCAGCGTGCGCTCCACGCCGCTGAGCCCGGACTGGACGAGCAGCAGGGCGCCGCCGGGGAGCAGCAGGGGCGGGGCCTCCACGCAGACGCGGTCGAGCAGCGCCCGCCCGTCGGGTCCCGCGTTGCGGGCCAGGGACAGCCCCCGGCGGGCGTGGTGGGCGTGCGGCGACGGCACGTACGGGGGATTGGTGACGATCAGGTCGAAGCGGCTCCCCGCGACCGGTGCCGTGAGGTCGCCGCGCAGCACCCGTACCCGCAGGCCGTTCAGACGCGCGTTGAGCCGGGCGGCGCACACCGCCCGTGCGGAGGCGTCCACCGCGGTGACGCGGGCCGCGCCCCGGGATGCCGCGGCGAGTGCGAGGACGCCGGATCCGGTGCCGAGGTCCAGCACCTCGGCGCCGTCGGCCAGCCTCTCGCGGCGGAGGGCCTCGCCGAGCAGGGAGGTGTCGTCCTGGGGCCGGTACACGCCGGGTGGACACAAAAGCCACATCTCACTCCGCTACCCGAGGGCACCGCACCAAACATCGGACCCGGCCGACCGCCGGATCGGGACGATTAGGCACATCCGCACCGGGAAGCCGACCTTCCGACGATTCCTCGGAAGAGGATTCCTCGGAAGGAGAGGACCCATGGGCACGATCAGCGAATCCGTCGACGTCGACGTCCCGCTGCACACCGCGTACAACCAGTGGACGCAGTTCGAGGAGTTCCCGAACTTCATGGAGGGCGTGGAACAGGTGACGCAGGTCGACGACCGGCACAACCACTGGGTGACGAACGTCGCCGGTGCCCGCCGGGAATTCGACACGGAGATCATCGACCAGCTGCCGGACGAGCGGGTCGCGTGGCGCACCGTCACCGGGGACGTCAGGCAGCGCGGCGTCGTGACGTTCCAGGAGCTGGACGCCTCGCACACCCGGGTCAACCTGGCCATGGAGCTTCAGACCTCCGGCCTCGCGGAGAAGGCCGCCGACGCGCTCGGCGTCGTGGACCGGCGGGCCCGGGGCGACCTGCGGCGCTTCAAGCACTTCATCGAGGAACGGGGCAGCGAGACGGGCGCGTGGCGCGGTCGTGTCGCCCCGGGCGGATGACCCCTGTGCCCGCCCCTGAGGCCTCCGCGTGCGGCCGGCCGGGTCCGGCGCGGTGCGGGCGGGGTAAAGGGGGTGCATGGGCGATGTGGACGACCGGGCGCCGACGGGTGGCCTGACCTTCGGGGTCGAGGAGGAGTTCCTGCTGGTCGACCCGCGGACCGGACGGCTGGTCGACGGCGCCGCCGCCGTCATCGCCCGGGCCTCGTGCGTGCCGCCGCCCGCCCCGGACGTCGCGCTGCAGCACGAGCTGTCGGCCGCGCAGATCGAGTCGGCCACCGGGGTGGCCACGCGCCTGCCCGAGCTGACCGGCCAGCTGGCGGCCACGCGCCGCCTGCTGGCCGATGCCGCCGCCGCCGAGGGCACGCGGCTGGTCTCTTCGGGAACGCCCGTACTGGACGGCCCCTCCGGGATCAGTGCGGGCGAGCGTTACGCCGCGATCGCCGGCATCTACGAGAGCCAGGCGACCGGCTACCGGGCCTGCGGATGCCACGTCCACGTGGGCGTACCGGACCGGGAGACCGCCGTCGCGGTCCTCAACCACCTGCGGCCGTGGCTGCCGACGCTGCTGGCGCTGTCGGCCAACTCGCCCTACGACCGGGGCCGCGACTCCGGTTACGCCAGCTGGCGTGTGCTGGACCAGGCGCGGTTCCCCGGTTCCGGGATCCCGCCGTGGTTCGCGTCGGCGGCGGAGCACGACGCCGAGGTCGACCGGCTGGTGGCCTGCGGGGTGCTGGTGGACCACGCCATGACGTTCTGGCTGGCCAGGCCCTCGCCGCGGCTGCCCACGGTGGAGGTCCGGGCCGCGGACGCACTGGGCGCGACATGGGAGACGGCGTTGCAGGCCGCGCTCACGCGGGCGCTCGTGCGCACGGCGCTCGACGACCTCTCCAGGGGCGTCCCGGCCCCGCGCATGACGGCTCAGCTCGCCGCGGCCGCGCTCTGGTCGGCGGCCCGCTACGGCATGTCGGGCCCGGGGATCCATCCCGTCCGGGAGACCCGCGTGCCCGCCACGGCGCTGCGTGACGAGCTGCTCCGGCGCGTCGCGCCCGCGCTGGAGGACACCGGCGACCTGGCCTTCGTCCGCGAGGCCACGGCCGCCCTCGCCCGGACCGGGAGCGGCGCCGACCGGCAGCGGCGGGCCGCGGCGGCGGGCGGCCCCCGCGCCGCCGTGGACATGCTGGTCGAGCAGACGGCGACGGACGGCCGCATGCCCCCGGCGTCAGCGGGCAGGGGCACCAGCGGACGCCCGTACGCCGACGACGTCCACGCACCGACCCACGGAGGACCCGATGGACGCGGTCTCCGACCTCTCGACCGGTCCCCGGACCGCTGAGCCCACGCCACCCGCACCGCGCGGCCCCCTCTCCCGGGCCGTGCTCGGCGCCCTCACCCAGGGGCCGCCGGGTACCGCCCTTCCGGTGCCCACCGGGGCGGTCGAGGCCGCCGATCCGTACGGCGAGGACGTACAGCTCGCGCTGCACGTCTGCTACGAACTCCACTACCGGGGTTTCGCCGGGGTGCACCCCGGCTGGGAGTGGGATCCGGGGCTGCTCGCGCTGCGCGGCGCCATGGAGGGCTCCTTCGGGGCGGCCCTCCGCGCCGAGCTGCCGGCCACCCCGGGCGGCGCCGCGGCCCGCGCGGCCCTCGACCGGGAACTGGAGGGCCTGCTGCGCGAGCCGCGCGACGGGCGCGGTGTGTCGCACTTCCTCCGCGACGAGAGCACCTGGGAGCAGTTGCGGGAGTACTTCGTGCACCGGTCGGTCTACCAGCTGAAGGAGGCCGATCCGCACGCATGGGTCATCCCGAGGCTCACCGGCCGGGCGAAGGCCGCTCTGGTGGCCGTCGAGTACGACGAGTTCGGGAGCGGGCGCGCAGAGCGCGTGCACGCGAGGCTCTACGCCGACCTGCTCCGGGACGCCGGGTTGGACGCCTCCTACGGCCACTACGTGGACGCCGTACCGGCCGTCACCCTCGCCACGGTGAACCTGATCTCCTGGCTGGGCCTGCGCCGGGAACTGCGCGGGGCGCTCGTGGGGCACTTCGCGGCCGCCGAGATCTCCACCCCGCCGTCCGCCCGCCGGACGGTGGAGGCGATCGACCGGCTCGGCGGCGGTGCCGCCTGCCGGCACTTCTACGAGGAGCACGTCGAGGCCGACGCAGTGCACGAGCAGGTGCTGCGTCGCGACGTCATCGGCGACCTGCTGGCCCGCGAACCGCTCCTCACCGCCGACGTCGTCCTGGGGATCCGCGCCATGGCGCTGGTGGAGCGGCGCCTGGAGGAGCACCTGCTGGGCGCGTGGCGCGCCGGGCGCACCTCGCTGCGCGCCGCGCCGGGGCCCGCCGTGCCGTCCGGTTCGTCCGGGTCGTACGGGGAAGGTGCACCTCATGAGGCCGGGGCAGCGAGCCGCAGCGGCGTCCCGCCCGCCGAGCAGGCCTGAGCAAGGAGGACGAGCCATGCGCTCAGAACCCCTGGGGACCCGGGTGGAGACGGCACGCCTCGCGGCGGGCCGCGCCCCCGTGCGCTGAGGCCCCCACGATGGCAGGTGGGGCGGCCCGGTGGCTCCGGCATCCATACCGGTCGTGGCGGGACTCACGGGCGGGCCGCATGTGGCACCAGGGGGGCGAACTGGAGCTGCTGCAGCGCTCCATGGGGTTCGCGGCACTCGGTCTGGTGACGCTGGTCCCGCTGCTGATCGTGGTCGCCGCGGCTCTGCCCTTCCACGGCAACGGCTTCGCCCAGTGGGTCGTGGACGGCATGGGCCTGTCGGCTCGGCCCGCGGAGGCCGTGCGGGAGCTGTTCGCCGCGCCACGCAAGGTGATCAGCTCCACGAGCGGTCTGAGCCTGCTGGCGCTGGCGCTCTTCGGGCTCTCCTTCGCGGCGTGCGTCGAGGTCGGCTACACCCGGATCTGGCAGGTGCCGCCCACTCCGTGGCACCACGTGTGGCGGCGGGCGGTGTGGCTGGCGGCGCTGACCGCGTACCTGTTCGCGGAGGCGCAGAGCGGGGTGGTGCTGGGCGGCGGGTGGCCGGACACGGTGTTCCGCGGCGGCACGGCCGTCGTGCTGGGCTTCGCCTTCTTCTGGTGGGGGCAGTACTTCCTGCTGGCCGGGCAGGTGCCGTGGGCAGCGCTGGCGCCCGGGGCCGTCGCGACGATGGTCGGCCTCATCGGGCTGCGGGTCTTCTCCTCCTTCGTGTTCGCCCCGCTGATCGTGACCAACGCCGTCTCGTACGGGGCCGTCGGCACGGTGCTGATCGTGCAGTGCTGGCTGATCGGGGTGGGTTTCGTGGTGTTCGGGGGCGCCTTGCTGGGCCGCCATCTGCAGAATCCGAGCAAATGGTTTTATTCAGGACCTTCCGGGCAGGCGGAGGGGAGCGCTGATCGAGCCCTGGAAGGAGAACCCCATGGGTGCCGAGAAGAAGGTCAAGCACACCGGCCAGAAGATGAAGGGCAAAGCGGAGGAGGCCACGGGCAAGGTGACCGGCAATGAGAGCCTGCGCATGAAGGGGAAGAAGGATCAAGTCGGCAGCGACGCCAAGCAGGCCGTGGAGAAGGGCAAGGACGTGGGCAAGGACGTCTTCGGCCGCTGACCGCTCTGGTGACCACGGACCGCGGGACCGGCGGGCATGCGCGCCCGCCGGTCCCGCGCGGGCGGTCAGCCTCGCAGGTAGAAGCGGATGGTGGTGCCGTCGCCTGCGGTGCGCTGGCGCACCAGGTCGGCGATGCGGTGGACCATCAACAGGCCCCTGCCGTGGGGCCGGTCCCGTGACGCGGGGTGGCGGCCGGCGAGCGGGTCGGTCAGCCGTCCGCGGTCGTGCACCTCGCACACCACGTGGCCGTCCCCCGCCCAGACGCGGACGACGCCCGACCCGCCGCCGTGCAGCACGCTGTTCGTGATCAGTTCGCCGGCGGCGAGGGAGAACTCGGCGAGCCGCTCGCCGCCCAGGCCCAGTCGGCGTGCCTCGGCCGTCGCGGCGTGCCGGGCGTCGGCGAGTTGCGGCTCCGCGAAGCCGAAGGCGAGGGCGCCGTGCGGGGGTTGCGGCAGCCGGTTGTGCGCGGCGATCACCCGGCGCGGTGCGTAGTGCGCGCTGCGTTCCTCGCGGTCGCCGTCGACCACCACGGGATGCGTGGCGCGGGCCTCCGCCAGCACCGCGGCGTCCAGCCGGGCGGCGTCGTAGGGGCACAGGATCGTCACGGGGCGTCCGGCGAACGCCATGTTGATCAGCGCCTCGTGCTGGGCGCACGCCGGGTACTCCAGGGCGCTCCGCCCGGGCCAGACGGGCTCCCCGATGATCCGTACCCGTCCGGTGGGCCGGGTGTCGGCGAAGGACCGCAGCACACCGGGGATGATGCGACCGGGATTGCGCCCGGCCCGCTCCATGTCGACCCAGTGCACCTCGGCGCCGCGCGGGCCCAACGCGGCGCGCAACTGGGCGAGACGGGGTGGGGGAACGGCCACGGCGACCGGCTCCCCGGCGGCCATCCCGTCCAGCAGGAAAGGCACCGTGGCGGCCGTGTACTCCCGTGCGTTCCGGTAGAACAGCGCGGGGTGCACGAACGGCCCGGCGTCGGAGACCTCGCCGACCTCGCTCAGCACGTCGTCCACCTCCCACCCCCGGGCCGACCTTACCAACCGGTTCCGGGGGGTGGGGGGCGCCGACGAGGCGTCAGCTGTCGTAGTCGACCGTCAGGTTGTCGGACTCCGGGTAGCTCTGGCAGGTCAGCACGTAGCCCGCGTCGACCTCGGACGCCTCGAGGGCGAAGTTGCGGCGCATCTCGGCCTTGCCGTCGGTGACGAGCGCGCGGCAGGTACCGCAGACGCCGCCCTTGCAGGCGAAGGGCAGATCGGGCCGGGTGCGCTGGGCGCCGTCGAGGACGCTGCGGTCACGGGGCAGCGCGGCCGTGGTCGTACGGCCGTCGAGGACGATGGTGACCTGGCTGACCGGGCCCTCGGCCACGGCGTCCTCGTGGTGCACCGGGGTCACGGGCTCGTCGTCCGCGTAGAACAGCTCCTGGTGCACCCGGTCCCCGGGCACGCCGAGGCCGGCGAGGACCTGCTGGGCGTCGACGACCATGCCGTGCGGGCCGCACAGCCACCAGTGGTCGGCGTTCGGGACGTCGACGAGGCCCTCGACGAGGGTGGCGAGCCGTCCGGCGTCGAGGCGGCCGGAGAGCACCTCGGCCTCGCGCGGCTCCCGCGAGAGCACGTGGGCGAGCTGGAACCGGGCGGGGTACAGGTCCTTCAGCTCGGCGAGCTCGTCGGCGAACATCACGGTGTCGGTGCGCCGGTTGCCGTAGAAGAGCGTGACCCGGGACCCGAGATCGGCGGCGAGGACGGACTCGGCGATGGAGAGCATCGGGGTGATGCCGGAGCCCGCGGCGATGAGTACATGGTGCCCGGACGCGCTGAGGTCGGGGGTGAAGGCGCCGGTGGGGCCCATGACCTCGACGGTGTCGCCCGGACGTACCTCGTGCACCAGCCACGACGAGAACAGGCCGCCGGGCACTACGCGCACCCCGATGCGGGGGGTGGCGCCGGCGGGCGAGCAGATGGAGTACGAGCGTCGCTCGTCCCGGCCGTCGACCTCGCGGCGCAGCGTGAGGGACTGACCGGGGGCGAAGGCGAACTCCCCGGCCAGCTCCTGCGGTATGTCGAAGCTGACGGCGGCGGCGTCCTCGCAGAGCGGCTCGACCGCGGCGACCCGCAGGGCGTGGAAGGCCGGGCGGCGGCGGACGCGCGGGGCCGGCGCCTGCGGGGCGGGGATGGTCGGGGCCATCAGATCTCCTTGACGTACTCGAACGGCTCCAGGCAGGCACGGCAGCGCCACAGGGCCTTGCAGGAGGTGGCGGCGAAGCGCGAGGTCTCCTCGGTGTCCGCCGAGCCGCAGCGGGGGCAGGCGACGTCGCGCCGGGTGGCGGTGAGCACCAGCGGCACCGGCCCGGTGGCGCGCCGGGGTGCGGGACCGGGGGGTGCGATGCCGTGCTCGGCGAGCTTGCGGCGGCCCTCGGGGGTGATCCAGTCGGTCGTCCACGGCGGGTCCAGGACGGTGCGGATCTCGACCCGGTCGAAGCCCGCGGCGCGCAGCCGGGCGGCCACGTCGGCGCGCATCTCCGCCATGGCCGGGCAGCCCGAGTAGGTGGGGGTGAGGGCGGCCACGACCGTGCCGTCCCCGGTGACCTCGACGTCACGCAGGACGCCGAGATCGGCCAGGGTCAGCATGGGCAGCTCGGGGTCCGGTACCTCGGCGGCGACGCGGGCCGCCCGGTGCGCGTCGGTGAGCACGGTCACGGCGCTCACCAGACCGCTCCTGGGTGTGCGCGGGCGATGCCCTGCAACTCCGCGAGCAGCGGGGCGAGGTGTTCGGTGCGGTCGCCCTCACGGCCGTGGCCGGGCAGGGGATCGGCCTGGACCGGAGGCAGCCCGGCGGCCCCGGTGACCTGGCGCAGCGCGGCGGTCACCTCGTCCCGCACACCGGCCGGGTCGGCCCCGCACGTGGCGCCGGCCGTGAACAGTTCCTCCAGGTAGGGGGCGACCTGTTCCAGGCCGGCCCGCATGCGGCGGTGCGACTCCTCGGTGCCGTCGCCGAGCCGTACCACCCACTCGGCGGCGTACTGCCGGTGGTAGGTCAGCTCGTTGACGCCCTTGGCGGCGACGGCGGCGAGCACCGGGTCCTGCGCGGTGCGGGCGAGCCGCTCGAAGACGGCGAGCCGCCAGCAGGACGTGACGAGCAGCCGGGCCATGGAGAACGCGAAGTCCCCGCAGGGAAGTTCGGCCAGGCGGACGTTGCGGAAGTCGGCGGCGTCCCGCAGGTACGCGTAGGCGTCCTCGTCGCGACCGGTGCCGTCCACCTGACCGGCGCGGGAGTAGAGCAGACGGGCCTGGCCGAGCAGGTCGAGCCCGATGTTGGCGAGCGCCACCTCCTCCTCCAGCTCCGGCGCGCGGGTGCACCACTCGGCCAGGCGCTGGGCGCCCACCAGGGCGTCGTCGCCCAGCGCCAGGCAGTGGGCGGCCAGCTCCGCGGCGTCCACACCCTCGGGCACGGCGGTGTCGACGCCGTGCAGCGGGTCCTCGAAGCCGGTGCCGAAGGCCCAGCGGGCGTCGCTGTCCTCGTGCCCCTCGGCCAGGGACAGGTAGACGTGCTCGTCGCTCATGCCCTGCTCCTAGATGTGGGGGACGTCTTCGGGGATGTCGTAGAAGGTGGGGTGCCGGTAGACCTTGTCTGCGCTGGGCGTGAAGAAGGGGTCCTTCTCGTCCCGCGTGGACGCGGCGATGTACTCCGAGCGCACCACCCAGATGCTCACGCCCTCGTTGCGCCGCGTGTACAGGTCGCGGGCGTGGGTGAGGGCCATGCGGTCGTCGGCCGCGTGCAGGGAGCCGACGTGGACGTGGTTCAGGCCGCGCTTGCCGCGGACGAACACCTCGTACAGGGGCCACTCGGCCCGGGTCGTGCTGTCGCCGGTGGTGCTCATGCCACGGCTCCTTCCTCTGCCCGGGCCGCCTGCTTGGCGGCGTGGGCGGTCGCGGCCTCGCGCACCCAGGCGCCTTCCTCGTGTGCGGAGCGGCGGCGTTCCATCCGCTCGGCGTTGCACGGCCCGTCGCCGCTGATGACGCGCTGCAGCTCCGACCAGTCGGGGGTGCCGAAGTCGTGCCGGCCGCGCTCCTCGTTCCAGCGCAGCTCCGGGTCGGGCAGGGTCACGCCGAGCTTGTCGGCCTGCGGGACGGTCATGTCGACGAACCGCCGGCGCAGCTCGTCGTTGCTGTGGCGCTTGATCTTCCAGGCCATCGACGCGGCCGAGTTGGGCGAGTCGCCGTCGGGCGGCCCGAACATCATCAGCGACGGCCACCACCAGCGGTCCACCGCGTCCTGCACCATCTCCCGCTGGGCCTGCGTGCCGCGCATCATCGTCATCAGCAGCTCGTAGCCCTGCCGCTGGTGGAAGGACTCCTCCTTGCAGATGCGCACCATGGCGCGGGCGTACGGCCCGTAGGAGGAGCGGCACAGCGGCACCTGGTTGCAGATCGCCGCGCCGTCGACGAACCAGCCGATGACGCCGACGTCGGCGAAGCTGAGGGTCGGGTAGTTGAAGATCGAGGAGTACTTCTGACGGCCCTCGATCAGACGCTGCGTGAGCTCCGCGCGGTCGATGCCCAGGGTCTCGGCGGCCGAGTAGAGGTACAGCCCGTGGCCGGCCTCGTCCTGGACCTTCGCGAACAGGATGGCCTTGCGGCGCAACGACGGGGCACGGGTGATCCACTCGCCCTCGGGCTGCATGCCGATGATCTCCGAGTGCGCGTGCTGCGCGATCTGCCGGATCAGCGTCCTGCGGTAGCCGTCGGGCATCCAGTCCCGCGGCTCGATGCGCTGGTCCCGCGCGATCGTGGCGTCGAAGTGCTCCTGGAGCGGCGCCTGCGCGCCCTCCGGCGGCACGGTGGCGTTCGGTGTGGTCATCGATACCAGCTTCCCCTACCGACCATTCGTTCGGTTACAGTCTGACGAACTTTGCCGCACCCGGCAAGCCCTGTGGACGACGGTCGCCCGCGGTCCGCCGAAGCCTGCGCTCACACCCGCTCCACCAGCATCGCCACACCCTGACCGACGCCCACGCAGAGGGTGGCGAGGCCGCGGCGGCCACCCTCGCGCTCCAGGCGGCCGAGGAGGGTGAGCAGGATGCGGGCGCCCGAGCAGCCCAGCGGGTGGCCGAGCGCGATCGCGCCGCCGTCGGCGTTGACCCGCTCCTCGTCCAGCTTCAGACGGCGGACGACCGCGAGGGCCTGGGCGGCGAAGGCCTCGTTGAGTTCGACGGCGTCCAGGTCGCCGGTCTGCCATCCGGCGCGGGCGAGGGCCTTCTCCGTCGCCGGGACGGGACCGAGGCCCATGAGGTGGGGCTCGACCCCGGCGGTGGCGGAGGTGACGATCCTGGCGCGGGGCGTGAGGCCGTACCGCTCGACGGCCGCGCGGCCGGCGACCACGAGAGCCGCGGCGCCGTCGGAGAGCGGCGAGGAGGAGCCGGCGGTCACGATGCCGTCCTTGCGGAAGATGGTGCGCAGGGTCCCGAGCTTCTCCAGGGTGGTGGAGGGACGCGGGCCCTCGTCACGGGTGACCTCGCCGTCCTTGACGGCGACCGGCACGATCTCGCGGTCGAAACGGCCGGCCTCCTGGGCCGCGACGGCCCGCCGGTGGCTGCGCAGCGCGAAGGCGTCGGAGTCGGCGCGGCTGATCCCGTCCAGGGCGGCGACCTCCTCCGCGGTCTCCCCCATGGACAGCGTGTCCTCGGCGGTGAAGCGCGGGTTGGTGAAGCGCCAGCCCAGGGAGGTGTCGTACACCTCGCCGGGCTTGGCCCACGGGGTGCCGGGCTTGGCCATCACCCAGGGGGCACGGGTCATGGACTCCACACCGCCGGCGACCACCAGGTCGGCCTCGCCGGAGCGGATCGCCTGCGCCGCCGAGGCGACGGCGGTGAGCCCGGAGGCGCACAGCCGGTTGACGGTGTAGCCGGGCACCGTGTGCGGCAGGCCGGCCAGCAGCACGGCCATCCGGGCGACGTCGCGGTTGTCCTCGCCCGCCTGGTTGGCGGCGCCGAGGATCACCTCGTCCACGGACCCGGCCGGGATCCCGGCGCGGCTCACGGCCTCGCCGACCACCAGGGCCGCCAGGTCGTCGGGGCGCACGGAGGCCAGGGCGCCGCCGTAACGGCCCTGCGGGGTGCGCGCGCCGTCGATCAGGAAGACCTCGTCTGCGGGTAGCGCGGGGAGGTGCTGGGACATGCGTTCCACCTCTTGACAGGCAGTTCGGATGCTGGATTACCTTGGGTGCCGCACGCTAACCGAATGTTCGGTCGGTTCACAAGGGTGGTGACGATCGTGAGGGATGCCATGGACGCGACCAAGGGCCCGGCGGAGAGCATGTTCGCCGCCGACAAGGCGTCGCAGAGCCTGGGCATCGAGCTGCTGGAGACCGGCGAGGGCACGGCCGTGCTGCGCATGGCCGTCACGCCCGCGATGGTCAACGGGCACGGGATCGCCCACGGGGGCTACCTCTTCCTGTTCGCCGACACCGCCTTCGCCTGCGCCTGCAACAGCCACGGCCCGGTGACGGTGGCCGCCGGGGCGGACATCTCCTTCGTCGCCCCCGTCCACGAGGGCGACGAACTGGTCGCCATCGCACAGGAACGCACCCGCTTCGGCCGCAGCGGCATCTACGACGTGAGCATCCTGCGGGGCGACCAGGTGGTGGCGGAGTTCCGCGGGCGCAGCCGCAGCATCGGACGCACGAAGGAGAACGGATGAGCAGCGAGCCGACGGACCGGGCGACCGCGGGGGCGCGCCTGGGAGAGCCGCTCCCCGACGGCTTGCTGGACGCCGCCGAGAAGCTGGGCCCCGGAGAGCTGCGGGAGCTGCAGCTCACCCGGCTCCGGGCGACGCTGCGCCACGCGTACGACAACGTCGAGGCCTACCGGAAGAAGTTCGACGAGGCCGGACTGCGCCCCGAGGACTGCGCGGGCCTGGACGACCTGGCGCGCTTCCCGTTCACCACCAAGGCCGACCTGCGCGACAACTACCCCTTCGGCATGTTCGCCGTGCCCATGGACCAGGTGCGCCGCGTCCACGCCTCCAGTGGCACGACCGGCCTGCCGACCGTGGTGGGCTACACCGAGAACGACCTGTCCATGTGGTCCGACGTGGTGGCCCGTTCCATACGTGCCGCCGGCGGGCGCCCCGGCCACAAGGTGCACGTCTCCTACGGCTACGGCCTGTTCACCGGCGGCCTGGGCGCGCACTACGGCGCGGAGCGCGCCGGGTGCACGGTGATCCCCGCCTCCGGCGGCATGACGGCCCGTCAAGTGCAGATCATCCAGGACTTCCAGCCCGAGATCATCATGGTCACCCCGTCGTACATGCTGACCCTGCTGGACGAGTTCGAGCGCCAGGGCGTCGACCCGCGCGGCACCTCGCTGCGGATCGGCATCTTCGGCGCGGAGCCGTGGACGGAGGAGATGCGCCGGGAGATCGAGGAGCGCATGGACATCCACGCCGTCGACATCTACGGCCTGTCCGAGGTGATCGGCCCGGGCGTCGCCCAGGAGTGCGTGGAGACCAAGGACGGCCTGCACGTGTGGGAGGACCACTTCTACCCCGAGGTGGTGGACCCGATCACGGGCGAGCCGGTGCCGGAGGGCGAGGAGGGCGAGCTGGTCTTCACCTCCCTCACCAAGGAGGCGCTGCCGATCATCCGTTACCGCACCCGTGACCTGACCCGGCTGCTGCCCGGCACCGCGCGCCCCGCCTTCCGCCGCGTCCAGAAGATCACCGGCCGCTCCGACGACATGATCATCCTGCGCGGGGTGAACGTCTTCCCCAGCCAGATCGAGGAGATCGTGCTGCGCACGCCCGGTGTGGCCCCGCACTTCCAGATCCGGCTCACCAAGCGCGGCCGCATGGACCACATGGAGGTCGTCGTCGAGGCGCGCCCCGACGCCGGGGCCGTGTCGCGCGAGGAGGCGGCACGCTCCATCGCGGCGGGCGTCAAGGACGGCGTGGGCGTCAGCGTCGAGGTGACGGTCGTCGACCCCGACACCGTCGAGCGGTCCGTCGGCAAGATCCGCCGCGTACGGGACCTGCGGGCCGTGTAGCGGCGCGCCCCCACACCCTCACACCCACACCCACACCCCCTCGGCTGCATCGCGTTGACATGCAGCCGTCCGGCTGCCTATGTTCGACAGGCAGCCGGACGGCTGCGTTTCCGGGGCGGCGGGGAAGCGGGATGGACGAGGTCTTCAAGGCGCTGGCCGACGCCAGCCGCCGGCGGCTGCTGGACAGCCTCAACGCACGCAACGGGCAGACCCTGCGCGAGCTGTGCGCGGGGCTGGACATGGCCCGCCAGTCGGTCAGCAAGCACCTGGCCGTACTGGAGGAGGCCCGGCTGGTCACCACGGTCCGGCGGGGCCGGGAGAAGCTGCACTACCTCAACGCCGCACCGATCAACGCCGTCGCCGAACGATGGATCGACCGGTACGACCGCGAGCGCGCGCGGGCGCTCGCCGACCTCCAGAGGGCATTGGAGCAGCCACCCATGAGCGAGTCCGCATTCGTCTACACGACCTACGTCCGCACCACGCCCGAGCGCCTCTGGCAGGCGCTGACCGACCCGGCGTTCACGCGCCGCTACTGGGGCGTCGCCTTCGAGACCGACTGGGCGGCCGGCTCGGCCATGGTCTGGGAGGAGGGCGGCGCCCGCACCGCCGATCCCGCCCAGGTCGTGCTGGAGTCCGATCCGCCGCGCCGGCTCTCCTACACCTGGCACACCTTCACCCCTCAGTGGGCTCGGAACGCGGGGGTGAGCGAGGAGGTCCGCACCCGGCTGGCCGGGGATCGCCGCTCCCAGGTGACGTTCGAGATCGAACCGCTCGGGGAGACGGTCAGGCTGACCGTCGTCCACGAGGCCCACGACCCGGACAGCGGGGTGCTGGGCATGGTCTCCCAGGGCTGGCCCGCCCTCGTGTCGGGCCTGAAGACGCTGCTGGAGACGGGCGAGCCGCTGCCCGGGCCGCAAGGCCGCTGACCGCCCCGCCACGCCCCGCCCCGGCACATGGTGCGGGAGCCTCCCGCACCACGTGCCGGGGCGGGTCAGGTCAGTTGACCGCCAGGACCGCCGTGTTGTTGGTGGCGTCCGGGTCGTACGGGAACTCGCCGAACTCCGGGTGGATGCTCACCGCACCTGTCGTGCCGGGCACCGCGGTGTCGATCCGCAGCGAGAAGTCGTACGAGCGCTCGGTGTTCTCCAGCACCCAGTACGGCAGGGCGCAGTCGTAGCGCGGCGCCCCCGTCTCCTGCGGGTAGTAGCCGCCGGAGAGCGTGTGCGGGTCACAGCCGGACGGGACGCCGGTGACCTTGGTGCCCGCGGGGACGATCAGCCGGACCTTCGCGACGGGGTCGCCGGAGCCGAGGTTGCCGAGCCAGGCCGGACCGTTGTTGCGGAACGTGAGCCGGGCCGTCACCGTCTCGCCCGCCGCACCGGTGACCGCGTCGCCGGTCACCGCGAAGTCCGCGGTGTTGTCGGCGCTGACGCCGACCACCGTGTAGTTGTCACGGCTCTCGAGGTCCTCGGCGCCCCCGCCGGGCTCGACGCTGATGTCGAGCCGCTCGTTCATCGCGTACGGGGCGAGCACCGCCTTGAGCTTCTTGGGCAGCCGGAATGAGTCCCCCGGCGCCAGCACCCGGTCGAAGGTGCACGTCGCGAAGGTCATCGGCGCGTACTCGCCGTCGTTCGACGTCGTGTAGGTGCAGCGCTTGTACTTGGTCAGCTTCTGGATGCCGTACGAGGCCATGAACTTCAGCGTGAAGCCCTGCGCGCTCTCGTTGCCGTTGTTGGTCAGCCCGAACGGGAGCCGCACCGTGGCGCCGGGGGCGGCGTGCTGGACCGGGGCGATCTCCGCGAGCGACAGGTCCGGGCCGGAGGAGACGGTGAGCATGGTGTCGGAATCGCCCCGCGGGGCGGTGAGGGTGCCGTCGGGGCCGCCGACGGCGGTCGCCTCGTAGGTGATCCGGCCGGACGCCCCGCCCGCCGCACCGTCCGCCGCGCGTACCGAGAGGTGGATCTGCCTGCTGTAGTCGCCGCCGATCACGGGCACCTCGGGCACGTGGCAGACGGCGATCGTGCCGCTGGGCGTGCAGTTCTCCGGCCAGGTCACCTCCGCGACGCCCGCGACCCCGGAGACGTCCACGGTGACCTCGCCGTCGGTGACCGTGAAGTTGTCGTTGTCGTGGTAGATGCCGATGTCGAGCGTGCGCGTCTGCGGTTCTCCGCCGCCCGTGCCGAGGGGCAGCGGCAGTTCGGACGGTGCGTTGATCCACAGCTGGTCGGTCTCGGCGGCGGCGGCGTGCGCGGGCACGGCGAGACCGGCCACGAACAGGCCGGCCGCCGCGACGGCAGAGGCTCCACGGCGCAGCGAGCGCCCGACGGAGTCAGATCGCATGACTCTTCCCCAAGGGTGTGGCCACATCAGTGGTGCACCGGGGTCTCCGGTGCACCCCTACGACGATCAAGGAAGAGCGAAGGTTGTACGGTCTTCCACCTCAACTCCGCATGATGAGGTCGCACTTCACGTCGTCCTCAGAGGCGCGCACGCAGGAAGGCCAGTGCCTCCTCGTCGTCGTCGACGGCGCCGCCCTCGTGCCCGTTCCAGGGCCAGACGGCGATCTCCTTGGGTCCCGCGTACGCGTTGTACGCGGCGAAGACCGTGGAGGGCGGCGTGATCTCGTCCATCAGGGCCGCGGAGAAGCGGGCCGGGACCCGGGCGCGGGCGGCGAAGTTGACGCCGTCGAAGTAGGACAGGGTGCGCATGGCCCGCTCGGCGTTGCCGCGGTGCACGGCGAGGTAGCGGCCGATCTCACGGTACGGGTCCGCGTCCGTGATCACCGTGGCCCGGGGGAAGTCGCACAGGAACGGCACGTGCGCCACCAGGGCGTGGACCTCCGGGGCGAGGGCGGCCACGGCGAGCGCGGTGCCGCCGCCCTGGCTCGCGCCGAGGACGGCGATCCGGCCGGGGTCCACCGAGGGCAGCGTGCGGACCGCGTCCACGGCGCGGACGGCGTCCGTGAACAGGCGGCGGTAGTAGTACGTGCGGGGGTCGTCGATGCCACGGGTCATCATCCCGGGGGCCTGCGGGCCCGTGGTGCCGGAGTCGGGGGTGTCGCCGCGGCTCCAGCCCGATCCCTGGCCACGGGTGTCCATGTGGAGGTGGGCGAAACCCGCCGACGCCCACAGCAGGTTGTCCAGGGCGTGGCCCCGGCCGCCGCCGTAGCCGACGTACTGGACGACCGCGGGCAGCGGTCCCTCGGCACCGTGCGGCAGCCGCAGCCAGGCCCGCACCGGCTCACCGCCGTAGCCGGGGAAGGTGACGTCGAAGACGCGCACCGTGTGCAGCCGCGGCCCGGGCGCGGGGGTGACGGTGACGGCCGCGGTCCCGGCGGCGCGCGACTCGGCGAGCGTCGTGCTCCAGAAGTCGTCGAAGTCGGCGGGCGCGGTCTGGGTGCTGCGGTGATCCCGCAGTTCGGCCTCGGGGAGATCGGTGAACAACGTCGGCTCCGTGGTCAGGGGGCGAGAGGCCGGTAGTCGAACCAGTCGATGTCGGCGACGGCGGTGGAGGAGGCGCCGTGGGCGGTGGCGTACGGGCCGAGCCAGACGCCGAGGAAGCCGCCCGCGCGGGGCGAGCTGAGGAATCCGCCGTCCACGGAGGTCAGTTCGGCCTCCGCCTCGGGCCCGGCGCCGGCGGGGGCGTAGCGCAGCCCGTAGCGCTGGCCCTCGGCGTGGATGCGCAGGACCACCGGGCCAGCGGGCAACGGTGCCTGTGCGAGCAGGTGTTGCTCGCCCCGTGTACGGACCGCGGCGAGCACGCGGCGGCCGCCGCGCCCGTCACCGGCCACCGCGAGCACCAGATGGTCCGCCTCGGACTGGCGGACGGCGAGCCCCGCCCACTCCTGCGGCGTCCCGGGCGCCACGTCGAGGAGCGCGGACACGCTGACCTCCTGGTGCTGCTGGCGCCGGCCCAGGAAGCAGGGGGTGCCGGCGTCGGCGAGCGTGGAGGGCCCGAGGGGCAGCCGCAGCGAGCCGGGACGTCCGGTGAGCGACCAGAAGGGTTCCCCGGTGCGCACCTGGTTCCACCGCGGGTCCAGCCGTGGGCCGTCGAAGTCGTCGCGCACCGGCTCCGGGTGGGGATCATGAGGGGACCCGGCGACCGCGGGCGGACGGAACGGGCCGAGCGTGGTGCCGACGCCGGGCGCGAAGAGCGGCCAGCCGTCCTCCCAGCGCACCGGGACGAGGAAGGTCTCCCGCCCGAGGTTGGGGTGGTACCCGCCGTACGGGCGGCTGCCCAGCAGCACCGCCCACCACTGCCCCTGCGCCGTGCGCACCAGGTCGGCGTGGCCGACGCCCACGACGGGGAAGTCACGGCCCAGGTGCCGGTGGGTGAACACCGGATTGGCCGGGTTCCCGGTGTACGGACCGGTGACGTGGTCGGCGCGGGCGACGCTGACGGCGTGCCCGTGCTCGGTGCCGCCCTCCGCCGCCAGCAGGTAGTAGCGGCCGTCCACCGCGTACAGGTGGGGTCCCTCGGCCCACACGGCGCCGTGCAGCGCCCCGCGCCACAGCAGGTGCTCGGGGCCGGTGAGGGTCAGCTCCGCGGCGTCGAACTCCCGCAGCCAGACGTCGGTCTGCCCCTCCCACTCCCCCGGTTCCGCGAGCCGCGTGCCGGTGCACCAGGCGCGGCCGTCGTCGTCGAAGAACAGGGAGGGGTCGATGCCGGGCGCGTCGTCCAGCCACACCGGGTCGCTCCACGGCCCGGCGGGGTCGGTGGCGGTGACGACGAAGGTGCCGCTCCGGCCGGTGCCGCCCACCAGGGTGGTCACGACGTAGAAGCGGCCCTGGTGGTGCCGGATCGTCGCGGCGAAGATCCCCTCGGAGGAGGCGACGGTGCCGAGGTCCACCTGCGAGGGCCGGTCCAGGACGTGCCCGATCGGCCGCCAGTGGACCAGGTCGCGGCTGTGGAACACCGGGATGCCCGGGAAGTACTCGAACGTCGAGTTCACCAGGTAGAAGTCGGCCCCGACCCGGCAGACACTCGGGTCGGGATGGCAGCCCGGCAGGACGGGGTTGGCGACGTTCGCCGTCGACACGGCCGCCTCCCCCGTCCCTTCGGGCAGGCTCACCTGGACTCCTCCGGTGCGCCGGTGACCAGCGCGTGCAGCCGCCGGGTGTGGTCCACCTGCCGCGCCGGGCCGGTGAGTTCCGCCCGTACGGTGAACCGGACGTCGGTGCTGGAGGCCGCCAGCCGCACCTCCAGCTCCCCCGGTTCCACGACGCGGCGGCCGTCCCGGCCGGTGAAGGCGGCGACGTCGGCGGGGACCGTGACGCCGATGCGCCGCGCCTCGCCCGCCTCCAGCGGCACCCGGAGGTAGCCGACGAGCCGCTGCACCGGCTGGACGACGGAGGCGATCGGGTCGTGCAGGTAGACCTGGACGACCTCGCTGCCCGCGCGACCGCCGGTGTTGCGGACGGTGAAGGACAGTTCGACCTCGCCGTCGGTGCCGGTGACGGCCCGGCCGTCGGCGCCGCCGTGCACCTGCGGCGCCGACCACTCGAAGGCCGTGTACGTCAGCCCGTGGCCGAAGCCGAAGGCCGCGGCCGGGTCGATGTTGGAGACCTCGCTGGCCCGCGCGAGCGGCGCGGCGAGGTAGGTGGAGGGCTGGACGCCCGGGTGCCGGGGCACGCTCACCGGCAGCCGCCCGGACGGGTTGATCCGCCCGCTCAGCACTCCGGCCAGAGCCGGGGTGCCCTCCTGTCCCGGGAAGAAGGTCTGGACGACGGCCGCGGCCTCCTCCACGGCCCGTCCGAGGGCGTACGGGCGGCCGGCCAGCAGGGTGAGCACGACGGGCGTCCCCGTGTCGAGGAGCGCGTCGAGCAGCCGCTGCTGCACGCCGGGCAGGGTGAGCGACTCCGCGTCGCAGCCCTCGCCGCTGGTGCCGCGGCCGAAGAGCCCGGCGCGGTCGCCCAGCGCGGCGACCACCACGTCGGCGTCCAGGGCCGCGCGCACGGCCGCCGCGATGCCGGAGACATCGCTGTCATCGACGCCGCAGCCCGCCACGGTCACGATCTCGGAGCCGGGGAACTCCGCCACCAGGGCCTGGCGCAGCGTGGGCAGGTCGATGCCGAGCGGGGTGTCCGGGTGCTGGGCGCCGACGTGCACGGGGAAGGAGTAGCAGCCCAGCACGGCGGTCGGGGTCTGCGCCTGGGGACCGACGAGCGCGATGCGGGCGGGCCGCCCCAGGGGCAGGGTGCCGTCGTTGCTCAGCAGGACGGCGGACCGCTCGGCGAGGCGCCGCGACAGGTCCCGGTGGGCGGCGGAGTTCAGGTCGACCGTGCCGCGCAGGCCCTGCGGGTCGGTGAGGTCGGCCCCGGCGAGCGCGGACGGCACCGGGCTCCACCCGGGGTCGAGCAGGCCGAGCTGCGCCTTCTGGGTCAGGACGCGGCGCAGCGCGCGGTCCACGAGCTTCTCGTCGACCAGGCCCGCGGCGACGGCGTCCCGCAGCGGCTGCCCGAAGGTCTTGACGGTGGGGAGCTCCACGTCCACGCCGGCGTGCAGCGCGGTGCCCGCGGCGTCCGCCCAGTCGGCCGCGACGCCGTGCAGGGTCTTGAGGAAGGCGATCCCGAAGTAGTCGGCGACCACGGTCCCGTCGAAGCCCCAGGTGTCCCGGAGCAGCCCCGTGAGCAGTTCCTCGTCGGCGGCCGAAGGGACGCCGTCGGTGTCGGTGTACGCGTGCATCACGGACCGGACGCCGCTCTCCCGGACCGCCATCTCGAAGGGCGGCAGGACGACGTCGGCGCGCTCGCGCGGGCCCATGCTGACCGGCGCCAGGTTGCGCCCGGCGCGGGAGGCGGAGTAGCCGGCGAAGTGCTTCAGGGTGGCCACGATGCCCGCGGACTCCAGGCCCTGGATGTACGCGGTGGCGATGGTCCCGACGAGGTACGGGTCCTCGCCGATCGTCTCCTCGACCCGGCCCCAGCGCGCGTCGCGCACGACGTCGAGGACCGGGGCCAGACCCTGGTGGACGCCGACGGAGCGCATGTCGCGGCCGATGGCCGCGGCCATCACCCGGACCAGCTCGGGGTCGAAGGAGGCGCCCCAGGACAGCGGGACGGGGTAGGTGGTCGCTCCCCAGGCCGCGAAGCCCGCGAGGCACTCCTCGTGGGCCATGGCCGGGATGCCGAACCGGTTGGCCCCGGCGATCCGCTGCTGGGTGCGCATCAGGGACAGCGCGCCCAGGGCGGGGTCGACGGGGACGGTGCCGAAGGGGCGGGTGAGCTGTCCGAGGCCGTCCGGCAGGAGGTCGTCCAGACGGGGCGGCTCGTCCATGTCGTGCTGGTGGGGGGCCACTTCGGCGCCCTCGCTGGAGGCGCCGACCCAGACGCCGTAGAGCTGGGCGATCTTCTCGCCCAGGGTCATGTCGCGGATCAGCGCCTCGACGCGGGAGTCGGCGGTCACGTTGTCGTTCACTTTCCTCCGACGCCCATGAGCCCCTGCACGAGGGCACGGCGGGCGAACAGGTAGACGAGCAGGACGGGGATCGTGGACAGCACCACCGCGGCCAGCAGGCCGGGGATGTTGATGCCGTACTGGGTCCGGAAGTTGTAGAGGCCCAGCGTGATCACCTTGGTCTCCTCGGACTGGGTGAGCACGAGGGGGAAGAGGAAGCCGTTCCACGCCTGCAGGGCGGAGAAGACGACGATCGTCGACAGTCCGCTGCCGGACAGCGGCAGGACGAGCTGGAAGAAGGTCCGCCGGACGGAGGCGCCGTCCATGGCCATCGCCTCGAACAGGTCGGAGGTGATGTCGCGCATCGTGCCGGTCAGGATCAGCGTGCACACCGGCAGGCAGAACGCCGCCGTCGGCAGGATGACGCCGATGAGGTTGTCGTAGAGCCCGGCCTTGCTGATGACGTAGAACATCGGGACGATCACGGCCTGCGCGGGGATGGCCAGGCCCAGCAGGAAGAGCCGGAACACCCCGGAGGTGCCGCGACCCCGGTTGCGGACGATGGTGAACGCCAGCGGCGGCACGAGCAGCAGCACGATGGCCACCACGCTGACCGTGACGACGACCGTGTTGAGGAAGTACTGCCCGAAGCCGTTGCTGAAGTCCTGGACGTAGTTGTCCAGCGTGAAGGAGCGGGGGAAGGCCAGCGGGCCGCCCGCGCTGTACGCCTCGCGCGTCTGCACGGTGGCGCCGAGCATGACGTACAGCGGCAGACCCACCAGCGCGAGCCACAGCAGGGCGCCCAGGCCCGCCAGGTAGTTGGGGCGGCGCCTCATCAGAGCCCCTCCTTGGTGCCGGCCATCTTGTCGTAGCCGGAGACGCGGACGACGATCAGCGAGATCACGGTGGCGACGACGACGAGCATCAGCGCGACCCCGGCGCCCGCGCCGAAGTCGAACCCCTTGAAGGCCTTGTCGTACATGTAGTAGGCGCTGATGGTGGTGTCGGTGCCGGGGCCGCCCTGGGTGAGGATCAGCACCGTGTCGAAGGTGGTGAGACCGCCGACGATCATCAGGATCATCGAGGTGATGATCGAGTTGCGCAGCTGCGGCAGCGTGATGTGGAAGAACTGCCGTACGGTGCCGGCGCCGTCGATCTGCGCGGCCTGGTAGAGCACCTGCGGGATCGCCCGGGTCGCGCCCTGGTAGATCAGGGCGTGGAACGGGGTGAACTGCCAGGTGCTGACGAACACCAGCACGCCGATCGCGGCGGTCTGCGTGCCGAAGAGGTTGCCGTCGCCGAACAGCCAGCGCGCCTGCGAGGGCACACCGAAGTTCGGGTCGAGCAGCGCGCGCCACAGCACCGACACAGCGGTCGCGGACAGCAGCAGCGGCACGAAGAAGACCGCCGACAGCACGGCGCGGTTGCGCTGGGGACCGGCCGCCCACACGCCGAGCAGGATGCTCAGCGGGGTCTGGACGACGACGCCCAGCACGGTGAGCAGCACGCTCAGCCAGAGGCTCTTGATCATGACGGGGTCCTGGAAGACCCGGACCCAGGTGTCGAAGCCCGCGAACTCGGGCGAGCCCAGTCCGCTCCAGGTGGTGAAGGACAGGACCGCCACCAGCACCAGCGGCACGACGGCGAACAGGGCGAAGAAGATCGTGGCGGGGAGCGCCCAGGCGAGGCCCGGCCGGCCGATGGTACGGCCGACCGGGCGCTGCGTCTGCCGCTTGCCCGTCACGGAGGCAGCGAGGGAGACCATGCGGGACGTCGCTCTCAGGAGGTGGGCAGGGCCTGCATGGCCTTGATGAAGCCGTCCGCGTCGACCTGGCCGTTGAAGAACTGCTGCACGGCCTGGTGGATCGGCGTGATGCCCGACGGCGGGTAGGCCTGGTCCCACGACAGCTGGAACGAGGGCGCCTTCTGGACCAGGTCGAACTGGTACTTCAGGTAGTCCGGGTTGTCGGCCGAGTCGAGGAACTTGGTGGTGTTCGTGGTGGTCGGCAGGTTGCCGATGGCCAGCTGCTGCTTCACGAAGTCGTCGGAGTACATCAGCTTGAGGAAGTCCGCGACGGCTTCCGGGTGCTCGGTCTTCTTCAGCACCGAGTAGAAGTTGTTGGTGTTGCCGACGACGTTCGCGGCGTCACCCTTGCCGCCGGTGACGGTCGGGAAGTTGGTGTAGCCGAGGTCGTTCTTGGCGAAGTCCGGGCTGGCGTCCTGCTGCGTGGAGTACTCCCACGAGCCCATGAGCTCGAAGCCGGCCTTGCCACTGGCGAGGAGCTGGGGCGAGCCGCCGTCGGTGAACTTCACCGAGTCGAAGTTGGTGCCGAAGGCGCCGGCGTCGATGAGCTCCTTGAGCATGCCCAGCGCCTTCTTGCTGTCCTCGCTCTCCCAGGCGCTCTTGTCGCCGCCGAGCGCCTTGGTGAACAGCTCCGGGCCGGCGACGCGGTCGTAGAGGTACTCGAACCACATCAGCGTCGGCCACTGGTCGCCGCCGCCGAGCGCGATCGGGGTGACGCCCTTGGCCTTGAGCTTCTTGACCGCGTCGATGAGCTCGTCCCAGGTCTGCGGGGGCTGCACGCCGGCGTCGGCGAGGACCTTCTTGTTGTTGAACATCAGCACCGGCTGGGTGCCGCGCATCGGCACGCCGTAGGACTTGCCGTCGACGACCGCCGTGTTGAAGACCGAGGACAGGAAGTTGTCCTTCAGGCCCGGGTCCTTCTTGATGAAGTCGTCGAGCGGGAGCAGCAGACCGGCCTTCACGAACGGCTGGATGCTGCCGCCACCCCAGTTGAAGAAGACGTCGGGGGCCTGCTTGGTGTTGATGACGGTCTGCAGCTTCTGCTGGTAGTCCGCACCGGGGACCGTGTCGAGGACGGCCTTGACCTTCGAGGTCTTGTTGAACTCGGCGACGATCGCCTTCTCCACCTTGTTCGCGGAGTCGCCGTACACGAGGACGTGAATCGTCCCGGAATCGCCCCCCGCGGAGGCGCCATCACCGCCGCAGGCGGTCAGGGTCAGGCCCAGTGCCAGTGTCGCGCCGCCGGCGACGGCACGGGGGAACCACGCACGCTTCTTCATGATCGACCTCTCGAAAGTTTCGGCCGCTTTGCCGAAATTCGCCTGACGACGGACCGTAGGCTCCCTCTTCGCCGGGGTCAACAGCGTGGAATTGACGCGACCAAACCGTTACCGAATGGCGGTGCTCTATCCTGTGCCGCATGCGTGATGATGAGACCGAGGGCCGTATCACCCTGGCCGACGTGGCTTCGAAAGCGGGCGTGTCACTTTCGACAGTTTCGAAGGTGCTCAACGGACGTCCCGATGTGGCCGCGCCGACCCGGAGCAAGGTCGAGCGCCTCCTGGAGGCGAACGGCTACCAGCGCCCCTCCCCCACCCAGCCCGAGTCGCGGCTGATCGAGATCGTCTTCCACGAGCTCGAGAGCGTCTGGGCGATGGAGCTCATCCGGGGCGTGGAGAACGTCGCCAAGAGCCGCAACATGAGCGTGGTGCTCACCGAGAGCGGCACCCGCCACGCCCCCGGCCCCGAGTGGATCGAGGGCGTGCTGCGCCGCCGGCCGCTCGGCGTCGTCCTGGTCTTCTCCTCGCTGCCCGACGACATCAAGCGCAAGCTGCGCTCACGGGCCATCAACTTCGTGATCATCGACCCGGCCGGCGACCCCGAACCCGACGTCCCGTCCGTGGGCTCGGCGAACTGGGCCGGCGGCGTCGCGGCCACCCGGCACCTCATCGACCTCGGCCACCGCCGCATCGGCATCATCACCGGGCCCGACGACATGCTCTGCTCCCTGGCCCGCCTGGACGGCTTCCGCTCGGCCATGGGCATGGCGGGGCTCACCGTCGACAACGACCTGATCCGCTACGGGGACTTCCACGTCCAGGGCGGGCACGACGGGGCCATCGCCCTGCTGGAGCGGCCCGACCCGCCGACCGCCATCTTCGCCGGCAGCGACCTGCAGGCGCTCGGCGTCCTGGAGGCGGCCCGGGTCAAGGGTCTGCAGGTGCCGCGCGACCTGTCCGTGGTGGGCTACGACGACATCCCGCTCGCCCAGTGGGCGAGCCCGTCGCTCACCACCGTCAACCAGCCGCTGGTCGAGATGGCCGAGGAGGCCGCCCGGATGCTGCTCCGGCTGTCCCAGCCCGACGAGGTCGGCGACAAGAGCAACACCCGTATGGAGCTGGGCGTCAGACTGGTCGTCAGGAAGAGCACGGCACCGCCGCGCGACGCCGGGGCGACGCGCGGGGACTGACCCCCGGAAGGGCGCGGAGCAGGCGCACGGCATCGCCGGCGGGGGCGCGGGGCGCCCTCGCGGACGACGGTGTGACGAAGGCCACACCCGATGTCAACGCCTTTCGGAGTGGCGGTGATTACCACGGGCGGGTGGCGGGAAATGCTCGCTATGGCCGAGGCCGAGAGCCCGGTCTGCCCCGCTGGTGGGCGTTCTTCTGAGGGGGAGATGCACCCATGCGCACCCATGCACGACACAGCCGCGGCGAACGCACGCTGGTGGCGCTCGAGGAGGAGCACGAACGTCGCGAGCCGTTCGAGCTGCTGACGGCGGACGACGCCGAAGACGCCTTCGACGACGAAGGCTTTGAGATCTTCCGGGTGCACTGCCCCGACTGTGCCCGCCCGATCGCGCTCTTCACCGACGAGGACGTCCTGCCGCAGCACGCGCTGTGCGCCTCGCCGTGGAACCCCTTCGGGCTGACGGTCTGCCCCGGCTCGGGGCGTGCCACCGCCGAGGCCTCGCCGGCCCCCGGCGACGCCCGGGACGACGACACGGAGTGGGGCGCGCTGCTGACGCTCCCCGCCGGGCTGGACTGGCGCACGCAGCCGTTCTCCCACGTGGGCGGACCCGGTTCGCAGCCGATCCGCGTGCCGTTCCAGCGCGCGGCCTGACCCGCGCCCACCGTACGCACGGTGCCGCGCCGCCCCCGCCGGGCGGCGCGGCACGACCGTCTCAGCGCTCCTTGCTCTCCGGGCCTGCGAGGCTGCGGGCGATCACCATGCGCTGGATCTGGTTGGTGCCCTCGACGATCTGCAGCACCTTGGCCTCGCGCATGTACCGCTCGACGGGGAAGTCGGCGGTGTAGCCGTAGCCCCCGAGCAGCTGCACCGCGTCCGTGGTCACCTGCATCGCGGCGTCCGTGCAGAACAGCTTGGCCATGGCCGCCTGCCGGGAGAACGGCCGGCCCGCGTCCCGCAGCCGGGCGGCCGCGAGGTACAGCGCCCGGCCGGCCTCGATCTTGGTGGCCATGTCGGCGATCATGAAGCGCAGCCCCTGGAAGTCCACGACGGGACGGCCGAACTGCTGCCGGGTCATCCCGTACGCGAGCGCCTCGTCGAGCGCGGCCTGGGCGACGCCGATGGCGCAGGCGGCGATGCCGAGGCGGCCGGAGTCGAGCGCGGCCAGCGCGATGGTGAAGCCCTGGCCCTCGTCGCCGACGCGGCGGCTGTCGGGGACGGTCACGCCGTCGAAGTGGACCTGGGCCGTGGGCGAACCCTTCATGCCCATCTTCTTCTCCGGGACCGCCGCGGTCAGGCCCTCCGCGTCGCCGGGCACCAGGTACGCGGTGATGCCGCGCGGGCCCTCGGCGCCGCTGCGGGCCAGCACCGTGTAGAAGTCCGCGACACCGCCGTGGGTGATCCACGCCTTGGTGCCTTCGATCCGCCACGCGTCGCCCTCGCGGGTGGCACGGGTCCGCAGGGACGCGGCGTCGGAGCCGGAGGAGGGCTCGGAAAGGCTGTAGGCACCGAGCAGGGAGCCGCCGAGCATGGCCGGCAGGTGCTCGGTGCGCTGCTCCTTGCTGCCGAACTGGGCGACCGCGTGGCAGGCCAGGGTGTGCACGCTCACCCCGAGACCGACGGTCAGCCGCGCCGCCGCCAGTTCCTCCAGGACCTGCAGGTAGACCTCGTACGGCTGGCCACCGCCGCCGTACTCCTCCGGGTAGGGCAGTCCGAGCAGCCCCGCCTCGCCGATGAGGCGGAAGACCTCGCGCGGGAAGACGCCCGCGTCCTCCTCCTCGGCCGCCTTGGGCTTGATCTCCCGCTGGGCCAGCTCGCGTACGAGCGCGAGCAGGTCGCGGGCCTCCTCGGTGGGAAGCTGTCGGTCCACCGGCTGAAGGCCGTCGTGGGACATGGCGGCACTCTCCTCCCTGTCGGGCGCTGCGGCGGCGTCCGCACAGGGTGTGGCGGCGCTACCGGGTTGTCGACCGTAGACCGATGGTCTCCTGCCGGGTCACGGCATGGTCCGACCTGCGGCTTCGGCGCGTTGGAGTATGCCCGATCGGAGGTGTCGGAGTCACGGGGTGCCAGGCCCTCCGGAGCGTGCGGCGGCGGATTTTTTCATACCGCGCGCCCGTGGGCGGGCTTTTCGCAAGGCTGTACGGGTCATGGGGCCGTTCGGGTTAGCGTCGTCCCGCGCGCGGTGCGCGTGCGGGGCGTGTGTCGCCCGCGCCAGGAGTCGAGGAAAGGTGATGCCGGTGTCCGTGTTCCGTGCGTGGGGCCCGAAGGTGGCCGCGGTGGCGGTCGTCGCGCTGGCGGTGGCGGGCTGCGGCGGCCAGGACACGGATGCGGCGGGCGGTCCGGTCGCCCTGGAGCGGATCGGCGAGGCCGTCGGGTGCACCCCGCAGCTGCAGACCGACGTGAAGGAACTGCGCCAGGGGGCGTGCACGACGGCACGCGGTGCCTATGTGATGCTCACCTTCACCAGCGAGGCCGGCCAGAAGTCGTGGCTGGAGGAGGCGGAGCCGTACGGCGGCTCCTACCTGATCGGGGAGCGCTGGGTGGTGGAGGCGGATCCCGAGGCGCTGGCGCCGGTGCGCGAGAAGCTGGGCGGCAGGGTCGAGGAGGGGGCGCACCACGGCGGCCACTCCGCCGCGTCGCCCTCGGCACCCGCGTCCGCCACGAGCCGCTAGCGGGCCGGGAAGGCCCCGCCCCGTCGCCCTCCGCGGCGCTCCGCGAGCGCGGCCGCCGGTCGGACCGCACCGTCAAGTCCCGAACATCAGCGACGTGACGTGCACCGACGGCCGAAGCCTACTGGAGGCGTGTGCGCGACCTGCCGACCGGCGGGACCTGCACGCACCCGCCCCCGCAGGGAGCCTCCCCATGCCCCGCATCCCCCGTCGCACCGCCGGCACCTCGTGCCGCAGCATCCAGCCGGACGAGGCCGAACGGAGCGCCGTGGAGCGCATGTTCGCCGCACGCCTGCCGGTCGCCGGGGCCGCGTGACCCCCGGCCGCGGCAGGGCGGGGCCCGGCACACGTCGGCCTGCGCCTCATGTGCCGGGCCGCCCTCGGCCGCGGGCTCGTGGGGGGGGCGGGTCAGACCTCCAGGTCGGCTTCGATGCGCCTGAGCTGGTGGCGGGCCATCGCCAGGTTCGCCCGGTCCTTGTCCAGCGCCACGTAGAGGAACAGCCCCTTGCCCGAGCGGCCGGTCAGCAGCCGGATCATGTGGATCTGGGTGTTGAGCGTGATCAGGATGTCCTCGATGTGCTCCTTGAGGTTGAGCATCTCCATGGTGCGCATCTTGGCGCGGACCACGTCGGTGTTGCCCGCGGCCGCGACGGTCAGGTCGAGGTCCTTGGAGCCCCCGAGGGTACCCAGGGCCATGCCGCTGCCGTAGTCCACGAGAGCGACGCCCAGGACGCCCTCGATCGACGTCATTACATCCTTCAGCGCGGTCTCGGTGTTGGCCATTGCGGTCTCACTTCCTTGTCGTTGAGTTCTCTGACGTGACGAATGCCTGGGTCCGGTAACGGCGCGGCCGCGTGCGGTGCCCGACGGCTTGTCGGCTGATGAGCTGGGTCCTGCGGTCATTTCCGCTCCTGACGTTGGAGCGCGAGGTCGACGAGATCCTCGATCCGTCGACTGGACCGGCGTGCCTCCAGGTGCAGGCGGCCCACGTTGGAGCCGGGTCCCGCCACCAGGGCGAGGGCCATGGCCCCGCCGGCGGCGTACGCGGCGATGTACCCGCGGTCGCCCCTGACGAGCAGTTCCCGGAAGCCGCCGCATTCGGTGGCCTCCGTGATGCGGGCCGCCACGCCCAGTGCCGCGGCGGTCAGCGCGGCGACCCCCTCCGGTTCCGGCCCGCTCAGGTCGTGCGCGACGACCAGGCCGTCGACGCTGGCGACGAGCCCGCCCGTAAGGTGCGGCACCCTCGCCCGCAGGCTCCGGAGTTCGGCCAGTACATCGGCTTCGAGTGCCACCAGCTGTCTCCTTCCGGCGAGCTGCCGCAGAGCCTTCCTCCACGGTCGTTCGGCGGGCGCCGGGCGGGTCGGCAGGGCGCTCACAGGCGGGCCTCCAGGGCGGCACGAAGTCGTAGCAACAGGGCGACTGAGGGATCGGAGGACGACAGGACCGCCGGCTGCGGCCCGCCGTGGGCGAAGGGCGTGGGCGCCACCGGTGGCAGCGGCGCGGGCGGCACCGGCGCGGGCGGCACGGGCGCTGGGCGCGCCGGAGCCGCGGGTGCCTGGGCGCGGACCGGCATGCTGATCCGGCCGGTCGCGGCCAGCCGACGGACGTCCAGCAGGGTCGCGAAGGCGGAACGTCCCAGGTGCCAGGCGATCTGGACCGGCGTACGGGATCCGTCCGCCGCCGCCAGCACCGCCTGCTGGGCGGGCGTGGGGGCCCTGGCCCGGCCGCCCCGCGCCTCGCCCTCGGAGCGGGGGACGACGGGGCCGGCGTCGGTGTCGTCCCACGGCCAGGCCCGCTCCAGTTGCGCGCGGCGCCGCTGCGCCTCCCTGGCCACGCGCTGGGCGGGGACCGGCCGGGAGATGGGACCCAGCCGGGAGGTGGCACCCGGCTGGAACCGGTCCGGTTCCGAGTCGGGCAGCAGGGTGAAGTAGGCGGCGTCGAAGAGGGCCAGCAGGTGGCACAGCTCGAGCTCCCCGCGGGCCACCCGCCCGGTGTCGACGAGGTGCCCGCCGACGCCGCGCTCGGCGCTCGCGGTGGTGACCGCCTCGCGCCACTGGTCCGGGGAGAGCAGCCCGCAGGCCATGAGCCGTACCCCGAGGTCGGGGGCGCAGGGGCTCTCGGCGTGGACGATCGCCCCGTCGCGCAGGTAGACCGCCCCCGCCGATCCGTACAGGGCCCCGCTGGCCCCCGCCTCCGCGAGCCGGGCCAGTGCGGCGGTGAAGGCGTACGCGCCCACCACCCCGGCGCGGACCTGGGCCGGCGCGCTGCCGCGCGCCGGAATGCGCCGGGGCAGACCGCGCACGGCCAGTGCCGGCCGCCCCGCCTCCGTGCCCGTCATACGAGCACCAGCCGCTCGGCGATGGACTGCAGCCCGAGCCGTGCGACGGCAAGGTTGGCCATCGACCGGTCCAGCCACAGGTAGAGGATGACGTCGCTGTCGAAGGAGGTGTCGAGGAAGCGGATGAGGTGGTAACTCCCCGGGGCGGTGATGATGATGTCCTCGACCGGCACCCTTCCGGACTCCTTCGCGGTGAAGGTGCCGCCCTCCACGACCGCCCGCGCCGCCTCGGTGGTGTCCGCGGCGGCCGCCTCGTGACCGTGTCCCGGCTCCTGCCCGACCGCCCCGAGGAGCAGGCCGCTGCTCCAGTCGACCACGCTCGCCCCGAGCACACCGGGAATCGCCAGCGCCTCGGAAAGGCACTCGTCTATGCCGGGCACGCGCACCCCTTCGCCGCCACTTCTGGTATACGGAACAGCACGGAACGTTACTCATCCCGTACGCGAAAAAGGTGAGTTGGGGCATTTTCCGGAGGCATGTGCGGGCGACTCGCTAGGATTCGCCGCCCCTTGTGATCAGTCGGCGCAATTGTCCTCGGGACCGCCCCTGGCGATCCGTGCGAGGACGCCCAGCGCGTCGCCCAGGACCTGCGGGGACGGCGAGGCGAGGCCGATCCGTACGGCGTGCGGCGCACTGCCGCGGCCCGCGGCGAAGGCGGCCGCGGGGGTGACGGCGATGCCCTGCCGGGCGGCGGCCGCGACGAAGGTGTCGGCGCGCCAAGGCCCGGGCAGCCGCCACCAGCAGAAGCAGGCACGCGGATCCGCCGTGACCGAGAACCCGGCGAGGCGCTCGGCGGCGAGGCGGGCCCGCGCGGCCGCGTCGCGCCGCTTGGCCGCCACCACCGCGTCCACGGCGCCGTCGGCGATCCACCGGCAGGCGGCGGCCAGCGCGAAACCGGAGGCCGCCGTGCCCGCCGAGCGCAAGGCCGCGGAAACCGGGGCGGATAGCTCCCGCGGAGTGACCGCGACGCCGGCGGTGAGCCCGGGGGCGAGCCGCTTGGAGAGGCTGTCGACCAGGACCACACGGTCGGGGGCGAACGCCGCGAGCGGCGGCGGGGCGTCCGCGGCGAGGAATGCCCAGACCGCGTCCTCGACGGCGTGCAGGCCCAGCCGGCCGAGGGTGTCGGCGAGTTCGGCCCGGCGGCCCTCCGGCATGGTGACGCCGAGCGGATTGTGCAGGGTGGGCTGGGTGTAGAGCGCGTGCAGCGGGGCGGCCCGGTGCAGTTCCGCGAGGGCGTCGGGACGCATGCCGTGCTCGTCGCAGGCGACGGGGACGAGGGCGATCCCGAGCCGTGTGGCGAGCGCCTTGACCACGGGGTAGGTGAGCGCCTCCACGGCGAGCCGGCCGCCGGGCGGGACGAGCGCGGCCAGGGCGGCGGCGATGGCCTGGCGTCCGTTGCCCGCGAAGAGCAGCCGCCCGGGGTCGGGGCGTGGGCCGGTGCGGGCGAGCAGTTCGGCGAAGGCGTCGCGCGCGGCCGGGCTGCCCGCGGCCGTCAGCGGGCGCAGCGCGGCGCCGAGGACGTCGGGGCGCTGCAGCGCTGCGAGCCCGGGGGCGAGCAGCTGCGACTGGCCCTCGGCGACGGGGTGGTTCAGCTCCAGGTCGATCCGCTGGGGTGCCGGCTCGGCGAGGGCGGGCCCCGTGGCGGGCGATGCGGCACGCACGAAGGTGCCGCGCCCCACCTCGCCCACGACCAGGCCGCGGCGGGCGAGTTCGGCGTAGACGCGGATCGCCGTGGAGTTGGCGATGCCGCGCTGCCGCGCGAAGGTCCGCTGCGGTACGAGCCGGTCGCCGGGGCGCAGCCGTGCGGCGGCGATGTCGGCCGCCACGGCGTCGGCGACCGCGCGGTAGTCGTCCCTCACTGTTCCTCCCGTGGAGCGATTCCCCTATTGCACCGAGAGCAAAGATGCTATTGCACCGAGCGCGGAGGGGAACCTAGCATCGCGGTCAACTCCCCTGCGGGAAGGGGAGTATGCGAGACGAGGAGATCCCCTTGGCGACGGCACAGGTCAACGGCGTCACACTGGCGTACGACGACGAGGGGGACGGGCCCGGCACCCCCCTGGTGCTGGTGCACGGCCATCCCTTCGACCGCTCGATGTGGGCCCCGCAGGTCCCCGCGGCGGCGGCCGGCCGCCGGGTGGTCGTGCCGGACCTGCGCGGCTACGGCGCGAGCGAGGTCGTCCCGGGGGTCACCCCGCTGGAGACCTTCGCCCGCGACATCGCCGCCCTGATGGACCGCCTGGGCGTGCCGGAGGCCGTCGTCGGCGGGCTGTCGATGGGCGGTCAGATCGTCATGGAGTTCCAGCGGCTGTTCCCCGGCCGGGTGGCCGGGCTCGTGCTCGCCGACACCTTCCCCGGCGCCGAGACGGCGGAGGGGAGACGGGCCCGGGACGCGATGGCGGAGCGGCTGCTGGCCGAGGGCATGGCCGGCTACGCCGGCGAGGTGCTCGACCGGATGATCACGCCCCGCAACGTGACCGCGCTCCCAGAAGTGGCCGCGCACGTGCTGCGGATGATGCGCGGCACCTCCCCCGAGGGCGCCGCGGCGGCCCTGCGCGGCCGGGCCCGGCGGCCCGGCTACGGGACCGTGCTGACCGCGGTCCGGGTGCCCACGCTGATCGTGGTCGGCCGGGACGACGTCTACACCCCCGTCGCCGAGGCCGAGGCCATGCACGCGGCCGTCCGCGGCTCGCGGCTCGTGGTCGTCGAGGACGCCGGGCACCTGCCGAACCTGGAGCGGCCCGAGGAGTTCAACGACGCTCTGCGGCGGTTCCTCGACGTCCTCGACGTGCGTCCCTGAGCCGGTGGGCGCCGTGCCCCGCCCGCGTGCTCAGGGCGTGGTGTCGACCAGCGAGAGCGAGTGGAGGCGGTCGGGCGGGCCGGGCCTCGCGTAGTACCAGCCCTGCGCGGTGTCGCAGCCCAGCGCGCGCAGGTGCTCGGCCTGGGTGCCGGTCTCGACGCCCTCCACCGTCACCGACAGCCCGAGGGTGTGCGCCAGGTCGACGACGATCTCCACGATCTTCAGGTCCACCGGGTCGGCCTGCTGCTGCTGCATCCCGCGCGTGAAGGAGCGGTCGAGCTTGAGCGTGGTGATGGGCAGCCGGCGCAGCGAGGCGAGGTTGGAGTAGCCGGTGCCGAAGTCGTCGAGGGCGATGGCCATGCCGAGCTCGGCGAACTCCCGCAACGGGCGCAGCAGTTCCTCGTCGGCGCCGATGAAGGCGCTCTCGGTGACCTCCAGGCACAGCGCGGTCGGCTCCAGCCCGGCGTCCTTGATCACCGCGAGGGTCTCCGGGACGAGGCCGGGGTGGCCGAGCTGGGCCGGGGAGAGGTTGACGTTGATCCGCAGCGGGTGGCCGTCGCTGCGCGGGAACTGCCAGTCCCGGGCCTGCCAGGCGGCCTGCTGCAGCACCCAGTGGCCGAGCGGCACGATCAGCCCGGTGCTCTCGGCGAGCGGGATGAACTGGTCGGGACCGAGGATCCCGTGCACCGGATGGCACCAGCGCACCAGTGCCTCGGCGCCGCGGACGCTGCCGTCGCCGAGCCGTACCAGGGGCTGGTACTCGATGAAGAACTCGCCGCGCTCCAGGGCCGTCGGCAGCCGGTTGGTCAGCCCGTGCCGGGTGATGGCGCGCGCGTCGGAGTCGGGGTCGGCCAGCTCGAAGCGGTTCCCGCCCGCGGCCTTGGCCCGGTACATCGTGATGTCGGCGCTGCGCAGCACCTCGGCGGGGCCCAGGGAGCCGGCCTGGCCCTCGACGATGCCGATGCTGCACCGTACGGACAGCTCGCGGCCGTCCACCCGGATCGGGTCGGCCAGCGCGGCCAGGATCAGGTCGGCGAGGCCGGTGATGTCGGCGCGGCTGGCGGGGTTGACGACCAGTGCGGCGAACTCGTCCCCGCCGATGCGGGCCACGAGCTGGTCGGGCGAGGTGACGCAGGCCTGGAGGCGTTCGGCGACGGCGACCAGGAGCCGGTCGCCGATGGCGTGGCCGAGGCTGTCGTTGACGTCCTTGAAGCCGTCCAGGTCGAGGTAGCAGACGCCGACGCCCACGCCCTCGGGGCCGTTCAGCGTCTGCTCCAGGCGCTCGAAGAAGAGGTTGCGGTTGGCCAGGCCGGTGAGCGCGTCGTGGGTCGCCTCGTGCCGCAGCCGCTCGCTGAGCAGGCGCTCCTCGGTGATGTCCTCCATCAGCGCGAGCATGTACTGCGGGGTCCCGCCGGCGTCGCGCAGCAGGGAGACCGTCAGGTTGGTCCACAGCGCGGTGCCGTCGGGCCGGTAGTAGGCCTTCTCGATGCGGTAGTGGTCGCGCTCGCCCCGGTTGAGCTGGCGCTGCATCTCCCAGACCTCGGGGGCGTCGTCGGGGTGCGCCCAGTCGTAGACGTTCCTGCTGCGGATGTGCCGTTCCAGGCCGCCGAACATGGTGGTGAGGGCGGCGTTGACGTCCAGGATGCGGCCGTCCATGTCGGCGATGCCGATGCCTATGGAGGCGTCCTGGAAGACCGCCCGGAAGCGGACCTCGCTCTCGTGCAGGGCCTGCTCGGTGGCGGCCCGGGCGGCGAGCGCCGCCTTGGAGAGGGCCTCCTGCTCGGTCCGCGTGCGTTCCTGCAGGGCGCGGGCGTACCCGGCGGCCACCCAGTGCTGCAGGCGGTTGCAGCGGGTGCGGCCGTCCTCGGGGAACAGGGCGGGGCCGGGCGGGCAGTACAGCAGCAGGTAGGCGTCGACGACGTCGAGGATGCGGGGCAGCGCCTCGGGGTCGGTGCAGTGCGCGGCCACGAGCGCGGCGCCGACCTCCGCGGCCGGGCGGGGGTCGAAGGGCAGCGCGCGCAGCGTGGCGTCGAGACGCGCGGCGAGCGGGAGCAGGTACTCCTCGAACTCGCCGCGTGTCATGGAGGTGGCGGTGGCCGGGTAGATCGCCCGGCTCCAGATGATCGCGAAGCGCCGCAGGCTGTCGGCGGGCTCCGGCTCCGGGCCGGACTCCCTGCTCACGGTCACGCCTTGCGGCCGACGCCCGCGAACCCGCTGAAGACGACCGGGTCGAGCTCGTCGTCGTCCGTGCCGTCGGGGCGCCACAACGGCGCGGAGACCAAGCCGGGTTCGACGAGGTCGAAGCCGTCGAAGAAGCGCTCGACCTCGGCCCGCGACCGCATGATCAGCGGCGAGCTCGCGCTGCGGTAGACGTTCTCGACCCGCTCCCCCTCCTCGGGTCTGCGCGGGCCTCCCTCGACCGAGGCGTGGGTGACGACCAGCAGGCTGCCGGGGGCGATGGCGTCGCGCAGTTCGGCCACGGCCTTGGCCGGTTCGTCGGCGTCCTCGAGGAAGTGCAGGACGGCGACGAGCAGCAGCGCGACCGGGCGCTCCAGGTCGATGAGCCCGCGCACCTGCGCGCTGTCCAGGATGTCGCGGGGCGAGCGCAGGTCGGCGGCGACGATGGCGGCGTTCTCGTGGCCCTCCAGCACGGCACGGCTGTGGGCGACGGCGACCGGGTCGTGGTCGACGTAGACGACGTGCGCGCCGGGACTGGCGGCCTGGGCGACCTCGTGGACGTTGCCGAAGGTGGGGATGCCGGAGCCGATGTCGAGGAACTGGGTGATGCCCTGGTCGACGGAGTAACGCACGGCCCTGCGCATGAACGCCCGGTTGGCCTGCATGATCTTCGGCAGCCCCGGGAAGGCCTCGATGGCCCGCCGTCCCGCCTCCCGGTCGACCTCGAAGTTGTGCGAGCCGCCCAGGTAGTAGTCGTAGATGCGGGACACGCTCGGCACGGAAAGATCGATCCCCTGGGGGGCCCAGGCAGGGCGTTCCATCAACGGCTCCAGCTCTTCGGCGATCAGGATGAGTGGTCGTGGACACGACCACGTGCGAGAGAGGCTACTGACCGACCGTTCGAGAGGACACAAGAAATGGAAATATTCGATCCGTTTTCGGTCACAGACCAAAGGCATGTGCCCTGTTCCCTACAAACGGGGAACAGGGCACAGCCTACCGCCGGATGACGGTGGATCAGTTCGATCAGACGTTGACGCCGTGGGCGCGCAGGTACGCCAGCGGGTCCATGTCGGAGCCGAAGTCGGGGGTGGTGCGCACCTCGAAGTGCAGGTGCGGACCGGTCACGTTGCCGGTGGCGCCCGACAGGCCCAGCTGCTGACCGGCGGAGACCGACTGGCCGGCCGAGACCGACAGCGAGGACAGGTGGGCGTACTGCGAGTACCGGCCGTCGGCGTGCTTGACGACGACCTGGTTGCCGTACGAGCCGCCCCAGCCCGCGGAGACCACGGTGCCGCCGGCGATCGACTTCACCTTGGTGCCGGTCGAGGCGATGAAGTCGACACCGGTGTGGTAGCCCTTGGACCACATGGCACCGGCCTGGTGGTAGGCGGTGCCCAGGGTGACGTGGTCGAGCGGGGCGGTGTAGCCGGAGGTGCTGGCGGCCTTGGCGGCGGCCGGCTTGGCGGCCGGAGCGGCCTTCGCGGCCTTGGGCGCGCTCTTGGCGGCGGCCTTCTCGCCCAGGGACAGGACCTGGCCCGGGTAGATCAGGTTCGGGTCGCCGCCGATGACCGACTCGTTGTTCGCGTACAGCTTCTGCCAGCCGCCCTCGACCGACTGGGCGTCGGCGATCTTGGAGAGGGTGTCGCCGCCGGCGACCTTGTAGGCGCCGCCGGTGCTCTTCGGCTTGGCGGTGGCGGCCTTCTTGGCGGGGGCGGCGGGCTTGGCGGCCGGCTTCGCGGCGGTGCCGGAGACGCTCCCCGGGGTGGCCGACGGGTTGGCCATGGCCTTCGTCAGACCGGCCTTGGGACCGCACACGGGCCAGGCCTGCGGACCCTGGGTCGCGAGGACCTTCTCCGCGACGGCGATCTGCTCCGCCTTGGTCGCGAGGTCGGCGCGCGGGGCGTACTTCGTGCCGCCGAAGCCGGCCCAGGTGCTCTGGGTGAACTGCAGCCCGCCGTAGAAGCCGTTACCGGTGTTGATGGACCAGTTGTTGGTGCTCTCGCAGGCCGCGACCTTGTCCCAGACGCTCACGGGAGCGGCGTGGGCACCGGTGGCGCCGACGATCGGGAGCGCCACGGCGGCGCCGGTGGTGCCGGCCAGCGCGCTGATGCGGGTGATGCGGGTGTTCCGCGGACGACGGTGCTTTCCCTTACCGGGCATGCCGAATTCCTCTCCGACGCCTGCGAGGTAAGCTGTCGGGTTCGGGCTGGAGATGCCCGGCCGCAATGGGGCATGCCAAATAAAGGCATGTCGCTGCGACTTCACCCCTAGCCGTCCCGAGACCAACGGGAACGGCAAACTACCTGGGTCCCCCGCTCCTGCCGTGCGGTCTTGTCATCCGGCGTCCGGGCAGCGGCAGGACTAGGCGTTCTACCCGGAAGAATCTCGCAGGAATTTGTCCTGCGAGATCTGGAAGCTAAACGACGGAATCGTCCCGGAGCAAGGACCGGAATCACGCCCCCCGGCGGACCGCAAGTCGATCATCCGGTTCTGTGACTTTACGTGAGAAGTGTCCGCTCTGCGTAGGCGGAAAACTGGCCCACGGTAATTGCGCGATATCGCCCGGTGAAATTCGACGGGAAAATTCGACGTTGCGTCGCCCGCGGCCTCCGCTGCGTGTTCGGCACGTGACACCCATCACGCATCGATTCCCTACGCATGCACTGTGGACGCATATGTCCGGTTAGGCGGCTTAATGCCGGATAAGACAGGACGTGTTCCGGTCCAACCCGCCCCGGACCGCGTCGTCCTGAGGTCCCCCCGGAGGAACGCCCCCCGGATCCAACCGCCGAGGAGGGTCCGCGATTCCCGGACGGGCCGCTCCGGTGCGTTCCGCGGTGTGGCGTGCGCCACAACCACCCCTCCGGCGGGGCGAGAAGGGGAGGTGCACGACGGCCGCCGTCCGGAGAACGGACGTGACAGCGCCGATTGGGCGACGGTAGCCTCCCAATCCCGCACATTTTCTTACATCGCCCGGGAGCCCTCGCGTGCCCTACCTCGCCGCCGACGACCGCTACGCCTCGATGGAATACCGCAGGACCGGGCGCAGCGGGGTCCTGCTGCCCGTCGTGTCCCTGGGCCTGTGGCACAACTTCGGCGACACCTCGCCGCTGGAGAACCAGCGCGCGGTGCTGCGCCGCGCCGTCGACCGCGGCGTGGTCCACATCGACCTGGCCAACAACTACGGCCCGCCCGCCGGCTCGGCCGAGGCCAACTTCGGCACCCTCTTCGCCCAGGACTTCCGCCCGTACCGCGACGAGCTCTTCATCGCCACCAAGGCCGGGTACGACATGTGGCCGGGACCGTACGGCGAGTGGGGCAGCCGCAAGTACCTGCTCTCGTCGCTGGACCAGTCGCTGGGCCGCATGGGCCTGGACCACGTGGACGTCTTCTACTCGCACCGCTTCGACCCGGACACGCCCCTGGAGGAGACCATGGGCGCCCTGGACTCCGCGGTCCGCCAGGGCAAGGCCCTGTACGCCGGCATCTCCAACTACCCCGCCGAGGCGCACCGCCGGGCGACGGAGATCCTGCGCGAGCTGGGCACCCCGCTGCTGATCCACCAGGCCGCCTACAGCATCCTCCAGCGTGACCCGGAGGCCGGCGTCCTCGACGCCGTCGGCGACACCGGCACCGCGCTCATCGCGTACTCGCCGCTCGCCCAGGGCCAGCTCACCGACCGCTACCTCCAGGGCGTGCCGGCCGACTCGCGGATGGCGCTGGGCCACTTCCTCAAGCGCGACGCCCTGACCGAGCGGAAGCTCACCTTCCTGCACGCCCTCGACAAGCTCGCCGGCGAGCGCGGCCAGACCCTGGCGCAGCTGGCGCTGAGCTGGGTGCTGCGCGACCCGCGGGTCGTGTCCGTCCTCATCGGCGCGAGCAGCGTCGCCCAGCTCGACCAGAACCTCGCCGCCCTCGACGCGGGCCCGCTCACCGCGGAAGAGCTCGCCGAGATCGACCGCCTCTCGGCCGAGGCGGGCGTCCGCATCCCGTAACGACCGCCGCGCGCACAGGACCGGGCCGGCCCCCGCGGGGGCCGGCCCGGTCGCGTCGGTGCCGGGCTCAGGCGAGACGGGTCTCCAGCGCGCCGCGGACGCCGGGCCACTCGCCGGCGAGGATGGAGTAGTACGCGCTGTCGCGGACGGTGCCGTCCACGGCGAGGGTGTGGGCGCGGCGGATGCCCTCGAAGCGGCCGCCGATGCGCTCGATCGCCGCGCGGGAGCGCGCGTTGCGCGCGTCCGTCTTCAAAGTGACGCGCAACACGTCCCACACGTCGAACGCGTGGGTGAGCAGCAGCAGCTTCGCCTCGGTGTTGCAGGGGGTGCGCTGGGCGGAGGCGGCGAGCCAGGTGCTGCCGATCTCGGCGACGGTGGGCACCGCGCCGCTGCGCGGCACCGAGCGGCCGGCGGGCCAGGCGGGGGTGGCCGTCCAGTGGTCGAGGTCGAGGAACCGGGTGGAGCCGATCAGGGCGTCACGCTGGACGTCCCGTACGGCGAAGGGGAGCGCGGCCCCGGTCGCCTGGTCCTGGAGAGCCTCCTCGACGTAGCGCGCCATCGCCTCGCGGTCGGCCGGCACCTTTGTGTAGGCGTACGTGTCGCGGGATTCGGCGGCGGCGCGCAGCAGCCCGTCCACGTGGGCGGCGCTCAGCGGCTCCAGGCGGACGTGCTTGCCTTCCAGGGTCACGGGTTCGGGCATGCCCCGGATGCTGGTGTCCGGCCGGGTCACCCGTCAAGCGCGTTTCCGCGGGGCGCGTCGGAGGCCGGGCGTCACGGATGCGAAAATGGGGGCATGAACAGCAACGACGTGTTCTTCGACATCACGATCGACGGCGAGCCCGCCGGACGGATCGTGTTCACTCTGTTCGACGACGTGGTCCCCAAGACCGCGCGGAACTTCCGTGAGCTCGCCACCGGCGAGCACGGCTTCGGTTTCGAGGGTTCGCACTTCCACCGCGTGATCCCCGACTTCATGCTCCAGGGAGGCGACTTCACCGCCGGCAACGGCACCGGTGGCAAGAGCATCTACGGCGAGAAGTTCGCCGACGAGAACTTCCAGCTCAAGCACACCAAGCCCGGCCAGCTCTCCATGGCCAACGCGGGCCCGAACACCAACGGCTCGCAGTTCTTCATCACCACGATCGTCACCGACTGGCTCGACGGCAAGCACGTGGTCTTCGGCGAGGTCGTCGACGGCATGGACGTCGTCAAGAAGATCGAGTCGCTCGGCTCGCGCACCGGCGCGACCAGCGCCCGCGTCGAGATCGCCAAGTCCGGTACGGTCGCCTGACCCGGCTCCGCGAAGCGGCCCGGCACCGGAAAGACCGGTGCCGGGCCGCTCGGCGTACGGGCTCAGCCGAAGGCCTTGACCGCCTGGTAGTAGGTCCAGGCGGTGCTGTTGCAGGCCGTCGCGGTGGCGCCGCTGTAGCCGGCGCAGATGCGCTTGAGGTCCTCGTAGAAGGCGCTGTCGAGGCGGCTCTTGTTGGCGGAGAAGGAGCCCATCGCCTTGTAGTTGCGGTAGCCGAAGTCGTGCCGGGCGCAGGAGTTCTGGAACGGGAAGCCGAAGGGGTTGTCCGGGGAGCTGCTGCAGTAGTCGGTGGACCAGTCGAAGCCGTAGGCGGCCCAGGCGCCCTGGTTTCCGCGGGCGGACCACCAGGCGTTGTAGCTCGAGGCGCTGGTCTGGGTCCAACCGGCGAGCACCTGGGCCTTGTCGGCGGGGGCGGCCTAGGCGGGGACGGTGAAGACGACGGTGGCGACGGCGGCGACCGCGGTGGCGGCGAAACCGGTCGTGATTCGGCGCATGGGGACTCCAGTCACTGACGGGCGCGGTGTGACGCGCGGGCATGGCGGTGCAACCGGATGCGGAACCGAACAGGTGGTACTGGTGTGCGAAGCCAGAATGGGGCCCCAGGGGTCTATGCGAGTAGATGCCGGACGGCAAAACTTGCATGAACATGACGACGTGCCGCCGACGGGGAACGTCGACGGCACGTCAAGAGGCCGACACCGTTGTCTGGTTCACTGACCCGCTGGGCCCGCGGGCCGCACGTCAGCCCCTACGGGGCGTCAGGCGACGGGGGTGTGCGGCCGGTCCCCGTGCTCCCCGGACCCTCCGTGCTCCCCGGGGTCCCCGGACTCCGTGCGCTCCCACCGCGGATGGTGGCGGCGCGCCCATTCCGGCGTGACGAACCCGGTGCGCATCCCCAGCCGTGCCTGCGGGTCGTTGGCCGCCATCCACAGGTGTCCCGCGACCACCACGGCCACCGCCAGGGCCAGCCAGTCGTGGACGAAGGTCGCGCCGGTACGCCACACCAAGCCGCTCAGGTGCGGGAACATCATCAGCAGCCCGGTGCCGAGCATGACGAGCACCGCGCCCGAGGCGAAGGACGCGTACAGCTTCTGCCCGGCGTTGAACTTCCCCGCCACACGCCGGTGGTGGGGGACGCGACGCAGCGCGTCCCGCAGCCAGTCCCGGTCGTAGGGGGCGAACCGGTTGAGCAGCCGCAGGTCGCGCCGGAAGGCGCGGGAGGCGAGGCCCGCGAGGGCGGGCAGCGGCAGGGCGATGCCGGACCATTCGTGCACGGTGACCACCAGCCGCCTGCGGCCGACGAGTTCGGCGAGCGGGGGCAGGTAGAGGGCCGCCGCCGTGAAGAGGCAGACCAGCATCAGGGCGGCCGTGCTGCGGTGCACCCAGCGCTCGCCGCGGGTGAAGCGGCGCACGGTCTCAGGACGTGGGGTCATCGTGGCGTCCGTTCGAGCGGCCGACCCAGGCGTCGACGTCGTAGCCGTAGTGCTCCCAGTAGCCGGGCCGCACGTCCTGGGTGACCTCGATGCCCGAGAGCCACTTGGCGGACTTGTAGAAGTACATCGACGCCACGTAGAGCCGCACGGGGCCGCCGTGGGCCGTGGTCACCGGCTTGTCCTGCATCCGCAGGGCGACCAGGACGTCGTCCCTGCGGGCCTGTTCGAGGGTGAGGCTCTCGCTGTAGACCCCGTCGAAGCAGGTGAAGCGCACGGCGCCGGCACCGTCCTGCACGCCCGCGAGGTCGAGGAGGTGGGACAGCCGAACCCCCTCGAAGGGCGTGCCCGGCACGCGCCACCCGGTCACGCACTGCACGTCGCGCACCATCCTGGTCTGCGGCATCGCCCGCAGGTCGGCCAGGGTGTGGGTGGCCTTCCGGTCGACCAGGCCGGAGACGGTGAGGCGGTAGTCGGTCGCGTCCCGGTGGGGAACGGAGTCCGCCACGTTGTAGATGCGGAAGCCGCCGCCCCCGGGGAGCAGTCCGCTGAGCCCGGTGGGGTCCTTCCCCGCCACCTGGGAGAGCGCCGAGTCCAGGCCGTCCTGCGCGCGGCTGCCGAACGCCACCCCCAGCGCGCCCAGCCCGAGCATCCCGAGTACCACGCGCCGGCCGACCGGCGTGCCCTTGCCTTCCATACCCCTCACCGTAAGCCCGCGCGAGGTGGTTGCGGACGGCCGGGGCCGCACGTAAGCAAGGCGTAAGAGGTCCGGTCCCGGGCTAGCCGATCTCCAGGCCCGCGTAGTTCTCGGCGAGTTCGGCCGCCGCGTGCGGGGAGGCGGCGATCCTGTCGAGCTGGGAGATCTGCAGCCGGGTGTCGAAGTCGCTCTGCGCCGGGTCGGTGTGCAGGGTCGTGGTCATGAACCAGGAGAAGTGCTCGGCACGCCACACCCGCCGCAGGCACGTGTCGGAGTAGGCGTCGAGCAGGGCGGTGGAACCGGTCTCCGCCTGGGCGGCGAGGGCACGGGCCAGGACGATGACGTCGGCGGCGGCCAGGTTGAGGCCCTTGGCGCCGGTCGGCGGCACGATGTGCGCGGCGTCGCCGGCGAGCAGCACGCGGCCCCAGCGCATCGGCTCGGTCACGAAGCTGCGCATCGGCAGCACGGCCTTGGAGGTGATGGGGCCGCGCTCCAGCTTCCAGTCCCCGTCGACGGCGAAGCGGGCGTCCAGTTCGTCCCAGATCCGCTCGTCGGGCCAGTCGGCGGGGTCGGTGCCGCCCGGCACCTGCAGGTAGAGCCGGCTGACCTGGGGGGAGCGCATGCTGTGCAGCGCGAAACCGCGGGGCGAGTGTGCGTAGATCAACTCCTCGCAGGACGGCGCGACGTCGGCGAGGATCCCCAGCCACGAGAAGGGGTACACCCGCTCGTACGTCCGCCGGGCGTGCTCCGGGACCGCCGCGCGCGTCACGCCGTGGAAGCCGTCGCAGCCGACGACGTAGTCGCAGGTGAGGGTCTTCTCCCGGCCCTCGTGGCGGTAGCGGACCACCGGGCGGTCCGTGTCGGCCCCCTCGACCGCGTGCACATGGGCGCCGAACAGCAGCGGCGCCCCGTCCTGGAGCTGGAGGGCGATCAGGTCCTTGACCACCTCGGTCTGGGCGTAGACCCACACGCGCCGGCCGCCGGTGAGGGCCGGGAAGTCCAGGCGGTGGGAGCGGCGGTCCCAGCGCAGCTCGATGCCGTCGTGGACCAGGCCCTCGCGGTCCAGGCGCGCGCCCGCGCCGGACGAGCGGAGCACGTCGACCGTGCCCTGTTCCAGGATCCCGGCGCGCTGGCGCTGCTCGACGTACTCGCGGTCGCGGCTCTCCAGGACAACGCAGTCGATGCCGGAGCGATGGAGCAGACGGGCCAGCAGGAGGCCCGCGGGACCGGCGCCGACGATGGCGACGGTGGTGTGGTGCTGCATGTGTTCTCCTACTCCTCTTCCTCGAGGATGCGGTTCGCCACGGCGAACGCGGCGTTGGCCGCGGGAACGCCGCAGTAGACGGCGGACTGGAGCAGGACCTCCTGGATCTCCTCCCAGGTCAGGCCGTTGTGCCGCGCGGCGCGCACGTGCAGCGCCAGCTCGTCGAGGTGGCCGTGGGCCACCAGCGCGGTGAGGGTGATGCAGCTGCGGGTCCTGCGGCTCAGGCCCGGCCGGGTCCAGATCTCGCCCCATGCGTAGCGGGTGATGAAGTCCTGGAAGGGGGCGGTGAAGGCGGTGGTGCGGGCGACCGCCCGGTCGACGTGCGCGTCGCCGAGCACGGCACGGCGGACGGCCATGCCCTCGGTGTGGCGGGCGCCGTCGTCGGCGGCCGGCTCGGTGGCGAAGTGCTGCAGGAGCGCCGCGAGGACGGGGGCCGGACGCTCGACGCCGGCCAGGTGGGCGGCGTGCGCCACCTCGGTGAGGCTCGCGCCGGGGATGCCGTCGGCCAGGACACGGGCGTCCGCGACCGGGGTCGCCGGGTCGCCGCGGCCCGCGACGACGAGGGTGGGCGCGGTGATCCGGGGCAGGTCGGCGCGTACGTCGTAGGCGGCGAGGGCGTCGCAGAGGGTCGCGTACGCCTCCGGGTCGGCGGCGCGCAGGTCGTCCAGGAGGGCGCCGACGGCGGGGTCGCCGGCGAACTCCGGGGTGAACCAGCGGGTGGCCGCGGTGTCGGCGACGGGTCCCGTGCCCTTCGCCCTGACCAGGGCGGCGCGTTCCCGCCAGCCCTCCGGGTCGCCGAAGTCGGCGGAGGAGCACACGATCGCGAGCGCGGCGACCCGTTCGGGGTGGTGGATCGCGAGCCAGGTCCCCACGGCCCCGCCGAGGGAGACGCCGGCGTAGGCGAAGCGGTCGGCGCCGAGCGCGTCGGCGAGGGCCAGCACCGAGCGGGCCAGGTCCTCGACCGTGCCGTCCTCCGGGAGCAGCGCGGCGGGGCTGCCACCGTGGCCGGGCAGGTCCCAGCGGATGACGCGGTGGCCGCGGGCGAGGGCGGGGACCTGCGGGTCCCACACGGCGAGCGAGGTGCCCAGGCTCGGCCCGAGGATCAGCGGCGGCAGGCCCGGCGCGCCGTCCACCCGGTGGTGCGGCAGTCGGGGCTCCACGGCCTCGTACGGCGTGCTCATGCGGGCTCCTCGCGGATGGTGCTGACGGGTGCGTACGGCGGTGTCACGGCGCCCTTGCACGGCCCGGCGGCCGGGCGGGCGCCCGCCCGGGTCCGAAGTCCCCCGGACATGGCGTACCCCGATCGGCCCGGGTCGCGGAAGGGGGCGGGGGCGGTCACGAGCACGTCCCCGCGGGGCCGGGGCGGCGCAAGGCGCGGTCGACGAGCGCGCCGGCCGCCCCCGTGTAGCGGGTGGGGTCGGTGAGCTCCCGGAGGCGTCCCTCGGGGAGGAGGCCGCCGAGGGCCGGGTCCTGCGCCAGGGCGTCGTCGAGGGCGATCCCCTCCTCGGCGACGCGTCTGGAGGCCCGTGCGAGCGCGGACTTGGCCTCGCCGCGGCCCATGAGAGCGGTCAGGGCCGCTGCGAGACGTTCGGTGACCACCAGACCGCCCGTGGTGCCGAGGGTCTCGCGCATGCGGTGCGGGTGGACGCGCAGGCCCGCGGCGAGTCCGGCGGCGTCCCGGGCGGCGCCGCCGACGAGGCGCAACGCCTCGCGCAGGGGCTGCCATTCGGCGTGCCAGGCGCCGGCCGGGCGTTCGTCCTCCGCGGCCAGGGAGCCGCACAGCACGGCGGCGAGCGCCGGCACCTGGCGGGCCGTGGCGGCGATGAGCGTGGCGCGGACGGGGTTGGCCTTGTGGGGCATGGCCGAGGAACCGCCGCCGGCGCCCTCGGTGACCTCGCCGATCTCGGTGCGCGACAGCACCAGTACGTCGGCGGCGACCTTGCCCAGCGCGCCCGCCGCGAAGGCGAGTGCCCCGGCGAGGTCGGCGATGGGCGTCCGCAGGGTGTGCCAGGGGAGAACGGGCTCCGCCAGCCCGGTCTCGGCGGCGTAGGCGGCGAGGAGCCGCGGAGCGGCGGCGGCGCTCGCGCCGGGGGCGGTGCCGTCCGCCTCGGCGAAGGCGCCGAAGGCGGCGAGCGTGCCGGCGGCACCGCCGAGTTGCGCGGGCAGGTCGCCGCGGACGGCGGTCAGCCGGTCGTACGCGTCCAGGACGAGGGAGCGCCAGCCGGCCGCCTTGAGTCCGAAGGTGGTGGGGACGGCGTGCTGCGTCAGCGTGCGTCCCGCCATCGGGGTGTCGCGGTGTTCCGTGGCGAGCCGTCCGAACGCGCCGGCCGCGGCGGCGAGGTCGTCCAGGACGGGGCGCAGCGCGCGGGACGCGACGAGCATCGCCGCGGTGTCCAGGATGTCCTGGCTGGTGGCGCCGCGGTGCACATAGGGGGCGGCGTTCGCGTCCCGCTCCCCCACCGCCTCGGTCAGGTCGGCGACCAGCGGGATCACCGGATTGCCGCCGGCCCGGGCGCGTAGCGCGAGGTCGCGCGGGTCGAACCGGCCTGGCTCCGCAGCGGCCGCGGTCACCGCGGCCGCCGCGGACGCCGGCGCGAGCCCCAGCGCGGCCTGCGCCCGGGTCAGTGCGGCCTCCGCGTCGAGCATGCCCCGGACGAAGGCTGCGTCCCCGGTCGCCTCCTCGGCGGCCGACCCGGCCCGGACCGGGGAGAGCAGGCCGACGTCCGCGGCGGGGTCAGTCGAAGGCAAGGAAGACCGTCTCCTCATGCACTCCGTCGTACTGGAGCCGGACGTCGAAGCGGTGGACGCGCCCGCCCTCCGGAGTGGCGACCAGGGTGGCGCGCCGCTGCGGCTCCAGGGAGCCGAGCAGCGGGTCCCCCTCGGCGTCGCCGAGGTAGACCCGGGTGTGCAGGTGGTGGAGGAGACCGCGGGCGAAGACGATCAGCGAGAGGTACGGGACGCCGCCGGGCGGGAACGTGCGGATCACGTAGTGTCCGTCCGCGTCGGTGGCGATGCGCCCGAAGCCGGTGAAGACCAGTCCGTCGCGCCCCAGGACCGCCCCGGTGACCTGGTCGCGGCGCAGCGAACCGGGGGCGCCGTGCCGGGAGCCGTCGGGGGCGGGCTGCCAGACCTCGATGAGCGCGTCGGGGACGGGCTGCCCGGCGCCGTCGTAGACCCAGCCGTGGACGGTGACGGTGTCCGGGTGCCCGGCGGGGGCGAGGTCGCCGCCCTGGGGGAACGGCAGCGCGTATCCGTAGAAGGGGCCCACGGTCTGCGAGGGCGTGGGGGCGGGTGCCTCGCCGCTCATCGGCCCTCCTCGATCCAGGTGGCGGCCGGGCCGTCCAGGACGATGTCCCAGCGGTAGCCGAGCGACCATTCGGGGGTGGACAGGTCGTGGTCGTACGTCGCGACCAGCCGTTGCCGGGCCGAGTCGTCGGTGACGGACTGCAGGATCGGGTCGTAGGCGAAGAGCGGGTCCCCGGGGAAGTACATCTGGGTGACCAGGCGCTGGGTGAACGCCGGGCCGAAGAGCGAGAAGTGGATGTGGGCCGGGCGCCAGGCATTGATGTGGTTGCGCCAGGGGTAGGCGCCGGGCTTGATGGTGACGAACTCGTAGGTGCCGTCGTCCCCGGTCAGGGTGCGGCCGACGCCCGTGAAGTTGGGGTCCAGCGGGGCGGGATGGTCGTCCCGCTGGTGCGCGTAGCGACCGGAGGCGTTGGCCTGCCAGATCTCGACGAGCTGGCCGCGCACGGGCCGGCCCGCTCGGTCCAGGACGCGCCCGGTGACCTTGATGCGCTCGCCCAGCGGCTCGGCCTGGTGCTGCCGCGTCAGGTCGTGGTCGAGGGCGGTGACGTCGGTGACGCCGAAGACCGGGCCCGAGAGCTCCACGGCCTCGGGGTCGCCGGCCGCCGCCCCCGCCGCCACCAACGGGCGCTCGGGATGCCGCAGGACGCTGCTCCGGTAGGGCGCGTAGCCCCGGTCGGGGTGGTCCTCGGCGGCGCCGCCGTCGGCACGTCGCTTGGCGTAGGCCGCGCGCTCGTCGGCGATCTCTGCGGAGATCTCGCCCTGGGTGGGGGGGCTGCTCATGCGGAGGGCTCCTACCTTTCCAGGACGAGGGCGAGGCCCTGCCCGACGCCGATGCACAGGGCGGCGAGGCCGGTGCCCGAGCCCGCGGCCGCGAGCTGGTGGGCGACGGCGCCGGCGATGCGGGCGCCGGAGGCACCGAGCGGGTGGCCGACGGCGATGGCGCCGCCGCGCGGGTTGACGATCGAGGGGTCGAGCTCGGGCCATCCGGCGAGGCAGCCGAGCACCTGCGAGGCGAAGGCCTCGTTGAGCTCGACGGTGCTGAGGTCGCCGAAGCCCTTGCCGGCCTTGGCCAGCGCTTTGCGGACGGCCTCGACGGGGGCGAGGCCGAAGTAGTCGGGCTCGATGCCGGTGACGGCCGAGGCGCGGATGCGCGCGAGCGGCTCGCGGCCGGTGGCCTTCAGGCCCTCCTCGTCGACGACGAGCAGCGCGGCCGCCCCGTCGTTGAGGGGCGAGGAGTTGCCCGCGGTGACGGTGCCGCCGTCCTTGCGGAAGGCGGGCTTGAGGCGGGCGAGCGCCTCCATGGAGGTGGTGTCGCGGATCGTCTCGTCGCGCGGCAGGTCCACGCCGTCGACCGGGACGACCTCGGCCTCGTACAGGCCGTCCTTCCAGGCGCGGGTCGCCTTCTCGTGGCTGGCGACGGCGAAGGCGTCCTGCTGCTCCCTGGTGATGCCGTGCCGGTCGGCGATCAGCTCCGCGCTCTCGCCGAGCGGGATGGTCCACCGCGGGTCCATCCTCGGGTTGACCATGCGCCAGCCGAGGGTGGTGGAGTACAGCTCCTGATGGCCCGCCGGGAAGGCGCGTTCGGGCTTGGGCAGCACCCAGGGGGCGCGGCTCATGGACTCCACACCGCCGGCGATGGCGACGGAGACGTCGCCGACGGCCACGGCGCGGGCGGCCTGGATCACGGCCTCCATGCCGGAGCCGCAGAGCCGGTTGACCGTGGTGCCGGGCACGGTGACGGGCAGCCCGGCGAGCAGTGCGGCCATCCTGGCGACGTTGCGGTTGTCCTCGCCCGCGGCGTTGGCGTCACCGAAGAAGACGTCGTCGATCCGGGCCGGGTCGAGCTCGGGCGTACGGGCCACCAGCGAGGCCACGACGTGCGCCGCGAGGTCGTCGGGACGCACTCCTGACAGGGCGCCGCCGTACTTGCCGACCGGGGTACGGACGGCGTCGACGACGTACACCTCACGCAGCTGCCCGCTCATCGGGCGCTCCCTTCTGCGGCGACGGCGACGTGCACCGGGGCCGCGGTCTTGTCCAGGATCTCCTGCGTGGTGACGCCCGGGGCGGTCTCCACGAGGACGAGTCCCCCGTCGGTGACGTCGAGGACGCCCAGGTCGGTGATGATCCGGTCCACGCAGGCCCGGCCGGTGAGCGGCAGCGCGCACTCCCGGAGGATCTTGGGGCTGCCGTCCTTGGCGGTGTGGGTCATGGTGACGATGACCCGCCGGGCGCCGTGCACCAGGTCCATCGCGCCGCCGATGCCGGTGACGAGCTTGCCGGGGACGGCCCAGTTCGCCAGGTCGCCGCGGGCGGAGACCTGCATGGCGCCGAGCACGGCGGTGTCGATGTGACCACCGCGGATCATCCCGAAGGACAGCGCGGAGTCGAAGAAGGCCGCGCCGGGCAGGACGGTGACGGTCTCCTTGCCCGCGTTGATCAGGTCGGGGTCGACCTCCTCCTCGTACGGGAAGGGGCCGGTGCCGAGGATGCCGTTCTCGGACTCCAGGACGACCTCGACGCCCTCGGGGAGGTGGTTGGGGATCAGCGTCGGCAGGCCGATGCCGAGGTTGACGTACTCGCCGTCGCGCAGTTCCCGGGCCGCACGGGCGGCCATCTCGTCGCGTGTCCAGGCCATCAGGCCCGCACCTCCCTGGCCGTGACCGTACGGAATTCGATCTTCTTGTCGGCGGCCTGCTCCGGGGTGAGCGCCACCACGCGCTGGACGAAGATGCCGGGCAGGTGCACCTGGTCGGGGTCGATCGCGCCGGGCTCTACGAGCTCCTCGACCTCGGCGACGGTGATCCGGCCGGCCATCGCGGCGAGCGGGTTGAAGTTGCGGGAGGCCTTGTTGAAGACCAGGTTGCCGTGGCGGTCGCCCTTGGCGGCGCGGACGAGCGCGAAGTCGGTGGTGATGCCGCGCTCCAGGACGTACTCGACGCCGTCGAACGCGCGCACCTCCTTCGGCTCGGAGGCCAGTGCCACGCCTCCGTCCCCGTCGTAGCGCCAGGGCAGGCCGCCCTCGGCGACCTGGGTGCCGACGCCGGCCGGGGTGTAGAAGGCGGGGATGCCGCAGCCGCCGGCGCGCAGGCGCTCGGCCAGGGTGCCCTGCGGGATCAGTTCGAGCTCCAGCTCGCCGGCCAGGTACTGACGGGCGAACTCCTTGTTGGCCCCGATGTAGCTGCCGGTGACGCGGGCGATGCGGCGCGCGGCGAGCAGGACCGCGAGGCCCGAGTCGAGGGCTCCGCAGTTGTTGGAGACGACGGCGAGACCGCTGACCCCGGCTTCGTAGAGGGCCTGGACCAGCGTGTTCGGCACGCCGCTCAGGCCGAAGCCGCCGACCGCCAGGGACGCGCCGTCCCGGACGTCCGCTACGGCCTCAGCGGCCGAGGCGACCACCTTGTCCATCCTGCGCCCACCTTCTTGTTCGTCCAGTGAACTTAAGTTCACAAGTGCTCGTGCCCGAGTGTGATCCTCGGGCGCCCGCTCTGTCAACGTTCCGGGGCGGTACGGTTTCGACGACGTTCCGCCACGCTGGAGTGCTGATGACACCGCTGACCACCGCGACCGCTCCCCCGCCGCAGGAGGCCGTCGGCCCCCTCGTCCGGGGACTGGCGGTGCTGCGCGAGCTGGCCGCGGCCGACGGCCGGCGCTCGGTCGGCGACCTCGTGCGGGCCACCGGCCTGGCGCGGTCCACGGTGGACCGGGTGGTCAGCACGCTCGTCCGCACCGGGTACCTGCGGGTCGAGGGCCGGGACGCCGTCCTCGCCCCCCGGCTGATGGAACTCGGCAACGCCTACCTCGCCGCCAGCCGCTTCCCCGACCTGCTGGGACCGCTCGCCGACGCCCTCGCCGACGGCCTGGACGAGTCCGTGTCCATCGCCGTGCCGGACGGCGACGGGGTCCGCTTCGTCCACCAGGCGACCCGGCGCCGTGCGATGTCCCTGACCTTCCGCATCGGCGACCAGCTGCCGGCCGAGCGCGGCGCCCCCGGGGCGCTCTTCGCCGGCGACTGGGACGACGCCGGATGGGAGAGGTGGCGCCACCGCCGCGCGGCGGACCCGCAGGACACCGGCTTCCCCGCACTGCCCCGCGGACACGGGGACGCCGCCGCCTCCTTCCCGGAGCGGGTCGCCGCCGCGCGCACCCACGGCTGGTCGGCGGACGACCAGCTGATCGAACCGGGACTGATCGCCGTCGCCGTGCCCGTACGGGACACCGCCGGGCAGCCGGTGTGCGCGGTGAGCGTGGTCAGCCACACCAGCAGGCACAGCGCCGGGTCGCTGCGCGAGGCCGTGCTGCCCCGGCTGCGCGAGACGGTCGCGGCCATGGAGGACGCCCTCTCACGGCCCGCCGACGCCCCCGCCCCCTCCCCCACCGACGCGTCACCCTCGCCCGCCGCCTGGACACGGGCCTCCAAGCAGGAGCTCGGGCCGGAGTTCGTGGAGTCCCTGGCCCGCGGGCTCGCCGTGCTCACCGCCTTCGGCGGGGGCCGGGCCGAACTCCCCCTCACCGCCGTCGCCGAGGCCACCGGGCTGGCCCGCGCCACCGCGCGGCGCTCCCTCATCACCCTGGAGCACCTGGGCTACGTCGCCTCGGAGGGCCGCCTCTTCCGGCTCACCCCGCACGTGCTGGAGCTGGGCTGCGCCCACCTGTCGCGGCTGACGCTCCCCGAGATCGCCCGGCCCCATCTGGTCGAACTGGTCGGGGCGGTGCACGACTCCGCGTCGATGGCGGTGCTGTCCGGCGAGCACATCCAGTACGTGGCGCGCGTGCCCACCGTCCGCATCATGAGCGTCAACATCACGGTCGGCACCCGCTTCCCCGCCTACGCCACCGCGATGGGCCGCGTCCTGCTGGCGGGGCTGCCCGCCCGGGAACGCGCGGCACACCTCGCGCGCACCGGCTTCACACGGCTGACCCGGCACACCGTCACGGACGCACCGCGCCTGGCCCGCGTCCTCGACGAGGTCGCCGCCGAGGGGCACGCCCTGGTCAGCGAGGAGCTGGAGGAGGGCCTGCGGTCCATCGCCGTCCCCGTCCGCGACCGCGGCGGCCGGGTGGTGGCCGCGGTCAACGTCTCCATGCACGCCAGCCGCCGCTCCGTGGAGCAGTCGCGCTCCGAACTGCTGCCCCCGCTCCTCGAGGCCGCCGAGCGCATCGGCGACGACCTGTGCGTGGTGGGCCGCTACGCGCGCGTACCGGTCGGCTGAGGGGCCTGTGGACAAGTGGTCCACGCCGTCCGCGAGCGGGCATCATCGAGGGACACGGGGGACGCGAGGGGGGTGACCGATGAGCGCGGTGTGGGCGTCGTTACGGGCGCTGTTGGCGATCGTGCTGCTGGCGGGTCTGGTCGTGCTGATCGGCGGGCTCGGGCTCGGCGTGCTGGGTCTGCTCGGCCTCTTCCTGCTCGCGGCCCGGGACGGTCACGCCGACCTCGCCATGCGCGGTGTCATCGTCGCGGCCGCCGCCGTCCCGCTGCTGCTGAGCATCGTCCAGGGGCTGGGCGCGATCACCCGGGCGGCGCCGCTGCGGGCGGACGCGGTACCGGTGTCGCGCGAAGAGGCCCCCGCGCTGTGGGAGTTGGCCACCGGCATCGCCTGGCAGGTCGGGGCGCGCCCGCCTGACGTGCTGCTGCTGACCGGGGACGTCAACGCGTCCGTGTCGGAGGACGGGGCGGCGCTCGGCCTGCTGTCCGGGCAGCGCCGGCTCCACCTGGGCCTGCCCCTGCTGGCGAGCCTCACCCACGCGGAGCTGAGGGCCGTGCTGGCCCACGAGTTCGGCCACTTCTCCCACCGTCACACGCGCTTCGGGGCCGTCGCGTACCGGTGCGACGCCGCCCTGGCCACGACCCTCGGCCAGCGGAACACCGGGACGAGGTGGTTCTCCCTCCCGCACCTCGTGGTGCGCGGCTCCGTACGGCTGTACGCGCTGGTCTTCCGGTGGCTCACCTTCGCGGTACGACGCCGCCAGGAGCTGGAGGCGGACCGCACGGCCGCGCGCCTGGCCGGGCGCGAGGTGACGGCGTCGGCGCTGCGCGCGACGCACGGCACCGCGGTGGCGTGGCGGAGGTTCCAGCAGGAGTGGCTCGATCCGGCCGCCCTGGTGGGGATGCACCCCGACAACCCCTACCTGGCGTTCCGTTCGCTCCTCGGCGAGCTGGGCGTCCGGCGTGTACCGGTGGACGACGACCGCGTCCGCTCGCACCGGCGCGACTCGCACCCGCCGCTCGGTCTCAGGCTGCGCCGTCTGCGGGAGCTCGACGCCCCGCCCGGGGAGGACGACGGGAGCGGCGCGCTCCGGCTGCTCCCCGGGGACGTGGGACGTGTGCTCGGGGAACTGCGCGGTCCACTGGCCCACAGCCGGACGACCGTCCCGTGGGAGCGCTGGATCGAGCTCTCCGCCAACCGCGTGGCGGGCACGCGTGCCTGGGACCTCCTGCGTGCCGCGTCGCGCGCGACCGGGGAGCGGCTTCCGGGGCTGGACACCGTGCTGCGCCTGCTCGCCGACGACGGACCGGGCGCGCTGGCCCGGGAGTTCGACGGCACCAACGAGGAGCTGGCGCAGTCGCTGCACGCGCTGGTGGGCCACACCTTGCTCCGGGAGGGGCGGGCCGCCTGGGTCCCCCTGTGGGGCGGGAGCACCCGTCTGGTCTGCGACGGCCTGGCCGACGACGGGCTGCGCGTGCTCGTCACGGAGGCGCTCTCCGAGCCGCCCCAACTCGACCGGCTGCGGCTCCACCTCACGCTCCTGGACGTGGACCCCGACCGCTCGGGACCGCCCGATCCGGCGCATCCGTGGCTCGCGGAGGAACCGGGCGACGCGAAGGGCCCGTCGTTCCAAGGATGGCGGTTCACGACCGTGGTGGACCCAGACGCGGAGCAGCAGAGGAAGCACCAGACCCGCGTCGGGTTCGTGACGGTCGGCGCCGCCGCCCTCGTCGGGATCGTCGTGGCGGTCGCCGGCGGCGGTGACGACACGACGCCGTCGCCCGGCGGGACGCCCTGCCACGTCGTCAACGGCACTCTGGAGTGCGGCCCGGGCCTGCCCGGCGCGACCGGCTACCAGCCGGCCCAGGACTGGCGGACGGCCTTCCCCTCGTACCGCCCGACCTACCCGGTCTACCCGACCCACCTGCCGAGCCTGCTGCCCGTCCCGAGCATCAGCTTCTCGCTGCGCCCGCTCGCACCCATACCCCCCGGCGGCTGACCGCGGCCGCAGGAGCCGGCTAGAGCACCCCGATCCGCTGCAGGGCCCGGGCCTGGCGGCCCGAGGGCCGCAGCGGCCAGTAGAGGTAGCAGACGCCGCCCGTGCCGCTGCGCAGCTGCCCGTCGGCGGTGTACCGCTTCGTCCTCAGCCAGATGGTCTCGAACTGCGACCGCTTGTAGACGCGGCGCACCGAGGCGTCGTCGGGGCTCGCGGGGTCGTTGGCGATGACGTCGCCGTCGGCGGTGAAGCCGATGACGCACATCAGGTGCCCGGAGGTCCCGTACCCCGCGCCGTCGAGTTCGGAGGCGAGGAAGGACTGGGACGTTATCACCGGGATGCCGGCCCTGATCAGCAGTTCGATGTCGTTCAGGCCGCGCAGCCGGGTGATGACGGCGACCATGTCGTGGTACGTGGCCGCGTAGGCCGCGTTGAACGGCCAGTTGCCGCAGCCCTCGTACTGGCTGTCGTAGGTGTAGCGGGCGGCGTGGTCGACCTGGGGGTCCACGTAGGAGGGGTCGACCCAGGCCAGGTCGGCGGCGGCCGGCTCGCGGCCCCAGTACTCGATGACCATCTGGGAGCCCGTCGGGCTGCACCAGGCCTCGCCACCGTTGTCGTACTGCGGGTACTGACCCTTGTGGATCTCCTGCGAGTAGCGCGGCACGGGCAGTTCGACCCCCCTTGCCACGCCCGGCACGGACGCCGGCACCGTGAAGCGGTCCGGGACGTCGGAGGCCATGGCGCCGAGCCGCCAGACGGTGGGGGTGACCCGGGAGCCGGGGGTGCGCAGCAGGGTGAGCCGCAGGCGGTACGAGGCGAGCCGCAGGCCCGAGGCGGGGTCGTCGACGGAGAGGGTGTCGGTCCAGACGCTGCTCCTGCCGTCGCTCTGGTCGTCGACGGAGGTGCGCTTGATGTCGGCGTCGCCCGAGGCCCAGCGGCCCATCACGTACCAGGGGGACCGGCTGCCGTCGGTGTACCTGGCGCCCAGCTCGACCTGGATCCAGGTGCCGGGTGGCGTGCGGGCGTTCCAGGAGGCGACGATCTCGGTCGCCGGGTGCCGCGGGGTGTGCTCGGGGGAGGTCCAGGTGGCGGTCTCCCACGTCGCGGTGATCCGGGTGTGCGGGTCGGTGTACTCCATCGTGCCGGTGGGCCGCAGGATCGCCACGCCGGGGCGGGGGCCGGGCACGACGCCGGTGCCGGAGCCCCGTCCGCGGTGCCAGTCGGCCCATCGCGTCCAGGCCCGGTAGTCCACGGCGGCCACGTCGCCGTCGTGGGCGCCCGGCCTGCCCACCACGTCGTCGGCAAGGTCGCAGTCGTCCGCGCCGGACGCGGCGAAGGCTCGCGGGGCGGTCGTCGCCGCGGCTGCCGCCGCGATGGCGGCTGCCAGCACCGTACGACGTGGGGTCGGTCGGGTCATGGCGGGTGTCCCCCTGTCATGGGCATGGACGACAGGTGCACAACTATCGCTCCACGCGGGCTCTTCGACCAGCGCCCCCGAAAGGATCCGGGCATATTCATTGGTCGATACCTCTGACACAGACAAAGACGGGACCCGGTAAACCGTCAAGCATATCCGCCGCCGTTTCGGCCTAATTCCTCATATTGAACTACCGGAAAGGCATCGAACGGAGTGTCATACGGCGACTCGGGCCGACCGGTGAGAATGTGGCGCCGCTGGCCGACCGCACGCCGCCCGGAGGAATCGCCCGATGACACTCGCCGCCGCCAGGGGCAGACGCACGCTGGCCGGCCTCGCCCTGCTGCTCACCGGGGCCGCCGGGTGGCAGGCGTCCGAGGGCGAGGCGGCCACACCACTCCCGGCCGCCTGCACGACGTCGGTGCCCTTCCGGTCCGGGACGCAGGGGTACCACACCTTCCGCATCCCGGCGGTCGTACGCATCGGCGGGACCACCGTCCTCGCCTTCGCCGAGGGGCGCCGCAACTCGGGGGCGGACGACGGTGACATCGACGTCGTGCTCCGGCGCTCCTACGACGGCGGCTGCACCTGGGAGCCGCTCCAGATGATCGCCGACGCCGGAACCGAGACCTTCGGCAACCCCGCCCCGGTGGTGGATCCCCGCACCGGGCGCGTCGTGCTGCTGATCTGCCGCGACACCGGCCCGGAACGGCTCGTCTACGAACTGCACAGCGACTCGGGCGGCCTGACCTGGTCCCCGCCCCGCGACATCACCTCCGAGGTCAAACCCGCCAACTGGCGCTGGTACGCGACAGGTCCGGGGCACGCCATCGCCCTGAGGAGCGGCCCGCACGCCGGACGCCTGCTGGCGCCCGCCAACCACACGTCCGTCCTCGCCGGCGTGACGATGCACGGCGCCCACGCGCTCTACAGCGACAACGGCGGCCAGGACTGGCACATCGGCTTCGTCCAGGCGCTCCCCGGCGACTGGCTGAACCTCAACGAGAGCACGATGGCCGAACTCCCCGGCGGCCGGGTCTACATCAACAGCCGTGACGACCGCGGGTTCTCCGCCCCCACCCGCGCCGACGCCTACAGCTCCGACGGCGGGCTCAGCGTGGACGGCATCTTCCGGCCGCAGGGCGCCCTGGAAGGTCCCGAGGTGCAGGGCAGCGTCCTGCACACCCGGGACGGGGCGCTGCTGTACTCGGGCCCGGCCGACCCCGCGAAACGCCGCAGGATGACCCTCCGGGTCAGCGGGGACCAGGGCGCCTCGTGGACGTCCGAACCCCCCGTCAGCGAACGTCCCGCGGCCTACTCCGACCTCGTCGAACTCGCCGACGGCACGGTCGGTCTGCTCTACGAGACCGGGATCACCTCCCCCTACGAGTCGTTGACGTTTGCCCGGTTGACGCAAGGCCCGAACGGGTGGATTCCCACATCCGGTGCCATCAGGGGTCGTTGATCAGGGTCCGCAGAGCGATCGTCCACAAGGAGAACGAATGATGCGCATCGCGAAGGCCGCGGCCCTGACCGCTGTCGCCGGCGCCACCGTGATGGGCGCCGCAGGCGCCGCCGGCGCGACCGACCACGGTCGCGGCTACGGCCACGGCGGTGCCTCGGCCCAGGCCGCCGCCGTCGGCTCGCCCGGTGTCGCCAGCGGCAACGTCATCCAGATCCCGGTCAGCGTGCCGATCAACCTGTGCGGCAACACCATCAACGCCATCGGGCTGCTCAACCCCGCGCTCGGCAACGTCTGCGTCAATTCGTGATCCGGTGCCCCCACGCGGGACACGGAAAGCACGGAGGGGCGCACGGGAAATCCCGTACGCCCCTCCGGCTTTTCGGATTCAGGCGGAATGGGCGGCCATTTCCTCGGCCAGCGCCGCCGCGAAGGAATCCACGTCCTCCTCGGTCGTGTCGAACGAGCACATCCAGCGGACCTCACCGGTCGACTCGTCCCAGAAGTAGAAGCGGTAGCGCTTCTGCAGCCGTTCGCTGACCTCACGCGGCAGCCGCGCGAAGACCGCGTTGGCCTGGACGGGGCGGACGACGGTGACGCCCTCGACGGCGCGGACGGCCGACTCCAGGCGCCGGGCCATCGCGTTGGCGTGACCGGCGCTGCGCAGCCACAGGTCACCGGCGAGCAGCGCCTCGAACTGCACCGAGACGAAGCGCATCTTGGAGGCGAGCTGCATGGACAGCTTCCGCAGGTGCTTCATCGCCCGCACCCGCTCCGGGTTCAGCACCACGACGCACTCGCCCAGCAGCAGCCCGTTCTTGGTGCCGCCGAAGGAGAGGACGTCCACGCCCGCGTCGGTGGTGAACTCCCGCAGCGGCACCCCGAGGGTGGCCGCGGCGTTGGCGATCCGCGAGCCGTCGAGGTGGACGGCGAGGCCCCGATCGTGGGCGTGGTCGCAGATCGCGCGGATCTCCTCGGGCGTGTAGCAGGTGCCCAGTTCGGTGGACTGCGTGATCGAGACGACCTGCGGCTGCGCGCGGTGCTCGTCGTCGAAGCCCCAGGCCTCCCGGTCGATCAGCTCGGGGGTGAGCTTGCCGTCCGGGGTGGGCACGGTGAGCAGCTTCAGGCCACCCATCCGTTCCGGGGCGCCGCCCTCGTCCACGTGGATGTGGGCGGAGGCGGCGCAGACGACCGCTCCCCAGCGCTCGGTCAGCGCCTGCAGGGCCACGACGTTCGCACCGGTGCCGTTGAAGACCGGGAAGGCCTCGGCCCGCGGGCCGAAGTGGCCGCGGAAGACCTCCTGCAGGTGGGCGGTGTAGTCGTCCTCGCCGTAGGCGACCTGGTGGCCGCCGTTGGCGAGGGCGATCGCCGCCAGCACCTCGGGATGGACGCCCGCGTAGTTGTCGCTGGCGAAGCCCCGGACGCGGGGGTCGTGGTGCCGGACCGCGTCGGTCGGGGGTGCGGTCACGGACGGGGTGTCAGCCACTGGCGGGTTCCGTTCACTTCTTCGGCGGGCCGGTTCCACACGTCCGCGATGGCGTCGGCCAGATCGGTCACATCGGTGAAGCCAGCGAACTTGGCGTTCGGGCGCTCCTTGCGCATCTGCTCGTGCACCAGGGCCTTGATCACCAGCACGGTGGCCGCGGCGGTCGGGGCGTGCTCCCCCGCGAGCTTGCGGAAGGAGTCTCCCATGGCCAGCGTCCACGCCTCGGCCGCGGCCTTGGCGGCGGCGTACGCGGCGTTGCCCGCGGTGGGCTGGGTGGCCCCGGCGGCGCTGATCAGCACGTAGCGTCCGGAGGGGCTGGAGAGCAGCCCGTCGTGGAAGGCGAGCGAGGTGTTCTGGACGGTGCGGATGAGGAGCTTCTCCAGGAAGTCCCAGTCCGCGAGGTCGGTCTCCTGGAAGGAGGCCGAGCCGCGCCAGCCGCCGACCAGGTGGACCATGCCGTCGATCCGGCCGTGCTCCTTCTCGATCCGGCCCGCCCACTCACGGGTGGCGTCCAGGTCGAGGAGGTCGACGATGTCCCCGGTGATCCCGGCGCCGCCCGCGTCGAAGCGGGCCAGGTCGACGGCCTCGGCGAGCCGCTCCGGGTTGGCGTCCGCGGCGATGACCCAGGCACCGGCACGGGCGAGCCGCTGCAGCGTCGCGCGTCCGGCGGGGCCGCCGGCCCCTGCCACCGCGATCACGGCTCCGGCCAGGGGTCCCCTGGCCGCCTCGTTGGCTTCCGTCATCTCCGCCGCCTCCTCGCCTGGATCGGTCACGCGGCCACCTGACCCGTGCCGCGGGCCGTGATGCCCTTGGTCGAGGCGATCACATCACGCAGCTTCTTGGCCAGGGCCTCGTAGAACATGCTGAGCGGAAATTCGTCCGGCAGCACGTCGTCCACGAGCTTCCGCGGCGGCTGGTCGAGGTCCAGGGCCTCCGGGCCCTTGGCCCAGACCGAACCGGGGTGCGGCGAGAGGTAGCCGGCGACGAGGTCGTAGGCGGCGAACCAGTGCACGAGCTTGGGGCGGTCGATGCCGTCCCGGTAGAGCTTCTCGATCTCGGCGCACAGCTGGTTGGTCACCTGCGGGGCGCGCTGCCAGTCGATGTGGAGCTTGTTGTCCGTCCAGCGTACGGCGTCGTGCTTGTGCAGGTACGCGAAGAGCAGCTGGCCGCCCAGACCGTCGTAGTTGCGGACGCGGTCTCCGGTCACCGGGAAGCGGAAGAGGCGGTCGAAGAGGATCGCGTACTGGACGTAGCGGCCCATGCCGTGGCCCTCGGCCTCCAGCTTCACGGCCTCCTTGAAGGTCGTGAGGTCGCAGCGCAGCTCCTCCAGGCCGTACATCCAGAACGGCTGCCGCTGCTTGATCATGAAGGGGTCGAAGGGCAGGTCGCCGTGGCTGTGCGTGCGGTCGTGGATCATGTCCCACAGCGTGAAGGTCTGCTGGCTGAGGTCCTGGTCCGCCAGCAGTTCCTCGGCGTCCTCGGGGAGCGAGAGACCGAGGGTGTCCACGGCGGCGCGGCTCACGGCGCGAAAGCGGGCGGCTTCCCGGTCGCAGAAGATGCCGCCCCAGGTGAAGCGCTCGGGCGCCTCGCGGACGGCGACGGTCTCGGGGAAGAGCACCGCGGAGTTCGTGTCGTACCCGGGGGTGAAGTCCTCGAAGGTGATCGGCACGAAGAGGGGGTTGTCGTAGCGGGTGCGCTCCAGCTCGGACAGCCACTGCGGCCAGACGACGCGCAGCGCGACGGCCTCCAGGTTGCGGTCCGGGTTGCCGTTCTGCGTGTACATCGGGAACACCACGAGGTGCTCCAGGCCGTCCTGGCGGTCGGCCGCGGGGTGGAAGGCCAGCAGCGAGTCGAGGAAGTCCGGCACCGCGAAGCCTCCCTCGGCCCAGCGGCGCAGGTCAACGACCAGGGCCTCGTGGTAGGCCTTGTCGTGCGGCACGAGCGGGGAGAGGTCCTCGACGGCGCGGACCACCCGGTCCAGGGCGCTCTCGACGGCGGCGCGCCCGGGCGCACCCTCCGCGGAGAAGTCGACCGAGCCGTCCTTGCTCTGCCAGGGACGGATCTCCTCCACCGCCTGCTTCAGGACCGCCCACGCCGGATGCCGGACAATGCCGCCGCCGGACACACCGGCCTCGCTGGTGGCTGTGCTGTCCATCGATGCCGCTGCCGGCGACAGAATTTCCGTCATGACCCCTCCTTCGCTGAAGAACCTCTTGTCGGCCCACCGTATATACGGCAGCTTCTCCCGTTCAAGTGGAGGCGGAGGAGATTCTTCCGCCGGAAGGGCCCCCGGCCGTGGATCTTCCTGCGGGCGGCCGCGCCGTTCATCCCGCGTTCGGCCCCGTGCCGCAAGGGGCCGCTAGGCTGCGGGCGTCCCGTCGATCACCCGCAGCACCCAGCACGGAAGCGATCCCCCTTGAGTTTTCTCACCGTCGGCCATCGCGGTGTCATGGGCGTCGAGCCCGAGAACACCCTCCGCTCCTTCGTCCGCGCCGAGCGCGAGGACATGGACCAGATCGAGCTCGACCTGCACCTCAGCAAGGACGGCGCCCTGATCGTCATGCACGACGTGAAGGTCGACCGCACCACGGACGGCTCCGGGCCGATCGGCGACCTCACCCTGGACGAGCTGCGCGAGCTGGACGCGGGCGCCGGTGAGCGGATCCCGGTGTTCGAGGAGGTCCTGGACGCGGTCACCAAGCCGATCCAGGCCGAGATCAAGGACGTCGCGGCGGCCCGCGTACTGGCCGAGGTGATGCGCGAGCGCGACCTGGTCGGGCGTGTCGACGTGCTGTCCTTCCACGACGAGGCGCTCGCCGAGATCCGCGAGTGCCTGCCCGACGTGCGCACCGTGCTGGTCGCCCAGGGCCCCATGGGCGCGGAGATCGTCACCCGGGCGCAGGCGGTCGGCGCGAAGCTCGTCAGCCTGAGCCTGCGGCGGATCAGCCTGGCACTGGTGCAGGAGTGCCACCGCGCGGGGATCTCGGTGATCGCCTGGACCGTGAACACCCCCGCCGACCTCGCGCTGGCAAGGGCCCTCGGCCTCGACGGCGTCGTCACCGACATGCCGGCGGTCAAGCGCGCGGTCGAGGGCGGCCTCACCGCCTGGTGACCCGCCCGCCCCGCAACACGCCCGACACAACCGTCCGGCATGCGGGATCCGGCCACGATGTCGTGGACATCCGGCGCCCGGCGGTGCCAATGTCCCGCCATGCGTACCGCATTCGCCCTCCGGGTTCCCGCGCGCCTCACCTCCGCCGCGGCGGTCCTCGTCCTCGGCCTCACCGCGGCGGCGTGCGCCCCGCAGGAGGACTCCGCCTCCGACGGCCCCTCGTCGCCCGCAGGCTCCGCCCCGGCCCCGGCCGGGGCGTCCTGCGCACCGGGCAAACTGGACACCCGTACCGCGGACGTCCTGACGATCGGCACCGACAACCCCGCCTACGCCCCCTGGTTCCAGGACAACGAGCCGGCCAACGGCAAGGGGTACGAGTCCGCGGTCGCCTACGCGGTGGCGAAGCGGCTGGGCTACGGCAAGGCCGCCGTCACCTGGCGGACGGTCGCCTTCAACAACGCCTTCGCCCCGGGCGCCAAGTCCTTCGACTTCGACATCAACCAGGTTTCCGTCACGGCGGACCGCCGGAAGGCCGTGGACTTCTCCTCCGGCTACTACGACGTCCGCCAGGCCGTCGTCGCCCTGAAGGACTCCCCGGCCGCGAACGCCACGGACGTCGCCGCGCTGAAGAAGGTCAAGCTGGGCGCCCAGGTCGGCACGACGAGCCTCGACCTCATCAACGACGAGATCGAGCCGGAGCGCACCGCGGCCGTCTACCAGAAGAACGACCTCGCCGTCGCCGCCCTCAAGAACGGCCAGGTGGACGCCATCGTCGTCGACCTGCCCACCGCCTTCTACATCACCTCCGCGGAACTGGACGACGCCAAGGTCGTCGGGCAGTTCGCGACCACCGCCGGCGCACAGGAGCAGTTCGGCCTCGTCCTGGACAAGGGCAGCCCGCTCACCGCCTGCGTCACCGAGGCGGTCGACGCCCTGCGGGCGGACGGCACGCTCGCGGAGCTGGAGCAGCAGTGGCTGTCCGACGCGGTCGGCGCACCGGTCCTCAAGTGACGCTCGGCGAGGAACTGCACAAGGACGCGTACACGCCGTCGCAGCGGCGCCTGGAGCGGGAGCGCCACCGGCGCGCCCGCACGCGCCGCGCGACGGCGATCGCCGCGACGAGCACCCTGGTCACGGCGGGGGTGCTCTGCCTGGGCATCACGGGCTCCCCCGGCTGGCCGCGGGTCCGGGAGACCTTCCTCAGCGGCCACTACGCGCGCCTCGCCCTGCCGAAGGTCCTCGACGGCCTGCTCCTCAACCTGCGGCTGCTGGTCGTCTGCGGCGCGATCGTGCTGGTCCTCGGCCTGCTGCTGGCCGTGGTCCGGACGCTGCGCGGTCCGGTGTTCTTCCCGCTCCGGGCACTGGCGGTCGCGTACGTCGACTTCTTCCGCGGCCTGCCGCTGATCATCTGCCTGCTGGCGGTGATCTACGGGGTCCCGGCGCTGCGCCTGCAAGGGGTGCCCACGAACCCGGTCGTGCTGGGCGGCGCGGGTCTGGTGCTCACCTACTCCGCCTACGTGGCCGAGGTCTTCCGGGCGGGCATCGAGAGCGTCCACCCGAGCCAGCGCGCCGCCGCCCGCTCGCTGGGGCTGAGCGGTGCGCAGACCCTCCGGCACGTGGTCCTGCCGCAGGCCGTGCGGCGTGTCGTGCCACCGCTCCTGAACGACCTGGTGTCCTTGCAGAAGGACACCGGCCTGGTCTCCATCGCCGGGGTGATCGACGCCGTCTACGCGGCGCAGATCATCACCAGCCAGACCTTCAACTACACGCCCTACGTCGTGGCCGGGCTGGTCTTCGTGGCCCTCACCATCCCCATGACCCGGTTCACCGACTGGGTCACCGCGCGCATGAACCGGCGCCAGTCGCAGGGAGGCACCGTATGACCGAGGCACCCGTCCTGCGGCTGGAGTCGGTCCGCAAGGGCTTCGGCGGCTCCCTCGTGCTGCGGGACGTGGATCTGGAGGTCCCGCAGCACACCGTCACCGCCCTGATCGGCGCGTCCGGCTCGGGGAAGTCCACGCTGCTGCGCTGCGCCAACCTCCTGGAGGAGGTCGACGACGGCGCGATCTTCCTGGACGGCGAGGAGATCACCCACCCACGGGCCGACCCGGACGCGGTCCGGCGGCGCATCGGCGTGGTCTTCCAGGCCTACAACCTCTTCCCGCACATGACGGTGCTGGACAACGTCACCCTGGCGCCGCGCCGCGTGCACGGCGCCCCTCGCCGCGACGCCGAGGCGCGGGCCCACGAGCTGCTCGGCCGCCTCGGGCTCGACGGCAAGGCGCGTGAGTACCCGGACCGGCTCAGCGGTGGGCAGCAGCAGCGGGTGGCGATCGTCCGGGCGCTGGCGGTCAGGCCCCGGCTGCTGCTGCTCGACGAGATCACCGCGGCGCTCGACCCCGAACTGGTCGGCGAGGTGCTGGGCGTCGTCCGGGACCTCAAAGAGGACGGCATGACCATGCTCATCGCCACGCACGAGATGGGCTTCGCCCGCGAGGTCGCCGACCAGGTCTGCTTCCTCGACGGCGGCGTGGTGCTCGAACGCGGCACGCCCGCCGACGTCTTCGGCGCGCCCGCGCACGAGCGCACCCGGCGTTTCCTGTCGCGGATCGTCGAGGCCGGGCGGCTCTGAGGCGGCCGTCAGCCGAGCTGCTTGACCAGCAGCTCGAAGGCGAGGTCGTCGCGCGTGGGCAGCCCGAACCGCGCGTCGCCGTACGGGAAGGGGCTGGTGCGGCCGGTCCGCGCGTAGCCCCGGCGCACGTACCAGGCGATCAGGTCCTCGCGCTGCGTGATCACCGTCATGTGCATCTCGTCCGCCGCCCACTCCTCGCGGGCCCGCCGCTCCGCCTCGGCGAGCACCAGCTTGCCCAGACCGCCGCCCTGCAGGGCCGGGCGCACGGCGAACATCCCGAAGTAGGCGTGACCGTCGCGGTTCTCCAGCTGGCAGCAGGCCACGACGACGCCGTCCGCCTCGACCGCGAGGATCAGGCTGCGCTCGCCGTCGATGACGGCCGCCACGCCCTCGGGATCGGTGCGCTGGCCCTCGAGCAGGTCCGCCTCCGTCGTCCATCCGGTGCGGCTGGCCTCGCCGCGGTACGCCGACTCGATCAGCGCGACCAGGACGGGGACGTCCTCACGGGTGGCGGTGCGGAAGACGGGACGGGCGACGGGCTGCGCGGTCTCCATGGCGGGGGTGTCCTCTCTGCGGCGGCGGCTCGTCCCGAGGCTAGCCGGTCGTGTCCGGAGGCGGCACGAAACCCCTGGCCCGCACGTGCCGCACGAACTCCTCGGGCGGCGCGCACCCGCGCCGGCGCACCCACTGCTCCCAGGCCAGGTCCCACGTCCAGGTGCCGTCGGTGGCCCGCCCGAGGCGGACGTACTCGTACGGCCCCTCGGAGAGCGGATCCGGAGCGGGGCTCCCGGCGATGACGAGGATCCGGCCCCCCGCAAGGTAGTCGGCGAGCGGCTCGCGCAGTTCCCCGGGCAGGCTCCCCGGGACGAGAAGCACCTGACGGCCCCTGCCGCGGCCGACGCGGGCGGGCGCGGCGGTACGGACGGGGTGGCCTTGGGCGGCCGGGTTGGCGGGCCACCGGCGCCCGGGCGCGGTGGGCACGAAGCGCTCCTCGCCCGTGGGCGGTTCCCCGGCCTCCAACGTGACGGCGAACCCGCCCTCCCTCAGACGGGCGGCCAGCAGCGCCGTCTCCGGCTCCGTTCCCCGCTCGCCCTCACCGGCGAGCGCGCGCAACCGGCCGCGGACCTCGGTGAGCGGCACGCCGAACACCTCCCGGACGGTCTTGAGCGCACGCGCGCCCGCGGCGCCGGGGAGCGGCTCGGCACGCAGCACCACCTCGCCGTGTGCGGCGACGAGGGCGGCACTGACGTACTCGGGGACCTCGCCGCGGCCGCACTCCGCCTCGGCGGACCCGCACGTCTCGCAGGCGCCCTCCACGCTCCAGTGCGCCACGCCGTCGATGACGCACACGCCGGCGTGGTAGCCGGCTTCGGCGCCGCAGCGGGTGCAGGTCCTGAACAGCGGGGCGATCGCGCCGGGGCCGTGGTCCATGCGGGGCAGCCTCGCGGACGCGGGGGCGCCGTGTCAGCCGGTTTTCCCGGCGGCGCGTGGGTAGCTTCGGGCCGTGACGAACGTACTGAGCAGCAGGATCCTGCTCCGGCCGACCGATCTCGAAAGGTCCCGCGCCTTCTACCGCGACGACCTGGGACTGGCGGTCTACCGCGAGTTCGGGCCGTGGGAGGAGCGCGGCACCGTGTTCTTCCTGGGCGGGGGCTTCCTCGAGGTCTCGGGGCACGCCGACGGGCCGCCCGCCCCCGGGCTCCAGTTGTGGCTCCAGGTCGAGGACGTGGCGGAGTGCCACCGCCGGTTCGCCGGGCGCGGGGTCCGGATCGTGCGGGAGCCCGTGAAGGAGCCCTGGGGGCTGATCGAGATGTGGATCGAGGACCCGGACTCCGTACGGATCTGCGTGGTGGAGGTCCCCGCGGACCACCCCCTGCGCTACCGGGGGTAGGGCTCCGCGGTCACGAGTCGAGCCAGGCCGTGATGGCGTCGGTGTGGTCGCCCAGTCGGGGCGGGCGGCGGTCGTAGCGGGGCGGTGTGCGGGAGAGGCCGATCGGGTTCGCCGTGACGTCCAGGGCGGGTCCGTCGCCGTGGAGCGTGGCGCGCGGGGCGAGCCCGAGCCGTTCGGCGAGGCCGAAGGCCTGGGCCAGGTCGTTGACCGGGCCGCAGGGCACCCCCAGCGGCGTCAGGCGGTCGAACCACTCGGCCGCGGCGCGCCCGCGCAGCGAGCGGCCGAGCCGCTCGGCGAGTTCGCCGGCGTGGGCGACGCGGTCGGCGTTGGAGGCGTAACGGGGGGGGCGCGGGCGAGCTCCGGTGCGTCCAGGCCCTCGCACAGCGCCGCGAACTGCCGGTCGTTGCCGACGGCGAGGACCAGGGGGCGGTCCGCGGCATGGAAGACCTCGCCCAGGATGCCCGGCACGACCCCCGCGAGGGTGTAGCCGCCCGCCTGGTTGACCAGGCTGGACAGCAGGCAGGAGAGCAGGTTGACCTCGACGTGCTGTCCCTCGCCGGTGGCGTCCCGGTGGCGCAGTGCGGCCAGCACGCCGATCGCCGCGTGCAGGCCGGTGAGGACGTCGACGAGGGCCACCCCGGCCTTGACCGGCTCCCCGGGGCCGGGCCCGGTGACGCTCATGAGGCCGCCGACGGCCTGGATCAGCAGGTCGTAACCGGGCAGGGCGGCGCCTTCGCCGGTGCCGAAGCCGGTGACGGAGCAGTAGACGACACCGGGGTTGAGGGACCGGGCCGCGTCGTAGCCGAGGCCGTACTTGTCCATGGTGCCGGGGCGGAAGTTCTCGAACAGGACGTCGGCGCGGCGCACCAGTTCCGCTGCCCGGCGGCGGTCCGTGGCGTCGCGCAGGTCGAGCGCGACCGACCGCTTGTTGCGGTTGACGGACAGGAAGTAGGTGGACTCCCCGTGCGCGTGGGGCGGCCCCCAGGCGCGGGTGTCGTCCCCGGTGTCCGGGTGCTCGACCTTGATGACGTCGGCGCCGAGGTCGGCCGGCAGCATCGTGGCGTAGGGCGCCGCCAGGACGCGCCCGAAGTCGGCGATCAGCACGCCGGACAGGGGTGCCGCCGGTGCGGGGAGGTCCTCGCCGGTCATCGGGCCACCCCGTCCGTGCCCACCCCGTCGACGCCGCTCTCGGCGCAGGCCGCGGCGAACCGGCGGACGCCCTCGGCGATCTCCTCGGTGCCGCTGGTGTCGGCGAAGCTGAGGCGGACGTACGGGGCCGGGGCCTCGGCGGCGAAGTAGGGGCGGCCGGGAGCGACGGCGGTGCCGGCGCGCAGCGAGGCGGCGGCGAGGGCGGACTCGTCCGTACCGTCCGGGAGCCGCAGCCAGAGCTGGTAGCCGCCGACCGGGACGCGGACGCGGGACACCAGGCCCGGCAGTTCGCGGTGGAGGGCGGCGAGCATCGCGTCACGGCGGTCGCGCAGGCCCGCGGAGACGGCACGCAGATGGCGGGGCCAGGCGGGGGCGCCGACGAGTTCGAGGGTGGCCTCCTGCAGGGGGCGCGGCACGAAGAAGCTGTCGACGATCTGGATGGCGCGCAGCCGCTCCATGACCGGGCCGCGGGCGACGAGGGCGCCGACGCGCAGGCTGGGCGAGGTGGGTTTGGTCAGCGAGGTGACGTGGACGACGGTGCCGTAGGGGTCGTCCACGACCAGGGGCGGCGGCGGTTCGGCGCCGTGACCGAGGCGCCGGGCGAAATCGTCCTCGACGAGGAAGGCCCCGGCGGCGTGGGCGATCTCGGTGATCCGCCGGCGGCGGTCGGCGGCGAGGACGGCGCCGGTGGGGTTCTGGAAGAGCGGCTGGCAGAAGAAGACCCGGGCGCCGGTGGCGGCGAAGGCGTCGGCGAGCAGGTCCGGGCGCACGCCGCCGTCGTCCATGGGGACCGGGACGGGACGCAGCCCGGCCGCGCGGGCGACCGCCATGGCGCCGGGGTACGTCGGCGACTCGACCAGCACCGGTGAACCGGGCGGGGCGAGCGCGCGCAGGGCGGTGGTGAGCGCGGCCTGGCCGCCCGCGGTGACCAGGACGTTGGCGGGGCCGAGGGTGCCGCCGGGGCCGCCGACCTCGCGCGCGAACCAGGCCCGTAGCGCGGTCAGTCCCTCCAGCGGTGGCATCTGCCAGGCGCCGGGGCGGCGGGCGGCGCGGGCGAGCGCGGCCCCCAGCGCCTGCTCGGGCTGGAGCGAGGGATGCAGATAACCGCCGTTGAAGGCGATCACCCCGGGCGGCGGGACGGCGAGGCTGGCGGTCACGCCTGAGGCGTCGACGACCCTGGGGGTGGAATCGCCGTGCTCCTCGACGGTGAGGGCCACCTGCTGCCAGGAGGTGTCGACCGGACGCGGGCCGTCGGCGACACGCTGGGCACGGTAGGCGCCCGCGCCGGGGCGGGTGACGACCAGGCCCTCGGAGGCGAGCGCGGCCAGGGCCCGGGAGACCGTGACCGGGCTGACGCCGAAGCGCTCGACGAGGACACGGCTCGACGGCAGCTTCTCGCCGGGTGAGTAGCGGTGGAGCTCATCTCTCAGGGTGTCCGCAACATTTCCTGAACTGCTACCGTTGGCCATGACAGCACACAATAGCGCTACCGTCGCCCCGCCGATAGCGGTCGGGAGCCGTACAGGTGGCACCGCGCTCGCCGGGCTGGGTGTCGCCGCCTTCTCGCTGACCTTTCCCGCGACACACTGGGCGCTCACCGGGCTCGGCCCCTGGTCCGCCACCACCGTCCGGGGTGTGCTGGCCGCTGCCGTGGCGGGCGCCTGTCTGGCCGCCGCGCGGGTGCCGCTGCCCGACCGCCGGCACTGGGCGGGGCTCGCGGTCGTGGCGCTCGGTGTCGTCCTCGGGTTCCCCCTGCTCACCACCCTGGCGCTGCGCACCACCGACACCTCGCACGCCGCCGTCGTCGTGGGCGCGCTGCCGCTGGTCACCGCCGTGCTGGCCGCCGTACGCGTCGGGACGCGTCCGTCGGTGCCCTTCTGGTCGGCCGCGGTCGCGGGCGGGGCGGTCGTGGTGTGCTTCGCCCTGTGGCAGGGCGGCGGCTCCCTGACCACGGGTGACCTCTTCCTCTTCGCTTCGCTGCTGGTCTGCGCCGCCGGTTACGTCGAGGGCGGACGGCTGGCCTCGGTCATGCCGGGCTGGCAGGTCATCGGGTGGGCGCTGGTCGGAGCGCTGCCCCTGACGGTGCCGGCGGCGGGGGTGGCGCTCGCGCTCGAGCCGGTGCACCTCGGCGGCCGGGCGGTGGCCGGGCTGCTCTGGGTCTCGGTGGTGTCCCAGTTCCTCGGGCTGATGGTCTGGTACCGGGGCATGGCGGCCATCGGCGTCGCGCGCGCCAGCCAGTTGCAACTGGCCCAGCCGTTGCTGACGCTGGTCTGGGCGGCCGCGCTGCTCGGCGAGGACCTGGGCGCGCTGACCGCGCCCGCGGCGCTGGCGGTCCTCGTCTGCGTGGCGGTCACCCAGCGGGCCCGCAGCTGAGGCCGGGGGCCCGGCCGCGCTCCCCCGGTACGCCCGTGCGCTGGAGTGTGCGCCGCCGGGTCCGGGCATCCTCCGGGGAGGAGCCGAAGGAGGGCCGCTCATGCACGGACCGCCGCTGGTGGCCTGGCTGCTCGTGGTGCTGGGCGCCGCCACGGGGGCCTACTGCCTGTTCCGCACCCGGCGCGGCTGCCCCGGCACCGGTCCCGACCAGCGTCGGGTGGCGCGTGCGGAGGCGCTGATGGGGATGGGCATGGCCGTGATGGCGGTGCCGGTGTCCGTCCTCGATCCGCCGCAGTGGGTCGCCGCGGCCTTCGGTCTGGTCTTCGGTGCGGCGGCGGTGCGCGCCCTGCTGCTGGCCCGGCACGACGCGCACCATCTGCACCATGCCGTCGGCGCGGGGGCGATGGTCTACATGGCGGTGGCCATGGCCGAGGCGGGCACCGCGGGTGCCGCCGGCGGCGCGGCCCACGCCGGTCACGCGCCCGCGGGCACGCCCGCGACGACCGGACTGCTGCTGGCGTACTTCGCGATATACGTCCTGGCGGCGGGCGTCCGACTGCTCGCGGTCCCCGTCACCGTCACGGCGGCCGGTGGGGCTCCGGCGGGTGGGGTCGTGCCGGTGGCGCACGCGCCCGAACTGGCCTCGGCGTGCCGCGTGTCCATGGCGATAGGGATGTTCGCCATGCTCCTGACGCTCTGACGGCAGTGAGGCGCGTCACTTTCCCCTCGAAGAACGTACCCGTGTGCGGTGACGCCCTCATAGTGTGGCGGCATGACCGTCCCGCTCGCGCTGCTCCTGCTCGGTGCGGTGGCGGCCGCCATGGCCCCACGGCTGCTCACCCGCGCCACCTGGCCCGAGCGGGAACCGGTGCTGGCCCTGTGGGTGTGGCAGTGCGTGATCGGCGCGGTCCTGCTGTGCCTGTTCCTGGCCATGGCCCTCAGCGCCTCCGCCACGTGGACCTGGCTGCGCGAGGGACTGTTCGCCTTCGCCCCCCATGACGTCGTCGACGCCTACGAGCTGCCCGGTTACGGGCCGTGGGCGGGTTATCTGGCGGTCCTGCTGGCCTGCGGCGGCATCTGGACGGCGGCCATGCTCGCCCGGGAGATCCGCAGGGCCGGCGCCCGGCAGCGGGCGCGCCGCGCCGAACTGCGGGCCCGCTCTCCGCGGCTGCCCGGTGAGGCCGCCGCCTCCGACGAGCGGCTGGTCGTCCTGGAGAGCGACCGCCCGGACGCCTGGTGGCTGACCGGCCCGCGGCCGCAACTGGTCATCACCACGGCTGCCCTGCGCCGCCTGAAGGGCCGTCAGCTGGACTCCGTCCTCGCCCACGAGCAGGGCCACGCGCGGGCCCGGCACGACGTCCTCCTGCACAGCGCCGGCGCGCTGGCCTCGGGCTTCCCGCAGGTGCCGGTCTTCGCCGCGTTCCGCGACCAGGTGCACCGGCTCGTCGAACTCGCCGCCGACGACATCGCCTCACGCCGCTTCGGGCGGCTCACCACCGCCCTGGCCCTGGTCGAACTCAACGAGGACCGCGGCGTTTTCGGCCCCTGCCCGGCACCGGACGCGCAGGTCCCGGTCCGCGTCAACCGGCTGCTGGACCCCGCGCCGCGGCTCACCCGCCTCGGCCGCGCCCGCGCGTCCGCGTGCGCGCTGCTGATCCCGGTCGTGCCGTTGCTCGTGGCCTTCGGCCCCGGAATCGGGGCGCTCACGTAGCCTCGGCTGCATGCACGCCCCTCCCGCACCGTCCGACGTCCGGGACCCCGACCGTGCCCTGCGCACCGCGTGCCTGAGCCAGTGCGCGGCGGCCTGCGCCGCCTTCCTGCTGCTGCTCGGGCTCGTCGTGGCGCGCTGGGGGCCGCTGCTGGCCGCCGACCGCGGCATCGCCGTGGAGCTGCACGCCGTGGCGGTGCGGCACTCCGGTTGGACCCGGCTCAACCGCGTCCTCACCGACTGGGTCTGGGATCCGCTGACGATGCGTCTGCTGCTGCTCGCGGCCGTGGTGTGGCTGCTCGTACGGCGCGAGAACCGCCAGGCCCTGTGGCTGGTGCTGGCCGGCACCCTGGGCTGGGTCCTCCAGCAGTCCGCCAAGGCCCTCGTCGGCCGGGAGCGCCCGCGCTGGCCGGACCCCGTCGACTCGGCGGCTTACGCGGCGTTCCCCTCCGGCCACGCGATGACCGCCGCGCTCGTCTGCGGCGCCCTGCTGTGGCTGCTGCTGCTCCGCCTGCCGGCCCGCTCCCCGTGGCGCGTGGCCGCCTGCGCCGTCGCCTTCGTGTCCGTCGCCGGTGTCGGCTTCACCCGCGTCTACCTCGGCGTCCACTGGCCCTCCGACGTCCTGGGCGGCTGGCTGCTCGCGGCGGCCGTCCTCACCGGTACGGCAGCGCTCTGCGAACCGTGGCGGACGGGCGCCGCGGAGCAGGAGCGCACGTCCTCGTGACCCCGCCGGTCGGGGCCGGGAGTTGTGCGGGTCCAGGGGAGATCGAGGCACCCGGGCGGCTGCCCTGCCAGGCTGTCGCTACCAGCTGGTATCCATGTGCGGCATGGACACCGAACACGCCTCCCCCGAGGACCTCGCCGCGCTCCGCGCGGCCTTCGACGTCGACGACGGCGGCGCGTCGGCGCTCGGCTGGGAGGCCGTCCACGCCTTCGAGGCGCGGCACGGGGTGGTACTGCCCGAGCCTTACCGGACGTTCGTCGCCGAGATCACCGACGGCTCCTTCCAGGGGCCTCCGGACTTCGGGCTCGTGGGCCTGGAGGAGTTGCCGGACGACTGGGGCGACGACCCGGCCGGACGCGACCTCGGCCGCCCCTTCCCCCTGACGTCGGCATGGATCTGGGAGGACGACGACCGGCCCGAGGAGGAACTCGCGCCGCTGCGCGCCCAGGTGTTCGACCACGGCTCGATCGTGCTCGGCACGGACGGCTGCGGCATGAACTGGCACCTCGTCGTCACCGGTCCGCAGCGCGGCCGGGTGTGGCACGTCACCGGCGAGGGCGCCTGCCCGTTCGATGCGGGGTTCGCCGGGTGGGTCGGGCACTGGGCCGCCGGGAAGCCCTGGTTCGGCGCCTCCTGACCGGGACGCGGCCCGCACCGGGCTCCGGGGTGTTGCCCGCGAAGCCGGGGCGGGGAGGATGGCAGTCATGACCATCAAGGGATGCATGTTCGACTTCTCCGGGACCCTGCTGCGGGCCGAACCCGCCCGGCGCTGGCTGGGCGCGGTGCTGGAGCGGCTGGGGATCACCCTCGGCGAGACCGAGCTGGCGGCGTACGCGGAGCGCCTGGAGCGGGCCGGCGGGCTCCCGGGCGGAGCGGCGCCGGAGCGGGTGCCGCCACGGCTGGAGCGGCTGTGGCAGGAGCGGGACCTGTCGGCGGAGCACCACCGCGCGGCGTTCACCGCGCTGGCGCGGGAGGTGGAGCTGCCGTGGGAGGAGGCCTACGGGGCCCTGTACGACCGGCACATGGAGCCCGCCGCCTGGTCACCGTACCCGGACGCGAGGGAGGTGCTCGAGGAGTTGCGGCGCCGGGGCGTGCCGGTGGCGGTGGTGAGCAACATCGGGTGGGACCTGCGGCCGGTGTTCCGCGCGCACGGTCTGGAAGGGCTGGTGGACGTCTTCGTCCTGAGCTTCGAGCACGGCGTCCAGAAACCGGACCCACGGCTGTTCGGCATCGCGTGCGAGGGGCTGGGGCTGCCGCCGGAGCGCGTCGCGATGGTCGGGGACGACCGGCGGGCGGACGGCGGGGCGGCGGCGCTGGGCTGCACGGTGCACCTGGTGGACCACCTGCCGGTGGAGCAGCGGCCGTCGGGGCTGCTGCCGGTGCTGGACCTGACCGCGTGACGGGGATGTGAGGGCGCCGGGCCGGGCGGCGCGGAAGTGCGGTACCCGGCGGTCCCCCGCGCCGCCGGGTACGTGCACCTCACCCCCGTGACCCGCATGAGCATGCCACTCACGCACGGTCAGCCCTGAGTATATTGGCTCCGAGCCAGTCAACGCAGGAGTAAAGCATGTCCCCTCGGCGACCGTCGGTCAATGAAGCGATGCGCCGGCGTTCACGGGAACGTCTGCTGCAGGCGACGGTCGAACTGGTGGAGGAACGCGGGTTCGAGGCCACGACGCTCGGGGACATCGCCGACCGCGCGGGTTCGGCGCGCGGTCTGGTGTCGTACTACTTCCCCGGCAAGCGGCTGCTGCTGCAGGCGGCGGCCCACCGGCTGATGCACACCGAGCTGGCCGCGGCGCTGGAGCGGGAACCCGGGCCCGCCGACGGCCGCGAGGTGCTGGCCCGGGCGATCGACGCCGTCCTGGCGCTGCCCGTGCGGCATCCCGTCGTCATGCGGGCGCACATGGCCGGCATCCTCCAGGCGTCCGGGTTCAGCGAGTGCGAGGAGCGGCAGCGCCTGGCCGAGTTGCTGCTGGGCGCCGTCCGGGCGTGGGGCTCGGCGGACCCCGAGCAGGACTACCGGATGCTGCGGGCCCTGCTCATGGGCGGGGTGTTCGCGCAGTTGATCCCGGGCGCGGCGATGCCGCTGCCGCGGCTGCGGGCCGACATGTTCCAGCGCTACGGCCTGCCCTGGGAACTCGGCGTTCCGCCGGGCGACCTGCCGCCCGGCGGAACGCCGTTGCCCGGGACCGCTCAGCGGTAGTCGGGCTGGGTCTGGACGTTGAGCTCGGCGAGCCGGATGCCCCGGGCGCTGTCGGTGCGCTTGTCGGAGATCTTCAGGACGTCGAAGCCCTTGGCGATGTCGTTCGAGTAGATGTAGCCGTTGTAGTAGTAGGCGCTCCAGGAGCCCCCGAGGGTCAGGGTGTCGGTCGAGATGGGCCCGCGCTCGAAGTAGCCGATCTCCTTGGGGCGCGCGGAGTCGGTGAAGTCCCACACGGAGACGCCGCCCTGGTACCAGGCCTGGACCATGATGTCGCGACCCTTGGCGGGGATGAGCGAGCCGTTGTGGGCGACGCAGTTCTCGGTGTCGGCCTGGTGACGCGGGATCTTGTAGTAGTTCCGGAAGACCAGCTTGGACTTGCCGTGCTTGCGGACGATGTCGTAGATGCCGTCGGCACCGCGCTGCGGACCGATCGCGGTGTTGCACTCGGCGCCGCCGCCACCGCCCAGCTCGTCGGTGAAGACGACCTTGGTGCCGCGCTCGTTGAAGGTCGCCGAGTGCCAGAACGAGAAGTTGACGTTGTCCTGGACGCGGTCGAGGACCTTCGGGCGCTCGGGGTCGGAGATGTCCATCAGGATGCCGTCGCCCATGCAGGCGCCGGCCGCGAGCCCCAGCTTCGGGAACGCGGTGATGTCGTGGCAGCCGGTGGTCTCACTGACCCGGGCCTGGGTGTCGGTGGGCGGGACGCCCGGGTTGCCGCCGTCCGGGAAGAGGACCGGGAAGGCCGTCACGGCCGCCTTCTCCGGGTGGCTGCGCGGGATCTTCACCACGGAGATGCCGTCGTGCGGCGGCTGGCAGTCCGGGAAGGTGGCGCTGGGCGAGTAGGAGGACACGTAGACGAACAGGTCACGCTTGGCCGGTACGAGGGTGTGGGTGTGGGAACCGCAGGCGGTCTCCACGGCCGCGACGTAGCGCGGGTTGGCCTTGTCGCTGATGTCGAAGACCTTGACGCCCTCCCACGAGGACTTCTCGGCCGCGGACTGGCTCGTGCTCGCGCAGGAGCTGTCCGAGCGCGAGGAGTCGGTGGACAGGACCAGCAGGTTCCCGGAGACCGATATGTCGTTCTGGGATCCGGGGCACAGGACCTGGCTGACCATCTTGGGGCTGGTGGGACGGCTGATGTCCCAGATGACGAAGCCGTCGTAGTTGCCCGCGAAGGCGTATCTGCCCTGGAACGCCAGGTCGGTGTTGAATCCCCCGAGGGATTGCTTGGGTATGTTGACCAGGTGCTGAACGTTGGCGCTCGTGACGACCTCGTCGACACCCGGGATGCTCCCGTCGGCCGTGGCGGGGGCCGGAACCGCCAGTCCGAGCAGCGTGACGGCCGCGGCCGCCAGGGCCGCCAGTCGTCCGGGGCGAGCGAGGGCTGTACGTAAGCGCTTCACCGCGTCCTCCTAGTTTCCGTTCGCGGTTGAACTTCATGCGGACCCCGGCAGTATGGCCCTTCTCATGTGCGCGTCAAAAGATGACAATGCACTGGTGTTTTCTTCGTATCGTGTTGCGACGCTGTCCGCGCTGGCCCTCACCGCCTCCTTAGTCCTCGCCCTGACCAGCTGCGACGGGGGTTCCGGAAGCGGTTCCGCGTCCGCCGCGCCCTCGGTCATCGCGCCGGGAGCGCCGGGCGAGAAGGCCACCACCCTCTCCCCGGAGGAGGCGGCGAAGGCCCTGCCCGACGACTCCCCGAACCCGGCGGACCTCACCTATGTGACGAACATGATCGCCCACCACCAGCAGGCGCTTGTCATGACCGCCCTCGCGGGCACCCGCGCCTCGGACGAGAAGGTCCGCGGACTCGCCGCGCGCATCGACGCCGCGCAGGGCCCGGAGATCGACACCATGCAGGCCTGGCTCAAGACCAACGGCGGCTCCCACGCCACCGCTCACGACCATGACCACGCCGCGATGCCCGGGATGGCCACCGCGGCCCAGCTGGCGGCGCTGCACGAGGCGCGCGGCGCGGAGTTCGACCGGCAGTTCCTCCGCCTGATGACCGCCCACCACCGCGGCGCGGTGACGATGGCCACCGACGTGCTCACGCACGGCCGCAACGTCCTGGTCGCCGAGTGGGCGAACGAGGTGATCGCCCAGCAGAGCGCCGAGATCGCCCGGATGCGCGCCATGGGCTGACATCCCGGACCGCGACACGCTCCGGCGCCCTCCCCCCGGTGGTCACTCGGTGCGATGCTGGACGTGGCCGCCCGTCCCGCCCGTTCCGGGCGGCACACGGGCCGCCGAGGTGAACCCAACCCTCGCCGAAGGGGAGGCGCCCGTGCTGCGTGTGGCAGTCGTCGGATCAGGTCCCAGCGGGGTGTACACGGCCGAGGCGCTGACCCGCCAGGAGTCGGTGCCGGACGTCGCGGTCGACGTGCTCGACCGGCTCCCCTGCCCGTACGGCCTGGTCCGGTACGGGGTGGCCCCCGACCACGAGAAGATCAAGTCCCTGCAGGGCACGTTGCGGCGCGTCCTGGAGGACCCCCGGATCCGCTTCCTGGGCAATGTGACCGTCGGCGGTCCGGGGCTGTCCCCGCAAGCGCTGCTGGAGCTGTACCACGCGGTGGTGTACTGCGTCGGCGCCGCGACCGACCGCCGCCTCGGGGTGCCCGGGGAGGACCTGCCGGGCAGTTGCGCGGCCACCCACTTCGTCTCCTGGTACAGCGCCCATCCCGACGAGGCTCCCGACGGCTTCCCGCTGCACGCCCGCTCCGCGGTCGTCATCGGGGTCGGCAACGTGGCCGTCGACGTGGCGCGCATCCTGGCCCGCGGAGCCGAGGAGCTGCGGCACACCGATGTGCCCGAGGGGGTGCTGCGGGCCCTGGCGGACAGCCACGTCACGGACGTGCACATGGTGGGGCGGCGCGGGCCCTCGCAGGCGAAGTTCACCACCAAGGAGCTGCGCGAGCTCGGCGACCTGCCCGACGCGGACGTGCTCGTACGTCCCGGGGAGCTGGCGCTCGACCCGGCGTACGCCGATCCGCAGGGGCTCGTGCCGGTCGCCCGGCGCAATGTGGAGGTGCTGCGCGGCTGGGCCTCCCGGCCCGCGGCGGGCCGGCGCCGCCGCATCCATCTGCGGTTCTTCCTGCGGCCGGTGGCGGTGCTCGGCGAGGACGGGGTGACCGGGGTGCGGTTCGAGCGGACCGTGCCGGACGGGCAGGGCGGGGTGCGCGGCACGGGCGTCCTCGAGGACATCGACGCCGGACTGGTGCTGCGGTCGGTCGGTTACCGCGGCGTGCCCCTGGACGGGCTGCCGTTCGACGACCGGCTCGGCATCGTGCCCAACGCGGAGGGCCGGGTGCTGCGCGGCGGCGCCCCCTCGCCCGGCGAGTACGTCGCCGGCTGGATCAAGCGCGGGCCGACCGGCGTGATCGGCACCAACCGGCCCTGCGCCAAGCAGACGGCGGCGGCCCTGGTCACCGACGCGCGGGAGCTGCTGGCCCGGCGCACCGCGGACGCCGAACCGCTCGACGGCCTGCGGGCACTGGGGCAGGACCCCGTGGAGTGGACCGGGTGGGAGGCCATCGAGGCCGCCGAGGCGGCGCTGGGGCGGTCGCTCGACCGCGCGACCGTGAAGATTGCCGACTGGGAGGGGCTGTTGGCGGCCGCGCGCCCCACGGGGTGAGATCCGCGGGAAACACCTCCGCAATCAACAAACTGTTTACGCTCACTGGTGTCCCGGGCAACTACTTCGTCGTTCCACCGCTCACCCGCGCCGCGTTCGAGGAGCTGCCCATGGCGACGCCGCCGCACCGTCCCGCCGTCCATCCCGTCGACGAGGTCCTGCCCGCGGTCCAGCTCGGGGCGTTCGGGCTCCAGCACGTGCTGGCGATGTACGCGGGCGCGGTCGCCGTGCCGCTCATCGTCGGCGGCGCGCTGAAGCTGCCACCCGCCGACCTCGCCTACCTGATCACGGCGGACCTGTTGGTGTGCGGCATCGCCACGCTGCTGCAGTGCGTGGGCTGGTGGCGGTTCGGCGTGCGGCTGCCCATCATGCAGGGCTGCACCTTCGCGGCGGTCGCGCCCATGGTGCTGATCGGCCAGGACGGCGGACTGCCCGCGATCTACGGTGCCGTCATCGCCTCGGGAGTGGCGATGGTCCTGCTGGCGCCGGTCTTCGGGCGGCTGCTGCGGTTCTTCCCGCCCCTGGTCACCGGCACCGTGATCCTGGTCATCGGGCTCACCCTGCTGCCGGTGGCCGGCAACTGGGCGGCGGGCGGGGTCGGTTCGCCCGACTTCGGGGCGCCGCGGAACATCGGCCTCGCGGCCGCCGTGCTCCTGGCCGTCCTGCTGGTCCAGCGCTTCGCGCCCCCTGCCCTCGCGCGCGTCGCGGTCCTGGCGGGCATCGTGCTGGGCACCCTGGCGTCCGTTCCGCTGGGCTTCACCGACTTCGGCGCGGTCGGCGGCGCCGACTGGGTGGGGATCAGCACGCCGTTCCACTTCGGCACGCCCGACTTCCAGGGCGCGGCGATCGCCTCCATGCTCGTCGTGGCCCTCGTGACGATGACCGAGACGACCGGCGACATCATCGCCGTGGGCGAGCTGACCGGCCGTCACGTGGAACCACGGCGGCTCGCGGACGGGCTGCGCGCCGACGGGGTGTCCACCGTGCTCGGTGGGGTCTTCAACACCTTCCCGTACACCGCCTACGCGCAGAACGTCGGCCTCGTGGGGATGACCCGGGTGCGCAGCCGCTGGGTGGTGGCGACCGCGGGCGGCATCCTCGTTCTGCTGGGGCTGCTGCCCAAGCTGGGGGCGGTGGTCGCGGCGATCCCGGCGCCGGTGCTGGGCGGGGCGGGCCTGGTGATGTTCGGGACGGTGGCGGCGAGCGGGGTGCGGACCCTGTCCACCGTCGACTTCCACGGCAACGGCAATCTGACCGTGGTGGCGGTGTCGGTCGCGGTCGGACTGCTGCCGGTCGGCGTCCCGACGGTCTACGACGCCTTCCCCGACTGGTTCCAGACGGTGATGGACAGCGGGATCAGCGCTGGGTGCATCACCGCGATCGCGCTGAACCTGCTCTTCAACCACCTGCCCGGCGGCTCCGGTTCAGGCGCGGACGACCCCGGCGGTCCCGCCGAGCCGCCCGTCCTGCCGGTCGGCGGCGGCGAGGACGGTGTCCAGAAGCCCGGGGAAGAGCGCCTCTAGGTCCGCGCGGCGCAGCGCGTTCATCTTGGAGGTGCCCCGGTAGGTCTGGCTGATCACCCCGGCCTCGCGCAGCACCCGGAAGTGATGGGTGCAGGTGGACTTGCTGACCGGCAACTCGACCTCGGAGCACGCCGCCTCCGTTCCCCGCGCCGCCAGCGTCCGCACCACGCGCAGGCGCATGGGATCGGAGAACGCGTGCAGGACGGCCTCCAGGCGGATGTCCGCGCGGTCCGGGTGCTCGCACACCCTCCCGCCGGGGACGGGGGCGGCCGCGGTGAGGGGCTGCTGCGGGGTCATGCACCTATATTACGAGAATTCTCGTAGTTCGACCGCTGTCGTACCAGCTCTCCGCCCAGGGCCGGCGGTGACGCAAATCCCTTTCACCGCATGGCCGTTCGCCGACGCGGCCACCGCGCGCCGGGTCCGGTGCGGCACGCTTCGGCGGGGAGGAGGCGCGCCGCGGCCCCCGTTGTCGGTGGGGCGGTGCAGAATCTGTGATGCAGAACACATTCCCGTAGCTCGGAGATGGTGCGTCATGGATGACGTCGTACTCGCGATCGGCACACGCAAGGGACTGTTCCTGGGACGGCGGAGCGGCGCCGGGACGTGGGAGCTGACCGGCCCGCACTTCCCCATGCAGGCGGTGTACTCGGTGGGCATCGACACGCGCCGGGCCGTGCCCCGGCTGCTGGTCGGCGCGGACAGCTCGCACTGGGGGCCGTCGGTCTTCCGCTCCGACGACCTCGGACACAGCTGGGAGGAGCCGGCCAGGCCCGCGGTGCGGTTCCCCAAGGACACGGACGCCTCGCTGGAGCGCGTCTGGCAGATCCAGCCCGCCGGCGCCGGCGCCCCGGACCTGGTGTGGGCCGGCACGGAGCCGGGCGCGCTCTTCCGCTCGGACGACGGCGGGGTGACCTTCGAGTTCGTGCGGAGCCTGTGGGAGCACCCGCAGCGGGAGCTGTGGGGTGCCGGATTCGGCGGTCAGGCCGTGCACACGGTGCTCACCGATCCGCGCGACGCCGACGTGGTGATCGCGGCCGTCTCCTCCGGCGGGGTCTACCGCTCAGCGGACGGCGGCGCGAGCTGGGAGGCGTCCAACACCGGGATCAAGGCGGAGTTCCTGCCCGACCCGTACCCGGAGTTCGGCCAGTGCGTGCACAAGATCGACCGGGACGCCGAGGACCCGGACCGGCTGTACCTGCAGAACCACGGCGGGGTCTACCGCAGCGACGACGCCGGCGCGAACTGGACGGAGATCGGCAAGGGCCTGCCCGCGGACTTCGGCTTCGCCGTCGCCGCGCACCCCCGCCGCGGCGGTGTCGCGTACGTCTCCCCGGTCAACGACGGCAGCGACCGCTACCAGCCGGACTACCGCTGCCGGGTCTACCGCACCGAGGACGCCGGCGCCTCGTGGACGGCCCTGTCCGCCGGGCTGCCCACGGAGGAGCACTACGGCGTGGTCCTGCGCGACGGGCTGCGCACCGACGACGCGGACCCGGTCGGCGTGTACTTCGGCAACCGCAACGGCGAGGTGTACGCCAGCGCCGACGAGGGCGACACCTGGCAGCTGGTCGCCTCGCACCTGCCCGACGTGCTGTGCGTGAGGGCGGCCGTGGTCTGAGTGTCGGTGTGAGCCACTAGAGTGACTCACCGTGGCAGCACGACCGTTGAACGAAATCGTCGAAGAAGGCTGGGCCAAGGCGCTGGAGCCGGTCGCCGGGAAGATCGCCGAAATGGGCGACTTCCTGCGCGCCGAGATCGCCGCGGGCCGCACCTACCTGCCGTCGGGGGCGAACGTGCTGCGCGCGTTCCAGCAGCCCTTCGACGACGTCCGGGTGCTGATCGTGGGCCAGGACCCGTATCCCACCCCGGGGCACGCCGTCGGGCTGTCGTTCTCGGTGGCCCCGGAGGTGCGGCCGCTGCCCGGCAGCCTGCAGAACATCTACCGGGAGCTGAACACCGACCTCGGTCTGCCCCAGCCCTCCAACGGCGACCTGACCCCCTGGACGCGGCAGGGCGTCCTGCTGCTCAACAGGGCGCTCACCACCACGCCGCGCAAGCCCGGAGGTCACCGCGGCAAGGGCTGGGAGGCGGTCACCGAGCAGGCCATCCGCGCGCTCGCCGCGCGCGGCAAGCCCCTGGTGTCCATCCTGTGGGGCTCCGACGCGCGCAAACTGCGCCCGCTGCTGGGGAACCTGCCGGCCGTGGAGTCCGCCCACCCCTCCCCCATGTCGGCCGACCGCGGCTTCTTCGGCTCACGTCCGTTCAGCCGGGCCAACGACCTCTTGGTACGGCAGGGCACGAATCCGGTGGACTGGCAGCTGCCCTGACGGAGGCAGCCGTTAGTCTGCCCGGGTGACGACGCATTCGAACACCCCGGCGGGCTGGTACCCGGACCCGCACGGCACGCAGAACCTGCTGCGCTACTGGGACGGGTCCCAGTGGACGGAGCACACCCACGCGGGCGGCGCGCAGGTCCCGCCGCAGCCCAAGGACAACCCCTGGGAGCTGGGCGTCGACGGCGGTCCCGACCCGTCGCGCATCCAGCGCCAGGTGCAGCAGCAGGCCGGCGTGGCCCCCACCGGTCCGGGTGGGGGCACGCTCTTCAGCGAGCCCGTCCTGGTGGTCAACCAGAAGGCCAAGCTCATCGAGCTGAGCAACGAGTACAGCGTCTTCGACCAGCAGGGGCGCCAGCTCGGCTCGGTGCTCCAGGTCGGCCAGAGCACCGCGCGGAAGGTGCTGCGCTTCGTCGCGAGCGTCGACCAGTTCATGTCGGTGCGCCTGGAGGTACGCGACGCCCACGGGCAGCCCCAGCTGCTGCTGACCCGGCCCGCGAAGTTCATCAAGTCCAAGGTGATCGTGCAGCGCGCCGACGGCATGACGCTCGGCGAGATCGTACAGCAGAACGCCATCGGGAAGATCAACTTCTCCTTCGAGGTCAACGGCCAGAAGATCGGCGCCATCAAGGCCGAGAACTGGCGTGCCTGGAACTTCTCCATCGTCGACCACACCGACACCGAGGTCGCCCGGATCACCAAGACGTGGGAGGGCCTGGCGAAGACGATGTTCACCACGGCCGACAACTACGTGCTGCAGATCCACCGGCAGCTGCCGGACCCCCTGCTGAGCATGGTCGTCGCCTCCGCGCTCACCGTGGACACCGCCCTCAAGCAGGACTCGCGCGGACTCGGCTGACCATGGCACGCATACGGTGCCGGGGTGCGCGGACCCGGCACCGTATCGGGACAGAACCGGACAGGTAACCCCTGCGATGGACCCGCCCGAACAACAGAGCGCGCAAAGGCACTAGCATGCCTCGCCATGAGCACTGCCGAAGGGCCCGCACCCGGCCTGCCCGTTCGAATGCCCCGCCCCCGCCAGCCCGGGCGGCACCGGCGCCCGGAGCCGCTGACCACGCCCGAGGGCGCCCCCGCGCTGGTCCTCGCCGTGCCCGGCACCCCGTCCTCCGCGATACGCAGTCTCGCGGAGGAGATCGTCAGCATCGCCCGCATCGAGCTCTCCGGTCTCGACCCGCGCATCGGCTACGTCGACGGCGACGGCGAGGAGTACCCGACGCTCGAGTCCGTGGTGGCCCAGGCCGCCGCCGAGCGCGGCGACCAGGCCCCCGCGGCCGTCGTGGTCCCGCTGCTGGCCGGTCCCGAGCCGTCGGTGATGCGCCGGATCCGCCAGGCAGTGGCGGACAGCCGCTCCGCGGCCGAGGTGACCGACGTGCTCGGCCCTCACCCGCTGCTGGCCGAGGCGCTGCACGTGCGCCTCTCCGAGGCCGGACTGGCCCGCGCCGACCGCGCCCGCCTGTTCACGGTGGCCACGGCCGCCGACGGCATCATCCTGGCCACCGTCGGTGGCGAGGAGGCCGTCCAGGCGGCGGGTGTCACGGGTCTGCTGCTGGCCGCACGCCTCGCGGTGCCGGTGCTGGCCGCCGCGCTGGACATCGAGGGCTCGGTCGCCCAGACCGCCGAGCAGCTGCGCTCGTCCGGCTCGACGACCCTGGCGCTCGCGCCGTACGTGGTCGGTCCCGAGGTCGCCCCCGAGGTGCTGCACGACGCCGCCAAGGAGGCCGACTGCTCCGCGGCCGACGCGTTGGGTCCCTACCCGACCATCGGCAAGCTGGTCGTCTCCACGTACACCACGGCCCTGGGCATCGCCCAGTCGTCGCAGGGTGCTCCGCTGAGCTGAACCCGCGGGCCGTCGACGACAACGGCGTGGTGGTCCACCCCCGATCCCGGGGGCGGACCACCACGCCGTTGCGCGTACGGGGAAGCCGCCGTCAGCCGAAGACCACGCAGGACGCGGCCGGGACGGCCACCGAGCCGGCGAGCTTGGGAGTGCCGGTGACGGGGTCCACGTCGAACCAGCTGACGTCGCCGGAGCGCTCGTTGGCCGCGTAGAGCCGCTTCCCGGAGGGGTCGAGGGTCAGGTGGCGCGGCCAGTCGCCGCCGCAGTCCACCGTCTCCAGCAGCTCCAGCCGGTCACCGCTGTCGTCGACGGACAGCACGGCGATGCTGTTGTGCCCTCGGTTGGCGGCCCAGGCGAACCTGCCGTCGGGCGAGACGACCAGCTCGGAGGGGTAGTTCGGGCCGGCGGTGTCCGCGGGCAGCACGGAGACCTCGGCGACGGGCTTCAGACGGCCCACCTCCGGGTCCCAGTGACAGACCGTCACCACGGACTCCAGCTCGTTCATGACGTAGGCGCGGTCGCCGCGCGGGTGGAAGGTGAGGTGCCGCGGTCCGGTGCCGGAGCGCAGCCCCATCTCGCGTTCCACCTCCAGCTCCCCGCTGTCCGGGTCGAGTTCGCAGACGCGCACGGAGTCCGTGCCCAGGTCCACGCTCAGCACCCAGCGCCCGGAGGGGTCGGGCAGCACCATGTGGGCGTGCGGGCCCTCCTGCCGCTCCGGGTCGGGGCCGTCGCCCTCGTGCTCCAAGACGTGGCGCGGCCCGCCGAGCGCGCCACGGTCGTCGACCGGCAGCACGCTGACGGTGCCGGAGGCGTAGTTGGCGGTGAGCAGGTGTCCCCGGTGCAGGCACAGATGGGTGGGCGCGCCGCCGCCCACCGGCACCGTGGCGCCCAGCGGTTCGGGGCGGGCGGGGTCGCCCAGCGAGAACGCGGCCGCGCCGCCGGCCTCGGCGTGCTCACTGACGGCGTAGAGCAGGCCGCTGTCCTCGGAGAGCACCAGGAAGGAGGGGTCCTCCACCGCGGAGTCGGCGCGCAGCACCGTCAGCGCTCCCGAATCGGGGTCGACGGCGGCGGTGGTCAGCCCTTTGCCGCCCGCCGAGGTGAACGACCCGATGTAAACGTGCCCGGCCACTGCCGTACCTCTTCCGCTGATTGTCTGTACGGCGGCTGAGAGTAACGCAGTGGCCGGAAACCGATCCCGTTGCCCCCGTCACACCAGCGTCTCGCCGCGGGCGAGGGCGAGCGACTCGGGGTGGTGGACGTAAGCGGGGGTCAGGTCGCCGGTGTCGTAGTAGCGGTGGAAGACGCCGGTGGCCGAGCCGGAGATCGGCGGCACGATCCACGACCAGTCGGCGGGCACGGGACGGCCCTTGCGCTCCTCCCGTTCGATGTGGGCGAGGAAGCGCCGGGATTCGGTGTGGTGGTCGGTGATGGTGACGCCGACGCGGTCGAAGGAGTGCAGCACGGCCCGGTTGAGCTCGACCAGGGCCCGGTCGCGCCACAGCGAGCGGTCGCTGCCGGTGTCCAGGCCGAGGCGGTCGGCGAAGCGCGGCAGGAGGTCGTAGCGGTCGGTGTCGGCGAAGTTGCGGGCGCCTATCTCGGTGCCCATGTACCAGCCGTTGAAGGGCGCGGCCGGGTAGCAGACGCCGCCGATCTCCAGGCACATGGAGGAGATCGCCGGGACGGCGTGCCAGCGCAGCCCCCACTCCGCGAGCCAGTCGAACTCCGGGTGCGCGATGGGCACCTCCAGGACCGCGTCGGCCGGCAGCGGGAAGTGGCGCGGCGGTTCGGCTCCACCCTGCACGACCAGCGGCAGGACGTCGAAGGGCGTGCCGGGGCCGCCGGACCAGCCGAGCCGCCGGGCCACCTCGGTGATGCCGGTGTTGCCGGGGTCGCCGAGCACTCCGCCGTCGGGCCGGGGGTAGCCGGCGTAGCGGATGAGCTGGTCGTTCCAGATCCGCGGGCCGGGGCGGTCCGGCGCGTCCGGGGCGAAGACGGTGATGACCGGGCGGATCCGCCCGCCGTTGGCCGCGACCCTCAGGTGGGCGGCGGCCTCCAGGGCCACCCCGCGCGCGGTGGCGACGTGGCGGCGGTCGCGGACCTGCAGGGAGTTCCAGTACAGGCGCCCTATGCAGCGGTTGCTGTTGCGCCAGGCGACGCGCGCGCCGAAGACGAGCTCCTCGTGGGTGTGCCGGTAGGTGCCCGTCGCGTCGATCTCGGCGAGCACCGCGGCGAGCCGCTGCTGCGGGTCGCCGGCGGCGCCGGGCAGCTCGTGGTGGTACTGCCGCAGGAAGTCCGTGGCCAGCGCGCGGACGTCCACGTCCTTGTGCAGGACGGCCGGAGCGGCGCCCTGGCCGGCCGCGCCGTCGACGGGGCAGGAGGCCGCCGCGTCCTCGGGACGCCGCGCCTCGGCGTCCTCTTCCGCCGCCTGCGGGTGTCCGGCCGGACACCCGGCCAGCGGCTCCGGGCCGTCCATCCGCGCGTGCTCCGCCGGGGGCGGCACGCGGCCCGGCCCGGTACGCCGTTCGTCCTTCCCCCCGGTACGGCGCAGAAATCTCAGCACACCTGGCACCCCCAAGACCGCCCTGCGCGAACCGTTTGCCCCACGGTCCGCGGATACGGCACGAGACTGGATTCGGTCTCACCGCTTGTCCGGAGTCAGTCATCCTGGCACGCCGCGCCGAACAGGGCTCAGAATCAGGTGAATTGACACATCACGACGCAGGTTGGACACAATCCGGTCACCTGGCGACCGTGACCGGTCCCGATCCGCCCGGGGGCGCACACGAACCCGGCACGCACGCCCGGCGCCGCCGATGAGCCTGCGCGCGGCAGGGGCGCGCCCCTGCCGCGCGTGCTCAGACGGGCTCCCCGGTCCGCGCGGGACGCACGGGGGCGCCGAGGGGGGCGGCCAGGCCGCTGAGGGCCGTCTCGAGGCTGCGCAGGTGCTCCAGGGCCCGGTCGGCGTGCGGGTGCGGGCCCGCGGCGTCCCCGGTGGCCGTTCCGGGCGCCGGGGCGCCGCTCCCGGCCGTACCCGGGGGCACCAGGCGCCGGACGGCGATCTCGACCCGGTGGCAGGCCGCCGTGAGGCGCTCGTCGTGGCAGGCGTACGGGTCGGCCACGACCTCCGCGAGGCCGCGGACCTGACGGGCGCACTCGTCGAGCAGGGCGAGGACGGTACGGGCCCGGGCCTTGCGGTGCCGCATCGGGCTGAGCGGGTGCACCAGCGGGGCGACGGCGGCCCGCACCCGTTCCAGGAGGACGTCGAGTTCCGCCACGTGGCGGGCCAGGTCGTCGCCCGGGCCGCCGGCGAGGTGACGCGCGGCCTCGCCGGTGAAGTCGTGGACCGCGTGCAGCGCCCGGCGGATCCAGGCGTCGGTCGCCGCGTGCGTGGTCACCGGCAGCACCACCAGGACCGCGACGGCCGCGCCCAGGGCGCCGACGGCGGTCTCCCCCAACCGCAGCCCCAGCAGCCCGGGGTGGAGGATGCCGAGCAGGCCGTAGAGCAGCCCCGCCATCACCGTCACGAAGAACATCATCCAGCTGTACGAGACCGGGGCGGTGTAGAAGATCCCGAAGACGCAGACGGCGACCAGCGCGGCGGTCGGCGCGGGCGCCCCGTGCAGCGGGAGCGCCACCGCGAGCCCGGCGACGATGCCGGTGACGGTGCCCAGGACGCGGCGGAAGCCCCGCACGAGGGTCTCGCCCCGCGAGGCGGTGTTCACGAAGATCCACCAGGCGGTGCCGACCGCCCAGTACCAGCGGTCCTCGGACAGCGCCTGCCCCACCGCCACCGCGATCCCGCCCGCGAGCACCGCCTGGAACGCCTGCCGGGTCGTCGGACGGCGCAGCCCCCGGGGCTGGGGCAGGACGACGGCGGGCGCCGGGACGGCCCCCCGCTCGTAGCACCACAGGCCGAAGCGCACGAGGGCCGCGCAGCCCAGCCCCAGGCCCACGGCCCCGTACAGCTCCGGCAGCAGTCCCGGACCGGCCCGGAGGAACTGGGCGATGAAGAACATCATGAACGCGAAGACGCCCAGGGCGTGGCCGCGCGCCCCCCAGCGCCGGGCGTAGACCCCGGCGAAGACCACCGCGAGAAAGGCCGCGTCCCGTGCGCCCGGGTACGGATGCAGCCAGGCGGCCAGCGCGAGGACGGGGAAGCCCACCACGGGCATCAGCGCGGTCGTCGCGGCCTGCCGGGCCGGGCCGGGGTCGGCGACGACGAACAGCGCCAGCAGCGCGGCCAGACCCCCGACCACGACGGCGGGCAGCGGCAGCCCGGCCGCCGCCACGGCGGCGACCGCCCCCGCGATGCCCAGGACCGCGCGTGAGGCGCTGCGCAGCCGCGCGCGCCCCGGGTCCGGTGCGATGAACATGCGCCTCACCACGTGCCCGCCCTGCCCCCTCGTTCGTGCCGCGGTGCGTGTCCGCGCATGGAAAAGGCGCTGCGGGGCCTCGTACCTCCCGCAACGCCAGCGTCGCCCCCAGGAAAACATCCTCAGGGCCCTTGGCTCAAGCGAGCCCCGTTCCACTGGGCCATTGGCCCGGCCGTCGATCGCGCGGCCAGGGCGGGGCCGGACCACTGGCCCATGCCGAAACGCCCATTCGGCGTATATTGAGGTGAAAGGCGGACGTATTGACGCGAAAAGTCGATCCCGCCTTTTAACGGCGCCTGACGAACCAACTCACCGGATCCGCCCCAGGAGGGGCTCGAGTCGTACCCGACCCGTCCGGAGGAGGACGCGATGAGGGACGTGGCGAGCGAGCGGGACGTGGACCGTCCCGGAACCATCGAGCGGGTCGTGACACTCGACGTCAACGGCCGGTCGTACACCCTTCGCCTGGACACCCGGGTCACGCTGCTGGACGCGCTGCGGGACCGGCTGGGCCTGACGGGCACGAAGAAGGGCTGTGACCAGGGAGCCTGCGGCGCGTGCACGGTCCATCTCGACGGCAGGAGAGTACTGTCCTGCCTGACACTGGCCGCCCAGGCCGAGGGCCGGGCGATCACCACCATCGAGGGCGTCGGCGGCGCGGACGGACCGCACCCGGTGCAGCGGGCCTTCATGGACCACGACGGCTTCCAGTGCGGCTTCTGCACCCCCGGCCAGATCATGTCCGCGGTGGCGCTGATGGCCGAGGGCAGGACCGGCTCCGACGAGGAGATCCGGGAGTTCATGAGCGGCAACCTGTGCCGCTGCGGCGCCTATCCCAACATGGTGGCCGCGATCCGCGAGGCGGCGTCCGGGGGAGGTTACGATGCGCACCTTTGAGTACGTGCGGGCGACCGACACCCAGGAGGTCGTGCGGCTGCTGGCGGAGGACCCGTCGGCTTCCTGCCTCGCGGGCGGCACGACCCAGCTGGACCTGATGAAGGACGGGGTCCTGGAGCCGCCGACGCTGATCGACATCACCCGGCTCCCGCTGCACGGCATCGAGCGGCGCGGCGAGTCGCTCCACGTCGGGGCGCTGGCCACGATGGAGGAGCTGGCCGCCGACGCCACGGTCGCCGAGCGGCTGCCCGTGGTGCGCGAGGCCCTCCTGATGGGCGCCTCGGTGCAGCTGCGGAACATGGCCACCATCGGCGGCAACCTGCTGCAGCGCACCCGCTGCCGCTACTTCCGCGACCCCATGGTGCTCGAGTGCAACAAGCGCGCACCGGGTACGGGCTGCGCGGCCGTGCAAGGCGCGGCCAGGATGCACGCGGTGCTCGGCGTGAACGAGAACTGCATCGCGCTGCACGCCTCCGACCTCGCCGTCGCCCTGGTGGCGCTCGACGCGGTCGTGCACGTCCAGGGGCTGTCGGGCCGGCGCAGCGTCCCCCTCACGGAGTTCTACGTCACGGCCGACGAGAGTCCGGAACGGGAGAACGTCCTGGAGCACGCCGAGCTGATCACCGAGGTCGAGATCCCGCTCCCGCCGCCGTCCGCCCGCTCGGGTTACCTCAAGGTCCGCGACCGGGTGTCGTACGAGTTCGCCCTGACCTCCGCCGCGGTGGTGCTCGTCGTGGAGGACGGCACGATCCGTCAGGCCCGCGTCGGGCTGGGCGGGGTGGGCTCGAAACCCTGGCGGGCCTACGAGGCCGAGCACGTCCTGACGGGCGCTCCGGCCACGTCGGCGACCTTCCTGGACGCGTCCGAGGCGACGATGCGCGACGCCTGGACCGTGCCCGGCACGGCGTTCAAGGTGCCGCTGGCCCGCCGGACCCTCGTCCGCGAGCTGCAGACAGTGTCAGGAGTGACGGCATGAGCACGGTCGAGAGCAGGCCGTTGGTCGGTGCGGGCGTCAACCGGGTCGACGGACCGCGCAAGGTCACCGGCGCCGCCCCCTACCCGATGGACTTCAACGTCCACGGCCAGGCCTACGGCGCCCTGGTGCAGAGCACCATCGCCGCGGGCCGGATCGTCCGCATGGACACCGAGGAGGCCGAACGCTCGCCCGGTGTGATCGCGGTGCTCACCCACGAGAACGCCCCGCAGGTCGGCACCGGCCCCACGACGGTGCTCGGCCAGTCGCCGCCCGCTCCGCTGCGCAACGACCGGATCATGCACCACGGGCAGCACATCGCCTTCGTGGTGGCCGAGACGCCGGAGCAGGCCGCCGCCGCGGCGCGGCTGGTGCACGCCGAGTACGAGGCCGGTGAGCCGCTGCTGGACCTGCAGGACCCGAGGGCGCAGCATGTGGTCGACCCGTGGAAGATGGACCACTCGCGCGGCGACGTGGCCGCCGCCCTGGAGGCCGCCGACGTCATCGTGCGCGGCACCTACCTCACGGCGGACAACACCAACAACCCGCTCGGGCTGTTCGCCACGCTGGCCGTGTGGGAGGAGGACACCCTCACCGTCCACGACACCAGCCAGTGGCCGTCCATGGTGCGCACCACCTTGTCCATGGTCTTCGGCATCCCCGAGAGTTCGGTACGGGTGCTGGTGCCCTATGTCGGCGGCGGCTTCGGCGCCGGGCTGCGGGCGTGGCCGCACGTGATCCTCACCGCCATGGCCGCACGGTCGACCAAGCGCCCGGTCAAGCTCGTGCTGACCCGGCCGCAGATGTTCACCTCCGTGGGGCACCGTCCCAGCGGTGTGCAGTGGCTCAGCATGGGCGCCACGCGCGACGGCGACCTGGTCGCCCTCGACCACCGCAGCCTCAGCTCGCTGAGCATGGAGGACAACGACTTCGAGCCGTTCTCCCACGGGACCTCGTTCGCCTACCGGTGCCCGAACGTGATCACCCGGGACCAGCAGGCCAAGCTCAACATCGCCGTACCGACGTCGATGCGCGCCCCGGCCGAGGCGCAGGGCAGCTTCGCGCTGGAGTCGGCCCTCGACGAATTGGCGTACACCCTGCGCATCGACCCGTTGGAGCTGCGGATCCGCAACCACACCGAGGTCGACCCGCGCAACGGGCTGCCCTGGTCCGGGAAGGCGATCCTGGAGTGCTACGAGGCCGGCGCGCGGCGCTTCGGCTGGGCCGACCGGAACCCGGAGCCGCGGTCCATGCGCGACGGCAACTGGCTCGTCGGCTACGGCATGGCGAGCGCGATGTTCCCGTACTTCGCGACGCCGTGCATGGCCGAGGCGACCGTCAACCGCGACGGCAGCGCGTTCGTGCGCAGCGCGGCGACCGACATCGGCACCGGCACGTACACCGTGATGGCCCAGCTGTCCGCCGAGGAACTGGGCCTGCCCCTGGAGAGGGTCCGCTTCGACCTCGGCGACTCCGACATGCCCGACTCGATGATGGCGGGCGGCTCCGGCCTGACCGGCGCGCTCGGCAACGCCGTTCACGACGCCTGCCGCAAACTCGTGGGCCTGTTCGCGGACCTCGCGCGCGGGGACGCCGACTCCCCACTGCTGGGCGCCTCCCCCGAGGACGTCGAGGCCTCCGGCGGCAGGGTGCACCTGGTGGGCCGCCCGGACCGCGGGGAGTCCTACGCGGACATCCTCTCCCGGCACGGGCTGCCCCAGCTGACGGCGACCGGGAGCAGCACGCCTCCGGACTCCGCTGCCATAGGCATGTCCATGGCCGGGGCCTACGGCGCGAAGTTCGTGGAGGTACGCGTCGACGCCGACCTCGGCGTCGTCCGGGTCGCCCGGGTGGTGTCCGCGATCGACGGCGGCCGCATCCTCAACGAGAAGACCGCCAGGAGCCAGATCATCGGCGGGACGGTCGGCGGGATCGGCATGGCCCTGTTCGAGGACACGGTCACCGACCCGCGCACCGGCCGCATCGCCAACGCGACCTTCGCCGACTACCTCGTCGCCGTGAACGCCGACATCCCGGAGCTGGACGTGCTCTTCGTCGGTGAGCCCGACCGCGGCACACCGACCGGCACCAAGGGCGTCGGCGAGGTCGGCCTGGTCGGCATCGCACCCGCCATCGCCAACGCCGTGTACCACGCCACCGGAAAGCGCCTCCGCGAACTGCCGATCACCATCGACGCCCTCCTCTGAGCGGCGCGAGGCAGCGTCCCGTGCCCGCCGACGAGCTGGACGCCCGCATCCTGGCGCTGCTGCTGGAACAGCCGCGCACCAGCGTCCGCGAGTACGCCCGCATCCTGGGTGTGGCGCGCGGGACCCTGCAGGCGCGGCTCGACCGGCTGGAACGGGACGGGGTGATCACCGGGTACGGCCCGCGCCTGTCGCCCGAGGCCCTGGGGTACCGGGTGCTGGCCTTCGTCCACCTGGAGGTGACCCAGGGCCATCTGGACGCCACGGGCGCGGCCCTGGCCGCCGTACCCGAGATCATCGAGGCGTTCTCGATCACCGGGGGCGGCGACCTCCTCACCCGGGTGGTCGCCCGGGACGCCGCGCACCTGGAGGACGTGATCCAGCGTCTGGTCCAGGTGCCGGGTGTGGTCCGCACCCGCACCGAGGTCGCGCTGCGCGAGCGGGTGCCGCAGCGGATGCTGCCGCTGGTCCGGGAGGTCGGCCGGGACGCCGCAGCCGGGCGCACGCCGTGATCGCCGGCTTGGCATGCTGGGAGGCATGACGCTCCCCGCGGTGATATTCGACCTCGACGGCACCCTCGTGGACAGCGAGCCCAACTACTTCGAGGCGGGCCGCCGGCTGCTGTCCGCGCACGGCGTGGACGACTTCACCTGGGAGCAGCACCGGCGCTTCATCGGCATCGGCACCAAGGAGACGCTGGAGACCCTCCGCGAGGAGTACGGCCTGTCGGCCTCCGTCCAGGAGCTGCTGGACGGCAAGAACCGGCTCTACCTGGAGCTGGCCCGCGGGGCCACCGACGTGTTCCCGCGGATGCGCGCGTTCGTCGAGCTGCTGGCGAAGGCCGGGCACCCCATGGCGGTGGCCTCGGGTTCGTCGCGCGAGGCGATCCGGGCGGTGCTGGCGGGCACCGGGCTGGACGCCCTGCTGACGACCGTGGTCTCGGCGGAGGAGGTCGGCCGGGGCAAGCCCGCCCCGGACGTGTTCCTGGAGGCGGCGGCCCGGCTCGACGTGGACCCGGCGGACTGCGTGGTCGTCGAGGACGCGCCACCTGGCGCGGAGGCGGCGCACCGGGCGGGCATGCGCTGCGTCGCCGTCCCCTACCTGCCCGCGCAGACCGACGACCCCGCCTTCGCGACGGCCGGCCTGCTGGTGCGCGGAGGGCAGGACGCCTTCGACGCCCGGGCGGTCATGGACTGGCTGACGGGCTGACGGGCGGGCGGCCCGACGCGCAGGAGGCGCGGACGGCGCGGACGGCGCGGGATTCAGCCGAGGAAGCTCAGCCGGACCTGTCGCCGCGGGTTGTCGCGGTTGGTGTCGACCAGGACGACGGACTGCCAGGTGCCGAGCTCCAGCCGGCCGCCGATCACCGGGAGCGTGGCGTGCGGCGGGACGATGGCGGGCAGCACGTGGTCGCGGCCGTGGCCGGGGCTGCCGTGGCGGTGGCGCCAGCGGTCGTCGGCGGGGAGCAGGTCGTGGAGCGCGGCCAGCAGGTCGTCGTCGCTGCCCGCGCCGGTCTCGATGACGGCGATCCCGGCGGTGGCGTGCGGGACGAACACGTTGAGCAGCCCGTCGCGTCCGTGGGCGACGTCGTCGAGGAAGTCGGCGCAGGCGCCGGTCAGGTCGTGGACCGTCTCCCGGCTGCCGGTGGTGACGTCGAGGGTACGGGTGGAGAAAGCGTCGGCCATGTGACCATGGTGGCCCACCCGGGAGCCCGCCGCGTGGCGGGGGTGGCGCGGGCGTTCCGAGGGCCGAGACGCCGTTGACGCCATGCGGACGGCCTGGCTACGGTCGTGGACATGTCGCGTCCCGTTCTGCTCACCACGCGCGGTCACATCGACCTGTTGCGGGTGGCCTCCGCCGCCTGTCGCCGCGGCTGCTGACGCTTCCTCACCTCTTTGCGCGCCTTTCGAGCGCGCCGGTTCCGTGCGCCTTTGCGCGCCCTCCCCGCACCGCCCCCGTCCGCGTTCCCGTGATGAGTCGTAGCGCCCACGCCTGCGCCTGACCGGTTCCGCGGACGCAGGGGCGTGCCGCGCCCGCTCACCGCCTCCCCGACGTGGAGCCTTCTCATGAGCATCAGCAAAGCACCACCGGACATTTCCGCCATATCAGCCGACGTCCCTCCTGACGCCGTCCCTTCTGCCGTCCCTTCTGCCGTCCCTTCCACGGCCGCTCCCGAACTGCGCCCCGTGGTACCCGTCTCCGCCCGCCGCCGCTCACTGCCCCGCTGGCTGCGGCGGACCACAGGGCCGCTGCTCCTGCTCGCGGTGTGGCAGGTGCTCAGCACGACCGGTGTGCTGCGGCCGGACGTCCTGGCCTCGCCGGGCACCATCGCCGGCACGGCGGCCGACCTCGTGGCGAGCGGTCAACTGACCTCCGCCATGGCGGTGTCGCTGCAGCGCGTGGTGATCGGGCTGCTCCTCGGCGGCGCGGCCGGCATCGCCCTGGCCCTGCTGTCAGGGCTGTCCCGCCTGGGCGAGGACCTGGTCGACGCGAGCGTGCAGATGCTGCGCGCGGTGCCGTTCGTCGGCCTGATCCCGCTGTTCATCATCTGGCTCGGCATCGGCGAGGCACCGAAGGTCACCCTCATCGCGCTCGGCGTCGCCTTCCACCTCTACCTCAACGTCTACGCGGGGATCCGCGGCGTCGACGAGCAACTGATCGAGGCGGGCACCTCGCTCGGCCTGTCCCGCTGGGGGCTGGTCCGGCACGTCGTGCTGCCGGGCGCGCTGCCCGGCGCGATGACGGGGCTGCGCTACTCGCTCGCGACAGCGTGGCTCGCGCTGGTCTTCGGGGAGCAGATCAACGCCTCCGACGGCATCGGCTTCCTGATGACGCAGGCGCGGGACTTCCTGCGGACCGACGTGATCGTGGTCTGCCTCGTCGTCTACGCCTTCCTCGGCCTCACCGCCGACATCGTCGTCCGCTCCCTCGAAAGGCTGCTGTTGCAATGGCGACCGACCTTCACCGGCCAGTGAGCCACCACGCCGCCGGAACCGACGCCGGAGCCGACGCCACAGCCGCGGCCGGTCCCGCGGCCGTGCGCGTGGCGGGGCTGACCCGCTCCTTCGGCGGCCGGCCCGTCATCGACGGCCTCGACCTCACCCTGCGGCCCGGCGAGTTCACCGCCCTGCTCGGCCGCAGCGGCTGCGGCAAGAGCACGCTGCTGCGTGTCCTGGCCGGGCTCGACCGGGAGATCGAGGGCACCGTGCTGGTGCCGGACAGGCGTGCCGTCGCCTTCCAGGCGCCGCGGCTGATGCCGTGGAAGCGGGTGTGGCGCAACGTCCTGCTCGGCCTGCCGGGCCAGCCCGAACGGGCGCTGGCGGAGGCCGCGTTGGAGGAGGTCGGGCTGCGGCAGCGGTCCGGCGCCTGGCCCAAGACGTTGTCGGGCGGTGAGGCGCAGCGTGCCTCGCTCGCCCGGGCGCTGGTGCGCGAACCCGATCTGCTGCTGCTCGACGAGCCGTTCGGCGCGCTGGACGCGCTGACCCGCATCAAGGCGCAGCGCCTCGTCGCCCAGCTGTGGCAGCGCCGAGGCTGCGCGGTGCTGCTCGTCACGCACGACGTGGACGAGGCCCTGCTCCTCGCCGACAGGGCCCTGGTCATGCGGGACGGGGTCATCGCCCACGACACCCCGGTCGCGCTGCCCCGTCCGCGCGACGTCGGCGACCCCGGATTCACCGCCCTGCGCTCCCGTCTGCTGGCCGAACTCGGCGTCGACGCGCCGACGGCCGCCGAAGCCGCCTGACCCGCCCTCACGAGAAGGACGACGGACCCACCATGAAGACAACCCGGCGCATCGCCCCCGCCCTGCTGCTCCCGCTCGCCCTCCTGCTCTCCGCCTGCGGCGTCTCCTCCGCCGACAGCACCGTGGGCGGCGCCGGTGACGGCACCGACGGCAAGGGCCCGGTCACCTTGAACGTCGGCGACCAGAAGGGCGGTTCGGAGGCCGTCCTGCGCGCGGCGGGCGAGCTCGACCACCTCACGTACCGCATCAAGTGGTCGACCTTCACCTCCGGGCCACCACTGCTGGAGGCCGTCAACGCCAAGGCGGTGGACATCGGCGGGGTGGGCAACACGCCGCCGGTGTTCGCCGCGGGCTCCGGGTCGAGGATCACGGTGGTGGCGGCATCGCACGGCTCCTCCGAGGGCGAGGCCATCGTCGTCCCGAAGGGCTCGGCGCTGAAGCGGCCCGCCGACCTCAAGGGCAAGCGCATCGCCGTCGCCCAGGGCAGTTCCGCGCACTACCAGCTGATCGCTTCGCTGCAGGCCGCCGGGCTGGCGCTCGACGACGTCGACGTCAGCTATCTGCAGCCCGCCGACGCCCTGGCCGCCTTCAGCGGCGGCAAGGTCGACGCCTGGGCGATCTGGGACCCGTACACCTCCCAGGTGCTGCGCGCCAATGGCGCGCGGGTGCTGACCACCGGTACGGGGCGCGTCAACGGCCTCGCCTTCCAGGTCGCCGCACCCGGCGCGCTCGCGGACAAGGCGAAGTCCGCCGCCATCGGCGACTACCTGGAGCGTCTGCGGCGCGCCCAGGACTGGGTCTACGAGCACCCCGAGGAGTGGGCCAAGGTGTGGGCCAAGGAGACCGGGCTGCCGTACGAGGTGGCCCTGGACTCGGTGAAGCGCAGCAACGGCACCCGGGTCTCGGTGGCCGTCGACGACGCGGCCGTCGCCTCGGAGCAGGAGATCGCCGACACCTTCGCGAAGCTCGGCCTCATCCCGCGGCACGTCGACTTCTCCGACTTCGTCGACCGCCGCTTCAACGGCGACCTGCCCGCCTCGACCACCGCCGCACGCACCTACTGAGAGGGCCGCACATGTCCGTGCACCTGCACTGGTTCCTGCCCACCGGGGGCGACGGCCGCACCCTGGTGGACCGGCACGCCTACACCGACGGCGGCGTCAACCGCTCCCGCGTCACCCCTGTCTCCGGGGTGCGGGCGCCCGACATCGACTACCTGGCGCAGATCGCGCGGGCCGCCGACCAGCTCGGCTTCGAGGCCGTGCTGACGCCCACCGGCACCTGGTGCGAGGACGCCTGGCTGACCACCGTCGCGCTGTCGCAGCACACCGAGCGGCTGAAGTTCCTGGTCGCCTTCCGGCCGGGGGTCGTCTCGCCGGTGCTGGCGGCGCAGATGGCGGCGACCTACCAGCGGATCACCCGGGGCCGGCTGCTGCTCAACGTCGTCACCGGCGGGGACTCCACCGAACAGCGGCGCTTCGGCGACCACCTGGACCACGACGCCCGCTACGCGCGCACCGACGAGTTCCTGTCGGTGGTGCGCGGGGTGTGGGGTGGCCGGCCCTTCGACTTCGACGGCGAGCACTACCGGGTGGAGGGCGGACTGACCGCGCTGCCGCCGGACCCGGTGCCGCAGGTCTTCTTCGGCGGCTCGTCACCGGCGGCCGGGCCCGTCGCGGCCCGGCACGCGGACGTCTACCTGACCTGGGGCGAGCCGCCGGAGCAGGTGAAGGCGAAGACCGACTGGATCCGCGCTCTGGCCGAGGCTGAGGGGCGCACGGTGCGCTTCGGCATCCGCCTGCACGTGATCTCCCGCGACTCCGCCAAGCAGGCGTGGGCCACGGCCGAGCGGCTGCTGGACGACCTCGACGAGGACACGGTCTCCGCCGCGCAGGAGGCGCTGGGGCGCAGCGAGTCGGTGGGCCAGCAGCGGATGCTGGCGCTGCACGGCGGCTCGCGCGACGGGCTGGAGATCTCGCCGAACCTGTGGGCCGGGGTGGGCCTGGTGCGCGGCGGGGCCGGGACGGCGCTGGTCGGCAGCCACGCGGAGGTCGCCGACCGGATCGAGGAGTACCACGCCCTGGGGATCGACCACTTCGTGCTGTCGGGCTACCCGCACCTGGAGGAGGCGTACTGGTTCGGCGAGGGCGTCATGCCCGAACTGGCCGCACGGGGGCTGCTCGAGAGGGCGCCCGCCGCACCCCTCCCTGGCGTGCCGGGCGTGCCGGCGGCGAACGGCCGGCCCGCGTCCGCGCCGGGCGGGGCGCCGCTGCTGTTCTCCGGAGGCCGGTGAACGGCGCCGCACGACGGGGGCGGCTGTCCTGATCCGGGCGGCCGCCCCCGATTGGTCTGGACCACTTGCCGTCCCTCGGGATAGGGTCGGCAGCGCCCGCCCGAGCGCCAGAGGGGGACCCCCACGTGTACGCACCGCACCGCGTCGCCGCGCTGGTCGACGTCTGCCTGCTGCCCGTCGGCCGGACCCGCAGACCGCCGGAATGGCTCCGGCGCGGCCTGGAACGGGCCGGGGCGGTCACCGTCGACGTCCCGGCCGCGCTCAGCGGGCCCGCGGTCACCGAACTGCTGCGGGACGAGTTCGGCGACGGCGCGGTCGTGATCAGCGAACCGCTGGACACCGACGAGGTCGTGGAGGGCTGGGGCGTACCGGGCGCGGCCGTCCTGGCCTGGCTCTCGGGCGTGGACCTGCTGCAGCTCGGGCCCCGTTGCGGGGCGGGCGTCCTGGAGGCCATCCGGACCGCGGCCACCCGCGCGGTCGCCGACGGCGACCTGCCGCTGTCCCGCCTGGAGGAGGCCGCCGCGCGGGTGGCCCGGCTGCGGCGCGAGGTGTCCGCGGGAAGCTTCCACGAACGCCCGTAGTTAGTGGAAACGTGAACCATGTGGATGTGGACGTCGCCGTCATCGGGGCCGGGCAGGCCGGGCTCTCGGGTGCGTACTTCCTGCGACGGAACGGGATGCGGCCGGACGAGGACTTCGTCGTCCTCGACCACTCCCCCGGCCCCGGCGGCGCCTGGCAGTTCCGCTGGCCGACGCTGACGTACGGCAGGGCGCACGGGGTGCACTCGCTGCCCGGCATGGAGCTGGAGGGCGCCGACCCCGACCGGCCGTCCGCCGAGGTCGTCGCCGAGTACTTCGACCGCTACGAGCGCACCTTCGACCTGCGGGTGCACCGCCCGGTCGACGTCTCCACGGTCCGCGAGGGCCCGGAAGGGCGCCTGCTGGTCGAGTCCGACGCCGGCACGTGGGCTGCCCGCGCGCTGATCAACGCGACCGGGACCTGGGACCGGCCCTTCGTCCCCCGTTACCCGGGCCAGGAGGCCTTCCGCGGCCGCCAGCTGCACACGGCGGGGTACCGCGGGCGCGAGGAGTTCGCCGGGAAGCACGTGATCGTGGTCGGCGGCGGCACCTCGGCCGTACAACTGCTCATGGAACTCCACGAGCCGGGTGGCGCGGCCGCGACGACCTGGGTGACCCGGCGGCCGCCCGCGTACCACACGGGCCCCTTCGGGGAGGATCAGGGACGGGCCGCGGTGGCGCTGGTCGAGGAACGCGTCAAGCACGGCCTTCCGCCCCAGAGCGTCGTCAGCGTGACGGGGCTGCCCATGACCGAGGCGATGGAGCGCGCCCGCGAGCGCGGCATCCTCGAACGCCTCCCCATGTTCGACCGGATCACCCCGGACGGCGTGACCTGGGCGGACGGCCGCCACGTCACCGCCGACGTCATCCTGTGGGCCACCGGCTTCCGTGCCGCCCTGGACCACCTCGCCCCGCTGCGCCTGCGCGAGCCCGGCGGCGGCATCCGCCTGGAGGGGCTCACCCAGGTCGCCGCCGACCCGCGCGTCCACCTCATCGGCTACGGCCCCTCCGCGAGCACCATCGGCGCCAACCGGGCCGGCCGCAGCGCGGTCCGCGAGATCCGCGCCTACCTGCGGGGACGGGACCGCGCCCTGGACGCGGCCCGGACGCCGGAAGCGGTGGCCGCGGCCGGCTGACGGCCCGGCCAAGATGCGTGGTTCCGGCGGAACGGACCGACCCGAGGGCCGGGCGGACCCCCGGGCCCGGCGCTCCCGGAGGGCTCAGCGGGCGGCGCGGCCGCTCTTGCCGAGGGTGGAGCCCCGGACGACGAGTTCGGGCTGGAAGACGATGCGCCGGTGCTCGTGCTCCTCGGCCGCGTCCCCGGTCTCCTCGATGAGCAGGTCGGCCGCCGCGCGGCCCATCCGGTAAGCGGGCTGCCGCACGGACGTCAGCGGCACCGCGGCCGCCGCCGCGAACTCGATGTCGTCGTAACCGACCAGTGCGATCTCCTCGGGCACCGCGATGCCCGCCGCGTACAGCGCCTGCAGCACGCCCAGCGCGAGCAGGTCGTTGGCGCAGAAGACGGCGGTCGGGCGGTTGGCCATCCCCAGGAGCCGGGCGCCGGCGTCGCGTCCGGAGGGGACGTCCAGACGCTCCGCCTCGATGTGCGCCAGGGACTCCGCGGGGAGCCCGGCGGCGGCGAGCGCGTCCAAGGCGCCCGTGCGCCGGTCCTGGCACTGGGCGAGGTGCATCGGACCGCTGACGTAGACGATGCGTTCGTGGCCGCGTTCGATGAGGTGGTCGACCGCGAGGCGGCCGCCCTCGATGTCGTCCACGGACACCGAGCAGGCCTCGGCGCTCGGCACGACGCGGTCCACGAAGACGAAGGGGATGCCGTGGCGCCGGAAGGAGGCGATGTTCCGGCCGCTGGTGTCCGCGGGCGTCACCAGGACGCCGCGCACCCGCTGCTCGGCGAAGAGCCCGAGGTAGTCGGCCTCCTCCGAAGGGCTCTCGCCGCTGTTGCAGAGCATCACTCCGAGCCCGGTCTCGCGGGCGGCCCGCTCGGCCCCGGAGGCGACGTCCACGAAGAAGGGGTTGGCCATGTCGAGCACGAGCAGCGCGATGATCCTGCTGCGGCCCGCCCTCAGCTGCCGGGCGGACTCACTGCGCACGTAGCCCAGTTGCTCGATGACCGACAGCACGCGGGCACGCGTGTCCTCGGAGACCATGTCGGGCCGGTTGATCACGTTCGACACCGTGCCGACCGAAACGCCCGCCTGCCGGGCGACGTCCTTGATCCCCACCATGCGTGTCACGAGCTCCGCCCTACCTCCTGCCGCCGGCCCGCCGCAGGCCGCGGGTTCATGCTACGCATTCGTGACGGCGTCGGCGCCCACTGTGTCCGGCCGGCCGAACGGCAGCGGCGGAACGGCAGCGTGGCCTCCGGGGCGGGGCGGATCGTCGCGCGGGCTACGGCAGTGGCGTCATGCCAGGTGGAAGACCTCCGTGAGCGGCCGCATGGCCTCGTCGGGCCGGGCTCCGTCCAGCGCCTCGAAGAAGTCCGCCATCTCCGCCTGCCAGCGGGCATTGACGTCGGTCGCCGCCATCGCCTCCTGTGCGGCCGCGAAGTCCTCGGTCTCCAGGTAGCCGACGAGCAGGCCGTCCTCACGGAGGAAGAGCGAGTAGTTGTGCCAGCCGGTGGCGGAGAGGGCGTCCAGCATGTCGGGCCAGACGGCGGCGTGACGCTCGCGGTACTCGGCGAGCCGGTCCTTGCGGACCTTCAACAGGAAACAGACGCGCTGCACGGTCGGCCCTGGCCTCTCGGGTCTGATATGAAAGGTTTCAATCGATGGCAGGGACGTTAGGACACCCCGACATGGCTCGTCAATGGCACGTTCTGCGGCGCGCAGACATCCGATCTCTGCCCCATAGTGCGGGGCGTATACGGCAGTATGAGCCCACGGGTGGCCGTGCCGACCGTGAGGAGGCCGCATGCGCGTAGCACTGTTCGTCACTTGCGTGAACGACACGCTGTACCCCGAGACGGGGAAGGCCGTCGTGACCCTGCTGGAGCGGCTGGGGGTGACCGTGGACTTCCCCGCCGCGCAGACCTGCTGCGGCCAGCCGCAGTTCAACACCGGCTACCGCCACGAGACGGAGCCCCTGGTCAGGCGGTACGCCAAGGCGTTCGAGGGGTACGACTACATCGTCACCCCGTCCGGTTCCTGCGCCGCGATGGTGCGGGACAACTACCCCCGCATCGGCGACCGGGCCCGCGCGGAGGGGCGCGGGGAGGGTCTCACCGCCGTCGCCGCGTCCGTCGTGCCGCGCACCTACGAGCTGACCGAGTTCCTCACCGACGTGCTCAAGGTGACGGACGTCGGCGCCTACTTCCCCTATCCCGTCACCTATCATCCGACCTGTCATGGCCTGAGGATGCTGGGGCTGGGCCGCCGCCCGGTGGAACTGCTCAGCCATGTGAAGGGGCTGGAGCTGGTCGAGCTGCCGGGCGCCGAGGAATGCTGCGGATTCGGCGGCACCTTCGCCGTCAAGAACGCGGCCGTCTCCGCGGCGATGGGCGCGGACAAGGCCCGCAACATCACCTCCACCGGCGCTCGCGCCGTGTGCACGGTGGACAACTCCTGCCTGATGCACATCGGCGGCACCCTCGCCCGGCTCGGCTCCGAGGTCCGGCCGGTCCACCTCGCCGAGATCCTCGCGTCGACCGAGGAGCAGCCCTACGGAGGCATCCGATGAGCGGCACCTACCTGGGCATGCCCGCCTTCCCCGTCGCCGCCGGCGAGGCCGTGCGCAACACAACCCTGCGCGGCAACCTGCGGCACGCCACCCACACCATCCGGGACAAGCGGGCCCGCGCCGTCGCCGAACTCGACGACTGGCAGCAACTGCGGGCGGCGGGCAAGCAGATCAAGGACGACGTGCTGCGCCATCTCGACCACTACCTGGTGCGGTTGGAGGAGGCGGTCACCGCCGCGGGAGGCACCGTCCACTGGGCCGTCGACGCGGACGAGGCCAACCGCATCGTGACGGACCTGGTCCGCGCCACCGGTGAGACCGAGGTCGTCAAGGTCAAGTCCATGGCGACCCAGGAGATCGGTCTCAACGAGGCGCTCGCCGAGGCCGGGATCTCCGCCTACGAGACGGACCTGGCCGAGCTGATCGTGCAGCTCGGCGACGACCTGCCGAGCCACATCCTGGTGCCCGCGATCCACCGCAACCGCTCCGAGATCCGGGACATCTTCAACGAGGCCATGGGCCGCTGGGGCCGTCCGGCGCCCGAGGGGCTCTCCGACTCCCCCGCCGAACTGGCCGAGGCCGCCCGGCTCCACCTGCGGGAGAAGTTCCTGCGTGCCAAGGTCGGCATCTCGGGCGCCAACTTCATGATCGCCGAGACCGGCACCCTGGTCGTGGTGGAGTCCGAGGGCAACGGCCGCATGTGCCTGACGCTCCCCGAGACCCTGATCTCGGTGGTCGGCATCGAGAAGGTGCTGCCGAGCTGGCAGGACCTCGAGGTCTTCCTGCAGCTCCTGCCGCGCTCCTCCACGGCCGAGCGGATGAACCCGTACACGAGCACCTGGACCGGGACCACCGACGAGGACGGACCGCGCGCCTTCCACCTCGTCCTGGTCGACAACGGCCGCACCGACACCCTCGCCGACGAGGTGGGCCGGCAGGCCCTGCGCTGCATCCGCTGCTCGGCCTGCCTCAACGTCTGCCCCGTGTACGAGCGGGCCGGCGGGCATGCGTACGGGTCCGCCTACCCCGGGCCGATCGGCGCCATCCTCACCCCGCAGCTCCGCGGCACGGACACCGCGATCGACGCCTCGCTGCCGTACGCCTCGTCCCTCTGCGGCGCCTGCTACGAGGTGTGCCCGGTCGCCATCGACATCCCGGAGGTCCTCGTCCACCTGCGGGAACGCGTCGTGCAGGGCGGCGAGGCCACCCGGGCGGGCAACAAGGTGACGCTCAGGCCCGCCAAGGGCCACGCGGCCGAGCGGGCGGCCATGCGCGCGGCGCGCTGGACGCTGGACCACCCGGCCGCGCTGCGCGCCGGTCAGCGGCTGGCGTCGCGGACCCGCAGGTTCCACCCCAGCCGGCTGCCAGGGCCCGGGAAGGCGTGGACCGACACCCGGGACGTCCCGTCGGTGCCGGCGGAGTCCTTCCGCGACTGGTGGCGGCGCACCCGGGGGCCGGGCACCGCCGGCGCCGGCAGCGGCAGCACCGAGAGCAGGGAGGGCACCAAGTGAGCACCCGTGACCAGGTCCTGGGGCGGATCCGCCGCGCCCTCGCCGACGCGCCCCACGGGTCGGCACCGGCGCGCGGCGCGGTGGACCGTGACTATCTGCGTGTCCACGGACGGCGGGACGCCGCGCAGACCGCCGATCTGCTGGCCGAGAACCTCGCCGACTACCGTGCCATCGTCCACCGCGCCACCGTCGGGGAGCTGCCCGGCCGCCTCGCCGGCCTGCTGGCCGCGCGCGGCGCCCGCCGGGTCGTCGTCCCGCCCGGCCTTCCGGAGCAGTGGCTCTCGGCGGTGCAGGACGTGGAACGGGTGGCCGATTCCGCGGCGCTGACGGCCCGCGAACTGGACGCCGTCGACAGCGTCGTCACCGGTTGCGCGGTGGCGATCGCGGAGACCGGCACCATCGTGCTGGACGCCGGGCCCGACCAGGGGCGGCGCAGGATCACGCTCGTCCCGGACCACCACGTCGTCGTCGTGCGCGTCCCGGAGCAGGTCGTGGACTCGGTGCCGCAGGCGCTGGAACGGCTGGATCCCGTCCGGCCGTTGACGTGGATCTCCGGACCCTCCGCCACCAGTGACATCGAACTGGACCGGGTGGAGGGCGTGCACGGGCCGCGCACCCTGGAGGTCGTCCTCGTGACGGACTGACCGCGCGCCGCTCACTTGGCGTCCGCGTAGCACTCGACGACATGGGTGTGCAGCGGGAAGGGCACCGGCGTCGGGCCGAAGAGCAGGCGCCGGGCCTCCTCCGCGGACTCCGCGACGGCGTGCTCCACGGCGGGGGCCAGCTCCTGGGGGGTGTGCACGATGACCTCGTCGTGCAGGAAGAACACCAGGTGCGGCCGTCCGTCGAGCGCGGCCAGGCGGCGCCGCAGCGAGGCCAGCACGGCCAGCGCCCATTCGGCGGCCGTGGCCTGGATGACGAAGTTGCGGGTGAAGCGGCCCCAGGCGCGGGCCTGGGCGTCGGTGAGCTCCTGGCGGTCGGCGGACGGCGCCGGTGACGTACGCCCGAGGTGGGACCGGACGACACCGCCGCCCTCGCCGGTGCGGGCGGCGGACTCCACCAGGCGCATGGCGTCCGGGAAGCGGCGGCGCAGGACCTCGAGCAGCGGCCCCACCTCACCGCTGGTCTGGCCGTACATCGCGCCCAGCAGGCCCAGTTTGGCCCGCGCGCGGTCGCCCCCGAACGCGGTGCGCGCCAGGGCCGCGTACAGGTCGCCCTCGGCGGCGGCCGCCGCCAGCCCGGGATCGCCGGAGAGGGCGGCCAGGACGCGGGGTTCCAGCTGGCCCGCGTCGGCGACGACCAGCCGGTGCCCGGGGTCGGCGACCACGGCGGCGCGGATCTGCCGGGGGATCTGCAGGGCTCCGCCGCCGCGGGTGGCCCAGCGGCCGGATACGACACCGCCGACGACGTACTCGGGGTGGAACCGCCCGGCGGGCGCCCACTGTTCACGCCAGGCCCAGCCGTGGGCGCTGTGGATGCGGGAGAGCTCCTTGTAGCGCAGCAGCAACGCGGCGGCCGGATGCCCGACCTCCCTCAGCACGTGGGAGCGGGTCGAGGTGATCCGCACGCCCACGCGCTCGAAGGCGGGCAGCAGTTGGGCCGGCGAGTCGGGGTTCACCGGGCGGCCCAAGGCCTCATGGATGCCGGTGGCGAGCTCGGACAGCACCTTGGGACGGACGCCGCCCGCCGGGCGGGGGCCGAGCAGCCCGGTGAGCACCGCGTCGTGGGCGGCGGCGCTCCAGGGCAGGCCGTCCCGGGCCATCTCGGCGGCGGCCAGGGCGCCGGCGGACTCGGCGGCGGCCAGCAGGCGCAGCCGGTCGGGGTGCTCGGACAGGGCGATCCGGCGCTGGTGGTCGGCGTGCACGGCGACCACCGCCTCCAGCGGGTCGGTGCCCGGCGGCAGATGATGGCGGTCGGCGGCGAAGAGCACCGGCTGGTCGTCGGAGCCGCCTTCGCGCGCGTCGTCCGGCACGGGGAGTCCGCGTAGCCGGGCCCAGCCGGCGCCCAGCGAACGGGGCAGGCCCCAGCGCTCCTCGGAACCGAGCAGCAGGGCCTCGACGAGCTTGAGGTCGTGGCACCGGGCCGGACGGGCCGGGAGCCGCTCCAGCAGCGGCGGGTAGATCTCGTCGGTGGCGGCCCACACCCAGCGCGGCGCCTGCCGGGCCTCGCGCTCGGCGACGGCCTCCACGAGGTCGCCGACGGTCTGCGGGGGTCCGTCCGCGGTGCCGTCCTCGCGCAGCGCCTGCAGCCGCCCGCCGGTCCCCAGGGGGTCGGCGACGACGGCGACGGACGGGCTCCTGTGCGAGGTCACCGTCCGAGGGTAGAACGGGGCACCGACAACGCCCCGTGGGCCGGTCAGGGGCGGCTGTCGCGGCTCACCTTCAGGGCCCACAGCACCAGCGGTGCCTGGAGCGGCAGCCGGGCGTAGGCGGCGTTCCGCAGGGGCGCGGGCCGGTCGCGCCAGTCCCGGGCCATCTTCACGTTGGCCGGCAGCACGGCGGTGAAGAAGCCCGCCGCCAGCAGGGCGCTCGCCCGGCGGGTACGGGGCAGTGCGATGCCCGCGGCGAGCGCCAGTTCCACCGCGCCGCTGACGTAGGTCCAGGTGCGGGGCTCGCCGGGCAGGACGCGCGGGACGATCGCGTCGAAGGGCCGGGGCGCCACGAAGTGGGCGGTGCCCGTGGTGGCGAGCAACCTGGCCAGCAGCACGGCGGAACGGTCGGACGCGGCCATCGGTTGCCTCCTGCGGTCGGCGCGGCGCCGCTCACCCTAGCGCCGGTGCCGGGCACCGGACGGACGATCGGCGGGGGCGGAATGTGCGCTTGCTCACCCGGGTCTACGGCGTGGTGGTGACCGGTCCCGCGAAGGGAGGCAGGGCCGCGTACTCCGGGGCCACCTGGAGCGAGACGGCGAGCTGGGCCAGTGCGTCCCGGACCCGGGTGAGCGGGTGGTCGGGGAAGTGCGCGTCGTAGTGGGGGGCGTCGCCCCAGTGGAAGGGCAGGCCCTGCCGCAGGTCGGAGGCGTAGGGGTGGGGCATGAAGTAGCGCTCGGGGCCGAGTTCGATGAGCACCTGCGCCTCCCGGACGCCGGTGGTGCCCTGCTCCAGGGCCTGGACCTTCACGACGGCGCTGCAGGAGGCCCGGGGCAGGGTGTAGCTGCCGAGGAACGCCTGGCCGGTGGGGCGGTCCGGCAGGGGGACCTTGATGACCTGGCGCAACGTGGGGACCGTTCCCAGGTGCAGGACGTCGGCCTCGATGAGGCCGCCGCCCGCCCCGGCCGTGTAGTGGGCCAGGGCGTGGCGCAGGCGCGGCAGGTCCTCCAGGGGCGCGGGGATGTCCGGCGGCACGTCGAACCAGTGCAGGCTGACGAGGTCGCCGTGGTCATTGGTCCAGGCGTCCGTCTCGATCTGCCGGTAGCCGGGGAGTTCCGCCCCCGCGATGGGTCCCATGGCCGAGGATCATGCCGTATGGACGAGTTGGGCGTCACGGCGGACCAGGGCGGCGTAGCGGCCGTCCAGGGCGAGCAGTTCGTCGTGGCTGCCGCGTTCCACGATCCGGCCGTGGTCGAGGACGACGATCTGGTCGGCGTCGCGGACGGTGGACAGCCGGTGGGCGATGGTGAGGGTCGTGCGGCCCGCCGAGAGGGCGTCGATGGCGTCCTGGACGGCGTGCTCGGTACGGGTGTCCAGCGCGCTGGTGGCCTCGTCGAGGATGAGGACCGGCGGGTCGCGCAGGATCGTCCGCGCGATGGCCAGGCGCTGCTTCTCTCCGCCGGAGAAGCGGTAGCCGCGTTCGCCGACGACGGTGTCGTAGCCGTCGGGCAGCCCCGCGATGTGGTCGTGGATCTGCGCGGCGCGGGCGGCGGCGACGACCTCCTCGTCGGTGGCGTCGGGCTTGGCGAAGCGGAGGTTCTCGGCGACCGAGGCGTGGAAGAGGTACGTCTCCTGGGAGACGACGCCGACCGATGCGGCGAGCGTGTCGAAGGCGAGGTCGCGGACGTCGACGCCGTCGAGCCTGACGCGGCCCTCGGTGACGTCGTACAGCCGGGGCACGAGGTAGCTGAGGGTGCTCTTGCCGGAGCCGGTGGCGCCGACGACGGCGAGGCTGCCGCCGGCCGGGACCGCCAGGTCGATGCCGTCGAGGGTGCGCCCGGGCGTGGCCGGGTCGTAGGAGAAGCCGACGCCCTCGAAGCGGATGTCGCCGCGGACCCGCGGGAGGCGTACGGGGTCGTCCTTCTCGGTGATGTCGACGGGCAGGTCGAGGTACTCGAAGATGCGCTGGAAGAGCGCGAGCGAGGTCTGCACCTGGACACCGGTCGACAGCAGGCTGACGGTGGGCCGGAACAGGCCCTGCTGGAGCGAGACGAAGGCGACGAGCGTGCCGATCGACACCGCCCCGCCCGCTCCGTTGACGGCGATGCCGGCGACCCAGTAGATGAGCGCGGGCATGGCGGCCATGACGACGCCGATGGTGGACATCCGCCAGCGGCCTGCCATGTTGGAGCGCACCTCGAGGTCGACCAGCCGGTCCGACTCCTCGGCGAAGGAGCGGGTGAGGGAGTCGGCGCGTCCCATGGTGCGGCCGAGGAGGATGCCGCTGACGGACAGCGACTCGGTGACGATGGCGGACATCGCGGCCATCTGCTTCTGGCGCTGGGTGGTGATCTTCTTGCGCTCGGTGCCGACCCGGCGGCTGATCCACACGAAGACCGGGAGCAGCAGCAGGGAGGCGATGGTCAGGCGCCAGTCCAGGGCGATCATCGCGACGACGGTGGCCACGACACTGGTGAGGTTGGACACCAGCGAGGTCGCGGTGGAGGTGACGGTGGCCTGCATGCCGCCGATGTCGTTGGCGATGCGGGACTGCACCTCTCCGGTGCGGGTCCGGGTGAAGAAGGCCAGCGACATGCGCTGCAGTTGCTCGTAGACGGCGGTGCGCAGGTCGTGCATGACGCGCTGGCCGACCGTGGTGGAGATCAGGGTCTGCAGGACGCCGAAGACGCTGTTGAGGACGGCGGTGGCGATCATGCCGAGGGCGAGCAGGCTCAGCAGCCCGGTGCGGCCCTGCGGGATCGCGGTGTCGAGGATCTCGCGCAGCATGAAGGGCGAGGCGACCGAGACGAGTGAGGCGGCGCCGACGAGGAGCCCGACGACGGTCAGGCGGGCACGGTAGGGGCGGAAGAGCCGCAGGACGCGGCGCACGTCGTTGGGTCGGGCGGGGTCCTTGGGCGGCGGGGTCCACCTCGGGGATTGATCGGGGTGCAAAGGGCCTCCGAAAGGTCCGGGCATGTCAAGGCGATGAGAGTGTAGTTCATTGTTACCTATACTCACAATGAACCGCATCCTGATACCCTCTGACCATGGAATCCCGCACCTCCGCCGCGGACACCGACGAGAGCACCGGGCGCCTCGCCGACCAGTTGCTGTGGCTGACCCGTCGGCTGCACCGCGCACAGCGGCGGCACCTGGAGCCGGTGGGCATCACCCCGGCCCAGGCACGCATGCTGCGCACGGTCGCGCACATCCTCAAGAGCGGGACCGCGCCCCGGATGGCCGACCTCGCCGAGCGGCTGGACGTCGTGCCGCGCGCGGTGACGAGCCTGACCGACGCCCTGGAGGAGCGGGGGCTGGTCCGCAGGGCGCCCGACCCGGTCAACCGCAGGGTGGTGCGCATCGAACTCACCGAGGAGGGCGACGACGCCGTGCGGCGGCTGCGCCGCGCCCGCCGGGCGGCGGCCGAGGAGCTTCTCTCCCCCCTGGACACGGACCAGCGCGATGCCCTGACGGCGTTGCTCGCCGTCCTGGACACCGCGCCGGGTCGCTGCTGAGGCGCTGGAGCGCAGGGAGGGGTCAGGCGCGCCAGGTGTCGCCCATCGTCACCTTGCCGCTCGCGGGGACGGTCGCCGTACGGTTGGCGCCGGACTCCCAGGTGACGTTCCCGCTGCCGTCCTTCTTGATGTACTTGTACTCGAAGGACGTGCCCGCGCCCATGGAGACGTCGAGCTTCCACACCGGGTAGGCCGCCGAGGACAGCGGCAGGGCGTTGCCGGTGTTCCAGTTGCCGAGGGCGGTGTTGTTGCCGACGACGTAGACGTTCTGGCCCCCCACCGTGGTGGCGTTCACCGAGAAGGACGCACCGCTCGCGGGCGTCGTGCCGCCGCCTCCGCTGCCGCAGGGGGCGCCGGTGTAGAGCGCCACCGCGTCGTTGGCGCCGATGGTGGCGGTGAACCTGCCGTCCGAGCCGACGGTGTAGGTGGCGCCGCTGTGCTGCACGTCGCAATAGGTGCCGGCGGGCAGCGAGGTGGTGAAGGTCTGCGTGAGGGAGCCGCTCTCGTGGTTGATCGCGACGTAGCCCTTGCTGCCGCGCCCGAAGGCGATGGCGTTGTTGCCGTTGGACCACCAGTTGGTCACCGCGGTGCCGGCGACCGCGTTGCGGAAGCCGACCATGCCCGAGATCTGCGGCCAGGCGTGCTGGCACTTCCAGCCGTCGCTGTAGCAGGCGTTGACGGTGCCGCCGTTGGGCGGGCCGGCGTCGTTGTCGGAGAACTCGTAGCCGGAGTACACGTTGGGCGAGCCGTAGGGCCAGGCCAGCATGTAGACGTTGGCCAGGGTGTAGGTCGCGCCCGCCTTGTAGGTGAGGGTCGAACCGTTGCGCTCGGTGTCCCAGTTGTCGACGAAGGTGCGCGAACTGCCGCTCGCGAGGTAGCCCGCACCCCATGACGCGCCCCAGTTGCTGAGGTAGGCGAGCTTCTCGCCGGTGAAGATCCGCTTGAGGTCGTAGGCGCCCTGGAAGGCGTCGACGTCACCGGTGCCGGTGTACTCGCCGGGCTGGACGGCCTCCCCGGAACCGTAGATGACCTCCTGCGCCCAGAAGACGGAGGGGTTGCTGAGCTTGGCCTTGATCGCGGAGAGGTCGGCCGCCGCGATGTGCTTGGCCGCGTCGATGCGGAATCCGTCGACGCCCAGCGCGATGAGGCCGTTCAGGTACGCCGCGATCGTCGAGCGCACGTAGTCGCTACCGGTGTTCAGGTCCGAGAGCCCGACGAGTTCGCAGTTCTGGACGTTGTCGCGGTTGGTGTAGTCGGAGATGTTCGTCCGGCAGGAGTGGAAGTCCTGGTCCTGGTAGTACCCCGGGTAGTTGTACTTGCTGTACGACGTGCCTCCGGTGCCGGTGCCCGAGCCGGCGCTCATGTGGTTGACGACGGCGTCGGCGATGACCTTGACCCCGGCCGCGTGACAGGTGTCGACCATGTTCTTGAAGGCCGTCCCGTCACCCAGCCGGCCCGCTATGCGGTAGCTGACGGGCTGGTAGGAGGTCCACCACTGCGCGCCCTGGACGTGCTCCTGGGGCGGCGACACCTCGACGTAGCCGTACCCGGCCGGGCCGAGGGTGTTGGTGCACTCCTTGGCGACCGAGGCGAACTTCCACTCGAAGAGGGTGGCGGTGACGTCCTTGCTTCCGGGCGGTGCTGCCTGGGCCGGCTGCTGCGAGACGCCGACGAGCCCGGCCGTGCTGAGCAGGGCGGCCAGACCCGCGCGCAGAAAACGCGATCTCATGGTGCGGCTCCTTCGTGTTCGGGCACAAAGGTGCCCCGAAGACAGCCACGCGCCGGGCCATCGAGTGTGGGGGCGGAGTTCCCGCCCGTGGGAACTCCGGGTAGGAGACTGGCCCCGCTGACGGGTAGCGTCAATATGTCGCGTGGAAAAACTTTCAACTTCTTGCGGAAACAGTCTGCTTCGCTCTTGCAGAAGGCCTACCGGCCCTGCGGCACGACGTCCTGAGTCGCCGTCAGGCCGCCAGGTGCTCCCGGTCCCCCATCACCACGACCGGGTGCAGCGCCGGATCGAGCGTGCGCAGCAGGTACTCCATGTCGGCCTTGGACTGGCTGACGCACGCCGACGTGCCGCTGCCGTGGTCCATGTGCAGCCAGATGCTGCCGCCCTTGGACTGGCCCTGGGGGCGGGTGGGATCCAGCGGGGAGGTGCCCTTGACCCGGTTGTAGTCGATGGCGATGACGAGGTCGAAGTCGTGCCGGTACGGCTTGGCCCAGTAGCTCGGCGCGGCGAAGGCGGACGAGTGGTGGTAGGGGAGCCGGGCCTGCGGCTCGGGCAGGACACCGCCCGCGTCCGAGAGCGTGAAGACGCCCACGGGGCTCTTCTTGTCCCCCTCGTGGTGGTCGGTCGTCCAGCCGCCCCTGCCGTTGTGCCCGGACCACGAACGCTCGCGCTTCCACAGGTCGCCCTGCCGGGTGTACAGCACGATGGTCGAGTCGGCCGATCCCGCACCCTGCCCGTACACCGCGACGACCTGGCGGGAGTCGGCCGGGATACGGGACCGCAGCGCGGGGCCGACGCCCGGTATCCCGCGCGTGGCGCCCGCCTGGGTGGCGCGCGGCGGCTGCTTCACGGCGTGCGCCGACGTGTCCCGGTGCTCCTCCGCGCCCCCGGCACAGCCGGCGAGCAGCACCAGCGCCGCCGCGACGGCCACCGTCCCCGCCCCATGCCTCACTCGAACCGCCCCTCTTCCCTGAAGTCGCGTCCCATCTTCGCACCCTTCGATGAGGACGGATGCGGACCGTGTCCCGTTCCCCCCGCCCCGGGAAAAAACGGGTTGAATTCATCACCTCTGTGACGCGACGCTGGCACGTCTCCTCCCACCCCAGCATCGATGTCGGGATGTCATGTCGCTACGCGCTCTCCCCCATGCCGACCCGGGTGTCCCCGACACCCGCTCCGGCTTCCGTTTCCTGCTCTGGCTGGAACAGCGCCAGATCGGCGGCCAGATCAAGGCCACGCTGTGGGGCACCCTCCACATGGCGGCCGTGGCCTGCTTCCCGGCCGCCGTCGGCATCGCCGTGCAGGCCGTCGTCGACGGCTCCGGCGGACGGCTCGCGCTCGCGGGCGGCCTGATCCTCGCCCTGGGCGTGGTGACCGCCGTCGGCGACACCATGCTGCACCGCACCGCCGTCACCAACTGGATCTCCGCGGCCGCCCGGGTGCAGCTCCTGCTGTCGCGCAAGACCCTGGAACTGGGCTCGCTGCTCACCCGGCGGGTCGCGGCGGGCGAGGTCGTCGCGGTGAGCACCGGCGACGTCGAGAAGATCGGCTGGTTCGTCGAGGCACTGGCCCGCTTCGCCTGCTCCCTGCTGGCGACCGTCGGCGTCACCGTCGCCCTGCTGGTGTACCGGCCCGAGCTGGGGCTGATCGTGGCCGCGGGTGTCCCCGTACTGGCCTTGGCGGTGCTGCCGTTGCTGCCGCACGCGACGCGGCGCGCCGACGAGCAGCGTGCCAAGGCGGGCAAGGCCACGGAACTCGCCTCAGACACCGTGGCCGGACTGCGGGTGCTGCGCGGCATCGGCGGCGAGGAGCTGTTCCTGTCCCGCTACCGGCGGGCCTCGCAGGAGGTCCGCAGCGCCGCCGTCCGCAACGCCCGGATGTGGGCGCTGATCAGCGCCGTGCAAGTGGCCCTGCCCGGCCTGCTGCTGCTCGCGGTGACCTGGTACGGCGCGCGGCTGGCGCTGGACGGACGGATCACGGTGGGCGAACTGGTCACCGTCTACGGGACGGTGGTCTTCCTGCTGTTCCCGCTGCGGGGCTTCGAGGAGATCGCGATGGCGTACTCCTTCTCCCGGCCGTCCGCCAAGCGCGCCGCCGCCGTGCTGGCGCTGCGGCGGGACACCGCGGGCGACGACGGCGGAGCCACGGCGGGCACGGGACCGCTGCCGGCGGGCGACCTCCACGACCCGCTGACGGGGCTGCTCGCCCCGGCCGGGGAACTGACCGCCGTGGTGTGCGGGGACCCGGACGCGGCCGGCGCCCTCGCGGACCGGCTGGGCGGGCACAGCCCGGCCGGGACCGGGGACGGCCCCTCGGTGCTGCTCGGCGGGACGGCGCTGGACGACCTGCCGCTCGCGGCGGCCCGCGCGGCCGTGCTGGTCCAGGACAAGGACCCGGTGCTGCTGTCGGGAACGCTGACGCAACTGCTGGACGTGCCCGCCTCCGGCCAGGTCACCGCGGCCGAGGCCCTCGCGGCGGCGCAGTGCGGCGACGTGCTCGACGCACTGGCCCAGGCCTCGGTGGACGACTCGGGCGACCCGATGCGTTCCCGCATCACCGAGCGCGGACGGTCCCTGTCGGGCGGCCAGCGGCAGCGGCTGGCGCTGGCCCGGTCACTCGTCGCCGATCCGGAGGTCCTGGTGCTGGACGAGCCGACCAGCGCCGTCGACACGCACACCGAGGCCCGGATCGCCCAGGGCATCAGGGCGCTGCGCGACGGGCGGACGACGGTGGTCCTCACCTCCAGTCCGCTGCTGCTGGACCGCGCCGACCGGGTGGTGTTCGTCGAGGACGGCACGGTGCGCGCGTCCGGCACGCACCGCGAACTGCTCCGGGCCGACCTCGGCTACCGCGCGGTGGTCACCCGCGAGACCGAGCAGGCGCCCGAGGAATCCGCACGTCTCGAGAAAGCCGAGGAAACCGCATGATCGGCGTGGAACCGCCGGAGTACGACCCGGCCGCGCCACGGCACGTGACGACCTTGCCGGTGGGCTCGCCCGCCACGGTGCGCGGTTACGTCGGCGAGCTGGCCCGGCGGCACCGGGGTGCGTTCGCCGTGCTCGTCTCGGTGAACACCGTCGCCGTCGTCGCCTCGATGGTCGGCCCCTATCTGCTGGGCGGGCTCGTCGAGGACCTGGCGGCGGGCCACCGCGACCTGCACATCGGACGCACCATGGCGCTGTTCGCCGCCGCGCTCGCCGTGCAGACGGTGTTCGTCCGGGAGGTGCGGCTGCGCGGCGCGATCCTGGGCGAGCGGATGCTGGCGGACCTGCGCGAGGACTTCCTCGTACGGTCCGTGGGGCTGCCCCCCGGTGTCCTGGAGCGGGCGGGCACGGGCGACCTGCTGTCCCGCATCACCACCGACATCGACCGGCTGTCCAACGCGATGCGGGAGGCCGTGCCGCAACTGGCGATCGCCGTGGTGTGGAGCGGCCTGCTGCTCGGCGCGCTGACGGTCACCTCGCCGCCGCTGGCACTGGCGGTGCTGGTGGCCGTACCGGTGCTGCTCGCCGGCTGCCGCTGGTACTTCCGGCGCGCGCCGCGGGCGTACCGATCAGAGGCCGCCGGCTACGCGGCCGTCTCGGCGGTCCTCGCGGAGTCGGTGGACGCCGGGCGCACCATCGAGGCGCACCGGCTCGGCGACCGCCGCGAGGAGCTGTCGCGCATCCGCATCCGCCAGTGGGTGGCGTGGGAGCGCCACACGATGTGGCTGCGCAGTGTGCTCTTCCCGGTGATCAACGTGACGTACATGCTGATCCTCGCGGCGGTGCTGCTGATCGGCGGGACGCTGGTCCTGCACGGCCGCGTGACGGTGGGCGAGCTGACGACGGGCGCGCTGTACGCGCAGATGCTGGTCGACCCGATCAACCTCATCCTGCGCTGGTACGACGAGCTGCAGGTGGCCCAGGTGTCGCTGGCCCGGCTCGTCGGCGTCCGGGAGGTCGAGCAGGGTTCCGGGGACGAGCGGGTGGCGCCGGACGGCCGCGACGTCCACGCCGACGAGGTGCGCTTCGGCTACCGCGCCGGCAGCGACGTGCTGCACGGGGTGAGCCTGCGGGTCCGCCCCGGCACGCGGCTGGCCCTGGTCGGCCCGTCGGGGGCGGGCAAGTCGACGCTGGGGCGGCTGCTGGCCGGGATCTACAGCCCGCGGGCCGGCGAGATCACCCTGGGCGGCGCACAGCTGGCCCGGATGCCCGCGGAACGGGTCCGCGAGCACGTGGCCCTGGTCAACCAGGAGCACCACGTCTTCGTCGGCACGCTCCGCGACAACCTGCTGCTGGCACGCGCGGGAGCGGGTGACGACGAGCTGTGGGCAGCGCTCACCGCGGTCGACGCCGAGGGCTGGGCACGGGCGCTCGACGACGGCCTGGACACCGAGGTCGGCTCGGGCGGCGCCGCGCTCACCCCGGCCCAGGCGCAGCAGGTGGCGCTGGCGCGGCTGGTCCTCGCCGACCCGCACACCCTGGTGCTGGACGAGGCCACCTCGCTGCTGGACCCGCGCGCGGCCCGCCATCTGGAACGGTCGCTGGCCCGTGTGCTGGACGGCAGGACCGTGGTGGCCATCGCGCACCGCCTGCACACCGCGCACGACGCGGACCTGATCGCAGTGGTCGAGGACGGGCGGATCAGCGAGCTGGGCAGCCACCACCAGCTGGTGGAGGCCGACGGCGCCTACGCCGCCCTGTGGCGGTCCTGGCACGGTTAGGCCTGTGCTCGTCCGTGATGATGCGCGTGGCCCCGGCCGTCCTGCGACGGCCGGGGCCACGGGCGTGACGGGGATGGCGGGCTCAGCCGCCGAAGATGCCGAGTGCCCCCAGCGCGCCCAGTCCGCCGGCGGCGAAGAAGATCGGCGTGAGCACCTTGATCTCGACCCAGCTGCCCGCGCGGAACCGCATGGCCTTCGGCGGGCCCAGCGGGAACCAGCGCTTGCGGCCGATCGGGATGGGCCACAGGATCGGGCAGCCCGAGACGGTCAGGGCGTCGCCGATGCAGTGCACGAGGGCGCCGAGCACGATGGGGATGCCGATCCACAGGTACTGCTGCCCGGGCTCGGTGAACAGCCAGCCCTTGCCGTTCTCGGTGCCGTCCAGCACGTCGGCCAGCACCCAGGCGCTGGTGGCGCCGAGCAGCCACACCAGGATGTCGCTGGAGACCCGGGCCTGCCGCCACAGCAGTCCTTCGACGGCGAGCACGGCGTGCACGAACAGGATCACCAGGACCCCCCAGCGCCCGCCGTACACCGCGATCAGCGAGGCGCCCCCGCCGATCGCGACGGCCCACACCCAGGTATGGGTCAGTGTGCGGTGACCACCGGAACGGCGCGGGTCACCGGCCTTGCGCGTGGCCTTGTAGGTCGCGTACGAGAGCTTGTCGACGATCTCGCAGAACCACCGGGAGACCGGCCCGAAGGCCCGCGATATCGTGGCCGCCTTGTGGTCGAGGTCGGGGGCGAGGGCGGCGCCGGCACAGATCAGTGCGCCGACCACGAGCGTCGGCCAGGGCATCGGGTGGTCGAGCGCGGCGGCGAGTGCTCCCACCCCCAGCCATGCCGCCGCTCCGGAGATAGAGTGCGCCGGTCCCATCATGGTGTGCCCCGCCCCTTTCGACCCGCCTGCAGGCGGAGTTGACGCGTAATCGACGGCACACCATACCGCCGGTCGATCTTCCTCCGTACCGCCGGTTCCTCCCCTGGTCCCGGGGACAGGCAAGATGGGGGTGTGACCCTCATCGATCAGCTGCCTGCAGAGCCCGATCCCGACGCCCTCTTCGAGGCCTTCTCGTCCTGGGCGGAGGGCCGGGGCATCTCCCTCTACCCCGCCCAGGAGGAAGCGCTGATCGAGGTGGTCTCGGGGGCGAACGTCATCCTGTCCACCCCCACCGGCTCGGGGAAGAGCCTGGTCGCGGCCGGTGCGCACTTCGCCGCGCTCGCCCGGGACGAGGTCACCTTCTACACCGCCCCGATCAAGGCGCTGGTGTCGGAGAAGTTCTTCGACCTGTGCAAGCTCTTCGGCACCGAGAACGTCGGCATGCTGACCGGCGACGCCTCCGTCAACCCGGACGCGCCCGTCATCTGCTGCACGGCCGAGGTGCTGGCGTCGATAGCGCTCCGGGACGGCAAGGACGCCGACGTCGGCCAGGTCGTCATGGACGAGTTCCACTTCTACGCCGAGCCGGACCGGGGCTGGGCGTGGCAGATCCCCCTGCTGGAGCTGCCGCAGGCGCAGTTCCTGCTGATGTCGGCGACGCTCGGCGACGTCACGCGCTTCGAGAAGGACCTCACCCGCCGTACCGGCCGGCCCACGTCCGTCGTGCGCTCGTCGACGCGGCCGGTGCCGCTGTCGTACGAGTACCGGCTGACCCCGCTCACCGAGACGCTGACCGAGCTGCTGGAGACCCGCCAGGCCCCGGTCTACATCGTGCACTTCACGCAGGCGGCGGCCGTGGAGCGGGCGCAGGCGCTGATGAGCATCAACATGTCCACGCGCGCCGAGAAGGACGCCATCGCGGAACTCATCGGGAACTTCCGCTTCACCACGAAGTTCGGCCGCAACCTGTCGCGTTACGTCCGGCACGGCATCGGGGTGCACCACGCCGGCATGCTGCCCAAGTACCGGCGCCTGGTGGAGAAGCTGGCGCAGGCGGGCCTGTTGAAGGTCATCTGCGGCACGGACACCCTCGGTGTCGGCGTCAACGTGCCCATCCGCACGGTGCTCTTCACCGCCCTCACCAAGTACGACGGCAGCCGCGTCCGCGTGCTGCGCTCCCGTGAGTTCCACCAGATCGCGGGCCGCGCCGGGCGGGCCGGGTTCGACACGTCGGGCTTCGTGGTCGCCCAGGCGCCGGAGCACGTGATCGAGAACGAGAAGGCCCTCGCGAAGGCCGGCGAGGACCCCAAGAAGCGCCGCAAGGTGGTGCGCAAGAAGGCGCCCGAGGGCTTCGTCGGGTGGACGGAGAGCACCTTCGAGAAGCTCATCGCCTCCGATCCCGAGCCCCTGACCTCCCGGTTCCGGGTCACCCACGCGATGCTGCTGTCGGTCATCGCCCGCCCCGGCAACGCCTTCGACGCCATGCGGCGGCTGCTGGAGGACAACCACGAGGACCGCAGGTCCCAGCTGCGGCACATCCGGCGGGCCATCGCGATCTACCGCTCCCTGCTGGCCGGCGGGGTCGTGGAGCGGCTGGACGAGCCCGACGAGGAGGGGCGCATCGTCCGGCTGACGGTGGACCTGCAGCAGGACTTCGCGCTCAACCAGCCGCTGTCCACCTTCGCGCTGGCCGCGTTCGAGCTCCTGGACCCGGACTCGCCCTCCTACGCGCTGGACATGCTGTCGGTGATCGAGTCGACCCTCGACGACCCCCGGCAGATCCTCGCCGCCCAGGAGAACAAGGCGCGCGGCGAGGCCGTCGCCGCCATGAAGGCCGACGGGGTGGAGTACGAGGAGCGGATGGAGCGGCTCCAGGACATCTCCTACCCCAAGCCGCTGGAGGAGGTGCTGTCGCACGCCTACGGCGTCTACCGCAAGAGCCACCCGTGGGTCGGCGACCACCCGCTGTCGCCCAAGTCGGTCGTACGCGACATGTACGAACGGGCGATGACCTTCACCGAGTTCGTCTCGCACTACGAGCTCGCCCGGACCGAGGGCATCGTGCTGCGCTACCTGGCGAGCGCGTACAAGGCGCTGGAGCACACCGTCCCGGACGACCTGAAGTCCGAGGACCTGCAGGACCTGATCGCCTGGCTCGGCGAGCTGGTCCGTCAGGTCGACTCCAGTCTGCTGGACGAGTGGGAGCAGCTCGCCAACCCCGGTGAGATGACGGCCGAGGAGGCCCAGGAGCGGGCCGACCAGGTCAAGCCCGTCACGGCCAACGCCCGGGCCTTCCGGGTGCTGGTGCGCAACGCCCTGTTCCGCCGGGTGGAGCTGGCCGCGCTGGAGCGGTTCGGCGAACTCGGCGAGATGGACGCCGGGTCCGGCTGGGACGCCGACGCCTGGGCCGAGGCCATGGACGCCTACTGGGACGAGTACGAGGACCTGGGCACCGGGCCCGACGCGCGCGGCCCGAAGCTGCTGCAGATCGAGGAGCGTCCCGACGAGGGGCTGTGGAAGGTCCGCCAGACCTTCGCGGACCCCGACGGCGACCACGACTGGGGCATCTCCGCCGAGATCGACCTCACCGCCTCCGACGAGGAGGGCCGCGCGGTGGTCAAGGTGACGGCCGTGGGCGCGCTGTGACCGCGAGGACGAGCACCCGCACGAAGGAGCACGCCCGATGACCAACCCCGCCGAGCGGCTGGTGGACCTCCTCGACCTGGAGAGGATCGAGGAGGACATCTTCCGCGGGCAGAGCCCCCAGGAACGCCTCCAGCGGGTGTTCGGCGGACAGGTGGCGGGCCAGGCGCTGGTCGCGGCCGGGCGCACCACGGACGGCAGCCGTCCGGTGCACTCCCTGCACGCGTACTTCCTGCGCCCGGGGCGCCCCGGGATGCCGATCGTGTACCAGGTGGAGAGGATCCGCGACGGCCGCTCCTTCACGACGCGGCGCGTCGTCGCGGTGCAGCAGGGCCGGACGATCTTCAACCTGACCGCCTCCTTCCACGCGCCGGAGCCCGGGTTCGAGCACCAGCTGCCGATGCGCGAGGTCCCGGACCCGGAGAGCCTGCCGAAGCTGAGCGACGAGCTGCGCGAACACCTCGGCGAACTGCCCGAGCAGTTGGAGCGGATGGCGCGACGGCAGCCGTTCGACATCCGCTACGTGGACCGCCTGCGCTGGACCGCCGAGGAGATCGAGGGCGCCGAGCCGCGCAGCGCGGTCTGGATGCGCGCGGTGGGCCCGCTCGGCGACGACCCGCTGGTGCACACCTGCGCCCTCACGTACGCCAGCGACATGATGCTGCTGGACGCCGTGCGCGTACCGGTCGAGCCGCTGTGGGGGCCGCGCGGCTTCGACATGGCCTCCCTGGACCACGCGATGTGGTTCCACCGGCCGTTCCGTGCCGACGAGTGGTTCCTGTACGACCAGGAGTCCCCCGTCGCGACCGGCGCGCGCGGCCTGGCCCGCGGCCGCATCTACGACCGCGAGGGCCGGCTGCTGGTCTCCGTGGTCCAGGAGGGGCTGTTCCGGAAACACGGCGCCTGAGGGTCCCGGGAGCCGGTGCCCGTCCGGTACCGGCTCCGGCTCCGGCTCCAGCTCCGGGGGCCTCCTTGCGCCGACCGGGCCTCAGCGCATGCGGAAGACCGGTCCCTTGGGCGTGAACGGAAGGCGGGCGTCCTGGGGGATCAGGAAGGCGTGTTCGCGGCGTATCCGCAGGACGTCGCATTCGCCGTCCGTGATCAGCAGGACCGGGGCCGTCGGCGGGAAGTCCGGGGCGCGCTGGAGGAGGTCGACACCGGGCTGCAGCACGGTGCCGCCACGGCCCCTGACGCGTACCCGGTGGGCGATCTCGGTCACCGCCAGGTAGCCCGCGTCGAAGGGGGCGGCGTCGCAGAACACCACGCGGGCGGCCGTCACGTCGCGGGCGGTGGCGTAGGACGCGATGGCGCCGAGCGCCTTGCCGAGCAGCGCCCGGCTCATGGACCCGGAGGTGTCCAGCACCACACCGAAGGTGCAGCGGACCACTTCCTGCGGCGGGTGGCTGCGGCCGGCCCGGGGGATGTCCGGTGTGGAGGCCTGCCGACGGGCCGGGCGGGCGAAACTGCGCACCGCCTCGGGACGGGGCACGTACTCGTCGAACCAGCGGGCGAGCCTGGCGTCCCACGGCAGCGGTGGGTGGGACAGCGCGCGGATCTCCTCGACGAGTCCGGCGGGCAGGAGTCCGCGCTCGCGGTGGTGCAGTTCGAAGCCCTGGAGCAGCCCGCGCCGGTAGAACTCGTCCAGGTCGACCCACGTGGGGGCGGTCTCCCCGGGGCGCGGCAACGGCTCTCCGAGCACGTCCCCGAGGCCCTTGCCGCGCAGCGTGGCGAGCCGGCGCAACCGCCGCTCGTCCCGCGCGATACGGTCGTAGACCTCCTCGCTGGACAGTCCGGCCAGGGCGGGGTCGTGCAGCAGGCCCTCGGGCATCTGCCCGACGCCCATCTCCAGCAGCCAGCCGTTGATCACGTAGTCGGCGGCGACGTTGAACAGGTACGGGTCCCGGCCGCCCCGGCGGTCGCCGTGGCGCAGCGCGGCGTGCAGCATCTCGTGGGCGAGGATGAACCGCCATTCCTCGTCGGTGTACCGGCACAGGGGGTTGAGGTAGATCTCCCCCGCCTCGGCGTTGACCGCCGCCACCGAGATCCGCTGGGCGCGGGCGAGTTCGGCGTCGGCGACCAGGGTCATCCCGGCGGCGATGCCGCCGAGCAGCGGGTAGGAGGAGACGAACCAGCTCAGGGCGCGCTCCCAGGGACGCAGCGGGCGCCGGGCCCCGGTGAGCTCCTCGCGGCGGCCTCCGGCGACGTCCATGGCCGCCGATATCGTCCGGGTCAGGGCGCTCGCGAAGGCGAGGGTCCAGTCCTCCGGTGCCCTCCAGGACGGTTGCCAGGGGTGGAGCACCTGGTCCGGCTGCGGGCCTGCGGTGCCGCACGCCGAGAAGCCGGTGGGGATGCCGTCGCGGCGCCAGCGGGCGGCCAGTTGTTCCTCGTCGCCGTCCGGGAACACCGGGGGCAGCGCGACGGGCGCCCGGCCCACGGGGAAGGTGTCCAGGAAGCGGTTGACCACCGCGCAGCGGGCGGCCAGGTCGAACCGGTCGGGCTGTTCTCGCGGGCCCCTGGCGGCCGGCACGTGCCCGAAGCCCAGGTGCAGGAGGCAGTGCGCCAGCACCCAGGCCCACTCCTGCGGGTCCGCGCGGCGCCGGGGGTCGGCGTGCACGACGCCGTTGGAGGTGACGCAGGCCCAGCCGTCGCGAGGGTGCTCCTCGCACTCCTCACTGCGGCACAGACGGCCGTTGACGGCGGAGAGCGCGGCGAGGGCGGTGTTGCGGCGCAGCAGGTCGACGCCGGCGGCGAACGCCTCGGCCGCGGGGTCCTTGCGGGGTGCCGACCGCGCCCGGGACCTGTCGCCGCGCGCGCCGCTCACCGGCGCGCCTCGACCAGGCGCGGCATGTCGCGGGCGGCCTCCAGCAGGAACCAGGAGGGCAGCACCGGGTTGTCGTCGTCACCGTCGGCGATCACGGTCTGGGCGACCTCGACCGAGATCTCCGCCAACTGCACCAGCAGCGACTTGGCCCGGTAGGCCATCTGCCGCACGGCCGGGGACGCGTGCTCCCGCTGCGCCGGCAACTCCTTGATCAGACGCCCGCGGAAGGAGTCGGCGAGGTAGTAGAGCAGGTCGCGGTCCTCGATGCGGCGCGGCCAGGAGGCGTCCCCCTTGAGGATGGCGTCCAGCCCGTACGAGTGCCGGACGATCTTGACGTAGCCGCAGAAGGCCGTGGCGTGCGCCGGGGTGAGCGTCCCGTACGCCAGCACCTTCAACGTCTCCTCGTCCAGAGCGGGTCCGAAGGAGTGCAGCGCGTCGGAGAGCATGTGCCAGGCGCGCGGGGTGGAGAACGGCTCCTCGGTCTTGGGCGGCGCGGACCACAGGTGGTCCGGCCGGTCGGTGAGGTGGTCGGTGATCCACGGATGGATACCCGCGCCCGCCGCCCAGACCAGCCAGTCCGCAGCGGATGCCCGCAGATGGACGTGCGCGAGCCGGTTGACCAGGGCGGAGGCCATCGGCCGTGCCAGCGCGTTGTCGGTGGCACGGTTGCCCGCACCGATCACGATGCTGCCGGGCGGCAGCTCGTACGAGCCGATACGGCGGTCGAGGATCAGCGAGTAGAAGGCCTTCTGGACATCGGGGGTGGCCGCGTTCAGCTCGTCGAGGAAGAGGCAGTACGGCTCGTCGCGGGCGATCGTCTCCGGCGGGCAGAAACGCGAGCGGCCGTCGACGATCTGCGGTACGCCGATGAGGTCCTCCGGAGCCAGCTGCGTCCCGATGAGACTGACGCAGTCCAGCCCCAGCGAGTCGGCGAACTCCCTGACCAGGGACGACTTCCCGATGCCCGGGGCGCCCCACAGGAAGACCGGGCGGACGGTGGCCAGGTTGAGCAGCAGCTCGGGCACCTGGGAAGGAGAGACGGTGACAACACCCTGCAAGCGCGGGCTCCTCGGAGATGAAGGGGATGGCGGGCACTCGACGGGCGCCGGCCGGCCCGAGCAGTCTCACCCCTGTCCCCACCCCGTCGCACCTGCTTTTCGGTGCATCGTCGGCCTCGCACTCCACCGCGCCCTCGACGAGTCGATCGGTCACGACGTCGGCATCACCGCCTGGTAACGCGCGGTGTGAGGGCCTGTCCGGTCACCCCAGTCCGAGGAGGCGTCGCCAGCGGCTGCGCGGCGCCGTGGGTGGTGGGGGAGGCGGGGCAGGGGGCGGCGTGGCGGTCGGCGGGGCTGGGGTGTCGGCTGGGGTGGCGCGGTCGGGACGCGGGGCGGGGCGGGAGGCGCGGGCTCTGAGGAGTGCGTCGGCGAGCGAGACCTGGGCGAAGGTGATCTCGTCGGGGTGGCCGGCGACAGTCTGGGCCTCGATGAGCTCACGTGTGGCGTAGGAGCCCGTACTCCCCGGTGGGAGCGCCGGGCAGAGCCGACGCAGGTAGGCCCGTTCACGGGTGTCCGGCACCGCGTCGGCGGCACGTTCCGGGCCGAGCAGGGCGGACCAGGCGGCCGCCTCGCCCCAGGCGCCCTCCGCGTCGCGCACGAGTTCCTCGACACGGCGGGCCCGCCAGCCGCGGGCGCGGTGGTCCTCGCCCTCGTCGAGGGCGTCGCGCAGCTCGGCGGGCAGCCTGCCCTCCAGCAGGGTGGGATGGGCCCGGGCGAACCGCCGTACGTCCTCGGCGAGGTAGAGCCACACCACGGCGCGGTAACGGTTGACGTACCAGCGGACGGGGCGGAGGAAGCCGCCCTTGGCGAGCCGGGTGAAGCGCTCCCGGCTGATCCCGATCAGCGCTGCGCCCTCGATGCTGCCCACCAACTCCAGCCGCGCGCGCAGCCGGTCGGGAAAGCCCTCCTCCGCGCGCAGCCGGTCCACGTCCTCCCGCACGACACGCCGGCGCCCGCCGACGGCCGGTGCGGTGCGTACCTCGCCGGTCTGCAGCGCGACCTCGAACTCCTCGACCTCCAGGCACAGTTCCTCCCGGGCGCGCTGCATGCCGAGAGCCTCCCGGACGACGGTCTCCTTGACAGCCATGCCACTCCCCTGACCTTCCGTAGCGACTCATCACTGACAGTCACGACGATAGGTCCTCCCGGCGACATCCGCCCGGGCCTGTGGATAACTCCGCTTCACGCCCCGTGGTCGTACACGGTCACGGAGATCCCACGGCGCACGAGCCGCTCCTCGACCGACGGCGCGACCCGCTCCCACCGTCCGCCCGCGAGCCCGCACCCGATGCGCGGCATGTGCACGGACGCGCCCAGCTCCGCCGCCTTCTCAGCCACCAGGGCCAGCCCCGCGTCGATCGCCTCGTACCGCACGGGTACGCCTTGGCTGCCCCTGCGGATGCCGCGCTGCCCGACGAGATTGGCCACCCAGACCCACTCGCCGACGCGGACGAACTGGACAGCACCCAGGGCGAAGTCGTTGCCGGCGCGTTCGCGGTGCCACCGCCGGTACGCGGCCTCGGGTTCCGGCCAGCGGCGGGAGAGCGCGACCACGAATCCCTTGCCCCAGCCGCCCAGGTCGTTGCAGACGTGGACGATCAGCTTGACGCCCTTGCCCTGCGGCGCGGTGGCGTCCCCCCGGACGTACGTGATCCCCTCCATGCGGTCACCGTACGCCCGGGGTCCGACAACGCCGCCGCAGCGGCGGCACGGCTCACAGGGCGCGCAGGCCGTCGATGACGTCCTTGAGCAGCCCCACGTCGGGCAGTTCGGCCGGCGGCACGGGCCGGATGGCCCGCAGGTGGCCGTCCCGGAGGAGGTCGCCGAGCAGCACGCGGACGACCCCGAGCGCGAGGTCGGCGTCCGCGGCCAGTTCTGCCACGGTGAGCGGGCTGTCCCGGCACAGGTCCAGGAGGGCCAGGTGCTCCTCGTCGAGGTGGTCGTCCGGGGCCGTACCGACGGCCGGGACCATGACGGCGATCAGGTCGACGTCACCGTCGGAGTCCGGCCGGGTGCGGCCGCCGGTGATGGTGTAGGCGCGCACCATCGGACCGGCCTCGTCGTCATACCAGAGCGCGCCCTCGTCTCCCGGCGGGCTCGGGTTCATGCTTCATCACTCCCCCGGTGCCGCCGCGTCGTGCCGGCGCGGCGTGACACCGAGGTGTTCACCGACCCGGTGGACCATGAGGGTCATCTCGTAGGCGATCTGCCCGACGTCGGCCTGCACACCGCTGAGCACCGACAGGCAACTGCCCTCGCCCGCGGCCGTGACGAACAGGAAGCCGTCGTCGAACTCGACCATCGTCTGCCGCACGCCGCCCGCGTCGAAGTGCCGGCCAGCGCCCTTGGCGAGGCTGTGGAACCCGGACGAGACGGCGGCCAGGTGCTCGGCCGTGGCACGGTCCAGACTGGTGCTCGCCCCGGTCACCAGACCGTCGCCGGAGAGCACCAGCGCGTGCCTGACGTGCGGCACCCGCTCTGTCAGATCGTCCATCAGCCATGTGAGTCCACTGCTCACCGTCATCCCCCGTTCTCCCCGGTCTCCGCTGTCCCTTGCGGTGCTGCGGCGTCCCTGCCGCGGGCCAGGCCGCGGGCGAACGCCGTGATGGTGGAACGAGCCTCTTCCGGAGATCGTTCCCTTTCCTCTCCCCCGCCAAGCGACTCCGCCGGGCTCTGGTGCGCCCCGTCGTCCCTCAGTTGCGCTACGAGACTGGCCTGCCGCTGCCGCTTCGGCAACCCCGTCCCGGTGCGCCCCTCCTCGCGCGGCCTGGTCGGTCCCCGCCGCGGCCGTGGTGTGCGCGGCGCCGTGTCGGCCCGGTCCGGCCCCGGCGGCTCGGGCACGGCCCGCGGGCGCAGCACCTGCTCGCCGGTCTCCAGGTCGTCGCCCGAGGCGTCCACGAGCACCGACTGCGGGACGAACACCACCGCCACCGTGCCGTCGAACCGCCCGCGGCGCAGGGTGACGCGCACCCCCTGCCGCGCGGCGAGCCGCCCGACGGTGAACAGGCCCAGCCGGTCCGTCTCCGGGAGCTCCGTTCCCGCGCCGGCCTCGCCGAGTTCGTTGTTGGCCTGGGCGAGCCGCTCGGCGCTCATGCCCAGGCCGCGGTCCTCGACCTCCAGGACGTAGCCACCCGCGACGACCTCACCGCGCACCTCGACCTTGGTGTCGGGCGGCGAGAAGGCGGTGGCGTTGTCGATGAGTTCCGCCAGCAGGTGCAGCACGTCGGCGATCGCGGGGCCGGTCAGCGCCACCCGGGGCATGCGCCGGACGACGACCCTCTGGTAGTGCTCGACCTCGCCGACCGCGGCACGCGCCACCTCCGCGAGCCGGACCGGGCGGCGCCAGGCGCGGCCGGGTGCGTTGCCGGAGAGGATCAGCAGGCCCTCGGCGTGCCGGCGCATGCGGACGGCGATGTGGTCGACGCGGAACAGGTCGTCCAGGTCCGCCGGGTCTCCGGAGCGGCGTTCCATGGCGTCGAGCAGCGTCAGCTGACGGTGCAGCAGCACCTGGCTGCGGCGGGCCAGGTTGGTGAAGACGGCGGAGACCCCGCGACGCAGCTTCTCCTGGTCAACGGCGGCCTGGACGGCGGCGCGCTGGGCGTTGTTGAAGGCCCGGCCGACCTGCCCGATCTCGTCGGCGCCGAAGCGCAGGTCGGGTGCGGCCCGGGCGACCGCGGCGTCGTCGAGTTCCTCGCCGGCGCGGAGCCTGCGGAGCACCTCCGGCAGGCGCCTCCCGGACAGCTCCAGGGCCTGGTTGCGCAGCAGCGTGAGCCGGCGGGCGATGCCGCGCCCGATGAGCAGGGAGATGACGACCGACAGGACGACGAGGAACAGTCCGGCGAGGCTGACCGCGCCGGTCCGCACGAGCACGTCCATGCCGTCGTCGCGGGCCCGCTCGCCGACCTCGCGGGCGGCGTCGACGTTGATGTCGCTGAGTTCGGCGAGGGCCCGGTCCGCGTTCTGGCGCCAGCGGTCCTGGGAGACGACCAGGCCGACGTCCTTGGCGCCCGCCCCACGCGCCGCGGCCTCCATGGAGTCCAGCGTCCAGGCGACGCTGCCGCCCTCGAACTCGTCGAGCCGCTCCTTGGCGGCCTTGGTCAACTCCGGGTCGACGATGGAGTGCAGCAGCTTGCGCCCGTCGATGGTGCCGATGAACTCTCGGTACTGGCTGCCCGTCATGGCGGGACCGAGCTGCGCGGCGGTGAGCATGGCGTCCTCGCGGGACAGCAGTTCCCTGGCCCGGACCAGGTCGATGACGAAGCCGCCCTGCCGGGCGACCTCGCCGCTCTGGAGCGCGGCGAGCGATCCGCGCAGCCGGAAGATGGGGTCGATCACAGCCGAGTAGCGGTGGAGCGTCATCGACCAGCCGACGTCGCGCTGCCGGACGTCCTCGCGCAGCGGCGCCAGGTCCTTCGCGGCGGTGACCAGTTCGGTGATCCGCTGCCGCTGGGCGAGGTCGAGCTCGGTTCCCTGCGCCTGCTCGCGCGCGTGGTCGCGGACGACCGCGAGCATCCGGTCGGTGGTGCGCTCGGCGCTCTCCAACTCGGGCCCGCCGCTCGCGCCGTCGGACGCCACATAGGCGACGGCGACGCGCCGCTCGACCTGCAGGGCGCGCCCCAGGTCGTCCGCGGGGGTCCCGTAGTAGCGGTAGGTGTCGGCGATCCCCATGAGGGCGAAGGCCCCGCGCACCGAGGTGAAGGTGCTGTATGTCCACAGACCCGCCAGCGAGAGCAGCGGCACCAGGAGAAGTACCACGAGTTGCGTGCGGATGGTGCGGGGGCGCAGGCGCATGCGTGAGGTCCTCGGTCGACCATGGGTTCGATGGGGAGGGGCACAGTCTGACCCACGAACGCCCCCTTCGTGGCGCCGACTGTGACATCTCACAATCCCTTTCCACCGGACGCCCTCAGGTGCGGGACGCGGCGGAACGACGTACCCTGCCGGGCCCCACTCCTCCCACCGCAAGCGCGTTCACGTCGCGCTAACGGCGCGGCATTGCGGGGGAAACCCCGCTGTCGCACGCTGGACGCATGGAACGGGGACAGGTCGTACGCCGGGTCTACGGTCCCGCCCCGGACACGGAGGACGGTTCGCAGGGCGTTCCTCTGGTCCATCGCGACATCCACGGCTACCGGCGTGCGTTCCGGCTGGGCGGCAGCGGGCCGCCGCTGCTGCTGATCCACGGCCTCGGCGACTCGTCGGCGACGTGGGCGCACATCCTGCCCCGGCTGGGGCGGCGGCACACGGTCATCGCGCCCGACCTGCTGGGCCACGGTGACAGCGAGCAGCCCCGCGCCGACTACGCGGTGGCGGCGTACGCGTGCGGCATGCGCGACCTGCTGGGCGTGCTGGACGTCGACCGGGTGTCGGTCGTGGGCCACTCGCTCGGGGCGGGCGTGGCGATGCAGTTCGCCTACCAGTTCCCGGAGCGGTGCGAACGCCTGGTGATCGTGGGCGGCGGCGGTCTGGGGCCGGAGGTGCACCCGCTGCTGCGACTGGCAGCGGGACCGGGTTCCGAAGTGACGCTGCCGCTGGCGACTTCGCCGCCCGTGCGCGGGGCGCTGCGGCTGCTCGCGCCGCTGCTGCGGACCACCGGCGGGCTCGGGCTGGGCCGCCACGACTTCGACTACGTCCTGGAGCGCTACCTCATGCTGGACAGCTCCAAGGCGCGTCAGGCCTTCCTGCGCACCCTGCGCGCCGGCGTGGACCTGCGGGGGCAGGTCATCACGATGATGGACCGCAGTTATCTGACGGCGGGCCTGCCGACCCTCATCATGTGGGGCGAGCACGACGGGGTGATCCCGGTCCGTCATGCGCTGAGGGCGCACACCGCGATGCCGGGCAGCCGGCTGGAGCTGTTCGAGGACGCCGGGCATTTCCCGCACCATGACGCGCCCGGGCGATTCGTCGACGTACTGGAGGACTTCCTCGCCACCACCACGCCGCAGGAGTACGACCCGGTCCTCTGGCGCCGGCTGCTGCGGCGCGGTCGGGTGGACGTGCCGCTCTACCAGGAGGTCGAGCCGCCGCACCCCTCCAGCGGGTCCTGAGGCCGTCCGCCGCCGTCCGGGGCAGGATGGGGGCATGGGACACAGGATGACCGAGGAAGAGTGGCGGGCCTTCGTCTCCGCCGGGACGCGTACGGGGAAGCTGGCGACGACGCGGGCGGACGGCACGCCCCATGTGGCGCCCGTCTGGTTCCTGCTGGACGGCGACGACGTCGTGTTCAACACGGGCAAGGAGACGGTCAAGGGTCGCAACATCACGCGCGACGGCCGGGTCGCCCTGTGCGTGGACGATGACCGGCCGCCGTTCGCGTACGTGGTCCTGCGGGGACGGGCGGAGGTGAGCGAGGAGCCCGGTCCCTTGCGGGAGTGGGCCACCCGGCTCGCCGCCCGCTACATGGGCGAGGACGTCGCCGAGGAGTTCGGGGCGCGCAATGGGGTGCCCGGTGAACTCCTGGTGCGGGTGCGGATCGACAAGGTGCTCGCCGAGTCCGGTGTGGCGGACTGAGCGTCGGGCGCCCGCCACCGGCCCGGGTCAGCGGATCGGCTTGCCGCCGTTGGCCTTCTTGCCGTTGGCGCCCATCGCCCACCAGGTGCCGCCCACGCCGTGGCCGTTGGTGTCACCGGGCTTGGTGTCACCGGTGTACCAGTAGACGGGCCAGCAGTTGTACGACAGCTGCTTGGTGCCGTCCGGACGGGTGTAGGTGCTGACGAGCTTGGGGTTGAGACCGGCGGCCTCGGCCTGCGCCTTGGTGACGGGCTTGGCCGCCGGCCACTTCTTGAGGCACTCGCCGGTGCAGTTGGACACCATCGGCCAGTCGGTGTCCTTGTCGAAGCGGTACAGGGTGCGGCCCTTGGAGTCGACCAGGATGTCGCCCAGGTTGGCGTCGTTGACGACGGAGAGGATGGGCCACTTCTTGTCGGAGGCGGCGTCCGCGCTGCCGCTGTCGGAGCTGTCGTCCGTACCGCCGGCGTATCCGTCGTCGGTGCCCGAGGAGGGGTCGGCCGAGGTCTCGCTGTCGTACCCGTAGTCGCCGGAGGTGGTCCCGGAGCCGGGCTGCGAGGTGGCCGACTGGGCCGCGTCCTGTTGCTGGGCCGCCGGCGCCACGCTGCTCGCCTGGTCGTAGCCGTTCGACCCGCCGCAGGCGGTGACGAGGAGGAGGGCAGCGGCCGTTCCGGCGACTGCGGCACCGATCCGCTTGTGCATCTGGACTCCTTGCGCGGTAGGGGCGTCGGGGCCCGTGCGCCCCGTCTGGCCACCTGTACGCACTCGGTTCGGCTGCCTCTCAATGCACTGTGAATTCCTTTTTCGGCGGCGCCGTTCTGCTAGGGTGCCCCGCCGCTCCACGGAGCGTCAGCGCACCGACTCCAGCAGGCGTGCCGCGTGCATCCGCCCGGCGTGCTCGACGAGGGCGATCAGCACCTCCTTGCCCGATGCGCGGTCCCGTGCGTCACAGAGGACGACGGGGGTGCCGTCCTGCAGGTCCAGGGCGCGTGAGATGTCCTCCGGGCGGTGCTCCAGCGCGCCGGGGAAGCGGTTGACGGCGACCGCGAACGGGATCCTCCGGTGCTCGAAGAAGTCCACGGCGGGGAAGCAGTCCTCCAGGCGGCGGGTGTCGGCGAGCACGACCGCGCCGAGCGCCCCTTGTGACAGCTCGTCCCACAGGAACCAGAAGCGGTCCTGGCCGGGGGTGCCGAAGAGGTACAGCGACAGACCCGCCCTGATGGTGATCCTGCCGAAGTCCATCGCCACGGTGGTGGTGGACTTCCGCTCCACTCCCCCGGTGTCGTCCACGTGACGCCCGGCCTCGGTCAGTTGCTCCTCGGTGCGCAGCGGCCGGATCTCGCTCACCGCGCCCACCATGGTGGTCTTGCCGACCCCGAAGCCCCCCGCGATGAGGATCTTCAGGGCCATGACCGGCGTCTCAGAGTGCCCGGAGTCCATTGATCACCTCTCGCAGGATGCGCTCGTCGGGTAGGTGCGCGGGTGGTACGGGATTGCTCACCCGTACGCTGCCGAGCGTCAGGAGGTCGCCGAGGAGGACGCGTACGACGCCCACCGGCAGGTCGGCGTCGGCCGCCAGCTCCGCGACCGACAGGGGCTCTTCCCGGCACAGCACGAGCAGCGCGGTGTGCTCGGGCTCCAGCGTGGGGTCGTCGGCGGCGCCGGGTTCGGCGAGCACCAGGGCGATGAGGTCCAGGGCTGCGACGGCCGTGCCGGGCCGGGTCCGGCCGCCGGTCATGGCGTACGGGCGCACCAGGGGCCCGGCCGCGTCGTCGTACCAGTGGCCGTCCGGACTCCGCGGGTGCGCGCCGTTCATCACCTGTGCGCCGGTCAGCCGGCGGCCGGGCCGGCGGCGCCGAGGCGCGGCGGGGTGTGCAGGTGCTCGCCCACGCGCTTGACCAGGCGTGCCATCTCGTAGGCGATGAGGCCGACGTCGGCGCCCGCGCCGGTGAACACCGCGAGGCAGGAGCCCTCGCCGGCGGCCGCCACGAAGAGGAAGCCGTGGTCGAGTTCGACCATGGTCTGCCGGACCTGGCCGGCCGCGAAGTGGCGTCCGGCGCCCTTGGCGAGGCTGTGGAAGCCCGAGGCGACGGCCGCCAGGTGCTCGGCGTCCTCCCGGGTCAGCCCGCGGGAGGAGCCCACGGCCAGGCCGTCGCCCGACAGCACCACGGCGTGGCGGACGTTGTCCACCCGGTCGGTGAGGTCGTCCAGCAGCCAGTCCAGTTCACCGGACCGGTTCGATGCGTCGATCATCCGTGCTCTCCTTCGCGGGGTGCCCGGGCCGAGGTGCGGGCGTGGTCCTGCTCGCCGTCCCCGGGCATCGTGTCCGGACCGTCGTGGTGGCCCGGCCCTCCTGGGCCGGGCCGGGTGCCGCCGGGCTGTGGGGCGGGCCGCAGGGGGCGTGGGCCGGCGGGTGCCGGTTCCCCGTCGGCGGTGTCACGGGCTCCGGCGCCGCCACCGCGGATCCAGCCCCGGCGGAAGGCGGCCATCGTCGAGCGCGCCTGCTCGGCGGTCCGCTCCGGGACGTCCGGCCCCGTGTCCTGCGGCCCGGGGCCGCGTTCGGGTGCGCGGGGCTCCAGCAGCTGCGGGGCGAGGCTCGCACGGCGTACGCGGCGCGGGAGTCCGCCCTCGGCGGGAGGCGTGCCCACAGGGGCGCCCACGGGCGCGGGAGCGGGCGCCGCGCCGCAGGCCGGTGCGGGCACGGATACGGGCGCGGGCACTGGCACTGGCACGGGCAACGGCCCGTGCTCCGGAGGACGAACGGAACGGGGCGCGGAGGGACGCGGCGGCCCGTCGCCGGCGCCGCGCGGGGAGGCCGCCACCAGGGGCGGGACCTCCGCGGACCCCTGGCGGGGTCCGTGCGGGCCGGACGCCGCGCCCCCCGTCCCGGCACCCCGTGGGGCGCGGGCTTCGGGGGCCCTCATGTCGAGCAGGGCGGTGGGCAGCAGGACGACGGCGGTGGTGCCGCCGTACGGGGAGGAGCGCAGGGAGACCCTGACGTCGTGCCGCCGGGCGAGCCTGCTGACGACGAACAGGCCGAGCCGGTCGCTGTCGAACAGGTCGAGCGCCTGGGTCTGGGCGATGCGCCGGTTGGCCTCGGCCATGGCCTCCTTGCCCATGCCGAGCCCACGGTCCTCGATCTCCAGGGCGTAGCCGTTGCCGACCTGCTCGCCATAGACGCGCACCTTGGTGTGCGGCGGGGAGAACTGGGTCGCGTTCTCGACGAGTTCGGCGATCAGATGGGTGAGGTCGGCGACCGCGGAGCCGACGACCGCCGCAAGGGGGAGCCTGCGGACCTCGACGCGGGCGTAGTCCTCGACCTCCGCGACCGCGGCGCGCACCACATTGGTGAGGGGTACGGGCTTGCTCCAGGCGCGGCCGGGAGCGGAGCCGGAGAGGATGATCAGTCCCTCGGCGTGCCGCCGCATACGGGTGGTGAGGTGGTCGAGCTTGAACAGGTCCTCCAGCTCGCCCGGGTCCTCGGTGCGCCGTTCCATGCTGTCGAGCAGCGCCAACTGACGGTGCACCAGGACCTGGCTGCGGCGGGCGAGGTTGACGAAGACGCCGGAGACCCCGTTGACCAGTTCGGCGCGTTCCGCGGCGGCGCGCAGCGCGGCGCGCTGCACGGTGGCCAGGGCCTCGGCGACCTGGCCGATCTCATCGGCGCCGTGCCTGCCGAGGGGCGCCTCCTTGCCGAGGTCGATCTCCTCGCCGGCGCGGAGCCGCCGCATGGCGCGCGGCAGTTTGCGGCGGGCGAGTTCGAGCGCGGTGTTGCGCAGGCCGACGAGTTCGACGACGAGACCGCGGCCGATCCGTACGGAGATGAAGAGGGAGGCGACGACGCCGAGGAGGCCGAGCAGGACGGCGATGCCCGAGGTGCTCAACAGGCCGTGCGCGAGGGGCCGGTCGGCGGGTGCGGCGGCCTCGGCGGACTTCTCCAGCCCGGACAGCACCTGTCCGGTGGCCCGGTCCCATGTGGCGAGGCTCGCACCGTCCACGGCGGCCTTGCCCGGTCCGGCGTCGAGGACGGCGTCCTCCATGGCCTCGAGGTCCGTGTACGCGGTGGAGCGGGCCAGCCGCACCCAGGCGCTGCGACCGGCACCGCCGAGGTCGGCCGTGGCACCCGCGAGCAGGGCGCGGCGGGCCGTGACGGCACCGCTCAGATCGCGGTAACGGTCCGTTGGCAGGCCGCGGGTGAGCGCGGCCGCGGCGAGCAGGGCGTCCTCGCGGGACAGTTGTTCCGCGGCACGGCCGATCTCCAGGGCGGCACGCTCGCCGCGGCCTGCGGAAAGGGCGCCGCCGATCGCGAACCCGTCGGTCACGGCGTCGGTGTAGGCGCGGTACGTCTGCCGCCAGTCCGCCGCTCCCTGGGTGATGACCGGGCGCTGCCTGCGCAGGCGCTCCAGGTCGCCGACGAAGGTCCGGACGCGCACCGCGGCGGTGCCCGGCAGGCCGGTGCCGTCGGCGACCGTGTGGCCGCCGCCGAGCTGCAGCAGGGCGGCGGCACGGTCGGTGGCCGTGGCGCGTCTGCTCAGTTCGGCGGCGGCCTCGGTGGTGGGCCGGGCCAGGTAGCGGGCGGCGGCACGACGTTCGGCCTGCAGGGTGGTCACGGTGTCGGCGACCGGCTCACGGATCGTTTCTGCAATGCGCTGGGCGCGCAGCCGACCGGAGACGTCCTGGGCCGTGGTGACGGCGGCGAAGGCCCACAGCGCCATCAGGGACACGACGGGCACCATGAGGAGGGACACGATCTTCGCGCGCACGGTCCTCGGGCGCAGGCTCAGCCGGTCGGCCGCCCCGCCGCTCCGCCCGCCGTCGGTGGCGCGGGAGGACGGTTCCTCGTACGCGGGGAGTCCCGCGTGCGCTCTGCGGCCCCGTGGCGGCGTCACAGGGCACCCTCGCCGATGCGCTGGGCGGTCGCGGAGGCGGAGGCGATGTGTTCCCTCGCCGTCGGGGAGAGCGCGACGAAGGCGGAGGTGAGGAAGAGGTAGGAGCCGAGGCCGACGATGAGGGGGAAGAGGAACGCCGTCGCGCCGGAGCCGGTCAGCACCTCCGCCGAGGGCCGGACCCGGACGTGCACGGCGAGCATCCCGGTGTAGTGCATGCTGCTGACCGCCGCGCCCATCACCAGGGAGGCGCCGGCGACGACCACGGGCCGGTGGATGGTGAGCGCGGCCCACAGCGCGGCGGTCGCGGCGGCCCAGGCGATGGCGACCGACAGCGCCACGAGCCACGGTTCGTAGGACACCGCGCCGTGAAGGCGTACGGCGGCCATGCCCAGGTAGTGCATGCTGGCCACACCGACCCCCGTGGTGAGGCCGCCGATCGCGAGGGCCCGGAAGCGGCCGTGGCCGTACCCGACGGCGAAGACGCCGAGGCCGACGACGACCATGGCGACGGCGAGGCTGAGGACGGTCAGGGGGACGTTGTAGCGGATCTCGGTGCCGGTGACGCGGAAGCCGAGCATGGCGACGAAGTGCATCGTCCAGATCCCGGTGCCGAGGGCGCTCGCGGCGGTGATCAGCCAGTTGCGCCGGGAGCGGCCGGTCGCGGCCAGGGCCCGTACGGTGCAGCGCAGTCCGAGCGCCGCGCCGACGCACGCCATGGCGTACGAGAGCAGCGGGGTCAGCCAGCCGAAGGCGGCGTGGTCGATGTGTCCCATGGCCCCGGGACGCTAGTGCGGGGGTGGTCGCACGCTCGGGCCATGACGGAACCCTGCCTTATTTGACCACCTGCTTTCCGGATGCGGCCCCCGACGATCGCGTGCGGCACGAACCTGTACGCGGGTAGCGTGTTTCAGCCGCTGCGTGGCCCGTACATGATGATCCCCACACCCGCCAGGCACACCAGCGCGCCCACCACGTCGTAGCGGTCGGGCCGGTAGCCGTCCGCCACCATCCCCCAGGCGAGCGAGCCCGCGATGAACACCCCGCCGTAGGCGGCGAGGATGCGGCCGAACTCGGCGTCCGGCTGGAGGGTGGCGACGCACCCGTACAGGCCCAGGGCGATCACGCCGGCCCCGATCCACGCCCATCCGCGGTGCTCCCGCAGCCCCTGCCAGACCAGCCAGGCGCCGCCGATCTCCAGCAGCGCGGCCAGCACGAAGAGGGCGGCGGAACGGAACGGGATCATGCGACCATGATGCCCCGCGTCCCGTGCGCCCCGGCGCGCGCCCCGAACCGGAGGTGGACCGTCGTGCACACCGACCCCGCGCAGATCCGCGCGTTCTTCGCCGCCCGCGCCGCCGACTGGGAGACCCGCTACCCCGACGACGCCCCCGTCTACCGTGCCGGTGTCGCCGAACTGGGCCTGCGGGAGGGCCAGACGGTCCTCGACGCGGGATGCGGCACGGCCCGGGCGATGCCCTTCCTGCGCGCGGCCGTGGGGGCGTCCGGGACGGTCGTGGGCGCCGATCTGACGCCCGAGATGCTGGCCGCGGCGGCACGGGCCGGGCGCCGGGAGCACGGCGCCCTGGTGCTGGCCGACTGCGCCCTGCTGCCGCTGCGCGACGCCACCCTGGACGCCGTCTTCGCCGCGGGGCTGATCGGGCACCTGCCGGACCCCCGGGCCTGTCTGCGGGAGCTGGCCCGGGTCACCCGGCCCGGCGGCCGGCTGGCGCTCTTCCACCCGATCGGACGGGCGGCGCTGGCCGCCCGACAGGGCCGCGAGCTGACCCCGGACGACCTGCGCGCCGAGCCCAACCTGGGGCCCTTGCTGGAGTCCTCGGGGTGGACCCTGACCTCCTACACCGACACCGACGAGCGGTTCCTCGCGATGGCCTCGACGAAGGCGTAGGCGTTGTCGAACATGATGTTGTGACCGGCGCCGGGGACCGTCACGACCGACACCCCGGCGGCCTCCAGCTCCGCCCGGCCGCTCAGGTCACCGCTCGACTCACCCTGCAGGAAGGTGCGCGGGACGGGCGACGCGAGCAGCAGTTCGCGCATGACCGGATCGCTCCCCCGCAGCAGTGACGAAGCGGTGCGGTGCAGGGCGACCGGGTCGGCCAGGCGCATCGTGGCGGCCCAGCGCGGGCCGACCCGCTCCAGGACGCGGGCGAAGCCCCCGCCGTGGACGAACTCCTCCTCGGTGAAGGCCGCGATGCCGCTGCTGCCGGCCGTCACGCGCGGACGCGCGTCGAGGTTCGCCTCCGCCAGCACCAGGCGCGCCACCAGATCGGGTCGGCGCGCGGCGAGGACGATCGCCACGGCGCCTCCCATGCTGTGGCCGACCACCTCGGCCGGGCCCGTCGCGGCGGCGTCGAGTGCCGCGGCGAGCGCGTCCGCGTGCTCCTCCAGCGTGTAGCCGAAGGCGGCGGGCCGGTCGCTGATGCCGTGGCCCGGCAGGTCGACGAGGAGTGAACGTCGCCCGGTGAGGGCCGGATCCGCCGCTATGTGGGCGAAGTAGACGGAGGAGGCCGCGCCCAGCCCGTGCACATAGACGAGCGCGGGGCCGGTCCCGGGTGTCCCGGTCCATCGGATGCACGCCCCGTCCTCGGTGAATCGTGTCTGCTGCATGGAGGAGACTATACATCGGCGCCGATGTATTACGTCAACGAGGTACAGCGTCGCTGCGGCACAATGGCACCATGCTGGAGCTCGCGATCCTCGGATTCCTCTACGACGCCGCCCTGCACGGCTATGAGCTGCGCAAGCGCATCGCCGCACTCACCGGGCACGTCAAACCGGTGGCCGAGAGCACGCTCTACCCGGCCATCAAGCGGCTGGAGAAGGCCGGTCTGCTGCGCCGCGAGACCCAGCCGGGCGCCGTGGCCGCGCCGCGCCACGTGCTGACGCTGACCACCGAGGGCCGCGCCGAGCTGCGCCGGCGGCTCGCGGAGCCGGACGCCGCCGACATCTCCGACGAGAACCGCTGGTTCACGCTCCTCGCCTTCCTGCGCCATCTCGACGACCCCGCCCTGCAGAGCGCGGTGCTGCGTCGCCGGCTCGCCTTCCTGGAGGAGCCCACGAGCTTCTTCCACGACGGCGACCGCCCGCTGCGGGCGGAGGAGCTCGACGACCCGTTCCGGCGGGGCGTCCTGACGATCGCCCGGGCCACCACGCGGGCGGAGCTCGGCTGGCTGCGCACCACCCTGGACGCCCTGGGGTCCTGAGTGCGGCCCCGGGCGGGTCCGGCCGGCGCGGCGGGGACGGTAGCCTGCGGCACGTCCGACCGAGGAGAACTGCGAGGCCGCGCGTGACCCGAGAGCTGTACAACGTCCGGCTGGTACCCCGCGAGGGGGACCCGACCCCGCTGACGGACGAGGAGGAACGGCGCGCGCGGACCACGCTCTTCAACGACCTCGGCCGCGCTGTCTCCGACCGCGGCTGGGTGCGCTTCCCCGCCTACTCGCCCGAGGAGCGGCGGCGGCTGGTCGACGTCGCCGGCCGGCTGAGCGCCTACTGGGGCGTCGAGGTCGGCGTGGCGGCCGAGGACCCCTGCTCCATGCGGCTCTTCCTCCCCGGGTACGGTCCGCGGGAGGCCGCGGTCACCCCGGCCGTGGAAGGCCGCTCGTGACGGCCCGGGCCCGGTAGGGCGACGGACGCCTCACGCTTCGGGGAGGCCGAGCAGCGACCGGGCGACCGCCCGCGGCGGTACGCCACGCTCCTGGGCGAGCACCGCGACGGCACGCCGGGCGAGTTCACCGATCCCGAACATCAGCGCCTCCGGCGCGACGCGCGCCGCAGCGGCCTCGAGCGCCTCCTCGTCCCCCTCGACGGAGGCCGCGACATGGGCGGCGGCCGCCTCGAAGAGGTTGCGCTCGCGTGATGCCCGGCGTGAGGGCTCCGCCCCGGCCGTCGGCGGGGGCTTCGCGGGCCTCGCCGGCGTGCGCGCCGCGGTGAACCTCCGGAGCCAGGTGGCCATCCGCATCACCCCTCTCACCCAGGGGCGTTCCCGCCCGCGGGCAGCCGGAACCCCGGAAGGCCCGGGTCGCCGCTCTCCGCGGTGAGCACGAGAGGGGGGCCGTGTACGCCGGGCTCCCAGCCGACGGCGAGCGCGTGCTCGACGAGCAGGCGGACGTCGCGAGGAGTCGGGTGGGCGGTGTCGGTGACGCAGTATCCCCACGGACCGGGCTCCGAGGCCGACACCAGATCGACGGCGAGGGCACGGCCGCCGGGAGCCGCCCCGTCCGTGACGCGGACGAAGACGACGCGGCGGCAGGTGCCGTCGGGCTGATCGGCGTGCCCGATGCGCGCGGTCCAGAGGAACTCGCGCCCGTCGAAGCGGAGGCGACGGCGCCGTTTCCTCACGGGCGGCCGCCCTGGTGGGCAAGGAAGTTGGCCATGGCGTCAGCGTAGAGGCCGGCGATCCGGCCACCGAACGGTTTTCCACAGGGCGCGCCCCGGTCTCGACGCGGGTGTTACCGGGTGGTTAGGGTGCGCCCACCACTGAGAACTCACTGGAGAGGGGATGCCCGTGTCCGCGACGGACGACGACGCGCTGTTCGTGCTCACCGCGGCGATGCTGACGCCCGCGCAGTTCCCGGGCGTCCTGGCCGACGACTATCCGGCCGCGTGCGCCGAGCTCGGGCTGGAACCGGCGGACGACGGCTACGGCCTCGTCTTCGGCCAGGACGGGACGGGCGCCCGGTGGACGGTCGCCATCAGCGACACGGCGCTGGTCGCGTGCGCCCTCGCCGCGTGGGACTGCGGGCTGGAGTACGACCTCTCCCCCGACGAGCGCTCGGTCGTCGCCGCGCTGCCCGGCTGGCCGCTGCCGGTCGCGGTGGCCGCGCCCGGCGTGCCCGCTCCGCACGATCCGCCCGAGGCCGAGGACGGCCCGCCGCTCTCACCGCCCGACACCGGGACGTGGGGGCCGGCGCAGCGACGCCTGGGGGCCGACGAGATAGCCCTCCAGTGGCGGATCTGGCGGGAACAGCTCGACGCCGGGGACGAGTCCGACACTCCGGACGCCGTCGGCAGCTCGAGCAGCTCGGACGTATCGGCTGCAACCGTCACGGACTCCGCGTCTGACGGCACGGAGAAGGAGCCCGTGGACAGGGCGCCCACCGAGAAGGAGCCCACGGAGAACGAGTCAGGCGAAGGGACAGGGGCCACGGCTGTCGCCGCCGACGGCATCCACCCCGGGGTGCGGCGCGCGCTGGAAGCCGCCCAGGAGTATCTCCGTACGCCCCCGCCGCCCGGCCGCATACGCTCGACCGCGGCGGGCGAGGGCGTACGCACCCTGCGTGTGGACGGCGAGGGCTGGAGCCTGGTGGCCCGCACCGACGACATCGCCTTCGTGCTGCTCGACGAGGAGCCCGGCGAGGTGCTGCCGGTGGGCCGGGGGCCGGAACTCCCCAGCCTGCTGGAGGGCCTGGAGAAGCTGGCCGTACGGCCCGCCTGAGCGCCGCCCCCGGTCACGGCTCAGGCGTCCGGGCCGTCCGCGCGGACCTTCCCGTCGACCTTGCGCGCGGCGATCAGGACCGGGTCCCACACCGGGGAGAACGGCGGGGCGTAGCCCAGGTCGAGCCCGGTCATCTGCTCCGCGGTCATGCCCGCGGTGAGCGCCACCGCACCGATGTCCACGCGCTTGGCCGCGCCCTCGCGGCCGACGATCTGCAGTCCGAGCAGCCGTCCGGTGTGCCGCTCCGCGATGGCCTTGACCGTCATCGGCGCGGCGCCGGGGTAGTAGCCGGCCCTGCTGGTGGACTCGATGACCGCGGTGACGTACTGCAGCCCGGCGGCCCGGGCCTGGGACTCCTTCAGTCCCGTACGGGCGATCTCCAGGGAGCAGACCTTGCTGACGGCCGTGCCCACCACGCCCGGGAAGGTGGCGTAGCCGCCGCCGATGTTGGTGCCGATGACCCGGCCCTGCTTGTTGGCGTGGGTGCCCAGCGCGATGTGCTGCATCCCGCCGGAGACCAGGTTGAGGACCTCCACGCAGTCCCCGCCCGCCCAGACCGCCTCCTCCCCGCGCACACGCATCGCGCGGTCGGTGAGCAGCCCGCCGTGCGCACCCAGCGGCAGCCCCGCGTCGCGGGCGAGGCCGGTGTTGGGGGCGACGCCGAGCCCGAGCACGACCACGTCCGCGGGGTACTCGCCCTGGTCGGTGGCCACCGCGCGGACCCGGCCGTCCGCCCCGGTGAGCACCTCGCGCACCGGGGCTCCGGTGACGACGGTGATGCCGAGGCCCTCCATGGCCTCCCGCACGAGCCGGCCCATGTCCGGGTCGAGGGTCGCCATCGGCTGCTCGGAGGCTTCGACGAGGGTGACCCGGAGGCCGCGCCGCAGCATGGCCTCGGCCATCTCCACGCCGATGTAGCCGCCGCCGACCACGACGGCGGTCCTGACATGCCTGTTGCCGAGGGCGTCCAGGATGTCCTCGCCGTCGTCGAGGATCTGCACGCCGTGCACGCCCCCGGCGTCGATCCCGGGGATCGGGGGGCGCTTGGGCACGGCGCCGGTGGCGATGACGAGCTGGTCGTACTCCGTCCATCCCTCGGCCCCGAAGGCGTCCCGGGTGCGCACCCGGCCGCGGTCGCGGTCGATCTCGACGACCTCGGTGCCGAGCCGCACGTCGATGTCGTGGGCCCGGTGCTTCTCGGGCGTGCGGGCGATCAGCTTGTCGGGGCCGGTGGCGTCCCCGGCGATCCAGTACGGGATGCCGCAGGCGGAGTAGGAGGTGCGGCGCCCGCGTTCGAAGGCGACGACCTCCAGTTCGTCCGGCCCCTTCCTCCTGCGCGCCTGCGACGCCGCCGACATGCCCGCGGCGTCCCCGCCGATGACCACAAGCCGTTGCCTCATGCCCCGCAGCGTATGCGCCGCCCCGGTGTCCCGCGCGATCACCCCGTTGCCGCAGACTGGGCGCCATGGACCTGCAGATCACCGCGACCTCCCCGGACCATCCGGCGACCCTCCTCGACCTGCCGTGGAACGTGCCGCTGGAGGAGTGGCCGGAGGAGTACCTGGTGGCGCTGCCGCGCGGCATCTCGCGGCACGTCGTCCGGTTCGCCCTGGCCGGCGACGAGGTGGTGGCGGTCAAGGAGGTCGGCGAGTGGGCGGCCGTCCGCGAGTACGGGCTGCTGCGCGACCTGGACCGCATGGGCATACCCGCGGTCGACGCCCTCGCCGTCGTCACCGGCCGCACCGACGACCGCGGCGAGCCGCTGGAGCCGGTGCTGATCACCCGCCACCTGGGCGGCTCGCAGCCGTACCGCTCGATGTTCGAGACGACGATGCGCCCGGGCACGGTCAACCGGTTGCTGGACGCGCTCGCCGTGCTGCTGGTCCGGCTGCACCTGGCGGGCTTCGCCTGGGGCGACTGCTCGCTGTCGAACACCCTCTTCCGGCGTGACGCGGGTGCCTACGCCGCCTACCTGGTGGACGCCGAGACCGGGCAGATCCAGCCCAGCCTCTCGCGCGGCCAGCGGGAGTACGACATCGAGGTGGCCCGGGTGAACATCGCCGGCGAGCTGATGGACCTGGAGGCGGGCGGCTCGCTGCACCCTTCCGTGGACCCGGTCACCTTCGGGCAGGCCATCGCCGACCGCTACGACGAGCTGTGGCACGAGCTCACCCGCGAGTCGGTGTACCCGGTGGCCAAGCGGCACTACATCGACCGGCGCATCCGGCGGCTGAACGACCTCGGCTTCGACGTCGCGGAGATGCAGATCCAGCGGTCGCCCGACGGTGACGACGTCACGTTCCTGCCCAAGGTCGTGGACGCCGGCCACCACCAGCGCCAGCTGCTCCGCCTCACCGGCCTGGACGCCGAGGAGAACCAGGCCCGCAGCCTCCTCAACGACCTCGAGACGTGGATGGCCGGCCAGGAGGACTACGCCCCCGGCGACCCGCTGGGCGCCCGCCCCGAAGTGCTGGCCCACCGCTGGGTCCGCGACGTCTTCCGGCCGACGGTCCGCGCCGTGCCGCGCGAGCTGCGCGGCTCCTTGGACACCGCGCAGATCTACCACGAGCTGCTGGAACACCGCTGGTTGATGTCCGAGCGGGCGCAGCGTGACGTGGGTCTCGACGCGGCGGTCGAGGACTACGTCCGGAACGTGCTCCTCTCGTCGCCGCAGGGTCCCGCCGTTCCGCTGCCGCCCGACTAGCGCCGGGCCCTAGTCTCGACGGGTGACCGACCGGACTTCGCTGAGGGGTGTCTTCGACGAGGACGCCGAGCTGTACGACCGGGTGCGCCCGGGGTATCCCGGCGTGCTCTTCGACGACCTGGCCAAGGTGGCGGGGCTCGGCCCCGGCGCGCGCGTGCTGGAGATCGGCTGCGGGACCGGGCAGGCCACCGTGCCGCTCGCGGAGCGCGGCTTCCGCGTCACGGCCGTCGAGCTGGGCCCGTCGATGGCGGCGGTCGCCCGGCGCAGGCTGGCCGGGTTCCCGGACGTCGAGGTGGTCGTCTCCGCCTTCGAGGACTGGCCGCTCCCGGAGGAGCCGTTCGACGCGGTCGTCTCGGCCACGGCGTTCCACTGGATCGACCCCGCCGTGGCGGTCGTCAAGTGCGCCGACGCGCTGCGGCCCCGCGGGGTGCTGGCCGTCATCGCCACCCATCACGTGGACGGCGGCACCCGGGCCTTCTTCGCGGACGTGCAGGAGTGCTACGAGCGCTTCGACCCGGCGACGCCCCCGGGGCTGCGGCCGCGCGCGGCGGCCCTGGTCCCCACCGACAGCGAGGAGACGGACCGCTCCGGGCGCTTCGGGCCGGCCGTCTTCCACCGCTACGAGCGCGAACTGCCGTACACCACGGCCGAGTACCTCGACCTGCTGCTCAGCTACTCCAACCACCGCGCCCTTCCCGCGGCGCGGCGGGCGGGCCTGCTCGCCTGCATCCGGGCGCTGGCCGACGGCCGCTACGGCGGCCGCGTCGTCAAGCGGTACCTGACGGAACTGCGGATCACGCGGCGGCTGTGACGGTGACGGACCGGGCGGGCACGCGGATCACCCCCGTGTGCCCCCGGGGCCGCGCGTCGCGGAGATCGTCAGGCGGACGTAGTCCACGACGGGCTCCGGCAGGCGCGCGGCCACGGCGCGGACGAAGGCCTCGTGCTCCGCGCCGGGGAGGCGTTCCAGCTGTCCGCCGAGGACGACGACGGCCAGGTACGAGAGCAGTTGTGCGCCCGGTTCGAGACGGGCGGGGTCGGGGACGAGGGCGACCTGGACGTCGGTGAAACCGGCGTCCCGCAGGCGACGTTCGGTCTCCTCGACGCCCGCGAAGTTCCAGACGGCGGGCTGCGGGCCGAGGACGTCGTCGACGGCGGCCGAAACGCCGGCGATGTTGCCGAGTCCGCCGCATTCGGCGACGAGGCGTCCGCCGGGGCGCAGGACGCCTGCGACACCGCGGAAGAGCGCGGCGTGGTCGGGGATCCAGTGGAAGGTGGCGACGCTGGTGACCGCGTCCACCGTGCCCGTGACGGGGAGCGGGCCGGTGATGTCGGCGTGCACGACCTCGACGCGGTCCAGGCGTCCGGCGAGGCGCCGGCGGAGCTGCTCCAGCATGCGCAGCGAGCCGTCGAGGGCGACGACGCGGCCGTGCGGGAGCAGGTCGAGCAGCGCTTCCGTGTCGCGTCCGGTGCCGCAACCGAGGTCGAGCACCCGCTCGTCGCCGCGCGGCGCGAGGCGGTCCAGGGTCCCGCGGCCCCACTGCACGTGGGGCAGCGGCAGGCTGTCGTACGTGGTGGCGTCCCATTCCCGCGTCATGACCTCCACGCTAGCCAGCGGAGTCCACCAAGTGATACCCATATCTCACATAGTGGTCAACGAGAGACGCATCGGCGGCAGCGGAGGAGCACACATGACGGCGATCGAGGTACGGCCGGTGGGATGGGTGACCGGCGGCCGCGTGCCGGTCGAGGACGACGACTGGGGCGGCGTCGAGGCGGTGATCCGGCTGGACGGGGAGCAGTTCGGCCCGGAGGCGCTGTACGGCCTGGACACCTTCTCCCACCTGGAGGTCGTCTTCCACTTCGACCGGGTCCCCGAGGAGCGGGTGGAGACCGGCGCACGCCATCCGCGCGGGAACACCGGGTGGCCACTGATCGGCATCTTCGCCCAGCGCGGCAAGAACCGGCCCAACCGCCTGGGTGTGTCGCGTTGCAAGATCTTGCGCGTCGACGGGCTGGATGTCCACGTCGCGGGGCTGGACGCCGTGGACGGGACGCCGGTACTCGACCTCAAGCCGTGGATGACCGAGTTCGGCCCGCTGGACACCGCGTTCCAGCCCGCCTGGGCCACCGAGCTGATGCGCGACTACTACTGAGCGTCCCACCGCGGGACCTCTTTACCGACCTGTCATGTCCCAGTAACCTCATGAAGATTCTTGCAGCAACTTGCAGGAAACTCATGGTTGTTCCTTTCGTGGCGCGCGGGAGGGCCTGCCTCACCCGCACCGGCCGCCGCCCCCGGCGGCCCCCGCCCGAGGAGCCCCCGTATGACCCGACCCGCGCGCCCTGTACGCCATCGCGCGCTGCACACCGTGCTGTTGCTCGTCGGCGGCCTGCTGCTCGGCCTGCTGCCGACGGGCCTGTCCTTCGCCACCACCTCGGCGACGGTCTACTACCGTCCCGCCTCCGCGTGGACCACCGTCAACCTGCACTACGCGCCCACCGGCGGCGCCTGGACCACCGTGCCGGGCGTCGCCATGCAACCGGCCTGCACCGGCTGGTACTCCAGGACCGTCGACCTGGGCGGCGCCACCGGCCTCTCCGCCACCTTCACCAACGGCAGCGGCACCTGGGACAACAACGGCGGCGGCAACTACCGGCTCGGCACCGGCACCAGCGCCGTCTCCTCCGGAACGGTGACCACGGCCGACCCGTGCGCCGGCGCCACCGCGACCAGTGCCACCGTGTACTACGCGACCGCGGGCCGCGACTGGCCCTCGTACTACCTCCACTGGGCCCCCTCGGCCGGCTCCTGGACCACCCCGCCCGGTACGCGGATGGCCGCGGGATGCACCGGCTGGGTCAAGCTGACCGTGGACCTGGGCACCGCGACCACCTGGCAGGCCACCTTCACCAACGGCAGCGGCACCTGGGACAACAACGGCGGCGGCAACTACCAGCTGGGCACCGGCACGATCACGGTGAAGGACGGCGCCGTCGCCCACAGCGACCCGTGCAGCGGCACCGGGGAACCTGCAGGTCACGGCGCCACCGTCTACTACGCCACGGACACCGTCGGCTGGGCGGCGTACAACCTGCACTGGGCGCCGGCCGGGGGCGCCTGGACGGCCGTGCCCGGCGTCGCCATGGAGGCCGCCTGCACCGGCTGGGTGAAGAGGACCGTCGACCTCGGCACCGCCACCGCCTGGCAGGCCGCGTTCAACAACGGCAACGGCACCTGGGACAACAACAACGGCGCCAACTACCAGCTCACCGAGGGCGTCAGCACCGTCCGGAACAGGGTCGTGACGCGGGACGCCGACGACCCGTGCGCCGCATCCGAGCCGGACACGACGGCGCCCACCGCCCCCACCGGGGTGACCGCGCAGGCGACCGGCACGTCGGTCGTGGTGAGCTGGACCGCCGCCACCGACGACACCGCCGTCACCGGCTACGAGGTCACCCGCACCGGCGGCACCAAGGGCACGTCGATCGCCCACGTCACCTCGACCGTGACGACCCAGACCGGCCTGGAGGAACGCACCGCCTACCGCTACACCGTCAAGGCCCTCGACGCGGCCGGCAACATGTCGCCCGCCTCCTCCCCCGCCACCGTCACCACCGGTGAGGCCCCGCGGACCACCCCGGGCGAGCCGCTGGGCGGCGACCCGCGCAAGGACCCGATCTACTTCGTCCTCACCGCCCGCTTCTACGACGGCGACACCTCCAACGACCGCGGTGGCAGCCAGCACGTGAAGTCGGGCAACGCCGCGGACGGCGACCCCATGTTCCGCGGCGACTTCAAGGGGCTGGTCGACAAGCTCGACTACGTCAAGGGCCTCGGCTTCTCCGCGATCTGGATCACGCCCGTCGTCCTCAACCGCTCGGACTACGACTACCACGGCTACCACGGCTGGGACTTCTACCGGGTCGACCCCCGCCTGGAGTCGGCCGGCGCCTCCTACCAGGACCTGATCAACGCCGCCCACGCCAAGGGCATCAAGGTCTACCAGGACGTCGTCTACAACCACAGTTCCCGCTGGGGCGCCAAGGGGCTGTTCACGCCCACCGTCTACGGCGTGCGCGACGCCCAGTGGAGCTGGTACTACGACCAGGAGCAGGACGGCTTCGCCTACGACGGCCTCACCGTCGAGCCGGTCTCCGGCAAGTCGTACTACAACGGCGACCTGTGGTCGACCGCCGAGCCCACCGGCAACACCTGCGTCAACTGGGGCGTCCCCACGGGCGGGAGGAGCGCCGAGGGCTACACCCTCTACAACTGCCAGTGGCCGAGCCCGACCTCCGGCATGTTCCCCTCCAGGTACTACCACCAGTGCTGGATCGGCAACTGGGAGGGCGAGGACTCCCGCTCCTGCTGGCTCCACGAGGACCTGGCGGACTTCAACACCGAGAACGCGCAGGTGCAGAACTACCTGATCGGCGCCTACGACAAGTACATCGACATGGGCGTGGACGGCTTCCGCATCGACACCGCCGTGCACATCCCCCGCGTCACCTGGAACCGCCGATTCCTGCCCGCCATATACGACGAGGTGACGGCGAAGTTCGGCGCGGACAAGGCGAAGGACTTCTTCGTCTTCGGCGAAGTCGCCGCCTTCGTCAACGACAAGTGGAACCGCGGCTCGGTCAACCACTCCGCGCAGTTCTACACGTGGAAGGAGCGCAGGACCTACAGCGACGACGACACCACCGCCGCACTGGAGCAGTACACCTACGAGGAGCAACTGGGCACGGGCGACCAGCCGACGTCCACGAACGCCTTCCTGGACGGCAACGGGTACCACACCCCGGACCACAGCCGGTTCTCCGGGATGAACGTCATCGACATGCGGATGCACATGAACTTCGGCTCCGCGTCGAACGCCTTCAACAACGGCAAGGACTCCGACGACAGCACCAATGACGCGACCTACAACGTCGTCTACGTCGACAGCCACGACTACGGCCCCAACAAGTCGTCCTTCCGCTACGCCGAGGGCACCGACGCGTGGGCCGAGAACATGTCGCTGATGTGGACCTTCCGCGGCATCCCGACGCTCTACTACGGATCGGAGATCGAGTTCCAGAAGGGCAAGCAGATCGACTGCGGCCCCACCTGCCCCCTGGTGTCCACGGGCCGCGCCTACTACGGGGCGCACCTGGAGGGCGACGTCACCGCCTCCGGCTTCGGCACGGTGAGCTCCGCGTCCGGGCAGGTGGCCACCACGCTCTCGCAGCCGCTGGTCAAGCACGTGCAGCGGCTGAACCAGATCCGGCGGGCGGTCCCGGCACTGCAGACGGGCCAGTACTCCACCGCCGGGGTCAGCGGCGAGATGGCCTTCAAGCGCCGCTACACCGACGCCGCCGGCGGGGTGGACAGCTTCGCCCTGGTCACCGTGAGCGGCGGCGCCACGTTCACCGGGATCCCCAACGGCACGTACAAGGACGCGGTGACCGGCGTGGTGAGGACCGTGAGCGGCGGGAGCCTGTCGGTCGACGCGCCCGGCAAGGGCAACCTGCGCGTGTACGTCCTCGACCTGGGCGGGGCCAACGCCGCACCGGGCAAGGTCGGCTCGGACGGGCTGTACCTGAGGTAGCGCACCGTACCCGAAGGGGTGGGGAGGGCATCCGGGTGAGGTCTCCGGGCCGCCCGGCGTGTCCTCCCCACGTGATCCGGTCATATGAGCTGATGTTCATTTCATGGGTTCACACCGTGCGGCCAAGCACGCGCGCCGCCGCGCGGCCGGACGTCCGCGGCGTGCCGCACGTGTCTGGGCGACCGCCGCGGGGACGGCCGGTGTCGTCGCCGTGGCCGCCCTCGGGGTGCACACCGCGATCATCCACACCGACCCGCCCTCGGTGCACGCCCGCCCCGCACCGAGCCCGCAGCTCATGCCCTTCCCCGACCTGGCCGCCCGGGCCAGGCTGCAACGCGTCCCGCTCTACCCGGCCCACGAGCCCGCCATCGTCCCGCGCAAGAGCTGGGGGGCCGACGAGTCGCTGCGCACCGAGCCCCCGCACTACAGCACCACGGTCAAGGCGGTGTTCCTGCACCACACCGACAGCGGCAACGACTACAAGTGCGCGGACGTACCCCGGATCATCCGCGACATCTACTCCGGCCACATCCAGAGCCGCCACTGGGACGACGTCGCCTACAACTTCTTCGTGGACAAGTGCGGCACGATCTACGAGGGGCGCGCCGGCGGCTCCGACCGCCCCGTCACCGGGGCCCACTCGATCGGCTTCAACAAGGACACCATGGGCATCGCCGCGATCGGCACCTACGACGCCAAGGGCAGCGTGCCGCAGGCGATGACCGAGGCGATCGCCCGGATCGCCGCCTGGAAGCTCGGGCTGTCCGACATCGATCCCCGGGGCGAGGTCGCCCTGGTGTCAAGCAGCAGCAAGAGCCGCTTCAAAAAGGGCAAGCAGGCGGTCTTCCACGTCATCGCGGGCCACCGCGACGCCTACATGACCGACTGTCCCGGCAAGGAGCTGTACGCCAAGCTCCCGGAGATCCGCACCGAGGCCGCCCGGCTGCAGGGCCGCCCCCCGCTGCGCGCCGCGAAGAGCAAGGGCTGACGGCCTGCCCGCGTCAGCGGGGCGCCAGCGCCAGCAGGGCGACGTCGTCGCCCACCGCGCCCGCGTACCGGTGCAGGTCCTCCCAGACCGCGTCGACGACCGCCTCCGGGGAGAGGCCGGCGCCCTCCGCCAGCCGGGCGGCGAGACGTTCGGCGAGCGGGTAGAAGGTGCCCGAGGCGTCGCGCGCCTCGGTGACGCCGTCGGTGTACGCGAGGATCACGTCCCCCGGCAGCAAGGACACCACCGACAGCGGGGCCGGTGCCTGTCCCGGCGGCCCGGCCCCGAGCGGGGGACCGGGATCGCACTCCAGCTCCCGCACCTCGCGGCCGCGCAGCAGCAGCGCGGGCGGATGCCCCTGGCAGACCAGCCGTACCCATGACCCGTCGGCGGGGAACTCCAGCAGCAGGGCGGTGGCGAACAACTCGCTGTTCCCGGCGGCGTCCAGACAGAGCCGCCGTTCCAGGCGCCCCGCCACACCGCGCAGCTCCCGCTGGTCGAGCACGGCCTCGCGGAAGGCGCCGAGCAGCCCCGCGACCGTGCCGACCGCGGCGAGGCCGTGCCCTTGGACGTCGGCGACCAGCGCCCGTACGCCGTAGGGCCCGGTCCGCACGTCGTACAGGTCGCCGCCCACCAGGGTGCCGCGCTGCGCGGCCCGGTACAGGGCGGCGCAGCGCACCTCCCCCACGGTGCCGGGCACCGGGGCGAGGACGGCGAGCTGCGCCGCCTCGGCCACCGACCGGGCCAGCACCAGGCGGCCCCGGAACCGCTGCTGCACCGCGGAGATGACCACGCTGAGGGCGCCGATGAGGACGACGGCGCCCAGTTCGGCGCCGACGAACGTCCCCGAGCCCACCACGGGGAGCTCCATGACGACCACGACGGCCGCGGCCAGGACCGCGGTGCCCGGCACGCCGTAGGTGAGCGCGGCGAGCGGGGCCACCGCCGCGTAGTAGGCGCCGAGCTCGACGTCGCCGGGGGTGACGCCCTGGGCCAGGATCAGCACGCCGAGCAGGGCGACCGGGAGCACGCGCAGCCAGCGTGGCGGTGCGCCGATCCGCAGTGTGCCGTCCTCGGTCGGAGCCGTGCCCATGCAGGCACGGTAACCGCGGGCGGCGCGGGCCGCGCGTCTCAGCCGGTGGGTACGGCCGCCGCCGCGACGAGCTCCGGATGGTGCTTGCGGGCGACCTCGGGGTGGGCGCGGAGCCAGCCCTTGAGCTCGTTGCGGCCGTACTCGGAGAAGAGCGGGTTGGCCGGGTCCCGGGTGGCGCCGGGCGCGCGGTGGACGTGCTCGAACGGCAGCGGGGCCACGCGAGCGTCGAGGCGGGGGTTGTAGAAGAAGGGCACGGAGTAGCGCTCGCGGGCGCCGGCCGGGCTGACCACGCGGTGGTTGGTGGCCTTGAGGTAGCCGTCGGTGGCGACCTCCAGCAGCTCGCCCAGGTTGACGACGAAGGCGCCGGGCAGCGGCGGCACGTCGTGGAAGCGGCCGTCGGAGCGTTCCACCTGCAGGCCGCCGACCTCGTCCTGGAGCAGCAGGGTGAGGAAGCCGTAGTCCTTGTGCGCGCCGACGCCCTGGTCGCCGCCGGTGGGGGCGGTGCCGGGGTAGCGCACGAGCTTCAGGTGCAGGTGCGGCACGTCGGCGAAGGCCTCGTCGTAGAAGTCCTCGGGGGCGCCGATGGCGGCGAGCAGTTCGTGCAGCAGCCGGTGGGCGACACGGCTGAGCCGGTCGATCCAGGCCAGGGAGAGCTCGCGGAGCTCGGGCAGGTCGGCGGGCCACTGGTTGGGGCCCTCCAGCCACCAGTACGGGGGCTCGCCGGCGGCCGGGACGTGCTGCGGGCGCTCGGCGCCGATGTCGAGCTGGTCGCGCCAGTCCTGGCTGCCGCCGGTGCGCTCGTCGCCGGTGCGGGTGTAGCCGCGGAAGTGCGGGGAGTTCAGGTTGCCGATGGCGAGCCGGTCGGCCTCGGGCAGGGCGAAGAACGCGCGGATCGCCCGCATCAGGGCGGCGGTCTCCTCGGCGGTCACGCCGTGGCCGGTGAGCTGGAAGAAGCCGACCTCGTGGGCGGCGGAGTGCAGTTCGCGGTGGAGCCGGGCGCGTGCCTGGGGGCCGCGGTCCGCGGCGGAGAGGTCGATCACGGGAAGCTGGAGCGTCATGGTGTGGTGTCCGCAGGGTGAGGACCCGGCACGCCGGCGATGACCGGGCGCTGCGCGACGCGCCCTGGTGGGGCGGCGTCGCGGGGCCGAGTGGGAGGAAAGGGCGGGGTGGGGTCAGCCGCTGCGGCGACAGGACATGCTCGTGACGCGGACGAAGTCCACATGACGGCGGCGCACGAGCAAGAGCATGGGCCAAGGGTACTGCGCAGCGTCGTCCCTGGCGGTGACGCATGTCACGCGGCCCCATGAGCCGGGCGGTACGGGCGTGGGGCGACGCCATGGTCGCGCCGGGTGCGGGCGGCCACGATGTGGCGGCAGCCATCCCCGACGTGCAAATGGAGGCTCCCCATGCGCCCCTGGAGAGGCGTCCCCCTGCTCGCCGCCGCCGTGCTCGCGCTCGGCGCCGCCGCGGTCCCCGCCGGTGCGGAGGCGGCCGCGGGTACGGCAGGGCACTGCGCCCGGCTGGCCCGGGTCACCGTGCCCGGCGCCGAGCACCAGCAGAAGGCCTGCCTGCCCGACATGACGACCACCGCGCTGGCGGGCACCACGTACACCGACACCGCCGACCAGGCGGGCCTGGCGGCGGCCGGCACCACCCGCCCGTCCGGCGTGCCGGGCGTACAGGTCGACGGCTACTTCCCCGACACCTCGGGCTTCAACACCACGCACGGCTGGCAGCACGACGCCCAGTTCGTGCTGCGGCTGCCGGACCGCTGGAACGGCGGCCTGATCGTCACCGGCGCGCCCGGCACCCGCAAGCAGTACTCGCTCGACGTCCTGATCTCCGACTGGGCGATCGCCCAGGGCTACGCCTTCGCCTCCACCGACAAGGGCAACAGCGGGCCGGACTTCTACACCGACGGCCGCCGCCCGGGTGACGCGATGGCCGAGTGGAACCGGCGCACGACCCAGCTCACGGTGGCCGCGAAGGCGGCGGTGGCCTCCCGCTACGGCCGCGCGCCGCACCGTACGTACATGACCGGCATCTCCAACGGGGGCTACCTCACCCGCTGGCAGCTGGAGCACCACCCGGCGCTCTACGACGGCGGCGTGGACTGGGAGGGCACGCTCTGGACGGCGGACGGTCCCAACCTGCTGACCTCGCTGCCGGTCACGGTGGCCCGCGCCCAGGGCCGGGCCACCGACGCCGACCTGCTGGCGGCCGGGTTCGCGCCCGGCTCGCAGTTCCTGTGGGCCTACCACCAGCAGGCTTACTGGGGCCTGACCCAGAAGGTGTACCGCGCCGAGTTCGACCCCTCCTACGACCCCGCCTGCCCGGGCGCGAGCGCGGGTGCGACCGTGCCGGAGATCCTGGCGCCCTGCGCCTCGGACGCCGACTACGACTACGCGGCGCGCCCGGCCGCCGTGCACCGTGCCGTCGGCCGGGTGTCGCTCACCGGGCGCATCGGCAAGCCGATGATCACCCTGCACGGCACCCTGGACACGCTGCTGCCGATCGCGACCGACTCGGACGTCTACGCGCGCATGATCGACTCCGCGGGCCGGGGCGTGCTGCACCGGTACTACACGATCGAGGGCGGCAACCACGTCGACGGCCTGTACGACACGTATCCGGACCGGCTGCGCCCGATCCTGCCCTGCTACCGGGCCGCGTTCGACGCGCTGACCTCATGGGTGGAGCGGGGCCGGACACCGCCCGCGGACCGCACGGTGCCCCGGCCGGCGAGCGGGGACGTGATCAACTCCTGCGCGCTGTCCTGAGGTCAGACCCGCTCGAGCGGACGGTGCGGCCCTTCGGGGAGCTCGACGGCGATCGGGTCGCCGGGCCGCACCTCTCCGCCGTGCAGCACCACGCCCATGATCCCGCCCTTGCGGACGACGGCGCCGTGCTCGTCCCGGCCGACGACCTGCTTGAGCAGGCCCTGCCGGAAGCCGTCGATCTGCAGGCAGGGGTTGCGCAGACCGGTCACCTCGACGACGGCCTCCGCGCCGAGCCGCAGCCGCGTCCCGACGGGCAGGCCCAGCAGGTCGACGCCACGCGTGGTGACGTTCTCGCCGAGCTCGCCCGGGGCGACCTCGAAGCCGGCCGTGAGCAGCTCGTCGTGGAGCTCGCCGTGGATGAGGTGGACTTGGCGCAGATTGGGCTGCGTCGGGTCCTGGGCCACCCGCGACCGGTGCTGCACCGTCACCCCGAGGTGGGCGTCGCCCTCCACGCCGAGCCCGGTCAGCAGCCGGATCCTGTCGTGGGTGGGCTTGCTGAAGTGGTGTCCCTCGTCGCGGCTGACGGCGGTGACGGTCGCGGTCATGCTCACCCTGTTCCCCTCGGTCGGTCGATCGCGCGATCATTCTAACGACCATATTCATTGAACTTTCAATGATGACCGCGTAACCTGGAGCCATGCCTGTTCGCCGTCTGAACCACGCCGTGCTCTACATCCGTGACGTCACGCGGTCCGTCGAGTTCTACACCGCCGTCTTCGGCTTCGAGGTCGACGTGGAGATCCCCGGCCGCGCCGCCTTCCTCAGCGCCGAGGACACGCTCAACGACCACGACCTCGGGCTGTTCGCCATCGGCCCGGACGCGCCCGGCCCCGAGCAGGGCCGCGTCGGGCTGTACCACCTGGCCTGGGAGGTCGGCACGCTCCGCGAACTGGCCGACACCGCGCAGCTGCTCACCGAACGGGGCGCCCTGGTCGGCTCCAGCGACCACCTCGTGTCGAAGTCGCTGTACGCCAAGGACCCCGACGGGAACGAGTTCGAGGTCATGTGGCGCGTCCCCCGCGAGGACTGGCCCACGCAGCAGGAACTCAGCGGCCCGCGCCCGCTCGACCTGCAGGCGGCGCTGGACCGCTGGGGCCCCGACCTCAGGACGGGCGCCGCCGCGGGCTCCGTCACCTGAGCCCCGACCGCGCCCCGCGCCCCGTCACCTGCCGATCTGGCGCCTGCCGCCCCGGCGCAGCCTGCGCCGCTGGGAGGGGTCCAAGGTGAGGTAGGCGGCCACGGGGACGCCCACGATGACCAGCAGGGCCAGCCACGTCGGCAGGACCCACAGCAGGATCAGGCCGACAGTCACGCCGCCAACGGCGACCTTCGCGCGATTGGACATCTTCCCGCCTCCGTCTGCGGCGCGTGCCGCACTCACTGGGGTAAACGCGGCATCACGCGCCGCGGTTCCCCCGTACGGCGCGCCCCGCCCGGCACCGGGCAGGGCGCGACCGCCGGGGCGTCACTCGTGGTGGCGTTCGGTCAGTTCCCTCGGTTCCTGCGGGGCCGCGTCCGGCGCCGTCGTCCGTTCGGGGGCGGTCTCCGGCCGGTCGGCGGCGACCGGCCGCTCGCGGTCGCGGACCGCCTCGGCGCGCACGATCGCGCCCAGGGCTGCGTAGATGTCCACGGGCATGGTGGGGTTCCTCCTGCGGTTGTCGTCCTGCTGACGGGCATGGCTGCGGGCCGCCGCGCGGGCGGCGACGGCCGGGCGCGGTCAGCAGCGCAGGACGAGGTGCAGGTGGTCGGGTCTGCCCGCGGGGGCGACGTGCCGGGCGGGACCGCGGAGCGCGGCGCCCACGGGATCCGGGGGGCAGGTGTCGTGGACGATGTCGGCGGCGTGCCCCTGGACGGTCCCGGCACGCTGCTGGGGGCCCGCCTGCGGGACGGTGCGCCGCCCGACGCTCGCCGGGGGGTGGTGCATCTGCTTGCCGGGTTCGTCCGTGGCGGCGGCGACGGCGACGGCCGCCGTCCGCTCCAGGGGCTGCAGTGCCGCGGCTCCCGGCGCGCACAACGCGTGGAGCAGGCACACCAGTGCCGCGAAAAGCCCGACCGCGGCCCCTGCGGCCCCTGCGGCCCCTGCGGGGGCCCGACGGGGACGTCCCGCTGCGGGCCCTGCGGGGGCCCGACGGGGGGGTCCCGCTGCGGCATGCGGCATGCGTTGCTCCTCCGGATGCGTACCCCCCACTCTTAACCGGGCGGGCACCGGAACCCCGTGGGTCACTGGGCTGATCGGCGCACGCGTTCACCCGGGGGGCGCAATCCGCGTCCCCGCGTGGGTGTGTGCGGCGCGGCTGTGGTTGTGGTTGCGGTTTCTCCCCCGCCCGCCCTCCCGATTGCCCGGCGCGGTTGGTGCGGGCCTGCGCTGCGTACGTGTGGGGTCGGTGCCGCGCCGGCGCACGTCCTCAACGCTCGCGGTTTACCCCAACATCGTTCGGCACCGCGTTCGCCGCTCGTCTCCCCCAGCCTTCGGCCGGGGGGACCCCCATGGGCGCACCCCGCCACACCCCCTCCTGTTGTGCGGGGCGACTACTAACGGCCGGTGGGGGTTCAGTAAGGCACTCGGGGCGACCCCGGACCGCCTTCTGACCCCCCACCGGTCGTTGGTTGCCCGCGATAGGGAGGGGGCGGGGGAGGTGGGGGCACCCCCGGCCGAAGGCTGGGGGAGGGAGGGCGGGCGGGGAAACCGCCCGCCGCAGGCACAAACAACCCGCACGGGGCGACACGGGGTACCCCGGACGACTTCGCGGCGTACCAAACCGGTACGATCAGGCCCGGCGCGCCGCCCGGAACCTCGCGGACGTGCCCCCGCCCCCCGTGTGCCCGACCGGGACGGGGCGGCGGCCGGGTCGCCGCCGGAATCCGCCACAGCGGGCCCGGGGCGCTCGGCACCCCAACGGCTCAGGCACCCCGGTAGCGGGTGAACGCGGGGAACGCCGCCGCCAGGCCGAGCATCGCGACCACGACGAGCACACCGCCCGCGGTGACCGCGGTACGCGTCCCGAACGCGGAGCCGCCCGTGCCGTGCAGGAGGTCGGCCACCCGGGGACCGCCCGCGACGACGACCGTGAACACGCCCTGCATGCGGCCGCGCATGTCGTCCGTCGCGACCGACTGCAGGATCGCGCTGCGGAACACCATCGAGACCATGTCGGCGAATCCGGCCAGCGCCAGGAAGGCCGCCGCCCACCACAGGCTGCCGCTCAGTCCGAGTCCGGCGATCGCGGCGCCCCAGCCGCAGACGGCGATGACAACCATCAGACCGTGCCGCTTCGAGCGGGAGAAGGTGCCGGAGAACAGCCCGCCGGCGACCGCGCCGATGGGGATGGCGGCGAACAGCAGGCCGAGCGCGAAGCCCTCGCCCCAGGGGGCGTAGGTGGTGTCGGCGAGCTGGGGGAACAGGGCGCGCGGCATGCCGAAGACCATGGCGACGATGTCGGCGAGGAAGGACATCAGCAGGATGCGCTGGGCCGTGATGTAGCGGAAGCCGGCGCCGACCTCGCGCCAGCCGCCGCGCCGGGCGACGGGGGCGCCGTTGGCCTCCAGCGGCGGCAGCGCGGGCAGCCGCCACACCGCCCACACGGTCGCGGTGAGGGCGATCGCGTCGATCAGGTAGAGGTCGGGCAGGCCGATGACGGGGATGAGCACACCCGCGAGCAGCGGCCCCACGACCAGCCCGGTCTGCATGACCGTGGAGCCGAGCGCCATGGCCGCGGGCAGTTCCGCCGGCGGGACCAGGCGGGCGATGGCGGCGCTGCGGGCGGGGGCGTTCATGCCGGCCGCCGCCTGCTGCGCGGCGAGCAGCACCATGAGCAGCCAGACGGAGTGGGCGCCCGCGAAGGCCTGCACCCAGAACAGCAGGGAGGTGACGGCGATGCCGATGTTGGTGTACAGCATCAGCTTGCGGCGGTCCACGCTGTCGGCGACGGCCCCGCCCCACAGGGCGAAGACCACCAGTGGGACCAGCCCGGCGATGCTCGCGTAGCCGACCCACGCGGACGAGCCGGTGATGTCGTAGATCTGCTTGGGCACGGCGACCGCGGTGAGCTGGCTGCCCACGGCGGTCACGGTGGTGGAGCTCCACAGGCGGCGGTAGGCGGGGTGGCGCAGGGGGCGGGTGTCCATGAGCCAGCGGCGCCAGCGGGTGCGGCTGCCGGGTATGCCGGGCTCGGGCTCCGCGCCGCGGTCCGCGGTGGGATCGTCCGCCGGGGCGTCGTCGGCGGTCTTCTTGGTGCTGTCCACGGGTGCTGTTGCTTCCTTGTACAACTATCGCTGACCCGCTGACACTACCCGCCCGCCCTCGTCATGCGTGAGGGCGGACGGGCAGGGCCTGGGTCAGCGCCCCGCGGGGACCGTGCGGGCGGTGCGGGGCGGGGCCGCCGGGACGTCCGCGGCGCGGCGCGCGACGGAGGCGTGCGGGGTCGTGGCGGCGAGGCCGCGCGCTCCGCCGACGAGCGGCAGCAGGGCATGCGAGCGGGCCAGGTCGAGGGTGACGGTGGGGGTGGTGCCGGGGGGCTCGACCAGTCCCGCGTCGGTGCCCGCGACGATCAGCGCGAGCCGGTGCCCGGCGGGTACGACGTGGTCGGTGGCGCCCAGGGTGACGGTGGCCGTGTAGGCGCGGCCCGGGACGAGCGGACGCCCGTGCCATGCGGACGTGGTGTGCCCGAGGTCGGCCCAGCCGCGGCTCACCACGGTGTGGGCGACGTCGGCGGTGTCGGCCGCGGTGTCGCGGAAGCAGGCGCTGTCGCCCGCCGTGCTCTCGCCCCAGCACGAGCGCGTGGCCAGGTCGGCGATGCCCTCCTTGGCGCCCAGGAAGTCCCGGACGGTGTCCGGCCCGAGGTCGACCAGGACCGCGGAGAGGTGGGCGCTGGTGGTCGAGGAGGACGCGGTGAGGGTGACCGTGCCGCTGCCGGACAGCCGCAGGTCGCGGGTGAGGGTGCCGGTGGTGAAGACGGCCCGGGAGGCGCTCGGGGTGTCCGCGCCGGCGGCCCAGTCCTCCTCCCACTCCTGCGGCGCGTCGGTGAAGGCCGCCGTGCTGCCGGGCGCGGCCGGGACGGGCCCGAGGGTGCCCAGGCCCGGGGTGGTGCCGGGCCGCAGGCCCAGCCGGGCCGGTCCGGTGCCGGCGGGGGGCCAGGAGCGGTCGGTCGTCCAGTGGTCGGGGGAACGTTCGACGTCGGCGCCGGGCTCGCGCTCCACGCCGTTGCGGACGCCCAGCAGGTAGTGGTCGAACCAGCGGTGCAGGGTGGACACCCATGCCTCGCGCCGGAAGTCGAAGGGGTCGACGTGGCCGGTCTGCGACAGCCACACCTTGCGCTCCACGCCGTGCGCGGCGAGCGCGCTCCACCACTGGCCGAAGTGCTTGGTGCGGACGTTGAGGTCCTGCATGCCGTGGACGGCGAAGACGCTGGCGCGGACCTTGCCGGCGTCCTTGGTGTAGTCGCGTTCGCTCCAGAACGCGGTCCGGTCCCCGCTGCGCGGCGCCCCGTCCACGATGCGCTGCTGCACCGCGGCGCAGCGGGCGCGGGCGGCCGGGCTCTCGACGTAGTCCGACAGCCAGTCGGGGCCGGAGTCGTAGAGGGCGGCGCCCTGCTGGAAGTAGTAGTCGTACCAGGAGCTGATGGCGCTGATCGGCACGATCGTGCGCAGGCCGCGCACCCCGGTCGCGGCGACGCCGTTGGCGATCGTCCCGTCCCAGCTCTTGCCGATCATGCCGACGTCGCCGGTGGACCAGCGGGCGCTCGCGGGCCGGGAGCCGGTACGGGAGGTGTAGCCCTTGGCCCGGCCGTTCAGCCAGTCGATCACCGCCTTGGCCGAGCCGATGTCGGAGGGGCCGCCGACGTCCACGCAGCCGTCGGAGCGGTTGGTGCCGGCAAGGTCGACCAGGACGACGGCGTAGCCGCGAGGGACGAAGTAGTTGTCGTAGTACAACGGGGCCTGGACCATGCGGCCCTGGTCGTCGTAGGTCTTCAACTGGCTCTCGTTGCCGCGTCCGCAGCACGAGTAGTAGGGACTCGCGTCCATGATCACCGGCACCTTGCGGCCGGCGGCCGCGAGCTCGCGGGGCCGCACGATGTCGGCGGCGACCCGGTCGGTGCGGCCGTCGCCGTCGTCGTCGCGGCCCGTCTCGACCCAGACCGCCTCGCGGATCGCGTCGGCGTACGAGTAGTCCGGCCGGCTCAGTCCGTGCCGGACGGTCCCGCCGGCGGAGGCGGCCTGCACGGTGGCCACGGGGAGGAGGACGGCGGCGAGGGCGGCGATCACGGTCGCCACCAGGGAGGTCGTCCGTATGCGGATGCCGTCGGTACGGGGGTGGGTGGTGCGCATGGGTGAGGGCACCCGCGGACGCTAGCCGCGGCCCGGTCCGGGGGGCCAGAGCGATACCGGTCAACTTGCGGGAGCGTACGGGTGCTTGTGGTGCGCGCCGGCACAGGGGTGGCACGGCGGGTTCACGCGTTCGGCCCAGCTCGGCGATCCCCCGTGCACGATCTGTGATGACCTGGTTACGCAGCGAAGGGTGGGGGGACGGCGCGGCCGCTCCCTGCCGGGACGCGGCGCCCGGGCCCGCCCCCGCGGCCGCTCACCGATGCCGACCAGCCCCGCGTCTCGCAACGGGCGGAAACGAAGGCGTGGCGATGAAAGCTGTCCCGGCCACCGGCCGAATACCCGGGCGCGGACTGCTCTGCGCACTCGCCGTACTGGTCGCCTTCGGGCTGCTGCTCGCCACCTGCACCGCCGCGACGCACACGCGCAGGACCGCCGCACCCACTCCCGCCGGGGCCTCCGCGAGCGCGGCGGACGACGCGATCCGCGTGGACCTGCGGCCCTACTACACGCAGGAGTTGCGCTGGCTGCCCTGCCGGGACCGGTCGTTCCAGTGCACGAGGCTCAAGGTGCCGCGGGACTACGCGCACCCGGGGTCGGGTGACCTCTCCCTGGCCGCGATCCGCAGGCAGGCCCGCGGTCACGGCGCCGCCCGCATCGGCGCACTCCAGATCAACCCCGGCGGCCCCGGTCTGTCCGCCATCGACGACCTGCGGGCCTACGCCGACCGGTACTCCCCCGCCCTGCGCGCCGCGTACGACCTGGTCGCTGTCGACCCGCGCGGCGTCGGCCACAGCTCGCCGGTGGACTGCGGCTCCGCCACGCCCCCGGGCGCCGGGACGCGCGGGGCGATCCCCTCGGACGAGGCCACGGTCATCAACACGTGGGCCGCCTACCACGCGGAGGTCGCCGCGGACTGCGTGCGGCACGCCGGGCGGCTGCTGCCGCACGTCGGCACCCTCGACGCGGCCCGGGACATGGACGTCGTACGCGCCGCGCTGGGCGAGGACCGCCTGCACTTCCTCGGCTTCTCGTACGGCACCTACCTGGGAGCCACCTACGCCGAGCTCTTCCCCTCCCGCGTCGGCCGGGTCGTCCTGGACGGCGCGGTCGACCCGGCCATGGACGGCTACCACGCCTACCTCAACCAGGCCCGCGGGTACCAGATCGCCTGGGAGTCCTTCGCCGCCGACTGCGCCCGCCGCAGGCACTGCCCGGTCGGCCACTCCGTCAAGGAGGCGGGCCGCACGCTGGACTCCCTCGTGGCCGCCCTCGACCGCGCCCCGGTGCGGCAGGGCAAGGAGGGTCGCCTCGACGGCGAGACGCTGCTCGGCACGGTCGTCACCGCATTGCGCGCGCCCGACTGGGAGACGCTGCGCGCGGTGCTGGACGGGGTGACGTCGGGTGACACCACCGTGCTGCGGGAGCTCGTGGGCTCCGAGGACGACACCGCGTCCGGTGACGAGTCCATGACGGCGGTCAACTGCCTGAGTTCCGCGCTCGAATCGCGGTCCACCCCCGCCCAGACGCTCGCGGCGCTGCCCGAATTCCTGCGGGCCTCGCCCCAGTTCGGGGCGTTCTACAACGAGGACCTGTCGACGTGCGCCCACTGGCCGACGCGGCCCACGCAGCTCCCGCGGCGCGTCAGCGCCCGGGGCGCCGGGCCGATCCTCGTGATCGGCACCACCCGCGACCCCGCCACCCCCTACGACCAGGCCCGGGCACTGGCCGCCCAGCTCTCCTCCGGGCGGCTCCTGACCTGGGACGGCGACGGGCACACCGCGTACCAGCGCGGCATCCGCTGCGTCGACACGGCCGTCGACGACTACCTGTTGCGCGGTCTGCTCCCGCCCACCGGCGCGATCTGCCACTGACGCGACCACCCGCCCCGCGATCCGCGCGGCGCACAGAAAGGCGTGGCCATGAACGCACCCCGACGCAGGCTCCACGGCTTCATCGCCGTGCTCGGCAGCTGCGGGCTGCTGCTCACCGCGTGCGCGGCGGGCGACCTCCGGCAGACGCCGGCCTGGGCACCCGCCGGGGGCGCCGCCACCGCCGCACCGGCGGACCTGGCCCGCTACTACGGGCAGAAACCGGGCTGGAAGGCCTGCGCCGCGGTGCCGTCCTTCCAGTGCGCCACCATCACGGTGCCGCTGGACTACGACCACCCCGAGGGGGGCGACATCACCCTGGCCGCCATACGCCAGAGGGCCACCGGGAACGGCGCCGCACGCGTCGGCTCGCTGCAGATGAACCCCGGCGGACCGGGCTCGTCCGCGATCGCCTACCTGCTCGGCAACGTGGACTCCTTCTCCCCCGCGGTGCGCGCCGCGTACGACCTGGTGGCGGTCGATCCGCGCGGTGTCGGCGCCAGCACCCTGGTGGACTGCGCCGCGGACACCCCCGTGGCCGCCGCGGACCCCGGCGCGCGCAGGGCGGACATCGACGCCTCGGCCGCGGGCTACGCGGAGCTCGCGGCCGAGTGCGGCCGGCACGCGGGGCGGTTGCTGCCGCACGTGGGCACCGTGGACGCCGCCCGCGACATGGACGTCGTACGTGCCGTGCTGGGCGACGAGCGGCTCCACTACCTGGGCTTCTCCTACGGCACCTACCTGGGCGCCACCTACGCCGAGCGCTTCCCCTCCCGCGTCGGCCGCATGGTCCTCGACGGCGCCGTCGACCCCGCCCTCGACGGGTACGACTTCACCATCGGCCAGGCCCGGGGCTACGAGGTCGCCTGGAAGTCCTTCGCCGCGGAGTGTGCCACCCGGCCCGACTGTCCCGTGGGCCGCTCGGTCCAGGAGGCCGGCCGCATCCTCGACACCCTGGTGGCCACGCTGAACCGCACCCCCCTGCGGCAGGGCAAGGACATCACCGTCTCGGGGGACTCCCTCCTCAGCGCGGTCGTCCTCGGTCTGCGGGCCCCCGCCTGGGAGGCGTTGCGCGCCGCGCTGGAGGGGGTGCGGGCCGGTGACACCACGGCCATACAGGCACTCCTCGGCGTGGACGAGGAAACCGATCCGGGCGACCAGTCGTACTACGCGGTGTCGTGCCTGAGCTCCACCCTGGGCACGTGGTCGACCGTCGCGCAGGCGAAGGCGGCGCTGCCCGAATTCCGCCGCGAAGCACCGCAGTTCGCCGAGTACTACGCCGGGACCCTGCCGATGTGCACCCATTGGCCCGTCCGCCCTGACCAGCCGGCGCGGCCGATCACCGCGGCCGGCGCCGCACCGATCCTGGTCGTGGGCACCCTCCGCGACCCGGCCACCCCGTACCCGTGGGCACAGGCGCTCGCCCGGGAGCTCTCCTCCGGGCGGCTCCTCACCTGGGACGGCGACGGGCACACCGCCTACCACCAGGGCAGCACCTGCGTCGAGAGCGCCGTCGACAGCTACCTGACGAAAGGTCAGCTCCCGCTCGCCGGCACGGTCTGCGTCTGACGGGCGGTGGCCGCCGTGCAGGCCACACGTCCCCCGTCCGGCCGGGGCAGGCGCATCGCGGGCGGGCTGCTGAGCGCCTGCCTGGTGCTGACCGCCTGTTCGCCCCAGCGCCCGCACCGGACGGCGGGCGCGAAGCGGTCCGCGTCCGCGTCCGCGGCGGCCCCGGCCACTCCGGTCGCCTCGGCAGCGTCGGCGGCGGCGTCGGCGGCGTCGGCGGCCTCGGCAACGGCCTCGGCCGCGCCGCCCGACGTGTCCCGCTACTACCGGCAGAGGCTCGACTGGCAGCCCTGCCGGGAAGGGGCGTCGTTCCAGTGCACCACGGTGGCGGTGCCCCTGGACTACGCCCACCCGCAGGCAGGCGACATCCGGCTGGCGGTCGTCCGCCACAGGGCCACCGGTCCGCGCGCGGCCCGCATCGGCTCGCTGCTGCTCAACCCCGGCGGGCCCGGCGTGTCGGCGGTCGACGATGTGCTGTCCTTCGCCGACGGCTTCTCCCCCGCGATGCGCGCCGCATACGACCTGGTCGGCGTCGACCCCCGGGGCGTGGGCCGCAGCGCCCCGGTCGACTGCGGGACGGGCCCGTCGGTCCCCGAGGCCGGGGCCGAGGGCCCCGAGCCGGGCCTCGCTCTGGTCGCCGAGGCGTGCGCACGTCGCGCGGGCCGGCTCCTGCCCCATGTCGGCACCCCCGACGCCGCACGGGACATGGACATCGTACGGGCCCTGCTCGGCGACGACCGGCTGGGCTTCCTCGGCTACTCCTACGGCAGTTACCTGGGGGCCACCTATGCGGAGCTCTTCCCCTCCCGCGTCGGCCGCATGGTCCTCGACGGCGCCATCGACCCGGACATGGGCGCCTACCGCGCCACCCTCGGCATGGCACGCGGTTACCAGGTGGCCTGGGAGGCCTTCGCCGCCGACTGCGTCACCCGCCCCGGTTGCCCGGTCGGCCACTCGGCCGAGGAGGCGGGCCGCATCCTGGACGGCCTGGTCGCGGGACTCGACGAGGCCTCCGGAAGTGGGGACGGCCACGGCGTCTCCCCCACCGGCGACGATCTGCTCACCGCGGTCACCTCGGCACTCGCGGCTCCGGCCTGGGGCGGGCTGCGCAACCTGCTCCGCGAGGTGGCGGCGGGCGACGCCACCACCTGGCGACCGCTGCCCGGCACGGAGGACGACGGAGGGCCGGGTGAGCAGTCCCTCGCCGCGATCAACTGCCTGAGCTCCGCGCTGGGACCGCGGTCGACCGCAGCGCAGACGCTCGCAGCCGTGCCCGAGTTCCGCCGCGCGGCCCCCCAGTTCGGCGCGTACTACGCCGGGTTCCTCCCCATGTGCGCCCACTGGCCGACGCGGCCCACGCAGGTCCCGCACCGGATCAGCGCCCGCGGCGCCCCGCCGATCCTCGTCGTCGGCACCACCCGCGACCCCGCCACCCCCTACGACCAGGCCCGGGCACTGGCCGCCCAGCTCTCCTCCGGGCGGCTGCTCACCTGGGACGGCGACGGACACACCGCCTACCAGCAGGGCAGCGCCTGCGTCGACACGGCCGTCGACGGCTACTTCCTGCACGGCCGTCTCCCACCCGACGGCACCGTCTGCGGCTGACGGGCACCAGGACGCCAAGACACCAGGGCACCAGGGCACCAGGGCACCAGGGCACCAGAAAGGCTGAGCGATGGACGCTGTCCGGCACACCGGCCACGTACGCGGGAGGGGACGACGCCGCACCGTCGCGGTGCTGGGCGCGTGCGCCCTCCTGGCGACCGCGTGTTCCTCCCTCCGCGGCGGGGCGTCACCCGTGACCCGCCTGGCGCCGGCCGGCTCCGTGCACACCGAGGCCGTGCCGCCGCGACTGACCCGCTACTACGCGCAGCGGCTCGCCTGGAGACCGTGCGAGGACAAGCCGTCCTTCCAGTGCACGACCCTCAAGGCGCCGCTGGACTACGAACACCCCGAAGCGGGCGACATCACCCTGGCCGCCACCCGCCTGACGTCCACGGGGAGCAGGGCGCAGCGCATCGGTTCGCTGCTGTACAACCCCGGCGGGCCCGGTGACTCCGCCATCGGCGGCCTGCAGGACCTCGCCGAAGATTTCCCGCCCCCGGTACGCGCCGCCTACGACCTGGTCGCCGTCGACCCGCGTGGCGTCGGCGCCAGCACCCCGGTGGACTGCGGCACCGAGGTTGCGGCGGACCTCACCGGGGCCCGCCCGCTCACCGCCGGCAAGCCGGACTTCGAGGCCCTGGACGAGGCCCGCGAGGAGACCGCCGACGCGTGCCGGCGGCACGCCGGGTGGCTGCTGCCGCACATCGGCACCCCGGACGTGGCCCGCGACATGGACCTGATGCGCGCCCTCGTCGGGGACGACCGCCTGCACTTCTTCGGCTTCTCCTACGGCACCTACCTGGGCACCCTCTACGCCGGTCTCTTCCCCTCCCGCGTCGGCCGCATGGTCCTCGACGGCGCCGTGGACCCCACGATCGACGGCTACCACCGCTTCCTGGATCCCGCACACGGCTACCAGGTGGCCTGGGAGGCCTTCGCCGCCGACTGCGCACGCCGCCCCGACTGCCCGGTCGGCCACTCCGTCGAGGAGGCGGGCCGCGTCCTGGACGCCCTGGTAGCCCGCCTCGACCGGAGCCCGCGGCAGGAGGGCAAGGACGTCAGCGTCACGGGGGACGACCTGCTCGTCACCGTCGTGTCGGGGCTCAAGCAGCCCGCGTGGGAGGAACTGCGCCTGGCCCTGGGCGAGGTGGTGTCCGCCGCCGGTGGCACCGCCGCGCTCCAAAGGCTCTCCGCCCCGGAGGAGGAGGCCGTCGCCGACGTGGGGTTCACGGCCGTCAGCTGTCTGAGCGCGGCGCTCGGGCCCGTGTTCACCCCGGCGCAGGCCGAGGCGCTGCTCCCCGCGTTCCTCCGTGCCTCGCCCCAGTTCGGGGCGTACTACACCGGGCTGCTCAGCACCTGCGCCCACTGGCCCGTCGGCCCGGCCCGGCCCGCGCGCGCCGTCACGGTCCCTCCCACGGCGCCGATCCTGGTCGTCGGCACCCTGCGCGACCCGGCCACCCCGTACGCCTGGGCGCGGGCACTCACCCGGCAGCTCCCCTCGGCCCGGCTGCTGACCTGGGACGGCGACGGGCACACCGCCTACCTGCAGCCCGGAAGCGCGTGCGTCGACGCCGCGGTCGACCGCTACCTGCTGAGCGGCGCGCTCCCGCCGGCGGGGACGGTCTGCCCCTGAGAACACGCCGAGGCGCGCTCCCCCGGTCCGTCGGGGAGAGCGCGCCTCAGGGCCTCAGGGGCTCAGGCGGTGGGATCAGCCGCGGCGGCCGTTGTTGCCTCCGCCGAGGCCCTTGTCGAGCCCGGCACGGCGCAGGGCGTCGGCCATCGCGCCGCCGGGGGCCGGGCGGTCGCGGTCGCGGTCGCCGCCGCGGGACTGGCGGGGCGGGTTGCCGCCGCGGCGGTCGGGCCGGTCGGGGCGGTCGGGGCGGCCGCCGCGCTCGGGGCGTCCACCGCCGGCGTTGCCCTTGGGCGCGCTCGCCTCGTCCTCCAGACGGAGGGTGAGGGAGATGCGCTTGCGGGGGATGTCGACGTCGAGCACCTTGACGCGGACGATGTCGCCGGGCTTGACCACCTCGCGCGGGTCGCTGACGAAGTTCCTGGACATCGCCGAGACGTGCACGAGCCCGTCCTGGTGGACGCCGACGTCCACGAAGGCGCCGAAGGCCGCGACATTGGTGACGACGCCCTCCAGGAGCATGCCGGGCCTGAGGTCCTTGAGTTCCTCGACGCCCTCCTTGAAGGCGGCGGTCTTGAAGGCGGGCCGCGGGTCGCGTCCGGGCTTCTCCAGTTCGGAGAGGATGTCGGTGACCGTCGGCAGACCGAAGGTGTCGTCGACGAACTCCCGTGGCGCCAGCCCGCGCAGCACCGTGGTGTTGCCGATGAGCGCCCTGATGTCGGTGCCCGCCGCCGTGCTCATGCGGCGTACGACGGGGTAGGACTCGGGGTGCACGCTGGAGGCGTCCAGGGGGTCGTCGCCGTCGGGGATCCGCAGGAACCCGGCGCACTGCTCGTACGCCTTGGGGCCGAGCCGGGCCACGTCCTTCAGGGCGGTGCGCCGGCGGAACGGGCCGTTGGCGTCGCGGTGGGCGACGATGTTCGCGGCCAGGCCCTCGGTGATGCCGGAGACGCGGCGCAGCAGCGGCACGGAGGCGGTGTTGACGTCGACGCCGACGCCGTTCACGCAGTCCTCGACGACCGCGTCGAGGGAGCGCGAGAGCTTCACCTCGGACAGGTCGTGCTGGTACTGGCCGACGCCGATCGACTTGGGGTCGATCTTGACGAGTTCGGCGAGCGGGTCCTGGAGGCGGCGGGCGATGGAGACGGCGCCGCGCAGCGACACGTCGAGCTCGGGGAGCTCGGCGGAGGCGTAGGCGGAGGCGGAGTAGACCGAGGCGCCCGCCTCGGACACCACGGCCTTGGTGAGCTTCAGTTCCGGGTGCCGCTTGATGAGGTCCGCGGCGAGCTTGTCGGTCTCGCGGGAGGCGGTTCCGTTGCCGATGGCGACCAGGTCGACCTTGTGGGCGGCGGCGATCCGGGCGAGCGTCGCGATGGAGGCGTCCCACTGGTTGCGCGGCACGTGCGGGTAGATCGTGTCGGTGGCGACGACCTTGCCCGTCGCGTCGACCACGGCCACCTTGACGCCGGTGCGGAAGCCCGGGTCCAGGCCCATGGTGGCGCGCGTGCCGGCGGGGGCGGCGAGCAGCAGGTCGCGCAGGTTGGCGGCGAAGACCCGGACCGCCTCGTCCTCGGCGTCCTGGCGCAGCTGGACGCGCAGGTCGAGGCCGAGCCGGACGAGGAAGCGGGTGCGCCAGGCCCAGCGGACGCTGTCGGCGAGCCACTTGTCGGCGGGGCGGCCGCGGTCGGCGACGCCGAAGTGGTGGGCGATCGTGCGCTCGAAGCTGGAGGGGCCCTCCGCGACCGGCTCCTCGGGCTCCATGGTGAGGTCGAGGACCTCCTCCTTCTCGCCGCGCAGCATGGCGAGCACACGGTGCGAGGGGAGCTTGGTGAACGGCTCGGCGAAGTCGAAGTAGTCGGCGAACTTCGCGCCCGCCTCCTCCTTGCCCTCGCGCACCTTGGCGACGAGCCGGCCCCGCTCCCACATCCGGGTGCGCAGCCCACCGACGAGGTCGGCGTCCTCGGACCACCGCTCGGTGAGGATCGCGCGGGCGCCCTCCAGCGCCGCCGCGGCGTCGGCGACGCCCTTGTCGGCGTCGACGAACCCGGCGGCCTCGGCCTGCGGTTCCAGGGACGGGTCGCCGAGGAGGCGGTCGGCGAGCGGCTCCAGGCCGGCCTCGCGGGCGATCTGCGCCTTGGTGCGCCGCTTGGGCTTGTAGGGCAGGTAGATGTCCTCGAGGCGGGCCTTGGAGTCCGCGGCGAGGATCTGCGCCTTCAGGGCGTCGTCGAGCTTGCCCTGGGACTCGATGGACTCCAGGATGGCGGCCCGCCGCTCGTCCAGTTCGCGCAGGTAGCGCAGGCGCTCCTCCAGCGTCCGCAGCTGGGCGTCGTCGAGGCCGTCCGTCGCCTCCTTGCGGTACCGGGCCACGAACGGCACGGTCGCGCCGCCGTCGAGCAGCTCGACCGCCGATCTGACCTGACCTTCCCGTACGCCGAGTTCCTCGGCGATCCTGCGCTCGACCGAGACCGTTGTCGTCACGATGTGCGACCTGCTTTCTGGCTGGACTACCGGTGCATTATTGCGGAGCCCGGCCGCCCGGCCGCGAGCCTGGGCCTATGCCGCGCCGGAGTCCGGGCCCAGACGCTTCTCGAACCAGTGGTCGGCGTAGCGTTCGCCGTTGTAGTCGGGGACCTCGTGGTAGCCCAGTTTCGCGTACAGGGCCCGTGCCTCGACCAGGTCGGCCCGGGTGTCGAGGCGGATCACGGCGGCGCCCAGTCGTTCGCGGGCCACGTGTTCGGCGGCGGTGACCAGCAGTGCGGCGCCGCCGGTGCGGCGGGCGCCGGGGACGACCCACACGCGGCGCAGCTCGGCGACGCCGGGGGCCAGGAGGCGGACGCCCGCGCAGCCGGCCGGCTCGCCGCCGCGGCGGCCGACGAGGAAGTGCCCGTGGGGGCCGGCGAGGTCGTCACTGGTGTGCTCGGTGAGCAGGTCGTCGATCTCCCGCGGGGTCATCGGCCTGCCGTAGTAGCGGCTGACGATGTCGTCGTAGTACCGCCACAGCAGCTCCCTCGACACGGGGTCGTCAACGGCGAGCGGGGCGATCTCCCATACGGGCGAAGCGTGGACGTTCGGTCGCGGTACGGTCACGCGGCCCATCGTGGCAGCACCCGGCGTCGCTATCCTCCGAATATTCGTTGGCACGTCAACGACATACGGGGGCACGACATGACGCGGCACGCCGCGCGGAAGAGCCATCCCATCGCCACCGCCGACCAGTCCTGCAACGGCGTCCTGGTCTTCGACCCCGACGCACCGGACTGGTCGCGGCCCGGGGCCGTGACCTGGCACTGGAGCGCGCCGGGCGGGGCCGGCACGAGCTGGCAGCACCTGTCGGACGTGCGGCTGCGCAGGACGCAGGCGTACGGGCGGGTCGTGCTCGTGGCCGCGTCCGGCGGCCGGGCGGCGATGGTGCGCGAGGACACCGGGGCCATCGTGTGGCAGACGGTGACCCCGGCCGACAGCCCGCACGCCATCGAGCGCATCCCGGGCGGGGTGATCGTCGTGGCCTCCGGGGCGCCCGGCCGGCTGCGGCTGTACGCGGACACGGAGCAGACCGCGCCGTTCCGCACCGTGCCGCTGCCGAGGGCGCGGGGTGTGCTGTACGACCCGGAGCACGGGGCGCTGTGGGCGATCGGCGCCGAGCGGCTGGTGCGCTACGCGGTGTCGGGCCGGGGCACGGCGACGACGCTGACGGAGCACAGCGCCGTGGGCTTCGAGGGCGAGGGCCGTGATCTGCAGCCGGTGTACGGCGACCCGGGGTCGCTGTGGTTCACCGACACCTACGGGGTGTACCGGCTGGACGTCGCGTCCCGCAGGTACCGGCAGGTGGACGGGGAGAGCGGGGTGAGCGCCTACACCAACCAGCCGACGGGGACGCGCATCCGGGCCAGGTCGCAGGCGACCGGGCCCCGTGGCCGGGGCGGGGGCGGGCCGACGGTCGAGTTCCTCGACGCCGACGGGACCCCCGCGTACGCACGGACCCGCCCCGGCGCCGCCTTCGCCACGGTGCGCCTGTGGACCCCGGACTTCCGCTGAGGCCCGTCGCGGCCGGGGCACCCGGCGACCGGGGGACCGGCCGGCGCGGGCCACCGGGGGACCGGCCACCGCGCCGGTGGGGAGGCATGTAATGATCAGATGTATTTGCCCCTGCCATCTTTCCTGCGGCCGACGCCCGACCGGGCGCCGCGCCCCCGGCGGGCCCCGGTGCGCCAGCACCCGGCCGGCCGGCACCCACGGACACGCCAACGGAGGCTTCGCTCCCATGGAATACCGCCATCTCGGCCGTAGCGGCCTGGTCATCAGCGAGATCGCGTACGGCAACTGGCTCACCCACGGCTCGCAGGTGGAGGCGGACGCCGCCACGGCGTGCGTGCGCGCGGCGCTGGAGGTCGGCATCACCAGCTTCGACACCGCCGACGTCTACGCGGGGACGCGCGCCGAGTCCGTCCTCGGCGAGGCGCTGAAGGGCGAGCGCCGCGAGGGCATCGAGATCTTCACCAAGGTGTACTGGCCGACCGGGCCGGGCCGCAACGACCGCGGGCTGTCGCGCAAGCACATCATGGAGTCGATCGCCGGCTCGCTGCGCCGCCTGCAGACCGACTACGTGGACCTCTACCAGGCGCACCGCTACGACGTGGACACCCCGCTCGAGGAGACGATGGAGGCGTTCGCCGACGTCGTGCACTCGGGCAAGGCCCTGTACATCGGCGTCTCGGAGTGGCCGGCGGAGCAGATCCGGCGCGCCCACGCGATGGCGCGGGAACTGCACGTCCCGCTGGTGTCGAACCAGCCGCAGTACAACGCCCTGTGGCGGGTCATCGAGGGCGAGGTCGTCCCGACCTGCGAGGAACTGGGCATGGGCCAGGTGGTCTTCTCGCCGATCGCGCAGGGTGTGCTGACCGGCAAGTACCGGCGGGGGCAGGAGCCCCCGGCGGGCTCGCGGGCCACCGACGACAAGGGCGGCGCGGGCATGATCTCGCGGTGGATGAGCGACGAGGTGCTCGACGCCGTCCAGCGGCTCCAGCCGCTCGCCGCCGAGGCCGGCCTGTCGCTGGCCCAGCTCGCGGTGGCGTGGGTGCTGCAGAACTCCAATGTCTCGGCGGCCATCGTCGGCGCGTCCCGTCCCGAGCAGGTTGCGGAGAACGCCAAGGCGGCGGGCGTCGTCCTGGAGAAGGGCCTGATGGCGCGGATCGAGGAGATCCTTGAGCCGGTCGCGGTCACCGACCCCAAGCGGGTCCACGACAACGTCCCTGCGCACCGCCCCTGAGCCGGCGTGCCCCGGCCCCGCGGTCCGTGCGGACCGCGGGGCCGGGGCACTGCTCGGGAGCCGCGCCGCGTTAGGCGGTGTGGCAGTGGCCCTCGCCGCGCGGGGTCTCCTTGGGGAGGTCGAGCGCGGGGTTGCGGTCGAAGAAGCCGGTGGGCTTGAGGGTGAACCCGCTGTGGTCGACGGGCATGACCGGCCACTCCTCCAGCCGCGGGAGGTGGGTGGGCCCGAAGGTGTGCCAGACGGTCAGCTCGGTGTCCTCCAGCGACTCGCCCGCCGCGGTCCAGCGGGGCAGTCCGGCGCCGCCCGCGTTCTGGTTGGGGTAGTCGCCCGCGGGGAAGCGCCGCTCGGGACGGTAACGGGTGACCCACACGTGCTTGGTGCCGTAGGCCATGCGCCGGGCGACCGCCGAGTCGGGCTGGGCGAGGACGACCGGGCCGGGCTGCGGCACGAGCGTGTACGCCACGGGCTTGCCCATGCGGTTGAGGGAGCCGGGGTTGGTGATCCGCCAGCGGCGGCCCGCCAGCGGGTCGGCGAGGCGGCCGCCCTCGGCGCTGTCGGCGACGGGGGTCACCCGGGTGGTGAAGACGTTGCCGTTGGGGTTGTCCGGCCCGCTCGGGACGGGGACGACGTCCACCTCCTCCACGGTGTTGGCGTGGCCGTCGACGGCGGCGTCCAGCCGTACGCAGAACAGGTGCTGGTGGAACGGGGCGAGCAGGCCGGGCGCGACCTCCGTGCCGACCGCGTCGGCGGTGCCGGGCTCGACGGCGGAGGTCTGCACGATGCCGGTGGACTTGGCCTCGAAGCCGATCGTGCCGTCCTGGTGGAAGTACCAGTAGAAGCCGTAGTCGTAGTTGCCGACGGTGGCGATGTAGGAGACGACGAGGCGGCGGGCGCGACGGCTGTCGGCGGCCATGTCGTTGAAGATGTCGGTGTGCTTCCACAGGAGGCCGTAGTCCTCCTCGTGGATGCAGATGGCGTTGGGCAGCGTCTCGGGGTTGCCGAGGTCGTCGGAGAGGACGGCGTCGAGGTAGGTGATCTCGCCGAGGCAGTCGCAGCCGAGCTTCAGGGCGTTGGCGTTGCGGCCGAGGGAGTACTCGCCCGCGTCGAGGAAGGCGACCCAGTTGCGGTCGTCGCCGGGTTCGGCGTAGGCGACGGCCATCTCGGCGAGCGAGGCGCGGTGCAGGACCGGGCGGACGCGGTCGCCGTCCTCGTAGCCGATCTGGTGCAGGACCAGGCCCTCGCGGCCGTTGAAGTCGATGCGGAAGCGCCACTTCTGCCAGGTCATCAGCCGGCCGCTGAGGGTGAAGGACGGCCCTTCGGGCTGGGTGATCTCCAGCGGGCGCAGGTCGGTGCGGGCCGGGCCGTTGAACTCGGCCTCGTAGCGGCCGCATTCGGACGGGATCGGCACGGCGCCGGTGTCGATCAGGCGGACGACCTTCCGCTCGATGACGTCGACGTCGGCGACGAGCCCGGCCACCGGGTGCGCCCAGGGGCTGTCGGAGGCGTTGCAGCGGAGCCAGGTCAGGGAGCGCATGAGGCGGGCGCCGGGCCGGTCCTCGAAGCGCAGCGGTCCCGCTCCGAGGGGGGCGGCGACGGCGAGGTCGAGGTCGGTGACGCCGCGTTCGGCCATGGCCTTGCGCCAGCCCGGGTCGGCCTTGACGACCTGCTCGACGATCTCGTACTCCTCGAAGGTGACCGGGGGCTGGCCCTCCTCGGCGGTGTCGAGCGCGCGGTGGGCGACGACGACGCCCGCCGTGACGTCGACCAGTGCCTCGGCGGCGGCGCCGGTGGCCGAGTCCAGCAGGGTCACGCGCAGCCGGCGCACCACGGGGTCGCCGTCGCGGTGGGCGTCGGCGGCGTGCCGGTCGGGCTCGTCGAGCAGGACGAGGGGGAAGCGGGTCGTGTCGGTGACCCGGCCGTCCTCCGCGAGGATGCGGCGGGCGGCGGATATCTCGTCGGCGGTCAGCGGGTCGAGGGGGTGGGGCGCGGCGGGCGCGGCGTCGGCGTCGGTGTGGCAGCAGGAGGACATCGGGGCAACCCTCTTGTCGGCGTTGGTCGTTGCGCTGTCGGGCGCTACGGACATGGAACCGGCCCGCCGCTCCCCCGGCCAGGGGTGCGACGGGCCGGTCGGGGTCAGGAGGCGCTGGTCTCCGCGTCGGTGGCGGGCACGGCCTCGCGCGCCTGCTCGATCCGGAACGCCTCGTTGCCGAGGCCGATGCGGGCGTGCACCTCGGGACGGGTGGCCCGCAGGACCGCGCCGTACACCAGGCCGCCGACGACGGTGACGCCGATGATGGCGGGCAGGGTCCAGGAGACGGCGGAGCCGTCGCCGGCGACCAGGACGTCGAAGTCCTTGACGGCGTAGACGGCGATGACGACCAGCGCGATGCCCGCGAGGGCGGAGGCGACGATCCGCGGTGCCTGGGTGCGCAGCGCGCCGCGCCGGACGAAGTAGCCGATGACGGCGAAGGACGCGGTCGCCAGCAGCACGATCACGCCCAGGGCGCCGACGTTGCCGAACCAGGTGAAGAGCTTCAGCACCGGCGCGGTGGGGTCGTGGTCCGCCGCGGCGCTGCCGTCGGTGACGGCGAAGGCGACCACGAAGCCGAGGGACACCAGGGTCTGCAGCAGCGAGCCGAAGGCGGGGGCGCCGCTGTTGGGGTTGGTACGGCCGAAGGCCTGGGGCAGCAGGCCCTCGCGGCCCATGGCGAAGGCGTAGCGGGCGACGACGTTGTGGAAGCTGAGCAGGCAGGCGAACATGCCGGTCACGTACAGCACGTGCAGGACGTCGGTGAAGGCGGCGCCGATGATCGACTCGCTGAGGCCGAAGAGCAGTCCCGGTCCCTGCTTCTGCGACACCTCCACGATCTGCGACGGGCCGGCCGCGATGCTCAGCGCCCAGGAGCTGATGGCGAAGAAGACGGCGACGAAGGTGACGGCGAGGAAGGTCACCCGGGCGACCACGACCTGCGGGCGACTGGTCTCCTCGGCGTAGACGGGCGACTGCTCGAAGCCGACGAAGCTGGCGATGCAGAAGCACAGGGCGGTGCCCAGGCCCGCGCCGCTGAGCGTGCTCGGGTCGAAGGCGTGCAGCGACAGGCCCTCCTTGGCGGGGCTGCCGATGGCGGCGACGTCGAAGATGACGACGAGGGCGATCTCGATCAGCAGCAGGACGCCGAGCACCTTGGCGTTGACGTCGATCTTGAGCCAGCCGAGCGCACCGACCGCGAGGACGCCGAGTACGGCCGGGATCCACCAGGCGATCGTGGTGTCGAGGTAGGTCTGGAAGAGCCCGGAGATCTCGAAGCCGAAGAGGCCGAAGACCGCGAACTGCATCGCGCTGTACGACACGAGGGCGACGAGCGACGCGGCGGCGCCCGCGGTGCCGCCGAGCCCGCGGGCGATGTAGGCGTAGAAGGCGCCCGCGTTGTGGACGTGGCGGCTCATCTCGGCGTAGCCGACGCTGAAGAGGAGGAGTACCACGCCGAGGATCACGAACAGCAGCGGCTGCCCGACGATGCCCATGACGCCGTACGTGGTGGGCATGACGCCCGCGACCACCATCAGCGGCGCACTGGCGGCGACCACGGAGAGGAGCAGGCCGGACATGCCGAGGCGGTCGGCCCGCAGGGCTCTCTCCTCGCCTTTGAACGTGCTGATCCCGCTGTTGCCCGTCAGCATGGCGGTTCCTTCCTGGGAGGGGTTGGGGTGGTGCTGGTGCGTCATGCGGTGCGGGCCCTACGGGGAGCCGGGGCCGAGCACGGCCTCCCGCGCGGCGCGGAAGGCCTTCTTGGGGTCGCGGTCCGGGTAGGCCCACGGGGTGCGGGTGGCGTGCGCGCCGATCCGGTTGAACAGGGCCGCCGCCTCGGCGTTGCGGCCCTGCAGGAACTGCGCGTGGACGAGGAAGTTGAGGTCGAGGTGGAGGCGCGGGTGGTCGTGCCCGGCACCGTCCCACTCCAGCCACCAGTCGAAGCCCCGCTTGAGTGCCTGCCGGGCCCGCCAGCCGTCCCAGTGCCCGGAGGCCGCGGGATCGGCGGGCAGGGTCCCGGCGGTGGCGAGGACCCGGTACAGCTCGGCGTGGGCGACGACCGGGAGGACGGCCAGCGGTGAGCCGGCGGGCGCCTCGCCCGCGGCCCAGTCGGCGAATTCGTACACCTCGTGGAAGGGCCCGCCGTCGGAGGCGGCCTGCGGGCGTTCGGCGAGGCAGGCGGCCATCAGATGGTGACCGTGGTGATGGCCGCGATGGCGGCCCCGGACCTGGTCGAAGGCGCGCATCTGCTCGTCGTCGGTGCCGGTGTGACGGGCCAGGATCAGCAGGCAGAGCCACGGCGTGGGGTCGGCCGGGGTGAGCGCGGCGGCGGCGAGGCAGGTCTCGCGGGCCCGTTCGGGCTTCTCCTTGCCGGCGACGGCGCGGAACACCGTGGCGCAGGCCAGCAGCGCGGCCGCGTCGGTGCTGCCGGGTTCGGCGAGCTGCCACTCGCGGGCCCAGGTGGCACTGGCGCCGCCCTCGCCGAGGACGACCAGGCGGTGGCCGCGCCGGTCCCAGTCGTCGCCGGTCTCGGCGAGCAGGCTGCGGGCGGTGGTCCAGCGTCCCTGGGCGAGCGCAGCGCGGGCGTCGGCCAGTGGCTCGTCGTCCAGGGCAGGGTCGAACCGCAGGTCGTCCCGGGAGCGGGAGAAACCGAACGGGGGTGGAGGAGGAGTCATCCTCGGGGTGCCTCCACGGCGCGCACGTGATGTCCGGCCCGGGGCGGGGCATCCCGTTCGGCGTCCGGTGATCGCTTGATCACACAAAGCCAACCGGTATGAGCAGGTCCACTTCAAGTCCGGGCCTGTTGTCTCGATGTAGTCCCGCACACGCGTCCGAACGGCGGCGGGCGCCGCCGGACGTCGCGGGACACGGATCGGGACGGATCGCGGCGATCGCCTGCGCCGCACCGCCCGCGCCTGATATTCGAACGTACGAATATGAGACGAAGGAGCAACGCCGTGGCGGACGACACCGCGCCGGCACCGTCCCACCCCCTGGCGTCCGTCCGGCGCAGCCACGGCTGGAGCTACCAGGACCTCGCCCGGGTCGTCGCCGACAACGCCCGTGCCCTCGGCGTGCCCATGGCGGCCCGTCGGGAGAAGGTGTGGCGCTGGGAGCACTGGGGCGTGGTGCCGGAGAGGGACAGCCAGCGGGCCCTGGCCCGGGCCCTGGGCGTACCGCTGCGGGAGGTGGACACCCGCCCGTGGCCCGGCTGGTTACCGTCCTTCGACGGCATCCCCGACGGGCTGCCGTGGACCCGGGCGGGCGGTCTCGACGCGCTGGACGCCCTGCTCGACGGCGGCGGACGCGACCTGCGGGGCCACCCCGTGCTGGAGGGAGCGGAGTTCGGCGACGCCGTCGCCGACTGGACGGCCGCGACGGACGGCGGGAAGGACCGCGGAAGCGACGGCGGGAGGGACGAGCTGCCGCGGGACGACCCCGACGCCGGCCGGGAAGGGGCTGCGGCCGACGAGGAGACCGTGGCCTGGCTGGAACGCGGCGTGTACGGCCTGCGCCGCCTGGACGACCGGCTCGGCGGCGCGGCCGTACGGCACCGGGTCGAGGCGGATCTGCGGATCGCCCTCGACCTGCTGCGCCGGGGACCGTACCGGGGCGGGCTCGACGCCCGTCTGCTGCGCATCGCCGCCGGACTGGCCCAGTTGGGCGGTTGGGCGGCGACGGACTGCGGACGGCACGGGGCGGCCCAGTGGCACTACCTCACCGGGCTGCGCCTCGCGCACGGCGCGCGGGACCGCTCACAAGCCGCCAACCTGTGGGCGGGACTGAGCCTTCAGGCGGTGGTCGCGGGCCGTCACGACGACGCCCTCGCGGCGGCCCGTGCCGCGGAGTCCGCCGCGACCGGGGCGACCTCGCGCACCCGCGCGATGCTCGCCACCCGCCGGGCCCGGGCCCACGCCGGGCTCGGCGAGGACGCGGCGTGCCGCCGGTCGCTGGAGGAGGCGGGACGGCTGCTGGACACCGCGCCCGGCGACGACGACCCGTCGTGGATCTACTGGTTCGACGAGGCGGAGCTGTGCGCGCAGAGCGGGATCGCGCTGCTGGACCTCGGCCGTGCGCAGGAGGCGGCCCCGCTGCTGGAGAATGCACTGGCGATCCAGGACCCCCTCTACCGGCGCGACCGCACCCTCTACACCGCGCGCGCCGCCCTCGCCCGGGCGCGGACCGGCGACCTCGACACCGCCCGAGCCCTCACCGAGGACGCCGTGGACCTCGCCCGCGACTGCGGGTCGCCCCGGGTGGCCATCGCCGTCGAACAGGCCAGGACGACGCTGTCGCAGGCCGGCTGACGGGCCGGCCCCGCCGGCAACCCGACCCGGGGCCCCGACAGCCGCAGTTGGGGTCCGGGGGCCGCGCGGCGCATCGCGTCGCGCGGCCCGGAAGCCCCAAGCACCCTGGGGCGGCAACGGCCCACGGCCCCGGACAACCCACCCAACGCGGAAAGTCCGCACACGCCCGGCCACGCCCCACCGCCCGGCACAACGGTCACCCCCGCCACCGGCGACCGGACCGCCCGCCGGCGGGGACACCACGGCGCGACCGCAGTCGGCGTCGCGACCGCAGGTCCCGGGCCGCACGGCACATCGCACCGCCGACCCGGAAGCCCCAAGCACCCTGGGGCGGCAACGGTCCACGGACTCACGGAAGGCGCACCAGCGAGGGGATGTCCGGTCGCGCGCCGGAGGCGGTCTGGTGCGGTGCCGCGCGGTGGGCTACGTTGCCGCGGCATGACGCCGATGGGGACGATGAGACGGGTGTGGACGGCCGTGCTGTGCGGGGCGGCGCTCGCCGCGCTGACGGCGGTCCCGGCCCACGCGGCGGGTGAACGGCCCGGTCCGCGCTGGGAGCTGAAGGAGACCGGCAGCACCGCGCGGTTCCGCGGGCTGGCGGCGGTCAGCAGGAACACCGCCTGGGTGGCCGGGTCCGAGGGCAAGGTGCTGCGCACGATGGACGGCGGACGCCACTGGGCGGACGTGTCGCCACCGGGCGTCGCCGAACTGCAGTTCCGCGACGTCGAGGCGTTCGACGCGCGGCGCGCGGTGGTGCTGGCGATCGGCGAGGGCGAGGCGTCCCGCGTGCTGCGCACCCAGGACGGCGGCGCGACCTGGACGGAGACCTTCCGCAACACCGATCCCCGCGCCTTCTACGACTGCGTCACCTTCTTCGACGACCGGCACGGCCTCGCCGTCAGCGACCCGGTCGACGGCAGGTACCGGATGCTGTCCACCGGTGACGGCGGCCGCAGTTGGCGGGTGCTGCCCTCCGCCGGCATGCCCCCCGCGCTCCCGGGCGAGGCCTCGTTCGCGGCGAGCGGTCAGTGCCTGGTGAGCCGTGGCCCGCGCGACGTGTGGCTGGCGACCGGCGGGGCGTCGCAGGCCCGCGTCCTGCACTCCCGCGACCGGGGGCTGACCTGGACCGTGGCGTCGTCCACCCTGCCCGCGGGCGATCCCGCGAAGGGCGTGTTCGCACTGGCGTTCCGCGACGCGCGGCACGGGATCGCCGTGGGCGGGGACTACCGCCCCGACCAGGCCTCCCCCGACGCCGCCGCGGTGTCCCGCGACGGCGGCGCCACCTGGACCGGCTCCGCACGCCCCCCGGCCGCCTACCGCTCGGGGGTGACCTGGCTGCCGTACTCCTCGCGTGCGGCGATCGCGGTCGGGCCGTCCGGCAGCGACCTGAGCCTGGACGGCGGCCGGACCTGGCGGACGTTCGACTCCGGGTCCTACGACACCGTCGACTGCGCCCCGGACCTGGGCTGCTGGGCCGCGGGTGAGCAGGGCCGCGTCGCACGCCTGGGAATCGGCTCCGGCGGCGGGGCCTCCCGCCCGTAGCCTGCGTTCGTGAACCGCAGACGCCGCAAGAAGCTGAGCCGAGCCCTCGTGTGGGCCGCGGGGAACGGTGAGACCGGGACCGTGCGCCGGCTCCTGCGGCGCGGCGCCTCCCCCGAACTCCCGGACGCGGACGGCACGACACCGCTGTACGCGGCGTCGGTCCACGGCGCGGCGGACGTGGTGGGGCTGCTGCTCACGGCGGGGGCCCTGCCCGACACCGAGAGCGGCCACGGGGACGAGGGCACACCCCTGTGCGGGGCCGCGTGCTGGGGACACACCGAGACGGTGCGCCGGCTCCTCGCCCAGGGTGCCGATCCCCGCCTGCGCGAGGACCGGGGCACGGGGCTCACGCCGCTCGCATGGGCCGAGCGCGGCCCGTACCCGCAGACGGCGGCACTGCTGCGCGCCGCGGCGGACTCCCGTCCGCCCACGGCCGGGTAGGACGGCCGGATGGCACGGCACGCCGGTACGGTCCCGCGGTGCGGGACCGTACCGGCGCGCCGCCGGACGTCCTGGTTACGCGACCGGGCGGGGGCGTCCCCGTCCACGGGTGAGGCTGTAACCGCCGATGCCCGCGAGCGCGCCCAGCACGCCCCCGGCCGCGGTCCAGATCCAGCGGTCGGACCACCAGCCGCCGCCCCAGCCGTCCTCGGGCTGGGCCAGCCCGGCCGGCACCGGCGAGGCGCTCGGGTCGGCCCCGTCGTCCGCCGCCTCGTCGGACTTCTCCGTGGCGGAGACGGACGGCACGGCGTTGGGGTCGAGGGTGGCCCCGGCCTTGGCGACGGGGGTGAGCGGGGCGGCGAGTTCGCCGTCGACGGCCTTGGAGCCGCCCGCGTCCGTCGAGGTGGTGCCGACCTGTGCCTGGACCGGCAGGCCGAGGTCCTCGTCCGGGAGCCGCAGCACGGTCAGGCGGATGTAGTACGCGCCCGGGAGCGGGTCGTCGGCCCATGCCTCGGACCACGCACGGACGGTGCGCAGCCGGCAGCTCAGCTCCAGCTGGGTGTCCTGCGCGGACGCCGTCCTGGTCGGCTTGCCCGCGGTGCACGCCTGACGGCGGCGCAGGCCGTCGTAGACGTCGAGCTGCCAGGTCTGGTCGCCGTGCCGGCTCGCGGACTCCGGCAGGCCGACCGTCGCGGAGACCGTGGGCACCTCGCCCACCGCGGCCGGGAACACCCAGTACAGGTAGTCGCCGGTGGAGGCGCTGGCCGGGACGGTCCGCACCCCCGGCCGGAGGTTCCCTGCGGTCCGGAAACCGGTGCCGGGCTGGACGGTCTCCTCGGTGGTCCCCGTGCCGCTCGCACCCGGGCTGGGCGTGGCGTCGTCCGCGGCGGCGGTGCCCGCTCCGGCGGCGAACAGGGCCGTGCCCGCGAGCAGTACGGCGGCCGCCCGGCGCGCCGTTCGGATGGTACGCATCAGTTGGTCCTCCAGACGGCGACGCGCCAGCGCGAGATCCAGCCCCACAGCACACCGGCGACGAGGCCGGTCACGACCAGCAGGGCCAGCAGCCACCAGCCGCGGCCCAGGCCGAAGGAGGCGACGTCGGACGGCTCATCGGGCGAGGAGACCAGGTCGACGCTGAGCTCGAGCGGCAGGCCGGGGGTGCGCTTCACGGCGTCCGGGGCGGAGAAGGAGTTGCTGACCTCGATGCACACGGTGCGGGCGGCCGCGGCGGCGTCGTCGTCGTCGCGCTCCGGCCAGGCGTAGCGCAGACCGGAGGAGATGACGTCGGTGCGCCCGCTGCCCGCTTCCGAGCCGCGGACGAGTTCCCGGCCGCCGGAGGTGACGGCCCGTACGAGGACGCCGTAGTCGCGGTTGACGGCGCGGTCGGCACCGACGCTGACGGAGGCGCGCAGTTCCTGGCCGTCGGTGACGCTCACCCGGTACCAGCGGTGCTCGGTGAACGCCTCGCGGTCGCTGTAGACGCCGGCCCCGAGCAGCGGGGCGTCGGCGCAACGGTCGGCACCCTGGGTCACGGTGGGGGTGACGACCACGTTGTCGGCGGAGCGGTCGACGAGTTGCTTGATGCGGTCGGAGAGCTGGTCGGCGTGGTCGACGGCGGTGTAGGTACCGCCGGTCGCCTCGGCGATGCAGCTCAGCTGCTCGCGGATCTTGGTGTTGGGCACCAGGCCGAGGGTGTCGACGACCAGGTGGGTGCCCTCGGCGGCGAGTTCACGCGCGACCTCGCACGGGTCGAGCGGCTGGCAGGTGTCCTCGCCGTCGGTGATGAGCACGATCCGGCGGGTGCCGTCACCGCCCGCGAGGTCCTTGCCCGCGGCCTGCAGGGCGGGGCCGATCGGCGTCCAACCGGTGGGGGCGAGGGTGGCGACCGCGGTCTTGGCCTCGGTGCGGTCGACGCTGCCGACCGGGTAGAGGGCCTCGGTGTCCTTGCAGCCGACCACCTTGTCCTTGCCGGGGTAGTTGGCGCCGAGGGTGCGTATGCCGAGCCGGACCTCGTCCGGTACGGCGTCGATGACCTCGTTGAACGCCTGCTTGGCCGCCGACATGCGGGACCTGCCGTCGATGTCGTTGGCCCGCATCGAGCCGCTGACGTCGAGCACGAGCTCGACCTTCGGGGCCTCGTGCGCGGTCTCCGGCCCGTCGTCCGCGGCGGCCGGCGCCGCGGCCGGGAAGAGCGCGGTGGCGAGGGTGGCCGCGAGGCCGCACAGCCCCACCGCCAGCCGTTTGCTTGTGATCATTGGCGGATCCTATGGAAGATCCGACTCCGCCCCCAACTCGGCCCGGGCCGCTCATCCGTGACCCTCCCCGCAGCGGACCACGCCTCGGGCCCGGGACACGGCGCTGACCAGCGACGGTCCACGGTCACCCCTCGCGTTCGGCTCGGCCGACCGGCCCGACGGACCGTCAGGCCAGATGTCCGACCCGTCGCCGCCACACCTGCGGGAACCACTCCGGCCACCTCCCGGCCTCCATAGCGTCCCATTGACGATAAGTGGCTCCTCGTGCCAGGCTGACGCGGCATCACGCCGGAGATCCGTCCTGAACCGGCAGTCCCCGGGATGCCCCGGAACCGCTGTATCCGGTGTATCCGGCCAGGACGGCGCTCGCTCCGCACCCGCCGTTCGGCCCGTCCCGCACGTGCCGCCGGATCACCTGGAGGACGCCCATGGCCCACGCCCCCACACCCCATCCCCACCTGGACGCGCGGGCCGCCGACCGGGCCGCCGGGGTGTTGCTCGGCGCGGCCGTGGGCGACGCGCTGGGTGTGCCGTACGAGTTCAAGGCGACGCTGAGTGAGGATCAACAGCCGCGGATGATCGGCGGCGGCCTCGGTCCGTACGAGCCGGGCGAGTACTCCGACGACACCCAGATGCAGGTCTGCATCGCCCAGGTCGCGGCGACCGGAGCGGATCTGCGCGACCCGGAAGCCCTGGACGCGATCGCCGCCAACTTCCAGGGCTGGCTGAGCGAAGGCGCCAGCGACGTCGGCAACCAGACCAGCCTCGTCCTGAGCACCGCCGCCCGCGCCCCCGGGTCGGCGGGCACGGCGATGCGGGAGGCCGCCCGCGAGTACACCGCCGGCAACGCGCGCAGCGCCGGGAACGGCTCGTTGATGCGGACCGGGATCGTCGCCCTCGCACACCTCGGTGACCCCGCCGCGATGGCCGAGGCCGCCATCGCCGTCGGCGCGCTCACCCACCCCGACCCCGACTGCGCCGACGCCTGCGTGCTGTGGTGCTCCGGCATCCGCACCGCGGTGCTGTACGGCACCTTCGACGGCGTGCGCGACGGCCTGGCCCTGCTCCCGCCCGAGCGCCGGGAGACGTGGGCGAAGCGCCTTGACGCGGCGGAGGCCCATCCGCCGCACCACTTCGGCAACAACGGCTGGGTCGTCCACGCGCTCCAGGCCGCCTGGTCGGCCATCACCCGCACCGCCGTTCCCGAACTGAACCCTGCCGAAGGCGGCTTCCCCGCCCGGCACCTGCGCCTCGCGCTGGAGGCGGCGGTACGCGCCGGAACGGACACCGACACCGTCGCGGCGATCGCGGGCGCCCTGCTCGGCGCGCGCTGGGGCTGCTCCGGCATCCCTCTGGAGTGGCAGCAGGCCGTCAACGGCTGGCCGGGGCTCACGGGTGCCGACCTGGTCCGGCTGGCCGTGCTCACCGCCCGGGGCGGGAACGACGACGACGCCGGCTGGCCCTCGGCGCCGCGCTTGCCGGACGGTGGCCACCCCGGCTTCGCCATCCCCCACCCGCACGACGACGGGGTGATCCTGGGCAACCTGGCCCTGGCCCAGGGCACCGAGCCGGTCGACGTCGACGCCGTGGTCTCGCTCTGCCGCGTCGGTTCGGACCCGCTCCTGCCCCGCACACCCGACGTCGAGCAGGTACGCGTCTGGCTGGTCGACAGTGAGGGAGCGAACGCCAACCTCCACCACGTCGCGGACCAGGCCGCCCGCCAGGTGCTACGGCTGCGCCAGGAGGGCAAGCGGGTCCTGCTCCACTGCCATGCCGGGCAGAGCCGCACCCCGGCCGTCGCCGCCGTCTACAGCCACCTGGCCAAGGGCACCGACGCGCAGAGCGCGTTGCGGGACCTGCGCCGGGCGCTGACCGGTGGCTGGCACCTCCACGCGCACCCCGAACTCCAGTCGGCGGTCCACGCTCTCACCGCCCCGGCGGCGGCCGCCGGAGCCCGGATCGACGAGGGCGGACGGGAGGCGTCCGATCCGGAACCCGACGCCGGGCAGCGGTCCCGGTGGGATCGCCACCCCGGTTGGTGAGCCGCGTCCCGCGCCGAAACCCCGGCCCCGGCCCCGCGTGAAACCGGGGCCGAGTCCGGGGCCGGGGCGGTGGCCGGCTGGACGTGGGCCCGCCTGCCTCCGGGCCGCCGCGGTACGGTGCGTTCTGCACATTGCAAAGCGTCCCCAACATGCTGTGCCAGGCCCTGACGTCATGACAAACTACGCGGGGATCAGCGGTGTTGGAGGGGATGGACCGTGACTGAAGCCCGGGCGGCAAGTGCTCCCACCGTGCTGCGGGTGGTGCTCGGCAGACGCCTCCAGGACCTCCGCGAGAGGGCCGGCCTCTCCTACGAGCAGGCGGCCCGCGCCCTGGACGTCACCCACGCCACGGTCCGCCGCATCGAGAAGGCCGAGGTGGGCCTGCGCATCCCGTACGTGGAGAAACTGCTCCTCACCTACGGCGTCACCGAGCCCGCCGAGATCGCCAACTTCCTGGAACTGGCCCGCGAGGCCAACCGTCCCGGCTGGTGGCACCGCTTCCGTGACGTGCTCCCCGAGTGGTTCAGCGCCTTCGTCAGCCTGGAGGGCGCCGCGGAGCTGATCCGCGCCTACGAACCGCACTACGTCCCGGGGCTGCTGCAGACCCCGCAGTACGCGGAGGCCGTGCTGCGCGCGGGGCGGCCGCACGCCTCGCGGGAGGAGATCGAGCGCGGCGTCGCGCTGCGCATGCAACGGCAGGCGCTGCTCACCCGCGACGACCCGCCGCTGCTGTGGGTCGTGATGGACGAGACGGTGCTGCGCCGCCCCATCGGCGGCCCCGAGGTGATGCGCCTGCAGATCGACCGCCTGATCGAGGCGTGCGGGATGCCCCAGGTGCGACTGCAGGTGCTGCCCTTCGCGTCGGGGCCGCACCCGGCGATGTACGGCCCGTTCCACATCTTCCGCTTCCCGCTGCCGGAACTGCCGGACATCGCGTACGCGGAGAGCCTGATCGGCGCCGTCTACCTCGACGAACGCGAGGACGTCTCGCGGTTCCGCGAGGCCCTGGACCGGATGAGCGCCCAGGCCCTGCCCGCGGGCCCCACCCGGGAGTTCCTGGAGGAGGCACGGGGCCGGCTGTGAGGCCGGGCGCCGTGCCGTCCACCGGTCAGCGGGGCATCGCGGCCAGCTTCGCCGCGAGGCTCTCGACGCGGTCCCGCCAGACGTCCAGCGCCAGGGCGGGGGGCACCTCGGGGACGCCGGTCTGGGTGAGGACCAGTCGCGCGCCGTGCCCGGTGCCGCGGGTCAGCTCCCAGCGCACGGTGCCCTCGTGGCGGCCGTGGAGGTCCCAGGGGTAGGCGAGCGCCTCCTTCGGGCGCAGTTCGCTCACCGGTCCGGGGGCGAAGTCGCCCACGACGAAGCCGCGCGGCACGGGTCCGCCCACCTCGGGCGCGGACACCCCGCCGAGCAGGGTCTTCCACACCGTGGCCGCGGGCTGGGTCAGCTGCCGCTCGAAGCGGACCTTCCAGCCGACCGGCAGCTCCTCCACGGTGCCGTGGTCGAGCCCGAACTCCTTGACGTAGCGCTCGTGGGCCGCCTTCATGTCGCCCGGCCCGGGCACCGGCTCGCCCTCCAGCTCGGGGTCGATGCCGGCGATGCAGGCGTCCCAGCCCGCGGCGAAGCTGGCGGCGCCGGGGCGGTCGCCGAAGGTGTGGGTCAGGGTCAGCACCGAGCCCAGGGACTCCGGCACCAGCTCCCAGCGCAGCAGGTCCTCGCCCCAGGTGTAGGCGACGACGTGCGGCGGGTCCCACTCGGTGACCTCGCCGTCCATGGCCTCGCCCTCGCCGTGCCGGAAGGGGAAGCGCACCTTGCCGCCCACCCGCGGCTCCATCTCCACGTCGGAGGGGAACCACTTCGACAGGTGCCCCGGCTCGGTCAGGGCCCGCCACACCTTCTCCGGCGGGTGCGCGAGCCGCCTCTCCATCCGCAGCGCGGTCCGGCCGTCCGCGGTGGTCAGCGTCTCGCCGGTGTCCGTGGTCATGGCTCCTCCATCTCGTCGGGCATGGCGTCCAGGTGCCGCTCCAGCGCGTCCAGGCCGGTGCCCCACAGCCTGCGGTAGGGCGCCAGCCAGGCGTCGACCTCCCGCAGGGGCTCGGGGCTCAGCTCGTACCAGCGCCGCTGCGCCTCGGCACGCACCCGGACCAGGCCCGCCTCACGGAGCACGCGCAGGTGCTTGGACGTACCGGGCTGGCTGAGGCCGAGGTGCTCGGTGAGCTCGCCGACGAGGCGGGGGCGCTCCAGGAGCAGATCGAGGATCCGCCGTCGCGTCGGCTCGGCCAGCACGTCGAAGGGTATGGACACGTTCCCCAACATACTCCTCAAGCTATATACCCACAACGGCATGTGCACGCGGCGGGCACGCGCCCGGGCCCCGTCGCGCCCTGGTGCGCGCCCCCGACGGTGGGTCAGAATGTCCGCCGTGACGATCACCACCGCCGAGGCGGACAAGGTCCTGGCCGACAACTTCGCGCCCTGGGTGCAGGACCTGGGGCTCTCCGTCGAGGAGACCGGGGAGCGGCACGCCGTGCTGCGGCTGCCCTGGTCGGACCGGCTGGCCCGGGAGGGCGGCGCGCTGTCGGGCCAGGCGCTGATGGCCGCCGCCGACACGGCGACCGTGATCGCGGTGTCCGCGGCCCGCGGGGGCTACGGGCCGATGACGACCATCCAGCAGTCCACGACCTTCCAGCGGGCGGTCATGGGCACCGACGTCCTGGTCACGGCGCGTGTCACCAAGCTCGGGCGGCGGCTGGCGTTCATCGACGTCGAGCTCACCCCCGAAGGCGCCGCCGAGCCCGCGGCGCAGGCGGCCACGGTCTACGCCTTCCCCGGCTGAGACGGCTGGGGCGGCAGGAGCGGCAGGGGGCGCCCCGGTAGACCCCCTGCAGATCCCCTCCTGCCCGCTTTTCACCGTATCGAGTCGGATTCCCCGTCACGCGCGGCGTGGTGGTGCGACAACCCAGCCGGTCCGGGCAACCATTGACCTTTCGTCAGATAATCGGTTTTCGGGCTGGAGCGACGTGACTCGACGACCCCGCCGGGTGCGCCTGGCGATCTCCGCGACGCTGGCGTGGAGCGCCGTGCTCGGCGGCGCCGGCGGGGCCGCCGCCGCGGTCGCCGGGGACGGGCTGCGCTACGGCGCGACCACCCGGCTCGCCTCGGGCGTGGACTACCGGACGTTCACCTACCGGGGAGCCCACGGCACGGCCCGCGGGCACCTGCTGACGGTGGACCTGCGCACGCCCGGCGTCACGGTGGACCTGCTGCACCCCGGTGTCGTCGCCGGACGCGGCACGGTCTCGGGGCTCGCCGACGCCGCGGGCGCGGTGGGCGGCATCAACGCCGACTTCTTCAACATGAGCGAGGCCCAGCACCCCGGGGTGCCCGCGACCGGTGCCGCGGTCGGCCCGGCGGTCGCCGCGGGACGGGCCCTGAAGTCGGCGGTGCCGCCGGCCCAGCGCTTCGGCCCCAAGCTGCCGCCCGGCGCGACCACCGAGGACGTCCTCGCGGTCGGCACCGACCGGATCGCCCGGCTCGACCGGCTCCGGCTGGCCGGCTCGGTCAGCTTCGAGGCGGGCACGGTGCCGCTCGCCGGCCTCAACCAGTACGCGCTCCCGGTCGGCGGCGTCGGCCTGTACACCTCGGACTGGGGCAGCGCCTCCCGGCTCCGCGCCGGCTGCGGCGACGACACCAGGCGCGCGGCGCCCTGCAGCGACGACACCTACGAGGTCATGGTCAGCCGGGGCGAGGTGGTGGCCGTCGGCGAGGGCCCGGGAGAGGGCGAGATCCCGCCCGACGCGGTGGTCCTCGTCGGCCGCGAGGCGGGGGCGGAGGCGCTGCGCCTGCTGGAGCCCGGCGACGCGGTCGACGTGCAGCAGCGCCTGGCGGCCTCCGCGTACGGCGGCGGGTACGGCTTCGCCGTCGGGGGCTACCCGATCCTGCGCGACGGCTACCCCCTGGCCGGCCTGGAGAACGGCGTCACGGCGACCCGCACCGCGGCGGGCTTCGGCGACGACGGGCACGTGATGTACCTGCTGGCGCTGGACGGGAAGGCCGAGTCGGGCGCCGGCCTCACGGTCCGCGAACTCGCCTCCCTGATGTCCGGCATCGGCGCCCAGGCCGCCGTCAACCTCGACGGCGGCGGCTCCTCCACCCTCGTCACCCGCGCCCCCGGCGCGTCCCGCGTCAAGGTCCGCAACCACCCGGCGGGCGGCACGGAACGCCTCGTCGCCAACGGCATCGGCGTCTTCACCACCGGCGGCCCACAGCGCCGCGGCCGGACCCTGGACCCGGCCCGGCCCGGCATCGAGGAGTTCCCGCATGTGCAGGGGCCCGTGGCGGTCGAGGCCGTGGTGGACGTGCAGCCCTGGAGGTGAGAACCGCCTGCCCTTCAGCCCCCCAGACCCGGCGCGCCCCAGAGGGGGAACCAGCGGCCCAGGTCTTCCTCGAGGCGGAGGTCGTTCCCGAGCAGGGCCTTGACCTGGAGCTCCAGGGGGTTGTCGCGCTTCTCCCCCGGAAGCGGGGCGAACGGGTAGAACGAGCCTCGTTTGTAGAGGTAGACCAGTGCCAGCGACCGCCCGGCGTCATCGCGGAAGGCGGCCAGGGAGCAGAGCAGCTGGGGGCCGAAGCCGTGCCCCTCCAGGGCCGAGTTGACCGCGTGGAGGTCGCCGACCAGGACCGGCAGGTCCTCGGCCGGACGCCGGACGACCAGCCATGTGTACCCGTACGCGTCGCGGACGGACTCCACCGGCACGGCGCCCCGGCCGGTGTCCATGTCGAGGAGCGCCCGCACGTCCTGCTGGACCTCGGCGAACGCGCCGCCCTCCACGGCGGCGAAGCACACCGAGCCCACGCCGGTGGGCCGGAAGCCGGCTGCGGCCTCCAGGGTCACCGCCGCTGAGGGGAGCCCGAACAGCTGGTCCAGGTCGGGTCTGACGGGCTTGCTGCGGCCGAGCAGCGCGTCCAGGAACCCCATCAGCGCCGTCCCAGCTCGACGGAGATCCGGCCGAGCTGCGCCAGCCGCTGCTCCAGCGTGGGATGCGTGGACAGCAGCTGGGCCAGGCTCTGGCCGCCGGCGAGGGCCGGGACGAAGTAGAAGGCGTTGAAGGGCTCGGCCTTGCGCAGGTCCTCGGTGGGGATGCGGGCCATCTGCCCGGAGACCTTGGTCAGCGCCGAGGCCAGGACGGAGGGCCGCCCGGTGAGCAGCGCGGCGGAGCGGTCGGCGGACAGCTCGCGGTAGCGGGACAGCATCCGGGTCAGCAGGAAGCTGACGCAGTACACGAGCGCGCTGACCAGCGGGATCAGGATGACCACGATCGCGGTGCCGGGGTCGCGGCTGTTGCGGCCGAGGCCGCCCCACAGTCCGATGCGGGTGACCACCCCGGCGAGGACGCCCAGGAAGGAGGCGATCGTCATGACCGCCACGTCGCGGTGGGCGACGTGGGAGAGTTCGTGGGCGATGACGCCCTCCAGCTCCTCGGGCTCCAGCCGGCGCAGCAGGCCGGTGGTGGCGCACACCAGGGCCGCCTTCTCGTTGCGTCCGGTGGCGAACGCGTTGGGGACGTCGCTGTCGGCGATCGCGACGCGGGGTTTGGGCATGTCGGCCAGGGCGCAGATCCGGTCGACGACTCCGTGCAGTTCGGGGGCCTGCTCGGGCGTGACCTCGCGGGCGCCCATGCTGAAGGCGGCGATCCGGTCGCTGAACCAGAACTGGGCGATGAACAGCCCGCCCGCGACGATCAGGATCAGTGGCCAGGCACCGCGCAGCAGGGCCAGCAGGACGCCCACGAACACGACGTACAGCAGCCCGATCATGAACATGGTGACCACCATGCGGGTGGTCAGCCCCCGGTCGGGGGCGAAGCGGGTCCTGTCCATGGCCCCTCCCGTTCCTCCGGGCCGCCGGCCGCGGCTTCGTGCTCCGCTGTCGATTGTGCCTCCGCCGGAACGCGAACGGCGGGGGCACAGGCGCGGCCGGCCCGGAGCGATCAGCCTGCCGGGTCGAGCGTGAGCTTGCCGTAAGTACGGCGGGCCCGCAGGTCCTCGTGGGCGCGGGTGGCCTCGGAGAGCGGGTACCTGCCGCCCTCCTGCGGCTTCAGCCGTCCGTCGGCGGTCATGGCCAGCAGCTCGGCCATCGGCTCGCGGTACATGCCGGGACGCCCCAGGCAGTGCATCAGCCAGAAGCCGACGACGGCCCGGGAGCGGCCCATGAGCTGCGCGGCCTGCACCGGGGTCGGGGGGACGCGGGAGGCGAGTCCGTACGTCACCAGGCGGCCGAAGGGGGCGAGCGCGGCCAGCGAGGCGTCGAAGACCGGGCCGCCGGTCATCTCCAGCACGATGTCGACCTTCTTGCCGCCGTTGGCCTCGACGAGCCGCTCCTTCAGTCCCGCGGCGTCCGTGGGGTCCGCCTCGATCGCGACGTCCGCGCCGAGCTCCAGCGCGAGGTCGCGCTTGTCCTTGGAGGAGGCGGTGGCGATGACCCGTCCCGCGCCGAGCTCCTTGGCGAGCTGCACGGCGAGCGAGCCGGTGCCGCCCGCGGCGGCGTGCACGACCACCGACTCGCCCTCGGCCATGCGGGCCGAGGTGCGCAGCAGGTGCCAGGCGGTGAGGCCCTGGACGACCAGGGCGAGGGCCTGGCCGTCGGTGACGCCCTCGGGCACCTCGTGGGCGAGGTACTCCTCGGCGACGGCCTTCTGGGCGTAGCCGCCGTTGTCGGTCAGGGCGACCACGCGGCGGCCGCCGGCGGTGCGGCCGACCACCTCGGCGCCGGGCACGAGGGGCAGGGTGGCCTTGGAGAGGTAGGAGTTCTCCACCAAGTGCGTGTCGGCGTAGTTCACCCCCGCCGAGGAGACCTCGACCAGCAGTTGCCCCGGCCCCGGCACGGGATCGGGCAGCTCGACCTGCCGCAGCACCTCCGGCCCGCCGAATTCGGTGATCTGGATCGCGCGCACCGCGACTCCCTCCGCGTACGTACCAACGTCGTCCGGGGTCACGATAGCCCGTAACACCGACCAGTCGGTATGTGACTTTCCCCGGGGCACCGGAAGAATGTGGGGCACCCGAGCACCGCACGTGTCCTCCGTCCCTCGTCCGCCCCGCAGGGAGAGCCCATGCTCAGGCGCAGCAAGCTGTTCGGCCGCAAGACGCGGATCACCTTCGCCCTCCCCGTCGACCACCCGCCCGGCACCGTGAGCGTGGTCGGCGACTTCAACGGCTGGGAGCCCGGCCGGCACACCCTCGTCCCCCGCCGCGACGGCACCCGCACGGTGTCGGTGATCCTCCCGGCGGGCGTGCACCGCTTCCGCTACCTCGCCACCGGCGCGGTCTGGTTCGACGACGAGTCGGCCGACCGCGTGGACGACCAGGGCGGCCTCCTGGAGCTGTAGGCCGTCCCGCGCGCCGGGGGCGCCGTCCGGTCCCGCCCCGTACCACGGGGCGGCCGGACGCGCCGCCGGATGAGCGCTACGGGTCGCCGCACCGTATGGTCGTGCGTAGGTACGGCCGGGGCTGCGCCGGGGAGCACCTCACGGCAGCGGGCGACCGCGGCGACCGGAAGGGCACGAACGGCATGTGGCGGCGCCTCCCAGTACGTCAGATCGTCGGTGTGGCACCGCTGTTGCTGGTGGCCCTGATCGTCCTGCGGCAGTGGCCGATGGTGGACGCCGGTACCGACCGGCTGGGTTCCGCCGACGCCGAGTGGCTGCTGGCGGCCGGGGCCGCGACGCTGCTCGCCTGGGTGTGCTCGGCGGCCGCCCAGCAGGGTGCCGTGCTGGAGCAACTGCCCACGGGGCGCCTGCTGGCCACCCAGTTCGCCGCGTCCGCGGCCAACCACATCCTCCCGGCGGGCGTCGGCGGCAACGCCGTCAACCTGCGCTTCCTGCTGCGCTGCGGCCTCTCCCCCAGTCGTTCGGCGGCCGCGCTGACCGTGCGGGCGCTGGCGGCCTGCGTGGTGCGCATCGGGCTGCTCGTGGTCCTGTTCGCGACCTTCCCGCACGCCCTCGACCTGCGCAAGGTCGCACCCGGGCGGCCCGGTCCCACCGTCGCCCTCGTGGCCGGCGCGGCGCTCTGCCTGGTCCTGGTGGTCCTGCTGTCGGTGCGCCACGTCCGCCGCACCGTCCGCTCGTTCCTCGGCACGGTCGCCACCGACGTCCGCGCGGTGCACGGCCGTTCCGCGCGGGTGGCGGCGCTGTGGGCGGGTTCCCTGGCCTTCCCGGTGATGCACGCCGCGGTACTGGTCGCGGTCGTACGGTCGCTGCACGCGCCGGTGCCGGCCGCGCACGTCGCGGTGGCGTACCTGGCGGGCAGCGCGGCGGCGGCCCTGCTGCCGACCCCGGGCGGAATCGGCTCGCTGGACGTGGCCCTGGTCCTGGCGCTGGTCACCGCGGGCGCCACCGGGGTGGCGGCGACCTCCGCGGTGCTGGCGTACCGCATCGTCACCGTATGGTTGCCCCTGCTCCCCGGTGTGCTGGTGCTGGCCGCGCTGGTCCGCCGGCGGGTGCTGTGAACCGTCCGGGGAGGGAAGTCCAGTGCGCGTCCTGATCGGTCTCGTCGGGGCGCTGGTCGTCGCCGGGACCTTCTCCTCGGTGCTGCGCACGCTGGTGATCCCGCGGCCGACCCGGTCCAGCTTCACCCGCCTGGTGCACGCGGCGGTCCACCTGCCCTTCCAGTTCGTCGCGGACCGCTGCCGGACGCCGGAGGCCAAGGACCGGGTCCTCGTCCCGGTGGCCGCGGTGTCCATCCTCGCCAACCTGATCGGCTGGCTGGTCGCGTTCTGGGCGGGCTACGCCATGCTGCAGGCGGCGGTCAGCGACCTCGCCCCGCTCGACGCGCTGCGGGAGGCGGGGTCGTCGCTGTTCACGCTGGGCTTCGCCAGCAGCCACCACGTCGACCTCACGGTGATCGACTTCATCGCCGCCGCGACCGGCCCGATCACCATCGGCCTCCAGATCGGCTACCTGCCGACCCTGTACGCCGCCTACTCGCGCCGCGAGGCGGAGGTGACCCTGCTGCAGGCCCGGGCGGGCAACCCGCCCTGGGGGCCGGAGATCCTCGCCCGCTACGCCCAGATCGGGCTCACCGACAGTCTCACCGAGCTGTTCCGCAACTGGGAGCGGTGGGCGGCGGAAGTGAGCGAGAGCCACACCAGTTACACGGTGCTCAGCCGGTTCCGCTCGCCGCAGCCCGACCGCAGCTGGCTGATCGCGCTGCTCGCCGTCATGGACGCCGCCGCCATGCAACTCGCCCTCAACCCCGGGCGCCCGCAGGCCGAGGCCCGGCTCGCCCTGCGGGCCGGCTTCGTCTGCCTGCGCGACATCGCCGCGGTCTGGCGGATCCCGTACGACGCCGACCCCTCGCCCAACGCGACCATCAGGCTGCCGTACGAGGAGTTCGCCGCGGCGGTCGCCCACGCCGCGGCCAACGGCTACCCGCTGGAGCGCACCCCCGAGGAGGCGTGGCCGCACTTCCGCGGCTGGCGGGTCAACTACGAGGAACTGGCCTACCGTTTCGCCTACCTCTTCGACGCGGTCCCCGCCCCCTGGTCCGGCCCCCGCCGCACCATGGAGGAGACCGTCACCCCGGTCACGCCGGTCGACCGCAAGCCGGCCGCCCGGGAGTAGCGGCGGCCCGGCCGCCGGCGGGCGCGGCAGGGGCGTTACGGTGACCACCGTGCCCAGCAGCCCCGGCCCGACGGCCGTCACCCGCCCCGCGCGGCCCACGGACCTGCCGCACCTCCTGCGGTGGGAACGCGACTACGTCCGTACCGTGGAACCCGCCGCCGAGGCGGCCTGGACCGAGGCGATCGACCTCAACCTCGGCCTGTGGGTGGAGTGCCTGGACCGCACCCTCGTGCTGGAGGCCGGCGGCGGGCCGGGCGGCTCGATGATGTGGATGCCGGCGGACGACGGCAAGGCCCTGCTGGTCGGCCTGCACGTGGTGCCCACCCTGCGGCGCCGCGGCTTCGGCCGACTCCTCCTCGACGCGTTCGCCGCGCAGGCCCGCGCGGCCGGGCACGGGACGCTGGCGCTCGGTGTCCACCGCGTCAATCCGGCCCTCCGCCTCTACGAGGGCGCCGGCTACCACCGCACGGGCGAGGACGGCGACTACCTCCTGCTGGAACACCCCTCGGCGCTCTGAGGGGCCCGCGGAACCCTCAGGTCGCCGGCACCGGCTGGGGAGGCACCGGGCCGACGTAGCGGGCGGCCGGACGGATGATCTTGCTGTCCTCGGCCTGCTCCAGGACGTTGGCGCACCAGCCCACGACACGGGCGCAGGCGAAGGTGGGGGTGAACATCTCGCGCGGCAGGCCGCACAGCTCCATGACGACGCCGGCGTAGAACTCGACGTTGGTGTGGAGTTCGCGGCCGGGCTTCAGCTCGGCGAGGATCGCCTCGACCCGCGCCTCCACCTGGACGGCGAGGTCGACGAGCGGGCCGCCGAAGGACCGGGCGATCTCCTTGAGCATCCGGGAACGGGGGTCCTCGGTGCGGTAGACGGGGTGGCCGAACCCCATGATGCGGTCGCCCGCCAGGACGCGTTCACGGATCCACGGGCCGATGCGGTCCGGGGTGCCGATGGCGTCCAGGGTGTCCAGGGCCCGGCTCGGGGCGCCGCCGTGCAGCGGGCCGGACAGCGCGCCGACGGCGCCGGTGAGGCAGGCGGCGAGGTCGGCGCCGGTCGAGGCGATGACGCGGGCGGTGAAGGTGGACGCGTTGAAGCCGTGGTCCACGGTGGAGATCAGGTAGCGCTCGACGGCCCGGGCGCGGGCCGGGTCGGGCTCCTCGCCGGTCAGCATGTACAGGTAGTTGGCCGCGAACGGCAGGTCGTCGCGCGGTTCCACCGGCTCCAGGCCCTGGCCCAGCCGGTACAGGGCGGTCAGCAGCGTGGGCACGGCGGCGGTCGCGGCGAGCGCGTCGGACAGCCGCCGCTCCGGGTCGACGTCGTACAGCGGGCGGAACCCCTCGGCCGCCCCCAGTAGGGACAGCGCCGAGCGCAGCCCGGCGAGCGGGCCGCTGAGCGCTCCGGAGCGGGCGACGGCCGGCAGCGCGTCGCGGACGGCGGCGGGCAGCCGGCGCAGCGGGGCGACGCGCCGGGCGAAGGCGGCGCGCCCGGCGGCGTCGGGCAGCGTGCCGAGCAGCATCAGGTGCCAGACGTCCTCGAAGGTGCGGCTCTGCGCCAGGTCGACGGCCGAGTACTGACGGTAGTGGTAGAAGCCCTCGGTGCCGCGGACGTCGCCGAGCGCGGTCTCGGTGACGACGACTCCCTTCAGGCCGCGGGGTACGTCGGGGGTGACGGGCATGACGGTCACGGTGGTCCTCCGGTGCTGCTTCGACGACTCGGCGTTGACTCGACCATCCATCATTGATTCAATCCCCGTCAATATTGATTGGATCAATGTGTGATGGGATGGAGTCATGACGACGGAGGAACGGCTGAGCACCCGCGAGGCGGCCGGGCGGCTCGGGGTCAAGCCGGAGACGGTGTACGCCTACGTCAGCCGCGGCCTGCTGAGCAGCCGGCGCGCCCCCGGCGGGCGCGGCAGCACCTTCGACCCCGGGGAGGTCGACGCCCTCGTGCGCCGCAACCGGCGCGCGGCGCAGCCGCCCCCCGAGGACGACGGCACGGGCCCCGTGCGCACCGCGATCACCCTCATCGACGGGGACCGCTACTACTTCCGCGGGGTCGACGCGACGGCCCTGGCCGAGCGGTACGGCTACGAGGAGGTGGCGGAGTGGCTGTGGACCGGCGTCCTGCGTTCCGGGGTGCGTTTCACCGCGCCACCGCAGGCGCTGCAGGCCGCCCGGCGGGCGGTCGGGGTGCTGCCCGGGCACAGCGGCCCGATGGACCGGCTGCGGGCGACCGCCGTCGCGGCGGCCGTGGCGGACCCGCTCCGGTTCGACCTCTCCCCCGAGGCCGTGCTCGGCGCCGCCCGGGGCCTCATCCCCACGCTGGTCCGGGCTCTGCCCGCGGCAGGCACCCCGCACCGGGGCGAGGGCCGGCTGGCCTGGCGGCTGTGGTCGCGGCTGTCCGGCCGCCCGGCCGACGACGCGTCACTGCGCGCGCTGGACGCGGCGCTCGTCCTGCTCATCGACCACGACCTGGCCGCCTCGACGCTCGCCGTGCGCGTGGCCGCCTCCGCCCGCGCGCATCCGTACGCCGTGGTCTCGGCCGGCCTCGGGGCCCTCGACGGCCCGCTGCACGGGGCCGCGAGCGGCCTCGCCCACCGCATGCTGGCCGAGGTCCTCGACCGCGGCAGCGCGGCGGCCGTCGTCGCCGACCACCTGCGCGCGGGCCGCCGTGTGCCGGGGCTCGGCCACCGCCTCTACCGGGCCGAGGACCCGCGCGCGGTCATGCTCCTCCGGCTGCTCGAGGACGTCCCGTACGCGGAGCGGGCGCTGACCGCCGCCCGCGAGGTGGCCGCCACGACGGCCCGTCACACCCCGGTCCACCCCAACGTCGACCTCGCCCTGGCGGTGCTCTCCGTCTCCGCCGGCATGGTCCCCGAAGCCGGCGAGACGGTCTTCGCGGTCGCCCGGACGGCGGGCTGGATCGCCCACGCCCTGGAGGAGTACGAGGAACCCCCACTGCGCATGCGCCCGAGCGGGCACTACGTGGGCCCGCGCCCTCCGCAGCCGCTGCCCTGAGGCCCGCCGCGGGGGTCCGTCAGCCGAGTTGCGTGGGCATCGGCACCTCGACGGCGTCGGTGGGGAAACCGGTGGCCGGCGTCCAGTCCGGTGTCGGCGGTGTGCGCGGCACCGGCGTTCCGTAGCCCTTGGGGTTCTGCTCGATCGTCGTTCCGGACCCGTGCCCGCGGCCGGCCGTCCCGCCCTGGGTGGGGCGCGGCGGCGCCGCCGTCCGCCCGGGCCGGGGCGCGGAGCGCGCAGGGGACGCGGACCGCGTGGGGGAGGCGGAGACCGAGGGCGACGCCGACGGCGACGGTGACTGCGAGGGCGACACCGTGGCCGGGGCCGACGGCTCGGGTGGTGCGGAGGACGTGCCGCCCTCCCCCGAGCATCCGGCCACCGCCAGCGCTGTGAACAGCCCCGCCCCGGCCGCCAGTCCCCACCGGCCCGTTCTGTCGTTCACCGATCCACCCGCCCCGCACCGCTCACCGGTCCCATGACGGGCGCAATCTACCGGCTCCGGGCGCGGGCGGGGCGGGCGGGCCCGGCATGTCGCGGGCGTTCAGGGCGAGTCCGGGAAGCGCACCTCGTACGCCAGGGCGTCGCCGGCCGCCGGGAGGCGTTCCACCGCCGCCGCGCGGGCCGCGGCGCGGACGTCGTCCTCGGCCAGGGCGAGGAGCGCCAGCTGCGGGGCCGGGCCGGTGACGACGAGCCGGGCGACCTCCGCCCGCATCGACAGCCGTGCCTCGGACTTGGCCTTGCGGACCGCGGTGATCGCGTCGCGGGCGGTGGCCAGGACGCGGGGGTCGCCGTCGCCGGCGAGCGACCGCAGGGCGTCCGCGTCGGGCCAGTCGGCGCGGTGGACCGATCCCTCGCGCCACCACGACCAGACCTCCTCGGTGACGAAGGGCAGGAAGGGCGCGAACAGCCGCAGCAGGACCGACAGGGCGGTGGACAGCGTCGCGAGGGCGGAGGTGTCGCCGTCGTACGCGCGGCCCTTGACCAGTTCGACGTAGTCGTCGCAGAAGTCCCAGAAGAAGGACTCCACGCGTTCCAGGGCGCGGGCGTGGTCGAACTCCTCCAGGGCGTCGGTGACGGCGCGGACGGTCGACGCGAGGCCCGCGAGGAGGGCGCGGTCCAGCGGTGCGGCGACCGCCGGTGCGGCGCCGTCCACGACCGCGCCGGAGGTGACCGCGCCGGAGGTGACGACGAAGCGCCCGACGTTGAGGACCTTGGTGGCCAGGCGGCGGCCGATCTTCATCTGCCCGGTGTCGAAGGCGGTGTCCGTGCCCGGCCGGGCGGCGGCCGCCCAGTAGCGGACGGCGTCGGAGCCGTGCTGCTCCAGCAGGTCGCCCGGGGTGACCGCCTTGCCCCGGGACTTGGACATCTTCTTGCGGTCCGGATCGAGGATCCAGCCGGAGATCGCGGCGTGCCGCCACGGCAGGACGCCCTGCTCGGCGTGGGCGCGGACGATGCTGCCGAACAGCCAGGTGCGGATGATCTCGTGGGCCTGCGGCCGCAGGTCCATCGGGAAGACCTTGGCGAACAGTTCGTCGTCGGTGCCCCATCCGGCGGCGATCTGCGGGGTGAGCGACGACGTCGCCCAGGTGTCCATGACGTCCGGGTCACCGGTGAACCCGCCGGGCGCGCCGCGCTGCTCCTCGCGGTAGCCGTCGGGGACGTCGGTGCCGGGGTCGACGGGCAGCGCCGACTCGTCGGGGACCAGCGGCGTGTCGTGGACGGGCTCGCCGGCCTCGTCGAGCGGGTACCAGACGGGGACGGGGACGCCGAAGTACCGCTGGCGGCTGATCAGCCAGTCGCCGTTGAGCCCTTCGACCCAGCTCTCGTAGCGGACGCGCATGTGCTCCGGGTGCCAGCGCAGTTCGCGGCCCCGCTCCAGCAGCCGCTCGCGCAGGGCCTCGTCGCGGCCGCCGTTGCGCAGGTACCACTGGCGCGTGGTGACGATCTCCAGCGGCCGGTCGCCCTTCTCGTAGTACTTGACGGCGTGGACGACCGGTTCGGGCTCGCCCTCCAGGTCGCCGCGCTCGCGCAGCATCCCCACCAGCCGCTCGCGGCCGGTGTGCGCGGTGGCGCCGGCCAGCTCTCCGTACGCCTCACGGGCCTGCGCCGTCCGCAGGGCGGCCGGCGGCGCGGGCAGGAAGCGTCCGTCGCGGCCGAGGACCGGGCGGGTGGGCAGCCGGAGTTCGCGCCACCAGGTGACGTCGGTGGTGTCGCCGAAGGTGCAGATCATGGCGATGCCGGTGCCCTTGTCCGGGTCGGCCAGCCGGTGGGTGCGGACGGGGACCTCGACGCCGAAGACCGGGGTCGTGACGCTCGTGCCGATCAGCTCCCGGTAGCGCTCGTCGTCGGGGTGCGCGACCAGGGCGACGCAGGCGGGGAGGAGTTCCGGCCGGGTGGTGGCGACGACGACCCGGCCGCCGCCGGGGCGGTGGAAGGCCAGCCGGTGGTAGGCGCCGGGCCGTTCGCGGTCCTCCAGTTCCGCCTGGGCGACGGCGGTGCGGAAGGTGGTGTCCCACAGGGTGGGTGCCTCGGCCGGGTAGGCCTCGCCGCGCGCCAGGTTGCGCAGGAAGGCGCGCTGGGAGGCGGCGCGCGAACGGGCGCCGACGGTCTGGTAGGTGAGCGTCCAGTCGACCGACAGGCCCAGGCGGCGCCAGAGTTGCTCGAACGCCTTCTCGTCCTCTGCGGTGAGGGCCTCGCACAGTTCGATGAAGTTCCGCCGCGAGACGGACTGCTGGTGACTGCCGGGACGCTCGGGCGGGGTGAAACCGGGGTCGTACGGGAGCGAGGGGTCGCAGCGGACCCCGTAGTGGTTCTGGACCCGGCGCTCGGTGGGCAGGCCGTTGTCGTCCCAGCCCATGGGGTAGAAGACGGTCTGCCCGCGCATGCGCCGGTAGCGGGCGACGGTGTCGGTGTGGGTGTACGAGAAGACGTGGCCGATGTGGAGCGATCCGCTGGCCGTGGGCGGCGGGGTGTCGATGGAGAAGATCTCCTCGCGCGGCCGCGACCGGTCGAAGCGGTGTACGCCCGACTCGTCCCAGCGCCGCGACCATTTCGCTTCGAGCCCCTCGAGGGAGGGCTTGCCGGGGACGTCGTGGTGACGGGACGGGAGGTTCATGCCGTCCCATGGTAGGCATGCGGGCCCCCGCGGCCGAACGATTTACCCGCCGGATCGTTCGTGTCACCGATGATTCGGTAACGGACCTTTTTGCTAGGCTCGGACCATGGGTCCCACGGTTTCCGCGCCCGACTTCACCGGGCTGCTGCAGTACGCCAGCCACGCCATGACGAACCGGCTGGCGACGGCGCTGGCCGAGGTCGGGCTCACCCCCCGCGGGTACTGCGTGCTGCTGCACGCGCTCCCCGGGGAGCTGACGCAGGCTCAACTGGCCGAGGTCTCCCAGCAGGACAAGACCACGATGGTGGTCACCATGGACGAGCTGGAGCGGGCCGGCCTCGCCGAGCGGCACCCCTCCCCCACGGACCGCCGGGCCCGCATCATCACCGTCACCGAGGCGGGCCGGGAGCGCGTCGCCCTCGGCAGGGATATCACCGCCCGCGTCCACGGCGACCTGCTGGCGGCCCTTCCGCAGGACGAACGGGCGGTCTTCACCTCCGCGCTGCAGCGGCTGGTGGACGGTCATCTCGCCGCGGGCGCGGATTCCCCGCGTCCGGTGCGGCGCGCGCGGCAGTCCCGCAAGTAGGCTCGGAACGTGAGCGACAAGGCGGCTTTCGAGCGGGGCACGGACGGTCCCAAGGTGATCGTGGCGGGACTGGACGGATCGGAGTCGTCGTGGCGCGCCGCGGCGTACGCGGCGGGGCTGGCGCGGCGCCAGAGGGCGCTGCTGGCGATCGTGTACGTGCAGCCGGTCCTGGCGGCGGGGGCCGCCTTCGGCGCCCCGGTCGCGGAGGCGACCGCCGAGATCGCCGACGAGCTCAAGGCGGAGATAGAGAAGGCCGCTTCACGCTTCCAGTCGGTGTCCAGCCTGCGCTGGGAGTTCCACACCTTCACGGGCGACCCGTTCAGCGGGCTGTCCCAGGCCTCCGACGAGCTCAAGGCCGACGCGGTCGTGGTCGGCGCCTCCGAGAAGGCCGGGCACCGGCTCGTGGGCTCGGTGGCGGTGCGGCTGGTCAAGGCGGGCCGCTGGCCGGTGACGGTCGTCCCGTAGGCCCTCTCCCGCCGCGGGCGGTCAGGCCCCGTCGGCGACGTGGATGACGACCTTGCCGCGGCGGTGCTCGTGCTCCAGCGCCTCGTAGGCGGCGCGGGTCTCGGCGAGCGGCACCACGCGGTCGACCCGCGGGGTGAGCTTGCCGCCGTCGATGAGCCGGGAGACCGCCTCCAGGCCCGTCCGGTCCGGCTCGACGACGAAGAAGACGCCGCGGGCACCGTGCGCGCGGGCGCTCTCCTCGTCCGGCGGGGACACGATGCTCACCAGCAGCCCGCCGGGACGCAGCACCGACCAGGAGCGGTCCTGCGTGGCGCCGCCGACGGCGTCGAAGACGACGTCCACGTCCGCCACCTCGTCCTCGAAGCGGGCGGCGGCGTAGTCGACGACCCGCTCCGCGCCCAGTCCGGCGACGAATCCCGCGTCGCGCGCGGCGGCGGTCGCCGTGACCCGCGCGCCGAGCGCGGCGGCGATCTGGACGGCGAAGGAGCCGACGCCTCCCGCCGCGCCGTGGACCAGCACGTGCCGGCCCGGGGTGACCCCTGCGTGCCGGGCGAGCGCCTGCCAGACGGTGAGCGCGGCGAGCGGGACCGAGGCGGCCGCGTCGTGGTCGAGACGCCGGGGCTTGGCGGCGAGGATGCCCGCGGGGAGGGTGACGAACTCGGCCGCGGCACCGTCGTGGACGAAGGGGATCAGTGCGTAGACGGCGTCCCCTACCCTCGGGGTGATCACCCCGGGGCCCACCTCGGCGACCACGCCGGAGACCTCGTGCGAGGGGATCGTGGGGGTGCGGTCGCGGCCCGAGCCGTCGAAGCTGTCGGTCCAGGTCGCGTCCCAGCCGAGCTCCCCGGCCGTCACGGAGGCCGCCCGCACCGCCACCAGCGCCTCACCCGCGTCCGGCTCGGGGCGGGGCACGGTCTCGTAGCGGAGCTGTTCGGGCCCGCCGCGCCGATGCGCCCGTACGGCGTGCATCGTCGTCACCATCGGCCGCTCCCGTGGGTCGCCCCCGCGTCTGACCGGCGGGGGCGACGGACGTCCCCGCTCCCTCCAGCATCCGGCCCCGCCCGGCTCCCTGCATCCCGTTCCGCGGGGCGGCGGGGGGACGCGCCGGGAGGACGGCGTTCGGAATAGCGCAGCGCTGCCCTCGGTTACGGTCAGTGGGTCCCGACCGACGGCACCCGGAAGCAGGTAAGGGAAGCATGAGCACTGTTGAGCTCACCAAGGACAACTTCGACGAGGTCGTGGGCAACAACGATTTCGTCCTGATCGACTTCTGGGCGTCCTGGTGCGGCCCGTGCCGGATGTTCGCCCCCGTCTACGAGTCGGCCGCGGAGAAGAACACCGACCTCGTGTTCGGCAAGGTCGACACGGAGGCGCAGCCCGAGCTGGCCGCCGCGTTCCAGATCCAGTCCATCCCGACGCTGATGATCATCCGCGACAAGGTGGCCATCTTCTCCCAGCCCGGCGCGCTGCCCGCACCCGCGTTCGAGGACCTGATCAAGCAGGCCCGCGACCTGGACATGGACGAGGTCCGCAAGTCCATCGCCGAACAGGGCGCGGACCAGGAGGCCCCGAAGGCCTGACATCTGACGAGGCGTCAGCTATGGTGCGGCCGTATGGGGCGCACCATAGCGGAGCTCGTCGAGGGCCAGTGGGGCGATCGGCGCCCCGGGCTGCTGTACGGGGAGCACAGGCTCAGCCGCCATGACGTGGCGGCCGCTTCCGCCGCCCGCGCCGCGCTCCTGGCCGACCTGCTGCCGTACGGCGCCGAGCCGCACGTCGGGGTGCTCCTGGGCAACGTCCCGGAGTTCCCGCTGTGGCTCGGCGCCGCGGCGTGTGCGGGGGCCGCCGTGGTGGGGGTCAACCCGACCCGGCGCGGTGCGGAACTGGCCCGGGACATCGCGCACACCGAGTGCGCGCTGCTGGTCACCGAGCGCGCGCACCTGCCCTCGCTGCGCGGTCTCGCGCTCCCCCTCCCCCCGGAACGGATCCTGGTCGTGGACGACCCGGCGTACGCGGCGCTGCTGCGCCCGTACGAGGACGCCGGTCCGCCGCGCGGCAGCCGGATACGCCCCGGTTCCCGGCTCCTGCTCTACTTCACCTCCGGCTCGACCGGCGCCCCCAAGGCCGTGGTCGTCTCCCAGGGGAGGCTCGCCGACGCGGGCGCCTCCCTCAGCGGCTTCCTGGGCCTCGGACCGGACGACGTCCACTACCTGTGCATGCCGCTCTTCCACGGCAACGCCGTGATGGCCGGCTGGGCACCCGCCCTCGCGGGCGGCGGCGCGGTCGCGCTGCGCCGGTCCTTCTCCGCCTCCCGCTTCCTGCCGGACGTACGCGCCTACGGGGCCACGTACTTCACCTACGTCGGGCGGGCCGTGCAGTACCTGCTCGCCACCCCCGAGCGCCCCGACGACCGCGACCACCGCCTGCGCCGGGGCTTCGGCACCGAGGCCGGGGCGGTCGACGCGGCCCGGTTCGCGGAGCGCTTCGGCGTGCCCCTCACCGAGGGGTACGGCTCCTCCGAGGGCGGGGCCGCCATCCAGCGCTCCCCCGGCACGCCGCCCGGCGCGGTCGGGCGCGCCGCCCCCGGAGCTGACCTCGCCGTGGTGGACCCGGCGACCGGCGCCGAGCGGCCCCGCGCGGTCCTCGACGCGGCGGGCCGGCTGCTCAACGGCGACGAGGCGATCGGCGAGCTCGTCAACCGCGGGCCCTCCCGCTTCGAGGGGTACTGGCGCAACCCCGAGGCGGTCGCCGCTCGTACCCGCGACGGCTGGTACTGGACCGGCGACCTGTTCTTCCGGGACACCGAGGGCTGGTTCCACTTCGCGGGCCGCGCCGACGACCGGCTGCGCGTGGACGGCGAGAACCTCGCCGCCGCCGTCATGGAGAACGTCCTGGCCCGCTTCCCCGCCGCCGCGGCCGTCGCCGTGTACGCCGTCCCCGACCCCGTCTCGGGCGACCAGGTGATGACGGCCCTGGCACTCCGCGAGGGCGCCGCCTTCGACCCCGGCGCCTTCGCCGCGTTCCTGGCGGCGCAGGCGGACCTCGGCACGAAGTCGGCCCCGCGCTTCGTACGGGTCGTACCGCGCATGCCGGTCACCGCCACCAACAAGGTGCGGCGCGCCGCCCTGCGCCGTGAGGGCTTCCGCTGCCCCGATCCCGTGTGGTGGTCCCCGCCCGGCGAGGGACCCTGCGGCGCGGCGTACCGCCGCTTCACCGCCGCGGACCTCGCCACGCTGCTGGAGCGCTACCGCGCCCAGGACCGCACCGGGCTCCTGGACCGCTGAGCCCACCGCCCGGACCCGCGCCCTCGGGCAGCCGTTTCATGCCGGTCCGTCCGGGAACACGCACCCCATGCGCCACGACCAGCTCCGGCCGCCGCGCCGGGCACTGCGCGCGGGAACGGGCCCGATGTGACCGCCGGCCGGAGTACGGAGAACGCCGGGGACGTGCGGGACGCCCGGGCGACGGGGGGGGGCTGCTGGCGGTGCACGGCGAGACGTACGCCATGGAGGCGGGCATCCGCTTGCGCGACACCCCGCAGCCGCTCTACCAGTTGCTCGTCCTCGCGATGCTGCTCGGTGCCCGCATCCGCACGCGGACGGCGATCGCCGCGGCCCGCGCCCTGTTCGCGGCGGGGCTGCGCAACCCCGCCGCGACGGCCGGCGCGACCTGGCAGCGGAGACGGGACGTGCTGGACGAGGGCGGCTACCGCCGGTACGACGAGCGGACCGCGACCCGGCTCGGCGACGCGGCGCAGTTGCTGCTGGACCGGTACGACGGCGACCTGCGCAAGGCCCGCGCGGCGGCCGAAGGGGACGCGGAGCGGCTGTGCCGGCTGCTGCGGGAGGTGCCCGGCATCGGCCCGGTCGGGGCGGGCGTCTTCCTGCGGGAGGTGCAGGCGGTGTGGCCGGAATTCGCCCCCGCCTTCGACGGGAAGGTGCTCCAGGGTGCGCAGCGGCTGCAGCTCCCCGGCACGGCCGGCGAGCTGGCGGAGCTGGTGCCGGAGGGCGAGGAGGCCGTCCTGGCCGCGGCGCTGGTGCGCGCCGCGGTGGACCGGAAGATCGCCGGGGAGGTCCTGGCATCCACCCTCTGACCTGCACGGACGCGCTCTGGAGATGCGGGCCGCCAGGTCGCGGTCCACGCTTGATTCGGACCGGACGGCAGAGGCCGCCCTCGACTCGGGTGTCATCTACCGTCCCTCGGCCGTTCGTCCGGGGCGCTCTTGAGCGACCCGCACCGAAGGGCTTAGGTGGTACGGACACCGCCCGGCCGTGGCCGGGCGGGACACGGAAAGCCGCCTTCGACGGGAGGTCCCGGCCATGCCCGGCACCAGCCAGCGGATGGAGACATCCGAACCGATCACCGAGACAGCGGCGGAGGAACACATCCAGGGCATCTGTTTCAAGACCGGCCCGCCGCGCCGCATAGGCGTGGAACTGGAATGGTTCCTCCACGACCCGCACGACCCGGCCCGCCCGGTGGGCCCCGCACGGCTCGGCGCCGCCGTCGCCGCACTGCACGACCTGTACCTCCGCTCCCGGCTCACGACCGAGCCCGGCGGCCAGCTGGAGCTGAGCTCGCTGCCCGCCCCCTCGCTCACCGCGTGCGTCAACGCCGCGGCCGCCGACCTCCACTCCGTACGCCACCGGCTCCGCCGGGAGGGCCTGGCCCTGGCGGGCCACGGCCACGACCCCTGGCGCCGGCCCCGGCGGCTGCTGGACGAGCCCCGGTACGCGGCGATGGAGACCTACTTCGACCGCTCAGGACCCGCGGGCCGGTCCATGATGTGCTCCACGGCCTCCGTCCAGGTCTGCCTGGACTCGGGTACGGAGGAGCCGGGCCCCTTCGGACTCGGCAGACGCTGGCTGCTGGCGCACCTGCTGGGCGCGGTCCTGGTCGCCGCGTTCGCCAACTCGCCGCTCAGCGCGGGCCGCCCGACCGGCTGGCGGTCCACGCGGCAGGCGGTGTGGGCCGCCCTGGACCCGGGGCGCACCCTCGCCCCGCCCACCGGGGCCGACCCGCGGACGTCCTGGACCGCCTACGCCCTGGACGCCCCGGTGCTGTGCATCCGCGGCGACGAGGCACCCTGGGCGGTGCCCGACGGGCTCACCTTCCGCGACTGGATCCGTGACGGGTCGTACCGGCCTGCGACCGCCGCCGACCTGGACTACCACCTGTCGACGCTGTTCCCGCCGGTGCGGCCACGCGGCTACCTGGAACTGCGCATGATCGACGCGCAGTCGGGGCGGGACGGCTGGATCGTGCCGCTGGCCGTGGCCGTGGCGCTCTTCGACGACGCCGCCGCCTCCGAGGTCGCCTACCGGGCGGTGAAGCCGCTCGCCGACGCGGCGGGCCGGGACCCGGCGCCGCGCAACCCGCTGTGGCGGCGCGCCGCCCGGCACGGCCTGGCCGACCCCGAACTCCACGCCACCGCCATGACCTGCTTCGCCGCGGCCCGGGAGGCCCTGCCCCGGCTCGGCGCGGACCAGGCCGTGCAGCGGGCGGTGGACGACTTCACCGAGCGCTACGTCCAGCGCGGCCGCTGTCCCGCCGACGACATGCTCGACGCCTTCCTACGCAAGGAGAGCCGCACGTGACCGCACCCGCGCTCGACCCCGAGACCCTGCGCCGGCGGGCGCTGGACGCCCTGACCACCGCGCGCGACCGCACCCGGGCGCTCACCACCTGCGTCGACGACCACGAACTCGCCGCGCAGCACTCCCCGTTGATGTCGCCCCTGGTCTGGGACCTGGCCCACATCGGCAACCAGGAGGAGCAGTGGCTGCTGCGGAACGTCGGCGGCCGTGAGGCCCTGCGCCCCGACATCGACCCGATCTACGACGCCTTCGAGCACCCGCGCTCGGAACGGCCCACCCTGCCGCTGCTGCCGCCCGCGGAGGCGCACGCGTACGCGGCCGAGGTGCGCGGGCGTGTGCTGGACATCCTGGAGCGGGCACCGCTGCACGGCACGCCGCTGACCGACGCGGCCTTCGCCTTCGGCATGATCGCCCAGCACGAACAGCAGCACGACGAGACGATGCTGATCACCCATCAGCTGCGCCGCGGCCCGGCGGCACTGACCGCCCCCCCGCCGCCGCCCGCACCCGCGGACGCTGCGCTGCTGCCGGCCGAGGTCCTGGTCCCCGGCGGTCCGTTCACCATGGGCACCTCGGCCGAGCCGTGGGCGCTGGACAACGAACGTCCCTCGCACGTGCGCGAGGTGGCCCCGTTCTTCATCGACACCGTGCCGGTGAGCAACGGCGCGTACCTCGCCTTCATCGAGGACGGCGGCTACGGGGACGAGCGCTGGTGGACCCCGGCGGGCTGGGCGCACGTCCGCGAGCACGGCCTGTCCGCCCCGCTGTTCTGGCACCGGGAGGGCGGTACGTGGCTGCGCCGCCGCTTCGGGGTGACCGAGCCGGTGCCGCGCGAGGAGCCCGTGCTGCACGTGTGCTGGTACGAGGCCGACGCGTACGCCCGCTGGGCCGGGCGCCGGCTGCCCACCGAGACGGAGTGGGAGAAGGCCGCCCGGCACGACCCGGGGAGCGGCCGCTCCCGCCGCTACCCGTGGGGCGACGCCGACCCCGGCCCGGAGCACGCCAACCTCGGGCAGCGGCACCTGCGGCCGGCCCCGGTGGGCAGCTACCCGGCCGGTGCCTCGCCGCTGGGCGTACGGCAGTTGGTCGGCGACGTGTGGGAGTGGACGGCGAGCGACTTCCTGCCCTACCCGGGCTTCGCCCCGTTCCCGTACAAGGAGTACTCGGAGGTCTTCTTCGGCCCCGACCACAAGGTGCTGCGCGGCGGTTCGTTCGCCGTGGACCAGGTGGCCTGCCGGGGCACGTTCCGCAACTGGGACTACCCGATCCGGCGGCAGATCTTCTCCGGCTTCCGCACCGCCCGCGACGCCCGCCCGGAGCAGGTGTGAGCGCCGCCCCGAGCAGACGGGGGCGCGGCTGATGTGCCGGCACCTGGCGTACGTCGGGCCGCCCGTCGCGCTCCGCGAGCTCGTCATCGACCCGCCGCACTCGCTGTACCGCCAGTCGTGGGCGCCGCGCCGGCAGAAGTACGGCACGGTCAACGCCGACGGCTTCGGGCTCGGCTGGTACGCGGACGGGGATCCGCTGCCCGCGCGCTACCGGCGCTCCGGGCCGGTGTGGGACGACCCGTCCTTCGCGGACGTGTGCCGGGTGACGCGCTCCGGAGCGCTGCTCGGCGCGGTCCGCGACATCACCGAGGGCTCGGTGGCCGACGAGTCCGCCGCCGCGCCGTACACGGCGGACCGCTGGCTGTTCAGCCACAACGGCGCGCTGCGCGGCTGGCCGCACTCGGTCGCCGAGGCGGCCCGCACGCTGCCCCCCGAGGAGCTGCTGACCTTGGAGGCACGCTGCGACTCCGCCCTGGCCTGGGCGCTGACCCTGCACCGGCTGCGCGCCGGCGCCGGTGCGGACGAGGCGCTCGCCGACACCGTCGGCCGGCTGGCCGCGCTGACCCCCGACTCACGGCTCAACTTCCTGCTGACCGACGGCCGGGCGATCACCGGTACCGCCTGGGGCGACACGCTCTGGTACCTGGACACGCCCGGCCGCTCCCTCGTCGTGGCCTCCGAGCCGTACGACGACAGTCCGCGCTGGACCGAGGTCCCCGACCGCCACCTGCTGTACGGCGATCCCACCGAGGTCCTGCTGATCCCGCTCAAGGAGCCGCACCTGTGAGCCCGTTCACCCTCACCCGCACCCTGCCCGCCGACGCCACCGCGGCCGCGCTGCGCGCCGACGTGGCGTACGGGCTGACCCGCAGCCCCAAGCAGCTCCCGCCCAAGTGGTTCTACGACGCCCGCGGCAGCGAGCTGTTCGAGGAGATCACCCGGCTGCCCGAGTACTACCCGACCCGCGCCGAGCGGGAGATCCTGCACGCGAGGGCGCCGGAGATCGCCAAGGCGACCGGCGCCCGCACCCTCGTCGAGCTGGGCTCCGGCTCCTCGGAGAAGACCCGGCTGCTCATCGGCGCGCTGGGCGCACCGCTGACGTACGTGCCGATCGACGTCAGCGAGTCCGCGCTCAGAGGGGCCGGCGACGCCTTGCTCGCCGACCACCGGGAGCTGACCGTGCACGCGCTCGTCGCCGACTTCCAGCACGGCCTGACCCTCCCCGGGACTCCCGGGCCGCGGCTGGTCGCCTTCCTCGGCGGCACGATCGGCAACCTGCTGCCGCAGGAGCGGGCACGTTTCCTCTCCTCGGTCCGGGCCCTGCTCTCCCAGGGCGACGCGCTGCTGCTCGGCACCGACCTGGTCAAGGACGAGGCGACGCTGGTGGCGGCGTACGACGACGCGCAGGGGGTCACGGCCGCCTTCAACAAGAACGTCCTGTCGGTCATCGACCGCGAGCTCGGCGCGGACTTCCACCCGGACGACTTCGACCACCTCGCCGTGTGGGACCGCGAGGAGGAGTGGATCGAGATGCGTCTGCGGGCGCGCGCGGACGTGACCGTGAAGGTCCCCGCGCTCGACCTGTCCGTGGACTTCGCCCGCGGCGAGGAGATGCGCACCGAGGTCTCCGCCAAGTTCCGCGAGGAGGGCGTGCGGGCCGAGCTGGGCGCCGCCGGTCTCGCCCTGCGGCACTGGTGGACGGATGCCGAGGGGCGGTTCGCGCTGTCGCTGGCGTTCCCCGCCTGATCCGCGCGGGTCCGCGTGTGGCCGGTCCCGGGGGCCGGCCACCGCGTTCGTCGCGGGTCCGTCCGTCCGGGTCCGTCCGGGTCCGTCCGGGCCGGCCGGCCGGATTATCTTTCACGAGTAAAACATCTGCTAAGCTTTCCCCTATGCCCGCTTTCCCCCTCCCCGTCCGCGGCGCCTTCCGGCTCCGCACCGTCCAGGACCTCTGGCACCGCCGGGCCCTCAGCGTCGTCGTCGCCGTGGGCCTGATCGAGGTGACGCTGCTGGCCCTGGGGCGCCTGGACCTGGTGCTGTACGCCGCCGGCGGCGGACTGTGCGCCCTGTACGCGCACGGGCTGCCCTTCGGCGCCCGGGCCCGGACGCTCGCCCTGGTCGTCCTGGGCATGGCCGCCGGGGCCGGGGTGGCGCTGACCACCGCGGCGCTGACCCAGTCGACGCCGGTCCGGGTGGCGGTGGCCGCTCTGCTCGCGGCGGTGCACAAGGTGGTGTGCGACGCGACACGGATCGGGCCGCCCGGGAACGTGATCTTCACCTTCGTGGCCGCGAGCGCGGCCTTCGTCCCGCAGACCCTCGGGCAGGTGCCCGCGCACACCGGGCTGGTGCTGCTCGGCGGGGCCGTCGCCTGGCTGGTGTGCATGGCCCCGGTGCTCGTGCGGCCGCACGCCCCCGAGCGCACCGCCGTCGCGCGGGCCCTGGAGGTCCGGGCGCGCGCGCTGACCGACGGGGGCGCCCCCGGCAGCCGCCACGAGGCCACCCTGGCCGTGCACACCGCCTGGCACACCCTGCGGGCGGCCCGGACCACCGTCCATCTGGTGGGCCTGGAGCGGCTGCTGGCACGCGCCGAGGCCGCCGAGCCGGCCGACGCGGACCGGCTCACCGAGTGGGCCCGCACCCTGCGCCGTACCCGCACCCTGCCGGACCCCGGCCCCGCCGCGCGCACCCCCGCCCCTTCCGTCGGCACCCGGACCGGCCGGGCGGGGCGGCCCCACCGCCCCGGCCTGCGGCATCTGCTCCCCGTCGGGCTGCGCGTCCTGCTCGGCAGCGCCCTGGCGGGGTGGGGATCGATGGCCCTGGGCGTGGACCGGCCGTACTGGGCCGTGGTGACCGCCGCGGCCGTCTTCGCCGCCAACACCACCCTGTCGTGGCACCGCGCGCTGCAGCGGGTGCTCGGCAACCTCCTGGGCGTGCTGCTGTTCACCGTCCTGGTGCCGTTCACGGCCACCGGGGCCGTGGCCCTCATCGTGACCGCGCTGGCCTGCAATTTCGCGGCCGAGGCGACCATCGCGCGCAACTACTGGATCGCCAGCGCCTTCGTGACGCCCATGGCCATGATCATGACCGAGTTCGCGGGCGCACAGCCCGCCGGCCGGCTGGTGGCCGACCGCTGGCTGGACACCCTCGTCGGCGCCGCCGCCGGGCTGCTCGCCTGCTTCGCCGTGCCGAACCGCCGGGCGGGCCACCGGGTGGGCGCCGCGCTGCGGCGCCTGGAGCACGAACTCGCCGCGCCCGTCGCCCGCGAGGCCCGGCTCGTGGCCGCCCTCCTGGAACTGCGCGAAGCCGCCGACACCGCCTCCGGCGAATGGTGGAGCCGGGCCCTGCCCGAGCGTCGGATCGCCGCCGCGGAGGACCGCGGCCACCTGATGCTGGCAGGTCGGCGCGGGGACGGCCGGTCCGTCACCGTGCCGTGACGACGCGTACGATCATGCGCACGCCGCCGGAGCCGCCGGCGTACGGAGGAAGGACAACCCGCGTGGAGGACGCCGTCGCGACGGTGCTGCGCCAGTGGCAGGACGTCTACCCGGACCTGGACTTCGGGCCGGTCGCCGTGATCGGCAGGCTGAACCGCTGCACCGCACTGCTGCAGCAGGTCACCGAGACGCCCCTGGGTCGCGAAGGCCTCACCCGCCCCGAGTACGACATCCTCATCGCCCTGCGCCGCGTCGGCGGGGAGCTGACCCCGGGCCGGCTGGCCCGGGAGACCTTCGCCTCGGGCGCCGCGGTCACCAAGCGGATCAAGCTGCTGGAGGAGCGCACCCTGGTCGCCCGCCGCCCGGACAGCCGCGACCGCCGGGTCTCCCACCTGCGGCTGACCGAGGAGGGCCGCGCGCTCGTCGACCGCGTCCTGCCCGAGCAGCTCGCCTACGAGACGGGGCTGCTGTCCGGGCTCCCGGAGGGCCGCCGCGAGGAGCTGGCGGGCATCCTCGGCGAGCTCCTGCTGCTGCTCGAAGGCCGCTTGGGAGCGCTTTCCGGGTGAAGCGGGCGGCCCGCGGACCCACGGCACCGGCACTTCAGCGAGCGCACATCTGCGCGCTCCGTCAAGGACACGCCAAGGCAAGGCCGCGACGGGACAGATAAGGGTGTCCCCGTCCCCCTGACCAGGGAATCGCGCCATGACCGCTTCGTACGAACTCGCTCCCGTCGTCGACACCCCGACCGACCGCCCCCGCTATTCGGTGAGCCTCGCCCAGGACGAGGCGGAGGTGCGGGCCGCACAGCGTCTGCGGCACCAGGTGTTCGCCGGGGAGATGGGGGCCCTGCTGGACACGCCCGAGCCGGGCCTGGACGTCGACGCCCTCGACGCCTTCTGCGACCACCTGCTGGTGAAGGACGACCGCACCGGCGAGGTCGTCGGCACCTACCGGCTGCTCACCCCCGCCAACGCCCGCCGCGCGGGCCGCAACTACTCCGAGTCCGAGTTCGACCTGACCCGGCTCGCGCCGATCCAGCACGACATGGTCGAGGTGGGCCGCTCGTGCGTGCACCCCGACCACCGTGACGGGGCCGTCGTCGCGCTGATGTGGGGCGGCATCACCCGCTACATGGCGACCACCGGCCACAACTGGGTCGCCGGCTGCTGCTCGGTGCCCCTCACCGACGGCGGCGCGCTGGCCGCGGGCGTGTGGGACCGGGTCTCCGCCAAGAACATGGCCCCCGAGGAGTACCTGGTCTCCCCGCACCGCCCCTGGGACCCGGCGGGCATCGTCCGCCCGGCCCGGACCACGCTGCCCGCGCTGCTCCGCGGCTACCTGCGGCTGGGCGCCTGGGTGTGCGGCGAGCCCGCCTACGACCCGGACTTCGGCGTCGCCGACCTGTTCATCCTGCTCTCGCTGGAGCGCACCGACGAGCGCTACCTGCGCCACTTCGGCGCCATCGGCTCGCTCGGATCGGTCTGAGATGGCCGCGGCGTGGTGGTCGCCGGTCGCCCCCTGCACCCCGCAGGCGTGCGTGACCGGCGACGGTCAGGTGGTGGGCCGGGTCCGGCGGCTGCTGCGGTACGCCGCCGCTCTGGTGGTGCTGTTCACCGGCGCCGTGCTCTCGGTACCGCTCGGCGCGCTGTGCGGCCCGGCCGGGCGCGAGCGGCTGATCCGGCACTGGACCCGCTCACTGGCGGCGGCCTTCGGCGTCCGGGTGCGGCTGCCCGAGCCTGCGCCACGGGAGCCGGGCCGCGGCCTGCTGGTGGTCTCCAACCACGTGTCGTGGCTGGACATCCCGCTGATCGCCGCGGTCTTCCCGGGCCGCAACGTCGCCAAGCGGGAGATCCGCGACTGGCCGGTGATCGGGCGGCTGTGCGTGCGCGGCCGCACGATCTTCATCGACCGGGAACGGATCCGCGCGCTGCCGGACACGGTGGCGGAGGTCGCGGCGGCGCTGCGCTCGGGCGCGACGGTGGTGGCCTTCCCGGAGGGCAGCACCTGGTGCGGCCGTGAGGAAGGCCGGTACCGCCGGGCGCTGTTCCAGGCCGCGCTGGACGCCGGCGCAGACGTGCAGCCGCTGCTCATCCGCTACCGGCACGCCGACGGGAGGCCCAGCACCGAGGCGGCGTTCCTCGGCGAGGACACCCTGATGGACTCGGTGCGCCGGGTGGTGGCGGCCCGCGGACTCACCGCGGAAGTGGCGGCGTTCCCCCGCATCGCGGCGGGCTCGCTCCCGGACCGGCGTGCGCTCGCGGCCGCCGCCCGCCACGCCTTGGTCGCCCCCGCGCCGCGCGCGGCCGTACCGGTCCAGGCCGGTCCCCACGAGCGCGGGACGGACGTCCGGATCGGCGCGCCCGCCCGCCGGGCGGGCGACCGGGTCGTGGGGCTCCCGGGCTGACGCCCCGTCACCGGACCGTGCCCGCCGGCAGCCGCCTCCGGCGCGCCGTCGGGCGCGGTCCGGCCGCATGGGGCCCTCTTGTGACCACCCTCTCGAGTTCACAACAATGTCCATGCCAAAACCGAAAGAACTTCGGTCTCGAGAGGACCCCCCACATGAAACGACCTCTCAGAGGAGTCTTCGCGGCTGCCCTTGCGGCCCTCGCCGCGGTCGCGTCCCTCGGGCTGTCCGCAGCCCCCGCCTCGGCGGCCGGCCGGGACACCGCGGCCGCACCGGACGCCAGGGCCGCCGTCACCGTCGACTTCGCCGGCACGGTGTCGCTCAGCAACTGCTCCGGGTCGCTCATCCGCTTCCCGGGCTCCGCGTCCACCGACCCCGCCCTGGTGCTCTCCAACGGGCACTGCCTGACCAGCGGCTTCCTCGACCCCGGCGAGGTGCTGGTCAACCAGACGTCGACACGCACCTTCGGCCTGCTCAACTCCTCGGGCCGCTCGGTCGCCACGCTGCGCGCCACCAAGCTGGCGTACGCGACCATGACCGACACCGACATCTCGGTGTACCAGCTGAACCGCACCTACGCGCAGATCCAGTCCTCCTACGGGATCTCCGCGCTGGAGGTCTCCGGTACGCACCCGGTGCAGGGCACGGCCATCAAGGTCGTCTCCGGCTACTGGAAGACCATCTACAGCTGCAGCATCGACGGCTTCGTCCACCTCCTCAAGGAGGGCGACTGGACCTGGAAGGACTCGGTCCGCTACACCTCCTCGTGCAACACCATCGGCGGCACCTCGGGTTCGCCCGTCATCGACACCGCGACCGGCAAGGTCGTCGCCATCAACAACACGGGGAACGAGGACGGCGGCCGCTGCACCCTCAACAACCCCTGCGAGGTGGCCGAGAACGGCACCGTCACCGTCCGCCAGGGCATCAACTACGCCGAGCAGACCTACGGGATCGGCACGTGCGTGACCACGGGCAACCGGTTCGACCTCACCCTGCCCGGATGCCTGCTCCCCAAGCCGTGACCACGGTTCAGCGCCGGTACATCGCGTCGATCTCGGCGGCGTAGGCCTCCTCGACCGCCCGGCGCCTGAGCTTGCGGGAGGGGGTGACCAGCCCCCGCTCCTCGGTGAACGAGGCGGCCAGCACGCGGAACGAACGGATCGACTCCGCCTTCGACACCCGCGTGTTGGCCGCCGACACCGCCCGCCGCACCTCGGTCTCCAGTTCCGGGTCGCGCACCAGCTCCTGCAGCCCGGCCTCGGCCTTGCCGCGCAACCGCAGCCACTGGGCCGTCGCCTCGGCGTCCAGGGTCACCAGGGCCGTCACGTAGGGCCGGTCGTTGCCGATGACCAGGCAGTGCTCGACCAGCGGATGCTCGCGGACGCGTTCCTCCAGGACGGCCGGGGAGAGGTTCTTGCCGCTGGTGGTGACGATGATCTCCTTCTTGCGGCCGGTGATCGTCAGGTAGCCGTGCTCGTCGAGGAAGCCGAGGTCGCCGGTGTGCAGCCAGCCGTCGCGCAGGGCCTGCGCCGTGGCCCCCGGGTCGCCGAGGTAACCGGAGAAGACGGCCGGGCCGCGGAGCAGGATCTCGCCCTCGTCCGAGATCCGCACGTCCGTGCCGGGCACGGGGAGGCCGACCGTGCCGTAGCGCACCCGCCCGGGCGGGTTGGCGGTGGCGGCCGAGGTGGACTCGGTGAGTCCGTAGCCCTCGTACACCGTGACCCCCGCGCCCTCCAGGAACAGCCCGAGCCGCCGCCCCATGGTGGAGCCGCCGCTCACCGCGTTGCGGACCCGGCCGCCCAGCGCCTCGCGGACCCTGGCGTACACCATCCGGTCGTAGACGCGGTGCAGCACGCGCAGCGCCGCGCTCGGTCCGGGGCCGGTGCCCAGCGCACGGCGCTCGCGGGCCTCGGCGAAGCGCACGGCCACGTCGACGGCCTTGTCGAACACACCGAGGTGGCCGGCCTCCTCCGCCTTGTCGCGCGCGGCGTTGAAGACCTTCTCGAAGACGTACGGCACGGCGAGCACGAACGTCGGCCGGAACAGCGCCAGGTCGGGCAGGAGCTCGGCGGCCGTCATCCCGGGCTGGTGGCCCAGGCGCACCCTCGCCCGTACGGCCGCCACCTGGATCATGCGGCCGAAGACGTGGGCCAGCGGCAGGAAGAGCAGCACGGACGGCTGCGCGGAGGTGCCGCTGTCGAAGACCGGCCGCCAGCCGGCGATGAGGTTGTCGGTCTGGCACATGAAGTTGCCGTGGGTCAGGACGCAGCCCCGGGGGCGTCCGGTGGTGCCCGAGGTGTAGATCACGGTGGCGACGGCGTCGGGCGTCACGGCGAGCCGGTGCCGGTGGACCACGTCCTCGGAGATCCGCTCCCCGTCGGCCACCAGCTGCTTCACCGCCCCGGAGTCCAGCTGCCAGACGCGGGTCACGGCGGGCAGCCGGTCGATCACCGAGCCCAGCGTCATGGCGTGGTCCTCGTGCTCCAGGACGCAGCCGACGGCGCCGGTGTCGTGGAGGATCCAGCGCAGCTGCTCGGCGGAGGAGGTCGGGTAGACGGGCACCGGCTGCGCCCCGATGGTCCACAGCGCGAAGTCGAAGAGCGTCCACTCGTACCGGGTGCGCGACATGATCCCCACCCGGTCCCCGAACCGCACCCCGTGCGCGAGCAGCCCCTTGGCCAGGGCCGTCACCTCGTCGCGGAACTCGGCCGTGGTCACGTCCCGCCAGCGGCCGTCCTCCTTGCGGCCCAGCCGCACCTCGTCCGGGGCCTGCGCCGCGGTCTCGAACACCACGTCGGCCAGGCCGCCGGCGAGGGTGGCCGGGACCAGCGCGGGCAGACTGAATTCGCGCACGCGGGCACCTCGTGGGGGGTTGGAGCGGGCGGAGAAGCGTAACGTAACGGATCTCTCACGCACTGTCGGCCCACGGCCGGGTCGCTGTCCGGGTTCTTCACCAAACCTCCCCCGGCGAGAGATCATGGATGCAGGAGGTGACCTCCATGACCACCAGGATCCGACTCCACGGCGGCCCCGGGGACGGTCTCACCCTCGGCATCGCACTGGGAGCCGGGGGGCAGCCCCCCGATGGCATCCTGTACGACCCGCTGGCCATCAGCGTGCAGGACGCGGGGGCGCACCAGGCGTGGCCGGACAGCGCCGCGTACTACAAGCGCCTCGAGCACATGGCCGACGAGCCGTGGGACTACGCGTACGAGAGCGAGGCCACCGCCCCCCTGGAGTGACCCGCCGGCACGCCGCGGACCGTACCGGGGCCGCCCCCGGGCCGCCGGCTGCGGCCGCCGGGGACGCACGGGCGAAAGCCGCCGTTTTGGCCGGGCGCCCCGGCCTCCGTAGAGTTCCGCAGGACACCAGTGGGAACACACGATCCAGGGAACGACGGCGGGCATGACGGCGACCGAGAACGAGCAGAGCACGGCAACGGCCTGGGAGGGCGTCCCCGGCATCGACCCGGCGCGCCTGGAGCTGTGCCTCAGCGTGCTCAGGGAGCTCGACGAGCTGCCGATCGACCACCCCGACGCGGTCACCGTGCGCAAGGCCACGGCCGGCATCTACCGGATGGTGAAGCAGCGCCGCCGGCAGGACCGGCGGGCCGCCAAGACCGCCCACGACAAGATGGTCACCGAGTCCACCGCGACCGGCTCCGCCGAGCGGATCGACGACGAGACCCAGGGGCTGCTGCCCTCCTCGTCGACGACCGGTGCGATCGCGGGCGTCCTGCGGCGACCGCGCTCCTGCTACGTGTGCAAGGGGCGCTACGTCGAGGTCGACGCCTTCTACCACCAGCTGTGCCGGGAGTGCGCGGCCGCCAACCGTGCCCGGCGCGACGCGCGCACCGACCTGACCGGCCGCCGCGCGCTGCTCACCGGCGGCCGGGCCAAGATCGGCATGTACATCGCGCACCGGCTGCTGCGCGACGGCGCCCACACCACCGTCACCACGCGCTTCCCCGCGGACGCCATCCGGCGCTTCAAGGCGATGCCGGACAGCGAGGAGTGGATCCACCGCCTCAAGATCGTCGGGATCGACCTCCGCGACCCCGCCCAGGTCGTCGCGCTCGCCGACTCGGTGGCCGCCGAGGGCCCCCTGGACATCCTGATCAACAACGCGGCGCAGACCGTGCGCCGCTCCCCCGCCGCCTACGCGGAACTGGTGGCCGCCGAGTCCGCCCCGCTCCCGGCCGGGGCGCTGCCCGTCTCGGAGGTCTTCGGGGCCTTCGGCAGCGGTGCCCAGCCCGCGCTGCCCGCCCCGCGCGCGGAGCTGTCGGCCCGGGCCCAGGAGGTCACGGACCTGGCGCTGGTGAGCGGTTCGGCCTCGCTCGCCCGGATCGAGGCCGGCACGGCGATCGACGCCGGCGGGCTGGTCCCCGACCTCGACGCGGCGAACAGCTGGAGCCGGGCCGTGGGCGAGGTCGACCCGGTCGAGATGCTCGAAGTGCAGCTGTGCAACGAGACCGCGCCGTTCATCCTGGTCAGCAGGTTGCGCCCGGCGATGGCGGCCGCCGCCGCCCGCCGCAAGTACGTGGTGAACGTCTCCGCGATGGAGGGCAAGTTCACCCGCGGCTACAAGGGCGCGGGCCATCCGCACACCAACATGGCGAAGGCCGCGCTCAACATGCTGACCCGTACCAGCGCGCGGGAGATGCTGGAGACCGACGGCATCCTGATGACCAGCGTCGACACCGGCTGGATCACCGACGAGCGGCCCCACCCGGACAAGATGCGCCTCGCCGAAGAGGGATTCCACGCCCCGCTGGACCTCATCGACGGCGCGGCCCGGGTGTACGACCCGATCGTCCGCGGCGAGCAGGGCGAGGACCTGCACGGGGTGTTCCTCAAGGACTACGCGCCGACCGAGTGGTGAGGGCCCCGGCACCGTCCCTCAGGGCCATGTGACGGCCCGTTGCGGGACAGGTGGGACAGGCGGGGCGGCCGGTCCGCGGCTACGATCGAAGCGTGGCCGAGCGAGGTTTCGCGCCCACCGCGCCCAAGCTCGTGCTCGAGACCGACGGGGACACCCGGATCCTGGTCCCGGGTCGGGAGTACCACGTCGGTCGCGACCCCGACGGTGACGTCGTCCTCGACGACCCCCGGGTGTCGTGGCACCACGCGGTGATCCGGCCCGCGGGCGACAGCTGGATGCTGCACGACCTGGGCAGCACCAACGGCACCTTCGTCAACGGCCGGCAGGTCCGGCAGTGGGGCGTCGGCCCGGGCAGCGTCATCCGCTTCGGGCACGCCGAGCAGGGGCCGTGCGCCCGGCTGAGCAGCGCCGAGGCGCCCACCGGGGTCTACCGGGCGCCGCCGATGGCCTCCCCCGCGGCGACCGGCACCTTCCGCCGCCCGACGTCGGTGCGGTCGCTGCCCGACCGCACGATCCACATCGGGCGCGCCTCCGACAACGACCTGGTCGTCTCGGACCTGCTGGTCTCACGGCACCACGCCGAACTGCGGTCGCTGCCGGACGGCGGCTACGAGATCGTCGACCTGCACAGCCACAACGGCACCTATCTGGACGGCCAGCGCGTCGAACGGGCGGTCGTGCACCAGGGCGACATCATCGACGTCGGCCACGCGGTCTTCCGGCTGGTCGGGGACAAGCTGCAGCAGTTCACCGACACCGGCGAGGTCTCGCTCAACGTCCGCGACCTGTCGGTGCGCGTGGACGACAGCGGCAAGGTGCTGCTGGACGACATCAGCTTCCCCGTCGGCGAGAAGTGCCTGCTGGCGGTGGTCGGGCCGAGCGGCTCCGGCAAGTCGACGCTGCTGAACGCCCTGACCGGCCTGCGCCCCGCAAACCACGGCACGGTGCTCTACGACGGGCGCGACCTGTACCGCGAGTACGCGGACCTGCGCCAGCGCATCGGCCTGGTCCCGCAGGACGACATCCTGCACCAGCAGCTCCCCGTCGGGCGCGCCCTGTCGTACGCCGCCGAACTCCGCTTCCCCGGCGACACCGCCAAGGAGGAACGGCAGGCCCGGGTGGACGAGGTGATCGCCGAACTCGGCCTGGAGGCCCGGGTGAAGCAGCCGGTCCACACCCTCTCCGGCGGCCAGCGCAAGCGCGTGAGCGTCGCCCTGGAACTGCTGACCAAGCCCTCGCTGCTCTTCCTGGACGAACCGACCTCCGGCCTGGACCCGGGGATGGACCGTTCGGTGATGACGATGCTGCGCGAGCTCGCCGACGACGGCCGCACGGTCATCGTGGTGACGCACAGCGTGCTCAGCCTGGAGGTCTGCGACCGGTTGCTGGTGATGGCCCCCGGCGGGCGCATGGCCTACTACGGGCCGCCCAGCAAGACCCTCCCCTTCTTCGGCTTCCGGCAGTGGCCGGAAGCCTTCGAGGCCTTCGAGAACGAGGAGAACCGCGACTGGGCGGGCCAGTACGAGGCCTCCCCGCTCTACGACGAGTACGTCGCGGCGGCGCTGGAACCCGCAGGACCGCAGCCCCCGGCGGAGCTCGAACCCCTGGAGCCGCCCAAGCCGCAGGGCTGGGGCGACCAGTTGTGGACGCTGGTGCGCCGCTACACGGCGTCGCTGGCCGCCGACCGCACCTTCCTGGCGATCATGGTGGCCCTGCCCTTCGTGATGGGCGGGATGGCGCGCGCACTGGCCGGCGGTGCGCTGGGCCGGAACAACGCGCTCAACGTGCTGCTGATCCTGTGCGTCGGCTCGGTGCTCACCGGGGCCGCCAACGCGGTCCGCGAACTCGTCAAGGAACGGGTCATCTACCAGCGGGAGCGGGCCGTGGGCCTGTCCCGCTCGGCCTACCTGGCGTCCAAGGTCGTGGTCCTGGGAGTGATCACCGTCGCGCAGGCGGTGGTCCTGACGATGGTCGCCCTCGTCGGCGTGCGTCTGAGACCCCAGGGCGGCAGCGGGGTCCTGATGCCACCGCTGCCGGAGATCACGCTGGCGGTGGCACTGCTGGCGTTCACCTCCATGATGCTCGGGCTGCTGATCTCGGCCCTGGTGCGCAAGGAGGAGGTGACCATGCCGCTGCTGGTACTGATCGCCATCGTGCAGGTCGTCTTCTGCGGCGCCCTGCTGCCCCTGCACGGGGTGCCGGGTCTGGAGCAGTTGTCCTGGCTGGTGCCCTCGCGCTGGGCGCTGGGGGCGATGGCCGCGACGCTGGACCTGCATGCCTTCACACCCAGCAACGTGACGTCGGACCCGCTCTTCCGGCCCGTGCCCTCGATGTGGCTGCTGAACATGGGCATGCTCGTGGTGCTGTCGGTGGCCTTCGGTCTCGTCGTGGTCAGGCTGCTGCGGCAGCACGAGCCGGCCGTCATGCGGAGGTAGGCCTGATGTACGAGCCGGAGTTCGTCCCCACCCATGTCGCCCCGGCGGGCGGACTGCCCACCTGGCGGGCGCCGGACGACTCCAGCCCCTCCGCGGGGCTGGACCCCCTGCTGCCGGTGCGGGTGACCGAGCACCGGGGCGACTGGGCGCGGGTCGTGTGCTCCAACGGCTGGTCCGCGTGGGTGGACGGACGGCTGCTGATCACGGTGCCGCAGGGCCCTCCGGCGGTGGGCGGCTCCCCGGCGCGCACGGCGGACGCCCGTCCGCTGCTGGACCGGCTGGTGGAGGCGCTCGGCTCCTACCGGACCATGGTGCAGGACCTCGCGGCCGGGACGATCGACCTGGAGACCTTCGACCGGGGAACGAGCGGGATGCGGATCGGCGCCGTCGTGGACGGCGACGCCGTCTGGCTCTTCGACGCCGAGCACGACCGCTGGTGCTACTGCGACGGCGCCCGCATGGCGACCTACGCCGCCGCCGACCCGCCCGCGATGCGGCCCGGCGAACCCCCGCCCCCGGCGGAGCCGCCGCTGCGCGACGACGCGTCCCCGACCGAGACCCACCCGATCACATGGGCGAGCGAATCCTGAGGCGGATACCAGGGCCGACGGCCGGTACTGCCCGGGCCACGCGCCGATGCCGATCGTCTGCCGCAGGCCCCAGGACACAGCCGTCGCCGCCGCGGCCCCCCGCACGACGGCGCCCGGACGGATCGCCACCCACAGAGCCCGGACCGGCCCCGGCCCGGCAGACCTCGCACCGGGCGACCCCGGGCACGGAGCCGCCCCATCACCCGGACGGGCAAACCTCCGCCTTGGGCGGGGCCGCCGCCGGGTCAGCCGTCAGCAGGACGGGCCGGTGTCAGGATGCGGGCGGCCATGCCGCCGAGCAGGTCTGCCGCCACGCCCGACAGCCCGGAATGCCGGCCCGCACGCGACGGCGCCGAGCTGCCACCGGCAGACCGGCCCCGGCCCGGCGGACCAGCCGCCGGGCGAACCTCGGCACGGACCCGCCCCATCACCCGGACGGACTAACCCCGAGGGCCGCCCGGCACGGCCTCAGGTGGCCCTGCGACCACGCGTTGACCGCGGTCCGCCGAGCAACCGTGCGCAGCCGCCGCGACGGCGCCCGGATCGCCACCCACAGAGCCCGAACCGGCCCCGGCCCGGCAGACCTCGCACCGGGCGACCCCGGGCACGGAGCCGTCCGATCACCCGGACGGGCAAACCTCCGCTCTGGTCGGGGCACCCGGTCAGCGGGCCGCAGCGTCCCGGCGGGCGGTGCGCCCGCGGGCGAGCAGGTGGACGGCCATGCTGCCGAGCAGGCCTGCCGCCACGCCCCACAGCGCGGCGATGCCGATCGCGGGGAGCAGGTTGGGGAGCAGCACGATCGAACCGCCGAGGCCGCCGGTGTCGGACGGGTCGCCGATGCCGAACAGCGACAGGCCGTAGTGCGCGTCGATCCGGGTGAGCACGCCGATCAGCAGCATGGCCGCCGCGGACGCCACCCCCAGGTGGACGGCGTTGCGCACGTGCCCCGTGCCGGGTCGCGCGCGCCAAGCGGTGGCCCAGCCGGCGCCCAGCATGGCGACGGCGGCCGCGACCACCAGCCACCACGCCCTGCCGTCGTGCTCGGAGAGCGACGCGAGGTCGAGGGTGGCCTCCCCGTCCCCGCTGCGCAGCACCGCGGCCAGCGCCTCCGGCATCGGCACACCCAGCGCCCCCTGCACGCTGCCGTGCCACGAGGCGCCCATGCCGAGACCGAGGGCGAGCCATGCCACGTTCGGCAGGCCGAGGAAGACGACGGCGAAGCTGTCCGCGGGCTCCGCGCGCGTGGAGGCGGTGACCACCGCGATCACGGCGCCGGCGACCACGTAGGCGAGCAGGACGCCCACCATGGCCCGGGCGGCCGGCCGGACGACGGTGTGCACGGGCACCAGCCGGGAGGGCAGGGGCGCCCGTCGTGACACGGCGAAGGCCAGGAGGAGGACGACGGCCAGCCAGAGCAGCCCGGCGACGACCGTGACCGGGACGTCGGCGCGGAAACCGACCGTGGGGGTGATGCCGAACAGGTCGCCGAGTTCGTTGAGGAACTCCTCGCCCGTGGAGATGGTGAAGGTGTGGCGTGCGCCGAGGGCGATCAGCAGCGTGACGAGGGCCCACAGCACACCCGTCCGGACGAAGAGCCACAGCAGCCGGTCCCCGGAGACCACCGCGTGCCGGCGCAGCGGCCGTACGACCACGTAGGCGGTGACGAGGGCTCCGGCCAGGGCGACGGAGAGCGGGAAGACGGTCACCGCCGCGTCCGACCGGGCGATGGTGCCCGCACCGCCCTCCAGGCCGACGCGGCCCCCGACGGCCATGACCACCGTAGCCGCGATGACGGGTAGGAAGGCGCCCTGCGGCAGCTCGGAGGCTCCGGCGAGCCACAGGCCCAGGGCCGCCACGACCACCATGACGGCGTACCCGGCCAGGACCGCGGCGAGTGCGTGCAGCCAGCCGTGGGTGGGCCCCGGGGCCGGGTGCGGGGCGGAGGGCGGATGCCGGGTCACGGTGTCAGGCTAAGCAGCCCGGCGGCAGCCCGCCCGTCCGGAATGTCCCGGCTTGCGGCCCGGCCGGAGGGTGGACGGAGAATGCGGGGTGACCTCACCCCCGCCCCAGGAGCCACCCGGCACCCCCGGCCCCGGCCACGACCCGCCAGCGCACGCACGCCGGCCGTGGTGGACGTCGAGCGCCGGGCTGTCGGCGCTCGCGGCACTGGGGGCCGCGGCGCTCGTCCTGGCGGTCTTCCTGGCCACACGGGGCGGCGACGGAGGCACGGCCGCACCCGGGCGGAGCCCGTCACCGACCCGGCCGCAGGTCGTGCTCCAGCCGGCGCGGGTGGCGGGCCTCGACTCCTTCACCGCGAGCACGGCCAAGGAGTCCCCGCCCCCGGACCCCCCCGCGCCCACCCTGACCCCGAAGCCCGCCGCCACGTACGGGGCGCCGAGCGTCTCCGGCGGTACGCGCGCCCTGTACGGCGGCACCAAGGGCGAGGCCGCCTGCGACGTCGCCGAGCAGACCGCGTCCCTGACCGCGGACCCCGGCAAGGCGGCCGCCTTCGCCCGGGTGGCGGGCATCGACGCCGACGGGATCGGGCGGTACCTGAAGTCGCTCACCCCCGCGCTGCTGCGCGCCGACACCAGGGTCACCGACCACGGCTTCGCGGACGGCTCCGCGACCTCCTTCGCGGCGGTCCTGGAGGCGGGCACGGCGGTGCTCGTCGACGACCGCGGTGTGCCCCGGGTGCGCTGCGCGGGCGGCAATCCGCTGGCGGCGCCGAAGGCGGTCAAGGGTGCCGGCCACACCGGGCAGGCGTGGCCCGGCTTCCGGGAGGCGGAGGTGGTCGCGGTGCGCCCCGCCCCGCAGGCGCACCGTTCGTTCGTCCTGTACGACGCGGGACGCGACGAGCTGTTCCGCCGCCCGGTCGGCACGAGGGGCGCCGACGACACCTGGGTGCGCTGACCCGGGCCACCGGGGCCCTTGGACTACGCCGCCGTGAACGCCGCCGTCAACGGCGGTGACCCGTCGCGGACTTCGCGGACGGGGAACGCTACCGGCAGTTGCCCCGCGTGCCGGCACGCGGCCGGATTCCGTCGGTCAGGAGTGCTCCTGGAGGCGCGGGCCGTACATGTCGAGCATCCTGGCCCGGGCCGAACCCAGCCGCTGGGCGATGGTCTGGGCGGCGGCCAGCACGATGGCCTGGCCCAGCACCGGGTTGTCCCGGCACAGGTCGCGGATCTCCGCCGCGCCGAACTCGTACGCGCCCACCGAGCCCAGCGCGTGGGCGCCGACCTGCCAGCGGTAGGGAGGGAACAGCCAGGACCAGCCGACGAGTTCGCCCGGACCCAGGGTCTCGACGGAGACGGCACCTCGGCCGGGCACGTCCATGTCGATGGAGACGGCACCCGATTCGACCACCCAGAACCGGTCGGCGAATCTGCCCTCGTCGCAGATGCGCCAGCTCTGCGGGAAGCTGACCTTCCTGGCGTGCTCCAGGAAGGCTCGGCGGTGGGCCGGCGGGAGTGAGTCCAGCATGGTCACCGTGCTGCTCATCGGCGCATCCTCCTGCTCCCTTCCACACCCCCTGACCTCAGGGTACGGTCACTCACCTGCCGTCGCAGGGAGGTGACCGGCCAACCAGTCACGGGCCAGGTGCGCCACCTCGTCGAGCGCTCCCGGCTCCTCGAACAGGTGGGTCGCGCCGGGCACCACGTGGAGCAGGCTGGGGCACTCGAGCGCCTCCTGGGCACGCTGGTTCAGCTCCAGGACCGTGACGTCCCGGCCGCCGACGATGAGCAGGGTGGGCGCCCTGACCTCGCCGAGCCGGGGCATGGCCAGATCAGGACGGCCGCCCCGGGACACCACCGAGGAGACATACGGGGCGGCCCGGGGGTCGGCCGCGGCCCACAGCGCGGCGGCCGCGCCGGTACTGGCACCGAAGTAGGCGAGCGGCAGGTTCTCCCCGCGGGCCCACGCGGTGACCTCGACCAGGCGGCCGGCGAGCAGTTCGACGTCGAAGACGTTGGCCCGGTCCGCCTCCTCGGCGGAGGTGAGCAGGTCGAACAGCAGGGTGCCGAGGCGGGCCTGGTTGAGGGCGGCGGCCACGGCCCGGTTGCGCGGGCTGTGCCGGCTGCTGCCGGTGCCGTGGGCGAAGAGCACCAGGGCCCGTGCGTCGGCGGGCATGGTCAGCGTCCCGGCGAGCCGCACCCCGGCCTCGCCACCTACGGCCAGGTCCGCCTCGGTGGTCCGCGGTCCCCGGGCGGCGGCCTGCTTGAGCAGCCCGGACACCTCGTCGTCAGCGGTCTGGGAGAAGTCGTGGTACCACTCCCCCACCGCGAAGAAGGCGCTCGGCGCCGCCAGGCACACCACGTCGTCGGCGGCGTGCCGCAGGGCGGGCAGCGACTGGGGCGAGGCCACGGGCACGGCGAGCACGACCCGGGCGGCGCCCTGGGAGCGGGCCACCTCGCAGGCGGCGAGGGCGGTGGCGCCGGTGGCGACGCCGTCGTCGACGAGGAGCACCGTGCGGCCGGCCAGCGGGGTGCGCGGGCGTCCCTCGCGGAAGCGGTGCGCCTGCCGGGCCAGCTCGGCCTCTTCCCGGTGCTCGACGGTGTCGATGTCGGCGCGGGAGACGTGGCTCATGCGGACGATGTCGTCGCTGAGCACCTTGGCGCCGCCCTCGCCGATGGCGCCGAAGCCCAGCTCCCGGTGGTACGGGACGCCGAGCTTGCGGACGACGATCACGTCCAGGGGTGCGTGCAGGGCCTGCGCCACCTCGTAGGCGACGACCACGCCGCCGCGCGGCAGGCCGAGCACGATGGGGTTGTCGAATTCCAGATGCCGCAGCCGCTCGGCGAGCTGCCGTCCGGCATCCGCGCGGTCTGTGAAGTGCATGGTTCCACCCCCGCGAGCGGGGAGATGCGGGACTCCTTACGACCTACCCTGAATAGGGAGCAGCAAGCAACCGGCAGGGACCGCGCGATGTCCGTGCTCGTGGGAACCTCGGGATGGCAGTACCGGGACTGGCGCGGCGTGCTGTACCCGCCCCAGGTGCCGCAGCGGCTGTGGCTGGAGGAGTACGCGCGCCGTTTCGGCACGGTCGAGAGCAACAACGCGTTCTACCGCCTGCCGTCCCGGGAGCTCTTCGCGAGCTGGCGCGAGCACACGCCCGAGGGCTTCGTGATGGCGGTCAAGGCCAGCCGCTACCTGACCCACATGAAGCGGCTGCGCGACCCGGAGGAGCCGGTGCGGCGGCTGCTGACGCACGCCGAGGGACTCGGCGACCGGCTGGGGCCGGTGCTGCTGCAGCTGCCGCCGAACCTGAGGGCCGACGCCCGGGTCCTGGAGGAGTGCCTGCACTGCTTCCCCGAGGGCGTGCGGGTGGCCGTCGAGCCGCGGCACGCCTCCTGGTGGACCCCCGAGATCCGGGCCCTGCTGAAGCGCCGCGGCGCCGCGCTGTGCTGGGCCGACCGGCGGGCGCGCCCTGCGACGCCGTTGTGGCGCACCGCGGACTGGGGGTACGTGCGCTTCCATGAGGGCATCGCCCGGCCGTGGCCCCGCTACGGCGCCCGGGCGCTGACCACCTGGGCACACCGCATCGCGGACACCTGGCCGGAGGGCTCCGACGTGTTTGTGTACTTCAACAACGACCCCGGCGGGGCGGCCGTCCTGGACGCCGACGCCTTCCGCGAGGCGGTCCGCCAGGTGCGGCCGTCGTGATCCGGCGGCGGGTCGTCGTGACGGGCGACGTCCAGGGGGTGTACTTCCGGGACACCTGCCGTATGACGGCGGACGAGAGCGGGGCCGCCGGCTGGGTCCGCAACCGGCCGGACGGCACGGTCGAGGCGGTCTTCGAGGGTCCGCCGGAGGCGGTGGAACGGATGGTGGCCTGGTCGCACGAGGGCTCGCCGCTGTCCATCGTGGACCGCGTGGAGGTCGTCGAGGAGGAGCCGGAGGGGCTCACCGGCTTCGAGATCCGTCCCACCCCCTGGCGCGGCTGAGGGCCCGCGCGAGGGCTTGAGGGGCGGGGTGCGCGACCGTCACCGGCCCTCGCGCCGCAGGGTTTCACGGTCGATCGGCGGCAGGTACTCGCGCACCAGGCTCCGCTCCCACCAGGCCCCGGTGGCCCGCAGGGTGCGCCGGTCGGTGAAGCGGTAGTGGTACAGGCGGGCCCGGACGTAGGTGGGCGGGGCGTGCGGGAAGGGGTTGCTGCGCAGCAGGCGCAGGGTGCGGGGGTCGTTCTCCAGGAGCTTGCCGACGAACGGGATGAACCAGCTCCACGCGTAGGCCGGGGAGATCCCGGCGAACCACATCAGCCAGTCCAGCCGCAGGTGGTACGGGGCGAACTGGCGGGGCAGCCGGTGCCGGTCGGTGGGCTTGCCCTTGAAGCCGTACTCCTTCCACACGGTGCCGGGGCCGGGTTCGGCGGCGTCGGTGCCCTCGACGACGACCTCCAGGCGCATCCGGTTGATGCTGCCGAAGGCGCCGTAGGAGTTGACCAGGTGCAGCCGGTTGAAGGAGACGTTCATCATCTGGCCGCGGGAGAGCAGGTTGCGGGCGGGCCAGTAGCTGAGGACGGCGACGAGGACGGTGGCGGCGATCACCAGGGCCGCGTACCAGGCGGGCGGGGGGACGGACGCCGCGGGCGGCGGCGCGGCCACGTACGAGCCGTCGAGCGCGGCGACGGCGAGGACGATGGTCAGCCAGTTCAGCCACGCGAAGTTGCCCGAGAGCACGAGCCACAGCTGGGTGGCGATGACGACGCAGGCGGCGATGCCCGCCACCGGTTGCGGGGTGAACAGGGCGACGGGCACGACCAGCTGGGCGAAGTGGTTGGCGGCGGTCTCGGCCCGGTGCACCCCGCGCGGCAGGTGGTGGAAGAACCAGCTGAGCGGGCCGGGCATGGGCTGCGTCTCGTGGTGGTAGTACAGGCAGGTCAGGTCGCGCCAGCAGGCGTCGCCCCGCATCTTGATCAGTCCGGCGCCGAACTCGACGCGGAAGAGCAGCCAGCGCATCAGCCACAGGATCAGCACGGGCGGCCCGGTCTCGTCGTTGCCGAGGAACACCGCCAGGAAGCCGGCCTCCAGCAGCAGGGACTCCCAGCCGAACGCGTACCAGGTCTGGCCGACGTTGACGATCGACAGGTAGAGCAGCCACAGCGCCGCCCAGACCAGCAGGGCGCCCCACAGCGGCACGAGGTCCGTCACGCCCGCGACGACGGCCGCGGACAGCGCGACGCCGCCCCACGCGACGGCGGCGAAGAGGCGGTCGGAGTAGCGGAGGTGGAACAGGCTCGGCGCATGGCGGAACGGCACGCGCCGCAGGAAGTCCGGGACGGGCAGCAGACCGTGCTCGCCGATGAGGGCGCGGAACTGGTTCGCGGCGGTGAGGAAGGCAACCAGGTAGAGCACGCCGAGGCCGCGCTGGACGACGACGCGGCTCAGCCAGTAGTCGGGTGCCGTGAACCACTCCATGGCCGCTTCTCCCGGCGGGCGGGCGGCGTGCTACTCGTGGTCGGCGACGAGGGAGAGCAGTCCGCCCTCCGGGTCGCGGATGCCCGCGACCCTGCCGTAGGCGCTGTCGAGGGGTTCGCCGGTCACCTCGCCGCCGAGGTCCTTGGCGCGCCGGACGGCCTCGTCGACGTCGGCGACGGTGAAGAAGACGTGCCACCGCGGCCGGACCTTGGGGTCGGCCGCGGCCTCGACGCCGCCGCCGCGGATGCCCGCGACGCTGTGCCCGTCGACGTAGAGGACGACGCGGTCGTTCTCCCACTCCACGACGTAGCGGGGCCCGCGCCGGTCCCAGTGGAAGACCTCGCCGTAGAACAGGGCCGCGGCGAAGGCGTCGCGGGTGCGCAGCTCGATCCAGGAGGGGGCGCCGTGCATCCGCAGCTTGCGGGCGGGTCCGTGCTCGCCCTCCCAGATGCCGAAGGAGGCGCCCATGGAGTCGGCCACCAGGGCCAGCCGCCCGGCGTCGAAGTCGAGCGGGCCCACGGCCACCGTGCCGCCGCGGTCGCGGATGTCGGAGGCGGTGGCGTCGGCGCTCTCCACCCCGAAGTACGTGGTCCAGGACACCGAGGTCTCCCAGTCCCGGGCGATGGCCCCGATGCCGGCGACCTCCGTGCCGTTCACCAGCGCGCGTTCGTACGGGCCCCAGCGGGAGGGACCGGGTTCGAACTCCCAGCCGAGCAGTGGTCCGTAGAACGCCTTCGCCACGTCCAGGTCGCGTGCCATCAGGCTGACCCAGCACGGGGCGCCCGCCACACAGCAGATCTTCGCGGTGGACACGTACCGGCCTCCTTGTCCTGCCCCGTTCCCAGAATGGCGGCAGCAGGTCCGGGAGGCATCTTCGGCGGTCCGTCGTACGTACCGGTGGGCGGGCGCCGCATGCGCCGGGTGGTGCGCTTCTGCTCCGGCGTACGTCTCAGTGGCCGAACAGGTGCATGCCCCGGCGGCGGGCGGACGCCGTGGGGGTCTTCGTGGTCGTGACCGTGTCGTCGGCGGTCCCGGTGGCGACGGTCGGGGTGGTGGGGGCGGTGGCGTCGGGCGCCGTCTCGGCGGCGCGGGCCCGGCGGCGCAGCCGGCGCAGCTCCGCGCGGCGGCTGCGCTCGCGTCCCGCGCCGGCCAGGGCGATGACCGAGGCCAGGCAGAACACCAGGGCGAGCGCGAGACCGGCGAGGAACGCGCCGAGGGTGTTGACGGTGGCGATGTCCGAGCCGAACAGCGTCACGGTGTAGTCGGGTCCTCCGCCGAGGTTCTCCGCGATCAGGAGTCCGGTGAAGGCGGCGGTGGCGCCCATGAGCACGAATCCCAGCAGCAGCATCGTGTCCTCCTCGATGTCGGGCGTGGTAGGGGCCCTCGCGCTGCGCCTACCCCGGGTACGGTCACGGATGCGTACGGCCGCCCTTGCGCAGGAAGCGCCGCAGCCGGGTGAGCGGCCAGGCGTTGACGACGTCGTCCTCGGTGAGCCAGCCCCGCTGGGCCGTGCCGACGCCGTAGCGCATGAAGTCCAGGTGGACGGTGGCGTGCGCGTCGCTGTCGACGGCGAACTTCACGCCGTGCCGGCGGGCCCGCAGGATCAGTTCGTCGCCGAGGTCGAGCCGGTCGGGCTGGGCGTTGACCTCCAGCGCCGTGCCGGTGCGGGCGCAGGCGGCGAAGACCTCGTCGAGGTCGGCGTCGACACCCGGGCGCCTGCCCAGCAGCCGGGTGGTGGGGTGGCCGATGATGTTGACGTACGGGTTCTCGGCCGCGCGCACCAGGCGCCGGGTGAGGGCGTCGCGGTCCTGGTGGAAGTGGGAGTGGATCGAGGCCACGCACAGGTCGAAGCCGGCCAGGAACGCGTCCGGCCAGTCCAGGCCCCCGTCGGGGCCGATGTTGAGTTCGGTGCCGTGCAGGACGCGCATGCCCGTGTGGGTCCGGTCCAGGCGGCGGACCTCCTCGCGCTGGGCGAGGATCTTCTCGTCCGTCATGCGCTGCATGGACAGGTCGGGCGCGTGGTCGGTGACCGCGTAGTAGGCGTAGCCGCGCGCGGACGCCGCTGCCACCATCTCCTCCAGGCCGGCGAGGCCGTCGGTGAGGTCGGTGTGGGTGTGCAGGTCACCGCGGACGGCGCGCAGCGCGAGCGGCTCGGGGAGCTCCCCGGCCAGCCCGGCCTGGATCTCGCCCCGGTCCTCGCGCAGGGTGGGCGGTATCCAGGGCAGCCCGAGCCGGGCGTAGACCTCCTCCTCGGTGCGGGAGACGACGCGCTCGCCGGTCGCGGTGTCGAAGAGCCCGTACTCGGAGAGCTTGAGGCCGTGGTGGACGGCCAGCTCGCGGGTGCGGATGTTGTGGGCCTTGGAGCCGGTGAAGTACTGCAGCGCCGCGCCCCAGGAGTCGGGCGGCACGACTCGCAGGTCGACCTGGAGGCCCTTGGTGGTCCGGATCGACGTCTTCTTCGCGCCCCGCACGATGACCTCGGCGGTGCCCGGCATCCGGGTGAACGCCTCCATGAAGGGCCCGGACCGCTCGGCGGCGACGAGGACGTCGACGTCGCCGACCGTTTCCCGCATTCGGCGCAGCGAGCCGGCGTACGTGCAGCGCTCGCAGCCGGGGAACGCGGAGAGCTCGGCGACGACCTCCTCGGCGACCGCCGTGGCGACGTTCAGCGGGACCCGGCCGGCCGAGGACCGCGTCAGGCCGATGCCGTGCAGGATGGTCTCCTCGGTGCGGGCGCCGAAGCCGGGCAGGTCGCGCAGGCGTTCGGCGCGGATGGCGTCGGCGAGTTCCTGCACCGAGGCGATGTGCAGCTCCTGGTAGAGCATCATGGCCCGCTTGGGGCCGAGCATCGGGATCGCGGTCATCTCCCGTACGCCGGCGGGGATGCGGGCGCGCAGTTCCTCGACGGCGGGGACGGTGCCGGTGCGCAGGTACTCGGTGACCTTCTCGGCCACGGACTTCCCCACGTCGGGTATCTTCCGCAGCCCCTTGTCGTCGAGCCGGGAGACGTCCTCGTGGTGGCCGCCGATGGCGCGGGCGGCCTTCTCGTAGGCGCGCGCCTTGAACGCGTCGCCGCCGGTGATCCGGATGAGGTCGGCGTACTCGCGGAGCAGGGCTTCGACCTCCTCGTTGGCCCTGGCCATGTGGAGCCCCTTCCCGGGCACGCCGTGGGCTAACGCCCGAGGCCGTGCTTCCCCTCGCGGCCCGCGGGGCGATGAGGCACCGTGGAGGGGCGGCGGAACCGCCCGTTCCCACCGATCAGGGAGGACCCATGACCGACCACACGTACCGGGTGACCGAGATCGTCGGCTCGTCCAGCGAGGGCCTGGACGCCGCCATCCGCAACGGGCTGAGCCGTGCCTCGGAGACCCTGCGCAACCTCGACTGGTTCGAGGTGACGCAGATCCGCGGTCACCTGGCGGACGGGCAGGTCGGGCACTTCCAGGTCGGGCTGAAGGTCGGTTTCAGGATCGAGGGGAGCGACTGAGCGGCTGACCCACTGTCGTACCCGTCGGGCAGCATGGGTCCCACCGGTGCCGGCACCGGGCGGGCCACTTCGACGGAGGCACACCATGGTCGCGTTCCAGCTCACGATCGACTGCAAGGATCCGGAGGCGCAGGCGCGCTTCTGGGCGGACGCGCTGCGCTACCGGCTGGAGGACGCCCCGGACGGCTTCCCCACCTGGCGGGAGTACTGGCTCTCCGTCGGCGTGCCGGAGGAGGAGCTCGGCGACGGGGAGTGCTGCGACGCCATCGTGGACCCGGAGGGTGACGGGCCCCGGATCTGGTTCCAGCAGGTGCCCGAGGGCAAGGTGGTCAAGAACCGGCTGCACCTCGACGTCAAGGTGGGCGGCAAGCGGGCCGAGGTGCCCCTGGAGACCCGCAGGGAGCGGGTCGAGGCCGAGGCCGGCCGGCTGGTCGCGGCGGGGGCCTCCCGGCTGCGCGTGCTCGCCCAACCGGGCGTGGACCACTACGGGGTGGTGATGCAGGACCCGGAGGGCAACGAGTTCTGCGTGGCGTAGCCGGTCCGGCGCGCCGGACCGCCTTGCCTGCCCCAAATGGCGCATTTAGGCTCGAACCGACGGGGTGCCACAGCGGTGTCGGCCGCCGCGACGAGCACTGAATCCCGCAGGGAAGAGGGCAGTGGCATGCCTGCGACCAAGAAGATCCTGGTCATCGTGACCAACGTCGACGAGTACGAGAAGGTCGGCATGCGCACCGGGCTGTGGCTCGGGGAACTGACGCATTTCTGGGACGTGGTCGAGCAGGACGGCTACGCCATGGACATCGCCAGTCCGGCCGGCGGCAAGGTCCCCCTCGACCCGGAGAGCCTCTCCCACGAGGTGCTGGGGGAGCTCGGCACCGGCAGGCACTACGCCGACCGCGAGTACATGGACCTCCTCGAGGACACGTTGCCGATCACCGACGTGAACCTCGACGACTACGACGCCATTTACCTCACCGGCGGCCACGGCGTGATGTTCGACTTCCCGCAGAGCCGGGAACTGGAGGACCTGATGGCCAGGTTCTACGAGTCGGGCCGGATCGTGTCCACGGTCTGCCACGGCGCGACGGGTCTGCTCAACGTGACGCTGAGCAGCGGCGAACCGCTGGTCCGGGGCAGGCGGGTGACCGGGTTCTCGTGGCCCGAGGAGGAACTGGCCCACCGGGCCGAGGCGGTGCCGTACAGCCTCCAGGAGGAGCTGACGAAGCTCGGCGCCGACTACTCCACGGCCAGGCGGCCGTTCGACACCTACGTCGTCGAGGACGGGCGGCTGATCACCGGTCAGAACCCCGGCAGCGCCCGCGCGGTCGCGGAGGCGGTCGTCCGGCAGCCGGAAGACGCTCAGCGTTAGGCGCGCGCCGGGGCGGCGATCCTCAGGAACGGGACGAGCGCCGCGGCTGCGACGAGCGCGAGGACCGTGAACACCAGCCGGGGGCCGCCGAGTTCGGCCAGCACGCCGGCCAGGGCGGCGCCGAGCGGCATGGCGCCCCAGCTGAACAGTCTGCTGACCGCGCTGTAGCGGCCCATCATGTGCTCCGGCACGATGTCCTGGGCGATCGTACGGGCGTTGACCGCCCACAGGGTGCCGCCCATGCCGCCGAGGAAGGCGCCGGCGGCCACCGGCCAGAAGGCGGTGGTCAGCGCGGGCAGCGCCATCATCGCGGCGGTGCCGGCGATGTCGGCGGACATCGCGCCGCGGCGGCCCAGCAGCCGGTTGATCCGGCCGACGGTGAGCGCGCCGGTCAGCCCGCCCACGCCGAGGGCGCTCAGCAGCAGCCCGTACCGCCCGGCGTCCAGGCCCATCGTGTGGGTCGCGTGCAGGGGCATCAGCGCCAGCCACGCACCCCAGCAGGAGCACAGGACGGTGAGGACCAGCGAGAGGGTGCGCAGCAGGTCGTGCCGCCACACGTGGCGCAGGCCCTCGGCGATCTGCGTGCGGACGGCGGCGGGGGCGCGGTCCCCCGCCGCACCCGTGCCGCGTGCCCCGGCCACCCGCCCGGCGAGCAGGAACAGGGCGAGGGAGGCGAGCGCGTACGCGACCCAGGTCGCGCCGAGCGCGAACCCGGTGCCCACGGCGATCAGCACCCCGCCGACCAGGGGGCCGCAGAACTCGTTGCACACCGTCTCGGCGCCGGTGATCCACGCGTTGGCGCGTTCACGCCCGGCCGGGGGCACCACGGACGGTACGAGCGCCGCCTCGGCCGTCAGCGCCACCACCTCAGCCACGCCGAGGACGGCACCGGCCGCGCAGAGCACCCCGATGCCGGGCCCGCCGCCGGCGGCCGCCGCGAGGAGGCAGGCCACGGCCGCCATCCGCACGCCGCCCGCGGCCCACAGCAGCCCCCGGCGGTCGCGGCGGTCCACCAGGACGCCCACGGGGAGGGCGACCAGCAGCCAGGGCAGGGTGAGCGTCAGGGACACCGCCGTGACCTGCAGCGGCGAGCCGGAGGCCCGCGCCGCGAGCAGGGGCAGCGCCATCTTGGTCACCCCGTCGGCGAGATTGGTGACCGCGGTGAAGCCGACCAGCACGGCCGTGTTGCGGGTGCCCCGGAGGACCGTCGGCGGCGCGGTCGCGGAGGCGGCCGCGGAGGCGGCCGCCGGGGCGGCGCCGTCCTTCATCGGTGTGACGCGGGCGTGGTCCCCCATGCGAACTCCCCCTGCACTAACCGGCTATCGGCTTCACCGGTCATTCTAACCGTCGTTCGTGATAGCCGGTAGACTTCGGCGGCAGGAGGTGCCCCGTGCTCGAACCCCCGCCCGCCGCCGTCCTGGTGGAGGCCTTCGCCAACACCGTCGACCTCGACCTCGGCACGGACGACCTGGCCGCATCGGACCGGTTGTCCGCCTTCCTCGCCTCCCGCGGCCTGCTCGACGACGGCACGCCGGTCACGCCCGGCGAGCACGACCGCGCCCTGCGCCTGCGGGCCGGCATCCGCGAGGTGCTGGGAGCCAACGTCGGCGACACCCCCGACCCCGGGGCCGTCGCGGCCGCCGACGAGGTGCTGCGGGGGCTGCCCGTCCACGTCGCGGTCGGCGGGGACCGGCCCGTACTGTCCCCCGCGCCGGGGCTGCCGCCCGTGGAAGGGGCGCTCGCCCGCATCGCCCTGGCCTGGAGCGCGCTGGTGACCACCGGCGACGCGGCGCGCCTCAAGCGCTGCGCCGAACACACCTGCGGCTGGGTCTTCTGGGACGTCTCGAAGAACCGCAGCCGCCGCTGGTGCTCGATGCGCGTGTGCGGCAACCGCAACAAGGCACGGGCGTACGCGGCCCGGCAGCGGTAGCCGATCCACGAGGACCCGGAGCCGGGGGCGCCCCGGCACGGCCCGGCGATCCGGTCCGCCCCGCGTGCCGCCGCGCGGGGGCATGATCCCGGTTGCGGGTCGTTGACGGGCGAAACAGCATGAAAGGGAGACCGATCTGGAGGTGGACCGGTGTCCTCACATGTCTCGGCGAACACCGCGGCGGAATCCGGCGTACTGCCGGAGCGCGGCCCGGAGCCCGTCCCGGTCACCCTGCACGTCAACGGGGAACGGCGGGCGGTGGACATCGAGCCCCGGGTGAGCCTGCTCGACGCGCTCCGCGAACACCTCAGGCTGACCGGCGCCAAGAAGGGCTGCGACCAGGGCACCTGTGGGGCCTGCACGGTGTTCGTGGACGGGCGGCGCGTACTGGGCTGCCTGACGCTCGCCATCGCGTGCGAGGGCCACGAGGTCACCACGATCGAGGGCCTCGCGCGAGAGGGCCGGCTCGACCCGATGCAGGAGGCTTTCATCGCGCAGGACGCCTTCCAGTGCGGCTACTGCACCCCGGGGCAGATCATGTCGGCGGTGGCGCTGCTGCGGGAGGGGCACGCCTCGGACGACGCGGAGATCAAGGAGTGGATGAGCGGCAACATCTGCCGCTGCGCCGCGTACCCCAACATCCGTGCGGCGATCCGCGCGGTGCGCGACGCGGACCCGGACACCGCTCCCGGAACCGGCAGCGGAGCGTGACACCGTGCGGCCCATCAGCTACACCCGCGCCACGGGAACGGCGGACGCCATCGCGGCCGTCACCGCCGACCCGCAGAGCCACTTCCTGGCCGGCGGCACCACGGAGGTCGACCTGCTGCGGCAGAACGTGCTCACGCCGCGACGGCTCGTCGACATCAACGACCTCCCCCTGACCGGGGTGGAGGGCATGCCCGACGGCTCGCTGCGGATCGGCGCGCTGGCCCGGATGAGCCAGGTCGCGCAGGCGCCCGTCGTACGGGAGCGCTTCCCGCTCGTCGCCCAGGCGCTGGAGCTCGGCGCCTCGGCGCAGTTGCGCAACATGGCCTCCATGGGCGGCAACATGATGCAGCGCGTGCGCTGCGGTTACTTCCGTGACTCCGCGTCACCCTGCAACAAGCGGGTGCCCGGCAGCGGTTGCTCGGCGATCGAGGGGACGAGCCGCGGGCACGCCGTCCTCGGCACGAGCGCGCACTGCATCGCCACCCACCCCTCGGACGTGGCCGTGGCCCTGGCGGCGCTGGGCGCGAGGATCCGGACCCAGGGGCCCGGCGGTGACCGCTCCTACTCCTTCGACGAGTTCTTCCTGCTGCCCGGCGACACCCCGGACCGGGAGCACCCGCTGGAGCACGGCGAGCTGATCACCGTGATCGAGGTGCCCTCGGTGCCGATCGCCCGTCGTTCCACCTACCTGAAGGTCAGGGACCGCGAGTCGTACGAGTTCGCCCTGGTCTCGGTGGCGGCCGCGCTGGCGCTGGCGGACGGGCTGGTGCTGGACGTCCGCCTCGCGCTCGGCGGGGTGGGCACCCGGCCCTGGCGGGCCGAACGCGCCGAGGAGTTCCTGCTCGGGGCGCCGGCGATCCCGGAGAACTTCCACGAGGCCGCGCGGGTCGAACTGGCCGCGGCGCGGCCCACGGCGATGAACGCGTTCAAGGTCGAACTCGCCTGCCGGGCCGTGGTCCGCGCGCTCGGGACCCTCGCCGGGAGCCCGTCATGAGCCCGGCCGTCGGGCAGCCCATGGACCGTGTCGACGGCCGCCCCAAGGTCACCGGCTCGGCACAGTACTCGGCGGAGATCCCGCTCCCCGGCATGGCGTACGCCGCGCTCGTCGGGGCCCACATCGCCTGCGGGCGGATCACCTCGATCGACGCGGGCGAGGCCGAGGCCGCCGAGGGCGTCCTCGCGGTCCTCACCCACGAGAACACCCCGCCCATCGCGGCGCAGCCGCCGCTGATCCCCTCCCTGGCGGGGACGGCGGCGCCCGGCCAGACCTTCTTCCCCCTGCAGGACGACGTCGTCCACTACGCGGGACAGCACATCGCCGTCGTCGTCGCCGACACGCACGAACGGGCCCAGCACGCGGCGAGCCTGCTGCACGTGCGGTACGCGGAGGAGCCCTCCCTCACCACCCTCGACCAGGGCCGGGACCGGGCCCACGTGCCCGAGGCGATCTTCGGCGGCTTCATACCGGGCCGCATGAGCCGGGGCGACCTGCGCAAGGGCATCGACGAGGCCGACGTACGGCTGGACCTCACCTTCACCTACGCCGCCAACAACCACAACCCCATCGAACCGCCGGCGACCACCGCGTCCTGGGAGGGCGACGGACTCACCCTCTGGGACGCCACGCAGGGCATCACCTCCACCCAGCAGACGGTCGCCGCGCTGCTCGGCCTGCCGGTCTCCCGGGTGCGGGTCATCGGGCACTACACGGGCGGCAGTTTCGGCGGCAAGGCCATGATCTGGCACCATCCGGCCCTCGCCGCGATCGCCGCCCGGCAGGTCGGCCGCCCGGTGAAACTGGCCCTGACCCGCGAGCAGATGTTCACCTCGATGGGACACCGCGAGGAGCAGGAGCAGACGATCATGCTCGCCGCGGCCGGGGACGGGCGGCTCACCGCGCTGCGCCACCACAAGCTCTCCCCCACCTCGCACTTCGACGACTGGGCCGAACCCTCCCTCGGCGTCGCCTCGCAGATCTACGGATGCCCCCACTACGAGGGCGAGTACCGGCTGTTCCGCGCGAACACCATGACGCCGACCTTCATGCGCGCCCCGGGCGAGGCCTCGGGCATGTTCGCCGTGGAGTGCGCGATGGACGAGCTCGCCGAGCGCCTCGGGATGGACCCGCTGGAGCTGCGGCTGCGCAACATCACGGCGACCGACCCCGGCACGGGCGACCCGTGGTCGAGCTGGGGGCTGGAGGAGTGCTACCGCCGCGGCGCGGAGCGTTTCGGCTGGGCGGACCGCGATCCGCGACCGCGCTCCCGGCGTGAAGGGCACTGGCTGATCGGCACCGGCATGGCCAGCGCCGGCTACCCCGTCGCCCAGCCCGTCACCCCGCAGCGCGCCCGCGCTCGCCTCTACGCCGACGGGACGGCCCTGGTGCAGGCGGCCACCCCCGACTTCGGCACCGGCGTGGCCACGGCCATGACGCAGGTCGCCGCCGACGCCCTCGGCCTGCCGGCCGGGCGGTGCCGCTTCGAGAACGGCGACACCGCCTTCCCCCAGATCGCCGCGGCCGTCGGCTCGGCCGGAGCGGGCATGATCAGCGCGGCCGTCCACACCGCCGCCACCGCCCTGCGCGACGCGCTCGTCGCGCGGGCGGTCGCGGACGCGGAGTCGCCGCTGCACGGCGCGGCCCCGGAGGCCGTCGAGGTCCAGGACGGCCGCATGGTGCTCCGGGACGACCCCGGCACCGGCGAGACCTACGCGGAGATGATGCACCGTCAGTTCCTACCCGACGTGGAGGCCCTGGGCTCCTGGACCCCGGACGCCGGCGCGAACGGGCACGCCCTGATGACCTTCGGCGCCCAGTTCGCCGAGGTCGCCGTCGACGCCGACCTGGGCCTCGTCCGGGTCCGCCGCATGGTCGGCGCCTTCGCCCCCGGGCGGGTCCTCAACCCCAAGACCACCCGCAGCCAGCTCACCGGCGGCATGATCTGGGGCCTGGGCCAGGCCCTCCTCGAGGCCAACCACATGGAGCCCCGCACCGGCCGCTGGGCGGCGTCCAGCCTCGGTGACTACCTGGTCGCCGTCAACGCGGACGTGCCGGACGTCGACGTCGAGCTCGTCGAGGTCGAGGACACCGTCGTCAACCCCCTCGGCGTCAAGGGCGTCGGCGAGATCGGCCAGGTCGGCGCCGGCGCCGCCATCGCCAACGCCGTCCACCACGCCACGGGCCGCCGCGTACGCAAGATGCCGATCACCATCGAGGACCTGCTGTAGCCCCCACCGGGGCCCCGGGCACCCCGCCCACGGGCGCGAAGGGCGCGAAGGGCGCGGGGCCGTGCCCCCACCCGCGACTGCACGCCACGCCGGACCCCGCCGCCCCTGTCCGAAGCCCTGGTCCAGGGCCGGACGTTGCCCGAAGGTGGAAGTACACAACGGCGAACCGGGCAGGGGACCATCGGCGATGAGCGACTGGCTGTACATCCTGAAGTCGACTGACACGACGATGAACGGGAAGCTCGCCACGCCGGGCGAGGTGCTCGACTGCGCGCGGACGCAACCACGGGGCGACTGGTGGCTCTCGCGGCGCCGCCACATGGTCGACGGTGACCGCATCTGGATCTACTTCACCAGCCCGTACAAGGTGATCGCCGCCATGGCCGACGTGGAGGACGAGCCCCGGGAGGTGGCCGACCCGGTCTACCCCTGGCGGTTCTCGGCGGTGCTGGACCTCGCGGCGACGCGCGCCCTGCATGACCGTCCCGTTCCGCTGGCCGCCTTGAGCAACAGGCACCCGCAGGGGGTCGTCCGCGTACCGGAGCCGGATCTGGCGACGCTGATGGCGCGCGCCGGGCTGTGAGGGCCCGCCTCAGGGGCCGGCGTCGCGGCGGCGGGTGCGGCGGCGGCGGATGTGGCGGGCGGTCAGGGCGGCGGCGAGGAGGGCCACGGCGATCAGGGCGTAGAGCTGGAAGCGGGTGAGCCAGGCGTAGAGGGGGCCGAGGCGGGTGCCGGCGGCGTAGGCGAGGGCGGCCCAGACGCCGACCCAGAGGATCGCGCCGAGGGTGTTGCAGAGCAGGAAGCGCCACCAGGGCATGCCGGCGGTGCCGGCGATGATGCCGTTGGTCTGGCGCAGGACGTCGACGAACCGGGCGAGGAGGACGACGAGGTCGCCGCGGCGGGCGAAGAACTCCTCGCCGCGCACGAAGCGCTCCGGGGTGAGCAGGACGTAGCGGCCCCATCGGTGGACGAAGGCGCGGCCGCCGATGCGGCCGATGAGGTAGCCGAGGCAGTCGCCCGCGACGGCCGCGGCGACGGCGACCGCGACGACGCCGGCGATGTCCATCCGGCCGGTGCCCGCGTAGGCGGCCGCGACGACGAGGACGGTCTGCCCGGGCACGGGGATGCCGCAGTTGTCGAGCAGGACGAGGACGCCGACCGCCAGGTAGCCCCAGTCGTCGAGGAGCGGGGCGAGGTGCGCGAGGGGGCCGGGCAGCGGCGGCGGGACGGTGGCCGGGGCCATGCGCTCACCCCGCGGTCGTGTCGCCGGGGGATCCGGGGAGCGTGAGGTTGTCGCCGGTGGCCGGGTCGAAGACCTGGGCCTGTGCGGTGTCCAGCCACAGCCGCAGGCGTTCGCCGTCGCGGGCCCGGGTCCTGGCGGAGAGCCGGGCGACGACCTCGGGGCCGCCGGCGCCGGTGTCGGCGAGCCCGGAGTCGGCCGCGAGTTCGGCCAGTTGCTCCGCGGCGGCTGCGGCGGCCGCGCCGCCCTCCTGGGCGACGTGGACGTAGACGTCCGAGCCGAGGGACTCGCGGACGTCGACGGTGACGGTGACCGTGGCGCCGCCACGGCCGGGGTCGACGAGCGCGGCGTCCTCGAAGTGCTCGGGCCGGAAGCCCGCGATGACCTCGCGCGGTGCGTCGTGGCGTGCCAGGGCGGTGCGGAGGCGGTCGTCGAGCGGCAGGTCGCCGAGGGGGGTGCGCAGCCGGTCCTCCTCCACGGTGGCGGGCAGGAAGTTCATCGCGGGCGAGCCGATGAACCCGGCGACGAAGAGGTTGCGCGGCCGGTCGTACAGTTCCTGCGGCGAGCCGGTCTGCTGGACGACTCCGCCGCGCATCACGACGACACGGTCGCCGAGCGTCATGGCCTCGGTCTGGTCGTGCGTGACGTACACCGTGGTGGTGCCCAGGCGCCGCTGCAGCCGGGCGATCTGGGTGCGCATCTGGACCCGCAGCTTGGCGTCGAGGTTGGAGAGCGGCTCGTCCATCAGGAAGGCCTTGGGCTCGCGGACGATGGCCCGGCCCATGGCGACGCGCTGGCGCTGCCCTCCGGAGAGGTGGGCGGGCTTGCGGTCGAGGTGGCCGGTGAGGTCCAGGACCCGGGCGGCCTCCTCGACCTTCTCCTTGATGACCGCCTTGTCCACGCGGGCCAGCCGCAGGGCGAAGCCCATGTTCTGGCGGACGGTCATGTGGGGGTAGAGGGCGTAGCTCTGGAAGACCATGGCGATGTCGCGGTCCTTGGGGGCCTTGTCGTTGACGACCTGCCCGCCGATGCGCAGGGTGCCCTCGGTGATGTCCTCCAGCCCGGCGATCATGTTCAGGGTCGTGGACTTGCCGCAGCCTGACGGCCCCACGAGGATGACGAACTCGCCGTCCCCGATGGCGAGGCTGACGTCGCGGACGGCGACCGCGCCGTCGGGGTAGCGCTTGGTGACGCCGTCGAGGGTGATCTCGGCCATGTGCGGTCCTTCAGCCCTTCACTGCGCCGGAGGTCAGTCCGGCCACGATGCGCCGCTGGAACAGCAGCACGAAGACGACGATCGGGACGGTGATGACCACGGCGGCCGCGGCGATCGAGCCGGTGGGCTGCTGGAACTGGGAGCTGCCGGTGAAGAACGCGATCGCCGCCGGCACGGTGCGCGCGGTGGTGGTGGAGGTGAGGGAGATCGCGAACAGGAAGTCGTTCCAGCAGAAGATGAAGACCAGGATCGCCGTGGTGAACACCCCGGGCGCCGCGAGCGGTGCGATGACCAGCCGGAAGGCCTGGGCCGGCGTCGCCCCGTCGACCTTGGCCGCCTTCTCCAGGTCCCAGGGGATCTCACGGAAGAACGCCGACAGCGTGTAGACCGCCAGCGGCAGCGAGAAGGTCATGTACGGGATGATCAGCCCGGCCCAGGTGTCGAACAGCCCGAGGAGGCGTTCGATGTCGAACAGCGGCGACACCAGGGAGATCGGCGGGAACATCGCGATCAGCAGCGAGGTGCCGATCAGCAGCCCCTTGCCGGGGAAGCGCAGCCGGGCCACGGCGTAGGCGGCCATGGTGCCCAGCGTGACGGCGACGACGGTGGAGATCAGGGCGATCCCGACGGAGTTGACCAGCGCGCGGGTGAACTCGGAGGTCGCGAAGATGCCCCGGTAGTTCTCCAGCGTCCACGTACGGGGGACGAAGCTGCCGTCGGAGAGGGTGGCGGGGTCCTTGAAGGACAGGGCGACGATCCACCACACCGGGAACAGCGCGTACAGCACCACGACGGTGTTGACGACGCTCCAGCGGGCGATCCGCCGCCGCTGCGCCGGGCTCGTGCTCATCGTCCGGTGTCCTCCGATCCGGGGGCGGCCGTGCCGAACAGCCGGATGAACGCGAAGGCGATGACCGCCACGCACAGGAAGATCAGCACCGAGATCGCCGAGCCGATGCCGAGGTTCAGCGCCGTGAAGAGGTTGTCGTAGCCGAGGATCGACACCGAGCCCGTGCCGTTGGAGCCCTGCGTGAGCACGTAGATGTTGTCGAAGATCCGGAACGCGTCGAGGGTGCGGAACAGCAGCGCCACCAGGATGGCGGGCTTCATCAGCGGCAGCGTGACCAGCCGGAAGCGCTGCCAGCGGCCGGCGCCGTCGACCATGGCCGCGCGCAGGGTCTCCTCGGGCACCAGGGCCAGCCCGGCGAGCAGCAGCAGCGCCATGAAGGGCGTGGTCTTCCAGACCTCGGCCAGGATGATCAGTCCGATGGCCTTCCAGTGGTCGGTCAGCGGGGCCTGTCCCGACGCGTCGACGAGGTAGCCGATGCCGGGGGTCCAGGCGTACTGCCAGGAGAAGGCGGCGACGACGGTCACGATGCCGTACGGCAGCAGGATCGCGGTGCGCACCGCGGAGCGGCCGAGGATCGCCCGGTGCATGACGACGGCCAGGCCCATGCCGAGGGCCAGTTCCACCGCCACGGACACCACCGTGATCAGGCAGGTCACCCAGAGGGCCTCCCACCAGAACCCGGAGCTCAGGACCGCGGCGTAGTTGTCCAGGCCCACGAAACGGGCCAGCTGGGGGAAGCGCAGGTCGTAGCGGTGCAGTGACAGGTAGACGGCGTAGAACACGGGGTAGGCCGTCACGACGAGCATGACGACCACGGCGGGGGCGCAGAGCAGCCAGCCCAGCCGCCGCTCCTGGCGGGCGCCCTCCGAGAGCCGCGTCACGGGACCAGCCCCTTGGACTGCAGGGCGTCCTCGATCTGCCCCCGCAGGTCCCGGACGGACTCGGCCGGCCGGATCGCGGCGGGTGGTGACAGGGTGTGGGCCACCGCGATGGACACGTTCTGGTAGGCGGGGGTCTGCGGCCGCAGGGCGGCGTTCTCCAGCTCGGCGAGGATGTCCTGCGCGAAGGGGTAGCTGGCTTTGATCCGGGGATCGTCGTAGAGGCCGCGCAGGGTCGGCGGCAGGCCGCCCAGCAGCGCGGCGGTCCGCTGGTTGTCGCGGTCGCGCAGGCACAGCGCCGCCTCGAAGGCGAGGGCGGGCCGGCGGCTGTAGGCGCCGACGGCGAGGTCGATCCCGCCGATGGTGACCCGCGCGGGGCGGCCGGCGTCGACCCGCGGGTAGCGTGCCCATCTCAAGTGCGGGAACAGCTCCGGGTTGTCGGCCTTCATCGCCGGATACACGAAGGGGTAGTTCAGCTGGAAGGCGGCGGTGCCGGACTCCATGGCCAGCCGGTTCTGGTCCTCCGTCTGGTTGGGCAGCGACGGGTCGGCGGCGGGCGAGACCGCCAGGTCGCGCATGATGCCCGCGGCCCGCACCGCGGGCGCGCCGAGCGAGGGCGCGGTCGCGTCGGCGTTGAGGATCGACCCGCCGGCGCTGGCGACGAGCGTGTTGAACCAGACGGTGAGCCCCTCGTACTGGGCGCCCTGGACCTCGATCCGGTGGGGCTTGCCGGCCTTCGCCAGGGCGCGGGCCGCATCGAGCATCCCGGCCCAGGTCGTGGGCGGCTCCGGCACGAGGTCCGACCGGTACCACAGCAGCTGGACGTTGGTGTTGTACGGGACGGCGTAGAGGCGGCCCTTCCACGTGGCCGTCTGCAGCGGCGCGGCAAGGGTGTCCCGGACGGCCTCGGCACGCCGGTCGCCCGTCCACGGGCGGATCCAGCCGGCCTCGGCGAATTCCGGGGCCCAGGTGACGTCCAGGCCGAGGACGTCGAGCGCGGGGTCGTGTGCGGCCAGCCGGCGTACGAGTTGCTGCCGCTGGCCGTCCGCCGTCCGGGGGAGCTTGTTGTAGCGGATGACGTAGCGTCCGCCGGAGGCACGGCTGCAGCGGTCGGCGGCCTGCTGGAGCGCCCCGGAGTCGTCGGGGAAGTTGTACCAGTCGAGCGTCGCCCGTCCGGACGTCCGCGACGCGCCGCCGCACGCGACCGCGGCGGCCGCGAGGACGACCACCGCGGCAAGGGCCCGGGAGCGCCGTACCGCGCACGCCATAGGCACCTCGCTCCCCTGCTCGGACACACTCGGCCCGGACCATGAAGCCCCCGCCGCGGCCGCCGACGGTGCCTCAGGGGCGTGTCGGGGCCGGGTATTCACGCGGTCGGCGCAACCCGTGCCGCCGACCGGTGCCGACGTCCCGCGCGTGGGGAGACTGGCAGGGTGCCCGGCGTCCTCCCCGCCCCGCTCGCCGACCTCCTGCGGCGCAACAACGACCCGATCGTCGTGCAGACGGTGCGCTCCACCGTGGCCGCGGTGCTGTCGTACGCCGTGGCCGTCTGGCTGCTGCCCAACCCCGCGCCGCTGACGGCTCCGCTGACGGCCCTGCTCGTGGTACAGGTGACGCTCTACACGACGGTGACCACGGGCATCCGACGGGTGGTCAGCGTGGTGGCGGGCGTCCTCATCGCGGTCGGCTTCGCGGAGCTGATCGGGCTGACGTGGTGGAGCCTCGGGCTGATCATCCTGGCGTCGCTGGTGATCGGTCACTTCATCCGCGTGGACGAGTTCGTGGCCGAGGTGGCGATCAGCGCGATGCTCATCCTGGCCGTCCCCGCCCCCTCCGGCGAGGCGCTGGACCGCATCCTGGAGACCCTGGTCGGGGCGATCGTCGGGGTGCTGCTGAACGTCGTCGTGCCGCCCCCCGCCTTCGTGGAGCCGGCCGGTGACGCGGTGCGGGAGCTGGCCGAGCACATGCGGGCGCTGATGCTCCGTATGGGGCGGGAGGTGCGCGACGGCGCCACCGCCGGGCAGGCCCGCTCCTGGCTGATGGACGCACGCCGGCTGGACAACGAGATCGCACGGTTCGACGCCTCGCTGCGCAGGGCGGAGGAGGGGACCCGGCTCAACCCGCGGGTGAAACCGGCGGAGGGCGCGATGGCCCGGCTCCTCCTGCGCAGCGGGCTGGACACCCTGGAGGTGTCGACCGTGCTGCTGCGGACGCTGTGCCGCTCGCTGACGGAGCTGGACCGCGAGCGCGGCGCGCGGGAGCCACTGTTCACCGGCGAGCTCGCCGCCGGCATCGACGAGTTGTTCGCCGACATGGCCGACGCCGTCGACAGCTACGGCCGGCTGATCGCCGCCCAGGTCACGGAGGGCGCGGACCAGGCGGAGGCCCGGCTGGAGGACGCGCTGCGGCGCGGCCGGGAGGAACGGGACCGGATCGCGGCGCTGCTGCGGGCGGAGACGGAACGGCGCTGGGAGAGCTGGGACCTGTACGGGGCGCTGCTGGCCAACATCGACCGGCTGCTGGACGAGCTGGACCTGGAGAAGCGCTCGCTGTGGCTGTCGGAGCAGCTCGTCGCCGCCGCGCCGCACTCGACGACGCTGCCGGGCCGGATGCGCCGTCAGGCCCGCTCCGCCGCCGCCCGGCTGCGCCTGAGGTCCCCCGGGGGGACCGGTTCAGGGCGGGAAGGACGGTGATCATGCCTCATGCTGGTGGGATGGACCTGCTGAACGTGTGCGTCGCCGGGGCGACCGGCTGGACCGGGGAGGCGGTCGCGCGCGCCGTCCTGGACTCCGGGGACCTGCGGCTGCGGACGGCGGTGGCGCGGTCGGCGGCCGGCGCGGACCTCGGGGCGGTGTGGGGCGGTCCGGAACTCGGGGTGCCGGTCTTCAGCACGGTCGACGACGCGCTGGACGGCGTGGACGTGCTGATCGACTACACCTCGCACACCGCTGTCGGGCGTCATGTGCGCACCGCCGTGGTCCGCGGAGTCAACGTCGTGGTCGGCTCGTCGGGCCTGTCCGGCGCGGACTACGAGGAGATCGCCGCGCTGGCCGAGGAGCACGGGGTCGGCGTGGTGGCCTCGGGGAACTTCTCGCTGACCGCCGCCATGGCGCAGGCCGCCGCCCGGCTGGCCGCCCGTCACCTGCCGCACTGGGAGATCATCGACTACGCGTCCGCGACCAAGCCGGACGCCCCCAGCGGCACCGCGCGCGAACTCGCCGAACAGCTGGGCGCCGTACGGCGGCCCGAGTACGCCGTGGACCCGGAACGCACGGCGGGGCACCCCGAGGCCCGCGGCGCGTCGATCGCGGGCACGCAGGTCCACTCGCTGCGACTGCCGGGCTACACCCTCGCCGTGGAGGTGCAGTTCGGGCTGCCGGACGAGCGTCTGGTGATCCGTCACGAGGCGGGCACCTCCCCCGCGCCCTACGTCGCGGGGACCCTGCTCGCCGCTCGCGCGGCCGCGACACGCCGGGGTCTGGTACGCGGTCTCGACACGCTGTTGCTCAGCGGGGACTGACGTTCCGTACCTCGTGGCACTGCGTCACTTCCTTGGCCACGCTGTCGCCCGGACGCTCCGCTCGACGGGCGGCCGTTGACCGCGCGACGTACGACTGGATCGCAGGGGCGGCGTCGACCGCCGCCCGCAACGCGTCCGAAGGAAGGACACTCATGCGAACCAGTCTGATGCGCCGCACCGCTCTCGGCGTCGCGACCGGACTTCTTGCCACCGGCCTCTTGGCCGCCTCGACCGGCAGCGCCGTCGCCACGGCGAGCAGCGACGACGGCGGGAACGGCTCCTACAGCAAGGGCAGCGACGACTACGGCGACGACGACAACGGATACGGCGACAACGGCGGGGACAACGGGAACAACGGCTACGGCGACAGCGACAGTGGCCGCGGAGGCGGCGGAGGCAACGGCCGCGGCGGCGGAGGGGGCGGTGGAGGCCGGGGCAACGGCGACGACGACGGCGGCTACGGCGACAACGGCCGCGGCGGCGGCGGTGGCGGTGGCGGCGGTGGCGGTGGCGGTCGGGGCAACGGCGACGACGACGGCGGCTACGGCGACAACGGCCGCGGCGGCGGCGGTGGCGGCGGTGGCGGTGGCGGTGGCGGTCGTTCCGACTGGAACGACGACGGCGCCAGCGGTCGCGGCGGCGACGACAACGGCGACGACGATGACGACAACGGCAACGACAACGGCAACGGCAACGGTGGAGGCAAGGGCGGCAAGGGAGGCGGTAAGGGCGGCAACGGTAACAACAGCGACAACGGCGACAACGCGACGTACAAGGACAAGGACGACAACAACGGGAAGGGCAGCAGTAAGGGCAGCAAGGGCAGCAAGGGCAAGAGCGGAAAGGACAGCAAGGGCAACAAGGGCGGAAAGGGCCACGACAAGGGCCACCACAAGAAGTACAAGAAGCACCACAAGAAGCAGTGCAACAAGCACGGCTACCGGTTCAGCTTCAGCTACAAGTACAGCGTGAGCTATGGCTATGGCGTTGGGTTCGGCAAGGGCGTCCACGCCCTCGGTCTCGGCAAGGGCCTCAACGACTTCGACTACGGGTTCGGTGACAAGTCCGGCCGCGGCTACGGCGGTCTGTACAGCTCGGGTTCGCTGAACGTGCTCATCTGACGCGGGGCTGCCGCCGGGTACGACGAGGGCCGGGAGGAACGTTGTGTTCCTCCCGGCCCCGCGTACGTGCGCTTCGCGTCAGCCGAGGTCGGACGCGTTGATGTAGCCGCTCTTGACCAGCAGCTTCTGGTAGTTGCCCTTGTCGACGCCGACCGGGGAGATCAGGTACGACGGCACGATCTTGTTGCCGTTGTCGTACGTGTCCTTGTCGTTGATCTCGGGCTGCCGGCCGCCGAGGATGTCCTGGGCCATCTGGACCGCGCGGGCCGCGAGCTTGCGGGTGTCCTTGTAGACCGTCATGGACTGATCGCCCTTGATGATCTCCTTCACCGAGTCGACCTCGGCGTCCTGGCCGGTGATGACCGGCATCGGCTTGGCCGTGGTGCCGTAGCCCCCGGTCTTCAGCGCCTGGATGACGCCGCGGGCGATGCCGTCGTTGGGGGCGAGGACGGCGTCCACGGTGGAGCTGCCCTTGTAGTGGTTCCTCAGCCGGGTCGCCATCGTCTCGGTGGCGATCGCCGCGTCCCAGTGGAACGTCGCCACCTGACTCAGGCGGGTCTGGTCGCTCTTCACGACCAGCTGACCCTTGTCGATGTACTTCTGCAGGACGTCCATCGCGCCCTTGAAGAAGAACGAGGCGTTGTTGTCGTCGGGGTCGCCGGCGAAGACCTCGAGGTTGTACGGCCCGTTGCCGGACTTCAACCCGAGCTTCCGCTCGATGTACTCGCCCTGGATCGTGCCGACCTGGGCGTTGTTGAAGCTCGCGTAGTAGTCGACGTTGCTGGAGCCCAGCAGGAGGCGGTCGTAGGCGATGACCTTGACGCCCGCCCTCGACGCCTTCTGGAGGGCGTCGCCGAGCTCGAATCCGTCGACCGCTCCGATGATCAGGAGCTTGTCGCCCCGGTCGATCATCGCCTCGACCTGGTCGACCTGCGTGTTGACCTTGTCGTCGGCGTACTGCAGGTCGGTCTTGTACCCCTGGGCCTTGAACAGCTTGGACATGTTGTCGCCGTCGGCGATCCAGCGGGTCTGCTTCTTGGTGGGAAGGGCGATGCCCACCGTGACTTCGCCGCCCTGCCCGCCCGAATCGCCGCCGCAGCCGGTGGCCGCTGCCGTCAGGGAGAAGGTGAGGACCACCAGGGACACGGTACGCAGCCTGGCAGTTCTGCCAGCGTGCATGGGACTCAGTTCCTTTCGGGCCGAACAAAAGTGTGCTCTCATCGCCCACCCCCGAGAGCGACAGTGTCCGGGCCCGTCACGGAGATCCGTGGCAGCCCAGCGATCCGCCGGAGCCCGGTGAACTGCTGATGCGTCAGGCCCGAGGAATGCTGTGGGAGGACGACGGCAGCACGCCGCGCTCCCGGTCCCGGCGAGGCCCGTGACCACCGGACCCCACCTGGACGGATACCTCGAAGTTGGATCCGGACAATAGCACAGCCACTCGTACGGACGTTCAGCCGACCGGCACCGCGTTCGGGCTCGCCTGGGTTCCGCTCCCGGGGACCGGCTCGGAGGCGTCGGCGCCCAGCGCGACGATCCGGTTGTCCGCGTCGACGTGCACCACCCGCGGCCGCAGCGCACGGGCCTCCGCGTCGTCGACCTGCGCGTAGCTGATGAGGATGACCAGGTCCCCGGGGTGCACCAGATGCGCGGCGGCACCGTTGATGCCGATCACCCCGGAGCCGCGGCGGCCCTCGATGACGTAGGTCTCCAGTCGGGCGCCGTTGGTGATGTCCACGATGTGGACCAGCTCGCCGGGCAACAGGTCGGCGGCGTCCATCAGATCGGCGTCGACGGTGACGGAGCCGACGTAGTGCAGGTCGGCCTCGGTCACGGTGGCACGGTGGACCTTGGACTTGAACATGGTGCGCAGCACGGCTCACACTCCTGATGCGGACGGTCGCGTCCCGGTCGGGGTACGCGCCTGATAAGGCCATGGTAGTCGGCGCGAACCACCGGCCCCGAGGTACCCGTTCGCGTCAGTGACTGCCGCTTCCGCCCCACCTCTAGGCAAGTGGACCAATAGCCGGATATCTTCCCTGCCTGCCGCCTCGCCGCGGCGTGGCACAGGCTCGGGGAAGGGGCGCCGTGCGCGAGTTCAGCCTTCCGCCCCGGGCGGAGCAACTGCGGTCGGGGGGACTCGCCGACTCGGTGTACGACGCGGCCGACAGGCGCCCGGACGCGGCCGTCCTGGCCCGGCGCGAGGGGCACGAGGGCGACCGCTGGCAGGAGGTCGGCGCCGCGGCCTTCCGCGACGAGGTGGCCGAACTGGCCCGCGGTCTGGTGGCGGACGGTGTCCGCTTCGGCGAGCCGGTGGCGGTGATGGCCCGCACCCGGTACGAGTGGACGCTGTTCTCCTACGCGCTGTGGTCGGTGGGCGCCCGGATCGTCCCCGTCTATCCCACCTCCTCGGCCGAGCAGGTCCGCTGGATCCTCGCCGACTCCGGGGCGGTCGCGGTCGTCGTCGAGCACGAGGACCACGCCATGACGGTGGGCGCCGTCTGCGACACGCTGCCCGCGCTGCGCCGGATCTGGCAGCTGGACGCAGGGTGCGTCCCGTGGCTGGCGGCGCTGGGCCGGCAGGTCCATCCGGTGATGCTGGACCAGTTGCGCTGGGCGGTCGAGCCGCAGTCGGTGGCGGTGATCGCCTACACCTCGGGCACCACGGGGCCGCCCAGGGGCTGCCTGATCACCCACGCCAACCTCGCCGCCGAGTGCGACACGCTGCTGGCCGGGTACGGTTCGATCTTCGCCCCGCCGGGGGTGCGGCCGTCGGTGCTGGCGTTCCTGCCCATGTCGCACATCTACGGGCTGATGGTGACCACCTGTGCGGTGCGCGGCGGCGTGCTGCTCGGTCACCAGCCCGACCTGACCCCCGGCGAACTCCTCCCGGCGTTCCGTTCCTTCCGGCCGACCATCCTGCTCGCCGTCCCGTACGTCTACGAGAAGATCATCCAGGGCGCGCGGAACACCGCCGCCCGCGGCGGCAAGGCCCATGTCTTCGACCGGGCGGCGAACGTGGCGGTGCGCTACGCCGAGGCCGTGGAGCGGCACGCACTGGGCTCGGGTCCGGGGCCGGGACCGCTGCTGCGGGCGGCGCACTCGGCGTTCGACCGGATGGTCTACGGGCGGATCCGGGACGTGCTGGGCGGGCGCGTGCACTACACCGTCTCGGGCGGGTCCCCGCTCAGCCGGGAGCTGGCGCTGCTGTTCGCGGGTGCCGGGCTCACCATCTACGACGGGTACGGGCTGACCGAGACCACGGCCGCGGTGACCGCGCAGCCGCTGGGGAAGGTGCGCTTCGGCACCGTGGGCCGGCCGCTGCCGGGCAGCGCGGTGCGGATCGCACCGGACGGCGAGGTGCTGGTGCGGGGGACGACGGTCTTCGCCGGCTACCACGCCGACCCGGTCGCGAACCACGAGGTGTGGCGCCGCGGCGGCTGGATGGCCACCGGCGACATGGGCTCTCTCGACCCGGACGGGTACCTGACGATCACCGGGCGGAAGAAGGACATCATCATCACCAGCGGCGGCAAGAGCGTGGCGCCGCTGGTGCTGGAGGAGCGGCTGCGGGCGCACCCGCTGGTCTCGCAGTGCATCGTGGTCGGCGACAACAGGCCCTTCGTCGCGGCGCTGATCACCCTGGACCGGGAGGCCGTCCAGCTGCGGACCGCGATGGCCGAGCCGGACGTGCACGCCGAGGTCCAGCGCGCGGTGTCGATGGCCAACGCGGCGGTCTCGCGGGCCGAGTCGATCCGGGCGTTCCGCATCCTGCCGCACGAGTTCTCGGTGGAGAACGGGATGCTGACGCCCTCGCTGAAGCTCCGCAGAAACACGATCGTCAGCGAGTACGCGGCGCAGATCGAGTCGATCTACGCCTCTCCGGCCCCCTGACCGGCTCCGCCGGCGCCGCCCCCGTCCAGCAGCCGGCGCAGCCGGTCGAGGAACGTCCGCTGGGCGGAGAGGATCTTCCCGTGGGCGGCCGGGCCGAGCGGGAACCACGCGGCCCGGTCGACCTCGGGGAACTCCCGGACCCGGCCCGAGCCCCGGGGCCACTCCATGGAGAAGGTCCCGGGCACCACGAGGCCGGTGTCGAGGTCGCCCTCCAGCGCCCAGACGGTCACGACCTTCCCGCCCGGCTGCAGGTTCTCGCCGAGCGGCAGCAGCTCGCCCTGCGGCACGGGCAGGCCCAGTTCCTCCAGGAACTCGCGCCGGGCGGCCGCCTCGGCGGTCTCGTCGGGCTCGTACTCGCCCTTGGGGATGGTCCAGGCCCCGGCGTCCTTGGAGGACCAGAACGGGCCGCCCATGTGGGCCAGCAGCACCTCGGGCGCGCCGCGCGGGGTGCCGCGGAAGAGCAGGATCCCCGCGCTGCGCTTGACCGCCTTGTCCGCCATCCGACCAGTGTGGCCGGTCAGCCGCGGGCCAGCCACAGGTCGGGGCCGAAGACCTCGTAGTGCACGTCCGCGGCGGGCACGCCGCGTTCGATGAGCTGGCTGCGCACGGCGCGCATGAAGGGCAGCGGGCCGCACAGGTAGGCCCGCAGGCCGTCCGGCAGGTCGACGCCGGACAGGTCGACCCGGCCGGTGCGGTCGCCGGGGACGGCGTCGGTGCCCGGGTCCTCGTACCAGAAGTGGGCGCTGCCCCCGGGGAGCTTCTCGGTCAGGGCGCGGTGGTCGGCGGCGTGGGCGTGGTGCCCCGGCGTACGGTCGCCGTGGACGACGGTCACGGGGGCGCCGTAGCCGTCGCCGGCGAGCCGGTGCAGCATGGCGAGCATCGGGGTGCAGCCGATGCCGGCGGAGGCGAGCAGTAGGGGCCCGCCGTCGTCGTGGAGGACGATGTCGCCGTAGGGGGCCGACAGCTCGACGAGGGCGCCCTCGCCCACGTGGTCGTGGAGGTGGCCGGAGACCTCGCCGGCCGGGTCCCCGGCGACGCCGCGCTCGCGCTTGACGGTGATCTGCCGGGTGGTGTCGCCGGGCGCGCCGGAGAGGCTGTACTGCCGGATCTGCCGGGCGCCGTCGGGGAGTTCGACGCGCACCGAGACGTACTGGCCGGGGCCGAAGTCGGGCAGCGGCAGGCCGTCCGCGGGACGGAGCCGGAGGGAGACGACGTCCTCGGTCTCCTGCACCTTCGCGGCGACCTCCCAGGGGCGCCAGGTGTCCCCGGCGAGGACGCCGTGCTCGGCGTAGAGCCGCTGCTCGATGGCGATGAGGGCGTTGGCCATCAGCCAGTAGACCTCGTCCCAGGCGGCGGCGACCTCCTCGGTGACGGCGTCGCCCAGCACTTCGGCGATGGCGGCGAAGAGGTGCTCCTGCACGATGTGGTACTGGCCGGGGGTGATGCCGAGCGACGCGTGCTTGTGGGCGATGCGGGAGAGCATCGCGTCGGGGCGCTGTCCGGGGTGCTCGACCAGGACGGTGGCGAAGTGCGCGATGGCTCCGGCGAGCGCCTCGCGCTGCGTGCCGGCCGCCTGGTTGCCGCGGTTGAACAGGTCCCTCAGCAACTCGGGGTGGGCGGCGAAGAGCCGGTCGTAGAAGAGCGCGGTGATCTCGGAGATCGCGCCGCCGACGGCGGGCAGGGTGGCGCGGACGGTCGCTGCGGACTTCTCGCTGAGCATGGACGGCTCCCTAATTGGTATCTGATATTCGCATTAAAGGGCGTGCAGAGACCCGCCCTCGGCGGGCGGTCGGTTCGGATGGGCCGGATCAGCCCCGCGGACCGGGCGGGCCGGAGCCGACCAGCCCCACCAGGACGGGTCCGGTGGGCGCGGCGGTCAGATCGGCGACGGTGAGCGGGTCCAGGGAGGCGTAGAAGGCCTCCTGCGCCCGGCGCAGCGCGCCGCGCAGCCGGCAGGCGCCGGCGAGCGGACAGGGTGTCTCGCCCTCGCAGTCCACGACGTCGCCGACACCCTCCAGCTCCCGCACCAGGCGGCCGACCGAGGCCGCCCGCCCGGCGGCGGTGAGCTCCAGGCCACCGCCGCGCCCCCGGCGGGTCTCGACGACCCCCAGGTGCTGCAGCCGGGCCACCACCTTGGCCAGGTGCGAGTACGGGACCCGCATCGCCTCGGCCACGTCCCGGGCGGTGGACGGCTCGTCCTTGACGGACAGGGCCATCACCGCGCGGAGCGCGAGGTCGGTGGACTTCGTCAGGCGCATGCCTTGAGGCTAAATAATGCGCATCAGGGATTCAAGTTAAGAGGGGGTCGTGCGGCCCACGTCACACGTACTCCGTGGCGGCGTCCAGCAGCCAGTCGGCCAGGTAGCCGGCGAAGGAGGAGCGGACCAGCACCCAGAAGCCCGCCCGCACCTCCTCCCTGGCCACCAGCACCACCTGGGCGCGGGCCAGCGCGGTCTGCGCGCAGCGGCCGGGGGTGAACACCCGCGGGTGCAGGTCGAGCGAGCAGCCGTGGGCCAGCAGGTCGCGGGCGCGGGGGCCGGAAACCAGCAGGGTGGTGCGCTGGGCGGAGACGTCGGTGACGGAGACGTGCGCCTCGCCCGCGGCCTTGCGCAGACGGGCCTCCAGGTCCTCCTGGGCGCCGGGCGGCCCGACGACCAGCCACTGGTCGGGGCCGAGCCACAGGACCGCCAGGTCCCCGGTGCGGACGGCCGTGCACGGCTCCAGGGGCAGCGGTGCGCCCAGGGCGAGCCCGGCGGCCTCTGCGGCCGGGCCCCCGGGGTCCAGGCGCAGGTCGATCTGCGTGAGGAAGGGCAGTTCGGCCAGGCGCAGGGCGCCTCCCGAGGCGCGGGTCGTGGCGGCGAGCCGGCCGGCCGCGGCCGACAGCGGACTGAGCCGGGCGACGGTGTCAGCCATCACGGCGGGCCCCCTCGGGGTCGTAGAGGACGGGGGAGGCGACGGTCACGGGCACCAGACGGTCGCCGACGGGCGCGTACAGCCGCTCCCCCACCCGCTGCCGGCCGCCCTTGACCAGGGCGAGCGCGAAGGTTCGGCCCAGGGCGGCACTGCGGTAGCTGGAACTGACGTGGCCGAGCGCCGGAACGGGCGGTCCGGGCGGCACCGGGTCCGCGACGAGGTGGGTGCCCTCCGGGAGCAGCAGGCCCGGGTCCTCGGGCAGCAGGCCGACGAGGTGCTTGCGGTCGGGGCGTGCGGTGTCGGTGCGGGCGTGCGACCGCTTGCCGATGAAGTCGCGCTTCCTCTTCGACACGACCCAGCCCATGCCGAGGTCCTGCGGGGTGACCGTGCCGTCGGTGTCCTGGCCGACGATCGGATAGCCCTTCTCGGCGCGCAGCACGTGCATCGTCTCGGTGCCGTACGGGGTGGCGCCCGCGGCCCGCACCGCCTCCCACAGGGCCGTCGCCCGCCAGGGCGGGACGTTGATCTCGTACGCGAGCTCCCCGGAGAAGCTGATCCGGCACACCCTCGCCGGCAGCCCCGCCACCGTCGCGTCGCGCCAGGCCATGAAGGGGAAGTCGGCGTTGTCCACGGCCAGTCCGGGGGCGAGCGCGCCCAGCACCTCGCGCGAGCGCGGGCCCACGAGGGCGACGGTGGCCCACTGCTCGGTCACCGAGGTGCAGTGGGCGCGCAGTTCCGGCCACTCGGTCTGCAGCCACTCCTCCATCCAGTCCAGGACGGCGGCGGCGTTGCCCGTGGTCGTCGTGACCAGGAAGCGGTCCTCCGCGAGCCGGATGACCGTGCCGTCGTCGAAGACCATGCCGTCCTGGCGGCACATGACGCCGTAGCGGATCATCCCCGTGCGCAGGGTGGACATCAGGTTGGTGTAGAGCCCGTCCAGGAACTCCGCCGCGTCCGGGCCCTGGACGTCGATCTTGCCGAGGGTCGAGGCGTCCATGAAGGCCACGTCCTCGCGGGCGGCCCGGCACTCGCGCAGGACGGCCGCCGCCATGTCCTCGCCGGGGCGCGGGTAGTACCGGGGGCGTTTCCACTGCCCCACGTCCTCGAAGACCGCGCCGCCGGCGAGGTGGAGGTCGTGCAGCGCGGTCACCCGGACCGGGTCGTGGAGCGCGCCCCGGTCGCGGCCCGCGAGCGCGGCGAAGGACACCGGCGCGTACGGGGGGCGGTATGTCGTCGTGCCGAGCGCGGACACCTCCACGCCGAGCAGGCCCGCGACGACGCCCGAGGCCAGGACGCCGGAGGTCTTCCCCTGGTCGTTCGCGGTGCCCGCGGTGGTGTACCGCTTGGTGTGCTCCACCGAGCGCATCCCCGTACCGGCCGCACGCGCCAGGTCGGCCACGGTGACGTCGCGCTGCAGGTCGACGAAGCGCGGGCCGGGGGCCGGGACGGGGACGTCGAAGAGGACGGTCGGCGGGCGCCCGGGTCCCGGCTCAGCCGGCGGGACGAGGGGCCGCGCCGGCGTGAAGCCCTCGGCCGCGAGCGCCCGGGCGGCGGCCGCCACGCCCTCCGCGGGCGTGGCGGCGAACTCCACGGCCTGGTGCGTCGATCCTGGCACCGGGACGAAGGTGCCGAGGGCCCCGTCGTACCGCAGGGCGCCGCCCGCCTGGCTGTAGAGGTGGCCCACGGGGTTCCAGCCGCCCGAGACCAGCAGCAGGTCGGCCTCGATCCGCCGGTCGCCCACCAGGACGGCCGTCAGCCGGTCCGTCCCATCGGTGCCGGTGACGTACGCGCCGTCACGGGCGTCGACCACCGCCGCGATCTCCACGCCGGCGGCGGCCAGGTCGCGCACGACGTCGCCGGTGCTGTCGTTGGTGGTGAACACGACGGCCCTGCGCCCGGGTACGACGCCGTAGCGGCGGACGTAGGCGCGGGCCGCGCCGGCCAGCATGACGCCGGGACGGTCGTTGTCGGGGAAGGCCAGCGAACGCTCGTGCGCGCCGGTGGCGAGCACGACCCGGCGGGCGCGGACGCGGTGGACGCGTTCGCGGGACACGTGGACGGGGGCGGCGGCGCCGAGGTGGTTCGTGCGGCGCTCGACGGCGAGGACGTGGTTGTCGTCGTAGTGGCCGAAAACCGTCGTACGGCGCAGGACGCGGATCCCGGGTTCGGCGGCGAGGAGGGCCTCGGTCTCCGCGGCCCAGTCCAGGTGCCGTCCGCTGCCGAGGAGGCTGCCGCCCGGTTCCGGCTGGTCGTCGGCGAGGATCACCCGCGCCCCGCTGCCGGCCGCCACGGCCGCCGCCGCCAGCCCGGTGGGGCCCGCGCCGACGACCAGCAGGTCGCAGTGGGCGTGGACGGCGTCGTAGCGGGCCGGGTCGGGCTCGGTGGCGAGCCGGCCCCGACCGGGCAGGCCGGTCGCCACGAGGCCGTCGTACAGCTCGACGGTCGTCGCGGGCAGCATCGGTTCCGGGAACGGGAACTCGATCTGCACCAGGGCGTTGGGCTCCTCCACCCCGGCGGAGAAGATGCCGCGCGGACGCCCCAGCCTGATGCCGGTACCGGTGGCGACGACCCCGTGGGCGAGCAGCGCGGAGGCGAGGGTGTCCCCGCGGTAGCCGGTGTACGTGGTGCCGTCGAAGGTGAACGTCAGGGGCGTGGCGCGGTCGATCCGGCCGCCCTCGGCGAGCCGGAAGGGCTGTGCCGGGTCACGCGCCGGCCGCAGGGCGGGGGCCGGGGCGGCCGGCGCGCGCGACGCCGCCGGGCCGACGGCCGTTGACGGGCCGGGGTCCGGGGCGGACGCGCCGTTGACGAAGCGGTTCGTCGCCGTGTCGCGCACCGCGTCGAACCAGCGGCGGCAGCCCGCGGCGTGCATCCAGCGTTCGGCGAAGGGACCCTTGGGGTTGTCGCGGAAGAAGAGGTGGCGGGCCCACTCCTCGTCCGTCAGGGCCGCCGGGTCCCGCGGGTAGGCGAGGTGCGCCTGACCGCCGTAGTGGAACTCGGCCTCGTCGCGGGGCCCGCACCAGGGGCAGGGGATGAGCAGCATCGATCGGGCTCCTCAGTGGGCGACCGCGGCCGCGCCGTGCTCGTCGACGAGCGCGCCGGTGGTGAATCGTTCGAGCGAGAAGGGCGCGGCCAGGGCGTGCGGGCTGTCGTGGGCGATGGTGTCCGCGTAGACCCAGCCCACCCCGGGGGTGGCCTTGAAACCGCCGGTGCCCCAGCCGCAGTTGAGGTAGAGGCCGTGGACCGGGGTGAGGCCGACGATCGGCGAGGCGTCCGGGCTGACGTCGACGATGCCGCCCCAGGTGCGCAGCAGGTGGGCGCGGGCGAAGACCGGGAAGAGTTCCAGTGCGGCGGCCATCTGCCGCTCGATGACGTGGAACGCGCCGCGCTGGGTGTAGGAGTTGTAGGCGTCGATGCCCGCGCCCATGACCAGTTCGCCCTTGTGGGCCTGGCTGACGTACACGTGCACCGCGTTGGACATGACGACCGTGGGGTGCACGGGCTCCAGCAGCTCGCTCACCAGCGCCTGCAGCGGGTGGCTCTGCAGCGGCAGGTCGAAACCGGCCATCCGCGCCAGCACCGAGGTGTGGCCGGCCGCGCAGAGCGCCACCTTGCCCGCGGCGATGGGCCCGAGGTTCGTCCGTACGCCGGTGACCCGGCCGTCGTGGACGTCGATGCCGGTCACCTCGCAGTTCTGGACGAGGTCGACACCGGCCGCGTCGGCCGAGCGGGCCAGGCCCCAGGCCACGTGGTCGTGCTTGGCGATCCCCGCGCGGGGCTGGTAGGTCCCGCCCATCACCGGGTACCGCACGTCCGGCGAGGTGTTGACGATCGGGCAGACCTCCTTCACCTGCGCGGGGTCGAGCCACTGGGCGTCGACTCCGTTCAGCCGGTTGGCCTCGACCCGGCGGACGCCGTCTCGTACGTCCTGGAGGCTGTGGGCGAGGTTGAGGACCCCGCGCTGGGAGAACAGGATCGGGTAGTCCAGTTCCTCCTCCAGGCCCTCCCACAGCTTCAGGGCGTGCTCGTAGATGCCCGCGCTCTCGTCCCAGAGGTAGTTGGAGCGGATGATCGTGGTGTTGCGGGCCATGTTGCCGCCCGCGAGCCAGCCCCTCTCCAGCACGGCCACGTCGGTGATGCCGTGGTTGCGCGCCAGGTAGTGCGCGGTGGCCAGGCCGTGCCCGCCGCCGCCGACGACGACCACGTCGTAGGAGCGCTTGGGTTCGGGCGTGCGCCAGAGGAACTCCGGGTGGTCGGGGAGGTCGGCACCCGGGGTGCGCGGGGTCATCGGGCGTCGTCTCCGTCCTGCGGCAGGTGCGGGTAGAGCGGGTGCGCGGCGGCGAGCGCCTCGGTGCGGGCCCGCAGGGCGGGCAGGTCGGGCGCGGGGCTCAGGGCGAGCGCCATGACGTCGGCGACCTCGGCGAAGTCGTCCTCGGTGAAACCGCGGGTGGCCAGGGCGGGCGTGCCGATGCGCAGCCCCGAGGTGACCATGGGCGGGCGCGGGTCGAAGGGGACGGCGTTGCGGTTGACGGTGACGCCGATCGAGTGCAGCAGGTCCTCGGCCTGACGGCCGTCGAGGGCGCAGGCGCGCAGGTCGACGAGGACGAGGTGCACGTCGGTGCCTCCGGTGAGCACCGACACGCCCGCCCGCGCGGCGTCGTCCCGCGTCAGGCGCTCGGCCAGGATGCGGGCACCGGCCAGGGTGCGGGCCTGGCGTTCCCTGAACTCCTCCCCGGCGGCGACCTTGAAGGAGACCGCCTTCGCGGCGATCACGTGCTCCAGAGGGCCGCCCTGCATACCGGGGAAGACCGCCGAGTTCAGCTTCTTGGCGAGATCGGCGTCGTCGGTCAGGATCACTCCCCCGCGCGGTCCGCCGAGCGTCTTGTGGGTGGTCGTGGTGGTGACGTGGGCGTACGGGACGGGGTTCGGGTGGAGCCCTGCGGCGACCAGGCCCGCGAAGTGCGCCATGTCGACCAGGAGCAGCGCCCCGACCTCGTCGGCGATGCGGCGGAAGGCGGCGAAGTCCAGCTGCCGGGGATACGCCGACCAGCCCGCGATGATCATCTTCGGGCGGTGTTCCTTGGCGAGCCGCTCGACCTCGTCCATGTCGACCCGGTGGTCGGTCGCGGAGACGTGGTACGGGACGACGTCGAGCATCTTCCCGGAGTAGTTGAGCCGCATCCCGTGCGTGAGGTGGCCGCCGTGCGCGAGGTCCAGCCCGAGCACGGTGTCGCCGGGCCGCAGCAGGGCGAAGAGCACGGCGGTGTTGGCCTGCGCCCCGGAGTGCGGCTGGACGTTGGCGTGGGCGGCGCCGAAGAGGGCCTTGACGCGCTCGACGGCGAGCCGCTCGGTGACGTCGACGTGCTCGCAGCCGCCGTAGTACCGGCGGCCGGGGTAGCCCTCTGCGTACTTGTTGGTCAGCACCGAGCCCTGGGCCTCCATGACGGCGGCGGGCGCGAAGTTCTCCGAGGCGATCATCTCCAGGGTGGACCGCTGACGGGCCAGTTCGGCGCGCAGCGCGGCGTGCACCTCGGGGTCGAGTTCGGACAGGCGGGCGGTCAGCGGGTTCATGCGCGGGGCTTCCTCTCAGCGGCGGCGTCGGAGGTCTCGCGGTGGTGCCGTCCGCGGGATGTCAGCCGCGGAGGCGGGACATGGCCGGGTCGAACAGCGGCTCCGCGGCGACCCGCGCCGCCACGCGCCGGTCGAAGTAGGCGATGTCGAGGGCGCGCCCCGGCACGGCGAGCTCCGCCGGCAGCCAGGCGTAGGCGATGCCCTTGCCGACCGTGTAGCCGTAGGCGGCGCTGGTGACGTAGCCGACGGGCCGGTCGCCGTCGTACACCGGTTCCTTGCCCATCACCACGGAGCCCGGGTCGTCGACGGTCAGGCAGGTGAGCCTGCGCCGCGCTTGGTCCCGGCGCCGGGCGAGCGCGGCCTTGCCGGTGAAGTCGTCCTTGTCCTCCCTGACGGCGAAGGCGAGGCCGGCCTCGTAGGGGTCGTGCTCGAAGGTCATGTCGGTGCCGAAGGAGCGGTACCCCTTCTCCAGACGCAGGCTGTTGAAGGCCCCGCGCCCGGCGGGGATGCCGCCCAGCGGCCGGGCGGCGGCCAGCAGGGTGTCCCAGAGCTTCAGACCCAGGTCCGCCGTGGTGTACAGCTCCCAGCCCAGTTCGCCGACGTAGGACAGCCGCATCGCCGTGACGGGCACGGCCCCGACGTGCGCCCGCTTGGCGCGGAAGTACTTCAGTCCGGCGTCGGAGAAGTCCGCGTCGGCGAGCGGCTGCAGGACCTCGCGGGCGAGCGGTCCCCACAGGCCGATGCAGCAGGTGCCCGCGGTGATGTCGCGGACCGCGACGGTGCCGTCGCCGGGGAGGTGCCGGGTGAGCCAGTCCAGGTCCAGGTTGCCGTTGACGCCGACCTGGAAGAGGTCGCGGCCGAGCCGGGCCACCGTGATGTCGCTGCGGATGCCGCCGTCGTGGTCCAGGAGCAGGGTGTAGGTCACCGACCCGACCGATTTGTCGACGTTGCCGGTGGTGAGCCGCTGCAGGAAGGCGGCGGCGCCGCGTCCGGTGACCTCCAGGCGCTTGAGCGCGGTCATGTCGTACAGGGCGACGGTCTCCCGGGTGACCTGGGCCTCGGCACCGACGACCGGCGACCAGTAGCGGGCCGCCCAGTCGCCCGGGACGGGGAGGGAACGGCCCTCCACCAGGCCGGCGTTGCTCTCGTACCACTGCGGCCGCTCCCAGCCGTTCGCCTCCAGGAAGAAGGCCCCGAGCTCCTCCTGGCGGGGGTGGAAGGGGCTGGTGCGGATCGGGCGCGGGGCGCCCGTGGGCTGGAGCGGGTGGATGATGTCGTAGACCTCGACGAAGTTGCGGCAGTCGCGGGCGAGCACGTAGTCGGGCGCGAGCTGGTGCGGCTCGAAGCGGTTGACGTCGCATTCGTGGAGGTCGAAGGACGAGCAGTGGCCGTCCACCAGCCATTCGGCCATCGCCCGGCCGACGCCGGCCGAGTGCGTGACCCAGACGGCCTCGGCGACCCAGAACCCCTTCACCTGTGGCGACTCGCCGAGCAGCGGCATGCCGTCGGTGGTGAAGGAGAACAGTCCGTTGATGCCCTCCTCGACCTTGGCGTCGCGGGTGGCGGGCAGCAGGGACCGGGTCTCGGTCCAGGCGTCGGCGAAGTCGTCCTCGGTGAACTCCAGGACGGACGGCATCCCGTCCGCGGCGTCGAACGAGGCGATGTCGTCGACGGGGACCGGCATGGGGCGGTGGCCGTAGGAGCCGATGCCGATGCGGTCGTGGTGGTCGCGGTAGTAGAGGTCGGCGTCCTGGTGGCGCAGGATCGGGCGGACGGCCTCGGCGGCCTGGCCCGCCAGGGCGGGGACCGGGCCGGTCCAGGCGAGCTGGTGGGCGAGCGGGGTGAGCGGCAGCTCCATGCCCGCCATCCGGGCCACCTTGGGGCCCCAGATGCCGGCGCAGCAGACGACGACGTCGGCCGCGAGCGCACCGCCGCGGTCGGTGACGACCCCGGTGACGCGGCCGTCGTCCTGGGTGACGGCGAGGACTTCGTGACGTTCGAGGAAGCGAACGCCGCGCGCGGCGGCGCGCCGGGTCTGCGCCTCGACGGCGAGGACGGCCTTGGCGAGGCCGTCGGTGGGGACGAACAGTCCGCCCAGGACGCGTGAGCGGTCCAGCAGCGGGTGGAGCGCGGCGCATTCTTCGGGTCCGACGACCCGGGCCCCGACGCCCCACGAGGTCACCCAGCCGTGCCGCCGGTGCAGTTCGGCCAGGCGCTCGGGGGTGGTGGCCACCTCCAGGCCGCCGACCTGGAGGAAGCAGGGCTGCCCGTCGACGTCGAGGGAGCGGAGCTTGTCCACGGTGTAGCGGGCGAGTTCGGTCATGGTCTTGGAGGGGTTGGTCTGGAACACCAGGCCCGGGGCGTGGGACGAGGAGCCCCCGGTGGCGGGAAGCGGCCCCTGGTCGACGACCGTGACGTCGGTCCAGCCGGCGGAGGACAGTTCGTCGGCCAGCGCCGCCCCCACGACGCCCGCTCCGATGATGACCACGCGGGGTCCCGTCATCGCCAAACCTCCCAGTTGCTGTCAGCGCAACATGATTCAGGTTGCGCAACTCAATGTGCCGGGCGCCGGAGAGGGTGTCAAGAGGCCCGCCAGGGGCGGGAGAAGGCCGCCGGGAGGCGGCTGGAGCGGCCCCGGGACGGCCTGGTGACGGCCCGGGGAACGACGGTGCCCGGCGGGCTGTCGGAACAGCCCGCCGGGCACGGGAACGGCGCGTTGCGCCCCGGTGGCGCGGGGCGGGGTTACTTGACCCAGGCGTCCACCTTGCCGGGGTTCGCCTTCACCCACTTCTCGGCGGCGGCTTCGGGGCTCATCTTGTCGACGGCGATGTACTTGGCGACGAGGTTCTGGTCCTCGTTCGTCCAGTTGAAGTTCTTCACCAGGTCGTAGGCCGGGCTGCCGGAGCCGGCGAACTTCTTGCTGACGATCTTGTCCAGGTCGTAGACGGGGTAGTCGCAGGCGACCTTCTCCGCGTCGGCGTCGCAGCCGGCCTCGTACGGCGGCAGCTCGACCTTGGCGAGCGGGACCTCCGACAGGAACCACTGGGGCTCGTAGAAGTAGCCGAGCAGCCACTGCTTCTTGGCCTCGGCCTGCCGGAAGGCCTGGATCAGCGCGGTCTCGCTGCCCGCGTACACCACCTTGAAGTCCAGCTCGAGGTTCTTCACCAGGGCGGCGTCGTTGGTGACGTACGACGGGTCGCCGTCCAGAAGCTGGCCCTTGCCGCCGGACTCGGAGGTGCGGAACTCGTCGGCGTACTTGTCGAGGTTCTTCCAGTCCGTGATGTCCGGGTGCTCCTTCGCCAGCCACGGCGGCACGTACCAGCCGATCACGCCCTTGTTGCCGGTCGGGCCCGCCTCGACGGCGGTCTTCTGCTGCTCGACGTACTTCTTCTTCAGGTCGTCGTGGCCCCAGTTCTCCAGGATCGCGTCGACCTCGCCGGTGCCGAAGCCCTGCCAGGCGATCTCCTCCTTGAGGTCCTTCTTCTTGACCGTGCAGCCCAGCTTCTCCTCGGCGACGTACGCCACGACCGCCGCGTCCGCCTCGTAGCCGACCCAGGGGTTGACCGCCAGGTTGAAGGTGCCGCACTTGCCGGAGGAGCCCCCGGAACCGGCGTCCGACCCACCGACCTTGGCGCCGCCGCAGCCGGTGAGGACGAGCCCCAGTGCCGCGGCCCCGGCCGCCCCGGCACGCCATCGCGCCGACCGGCCGGCCGCCGTCAGGTGTGTTGCCATGTGTCTACCGCCTCCTGCCCTAGCGCCCGCCGGGCACCCTCGTGGTGCGCCCGGCCGCGGCCTGAGTGATCCGGTCGAACATCACGCCGAGCAAGACGATGGCGAGTCCCGCCGCCAGCCCCTTGCCGTACAGCTCGCCCTGCGAGAAGCCGGCCACGACGTCGTAGCCGAGGGCGCCCGCACCGACCAGGCCGCCCACCACGACCATCGACAGCACGTAGATCAGGCCCTGGTTGGTCGCGAGCACCAGGGCGCCGCGCGACATCGGCAGCTGGACCTTGGTGACGAGCTGCCAGGTGCTGGACCCGGCCGCCGCCGCGGCCTCCACCGTCGTCCCCGGCACGCCCCGGACGCCGTCGGCGACGATCTTCACCGTCACGGGCGCGGCGTACACGACGGCGGCGACGATCGCGGTGAAGCGGCTCGCGCCGAACAGCGCGAGGAACGGTACGAGGTAGACGAAGGGCGGCATGGTCTGCGCCGCGTCCAGGCCGGGCCGGACGATCCGGTCGGCGAGCGCGCTGCGGCCCATCCACACGCCCACCGTGACCCCGAGCAGCATCACCAGCAGCGTCGCCACGACGGTCGAGGCGAGCGTGGTCATCGCGTCCTGCCACACCCCGGTGCCCACCAGCAGCGCCACGCACACCGCGGCGGTGCCGCCGGCGCCGAGGCCGCCGAGGACCGTTCCCAGGGCCACCAGCACGAGGCCGGTGAGCCACCACGGGGACTCGGTGAGCAGGGTCTGGAAGGGGTTGAGGAGCGCGTTGGTGAGCACGTCGCGAAGGGCGCCCGTGACCCCGGACAGGTGCTCCTGCGCCCAGGTGGTCACGGTGTCGGCGGCACTCGCCAGGGAGCGCCCCGCTCCGCCCTCGCCGGGGAACTCCGCGGCCCAGACGTAGGTGTGGGACAGCCAGGCGGCGACCGCCGCGGCGACGGCGCCCGCGGCGAGCAGCGGCCCGCGCCGGCGCCGCAGGCGCCCGCCGGAGCCCTGCCCCCGCTCCGTCCTGACGGCGGCCGCGGTGGTGACCCGGTCCAGGACGATGGCCATGACGACGATGGCGAGGCCGGCGTTGAAGGCGGTGCCGACGTCGAGCGACTGCAGGGCCTGGACGACGGTCTTGCCGAGGCCGGGGGCGTCGATGAGGGCCGCGATGGTCACCATGGACAGGGCCGCCATGATGCTCTGGTTGACGCCCATCACCACGGTGCGCCGCGACATCGGCAGCAGCACCTTGGTGAGGGTCTGCACCCTGGTCGAACCGAGCGACTCCGCCGCCTCCACCGTGGTCGCGGGTACCGAGCGGATGGCGTGCGCGGTGATGCGGACGGCGGGCGGCGCCGCGTAGATCAGGGTGGCGATGGTGGCGGAGGCCGGCCCGATGAGGAAGAAGAGGGTGAGCGGCGCCAGGTAGACGAAGGTCGGCATCGTCTGCATGAAGTCCAGCACGGGTGTCAGGACGCGGTTCACCCGCGGCGACAGCCCGGCCCACACGCCCAGCGGGATGCCGAACAGCAGCGCCACCAGCACCGCCGACACGGTGAGCGCCAGGGTGTCCATGCTCTCCTGCCACAGGCCCTGCAGCCCGAAGAAGGTGAAGCCCGCGACGGCCAGCAGCGCCACGCGCCAGTTGCCCAGCGCCCAGGAGAGGTAGCCGGCGATCGCGACCACGCCGAGCCATCCGATCTGCGGCACCGGGCGGCCGTCGGGCGGCTGCGAGATCAGCGTCTGGACGAAGGTCACCAGGGTGTCGATGACCAGCCGGATCTCGTTGAAGAAGTAGAGGAAGAGCGGGTTGCTGTTGCGGTCCGCGCCGATGGTGTCGTTGACGTCGTTGAACCAGCGGTGCAGCGAGGTCAGGTCGGCCGCCGCGAGGGTGAGCGTCTGCCGGCCGCGCAGGAGCGCGAAGAGCACCAGCCACAGCACGACGATGCCCGCCACGACGGCCCGGCGGCGCAGCCGTACGGGCGCGAGCCGTTCGCGTGCCCCGGAGGCGGCGACCGCCATCACGCGCCGCCTTCCCGGCCTGCGACGACGGCGAGGATCTCCTCGTCGCCGACGACGCCGAGCAGCCGCCCGTCCTCGACGACCCTGACCGGCTTCTCGGCGGCGAGCACGGCCCGTGTCGCCTCGCGGACGACGGTGCCGGGTCCGAGTTCGGGGCCGTCGAGGGCGTCGTCGGGCCGCGGGTCGCGCATGATCCAGCGGAGCGTCAGCACGTCGGCCCGCGGCACGTCCTTGACGAAGTCGCGCACGTAGTCGTCGGCGGGGGCGCCGACCAGTTCGTCGCCCGTGCCGCACTGCACCGTCCGGCCGTCGCGCATGATCAGGATGCGGTCGCCGAGCTTGAGTGCCTCGGACAGGTCGTGGGTGATGAACACCATCGTCTTGCCGACCTCGTGGTGGAGGCGGATGACCTCGTTCTGCATGTCGCGGCGGATCAGCGGGTCGAGCGCGGAGAACGGCTCGTCGAAGAAGAGGATGCCGGGGTCCCCCGCCAGTGCCCGGGCCAGGCCGACGCGCTGCTGCATGCCGCCGGAGAGCTGGTCGGGGTAGGAGTTCTCGTAGCCCGCCAGGCCCACCAGTTCGACGACCTCCAGGGCCCGTTTGACGCGCTCGGCCCGGCCCATGCCGCGGATCTCCAGGCCGTACGCGACGTTGTCGACGACCCTGCGGTGCGGCAGCAGGCCGAAGTGCTGGAAGACCATGGAGAACCTGTTGCGGCGCAGTTCGCGCAGCCGCTTGGCGTCGGCGGCGAGGACGTCCTCGCCCTCCAGGACGACCTGGCCGGCGGTGGGTTCCACGAGCCGGGTCAGACAGCGCACCAGGGTCGACTTGCCGGAGCCGGACAGGCCCATCACGACGAACACCTCGCCGGGCGCGACGTCGAAGTGGACGTCGCGCACGGCCGCGGTGCAACCCGTGCGCTCCATCAGCTCACGGCGGCCGAGCCCGCGCAGCTCCTGCGATTCCGGCACCCTGTCGCCCTTCGGCCCGAACACCTTCCACAGCCCGCGCACGGAGATGACCGCGTTCCGGTCCTGGTCCTGGTCCTCGTCGTGGGACGCGCCGCGCCGCTGCGGCACATCGGTCGGTGCTGGGGTCACGGTCGGCCTCTCCTGGGCGTTCAGCCGCGGAACCAGTGCTGCGGCCTGGGTCGGATGTTCTGCCAGATGTGCTTGGGCTCGCGGTACTCGTCCAGGCCGGTCGGTCCCAGCTCCCGGCCCACGCCCGAGTGGCCGAAGCCGCCCCATTCCGCCTGCGGTACGTAGGGGTGGTAGTCGTTGATCCACACGGTGCCGTGGCGCAGCCGGCGGGCGACCCGCTGGGCGCGGCCGGCGTCCCTGGTCCAGACGGCCCCGGCGAGGCCGTACTCGGTGTCGTTGGCGATGCGTACGGCGTCGTCCTCGTCGGTGAAGCGCTCGACGGTCAGCACGGGCCCGAAGGACTCCTCGTGGACGACGCGCATGCCCTGGTCGCAGTCGTCGAGGACGGTCGGCGGGTAGTAGAAGCCGTCCTGGAGCGCAGCGTCCGCGGGGCGGGCGCCGCCGCAGCGCAGCACGGCGCCCTCGGCGATCCCGGCGGCGACGTACGCCTCGACCTTGTCGCGGTGGGCGGCGGAGATCAGCGGGCCCGTCTCGGCCGCGGGGTCGAAGGGACCGCCGAGGCGGATCGCGCCGGCGCGCCGTACGACCTCGTCGACGAATGCGTCGTGGACCGTGTCCTGCACGATCAGCCGGGCCCCGGCGGAGCAGACCTGGCCGGAGTGCAGGAAGACGGCCGTGAGCGCGAAGTCCACGGCCGTCTCGAAGTCGGCGTCGGCGAAGACCACGTTGGGGTTCTTGCCGCCGAGTTCGAGGGCGACCCTCTTCACCGTGGCGGCGGCCGCGGCCATGACCCGCTTGCCGGTCTCCAGGCCGCCGGTGAAGGAGACCATGTCGACGCCGGGGTGCTCGGCGAGCGGGGCGCCGGCCCCGGGCCCGGCGCCGAGGACCAGGTTTCCGGCCCCGGGCGGGAGTCCGGCCTCCTCCAGGGCCCGCATCAGGAGCACGGAGGTGGAAGGCGTCAGCTCGCTGGGCTTGAGGACGAACGTGTTGCCCGCGACGAGCGCGGGCGCGACCTTCCAGGAAGCCTGCAGCAGTGGGTAGTTCCAGGGGGTGATCAGGGCGCAGACGCCGACCGGCTCGTACTCGACACGGCTGACCGCGTCGTCGCGGCCGGTGTCGACGACCCGTCCGGCGGAGGTCCCCGCGATGCCGCCGTAGTGGCGCAGGCAGGCGACGACGTCGGCGACGTCGTACTCGCTCTCCACGAGCCGCTTGCCGGTGTCGAGGGATTCGGCGCGGGCGAATTCCTTGGCGTCCCGTTCGACGATGCCTGCGGTGCGGAGCAGGAGGGCGCCGCGTTCGCGCTCCGGGGTGCGCGGCCAGGGGCCGTGGTCGAAGGCGGCGCGGGCGGCGGCGACCGCGGCCTCCGCGTCGGCGCCGGTCGCCTCGGAGACCGTCGCGACGAGCACTCCGTCGGCGGGGCAGCGGATCTCCCGGCGGCCTCCGGCCACCGCCTCGCGCCACTCTCCGTCCAGGTACAGGTCTGCCACGCGCGGAGTCCTCGCTTCGTTGCACATAGCGCATCGAATTGCTTGTGGTGGAACACCCTGTCCGAACGGCCACCGGCCGTCAAGGGGTGCCACGGGGTGTACGGCACATCTTGATCCGGTGAACGCGGCACCGGACACGATCAGTTGGCGGTGGCGTCGCGGTGCCGGTAGAACTGCGCCTTCGAGGGCGGCAGCGGTTCACGGTCGAGGATCAGATCCGCGGCCTTCTCGGCGATCATCATCACGGGGGCGTAGATGTTGCCGTTGGTCACGTAGGGCATCACGGAGGCGTCGACCACGCGGAGCCCCTCCACGCCGTGCACCCGCATGCTCGCCGGGTCGACGACGGCCATCGCGTCGGTGCCCAGCCTGCAGGTGCAGGACGGGTGGAGGGCGGTCTCGCCCTCCTTGGCGACCCACGCCAGGATCTCCTCGTCGGTCTCGACCCCGGGGCCGGGCGAGACCTCGCCGCCGTTGAAGGGGGCGAGCGCGGGCCGGCCGAGGATGTCGCGGGCGACGCGCACCGCCTCGACCCACTCGCGGCGGTCCTGTTCGGTGGAGAGGTAGTTGAAGCGCAGCGCGGGCTTCTCGCGCGGGTCCCTGCTCCTGATCTTCACCGAGCCGCGGGCGTCGGAGTACATCGGCCCCACGTGCACCTGGTAGCCGTGGCCGCCGGCCGGGGCCGAGCCGTCGTAGCGCACCGCGATGGGCAGGAAGTGGAACATCAGGTTGGGGTAGTCCACGTCCTCGTTGCTGCGCGCGAAACCGCCGGCCTCGAAGTGGTTGGTGGCGGCGGGACCCTTGCGGAAGAGCCACTGCAGACCGATGAACGGGTAGCGCCACTTGGCCAGGTACGGCTGCATGGAGACCGGCTGCGTGCAGGCGTACTGGACGTAGACCTCCAGGTGGTCCTGGAGGTTCTCGCCGACGCCCGGCAGGTCGTGCACGACGTCGATGCCGAGCGCGGCCAGTTCCCCGGCGTTGCCGACGCCCGACAGTTGCAGCAGCTGGGGCGAGTTGACGGCCCCGCCGCACAGGACGACCTCGCGGGCGCGCACCTGTTCGCGGATGCCCTTGCGGCGTTCGTACTCCACGCCCACGGCGCGCTTGCCCTCGAAGAGCACCCGGGTGACCAGGGTCCGGGTCCGTACGGTCAGGTTGGGGCGCCTGCGCACCGGGTCGAGGTAGGCCCGGGCGGCGGAGAGCCGGCGGCCGCGGTGGACGTTGCGGTCGAAGGGCGCGAAGCCCTCCTGGCGGAAGCCGTTGACGTCGTCGGTGAGCGGATGCCCCGCCTCCTGAACCGCCTCGAGGAAGGCGGGGAACAGCGGGCTGGAGGCGGGCCCGCGCTCCAGGACGAGCGGACCGTCGTGGCCGCGGAACTCGTCGTCGGGGCCGGCGGCGAGGCAGTTCTCCATGCGCTGGAAGTACGGCAGGCAGTGGGCGTAGTCCCACTGCTCCATGCCGGGGCCCTCGGCCCAGCGTTCGTAGTCCAAGGGGTTGCCGCGCTGGAAGATCATGCCGTTGATGCTGCTGGAGCCGCCGAGCACCTTGCCCCGGGCGTGGTAGATCCGCCGTCCGCCCATGTGGGGCTCGGGCTCGGACTCGTAGCCCCAGTCGTAGAAGCGGCTGCCGATGGGGAAGGTGAGCGCCGCCGGCATGTGGATGAAGACGTCCCACGGGTAGTCGGGGCGGCCGGCCTCCAGCACCAGGACACGGTTGCCCGGATCGGCGGAGAGCCGGTTCGCGAGGGCGCAACCGGCGGAGCCCCCACCGACGATGACGAAGTCGTACTGCACGGGAGCCATGTCAGCCTCGTCTCACTCGTCTGGCTTGTCTCGCTTGAATCGCTCGTCTCGATCGCGCGGTCGACAGGTCGACTGGCGCAGCATGCTAGTACGGTGCCGCTATGCGCACCAGGTTGCGAGCCGCGCAACTTGACAGCGGAGTTTCGGCGGTGTTTCCCGTCCGGACTCCGCCGGGGAACCCCGGCGCTGTTGTTTACCGCGCGTATAGTTTCGCTGTGAGCAACTTCAGTGCAGATACCGAAACAACCGCTGCGCAGCCGGGCGGCGTCCAGTCCGTGGACCGGGCCATCAGCGTGCTGGAGATCCTGGCGCAGCGCGGCGAGGCCGGCGTGAGCGAGGTCGCCGCCGAGATCGAGGTCCACAAGTCGACGGCGTTCCGGCTGCTCGGCGCGCTGGAGGCACGCGGGCTGGTGGAGCAGGCGGGCGAGCGCGGAAAGTACCGGCTCGGCTTCGGCATCGTGCGGCTGGCCGGCGCGGTGACCGGCCGCATCGACATCACCCAGCAGGGCCGGCCGGTCTGCGAACGGCTCGCCGAGGAGATCGGCGAGACCGTCAACATCGCCGTGATGGAGAAGCACTTCGCGATCAACCTGTACCAGGTGCGCGGACCGGCGGCGGTGACCGCGCACAACTGGGTCGGCCAGCTGACGCCGTTGCACGCGACCTCCAGCGGCAAGATCCTGCTGGCCCACCTCTCCGCCGCGCAGCGCGCGGAACTCCTCACGGACGCGGGCCTGGAGAAACTGACCCCGCACACCCTCACCTCGCGGACGAGGCTGGAGAAGAACCTCGCCGAGGCCAGGGAGCGCGGGTACGCCTGGACGCTGGAGGAACTGGAGATCGGCCTGCACGCGATGGCCGCCCCCGTCCGCTCCCGCGACGGCGAGGTCATCGCCGCCGTCAGCGCCTCCGGCCCCTCGTACCGCTTCACGCAGGAGCGCATGCACGAGCTCGCGCCGCTGCTGGTCGCCGGCGCGGCCGAGATCAGCCACCGCATGGGCTACCTGGGCTGAGCCGTGCCGAGGCGCTCGAGGACCCAGTCGTGGAAGCCGGCGATGTGGTGCTCGCTGGGGACCAGCACCCCGCCCTTGGCGTAGAGCCGGGAGCCCATCGCGGGCTGGCAGCGCTCGCAGGCCTCGAAGTCCTGGCGGTTGACCCGGTCGAAGAGCTCCACCGAGCGGCCGACGTCCCTGCCCGCGGTGACGACCTCCTCCAGGTAGAGCCAGTCGCACTCGACGACCGTGCGGTCGGCCGCGACCGGGTACATGCGGTGGAAGATCACGTGGTCCGGCACCAGGTTGACGAAGACCTGCGGCTTGATGGTGATCGCGTAGTAGCGCCGGTCCTGGGCCGCGGAGACCCCCGGTATACGGTCCAGTCCCGGCGAGCCGTCCACCGTGAAGCCCTCGATGTCCGCGCCGAACTCGGCGCCGTGGCCGACGTAGTACTGCGCCGCGTAGCCGCCGGCGAACTCCGGCAGCACCTCGGTCAGTTCGGGGTGGATCGTGGCGCAGTGGTAGCACTCCATGAAGTTCTCGACGATGAGCTTCCAGTTGGCCCTGACGTCGTAGACGATCCGCCGGCCGACCCTCAGGTCCTCGATGCCGTAGCGCTCCAGGGACTCCACGTCCCCGAGCCGGGTGACCACCTCGCCGACCACCTGCTCCTCGAAGGAGGGCGGGTCCTCGGCCAGGCAGACCCAGACGTAGCCCAGCCATTCGCGGACGTGGACGGGGACGAGCCCGTACTCGGTGCGGCCGACGTCGGGCATCTTGGTGAGGTTGGGGGCCGCCACGAGCCTGCCGTCCAGGTCGTACGTCCAGGCGTGGTAAGGGCATTGGAACGCCCGCCTGACCTCGCCGCCCTCCTCGGTGAGCAGCCGGGCGCCGCGGTGCCGGCACACGTTGTAGAAGGCGCGCACCGCGTGGTCCCGGGACCGGGTGACCAGGATGCTCTCGCGGCCGACGTCCACGGTCCTGAAGGCGCCCGGCCTGCCGAGCTCGGAAGAGCGCGCCACGCAGAACCACATCGTCTCGAAGATGCGCTCCTGCTCCTGGGCGAAGATCCCGGGGTCCGTGTAGTAGGAGCCGGGGAGGGTGGCGATCAGGCTGTCCGGCAGGCCGGTCGGGGTCACGGGCACTCCTTGCGGGACGTTGTGTAATGAGCAACGGAGTGTGCACTGCGCAACTGCAGCATGTGGTGCCGCTCCGGCGCTGTCAAGACGCGGCGGCAGCCAGCTGCTTGCGCCAACGGGTGAACGACCGGGGCCGGTTCATGCCCAGTACAGCGACCGGAACCCCGCCCCTGCGGTAGACCGCGAGGACGTCGCGTTCCTCCGCAATGCCCTCCTCGACCGTGACGGTGTCGGCCCCCGCGGCGCGGCCCGCGAACTGGATGCGCACGCCGTACTGGTCGGACCAGAAGTACGGCGGGCGGGGGGCCCGTTGCCCGCCCGCGCCGCCGGACAGCAGTGCGGCGACGGCGGTGGCCGGTCGCTCCAGGGCACCCGTCCAGTGCTCCACCCGGTGGTGCGTACCGGCGGCCGGGTCGTACCAGGCGGCGCAGTCGCCGACGGCGACGACGCCCGGCAGGCCCGTCCGGCCGTCCGCGCCGCACAGGACGCCGTCGCCGAGCTCGATCCCGGACCCGGCGAGCCAGTCCGTGCACGGGCGCGCCCCGATGCCGACGACCACGGTGTCCGCGGGCAGCCTGCGGCCGTCGGCCAGGACCACGGCCACCACCCGCCCGTCGCCGTCCGCCTCGGTCCCCCGCACCCCCGTGCCGCACAACAGCCGTACGCCGTGGTCGGCGTGGAGGCCCGACACGACGCCGCCCATCGTCTCGCCGAGCGGACCCGACAGCGGGGTGGGCGCCGCCTCGACGACCGTGACGTCCAGGCCGAGGGCGTACGCGGTCGAGGCGACCTCGGCCCCGATGAAGCCGCCGCCGATGACGACGAGCCGCCCGCCGCGCGCCAGATCGGCCCGCAGCGCGCGGGCGTCGTCCAGGGTGCGCAGGGTGTGCACACCGGACCGGCCCGCCGCGCCGGGCAGCGTACGGGCGGCGGCCCCGGTGGCGATGACGACCCCGTCGGCGGTGAGGGCGCGGCCGTCCGCGAGCCCGACGCCCCGCGTGCCCGGGTCGAGCGTCACGGCCCGGGCGCCCAGCAGCCATTCGGCCCCGAGGTCCTCGCCGTCCGCCTCAAGGACCAGGGCCGCCTCGTCGGCCCGTCCGGCGAGGAACTCCTTGGACAGCGGCGGCCGGTCGTACGGCCGGTGCGGTTCGTCGCCCACGACCACCAGCCGGCCGTCGTACCCCTGGGCGCGCAGTGCCCGCGCCGCCGACAGCCCCGCCAGCGAGGCGCCGACCACGAGGACCGCTCTCATCCGGCTCCCCCGGCGAGCCGGCCGGCCGCGCACGAGGGCGGGCCGGGGGCGGCCGCCGACAGCCGTACGTGGATCACGCCGTCCTCGACCACGACCTCGTGCGTCCGCACGGGCCGCCGGGCCGGGGGCGCGTCCACCGCACCCGTGCGCAGGTCGAACTTCGAGGCGTGCAGCGGGCACTCGACCTCGCACCCCTCCAGCCAGCCGTCCGCGAGCGACGCGTCCTGGTGGGTGCAGGTGTCGTCGACGGCGTAGAGCTCGCCCTCCTCGGTGTGGAACACCGCGACGGGCGGGTCGGTCTCGAGCCGGAAAGCCTCGCCACGCGGGAGGTCCGCGAGCCGGCACACGGGAATCATCATGACACCTCGGTGCGTATGGCGGAACTGATTGCGGTTGACGCAACATCAGTGTGGGGGTGCCCCCCACCCCTGTCAAGGCATCGTCCGGACACCCGGACGGCGTATCTGACGGGGGTTCATCCGCAGCTCCGCGGGGGAGGCCGGCGGCGGATCGTCGCGATTCGGTCACGGGGGTTGTCCGGGTTCAGGTGAATGGCATAATCCGTTCCTCTTCTGTGTGACAACGGCCGGAATACGGCCCGGAGGAAGTGACCCGCGGCATGAACGTGACCGTCTCGGCCCAGCAGCCCCGCGTGCTGGTCGTGGAGGACGAGGCGAGCATCGCCTCGATGCTCGCGATGGCGCTCCAGTTCCTGGGCTTCGACGTGGTCACGGCCGGGACCGGCGAGGAGGCGGTGAGCACGGCCGCCGACCGCGCCGCCGACGTGATCCTGCTCGACGTGGGACTGCCCGACCTCGACGGCTTCGAGGTGTGCCGCAGGCTCCGCGCCGCCCGGGTCGACGCGCCCGTCCTCTTCCTCACGGCCCGGGACGCCGTGGAGGACAAGATCAGGGGCCTGGCCCTGGGCGGCGACGACTACGTCACCAAGCCCTTCGACATCAACGAGGTCGCGGCCCGCGTGAACGCCCTGCTGCGCCGGGGCCGGGCCCCCGAGCCCGCCGGGCGCCGGCTGCGCGCGGGCTGGGTCGAGCTCGACGCGGACACCCACGAGGTGTGGCGGCACGGCCGGCCGGTCCAGGTCTCGGCGACCGAGTTCGCGCTGCTCCGCTTCCTGCTGGAGAACCCGGACCGGGTGGTGTCCAAGGGGCAGATCCTCGACGCCGTGTGGAGCTGCGACTTCCAGGGCGAGTCCGGGATCGTGGAGACCTACATCTACTACCTCCGCCGGAAGCTCGGCGACACCGACCAGTCGCTCATCCGCACCGTGCGGGGGGCGGGCTACCTGGTGAGGGCGGCGCCGGCCGGCGATACGGCTTCGCGCTGACGGTGCCCGCGCGCGGCGCTATGTTGGCCTTCGGAGGAAGAGCCGACGAGAAGAGGGCACGATCCCGAACGAAGCCGCCGCCCAGGAGCCTGAAGCGCCGCTCGACCAGCCGGGAGCGGAGCGGCTGCGCCTGCTCCGCTCCTCGGGCGACGACCAGGGCGAGCGCGAGGCGCTGCGACTGGGACTGCAGCAGGCCGTGGCGGCGCTGAACGGCTTGGGCGGACTGGTCCACCTGCGCGGGCAGGAGGCCAGGGGCGGAGTGCCCCTGCGCCTGGCCGCCAGCAGCGGTCTGCCCAGGAACCTGACCCGTGCCTGGCTCTTCCTCCCCCCGCAGGACGCCACCGCGCCGGGCCGCGCGACGACCGGCGGCGAACCGGTGTGGCTGCCCACGACCGAGACGACCCCCGGCCCGCTGCCCGGCGGGTCCGGGCTCGCCGCCGTACCACTCCCCGGCCCCGAGGGCCCGCTCGGCGCGCTCTCGGTGGTGACCGCGGACGCCGTAGCGCCGGCTCCCGGCGCGTGGGAGCTGCTGCGGGGGATCGCCGCGTGGGTGTCGGAGCGGCTGGGCCGGACGGCGGCCGTCGGGTCGCGCGAACGCTGGCGCCTGGCGGAAGGAGGCTCGGGTTCCCGGCCCCGGGAGACCCCGTCCGACGTGGGCATCGGCACCTGGGAGTGGAACGTCCGCACCGGCGAGGCCTACCTCGACGAGACCGCGCGCTCCGTCTTCGGGATGTCCCCGCAGATGTACGACGGGCGCCTGGAGACCTGGGTGGAGCTGGTCCACCCCGAGGACCTGCCCTGGGTGATCGCCGACGCCGAGGAGGCCGCCCGGGCCCGCGGCGGCTTCGCCTGGGAGTACCGGGTCCGCCGGCCCGACGGGAGCTTCCGTTGGGTGCAGGCCCGCGGCCGCAGCGTGCTCGGTGCGGACGGCAAGGCCGTCCGGCTGGCCGGTGTGCTGTGGGACAGCACGGAGACCCGGATCGCGATGGACGCCGCCGGCCGGGCCCTGCGTCACATGAGCGACGGCTTCCTGGCGGTCGACGACGACGGCCGCATAGCCTTCGCCAACCCCCAGGCCGAGCGGCTGCTCGGGGCGCGGCAGCCCCTGGTCGGCGCGGTGCTGTGGGACCTGCCCGGTGTCCACGAATCGGAGCTCGAGGCCCACTGCCGCCGGGCGGCCGAGGGCGACGCGACCGTCAGCGCGGACATCGAGTGGGGCGGCGGCACGCGCCGCTACCACCTGCGCGTCATGCCCGTGCCCGACGGCCTGACCCTCTACCTCACCGACGTCACCGAGCACCGGCTGGCCGAGGAGGCGCGCGCCGACGCCGCCCGTACCGCCGCCGACCGCGCGGCGCACATCGGCCGGCTGACCACCGCGCTCGCCGAGGCCGTCACCGTCAAGGACGTCGTCGCCGCGGTCGCCGACCGCGTGCTGCCGCTGTTCGACGCCACCGGGCTGATCATCAAGACGCTGGAGGGCGACCTGCTGCGCGTGGTCGGCTTCGTCGGCTACCCCCCGGGCCTGATGGAGCGGCTCAGCCGGACCCGGCTCGCCGAGGGCAGCCCCAGCACCGACGCCATCCGCGAGCGCGTGCCCCGCTACATCACCTCCGCCAAGGACTTCCACGAGGCGTACCCGGCCCGGGTCCACCTCCAGGAGTGGTCCCAGAAGCACGCCTGGGCCTTCCTGCCGCTGATCGTCTCCGGGAAGGCCGTCGGCTCCTGCGTCGTCTCCTTCTCCGAGCCGCGCCCGTTCAGCGAGGAGGAGCGCACCCTGCTGACCGCGCTCAGCGGGCTGGTCGCCCAGGCCCTGGAGCGGGCCCGGCTGTACGACGCCGAGCACGGACGGGCCCAGGAGCTGCAGCGCGGCCTGCTGCCGCGCGTCCTGCCCGAACTGCCGGCGGTCAGCGCCGCGGCGCGCTACCTGCCCGCCGTCGAGGGGACGACGGTCGGCGGGGACTGGTACGACGTCATCCCGCTCTCCGCCGACCGGGTCGCGCTGGTCATCGGGGACGTGATGGGACACGGCATCTCCGAGGCCGTGACCATGGGGCGGCTGCGTACCGCGGTGCACACCCTCGCCGGTCTCGAACTGCCCCCCGACGAGCTGCTCGCGCACCTCAACGAGCTGGTCAGCGACCTCGGGGACGACTTCTACGCGACCTGCCTGTACGCCGTGTACGACCCCACGAACCGCACCTGCTCCTTCTCCCGGGCCGGGCACCCGCCGCCCGCGCTGGTGCTGCCCGACGGCACCGTCCACTTCGCCGGGCACTCGCCGGACCCACCTCTGGGCGCCGCCACACCACCGTTCGCGACCGTGGAGCTGGAGATCCCCGAGGGCAGTCTGCTGGTGCTCTACAGCGACGGCCTCGTCGAATCCTCCCGCCGGGACATCGACACGGGCATGGCCGGGCTGGCGAAGGCCCTCACCGGCGCACCGGCCGCGGCACCCGTACGGCCGGCTGACGGTCGCCGGGGCGAGGTGGAGCGCCTGGGAAGGCTCTGCGACGAGGTCGCCGCCGCCCTCGACCCCCACCAGGAGCACGCCGGGGACGACGCGGCCCTCCTCATCGCCCGCACGCACGCCCTGTCGCCCGGCGACGTCGCCTCCTGGTCCCTGCCCGAGGACCCGCTCGCCGCGGGCCAGGCACGCGAGCACATCCGCCGCCGGCTGGACGCCTGGGGACTGGGCGAACTGGTCATGACGACCGAGCTGATCGCCAGCGAGCTGGTGGGCAACGTGGTCCGGCACGCCCGGGGCCCCATCGGCCTGCGGCTGATCCGCAGCCGCACCCTCGTCTGCGAGGTGTCGGACGGCAGTCTCAGCACCCCCCGGATCCGGCACGCCGGCGACACCGACGAGGGCGGCCGCGGGCTGCAGCTGGTGGCCGCGCTGTGCCAGCGCTGGGGCACCCGCTACGTCCCCGGCGGCAAGTGCATCTGGACCGAGCAGGCGATCCCCTGACCGTCGTGAGGGCGGGCGATCCCCAGCGCGGACTCTGATCCCGCTTTGATGTGACTCTGATACTCCGGTGCTTGGCTTGCGCGCATGACCACCCACGCACCGGTGTCCACGGGCCTGGATTCCTGTCTTGACCTGGGATTCACCGACTCCGGCGGAGGCGAGCCCTCGCTGCGGCGGGAGCTGTTCGCCGCCCTGATAGAAGTCGTCTCCGGCTCGGGAGAGTGGAGCGAGCAGACCGCCGCGCGGATCCGTGGCGAGGGGGTCGCCTGGGCCGCTCGGGGCGAACCGGTGAGCGCGCTGCGGGTCGCCGTCCAGGAGACGACGGAGTACATCCTGGTCTCCGGCGGGCACGCGGCGGCCGGGGCCGACGGCTCGCGCGGCGAGTTCGCCCGGCGCCTGACGGACGCGGGGCGCCGTGTGGCGCGGGAGCTAAACCGGGGCTACTTCGCCCAGTCCGGGCGGGAGGCCCCCGCCTCGGTCCCGGAGCCACCGCGGCCCGGGCCGGCCTACGCCCCGCCCGCCTACGCCGTGATGGCGCTGCGCGCACCCGGCCTCCCCCTCGGCGACGTCGAGGCCGTGGCCCGCGGCCACGGCGGCCCCGAGACGGCCGTGCTGCCCTCGGCGCGCGGGCTGTACGTGCTCACCCCCGCGCCGCGCCACGAGGAGTCGGTCGACCTGGCGGACCGCATCCACCGCGACCTCGCCGCGACGGCCCGGCTCGCGGTGCACTGGAAGCCCTACAACGAGGTGACGGCGGGTCAGCTGCTGGCGGACGACATCTGCGCGGTGGTGGACGCGCTGGGCTTCGGGCCCGGCGTCTACCAGCTGGACGACGTGCTGGTCGAGTACGCGGCAGCGCAGACGCCCGACATCGCCCAGCGGCTGGTCGGCATGGTGCAGCCGGTGCTGGACGACCATGTGCTGCGCGAGACGCTGAGCGCGGTGATCTCCGCCGACGGCGACCCGGACCTGGCGTGCGAGCTGCTCACGCTGCGCCGCAAGTTCTTCGACCGTCGGCTGCGCCGGGTCGAGGAGCTGACCGGCCGGCGCGTCGACGGCCCGCGCGACCTCCAGGTCCTCAGGACGGCCGTCGCGGTCGCCGCGATCATGCGCCAGTGAGCGCCGGCAACCGCATCCGGAACCACGCACCCGACTCCGAGGCCTCCACCCGCACCGACCCCGCGTGCGCCGCGGCGATCGCGGCCACGATGCTCAGGCCCAGTCCGCTGCCGGGGGCGGGGTGGTCGTCCCGGCGGGCGGGGCGGGGGGTGCCGCCGGCCCGGAAGAACCGCTCGAAGATCCGCTCGCGCAGTTCCTCGGGTATCCCGGGCCCGCCGTCGATGACGTCGACGATCTGCTCGTCGCCCTCGCGGCCGACCCGCACCTCGGCGGGGACGTCGTGGGCGGTGTGCGCGACCACGTTGGCCAGCAGGTTGGTGACCACCTGACGGAGCCGGTCAGGGTCGCCGGTCACCATGTGGGGCCCGGGTTCCACGACCAGGGTCACCGGGCGCTCGGGGTCGACGACGCGGGCGTCGGCCACCGCGTCGGCGCAGAGTTCGGCCAGGTCCACGGGGCGGCACTCGAGGGGGCGGCCCTGGTCGAGGCGGGCCAGCAGCAGCAGCTCGTCCACGAGGGCGGACATCCTGCGGGTCTCGTTCTGCACCCGGCGCATGGCGTCGTCCAGACGGGCCGGGTCGTCGAGGGCACCGAAGCGCACCAGCTGCGCGTAGCCGCCGATCGCGGTGAGCGGGGTGCGCAGCTCGTGGCTGGCGGCGCCGACGAAGTCGCGCAGCTGCTCCTCGGCCTTGCGGCGGCGGTTGAACTCCTCGTCGACCCGGCCGAGCATCGCGTTGACGGCGTCGGCCAGCGCCTCCACCTCCGCCGTCGACACCGGGGCGGCGACCCGCTGCGAGAGTGCGCCCTCGGCGGCGAACCGGCGGGCGGTGGCGGTGATCTCCTTGAGCGGCGAGATGGTTCGGCGGCTGAAGTACAGGGCGCCGAGCACGACTCCGGCGACCAGCGGCACACCGGAGACGGCCTCGATGACCACGAGGTTGTGCACCGTGGCCGCGTCGTCCGCGGTGGACTCCGCGATCACCAGGTAGCCGCCGTCGGGCAGCTTCTCGACGACCGCCCGCATCGGGGCCGGGCCGACCGCGCCCGCCCGGCCGGCGGTCGCCATACGGTCCAGGTCGGCGCTGGACAGCCGGATGACGGCCCGCTCCACCATCGCGCCGGACTCGCGCTGGACGACCCTGCCGATGGCGTCGGTGAGCAGCACCACGGCCGTCGCCCCGGCGGGCTTGAGGTCCGAGCTGGTCTCCAGTTCGTCGAGCCGGTCCTGGCGTATGGAGGCCAGCTGCTGGTCCAGCCGGTTCCGCAGGCCGTCGGCGAGGGCCTGCGCGGCGTAGACGTCCGCGGCCGCGACGCCGACCGTGGTGATCGCCAGGAAGCCGAGCGCGAGGCGCCAGTACAGCGAGCGGGGCCACCAGCGCAGCCGGCGCCGCCTGCCGGGTGTCTCCACGTGCCCACCCCTCGTCCGGTTCCGGCGGCTGTCGGGTTCCGGCCGCTTTCCGAGCAGATACTAGGACAGACCAGGGGGACACCCGTTCGACCGATCGAGCCGAGGAGACCGCACCATGCGCATCGCCGTCCTGGACGACTATCAGAAGGCGGCGCACCGGTTCGCCGACTGGGACGCGCTGGGAGCCGAGGTGGTCTTCCTCCACGACCACGTCTCCGGTACGGCCGAACTGGCCGGGGCGCTGGACGGCGTCGACGTGGTGGTCGCCATGCGTGAGCGCACCCCCTTCACCGAGGAGCGCTTCGCGGCGCTGCCGGCGCTGCGGCTGCTGGTGACCACCGGGATGGCGAACGCGTCCGTCGACCTGGACGCCGCCCGCCGGCACGGGGTGACGGTGTGCGGCACGGAGAGCGTCGCGCACGCCACCGCCGAGCTGACCTGGGGGCTCGTCCTGTCGCTGGTCCGGCACCTCCCCGAGGAGACCGCCGGGATGCGGCGCGGTGAATGGCAGCACACGATCGGCGGCGACCTGCACGGCCGGACGCTGGGCGTGGTGGGGCTGGGCCGGCTGGGCGCGCGGGTCGCCTCCATCGGCACCGCCTTCGGGATGCGCGTCCTGGCGTGGAGCGCCAACCTCGACCCGGAGCACGCCGCCGCGTGCGGCGCGCGGGCGGTCGCCAAGCGGGAGCTGTTCTCGCAGTCGGACGTCGTCACCGTGCACTACAAGCTCAGCGCGCGCAGTACCGGCCTGGTCGGCGCCGAGGAGCTGGGCTGGATGAAGCCCACGGCGCTGCTGGTCAACACCTCGCGCGGTCCGCTCGTCGACACCCCGGCGCTGGTCGCCGCGCTGCGCGAGCGGCGGATCGCCGGTGCGGCGCTGGACGTGTACGACACCGAGCCGCTGCCCGCCGGGGACGTCCTGCGGAGCTTGCCGGGCGCGCTGCTCACCCCGCATCTGGGCTACGTCACGGAGGCGACGTACGAGGTCTTCTACCGGCAGGCGGTCGAGGACATCGCCGCCTTCCGGGACGGCGCGCCGCTGCGGGTGCTGACCGCCTGAGCGGCGGGCGCGCTTTCCGGCCGAACCGGCGTCCCGGCACCCGCGGGGCGCCGGTCCGCGTTTTCCGGGGGCGGTGGTGGGCAGAAGCTCCGTGTACAACTGTTCACCGAATTCCCCGGAACGTCGGAGCACAGGGAAGGACCGGAATGCTGTTCCTGGTGGCCGCACTGGCCCTGTTCGGGCTGCTGCTCGGACCGGTCGCGCATCTGCCGCTGCACGTGACCCTCGCCGTCGCCGCCGTCATCGTCGGGTGGCTCGCGCTGTACGCGGCACGCCGGCGCGTCGCGCACCGAAGGGAGGGATGAGGGATGCCCGGGACACCCGTGAGCACGCGCCGCGCCCACGCGGACGGCGCGGCGGTGGCGTCGTTCGTCCTCGGACTGGTGGGCCTGCTGGTCTTCAGCGTGGTCCTCGGCCCCGCCGCCCTGGTGCTGGGCTCTATGGCGCTGTTCCAGGGCACCGCCCGCCGCGGGCGGGCCGTGCTGGGGCTCGTACTGGGGGCGGCCGACCTGGTCGTGCTCGCGGTGGTGACCGCGAGCGACCACGCCTACGTGTGGTCGCTCTGACCGCGGTGACCGCCGCACCCGCGGGTGCGGCGGTCACGGGGGCTCAGTGGCCGCGGGCGATCCACTCGTCCAGATGCGGGGCCTCGGCGCCGATGGTGGTGCTGTCGCCGTGGCCGGTGCGGACGACCGTCTCCGGCGGCAGGGTCAGCAGCCGCTCGCGGATGGACTCGATGATGGTGGGGAAGTCCGAGAAGGACCGCCCCGTGGCGCCCGGGCCGCCCTGGAAGAGGGTGTCACCGGTGAAGACCGTGCCGAGGGCCGGCGCGTAGAGGCAGACGGCGCCCGGCGCGTGGCCCGGGGTGTGGAGCACCGTGAGCTCGGTGCCGGCCACCGCAATGACCTGACCATCCGTCAGCTCCTCGTCAGGGGAGCGCTCCGGGTGGGTCTGCTTCCACAGCGGCAGGTCGTCGCCGTGCAGGAGGATCTTCGCACCGGTCCGGGCGGCGAGCGCGGGCGCGGCGTCGACGTGGTCGTTGTGGGCGTGGGTGCTCACGATCGCGACCAGGCGGCGGCCGCCCAGCGCCGCGGCGATGGCGTCGGCGTCGTGGGCGGCGTCGACGACGATCGCCTCGGTGTCGTCGCCGACGATCCAGACGTTGTTGTCGACGTCCCAGGTGCCGCCGTCCAGCGAGAAGGTGCCCGAGGTGACGAGGTGGTCGATGCGGGCGGCCATCACAGGACCACCACCGAGCGCAGCACGTCGCCGTGGTGCATCCGCTCGAAGGCCTTCTCCACCTCGTCCAGGGCGATGGTCTCGGTGACGAAGGTGTCCAGGTCCAGCCGGCCCTGCAGGTGGAGGTCGATGAGCATGGGGAAGTCGCGGGAGGGCAGGCAGTCGCCGTACCAGGAGGACTTCAGGGCCCCGCCGCGGCCGAAGACGTCCAGCAGCGGGAGTTCCAGCTTCATCTCGGGGGTGGGCACGCCGACCAGGACGACGGTGCCGGCCAGGTCGCGGGCGTAGAAGGCCTGCTTGTACGTCTCGGGGCGGCCGACCGCCTCGATGACGACGTCGGCGCCGAAGCCGCCGGTCAGCTCGCGGACCGCCTCGACGGGGTCGGTCTCCTTGGAGTTGACGGTGTGCGTGGCGCCCAGCTTCTTCGCCGTCTCCAGCTTCCGCGCGTCGATGTCCACCGCGATGATCTTCGCGGCACCGGCCAGCCGGGCGCCGGCGATCGCCGCGTCGCCCACGCCGCCGCAGCCGATGACGGCGACGGAGTCGCCGCGGCCGACGTTGCCGGTGTTGATGGCCGCGCCGATGCCCGCCATGACACCGCAGCCCAGCAGCCCGGCGACGGCCGGTGAGACGGCCGGGTCGACCTTGGTGCACTGCCCGGCGTGGACGAGGGTCTTCTCGGCGAAGGCCCCGATGCCGAGGGCCGGGGAGAGCTCGGTGCCGTCCAGCAGGGTCATCTTCTGCTTGGCGTTGTGGGTGTTGAAGCAGTACCAGGGGCGGCCGCGCAGACAGGCACGGCACTGGCCGCACACCGCACGCCAGTTGAGGATGACGAAGTCGCCGGGGGCGACGTCGGTGACGCCCTCGCCGACCGACTCCACGATGCCCGCCGCCTCGTGGCCGAGCAGGAACGGGAAGTCGTCGTTGATCCCGCCCTCGCGGTAGTGCAGGTCGGTGTGGCAGACCCCGCAGGCCTGGATCCGTACCAGCGCCTCCCCGGGCCCCGGGTCGGGCACGACGATCGTTTCCAGGCTGACGGGGGAACCCTTCTCCCGGGCGACGACGGCACGGACCTGGTGAGCCATGGGGCACTCCTCGGCTGGTACGGAACCCTGAGACGGGCGTTTCTCATTACGGCACATTCTGCACGTGCCGCAACACAAGCATCGACGACGGCCGACAGAGCGGTCAAGGACCGCGCAGCCGGGCCGGCCGGCGCGCTTCATTCTTACCAAGGATCTTGCCCGGCGGCCCCGTTCGGCGGGGCACGGCGTCCGGTGTCTTCCCCTTACTGGGCGTTGAACAGCATCCGCGGATTGCGGTCCCCCGCCGCGCGGGAGGCGGGCAGCAGCGAGAGTGCCACCGCCGCCGCGACGCACACGCCGACGATCAGGGCCAGCACCGCTCCCGGCGGGGACTGGGCGATCCCCGCGCCGACGCCGCTGGAGCCGGCCTGCAGGTCGATCAGCCAGTCGGAGGCGAACACCCCCGCGGTGACCCCCGCCGCGGCGGCGGCCAGGACCACCAGACCGACGCCGGTCACGACGGTCGCCACGGTCTGCTGGGGCGTCAGGCCCACGGCGCGGTAGGCGCGCATGTCGCGGGCGTGGTCGCGGATGCCGCTGCCGACGGCCGTGGACAGTTCGGCCAGGGCGATCAGCGCGAGCACGCTGACCAGTCCGATGATCACGCCGCGCACCGGGGAGAGTTCGGCGCCGGGGCCGGTGACCTCGCGCACCTCCAGGGCGCCGTGCGACGCGTCGGTGAGGGCGCCGCGCACCGCCGCGCGGTCGGCGCCGGGACGCAGCACCAGGCTGTAGTACGAGGGCCCGATGGAGGCGTCCTGGGCCCGCAGCACGTCGAGCGGGGCGGAGATCACCCGTCCGCCGTGCCCGGTCTCGATGCTGCGGCCGACGATGTGGAGGATGTGCGGGGTGCCGCCGACGGTGACCCGGACCCACTGGCCGACCTCGATGTGCAGCGCGTCGAGCAGGCCCTGTCCGGCGAGTGCCTCGTCGGGGCCGGCGGGGCGCCGGCCCTCCGCGACGGCGAAGGGGTAGGGGTCGGCGGTGGTGCCGATCCCCCGCAGGGTGACCGACTGCGACTGGCCGGGGGCGAGCGCGGGGAGGTCGACGCCCGGGTGCGCCGCGGCGATCTCCGGTCGTGCGGCGAGCAGCTGCCGGACGGCCTCGTCGGTGAGGCCGTTGGGGCGGGCGGTGAGCGCGCCGGCCTGGCCGAGCAGTTCGGGGTGGTGCTCGAAGCGGTCGAGGGTGGCCCAGGTCCCCAGCGCCACGGTGATCATCAGGACCGGCAGGGCGAGCCGGGCCACGGCGGCCGCCGAGCGCGCGGGCCGGTGCAGCACGCCGCGGCAGCCGAGCACCAGGGCGGGCGGGGTCCCCAGACGCAGCGCGGCCCGGGCCGCGCCGGACATCCTGCGGCGTCCCGGAACGGCCCCCCGCGCGGCGGGGATCGGCGGCACGCGGCCGGCCCGCCAGGCGGCGAGCACCGTGGCCAGGGCGATGACCAGCACGGTCGCCGCGGCCGTACCGGGGAGCGCCCAGGTGTGCTGCGGCAGTCCCTGCCAGAGCCCCATGGCGTCCCCCATCGGCCCGGGGATGCCCGGCGCGAGCGTCTCCGCGGCCACCGATCCGAGCACCACACCGGCGGTGGCGAGCACCGCGTGCTGCACGAGGAACATCCGGACCACCTGGGCCGGGGTGAAGCCGACCGCCTTCAGGACGGAGATGTCGCGGACGTACGCCAGGACGCGGGTGGCGATGCCCCCGGTCACCGCGATCGCGGCGGCCAGCAGCGCGGCCAGCCCGAACAGGCCGAGCAGCAGCCCGAGGAGGTGGTTGTCGCCCTCGGCGTCGGCGCGGGCCTCCCGCCAGGTGGCGACGCTCGTGACGCGGTCCGGTCCGACGGCGGAGACGGCCCGCTGGATGACGAAGGCGGTGTCCGCCGGGTCCTTCAGCCGCAGCCCCACGGTCTGCCCCGCCCGCGCCGGGCCGGTGGCGAGGCCGCTCACCAGCGTGGGCGACGCCCAGGCGACACCGGGGTTGTCTCCCGGGGAGTAGAGCGGTTCGGCGGTCCCGGCGACGCCGACCACGCGGACGGTGCTTCGCCGTCCGTCGCGGGTCACGCTGATCTCGTCGCCCGGCTCGGCCCACAGCGCCGACGCCACCGACCGTTCCAGCACGATGCCGTCGCCGTCGTCGCCGTCCAGCCAGCTCCCGCGGTCCATGAGCGGCCGGCCCACCGACGGCGGGCTCGTGCCCGCGGCCCGCAGGTCGAGGGCGGCCTTCTCCCGGCCGTGCTGCGCGGTGACGGTGAGGGTGCGGAAGGGTCCGGAGACCGCGGTGACCCCGTCGATCCGCGACAGGGCGCCGGTGTCGGCGCGGCCGTCCGTGCGCAGCCAGACGTGGGCGCCCTCGGTGGCGGTGAACATCCGCTGCCAGGGGTTGGCCGCGTACACCAGCAGCGCGACGGAGAGCAGCAGCGCCACGGTGATGCCCGCGGTGGCCAGGACGATGGACAGGGCCTGCCCGCGGTGGGTGCGCAGATCGGCGAGGGCCCAGCGGGCGGTGGCGCGCACGGCGGTCAGCCCTGCAGCTTCACGACGTCGGCGGCGGCACGGGAGGGACGCGAGGCGTACGGCGGGGCGTCGAGGGTGATGTCGTCGACCACTTCGCCGTCGAAGAGGCTGATCACCCGGTCCGCGGCACTGGCCACCTTGGCGTCGTGCGTGACGAGCAGGATGGTCTGGCCGCGTTCGTGGCAGCGGGTCAGCAGCCGCAGCACCTCCCGGGTGCCCTTGCTGTCGAGGCTGCCGGTGGGCTCGTCCGCCAGCAGCAGGGCCGGGCGGTTGACCAGGGCCCGGGCGAGGGCGACCCGTTGCTGCTCACCGCCGGACAGGTCGGCGGGGGTGCTGTCCTCCTTGCCCGTCAGGCCGAGGTCGGCCAGCAACTCCTGGCGCGCGGCGCGCACCTGGCGGGGCGAACGGCCGGCGAGCAGGGCGGGCAGTTCGATGTTGTCCGCGACGGTGAGGGTGGAGACGAGGTTGAAGAACTGGAAGACGATGCCGACGCCGCGCCGGCGCAGTACCGCCCAGCGTGCCTCGCTGAGCTGGTCGACCCGCTGCCCGTCCAGCCATATCCGCCCCCGGTCGGGGCGTTCGAGGCCGCCGAGCAGATGCAGCAGGGTGGACTTGCCGGCGCCGGAGGGGCCGGTGACGGCGACGAACTCGCCCGGCCGCACCTCCAGGTCGACCCCGCGCACGGCCCTGACCTCGCCGCCGTCCACGCGGTGCGTCTTGACCAGGCCCTCGACCCGGAGCATGTGCGGCGCCGCGGGGGGCGGCTCGGCCCTTCTCATTCCAGCTCCTCCTGGCAGCGCTCCAGCCAATCGAGGTCCGCCTGCAGATGCAGCGTCGCGCCCTCGATCAGCAGCTGCGCGATGGTGTTGTCCCGGTCCTCCCCCGCGGCGAGCCGGGACATGGCCCGCATGAGGTTGAGGTAGTGGCGGCGCTGCTTGTTGATCAGGGAGACCTGGTCGGCCAGGCCCGTGGCCGGGGCGAGGGCGAGCTTCATGAAGAACTCGTCGCGCACCCGCGGCTCGCTGGACGGCTCGTCGAACCAGGCGGAGACCGCCTCCCGCCCGGCGTCGGTGAGTTCGTAGATCCGCTTGTTGGGCCGGCCGGACTGGGTGACGTCCTCGCCCCGGATCAGTCCCGACTTCTCCAGGCGCGCCAGCGTCACGTAGATCTGGCCGATGTTCGGCTGAGGATAGGCCGCACCGAAAAGCTTCTCAAGTGCCGTTTTGAGCTCGTAACCATGGGCGGGCCCCTGGGCGAGGAGTGCCAAGAGCGGAAGGCGCACGCTCGACCTGCCTCCTCCCCGGCTACCTGCTTGTTAGGGGCCGCTGACCAGCCCGATCATCGGTGAGCAGGCCATCTTGCCGCAATGGCTAGTATCGCGCATGTCCAACAGGTATACATGTCCCTTCGGACGACGACGCCGTCGCCGGAAGCGGGACCTGGAGGATCGTATGCGCTGGGCGCGGGCCGCGGGCAGGACCCTGCTCGCCGCTGCCCTGCTGCTGACGGGATACGCCTCCGAGGGCGCCCGCGCCGCCGACGGACCGCCCGGCACGACGGGCCGGGGCCCGGTGACCCTCGCGACCGGACGCGATCTGACCGGCTACCTCCAGCACGTGCTGGACGGCTGGAACCGTGGCCACCCCCTGGAGAAGGCGACGCTCGTCGAACTGCCCGAGGCGGCCGACGAGGTGCGCGCGCAGATGGCCGACAGCCTGCGCTCCGGCAGCGACCGCTTCGACGTGCTCAACATCGACGTGGCGTGGACCTCCGAGTTCGCGGGCGCCGGATGGATCGCGCCGGTCGACCCGCATGGCCTGCCGCTGGACCGGCTGCTGCCCTCGGTGGTGGACACCGCCACCTTCCGCGAGCGGCTGTACGCGGTCCCGTACGTCACCAACGCCGGGCTGCTCTACTACCGCAAGGACATCCTCGACCGGGAGCACCTGGATCCGCCGCGCACCTGGGCGGAGTTGGAGCGCCAAGCGCGCACGCTCGCCCCGAAGTACGGGATCGGCGGCTACGCCGGGCAGTTCCTGCCGTACGAGGGCCTGACCGTCAACGTCACGGAGGCGGTGCAGTCGGCCGGGGGCGGCATCCTCGGCGGCGACGGCAGCCGGGTCACCGTGGACTCCGCCGCGGCCCGCGAGGGGCTGGGCTTCCTGGTGCGCGGGGTGCGCGAGGGCTGGATCCCGGGCGAGGCACTGCGGTTCAAGGAGGAGGAGTCCCGGCAGGCCTTCGAGGACGGCCGGCTGCTCTTCCTGCGCAACTGGCCGTACGTGTACGATCTCGCCTCCGCGCCCGGCTCCAAGGTCGCGGGGCGCTTCGGCGCGGTGCCGCTGCCAGGACCGGACGGGCCGGGCGCCAGCGTGCTGGGCGGGTCCAACCTCGCGGTGAACGCGCACTCGCGGCATCCGCGGACGGCCGCCGACCTCATGGCGTACATGACGGGTGAGTCCGTGCAGCGCCAGGTCCTGACGGAGGGCTCGCTGCCGCCGGTGTGGGCCGATCTGTACCAGGACCCCGGGCTGGTGCGCAGGTATCCGTACCTGCCGGTGCTGGAGCAGAGCGTACGGGCGGCCAGGCCGCGCCCGAAGAGCGCCCGCTACGAGCAGGTGAGCCTGGCGGTGGCGGCGGTGAGCCGGGACGCGCTGGCGCTGCACACCACGCCGGAGCAGGCCGTCGCACGGCTGGACCGCGAGCTGCGGGAGATCGTGCGGGACCGCTGATCCGGCGGTGCCCTTCGGTGGCTGTCGCCACCTACCTCATACCTACTTGTTAAGTAGCTGCGACAACCTCCAGATGCCCTCTCGGCTCCGGACTGCGGATCTTACTCGCACAAATCACCCCAGTAAGCGCCGTCTATTGGCAGCTCCGTTGACACCTTCCTGACACTGCTACTTAACATGCATGCATAACGAGCCACCCCGCGCGGCGTGCAATGTCGTGACCGTCCGCGCGCCCGCAGTCAGGATGGTGACGGGTGTTCACAGCCCCTCTGGAGGACGGTTCCTCCACCGCCGCCGCCCCCTCCCCGGCACTCACCGCCGTACGCCCCTGGTGGCGCGACGCGGTGGTCTACCAGGTCTACGTGCGCAGCTTCCTGGACAGCACCGGCGACGGTGTCGGGGACCTGGCCGGCGTCCGGGCCGGTCTGCCCTACCTGCGCAAGCTGGGCGTCGACGGGATCTGGCTGAGCCCCTTCTACCCCTCGCCGCAGCACGACCACGGCTACGACGTGGCCGACTACACGGGCGTCGACCCGCTCTACGGCGACCTCGCCGAGTTCGACCGCCTCGTGGCCGACGCGCACCGGCTGGGTCTGCGCACCGTCGTGGACGTCGTCCCCAACCACTGCTCGGCCGCCCACCCGTGGTTCCGCGAGGCACTGGCGGAGGGGCCGGGCGGCCCCGCCCGGTCGCTGTTCCACTTCGCCGACGGACGCGGCGAGCACGGCGAACTGCCGCCCAACAACTGGCGGGCGATGTTCGGCGGTCCCGCCTGGTCCCGGGTGACCGAGCCGGACGGCCGGCCGGGCCAGTGGTACCTGCACCTGTTCACCCCGGAGCAGCCCGACCTCAACTGGCGTGACCCGCGCGTCGGGGAGCACTTCGAGCACGTGCTGCGCTTCTGGCTGGACCGGGGGGTCGACGGCTTCCGCATCGACGTGGCGGCGGGTCTGTTCAAGCACCCCTCGCTCCCCGACTCCCCCGACCCCGCGGCGGACGAGCGGTCCCGCGACTCCGTCAACCCGCTGGCCTGGAACCGTCCCGAGGTGCACGGGGTGTGGCGGCGGTGGCGCGCGATCTGCGAGGAGTACACCGCCCGCGACGGTCGCGAACGCCTGCTGGTCGGCGAGGTCTCCGTCCCCACCCCGGCCGAACAGGCCCGCTACGTCCGCCCCGACGAACTCCACCAGGCCTTCTTCTTCCACCTGCTGAGCGCCCCCTGGAACGCGCAGGCGTTCCGCACGGCCATCGCCGAGGCGCTGCGCGACATCGCCGGGACCGGGTCCACCGTCACCTGGGTGCTCAACAACCACGACCAGGTCAGGACCGTCACCCGGTACGCGGGCGGCCCCACCGGGCACTTCGGCGCCGCCCGGGCGCGCGCCGCCGCGCTGCTGATGCTGGCGCTGCCGGGAGCCGCGTACGTCTACCAGGGCGAGGAACTGGGGCTGCCCGAGGTCGTCGACCTGCCGGACGAGGTCCTGACCGACCCGATCTTCCGCCGCACCGGCAGCCGCCGCTTCGTCCGGGACGGCTGCCGGGTACCGCTGCCCTGGTCGGGCCACGCCTCGCCGTTCGGCTTCACCGCCGAGGGCAGCGCGGCCCGGCCGTGGCTGCCGCAGCCCGACTGGTTCGCCGAGCACAGCGCCGACCGCGCGCTGCTGGACACCGGTTCCTTCTGGCACCTGTACCGGGAGGCGCTCGGCCTGCGGGCCCGGCTGCCCCAGCTCGGCGAGGGAACGCTGCGCTGGCTGGAGGCACCGCCCGGCGTGCTCGCCTTCGTCCGCGGCGAGGGCCTGGTCTGCGCCGTGAACTTCGGCGACGAGCCGGTCCCCGCTCCCGTACCGGGACAGCCGCTGCTGTCCAGCGCCCCCTGCCCGCCGGGGGTCCTCCCCGGCAACGCCGCCGCCTGGTGGGTCCACGACCCGGCGCGCACCTGACCGTTCCGCACCACTCCACCGAAGAAGGGACACCACCCCGATGAAGCGCACCCTCGTCGCGGCCACCGCCATATGCGGTCTGGCCCTCGCGACCACCGCCTGCGGCGGTGACACCAAGGCCTCCTCCGACTCCGGCCCGGCGGCCGGCGGCCAGAAGCTCAAGGGCCAGACGGTCACCGTCGCGGCCGTCTGGACCGGCGTCGAGCAGCAGAACTTCCAGAAGGTCCTGGACGGCTTCACCGCCAAGACCGGGGCGAAGGTGGCGTACGTCTCCACCGGTGACAACTTCGCGACCGTCCTGGGCAGCAAGGTCGAGGGCGGTGACTCGCCCGACGTCGCGATGGTGCCGCAGCCCGGCGTGCTCAAGGAGTTCGCGGGCAAGGGCTGGCTCCAGCCGCTGTCGCCGGAGGTGAAGGGCGCCGCGGAGAAGAACTACGCCAAGATCTGGCAGACGTTCGGCACGGTCGACGGCACCTACTACGGCCTGTACTTCAAGACCTCCGACAAGTCGACGGTCTGGTACAGCCCGCAGGCGCTGGAGACGGCCGGCGTGCAGCCGCCCAAGACCTTCGCGGAGATGCTGGACGCCGCCCGCGCCGTCTCCGACTCGGGCCTGCCCGCCTTCGCCGTCGGCGGCTCGGACGGCTGGACGCTCACCGACTGGTTCGAGAACGTCTACCTCTCCCAGGCCGGCCCGGAGAACTACGACAAGCTGACCCGGCACGAGATCCCGTGGAGCGACCCCACCGTCGTCAAGGCGCTCACCACCTTGTCCCAGCTGTTCGGCGAGGACGACCTGCTCGCGGGCGGCCGCAAGGGCGCCCTGGCCACGAGCTTCCCGGACTCCGTCGCGCACGTCTTCGGCAAGAGCCCCAAGGCCGGCCTGGTCTACGAGGGCGACTTCGTCGGCGGTGTCATCTCGGGTGACCTGGGCGGCAAGGTCGGCGAGGACGCCAAGTTCTTCCCCTTCCCCTCGGTCGACGGCGGCCCGGCACCGGTGGTCGGCGGCGGCGAGGCCGCCGTGGCGCTGAAGTCCGGCAAGAACGCCAAGGCCGCCATGGAGCTGATCGCCTACCTGGCCACCCCCGAGGCCGCGCAGATCTGGGCGAAGGCGGGCGGCTTCCTCTCCCCCAACACCAAGCTGGACCCGGCCTCCTACGCGGACGACACCCTGCGCACGGCCGCCAAGTCCCTGGTCGACGCCGGTGACACGGTGCGCTTCGACATGTCCGACCAGACCCCGCCCGCCTTCGGCGGCACGCCCGGCAAGGGTGAGTGGAAGATCCTGCAGGACTTCCTGCGCGACCCGTCGGACCCGAAGGCCACCGCGGCGAAGCTCGAGGCCGCGGCCGCCAAGGCGTACAAGGGCTGAGGCCGGATCATGTCCGCCCTCACCCGCAAGGTGCCGTCCGCCCCGGCGGGCGGCACCGCCCCGGCCTCCGTCCGGCGGCGTGCGCGCCGGGCCCGCATCACGGCGATCGTCTTCGCGCTCCCGGCGCTCGCCCTGCTCGGCGCCCTCGTCGGCTACCCCATCCTCTTCTCGGTCGGCCGCAGCCTGTTCGACGCGAGCGGCGACCGCTTCGTGGGGCTCGCCAACTACCAGGAGATGTTCAGCGACCCGTCCTCGCTGAAGGCCATCCGCAACACCGCGATCTGGGTCGTGGCCGCGCCGGCACTGCTCACCGGCGTCGGCCTGGTCCTGGCCGTGCTCACCGAGAAGATCCGCTGGGCCACCGCCTTCAAGCTGCTGATCTTCATGCCGATGGCGGTCTCCTTCCTCGCCGCGGGCATCACCTTCCGCCTGGTGTACGACCAGGACCCGCAGCGCGGCGTCATGAACGCGGTCGCCGTCGCCGTGCACGACACCTTCAACGACTCCTCCGCCTACCCCGGCGCCCGTCCCCGCGGCACGGACGTGCTGAAGGAGTCGGGCGACGGCGGCTACCAGGCGGTCGCGCGGGTGGAGCCGGGCGAGGGCGTCACGCTGGGCCTGGTCGGCCTGCCGCCCGCGTCCCTGCCGGAGCAGGCCCGCCCGGCCGCGCCCGCGCAGGCCTCCGACGACGCCGTCACCGGCGTGGTCTACCTGGACTTCGTCCCGGGCGGCGGGGGCACGCCCGGCGCCGTGGACCCCCAGGAGCGCGGGCTGCCGCACATGGCGGTCGAACTGACCAAGGGCGATGCCGTGGTCGCCACCACGACCACCGGTGACGACGGTTCCTTCCGCTTCGCAGGAGCTGGGGACGGCCCGTACGGCGTCCGGCTGCCCGGGAAGAACTTCGCGGAACCGTACGCGGGCATCGACTGGCTCGGCCCGGCACTGATCACCCCGGCGATCATCGGCGCCTACCTGTGGATCTGGACCGGCTTCTCCATGGTGCTGATCGGCGCCGGGCTGTCCTCGCTGCCGCGCGAGACGCTGGAGGCCGCCCGGATGGACGGCGCGGGCGAGTGGCAGATCTTCCGCAGGATCACCGTGCCGCTGCTCGCGCCGGTGCTGGGCGTGGTCTTCGTGACGCTGGTGATCAACGTGATGAAGGTCTTCGACCTCGTGTACATCATCGCGCCGGGCCCGGTGCAGGAGGACGCCAACGTCCTGGCGCTGCAGATGTGGCTGGTCTCCTTCGGCGGCGGCAACAACCAGGGCCTGGGCAGCGCGATCGGCGTCGTCCTGCTGCTGCTGGTGCTGCCGGCCATGGCCCTCAACATCCGACGCTTCCGCAGGAGCAACCGATGACCGTGCAGACCGCCGCTCCGCGCCCCGCTCCGCCCACCCCGCCCGGCGGGACGTCCGGCCGGACCCCCGGGCGTCCCTCCGTGGCGGGCCGGCTGGTCTCGGTGCTGCGCGGGGGGCTCGTCCAGGTCCTGCTGACGGTCGTCGCGCTGATCTGGCTCACCCCGACGGCCGGGCTGTTCGTCTCCTCGCTGCGGAACGCCGACGACAACGCCGGTTCCGGCTGGTGGACCGCCCTGGTCCACCCCGGGTCGCTGACCTTCGACAACTACTCCGCGATCCTCGGGGACAGCGGGATCACCCAGGCGTTCTGGAACACCGTGCTGATCTCGGTGCCCGCCACGGCCGCCGTCGTGGTCCTCGCCGCCCTGGCCGGGTACGCCTTCGCCTGGCTGGAGTTCCCGGGGCGCGACTGGGTCTTCCTGGTGGTCGTCGGCATGCTGGTGGTGCCGGTGCAGATCGGACTGCTGCCGGTGGCCCGGCTGTTCGGGGCGGTGGGGCTGTTCGGCACGACCGCGGGCGTGGTCCTCTTCCACGTGGCGTACGGGCTGCCGTTCGCCATCTTCCTGCTCCGCAACTACTTCGCGGAGATCCCGCGCGAGATGCTGGAGGCCGCCCGCATGGACGGCGGGACGGAATGGACGATCTTCCGGAAGCTGGTGCTGCCGGTGGGCCGTCCGGCGATCGCGAGCCTGGCCATCTTCCAGTTCCTGTGGGTCTGGAACGACATGCTCGTCGCGCTGATCTTCGCCGACAGCGGCTCGCAGCCGCTCACGGTCGCCCTGCAGTCCCAGATGCGGCAGTTCGGCTCCAACATCGACGTGCTGGCGCCGGGGGCCTTCCTGTCGCTGATCGTGCCGCTGGCGGTCTTCTTCGCCTTCCAGCGCCACTTCGTGGAGGGGGTCATGGCGGGATCGGTGAAGTAGGTGAAGCAGGTGAAGTAGCCGCCGAGCCGCCGCGGATGCGGATGCGGATGCGGATGTGGGTGTGGTGATACGTCGGAGGTATTTCTTGTCAGTCGCCCCGATCCCCCTTAGGGTCGGGGCGGAGGACAGGACTCCTCCGACGTATCACCGCATCCGCGGTCGCCTTCTCCCCTCCCGCGAGGACTCGTCAGCCATGCCCCTGCAGCCGTGGTTCGCCGACGCCAAGCTCGGCATCTTCATCCACTACGGGATCTACGCGGTCGACGGCGTGCCCGAGTCCTGGGCCTTCTACAACGGCGAGGTCCCCCACGAGCGGTACATGCGCCAGCTCGACGGGTTCACCGCGGCGCGGTACGAGCCGCGCGCCTGGGCCGGGCTCTTCGCCCGCGCGGGCGCCCGCTACGCGGTGCTGACCGCCCGGCACCACGACGGCGTCGCCCTGTGGGACACCGCGCAGGGCGACCTGTCGGTCGCCCGGCGCACCCCGGCCGGTCGCGACCTGGTCGCCCCGTACGCGCAGGCGCTGCGCGAACACGGCCTGAAGGTCGGGTTGTACTACTCCCACTCGGACTGGAACCACCCGGACTACCCCAGCGTCGTCCACCCCGCCCCGCCCACCGAGGACGTGGTGACCAGCCCCTTCGTCGCCCCGGCGGACGGCAAGGAGGACCCGGCCGCCTGGGAGCGCTACCTCGCCTACCGCGACGCCCAGGTCGGCGAGCTCGTCGACCGCTTCCGCCCCGACCTGCTGTGGTTCGACGGCGAGTGGGAGCGCAGCGAGGAGCAGTGGGGCCTGGACGCCCTGGCCGCGCGGATCCTCGCCGGGAACCCGGAGACGGTCCTGAACGCGCGCATGCTGAGCCACGGCGACTACGCCACACCCGAGCAGGGCATCCCCGTCGAACCGCCGGCCGGGCCGTGGGAGCTGTGCCTGACCGTCAACGACTCCTGGGGCTTCCAGCACGCCGACCACCGCCACAAGTCGGTGCGCCAGCTGGTCCGCTACTTCACCGAGACGATCGGTGCCGGCGGCAACCTGCTGCTGGACGTCGGCCCCCGTGAGGACGGCACCATCACCCCGGAGCAGACGGCCCGCCTGGAGGGCCTCGGCGACTGGATCCGCGGCCACGCCGACGCCGTGTACGGCACCGTCGCCGGCCTGCCGGCCGGGCACCACTACGGCCCCAGCACCCTGTCCGCCGACCGCCGCACCCTGTACCTGGTGTGCTTCGACGCCCCGCGCGAGACGATCGCGCTGCGCGGCCTGCGCAACCGCGTCCGCCGTGTGTCGGTGGTGGGCACGGGCGCCGAGCTGGGCCACCACGTGACCGGCGGGCTCCACGACGTGCCCGGCGTCACCTGGATCGACGCGCCCTTCCCCGACGCCCTGGACCCGTACGCCACCGTCCTCGCCCTCGAACTCGACGGCGAACTGGACCTCTACCGCGGCGCCGGTCGTGCCTAGCTCCGTGCCGCCCTCCCATGAGGTGCCTTCCCGTCCCCGCTTCCGGAACCCTCCCGCGCTGCCCCACGAGGTGGTGGCCGAGACCCTGGAACGGGCTCTGCGCGACCGCTCGCACGAGGCCGAGGCGGCGAGCGTCCTGGTCGGGAGCGCGCTGAACGACGACGACCGGCGGTTCGTCGAGCACTGGTGCGTCGAGGTCGGGACGCGGGCCGCGCCGGGAAGTCCCCTTCTCGGCCTGGCCGGTCTGTGCCTGGGACACACCGCCCGACGGTTCTCGGCGATGCGTCCCTCGCGCTGACGGAGTCGCTGGCGGCGCGTGCGGAGGCCGATCCCTCGGACGTGGACGCCCGGGCCCTCGACGGCCGTGCCGACGTCAGGAACTTCCTGCGCCTTCGGTGAACCGACCGCGCCGCGGTGCGGGGCCACTGGCGGGCGTCCAGCGCCGTGGGGGCGAAGGTCGCCGGGTCCATGGTGCCGTCGCTCCATTCCTGCCCGTTGGCGGTGTTGACGCCGGCGTGCAGGAAGACGCCGGATCCCGCTTCCTGTCAGGCGTATTGGGCCGGGGCCGGGACGGGGACGGCGATGTGGTCCTTCCTCAGGCGGAACGTGCGAGCGCGTCGCGGTGGACGGCGTGGGCGAGGGGCGCACCGTGGGCGAGACGTTCGATCTCCTCGATCGCGGTGTCGGCGAGCCGGGCCAGTTCGCCGCCGAGCGAGCCGGCGACGTGCGGGGTCAGCAGGACGTTCGGCAGATCGTAGAGCGGCGAGTCGGCGGGCAGCGGCTCGGGGTCGGTGACGTCGAGGACGGCGTGCAGCCGGCCGGAGACCAGTTCGGCGGTGAGCGCGGCGGTGTCGACCAGCGAGCCCCGCGAGGTGTTGACCAGCGTGGTCCCGTCCCGCAGCAGCGCCAGGCGCGCGGCGTCGAACAGGTGCCGGGTCTCGGGCAGTTCGGGGGCGTGGACGGTGACCACGTCGCCGAGCAGGCACAGTTGGTCCAGCTCGACCGGCTCCGCACCGAGCGCGACCGCCTCGCCGGGGTCGAGGTGGGGGTCGTGGACGAGCAGGCGCAGGTCGAAGGGGCGCAGCAGCTCGATGACCCGCCGCCCGATGCGGGAGGCGCCGACGACCCCCACGGTACGACGGTAGTTGCCGATGCCGGGGAACACCTCGGAGGGCTCCGGCCGGTGGCGGGCCTCCCGGTAGGCCTGCGCCGAGGCCAGGACGCGCTTGTTGGCGAACAGCACGGCGGCGACGGTGTACTCGGCCACCGGCAGGGCGTTGGCCGCGGCGGCGGTGGAGACCTGGATGCCGCGCCGCCACACGGCGTCGGTGACGTGCTGCTTGACCGATCCGGCGGCGTGGACGACCGCGCGCAGCGCGGGCATGCGGGCCAGCGCCGCCTCGTCCAGCGGCGGGCAGCCCCAGCCGGTGAGCAGCACCTCGGCCTCGGCGAGCGGTTCCGCCACGGCGGGGTCCCCGAAGTCCTCGACGAGCAGGGCGGGGTCGACGCGGGCGACGCGGCAGAGCCGTTCGAGCGCCGCGTCGCCGAGGACGGCCTCACGGGTCCCGGCACTCATGGCCAGGACGGTACGGGGACGGTGGTGCGCGCGGGTCACGTGGCGGCTCCCCCTGTGGAGACCTGCGGACGGGTGACGGCGCCATCATTCGCACGTGACCCGGCGACGTCAAGGGCGGACCGGGCCTCCCCGGCCCCGGCACGCGCACCGCCTCGGGCGCCGCACGCGGGGTACCGGACCGGGGACCGGGCCGGTACCCCCCTCAGGGGTCAGCTGCCCGCGGCGAGCACCGTCTCGTAGCCCGGCAGGACGACGTCGCGGATGATCGCGTTCCGCTCGTCGAAGGGGAGGAACGCGCTCTTGAGCGCGTTGACGGTGACCTCGCGCAGGTCCTCCGCCGTCCAGCCCGCCTCGGTGACGAGCAGCTCCATCTCGCGGGTCATGGTGGTCGCCGAGACCAGGCGGTTGTCGGTGTTGAGGGTGACGCGGAAGCCTAGGTCGCGCAGGAGGGTGATGGGGTGCTCGGCGATGGAGGTGGCGGCGCCCGTCTGGAGGTTGGAGGTCGGGCAGACCTCCAGCGCGATGCGGCGGTCGCGTATCCAGCCCGCGAGACGGCCGAGCTTGCCGTCCACGATGTCCTCGGCGAGGCGGACGCCGTGGCCGATCCGCAGCGCGCCGCAGACCTGCACGGCCTGATGGATGCTGGGCAGGCCGTGGGCCTCGCCCGCGTGGATGGTGAAGGGCACGTTCTCGCGGCGCAGGTGCTCGAAGGCGGCGAGGTGGTCGGCGGGCGGGAAGCCGTCCTCGGCGCCCGCGATGTCAAAGCCGACGACGCCCGCGTCGCGGTACGCGACGGCGAGGTCGGCCACCTCGCGGCTGCGGTCGGTCATGCGCATCGCGCACAGCAGGGTCCCCACGCGGACCGGCGTGCCCGCGGCGGCGGCCTTCGCCATGCCGGCGGCCAGGCCCTGCTGGACGGTCTCGACGACCTCGGCCAGGGTCAGGCCCCGGTGCACCAGCAGTTCGGGCGCGTAGCGCACCTCGCCGTAGACGACGCCGTCGGCGGCGAGGTCGAGCACGTACTCCTCGGCGACGCGCAGCAGGCCCTCGCGGGTGCCCATCACGGCGATCGTGTGCTCGAAGGTGGCGATGTAGCGGACCAGGTCGCCGGAGTTGGCGGCGTCGTAGTACCAGGCGGCCAGCTCGCCGGGGTCGGTGGCGGGCAGGGTGTGGCCGATCTCCGCGGCCAGTTCGACCAGGGTGGCCGGGCGCAGGCCGCCGTCCAGGTGGTCGTGGAGGACGGCCTTGGGGAGCCGGCGGATCAGGTCGGTGTCGAGGGCGGTCACGCGGTGGGCTCCTGGTCGGTGGGGGCGGTGGCGGCGGGCTGGAGGAGGTCCCAGCGGTTCCCGTAGGGGTCCTGGAAGACGACGACCGAGCCGTACGCCTCGTGGCGGGGCTCCTCCAGGAAGGTCACCCCGGCGGCGCTCATCCGCGCGTGGTCGCCCGCGAAGTCCTCGGTGTGCAGGAAGAAGCCGACCCGTCCGCCGGTCTGGTCGCCGACCCTCGACAGCTCCGCGTCGTTCTTGGCGCGGGCGAGCAGCAGCCCGCTGCCCGCGGCGCCGCCGGGCGGGCGCACGACGACCCACCGGCTGCCGCCGGGGCGCGGCTCGTCCTCGACGAGCTCGAAGCCGAGGGCGCCGGTGTAGAAGGCGATGGCCTCGTCGTAGTCGCGGACGACGAGGGTGACCAGGGCGATACGGGACATGCGCGAACGTTATACGTAACACCACGACCCGGGCAAGACGCCCCCTCCGACTGGGAGGGGGTGCCGGTCCCGGGGGCCGGGCGGGGCGGCCGGCCGCCGCCCCGCCCGGCCCCCGGGTCAGCCCGCCTCGGCCGGCCGGGCGCGCAGGGCGCGGCGCCGCAGCGCCCGGGCGTGCCGCCGCTCGTCCTCGGCCGACGCCGGCCTGAGCTCCGCCACCGGCCGGGGCCTGCCGTCGGCGCCGGTGGCCACGAAGACCAGGTGCGCGGTGACGACCTCGGTCGCCGGGCCCGGGGCGTCCCAGCGCTCGGCGGTGACGCGGACGCCGACGTCCATCGAGGTGCGGCCCGCGTGCTCCACGACCGCGTGGACGGTGAGCAGGTCACCGGCGTGCGCCGGGTGGAGGAAGGCCATCCCCTCCACGGAGACGGTCACCGCGGGGCCCGAGGCGTGCCGGGCCGCGGCCGCCGCCGCCGCGTCGTCGACGAGCTTCATCACGACCCCGCCGTGGACGGTCCCGTACAGGTTGGTGTCGTGCTCGCTCATGATGTGGGCGAGCGTCACGGCCGAGTCGGCCGGGGTCTTGTACCGCGGGGCCATCCCGCTCACCCCCGCACCCGGCGCGCGGCGGCCACCAGGTTCTCCAGCGCGGCACGGACCTCGCCCGGGGCCCGGGTCTTCAGGCCGCAGTCGGGGTTGACCCACAGCCGTTCGGCGGGCAGGACCCGCAGCGCCCGGTCGATGAGGTCGGAGATCTCCCGTTCCGAGGGGACGCGCGGCGAGTGGATGTCGTACACCCCGGGGCCGACCTCCCGCCGGTAGCCGGCGGCGGCCAGCTCGCCCGCGATCTCCATGTGGGAGCGGGCGGCCTCCAGGCTGATGACGTCCGCGTCCAGGGCCTCGATGGCCGGCAGGATCTCCCCGAACTCCGCGTAGCACATGTGGGTGTGGACCTGGGTGTCCGCGCGGACCCCGGAGGTGGCGAGGCGGAAGGCCTCGGTGGCCCACTCCAGGTAGCCGGGGCGGGCGGCGGCGCGCAGCGGCAGGCTCTCGCGCAGCGCGGGTTCGTCGACCTGGATGACCGCGGTCCCGGCCGCCTCCAGGTCGGCGACCTCGTCGCGCAGGGCGAGGGCGACCTGGCGGGCGGTGTCGGCGAGCGGCTGGTCGTCGCGGACGAAGGACCAGGCGAGCATCGTGACCGGGCCGGTGAGCATGCCCTTGACCGGCCTGCCCGTGAGCGACTGCGCGTAGGAGGTCCAGCGCAGCGTCATGGGCGCGGGCCGTGACACGTCGCCGACGAGGACCGGCGGCTTGACGTAGCGGCTCCCGTAGGACTGGACCCAGCCGTGCCGGGTGACGAGGAAACCGTCCAGCCGCTCGGCGAAGTACTGCACCATGTCGTTGCGTTCGGGCTCCCCGTGGACGAGGACGTCCAGACCCGCCTTCTCCTGGAACGCGACGACCTCGCGGATCTCGGCGGCGATCCGCTCCTCGTACTGCTGCGCCGTCAGCTTCCCCGCCCGCAGGGCCGCGCGGGCGGCGCGCAGGTCGGCGGTCTGCGGGAACGAGCCGATGGTCGTCGTCGGCAGCGGGGGCAGGCCAAGCCGGTTCCGCTGCGCCGCGGCCCGCTCCCCGTACGGCTGGGGGCGGCGGGCGTCGTCGGGACCGGCGGCCGCGCAGCGGGCCCGTACGGCGGGGTCGTGGGTGAGGGCGGAGGCGGCACGTGAGGCCCGGGCGGCACGGCTCGCGGCCAGTTGCGGGGCGACGGCCTCGCGGCCCCCGGACAGGGCGCGCGCCAGGGTGACGGTCTCGTCGAGCTTCTGCCGGGCGAAGGCGAGCCAGCGCGTGACCTGCAGGTCCAGGGTGCGTTCCCGCGTCAGGTCCAGGGGGACGTGGAGGAGGGAGCAGGAGGGCGCCACGTCGAGGTGGTCGGTCAGGCCCAGCAGGGTGGCCAGGGTGGCGAGCGAGGCCTCCAGGTCGTCGGCCCAGACGTTGCGGCCGTCGACGACCCCGGCGACCAGGCGCTTGCCGGGCAGGCCGCCGAGGCGGCCGAGCGCGTCGAGGTTCGCGGCGGCGGGACCGGTGAAGTCCAGGGCCAGCCCCTCCACGGGGGACTGCGCGAGGACGGGCAGGGCCTCCCCGAGGGCGTCGAAGTAGGTGGCGACCAGCACCTTCGGCCGGTCCTCGGCGGCGGTGAGTTCGCGGTAGGCGCGGGCGGTGGCGTCGAGCACGGCACGCGGCTGGTCCTGGACCAGTACGGGCTCGTCCAGTTGCACCCATTCCGCGCCCGCGGCCCGCAGGTCCGCCAGGAGGGACGCGTAGACCGGCAGCAGCCGGTCCAGCAGCGCGAGCGGTGTGAAGCCGGCGCCGGCGCCGGGCGCGGGCTTGGACAGCAGCAGCAAGCTGACGGGGCCGAGCAACACCGGACGGGCCGTCAGGCCCTCGCGCCGGGCCTCGGCGTACTGCGCGAGCTGCCCCCGCGGGTCGGGGGCGAAGCCGGTGCCGGGGCCGATCTCGGGCACCAGGTAGTGGTAGTTGGTGTCGAACCACTTGGTCATCTCCAGCGGCGCCAGCTCCGCCGTGCCGCGAGCGGCGGCGAAGTAGGCGTCCAGCTCGCTCACCTCGCCCGCGCGGTAGCGCGCGGGGACGGCACCGACCGCCCAGGCCGTGTCCAGGACGTGGTCGTAGAGCGAGAAGCCGCCGGTCGGGATCTCGGTGATGCCCGCCGCGCGCATCTGGCGCCGGGCGCCCGCCCGGACGGACGCGGCGGTCGCGAGCAGGTCCTCCGCCCCGACGCGGCCCGCCCAGTAGCCCTCGAGGGCCCGCTTGAGCTCCCGGTCGGGGCCCTGCCGCGGGTAGCCGTGGAGGGTCGCACCGATGTGCGTGAGTGCCATGGAACTCTCCTTCGCGAGTTCGCACGGACCCCGGCACGGGACGCCGGCACGGCACACGAAGGCCGCCGCCGACCCGCCCACGAGGTCCCGGTGGAACCGCGCCCCACCGCGGGGCACGGGCAGTGGCAGGTCTTCGGACTCACGGGCACGTCTGCCGGGCAGACACCTACTGGCCGTCGCTTCCCGGACGCTTGCGCGCCCAGTGCGTATGACGGCGGTCGTTCCCGCTCACCGCTGCGGGGCAGTCCCGGATTCCCACCGGGTTCCCTCTTGCGACGCATCCCGCCTGGCGGACGGGGCGAACCAGCTGCACGCGCCAGCCTACGGGGTGCGTCGGCCGCGGACGGGGAGATCCGCGTACCGGACGTCCCGGTGGGCACGGTGAGCGGCGCCGGGTGCCGGGGTGGCAGGGCCCGGGACACGACGGAACGGAACGGACGCAGCGCACGCAGTCGGCCGCTGGCGGTACGGGCGGCGGGCGGCCCCGCGGCACGGGTGAACCACGCGGCATGTCACCGGGCACCAGGTGGCCGGCCGGGCATCCGGCACGACCTCGTGCGGCAGGCAGGGCAAGCGCGGGTCCGCACCGACGGCGACGAGGTCGTCGTCCGGGACGTGCCGGAGGCCGCCGCGCACCCCCAACTCGGTCTCCCGCAGGGCCTGGTGGTTCCCGTAAATTGCTTCCATGGGGGCACGGGACGCACAGCACGAACCGATGCGAGGCGGCCGGCGATCGGAAGGGCGGGGCTCGGTCGAGGGCTCCGCGCATCCCCTGGCGCTCCTGCTGGCCGGCGTGGTGTTCCTCGCGGCGGGCGTCTGGCTGCTGACCGCGACGGCAAGGGACACCCTGGCCGTGCGCTACGGCGTGCACACGGTGGGCACGGTCCGCGAGGCACGCGACGCCTCCGGCGACGGCCGGCTGTGGGTGACCTTCACCGTGGCGGGCGCCGAGGTGACCCACCCGCTGCCGCCGGGCACCAACCGCCGCCAGGTGAACCACGGGGACCGGCTCCCCATCGTCTACCGGGCCGACCGTCCCGAGCGGGTCGTCGCCCGCCGTGACGTCGGGCACGGTCCCCTGCTGTTCTGGTCGGGGTTCACCGCGGTGGGACTCGTCCTGGCCGGCTGGTCCGGCCTGGCGCTGCACCGCGCCGGCCGGCGGCGGACGCGCGCCGCCCCGCGGAAGCCGTGGGTCAGTCGGTGGGGGTGATGTGGCCGTCGCGGAGTTCGAGGACGCGGTCGGCGAGGGCGAGGAGCTGGGGGTCGTGGGTGGCGACGAGGGCGGTGACGCCTTCGCTGTGGACGACGGCGCGCAGGAGTTCCATGACGGCGCGGCCGGTGTCGGCGTCGAGCTGGCCGGTGGGTTCGTCGGCGATGATCAGGGCGGGGCGGTTGGCGAGGGCGCGGGCGATGGCGACGCGTTGCTGCTGGCCGCCGGACATCTCGCCGGGGCGCTGGCCGGCGTGGCCCTGCAGGCCGACGAGGGAGAGCAGGAGGGCGACGCGTTCTTCGCGTTCGCGGCGGGGGGTGTTGCGCAGGCGCAGGGGGACGCCGACGTTCTCGGCGGCGGTGAGGATGGGCAGCAGGCCGAAGGACTGGAAGACGAAGCCCATGCGGTCGCGGCGCAGGGCGAGCAGGTCGCGTTCGCCCAGGCCGTTCAGGACGGTGCCGTCGACGGTGACGCGGCCGGCGTCGGCGCGGTCCAGGCCGCCGATGATGTTCAGCAGGGTCGTCTTGCCCGAACCGGAGCGGCCCTTGAGCGCGACCAGCTGCCCGCGGGCCACGGAGAAGGACACCCCGCCCAGGGCGTGCACCGCGGTGTCCCCGGTGCCGAAGGTGCGCACCAGGTCCTCGACCACGACCATCGCCTCGGAGGCCGCCCCGCCGCCCGCCGGGCCCTCACGCCGTTCCAGCAGTCCCTCGCTCATGCCCGCCAGCATAAGGGGCTCTCTCGTACCACTGTTCACACGGTGGTAACGAGCACGGCATCGCGGATGCGATGATCGTATCCGTTCGCCCGTTCCCGACCTCACCGCAGCGTGACGGTGGGGACACGTGTGCGATCACGTCATGACATGGGCGTAGTCTGTGTCACTCCTCACCGCTCGGCGGTGACCTGGTCGTCCACTCGCAACACACTGTTACGGGCATCGAGAACGGGGGGCATGGTGCCGGGCTTCGTCTTGCTGCGCCTGCGCGCGCACCGGCTGCTACTCGCCGCCGCATTGTTGTCCGTCGTCCTGACCACCTGCGCCGTGGCCGCGCTGGCCGCGTTCAGCGGCGCGGTCGGGGACGCGGGGCTGCGGCGCGCGCTGCAGGGACCGTCGGCCGCCAGGACACAGATCGACGTGACGTCGGAGGTGGCCGAGCAGGACGCCGGGCGGCTGGACTCCCGCGTGCGCAAGACCCTCGCGGGGGCCTACGACGGGCTGCCGGTGCGGGTCTCGTCCAGCACCCGCTCCGGTGCGTACGGACTGCCGCAGGACTCGCGCCCGGCGGACGCGCCGCGCTCGGACAATCCGGACCTCACGCTGCTCGCCACGTTCGACCGGTCCCGGGTGACCATGGTCGAGGGGACCTTCCCCGACGCGCCGCAGGCCGAAGGCCCGGTGCCGGTCGCGCTGCCCGACACGGCCGCGAAGGCCCTCGGCGTGACGCCGGGGGACGTGATCACGCTCGCCGACCGGCGGAACGGGCCGCCGCTGCGCGTACGGCTGACCGGCCTGTACCGCCCCACGGATCCGTCCGCGCTGTACTGGCGGCTGGACCCGATGGCCGGGCGCGGCGTGCGGACGCTGTCGTTCACCACCTACGGACCGATGCTCACCGATCCCCGGGCTTTTGCTTCGGGCGCGGTGCCTGCGACCGAGGTCCAGTGGACCGCGGGGGCCGACTTCTCGGCCATGACCGCCGGCCGGCTCGACAGCGTCGGTCAGGACGTCCGGCGCACGGTGGGGCAGTTGGACGACAAGCAGCTGGACGGGAAGACGACGGCGAGCAGCGAGCTGCCCGCCCTGGCGGCCGACCTGAGCCGCAATCTGCTGGTGAGCCGTTCGACGCTGCTCATCAGCGCGTTGCAGCTGATCGTCCTCGCGGGCCTGGCGCTGATGCTCGTCGCCGGCCTGCTCGCCAGCGAGCGCTCCGAGGAGACCGCCCAGCTGCGGGCCCGCGGTGGCTCCCGGTCCCGCATCGCGGGCCTGGCCTCCGCCGAGGCACTGCTGCTGGCGCTGCCCGCCGCCGTGCTGGCACCGCTGTTGGCCGGTCCGCTGGTGCGGCTGCTCGCCGGGCACGGGGCCCTGGCGCGGGCAGACGTGCACCTGGACGTACCGTCCTCCACGGCCTGGTGGGCCGGCGTGCTGGCCGCGCTCGCCTGCGGCGTCGCCGTGGCCTCGCCGGCGCTGCGCCGCACGGGCACCTACTCCATCGAGCGGCAGGCACGGACCCGCAAGGGCGCACTGCCGGGTGCCGTGCAGGCGGGCACCGACCTCGCGCTACTGCTCGTGGCGGGACTGGGCTACTGGCAGCTGTCCCGGCGCGAGGGCGGGACGGGCGCGCTGTCCACCGACACCGCGGGGAAGCTCGGACTCGATCCGGTGCTCATCGTGGCCCCCGCGATCTGCCTGCTGGCGGGCGCGGTGCTCGCGCTGCGTCTGCTGCCGCCGGCCGCCCGTCTCGGGGAGCGGCTGGCGGCCGGTTCCCGCGGCCTGCCGACCGCGCTGGCCGGCTGGCAGCTGGCCCGGCGGAGCGGCCGCGGCGCCGGCCCGGCCCTGCTGCTGGTCCTCGCGGTGTCGATCAGCATGTTCGCGATCGGCGAGAACGCGAGCTGGGAGCGGTCCCAGCGCGACCAGGCCGACTTCATGGCGGGCGCTGACGTCCGCGTCGCCGGTACCTCCACGCAGCCCTTCGGACAGGGCGGCGTCTACGACCACATACCCGGGATCGCCGCGGTGACCCCGGCGAGCCGCAGCACGGTGCCGCTGCCCAGGAACCGCGAGGCGACGGTGCTGGCGCTGGACACCACCGTGGCCTCCCGGGTGACCGGTTTGCGCGACGACCTCACCGACCGGCCGTTCCCGGACCTGCTGCGCTCCCTGCGTCCCACGGAGGGCGCCGCCTCGCGGGGCGCCGGGTTCACGCTGCCGGACGATGCGGCACGGCTCCGTCTGACCGTCCGCCTGCAGGCCCGGGACGCCCGCGGCCGCGCGAGGACGAGCGAGATCGGCGACCGGCTGTCGGCGACCTTCACCGACCGCTACGGCGTCCCCTACTCCATCGCCCTGGGCGAGGTCCCCGCCGACGACCGACCCCACGTCCTGGAGGCGGACTTCGGCGCCGAGGCGGGCCGGGCCGTCGGCACCGGCCCGGCCGGGCCGCTGCGCCTGACCGGGATCAAGGCCGGCTTCTCCGTGCCCCGGTCGTCCGAACACCACCGCCTGTCCGTCACAGCCCTGCAGGCGGTGGCCGCCGGCGGCGCCACGCATGCCGTACCCGTACCGGCCCGCTCCGCCTGGCAGGCCCACGCCCTCATGGGCAACCGGGACTTCACCGAGGACCCCGATCGCGGCTTCGTCTCCACGCGGGCCGGCAGTCCGCGCTCCGGCGGGGGCACACCGCTGACCGTCGAGTACGACACCGGTCAGATGCTCCTCGAGGGGTACGTGCCGAGCGGCTTCGACCAGGCGACCGTGATCGTGACCTCGGGACCGAAGGCTCCGGCCGCGCTGACAGGGGTCGCCACCGACTCCTTCCTGCGGGCGGTCGGCGCGAAGGTGGGCGACCCGGTGCGGATCCAGCTGGCCGGCGCGACCGTGCCGGTCCGCGTCTCCGCCGCCGTGCGCGCCCTGCCCACCGTCGTGCCCAGGACCGACGGCACCGACGGCGGGGCGCTGCTGCTGGACCTGCGCTCCGTCAACACCCTGTTGAACGGGACCGACCAGGGCTCCCTGGCACCCGGCGAGTGGTGGCTGGCGGCCGAGCCCGGCGCGACCGCCCGCGTCGCTTCGGTGCTGCGGGCCCGCGGCGACATCACCTCGCTCCTGGTGCGCGACGAGCAGCGGGCCGAGCTGCAACGCGATCCGCTCGGCGCCGGGCCGGTGTCCGCGCTGCCCGCCGCCGTGGTGACCGCAGCGGTGCTGGCCGCGCTCGGCTACGTCGTCGCGGCGGCCGGAGCGCTGCGCGAACGCTCCCAGGAATTCGCGATGCTACGGGCGCTGGGCACCCCGCGCCGCTGGCTCGCCCGGGTGATCGCCGCCGAACAGGGCCTGCTGGTCCTGGTCGCGGTGGGCGTCGGCGCCGTACTCGGCGGACTGCTGACCCGGCAGGTCGTCCCCCTGATCGTCCTGACGGCCCGCGCGCAGAGCCCGGTCCCCGAGGTCCGGGTGGAACTGCCGTCCGGCCCGCTGGCCGTGCTGCTGATCACCGTCACCGTGCTGCCCCTGCTCGGCGTCATGCTGACGGCGTGGCGGTCCGCCGACCCGGCCCAGGCGCTGCGGCGCCAAGGAGGTGAATGACGTGGCCGAGCCCCGTTCCCCGCGCAGCGGTGACGTCTCCTGGATCCGCGCCCGGCTGCGCGCCGCCCCCGGCGGGACGCTGGCACTCGCCGCGCTGGTGTTCGTCACGGCGTTCCTGGCGGCCGCGCTGCCGCGGGCCGTCGAGGGCTACGAGGACACCGCGCTGCGTGACACCGTGTCACACGCCTCGACACCGAACCGCAGCGTCACGATGTCGCTCCAGGTCTCCCAGCTGTCCGTCCCCTTCGGCCCCGAGGCGCTGCTCACCCCGCGGTCGCTGAAGGCGACGGAGGCGCAGTTCCAGCGTCTCGTGCGGCCTCCGCTGGCGCTGGACGCGGACCGGACCGTGTACGGCGTGCGTTCCGTGGAAACGGTCGCCACCGACCCCGGACTGCCCCGGTTCCCCGCGGTGGACCCGCTCCCCCCGAAGAGCACCCTGGTGGCGCAGCCCGACCTGGCGGCGAACACCCGGCTCCTCGAGGGGCGTCTGCCCCGGCCCGGCGCCGACGCCCACAGCGTCGAAGCGGTGATCACCGACCGCACCGCCAAGGTGACCAAACTGCGCACCGGTTCGGCCTTCCACCTCCAGGACGCGGTCGGATCCGTCGTGACCGTCCGGGTCACCGGTATCGTCACGCCGCGCTCACCTGGCGCCGTCTGGTGGAACGCGGAGTCCGACCTGCGCAGGCCCAGCCTGCGCTCGCTGCCCAGCCCGGGCGACGATCCCTTCCGCTACTGGCACTTCGCCGCGCTCATCGACCAGAACGCCACCAAGGCCCTGCTGAGTCTGCAGGACGGCGCGCTGGCCTACTGGCACCACCCCGCGGACGTCGACGCTCTCACCGCGCAGGACGTCCCCGCGCTGCGCGACCGGCTGTCCGCGCTGACGGCGGGCCCTGCCGCGGCGCAGTTGCAGACCCGGCAGCGCGGTCTCCACGTCGAGGAGCAGGGGCTGGGCGAACTTCTGGGCCCCTTCGTCGCGGAGCGTACGGCTGCGCAGCCGCTGGTCCTGGTCGCCGCTGTGGGTGTGGGTACCGTCGGCGCCGTCGTGCTGCTGATGGCGGCGGGCCTGTCGGCGGCCCGGCGCAGGGCCGAGTTCACCTTGCTGCGGGCCCGTGGCATCAGCATGGGCGCGCTCACCGGCCGGCTGCTGGCGGAGGGCGCGGTGGTGGCGGTGCCGTCCGCGGCGGCGGGTCTGGCCGTGGCGCTGCTCCTGCTGCCGGCCGAACGTGCCGCGCTCGCCGTGTGGTCGGCCACCGCCGTGGCGGTCCTGGCCACGGTCAGCCTGCCGCTGCGGGCGGCTGCGACGGCTCGCCGGCCGCGCCCCGAGCAGCGTGAGGACCTCGTCGCGGCACGGCCGTCGCGGCGCCGCACGGTGGCCGAACTGGCGATGCTGGTCGTCGTCGCCGGCGCCGTGGTCGCACTGCGGCAGCGCGGCACGGCCGACGGCGGTGCGGACGTGCTGACCGCCGCGGCCCCGGTGCTGCTCGCGATGGTCGCCGCGCTGGTGCTGCTGCGGCTGTACCCCTGGCCGGTACGGCTGCTGGCGCGGCCCTTCGCACGGCTCAACGGAGCCGTGCTGCACCTGGGCCTGGCCCGCGCCGGACGCGCCCCCTCCACCACCGCGCTGCCACTGCTGGCCGTGCTGGTGGCCCTCACCATCACCTCCTTCGGCGGATCGGTGCTCGCGGGCGTGGAGTCGGGACGCGACCACGCCGCGGTGACGGCGGTCGGCGCGGACGCCCGCGTGCAGAGCTACGGCGCCCTGCCGCAGGGAATCGACGCCCAGGTCCGCAAGGTCACAGGGGTGCGGGAAGTCACCGGCGTCCGGATCGAATCCGGGCAGAAACTGATCAACTACAGGGACCGGTTCGACCTGCTGGTCGTCGACCCGGAGCCGTACGCCCGGCTCGTGGCGGCCACCGGCCTGGGCTCCTCCTTCCCCGCCGGCAAGCTCGACTCAGGCGCGAAGGAGCCCATTCCCGGCATCGCCTCCCCGGCGCTCGCACGGAAGTTCGGCAACGGCGTCGGTGACCCGGAGACCGTCAGGTCCTCGGTCGGGCGGGTCATGGTGCACATCGTGGCCACGCAGGACGCCACCCCGGCCGCCCCCAACCACGAGTTCGTCATCGTGTCGCGGGCCGCCCTGGCGAAGGTCGCGCCCGGGACGAAAGAGCCGGCACACGGGCCGTCGACGCTGTATGCGACGGGCACCGGCATCGACGCGAAGGCGCTGCGCGCCGTCGTCGCCAAGACCGCGCCCAAGGCGCAGGTCACGCTGCGCACCGAACAACGCGCCTCCTACGGCACGACCTCGGCCCTGCAGTCGGGCGCACGGCACGTGTACCTCGCCGCCGTCGCCGCGGGCGCCGGCTACAGCGTGCTGGCGTTGCTGCTGTCGCTGCTGCACAACGCTCCGCAGCGCAAGGCGCTGCTGGCCCGGCTGCGGACGATGGGCATGACCGGTCGTCAGCGGCAGTGGCTGGCGGTGCTGGAGATGCTGCCGCAGGTCCTGCTGGGAGCCCTCGGCGGTGTCCTGGTGAGCGTGGCCACGGTGCCGCTGGTGCGTCCGGGCGTGGACCTGGTGGCACTGGCCTTCACGGTCCGCACGCCCGCCACGGACCTGTCGGGGGCGGTGCTGCGCACCGACGCGGCGTCGCTGCTGCTGCCCGCCGCAGGGCTGGTGCTGCTGGCCTGTGTGGTGCTGGCCGTCCAGGCCTGGCTGACCGGGCGACGGGGAGAAGGAACCGAACTCCGGATGGGGGAACGATCATGACTCAGAACACGTCCGGCACCGCCGAGCGCGACAACGTCACACTGGCGGACCTGGAACGACGCGTCACCGAGAGCCGGGAGCAGCCCGCCTACGGGCATGACGCGCTGATCGTCTGCGACCGGCTGGTGCGGATCTTCACCGCCCAGGGCGTGGAGGTCCAGGCCCTGCAGGGACTGGACCTGCTGGTGCAGCAGGGCGAACTGATGGCCCTGGTCGGCGCCTCGGGCAGCGGCAAGTCCACCCTGCTGAACATCCTGGCCGGGCTGGACACCCCCACCGCGGGCGCCGCCTCGGTCGCCGGCTTCGACCTGCTCGCCCTCGACGCCGGCGACCGCCTGCGCTACCAGCGCGAGGTCGTCGGCTTTGTCTGGCAGCAGACCTCACGCAACCTCCTGCCCTACCTGACCGCCCTGCAAAACGTCGTCCTGCCCATGCGGCTGTCCGGCCGCGTCAAAGGCCGCAAAGCGCGCACCGACCGCGCCACCGAACTGCTGGACCTGATGGGCGTCGGCTACTGCGCCGACCGCCGGCCCCAGCAGATGTCCGGCGGCGAACAGCAGCGCACCGCGATCGCCGTCGCCCTGGCCAACCACCCCTCCCTGGTACTCGCCGACGAACCCACCGGGCAACTGGACTCCGCCACCGGCGAACAGGTCTTCAACTCCTTCCGCACGGCGAACAAGGAACTCGGCACGACCATCGTCGTCGTCACCCACGACCAGGCCGTGGCCACCGCCGTCGACCGCACCGTCGCCATCCGCGACGGCCGCACCGCCTCCGAAGTCGTCCGCCGCACCAGCGTCGACGACGAAGGCCGCACCACCGTCCACGCCAGCGAATACGCCACCGTCGACCGCTCCGGCCGCCTCCAACTCCCCCGCGACTACACCCACGCCCTCGACATCCGCAACCGCGTCATGCTCGAACTCGAACCCGACCACATCGCCATCCGCCCCGACCACCCCGAAGAGGACTGACGCGGCGCAGGGCGCCTACGCGTCCTGCGCCGCGTAGACCCGCTCGCCGCCCACGAAGGTCTGCAGCACCCGCGTCGCGGTGATCTCCGCGGGCGGCCCGGCGAAGGGGTCGCGGTCGAGGACGACGAGGTCGGCGAGCTTGCCCGGGGTGACCGTGCCGGTGTCGTCGAGGTGGTTCACGTACGCGCTCCCCGCGGTGTACGCGGCGATGGCCGCGGCCAGGTCGACGCGCTGCTCCGGCAGGAAGACGGGGGTGCCGTCCGGGGCGTCCGGGGTGCGGCGGTTGACCGCGACGTGCAGGGCCTGGAACGGGTCGGGGCTGCTGACCGGCCAGTCGCTGCCGGCGGCGAGCGTCGCGCCGGAGCGGAGCAGATCACCGAACGGGTACTGCCAGGCGGCCCGTTCGGGGCCGAGGAACGGCAGGGTGAGCTCGTCCATCTGCGGCTCGTGGGCGGCCCACAGCGGCTGGACGTTCGCGGCGGCGCCCAGCGCGCGGAAGCGGGCGACGTCGTCCGGGTGGACGACCTGCAGATGGGCGAGGTGGTGCCGGGTGTCACGGAAGCCGTTGGCCGAACGGGCCGCCGCCACCGCGTCCAGCGCCTCACGGACGGCCCGGTCGCCGAGGGCGTGGAAGTGCACCTGGAAGCCGAGCGCGTCCAGTTCGGTGACGTGCTTCGCCAGCGCCGCGGGGTCCACGAAGCTGATGCCGCTGTTGGCGGAGGCGCAACCGCAGGCGGTGAGGTAGGGGCCGAGCAGCGCCGCCGTCCCGTTCTCCGCGATGCCGTCCTGCATGATCTTGACGCTGGTGGCACGGAAGCGGCCCCGGCTCACGGCGGTCCGCCGTTCGACGAGTTCGGGGATCTGCTCGGCGCCGCGCGCCCGGTCCCACCACAGGGCACCGACGACGCGCGCGGTGAGCAGCCCGTCGGCGATCAGGGCGTGGTAGGCGGACACCGGGTCGGTCATGTTCGCGTAGTCGCCGACGATGGCGTCCTGCCAGGCGGTGACACCCAGGGAGTGCAGCACGCGCTGGGCACGCAGCAGCGCGGCGGTCCGCTCGCCCGGGGTGACCGGCGGCAGGAGCCGGCCGACGAGGTGGAGGGCGCCCTCCTGGAGCATCCCGGTGGGGTTGCCGCCGGCGTCGCGCTCGATGCGGCCGTCCGCGGGGTCGGGGGTGTCCCGGGTGATCCCGGCGAGTTCCAGGGCGCGGGAGTTGACCCAGGCCCCGTGGTGGTCCCGGTTGGGCAGGAAAACCGGACGGTCGGCGACGACGCCGTCCAGGAGCGCGGCGGTGGGGGTGCCGCCGGGGAAGGCGTCCAGCGACCAGCCACCGCCGGTGATCCACTCGGCGCCGGGATGCCCGTCGGCGTACGCGCGGACGAGCCGCAGGTACTCCTGCGCCTCGTGGGCCTCCGCGAGATGGCACTGGCCCAGCTCGATGCCGGCGCCGAGCGGGTGGACGTGGGCGTCCTGGAAACCGGGCAGCAGCATCTTCCCGGCCAGGTCCACGACCTCGGTGCCGGGCCCGATCAGCTCCCTCACCTCGTCGTGGCCGACGGCGGCGATGCGGCCGTCGCGCACCGCCACCGAGGTGGCCCGGCCGAGGACGGGGTCGACGGTGTGCACCGGGCCGCCGGTGAGGACGAGGTCGGCGTGCGGGTGGGACATGGCGTGCGCTCCAGGGGCAGGGGTCGCAGGGCTTCGGGCTTCGGGCAGTGCGTCAGACGGTCGTACGGTCCACCGGCAGGGTCAGGGCGTCCGCGTCCGTGCCGCGGCCGGTGGCGAAGTAGGGAGAGCGTCGCACGGCGAGCGCGCCCATGCCGACGCCGATGCTGGTGGTGGCCGCGGTGCTGGAGGCGGTGATGGCGACGCTGTCGACGACACCCAGCGAACGGCGCAACTGGGCGGGGGATCTGGCGGGTCGGGAGGCGGAGGCGGGTCCGGTGGTCGGCATCTGTGGCTCCTCTGAGGGAGGACGGACGGGGAGGAGCCGCGCGGGGTTGTGATGAAACAGCCCGCGTTCACCTACCGTCAATGGTGTTGACATAAGGCGGCCGGGCCCCTTCACTGTGCGCGACGCCGACAGAAGGGCCCGACCATGACCGCCGCCACCGGCGACCGCGTCCCCCGGGAACGCAAGCGCCGCCGCCCCACCCGCTCAGGCGTCCTGCTGTCCGCCCCGCTCATCGTCGACACCGCCCTGCGCCTCATCGGCGAACACGGCCCCGAGGCACTGAGCGTCCGCCGCCTCGGCGCGGCGCTCGGCTGCGACCCCAGCGCGGTCTACCGCTACTTCCACAACACCGACGACCTGCTGCTCGCCGTCGCCGACCGCATCATCGGCGACGCCATGGACGGCTTCACCCCCGGCGACGACTGGCAGGCCTCCCTGCGCGACATGGCCGTCCGGGTCCGCGACGGATACCTCGCGCACCCGCGCGCCGCCGCCATGGCCTCGTACCGGATCACCCGCCGCGAACACGAGTTCCGCGCCGTGGAGGCCGGCATCGGCATCCTGCTGCGGGCGGGCTTTGCACCCGACAGCGCCGTCCCCCTCTACCTGGCGTTCATCGACACCGTCCTCGGCCACGCCGCCCTCGACGCCGCCCACCTCGCACTGCCGCGCGCCCAGCGCGAGGCCGACCGGCGCGCCTGGACCCAGGAGTACCGCTCCGCGACGGTCGACCCACAGGCCTACCCCGCACTCTCCGCCGCCCGCGGCCACCTGCACCTGATGGCCGGCAGCTCCTTCGACACCACCGTCGACCTCATGATCACCGCCCTCGCCGCACGATTGCGCCCACAGCGTGATCGCTGACGTCCGGCCGCACCGCGGGGCACAGTGGCCGGTATGAAGCTGCTGACCCTGGGTGGAACCGAATTCGTGGGACGCGCCGTCGTCGAGGACGCGCTCGAGCGCGGCTGGGAGGTCACGGTGTTCCACCGCGGCCGGCACCAAGCACCGCCCGGCGCCACCGTGCTGCTCGGGGAACGCGGCACCGAAGGCGGCCTCGCCGCCCTCGCACACGGCGAGTGGGACGCAGTCGTCGACACCTGGTCCGGCGCACCGGCCGCCGTACGGGCCACCGCCCGCCTCCTGGCCGGCCGCGCCCGGACGTACGCCTACGTCTCCAGCCGCTCCGTCTACACCTACCCCGCCCCCGCCGGACTCGACGAGGAAGGACCCGTCGTGGACGCCTCCCCCGGCGACGGACCCGACGTCGACTACGCCCGCGCCAAGCGCGGCGGCGAACTCGCCGCGACCGAGTCCTTCGGCGACCACGCCCTGCTGGCCCGCGCCGGCCTCATCCTCGGCCCCTACGAGAACATCGGCCGCCTCCCCTGGTGGCTCACCCGCATCGCCCGCGGCGGCCCCGTCCTCGCCCCCGGCCCCCGCGACCTCCCCCTGCAGTACGTCGACGCCCGCGACCTCGCCGCATGGGTCCTGGACGCCGCGGAATCCGGCCTCGGCGGCGCCTACAACCTCGTCAGCCAGCCCGGGCACACCACCACCGGCGAACTCCTGGCCGCCTGTGCCGCGGTGACCGGCTCCGACGCCGAACTGCGCTGGACGGACCCGGAGACGGTGCTGGCCGCGGGCATCGAGCCCTGGACCGAACTGCCGGTCTGGCTCCCCCCGGGCGAGCTCTACGACACGCTCCACACCGCCGACGTCTCCCGCGCCATCGCCACCGGACTGCGCTGCCGCCCCGTCACCGAGACCGTCGCCGACACCTGGGAGTGGCTGCGCTCGCTGGGCGGCACCGCACCCCAGCGCCCCGACCGGCCCACCGTGGGCCTCGCCCCGGAGAAGGAGGCCAAGGTGCTGGGCGGTTGAGACCCACCGCCCGGCACCGACACCGGCACCGGCACCGGCACCCGTGCGAAGCCCCGCGTCACGCCTGCCCCGCGCCGCGACGACGCCCCGGCGCGGACAGCGCGGCGGCGAAGTCGCCCAGGGCCGCCAGGTCATGGGCGCTCACCACGGCGTCGCAGTACGGCAGCGCCGCGGCCATCCCACCCACGAGCGGACGGTAACGGGGGCTGGCGGTACGAGGGTTGGCCCACACGACCCGGAAGGCCACCCGGGCGAGCGCCGCCATGTGCCGGGCAAGGACGGCGGGGTCGCCGGTGTCCCAGCCGTCCGAGACGATCACCACGACGGCACCGCGGGCCATGCCACGGCGTCCGTACCGTTCGTTGAACTCCCCCAGGCACGCGGCGATCCGCGTGCCCCCCGACCAGTCCGGTGCCGTACGCCCGGCGCGCGCCAGCGCGTCGGAGGGCAGGCCGGGCCGCCGCAGGACGGGGGTCAGCCGGGTGAGCCGGGTGGCGAACGTGAAGACCTCCGCCCGCGCGCCGCGCGACGCGCAGTAGAGCAACTGCAGCATCGCCCGGGCGTACGGCTCCATCGACCCCGAGATGTCGCAGAGGACGACCAGGCCGCGGCGGCGGGGCCGCGGCACGAAGCGGCGCAGCCGCAGCGGGTACCCGCCCGTGCGGCGCCCGGCGGCGAGGGTGCGGCGCAGGTCGATGCGGTCTCCGTGGCGGGCGGGCCGGCGCCTGCGGGACGGGCGGAGCGGGGTGTTGAGCACGATCGCGCGCATCGCCCGTGCCAGGAGGGCGAGCTCGTCCTCGGTCAGCTCCGCGAAGTCCCGGGTGGCGAGCCGGTCGGCGGGGCTGGCCGTGGTCGGTGCCTCGACCTCGCGCGCCCGCCCCGGGGTGTCCTCCGCGGGCCGCCCGGCACCACGCCGTGGGGCGGCACGTCCGGCCCCGGCGGACGACCGCGGCGGGTCGCCCCGCTGCCCCCGTGCGACCGCGTTCCCGGGACCCTCAGCGCCGAACACCATCCGGAACACGGCGTCGAACACCGGGATCTGCTCCGGGTCCGCCACCAGCGTGGCCAGGGCGCAGTGCCGCAACTGCGGCGTCGTCACCGGAGCCAGCACGGTCACCGCCCGCGCGAACCGCGCGGCCCTGTCCGGTCCCACCGGTATCCCCGCCCGCCGCAGGGCCTCGCAGAGCGCGGCCACGACCTCCGCCAGCCCTGGTACCGGTGCCGTCTCGACCCTCGCATTACTCGTGTCGCCTCCGGCCTCACGCATCGCTGTCCACCAGGTGCGCGAGACCCTCGGCGCGGACCGCGGCGAGGTCCTCGGCGTACTTGAGGACCGCGCCGAGGGTGCGGTCGGCCGCGTCCGCGTCGAACGAGGTGAGGCCCAGCGCACGCAGCGCGGCCGCCCAGTTGACGGCCTCGGCGATGCCGGGCGGCTTGGTGAGCCGGTGGTCGGCGCGCAGCCGGTCCACCGCGCCGGCCACGCGGGACGCCAGCCACTCCCCCGCGCCGGGGACGCGGCGCCGGATGACGGCGGCGACGCGCTCCGTGTCCGGGTACTCGATCCAGTGGTAGAGGCAGCGCCGCTTCAGCGCGTCGTGCAGGTCACGGGTGCGGTTGGAGGTCAGGACGGCCACGGGCGGCACCGTGGCGGCGCGCGTGCCGAGTTCGGGGACGGTGACGGCGGCGTCGGCCAGCAGCTCCAGCAGGAAGGCCTCGAACTCGTCGTCGGCGCGGTCCACCTCGTCGATCAGCAGGACCGCCGGCCGCGGCCCCGGATGGGTGATCGCGGCGAGCAGGGGCCGCGGCATCAGGAAGTCCTCGGTGAACAGGTCGGCGTCGCGCAGGGGTTCGCCTCGGGACTCGGCGAGCCGGATCGCGAGCAACTGGCGCGGGTAGTTCCACTCGTACAGCGCCTCCGCGGAGGACAGCCCCTCGTAGCACTGGAGGCGGATCAGCGGGGTGTCGAGGACGGTGGCCAGGGCGCGGGCCGCCTCGGTCTTGCCGACGCCCGGTTCGCCCTCGAGCAGGATCGGCTGGCGCATGCGGACGGCCAGCAGCAGGGCCGTGGCGAGCGCGTCGTCGGCGAGGTAGTCGGCGGCGTCGAGCCGGGCGCGCAGGGCGGGGACGTCGGGGACGAGGGCGTCGGGGTCAGGAGGCATGCGCGTAGCGGGTGGGGTCGTCGGTGTAGGCGTGCCGGCAGCCGGGGCCGCAGAAGTAGACGGCGCCGCCGCCCTGCCCCGTCAGCGCGACGGTGCCGGGGGTGACGGCGACGGTCATGCCGCACACCGGGTCCACGGCCTCCGCGACGGGCCGCGCCGGCGCCGCGGGCTCGCCCGCGCCTGGGTGGCCGCCAGGGCAGGCGGCGGGGCGCGGTCGCACCGCGATGACCTCGGCGTACACCGACACGGCGATCTCCGCCGGGGTCCGGGCCCCGATGTCCAGCCCCGCCGGGGTGTGGACGCGGGCCCGCTCCTGCGGTGTCAGCCCGAGCCCGGCGAGGACGGCGGCGCCGCGCCGGGGGCTGGCGACGAGCCCGACGTACGGGACCCCCGCGCGCACCGCCGCGGCCAGCGAGGCCTCCTCGTCACGGCCGTGCGAGGCGATCACGACGGCGTCCAGGTCGTCGGGCAGCGGGGTCCCGGGTTCCGCGGGCCTGGCGTCGTAGCCGAGGGCCCGGCCGACGTCGAGCACGGCGCGGGCGATCGGCGCGTGGCCGAGCACGTGCACCAGCAGGGGCGGCAGATGGGCCTCCAGGAAGATGTCGAGGGTCCCGCCGGACCGGCACGGGTTGGCGACGGTGACCAGGCCCTCGCCGTCCGCCCCGCCCCCGTCCGCCCCGCGCTCGGCCGCGCCCTCCGCGCCGCCGGGGGTGATCCGCAGCAGCACCGACTCCCCGGTCTGCAGCAGGCGCAGCCCCTGCAGTTGCACGGTCGACTCGGCGCAGACGCCGCCGACGAAGCCCTCCACGGTGCCGTCGGGCAGCACCAGCGCGCTGTCGCCGGGCTTGGCGCTGGTGGGGCGCTGCGCGCGGACGACCGTGGCGAGGACGAACGGGGTGCGGCCGTGCCGCAGTTGGTCCGCGCGGTTGAGCAGTTCCGTGCTCGTCATCGGGGGCCTCAGGTGATCGCCAGGTCGCTGCGGAGCGGCCGTCCCCGTGCGGCCCGCCAGACCGCCGCCGGGGTCAGGGGCATGTCGATGTGGCGTACCCCGAGCGGTCGCAGGGCGTCGACGACGGCGTTGACGACGGCGGCGGGTGAGCCCACGGTGGCGGACTCGCCGACGCCCTTGGCGCCGATCGGGTGGTGCGGCGACGGGGTGACGGTCTCGCCGAGCTCCCAGGAGGGGCATTCGACGGAGGTGGGCAGCAGGTAGTCCATGAAGGACCCGCCGAGGCAGTTGCCGTCCTCGTCGAAGGCGATCACCTGCATGAGCGCCATGCCGAGCCCGTCGGCGAGCCCGCCGTGCACCTGCCCCTCGACGATCATGGGGTTGATGCGGTTGCCGCAGTCGTCCACCGCGATGAAGCGCCGCACCTTGACCTGCCCGGTGCCGGCGTCGACGTCGGCGACGCAGATGTAGGCGCCGAAGGGGAAGGTGAGGTTGGGCGGGTTGTAGACGCAGGTCGCGTCCAGGTGTCCCTCCACGCCTTCGGGCAGTTCGAGGCTGGAGTGCGCGGCGAGCGCGATCTCGGCCATCGTGCGTCCCTGGTCGGGGTCGCCGGTGACGAACCAGCGGCCCTTGGTCCACTCCAGGTCGTCCGGGCTCACCTCGAGCATCGCCGAGGCGACCAGCCGGGCCCGTTCGCGGACCTTGCGGGCGACCAGCGCGGCGGCCGCGCCGGACACGGGGGTGGAGCGGGAACCGTAGGTGCCGAGCCCGAAGGGCGTCTGGTCGGTGTCGCCGTGCACCACCTCGACGTCCTCGGGCGGGATGCCCAGTTCCTCGGCGACGATCTGCGCGAACGTCGTCTCGTGGCCCTGACCTTGTGTCTGCACGGAGATCCGCAGCACCGCCTTGCCGGTGGGGTGGACGCGCAGTTCCGCGCCGTCGGCCATGCCGAGGCCCAGGATGTCCATGTGCCGCCGCGGGCCCGCGCCGACGGCCTCGGTGAAGAAGCTGACGCCGATGCCCATGAGTTCGCCGCGCCCGCGCCGCTCGGCCTGCTCGCGGCGCAGGTCGTCGTAGTGCGCGAGGTCCATCGCGAGCCGCAGGGCCCGCGGGTAGTCACCGGAGTCGTACTCCCAGCCGGTCTTGTTCCGGTACGGGAACTGCTCGGGCCGCAGCAGGTTGCGCATCCGCAGTTCTGCGGGGTCGGTGCCGAGTTCGGCGGCGAGCACGTCGACCATGCGCTCCACGAGGTAGACGGCCTCGGTGACGCGGAAGGAGCAGGCGTAGGCGACGCCGCCCGGCGCCTTGTTGGTGTAGACGCCGGTGACCTCGCAGTGCGCCGCCTCGATGTCGTACGAGCCGGTGAAGACGCCGAAGAAGCCGGCGGGGAAGTGGGTCGGCTGGGCGGTGGCGTTGAAGGCGCCGTGGTCGGCGACGACCTTCACGCGCAGGCCCAGGATCCGCCCGTCCGCGGTCGCCGCCATCTCCCCGTGCATGTGGTAGTCGCGGGCGAAGGAGGTGCTCATCAGGTTCTCCGAGCGGTCCTCCACCCACTTGACCGGCTTGCCCGTGACGATGGAGCCGACGACCGCGCACACGTACCCGGGGTAGATGCCGACCTTGTTGCCGAAGCCGCCGCCGATGTCGGGGGAGATGATGCGGATCTTGTGCTCGGGGATGCCGGACACCATGGCGTAGAGGGTGCGGTGCGCGTGCGGGGCCTGGGTGGTGGACCACACGGTGAGCTTGCCGGTGACGGCGTCCATGTCGGCGACGGTGCCGCAGGTCTCCAGCGGGGCGGGGTGCACCCGGGGGTAGAGCATGTCCTGCGTGACGACGAGGTCGGCGCGGGCGAACACCTCGTCGGTGCGCTCCTTGTCGCCCGCGGACCAGTCGAAGACGTGGTTGTCGGTCTGGCCCTCCTTGTCGTCGCGGATCAGCGGCGCGTCGGGGTCGAGCGCCCGGCGGGCGTCGACGACGGGCGGCAGCGGGTCGTACTCGACGTCGATCAGCTCGAGGGCGTCGCGGGCCGCGTAGCGGTCCTCGGCCACGACGAAGGCGACCTCCTGCCCCTGGAAGCGCACCTTGTCGGTGGCGAGCACCGCCTGGGTGTCGTACGAAAGGGTCGGCATCCAAGCGAGTCCCAGCCCGGCCAGGGTCCGTCCGGTGATCACGGCCTTGACCTTCGGGTGCGCCTCGGCGGCGGAGGTGTCGACGGACACGATCCGCGCGTGCGCCAGCGGGCTGCGCAGGACGGCGCCGTGGAGCATGCCGGGCAACCGTACGTCGTCGACGTAGGTGCCGTGGCCGCGGACGAAGCGGGCGTCCTCCTTGCGGGTCATCCGCCCGAAGCCGACCGGCCGCTCCCCGGTGGTGGTCATGTCCGCACCTCCTCACGGCCGGAAGCCTCCTGCGCCGTCTCTTCGGCGGGTCGCGCGGTGCGGCCCCGCTCGGCGGCCCAGCGGATGGAGCGCACGATGTTCTCGTAGCCGGTGCAGCGGCACACCTGGCCGGAGATGGCCTCCCGGATGTCCTCCTCGGAGGGGTCGGGGTCGTGGTCGAGCAGCCAGCGGGCGGTCATCATCATGCCGGGGGTGCAGAAGCCGCACTGCAGTCCGTGGCAGGCGACGAACCCCTGCTGGACGGGGTCGAGTTCCGCCCCCTCGGCCAGGCCCTCGACGGTGCGGACCTCGTGGCCGTCGGCCATCACCGCCAGCACCGTGCAGGACTTGACGGGCTCGCCGTCCAGCCAGACGGCGCAGACCCCGCAGTTGGAGGTGTCGCAGCCCCAGTGGGTGCCGGTGAGGCCCAGCTCGTCGCGGAGGAAGTGCACGAGCAGCAGCCGGGGTTCGACGTCCCGGGTGTACCGCTCGCCGTTGACGGTGACCGTGATCTGCATGTCAGGCCTCCTGCCCGTGGGCGCGGGCGGCCGCGGCGCGCAGCGCCCGCACGGTGAGCTCGGCGGCGAGGTGCCGCTTGTAGTCGACGGGGCCGCGCTGGTCGGCGGAGGGGCGGCACTCCTCCCCCGCGATCCGGCCCGCCTCGGTGAACCGCTCCTCGCCCGGCGGTCCCCCGCGCAGGTACCGCTCGGCCTCCTCGGCGACGAACCGGGGCGCACCGACGGCGGTCAGCCCGATGCCCGCCTCGGTGACCACGCCCGCCGACAGTTCCAGGACCGCGGCCGCGGCGGCGACCGCCCAGTCACCGGCTCGGCGCTCCACCTTGCGGTAGGCGCTGGCGTGCGAGCGGATCGGCACCCTGATCTCCAGCAGCAGCTCCGCCTCGCCGAGGACGGTCTCGTACGGGCCGAGGAAGAACTCCCGCACCGGCACGGCCCGACGGCCGTCCGGCCCCTGGGCGACCAGGGTCGCGCGCAGCGCGCAGAACGCGGCGGACAGGTCCTCGGACGGATCGGCCTGGCACAGCGAGCCGCCGACCGTGCCGCGGTTGCGCACGAGCGGGTCGGCGATCATCCGCTCCGCGTCACGCAGGACGGGGAAGTGCTCGCCGACCACGGCCGAGGCCAGCAGGTCGGCGTGGCGGACCATGGCGCCGACGGCCAGCTCACCGCCGTCCACCCGGATGCGGGTCAGCTCGTCGAGGCCGTTGATGTCGATCAGCGCCTCCGGCTGGGCGAGCCGCAGCTTCATCATCGGCAGCAGGCTGTGCCCGCCCGCCACCACGCGGGCCTCGGGCCCGTACCGGATGAGCAGCTCGATGGCGTGGTCGACGCCGGTCGCCCGCGCGTACTGGAACGTGGCCGGAACCTGCATGGCGCCCTCCTGGATCCGGGCGTTCCCCCTGTGCGGCGATGCTGCGCCTCGCCGCCGCGCCGGGGCAATGGGCCGATAAGGCTTCACTTATCGGGGCGAAAGGGAGAAAATCGAAGGGTGACCGTGACGCAGCTCAGCACCTTCGTGCTGGTGGCCCGGCTCGGTTCGGTCACCGCCGCGGCGCGGACGCTGAACGTGAGCGAGTCCGCCGTGTCGCAGTCGCTCGGCGCGCTGCGCGCGCACTTCGGCGACCCCTTGATCCGGCGCGCGCCGGGCGGCGGGATGCGGCTCACCCCGGCGGGCGCGCGGCTGCTCCCCGTCGCCTCGCGCATGGTCGCGCTGAGCGCGGACGCGGAGGCCGCGGTGCGGGCGGCGCAGGGCGGGCCCGACGAGCTGCGCGTGGTGGCCGCGGGCACGCTCGCGGAGTTCGTGCTGCCGTCACTGACGGAGGCCTTCGCCGAACGGACGGGCCGCCGCATCGACACGTCCTTCGGCGTCGCCACGACAAGCGAGATGCGGGCGCTGGTGGAGCACCGCCTGGCCGACGTGGCGCTCGGCCCTGACCTGGGTGCGGTGCGCGGCGGGGGGCTGATCGGCGAGCCCGTCTTCCGCGCCCTGCTGGTCGCGGTGACCGGACCCCGGGCACCCCGGCCGGCGGGACCGCCGTCCCGCTGGACGTGGCTGGTCGACGCCTCCGGCACCGACCCCGGCGCCGACACGGGCCGCCTGCTGCGCAGGCTGCGGGTGCCGGAACCCCGCGTCCGGGTCTTCCCGCACCAGACCGCGGCCTGGGACGCGGCCGCGGAGGGCGCGGGCGTGGCGCCCGCGGTGGCGCACCTGGTCACCCCGCGCCTGCGGCGCGACGAGCTGCGCCTCCTCGACACCCCGGCCACCCCGGCGGACGCCACCTGGTACGCCACCGTCCTGCCCCCCGGCTTCCGCTCCCCCGCGACCGACGTCTTCCTCCACTTCCTCCACACCGCCGCCGCCACCCGCATCATGGGCGCCCCCGGCACCGGCATCACCCCCTCCCGCTTCCGCCCCGCCATCCACGTCACGCTGTGGCCCACCGCCTGACCCCGCCCCGGCATGCGGCACGCGCTCGCTCCCCGGCCCGGCCCAGGTCGCGGGGCCGGTGACCCATGAGACGGGCCTTTCGGCCGCGGTACGCTCCTGCCATGTCCCGATCAGCCGATGCCGGCCCCTCCCGGTCACCCGTCACCGCGGATGACCTCGACCTCGCCGTGCAGCTCGCGGTGGCGGTCCTCCGAGAGGCGCCCCCGGCTGCTTGGGAGGGCAAGGCCGGTTCGCTGGAATGGGACTGCTGGGAGACCGTCGAGCACCTCAGCGACGACCTCTTCGCCTACGCGGCACAACTCGGCCCCAGGACACCGCCCTTGGACCGCGAGGTGCCCTTCGTATGGGAGAGCCGGCGGCCCGGCGGCCCGGCGAACGCCCTTCACGCGAACCGCGCGGCGGGGCCCGCCGGTCTGCTGCAGGTCCTGGAAGCGAGCGGGGCGCTGCTGGTCGCCATGGTGCGCACGACGCCACCGCAGACCCGCGCTCACCACGTCTTCGGCGTCTCGGACCCCGAGGGATTCGCCGCGATGGGGATCGTGGAGACGCTCGTGCACACGCACGACCTGGCGCAAGGGCTCGATCTCGTATGGAGCCCGCCTGCCGGTCTGTGCTCCCGGGTGCTCGCCCGGCTGTTTCCGCACGCGCCGTCGTCCACGGATTCCTGGTCCACCCTTTTGTGGGCCACCGGACGCGCCGACCTGCCCGGACACCCTCGTCCCACGTCGTGGCGCTGGGACGGCACGCCCCGGGCATAGGCCGTGCCCGAGGGCACGGCCGCGCTCGGCCCCTCCCTCACCCACACCGCGGCACCGAGGAACCGGGGCGCGCCCGCACGAACGGCAGCGGTCAGTGCGGGGCCGGGGTGACCAGGACTTCCTTCAGACGGCTGAGTTCCGCCGCCGTCAGGCCGCGGTCGCGCAGCCAGGGGCCCGCACCGCCGTGGCCGGTGCGGAGGACGTCCAGGAAGCGGTGCATGACGCGCGGTTCCGAGGCCATGAAGGCGTGCTCCACGGCGGGCAGGTCGCGGTAGGACGGGAAGCGGGCCAGGCGGGCGCGGATGCGGACGACGCGCTGGGCGGTGAGCGCGTAGTCGGCGGCGATGGCGGGGGCGGGCACGCCCACCGCGTCGAGCAGGAGCGCCGCGAGGACACCGGTGCGGTCCTTGCCGACGGCGCAGTGGAAGACGACGGCGTGCCGGTCGGTGTCGGCGACGACGCGCGCCGCGGCGACCAGCGACTCACCGCTGCCGTCGAGCAGTCCGAGGTAGAAGCCGGTCGCGTCGCCGTCGTCCGCGGTCGTCGCCGGGACGGCGTCGGTGACCAGCGCCCGTACCCGGCTGACCGGCAGGTTCATCCGGCGCACCGCGGCGTCCGCCAGCAGGCCGTGCCCCTCGCGGGCCGCCTCGTCCGGGCCGCGCAGGTCGAGGACGGTACGCAGCCCGTAGCGGCCGAGCAGCAGTTCGACGTCGTCCGCCGTGGCCTCCTGGAGGGTGCTGGCCCGGAACACCACACCGCGCCGGGTCGTGCCCCCGCCCCGCACCGGCAGACCGCCGAGGTCGCGGATGTTGTCCACCTCCGCCAGCTCGAGCCAGCGCGGCGTCTCACCGGTCGATCCGTCCTGCGTCGTCTCCAAGGCGCCCTCCTCGTAAAGCCCCTGGCCATCGTGCCGTGCGCGGCCGCCCCGGTCCACCGGCGACCGCCGCCCCGGGGATATCGTCGGCTGATCCCGGGGACTCCCCGCCGACCACCGACCGGAGGTGCCCGCCATGGCCCAGCCCGAGCCGCCCGTGGAGCCGTTGGTGCGGACGGAGCGGCACGGCCGCGTCCTGGTGATCCGGATGTGCCGCGCGCACAAGCGCAACGCCGTGGACCGGCACCTGGCCGAAGCGCTCGACGCGGCGTTCAACACCCTGGAGGACGACCCGGAGCTGTGGGCCGGGGTGCTCACCGGCTCCGGCGGGGTCTTCAGCGCGGGCAGCGATCTGAACGCCATCGGCGACTACGTCACCGAGCGCGGCGGCGAGTACGGGCTGATCCGCCGTCACCGGCGCAAGCCGCTGGTCGCCGCCGTCGAGGGCGCCGCCCTGGGCGGCGGGATGGAACTGGTCCTCGCCTGCGACCTGGTCGTGGCCGCGGCGACCGCCCGTTTCGGGCTGCCGGAGGTCCGGCTCGGCCTGGTGCCCACGTGTGCGGGGTTGTTCCGCGGCCCGCGCGCGCTGCCCGTCAACCTGGCCAGGGAGATGGTGCTGACCGGCGACCCCGTCGACGCCGCTCGGGCGCACGCCGCCGGGCTGGTCAACCGGCTCACCGGTGAGGGCGAGGCGCTCGCGGGCGCGCTCGAACTCGCCGCGCGCGTCTGCGAGAACGCGCCGGTCGCGGTCCAGGCGAGCCTGGTGGCGATGGACGCGTGGCTCTCCGGCTCCGACGGACCCGGCTGGCGGGCCACGGAGGAGGCGACCCGCACCGTGATGGCCTCCGAGGACCGGCACGAGGGCGTCGCCGCGTTCCGGGACCGGCGCCCGCCCCGCTGGACCGGCCGCTGACGCCCCGGTAACCGGCGGATACACGCACGCGGGTGACTCCGGCGTGCGCCACGCCGGGGACCGGGCTTATCTGGAAGCCGTGACCGGTGTCGTCCGGACGCGGTCCGCCGCGCAGGAGGCGCCCCCGAGCGAGGAGCTTCCTTTTGGCACGCAGGATTCCGCCGACCACCGCGGTCGCCGTGGTGTTCGTCGCCGCACTGTTCATGGCGATCATGGACACCACCATCGTCAACGTCGCCGTACCGGCCATCGGCGAGGACTTCGGCGTGCCGGCCTCCGGGCTGGGCGGCGTCAACATCGGCTACCTGGTCAGCCTGGCGGTCTTCATCCCCGTCGCCGGCTGGCTGTCCGACCGGTACGGCACCCGCAGGGTGTTCCTCGCCGCGCTGGTCGCCTTCACCGCGGCGTCGGCGCTGTGCGCGATGTCGACCAGCCTCGAACAGCTCACCCTGTACCGGATCCTGCAGGGCGCCGGCGGCGGTCTGCTGGTCCCGGTCGGCCAGACCATGCTGTTCCGGGCGTACCCGCCGGCGGAACGGATCAAGGCGCAGCGCGCGCTGATGGTGCCGACCGCGATCGCCCCGGCCGTGGGCCCGGTGCTGGGCGGCTGGCTGTGCGACGCCGTGTCCTGGCACTGGGTCTTCCTGGTCAACCTGCCGGTCGGCGCCGCGGCCGTGGTCTTCGGTCTGCTCTTCCTGCCGGACTACCGGCTGGAGCGGCCCGGTCGCTTCGACCTCGTCGGCTTCCTTTTGGCGGGCAGCGGGCTGTCGCTGACGCTCTACGCGCTGACCAACGGCGCCAAGGACGGCTGGGGCACCGCGGGCATCCTCGTGCCGCTGCTCGTGGGGCTCGCGGCGCTGGGCGCGATGGTGCTGGTGGAACGGCGGATCACGATGCCGATGCTGGACCTGGAGCTCTTCCGGGACCGGCTGTTCCGCGCGAACACCGTCGTGATGTTCCCGCTCAGCGCGGTCTTCCTCGGCACGGTGTGGCTCTACCCGATGTTCCTCCAGGAGGCGCTGGGCTTCAACGCCTTCGAGAGCGGCCTGGCCACCTGGCCGGAGGCCGTGGGCGTGATGGCCGCCGCGCAGATCGCCCCGCGGCTGTACCGGCGGATCGGGCCGCGGTGGCTCATGGTGGGCGGTTCGGCCGGCATGGGCGTGTGCGTGGCGGTGATGACCGGGTTCACGACGGCCACCTCGCCGTGGGTGCTGCGCGGGGTGCTGTTCGTCCTGGGCTACTGCATCGGGCACGTGATGATGTCGGCGCAGAACGCCGCCTTCGCCACGATCCCCCCTCCCTCGACGGGGCGGGCGGCGACCGTGTTCAACATGCAGCGGCAGCTGGGCGGTGCCTTCGGGACCGCGCTCATCGCCACGCTCCTCACCGCGGTCGGGACCACCACCGTGACGGCGGGCGGCACCACGACGGCCAACCTGGGCGCGTACCACGCCGGCTTCGTGCTCTGCACGGGCCTGGCCCTGATCTCGGCGGTGGCCGCGCTGTTCGTCTCCGACAAGGACGCCCTGCGCGTCGAGAGCCCCCGTCCGGGCCGCCACGCCCGTCCCGACGCCGCCGCCTCGCCTGCCACCTGACCGCGTGCCACGGGTGCCCCGAGGGCTGCCGCCGTGTCGTCGCGGTGCGGGACCGTCACGCGGCGCACCGGCGGCGCCTGACCGCCGATCAGGCCCCCGGGCAACGGCGGGAAGGCGTCCGGGCCCCGGCTCCAGCACCCGCCCCTGCGGGCCGCCGCCGGGTGCCGGTCCGTCACAGCTCGCGCCGGGCGTGCGGGCGGGCCACGGTCCCCGGGACCGACGGCCCGGCCCTGCGGCTCTGGGGCACCGGGCCCTCCTCGACGGGCACGTGTGCTGTCCGGCGGCGAGGGGCCCGGACCGAGCCGCGGACGAACATGTCCCCCGCACGCGGGCCCGGCCCGTGCCGCCCCGGCCGGGCCGCGTGCAGCCGTCCGGGGTGCGCGCACACGGCAACCAGCAGCCGACGCAGCACCTCCGCCGAAGGCCGGGGGGTGAGGGGGCCGAGCACCGGCCGGCGTCCTCCCGCTGCCGGGCACCGGTGGATGCCCGGGGGGACTGTGCGACAGGGCTCAGCGGCACCCGCGGAGCGGCGGCCGACGCCGCGTGCTCCGACATGCGGCCGCCACGTCAGGCCCTAACATCGACCCATGCCTCGCCTGGAACGTCTCCGTGCCGACCACGCCACCGCGCTCCTGGAGTTCGAGCGGGCGAACCGCGCGTACTTCGCCGCGTCGATACCGGACCGGGGCGACGACTACTTCGCGTACTTCGACGCGCGGCACCAGGCGCTGCTCGCCGAGCAGGACGCCGGGTTCTGCCACTTCCACGTGCTGGTCGGCGCGGACGACGAGGTGCTGGGCCGGGTCAACGTGGTGGACGTGACGGACGGATCGGCGGAGCTGGGGTACCGGATCGCCGAGAGCGCGGCCGGGCGGGGGCTCGCCACGGCCGCGGTTCACGAGGTGTGCGCCCTGGCGGCCGGGGAGTACGGGCTGACGACGTTGTGGGCGGTCACCACGCTGGACAACGCGGGCTCCCGCACGGTGCTGACCCGTACGGGGTTCGTGTCGGCCGGCACGGTCGAGCTGGAAGGCCGCCCCGGGCTCCGGTTCGTCCGCGCCCTGGGCGACGGCACGGCGCCGTCCTCCGCAGGCTGAACGCGGGCGGCGAGCGCGCGCAGGCCGGGGAGGGCGAGCACGGCGATCCCGGGGAGGCTGGAGACGAGGGTGAGCACCCCGTAGACGACGGCGGTCGCGAGGCCCTGCGTGGCGCCCAGCCCGGCCGCGCCGAAGGCGAGCGTCGCGGCGGCCTCTCGCGGGCCCCAGCCGCCGATGTTGACGGGCAGTCCCATCACGAGCAGGGCCAGGACGAGCGGCGGTACGAGCGTGGTGACCGGAGCCGACGAGCCCGCGACGCGGGCCGCGACCACGAACAGGGCGATGTGGCCGGCGAATCCCGCCGCGGACAGCGCGACCACGCCCGGCCAGGTGCCGCGGGCGAGCAGTCCGCTGCGGACGTCGGCCAGCCCGGTGGCCAGGGCCTGCCGGCCCTTGGCGCCGCGCCGCCACAGCAGCCATCCGCCGAGCACCACGACGGCCAGGAGCACGCCGGCCGTGACCTCCGCGGCGGCCCGGCCCGGCACGAGGTCCCCGGCGATGGCCGTGACCAGGGCGGGTCGGGTGAGCAGGACGGCCGCGCCGAGCGCGAGGACGACGACCTGCCCGCCGACCCGTTCCAGGACGACGGCGCGCACGCCGCGGCCGACGTCGCCGGAGTGCTTGCCGTGGCGGACCGCCCGGTCGACGTCGCCGAGGACGCCGGCCGGGAGCACCGCGTTGAGCAGCAGCGCCCGGTAGTAGTCGGACACGGCCCGGGCCATCGGGAGCCGCAGGCCCAGCCGGCGGGCGACCAGGCACCAGCGCCAGGCGCTCGTGACGGTGGTGAACAGGCCGATCGCGAGGGCGGCGAGGACCGCGGGGCCGTCGACGACCCGCAGGCCGTCGACGAACGCGCCGGTGCCGAGCCGCCACACGAGGGCGGCGAGGATGCCCGCGCCGATCAGCAGCCGCAGCCAGGCCCACAGTCGTTGCCTCACCGGGCGCCACCTCCGGGCAGGGCGAGCAGGTCGCCGTGGCCGACGACGGCGGTCAGCCGCCCGGCCGCGCAGTCTTCGAGCCGTCGGCGCAGGTAGGGCTCCGCAAGGGCGGCCAGGCCGGGTTCCTGCTCGACGGCGGCGCCCACCCAGCCGCGCATCCACTCGGCGGTGAGCGCGGACCGGTCCGCGCCGAGCCGCCAGGGGCTGGGCCGGGTCGTGACGGTGGCGCCGTACCGGGTGAACGCCCGGCCGGCTGTGTCGAGGGCGTCGGGGCCCAGTAGTGCGCGGCCGCCGGCCGTGCGCCGCTGGTGCGCGTTGAAGGCGGCGGTGACCTCCGCGTCGAGCGGGTCGGCGGGCCCGAGTTCGACCTCGCCGACCACCGAGAGACCGAAGAGCACGGGCACTCCTGCAGCGGTGCAGGTGGCGGCGAGGGTGTCGATCTCGCCGGCGGTGAGCAGGTCCAGCAGCGCGGAGGCGGTGACGAGCGAGGTCCCGGCGAGGTCGGCGGGGGTGAGCCGGGTGAGGTCGCCCACGCGGGTCTCGGCGGTGACGGGGACGCCGCCCGCGGTGAGGCCGGAAAGGCTCGCCGCGGCCAGGTCGAGCAGGGCGGGGTCGTGGTCGTGGAGGATCCAGTGCTGCGGTCCTGGCAGTCGTCCGCTGAGCCAGCGGCCCATGGAGCCGGTGCCGCAGCCGAGGTCGCGGACGACGAGCGGGCCGGTGCCGCGGGACGCTCCCGCGAGGTGCTCGCGGAGCGGGCCGAGCAGGTCCGCGGCGCGGGCCGCGGCGTCGGCGTCCTCGCGCAGCGCGAGCCAGTGCGGTGTGAAGGGGGCGGTGTCGGACGTGGTCATCGGGTTCCCTCCCGCAGCAGTTCCAGTACCGCGTCCATGTGCCGCGCGGCGTGCTCCCAGCCGTGCAGCGTCTCGCGCCGCCGGCGGGCCGCCGTGCGCAGCCGGCCGCGCAGGTCGGCGTCGTCGAGCCAGCGGCGGAGCGCCGCGGCGAGTTCGGTGGTGTCGTCCGGGGGGACGAGGAGGCCGGGCGGTGTGCCGTCCGGTGCCAGGCCGAGGGCGTCGGGCACTCCCCCGGCGGCGGTGGCCAGTACGGGTGTGCCGCGCATCAGGGCCTCGGTGACGACCATGCCGAAGGTCTCGGCGCGGGACGGCAGGACGAGCAGGTCGGCGGCGGCGTACTCGGCCGCGAGGGGTTCACCGGTGAGCGGGCCGGTGAGGTGCACGCGGTCGTCGAGGCCGTGCCGGCCGATCAGCGCGCGTACGCGTGCGAGGTGTTCGCGGTCGCGGCCGAGCGGGCCCACGCAGCGGCAGGTCCAGGTCAGGTCGGCGACGGCGGCGAGCGCCCCGGCCAGCAGGTCGTGGCCCTTGCGCGGGGTCAGCGAGGCGACGCACAGCAGCCGGGTGCCCTCCTGCGTGCCGGGCGCGAGCGGCGCGGGATCGGTGCCGGGGGTGACGACGTGGACCCGGCCGGCGGGCAGCGCGTGCCGCTCGGCGATGCGCCGGGCGGCCCAGGGGCTGGTGGCGACGACCGCGGCGGCGGCCCGCAGGGTCTCGCGCTCCAGGGCGTCGAGTGCGCGGGCCGCGGCGGGGTCGAGGCCGGTCTCGTCGGCCAGGGGCAGGTGCACCAGGACGGCGGTGCGCAGCCGGCGGGTCTGCGGGACGACGATCTCGGGGACCCCGCAGGCCACGAGCCCGTCGAGCAGGACGACGGCGCCGTCCGGCACCGATGCGAGCGCCCCGGCCAGGGCCTGGCGGGCGGCGCTGTCCGGACGGGGCCACGTGCCCCGCACGGGGAGTTCCCACAGCGGACGGCCCGCCGCCGCGAGGGTCTGGCTCAGGCGGCGGTCGTAGACGTTGCCGCCGCTGGGCGCGGTGGCGTCGTCGACGTCGCCCGGGAGGACGACGTACGCGGGGGCCGCCCCCGCCGGAGCGGGGGCGGCCGTGCGCGCGGGCGTGCTCACAGGGAACGCTCGTAGCTCGCCCAGGCGACGTGCGACTCGTGCAACGTGACGGAGATGCCGGTCAGGCCGTGGGCGCCCTCGCCGAGCTTGCCCGCGGCCACGCGGTCGGCGAGCCGGTCGGCGATGACCTTCGCCAGGAACTCGGTGGAGGTGTTGATCCCGGCGAAGTCCGGATCGTCGTCGAGGTTGCGGTAGTTGAGCGCGGCGAGCACCGCGCCCAGTTCCTGGGTCGCCAGGCCGATGTCGACGACGATGTTGTCGGCGTCGAGCTCCTGGCGGCGGAACGTCGCGTCCACCAGGAACGTGGCGCCGTGCAACCGCTGCGCGGGTCCGAAGACCTCGCCGCGGAAGCTGTGGGCGACCATGACGTGGTCGCGGACGGTGATACTGAACACGCGAGGACAACCTTCCCCAAAGGCCTAACCGGGACGGTAGGCAATACGGTGACAGAGCACGGAACGTTCACCGCCTGCGATCTCCTTCATCAGCAGGGGCAGTTCCTCGAAGTCGCTCTCGCCGGTGACGAGGGCGTCGTAGACCGGGTCGGCGAGCAGGCGCAGGGCCAGTGCCATCCGGTCCGCGTAGGTGCGCCGGGTGCGGCGCGAGGGTGAGACGGTGCCGACCTGGCTGCTGCGCACGACCAGGCGGCGGGAGTGGAAGGCCTCGCCCAGCGGCAGGCTGACCCGCCGGTCGCCGTACCAGCTCAGCTCGACGACGGTGCCCTCCGGCTCCAGCAGTTCCAGGGCACGGCCGAGCCCTGCCTCGGTGGCGCTGGCGTGGACGACCAGGTCGCAGCCGCCCTCCGCCGCGTCGGGGTGGGCGAAGCCGACGCCGAGCGCCCCGGCGACGGCGGCGCGGGAGGGGTCGACGTCGACCAGCTGCACCCGCGCGCCGGGGACGCCGGCGAGGACGGCGGCGACGCTGGAGCCGACCATGCCGGCGCCGACCACGGCGATCCGGTCCCCGATCTGCGGACCCGCGTCCCAGACCGCGTTGACCGCGGTCTCGACGGTGCCCGCCAGCACCGCCCGTCCCGCGGGGACGTCGTCGGGCACGGGCGTCACGGCGGTGGCCGGGACGACGTACCGGGTCTGGTGCGGGTAGAGGCAGAAGACGGTGCGGCCGAGCAGCCCGGGCGGCCCCTGTTCGACCACGCCCACGTTGAGGTAGCCGTACTTCACCGGCCCCGGGAACTCGCCGTCCTGGAACGGCGCCCGCATCGCCTGGTGCTGGCTCACGGGCACCCCGCCCCGGAAGACCAGGGTCTCGGTGCCGCGGCTCACCCCGGAGTACAGGGTGCGCACCAGGACCTCCCCCGGACCGGGTTCCGCCAGGGGGACCTCTCTGACCTCGCCCTCGCCGGGTTCTCGAAGCCAGAACGCACGCGCCGAACGCTCCACCGATTTCCTCCGTACTCCATGGCGGGCAACAGGCACCCGCCATCCGGGTGGTGCCGGGCCCGTACCGTACGCGGCTGTGCCGCACAGGCGACAAGCGGGGACGTCTCATGACCGTGATGACCGTTGGATCCGAGTTCCGTGGGGGCACCGCGGGGCGTGAGCAGGCCGGGGCGGCAGCAGCCCAGCTGGCGCTGCTCGCCGCGCTGTGGGCCACCGTGGGCCTGGACACCGTGGGCTGGCTGACCGGGACCGTCTACGCGGCGGGCACCTGGGCGCTGCTCGCCGCGGGCCTGCGGCGGGCGGGACGCCGCTCGCTGGGCCCGGCCGACCACGTGACCCTGGCCCGGGCGGTGCTCGTCGGCGCCGTGACGGCGATGGTGGCGGGCGGCGTCGCGCACGGCGCGCCGCTGCTCACCGGGCTGACCGCGGTGGCGCTGGCGCTCGACGCGGTGGACGGGAAGGTCGCCCGGCGCACGGGCACGGCGTCCGCCCTGGGTGCGCGCTTCGACATGGAGGTCGACGCCTTCCTGATCCTGGTACTGAGCGCGCGGCTCGCGCTGACGCTGGGCCCGTGGGTGCTGGTGATCGGCGCCATGCGCTACGCCTTCGTGGCGGCGGCGTGGGTGCTGCCGTGGCTCAACGCGCCGCTCCCGCCGAGCTTCGCGCGCAAGACGGTGGCGGCACTGCAGGGCGTCGTCCTGCTCCTGGCCTGCTCGGGGCTGGTCCCCCCGAGGGTCTCCGCGGCCCTGACCTTGCTCGCGCTGGGCTCACTGGTCTGGTCGTTCGGCCGTGACGTGCTGTGGCTGTGGCGGCACCGGCCGGCACCGCGGTCCGCGGGGGGCTTCGCGGGGCCCGAGGGGATGGTGGCGGAGACCCGCACGCTGGTGTCCGCGTCCGCAGGCGGCCGGACCTCCTGACCCGGCCCGTTCTCGCCCGAGGCCCCGGCGGCGTCTTCCACTGCCGGGGCCTCCGCCTGTCGCCCGGCACCCCCGACGCCGGGCCCGCGGATGCTTCCTTTACGCCGCGCGGGATCGTAGGGCGTCGCCCAGGCGTCGCAAGTTCGCGGGCTGCCCGCGCTGGGGGTCCGCCACGGGCTTCGCGGGGGCCGAGGGCAGGCTGGCGGATAATCGAACGCCGGCGGCCGGACCTCCTGACCCGACCCGTTCGAGGCCCCGGCGGCGTCTTCCGCCGCCGGGGCCTCCGCCTGTCGCCCGGCACCCCCGACGCCGGGCCCACGGATGGTGTCGCAGGTTCGCGGGTTGCCCGCGCGGCTGGTGGCTTGGTCAGGCGTCCTGACGTGGCAGGTAGCGCAGCAGCACCACGTCGCCGATCTGCCGGGTCTCCGCGAGCGTCATCCGGTGCTGGGGGCCCTGCGGGAAGACCGCGGGGTGCACCATGCGCGGGGCGTCGGCCTGGCCGACGAAGAACGGCGCGTACACCAGGTGGAGTTCGTCGACGAGTCCGGCGCTGAGGAACATGGTGTGGACGACTCCCCCGCCCTCCACCATGAGCCGTTCGACGCCGCGCCCGGCGAGGTCGGCGAGCAGGAGCCGGACGTCCAGCGGGTCGCCTGCGTCGACGACGGAGCAGACGTCACCCAGGCGTTCGCGGAGGCAGTCGCTCGCGCAGGACGTCGTGTAGACGACCTTCTCGCACTCCCCGGTGGTGAAGAACCGGGCGCCGGGGTCGAGTTTCCCGCTCTCCGTGACGGTGACCTTCAGCGGGGTCGGCGGGAGCCCGGCGCGGACGCGCCGTTCGCGGCGCTCGGCGGAGCACACCAGCAGCCGGGGGTCGTCGGACCGTATGGTGTTGGCTCCGACGAGGATGGCGTCCACCCCGGAGCGGACCTCGTCGATCCGGTCGAAGTCCTCCTCGTTGGAGAGCAGCAGCCGGGTCGTGCTCGTGTCGTCCAGGCATCCGTCCAGCGAGGAGGCCACGGACATCAGTACGTACGGGCGCGATCTCATGAGGACACATTGCCGCACGGCGGCGTTCGCGGATGTGAAGCTTCGTGAAGTTAGGTGCCGGGGGCCGGATGGATGTAGGGTCCGCCGATCATCGTGCGGGCCTGGTCAGGGCCCGGTGGCCCGTCAGTCCCGCACCCCGGCCAGCACGTCGAGGGCGAGGGTGTCGTCGGCGTCGTGGGAGAGGGAGACGGTGACGCGTGTGCACAGGCCCGCGAAGCGGTCGCGCACGGCCCGGCCGACCTCCCGCGGTTCACCGTGGAGGGCGAAGGCGTCCAGGACGTCGTCGTCGACCAGCCGGCCCATCTCGGCCCAGCGGCCGCGCACGGACAGCCGGTGCAGCTCGTCGTGGAGTTCGCCCCAGCCGTGGAGGTCGAGCACGGCGCGGTAGGCGGGCGTCGAGGCGTAGAACGCGATCCTCTCGCGGGTGGCGGTGAGGGCCGCGGCGTACTCCTCCTGCGTACGGCCGGTCGCGACCAGGGCGTTGCCCACCACGTCGAAGGGCTGCCCCGCGTGCTCGGAGGACTCCCTGGCCTTGTGCACGGCGGGGAGCGTCACCTGCCGCAGGTAGTCCGGGGAGGTGAGGGCGTGGCAGATCAGCCCGTCGGCGACCTCGCCCGCGACGGCGGTCATCAGGGGGCCGACGCCGGCGAGCCAGATGCGGGGCGGCCCGGACGGCAGGGGGCCAGGGTCGAACATCGGCGTCATCAGCGTGTGGGTGTAGAACTCGCCGCGGAAGCGGAGCCGTTCGCCGGTCTGCCAGCTGTGCCAGATGGCGCGCAGCGCGCCCGCGAACTCCTTCATGCGGGCGGCGGGCCGCGACCAGGGCATGCCGTAGCGGTGGGTGATGTGCGGCTTGACCTGGGAGCCGAGGCCGACGGTCATCCGCCCGCCGGAGAGCCGCTGGACGTCGTACGCGGCCGTGGCCACCGTCATCGGGTTGCGGGCGAAGGCGATCGCCACGCCGCTGACCAGGTCGGCCCGCCGGGTGGCGCCCGCGGCGAGGGCCAGCTGGAGGAAGGCGTCGTGCCGCATCTCGTTGACCAGCACGCCGTCCGCGCCGTGCGCCTCGGCGCGGGCGGCCTCGGTGGCGGTCCGCTCGATCCGGCCGGTGAAGGTGAAATCGGCCTTGAGCGGCGGGGCGGGTGTCGGGGGCGGGGTCGGGGGCGTCACGCGCCGGCTCCCCCGGCCGGGCCCGCCGTCTCGGTCAGCCGCGGCGGCGCGGCCTGCCGCCAGGAGTCGGCGACGATGTCGCGGAGCTCGTCCACGTCGTCCAGGGCGGCGAGCCGTACCCGCACCCAGTTCGATCCGGCCTCGTGCGGCGGCACCCAGAACTTCCCCGGCTCGGCCGCGATCAGCTCGCCCCGCTCGTGCATGGGGCAGCGCACGGCGAAGGACGTCTCGTCGTCGGGCAGCGTGAGGTACATCTTCCCGGCGACCCGGAACGTGGGCATGCTCCAGGCCTCCTTCTCCACCGTCTCGGGGAGCGAGAGGGCGATGCGGCGGACGTCTTCGGAATCGGGCATGCGACCACCGTAGCCATCGCCTCCGACAACGGCCGTGACGCGTCCCCCGGCCGCTCCGGGCCCCTCCCGCCCGGGGCTGAGTAGCAGGAGGAAACCTAGGTGTAGACTGTCCTTCCGCCGCATCGGGCAGGAGGTGAGCCGCGGTGACGAACGGACGGCACGTGTCGGGCCCCCAGGAGGACCAGCCGGCCTGCTCCATCGAGCGGAGCCTGCAGATCCTCGGTGAGCGCTGGTCCCTGCTGGTGCTGCGCGAGGTCTTCGCCGGGCGGCACCGCTTCGCCGAGATCCAGACGTCGCTCGGGATCGCGCCCAACCTCCTCAGCGCCCGCCTCAAGCTGCTCGTCGAGGCCGGGGTGCTGTGCACCCGCACGTACCAGGAGCCGGGCAGCCGGCAACGGCAGAGCTACCACCTGACCGAGGCCGGGCGGGAGCTCGACCTCGTCATGGCCTCGCTGCAGCAGTGGGGCGACCGCCACCGGCCGCGCCCGTCCGGCCCCTCCGCGCGCCGGCGGACGCGCTCGACGGGCCACGCCGTCCACGTCGGCTTCCTCACCGACGACGGCCGCGAGGTGCCCGGCACCGATGTGTCGATCGCGGTGACGCAGCCCACCGGTACGGCCTGACCGGCCGGGCGGCCGGGCGGCCGGGCGGCCGGGCGGCCGGGCGGCCGGGTTCAGTGCAGGTCGGCCCGTTCGGCGGTGTCGTCCAGGAAGCCTCCGGACTGGTGCTGCCACAGCTTGGCGTAGGCGCCCTCCTCCGTGAGCAGTTCCTGGTGGGTGCCCTGCTCGATGATGCGCCCGCGGTCCAGGACGACCAGCCGGTCCATGCCGGCGACCGTGCTCAGCCGGTGCGCCACCACCAGCGCCGTCCGCCCGTCCATCAGCCGCCACAGCGCCTCCTGGACGAGGACCTCGCTCTCCGAGTCCAGGGCGCTGGTCGCCTCGTCCAGCAGCAGGATCGGCGCGTCGCGCAGGATCGCCCGGGCGAGCGCGACCCGCTGCCGCTGTCCGCCGGAGAGCTTGATCCCGCGCTCGCCGACCATGGTGTCGAAGCCGCCGGGCAGCGCGTCGGCGAACTCCGTGACGTGGGCCGCCAGGGCTGCGCGGCGGATCTCGCCCTCGGTGGCGTCCGGCCGCGCGAAGGCGATGTTGTCCCGCAGCGAGCGGTGGAACATCGCCGGGTCCTGCGGCACGTAGGAGATCAGGCTGCGCAGGTCGGCCTGGCGCAGCCGGCTGATGTCCTGCCCGCCGATGAGGATCCGGCCGCCGTCGATGTCGCTCATCCGCAGCAGCAACCGGGTGAGCGTGGTCTTGCCGCCGCCGGACCGGCCGACGAGCCCGATCCTGGCACCGCTCGGCACGGCCAGGTCGAGCCCCTCGAAGAGCGGCTCCGCGCCCCCGTGGGCGAAGGTCACGTGCTCGAAGCGGACGTCGGCGCCCCGGGAGCGCAGCGGTTCCGGCGCGGGCGGGTCGAGCACGGTGGGCGGCTTCAGCAGCAGTTCGGTGAACTGCGCCGCCTCCGTCATCGAGCTCTCCAGGCGGCGGTAGATCTGGTTGAACTCGAACATGATCCGCGTCGCGTTGGAGTAGTACGTGAAGGCCACCACGACAGCCTCCACGCCGTGCGTGCCCGCACCCAGCGTGACCGCCAGGAGCAGGCCCAGCGCGTTGGTCAGCACGGACAGCGGTGCGACCAGGGTGTCGATGCGCAGGTTGCCGTAGTCCCACGACTTGAGCGTGAGCCTCCGCGACTCGGCGACACGGGAGCGGTGCTCGGCGGCCTCGCGTTCCTCCGCGGCGAACGCCCGCACCGTGTCCATGTTCATCAGGCTGTCGGCGACGTGCCCGGACACCCGGGCGATCGCCTCCTCGCGCCGGCGGACGAGCGCCTGGCGCCGGCGGATGAGGGGCGCCACGCACAGCGCCGTCACCGCGATCATCGCCAAGAGGCCGACGACCAGCAGCGGTTCGTAGGACCACAGCACCACCGACCCGAACAGCAGCGGTACGAAGCTGCCCAGGACGCTGAAGGTCAGCGTGTCGACGAACTCCTCGAAGCGCGAGGCGAAGCTCAGCACCCGCTTGGTGAGGGACCCCGCGAAGTTGTCGTGGAAGAACGACGCGTCCTTGGCGAACAGCTCGTCCATGCCGACCACGTACAGGTGCTCGATGCCGCGGGCGTCGAGGCGGTTCAGGCAGTGCAGCCCGATGCGCCACAGCGTCTCCGCGAGCAGCAGCACGCCGGCGAAGGCCAGGACGTAGGGGAGGGTCGAGCCGATGCCGGGAGCGGTGCCGTCGACGAAGCCGCCGACGAGCTTCGCGACGATCAGCGGTGCGACGTAGTTGATGCCGATGTTGCCGAGGGCCGGCGACAGCATCGCCGGAAGCGTCAGCCACCGGAACCGGGCCAACTCCCCTCCGTAGTAGCGGAGTGCCAGGAGCACCGGGCCCCTGGCCGGCCGGAACCTGCGTGATTCAGGCGATCCCATCTCCACCCTGTGGTGTCGTGCGGCGTGCTGCCGCGGGTTTCTCCGGGAGGTGCCGCTGCCGCCGTGGCGGTACGGCGGCGCCGAGGTGCGCATGAGTGGGCGGTCCGGAAGTGGCAGTGTCCCGCGGCGGCCCACGTGGCGTCCAAGCGTTTTCCGGCCCGGTGGCACGGCGCACGGAGGCGTCCCGGCGCACGCGCGCGGCCCTCGGCGGCCGGGGGCGGCGCGGGCCCGCCAGGGGGCGGCCGGCCGGGGGCGTACCGCTCCGGCCGCGCCTCATGTGCCGCAAACGCAACCAGCGGGTTCGTCATGAATGACGAACCCGCTGGTCGACACCGTCGGGACGACAGGATTTGAACCTGCGACCCCTTGACCCCCAGTCAAGTGCGCTACCAAGCTGCGCCACGTCCCGGTGTCGCTTTCGTCCCGGGCTTCCCGCCCGGCCGACCGCGCACGAGAACAATACCGCACGTCGTCGGGTGCTCGCTCGCACCATTCCCGCAGCACGCCGGGCGCCGCCGCGACGGGGTACCCGGCCCGGGATGAGTAGCCGTACTCATGTGGCGCGGGCCACGACGGCCGATGCTTCGGTCATGGCGAATCCGATCCAGCAGCAGACGACCGCGGCCTTCTCGGCCCAGGCCGCGATCTCGTTCGCCATCGCCCTCGGGGCGATGGTCGTGGGCATCGCCTACCTGCCGGTCGGCCCGTGGGTGCGGGCCTTCCTGGCGGTGGGACTGCTCTACGTGGTGACCTCGGCGTTCACGCTCGCCAAGGTCGTCCGCGACCGGCAGGAGGCCGGGCAGGTGACGAGCCGGGTGGACCAGGCCCGGCTGGACAAGCTGCTGGCCGAGCACGACCCGTTCAAGGTCGACGGGGTGTAGCCGACTCGTCGCCCAGCAGGTAGCGCGCGCCGGGGCCCTTGGCGGCGGCGGTGTCGTCCGGGTTGTACAGGGCGCACTTGCGCAGGGAGAGGCAGCCGCAGCCGACGCAGCCGGTGAGGTTGCCCTTGAGCCGTTCGAGCTCCGCGATCTGCTCGTCGATGCGGCGGGTCCAGGTGCGGGCGACGGTGTTCCATTCGGCGGCGCTGGGGGCGCGGTCCTCGGGGAGCCGGGCGAGGGCCGCGCCTGCCTCCTCCAGCGACAGGCCGACGCGCTGGGCGGCCCGGATGAAGGCGACACGGCGGAGCGTGGCGCGGGCGTAGCGGCGCTGCCCGCCGGCGGTGCGCTCGGAGCGGATGAGGCCGAGCTCCTCGTAGTAGCGCAGGGCCGAGGTGGCCAGGCCGCTGCGGGCGGCGAGCTCACCGATGGCCAGGCGGTCGCGGCGCGGTGCGGGGTCGCTCATGGGCCCGAGGATAGCGCTTGACCTCAAGCCGACTTGAAGTTGCATCCTCTCGATATGACTCCGACCAGCACGGACACCGCGTACGGCTACGACGATCTGCGGCGGCTGATGTCGCTCATGACCGGCGACGAGAAGCACGGGCCCGCCGCCACCTCCACCCTGGACGTGTTGTGGGTGCTCTACGACCGCGTGCTGCGGGTGACCCCGGGGACCGCGGAGGACGCCGGCCGGGACCGCTTCCTGCTCTCCAAGGGCCACGGCCCGATGGCGTACTACGCGGTCCTCACCGCCAAGGGCTTCGTCCCGGAGGGGTGGCTGCCGGGCTTCGGATCCTTCGGGTCGCCGCTCGGTCACCACCCGGACCGCGTGCTCGTGCCGGGCGCCGAGATCGGCTCCGGCTCGCTCGGCCACGGGCTGCCGATCGCCGTGGGCAGCGCCCTGGGGCTGCGGGCGCAGGGCCTGACCGACGCCGCGGTGTGGGTGCTGGTCGGCGACGCCGAACTGGACGAGGGCAGCAACCACGAGGCCGTCGCCTTCGCCGGCGCCGTCGGCCTGGAGGGCCTGCACGTCGTCGCGGTCGACAACACCTCCGCCACCTACCGGCGCCCCGGCGGTCCGGCCTCGCTCTTCGCCGCCGAGGGCTGGTCCGTGGCCACCGCCGACGGCCGTGACCACGAAGCCCTGTACGAGGCGTTCACCATGCCGCACCCCGGACGGCCGCACGCCGTCGTCGCCCATGTCGAGTCCAAGCGCTGACCGCCGCCCCGAGCCGAGGAGACCTTCCCGTGGACACCATGCGTGAACGCTTCACCTCCGTCGCCGGACGCCTGCTGGAGGACGACCCCCGGCTGGCCGTCGTGCTGGCGGTCATCTCCGGGGACCGCTTCACCGACGCCGCCCGCGCCCACCCCGACCGGGTGGTCGACGTCGGCATCCGCGAGCAGCTGCTGGTCAGCGTCGCGGGCGGGCTGGCGCTGACCGGGCTGCGGCCGATCGTCCACACCTTCGGCAGCTTCCTGGTGGAACGCCCCTTCGAGCAGGTCAAGCTGGACCTGGGGCACCAGGGCGCGGGCGCGGTGCTGGTCAGCGCGGGCGCTTCATACGACATCGCCGCGGGCGGCCGCACCCACCAGGCCCCCGGTGACGTCGCCCTGCTGGACACCCTCGACGGCTGGACCGTGCACGTGCCCGGCCACCCCGACGAGGCCGAGGCCCTGGTCCGGCACGCGGCGGCCGACGACGACCACCGGGTCTACGTGCGGCTCAGCGAGCAGTCCAACCGCACCGCGCGGCCGGTCTCGCCGGGCCGGTTCCGGGTGCTGCGCGAGGGCCGGGCGGGCGTGGTCGTCGCCGTGGGCCCGCTCCTGGACGCCACGCTGGCCGCGGTCGCGGACATGGACGTGACCGTGCTGTACGCCTCCACGGTGCGCCCCTTCGACGCGGCCGGGCTGCGGGCGGCCGTCGCGGGTACGGACGCGGCGGACGTGGTGCTGATCGAGCCGTACCTGGCGGGGACCTCGGCGCCCTTCGCCGCCGAGGCCCTGCTCGACCTGCCCCACCGCGTCCTGGCCCTGGGCACCGCCCGCGCGGAGTTGCGCCGCTACGGCACCTGGCAGGAACACGTGGCGGCGCACGGCCTGGACGCCGCCGGGCTGCGGGCACGCATCGGGGGCTTCCTGGCGGGCTCCCGCCGCCCGGCGCGCCTCGCGGGCTCGGGCGCCCGCTAGCTCCGGGCGCCCGCTAGCTCCAGGGGAGCTCCGCGCGGTGCCGCCAGTACGCCGGGGCCGGTTCGGCCAGGGCGGCGAGCCGGGCCAGGTGCTCCGCGTCGAGGCCGAGGGAGGCGGCCCGGGCGTTGGCGGTGACCTGGCCGGTCGTCGCGGCGCCGGAAAGCACGACACCGGCCCAGGGGCGGCGCAGGACCGCGGCGAGGGCGACGGCGTCGGGCTCGGCCCCGGTCCGGGCGGCCACCGCGGCGAGGGGGGAGTCGGGTTCGGCCGTGGCCAGGCGGCCGTTGGCCATCGCCTCCTTGACGATCACGGTCAGTCCCGCGTCGTGCGCCTCGGCCAGGGCGGGCCCGGCGGAGGGCTCCAGCAGGTTGTAGGTGGCCTGCACGACGGAGAACAGGCGCCGCCCGTCCACCGTCACCTTCAGCGCCGCGCGGATCGCCTCGGCCTGCAGCGGACCGCTGGTGGACAGGCCGACGGCCACCCCGTCGGCCGCCAGCCGGGCGAGGCGTTCGTGGAGGACGCGGTCGGCGAGGGCCGGGCTGTCCGGGGTGACGGAGTGGATCTGGTAGAGGTCGAGGCGGTCGCCGAGCAGGGCGCGGGTCTCGGCGATCTGCCGGTCGTAGGTGGCGGTGCCGTGGTCCTTGACCTCGTGCACCTCGGCGTCGGGCCGCCACCCGGCGGTGTAGGTGTAGCCCCACTTGCTGCCGGTCACGACGTCGGTGGCCTCGGGGTGGGCGTCCAGCCAGCCGGCCAGGAACTCCTCCGCCCGGCCGTATGAGCGGGCGGCGTCGAAGTAGCGGATGCCGAGCGCGTAGGCGGTGTCGAGGACCGCGTGGGCGCGGTCCCGCATCGCCTCGACGGTGCGGTCGGCGGGCAGGTCGGCGGCGCGGCCGAGGTCGATGTAGGCGGGACGGCCGACGGCGGCGAGGCCGAGACCCAGCCGGGGCAGGGGGGCGGTGACGAGTCGTTCGAGGGGCACGGTCGTCACCGTACTCCCGGTGCAGTACGCCGATCCGGTGCCTGAGGCGGACGTCGCGGGTGATCACCGGAATGCATAGTGGGGGCGTCACACTCGTCGTCCCCGTCCGAGGATCACGCATGCGATTCGCCCTGCCCAGGACCTGGCGCACCCGGCGGCGGCTGGCGGCCGGCGCCGCCGCCCTCGCCCTGCTCGCCGGAGGCGGCGCCGTCACCCTCGCGACGGCCGACGCCCCCGCGCCCGTGCGCCGCCAGGACCGGGTCTTCTCGCTGCCCGAGGCCCCGGGCAGTGCCGCGAAGGTGCGGATCGACACCTCCTACTTCGCCTCCGGCGGGTCGGCGCCGCGCCCGGCGGTGCTGCTCGCGCACGGTTTCGGCGGCACCAAGGACGACGTGCGGGCCGAAGCCGAGTCCCTCGCCCGCAGCGGCTACGCCGTACTGACCTGGTCCGCGCGGGGATTCGGCGCCTCGGGCGGGCGGATCGGGCTCAACTCCCCCGACGCCGAGGTCGCCGACGTCTCACGGCTCATCGACTGGCTGGGCCGGCGGCCCGAGGTGCTGCGCGACGGCCGTGACGACCCGCGGGTCGGCGTCGCGGGGGCCTCGTACGGCGGGGCCATCTCGCTGCTGGCCGCCGGGTACGACCGGCGGGTGGACGCCATCGCGCCCGCGATCACCTGGTGGGACCTGGGCGAAGCGCTGTTCCCGCAGGGCGTGTTCAAGAAGCTGTGGGCGGGGATCTTCTTCTCCACCGGCTCGCGCGGCGCGGCCTGCGGCTTCACCGCCGAACTGTGCGCCATGTACGACCGGTCGGCCGTCGCCGGCCGCCCGGACGCCGCGACGCTGCGGCTGCTGACGCGCTCCAGCCCCTCCTCGGTGGCCGGGCGCATCAAGGTGCCGACCCTGGTGGTGCAGGGCCAGAACGACTCCCTCTTCCCGCTCGACCAGGGCGACGCCATCGCGCGTGCCGTCGCCGCGAACGGCGCGCCCGTGGCCGTCGACTGGTTCTCCGGCGGGCACGACGGGGGCGACCAGGAGACCTCGCGGATCGAGGCGCGCACCACGGCCTGGTTCGACCGCTGGCTGAAGAAGGACGAGGGCACCGACACCGGGCCCGCGTTCCGGGTCACCCGGACCGGAGGCGTCGACACCACCGACGGCAGGGCCGTGCGGCGCGGCGCGGACGCCGACGCGTACCCGGGGCTGGAGGGCACCCGGACCCGGACGGTCCCGCTCGGCCGCCGCGCGCAGACGGTGGCCAACCCCGCCGGCGGCAGCCCGCCCGCGATCTCGGCGGTGCCCGGTGTGGGCGCCCTCTCCCAGCTCTCCGACCTCGGCCAGGGGCTGTCGCTGTCGCTGGACTTCCCCGGTCAGCGCGCCGCCTTCGACTCGGCGCCGCTGAGCTCGTCGCTGCGCCTGACGGGCGCGGCGACGACACGGGTCACCGTCGACACGGACGCGCCCGCCGGTGCGGTGCTCTTCGCGAAGCTCTACGACGTGGGCCCGGGCGGCAACGAGACCCTGCCGCACCAACTGGTCGCGCCGTTGCGGGTCGCCGGCGCCGGCACGGTGCAGGTGCGGCTGCCCGCCGTGGACCACGAGTTCGCCGCGGGACACCGGCTGCGGCTGGTGCTGTCCACCACCGACCTGGGCTACGCCTCCCCCGTCGCGGCCGCCACGTACCGGGTGTCCCTGCCCGGGGGCGCCGCGCTGACGGTGCCCACGGACCCGGAACTGACCACCGCCCAGGGGACGCTGCCCGCCTGGGTGTGGCTGCTGCCGCTCGCCGCGCTCGCGCTGGCGGCGGCGCTGCTGCTGACCGGCCGCCGCCGGGCGGGCGCGGTGCGGCAGGCGCCGGACCCGGCCCTGACGGACGTACCCCTGGAGATCTCCGGGCTTTCCAAGCGCTACCACGGCGCGGCGGACCGCTACGCCGTGCGGGAGTTGTCCTTCCGGGTGGAACGGGGCCAGGTGCTGGGGCTGCTCGGCCCCAACGGCGCGGGCAAGACGACGACGATGCGCATGATGATGGGCCTCATCCGGCCCGACGCCGGAACGATCCGCGTGTTCGGCCACGCGATCCGGCCAGGCGCGCCCGTGCTGTCCCGGGTCGGGGCCTTCGTGGAGGGCGCGGGCTTCCTGCCGCACCTGACGGGGCGGGCCAACCTGGAGCTCTACTGGCGGGCCACGGGCCGGCCGGCGGCCGACGCCCACGTCGAGGAGGCCCTGGAGATCGCCGGCCTCGGCGAGGCCTTGGAGCGCGCGGTGCGCACGTACTCGCAGGGCATGCGACAGCGGCTCGCCATCGCGCAGGCCATGCTCGGCCTGCCCGACCTGCTCATCCTCGACGAGCCGACCAACGGGCTCGACCCGCCGCAGATCCGCGAGATGCGCGACGTGGTGCGGCGCTACGCGGCGGCGGGCCGTACCGTCCTCGTCTCCAGCCACCTGCTGTCGGAGGTCGAGCAGAGCTGCACGCACCTGGTCGTCATGGACAAGGGGCGGCTCGTCGCGGCCGGTCCGGTCGGCGAGATCGCCGGGAGCGGGCAGACGCTCTTCGTCGGCGCACCGGGCATGGGCGACGAGGAGCGCGAGGCGGTCGCCGCGAAGCTGTCGGCGCTGCCCGGCGTCGAGACGGCCGAGTCCGCGGACGACGGGCTGCTGGTCCGGCCGGGCACCATGACCGTGCCGGAGCTGCTGTCCGAACTCCTGCGGCTCGACGTGCCGGTGGAGCGCGTCGGCCCGCACCGCCGCCTGGAGGACGCGTTCCTGACCCTGATCGGAGGTCCCGCGTGACCGAGACCCTGGAACTGGCCGCGGGGTACCGTCCGGGCCGCACCCTGCCGCTGCGGGTGGAGGCGGTGCGGCAGCTGCTGCGGCGCCGCACCCTCGTCGCGTTCGCCGTCGTCCTCGGGCTGCCCGTGATCGTGTGGGCGGCCTTCGCGATCGGCGGCACCCCGCGGGGGCGGGATTCCGGCCCGACGATGATGGACGTGGCCACCGCCTCGGGCGTCAACTTCTCGCTGGCGGTGCTGTTCGTCTCCTCCGGCTTCCTGCTGACGATCCCGGTCGCCCTCTTCTTCGGCGACACGATCGCCTCGGAGGCCAACTGGTCCTCCCTGCGCTACCTGCTGGCCGCCCCGGTGCCCCGCGCCCGGCTGCTCGCCTCCAAGGCGCTGGTGTCCCTGGTCTTCAGCGCCGCCGCCGTGCTGGCGCTGCCCACGGTGGCGCTCGGCGTCGGCACGCTCGCCTACGGCTGGGGCGACCTGGAGCTCACCACGGCCGGCTCGCTGCCCCCGGGCACCGCGACGGGCCGGCTCGCGATCGCCGCCCTCTACGTCTTCGTCGGCCAACTGGCCGTCGCGGGCTTCGCCTTCTGGCTCTCCACGCTCACCGACGCACCCCTGGGGGCGGTCGGCGGGGCCGTGGGCGTCGCGATCCTCTCCAACATCCTGGACGCGATCACGGCCCTGGGCTCGCTGCGGGACGTCCTGCCGACGCACTGGCAGTACGCCTGGATCGACGCGCTCCAGCCGCGCCTGGAATGGTCGGGCATGCTCAAGGGCACCTCGGTGTCGCTGTCCTTCGCGGTGGTGTTCTTCGCGCTGGCCTTCCGTGGCTTCCGGGGGAAGGACATCGTGTCCTGAGGGGCGCGGGCGCGCCTGGCGGAACAGGCAACTGCTGGCCGCCGTGACGCTCGTGGTCGTGGGGGAGGTCTCGCTGGAGGCGGCCGAGGACGCCGCGCGGCTGCTCGGGGCGGCGGGCGCCGGCGCCCGGGTGCGCTGCACATGGAGCGGGTGCGTCTTCGCCCCCGGCTCCGGGCCCGGCGACGAGCAGCCGTGCACGCCTCCCGCATGGTCGGCGTCAGGCTGCCCGCCGGCACCCCGCTTCCTCCGCTGCTGAACCCGGCTGAACCGCTACACCGGGCTGCCCGCCGTCCCGACGGGCGACACCGGCGTGTCGGCGGAGGGATCGGCCGACGGATCCGCGCCCCAGGCGGCGGCGCACAGGGCGCGGGAGAGTTCGTCGGCGTAGACGGCGGCGGCGAGCCAGGCGAGGGCGAAGCGGTCGGTGTCGGCGGGCAGGAGGCGGCCGAAGGGGTCGCGGCCGCGGTCGGCCGCGGTGCGGTGGAGGTCTTCGAGGAGGTCCGCGGCGGTCGGAAGGGCGGCGCGGCGCAGGCGCCGGGCGTCGGGGGCGGAGTTCGTGGGGAGGGCGAGCACACGGCGGCCGCCGGAGGCGGCCTGGTGGACGCGGCGGAGCAGGAGGTGGACGGGGGCCTCGTCGGGCGCCGCGGACGGGGGGAGCGGGAGCGGGACCGGGGGTTGGGCGGCGGGGAGGTCGGCGCGCTGCAGGCGGTCGAGGCCGGTGTCCACACGGGCCTCGGGATCGGCCGGATGACTGGTGGCCAGCAGCAGCGCGCGCGGGTGAGGGGCCGGGTCGAGCCGGGCGATGACGCGCAGAGGGGTGCCCGGCGCGCCCGCGAGCAGCCGCAGGTTGTCGCGGTGGGGCAGCGCCGGATGGTCGTGCGCGGCGGCGAGCCGGAGCGTCAGGCCGTCGCATTCGGCGAGCAGGCAGTCGCCGCCGGCCTCGCGGACGGTGCCGATGAGGGTGACGTCGAGGAAGAGCAGGCCGTCGCCGGTGGTGAGGGCGCGCACCGCCTGTTCGGCGACGGGCACCCGCCACAGGCGGTCCAGGGGTTCGGCCGTCCAGGCGGCGCCGGGGGCCCGTACGGCGCGGACGGCGGCTCCCGCGCCGAGTCTGCCGGTGGGCGAGACCGTCGCTCCGGACACGGCGAGGCCCGCGCGGGACAGTTCGCGGTGGCTGAGGGCGGTGTCGCCGATGCGCACGGCCCGGTCGGCGGCGCCCGTGGCGCGGCCGGGGCCGCCGGGCGCGACGTCGGAGACGGTGTAGAGGCGGCCGTCGGCGTCCGCCGTCCAGGTGACGGCGCCCGCGTAGCCGCTCGCGGTGAGGACGGGCTCCGAGAACAGGCCGTACAGGCGCAGTGAGCCGTCCGGGGTGTACGGCTGTCGCGCGGTGCCGCGCACGGTGGCCAGTTCGGGGCCGGTGGCGTACGGGACCCGGTGGGCGGTGCCGAGGAGTTCGCGCAGCGCGGCGGCCAGGTCGGCGAGGCGGTGCCCGGGGTCGGCGGCGCGGGCGGCGCGCAGCCGGGTGACGACGGAGACGGCCGCCGCGGCGGCGCGGGGCAGCCCGCTCAGGCGGGCGGAGTGCGCGGCCCGCAGCAGTTCGGCCTGGACGACGGCGCCGGAGCCGTCGATGCCCGCGTCGAGGACGGCGGCGCCCGCGGCGCGCAGGGTGTCGGCGGCGGCGTGTTGCTGCGGGGTGGCGCTCTCGGGCGCGGGCCCCGCCTCCCCGGGGGCCTGCGATGGGGCTCCTTCGGCGGTCGGCCCGGTCGCCTCGGCGACGGGTGCGGCCGAGGCGGCCGCGGCGCGGTGCAGGCAGTCGGGGGCGAGCAGGCAGCCGCAGCGCACGTCCTCCGCCCGGGTCACCGTGCCGCCGGGAGCGTGCAGTTCCAGGTCGGTGTCCTCGTCCACGGCGATCCGCACGGTGTCGCCGTCGACGACGACCGGGCGGCCCGCGAGCTTGGCCACTCCGGCGTCGAGGCGCTTGCGCAGCCGGGGCGAAAGCACCCCGACGAGTTCCGCGGTCACGGCCGGTGCGACCGGGGGGAGTTGCTGGCTCATGTGATCTTCTCCCCTACCCAGCGGGCGAGTTCGAGGGGGCTGAGGGCGGCGACGGGCATGCCCGCGGCAACGAGCTGTCCGGCGACGCCCGTGGAGTAACGGGGGCGCCCGGCGTCGTCCAGGCTGGCGCAGCCCAGGACGTGGCAGCCTGCCCCGACCAGGGCGCGGACCTCGGCCAGGAGGCCGCCGAGCGGATACCCCTCCTCGAAGTCGCTGACGACCACGACGAGGGTGCGCGAGGGCACGGTCACCAGTTCGCGGGCGTGCCGGAGTCCGGCGGCGATGTGGGTGCCGCCGCCGACGCTCACCTCCAGGAGGAGGGAGAGCGGGTCCGCCACGTGGTCGGTGAGGTCGATGACCTCGGTGGAGAACGCGAGGAAGTGCGTGGACAGGGTGGGCACCCCGGCCAGGACGGAGGCGGTGAGCGCGGCCCAGATCGTGGAGGCCTCCATGGACCCCGACACGTCGGTCACCAGGATCAGCCGCCAGTCCGCGGCCCGCTGGGCCCGGGCGCGGAACACCGGCCGCTCCGGGATCACCTGGACGGTGCCGTCGGGACCGCGGCGTGCGGTGGCCAGGTTGGCGCGCAGCGTACGGGCCAGGTCGAGGCCGCCCCCGGGGCGCCGGCTGGGGCGCGGGAGCGCGGTCCCGTGCAGCGCCGGGCGCAGCCGTGTGGCGAGTTGGCGGGTGAGGGCCTCGACCAGGCGCCGTACGAGGGGGCGCAGCGCGGCCAGCCGGGCCTCCGGCAGCCCGCCCGCGTGCCGCAGGACGGTGCGCAGCAGGTCGACGGAGGGGCGCACGCTGCCGGGGTCGAGTTCGGCCACCACGTCCTTGCGGCCGGACGCGGCGGCGGCCGCCAGGACCTCCTCGCGGATGCCGGGCCCGAACAGCGCCGCCAGTTCCTCGGACCACTCGCGCACCCCGGGGTAGGGCGCCTCGCGGCCACCACGGCCACCACGGCCACCGCCGTGCCCGCCGAGGTCGCCGCGGCTGCCCTCGCCCCGGCCGTTGCCGTACAGCTCGTCCAGCGCGGTGGCCAGGGCCCCGGCGGAAGGCGGCAGCCGGTCGCCGCGGCGGCCCAGCACGAGGCGCCACCGGTCGGCGGGCGCGAGGGTGCGGGCCGCGGCGACGGGGGCTTCGCCCGGTGCGCCGGGGGTGGTGGCGGGCTGCTGCGTGCCTGGCGACGCCGCGTCGGCGGGGCCCGCACCTGCGGCCGCTGGGCCGGTGGGGTCGTCCTCCCGGCCGGCCGCATCGGCGGCCTGCTCGGGCGCGGCGCCCGGCTCCGCCGGGACTGCCGCTGCCGTGGCGGCCGTTGGTGCTGCCTCGGGCGTCTGGTGCGAGAGCAGGCCGAGCCGGCCCAGGGTCGCGCGGGCGGCCAGGTCGGCGCGGGTCCAGGTGGCGAGGGCGACGGGGTCGACGCCCGCGGTGTCGGCGATGCCGTCGGCGTCCAGACGTTCCTCGACGGCCGCAAGGAGGCGGTCGCGGGCGGCCGGGCTGAGGGTGTCGAAGCCGCCGCGCAGAGCCGGGAGCCGTGACAGGAAGGCCTGGTCGGGCAGGTCGCGGACGCGGTCGAGCAGGGGTTCCAGGGCGGCGGCGGCCGCCTCGAGCAGCGGGCCGGCCGCCGTCAGCAGCCCGGTCAGCCGGGCGGTGAGGGCGGCGCGGGAGTCGGGGTCGCCCGCCGCGTCGACCCAGGAGGCGACGCGGGCGCCGAGGGTCTCGGGCGCCTCCTGGCCGAGGAGGACCCTGACGGCACCCGCCGCACCGCGCATCAGTGGGGAGCCGTCCGCGGCGAGCCGGGCGAGGGCGTCGGTGAGCCGGACGCCACCCAGGAGGTCTGCGCGGTGGGCGAGTTCGAGCAGCGCGTGTGCGTCGGCGGGGTCCTCGGACCCGGTCAGGCCGTCGACCTGACGGACCGCCGCCGCGGTGAGCAGCTCGGCGACGGCGGTGGCGCGGGCGGTGCGGGCCTCGTCGGCGCCGAGGCCGGCGATGTGGCCGGCCCGGACGCGATCCAGCAGGGCGAGTCCCGCGAGGAGTTCGGGGAGGGTGCCGGAGGCGGGGAGCACGTCGGCGGTCTCGGCGAGACGTTCCCCGGCGAGCCCGGGCAGCCCGCACTCCGCGGCCCGGGCCAGTCCTGCGAGGGTCTGCGCCGCGGTGGGGCCACCCTCGTCCGTCTCCTGGCGGCGGCGTTCGCGCAGCACGCCCTCGGCGGCCTGGGCGGCGGTGACGCCACGGACCCCGGCCGCGGTGAGCATGGCCGCGGTGGCGGGTGTCCAGCGGGCCTCCCAGCGGGTGGTGAGGCCCTCGGTGCCGGCCGCGCCCGTGACGTCCTTCGGCTCGGCGTAGGGCACGCCGCACACCGACAGCCTGCGCAGCAGGAGTTCGCGGCGGCGGTCGAGCTCGGAGCGGAGCGGATCCAGGCGCAGGTCCCGCGCCTCGGCCGGGGCACCGGAGTCCGGACCGGGGGCGGGCAGGCCCAGTGCGGCCAGTTCCGCCTCGACGGCGGGGGCCAGGCCGCTGCGGGGCGCGTCCGGTGCGGGGCGTCCGCCGCGGGTGCCGACCAGCACCCGTTCCATGGCGCGCGCCACGGCCCGTCCGCGGCCGTACGGCTCGCCCTGGGCCAGCACGGTCTGCACCGCCTCCACGAGTTCCCCGCGGCCGGCCGCGGGCAGCCCGCGCAGCCGGGAGAGGTCACCGGCGAGCCGGCTGATCTCGCGCGCGTCGGCCGGGCCCGACGGGTGGCCCTGGGCGCGCAGTTCGGCGCAGATGCGGACGGCGGCGCGGGTGAGCGCCTCGTAGAGGGCGGCGGGGTCGCCGGCCGCCTCCAGCACCATGTGCTGCCACTCGGGGTCGCGGATGCCCGCCGGATAGCCGGAGCGTTCGTCCAGCAGCGGGTACGCGTAGGGGATCAGGGAGGTCGTCCAGGTCGTGCCGCCCTCGGGTGCGGGCGCCGCCTCCGGGCCTTCCACGGGGGCGGTGCCCTCCGGCCACGCGTCGGCGGGGACCAGGGCGGGCGCGTGGAAGGCGCCGACGACGACGGCCGCGCGACGGCCGTCCGCGGTGGCCTCCGCGATGCGGGCCCGCATCCACTGCTCGCGGCGCAGGTCGAGTACGGGGACGCCCGCGCCCTCGGCGGCGTCCCGGCGCAGCGCCCATCCCGTCAGGAGGGCGGCGCGGCGCAGCGCTTCGGGCGGTGAGCCCGGGGCGGAGGCCTCGACGAGACGGTCCCACAGGTCGTCGCCGGGGCGGCCGGTGAGCCGGGCGCGCAGGGCCCCCTGCAGCCCGGGACCGGAGTCGCCCGGCGTGGCCGTCGTGCGTCCGGCGTCCCAGGCGCGGTCGGCGAGCGGCAGGTCGCAGGCGACGACGGGGACACCGCCCCGCGCCGCCCAGCGGACGGCGGCGAGTTCGGGCGAGAAGTCGGCGAAGGGGTAGAAGGCGGGACCGGCGCCCCCGTCGCCAGGGGCAGCGGCGAGGGCGACGGGGGCCCGGGTGTCCTCGTGGGCGAGCCAGGGCAGCCACTCCTGCATCTCGCCGGGGAGTTCGACGAGCAGCACGTCGGGCTTCGCCCCGTCGAGCAGGGCGGGCAGCGCGGCCGCCAGCGACGGGGCGTGGTGCCGTACGCCGACGAGGTAGGGCGCCGCCGGGTCGGTGAGGACCGTGACGGCCTCGTCCGGGGTGAGGGACACGGGCTCAGCCTTCCAGGACGGCGCGCAGCTCCCACAGGGTGCGCCAGGTCGGGGAGCCCTGCTCGGCGCGCCGCCGCACGGGGCCGTCCCAGTAGCCGAGCAGCCGGGCGGCGTCGGCCGGGTCGTCCTTGCGCACGACGCCGAGGAGGTGGCCGGGCAGCAGGCCGAGCACATCCCGGTCACCGGGGAAGTACGCCGCGGCCAGGCCGAGCGCGCCGGCGACCGCGACGGCCTCCGCGGTGCTCATGACCGTGGAGGGCCGTTCGACCTCCCAGCCTTCGGCGGAGCGGCCCTCGCGCAGGTCGCGGAAGGCGGTGACGAGGGCTTCCAGGACGGCGTCGTCGACCTCGTAGGGGGCGCCGGCCCGTTCGACGGCGGCGCGGGACTGGCTGCGCACGAGCGCCGTCTCGGCGTCGAGGTCGCCGATGGGTCCGACGGTCTCGAAGTTGAAGCGCCGTTTGAGGGCGGCGGACATCTCGGAGACGCCCTTGTCGCGGAGGTTGGCGGTGGCGATCAGGTTGAATCCGGGCGCCGCGTGCGCCAGGGCGTCGTCGCCGCCCGCGAGTTCGGGGACGGCGATGCGGCGTTCGGAGAGCAGGGAGACCAGGGAGTCCTGCACCTCGGGCAGGCAGCGGGTGACCTCCTCGACGCGGGCGATGGCGCCGCGCGACATGGCGGTGAGCACGGGTGAGGGGACGAGCGCCTGCCGGCTGGGGCCCTGGGCGAGCAGCAGGGCGTAGTTCCAGCCGTACTTGAGCTGGTCCTCGGTGGTGCCGGCGGTGCCCTGGACGACGAGCCCGCTGGTGCCGCAGATCGCGGCCGACAGCAGCTCGGACAGCATCGACTTGGCGGTGCCGGGCTCGCCGACGAGGAGCAGGCCGCGTTCCCCGGCGAGGGTGACGACGCACCGTTCCACCAGGGCGCGGTCGCCGACGAACTTCCCCTCGACGACGAGGCGGCGCGGCACGCCCCCCGGGACCTCGGCGTCGTCGGGCAGGCGCAGGGCCTGGCCGTCGCTGCCCATCACGAAGGTGACGACGGCACGCGGGGTGAGCCGCCAGGCGGGCGGACGTGGTCCGCCGTCGTGGGCGGCGAGGAAGGCGAGTTCGGTGGCGTACCGGTCCTCGGGCGGGGTGATCTGCCGCGCGACGGGTGCGGGAGCGGTGGTGGTCATCGGCGGCGGCCCTTCCGGGTGGCACGGGTGGTGAGTTCTTCAAAGCCGGGGGCGTCGCCGGCGCGGACGCGTTCCCAGGCGCGGGCGAACAGCTCGGGCACGGGCAGCAGCGGCACGACGCGAGCGTGGTCGCGGACCGGGTAGAGGCCTTCCTTCCAGGTCTCCACGGGAAGGGCGGGCGCCTTGAGGTCGCGCCAGCCGCAGGGCAGGAAGAGGGTGCGGCCGGCTCGGGGGCGCCTGGCCTCGACGACGAGGCCGGTCGCGGCCAGTTCGGCGCGGGCCTTCTTCATGCGGGCGGGCTTCCAGTCCGTCCAGCGGGCGCAGTTGCGGTCCGTGGGGTCGGGCAGGGCGAGCAACTGGAGGTAGAGCGCGGCTGCGTCCTCGCCCAGGCCGTGGGCCGCGGCGACCTCGGTGACCAGGGCGGGCACGGAGACCGTGGGGTCCTGGGCGTGACCGGCGGGTGCGCCGGGCTCACCGCCCGCCGCGACGGCGCGGGCGAGGTCGTCGCCGAGCACGGCGCGCAGCGCCTGGATGCCGCCGCCCCGCAGGCCGACGAGGCCCTCGACGAGCCCGAGGACGGGGTCCTCGGACCCGGTCAGCCCGGCCGGGCGGACGAGCACCGTCTCGGTGTCGCCGTACCAGGGCCGGAGCACGAGCGCGTCGCCCGCGTGGGTCAGGCCGTGGGCGTCGGCGCCGCCGGCGGCGGGCAGCCCGTACGCCGTGCGGATCTGGACGGCGGTGGGGCCGCCCTTCTCCGTCCAGGCGATGTCGAGGTCGACCAGCAGGCCCGGGTCGGCGATCCGCCGCCGCAGCGCCGCCAGGCCCTCGGGGAGGGCGGCGCGCAGCGGATGCCCGTACGGCAGTCCGTAGGCGAGGCCGGCGAGCACGGCGACGGCACCGGTGATGTCGTGCCGTCCGGGCAGGGCCGAGGGGTCGGCGGGGAGGAGGTTGCCGTCCTTGTCGGGGCGTTGCACGGTGGTGCGGCTCAGCCAGGGCGTCAGCGCGGGGTTGAGCACGGCCTCGGCGGACGCGGTGGTGACTCCGGCGAGTTCGGCGGCGACGTCCTCCGGCAGGCGGACGACGGAGCCGAGGCGCTGCTCCCAGACCCGGCCGGCGGCGGCGGTGTCGGGGCCGCTGCCCCACAGGTCGGCGGGGTCGTCGGGCAGCAGGGCCCCGAGGACGGCCGCGTGGTCGTCCTCGGAGAGGGAGCTCAGCAGGCCCGCGCCGAGGTTCTTCTGGCGTGCTTTCAGGTCGATGCGGGCGAGGGCTTCGGCGTCCGGGTCCTGCGGCCGCCCGGCGAGCAGCAGGGTCGCCTGGACGGGGCCGAGGCCGCCGCGGGTCGCCGCCGCGAGCGCGGCGGGGGCGTCGGGGCGCCAGGGCGCGGGGCCCTTGTCGCGGATGAGGCGGCTGACGGCGGTGAGCCGCTCGGCGGGGAAGACGGGCGTGCGGTCCGTCTCGTCCTGCAGGGTGAAGTGGGCGACGGCGCCGAACGCCCCGGTGGGGTCGTGGTCGAGGGCGAGCCAGTGGACGCGGTCGCGGTCGCCGTCGACGCTGTCGCAACCCAGGATCACGACGGTGCGCCCGTCCTTGCGCAGGACCTGGCCGGCGCGCCGCTGCTTCCCGTGCTTCTCCACGAGGACGATCTCGCGGAGTCCGCTCCCGGGCACCGCCAGCGGGCCCTCGGTGATCGCGTCCAAGAGCAGCAGGAGGGCCTCGCGTGCGGCCTGCGTGACGGCGGGCGACGCCGCCCGGTAGGCGAGCGGCCGTAGCACGGACAGGGCGGGCAGCCACCCCAGGCCCATGCCGGGGACGGTGTGTTCGTCGCTGTGCCAGCCGTCGCCCGGGTCACCCAGTTCCTCCCGGTCGGGCAGCGGCTTGCCCTCGGCCTCCTTGCCGGACAGGACGTGGTTGACCGCCCGGATCTGCTGCAGGGCGCTCCACTGGGGGCCGCTGCTCCACCAGTGGCCATGCCGGCCCGCGATGCCGTCCAGGGCGGTGCGCAGGGTGCCGTCGTCGCCGTGCAGCGGCTTGTGGTCGGCGAACATGTCCTGGGTGCGCCGGAGCGACTGCCGCGGCTTGTCGGTGGGCGGGGCGACGAAGGAGGCGACGGACTCGGCGTGGCGCAGCGTGCCCCGGACGAGGGCGGTGACGCCGATGAGCAGCCGCTCGTCCGTGAGGGCCGGCAAGGCGGCGGCGACGGCGGACCGCGCGACGGTCTCCGCGGAGGGACCGGTGTACTTCTTCGTCCTGTTCACCTCGGCCTGATGCTCCGCCAGGGCGTGGGCGGCGGCGCGCAGCGTTTCGGCTGCCTGCTCGTCGGTGAGGGCGCGCAGCACCGCCGAGGCGCCCTCGTCGCGGGCGCGCAGGGCATGCCAATAGGCGAGCGGCGGTACGTAGCGGGTGCCGGCGGCGAACTCGCCGCCCTGCTCGGTGAGGGTCACGCTGCCCAGCTCGTCGTCGCAGGTGACGTCGCCCGCCGCGTACAGCGACACCTTCTGGTGGGTGAGCGCGACGACGGGCTCGGCCCCGCCGGGGAACCGCAGCGCACCGAGCGGTACGCGGCGCGCCCACCCCTGCTTGCGGGTGGGGAGGGCGACGGTACGGCCGTCCGGGGTGCCGGCGACGGTGCGGGACCCGCCGCCCTCGCCCTCGACGCGGACCCAGCGGCCGAGGACGGTGCCGTCGGTGCCGAAGGGGCTGCGCTCGAGCCCGGGTTGCAGCGGCAGGACCTCGCAGTCCTCCTGGCTGAGCCGTGCACCGTCGAGGATGCCGGAGCGGAGGAAGGCGGGCAGCGAGGCACGCCCGTGGGTGCCGGAGGCCGGGTCGTACTCCATCCACACCTCGTGGCGGCCCTGCTTGCCCTGGCGCCAGAGCGCGGTGCCGTCGCCGAGGACGGGGCGGCCGGCCGGCACCACGGTGTCTCCGGCGTGCAGGGTGCGGCCGCCGGTGGCGCGGCCGCCGCCGGGCAGCGGGATGGACGGGGCGGCGATGTGGCCGTGCCACCAGTGCGGGAGCTGTTCGCCGCCGAGGGTGAACACCTCGGCGGGCCGGGCGGACCAGTAGCCGAGCTGCTTGTCGTCCTGCCGCCACATGACGAGGAGTTCGCCGTCGGCCCAGCGGAAGTGGGGGCGGTTCCATCGGTCGAGTTCGACGGGGATGCGCAGGTCGTGGTCGAGCAGCACCTTGTCGGGCCCGACGACGACGGCCTTGTCCCCGCGGGCGAGGATCAGCGCGGGCCAGGCCTCGGCGACGGCCAGGGTGTGGTCCTTGTTCTTGGCGACCGCGGCGTCGAGCAGGCGCAGGCCCTCGTCGAGGGCGGGCCAGCCCAGTTCGTCGAGGATGCCCTCGCGCAGCGTGCGGCCGAGCAGCGGCGCGATCTCCTGCGCGGCGACCCGGGCCACGGCCTGCGGGTTGACCCGGGCCGCGACGGAACGGAACGGGCGCAGCCGGCTGATCGCGCTGCGGGCGGCGGGCAGGCCCGCGGCACGGGTGAACTGCGCGGCGGCCTCCTCCAGCCATGCGTGCAGGACGTCGCCGAGCACGGGGTGGCCGGCCAGGGCCTCCAGCACGCCGGCCAGTCCGCGGTCCTCGCCGAGGCTGCCGACGGCCTTGTACAGCAGACGGCGCAAGCGCGGGTCGGCACCGGTGGCGACGAGGTCGCGGCGGGCCGGGTCGGCCGTCTCCAGCCAGCGGTGGAGCGGCAGGTGCACGGTCACGTCCTCGGCGGGGACGGACAGCGGCACGCGCTCGGCGGCGCACAGGTCGAGCAGGTCGAGTTCGGCGCCGTGGTGCCAGCGGCCCGTGAAGAGGTCGACGGGCCTGCCGTCGGCCCGCAGCCGGGGCGCCATACGGCTGACGAGGTCGAGGGTGGCCGCGGAGCGTTCGGGGGCGCTGGAGCCGTGCTTGCGGTGACTCGCCCAGCGGCTGAGCCAGTCGGCCGCGTCGACGGCCCGCGCGGCCTCCCCCGCCTCGCCGGTGAGCAGGGTGTCGGCACCGGTCTCGACGAGCAGGGCGAGCCAGAACCCGTCGCCCTCGGCGTCGCGGCCGAGTCCGGCCGGCATGATCTCCAGCAGCCGGGCCCGGACGGCCGGTTCGCGCTCGGCGAGGACGGCGAGGGTGGCGCGGTAGGCGGTCCAGAAGGAGCCGGGGGCACGGACGACGGCGGGCGAGGCGACGAGGTCGGCGACGAGGGCGCACTCCTCGGTGACCCGGTCGAGGCCCGCTGCCTTGATCAGGCTGCGGGCGTCCTGCGGCAGGGACGCGTACGGGGGCATCCCGGCGGCGCAGCGCTCCACCGTCAGCTGCCGGAACTGCCGCCAGGCCTCGGCGGGGTCAAGCCGCCGTGCGAGGTCCTTGACGTGCTCTTTGAGGGCCTTGACGGTGAGGGCGCCGGCGAAGGCGAACTCCAGGAAGACGGCGCGCTGGCGGTCCTCGTCGACGGCGAGGCCGTGGACGCGCTCGGCGGCGCGGGCCTTGCCGAAGAAGGCGGCGGCGTACGTGGTGTTCTCGTGCTGGAGGAAGACGCGCGCCGCCTGCTCGTGGAAGGTGGGCAGGAAGTGCGGTACCGCGCGGCCCAGGCGCTCGGCGAGCGCGTCGAAGCCGTCCTTGGCGGCGCCGGCGCGGGACTTGGCCATCCGGGCGAGCCGCTCGACGTCCTTGACCAGGGCGAGCGCGTGGTGGCCGTTGGCCGGGTCGTTGACCAGGGCCCAGGCGGGGAACCCGAGGGTCTCCCGGCGGACCTGGCCGACCTCGGGGGCCTCGTCCTCGCGGGTCAGGCCGAGGAAGTCCAGGGCCAGGTCCTCGGCCTCACCGAGGGTGCCGGGCACGAGGCGGACGACGCGGCGGTCGTCCAGCACGGGGTGGGTGTAGGTGCGGACGGTGAGGCTGTCGGCGTCCTCGCGGGTGCTGGTGCCGGGTGGCAGCACGGCGCCCGCGTCGAGCAGCGCGGCCGTGGTGGTGGGGTCGTACGTGGTCATGCCGCCTGCTCCTCGTCCTCGATGTCGCGTCCCGCGTAGAGCGCGGCCGCCATGCGCATGCCCTCCGACCAGGCGACGGCGCCGACCTGGGAGAAGGTCAGGGTCTTCCCGGCGGTGTCGGTCCAGGACAGGGACCCGGTCTCGGTCTCGCTCCAGCCGTCGTAGTCGCCGATCCAGATGCGGGCCTCGACGGCGCGGCCGTCCTCCAGAACGGGGCAGACGCTGTGCCCGCCGCGCACGCGGTAGCCGAGGGAGGTGGCGCGGCCGTGCAGGAAGCGCAGCTCCTTGAAGCTGCCGCCCGCGTACTCCTCGACGAGCGTGCCCTCGGGGTCGAGCCCGGCGGGCCGCTGCCACACCTCGCGGAAGAGCTGCTGCGCCCTCTGCTCCACGCCCAGCTCGACGGCGAACTCCCGCAGCTCCTCCAGGTCGTCGAGGAGCACGGGGTGCGGGATGCGGACCATGTCCGGGGCGATGCGCACGGTGTCGCCGTCGAGGTCGACCAGGCCGAGGCCGCGCTCGGTGTCGGCGTCCCGCAGGAAACCGGCGACCTGACCGTCCTCCCCGGTGACGACGAGGTCGCGCAGGGCCGCCCGCCACGCCGGGTCGGGCCACACCCGGCCGATCACGGCGAGGGGCACGGGCAGCGAACGCACCATCCAGCGCTCGACGTCGGCCAGGCATTGGCGTTCGTGCCGTTCCAGCCATTCGGCGAGCTGCCGCAGTCCCGTCACCGCCGGGTCGTCCGCCAGCTTGGCCGGCACCGACTTCAGCCGGCGGCCGGCCGCGTTGCGGCACACGACCTTCCCTTCGTGGAGGGCGACTTCGTAGTCGCCCGCCGTGACCCACCCCATGCGTGCCTCCCTGCAACGCCGTGATCAAGTGACCGGAACACTAGGTGAGGCCACTGACAAAGCCCCCGTCACCCTGTTGACAAGGCGCCGGGCCACAACCGGAACGGGGCGGAGGCAGACGTCGGCGGGGTCCGTGCCGGGCCACCGGCGGGGGCGGGCCTACACTCCGCACCATGAGCACCGTGACTGCCGCCGTCGTGAGGGACCTGGCGCCGACGGGCGTCCTGCGGGCGTCGATCAACCTGGGCAACCCGGTGCTGGCGCACGGCACCGCCCAGTCCCCCGGCGGCGTCACCGTCGACATCGCGCGCGAGGTGGGCGCACGGCTGGACGTGCCGGTGGAACCGGTCTGCTTCGACGCGGCACGCACGTCGTTCGAGGCCATGGCGTCGGGTCGGGCCGACATCTGCTTCCTCGCGGTCGAGCCCGCCCGGGAGGCGGAGGTCGCCTTCACCGCGCCGTACGTGGTGATCGAGGGGGTGTTCGCCGTGCCCCGCGACTCGCAGGTCGGCGCGGTGGACGAGGTGGACCGCGCGGGTGTCCGGATCGGCGTGAAGCGCGGTTCGGCCTACGACCTCTTCCTGTCGCGCACGCTGCGCCACGCCACCGTCGTCCGCGGGGACGAGGGCGTGGGCGTCTTCCGCGCCGAGGGCCTGGAGGTCGCGGCCGGGATCGGGCAGCCGATGGCCGAGTACGTCGCCCGCCACCCCGACCTCCGGCTCGTCGAGGGCGCGTTCATGCAGATCCGGCAGGCCGTCGGCACGACGGTGGACCGGCTGCCGGAGTCCGTGGCCTTCCTCCGCGAGGTCGTGGAGGAGCTGAAGGCGGACGGGTTCGTCGCCCGGGCCCTGCGCCGGGCCGGGCAGTCCGGCGCGCTGGTCGCCCCGCCCGCCTGACCGGACCCCCTCGGCGCGATCCGCCCCCGTGTGTCGCACGACACCCCCGAGGGCGGGGAAGTTGACGGTGCGACGATTCGCCACCCCCGCACGGGCTTGGTGATCTCCGGTTGCGGGGATCACCACAAGAGCGCACAAGGGGGATGTGACGGGGGGATGTGCCATGGGGACGGTGTTCGCCGCGCCCGCGGCCGCCGGGGACGGCGGCCCGTGGCCCCAGGGGTTCTGGGAGCAGTCCGGGGGCACCGCCGTGTGGGTGCTCGGCATCTTCGCGGTCGCCGTGTTCATCGGCCTGGTACGGCTCGGGTCGGGGCTGCTGCGCCGCCACCGCGGCAACCGGCTGCTGCCCGTGGTGGTGTGCGAGGACCGCGGTCTGCTCGGCGGCCACGGCAACGGCCACCGCGGCAACGGCGCCGGCCCGGGCGGCCCCGACCACGGCCACGAGTCCGCGGCCACGGCCGAACTGGCCGCGTACATCACGGAGCACATGGCCGCCGACGCGCTCGGCCCGAACGTCCTGACCCCCGGCAGCGGCACGACCATCGGGCCCGATCCGGCGCCGGAGACCGCCTCCTCCCCGCACGGCTGGGTGGACGTGATGAAGCGGCTGGCGTTCTTCCGTCCCCGGGCGTACCACGTGATGCTGCACTGCCTGTCGACGGGCGACCAGCCGACCCGCTTCTCGGTGCGGATCCTGTACATGCCGAAGAACACGGTGGTGGCCGCGACCATCATGGAGGGCCGCGCGCCGGAGCCCGGCGCGGCGGACGGCGGCAGGCGCGCCGCCGACCGGGAGCTGTACGAACGCGTCGCCTGCTACTGCACCGTCAAGATCCTGGCCGACCCGCGCTCGCAGGACCGCATCCCCCGCTGGGAGAGCTGGGGCGACGACCCCGACGCGTACCGCTGCTACCGCATGGGCACCAAGGCGCAGGAGGACGCGCTGGCCGCGAACAAGCGCCGGGACGTGGCCGGGGAACGGACCGGGCACGAGCGGGCCCTGGAGCACTTCGAGGAGGCCGCGGCGCTGGTGCCGGGGAACCTCACCGTCCGGCTGCACCAGGCGGGCGTCCTGGAGCTGATGAGCCAGTTCCCCGGTGTCGCCGAGCCCGGTGACTACATCCGGCAGGCCGTGGAGATCTACAAGTACTGCGTCCAGCTGTGGCCCGAGCACATAGAGACGGCCTACCGGCTCTCCATCGCCCGCGCCGAGGAGAGCCGCTACCCGGCGCACAGGGACGAGCGGGCGAGGCGCCGCGAACCCCGTTCCCGGGAGCACCTGCGGCTGCTGCTCAGGCGGCTGTCGCGGCGTGCCATCCTGCGCCGGTACGCCCGCACCTGGCTCCCCGGCCGCCGCAACCTCGGCGAACGCCGCTACTGGCGGCAGTGGTGGGCCATGGAGCGGCCCCGTCCCGCCCTGCGCACCCGCCGCCGCTCCTTCCGCGGGGCGGTGCGGATCGCCAGCGCCGCCGAGGTGCTGCGCGAGAACGTCTCCCCCGGTCCGCGGGAGTTGCGGACGGCGTTCCGCGACGTGGCGAGGGAGGTCACCGGGGGCTGGGCGCGGTGGGGCCGGCTGTGGGGCGGGCCCGACTGGGGGCTGCGCCGCCTGCTCTACGCCGACCACCACACGGGCGCGGACCACACGGGTGGGGACGCCCACAGCCGGGCGGGCATCGCCGGTTCCGCGCCCCGGCACCGCGGTTCGAACCGGGCCGCCGCCGGATACCTCGTCAACTACAACGCCGCCTGCTTCCTCAGCCTGGCGCTGGCGGCGCGGCCCCCCGTCGGCTCCGCCGCCTGGACGGACGACGAGTGGCGCGAGGACTGTGCGCGGGCGGCCGTCGTCCAGCTCAACACCAGTCTCCGGGTCACCCGCAGCCAGTTCTCGGCGGCCTGGGCGGAACGCGACACGGACCTGCGCCCGCTGTTCACCGGCCGTCTGGGCGGCGGGCCGGTGGCGGGCTGGAGCGAGATCGGACGCAACTGGGCACGGTTCACGGGCATCGACGTCGAGGAACCGGCCGGCGCCCCCTCGTGAGCCACCGCCCGCCCACGAGGCACCGCGTGGCGCGCGGGCGGCGGGGCGGCGTACTCCACCGCCGCCCGCGGCGTCGTTAAGGTCGCGGCATGTTAGCTGTGTTGGTCAACGGACTGCCCGGAGCGGGGAAGACGACCCTCGCCCGGATGCTCGCCCGCGAACTGGAGCTCCCGCTGTTCAGCAAGGACTCCGTGAAGGAGACCCTGGCCGACGCGCTGGCCGCGCTGCGCCCGGCGGGGGGCGGCGGGCGCGAGTGGAGCCGCTGCCTCGGGGCCGCGGCCGGCGAGACGTTGTGGACGCTGCTGGCCGACGCACCGGTCGGGGCGGTGCTGGAGAGCCCGTGGCTGGCGCACATGCGTCCCGTGGTGGCCGCGGGCCTGACGCGGGCGGGCGCGTCCGAGGTGCACGAGGTGTGGTGTGCCGTGCCGCCCGACACCGCGCGCCGCAGGTTCCGGGAGCGGGCGCCCGCGCGGCACCCGGTGCACACCGAGGGCGCGCGCTTCCCGGAGGAGGAGTGGCGGTTCTGGACCGAGATGGCCGAACCGCTGGGCCTGGGCAGCGTGCACCGGGTGGACACCTCGCGCCCGGTGGACGTCGCGGCGCTCGCCCGCCGGATCGCGGGCGGCCCGTCCCCGGCGCCGTGACGTCCGGCGGGGGTGTGGGTGAAGCGCTTGTCCGGCTCCCGCGCGGCGCCTAGCGTGTGTTCCCGTCGGCGGCGGCACGGGAGGGGGACCCGGGGGTGGAGCGGACGTCGCGTGACCTCCGCGCGGCCGCCCGCGCCGGGCCGCGCGGGCCCGGGAACGCCCGCGCGAGGACCGCGGGCGGCGGGTCGCCGTCCCCACCGCGCACCCTTCCGCGACCTGCGTCCGGGGAGCGCCGCGCCGACCGCACCCGCGCGCACCGGCGCCACAGCGCAGCGAACGGCAGACCGGCATCGAGGGCCGACCGAGGAGTCGTATGACCATGCCCGCGCACCCGTCCGGCTCCCCGGCCGCGCGGCCGGAACTCCCCTACTACGAGGACTTCTCCCCCGGCCACGGCGCCCTGCCGCCCCGGGCCTGGGTGCCCGCCTCCGACGCGGCCCGGCTGAACCTGGGCGGCATGTGGTGGTTCCGGCTCTCGCCGACCGCCGGGGCCGAGGACACCTCCTTCGCCCGGCCGGACTTCGACGCCTCGCGCTGGGACATCCTCGCCGTCCCCGGCCACTGGGTGCTGGGCGGCCACGGCGCGCCCGCCTACACCAACGTCCGCTACCCCTTCCCCGTCGACCCGCCCCGGGTCCCCACCGAGAACCCGACCGGCGACCACCGGCACGCCTTCGCGCTGCCGGACGACTGGCCCGCCGGCGGCGAGACCGTGCTGCGCTTCGAGGGCATCGAGTCCTGTGCCAGGATCTGGCTCAACGGCCGTGAGGTGGGGGTCTTCAAGGGGAGCAGGCTGCCCGCCGAGTACCCCGTCGGGCACCTGCTGCGGCCGAAGGGGAACGTGCTCGCGGTCCGCGTCCACCAGTGGTCCTCGGCCAGTTACCTGGAGGACCAGGACATGTGGTGGCTGCCGGGCGTCTTCCGGGACGTCACGCTGCTGCACCGGCCCGCCGGCTGCGTCGCCGACTTCTTCGTGCACGCCGGCTGGGACCACACCACCGGCGAGGGCACCCTGCGCGTGGACGCCCCGTCGGGCGGCCGGGTCACCGTGCCGGAGCTGGGCGTCGACGTGGCGGTGGGCGAGCCGGTCAGCGTGCCCGCCGAGCCGTGGAGCGCCGAGGTCCCGCGGCTGTACGAGGCCGTGCTCACCGGCGCGGGCGAGCGCGTCCCGTTCCGCGTCGGCTTCCGTACGGTCGCGGTCGAGGACGGGGTGCTGAAGGTCAACGGCCGCCGGATCCTGTTCCGCGGGGTCAACCGCCACGAGTTCCACCCCGAGCACGGCCGCGCGCTGGAGATCGCCACCATGCGCGAGGACCTGCTGCTGATGAAGCGTCACAACATCAACGCCGTGCGCACCAGCCACTACCCGCCGCACCCCGCCTTCCTCGACCTGTGCGACGAACTGGGCCTGTGGGTCGTCGACGAGTGCGACCTGGAGACCCACGGCTTCGCCGGGACCGGCTGGGAGGGCAACCCCGTCGACGACGACCGCTGGACCCCGGCGCTGCTGGACCGTGCCGCCCGCATGGTCGAGCGCGACAAGAACCACCCCAGCGTGCTCGTCTGGTCGCTGGGCAACGAGTGCGGCACCGGCCGCGGCCTGACCGCCATGGCGCGGTGGATCCGCGACCGGGACCCGGACCGGCCCGTCCACTACGAGGGCGATCCGACCTGCGCCGACACGGACCTGTACTCCCGCATGTACGCCGGGCACGCCGAGGTCGAGCGGATCGGCAGGCGCGAGGAGGCGCCACTGGACGATCCCGTGCTCGACGCCAGACGGCGCGCGATGCCCTTCCTGCTGTGCGAGTACGCACACGCCATGGGCAACGGACCGGGCGGACTGGGCGAGTACCAGCGGCTGTTCGAGACCCACGAGCGGCTGCAGGGCGGCTTCGTCTGGGAGTGGATCGACCACGGCATCGCACGCCGCACCCCCGACGGGAGGCGCTGGTTCGCCTACGGCGGCGACTTCGGCGAGGAGCTGCACGACGGCAACTTCGTCTGCGACGGGCTGCTCTTCCCGGACCGGACGCCCTCGCCCGGTCTGGTCGAGTACAAGAAGGTGATCGAGCCGGTGCGGATCGAGGGCGACCCGCTCGGGGGCACGGTCCGCATCACCAACCGCCATGACGTCGCGGATCTTTCGCACCTGCGCTTCACCTGGTCGTACGAGGCGGACGGGGTGGCCGTCGCCGAGGGTGACCTGGAGGTGCCGCCGCTGGCCGCGGGCGGCACGACGGAGCTGAAGCTGCCGGAGCCCGCGGCGGCGGGAACGTCCGGGGAGGCGTTCTGGCTGGTGCGGGCGGTCCTGGCACGCGACACCCCGTGGGCGCCGGCCGGCCACGAGGTGGCGTGGGGCCAGTGGCCCGCCGCGGAACGCCCGGGCGGCCGGCGAACGGCCCCCGAACCCGAGCGCCCGCACCGCCCCCGGCACGCCGAGGGCGGTGTGGTGCTGCTGGGCCCGGGCACCTTCGACGCGGCCACCGGCGAACTGCGGCTGCTCGACGGCTTCGCCCTCGCGGGTCCCCGGCTGGACGTGTGGCGGGCCCCGACGGACAACGACCTCGGCGCCCCCTGGCAGTCCGGCCCGCGCTTCGGCCTGCTGTGGCGGGAGGCCGGACTGCACCGGATGCGGCACCGGGTGGACGGCGTCGAGGCCGGGGACGACGCGCTCACCGTCACCACGCGGGTCGCCCCGGCCGCCGCCTCCTTCGGGCTGCGCACGGTCTACCGGTGGACCGCCGACGGCGACCGGCTGCACCTGACGATGGACGTGACCCCCGAGGGGCGGTGGACGCTGCCGCTGCCCCGGCTCGGCGTCCGCCTCGGGCTGTGCGGCACGCTGACCCGGGCCGAGTGGTACGGCGGCGGCCCCGGCGAGGCCTACCCCGACACGCGGGCCGCGTCCCGGATCGGGCTCCACACGGCGACGGTCGACGCGCTGCAGACCCCGTACGTCCGCCCGCAGGAGAACGGGGCGCGCGCCGACGTGCGCCGGGTGCGGCTGCGCCGGGAGGACGGGACGGGGGTCGCGATCGAGGGCGGCCCGCCCTTCTGGTTCACCGCCCGTCGCTGGACCGGCGAGGAACTGGACGCCGCCGCCCACACCTGCGACCTGGTGCCGGGGAACATCCTGTGGGTCAACCTCGACCACGCCCTGCACGGCATCGGCAGCCAGTCCTGCGGGCCCGGCGTGCTGCCCCGCTACCGGCTGGAGGCCGCCGAGGCCTCGTTCGGCTTCACCTTCACCACCCTCGCGGACGGCCGGTGACCGCCGTCCTGCGGGAGACCACGCCCGCGGCGCGGCCCTTCAGCCGGCCCGCGGTGGTGGCGTCCTGCGCCGGGTTCGTGCTCATCGGCGCCCTCCAGGCGCTGTACGGTCCCGCGCTGCCCGCCCTGCGGCAGGAGCACGGGCTGTCCCCGTCCATGGCCGGGCTGGGGCTGAGCGCGCACTTCGTCGGCGGTGTCGCGGGGGTGCTCGTCTTCGACGCGGTGCGCGGCCGGATCGGCGACCGCAGGCTGCTGACGGTGGCGTACGCGCTGATGGCGGCGGGCAGCGGGGCCTTCGCGCTCGCGCCGGACTGGCCGGTCGCGCTGGGCGCGGCGCTGCTGACGGGGCTCGGCTTCGGCGGCATCGACTACGGCCTCAACCAGCTGTTCGCGGTGGGTTTCGGGGACCGCGGCGCGGCGATGCTCAACGTCCTCAACGCCCACTTCGGGATCGGCGCGGTCGCCGGACCCGCCCTGCTCGCCGCGCTGGGCCCGGACCGCTACGCGTCCGTGTTCGCCGGATGCGCCGTCCTCGCCGGCGCCCTCGCGCTGTGCACGCGCGGGGTGCGGACGCAGCCTCCCGGGCCCGCGCCCGCCGCCCGGCCTGGGGCGCGGGGGCGGCTGGTCACACCGGTGCTGCTGGGGTTCGTGGTGCTGTACGTCCTCCATGTGGGGGTGGAGGCGGGGGTCGGCGGCTGGGAGCCGACCCATCTGCAGTCGCTCGGCCACCCGGCGGCGTACGCCGCGTCCGCGACCGCGGTGTACTGGCTGATGATGACCGCGGGCCGGTTCCTCGTCGTCCCGCTGGCCCTGCGCTACCCGGCGCCGCGGATCCTGCTGGCGTGCTGCGCCGGGATGACGGGCTGTCTGGCGCTGGCGGCCGTGCCCACGCTCGCGCCGTACGCCTACGCGGGCGTCGGCCTGTTCATCGCCCCGGTCTTCCCGACGGGGCTGCCGTGGCTGGCCCGCGCCGTGCCCGGGGCGCGGCGCGCGGGGGCGTGGGTCATCGCCGCGTCGATGATCGGCGGTGTGGCCGCCCCGCCGGCGCTCGGCAAGGGCATCGAGGCCTCCGGCATCGGCGCCGTCCCCCTGCTGCTGCTCCTGCTGTCGGCGGCGAGCCTGGCGGCGACGGCCTGGCTCACGCGGGCGGCGGGCGACGGCTGACGGCTGACGGCGCGTGCGGGAGGGGGCGGGTGCGGCGGGCGCCCCGCCCCTCCTCGCTCACGACCGGCTCACAACGCGCTCACGCCGGGGCGCTGTCCGGCTGCGGGGCGGCCGGCCGCGCGTCGTCGGTGAGCGCGGGCCAGGTGCGGGCGGCGGCCCCGTGCGCGATCGCCCGCCACCAGGGGTCGAGCGGCACCCCGGCCGCGGGCTCGAAGGGCTCTCCGGGGCGCGGCACGGCGACCCGGGCCCCCACGACGCGCGCCGCGGCGACGGTGCCCTCGGCGGGCTCCTCCCACGGGTGCGGGGCCAGGTTGAACGTGCCCCAGTGGATGGGGAGCATGAGCTCGCCGCGCAGGTCCTGGTGGGCGCGGACGCCCTCCTCTGGGGTCATGTGGATGTCGGGCCAGAAGTCGCTGTAGGCGCCGATCTGCACCATGGTGGCGTCGAACGGCCCGTAGGCCTCGCCGATCTCCGTGAAACCGGGGAAGTATCCCGTGTCACCGCTGTGGTAGACGCGGTGCTCGGGCCCGGCGACGACCCAGGAGGCCCACAGGGTGTGCTGGGTGTTGCGGATCGCCCGGCCGCAGAAGTGCCGCGCCGGGGTCGCCGTGAGGGTGAGCCCGGCGACCTGCGTCGACTCGTGCCAGTCCAGCTCGGTCATGCGGTCCGCGGGGACGCCCCAGCGTTCCAGGTGGGCGCCGACGCCCAGCGGCACGACGAAGCGGGTGCCGGTCCCGGCGAGCGCCTTGATCGTGGGCATGTCGAGGTGGTCGTAGTGGTCGTGGGAGATGACGATCGCGTCGGCCTCGCCCAGCTCCTCCAGCGGTACCGGCGGCCGGTGGAGGCGCTTGGGGCCGACGAAGGAGAAGGGGGAGCACCGCTCGCCCCAGACCGGGTCGAACAGGACGCGGCGCCCGTCGATCTCGGCGAGCACGGTGGAGTGGCCCATCCAGGTGAGCCGCAGGCCCGAGGCGGGCGGTGCGGCCAGGTCGGCGAGGGTCGTGGCGTGCAGCGGGATGTCCCCGGCGGGGGCCCTGCGGACCCGCTCCTCCTTGCGGAAGTACGTCCGGGCGAACCGCAGCATCGATCCGGAGGGCGCCGTACGTGCGCCCAGGGGGTTGGTGAACACCCCGTCGGCGAAGTTCGGCGACCGCCGGATGCGCTCCATCCTCTCCCCGTAGGGGTTGTCTCCGAAGGCGGGGATGAGGCTGGAGAGCAGGGAACGCTTCGGACTGGAGCCGGACACGGCACCTCCCGTTGGTCGGCGGTCACGAACGTGCCGTGAGCCGTCCGGGCCCCGGCAGAACCAGTATGTACAGCGACAACTCCTACACCGGTCATTCCGGTTCCGCGCCCCTTTGTGGGATCGGCCGCCGTCGGCCCACCGGCTCCCGCCCACGACCGGCGGGACGACCGTGACCAGGCGGTTCCCCGGTGCGGGAGATCGTCCCCGCTGTATCGCGCAGTGTCGCTCAGTGTTGCGCAGTGTTGCGCAGTGTTGCGCAGTGTCGATGCTGCCACCGTCGGGGGCCGGATGCCGCCCGCCCCCACGGGGAGCGGGCGGCGGGGCGCACCGCAGGGGCGGCTACGCGCCGCGCGGCTGGCCGTACGCGCGCTCGACGTGGAGCTTCAGCACCAGGCGCTTGTCCTCGACCATGGCGCGGCGGTAGTCGTCCCAGTCCGGGTGCTCGCCCTGCAGGGCCCGGTAGAGGTCGACGAGCTCCTCGACCGTCGCGTCGTCCCGGTCCGCCGCGACGGGGGTGAGTTCCGCGGTGCCCTCCGCGACCGTCCAGGCCCAGCGGTCGGCCGTGGTGACGTGGTAGCTCGCGCGGGGGTCGCGGCGCAGGTTGCGGGTCTTGGCGCGGTCGTCGGTGAGGGAGACGCGCAGCACCCCCGTGTCCGGGTCGTAGTGGTGGATGACGTTGGACATCTGGGGGCGGCCGTCACGCTTGATGGTGACGAGCACGCCCCCCTTGGTGTCGGCGAGCAGGCGGAGGAGGTCTTTGTCGCTCATGGCAGCCTCAACGAGCGTCCGGGGGCGAGGATTCCACGACCACGTCGGCCGTGGTCAGCCGCGCCCGGTGCGTGGCTCCGTCGGCCCAGGTGACGGTCACCTCGTGGACCCCCGACGGCGACACACCGGCCTCGGCCCGGGCGAGGGCGGACAGCGGCTCCGCGTCGGCGGCGCCGGTGAGCCGGGCCGCGCAGAGGAAGAGGTCGCCGCGGCTGCCGCCGCCTTCGGTGGTCTCGCCGGTGAGGACGGGGGTGACCGCGCGTCCGGTGCACGCGGTCGGGGCGGGCGGCAGGCCGGGGGCGGCCCGCAGGCCCTGCAGCGGCAGCAGTTCCGAGGTCAGGCCCTCGCCCGCGGGCCAGCCGGTCTGCCGTACCGGCGAGCCTTGCGGCGCCCCGCTGACCAGGTGGGCGCGGATCTCGGCGGCGCCCCTGGCCATCACGAGGCTCACGACGCGGACCCGCTCACCGGCGCGGGAGCGTGAGGCGGCCCATCCCTCGCCGGCGCCGAGCGGGGTGAGCCCGGTGCGCGCGGTGACACCGCCGTCGGCGTCCAGAAGGCCGAAGTGGTTGTCGGGGAGCGTGTCCCCGGTCAGCGGAGCGGTGGCCGTGGAGTAGGCGAACCGCGTGTAGTGGGCGGCGTAACGGGTGTCCTCGCTGCCGTGGTTGTGCAGGCGTACGAGGCCGTCGGCGGCCGTCGACTGGATCAGCCAGTTGGGCGCGGGCAGCGCGGTCATGACGTCGCCGCGTTCGACGGGGGCGGGCTCCTCGGGCGCCGTCCACACCGCGTGTCCTGGCGGCAGCAGCAGGCCGAGGAAGCCCTTGCTCGCCCAGTACGGGGAGCCGGGCCCGGAGTAGTCCTGCAGGACACCCGCGTAGGGGCCGTGCCAGCCCAGGGACAGCAGCCCGTCGGGGCCCGCCGCGCCGCGGTCCAGGAAGTGGCGCAGGGCGCCGGAGGCCAGGCGCCGCGTGGTGCCGGGGGCGAGCGGGGTGTGTCCGGTGAGGGCGCCGAGCCACAGCGGCGCGGCCGCGGCGACCCGGTAGGTCAGCGAGCGGCCCTGGTGGAGGGGCGAGCCGTCGGCGCCGAACAGGCGGGACTGGTCGGCGAGATGGATCCGCAGCCGCTCACCGTAGCGGTCCAGCAGGTCGGCGTCGCCGGAGAACCAGGCCTCCAGCACGGGGTAGAGGTGCAGCGCCCACCCGTTGTAGTGGTCGAAGGCGCGCAGGTCGCCGTCGGTGTACCAGCCGTCGCCGACGTACCAGCGCTCGATCCGCCGCAGTCCGCGCGCGACGGCGTCCCGGTCGCCGAGGAAACCGCCGACGGTGGCCGGGAACATCTCCCAGTTGTTGGGCCACGCCTGCGCGGCGGCCGCCCGGGCGAGCCAGGCGGTGGCGCGTTCGCGCACGGGCCCGTCGAGCCGGTCCCACAGCCAGCGGCGGGTCAGCCGGAGCGCGATGGCGATGGACGCGGCCTCGACCAGCGGCTGCGTGCGGTCGGCCACGACGGGCCAGTCCTCCGGCCCGTCCCCGCCGGGCCGCGCGGTGCCGGCGGCCAGGCCGTCGGCGTACCGCTGCAACAGTCCTGACGGATCGTCACCGTTCGTGCCCGCCACGCGGATCGCGGCGAGCAGGAATGTGCGCGCGTACCCCTCCAGGCCGTCCGAGCGGGCGCCCGAGGCGCTGTTCCGGTCGCCGGGGAGGTGGTAGAGCGCCCCGCCGGGCGTGGCGTGCGGGGCGACGGCGGCGAGCAGCCCGTCGGCGACCGCCTCCCAGTGGGCGCGGGTCCACCCTGTGTACGGGCTCAGCTCCCGGTCCTCGGGCGGCAGTTGGAAGGGGTGCGCCGGCGTTTTCCGGGTCACGGTTCGCATACGGCCTTTCCGGGGTCGGGGAACGGCTTCGCCGCCGGGCGCCGACCTCCCGGCGGTGCCCGGCCGGCGGGCGACTCTACCGCCGCGCCGCAAGCGCTTTCCAGAGCGTGTCGGCCTCGCCCGGGGCCGTCAGGCCCCCTCCGGATCCGTGGAGAGCGTGCCCGGACGGATCGCGGCACGCCCCACGCCGAGGGCACGCAACAGGACGTCCAGTGCCTGCTCGTGGTCGTCCACGGAATGGTGGACCCAGGCGTAGGTGCCGTAAGAGCCCCCGTCGAACTCGTGCAGCGCGTACTCCGTCCTGCCGATGCGGAAGACGGCGACGCCCACGTCGCCGAGGTCCTGCCAGCTGCGTTCGACGGTCAGCCTCAGCCGCGCGGCGAACGCCGCCAGGGGCGGATCCAGCCTCGCGAGACATCGGAAGTCACAGGCGACCCGGTCCCACAGCCCGATCTGCAGGGCGGGGTTGCGCTTCCCGCCCTGGTACTGCGGCGCGGGCTCCCCGTCGGCCTCGGGGCCGGGCACCTCCACGCGACGCTCCCCTCCCACCGGCGGCACACCGCGATCCCCTCAGCCCCCGTCCGTCGCCGACGTCCCGCGTCCCAGGTACGTCAGGGGACCGGGGTCCGGGACGGGGAGCTCACGGAACCCCATCCGGTCGTAGAAGGCGCGGGCCGCGGTGTTGGCGGTCACCATGCCGAGGTGGACGGCGCCGACGCCCCGGGCGGCCAGCGCGTCCAGGAGACGCCCCATCAGTTCCCGCCCGTAGCCGCGCCGCTGGTACTCGGGCAGCAGGTCGATGTGCAGGTGCGCGGGGTACCCGGCGAGTTCCGGCACGATCATGCGCTCCGGGCGGTGCAGCAGGTCCGCCATCTCCTCGTCCGGGGTGACGGGCGGCCCGGACGGCTTGGGGTGGCGGTGTTCGAGCCGGGGCAGCCACTCGGCGCGGAAGCGCCGCACGAAGGCGGCGGTGTCCGCGGTGCCGACGATGTAGCCGACGGCGCGCGTGCCGTCGTCGACGACGAAGGCGAGTTCGGGCTCGAGGTGGGCGTAGGGCCCCGCGAAGTTGTCCGGGAGCAGGTCGTGGTCGGTGTAGAGGTGCCGCGCGTCGCCGCCCTCGTGGCCGGTGCGCACGCAGATGTCGTAGACGGCGGCCCGGTCCTCCGGGCGGTACGGGCGGATCACGGCGCGTGGGGTCATGCGGGCATGATGACGGTCATGGGAGCGCTCCCACAACCCCTGCGACGTACCGCGTTAGGCTGAACCACATGGGGGCCCACAGGCCGAGGGAGGTCGCCATGGCCCCGGCCACCGAGGCGCTGGCCGTGTCGCACGGCCCCTACCGGCTGCACGCCGAGATCACCCCGGGCCCCGGCGCGCCCGCGGTCCTGATGCACGGCTTCCCCGACAGCAGCCGGCTGTACGACCGCCTCCTGCCCCACCTGGAGGGCAGGCTGCCAGTGGTGCGGTTCGACTTCCTCGGGTGGGGACGCTCCGACAAACCGCCCGGCCACGCCTACACCGTCGCCCAGCAGGTGGACGACCTCGCCGCGGTGGCCGACGCCCTCGCGGCGGGCCGCACCGGCCGGCGCCTGGTGCTGGTGGCGCACGACGCCTCGGGACCGCCCGCGATCGACTGGGCGCTGGAGCACCCCGACCGCGTGGCCCGGCTGGTGCTGCTCAACACCTACTACCACTGGACCCCCGCGCTGCGCCGCCCTCCGGCGATCGCCCTGTACTCCACCCCGTTGCTGCGCTCGGCGGCCCGGGCCGTCGCCAGGCGCCGGCCCGGTCTGGACCGCAGGCTCTACGTCTGGCAGGTGGGCGGCTTCATCCGCGACCCGGAGGTGCGCGGGACGTACGTCGAGCGGCTCTACGCGCAGTACCCCGCCGCCCGCCCGGCGTTCTGGGGGCTCAACGACGAGCTGCTGCACGCGATGCTGAGCCGCCGGCGGCGCATCCCGGAGATGCGCGAGTTCCAGCCGCCGGTCCGGGTGGTCTTCGGCACCCGGGACCGGTGGCTCAACACCCGCGTCGCCCGGCAGTTCTCCGTGATCTTCCCCCACAGCGAACTGCGCCTGCTGATGCACGCCGGGCACTACGTGCAGGTCGACGAGCCCGAACGGGTCGCCGACGCCATCACCGCCCCGTGAGCGGGGCTGCCGGGTGACGCGGGCCGGGCCCCTTTCCCGCCCAGGGCCCGGCCCGCGGGGCGCCGGGGACTACGCGCCGGGGCACTCCTTCCACGCCAGGTGGTACGTGGTCCTGATGCTTCCGTCCGTGGAGTCCATCGTCATGAAGCTCGTGGTCCGCGACGGGTCCGAACTGCCGGCGCTGACCCGCAGTTCGGTGTTGATGTTGAAGTTGCGCAGTTCGCCGCAGGGCGCCCAGACCAGCGCGGCGACGTCGACGCTGTCCGTGGTCTGCCAGTTGTCGTCCAGCGCGCCGCGGAAGGTGTGGCTGATGGCGTTCGTCTCGGGCGAGCCCTGGAAGTAGTAGCTGGCCTTCTCCACGCCGGAGGCGCCGCGCTCCAGGTGCGCGAAGCCGCGGTAGTCGGCCGCGGCGATCGCGTAGGTGAAGCCCTGCGGCACGTGCACGTTCAGGTTGAGCTGGCAGTTCTTGCGGAAGTCGGTCGGCTTGGAGCCGACGCCCACCTGGGCGATGTAGGCGCTGTACGTGACGGTGAAGGCCTCGTTGTCCGGCGAGACGGCCACGGCGGCGGTGCCGGCCGGACAGCCGGAACCGTTGACGGTGGCGACGTCGATGACGATCCGGTCCGGCGGCGGCAGGGTGGCGCCGCCCGGCTCCCAGGCCTGCGGGCCGAGCAGCGAGGCGGCCGCCAAGCCGCTCATGGCCAACGCACGTAACGTCATGGGGGGATTCCCTTCAGGTCGTTGAGGGGTCGCGACACCGGGTCGTGCACCCCGTTCCGGTGTCGCGTACACGACACCATGCGTCACCGTTCGCGTACAGAATCCCCATAGGTTTCCCACAGGAATGGCCGACCGCCGTCACCCCTGGCGCGGAAGTGACGCACGAGATCCGGACAGTCACCCGGCGCGACACGGGTCGGCCTCCCGGCTGAGACGGACTGAGACGGATCACGGGCAAATGGCTGGTTTCCATACGCGGACGTCTACCCTGGAGGACATGGACGCACTCTCGGGCCTGCTCGACGGACCCCGTGCGCGGGGTGCCTTCCTGCTGCGCATGGTCATGGAGCCGCCGTGGTCGGTGCGGATCGAGGACCGGGCGCCGCTGTGCGTGATGACGGTCGCGCGCGGAGGGGCGTGGGTCGTGCCCGAGGAGGGCGCGCCGGTGCGGCTGCGGCCCGGGGACGTGGCCGTGGCGCGCGGCCCCGTGCCGTACGCGGTCGCCGACCTCCCCTCGACCCCGCCGCACGCCTGGATCCTCCCCGGTGCGGTGTGCCGCACCGCGGACGGCCACGACCTGGCCGACGCGATGGCGCTGGGGGTGCGGACCTGGGGCAACCGGGTCGACGGCTCCGACGTCATGCTGGTCGGCACCTACGAGGTGGACGGCGCGGTCGGCCGACGGTTGCTGGACGCGCTGCCCCCGCTCCTGGTGCTGCCGGCGCGGGAGTGGGAGAGCCCGCTGCCGCCGCTGCTGGCCGAGGAGATCGTCAAGGACGATCCGGGGCAGGAGGCGGTGCTGGACCGGTTGCTGGACCTGCTGCTGATCTCCGTGCTGCGGGCGTGGTTCGCCCGGCGCGGCGAGGCGGCCCCCGCGTGGTACCGGGCCTTCGCCGACCCCGTGGTGGGCCGGGCGCTGCGGCTGCTGCAGAACAACCCGGCCCACCCGTGGACGGTGGCGGCGCTCGCCGCCGAGGCGGGCGTGTCGCGGGCCGCGCTGGCCCGGCGCTTCGGCGAATTGGTGGGCGAGCCGCCCATGGCGTACCTGACCGGCTGGCGGCTGGCGCTCGCCGCCGATCTGCTGCTCGAACCGGACGCCACGCTCGGGGCGGTCGCCCGCCGGGTCGGCTACGGCAGCCCCTTCGCGCTGAGCGCCGCCTTCAAGCGGGTGCGGGGGGTGAGCCCCCAGAAGCACCGCGTCGGCGCGGCCCGGGCGGAGTGACACTGGAGGGAGGAGTCATGAACGGTTCGGTCGTTGTGGGACGCGTCTTCGGGGTTCCGCTCCGGATGCACTGGAGCGTCCCCGTCCTCATCGTGCTGCTCGCCTACGGGCTCGGCCGCGAGACCCTGCCCGCCTGGGTCCCGGGCCTGTCGGCCACCGCCTACACCGTCGCGGCGGCCGTGGGCGCGGTCCTGCTGATGGCGAGCCTGCTCGCGCACGAGGTCGCCCACGCGGCGACGGCCCGGCGCGAGCACCTGTCGGTCGAGGACGTCACCTTGTGGGCCATGGGCGGCATGACGCGCATGGGGCGGCCCGGCTCCGCGGGCGCCGCCTTCCTGGTGGCGGTCAGCGGCCCGCTGGCGAGCCTGGTCATCGGCGGCGCCGCGCTCGGCGCGGGCATCGGCGTGGACGCGGCGGCCCACCGCTCGGTGCCGGGGGCGCTGCTGATCTGGCTGGGCTGGGCGAATCTGCTGCTCGGCGTCTTCAACCTGCTGCCCGCCGCGCCCCTGGACGGCGGCCGCGTGCTGCAGGCGCTGCTGTGGTGGCGGACGGGGGACCGCGACCGCGCCGACCGGGTCGCCGGGCGCGGCGGGCAGGTCCTCGGCTTCCTCTTCGTCGTGGTCGGGTGGCTCGCCTTCGCCCGCGGCATGGCCGGCGGCCTGTGGCTCGCCCTGGTCGGGCTCTTCATGGCCCTCACCGCGGGCGCCGAACGCCAGCGCGCGGTCATCAGCGCCGCGCTGCGCGGCGTACGGCTCGCGGACGCCATGTCGGCCCCCGTCGTGACCGGCCCCGACTGGCTGCCGGTGGACCGCTTCATCGACGAGGTCGCGGTGGCCGCCCGCCATTCCACCCTGCCCCTGGTCGACTTCGACGGCCGCCTCAGCGGGGTGGTGCAGCTGCGCCGGCTCACGTCGGTCCCCGCGGACCGCCGCGCCGACGTGCGGGTCCGCGACGTCGCCGTCCCGCTGTCCAGGACCACCACCGGCACACCGGAGGAACTCGTCAACGACGCGCTCGACCGCCTCCAGCCCGGCGCCGGCGGCGTCCGGGTCGTCGTCGTCGACGGCGGCCGCCCCATCGGCATCGTCACCGGCACCGACGTCACCCGGCTCGTCCAGCGCCGCCGCATGACGGGCGGACGGCCCCCCGTCTGACCCGCCCGAGGGCTGCGCGCCCGGCGCGGGCGGTCCAGGATGGAGCCATGCTGCTCGCGGAGCTCGCCCGGACGTCCCGGGAGGTGGCGGCCACGTCCGCCCGGTCGGAGAAGGTGGCGGCGCTGGCCCGGCTGCTGCGTACCGCGGAGCCCGACGAGGCGCCCGTGGTGATCACGTACCTGGCGGGGCGACTGCCCCAGCGGCGCACCGGGGTGGGCTGGAGCACCCTGCGGGAGCGGCGGGAGCCCGCACCGGCGCCCCGGCTGACGGTGCACGAGGTCCACGAGACGCTCGACCGCATCGCCGCGGTCACCGGCAAGGGGGCGGCGGCCGAACGCAAGCGGCTGGTGGCGGACCTCATGGGCGCGGCCACGGAGGAGGAACAGGCGTTCCTGCTCGGGCTGATCGGCGGGGAGCTGCGGCAGGGGGCGCTCGACGCGCTCGCGGTCGAGGCGCTCGCCGTGGCGGCAAAGGCGCCCCCGGAGGACGTGCGGCGCGCGGTGATGCTGGGCGGTTCCCTGGGCACCGTCGCGCAGGCGCTGCTGGCCGGGGGGCCGGAGGCGCTCGCGGCGTTCCGGCTGGAGGTGGGGCGACCGGTGCAGCCGATGCTCGCGCAGACCGCGAAGGACGTGGACGAGGCCCTGGACCGGCTGGGCCCGTGCGCGCTGGAGGAGAAGCTGGACGGCATCCGCGTCCAGGTGCACCGCACGGGCGAGGACGTGCGCGTGTACACCCGCACGCTGGACGAGATCACCGGCCGGCTGCCGGAAGTCGTCGCCGCCGCACGGGAGTTGGCCGTGGAGGAGGCCGTGCTCGACGGCGAGGTCATCTCCTTCGGCGAGGACGGCCGCCCCCGCGCCTTCCAGGAGACCTCCTCCCGGGTGGGCTCGCGGCTGGACGTCGCGGCCGCCCGGGAGTCGCTGCCGGTGGCACCGGTCTTCTTCGACCTGCTGTCGGTCGACGGCCGCGACCTGCTGGACCTGTCCACCGCCGAGCGCCACGAGGAACTGGCCCGGGTCGCCCCCGCACCGCGCAGGGTGCGCCGGCTGGTGGCCGCCGACCCGGCCGACCCGGCCACCCGGCAGGCGGCCCGCGACTTCGCGGAGCAGGTGCTGGAACGGGGCCACGAGGGGATCGTGGCCAAGGCGCTCGACGCCCCGTACAGCGCCGGGCGGCGCGGGGCGGCCTGGCTCAAGGTCAAGCCGGTGCACACCCTCGACCTGGTGGTGCTCGCCGCCGAGTGGGGCCACGGCCGCCGCACCGGCAAGCTGTCCAACCTCCACCTCGGCGCCCGCCGCCCCGACGGCACCTTCGCGATGCTGGGCAAGACCTTCAAGGGCCTGACCGACGCCATGCTCGCCTGGCAGACCGAGCGCCTGCGGGAACTGGCCGTGAGCGACGACGGGTGGGTGGTCCGGGTCCGCCCGGAACTCGTAGTGGAGATCGCCTTCGACGGCCTGCAGCGCTCCACCCGCTACCCCGCGGGCGTCACGCTCCGCTTCGCCCGCGTCCTGCGCTACCGCGAGGACAAGACGGCCGCCGAGGCGGACACCGTCGACACGGTGCTGGCCCTGCGGCCCTGACCGGGGGCCCGGCGCGGTCGGGGTGACCGCGGCGGGCCGGGATCGCCCGTGCCGGCAGGCGGTGGCGCCGCGGGAAGCCGCGCCGTCCGACGCGGCCGGTGCCGTGATCGGCGGGGCTCACACCGTCCGCCTCGCTTCGCACAGGGTGGCCACCGGGGCGAGCCGCTCCGCCAGTTCGTCGAGGGCGGCGTCCACCGTCTCCCGCTGGGCGCGGCTCAGCCGGAGCAGCGGGCTCCACTCGCCGTCAGGGGCGGACGCCGCGAGGGCCTCCTCGGCGTGGCCCGGCTCCCGGTCGGGCGCCGGCAGGTCCTCCCGGGTGCCGTCGGGGGTCGCCCGGGCGGTGCCGAGGTCGCCGCCGCTGCCGAAGCCGGTCCGTCCGGTCAGCTCGAACTGCACGTGTTCTCCAGGATCTCGTGTGCCCGCGGCCCCGGTCGGGCCGGACCCATGCGGGCCTGTGACCAGTCGGCGCCCAGGATCCCGGCGCGTACGCCCGGACGCGAGAGCCGCGGCCCAGGGCCGGACGGCGGCGTTCCGGGCCGCCCCCGGGGTCGTACGGTGCGTGATCACCTCATGCTAGGCAGGGCTTGCGGTCCCGGAGCTTTCCCAAAGGAATCGATGACCAAGAGTTCCGCCCCGGTTAACCCGCACCACGGGCCGGACACCGCTCCGTGCCCCGCTCCCGGACGCCGAGGTCACCGCTCACCGAGCCCTCCCCCGGGAAGTCGCGCCGCGAACGCGGCGTAGGCCGCGTCGTCGAAGAGGACGAAGCGGACCTCCTCGACCTCGGTGTCCGTGTCCTGGACGGTGGCGACGGCGATGCGCGCGGCGTCCTCGACGGGCCAGCGGTAGACGCCGGTGGAGATCGCGGGGAAGGCGACCGTCTTCGCGCCGACCTCGTCGGCGATCCGCAGCGCCTCGCGGTGACAGGAGGCGAGCAGCCCGGAGCGGTCCTCGCCGGCGCTGTGCACGGGGCCGACGGTGTGGATCACCCAGCGGGCCGGGAGCCGGCCGGCCGTGGTGGCGACGGCCTGTCCGGTCGGCAGACCGCGCCCGTACCGCGAGGCGCGCAGCGCACGGCACTCCTCGAGGATCTCCGGGCCGCCGCGGCGGTGGATGGCGCCGTCGACGCCGCCGCCCCCGAGCAGCGAGGAGTTGGCGGCGTTGACGACGGCGTCGACGGACTGCTGCGTGATGTCGCCCCGGACGAGGGTGATGCGTGCCATACCCGTGATCCTGCCACCGCGAGGTGCCCGGGCGCCCGGCCGTTCCCGCCGGGTCACCAGTCGCAGGGCACCCGCAGGTCGAGCAGTGAGTCGCAGAACTCCGCGGCGGGCTTCGGCCAGCCCTCGCGGTGCCAGTGCGCGATGCGCCAGCCCAGCCGTTTGGGCCACAGCGGCAGGTGCCGCAGGTCGTCGACGGGGACCCAGACGGGGGCGGCGGCCTCCTCCAGGTCGAGGGAGGAGCGGGGGCCGATCTCGCCGTGCGCCTCGACGAGGAAGTAGTGCCCGGGGTGCGAGCCGCGGTGCACCCGGTTCACCCGGGCGATCTCCTGCCCGACGGTGCCGCTCAGCCCGGTCTCCTCCGCGAGTTCGCGCAGGACGGCCGTCTCGGGGGTCTCCCCCGGCTCGACCCCGCCGCCGGGGATCTCGTAGTAGTCGCCGCGCCGGTGGCGGTAGCGGATCAGCAGCATGCGCCCGTCGCGGACGATCACCGCGCCGGCCCGGGTCCGTTTGGGCGGCCGGCCGAGCGGGTCCTCCAGTACGAGGCGGCCCCGCCACCAGGGCGGGCCGTCCCAGGACCGCAGGATGGCCTCCCACGCCGTCCAGGGCGCGAGCGGCAGGTGCAGGGCCTCGGACCTGCTGAGCAGCCGGGTGGGCGGGGGGCCGGACGGCAGCGGCACGGCGGCCCGGTAGTACAGATGGGTGCCGCCGGTCGCGCGGACCTCCAGGCAGGGCCGGAGGTCGGTCCTGACGTCGACGCCGAGGCCGTCGCGGGCCGCCGCACGGGCGGTCTCCGCGGGGTCGCCGCGAGGCGGGACGGGGGCCTGCGGCAGGCTCAAGTCGCTGTGTACGGCGAGGCGTTGGTCGTGGAAGAGGATCACTCCCGCATGCAGTGAGGACATCCCGCCGACGCTAGCAGCGCCCGCTGTCCGGGCCCCGCGATTATTCCGGGACATTGCCCTGCGCTCCCCGGTGCGGGTTGCGGCGGCCGTCTGGTGGTCGGCCCGCGCGCGTCGCACCCTGGAGGGGAGGAGGCGAGCTGACATGACACGTCCGGTCGGTATTGACCTCGGCACCACCAATTCGGTGGTCTGCGCTCTGGAGGGCGGTGAGCCCACCGTCATCACCAACACGGAAGGGGCACGGACCACACCTTCGGTGGTGGCCTTCAGCAAGGGCGGCGAGGTCCTCGTCGGCGAGATCGCCAAGCGCCAGGCCGTGACCAACGTGGAGCGGACCGCCCGCTCGGCCAAGCGGCACATGGGCGACCCCGACTGGCGGTTCCCCGATTCCGGCACCATCGACGGCAAGCGCTACACGGCCCAGGAGATCTCGGCCCGGGTGCTGCAGAAGCTGAAGCGGGACGCGGAGGCGTACCTGGGCGAGGACGTCACGGACGCGGTGATCACGGTGCCCGCGTACTTCGACGACGTCCAGCGCACCGCGACCAAGGAGGCCGGGGAGATCGCCGGCCTGAACGTGCTGCGGATCATCAACGAGCCCACGGCCGCGGCCCTGGCGTACGGCCTGGACAAGGAGAACGACCAGACGATCCTCGTCTTCGACCTGGGCGGCGGCACCTTCGACGTCTCCCTGCTGGACATCGGCGAGGGCGTGGTGGAGGTCAAGGCCACCAACGGCGACACGGAGCTGGGCGGCGACGACTGGGACCAGCGGGTCGTCGACCACCTCGTGGAGCGCTTCAAGAACGCGTACGGGCTGGACCTGGCCAAGGACAAGATGGCGCTGCAGCGGCTGCGCGAGGCGGCCGAGCGGGCGAAGATCGAGCTGTCCTCGTCCACCGAGACGACGATCAACCTGCCCTACATCACGGCCTCCGCCGAGGGCCCGCTGCACCTGGACGAGAAGCTCACCCGCGCCCAGTTCCAGCAGCTGACCGCGGACCTGCTGGAGCGCTGCAAGGGTCCCTTCCACCAGGCGGTGAAGGACGCGCGGATCAACGTCGCCGACGTCGACCACGTGATCCTGGTGGGCGGTTCGACCCGGATGCCGGCGGTGACGGAGCTGGTGAAGTCGCTGACCGGCAAGGAGCCGCACAAGGGCGTCAACCCGGACGAGGTCGTGGCGATCGGCGCCAGCCTCCAGGCCGGGGTGCTCAAGGGCGAGGTCAAGGACGTCCTGCTGTTGGACGTCACCCCGCTGTCCCTCGGCATCGAGACCAAGGGCGGCATCATGACCAAGCTGATCGAGCGCAACACGACCATCCCCACGAGGCGCTCGGAGATCTTCACGACGGCCGAGGACAACCAGCCGTCGGTGCAGATCCAGGTCTACCAGGGCGAACGCGAGATCGCGGCGTACAACAAGAAGCTCGGGGTGTTCGAGCTGACCGGTCTGCCGCCGGCCCCGCGCGGTATCCCGCAGATCGAGGTCTCCTTCGACATCGACGCCAACGGCATCATGCACGTGACGGCGAAGGACCTCGGCACCGGCAAGGAACAGAAGATGACCGTGACCGGCGGCTCCGGGCTGCCGAAGAGCGACATCGACCGCATGATGCGCGAGGCCGAGCAGTACGCGGAGGAGGACCACAAGCGCCGTGAGGAGGCCGAGACCCGCAACAACGCGGAGAGCCTGGTCTACTCCACCGAGAAGCTGCTGCGGGACAACCCCGACAAGGTCCCGGGCGACCTAAAGTCGGAGGTCGAGTCGGCGGTGGCGGACCTGAAGGAGCAGCTGAAGGGCGAGGACTCCGCCGGCATCCGCCGGGCGACCGAGCGGCTGACCGCCTCGGCGCAGAAGATCGGCACGGCGATGTACGCCCAGGCCCAGGCGGAACGGTCCGCGGCGGGCGAGGGCGGGGCCCCGCACGCGGCGCCGCCGGAGGGCGACGAGGACGTGGTGGACGCCGAGATCGTCGACGACGACAAGCGGGAGGGAGGCACGGCGTGAACCGGGCCGGTCCGCCTCCGGGCGGCGGGCTGCGGGCGCGGCTCGTCGAACGCACGGCGGACCTGCAACGGCTCAAGGCCGAGTACGACAACTACCGCAAGCGCGTGCACCGGGACCGGCTGGCGGTGCGGGAGATCGCCGTCGCGAACGTGCTGCACGGACTGCTGCCGGTGCTGGACGCCGTCGACCGGGCGCGGGAGCTGGGCGAGGTGACCGGCGGCTTCCGCGCCGTGGTCGAGGTGCTGGAGGCGCGGCTGGCGGAGCTCGGCCTGCGGTCGTTCGGCGAGCCCGGGGATCCCTTCGACCCGGCGCGTCACGAGGCGGTCGGCTCGTCGGGCGCCTACGGCGCGGACCGCCTGGTCTGCGGCACCGTCGTGCGCTCCGGCTACCGGGTCGGCGGGCACCTGCTGCGCCCCGCGGAGGTGGTGGTCACCGGACCTGCGGGGGCACCGGCCCGGGTGCACCCTGGAGGCATGGAGACAACCCACAAGGTCGACGTGGCCCCGCTCGGGGCCGACCACCGTTACCGCAGGGTGCACATCCGGGGTGTGGGCTGGGAGCAGTTGGAGCGGGAGGAGTTCGAGCTGCGGGTGCGCGGGACCTTCCCGGACATCGACGTGTCGGACCCCGATCAGGTGCACTGGGCCGACCACCCCGGCGAGTGGCCGGACTGGCAGCCGGGCGAGGCCTGAGCGCGGCCCGGCGCTGGTTCAGCGGCGGTTCAGCGGGCGCCGGCGTCCAGGAGCGCGGCGATCCGCTCGACGGCGAAGGCGTAGCCCTGGACGCCGCAGCCCGCGATCACGGCGTCGGCCCGCGCCGAGACGTAGCTGTGGTGCCGGAAGGCCTCACGCCGGTGGATGTTGGAGATGTGGACCTCGATCACGGGCAGGCCGTCGCAGGCGCTGAGGGCGTCCAGGATCGCCACCGAGGTGTGGGAGTAGGCGCCGGGGTTGATCACGACGCCCGCGTGGTGCTCGCGGGCCTCGTGGATCCAGTCGATCAGCTGTCCCTCGTGGTTGCTCTGCCGGCAGTCGGCGGTCCCGCCGAGCCGAGCCGCCGTCGCGGCGCACAGGGCCTCGACGTCGGCGAGGCTCTCGGAGCCGTAGATCTCGGGCTGCCGCCGGCCGAGCAGGTTGAGGTTGGGACCGTTGAGGACCATGATCGGCGCGCTCGCGAGGGTGCGGGTCATGGCCCCAAGGTCTACCACGTGATCACCCGAAGCTGACGGCGGCGTCCATCTCCCAGACCAGCACCTCGGCACCCTCGGCGCCGGCGGTGAGCCGCTGGCCCTCGGCCCCGGTGACGCGCACGGCGTCGCCCTTGGCGAGCAGACCGGCGCCTTCGACGGCGACCTCGCCCTTGGCGACGTACAGGTGCACCAGGGGGGCGGTGGGCAGGGCCAGGGTCTGCTGCGGCGCCATGCGCGCGGCCTGCAGCGCGGCGTGTTTCTGGGCGATGGAGATGGCCCGCTCGTCGCGGTCGCGGTCCATTCCGGAGGCGACGGTGACCCAGCCGCCGCGGGCGAGTTCGTCGTTGATGTCGAGCTGCTCGTAGCCAGGCTTGATGCCCTGCTCGTCGGGGAACACCCACATCTGCACGAAGTGCACGGGGTCCTTGTGCTCGGGCGCGCCGGTCAGCTTCCAGCTGTCGTTCTTCTCGCTGTGCAGGATGCCGGTGCCCGCGCTCATCCGCTGGGCGAGGCCCGGGTAGATGACGCCGTTGTGGCCCTCGGAGTCCTGGTGGACCAGGCCGCCGTCGAGCACCCAGGTGACGATCTCCATGTCCCGGTGCGGGTGCGTGTCGAAGCCGGTGCCGGGGGCGACGACGTCGTCGTTGGAGACCAGCAGCAGACCGAAGTGGGTGTTCTTCGGGTCGTAGTGGTGGCTGAAGGAGAAGCAGTGGTGCGAGTCGAGCCAGCCGGCGCGGGTGTGGAACCGCTGGCCGGCGCGGCGGACATCCAGCTGGGTGGCCATCGGGGATCTCCTTCTGCGGGGTGTGTCTCTGTCGCCCAACCTAACATGTTGAATCTCGAACTATATTCCTTGGATGCCGTAGCTCCGCAGCTTGCGGTAGACCGTGGCCCGCGCGATGCCCAGCGCCTTCGCCGCCCGCGCCTTGTTGCCGCCGTGGGTGCGCAGCGCCTCCAGGATCGCGTCCCGCTCGGCCCGCTCCAGGCTGCCCAGACGGCGGCCGCCGGCCCCGCCGCGCACGGCGTCCGGCAGCTCCTCCGGGCGCACCGGACCGCTCAGCCTGCGCTCGTCCGCGAGGGTCCTGACGACCGTCGCCAGCTCGGCGACGTTGCCCGGCCAGGTGTGCCGCTCCAGGGTGCGCCGGGCCTCGACGGTCCAGGTCAGCGGCGGGTGGCCGGGCGCCGGTCGCGGGCTGAGGGCGGCGAGCAGCACCGGGAGGTCCTCGGGGCGCTCGCGCAGCGGCGGTACGGACAGCGAGCGCGCCGCCAGCCGGCCCAGCAGGCGGTCCAGGCACGGGTCCGTACGGTCCCCGGGGGTGTGGGTGGCGGTCAGCCGCAGGACGGGGCGCTGTTCGAGGAGCGCCACCAGCGCGGCCGCGGCGCCGGCGTCCAGCGCCTCGACGTGGCGGACGAGCACCCGGCCCGGCACGGGGCGCACGGCCAACCGCCGCACCCAGTCACGGGCCGCGGCACCGGTCACCAGCGCCGCGTCCAGCTCCACGTCGCCGGCCCGGACGGCGCGGGCCAGCGCCGTCTTGCCGGTGCCGGGCTCCCCCGTCACCAGCAGCGGCCCCTGCTCGCCCCCGAGCCGCACCGCGCGGGCCACCGCCGCGCGCCAGGACAGCGACGCGCCCACGAGCCCGGGCAGCCTCGGCTCGGGGACCGCCGGCGGCCCGCCGGAACCCTCCGCCGCCGCGGACAGCACGGCGACGGCGCCGATGACCTCGCCGGAGTCCAGGACGGGGCTGAGCCGGGCCCGCCAGCCGCCGTCCGGCAGCGGCAGCTCGTACCCCTCGGTCCGGCCGTCGCGGACCATGCCGCCGGCCCGCCGCTCCAGCAGCGCCAGCGACTCGTCGGACAGCCGCCGCGCGGCCTCGGCGCTCACGATCCGCGTCCTGCCGTCGGCCGCGACGACCGCGCGGCCGTTCGGCCGCTCGCGCAGGTAGGCGCCGAGCAGCAGCTCTTCGGGGGATGTATCGGATTGAGACACGCCGGCGGTCTCCCTCTGATCCACGATCGGTTCGTTGCCATTTCAATTATCCGTCAAGGAGCCGCGTTGATGGAGACCGTCGAGACCGACGTGCTGATCGTGGGCAGTGGGCCGGCCGGCGCGGGCGCCGCGCTCGCGCTGAGCACGTACGGGGTGCCGAACATCGTCGTCACGCGCTACGACAGGCTGGCCGACACGCCTCGGGCCCACATCACCAACCAGCGCACCATGGAGGTGCTGCGCGACCTCGGCGTCGAGCAGGAGGTCGTCGCCAAGGCCACTCCCCAGCACCTGATGGGGAACACCGTCTTCTGCACCAGCCTCGCGGGCGAGGAGCTGGGGCGGCTGCGCTCATGGGGCAACGACCCGCTGGTCCAGGCCGCGCACGACCTGGCCAGCCCGAGCCGCATGTGCGACATGCCGCAGAACTGGATGGAGCCGGTGCTGGTCGAGGCGGCCGTGGCGCGCGGCACCCGGCTGCGCTACGGCACCGTCTACAAGTCCTTCGAGCAGGACGCCGACGGCGTGACCGCCGTGGTGGAGGACCGGCTGCGCGGCGACGAGTACGCCATCCGCGCCAAGTACCTGATCGGCGCCGACGGCGGACGCAGCAAGGTCGCCGAGGACGCCGGGCTGCCCATGGGCGGCAAGATGGGCGTGGCGGGCAGCGTCAACATCGTCTTCGAGGCCGACCTGTCCCGGTACGTCGCCCACCGCCCCAGCACCCTGTACTGGGTGCTCACCCCCGGCGCGACCGTCGGCGGCATCGGCGCGGGCCTGGTGCGCTGCGTGCGGCCGTGGAACGAGTGGCTGATCGTGTGGGGCTACGACGTCGAGGGCGCGCCCCCGGACCTCACCGAGGAGTACGCCCTGTCGGTGGTCCGGCAGCTCATCGGCGACGACGACCTCCCGGTGACCATCCGCTCCTCCTCGGCGTGGACGGTCAACGAGATGTACGCCGAGACGTACTCCCACGGCCGGGTCTTCTGCGCGGGCGACGCCACCCACCGGCACCCGCCGTCCAACGGGCTCGGCTCCAACACCTCCATCCAGGACGCGTACAACCTGGCCTGGAAGCTGAAGCTGGTCCTGGACGGCACCGCCGCGCCCTCGCTGCTGGACACCTACACCGCCGAGCGGGCGCCCGTCGGCAAGCAGATCGTCACCCGCGCCAACAAGTCGATCGGCGAGACCGCCCCGGTCTTCGACGCGCTGGACCTGCTCGCCCCGCAGAGCCCCGGGCAGCTGATCGCCAACATGGAGTCCCGCAAGGACGCGACCCCGGCCGGCGAGAAGCGGCGCGCACGGCTGCGCGAGGCGATCGACTTCAAGCGGTACGAGTTCAACGCGCACGGCGTGGAGCTCAACCAGCGCTACGCCTCGGCCGCGGTCGTCCCGGACGGCACCGCAGACCCGGGCTTCGACCGCGATCCCGAGCTGTACCACCAGCCGAGCAGCCGCCCCGGCGCCAAGCTGCCGCACGCGTGGCTGACGGCGGGGACCCGCACGCTGTCCACCCTCGACCTCGGCGGCGGGGGCCGGTTCGCGCTGCTGACCGGCATCGGCGGCGAGGCCTGGGTGGCGGCGGCCCGCGCGGTCGGCACCGAACTGGGGCTGGACATCGCGACCGCGGTGATCGGCCCCGGCCGGGAGTACGAGGACCCGTACGGCGACTGGGCGCGGGTGCGCGGCATCGGTGACACGGGCGCGCTGCTGGTCCGGCCGGACCTGTACGTGGCCTTCCGGCGCGCCGACGGGGCCGCCGACGACGCCGAGGCGCGGTCCGTGCTCGGCTCCGCGCTGCGGCGCATCCTGGGACGGGACTGACGAGGAGAGAGCATGGACTTCACCGAACAGAGCGCGACGCCGGCCGTCGTGGAGAGCTTCGCGCGGACGCCGGACCCGCGGCTGCGGGAGATCCTGGGCAGCCTGACCCGGCACCTCCACGACTTCGTCCGGGACGTCGAGCCGACGATGGGGGAGTGGGAAGGGGCGATCGGCTTCCTCACCCGCACCGGCCAGGCGTGCACCGACACACGGCAGGAGTTCATCCTCCTGTCCGACGTGCTCGGGGTGTCGATGCTGGTCGAGACGATCAACCAGCGGAAGTCGGCCGGGGAGGGGGCCACCGACTCCACCGTGCTGGGCCCGTTCCACATGGTCGACTCCCCCGCGCGGGAGTTCGGCGACGCGATCGACATGATCGGCTCGGGTGAGCCCTGCGTGGTCACCGGGCGCGTGGTCTCCGTGGACGGCACACCGCTGCCGGGCGCCACGGTGGACGTCTGGCAGGCCGACGAGCACGGCTTCTACGACGTCCAGCAGCCGGGCGAACAGCCCCGGGGCAACGGGCGCGGGCTGTTCGAGGCCGACGGGGAGGGCCGCTTCCGGTTCCGCACCGTCGTGCCCGCGCACTACCCGATCCCGACCGACGGCCCGGTGGGCGACCTGCTGGACGCCACGGAGCGCCATGCGTACCGGCCCGCGCACATCCACTTCATCGCGGCCGCCGCCGGCCACCAGCCGGTCACCACGCACGTGTTCGTCCAGGACAGCCCGTACCTGGACTCGGACGCGGTCTTCGCGGTGAAGAAGAGCCTGGTCCAGGAGTTCGCCGAGGTGGACGACCCGGAGCGGGCGGCCGGGTACGGGGTTCCCAACCCCTTCCGGCTGGCGACCTTCGACATCGTGCTGCAGCGGTCATGAGCCGGGAGTTCGTCCACGAGGCGCTGCCGATGCGGGTCGTCTTCCGACCCGGGGCCGCCACCACGGCCGTGGCGGAGGAGGCCGGCCGGCTCGGCCTGCGCCGCGTGCTGGTGCTGTCGGGCCGGCACGGTGAGGACACCGCGCGCTCCGTCGCCGCGTCGCTCGGGGCGGTCTGCGTGGGCGTCCACCCGGGCGCGGTGATGCACGTGCCGGTGAAGGTGGCCGACGAGGCCGTCGCGGTGGCGCGGGAACTGGACGCCGACGGGCTGGTCGCGGTCGGCGGCGGTTCCGCGGTCGGCCTGGGCAAGGCGGTCGCACTGCGCACCGGGCTGCCGCTGCTGGCCGTTCCGACGACGTACTCGGGCTCCGAGATGACCCCGGTCTGGGGCCTGACGGAGGACGGCGTCAAGCGCACCGGCCGCGACCGCCGCGTCCTGCCGCGCAGCGTCGTCTACGACCCGGAGCTCACCTTGTCGATGCCGCCGGCGCTGTCGGGTACCAGCGGCGTCAACGCCCTCGCCCACGCCGTCGAGGCGCTGTACGCCCCCGACGCCACCCCGATCGTGTCGCTGATGGCCGAGGAGGGGGTGCGCGCCCTGGCGGACGCGCTGCCGCGTGTCGTCGCCGACCCGGGCGGCCTCGACGCGCGCGGACACGCCCTGTACGGGGCCTGGCTGTGCGGGGCGTGCCTCGGGGCCACCACGATGGGCCTGCACCACAAGCTGGCCCATGTGCTCGGCGGCGCCTTCGACCTGCCGCACTCCGCGACGCACACGGTGCTGCTGCCGTACGTCCTCGCCTTCAACGCCCCGGCCGCCCCGGCCGCGACGGCCGCGCTCCGCCGGGCGCTGGGAACCGAGGACCCGGCGCGCGCAGTGCACGAGCTGGGCGGGCGGCTCGGCGCGCCGCGCTCGCTGGCCGAGGTCGGTCTGCCGGCCGACGGCATCGGCCGCGTCGTGGAGCTGGTGGGCGCGGCCTCGTACGCCAACCCGCGCCCGGCGGACGCGGAAGAGCTGCGCGCGCTGCTGACGGCGGCGTACGAGGGGGCGCCGCCGACGGGCTGACCGGATTCCGGCCGGGCATTCCCCCGTACGCACACGAACGCCTTTGCGCTTTTCGGCCGTGCTGCCGAGCGCATTCCCCGGCAGCGGTCCCGGAATTCCCGGCGGAACCCGTGTTCCGCCGGCGCGCGGGAATCCCTCAGCCCCGGCGCCGGGCCTCCCGGTCCGGGGCCGCGGGCGGCCCGCCGCCGTAGTCCAGCCGCTCCGCCGTCCTCACCAGCCGTTCGAGTGCGGCACCGTCCCGCGGCCCGCCGTGCAGGGCACGGCGGGCCCGCGCGACAACGCCGCACAGGCGTACGGAAAACAGGCGTTTCGCGCTCCAAAACGCCATCCCCCGCCACCCCTTCCGCCGGTTAGAAATATCTACCAAGGTTGAGCGTATGAGAAATGCGGCACCGAAACAGGCAATGGAGTGGCTGGCCGCCGCCGCGGCGGATCCGCGGGCGTGCAAGCGGGAATGGGAACACGGCGAGAGCGGGACCGTCCTGCTGCCCGCCGGGCGCTTCTGGGACGTGCTCAGCGTGCCCGAGGACCTCGGCCTGCTGGCCCTCGACGCCCTGCTGCGCCTCCCCCGCACGGAACCCGGGCCCACCCTCGCCGACACGGCCTCCCGCCGGGTCGGCTTCTTCCTCCCGCCGGACCCCGTCAGCAGATGGGTGGGCACCGGGATCCGCTACGCCGGCAGGGGCGCCTGGATCGCCGTCCCGCCCCCGTACCGGGCCGCGGGGGCCCTGCGGTGGCTGGTACCCCCCGACGGAACGGGCACCCTCCACACCCCTACCGTGGTGGAACTGGCCCTGTTCCAGGCAGCAGTTGCGGCAGACTGCCGCCGCTGAAGGAGGCCGCGCGCGGTACGTCCGGCCCCGCGTAGCCGGGGAGGGCGCGCCCGTGGGCCCGCCAGTCGGCGAGGAGTTCGGTGTAGATGGGCGGGTCCATCCAATAGGCGCCGGTGAGTTCGGCGAAGGTCCGGTGGTGGTCCGGGTGGCCCTGGAGAAGGCATCCACGGGTCGAGGATGTGCTGCTGTCCATGTCCCCTTGCAACGCGGCTCGTGCGCCGGTGGTACGTCCGGAGCAGGCAGCGCCACTGGATCGAGTGAGCGCGCCCCCCTCGTTAGGGGCCTTCCTCTCACCCTCTGACCCGCTCATCGTCTCATCGTCACGCGACGGGAGGTCCCGGCAGCCCGAGCGCGTGGGCGAGCAGCGGCCAGGCCGTCGCGAACTCCTGTCGCCAGTAAGCCCATTCGTGTCGGCCGCCCTCGTAGTAGTGCGTCGTCACCGGGATGTCACGGAGTTCCAGCGCGGTGGCGAAGACATGCGTGGCGGGCCACAGGGTGCTCTCCAGCACCTCCGGCAGCAGCTCGGTGCCGCCGCCCGCGGCCGGGGCGGCGGCACCGCTTCCGCAGGACACGTACAGCGCTGTGCCGCGCAGCCCTCCCGCGCGCGCCGTGGGGTTGAAGGACCGCCAGGTGTCCCACCGGTCCACGGGGTCGCCCCACAGGGACCCGGGGCAGAGGCTCTCGCGGAGCAGGAGGGCGTCGAGGGCGGTGGGCACCCCGGCGAAGGTGGTGTCCAGGACGCCGCTGAAGGAGGCGGCGGCGCGGAACGCCCCCGGGTGGCGGGCCGCGTGGGCCATGGCGCCGTGGCCGCCGGTCGAGACGCCCGCCACGGCCCGTACGCCGGAGGCCCGGTAGTCGCGGCGCAGCAGCCCGTCGACCTCGCCCAGCTGGAAGGTCTCGTAGTCGGAGCCGTCGAGCCAGTGGCTGGACAGGCCCGCGGGGCCGCAGTCCGGCATGGCGAGGATGAGGCCGCCGCCCTCGGTGAGCCGCTCGACGCCCGCCTGCCGGCTCCAGGCGGTGTGGTCCTCGTGCGGCCCGTGCAGCAGGTACAGCACCGGCCAGGTGCGCCCGGGCGCACGCGCGAAGTCCGTGGGCAGGACGATCCGCACCGCCGCCGGGCGGCCGAGCGCCGCCGAGGCGACCGTCAGGTCCCAGGTGCGTGCGTCGACGCGGGTCGCGGCGGCCACCTCGGCGGCGGTCCCTCCGGGCGCGCGTGCGGTGCTGGGGGTCATGGGGGTGGCTCCTCACAGGACAGGTGCGCGACGGGGCGCGCACGGACCGGGCGCACTCCCTTTACCCGGGGTAACGGACGGCGGCCGGGAGTGGTTCAACGGCTGCCGCGGTTCCCCCTCGGCGCGCCGCAAGCCCGCGACGCGCCGGGGGCGAAGTGCGGTGACCGACCGGTAGGTTCGGTGCCGGGGCCCCGCCGCGGGGGCCGGAACCGACGAGGGAGCACACGCGCATGACCTGGTTGCTGTACGGAGCCACGGGCTACACCGGCCGCCTCGTCGCACGGGAGGCCGTGGCCCGTGGGGAACGCCCGGTGCTCGCGGGCCGGTCGGCCGCCGCGCTGGCCCCGCTGGCGGCCGGACTGGGCCTGGACCACCGGGTGGTCGGCCTCGGCGACGCGGCGGCGCTGCGCGCAGCGCTCGCGGACGTGGACGCCGTGGCCCACTGCGCGGGGCCCTTCTCCGCGACGGCGCTGCCGATGGCCGAGGCGTGCCTGGACACCGGCACGCACTACCTCGACATCACCGGCGAGATCGACGTGCTCGAGGCGCTGCACGCGATGAGCGCCCGGGCCCGCGCGGCGGGTGTGGTCCTGCTGCCCGGGGCGGGGTTCGACGTCGTCCCCACCGACTGCCTCGCCGCGACCGTCGCCGCCGCGCTGCCCACCGCCACCCACCTGGACATCGCCTTCGTGGCCGGCGGGGGTGCGAGCCCCGGCACGGCGCGCTCCGCGCTCGAGGCGCTCGACAAGGGCGCCGGCGGCCGCGCCCGCGTCGACGGGGTGATCCGCGACGTCCCGCTCGGGCACCCCCGGGTGACCGCGTCCTTCCGCACCGGCCGGCGCCAGGTCGCCGGCATCGCCTGGGGCGACGTCAGCACGGCCTACCACTCGACCGGCATCCCCAACGTCTCGACGTACACCTGGCTGCCGGGCGCCCCGCTGGCGGCACGCGTGCTCCGGGTCGGCCCGGTACGGCGGCTGGCCCGCGCGGGGGTCGACCGTTTCCTGACGGGCCCCGGCGAGCGCGCGCGGGCGCGCACCCGTTCCCAGGTGTGGGCCCGCGCCCGCGACGCGCACGGCGGTGCGGCCCAGGCGGCGCTGTCGGCCCCCAACGGCTACGCGCTGACCGTCGATTCGGTGCTGCGCATCGTGACCCGGCTGCCGCGGCTCCCGCACGGCACCCAGACCCCCTCCTCGGCCCTCGGCGCCGACTTCGTCCTGGAACTGGACGGAGTACGCCGGGACGGACCCCACGTCAGCTGATCCCCCGCGGCTACGACGGACGCGCCGCCGCGGGACGCGGTCGCCGAGGCCGACCCGCGCCGCGGTCGGCCGGTCCCTGCAGGGCTACGACAGAAGGGCGGTACCACGCGCCCACTCCCGCGACCGGGCGCACGCACCCGCGCCAGGCACAGCAGCAAGGTTCGGACGACGACGTGGGCCCCCGACCCTGCCGCCGAACCCGCGGCACCGGTCCGCGACCGGGCCCCCGCGCCGGCCGAGACTCCCGCTACGACGGACGCGCCGCCGAGGCGCGCGCCGAGGCGGCGGTGGCCGCCGCCACCGCCCAGCCCTCCAGGCTCGTGACGAAGTGCCCGGCGCAGTCCGGCCAGTGCAGCCCGCCGCGGGCGGCGGCGTGGCCGCGGGCGCCCATCGCGCGGCGCAGTTCCGGATCGTCGCGCAGCCGCCGGACCGCGTCCGCGGCAGCCGCGGGGTCCTCGAAGGGGACGAGGAGGCCGCAGTCGTGCCCGCGGACCAGTTCGGCGGCGAGGGGGTTGGGGGTGCTCACGACGGGGATGCCGTAAGCCATGTACTCGACGACCTTGGTGGGCCGCGAGTGGCGGTAGTTCGCCTCGTCGCGCAGCAGCGACACCCCGGCGAGGGCGCCGCGCAGCCGGCCCAGGGCCGCGTCGTTGGGCAGGAAGCCGTGCCAGCGCAGCGCGCCGTCGCGGTCGGCCGCCGCCAGCAGTCCGCGGACGTCGCCGTCGGCGGCGCCGATGAGCTCGACGTGGACGTCCGGGGCCAGCAGCCGTGCCATGGCGACCAGTTCCTCGGCGCCGCGGGCCCGGGACAACTGCCCGAGGTAGACGACGCGGTCGTCGCCCGGCGCCGGCGGGGGGTCCGTGGGGACGGTGACCAGGTTCGGCACCACGGGGTGCGCGCGGCGGAAGCGCCGCTGGTAGGCGTCCTCGGCGAGCAGCAGGTGCAGATGCCGCTCGGCGGCGAGTTCGGCCGCGCGGACCACGAGGCGCAGCGGCGGGCGCAGTGGCCGCGGCACCCAGCCCTTCATGGCGAGGGCGGCCGCGGTGTCCTCGTGCACGTCCCACACCACGGCCGGCCGCCGGGCGCCGGTGCGGTGCCAGTGCCGCAGCGCCCGCGGCAGGGCGAGCAGCAGTTCGGGGTCGTGGAGCAGGACGGCGTCGACGGTGGGCCCGCGCCGCGCCAGCAGGCGCCGGGCCGCACGGACGGCCGCGCGCCGGTCCCGTCCGGTGGCCCGGGGCAGGTCGACGCCCTCGACCCCGGGGCGGGGCGGGGTCGCCCGCGCGGTGAAGGGCGCGGCGTAGGTGACGGTGTGACCGTGGGCCAGGAGGGCGGCTATCTGCCGGTGCAGGATGCGCGCGTCCTCGGGGTGGTGCACGACGGTGACGACCAGTACGTGCATCACAGCACCTCGACGTCGGGCCGGAAGATCCGTCCGCGCGTGTCGAACAGCAGGCGGGCCCGGTCCGCCACCACCTGCAGGTCGTAGGCGCTGTGGTCCTGCAGGAGGACCGTCAGGTCGTGCTCGCGCAGGGCGGCCGCCAGGTCGCCGGCCCGGGGGACGGGCTCGCCGTCGACCTCCCAGGCCTCCACGAACGGGTCGTGGAAGGAGATCCCCGTGCCGAGCCGGCGCAGCAGCCGCGCCACGGGGACGGCGGGGCTCTCGCGCCGGTCGGCGATGTCGGGCTTGTAGGTGACGCCGAGCAGCAGCACCCGTGAGCCGTGCAGCGCCTTCCCGGCCGTGTTGAGCAGGTCCTGCGCCCGGCGCACCACGTACTCCGGCATCCGGTGGTTGATCTCCCGGGCGAGTTCGACGAAGCGGAACTCGTAGCCGAGCGTGCGGACCTTGTACGACAGGTAGTTGGGGTCGATCGGGATGCAGTGGCCGCCCACGCCCGCGCCGGGCCGGAAGGCCTGGAAGCCGAAGGGCTTGGTGGCGGCGCAGTCGATGACGTTCCAGATGTCGACGCCCAGTTCGCGGCAGAGTATGGCCAGTTCGTTGACGAGCGCGATGTTGACGTGGCGGTAGGTGTTCTCCAGCAGCTTGGCCATCTCGGCCTCGCGGGTGCCCTTGGCCCGCACGACGGTGTCGACGAGCTTGCCGTAGAACGCGACGGCGCGCGCCGCGCACCCGGGGGTGTGCCCGCCGACGATCTTCGGGGTGTCGCGGAAGCCGTGGGTCCGGTTGCCCGGGTCGATCCGCTCGGGCGAGAAGGCGAGGGCGAAGTCCGCCCCGGCGCGCAGCCCCGAGCCCGCCTCGAGGAGGGGCCGGACGACCTCGTCGGTCGTGCCGGGGTAGGTCGTCGACTCCAGCACGACCAGGACGCCGGGGCGCAGCCGTGCGGCGACCGCCTCGGCGGCCCCGGTGACCGCGGTCAGGTCCGGTCCGCCGTCCTCGGACAGCGGGGTGGGGACGCAGATGACGATGGCCTGGGCCTCCCCCAGGCACTCCTGGCCGGTGGTCGCGGTGAACCCGGAGGCCAGCATGCGCCGCAGGTCGTCGTCGCGGACGTCGTCCACGTGCGAGCGGCCGGAGTTGAGGGCGTCCACCACCGCGGGGTCCAGGTCGTGTCCCACGACGCTCAGTCCCACCGCCGCCGCCTCCCTGGCGAGGGGCAGCCCGACGTATCCGAGGCCTACGACTGCGAGATCCACCGTCATGCCGCACCATCCAGAGCGCTATACGGCCCCCAGACCGCGGTAGGCGTCGCGCGTCCGCCCCGCGATGTGGGCCCAGGTACGGTCGCGGGCCACTCGTGCGCGGGCGGCGTCGCCCATCATCCGCCGTTGATTTGGACTATAGAGCAATATTTCGAGCGTATCTGCCCAGGCATTTACGTCTCCTGACGGAATTAGCCGTCCGTTCACCTGGTCTTCGACCAGCTCCCCCATCGCCGTGACATCACTTGCTGCAAGGGGAAGACCGCTCGCCATCGCCTCCACCGGTTTGAGAGGGGTCACGAGATGGCACACCCGCTCTCCCGTCCGCGGCACCGCGAAGACGTCCAGCACGGCATGGTGGGCCCGCACCTCGGCGTACGGCACACGGCCCGTGAACAGGGCGCTCCCGCCGAGGCCGAGCCCCGCCGCCTGCCGCTCCAGCGCGGGCCGCTGCGGGCCGTCCCCCACGATCAGCAGGCGCAGCGGCACACCCCGGCGGCGCAGCACGGCTCCGGCGCGCAGCAGGGTGCCGATGCCCTCGTGGGGCGTGAGCGTGGAGACCGTGCCCACGACCATCTCGTCCGGGCCGATGCCGAGACGGGTGCGCAGGTCACCGGGGTCGGGCAGCGGCTGCAGGAAGACGTCGTCCACGGCGTTGGGCACGACCCGCACCCGCTCCTCGGGGATCCCCCGGGAGACGATCTCCGCCTTCATCGCCTCGCCGAGGGTGAGCACCAGGTCGGCGGCCTTCATGCAGTGCGTCTCCAGGGCGCGCCGCTCCCGGTACGACGCGCTGTCACGGTCACGCCCGGGTCCCTGCGTCAGCCAGGTCTCCTCCAGGAAGCCGCGCACCTCGTAGACGACCGGCAGGCCGAACGATTCGCGCAGTGCGAGCGCCACTCGGCCGTTCGGGTGATCGGTGGCCGCGTGCAGGACCGCGGGGCGGAGCCGTTCGACGAGCCGGGCGGCGAGCTCGGCGTTGCGGGCGAGGGCGGCCGCGGGCGTCCCCGGCATCCGCACCGGCAGCAGGCGGTGGTACGGCACCCCGTCCACGACCTGCTCCGGCCGTCCGTCCCAGACGCCCTGGGCCACGGGGAAGCCCAGCCGTGTGACGACCTGCGGGTCCAGGCCCGCCTGCCGCTGGGCGCGCGCGATGGCGTGCGTCCTGACGGTGTAGCCGGCGTTGCGGTACGGCAGGGAGTTGGTGACCAGGTGCAGCACCCGCCCCGGCACCGCCGTCCCCGGCACACCTGCCGGGGCGGGCACACCCCGCGGCCCGTACGCGGTGGCGCCGCCGCGCACGCGGTGCGGATCGCGCTCGGGCAGCCGGGCCAGCGCCCACCGGGCGGGCCCCCGGGCCGGCCCCGGGGCGACCCTCAGGGCCAGGGACGCCGCACGCACCGGGTCGTCCCGCAGATGACGGATCGCCACGGAGACGGCGAGAATCAAGGCACGAAGAGTACGACGACGCACAATCCCACCCTAAGCACGGCAAGTGAACGGGAGGCACCGTGCTCGGCTCGGTAGTCCACGTGGTCGGTGCCCGGCCCAACTTCGTCAAGGCCGCCCCGGTCGTCGCCGCGCTGCGCGAGGCCGGGCAGCCGCAGTCGGTGGTGCACACCGGACAGCACTACGACGAACGCATGTCGCACGTCTTCTTCCGGGAGCTCGGTCTGCCCGAACCGGACGTGGACCTCGGCGTCGGCTCCGGCAGCCACGCCCGGCAGACCGCCGCCCTGCTGACCGCCCTGGAGGACGAGCTGTCGGCCCGGGCGCCCGCCCTGGTCACGGTCTACGGGGACGTCAACTCCACGCTCGCCGCCGCCCTGGTCGCCGCCAAGCTGGGGCTGCCCGTGGCGCACGTCGAGGCAGGCCTGCGCAGCTTCGACATGACGATGCCGGAGGAGGTCAACCGGCGGCTGACCGACCAGCTCGCCGACCTGCTCTTCGTCACCAGCCCGGAGGCGGTGGGCCATCTGGGGGACGAGGGCGTGGACACCGCCCGGGTGCACTTCGTCGGCAACCCGATGATCGACACCCTGATGGCCCACCTGCCACGCTTCGACCCCGAATCCGCCCGCGCCGCCCACGGGCTGCCCGGCCGCTACGGCGTCGTGACGCTGCACCGTCCCGCCAACGTCGACGACCCGGCCGCCGCGGCCGCCGCCGTGGCGGCGTTGCGCGAGGCGGCCGAGCACCTGGAGCTGGCGGTCCCGCTGCACCCGCGCGGGCGGGCCGCGCTGGAGGCGGCGGGGCTCGGCGACACGCCCGGCATCCGGATCCTGGAGCCGCTCGGCTACCTGGAGTTCATGGGGCTGCTGCGGGGCGCCGCCGCGGTGGTCACCGACTCGGGCGGGGTGCAGGAGGAGACCACCGTCCTGGGCGTGCCCTGCCTGACGCTGCGGCCCAACACCGAGCGGCCCGTGACGGTCACCCACGGCACCAACCGCCTCGTCGCCCCCGAAGGGCTGGTCCCGGCCCTGCTCAAGGCGCTGGACGGCGAAGCCCGCGCCCCCGAGGGCCCCCCGCTGTGGGACGGCCGCTCGGGGCCCCGCATCGCCCGCGTCATCACCGAGTGGCTTGACCACCATGTCTGAGCCGCGTCTGGAGGACCCCCTCGCGTACTGGGACAGCCGTCACCGCGAGCACGACGACCTCGCCTCCGGCGGCCATATCGGACTCGACCGGCCGGGCAACGAGATCTTCTACGCGCTGCGCTTCGCGGAGGTCCTGCGCATCACCGGTGATTTCGAACGGGCCAACGACCCGCTGCTCGTACTCGACGCGGGCTGCGGCAAGGGCCACTTCGCCCGGGCCCTGGCCCGCTGCGGCCACCTCGTCGACGCGATCGACGCCAGCCCCTCGGCAGTGGACCACGGCCGCGCGCTGGGGGGCGGCCCCCGCTACGCGGTGGCGGAGCTGTCGGCCTGGCGCAGCCCGTGGCTGTACGACGTGGTGCTCGCCGTGGACGTGCTCTTCCACGTGCTCGACGACGCCGCCTGGCGGGCGGCGCTGGTCAACCTCGCCTCCCTCGTCCGGCTGACCGGCCGGCTGGTCGTCACCGACGAGGACGCGCCCGGGCGCGTGGCGCGCGGCGACTACATCCTGCACCGCCCTGCGGCCGAGTACCGCGCCGCCGTCGAACCGCTCGGACTGCGGTACGGCGGCTTCACGCCGTACGGTTTCCGGGAGAACAGGGTCGGTTTCCACGTCTTCACGAGGACCTCCTGATGCGCCTTCTCGATCTGCTCCACCCGCACCTGGACGGGGTGACCGAGGTCGTCGACGCGACCGGCGGCGGCATCCCGCTCGAACCGTACCTGCACCTGCCGGGCGGCGTCCGGCTGTGCCCCTCCCCGGCCGGTGACCAGGACCCGGTCGGCGAGGGACGGCTGGCCCTGCTCAGTTACGGCCCCGACCCCACCCGGCACGGCGACGAGGACGCGTGCCTCGCGGCGCTGCGGCGGATGCGCCCGGGCGGCAAGGGCCTGATCGTGTTCGGCCACGCCGGTGCCGAACTGCCGTACCACCGGCTGCTCGACGCCCTGGTGGCGCACCGCTGCCAGGTGCTGCGGGCAGCCGGCCTGGACTACCTGCACCTGCACGGCGGCGCGGTGTTCACCTGCACCGAGGCACTGCTGCCGCTCCTGGACCCGGCCGGTCGGCCGGTGGCGGGCGGGGAGACCACCGCACTGCGGGTGGCCGGCGAGTACGTGCTGGCGGAGTTCGTCTCGCGTGCCGAGCGGGCCCGGGTGCTGGAGCTGGAGCGGCGGCACGAGGAGGACCGTCGCGCGCTGGAGGCGCTGCAGGACGGCACGGACGGCGAGCGGACGGCGGCCGTGACGCACGAACGCGACCGGCTCGCGGCCGAGCTGCGACGCGCCAGGGAGCGGATCGGGGTGCTGGAGACCCGGGTCGCCATGCTGCAGGGCTCGACCTCGCTGCGGGTCGGCCAGGCGCTGGTCTCGGCCGCGCGCTCCCCCTTGCGCGGCTCGACGCGGCTGCCGCGCGAGCTGTACGGGATGTGGCGCGGCCGCGGCAAGGGCGGTCGCCCCGCAGCCGCCCGGCCGGGCACGCCGGCCGCCGCCTCCCCGGCACCGGGTGGGGGCGGTCCGGCGGCCGACGGACACCTGCACCTGGCCCACCGGGCGTTCACGGCCGGCCCCCGCGACCGGCTGGTCATCGCCGGTGTCCTGGACGCCACGACCACCGCCGACTTCGCCCACGACGCCGTCGTCAACCGCGTGCTGCCGCACGACGCACGGCAGGTCGCCGAACGCACCGACCCGGACGTGCTCGTCGTACAGCTCAGCGCCTGCCTTGCCGGGCCGTGGGCGCACACCGGCACCGGCACCGCACCCGACCTGGACCGGCGGCTGGCCGAACTCCTCGCCACCGTCCACGCGCTCGGCCGTACCGCAGTGCTGTGGCGGGACGCCCCCGCCTCCGCCGCGCCGGGGCTGGCCCCGTTCCCCTGGGACGCCGTGCTCGACGGGGACACCGGGGTGCAGCCGGCCCGGCTGGACCCGGCGTCGGTGGACCGCGCCGACCTGCGGGAGATCTTCACCTCCCGGGCCACCCGGGTCCGGCTGTCGGAGCTCGCCCGGATCGCCGGGGCGGCGGACCCGCTGGACGCCCGGCGGGTGGCCGTGCTGGCCGACCCGCGTGACGGATCCGAGGTGTCACGCCTGGTCGCGCAGGTGATGGCGCAGCGGCTGCGCCCCGCCGAGGTGCTGGTGCCCGTTCCCGGGGCGGCCTACGCGGAACTCACCGCGGGCGGGGTCATCGTACGGGCCACGGCGGACGGGCCGGGCGCGCCCTGGGTCGCGGACTGGACGGACCTCGCGGAGGAACGGCCGGCGGTCCACCTGCTGGACCTGATGTGCGCCCAGGAGTGCTCCGGGGCCGACGCGGTGGGCTTCAGCGCGGACACCCCGGGCTTCGTTCCGCACGTCAACGGCTTCCGCCCGGCCCTGCTGCGCAGGACGCTCTGGCCGTCCCCCGGGGCGGCACGGCTGTTCACGATCCGCCCGGAGGAGGTCCGATGACGGGCACACGCACGGTCAGGGCGATGGTCTACGGGGACGTGGACCTCAACCTCATCGACGGTTCCGCGGTGTGGGCCCAGTCGACGGTGCAGGCGCTGGCGCGGGCCGGCTGCGGGACCCGGCTGGTGCTGAAGGCGCCGGTGCGCACCGGACGGCTGGTCGATCCGCTGGCGCAACTGCCGGGGGTGTCCGTCGTACCGACCGGGCACGTCCTGTCCCCCGTCCAGGCCTCGCGGGTGCTGCGCGAGCAGGACGAGCGGGAGCCGTGCGACCTGCTGGTGCTGCGCGGTCGCCGGCTGGTGGCGCAGGTCGTCGCCGACGGCGCCTTCGACGGGCGGATCTGGGCGTACCTCACCGACATCCCGCAGTCGGCGGCGCAGATGACGGACGAGGCGGTCGACGAACTGACCCGGATCGCCGAGGCCTGCCGCTACCTGCTGTGCCAGACCGAGGAGTTGCGCTGCTTCACCGAGGCCTGGGTGCCGGCCGCGTGCGGCAAGTGCGTGCTGTACCCGCCGAGCGTGCCCGTCCCGGACTTCGCGGTGCCGGAGCACGACGCGGCGCGCGACCCCGTCCGCATGGTGTACACGGGCAAGTTCGCGCCGCGCTGGAACACCCTGGAGATGACCGAGTTGCCGGGCGCGCTGGCCACCCGCGGGATCCGGGCCGAGCTGCACACCGTCGGCGACAAGGTCCACGACGACCCGCGGCACCCCGGCTTCCACGCGGCCATGGAGCGTGCGCTGCGGAGCGCGACCGGCGTGGTGCACCACGGCGGCACCCCCCGCCAGGAGGCCATGCGGATCGCCGCGGGATGCGACCTGGGGCTGGGCTGGCGCCATCCGGAACTGGACGCGAGCCTGGAACTGTCCACGAAGGTACTGGAGTTCGGGACGCTCGGGCTGCCCGTCGTGCTCAACCGCACGCCCGCGCACGAGGCGCTGCTCGGCGCCGACTACCCGCTGTTCGTCCCCGGCCGCGGCACCCTCGACGACGCGGCGGAGGCGGTCGCCACCGCCGCCCGTTCCCCCGAGGCCTACCGCACGGCCGCCCGGCGCTGCCGCGAGGCCGCCGCGCACTTCTCACTGGACCGGGCCGCCGAACGGCTGCGCGGCCTGGTCGAACGGGCGCTGCCGGCGGCACCGGTCGCGCTCGCCGGCCGCGGACGGCCGCTGCGGGTCGTCGTCGCCGGGCACGACCTGAAGTTCTTCACGCGTCTGCTGGACCACCTCCAGGCCCTGCCCGGGGTCGAGGTGCGGGTCGACGCCTGGGAGGCACTGGCCCGGCACGACGCGGCCGCCGGCCGCGAACTCGCCGCCTGGGCCGACGTCGTGGTCGTGGAGTGGTGCGGGCCGGCGGCCGTCTGGTACAGCCGCCACAAGCGCCGCGGCTCCCGCCTGCTGGTGCGCCTCCACCGCTTCGAGCTGTACGCCGGTTACCCCGCGCAGGTCGACATCGACGCCGTCGACCGCGTCGTGTGCGTCAGCCCGCACTACAACCGGCTCACGCGAGAACGCACCGGCTGGCCGCGGGAGAAGCTCGTCACCGTCCCCAACTGGGTCGACGACCGGCAGCTGGACCGCCCCAAGGTCCCCGACGCCCGCTACCGCCTCGGCATGATCGGCATCGCGCCCTCGCGCAAGCGGCTCGACCTGGGCCTGGACGTGCTCGAGGAGCTGCGGGCCAGGGACCCGCGGTGGCGGCTGTCGGTGAAGTCCAAGATGCCCTGGGACTACTGGTGGATCTGGAACAAGCCCGAGGAGCGGGCGCACTACGACGCCGTGCTGCGCCGTGTGCAGTCCGGTCCGCTGGAGGACGCCGTGGTCTTCGACGACTTCGGCCCCGACGTGGCGAGCTGGCTGCGGCGCATCGGCTTCGTGCTCTCCACCAGCGACGACGAGAGCTTCCACCTCGCGCCCGCCGAGGGCATGGCCTCCGGCGCGGTGCCCGCCCTGCTGCCCTGGCCGGGCGCCGACGCGATCTACGAACGCCGCTGGATCCACGACTCCCCCTCGGCCATGGCGGACGCGATCGCGGCGCTCGCGGCCGACGGCTGGCAGGAGGCGGGCGAGCAGGCCCGCGACTGGCTGCGCGGGGCCTTCGGGCTCGACACGGTCCGTGCGGCGTGGACGGAACTGGTCACCGGCTCGGCGCCGTGACACCCGCGGGGGCGGGCGCGGGGGCGGGCGCCGGGGCGGCTGTCTGCCGGCGGGCGGCCACCGCGCGACTGTAGCGCGCGGTGAAGACCACCGGGAGGGCGAAGCCGCAGACCTTGACGGCGATGATCCCGGCGAGCGCGTGCGGGGCGGCCGAGAGCAGGACGGCCGGCAGCGCGGCGTTCACGGTGAAGGACGCCGCCCACACCGCGGTGATGATCATGTTGGTGCGGAGGAAGACCGGGTTGTCCCAGACCGCGGGCGGGACCATGGTCCTGGCGATGCCGAGGGTGAACGGCCTGGAAACGGCCAACGAGCCCCAGGCCGCGAGGGCGAGCCAGCCCAGGGAGAGCGCCGTACTGTAGGACTCGAGCGGTGAGTCCGGGACGGCGAAGGCCAGCGCCGCCAGCAGGGCGAAGAACACCGCGGAGCTGAGTTCGATCACGAACCGGTCCGCCGGGTGGCCCGCGCGGCGCTCCGCGCCGACCAGCCCGGCCGAGAGCACGAGGCCGGCGAGCGGATACGACCGGCTCAGGGCGTTTCAGACGTCCCTCACCAACGTCTGGCCCGCCACCCAGAGCCAGCTCTACACGGAGCTGAACCGGCTCGCCGAGGCCGAGCTGGTGACCGTCGCCGCCGAGGGACCGCGCGGGCGCAACCGCCGCAGCGACGCGCTGCGGCGGGTCTTCTTCCTCCACCAGGTCGACCCCGGGCGGGCCCGGGCCTACGTGGAGCGCGAGGGGGCGCTGGCCGCGGAGCGCCACGAGGGGCTGCTGGAGCTCGAGTGGGCCGCCTGGGCGGCCGAGCACATCAGTGACCGGACACCGGGGGACACCGAACGGCCGTAACATGGCGCCGGGGTGGTGACTGGAGGTGCACATGACCACGGAAGAGTCGCCGTACGACGTGCTCGTCGTGGGCGGTTCCGGGGTGGACACCGTCGTGCGGGTGGACAGCCTGCCCGTACCGCTCGTGGACTCCCTCGGGGTGGAGCCGGTCCGGGAGTGGCCCGGCCAGACCGGCGGCAACGTGGCGCTGGGCTGCCGCGCGCTCGGCATGACCGTGAAGTTCCTCGACTTCGTCGGCGACGACTGGATCGGCACCCTGCTCAGGGAGCGCCTGGCCAAGGGCGACGTCGACTTCGAGCCGCTGATCTCCCCCGCCGGGACACGGCGGGCCGTCAACCTCGTGGACGCCACGGGCCGCCGGATGTCCTTCTACGACGGGCGCGACCCGGCGGACCTGCGGATGCCGCGCGAGTTCTACCTGCCGCACCTGCGCCGGGCCCGGCACGTGCACCTGTCGATCTCGCACTTCACGCGCTTCCTCTACGACGACATCGAGGAACTCGGCCTGCCCGTCTCGACCGACCTGCACGACTGGGACGGACTGGCCGAGCACCAGCGGGAGTTCGCCCGCCGCTCCGACCTGGTCTTCCTCAGCGCGGCGGGAGCGGGCGAGCGGATCGCGGACATCATGCGCGCGATCCTGCGCGACGGCCGCGCCCAGGCCGTGATCGCCACCGCTGGCGCGGGCGGCGCCTATCTGCTCGCGCGCGACGGGGGCAGCATGCCCCGGCACATCCCGGCCGTCACCCCGCCCGGCCCGGTGGTGGACTCCAACGGGGCGGGCGACGCCTTCCTCTGCGGCTTCCTCCACGGGCGCATGCGCGGACTGGACTTCGAGTCCTGCGCCCGCCTCGGCGCGACGGCAGGTGCCCACACCTGCACGGCGGGCGGCAACCTCGCCCTCATCGACGCCGCGACGCTGGAGTCCGCTCAGGTCTCCCTCTCCGGCACGTAGTCGGCCTCCTCCAGTCCGAAGGTCCAGGCGACGCCCTCGCGGGCGGTCCGGGTCCGCGGCGGCACCCGCAGCCAGTAGGTGCGGTGGGTGCCGTCCGGCTCCGGCGTGGAGTTGACGACCTCGACCATCACCAGCGGCTCGTCCCCCTCCAGCTCGATCCGCCACAGCACGCCGGCGGCGTCCCGCTGCACGGGCTCGGCCCCGGACTCCTCCAGGTATCGCTCGTAGCCGTAGTGCTCCAGCATCACTCGGCGCAGCTCGGCGTTCTCCTCCTCCCGTATACGGCGCGGGGTCAGCCCGGCGAGCCCGTCGAGGAACTCGGCGGGGACCGGCATGCCCCGCCAGGCGTGCAGCGCGAAGCCGTCCGCGTAGGCCAGCGCGGGGCCGTCGCCGCGGTCCAGCCGGCCCGCCTCGTCCCGGTGCAGCTCCAGGGGGCGTTCGGCGACGACCGCCGTCCGCTCGTACGGCCACCACCAGCCGGCGTTCCGGGCGACCGCGGCGATCCCGGCCAGCTCCGGCGTGCCCCCTTGGTCGTCGAAAGCGGCCAGCCACGCCGCGTCGTGCTGCCCGAGCACGGCGTCGAGCAACGCGAGCCGCACGGCCTGCCCGCCGCCGGGCACCCCCGGTCCGGCGTCCACCACCGCGGTCCGTATCCGCTCGGTCAGCAGCACCGTCGTGTCCCACAACTGCGCGCCCGTGACGGCCCAGTGGTCCGCCCACCCGGCCGGTCCGAGCCGGTCGGCGACCCGCTCCCGCGCGGCCGCCCACGGTCGGGTCCGCACGGCGTCGCGGACGCTGCCGCCCGCCGTGCCGTCCGCCGTCAGGCGCACGACCAGGGCCACCGCCTCCAGGGGCGAGGCCGCCCACACGATCCGTTCCGGCTCGGGCAGCCCCGCCAGCCGGTAGGCCAGGCGCACCCCCTCCTCCGTCGCCGCCCGGTCCGCGGGTCCGGTCGCCGCGACGACCTCGCGCCACAGCGCCGTCGTGTCTGCTGCCGGCTCCGTCGCCGTACCCGTGCCCGAACTCGTACCCGCGCTCGCCACCGTCGTCATCGCTCCGCTCCCCCGTCCTGGTCAGTCCGCCACGACGCGTACCGCGCCGGGCACGTACTCGCGCTGCCGCACCACCCGGTACCACCCCTTCGGCAGCGGTATCGCGGCGTGCTCCTCGTGGACCACCCGCCCGCCGTCCGGGAGATGGAGGTACGCCGCCCCGAACGGCCCGGCCTCGCGCACCAGCGTCCCCGGCCCGACGACCGCATGGGCGTGCCCGGTCACCTCGCCGAGGGCCAGCACGAGCCTGCCGCGCGCGTCCCTCGCCTGCCGCGGCATCCGGTCCGTGCCCGGCGGCACGGCCGCTTCCGCGACGGGCACGATCAGGACGTCCCCCTGCCGGTACATGCGCGTCTCCCTCCGCCGTCGGCACCCGCCGACCCGATGTCCACGACGCTACGCGGGGGGTGTGACAACGCCCCCCGGCGACTTGTGCACAGCCCGCGGCAGGCGCTGTCGGAGCGGCTTGGTAGAACTCTTCGCGAGCGAGGCACCACCACGTCAAGGCACCGCGTCCGTCCACCTCGGGAGACCACCGATGTCCCACGTCGAACATCTGCAGGAACTGAACGGCCTGCCGGCCTTCGACTTCCCCGCGCCCGGCGCGCGGCAGGAGCTCCCGGCGGCGGGCGCGGTGGCGTGGCGGCTGGCCGTCAACCCCTGGGACGACGCGAAGGAGACCTTCGCGCAACTGTGGGACCGCTTCCTGGAGACGGTCGAACCCGCCGGGGTCCGGGCCCTGGTCGTGGGCCAGTGGGGCGAGCCGTACGACAACGACTCCGGTGTCCTCGTGCGGCTGCTCGTGGACGCGCGCGAACGGCTGACCGCGCTGGAGGCCGTGTTCCTCGGCGACCTGGAGATGGAGGAGGCCGAGATCTCCTGGATCGAGCAGTCCGACGTGACGCCGGTGCTCGAGGCCTATCCGCGGCTGGAGGAGTTCGGCGTCCGCGGCGGCACCGGACTGCGCTTCCCGGCGACCCGCCACCAGCGGCTGCGCACGCTCCGCTTCGAGGCGGGCGGCCTGCCCGGTGAGGTGGTCCGCGGTGTCGCCGCGAGCGAACTCCCGGCGCTGGAGCACCTGGAGCTGTGGCTGGGCGTGGAGGAGTACGGAGGCGACGCCACGGTCGCCGACCTCGCGCCGGTCCTGGCCGGCGGCCGCTTCCCCGCGCTGCGCCACCTCGGCCTGCGCAACAGCGAGATCCAGGACGAGATCGCCGCCGCCGTCGCCGCGGCCCCCGTCGTGGCCCAGCTCTCCTCGCTCGACCTGTCCCTGGGCGTGCTCACCGACGACGGTGTGACCGCCCTGCTCGCCGGCCAGCCGCTGACCCACCTGAACTGGCTGGACCTGCACCACAACTTCGTCACCGAGCCGGTCGCCGAGCGCGTGCGGGCCGCCCTGGAGCCCTCGGGCGTCGAGGTCGACCTCTCCGAACCCGGTGACGAGGACGAGTGGGACGGCGAGGTCCACCGCTACACCGCCGTCGCGGAGTGAGGCCGTCATGACCGTCACACGTCACCTGGAGACCTTCCACGGGCTGCGCGTGCACACGCTGCCCGAGGCCGGCACGGCCGAGCTGCCCGGGCCCGAAGCCGTGGCCTGGCGGCTTGACTGCTTCGAGGCCGGCGAGATCCCCTTCCCCGAGCTGTGGGGCCACTTCACCGCGGCGGTCGACACCACGCGGGTGCGCGCGCTGGTCCTCGGCCCCTGGTGGGACGACGAGTACTCCGAGCTGCGTCCCGCGCTGGAACTGGTGCTCGCGGACGCGGAGCGTCTCCCCGCGCTGCGCGCCCTGTTCCTCGCCGACGTGACCGGCGAGGAGTGCGAGGTCTCCTGGCTGCAGCTGACCGACGTCACGCCCGTCCTCGAACGCTTCCCGCTGCTGGAGGAGTTCGGTGTCCGCGGCGGCGACTCGCAGGGGCTGGGCGAGGAGCCGCTGTCGCTGCGTCCCGTCCGTCACGAGGCGCTGCGCGTGCTGCGCCTGGAGTCCGGCGGGCTGCCCGGCTCGGTGGTGCGGGCGGTCGGCGCCTGCGAGCTGCCCGCGCTGGAGCGGCTGGAGCTGTGGCTCGGCGTGGAGCAGTACGGAGGGGACTCCACGGTCGCCGACCTCGCGCCGGTCCTGGCCGGCGGGCGCTTCCCCGCGCTGCGCCACCTCGGCCTGCAGGACAGCGAGTTGCAGGACGAGATCGCGGCGGCGGTGGCCTCCGCTCCCGTCGTCGCGCAGCTGGAGACGCTGAGCCTGTCCATGGGCACCCTCACCGACACCGGCGCCGAGGCGCTGCTGCGCGGCCAGCCGCTCACCCACCTCAAGCGGCTCGACCTGCACCACCACTACCTGAGCGGGGCCGTGGCCGAGCGGCTGCGCGCCGTCGTGGGCTCCGCGGGCACCGAGGTCGACCTGTCGGAGCACTGCGAGCCGCATCGCTGGCGGAACGAGGAGTGGCGCTATGTCGCCGTCTCCGAGTAGCGGGACCGGCGGTGCGCTCCGCATCGCCGTCGTCGGCAACCCCGGCAACCGCAGGACGACCCTCTTCGCCGACGCGGTGCGTGCCGCGGGGCATCCCGCGCCCCGGGTGCTGGCGTGGCGCGACGTACTGCGCGGCCGGTACGCCTTCGCGCCCGGTGAGTTCGTGCGCGTCGACTCGCCCGGCGAGGACACCGAGGTCGACCGCCTGCTGCGGGGCGCCGACGACCCGGCCAGGGTCGAGGGCACCGCGTTGTGGTACCGCCGTTTCACCGCCGCCGTGCACGAGGTGACGGCGGCGGCCCGCCGGGCCGGCGCGGTGCCGTCGGCGGACGCCGGGGAGGTCGCCGTGCTGTTCGACAAGCGGCGCTGCCACGCCCGGCTGGCCGCCGCGGGCGTCCCGGTGCCGCCCGCTCCCGACGGGCCGCCGGTGCGCGGCTGGGCCGAGCTCCGGGAGCGCCTGCGGTCCGCCCGGATCTCCCGGGCGTTCCTCAAGCCCGCGCACGGCTCCTCCGCCTCCGGAGTGGTGGCGCTGGCGATGGCGGGCCCCGGCCGGGTCAAGGCCACGACCTCGGTGGAGACCACCGCCGACGGACGCCTCTTCAACTCGCTGCGGGTACGCGAGTACCGCACGGAGCGGGAGGTCGCCGCCCTCGTGGACGCGCTGGCCCCGGACGGGCTGCACGTCGAGCGCTGGCTGCCCAAGGCGTCCCAGCACGGGCGGGCGGCCGACCTGCGGGTGGTGGTGGTCGCGGGCCGCGCCACGCACGCCGTCGTCCGCACCAGCCCGCACCCCATGACGAACCTGCACCTAGGCGGCGCCCGCGGCGACCTGGACACGGCCCGCGCGGCGATCCGCGCCGCGGGCGGCGACTTCGGGGAGGTGCTGACGACCGCGGAACGGGCGGCCGCGTGCTTCCCCGGCACGCTCTGCGTCGGTGTGGACGTCCTGCCCGCGACGGGCTGGCGCCGCTTCGCCGTCGGCGAGGTCAACGCCTTCGGGGATCTGCTGCCCCGGCTCACCGGCCTCCCCGGCAGCGGCGCCGAGGGCCTGGACACCTACGCCGCCCAGGTCGCCGCCGTACCGGCCGCGATGCACGGCGCGCGACGCGAGGAGCACCACCATGACGCCACCGCTTGACATGAACCAGATCGTGGGCAGCCACAACATCCTGCTGGTCACGCTGGACACCCTCCGGCACGACGTGGCCGAGGAGCTTGCCGCGGCCGGCCGCATCCCCCACCTGGCCCGCCATCTGCCCGGTGGCCGCTGGGAGCGCCGGCACGCGCCCGGCAGCTTCACCTACGCCTCCCACCAGGCGATCTTCGCGGGCTTCCTGCCCACGCCCACCGCGCCCGGTCCCCACCCGCGGCTGTTCGCGGCGCGCTTCGCCGGCAGCGAGAGCACCGCGGACGGCACCTTCGTGTACGACACCCCCGACCTGGTGTCGGGCCTGGCCGAGGCCGGCTACCGCACGGTGTGCATCGGCGGCGTCGGCTTCTTCAACAAGCAGGCGCCGCTGGGCTCGGTGCTGCCCGGGCTCTTCCAGGAGAGCCACTGGGAGCCGGAGTTCGGCGTGCCCTCCCCGACCTCCTTCGAGGCCCAGGTGGCCCGCGCCGAGGAGGTCGTCGCCGCCCTGCCGCCGCAGCAGCGGCTCTTCCTGTTCGTGAACGTGTCGGCGCTGCACCAGCCCAACTGGTTCCACCTGCCGGGCGCCACCCGGGAGGCGGGCGACTCGCGCGCCACCCACGCCGCCGCCCTGGAGTACGTCGACCGCCACATCGGCAGGCTCTTCGCCGCCGTCTCCAGCCGCCGTCCGTGCCTGGCCGTCGTCTGTTCCGACCACGGCACGGCGTACGGCGAGGACGGCCACACCGGCCACCGCATCGGCCACGAGGTCGTGTGGACGGTGCCCTACGCCCACTTCCTCCTCGACGGGGCCGCCCGATGACCCTCACCGACGTGACGCTCTCCGCCGCGCCCCCGGCCACGGCCGCCGTGCGCCCGTACCGGCACTACGTGTACGCGTACCCGCACAAGACGGCCTACCGCGCGCTGCCCCGCGAGCACGCCCGGCTGCGCGACCTGTGGGCGGACGAGCCGAAGGACGCGCTGTCCCTCTACTTCCACATCCCGTTCTGCGAGGTCCGCTGCGGCTTCTGCAACCTCTTCACCAGGATCGGGGCGCCCGACGGCCTGGCGACCGCCTACCTGGACGCGCTGGAGCGCCAGGCCGCGGCGGTGCGGGAGGCGCTGGGCGGGGGCGCGCGGTTCGCCAACGCGGCCTTCGGCGGCGGCACCCCCACGTACCTGGAGGCTGCCGAGCTGGAGCGGCTCTGCGATCTCGCCGAACGCGGCCTGGGGGCGGACCTGCGGGCGATACCGCTCTCCGTGGAGGCCTCGCCGGCCACCGCGACCGCCGACCGGCTGTCGGTGCTGGCGGAGCGCGGCACGACCCGGCTGAGCCTGGGGGTGCAGAGCTTCGTCGACGCCGAGGCGCGCGCCGCCGTCCGTCCCCAGCGCCGGGCCGACGTCGAGGCGGCGCTGGGCAGGATCCGGGAGGCGGGCATCCCCGTCCTCAACATCGACCTGATCTACGGCATCGACGGCCAGACCGAGGGTTCCTGGACGCAGTCCCTCGACGCGGCGCTCGCCTGGCGGCCCGAGGAGCTGTACCTGTACCCCCTGTACGTCCGCCCGCTCACCGGCCTCGGCCGGCACGCGGCCGACGCCGCGCGGGGCGAAGCGGCGTGGGACGAGCAGCGGCTGCGGCTGTACCGCCACGGCCGCGACCATCTGCTGGCGCACGGCTACGAGCAGGTGTCGATGCGCATGTTCCGCCGTGCGGACGCGCCCACCACGGGCGGCGGGGACTACGCCTGCCAGACCGACGGCATGGTGGGCCTGGGCTGCGGCGCCCGTTCATACACCTCCTCGCTGCACTACTCCTTCGACTACGCCGTCGACATGCACCACATCCGCGGCATCATCGACGACTACACGGCGCGCACCACGCAGGAGTTCGCCCACGCCGACTTCGGCTGGGCGATGGACGCCGAGGAGGCCCGCCGCCGTCATCTGCTGCAGTCCCTGCTGCAGGCCGAGGGCCTGCCCGTCACGGAGTACCGGGCCCGGTTCGGCACGGCTCCCGGGGAGGACTTCGCCGGGGAGCTGGAGCGCTTCGCGGACCGGGGCTGGCTCGACGCCGCCGCGGGGCCGGAGGTGCTGCGGCTGTCGCCCGAGGGGCTGGCCCACTCCGACGCGGCCGGACCCGAGCTGTTCTCCGCCGCCGTCCGCCGGCGCATGGCCGCCTACGAGCCCAAGTGAGCGCCTCCGCCATGGACCTGACGATCCTCTACCGCGGCCCGCTGGCCTCGTGCGACTACGACTGCCCGTACTGCCCCTTCGCCAAGCGCCGTGACAGCCGCGCCCAGCTGACCGCCGACCGCGCCGCGCTGGAGCGCTTCGCGGGCTGGGCGGCCGGGCGGACCGACGACCGGCTCTCCCTGCTGTTCACCCCGTGGGGCGAGGGCCTGGTGCGCTCCTGGTACCGGCGTACGCTGGCGGAGCTGAGCCGGCTTCCGCACGTCCGCCGGGTGGCGATCCAGACCAATCTGAGCTACCGCACGCAGTGGCTGGACGAGGCCGACCTGGACACGCTCGCCCTGTGGTGCACCTTCCACCCGGGCCAGACGCCCTACGACCGCTTCCTGGCCAAATGCCGCGAGCTCGCGGACCGCGGCGTCCGCCACAGCGTGGGCATCGTCGGGCTGCCGGAGCACCTGGAACAGGCCGACCGGCTGCGGGCCGACCTCCCGGACCACGTCTACCTGTGGGTCAACGCCGCCGAGGGCCACACGTACACCGACGCCGAGGCGGCGCGGTGGACCGCGCTGGACCCGCTCTTCCCTTACAGCCGGCATCCGCACCGCAGCGCGGGCCTGCCGTGCCGCACGGGCGAGTCGGTCATCTCGGTGGACGGCGAGGGCACGGTGCGCCGCTGCCACTTCGTCCCCGAGGAACTGGGCAACCTCTACGACGGCTCCTACCTAGCGGCGCTGCGCCCGCGCGCGTGTCCGCTGGCCGTCTGCGACTGCCACATCGGCTACGTCCACCTGGAGACGCTGCCGTTGTACGACGTGTTCGCGGGCGGGGTGCTGGAGCGGATCCCCGCCGTGCCGCCGCCGGGGCGGACACCGCTCCCGCTCCTGCCGCCCCTGCTCCCGTAGCGGGCGGCCGGCGCCCCCGCGTCAGCTCTTGCGGCCGACGCCTCCCCAGAAGGCTGCGCGGGCGTGCTCGCCCTCCCGCGCGGACGGGGAGTCCGGGCGCCACCGCGGCACCTGCACCAGGCCCGGCTCGACCAGGGGGAACCCCTCGAAGAAGGGCTCGATCTGCGGCTTGCTGCGCAGGTTGAGGGTGGAGGTGGCGTTCTTGTACGCCTCACCGGCATCGGCGTCGACGTCCCGGTGGAAGTCGGTCGTGCCGTGGCTGAGGATCAGGAAGCTGCCGGCCGGGAGGTTCTTGGTGAGGGTCCGCACGATCCCGGCCGGGTCCTCGTCGTCGCGGACGAAGTGCAGCAGCGCGACCAGCATCAGGGCGACGGGCTCGTCGAAGTCGATCAGCTCCCGGATGGTGGCGTGCTCCAGGATGGTCTCGGGCTCACGGACGTCGCCGAGGAAGAAGCCGGCGTTGCCGGTGTTGGTGAGCCGCGCGCCGGCGTGGGCGGCCACGATGGGGTCGTTGTCGACGTAGGCGACCCGGGCCTCCGGGACGACGGAGCGGGCGACCTCGTGGGTGTTGGGCGAGGTGGGGATGCCGGTGCCGATGTCGACGAACTGCCGGACGCCCTGCCCCGCCGCGTAGCGGACCGCGCGCTGCATGAAGTCCCGGTTGGCGCGGGCGCTGGGGCGCGCGTCGGGGGTCATGCGGATCACCATCTCGGCCGCCTCGCGGTCGGCCTCGTAGTTGTCCTTGCCGCCGAGGTAGTAGTCGTACATCCGGGCCGGGTGCGGCCGGCTGGTGTCGATCTCCTCCGCGGGGAAGCCCTTGTCGGTCAACGCCCTGCTCCGTTCGGATTCCGGTGACCCTTGCGGGTCGAGGTCGGTGCGGTCATCTCGTCGCCGTCGTGGGTCCGCTCCATGGTCACGTCTCCCTCTGGATGCCGACGAGGATCCGCTCGGTGCTCTGGGTGGGCGCGGCCTGTGCGCACATCCGGTCCAGTGCCTCCAGGAACGCCGAGACGTCGTCGCGGTCGTCGAAGTAGACGCCCCCGACCAGGCTCTCCGAGTAGACGACGTCCGGGAGCTCGTGCGTCTGGAACCGGAAGATGTGGAACGGGCCGTACATGGCAGGGTGCGGTCCGGCCGTGAACGGCATGATCTGGAGCCGTACGTTGGGCAGCGCGCAGGAGTCGATCAGCTTGGCGATCTGGGCACGCATGACCGCCGGACGGCCGATGGGTCTTCGCAGCACCGTCTCGTCGATGACGATCCAGACCAGCGGCGCGTCCTCACGGGTGAGCAGGGCCTGGCGCTCCATGCGCAGCGCGACCCCGCGTTCGACCTCCGCGTCGCCGGCGCCCGGGTTCCCCGCCCGCAGCACCTCGCGCGCGTAGTCCTCGGTCTGCAGCAGTCCGGGGACGTAGTGCGGCTCGTAGGCGCGGATGACACCGGCCTCGCCCTCCAGGCTCACGAAGGCGCTGAACCAGTCGGGCAGGACGTCGCGGTAGCGGTGCCACCAGCCCGGCTGGTTGGCCTCGCGGGCCAGCGCCAGGAACCCCTCGACCTCTTCCGGGTCGGTGACCCCGTAGGTGCGCAGGAGCTTCTCGACGTAGGGGATCTTCAGGCCGACCTCGGCCTTCTCCATGCGGCGGACGGTGGCGTGGGTGACGTCGAGCGCCCGGCCCGCGTCCTCGAAGGAGAGTCCGGCCTTCTCACGCAGGTCCTGGAGCCGTTTTCCGAGCACCACACGGAGGACGGTGGGGGCACCGGCTGACCGCGCGTCCGTCACGACCACTTCCCCAACTCCCCTCTGCCACAAGCAGTGTGTCATGCCGTCAACGAAAACCGACAGTGCGCATCGGCCGTTCTGTAAATTACAGATCGCATCTTGCCAACAGTGAGAACGGCACCGCATAGTTAGCGACGTGGCCTCCTCACCAGACGCTCTGCGGTTAGAGCGCCGTGGCGACCTCGACGCCCCTCGCTGCCAGGACCTCTTCCGTTTGCCCGCTCACGGGTCCTCGGTCGCCGACGCACGCCATCGCGTGCGGGCACGGTTGCGGGAGTGGGAGGCGGACGAGGGACTCCGCGACGACGCCGAGATGATCGTCTCCGAGCTCTTCACCAACGCCGTCATGCACACCGGCAGTGAGTTCATCACCTGCGGACTGCGCTACGACGGCACCCGGCTGCGCCTCGAAGTCAGCGACCAGGGGCACGCGCCGACTGCGCCCCGGCCGCGGGCGGCGGGCGTCGACGAGGAGGGCGGCCGCGGGCTGCTGCTGGTGGGCGCGCTCTCGCAGGCATGGGGCGTCCGGCCCACCGACGACGGTGGCGGCCGTGTCGTGTGGGCCGAACTCGCCTCCGGGGCCTCGTCCTTCTGACGCCGCGTCGCGCCCGCGCGCGGTACGCCCCGGGTCCGCCGGTTACAGCGGCAGCAGGTCCGGGCGCTTGGGCTCCACGTTGTCGCCGGAGGACTCCCCGCGCAGGCGCCGGCCGATCCAGGGCACGAGGTACTCGCGCGCCCACTGGATGTTGTCCCGCCGGATCTCGGCGGGCGCGCGGAACGGCTCCGGCGGCCACGCCTGGTCGGGGTCGGCGGGCACCTCGAGGCCCAGCACCTGCGCGGCGCGCAGCGCGACCCTGGTGTGCCCCTCGGGCGACAGGTGGAGGCGGTCGGAGTCCCAGGCCCGGCGGTCCTGGACGGAACGGAGCGACCACAGGTCCAGCACCGGGGAGTCGTACCGGTCGGCGATGGCGCGCACATGGGCCGTGTAGGTGGCGATCTTGCCGCGCAGATGGCGCAGCACGGGGATGCCGCGGGTGTCGAAACCGGTGCACAGCACGACGGTGCCGACGGACGCGGTGAGGCGGGCGACCGCCGCCTCGTAGCGCTCCGCGACGTCGTCCGGGTCGCTGCCGGGGCGGAGGATGTCGTTGCCGCCCGCGCAGAAGGTCACGAGGTCGGGCGCGAGCTCCACGGCCCGCGGCACCTGCTCCTCGACGATCTGGTCGAGCAGGCGGCCGCGCACCGCGAGGTTCGCGTACCGGAAGTCGTGCTCCGGGCGGCGGTCGGACAGGAGGACCGCCAGCCGGTCGGCCCAGCCGATGAACGTCCCGTCGGGACCCGGATCGCCCACACCTTCCGTGAAGCTGTCCCCCAGGGCGGTGTACGACCCGATGGCGGCACTGTGGTTTCTCTTCGAATCGTCTGGCACGTCAGCACATACTTCACCTCCTCAAGTGACCTACGCCACCGTAACCAAGGGTTGACGGGGGGTGATGTATCCCACCCGGCCGGATCCGCCGGAAGCGGAATACGGCGGCGTCGCGACCGCCGCGCACAGCCCCCTCCCGCGATCACATACCGCGCGGTACGGGGCGCGCCCGGGGTGTCGTATGGTCGGGAGTGGTCCGGCCGCCGGTGATCCGCACCGTCCGGCCCCTGAGCGAAGGAGCCCCGGTGACCGAGCAGACGCCGCAGACCGCCCCGTCGGAACCCGAGCTGACCGGGGTGCGCAACTTCCGCGACGTGGGCGGCCTCCCGACGACCGACGGCCGCCGGGTGCGGTACGGACGGCTCTTCCGCAGCGGCCACCTGGCGCACGCCACCGCCGACGACGCCGCCTTCCTCTCCGCCCTCGGGCTGCACACGGTCTTCGACTTCCGCAACGCCTCCGACATGAAGCTGGAGGGCCCGGACGTCGAGCTGCCCGGCGTGCGCAACGTCAACATGCCGCTGAGCGACCCGGCCTCGGGCGCCGAGTTCTGGACGACGGTCCGCGACGGCGACATCGCGGCGCTGCGCGAGATCCTCGGCGAGGGCCGCGCCGCCGCGCGCATGGTGCACGCCTACCGCCGCATCGTGCTGGACCGCACCGCCGAGCACGCCCGCATGCTGGAACTGCTCGCCGAGGACGAGTCGGTGCCGGCGCTGCTGCACTGCGCCGCGGGCAAGGACCGGGCCGGGACCTCGGTCGCCGTCATCCTGCTCGCCCTCGGGGTCGAGCGCGACGCGATCGTGGAGGACTACCTCAAGAGCAACGAGGCCCACCGCCGCTACCGCATCAAGCGCGGCGACGACGCGGAACCGGCGACCACCCCCGAGGTCATGGAGCTGCTCGGCCCGCTCTTCGACGCGCGCAAGGAGTACCTGGAGACCGCCTTCGACACCATCGAGGAGCACTGGGGCTCGGTGGACCGCTACCTGGAGGAGGGGCTCGGCCTCACCCCCGGGCGTCGCGAGCGGCTGCGCGCGCTCTTCCTGGACGGCGCGCAGCCGGCCTGACACGAGGCGGCGGGGCCGCCCTACTTGGCCCCGGCCAGGTGGAAGATCAGGAAGAAGAACGCGGCGATGATGTGGACCCCCACCAGATAGATGAAGGTGCGCACCTTGAAGCCCATGGGGGCCTTGCCCCCGGAGTTGCCGGACACGGTCAGTCCTCTCGTCATGCGCCGTGGGGGCGCGTTGAACGGCCGTCGCCCAGGCACAGCTCCACGACGGAACTCCGCAGCAGCGTGTGGACGAACAGCAGATCGACACCGTCCGGCGAGGCCGCCGCGATGCGGTGCGGGGTGAGCGAGTCGAAGTGGGCGCTGTCGCCGGGCACCAGCCGGTGCACGGCGTCCCCGAGGGTGAGCCGCAGTTCGCCCCCCAGGACGTACAGCCACTCCTCGCCGGCGTGGACGCGGACCAGCCCCTCCTGGGGGCCGGGCGGCACGTGCAGCCGCAGCGCCTGCATGGCCCGCCCGGGGTTCCCGGCCGGCCAGTACGTCCAGCCGCCGGCCTCCGCGGGAGGCACGGAACCGCCGCGGACGACCGGATCGCGCTCGGGGGAGGTCTCGCCGAGCAGGTCGGACACCGTGGTGCCGTAGGTGCGGGCGAGGGTCAGCAGCATCGGGAGCGAAGGCTGCCGCTGCCCGGTCTCCAGCCGGGACAGGTGCGCGGGCGACAGCCCGGCGCGGGCCGCGGCCGCCTCCAGCGTCAGCCCGCCCCTGCGGCGCAGCGCGCGCAGCTGGGGGGCGACGTCCGGCAGGGGCGCCTCGTCCGCGGATGGTGAGGTCATACCTCAGGTATAGACGCGGTTCGCCCCTGAGGCAAAAAACTTGCCTCAGGGGCAAAGCACCGGGGGCCGGACGCGGGCCCGGGTCAGCGGTTGGCGACGGCCTGCTTCACCAGTGTCCTGCCGAACTCCCACATCAGGCCACCGCCGCCGTGTGCGTCGTCCATCACGGCGGTGAAGGCGTCCACGAAACGGTCCACCTCGCGCTCCCCGATGACCAGCGGCGGGATCAGCTTGATCACTTCCAGGTGGTCCCCCGAGACCTGGGTGAGGATACGGTGCCGCTGCAGCAGCGGCACGACCACCATCTGCGCGAACAGGCCCTTGCGGGCCGCCTGCAGCATCGTCCAGCGGCTGCGCAGCCCCAGCGACTTCGGCCGGCCGAACTCGATGCCGATCATCAGGCCCCGGCCGCGGACCTCGTGCAGCAGCTCGTAGCGGTCGACGAGGGCGGCCAGACGCTCGCGGAGCAGGTCCCCGGTGGCCCGCGCGTTGGCGACGACCTTCTCGTCCTCCATCACCGTGAGGGTGGCCAGCCCCGCGGCCATGGCCTGGGCGTTGGAGCCGAAGCTGGCGGAGTGCACCAGCACCCGGTCCATGGACGAGTAGACCTTCTTGAAGATCCAGTCCTTGCCGAGGGTGGCTCCCACCGGCACGTAGCCGCCCGACAGCGCCTTGGCCACGCACACCAGGTCCGGCTCGACGCCCTCCTCGTGCCGGTACGCGAAGAAGTCGCCGGTGCGGCCGATGCCGGTCTGCACCTCGTCGGCGACGAGCAGCGCCTTGTGCCGGTGCAGCAGCTCCTGCGCCGCCCGCAGGTAACCGGGCGGCGCGGCGTGCACGCCCTTGCCCTGGATCGGCTCGACGATCAGCGCGGCCACGTCGCCCTTGGCCAGCTCCCGCTCCAGGGCCGCCAGGTCGCCCAGGGGCACGGCGGTGTCGGGGAGCAGCGGGTCGAAGCCCTCGCGGAAGCCGCCCTCGCCGTTGACGGAGAGCGAGCCGGTGGTCAGCCCGTGGAACGCGTGGTCGCAGTAGAGCACGCGGGGCCTGCCGGTGGCGTAACGGGCGAACTTCAGGGCCGTCTCGACGGCCTCGGTGCCGCTGTTGCCGAAGAACACCCGGTCGAGCCCCGGCGCGTACGACAGCAGCTTCTCCGCGAGCAGGCCCGGCAACGGCTGGCAGTCGAAGCGGGTGAGGTCGGCCAGCCCGGCGTCCAGGACGTCGTGCAGCGCCTTGCGGACCACGGGGTGGTGGCGGCCCAGGCCCATCACCCCGAAGCCGGCGAGCATGTCGAGGTAGTCCCGGCCCTCGTCGTCCCAGAAGTACGCGCCCTCGGCCCGCTCGTAGACCTTGTCGAAGCCGATGGTGTGCAGCATGCGCGGCAACTGGTGGTTGAGGTACCTGGCGTGCAGGTCGTAGCGCTCGGCTCCGCGCTCGGCCAGCAGCGTCGCCAGGTCGAACCCCTTGGGCTCAGGTTCGGGCGGTGTCATCGCTCACGTGCCTCTCGTTCGGGTGCTGCTCGTTCACCGCGAGACGGGTCAAGGTGGCCCCGATCCGGCCGGCGATCTCGGCGGGGGTGAGCCCGATGTCGGCCAGCACCTCGCCGCGCTTGGCGTGCGCCAGGAACTGCTGCGGGATGCCGAAGTCCCGGACCGGCACGTCGGTCTCCGCGTCACGCAGGGCCTGCGCCACCGCGGAACCCACGCCCCCGGCACGGCCGTTGTCCTCGATGACGGCCACCATGCGGTGCCGGGCGGCGAGCGCGGGCAGCTCCGCGTCGAGCGGCTTGACCCAGCGGGGGTCGACGACCGTGACGCCGACGCCGCGTTCGCGGAGCAGGGCGGCCGCGGCCAGGGAGACCGAGCCCAGGGCACCGACGGACACCATCAGCACGTCCGGCCGGTCGCCGCGGTGCAGGACGTCCATGCCGCCGACCCGGTCGATGGCCGGCAGGGCCTCGCCGACGGTCTCCTTGGGGAAGCGGACGACGGTGGGCGCGTCGTCGACGTCGATCGCCTCGCGGAGCTGGGCGCGCAGTTGGTCGGCGTCGCGCGGGGCGGCGATCCGCAGGCCCGGGACGACCTGGAGGATCGACATGTCCCACATGCCGTTGTGCGAGGCGCCGTCGTCGCCGGTGACGCCCGCCCGGTCCAGCACGAAGGTGACACCGCACTTGTGCAGCGCGACGTCCATCAGGACCTGGTCGAAGGCGCGGTTGAGGAAGGTCGCGTACACGGCGACCACCGGGTGCAGGCCACCGGTCGCCAGGCCCGCCGCCGAGACCGCCGCGTGCTGCTCGGCGATCCCGACGTCGTAGACGCGGCGCGGGAAGGCCTTGGCGAACTTCTCCAGCCCGACCGGCTGCAGCATGGCCGCCGTGATCGCCACGACCTCCGGGCGCTCGGCGCCGATCCGGACCATCTCGTTGCCGAAGACCGAGGTCCACTTCGGGCCGCTCGACGGGGTGAGCGGTTCGCAGGTGAGCGGGTCCATGGCGCCCACGGCGTGGAAGCGGTCCGCCTCGTCGCGCTCGGCGAAGGCGTAGCCGCGGCCCTTCTCGGTGAGGCAGTGCACGAGGACGGGGCCGTGGAAGCGCCGGGCCCGGCGCAGCGCCGACTCGACCGCGGTCACGTCGTGGCCGTCGATCGGGCCGAGGTACTTCAGCCCCAGGTCCTCGAACATGCCCTGCGGGGCGAAGGCGTCCTTGAAGCCCTTCTTGGCGCCGTGCAGGGACTCGTACAGCGGCTTGCCGACCACGGGCGTCTGCTGGAGCACCTGCTTGCCCCAGGCCAGGAAGCGCTCGTAGCCGTCGGTGGTGCGCAGGGTGGCCAGGTGGTTGGCGAGGCCGCCGATGGTGGGGGCGTAGGAGCGCTCGTTGTCGTTGACGACGATGATCAGCGGACGGTCCTTGGCGGCGGCGATGTTGTTCAGCGCCTCCCAGGCCATGCCGCCGGTGAGCGCACCGTCCCCGATCACGGCCACGACGTGGTCCTGCCGGCCGAGCACCTGGTTGGCCTTGGCCAGGCCGTCGGCCCAGCCGAGCACCGTGGAGGCGTGGCTGTTCTCGATGACGTCGTGCTCGGACTCGGCGCGCGAGGGGTAGCCGGACAGGCCCCCCTTGCCGCGCAGTTTGGAGAAGTCCTGACGGCCGGTCAGGATCTTGTGGACGTAGGACTGGTGACCCGTGTCCCACAGGATGCGGTCGGCCGGCGAGTCGAAGACCCGGTGCAGGGCGACCGTCAGCTCGACCACGCCCAGATTGGGTCCCAGGTGCCCCCCGGTCCTGGCCACCGCCTGCACCAGGAATTCACGGATCTCCACGGCGAGTTCGCCCAGCCGCTCCGGCGGAAGGGCCTTCAGGTCGCGTGGACCACGGATGTTCTCGAGCAGCGACACTTTCCCACCTCGCTCCCCTGCCGGGGATTGTTTCGCTTTAGCTCACACTGATCTGGGGCTCTCCTGACGGCACTCCGTCGGCCTGCATGCGCTCGGCGAGCTTCATGGCCTCTTCGATGAGGGTCTCCACGATCTTCGACTCCGGCACGGTCTTGATGACCTCGCCCTTGACGAAGATCTGCCCCTTGCCGTTGCCCGAGGCCACCCCCAGGTCCGCCTCGCGCGCCTCACCCGGACCGTTGACGACACAGCCCATCACCGCGACCCGCAGCGGCACCTCCATGCCCTCCAGGCCCGCCGTCACCTGGTCCGCCAGCTTGTACACGTCCACCTGCGCACGACCGCACGACGGGCACGAGACGATCTCCAGCCGCCGCTGCCGCAGGTTCAGCGACTCCAGGATCTGGATGCCGACCTTGACCTCCTCCGCCGGAGGAGCCGACAGCGAGACCCGGATCGTGTCCCCGATGCCCTCGCTCAGCAGCGCACCGAACGCCACCGCCGACTTGATCGTGCCCTGGAACGCCGGACCCGCCTCGGTCACGCCCAGGTGCAGCGGGTAGTCGCACTGCGCCGCCAGCAGGCGGTACGCGTTGACCATCACCACCGGGTCGTTGTGCTTCACCGAGATCTTGATGTCCCTGAAGCCGTGCTCCTCGAACAGCGAGCACTCCCACAGCGCCGACTCCACCAGCGCCTCCGGGGTGGCCTTGCCGTACTTCTCCAGCAGGCGCCTGTCCAGCGACCCGGCGTTCACCCCGATCCGGATCGGCACACCCGCCTCGGAGGCCGCCTTGGCGATCTCCTTCACCTTGTCGTCGAACTGCCGGATGTTGCCCGGGTTCACCCGCACCGCCGCACAGCCCGCGTCGATCGCCGCGAACACGTACTTCGGCTGGAAGTGGATGTCCGCGATCACCGGGATCTGCGACTTCCTCGCGATCTGCGGCAGCGCGTCCGCGTCGTCCTGCGAGGGGCAGGCGACCCGGACGATCTGGCAGCCCGCCGCGGTCAGTTCGGCGATCTGCTGCAGGGTCGCGTTGACGTCGGCGGTGAGCGTGGTCGTCATGGACTGGACGGAGACGGGGGCGTCGCCGCCCACCGCCACCGACCCGACCTGGATGCGCCGCGAACGGCGGCGCTCCGCGAGCGGCCGGGCCGGCACGGAGGGCAGGCCGAGCTGGACGGGCTCGACAGCTGTCATCGCGACGTCACTTCCCGCGGTTGCCGGCGATGGTCTCCCGGGTGGCCCTGATGGACTCCTTGAGGGAGGTCATCGTGGCCAGGACGGCGGTCGGCTCGTAGCCGCAGTGCGCCATGCAGTTGGCGCAGCGCGGGTCCTTGCCGCGGCCGTACTTGCTCCAGTCGGTGTCCTCGACGAGCTCCTTGTACGTGGTCACGTAACCGTCGCTCATCAGGTAGCAGGGGCGCTGCCAGCCGAACAGGGAGTAGTTGGGGATCGCCCAGGCGGTGCAGGGGAAGTCGACCTTGCCTTCGAGGAAGTCCAGGAAGAGGGGGCTGTGGTTGAGCCGCCACTTCTTCCGGTTGCCGCCCGAGAAGGCCTTCTTGAACAGTTCCCGGGTCTGTTCCACGCCCAGGAAGTGCTCCTGGTCGGGAGCCTTCTCGTAGGCGTAGGCCGGCGAGATCATCATCTCGTCGACCTGCAGGTCGTCATTGAGGAAGTTGAGCACCTCGATGATGGTCTGCGGGGTGTCGGTGTTGAAGAAGGTCGAATTGGTGGTGACCCGGAATCCGCGTCGCTTTGCCTCCTTGATCGCCTCCACCGCCTCGTCGAAGACGCCTTCCTTGGCGACCGACTCGTCGTGCCGCTCGCGCAGTCCGTCGATGTGCACGGCGAAGGCGAAGTAGGGCGAGGGGGTGAAGTTGTCCATCTTCTTGCGCAGCAGCATGGCGTTGGTGCAGAGGAAGACGTACTTCCGCTTCGCCACCAGTTGCCGCACGATCTCGTCGATCTGAGGGTGCATCAGCGGTTCGCCGCCGGCGATCGACACCATCGGCGCGCCCGATTCGAGGACGGCGCCGACGGCCTGCGCCACCGGCATGCGCTGCTTCAGCACACCCGCCGGGTGCTGGATCTTTCCGCAGCCCTCGCACTTCAGGTTGCACGCGAAGAGCGGCTCGAGTTCGACGATGAGCGGGAACTTCTCGCGCCTGCGGAGCATTTTCTGTTCGAAGAGGTAGGTGCCGACCCTGATGGACTGTCGGAGTGGCATGGCCATCTAGCTCACCTCCAGGGGAGCGTGGTAGAGCGGTGCCAATCGAGAAAGGCAGGAAGCAGGTCCCTCAGCACGCGGAAAGCGGTGATCCCCGTGCGGAGCGTGCCGACCCGCACGAGCTCGAACTCGGGCGTGTCGACGACCACGCGGGCCGCGGCGACCGGGCGTGGACCCCGGGCGAGCGCGGCCCGCATCATCGCCGCCGACTCCATGTCGACGGCGACGGCACCGGTGGCCCGGAGCGCCGCCCGCTCCGGGCCCCGTACGACGTGGTCCGACTCGGCGAGCCGGCCGACGTGCACGGTGTGTCCCGCCGCCTTGAGGGCGGCGGCGAGTGATTCCCCGTCACGCGGCTCGTCGGCGACGACCACGTCGCCCGGCCGCATCCCGGGGGCCAGCCCGGCGCAGAAGCCGGTGGTGAGGACCGCCGCCCCGTCCAGGGCGGGGTCGTGCAGCGCGGCGGTGACGGCACGTTCGGCGGCCTGGGGCCCCATGCCCGTGCGCACGAAGGCGATCGGGCCCGCGGCGTGGCTGCGGTCGCCGCCGCGCAGGGCGAACCGTTCCACCCGTAGCGCGCAGACGATGAGCAGAGGTGGGCCGGCCGGCCCCATCAGGCCCCCTTCCGTAGCCCGCCGAACGGCTCGCCGTGCACATAGCGCCCGAGGGCGGTGAGCGGGAAGACCATCCGGTAGAGGTGGTAGTTGATGGAGAAGTCCCGGGGGAAGCCGGTGCCGGTGAAGTACGGCTCGTCCCAGGACCCGTCCTCCTTCTGGGTCCGGGCCAGCCAGCGCACCCCGCGCCGTACGGCCTCGCCCTCGCGTTCGCCGGCCGACAGCAGGGCCAGCAGGGCCCAGGCCGTCTGGGAGGCGGTGGACTCGCCGCGGCCGACCCACTCGTCGGAGGAGTAGGAGCGCAGGTCCTCGCCCCAGCCGCCGTCCTCGTTCTGGACGGACTCCAGCCAGCCCACCGCCCGCCGGATCGCGGGGTGGCCCGCGGGGAGGCCGGCCGCGACGAGGGCCGGGACCACCGATCCGGTGCCGTAGATGTAGTTGACGCCCCAGCGGCCGAACCAGGCGCCGTTGCGCTCCTGTTCGGCGAGCAGCCAGTCGATCCCGCGCCGGGTGTGCGGGTCGTGCTCCAGGCCGAGGGCGGCCAGCATCTCGACCACGTGGGCCGTGACGTCGGCCGACGGCGGGTCGATGACCTCGCCGAAGTCGCAGAAGGGCAGCCGGTTGGGGAAGGCGCTGGTGTTGTCGGCGTCGAAGGCGCCCCAGGCGCCGTTCTTCGACTGCATCCCGACGTTCCAGCGCACCCCGCGGTCGACCGAGGCCTTCACCCGCTCCGGGTCCGGGTGGTCGACCCTGATCAGGGCGAGGACCACCTCGGCGGTGTCGTCGATGTCGGGGTAGGTGTCGTTCTGGAACTCGAACGCCCAGCCACCGGAGGGCAGACCGGGCCGCTGCACGGCCCAGTCGCCGCGCTTGGTGATCTGCTCCCCCAGCATCCAGTCCACCGCCTTGACCAGCGCCGGGTCGTCGGCGGGGACGCCCGCGTCGGCCAGCGCGATGGTCGCCAGACAGGTGTCCCAGACCGGGGACTGGCACGCCTCGATCATCCGCGTGTCCTTGTCCGGCCAGACCGCGAAGTCGTCCAGCGCCTTGAGTCCGGCGCGCAGCACGGGGTGGTCGAGGTCGTAGCCGAGCAGGTGGAGCGCGATGACGGAGTAGACGGCGGGCGGCTGGATGCCGCCGAAGCAGCCGTCGTTCTCCTGGCGTTCGATGATCCAGCGCGCCGCCGAGCGCATCGCGGCACGGCGCAGCGGACGGACGGTGACCTTGCGGTAGGCGTGCAGGGCCCGGTCGACCCGCTGGAAGAACCCGTCCCAGCTGGACAGCGGTGCCCGCGGGACCGGCGGATTGGGCCGCGCGGGGTCGGTGTGCAGCTCGTCGAGGGTGAACGGGGCGGGTCGTACGGGCCGGTGGGCGCCGACGATCGTCAGCGGCACGATGGTCTGCCGGGCCCAGCTGGCGAAGGAGTAGATGTTGAGCGGGACCCACTTGGGCAGGTAGATGAGCTCGGGCGGCAGCTCCGGGAGGTCGTCCCAGCGCCACCAGCCGAACAGCGCGAGCCAGATCCGGGTGAAGACCCGTGACCGCGCGATGCCGCCCTGCTCGCGGACGAAGGCCGAGGCGGCGGCCATCCACGGCTCCTCCGGGGCGTCACCGGCGAGCCGCAGCGCGACGTAGGCCTCGACGGTGGCCGAGAGGTCGCGCGGCCCCCCGTGGAAGGTGGCCCAGGCGCCGTCGTCGCGCTGCTGGGACCTGATCCAGCGGGCGGCGGCCCCGACGACCCGTTCGTCCTGGATGCCGAGGAACTGACGGAGCAGCAGGTCCTCGGCGTCCATCGTCACGTTGGTCTCGAGGTCGCCCTTCCACCAGCCGTCGGGATGCTGACGCGCCAGCAGGTGGCCGGTGGCCCGGCGCGCGGCCTCGGCCGCGAGCTCCTCGGTCGTTCCGGTGCTGCCGCCGGGCCAGGGAACTGACGCCGGTTCCGGAATCGCGCCCGAGGTCTTCGTTCTGGCCGAGGGTGTCCCGCGGGCCGCCTCGCCCCCGGGACCGCCGTCGGTCGTCGCTGTCATGGCTTCCCCTTTGCACAGTCGTTCCGTCTGCGGTGTTGGGGCTGCCGTCGGCCGTCACGCGCGCCCGGCCGGCGACGTACTGCGCTCCAGTTGTTTCCCTACTTCTCGCGAACCACCACGAAATCCGCCAGGCCCACGAGCTTACGGCGAACTTCTCCCGGCATGTCCATTTTGTCGAGTGCGGCGATCGCGGTGGCGTACTGCCGGCGGGCTTCCCGGGAGGTCCACTCCCGGCCCCCGGCCTCCTCGATCAACGCCGCCCTGGTCGCGAACTCTTCCTCGTCGAAGGACTCGATGTCATTACGGTCCGATGAATCCGCGGCCTTCGCATCCGCGGCCAGGAGTTCGGCCAGGCGCTGCGAGGCCGAGCCGCCCGCGGCCAGCGCCGCGACCACCGGCAGGGACTTCTTGCGCTGGCGCAGGTCGCTCCAGGTCTGCTTGCCGGTGGCGGCCGGGTCGCCCCAGATGCCCAGCAGGTCGTCGACGGCCTGGAAGGCCAGGCCGAGGTGGTAGCCGTACTCCTCCAGGGCGTCCGCGTCGGCCTCGGAGGCGCCGCCCAGCACCGCGCCGATGGAGCAGGCGCAGGCCAGCAGGGCGCCGGTCTTGTTGCCCTCCATCTCCAGGCACTCCTCGACGGTGACCCGCTCGCGGTGCTCGAAGGAGATGTCCTGGGCCTGACCGTCGATCAGCTTGCGGGTGGCGGTGGTGATCCGGCGGGTGGCCCGGCCGGCCTCGACGGTGCCCTGCTCCAGCAGGATCTCGTTGGCGAGGGCGAAGAGCGCGTCGCCGACCAGGATGGCCTGGGCGGGACCGTGCACCTTCCACACCGTGTCGCGGTGGCGGCGCTGCTCGTCACCGTCCATCAGGTCGTCGTGCAGCAGGGAGAAGTTGTGCACCAGCTCCACGGCGACCGCGCCGGGGACGCCCACCTCGGGGGCGGCGCCCGCCGCCTCAGCGGACAGCAGTGCGAGTGCGGGGCGCACGGCCTTGCCGCTGTCGCCGTGGGACGGGTTGCCCGCGGCGTCGATCCATCCGAAGTGGTAGGCGGCGACGGTGTCCATCGGGGGTGCGAGGCGGTCCACGGCGGCGCGCAGCACCGGCGTGGACAGCTCGCGGCCGCGCTCCAGCAGCACGGTCACGGTCTCTCTGTCGACGCCCGCGGTCATCTGCTCGTTGCCAGCGGTCACATTCTCTCCTCTGATTGCACTGGTCATGCTCATACCGGCTCCAGGCCTTCGATTGCGAAGGTACGTGGGTCGAAGGGATGGCGGAGTGCGGTCAAAGCTGCTCGGGAGGCTTGCAAACCGCTGCGGACCGCGCTTTCCATCGTCGCGGGCCAGCCGGTGGCGGTCCACGCGCCGGCGAGCCAGACGCCCTGCGCGCGGGTACGGGGACCCGGGCGGAGGGCGCCGACACCGGGGGCGGGCGCGAAGGTCGCGGTCCGTTCCCTGGTGACGAAGAAGTCCAGTACGGCGGCCTCACGCGCGGCCGGGAGCAACCGCTCCAGCTCCGGCAGGTAGCGCGCCCGCAGCTCGGCCACGGGGAGGTCGATCTCCTCCTGGGCCGCCGACTGGGACAGGGCGACGTACTGGCCCTCACCGGTCAGGCCGGAGTGCTCCGTACGGTCGAAGACCCACTGCACGGGGCTGCCGAGGGCGGCGAGGAAGGGCTGCCGCAGGACCGTGCGGTCGTACACGACGTGCACGTTGAGGATCGGAGCGGTGCCGATGCGCAGCAGCGCGTCCTGGTCCGCCAGGGCCCCGGCGGGCAGCAGCCCGTGGGCTTCCTGCTGGGGCACGGCCAGCACGACGGCGTCGGCCGTGAAGCGCTCGGCACGCCCCGGTCCGGTCTCGGCCTCGACCTCCCAGACCGGTCCGCCCTCCCCGGAGCCGCCGTCAACGGACCGTACCGGCTCGGGCGCGTCCGTGCGGGTGAGCGAGGTGGCGCGGGTGCGCAGCAGGGTGCGCACGCCCGCCTTGTCCAGGGCCGTGCGGGCGCGGTCGTCGTGCAGCTCGCCGAGCGGGCGGGCGGCCCAGCCGATGTCCGCCGCGCCCGGCGCGGAGAGCAGCCCGGTCTTGAAGACCATGGCGGCCAGGCCCAGTGACGCCTCGTCGGCCGTGGCGTTGAGCGTCGCGACGCCGACCAGGTCCCACAGTGCCTCGACGGTGCGGGCCGACTGGCCGTGCTCGCGCAGCCAGCTGCCGAAGTCGACGGCGTCCAGCGCCGGGTCGGTGGGGTCGAGCGAGCGCAGCGCGAGCGCGGCCCGCCCGACGGACGCGCGCTCGCCCAGGGACAGGTGCGGGTAGGTGGCCAGGCTGGCGGCCAGGTGCAGCGGTACGGGCAGCCCCGCGCGGCGCAGCCGGCCGAGCCGGGGCCGGGGGGTGGCCACGTCGAGCACCGGCACGTCGAGCCGGTCCTGGAGGGTGACGAGGTCGGCCGCGTCGATGCGTTCCAGGAACCGCAGGTAGGCGACGCAGCACCGAAGGAAGACGTGCTGGCCGTTGTCGACGGTCAGGGCGCCGCGCCGGAAGGAGAAGGCGAGCCCGCCGAGGCGGGGCCGGGCCTCGAGCAGGGTGACGCGGAGCCCGGCGTCGGCCAGTGCCAGCGCCGCCGTCGTGCCCGCGAGCCCGCCGCCGATCACGACGGCCGTGCGCTCAGCCATGCGTCCTCCCCCGGGTGCTGCCGCGCACGGCGCGGCGCACCATTGCCGACAGTGACGCCTCCGGCACGACGGCGGTTGCCTCACGGCGGCGGAAAACGGCGGTTTTCCGCGAGGCTGCCGCTCCCGTGCCGGTTGCGGTGCTTTTGCCGGTGCGGGGGAAGGGGCCCGCGGCCGGTGGAGCGGGCGTCACACGCGCCTCCTGGCGGCACGTCGGGCGTCGAGACCGGCGAGGCCGCGCGCCGCGACGTACGCCTTCTGGTGACCGGGCAGCGAGACCCGGCCGCGGAGGACGGCCTCGGGGTCGGCGGCGATGCGCTCCAGGAGGCGGCGGTAGATGCCGGCCATGGCGGAGACGCAGGCGCCGCTGCGGCGGTCCAGCATGGGCAGCAGCCGGTACCCCTCGGCGAACAGGGCGCGGGCCCGCTTGACCTCGAACTCGACCAGGCCCGCGAAGTCGGACCCCGGCGGCGGGGTGTCGGTGAGGAACCCGCCGGAACAGCCGAACTTCGCGAGGTCCTCGGCGGGCAGGTAGGTGCGCCCGTTGGAGGCGTCCTCGCGCAGGTCCCGCAGGATGTTGGTGAGTTGCAGGGCGAGCCCCAGGGTGTCCGCGTACTCCGCGGCGCGCTCCCGGCCAGGCGCGCCGGGCACGGTGCCGAAGACGCCGAGCGAGAGCCGGCCGATGGCGCCGGCGACGCACCGGCAGTAGGAGGCGAGATCGTCCCAGGTCTCGTAGGTGTCGCCGCGCAGGTCCATCTGCACGCCGTCGATCAGCTCGTCGAGCCCGCCGAGCGGGAGCGGGAACCGGCGGGCGGCGTCGGCGAGCGCGACGGCCACCGGGTCGGTGTCGTCCTCGGTGACGGCGCCCTCCCGGACCCGGGTGAGCAGCGCCCGGGTCCCGTCGAGCCGCTGCTGCTTCTCGGGGAGGTCGAGGTCGCCGTCGCCGATGTCGTCCACCCGCCGGGAGAAGGCGTACAGGGCGGACATGGCCTGTCGCTTGGGGGTGGGCAGCAGCCGGATGCCGTAGGCGAAGTTCCGGGCCTCGTGGCCGGTGACGACCTCGCAGTAGCGGTAGGCCGCGAGTACCGGTCCGGACATGCGATCGGAGCCGTTCACGGTCCGGCTCACCCCTCTCTTCGCAATGTCGACCCCACCTCGCGCAGCAGGCTGAACGTGCCCGCCTTGGGCGGACCCGGCAGCACGTCGTACCCCGCGTCCGCGATCGCCCGCAGGGCGGCGCGGCCTCCTCCGGCGAACCCGGCGAGCAACAGCCTGAGCCTGCCGTGGACGCTACCCACCAAGGGGGTGCCTTCATTCAGGAGGTCTCGGGCGCGTTCCGCTTCGTACGCAACCAGTGCGCGCACCTGTGCGCCTGCGTTCGCGGCGGTGAGATCGGTTTCGGTGACGCCGAAGCGCTTCATGTCCTCGGCGGGCAGGTAGATGCGGTCGCGGCCGAGGTCCTCGGCCACGTCCTGGAGATGCTCGACGATCTGCAGTGCGGTGCAGATCGCGTCCGAGCGGCGGATCCGCTCGGGTGTGGCGGTGCCGGTGATGCCGAGCACGAGGCGGCCGACCGGGTTCGCCGACAGCTCGCAGTAGGCGAGGAGGTCCTCGTAGGTGGCGTAGCGGCGGACGACCTGGTCCTGGCGGTTGGCCTCGACGAGGCCGAGGAAGGGCGCGGGCGTGAGGCCGTGGCGCCGGACGGTGGGCTGCAGGGCGCGCAGCAGTGGGTGGCGGACGTCGTCGGGGCCGGCGTCGAAGACCCGGCGCAGGTCCGCCTCGAAGGCGTCGAGCATGGCGAGGCGGTCCTCGGCCGCCTCCGCGGGCAGCCCCAGCCGTACCGCGTCCGTGCGGCCGCCGTCGGCCAGGTCCCCGTCGCCGATGTCGTCGACGAGCCGGGCGAAGCCGTAGACGGCCATCAGGTCGGCGCGCCAGGAACGCGGGACGAAGAAGGGTGCGACGGGGAAGTTCTCGCGGGCCGCCTTGTCGAGGACGGCACGTGAATGGGGATCCGGCGCCGTGCCAGCCCGCGCCTCGGGCTTGAGACCGGTCACCGTGGACGTCCCGGTGTGCGGGCGGTGGGTGTTTTCTCCCCAGGGGTCCACAGAGCCATTGCCGTCACATCCCCCGTTCTACACCGATAGCCCATTACACCCAATTTCGGACACGCCGCTCCTATAATTCCTGCTCCTGGCTGTCCCGGCACTCGAACCGACTCTCCGGACGTATCGCCCGAGATCCGGCGATTGAGTACCGCTACAGCTTACGGCGCGGACCCGCTCCGGCGTGCGCCGGGGGGCGGACCGATGTGGATCCGAAAGCAGCAACGCACAAACCGTGGGTTTCCGTCCCCGGTGTCTCGCAAAATCCCGGGAAAATCATCGGCCTCATTCGCCCCGTGGTCCGCGCGCCGCGGATGCGCCGGGCGCGCGCCCACTCACTTGGCGTATCCGTACGGGCACCCGCCGGCGTCCCGGACGAAGGGATCCGCGCCGGGTGGGCGGCCACCGTCGCGGCCGTGGCCGGGCGCGGGCGAACACCACGCGGGAGCGGGAGAGTTCGGCGGACCGCCCGGGACGTGCGCCGGCCCGCGCCTCCCGTCGGGGGCGCGGGCCGGCCTGCGGGGTCACTTCGAGGTGAACTCCTCGTACGCCTTCAGCACGACGTCCGTGGGGCCGTCCATGCGCAGCTCGCCCTTCTCCAGCCACAGCACGCGGTCGCAGGTGTCGCGGATCGACTTGTTGTTGTGGCTGACCAGGAAGACCGTGCCGGCCTCCTTGCGCAGCTCGCGGATCCGCGCCTCGGAGCGCTTCTGGAACGAGCGGTCACCGGTGGCGAGCGCCTCGTCGATCATCAGGACGTCGTGGCTCTTGGCCGCGGCGATCGAGAAGCGCAGCCGGGCCGCCATGCCGGAGGAGTACGTCCGCATCGGGAGGGAGATGAAGTCGCCCTTCTCGTTGATGCCGGAGAACTCCACGATCGAGTCGTAGCGCTCCCGCACCTCGTCCTGCGACATGCCCATCGCGAGACCGCCGAGGATGACGTTGCGCTCGCCGGTCAGGTCGTTCATCAGGGCGGCGTTCACGCCGAGCAGCGAGGGCTGCCCTTCGGTGTACACCTTGCCGCTCTCCGCGGGCAGCAGGCCCGCGATGGCGCGCAGCATGGTGGACTTGCCCGAGCCGTTGGAGCCGATCAGCCCGATCGCCTCGCCCCGGTAGGCGGTGAAGCTGACGCCGCGCACGGCGTGTACCTTGCGGACGTTCGGATCGCCCTTGCGGGTGACCAGACGGGACAGTGCGCCGACGGCACTGCCCTTGCTGCTGCCGGCGCCGTGCACCCGGTACACGATGTGCAGGTCGTCCACGATCACGGTGGGGACGCGCTCGCCGCCCTCGGCGGTCTCGTTGTGCTCAGCCACGGCCGTACCTCTCCTCGGCCTTCCAGAAGTAGACGAAGCCCCCGACGCCCATGACCAGGGCCCAGCCGAGCGCCAGCGCCCACACGTGCGGGGGCAGCTGCTCGGAGGTGAAGCTGTCGATCAGCGCGAAGCGCATGAGGTCGATGTAGACGGCCGCCGGGTTGACGTCCAGGGCGATCTTGACCGCGGTCGGCGCACCCGCCGCGAAGTGGCTGATGCTGTACATGACACCGGAGGCGTACATCCAGGTCCGCAGGATGAACGGCATCAGCTGCGCGAGGTCGGTCATCTTGCTGCCGAGCCGCGCCATCACCAGCGCCAGGCCCGCGTTGAAGACGCACTGCAGGACGAGCGCGGGCGCGACGAGGACCCACGACGGCCCGGGCACCTCGCCGGTCATCAGCACGATCGCCAGCAGCACGAACATCGACATCAGCAGCTGCTGCAGCTGGACCAGGGTGAAGGCGATCGGCAGGCTCGCCCGCGGGAAGTGCAGCGCGCGGATCAGCCCGAGGTTGCCCGAGACGGCGCGCACCCCCGCCAGCACCGAGGACTGGGTGAAGGTGAAGATGAAGACGCCGGTGACCAGGAAGGCGATGAAGTTGTCGACACCGCGGTCGGTGCCCAGCAGCAGGCCGAAGATGAAGTAGTAGACGGCCGCGTTGAGCAGCGGCGTCAGCACCTGCCACAGCTGGCCCAGGCGGGCCTGGGTGTACTGGGCCGACACGCGGGCCCGGGCGAACGCCGAGATGAAGTGACGGCGGCTCCACAGCTGCCGTACGTACTCGCCGAGACCCGGCCGGGCGCCGCTGACGGACAGGCCGTACTTGGCCGCCAGCTGGGACGGCGTGAGGCCGCCGCCCGCCGGGGGCACCGGGCCCACGGCGACCGCACCGCCGTGCGTTGTCTCGCTCACAGTTGACACTTTCGTCCTCTTGGCGCGCCACGGGCCGGGCCCGTCGCGCGGGGTCACTCATTTCCGAGCTTGTCAGATGATGGGGGGCCGGCCCAGTCGGGCGAGACGCCACACGGTCCGCCACCGCATGGGCCGGCGCGGGCCGCTCGGGGTCGTCCAGCCCTCCTTGAAACCGCCGAACCACGCTCTCAGCGCGGGGCCCGAGGGTCTGCGCAGCAGGGTCAGCAGCATCCACACGCCGAGGTAGACGGGGACCAGGGCCCAGGGCAGGTTGCGGCGGGCCAGCCACACGCGGTTGCGGGCCACCATCCGGTGGTAGACCGCGTGCCGGCTCGGAGCGGTCAGCGGGTGGAACAGCACCATGTCCGCGCGGTAGTCGATCATCCAGCCCGCGTCGAGGGCCCGCCAGGCGAGGTCGGTCTCCTCGTGGGCGTAGAAGAACTCGTCGGGCAGCCCGCCGACCTCCCGGAAGACCTCCGTGCGCACCGCGTTGGCACCGCCGAGGAAGGTGGTCACGCGCGAGGAGCGCAGGGGGTCGGAGGCCCGCAGCCGGGGGACGTGGCGGCGCTGGGTGGTCCCGGACTCCGGGTCGGCGATCCGGAAACTGACGATGCCGAGCCGCGGGTCCGCGGCGAAGGCCTCACGGACCAGCTCCGCGGTGTCCTCGTTCGGCAGCAGTCCGTCGTCGTCCAGGAAGAGCAGGACGTCCACCTCGCCGCCAGCGGGGCCGAAGGCCTCGATGCCGACGTTGCGGCCGCCGGGGATGCCCAGGTTCTCGGGCAGCTCGACGGCCCGCACCCCGGCGGGCAGCTCGGGCAGCGGTGAACCGTTGCCGACCACGGCGACCTCGATCGCCGGGCCGCGCTGCTTGGCGACCGAGTCCAGCAGGTCGCGCAGTTCCTCGGGGCGGTTGCCCATGGTGATGATCACCGCGCCGAGGCGGATCGTTCCGGCCGACGTCCCCACGGCGCTCACCTCAGCCTGCTCGACGCGAGGATCGACACCAGGTGCAGCAGCGTCTGCAGCACGGCGATGGCGGCCAGGAGGCAGACGGCGATGCGGGTGAAGAGCAGGTCGCCGTGGACGAAGTCCGCGACACCGGCGGCGAGGATCAGCAGCGAGGCCTCGACACCGCCCACCAGCCGGTGGAACTTCAGCGCGGCCGCGGCCTTGCGGGCCAGCGCCAGTCCGGAGGACCGGGGCACGGAGGCCTCGTCCTGGACGGCGGACAGGCCGCTGCGGGCGCGGGCCACGTCCACCAGGTCCGTCTCGGCCTTGATCAGGATCGCGCCGAGCGCGGCCAGCGTCCCGAGGAACGCCCAGCCCCACTGGGTGGTGGCGCCGTCGCGGTGGAAGAGGTCGGCCGCGCGCAGCCCGAAGCCGACCAGCAGCGCCGCCTCGGACAGGTAGTGCCCCACCCGGTCGAGGTAGACGCCGGTGATCGAGGTCTGCTTGCGCCAGCGCGCGACCTCGCCGTCGACGCAGTCCAGCAGCAGGTACAGCTGGATCAGCAGCGCGCCGGCGACGGCGCCGGGCAGGCCGGGCACGAGCAGCGCCGCGCCGGCCGCGATGCCCGCGACGATCATGAGGTACGTGAGCTGGTTGGGGGTCACCCGGCTGTTGACGAGGTGCCGGGTCCAGCGCAGCGAGATCTCCCGCATGTAGATGCGCCCGGCCCAGTGCTCACCGCTGCGCCGGTCCTTCAGCCCCGAGGGGTGAACGACCGGCCGCAGCTCAGCTACCGATGGTTTTGGCATAGTCGGCGTATGCGTCCCTGATCTGGTCGGTGGAGAGCTCCAGGTGCTCCAGGATCGTGTAACGCCCGGGGCGGGTCTGCGGAGCGTATTCGACGGCCGTGACGAACTCGGCCTCGGTGAAGCCGATTTCACCCGGCGTCGTGGGCAGCCCGTGGCGGTGCAGCACCTCCGCGAAGAGGCCCGCCTCCTCCTCGGCGCCACGCAGGAACATCGCGAAGGCGGCGCCGATGCCGACCTGCTCGCCGTGGGCGGCGGCCCGCTTGGGGTACAGCAGGTCGATCGCGTGGCTGATCTCGTGGCACGCCCCGGAGGCGGGGCGGCTGTCGCCGCTGATCGACATCGCGATGCCGGTGAGCACCAGCGCCTCGGACAGCACGGTCAGGAACTCGTCCTCACCCGTGCCGCCGGGGTGCCGCAGCACCGATTCGCCGGCGGTGCGCGCCATGGCGGCGGCCAGCCCGTCGATCGGCTCACCGGTCTCGCGGTGGGACAGCTCCCAGTCCGCGATCGCCGAGATGTTGGACAGGGCGTCGCCGATGCCGGAGCGCACGTAGCGGACCGGGGCCTCGCGGATCACGTCCAGGTCGATGACGAGCCCGATCGGGGTCGGCACGCCGTAGGAGCCGCGGCCGTTGTCGTTGTCCAGGGTGGACACCGGCGAGCAGATGCCGTCGTGCGAGAGGTTGGTCGCCACCGCCACCAGCGGCAGGCCGACGCGCGCGGCGGCGTACTTGGCGGCGTCGATGATCTTGCCGCCGCCGAGCCCGACCACCGCGTCGTAGCGGTTGCCGCGCATGGCGTCGGCGAGCTTCACCGCGCCGTCGATGGAACCGCCCGCGACCTCGTACCAGTCCGCGCCCGGCAGCGCCGGGGCGAGCCGCGCCCGCAGGAGGGCCCCCGAACCGCTGCTTATCGCGATGGCCAGCCTGCCGGAACTGGAGATGCGCTGGTCGGCGAGTACGGTCGCCAGGTCGTCCAGGGCTCCGGCACGGATGTCGACGACGACCGGCGAGGGGATGAGCCTCGTCAGTACCGGCACGCGATCTCCCGGGCACGGTTCAGGTCGTCGTGGTTGTCGATCTCGACCCAGGAGACCTCGCCGATGGGGGCGACGTCGACCTGGAAGCCGCGGTTGACCAGCTCCTGGTAGCCGTCCTCGTAGTACAGCTGCGGGTCGCGCTCGAAGGTGGCCTTCAGCGCGTCGGCGAGGTCGGCGGCGGCCTCTCCCTCGATGAGGGTGACGCCGATGTACTCACCGGTGGCGGACGCCGGGTCCATCAGCTTGGTGATCCGCTGGACGCCCTTGCCCTCGGCCGTGATGACCTTCATCTCCTCGTCGGCGAGCTGCTTCACCGTGTCGAGGGCGAGGACGATGCGCTGCCCGTTGCCGCGGGCGGCGAGCAGGGTCTTCTCGACGGAGACCGGGTGCACGGTGTCGCCGTTGGCGAGGATGACGCCTTCCTTGATGACGTCACGGGCGCACCACAGGGAGTAGGCGTTGTTCCACTCCTCGGCCTTGTCGTTCTCCACGAGGTGGAGCTTCAGGCCGTACTTGGCCTCCAGCTCGGCCTGCCGCTCGTAGACGGCCTCCTTGCGGTATCCCACGACGATGGCGGCCTCGGTCAGGCCGACCTCGGCGAAGTTGCCCAGCGTGAGGTCCAGCACGGTCGTGGTCCCCTCACCCGCCGGGTCCACGGGCACCAGGGCCTTCGGCAGGGTGTCGGTGTAGGGGCGCAGTCGCCGTCCGGCGCCGGCCGCCAGCACGAGGCCGATCATGCAGGTCCTCCAGTTTCGTCGTGTACAGCGGGTGCATGTGATGACACCCAGAAGCCGATGCTCTCGGTGAGCACCACCACCGCCAGCGCGACGGCGAGAGCCGTCAGCGCGACCGTGAAACCCGTGTTGTGCGCCAGGGCCGCGGACGCCGCCGTGACCAGCAGTGCCCGGCCTTCGTGACCGCCCGTCGCGCGGACCAGGCCCCGAGGGGGCGCACCGGTCCCGCCGCGGATGCGGTAGACCGTGTCGTAGTGATGGTAGGCGACCGCGGCCACCAGCCCGAAAGCCGCGGGCAATGCTCCGTTCACATCGGAGACCGCCGCGAGCACCAGGATGGTTCCGTATTCGGCCGCGCGGAAGACCGGCGGCACGATCCAGTCGAGGGCTCCCTTGAGCGGCCGCGCGACGGCGAGGGCCGACGTGACGGCGTAGCAGCCGGCGGCGACCAGCGGCCACGGGCTGCCGACCGGGGCGAGCAGCGACGTGGCGATCATCACTGCCGCGCCCAGCAGGGCCGCCGCCGGGATGCCGCGGCCCCGGAAGAGACGCGTGAGGCCCTCACCGAGCGGGCCGGTGTCCGCGAGGTCGGCCAGTGCCCGGGCCGCGGCGTCGCCGCAATGCGTCGCCCCGCGCACCGAGCGCAGCACGCGGCCCGCCGTCGTGTAGCAGGCGGCCAGTCCGGAGGCGACGAGGAGCACGGTGAAGGTGATGCGCGGCGTGGTTGCCGCGGTGAGCACCGCGATCAGCGCCCAGCGTTCGCCGATGGGCAGCACGATCATGCGGCGCAGCCACACCGTCCAGCCGACGCGGTCGAGCTTCCGGGACAGCGCCGCCGCGCCGGCGCCGGTCGCGGCGTCCTGGGCGGACTCGGAGAAGGAGAAGTCCACGAGGTGGCGGCAGGTCTGCAGCATTATGGCGCCGAGCGCCAGCGCCCAGACGTCGTCACCGCCACGGGCCGCGCCGACCGCGAGGCCCGCGTAGTACGCGTACTCCTTGGCGCGGTCGAAGGTCGCGTCCAGCCAGGCGCCGAGCGTGGAGTACTGCAGCGAGTAGCGGGCCAGCTGGCCGTCGGCGCAGTCCAGGACGAAGGACGTCAGCAGCAGCACGCCCGCGGCGACGAAGCCCGGCCGGGTGCCGGTGGCCGCGCAGCCGGCCGCGACCAGGGCCACCAGCAGCGAGGCGGTGGTCACCTGGTTCGGGGTGAGCCCACGGCGGGCGCACCAGCGCGCGATGTGGCGGGAGTAAGGGCTGATGAAGAACGTGGTGAAGAAGCCGTCCCGGGACTTGACGGCACTGCGCAGCCGCACCGCCTCGTCGTCCACGGCGGCGACGGCCGCCTCGGCGCTCGCGCGCCCCGCGGCGTCGGCCGGTACGGTCGCGATCAGGACGCCGAGCTCAGGACGGTGCACGTGGACGCCGTCCTTCTCCATGCGCCCGGCGAGCCGGTCGGCGAGGGTCTCCCCCTCGTCCGCGCCCTCGTCCCCGGTCTCCGCGAGGGCTCGCAGCAGGGCGGGGCGGGCGGCGGGCCGCACCGAGACGGCGCCCGGCACGGCGGAGGCGTCGAAACGCGGATCGACCAGCCCCAGGCGCAGCGCGTGCAGGTGCCCGACGAAGCACGGGTCGACCACGGCGACGCGGTCGGCCGCCGGGGCGGCGCGGAGGCTCGCCACGAGCGAGGCGGCGTCCTCCGCGGTGACGACCTCGAACCCGAGGGTCCGCAGGTCGCCCTCGATCGGCGACATCGCGACCGGCGTACCGGTGAGGATGGCGGTCGACAGAAGGACTCATCTCCCTGGACGTGCGTGAGTACTCGGCGCCTGCCGGGGACGCCGCCGCCAGAGGGTGCGACGCGCCGCGGGGCCGTGTCGGCAGAGGCTATCGGATTCCCGGAAGGCTCCGTTCACCGGCCGTTTCCCCTGCGGTGGGCCGCTGGGCGTGATCATCATGGTCGATCGCACGGGCGTCGACAACCGCCCGGTACGCCCCGTGGCTCGGGGGTCACTGTGGGTGCCGGGGAGTGGCCGCTCCGGGAGGGGTGCCGGGTGGTCGTCGAACGGCCCGAGGGCTCGTGGTGGGACCGGGGCGGCGTCGAGTGGAACGCCGGTGTGCTGCCTCTGGCCGCCGACCACGACCTCACCCACGGCCACCGCCTGGAACGGTCTTCGGTGACCCGGTGCTGGTCCAATGCCCGTCCGCGTTCCCGGACCCGGTGTTCCGCGAGCCGACAGCGGCGGAAGCCCGGGCCGTCGCCGGGGATACCGGGGGACCGCGGAGGTGCTGGTCGCCTTCGAGGCCGACGCGGCGTGTCCGGGCCGCCCTCGGGACTGATCGCGACCGGGCGGCTCGACATCGTCCTGGGGACGGTCTTCCGCCACTGGCGTGCGGAACCCGCCCCGGTGAGCGCCGTGCCCACTGGGTCGAGCCCCCGCCCCGGTGACCCGGCCGCGGTGACCCCGAGGCGGCAGGTCCACGCCCAACCGCTCCCGTGCCGAACCACTAGGGTGGCGCCATGACTTGGTTGATCACCGGCGGGGCCGGCTTCATCGGATCTCACGTGGTGCGGGCGATGAGCGGTGCGGGCGAACGCGTGGTCGTGCTCGACGACGGCTCGGCCGGTGTGCCGGCCCGGGTGCCCGCGGACGTCCCCGTGGTGACCGGCTCCGTCCTGGACCGCGCCGTGCTGGACCGCGCGATCGCCGAGCACGGCGTCACGGGCGTCGTGCACCTGGCCGCCAGGAAGCAGGTCGGCGAGTCGGTCGAACAGCCGCTGCGCTACTACCGGGAGAACCTCGGCGGCCTCGGGACGCTGCTGGAGGCGGTGGCGGACGCGGGGATCGGCCGTTTCGTCTTCTCCTCCTCCGCCGCCGTGTACGGCCTGCCCGACGTGCCGCTGGTGACCGAGTCCACGCCGTGCCTGCCGCTGAGCCCCTACGGCGAGACCAAGCTGGCCGGCGAGTGGCTGGTCCGCGCGGCCGGGCGGGCGCACGGGATCTCCACCGCCTGCCTGCGCTACTTCAACGTCGCGGGGGCGGCCGAGCCCCGGCTGGCCGACACCGGGGTGTTCAACATCGTCCCGATGGTCTTCGACAAGCTGACCCGCGGCGAGGCCCCGCAGATCTTCGGCGACGACTACCCCACCCCCGACGGCACGTGCGTGCGCGACTACATCCACGTCGAGGACCTCGCCGACGCCCATCTCGCGGCCGCCCGCCGGGTCGGCGGGCGCGACGGCGGCACGGACCTGACGGTGAACATCGGACGCGGCGAGGGCGTCTCCGTCCGGGAGCTGATCGACGTCGTCCTCGAGGTCACCGGCCGCAAGGACGTCGCGCCGGTGATCATGCCGCGGCGCGCGGGCGACCCGGCGAGCGTGGTCGCCTCGTCCGCGCTGATCCGCCGGGAACTGGGCTGGACGGCGAGCCGCGGCGTCCGCGAGATGGTGGAGTCCGCGTGGGAGGGCTGGTGCCTGAACCACCCGGAGGCGCGCGGCGCCTGACCACAGGCGCTCGCCCCACGGCCGTCACGCCCCCCCCATCGCCGCAGGTCACCGCGGCTGATCAGCACCTGACAGCGGCCACCGTCGGCGAGTTGCCCACGGAAGGTGACCGTTGTTCACTGGGCTCGCCGGTCTCCGCGCGCGGGCACGCCGTCGCGTGGAGGCGGCGGACGGGAGCGTCGGGCGATGGGCGCAGGGCACGCGCACGGCCACGGCCACGGCCACGGCCACTCGCACGGGCCGGGTTCCGTACCGACGGGCACGGCGGCCGCCGCGTACCGCGGGCGGCTGCGCATGGCGCTCGGCATCACGCTGCTGATCCTGGTGGCCGAGGTCACGGGCAGCGCGCTCACCGGGTCGCTCGCCCTGCTGGCCGACGCCGGGCACATGGCGACCGACGCGGCGGGCCTCGCGATGGCGCTGGTGGCCATCCACTTCGCCAACCGCCCGCCGAGCGAGCGCCGCACCTTCGGGCTGGCGCGCGCCGAGATCCTGTCGGCGGTGGCCAACGCGGTGCTGCTGTTCGGCGTGGGCGCCTTCATCTTCTACGAGGCGGTCCGCCGGCTCATCACGCCCACCGAGGTGGAGGGCGGGCTCACCGTCGTCTTCGGTGCGATCGGCCTGGTGGCGAACTCGGTGTCCCTGCTGCTGCTGATGCGTGGGCAGCGCGAGAGCCTGAACGTCCGGGGTGCCTTCCTGGAGGTCATGGCGGACGCGCTGGGCTCGCTGGCCGTCGTCGTGGCGGCGCTGGTGATCCTGGCCACCGGCTGGCAGCAGGCGGACCCGGTCGCCTCGATCCTGATCGGGCTGATGATCGTCCCGCGGACGTGGAAGCTGCTGCGCGAGGCGATCGACGTCCTGCTGGAGGCCGCGCCCAAGGACGTGGACATGGCCGACGTGCGGGCGCACATCCTGGCGCTGCCCGGAGTGGCCGGGCTGCACGACCTGCACGTGTGGACGATCACCTCGGGGATGCCGGTGCTCTCCGCGCACGTCGTGGTGAGCCGGGACGTCCTGGACGCGGTCGGCCACGAGAAGATGCTGCACGACCTGCAGGGCTGCCTCGGCACCCACTTCGACGTGGAGCACTGCACCTTCCAGCTGGAGCCGGTCGGCCACGCGGAGCACGAGGCACGGTTGTGCCACTGACGGCACGCCGCGCCGTGCGACGCAGTGTCACGAAGCCTGAGCGCGCTGCAACCACGTGACGTGTCCCCGCGTGAGGCAAACTGAGGTCTTGTCGTCGAAGCAAAGGATGGCCATGCCCACGAGCCCCGCCGCCGACCGGCCCCGCACACCCGCCGCGGACCCCTCCTCCAACGGTGCCCCGGCGCCGATCCTCCTCGAGCTGGTCGACGAGACCGGGGTGACGATCGGGACCGCGGAGAAGCTGTCGGCCCACCTGCCGCCGGGGCGGCTCCACCGTGCGTTCTCGGTCTTCCTCTTCGACGGCGAGGGAAGGCTGCTGCTGCAGCGCCGGGCGGCGGGGAAGTACCACTCCCCCGGCGTGTGGTCGAACACCTGCTGCGGCCACCCCTACCCGGGCGAACCGCCCTTCGTCGCCGCCGCGCGCCGCACCGGCGAGGAGCTCGGTGTGGCGCCCGCCCTGATGCGGGAGGCGGGCACGGTCCGCTACAACCACCCGGACCCGGCGTCGGGGCTGGTCGAGCAGGAGTACAACCACCTCTTCGTCGGCGTGGTGACCGCGCCCCTGGACCCGGATCCGGAGGAGATCGACGAGACCGCGTTCGTGTCGCCCGCCGAGCTCGCCGCGCTCCGCGCCGCCGGGCCGTTCTCGGCCTGGTTCCCGACCGTGCTCGATGCTGCGCTGCCGGCGGTGCGCGAGCTGACGGGCGACGCGGGCTGGTAGCCCCGGCCGGCCGAGGTCGACACCCGTCAGTACGGTCAGTGCACCAGGCCGGGCGGCAGCGGGAGCGCGGCCCAGATGACCTTGCCGCCGGTCGTCGTCTGCTGGACGTCGCACATCCCGCCCGCCTCGGCGGTGACCGTCTTGACCAGCAGCAGGCCGCGCCCGCCGGTGTCGGCGTCGTCGACCTGCAGGGCCTTGGGCCGGTACGGGTGGTTGTCCTCGACGGCCACCCGTACCCAGTCCACGCCGACGGCGAACTCCACGGCGATCTCGGGCGACAGCAGCGCGGCGTGCCGCACCGCGTTGGTGACCAGCTCGGAGACGATCAGCAGCAGGCCGTGCAGCAGTTCCTCGCTCACCGGCACGCCCTGGCGGACGACCAGGTCCCGTACCGCGTGCCGGGCCTGCGGCACCGAGGAGTCCAGCGCGGGGGCGGTGAAGCGCCACACGCCCTCGTACGGGCGCGGGACATCCGGCGCCATCGGGGGCACCGGATCGGGGGGCGGAACGCTCCCGCGTACGTCCATGGCGGTCTTCACCCTTGCATTCGCGATGCACCCCGCGGCCCCCGCGGGCCGCCCACGGCGGCGGCGAGGTCCGCCTCACGGATCGAGTGTCGGCAGCCGACGGGTCCACCCCGAGCCGCTGACCGTAAATCCACACCTTTCGACCACCTCCGACTCAAGGCGATCGGACGTGTCGGGCCGGTGAGCCCTACTGATCCGGTGGTTCCGGTTCACTGACGCGTCAGCGGGGCGTCCCGGGCATCGGCGACCATTCCGACGATCCGGCGGCCCCCGAGGCCCGCGCCGAGCAGCCCCAGTCCGTCGAAGAGCAGCGCCAGGGAGAAGAAGGCGCCGATGACGTAGAGGCTGCTCTCCGGCCAGTTGGCCAGGACCAGGATCGCCAGCAGGATGCCGATCGCGCCCTGGATGAGCGTCCACACCATGTGCGGCCCGCGCACCACCATGCCGCCGAAGAGGCGGAAGATCCCGCCGGTCAGGAAGAGCAGGGCCGCGAACATGGTGAGGGCGGCCGCCGTCTGCTCGGGGTTGCGGATCACGACGACCCCGGCGGCGATGTAGAGGGCCGCGACGACCAGGGCGAGCCAGAAGAAGTTGGTGTTGCGGTTCTGCACCGCCTGGACCAGGCCGACGACGCCGCCGACCAGCAGCAGCCAGCCGAAGAGCAGCATCGAGGTGATGGTGGCGAAGCCCACGTAGAACAGCCCGACCAGACCGCCCACGACGAGGACCGCCCCGAGGGCGGCGACCCAGCCGAAGCTGCGCTTGATCCCGGCCTCCGGGGGCTCCGGATGCTTCTTGCGTCCCTTGAACGGGGCCATGGCCGTCGCCTCCTCGCACGCGTCGGGAGCCAGTCGGGAGCTACTGCTCATATACCCGATTTGCCGTGGCACGGACCGGGATAGGATCCCCGTCCGGCGGCCGTCGCGATCTCCGGGCAGCCGGGACGACGACGAGATGAGGGATGCGGGCATGTCCGAGCCGTCCGGGCCCGGCCTGAGGGTGGACACGGCGGGCACCACCGCCACCGTGACGATCAGCAATCCGGCCAAGCGCAACGCGATGACCGTGGCGATGTGGCGGGAGCTGCCCGGCCTGCTCGACGGCCTCGCCACGGACCCGGCCGTGCGCGTCCTGGTGCTCACCGGGGCCGGCGGCACCTTCTGCGCCGGAGCGGACATCTCCGACCTGCGCGATCCGGCGAGCGGTTCCGGCACGGCGCAGACCGCGGCCGTGGAGGCGGAGGAGGCGCTCGCGGCGTTCCCCAAGCCGACCCTGGCCGTGATCCGCGGCTTCTGCGTGGGCGGCGGCTGCCAGCTCGCGGCCGCCTGCGACCTGCGGTTCGCCGCGGAGGGCGCGCGCTTCGGTGTCACCCCGGCGCGGCTGGGCATCGTCTACCCCGCGTCCTCCACACGGCGGCTGACGGGGCTGGTCGGGCCGTCCACGGCGAAGCACTTGCTGTTCTCCGCGGAGCTGATCGGCCACGAGCGGGCGCTGCGGACCGGGCTGGTGGACGAGGTGCTGGCGGAGGACGAGCTGGACAAGCGGGTCGAGGAGTTCGCCTGGGTGCTGGCCTCGCGGTCGCTGCTGACGCAGGCGGCGGCCAAGGAGTTCACCGCGCCCGGACCCGACCCCGCGCGGGTCGGGCACTGGGCCCGTCAGGCCGAGGGCAGCGACGACACGGCGGAGGGCGTGGCCGCGTTCCTGGAGGGCCGCGAGCCCCGCTTCACGTGGACGGTGGGACGGTAGTCAGCCCCGTCAGGGCCGCCAGGTGCGGCGGCAGCGGGACGCCGTCGCGCAGTGCCGGGTCGGGGACGGGCGTGCCCCACACGGTGGTGAGCGGCAGGACGCCCGCCCATACGGGCAGCGCGGCGTCCGGCCCGTCGCCGTCCTCGGGCGGGCCGGTGCGGAGCTTCACCGAGGCCTCGTCGGCGGCCAGCGCCAGCAGCGTCGTCGCGGCGAGCTCCCGGCGGTCCGGCCGGCGGGCGTGGTCCCACTGCCCCGGGGCGCACTGCTCGGTGAGCACCCGCAGGCCGTGCAGCTTCTCCTCGGGGTCGGTGACGGTACGGGGCGTACCGAGGACCATCGCGCTGCGGTAGTTGACGCCGTGCTCGAAGACGGACCGGGCCAGGACCAGGCCGTCCACGTGCGTCACCGTGACGCACACCGGTGCGCCCGGGGCCGGGCGCAGGCTGCGGCTCGCCACGGAGCCGTGCAGGTAGAGGGTGCCGGTGGCGGCGTCGTACCCGTAGGCGGTGGGCACCGCCAGCGGCGTGCCGTCGACGACGACGGCGAGGTGGCACACGAACCCCGCGCCCAGCACGGCGTCCAGGTCGTCGCGGGAGACACTGCCCTGCTCCCGGAGGCGGCGGTGACGGGTGCGCCCGGTCACAGGAAGCGTACGGTCGGCGGCTGGCACGGGCGGCCTCCGAAGGGTTCGCGGCTACAGGGCGCCGAGACTAGTCATATGAGCAACTCCGCGCCACACCTACCACGGAATCGGTGGCGATAGCCGTTCGGGCGACGGAATCCGCGTTTCGGCGGTCCTGGTCTCGGCGGCATGCCGACCGGTCGGTAACCTGCTGCCCATGACCGCCACCGTCCCCGCCCCCGCGCTGGAACCGCGCGCGGGCCGGCGCTGCCACAACGCCCTCAACCCCCTGCACTCGGTCGTGTACTTCTCGTCCGAGTACGACGACGAACTCTCGGCGCTCGGCCTGGAGCGAGGCGCCATGGCCTACTTCGCCGGTCGGGCCGCCCCGCTGGGCGCCGTCGCGGCGGGGACGGTCACCGCCACGTTCTACAACTTCAACCACGCGATCGTCGCCCCGGTCATCCCGCGCGCCTGGGACATCGCGACCCCCGACGCGATCGTCGAGGCCCGGCTGCGGGTGGCCGACGCCGTACTCACGCGGCTCCTGGGACCGGAGGTCATCGCCTCCGCCGACCTCGCCGACGCCGCGGACCTGGCGCTGCGCGCCGCCGAGGCCTGTACACGCGGGGCCAGACCCCTCTACGCCGCCAACGCGGACCTGCCGGTACCGGACCAGCCCCACCTCGCGCTCTGGCACGCCGCCACCCTGCTGCGCGAGCACCGCGGCGACGGTCACCTCGCGGCCCTCGCCGCCGCGGGCCTCGACGGGCTGGAGGCCCTCGTGACCCACACCGCCACCGGCAAGAGCTTCACCCCGCGCTTCGTGCAGCGCAGCCGCGGCTGGTCCGCGCAGGACTGGGCCGCCGCCCAGGACCGGCTCCGGGAGCGCGGCCTCCTCGACGCGGCGGGCGACCTCACGGACCGCGGCGTCGAACTGCGCCGGGAGATCGAGGGCGTGACCGACCGCCTCGACCGCGCCCCCTACGAACACCTCGGCGCAGCCGCCGTCGACCGCCTCACCTCCCTCGCCGGCGCCCTGACCCACCGCGTCCTGAGCAACGGCGGCTTCCCGCTGCAGCACTTCGGCAAGGACTGAGGCAAGGACTGAGGGGGACGTCCGCCGCGCCCCGCTTGCGGTGCGGTTCCCACGACCCGCACCTCGTCCGGCCGTCCGTCGCCGTCAGGGGGTGGGGGCCGGGGCGGCCGGGGCGGGGGTGGGGGGTTCGCTGCGGGTGACCTCTCGGCCGGAGCGGCCGGCCGCTCGCTTCTCGCCGCGGGCGGCGCCGATGCCGGCGACCACGACCAGGGCCGTACCCGCCGCCTGGAGGGCGGTCGGGACCTGGGAGACCAGCAGCATCGCGGCGAGGAGGCTGACCGCAGGCTCCATGCCCGCGAGGGTGCCGTAGGCGGTCTTGCCGATCCGCTGCAGGGCCCTCATCTCGAGCAGGAAGGGCACCAGCGGCATCAGGACGGCGATGCCCGCCACCGCCGCGAGCACCGACCACGTGGCGCCCGCCACCACGCCCGGGGCCCCGAACGGCGCGGTGAACACCGTGGCGACGCCGAGGGAGACGGCGAGGCCGTGCTGCGCGGAGAAGCGGCTGCCGACGTGCTGGGTGCCGATCACGTACAGCGCCCAGCACGCGCCGGAGGCGACCCCGAACAGGACGCCCGCCAGGTCGGCGCCGCTCTGCCACGGGGAGGTGAGGCACAGGACGCCCGCCGCCGCGAGCAGCAGCCAGGCGAGTTCACGGCGCTGCCTCAGGGAGGCGACGGCGACGGCGAGCGGTCCGAGGAACTCCAGCGCGGTCGCGGTGCCCAGGGGGATGCGGTCGGCGGCCTCCGAGAAGAGCAGCATCATGCCGCCGCTGACCGCGCCGAGCAGGACGACGGCCACCAGGTCCCGGCGCGGGGCGGCACGGAGCGCGGGCCACAGCGACCGGCCGGTGAAGGCGAGCAGCAGCAGCGCGGCGAAGCCGACGCGCAGCCACGTCGTGCCGGCCGGGCCGATCTCGTCGAAGAGTTCCGTCGTCAGGGCGCTTCCGGTGTGCAGCACCGTCATCGCGGCCAGGATCAGCACGGCGCCAGGTATGCGGCGGGTCGTAAAGGTATGCGGCTCGGACACGGCCCCCATTGGACACGCCGCCCGTTGTTTCTGTCCACGCGTCATTGGCGGACGCATTGTTTACGATCGGTGGATGATCGATGCGTCCGACCAGCTCCCCGACCTCGGCCGGCTGCGCCTGCTGGTCGAGCTGAGCCGCCTGGGCACGATGGCCGCCGTCGCCGAGCGCACCGGCTACGGCACCTCCGCGGTCTCCAAGCACCTCGCCGTCCTGGAGCAGGAGGTCGGCACCAGGCTGCTCACCCCGGTCGGCCGCCGGGTACGTCTCACCCCGGCGGGCGAGCGCCTGGTCGGGCACGCCGTGGGGATCCTCGCGGCGGTCGAGGAGGCCCGGGCCGAGCTGCGCGGGGCGTCCCGCCCGGCCGGCCGGGTGCGGCTGGCGAGCTTCGTCAGCGCGGTGGAGCCCACGGTCGTGCCCGCGCTCGGCCGGCTCCGCGCGGAGCACCCGCGCGTCGAGGTGCAGCTGTACGAGCACGAGCCGGAGCAGACCCTCGCGCTGCTGCTGTCGGGGGACGTCGACCTCGGCATCGTCTACGACTACAGCCTGGTGCCGCGCCCGGTGCCGGACGGCCTCAGCGCCCGGCAGTTCGCCACCCAGCCGATGGTGCTCCTGCTGCCGTCCGGGCACACAGGCGACCCGGGGCCGGGCGGGCCGGTGCCGCTGTCCGGGCTGAGCCGGCTGTCCGGGGCCGGGTGGATCACCAACTCCCGCGGCAGCGACGACGACGAGCTGGTGCAGCGGGTGTGCGCGATGGCCGGCTTCACCCCGCGGATCGTCCACCGGGTCGACAGCCTGCACCTGGTGAACCTGCTGACCGGGGCGGGGCTCGGTGTGGCGCTGCTCGCCGAGTCGGGGGTGGAGCGGCAGCGCGACGACGTGGTGACCCGTCCGCTGGACCCGCTGGTCGGCACGCGCCGGCACTTCCTGGTGGCACGCGCCGGTCAGTGGTCGTGGCCGCCGACCGCGGTGGCCACGGGGTCAGTGGTCACGGGGTCAGTGGACGATCCTGACGGGTTCCTCGCCGGATCCGCCGACGCCGGCCGCGTCCTTCCGGGACGTGCCGTGCGCGCAGGGCATCGCCGGATGCCGGCCCAGCAGCACGACGCCCACGGCGATCGCCGCGAGCCCCGCCGCCTCCCAGGCCAGCGCGCCCGGCGTGACGCGCACGCGGTCGCCCAGGAAGCCGACGCCGCAGGCGATCCCCGCGAGCGGCTGGGCGGCGGTCAGCGCGGGCAGCGACATGCGCAGCGGGGCCGTCTCGAAGGCGCTCTGCACGAGCATCAGCCCCGTCAGGCCCATCGCGACGACGGCGTACGGCTGCCAGTGCATGAGGAGCGCACCGACGCCCTCGTCCTCGGCCACCTGGCCGGAGATCCGGGTCAGGGCGTCCTGGAGGCCGTAGAGCAGGCCCGCGGCGAGCGCCAGCACCGTGGCCTCGGGCGACGGGCGCAGCCGCCGCGCGCAGCCCACCAGGAGCAGCGCCAGGCCGACGACGACGCCGACCACGAGCCAGTGCCGCAGCGCCCCTGCGGGCGGTCCGCCGCCCGAGGGCCGGCCGGCCACGATGAACGCCGTCACGCCGAGCGCCAGCAGCGCCACGCCCGACCAGCCGTGCCACCCGAGTCTCTGGCCGGTGAGGCGGCGGGAGAGCGCCATCGCGAAGAGCAGGTTGGTCGCGGTCAGCGGTTCGACGAGCGAGACCTCGCCCTTGGTGAGCGCGAGGGCGCTGAGCAGCATGCCGCAGATCATCAGGAAGACGCCGAGCAGCCACTGCGGCATGCGCATGAGGTCCAGCAGCAGCCTGAAGGAGAGGAAGTCGGACAGCGGGGCACGCTGAGCGGCCAGCTGCTGGAGTACGAAGCCCAGCCCCAGACAGCAAGCGGCCCCCACCCCGAGCAGGAATACGGCCACCTCGTCAACCTCCCGGTGTCGCCGACTGGCCCGACCTTAGCCCCTCACCCGTCTTGATCGCGACGATTGTCCGCCTGTGACTCCCGGCCCGCGGCCTCGGCGGTCGAGGCGGTCACGGCGGTCGCGGCAGCCTCAAAGGGGTGCCGTGCGGTACGCCTGCCCCGCGCGGGCACGGGCAGGCCCGCCACGATGGCGCGGATGAAGTGCAGCTCGGCGACGACGTCGGCGAGCGTCTCGCACTCGGGGGCCGCGGGGAGCTCCGGAGGGCCCGCGGCGGGGGCCTTGCCGTCCAGGGTGTCGGCGACCGCCGTGAGCGCGGCGGCCACCTGCGCCCCCTCGCGGGGCGATGGACGCGGGGCCCCTTGCTCCATTCGGACGACGCAGGCGGTGGCCGCGTCCACGATCCGCTCGGAGGCGGCGACCACCCGGAACCAGTCGCCGTTCCCGCCGTGCCGCGAGGGCAGCTCGGCGGCGAGGGTCTCGGCGGCGACGCGGGCCTCGCCCAGGGCGCTGTAGGCCCCCCGGCGCAGCACCCTGCGTTCCTCGGGCCGCTCGCCGGCGGGCACGGTCAGGACGTGGTCGAGGTAGTCCCCGGTGCGCCGCTGTGCGACGGCCAGCAGGTGGCCGACCCGCGCGGTGGGGTCGGCGAGCCGCGGGAGGTGGCCCACGACGACGACGATCGCGCAGGCGATCGCGGTGTCCAGCAGGCGGGACAGGGCGGCCTGGGTGTCGCCGCCGGCCCAGACGAACGCCAGCACCATGATCGTGACGGCGGAGGTCTGCAGCGCGAAGTGGCGGGCTGCGAACGGCAGCAGCGCGCCCGCCACGGAGGCGCAGACCGCGGTCCACCAGATCCCGTCCCCGGCGACCGCGGCCACCGCGGCGAAGACCAGCACGCCGAGCGCCGTACCGAAGCAGCGGTTGACGACCCGGGAGAACAGCGGGCCGATGTCCGGCTTCACCAGGAACGCCGCCGTGAGCGGCAGCCAGTACCAGTGGTCCGCCCGCAGGGCCAGGGCCACGGCCGCGCTGGCGGTGACGCACACCGCGACCTTCAGCCCGTACTCACGGCCCACGGGGCCGAGGACGCGGCGGCGCAGCAGCGGCGCCGGGCGGCGGGCGGGGAGCGGCGCGGCCTCCTCGGGCCGGTCCGTGTCCGGGACCGTGCGGGCGAAGACGACGGCGGCGTGCAGCAGCATCGCGTCGAAGGCGGCGCGGGCGGGGGTGGCCGGCCCGGGCGCCGGGAGGGGGCCGGGCGGCGTTCCGGTCCGCAGGGCCCTCGCGAGCCGCCGCGGGCCGTCGCCGGTCCCGGGCGGCAGGGGACGGGCCTCCCAGAGCAGGGCCGCGGCGGCGTCGGTCAGCTCGGTGGCCACGCCGAAGCGCTCGGCGAGCAGCAGCTCGTCGCGGCGTACGCGGATACGCAGCAGACGCCGGCTGAGCCGGCGCAGCCGGACCGCCTCGTCACCGCGGTCCAGGGCGGCGCTGAGCCTGCGCCGCGCCGCCTCCGCCCCGGGTCCGCCGACGGCGTCGAGGGCGTCGGCAAGGGCGTCGAAGATCCGGGCCAGCGAGGCGCGCTCGCCCTCCAGCGCCCCGCCGGACGGGCGCGGCGGCCGCAGCACGAGCCGCAGCAGGAGCAGGCAGCCCGCCCCGGCGAGGAACCACAGCGCCCTGTACCAGGGCCCGCCGGGCAGCGGCAGGCCCATCCCGATCACCAGGGCGGCCAGCCCCTGCATCCCGGCCCGCGAGCAGACCGGGCCGATCACGCTGACCGCGCCCGACACCGCGCCCACCGCGAAGAGCACCGGCAGCCCCCACCACCCGCTCAGGGCGTCCTGCGTCGCGGCACCCACCAGCACGCCGAACGCGGCGACGAGCGCGGGCAGCCCGATGTGGACGACGCCCGTCCTGCGGGTGCCGGGAAGGTCGTTGAAGCCCGCGAACAGGGCCCCGAGTCCGGCCAGCACTCCGATCTCGACGCGTCCCACCGCGATCCCCAGCGCGAGCAGGGGCCCGGCCGCCAGCGCCCCGCGCAGCACGGCAGGCCAGGGCACCGGCCCTCGCTGCCAGCGCAGCGGATGGGCCAGCCAGGTCGGCAGGGCGACGGGCCGGCGGCCGGGGCCACGGGGCAGCACGGGCATCCTCACGGGACAGGAACGATCTCGGCGTCAGGAAAAGACGCAGGCCAACAGGGTTCCGGGCCCTCGCCTCCCCCACCTCAGCCTATCGGCCGCGGGAGACCCGGCACCGGCCTGGGCCCCGTCGTCAAAGGAGCTCCCCCCAGCTTCGCTGGGAGGTGCCCCTTGGTGCGGTGCATCGCAAGGCGGAGGATCGTCCTCGTAGTGGGCTACTCGGACGATTCGACAACTCCCCCGGGCCGAAGGCTGGGGGAGCGCCGTGCCTGGGGGTACCTCCCAGCGCCAGCTGGGGGAGCGCCGCGGGGTGGGGGCACCCCCGGCCGAAGGTTGGGGGAGGGACTTTGACGACGGGGCCTAGTACCGCGTGACCGCGGTCCCGCCGCGGCCCGGTTCCGTGCCGATCGCGATGTGGGGGTCACGGCCGGGGTCGGCCCAGGCCAGGATGCGGCGCATGGCGCCGGCCGGGACCGAGACGCAACCCGCCGTGGCGGCGCGGCCGTTCACGTGGAGGAAGATCCCGGCGCCGCGTTCGCGGACCGGGTGGCGGTAGTTGAAGCCGATGACGAGGGCGTGCGCGTACTGCCGCCCGAAGTCGGCGAGGTGCTCGGACTCCCCGGGGGCGCAGTCCTCGGGCAGCGGTTCGACCCAGCGGTTGTAGGAGTCCGAGGCGTTGTCCTGGCACCACCAGGAGTCCTCGGTGACCGGCAGGTACCGCGTCGCCGTGCCGGGGGGCGGGGCCTTGGTGCCGAACGCGAACGGGAGGTCGTACAGCCCGGTCGGGGTGGTCGAGGTGTCCTGCACCCGGGTCCCGCCCTCGACGAGGCCGCCGCCGCCGAAGCGGGCGGCCGCGGAGCCCGCGGCGACCCAGCGGCCGTCTCGGCGGTCCCACCAGGTGAGCGTCCCGGTGGTGGCCTCCGGGGAGGCGGCGACCGCGGTGATCAGCTGGGTGCCGCCGCCGGTGTCCGCCATGCGGTCCGGCAGTGCGGGCGGCGACCAGGGGACCGCGGCCGCCGTGCCGGCCACGACGGCCGGCACGGCGAGGCGCGTCAGTGCCGCGCGCAGGCTCAAGCGGGGAGCTGCGCCTCGATGGCGGCGACGATCTCGTCGGCCTCGGGCTCGGTGCGGGGGCGGAACCGGCCGACGACCTGGCCGTCGCCGCCGACGAGGAACTTCTCGAAGTTCCACTGGACGTCGCCCGCCTGGCCCTCGGCGTCGGCGGTCTCGGTCAGCGCGGCGTACAGCGGGTGCCGCTGCTCACCGTTGACGTCGGCCTTCTCGTAGAGCGGGAAGCTCACGCCGTAGGTCGCGGAGCAGAAGGTCGCGATCTCCTCGGCCGTGCCCGGCTCCTGGCCCGCGAACTGGTTGCTGGGGAAGCCCAGCACGGTGAACCCACGGTCGGCATACCGCTTCTGCAGCCGCTCCAGGCCCTCGTACTGCGGGGTCAGACCGCACTTGGAGGCCACGTTGACGATCAGCAGGGCCTTGCCCCGGTGGTCGGCGAGGGAGGCGGGCTCACCGGTGAGGGTGCGCAGCGGGATGTCGTAGATGCTCACGTTCGGATCTCCTCGTTTGGGGCGCGGACGGACCACAGGTCGTCCATTCAACCCCGGTCACGGTGCCGATCTTCCCATGGGAGGGGGTCCGCGGCACGACCGCGGCGTGCCGTCAGTGCTCGGTGACCCGCCCGGAGTCGACCCGGATGCGGCGGGTGGTGTGGACGGCCTCCAGCATGCGGCGGTCATGGGTGACCAGCAGCAGGGTGCCGTCGTAGGAGGCGAGGGCGGACTCGAGCTGCTCGATGGCCGGCAGGTCGAGGTGGTTGGTGGGCTCGTCGAGGACGAGGAGGTTGACGCCGCGGCCCTGCAGGAGGGCGAGGGCGGCCCGGGTGCGCTCGCCCGGGGAGAGGGTCGCGGCGGGGCGCAGCACGTGGGCGGCCTTGAGGCCGAACTTGGCCAGCAGGGTGCGGACGTCGGCGGGGGCCGTGTCGGGGACCTCCGCGCAGAAGGCGTCGAGCAGCGACTCGCCGCCGAGGAAGAGCCTGCGTGCCTGGTCGACCTCGCCGACGACGACTCCGGGCCCGAGGTGGGCGGCGCCGGCGTCCAGCGGGACGCGGCCGAGGAGGGCGGCCAGGAGGGTGGACTTGCCGGAACCGTTGGCGCCGGTGATGGCGACCCGGTCGGCCCAGTCGACCTGCAGGTCGACGGGCCCCAGGGTGAACCCGGAGCCGCGGTGGACCTCGGCGCCGCGCAGCGTGGCGACGACCGCGCCCGCGCGGGGAGCGGCGGCGATCTCCATGCGCAGCTCCCACTCCTTGCGGGGCTCGTCGACGACGTCGAGGCGTTCGATCATGCGCTGGGTCTGCCGGGCCTTGGCGGCCTGCTTCTCGGTGGACTCGGAGCGCAGCTTGCGGCCGATCTTGTCGTTGTCGCTCGCCTTGCGGCGGGCGTTGCGGACGCCGTGCTCCATCCAGTTGCGCTGCATCCGGGCGCGGGACTCCAGGGCGGCCTTGGTGTCGGCGTACTCCTCGAACTCCTCGCGGGCGTGACGGCGGGCGGTCTCCCGCTCCTCCAGGTAGGCGGCGTAGCCGCCGCCGTAGGTGTTGACCTGCTGCTGGGCGAGGTCGAGTTCGACGACCTTGGTCACGGTGCGGGTGAGGAACTCGCGGTCATGGCTGACGAGGACGGTGCCCGCCTTCAAGCCCCTGACGAAGGCCTCCAGCCGCTCCAGGCCGTCGAGGTCGAGGTCGTTGGTGGGCTCGTCGAGCAGGAAGACGTCGTAGCGGCTCAGCAGCAGGGACGCCAGGCCGGCGCGGGCGGCCTGGCCGCCGGACAGCGCGGTCATCGGGAGGTCGAGGCCGACGGTCAGGCCGAGCGAGTCGGTGACCTCCTCGGCGCGCTCCTCGAGGTCCGCGCCGCCGAGGGCGAGCCAGCGCTCCAGGCCGTCGTTGTAGGCGTCGTCGGCGCCGGGCGCCCCGTCGACCAGGGCCTGCGTGGCGGCGTCGAGCTCGGCCTGGGCGGCCGCGACCCCGGTGCGGCGGGCCAGGAAGGCCCGTACGGTCTCGTCCGGGCGGCGTTCTGGCTCCTGCGGGAGGTGGCCGACGGTCGCGGTGGGCGGGCTGAGCCGCAGCTGCCCCTGCTCGGGTGTGCTGAGGCCCGCGAGCAGGCGCAGCAGCGTCGACTTCCCGGCACCGTTGGCACCGACCAGGCCGATGACGTCGCCGGGGGCGACGACGAGGTCGAGGCCGGAGAAGAGGACGCGGTCCCCGTGGCCGGCGGCGAGATCCTTGACGACAAGAGTGGCACTCATCAGGCTGCCGATGCTATCGCCCCGCCGGCCCGCGCCCCGCGGCCCGTGTGCGGCCCCCGGGACGGCCGCCGGCCGTCCCCGATCCAGGGAGGACCAACCGTGCCGAGCAACAAGGCCCTCGTCCGCCGTCCGGGTCCGCGCCTCGCCGAGGGGCTGGTGACGCACGTCGAGCGCTCCCCCGTCGACACCGGCCTCGCCGCGCGCCAGTGGGAGGGGTACGTGGCGGCGATGCGCGCCGCCGGCTGGGAGACGGTGGAGGTGCCGGCCGCCGACGACTGCCCGGACGCGGTCTTCGTGGAGGACCCGGTGGTCGTCTTCCGCGACGTCGCGCTGCTCGCCCGGTCCGGTGCCGTGTCCCGGCGCCCGGAGACGGCCGGGGTCGGGGAGGCGGTGGCGGCGCTGGGGCTTTCGGTCGACCGGGTGCGCGAGCCGGGCACCCTGGACGGCGGGGACGTGCTGAAGACGGGGGACACCGTGTACGTGGGCCGGGGCGGGCGGACCAACGCCGAGGGCGTCCGGCAGCTGCGGTCCGCGTTCGAGCCGCTGGGGGCGCGGGTGGTCGCCGTTCCCGTCACCAAGGTGCTGCATCTGAAGTCGGCGGTGACGGCGCTGCCCGACGGCACGGTCATCGGGTATCCGCCGCTGGTTGACGACCCGTCGGTCTTCCCCCGCTTCCTGCCAGTGCCGGAGGAGGCGGGGGCCCACGTGGTGCTGCTCGGCGGCGGGCGGCTGCTGATGGCGGCGAGCGCGCCGAGGAGCGCGGAGCTGCTGGGTGATAGGGGATATGAGCCCGTATCAGTGGATATCAGTGAGTTCGAGAAGCTCGAGGGATGCGTGACCTGCCTGTCCGTTCGCCTGCGGAACCTGTACGCCTGACGGCGGGTTGCCTTTTCAGTGGCACCTAACCTACGGTTTCGTAACTTACGATTCCGTAAGCACTCTCAGCGAACCGCCAGGAGCCCAGCGTGACCATTGCCCCGTCCCAGAGTGCCGGTTCGGAAGCATGGAGTGACACCAGGCTGCTGTACGCCTTGGAAGAGGTCGTCGAGACCGAGATCAACCGTCACCTGAAGGCGGCCAAGGAGTGGATGCCCCACGAGTACGTCCCGTGGAGCCAGGGCCGCGACTACGACGGTGTGATGGGCGGCGAAGCCTGGGCGCCCGAGCAGTCCAAGGTCACCGAGATCGGCCGGATATCGCTGGTGGTCAACCTGCTCACGGAGGACAACCTCCCCAGCTACCACCACGAGATCGCCACCCTCTTCGGCCGGGACGGCGCCTGGGGCACCTGGGTCCACCGCTGGACCGCGGAGGAGGGCCGGCACGCCATAGTGATGCGGGACTACCTGCTCACCACCCGCGCCGTGGACCCGGTGGAGCTGGAGCGGCTGCGCATGCACCACATGTCGGAGGGCTTCGAGTCCGACAACGCGCACAGCATGCTGCACTCGGTGGCGTACGTGGCGTTCCAGGAACTGGCCACCCGCATCTCGCACCGCAACACGGGCCGCGAGTCGGGCGACCCGCTGTGCGAGCGCATGCTGGCGCGCATCGCGACCGACGAGAACCTGCACATGGTCTTCTACCGCAACCTGCTGGCGGCGGCGCTGCAACTGGCGCCGGACCAGGCGATGCAGGCGATCCGTGACGTGGTCGTCGGCTTCCGGATGCCGGGGCACGGGATGCCCGGCTTCGAACGCTCCGCGGCGCGGATCGCCATCGGCGGCATCTACAACCTCCGCATCCACCACGACGACGTGCTCCAGCCCGTACTGCGGCACCTGAAGGTGCTGGAGACCTCGGGGCTCGGCCCCGAGGGCCTGAAGGCACAGGAGGAACTGGGCTTCTTCATGGGCGAGCTGGACAGCCAGGCCCGCAAGTTCGAGGAGCGCCGGGACGCCCTGATGGCCCGGCGGGCCGCGCGCGCCTGACCGAGCGGTGCGCGGTGGGGCGCCTCCCCGGCGGCGCCCCACCGTGGCGGGCCGTCAGCGCGCCAGCGTGGCGACCTCGCCCGTCATCCAGATCAGGCGTTCGCCGTTGTGCTCGAACGCGCGCCGGCTCACCATGCCCATCCGCAGGTAGAAGCCCTCGGCCCGCGGCTCCGCGCCGACCCCGAGCAGGCGCGCGTCCAGCGCGACCGCCCGCCGCACCAGATGGCCCCACAGCAGGCCCCCGACCCCGGTGCCGATGGACGTCCGGTCGACGAACAGCAGACCGATCCCCAGGTAGGCCTCGTGCTCGTTGAGCGTGTAGAAGCCGACGGGCACGCCGTCCTGCTCGGCGACGGTGGCGTGCCGAAAGGCGATGTCCGCCGCCGTGAGCTTCGGCGTCACGTCGGGGACGTCCTCCACGCGACCGCCCACCCAGTGCGACTTCGACCTCAGGACCAACGCGTCCAGGAACGGCAGCTCCTCCGAACGGGCCGGACGGATCACGACACCTTCCATGCCACGAGCGTGGCAGCGCGCGGGCCGCGGCGTCATCGGTTTTCCGGCCCCGGCCCGGACCGGGGGCCCCGACCCACCGGGGGAGGCATGGGCTCCGATGACATCCTTGAGCGGTGTTCCCCTCCGGTTGCTCGGGCGCGGTGTTCTTCGACGTCGACGGCACCCTCGTGCCCGGCACGAGCTCGTCGGCCTTCCTGGCCGGCTTCCTCGGCCATCGGGACGAGTTGACCGCGGCCGAGGACGCCTACACCAGGGGCGCCATGGACAACCGGCAGGTCTCCGAGCTGGACGCCGCCGGCTGGGCGGGCGTGCCCGAGGGGTGGGTCGCCGGGTGGCTCGACGGGCTCCCCCTGGTCCCGGGCATCACGGAGACGGTGGCCTGGTGCCGGAGGAACGGACTGGCGCCCGTGCTGGCGACCCTCGCCTGGTCGCCGGTCGGCGCCCACCTGAGCGAGCGCTTCGGCTTCGACGCGTTCAGCGGCCCCCGGTTGGAGACCTCCGGCGGCCGGTTCACGGGCCGGGTCGCCCGGCACTTCGACGAATACGGCAAGAGGGACTTCGCCCTCGCCCACGCGCGAGGGCTGGCCCTGGCCCCCGGCGCCTGCGGGGCCGTCGGCGACAGCCGCTCCGACCTGCCGCTGTTCGCGTCCGTCGGGCTGAGCGTGGCGTTCAACGCCTCGGCGGACGCCCGGGCCGCGGCCACCGTCCCGGTGGACGGCGAGGACCTGCGGGAGGTGCTTCCCGCCCTGAGCCGCCTGGTCGCGGCGGTTCGTTGACGACGGGACTCAGCCGTGGGCGGGGCCCAGGGCCCAGGCCGCGGCGGAGAGCGTCGCCATCGACAGCAGCGTGGAGAGCATGACCGCGTCCCGGGCGAGGGCCGTGCTCAGGTCGTACTGGCGTGCGTAGATGAAGACGTTCTGGGCGCTCGGCAGCGCGGAGAGGATCACCACCGCGAAGAGCTGCTGCGCCGGCAGGTGCAGGACGAGGCTGCCGACGGCCCATGCGGCCAGGGGCTGGACGAGGGTCTTGATGAGGACGGTGACCCCGATCTCCGCCCGGATCGCCGGGCCCGTGGCGGCCGGGCGGCCGTGCAGCGACATGCCGAGGGTGATCAGCGCGGTCGGCACGCCCGCGTCGCCCAGCAGCTCGACGGAGTGGCCGAGCGCGGCGGGGAGCCGCCAGCCGGCCGCGGAGAACGCGCAGCCGAGTGCGGCACCGAGGATGACCGGGGTGCGCAGCGGCATCAGCAGCATGCGCGCGGCACCGCCACCCGCCCGCCCGCGCCCGGCGGCGCCGGTACCCGCGTCGAGGACGGTCAGGATCACCGGGGTGACCAGCAGCACCTGGAAGAGCAGTACCGGGGCGACGAACGAGGCGTCGCCGAGGATCTGCGCCGCGACCGGGATGCCCAGGTTGGCGGAGTTGACGTACCCGGCCGCCATGCCGCCGATCGCCTGGTCGGGCAGGCGCCGCCCGAAGAGCCACCGGCTGACGGCGAACCCGAGCAGGCACGCCAGGGCCGTTCCGGCCGCGAAGGCGATCACGGACGTGTTCGCGAAGGCGTCCAACGGTGTTCCGGCGACCGTGGCGAAGAGGGCGGCCGGCATGGCGACGTGGAAGACGAACCGCCCGAGGACGGACTCCGCCTGCTGCCCCAGCAGCCCGGTCCGGCCGACCACGTAGCCCGCCGCACTGAGGGCCCATATGGGGACGAAGCCCGACAGGAGGGGCGGCAGGGCGTGCATGGAACCTCGGGTCGTCCGGTGAGCCGTAGGGCGCGGTCCCGGGATCGCCGGGCGGCCCGGTGCAGTCAATCAGGCGGCCTCCGGGCCGCCGCACCGGGGCCCGGGCGGAAAATCATGCAAGCACGCTTGATTGTTTCCTGCCGCGGTGCCAGCCTGTGACGCGCACGGCTTCGCTGACGCTGCGTCATTCAGGGGGACCTTTGTCCGACCCCACACCCGTACTGGACGATCTGCGGGACGAGAGCGAGGGCCTGGACGCCCTGGTCGCCCCGCTCGGGGAGGGCGCCTGGGCGGCGCCGACGCCCGCTCCGGGGTGGACGATCGCGCACCAGATCGCCCATCTGGCCTGGACCGACCGGCAGTCCGTGCTGGCGGTCACCGACCCGGAGGGCTTCGGCTCCGTGGTGGAGAAGGCCGCCGCCGCGGTCGACACCTTCGTCGACGCCGGCGCCGAGGAGGGCGCGGCGCTGCCGCCCGCCGAGTTGCTGGCGCGCTGGCGCTCGGGGCGGGCGGAGCTGCAGGCCGCGCTGCGGGCGCAGCCGCCCGGGACGCGCTTCCCGTGGTTCGGACCGCCGATGAGCGCCGCGTCCATGGCCTCGGCCCGGCTCATGGAGAGCTGGGCGCACGGCGAGGACGTCGCGGACGCCCTCGGCGTCCGCCGACCGCCGACCGCGCGGCTGCGGCACGTGGCGCGGATCGCCGTACGGGCCCGCGACTACGCGTACTTCGTCAACGGGCTGACCCCGCCCGCCGGGGAGTTCCGGGTCGAGCTGTCGGCCCCCGACGGCACGCTGTGGGCGTACGGCCCGAAGGACGCAGCGCAGCGCGTCACGGGCCCGGCGCTGGACCTGTGCCTGCTGGCGACCCGCCGCCGGCACCGCGCCGACCTGGCCGTACGTGCCGAGGGCGAGGACGCCGACCGCTGGCTGGACATCGCCCAGGCCTTCGCGGGACCGCCCGGGCGGGGTCGCGAGCCGCGTGAGGGAGGAACGGCGTGAACGCCGAGAACCGTACGACCATGCTGGAACGCCTCGCCGAACTGGAGGCCGAGCACGAGAAGGCGCTCGCGGGCGGCGGACCCAAGTACGTGGACCGGCACCGGTCGCGGGGGAAGCTGACCGCCAGGGAGCGGGTGGAGCTGCTGCTGGACCAGGACAGCCCGTTCCTGGAGCTGTCGCCGCTCGCGGCCTGGGGCAGCGACTACCCGGTCGGCGCGTCGCTGGTGACCGGGATCGGCGTGATCGAGGGCACCGAGTGCGTGATCACCGCCAACGACCCCACGGTGCGCGGCGGGGCGAGCAACCCGTGGACGCTGAAGAAGGCCCTGCGGGCCAACGAGATCGCGCTCTCCAACCGGCTGCCGCTGGTCAACCTCGTGGAGTCGGGCGGCGCCGACCTGCCCAGCCAGAAGGAGATCTTCATCCCGGGCGGCGCGCTGTTCCGGGACCTGACCCGGCTGTCGGCGGCCGGCATCCCCACCGTCGCCGTCGTGTTCGGCAACTCCACGGCCGGCGGCGCGTACGTCCCCGGGATGTCCGACCACGTGATCATGGTCAAGGAGCGCTCCAAGGTGTTCCTCGGCGGCCCGCCGCTGGTGAAGATGGCCACCGGCGAGGAGAGCGACGACGAGTCGCTGGGCGGGGCGGACATGCACGCCCGTACCTCCGGCCTCGCGGACTACTTCGCGCTCGACGAGCCCGACGCCCTGCGCACCGCCCGCAGGGTGGTGGCCCGGCTCAACTGGCGCAAGCAGGGCCCCGCCCCGGCCGCCGCCTACGACCCGCCGCTGTACGACGAGGACGGGCTGCTGGACATCGTCCCAGCCGACCTGAAGACCCCCTTCGACCCGCGCGAGGTCATCGCGCGGGTCGTGGACGGCTCGGAGTTCGACGAGTTCAAGCCGCTGTACGGGCCGAGCCTGGCGACCGGCTGGGCGCGGGTGCACGGCTATCCCGTCGGGATCCTCGCCAACGCGCAGGGCGTGCTGTTCAGCGCCGAGTCGCAGAAGGCCGCGCAGTTCATCCAGCTCGCCAACCAGTGCGACATCCCGCTGCTGTTCCTGCACAACACCACCGGCTACATGGTGGGTCGCGAGTACGAGCAGGGCGGCATCATCAAACACGGCGCCATGATGATCAACGCGGTGTCCAACTCGAAGGTCCCGCACATCTCCGTCCTGATGGGCGCGAGTTACGGAGCCGGGCACTACGGCATGTGCGGCCGGGCGTACGACCCGCGCTTCCTGTTCGCCTGGCCCAGCGCCAAGTCGGCCGTGATGGGGCCGGCGCAGCTCGCGGGGGTGCTGTCCATCGTGGCGCGGCAGTCCGCGGCCGCCCGGGGCCTGCCCTTCGACGAGGAGGCCGACGCCGGGCTGCGGGCGATGGTGGAGCAGCAGATCGAGTCCGAGTCCCTGCCGATGTTCCTGTCGGGGCGGCTGTACGACGACGGGGTGATCGACCCGCGCGACACCCGCACGGTGCTCGGCGTGTGCCTGTCGGCGATCCACAGCGCACCGGTCGAGGGCGCCCGTGGCGGCTTCGGCGTCTTCCGGATGTGAGGAGCACCTGACCGTGATCGCATCAGTGCTGGTGGCCAACCGCGGCGAGATCGCCCGCCGTGTCTTCCGTACCTGCCGCGACCTGGGCATCGCCACGGTCGCCGTCCACTCGGACGCGGACGCGACCGCCCCGCACGTACGGGAGGCGGACGCCGCCGTGCGGTTGCCGGGCGACGCGCCCGCCGACACCTATCTGCGCGGCGACCTCATCGTGAAGGCCGCCCTCTCCGCGGGCGCGGACGCCGTCCACCCGGGCTACGGGTTCCTGTCGGAGAACGCCGAGTTCGCCCGGTCCGTCATCGCGGCGGGCCTGACCTGGATCGGGCCCGCACCGGAGGCCATCGAGGCGATGGGCTCCAAGACCCGGGCCAAGCGGCTGATGGCCGAGGCCGGCGTCCCGGTGCTGGAGGCCGGTCCAGGCGACCTGCCCGTGCTGGTCAAGGCGGCGGCGGGCGGCGGCGGACGCGGCATGCGCGTCGTCCGCGAGGCGGCCGACCTGGAGCAGGAGCTGTCCGCCGCCCGCGCGGAGGCGCTCTCCGCCTTCGGGGACGGCGAGGTGTTCCTGGAGCCGTACGTCGAGGACGGCCGGCACATCGAGGTGCAGGTGCTGGCGGACACGCACGGCACCGTGTGGACGCTGGGCGAGCGCGACTGCTCGGTGCAGCGCCGCCACCAGAAGGTGGTCGAGGAGACCCCGGCGCCCGGCATCACCGACGGGCTGCGCCGGACACTGCACGAGGCCGCCGGGGCGGCGGCGCGGGCCATCCGCTACGTCGGCGCGGGGACGGTGGAGTTCCTGGTGTCGGCGGACGGCCGGCCGTACTTCCTGGAGATGAACACCCGTCTCCAGGTGGAGCACCCGGTGACCGAGTGCGTCTTCGGCGTGGACCTCGTCGCGCTCCAGCTGGACGTCGCCGAGGGCGGGCGGCTCCCGGCCGCTCCCCCGGCGCCCTCCGGGCACGCGGTCGAGGCCCGGCTGTACGCGGAGGACCCGGCCCGCGACTGGCAGCCGCAGACCGGCGTCCTGCACCGCTTCCGGGTGCCGCGGGCGCCGGGGCTGCGGGTGGACGCGGGCTTCGGCGACGGCGACCGGATCGGCGTGCACTACGACGCGATGCTCGCCAAGGTCGTCGCCCACGCCCCCACCCGCTCGCAGGCGCTGCGGCTGCTCGCGCGCGCCCTGGAGCGGGCCCGCGTGCACGGCCTGGTGACCAACCGCGACCTGCTCGTACGGGTGCTGCGCGACCCGGACTTCACCGCGGGGCGGCTGTCGACGGCCTTCCTCGACCGGCTCGGCCCGGCGCCGGCGCAGGACGGGGCCGCGCTGCGGCTGTCGGCCCTGGCCGCCGCGCTCGCCGACGCCTCGGGACGCCACCCGCTGGGCGGCTGGCGCAACGTACGGTCGGCGCCGCAGTCCAAGACCTACCGCGCCGAGCCGGCTGGCGCGGAGTACGAGGTCCGCTACCGGCTCGGCCGCGACGGCCTCGCCGCCGAGGGCCACCCGGACGTACGCCTGCTGGAGCACGGGCCGGGACACGTGGTGCTGGAGGTCGCCGGGGTGCGCCGGGCCTTCGACGTCGCGGTCTACGGGGACGAGGTGTGCGTCGACGGCCCGTCGGGCTCCCACCGCTTCACCGCGCTCCCCCGCTTCCCCGACCCGCAGACCCAGCTCGCGCCCGGCTCGCTGCTGGCCCCGATGCCGGGGACGGTCGTCCGTGTCGCGGACGTCGCCGTCGGCGACAAGGTGGCCGCGGGGCAGCCCCTGCTGTGGCTGGAGGCCATGAAGATGGAGCACCGCGTCGCCGCCCCGGCGGACGGTGTGCTCACCGCACTGCACGCCGAGGCCGGCCGCCAGGTCGACGTCGGAGCCGTACTCGCCGTCGTTCAGGAGGATTCCCCATGAGCGGTACGCCCGCTGTGAACGGACCGACAGGCACCTTCGACAACGTCCTGCTGGAGAGCGAGGAGCGGCGTGCACTGCGCAAGGCCGTCTCCGACCTGGGGCGCCGCTATGGGCGTTCGTACTTCCTCGACGCCGTCCGCGAGGGGCGGCACACCGACAAGCTGTGGCAGGAGGCCGGCGCGCTCGGCTACCTCGGCGTCAACCTGCCGGAGGAGCACGGCGGCGGGGGCGGCGGCCTGGCCGAACTCGCCATCGTGCTGGAGGAACTGGGCGCCGCGGGCTGCCCGTTGCTGCTGCTCATCGTCTCCCCCGCGATCTGCGGCACGGTCATCGCGCGCTTCGGCACCGAGGAGCAGAAGCGCCGGTGGCTGCCCGGGCTCGCGGACGGCTCGACGCGGATGGCGTTCGGCATCACCGAGCCGGATGCCGGTTCCAACTCGCACCGCCTGACGACCACGGCCCGCCGGGACGGCTCGGACTGGCTCCTCACGGGCCGCAAGGTCTTCGTCTCCGGGGTCGACATCGCCGACGCGACGCTCATCGTGGGCCGCACCGAGGACGCCCGTACGGGAAAGCTGAAGCCGTGCCTGTTCGTCGTGGAGCGCGAGACGCCGGGCTTCGAGTTCCGGCCGATCGACATGGAACTGTCGGCGCCCGAGAAGCAGTTCCACATCTACCTGGACGACGTGCGGCTGCCCGCCGACGCCCTGGTGGGCGACGAGGACGCGGGGCTGCTGCAGCTGTTCGCGGGCCTCAACCCCGAACGCGTCATGACGGCCGCCTTCTCGATCGGCATGGGCCGCTTCGCGCTGGACGCCGCCGTGGACTACGCCCGCACCCGGCAGGTGTGGAAGGCACCCATCGGCTCGCACCAGGCCATCGCCCACCCGCTGGCGCAGGCCCACATCGAGCTGGAACTGGCCCGGCTGATGATGCAGAAGGCCGCGTTCCTGTACGACGCCGGGGACGACATGGCGGCCGGTGAGGCCGCCAACATGGCGAAGTACGCGGCGGCCGAGGCGGGCGCGAAGGCCGTCGACCAGGCCGTGCACACCCTGGGCGGCAACGGGCTGACGGCCGAGTACGGGCTGGCCTCCCTCCTCACGGCGTCGCGCGTGGGTCGCATCGCGCCGGTCAGCCGGGAGATGATTCTCAACTACGTCTCGCACCACACGCTGGGTCTGCCCAAGTCCTACTGAGCACGTCCTACCGAGGAGGGGGGAACGGCCATGGCACAGCCGGCCGTGTTCCACAGCGAGTACCCCGCGGTTCCCGCCATCGACCTGCCGATCCACGAGGCCGTGCTGGGCCACGCCGCCGGGTTCGGCGACCGGCCCGCGCTCGTCGACGGGGTCGAGGGCACGACGCTCACCTACGCGCAGCTCGACTCCTTCACCCGCCGCATCGCCGCGGCGCTCGCGGAGTCGGGCCTGCGCAAGGGCGACGTCCTCGCCCTGCACAGCCCCAACACCATCGCCTACCCGCCGGTCTTCTACGGCGCCACGCGCGCCGGGGCGGCCGTCACGACCGTCCATCCGCTCGCCACGGCCGAGGAGTTCGCGCGGCAGCTGCGGGACAGCGGCGCCTCGTGGATCGTCACCGTCTCGCCGCTGCTGGAGACCGCCCGCAAGGCGGCGGAGCAGGCGGGCGGCGTGCGGGAGATCCTCGTCTGCGACAGCGCCGAGGGCCACCGCTCGGTCCTGGACCTGCTGGGCTCCACCGCCCCCGAGCCGGAGATCGCCTTCGAACCGGGCGAGGACCTGGCCGCGCTGCCGTACTCCTCGGGCACCACCGGCGTACCCAAGGGCGTGATGCTGACCCACCGCAACATCGCCACCAACCTGGCCCAGCTGGACCCGACGCTGTCGATGGGGCCCGGGCACCGCATCCTGGCCGTGCTCCCGTTCTTCCACATCTACGGGCTGACCGCGCTCATGAACGCACCGCTGCGCAAGGGCGCCACCGTCGTGGTGCTGCCGCGCTTCGACCTGGAGCAGTTCCTGAAGGCGGTGGCGACCCACCGCGTACAGGGCCTGTTCGTGGCCCCGCCGATCGTGCTCGCGCTCGCCAAGCACCCGGCGGTCGCCGCGCACGACCTGAGCTCGCTGGAGTACGTGCTGTGCTCGGCGGCCCCGCTCGACGCAGAGCTGGCCCAGGCCTGCTCCAAGCGGCTGGGACTGCCGCCGATCCTGCAGGCGTACGGGATGACGGAACTCTCCCCGGGCACGCACGTGGTGCCGCTGGACTCGCGGGACGCGCCACCCGGCGCGGTCGGCAAACTGCTGCCCAGCACCGAGATGCGCATCGTGCCGCTCGGCGAGGAGGACGAGGACGCCGCCGCCGAGGGCACCGGGGAGATCCACATCCGCGGTCCGCAGGTCATGAAGGGCTACCTGGGACGGCCCGAGGAGACCGCCGCCATGATCGACGAGGAGGGCTGGCTGCACACCGGCGACGTCGGCCGGGTGGACGCCGACGGGTGGCTGCACGTCGTCGACCGGGTCAAGGAGCTGATCAAGTACAAGGGCTACCAGGTGCCGCCCGCCGAACTGGAGGCGGTGCTGCTCACCGACCCGCGGGTGGCCGACGCCGCGGTCATCGGCGTGGTGGACGAGGACGGCAACGAGATCCCCAAGGCGTACGTGGTGCCGCAGCAGGGCTCCGGCCTCACGCCGGACGACGTGATCGCGCATGTGGCCGCGCAGGTCGCCCCGTACAAGAAGGTGCGCCGGGTGGAGTTCACCGACGCGATACCGAGGGCCGCCAGCGGCAAGATCCTCCGGCGTGAACTGCGCGCCCGGGAAAGGGGAACCACCTGATGACCGACGACGCCGCGGCACCCTGCGTGCGCAGCGCGCACGACCGGGGGATCACCACGCTCACGCTGGACTCCCCGCACAACCGCAACGCGCTGTCCGCACGCATGGTCGACGAGCTGTCCGACGCGCTGGCCCGGGCCGGCAAGGACCCCGCCACGCGGGCGGTGCTGCTCACGCACACCGGCGGCACCTTCTGCGCGGGCGCGGACCTGAAGGAGGCGGCGTCGCCGGAGGGGCCGCGGCGGCTGGTGGCGCTGCTGCGCGCGATCGTGGAACTGCCCAAGCCGGTCGTGGCGCACGTGACCGGTCACGTGCGCGCGGGCGGCCTCGGGCTGCTGGCGGCCTGTGACGTCCCGGTGGCGGGGGCGGGGGCGAGCTTCGCCTTCACCGAGGCGCGGCTCGGCCTCGCCCCGGCCGTCATCTCACTGACGGTGCTGCCGCGCATGGACGCCCGGGCCGCCGCGCGGCACTACCTGACGGGCGAGGTCTTCGACACCGCGGAGGCCGTCCGCACCGGCCTGGTCGCCGCGCCGGAGGAGGCGCTGGACGGCATCCTCGCCGGGCTGCGCGCGGCCTCGCCGCAGGGGCTCGCGGAGTCCAAGGCGCTGACGACGGCCGCCGTGCTGCGCGTCTTCGACCGGGACGCGGCGCAGCTGACCGAGCGGTCGGCCCGGCTGTTCGGCTCGCCCGAGGCAGCGGAGGGGATGCGGGCGTTCCTCGAACGGCGGGCCGCACCATGGGCGCTGTGAGCGCCGGCACCCGTACGCCCAAGCAGGACCGCAGCCGCGCCACCCGGCAGCGGCTGCTGGGGGCCGCCGTCGCCTGCCTGGCCGAACGCGGCTGGGCGGGCAGCACGGTGACCGTGGTCGCCGAGCGCGCGGGGGTGTCGCGGGGCGCGGCCCAGCACCATTTCCCCACCCGCGAGGACCTGTTCACCGGGGCGATCGAGTTCGTCGCCGAACAGTGGCTGGTCGCCCTGCGCGAGCACGCGCACGCCCTCCCCCGCGACGGCGTGCCCCGCACGCACGCCGTGGTCGGCATGGTCGTCGACCTCTACACGGGGCCGATCTTCCGGGCCGCCCTGCACCTGTGGGTCGCCGCGGCGAACGAGGAGCAACTGCGGCCCCGGGTCACCTCGCTGGAGGCGCGCATCGGGCGGGAGGCGCACCGGCTCGCCGTGGAGATGCTCGGCGCGGACGAGGCGGTGGCCGGGGTCAGGGAGACCGTCCAGGCCACCCTCGACATGGCCCGGGGCCTGGGGCTGGCGAACCTCCTCAGCGACGACAGCGCCCGCCGGGCGGGCATCGTCCGCGAGTGGTCGGCGGTCCTGGACGGGGTGCTGCGCCGCGGAATCTGAGTCGCCCCCTGTCGGTGCCGGGTGAGACGATCACGGCATGCTGAACGAGGGGGTGTCCGCCGGCGGACTGGGCTTCCTGCTGGGTCTCGTCGACCCGGCGCTCGCCGCGCGTGCGCGGAGCCGGACGGGTGTGCCGGAGGAGGATCCGGCGGCCGTCGCGAAGCCCCCGGAGCACCTGATGTGGGGCCCGTCGTGGCACAACCTGCCGGCGTCGGTGCTCTGGTGGATCCTGCAGGAGGACGATCCCCGGACCAACGCGCTGGTGTACCACCACTGGCGGACCGACGACCGCGTCCGGTACGACATCCTCAACGGCCTTCCGTACGGACCGGATCGCTCCCGACGAGTGCAGGTGCACGCGGACCTCGCGCACTTTCCGGCGCCGGAACTCGCCCTGCCGGCCGGGCCGGAGGCGCTGGTCGCCGCGCTGCGTGCCGTGACGGGCATGTCCCAGGGCCGAGCCGCCGCGTTGACGGTGGGGCGGGACGACTGGGCCGCGGTGGCCGAGGCCGACCGTGAGCAGCCGCTGCCGGGCTACGCCCGCTGGGCACTGGCGATCCGCCCCGACTGCCCGCCGGAGCTGCGCACGCAGTTCGGCACGCACCGCAAGTTCACCAACCGGCTCCGCGACGCGGGCGTGGTGGACGGCCCGGCGGCATACGCGACCGGCACGCGTCCGGCACGCGACGCCCTGCACGTCCTGGCCATGGGCCGCTGGGCGTTCCCGCTGCGGCTGCCGGAGGCCGCCGACGCGCTGCGGCCGCTGGTGCGCGCGGAGCTGGGCGGCAACACCGAGGCGTGGGCGGTGCTGACGCAGCTCCTGCCGACGTTCACGGGCACGCTGCCGGAGCTGATCTCGACGGCGGGGGCGATCGCAGGGGGCGCCGGGGAGGGAGCCGACGGCCCGTTGTCAGTGGCCTCTGGTAACACTGAGTCACCAAGGGACCAGGAGGGTCCGGGGCACGAACGTGGGGGGCCGACATGGGATTCGACGAGCGCGGGCGACGACCCGTGGTCGACCTCGCCGACCGGCGGGCGCTGGAGCAGTGGCATCCGGCGGATCCGGTCGTCGTGGCGGAGGCCGAGCGGCTGAAGGAGGCCGCGCTGCTGGACTTCGGGCTGACCGAGTCGGCGGTCGCGTCCTGGCTGTACGCCAAGTGCCCGCACCAGATCCCGACCACGGCCGTGGACACCGCGGCGGTGGTGGCCTCGGGGGACGGCTCGGTCCTCCTGCTGTACAACCCCGCGTTCTTCGTCGACCTGGGGCTGGACGGGGTCAAGTTCGTCCTCTTCCACGAGGCCCGGCACGTGGTGCACCGGCATCTGTTCGCCGAGCCCGCACTGCGGGAGGACCCGGTCTTCTCCACCGCGGCGGAGGTGGCGATCAACCACGTGGCGCTGGTCCGCCTGCGGCGGCAGGCCCTGCCGCTGCGGGACGGCCGGCCGACGGGCGTCGATCCGCACGAGGTCCACGCCGCGTACGAGCGGGATCTGACGGAGCAGGGGCTGACACCCCTGTCCTATGCGGAGTTCGTCGAGACCGACATGGGCGTCTACACCGAGCTCAAGCGGATGAAGCACCCGCCGGTGCCCCTGACGTCGTCGTGCGTGCACCTCGAGGGTGAGGGCGTACCGGGCGACCAGGGCACCATCGACGCACTGGTCTCCTCCTCCCTGCTGAACTCGCTGCTGGCCGCGCGCCGCGGGCACACCGGAGCCGAGCGCGAGCTGCTGGACCTCATGGGCCGCACCGAGGACGCCTCGGAGCGCACGGCCCGGCTGTGGGGACAGCTGGGCGCCGGGACGCTGCGCGGCGAGACCGTCAGGACCCGGCGGGTGGACTGGTGGCAGCGGTGGCTGGTCGACGTGGTCGCCTCGAAGCTGCGCGAGGGCGAGCGGCTGGTCTACCCGAAGAAGCGGGGCGCGCTGCTGGCGGCGCTCGGCCACGACCCGATGCTGTCGCGGCGCGGCCCCGTGCGCGACAAGGTGCTGGTCATCGCCTACGACACCTCGGGGTCCATGCCGGGTTCCGTCATCACCTGGCTGACCGAACTCGTCGGGCGGATCGACGGCGTGGAGGCCCACTGGCTCTCCTTCGACGGCGTCGTGATGCCCTTCGCCCCCGGCGAGCGGGTGTACGGCGGCGGGGGCACGAGCTTCCAGGCCGTGGCCGACTACGTGGAGGGCCGTACCGAGGTGAACGGGCGGCGCTTCGAGGAGCGTCCGGACGCGGTGGTCGTACTGACCGACGGCTACGCCCCGCACATCACGCCGCAGGAGCCCGACAAGTGGATATGGCTGATCACCGAGGGCGGCGACGACTGGCCCGACGCCCACACCCCGCCCATGGCCTGCCACCGCGTGACGACAGGAGCGAAATGACCACCACCGCGGCGACCGCCACGGCCGGCCCCCGGCCCTGGCGGGCCAACGCCACCTATCCACGGCCGCCCGAGGGCCGGCCGGAGGCCTCCCGGCTGGAGTCGTTCATCGACGCGATGATCGACATGGGGCAGACGGGCCAGGTCTTCGGTGAGCACGGCATCGGCAAGACCTCGACGTTCTTCTCGCACGTCGCCGAGGCCCATCCGCACGCCGAACTGGTCTACGTGCCCGCCGCCAACCTCACCCCGGACGACCTCCTGGTGAACGCGCCGGTCCGTGACCCGCACTCGGACGAACTGGTGCTGCGCCAGCTGGTGATGAGCCAGCTGCGGCCGGGGCGCCCGTTCGTGCTGCTCATCGACGACTCGCTGCAGGCCGGCGAGACGATCCAGTCGCAGCTGATGCAGATCGCCTGCAACTGGACGCTCGGCGAGTACGACCTGCGGGCGCTGGGCTGCGTCGGGGTGTTCCTCAGCGACAACGAGTCGCTGTCCGAGACGGCCGCGCGCCGCGGCGACCTGGCCGTCCTCGACCGCATGGTCACGGTGCGGGTGACCGCCAACGACACGGCGTGGCGGCGCAAGCTCGCCGAGGAGTACCGGGACTGGGACCTGAACGGGGTCTTCGCCCTGTGGGCGTCGCTCGGCCCGGCGGTCCGCGAGCTGCTCTCCCCGCGCACCCTCGACCACGTCCTCGCCAACGCGCGGGAGGGGTTCCCGCTGCGCTGGGGGCTGCCGCTGGTGGGCGGCGAGCGGCTGCGCCTGGCGGAGCCCCGGCCGGACGGCAGGCCGGGGCAGGACCGGACGTCGGAGATCCTGGACCGGATCGCCGCGGAGCTCGGCGTGCCCAACCCTGCGACCGTGCCGGACCCGGTGCGCTCGGTGGTGCGGGCGGCGCTGCGCAACCGGTGGACGGTGCTGCTCCAGGGGCCGCCCGGCTGCGGCAAGACCGAGGTGGTGCGCGAGACGCTGCGCGAGGACCTGGGCCGTGACCCGCTGTACTTCTCGCTGCCGGTCACCAACGTCGAGGACCTGTGCGCGCCCGTCCCGGACCGGGACGGCTCGCTGGACACCCTGCTGGCGCAGAAGTTCACCGGGAGCGAGGCGAAGGCGATCGTCTGGGACGAGTACAACCGGCCCAAGGACAAGGCCGCGTTCGCCAAGCTGATGGAGATCACGCAGGAGTGGTCGCTGGCGGGGCGCCCGATCGAGAACCTGCGTGCCCAGATAGCGGTGCAGAACCCGCCGTACCATCTGGGCCGCCGGCTGATGGTGTCCCGCAACAACATCGCCCAGGCGACGCGCTTCACGGCCTCGCTCACCGTCGAGCCGGGCGACATCCCGGCCAACGAGTGGCTGATCGCGCGGTACGGCAGCCTCGCCGAGACCGTGCTGGAGTGGTGGAAGCACGACATCGACGACGACGGCCGCGCCTGGATCACCAAGCGCACCATCGAGCGGCTGATCAAGCTCCACCAGCGCGGTCTGCCCCTGCAGATGGCGACCGTCTACCTCGGCGACGGCGAGTACGCCCCGGTGCCGCTGACCGCACTGGTCGACCGGCTCGCCAACCGCTCGGTGACCGGGCTGCGGGAACTGGCGCGGGACGTGGACGCCTGGGAGGCACGGCTGCGGCGGGCCCGGGAGGAGTCCGGGGAGGGCAACGACGAGAGCGACGTCGTCCACCAGGTGATCGCCAACGCGGAGCTGTCCCAGCTCAAGCGGCACCGCAAGGCCGTCGCCCGGCTGGTGGCGTTGCTGCCGCCCAAGCTGCGCTCGACCTACCTGGTGGGCGCCTCGGAGCAGACGCAGCGCTTCTGGATCGAGACCTTCGCCCGCATGCCCCGCTGATCAGCGCGGGGTGCGGTGGACGCTGCGCACGGCGGCGACGTCCTCGGGCACGGCCGGCGAAGGCAGGTGCGCGCTGAGCGCGTCCAGCCGCCGCCGGACGCTGGTCGCGATGCCCTTGCCGAGGACGTAGCGGGTCGCGGTCGCCGCCGCCGGGGCGGCGTCGAGCAGACGGTGCGCCTCCCGGCTGCGCATTCCGGTGTGGGTCAGCACGAGATGGGTCAGCCGGTGCGGCGCCGAGGTGAGTGCCGCGGCCATCGCCGTGGCCGCCTCGACGTCGACCTGGTTGTCCGCGGCGCCGAGGACGCGGGCGGCCTTGACCCGTCCCAGGTCCAGGAGTTCCACACCCGCGGCGGTCGCGGCGGTGACCAGGCGGGCGCAGGGCACCGGTCCGATGCCGTTGCTGGCCACGGAGAGCCGGGTGAGCCGGCCGTGCGGCGCCCGGGCGAGGGCCTCGGCGAGCACGAGGGCGCCCTCGTCGCCGAGGCCGGCGGCCGATACGTACAACTCGGCGACCGCTCCTGCCGTGATGACGGTCCCGAGGCAAGCGGCTCCGGCCGTGCCGAGCGCGTTGCCACCGACGAACAGCCGCTCCACGGCTCGTCCCAACCGGGCGGCGACGACCAGGGCGTCGGCCAGTACGGCGAGGCCCGCGGGGTCGAGTCCGGTCTGTACGAGGTCCAGGGTGCGCAACGACCGTGCCGACTCGACGAGTCCGGCACCCGCCTCGCCCGCGCCGCCGCCGAGCGGGTTGCGCTTCAGCCAGACCCCGGTGACGGCCTGCGGTGAGGCCCGCAGGTTGTCCGCGATGCGGCAGGCGCCACCCGCGGTGATGCCGTTGCAGCCCAGGTAGAGCGTCTCGACTCCGGTGCCCCCGGCGCGTTCGGTGACGGCGGCGGCGCCCGTGTCCCCCAGTCCGTCGGTGCCGAGCAGCAGGTGGCGTACGGCACCGGTGGCGGGTGCCTGACGCAGGGCCTCGGCGACGGCGGCCGCCCCCTCCGGGCCCAGCGCCTGCTTGCACAGGTCGAGGCGCCCGTCGGGCAGGGCGGTGCCGGCCGGGAAGTCCCGGCGTTCGGCCACGCCCTCGCCGCCGCGCAGCCAGCCCAGCAGCGGTTCGAGGTCGGCGTGCGGGCGCGGCACGATCTCGGGGACGCCCGCGTACGGGGGCCGGTCGTCCGTCATCTCACCACTCGGCTTCCTGGTAGTCCTTGAGGAAGACGCCGGAGAGCGGGTGCCCGGCCTCTCCGCGCACGATCGGGTCGTAGACCCGGGCCGCGCCGTCCACGACGTCCAACGGGGTGCGGAAGCCCCGGTCTGCCAGCCGGCTCTTCTTCGGCAGCGGGTTCTCGTCGGTGATCCAGCCGGTGTCGACGCTGCACATGTGGACGCCCTGCGTGGCGAGTGCGGGTCCGCTGGTGCGGGTCAGCATGTTGAGGGCGGCCTTGGCCATGTTGGTGTGCGGATGGCCGGCGGTCTTGTTGCGCACCGTGAAGCGCCCCTCGACCGCGGTGACGTTGACGATGTAGCGGCGCGGCCGCGGGGAGGCCAGCAGCAGCGGCAGCAGGCGGTCGCAGAGCAGCGCCGGGGCGAGGGAGTTGACGAGCTGGGTCTCCAGCACCTCGGCCGGGTCGAGGCCGCCGAGCTCCGCCGACCAGGAGTTCTCCGGGGCGGTGTCGGGCAGGAGCCCGGCCTCGTCGGTCCCGGCCAGCAGGAGTTCGGCGGTGGGACCGGCGGCCGCCGGCAGCGCCCGGGCGGTGCCGAAACCCGGAGCGGTGAGCATGGCCCCCGGCCGCGGCCCGGCGGGCAGCGGCGCGCGCTCGCCCGCGGTGAGGGCCGCGTACGACTCGGGCGGCCGCCGGACGGTCTGGGCCGCGTTGTTGACCAGGATGTCCAGCGGCTCCCCTGTCTCGCGGAGCCGTTCGCACAGGCCGACGACCTGACGGGGGTCGCGCAGGTCCACGGCGACGACCGTGAGCCGGTGGAGCCACTGCTCGCTGCCGGGCGCCTCGGTGAAGCGGCGCAGCGTGTCCCGGGGGAAGCGGCTGGTGACCAGGAGTTCGGCCCCGTCGCGCAGCATCATCAGAGCCAGCTGGAAGCCGATCTTGACGCGGCCGCCGGTCAGCAGCACGCGTCTGCCGCCGAGGTCGGTACGCAGGCGCCGGCGTGCGGTGTTGTCCGCGGCGCAGGCGGGGCAGAGCAGGTGGTAGAAGGCATCCACCTGCCGGTACAAGGACTTGCAGACGTAGCAGCGGCGGGGTCTGGCGAACTCCCCCGCGTTGCCGCCCTCTCCGGCGGCGTCGAGGGGCGCGTCCTCGCGGCGTTCCCGCGCACCGGTCGCGGTGGCCGCCACGACCTCGGCGTCCGCCACGGCCCGGTCGTCCCGCCGGGTCTTCCTGCGCCGCAGCCGTCCGTCCCGGGCGAAGGACGCGGCCACCTGTTCGGCCCTCAGCCGTACCGGATCATCGACGGGCAGCGCGCGCAGCTTGCCGACCACCGCGTCGAAGACGGCGAGTTCGGCCTCGGTGATGTCGCCCGTGTCCCCCACTGCCCCTGCCCGACGTCCGGCACTGCCTGGTGGGTCCGGCCGGATTCGAACCGGCGTGATCCGCCTTGCGAAGGTGGTGGCGCCTGCCTCTGCGCTACGGACCCGTGTGCTCCGACTGCCCGGACGGCCGGATTCGAACCGGCGTGATCCCGTTGTGGAGACGGAGCGCCTGCCTCTGCGCTACATCCGGGCATTGCGATGATCCTATCGGGGGCCCGGCCGGATTCGAACCGGCGTATCCGCCTTGAGAGGGCGGCGGGTCTGCCTCTGCCCTACGGGCCCCATGCGTCACGGACTGCCCGGACGGCCGGATTCGAACCGGCGTGATCCGTCTTGGCAAGACAGTGCGCCTGCCTCTGCGCTACGTCCGGGCATTGCGCCGATCGTACCGGCGTCACGCAGGACCTCTCAGGGCGGCCCACCGGCCAATCCACCGGAGGGTTCCGGGCGTTCACAGCCGAAGGCACCGTACGCATCTTGACGCGCTCATGCCACCACCGCACGATCGGGTCGAACTCCTGCGCTACCCCCACACCCAGGAGGACGTCCATGCACATCCCCCGAACGGGCCGACGGGCGACGGTCACCGCCGCACTGCTCGCCTGCGCCCTGGCGACCTCGCTCGCCGTCCAGGCCGACGCCTCGCCGTCCACCGCCGGCGGCCGTCCCGTCGCGGCCGCCGCCGACGAGGTCGTCCGACAGTACGAGGTGGCCGGCACCGGCACCGTCGCCGCCCGCACCACGCTCGCCGCCCACGGCGTGTCGATCGACGCCGCCCGCACCCACTCCACCGTCGTCACCGCGAACGCCGCCCAGGCGGCCGCACTCCGCTCCGAGGGCTACCGCCTCACCGCGCTCCCCGGTCCGCCCGCCGGGAGCGACGGCGACCGCGGCGCCGACGGGGGCGCCTCGGTGCTGGACTTCCCCGGCTCCGACTCCGGTTACCACAACCACGCGGAGATGACCGCGGAGATCAACGCCCTGGTCGCCGCGCATCCCGCCATCATGAGGCAGCAGGTCATCGGCACCTCCTACGGCGGCCGGAACATCGTCGCCGTCAAGGTCAGCGACAACGTCGGCACCGACGAGGCCGAGCCCGAGGTGCTCTTCACCCACCACCAGCACGCCCGTGAGCACCTCACCGTCGAGATGGCGCTCTACCTGCTGCACCAGTTCGGCGACACCTACGCCACCGACAGCCGCATCAAGGGCATCGTCGACTCCCGCGAGATCTGGATCATCCCGGACCTCAACCCGGACGGCGGCGAGTACGACATCGCGACCGGTTCCTACCGCAGCTGGCGCAAGAACCGCCAGCCCAACTCCGGCTCCTCCGCCGTCGGCACCGACCTCAACCGCAACTGGAACTACCGGTGGGGCTGCTGCGGCGGCTCCTCCGGCACCAAGTCGAGCGAGACCTACCGCGGCGCATCCCCCGAGTCCGCACCCGAGGTCAGGCTCGTCGCGGACTTCGTACGCGACCGGGTCGTCGGCGGCAGGCAGCAGATCACGGCGGGCATCGACTTCCACACCTACAGCCAGCTCGTGCTGTGGCCCTTCGGCTACACCACCGCGAACACCACCACCGGGATGACGGCCGACCAGTACAACACCTTCGCCACCTTCGGCCGCACCATGGCCGCCACCAACGGCTACACCCCCGAGCAGTCCAGCGACCTCTACATCACCGACGGGTCGATCGACGACTGGCTCTGGGGCAACCAGGGGATCTGGGCTTACACCTTCGAGATGTACCCGGGCCCGAACGGCTCCTCGGGCTTCTACCCGCCCGACGAGGTGATCCCCGCCCAGACCAGCCGCAACCGCGAGGCGGTTCTGCTGCTCCTGGAGAACGCGGACTGCATGTACCGCGCCATCGGCAAGGAGGCGCAGTACTGCTCCTGAGCGGGCCGGTACGGCCCCCGCGGCCCGGCCCCGCGACGCCTCGCGCGTCGCGGGGCCTCGCGCGTCGCGGGGCCCGCCTGCCCGGGATCCGGGACGCCCCCGTCCTACGATCGGGGCGTACGCGTGCCCGTCGCCCGCCGTCCGCGCCCGCCCCGGGGAGGCCCCGTGACCACCGTCCACGACCCGCTCGCCGTGCGCGAGAAGGTGCGCGCCTTCGCGCTCACGCTGCCCGGCGCGGCCGAGGAGTTCCCCTGGGGCGAGAGCGTCGTCAAGGTCAACAAGAAGGTCTTCGTCTTCCTCGGCACCGGCGACGGCAGTCATCCTCCCGGCATCAACGTCAAGCTCAAGGACCCCCAGGTCCACGAGCACGCCCTGTCGGTCCCCGGCGCCGAGCCCTCCGGCTACGGCCTCGGCAGGGCCGGCTGGGTCACGGTCCCCCTCACCGGGGAGGCGCCGGCCGCCGAGCTGCTGTGCGACTGGGTGGAGGAGAGCTACCGCGTGGTCGCTCCGAAGCGGCTCATCGCGGAGCTGGACGGCCGCTGAGCCCGGTCGTCGCCCCGATCACGGCGGCGGTCTCCGCGTCGACCGGATAGGGCCGCTCCTGCGGCAGCAGCGCCGCGGCGGCCTCGCGGTCGCCGGAGCGCACGAGCTCCTGGACGCGGTGGGCGAGCGCGGTGACGTCCCGGATCCCGACGATCCAGTGGTCGGCGTAGTCGCGCGTCGCCCGGCCGGTGAGGCCGAGCTGCAGCGAGCGGTACGGCAGCGGACGCAGGGAGAGGTCCCGCTCCGGGTCCCACTGGACGCGGACCTGCGTGGTGCGCACGCGCCCGGCCCAGGTCTCGCGGTCGGGGTACACCGAGCGGTCGAAGTGCGACAGGCAGGCCTGCCGGAGCGCCGAGTCGAAGCCGTCGCGGCTGATGTCGAGGGCGAGCACCCTCTCCTGCCCGTCCTTGCGGCCCCAGCCACTGCGGTACATCATCCACAGGAACGACGGCTTGATCCACGTCATCCGGGAGCGGCTCCAGCTCGCGGGGAAGCGGCCGTGCTGCGCGGCGTGGTCACCGATCTCGGGACGGTACGCCTGATAGACCGTCACGGCGTCCTCGGTGTGCGCAGCCCTGATCAGACGGTACGGCATCTCGGTGTTCTCCATGATGCGGGCATCGTGCCCGCCGCGGGCCACCCGCTGCCAGGCATTTTCCGGCGGTGTGCCCGTCCGGCGGTCCGTGCCATGCGGACCACCGGCACCTCGCCTAGCCTGGAATCCCGAGCCGCCATCGGTACGGAGGGCCCGGTGAACCGCACCGCACCCGGGTGGGAGGTATGCGGTGGGCACTGTCTCCTTTCTCATCGTCATCGTCATCGTCACGGCGCTCGCCTTCGACTTCACCAACGGGTTCCACGACACGGCCAACTCCATGGCGACGTCGATCGCCACGGGCGCGCTCACGCCCCGGGTGGCGGTGGCGGTGGCCGGTGTGCTGAACCTGCTGGGGGCGTTCCTGTCCACGGAGGTCGCCAAGACCATCTCCAACGGCATCGTCGACGACGCCAAGGTGTCCGCCGTGATGATCTTCGCCGGGCTGGTGGGCGCCATCCTGTGGAACCTCGTCACCTGGCTGCTCGGCCTGCCCTCCAGTTCCTCGCACGCGCTGTTCGGCGGGCTGATCGGTGCGGTCTGGGTGGGCGCGGGCGCGTCCGCGGTCAACGCCGGCGAGGTCCTGGAGAAGATCGTGGTCCCCGCCGTCGCCTCACCCGTCGTGGCCTGCGTGGTGGCGATGCTGGCGACGTACCTGGCCTACGTGATCACCAGACGGACCCGTGGCAACGAGGTGAAGCGCGGCTTCCGGGCCGGCCAGATCGGCTCCGCCTCGCTCGTGGCGCTCGCCCACGGCACCAACGACGCGCAGAAGACGATGGGGGTCATCACGCTGACGCTCATCTCGGGGGGACTGCTGGCGCCCGGTTCCGGTCCGCCGTGGTGGGTGGTGCTGAGCGCCGGGCTGGCGATCGCGCTCGGCACGTACGTGGGGGGCTGGCGGATCATCCGCACGATGGGCAAGGGGCTGACCGACATCGAGTCCCCGCAGGGCTTCGCCGCCGAGACGAGCGCGACCTCCGTGATCCTCGCGTCCTCGCACCTGGGCTTCGCGCTGTCCACCACCCAGGTCTGCACCGGCAGCATCCTGGGCGCCGGGCTGGGCCGCAAACTGGCCCAGGTGCGCTGGGGGGTCGCCGGGCGGATCGCCGTGTCCTGGGTGCTGACGCTCCCCGCGGCGGCAGCGGTGGGCGGGGTCGCGGCCTGGGTCGCCGGCCACGGCGACCTGGGCGTGGCGCTCGTGGCGGGTGTGGCCGTCACCGCCGCCGCGGGCTTCTACCTCCTGTCGCGCCGTCGCCCGGTGAACGCGGAGAACGTCAACGACACGCGGCCCGGTGCGCCGGCGCCGAGCCCCGCCGGCCACTCGGCCGGGTAGCGGTGAGGAGCGGATCCGCATGGACATCCAGTGGGGCAACCTCGGCAGCGTGTTCGGGGCCAGCCTCGGCATCACGATCGCCGTCGTGGTGATGTTCTCGCTGGGCATCGCCGCATGGGGCCGCGCCGGCGGCGGCAGCCCGCGCGACGGGCAGTCGCGCGACGCCCAGGAGAAGACGGCCCTGGCCGTGGCGGCCCTGTGCTTCGCGGCGTGCCTGGCGGTGGCGGCCTACGGCATCGACCTGATCGTCCCCGGCTGACGCGCCCACGCCGAGGTGCGGCGGGGACCGGCTGTGGCGTCCGGGCCGGTCAGGCCGGGTTGGCGTCCGCGGCCGCGGCGGGCGCGGGCAGCGGCGTGACGGTGCCGCGCTCGTCCCCGACGGGGTCCGCAGGCGGGGCGGCGGTGGGGGCCTGCCCGCCGGCGTGCTTCTTCTCGACGACCTTCTCCGCGGTCTTGCCGCCGAAGTAGAAGCCCACCATCACGATCATGAAGGTGTTGAAGCTGCCGTACACGTCGTCGAGGAAGCCGGAGGTGTCCGCCATCGCCCGTGCGACCTCGTCGTTGAACGAGGCCGCGACGAAACCGAAGTAGAGGACCGTGAAGGCGGACATCACGGCGGTGCGCACGTCGCGGGAGTCGGTGAAGAGCACCAGGAAGGTGCACAGGCTCATGGCGGGCAGCGCCACGGACAGACCCGCGATGCCGATGTCCTGCCCGAAGAACCAGAAGGTGGAGGCCACGCCCAGCGCGAGCAGCACCACGTTCACGACGACGAGCAGCAGGCCCACCTGCCAGTTGATCTGACCGTCGCCTATGCGGCCGGAGAACTTGTCCGGCGGCCTCTCCCCGTTCACGGCGTTCAGGTTACACCGGGGTCCCGCGAAGTGGGTTCCTCCGCAAGGCGTTTGATGGCCGACAGCCGGGCGTCCCAGCGGGCGGCGACGCGGTCCATCCACCGCGCCGCCGCCACGAGCCGCTCGGGCCGTACGGCGTAGCGCATCTCGCGGCCCGTGCGCCTCCCGGCGACCAGTCCCGCGTGGTCCAGCACGGTGAGGTGCTTGACGATCGCCTGACGGGACACGGGGAGTTCGGCCGCGAGCACGGTGGCAGTGGTGTCACCGTGCTCGGCGATGGCGTCCAGGATGCGACGCCGCATCGGGTCGGCCAGCGCGGCGAAGACGTCCTCCTCGCCCTCGGTACCCTCCTCGCCCTCGGTACGGGTCTGCGTCATGCGGGCAGCTTCTCCACGTACGCGGCGAGTCCGGCCGTGACGTCCACCCAGCCCTGCGCATGGCTCTCGTACCCGGCGTACGGGATGCGGTCCTCGGGGATGTCGAGGGCCGCGAAGCCGCTCTCGACGACCCGCAGACGGGTGCCGTCCCCGTCGGCGGTGAGGGTGAACTCGACGAGGGTGGAGTTGTCCTCCGTGGCCTGCGTGCCGGGGAAGGCGGTGGCCCAGCGGTAGGAGAAGTAGCGCGGCGGTTCCACGCTCACGATGCGGCTGGGGTAGACGCCGAAGCCGTGGTCGATCTCGAAGGTGCCGCCCGGCCGCAGGTCCACGTCCGCGGGCGCGCCGCCACCGCCCAGGTCCTCGCCGAACCAGCGGCCGATGTGCTCGGGCCTGGTCAGGACGTCCCACACGCGCTCGACCGGCGCCGCGATGCTGATCTCCCGCTCGATCCGGTCCTGGGTCTGGGTGCTCATGATGGTTCCTCCGTCACTGGACAGCCTTACGTGCAACTCCAGGGTTGCACGTAAGGCCGTATCGCGCAACCGATGAGTTGCACGTTGGGGGGTCAGTCGGTGAGCAGCACCTCCCGCAGGGCGCTGAGCAGGGCGTCGTCCGTGCCGAGCCGCGCGCGGGCGTAGCCCTCGACGGATCCGTGCTCGGCGGTCAGCCCGGCGAGGAAGATCCGCATCGCGTCGGCGGGCGCCCTCCCCCAGCCGGGCCAGCGCAGGCTCCGCTCCGGGTTGGCCGCCGTCCAGTCCGCGAGCAGGCGGGCGGTGGCCAGGTCGCTCAGCGCGTAGTCGGCGACGATGTCCTCCTCGGACACCCCCAGCAGCCCGAGCACCAGCGCCGCGAGCAACCCGGTGCGGTCCTTGCCCGCCGCGCAGTGGAACACCAGCGGCCCGCTGGTGTCGGCGGCGATCACCTCGAGCGCCCGCGCCAGCTCCTTGACGCCGTCGGCCGCGACCTCCGCGTGCAGCCGGGCGTAGAAGGCGGTCGTCTCGACCTCCGGCCCGAACGCGGTCTGGTCGACGGGCCGGTGCTCGATGCTGAGGTTGTGGTACGCGACCCCGGTGGCCTCCGGAACGCGCCCCTTGGCCTCGATCTCGAACGGGTAGCGCAGGTCGATGACCGTGCGCACCCCGAGGGCGGCGAAGCGCTCCAGATCCGTGCCCCCGAGCTTCGAGAGCGCGTCGGAACGGTAGAGCCGCCCCCAGCGGACCGTGCGGCCGCCGGCCGTGCGGTAGCCGCCCAGGTCGCGGAAGTTGTGCAGTCGGTCGAACGCGATGTGTCTCCCCATGGGGGGACCTTACGGGGCGGGCCGCCCGCTCAGAAGATGCCCTGACCGGGGACGAGGATCCCCCGGGGGTCGTACCGTCGCCTGGCCGCCGCCAGGGCGGGCCACGCGGAGCCGAAGTGGGCGCGCCAGTCGGCGCGGCCGAAGGGGATGGAGCCGACCGGGTACTGGGTGCCGCCGGCCGCCCGGGTGGCCTCGTACGCGGCCCGGTTGGCGGCCAGGAGGCGGTCGACCGTCGCGGTGTCCTGCGGCGGGGTGGTGCGCAGCACGGCGAGCAGGTACGGGACGGGGTCCTGGCCGGCCCGCAGCAGGGGGCGGTGCAGGCGCTCGCGCAGCAGCGGGTAGAGCAGCACGACACCGGGGCCCAGGTCGGCCGGCGTGAGCGCGTCGAGGATGCCGCCGGCCACGGCGGCGGCCTTCTCCCCGGGGATGAGCAGGTTGAGCCAGGGGTGGGCGAAGTCCCACAGGCCGGCGGCCTTGAGCGCCGCCACCGAGGCCGCGAGCCGGTCGAGGAAGGCGAAGTAGCCGAGGTCCTCGGTCTGCACGCCCGCGGTGTCGTGGTGCAGCCCCGCCAGCAGCGCGGCGTCGTCGGGCGAGGCGTCGTACGAGACCGCCTCCAGGACGTAGCCGCGGAACGCGCCGTTCGCGTCCGGGACGACCTGGCCCTCGACGTAGCCGAACCGGCCGTCGGTGACCAGCAGTCGCTGGTCGGCGAGGAAGGTGCCGAGGTCGTGGTACGGCAGCAGGTAGTGCCGGACCGTCGTAGGGGCCTTCACCAGGCGCAGCGTGGCCGACACGATGACGGCGCACTGCCCCAGGCCCGCCAGCACCGCCTCGAACAGGTCCCGGTGCCGCGACGGGGAGCAGCGCAGCGACTCGCCCGCCCCGGTGACGACGTGCAGTTCGCTGACGTTGTCGACCTGGGCGCCGTGGTGGTGGCTCTGCCCGCCGAGTCCGCCCACGGACAGCGTGCCGCCGACGGAGAGTTCGAGGTAGTCGGTGAAGACGGGCGGCGTGAGCCCGTGCGCCAGGGTGGCCCTGGTGACCTCGCTCCACGTGGCCCCGGCGCCGACCGTGACGGTACGGCTGTGCGGTCCGACCGGGCCGATCCCCGCCAGGGGCGTGGTCTCGATGACCAGCCCGCCGTCGACCTGCGCCTGACCGAAGGTGCCGTGGCCCTGGCCGCGCGGCGCCACCTTCAGCCCGTGCCGGTTGCAGAAGCGCACCATGGCGACGACGTCGTCGACGGACCCCGGACGCAGCACCGCGACCGGCCTGCGGTGCACGATGTGCCCGAAGTCGTCCGCGGCGGCGCCGAGCGAGGCGTCGTCGGTGAACAGCGTCCCGTCCAGGTGGGGCAGCGCCACCAGCGTGCCGTCCGCCCGGTCCGCGGCCGTCGCGGCCACGGCCCAACTGCGGCCCACGGGGTCGAATCCGACGACCACGGCGCCCGCGGCCGTCGCCGCCGTCCGCAACATCGCACGTCTGGACGGGAGGTGGGACATGCGCGCTCCCCCTGAACGGGTCGGTGGACACTGCAACAGTCCCGGATTCTAGGCCTGCTGTCCCCCCGTCAGCAGCGACTCGTGGAATCCCGTGGGGCCACCGGCGACGCTAACCGACCCCACGGCGGGCGGCCCGCCGGGCGGGCCGCCCGGGTGATCATCCGAGCGACTTCCACCGGGGGTCGGTCGCCGCCTTCACCAGAGCGTCCATGCCGAGGGCGGGCGTGGTGCGCGTGGGAGGCCGGTGGTAGCCACCGGAGTTGAGTTCCGAGATGACGACCCGCAGCCCGTCGGGCCGCAGGGTGTCGGCGGTCCACTGCTGGATCCCGGCCCCGCCCTTGTCCCCCGCCCCTTGAGTGGTCTGCACCTTGGTGCCGTCGGGCAGGGTCTGGGGGTCGGAGAACTGCAGGTCCCCGAAGTCCTCCTCGGCCCAGTGCTGGACGTTGACCTCGACGAGCGTGGGCCCGTGGCCGTCGTCCACGGTGATGTGGGCGTAGCCGTCCTCCCCCACCGGCGCGGTGATCTTCAGGCCCGCCGGCATGACGGCCTTGAGGCGCTTCAGGATCTCCGTGCCCCTCGGCTCGACGGAACCGCTCGCGCCCGAGGGCGCCCCCGACGACGCAGGGAATGCGTCGAAGACGCTGTTCCACCGGGGTGCCCGCACAAGTGCGGTGAGCTGCGCGACGTCCAGCGGCGGGTCGTCCCTGCTGGTCTCCTTCGCCTTCTCCTCCGGGGCGTTCCACTCGTTGGCCCAGATGCGCCGCCCGTCGGGAGTGGTCAGGATGGCCTGCCAGTTCTCGGGGCCCTCGCGCTCGTCCTGGTACTCCCAGGTCTTGATGACCACCAGCACCGAACGGTCGGGCAGTTCGGAGCGCCGGCACGTCGTGCCCTGCTTCATCAACGCCAGGTCGGGACACTCGGTCAGGTCCTGCCCCGACTGGTCGGCGAGGTCCAGGCCGACGGAGATCGTCGAAGCGCCGTGACCGTCGTCCCACACCACCTCGGCGAACGAGGAGGGCCGGGCCCTCGGATCATCCTGCGGCCCCACGGCGCGGCCGCTGAGAAACCCGCCCTTGGGCAGCAGGCCTCCGAAGAGCCGGAGCAGCTTCTTCTCCTCGGGTGTCGCGCCGAAGTCCTCGGCGCTCCCGTGCGTCGCCTGGGGGCCGCTCGGCGCCGAGGGGCCCGTGTCCCCCGCGGAACCGCCGGGCGCGACCAGCGCCGCCGTCACACCCACTGCCGCCACGGCGGCGACGGTGCCCGCGACGGCGGCCGTGCGGCGGCGGCGGGCGCTGCGGCCCTGCGCGAGGCCGGCCGCGACGAGGGCGCGGTTGTCGGTACTGAAACTGTCGCCGGTGCTCCGCAGAGCGGCGCCGAGGTCGTCTTCGAAGGGCATGGTGAACCACCGTCCGGAGGAGAGGAGAGGTCGTGAGGGAAGGGGAAGCCGGTGGGGGGTGAGTCAGTGGGAGGAGACGAGTTCCGCGAGGCTGTCGCCGAGCAGTTCGCGGAGCCTGGCGAGGGCACGGACCGACCGGCTGCGCACGGCGCTCGAGCTGACCCGCATCGCGTCGGCGGTCTCCTCGATGCTCCGGTCCTCCCAGTAGCGCAGGACGACGACCGCGCGGTCCTTCGGCGCCAGCCGGGCGAGCGCGTCCAGGAGGGTCAGCCGCAGCAGGGCCGTGTCGCTGTCGGAGCCGCCGGCGCCCGCGGGCACGTCGGGGAGCTCGCCCGTGGGGGACTCGCTGCTGCTGCGCCGTCGCCGGTGGCTGAGGAAGGTGCGGACGAGCACGGTCTGGGCGTACCCGGCGGGGTTGCCCACCCGGGACACCCGCCACCAGGTGACGTACAGCCTGCCGAGGGTCTCCTGCACGAGGTCCTCGGCGAGATGGGTGTCACCGCCGGTGAGCAGGCAGGCCGACCGGAAGAGATGTGCGGCGCGGGTCCTCGCGAAGTCCAGGAAGTCCTTCGTACGGTCCTCGTGCATGCCCCCACCCCATCGTCCTTCGGCATCGCCTTCACCTCACTGACGTCGTGAGGGTGGGAAAATGTTGCACCGCCACAGCAGGAGCACAGGAAGCAGCAGCGGCAGCGCCGCCAGGGCGAACAGCGGACCCGGCCCGGACCAGCGGGAACCCAGGGCCCAGCAGCCGAAGAGCAGGAGCGATCCGGCCTCGGAGCCCAGGCCCGCCAGGGAGGTGACCGTCGCACGGGTGCGGTCGGTGATGCGGTCCTGGAGGCGGGCGTCGGCGGCCGTCGTCGCCCAGTCGAGGAGGCCGAAGGCCGCGGCCACCAGTGCCAGGCCGGCCGGATGCGTGCCGGCCGCGCCCGCGGTCAGGCACACCACGGCCACGGCCGGTGCGAGCGGGGCCCAGCGAGTGCCGCGGCCGGCGAGCCAGCCGCCGGCCGTGGCCCCCGCGGTCACCAGGAGCACGAGCAGCGGGACGAAGGACGGCCGCACGCCCGTCGCCTGCGCGAGCAGCGGGACGTACTCGTCCAGCGCGGTCGCGCCGGCCACCAGGGAGACGACGGCCACCATGCGCCCGGCGCCGGGGGTGTGCCGGGCGTGGTCGAGGGCCTCGCGCAGCAGCCCGGCGTACGAGGCCGCGCCGCCGCCCTCGTCGGCACCCGCGCCGCGTGCCCGGGGTTCGGGCAGCGCGAGGGCGGCCAGCGCGGTCAGCACGGTCACCGCGACGCTGACCAGCCCGACCGCGCGGTCGCCGCCGGCCGCGAGGAGCGGCCCCGCCAGCGCGGTCGCGGCCAGGGCCGCCGTGGTGCCGAGGGCCTGCGCCCGGCCGGTGAGGCGGGCGTACGCGTGGGCCGCGCCGACGCGGGTCAGCTCCTCGTGCACCAGGGCCTGCAGCGCCCCGGACCGCAGCGCGGACCCGGCGCCCCACAGGACGAACCCGGCGGCGAAGGACGCGTAGCACGGCCACAGGGTCCACAGCGTGAAGCCCGCCCCGGCCAGCAGCGGCGCGAGGGTGAGCAGGGCACGCCGGGAGAAGCGGTCGGCCCATACGCCCGAGGGCACCTCGAGCAGGAACGCCGTGAGGGACCACACGGCGAACAGCGAGGAGATCCCCGCCTCGGACAGCCCGGCGCCCGCGAAGAGCACCGCGTAGACCGGGTAGAGCGGGATCAGGTCCTCGAGGAAGGCGTAGGCGTAGAGCCTGCGCGCCAGTGGTGACTCCGGTGAGGATCAATGTCGCCATGTCATGGGACGAGCGTAGCCGGGTACGAACCGGATGAGGAGGCGTTTTCCATGCGCATGGGACGGAGCGGGAACGAGCCCCTGCGGGCTCGCAGCGCACTGCGGATGCGGCTCGCACTCGCGGCCTTCGGGCTGGTCTGGGCGATCGCGGGAACGGTGCTCTTCGCCGACCTGGGGCGTACCGGGTGGGCCGTCTTCTTCGGTCTGCTGGCGCTCGCCGCCGGCACCGACCTGGTGGTGATCGTCCGGCACATCCGCCAGGGCGCGCACTGGCAGCCGGGTCGCGACGTCCCGCCCTACGAGCCGCTCCGCAAACGCTGAGCGCACGGCCGGACACGCACGGGCAGGCAAAGACCGAGGGCCCGGTGCTGATGCACCGGGCCCTCGGCTTCAGTAGCGGGGACAGGATTTGAACCTGCGACCTCTGGGTTATGAGCCCAGCGAGCTACCGAGCTGCTCCACCCCGCGTCGTTGAACGCAACCTTACGGGGTGTCGGCGCCAGGACCAAATCCATTCCCGGTCAGCCACCGCCAGCGGGGGATCTCGGCCACGACGGTGGCGGCCGCGAGGACCCCGACCAGCACCGCGACCGGGGCGGGCCAGGCCGCCCAGGAGGAGACGACGGCCGCGCCGAGCTGCAGCAGCACCAGCGCGACGGTCACCGCGCCGGGGACGGGGACGATCACCTGCGCCTTGTCGCCGGGGGTGGCGAACACCGTCGGCAGGCCGACGAGCACGACCACCGAGAGCGCGGCGAGCGGCCAGGAGTGCCCGGCCAGGGCCCACGGGGTCGCGACCCAGGCCACGAGCTCGGTGGTGAAGCGGAGGACGGAGGCGACGCGGCCGTCGGGCGCGGTGGTCCGGGAGGTCACGGCGTCACACTCCCACGGACCGGGCGCCCGGTAAATGCGTTGCCGGGGCCCCGGCACCGGCGTAGCTTCTGCTCCGGCCTGCCACCGTCCGATTGGAGAAGGCCGTTGCTCTTCTGAGGTCAGGGACACCGTGTCCGCGGCTCGCCGAACCGGCGTCCGCGCGGGCCCGTGTGCGACCTCGGCCGTGAGCAGCCGCCTGCGTGCAGCGCCCGCCTTCCGGTGTCCCCGTGTGCCGACCCGTCGTCATTCACGAGCACCCCGGAGGAACACATGGGACATCCCACGATCTCCATCACCTGCACCGACCTCTCCTTCGCCTGGCCGGACGGCACTCCCGTCCTGGACGGTTTCCAGCTCGCCGTCGGCCCGGGCCGCACCGGCCTCATCGGGCTCAACGGCTCGGGGAAGTCCACCCTGTTGCGGCTCTTCGCGGGCGAACTGACGCCCGTCGAAGGGACGGTTCGCGTCGCCGGCGAGGTCGGCTACCTGCCGCAGGACGTCGTCCTGGACACCGCGCTGCGGGTGGACGAGGCCCTGGGCATCGCGGACGCGCGGGCCGCGCTGCACGCCGTCGAGGCCGGCGACGTGCGCGAGGAGAACTTCGCGGCGGTCGGCGACGACTGGGACGTGGAGGAGCGGGCCCGCGCCGGACTGGACGGCCTCGGGCTGGGTCACGTCGGCCTCGACCGGGTCGTCGGCGAACTGTCGGGCGGCGAGTGCGTCCTGCTGCGGCTGGCGGCCCTGCTGCTGCGCCGTCCGGACGTGCTGCTGCTCGACGAGCCGACCAACAACCTCGACCTGGCGGCCAGGCAGCGGCTCCACGAGGCGGTCGCGGCCTGGAACGGCGTGCTGGTGGTCGTCTCCCACGACCGCGAACTGCTCCGGCACGTGGACCGGATCGCCGAGCTGCGCGACGGCGGGGTCCGCTGGTACGGGGGCGACATCGCCGTCTACGAGGAGGCCCTGGCCGTCGAGCAGGAGGCCGCCGAGCGCATGCTGCGCGTCGCGGAGTCCGATGTGCGGCGACAGAAGCGGGAGTTGGCCGACGCCAACGTCAAACTGGCCCGCCGGGTGCGGTACGGGCAGAAGATGTACGACTCCAAGCGGGAGCCGCGCGCCGTCATGAAACTGCGCAAGCGCAGCGCCCAGGTGTCGGCGGGCAAGCACCGGGTGCTGCACACCGAGCGGCTGGCGGAGGCGAAGGAGCGGCTGGACGAGGCCGTGGAGGCGGTGCGTGACGACGACGAGATCCGCGTCGACCTGCCGCACACCGCGGTGCCCGCCGGCCGGAACGTGCTGACGCTGCGTTCCCTGCGGACGGCGTACGGGGCGCCGGCCGGGGACCTGGAGCTGCGTGGCCCGGAACGGATCGCGCTGGTCGGCCGGAACGGCGCGGGGAAGACGACGCTGCTGCGCACGATCAGCGGCGAACTCCCCCCGGCGGCGGGCGAGGCGCAGGTGCACGTGCCGCTGCGCTTCCTGCCGCAGCGGCTGGACGTCCTGGACGACGAGCTGTCGGTCGTGGCCAACGTGGCGCGGTTCGCCCCGGAGGCGACGGGCAACCGCATCCGCGCGTCGCTGGCCCGCTTCCTGTTCCGTGGGGGACGGGCCGACCAGGCGGCCGGTTCGCTGTCGGGCGGGGAGCGGTTCCGGGCCTCGCTCGCGGCGCTGATGCTCGCCCAGCCCTCGCCGCAGCTGCTGCTGCTCGACGAGCCGACGAACAGCCTGGACATGGCGAGCGTACGGCAGTTGACGACGGCGCTGGCCTCCTACGAGGGGGCACTGGTCGTGGCGAGCCACGACCTGCCGTTCCTGCGGGGCATCGGCGTCACGAGCTGGCTGCGGCTCGACGCCGGCGGGCTCACCCGCGTCGAGCCGCTGTGACGGATGTGGTGCCGCTTCGGCGGCGGGGCTCCCCCCGGGGCCCCGCCGCCGGTGTCCGCGGGCCGCGTGGCGGCGTCAGCGGTACAGCTTGTTCACGGCGGTCCGCGTGGTCTTCTTGAAGGCCTTCAGCGGGATCCGGTCGAGGGTCCCCATCTGGCCCCACTCGACGACGGTGACGGTTCGGCCGTCGCGGCCGATCCCGTAGAGCCGGACGTTGTGCTCGGACTCGGGGGGTGCGACGTGCACGCCGTAGACGTGTGCGCCCTCCTCCACGTCGAGGGCGCCGAAGTCCTTCCAGTCGGCCTCCGAGCCCGGGTTCTGCTCCAGGAAGCGGCCGGCGCAGCCCCGCACGGACGCGCGGAGCTTGGCGGCCAGGTCACGCGCCGCCTTGGTGTTCTTGGTCGTGAAGGTGACCTGCTGGGCGTTGGTGTCCAGTTCGGTCCAGAACGAGCGGTGCGAGACGCCCTTGCGGGGCAGGCCGCGCAGGGCGCAGGCGGTGCCGCCCTCGGGCAGGCCGGCGGTGACCCGGTCGGCGTACCAGGGCGAGAGGGGGTACGGCGGCAGTTCCTTCGGTGCGAGGAACCTGGGCGCTGCGGTGGGCGCGGCGGCCCCGGCCTCGGCGGAGCCGGCGGCGAGGAGAGAGGTGGCGGCGACCGCGGCCAGCGCGGTCACGGCGGCGCGGCGGGTGGGTGTGCGGTTCAAGGTGCTTCCCCCGTGGTCAGGTCGTGGACGAGGACCGTCGCCGAGCGGCGGCGGCACTGCACCTCAGCCTGCGGGGCGCCGTCACGACCCGGCAACAGCAGCGGCGGGTTCCGGGACGCCGGAACGGTTGCGCGTACCCTGGCCTGGGGAGACGTGAGCGCCCTGGAACGGGCGGCCGGGACACGGGAAGACGTCGGGGGCGCGGGACATGGGTGGTACGGCGGCGGGCAGCGAGCACTTCGCCCGGTCTTTACGTGACCTGAAGGACCGTTCGGGGCTGAGCTACGGGCAGCTGGCGACCCGGCTCCACGTCAGCACGTCGACCCTGCACCGCTATTGCAACGGCGACGCCGTACCGGCCGACTACGCGGTCGTGGAACGCCTGGCGCGGTTGTGCGGCGCGGGGCCGGAGGAACTGGTCGAGCTGCACCGCCGATGGGTGCTCGCGGACGCGGTCCGGCGGGTCGGCAACCGCGGCGGCGGTGCGGTGGCCGAGCGCGACGAGAGCGGGGACGGGGAAGCCGAGGCGAGCGGGGACGACGTCGCCGCCGCCGGGAACGCCCCTGTCGGAAACGCGCCTGCGCCCGGCCCCGAGGCGGCCCCGCAGGCGCCCGCCGAACTCGACCCGATCGGCACCGTCCCGGCGCCGCGCCGGCCGCGCTCCTGGCGCCGGCGTCTGTCCCGGCCCGCCGTCGCCGGATCGGTGGCGGCGCTCGTGCTCACCGGCGCCGCGCTGGCGATGACCGACGGCACAGGCGGCGAGGGTCCGCCGGCCCACGCCGCCTCCTCGCCCTCCGCGCGCCCCGGCGGGGCGGGAGGCACACCGCCCTCGGCGGGTGGGACGGGCACGGTCCCGGCCTCGCCCGGCGCTTCCCCCTCCGGACAGGCCTCGTCCACGAAGCCGTCGGCGAAGGGCACCGACACCGGTCCTCGCTCCCCCGGCGGCAACACGGATTCCCACGCCCCGGTGCCCGCGCGGCCCCTGGTCTGGAGCGTGCGCTCGCACGTCTGGGAGAACGGCTGCGGTCACGACTACCTCATCGACCGGCCCCCCGCGGACGTCCCTCCCCCGCCGGTCTCCCAGGACGCGCGCGCCTGGGCCGGCGCCCTCGGCGCCGTGCACGGCGGTACGACCATCGTCGAGGCCACGGTCCGGGGGCGCGGGTCGACGCCGGTGGTGGTGCAGGCCCTGCACATCCGCGTCGTCGAACGCCGCGACCCGCTGCGCTGGTCGTCGTACTCGATGGACAACGGCTGCGGTGGAGCGCTGACCCCCGCGGAGTACGCGGTGGACCTCGACGCCGCGCGTCCGCAGCCGCGGCCGCGGGACGGCTCCGACAGCGAGCACGTCCTTCCCGCGGTCCGCCTCCCCTACCAGGTCTCCGCACAGGATCCGCTGGTGCTCAGGGTGCACGCCCGCACGGTGCGCTGCGACTGCGACTGGTTCCTCGAACTGGAGTGGAGCGCCGGCGGCCTGACGGACACGGTCCGCATCGACGACGGCGGCCGCCCCTTCCGCACCAGCGGCGTCAAGGGCCGCCCCGAGTACGGTTACTGGTCCTCCGGGGGCTGGACCCGCAACTAGGCTCCGCGCCCTGCCCCGGCGCCCCGTGCCCGTCCCTCGTCCCCCGCTCCGGGACGTGACGAAGGGCCCCCACCCCCCCCCCGTGAAGGGTGGGGACCCGGTCCCCCGTTTCCCGTCGGCCGCGTCCCTGGCGGTCAGAGGCCGAACGGCCAGATGAGGCCCTTGTTCATGGTGATGAGCACGACCAGCACCATCAGGTCGGCCGCGCCGAGGACCAGGCCGAGGATCGCCCGGACCGGACGCCGGGTGCCCCGGACGAGCGCGACGCCACCGAGAATCAGGGCGAAGGGGCCGAGCACGATGTTGAAGGCCAGCAGGCCGACCAGGCCCAGCACGAACGAGGCGACGGCCATGCCGTCGGAACCGTCCGAGCCCGACCGGGCTTCCATGGCGCGCAGTTCGCGCTCACGGGCGGGTACGTAGGAGTCCATGGGTGGGTTCCCCCCTGGGAGACGTGGGGTCAACGGTGGCGGTGGTGCCCGACGCGCTCGCGAACGTAGAACGTGAGCAGCCAGACACCGACCACGCCCGCGGCGACGAAGAAGACGGAGGACGAGGTGTACGAGACGGTGCCCAGGAGGATCCCCATGGCGACCAGGACGACGAGGAGGGTCACGGCGTGTGCCTTTCTCGGTTGCCGGATGGCACTGCGGGCTGCGGACGACGTCACAGCTCAGTGAACAACTGGAATAACAGTTGTTCACTGAGTCGGTACTCTACTCTCGCGCAACTCGGCGAACGGCTGTTTACTGGATGACATGAGTCACACCCTCGGGGTCCGTGAGGCCCAGAAGCAGCAGACCCGGCGGGCCCTCCTCGACGCGGGCCTGCGCCTGCTGGAGAACCAGAGTCTGAGCAGCCTGGGGCTGCGCGAGGTCACCCGTGAAGTGGGGGTCGCGCCCGCCGGGTTCTACCGGCACTTCCGCGACATGGGCGATCTCGGAGTGGCCCTGGTCGCCGAGTCGCTGGGCAGTCTGCACGCGATGATCCGGGCGATCCTGGCCGAGCAGGACGACGCCGAGGAGGTCATCGCCCGCTCCGTCCGCGTCATCACCCTGCACGTGCGCGACCACCGGTCGCACATCCGCTTCATCGCCCGCGAGCGGCACGGCGGGGTGCAGGCCGTCCGCGAGGCCATCGCCGCCGAACTCTCGCTCTTCGCCGACGAAGTGGCCGCGGGGCTCGGCGCGCAGCCCGTCTCGCAGGGCTGGACGGCCGAGGACGTGCGCATGCTCGCCGAGTTGTACGTGGACCGCATGCTGATGACGGCGATCGCCTTCATGGAGGCGCCAACCGGCGACGCCGCGGCCGAGGAACGCATCGCGGAGCGGGCCCGCAAGGAGCTCTACCTGATCCACCTGGGACGTCGGCACTGGCTGGACGCCTGAGGGTGAATTGGCACTTGCATGGGCCCGGCATCTAGGGTGGTCGCATGGCTTTCGCACTCTTTCGGCGCAATCGGACGGCCAACGGCACCACGGATCCGGCTCTGTTGCCACCGATCGCCAGGGGCGCGGGACTGATCAGCTGTCAGGTGCTCGACCCCGCGGGCCGGCCGATGGGCGGGGCCGAGGTCACCGTGTCCGACGCCCGCACCCACCGCACGCAGGTGAGGGCGATCAGCGACCCGTACGGGACGTTCCTCGCCACCCTGCCGCCCGGGCACCACTCCGTGATGATCAGCGCGGACGGCATGCGGCCCTACCGGGGCACGGTGGAGATCGCGGAGGGACTCCAGTCCCCCATCGGCGCGGTGCGGTTGGCCCCCGCGCCGGGGCTCGAACTGCCGCCGCCGGGCACCTGGTTCTTCGACCCGCCGCACACGGCCGTCCGGTTCATCGCCAAGCACGTCGGCATGGCCCATGTGCACGGCCGTTTCGACCGCTTCGAGGGCGGCATACGCGTCGCGGAACGCATGGAGGACTCCCACGTCGAGATCACCATCGACGCCGCGAGCATCAACACCGGCAACCGGACCCGGGACGACCACCTGCGCTCCGGTGACTTCCTGGACGTGGCCGCCCATCCCTGGATCCGGTTCGCGAGCGACCGTTTCGTGCACCAGGGCGGCTCCCGGTGGGCCGTCCACGGCCACCTCAGCATGCACGGCACCAGCCGCTCGGTGACCCTGGACACCGACTACCTGGGCATGGCGACCGGCGGCTACGGCGAGGAGCTGCGCTGCGCCGCCTTCGCCACCGCCGAACTGCACCGCGACGACTACACCCTCAACTGGCGGAGCATGCTGGCGCGGGGCATCGCGGTGGTGGGCCCGACCATCAAGCTGGAACTCGACGTCCAGGCCATGTTCTCCAGCCACGACACCCCGACGCCACCGGAGTAGCCGCCGCGCGCGCCCTCAGCCCGCGGAGGGCACCGGTGTGATGACGGCGAAGGCCGCGCCCTGCGGGTCGACGACCTGGCCGAAGCGCCCGACCTGCGGCATGTCCATCGCGGGGACGCGGATCGTGCAGCCGGCCTGGACGGCCTTGGCGAGCGTGGCGTCGCAGTCGGCCACCGCGAAGTACGGCAGCCAGTGCCCGCCGGCGCCCGCGGCCAGCATCTCCTCGTCGAGCTGCATGACGCCGCCGTGGGCGTCGCTCTCGCCGCCGCCCGCCGGGGAGACCATGGTGTAGACGTTGCCGGGCATCTGGGAGTCCTCGGTCTTCCACTCGAAGACCGAGCGGTAGAAGGCCAGCGCCGCGGGAGCGTCGGTGGTGTAGAGCTCGGTCCAGTACAGGGAGCCGGGCTCGTTGACGACGTCCAGGCCCTTGTTGGCGCCCGGCTGCCACACGCAGAACCGGGCCCCGGTCGGGTCGGCGTACGCCGCCATCCGCCCGAGGTCGAAGACGTCCATGGGGGAGAACCGCACCCCGCCGCCCGCCTGTTCGACGGACTTGGTGGTGGCGTCGGCGTCGGCCGTCTGGAAGAACGGCTCCCAGGCCGCGGTGGTGACGCCGGGTTCGTTGTTCGGGCCGATGCCCGCGACGGTCCGGTCACCGGTGCGGAACATGCCGTAGCCGCCGGCCTCCGGTCCGGCCGAGAGGAAGTCCCAGCCGAAGACCTCGCGGTAGTAGGCCACCGAGGCCTCGACGTCGGGGGTCCCCAGGTCGAGCCAGTTGGGGGCGCCGGGAACGTAGTTGGTGCTGAGCATGGGGTGCTCCTTCGACGGGGGGTGCTGTGCCCTGGTCGCTCCCAGTCTTGCAGCGGGCACTGACAGTGGCCCCGTGCCGCTCCGTCAGCCCTGCCGTGGCTGGCTGGCGATGACCGCGAACAGCGCGCCGAAGGGGTCCGCGAGGTGCGCGAAGCGCCCGACGCCCTCGGCGTGCTGCGGCGCCATGACGACCGTCCCGCCCAGCTGCCCGGCCTTGGCGACGACCGCGTCGGCGTCCTCGACCTCGAAGTAGGGCAGCCACCGCGGGGTGACGCCGGCGGCCCTCATCTCCTCGGTGATCTCCACGATGCCGCCCAGGGACGCCTCCCGGCCGCCGCCCGAGGTCGACAGCACGGCGTAGCGGGTGGTGCCCAGCGGCACGTCCTGCGCCTGCCACTCGAAGACCGCGCCGTAGAAGGCGCCGGCCGCGGCGGCGTCCGGCGCGTACAGCTCCGCCCACCCGAGGCTGCCCGGCTCGGTGACCACGTCGAGGCCCTTGGTGTCGCGGGGCTGCCACACGGCGAACTCCGCTCCCCCGGGGTCGGTGAAGCCGGCCATCCGGCCGTTGCTGAAGACGTCGAAGGGCGCGAAGCGGACCGTGCCGCCGGCCTGCTCGACCGCCTTGGCGGTGGCGTCGGCGTCGGCCGTCTGGAAGTACAGCGTCCAGGAGGACCGCATGCCCTCCTCGCTGAGCGGCCCGAACGCGGCCACGGTCTTCCCGCCGAGACGGAAGAAGCCGTAGCCGCCGGCCTCGGGCCCGAGCGACTGCGCGTCCCAGGCGAAGAGCCCGGTGTAGAAGGAGACCGCCGCCCCGAGGTCCGGGCTGCCCAGGTCGATCCAGTTCGGGGCGCCGTTGACGTACTGGGTGGTGAGCATGGCGGTCTCCTTGGCCTGCGTGCGTGCCCGGTGCTGCCGTGGTCCCGGTGTCCGTCCTCAGTCTGGCACCGGTGCCCGGCTCGCGCCGGGCGGCGTCACTTCCCCTGGGTGAACGCGTCGTAGGCCTTGAGCACGTCGTCCGTGGGGCCGTCCATCCGCAGCGTGCCGTGCTCCAGCCAGATGGCGCGGTCGCAGGTGTCGCGGATCGACTTGTTGTTGTGGCTGACCAGGAAGACGGTGCCGGCCTCCTTGCGCAGTTCGCGGATCCGCGCCTCGGAGCGCTTGCGGAACCGGTTGTCGCCGGTGGCCAGCGCCTCGTCGATCATCAGGACGTCGTGGCTCCTGGCCGCGGCGATCGAGAAGCGCAGCCGGGCCGCCATGCCGGAGGAGTAGGTCCGCATCGGGAGGGAGATGAAGTCGCCCTTCTCGTTGATGCCGGAGAACTCCACGATCGAGTCGTAGCGCTCCCGCACCTCGTCCTGCGACATCCCCATCGCCAGGCCACCGAGCATGATGTTGCGCTCGCCGGTCAGGTCGTTCATCAGGGCGGCGTTCACGCCGAGCAGCGAGGGCTGCCCCTGGGTGTACACCTTGCCGCTCTCCGCGGGCAGCAGCCCCGCGACCGCCTTGAGGAGGGTCGACTTGCCCGAGCCGTTGGAGCCGATCAGCCCGATCGACTCGCCCCGGTAGGCGGTGAAGCTGACGCCGCGCACGGCGTGCACCTTGCGGACGTTGGGGTTGCCTCCCTTGCGGCGGACCAGCCGCGACAGGGCGTTGACCGCGGTGCCGCGGCCGGACCCCGCGCCGTGCACCCGGTACACGATGTGCAGGTCGTCCACGATCACGGTGGGGATGCGCTCAGCCACGGCCGTACCTCTCCTCAGCCTTCCAGAACCACACGAAGCCCCCGATGCCCATGACCAGGGCCCAGCCCAGGGCGACCGCCCACACGTGCGGCGGCAGCTGCTCGGAGGTGAAGCTGTCGATCAGCGCGAAGCGCATCAGGTCGATGTAGACCGCCGCCGGGTTCAGACCGAGCAGGATCTTCACGGCCTGCGGCGCGTGCGCCGCCACGTGGCTGATGCTGTACATGACACCGGAGGTGTACATCCAGGTCCGCAGGATGAACGGCATCAGCTGCGCGAGGTCGGTCATCTTGCTGCCGAGCCGCGCCATCACCAGCGCCAGGCCCGCGTTGAACACCGACTGCAGGATCAGCGCCGGGATCGCGAGCAGCCAGGACGGCCTCGGCACCTCGCCGGTCATCAGCACGATGGCGAAGAGCACCAGCATCGACATCAGCAACTGCTGCAGCTGCATGATCGTCTGCGCGATCGGCAGGCTGGCGCGGGGGAAGTGCAGGGCCCGCACCAGGCCGAGGTTGCCCGAGATCGCACGCACGCCCGCCATCACCGAGGACTGGGTGAAGGTGTAGACGAAGATGCCGGTGACCAGGAACGCGATGTAGTTGTCCACGCCGCGGTCGGTCCCCAGCAGCAGGCCGAAGATCAGGTAGTAGACCGCCGCGTTGAGCAACGGGGTCAGCACCTGCCACAGTTGACCCAGGCGCGCCCGCGTGTACTGCGCCGCCACGCGGGCGGTGGCGTACGAGGTGATGAAGTGCCGGCGTCCCCACAGCTGCCGCACGTAGGCGCCCAGACCGGGACGGGCCCCGCTCACCGTGAGGCCGTACTTGGCCGCCAGCTGTGCGGGGGACGGCGCCGGAGCGCCGGGCGGCGCGGGCGCCGCTGAGGAGGACTCGATGTCAAGGCTCACGAGGGGGGCGCTTCCGTTCGGGGGGTGAGGCGCAAGGGGGGGTGGTTGTGCGCCGACGGAACGAGACCGTATCGTCGTTACCAGGACGTTAGACCACACGAGCGTTGGAACGCAACCGTTCCGTCCCGTCGTCGCGTAGGCTGCCGGACATGGCACCGGACACCGCACCCCCACGACGCGCCCCCGCCGGGGCGGCTGTGCTCCGAGACGATGTCACGGAGGCGATCCGGGCGGCCGTCTTCGAGGAGCTCGCCGCGGTCGGGTACGGCCGGATGTCCATCGAGGGCATCGCACGGCGTGCGGGCGTGGGCAAGGCCGCGGTCTACCGGCGCTGGCGTTCCAAGCTGCCGCTGGTCCTCGACGTGGTCTCCGCCGTCGCGGCGCTCGGCGTGCCGGCGCCCGCCACCGGCAGCCTGCCGGGCGACATCCGGATGCTGCTGGAGGTGACGGCGCGGGCACTGCGGCACCCCGTCGCCTCGCAGATCATCCCCGACCTGCTGGCGGAGGCCTCGCGCAACCCGGAGATCGCCGAGACCCTGCAGACGGCGCTGCGCGACACCCAGCGCGGCATCGCCACCGCCATCGTCGAGGCCGCGGTCGAACGCGGCGAGCTCCCCGCCGGCACGGACTGCGACCTCGCGCTCGACCTCATGGCCGGCCCCCTCTACTGGCGCCTCGCGGTCCTCCGCTCCCCCCTCACCCCCCGCTACCTCGACCGTCTCGCCGCCGCCACGGCCGCGGCCCTGGCGGCGTCGGCCTGACGCCTGCGCGGGCCGGGCTCCAGGTAGACCTGGCCCAGGGGACTGTGGCGCAGCCGCCTGACCTCGAGGTCCGTGATCGACGCGGGCGGGTCCAGGTCGGCCTGGTCGCGGGCCGCGGCTCGCCCCATCGCGGCGGCCACGGCGGCGTCGGCTCCTTCCTTGGTGTCGTCGACGACGTAGTAGTGCCAGGTCTCGCCACTGCGGGCCGCGTGGCGGCGCAGGCCCACGAGCCACTGGTCCGTGCAGGTCGCGGGGCCGGCCGGATACTGACGGTCGATGGTGGTGTGCATGCCTTCTGCTCCCCTGGATCAGTCGGCCACCGGCGGTGGTGGCCGGCCGGGGCCGCCCGCCGGCTCAGTCGGCGGGCGGCCTCGTGGCGGTCGCGTCCCCTGCGGGCCGCGGCCCGGTCAGATCGTGGACGCGTCGATCACGAAGCGGTAGCGCACGTCGCTGGCGAGGATGCGCCGGAAGGCCTCGTTGATCCGGTCGGCGGGGATCAGCTCGATCTCCGCGCCGAAGCCGTGCCCCGCGCAGAAGTCCAGCATTTCCTGCGTCTCCGCGATGCCGCCGATCAGGGAACCGGCGATGGTCCTGCGGCCGGTGATCACGGAGAAGAGGTCCAGGGAGATCGGCTCCTCGGGCAGGCCGACGTTCACCAGGGCGCCGTCGGTCTTGAGCAGCTTGAGGTAGGCGCCGAAGTCGAGCGGAGCCGAGACGGTGGACAGGATGATGTCGAAGGTGCCCTCGAGCTCCTCGAACGTCCTCGGGTCGCCGGTGGCGCGGTAGTGGTCGGCGCCCAGCCGCAGTCCGTCATCCTTCTTGCGCAGGGACTGCGAGAGCACCGTCACCTCGGCGCCGAGCGCATGGGCGATCTTGACGGCCAGGTGACCGAGGCCGCCCATGCCCAGGACCGCCACCTTCCTGCCCGGTCCGGCGCCGAAGTGCCGGAGCGGGGAGTAGGTGGTGATGCCGGCGCAGAGCAGGGGTGCGGCCACGTCCAGGGAGAGGCCGTCGGGGATGCGCAGGACGTAGTTCTCGTCGACGACGATGGCGCGGGAGTAGCCGCCGTAGGTGGGCTCGCCGTCCCTGCCGACCGCGTTGTACGTGAAGATCATGCCGCCGCCCGTGCAGTACTGCTCCAGGCCCGCCTTGCAGTTGTCGCAGGTGCGGCACGAGTCGACCATGCAGCCGACGCCCACCCGGTCACCGACCTGGAACTTCGTGACGCCGGGGCCGACTTCGGAGACGACGCCGGCGATCTCGTGGCCGGGGACCATCGGGAAGATCGCCTCACCCCAGCCCTCGTCGACCTGGTGGATGTCGGAGTGACAGATGCCGGCGTACTTGACGTCGATCAGGACGTCGAACTCGCCGACCTCGCGACGCTCGATGGTCATGCGCTCCAGCGGGGACTTGGGAGCGTGGGCGGCGTACGCGTGGGTGGTGGTGGTCATGTCCGTGGTCTCCTCAGGGATCGGTGCCATCACGTTCGGTGATCGCGGCAGGTGGCGGCAGCCTCGATGCGCTCGGGGATGCCGTCTGCGGGAGGGGAGGGGGACCGGGAACGGGGGCTCGGCTGGATCCGTGCCTGCCCGGTGGGCCTCCGCAATCCAGGACACCACGCGGGAACCGGGCCGCAGGGGCCGCTTTCCGGCCCTGACCTGCCGGGGAACCGGTTGCGTAGGACTCGGCGACCCCCTTTCCCGGGTCGCCCGCGCGACCTGGCGAGCGAGAATGGACGCATGGCCCGCAACGTCGAGCTCAGCGAGTTCCTGCGTCGATCACGCGCCCGTATCTGCCCCGAATCGGCCGGGCTGCCCGAACGGGGCGCCTACCGGCGGGTGCCGGGGCTGCGCCGGGAGGAGGTCGCCCAACTGGCCGGAGTGAGCACCGACTACTACACGCGGCTGGAGCAGGGGCGGCAGATCAGCCCCTCGGCCGGTGTGCTGGAGGCGGTGGCCGCCGCGCTGCGGCTCGACGACGCCGAACGTGCCCACCTGTTCGACCTCGCCGGACCCAAGCCCGGCACCGCCCGCCGCCGCTCGGCGCCGACCGTCCAGCGCGTCAGGCCCGGGATGCGGCGGTTCATGGACTCCTTCGTCGACCAGGCCGCCTTCGTCCTCGGGCGCCGCACCGACGTGCTGGCCACCAACCACCTGGCCCGCGCGCTGATGGCCGATTTCGACGCCATGCCGGTACGCGAGCGCAACCTCACCCGCTGGATCCTGCTGGACGAGGCCGCCCACGCCCTGTACCCGGACTGGGAGCAGGTCGCCGCCGAGATGACCGCCACCTTGCGCCTCGACGCCGGCCGTCACCCCGAGGACACCCGCACCGCCGAGCTGGTGGGCGAACTGGCCATGAAGAGCGAGCACTTCCGCCGCTGGTGGGCCGACCACAAGGTCTTCGACCGCACCCACGGGACCAAGCGTCACCACCACCCCGTCATCGGCGACCTGACCGTCGACTACCAGGCGTTCACGATGCCGGGCGAGCCCGACCAGACCCTGTTCATGTACCTGCCGGCGCAGGAACAGGCCTCGCAGGACGCCTGGAAGCTGCTCGCCAGCTGGAGCGCCCGGGAACCGGCGGCACGACGGGACGCCGGCGGCCGCGGTGTTGCTCCCGCGCGCGCCGACAACACCCGGGGGTTCGACCGGCGTTCGGCCTGAGGCGGGCGGCGCCGGTGCCGCTGCCGGTGCCGCGCTTCAGCCGCGGGGGACGGCGAAGTCGTCGAGGCGGGCGCGTTCGGGGGTCAGGGCGGACCAGGGGCCGGGCCAGGTGAGGACGGCGAGGGCGGAGGTCGGGAACTTGTCGGCGGCCCGGAGCAGGGCGTCGGCACGGGCCTCGCCCGTCAAGCGCAGGACGAGGTCCTGGACCCCCGGGTTGTGGCCGACCAGCAGGAGCGACGCGGCGTCGTCGGGGGCCTCGCGCAGGACGTCGAGGAGGGCGCGGGCGGTGGCCGCGTAGACCCGCTCGTCGAGGCGCACCGGCGGGGGCGGCGTGGCGCCCAGGGCCTCGGCGGCGAGTTCCCAGGTCTCCTGGGTGCGCCGGGAGGTCGAGCAGATCACCAGGTCGGGGGTGTGCTTGCCCTCGCGCAGCCAGCGGCCGACGGCCGGGGCGTCACGTCGGCCGCGGGGGCCGAGCGGGCGGTCGTGGTCGGGGACGTCCGGCGGCCAGGCGGACTTGGCGTGCCGCAGCACGACGAGCCGTCGCGGTCCTTCCGTGCGGCGCCTCACGACCTCACCCCGCCGACCTCGCCGGTCAGCTCGAGGGCGAGCACGCGGTCCGCCTGGGCGAAGGTCTCGAAGCGGGAGCCGTCCGGCAGGGCGGTCTCCGTCTCCAGCCGGTCGAGGGCGGCCAGGTAGGCGGCGGTGTCCAGATCCGCGCTCAGGGCCGCCTGGAGACGCTCCACGTACTCGGCGCACATCGGTCTGGACGGCGATTCGGCCCAGCGGGCCACGGCACCGCGCCAGTGCCGGAGCCCCGCGTCCGCCGCCTCAAGGGTCCGCGGGGTCAGTTCAGCCGGGGCCCGGCGGTCCAGACGGAGCAGCGCCAGCCGTACGCCGGGCCCCGCGGTTACCTCGTCCGGGTGAACCGGTCCGATGTCCAGGCGGGGGCCGCCGGTCCCGGTGCCCGCCGGTGCGACGTGCACGCGGGCGGGGCCGGCGAGCGCCTCCTCGGCCTCGCGTACGTCGTCGCCGCGTGCCGCGCCGGGCTTGATGCCCAGTGCCGCCGCGGCCGCGTCCAGGGCGGGGTCGGCCGGGCCCACCGAGGCCACCAGCACCTGCCCGCCGTGGGTCTCCGCCGTACGCGCCAGGACGTCCGCCAGCAGCAGCACCCTCAGCGCGGTCGTCCCGCCCACGGCGCCGGTGTGGGCCAGCACCCGCAGCGGAAAGCGCCGCCCCGGGTCCAGTTCCACGGGCTCGCCGCTCCTGCCGTCCACGATGCGCAACACGCCTCCGAATCTAACCCGTACGGCTCACCGGCGCAGGTGCCCGCACCGGGTGACGGGGTCTCGCACGGCGCTCGCGCGCAAAGGGGACGACGCAGCCGCCCGGCGGGCCCGGCAGGACCGCCGGCACGCGGACGACCACGAAGTGCCGTGCGGGCCGGAGGACTTGCGGCCGGCCGGCGCGGTGCGCCCCGGTGCGACGACGGCGTGCCGTCCGCCGCACGGGCCCGGACGGTGTCGCCGGTTGCGGGGCCGGCCCGCTGGCACATGTGAGACGTGGCGCTTTGACGCCAGTCGCCGGTCGTTCCCCCGGTCCGGGCGGGGCCGGTAGGACCGGGCCATGACCTCCCTCATACCCCGTCGCCCACGAGGCGGACGGGCCCTCGCGGCCGCCGTCGGCGTCGTCGCCGTCCTCACGACCCTGACCGGCCCGGCCGGGCCCGCGGCGGCGGACGGCACACCGCCGGCACCAGCCGCGGCCCGTCCCTCCGTCGCCACCCGCACGGTCACGCTGATCACCGGCCATGTCGTCCGGGTGACGGACGTCGGCGGCGGCAAGAAGTCCGTCGACGTGCGGCGCCCGCACGGCTCCACCGGAGGCGTACGGACCGAGACCGTCGGCGGCGACCTGTACGTCTACCCGGACGAGGCCCTGCCCTACCTCGCCGCGAACCGCCTGGACCGAAGGCTGTTCGACGTCACCTCGCTGATCGAGCAGGGCTACGACGACCAGCACAGCACCGGCATCCCGCTGATCCTCGGCTACCGCGGCGAGGTCGCGGCCACGGCGCCCGCCGGCACCACCAAGGTGCGGTCGCTCAGGAGCGTCAACGGGGCCTCCGTCAGGGCGGCCAAGAAGCAGGTCAGGAAACTGTGGACCTCGGTGGCCACGGACGCCCCCGCGGACCGGCCCACCCTGCGCGGCGGCCTGTCCAGGATCTGGCTGGACGGCCGGGTCCGCGCAACGCTCCACGACAGCACCGCGCAGATCGGCGCGCCCGCGGCCTGGGGCTCCGGGCTCGACGGCAAGGGCGTCAAGGTCGCCGTGCTGGACACCGGGGCCGACACCCACCACCCCGACCTGGCAGGCCGGGTGAGCGGCGCGGTCAGCTTCGTGCCCGGCGAATCCGCCGAGGACGGCAACGGGCACGGCACGCACACCGCCTCCACCGTGGGCGGCAGCGGCGCCGCTTCCGAAGGCGCCGAGAAGGGCGTGGCCCCCGGCGCGGACCTGCTGATCGGCAAGGTGCTCGCCGACGAGGGGTACGGCGAGGACTCCTGGGTCATCGCGGGCATGGAGTGGGCGGTCGGTCAGGGCGCCAAGGTGGTCAGCATGAGCCTCGGCGGGTCCGAGCCCACCGACGGCACGGACCCGATGAGTCAGGCCCTGGACCGGCTCAGCGAGAGCAGCGGCGCGCTGTTCGTCGTGGCCGCCGGCAACACCGGCTACGAGGCGTCGATGAGCGCCCCGGGAACCGCCGGCTCCGCGCTGACCGTGGCCGCGGTGGACTCCGAGGACGAGCTCGCGTACTTCTCGACCACGGGCCCGCGGTACGGCGACTACGCGCTCAAGCCGGACATCGCCGCCCCCGGCGTGGACATCCTGGCCGCGAAGGCCGGGGGCAGCGCCGACGGCGGCTGGTACCAGACGATGAGCGGTACCTCGATGGCCACTCCGCACGTCGCGGGCGCCGCGGCGATCCTGGCGCAGGAGCACCCGGACTGGAGTGCCCCGCAGCTCAAAGACGCACTGATGAGCACGGCCAAGCCGCTCCCCGGACTGACGGCCTATCAAGTCGGGGCGGGGCGGGCCGACCTGGCCGCCTCCACCGCGGCCACGGTCACCGCCACCGGCTCGGCGTACTTCGGCTTCGACGCCTGGCCGCACGGCGGCCCGGCCGCGGTCGGACGCACGGTCACCTACCGCAACAGCGGCGGCTCCCCCGTCACCCTTGCCCTCGGCATGACCGCATCCGTGGCCGGCGGCCCGTACGACGTCGATCCGGGCGCCGACGCCGGGACCCCCGCACCCGAGGGGATGTTCACCCTCTCCGCGGACTCGGTGACCGTCCCGGCGCACGGGACGGCCTCCGTCACCGCCACCGCCCGGCCGGGGCTCGGCGCCGACGGCCGCCGCTACCTCGGGCAGATCTCCGCGAGCGACGCGTCCGGCGCCGTGCGGGCACGTACCCAGGTCGGGCTGTACCGGGAGGAGGAGCGTCACCCCCTCGACGTCACGCTGAAGGACCGGTCGGGCAAGCCCGCCCCGGGCTTCGTCCAGTTGCAGCGCTTCGGCACCGACGCGGACCCGCAGATCGTCCCCGTGGACGGGACCGGCCGCGCGACCGTGCGACTGCGGGCCGGCACCTACAGCGCGCTGAGCTACCTCGCCGTGGCCGGCAGCCACGGCCCCGACTCCCTCGGCATGGCCCTGATGGGCGACCCGGAACTCGTCATGGACCGGGGCCGCGCGCTCGTCCTGGACGCGAGCAGGACCCTCGAGGTCACCGCCGAGGTGCCGCGCAGGACCGAGGACCGGATGCTCTACATGAACTGGTACCGCTCGGACGGCGGTACCAGCACCGTGGACTCGCAGTACCTCCTGCCGTCGACGTACGACAGCATGTTCGTCCTGCCCACCCGGCAGGTGACCCGCGGCACCTTCGAGTACGAGACCCGTTGGCGCAAGGCCTACCCGCTGCTGTCCCTGTCCCGTGACGGCAGGCCCGTCACCGTCCTGGGCCAGGCCGGGACCGGCTTCTACGAGGGCCGGGAACGCATGGGCGTGGTGTACGCCGGTTCCGGCGCACCCGCCGACTACGCCGGGCTGCGCGTCAAGGGCAAGGCCGTGCTGGTGGACCGCTCGGACGCGCTCACCGGCTCGCAGCGGGCCGAGGCGGCGGCCGACGCCGGCGCCGCCCTGCTGATCGTCGTCAACGACGGACCGGGCAAGCTCCTGGAGTACGTCGGCACCGACGAGGGCGGCTACAGCAGCGTCCCGGTGGCCTCGGTGACCGCCCGCGAGGGCAGGCCGCTGATCGAGCGGGCCCGGCACGGGACGCTGCGCCTGGACGTCGAGGGCGTGCCCGACTCGCCGTACGTCTACGACCTGGTCGCCCCGCACCCGGGACGGATCCCGGCGACGGGCCTGACCTACCGGCCGCGCGCCTCGGAACTGGCCGTCGTGGACATGCGCTTCCACGGCACCACCGGGTACCCCAGTGGCGAGTACCGCTGGGACTACCGGCCCTACCGCACCTACGCGGTCGGGTTCCCGCTGAGGATGGACATGCCCGGGACGCGGACCGACTACCTCTCCGCGCAGCCCGGTACCTCGTGGGCCGAGGACGCGATCACGGGGCCCGGTCTGGCTCTCGAGTCGAACGGCGCCCTCACCACGTACCGGGCGGGCACCCGGGTGGCGAGCGACTGGTTCGCCCCCGTCGCGCATCCGCGCAACGGCGGCGGCTACTGGTGGTCCGAGCGTCAGCAGGGCTTCCTGTCCTTCAACGTCCAGCCCTGGACGGACAGCGGGAGCGGCCATGGCGGCACCATGCAGGACGGCACCGCCGGCCTGGACCTCAAGGTGTACCAGGACGGTGAGCTGGTGAAGACCTCGGCGTACGCGTCGGCGACGCTCTGGCCGGTCCCGACCGTGCCCTCGACGTACACCCTGGACCTGCGCGCGGAGCGCGACGCGGCCGCCTACCGCCTCTCCCCCCGGACGCACAGCGTGTGGCGGGTCAGGTCCGAGCCGGTCACCGATCCGCTGGGGATCGACCGGATGGCCCTCATGCAACTGGACTACGGGATCGCCACCGACCTCTCGGGGAACGCGCGCGGCGGCCGGCAGACCCTGCGCCTGACCGGCAGCCACCTGCCGCACGCGGCGGGGGCGGGCCGGGTCGCGGGCGCGACGCTGTCCGTCAGTTACGACGACGGGCGCCACTGGCGTCCGGTCCGCCTGGACCGTACGGCGGCGGGTCACTGGACGGCCCGTTTCGACGCCCCGCACCGCGGGTTCGTGTCGCTGAAGGCCCGGACCTGGGACGACGCGGGCAACAGCCTCACGCAGGAGGTGACGCGGGCCTACGGACTGAAGTAACTTTCCGCATCCGCGTCAAGGGCGGGCCCCGGGCATCCACAGGCCGGGGCCCGCCCGGCGTCCCCACCCGCTCCGAGGAGTCCCATGCTCGCCGCGCTCGGTCTCGGCCCGGCCGAAGAGGAGATCTACCGTCTCCTGGTGGCCCGCGGCCGTGCCGCCGTCCACGAACTCGCGGCCGAAAGCGGCCGGGCCACCGGGGAGGTACGGGAACTGCTGACGGCCCTGACCGGGCGCGGCCTCGCCGTGCACGAGGCCGTGACGGGCACGGCGGCCAGGTTCACGGCGGCACCCCCCACGGTCGCCCTCGGCGGCGAACTGCGGCGACGGCGCGACGAGCTCGGCGCGGCGGAGCACGCGGTGCTGGCACTGGCCGAGCAGCACCGAACCTCCGCCGGGAGCGGCGTCGTCGAGGTGATCAGCGAGGTCGGCGCCGTACGGCACCGGTTCCGGCAGCTCCAGGAGTCCGCCCGGCACGAGGTGCGGTCGATGATGGTGCCCGAGCTCGCCGTGGTGCGGCCGGACGACAACGCGGCCGAGAGCGCCGGGGTCCGCCGCGGGGTCCTCTACCGCACGATCGTGCAACGTGACGCCCTCAACGAGCCCGGCATGGTCACGCGGGCGCTCGCGGACCTCGCGGCGGGCCAGCGGATCGGCGTCACCGACGTCGTCCCGGTGAAATTCATGATCGCCGACCGGGACCTGGCGATGCTGCCGCTGCTCAGCGGCCGGAACACCGCCGCGGCTTCGGTGCTGGTGCACGCGGGCGGGCTGCTCGACGCGCTGGTCGCGTACTTCGAACTGGCCTGGGAACAGGCCTATCCGCTGTCGCCGCGGGCGGCGGGGGACGGCGTCGCCGAGGAGCGCCCGGACGGCATCGAGGAGTTCGACGCCCGCTTGCTCGCGCTGGTGCTCGCCGGGCTCACCGACGAGGCGGCCGCGAGCCGCCTCGGGGTCTCCCGGCGCACCGTCCAGCGCCGCATCGCCGAACTCATGGCCAAGGCCGGTGTCGACAGCCGCATCCAGCTCGGCTGGCACGCCGCCCGCCGCGGCTGGGCCTGAGCGCAGGGTCGCCCGGGCCGGGCGGGCGGGGACGGTCAGTCGTCCTCGGCGGACGCCGGGGTGTCGCGGTCGGGGCCCTGCGCGCGGACGCGCTGGACGTGCTCCAGGGATGCGCGCAGGTCGCCGAGCCAGGTGTCGGTGTTGCCGCGGACGAGGCGGACGCACCAGGCGAGGGCCTCGCTGCGGCTGCGGGCGACGCCGCCCGCGACGAGGGTGTCGAGGACCTGGCGCTCGGGCTGGCGGAGCCGGGTCATGACGGGGACGGAGACGGTGGTGTACAGGGCCCGGCGCCCGCCGCACTCCACGCCCCAGGAGACCTTGCGGCCGAAGCGGTGTTCCGCCTCGCGGGCGACGGCGACGCGGTCCTCGCGGGTGCGCTCCCGGAACTCGGCGATCCGTCCGTCGAGCGCGGCCTCGCGTTCCACCGGTGACGCGCCGGCGCCGACCGCGGGCTCGGGGATGCGGCCGACGACGGTGATCTCCTCGCGGTCGACGGCCACGTCCACGAGCGCCTCGAACAGTCCGTCGGGGAGCCGCCCGGCGAGCCAGCCGCGCAGCGCTTCCTTCTGTTCGCTGGTAATCATGTAATCAACATTACGCCTCGGATTTCCGAGCGCAAGAGCCCCCTGAAACTCGCGTCCGAGGCGTCGCGTTGTCCCCGGGCGCGACTTACAGTTGCGCGTATCGGAGCAGAACGGGGGATTCGCCACGCGACGCCTCTGGGAGGGCATATGACCCGCATCTCGGTGAAGGTGGACGGCACGGCCTACGAGGACGAGGTGGAGCCCCGCCTCCTGCTCGTCCATTACCTGCGGGACCGGCTCGGTCTGACCGGTACCCCCGTCGGGTGCGACACCACGAACTGCGGTGCCTGCACGGTGGACCTCGACGGGAAGAGCGTGAAGAGCTGCTCGGTGCTCGCCGTCCAGGCCGACGGCGGCGAGGTGACGACGATCCAGGGGCTGGCCTCCGCCGACGGCGAGTGGCACCCGCTGCAGAGGGCCTTCCACGAGCAGCACGCCCTGCAGTGCGGGTTCTGCACCCCGGGCATGATCATGGCCGCCCGCGACCTGCTGCGGGAGAACCCCGACCCCACGCCCGAGGAGGTCCGCGAGGGCCTGGAGGGCAACCTCTGCCGGTGCACGGGCTACATGAACATCGTGCGCGCCGTGCTGGCCGCCGCCGCCGAGGAACGCCGGCACCAGGCTCCCGAGCCCGGCGCCGTGGCCGAGCACGCCGAGCCCAGCACGGCCGGAAGCGGGGCACCGGTATGACCGACCAGCTCACCGGACGCGAGCCCGAGGTCGGCCGCGCCCGGGTCCGCAAGGAGGACGCCCGGCTGGTGACCGGCCGGACCAACTGGACCGACAACATCACCGTCCCGGGCCTGCTGCACATGGCGATCCTGCGCAGCCCCATGGCGCACGCCCGCATCGAGCGGATCGACGTCACGCCCGCCCTGGAGCGGCCGGGGGTCGTCGCCGCGTACAGCGGCCGCGACCTGGCCGAGGGGCTCGGGTCGCTACCGTGCGCCTGGCCCGTCACCGAGGACATCGTGCTGCCCGAGCACCCGCCCGTCGCCGTCGACGAGGTCCGCCACACCGGCGACCCGGTCGCCGTCGTCGTCGCCCGGGACCGCTACGCGGCCGCCGACGCGCTGGAGGCGATCGACATCGACTACGAGCCGCTGCCTCCGGTCCTGGACATGGAGGCGGCGCTCGCCGAGGGCGCCCCGCTGGTCCACGCCGACAAGGGCACCAACCGCTGCTACACATGGCCGCTGGCCACCGGCGAGGACTACGCGACCGTGCGCGAGCGGGCCGACGTCGTGCTGCGCCGGCGCTTCGTCCAGCAGCGGCTCATCCCCAACGCCATGGAACCGCGGGCCGTCGTGGCGGTGCCGCCGGACACCTCCGACCAGTACACCCTGTACTCCGCGACGCAGATCCCGCACATCGTGCGCGTGATGATGGCCGTCGTCACCGGCATCCCCGAGCACCGGCTCCGGGTGGTCGCACCGGACGTCGGCGGCGGCTTCGGCTCCAAGCTCCAGGTGTACGGCGAGGAGGCGCTCGGCCTGGCCGTCGCCCGCAAACTGGGCCGCCCCGTGAAGTGGACGGAGTCCCGCTCGGAGGGCTACCTGGCCACCCACCACGGCCGCGACCAGATCCAGGACCTCGAACTCGCCGCGACGCGCGAGGGGAAGCTGCTCGGGCTGAAGGTCGACCTGCTCGCCGACATGGGCGCGTACCTGATGATCGTGACGCCGGGCGTCCCGCTGCTCGGGGCGTTCATGTTCCCCGGCATCTACAAGATGGACGCCTACGACTTCACCTGCACGGGCGTCTTCACCACCAAGACCCCCACCGACGCGTACCGCGGCGCGGGCCGCCCCGAGGCCACCTTCGCCATCGAGCGCATGATGGACGAGCTCGCCGCCGAACTCGGCATGGACCCGGTCGAGGTGCGCCGCCGCAACTGGATCGGCCACGACGAGTTCCCGTACACCACCATCGGCGGACTGACCTACGACAGCGGGAACTACGAGTCGGCGACGGACAAGGCGCTCGCCCTCTTCGGCTACGACGACCTGCGTTCCGAGCAGCGCAAGCGGCAGGAGAGCGGCGACCGGACGCGGCTCGGCATCGGGGTGTCGACGTACACGGAGATGTGCGGGCTCGCGCCCAGCCGGATCCTGCGCGACCTGCGTTACGGCGCGGGCGGCTGGGAGGCGGCCTCCATCCGCATGCTGCCCACCGGCAAGGTGGAGGTGCTGACCGGCACCAGCCCGCACGGGCAGGGCCATGTGACGAGCTGGAGCCAGATCGCGGCGGACGTGCTGGGCGTGCCCTTCGAGGACGTCGAGGTGCTGCACGGCGACACGCGCACGGTGCCGCAGGGCATGGACACCTACGGCTCGCGCTCGCTGGTCGTCGGCGGGGTGGCCGTGCACCGCGCCGCGCGGAAGGTGGTGGACAAAGCCCGCAAGGTCGCCGCGCACCTGCTGGAGGCGAGCGAGGACGACCTGGACTTCACCGACGGCGTCTTCTCGGTCAAGGGCTCGCCCGAGGCGCGCAGGACCATCCAGGAGGTGGCGTTCGCGACGTTCACCTCGCACGACCTGCCCGACGGGCTGGAACCGACGATCAACGCCGAGCACGTGGAGGACCCGGAGGCCTTCTCCTACCCGCACGGCACGCACCTGTGCGCGGTGGAGGTCGACACCGAGACCGGCCGGGTCCGGATCCGCAGTTACGTGTGCGTGGACGACGTCGGGAAGGTCGTCAACCCGATGATCGTCGAGGGCCAGGTGCACGGCGGTCTCGCCCAGGGCATCGCCCAGGCCCTGTTCGAGGAGGCCGTGTACGACGCGGAGGGCAACCTGGTCTCGGGCACCATGGCCGACTACCTGGTGCCCTGTGCGGCCGACCTGCCCGACTTCCTCACCGACCGCACCGAGACGCCGGCGACCACCAACCCGCTGGGCGTCAAGGGCGTCGGCGAGGCCGGGACGATCGCCTCGACCCCGGCGGTGGTCAACGCCGTCGTCGACGCCCTGCGGCCGCTGGGCGTCAAGGACGTGAAGATGCCGTGCACACCGGAACGGGTCTGGCGGGCCCTGCGGGACGCGCGGTCCGCCCGGCCGGAGGAGGACGGCTCATGATTCCCGCGTCGTTCGACTACGCCAGGCCCCGCTCCGTGGAGGAGGCGGTGGGGCAGCTCGCGCTCGCCGGGGAGGACGCGAAGGTGCTGGCGGGCGGTCAGAGCCTGCTGCCCATCCTGCGGATGCGGCTCGCCTTCCCCGAACTCCTGGTGGACGTCGGCCGGATCCCCGGCCTGCGCGGGGTGCGGGCCGACGGGGACACCCTCGTCATCGGCGCCCTGACCTCGCACCACGACGTCGTGCACGACCCGCTGGTGCGGCGGCACGCCGGGCTGCTGGCCGCCGCCACGGCCACGGTGGCCGATCCGGCGGTGCGTCACCGCGGCACGATCGGCGGCGCCCTCGCCCATGCCGACCCCGCGGGGGACGTGCCCGCGGCCGTCCTCGCCCTGGACGCCGAGCTGGTCGTCCAGGGGCCGGACGGGCGGCGGACCGTCCCGGCGCGGGAGTTCTTCACCGACTACCTGCAGACGGTGCTGCGGCCCGACGAACTGCTGGTGGAGGTACGGGTGCCCAAGACGGACGCCTGGGGCTTCCACTACGAGAAGTTCCAGCTCAGCGCGCAGGCCTGGGCGGTGGTAGGGGTGGCCGCGCTGGTGCGGAGGGACGACGGCCGCATCGTCGAGTCCCGGGTCGGGCTGTCGAACATGGGGCCCACCCCGGTGCGCGCCACCGCCTGCGAGGCGGCCCTCGCCGGTGCCGACGCCGTACCGGAGGCGGTGGCCTCGGCCGCCGGCAGCGCGGCGGAGGGCACCCGTCCGGCGTCCGACCTGTCGGCGTCCGCGGACTACCGGGAGCACCTGGTGAGGGTGCTGACCCGCAGGGCCGTCCTCGCCGCGGCGGACCTGACATGAGGAGCGGACGCAGCGCATGACCTGGCCGGCGCACGGGATTCCGCCGGGGTGGACCGCCCCGGCGGGGTCCTCCTGCGGGCCGCTTCCCGTGACGACGGCACGCGCCGGGGCGGTGGGGCCCCACGGCCCCGGCACCCCGGCACCCGCCGCCGCGCCCCGCGATGCCGCCCCTCCCCTCGCCTCCACCGCCGGGCTCCCGGCGCACACGACCGGCCCGCTTCCGGGGATCGCCGGCCCCGACCAGATGCGGGCCCGGCTGGAGGAGACCGGCTACCTGGTCGACGACGGCCTCGCCGTCGCCTGCTACCTGGCGCTGACGCTGCACCGCCCGATCTTCTGCGAGGGCGACGCGGGCGTCGGCAAGACCGCACTGGCGCACGCGCTCGCCGGGGCGCTCGGCGCACCGCTGATCCGGCTGCAGTGCTACGAGGGCATCGACGCGTCGCAGGCGCTGTACGACTGGGACTTCCCCCGGCAGTTGCTGCACCTGCGGGCGGCCGAGGCGGCGGGCGTCAGCGACCCGGAGACCCTGGAGGGCGAGCTCTACAGCCGGCGGTTCCTGCTGGCGCGGCCGCTGCTGCGGGCCCTGGAGACCAGCCCCTCGGTGCTGCTGGTCGACGAGATCGACCGCGCGGACGACGAATTCGAGGCCTTCCTGCTGGAACTGCTGTCGGAGTACTCCGTCACCGTCCCCGAACTGGGCACCCTGCGGGCGCAGTCGCCGCCCGTGGTGGTGCTCACGTCCAACCGGACGCGCGAGGTGCACGACGCCCTGAAGCGGCGCTGCCTCTACCACTGGTTCGACCACCCCGGCTTTGAGCGGGAGCTGGCGATCGTACGGCGCAGGCAGCCGCACGTGGCGGCGCGGCTCGCGGCGCAGGTGACGGCCGTGGTGCAGTGCCTGCGGGAGCAGGACCTGGTGCGGCCGCCCGGGGTGGCGGAGACCATCGACTGGGCGGAGGCGCTGGCCGCGCTGGGGGCGACGGAACTCGACGCGGACCTGGCGATGACCACCCTCGGCTCGGTGCTGAAGTACCGCGAGGACGCGGAGCGGGCGCGCTCGCTCGACCTGTCGCAGATCCTCGCCGCGCGGGCGGGCGGGTCGCGGTGAGCACCATGCGCACGGTCACGGCGGACGGCACGGCGGGGGTGGTGGGCTTCGCCCGCGCCTTGCGGGCCGCCGGGGTGCCGGCCGGCCCGGACCGGGTGGCGGCGTTCCTGGCCGCGCTCGGCAGGCTCGACCCGTCGCGGCGCCGCGACGTGTACTGGGCGGGACGGCTGACGCTCTGCGGCGGCCCGGACGACCTGGAGCGCTACGACCGGGTCTTCGCGGCCTTCTTCGACGGCGGGCGGCCGCCGCACCGCCGGGTGCGGCCGGCGGTCCGCCCGGTGCGCCCGCCGGCGGTGCCGCGTGCCGTGCCCGGGGAGCGCACCGCCGGTGAGGAGGCGGGTGACGGCCCCGCCGCGACCGCGCTCGCCAGCGCGACGGAGGTGCTGCGGCACCGTGACGTCGCCGCCATGACCGCGCCGGAGCGTGCCCAACTGCACCGGCTGCTGGCGGTGTTCGCCCTGGACGGCGAACCGCGCCGTACCCCCCGGCGCCGTCCGGCGCGCCGCGGGGACGTGGATCCGCGGCGTACCGTACGGGAGTTGCTGCGCCGGGGCGGCGAGCCTGCCGCGCTCCCGCGGCGGGCCCCGGCCCGCAAGCCGCGCCGGGTGGTGCTGCTGCTGGACGTCAGCGGGTCGATGGCCCCGTACGCGGACGCACTGCTGCGGTTCGCGCACGCCGCCGCGCACGGTTCGCGCGGCCGCACGCCCACCGAGGTCTTCACCCTCGGCACCCGGCTCACCCGGGTCACCCGCGAGATGGCGCGCCGGGACCCGGACGCCGCGATGGCCGCGGTCGGGGCGGCGGTGCCCGACTGGAGCGGCGGGACCCGGCTCGGGGAGACGCTGCGGGCGTTCCTGGACCGCTGGGGGGCACGGGGCACGGCGCGCGGCGCGGTCGTCGTGCTGATGTCGGACGGCTGGGAGCGCGGCGACCCCGCCCTGCTGGCCGCGCAGATGCGGCGGCTGGCACGCCTGGCGCACCGCGTGGTGTGGGCCAACCCGCGCAAGGCCAGGCCCGGGTACGCGCCGCTGGCGGCGGGGATGGCGGCGGCGCTGCCGAGCGTCGACGCCTTCGTGGAGGGGCACAGTCTGGGCGCGCTGGAACGTCTGGCCGCCGTGGTGAGAGGAGCCGACGGTGCGTGAGATCCTTCCGGCGCTGAACGACTGGTACGCCTCGGGAACCCCCTTCGGGCTGGCCACGGTGGTGGCGGTGAGCCGCAGCGCACCGCGCGGACCGGGCGCGGCCATGGCGGTGGGACCGGACGACGAGGTCGTCGGCAGCGTCTCCGGGGGCTGCGTGGAAGGCGCGGTCTTCGAACTGGCCAAGGAGGTCGTCGAGTCGGGCGAGGCCCGGATGCACACCTTCGGCTACAGCGATGCCGACGCCTTCGAGGTCGGCCTGACCTGCGGCGGTGAGATCACCCTGCTGGTCCGTCCGGTGTCCCCGGCCACGGACCCGGGCTTCGGCGAGGTGGCGGCCTCCGTCGCCGCGCACCGCCCCGTGGTCACCGCGACGGTGCTGGACGGTCCCGCGCCGCGCGGCGCCACGCTCACGGTGTGGCCTGACCGGGTCGCGGGCACCCTCGGCTCGGAGGGCCTGGACGCGGCGGTCACCGACGACGCCCGCGGTGAGCTGGCCCAGGGCGCGACCGGACAGCGCCACTACGGACGGCACGGCGAACGGCGCGAGGACGACGTGACGGTGTTCCTGCAGTCCTTCGCCCCACCGCCGCGGATGCTGGTGTTCGGCGCGATCGACTTCGCGGCGGCGGTGGCGCGGATCGGGCTGTTCCTGGGCTACCGGGTGACCGTCTGCGACGCCCGTCCGGTGTTCGCGACCCCCAAGCGCTTCCCCGAGGGCGTGGAGGTCGTCGTGGACTGGCCGCACCGCTACCTGGGCGGCACGGAGACCGACGACCGCACGGTGGTGTGCGTCCTCACCCACGACCCCAAGTTCGACGTGCCGCTGCTGGAGGTCGCGCTGCGCCGCCCCGCCGCGTACATCGGCGTCATGGGCAGCCGGCGGACGCACGACGACCGGCTCAAGCGGCTGCACGACACGACGCTGGCTCCGGCCGAACTGACCCGGCTGCGCTCGCCGATCGGGCTGGACCTGGGCGCGCGCACCCCCGAGGAGGTCGCCGTGTCGATCGCCGCCGAGATCATCGCGCTGCGCTGGGGCGGCAGCGGCACCCCGCTGTCGGGCACGGCCGGCGCGATCCACCCTCCGGTGCTCAGGCCGGTGTGACGAGGAGGAGATCATGGAACTGCACCACGAGTTCGAGGTCCCCGTCCCGGTGGCGGACGCCTGGCGGGCACTGCTGGACATCGAGCGCGTCGCGCCGTGCATGCCGGGCGCGACGGTGGAGGAGTACGACGGCGAGACCGTGCGGGGCTCGGTGAAGGTCAAGGTGGGCCCGGTGACGGTGACCTACCGCGGCACGGCGGTCTTCGAGGAGCGGGACGGGACCGCGCACCGCGTCGTGCTGGCCGCCCGTGGCAAGGAGGTCCGCGGCCAGGGCACGGCGCGGGCGACGGTGACCGGCACCCTGGCGGAGAAGGACGGCGCGACGGTCGTCTCGGTGACGACCGACCTCGCCGTGACCGGCCGGCCCGCGCAGTTCGGGCGCGGCGTGATGGCGGAGGTCGGCGACCGCATCATCGGCCAGTTCGCCGACTGCCTCGCCGGCCGGCTGGCCGCCCCGCAGCCCCCTGCCGGGGGCGAGGACGCCACCGAGGACGCGCCCGCCGCACCGGCGGACCACGGGGACGAACCCATCGACCTCCTCCGCATCGCCGGCGCCCCGGTCGCCAAACGCGCCGCGGCCGCCGGCCTGCTGGCCGCGGGCGTCGGTGCGCTCGTCGTCTTCCTGCTGCGCCGCCGCCGCTGACGCGGATGCGGACGCGGACACGGACGCGGGCGCGGGCGATGCGCGGCCGACGCCGAGCCGGTGCCGGGGGGCAGCAGGGCGTTGGCCGTGGTGCGGGCGGGCTCAGAAGTTGATCATGTGGCCGGCGAGGCCGTGGACCGCTTCCTGGACGGCCTCGCTGAGGGTGGGGTGGCCGTGGACGTTGCGGGCCAGTTCGGCCGCAGTGAGGTCCCACTTCTGGGCGAGCGTCAGCTCGGGCAGCAGCTCGGTGACCTCGGGGCCGATCAAGTGGCCGCCGAGGAGTTCGCCGTACTTGGCGTCGCTGATGAGCTTCACGAAGCCGCTCGCGTCGCCGAGGCCGTGCGCCTTGCCGTTGGCGGTGAAGGGGAACTTGGCCACGCGCACGTCGAGGCCGCGCTCACGGACCTGCGCCTCCGTCCACCCGAAGCTGGCGATCTGCGGCTGGCAGAAGGTGACGCGCGGGATCATCACGTAGTCCAGCGACATGGTCTCGGCCTCCGCGATGGTCTCGGCGGCGACCACGCCCATGGCCTCGGCGGCGTGCGCGAGCATCAGCTTCGCCGTGACGTCGCCGATGGCGTAGATGTGCGGGACGCTGGTGCGGCAGAACTCGTCGATGTCGATGGCGCCGCGCTCGGTGAGCCGGACCCCGGTCTGCTCCAGGCCGTAGCCGGAGATGCGCGGCTGGAAGCCGATCGCCTGGAGCACCTTGTCCGCCTCGAGCGTCTGCCGCTGGCCGCCGGTGGTCACCATGACCTTCACCGGGCCGCCCGCGTCGTTGATCGCCTCCACCCGGGTCGAGGTGAGCACGTCGATGCCCAGCTTGCGGTACTGGCGGGCGAGTTCGGCCGACACCTCCTCGTCCTCCAGCGGCACGATCCGGTCGAGGAACTCCACGAGGGTCACCTTCACCCCGTAGTTGTGCAGGACGTACGCGAACTCCACGCCGATCGCGCCGGCGCCCGCGATGAGGATGCTCCGCGGGAGCGTGTCCGTCATGATCTGCTCCTCGTAGGTCACGACCCGCTCGCTGAGCGAGGTGCCGGGGAGCAGTCTGGTGGTCGCGCCGGTGGCGATGATGCAGTGGTCGAAGGTGACGGTCTCGCTGCCGCCGGAGCCCAGCGCGACGTGCAGGGTGTGGTCGTCGGTGAAGGTGCCGTGGCCCTCGAACTTCGTGATGTCGTTCTTCTTCATCAGGAAGTGGACGCCCTTGACCCGGCCGTCCGCGACCTTGCGGCTGCGCGCGAAGGCCTCGCGGTAGTCGAAGCTGACCTCGCCGTTCACCCGGATGCCGAAGGTCCTGGCCTCCTTGGTGAAGATGTGCGCCAGTTCGGCGTTGCGCAGCAGGGCCTTGGAGGGGATGCACCCCACGTTGAGGCACACCCCGCCCCAGTAGCGCTCCTCGACGATCGCCGTGCGCAGGCCCAGCTGGGCGGCCCGGATGGCGGCGACGTACCCCCCGGGACCCGCGCCCAGGACGACGACGTCAACGTGTGTGCTCATGCGGCGACCCCTGTGTGGACCACGGTGCGGAAGCTCGAGCGGGCCGGACGGTCCCGTCGCCCACGATCACGCGCCGGGGGCGGCCGCGCAACACGGGGGTGGCGTCCGCCGCGTCACGTCGGCCGCCCGGCGTACGTCCGGGTCCTGGGCGGATCAGTTGTCCGCGACGAACTGGCGGGCGAGCGCGTCGCCCACGGAGACCGCCTTGGCGTGGCTCTCGATCGGCGCGACGGAGGAGTTCTTGAAGAGGATGTACGTCACGCCGGACTCCGCCCCGCCGGTCTCCGGGTCGGGGTCGATCCCGAGGGCCTGCGCGGTGGCGTACGAGGCCTCGCCGATGATCGCGGTGGGGCCGGTGTCGCCGACGACTGCGTACTCGACCCGGCCTCCGTACACGACGGCCACCACGCCGCCGCCCTTGATGCCGGCGCCGCGGTAGTCCCAGGTGCCGCTGGGGCTGGGGACGACGACGTAGGGGAGCGTCTCGGCGTTGAGCGGGCGGCCGTCCGACTGGTGGAAGGCCGTGTCGTCCTGGAACCAGGGGTCGGTGTCCCAGTTGCAGCGGGCGGTGACCTGGCCGTCGCAGTCGATGTCCATGTCGGCCTTCCAGAACACGGCGCCGTTGGCACCGCAGACCGGGACGGTGGCGGAGGTCTCCTCGTCGGTGCGGTACCTGCCGCTGGAGATCTGCGTACAGCCGTTGACCTTGGCCAGTAACTGGGCGGCCGTGACCGAGCCCTCCTGGGGACTGCGGGGGGACGACCCGGCGGTACCGGCGGCGCCGGCGGCGGGGGTGAGGAGGGCGGCCAGCAGGGTGGCTCCGGCCCCGGCGGTGGCCAGTGCGAGGCGCTTGCGCACGAGGGACTCCTTCCGTTAGGAAACTTTCCTAACTCACAGCTTGGCATCTTGTCGGGGCCATGCCAAGAGGACGAAGGTCCCGCCGGCGAAGGACCCGAAGATGACCGAAAGACCGAGGGCACGCCGCCGCGCGCCGCCTACGGTGGGGGGCTGATCCGCATGCCCGGCATGCACGCAGCCGGCCCCAGGAGGTACCCCCGTGGCACTGACGACCCGCGCGACCCGAGCCCTCGGAGCAGTCGCGGCGGTGACGCTCGCCGGAGCCACGCTCGCCGCCTGCGGCACGGAGCACATGATGCAGACCGCCGGCAGCGCCGCCTCGGCGCCCTCCGTCCGTGCCGCCTCGCCCTCCGCGCCGCCCGCGCCCTCGTCGGCCCCCGCTGCGACGCCGTCCACGGCACCCGGCGCCCCGTCCGGCACGCCGGGCGCGGCCCGCACCCCGGCGGGCACCGCGCACCACGACGCCCCGCACCACGAGACCGCGCACCACGAGACCGCCGCCCCGGGGACCGCCCGGCCGCAGGCCCCCGCGCAGGGCGCGGACCCGCAGCGCGGCGGCGCGGGGGCCCACGGCACCGCGGTCCAGGCCCCCGCCCGTGGCACGTCCGTGACCGCGCGCTCGATCCAGCACGGCGTGGAGGCCCCGGGCAGGTCGGTGGCACTCACCTTCGACGACGGCCCGGACCCGGTGTGGACCCCCAAGGTCCTGGACGTGCTCGCCCGGCACCACGCCAAGGCCACCTTCTGCGAGATAGGCCCCAACGCCGGCGCCCACCCCGACCTGGTGCGGCGGATCGCCGCCGCGGGCCACCGGCTGTGCGACCACTCCGTCCACCACGACGAGGCGCAGAGCCGCAAGTCGCAGGAGTACAACCGCCACGAGATACTCGACGCCCAGAGCGAGATATCCCGCGCCGCCGGCTCCGGCGACACCGCGCTGTGGTACTACCGGGCCCCCGGCGGCGACTTCTCCCCCGCGATCCGCGCCATCGCCGCCGACCACGGACTGCGCCCGCTCGGCTGGACCGTCGACTCCGACGACTGGCGCCGCCCCGGCGCGGACGCCATCCTCGCGACCGTGAACTCCGAACTGAAGCCGGGCGCCATCGTGCTCATGCACGACGGCGGCGGCGACCGCAGCCAGACCGTGCAGGCGCTGGAGACCCTGCTCGACCGGCTCGACGCGGCCGGCTACACCTACACCTTCCCCCAGCGCTAGGTCCGCGGCCCGGGCCCGGCCCCGCCGGGGCGCGCCCGCGTGCGGAGCTGGTCGAGGATGGGGGAAACGGAGGACACGACCCGCGTTCTTCTCACACCCCGTGACGATTCCCTGCACACGGGCTGCGCCGGGGCCCCGGAGGCGGTGTAATGACCACGTGGTCAGCGACGGCGCGAAAGGACGCAGAGTTCGGGCGCTGTCCGCCGAGCTCGCGCTCAAAACGCTCCGATCCGACCTTGGCCAGTCCGCCCGCCTGCGATCCGTCATCGAACAGGCGCTGGTCTTCACCGGTGCGACCCACGTCGCCGTGTACGCGCCCTCGGAGACCGGCGGGGAGTTGTGCCTGGTCGCCTCGGCCGGGGTGCCGCGCGCCCTGCACGGGCTGCGCCAGAGCTACGCGACGGACGGCGGTTCCCCCATGGCCGTCTCCGTGCGCCAGGACCGCGTGGTGTCCGCGGGGCCCGCGGAGGTCGCCCGGCTGACGGGGAACGGGTCGCCGGAGCCGCTGGAGGTCTCGCTGACCGCGCTGCCGCTGCGGGCGGACCATGTGTGCGTCGGCTGCCTGGTGGCGGTCACGGACCAGCCCGGGGGCTTCGACACGGAGGACCGGCAGCGCCTGGAACTGTTCGCCACCGCGATCGGCCACCCCGGCCCCACGCCCGGCGACGCGTGCGGCGACGCCGACCCGATGGCCGGGGCGGAGTCACGGGGCACCGGGTTCACCCTCGACATGGACACCGGCTGGATCAACGTGGGCGACGACGTGCTCACCCTGTTCGGCCTGGAGCCCTCGGCGTTCGACGGCCGGGTGGAGACCCTGCTCGCGCTGACCCTCCCCGAGGACCTGCCCGCGCTGATGTCGGTGGTGGAGGCCGGGCACATGGCCACCGGCGACCGCGAGCTGGAGTTCCGCATCCGCCGGCCCTCCGGGGAACTGCGCTGGCTACGGCTGCGCGGGCGGGTGCTGTTCGCCCCGGACGGCCGCCCCGTACGGCTGCTGGGCACGGTAGGGGACGCCTCACGGATGCGCGCCGGGGTCAACGACGTGGGCCGGGTGCAGCAGCTCGCCGCCGACCTGGCCAACGCCGCGACCGTACGGGACGTCAGCGCGGTGGTGGTGACGGCGCTGCGCCGCCCGCTGAACGCCGACCGGGTCGCGCTCGCCGAACTGGAGAACGACCGGCTGGTGGTCACCGTCCTCGACCCTGCGGACCCCTCCGCGTGGCCCGAGGTGTGGCGCACCGAATGGCGTTCGGAATGGCCGGACGCACCGACCCGGGCCATGCCCACGCTGGCGACCGCGCTGCGCGAGGGCCGGGTCGCCTTCTGGCCGGCCGGGGCACCGCTGGAGTCCACGCTGGCCGGGGTGGGCCCCGGCGGACTCGCGGTGCTGCCGCTCCCCGCGGCCGGACGGGTCGTCGGCTGCTGCCTCATCGGCTGGGACGAGCCCCACGAGTTCGGCGCGGACGAACGCGCCGTGCTGACCGCCGCGGCCGGGCTGGTCGGCCAGGCGCTGGTCCGGGTACGGGCCTTCGACGCCGAGCACGAGCTGGTCGGCACCCTCCAGCGCACCCTGCTGCCGCGCCGGCTCCCGGTGCTGCCGGGCGGCGTCGCGGTCGCCCGGTACCTGCCGACGACCGGCGGGCTGGAGGTCGGCGGCGACTGGTACGACGTCATACCCCTGCACGACCACCACGTCGCCCTCGTCATCGGCGACGTCCAGGGGCACAACGCCGGGGCCGCCACGCTCATGGGCCAGATGCGCACCGCGATCCGCGCCTATGCCGTCGAAGGCCACTCCCCCGACGTCGTCGTGTCGCACGCCAACCGCCTGCTCATGGGTATGGAGACCGACCTCTTCGCGACCTGCTGCTACGTCAGCATCGACATGGAGGAGGGCAGTGCCTGGTGCGTGCGCGCCGGTCACCTGCCCCCGGTGCTGCGGTTCCCGGACGGCACCACCCGGACCGTGGAGGGCGACGGCGGGCCTCCGCTGGGCGTCGTCGACGACGCGGACTTCCCGCTGATCCCGCTGCGGCTGCAGAACGGCACCGTCCTCGCGCTGACCACGGACGGCCTGGTCGAGTCCGCCGAGCTCCCGATGGACGAGGGCATCGCGCGGATGTCGCGCGAGCTGTCCGAGGCCGACCCCTCCCACCTGGGCCGCATGGCCGACGCCCTGCTGAGCGACGCCACCCGCAGCGACGACATCGCGCTGCTGCTGATGCGTTACGACGGCATGGCCGTCAAGCCCGTGCGCGAGAGCTGGACGGTGTGGCGGCTCCCCGACGCCGCCTCGCACGCCCGCCGGTTCACCGCCCGCACGCTGCGTGCGTGGGGGCTCGGCGAGGCGGCCGACACGGTGCTGCTGGTCGTCTCCGAGCTGGTCACCAACGCCCTGGTGCACACCGAGGGCCAGGTCCGTCTGGACATCACGCTCACCGGCGACCGGCTGCGGATCGCCGTGGGCGACGGCTCGCCGCGGACGCCGGTCAAGCCGGCGATCATCAACTGGCACGACACCGGCGGCCGCGGCATCCTCCTCGTCGAGGCGCTGTCGGCGGCCTGGGGCACGATGCCGCTCAGCGGCGGCAAGCAGGTGTGGTGCGAGATCCCCGTCCACCCCCCGCACGTCGAGCCGGGCAGCGGCAGCTGACGCGAGCTGCCGGGGGTGCGCGCGAGGGACCGGTTGCACGGGCGGCAGTTGCGCCCGGCGCCTGACGCGGCCTGGGGCGACGGCACGCGTCCCCGCCACGAGGTGCCGCCGGCCGGATCCCGTGGGTCCTCGCGCACCGGACGCCTCAGGCCGTCCGCGTCGGCCCACGCGCCGAGACGGCCATGGGAAGCCTCCCGAGGGCAGGAGTCCCCCGCCCGCCGGGGGCAGTCGCGTCGGCGTGAGCGTGGGACGCAGCCCTGACCGGGCGGCGTGCGTCCGCGCCGCGGGGTGTTCCTGCGCCCGGCCGGGGTTCCGACGACGAGGCACTGCCCGCCCCGGCCGGCACGGTGAACCCGACCCGGCCAAGGGCCGGTTCCGGCGGCCCGCGTGTCGCCAGCGCGACGCCCGGAACCCGGCGTGGCGGTTGCGCCGGCGCCTCCGGCCGTCCACGCGGGAGCAGCGCCAGGCCGGGTGGGGGTCGCCTCGGACGACACAGCCCCGGACGGACGCCGCGCCCCGAATCCTGCCCCGGCACGTGTGAGTTACCCCTGTCGGGGGCCACTGGGCACGGCGGCCCGGCCGCGGCAGCCCCGAGCACGGGGCCCGCATCCGCACCACGCGAAGCACCCGCACCGTCACGCGCGGACCGCACGGCCGCTCCGAACCCGCCCCGCACGCAGGCACGTTGCGGCCGGGTCGGACGCCGGCAGCGGGTCCGCGAGGGGCCGGTCGGCTTGGTGCTCCAACCGTGACCTGCAGCACCTCTTCCCGACATGCCGACCAGTCGGTATCGTGCGGCCACCCCGGGGCACCGACGCCCCGGGGCGTACCGGTCGAACCTGCCCGTCCCCCCACCGCGCCCGCACACCCTCGCCACGCAAGCCGCTTGGAGACCGCGCGATGACGTACTACGGCGACACCTGGCACCACCGGCAACCACCGCAGCCCGCACCGGCGCCGGCACCACCACCGCGACCACCCGTGCGGCCCGTCGAGCTCAGGCGGCTGCGTTCGGCCTACCGGCTGCTGCGGCGGGTCTCGGCGCTCACCGCGCTCGGCTACTTCCTGGCCTTCCTCCTGCTCTCCGTGCTCGCGCGGGACACCATGGGCACGAGGGTCGCCGGACAGCTGACGCTGGGCACGCTGATGGGGCTGTCGCAGCTCGCCGTCACGTTCGCGGCGATCCGCTGGTACGAGCGCAGCGCGCGGCGGTCGGTGGACCCGCTGGCGCTGCGCGTACGGCAGCGGGAGACGGCCGACGGGGCCGCCCGGTGAACCGGTTCGCGGCCGCATACGACTCGGGGACGCAGACCGTCGTCCTGCTCTTCTTCACGTTCCTGGTGACCTGCACGCTGCTGCTCAGCGTCTTCGCCGGGCCGGAACGGGACGACCTCGCGGAGTTCTACACGGGCTACCGCACCCTCACCCCGTTCAAGAACGGCCTGGCCATCGCGGGCGACTACATCTCCGCCGCGACCGTCCTCAGCACCACCGGCATCATCGCGCTCTTCGGCTACGACGGCTTCGTGCTGGCGACCAGCACCGGCATGTCGCTGGTGGTGCTGATGTTCCTGCTCGCCGAACCCCTGCGCAACGCGGGGCGGTTCACCATGGGCGACGTCCTCGCCCGTACGATGCGCGGCCGGTCCGTGCGGATCGCCGCCAGCGTGGTCACCCTGGCCGCGTGCCTGCCGTTCCTCATCGTGCAACTGTCGGGGGCGGGTTCGCTGCTCACCGCCATCCTGGACATCCACCTCGACGGTGCGCGCACGGTCTCCATTGCCATGATCGGCACCTTGATGGTCGTCTACGCGGCGATGGGCGGGATGCGGGGCACGGCGCTCATCCAGATCATCAAGATCGTGATGCTGCTGGGCAGTAGCGCCGTGGTCGCCGCGCTCGTCATGAGCCGCTTCGGCTGGAGCGCGGACGCCCTGCTGCGTGCCGCGCAGGCGGGCAGCGGGGCCGGCGAGGCGTACCTGCGGCAGGGCCTGGAGCTGGGGCGGACCACCGAGGGGAAGCTGGACTTCATCGGGCTGCAGCTCACGGTCGTCCTCGGGGTGGCCTGCCTGCCGCACGTGACGATGCGTCTGTACTCGGCGCCCGACGCCCCCGCCGTGCGCCGCTCGATGTCCTGGGCGGTCGGCGCGGTCACCACGTTCTGCCTGCTGGGCACGGTCATGGGGGCGGGCGCGGCCGCCATGGTCGGCGCCCGGCTGATCACGGGTGCCGACCCCGAGGGCCGTACGTCGGTGCTGATGCTGGCCCGGGCGTTCGGGGAGGCCGCGCCGTCGATCGGCGAGACGCTGCTGTACGCCGCCGTCTGCGGGACGGTGTTCGTGACGCTGCTGTCGTCGGTGTCGGGACTGACCCTCGCCGCGGCCTCGTCACTGGCGCACGACCTGTTCGGGCACGCGATGCGCGACGGGCGGGCCGCCCCGCGCACCGAACTGGCGGTGGCCCGCTGGGCGGCCGTGGGTGTCGGCGCGGCGGCGGTGGCCCTGGCCGCGCTGGTCCAGGACTGGAACGTCGCCGTCATGACGACGACCGCGCTGGCGATCGGCGCCTCGGCGGTGGCGCCGGCCCTCACGTACTCGTTGTTCTGGCGGGGCTTCGGCCGCACCGGCCTGCTGGCCGCGCTGTACGGCGGCACGGGGTGCGTCCTGCTGCTGACGGTGTTCTCCACGGCGGTGTCCGGCGGTCCCACGGCGCTCTTCCCGGACCGTGACTTCCACTGGTTCCCGCTGCAGACCGCCGGGTTGGTGTCCATCCCCTTCGGCTTCCTCGCCGGCTGGCTCGGCAGCCGCTACGACCGGCGGCGCCGCGATGGGACGGCCGCCGAGAGCCGGCGGCGCTACGAGGCGGGCGAGGCACGGCTGCTGGCGGGCGCCGGCTAGCTCAACTCCCCGTCGCCGGGGGCTTGTCAGCGCTTCGGACAGGGCTCACCCTCAGTCGGAACCGAATCCGATTCTGATTCGGTCGGGCTGGGAGGAGACCTCCCGGACGGCAGGCCGGCCCGCCGCCGGAGCGCCGGGCCGCCCGCGCGATCCGGTCCCCGTTCCCGATCCCCGTCCCCGACCCCTGCCCCCTCGTCCCGTACCACCCCGCCGAACTCCCAAGGAAGGGTGCCTGGTGGAAAGCCTCCTGCGCATCGACGGACTCGAGGTCTCCTTCGGAGGCCTGTCCGCGCTCGATGCGGTGTCCCTGTCGGTCCGGCCGGGCGAAGTGCTCGGCGTCATCGGGCCCAACGGGGCCGGAAAGACGACCCTGTTCAACGCGGTGTGCGGCTTCGTACGCCCGGCCGCCGGGACGCTGCACTGGCAGGACCGGGCACTGCCTTGGCCTCGGCCGCACCAGCTGGCCCGGCTCGGCATCGCCAGGACCCTGCAGGGTCTCGGGCTGTTCCCCCGGCTGACCGTGCTGGAGAACGTCATGGTCGGGGCGACCCGGCACGCGCGGGCGGGCTTCACCTCCGCCCTGCTGGGCCTGCCCCGCTCGGACCGCGACGAGCGCTTGCTGCGTCACCGTTCGCTGGCCGTCCTGCGCGAGCTCGGCGCGGAGGACGCCGCCGGCCGGCTCCCCGGCGAACTCCCCTACGGAGTGCAGAAGCAGGTGGCGCTCGCCCGGGCGCTGGCAGGTGAGCCGCGGCTGCTGCTGCTCGACGAACCGGCCTCGGGGCTGTCCGAGGACGGCATGCGCGACCTGGGCGAGGTCATCTCGGGGCTGCGCGAACGGATGTCGGTCATCCTCGTCGAGCACCACATGGACCTGGTCATGCGGGTCTGCGACCGGGTCCTGGTCCTCGACTTCGGCAAGGTCATCGCCTACGGCACCCCGGACGAGGTGCGCGACGACCCGCTGGTGACCGAGGCGTACCTCGGCGACGAGGTCACCGAGGGGACACCGGCGCCAGCCGACACCGCGGCACCGGCGGCGCCCGGTGCACGAGAGGAGTCCTCCCGTGCTTGAGGTCCGCGAACTCGCCGTCTCCTACGGCATGGTGCGGGCCCTGGACGAGGTGTCCCTCACCGTGGACCAGGGCAGCATCACCGCCGTACTCGGGGCCAACGGCGCCGGCAAGACCACGCTGCTGCGCACCGTCAACGGGCTCGTCCGGCCCCGCTCCGGCAGCGTCCTGCTCGACGGCACCGACATCACCCGGCTGCCCGTCGAGGAGGTCGTACGGCTGGGCCTGGCCCATGTGCCGGAGGGCCGCGGGGTCATCACCGAGCTGACCGTCCACGACAACCTCCGGCTGGGCGTCCTGTGGCGGAACCGGCGCGAGCGCAGGGCGCTGCAGTCCACCGGTCTGGAGGAGGTCTACGCCCTCTTCCCCGCGCTGGCCGAGCGGCGCGCACGGCTCGCGGAGACGCTCTCCGGCGGCGAACGGCAGATGCTCGCCATCGGCAGGGCGCTGATGACCCGGCCGCGGCTGCTGCTGCTCGACGAGCCGTCGCTGGGGCTCGCTCCCCGGGTCACCGCGCAGATCCTCGCGGTCCTGCGGGAGTTGCGGGAGCGGCAGGGGCTCACCGTGCTCCTGGTGGAGCAGAACGCGCGCAGCGCCCTGTCCGTCGCGGACCACGGCGTCGTGCTGAACCTGGGGCGGGTGGTCGCGTCCGACGCGGCCGCGAGCCTCGCCACCGCGGACGACCTCCGCCACGCCTATCTGGGGTTCTGAATGTACTTCATCAATCTGACACTGGGCGGGGTGAGCAGCGGCATCGTCTATGCCGCGGTCGCGCTCGCCCTGGTGCTCATCTGGCGGGCGACCCGGATCGTCAACTTCGCCCAGGGCGGCATGCTGATGATCACGACCTTCGTCGCCCTCGGCGTGATCAACGCGACCGGTTCGTACTGGCTCGGGCTGCTGGCCGCCCTCGTCTCGGGGTTCGTTCTGGGGGCGGTCGTGGAGCGGGTGCTGGTCCGCCCGGTCGAGAACGGGCCGCCGATGAACGCGGTGATCGTCACCCTCGGACTGCTGCTGTTCCTGCAGGCGGTGGCCGGGATGGTGTGGGGCGGCTCGCCGCGCTCCTTCCCGCCGCTGCTCGGCATCAAGGGCTTCACGGTGGGCGGCGCGAGGCTGCTGCTGTCGCCCTCGGACCTGTTCGTCATCGGGGCCGTGCTCGTGGTGATGGCGCTGCTCGTGCTGCTCTTCAGGGTCACCCCGGTGGGGCTGCGGATGCGGGCGGCGGCGTTCTCCCCCGAGGTGGCCCGGATGTTCGGGGTGCGGGTCGGGCGGGTGCTCACGCTGGGCTGGGCGCTGGCGGGGGCGGTCGGGGCGCTCGCCGGGGTCCTCGTGGCGCCGGCGACCTTCGTCGGGCCCAACCAGTTCGACGCGGTCCTGGTGTTCGGCTTCGCCGCCGCCGTCGTCGGGGGGCTGGACAGCCCGCCGGGTGCGGTGGTCGGCGGGCTCGTGGTCGGGCTCACCCTCTCCTACGTCTCGGGGTACCTGGGGTCCGAGGTCGCGCTGCTGGGCGCGCTGGCGGTGTTGATGACGGTGCTGATGATCAGGCCCAACGGCCTGTTCTCGCGGACCTCCGTGCGACGGGTGTGAGGGGCTCATGACCGAGACGACCGACACGAAGGACCTGCGGTCCCCGCTGGGGGGCCCGGCCGCGACCGGCCTGAGCGCCCGGCTGAGGGGGCCGATGGACCGCACCGCGGTACGGCACCTGGTGCCCGCGCTGCTCGGGCTGCTGGTGGTCTGCGCCGTCAGCGCCCTGCTGTCGCCGTACCAGAACCTGGAGGTCGCCGGCGTCGCCACCTACGTGTGCGCGGTCGCCGGGCTGACCGTCCTGACCGGGACCAACGGCCAGATCTCGCTGGGCCACGGCGCGCTGATGGCGGTCGGCGCCTACGGGACCGGTCTGTTCCTCACCGAACTGGGCTGGTCGCTGGCCGTCTCGCTGCTGGCGGGCACGGCGGTGACGGCCGCCCTGGGCGCGCTGGTGGGCGCCGCGGCGGCGCGGCTGCAGGGCCCGTACCTCGCGGGCGCGACCCTCACCCTGGCCGTCGGGCTGCCGGCGCTCGCGAACTACCGGCACCTGACCGATCTGCTCGGCGGCGAGAACGGGCTCGTGGTGGCCTCGCCGCCGCCGCCCGAGGCGCTGGGCCCGTACTTCCCGCTGGAGCGCTGGCAGGCCTGGGTCTGCGTGCTGTGCGCGGTGGTCGTGCTGGTGTTCCTCGCCGACCTCGGGCGCAGCCGCGTCGGCCGGTCGTGGCGGGCGATCCGGGACGACGAGGTCTCCGCGGCGCTGGCCGGCATCCACGTGGCGCGCCTGCGGGTGCTCGCCTTCGTGGTCAGCGCGGCCTGCGCGGGGCTGGGCGGCGGGCTCCTCGCGGTGGTCAGTTCGCTGGCCGCGCCCGGGGCGTTCCCGCTGGCGCTCTCCCTGTCCCTGCTGACGGCGGCGGTGCTCGGCGGGCTCGGCAGCCTGGCGGGCGCCGTGTACGGCTCGGTGCTCCTGGTCCTGCTGCCCAACTGGACGGGCGACGTGGCGGACGCCCTGCACCTGTCCCGGGGCTTCTACGCGAACCTGCCGCTCGCCCTCTACGGCCTCGCCCTCGTCCTGTCGATGCTCCTGTTCCCGCAGGGGATCCACGGGGCCCTCATCCGTCTGGTCCGGCGGCTCCGCACGCGGGGCTCCGGTACCTGACCGCCGGTATCCCGTTCCCCCGGCCACCGGCACGTCACCTGAAATCCGTCCAACACCCACCGAATCCGATTCGGTTCCAGGAGGGGTCATGAGAAGAAGTCACCGACACGGCCTGCGCCTTCGCGGCGGCGCCGCGCTGGCCGTGCTGGCCTTGGTGCTCACCGCCTGTTCCGACGGCTCCGGCAGCGGTTCCGCCGCGCCGGGCGTCACCAAGGACAGCATCGTCATCGGCAGCCACCAGCCGCTCACCGGCCCGGCGGCGCCGGGGTACAGCAACGTCTCGGCGGGCGCGAAGGCGTACTTCGACCACGTCAACGCCAAGGGCGGGGTCAACGGCCGGAAGATCGAGTTCAAGTACAAGGACGACGCGTACAACCCGACCCAGACGGTGAAGGTCACCAAGGAACTCGTCCTGGAGGACAAGATCTTCGCGATGGTGGGCGGTCTCGGCACGCCGACCCACACCAAGGTGGTCGACTACCTCAACAGCCGCCGCGTGCCCGACCTGTTCGTCTCCTCCGGCTGCCGCTGCTGGGACGAGCCCGAAAAGCACCCGCAGACCTTCGGCTGGCAGCCGGACTACCTCGTCGAGGGCAAGATCCTCGGCCAGTACATCAAGGAGAACTTCGCCGGCAAGAAGGTCGCCTACTTCTACCAGGGCGACGACTTCGGCAAGGACGGCGTCGAGGGCCTGGACCAGTACATCCCCAAGGAGTCGGTGGTCAGCCGGCAGAGCTACCAGCCCGGCGGCACCGACATCGCCCCGCAGGTCACGGCGATCGCCCAGTCCAAGGCGGACGTGGTGGTGCTGTTCACCATCCCGACGTACACCGCGCTGTTCAAGCTCACCTCGCTCAAGCTCCAGTACGACCCGCAGATGGTGGTGACCAACGTCGGCTCCGACCCGACCACCCTGGCGGGCCTGCTGCAGTCCTTCGCCAAGCAGGCGGGCGGCACGGCCGACCCGGCGGCGCTCATGGACGGCATCATCACCGACACCTACATGCCGCCGACGACCGACACGTCCAACAGCTGGATCAAGCTGTTCCGCGAGGTCCACGACAAGTACATCCCCAAGCTGCCCTTCGACGGCAACGTCGAGTTCGGGATGTCCATGGCCTACACCTTCGTCCAGGCACTGCAGGGCGCCGGGGAGAACCCGACGCGGGAGTCGCTGGTGAAGGCCGTGGAGAAGGGCGGCTTCACCGGGCCCGGACTGGTGCCGTTCCGGTTCAGCGCGGACTCGCACGCGGGCTACACCGGGGTCCAGATCGGCATCCTGAAGGGCAGCACCGAGGTCGCCCTGCAGGGCACGCCGCTGGTGACGGACGACGAGCAGGGCGCCATCACGCCGTACACCACGGCACAGCCGCAGGCCCCGGCCGACGGCATCCCGGCGTCCTGAGGGGCGAGGGGTAGTGTGCTGCCCCGCCAGGCAGTGGGTCCACGGCGCGACGCGACCGTGACGGACGGAAGGTCCCGGGATGGGCGACAGACGCGGTGACGAGCTGCTCATCGGCGATCCCGCGGACCTCCCCACCACCGGTGGGGCGTCCGGGCCGGCCCCGGCCCGGACGCCCGGCCGGGCGGCGACCACCCGGCAGGCGCTGCTCAAGGCGGCCCGCGAGGTCTTCGGGGAGTCGGGGTACGCGGCGGCCGGCATCGCCGAGGTGGTCCGCCGCGCGGACGCCAGCGTCGGCGGGCTCTACCACCACTTCGACGGCAAGGTGGACCTCTTCCTGGCCCTGTGGGAGGAGTTCCGCACCGCCCAGGTCCACACCACGGCCCGCGCGGTGGCCCGGCTCCGCGAGAGCGGGGAGGACCGGCCCCGCGCGCTCTTCCTCACCGGCACCCGCGCGTACCTGGAGCACACCTGGGCGCGGCGGGAGATGGCCAGGCTCTTCTACACCGGGGACACCCCGCCGGGCTTCGACCTGCTGGGCCGGCAGAACCTCCGGACCTGGATCAGCCACAACGCGACCCTGCTCGGCATCACGCAGGAGCGGCCGGGCGACCGCGCCCTGCTGATCGCGCTCACGACGACGATCGCCGAGATCGGACGGGAACTCGTCGCCTGCGACGACCCGCGCGAGGCCGCCGACCTCACGGACACCGCCCTGGAACTCATCGGCAGGCTCTGCGACTTCGGGCTGTCGGCCACCGCCGCCGACGCCACCGGCTGAGCCCTTCCGGCCACCGGCCCCGGCGCCCCGCGCGCCGTGGATCCGCCCTGGTCACGGGCGGGCGGAACAGCTCAAGCGCAGGGCTGAACATTACCTTCGGTAAATCTGCACACCGCACACGCGGGCGACATACGCCCGCACGTACGCACGGGACATCCCCCGCCGGTGCGCGCGGTTTGATCCGGAGTGCCCGGTTCCGCAGCCCCGGCGGGAAGCCCGTCTGTGAAGGAATTGCCACCGGGGCGTGGGAAATACGGCACACCGGTGAAGCCGCGGATCCGAACCCAATTCGAACGCGGCAATCTCCAATTGGCCGTCCCACCTGCTCCCATGCTTGTATCCCGTGCCGTGGCGAAGAGGTTGCCCCCCTGATGATTCGCCACATGAAATGTGTTCACACGAAGGGAAACCCCCCATGGACTTCACCCCCCAGGTTGAGACCCGCGAGATCTCCGACGCGGACCTGGACAACGTCTCCGGCGGTCTCGTGGGCGGCCTCGTGGCCAACGCCACCGGCACCGTCGAGTCGATCGCCCCGGTCGCCGGCACCGTGTCCGGTGTCGTCGGCACCGTCGAGGGCCTCTCCGGTGTCAACACCGGCGCCGTGACCGGCCTGGCCACCGGCCTGATCGCGGGTCTCTGAGACTGATGGATCCGCGGGTCCCGGAGGCCTCCCTTCCGGGACCCGCGGACGCCATTGCGGCCTTGTGTCCCAATGGCGAGGGATGCGGCTGAGGGAAGAGTTCCGTGCAGTTTCGCCAAAAGGCCCTTGCCAAGCTCCAGTCACCGGAAGAACTCGATCTACCGGTGCGATTCGCGCGCCCGCAGGGCCGTCTCGTGCTCTCCGTCGTCATTCTCGTGATGGCCGCCGCGAGTTCCTGGGCGGTAAACGGTTCCGTGTCCTCGAAATTGAGCGCACCCGGAATCATCGGCTACGGACAGGGCAGTTACGTCCTGCAGAGTCCGGTCGCCGGACAGGTCACCCGGGTCCTCGCCGAGGAAGGGGAGCGCCTGCCCGCCGACGCCCCGCTGCTCAGCGTGCGCACACCGCGCGGCGACACCGTCGTCCGGACCGTGGCCGCGGGCCGGGTCAGCGCCCTGGTGGCCTCGATCGGCACCGTCGTCACCGTCGGCTCGGACGTGGCGACCGTCGAACGCGCAGCCCGCACCGGCGACCCGCTCGTCGCGACCCTCTACGTCCCGGCGACCGGCGCCTCCTCGGTGCCGGTGGGCGCCGCGGTGGACCTCGCCGTCGAGTCCGCGCCCCAGGCCCGGTACGGGGTGCTGCGCGGCCATGTGCGGGCCGTCGGCCGCACCTCGCGCACCGCCCGGCAGATCGCCGCCGACCTCGGCGACCCGCAACTCGCCGCGCAACTCACCCGAGCGGGACGCCCGGTGGCCGTCGTCGTGACGCTCGACGCCTCCTCCCGCACCCCGACCGGCTACCGCTGGTCCAAGGGCGACGGCCCCTCGTACGAGCTGGACTCCATGACCCTGGCCACCGGCGCCGTCCACCTGGCCGCACAGCGCCCGATCGATTGGCTGCTCCCTTGACCGCGCCCGCCCGGCCCCAGCAGCGGCCGCTGCCGCCCGCCGGCCGCCGCAGACACCGCCCCGAGCCCGCACGCACCCGCCGGCAGCGGCCGGGCCGCAGGCCCCGCAGCGTCCGCACCCCCACCGTGCTGCAGATGGAGGCCGTGGAGTGCGGCGCGGCCTCCCTGGCGATGGTGCTGGGCCACTACGGCCGGCACGTACCGCTGGAGGAACTGCGCATCGCCTGCGGCGTCTCCCGCGACGGCTCCCGCGCCAGCAACCTGCTGAAGGCGGCCCGCGGCTACGGCCTGCAGGCCAAGGGCATGCAGATGGAGACCGCGGCCCTGACCGAGGTGCGCGCCCCGGCCGTCCTCTTCTGGGAGTTCAACCACTACGTCGTCTACGACGGCATGGGCCGCCGCCTCGGCAGGCGCGGCGTCCACGTCAACGACCCCGACAAGGGGCGGCGGTTCGTGCCCCTGGAGGACTTCGACACCAGCTTCACCGGAGTCGTGCTGACCTTCGAGCCGGGCCCGGACTTCCACCGCGGCGGCCGCAGGCCCGGCGTCCTCGGCGCCCTCCCGGCCCGGCTGCGCGGCACCAGCGGCACCATGCTCGCCGCGCTGGTGGCCAGCCTCCTGCTGGTCGCGGTCGGGGCCGCGCTGCCCGCGCTCAGCCGCACGTACATCGACCTGTTCCTGATCGGCGACCAGACCTCGCTCCTGGGCACGCTGTTCGCGTCGATGGCCGCGCTGGTGGCGCTCACCGCCGCGCTCACCGCGGTCCAGCAGTCCAACCTGCTGCGCGGCCGCATCATCTCCTCCACCCTCGGCAGCGCCCGCTTCCTGCGCCACCTGCTGCGGCTGCCGGTCACCTTCTTCACCCAGCGCAACCCGGCCGACCTCGTACAGCGCCTGCAGTCCAACGACGCCGTCGCCGAGACCCTCGCCCGCGACCTGGCCGCCGCGGCCGTCGACGGCGTCGTCGTCGTGCTCTACGCGCTGCTGATGTGGACGTACGACCCGCAACTCACCGTCCTCGGGGTGGGGATCGCCCTGCTCAACGCCGTCGCCATGCGCGTGGTGACACGGCTGCGGGCCACCCGGACGCAGAAGCTGCGCGCCGACAGCGCCCGGCTCACCAACACCTCGTACACCGGCCTGCAGTTGATCGAGACGATGAAGGCCACCGGCGGCGAGAACGGCTACTTCCGCCGCTGGGCCGGACAGCACGCCGCCACCCTGGAGGAGCAGCAGCGGCTCGGCGTGCCCAGCGCCTGGCTGTCGGTCGTCGCCCCGACCCTCGCGACGCTCAACAGCGCGCTCATCTTGTGGATCGGCGGGCTGCGGGCGGTGGAGGGGCACATCTCGATCGGCCTGCTCGTCGCCTTCCAGTCCCTGGTCGTCCGGTTCACCGCGCCCATCACCCGCCTCAACGGCGTCGCGGGCCGCATCCAGGACTTCGCCGCCGACGTGGTGCGGCTCAAGGACGTCGAGAACTTCCCCGTCGACTCGCTGTACGCGCGCCCCGAGTCCGGGGCGAGCACCCGCCGGCTGAAGGGCCACGTCACGCTGGAGGACGTCACCTTCGGCTACAGCCCCCTCGACAAGCCGCTGCTGTCCGGCTTCTCACTGTCCGTCGCGCCCGGCCGCCAGGTCGCGCTCGTCGGCGGCTCCGGCAGCGGCAAGTCCACCGTCTCCCGGCTGATCGCGGGGCTCTACAGCCCGTGGGAGGGCACGATCCGCATCGACGGGCAGCGCCTGGAGGACATCCCGCGCGGGTCCCTGGCCGCCTCCGTCTCCTTCGTCGACCAGGACGTCTTCCTCTTCGAGGGCACGGTGCGCGACAACGTCGCGCTGTGGGACCCCTCCATCCCCGACGGGGACGTCGAGGCCGCGCTGCGCGACGCCTGCCTGTACGAGGTCGTCGCCCGCCGCCCCGGCGGCGTCCACAGTCACGTCGAGCAGGACGGCCGCAACTTCTCCGGCGGGCAGCGGCAGCGGCTGGAGATCGCCCGGGCCCTGGTCCGGCGGCCCAGCGTGCTGGTGCTCGACGAGGTGACCAGCGCCCTCGACGCGGAGACCGAGCAGGTCATCATCGACAACCTGCGCCGCCGCGGCTGCGCCTGCGTGGTGATCGCGCACCGGCTCAGCACGGTCCGCGACAGCGACGAGATCGTCGTCCTCGACCACGGCACGGTCGTCGAGCGCGGACGCCACGAGGAGCTGATCGCGGCGGGCGGCGCGTACGCCGCCCTGGTCAAGGAGCACTGACGTGATCCCCGTACAGCCCGGCACCGCCACCGGCGATCCGGTCCTGACCGCCCTCGGCGGGCTCGGGGGCCCCGTCGACTGCACCGGCCTGCGCAGCCTGCCCCTGGAGGGCCCGCACGTGCTGTGGCTCGTGGTGGCCGGCGCCCTCGACCTGTTCGCGGTCGACGCCGCCCAGCAGGGCCACTGGCACTACCTGGGCCGCCTGGAACCCGGCGCCCTCCTCCTCGGCCCGGTCGAGGGGCCCCGGCACACCCTCGTCGGACGCCCGCTGCAGGGCTGCTTCCTGCGCCGCGTCCCGCTGCGCGAGCTGTACCGGCCACCCCACCCGCACCAGGCGGCGCACGGCGACGGCTGGGCGCAGCAGGGCCCGTACGGCGCCGGCCACGACACCCAGGAACTCGCCCTCAGCCTGCTCGAGCACGCCTTCGCGCTCGGTGTCGGGCGCAGCCAGCGGGTGCTCTACGAGGCCCCGCTGACCGGCCGCACCACGGACGGCGAGCACGTCGCCGACGACGACATCCTGTGGCTGCCGGTCCTGCCGGGCAGCGTGCAGTACGGCGCCGCGTACTCCGCGGACGCGGCGGGCGACCTGCTCCTCGACGGCGCGATGTGGCAGAGCATGGTCAACCAGCAGTACCGGCTGCTGTCGACGCTGGACGGCTGGATCGAAGGCCTGGAGCGCGCCCACGAGGACCGCACGGCCGCGGGCATCAGGGCTGGGGAGGCCGTCCGCGAGCAGGCCGACCGCGATCTGCTGGCCTCCATCGCCACCTCCCGCAAGGCCCCCGCGCGTACCGCCGAGGCCTCCGACGACACGACGTACGCCGTCTGCCGGCAGGTCGCCGAGGCCGCCGGGATCACCCTCACCCCGCCGTCGCGCAGCGGGGCGGTCAGCGACCGCATGGACCCGGTCGAGCGGGTCGCCGTCACCTCCGGCATCCGCACCCGCCCGGTACGGCTCGACGGCGCCTGGTGGCGGGAGAACACCGGCCCCCTGGTCGGCCGGCGCGCCGCGTCCGGCGCGCCGGTGGCCCTGCTGTGGCGGCGCGGCGGCTACGAGGCGGTCGGGCCCGGCGGCAGCAGCCGCGTGCGGGTCGCCGACCACAACGCGGAGGACTTCGAGGAGCGTGCGGTCATGCTCTACCGGCCGCTCCCCGAACGGGGCACCGGGCTGATGCGGCTGCTGCGCTTCAGCCTCCGGGGCTCGGCGGGCGATCTGCGCAACCTCGTCCTGAGCAGCCTCGTCACCGTGGGCCTCGGTGCTTTCGTGCCCATCGCGACCGGACAGGTGCTGGGCACCTACGTACCCGACGCGGAGACCGGGCTGATCGTCCAGGCCGCCCTGGCCGTCGTCGTCACCGGCCTGGTGTGCGCCGTCTTCATGCTGATGCAGAACCTCACCGTGCTGCGCATTGAGGGCCGCATCGAGGCCACCTTGCAGCCCGCCGTGTGGGACCGTCTGCTGCGCCTGCCGACCGGGTTCTTCGCCGGCCGCTCGACCGGCGAGCTCGCCAGTGCCGCGATGGGCATCAGCGCCATCCGCCGGGTGCTCGCCGGGGTGGGCCCGGTCGCCGTCCAGGCGACGACGGTCGGCGCGATGAACCTCGTCCTGCTGCTCCTGTACAGCGTCCCGCTCGCGCTCGCCGCCCTCGGCATGCTCGTCGTCATCGGGGCCCTGCTCCTCGGCCTCGGGCTGTGGGAACTGCGCTGGCAGCGACGGCTGGTGGTGCTCGGCAACAAGCTGAACAACGAGGCCTTCCAGACCCTGCGCGGCCTGCCCAAGCTCCGCGTCGCCGCCGCCGAGAGCTTCGCCTACGCCGCCTGGGCCCGCCGCTTCGCCCGCAGCCGCGAACTCCAGCAGCGGGCGGGCCGCATCAAGAACATCACCACCGTGCTCAACGCGGTCTACCTGCCGCTGTGCTCCCTCATCATGTTCATGCTGCTGGCCGGCCCGGCCCGGGGCTCGCTGTCCGCGTCCGGCTTCCTCACCTTCAGCACCGCCATGACGATGCTGCTGACCTCGGTCACCCAGCTCACCGGGGCGCTGCTGTCGGCCGCGGCGGTGCTGCCGATGTACGAGCAGGTCAAGCCGATCCTCGACGAGACCCCAGAGGTGCGCGGCGGCAGCACCCAGCCGGGCGTCCTGTCCGGCGCGATCGAGGCCCGCAACCTCTCCTTCCGCTACTCCGGCGACGGCCCGCTCGTCCTCGACGACGTCTCCCTGCGGGTCGGGCCCGGCGAGTTCGTGGCGATCGTCGGCCCCAGCGGCTGCGGCAAGTCCACCCTGCTGCGCCTGCTCATCGGCTTCGACAGGCCGGCCTCCGGCAGCGTCCTGTACGACGGCCAGGACCTGGCCGCGCTCGACCAGGGCGCGGTCCGCCGGCAGTGCGGCGTGGTGCTGCAGAACGCCCAGCCGTTCACCGGCTCGATCCTCGACTGCATCTGCGGCGCCGAGGTCCACACCCAGGAGGAGGCGATGGAGGCCGCCGCCATGGCCGGCCTCGCCGAGGACATCAAGCGCATGCCCATGGGCCTGCACACCATGATCGCGGGCGGGAGCACCATCTCCGGCGGCCAGCGCCAGCGCCTGATGATCGCCCAGGCCCTGATCCGGCGGCCCCGCATCCTCTTCCTCGACGAGGCCACCAGCGCCCTCGACAACGAGACCCAGCGCACCGTCATCGACAGCACCCGGCGGCTGCGCGCCAGCCGCGTCGTGATCGCCCACCGGCTCTCCACCGTCATGGACGCCGACCGCGTCGTCGTCATGGAGGACGGCCGCGTCGTCGAGGAGGGCCGCCCCGCCGACCTGCTGGCGAACCCCGGCGGCCGGCTGCACGAGCTGGTCCGGCGTCAGATGAGCTAGATCAGGCGCTCTGCTGGTGCACTCGGTCACCCGTGAACGTGCTCACGGTGTCGGCATCCCGACACCTGTCTGCAAAACGACAGGCAGTCGGGTGCGGACGTCGCCCAGGGCCTCGGCAACGTGCCGCCCCCCGGGAACCCCGCGATCAGCACCCAGGTGCGCGGAACGAACCGCCGCCGCCCGTATCCGAGTTCGCGCTGTTCAGGGCCCTGAGAGGCTCGACTCCCCGCACCTCGGCGATCGACCGGGCGCCCTTCCCGTCGCGGGGAACTCACCGCGACGCGGCGGCGAATGACCCCCCAACAGACGGCCGAGGCAACGCCGGGCGGGACGGATCGTCATTCGAATGTGATCTTCGCGTGATCGGTTGGAGGTTGGGTGTGACGGACATTCACACCGTTAACTTCATGGGAGGAGACTCGTGGTCACGAGCGCGAGCCTTCGACGACGACGACGCCGCATCGTCGCGGCGTCGGCAATCACTGTTTTCGCCACCATATTCAGCGGCTTGGGGAACATCGGGCCGGCCGCGGCACAGACCGGCGCTCCGCTGCCGGACCTGAGGCTGGGCCAGTACGACCACTCCCGAGCCGCCCTCACGGGCGGTGGCGCCCTGCACACCGCCGCGCAGCCCGGAACCATCAAGGGCCAGTACGTCGTGCGGCTGCGAGAGGCGCCGGTCACGTCGTACACGGGCGGAGTCAAGGGACTCGCGGCCACGAGGCCGGTGGCCGGGCAGGAACTCCAGCCTCATTCGGCCGCGGCCGAGAAGTACCGCAAGCACCTGGGCGAGGCGCAGAGCGACGTGCTCGGCGACTTCGGCGTACGGGCGCAGCGGACCTACACCACCGCCTTCAACGGCTTCGCCGCCAAGCTGACCGGCGCGCAGGCCGGCGAACTCTCCAAGGACCCGCGCGTCGCGGCGGTCACCCCGGCCCGTCTCGTGAAGGCCGACGCGGCGACGACCGGGACAACGCAGGCGGCGCAGCCCCCGACACAGGCGCCGACGGGTAGGGCTCCGCAGACCGCGACGCAGACCAAGCCGGCTCACGGCTCCGATGTGGTCATCGGCGTGATCGACACCGGCATCTGGCCGGAGAGCGCCTCCTTCGCCGCCACCATGCCGCGGCCGGCGGGCTGGCACGGCACTTGCCAGACCGGTGAGGGCTTCCCCGCCGGCGCCTGCAACGGCAAGATCGTCGGCGCCCGATACTTCGCCGACGGGTGGCTCAGCGCCTACGGCTCGCTCCCCGACGGGGAGACCCTCTCGGCGCGAGACATGAACGGACACGGCACCCACACCGCCTCCACCGCGGCGGGTCTTCCCGTCAAGCACGCGATGGTCCTCGGGCACGACTACGGCGCGATCTCCGGAGTGGCGCCCGACGCGCGGATCGCCGTGTACAAGGCCCTTTGGGGCGGCTCGGGCACGGACGCCGACATCATCGCGGCGATCGACGCGGCGGTGGCCGACGGTGTCCAGGTCATCAACTACTCGATCGGCAACTCGATGGGCGACTACCAGCCCAACAGCCCGATCGGGGACGCCTTCCTCAACGCGTACCTCGCCGGCGTCTTCGTCGCCGCGGCGGCCGGCAACGACGGCATGTCCGGAATGGTCAGCAACGCCGAACCATGGGTGACCACGGTGGGCGCGACGGTGGAGCGTTCCCACGAGGCGACCGTGCGGCTCGGCGACGGCACCCGCATCGTCGGCACGTCGATGGACCAGCTGCCGTCCCGTCGCGGCACCCCCATCGTCTTCGCCGACCAGGCCGGATCGCTCGACGACGGCGCACAGTACTGCTGGTCGGGAAGTCTCGACCCCGCCAAGGTCAAGGGCAAGATCGTGGCCTGCGACTTCATCGACCCCGTCGACGCGGTGGCGACGGTCAAGGCCGCCGGCGGTGTCGGCGTGGTGCTGTTCCAGTCGACCGGCAACACCCGGCTCAACGTGATCTACGACTTCCCGACCGTCTACCTGTGGAGCGCCGAACAGGCGGGCAAGCTCTTCAACTACCTGTGGGCGCACCGTACCGACGGGACCGCGTCGCTGGTCGAGGGCGGCGACGGCAGCAGCCTCGTGGGACTGCCGAGCGTGGCCGGCCTCTCGTCGTACGGCCCCGACCAGGTCCACACCGGACTGCAGAAGCCCGACCTCGTCGCGGACGGCATCGACGTGGTGGCGGCGGTGTCGCCGATGGACGGCGGGCGTCTCTTCGACGCGTACTCGGGTACCTCCATGGCGGCCCCGCACGTGGCCGGCATGGCCGCGCTGCTGCGCGCCCGGCACCCGAAGTGGTCGCCCGGCGCGACCGCCTCGGCCCTGCGCACCACCGCCACCGACACCAAGGGCACGGCCGGCCCGCTGCAGCAGGGCTCCGGCATGCCCCGTACCCCGTCCGCCGACGACCCGGGCCTGGTGATCGAGCCTTCCGCAGCCGAACTGACCGCCTTCGCTTCCGCGGCGACTCCGGACGGCAAGGAGATCAACCTGCCCTCGATCGCGCTGCGCGAGTACGACGGGACGAAGCCGGTGCGCCTCACGCGTCGGCTGACCAACGTCGGCACGCGAACCGAGACGTACACGGCGCACGTCGACGGGCTGGCCGGTATGAAGGTGACGGTCAGCCCCCGGACGATCTCGGTGAAGCCCGGTGCCACCGCCACGGTGACCATCACGCTGGAGCGCGGCACCGCGACCTGGGACCGCTACACCACCGGTTCACTGGTGTTCACGAGCGCCAAGCACCGGGTGCGGCTGACCGTCGCCGGCCGTCCGTGGGGCTTCACGCCGCGGCCGTACGACGACACGGGAATCGAGTTCGGCCGCACCGGCGGCCAGGGCCAAGGCTTCCTGGAGCCCGGCTTCACCGGCCCGCTGACCGGCCGCACCACCGGGTACACCCCCGTGACCTGGACGGACAAGAAGCTCACGACCTCCGTCAGCGGCGGCGTCTTCTCCCCCGGCGGGGTGGGCACCCAAGGCACGAAGATCACCGTGCCGCGCGGCGCGGCCGGACTCGTCGTGCAGACGGCCTCGGACGACCCCAACACCAATCTCGACCTGTACCTCTACAAGGACGGCAAGCTGGTCGACCGAAGCTGGGCGTCATGGCACAGCAACGAGCGCAGCGTCCGGTTCTTCCCCGAACCCGGCGTCTACACCGCCTACGTGCACGCCCAGACGGCCACGTCACCCGACATTCCCTACCGGCTCGGGGTGACCGTCATCCCTGAGAAGGCCGACCGGCGCAACGCCACCTTGACCACACCGTCCGCGGTGCAGCGGGGCGGGAACGCGCAGGTGACACTGAACCCGGTGGGCCCGCAGCCCGACGTCGAGCAGTGGGCGTACACCGAGTTCCGCACCGGCCGAACCGTCGTACCCGGCCTGCTGATCAGTTCCCGCTGACCGCAGTCCGATGTGCCGACCGCTCCATGCCGAGCCGGGGGCCGGCCTTCCCGAAGGAAGGCCGGCCCCCGGCCGGGCGGTCCGCGCAAAGGGTTCCGGGGGCCGCCGTCAGGGGACGACGATGACCGGCCGCTGGGCACTGCGCGCCAGCCGGTCGGAGATCGGGCGGAAGAGCCGGATGCCGGCCCCGCGCCTGCGGCCGACGATGATGGCGTTCGCCCGGTACTTGCGGCCGGCCTTCTCCAGCTCCTGCGCGACGGCGCCCCTGCGGTGGATGAGCGTCCACGGCAGCCCCGACAGATGGTCCTCGCAGGCGAGCTGCCCCAGCAGCGTGTGCGTGCCGCCGGCGTGCGGCCCGCAGCCGCCGCCCGCGTTCTCGTAGCCGAGCAGCGACGCGACGGGGTTCTCCTTCGCGACGTGGACGATGAGGAGCGCCGCGCCGGTGCGCCGCGCCATTCCGGCCGCGTACGACAGCGCCCGCCTGCTGGGGGCGGAGCCGCTGTACCCGACGAGCACCCCGTACTTGTCGACGCTCGTACGACTGGCGCCCGTCGCGGGAGCCGGTTCCCCGGCGGTGGACGACCGCGCCAGGGGATCGTCGCCGACAGGTTCGGGAACGCCATGGCCTGCCATGAGAAACCTTTCGGGGGTGAACGGGAGACGGCCTCGGGAACCGGAGGCGGTCACACGAGGACGACCGGGCATCCACCGCTACCGACCGGCGCCGCCCGCGAAGTGTGACAACCCCGGCACCGCGGGACGGGGCGGCGCGCCCGGCGACGCCCCGTTCCCCGGGGTGTGTCACACGCGCGCAGGACGTCCGGTCTCAGTGGAGGAAGCAGAGCCTTGTCCCCGGGAAATGTGAGGAAGCGTGCCGTGAGCGAGGAAGCGGTTCCCGGACGGCGCGGCGCGGCGTGCGCCGCGGGGACGGGAGCGACGTGAGCGCGCCGCAGACCGCCGCCACGGCATGGCGGCGGCGGATGGTCGCCCGTGTCGCCGACGAGAAGCACCGCACCGCCACCGCGCTGGAGCTCTTCTTCGACCTCTGCTTCGTGGTGGCCGTCGCGCAGACGTCCGCCGCGTTCGAGGAGGAACTGGCCGCAGGACACGTCGGGCGCGGTGTCCTCGGCTACGCGCTGGTGTTCTTCGCGATCTGGTGGGCGTGGATGAACTTCACCTGGTTCGCCTCCGCCTACGACACCGACGACATCCCGTACCGCCTGCTCACCGTCGTGCAGATCAGCGGCGCCCTCGTCATGTCCGCGGGCACGGCGGCCGCCCTGCAGGACGGCGACTACACCGTCATCACCTGGGGCTACGTCGTCATGCGGCTCGCCATGGTCAGCCAGTGGCTGCGGGCCGCCGGCGCCGACCCCGAGCGGCGCCGGTGCTGTCTGCGGTACGCCGCGGGGATCCTGGTGGTGCAGACCGGCTGGCTGGCGCACCTCGTGGTGCCGGGCGACCTCCGCCTCCCGGCGCACGCCGTCCTCGCCCTGGCCGAACTCGCCGTCCCCGTGTGGGCCGAGCGGGTGGCCCACACCACCTGGCACCCGCGCCACATCGCCGAGCGCTTCGGCCTGTTCACCCTCATCGTGCTGGGCGAGTCCATCACGGCCGCCGCCGGGGCGGTGCGTACCGCCCTCGACACCGACGCCACGTTCGGCGACATCGCCACGCTCGTGCTGGGCGGCACCCTCACCGTCTGCGCCCTGTGGTGGCTGTACTTCGCCCAGAACGCCTCCCGCCGCCTCAACAGCTTCACCACGGCCACGTTGTGGGGCTACGGCCACTACGCGGTGTTCGCCTGCGCCGCGGCGGTGGGTGCCGGACTCGCCGTCAACGTCGCCCGGGCGACCGGGCACGGCCATCTGAGCGCCCACGGCGCGGCGGCCGCCTACACGGTGCCCGTCGCCGGGTTCGTCCTGTCCGTGTGGCTCCTGCACCGCCGGACCGCCGGGCACCCCACCGCGCCCGACGTGGTGCACGTGCTCGCCGCGGCAGCGATCCTCGCCGCCACGTTCGCCCCGGCCCCGGTCCTCGTGACGGGCGTCGCGGCCGCGCTCCTGGTCGCCGCGACCTGCGTCCCGGCCGGGCGCCGTAGCCTGCGGGCAGCAACGTCCTGAACGGGCGCCGCCGACGGAACCCGTCCGGCGGCGACCGCGTCCAACCGCCATGACCACCAGGCACTTCGCACGCACCGCCGCCCTCGCGGCCGCTGCCGCCGCCATTGCCGCCGCCCTCGCGGGCTGCGCCGACCGGGACGCCCCCCGCGTGGCGCTCCCCACCGCCCCGGCCCCGTCCGTCCGGTTCCCGACCTCCGTCCCCTACGAGCTGTACACCCACTGCGGGATCGACGAGGCCCGGATCGGCTCGACGTACTTCGAGGCGGAGACCCCGCTCTCCGGCGGCGCCTTCAACCCTCCGCCGGACTGGGACAACCCCACGCAGCGGGGCACGATGACGCTGTTGTCACCGACGTCGGCGGTCTTCACCGACTCCGCGGGCCACGAGGTGCGCTTCCGCGCACGGGTGGGGGCGGACGACTTCAAGCGCGTGTGCCAGTAGCGGCCGTCACCGCACGGCCCAGGTCGCGAAGATGTGGAGCGCCGCCTCGATCCGGGCCCTCTCCCCTTCGCCGGGCTCTCCCGCGAACCGCACGAACACCACGGAGGAACCGGGGTCGCCCGCGACGAGCAGCGTCAGCGGCACACGGCCCGACAGCGGGTACGCGTACCAGCCGTCGTGCCGTTCGACGTCCGTCGCCGGGAGGGCCGCGTCGATCGCCTGCCAGTCCCGGTCGTCGAACCCGTACCCCGTGAAGTGCGCCACCGACTCGCACAGGGGCCGCAGGTTGGTCTCGAAGACCCAGCTCCCGGTGAGGACCCGGTCGTCGTCCCCTGTGGTCAACTCTCGTCCCCCCGCGCCCAGGTCCTGAGGGGGCCATTATGGACCGCGCACAGCAGGAGGAGTTCCGGCCGGAGCGGTAGCCGTCGCGGTAGCCGCGGCGGTATTCGGAGTTCCAGCTCTGGGGGCGGTAGGAGTCCCACTGGTTCCGGCAGCGCGGGCGTGAGCGGGCGTCGTACCGTCCGTCGTCCCGGCCGTCGCGGTAACCGCGCCAGTACCGGTCGCCCGCCAGCGGGACGAGGGTGCCCGCGGTCTGCGCCTGGACCGTGCCCGCTGTGCCATGGCCGGCGGTCGCGGCCCGCATGACCCTCACCGAGGACCAGCCGCTCGCTGCCGTGAGGACCGGGCATCACCCATTCGGCTACCGAGGGCGCCCGGGTCGGCACGCTGGGCGATTCTTGCGTTGGGTTCGCTGCTGCCCATGACAGCGCAGCTCCCCGGAAACGGGGTCGGCCGCGGTCGCGAACCCCTCCCTGGAGGTGACGTGTTGTCCCGAATAGCCGAGCCTCAGGCGTCTACACGGCGACGCCAAGGCCGTATGCGGGCGTGGACGGTGGCCGCGAGCGTGGCCCTGGCGTCCTGCGCAGTGACGGGTGCGGCGTATGCGGACGGTGGCCACGCTGACGTCGCGAAACCCGGCGCTCAGAACAGTTCTGCCGACCCGTGCTTCTTCATCGCGGGGCTTCCCGGGTACTGCTCCGGCCACCACGGCCGCCCTGGTCGCCCCGGTCCGCCTGGACCTCCCGGCCCGCAGGGCCCCGCCGGGCCGCAGGGCCCCGCCGGGCCTCAAGGGCCGAAGGGCGATCCCGGCCAGCAAGGGCCGGTGGGTCCCGCCGGGCCGCAAGGCCCGAAGGGCGACACCGGACCGGCGGGGCCGCCGGGATCGGAACCGGTCTTCGGTCAGTTCCTCCCGACCCAGATCGTGCACGGCGCGACGCTTACTTGTGCGAGCACCACCACTACCGCAGCCAGTTCGTTGTGCAACGGGCCAATGATCAACGGTCTGAACGTCGGATTCCGGTCTGAGACTTGGCAGGCCATCTGCGCGGCCGTCACCGGTGGGGCCGTCACTGACGCCAGCGGGGATGACCCCGTCCCGACGCCCTGGGTCATCTGGACTGGCACGACATGGGCGCTCAGCTCGGACAGCGCCCTGACTCTGACCGAAGTCGCGTGCGCTCGCAGCTAGCGGCTCTGAGAGTGCCGATGCACCATCTGCCCCGCTCAGCACGCTCGTAGAGGAGGCCGGCCTCTTCGCTGGCCTCCTCGCCGGCCTCCTCCCGGCCGCCGAGGTCGCGGCCGCCCGTCGGCTCCACGGCGCAGCACAGCCGCCCGGGGCCCCTGCAGGAGCCGGGCCGATGCGGGGACGAAATCACCCGGTCGGCTACTGAATGTGCACGACGCAACAGGCAGGGCGATTCTTGCTGTGGGCTCGCCGCTGTCTCCGACAGCTCTCCTCTCCTGGTGATCCGGCCTCTGCCGCGCGTTGCGGGCCCCCTTGCTGGAGGTGGCGTGTTGTCTCGAATAGCCATGCCCCATGGAGCCCGAGGGCGACGCCGAGGTGGTCAGCGGATGTGGACGGTGGCCGCGAGCGTGGCCTTGGCGTCCAGTGCTCTGTCGGGTGCCGCGTACGCCGACGGTCGCGAGGCCGCCGCCGTGAAGCCCGACGCTCAAGCCGGGCTCGCCGGCCCGTGCTTCCTCTTCCCCTACTTCCCCGGGTACTGCCCCAGCCGCCCTGGCCACGGTCACCCGGGCCGCCCCGGGATACCCGGCCCACCAGGGCCTCCCGGCCCGCCTGGGCCTCCCGGATCGCAGGGACCCGCCGGACCCGCCGGACCTCAGGGGCCTCCGGGCGAGACCGGCCAGCAGGGACCTGCCGGGCCCGCCGGACCTGTCGGGCCGCCGGGCCCGCAGGGCCCGCCCGGTGTCGCCCCGGCCCACGGCCTGGTGGACTTCCAGAACGACGGTCAATTCGTGCCGCCCGCCAACGTCACCACGGTGTTCGTCCAGGCGTGGGGCGGCGGCGGGGGCGGTGGTGGAGGCGACGTTAACAACAGTGGATCCGGTGGCGGCGCCGGAGGCTTCGCTTGGTGCGTCCTTCCCGTCCAGCCGGGCACACCAGTCGCGGTGGACGTCGGCACGGGAGGCTCGGGCGCACCCCCGTCCTTCCCCGGCGATCTGGGCACACCCAGCACGGTGGACAACGGCCTCGGCGACGTCGTGACTGCCAACGGCGGCGTATTCGGGTCGCACCTCAACGGTGGCGCTGGCGGCACGGCCTTCTGTCCTGGCCAGGGCACAGTCCGACAAGGCGCCAACGGCGGAGACGGCTCGGGCGTCGCCCCGGGTGGGCCCGGTGCCCAGGGAGGCCGTCCGGCAGTGGACGGCATCATCCAGCCGGCGCCGCCGGGTGCAGGCATCGGCGGCTCAGGCGGCGCACGCGGCGTCGGCCCGGACGCCGGCGGCGAGAACGGCGGCCCCGGATACGTCGTCATCTGGTGGTAGCCGCTGCACTTCGGCCGACACGCGCCACGGCGCAGCACAGCGGCCCGGAACCCCACCAAGGGGAGCCGGGCCGCTGTGCTGCATCACCGCTTGACGCGCGCGCCCGCGGACCGCGAGGACACCGAGGGCCAGGAGCGTCGGCTCGCATAGCCGCGAGGCCATCTCGATTTCCGCGCCCTCGGCGCCGCCACCTACTCGGCCACGCTCAACTACTCCGTCGCCTTTGGCGCTCCCGATAGGGTCTGGCCCCTGCCACCTGCCGGAATCCGAGGAAGGGACGCCGTCTTGAGCCCAGCGAACGAGGACCGGGACAAAGCCGATCGCGGACGCACCACCTCGCGCGTGCGCGGCATGCTCATCGGGCTGGCCCTCGGCGAGACCACGGGGGCGGCACGCGGCACGCTGCCCGGCACGGGGCCGCTGCGCGCCGGCGTCTGCACCCAGTTGGCCTGCTTCACCGTCGAGGGCTCCATCCGCGCCCTGGTCCGCGGAAGCCACAAGGGCATCTGCCATCCCCCGTCCGTGCTCTGGCACGCGTACTGCCGCTGGGCGGCGATCCAGGGCATCGACCGCGACCGGCTGACCGAGCACTGGGGCACGTGGACGGGCGCGGGCTGGCCCTCCGGCTGGCTGGCCGGGATCCCCGTGCTGGCGGAGCGGCGCGGTGCGGCGCCGGCGACCGTCAAGGCGCTGTCCCGGCCGGAGCAGGGCACCGTGGACAAGCCCACGACGACCAGCCGCGGCTGGCACGCGCTCGGCCGCACCCTGCCCATCGCCGCCCTCGGCGAGCCGGCGGCGGTCAAGAGCTGGGACGCGCACGCCCGCGACGTCGCCGCGCTCACCCATGGGGACCCCGGCGCGCAGGCCGCCACGTCCCATGCGACGGTCCTGGCCCGGCACCTCCTGGCCGGGGAGGACATACGAGGCGCCCTCGAAGGCGGCCTGACGGCGCTGCGGGCCTCCGAGCGGGCCGCGGTCATCACCGATGACGAACACGCCCGTCTGCGGGCCGTGTTGGACGGGGTCGTCGCACACCCCGCCGACCCGGCCCGCCTCGCCCGGCTCGCCCCCGACGCCACCGCGCCCTCGGCGCTCCTGGGCGGCCTCTACGCCGCCGCGTCCTTCCCGGACCGCGCGGACCTCGTCGCGGCGCTGCGCTTCGCGGCCGCCGCACCGGACGGCGAGTCCGTCGCCACCGTGACCGGCGCCTTCCTCGGCGCGGCGCACGGCTTCGAGGCCTTCCCGGTGGACGTGGTGAGCCGCCACGAACTGGTGTGGGTCGTCGACACCCTGGCCCGCGACCTCGTCGCCGAGAACCTCGACGGCCCGAGCGGCAGCGAGTACGTACCGGGCTGGGACCCCCACTGGCGGGACCGCTACCCCGGCTGGTGACGGGGCCGCAGGCTTTCGTCCCAGGGCAGCGGCTCCGGCCGCCGGTACCACCACCAGTTCCGCCCGCCCGTGTCGCCGCCGGCCGCGATCTCCCGGGCGAGGAGGTGTTCCGGGTCCTCGACGGTGTGCGCCACGAACAGCCGGTCCAGCTCGGCCGGCGCGTTCCGGAGCGGTTCCGCGGCCTCCGACGGCAGCGCGGCTGCGGCGCCCGCGAGTTCGTCGCGGGCCTCAAGGCGCCAGCCGTAGAGGTCGGCCGGGCACCATCCCGCGGGCCGCCACCCGTCGGCCATCATCCGGACGAGCATCTCCCACGCCGCCAGGCGGTCGCCCGCCCGCCACTCCCACTCCCCCGCCGGCCGCTCCCGGAAGGCGTCGGCGATGGGAGTGGCCACCTCCAGGTCCCAGACGGCTTCCGGGATGCGCATGACCCGAACGTGCGGCAGTGGGGCCACCGGCGCCTCCACCGCGGCCACGATGAATTCGCCCGGCTCGTCGGTGTCGCCCGCCCTGGCCCGCGCCACGGCTCCGTTCGGGGTCGCGACCCAGCAGGCACTGGGCCGGACGCCCTCCGCCGAGAAGAACACGGCCGTGCCCAGCAGCGCCGCGAGCTCGGCGGCCAGGGTGTGCTCGGCGGGCCGGTCCGCAGCGGCGGCCATGACGTAGATGTCCAGCGCGAGCGCCACGTCACCGAACCGCTCCCCGGTGGTGCACGACACCAGCGCCTCCCAGTTGCGCTCGATCACGCCGTCGGCGGCGATGTCGACCTCGCTCGTCGGCACGCCGAAGACCCGCGCCAGGGCAGCGGCCACCGCTTCGTCGCAGGGCCGGTCGACGAGGTGGAGGATGTACATCGGCCCGTCCTGTCTCAGGGGGAGGAAGTCCGCCGGGCACGCACCGAAGTGCGTGCCCGGCGGGCGGCCGTCAGCCGCCGGGGGTGGGGTCCGGCGCCGGGACCGTGCGCTGGTGCGGCAGCGTTATCGCGTCGGGCTGCTCCTGACGCAGCACCACGTTCCGCGTCGGGAAGGAGATCTCGATGCCCTCCTCCTGGTAGCGGCGGTGAAGGCGCTTGATGAACTCGTGCTTGATCCGGTACTGCTCCCCGTACTCCGACGTCCGCAGGATCACCGAGAAGTCGATCCGCGACTCGCCGAAGGTGTGGAAGCGGACGACCGTCTCGTGCTCGGGGATGCCGCCCTCGACGTGGGCCATGACCTCGCCCGCGACCTCGATGGTCACCCGCTCCACGTGCTCGAGGTCGTTGCCGTAGCCCACGCCCGCCTGGACGATGAGCGACATCTGCTGCTCGGGCTGGTGGAAGTTGGTGGCGATCGCGCTCGCGAGCTTGGCGTTGGGGATGATCACCAGGTTGTCCGACAGCTGGCGCACCACGGTGTTGCGCCAGTTGATGTCGACGACGTAGCCCTCCTCGCCGCTGCTGAGACGTATGTAGTCCCCGGGCTGCACGGTCTTGGACGCGAGGATGTGGACGCCCGCGAAGAGGTTGGCGAGGGTGTCCTGCAGGGCCAGGGCGACGGCGAGACCGCCGACGCCGAGGGCGGTGATCAGGGGCGTGACGGAGATGCCCAGGGTCTGCAGCAGGACCAGGAAGCCCATCCCCAGCACGACGACACGGGTGATGTTGACGAAGATCGTCGCGGAGGCCGCGACCCCGGACCGGGCCAGCGCCAGCGACCGGACCGTCTCGGCGACCATGCGGCCCGCGGCGACCGTGGCCGCCAGGATCAGCACCGCCACGAGCACCTGGTTGACGGTCCGGTCGACGACGCGGGTCAGTGGCAGCGCCGCGGCGGCCACCCAGGCGCCCGACGCCAGCGCGGCCCACGGCACGACGGTGCGCAGGGCGGCGACGACGATGTCGTCACCGCCCCACCTCGTCGACCTGGCCCGCTCGCCCAGCCACTTCAGGGCCAGCCGCAGGAGCAGCCCCGCCAGGGCACCGGCGGCGATCGCGGCACCGGCGACGATCAGGTCGTGCAGCGTGAGGGCGCGGTTCACCGGTCGCCTCCCCACGTGCGTACGGATTCACGCACGGGGCGCGGGGGGTGGTGTGTCGTCACTGGTCGCCTCATCGTTCGGGGACGTTCGGGGGATGCTCGAGAGAGTCGCGCCGAACAGGCATTGTCCAGGCGCGAGGTGACACATCCTGCCGCAGCGGCGACGCCGTCCGCATACGGCCCCCACCCCGGCGGCCCGATCCCGCCAAGGTCGCCGCGGCCGGACGCGCCGCAGGCGGGTGCGCCGGTATCCTTCCTGGTCACGATGCCCATCGCCCTCCGGCGGTCGCGGCGTTCCCGGTGAGGACTCCCCCTTGGCACCACGCTTCGACACCGCCCGCTTCCACGTGGCCACCGGCCCCGCGGCGCTCTTCGCACGGGTGCGGCACGTGCTGCGCGAGCCCGTACGGCTCACCGCGCGCGGTCCGCACGTGACCGAGCGCCTGGAGCGCCGCGGAGCACCCGTCGAGGCGCTCCTCGCCTTCGACCCCGCGACCTGGGAGCTGGTCTCCGCGGAGGTGCGGACCGACACCGGGAGGTGGGTCAAGGCGACGTGGCGTGTCCGGGCGGCCGGACAGGACTGGTGGGCGGTGATCGGGTTCGGCGACACCCTGGTCACCGTCATCGACGTGGCGCCGCACCGCCGGGGGCTCGGGGACGACATCGTGCGCGAGGGCCCGCTCCACGCGCGCGTGGCGGCCGTCAACGAGGCCCTCATGGCGGAGGGGTGAGCAGACCGGACGCGGTCCGGCCCCACCCCCACACGGACGTGGGGGCGGGGCCGGGCGCGCCCGCTACCGGGTCACCGTGCCCGCGGTGGCCGGGGCGTACCCGGCGGGGCGGGCGGTGAAGGTGCCGCGGCCCTGGGTACGGCTGCGCAGGCGGGTCGCGTAGCCGAACAGTTCGGCCAGCGGCACCGTCGCCGTGACGACCGCCGTGCCGGAGCGCGTCGTCGAGCCCGTGACGCGGCCACGGCGGGCGGCGAGGTCGCCGAGGACGGTGCCCACGGCGGCGTCGGGGACGGTGACCGTGAGCTCGACGACCGGTTCGAGCAGGGCCATGACGCCGCTGCGCAGCGCCTCCCGGAGCCCGAGGCGGCCCGCGGTGCGGAAGGCCGTCTCGGAGGAGTCGCGGGAGTGCGTGGCGCCGTCGGTCAGGGTGACCCGCACGCCCGTGACGGGGTGGCCGCCGAGGGGGCCCTCGGCGAGGGCGTCCCGGCAGCCGGCCTCGACCGCGAGGACGAACTCCTTCGGCACCCGCCCGCCGACGACCGTCGAGACGAACGCGAACGCGGCCTCCCCGTACGGCTCGACGTCCAGGACGACGTGCGCGAACTGCCCCGCACCGCCCTCCTGTTTGACGTGCCGGAAGACCAGCCCCGACACGCCGCGCACGAGCGTCTCCCGGTAGGCGACCTGCGGCCGTCCGACGCGGACGTCCAGCCCCCGCTCTCGGCGGATCTTCTCCACCGCTACCTCCAGGTGCAGTTCGCCCATGCCGGACAGGACGGTCTGCCCCGTCTCGGGGTCGGTCCGCACGGCCAGCGAGGGGTCCTCCTCGGCCAGCCGGGCCAGGGCCACGGCCAGGCGGTCGGTGTCGGTGTTGCGGGCGGCCTCGACCGCGACGAAGACGACGGGCTCGGCCACGGACGGCGGTTCGAGGACCAGGGGTGCCCCCGGGGCGCACAGGGTCGCGCCCGCGGCGGCGGACTTGACCCCGACCACCGCGACGATGTCCCCGGCGACCGCGGCGTCGACGTCGACGTGCCGGTCGGCCTGCACCCGCAGGATCCGGCCGATCCGCTCGGTGCGTCCGGCGCGCGTGTCCAGCACGGCGTCCCCCTTCCTGATCGTCCCCTCGTACACCCGCAGGTAGGTCAGCCGCCCGGTGGCGGTGACGTTCACCTTGAACACCAGCGCCGCGAACGGCGCCGCAGGGTCGACCGCCTGGCGCACCGCCGGGACGTCCAGCGGCGACGGCAGGTAGTCGACGACGGCCTCCAGGAGCGGTTCGATCCCGCGGTTGCGGTACGCCGAGCCGCACAGCACCACGACGCCGTCGCCCGACAGCGTCAGGTCGCGCAGCGCGGAGCGCAGCGTCGCCTCCGACAGCACCGACCGTTCGCAGAACTCCTCGAACGCGGCCGCGTGCAGCTCCGCCACCGTCTCCTCCAGCACACGGCGGCGCCGCAGCGCCTCCTCGCGCAAGTCCTCCGGCACCGGGCCCTCGGCGTACGTGCCGTGGCCGTCGGCCCACACCAGGGCGCGCATGCGCAGCAGGTCCACGACGCCCGTGAAGCCGTCCTCACGCCCGATCGGCAGCTGGACGACGAGCGGCACGGTGTGCAGCCGCTCGCGCAGCGAACCGACGGCGGCATCGAGGTCGGCGCCGGCGCGGTCCAGCTTGTTGACGAACGCGATCCGCGGCACGCCGTGCCGGTCGGCCCGCCGCCACACCGACTCGCTCTGCGGCTCCACGCCCGCGACGGCGTCGAAGACGGCGACCGCACCGTCCAGGACGCGCAGGGAGCGCTCCACCTCGTCGGAGAAGTCGACGTGGCCCGGGGTGTCGATCAGGTTGAGCCGGTGGCCGTCCCAGTCGCAGCTCACGGCGGCGGCGAAGATGGTGATGCCGCGGTCGCGCTCCTGCGGGTCGAAGTCGGTGACGGTCGTGCCGTCGTGGACCTCGCCGCGCTTGTGGGTGGCGCCGGTGAGGTAGAGGATCCGTTCGGTGACGGTGGTCTTGCCCGCGTCGACGTGGGCGAGGATGCCCAGGTTGCGGACGGCGGTCAGCGGATTGACGGTGCGCATGGCCCGGTGGCCTTTCGGGTGATCCGAACAGTGGGCGGCGCGATTCCCGCGATGCCCCCGTGTGCGGCAGGGCGTACCCGGCCGTCGGCCCCGGCTGCGCCGGTGCAGGGGTCAGATGGTCGTCGCGGACTTCCGGTGCCGGCCGCGCAGCGGGCACCGGGCCTGCGAAGACACCAGGATCACCTCGTGGCGTGACGGGGGCACGACGGCTGCGGTGCGGCAACGCACGGCCGGGCTCCCTTCGTTCGTCACGGAGCGCGCCATGTCGGGCGGCGCGCGATCAACGCGAGTGTAGTGAGCGGGACGCGACGGGGGCACCGGGTTTTTCCGGGGAGGCCTGAACCGTCCCCGCTGCCGCCGCATCGTCGCGCCCCCGACGGTTACCGGTGCCACGACATCGGCGCGTGCGGACCGTGAGCAGCGGTACGAGAGGGCGTGCGCGACCCGTGCACTCGGTCGAGGACCGGTACCGCCCGGCGACGGGTGCGGATCGAGCGGGCTTCACGCGCCCTGCGGAGTTGTGCCGCCACGGGCCGCGCTCTACCTGACGGAAGGCCATCAGGGCCCGCTGCGCGGGCCCCTCGGATGCAGGCTCCGCCACCGCGCCACCGCCGTTGCGGCGGGCCCAGGACGGTCAGGCCCCCACCGCCACCGGCACCCGCACGCGTGCTCCGTCGGCGTCCCGGCCCGGCGGAACCCTTCCCCCGGCTTCACCGCCACGGACGCGGGGAGCAGCGTGCCGGTACGACCACTCCGCACGGACACGGTCCGCAGCCTGGAAGGCGTTTGCCGACCGGGAGCCACGCGGCCCCGCGCCGCCGCCGTGACGGGCCAGGACGACCCGGGGAGGCCCACCTGCCAGTTGGGCCGCTTCATGCCGGGAGGCCGGCCCTCGAAAGCCCCCCGGCGCTCAGCCGCCGGCCGAACCGCAGGCGCCCGGCCAGGCGTAGCCGGGCAGCAGGTGCCGCCAGCGGGCCGGAGCGGAGGGGCCGGCGAGGCGGCAGAGCACGGTGGTGCGGTGGCGGACGTCCGGGTCCCAGAGCGGACACGGTCCGTAGCCTGGAAGGCGTTTGCCGACCGGGAGCCACGCGGCCCCGCGCCGCCGCCGTGACGGGCCAGGACGAACCGGGGAGGCCCACCTGCCAGTTGGGCCGCTTCATGCCGGGAGGCCGGCCCTCGGGAGCCCCCCGGCGCTCAGCCGCCGGCCGAACCGCAGGCGCCCGGCCAGGCGTAGCCGGGCAGCAGGTGCCGCCAGCGGGCCGGGGCGGAGGGGCCGGCGAGGCGGCAGAGCACGGTGGTGCGGTGGCGGACGTCCGGGTCCCAGAGGCGGATCGTGCCGTCGTTGCCGGCGCTGGCCACGGTCGCGCCGTCGGGGCTGAAGGCGACGCTCCACGCGGCGCGGGTGTGCCCGGTGAGGGTGGCGGTCAGGCTCCGTGCCGCCGGGTCCCACAGCCGTACGGTGCGGTCGTTGCCGCTGCTGGCGAGGGTGCGGCCGTCGGGTGAGAAGGCGACGCCCCGGACGGACCCGGTGTGGCTGGTGAGGACCCCTGCGGCGCGGGCCCGCGGGACGTCCCACAGGCGGACGGTGCCGTCGTTGCCGCTGCTGGCGAGGGTCCGGCCGTCCGGGGCGAAGACGACGCCGCGCACGGAGCCGGTGTGACCGGTCAGGACGGAGCCGCGGCGCCCCGTCGCGGGGTGCCACAGGCGGAGCGTCAGGTCGTCGCTGCCGCTGGCCAGCAGTCGGCCGTCGCGGCTGAAGGCGAGGCAGTTCACGAAGTCGGTGTGCCCGGTGAGGGTGGCCGTGCGGCGCCCGCTCGCGGTGTCCCACAGGCGCACCGTGCGGTCGGCGCCGCCGGTGGCGAGGGTGTGCCCGTCGGGGCTGAAGGCGAGCGCGAAGACGGCGCCGTCGTGGCCGCGCAGCACGGCGCGGCTCCGCCGGGTCCGGGTGTCCCACAGCCGTACGGTGCGGTCGGCGCCCGCGGAGGCGAGCAGCCGGCCGTCGGGGCTGAAGCCGACGTCGTACACGGGGCCGCTGTGCCCGGTGAGGGTGTACGCGGGGGCGTGGCGCGCCATGTCCCAGACCCGTACGGTGCCGTCGCCGCCGGCCGAGGCCAGGGTGCGCCCGTCGGGGGCGTAGGCGGCCTTCCACACCTCGGTGACGGGTGAGGCGCCCAGCGTGCTGCGGCTGAGGTCCCACAGGACGACGGTGCGGTCGAAGCCCGCGGTGGCGAGGAGGTCGCCGTGGGCGGCCACGGCGACGGAGAGCACGTAGTCGGTGTGGCCGGTGAGGGTCTCGACGGGCAGGTGGGTGTGGACGTCCCAGCGGATGACGGTGCCGTCGCCGCCCGCGGAGACGACCGTGTGGCCGCCGGGCCCGAAGGCGAGCCCGTTCACGTCGTCGTCGTGCCCGGCGAGGGTGGTGGTGCGGCGCGGCGCGGTGACGTCCCGCAGGCGCACGGTGCGGTCCGCGCCGCCGCTGGCGAGGGTGCGACCGTCCGGGCTGAAGGCGAGGGCGAGCACGTCGCCGTTGTGGTCGCGCAGCACGGCCGTGCTCCGGCGGGTCCGGGTGTCCCACAGGCGCACCGTGCGGTCGGCGCCCGCGGAGGCGAGCGTCCGGCCGCCGGGGCGGTAGGCCAGCGCGAGGACCTCGTCGGTGTGCCCGGTGAGGACGGCCTTCCGGCGTCCGGTCGAGGCGTCCCACAGTCGTACGGTGCCGTCGGCCCCGCCCGAGGCCAGCGTGCGGCCGTCGGGTGCGAATGCCACGGCACGCACCGGCCCTTGATGTTCCGTCAGCACGGCGATCGTCCGGCGCTCCGGCACGGACCACAGCCGCAGGGTGCCGTCGGAACTCGCCGAAGCCAGCGTGCGGCCGTCCGGGGAGAAGGCGACCGACCGGACGGGGCCGCGGTGGCCGGTGAGGACGCCCGCCGCGGTCCGCCCGGCGACGTCCCACAGCCGTACCGTCCGGTCGGAGCCCGCCGACGCCAGCAGCCGGCCGTCCGGGGAGAACACCACCGCGTTCACGGCGGCCGTGTGGCCGGTCAGCCGCCCGGCGAAGGCGTTGGCCTGGGTGCTGAGCAGGGCGCTGCGGGCCTCGGTGGTGGGGGCGGTGCGGTAGGCGGCCTCGGCCAGCAGCATCGCGGCCTCCGGCCGCCCGGCGGCCAGTTCGGCGGAGCGGGCGGCCATCGCCTGGGAGAGCGCCGTGGCGCGCTGCCGGTCGGCGCCGAGCCGCTGCTCGACGGCGACACCGCCCGCCAGTACCGCCAGCACCAGCAGGACGGCGAGCACGACGAGCCCGGTCCGCTGCTGCCGGGCCCGGCGCCGTACGAGGGTGCGCCGCAGGTCCTCCTCGTGGGCGGCCGCGGCGAGGAAGTCCGTCTCCACGGGGGCGAGTTCGCCGTCGCGGCGGCCGGGGCCCGCGGCCCACTCGCGGGCGGCGGCCAGTCGTGTGCCGCGGTGGAGCAGGGCGGGGTCGCGGCCTTCGCGTTCCCATTCGCGCGCGGCCGCGGCGAGTTGCTGGTGCAGCAGGAGATCCGCGCGGGCGGCGTGGATCCAGGTGCGCAGGCGCGGCCAGGCCCGCAGCAGCGCCTCGTGGACGATCTCGACGTGGTCGGTGCCGACGGTCAGCAGGCGTGCGGCGACGAAGGAGTCGAGCGCGGTACGGGCGGCGGTGGCGTCCGGCAGCCCGTCCAGCAGATCGGCGGTGTCGCGGGGGCGCCGCGACTGCTCGTTGTCCTCGCCGACCCGGACCAGCCGCAGCAGCAGTCTGCGGGCGGCCAGTTGCTCGGCCGGGGACAGGGCGGTGAACAGCGCCTCGGCGGCGGTGGCGACGGAGCCGTGGATGCCGCCCGCCGCGAGGTAGCCCTCGACGGTCATGGTGCGGCCCGCGCGCTGCCGCCAGGTGGCCATCAGGGCGTGCGCGAGCAGCGGCAGCGCCCCGGGGTCGCCGCCGGGCCGGACGGCACCCGCCGGGTGCCCCGGGGACTCCGGGGACTCCGCGGCGCCCAGGTCCCGCAACAGGACCTCCACCAGGCCCGGTTCGAGCTCGGTGCCCTCCTCGCGCGCCGGGCGCACGATGCATTCGCGCAGCTCGTCCGGGCTCATCGCGCCCAGCGCGAACAGCCCGTCGCTGATGACGGGGACGAGCGCGGGGTACTCCAGGCAGCGTCCGGTGACGTCGGCCCGGATCCCGAGGACGACGAGGGCGTCACCGGACGCGGCGAGCCCGGTGAGGGCGGCGATGAAGGAGCGCCGCTCGGCCTCGTCGTCGCAGAGCGTGAACGTCTCCTCGAACTGGTCCACCACGACGACGCATCCTCCGCGCGGCGCGGCGACGAGGGCGGCGGCGCGTGCGGAGGCCGGCGCCTGTTCGCCCGTGTCCTGCGGCGTTCCGCCCGCGGCGGGCCCCAGGGCCTGCTCCATCGCGTGCCCGAGGCAGTCCAGGGGCCGCGCGGTGGGGGTGCAGAAGGCGACCGGCCACCGGCCGTACGGGCCGTCGGCCAGGGCGGGGAGCAGCCCGGCCCGCAGCAGCGAGGACTTCCCGGCCCCGGAGGGGGCGACCACGGCCAGCGGGCCCTGGCCGGCCCGTCGCCCGAGGCGTTCCACCAGGTCCGCGACGGCGCGTTCACGGCCGAAGAAGCGCCCCGCGTCCTCGGCGCCGTAGGCGGACAGCCCGGGATAGGGGCACGGTGATACCTCGTCACCTACCCCTGAAAGGCGGGCACTTCGCGCCCCGGACTCGGGCGGCAGCAGGGCGAGCAGTGTCCCGCCAGCCTCCAGTGCCTCGTCGCAGCGCCGGGCGACGTCGGCGTTGACCGGCTTGCCACCCGTCTCGATCTTGCTCAGGTACCCCTTGCTGTAGTGGGTGCGCCGGGCCAGCGCCGACAGCGACAGGCCCCGCTCCAGGCGCAGTTCGCGCAGTGCCCGGCCGAAGGGCTCGATCGGCCTGTGTGGTGTCCGGTCCATCCCGTCCCCGCCGCGTACGGCGCGGAGGGCGCCGTCCCCTGTCCCCGGCCGCCCCGCCGGCGTGCCCGTCGGAAGGTGAGGAGTGCGCGGGGCGGGGCGTGGTTCCCAGGGTCGCGGGCGAAGGGGTGCGCACGGTCGAGAAATGGCCACGGGCCGGCGGGCCCCACCGCCCCCGTGAGCGGTGGGACCACGCCGGCCGTGGCGGACCGGGGTCGCTCAGATGGCGCCGCCCGGGGCGCCGCAGCTCGGCACGCCGGACAGCCAGGCGTCGCCGCGCATGTAGATGTTGGTGATCCAGCCCTGGTACTGCGGGAGGTACGACCAGACGTCGTTGGTGTAGCCCTCGGCCGTCACCTGCTCCGCGTGCTTCTGGCAGGACACGGCCACGTCGGTCGGACCCGCCAGCCGGGCCACCACGGCGGACCCGGCGGAGGGGTAGCTGTGGATCGCCACGCCGGTGCCCCAGGTGCCGTACGGGCTCGCCCCGGCCGGCGTGGAGGTGCCCTTGCCGTCGCAGGCGGGGACCCCGGCCAGCCAGGCGTCGCCGCGCATGTAGATGTTGGTGACCCAGCCGCCGTACTGCGGCAGGTAGGACCAGGCGTCGTTGGTGTACCCCTCGGACGTCACGGTCTGCGCGTGCGTCTGGCAGCTCACGGCGACGCTCGTCGGGCCGGCCAGCCGGGCCACCGTGGTGCCGTTGGTCGTGGACGGTTCCGAGCGGACCGCCACTCCGGTGCCCCAGGTGCTGAAGGCGCCGCCCTGCGAGACGTCGCCGCCGCCCCCGGAACCGGTCTGCGGGTCGTAGGCGGAGCCGGTGCAGGCGGGCACCTCCGGCAGCCAGGCCGGCCCCCTCAGGTAGATGTTGCTGATCCAGCCGCCGCGGTTGGAAAGGTACGTCCAGGCGTCGTTGGTGTAGCCCTCGGCGGTGACGGTCTCCCCGTGCTGCTGGCACGTGGCGTACACCAGGTCCGGCCCGGACAGCCGGGTCACCAGCGCCGCCGTCGTGTTGGGGTGCTGCCGTACGGCCACGTCGGTGCCCCAGGTCACCTGAAGGGTGCCGTCGTAGCCGGGCGGCTCGGTGAAGGGGCCGCCCTGCGGCATGCGCGCCACCCCGACCAGGCGGTTGTTGTCGATGCGCGCGTTGATGTCGATCACCCGGACGGGGTGCTGCGACTGGTACGCCTCCACGACGTAGCCGCCGCCGAGGTAGAGCATCACGTGGCTGATGCTGTCGACCGTGCCGCCGACCCCGGTGAAGACGATGTCCCCCGGCTCCAGGTCGGAGACGGCCGGCTTGCCGCCCCCGCTGCCGTGCACCGCCTGGTAGGTGCGCCCGGCGCTCCGGTACATCGCCTCGGCGGTGCCGCCGCCGAGGATGTCCCACCCGACGGCCTTGTACCAGGCCCAGCGGACGAACCCCGAGCAGTCGAAGCCGCGCGTGTACGGGTCGTTCCAGGTCTCTTCCAGGTCGTGGATGTCAATGGTGCCGTAACTGATGCCGGGCGCGGGACCGTGCCCGCCGCCCCACGTGTACAGCGTGCGGTTGCGCCACTCCTGGCAGGCCGCGTCCACCGCCCGGTGCGCCTCGTCGGAGGCGATGCCCTGCAGGCTGCACCAGTTCTGCTCCCCGGTCCCGGCCGCGTGCGCGGCGGCGGCCGGGACGAGCGCGAGGAGCAGGGCGGTCACCACGGCGGCGACCAGCCCGCCTCCCCAGCGTCGTGCTCTCATGCGGTCTTCCCCCAAAGACGGGGCGGCGCCCGGCGCCGCCCTCGGTCGCGTGTCGGCCCTCACGGTGACCCCGGACGGACCGCCGGCACCAGGGGTTTCCCGTTTCCTCTTCGCCTCAAGGCCGGAAAACCCCTGGTGGGCGGGGTCGGCCGCGTGACCGTATGCGGTCGCGTTCAGCCGGGTTGGAAGAACGCGAGCATCTTCTTGCCGGCGTCCGGCGACATCAGCAGTTCCTGGATGTCCGCGGACATCCGGGCGGCAGCGCTGGTGCGTTCGAACATCTCGCGCTCGTATTCCTCGACGGCGGCGGGGAAGTCGTCCGGGTGCGCGGCCAGCGCGAGACCGAGCAGGGCGCCGTCGAGCAGCGCCATGTTGGCGCCCTCCCCCACCGGCGGCATCAGGTGCGCGGCATCGCCGACCAGCGTGACGTCCGGCGTCGACGGCCAGGTCAGGCCGACCGGGAGAGTGGTGATCGACCGCGGGACGACCGTGTCGTCGCAGGCCGCGATCAACGCGGTGAACCGCGGGTCCCAGCCGGGGAGCAGGTCGATCAGCCGCGCCCGGGCGGCGGCCGGGTCGTCGAACGGGATGCCGCTGGTGGCGAACCAGTCCTCGGGGGTGTTGTAGAAACTGAGGCCGATGCGAACGCGGCCGTCGCCGTTGCGCTGTGCCGCCAGGGACAGTCCGTTGCCGAGCACCCAGTAGTTGCCGCGCCCGACCATCGCCGCGAGGTCGGGGTGCGTGCGGTCGATGTCGGGGATGCCGACCTCGACGACGTTCTGGCCCATGTGCACCGGGCGGGCGTCGGTGAGCAGCGGGCGGACCCGGGACTGCGCGCCGTCCGCGCCGACCAGCAGGTCGTACGCCGCGCTGCTGCCGTCGGCGAAGTGCAGCAGGCCGTTGCCGGCGGATTGGAACGCGTGCCCCCAGCGCACCACGTCGTCGGGGAGGGAATCCAGCAGCAGGTCGCGCAGATCGGCGCGGTCGACCTCGGGTCGCGCGAGCGGGGCGTCGTCGGGCGTGTCCTCCTGGAGCAGCAGGGTGCCGTCCGGCTCGAGAAGACGCATGTCCTGGCCTTCACCACGGGCGATCGCGTGGAACCGGTCGATCAGACCGGCCTCGCGCAGCGCCCGCTGGCCGGAGTGGATGTCGAGCATGCCGCCCTGACCGCGCGCACCGCGGGACGACTCACGTTCGTACACGACGGAATCCATGCCGTTCACGTGCAGCACACGGGCGAGAGCCAGGCCGCCGAGGCCGGCTCCGACGATGGCGATGGTCATGGCCGCTTCTCCTTCGATACGCCGTACGGATCGATACACTGTATCGGTCCGAGGCGATGTATGGTGAGCGGCATGTTGGTGTGGGAGAGGCCGGAGCCACCGAATCGACCTGTGCCGGCCCCGTTGAGCCGGGAGCGGATCGTGCGGGCGGCGATCCAACTGGCCGATGCGGAGGGCCTGGACGGGGTGTCGCTGCGCAAGGTCGCCACCGCGCTGGACGTCCGTCCGATGCGGCTGTACGGCTACATCGCGAGCAAGGAGGAGTTGCTCGACCTCATGGTCGACGCCGTCCACGCCGAGATCCGGCCGGTCGGGGACGGCTGGCGGGAGGTGCTCCGGTCCCTTGCCGAAGCCACCCGGCACGCCGCCCACGAGCACGAATGGCTCGCCGATCTGCTGGGCGGCCGACCCCAGCTCGGGCCGAACGCGCTGGCCAGTGGGGAGACCGTGGTGGCCGCACTGGGCGGGGTCGACGTGGACGCCGTCATGCCGGTGGTCGCCGCGGTCAACGCGTACGCGATCGGCGCGGTGCGCCGTGAGGTCGCCGAGCGGCGCGCCGAGCGGGCCACCGGGATGGACGAGACGCGCTGGCAGGCCTCACTCGGGCCCTACCTGGAGCGGACGTTCGCCACCGGCCGATTCCCCGCGCTGGCCACGGTGGTGCGCGACGCCGCCCACCTGGACGCCGACCACACCTTCCGGATCGGCCTCGACTTCCTGCTCGACGGCATCGAGGCCCGCATCTCGAGGTGACGCACGGCCGGAGCGGGTCCGCGCAGGGCGTGGGTTCGTGCGCGGGTCGTGTGCACGAAGTCCTCACGGAATGGGGTGGATTGCCCGCGCCGGGGAGCCGCCGCCCGCGTCACGGCGGGCACTTGTCTTGATCTCGCCGTACGGGTGCCGCTCCCGGGCGGCCGGGCCGCCGCCGCGCGGCCGCCCGCGCGACCTGTGGTTGCATTCCCGGGTGGACGAGGCGAGGGCAGGTGCGGCGATCCGGGTCCGGCGGCGGGAGGAGGGCGACCTCGACGCGTGCGTGCGGGTGCTCGCCGCGGTCCACGACCGGGACGACTACCCGGTCGACTGGCCCGCCGCACCGGCCGCGTGGCTCTCCGGGGCGGCGCCGCTCGCCGCGTGGGTCGCCGAGTCGGACGGTGTCGTCGTGGGCCACGTCGGCCTCGGGGCGGGCAGCGGGAGCGACGCCGCGCCGGGACTGTGGAGCGCCCGCGAGGGCGCGGCCGCCGGAGCGACCGCGGTCGTGGGCCGGCTGTTCGTCGCGCCGGGGGCCCGGGGCCATGGCATCGGGGCGCTGCTGATGGCCGCGGCCGTCGAGGAGGCGCGGCTGCGCGGCCTGCACCCCGTGCTCGACGTCGTCGCGTCGGACACGGCCGCGGCCGCCCTGTACGAGCGGCTGGGATGGACGCTGCTGGCCACCGTCGAGCAGCGGTGGGGCCCGGACCGGCGGGTGGCCGTCCGCGCCTACGCCGCGCCGCGACCGGGCGGCTGACCGGCGCCTGCGGCGCGTCCGCCGCGGTTCAGCGGCGGACGCGGACGCCGTCGAGGGCGACGGAGAGGATGCGGTCGCGCTGGGCGTCGTCCGCGAAGTGCGTCGCGGAGATGCCGGAGACCATGCGGAGCAGGTCGTCGAAGGAGATGTCGGCGCGTGCCTCGCCGGCCTGCTGGGCGCGGTCGAAGAGCGGGCCGCCGGCCTGGAACATGGAGTCGCGGCAGGCCAGGAAGACGTCGGACTCGTTGTTGAGGGCCTCGCGGATGGCGCGCTTGGTGACGGTGTAGTCGACGAAGCGGCCCAGCCAGGAGGTGAGCGCCTCCCACGGCTCGCGGTCGGCGACCTCCTGGGCGACCCGGCACAGGTCGTTGACCTCGTCCGCGTAGACGGACTCGAAGAGGTGCCGCCGGGTGGGGAAGTTCCGGTAGAGGGTGGCGATGCCCACGCCCGCGCGACGGGCGATGTCCTCCAGCGAGGCCTCGGCGCCGTTCTCGGCGAAGGCCTCGCGGGCGGCCGCGAGCAGGGCGTCGTAGTTGCGCGCCGCGTCCCTGCGGTGCGGGCGCTGGGACGCGACGATCGCGCTGACGGGGAACGTGTCGGCCGTCACTGCTGCCTCCTGACCGGAACGTTTGAAGTGGAGGGTGGCCTCCGCTACAGTGGAGGCATACCTCCACTTTACCAGTCGGGGTGTCGTTCCCGTCGCCGCGTGCCCGGCACGCGGCGGTCAGGCGTACGCACCCCGGTGTGACCCCTTCCACGGGCCCTGCGCCGACGCATCGCCCGTCCCCCGGCTTTCCCAGGCTTTCCCCGGCGGCCGCCGCGCGCGGTCACCGTCTCCCAGGCTGCCCACGCGGCCCGTACGACCACGGCCGGACGGTCCCGGCCACGCCCCCGTTCGGAATCGGAGAGGCTTTCCATGCCACGCAAGTCCACCCGCCTCACCTTCGCGGTCCTCGCGACCGGTGCGGGCGTGTTCTCCATGCTCCAGTCGCTGATCGCGCCGGCCCTGCCGACCGTCCAGCACGCCCTGCACACCTCGCAGTCCACCGCGACCTGGGTGATGACGGCCTACCTGCTGTCCGCCTCGGTCTTCACCCCCATCCTCGGCCGGGTCGGCGACCTGGTCGGCAAGAAGCGCACGCTCGTCGCCGTCCTGGTGGTCCTGACGCTCGGCTGCCTGCTCGCCGCGCTCGCGCCGTCCATCGGCGTACTGATCATCGCCCGCGTCATCCAGGGCATCGGCGGCGCGCTGTTCCCGCTGTCCTTCGGGATCATCCGGGACGAGTTCACCGCGAGCGAGGTGGGCCCGAGCATCAGCAACCTGTCCGCCGTCATCGCCGCGGGCGGCGGCGTCGGCATCGTGGCGGCCGGCCCGATCGTCTCTGCGCTCGACTACCGCTGGCTGTTCTGGCTGCCCGTCGGCGTCGTCGCGATCACCGCGCTGATCGCCTTCCGCTACGTGCCCGAGTCCCCGAGCCGGGCCGAGGGACGCGTCAACTGGCTCGGCGCCGTCCTCCTGTCGGGCTGGCTCGTGGCGCTGCTGCTGCCGCTCAGCCAGGCCACCCAGTGGGGCTGGACCTCCGGCCGCGCCCTCGTCCTGTTCGCCACCGCGGTCGTCCTGTTCGCCCTGTGGCTGACGGCCGAGGCCCGTTCCCGCCACCCCCTGATCGACCTGCGCATCATGCGGCTGCGCGCCGTGTGGACCACCAACGCCGCCGGTCTCCTCTTCGGCGCGGGCATGTACTCGATCTGGTCCTTCCTCCCCGGCTTCGCCCAGACCCCGAGCGCCGCGGGCTACGGCTTCGGCGCCAGCGTGACGGGGGCCGGACTGCTGATGCTGCCGATGCTGGTGGCGATGTTCCTCTCCGGCGTCCTCAGCGGCCGCCTGGAGCCCGTGGTCGGCGCGAAGCGCCTGCTCACGGCGGGTGCCGCGCTGGGCGCCGTGGCCTGCGGCTTCCTCGCCGCCTGGCACGACCAGCAGTGGCAGGTGGCCTTCGCGGCCGGCATCTTCGGCCTCGGCATCGGCCTCGCCTTCGCCTCGATGGCCAACCTGATCGTGCGCAGCGTCCCGGCCGAGCAGACCGGCGCCGCGAGCGGCATGAACGCCAACATCCGCACGATCGGCGGTTCCATCGGCGCCGCGGTCACCAGCGTGCTCGTCACCAGCCGGCTCCAGCCCTCCGGCCTGCCCTACGCCTCCGGCTACACCCACGCGTTCAGCCTGCTGGCGGTGCTCTGCCTCGCGGCCGCCCTGGCCGCGCTCCTCGTCCCGGTCCACCGCGCCACCGCCCGCCACGCCGCGACCGCGACCGCGCCGGCCCCGGCGGAAGCCGAACCCGTGGCGTCCGGCGCCCGCGGCTGACGGACACCCCCGGGCGGGCGGGTGCGGCGCCTCACGCAGGCCGTCGCACCCGCCCGTGCCCGCGATCACCAACCGGCCCCGGGCCCAGCCCGCCGCAGGCAGGAGCGCGCGCCCATACCCGCCATCGCTCGCCGCCTGCTCGGCCAAGTACCGCGCCGCCAAGACCCCTTCGGCCCTTCGGCGGTGCTCCGCGTTCCGCGCCACCGCCCGGCGCACCATGTGCCGGGCCCCGGCGAAACCGGACCCGTGGCATCGGGCGCACGCAGCCGACCCCACACTCGGGCGCGCAACGCGCCCGTACCGCGGCCACCGGCCCCCCGGCGGGGAGCCGGCCGTCACTCCCCCGGTTCGGACAGGTGCTCCCGCCGCCACTTCGGGTGCTGTTCGTAGAGCTCGACCCACTGGGACCAGGCCGGGTCGGCCAGCATGATGGCGAGGGCGTCCTCGGGGCTGCACCGCCCGGGGCCGAGCACGTGGCGGGTGATGACGACGGCGGCCGGCGGACCCACCTCGGCGGCCAGCCGCTTCTGCATGCCCGCCATGCCCTCGCGCTCGTGGACGCCGCGGTACTCGGCGAGCCAGGGCGCCATCCACCAGGCCCGCAGGGCGGCGCCCTGCGGGGCGGCGTCGAACGTCGGGGCCAGGGCCGCGGTCAGGCGGCGGCCGTACGCGGCCGCGTCGCCGCCGAGCCGGGGGTACTCCGCCGCGAAGTGCCGCCACTCCACCTCCGGGACCAGGTCCCCGAGCGCGTCCGCGGTGACGGGGTGCAGCGCGTACCAGCCTTCGGCGTCGAGGAAGACGTCACGCAGCACCTCCGGCCGCAGCCGGCAGGACTCGGCGAGCAGCACCGCGTCGTACAGGTCCTTGCCCTGCGGATGCCTGTCGCTGACCAGCCACATCAGCTTCCACGCCAGCGACAGTTCCGGGGAGACCCCGAGCACCGCTGCCTGCGGGCCGCCCGCCGACAGGGCGGGGAGCGGGAAGCGCTCCGGCGGTGTGGGCAGCCGCTCGTTGAAGACGACGTCGAGCTGGACGATCCCGCCGGGCAGCCCGTCCGCCGTCCACGGCAGGACGAGCCGGCGCCCGGGCACGCGGTCGTATGTCCAGATGTCCTCGGCGACCGCGTCCGCGGCGGCGATCCGTACCGGCCCGGACGCGGAGACGTGCCCGGCCGCGCGGGCGATGCCCTCGAACAGCCCGGTCGTGCGCGGCTCCTCGATGCGCCACTCCCGCGGCACGACGACGAAGTCCAGGTCGCCGGGCTCCCGTGCGGCGTCCCCGAACCAGGCGCGCAGCAGCCTGCTGCCGCGCAGCACCAGATGCTCCGCCCACGGCGAGTCCGCGACGGCCGCGAGCACGAGGTCCGTCGCCCGGCGCCGGGCCTCCAGCCAGCCCGCCTCCACCCCGGGGTCCGGGAAGCGCGGGTCGGCCGCCCGGTACGCGTTGGGGTACTGCTGCAACGCCGGGTCGAACACCGGCCGCTGCACGGCCCGCGCGTCCTGGACGGCCCGCAGTGTCAACGGCACGCCCGCCCGAAGGCGTTGCCGGTGGTCGAGCGGCGCCTGCGGCACCTCGGTGGCCGTCCAGTCGAAGCGCTTCCACGACCGGTCCATGACGCGGCCCCCCTCTTCTCCGGATTCCCGTCGCCGGGTCCAAGCCTCACGAACCGCCGCGTCCCCCCGCAACTCCGTTCCGCTCCGCGGCGCCGCCGTCCGGGCCGCCGTCCGGTTGCGCGGCGCAATGATCGGTGACGTCGCGCCGCGAGCCGAGTACCGTACGCGCAATGCGGATCCTGCATCTCTCCGACACCCATCTCGATCGCTTCGGTGCGCCGAGGGCGGGTGGTGTCAACGCGAGGGAGTCGCTGCGCGGTCTGCTGAACGACCTGGAGCCGGTCGCGGACATCGACGTCATCGTCATCAGCGGCGACATCGCCGACGACGGGTCGCTGGACGCGTACATCTCCGTGCGCGACATCGTCCGGGACTTCGCCCTGCGGCGGCGGGCACCGGTGTTCTACAGCACCGGCAACCACGACGAGCGCCGTGCCTTCGCGCGGGCGCTGGGCAGCGGGCACCTGCGTCCCGAGGGCGGCAACCACGCCCGGGCGATGCTCACCTCGCCCGCCGGGGAGCGGGCGGCCGTGAGCCTGGTCGACGGCTTCCGCTTCATCACCCTGGACTCGCTCGTGCCGGGCATGGGGTACGGCCTGCTCGGCGGGGCCCAGCTCGACTGGCTCCGCGAGGTCCTGGCCACCCCGGCCCCCATGGGCAGTGTGCTGGTGCTGCACCATCCGCCGATCGCCCTCGACGTCGAGGTGCAGCACGCGCTGGGACTGCGGAACGCCGCCGAGCTGGCCGACGCGATCCGCGGCACCGACGTGCGGCTGATCCTGTGCGGCCACTTCCACCTCCAGCTGTCCGGGCACCTGGAGTCGGTGCCGGTGTGGGTGACCCCGGGGGTCGTCGGGCGGGTCGACCTCACCGCGCCGCCCGGCACCGAGCGTGCCGTCCGGGGGGCCTCGGCCACCCTGGTCCAGATCGGCGCCCACGGGGGGCCCTTGTTCCACACCCTCCACGCGCGCGACCCGAGGGCGGGCGAGACGATCTACGAGCTCGACCGGGAGCAGCTCCGTACGATCATCGACCGGCTCGGGCCGAACGCCTGGACCGCACCCGGGAACTGACTCCCGGAGGACTCGGCCTCACCGCACGTCACGGCGCGAACACCCGCCGCGGCGAACGAAAGGGAAATCCCCGGGGAATTCGGTCCTGTTCGAGGACCCGGATCACGCCAACTTTGTTCGCAACAGCAAACGCTGACCCTCGCACGCCCCAGGGCCCCGCGGCACCCCGTACCGCCGTCCGCCCGGTGACAGCGGCGGCGGACCCCCGGTAACACCGGAGCCGGGCCGTGGCCGGAATCCACCCGCCCCGACCGGCCCGCCGATAGTTATTACCCACGGGTAGTAGCGTCGACTCCGGCGCGCAACACACAACTGGTCCGATCGACCGAACCTGCCCATGCACGGTGAAACGCCGGGAAGACCAACGGAGTTGTTGTCCGATGCCAGTCTTACAAGCACCCACGGACGAGCGCGCCACCCACCGCTTCGGCGACGCCGCGGTGACCTGGACCGCCCGCCTGCGGACGGTCGAACAAGACCCCTTCTTCTTCGACCACCCCCTCGACCACCTGCCCGCGGCCCTGCTGATCGACGGGGCCACCGAACTCGTCGAGCGCGTCGCCGGGGCGGACGCGGACTCCCGTCCCGCCTGGCGGGTCCACGCACTGGAGCTGGAGTTCGACCGCTTCACCGAGAAGCACCTCCCCGTGGAGATCACCGCACGTGCCCTGCCCGGGACGCCCGGCGGGTGGCGCGTCCACTGCCTGCAGCAGGACCGCGCGGTCTGCGACGGACGGATCCACGCGGTGGCCGTCCCGGCCCCGGGGAGCCCGGGGGCCGTGGGACTGCCCGGACCGCGGGCCGGCGAGGACCGGGGGCCGCGCCGGGACACCATGGTCGCCCCCGAACTGGTCCACCGCCACCGGCCCGAGAACGTCCTGCTCGCCGGCTACCGCAACCACGGCCCCGGCGGCTACAGCGCCGAGTTGCTCTCCCCGCCCCGCGGTCACCATCTGCGCGCCCGCTCCGACGGAACCGGCGTGGAGCTGCGATCGCTGACCGAACTCACCGAGGCGGCGCGGCAGTTCGTGACGCTGTTGGGCCACCAGTCGCGCCGGGTGGACTTCGACCGCCGCTACGTCGTCGCCTCGCTGCGCGCCGCCACCGCCCGTCCCGTACGCCGCGCGGAGCGGGTCCGGCTGTGGACGGACGCCCTGCCCCCGGTCTGCGGCGGTGACGTCCGCGTCCGGTTCAGCGCGAGCGGCGGTCCGGTCGGCGAGGCCCGCTTCAGCGGGTACGCGATGTCCCCCGCCGCGTACCGCAGGCTGCGCGGCGCCTCCGCGGGAGGCACCCGATGACCCCGGACGCCGGGACGGACACCCGCCCCGCACCCCCGCCGCGGCCCGAGCGCCGCCCCCGCCTGGAGAGCCTCTTCCCGCCCGCCCTGTTCGCCGCCGGAGCGATGGCCCTGGGCTGGGCCCTGGTCCGCGAGGGCGGCCACTGGTCCGATCCCCGGCACCGCGCCCAGGCCGTGGTGATCGGCCTCTACCTGCTGTGGACCCTCCTCGAACTGCGCGTCACCTTCCGTGCCGCCCCGCAGGCCGGCGGCGGCGACGACCGCGGCACCATGCAGTGGTACGGGGCGGCCCGCGGCGCGGTGGTGGCCGCCGCCCTCTTCGTGGCGCCCTGGTGGCAGGACTGGGGGCCCGGCCAGTGGTTCGGGGCGGCCGTGTTCGTCTGCGGTGCCGCGCTGCGCCTGGCCGCGATCCGCCGGCTCGGGCGCTTCTACTCGCACAGGGTCCGCACCCTCGGCGACCACGAGGTCGTGACCGACGGCCCGTACCGGGTGGTGCGCCACCCCGCCTACAGCGGCATGGTGCTGGCGCACGCGGGCTTCGTCGGGGTCCTGGCCAACCCGCTGAGCGTGACCGCGTTCCTCGCGCTGCTGCTGCCCGCCGTCGTGCTGCGCATCCGCGCCGAGGAGCGGGCCTTGGCCGGCCTGCGCGGGTACGCCGCGTACGCCCGGCACCGCAAGCGGCTGATCCCGGCGGTGTGGTGACCGTGACCGTGACCGACGACAGGGGCCGGCGCGCCCGCCGGCGTCCCACCACCCTCGTCCCGCTGCTGGACGGGAAACGGATGACCCCCGACGACTGCGGGCACAAGTTCGCGCGGCTCGCCCGGATGCGCGGGGCCGGACTGACCGTGCCCGCCTTCTTCGTCCTGCCCGCGGACTGGCACCGTGCCCTCACCCGGCCGCTGCGCCCGCGCATCGACGCCCTGCTGCGGTCGGCGGACTTCGCCGACCCCGCCTCCGTCCGGGCCGCGGCCGCCGGGATCCGCGAGCTGTACGCCGGCGCGCCCCTGCCGCCGGAGGCCGAACGGCGGCTGCTCGCCGCCTTCGACGAGGTGATCGGCCCCGGCGAGCCGGCCGCCGTACGGGCCTGCACCGTGGGCGTCCACGGGGAGGACTCCGCCGAGGACCCCTTCGCGGGGCTCAGCGACAGCTTCCTGCAGGTGCGCCGCGCCGCGCTCGTCGACCGGGTCCGGGCGTGCTGGGCCTCCGGGCACAACGCGGAGGCCCTGCTCTACCGGCACGCCCGCGGCCTGCCGGTGGACCCCGGCGGCCCGGAAGGCGTCGCGGTCGCCGTCGGCGTCCAGCGGATGGTGCCGGCGGAACGCTCCTTCGTGATGTTCACCTGCGATCCGGGGACGGGCGCCGCCGACACCCTGATCGCCGCGGGCCTCGGCCTGGGCGAAGGCGTGGTGCAGGAGAAGGTCGGCGTCGACCACTACTTCCTGCGCGGCCCGGAACAGCGGCTGGAGCGCGTCGTCGCCACCAAGCCCGAACGCCTCGTCCCCGACCCGCGGCGCCCCGACGCCGGGCCCGTGCCGCAGCCCGTGCCGCCGGAACTGCGTGACGTCCCCGTCCTCGACGACCCGCTCGTACGGGAACTGGCGGCGCTCGGCCGCACCGTGCAGGAGCTCTTCGGCGGGCGGCCGCAGGACGTCGAGGGCGCCGTCACCGCCGACGGACGGGTGCACCTCGTCCAGTCCCGCCCGGTCGCGGTCGACCTGCGGCTTCGCCGGCTGTGGAGCAGCGCCAACGTCACCGAGAGCTTCCCCGGACCCACCACCGCGCTGACCTACTCCTTCGCGCAGCGGTTCTACCGCACGATCTTCCACGACCTGTACCGCAGGCTGGGCGTGCCGGCCCGGACCCTCCACGACGACGAGCCGTACCTCGAACGCATGATCGGCCTGCACCGCAACCGGATCCACTACGACCTGGAGTCCTGGTACCGGCTGCACGGCCGGCTCGCCGTCTTCCCGTGGTTCCGCGCCTCGTGGGAGTCGATGATGGGCCTGGCCGAGGGCAGCGGCCCCGCCGCGGCGCCCGCCCCCTCCCCCGTGCGGCTGGTCCGTCAGGGGGCCCGGGTCGTCCGGCTGGTCGCCGGTCACCACCGGTCCATGACGGCCTTCGAGAAGTGGTGGGAGGCGCTGATCGCCGACCGCCGGGGCGCCGACTGGTCGGCCGTCGATCCGCTGGCCCGCATCCAGGACCACCGCGAGGTGTGGCGGCAGGCCGGCAACCACTGGGGCGTCACCCTCCTCAACGACTCCGTGCTCGGCACCACCGCCGGCATCACCGGCCGGCTGCTCGCGCGCTGGGCGCCGCACGAGGGCCCCGGCCTCCTCAGCGACCTGCTCTGCGGCGACGAGTCCAACCGCAGCAGCGAGGCGGTGATGTCGCTGCTGCGGCTGGCCGGAGCCGTACGCCGGGAACCGCGGCTGTCCGCCGCCCTGCGCTCCGGCGCGGAGGGCCCGGAGCCGGGCCCGGAGCTCTGGCGGGCCGTACGGGACGGCGCGTACGGGCAGGAAACGCGGGCGGCCGCGCTGGAGCACCTCGACCGCTACGGCGACCGCGGCCTGCACGAACTGAAGATGGAACGGCCCAACCTCCGCAGCACCCCCTGGACGCTGCTGCGGATGGCCGGGGAGCACGCCGCCGGCGGCCTCGACGGGCCCGCCCTGCGCGCGGCCGAACTGCGGGTGCGCGCCGCGGCCGAGGAACGGCTGGCCGCCGCGCTCGACGCCCGCTCGCCCCGGCTCCGGCTGGTGCGCGCGCTGCTGGCGGCCCTGCGCCGGGCCATCACCCACCGGGAGAACTCCCGTTACTTCCGCAGCGAGCTCTTCGGCTACAGCAAGGCGGTCTTCGCCTCGCTGGGCGAGGACCTGCACGCGCGCGGGGTGCTGCGCGACCCCGGCGACGTCGTCCACCTCACCCAGGACGAACTGTTCGGCTGGTACGACGGCAGCGGGGTCAGCGGCAACCTCCAGGCGCTCGCCGACGTCCGCCGCGCCGAGTACGAGGCGCCCGGGCCGGACCTGCCTCCGGGTTTCACCACCCTGGGCCCGGTCCGCGACCGGCTCCCCGGCGGCCCGGCGGCGACGACCGCCGCCACCGGGCACGGCGAGGGGGAACTGTCCGGGCTGGGCTCCAGCGGCGGGGTCGTCCGCGGCACCGCCCGCGTCGTCCTCGACCCGTTGCTGCCCGTCGAACCGTGCCCGGACATGATCCTGGTGGCCCGGGAGACCGACCCCGGCTGGCTCTTCCTCATGCTGGGCGCGCGCGGGCTGGTCGTGGAACGCGGCACCCTGCTCTCGCACACCGCCATCACCGGCCGCAAGTTCGCCATCCCCACGGTCGTCGCCGTCTCCGGCGCAACCACCGCAATCCCCGACGGCGCGCTCATCGAGATGGACGGCTCCACCGGGCGCGTCAAGATCCTGGCGCCCCCGCCGGACCGGGAGGCGGACCGATGAGGACGGCGACCGCACTCTTCCGTTTCACCGTCCAGGTCTTCACCCCGTACGTGTACGTCCCCTACGCCACGCTGTGGGTGCTGTCGCTTGAGGCCGCCGCCGCGGCGGCGACCCGTACGCCCTGGCACCCCGGCGCCGGCACGGCGGTGCGCTGCGCCTCGGCCGTCCTGGTGCTCTTCTGGCTGCGGGTGGTCGACGAGCAGAAGGACCTCGACTACGACCGTGCGCACAACCCGGACCGCCCCCTGGTGCGGGGCACGGTCACCGTCGCCCAACTGCGGTGCGCGATGGGCGTCGTGGCGGTGCTCCTCGTCACGCTGAACGCGGCGCTGTCCCCGGTGTCGCTGCTCCCGCTCGCCGCCTGCCTCGCGTACTCCTGGCTGCTGGTGGTGCTGGAGCGGCGGTCCCCCCGGCTCCGGGACGGCGTCCTGCTCAACCTCGCCGTCACGCACCCGGTGCAACTGCTGCTCAGCGTGTACGTCTACGTCTCCCTGACCGGCTCCACGCCCGTGCCGGCCCGTTGGCACGCGCTGCCGCTGCTGCTCGTCCCCGCCTGCGTCTTCCTGCACTTCGAGTTCGCCCGCAAGACCCGCTGGCGGTCCGAGCCCGGCTCCAGGACGTACTCGGGCGTCATCGGCCCGGTGCCCAGCGCCCTGACGGCGCTGGGCTGGGCGGTGCTCGCCACCGTGCTGGCCGCGGCCCTGCTGCGCGACCCCCGGGCACTGCTCCCCTGCGCCCTGCTCGCCCTGCCGGTCATGGCGGCGCTGCGCTTCCTGCGCCGCCGCGCCGCGGCCTGGCCGGTGCCCGCGGCGATGGCCTTCGTCGTCGGCTTCCTGTCCGCCCTGCTCACCTCGGCGCTGCTCATCCAGTCCGCCACGCCCGGAGGCCCCCGATGACGGCCCGTGACGACCGGCAACTCCACAACCACCGGGCGGAGTTGCCCTGCGTCCCGCCGGCACCTCCGGGGCTCGGCAGCGCCCGGCTTCCTTCACCACCGCACCGCCGCCCGGCCGGCGTGCTTCCCCTCCGCCCCCGGAGGCCCGCGATGACGACCACCGCCAACCGCCAACCCCGCGTGTCCGACCGGACTTACGACCGCCGGAACACCACCGCCCATCCACCACCCTGCCCAGCGCCCCGCCGGCCCTCCCGACCTCGGCTGCAACGGACTTCCCGCACCGCCGCACCGCCGCCCGGCCGGCGTGCTTCCCCGCCGCCCCCGGAGGCCCGCGATGACGACCACCGCCAACCCTGCGTGCCCCGACCGGAGTTACCACTACCGGAACACCACCGCCCATCCACGGCCCCGCCCTGCGCGCTGCCGGTCATGACGGCGCCGGGCTTCCCCCGCCATCACACCGCCGCCCGGCCGATGCCCGTGGTGATGGCCTTCGCCGTCGTCTTCCCGTCCGCCCCCGGAGGTGCCCGATGAGGACCGTCCTGCTCACCGGCGCCGCCGGCTTCACCGGCCGTGCCGTCCACCGCCTACTCCGCCGCCAGCCGGTGGAGTTGCGGCTGCTGACGCACCGTCGCCCGCCCGTCGCCGACCCCGCGGCCCGCCTCGTCCACGCCGACCTCGCACGCCGCGGCACCCTGCACGGCGTCTGCGACGGCGTGGACACCCTGCTCCACCTGGCCTGCACCGTGGACGAGGACGATCCCCGGGCCTGCGGCCTCGTCAACGACCGGGGCACCGCCGCCCTGGTCGCCGAGGCGCGGCGTGCGGGGGTGCGGCGGATCGTCCACCTCAGCACCGCCGCCGTCTACGGCGACGGACCGCACCGCGGCGCCGCCGAGGGCGACCTCGTCCCCGCGCCGGTCTCCGCCGTCAGCCGCTCGCGGCTCGCGGGCGAGCGCGCGGTCCGGGCCGCAGGAGGCGTCGTACTGCGGCCGATGTTCGTGTACGGGCCGGGCGACCGATGGCTGGTCCCCCGGCTCGTGCGCACCCTCACCGCCCTCCCGGTCTCCGTCGACGGGGGCCGGGCCCTGCTCTCCCTGGTCGCCGTCGAGGACCTGGCGGCGGCGATCGCCGCGCTGGCCGTGGCCGACTGGGGTCCGGTGCCCGGCGGGGAGGTCCACCACGTCGGCCATCCGGAGCCGGTCGCCGTGCGCGACCTGACCGCGGCGCTCACCGGGCACCTGGGCGTGCCCGCCCCCGCGGCCGACCTGACGTACGACGAGGCCCGCGAACTCCTCGCCGGGCGGCCCCGCGACCTGCGCCACCTGGCGCTGTTCGGCCAGGACCACCACTACGACAGCGGCCGCGTCTGGCGGCGCACCGGACACACCCCGGGAGCCTTCGCCACCCGCTTCGCCGCCGCCGCGCCCTGGTACCGCGCGCACCTCGCCCCGCTCACCCATCTCACCCCTCTCGCCCCTCTGGCCCCGCCGGCGGCAGCGGCCGCCGGCCCGACGGAAGACGGGACGCCGTGACCCCCCTCCCCACCACCGCGACCGCCGGCGCGCCCTCCGCCCTCCGGCGCGCTCCCGAGGCCCCCGGTGCGCTGCCCCTACTCGGCCACGGCCCTGCACTGCTGCGCCGGCCCCTGGAGTTCCTCGGCTCGCTCCCCGCCGTCGGCCCGGTGGTCCGCATCCGCCTGGGCGGCCTGCCCGCGTACGTCGTCAACGACGCCGAACTGGTCCGCGCCGTGCTGGTCGGCGAAGCGGGCCGGTTCGACCAGGGCGTGCTCATCGAGAAGGTGCGCCCTCTGCTCGGCTCCGGCGTCGGCACTGCCGACGGCGCCGAGCACCGCAGGCTGCGCCGGCTGATGCAGCCCGCCTTCCACCGGGCCCGCATCGCCCGTTACGCGGCCACCATGACCGCCGTCGCCGCCGAGCGCACCGCCGCCTGGCGGCCCGGCGGGATCCTGCGCGTGGACGAGGAGATGAACGCGCTCGCCCTCACCACCGTGGCCAGGGCGCTGTTCTCCTCGGACCTCGGCGCGGACGCCGTCGCCGAGGTGCAGCGCTCGCTGCCCGTCGTCCTGAACGAGATCCCCCGCCGCTCCATGCTCCCCGACGCCCTGCTGCGGCTGCCCACCCCCGCCAACCGGCGCTTCGACCGGGCCGTACGGCGACTGCGCTCCGCGACCCGTCATGTGGTGGAGGCCGCCCGCGCCGACGGCACCGACCACGGCGACCTGCTCTCCGTCCTGCTGCTCGCCGCGGACGAGGGGACCGGGGAGCGGCTGACCGACGACCAGGTCCACGACCAGCTGGTCAACATGCTCGTCGCGGGCACCGAGACCACCGGCGCCACCCTGGCCTGGGTGTTCCACGAACTCGCCCGCGAGCCCGCGGTGGAGCGCCGGCTCCACGAGGAGACGGACCGGGTCCTCGGCGGGCGCCCGGCCGTCTTCGAGGACCTGCCCCACCTCCCCCACACCCGGCGCGTCGTCCAGGAGGCCCTGCGCCGGTACGCGCCGTGGATCATCCTGCGGCTCTCCCCGGAGGAGGTGCTCCTCGGCGACGTCGGCGTCCCGGCGGGCGCGACGGTGCTGTTCAGCCCGTACGTCCTGCACCACCTGCCGCAACTCCACCCCGACCCCCTCGCCTTCGACCCCGACCGCTGGCTGCCCGAACGCGCCGCGCGCCTGCCCAGGGCCGCGTCCATCCCCTTCGGCGCGGGCGGCCGCCAGTGCCCGGGGAACGTCTTCGCCCTCACGCAGGCCGTCATCCAGGTCGCCACCGTCGCCGCCCGGTGGCGCCTGCGCCCGGCGGACGCCGGCCCGCACGTGCGCGAACTCGCCCGCGGCGCGGTCGTCCACCCCACCGCGATGCCGATGCGGTGCGTGCCCCGCGAGGACGCCCAGGTGGAGACCCTCCCGCTTGCGTAAAGACATCCCCATGCAATGGTCCGTTTTCCCGGCGTACGGGAGATGGGTGAACCAAGGCGTGGGGCGAGCCGTACAGGCTTGTCGGTGGCCCAAGCTCCTCCAGCGGGGGTCGCCCCCATCACTGTGGCTCGCTTGGAAGGAACTTCGGGTTGTCGCTCTCCAGCGCTCATCAGCGACCGGTAACGGACCAGGCGGACACGACGGAGCAACCACCCCCGGGCGACGCTCCGGAGGAGGAGGCGGCGGCCAAGGCGGAGGCGGAGGCGGAGGCGGCGGAGACCGAGCCCGAAGCGAAGCCCGAGCCCGAGCCCGAGCCCGAAACGGAGGCGGCTCCCGCCCCCGGCCCCGGGGCGGACGACGAGCAGGCCCACGAGGAGGACCCCGGCGAACCGGCTCCCGCCGCGGGCAGCGCCCTGGCCCGATGGCGGGAGCGGCACCCGGACGTCACCCGCGCCGTGTCGTGGAGCCTCACGATCCTCGCCGCCGCCCTGGTGCTCTTCGCCTTCCTGATGCCCGACCGGCTCCCCTACCTGACCGCCTCCCGCTTCGTCCGCGTCCCGGCGGAGCCGATCCTGCTGGCCGCCCTGCTGCTCGTGCTGCCGCCCAGGCCCCGGCGCGTGGTGGCGGTCCTCAGCGGGGTCCTGCTCGGCCTGCTGGTCGTCCTCAACTGCGTGGACATGGGCTTCTACCAGACGCTGCAACGGCCGTTCTACCTGCTGTTCGACTGGTCCCTGTTCGCCGACGGACTGTCGTTCCTGAAGGACACGGACGGGGCGACGACCGCGTACGGCGCCCTGGCCGGGGCCCTGATCGCCGTCCTCGCGCTCCTCGTGCTCATGCCGCTGGCGATCGTGCGGCTGTGCAAGGTGATGGTGCGGCACCCCTCGGTGGCACGCCGCGGCACCCTGGTGGCCGGCGTGGTCTGGATGACGTGCGCGACGCTCGGCGTCCAGGTCTCCGGGCTGAACTTCGCCGCCAAGGACGCCAGCCTGCGGGTCCGGGGCCAGGTGGACATGGTGCAGCAGGGCCTGGCCGACCAGAAGGTGTTCGCCAAGAAGGTGGCCAACGACCCGTTCGCGAAGATCCCGTCCGACCGGCTGCTGTCAGGACTCCGCGGCAAGGACGTCATCTTCACGTTCATCGAGAGCTACGGCCGCGACGCGGTCGAGAACCCGGCGATGGCGCCGGACGTCGACGCGGTGCTGCGGGGCGGCACGCAGCAACTCGCCGACGCGGGCTTCTCCGCCCGCAGCGGCTGGCTGACCTCCCCCGTCACCGGCGCGGGCAGCTGGCTCGCCCACACCACCTTCCTGTCCGGGCTGTGGGTCCCGGACCAGCAGCGCTACCGCTACGTCAGCTCCAGTGACCGGATGACCCTCACCAGTGCCTTCAAGCGCACCGGCGACTTCCGGACGGTCGGCATGATGCCCGGCGTCACCCGGGCCTGGCCGGAGGGCAAGTTCTTCGGCCTGGACCACATCCACGACTCCCGCACCATGGGGTACCAGGGGCCCAAGTTCAGCTGGTCGCCGGTGCCCGACCAGTACACCCTGTCGGCGTTCGAGCGCCTGGAGCACGGGAAGGCGTCGAACCAGCCGATGATGTCGGAGATCATCCTGGCCTCCAGCCACAACCCCTGGGCGCCGATCCCCCACATGATCGACTGGGACCAGGTCGGCGACGGCTCGGTCTACGACGCCATCAAGAAGGAGGGCAAGGACCCCAAGGAGGTCTGGAAGGACCCCAAGCAGGTGCGCCAGGAGTACAGCAAGGCCATCCAGTACTCGCTGACCAGCCTCATCGACTTCGTGACGAAGTACGGCAACAAGAACACCGTGCTGGTCTTCCTCGGCGACCACCAGCCCGTGTCGACGGTCGTCGGCGTCAACGCCAGCCGGGACGTGCCGGTCGCGATCGTCGCCCACGACCCCAAGGTGCTGGACCAGGTCTCCGACTGGGGCTGGAGCGACGGGCTGCAGCCCGAACACGACGCGCCGGTCTGGCGGATGGACGCCTTCCGTGACCGCTTCCTGACCGCGTTCACCTCCCGACAGCCTTAGCGCTTCTCCCCGTCGCCCCCCGTACCGCCGGGGGGCGACGGAACCGCCGGGAAGGGGCCGGGAAGGGGCCGGGAAAACCGGCTGCCCCACGATCACGGGCCTGATACCGTCACCGTGCAGTGACGACCGAGGAGGTGAGACCCATCAACGCTGTAACAGGCCGGGTACTCCCCTCCCGCACGGCTGCGCGGACCCTCTGACGCAGGCGTCCCCGGGAGTGCCCGAAGGCATCCCGAAAGGCATCGAGCCATGCGCTTCCTCTCGGAGACGACCGCGAACGGCGTCTCGGAACACCTCTTCGTCCTCGGCGACATCACCGGCGTGCTCTGGTCCCCCGCCGACGCGGCCGGCGACCGCCCGCTGATCCTGCTGGCCCACGGCGGCGGCCGGGACAAGAAGGCCCCGGGCCTCCTGGCCCGCGCCCACCACCATGTGACGACCGGCGGCTTCGCGGTCGCCGCCATCGACGCACCCGGGCACGGCGACCGCCCGCGGACCGCCGCCGACGAGACCGCCGCGGTACGCATCAGGGAGGCGGTGGCCTCGGGCGGGCCCGTCGCCCCGCTCATCGCGGCCCACAACGCGGCGCTGTCCACCCGCGCCGTCCCGGAGTGGCGGGCCACCCTGGACGCCCTGCAGGCCCACGGGCGCGTCGGCCCGGACGTCCCCGTCGGGTTCTGGGGCGTGTCGCTGGGCACCGCCGTCGGCGTGCCGCTCGTGGCCGCCGAACCCCGGATCACCGCGGCCGTGTTCGGGCTGCTCGGTCACGAGTCCCTGGCCGGGACGGCGGCCCGGATCACCGTCCCGGTCCGCTTCCTCCTGCAGTGGGACGACGAGTTGGTGCCGCGGTCGTCGTCCCTCGCCCTCTTCGACGCCTTCGCCTCCCGCGACAAGACGCTCCGCGCCAACCCGGGCCGGCACATGGAGCTGCCCACGTCCGAGGTGGAGAGCGAACAGCGCTTCTTCGCCCGCCGTCTGGTCCGGGACCCCGGCGCGCGACCGGCACACCACTGACCCTCCGGGCCCCGGTACCTCAGCTTCCCTCAGCACCGCCGAAAGGAACTCCGCCATGCCCGTTTTCCCCTCGTACGACGGCACCGAGCTCGCCTACCACGTCCTCGGCTCGGGCCGCCCGCTGGTCTGCCTGCCCGGCGGGCCGCAGGACTCCGTGTACCTCGGTGACCTCGGCGGCCTGTCCGCGCACCGGCGGCTGATCAGGCTGGACCTCCGGGGCACCGGCCTGTCCGGGATACCGCGGGACATCGCCTCCTGCCGCTGCGACCGGCTCGTCGACGACGTCGAGGCCCTGCGCGAGCACCTCGGCCTCGACCGGATGGACGTGCTCGCGCACAGCGCGGGGGCCAACCTCGCCGCGCAGTACGCGGGCCGCCATCCGGACCGGGTCGGCAGCCTCGTCCTCGTCACGCCGAGCGTCCGGGCCGTCGGCCTGCCCATCACGGGCGGCCTCCGGCGCGAGACGGCCCTGCTGCGCCGGGACGAGCCGTGGTTCCCGGAGGCGTTCGCGGCCCTGGAGGCGATCGTGGCGGGCGAGGCCACCGCCGAGCGGTGGCAGGCCGTCGCGCCGTTCTCCTACGGCCGCTGGGACGAGGTGGCGCGGGCCCACCAGGCCGCGGAACGGGAGCAGATGAGCGACGAGGTCGTGTCCGCGTTCGGCGCCGAGGGCGCCTTCGACCCGGACGGCACGCGTGCCGCGCTCGCCGGGCTGGCGTCACCGGTCCTCCTGCTGGCCGGGCAGGTCGACCTCGGGGCGCCCCCGGCCACGGTCGCCGAGTTCGCCGCGCTGTTCCCGGACGCCGGGCTCGTCGTCCAGCCCGGGGCCGGGCACTTCCCCTGGCTCGACGACGCCGGCCGCTTCGTGACGTCCGTCGCGGGGTTCCTGGGGGGTGAGGACGGGCTCAGGGCCTCATGACGTCCGGCGCCTGCGGGACACCGACCGCACGGCGCGGGCCAGGATCGGCGGGACGAGGTCCTTCGCGAGGCGGCGGACGGCGGAGGCCCGTTCCCCGGACAGGGACGGGTACCCGTTGAGCGGCTCGTGGCGGGAGACCGGCGGATCCGGGGACTTCGCCTTCGTGCCCCTGATGCGGATCAGGGGCACGCCCGCCACCTGGTCCACGGCGTGCCACAGGTCCTGGCGCGTCCTCAGCCACCGCAGCAGTTCCTCGCGGACCTGGTCCGGATCCCCCCAGGTGCCGTAGAGCTTGGTGCTCGTGACCACGACGGGCTTGAGTCCGACCGTCGCCACCGCCGCCCACACGGCGGCGGCGACACCCGGGCAGTGCTCGCTCCGGAAGTCGTCGAAGGCCGCGATGCCCTCCGGGACCAGCAGCTCGCGCGCGGCCGCGATGTCGCCGGAGACGTGCTCGTACAGATGGGACGCGTCGACGTGCACGAACCGGCAGCTGCGGGCGCCGACGTGCGAGGTGATCACCGAGGTCGGGCCCTGCACCATGGTGGGGAGCCGGTCGTGGAACGACAGGTAATTGGCCTCGAACGCACGCCGTGTGAGAGTCGCATACGCCTTGTTCATCTCGGCGCTGTTGGGGTCGTCCACAGCCGGGGAATCCCACAGGTCGCACACCGTGAACCGCTCCCCCTCGCGGAGGTAGCGGCCCATGAAGATGGCGCTCTTCCCCATGTAGGCGCCGAGTTCCAGCAGGTCACCCGGGCTTTCCCGGTCGTTCTGCCGCCGCAGGAACCAGTCGAAGAGCAATTGGTCCACCGGCCAGAACCAGCCTTCGACGTCCGCGAACCGCTCCGGCCGGGGAATCGCGTCCGCGGTCTCTCCCGAATGTGGCATGAGCTTCTCCCTGGAGAAGGTGGTCCGCCGAACTGGACGCGAGGATATCGATCTCCGGCCGGAATCCCGGGGAGGCCGTGAGGCGAGGGCGGGCGCACTCGGACCGGAGGGCGGTGCGTCACCACCAGATGACGACGTATCCGTCGCCGCCCGCCGAACCCGGAGCGTCGGTGTCGCTGCCACCGTCGCCGCCCTCGCCCGCACCGGGCGGAGCGGGCTGGACCACGCCGTCCACCGCGGGGCGGCCGCCCTGGCCCGGGGCGCCCGGTAGCGGGTTGCCCTCCTGGCCGTCCGCGCCCGTGCGGACGGTGCCCTGCCCAGGACAGACGCCCGTGCCACCGCTTCCCCCGATGAGCAGCGACGCGCCCCCGCCGCCGCTGGCCGACACGACGCCGCCCAGGTTGTTGTCCACAACGGTCGGCGTGCCCGGAGAACCGTTGGCCGGGCCGGCGCCACCGGCGCCGCCGGCGCCGACGTCCACCGCGACCGGTGTGCCCGGCTGGACGGTGAGGACGCACCAGGCGAAGCCGCCGGCGCCGCCTCCGGCGCCGGTGATCGCGCCGCCGCCTACGGCTCCGCCCCCGCCGGCGCCCCATGCCTGGACGAAGACCGTGGTCACCGCGGCGGGCGGCACGAACTCGCCGTCGTCGTCGAAGTCCACCAGGCCGTGGGCGGCTGCGGTTCCGGGCGGCCCCTGAGGCCCGGCGGGCCCCTGGGGGCCGTCCGGTCCGGCGGGCCCGGCGGGTCCTTGCGGACCGGTCCCGCCCTGCGGCCCCTGAGGGCCGGCGGGTCCTGCGGGTCCCTGCGGGCCGGGAGGTCCCGGCGGACCAGGGGGCCCCGGTGGACCGGGGCGGCCCGGCCGGCCCGGCCGGCCCGGGCAGTGCCAGGGCAGGTACGGGAAGAATGAGCACGGCTGGGCCGCACGCTTCCCGGCTTGGGGTCCGCCGGCCTCGGGCGCGGGGCCACCGTTCGCGCCGACCGCGTAGGCCGCACCCGCCATCGAACCGGCCGCCAGGACCACGCTCGTGACCACCGCCCGCACCACGCGGGGCATGACTGTTCGAGACACCACGTCACCTCCAGGAACGGCCCACGACGGGCGGCAGGTACCGCCATTGGGGAGAGTGAGCGGTCGTGGACAGCGGCGGGCCCGCATCAAGCCTCGCCTCGGGCACCTCGTCATGCACATCCAGTAGCCGGACCGGGTGATCCCCGGGCCCCGGAACCTCTACATGAGGCGTTTTGTCATCTTGTCGACTTGGCGGAGTGGCCCGCATTCTCGTTGTCTGTCGACGGATCGGGGGATGCGGTGGCGGTGTTGCAGTGCAAGCGATGCGGGTCGACTCAGGTGCAGAGCCTGGAGCTGTACGTGGCGACGATGGATCCGGGCTCGGCGCTGAAGAAGGATTTCGCGCAACCGGCGGAGGAGAAGGCAGCGCTGATCGGGCCGCTGCTGGTGGCCGGGTTCGGGGTGGCGCTGCTGGTGTCGGGGGTGATCCTGCTGGGGCTGCTCGTGACGGTCGGCGGGGCGGTGTGGGGTACGCGGGAGCGAGGCAAGGAGCAGACCTCTCAGCGCAAGCGTGCGGAGTGGCTGAAGCAGATGATCTGCATGCACTGCAAGAAGGCGTTCCTGCCCGTGACGTAGCCCGGGCACAACGATGCGGCCCGCCCACGGTGCCGGGCGGGCCACGTCGGCGCCCATGGGAGGGCGGCGGCGTGGCGAAGCCGGGGGCCACGGCTGGGAGGAGCCCGCGGAGCCGGCGCCGGAACCGGCCCTCGAGCCCGTAGCCGCCCCTCGAGGCGAGCATCGCCTCGGGCACGTCGTCATGCACATCCAGTAACCGGACCGGGTGCGGGCAGCTCGGATCCGGCGCCTTCGCGGGGGTCCCTTGACCTCAAGGCCGGTCGAGGTTCTACGGTCACTGCATGAGCATGGAGACCACGGCCTGGACCCAACTGCACAGCGTCATGAACGCCACGCACGACCGACGCCCCCTGGCCCGCGACACCCTGCGCCGCGTCGGCGCCTTCGCCCGGCCCCACCGGCGCCGCATCACGCAGTTCGTCCTGCTGAGCACCGTGACCGCGCTGCTCGCCGTCGCGACCCCGGTCCTCGCCGGCCGGGTCGTCGACGCCATCGTCTCCGGCGGCGACCCCGGGCGGGTCACCACGCTGGCCGTGCTGATCGCCGTGATCGCCCTGGCCGAGGCGGGCCTCGGGCTGCTGAACCGCTGGCTGTCCGCGAACCTCGGCGAGGGCCTCATCCTCGACCTGCGCACCGCCGTGTTCGACCACGTCCAGCGCATGCCGGTCGCCTTCTTCACCCGGACCCGCACCGGGGCCCTGGTCAGCCGCCTCAACAACGACGTGATCGGCGCGCAGCGCGCGTTCAGCAACACGCTCTCCGGGGTCGTCGGCAACCTCGTCACCCTCCTGCTGACCCTCGGCGTCATGCTCACCCTGTCCTGGCAGATCACCCTGCTCGCCCTCGCCCTCCTCCCGGTCTTCGTCGTCCCGGCGCGCCGCATGGGCACCCGCATGGCCCGCCTCCAGCGCGAGGCCGCGGCCCACAACGCCGCCATGGGCACCCAGATGACCGAGCGCTTCTCCGCGCCCGGCGCCACCCTGGTGAAGCTCTTCGGCCGGCCCGCCGACGAGTCGGCCCGGTTCGAGGAACGCGCCCGCCGGGTCCGGGACATCGGCGTGCGGACCGCCATGGCGCAGTCGGCGTTCATCACGGCCCTCACCCTCGTCTCCGCCCTCGCGCTGGCGCTCGTCTACGGACTGGGCGGCCACTTCGCGCTCACCGGCGCCCTCGACGCCGGCTCCGTGGTCACCCTCGCCCTCCTCCTGACCCGCCTCTACGCGCCCCTGACCGCACTCGCGGGCGCGCGCGTCGACATCATGAGCGCCCTGGTCAGCTTCGAGCGGGTCTTCGAGGTCCTCGACCTGGAGCCCCTCATCGCCGACCGCCCCGGCGCCCGCCCGGTGCCGGACGGGCCCGTCGCCGTCGAGTTCGAGGACGTCCGCTTCGGCTACCCGTCCGCCGACAAGGTGTCGCTGGCCTCACTGGAGGAGGTCGCGGTCCTGGACACCCGCGCCGGCGGCGAGGTCCTCCACGGGATCTCCTTCCGCGCCGAACCCGGCCACACCGTCGCGCTCGTCGGCTCGTCCGGCGCGGGGAAGTCGACCATCGCGCAGTTGCTGCCCCGCCTCTACGACGCAGACGGGGGCGCCGTCCGCGTCGGCGGCACCGACGTCCGCGACCTGACGGCCGCCTCGCTGCGGGCCACGGTCGGCATGGTCACCCAGGACGGCCACCTCTTCCACGACACCATCCGCGCCAATCTCCTGCTCGCCCGGCCCGACGCCACCGACGACGACCTGCGCGACGTCCTGCGCCGCGCGCGCCTCGACCGGCTGGTCGCCGAACTCCCCGACGGCCTCGACACCGTCGTCGGCGAACGCGGCTACCGCCTCTCCGGCGGTGAACGCCAGCGCATGACCATCGCCCGGCTGCTGCTGGCCGGCCAGCGCGTGGTCATCCTCGACGAGGCCACGGCCCACCTCGACAGCACCTCCGAGGCCGCCGTCCAGGAAGCCCTCGCCGAGGCCCTCGCCGAACGCACCGCCGTCGTCATCGCCCACCGCCTCTCCACGGTGCGCGCCGCCGACCTCATCCTCGTCGTCGAGGACGGCCGCATCGTGGAGCGCGGCACGCACCCGGAACTCCTGGCGGCGGACGGCCGGTACGCGGAGCTGTACCGCACGCAGTTCAGCGAGGAGGGCCTCCTCCCGGGCACGCTGCGCTGACGCCTGAGCTGTTCCAGCACGGTCCCGGGTGTTCCGGCACATGCACCTTCCGCGCACGATTCTGGAGGCACCTTGAAGCTCTTGCTCACGTCAGGCGGCGTCACGAACCCGAGCATCCACTCGGCGCTCGTGCGGCTTCTCGGCAAGCCGATCGCCGAGTGCCACGCCCTCTGCATCCCGACAGCACAATGGGGTCACCCGATGTGCGGTCCGGCATCGGTGCGGGGCTTCGCAGCCGCCGAGCCCCGGTGGCAGCACCTGACCGGCCTGGGCTGGGCGTCGCTCGGCGTCCTCGAGCTCACCGCACTGCCCACCATCGGCGCGGAGCGATGGGTCCCCTGGGTCCGGGAGGCCGACGTGCTCCTGGTCGACGGCGGCGACGCGACGTACCTGTGCCACTGGATGCGGGAGTCCGGGCTGGCCGATCTGCTGCCTTCGCTGCCCGACACGGTCTGGGTGGGAGTGAGTGCCGGAAGCATGGTGATGACGCCCCGGATCGGAGCGTACTTCGTCGAGTGGCCGTCCGCGCCGGACGACCGCACTCTGGGAGTCGTCGACTTCTCGATCTTCCCGCACCTGGACGCCTTCCCGACGAACACCCTGGCCGACGCGGAGCGGTGGGCCGCCGACATCGGCGTCCCGGCCTACGCCCTCGACGAACAGACGGCCATCCAGGTCGTCGACGGCTCCGTCGAGGTGGTCTCCGAAGGGCAATGGACGAAGTTCGGGTCATAGCCGGGACGGCGTCCGTGACGTCGCGTCGCCGGAAGGGCCGAGCCCGGGACACCACGTCCGTCGGTCACCCGTACGGCACGGATACCGCGCCTCGACGCGGCCCCCGTCTCACGATCGGTAGCGGAGCCGGTCCGGCGCGCACGATCACCGATCCGGACGGCCGGCGCACGTGATCTCTCCACCGTCGAGGAGGCCGCCTTGGGACACGCCGTCGGCGATGTGCTCGGCCTGGCCGCCGCTGTCGCGGTCAGTCCGCTCCCCATCGTGGCGATCATCCTCGTCCTGGCCACCCCGCGGGGGCGGACGAACGGCACGCTGTTCGCCCTCGGCTGGTTCCTGGGACTGGCCGTCCTCGGCGCGATCACGCTGGCGGTGGGCGGCCCCGGCGGGGCGTCCGCGCACGGTCACCCGGCCACGTGGGTGGGGGCCCTCAAGCTGGCGCTGGGCGTCCTGCTCCTCCTGTTCGCGGCCCGGCAGTGGCGGGGACGTCCACGCGACCCCTCACAGGCGCAGCTGCCGAAGTGGATGGCGGCGATCGACCACTTCACCCCGCCGAAGGTGCTCGGCCTCGGCCTGCTGCTCTCGGCCGCGAACGCCAAGAACGCCCCGCTGACCATCGCCGCCGGCGCCTCCATCAGCTCGGCAGGGATCCCCGTGCCTCAGCAGATCGGGGCGCTCGCCGTCTTCGTGGTCATCGCGTCGCTCGGAGTCCTCGCCCCGCTCGCCGTGTACCTGTGCATGGGTGAACGAGCCGAGGGCATCCTCGCCAACTGGCGGGACCGGGCCGCCCGGCACAACGCCGCCATCATGGCCGCCCTGTTCTTCGTCCTCGGCCTGAAGCTACTGGGGGACGGCATCAGCGGCCTGGCCTGAGGCCCCCGCAGCCCCGAATCGGGCTTCGCGTCCAACTACGCATAGAGCCGGGCGTCGGTCGCGTCGGCCAGGCCGGACACCAAGGCGTCGGTCGGCACGGAGACCCGCGCTCCCGCTTCGGCCGCGCCGTTCGACTGCGCCTCCATGCCGGTGCGGGCCGCTGCCGGCACCGAGGTGGAGGCCGTGACGGCGGTCCGCGACGCGGGCGGCACCACGCCACGGTGACCACCTGGCTGCCCGAGAAAGGCTGGAACCGCCGCTTCCAGGCACTCGGCAGCGCCTACCTCGCCGGGGACAACGGTGTCGGGATGGGCACCGCCGTCAAGACCGGCTACGCGGCGACCACCACGGACGCCGGCGTCGGTGATGCCCTCGACGTCAGCTGGGCGCTGAACAGCGACGGTGAGGTCAACACCACTCCGCTGAACAACTTCGCCTCCCGTTCCTCCTACTTCACCGGATGCTCCACCGGCGGACGCCAGGGCTACATGGAGGCCCAGCGCTACCCCGACGACTACGACAGCATCCTCGCCGAGGCGCTTACCGACCGCACCGCCGTCGTGATCGCCCACCGCCTCTCCACGGTGCGCGCCGCCGACCTCATCCTCGTCGTCGAGGACGGCCGCGTCGTCGAGCGCGGCACCCACACGGAACTCCTGGCGCCGGAGGGCCGGTACGCGGAGTCGTACCGCACGCAGTTCAGCACGGAGAGCGTCCTGCCGGGCACCCTCCTCTGACCTGGGCCGGAGCAACCCGCTTCGGGACGGACGGATTGGGCTACAGCGGTGCCCGCCGATTCGAACGTCATAAACCTGCGGCGGGCTGTCCCGACCGTCGTCGCCGCATTCCTGGCAGGACGCCGAAACGGGGTCAGACCGGGAGTGGGTACGGATCCTCACCTGGGCCGTGCCCACTGCGGGTGGTGTGGGCGGCCTTTCCTTCGCGGGCCTGTCCGATGGGGCCGAGCCGATCGACGTGACGCTCATCGCGGTCTTCGTGACGGCCGTGGTCTTCCGGCGCGACATCCGGCGCGTCTTCGGCCTCGCCGGCCTCGTCACGGGCGGGCCCTGACCACCGGGGCCCGGCGCACCGCGTGGCGCGCCAGGTCGGGGCAGTTCCGCATCACCCGGTCGGCTACTGAATGTGCACGTCACATTACGTAGGGCGATTCTTGCTGTGGGCTCGCCGCTGTCTTCGACAGTTCTTCTCTCCTGGTGAGCGGCGTCCGCCGCGCGTTGTGGGCCCCTTGCTGGAGGTGACGTGTTGTCCCGGATAGCCATACCTCGGGCGTGGTGGGCAGTGGCCGCGAGCGTGGCCCTGACGTCCAGTGCGTTCACTGGTGCCGCGTATGCCGAGGGCGCCGGCGGCGGTCAGGCTCGCGCTGCGAAGCCCGGCGCTGAGACCAGTCTCGCGGACCCGTGCTTGTTGTTCCCATACTTCCCCGGGTACTGCCCCAGCCGCCCCGGGCATCACGGGCACCCGGGGCGCCCCGGGATTCCCGGCCCGCCAGGACCTCCCGGGCCTGCTGGTCCCGCTGGTCCGGCCGGTCCCGCTGGTCCCGCTGGTCCCGCTGGTCCGGCCGGACCTCCGGGCGGGACCGGCCCGCAGGGGCCGCAGGGCGAGACCGGCCCGCAGGGCCCCCCTGGTGTCGCCCCGGCTCACGGCCTGATGGACTACGACGATCCCGGTACCTTCGAGTTCGTCCCGCCCGCGAATGTCACCACAGTCTTCGTCCAGGCGTGGGGCGGTGGCGGAGGTGGTGCGAGTGGTGCCGCCGCCCTCAGTGGATCCGGTGGTGGGGCCGGGGGCTTCGCCTGGTGCGTCCTGCCTGTCCAGCCCAGTACACCGGTCACGGTGTTCGTAGCCGCAGGAGGCGTGGGCCAGTCCGGACAATCGGACGGCCTTGTCGGCGGAAATAGCGGGGCGATCAACAGCCTCGGCAATTTCGTGGCCGGCCGCGGCGGCCTCGGTGGCAGGTTCCTGCCCCCAGTTGGTGGTGCGGGCGGCATGGGCGAGTGCAACGGCATCCAGGGCACGGTCCGTCAAGGCGCCACCGGCGGCACTGGATCGTTCTCGAATGCTGCGCCCGGCGGCCTGGGAGGCCGTCCGGCAGTGGACGGCATCATCCAGCCGGCGCCAGCAGGTGCCGGCACCGGCGGCACCGGCGGCACCGGCGGCGCCGACAACACCGGCGACAACGGCGGCTCCGGATACGTCGTCATCTGGTGGTAGACCGCGACCGGGCCCGGCACGCCGTCCGGGGCGCCTGGCCCGTCCGGTCAGGAGCCGCCGGCCTGGGCGGCAGTCTTGGCTCCGGCCGGCGCCTTCTTGCGGACCTCGCTGTCCGGGTAACGCGTGGCGACGGTCTCGGCCGTGGCCTTGTTGCCGGAGGTGAAGACGACCTTGCCGCTCGTAGCGACGACCTCGAACTGCTCTCGCTTGGACTGGCACGAGCACGGCATTACTGGGCTCCTTCGCTGGCAGTGGTGCGGGCGGGGCCGGCCACGAGGGAGGCCAGGGCGTCGACTTCGGCGCGGCGCCCCTCGTCGCGGCGCGCCATGGCGGCGGTGAGGGCGTCGGCCAGGCCGCCGTCCGACGAGGGCGGCGGCCAGGGCGGCGATGTCGGTCACGGGTTGGTCGGTGGGCGCGGGTGCGGTGCCGGTGTCGTGTCCGGGCGCTACGTCCGGGTGCCCGGGCGCGGCCTCGGGCTGGGCGAGGGCGGCGGAGGCGGCGAGGGCGAGGTTCGCGCGCTCGGCGACCGCTGTAGCGACCAGCGGCGAGGAGTGCCCTGGGACGGGGACGGACAGGACGGCGCGGAGCTGCCAACGCCCGTTGCCGCCCTTCTTCATGTGGTAGCTGGGCTGGCAGCCCTGGAACACGCGCCGGTCCCATTCCGACAGCCACGGCCCGGCGGCGCCGCAGAACCACATGCCGCGGGCGTTCATGCCGACAGTGACGATCCCGGCGACGGTGTGGGTGTCGTCGAACTGGCACGCGTCTGTCTCGCACGCAGTTCCGCGAGGAGGGCCTCCTGCCCGACACGGTGCGCTGACGTGTGGCGGACGAACCCGCTTCGACCTCGGCGAACCGGGACATCATCGAAGCCGCTGCTGTAGCCGATCTCTCCGCCTGGGTTCCACTTCGGGCGCGGCGCTACCGGGTCCGAGACACCTGGGATTCAAACAAACCGGACGTTGCTGCAAGGCCCCGGATGACGACGCAGGGCGTCAGATCGCCTGCGCTGCCAGCTTGTTGTCACACACCGGCGGGCTGTCCGGTCTCCGTAAGTGCAGGCTGTATGACAGTACGGTCTGCGCCGGCACGGGTTGATCACCCGTGCCGGCGGTGGCCATCGGCCCGGCGTGAAACGGGCCCGGCGCACCCGAAGCGCCCGTCTCAGCGGTGGAGGCGGGCGCTTTGCGCAGGTCCCGATGCCGCTCACTCACCCCCTCCTGCAGGCTCGCTGTCGCGGTCCGGGCACATCCGCCGCGGGCGCCGGTTGGTCAGGCGAGCCCGGCCGCGCCGGGACACCAGGCCGGGCGATCACCCGGTCGGCTACCTAATGTGCGCGACATGCTGCGCAGAGTGATTCTTTCTGTGGGCTCGCCGCTGTCTCCGACAGTTCCTCTCTCCTGGTGAGCGGCGTCAGCCGCGCCTTGCGGGCCCCCCTTGCCGGAGGTGACGTGTTGTCCCGAACAGCCCTGCTTCAGGCGCCCACACGGCGGCGCCCAGGTGGTCCGCGGTTGTGGACGTTGGCCGCGAGCGTGGCCTTGGCGTCCTGCGCTCTGACAGGTGCCGCATACGGGGGCAACGCCGACAGCAGCCGAGCTGACGCCGCAAAGCCTGGTGCCGAAACAGGCTTCGCCGACCCGTGCTTCCTCTTCCCCTACTTCCCCGGGTACTGCCCGAGCCGCCCCGGCCACCACGGCCACCCGGGCCGCCCCGGCATTCCCGGACCTCCCGGCCCGCCTGGACCTCCCGGCCCGCAGGGGCCTGCTGGACCTGCTGGACCCGCCGGGCCGCAGGGACTTCCGGGCGAGACCGGCCAGCAGGGACCTGCCGGACCCGCCGGACCCGCCGGACCTGCCGGACCCCAGGGCCTGCCCGGTGTCGCCCCCGCCCACGGCCTGGTGGACTTCGACGACGACGGCGAGTTCGTGCCGCCCGCCGCGGTGACCACGGTCTTCGTCCAGGCATGGGGCGCCGGCGGGGGCGGAGCCGTAGGCGGCGGCGCGATCACCGGCGCCGGAGGCGGCGCCGGCGGCTTCGCCTGGTGCGTCCTCACCGTCCAGCCGGGCACACCGGTCGCGGTGGACGTCGGCGCCGGCGGCGCCGGTGGCGCCGGCCCGGCCAACGGTTCTCCGGGCACGCCGACCGTTGTGGACAACAACCTGGGCGGCGTCGTGTCGGCCAGCGGCGGCGGGGGCGCGTCGCTGCTCATCGGGGGAAGCGGTGGCACGGGCGTCTGTCCCGGGCAGGGCACCGTCCGCACGGGCGCGGACGGCCAGGAGGGCAACCCCCTACCGGGCGCCCCGGGCCAGGGCGGCCGCCCCGCGGTGGACGGCGTGGTCCAGCCAGCACCGACCGGTGCGGGCGAGGGCGGCGACGGCGGCAGCGACACCGACGCTCCAGGTGCGGCGGGCGGCGACGGATACGTCGTCATCTGGTGGTAGACCGCAGGCGGCCCGGCGCACCACCTGGCGCGCCGGGCGCCGCGTCTTCAGGGGGCTGTCCCGGGGGTCACTCGGTCGGCTACTGAAAGTGCACGTCGAATTATGCAGGGCAATTCTTGCGGGTGGCTCGCTGCCGTCAATGACAGATAGCGGCGGCTGCCGCCCGCTGCGGGGCCCCTTCCTGGAGGTGACATGTTGTCTCGAATAGCCATACCTCGGGCGCTGTTGACGGCGGCCGCGAGCGTGGCCCTGGCGTCCAGTGCTCTGACGGGCGCCGCGTACGCCGATGGTGGCGAGGCTGCCGCCGTGAAGCCTGACGCTCAAGCCGGCCTCGCTGATCCGTGCTTTCTCTTCCCGTACTTCCCCGGTTACTGCCCCAGCCGCCCGGGCTATGGTCACCCGGGCCGCCCCGGCATTCCCGGACCTCCCGGCCCGCCTGGACCTCCCGGCCCGCAGGGGCCTGCTGGACCTGCTGGACCCGCCGGGCCGCAGGGACTTCCGGGCGAGACCGGCCAGCAGGGACCTGCCGGACCCGCCGGACCCGCCGGACCTGCCGGACCCCAGGGCCTGCCCGGTGTCGCCCCCGCTCACGGCCTGATGGACTTCCAGAGCGACGGTCAATTCATGCCGCCCGCCGACGTCACCACGGTCTTCGTGCAGGCATGGGGCGCCGGCGGGGGCGGTGAGGGAGGCGATTTCGCCCGCACCGGAGCCGGTGCCGGCGCCGGGGGATTCGCCTGGTGCGTCCTTCCCGTCCAGTCTGGTACACCGGTCGTGGTAGACGTCGGCACAGGAGGCGCGGGCGGGCCTGCGAGCGGCTTCCCCGGCACACCAAGCACGGTGGACAACGGGCTAGGCGACATCGTGACTGCCGAAGGCGGCGCGCGGGGGCTCATTCCCGGTGGCGCCGGCGGCACAGCCTCCTGCCCCGGCCAGGGCACAGTCCGCCAAGGCAACAACGGCGCAAACGGCACCCTCACTGGTCCGATCGGTGAGCCGGGTGGCCAGGGAGGCCGTCCTGCGGTGGACGGCATCATCCAGCCAGCACCCCAGGGCGCAGGCATCGGCGGATCAGGCGGCGCACGCACCATCGGCCTCCCCGCCCTCGGCGAGAACGGCGGCCCCGGATACGTCGTCATCTGGTGGTAAACCGCCGGCGGCCCGGCGCACCATCCGGTGCGCCGGGCGCGGGCAGCCAGGCGTCAGATGCCTTCCTGGCTGTCGGCCGCCATCTCCCGAGCGCCGACCCGAGTTGAGACGCCTTCTTCCGCGACGGCCAGCCGTCCGGCATGAGCCAGTCGCTTGGATGGCCGGATATCCGCATCTCCTTCTCCGCCGGGTCGCGCAGGCCCGCATGCCGTGAGGGCATCGGGCGGCCGGAGGGGTCGGCCCGTACGCAAGGCGGGCCACGTCGAGGCCGCCTCAGCGGAGGACGGGTGCCGGCCCGGCGGTCTCCACCGCCGGGCCGGCACCCGCGTGTCTTCGGGCAGCCGTGGATCAGTAGTAAACCCAGTACCCGTCGTAGTAGTCGTAGGAATCCGTGTAGTCCCAGTACTCCGTGTACTCCCAGTATTCGTAGTCGGACTCCCAGCAATCGCTGTCGCCGCCGTAGCCGGTGGTCTTCGTCTGCTGCTGGGGTGCCTGGGTGGACACGGCGCTTGTCTGCGCCGACGCGGGGGCGGCGAACGCCGTGGTGGGGATCAGAGCGCCCCCTGCCGCCAGGGCCGCGGAGGCCGTGAAGATCGCCAGACGCCGGGAACGAGGTGTGCGGGCCATGAGAATTCTCCTTGCTGAAGGATGACGGGAAAACCGGATGGTTCCGGGAGGGCCACCCGTTCTGCGTGAACCGATGCCTCCATTGAGCCCGGCCCGGTGCCTCGCGTCACGCCCCTGGAATTCGGGGCTTGACAAAAGCGACGTCCACCGGGGTCGGGACCCCGGAGCGCCTCCCGTGCGCGGCCGACGTGGCCGAGGGTCACGTCAAGGCCACAGATTTCCGGTGATCCGGTCCCCAGCGCGGGTCCCGGTGGTAACTTCCACCGGCTACTTGACCTTGTCTTTACGAGATCCAGGGGGAATCGCGATGAGCACTCCGCCGCCGCCCGGCACCAACCCGTACAACCAGCAGCCGCCCGCGCCGTACGGCCCGCCGGCCGGCAACCCGTACAGCGTGCCCGGCCCTCCGGCGCCCGCGCCCGCACGCCGCATCGGCGTGAAGGGCATCGTCAGGGGAGTGATCAGCCTCGTCGTGATCGGCTTCGTGGTCTACGGCGGCTACACCACCTGGTTCGGGGGTGCCTCGACCGCCGACGCGGGCGACTGCCTGCACGCCGGGAACGCGGCGGCCACGGGCGTGATCTCCGTCGGGGACCCGGAGTTCGAGATCGTGGACTGCGGCGACCCCGGGGCCCAGTTCAAGGTCGCCAGCAGGCAGTCCGGGACGGACGGGAGCTGCGACGAGCCGTACAGCCGGTACACGCAGGGCGGCTCCGGCCGGGACTTCACGCTCTGCCTCGAACGGCTGAAGTGAGCGCCCGCCCCCACTGCTGAGGTCCGCTCCCGGCCCCGGTCAGCCCCGGTGACGCCACGTCACGTGGTGGGTACCGTGGTCGGGATGCGGATCCTTCACCTGTCCGACATCCACATCGGCCCCGTCGACGGGCCCAACTCCCGCGGATCGACGCGCGGGAGTCCCTGCGCCGGATGCTCGCCGCCCTCGACTCCGTCCCGGACGTCGGCGCCGTCGTCATCAGCGGCGACGTCGCCGACGACGGCTCCCCGGAGGCGTACGCCGCGGCCCGCGACATGGTGCGGGAGTTCGCCGCGCGCAGGCGGGCGCCCGTGGTGTTCTGCACCGGCAACCACGACGAGCGCGGCGCCTTCGCCAAGGTGCTGGGCAGCGGCCACCTGGGAGCCGACGGCGACGACCTGGCGACCGCGGTCGTCGACTCCCCGGAGGGCGAGCGGGCCGCCGTGAGCGTGATCGGCGGCCACCGCTTCATCACGCTCGACTCGCTCGTCCCCGGCAAGGTGTACGGCCGGGTCGGCCCGCGCCAGCACGGCTGGCTCCGCGAGGTGCTGGCCGAGCCCGCGCCGCACGGATCCGTGGTGGTCCTCCACCACCCGCCCGTCACCCTCGACGTCGCGACCCAGAAGGCCCTCGGGCTGCAGGACGGGGCCGAACTGGCGGACGCCGTACGCGGCACGGACGTACGGCTCGTCCTGTGCGGCCACTTCCACCTGCAGCTCTTCGGCCACCTCGGGCCGGTCCCGGTGTGGGTGACCCCGGGCGTCCTCAGCCGCATCGACCTCTCCGGCCCGCAGGGCACCGAGCGGGCGGTACGCGGGGCCTCGGCGACCCTCGTCGACCTCGGCGGTCCGTACGCCCCGCTGTTCCACGTGCTCCACGCACGCGACCCACGGGCGGGCGAGACGGTGTACGAGCTCGACCGCGACCAGCTCCGCTCGGTCGTCGAGCGGCTGGGCCCCGGCTCCTGATCAGGGCGTGACCAGGACCTTGCTGATCAGCGGCAGGTGGTCGGAGGCCGTCGGGTCGGCCTGCACCACGCGCGTGACAAGCGGCTTGACCTCGTCGGTGGTGTAGATGGCGTCGATGCGCTCGGTCGGGGCCTCGGCGGGGTAGGTCGCGCCGTCGCCACGGCCGTGCAGCGAACGGGCCCACGCGTCGGTGTAGCGGGACTGCAGCGGCTGCGACTCGGGGGCGTCCGGCAGGGCGTTGAAGTCGCCGACGAGGACGGCGGGCTCCCTGTCGCCGATCAGGTCCACGATCTGCGGGGTCTGCTGGAGGCGGTCGGTCTGCGAACTGGCGGCCAGGTGGGTGCAGTAGAAGTGGACGGCCTTGCCGCGCACGTTCAAGGTGGCGTGCAGCAGTCCGCGCTGCTCCTGGCCGGGCGACTTGTACAGCCAGGTGTTCTCCGACGCGGTGATCGGGTAGCGGGACAGGATCGCGGTGCCGTACTGGATCCGGTGGTCGCTGCCGGCCGGGGGCGCGTTGTCGATGTTGGCGCCGAAGACGACGTGGTAGCCCAGCAGCTTCGCCAGGTCGGCGGCCTGGTCGGCCCAGTCGCTGCGCGCGGAGTAGTGGTTGTCGACCTCCTGCAGCCCGACCACGTCGGCGCCGCTCCTGCGGACGACGTCCGCGATCCGCGGGACGTCGAGCACGTCGTCGGTGCCCTGGGCGTGGTGGATGTTGAAGGTCATCACGTCCAGCACACGCGCGCCGCGGCCGTCGGTGGCCGGGGCCTTGCCCGTGGTGGCGGCGGCGGCGCCGGTGGTGGTGGCGGTGAGCGCGAAGACGACGGCGAGTGCGGACACGGTCCGGCGCAGCATGACGGGGGTCCTCCTGGGGGACGGCGAGCGGGAACGATCACGATCGTGTCCGGGCCTCCTGGCGGACGCGTGACGGGGAGGTGAAGTCCACCTCCCCTCCCCGGTGCCGGACGTCACGCCCCGTTCAACCCGCCGACCCGCGGGTCTGGTTGGAGCCTGGGGCGGCCCCTCCGGGCAGGCGGGTTGACCCTCGACCTGGTGGAGGGGGCAGAGTCCCGGGTGTGGAGAACGACATGCGCAGTATCGGTGAGCTGGCCCGGGACAGCGGCCTGGGCGTGAGCGCGCTGCGGTTCTACGACGGCGCCGGGGTCCTGGTCCCGGCCCGCGTGGAACCGTCGAGCGGCTACCGCTGGTACGGCCCCGAGCAGCTCGAAGAGGCCCGGTTGCTGGCACGGCTGCGCCGGACCGGCATGCCCTTGGCGGACATCCGCCTGGTGCTGGCCGGCTGGTCCAGTGCCGACACCGACCTGGTCAGGAAACTGCTGCAGGCGCAACTGCGCCGCCTCGAACGGGGTCTGTCCGACGCCCGCGTGGAGTTCTCCGCGATCCGCGCACTACTCGACCGCAAGGAGAACCCCATGTCCTCGCCCCTCACTACCGGCACCGTCCGCCTGGCCGTCCCCACGCCGGACCTGGCCGCCGCACTCGACGCGGTCCGCTTCGCCGCCGGGACCGATCCCGAACTGCCGGTGCTCGGCGGGGTCCTGTTCGACATCGACGGCGGGACGCTCCATGTCGTGGCCACCGACCGGTACCGGATGGCCGTCGCGCAGACCGGTGCCACCGGGCACGACGGGCCCCGCCGCCAGATCGTCGTGCCGTCCCCGCTCGCCGACGCCATGCGGGCGCTCCTGGCCGGCGGCGAGACGTCCGTCGAGCTCACGGTGGACGGTGACCGTGTCGCCCTGGCGGCAGGCGACCGTCAGGCGGCCGGTCGCTGTCTCGACCACGACTTCCCCGACTACCGCCGCATCGTGCGCCTGCCGGAGGGCCGGCGCGTCCTCGTCGAGGTCGCGGCGCTGCGCACCGCGTTGGAGACCGGACCGGTCCGCCCCGGCGAGACGCGGGAGCAGGACGGGAAGTCCCCCGACATCAGCGTCCTCACGGTGGCGGGCGACGGCACGGTGAGCGTGTGCGAGGACGGCGACGAAGGCCCGGACGACGTCGCCGTCAACCGCGAGTACCTCCTCCAGGCGCTGGCCGCCGGAGACCGCGACCAGCTGGTGCTGGAGTTCGGCGCACCCACGGCGCCCGTGACGATCCGCCGGGCGGAGGACGACGGCGCCTTCTCGGTCCTGATGCCCGTCCGCCTGGAGGCCTGACCGCCCGGCCGCACCCCGTCACGCCGGCACGGCCACCCGCTCGCAGAACCAGTAGACGCTCACGACCACGATCGGAGCCGTCATCGCGGGCAGCGCCCAGCGGTGGGCGGGGGTGCGGCGCAGCAGGGCCAGCAGGGGGAACGTGACCGCGATGATGCCGAGCTGCACGGCCTCGATGCCGACGTTGAAGCTGAGCAGTGACAGCAGCAGCTCCCAGGACCAGCTCTCGTCGATGCCGAGCGCGCCCGCGAAGCCCAGGCCGTGGACGAGGCCGAAGAGGAAGACGACCGGGAGCCGCCAGCGGCCGGTGGCCTCGCGGTTGCGCAGGAGGAACCCCGCGAGGGCCACGGCGGCGATGGAGGCGGCGATGACCGGCTCGACGACCGATCCGGGGACGTGGACGAGGCCCATGGCCGCCAGGAGGAAGGTGACGCTGTGCGCGGCGGTGAAGGCGGTCGCCGCGAGGACGACGTCGCGCAGGCCGCGGGCGCCGATGAGCAGGGAGAGCAGGAAGAGGATGTGGTCGAGGCCGAACAGCAGGTGTTCCATGCCGAGCAGGAAGAAGTCCGTGATCTGCCGGGATTCGTGGTGCCCGGTGGTCTCCAGGGTGGGCTCGGCGGCGGTCAGCACCTGGGAGCCCCGCCGGCCGTCGATGTCGTAGTGGACGATCGTCTGCGTGCTGTGCACGAAGCTCTCGGCGTCGGGGAAGAGGGCGCTGGAGACGGTGTACGTGCCGCCGGCTCCGCCCGGGCAGTCGTAGACCAGCGTGAGGACGGCGTACGGGCGGGTGCCGCGGGTGTGGACGTCCGCGTCGCGGGCGGGGCGGGGTGAGCAGGCGGCGTCCTCGTGGCCGACGGCGAAGCGCCCGGTGACGTACTCGTGCACCGCGTCGGTGTTGGTCTGGAGCTGGTGCAGCTGCTTGGTCCGGCCCTGCGCCCCGTACGCCTCCTCGTACAGCCAGGCCGACTTCATGAGCAGGTCGTACTCGAGGTCGAGGGTCGCCTCCACGTGGCTTCCGGCGCCCTTGACCTCGACGTACGCCTTCGAGGTCGCGTCGTGCGCGGCGGCCGGTGCGGCGGAGGCGAGGGCCGCGGCGAGCACGGCGACGAGGGCCGCGAGGAGCACGGCGAAGAGCCGGGGCGCGGTGGTGCAACGCATGGGGTCGGTCCTCTGGGTGGGGGGGTGAACGGCGGGCGTGGGCGGGCCTGCGGTCCTACCGGCGTGTCAGCCGGTCACCGCCGGCCGGTGGACGGCGCGAACCACGGGTACGCGGGCGCGTCCGGTCCCCACGTGCCGGGGCGGCCGTGGGCGTCCTTGGTCACGAAGACGCTCGGTTCGGAGGCGGTGACACCGCCGCCGGTGGAGCGCACCGTGACGAACCAGGCGTGGGTCGTGCCCGGCTTGAGCCCCCGCCAGGTCACCGAGGCGACCTCGCCGGAGCGGGCCTTGGCCTTGCCGATGACGCTCACGGGGTCGTAGAGCGCCAGCGAGTCGGTCGTGAAGGCCGTCTTGCGGCTGGTGAGGTCGACCGGCAGCACCATGTTGTCCTCGGTGCCGTCGTAGCGGTGGTCGGTGTCGTACTCGGTGGCGCCGAACTCGTCGAGCAGCGGCGAGTAGGTGTCCACCGTCACCTCCGAGCGCTTGACGTCGAACTGCAGCATCCGGAAGAAGCTCGCGCCGAACTGGAGCTGGTCGTCCGGCTGGTAGCCGCCGATCTCGGTGAGCCCGAGCCGGTCCGCGGAGACCGTGTAGAACTGGTAGTCCGCGAGCAGCTCGACGACGTCGTGCTCGACCTCGCCGACCTTGGGCTTCACGTTGGTGCCGACGCCGTGCTCGTGACCGGCGAGGATCAGGAAGACGTTCGGGTTGTCCTGGACCACGGTCTTGTAGAGCATCGAGCCGTCGGGCGCGGAGAACGGGGCGCCGCGTCCGTTCGCGTTGCCGCTCGGCGCGAGGTAGTCGTGCGAGAGCAGGATGCCGTTGCGGCCGGGGAAGCGCTTGAAGACGGAGTCGGCCCATTCGGCCTCCTCGCGGGTCACCCCGTAGGACAGGCCGACCACGACGAAGTCGAGGCCGCCGGCGGAGAACAGGTCGTAGTGGTTCTGGTTGTCGCCGGGCCGCCAGGGGCCGCCGTACTCGGCGTGCTTCCAGCCCTTGGACAGGGCCTGGTAGCGGTCGGGGCCGTAGTACTTGTTGTAGATCGCGCCGGGGCCGTTCTCGGTGCCCGACTGGTTGTCGTGGTTGCCCGCAATCACGCCGTTGGGGATCCCGGCGTCGTCGAGGATCTTCTGCTGCTTGGAGGAGAGCTCCAGCTCGCCGGTGATCTGGCGCTGCGTGGCCTCGTCGGCGGGCTTGCGGATGTTGTTCTCGATGATGTCGCCGGTGTGGGCGACGTAGGCGATCTTGCGCTGGTCCTTGTTGGCGGCGATCCAGCGGGAGACGTCGCCGTACGCCTTCTCCCACACCGCGCGCTCCTCGGGCGTCTCCTGCTCCACCGCGCCCTCGGAGAGGTACTGGGTGTCGGTGTAGTGGACGATCGAGAAGTCGTACGAGGCGGGGTCGGCGAAGCGGTCCGGGTCACCGGCGTCGATGTCGTCGGCGAACGGGTCCTCGCCGGTCACCATGACGTGGATCTGCTGCCGGTCGACGTACTTCCGGTCGACGACGGCGGTCAGCACGGTGTTGCCCTCGACGGCGCCGCGGGCGCTGGTCAGGACGTCCCAGGCGTCGGTCCAGGTGTTCCACACGCGCAGCGCGGCGAGCCGTTCGGGGTCGATGACGCCCTCCCAGCGCAGAACCGGCGCGTCCACGTGGCCCTTCACCTTCACGTCGTACCGCTGGAAGGTGACGTCCGGGCCGGCCGGCGCGGGCAGCGTCCTGCCGTCGGCGGGCGCGAGGCCGGCGGCCTTGACCTTCTTCTCGCCCTTGACCTCGAGCGTGGTGGGGACGGACGTGGCCGTGCCCTGGTAGACGTGGTCCGGGGTGATGATCTCGGTCTCGGAGAACGTGGCGGTCACGTCACCGCCGTCGGGCTCGGCCACCGTGGCCGACAGCTTCACGCTGCCGCCCGCGTCGGTCGTGCCGGACTTCGGGGTGAGGTCGGCGGGGGCGTCGGGGATGCCGGCGGAGGTGAACGTCACCTCGCGGGTGCCGGTGTTGCCGACGCCGTCGGTGCCGGAGACCTTCAGCGTGTGCTCGCCTGCGGACAGGCCGGGGCCCACCGCGGCGCCGGGCTCGACCGGCTTGCCGTCGAGCGTGACGTCCGGGCCCTTCACGACGCCGGACAGGTCCTGGAGCCGCACGTCGAGGACGACCGAGGCGGTGATCCGCTGCCCGGCGGCGGGGACGCTGGACGCCACCGTGGGGGCGGAGTTGTCGGTGACCAGGAAGCGGGTCGCGGTCTTGCCGCTCTTCGACGTCGCGGCCAGGGTGTGCTTGCCGTCGGCGGTCTTGGCGGTGTCGAGGTCGGCGTACAGGCCCTGGGCAGGGCCGTCGACGAAGAACTCCAGGTCGATCTCGGTCAGCGGGTTGACGTTGTCGCCGCAGTTGCCGTCGCCGAGGCCGTACGAGCCCTTGAGCATCCGGCCGGCGGCGGTGCCGTTCGCCAGGGTCAGGGTGATGTCGGAGACGGCGAAGTCGTCGCGGTTGTCGCCGCAGGAGGTCGGGAAGGTGCCCGTGACGAAGTCGATGGTGTTCCAGCCGGGGACGAGCCACTCGTTGGGGAACGTCAGGCCGACGTGCCGGCTGACGAAGTCGGCGTCGAGCACCTGCTTCTGGCCGTTGACCAGGATGTGGTTCTGGTAGCGGGCCTCGATCGAGTTGGTGCCCACGGTGAAGCCGAGGGTCGCGTTGCCCGAGCCCAGGGTCGGTGAGACGTGCACGGCCGGGGCGTCGATCGTCCAGTGCAGGTCGGCCTCGCGCAGGCGGGTGTCGCTGTTGCCGCAGCTGCCGTCGCCCATGGCGTACGAGTCGGCGATGCCGTGGCCGGTGACGGTGCCGCCGTCGAGGGCGAGCGCGAGCCCCGAGATGTCGAAGTCGTCGCGGTTGTTGCCGCAGCTCTCCTTGTAGGCGCTGGTCACGACCGTGATCGTGTTGTCACCGGGGACCAGGAAGCGCGCGGGGACGGCGATGTCGACGCGCTGGCTGACCCAGGTGCCGCCCAGGTCGATGCGCTTGCCGTTGACGAGGAGGTGGTTGTCGTACCTGTCGTCGATCGAGTTCGACCCGACGTCGAAGGAGAAGGTGGCCGCGCCGTTGCCGAGACTGGCGGCGGTGGCGGGTTCCTTGCCGTCGACGGTGAGCGTCGTCGGCTCGCCCTCGGTGCCCGCGGGGAAGTTCGCGAAGACCGGCTGGCGGCCCTTCACCAGCGTGCCGTCCTTGGGCAGCAGCCGGGGGGCGCCCGCGGGGGCGTTGTTCACCGTCACGGTGTTCTTGACGGTCTTGCCCGAGGTCGTCGTCGCCGTGAGGGCGTGCGCGCCGTTGGCGAGCCCGGTGGTGTCCAGGTCGGCGCGCAGGCCGGTGGTGCGCTGCGGGTCGCCCAGGACGAAGAAGGTCAGCGTGGCCTTGGTGAGCAGCGTGGTGTTGGTGCCGCAGCTGCCGTCGCCGAAGGAGTACGTGTACTCGTTCTCCTCGCCGTCCGCGACCTCGCCGAGCAGGTCCAGGCTGATGTCGGAGAGCACGAAGTCGTCGAAGTTGGTGCCGCAGGAGCTGTCGACGGTGCCGGCGAGGATCTCGACCTTGTTCTCGCCCTTGACCAGCTCGTCGTTGGGGATCTCGATCGTGCCGCGCTGGTTGACGAGGTCGCCGATGTCGGCCCGGTAGTCGCCGTTGACCAGGACGTGGTTGTGGTAGCGGGCCTCCGTCGAGTTGGACCCGACGTCGAAGCTGAGCCGGGAGGTCCCGACCGTCCGCTCGGCGTCCACGGCCTTGCCGTCGACCGCGAGCCGTGTGACGGAGTCACCGGCCAGCGTGGGCGTGGCCGCGACCTTCTCCGTGCCCTCCAGGTACGCGCCGTCCCCGGGGGTGAGCGCCGGCAGGCTCGTGGCGTCCGCCGTCTGGTCGTGCCCCGGCGGATGCTTCTCCGCCCCGGTCTCGGCGTACGCCCCGGTGAGGTTCCCGCTCAGCAGGAGCAGCGCGGCGAGCGCCGCCCCCGCGAGCCGTTGCCCCGCCGATCCGCCACCGGGCCGCCTGAGCCGCTGTGTTGGCCGTATCACCAGCTGTCCTTCCGATCGCCACAAGGTGAGGGGCACGCCGGTGCCGAGAGGTGGCATGCCCCTGGCGGATCTTGGCCAGCGGAGGTGAACGCAGGTAAAGCAAACGTAAACAACCAGCGGAAGGTGTCCCCTTGGCCCCGCGGGGGCCGGTCACCTGATCCGGACATATGGCTGCACGGCGGACGCGTATACGGAATTGCAATCGTTGATCCGGCCGCCTGTGCAACCCGGCCACGGTCCGGCGGAGTAGTGAGGGGTGAGCGGATCACCGGCTGTGGGGCACGGCGGGGTGCGCATGAGGTTCGTCAACCGAGGAGGAGCGTCACGTTGTCCGGTTTCAGAGGTGTCTCAATGGCGGCTGCACTGCTGGGCGGGATCCTGTTGCTGACGGGGTGCAGCGACTCCTCCGGGTCCGACACCGCCGCCGGTCCGGCCACTTCCCCCTCGCCGGACGCGTCGGTCACGGCGGACGCGTCGGCGTCCGGCTCTCCCTCGGCCCAGCCGTCCGATTCCGTCACGTCCCCCTCGGCCACCACGCCGTCGCCCCGCTCCAGCACCCCCGCGACCTCCCCCAGCACCCGGCAGGCGCCCGCCTCCGTCCCCGGCTGCCGCAACCTGACCGTCAGCGGTGAGGTCAAGGCCGCGGTGACACGGGCGTACCAGCGCGGCTTCCCGCGCTTCGTGCACATCGAGCCGGAGCCGCAGCGGTTCTTCTTCGGTCAGTGCGGCACCGTCCGCTACGCGGCCACCCAGTTCCAGCCCACCCAGGGCGCGACCGAGGGCGAGCTGGTGAACCTGCAGGACGAGGGCAGCGCCATGAAGTACTTCCGCGCCACCTCGGGAACCAACTGGACCTACGTCGCCACCGACGGCTTCCCCGCGAGCGAGAGCGGCTGCCGCGCGATCCCGCAGATCCCGCGGGCCCTGGCCACGGCATGGCGGAACTGCGCCGTCGCGCGCTGACGCACGCCGCGGGGCAGGGCGGCGGCGAGCCGCCACCGCTCTGTCCGCGGCGACCCGGCCGCCCGGTGGGCGACGGCCGGATCCGAGGACGTGGCGGTACCGCCTCGGGAACCCCCTCCCATCACCGGGACGGCGCAGCGCGGCGTCCGCGCCCAGCACCTGGCGGAACTCCCGGTTCGCACGGAGACCGCAGGTCACGACCTACCTCGCCCGTCGCACCCCGGCCGGCGGACGGCGTTCCTCTCGTCGCACCAAATGTCGCGCATGGGTAGATTTCCAGGGAGCCGCCCTGAGACGTGGGCCCACACGACCTTCGGCCCGTAGAGGCCGCCGAGGAACGGGGAAACCGGATGGCCACTGACTCACCCGTGCAACTCGGCATGATCGGGCTCGGCCGCATGGGCGCCAATCTCGTGCGCCGGCTGATGCGCGACGGCCATCCGTGCGTCGTCCACGACCTCAACCGCGACGCCATGCTGGAACTGGAGAAGGAGGGGGCGACGGCCGCCGCCTCGCTCCAGGAGTTCGTGGAGAAGCTGGCGCCGCCCCGGAACGTGTGGCTGATGCTCCCGGCGGGGGTCGTGCAGTCGACGCTCGACGAGCTCACCGCGCTGCTGGAACCCGACGACACCGTCATCGACGGCGGCAACTCCTACTACCGCGACGACATGGCCCGCGCCCGGCAGCTCGCCCCGCATCGGATCCACTACGTCGACTGCGGCACGTCCGGCGGCGTCTGGGGCCTCGAACGCGGATACTGCCTCATGATCGGCGGCGAGGACGAGCCGGTGGCGCGGCTGGACCCGATCTTCCGCACCATCGCGCCCGGCCGCGGGAACGCCGAGCCCACGCCCGGCAGGACCAGGTCCGACGGCACCGCGCCGGAGGGCTACCTCCACTGCGGGCCGAGCGGCGCCGGCCACTTCGTGAAGATGGTCCACAACGGCGTGGAGTACGGGATGATGGCCGCCATCGCCGAAGGCCTCAGCATCATCCGGCACGCGGACGCGGGGCTGGGCCGCAGGGCCGTCGACGCCGAGACGGCGCCGCTGCGCGAGCCCGAGGCGTACCAGTACGAGATCGACGTGGCCGAGGTCGCCGAGGTCTGGCGGCGCGGCTCGGTGATCGGCTCCTGGCTGGTCGACCTCGTCGCCGACGCGCTCGCCCGCTCACCGCAGCTGGACCAGTTCACCGGCCGGGTCTCGGACTCCGGAGAGGGCCGCTGGACGGTCCAGGCGGCGATCGACGAGAGCGTGCCCGCCCCCGTCATCAGCGCCTCGCTGGCCGAGCGGTACGCGTCGCGCGGACTCGGCGAGTTCGGCGACAAGGTGCTGTCCGCGATGCGCGGCGAGTTCGGCGGCCACGCCGAGAAGACCGGGTGAAGGCGCCATGTCCCATCGTTCCTCCTCACCCAGTCACGGTCCGGTCCCCGAGGACCACGTGGTGGTGCTGTTCGGCGCGACCGGCGACCTCGCCCGCCGCAAACTGCTGCCCGGTCTCTTCCACCTCGCCAAGGCGGGGCTGCTGCCGGCCCGCTACCGGATCGTCGGCTCGGCGCCCGCCAAGAGCACGCTGAGCGACGAGGACTTCCGCAAGCACGCGCGGGACGCGGTCTCCGAGTTCGGCCGGTCGAAGCCCCAGGGCCGCGCGTGGGAGGAGTTCGAGGCCGCCCTGTCCTTCGGCGCGTGCGATCCCGGCGCCGCCGGGCCACTGCTCGCGGCCGTACGGGACGCCGAGCAGGCCATCGGGGGCAGCCCGCGGCGCCTGTTCCACCTCGCGGTGCCGCCGAGCGCCTTCACCTCCGTGATCGAGACGCTCGGGGCGAGCGGACTCTCCGACAACGCCCGGGTGATCGTGGAGAAGCCCTTCGGCACGGACCTCGCCTCGGCCCGCGCGCTCAACGCCTCGATCCACGCCGTCTTCGACGAGTCCCGGGTCTTCCGCATCGACCACTTCCTCGGCAAGGAGTCGGTCGACAACATCCTCGCCCTGCGCTTCGCCAACGGCCTCTTCGAGCCGATCTGGAACCGCGACCACATCAGCCACGTGCAGATCGACGTGCCGGAGAGCATCAGCATCGAGGGCCGCGCGCAGTTCTTCGAGGGCACCGGCACGTTCCGGGACATGATCGTCACCCACCTCTTCCAGCTCCTGGGATTCGTGGCCATGGAGCCGCCCACGGCACTGCAGGCACAGTCCCTGCGGGACGAGAAGGAGAAGGTCTTCGAGTCGCTGCAGCCCATCGACCCGGCCCATGTCGTGCGCGGGCAGTACGAGGGGTACCGGGCCGAGCCGGGCGTGGACCCGAAGTCGGACACCGAGACCTTCGTCGCCCTGCGCGCGACGATCGACAACTGGCGCTGGGCCGGGGTGCCCTTCTACCTGCGGTCGGGCAAATCCCTCGGCGAGGCACGGCATGTCGTGACGCTCGGCTTCCGCGAACCGGCCCTGCGCATGTTCCCGCTGGCCGCGCGGGGCGGCGCCGAGGCCCGGAGCAACGCGCTGGTGATCGACTTCGACGACCCGGGCCGGATCACCACCTCCTTCCTGGTGAAGGAACCCGGCCCCGCCATGCGCCTGAGCACCGCGGAAATGGTCTTCGGCTACGCCGACTCCTTCAACACCATGCACGCGCTCGAGGGCTACGAACGCCTCCTCCTGGACGCGATGCTGGGCGACCAGTCCCTGTTCACCCGCTCCGACGGCATCGAGCGCCTGTGGGAGGCGTCCACCCCGCTGCTGGAGAACCCGCCCCCGGTCGAGCTCTACGCCCCGGGCTCCTGGGGCCCGGACAGCGTCCGGCGGCTCATCGCGCCGCACCACTGGAGCCTTCCCCACCGCAGGTGAGCGGCACGGCGTGCCGCCCCTGAGGCGCATCCACGCTCACCTTGCCGACGCGAGGCCGTCCAGCAGGACGTCCAGCACCGCCTCCTCCTCGACGGGGCTGTCCTGTCTCAGCGAAGATGCACCGGTCTCACCGAAGATTGACGACTGAGCTGTTCGTCTCATCGAAGTTTCACCTGACACAGCTGCTGGCTGCGGCTTCCAGGAGCGTGGGTGGCAGGTCTTGTCCGTGTCCGAAGCGGTAGTTGCGACGACGGGGCGCGGCCCCGCGAGTGCGGACCCGGGTACGGCATAAGCTCGGCAGATGGCGAAGTACTTCGACGTGCACCCCGAGACCCCCCAGCCGCGCAGCATCGCCCAGGTCGCCGACGCGGTGCGGTCGGGAGCACTCATCGCATACCCCACCGACTCCTGTTACGCGCTGGGCTGCCGGCTGGGCAGCAGGGACGGCATGGACCGGATCCGTTCGATCCGCCACCTCGACGACCGGCACCACTTCACGCTGATGTGCCGGGACTTCGCGCAGCTGGGCCAGTTCGTGCAGGTGGACAACGACGTGTTCCGGGCCGTGAAGGCGTCCACGCCCGGCAGCTACACCTTCATCCTCCCGGCCACCCGTGAGGTGCCGCGCAAGCTGCTGCACCCGAAGAAGAAGACCGTGGGTGTGCGCATCCCGGACCATGTGGTCACCCAGGCGCTGCTGGCCGAAATGGGCGAGCCGCTGCTGTCCAGCACACTGCTGCTGCCGGACGAGGAGGAGCCGATGACCCAGGGCTGGGAGATCAAGGACCGGCTCGATCACGTGGTGGACGCCGTGGTCGACTCCGGGGACTGCGGCACCGAGCCGACGACGGTAGTCGACTTCTCCGGCGGCGCGGCAGAGATCGTACGGCGGGGCGCGGGAGACACCTCGCGGTTCGAGTGAGGCCACGAGGCCGGTCACGAAGGTATGGATCTTGCCTGCAGCATGAGACATGCATGCCGCGCCGATGGCACCAGCCTCCCGCCGCTGATTCCTTAAGAGGCTTCTCAGCATGACCGCCGTACAGGGAACAGCCGTCGCCATCACGACCGAGGACGGCACCCCCGACGCGTAGCAGTCACTGCAGGTCAGGGCCCAGCTAGGGTACGCGGGGCCTCATCACCGATTGCCCGCGCAGGTGTAGCCACCGTCGCCCCGCCCCTCGCGGCCTCAACAGCCGCGAACGCAGGGCACCGGTCAAACTTCAGTGAGAACGGTCAAACTTCACTGAGACGGGACAGTGGACCCGGAGTTGGGCCATGGCCGCGGCGAGCGGCGGATCCCAGGGGGACGAGGCGGCGGGCCCCACGTCGAGCGGCAGCGCCGCGTGCACGTCCTCGGGGCGCAGGTGCACGGCGTACCGTTGCGGAGAGTCGAGGACATCGGGAGCGCTTCTTTCTCGCCCACCGGTCCGGAGCAGTGGCGACGGACCACCGGGCGGGCGGACCCGAGGGGGCAGGCGGGCACGTGACACACCGCTGAACAAGCGCTTAGATAGTGCGTCCGAACGTGTGCTCACCGAGCTGGAGACCCCGATGCTGTTCACATCCGTCGACGACGTCTCCGCACGCCTCGCCGAGACCGGATACCTGGCGTCGCCCGCGGTCGCCACGACCGTCTTCCTCGCGGACCGCCTCGGCAAGCCGCTCCTCGTGGAGGGCCCCGCCGGGGTCGGCAAGACGGAACTCGCGAAGGCCGTCGCCCAGGTCGCCGGAGCACGGCTCGTCCGGATGCAGTGCTACGAAGGCGTCGACGAGGCACGGGCCCTGTACGAGTGGAACCACGCCAAGCAGCTCCTGCGCATCAGTGCGGGCCGCGACGAAACCTGGGACGAGACGCGCACGGACATCTTCAGCGAGGAGTTCCTGCTGGCCCGTCCGTTGCTGACCGCCATCCGCGGCAACGACCCGAAGGTGCTCCTCATCGACGAGACCGACAAGGCCGACGTCGAAGTGGAGGGACTGCTGCTGGAAGTGCTCAGCGACTTCCAGATCACCATCCCGGAACTGGGCACGATCAGCGCCGAACGCCGCCCGTTCGTCGTCCTCACCTCGAACGCCAGCCGCGAGCTGTCCGAGGCGCTGCGCCGCCGTTGCCTCTTCCTGCACATCGGCTTTCCGGACCAGGAGCTGGAGCGGCGCATCGTACGGCTGAAGGTTCCGGGGCTGGGGCAGTCGCTGACGGAATCCGTGGTGCGGGTGGTCGGTGCCCTTCGCGCGATGGACCTGCGGAAGGTGCCGTCGGTCGCCGAGACCATCGACTGGGCGCGCACGCTCCTCGCGCTCGGTGCGGACACACTCGACGAGACCGTCGTGCGCGACAGTCTCGGCGTGATCCTCAAGCATCAGGAGGACATCGCGAAGGCGGCCGCCAAGCTCGACCTGGACACTCTGTGAGTGCGCCGACGGGTGTCGAGGGGCGCTTGACGGGGCTTGTCGCGGCACTGCGCGCGCACGGCATCCGCGTCGGCACCGGGGAGACCGTGGACGCGGCACAGGCGGTGGCGGCGCTCGGCCTGGCCGATCGCGAGCGGCTGCGTGAGGGGCTGGCCGCGACGCTGCTGCACGGCACGGGGCAGCGGGCGGTGTTCGACGGGGTCTTCGACCTGTACTTTCCTCACGGCGTCGGGGCGCCGAGTACGGACACGCCCGCGGACCTGGGTGATCTGCGCGACCGTATCGCGGCCGCCCTCGCCGCGGGCGACGAGGCGATGCTCGGCCGATTGGCCGCCGAGGCGGTCGACGGATTCGGCGGGTACGGCTCCTCCCCTGCGTCGGGGGGATGGTCGTCGTATCAGACGCTCGAGCGGGTCCGGCCCCAGACACTCCTGGCCCGCGCGCGCGACAGCATCCGGGCACGGACCGGCCCGGCGGGGTTCGCCGACCGGTTGCTGGAGGACGAGATCCGCCGGCGCATCGAGGCGTTCCGCGGACAGGTCGCCACGGAGGCACGGCGCCGGGTCGCCGAGCGGCGGGCCGTCGACGAGATCGCCCGGCGGGCGCTGGCGCCGACCGCGGACCAGGTCGACTTCCTCGTCGCCGGGCAGGCCCAGCTGGCGGAGCTCCGCAGGGCGGTTCAGCCGCTCGCCCGCAAACTGGCCACCCGGTTTGCCTCCCGCCGCCGCAGCGCCGCGCGCGGGTCCGTCGACCTGCGGCGGACCTCGCGGGCTTCACTGTCGACGGGCGGCGTGCCGATGCGGCTCGTGCTGCGCAAGCGGCGTCCCGTTCGCCCCGAACTGGTGCTGCTGTGCGATGTGTCGGGCTCGGTGTCGGGCTTCTCGAACTTCACGCTGCTGCTGGTGCAGGCGCTGCACGAGCAGTTCAGCAAGGTAAGGGCATTCGCCTTCGTCAACCGGATCGACGAGGTGACCCGCCTGCTGGAGTACGGCGCGGCCGCCCCCGAGGCCCTGAGCGCGCGCATCAGGTCCGAGGCGGCACTCACAGGCTGGCACGGGAGCAGTGACTACGGCACGGCGCTGGGCGAGTTCGACGAGCGGTACGGCGAGGCGGTCGGCCCGCGCACCACGGTCTTCGTCCTCGGTGACGCCAGGACGAACATGAGCGACCCGAACCTTCCAGCCGTGCGGGACATCGTCAGGCGGGCCCGCCGTGTCCACTGGCTGAACCCCGAGCACCGCGCCCAGTGGGGCACGGGCGATTCGGCCGCACTCGCCTACTCCGAGCTGGTCGAGATGCACGAGTGCCGCAACGCCCACCAGCTCAGCACCCTGATCGCCCGCCTGCTGCCGGTCTGATCAAGCCGCCGCTCCACTGAGGGCATCCGCACGGCGGTGCTGCACGGGACCTTCGACGGTGTACGCGGTGGCCTGGACCAGCTGCCCGCCGGGCGCCGGGAAACCACCTGACGTGAGGGGTGCGGGCGGCGCAGGCCGCCCGCACCCCTGTCAGTCCGCCAAGGGAGCCGTCAGGTTCCCGATCCGCGTGACCGCCCAGCGCACCATGATCACCGTCGCCAGGCCGCCTGCCACGACAGCGGTGACGATCGAGGCGCCCGAGCCGGAATGCAGCGCGGTCAGGAACGGGACGACCAGCATGACCACCGCCGCCAGCGCCCCGGCGCCGTACCAGCCCAGGAACAGCATCGGGCCCATGCTGCCCGTGGGGGACTGGGCCGACGACATCAGCAGATGGTGCTTGGTCGCCCCCCGGCAGGCGTTCACCAGCGAAGCGCCCACCAGCGGCGGCACCAGGGCCGGTGCCAGCAACGCGCGGGCCCCCGCACCCTCCGCAGCCAGCACCCCCGCCGCCACCAGCGCGCCCACCAGCCCCAGCACGACGGGAAGCGCCGTGTGCCGCAGCATCAGGCCCCGGTAGGGATAGGGCGCCCACGACCCGCGCCGCGTGTCGTCGGTCTCCACCCGGGCCGGCTCCATCAGCTGGGTCAGCGACCAGTAGCCGAAGGCCAGTGAGGCCAGCGCCGCCGTCACGCCCGACCCGCCGTGCGCCGAGGCCGCCAGCACCGCACCCAGCACGGCAAGCACTCCCAGCACCACGGCCCGGCCCAGACGGCCCGGAGTCCGCAGCAACGCGAGCGTGTCCCGCCACGGCACCGCCAGTTCCGGCCGGCGTGGCGCCGGCAGCCTCCAGCGCGTCGACCGGCCCCCGCCGGTGACTCCGGCCACCGCCTGCCGCGCGGTGCGGAACTCCACCGTGCGCAGCGCGGCCATCACCCCGGTCGCGGTCCGCGAACGCCGCCGTACCGCGGACAACAGCAGCGACCCGGTGAAGCGGTGTGCAGCGACCAGCGCGCCGGCCACCACCACCGCCAGCAGGACGCCCGCGGCCCAGCCGCCCGGCAGCGCGGCCGGCGTGGGGGCCAGCGCGGCCAGCCCGGCCCAGCCCCAGGGCCCGGACCACAGCTCCACCCGTTCCAGTCCCGGCAGCCGGTCACCGCCCACCGCCAGCACGGTCTGCGCCACCAGCGCCAGCACCGCCATGGCGACGTACGGAGTGGCCAGCCGGGCCCAGCGGGCCACCCGCTCGCTGCCCTCCACCGCGGTGGCCAGCGCGGTCGCCAGCAGCGGCAGACCGCTGCCGCCCAGCAGGCACCAGCCGAACGCGGCCGGCAGCCCCACACCGACCGTCAGGCCCAGCGCGATCATGCCGATCGCCGCGACCAGCAGCCCGGCTCCGCCGGCGATCGCGGCCGACCCCCAGAACCACGGCCGCAGCACCCGGGCGACGTCCACCGGCTGGGCCAGCAGCCAGTCCACGGTCTCGCGCGGCGGCACCACCGGCCCGCGCCACTGGGCGTCCCAGGCGGCGACCAGCAGCCATCCCAGCCCCAGCGCGCAGGACCCGGCCGGCAACGCGGCCAGGATCGCCGGTCCGTGACCGGAGTAGTCGGCGCCCATCGACTTCTCGAGGAACAGCCCCAAGCTCGGCAGCCCTCCCCACACCGCGAGGAGCAGCGCCACGCAGTACACGGTGTAGGCGATCTGGCTGGTCCTCTTGCGGCGGTGCGGGGTGCGCAGGTCGCGGACCAGCCGCAGCGTCTCCCGCGTCCAGTCGTCCTCGTCGGACCAGGCCGCGGAGTGCTCCCCGGCCTCCCCGGTGTCCCCGGTCTCCTCGGCGAGGGTGGTCACCGGGCACCGTCCGGGGTCTCCGCGAGCCAGGTCAGTCCGTCGGTCCCGGTGGCGAGCACCTTGTCCGGGTGGCCGTCGGCCACCACCTTGCCGTCGCTGAGGACCAGCACCTGGTCGGCGACCGCCCGGGCCAGTTCTCCGTGGTGTGTCACCAGCAGCACCGCGACGCCGTCCGCGGTCTCCTTCTTGATCAGGTCGGCCAGCTGCCGCCGCGCGCCGGGGTCCAGTCGCTGTTCCGGCTCGTCCAGCAGGAGCAGGTCGCGCGGCCGGACCATCGCGGAGGCCAGCAGCAGCGACTGGAGCTGCCCGGAGGACAGTGCGCCGGGCAGCGCGTCGGCGTGGTCGGTCAGCTTCCGCTCGGCCAGTACGTGGCCGATCCAGTCGCCGGCGTCCTCCACCCCGTGGGCCACCGCCACCAGCTGCAGATGCTCGCGCACGGTCAGGTCGGGGTAACAGGCCGCGGTGTCGCCGACGACCGCCACCCGGGCCCGGACCGCCGGGTCGTTCTCGTTCATCGGCCTGCCGTCGAACGTCACCGTGCCGGTGCTCGGCTTGTCCCGGCCGGCCGCTATGCGCAGCAGCGTCGATTTGCCGGAGCCGTTGTGGCCGAGCAGCGCCACGCACTTCCCGGACCGCAGTCGCAGGCTCATGGTGGCCAGCGCCGTGCGCTTGCCGTAGACCCGGCTGACGCCTTTGAGCTCGAGCAATGGTGGTGCACCCATGTCGCCGGGCCTCTCGTCGAACACGATCGCTGTCCCCGCTCCGGCCTCGGGACGACGGCCCGGAGCGGCCCGGCCATTGTGCATGCTCTGCCCGGGCCGGGGGTGATCGGCCCTGGGTGTCCTTGGTCCACTCCGCGTGCGGGCACCGGCGATTCCGGCCCTGCGCATGTTGCCACCGGCCGCGGGTGGTGGCGCCGTGGGTGACCGGCGATGCACGTCCATGCGGTCCACGTGCCGTGTCTCGGGCCGTGGTGCCGGGCGTTCTCACGTCCGCCCCGAGGCACGTCAGCCGACCACGGCGTCCTCGGTCTCCCAGCGCAGCAGGTCGCCCGGCTGGCATTCCAGCACCTCGCAGAGCGCGGCGAGGGTCGCGAAGCGCACCGCCTTGGCGCGACCGTTCTTGAGCACCGCCAGGTTGGCGGGCGTGATCCCGACGCGGTCCGCGAGTTCGCCCACGGACATCTTCCGCTTGGCCAGCATCACGTCGATGTCGACGGCGATCGGCATCAGATCACCTCGTCCAGCTCGGCCTGCATCTGCGCCGCTTCGACGTCGCGCGCGACGGCCTGCGCGAGCAGCAACCGCAGCACGTGCACGATGAGCGCGACGCCCAGGATGGCCACGCCGATCCCGCCCATGATGACGGTGACGCCCGGGTCCTCCCGCTGGCCCGGCGCGTTGATGATCGTGACCGCGAACCAGAGGAGGGCAGCCGCCACGATCGCGCCGATCACGGTGTCCACGTACCGGAAGGCGGCATGGGAGAACACGGTTCCGCGGCGCACCATCGTCACCAGCCGCCATACGGCGACCAGGGCGACCTGGACCGTCACCATGCCGAGGATCGTGATCACGCGAAACGAGGTCAGCGGCAACGACCCGTCCTCCGGGTCGTTGCCCGACACCAACACCCACGCCATCCCTGCCTGTACGAACACGGTGCCGGCGAGCACCACCACGAGCACGGCGTGCAGGGCACGAACTGTCAGCTTTCCCACGACTCACCTTCCATCGAGCTACGATGGAAATCTATCGAGTTTCGATAGGTTCAGCAAGGGGCTGCGGCGCTGGACAGGCAAGCGGCCTCGCACCCTGGCGGGACACCCTCGCCCCCCTCCGGCGGAATGACGATGGGTGCGGTTCGTTTCGAGGGACGATGTTGATCAGGCAGTGAGGGCCAATTTCTGCGGGCTAGGTTCGAGGTAGATGCGTTGGTGCTCTTGGCGGGTGTGGAAGCGCCAGTAGAGGTCGAGGTCGCCGTTGGCGACCACGGCACGCAGCCGGAGGACGGCTTCGGCTCCGGGTAGACCCCAGCGGGCGCCGGTGATGTCGAGGCGGTCGGCGATCAGGTGGCGGCAGGCGCCCTCGACGCCGGTAGCAATCGGCCAGCCGTTGGCGAGGGCTGTGTCGTAGTGGAGCTGGTTGAGGTGGCCGTTCAGGTAGCGGTGGCAGGCCTCGACGGCTTCGCGCCGGGCGGCAGGCAGTCGTTCGTGGTCGGCCTGGGCAGTCATCTCGGCTGCGGTGCGGGCCGCGTGGCCTGCGAGGATCGAGGTCAGCCGGTTGGCGGCCCAGGCTTCGGCCTCGGTGGTGCCGGGTTTGTGGAAGGCGTGGGCGGCGGCCCAGACGTACTCGGCGACGTGGACGAAGTCCAGCAGGACGTGAGGCGTGATGCCGCGTCGTCGGGTCTCGGCTTCGATCAGGTCGAGCTGGTGACGCGCGCCGTCCACCAGGACGATCCAGGGCCGCAGGCACTTCGGGTCGCGTGCTTCGGCCTGGTCGAAAGCGTCCGCGATGACCTGCTCGGGCGAGCGGATCAGGGAGGCGGTGCACCATTTGTTCTCGGCCTTCGGCCCGGGGCGGGGTGGACGTTCGCCACTGCGGCCGCCTGGCGGGTGGATCACGTCGTGCGGGCGTCTGGGGGCCGGGCGGGTGTCGAAGACGCAGGCCACGGTGGCTATCCGCTTTCGGTTCGGCTTCTCGCCCGGCGCGAGCCGGCCGCGGTGGCCGCTGGCGGTTTTCTCAGCGGCTCGGCGGGTGGCCTCCCGCAGGGCTTCGGGGCGCATGACCACGCCCTTGCCATCGACTTGGACCACCAGAGGCATGTCCCGGCTGCACGGGACGGGGATCCGAGCTCGGTAGAAGGCGTCGATGTCCACTTCTGCGGCGACCACGAGCTCTTCCAGCCTGCGCTTGCCGAGCACGTTCCCGCAGCGGCGCTCGATGGCGTCGTGGGCCTGGTCGAACGAGCTGCGGACGGCTTCGGTCACGGCGAGCCGCCGTAAGCCGGTAGAGTGCCGGCCCGCGGGCAGCGACAACGCGTTGTCGGCAGGGTGGACGTTGCAGGCACTGGGGCCGCGGTGAGCGACCCGGGTGACGCGGACCAGCCCGAACACGGTGGCCAGCCACCGCTGGTGGCCGGGTTCCCGCCAGGGCCGCACCTGGCCGTCGGGCCCGACCACGACTGGGTCGGCACCGGACCGGACCTGCTTCTCCTCCCGCCGAGCGCGAAGGTCCAGGTGATCCTGCAGCACCAGGCGGATCAGGTCCCGCCCGGACTTCTCCAGGTGTTCCTCCAGCTCAGCGTGGGTCCACCCAGTCGCATCGCCGCCTGACAGGGTGCCTATCAGCATGTCGAAGGCACTGATGGAGCGGACAAAGGGGCCAGTGGTGGCATGAGTGTCGTACGGTGTCATCTCCAGGGCTCTTCCTGTCCTGCATCCGATATGGGTCGCACCTTCGAATGTAGACGGAAGAGCCCTGCTGTCAGCCCGAGTTGGAGGATGCATCGGTTCGCCTGCGGGCCGGTGTGAACAACCCGGGAGCCTCCTCGTCGAGCCAGCCCCGCTCCACCAGCCGCTTGAGCTTCGACCGGGTGCCCTCGATCTTCCCTGTCTCGACTGGCAGCCCGATCCTCGGCACTATCTGCTTGGCGCGGATCGGCCCTGGCGCATCGGCCACCACTTCTACGATGTCGCGGTAAACCGATGGCAGCACCTCCGAGGTCATACCGGGCCGCCAGTTCGGCACGGTCAGCACCCCGATGACCTGCCGCTCGGCCCCCGCATAAGCGGATGCCACCGACCCGCCTTCCGGTGATGTCCCGGCCTCGACCGCCGTCGCCGCTGTCTCCGGCGTGATCTCCGCGAGTACTTCGGCGACCGTCTCCCGCGTGATCCGCAGACGCTCAAGCCCGTCCCTGGCCACCGCCAGCTTCCCGGACAGCTCGGCGATCGCGGCCTCCAGTTCTTCCATCCGGACTCGGGCGGCCGCCTCGCGGGCTTCCAGTTCCTCGAACAGTGAGCCCATCCACCGCTCCTCTCCCGCTACCACGGTAGAGACCAACAGCGCAGAGCGGGAGTGAGTGTGTCATTTGGGCGACACTTACGGGCGGATGACGATGGTGCTGAGCGTGCCGTCACCCCAGACCGTGGTCTGCAGCATCATCCGGCTGTCCAGGGAAGCCATCGTGAACTCCGGAACGAAACGTTGAGTGAAGAGGGTCGCGAAGCCGCTCCGCAGCAGGTCCACCTCGCTCCCCGCCAAGTCCCAGTCATCGAGCAGTTGGACCCGGAGCCATACCTCGTAGGGCTCATCGTCTGGATCTTCCCCGAGGCGTGCCCGGCCGACTGCGAGGAGAAACTCACGATTGCCGTCGAGGAGCCCGTACTCCGTGGCCATGCGGTGCCAGCCCGCGTTGACCCTGTCGACGAAGTCCGAGGCATCCAGGTCGGCGACCTCGTCCGGGTGTGAGTCGAAGCGCCCGTGCTCGGGCCCGGCGCTCGCAGGCGACACGTACTCCGGCAGCGGGGGCAGCAAGACGTCCTGCCGAACCCGTTCGACGAGTCGGAGCCCAGCCGGTGCGAGTACGTCACCTATCTCAGCGTCAGTCAGAGTCACAGCAGCACAGTATCCGCAGGTCACGCCATTCACGCCGGATTATCGGGTGACTCATGAGAATCGGCGCCCGCCACCCCTTGATCACGATCTTCACTCGAGACGAGCCGCACCCAATGACGATTGCGCGAACCGTCCCCATCTTGTCGAAGCCGGGCCCACTTGGGCACAAATCGGACGCCACCCGACTACGCCGAAGCACTGCGCAGCCGCCCACGTCCATACCCCGGCACGGCCGAATACCGCACCCGCCGAGAAGTACACTCGCCGTCGCCCTCCCCTGGCGAACCGCAGTCAATGATGATGTGCGAGCCTTCAACGCAGGCGATCCAGAATGTATTGCCGCAGGGAAGCGGTTGCCCTGCTCTCGGTGCGCGTGATCGACCACGCCAGAAGAATGGGACGGGACGCCGGCGGACTACTGATCGGGATTTCGATCGAGTCGCTCGCGTCCGGCGCGGTGGCCAGGATGCAGACGCCGAATCCGGCCGCGGTCAGGCCGCGTAGCGTGGCGGTGTCGGTGCTCTCGAACACAATGTGCGGGGTGAACCCGGCCAGAGCGCAGAGCTGTTCCGTGGTGGCCCGCAAACCGTATCCGCGGGGCAGGGCAAGGAAGTTTTCCGAAGCGACGTCGGCAAGCGCCACCCGGCTGCGCGTGGCCAGCGGGTGCGCCGGGGGAACGACGAGCACGAGCTGCTCAGTGAGCAGCTCCGCGGCGGCGAACTCCGGGGAATCCGGTGCCGGCGAGGTCAGGCACAGATCGATATCACCTTCGCGCAGTGCGTCGTGAAGAAACTCGGATCCTCCTTGATGCAGGGTGATCTTCACTTCAGGGTGACTGCCGCGGTAGGCACGCAGGATTTCAGGTATCAGACGAGACCCCAGACTGTTGAGGAATCCGAGAGCTACCGCACCTCCGTTGCCGTCCAGGTTCTCGGAAAGATCCGCACTGGCCCGATCGAGACCCTCCGAGCATCGCAGCAGCGCTTGCTGGAGGGCTCGGCCGTGGCGGGTCAATCGGACATGTCGCCCGACGCGGGTGATCAGGGGCAACCCGAGCCCGCGTTCCCATCGGACCAGCGCACGGCTGAGGCTGGACTGGGCAACTCCCAGCTCCGCTGCGGCATGTGTGAGGTTCTCGTGACGGGCGATCGCGAGGAATTGGACCAGCGGTGAGGCGAAGACGTCCGCCACGTCGGGCTTCGCGGGACGGGGGTCGGTCACGAAGCCATTATGCGCGGACGCATCATTGACCGGCAAAACCGCATTGGACGCATCAATGCGACGCTGTCAGGCTCGCAGTCGTGTTCACCCATGCGCGATGCGATCCCGAGTGTCCGGTGCGGACGGACAAACGCGACCCGCGAACCCTGCCCGGCGGACGGCATCCTGCTGCCGCACATGTGCGGGTCACCTCTGGTCCGGTCGGCGCCGATGCGGTGGCCCCCATGCCGGCTTCACGGCGATGACATGGTGGCATGCGGTGATCATCTTGATCGCCGGAATCTGGGCCGGCGCCATCAATTCGGTGGTCGGTTCGGGCACCCTCGTGACATTCCCGGTTCTGGTGGCGCTCGGCTACCCGCCGCTGACCGCGACCACCTCGAACGCGATCGGGGTGGCGCCGGGTTCCGTCAGCGGCGCGATCGGATATCGCCACGAGCTGAAGGGGTTCGGGCCGCAGTTGGCCCGGCTCTCGGTCGCCTCGTTCTTCGGCGCGATATGCGGCACGGTCCTGCTGCTGTCACTGCCGCCGAACGCGTTCGAGTCGTTCCTGCCGCTGCTCGTCGGGCTCGCCGTAGTACTGGTGGCCGTCCAGCCCAAGGTCTCCCGGTGGATCGCGAGACGCCGGGCGGCCGACGGCGTCGAGGACGCGGACCATCCCGGCATCACCCCGCTGCTGCTGTTTCTCACCTTTCTGATCGGTGTCTACGGAGGGTATTTCACCGCCGCACAAGGCGTGTTGATGATGGGGGTGATGGGCATGATGCTGTCCGAACCTCTGCAGCGGCTCAACGGCGTGAGAAACGTCCTGTCCGCCTTGGTGAACGTCGTCGCCGGAACGATTTACGCCTTCGCGGCGCCGGTCAACTGGTCCGTTGTCGTCCTCCTCGCGGTCGGCTCGACCCTCGGTGGGCAGCTCGGCGCCAAGATCGGACTCAAGCTGAAGCCCGCCGTGCTCCGCGGCGTGATTGTCGCGGTCGGTGTCGGCGCGATGGTCCATCTGGTGACGAAGTAGGGAAGCTTTCCGCCGCGTTCAGGACATGCCGTTTCGGTACGCCGCACACGCCGGCCCGGGGACATGCCGGAGGCGGGAGGGGACGTCTCCTTCGTCCGGTCCCCTCTGCCCAGCGGCCGCCGCGGTCCTCCACCGGGCTCAGCCCGCGCGGGGCCGTCCGGACGACTCGGGCGCGAGGTCGGCGAGCAGGGTGTCCAGCACGGCCTCCTCCACGCGGACGCCGTGCTCGGCCAGGGCTTCGGCGAGTGACGGATCCCACGGGGAGGCCGCGCGAATGCCGGCCAGGGGCACCGCGCTGTCGCGCGGGCTGCAGCTCCTGGTGCCCACGAATGGCAGACCTGTCCGACAACGTGGCACGCCTGTCGCCTCCGTGTATCGTCCGGGCCATGGAGGACCAGGCAGGACGCTGGCGGGAGTTGAACAAGGCGTACTGGGACGAGCGCGTGCCGGTTCATCTGGGCGCGGCCTTCTACGACATGGAGGGCTTCCGCGCCCGGCCCGATTCGCTGAAGGACTTCGAGACAGCGGAAGTGGGGGACGTCAGGGGCAAGCGCCTGATCCATCTGCAGTGCCACTTCGGCCGCGACACGCTGTCGTGGGCGGCACGAGGAGCGCGGGTAACCGGGGTGGACTTCTCCCCGCCCGCGATCGAGGCGGCGTCGCGCCTCGCGGACGAACTCGGCATCGACGCGCGCTTCCTGACCGCGGACGTCTATGACGCGGTCCCGGCGGTCGAGGGGGCGGCCTTCGACATCGTCTACGCCAGCTTCGGGGCGCTGAACTGGCTTCCCGACATCGGCCGCTGGGCTTCGGTGGCGGCGGAACTGCTCGCGCCCGGCGGGTTCCTGTACCTCGCGGAGTTCCATCCGTTCAGCTACGTCCTGGACGACGAGACCGGCAGCACGGTCACGCACGACTACTTCGACGAGGGTCCGGAGGCCTCGGGAGGCCCGGGTACCTACGCCGACGAGTCGGCGGCGACCGAGAACGACGAGACGGTCGAGTGGCGGCACAGTCTGTCGACCGTTGTCTCGGCGATCGCCGGAGCGGGGTTGCGGATCCGGTTCCTCCACGAGCACGACCACACCTTCTACCTCCAACGGCAGTCGCTCGAGCGCCACGACGGCGACATCTACCGGCACCCTGCGGGCGCTCCACGTATCCCGCTCACCTATTCGATCCGCGCGGACAAGGCGTGACCTGCCGCCCGACGCACAGGTGCGTCGGGCGGCAGAAGCGTCCGGCGGGGAGTCCCTGGGCGGTCAGGTGGCCCAGATCTGGAACTCCGAGATCTGTCCGGCCGGCCAGCCGGTGTTGGCGCCGATGTTCAGGCGGAAGTAGCGCTGGGTGGTGGCGGGGAAGGTGATCGTGACGGTGTTGTGGGTCGCCGGGTCGAAGGTGTAGGCCGCCGAGGCCTTGACGGCGGCGAGGTTCGTGCCGTCGGTGCCGCCCAGCACGGACAGGGTCTGGGTCCGTGCTCCCCAGCCCGCGGGCAGTTGCAGCACGATCCTGGACGCGCTGCGCGCCGACCCGAGGTCGACCTGCACCCACTGCGGAAGGGCGTTGTTGACGCTCTCCCAGTAGGTGGACTGGGAGCCGTCGGTCACGTTCGACGAGGGGTAGACATCGGTGTGGCCCGACTCGGTCGTCGGCCGTCCCGCGGCCAGGTTGACGCCTTCGCCGCCGGTTCCGGTGCCCGACAGCGCGATGGTGTTCGGGCTGTTGACCGCGTTGCTGTAGACGGTGACCGTACCCGTGCGGGTGCCGGAGGCCGTCGGGGTGAAGGTGACGCTGATCGTGCAGGAGGCTCCGGCGGCGATGGACGAGCCGCAGGTGTTGGTCTGTGCGAAGTCACCGCCGACGGTGATCGAGGAGATCGAGGCGGCGACGGCACCGGAGTTGGTGACGGTGACGGACTGCGCGGCGCTGGTGGTGTTCAGCGCCTGGCCGCCGAAGGTGAGCGAGGCGGGGGACGCCGAGAGGCTGGCCGGCGGTGGGCTGCCCCCCGCCGTGAAGGTGAGGGAGTTGAGGTTCCAGCCGCCGGTGTCCTGGTTGAGGGTGAGGATCTGGCGGCCCGCGGGCAGGATGACCCGGGCGGTGACGGTGGCCCAGGTCTGCCAGCCGCCGGTGGCGGGTACGTCGACGGCGCCGGTGAGGTTGGCGCCGGAGGCGTTGGACAGGTGCAGCGCGCCGGTCACCGCCGCGGGGGCCGCGACACGCAGTCCCACCGTGTACGTTCCGGCCGTGGCGACGTCGACGGTGTAGCGGAACCACTGTCCGCCGCTGGTCCAGCCGAGGTTGTGGCCGCCGCCGGTGTCCGAGGTGGCCTCGAGGTCGACGCCGTCGGCACGGTAGCCGTTGGCGTTGCCGTTGACGCTGGTGACGTTGTAGGCGACGCCCTGGCCGCCGGTGTCGTAGTTCTCCGCCTGGACGGTGCCGGGGACCGACGCGGGGGTGCCGCCGTAGGGTCCTTCGGGCGCCGGGGGCTCCCAGGTGTTGCCGTTCAGCGTGGCGGTGAAGCCGCCGGAGTTGTTGACGAAGGCCGTGGCTCCGGAGCGCAGGCCGGTGACGGTGTTGCCGGTGATGGCGGCGGAGCCGGTGGGCGCGGGGTAGAACGGGGGCGAGATCGCGATGCCGTTGCGGCCGGGGGTGGTGACGGTGTTGTTCTGCAGCAGGGTGTCGGTCGAGGTGGAGAAGCCGATCCCGTCGTAGAGCGAGTCCACGACGGTGTTGCCAGTGGCGGTGACGTTGTCGACGATGCCGGTGTTCTGTCCGTCGCCGCCGTTGCCGATGTGCAGGGCGGGCTGACCCTGGCTGTAGGCGTTCCCGCCGGAGCGGACGACGGTGTTGTCGGAGACCGTCGCGGACAGCAGGTCGCTGCCGTTGACACCGAACCGGCCGGCGCCCAGGCCGATGTAGCGGGCGGTGTCGCTGATGTAGTTGCCGCTCACGTGGTGGCCGCTGCCGCCGTAGATCCCGATGCCCTTGCCGCCCCACGGCGCGATCGAGGTGTTGCCGCTCACGGTGACGTTCGTCATCGGCTGGTAGAACGTCTGGGAGCCGTCGCCGTTGGTGTTGTAGTGCACGGAGTTGATGGCGATGGCGTCGTCCCCGGTGCCGCGGACGAAGTTGTTCGTGACGGTGAGGTTGTTGCCGGTGTCGGCGCCGAGTGACACGTTGTTGACGTTGATGCCGTCCGCCCAGATCGCCGTCAGCCTGCTGTCGCGGACGGTGCCGCCGGTGCCCGAGGCCCAAAAGCCGGACATGGTGTGCTGGGTCCAGATGCCGTCGGCGACCCAGTTGGTGCCGGTGGTGTCCATCGCGCCGCCGTCGCCGCCGATGGTGCTGCGGCTGACGGCGTTGGCGTCGACGTGGAAGTTCTCCACCGTGCACGAGGTCAGGTTGAACAGCGCCGCGAGCGGGGTGCTGTTGGGGACCGGCACGTCGCGGTAGACCGTGCTGTACCACATGCCGGCGCCCGCGATGCGGATCCCCTGCGCGGTCAGGCCGGTGGTGCCCTTCACGTAGAAGGTGCCCTGCGGGATCCAGAGGGTCTTGCCCTGCGACTGGGCCTGGTTGATGCAGTTCTGGATCGCGGCCCGGCTGTCGACGGCTTGGGGGGCGGCCGCGCCGTTGGTCGGGGTGTCGTCCGGAACGGCACCGCAACTGGTGATGGAGATCGAGTTCGCCGGCTGGGTCAGCGGCGCAGGCGGGTTCTCCACGTCGACGGAGTCCACATCGTAGAAAGCCGCGCTGTTGGCGGCGTCCTTCTTGAGTGAGAACGTGGCGCCTGCCGGTATCGGGGCGCCGGTGACGAAGGCGTGCGACTCGTCCCAGAAGACCCTCGGACTGCCGTCGGCCGGGTTCTGGTTGTCACTGGTGTTGTAGTTGTTGTTGCCCTCGTAGACCCAGGTCTGCCGGGAGTTGAGGTTGAGGGCCTGCCGGAAGACCCCGTTGACGTACAGGTTCAGCGTAGCGGTCGTGCCGCCGCCGGAGGCGGAGTCGGGGATGCTGGCGCGGACGTTGAGGAAGCTGATGGGCGCCCCGGTGGTGTTCGTCCACTGGACGGAGTGCCCGGTGCCGCTCAGGTGTACGTAGGCGTGGCCGGACGCTTCGAGGGCGGCGCTGGAGTACTGCGTCGCGGGCGGCGCCGTCAGGGACACGGTGGTGGCGCCCCCGCCCGTCGTGCCGGCCTCGGCCTCGTGGATCCGGAACGGCGTCGTGGCGCCGGCCGCGGCGGCGGCGTCCGAGGCCTCGGCTGCCGGGGCGCGGTGGACCGCGGCGCCCGCCGGCACGGCCGACGCGCATAACGTGCCGACCGCCGCGAGCGCGATCGTCGCCAACCTGCGCGCCGCGTGGCGGCCGCCACGGGAAGGTCTGGGGATCGCCCGCATCTGAGGCTCCTTCAGCAACGTGGAGAACCGGCGCCCCGAACGTACAGATCACCACCAGACCCCGCAAGGTTCTGAACACGCCAAGCAAATTCTCGGCACATCCATGGAAAATTGACACCACGACAGACATCCCGGCAGCTCGCGCCCCTTGGGGCTCTCGCCGGGGAAGCACGCGGGCACTTTCTTCACGCCTTTTTTCACGCCTTGACAGAACACCGACAGGCTGTTTCGATCTGCTCGCGCATCCGGAGCGAACCCCTGTCAAAACCCGGGCCGCGCGGGATCGGGAACCCGCACGACCCGGTACCCCCTCAGGAAGGAAGGCACCGTGAGACGTTCCCTCATCGGGGCAGCCGCAGCTCTCACCTTGGTCGTTCTCGCCGGCACGGAGTCGGCGGCCCCGGCCGCCGTACCGCATCACAACTCCTCCGTAACGGGCACCTACTCCACGGGGGCCGCCCACGCCTGGCAGTCGTTACCGGGCACGGGCTCCGGCAGTACGAGCACCCCCACGGATGCGACCGTCGTCGTCGATCCCAGCAGCACCCGCCAGAAGTACTCGGGCATCGGGTTCTCCCTGGACGAGACCAGCGTCTCCAACCTGTGGAAGCTCACCCCCGCCAAGCGTGAGGAAGCCGTCCGGCTGCTCGTCGACCCGAAGACCGGGGCCGGCCTGAACCGCTTCCGCCTCACGATCGGCAGCCCCGACCTCATCGAGCACCTGCCCTTCTGGTCGGAGGACGACCTCCCCGCCGGGGTCACGGACGACTTCCAGCTGAAGTACTTCTCCATCCAGCGCGACATCGACCTGCACATCGTCGACACCATCAAGCTGATCCAGCGCTACAACCCCAAGGCCACGTTCTTCGCGTCCGCGTGGAGCGCCCCGGCGTGGATGAAGACCAACAACCGGTTCACGGGCGAGGTCGCGCTCAAGCCCGGAAGCACGACGGACTACTACCAGGTCGGCAAGCTGCGGGACGACTGCATCGACGTCTTCGCCCGCTACTACGTCAAGTTCGTCCAGGCGTACGCCCGGCACGGCATCAGCGTCGACGCCCTGACCCTGCTGAACGAGCCCGGCATGGACGTGGTCTATCCGGCCATGGACATCAGCGTCGCCCAGCAGCAGAAGCTCGCCATCGCGATCAAGAAGGCCCTGCACAAGGCCGGACTGAACACCGGACTGTACGTCCACGACTTCAACTTCTGGGACTGGCGCGACCCCAACAGCACGGCGACCAAGAACTACTACCGCATCTTCAACGACGCCCCGGACGGCTCCGTGACCGGCCGCCAGGTCCTGAACGCCACCGACGCCGTCGCCTTCCACCCCTACTGGGGCGACCCGAAGGTCATGCGCGACGCGTTCGAGCAGACCGGCAAGCCGGTCCACATGACCGAGACCAGCGATCTGTCCGCGGCCACGATCCTGAACTACTTCCGGCTCGACGCGAGCTCCTACGTCATGTGGGCGCAGACCACCGATCAGGACGGTGGCACGCTGCACTGGACGCCCGCACGGGACAACAACATCGACTGGGAGGAAGTCGCCGCAACGACCAAGTGGCCCGACCGCCTGGTCAAGGTGAACACCACGAGCAGGGACTTCACCGTCCGCGACGAGCTCTACACCATGGGACAGTTCGCCAAATACCTCACACCCGGGGACGTACGCCTGGAGTCGAGCACCACGGAGGGCGGCGTGAGCAACGTCGTCTACCGGCACGGCGCCGACAAGTTCGTCGCGGTCCTCGGCAACGCCAACAGCACCGACACCACGGTGCGGGTCGTTCTCGCCAACAAGTCGTTCTTGGTGAAGGTCCCGGCGAACTCGTACGCCACCTACCGGTGGCAGCAGCGCATACCCCGACCCCCGCACAACAGGGCGCCCGTGCTGGCCCCCGTGCCCGACGTGGTGGCCGACCAGTACAGCACGGTGCAGGTCCCGCTCAAGGCGACCGACCGCGACGGCGACCGGCTCGCCTTCTACGCCACCGACCTCCCGGACGGCGTCACCGTCAGCCCCACCACGGGAACGGTGACCCTCAACCCGACCGTGGCCGGCGAGAACGACGTGACGGTGGTCGTCACCGACGGCACGGCGCACGCCCAGGTCACCCTGCACGTGACGGTGCGCCCGCACAGCGCGCCGGTCGGGGTGCGGGTCGAAGCGGAGTCCTACGCCGCCCAGCACGGCTGGACGGCCGGCGGGGCCAACTTCATCGAGACCAACCCCGCCGCCAGCGGCGGCGCGAACGTCGGCTGGACCGCCCCCGGCAACTGGCTCGACTACGCCGTCGACGTCCCGAACGCCGGCACGTACGACCTGGAACTCCGCGTAGCCACCGGCACCGGCGTTCCCGTCCCGGACGCGCTGACCTTCCGCGACGCCAGCGGCACGACGCTGGCCACGGTGACCGTCCCGGACACGGGCGGCTGGGCCTCCTACCAGTCCGTGCACGTCCCGGTCACCCTCGCGGCGGGCGACCAGGTGGTCAGGCTCTTCTGCGAGACGGGCGGCTTCAACATCGACTACCTCCGGCTGTCGTAGCGCCCCCGGCGGCCTGCCGTCACTCCCCCGCGACCGGCGGAGATGACGGCGGGCCGCCACCGGACATCGCGGCGCTGGCGGGGGCGTGGGTACACCTGACGACTGAATGCCCCCACCCCTCAGCCTCCTGCCTGTGGCTACTCACGGGCTGGAGGCTCACGGGCGTGCTCGACCCAGCCGTCGAAGTACCGGGAGTCCGCTTTGGCGGCGGCGTAGCGATCCAGCCTGTCTGGGTCGACCGGGTGGAGAAGAACCTCGACCGGCCGTCGATCCCGCCGGTCACTCGCCCGAGTGGCTAGGGTGCGATCGGGTACCCGGGCGGCAGTCGCCCGCCGGGCCTGCCCGGAATGGAGCGCATCGTGACATCCTCATCCCTGGTCCGAAACGGGATCCGGATCGCACCCCTCCTGCTGGCGGCTCTGGGTACCGGTGTCGCCGTCGCCGCATGCTCCCACTCCGGCAATATTGCGGATGCGGGCACCACGACACGGGCCGAGGCGGCCGCACCCGGCAGCCCGTTGCTCGCCCAGGTCGCCGAGCAGATCTCTCTGCCGGCGCGGACCTGGACGGCGTCGGGTACCCACACGGCCAAGGGATATACGACCGCGGCGGCCGAGACCACCAGCGTCAAGGGTATGAAGGCCGACTGCGACAACATCAATCTCAACAAGAAGCTGGCCGCCAACTTCCGCGACGACGTGTTCGGTCATGGCATGAAGGGGTTCTTCTACAGATGCCAGGGGGTTGGCCCGGACACCAACAAGTACTGGTTCACCATCAGTTCTGCGGACCAGGCCCAGATCGGCAAGCTCTGCGATCCGACCACCAAGTACCCGATCGTCTACGACAAGCAGCACGATACTTACTGGATCGACGAGCCGTTCACGTGCACCAGCCAGGTCGGCCCTTCGTAGGACTTCGATCGCGGCTCGCCGCAGCAAGGGCCGCTACAAGATCACGGACCGGCGGCGCCGTCGAGGAGTACCACCGTGCAGCCGTCGAGCCGCTCCCAGCCCCGCGCGATCTCCGACTGCGGCACCTCCCCGTCCTCACGCTCGCAACGATTCTCATCACGCGCTCCAGAAGGCAAGGCCCAGGTCGGGAGATGGGTTCCCGACCTGGGTCTTGTGCCGTCCAGAGCAATACAGCCGTCCGTATCCGTCCGCGGCGTCCTCGTCGTTCCTCGCTGTCAGCCGGTTACGACGCTTGAGGCTGCTCGGCCTTCCCGTTCACCGCGTCTGGCGGCGCGGTGAACGGACCAACCTGCCCTGGCGAGCACTGGCCATCAGGCCACGCAACGGGCGAAGACCTGCACAGTGCCGGAGGTCTTCGCCTCGTTCTGGAACGTGATCTGCCACTGGGTGGCGCTCATCGGACGGTTGTCCGTCACGTCGATGCTGGCGGAGGACACCTTCCAGCCACCGCTGACGGCATTGGTGCCCGCAGGGCAGGTGACAGTGACGATCTTGCTTTGGTTGGCTCCAATCGACCCGACCGGACTGTTCACGGTGTCGGGGGACGCGGCGGTCACTTCCACAGCCAGCGCAGGGGACGCCAGGCTAAGAGCCAGCGCGGGGGCGGCGACCAGGGCGAGGAGCTTGGTGCGGGTCATGGTTCGACCTCCTTGAGTGGCTCATGCATTCGCGACGAATCGAACGCACGACCACCAGACTGAGCGGGGCGGAAGGGAACCGCCATTCGATGCCCCCATTGGAGTGATGCAATGCGCACCATTGTTTATTGAGCGTGGTCGAGTGGGATTAGCGACCGCCGAAGGCTCCACACATCGGTGCAGGCCGCGAAGCCCGCGGCTTCGACAACGACCCCAGGATGGGGATCGAAGTGGCCGTCCATGAGAACGCGCAGTTCGACCAACTGGCGACCCTCGCGCCGTACGGCATCCGTACAGAGGGATGGAGCCGAGGCGCCGCGGTGTACAGCGCCGGGCCTATGAGGCGAAGTACCCCAAGGTCGCCAGGGTGGCCGTTGGCTGTGTTCGCTGCGGTTCGCCCAGCTCGAAGGAGGAGCATTGGCGGGCGCTAGATCACGCGCGAGACGACGTGTACGCAGGGATGCGCTGCCGGCCGGAATGCGGCTGGGAAGAGGGTGGCGAGATCCCGTGGGTAGTCGGGTCTCACTGTCAGTCGCCCGGGGGGTCACGTCCGGCGCCGAGCCGCTCCCTGATGACGAGGAATTCGCCGTCGTCCAGCCCAGAACGTCGGGGCAGTTGTTGTAGCCGGTCGACCCGCGCTCGGCGGGCGTCGATCCGATACGGCACAGGGGACTCCTTGCAGTGACAGGATCGGTGCTATGGGCACCGAGACGGATTGGGTGTACCGGGTCTTCGAGCCGCACGGCTCGGAGGGATGGCGCCCTTATGGCAGGGATTCCGATCGGTGGCGGGGCGCGATCACCGCCGATGATTCGAGCGAGGGCCCCCGGTACGCCATCGCCCTCGTCGTCGCCGACCTGATGACCGAGTGGGAGGTGCGCGGCCTTTCCAGCGCGAGGCACGTGCGCGTCCTCCTCTGGCGTGACGAGGAGGGCGACCAGGCGGACGCGGACATCATCGTGGAGGTCCGGCCGGACATCCACGGTGAGTGACCGGCGAGTGTCCGATTCACCCGCAGCCGAGTATGCGCCCGGTTCAGCGACCTCTGCCGGGTGGTGAGCTCCTTGCGGGGCGGGCGTCTGGTCGGTACGGCAAAGGTGCCGCCCGCGCCCAGGTAGGCCAGATCTGCCGAGGCGGGGATGCCGAGGCGGACGCAGGTGGTCACGATGCGATGGGTGCGGGCCGCGGTCAGACCGTGGGTGCGTCCGGGCAGAGCGCGAGAGATCCACGCGATCTTCCCTTACGGGTCGGTGATGACCTGGAGATTCACGCCGTGGCGGCGGTGCTTGCCGGAGTAGTCAGCGCGGCTGTCACCGGCCCGGTCGCACTCGGCGAGGGTTCCGTCCGTCCACCAGCACATACTCCGCATCGGCTGCGCGCGGGGCATGGGCCAAGCCGGGAGCACGGCGGGCAAGGAGACTGGTGACGGATCGGACATAGGCGTGGGCGGTGCCGACGCTGATCCGGAAGCCGGCAGCGATCTGCGCGAGGGTTTCGTGCTTGCGCAGGTACACCAGCACGACCAGGGCCCGCTGTGAGGGCCGGAGCTTGCAGCGGCGCCGCAGGGCGAGCCGGGTGTCGCAGTCGAAGGTGATCGCGTGGAGCTTCCTGCAGAATTTACCGAAAACCTATTGACTCGCTACATATGTTGTGCATCGTGGTTTATAGGCCATAACACCGAAAGAGCTGCAAAGTCGATGAGGACGTCTAGTCGGCGGAGTGACTTGGACAGGATGTGGTTCAGGCCCCCGGCAAGCCGGCGCGATACCGAGGCGACAGTGACGACTGAAGCTTCAGGACACGCGCAGATCTACCGGGGACTGTTTTACCCTCGGAGCCTTCGCACGGGCCGAGCGCCAGTGCGAAGGCTCTGGCACGTCCACTCTCCCAGCGGAATCGAAGAGCAGCAGACGTAGCCCTTTCCTGCAGGCGAAACCTGTTCATTGGACGTCTGCCTACTCGATCAAGGCGCTCCCGCCACGCACAGCGGCGGCGCGCGGCCCGACACCTCGGGCCGCCGCTCCTCATGGGGACGTAAGCGGCGGGCATGGCCGGCCCACGGTGAGCCGTATCCGCTCCTGAGGCACCGACCTTTTAAGACAGAGACGGGCCCGTGCGCCGGTCGTCCCCGGCATTCGCCGGGGACGCGTGGCCTGGCGGGGCCCGGGCCACGCTCCTGATGGGTGGGCTTGATTCGCTTCGACGGACATCCGAGATCAGGGTCGAGCCCCCGGAAGGATGTCCATCCCTCCAAATGCCACTGCGGCCTGACGAACCTGCTCACGGCGGTCGCGTGGCCTGCCGGAAGCAGGCCAAATTCGCTCCACGCTCCGGCAACGTCCGCTGGCGGTCTCTTGCGTCGTTGACCTTGAGGAGGAGCCGGTAGCCCTGCGCGTCCAGCCAGCCGCAGCGGGCGGCCGAGGTCCGGGCGACCGCCTTCGGGAACGCGACCGGGACGCAGACGTCCGGGGTGCCGTAGCGGGGGTCGCAGCCGGAGACGCTGGCCTTCACCGGTGCTGAGGTCCGTTTCCTGCCCGGTTTCAGGGGTTCGTTCGCGAGGTCCCGGGCGAAGTCGTGGATGTGCGGGGACGGGGTGTCCGCGTCGGCCTGGGTGGTGGAGCGCAGCGCCGACCCGGTCCCGGAGGAGTCCAGGTGGACCCATTTCGCGACCGAGGGCACGCCGTTGGCGTCGGCGGTGAAGAGCATGTACCAGCCGGGCGGGGCGAGGTTGGGGTTGGTGGTGACGTTGAGGTCGATGGTGTCGGCGTTGACGGTCAGTGGCAGGTCGACGAGGCGCGGGTTGGGGTCGGAGGAGTGGGTGACGGCTGCGGGGCGGATCAGTTGCCCCGGAGCAATCGCGCTTCCTCGTGGCACGGCTCTGCGACATGCTGTCGAACGCGCTGCGGGTCGCTGAGTCGCGCGGCATGCGTCTGACAACCGGAGACGCCGATGAGTGAGCGCGAAGCGCCGCTGATGACCCTGCGCGTATCGCGCGACGGCGGGCAGGCACGGGGCCCCCCGCTTCCACAGCAGGGACAATCCGAAGCCCTTTCAGTCTTCCGTGTGGCCACCGTGCGAGTGCCGACGATGCATGCCAGGGCTGCGCCGCTCATAGCGATTTACCCGGACGCAGTGGGGGCCCGTAGCGGCCTGCGGATTCCTCAATACAGCTAGCGGCTCGGACAGGGCTGCGGGGCCGGTCCGCCTCACATCGTCCACACGTCTGGCCCGCCGCCACGCCCTCTGAAGAGGCGCCCGCCCGATCCCCAAATCTTTGCGCGACGGACCTGCCCTCCGGCCGCGTAGAGCAGACAACGGATTCATGCACGGAGGGGACTGCACGATGACAGTGCGTGCGCTCATTGGAACACTGAGGGGTGCCAGGGGTACGGCGATCGCGGCGGCGGCGATTGCCGTGCTGACCGCGTCACAAGCGCCAAGGGCGGTCACGGCCGAAGCCGCAGAGCCCGCACGGAAGGCGGCACCCGCCGAGCACGGCCTCAGCGTTTCCGGCGACACCCCGTACCGCACCGAACTTCCACCGCTGCGGACGCGGAAGAAGGGCATGGCACAGGGAGTGACTGGCGGCAATGTGCCTGCGAGTGTGTTCGCCGCGTACTGGCGTGCCGAGGAGGATCTGGCGCGTACCGCGCCGCGCTGCCACCTGCGTTGGCAGTTGTTGGCCGCGATTGGCCAGGTGGAGTCAGGGCAGGCACGGGGCGGCTGGGTGACTCGGGACGGTACCACCGTGACGCCCATCCTCGGCCCGCGGCTGACCGGCGGCGCCTTCGCTGTCGTGGCGGATACCGACGGCGGCGCGTATGACGGGGACGCGGTGTACGACCGCGCGGTCGGTCCGATGCAGTTCATCCCGTCCACCTGGGCCCGCTGGGGAGCGGACGGTAACGGCGACGGACGGACGGATCCGAACAATGTTTACGACGCGGCGCTCGCAGCCGGCCGCTACCTGTGCGCGGGCGGCCGGGACCTGTCGAACCCGGCCGACCTGGACCGGGCGATACTGGGCTACAACCACTCGGACGCCTATCTGCGCGCCGTCAAGGCGTGGTACGTGTACTACCTGACCGGTCACCGCGTGGTGCCGGACGCATCCGCCGGATCCCGGCCGGTCCGGCCGAAGCCGTCCGGCCCGAAGGGGCAGAAGCTTGCGCCGCCGAAGCCGTCGGACGACCGGAAGCCGAGCACTGGTCCTTCGCGCATGCCGTCGACGTCGCCCGCCTCACCCTCCCCCAGGCCGTCCCTCGCGACCGGGGTCCCGAAGGCGTCCGCGACGCCGCTGGTTCCCGTCCCCGAACTGACCCTCTCGCTGCCCGGGGGCGGCGTGCTGCCTGAGGTTGGCCGCTGACCACTGGCCAGGGCCGGAACGCCATGGGTGTCCGCCTCTCCACAACTGCCACTACTCGGCGGTAATCTCGCCACGTCGGAAGCATGTACCGGCGGGTGAGTGCGAAGGGGCGGGCCCTGATGGCGACGGATATGCCTGCGGACACAGCGGCCGCCGACGAGCGCTGGCAGCGCCTGTGGAGCCATCGTGAGCAGTTGCTCAAGGTGGCCCGGCGGCGATCGGTGAGCCGGGAGGACGCCGAGGACGCCGTTCATGAGGCAATGTTGCGAGCCGCGGAGCGCCCGGACCTCGACGACGAGCGGCTCGGCGCCTGGTTGACGACGGTAACGATGCGGCTGTGCGTTGACCGGCACCGGCAGGTCAACCGCGAGGCCGAGGTGGGCAGCCGCCCCGCACTCATGACACCGGGCCCGGTACCCGTCGAGGAGGCGGTGTGCGACCGGGCCGAGGCGAAGTGGCTGGCGGTGCGCAGCGGTGAATTGCCCGCCCGGCAGGCGGAGGCGCTTCGGCTGAGGTCCGAGGACCTGGACGTGAGCCAGGTAGCGGTGCGGATGGGGCTCAGCTACCGGACCGTCGAGTCGCTGTTGGCCCGGGCCCGGCGGACTTTGCGTGCCTCGTTGGCCGGAACGCTCGGGCTGGTGCTGTTCCTGGTCGGGCGCGGACGGTTGCGCGGGGGCGGCAATGCGCAGGCGGTCGCGTTCACTACGACGGCGGCAACCCTGGTGGTGGCGGGGTTCGTGCTGCCGTACGCGCTCGACGCGGGCGGAAACGGCACTGGTCCGGCGCCGCGGCCGGCCGTTTCCAGCGACCCGCGGCTCCTGCACGGCGAGGTCACGGGCCGGGGGCACGCCCCCGCAACACCCACCCCGTTGTCGCCGGCGCACGGGCCTTGGGGCCGGGCGCCCTCACCCACCGGCGGAACGATTCTGCCGGTGCCGGTGCCGTCCCTGGCGGACGTGTCCGCGTTTCCGCCCTCGGCGCCGCAGGTCCCTCAGGTGCCCGGGGTTCCGAAGGTGCCGGGGCTGCCGACGGCCGTGACGGGCCTGCCGACCGTCGTGCCGGGTCTGCCGACGGGCTCGGTCGCCTCGTCACTCCCGTCGCTCCCGTCGCTCCCCCCGACCTCGGTCGTACCTCCGCTGTCTGTCTCCAGCCCGGGGACGCCCTCGCTCACGTCGTCGCCGAAGCTGCCGTAGCGCCCCGCACACACGTCCGCGAAAAAATTCTTGGTTCGCCGCGACGGACGCACCTCTCTTCCCCGTAGAGCAGTTGTCGGGACTGCTCCACGGCCGAAGGATGGAACCGGATGGGTGTCGAGATCTGTGTGGAAGGGCTGACCAAGTCCTTCGGCCACCAGGTCATCTGGCAGGACGTCTCGCTGACGCTGCCTGCCGGGGAGGTCTCGGTGATGCTCGGCCCCTCGGGGACGGGCAAGTCGGTGTTCCTCAAGACGCTCGTGGGACTGCTGAAGCCGGAGCGGGGATCGGTGAAGGTCGCGGGCCGGGACATCACCCGCCTGCGCGAGCGCGACCTGTACGAGGTGCGGAAGCTGTTCGGCGTGCTGTTCCAGGACGGCGCGCTGTTCGGCTCGATGAACCTCTACGACAACATCGCCTTTCCCCTGCGCGAACACACCCGCACGTCCGAGAGCGAGATCAAGCGGATCGTTCTCGAGAAGATGGACATGGTCGGGTTGATCGGTGCTGAGGGGAAGCTGCCCGGCGAGATCTCCGGCGGTATGCGCAAGCGGGCCGGGCTCGCCCGTGCCCTGGTCCTCAACCCGGAGATCATCCTGTTCGACGAACCGGACTCGGGCCTGGACCCGGTCCGCGTGGCCTACCTCAATCAGCTCATCGTCGACCTCAACGCACAGATCGACGCGACCTTCCTGATCGTCACCCACGACATCGCCTCGGCCCGTCAGGTCCCGGACAACATCGGGCTGCTGTTCCGGCGCGAGCTGGTGATGTTCGGGCCCCGCGAGGAGCTGCTGGCCAGTGACGAGCCCGTCGTACGGCAGTTCCTGAACGGCCGGATGCAGGGGCCGATCGGCATGGCGGAGGAGAAGGACGCGGCCCAGGTCGAGCAGGAGCTGGCCCAGATCGACGAGGGTGTTCGGGCCGATGTGCTGACCCCGCGCCTGCTGCCCAGCCCCGGCATCACGCGCCCGCCCCGCTGGGATGCGATCGCGAGGCGCGAGGCCAAGCTGCACGGAACGGTGGTGAGGGGCACATGAGGCTCACCCCGACGGGTGCGCTGCGGCACTCGGGAAGCCTCTTCGCGATGGCGCTGGACGTCGTCCGGTCCCTGCCCCGACGGCCCTTCCAGGCGAGGGAGTTCATTCAGCAGGCTTGGTTCGTCGCGAGCGTCACGATCCTGCCGACGGCTTTGGTTTCGATTCCGTTCGGGGCGGTCATCGCGCTGCAGATCGGGAGTCTGACCCGGCAGTTGGGCGCGCAGTCCTTCGCTGGAGCTGCGTCCGTGCTCGCCGTGCTGCGGGAGGCATCGCCGATCGTCACCGCGCTGCTGATCGCGGGCGCGGGCGGCACGGCGATCTGCGCGGACCTCGGGGCGCGCAAGATCCGGGACGAGATCGACGCGATGCAGGTGCTCGGCATCGACCCGATCCACCGGCTCGTCGTACCGCGGGTGCTGGCGTCGATGGTGGTAGCCGTACTGCTCAACGGCCTCGTCTCGGTGGTTGGTGTTGCGGGCGGCTACTTCTTCAACGTCGTTCTCCAACACGGCACGCCCGGCGCATACCTGGCGTCCTTCACCACCCTCGCTCAGCTACCTGACCTGTGGGCGGCGGAGATCAAGGCGCTGGTGTTCGGGGCCATCGCTGCGATCGTCGCCTCGTACAAGGGGCTGACGGCGCAGGGCGGGCCGAAGGGCGTGGGCGATGCCGTCAACCAGTCCGTGGTGATCACTTTCATGTTGCTGTTCGTGACCAACTTCGTGATGACGGCCGTGTACTTCCAAGTCGTCCCGCAGAGGGGTTAGCCGATGAGACCGCAAAACCTCCTCGATCGCCCCTTGCGCTCACTCGAAGAACTGGGTGCCCAGCTGTCCTTTTACGGGCGCTCCTTGGCTTGGACGGGCCGCACCCTGCGACGCTACAAGAAGGAGGTCCTGCGGCTCCTTGCCGAGGTGAGCTTCGGGCGCGGCGCGCTCGCCGTCGTCGGCGGCACGGTCGGTGTGATCGCGTTCCTTTCCTTCTTCACTGGCACCGAGGTCGGCCTTCAGGGCTATGCGGCCCTCAACCAGCTCGGCACTTCGAACTTCGTGGCGTTCTTGTCGGCGTACTTCAACACTCGGGAGATCGCCCCGCTGGTGGCCGGACTCGCCCTGTCCGCGACGGTCGGGGCGGGGTTCACCGCGCAGCTGGGTGCGATGCGGATCAGCGAGGAGACCGACGCGCTGGAGGTGATGGGCGTGCCGTCGCTGCCGTTCCTTGTGACGACGCGGATGATCGCCGGCTTCGTCGCGGTGATCCCGCTGTACGTGATCGGGCTGCTGTCCTCGTACCTGGCCGCCCGCACCATCACCACTGGCTACTACGGGCAGTCGACCGGCACGTATGACCACTACTTCCACCAGTACCTGCCGCCCGTCGATGTGTTCTGGTCCTTCGGCAAGGTGATCGTCTTTGCTCTGCTGATCATCCTGGTGCACTGCTACTACGGCTACCACGCGAGTGGCGGACCGGCCGGTGTCGGCGTCGCGGTGGGCCGGGCGGTGCGGACCTCGATCGTCGCCATCAACGTCCTGGACTTCTTCCTGAGCCTGGCGATCTGGGGCGCCAACACGACGGTACGGGTGGCGGGGTGAGAGCGGTGCGCATGCAGAGAATGCGGTTCAGGCTCTACGGCATTGCCTTCCTCGCCGTGCTCGCACTGCTGCTGTCGCTCGCGGTGGCCGTCTACCAGCAGGCGTTCACCTCGGTGGTGCCCATCACCCTGGAGGCCGACACCCTCGGCAACCAGCTCGATGCACGCGCCGACGTCAAGCTGCGCGGGCTGCTGGTCGGCGAGGTGCGCGAGGTGCATGCCGACGGCACCAAGGCGACCCTGGACATCGCGCTGAAGCCGCAGTACGTGTCGTACATCCCCTCGAACGTGCACGCGCGGCTGCTGCCCAAGACGCTGTTCGGCGAGAAGTACGTCGACCTGGTCGCTCCTGCCGGCGCTGCGCGCGCGTCGGCTCGGCCTATCCGTGCGGGTGACGTCATCACCCAGGACCGAACGAAGGTCGGCATCGAGGTGCAGCAGTTGATGAACGACCTGCTGCCGCTGCTGCGCACGGTCCGGCCGGGTGAGCTCAACGCCACGCTGTCGGCGTTCGCCACTGCGCTGGAGGGCCGCGGCGACCGGATCGGAGGCAATCTCACCCAGGTCGAGGGCTATCTGCGCCGCCTCAACCCGCACATGCCCTCCCTGAAGGAGGACATCACACGGTTCGCGGACGTCGCCGAGGTGTACGGCGACGCCGCGCCCGACCTGATGCGGATCCTGCGCAACACCGTCACCACCAGCCGGACGATCGTCGAGAAGAGGGAGCAGCTGGTGTCGGCTCTGCGCGCGACCGCCTCCGTGGCGGGCACAGCGAACGACTTCCTGTCCAAGAACGGCGACCGGCTGATCACCTTGGGCCGGGTCTCCCGCCCCACGCTGGAGCTGTTCGCCCGGTACTCCCCCGAGTACCCGTGCGTGTTCCAGGGCCTGGTCCGGCAGGAGAAGGCCTCCGAGGAGGCGTTCCGGGGCGGCGAGATGCGGATCACCCTTGAGGTCGTCCGGCCGCAGGAGGCGTACCGGCCCGGCGAGGAGCCGGCGTACGGCGCCCGGTCCGGCCCGAACTGCCGCGGTCTGCCGCATCCGCAGGTGCCCGGGCCGAAGCCCCATCTCGACGACGGTACGTCGGCCGGAGGTTCCGGCGGCGCACTCCCCGGAGGTGCCGACGTGTCCGCCACCCGTGCCGAGCAGCGGGCCGTGGGCTCGCTCGTGGCCCCCGTCATGGGCGTCCCCGCGGACGAGGTGCCGCCCGTGGCGACCCTACTGTTCGGGCCGCTGGCGCGCGGAACGGCGGTGACTGTCGCATGAGCGGGTCCGGAGCGCGGCAGACCGCCGCCCCGCTGATCAAGTTCAGCCTCTTCGCGCTGGTCACGATCGCGGCGACGGCGCTCCTCGCCGCCACCATCGTCAACGTCTCCTTCACCCCCAAGGACACCTATCACGCCGTGTTCACCGACGTCACCGGGCTGGAGAACGGCGACGACATCCGGGTGGCCGGAGTACGGGTGGGAGAGGTCGAGGGCATCCGGATCAAGGACCGGACGCTGGCGGAGGTCACGTTCACCGTCAGCGCGGACCGGCCGCTGCTCGCCGGGACCCACGCGGTCGTCCGCTACCGCAACCTGGTCGGGCAGCGGTACGTCGCACTCACCGAGGGCACCGGCGACGGCACCGCCCGGCTGCGGCCGGGCGGCACCATCCCGCTGTCCCGGACCGAGCCGGCGCTGGACCTCAACGCCCTGCTGAACGGCTTCAAGCCGCTGTTCGCGGCGCTCAGCCCGAACGACGTCAACCAGCTCGCCACCGAGATCGTCCAGACCCTCCAGGGCGAGGGCGGCACGGTGAACAGTCTGCTCACGCACACGGCCTCGCTCACCAGCACCCTCGCCGACCGCGACAAGCTGATCGGATCGGTGATCGACAACCTCAACACCGTCCTGGCGACCCTCGACGAGCGCGGCTCCCGCTTCTCCGGGCTGCTGACGCAGCTGCGCCGAGTGGTTGCAGGGCTGTCCGCCGACCGCAAGCCCATCGGGGAGTCGCTGGTGAGCATCGGAGACCTCACGGACGTCACGTCGGAGCTGCTCAAGGACGCGCGTCCACCGCTGAAGGACGACATCGCCCGGCTCGGCGATCTGACCGGAACGCTGAACAAGAACGAGCACACCGTCGAGGGCGTCCTGAAACGGCTGCCGAACAAGCTCGAGAAGCTGACGGCGACGGCCTCGTACGGCTCGTGGTTCAACTTCTACCTCTGCGACTTCGACGGCCGGATCGTGCTGCCGAAGACCAAGCAGGTGATCACCCCGGAGCTGCACGTGGCACGGGCGAGGTGTGGCGGATGAGCCTCCGCATCAGGCGGCGCGATGGCCGCCGCCCCGAGCCGCTGGTGAGGTTCCCGGTCCTGCCACCGAAGCTGCCGAAGCTGCCCAGGCTGCTGCCGCGGCGTAAACCACGCCCAGAACCCCTCGTGAAGGTGCGCGTCCTGCCGCCGAAGCTGCCCCGGATCCGGCTCACGCGCCCACGCCTGAAACCCTTCCGCGAGCACAACCCGGTCGTCGTCGGCGCCGTAGGCCTCACCGTCCTCGCGCTGCTCACCGTCGCCGCCTTCAACGCCGACAGCCTGCCGCTGATCGGCGGCGGCGACACCTACAGCGCGGCCTTCTCCGAGGCCGGCGGGCTCAAGCCGGACGACGAGGTACGGATCGCCGGGGTCAAGGTCGGCAAGGTCGAGGACGTCGACCTGGACGGCGACCACGTCAAGGTGACCTTCAAAGTGAAGGGCCGCCCGGCGTTCGGCACCGACACGGGGGCGTCGATCCGTGTCAAGACGATCCTCGGCGCGAAGTACCTGGCCCTCTACCCGAAGGGGCCCGGCCAGTTGAAGCCGGGCAGCCAGATCCCGCTTCGGCGGACCGTGTCGGCGTACGACGTCGTCCAGGCCTTCAGCGACCTGACGACCACCGCCGAGGAGGTCGACACGGGCCGGCTCGCGATGGCACTGGACACGATCGCCGACACCTTCCAGGACTCCCCCGAGGAAGTGCGGGCGTCGATCAAGGGACTGTCGCGGATATCCCGGACCGTCGCCGCCCGTGACAAGGCGATGCGCCAGCTGCTCGACCACGCGAACGGAGTCACCGAGGTGCTGGCCGATCACACGAAGGACGTCTCCGCACTGGTGAAGAACGGCGACGCCCTGTTCAAGGAGATCGACAAGCGGCGCTGGGCGATCCACAAGCTGCTCAAGAGCTCCGCGCTGCTGGGCATCGAGCTGTCCGGCCTGGTCGACGACAACAGCAAGGAGATCGGACCCGCTCTGAAGAACCTCAACACCTTCCTGAGGATGCTCGAACGCAACCAGGCGAGCCTCGACCGCAGCGTCCGGCTGCTCGCCCCCTACGTCCGGCTCTTCACCAACACCCTCGGCAACGGCCGCTGGTTCGACTCCTATATCCAGAACATGGTCGCCGCCCCGGTCACGCCACGTACGGGAGGCACCCGATGACCCGCAGACTCCTGGCCCTGTTCACCGCGCTCGCGATCGTCGTCGGCCTCGCCGTCGTCCTCTGGCCGGGCCCCGGCCCCGTCCGCGTCACGGCGTACTTCCCTCGGACCGTCGGCATCTACCCCGGCTCCGACGTCCGCGTCCTCGGTGTCCGCATCGGCGAGGTCAGGAAGATCACGCCGGAGGGCGGCCGGGTACGGGTCGAGCTGGAATACGACAGGGGCCGCAAGGTCCCCGCCAACGCACAGGCCGCCATCGTCAACTCCTCCGTGGTCAGCGACCGTTACGTGCAGCTGCTGCCGGTGTACCGCAAGGGCGCCGCGGTGCTGCGGGACGGAGCCGTCATCCCCGAGTCCCGTACGGCTGTTCCCGTCGAGCTGGACCGGATCTTCGACAGCCTGCACACCACCGCCGAGGCGCTCGGCCCGAACGGTGCCAACAACAAGGGTTCGCTGTCCCGGCTGCTCGGGGTGAGCGCGGACAACCTCCAGGGGCAGGGCGCAAGCCTCAACCAGACGGTGCAGGACCTGTCCCAGGCGGTCACCACGCTGTCCGACGGGCGCGGCGACCTGTTCGGGACCGTGCGGAACCTTCAGGTGTTCACGGCCGCGCTGGCGGCGGACGACACCAGCGTGCGGTCGTTCAACACCGACCTCGCCGACGTGGCCGGGCAGCTCGCCGGGGAGCGTAAGGATCTCGCGGCAGCGCTGAAGTACCTGGCTGCCGCACTCGGCGACGTGTCCGGCTTCGTGAAGGGAAACAAGAAGGCGCTGACCTCGGACGTGCAGGGCCTGGCCGAGGTCACCAAGGTCCTCGTCACCCAACGAGACGCTTTGGAGGAGCTTTTGACCGTCGCGCCCACGGGCCTGTCGAACCTGGAGAACGCCTACAACCCCTCCGCCGGCACTCTCGACACCCGCAACAACGCGCAAACCTCCCAGGACCCGTCGTCCCTTCTCTGCTCGATCTTGAAGACGACCGGCGACGACCATGACAACTGCGAGGGGCTGAAGAAGCTCTTCGCCTCCTTGCCCGAGGTTCCGCAGGTCCCGGCGTCGACGGGCTCGGTCGACAAGACCCTCGGCGGCATTCTGGGGGCACCTGCATGAGCGTGCGGGGCAAGGGGCGGGTGGCCGCCTGGACGGCGGTCTGCTCACTGCTGCTGACCGGCTGCGAGTTCAACGGCTGGTATGACGTCCCGCTGCCCGGCGGCGCGGCCTCGGACGGTCACGCCTACCACGTCACCGTCGAGTTCCGGGACGTCCTGGACCTTGTGCCGCAGTCGTCGGTCAAGGTCAACAACGTCACCGTCGGCACGGTCGAGAAGGTGGAACTGGACGGCTGGCACGCCCGCGTACGGCTCAGGATCGCCGACTCGGTGAAGCTGCCTGGCAACGCGGTCGCCGATCTGAGGCAGACCAGCATGCTCGGCGAGAAGTACGTCGCCCTGTCCGCACCGGCCGACACACGCCCCGTCGGCCGTCTCCGCGACGGCGACCGCATCCCGCTGTCCCGCAGCGGCCGCAACCCGGAGGTCGAGGAAGTGCTGTCGGCGCTGTCCGCGCTGCTCAACGGCGGCGGGGTGGCGCAGCTCAAGACGATCACCATCGAGTTGAACCAAGCCCTCAGCGGCCGCGAGGACCGGGTCCGGTCCCTGCTGAAGCAGCTCGACATCTTCCTCGGCGGCCTCGACGGCCAGCGGGCGGACATCGTGCGCGCGCTGCAGGGCGTCGACCGGCTCGCGCAGCGCCTGAGGAGGGAGAAGAAAACGATCGCCTTGGCCGTCGACACCATGCCGCCCGCCCTGAAGGCCCTCGCCGACCAGCGCAAGGACCTGACGAAGATGCTCACCGCCTTGTCCAGGCTCGGCAAGACCGGCACCAAGGTGGTGAACGCCTCCCACGACGACACCGTCACCAACCTGAAGAAGCTCCAGCCCATCCTGCAGGAGCTGAACAAAGCAGGCGACGACCTGCCCAACTCCCTCGAGCTCCTCACCACGTACCCGTTCCCGCGCAACGCGACGGACGCCGTCAAGGGCGATTACGTCAACCTGAAGATCACCGCCGACCTCGACCTGGCGGACCTCTACGGCAACGTCACCGGCAAGCCCGGCAAGGGCGGGAAGTCCCCGGCCCCCGGGACACCGCATCTTCCCGGCCACCCCACTCCCATCCCTCTCCCGTCCGTCCCTTCCCTGCCGGGCATCCCGTCCGTGCCCCCGGTGCCCCCTGTGCCCTCCGCGCCCGCCGTGCCCTCGACGCCCTCCCACGGCAGCACCCTGCCGTGCCCGCCGGTGTGCACCGCCGCCTACGGCACCGGGGACGGCGCGCGTCGCTTCCCGCCCGGGGTCGATCCCGCGCTCGCCGAGCTGATGCTGAAGGGGATACTGCCGTGATCACACGTACGGTCAAGGCCCAGTTGCTGGCCTTCGCGACCATCACCGCCCTGGGGGTGGCGTACGTCGGCGCCCGGTACACGGGCCTGGTGGACGACGTCTTGCACCGCGGGTACACCGTTCGCGCCGACTTCGCCGAGTCAGGGGGCGTCTTCCCAGGTGCCGAGGTCACCTACCGGGGAGTGCCGGTGGGCCGCGTGGGCGATCTGCAGCTGACCGGATCCGGGGTCTCGGTGGCGCTGAGGATCGAGGACGGCGCCCCGAGGATCCCGGCCGACACGCTCGCAGTGGTCGCCGCCCGATCGGCGGTGGGTGAGCAGTACGTCGACCTCCAGCCGCGGCGGTCGGGCGGCCCGTACCTCAGGGACGGCAGCCCGATCCCGCGCAGCCGCACCCGGACCCCACTGCCGGTCACCGACCTGGTCCTCAGCCTCGACCGGCTGGTCAACTCGGTCGGCAAGGACGATCTGCGGGTCACCGTCGACGAGCTGGGCAAGGCGTTCTCCGGCACCGGACCGAACCTGAGCCGGCTGGTGGACTCCGGTGACGCGCTGGTTGAGGCGGCATCCGAGTCGCTCCCCCAGACGGTCTCGCTGATCGAGGACTCGCGGAAGGTACTCAGGACACAGGCCGACCAGGGCTCGGCCATCAAGTCGTTCTCCCGCGATCTCGCCACGCTCACCGGACAGTTGAAGTCGAGCGACGGCGACCTGCGCCGGCTGATCGGCAGCACCGTGCCCGCCGCACGGCAGGTCGATTCGCTGCTCAAGTCCACGCGGCCGCACGTGCCGATCCTGCTGGCCAACCTCATCAGCGGCGGCCAGATCACCGTGGCCCGGTTGCCCGGCGTCGAACAGGCCCTGGTCACGCTCCCACTCACTGTCGCGGGCAGCTACACGGTCATCCCCGGCGACGGCACCACCCACTTCGGGCTGACCGTGAACGCCGACGACCCTCCCGCTTGCACCCGGGGCTACAACACCCAGCGGCGCGACCCAGCCGACACCGGCACGCGCCATGCGAACACCGACGCGCGCTGCGCGCTACCGCGCGGCAGCAAGTCCTCGGTGCGCGGAGCGCAGAACGCGCCCGGCGCCACCGGCCCGCACAGCGGTGACCAGGCCGCGTTCGTGGCCCCGTACGACCCGGAGACCGGCACCGTGACCGGCCCGGACGGAACGCTCCTCGAGATCGGCTCGACGGGCGGGGAACAGGCCGTGTTCGGAAAGGAGTCGTGGCAATGGCTGCTCGTGGGACCGATGGTGTGAGAGGCGGCGTGAGGCTGCTGTCTGCGGGGCTCGTCGCTGCGACCGTGTTGACGACCGTGCTGTGTGTCTGGCTGGGCTGGAAGCTGTCCGACCAGCGCGCGGCGGAACAGCGCCGTCAGGACATCTTGGCTGCGGCCCGCCAGTCGGCGCTGAGCTTCACCTCGCTCGACTACCGGCACTACGACCGGGACAGCGCCAATGTGCTGGCGAACGCCACCGGCGAGTTCAAGAAGGAGTTCGCCTCGCAGACCGAACAACTGACGAGGCTGGTTGCACAGAACAAGTCGGTGTCCGACGGACAGGTCCTGGAAGCGGGCATCGTGCGGTACGACGGGCGCTCGGCCCGGGTCCTGGTCGTGGCCGACAGCGAGGTGACCAACACCGCCGCGCCCGAGGGCCAGGCGCGCACCTACCGGCTCCAGCTCGACCTCGCGTATGTAGCAGGTCGCTGGTTGACCTCCGACGTCGTGTTCGTGGGCTGACCCGGCCGTGAGACCAACAATGAGGAGAGACACCGTGGCGAACCCGGCCTTCCGCAGCACCCGCGGCACCGGCTCACCGGCCCGCCGCACCATGACCGCGGCCACCCGCGCGGCGGCCAAGCGGGCCGGACGGCCTGCGCCTCGCGAATGCGGTGCCCACCAGGAAGATCAGACCCGCTCCGGGCGCACCCTGCTCGTCGATGCGCCGCCGAACGGCTGGGAGGACCCGCCGGAGCCCGAGGCACCCGAGTCGTTCGAGGGGAAGACGGAGGGCGGTGCGTCCCCGCGCAACGCCGGGCGGGGCGTGCTCACCGCGGCGCTGGGCATCGTCCTCGTGGCGGCCCTGGTCGCGGCCGCCGTACTCGGGCGGGAGTACCAGCAGGGGCGGCAGGCGGAGCAGGCCCGCGACGAGGCCCTCGCAGCCGCGCGGAATGCGGCGCCGGTCGTGCTGTCGTACGACTACCGGCACCTGGACCGGGACTTCTCCCGTGCCCGCATCCTGCTGACCGGGCGCTTCCGCGAGCAGTACGGCAAGACCACGAAGGCGGTGGTCGCGCCGACCGCGACGAAGTACCACGGTGTGGTGAAGGCGACCGTGGCCACACCACCCGACGGTGACGCCCCGGCGGTGTCCGTCGTATCGGCCACACGGGACCGGGCCGTCGTCCTGCTCTTCGTCAACCAGATCACCCGGAGCACTCAGGTCCCGCAGCCGCGGCTGGACCTGAACAGGGTGCGCATGACGCTCACCAACACCAACGACGGCTGGAAGGTGAGCGGCGTCGACGCCCTCTGACCAGGCCTCCGTAAGTACCCTCGCGCGGTCGCGCGGGGGCACTTTTTCGAGGGGAACGGGCGCGGCAGGGCTGGGCCGGCGGGCTTCACTGCGGTCGGGCCGTGGTGGGCCGGGCGACGTTCTTGCCCCCGAGCGATCTGCCGCACCGACTCCGGCCACCCCCCTCAGCACCCGTCCGGCCCGCTTCGAAAAGAGATCGGTTGCTCGCGACGGACACCGCCTGCCTCCCCGTAGAGCAGATGAAGGCTTCACCCGTACCGCCACCCTTCATCCGACTCGCGAATCCACGAGGTACCTGTGGCTCTCCTCTTCGCACGTCGTCTTCACCTCCACCTGCGGTCGCGGGGGCGTCGCGCCGTCGGGTTGCTGGTGCTCGTCGCCGGAACCCTGCCGGGTGCGCCGGCCGGCGCCGCGACCCCGTCCTCCGGATCGGTCAGCGACACCGCGTTCACGACCACGTGGAGCGCCGGGCCCTTCGCCGTCCCGAATGTCTCCGGCACTGCCGGGACGGTGAGCTGCGGGCATGGGCAACCATCGCGGCCCGACGGGCTTCCGCTCCACCCCGGTGGAGTCTGCCCTGAAACCGGACTTGCTCCCGCTGAGCCCGCTGATTTGCGGTCAGACCGCCCCCATCGGGATACCGCATGACACCGGGATACACCCACCAGCGAGATCACCATCACCCCGAGGCGAAAACCTCAGTAGTCCGTCATTTTGAAACTATTCTGCGGCCGCTGGGGCTTCGGGCAGCCATGCCTGCGTGAGGGTCACCCCGACAAGAGAGATTGCTCCAACGCTTGTAGGAAGCCGGTGATACCGCGCCCTTTTGGCAATATCTGTTGGTCCCTGGGGCGCACGGCGTCGATGGCGCTCGTTGCCGCGTGGGCTGCATGCCACGTGTCGACGATCAGATAGTCAGCACGGGTGGTGAGGGCCCGCAGTGCGGGAGTAGCCACCGTGTCGGCATTACCTTCAATGGCTCCGGGCGAGCACAGCCGCGACAGGCGCTTACTCAGTGACTCTGCGGCCCGAGGAAGGAGGGAATACACCCCGACTATTGTGCCGTTGAGGCGGTGCCATACGAGGTCTACGCCCTCTGCTGGCTTCGGCAACTGTCGTACTGGCAGACCGATCTCTTCGGCTAGGGCTTCCAACTCCGAATTTTGGCGGGAGTTGAGTCGCTGTTGAAAGTCACGCACCTTATTGAGAACCTCAGTAACGACCGCAACCCGCGCGTCTGCGGCAGGAACAGGCGCATTGAGTAGGATGTCGACCAGACCTAGTCCCCAGTCAACGGCAACTGGAGCGGAAATCCGCCTCCAGAGAGAAATGGCATGTTGCAGCGTATCCCGGTAACGCGCCTCTGTCGGCCCGCTTTCCAGGAGTTGATCAAGGAGTACCAGATATGCCTCGCGCACAGGTGCGCTGAGGTTCTGCTGCTCCGCCAGGACCAGCAGGATGGAGTCGCAAAATTCCGCTGCCGGGGTTGCCAGCGCCGCTTCTGCGGCTGCTCGGCAGAGCACGTCGAGTCCTGCGACTATTTGATCTTGGTTGATGCCCGTCCATGCGCTGAGAACGCCGTCCGCAGCCTGACGTACCTTTGCTGGCGTGAGGAGTTGCATGCTGTCCCACTGTTGGTGCTGTGTGCGCAGGACTTGAGTTGCATCAGGCCACCGCTCGTTCTGCCCGATCCTTGTGCACCACTCGACCCAACTGGTGCATGAGCCGTCGACGAGTTGTGTCAGGTCTTCCAGGTCGCGCAGAAGGCGGCGATCCGGATGGACAAGGTTGTCAGTGATAAAAGCCTGAATTGTCGTCAGTACATCTGGCGCGTGGACGCTGTCCTCGCTGTCAAGAGTGGCTTGTACGACGAGGTCGGCCACAGAAGGGTCGGGAGATTCAAGGAATGCGAGGACCGCCGCACCGTATTGCCCTTTGTCGAACAGTCCTTGGACGTCGTTTTGGACAGTCGTCGGGTCAGGTGTCGCTGACGCCTCCAACGTGGACAACCGCTGCAGTCGTTCACGCTCAAGGTCGCTATCTGCGGCGAGCAGCAACCGTTGCAGCCGCTCAATGTCGTTGAGGGCCCGCGCGGCTACAACGCTGACGGCCCGTCCCGCCTCGGTCACGGGGACATCGACGGCACTGAGGACAGTGCCGTAGCGGGCGCCTAGGTCGGCTTCTGCGTAGACGGCCTGAGCGGGTTGCCCGGTGGCGCAGAGTTCAGCAACTTCTGTCCGCCAGAGCATCTCAAGGAGGACCTCATTGATGGCCCTGGGACGACGTGAGCGCAGGAGGTCTGTCAGGTAGGGCAGGTTGCGCAACTCTCGCCAGCGCTCCAGGCGACCAAGCAGCTCGATCGTCAGAAACCTGAGGTTCTCCGCGCTGAGTTGCCCAGTGAGCCGGAGATCCGTTAGTGCCTGTTCAGCCAGACGGCTGTCTCGTTGCAGCAGAGCAAGTCGGAAGTCGCGCAACAGATCGACGTGCGACCGTCTGACGGGGCGCAGACGTGCGTCCTTGCCCTTCACCGTTGCAACAGCGTCCTCGAGTCGTTCGAGGAAGTCCTCCTGCGTCGTGGCTGTGCGTCGCACGTAGGACAGGTGTATGAGTCCTGCGGCATCAAGGAGTCGATCCACGTCGCCTCCGTTGGCGGCGAGCGGCATTGTTTGGATGTCCGCTGAGGAGGGGCCCAGGAAGGCTTGGAGTACCTCTCTGCCTCGGCGCTGTCCTTCTCGGTCTTCTGAGAGTAGGTAGAAGCCCGAAGGGTGACGATCAAGCGGTGCCACCAGCCAACTGCTCATGCCTTCTGCCCATGTCAGCGCCTGCGACTCGATGAGGACCTCGATACGCTCGCTCAGACTTCCGAAGCGCTCGGGATCCCCCAGACTGCGTTGTAGTGCTTCGAGGACGGTCACAGTGTGCCTCCGAAGCGATCAAAGGCGTCCATACGGGCTTGGGCCACGAAGTCTGACTCGGTCCTCAATTCAACGTATTCTTCGCGTAGGTGGATGCCGCTGTAGGTGATGTTCATGCTGCCAGCCAGGGCATAGTCGTTTCCGGTGAGCGCTTTGGTATGGAGACGGCCAGTGGGATCGATCACCACGTCTACGCGCTCTTGAACACGGGCGTCGCCGGACAGCAGTGTGAGGCGACGTCGAAAGTTGTCGTTGTGCTTGTCGGACGTGGTGGCGATGACGACGTGTGTGCCTTGCGTGGCTAGGATCACGAGAAGCTCAGCAAGGCGGATGCGTCGGCGTCCGAAGCGGGTGAGCGCTGCGAACGTTCCTGTGCTGTTGTCGAGGATGTCGACGTCAGATATCCAAGGGGAGACGAGCCACAGGCAGGAACTCGGCGTGATCAATTCTGCAGAAAAGAGGGCCCCGAGCAAGTCAAGCACCTCGCTTGCACTTTGAGCCTTGGACTTGCGAATGATCCTGTTCACGGGGCCTCCCGCAGGAGCACTCGGGTCTGCACAAACCGGGGCGACGTTCGAACGCCTACGACGACGGGGTGGCACAGGAGCGATCCGACCTCGATCGGACGGGTCTCCAGGTCCAGGACCACCGCTCGCAAGGTGGCAGCGTCTGCTTGCTCTGCCCGCAGTATTACCTCACCTCGTTCGACCAAAGTGGTGTGGAGCGCCTGGCGGCAGTCATCATTCCAGGGAACGACGTCTAGTGTGATCGGACCCAGATCTACGTGGGCCCGCACGGTTGGCAGCGATGCCTGAAGGGTGGGCGCGTAGGGGTTGTAGGACAGGTCCGCCTGGGCCGACTGGCCCCAGGGCCACAGCACGTTCGACACCGCTCGGGCTCGCCGTTGCCGTGTCGCTGTGGAGTCGAGGTGCAGGATCTCATCGAGAGCTTCGTCTCCGGCCAGAAGAGCCCCGAGCGTCCTGGGTCCTACCTCGAGTTGTGAGCGCTCTGTTGCTTGATCCCGCAAGTCCAGCCAGGACGCCACCTCGCTTAGCAGGTCGGGGTGTGCGCCGGGGCCGGCCAGGCGAGTACTGAGCGCAGAGCGGGCCAAACTACTCAGGGCAAGGTCGTGGGCGCTGGTGACGTCGTCCACGTGTTGTGCAGCCTGGGCAACAGCGGTATGACCTTCCTGCCATCCTTCCTGCAGCACAGCAAGGGCTGATTGGACCTCTGGTGCTTGCGAGCGCAGCAACAGGGTCAACTCCTCATCCAGAGTCTCGACCGCTGAGGGGTTGAGCGCGTCGTCGAGGGCTCGCGTGAAGGCCTCAGTGTCCTGGGTGAGGGCGCTGAGGAAGGCTTCGACCTGGCCGGTTCCGCCGGGTGAAGGCTCCGTCAGCCAAAAGCGTCGGTCGTCTCTCGGATCTAGATCGATCATCAGTTCGTCCACGTCGACACCGGGGCACATCATCGACAGGCCCGCGAGCGTGATGTGGGCGACCGAGAGTGTGTAGCGCTTGCGCCACCAGGCCATCCAACTGGGCGAGCGTTCGTCACTCGACACTTCCTCCACGGCCCTCCAGACTGCGGCCACGACCTGAGGGTCGTGGCACCAAAGCGCCCATGTTTGCTCGTGGTCTACATGCGCATGGTCGCCGTCGATGAGCCCGATCGTGGTAGCGGCCGCTTCGAGTGCTCCCGACACCTCGTGCTCCTGAAGCGGGGTTTCCCTGTCCAGACGCGCAGTGATGGTGGCTAGCAGGGCGATTTCGCCCAGCATCTCCCGTTCGAATGTGGACATCTCGCTGGGAAGTTCAACCTCCACCTGCAACAGGTGCCGCAGTCGGTAGGTGCGTTCTTGAGGTGTAGGGCTGACGGGTCGCTCGGGAATGTGCACGACGCCCTCAAGGGCATCGCAGTGGATATCGACGCCTAGGGCTGCAGGAGTCCACGAGGCGGAGTTACTGAGTCCGAAGCGCAGGCGCACGGGTCGTGATTGTGGATCCCAGACCGTTCCTTGTGCTGTCTTGGCGTACCGCAAGGTACGTACCCCGCCGCCTTGAATATGCAGGTGGGCAGTGAGTCCTTCGAATAGTTGATCGACTCCACGTCCGAGGCGTACCGGACACCCTCTACCGAGGGCGGTTACGTGGAACTGCCAGTCGGGGCGTACTGCGGAGGCATCTTTGACAGGGGGCGGCACTGAGTCAAGCCGGGCCGCAACTGGTGCGTACACCGCTACGCGCTCGTCTCCTACACCGATCGCATCCACCAGTACGGCCTGGTAGGTGCTGGTGACGTCGACCAGCACCTCCTGCTCACCAGATGTCTCCTCAGGCAGGGGGATCCAATGACGTTTGTTGGCTGCCCATACTCCGAAGTGCCGGGTCACGTTACCGGGGCAGAACTCTCGGAGGGTACGCAAGGCAGGAAGGTGTTCGACCTGCCACTGGCCGCGTTGCCCCGGCACCTGCAGTTCGACGTCGGGGACGAGAAGGTCATCGAACAGGTTGCCGGGGACGAACTGCCGAAGTGGCGTCCGAGTCCGCAGGCCAGAGTCCCCCTCCTGCGGTTCCTCTCCCCGCCATTGCTCCTTCAACTGGCGGCGTATGGTCGGTACAACAGCCAGCAGCAGCGGTCTAGGCGCGTCCCACAGCAGGCTGTCGACGACCGATTCGGCCCACTCTCCGGTGCCCAGTGCCAGTGCTCCTCGCAGATGGCGCCGCAGGCGTTCTCGCTCCGGTCCCGGACGAAGAAGTCGTTCCAGGAGTTCTGCCAGTGCTGTCTGACGGTCCCGAGTCAACGCCTGGCGCTCTGCGCTGTGGGGGTGCAAGAGGGATGCCGGCCCTGCGATATCTGCCCAGGTGGAGTTACGACCGGAGTAGCGCAGTTCCGCCGCGAGCCAGTCAAGGAGGGCGTATACCGCTTGGATCCGGAGTACATAGAGGTTGTCGACGGGAAGGTGACGCGGCGGCAGGTCCGGGTCGAAGAGCGCGTCGTAGGCCTCCCAGGCTTGTCGGTCTCTGCCCCAGTCGCTGAGCACGACTACAGTCCAGGGGCGGGTCGTTAGGTTGCGTCCCGCACGTCCCTTTCGCTGCAGGAACTGCGCTGCGTCATGCGGTGCTTTGTGTTGGAGTACAGCGCCGACTCGGTCGTCATCGAACCCGACTTCGAGCGTGGCCGTCGCGACGATCACCTGTGCGTCGGTGGCTACGCCTCGGTCTTGGGAGCTGGTGCGTCCTATTCGGAGTTGGCGGTCGGCGTTGATACCGTGGCCCAGTTGCTCGGGCAGCCACCACCACTGTCCGTCGGGATCGCGATCGCTGGCTGGCTGTCGCAGGTCTGGTGCCAGGCGTGCTTGGTCCGCGGCCCGCAGGTGGGCGAGGGTGAGGGGGCGACGGGCGAGAGGGCGTCCGGGCCACTGCCATCCCTCGGCATGCAACAGGTCCCAGTACAGCCGGTTGGTGCTGTCGAGTTTGTCGGTGAAGGCGAAGAGCTTGCTGCCGAAGATGCCTGCGGAGGATGGGGGAGGCTCGAAGGGGTCGTCCGCTGTGGAATCCAGAGCGCGGGAAAGCGCCATGCAGGCCTGGATAGTGGTGGACAGCGTGCCCGCCTGAGCATGTGGATCGTGGCGAAGCGCCAAAAGGTACTCGGCGCCGGAGTCCTCCAACTCTTCTACATCAGGTCGGACCACGCTGACGGCACCGGCCGGCAGGTCGACCAACCGCGCGAAGAAGTCTCCTGCGTTGCGCAGCGTGGCCGACAGGCCGACCCAGATGGGAGCACGACGCAGACTGTGCTTCAGGCGGCGCAGCAAGACAGCGTTCTGCGCTCCCGTCGTCCCTTCGTATGTGTGCACCTCATCGAGCAGAACCGCTGCGAGGCTGGCTGGGCGCACCCCGAACGCCCGGAGGTTGCCAGGTGCAGAGAGTTGACGGTTGAGTGATTCAGTGGTGCTGAGCATGAGATGGGCAGGATGCCGATTGGCACTCTCACGTGTGAGTCGCAAAACGCTTCCATCCACCTCCCCCCTGCAGGCGGACGCGCCGCAGACCAGTCGCTCGCGGCCTACCGCAAGGTCTGCCTCCAGCCACAGCAGATCCGCGTTGCACTCAAGGCAGCGAAGGTAGGGGCAGACATATCCGCCGCCTTGTCTCTCCCAGCCGTCGGCCTTACCGTCGCGCACGGAGCGGGCGGAGGGCGGCGTCAGCCCGAACCACGTCGCCACGCTCAACGGGGGTACCTGCGCCTCTGGTGTGCTCAGACGCGTCAGGTACTCCATAAGGCTGCGGAGTTGGTCTTTAAGCAGTTCGTTTCGCGGATACAACGCCAGGCCGAGCGTTCCCGATCGCCGACTGCTGCCAGCTTGATCGGCCAGCCAGGTCAGCAGCGGTAGATAGAAGGCCAAGGTCTTTCCGCTGCCTGTGCCGGCCGTGACCATGACGCCTGTCGGCTGCCGACCTGCCAGCGCCTGCAGCACGGCGCGCGTGCTGCGCTGTTGAAAGCCGGACAGTTCCTCAGGCAGTAGAAGTTGGGCCGCCACCACACCCGAGGGTCCGAGCCACGCCTGTATGTCGGCGAGTACCTCTTGCGCAGGAACATCTCGTTTCGGGCGCCGCCGGGGTCGGTGGAGGAAGCGATAGTCCAGGACAAGGGGCCTGCCATCGGTGACTCGCTGCCCGGGGAAGGCCTGGCGTAGCGTGGCAAGCAGCCTTACCGTCTCAGCGCTACGCGACCTGTAGCCGCCGCTTGGGGTCGATACGACCAGCGAAGCTTCCAGCAGTTGGTCCAGCAACTCCTTCGCGTTCCCGTGATCAGAGAGTACGGCCAAAATCTCGGACTCAGTCCACTCTGCGCCGACGGCCCCCCATGAGAGAAGCGAGGCCTCCAACAATTCGAGTCTGGTCAGTGCCTCGAGCAGGCGTTCAGCCACGGCGAACCTCCTGCGGCCGGCCCGGAACCACGCGGAAGTTGTGGAGGGCGCCATTGTCGAGCAGCCAGTCGCGTACTTCCGCGTTGAACAGTTCGAGCGATGCCCCGCGGCCGGACGCCGCCGCCGAGACGAAGACCTTCACTGCATCTGGCAACCGTCTCTTCAAGTCATCAAGGAGTTCGACGGCTTCCCTGAGTGTCTGCAGGGCGTGAGCGCCCGGCAGTTCCTTTTGCAACCGGGCCAGCCGTCCGAGGGTATCGTCCAGGCTTTGTGCGACGTCCGTGAAACTTGCAGCGTCAGCCAATGTCTGCACCAAGGCACGCAACTCTGCAGCGTCGCCCGCCTCCGTCGTGACGTAGTCCTTCCATGCGGCCAACACGGCATCGTGAGCCCGCGCCTTGAAGGAGCCGAGGTGCCGCTCAACAGAAGCCAACTGGCGGCGGCCCAGTTCTGACTGAGAGGCGCCCAGGTCTTTCCACAGGTCGGCCGGCGCATCGAAGCCTGTCCACCACACGCCTTTGCCCGACAAGGCGGCCTGAGCAAGTTGGGCCAGGTCCTGAAGAGTCCTGTTGAGGTTTTCATCGGCCTCAGCAAGGATGTCTATTTCTGACTGTGTCTTGACTACATTGCTGGCCTGGCCTATCAGTTCGCGAGTTGCGCTGATCCAGGTCGTGTTGCCTTCAGCCATGCCCCGCCTCCGTCGTGCTCAAAATCCGGAGAAATTCCTCGATCCGGCCCAGCTTGTTTTGGACATCCCGTCGGAGCTGGTTCAAGTCTCCGCCCACAGCGCCGCTTCTCAGGCACCCCCGACTCGTTGCTTCCAGACTCTGGCGTACTACCTCAAGTGCTCCTGCACCTGCGACTGCATCGCGCGCCCAAGGCTGTATCGCGAGAGCTTCTTCCTCGTCCTCCTTGCGGTTCTTTCCGCACCAGTCGAGTGGAAGTTCCGGGAGACTCTCGAGGGTCTGCACTGCTTCAGAGAATTTGCGCCAGCCGTTCTCCGGCCGAAAGAATTGGTTGGTCAGGGCCTGATGCCCGACTTCCTGCGCGCTGCGGGCCACCGACCGCGGGTGTTCGCCTTCGAGGCTCTCCGCGAGTGTCTCGATGGCGGTCGCTACCTCACGTACGTGCGCAGGGCTGGCCTGCTGTATGGCGGACAGCAATCCTCGCGCAGCAATGGCCAGGTCAGGGGCGACATCGTTGAACTCCTCGAGCACCTGCCGGAGGCAAGCAATCGGGGACTTCAAGACCTGCTCAAGTCCCGTCTCCAGGTCCGCAACATCAACGAGTTGCGGAGCGCCTGTATCGCCCTGCCGCACTGAGGCAAACTCTCCCACCCACTCTGCTGCCGGCACATCACGCAGCAGTTCCTGTGCCGCGCGATCGACAGAGACCCACAGGGGCGCACTCGCAGCGCTCAACGGTGGTTTTCCGCTAAGCACGTTGTCGACCGTTCTCAACCGGTCAGGTGTCACCCCCGTAGCAAGCAGAGCGACTGTCCGGACAGCGATCGCGGCCCGTGCCAGGCCTCGACCTCGCACTCGGTCGCGGAATGATCGACGGACTATCTCGGCCCATTGATCCAGTCGGGACTCAAGGCTCAGCATCAACTCCGCAGGGTCGTAGTCCTCGGGCCAGGCCCAGTCCCCCTCTTGAGGCCTCCAATGACCATGATCCGCGAACCATCGAGCGCCCATCAACACCTGAAGATCTTCGGCCTGGCGGCGCACCTCAAAGCGCACGCTCCCCGTACCAGGGGCGCGGCCTCGCGCATCCTCCAGGTCGAAAGAATACCGAGTGAAGAGCCCGCTCAAGATTTGAGCTCCACGGCCATTCGCAACATGGAAGAGGTCTTGATCGAGTTCGAGCCGGGAGGAAACGAGACGATAGAGAGTCGCCCGATAGGAGTCAGCATGGTGGTCCGGAAGACGTTCTCCGTTCTGCCACTGAAAAAGCGGTAGCAGAGGATTCTCTTGAGGCTTCTCGGGAGTATCCCTTTGTTTCGTTCGCTGCGTTTCGACGTCAGGCGGAGGCGTCGCCCGCTTTCGCACTGTTGCCCCGCCGAGAGAAAAAGCGTCCATGACGGCCGGCGCAAGGTCGTCTTCATCGCCCCAGATGACGAGGGCGCGATAGAGGCGTTCCGCTTGCTCGCCTGTCGCGCCTTGCAGCAGCGCATCTTTGGGGCGCTGCACCCTGAAGTCGAAGCGATCGCGCACGCGGGGGTGCGGGTAGGTTCCTCGTTCAATGTGTGGGTCGGCCTCCCTGAGGGTTTCCGCCACGCACGTGTCGAGAACTTCACGCGGCGTGGGATCTGCCCCTTGGCCGTCTAGGGCACGCCGGAGGGAAATTTCGTTGTAGGGGTACAGGCCGACGCTGCCCAGTCCTTGAACTTGGACGGCACCGAATCCCTTATGGCATTCGTCTCGGAACCGACACGCGAGTCCATTTTCTCTGGTGTCGCAAGCGTTTTGCACCCATTCTTCCCCAGCCGTATCCTTCCGGGCTTGCGTCCAGGCTTGCTCGACGTTGTCCCGACCGACTCGCGCAAGATTCAAGTAGCGGGCAACGAATGCCTTGCGGTCCGTCAGCGCAGTCGCACTGACAACAAATTGGTGTGTAATACGGGTCCGCACGGTCTGGGGAAGTTTAGAAAACGGGGCATCCGTCACTGCGAAAAGAACGCGAAGCGGAGCAAGGTCAGATCCCGGCTGGGTGACGAACTGGTCGTACAATTCCCCGTCGATGAGTCCGAACTGTGCCAGGTCCTCGAAGACCAAAACCAATTCCTTGCCCTCCTCGCGGAGGGCTTGGCGAGATTGCCGGAACAGCAGGTCCAGCGTCTCACCACTGCTTCCCTTGAGGCCAAGTGTCCTGGGCACGGCCTGGCGCAGGGCCTCGTCAAGGATGCCCAAGGCAGGCTTGGGATCCAGGCGGACGAGGTCCCATAGCTCACGCAGATCACCATTGCCAGTCAGTTCCCTGCGCACGCCGGCTTCGCGTAGTGGGATATCCGATGCCGTGAAGCCTTCCGGCTCGTCGTCCCGACGTGAAGTCTCCCTGTAAACCGAGTCGATGAACTGATGCAGTCGACCTCCCTCGCGAAGCAGGGTGCGGTTCACTCGGTCAAGCGACAGGAGATCAGCCAGGCCGTTTCGTCTCTTGCCCCGATCATCGGGGGTGCCCAGCAGAGCATTGCGTTCTTCGCGCGCCGTTCGCTGAGCGTCGCTAGCGTCGTCCCCGGGCAGTTGGAATTCGAGCGTCCAGGTCAGAGCGAGACGCATCTCTTCCAACAGGCGGTCCTGAAGTTCCGCGGGGGTGCTGTTGCCCACCGCTTCGTCGATACGGTCCATAAACTCCTGGCCGCCTTCGCCAGGCAGCCCTGCCACGATGCGGCGGAGGAGTTCACGGATCGTTTGCACTGCTCTTGGGACGTACAGGACGTGGTAGCGCTCGTCGGATGGATCGAGATGGGCATGCACCCAGCGCACGACGTGGCTTTTCCCCGCTCCTGATTCGCCAGTCACGGCGATGAGCGTGTTTCGGTCCATGTCACCGACAGTCGCCAGCAGAGCATCGAGCACTTGACGCTCGTCCGAGCCGGCGTCAGGGAGTTCCTCTCCCTTGGGATGTGACAACTCCATCGGCGTGTGAGCGGCCAGAAAGAGAGCTTCGGCGTGGGTGGGCAGCGCGCCGATGTCCGAGTAGACCGTCCGGCTCACCGAGCCCGCGCTCCAACAGCGGAAACCCTTCATCGCAGTCGTCACGCAGCCCCCTCCACAGTGTGCACCTCACTGATGCGTCGTTCCCCTCGCCCGAGGCGCAGGACCAAGGGCATGCTGGCATCACTCGAGGCCACGAGTCGCAACCGCCCCGCCCGCTCCAGTTTCTGCAGCGCCAGCGCAATCGACGCGGGCACGTTTCGAGTTTGGTCGCCCGCTGACGGTAGTGCGGCGATCAGTCTCGGCTCTCCAAGGACGGGGAGTATCGAGTACAGACGCCGAAACCACTGATCTGCGGGCGCCTTGGAAGGCATTGCGTGCAGCACGTCATTGAGGGCATGCGTGGGATCAATCAGTAGGTAGTCCTTCTGTTTGCCCATATCGGCCTGACGAGCTAGTCCGAGCGCGCATGCCCATCGTTTGAACGCCCGCCACTGCTCGGGGCTGTTGACCAATGTGTCCGCTTTGGCATGGACAAATGCACCTTCGGGCCCATCACCCCAGATCGCCGGAAAGGGTGCCAGGGGATCCTGGCGAAGAAGCCAGGCGAGCGCCAGTGTCACATCCGAGGGCAGGTCGCCACCGTCGAGATCCCTCATAGCCTTCTCCCCCAGGCAGCGCAGTAGGAGGGAACGGAAGGCTCGAGAGTCTGCGGCTGCCGCGTTCACCTGTGCGCGCATGTTCTCGCGCAATGACCACACCCGTCGGTCGCGTGTGGCTCCTTGCGCTTCGAGGAGACCGAGATCTGTACCGACGGCCAGCGAGGCTGTGAGTGATGCTGCGGCACCACCTCTGCTCTCAAGAGGTGTGTTCTGTTCTTGTTTCAGGGCAATGGGTTGCAAGGCTTTTTGCAAGTCACTCGCGCTTTGGCCCTCGGCACGCGACGCAAGGTAGCGGGCGATCACCCGGAGGGCCGGGGTGCTGGCAGCGTTGTGCTGCTTAAGGTAGTCCACGGTCAGTCATCCAGTATCTGCAGGGCGGTAATTGCGTCCAGAGCCAGCAGGTCACGTCCCAGTTGACGGCCTCCCACTGTCGCGTCACGCGAGGCGAGCAGTACATCGAATGCAGGAGGCGCTTGTTGCCTCGGGACCATTCGTACCCGAGGGCTCAGCCATGCTGCCGGAATGTGATTGGCCGCTGGATAGACGACGAACGAGGAGCACGGCGTCAGCCCGGTGGGAGCCACCGGCAAGGTGTCGACGAACAGCCAACTCGAGTGGTCGCGGATGGCCCCTACTGGTCCGGCGAAGTGGCGTACACCGCGGCGGGCTAAGGCAGGTGCAAGCAGGGGCGCTACCTCGTGTGGGTGGTCGGCCACGAGAAGGACAAGACGGTCCCGTGCAGCGGCGGCATCAGCGAGATCCTCCAGACTGGTGGTGAGGTCGTCAGCCAGTGGCCATACCTGGGCGGGTCGAGGAGGCGGATCATCCGGTGCTTTGAACTCGTGCCGACGGCAGCCTGGACATCGGCCGCAAGGCACGAGCGGTTCCACTCCGTCGATTGCCGGGCCGAAGAGGTCGTACGTTGCCTCGTCCGGCCGATACGACTGCGCTATCGCGCGGCACGCGAGGCCGGTTCCGTCCGAGAGGGCTATCACTGCGTCCAGTGCTCGTCGCGAGCGAGACACTTCCTGCTGCTGCCACGGCGACCAGTGGGAGCGCCAGAAGGCCTCGCTGCGAAGGTCACCGTGCTGCAACTCAATGGATGTCCAGTCGTGCCCGGGCCCGGCCTCGTCGGCCAGTTCTCTTAGGTCCTCAACATCCACCTGGTGGCGGCGCAGTGCGTCCAGTTCTACCAGACCCTGGATCAGTTGGGCGTTCCAGCGGCGGTTGTATGAGCCCTGGGCGACCGAACCGCGGCTCGCCTCCAGGTCCACGAACTCTTTGTTCCGGTACGTCTTACGGTGATACCACAGATCCGTCCATCGCTTCCTGGCGGTGTCGTCGGTCAGTACGGTCGTACTGAGACTCTCCGCCTCCCGTCGATCCGTGGGGGCCGTCAGCAGAAAGGCGGCTGAGGTGTCGCCGTCACGCCCGCCTCTGCCCAACTCCTGATACCAGCGGTCGACGGTCTCGGGCAGGCAGGCGTGCACCACTGAGCGCACATGGGCGTAATCAATGCCCAGTCCGAAGGCAGATGTTGCCACGACGAGGTCTACGGCGGCCGGTGATTCGGCTGTGCACCGCAACGCTTGCAGGGTCCGCGAGCGCTCATCTGCGGTTGTTCTGCCGGTCACCAGGGCGAGCCGCCGGTAGCCGGCCTGCTGCAATCGCGGCACCCATGCTTCGGCTTCTTCGGGTGATGTGACGTAGAGGATGGCTGGTCGTGGGAGGTGCGCGAGCGTCTCCGCCACCCACTGGCGACGCTGCAGTTCGTTGTCCGCCGCGGCAATCCAAAGGTCCGGTTCTGGCCGCAGGGCATTAGCTGCGATGAGCGTGCAGGGGCCAGGGTTTCCGAACAAACGGTACAAGTCTTGTAGTTCATGAGAGCCGAGTGTGGCGCTGAGCAGCAGAGTCTTCGGACTGAAGTTTCCCCGTGATCTCGGACACGTGATCGTTATGCCGCGAGCGTGTGCTGCTGACGTTGCCTGGTCTCGGCCGGGGTGAGGTAGCCGAACGTGCGGTGCTTGCGTAGGCGGCGGCGGTTGTAGAAGGTCTCGATGAAGGAGAAGACCTCGGCGCGGGCGGTGGCCCGGTCGGGCCAGGTGCGGGTGCCGATCTCTTCCTTGAGCAGGGCCCAGAAGCTCTCCGCGGCGGCGTTGTCGAAGCATGATCCGGTGCGTCCGCAGCTCTGCCGCAGCCCCAACCTCCCTATGCGCTCACGGAATTGGGTCGAGGTGTATTCGCTGCCGCGATCGCTGTGGACCACGCAGCCGGGCTCGAGTCCGCCTCGGCCGTGCGCCATGTCGAGAGCGTCGACCACCAGCTCGGCGCGGTGGTGGTCGGCCATGGCGTAGCCGACGACTTCGCGGGTGGCCAGGTCCAGCCAGCAGGCGAGGTAGAGCCAGCCCTCGGCGGTGGGCAGGTAAGTGATGTCGCCGACCAGCTTGGTCCCGGGGCGTTCGGCATGAAAGTCGCGGCCGATCAGGTCCGGGGCCGGCTTCGCTTTCGCGTCCGGCCGGGTCAGCGAACGCCGTCTGCGCCGGGTGACGCCGCGGATGTCGCGTTCACGCATCACGCGGGCGACGCGCTTGCGGTTCACCCGTCGGCCCAGGCGGCGCAGTTCGGCGTGGATGCGCGGGACGCCGTAGGTGTGCCGGGAAGCGATGTGCACCACGGTGATCTCGTGTGCGAGTGCGTCGTCGGCGGCCCGCTTGGCACGGCGGGCGGCCTCGCCCTCGCACCAGGCGTAGTAGGAGGACCGGGCGACCTTCAGCACCCGGCACAGCAGAATGATCGGATAGTTCGCCTTCTCCGTGTGGATAAACCGGTACAGCTCGCTCACCGGTCGTTCTCCTTCGCGAAGAAGGCCGTCGCTTTTTTCAGGATCTCGATCGTCTGCTGCTGTTCGCGGACCTCCTTGCGCAGCCGCTTGAGCTCCTCGCGCTCGGCGCTGGTCAGCTCACCGGACTTGCCCTCGCCCTGGTCTGCCTTCGCCCGGCGGTACCAGCCGCGCAGGGACTCGGAGCTGATGCCGAGTTCCCGAGCGACGGCAGTGACCGTCTTGCCCGAGGAATCAACGAGCGCGATCGCATCCCGCTTGAACTCCTCGGTGTAACGCTTCGTGTACTTACTTCCCACCTGGTGCTACTTCCTCTGGAACCTCAAGATCCCAGTCTCCAGGTGTCCACGATCGAGGGGAAGCTTCAGACTGAGGTGTCCGATCTCTTGGGAACGGCGCAGGAGGTCGGTACGCAGATCAGCAAGCGTGCGAAACTCCGGGCGGAAGTCACGACCCCACTGCGTCACCAGATGCGCTTCGTCGACAACCAGACCGCCGAGCCGGCCGGTGTCGGCCACTTCCATCAGCAATGCCCGAAGGGCGCGCGTCATCGACTCAGGTGACGTAACCAGGAGCGGTTGCCTGCCCTCTTTCACCCGAGTCCGCAGCCGCTCCCGTACGTCCTCGCTCGTGTTTGCCGTCCACGCAAAATGAAGCGAGGCCTTGTCTGCACTAGGAATGCGGCGCGCGTAGTGGTCCTGGAATCGGCGCTCGAAGTCGTAGGCCAACGCGACCGTCGGGACGACGATAAGGGTGACGGCGTTCTTCATCTGATCAGCCAGGCAGAGCGCCACCTCGGTCTTTCCCGAGCCTGTCGGGAGCATCGCCACAACAGTGCTGCCAGCAGGCGTTGAGACCACGGCTCGGCAGGCCGCACGCTGGCCCGGTGTCCGATATTGATCAAAGCCAGTGCAGCGTTCGAAGAAGGGGTCGGCAGCCAGATTGTCACTATGGAAGCGCCTGCCTTGCGCAGTGCCAGCACCAGCAGCAGCGTCCGGTTCCCCTGGTGAGCCAAGCCAGTGGGGCCTCCAGGGGGCAGCTGACCATGTATCTGGAGGCGACTCGCGCAGGGCGGTGACCTTTGCCGCACGCCGCAGTCGTTCCGACACGGACGGCTCTACTTCGACCCTGGTGCTGCGCTTGTCACGCAGGGACCACCTTCGCAGGAGGTGCCGCATGAGGACGGCAAGATCGAGGTCGCTGCCGTCGCCACTGCTACACAGATGAGCCACTCGCGCGTAGAGGTCGTCGTGAAACGTGGGCACACTGCTGCGCGCTGGTTCCTGCAGCACCTGGCGCAGCAATTCCTCTTGGTCCAGGTTAAGTGCATCGGTCATGACGCGGGCCACAGGACAACGGCGCCGCAGGCAATGATCGAAACAGAGGGGTGTTCGATCCCGTGGACAAGTGCCTGGCCGAGCGTCTCCTCTCGTTGCAGTTCCTGTGTCGCGCTAACGCGTTCCCCTTCGGAAGGCAATCGCTGGGACCTGGCCTGCAGCACAGCGAGTCGTGAAGCTTCCCCTCGATCGTGGACACCTGGAGACTGGGATCTTGAGGTTCCAGAGGAAGTAGCACCAGGTGGGAAGTAAGTACACGAAGCGTTACACCGAGGAGTTCAAGCGGGATGCGATCGCGCTCGTTGATTCCTCGGGCAAGACGGTCACTGCCGTCGCTCGGGAACTCGGCATCAGCTCCGAGTCCCTGCGCGGCTGGTACCGCCGGGCGAAGGCAGACCAGGGCGAGGGCAAGTCCGGTGAGCTGACCAGCGCCGAGCGCGAGGAGCTCAAGCGGCTGCGCAAGGAGGTCCGCGAACAGCAGCAGACGATCGAGATCCTGAAAAAAGCGACGGCCTTCTTCGCGAAGGAGAACGACCGGTGAGCGAGCTGTACCGGTTTATCCACACGGAGAAGGCGAACTATCCGATCATTCTGCTGTGCCGGGTGCTGAAGGTCGCCCGGTCCTCCTACTACGCCTGGTGCGAGGGCGAGGCCGCCCGCCGTGCCAAGCGGGCCGCCGACGACGCACTCGCACACGAGATCACCGTGGTGCACATCGCTTCCCGGCACACCTACGGCGTCCCGCGCATCCACGCCGAACTGCGCCGCCTGGGCCGACGGGTGAACCGCAAGCGCGTCGCCCGCGTGATGCGTGAACGCGACATCCGCGGCGTCACCCGGCGCAGACGGCGTTCGCTGACCCGGCCGGACGCGAAAGCGAAGCCGGCCCCGGACCTGATCGGCCGCGACTTTCATGCCGAACGCCCCGGGACCAAGCTGGTCGGCGACATCACTTACCTGCCCACCGCCGAGGGCTGGCTCTACCTCGCCTGCTGGCTGGACCTGGCCACCCGCGAAGTCGTCGGCTACGCCATGGCCGACCACCACCGCGCCGAGCTGGTGGTCGACGCTCTCGACATGGCGCACGGCCGAGGCGGACTCGAGCCCGGCTGCGTGGTCCACAGCGATCGCGGCAGCGAATACACCTCGACCCAATTCCGTGAGCGCATAGGGAGGTTGGGGCTGCGGCAGAGCTGCGGACGCACCGGATCATGCTTCGACAACGCCGCCGCGGAGAGCTTCTGGGCCCTGCTCAAGGAAGAGATCGGCACCCGCACCTGGCCCGACCGGGCCACCGCCCGCGCCGAGGTCTTCTCCTTCATCGAGACCTTCTACAACCGCCGCCGCCTACGCAAGCACCGCACGTTCGGCTACCTCACCCCGGCCGAGACCAGGCAACGTCAGCAGCACACGCTCGCGGCATAACGATCACGTGTCCGAGATCACGGGGAAACTTCAGTCGCGCTGCTACTTCCGCGCGGCCACGGGCTGACGCGGTGGCGGGCTCACTGGTGAGAACTGCCATCGCTTCTACGTGTCGCAGGGCAGCCTCCGCGCTGAGGTGACACAACTCCTGCCAGTCCGGCAAGGCCTCCAATACGTCCTTCCACAGGGGACCTCGCAACACCTGGTCTGAGGCCTTGTCGAAAGGCGGTTCCAGCACGCCTTCTTGTAGCGCTACAGGAGCCGGACCAGTCGGGTCGGTCCATGTGCGCACTACGGTCGGCGGCAGGAGAGCATCACCACGGCGTCGCAGCCGTCGACGGGTCCCCTCGGTCTCGGAATTCAACTGCGCTGCATCGAACTCCACCAAGAAGTCGCACGACAGCCACAGGGCTGGTTCTCGCCCGCCCGCGTACGGGCGCACGATCGCGCGGGAGCGACCTCGTTCGTCTGCACGCAGATAGCGCTCGAGCCACTCGACCAACGGATCCCCCAGGCGAAGAGGTGCGACGCCTGTGTGTTGAGTGGCAACGTTCCTTGCAAAGGCGCGAGGGCGCTTGAGCAGGGGCAGTACTTGACGGGAGGCGTCATCCGGCAATCCGCGAATGCGCTGGCCGGGGTCCGTACGAAAGCGCAGAAGATGCTCAACGGGATCCTCGTGGTGGCGCAGGCCAAGCCCTCCGCTCGCTGACGCGAAGCGTGAGAAGGCCGCCCGCAGTGGTTCAGCCTTCTCTTCAGCGGCGCGAAGATCGGAAACGCTGGCATCGTCAAAATCCGACGCCATCGTGACGGACTCAAGTTCCTCCAGTAGATCGATGTCATTGCGCTCCTCGTCCAGGCTTGTTCGAAGAGCTGCAAGGTCTACCGCAAACGCACGGCTTCCCTCCCCTTGGAGTCGTGCAACGAGGTCTTGGAGTAGATCAGCAAGCTTGCGCTGCAGCGTCGCGACGGAGTTGTGGAAAATACCAACACCTTCGCTGAGAAAGCGAATATGTGCCGTGACCCACTCACTGTTGGGCTCTGTGAAGATCACAACCTCAGCCGGCTGTGTTCGGCGAGCAAAGCGGTCCAGGCGGCCGATTCTCTGCTCCAACCGGTTCGGGTCGAGCGGCAGGTCGAGGTTGACGAGGACGTGCGCTTCCTGCAAGTTCCTTCCCTCTTCGAGGGAATGGTCACCTACGAGGACTCGCCCGCCCGCGGCTTCCAGGAAGGTGAGCACGTCATCCTCGCGCTTTTGCTGCTCGGTGCAGTTGAGGTGTTCGCCGACCGATGTGCCCCAGCGGGCCCTTGCGGCTTCGAAGAACTCCTGCGCGGTGTCGCGCGAGATAGCGACGACCACGATCTTGAGATCACGGTCCAACCTGTCCTGCACGACGTCAAGGGCGCGCTGTAGGCGGGTGCTTGTGTCGGCCAACTGAAGCCGTGCAAGTGTGGCTTCAAAAAGAGCGCGGTCGTGTGCTGGCACGGCGTGCGAAGTGGCCGCCGTCGCTTCCAGGCGTTGCTTGAGGTATCGCAGCAACGAGCGGGGGCCGCCCAGGCCACACGTCACGGCGCGGGCGTAGGCGGTGCTGGCGCACTGCCCCGTGAGTTGGTCGCGATACTGCTCGAGAAAATCATCGACCACAGCACGTGCCGGGTCAGCAAGAGGCACGAAGGCAGCGTGTCGGCCCGCAACCGGGTATTCCTCCGTCATCGCGCTATTGCGACGGTTGCGGATCATGCGCCGGCTGATGCGGTAGGTCTCCCTCACGTAGGTGACAAGCGTCGACCACGCGGGGGAGGCGATGTCCCCAGCAGCCCGGCACCGTGCAACCAGATCGGCGAGTACCGGGTCTGCGCTATGCAAAAGCAGCAACTCCTGGAGCACATTCTCGCGTTGCCGTAGGCTCGCCCGACGGGAAGAGAGGACCTGCAGATTGGTAGCTTCCCCCTCGCGCTGCTGTACCCGCTCGCGAAAAGAGTCGAGATCTGTACGTGGGAAGGCCACCGGGTCCACCAGGTGAAGCAACTCGAGCAGAGTGGAGAGGTTTCCACTCATCGGGGTGGCTGAGAGAAGGAGCAGGCCCCTGGTGCTTAGAAGATCACGCCGAAGCCCCGGTCGCCGCTCAAGGTGAGGAAGCAGGCCGTGGGCTTCATCCACGACCACCAGTGCGTGCTCGTGCAGCCCCACCTCATCAACTAGGTCGTCATGAGTCACGAGGCGCAGACGTCGGTCGTTGATCGCGTCGTCGAGCAGCAGTCGCCCGCGAAGCTCCTCATCCCACTGATGGCGTAGCGCTACAGGGACAGCGACCAACGCCGTTGCAGTCCCGTCGTCGAGGAGGAGTTGTCGAAGGACCAACCCGGCCTCAACGGTCTTTCCCAGCCCTACCTCATCCGCCAGCACAAAGCGAAGTACGGGGTCCGACAGCACCCTGGCCACCGTGTCGAGTTGGTGCTGATACAACTCGACGGGTGCCGACAGCACAGCTGTGAAACCCCGCGAAACACGGCGCTGATTGAGTAGTTGGCCGAGAAAGGCTCTGCGTGCCTCGTAGTACTCCGGGGTGTCGCAAAAACCCTCAGCCACTGCACCGACGGGGTCGGTCAGCGGCTTGTCCCACCGAATGACGAACCTGTCACCACGGAGCTTGACTTCGGGATACATGCCTGCCACACGGACCCGGTACTCATCGAATCCTGCCCAGCCCACGACTTCGGCTGCGTGCCAGCCGTAGGGCTGCCCCTTCACCCAGACCCGTGTGCCGGAGGAGACGCGTGGAAGTTGCAGGTCCTCCACAGCAACTACGTTCACCGTCTGAGGTAGACCGGGTATGTCCGTGTAGGACACGACGGCACCCTCTGGATGCTTGCCCCGGCAAAACCCGAACCCTAAATCGTTTGAGCGGACCTGTACCCAACGGCCAACGTACTTGCTCGACGGGGAAAACCTATTCAGCAATTCCGCACGCTCACGTCTCTCATGAAACACCCCCAGCGGCGCTCAGCGCAGTCGCACGATTGTAAGCAGGAAGCATGGAGACCCGCAGGCCTCGTCCACAATCACGGATCGAGGCCGCTCACCCGGCCGATGGACCATGACGCGTCCGGGCACAGCAGACTTCGGGCTTTGCCGCGGCACCGGCCTACGCTCTGCCGCGCTGGCAGTTGGGGCTTCATGGGCCAGTAAAAAGTTAGCGGGCCACATGCCGGTACGACCGCCAAGGAATGCCGTGCCACGGGCGGGCGAGGTTCGCAGAGGCGTCCTAGACCACGGCCACCACGGAGCACTTGGCCCTCTTTGCCAGGCGACGGGACTGGTAGAGGTGCTGCACGGTCACGGCGAGGGCAGCATGCGATCTGCGTCGAAAGCACGCCCCGGCCGGGCATCTGCGCGTCGTGTGGGCTGGTGCCGCGCCCCGTGCACCTGGCCAATGAACCCTCCACTTGGGCCTGGACGCCACCCACGCCCCGAGTTTCGGCCGCCGGGCGCACCGGTCTACCCGACGACGCTGCTGCGCGTGGCGACTGCGCGGCTGATGACGCCGTCGACTCACACAAGCCGACCTCGAGACTTCCCCCTCCAACTGTCGCGACTCGATCCGTCACCGAAAAAGCGACAAAATACGCATATCTCCCCACCCCGGGCCCTGGCATCGCACTTCCTTCACAAGCTGCTCACAACCTGGTGGTTGAAGCGTAGACGACACCACCGACAATCGCCCCGCTTGGGTACAGGATCCGCGGTGATCACGAGGCATGAAACCCAAACTCTTCTGGAGATTCGTGCGCTCCAGGCCGCCGGTCGTGGCGCATGACGGGCGTGCGCCGGGGGCCGGGCGTGGTTCGAGCCGGTCGAGAAGGTCGCCGATCGCCAGCAATTCGTCAACCGACACCAGTGGGAATGCCCGGGTATGAGTCGAAGTCGGCCGCCACACGAGGCCGGCAGTGCGGGGCGATCAGGGCGATTTCGGCCCGCGCCAACTCCACGGCATGGGGCGAGGCGGGGTCGATGGCCATCATGACGCGGTCCGTCAGGCGTCCCAGGGAGCGGATGCCCACGCCGTGCATCAGCCGGGACCGGGTCGCCGGCAGGCCCCATGTCCTCGACCAGGACGGAGGGGAGTTTGCGGGCGGAGAGCTTGGTCGCCAGGAGGGTGCCGACTTCCGGACAACCCCGCCACCCTGCACCGCCGCGTCACCCGGCTCGGCCCGCGAGACCGCCACAGGCGCCCGATCGGGTCTGTCGTCGCCGACCTGTCGCTGTCTGCCGACCAGTCGCGGCTCGCTCCCTGGCCGGCAGCTGGCCCGACCGGTACCACCACGCCCGCCGTCACTGCCGGCTTCCGGGCGGACCTTCGTCAAGCGGCATGGACCCGGTCTACACGCCGCTACTGAGGATTACTGCGTGATGTCGCCGGGGCTTGTGGCGAGGCAGGTGCCGATGAGGCAGCCGGTGATGATGGTGGGTCGGTACTGGATCTGGCGTAGGCCCCGGCGGACTGCGGTGACCAGGTGCGTGTAGTCGGTGAAGGCGATGTTGGCCAGGCTGGTGCGTCGCAGGCTGGACCAGATCCCTTCCACGGGGTTGAGGTCGGGTGCATAGGCCGGCAACTGGAACACGGTGAGCCAGTCCCGGGCCGTGATCCATGCCCGCATCGCGCGACTGAGGTGCAGGCCGACGTTGTCCCAGACCAGCACGATCGGTCCGCCGAGCTTGGTGTGGGCGGCGGTGAGCAGGTCTCGTAAGTCTTTCCAGGAGAAGCCTTTGCGGCCGTCGACCCGCCGGTCATCGGTGTGCCGGAAGACCAACCGCGGCCGCTCGCCGGGCTTGTAGCAGCACAGCGCGGCCACCGACAGGTGGCGCCTGCTGCCGCCGTTGACCCGGACCACCGGGGTGACGCCTGTGCGGGACCAGGTGCGGGCGGTGTGCGGCGTCATCGAGAACCCGGCCTCGTCGGCGAAGACGGTCCAGGCCCCGAGTGCCGCCGCGGTGGTTCCACGGCCGGCCAGGTCTCCTTCACCCACGTCGCGACCGCCTCATCGTCGCGCGCTGCACCGCCCTGCGAGCCGGCACCTGGGGCGACCAGCCATGCCGGTGCAGCAACAGGCACACCCCGGGCAGGGTGTAGCTCTTGTGGAACATCCGCCCGATCAGCGTCCTGATCCGCGCGAGCGTCCAGCGCTCATCCGACCAGCCGTGCGCCACCGCCCCCAACTCCAGCGCCGCCTCCAGCTTCACGAACAACTCGTCACTGAGCTTGGGCAATGACGCCGGCCCCTTCGAGACCAGGCCTGCTTCACCCCGCTCGGCCCACTCGCGCCGCCACCGCTGCACCGAGCGCACATGCACCCGCAGCACCCTCGCCACCTCGGCGTTGTCGCTACCAGCCGCGAACATCTCGCCCGCGTCCAGACGGATCTGCTCACGAAACGCCCTCCGCTCGGCAGTCAGCCCGCCACCCTGCGCGTACCTCATGACCGTGGTGTACCGCGACGATCACGGCCTGTCAGCACCCCACGACATCACGCATTACAAGTCAGTATTCACGCCGCTGCACCTGCCAGTCGTGGGCTGCTGCCTCGGTATCGCGCCCGTGGAGAGACTGACCCGGCGGATCGGACATGCGAGACTGACGGACAGTTGCAGCAACCGCGGGGGATCTGGCTTGTGGTCGTCGCACCGCCGCCACCGTTCCCGGCACCCTCCACAGGACCGGGAGGGCGGCAAGGCGACGACGGCAACGGCGCAGCGTAAAGGAGGCGGTGAAGTCAAATTCCTCCAGGGTGACGTGCCGCCACTTGCCGCTGCGCCGCCAGAGCTTCGTCTCAGCCTTCCTGCACGCTACGGACTAGGCAATGTACCGCAGCACGCAAAAGAGAGGCTGAGCCGCTGCCATCTGCGTAGTCAATGACGGCTGTTTTCGCATGTTGGGTAATGAAGCCCGTCGCGGCGTGTTTGGCGCAGCGAGTGGCCAATACCACCACGTCCGCCTGTCGAGCTTTTTGTCGTAGTTGCGGGCTGCCCACGCTGTCGTGAGCGAGGGAAACCTTGATGCCAGGTTCGAGTTGCTGCAGCGCCTCGCCAACCCGATCCAGCACGCGCTCGTCCAGGGAGTACAGCAACACGTTGCGTCCAGCAGCGTCACGCAGGCCTGCTTCGGTGTCCTGCGCGTGTCCCTCACGGGGTTGGGTATGCCAGTCCAACGTAATGCCGAGCTCCGAGGACAGGCGTCGTGCCATGGCCCAGTCGGCGGGATCCAAGCGGTCCTGGTGGACATTGAGCGGCAGCAGCAGCGCCCAGGCGAAGGCCTCGCGTGCGTCAGGGGCGGGGTGTGCCTCCATGACAAGGCGGTCGGCGAAGTCGAGTGCGATGGCGGCTCGCTCGGGAGCTACCCAGCGGTCACAGGTGTCGGCGATTTCGTCGAGCAACTGCCGGTAAGTGGTGGCGGAGGGACTAGAGCGCAGCACTATCTCGGTCAGTGCCTGCAGGGCCAGCAAGTCACCTGGGCCAAGCCAGTCGTATGCCAGCGCGCAGGTGATCAGGGCACGGGCGCTGAGCGGCGCGGGCTGGTCATAACCAACGCTTTCGATGAAGGCACCCACGCAGCGCCAGATTCTTGCCTGACCCGTGTCGTGCAGTCCCTCCAGCAGGTCGGCAATATCCCGGTCGTCCAGGGATGGCGAGGGCCAGGCTGTCCAGACTTCCTGAACCAGGATGTTGGTCAGGCCGGTATAGCCATCGGCGACCGCGCGAATCAACTCGGGCCAGGAAGTGGGCGCCGTCTCGGTCGGTTCAGCGGCTTGCACCGGGGGCACGGCGGCTGACGGTTCTTGGTTGTGGGTCGGGATGTCAGCGGGGGTGTGAATTGGCTGCTGCGGAGCAATGTGCACGTCGGCAAAGGCCGCGGTGGCCTCCCGGAGCACCGTGGGGAGATCCTTGCGGGATGCCGTGTCATCGATCGCGGTAAGCACGTGCTGTGTGCTCACCGTGTCTTCTCGGGTCACCGCGGCGAGCAGGAGGACCGTGAGGGCTTCCACGGAGTAGAACGTGGCGGCGGCCTCGAAGGGGGCTAGGGCGAGGAAGCCGCGATCACGCAGAGCGCGTTGCGCGCCGGTCAGGTCGCCACGCTCAAGGGGTTCCTGCAGGTCGCAGGAGAAGGATGCGTTGAGCACCGCTTCTTTCACCGGTGTGGGGGGATCTTGCCGCAGGACGTCGCCGAGGCCGGGGAACTCGATCAGTTCTTGATTAAGGCCGAGCCGAGAGAGTCGCTTGATGTGCAAATGGGCGAGGTTGGCGGCGGTGATGCCACCTTGTGCGACCAACTGGTCGAGGACGCCTTGGGAGGCGGCTTGGCCACCGGCCGCCAGGGCAGCATCAAACTCGGCGAGCAGGCGCCCGGTGGGCTTCGTCGTTCTCCACAGGCGTGGCGGACGGCCGGCCAGGGTGTGCTGCATCAACAGGGCAACGTCAGTCAGCTTCTGGCGGAAGCGGCGGTTCGGGTGTGTTTCCAGTCGGAAGGTCGTCCCCGTTCCGGCGAAGTCCTGCACTGCTGCTTCGATGGGGTCGTTGCCGTCCAGCGTGCAGGGACGTACGTCGGCGCCGAGGAGATAGGTGGGTCCGGCGAAGGCGGTGATGAGGTTGCCGACGCGCGTTGCATGGGCCTCGTCGCGGGTGATCACGTAGATCGCGAAGCGGTCCTCAGCTTGCCGGTAGCGCGGCAGTACGACGGGGATGTCGCTGCCGCTGTACAGCAAATCGACGAAAGGTCGGACCCGATCGCCTTTACGGGGGTCGGGGTCCATTCCCGGCCATGCGTCGTTGCCTGGTCCGAAGAAGCGCTCAAGGAAGGTGCGGAGGTCCTTGGTGGTCCGGACGTGGGCACCCTGGCGCGTGGCGGTCACTTGTGCTCCTTCCATCGCTGGGCGAGTTCCAGGCGTGCTTGGGCCGCGTCGCTGCCTCCCACCTTGTAGCTCACCGCCTCATCGTTCTCCAACAGGCCGCGGACCGTGAAGTTCATGGATCCTGTGAGCAGCCAATCACGGCCGCAGATGGTCTTTTCGTGCACGGCGGGGCTTTGCACGATGCGTACCGATCGCTGTGGGGTCAAGCGGTGTAGACGCCCGAGGAATTGTGCATTGTGCGGATCCGGGCGGGTGACAACCGTCAGGGAGGTGCCGGCCGCCACGATCCGAGCAAGCAGGTCGGACAGAGAGCTGACACCGGGCGGGTTGTCGCCGAACAAGTCGTCGTATGTTCCCTGGCTGTTGTCCAAGACTCTGACGTCGCTGATCCAAGGTGAGACCAGCCACATCACGGGGCCAGGGGAAACGAGTTCTCCGATCAGGGCCGTCGCCAAGATCCCGTCGGCGCGCACGCCGGTGTGTCCGCCGGTGCGTACGGGACGTTCAAGTTGGCTCACTGCGTTGCCTCCCGGATGTCCACACGTACGCGCCACTGCTGGCCGTCGCGGCTGATTCCTTGCATCTCGCCGTACAGGCGTAGGACGTCCCAGTCCACGGTCAGAGCGGGCACGCGGACGATGGCGTCGGCGAGAGCCGTCGTGGCGTGTGTGTCGGCGGTCAACTCCACGGCAGCATGCTGGGCGATCACCGTCTGATAGCGCTGTTCCCAGCCCTCTTCGGTGACGTCGATGCGTGGCAGTTGCTCATCGTGGGCGGCGGCGGCCAGGAGACGGTCCAGGACGGGCGGACGGTCGAGGTAGGGCTGGTAGTGCTGGAGGTGGTGGTTGCGAGCGTCGCGTCCTCGCGGCCAGAGCAGGCTGAAAGCTTGGTCGGCCGACAGTCGCGGGCCATGGCCGGTGGCTAGGCGTCTGGAGCCGACGGCATAGGCAATAACACGGGCGTCGACTTCCACGCCCAGGCGGCGCTCCAGGGCCTGCCATCCGTCGATCAACGCCAGTGCGCTGGTGTCGGTCGTGGGACCGCTGCCAGGACGGAGCAGGCGGGTAGACAACGCTGCTACTGCGCTGTGCCGTGGCGGACCGTCGAGTTGGCTCCAAGCGTTGCGAAGGTCATCCAGTGCTTGCTTGGAGTCGGTGGCCGAGGTGTGTGCCCGCAGGACCGACATTGCGCGTGCCGCAACTCCGGTTGGTTCGGCCGTCACGTGGCGCAGGAGTCGGGTGACGGTGTTGTCGACGTACTCGTAGTCGTTGGGGGTGAGTGCCGTCTCCACCAGACGCCAAAAGCGCCGGGGGTCTTCGCCGTAGTAGCGGGAGAGTTGTTCAATGACGCCCAGGCCGCCGATGGAGGTTTCGCTGAGCCACACCACTGCTGGGTCGGTATCGTTGGCGGCGGGGACGACGTCCACGATCAGGTCGCCGTCTTGAGCGTCGGGGCAGGCGCGCAGGGCTGCGGCGAGGATGGATGCGGCCACGGTGTCGGTGTAGGCGCGCTGTGCCAGGTCGGCGCTGCGCAAGGCGATATCCGAAGCCACGAGAAGTTGTCCGGCCCGGTCGAGGGCGTCGATGACAGTCGGCACCTGGCTGAGGTCGGTGAGGGTGGCGATGAGACGTTCGTTGCTCTGGGGGGACGGTCCGGTGTGGTCGTCGCGGTAGAGCACACTGAGGATTTCCGCGAGGTCATCTCGCCAACTGCCGTCCGCCAGGGTGGAGCGGATCGACGCCGGTTCGGGAGCGCTGTCGTTGAGACCGTGCAGGGAGAACGACGTGAGGTACACCAGCGCCAGCCAGCCGCGCTGGAACTGATTGGTCACGTCCGCCAGTGCGGAGTCTTCGGCCACGGTCTGGAAGAACGCCAGGGTGCGCCATTGGGGTGAGGTGAGGTAGTGCACGACCTCGGGCCGGGTGGTGTCCAGTGGGGCGAGGGTGAAGGCGGCTGCATCCACGTTCAGCCGGAACCCGAGCGCGGCCGGTTCCCCGCTATGGGTGTAGTGCACGGTGCGGGCGTCTATGGTGCCCTTGTCGTAGCTCACTTCAAAGCGCGATCCCGCAGTCATGCGGCGCACCTCGATCGGGTTGCCTGCGGCGTGCGTGGCGAAGCCGACGGTGGTGATGCGGTGTTCCCATGTCGAGGGGCGGGGGACGTCAGCGGGCAGGGGTGGGGTGCTGGCATCGACGACGATCTGTGAGCCCCAGAGGGGAAAGCCCTGTGACCTGTCGGCAACCTCCTTGGGAGGCTCGCTGAGTTGCAGCCGGTGCGGGCGCAGGACGACCAGTTCTGTCGGGTCCTGGGTCAGGGGGATCCAGCGGCCTTCGGTCGTGGAGTCGGGCACGAGGCTGTCGTCGAGTTCCAGGGTGTCCTGGCCGGGTGGAGGGATGGGGAGCCAGGTGCGGTGGTCGTCACGCTGATGGCCGTAGCGACGGCTGACTCTGCCGGGTACGGCTTCTTTGAGGGCCCTGGCGACCGGCAGCATCTCGTCGGTGCTGTCCTCCTGCTCGGCGGCGCTGGCGGTCGTGCGCGCAGCGAACGGCAGGATCAAGCCAACCTCGGGCACGTTGAGGGGGGCGAACAGCGTCCGTGTGACGAATTCCGGCAGCATGGCGCCGGGCTCGGCACCGGGATCCTTGTCCTGGAGGGTCTGCCAGTTGCTTTTCAGCCGGCGCACCGCGGTGGGGACCACACTGAGCAGCAGTGAGCGTGGCTCTTCCCACAGCAGGGCTTGCACTTCGTCGGCGTTCAACTGCAGCGATGCTTTGAGATGGCGCGCCAGGTCGTCCTGGAGAGCAGGAGTGGTCAAAAGACTCTCCAACACCTGCCCCAAAGCCTTGCGAGCTGCTTCGTCCTTGTCGTTGCTCAGCTTTTTGGGTGCGGTCAGCAGGCTCCTCGGGTCGGCCCACCGGTGGCCGGAGGAGCGCAGTTTGCGTCCCGCCCAGTCCAGCAACGCCTGGGCCCCTTGGATCTTGATAACGAAGCGGTTGTGCACCGGGAGGTGGCGTGCGGGAACTTCCGGCTGGAACAGCGTCTCGTAGGCTTGGTAGGCCAGTCGGTCCCGGCCGTAGTCGGACAGGGTGATGACCGTGAGGGGGCGCATGGCACGCTGCCGGCCGGCCCGTCCGCGTCGCTGGATGAAGGCTGCCGCGTCGTGGGGTGCCTTGTGCTGGAGTACCAATCCGACGCGCGGGTCGTTGAAGCCGACTTCGAGGGAGGCGGTCGCCACCGTCAGGTTGGCCTGCAGATCGACTCCGACGTCTTGCGATGACGTGCGGCCTATCCGCAGGGCGTGGTGGCCAAAGCCCGGTGCGAGCACGTGGCCGATCTTTTCCATCAGATCCCAGGATTGGCCGTCCCGGTAGCGGGCGCGGTGGTGAGCGCGAGTTGGGGCGCGCAGCGCTGCCAGGGCGGGTTTGCGGCCGGGTTGGCCGTAGCGGTTCTGCCCTCCTTCAGCATCCCGCAGGTCGTCGTAGAACCGGTTGGTGACGTCCAAGTCGTCGGTGAACAAGAACCCGGTGGACCCGTACAGTGCGGCGTCTTCTTCCGGATCCAGCATCCGTCCGAACAGCATTGCGGTTTGGATGGAGGTCGACAGCAAACTGCTGCCGGCGATCGGATCGCCGCGCAGTGCGAGTGCGTACTCCCGTCCTTCGTGGTCCATGTTGTCGTCGGCGGGTTGGATGTACTCGACGTGGCTGTCGCGTAGTCCCACCAGGCGAGCGAAGAACGCTCCGGCCTCCCGCAGGGTGGCGCTCAGGCCGACAAACGTGACCGGCTTGCGGACGGCCTGCTGCCACCTGCGCAGCAGCAGGGCGGTCTGCGCTCCGTGGATCCCGGAGTAGCTGTGGACTTCGTCCAGCAGCACCAGAGACGGGACCGCGCCTCCCTGCCAGCCCAGCAGACGGCCGATGTCGCCTCCGGAACTGTTCAGGTTGAGCATTTCGGTCGTCGTAAACAGCAGGTCAGGGGGTGTCGCCTGCTGTGATTGACGGGTCAGGGCGATGCGGCCGTCCGGGATGGTGGCGCGGCAGGCAACGCAGACCAGTCGCTCCAGATTGTTGCGGCGGTCAAGGTCACGCCACAGCAGTTCACCCCGCTCGCACGTGGGGCAGGTCAGGAAAGGGCAGATGGCGCCCTCTCGAGTCCGTTTCCATGCGGTGCGGCCGTTTGCGTCAGCCTTAAGACGCTTGTCATCAGGGGTGTAGGGGGTGTCCCCGTACAGGGCTCCCAGTCGAAACGGTCGGCGTCCGGAGCTTTGCAGGGCGGGCTCCAGCGAGCGTGCGGTGCTCAGTGCTTCCCGCAACTGGTCGCGCAGCAGTTCCTTGCGCGGGTACAGCGCCAATGTGTGCAGACGCGAACTGTTTGATCGGGCTTGCTCGGCCATGGCGACAAAAGCCGGCAGGTAGAAGGACAGCGTCTTACCGCTACCGGTGCCGGCGCCCACGATCACGCCGCTGGAGTGCGAGCGTTGCAGGGCGTTGGTGACCGCCATGGTGGCGTCGACCTGGAAGCGGGCAAGGTCACGCGACCCGATGTGGGTTTGCGCAATGAGGTTGTGAAAGGGGCCCCAGCCGGCCAGATTAGCGAATTCCTTCAATGCCGTTGCCGCTGGGATGTTGCGCTGGGGGTAGCGGCGCGGCGCGGTGTGCAGGCGATAGTCGGCCACCAGTCGCTTGCTGCTTTGCCACCACTGCACGCACTCGTCGCGGACCTGCCAGGTGAACAGTTGCCGCAACTGCGCCGCTAGCCGGACGGTCTCTGCCAACCGTGTGCGGTACTGCGGGGGCGAACTGTCGGGCACTTTGAACAGCCAGGCGCGATCACGGAACTCGTACAGAAGGTCCTGGCTTGACATGTCTGCTGCTTCCGCAGGGGCGTTCGGCAGACAGCGGTCAAGGACGTCGAAGATTTCACTTTCGGTCAGGGCTCCGTCGGTGACACCCCAGGACAAAAGCGGCAACTCGTGATCTTCAAGGGCATTGAGGACGTTATTGTAGAACCGGGCAAGGGGCGGTGTGATCACGCTCGCCTCCTACGGACTTCCAGGTCGGCGTCGAGGAGAACCTCGCGCAGCAGTGCGATCTCCGCATCGGTGATGTCAGACAGCAGCACCGTGGTACCGGATTCCAGCCGGCCCAACAGGGTCTGCAGTCCTTCCGGAGGCGCTGACGCAGTACTGAGCAGTTCAGTCAACTCAGCATGCGCGTTGGCGAACAAAGTGACCGCCGCCGCATCAAAGTCCGCGGTGCGACTTGCTCGGACGAGTTGTTGGTTCAGCGACTTGGCCCGTGCTTGATCCTCCGGGGAGAGCATGACTTGCCGCACAATCTCCAAGTCCGCCAGTCGCGCTTGCGTCCACTGCCGCCACGCTTCCCGGCTGTCCTGGGCAATGCGTTCGGTGACCTTCTGCACGGCCGTCGAGGCTTTAATAAAGGCTCCGTTCGGGGGCAATCCGCCTTCGCATTGACGGGCGAACGCCGCCAAACCCGTATCCAACCCGGACAGGTTGATGTCGGGGCCTGTCGGTTGTGCCATCAAGGAGCGCACAATGCGGATACGCCCCTGCAAGGTGGCCAAGTCGGCCCGCAGGACACTGATCCGTTCACTGATACGCCGGGCCTCCTCCTCGCCCTTCTCTCCCTCGGTGAGTCGGCGCGCCTCCGCCTGCAGACGCTCCGCCTTCTCCAGGACGGACAACTGCCCGCTCATCACTTCTCTCCCTCTGCGCTCAGCGCCTGCCACTCGGTCAAAAGCTCCCGAACACCCCGAGCGGCCTCGTCGCCATGGGAGTTCGTGCGGGATGCTGCGTGATCCAATGCTGTGGTCAGCCATGCGTCGCTTTCCACCAGCAGCGTGCGCACCGTGGGCAAGGTGGCGCCTCGGTCACGCGCGGCCGCCGTGATGCATGCCGCACGCCGCGCAGCGTCGGATGCCTCGGGATCTTCGGTCCTGCGCAGATCGTCCTCGAGTTGGTTGAGGATTTTCCAGTCGACGTCCTGCGCCTGCGCCAGGAGGTCCCTGAGCTGGTTCCGGGTGACGAGAGAAATCGGGATACTCGCATCCTCGGCAGCGGTGAGCGCATCGCGTACCGCTGCCAGGACCTGTGCCCTCGTCGTGCCGCGTGGATGGTGCTGGCGTATGTCATCCATGTGTTCGCCCAAGAGCGCGTTCTGCGCGTTCACCATGTCCACCCAGTTGGCGAAGTTCTTCACGGCCGGCTTCACCCACTGCGGCACCTCAAGTCCTGCCACCTGCCAATCCCACTGCGCAGTCGCCTGGCGCAGGAGCGGCAAGGCACGTGCAGCATCGACCATGCGTGGTTGCCCCGCGCCCTGAGCAACGCCCAGGGCGTTACGAAGCCGCTCGATCAGGCGTTGTCTGTTCTCAAGGTGGGTCTTCAGGGCGTTGCTCCAGGCCACGGTGCGACTGGCGGAGTCCTGACGTACCCAGGCTCGCCCGTCGGCGAAGGCTGCCGACAGCAATTCAGCCTCGTCCATGCCAGGCCAGACCTGCCCGGCCAGGGCAGCCCCGATGAGAGAGGCTCTCAAGCCGAGCACCAAATCGGCGTCGGAGATCTCCAGGGTCTTTTGCAGTGCCGCGGTAAGGGACGCAGCGTAGCGTTCGGCATCGGTGCTCAACCGACGTACGTGCTCAGCCCGGGCAGGGTGACCGTTCTTCAGCAGCAGCACGCTCTGCAGATAGCGACTGTTCCGTGCTGTTCGCTTGATCCGGATGGGTGCCGCGTCCGCACCCTGCAGGTTTTCACCTGCTCCTTCGATGGAGACCACACGGGCGTTGTTCTTCCAAGCGGTGCGAACGGTATCTTGCGTCTGCGCCAGCATCAGGGGATCGACCCAGCGGTACCGCTGCATCACCGCGGCGGAAAGGACGGTACGCAGGTCACTCGCGACGGCCTGCAAGAGAACCTTCTCTCGCGTGAGCCAGTCCTCTACAGCGTTCACCTTGCCCTGCAGGGATGCCAACAGTCCCTTTTCCGCAGGGACCGGCAAGGTGTCCGTGCGATGCTGTGCAGGCTTATCAGACACCCCCTTGTCTTGTTTTCCGCTCTGCTTCTGGGGCGACATGCTCTCACCAGAAAAAGTGCGGGGCTCCAGGCCAAAGGCTTCCATGACAGCGTCAGGCAGCAAACCAGCATGGTCTGGGGCGTCGCCCCAGAATTCGAGGACGATCTTTCGCCGGTCAGCGTCGGTTTGGTCCTCTGCTTCTACAACTTCCCGCACCTCGGCAGACAGTGGCTTATCAATGCCTGCCGTGGGGAACTGCGTCCGGAATCGAGCGTCGGGGAATGTCCCTTCCCTCAGTGTGCTGGCATGCTCGACCAGGACAGGGCGGATCACACTGCCGAGCACGGTGCGGGGAACGAACGCATAAGGATCACTACGCGGAGCCGTCGCGTGGATAGCGCGGACGAGCGCCGACTGATTGAACGGATACAGTCCGATCCCGTTGGAGGTCGCCCCAAACTGTTCATGACACTGGGAGATCAACTGGCAACTGTCGCAGCGGTTGGGAACCTGCCCGCCCTGTGTACCCGCTTCGAGGACGTCACGTCCCAGACGTGCAGCGTTGAGGTATCGCCCGACGAACGCGGTGATCTCAGACTCACCTTGGTGATCCTCGGTGAAGGGCACGTTGAGGTCGTAGATGTAGCCGGCCGTGGCGCGAACTCGGGTGAGTGCGGTTTCCGGCAATTCCTTGAAGTAACCCGTGGTGACCGCCATGAGGGTACGAATCGGGGCCAGGCCTGTACGGCCGTATCGGTTGGCAGCCTCGATCACGGCATCGAGGAGATCTCTTTGCACACCCTGGATCAGCGCAAAATCCTCGATGAGGAGAATGATCTCTTTGTCTTTGCGGGCGTACTCACGCCGCACCTGGAGCATCGCATCCTGCAGTCGGCCGGCTCCCAGGCTCGCCACCCGCTTGACGGCGGTCTCCAGATGCTTGTTCAGCAGGTCGACTGCAGCCTGCTGCAACTGCGTATTTCCGGAGATTCTACTAACCAGTTTGATCGTGACCTGGGCAGCCTGATGAAGATCCAACAGATCGGTAGGCAGGTCCTCAACCGTGAAGGCCATGGGGCGATCCGATTCACCGGCTTCACGATCCCGGAGCAGTTGGCCCGCCAACTGGGGGACGAACTTCCCTGGCGCAAGCATGTAGGCGCTCACGTGAGGATCTTGCAGGATCACCGCCAGGCCATGAGGGCCGTGAAGCCCTCGGGCATCCTGCGGCACGTCCCGTGGGGTCGTGGCGGCCAGGGACTCGCTCAGGGCGTTGACAAGTCGCCTGCTGAGCGTGGCAGCGTCCACGCCGTCGGTGAACTTGTGGATATCGGCGCGCAACTGAGCTAGGGCGTCGTCATCCGTATCAGCAAGCAAAGCGTCGATAACGGCACGCAGGCTCGTCTTGGCCTTTTCCAGGTAGATTACTTTGTACTTGTCCGGGTCCGAATTTGATTCCAGCAGATTCTCGTACACCCAGCGCACGAGATGAGATTTTCCAGTGCCGGAGTCACCGACGATCGGCAGCAAGAGGGCGCCGGTGTCGGATTTCAGTGCGAGAAAGTCGTCACGGACGGTTTTCTCATCGATGAGCGCACCATCGGAGAGAATGGCGCGTCCGTCCAGGCGGGCCCGGCGAATACGCAGTGGTGCATGTGTGGCCAGGAAAACCTCACGCGAGGGGCTGACCGCCTCGGTGTTGATGGTCGCAGCCGCGGTTTCGGGCGTCCAGCAAAGGAAGCCGCGGAAGTCAGCCATGCTGGTCCTCCGAGATGACGATGTGGGACACATAGTGGGACGGTTGGTCAGGGTCGTGAAGGGTCAAGATGCGCTGAGCGTCGGCGTCTTGATGCGTGATGAGCCATCCCTCGTCTTCACCGCGTAGCAGGGCAAAGGACAAGACGGGTCCAGCGGATTGCGCTCCCGGGTCTGGGATGCCCAAGGCGTTGGCGTACTCCCCGCCCGGGAGTACCGGCAGGGCGGTGCGTAGCGCGCGGACGGCGTCGACTGCGTTAATTCGCTCCCCGGCGGCCCACAGACTCTGCACGGTCTGCTTGATGGCTGTCGTGCAGTCGGGAGACAGGGGCCCCTTTCCGCTGCTGGGTAGCAAGGGATCCGCTCCCAGGCCAAGCGCTGGCGCCCAGTGTACGAAGCGGTTCCAGCGCGTGTCGTTGCGTGAAGCGGTGCCCGCTTCGGGATTGAGGTCGATGGACTGCTCAAGTTGGGCGATGTCCCAGGTGGCCGGCTCCTCAAGGGGGTCCCTTGACAGGAACCACACGAGGGTGCGGGTCAAATCTCTCGGTCCGGTCTGCCTGGGATCTTCCGCCAACTCGGCGTTCAGGTCGCTGTCCAATACGGCCTTGCGCAGGGCGGCGCTGAAGGCGGCGAAGTCGGTGCCGTCCAGGTCGCGCGCATGTCCGGCGAGCGACAGTCGACTCTCTTCTTCCACGATCAGCCGCAACTCACGCAGGCTGCGCATGGCTTGGTCGAAGGCCTTATTCTCCTTTCCCTCGGTAAGCGAGGGTGGGGACAAAAAGGCCCGTGCGCGGTCTGTGGGCAGCGGCTTTCCTTCTGCGGCAAGGAGGCGCACAACGGCCCACATGAAGGGTGGTATTGATGCGTCCACGTTGAGGAGGGCCATTAGAACGACTCCAAGGCAGTACGCACCCACAAGTGGGCACGGTGAATTTCGACAAGCGGGGTATCGGGGCGGTCTGGGTGCGTAAGGGACCGTGGATGCAGCAAGTACGTTACATCTTGGGAATCGAAGCGCATCGCCAGGTCTGGTCCCATGTGTGAGTCGGACGGGTCAAGGAGCCAGACCATCGGGTTGGTGTAACTGCCGATGAGGTCCTTGTCGATATCCAGGATGAGTGGATGGGGACGCACTTCGCGTTGCAGGCGTCGTGGGGTGAGGCGGTTCAATCCCGGACCGCCCACCACCGGCATCCCTCGCACCGCCAGTCGTTCGATCAGTTCCGGTATCAGGTCGGTGAACTCTCGCTCTGTTTCCCAGTAGATGGAAAGGCACGGCAGATCGGCCCGGAAGCGCCGCAGGGGGTCTTCCGGTCGCCTCGTCCAGGACGGCACCGGAGGCCAGGGCTCGACAGCCAGCCGGTAGTAGCCCTCCGGCGTGGCCAGTGGAGGACCGTCCTTGCGGCAGTGCGGACAGCCGCGACAGGTCACTCCCGTGGTGAGCCTGCCTCCGCGGTAGGGCACGCGGTAGTACTCAGCCAGCGCCTCTCCCCAGCAGCGGTCGCTGCGCAGCACGGTTTGAAGCCGGCCGGCAGCAGCACGCTGGTCCTTGATGATCTGCTGGCGCACGGCTTCAAAGCGCTGACAAAAGTGTGCCTCGTCCGTGGTTTGGCTGTCGGAGAGGATCACGTCGAATTGCTTTCCCAAGGCGGCGTAGAAAGCATCGGAGCGCTCTTGCCACGCTTCTTCGGTTTCCTCGTCGCTACGCAGCGGAGGCTCGGGGATGGTCACCTTGATGAGGCCAGCCCTGACCATGAAGTTGAGGATGCGCTCGTTCCAGGTGCGGTGCTGGTTGAACCCTTCAGACATGTCGGCGGGAAGGGCATCAAGGCTGAGACGATAGGCCCCGCTCATGGTGGAAGTGCGGCCCACCCACATGGCACGCCACCGGGCCCAGGCACGCTTGGCCGTCAGTTGCGGGCTGCGGTTCAGACTCTCGGCTAGCTGCTCGTCCCCCGGAGCGGTAGCCATGTAGGCAATGCAGGGGTTCCCGTCACGTCCTCCCCGGCCTACCTCTTGGTAGTACCGGTCGGTGGTCTCCGGCAGGCAGGCATGGACCACGGTGCGCACGTCGGCAAGGTCGACTCCCAGACCAAATGCCGAAGTACCCACGACCACGTCGAACCGGGTGGGGCTTGGCCCGGCAGGTGTTGAACCTGACCACCCTTCCAGGGCTGCACGCCGCTCGTCGTCCTTGGAGTTCCCGGTGACGTGAGTGAGGCGCTGAAAACCAGCTTGGCGTAGCCGCTTGGCCCAGTCTTCAGCGTCTTGCACGCGCGTGGTGTACAGCGCGATCGGCCGCGGCAGCATGGCGACAGCCTCGATGATGGCTTCTTCTCGGCTCTGGGTGTCTGGGCAGGCCTCGACGTAGTAGCTCGGCTCGTGCCGTAGTTGGGAGGCCCAGACCACCTGTGCTTGCCCTTCTTCGGCGAACAACTGCTCCAGGAGGGTCACCTGCTGCTCGGTGAAGGTGGCGCTCATGGCCACCGTCACCGGCGCCTGGTCCTCGGGGGCCTTGCGTAGCCAGGTGCGCCGGTGGCTGGCCATGGTCTGGAATTCGGGCCGAAATCCGGTGCCCCACTGCTCGACCAGGTGTGCCTCGTCGATAACGAAGTACTGCAGCAGGCCGGCTTCAGCGGCGTCCTCCAAAGGCTTCTTCAGGGCCGTCACCACGGCTTCGGGGGAGGCAAACAGCAGGCGTTGGCGACCGGAGCGGACGTCGTCGCAGATCTGCCGCTTGAGCTCCTCAGGCATGCCGCCGGTGTAGGCGTATCGGCCGGTAGGGCTGTGTCTGCCCTGCCGCGCAAGGGTGGCCTGTGTTCGGGCCTCCATGTCCAAAGCAAGAATGACGGTGGGGACGACCACGAGGGAGACGCCTCCGCGGGTGCCGGCCAACAACGCCGAGGCTTGGGCAACCGCGGTCTTGCCGTGTCCGGTGGGCAGACACACGATCGTGGTGGTGCCAGCGGGAGCGAGTGCGACGGCTCGCGCTGCTTGCTGCTGGCCGACGGAGACATACTCCTGGTAGCCGAGGGCCTCGGCCCAATAGGGGTCGGCCGGGCGGGAGTCGAGGTGTCGCCGGTGCGGGGAGTCTGCCCCGAGGTACACCTGCTTCAGGTCCTCCTTGGCACTTTCTTGTGCTTCGGGCGCCACCGTCGGCGGGTGCCACATGAGGGCAAAGACCCGCAATCCACGTTCGGTCGGCAGCGTCCGGCACGCCATCTGTTCCCATTGATCGCGGCTGGGCAAGGCCAGATCGAGCGGCACCTCAAGTCCGGTGTTGTTGCCCCGAACGGCCGCCTCCAGCAGTACCTGCCGGGTCAGGGCAGCAATGTCACGCCAACCCACCGAGTCCACACCGAAAGCGGCCCGGTCGGCCAGGGCGTCTTCCAAACGACGCAGGGTTCCGGTGGCCGTGGTCCGCGGCACCTGAGGCCACGCCGCATACAGTTCCTGGGCCTGTGCCCACAGATCACCCATCGTGCTTCACCATCCGGTATCCCCCACGCACAATGCACGTAGCGGCGACCACGCGCACTGAGGGGCGGCTCAGTCCCTCTATGAGATCCCGCGCCACGGCCACGTCCAGCAGGTAGCTTTCCGTGTCACCCAGGAGGTGGCCAGCCGCACGCCGCGCCTGCGCCTGAGCGGTTGCCACCGCAAGCTGCTGCCGCGCCTGCTCCTGCGCCTGAGCACACTGGCTCATGAGGTCGGTCGCCTGGACAAGGTGAGCCTGAGCCACCCCCTCGGCCGTCTCGGCCGCCTGCCGGTAGTCCTGCCAGCCACCGAAAACAGCGACCAGTTCGCCATGATTTTTGACGTTGTAGTTCTGGTCGCCTCGCTTGCCGTACGGAGCGTCCAGCCAGGCACATACCTTCGGATCGGTGAGAGCGGTGCGATGCCCGGCCGACACCCATACCTTCCGGGTAAACGGGGGAAGCAGGCGGTCAGCCTGGCGTCGCAGGGCTCCCGTGGCCTGCGGCACCGCCTGGACGTGCCGCAGTGCGGCACTGATGTCGGCTTCTACGAGGTACTCCAGCCCGAAGTAGGCCTCATCGGCTCCTTGGCAGGCCCCGTCGAAGCGACGGAACGCCGTCGCCTGACCGCGTTCGTCAGCGAAGACGATGTCAGCGAGCATGTCCACAAAGGGGTTGCCCAAACGGAAAAGCCGGGTGCCCGGAACACGCAGGGCGGTGGAGCGGTTAAACACACCCTGCGTCATGTGGGGATGAAGGCGTGCAGCAGCCGCCGTGTAGCGCCGAGGGTCGATCAGCGGACGCGAGGAGGCGACGTCGAACTGGTCACGCTGGTGGCCTGTCACGGTGCGCATCGCATGCCGAAAGCGCAGCCCACCACTGCTGTCGTCGGCATAGCGCACCAGGTTCTCACGCAAGGGACGCCAGTCCTGCTCCAACTGATCGAGCGCGGTCGTGATCTCACGTGCCTGTTCAGAGATCTCGCGGGTGGACTCCAGCATGTCCATGGTGTCGATATCGCGCTTGGCCTGGCGCAGTTCCTCGCGCAGGTCAGGCGCGGTGTTCGTCAGCCCCACGGGACCATCGGCGAGGGCTTGCCGCCACACGCGGGGCAGCCCTTCGGCGATGGTGTCCTGCAGGGTCGACACCGACGCAGTGAACAGGTCGTACCCCTCGTGAAGCAGACCGGGCCAAGCCCCGCAAAACGCCTCGCCCCCTTCACGGTCACCAATACGGAACTGCTGCGCCGGCCGGTCCTGCCGTAGCGATTCCACTCCGCGGTAGCGATCCACCCGGCCGATCCGCTGCTCCAGGCGGTTAGGAGACCACGGCAGCCGCACGTGCACCACCACGTCCGCGACTTGCAGGTTCAATCCATCCTCGGCCGTTTCATCGACAACGAGCACCTGGCACCGTGTGGCGTCCGCCGGAGCGCGCCAGGTCTGCACAGCCTGCTCGCAGGCATCCACACCGACCGCACTGGTGTGCTGGCCGACCACGGCAGCGGGGACGCCAATGCGCAGCGCCGCCGCTACGCGAGCAGCCAAAGTCCCCGGGCCGCAGAAAATCACTGCCCTGGTGCCGGGACGAACCACCGGCCGCAACGCCTCGACCAAGGCCGTGGACGCGGCAGTGGCGGGGAGTTCAGCGCGTTGCTTGGTGAAGGTCTCCCACAGTTCACGTTCGCGGGAAAGGGTTGCCGGTGCTGCCAGAAGGAGCCGTTCCTGTTCCGTCAGTCCAGCCTGGTCGGCGGCTTGTCGATCCTGGTGCGTGCGCCACTGCAGCGCGCACAACAGATCGTCCGCCAGGCCTCCGGCCCGAGAGGCAAGCACCGCCAGTGCCATTGCGTAGGCCGTGTGCTTGGCGTTATCGGCTGCGGTGTCCACCAAGTGGTCGGCAATGAGCGTGCGCCACTCCAGGAGCAGCCTTTGGCCCAGGTGGTGCTCTCCAAAGTCGACGGCGAGCAGGCGTGGACGAGTGCGTCCCCTCACCTCGTAGGGCATCAGGTCCGCTTCTTCGTCGTCGCGCAGCACGGAGGCGCGGCGATGGCGGATGACCCGTCGGTGCAGGCGGTAGGTCTCACCGAGGTGAGCCCTCAGTGCCTCCACACGGACGGCCAGTTCGGGGGCTTGGTCCTCGTCTGCCAGTTCGTCGTCGTCGGTGAGGAGTTCCAGCACGGCGGCGGCCAGCCCATCGAAGCGGTCGTCGGGTGGCAAGATGCCCCGCAGGTCTTCGATGGTCATCGGCAAAAATGCGGGGAAATAGGCGTCCAGTTGGAACACGCCGTCGGCGAGTTCCTTACGCCGCCGGTAGCGCTCTTCGAACGAGGCCCGGTCGTCCCAGCGATACAGGTTCTGGTCCAGCAGGTGCAGCAGGCCGAGGTGGGTGACGTAGTGGGAGGTCACCGGGGTGGCCGACAGTAGCAGAAGGCGCGTGGCCGAGTGGGCGATGCCGCACAGTTCACGGTAAGGCGATTGCGTCGGCTCCGTGATGTCGTGCACGAGGAGGTGCGCCTCATCCACGACGAGCAGGTCGGCGTCGCGGTAGGTCGCCCACTTGTGGGGGGTGTCGTGGGCGGTAAAGGTGATGCGGGCGTCGGGAAAGTCGTCGATGAAGAACTTCTCGAGCATTTCGGTACGCCACTGTCGCACCAGCGGCGCCGGGGCGATGACGACCACCCGGGCACGAGGGTTGTCGATCAAGGTTTCGCGAATGACGTAGCCGGCCTGGATCGTCTTCCCGAGTCCGACCTCGTCAGCCAGCAGGTAGCGCTGGACCGGGTCAGACAGGACCGTCAAGGCGGCCTGCACCTGGTGGGGGTAGATCTCCACCGCAGAAGAGAGCAGGACCGGAATGCTTCCGCTGGCACCGCGCTGAGCGATGAGGCTGTGCAGCATCGGCAGGCGGGCGTCATGGAAGTAGCCTGACTCGTTCCCGCCGGCTCCCAGGGTCGCGACCGGATTTTGTACCGGTTGGTCCCATCGCACATGCAATTCCGCTGCCCGTACTGGCAGATGCACATCCGGGTGGTTGGGGAACTGCACGTAGTACACACCCGGGTCGCTCCCCTGCACGCGCCCCACAATCCACACTCCCGTGCTGGGATCGCGCCTGTAGACCCGAGTTTCTTGCGGCAGAGATACCGGCGTACACAACCGCGCAGCGATGCGATGGGTCTGCGCAACGGGTTGCGCTATCGACTCAAAGAAGTCAACTTGGACATTCTCCCCCTCAACCGCCACGACTCGGCCCACCCCTGGGGAGCCAGCAAAGCGCACAAAATCCCCCACCCTGACCCCTGGCATTGCACTTCCTTCACGAGGCACTCACATCTGGCCGGTTGAAGCGTAAACGGCGCCACCGACAATGTCCCCCCTCGGATGCATGTTTTGAGCGATCAACGAGTGGGCGAACCCCTGGTCACGTGCCGGAAGCCCGCGCCCACCGGCGCATCGTGGCTCCTCTCAGAGGAGCTTGTGCCACCCCTGCGCCGGTCGGCCTCCCCTGATTGGGCGCCAAGTGTGAGCGCGAGGATGGTGGACATAGGCACACAGCCGGTCGGGGCAATGGGGTACACGCAAGTTCGCGGGCTGGCGCCAGGGGGGGACACCGAGCATGTGTGAGGTCGTTAAATCCCATTACAGATGATCTGGTGTCGCCCGTTCGGGGGTGATGGGACGGTTCCATCCTCGTGTCATGTCGTGTACATGATGTAGTGGCTGACATGGAACGGATGCCGTACGCAACCGACTTGACCGACGAGCAGTGGGCGTTGATCGAACCGCTGGTCATAGGCTGGAAGCAGGAGCGGGTGGCACGGTCCGCGACCGGGCACCCGGGCTCCTGCGATCTACGGGAAGTCGTGAACGCGCTGCTCTACCAGAACCGGACCCGGCTGTCAGCGGCGGCTCCTGCCCCACGATCTCCCGGCCTGGTCGGCGGTGTTCTACTACTTTACCCTGTGGCGTGAGGATGGCCTTGACCAGCGGATCCAGGAGATTCTGCGCTGCCAGGTGCGGGAGCGGTCCAGACGATTAGAGGACCCGTCGCTGGTGATCATCGACACGCAGTCCGTCCGCGTGGCGGCCGGGGTGCCGAAGGTGACGACGGAACTGGATGTGAACAAGAAGACGCCTGGCCGCAAGCGTGGGCTCGCCGTGGACGTCATGGCCTGATCATCGGCGTGGTGGTCCTGGCCGCGAGCGCACACGACAACGAGGCCGGCATCGCCCTGCTGGACCAGGCGGCCGAACGATGCGGGATGCACCTGGAGAAAGCCCTGGTCGACCAGGGCTTCAAGGACGCGGCGATCATCCACGGAGCGGTGAAGGACATCACTGTCGAAGTGGTCCGGCGCAACCCCGACCACGGCAGGGGCTTCGTCCCGCAACCGAAACGGTGGGTGGTCGAGCAGGTCAACGGCACCCTCATGCTCCATCGCCGCCTCCCCGCGACTACGACCACCGGCCCGACAACGCGGCCTCCCGCATCTACTGGGCCTCCACCGCCGGCATGCTCCGCCGTCTCACCACCCCCACCCCGCCTGGCGTAACGACGTGGAGTTGGCCGCGTGAACGGCTCCGAACTCCTGCGGCTGCTGCAGACCGAACACGACGAGACCACCGCACGTGTCGACAACTTGCATCAGGAGATCGAGCGGCTTGCCACCGCCCTCGCCGAGGCCAAGGCCCGCCTGGCCGAACTCGCCGCCACCCGCAAGGTCATCGAGGGCCTCACCCCGCCCGACTACGCACCGACCTCCGCGGAGACCGCTACCGTCTACCAGCGCATCGTGACTGTCTTCAACGAGCGCCCCGAGAAGGTGTTCCGAGTCCGCGACCTGCACGAACATCTCGGCCTGCCCACTGACGAGCCCTCGATCAACGTCACCCGTTCCCGCCTGGACGACTCGTTCGCCAGGGATTCCTCGAGCAACCCGGACGCGGCCGCTATCAGAAACGGACTTAACGCCCTCTCAAAGCCGGTGCGGGACGCTGGGACGTGCCGAAGCGGGACGAAGTGACAGCCGTCGGGCACCGGCGCTGGTAGGACATGGTCAACGCTGGTTGGAGATGAACCCTCGCTTCGACGGTGCTTGCCTCGGCGCGGATACTCCCCGGCGGTACGATAGGCGGTTTTTCCGTCCGGTTGGTGGGAGTAACCGGACGTGCGCCTGAGCAGCTCACCGCCCTTGACGCCATCTGCGCTGGCAGAACCAGAACCCCGACCTGGGACCGGGTTCACTCCCGACTGCGGGCCCACGCCGCTCGGCCACTACAGCACAATCCACACGACGTTGATTGGGCTGACGGTCGACCTCCTACCCGACGACGGCGAATTCGCACTCCGTTCACCGTGTCCTCCTGGACACGGTGAACGCGGCCAATCGGTTAGCCCCGCACAGTACGGACCAACAGGTCGGTGAGCAGGCGGATGTCGTTGGGGGTGTTTTGCAGCCCGTTCCAGCGGCGCTGCTCGCCATCGCCGAAGCGCCACATGCCCGACGTCCAGGCAGTCACCGGCATGAGGCCGAGGACCGCGTTGCGAACCTCGTCGCAGTCGACGTCGTCGGCGGGCATGCCGTCGGTGAGGGTGTCCATGACGAAGCCCATGGCTTGGATGCCGACGCCGTGGGTGAGGCGGGACTGGCGGGGCGGGAGTTTCCAGGCGTCGCTGAAGGTCTGCTGCACGATGGTCCAGAAGGATCGCAGGTGCTGCAGCATGCGTTCAACGTCGCCGGAGCCGTCTTCGGGGTTGCGGTACTGGTAGAGGGCGCCTTCGAAGAGACTGTGCTCCAGCATGCGCAGCAGACTGGTGTCCTTGATGTTGCCGTGCGGTGAGGTGGGACTGGCCACCCGGCCGAAGAAGGGGCCCTTGCCGTCGGTGTTGAGGCGGGTCATCAACTGGGCCGGCAGACGCTTACGGGCGTAGGCGGGCGGGAGGTGGCCGCTGGTTTCCGGCAGCAACTCGTGGATGAGTCCCTTGGGCAACGGCTTGGTGGAGTTGACCAGGATGAACTGAGAGCGCTGGTCCTCTTGATTGTCGGCGATGAACCCGACCGCAGCAACAGGGAATTCGGCCAGGTCCGCATCACGGATGGCGGCGCTGCGCTGCTGTCCGTCCACGATCAGGGCGGGCTTCTCCTGGTCGGTGAGGGATTCATCGACCGGGATCACCAGGACACCGGGAACGGAGTAGTCCACGCCGGCGTTGGGGCGGATGCCGGTTTCAAACCGGACGGTGTCATCGAAGGCCAGGACGAGGGCGTTGGGGAGCATGGCTTGCTCGGACTCGAGGTACCGACGGATGCCGCGGATGTGGCTGAGGACCTCGGGGCGCTGGTAGCCCTGCAGTTCGCTGGTGTCGTTGCGGCGTACGCGGGAGACGGCGGCGAAGCTGTGGAGTTTCTTCCCGTCTACGGCAAAGCAGTAGATTTTTCGGTTGCCTTGACGTACTTCGAGGGCGGGAAGCCTTAGCTCGTATCGGTCGGCCATCACATCTCCTGGGCGGGGTTCTAAAGAAAAGCTGGACGGGGCGAGTTTATGTGAAGGTGAGTTGTCTCATCTTTGCTTCGAGTACGGTGAGATTGTGAAATCCACGGCGCTTGTTGCGTTCACTGCCGCGGAATATTGCGATTTCGATTCCGTGCTTCTTGCACAGGGCACAGGGGCAGGTGCGCCAGGGTGCGTCGCTCAGGGTGCGCTCGTAGTACTCGAGGTAGCTTTTCTTTTTCGGGTCCAGTACGAGGGCTTCGTAGGTTGCTAGGGCACTCATGACTTCTTCGAGTGCCGTTTCTTCCTGGTCGAATTCGCGCAGGGCGCGCAGGCAGGCGCGCTCGGCGACGATGGCTTCGGCCTGGGAGACGTGGCCGGACAGGATGAGGCGCTTCAGGGCGGGGTTGCCGTCGACCTGGGGGACGCGGATGGCGGTATAGGGGTCGGTGGCTGTGTGGTAGTTGTTGCGGTCGTCCATGAAGGCCTGGCGGAAGGCGGAGGTGCTGTCGAAGCTGGTCACGCCGTGGCGGGCAAACTGCTCCATGCTCTCGACGCGGTTGATGCCCAGTAGGTGTAGTCCGGTTTCGGGTGCGCGGACTTCGTCGATGGCGCGCAGGCAGGCGAGGATCTCGTGGGATTTCAGGGGGACCATACCGCCGAGGGCGATGCGCTGGTATCCCATTTTCTGCAGTTGTGCGACGCTGTGGGCGTAGCTGTGGGGGCCCCATCCCTGAGCGGCGCCGACGGGTTCGAATCGGGTGCCTTGTGTCTTGGTGGCGGTGAGGAAGTCTTCGGCGAGTTGGAGGGAGATCTGCTGGCGCTCCACCCACGCCGGCTCCGGTTTCGCGTCGGATTCTTCCGGGATGTATCCGAAGATGATGTGGTCGATGCTGATGCCTGCGTCGAATCTGCATCGGCCGTAGAAGTCGAGGACTTCGTCCACCTCATAGGGTGGGCGTTCTTCGTCGATGTAGTTGAAGGCGCCGCAGTCGCCGATCGTGGAGCATGCCTCCGGGAGGCGGAAGAAGTTCCTCACGCCCAGGCGGTAGAGGCGTTCGCGCTGTGGGGCAGAGTACTTTCCTGCGCCCTTCATTGATCCGTCGACAACCGCTTTGCTGACGAGGATCCCGTCGTAGGGGATCGGCGTCACGGCCTGGTGGGCGTAGACGTCATCACGCTGGCGCACTCGGTAGGGTGAGTACTCGTCGTTGATGAAGTCGTAGGTGGGACTGACCAGGTCTTGGCTGTCAGGGAAATAGAATTTCACGCGGCTTTTGCCTTTTCCTGCACATAGACACGGAGGAGGTAGTTCGACAGGGTGCTGATGTGGCGCGGGTTGTTCTGCAGTTCGTTCCAGGGGGTGTTCAGGTCGGGCCAGCGTCCCTGGGTCCAGCGGCAGTGGGGGGCGATCAGGGCGAGTTCGGCCCGTGCCTGGTCGATGGCGTGGGGGGAGGCGGGATGGATGGTCATCATCACGCGGTCCATCAGGCGTCCCATGGAGCGGATGCCCACGCCGTGCATCAACCGGGATCGGGTCGGCGGGAGTCCCCACGCCTCGGGGAAGGTGTCCCGCACGGCACTCCAGTAGACGACGAGGATCTGTCGAATGGTGGCCGTGTCGACCGTGCCGTTGGACAGGTTCTTGTAGGGAAAGAAGACGCCTGAAGGGGAGTTGAGGGATTCCTGGATGGCCGTGGTGAGGCTGTTATCCGTGACGACGGCCTCGGCCTTTTGCTCTGCCGTGGTGGAGGGGCGGCGCACCAGTCCGCGAAACGGTGAGTCCTTGTCGTGGTTGAGGGCCTCGACCAGGACAGAGGGGAGTTTGCGAGCGGAGAGCTTGGTGGGCAGCGAGGTACCGACTTCCGGAAGGAGTTCGGTGACCAGGTTGGTGGGCAGTGGGGAGACCGTGTTCACGCGCAGGAACTGGTCGCGTTGGGTTTCCAGGTCTTCGGCGACAAACCCGGCAATGGTCACGGCCAGGCGGGTGTTGCGGGTGCGCGCCAAGGCAAGGCTTCGCTGCTGACCGTCGACGATCCAGGCCGGCCGCGGGGCGTCGACGGCGTCGGGCAGGGGAATCTCCAACGTGCCCGAGGTGCACAGGCCGTCGCTGCTGCCCGGGCCTGGGCTGGACTTGAAGCGCACGCTCGAGGGCAGCGCCAGGATCAGGCCGTTGGGGAACAGGACCTCGTCGCCGTCGAGGTACTCCAGGATCTGCCGTACGTGCTGCTTCTTCTCCGGACGTTGGTAGCCGATCAGTTTGCCGGCCTCGTCCCTGGAGATCCGCGCCACGTCGGCGACCTGATGTACCTCCTCTGCTGCCAAGGTGAACACATACAGAGGGATCGTGGGGTGCTGCTCGATCCGCAGGGCCCGGCGCTTAAGCACAGTGGAGGTCATCGAGGGCCAATCGTCGATGTATAGAGGTCGGCGAAGCGCTTTTGTTCACAGGCCATCCCCTCGTCTCTCAGCAAGCGCAGCAGGCGGGTCCGGGAGTAGTCGGGGTAACTGCTCTTCATGTCTTTGATGAAGTCGATCACGGCTTCGTCCGACATCGGCCGGCGGTCATAACGTTCAGGGCGCGCCGCCTGGTCCGCCCAGGCCACCCAACGCGCCTGCGCAGCAGGGGTGATGAGACGGCCCGGTATGCAGTGCTCGAGCCAGGAAGCCGCCATGCGGACATTCAAGCTGGTGAGCGTACCGCCCAGGGCCCCTCGCAGGGCGGCATTGGCCGGCAGGCGCACGATCCCGTCCAGATCGCAGGCGCCTCCGATCAGCACCACGTCGGCTCCCGTCACCGCCAGCGCGGCAAGGTCGTGGTGCATGGCCTGGGCGTAAGTCTCGGACAGCACCACCAGCGCCTGCCCCGCGGCGGCGAGCTGCGGTAGGTGACTGCTGCCGTCCATGCGCTGCAGATGATCCCACCAGTTGGCCGTCTGCGCACTGGACGAAACCACGGAGTCTGCGTGTCGTGGCGTGAAAGTCGCCGCATAGGACGGGGCAAGACTGGAAACTGGCCGCAGGCCCAGCCCGGCCGAGGCCACGTAGAGGCGGGGAACAAACCCTGCCCGAGATGCGGCTTTTGTGAGGAGTTGGGCGCGTCGCCACTGATCGCCCTGATACAGATCGCTCAGCGCGACCCGCGGTCCCGGCACGGCGCGCAAGCGGCGCGCCCATTCCGCGGCCCGTGGCGGAATGTCCGTGGCGGTCAGGTCTCTGGCCTGCAGGCGCGGCTCAGGTGGTGAGGTCTTCCGGTCCGTGCACGTGACCACGATGGGCAACTCGTTCACTGCGGATCGACCTCTGGCTTCCGTAACTCGTTTGTTGTTGTGGTTACTGTAGCCGGTAGTTAGGAGGGTAAGCTGCCACTGCCTCACCTGAGGCAACTGGACTTCAGACAAGGGAGTGACAGCATGGACCGTCCCGCGATCGTGTTGCTGAGCGGCGGCCTGGACTCGACCACGGTGCTGGCCATCGCCAAGGACCAAGGATTCACTCCCTATGCGCTCAGCTTCCGCTACGGCCAGCGGCACTCGATCGAGTTGGAGGCGGCCCAGCGCGTAGCCGAGGCCCAGGGCGTGGCCCGGCACGTCATCGCCGACATCGATCTGCGGGTCTTCGGCGGCTCTGCCCTCACCGCTGACATCGAGGTGCCCAAGCACGAGTCTCTGGCAGACGTGCAGGACAGGGGGGTACCGATCACCTACGTGCCGGCCCGCAACACGATCTTCCTGTCGTTCGCGCTGGCGTTTGCCGAGACCGTCGGCGCCAGCGACATCTTCACCGGGGTGACTGCCGTGGACTACAGCGGCTACCCCGACTGCCGCCCCGAGTACATGGAGGCCTTTGCCACCATGGCCAACCTGGCCACCAAGGCGGGCGTCGAAGGAACCTCCAAGATCACGCTCCACTCCCCGCTGATCGCACTGTCCAAGGCGGACATCGTCCGCGAGGGCCTGCGTCTGGGTGTGGACTACTCCCTCACCTCCTCCTGCTACGACCCCGACGAGCAGGGCCGAGCCTGCGGCAAGTGCGACACCTGCCTGCTGCGCCTGAAGGGCTTCGCCGAAGCTGGCGTGACGGACCCCGTCCGGTATCAGAGCGCCTGAGCATGACCTACCTGATCAAGGAAATCTTCTACACGCTACAGGGAGAGGGCAGCCATGCCGGCCGCCCGGCGGTCTTTTGTCGCTTCTCCCGATGCAATCTGTGGACCGGCCGGGAACGGGACCGCTCCCGTGCCATCTGCCAGTTCTGCGACACCGATTTCGTCGGCACCGACGGCGAAGGGGGCGGCCGTTTCCGGACAGCCCAGGAGTTGGCCGACGCCGTGGAAGCCGCCTGGCCCACTGCCGATCGCGCCCACCGGTTCGTGGTGTGCACTGGAGGAGAACCGCTGCTGCAGTTGGACGAGGACGCCATCGACGCCCTGCACGAGCGCGGCTTCGAAATCGCGGTGGAAACCAACGGCACCCGCCCGGCTCCCCGCGGCATCGACTGGCTGTGCGTGAGTCCGAAGATCGGCTCCACCTTGGTCCTCACCCACGGCGACGAACTCAAACTGGTCTACCCGCAGACAGGTGGCGACCCGGCCCAGTTTGAAGAGCTGGACTTCAGCCACTTCCGGCTGCAACCACTGGATGACGCCGACCGTGAGACGCACACCCGTGCCGCCGTCGAGTACTGCATGAAGAACCCGCGCTGGACGCTTTCTCTCCAGACGCACAAATATCTGGGAATTCAGTAATGGAAATCTTTCGCGAGTTCACCTTCGAAGCGGCCCACCGCCTGCCGCGCGTGCCCGAGGGCCACAAGTGCGCCCGTCTGCACGGCCACTCCTACAAGGTCTCCGTGCATGTCGAGGCGCCCGTCGATGCGGAAGCGGGCTGGGTGATGGACTTCGGGGACATCAAGCAGGCCTTTAAGCCCATTGATGCACAACTCGACCATTACTACCTGAATGACATCGAAGGGCTCGAAAATCCCACGAGTGAGAACCTGGCTCGCTGGATTTGGGACCGTATGGTTGCTGAGCTTCCCGGCCTGTCTGTCATCACCGTGCGCGAGACGTGCACCTCCGGTTGCACCTACCGAGGCGAGTAGCGGCATGCACGACATCCAAAACGAGCCCGACACCCGCGGCATCCCCATTGACGAGGTAGGCATCAGCGGCCTGCGATACCCCGTGACCTTCGACGACGGTCACACGCGCCAGCAAGGCATCGCCGACATCAGCGTCACCGTGGAACTGCAGGCAGAGCGACGCGGCACCCACATGAGCCGCATGATCGCACTTGTGCACGAGGAAGTAGCCACCCTCACCCCGCAGGAGTTGCCCATCGCCCTCAAACGCGGGCTCACCCTGCTGGACGCGCCCTCCCTCACCCTCGCGCTGACCCTGCCGGTCGCCACCGTTGTAACCGCACCAGCCAGCCAGCAGGAGTCCTGGCAGACCCACGATGTCACCATCACCGGTTGCATCGACGCGGCCGGATGCACCGTCGCCACGTCGGTGACCACTCACGTCACCAGTCTGTGCCCATGCTCCAAGGCCATCTCCGACTACGGAGCCCACAACCAACGCAGCGAAATCACCCTGAAGATCACCGGCACCACGGATACCCCCTACCCCCTGCCCGTCCACGCCATGGTGGATCTGCTGCGCAGTGCCGGCTCCGCACCGGTAATTCCCCTCATTAAACGACCCGACGAGCGCGTCGTCACCATGCAGGCCTACGATCACCCGGTCTTCGTTGAGGACATCATCCGCGACATAAGCCTCACATGTCGCGAAAAAGGTCTTAGCCACACAATTAAGGCAAAAAACCTGGAAAGCATTCATAGTCACGACGCCATCGCCACCCTCCACCACACCTGCTGATTCCTCCGCCATGGCGCCGCGCCGACATTGCTCTGGCGCATCACCGCATCGGGTTGGGCGAACAGTGCCGAGTTCGCTCGGGATTGCTTCGCTGCCCTGCAGGCGGACCGGGGCGCCGGCGAGTACCAGTCAGCAGTGGCTTCATCGCCAAGCGAAGTCCCGAAGCGGAAGTGCGTGCCGCGTGCCCTGACGGCCTGGGCCGACCGTGACCGGCTGGGGCGTGGCCGCACCGGGCGAGGAGAACCTTCGGTAGGTGGTCTTGCTCCACTCAGTGGCCAGGCAGCGATGCCAAATGGGTACGACGCGGTGCACGAACTGACCACCGCGGCCCGGCACCGCAACATCACTGCTCTGGCATACGAAGAGGTCTCTCCTGAGCGCGTCACTCAGGATCGATCCACGCGTAGTCGCGGTCCACGCGGTCGATCCACCTTCGCGGTTCCTGCGGATCAGCGCTGGGGAGCGCCTGGTTGATGGACGCAGCAGTAACGTACGTAGCAAGCCTGAGATACACACGACTGTCATCGGTGTCGGCGTGATCGTCGAGTGCCATGGTGAACGACCGCAGCTCAGCCGCGCCGCGTACATGCGTGAATCCGTTCCGGGACGGGCAGGTGGTCGAGCAGGTCCACCTCGACGAGGTCGCTCTCGAGGAGCCAGTGAGAGCGGCCTCGAGGGACGGGGGCCAGTTGGGAACGAACTTGCTGAATGCACACATGCAGTCGACGAGCCAGTTCTAGGCTGGAGCTCTCACCTTTCAACGTGGGGTTGCAGAGACGCCCCGACCACCCCGGTGGTCGGGGCGTCCCCTACTCTCCGGCCAACCTGGAGGCGCTGGTCATGGATGTAAACCGAGTTCTCGAAGCGCTCGAGGCAGGCGAGTTCGACAGCGTCAGCCACACATATCAGCCCTATGACGGCTACGGGAACCAGACCCATCAGGTTGCGATGAGCGTCTCCGGTGGCACCATCGAGGTCTCCAAGACCACCAGCGGGAAGTTCTTCGACGGGAAGGAGAACACCCGCTACTCCGAGACCAGCACGGACTATCTGACCGGCATGGATGCGGTGGACTTCATCGCCCAGCGGCCGTACTACTTCTCGCAGGTTCGCCCTGACCTCTTCTGAGAGCTGACCGTCACCACCCGACGCCCACACGAAAACCTCAGTAACAGCGCCCGGTGAACGACAGTCCCCGGCTCGTCAGTTGTGGACAACCCAACGGGCACCGGGGATGGTGTCGGGGGCTGCCGGCGCAGCACGGCGCAATGCAAGCCGCAAGGCTGAAGGCACCCTTTTCGCGTTTGCCATCCCTGTGGCGGACGGCTCTTCACCACCCGCCTTACTGCACTACGGGTTTCCGTCGGGGTGGTCGTTGATCCAGGTCAGCCCGCCGAGGTCGAGGCGGATGCGTGCGCGGGTGACAGCGACGTAGGCGAGGCGGGCGTCGGCTTCGTCGATCGGTCCGGGCAGGGGGTTTCCGTGCTCGTCGGTCTCGTCGCTGTCTTTGGGTGGGTGGAAGTCGTCGGCGATCTCGACCTGGGGCCATTCGCGGCCCTTGGCCTTGTGCGCGGTGGACCCGGTCACCTGCGCGTCCTGCTCGTGGACCAGTTGGTTGACCGCGGCGAGGATGGCGTCGGTGCCGTGGTGGTCGACGAGGTCGACCAGGGGCTCCAGGTCGCTGCCGGCGGGGTCGTGTCCGGCGTAGTCCTGCAGCTGGCCCCAGGAGGTGAACAGCACCAGCTCGGGGTGGGAGGTCCGGCATCCGTCCTGCAAGTCCCGGGCGGCCAGCGCCAGAGCGCGCAGGGCCTGACCTCCCCCGACCAGCGCAACCCTGCGGCCGAGAGCGAGGAAGCGGAAAATCTGGGCCATGGCGCCGATGTTGCTGCGGCACAGCACCGCGTCCGGCTGGGTCACCTTTCCGACCTCGGTGGGGATCGTCTGGCTGCCTTCCAGGCGGATCGGGGCGTCGGCGATCGCCAGCCACCGGTTGGCCTCCAGTGCCAGCAGGGGGCCGAACCGAAAGGACCGGGTCAGGGACAGGGCGGTGCCGTCGAAGCCGGTCATCACGTCCTTGGCACCACGCCAGCCATAGATGGCCTGCGCCGAGTCCCCGACCATGACCAGCTGGGCGTGGCCGCGCTGGGCGAGCAGGACCTGTTCCAGGACGGGGTTGGTGTCCTGGGCCTCGTCCAGGAGCACGAAGTCTGTGCGCAGTTTCGGGTCGGACAGAGCCCACAGTTTCAGGTAGTGGTCGTGTTCGAAGCGGACGGCGCCGGTGTCGGGGTGTTGCAGGTCGGTCCAGGCGGCGCGGGCGTAGGGCAGGATGCGGCGGGCGAGTTCGGCGTGCAGGTCCTCGGTGTCCAGGCCGCGTAGCGGGGGCACGTGGTGGCGGTCGATGACGGGGTCGGCGGAGTGGCAGAAGCGGGTCACGGTGCGCTGGGCCGTGGAGGTCAGCGTGGCCGGATACACGGTTCGGTCGCCGATGCGCATGGGCTTGGTGATGCCAAGCGCGTCGGCGGTGTGGCGGCCGGGAAGGCGGGGTCCGTTCAGGCGGGCTTGGTAGCGGTGGCCGATGGCGGCGTAGGCCAGGGAGTGGGCGGTCTTGCACAGCACCGTGCCGGGGAAGCGGCCGGCGGCGTCCTGGGCGATGGCCCGGTTGAACGCGACATACAGGCCGCGGCGGGAGGTGCCGACGGCGAGCTGGGTGAGGGTCGTTGTCTTTCCGGTGCCGGCTCCGGCCTGGATCACCAGGTGATCCCCGGTGGCGAAAGCATCGGCGGCCAGGACTTGTTCGTCGGTGGGCTGCAGCATCGTTGAGCATCGTCGATCTGTGAGAGCGCGGTTGGGGCGCGCAGGAGTGGTCAGGTGGTGTCGTCGTCAATGAGGAAGCCGCGCATCGGCACCGGCGGCAAACCCTCGGGATGAGCAGTCGTATGGCGGCGCAGCGCGGCCAGGTCCCGGACGATCGCCGCGTAGTGCGCTACTACCGGCTCCGCCGGCACCGCAGAACGGACCAGATCGGTAACCAGGTCCTTGGCCTGCTCGAGGAGGGCGGCCGTGCTCGTTCGCTGCCGCCGGGCGAGTTCGGCCGTGACGGCCGCCGCAGTGCAGGGCTCCTTGTGGTGATGGATGGCGGCCGCAGCGAGGAAGACCTCCCGGCAGGCCAGGCTGCTGAAGTGCGCCGGGTGCAGGACCGCCATCAAGTACGGGGCGAGCTGCGGGTGACGGAGCAACGTGGCCAGGATCACGCGTTCGGCATGTTCGCCACGCAGGGCTGGCCCGGGCGGGGGCTGGTCAGGGTCCGGAGTACCGATCAAGGTCTTGGACACCAGGGGCCTCCGAAACGGCCAGGACAGGGGCAGCGAAACTGCCGCAGCGAGAGCTGCGGGCGGGGCGTGGTCCCAGCGGCCGCCGGGCCCACGCGGGCGGGCAGCCGAGCGGAACGGTCACTCGAGGGCAGCAGGCTCACCCCAGACCACGGCCCGAGGCAGGCGACGGGCCGGGAAGCCGGTCGCGGATGTACAGGCGGTGCCGGACCGGGTCAAAGGGCTCCCAGGCAATCAGAGCGCTGTCCGCAGCACCGCGAACAGTGACGTGAGCGGTACAGCGCTGGGCGCGCCAGCGCAGCTGTTCGGCGTACGGCAAGCCCGTGAGGTCGTACAGGGCCATCACTTCCGGGTCGGCCGGCAGGTGCCCGTCGCCAGGGCGAAGCAGCGGATCGACGAGCTCAAGCCGCCACGTACCGGGCACGGCCTCGGGGTCCAGGACAGGAAGGCAGCAGCGACGCCGGGCGCGGGTCCGAGCCACACACTGGACGTCCTCGAGAGGACCGGGGGCCAGATAGCGCGCGCCGATGATGCGCACGACCGGCCGGACAGGCACATCCGGCGCGGCCTGGGCTGGCTGCTCAAGCCGGGGTGTGAACAGGCCAGCATCTTGCAGGCGGCGGGAGTTCAGCGCGAGGGCCCGGCACACCTCCTCCAACGGGCTGCGGTTGCCGACTGGGGATGCGGGGCACAGCGCGTGGTGCCGCACCCGGCACCACGCGCTCCCGTCATGGGAAGCATGAGCGACACCGGAAGAGACATGCCATCGCTCCCCCGGCGGCACCGACCCCGCGGGCAGCTCTACCGGATGCAGCGGAACAGCAGTACCTCCCGGGCGTTGGTACCACTCAATGGGGTTCCCGCAGAGATCACACCGGGCGCTCTGCGCAGTGCGCAGCAGTCGGCTCGGACTGTCTTCGGTAATGCGCAGGGACCGGCGTGGCCGGTAATTCTTTCGGCTGCCGTCCCAGGCGAAACCGTCGTCAGCGAAGGAGTTGTTCGTCGAGCGCATGACCGCAGACGGTGACGGCAGACACGCCACAACATGGACGACCAAGCCGAGGAAGTCACCCTCTCGACCCCTTCAAGTCGCACAAGGGTTCGCTCAATAGCTCATGTGTTCCATCGGGCCCCTCGAACCGGTCGAGCCACACAAGGGTGCCGTGCACCCCGCCCCCTTCGACCGCAAGACGCGGCTGACCGCCCATCCAGCCGGCGCACTCAACACCCGTCGCTCATGCGGTCGGCTGCGACAGGGGCCGCAGAAACGCCGCCTCGCCCTATGCCTGCTCCAAGACGATCTCCGCCGCACGGGCTCATCGCCGGACCTGACGCCCTGCAGCATCGATTGAGGCGGCCCCTGCCAACAGAACGACCGTAACCAGCGCCGCAACGGCGCGTTCGTCAGCACGAGCGTGTGGACAACGCGGCCGTACCTGCAACTCACCTGGCTCGAGGGAGGCTTAGCGTCCCTACCGGCACGACTGGCAGCCCGTTGTGCAGACCTCAGCCGTCACTCGCCGCGGTCTATGTCGATCTCGTACGCGATCTCCCAGCGGACGTCTGGCACCACAAGGTCGGCCGTCTCTACAGGCCGACCATCGCCGTCGTAGTACGTGCACTCGATCCGCATCAGCAGGTCTCCGACGCTGATCCCCAGCAGGTTGGCCTCTTCTTGAGTGGCGCGCCCCGGCCGCGGCACCTCGACGGCGGTCTCGACGGTGACGCCGATGGTCCACATCCGCTTCACGATGCCCGCGCCGGCAAGGGGACCCATCTCCGGCTGCACAATGGGCGTGCCGTCCGTGATGGCCGTCGGCTCCCACGACGTCGACAGTTGCACCGGCCGGCCGTCAGCCATGAACTCGTCTGGCTTTGTTCACGGGTAGCGGGTTCTGGCACAGATCTTGGGGAGCCGTCGCAGAGTGTTACAGCGATGTTCGATTGCGTGGGAACTGTTCGCGTGAGACCGCGTACGCCTTGTCGTCCCATGACGAGAATTGACGCTCCCTCAGGTCTCTGTCGACCGCCGCTGCGGTTGGCTTTGGACGGTGAGGGTGCTGGTCATGCAGACCGATGCACCGTTCTGGGACTCGTTGGTGTTCGCCGGGATCGACGATGTGGATGTCGAGGCGGTGACGGCCGCGTTCGGCACGGTCGAAGTCATGGCGAGAGGCCGCGGGGTCGGCTCTGCGTGTCCGGATTGTGGCTGCTTCTCGGACCGGGTCCACGACCGATATCAGCGCAAGCTGAGGGATGTTCCGCTCGCTGAGCAGGGCTTCGTGATCCGGTTGACCGTTCGGCGCTTCATCTGCGGTTCGGCGAGCTGTCGGCGCAGGACGTTTGCCGAGCCGTTCTCCCGGTTGGCCGCCCCACATGCGCGGTTCACCACGCGGCTCAACCACGTCTGGAGCGAGTTGGGCTCGCTCTGGCCGGGCGGGGCGGAGCTCGGCTGGCTGCCCAGCTGGGATTCGGCGCGGGCAGGATGACCTTGCTACGTAGGGTCATGGCATTGCCCGATCCAGCGTTCAGCACGCCGCGGGTGCTGGGCGTGGACGACTTTGCGATCCGCCGTGGCCAGACCTATGCCACCGTCTTGACCAGCGTCGAAGACCATCGCGTGGTCGATGTACTCCCGACCCGTGAAGCCGGGCCACTGGCCGCCTGGCTGATCAGCCACCCCGGCGTGGAGATCATCTGCCGGGACCGAGCGGGCGCCTACGCCGACGGTGCCCGGCGCGGTGCCCCCGACGCCCTGCAGGTCGCCGACCGGTTCCATCTGTGGCGGGGCCTCGGCCGAGCCGTGGAGACCTGCGTCGCCGCCCATCGCGACTGCCTGCGTAATCCTTCGCCCAGCGGCGCAATGCTGCCCGGCGCCACCCGGCTGACTTCCGGTCGGCCGCAAGACGACTCGGAGCCCGTCGGCCGACGGGCTGAGCGGAAGAAGGCAGCACACGCACTGGTACACGACCTCCTTAACCAAGATCACTCACGCCGGGCGATCGCCCGACACCTGGGCTGGGGCCTCAATACCGTGCTCCGATATGCAAACGCTGCACGCTGGCAGGACACCTTCCGCGAGAATCGACCCAGGTCCAGCAGACTGGACCCATACAAGCCCTACCTGGAGCGACGCTTAACCGAGGGATGCACCAGCGTCACCCAGCTGCACGCCGAGCTGGTTTCCGAGCACGCCCCGGTCACCTACGGCATGGTCGCGCCTACATCGCCACCTTGCGCGGGGCTCCGGCCGAGGCGCCGCCCCGGCCGCCGACGGTGAGGCAGGTGACAGGCTGGCTCACCCGTCACCCCGCTACCTTGACCGAGGAAGAGCGGGCCGGTCTGAAGGAGGTCCTGGCCCGCTGCCCCGAACTGGACAAGGCGGCGGAACACGTCCGCGACTTCGGCGAGATGCTCGCCGACCGGCTCGGCTCCACACTCCCCACCTGGATCGACGCAGCGGACGCCAGCCAGCTCCCCGGCCTCACAGCCTTTGCAGTTCACCTGCTTCGAGACCTCGACGCCGTGACGGCCGGGCTCACTCTCGGCTGGAGCTCCGGCAGCATCGAGGGCGCGGTCAACCGCATCAAGAAGATCAAGCGGCAGCTCTACGGGCGAGCCGGATTCGGACTACTCCGCAAGATGGTCCTGCTCCAGTAACACTTTGAGACGCTCCCGAGACCTGCGCGAGAATCGAGGAGTAGGAACATTGGCTGCTACAGGAGTCCATACGGGTGCCCAGCCGTGGCAGTATGACCTCATGTTGATCCGAAAGGGCGATGCCGCGTAGGCGTCCCAAGGCCGTCCGTGCAGAGCGGTGGCGGCCACGATGGCAGTATCCGGTCCTGAGAGTCCGCGGCGTCTCCGCGCAGACTCGTGCAGCGATCCGCCGGGTCGAAGACCAGCACATGTGGCCCAACGCGGTCGCCAATGCGCTCTCCCGCTTTGAGTGGGCCTTCAAGCAGCCTGGGCGCTATCTGAACGCCTCCGAGGCCGTTTCGCCCGGGATAGAGGTGGAAGATGCCCGGGACGACCTGGAGTGGGCGATGCGAGTCCTTCCTCCCGGAGCCAAAAGGGACTTGGGGCGACTGATCACGCGCATCGATGAGGAATTCGAGCGCCGCACCTTGCCGGAGCCCAACAACATCGAGTGGGCAATGGAGGGCTGGTGGTGGACCAGGATGCGTGAACGCTGACGAACCGCGGACCCGTGCGCCCTTCAGTCGAACGACACCGTCACCCTCCGCGACCGCTCCCCAAGATCTGTGCCAGAACCGAGTTTTGACAGCACTGCGGTTCTTGCCAGGGCAGCATCGGGATGCTCCTGGTGAAAGGTGCTGGTCATGCCGCAGATGTCGAAGGTCGAGCTGTATGCGGCGATCCGGCGTGACCACCGTGCTGGTACGTCGATGCGAGCCCTGGAGCGCAAATACGGGGTGACGTACCGGACGGTGCGGAAGGCGGTGAACTCCGCCTGGCCGGAACCCCGGAAGCAGATCCCGCCGCGTGCGACCGCGCTCGATCCGTACAAGTCCGTGATCGACCAGATACTGCGAGCGGACCTGGACGCGCCTCGCAAGCAGCGGCACACGGTCACTCGGATCTTCCACCGGCTCGTCGAGGAGAACGGTGCTGAGGACATCTCCTACCAGATGGTCCGACGCTACGTTGCTGACCGGAAGCCCGAGATCCTAGCGGCGTCCGGGAAGGCGCCGGTGGAGGCGTTCGTCCCTCAGTCCCACCAGCCCGGGATGGAAGCGGAAGTCGACTTCGGCGACGTCAAAGTGTGGCTGGCCGGTGAACTGGTCACCTGCTACCTGTTCTCCTTCCGCCTGTCCTACTCGGGTAAGGCCGTCCACCGCGTCTTCGCCTCCTGCGGGCAGGAAGCGTTCTTCGAAGGCCATGTGCACGCGCTCCAAACGCTGGGCGGCGTCCCGCGGACCAAGGTCCGCTACGACAACCTGAAATCCGCGGTCGCCCAGGTCCTGGGCCTCAGCCGAGCCCGGGTGGAGACCGACCGCTGGATCGCGTTCCGCTCCCACTTCGGCATCGAGAGCTTCTACTGCCGCCCCGGCATCGAGGGCGCCCACGAAAAGGGCGGGGTCGAGGGGCAGATCGGCTACTTCCGCCGCAACCACTTCACGCCCGTCCCCGAAGTCGCCTCGCTCGTCGAGCTGAACGAACTGGTCGATCAGTGGGACCTCCACGACGGACGCCGGCGCATCGGGGCAAGGCCCCGGACGATCGACGAGTACTTCGCCGTCGAACAGCCGCTGCTGGCACCCCTCCCGGACGAACCGTTCGAGACTGGCCGTTTGTTCACGCCGCGCGTGGACCGCTACAGCCAGATCACCGTCCGCACAAACCGCTACTCGGTCCCCGTCCGCCTGATCGGCAAGAAGGTTCGGGTCATGCTGCACGCCTGTCACCTGGTGGTTTACGAGCAGAACGTGGAAGTGGCCCGGCATGAACGCCTGATTGCCAAGTGCGGAATCCGCCTGGAGCTGGATCACTACCTGGAGGCCCTGGTCCGCAAACCGGGTGCTTTCCCCGGCGCCACCGCACTGGAACAGGCCCGCTCGGCGGGGAGGTTCACCCCGGTTCATGATGCCTGGTGGGCTGCCGCCCGCAAGGTCCACGGCGAGAGGGACGGCACCCGAGCACTGATCGAAGTGCTGCTGCTGGGCCGGCATATCGCGCACGAGCACCTGGTCGCCGGCCTGGCCACGGCCCTTCGGGCTGGAGCCCTGACCGCGGACGCCGTTGCCCTGGAGGCCCGCAAAGCTGCCCAGACCGAGGAAGAACTCACGACCGTCCCTGCCCCCCGCGCTCCGCACCCGACAGGCCAGCCCTCAGCGACCATCACGTCCTTGCACGAGTGGCGGCTCGCACACCTGCCGCCGGACACCAGGCCGATGCCCTCGGTGACCCGCTATGACCAGTTGCTCCGCCGCCACCGCACCAGTGGGCAGGACGCGAAGGGACTGAAGGTTGTCCTGTTCCCCCGTTCTCCGCGGCCGACGGCCGTCGGCCGCGGAGAAACGGCTCGGTCCGTGGGTAAGTCCTCCTCGGATCAGTCCCGGCTGGCCCCTTCGGGCCACACGATCTGTACGGGGACGCCGACACGGCGCGCGTAGACGACGACGTCAGCGGTGCCGCCGTATCCACGGGCTGGCTGCCCGTCCCACACGGCGATCAGCTGGTCGGCGAGCCCCACGACGATCTCGCTGCCCGCCTGGTGAGCCTGCGAGGTGGACTCGCGCATCCCGGTGTGGTGGACGTCGGCGGCGCGGGCCATCAGCTCGTCGTACACCGGGTAGTGCCAGTCGGGCAGGCTCTCGCGGTACTCGGCGGCAGGGATGACCACTTCGAGGCGGCCGCCGTGCTGGAGAACGGCCTGCGCGAACCAGGCGTCGGGCCCGTCTGCGATGCAGCTGATCCCCACCAGGTCCTCCGCCGCGGTGGCGTCGACCAGCTTGACGAGTTCGGCACGGACTTGGGCCTCGACCGCCGGCGACAGCCCCCGATGGCCCGTGATGCCCAGGCGCATGCTGGCTTCCCCCTTACAGGTAGGTGTCGTGCAGCAGGGTGTCGAAGTCGCGCACGATACCGGGCGGTGTCTGCGAGGTATAGGAGCGGCGGAAGGCACGGGCGCGCTCGACGACGCGCCCGGACTTGAGCCGCACTCCGTCGTGGACGGCCCGGGTCGCCAGCGCGAACGCGGAGTCGACGCGGCCGGTGGACAGGTGGCCGGTGGCGACGTCGAGGGTCAGAAGTGCGCGCTGCTTCTCGTGGCCGGACGACAGGGCGGTGGTGATCTCCTGCGAGGACAGAACCCAGCGGGACCGGCCGAGGCGCGCCCCGCACACGACGCGGCAGGAAGCCACCTTCCGCTCGTCGAAGGAGAACACCCACGGCCACGGCGGCGGGTCCTCGCGCGGCACGCGCGCGGTGTGCTGCTCACAGGAGCGCAGGGCGCGCTCGGTGGCGCGATCCTCGCCGGCGGTGGCGTGGGCGACGGCCTCAATGGAGGCGAGCCAGGCGGCAGCGATGGCCGGAAGGTCGGGGCCGAGCTGGCGGCGCGCTCGGGCGATCAGGCGCAAGCCCTCGGCGGTGTTGCCCGCTTCCACCTCGAATTGGGCGAGGCTGCCGGTCTGGTAGGCGCCGAGCAGGGAGTCCCCGGCGGTGCGGGCGGCCTTGATGGCCGAGCCGTACCAGGTGCGGGCGGAGCCGTGGTCGGCCATGTCCCAGGCGAGCCAGCCGACCAGGGAGGCGGCTTCGGAGCCGACGGCGGCCATGCGGGCCTTGTGGGAGGCGTCCGGGGCCTGGGAGGCGACGCGCTGGATGAGGCGCAGGTGGGCTTGTGCGGCATCGGCGAGGTCGCGTGAGCCGACTGTGGCGTCCAGGCGGCGGAAGGCGGTTGTGGCGACACGTAGGGCGGCTGCCTGGCCGCTGTCCCATTCGGGGCGGGCAGGGATGTGGGCTGTGGCTGGCGTCGCTGCAACTGCGGCGACCCCGGCGAGGAATTCTCGGCGTTCCACCGTGCTGTTCCCGTTCCGGTCGTAGTCGGCGAGACCGACCAGGTTCGGAGGGATGCCGAGGTGGCTGGCCGCGCTCGCCAGGAGGCTCATGTTGTAGGTGCCGACGCCGCGGTCTTCGAGGCGTGACATGGCCGACTGAGACAGGCCGCAGGCCTCCCCGAGCTGGCGCTGGGTCAGGCCTAAAGCCTTGCGAGTCAGCTTGATGACGCGGCCGTAGTCGCCGCCTCGTGCGGCGTCCCGGACTTGCTTGTTGCCGGCCCCGTCCATGCGTTCCCCTCCCACGCTACGTACCGTCGCTCAGCATCTACCCGCCTTGTATGCGATGGGTGCATATCCGCATGCGCTGCCTGCATCGGAGATGGCGGCGGCCGTGACGGGCGGCTTTCCTACAGTCAGTGTCCGACACGACGTCAGGTCGGCGCTGACCTCTTGGAAAACCCGACCGGGGCGATGGTGCCCTTTGAAGGGGGAGCGGAGCCGTGATGACGACGCACGGGACCTCGCAGCGGTGGCAGATGTGGTTCACGCCGTTTCCCAAGACGGTGTACATCGCCCGCAGACAGGTGGGGCGGGTTCTCGCCGGCTGGGATGTCCCCGAGGGTGCGATGGACACCGCGGTGCTGATCGCCAGCGAGCTGGTCACCAACGCGATCCGGCACTGCGACACCCGGCACCTGGTGCACGTCCACGTATCGGACGATGGCGCCCAGTTGCTGCTGGAGGTGTCCGACCCTAGCCGCCGGCATCCCCGCCCTGTGATCGCGTCGAGCGATGCCGAGAGCGGGCGGGGGCTGATGCTCGTACGGGCGGCCGCAGCCGACTTTGGGGTCCGTGACCGCGATCCGGTCGGCAAGACCGTGTGGGCGACTATCGCCCGGCAGCCCGCCCTGTGAAGCCCCGGCCCGGCGGAGTCCCCCGTCGCACTGCCGGGCCGGTTCCCCTCCCGTTCCTCGCGTCGATGTCGAAGGTGGTTCTCTGCAGTGACCGTTGAGGCTGGCGAGCAGCTCCCGTTCCATGTGGCGTTCGAGCCGGAGCGCGGCCAGCTCGTCGTGATGGTGACGGTCGGCGTCCCGCCGAGGCAGCAGCTGGGACCGTCTCGGCGATGAGGCGTCCCGCGTGCCCCTTCAGCTGCGGGTGCGGGAGGCCGGCGGGTGGTGCGCGAACGTCGGCGGTGCCACGACAGGCACGACATCGCGACCGGCACACGGTGCAGCATCCGAGCGGTAAATCGGAGTGCCGCAGCGACCACGCCACGGCGCCGACCCCATGGTTCCTCCCCGTTCGTCGGGGAGGACGCCCCCGCCCCGACGGGGGCGCACGGCTCGTACCAGGCGGGGCCGTGATCCCGCCGCGCGCGCTGGCGAGCCTGCCCGGATCATCACCCGGCGCGCGTGGCGGGCCCATCTAATCCACGACCTTGGAAGACACCGTGTTCCTTGATGTTCTTCGGCTTTCGGCCGGAGCCCTGCCGCCGTCCGTCCGGCCTGACCTGCGCGCCGCCGGTGGGTGTGCCACGGAGGAATCCGGACTCGGTCGCCGATTCGGCGGCATCCGTGTGCTGCGGCGACGGCCCGGGCCGCTGTCACCTCAGCGGCGGCGCGCACGCTGGGGTGCGGGAGCGGGGTCCGGGAGGGGCGTGAGATTGCCTGCCGCCGGCCTCCGCGCCTGGAAGCCCACTGGAGGCCCGCGACCCGGCATCTGGGGAGGGGCGGGAGCTTATGCGGCGTGACACGAGCCTGGGTCCGCTGCGGCGAGCGTGGACGGTGGAGGTCCGGCCCATGAGTGCGGGGGCGGTCATGACGTGCGAGGAATGCGGCCGACTCGGTGACCTGCCGGGGGCGGAGCCGGTGCGTGGCGCTGTCGTGGCGCATCTGGTGGCGCATGTCCGTGCCGCGCCGCTCGCGTCGCACCTGCGGACGTGCCAGTGCGGCCAATACGGCTGCCGCTGGCATCCGCGGCACCGTGGCTGTGACGGCCTGGTCCAGCTGGTGCTGGTGCGCTGCGCGGGAGGCCGCCGGTGGCGTCTGTCCGACACCTGCCACGCCTGCGCCACGACGGGACCCGCCCCACCCACCACCACCCCGACCGCCACAGTGCTAGAGGTGCGAACGACACCAACCCGCACCAGCCGGGGATCACCCCGCCACCCCAACCGCCGGCATCCATCACCACACAAGCCACCCCGACGTTGCCGCCAAAGAACGAGGCTGACCAGGACAGATGGCTGTGGCATGCTCACCCGCGTGACTCATGACCCAGATGGCGGATGGTCCTTTGCGACCGCGCGGGAGGCAGCCAGCTTCGGGGCCGGCCAGCTCACGGGCGAGCCCGGCGTCGAACACGCCATGGGCGAGAGCGGGACACTCTGCGGCATTCCGGAGAACCACATCACCCGCTACCTGCATCTCTTCGAATCAGCAGAGCCCGAGGCATGTCCGGACTGCCGCCACCGGGCCGAAGCGGCTCCCACGAAGCCGTGCGCCCAAGAGCGACTTCACGACACACTCCAGGGCGCCGACCCGGGACAGGCCCGCAACGACCTCCTCGCCGCCCTGCGAAAAGGGGCCAAAGTGCGCCTTTGGATCCACGGTCCCGCCGCAGACCTGGCCCGGCATTACGCCCGCCTCGACTCACTGACCGAGGGCGCCGAGCACGCCATCGAGGCTTTCAACACCGCCAGAACCATCGGCCTGGCCCGAGTCGAAGACGGCGACTGGCTCTTCATCGCGGTCCTGCCAGAGGACGACAGCCGGCCGCTCGTGGCACGCGGGCCCCGCATGCTCAGCTGACGTCACCTCACCCTGTGGCCGCGAGCGGCGTCCCCCTGGGGACACGTGACCGCCAGGGTGGGGAATTACCTGACGCGAAAGCCGTCACCGCTGGGGAAATCGCTGACCGTCGACACTCGGCGAACACCAATGTTGGGCCGTCCACGAACACCTTGACTATTGCCCCACCGGGGTGGACTGCCACGACACGGTCGAGGAGATCGACCTCCATGCCGTCCGGACCCTCGATCGCCTCCACGGCATCGAAGCCTTGATCGAACAGGGCAAGAGCCCCCGTCCGGTGCAGGGGATCCATCTCCGGCTTTCCCGCACGAACGGAGGTATCTACGGTCACCACGTACACCACGCCGCTAGCGTGCCAGGCAGACGCGTACTGCGCGGCAGATCCCCGAGAACTGCACTTACGCAGGCGCGCGTTATGTATGAAGGGCGTCACTGATGAAACCGCACTTCGGCGGTGGCGTACGACTCCGTCAGGTGCAGAACACCGGTCTCGTACGTGGCGGCTGCAGCGCCGAGCACGACCTCGAAGGCCCGTGTGGCGGCGGTCCGCACCTCGTTCAGCGGCTCATCGGGCCCGAGATCAAAACTGAGCCCACGGCTTGACACAAAGGGGAGCCATGAGCGGATACCGATGACAGACAGCTACCGACGCAGTTGGCCGAGTCGACTGTGGGCCAACCTCCGATACGACAGAGTGCGTCATCAGGCGCCGGCATGGACGTGTGCGGCCCACACCGAGGGCAGGTTCGGATACTTCGTCCTGAGCTGCCTGACCGTGCGATGGACCGCCGCCGACGCGCACAACGCACCGGATCGATCCGCGATCAACTCGCCGTAGATCTGCTGACTGAAGGCTGGTGCCACGGCGTCGTCGACGCGCCAGAGTGTGCCGACCACCTGGGAAAACCCGGCTATCTGAAAAGCCGCCAACGGGTGGATCGCCTCGTCGGACAGGCGCGCGGTGGTGCGGGCCGTATCGCAGGCCGACAGGAAAGCGAACTCGGCGTTCCGCAGGCGCAGCCCGGAAATGTCCAACACCCGAAACGGCGTGCGATTGTGGTCGTGCAGCGCGAGGTGGCTGTCCGAAGGGTTGTCCGGGTCGCTGTACCCGTGGCAGGCGAAGTGCGCCCAGCCACTGGCCGGCAATGCGTCGAGAACGGCGTCACGAGTCGCGTCCGCGCCGACCAGGACCGTGGCGCCGGGTATGAGAGCGGCCAGGTGGTCGGCTTCGGCCTGTGCGCCGGGCAGGTCCGGGGCGTCCGGAGTGTGCGGCATCGCGACCACCAGCAGCCGCGGCTCGTTCCGGTCGTCGCGGCGGCCCGCGCGGGCGTGCCCCAGGGCACGGATCGTCGGCGTCGTCGAGGAGATGACGCGGTCGAGGAGGACAGGTCCGCCGTCGCGGTGGTGGCCCGCGGCGTGCAGCGGGAGCAGGCTGAGCGATCCGACCGGGGCCCACCAGATCCTTGGCCACGGACCATCCGCCGCCGGTTCCGCCGTCAGCCCCAGTTCGCCCAGCACAGGGCCCACGACGGTGTCCCACAGCCACTCGAGCGTGTCATGGATCGCCTGCTCGGCGATCAGCCGCCCCTCCGTGAACGCGGTGTGCAGAGCGCGTACGCGGTGACTCACGGTCTCTTCGCTCAGACCGTCCAGCGCGCGTGACCGGACCCCGTCCGCAGTGATGATCAGCGCGTCACACCGGTGCCGGCTGACGTTGATGTACACGATCGGGCCCTCGTGCGCCTGCGCGGTGAGGTCGGTGAGCAGCGGCGGCCGTAGGAACCGCTCCATCCCGGGTAGCGCACGGATCCGGTCGGTCACCGCGTCGAGCTCGTCGGCGAGGGCCACGCGGTCGCTCGTGGTGTCGGTTTCGAACTCCGCGGTGAGCGTCTGGAAGCGCTCGGCCAGCTCGGGTGCCTGCTCGCGCAGACCGGAAAGATCGCTGCGGCTGTCGAGTGCCTGGGCAGCGAGCACGCAGCGCCCGGATTCCAGCAGGGTCACCGCGCTCACGTCGTCGCCGACGGCCAGCGCGCACGCAGCCGCGTCGGCGGCAACCCCGGCGAACCGGCCGAGCCAGTACTGGGCGTCCTCGCGGCCCAGGCGGCGCCCGGCGAGCCGGGGCAGCAGCCGGACCGCGGTGGCGTACCCCTCGGCGGCCACGTCGAACTGCCCCGCCTCGGCTGCAAGACCGCCCCACCGGTCCGCCGCTTCCGCCCGACTCGCCGTCGGCGATCCGGCAGACGCCGCGGCCTCCCGATAGCAGCCGAGTGCCTCGGCCAGCGCGTCGCCGTCGCCGAGGTGCCGGAAGCCGAGCGCTAGGACGTCGGCGACGCGGGTCAGTGAACTCGCCCGCCAATAGGCGTCCTGCTCGGGCCTCCGCGCCGCACTCCGGGCCAGGCCGACCGCCTCGGCGAGGACCTGGGGATCCGGCGGCTCCCGTCGCGCGACGGCGGGTGCGACGGGGTTCGTGCACCAGTCGCCGAGCGCAGCGGCCAAGCTCGAGGTGTACCGGGGCCAGTGCGGGCTGTCCTCCGCAGTCGCGGCCACGGACGCGCGCCGCGCGGCGATGGCGTCCCGCAACGCGTTCCGGTCGCCGAACTTCTCGTACGCCATCTCCAGCACACCGCCGAGATTGGCCAGCCGCACTGCCCGGTCCGGGTCGCCGTCCGCCGTCACATCCGTGGCCGCGCGGTGCGCGTCGATCGCCTCGTCGAGCACGCTCGCCTCGCCCGTCCTGACGAAACAGTCCGACAGCATGGCGCCAAGGTTGGAGAGCCGCCGGGCCTGCCCGGGGACGAGGCTCGCGCCGAGGCGGACGGACTCCCGCGCGCGGTCGACCGCCTCTGACAGAACCTGCAGTTCGCCGGTCACCCGGAACCGGGTGTGCAGCACGGCGGCGAGGATCTCGAGTACATACGGGTGGCGGTCCTGCCCTGCCGTGACCTCGGCGGCACGGCGAGCAACGTCGATCGCGTCTACGACGTGAGCCAGTTCTCCGGTTGCGTGGAACAACGCGTGCAGGTTGACGGCGAGGTTGCCCATGAACTGGACCCGCCGCGGATTCCCCGCGGATGTGCACGCGACCGCCTCCCGCTCGATCACGACGGCCTCCGCGAGCGCGACGCGGTCCCCGAACGCTTCACCGCGGGTGGCCAGCGCCGCAGCGAAGTGGTCCAGCCGCACGCCGCGGCGTGGGTGCCCGGCGGGGGTTGCCGCCGCCACCGAGCGTCCCAGTTCGATCGCCCGCTCGAGCAGGGCCGAGTCCCGGGTCAGCTCGAACTCGGCGGCGTAGCGGCCGCACGCTTCGGCTTCGGTGTCGGCGCGTTCCCAGTCGGGGGTCCCTTTCGGGCGCTCGCCGGTGAGCGCGGCCCAGTCTCGTTCCGCGGTCGTCAACTCGACGAGGTTCTGCGAGTGCTGCGGATCGGTGACCGGGGTGTGGGCCACCAGCGTCTGCCGGACCCGAAGCAGTTCGGACAGATCATCCCGCGCTCCGCGAGCCTGGTAGCGGTCGTCGAGAAGGTACGCGAGGTTCTTCAGCCGGTCGAGCACGTCGGACGACCCGGCCGGCGTGAGCTCCACCGCTCGCCGCGCGGCGTCGACAGCCTCCTCCACGACACCGGTCTCCCCGGTCTCATGGGACCAGTCGCGCAGGACCACGGCGAGGAAGTGCAGACTCCTCGCGGTATGCACGTCATCGGGGGAGCACTCGACGGCGGCCCGCGCGTGCTCCACGGCTTCCGCCAGGCAGGCGAGGTCCTTCGTCACAGTGAACGCCGTCCGCAGCGCGACAATGAGGTTACCCAGGTAGAACGCCTTCTCCGTGGACGGTTCCTCGTCAACGGCCGTCCGGCTCCACTCCAGCGCGTCGGCCAGGGTTCCGCGGTCCTGGTTCTGCCGGAACGCGGTATGCAGCAGCATGCCGATGTTGTTGGCGTAGCTGGCCGAGTCCTCCGGGCTTTCGTATGCCAGTAAGTAAGCCTCCGTGACAACGCGGACGGCTTCCTGCAGGAACTCGAAGTCGCCGGTCTGGTGGTAGCGGGTCTGCAGCAGGCCCCCGAGATTGGACAGGACCAAGCGGCGCTCGGCCACGTCCTCCGCCGCCAGCACGGCACGGCCGAGGTCGATCGCCTTCTCGACCGACGCGGGGTCCGCGCTGTGCCGGGCCACGTGGAACGCCTCCCAGAACCGCTCGGCCAGGCCGTTCACGGGCCCGCCTCCCACCCGTCAGTCCTCGTTGCCGTTCGAGGTGCCAGCCGGGCCGCCAGGCGCCTCGTCCGGCTCGGCGACCGTGCGTTTCGGGGTGTAGCCGCGTTCCGCGACCTCCTGCAGCAGTGCCAACTCTTCAGGCGAAAGATCGGGTTCGGGCGGGGGCACGGGTTCGTGCGCCATTATCGCTCCTCCTCCGGCACGGTCACCGGCTCTCCGGGTTCGAGGAACTCCAGCACGTCGAAGTCTTCCGCCCGCAGCCGCAGGCCCGCCGTCCCACGCACGCGCGCGCCGAACGCCCCGTCGGCACCCATCACGCGCGCCGATTCGAGGTACAGCTCGGCCGGGTGGGGGTACGAGGAGGCGTACGACCGGTTCCCGTACCAGCCGCCCGCCCAGTTGCCGTCCTTGAGCCGCACGCGCACGAAGCATGGTTCGCGGTCGCGGAATGCGTGGTCCCAGGCGCTGGGCGTGCGCAGGAACCGAGCCTTGCGCCGCTGCCGATCCACCAGGGAAACGGTGACCGCCGCCATGGCCGGCACGACGAGGAACAGCACCACGGCAACGAAGCCGACCACTCGCGGCCGGTCCACGAAGCCGTCCCAGCCGCCGCCGGCGCCTCGAGCCAGGCGAACCAGCGCCGGCCCCGCCACCACTGCGTACAGGGCGTCCAGCGCGATCGACGCGACGATCGCCCGCAACACCCGCTCACCCAGATCACGCTCACCGGGCACCGGACCACGGCGGCGTTCCCGGACGAACTGATAGGTGACCCCGGGGAGCACCAGAAGGACGAGCAGAGCGAGCTGCACGACGGTCGCAGGCGCCTGCACTCACCACCCCCATGTCTCACGAACTCCGCTCGATCAGGCTACTGGCTTGCGTCTCCGCGGTCGGCGGAACACCCCCTTCCCCGGCTACTGCGAGGCAGCGGGCCGACCTCGGCGACGGCGGTCCGCATGAGCCTGTTGATCTGCGGGACGGGGCTCTGTCCTACGGCCGCGCGGACGTAGCCGACGACGGCTGGGGCCGATGGGGCTCGCCGTAGGGAGGACGCGGTCGTCATCGGCTGTCCACCTGCCAATCGTCGGGACGGCCCGGAGGGCGCCATGAGTAGAACGGCAGGCTGCGGTCGCAGGGCCCTTGCTCGACCCAGCAGATCAGTGGGGCGCGTTTGCCGACGGCTTCGACGCCGTCATCGGGGACGGCCGACACCGGGAAAGTCGGGTACGTGGCAGCGCCGGGGATCACCGCCTGCCGTCACGTCGGAGGGCTACCTGAAGGCGTGGAACGCGACGATCCCCTGCCACCACACCCGCCGATGCCCCTGCGGCCATTCCGCGCCGCTTTCCAGTACACACTGGCCCGCATACCCGCCGTCGCGAACCGTGGCTGCGGGCGACCTACGACCGCGGGTACTGACCTGCCCGGACGCCTACGCGTGCCAGACCGGGCGGGGCTCGCGGGCGTGATGTGCGGGGGCATCATCCCGTCACGCGCAGCGTTCACGGCGAGATCACGCACACCCCGGCGCCGGTACCCGCCGACCCTGGCGCAGACCGGGACACCACACGGCCACGTCGCCCCAACCATCGGACGCACCTCTGGCACTATCCACCCACCCACAGCCCCCGGCAAACGACGCGGCCCCAGCATGGGCACAACACCCGAACCGGCTTCTCCTTTCCGCCGTGCCACCGGGCCGCGACCCTCGGCAAGGGAATTACGCCCGCGGTCGAAGGCTCAGAGCCACCCCCGCCGCGCAGCCGCCAGCCCCGTCTGGAAACGGGTGGACGCCCCGAGTTCGGTCATCAGGCGGTGGATGCGCCGCTGCGTGGTCCGGGCGCTCCAGCCCTGCGTGCGGGCTATGACCGCGTCCGTGAGCCCCGCGGCCAACAGGCTCACCAGGGCCAGGGTCTCAGCATCCGGCTGCCCCGTTTCCGCCGAAATCGGACCGGCCGCCTCCCCCAGCGGGATCGCCCGCTCCCACTGCGCCTCGAACAGCGACTGCAGAGCCACCAGCATCGGCGACGGATGGATCAGGTACGCCGCGGACTGGCCGCCCGGCGCCAGACTGAAGGGAATGATCGCGGCACGGCTGTCGCTGATCACCAGCTTGAGCGGCAACTCCGGGCGCATTCGAGCCTGTTCCCCGGCCCGGACGCTCGGCACGATGTCGCCCTGGAGCCGGCCCGGCCAGGCCACCGCCTCGCGGTCGTAGATCACCCGGTGGGTCACGCCCGTCCGCTGGCGCTCCAGCTGGCCGTCGAGGTTGCTGCCAGGCCGGTCGACGTACGGAGGGCGGTCGAAGGCGCACACCTCGCGGCGCGCCCCGGTCGTCAGCCGGTGCACCGCCTTGCTGATGTCCTCGCGGTCCGTGAGCAGCTCAGCGGCCATGTCCGGGTGGCTGATCCTGGCCGCCTCCCGGTGCGTCTCGACCAGCCGCTGCACCTGCGCCCGCGCCTCGCCGAGCTGCTGCTCCCGTTCGTGGATCAGCGCGCCGACCGCGACATCGGGAGCCGTGGCCGAGAATCTCGGCGGCCGCCCCGCGCTGCGCACCGCCAGGCCGTCCCTGACCAGGCCGGACAGCAGCTTCCCCGCCGCGGGCGCGGCCAGGCCGCACGCGTCGGCGACCTCCGCCGCCGTACACCGCGGCATTCCCACCAGCGCCGTATATACGCGCTCCGCGTCCGCCGTGAACCCCAGAACGTTAAAATCCATGCCCTCTCCCACACCTCCGTGGCACCAACCGGCCACCTGGCGGAGGTAGGCCACCTTTCCCACCTTGCGTCTCGTCCGCCGCACTTGACATCTTCCAGCAACGAGCGCGCTGCCCTGCGTTGAGGTGGGCGTCAGCGCGCCACGGTGTGTCCCCCCGCACACCCTCGCCCCGCTGAAAAGGTGTCCCATGTCGCGTGCCCATCCGCACGGAAGACGGCGGCTCGGTGCCGTGTCCGTCACGTCCGTCGTGTTCCTGGCCCTCACCGCCGCGCTCCCGGCCTCCGCCGCTCCCGCTCCTACCAGCCGTACGCCTCTCGGCGACGCGTCGCCGCAGAAGTCGCTGCCCGCCCAGCACGCCGGCGTCGTCCCGGGCCAGGTGCTGGTGACCCTCTCCCCGCAGACCGCCGTGACCGGCCGCAAGCTGCCGGGCAACAGGGCACAGGCCCATTCCCCCGGGACCAGCAGCGCCGCTGTGAACGAGAAGCTGAACGCGGTCGGGGCCACCTCGCTCCAGCCGCTCCTCCCTTCCCTGTCGGCCGTGGCCACCGAGTCGATGACCACATCGGCTCGCACGCGCCTGGGCGATGACGCCGCCGACCTGTCGCACACCTACGTCGTACGGACCGGGAAGCGCGACTCTGCCGCCGTCGCCCGCACCCTCCAGGGCACGCCGGGGATCACCCACGCCGAGCCGAACCGCTACGTGAACACGATGAACACCGGCGGGCAGCGACTGCCCGCCACCGTGAACGCGTCCGCGGAGCACGCACCACCGGCAGCGCCGAGTGCCTCCCCCATCCCCACCAACTTCGCCCTCACCAACTCCGCCCAGGCCTTCCTCAACGCCGGCGGCGTCAACGCGGTGGGCGCCTTCGGCATCCTCCAAGGCCGCTACGGGCAGCAGCCCGGCGCAGGCCGCACCATCACCAACGTCTCCATCGGCGACCTGACCGACCAGGCCATGGCCGACGCCGGTGACCCCTACGTGCAGGGCCACGGCCCGACCACCGTCCTCAAGGACGGTCAGCGCTACCTCGACCTCCCCTCGATGCCGCTGATCCCCACCTACGTCGCGGCTCCCGACGGAAGCCTCAGCGGTTCGGCATACACCAAGGACCAGGACCCCGGCCTCGGCGAAGTCCTCCTCGACTTCAGCGTCATGGCGCCCCTGGCCCACGACCGGCAGCGCCCCGACCAGACCGGAAGCGACTACACCGACCTGCTCGGTGTCGCCCCCGGCGCCGACTACCGCCTCGTCGTCCCGCAGCAGCCGACGATGGACCAGATCGCAACCGCGCTCCTGGCCGCCGCCCACCAGTCCCCCAAGCCGGACGTCATCACCGCCAGCCTCGGCTTCGGCACCGACGCCCAGGGCTTCCCGGGACGCTACCTCGAGGACGACCCGTACATCCGGTCCGTCGTCGCCTCGATCGTCCAGAAGAACCACGTCGTGGTGGTGATCTCCTCCAACGACGGAACCCGCTTGTACACCCCGGCCGCCGTCGGCCCCGACGGCGGCAGCACGCCCACCGACACCGCGAAGAACGACAAGAACGGCAAGGAAGCCACCGACATCAACGACGTGGCCTACTCCACCACCCCGTCGCAGGTCCCCGACAGCGGCGCGATAGCCGCCGGCGGCACCACCCTGGACGACACCCTCGCCTCCCGGACCGGGCCCGCCACCACCGCCGAGACCCGGATCAGCGGCTTCGGCACCTTCTCCTCCGGCTTCGGCGCCCGTATCGACCTCTCGGCGCCCAGCGACAACATCGTCGCCTTCACCCACACCGAGCGCGGCGACGCGCAGTCCGTCACCCCCGTCCTCAACGGCGGTACGTCCGCGTCCGCACCCGAGATCGCGGCGGCCGCCGCCGTGGTGCTCCAGGCCGCCGGTCTGGCCGGACACCACCTGACGCCCGCGCAGGTACGGGACGTGCTGAAGCGGACCGGCCGTGAGGTCGCCACCCCGGCGCAGATCGACCGCGAGCTCAACGTCGGCCGGCAGATCGACGTCACCGCCGCCGTCGAGGACGTCCTCGGGCACCGCGGTGGCCAGGTCGCAGCCGTACGGCTGTCGGTCGCCCACCGGGTCACCAACGGCGGGCTGGGCGGTCAGTTCCTGGAGACGACCGACCCCAACCGCATCGACCTCGGGGACATGGCCTCCGGCGGCAACGGTATGGGCCTGGTGGGCCCGGTCACCTTCGCCGGTGACGTCACCGGCCTCCCCAAGGGCGCCAGCCCCACGTACACGCTCACCGTGGGCGCGCGGACCTGGCGGTCCGCCACCCCGGCGATCCGGGTGACGCCGACGGAACTGCTGAATGCCGCCGGACTCCCCGTGGTCTCCGACTCCGACCGCACGATCACCGCCACCTACCGCGTACAGATCGGCGGCCGGACCCAGGCCACCGTGCGCCGCACCCTCACCGTCGGTCCCAGCGACGGCCGCTACGCGGAGAGCACCGCGCCCAAAACGTCCGCGGTGGTAAAGGCCGGCCACTCGGTCACCGTCACATACGACATGACCGGCGTCGCCAAGCTCAACGACCCGCAGCTCGTCGTCTCCACCGTCGGCCACTGGAACCCCGCCCTCGCGCCCCTGTTCAGCGCCGCCTGGCACCAGTCCCTGACCGCCACTTCCGGGACGGTCACCATCCCCGCCGACGCGTTCAGCGCCGGGGGTGGCCTCTACGGCATCGGCATCGCCCAGTCCGGCTTCGGGGGCAACCCCAGCCTGACCACCTACGGGGAGTTCGCGCCGGTCCGCGTCGATGGCGGAACCGCCGAGCAGCGCCCGCAGGCACCGCTGGTCGCCGGGCAGGACGGCATCCCCGCGCACAGCACCCAGGTCACCCGTGCCAAGGCCGGCTTTGCCGTCCGGTACGACGTGCGCGACGTGCCGGGGGCGAAATACGCACAGGTGGAGTTCGCGGCGCCCGCCCCGACGCTCCACAACTCGCTGAACACCTTCACCAACGCCAACGGCACGGCCCTCGACGACAACGGCGTCGACGCGCCCTCCACAGCCCACCGTGTCCTGCCCGACACCAAGGGCAGCATCGACCTCGACGCCCTGCGGCTGGGCCTGTCCTCCTCCACTGTCTACGGCGTCCGCGTCATGGCCCTCGACAGCAAGCACCGGGTCATCGGCCAGGCGTCTCCCGTCTCGACCCTCGAGGTCGACGACGGCGTCGCCCCGGCCGGAAGCACGGTGCTGTCCTTCGCCGCCGCAGGCGACGACTCGGTCGCCGCACTGCGGACCGTCTCCGGTGCCACCGAGATCCGCCACTACTCCACCAGGACCGGCGTCTACGGCCCGGTCATCGCCTCGGACAGCGGCGACGGATCGGAGTACGAGGTCCTCGGCGTGGCCCCCGCCACGCACCGCGCCCTTGCGGTGCACCAGGCGGAGCCCGGCGGCGATGTGCAGGTGGAGACCTGGAACACCGCCACCGGCACCCTCGTCGGACGCACCACGCTCGCGGCAGCCGACTACCGCTTCGTCGTCGGACGCGTCGACGCTGCCCGCTCCCGCGGCGCGCTGCTGCTGCGGGCGGTCGCCGACAACACCGACCTGGTGCTGCCCGTCGACCTGAAGGACGGCACCACCGAGGATCCCATCCCCGCCGATCTGCCGGGCGTCGCCAAGGGCTCGTACAGCCTCCTGGACATGGACTCCTCCACCGGGGACGTCTACCTGGCGAAGGGCGCTCCTATCGCCCTCTGCCTGGGCGGCGTCCAGATCCCGCGCGTGGACACACAGACCCGCAGCGTCAGCCTCGTGGGGACCATGTCCGGTTGCAGCAACGGCTTCGGCTCCGACGGCGCGGGCACGCTCTACAACCTGTCGGCCACCGCGATCAGCACCAAGATCGTCCCGACCAGCGTCCTCGGCTCGCTCGACGTGGCGACCGGCGAGACGGACGACCCGGTGGCGGTACGGCGCGGCCCCGCCACGGGGATGGCGGTGGACGGCGCCAACGGGCTCGCGGTGGCGGCGTTCACAGCACCGGAGGGCACGAGCTACGCCGGCTCCGGCACCGCCGTCGTCACGGACAACAACGCCACCGGTCAGCTGCTCGTCTTCGACGTCACGACGGGCGAGGTGGTGAAAACGCTGACCGGATTCCAGATCACGGGCCACGGCGGTCCCCTGGTCCACGGCGGTGTGATGAACTCCGTCCAGCTGGACCCGGCGACCCGCACGGGCTGGACGTACGGGGCGTACGACGGTCAGATCCGCCAGTTCTCCTACTGAGCTCGGGGCGATCTGTGCCACGGGGGGCGAGAAGCGGTCACCGCTTCTCGCCCACCTACCGGCCAGGCGAACCTATCCGGTCGCGGCATCGGGCCCACGAGTGGGTGCCGCGGGTGGCTCGCACGGACGAATCCATGTCACGGACACCGGACTTGCTTCCCGCTGCGCCGCTGATGAACGCGGCGGCTTCGGCCCTTTACTTCGCAGTGGATCACCGACGACACTGGTGCACCGCACGGCCGTCGGCTCTCTTCGCCCCCACGCACCTCGCCCGAAAGCCCGTCGGCGTGCGCCCACCCGGCCTCGCGAGACGGTGCCCCACCCCGGCTCGACCTCCGGCGAAGGACGCAAATGCGACACTCCACCTTGCTGACCCGCGGCTTCGGCGGCGGCGCCCTGGCGTGCGCCGCGGTCGCCCTGGCACTGGTCTTCGTGCGCTACGACGCGCCCGCCCCGCGGTGGGACATCCTGACGGCGCTCGGTGCGGCCGCAGCGGCCGCCGGGGCCTGGGCGCTCGCCTGCCGCCTGGCACCGCCGCTGCGCCCGGCGCCCTCCACCGCGCAGCCGTCCTCACCGCCACCCGTGCCGCGCCGGCTGCCGATGCCCGCTCGTGACGGCGGGCGCGCGACAGGGGCCGTGCTCCTCATCGTGACGCCGTTCTTCCTCACCCGGCTGGCCGCCGGGACCGGCGGGGTGCTCGCCGGCGTGCTGATCATCCTCGTCTTCGTCCTGACGGCGAAGACGCTCCAGTTCGCCCGCCGCCAGACCAGGCAGGCCGACATCCGCGCCAAGATGCGCGTGCTGTCCGAGGACGCGGGCCGGGGCGGACTCCACACGGTGCGTGTCCGGGCCGGTGAGCCGGTGCGGATGCGCTACCTCAAGCGTGGTGACAAACCGGGGCAGTTGGACGTCACGCAGTTCCACTGGATCGTCCTCGAGGAGGGCGGACGCGAGATCAGGCTCGCCGGTCCCGACGGGGAGGTGGGCAGGGCGGCCCTGCGCCTCGGCGGCCAGGAGGGATGGCTCTGCTGGCCGGAACGCTGGAAGCTGATCGAGGACGAACTGCCCGCGGCGTTCGTCGCCGACAACGGTGAGACGGTCATGGGGCTCACGGACCCGGACGAGGCACGCCCCTACCTCAAGGGCGCTGCCAGTCCGGGCACCGCCGACAGCACCGTCCGACGCGTGCCGCGCACGGCCAAGTTCTCCGCGCCCGTGCACGGACTCATCCTCGGCGGCGCCCTCCTCGCGGCCGTGATCGCCTCCCCCGTCCTCTGGTTCGGACCCGACAAACTGCCCTGGTTCCTCACCTGGCTTCTGTGCGCCCTCGCCTCGGCGGTGATCGTCCAACTGCCGCTGCGGGGAGTCGGCGCGGCGAGCCGGGCCCTCCCGGACGGCCCGACCTGGACGGTGCGCGAGGAGTCGGACCCGGCCATCTCGTGACCCGGGCTGGCACTCCCGCCACCGCCGCCGTGCGCGGTTCGCGGAAGGCCGTCACACACTGCGCCGGGAAGCCGGACCACGGAAGCCGAGGAACCGATGGCGTTCCCATCCCGTGCCCACGACCCGGCGTCCGGGCCTCCGGCCACAGGGCGCCGGCCGACGCGGTCACCACGCACAGCACCGAGATCCGCTGCGTCCAGTGCAGCCGCGCGGGCCCGGCTCATGCCCTGGCCAACAACGCCTCCAGTACCTCAGCCGTCTCCGGGTAACGGTCGAGCAGTGCCGCGCCGGCCAGCTCGGGTTCTGGCGTCGCCCAAGGGTCGTTGCAGCCCAGGAGGTGGGCCAGTGCGTCGGTCGTTGCCGGGTGAGCGGTGAGGAGGGTGGCGCCGCGGGGGGTCTGTCGTGCCGGGTGCAGGGCCGGTGGCGCCGGCGGGGCGGTGCGCCACGGGGGGATCCAGGCGTCGAGGGCCGGGAGGCGGCCGGGGAAAATGCGGCCCGCCTCGCGGATGAGGAGGGGGGCCAGCTCCGTGCCCCCGGAGCGGAGGCTCATGATCAGGGTGGGGAGCCACGGGAGGAGGACCTGGTCAGGCAGGCGGGCGAAGGCGTTGGAGACGGCCTCCACGACGACGTCGGCGAGGCCCGGGACCGGCTCCAGGGCGTGCAGGAGGCCGCTGAGGTAGCGGGGGTAGGCGGGGACCACCAGGGGGTTGGCGAGCAGTTCCTCGCACTTGGACCGCAGTTCCGCGCGGGTGAGGGTTCCGAGGTGGACCTGGGACGCCCACAGCAGGGCCGTCTTCGACGGGTCCTGGGGGTGGGACTGCGCGACGGCCAGTTCCAGCTGGGTGCGGTCGCAACCCAGTGACAGGGCCAGGGTCTCCATACTGAACAGGAAGCCCAGCATCGCCGCCACCTGGCGGACCGTGGCGTCCTCGTCGGTGAACGCCGTCGGCAGCAGGGTGCAGTAATGCGCGTAGCCGGCCTTGGTGAAGGACTCGATCCACGACGGCAGCGTCGGTTCGCTGGTGCGGTAGTAGGAGAGCAGCCGGCGTACGCGGTGCAGCACCTCCGGGGCGCCGTCGACGGTGCGTTCGGCGGACAGTACCTCCAGGGCGCGGGTGCCGAGTTCGTCGGCGAGGCGGCGGCTGTTCAGGTACAGGGTGGCGTCCTCGACGGCTTCCAGGACGGTTGCCGCGGTGGCCTTCGGGTCGTACGCGCGGCGGCGCAGGCGCTGTTCCAGGACCTGCTCGATGCTGACGCCCTCGTAGCCGAGCTCGATGAGGGCGCGCTGGTGCGTGCCGAGGGCCAGGTCCCAGGACTCCTGGATCGGGCGCTCGCCGAGCTTCCGCTCGCCCATGATCGGTCGGGCGGTGCCCTCGGGCATCAGGCGGCGGAGCATCCACAGCACGTCGGAGCACGGGCCGAGTTCCGGCTGGCCGGCGATGTCGAGCAGGGCGCGCTGCACTCCGCGCTGCTGGAGCTTGAGGTTCAGGGGTGCGAGCCGGTCGTGGACGTCGCGGGCGAGGGGCGGCAGGGCGTCGTAGCCGACCTGGCCGATGCGGTCGCCGCCCATCATGATCTCGACGAGCCGGCGCACGTCGCGCCGGCCGGGCACCGCGTCCTTCTCGATGCAGGTGACGGCCGCGTCCTGGAAGTCGTACGGCGTGGGCTTGGCCCGGTCGCGCATCCCGGCCAGCAGGATCGACGTCTCGAACACGGCGATGGCGTCGGCGGTGGAGGCGAGGTAGCCGTTGCGGCGGGCGGCGCGCACGATCTCCACCGACCAGCCGAGCAGTTCGGCCTCGTCCAGCTGGTCCAGGGCGGGCGGGCGCTGCAGGAACCCGGTCAGCTGGTCGGCGGGTACGGCCCGAGGGGCGGGTGCCGGGGCCTTGGCGGGCGTCGTCTTCTTCGCGCCTGCCTGTCCCGTCAGGCGGTACGGCTTGACCCGGGTCCGCTTGAGGTTCTTCGTCCACTGCGTCGCGGCGATCGACACCGAGCCCGCGGCCAGGCCGAACTGCGCCTCGATCGCCGCGTGGCTGGACGGGATCAGGCCGTGCAGCCACTTGGTGGCGCTGCGCGGGGTGATCTCGAAGGTGTCGGCCCCGTCCACGCCGAACTCGGCGACGCGGCTGGCGGCGTGGAAGGCGCCGCAGACGTAGAGGCAGTCCGCCGGGTCGGTGGCGGTGGCGGCCAGGTGCTCGCGCATCCGGGTCCACATGTGGCGCTCGCGGTCCTCGTCCACGCGCACCCGGTGCGGGTCGCCGGGGGCGAGGCGCCGGAAGAGGCTGCCGATGAGGAACATGACCTGGCGGTACGTGTCGTGGTCGGCGTCGCCGAGCGGCAGCTCGACGTACTGGTGCCACCACTCCGACCAGTGCCGCACGCGGCCGTGGCGCAGCAGGTGCTCCTCCAGTTCGGCGAAGCGCGGCCGCAGGTCGCCGATCTCGACGCCGACCGCGTCGCCGTGCAGGGCGGCCTCCTCCTCGGCGGGCGACGCGTCCGGGTCGTCCGGCGTGTCGGGCTGCTCGGCGCGGGCGTCCCACTGGAAGACGTGGTCGGAGGAGCGGTCGACCAGGACGAGTTCCACGCCCGGGGTGTCCAGCGCGTAGGCGATGGCCTGGTACTCCGCCGAGGCCTCGGTGATGGGGGCGACCACCGACAGCGGGGCCCAGTCGGCAGGGAAGCCGTCGGCCTCGCTCGCGTACGCCTGGACCGCGACCGGCAGCCGGCAGTTGCGCAGCTCGGTGAGCAGCGGCGTCATGTCCTCGCACAGCTCCAGGTACACGACCTTGGGCTGCTTCTCGCGCAGGCGGCGTGCCATGGCGACCGCCGAGGCGGGCGAGTGGTGGCAGACGGGGAAGACCTCCAGCGGCTCGCGCACCGCGCGGTCGACGTCGTCGACCATGCCGAGGAGGATGCCCTCCAGGGCGTCGGGCCCGTCGGCGAACGTCGTGGCCGCCTCGCGGAGCTGGCTGCGCAGCGCCTCGAAAGTGCCCTCGTCGGGGCTCTGGTTGGCGCTCATGAGAGCGTGGCGATCGCGTCGCGGCCGCCCTCCAGGAACTCGGGCCAGGCGCCGCCCTCGTCCTTGCTGCGCGGCTCGACGACACCGTGCAGGTACTTGTTGAGGATCGCCAGGTCCTCGGGCTCGCGCCGGGCCAGCGACCCGACGAGCGAGGACGCGAGGGCGCGGGCGGTCAGGGCGCGCTCACCGAAGAAGTTGCTGTGCAGGATGGAGTCCTCCAGCACGCCGATCTGCTCGGCGGTGGACAGCGCCGACTCCAGCTTCTCGTCGTCGCTGCCGGCCGCGGCGGCCGAGGCGCGCAGGTCGGCGAAGCTCTGCAGCAGCACGTCGAGCAGGGTCGGCGGCACGTCCAGCTCTATCTGGTGGCGACGCAGCAGCTCCTCGGTGCGGAAGCGGACGATCTCCGCCTCGCTCTTCTTGTTCGTCACGACGGGGATGCGGACGAAGTTGAAGCGGCGCTTGAGCGCGGAAGACAGGTCGTTGACCCCGCGGTCGCGGCTGTTGGCGGTGGCGATGATCGAGAAGCCGGGCTTGGCGAAGACGATGTTGTCGCTGTCGCCGTCCAGTTCGGGGACGGAGATGTACTTCTCGGAGAGGATGGAGATCAGCGCGTCCTGGACGTCGCTGGTGGAGCGCGTGAGTTCCTCGAAGCGGCCGATGGCGCCGGTCTCCATCGCGGTCATGATCGGCGAGGGGATCATCGACTCCCGCGACTGGCCCTTGGCGATGACCATGGACACGTTCCAGGAGTACTTGATGTGGTCCTCGGTGGTGCCGGCCGTGCCCTGGACGACGAGGGTGGAGTTGCGGGAGATCGCGGCGGAGAGCAACTCGGCGAGCCAGCTCTTGCCGGTGCCGGGGTCGCCGATGAGCAGCAGGCCGCGGTCGGAGGCGAGGGTGACGATGGAGCGCTCGACGAAGCTGCGGTCGCCGAACCACTTCTGCGCGATCTCGCGGTCCAGGCCGTCGGAGGGCTCGGAGCCCAGGATGAACAGGCGGACCATCTTGGGCGACAGGCGCCAGGAGAAGGGCTTGGGGTTGTCGTCCACCGACTCCAGCCAGTCCAGTTCCTCGGCGTACTTGGTCTCGGCGGGGGCGCGCAACAGGTCGGACATGAGGGGCCTTTCGGGCAGGGTGGGGTGCTGCTCGGGTTGTCTTGGGTTGCTTCGTGGTGCCTTGGGCCGCCTGGGGGCGCTCAGGCGAGGAAGGTCTTCAGCTCGTGGACGAGCTTGCGTATGTGACCGGAGATCACCGGGGTGCCGAGGTCCTTGAAGCGCTCCCGGAACCACGGGTTGACGCTGCCGCGGCCGGAGCTGGTCACCGAGCCGACGGGGATGAACTTGACCCCCGAGCGGTGGAGGGCGGCCATGCTCTCGAACAGCGGCTCCGTCCGCCATTCGTAGAAGTCGGAGATCCACACGACGACGGTGTTGCGGGGCTCGGCGACCTTCGGCTGCGCGAGCGCCATGGCGACCGTGCCGTCGGTGCCGCCGCCGAGCTGGGTGCGCAGCAGGGTCTCGAAGGGGTCGTGGACCCAGGGTGTGAGGTCGAGGGCCTGCGTGTCGTACGCGATGAGGTGGACGTCCACCTTCGGCAGCCCGGCGAAGATCGAGGCCAGGATGGTGCAGTTCACCATGGAGTCGACCATCGAGCCCGACTGGTCCACGACGACGATGAGCCGCTGGGGTGTCGTCTTGCGGGCGGTGTGCCGGTAATAGAGGCGGTCGACGTAGAGCCGCTGCTCCTCCGGGCTCCAGTTGGTGAGGTTCTTCCAGATCGTGCGGTCGAGGTCGAGGTTGCGGAACACCCGCTTGGGCGGGATCGAGCGGTCGAGCGCGCCGACCGACGCCTTCTCGACCTGCGTGCGCAACACTTCGGCGACCTCGTCGACGAAGCGGCGGATCAGGGACTTGGCGTTGGCCAGGGCGACGCCCGAGAGGTTGTTCTTGTCCCGCAGGAGCTGCTCGATCAGGGACATGCTCGGGGTCAGCTGTGCGGCGAGCTTGGGGTCGGCCAGGACTTCGCGCAGATGCATCCGCTTGACGAGGTCGGCCTCGATGGAGCCGAGTTCGGGACCGATGGCCGGGATCAGCCGGCTGAGGTCGGGGGTGGTGCCCCCGCCGCCGGTGCCGGTCGGGCTGACGCCCAGTCCTGCCGCCCGTCCCCCGGCGCGGCCACCCCCACGACCGCCCCGCAGCTCGCCCGGGCGGCAGCCGAGCGCGCGCTCCAGCCAGCCCGCGTCGGACTGCCAGCGCGCCAGCTGCCCGGCGGTGACCGTGCCGGAGCCGGAGGCGAAAACGTTGAGCAGCACCTTCGACACCAGTGCGGCGCGGCGGACTTCGGCGGCCCGGTCGCGTGCGCCGTCCTCAGGGTCGGGTTCGGGGGTCATCAGGCCGTCGAGCTCGGCGGCCAGCTCCGGGTGGCGCTGCACGATGGAGTCGACGGAGGTCTGCGGGTCCAGAAGGGCGGGCGGAAGGCCGATGTCCTCGACGACGGCGAGGCTCGCCGATTCCAGGCCGGCCTGCTCCTCGGGGTCGAAGAGCCGGGCCAGCAGTCGCCAGTACAGGACCTGGCGGCGGTTGTCGTGCGGGTCGGCGACGGGAGGCCCGTCGGGGCCGTCGGTGTGCCCGGTCTGCCCGGTGGTCTGTTCGGTCATTTGCGCAGCAGCCTTCCGGCGCGTTCCCGCAGGACGTCCACGGCGTCGGTGGCGGCCTTCTCGGCCTTGACGCCGTTCTTGTCGCTCGTCCCGCCCGCCCAGGCCCCGGCGTGGATGGCGACGGCCTTCTTCCGCACCGTCGTCTCGACGGCCAGCGGCTGGACCCGGTACGTCCCCTCGTCCCAGCGGAGCAGCCCGATGCAGGCGCCCGATGCCGCGACCGCCTCGGGGGTGAGCGGCCCGGCGGCCGGAACGCGGTCGGTGTCGACGGCGAGGGACTGCCCGGCGACGGTGAACGTCACCACGCCGTCCCCGGTCCCGGCGGCGTAGCCCTCCAGGAACACCGGTACGGCGATGCGGGCCGGGTGGCGGTCCAGGGGTGCGACGGCCGGGTCGGCGGCGGTGGAGAGCACGACGCGGGCGGCGGCGAAGGCGTCGGCGGGCTCGCCTGCTTGGGCGTGCGCGTCGTTCCAGAGCAGGTCGCCCTCGGCGGTGACGGGCATGCCGGTGAGGTCCATGGAGCGGCCCTCGCTGACGGCGCCCAGCAGCGACATGTGCGGGCGGAGCAGCTGCCAGAGTCCGGCGCCGACGACGGAGTCGGGCTTGGGCGCGGACACGCTCGCGCGCACCAGGAGGGGCATCGTGCCATCGGCGGGCTCGAACACGGCGTGGACCTGGGCCTGCACGGCGGTCGCGTGCTCCTGGAGGTCGACGCCGAGGGGCAGCAGGCGGCCGGTCGCCGTGCCGGTGACGGGCGCACCGGCCGCGCCGGGCAGCGTCAGCAGCATCCCGCGCGACCACAGGTCGGCCCAGCGGCGTACCGGGAAGCGCTCCATGGTGGCCCCGGGGCAGGAGGCGGCGAGTTCGGCGGCGAAGCCGTCGAGGAGCGTGGCCAGGCGGCGCAGTGACGGGTCGGGCAGCATCGCGGAGACGATCTGCGCGGCGCCCGACACGAGGTCGTGGTCGAGGCCCTGCCAGCCGGAGCGGGCCAGGTCGGACAGCCAGGACCGGGCGGCGGCCAGCAGATTCGGCGCCTGGTCGCCCTGGGGCTCCGGGGCGCCCTGCCCGGCGCGGGACCGGCCGGTCGCCTCCTGGATCCGGGCCGTCAGCGCGTCGTGGACGGAGCCGAGCAGCGCGGTGCGGGCGGCGGCGAGGACGACCAGATGCTCCTCGCTCGCGGCTCCGGCCGCCGCCTTCTCGGCCTCCTCGGCGACCCGCGCGGCCAGCGGCGTTCCCGCGACGGCGTGGACGAGTTCCGTCAGGCCGGCGGTCTGGGCGGGCTGGGGACGCAGAAGTCCTGCGACGAGCGTCGCGTCGAAGGCATCGACGGCCGCCAGGGCCTCGTCGAGCCCGGGGAGGGCTTCCGCGAGCAGGTCGTAACGCATCACGCCACCGCCCTGGTCGGCGGGAACCACTGCATCTCCGGCAGCGGGGCCGTGGTGGGGGCGAGTTCCAGGTAGGCGAGGTGGCGCAGGAACCGGCTGAAGACCGGCGCCGCGGCCTGCTTGTCCCCCTGCGAGGGGCGGGCGCTCGTCATGGCGGCGGTGATGCTCTGCGCGTCCGGCTCGCCGCCCGCGGTCTCCACCTTGACGTAGCGGGCGACGCGCTCGGCGCCGTACTGCAGCACCGCCTCGACGATCAGGGCCCGTATGTGGTTGCAGAAGCCGCCGCGTGCGCCGCCGCAGGGCCGGTTGTTGTTGGTGCTGCAGGTGAACGCGTAGCTGCCCGCGGCGACCGACGAGACGTAGACCCGCTCGATGTCCGAGCCGCTGGACACCACGCCCTGCAGGCGTCCGTCGGCCAGTTCGACGAACGGTACCTTGGCGAGCTTGCGCGGCCGGGCGGGTGCCGTCACCCGTGCCGTGCTCGACCTCTCCCAATCTGACAACGCGCCATCTCCTGTGCAGCATGGGGGTATTCCGCGCCACATCGGCGGGACGTCAATGAACATATCCGCGATCACTGACAACGCCGTCTGACTGTGCACAGCCCCAGGTCAGGGGCCCTGTGGAGGGCGCGGACGCCGCCTCACCGCGGTGACGCGAGCCCGCCGCGTTCCGGAAGCGGGGCGGCGAAGCGCCAGTCGCGGGCGAGCAGCGCGTCGACGGCGGTCACGGCCGTCTTCAGCCGTTGCTCGTGCGGGCCGGTGAGCATGATGTGAGGCAGGCCGCGGCGGGCGAGTTCGGTGCGGAAGCGGCCGGTCATCCAGGACCGCAGATGCTCCCCGTCGCGCAGTCCGTCGTCCTCGAAGGGCACGCCTGCGTCGTCGGTGAGCAGCCACAGGTGCTGCCGGCCCCGCGCGGCGACGGCCTCCACGCGGGGGTTGCGTCCGCCCATGTAGCGCTCGTGCCAGATGGTCGTGGCCATGGCGTCGGTGTCGCAGAACAGGACGGGCGACCCGGTCCGTGCGGCGGCGTCCTCCTCGGCGTGCTGGCGTTCGGCGATCACCTCGAATTCGCCGGAGTCCCAGGTGACGTCGTCGAATGCGGCGTCCGGGCGGACGGCCAGCAGGCGCGCGTACTTCTCCTCGCTGTAGGTGCGCCCGTACTCGGGCACCCAACGCGTCGCCTCCCACATCCCTCCGCGCGCCCGGTAGTGCTCCGCCAGGGCGCGGGCCATGGTGGTGGTGCCGGTGGACTCCGCGCCGACGACCACCACCCGGCGGGCCAGGCCCGCCCGTACCGGCGCGACCAGGTGGTGCCAGCAGGCGACGGGGTCCTCGCGGACGGCGGTCCCGGAGACCGGGTGGGCGCTGCGGCCGACGTCCACCGTGACCGCCACCGCGCCGAAGCGGCGGCCGAGTTCCTCCCCGTACGGCTCGGAGGTGAAGACGGCGTCGACGGGATCGGGGACGGCGGCCCGGAAGACCGCCATGTGGGCGTCCCAGGCGGCGGGGTCGGTGTAGTCGACGGGTTCGTCGTCCACGGTCCCAACGACGTCGATGCCCGCCTCCGGGTGCACTTCGCGCATCCAGGCGACGCGGTCCGCGAGCGGGAGGGATTCCACGGCGGAGGCGCAGACCAGCACCGTGAGCCTGCGGCACCGCGCGGCGGCGCTGCGGACGAGGTGGTGGTGGCCGGCGTGCGGCGGGTAGAACTTGCCGAGTACGAGGCCGTGGTCGAACTCGCTCATGCCAGGGCCTCCGCCCGGGTCGCCGTACCTGTGCGGGCGGTGAACTCGCCGAGCCAGCCGCGCAGGCCGACCAGGCAGAGCAGCAGGAAGCCGGCGTAGAGGAACGACGTGAGGTAGAGCCCCTTGTAGGCGTACAGGGGGATGTAGACGAGGTCGGCGGCGATCCAGAGGTACCAGGACTCGATCTTCTTGCGGCACTGGCCGTAGGTGGCGGCGAGCGACAAGGCCGTGGTGAGCGCGTCCCAGAAGGGCACGGTGGAGTCGGTGGCCCGGTCGAGCAGCACGGTCAGGAGCGCGGTGGCGATCACCGTCGCGGGCGCCAGGACGGCCCAGGTGCGGCGGCCCGTGCGGGTGACGGGGAGCCGCTGCGCGGCGGATCCGGCGGCGGCCCAGGACCACCATCCGTACGCCGCCAATGCGACGTAGACGACCTGCAGGGCGGCGTCCGCGTAGAGGCCGGCACCGGCGAAGAGCAGGATGAAGAAGAGGTTGTTGGCGATGCCGACGGGCCAGTTGGCGATGTGCCGGCGGGCCACGAGCCACACGCACAGCGCACCGCTGCCGAAGCCCAGCACCTCCACCCAACTGACGGGGGTGTCCAGCAGGGTGAACAGCGGCTGCTGGAGCGGGGCGAACACATCCGCGAGTGCCACGCGGCGACCTCCTAAACGTCAGGATGACGATAATGGGCGGGCATGGCTGGGGCAAGGGAATTACCTCGAGGCGGATGGATGCAGGACGGGCCGCGGAACCCGTACCCGGCGCTTGCGGTCGAGGTGTGGACCCCGCGGCTCGATTCCGTGCGCCGTGCCGGTGGGCACGGGGTGATCGTCCGCACGAGCGGGACGCGACCGCAGACGCGATCGCGTCCGACCCGTCACACCTCGCGCGGCGAGTTCTCGCGCCGGAAGCGGGCGGGTGTCGTGCCGAGATGGGCCCGGAAGGCCCGTGAGAACGCAGACTCGGAGTAGTAGCCGACCTGGCCAGCGACGGCCGCGACGGTGGCGTCGGTGGTGGTGAGCAGTTCCGCTGCCGCCATCAGCCGTGCCCGGGTGAGGAAGGCGCCCACGGTCGTCCCGGTGTCCCGGGTGAAGTGGCGCAGGAAGGTCGCGCGGGACATGGCGGCCGTGCGACTGAGGCGTTCGATCGTCCAGTCGGCTCCGGGGTCGTCGAGCATGCCTTCGACGGCCGACGCGATGCGGCCGTCGGCCGCCGCGGTCCCCAGGGTGGTCCGCGTGGCGTCGCCCCGCGCGGTGCGCAGCACCATCGCCAGCAGCACGGTGCACAGGGCGGAGAGGATGGCCGCGGTGCCCTCGCCCTCACGTCGCGCCTCACCGCGCATCAGGGCGCTGAGCATGCGCAGCACCTCGTCGCTCTCGGCCGACTGACCGAAGGAGACGTGCACAGGGTCGGGCAGGCTCGCGAACAGCAGTGAGCCCGTACCGGCGTCGAAGGTGTAGTGCCCGCAGAACAGGTCGATGACGGGCTCCGCGCCGTGCTCGCTGCGCGTGGTCACGAACACGTCGCCGGCCGCCTCCGCCGTCCCCACCTGGCCGCTTCCGCCGTCGGTGATCACCCGGTGCGGGGCGCCGCTCGGGATCATCACCACGTCCCCGGGGCGCAGGTCGAGCAGGACCGCGCCCACCTGCAGTCGGCACGTACCTTCCAGCAGCACGTGGAAGGGCGCTTCCAGCTCGCCGTGAGCCGACACCTCCATCCTGGTGCCGGCCCCGAGCAGGCAGCGCTTGTCGAGGTCGGCCCTGAGCCGGGCCAGGCGCAGCAGTCGGCTGACGGAGTCCACGGTGAGACTTTCGGGCAGGACAGTGAGACGCTCGAGTCTATTTGCCCCCGTGGCCGCGTCGCAGACTCGACGCATGGAGATCACCACAGCACTCACCGCGGACGTCCTGGTCATCGGCTTCGGCAAGGGCGGCAAGACCGCCGCTCACGTGCTCGCCGAGGCCGGCCGCCGCGTGGTCCTGATCGAGCGGTCCGAGAACATGTACGGCGGGACCTGCCCCAACGTCGGCTGTGTGCCGACCAAGATGCTCGTCCACTACGCCGGCACCAAACGCCTCATGGACGACGCGCAGGAGTTCTTCGCCCGCTCGGTCGCCGGCGTCCGCGCGCTGACCAGCGCCTTCCGCGCCGGCAACTTCGAGGCGCTGAACGGCAGGGACACCGCGACGGTCATCACCGGCACGGCCCGGTTCGTCGATCCGCACACTGTCGCCGTCGGGGAGGGACCGGACGTCATCACCGTCACCGCCCCCACGATCCTGGTCAACACCGGGTCGGAGCCGGTGATCCCCCCGATTCCCGGCCTCGCGAGCAGCTCCCACCTGGTCTCCAGCACGGAGCTCACCCGCACGCGGAACCTGCCCGAGCGTCTCGTGGTCCTGGGAGGCGGATACCTCGGCCTGGAGTTCGCGGGGATCTACCGGCGCTTCGGCAGCGAGGTGACGGTCCTCGAAGCAGCCGACCGGCTCCTGCCGCGGGAGGACGAGGACATCGCCGGGTCCGTCGGGGAGATCCTCACCGGCGACGGCATCCGCGTCGTCACCGGCGCGAACGTCACCGAGGTGCGTGACAGCGGCGCCGTCTCGACCGTCGTCTACGAGAAGGACGGGCGGACCCACACCGTCGAGGCCTCCGCGCTGCTGCCCGCCACCGGGCGCCGGCCCGTCACGGACGGCCTCCGGCTCGACGCCGCCGGCGTCCGGACCGCGCCGAGCGGTGCGATCGTGGTGGACGAGTACCTGCGCAGCAGCCAGCCGCACATCTACGCACTCGGCGACGTCAACGGCGGCGAGCAGTTCACCTACATCTCCCTGGACGACGCGCGCATCGTCCTGGACCAGCTCCTGGGTGAGGGCAAGCGCACCACGAGCGACCGCAGGGCGGTGCCCCACACCCTGTTCATCACACCCCCGCTCGCCACCGTGGGACTGACCGAGAGCCAGGCGCGCGCACAGGGGCTGGACATCAAGGTCTCGCGGGAGAAGGTCGCGGACATCGTGGCCATGCCCCGCGCCTACACGGTCGAGGAGACCCGCGGCGTCATGAAGTTCATCGTGGACCCGGACACCGATCTGATCCTCGGGGCCGCCCTGCTCAGCATCGACGCGCAGGAGATCGTCAACACCGTCGCGCTGGCGATGCGGCACCACATCACGGCCACGCAGCTCCGCGACTCGATCTACACCCACCCGAGCTCGACCGAAGCCCTCAACGAGGTCTTCGACAAGGTCCTGCCCTGACCGGCCCGACCCGCCCGCGGCGGGCACCCGCCCGCGGCGGGCACCCGCCCGGGCACGGTGTGCCGTCAGGCCCACGTCGCATGCCGCGGCGCCCGTCACGTGGCGCCAACGGGTTCCCACGTCGGAACAGGATGCAACGGTCGTCCAGCCATGAGACAAATAGGACAGGCCCGCAGCGCGACGGGTCCCCTGTGCACATGTCGGGAAGAGGGCCGGGTACCTCACGCCGCGGGCGCCGGACGAGAACGACGAGCCCACCCGCCTTCCGGAAGAGAAAAGAACCATGCAGCAGAAGAACAGGCCCTTCGAACTCGGCGATGTCCGGATGCATACGCGCGAACTCGCCGACGGCGTGTACGCGGTCATGGCGGCGGATGTCGACGACACCGACCACACCGCCACCAACGCCGGGTTCGCCGTCGGCGATTCGGGAGTGCTGGTGGTCGAGTCGCTGAGCAACGGCCGTTTGGCGTCCCAGGTCATCGGCGCGGTGCGTACGGTGACCCCGCTGCCCATTCGGTTCCTGGTCAACACCAGTTTCCACGGTGACCATTGCTTCGGGAACTTCGCCTTCCCGTCGCAGACGGTGATCATCCACCATGAGGCGACCAAGCGTGTGATCGACGAGCGCTTCGAGCAGGACCGCGCCTTCATGATCGACTTGCTCGGCCCGAACGCCGGCATCGAGGAGGTGGTGGCCCGCTCCGCGGACGTCGCGGTGTCCGGGCCGTGCTCCCTGGACCTGGGAGGCAAGTACGTGGACATCGACCACATCGGCTTCGCCCAGACCGACGGCGACCTGGTCGTCCGCATGCGCGAGGACAACATCGTCTTCGTCGGGAACATGCTGCAGGCGCCGCCCCCGGCATTCCCGTGGCTGCTGGAGGGGCGGGCGGACGAGGCGCTCGTCACCTACCGGCGTATTCACGACGTCCTCGACGACGGCACCCTGATCGTGCCGGGCCACGGCCGCACCATGCGCCGCGCGGACATCCTGCACTCGATCGCCTACCTCGAGGAGCTGACCGGCCTGGCACGGGACGCCCAGGACAAGGGGCTGTCGGCCGACCAGGCACGCGAAGCACTCGAGATGAAAGAGTACAGCGACTACAGCATGTACGAATCCATCCACCGACAGGTCAACGTCCCTGCAGTGCTGAACGCCCGATGAGCAGCGTGCGCGGGAAGCTCGGCACCTGACGGGCACTCGCCCGGCCGTAACCCGCAGCGGCGACCACGAACCGGTCGACCGCCGACTGGCCGCCAAGGCGCCGGGAATTGAGCAGCAGACTCGGGGGTGGGCGCGTCCTGTCCGGCAGGGTGAACAGCGGCTGCTGGATGGGGGCGAGCACCTCCGCGAGAGCCGCGACGGGCAAGGGGTGGCGAGCGGCGGCCGAGCGGGGTACGTGACGCCACCGACGCGCGCGCACGCTGCTCGACGCGTGCGCGGCCTCGGCACGATCCGGGCCGACTGCGCTGCAACAGAACAGGGCCCTGTCCCCTGTTGCGAGTGGCAACGGCCGGGGTCAGCCAAACAGACCACCTATACCCCAGGGACACCCGGCCTGGGTGCCTCACGGGATAAGATCCGGCGAACCGGATTTCGTCGTGGTCTCAAGGACAATGGCAGCAGGTCGGCAAAGCAAAGGAAATACCTTTGCGGTGCGATACCGCTCCAAGAATGGCCGCAATATGCTCATCCCGTAGTTGGTCGGAGTCCTGACCTGGCAGTACGGCCCAGCTGGCCGGAAAGCCGCGTGGCATGGCTGTCCGGATTTCGCCCACGCTGCCGTCAGGCGCGAAATCAATTCAGGATACCGGGTGGACCGATCCCCGGCGTGGGATCCACTCTGCCCGTGACTCCTCCACCCCGTAAACGGGGTGGCTTCTCGCTATGCCGGTTGGGCTTCGCGACGGACCAGCCCGGCCCGTAGAACGTTGATCGCGCCCACCGTGTCAGCGTGCGCGGTGTGGCCGCACGAGACACAGTGAAACTTCTCCTGTGTGGGCCGGTTCTCCGCGCTGGTATGTCCGCATTGCGGGCACTGGCGCGAGGTGTTACGGGGGTCCACGGCGATCACTTCCCGTCCGGCGCTTTCAGCCTTAGCGTGCAGGATCGTCAGGAACACCCCCCATCCGGCATCCGAGATCGAGCGGTTGAGTGCGGTCTTCGCCACCGCGCCGCCTGGCAGGAACGCGCCCGGCTTGTCGGGGTCGGGCTTGGGCCTGGCGGCGCGGACCATGTTGCGGATCTTAAGATCTTCGTGCGCGATGAAGTCGTGCTCACGGACCAGCGTGAGGGCGGTCTTGTGTGCGTGGTCCAGCCGCTGGCGGCGGACCTTGCCATGCAGCTTGGCGACCTTCTCCACCGCGCGGCGGTGGTTGGCCGTGCGCTTGTCCCGGCGTACACGCGGGAACTTCGCCAGGGCCTGCTGCGCGACTTGGAGCTTCGCCGCGTTGGCACGGCCGTGGCGCGGGTTGGGGACGAATCCGCCGCCCGAGTCGGCGAGGAAGTTGGCTACGCCCAGGTCGATGCCGACCGCACTGCCCGTCGCGGGCAGCGGCTCGGGCTGGTCCTGTTCCGCAGTCAGCACGACGAACCACTTACGGCCCTCGCGCTTGACGCTGACCGTCTTGACTTTCCCGACCACCGGCCGGTGCTGATGCACCTTGACGTGCCCGACACCTTGGAAGCGGACGCGGGTGACCGGGTCGTGCGGCGTACTGCCCCAGCGGCAGCCGTCCCCATCCTTGGGGAAGTCGACCGTATCGAACCAGTTCACCCCTCGAAAGCGGGGATATCCGGGCGCCTGGCCGGCCTTGATGCGGCGGAAGAACGCGGCGAACGCCTTGTCCAGTCGGCGTAGGGTGGCCTGCTGCGAGGAGAACGACCAGCGGCCCTGACACTCCGCGTCGAATGCCCGGATGTCCTTGAGCTGCGCGGACTGCATTCCGTACGTGACGCTCGTCTTCGACACGTGCCGGTAGGCGTCGCGGCGTTCTTGTAACGCGCCGTTGTAGAGCGAGCAGTGATCCTGCAACATCTCGGAGAGGGCCTGGTCCTGACGGACGGTGGGCCTCATGAGGAACTTGTACGCACGGATCATCAGCCCACCCCCTTCGGTGCGAGTCGACCTCGACTCTAACATTGGTTCATGTCACCACGCTGGGAACCAAACCCCGATGTACGGCGCGGCCGCCACGTCGTCTACCACCTGCACGCACACTTGGTGTTTGTCACCAAATACCGGCGGTCCGTCTTCAACGACGCCATGCTGACGCGCTGCGAAGAAATCATGCGGAAGGTGTGCGAGGACTTCGAGGCCGACCTGATCGAGTTCAACGGCGGAGAGGATCACGTGCACCTGTTGGTGCACTACCCGCCGAAGGTCGCACTTTCCAACCTGGTCAACTCCCTCAAAGGCGTCTCCTCGCGCCGCCTGCGGCAGGAGTACACCGGCCATGCCAACCAGGCGATCATGCACGGCCGCTTCTGGTCCGGCTCCTACTTCGCCGGCTCATGCGGTGGAGCGCCCCTCCAGGAGGTCAAGGACTACATCGACAACCAGAAGCGGCCCGACTGAGCGCGGGCCACTGGCGGAGCGTTCCGGAGCGATGCTGCGGCGCTCCGCGCCGCAGGGCTCAGGATCGGATTCCCTCGCCGCCTGAAGGCGGGGATTCCCTCCGAAGAAGAGGGATGGGAGGTCCCTCAGCGTGCCACACGACACGCACACGCAACATTCATCCACCGAAGAACCCCAACAAGGAAGTCGCGGTATCCGTATACCCACTGCGGTCGTTGTCGTCCTGGTCGCATCGGTCCTGGGAATCGCGTTCGCCTCGCGCATCCGGATCGACATCCACATCGCGGCACCGACACTGCCGGCCCTGATAGCGGCGGAGCTGATCCGCAGGGTCGTCCGTTCCTTCATCTCGTCCAAGGACCGGTAGGCGCAAGAAAGCACGAGTCGGCGCAGCGGCCACGCCCGCTGCGCCCGACAGGCGTCCGTCGGAGGTCCCACGGTCGTCCGACAGAATGACCCCGTGACCCCCGAATCCGGACCCCACCGCCGTGCCGCAGACCCGTTCCGGACCCGGCTGACGGCAGCCACGGCCGCGGTGATCACCGTCGGTGCGGGGCTGGGGCTCCGGGCCGTGGCGGAGGGGAGCGTGGCCAAGTACGGCGGAGACGCGCTCTACACCGTCCTGCTCGTCACCCTCGTCGTTCTGGCGGCGCCCCGGGTGACGCCCCTGATGGCGGCCGGCAGCGCCCTGGCCGCCAGTTGGGTGATCGAGTTCCTGCAGCTCAGCGACGTGCCCGCGGAGCTCGCCCAACGCAGCCTCGTCGCCCGTCTCGTGCTCGGCTCCACCTTCAATCCGCCGGACCTGCTCTGGTACGCCTTCGGCGCGGCGGCGGGCTGGCTCGTCCACACCGCGGTGTGCTCCTTTCTGGCACGCCGGCGAACGGTGCACCGCTGACCCTGTCCCCGCCAACCCGGTTCAGCGCGCGGCGAGCCGTAGCGCCATCTCCCGGGCGGAGGAGGGCAGTCCGCGGACGGGCTCCCCGTACTGCGGGTGTGCCTGGTCGAGCGTGGGGATCAGGGAGCGGGACCGTTCCTCGGGTACGCGTTCCAGGACCGTCGTGCCCGTCTCCGCCTCCAGGGCCGGGGCGTAGCCTGCCGTGCGCAGGGCGGCGAGGGTCTCGTCCGGGGGCGCCGTGGAGATCAGCACTGTCGGCGCGATCCGTCGCAGGCCCAGCTTGGCAAGGCCGCGCGTCTGCGCGACCTCCGCGATCAGCGTCGTGTCGTCGGAACGGATGCAGCACGCCGAACGCACGACCCGCAACCGCCCGTGGCTGCGGGCGACGTCCTTGACCGTGTACGTCAGCGGTTGCGGCAGTTCCGTTCCCGGTCGGCAGACGGCGGTGAGGCGTTCGAGGATCCCGTCGGCGTCCCATCCCGCGTCGAAGGCCCGGCGCAGGGAGGCGGGCGTGATGCGCCAGACCACGGCGTGCCCCTCGGACTCGATGTCGCCGACCGCCGACAGCAGCGCCGCCAGATCGGGGGCGGGCGCGCCGGTGACCGTGGACGTGGAGTCGGCCTGGAACCGGGCCGTGGTGCTCGGCGCCGGCAGCATCGAGCGCAGGGCCTCGCGCAGCGCGGCCACCGCCGTGGCCAGGGCAGGGCGCTCGGCCAGGCCCTCCCCGAGCCGGTCGGCGCCCTCGGCCGCCGGGTCGGCGTCCGCGCCGGGCACGGCCGGGTAGTGGCGGGCGGCCCCGGCGCCGAGCACTCCGGCGACCGCGCGGCCGGCTTCGGTGAGCGCGCCGTGGGCCACCAGGCCGAGCAGCTCCGCCTCCGCCAAGGTGGCCTCGAGCCGCCCTTCCAGGTCCTCGTCCTCGTAGGGCGCGATCAGCACCGGCCGGAACCAGACGGCGCGCTCCAGCAGTTCGTCGCGTCCTTCTCCCCCGGCGGTCAGCCCGTACCCGTCCGGCAACGTGGCCAGCGCCTGCAGCACGCCGTGCCGGAGCGGCGCCGCGTACGGGTCCTGGGGGCTGATGAGCGCGACCGGGGTCTCGCCCTCGTCCGGCCAGTACGTGAACACCTCCGGTACCACGGCCCAGGCGGCCGTCAGCGGCAGCAGCTTCCCGGCGGGTGTGGCCGCGGCCCAGGCGTCGTAGCGCTCGCTTGGCAGCAGCCGCGCCGGTTGCGGCGGAGCGGCGGGGCGTCGGCGCCCCCGGCCGCGAGCGGCGGGTTCCGCCTTCTCACTCTGGGGGGCGGCAAGGCCCGCGTTCACCGCCAGGTCGAGCCACAGCCGGGTGTGTGCCTCGCTCGTCCCGGCCGCCTTGGCCAGTCTCCTGGTGTCGCGCACCGCGATCCCGCCGGCCTTCCGTACCGCCACCGGTCGCGCGGCCAGTTCCCGCAGCACCAGTTCCGCCCGCCACGCGGCGGCTCCCGCCGCCACCGCGCCCTGGGCCGCCCAGTCCGGGGGCAGCCGGGTGACGCACGTCAGCGGTTCCGGGTCCAGGCTCGGCGTGGGCGCGGGCTGATCCGCGCGCAGTGCGTGACCGACCTCGTACGGCAGTTCCACCAGATCAGGCCCTACCGGGACCACCATGCCGTGTTGGGCGAGCCAGTCGGTGCCCTCGTCCCCGCTGCCGCCCTCCCGGAACGTGTACTTGCGGTCCGGTCCCGCGTAGTCGCCGAACCGGGACACGAAGCAGTGCGTGCGCAGCAGCGGGGGTCCCTGCAGCATGTGGTCGAGCAGTTCGTGAGCCGCCGCCGGGGCGGTGGCCACCAGCTCCCGCACCCGGCCGGGGTCCGCCAGCAGTGCGCCGACCGCCGCCTGTGCGTCCGCGCGGGTGCGCTGCTCGATGCCGAGGGCGGCGGCGATCCGTTTGATCTCGGGCGCGTTGTACGCCTGGGTGAGCAGCAGGTCGGCCGGCCTGCCGTAGCCGTCCATCCGGGCCGCCGACGTGTGCAGCAACGACGGCAGCGCCAGCCGGCCGCGCGGCGCGGGGAGCACCAGCGCCCGCTCCCGCAGCCGTTGCAGTGCTTCCGCGGTCCTCTCACGTGGTGTGCCGCCCTGCTCCAGCCAGTCCAGCACGTCCGCCTCGGGCACCAGCCGGGTGTAGGGGTCCACCGGCGGCGGCGCCGGGCGCCAGGCGGACGCGTGCTGCTCCGCCTCGGGCACCGGACCGTACGTCTCCAGGGCCCGGGCCGCCAAGCACGCCAGCAACTGCGCCTCCCCGCTCGTCCCCGCGGCGACGGCGCGCTCCACGGAGTCGTCGGTGAGGAGGTGCTCCGCCAGTTGCCGGAAGGTGGTGACCGGCGCATAGCCCGCGGCACGCGGCAGTTCGCGCTCTTCCAGCAGGGCGGTCAGGGGCTCGGCGGAGAGCCCGGCGAGCCACTGTTCCAGGGCAGTACGTGCATGCACCCGCCTGAGCCTAGAACAGTCCGAGTCCCCTGATGAAACCCTCTCGCGATGTGCTTCGGCTGGGGAGGCGCCGTCCCGTCGGGAACGAGGGCGGCCTCATGACACGGCATGCCGCCGTGTCATGGGGCCGCGGCCCGCTAGGAGGCGGGTCAGAAGCCCAGGCTCCAGGTGTCGAGGTAGCCGGGGAGGACGATGAAGTTGCCCGGGGTGTTGTCCCTGACCCGGAGCTTCCAGGTGCCGTTGGCCGGGACGGCGGAGGCGTCGACGGTGAACGTCTGGTGCAGTTCGGGGATCGCGACGGGGCCCTGCGACCAGCCCTTGACCGGGATCACCCGGCCGTCCTCACTGACCAGGTCGATGACGTAGAAGCCGACGTGGACGGCGTAGAGGTCGACGGTCACCTTGAGGTCGGCCGGGGCGTTGCCCTTGCGGCCGCTGACGGCGACCGGGCTCTCGATCACCGCCCAGTTGGGGATGTCGTACCGGTTCGGGTTGACGAAGACGTCGCCGCCGGAGGCCAGCACGGTCCACTGGTAGTGGACGGTACGGCAGTTGCCCGCCGCGTCCTTGACGGTGATGGCGGGCCGGTACTCGCCGCCCTTCACCGGGGTCCCGGAGACCAGGCCGGTCCTCGCGTTGATGGACATGCCGCGCGGGAGGCCCTTGGCGGAGTAGGTGAGAGGGCCTGGGCGGGAGCTCTGTGCCTGGATCTGCCACGTGACCTGCTGGCCGGTCGCCGTCCGCCGCGGGTTGGTGCTGTCGATCGCGAGGTGGTCGACGAAGCGGTACCCGACCTTGACCGCGGCCCAGGCGTTGCCGACGGCCTCGTACTTCTTGCTGCCCATGCCGTAGAGGTCGGCGGCTGCCTGGAGCGTGGCGGTGCGCGCACCGGCGAAGTCCGTGGTGCTGGTCATATAGACGGTCAGCGCGCGGTACCAGATGTCGGTGGCCGACTCGCGGCCGATGCCGGATACCGCCTTGCCGTCGAACGTCGGGCTGTCGTAGCGGACGCCGTTGATCGCCTTCTTGCCGCTGCCCTCGGAGAGCAGGTAGAAGAAGTGGTTCGCCGGGCCCGAACTCTGGTGCGGGTCGAGGTACTTGGTGCCGTTGGTCCAGTAGTCCTGCGACCCCCCGTAGCCCACGTCGTCCTTGGACGGCTGGTCCATGTAGCGCAGCGGTACGCCGGTGCCGTAGACGTCGACCTTCTCGGCGATGAGGTAGTCCGGCACGTCCTTGGGGCTGTTGGTGAAGAACTCCACCGCGGTGCCCATGATGTCGCTGGTGGCCTCGTTCAGTCCGCCGGACTCGCCGCTGTAGATCAGGCCCGCGGTGGCCGAGGTGATGCCGTGCGTCATCTCGTGGCCCGCGATGTCCAGGGCCGTCAGCGGCCGCTGGTTGTCCTCGCCGTCCCCGTAGTTCATGCAGAAGCACTCGTCGTCCCAGTACGCGTTGACGTACCCGTCGCCGACGTGGACGTACGAGCGTGCTCCGACGCCGTTGTCCGCGATGCCGTCGCGGCCGTAGCGGGAGTGGAAGAAGTCCCAGGTCTGCTGGGCGCCGTAGGCGGCGTCCACGGCGGCCGTCTGGAGGTCGGCCGGTGTGCCGTCGCCCCAGACGTCGTCGTCGTCCGTCATGACCTGCCGGGTGTCGTAGTCGTAGGTCTCGTGGTTGCCGCGTGCGGCGTCCACCAGCTCGAAGACGTCGCCGTTGCGGACGGAGCCGATCTGCACGGTGCCGTTGTGCTGGCCGTTGCCGGTGCCGGAGTGGATCTGCTCGACGTTCGCGAGCTGTTTGCCGGTCTTCGCGTCGGTCACGACCTGGAGGCGGCTGGGGGTGCCGTCCTTCTGGACGCCGGTGACGACGGACTCCCAGGCCAGGGTCGGCGCGCCGGTCGCCGCCCAGACCACCAGGCGCGGCGCGCGGTCCACCGCGAGCTTGCGGGTCTCCTCCCGGCCGGCGATGTCCAGGGCCGCCTTCCGTGCCTTCGCCGCCGCGAGCGCCGGCTGGGTCGTCGGCACCGTGAGCTTCGGGCCGTAAGCCTTGGTGACCGTCCGGGCACCGGCCCGCTCGTGCACCACCAGGTCGCCGCCGAGGACGGGGAGACCGGCGAAGGTCCGCTCGTACCGCGTATGGACGGTACCGTCGGCGTCCTTGACGACGTCCCTCGGTATCAGCTTCTCCTCGTCGCCGAGCCTCAGCGATTCGGCCGTACCCGCGCTCGTACCGGCGGCGGCCTTGAGCATCTGCCCGCGCTGCGCGGCGGTGAGCGGGACCGTTCGCGCCCCGGGCACGGAGGACGCCATGGTCCCCTGCGGGCTCTCCTGCGCGCCCGCCGAGGCGAGGGGCAGGACGGACGCGATCAGCGTCGCCATGGTGACGGTCGCGGTCGCCACGGCACGTCTGCGCCCTGACGACCGGGCTGTGGATGGCGTGGACCGGGTGGCGCGGAAGGTGCTCGTCACTCCTGAGGCTCCTTGTGAGTGGGGGCGATGCGCGGACGGTGGGGACGTGGCTGCGTCGGAGCCGCCCTCGCCCCCTGAAGTGGCCCGAACACAGCCCCAGATGCTTGCAGCGGCCGGTCCCGGTGTCACGAGTGCGGAGATCATTGTCCGGATTCCGGAGAAGCGCTCGCCGTGGTGTCACAAAGCGGGGCCCTACCTGGTCTGTTAGACCTCGCAGGGATCCGGGCGTGGTGGTCGGCGACGCCCGGCCGCCCGCTCCGGACATCGGCTGCCGCGTACTCCGGGCTCGCACCACGAAGGCACCGTCGGTGCGCTGACCTACCGTCATCGCAGGTCAGCCGGACGCTGCCCGCTGCCCACAAGCGCCCCTCCGGACCGGTGGCGGTACCCGGCGGTCAAGGGAAGCCTCGTCGCCGGCCGCCCCGCCGCGCCGCGACGCCGCCGTGGGCCCGCATGGGGGGCGAGTCGCCTCGCGCCACGAGAGGGCAGGACGGTTTCCAGCCAATGTGGCCGCCGGACGACGTTGCCGCACGCGACGCGACACCCCGGCCGCGGCCTCTGGACATCGCGCCGGGTACTGTGCGAGCATCACCGCCGGTCAGGTGCACGGCACTTGGCCCGCCTGAGCTCGCCGCTTCCGCGGCCCGCAGATCTCCCTGCCGGCAGGTAAGGGGGTCCCTTTCAGAGGAGACCCTTTTGCCTGATGCCCCTCGTCCCGCCCGCCCGACGCAGTGGCCGTTCTACCTGCGCGCGGTCGTGGACATCGCCTTCCCCGCCCACACGCTCCGCGTCATGCCCACCGCCGGACGGCCGGGCCGACCGGGCCCGGCGTACCCGTTCCCCGGCGGGACGATCCACATCGTCACCGCCTTCAATCCCGGGGGACGCGACGCCACCGCGCAGGCCAACCTCCGTGCGCACCACGCACTGCTGCACCGCATCGGCGTCGCTGGGCTGCCCTGGCGGCCCGCCATCGGCGGCGACCCTTCAGGCGCCCACGCCGAACCCGGCGCGGCCGTGGTCGGCATGGACGACGCGCAGGCCCGCGCGATGGGCCGCCGCTTCGGCCAGGACGCCGTCTTCGCCTGGTCGCCCTCGTCGTGGCGGCTGCTCTCCTGCGCCGACCCGGAGCAGGACATGGCCGCCGCCGACTGGCACGCCGCCCTCCTCGGGCCGCACGCCCACCCGACGGCGCCGCTGCCCGCAGGCTCCGGGCCCTCCCACCTCCGGCCTGACGACTGTATTCTGCATACCAACACGGAGAGCTCGGAGGCGACATGGCAGACCTGGACCCCGAAGTAGTGCTGGGTATGACGGCCCAGGCACCCGACGGCGTAGTGATCATCGACAGCGAAGGACTCATCCGCTACTGGAATCACGGAGCGGAGCGCATTTTCGGGTTCTCCGCCGCCGAGGTTGACGGCCGCAGCCTGGACGTGATCATCCCGGAACGGCACCGGCAGCGGCACTGGGACGGTTTCGACAAGTCCATGGCCAGCGGCACCACCAAGTACGGGGACGACGACCTCCTGACCGTCCCCGCGGTGGGCGCGGGCGGCCGGAAGCTGTCGATCGAGTTCAGCGTGGTGCTGCTAAACAACGCCGAGGGGCGCCCCGGTTACGTCGGCGCGGTGATCCGTGACGTCTCCGAGCGGCGCGCCAAAGAGAAGGAGCTGTACCGCCAGGTGGCAGCCGCCAAGGCGGACCAGACGACGGGGACCTGACCTCCGCCGTCCGCGAACGCGGCGCCCCCGTCGGCATCGAACGGGGTCACCGGGATCGCCACGACGTCGGCGTGTGCCACCGACTGCTCCCCGAATGACATTCGGTTGTCCTTCAGCTCGGTCGAGCTGGGGTTCCGGGGGTATGGGAGTTTCCAGGGTGTTGGGGGTGCGTGCGCGCCCGGGCGACGAAGCTCGCGATGTGCTCGTGCAGCAGGGCGGCCACGCCCTCCGGCTCGCCGTCCGCCGCCCGGGCGAGGATGGCTCGGTGCTCGCGGGCCTCCTGCTCCCCAGGGCTGCCTGATCACGGACGTCGTCGAGCATCTGGGCCAGCAGCGGGTTCCCGCACCGTGCACACGGTCACGCCCTTGCACTGGTTCACCACGCCGAGCCCGGTACCCGCGTGGGTCTTCAGCGCCTCCCGCACGGGCGTCTTGGACACCCCGAACCGCGTGGCCATCTCGGCCTCCACGAGCGCCTGTCCGGGCTTCAGCTGTCCGCAGATCATGGAACGCCTCCAACTCGGACGCGCCCGTCGCATGCCCGCCCCCCCCGCCGTCGGCCACCTCGTCACCACCCGCCTCGGTGGACAGAACACAGCGGCATGACCACCGAAGAAATCACAGCCACGACCAACACCGACGGCGCCATCTACCAGTAGAAGGAAGGCCGCCGGGAAGCCGCAGGATATGTCCTCGCCCCGGGCAACACCCACAAGGACGCCCTGGGCCAAGCTCACCGAGACGAAGCACTTGGCCTGGACCCACGGACTTGGCCACCACGCGAGGCGCGCGGCTGGGAAACTCCAGCCGATCACACGCTGAGCTCTTGCCCACGATCAGTTGATCACTCGTGTAGCAACGACGACCCCTGGAAGCCAGCCCAGCGCCGGGCGGAGGCTGGGGCTGCAAGCCCGTTACCATCGGGGCCGCTGGTCAGACCCGCGGGAATCACTCGCCCATGCCGGTCGCGCCGCCATGAGGCCCCCGGCCGAATAGCATCGGCGGGGGCCTCATGCGCAATCCGGGCGCTTCCCTACAGAGGGATATCCTCCATCGAGAAGATCAAAATATGTTCATTCTGGCCAGCCTCCACATCACCAACCAAGGCGGGCTCGTCGGAGCGGTCAAGAACGAATGTAACTCGCGCAGTCAGCTTCGCATCGTCCATCAATGATTCGGATGCCGATACGACTGCCTCCAGCGCGCCCGAACCTTTGATATCGCGTGCCGCGTGAAGCGCAAAGCAGGCATAGGAAACGGCTCGCCGAAGCAGGCGCTCCTCTGCACCAGCCACCGGCGCAATATCCCAGTCGGGAACACCCAAGCCGTTAACCGAGGCCTCATACCCAGTCAGATCTGTAAAACTCGATCTCGACCCGTTGTATCCGCCGAGTAGAGCCTTCAGCAGATAGGCACCCGTTTCATCAACGGTCCAGCCTCGCTGGATCAACTCGTGCAGCGACTCAGGAACATCATCCCAGTTCGCCAGCTGTAGCGGCGACGAGGAAAGCCGGCTCCTCATGCGCTCGTTCATGCGAATCATGACTCTCCCAACCAGTTCAAACCCTTCTTAATGCCCGCCTGGAAACCCCTATTCGAGGCCAGCTGGCGCGCCAGTCGCGGAGGAAGGCCCGTGAAGCCTCCATTTTCAAAGTCCCACTGGTACTTTACCGTCGGGTTACTTACGTCCTGGAAGTGCATCTGACCAGGGCGCACGCCGGGGTTCGGATTCTCCACGTCGATCCGATGCGGCCCTACATTCCAAGCGGTCTGGCTCGTAATCTGGGTGCCATTCTCGCCGATCATACCCGTACCCTGGGCAGGTTCGGGGCGAATAGCGTCCGGGTACAGCGAGTCATTGCCCGCGATACGCGCGTTCACCGACTCCGGGCTGTACGGGTCAGCCGGATTGAACGGCGAGGAGGTATAACCTTCACGCTGACCGTCCCCGCAGTTGTGCACCAAAATCGGTGCGGCACCCGCGAGCACATAGTACGTGTGGAGGTCGGAGACCGTCAGGTTGTTGACGGCGGCCTGCTGGACCGTCCAGCGCTCGATCGACGTGATCTGGACGTACGTGCCGGCGCTGGTCCGCAGCCACTGGCCCGACTTCAGGTCGGTGGCCTTGATCCATTCACCGAGCTCGGCGACCCAGAAGGGATGGCCGTCGGTCGCGGTGACCTGGGCCGTCTTGGTGCCGTGCTTGCCGTCGATGTCGATGCTGACCTTGACCAGGTGCTTGAGGCCCTGGCCCTTGATCTCGGCGGTGACCGTCTCGATCCGGGTCTCCCCGGACTCGGGATCGGTCGAGACGACCTTGTCGCCCACCTTGATCTTCTCGATCGCCTTGGTGGAGCCGTCGGCCATCAGCACCTTCGTGCCCGGCACGAAGCTGTTGCAGGTTCCGCCCTCCCCGGCCTTGCCGGAGCCGCCGCTGCCGCTCGTACCACCGTTGCTACGGGAGGAGCCGCCGGACTTGCCGCCGCCACCGCCGCCGCCGGACTTGCCGCCGCCGCCCTTGCCTCCGCTGGAGTGCGAGGAGGACTTGGGTGCGGCCTTGGCCTGGGACTGCTTCTGAGCGGGGTTGCCCGTCTTCCGCTTCGCGGCGGCCGCTGCGTCGGCTCTTCTCTTTGCGGCCTCGGCGGCCTTCTTCTTGGCCCTTTGCGCGGCCTCCTTCTTCGCCTTCTCGATGGCCAGCTTCTTGGCCCGTAGCGCGGCCGACTCGGCGGCCTTGGCCGCCTTGAGCACCGCCTCGGCGGCCCGCTTCGCGACCTTGAACGCCTTGATGGCGTCGATGGTGCGGTTGACCGCCTTGATCACGGCCGGGATCTTCCCGAGCTTGGCCCAGGGGATGGCGTCGATCGCGATGCTGACGCAGGACCACATGTCGCCGCCGAAGCAGGCTATGGCGTCGTTGATACCGATGAAGTCCTTCAGCGTCTCCCACGCGACCGCCAGGATGACGGAGGTGAGGGACCTGCCCTGCATCGACTGCGCCTGCGCGACCTGCGCCGCGGACAGACCCGCGCCGGCGAGGGCCGCGGCCTTCTCCGAAGCGGTCAGGACGATCGACTCACCGCTCGGGTCGGAGTACGTGACCGGGTTGTTCTGCGCGTACGCGTACCCGTTGGACTGCAGTGGGTCATTCAGGTCGAGCACCGGGTCGAGTGACAGGAAGCGTCCGACCACCGGGTCGTACAGACGGACGCCGAGCGGCTGGTAGCCAGAAGCGTCGTCCGTGGTCTGGCCCAGGAACCCCTTGTGGTTCTGCAGGCCGGCACCGGCGCTTCCGCGCTCGTTGCCGAACGGGTCCTGCTTGCGGATGCGCACCTTCATGGTGCCGCTGAGGACGACCTCCGTGTAGGCGCTGCCCTGGTGGTCCGTGGTCTGGGCGACCAGGACGTCCGCGCCGGTGCCGTAGGCGTAGCGCATGACCGCGCCGCCGGGCGCCGAGTAGGTGCGCTGGGAGCTGACCAGGACACCGCCCTTCTGGACGGTGACCTCGGCCTCGCCCAGGTGCAGCGTGGCCTGCTTGCCCTGGATGGTGAGCAGGCGGGACCCGTCGGGGCCGTAGATGTGACGGGTGTCGTTCTGCGGCTCCCACAGCTGCGCCGCGGAGGAACCGTCACACGTCGCCAGCACGACCGGGGTCGAGTTGGCGTTGACGGCGCCCTGGACCGCGAGGCACAGGCTTGGAGTGCCGGCCAGCATGAGCTGCCCGACGGCGTTGCGTTGCAGCTCCTGCAGGGCGGAACCGTCGCACTTGCGGATCTGGACCGCGGACCCCACCGACGCCGCAGCGGGCTGGAGGCACCAGGTGTCCTGCGTCGAGAGCGTGCCCCGGTTGGAGTTGGTCTGCCCCGGCGTGGCGGTGAACTTGAACTTCTGCGCCCCCGAGGAGTTGCAGGAGTAGAGCTGGATCACCTGGTTGGCCGACGGAAGACCGCCCTTGAGGTCGAGGCACTTCTGCCCGAGACCCACGTACGAGGTCTTGCCGCCCGAGCCCTGGCCGGTGATCCGGTCGACCTGGCCGTCGTAGGTCCAGGTCAAGTCCTGCTTGTCACCGTTCTGGACCGAGGTGACCGACTTCGTCTCGCCGGTCAGCTCGTACAGACGCGTGGCCTCGGCCGTGACCTGCGCACCCGCGGGGGTCTTGTAGGTCTTCGACACCTTGGTCAGCGTGTGCGGCTGGTCCTTGGCGGCGTTCTTGCCGTACGCGTACGTGCTGACGGCGTTCTTGGTGGTGTCACCGGCGAGGTCGTTCTCGGTCAGCTTGGTGCGGTTGCCGAGCAGGTCGTACTCGTACTCCTGCCAGTAGCCGGAGCCGTCCGCGCCCGCGGCGACCCGGAGCGTGCCGTCCGCGTTCTTGTTGAGCGAGCCGTCCGGGTTCCTCGGGTTGACGCAGGTCGTCTGGTCCTTGGCGGTCCAGGCCGACTTCAGCTGGCCCAGCGGGTCGTAGACGAAGCACTGGCGCTCCGCGATCCCGTCGGACTTCTCCTGGATCGACGTGACGTTACCGGCCGGGTCGTAGGTGTACGCCCGGTTGGACACCAGGTTTCCGCCGACGACGGCCTTGTCGTCCGTCTTCTCACGGTAGACCGACTGCTCCGTGAGCTCGCCGCTGCCCTCGTCGAACGAGCTTTGCGTCCACACGCGGTACGGCTGGGCACCGAGCGTGGAGCGGAGCACCTGGCCGTAGGCGTCGTAGGCCGTCTCGGAGCCGTACCAGTCCTTGCCGGAGATCGAGAGCGGCTTGCCGTCCTTGTTGTAGCGGACGACCAGCTTCTCCGCCTCGAAGTTGCCCACCGCCGGAACGGTGGACTCGTCCAGCATGCCGTTGCTGTTGTACGTGTAGTCGTACCTGTATTCCTTCTTCAGACCCCAGGTGTCGACGATGGACTGCGGCAGGGACAGTGTGGTCGAGGTCGGCTGGTAGTCCTTCGTGTAGCCGTTGACCGTCTGCGTGTACGCGAGGCCGTCGGTGTAGCGGGTGGCGGTGGCGGGCATGCCCTTGCCGCCCGTGGCGGAGTCGTACGTGAACTCTGAGAGCAGAGTTCCGGCGGCGTCGTTGAGGCGCTGCTGCTTCGGCCGCGATAGCTCGTCGTAGCTGTTCCAGACCTTGACGCCTCGGTCGTTCGTGGCTGTCTGAAGCCGGCCGAAAGCGTCGTACGTCGTACGGGCCGTGCCCGAATCAGGGTCGGTCGCCGTCTCCATCTGACCGTTGTGGTTGTACGTCCACGACCACGGGTGCGTCTCGTCCGCCGAAGCGGTCGCCTTCTTGACCTGGCCGTGCACGTCGTACTGGTAGCGCGTCGACGTGAACCCGCCCGGGGCCGCCGGGTTGAAGGTGTCCGTCCGGACGGTACGGCCGGTCGCGTCGGTCCAGACGCGGTAGGACGAGTCGCCCTCCGGCTGGATGACCTTCGACCAGTCCTCGCCGTACTCGTAGCGGACGGCCCGATCCTCGTACGCCTTGGAGAAGGACTCCTTGGTGTCCGGGTCGATCCACTTGAGGTACGGCGTCTCCTTCAGCACGCGGCCGAGACCGTCGTAGGTGTAGCGCGTGATGTTGGGGACGGCCGTGTCGGCGAGCGGGCTGAAGAGCTCGCCCGGCTTCGCCTCCTGGGTCAGGTAGGCGTTGTTGGTCTGGTAGACCTCGCCGGAGTTGTTGTACAGGGTGTCGGTGATCAGCCAGCCGGCGTCGTTGTCGGCCTCCTCCTGCGTCTGCCGCTCTCGGCCGAGGCCGTCGTAGAGGGTGACGGAGGTCTCGATCCGGTCCTCGTAGCCACGCGCGTACGTGGTGACGTACGGAGGCTTGCGGATCTTTATGTTGGCGTCGGTGGGGTCGGTCTCCTCCGCCGGGATCGTGTAGACCGCGCGGAAGTCCGCCACGCCGTTGCCGGGCGTACGTCCCGGGGCCCAGGCCTCGGCGAGCCGGCCCAGCGGGTCGTACACGGCCTCGCTGACTTGGTTGTTGGCGTCGGTCGTCTTGACGGTGACCGAACGGCCCGGCTCCAGTTCCTGGATCTGGCTGTGCCCGAGGACGTTGGTCGTGGTGACCTTGAAGACCTGGCCCGTGGCCGGTCCTATGGAGTCGTAGGCGATCGTGGCGGACTTCGGGGTCTGCTGGGTCAGCTGATCCGCCGGAGTCTGCTTGATCACGCGTCCGACAGAGTCGAACTCCGTCTTGCCGGTGGTCTGGAAGCCGGTGCCGGCGCCGTTGAGCGTCCACGCCTCAGTGGCCAGGCCACGGGTCGAGGAGCCGAGCGCGGTGCCGTAGGCCGTGCCGTCGTAGGCCGTGCGGGTGGCGTTGCTCAGCGAGCCCAGGTCGGCCCAGTCGGCGTTCGCGCAGGTCGTCGGCGAGACCAGGACCTGCTTGGACAGACCGATGAGGTTCTTGTCGGTCCGGTGCAGGTACTCCAGCTTGGTGCAGGACTCGTCACCGGTCTTGGTGGAGTCGGCGTCGCCCAGGGACTCCACCAGGATCGGCAGACCGTAGGTCGCGTCGTACGTCGTGTTCGTCTTGACCGTGCGCAGCGTGCGCGGGTCGTCGGTGTTGGTGCCTGACGACCTGGTGTACGCGATCTCCTCGGGCTCCGTGACCCGCCAGGCCCGCAGCGGGCTCAGGCCGTCGTCGCGGTCGCGCTTGGCGAGCTCGGTGGCCTCGGGCTTGGTGATCGAGCGGGACAGCCAGTCGGAGTCGGCCTTGGTGGAGTCGGTGTACGTGATCTCCTCGGCGATCCGGCCGGCGAACGGCTCCCGGTCCTTGGCGATCTCGGCGCCGGTGATGTCCTTGACGGACACGGTGTCGCCGAGACCCCGGAAGAAGCGGGTGACGGACTTGGAGCGCTGGTTGACGGTGTCCGGGGTGTCCTCGACGACCGGACCCGTCAGGACCGTGGTCTGCTCGACGCCCGCGAACTGCGAGTAGGTGCGCTGGGACTTCTTGGTGAACTCGGCCTCGGCGAGCTTCCAGGCCGGGTTCTTGTACCGGTACTCCGTCCTGGTGGTGAAGTTGCCGTCGATGTTCGGCAGTTCCTCGACGGTGTCCACCACGTACTTGTGGAACCAGTCGACGTCCTCGACCTCGGGGTCGGGGTTCCAGAACGACGGGTAGCAGAGCCGGTCGTTCACCTTGAGCTGGGCCTGCAGCCTGGCCATGGCCGTGGCCCTGTCCTCGCCGGGCTGCTGGTCGAGCACGGGCAGGTTGCCGGAGAGGCAGTCGCCCTCGATCGGCTTGTACGTGACGATGGTCTCGCCGCCGTACTCGTTGACGACGCGGCCGATGCGCAGCCGGGAGAAGCCGGGGCGCGACGGGTGGACCGTCTTGACGCGGTTCGGCATGTCCTCGGCGTTGGGCTCGAACCGCACCGTGTTGAGCTTCACGCTCGCGTCGGTGGAACCCTTGCGGGCGTAGCCGGTGCGCTGGACCGACTCCAGCCACAGGGCCGTGTTCGGGCCGGTCACCAGCCTGGCGAAGCTCTGCTTGAGCTGGTACTCGTCAACGACCTGGCGGGCCGTGGTGGTGGTGAGCCGCTGGGCCGAGGTCGTGATCTTGTCGAGGCGCTTGCGGGTCCAGAAGGACGGACCGGCGTTCCAGCACTTCTTGCCGGCCTCGCAGCGCAGGTCGGCCGGGGTGTCGAACCAGGGCCGGTAGTTGCGCGGGTCCTTCGAGGTGAAGTTGGCTTCGGAGCAGGTGACGTCGTCGACGGTGTAGCAGCGCTCCGCCACCGTGAAGCCGACCCGGGCCGGGGCCTCGGCCGTGAAGATGTTGTTGTTGCGCTGGCCGTAGTAGATGTGGTCGAGCCAGCCGTCACGGTCGTAGGGGACCGGGGCCTTGAAGTTGAAGTTGCGGGCGTAGTAGTTCGGGGCGTCCTTCTTCCACCACAGCGACATGGCGTTGCCGTGGACGTCCTCGATGTAGTCGAGGCCCCAGCGCCAGCCCTGCGTGCACCAGGAGTTCGTCCAGTCGGTGGTCGTGGGGCCCTTGTAGCAGTCCTCGCCCGAGTGGTTGCCGTAGACCGGGACCGTCAGCACCGAGTCGGTGGTCGGGTCGTCGGCGGCGGTGCCGTGGTCCGACCAGCCCGGGAGCTTGTTCTTGCCGAAGTGGTACTTCGTGCCGTCCTTGGTGGTGACGACCCAGTACTCACCGTCCTTGGCGCCGTTGCCGGTGGCCTCGCCCTTGATCACCTGGACGGTGGAGCCGTCGCCGTTGGCCGTGAACCACTTGCCCTCGGTCTTGTCCCAGACCAGCTCGGTGGTCATGCCGCCGAGGGAGAGGGTGGCGTTCTCCGAGCCCCAGCACAGGTCCGCGGTGCGGTGGGTGGCGTTGTTGGAGCCGGCCTTCTTTGAGTCCTGGCGGCAGTTGGCGTACGTGCGGGTGATGGAACCCGCGTTGTAGTCCCAGCCGTCGCCGATCCAGGAGGCCTGGTTGTTCGTCGAGGACGTGCGGCCGTCGACGGACTGCGAGGAGTACGCCAGGTTGACCTTCGGCATCAGGCCGCCGGCGGTCTCCGGGACCTGGATGTCGTACGAGTAGGTGAAGGCGCCCGAGGAGGAGCCGGACGACCAGGAGCCGGAGGACAGCAGCGGCGAGGCCGTGAAGTCACCGGTCGCCGACGAGCCGGTGTCGAGGCCACCGACGGCGGCGCCGCCGTTGGCGGAGACCGCGGGCTGGACGCCCTCCCGGTAGGAGGCCTTGGTCGCCCCGGTGGGGACGAAGCCCTCGTCGACGAGGCTGGAGACCGGGATGGTGCCGCTGAGGATCTTGTGGGTGGGGGCGTTCTTCGCCGTCTTGGCGTTGGTCGGCGCGTCCTTGGCGGGCACGGTCGTCACCGTGCTGCGCAGGCGCTGGAAGTTCTTCTTGCCGTTCTTGACGTTCTTGTCCCCGTCGGAGAGGGACATCGTGCTCGTACCGCCGTCCTCGGCGCAGTCGCCCTCGGTCGGCGAGGAGTACACGCACTCGGGCAGCAGCATCAGACCGAAGCGCTCGACGGCCTGCGGTCCGTAGAGGTCGGCGAAGCCCGCGGTGTCGATGCTGATCGCCACTTCGGCGGCCGGGTCGACGGTGGCCGGCGGGGTGAGCTTCATGATGATGCCCGAGACGCCCGCGTCCTGCGAGGTGGTCTGCGGGGCCACGCCCACGGTCCAGTCGCCGGCGAGGGCGGCGGCGTCACCGCCCTCGGGGACGCCGATGGCGACGGGAAGGTCGTTGCTGACCGGCTCGGTGGTGCCGGGCTCGCTGGTCGCGTCGAGCGTGGCCTGACCGGTGCCGGAGGCCCACGCCGCGGTGGCGGTGGGCGTGTACGAGGTGACCGGGTTCTCCGGTGCGAGGGTCAGGGTCTTGTCGGCCAGCTCGTCGCCCTCGACCTCGGTGGCCTCCGGCAGATCCGGGAGGTCGACCTCGGCGATCGACTTCTCGCGGTTCATGCCGGGCCCGGGAACGGCGAGCGCCTCACTGCCCAGGCTGGTCATGGTCAGTGTCGAGGACAACAGAAGGACGACCCCCGTGCGGCTTCGCCGCCGGCGCCATCGTTGTGACTCCGTCATGGCTGGGCGTCCCCGCCCCAGCCATGACAGCCGACCTGAAGCACGCATACGCGTCGACTCCCACCCTGGCAATTCAGACAACGGACGAGGTGCGCAAACACCAAAAGGCACACCCCTGGCTCAGGCGCATGCGTGTGCACCTTCTGTCATGTCCGCCGCAGATGCAAGATCGGCGAGGGGCGGCAAAAGCCCGCGAAAAGTGATCTGCGACACGGGGCGTAACCGAGCAGACCGCTCCAGTAACGGCCAATCAGAAGGATGGTGGAATTGCTGTAATCACCACCAATGCGGCCACAGAAAAGCCGTGAACCGGACTCAGTTAACAGCCGGTCAAGCCCGTTCCACGCCCATGTAACGGGTTCATAAAGTCTTCACCCGTGGACGCAAAGACTTCACATGTGTGATGGTGTGCCCGCCTTCTGCCCCGCGGCGTGCCGACCGGGGCTGTCTGTGCTGTCCTCAATCCGCTTGGTTCCCACGGGAGTAGACCGCCGTGACCGCGCCGCCTCGCTTCCTCAGCCCATTCGTGCGCACGCGCACGCGGCTGTCACTGACCCTCGGCCTCGTGCTGGCCGCCCTGACCGCCGCCCTGCTGCCGTGGTGGCAGCCCGGCGGCCCTCCTTCCCCGACCACCTCCGGCGGCGGCATCACCAACGCCACCCCTGCCTCCACCGGCCCGCGCGACGAGGCCACCGCGATGGCCCAGGCTTTGCGCACCCACAAGCAGGTACTCGTCGACACGGCGACCAGCGCCACCACGCTGACCTGGGCGCTGCCCAACGGCCGCTTCAAGTCCCGGATCACGGCCGCACCGACCCGGGCCAAGAACGCCAAGGGCGAGTGGGCCCCGGTCGACAACACCCTGAAGCGAACGGCCAAGGCCCCCAAAGGCCTTGGCATCGCACCCGCGAACCCGGCCGTTCCCGTCCGCTTCGCGAGCGGCGATGCCGGGAAGAAGCGCGCCGACCGCTCGTACGCCCGCACGCAGACGCCGGGTGAGACGGTGCTCGCCGAGGTCGAACTCGACGGCCACACCGTCGCGTACACCTGGCCGGGCGTGCTGCCCGAGCCTGTCCTCGACGGGCCGCGCGCCCTGTACTCCGAGGTCCTCCCGGGCGTCGACCTGCTGCTCGTCGCCCGCGAGGAGGGCGGAATGGCACAGGTCCTGATCGTCAAGACCGCCGAGGCCGCGCGGCAGGAAGCGCTCAAGACGGTCTCGTACGGCCTGCGCTCCGCCACGGCCGTGTTCCGGCAGGACCGCAAGGCCAGCCGGGTCCAGGTCCTGGACAAGGCCGGCAAGGAGGTCGGCACGATCCCGACGCCGTTCGCGTGGGACTCCAGCGGCCGTGACCCCGAGCTGCCCGAGGGCACCGCGCACCACACGTCCGTCGCCACCCCGGCCGACGTGCTGAAGCTGTCGGGCCTGACCGGCATCGAGCCCGGCGCGCAGTCCGCGCCGCTGCCGATCACTCTGGACGGCGAGAACACCCACACCGCCCGGCTCGGCCTCGGCTTCGCCGCCTCCGGTCTCGCGGCGCGCGAGGGCGTCACGTACCCGCTGTTCGTCGACCCGCCGCTGAACCCCGGCTGGGACGCGTGGACGGTGGCCTACAAGCCGTACCCGAGCACCAGCTTCTTCAACGGCACCAACTTCTCCTCCGGCACCTCCGACGCCCGCGTGGGCCACGAGTCCGACACCGGCGGCACCGCCCGCTCCTTCTGGCGCATGGACTGGAACAAGTCCATCAAGGGCGCGGAGATCACCAGCGCGACCTTCAAGGTGCTCAACAACCACTCCTGGTCCTGCACGGACCGCGAGTTCCAGCTGTGGCGCACCGGCGCGATCTCGTCCGGCACGACGTGGAACGCGCAGCCGAGCTGGTCCGACGAGATCCAGCGCAAGTCCTTCGCGCACGGCTGGTCGTCGTCCTCCTGCCCGGACGAGTACGAGGCCTTCAACGTCAAGGACGCCGCCCAGTACGCCACCGACAGGGGCGATTCGACCGTCACCCTGGGCATGCGGGCCACGAGCGAGTCCGACACCCAGACCTGGCGCAAGTTCAAGGCGACCTCCGCGACCATCGAGGCCGTCTACAACCGCAACCCGTCCGAGCCCACCGCCGGTACCTCGAAGCCCGGCGGCCCCTGCACACCCGGCCCCGGCGCGGGCGTGACGGTCGGCAAGACCAACATCACCCTGTCGGTGACCGCCAAGGACCCCGACAACAACATGAGCAAGGTCCGCTTCCGGTTCTGGAAGACCGGCGGAACCGTCCCGGCCGGTGTCGAGATCACGATCGGCGCCTCCGGCGGCACCGCCACCTACACCATCCCGTCCAGCGATCCGCTGCTGAAGGACATCACCACCAACACGACCTTCTCGTGGGACGCCATGGGCAAGGACTCGGCGGGTGCGACGTCCACCGTCTACCCGCCGGGCACCGAGCCCTGCCGCATCACGGTGGACCCGAGCGGACCGTCCCAGCCGGTCGTCACCAGCGACGTGTTCCCCAGAATCACTCCGGACGGCACCACATGGGCGACGGTGAAGTTCGGCCTGACCGGACCGATCACCTTCGAATCGCCGGGGGCCGCGAGGTTCACCTACGCGTGGGGCGGGGTCGGCGCGGTCTCGGTCAACGCCGACGCCAACGGCCTCGCCACCGTCCCCGACCTGCGGCCGCTGAACGCCGGCCCCAACACGCTCCAGGTCTACGCCTACGACAGCCTCGGCAACGCGAGCGCGCGGACGGACTACACGACCTACGTCCCGCCGAGGGACAACGCCGACGCCCCGGGTGACACCGGCGGCGACGGGACCGCCGACCTGCTCGTCATCGACAACACCGGGGTTCTGCGGACGTATCCGGGCCAGCCGGGCGGCGAGCTGTACGGCCAGCTGACCTCGTCGTACACCATGGGCGCAGGCGGCAAGCCCGCGCTGAACCCGGCCGGTCACTGGTACAACGCGACGACCGGCAAGGCCGCCCTCATCGCGCACTACCAGGACGCCTATCCGGGCGACGGCACCACGGACCTCTTCGCCGTCAACCCCGACGGCACGTTCTGGCTCTACCCGGGCGACGGTTACGGCTCGTTCGACGTCGGCCAGCGGCTGAAGATCCGCCTCCCGTCGAACTCGCCCGCGCCGTCCACCTGGACCCAGCTCAAGGCCATCGGCGACATCACCGGCGACAAGCTGCCCGACCTCGTCCTGCGGACCGACATCGGGTTCTGGGTGCTCTCCGGCTACAGCGGCGCCACCTTCCGGACCGCGACCCTGATGAACGCCGACGCCTGGGCCCGCCGCGACATCGTCAACCTGGCCGACATGAACAAGGACGGCACGCCCGACCTGCTCTGGCGCAACCTGGACAACGGCAACATGTACGTCCGGCACGGCAAGCCCGGCTCCGTCACCGGCAGTGTCGACCTCAACTCCCTGATGCTGGCGGGCAACTCGCTCAACGGTGACGTTGCGTTCGGCACCAGCTGGACCGAGGCCAACGTCAACGCGGCGATCGGCATACCGGACATCAACAACGACGGCGTCCCGGACATCTGGGCCCGGTTCGTGTCGGACGGCCACATGGCCATCTACTACCCGTCCACCACCAACACGAATGCCCCGGTGAAGACCGTCATCGGGTCCGGCTGGAACGACAAGCTGGTCTTCGGGTGATCCGGCCCGTCTGACCCGGCCCGTACCTCACGGGTTCCCGGCCCCGTCGAGCTTCCGCTCGGCGGGGCCGGGTGCTGCGCGGTGACGGATGCGGGGTGTCGGTCCGCTCGGCCGCGTGGGCATCCGCACCCCACCCCGCGCGACGTCGTCGGCCTTCACGACCCCGACCGGGTCGTGAAGGCCGACAACACGCGAAAAGGCCCCCCGCCATGTCGGCACGGGGGCTTCGCCGTACGCAGACACGGGTGCCCCGCGCGCACGGATCGCGCGGGGCACCCGTGGGTCTGTCCGGGTCAGACGATGATCTTGCCCTCCCGCAGCCTGGCGATGTCGTTCCCGTCGTACCCCAGGTCCGCGAGGACCTCGCTGCCGTGCTCGCCGAGCAGCGGGGCACCCTTGATCTCGGGCTTGAAGTTGGAGAACTTGATGGGGCTGCCGACCGTCAGGTAGGTGCCGCGGCCCTTCTGCTCGACCTCGACGATCGTGCCGCTCTTGCGCATGTCCGGGTCCTCGGCGAGCTCCTTCATGCTGAGGACGGGCGCGCAGGGCACCTCCCACTTGCGCAGGATGTCGACCGCCTCGTACTTGGTCTTGTCGGCCAGCCACTTCTCGATCTCCGCGAAGATCTCGAAGATGTGCGGCTGCCGCGCCCTGGCGGTCGTGTACTCCGGGTCGTCGACCCACTCGGGCCGGCCGATGGCCTCGGCGGTGCGCTTCCAGTTCTGCTCCTGGACCGTGAAGTAGATGTAGGCGTTGGGGTCGGTCTCCCAGCCCTTGCACTTCAGGATCCAGCCCGGCTGGCCGCCGCCGCCGGCGTTGCCGCCGCGGGGCACCGCGTCGCCGAACTCGCCGTTCGGGTACTGCGGGTACTCCTCCAGGTAGCCGATCTTCTCCAGGCGCTGCTGGTCGCGGAGCTTGACGCGGGTCAGGTTGAGGACGGCGTCCTGCATGGACACCGACACCTTCTGGCCCACACCGGTCGCGTTGCGGTGGATGATCGCCGTCAGGAGGCCGATCAGCAGGTGCATGCCGGTGTTGCTGTCGCCGAGGGCCGAGCCGCTGATGGTCGGCGGGCCGTCCCAGAAGCCCGTGGTGGACGCGGCGCCGCCGGCGGCCTGGGCGACGTTCTCGTAGACCTTGAGGTCGTTCCAGGACGAGTCGTCGTTGAAGCCCTTGACCGAGCCGAAGATCAGGCGCGGGTTGAGCTCGTGGATGTGGTCCCAGCCCAGGCCCATGCGGTCCATGGCGCCCGGCGCGAAGTTCTCGACCAGGATGTCCGCCTCGCGGATCAGCTTCTCCATGACCTCCTTGCCCTCGGGGGTCTTGGTGTTGATGGCCAGCGAGCGCTTGTTGCTGTTGAGCATCGTGAAGTACAGCGCGTCGAGGTCGGGGTCGTCCCGCAGCTGGTTGCGGGTCACGTCGCCGCCCTGGGGACGCTCGACCTTGATCACGTCGGCGCCGAACCAGGCGAGCATCTGGGTGCACGCTGGGCCGGCCTGGACCCCGGTGAAGTCGATCACCTTGATCCCGGCGAGCGGCTTTTCACTCATGGTGGCTTCCTTCTTGTCTGTTCGCGGTGCGCGGGTGGGCGGTGCTGGGGAACGGTGCTTCGGGGTGCGGTGCGTCGCCTACGGGGCGGTCACTTCTTGGCCGGCGCGATGTTGCCGACGGTGATGCCCTTGGGGTTGAGGTGGGCGATGTGGCCGCTCTCCGTACCCGCCGAGGGGTCGATCACGCAGTCGATGAGGGCCGGCCCGCCCGAGGCGAGCGCCTCGGTGAGGGCGGCGGTGACCTCGGCGGGGGTGGTCGCGCGGTAGCCCTTGCCGCCGAAGGCCTCGAACATCACGTCGTGGCGGGCCGCGGACATCAGCGTCGTCGGCGACGGGGCCTCGTCGTAGGGGTTGACGTCGTCACCGCGGTAGACACCGCCGTTGTTCATGATGACCGTGACGACGGGCAGCTTGTAGCGGCAGATCGTCTCGATCTCCATGCCGCTGAAGCCGAAGGCGCTGTCGCCCTCCACGGCCACGACCGGCTCCCCGCTCTCGACCGCGGCGGCGATCGCGTAGCCCATGCCGATGCCCATGACGCCCCAGGTGCCGCTGTCGAGGCGGTGCCGCGGCACGTGCATGTCGATGACGTTGCGCGCGATGTCGAGGGCGTTGGCGCCCTCGTTGACGAGGTACGTCTCGGGGCGCTCGCGGATCACGTCGCGTACGGCCTTCAGGGCACCCATGAACTGCATCGGGTGCGGGTCGGCCTTGAGGCGCTCGGCCATCTTGGCGACGTTCTGCGCCGAGCGCGCCCCCAGTTCCTCCCGCCAGGCGGCGGGGGCAGCGATCTGACCCGGCTTGCTGCGCTCGATGAGGGCCTCGACGACCGACTCGATGTCACCGACGAGCGGCGCGGCGATGGGCTGGTTGCTGTCCATCTCCTTCGCCTCGATGTCCACCTGGACGAACTTCGCGTCGGGGTTCCACTGCGGTGCCTCGCCGTGGTTGAGCAGCCAGTTCAGGCGGGCGCCGACCAGCATCACCACGTCGGCCTTCTTCAGCGCCAGCGAGCGGGCGGTGGCCGCGGACTGCGGGTGGTCGTCGGGCAGCAGGCCCTTCGCCATCGACATCGGCACGTAGGGGATGCCGGTGGACTCGACGAACTCGCGGATCTGCGTGTCCGCCTGCGCGTAGGCCGCGCCCTTGCCGAGGACGATCAGCGGCCGCTGCGCGCCGGCCAGCAGCTCGATCGCGCGGTCCACCGCCTCGGGGGCGGGCAGCTGGCGCGGTGCCGGGTCGACGAGGCGGCTGAGCGTCTTCGCGCCCTCCCCGGCGTCCATGATGGAGCCGAGCACCGCGGCGGGGATGTCGAGGTAGACGCCGCCGGGGCGCCCGGAGACGGCGGTGCGCAGGGCGCGGGCGATGCCGCGGCCGATGTCCTCGACCCGGCTGATGCGGTACGCGGCCTTGCAGAACGGCTGCGCGGCGGCGAGCTGGTCCATCTCCTCGTAGTCGCCCTGCTTGAGGTCGACGAGGTGGCGCTCGCTGGAGCCGGAGATCTGCACCATCGGGAAGCAGTTGGTGGTGGCGTTGGCGAGTGCCACCAGTCCGTTGAGGAAGCCCGGCGCCGACACCGTCAGGCAGATGCCCGGCTTCTTGGTGAGGTAGCCGGCCGCCGCCGCCGCGTGTCCCGCGTTGCTCTCGTGGCGGAAGCCGATGTAACGGATGCCCTGCGCCTGGGCGAGCCGGGCCAGATCCGTGATCGGGATGCCGACCACCCCGTAGATGGTGTCGACGTCGTTCATCTTGAGCGCATCGACGACCAGGTGGTACCCGTCGGTGAGCTCGGCCGGTGCGTCGGCGTTCGCCGCTGTCTCCAGTGGTGAGGGGGCGGTCATGGTCCGAGGTCCTCCTTGGGCGGGTCATGCGTGCGGCTTCTCCCTTCACCATCCGCAGCGCGCTCCCCCGCGTCCAAGACCTATCGGCGACCAGCCGATAGACGGCGTTTATCGACGCACGCCACAGGGGCGTTGAGGTGGGTTGATAGACCTCCGCTATCGACCGTTCGCCAGTGCGTATTGGACGGGTGCTCCGCGCCCCGCGCAGTCTCGCTGGGGACGGTTCATCAGACATTCCAGGCGCGAGGAGGTGCGGCCATGGCCGTTCCGGCCGCTGCATCCGTGCGCGACCCCGACCGTTACCGGCCGCCCGCGGTCACGGGCCTGACCGATCTCCTCGACCGGCACGCCCGGGGGCGTCCGCAGGCACCGGCGCTGATCGCCGGCGCGGACCGCGCGGAGGTCTCCTACCGCGCCCTGGACGAGCTGGCCGACGCGGTCGCCGCGCGCCTGACCTCGGCGGGGCTGCGCCCCGGGGACCCGGTCGGCCTCGTCGGCGCCAACACCGTGGAGTTCGTCGTGGCGATGCTGGGCGGGGCGCGGGCCGGGCTGGTGGTGGCCCCCGTGGACCCCGCGCTGCCCGAGCCGCAGATGACGGCCCGGCTGGAGGCGCTGGGGGTGCGGGCCGTCCTGCTGGGCCCGACCGCGGGGGGCGCCCCGCCGGCGGCCGTGGGGCCCGGTATCCCGGCCTGGGCGCTGCGGGTGGACCTCTCCCCCGCCGGGACGGCGGCGGCCGTGCTCGCAACGGGCGAGGGCGCGCCGGCCGCCGCGCGGGGCGCGTCCGGCGAACTGACCGCGCACGACGCCCTGGTGCTGTTCACCGCGGGGACCACCGACCGGGCGAAGATGGTCCCGCTGACGCACGGCAACGTGGCCGCCTCGGTCCGCGGCGTGTGCGCCACCTACGAACTGGTGCCGGGAGACGCGACGGTCGCGGCGATGCCGTTCTTCCACGGGCACGGGCTGTTCGCCACGCTGCTTGCCACGCTGGCGAGCGGGGGCTGCGTGCTGCTGCCCGCGCGCGGGCGGTTCTCGGCGCACACCTTCTGGGACGACATGCGGGCGGCGGGCGCCACGTGGTTCACCGCGGTCCCCACCGTCCACGAGCTGCTCCTGGAGCGGGCGGCGACGGACCTCACGGGCCCGCAGGTGCCGGGCTTGCGGTTCCTGCGCAGTTCCAGCGCGCCCCTCAACACGGCCACCCAGCGGGCGCTCGAGCGCACCCTGGGCGCGCCGCTGCTGTCGGCGTACGGCATGACCGAGTCCGCGCACCAGGCGACGAGCGAGCCGCTGCCGCAGTACGGGGCGCTCAAGCACGGTTCGGTCGGCCGGCCGGCCGGGATCGAGCTGCGGGTCCTGGACCCGGACGGGAAGCCGTGCCCGCCCGGCGGCGAGGGCGAGGTGTGGGTGCACGGTCCCACGGTGGCCCGCGGTTACCTGGGCAACCCCGCCGAGACCGCACACGGCTTCGCCGACGGCTGGTTCCGCACCGGCGACCTGGGCGCGCTCGACGAGGACGGCCACCTGTTCCTGACCGGCCGCCTGAAGAACCTCATCATCCGCGGGGGCGAGAAGGTCGTGCCCGAGCACGTCGAGGACGTCCTCGCCGGGTGTCCGGGGGTGGCCGAGGCCGCCGTGTTCGCCGTGCCCGACGCGACGTACGGGCAGCGGGTCGGCGCGGCAGTGGTCCTGGGCGGGGCGGAGGCGCCGGGGGCGGAGGTGCCCGGGGCCGAGGAGATCCGCCGGTACTGCCGCGCCCGGCTGGCCCCGTTCGAGATCCCCGACCGGATCCGGGTCGTCGCCTCGCTCCCGCACACGGCGAAGGGCGGTCTTGACCGGGCGGCGGTGGACGTCCTGTACGCGGAGGGCGCCGTATGGCCCGGGCTCACCTGACGCGGTGCTCCGCGGGCAGCGGCTCGTCGAAGAACTCGTCCAGCGACAGCCCGGCCGCTGCGGTCATGAACGCCCGCGCCGCGACCGACCCCGGGGTCGCCGCGTGGATCGCGACGGAGACCTGCGCCCTGGCGTCCGGTTCGACGAGGCGCACGGCCCGCATCCGGCCGAGCGGCGGCATCGCGCGCAGCCAGGTGTGCGGGACGATGCTCGCGCACGCGCCGGCGCCCACGCTGGCGTAGAGGGCGGCCACCGAGTCCGTCTCGACCTGCGGGGTCACCACGACCCCGCTCTCGGCGAACGCGTCGTCGATGACCTGGCGGATCCTCATGTCGGGGGTCAGCAGGGCGAGCGGCATCGTGGCCGCGTCCGCCCACTTCATGGTGTCGGTCTGCGGCAGCAGCTGGTCGCTGGAGGCGAGGAGCATGTACCGCTCCTCGTACAGCGGCATCACCTGCAGGTTCTCCCGGTCGTGCGGGGCGAAGTGCGCGATCGCGGCGTCCAGCTCGAACGCGAGCAGCTGGCGGTGGAGTTCGGTGGTCGACAGCCGGGAGCGGACCTGGACCTTGGCCAGCGGGTGGGCCGCGCAGAACGCGGCGACGGGCAGCACCAGGGTGGTGGACGCGGTGGGCTCGGTGCCCAGCCGCAGGGTGCCGGTGATGCCCGACTGGACGGCGGCCACCTCGGCCTTGAAGGCCTCCTGCTCGGCGAGGATGCGTTTGGCCCAGACCACCAGCCGTTCGCCCTCCGGGGTCAGGCCTTGGTAGTTGTGCCCGCGGTTGATCAGCGTGACGTTCAGCTCCCGCTCCAGCTTGGCTATCGCCGCCGAGAGCGCGGGCTGCGAGACGTAGCAGGACTCCGCCGCCCGGGCGAAGTGCCGCTCCCTGGCGACCGCCACGAAGTACTCCAGCTGACGGAACAGCATGAACGACTCCTCTCTGCCTGGGCCGCGGCCGCGCCGGCACTTCCTGCTGGAGTCGCAACGCCGTCGGTGCCGGTGGACCGGCGCTCCCGGGATCGGGAACGGCCCCGGGCGGCCGACGGCGGACGAGCTGGTTGCGGTGTGACCGGGCACAGCCTACCGAGCCGGATCACGGCCCTCGTTCGTGCCCGCCAAGCCGGTGCGGGCCCCTGTCCGGGGCCCGGTCCCGTCGCCGCCGCGACGGGACCGGGCTCCGGAGGTACTGCGGCGGTCGTCCGGCGGTGGACCGGCGATCCGCGGGTGTCTCGGGTTCGGATACGCGGGGGACGGGTCAGGCGGGGACGGGTTTGCGCGCGACGGCCCCGCTGTCCCGGTCCGCGGTGACGCCGCGCGCCAGCAGGTCGGTCGCGGCGTGGACCGCGCGCAGGTTGGGGGCGTCCGCGCCGGAGATGTCGGCCATCTCCACGACGGCCGTGACGATGGCGTCGAGTTCCAGCTGCTTGCCGGCCTCGAGGTCCTGGAGCATCGAGGTCTTGTGGTGTCCCACCCCCTCGGCGCCCCGAAGCCGCTTCTCGATGGAGATGTCGGGGGTGCTGCCGACCCTGGCCGCGATGTCGAGGGTCTCCTCCATGAGCTGGGCGACCAGCCGCCGGGTGTGCGGGTGCTTGCAGATGTCGACCATGGTCGCCCTGGTGAGGGCGCTGATCGGGTTGAAGGCGACGTTGCCCATCAGCTTGATCCAGATGTCGTCGCGCAGGTTGGGCTCCACCGGGCACTTGAGGCCGCCGGCGATCATGGCCTCGCTCAGCTGCGTGCACCGGTCGGAGACGCCGCCGCCCGGTTCGCCGATGGAGAACCGGGTGCCCTCCAGATGCCGGATGACCCCGGGGGCCTCGATGACCGTCGCGGGGTAGACGACGCAGCCGATGGCGCGTTCCGGCGCCAGCACCGCGCTGGTGGCGCCGCCGGGGTCGACCGCCTCGATCCGCCGCCCCTCGTAGGGGCCGGCCAGCTCGTGGAAGTACCACCAGGGAATGCCGTTCTGACCGGCCACCACCGCGGTCCTGTCGTCGAGCAACGGGGAGATCAGCGGTCCCGAGGTCGCGTAGGAGTGTGCCTTCAGGCCCAGGAAGACGTAGTCGACGGGGCCGATCTCCTTGGGGTCGTCCGTGGCGTGGGGCTTGGCCACGAAGTCACCGCGCGGGCTGTTCACCCGGACTCCGTGGGCGCGTATCGCCTGAAGATGCTCACCCCGGGCGATCAGGTGGACGTCCGCGCCACCACGGTGCAGTGCCGCGCCCACGTAAGCGCCGATCGCACCGGCTCCGAGGACTGCGATTTTCACGGCGACTCCTCTCCATTCGAAGGGGGAGTGAATACTGTATGCAGTACTCTCTTGGGATGTACAGTCCCCTCACGCAAAGTCGCGCGCCCGGAACCGAACAGGGTCCCGCCCGGCGCCGCGGCGGAGGTCCCCGGCGTCGCCCGGGACCATGAACCGGGTCACACACGCTCCGGACAGGTTGATCGAGCACGCAGCGGGGGAACGCTTCGCCGCACACGCGGTCCCGGGCACGCACGGCCGCACCACGAGGCCGGGGAGCACGCAGTGCGGACGACGGCCCGGCTGACGACGCAGTGACGTCAGTCGGTAGCGACGGAAAAGGAGAGCGATGTCTGATTCACCCCCACAGCAGATCGGTGTCGTCACCGAGTCCACCGCCGGGGAGACGCGGGTGGCGGCCACACCGGACAGCGTCCGCCGGCTCCTCGGCCTCGGCTACGAGGTCGTCGTGGAGTCCGAGGCCGGAGCGGCCTCCGGCTTCCCCGACGAGGCCTACGCCGAGGCGGGCGCGCGGATCGGCGACGCCTGGCAGGCGGACGTGGTCCTGAAGGTCAACGCCCCCTCGCACGAGGAGATCGGGAAGCTGCGCGAAGGCGCGACCCTGATCGGGCTGATCGCCCCGGCCCACAGCCCCGACCTGGTCGGGCAACTGGCGGCACGGCCGATCACCGTCCTGGCGCTGGACGCCGTCCCGCGCATCTCCCGGGCCCAGTCGATGGACGTGCTCAGCTCGATGGCGAACATCGCCGGGTACCGGGCGGTGATCGAGGCGGCCCACGTCTTCGGGCGCTTCTTCACCGGTCAGGTCACCGCGGCGGGCAAGGTGCCGCCGGCGAAGGTCCTGGTGGCCGGCGCGGGCGTGGCGGGTCTGGCCGCGATCGGGGCGGCCGGCAGCCTCGGCGCGGTGGTGCGGGCCACCGACCCGCGGGCCGAGGTCGCCGACCAGGTCCGTTCCCTGGGCGGCGAGTTCCTCGCCGTCGAGGTGGAGCAGGAGGCGAGCGGCGACGGCTACGCCAAGGCGACCTCGCAGGCGTACGACCGGCGTGCCGCGGAGATCTACAGCGAGCAGGCCGCGGACGTCGACATCATCATCACCACCGCGCTGATCCCCGGCCGCCCGGCCCCCCGGCTGATCACGGCGGCCGACGTGGCGTCGATGAAGCCCGGCAGCGTCATCGTCGACATGGCCGCCGCGCAGGGCGGCAACGTCGAGGGCACGGTCAGCGGGAAGGCGATCGTCACCGACAACGACGTGACGATCATCGGCTACACCGATCTTGCGGGCCGGCTGCCCGCCCAGGCCTCGCAGTTGTACGGGACCAACCTCGTCAACCTGCTCAAGTTGCTGACGCCGGGCAAGGACGGGCGGCTGACGCTCGACTTCGACGACGTCGTGCAGCGGGCCGTCACGGTGGTGCGGGAGGGCGAGAAGACCTGGCCGCCACCGCCCGTCCAGGTGTCGGCGGCGCCCGCCGGGCAGGCACCGGCGCCGGTGGCGACCGCGCCGGCGCCCGCGCCGAAGGAGCCCCGGCTCTCACCGGCCGCGCGCTACGGCCTGATCGCCTCCGGCATGCTCGCGATGTTCTTGTTGGTCGCCTTCTCCCCTGCCCAGCTCGTGGGCAACTTCACGGTGTTCGCGCTGGCCGTCGTCATCGGTTACTACGTGATCGGAAAGGTCCACCACGCCCTGCACACCCCGCTGATGTCGGTCACCAACGCCATCTCGGGGATCGTGGTGGTCGGAGCACTGCTGCAGATAGGCCACGCCGGACCGGCCGTCACCGTGATGTCGGTCGTGGCGATCATGTTGACCACCGTGAACATCTTCGGAGGATTCGCCGTCACCCGCCGTATGCTCGGCATGTTCTCGAAGGGCTGAGGATCGATGAACGCAACCACGGCCGCCCAGGCCGCCGACATCGTCGCCGCGCTGCTGTTCATCTTCAGCCTGGCCGGACTCTCGCAACACCGCACCTCCCGCGCCGGGGTGGCGTACGGCATCGGCGGCATGGCGCTGGCGCTGGTCGCCACCGTCGTCGCCGCGGCGCAGGACATCCCCGGCACCTCCGTCGTGCTGATCGTCGCCGCCACGGTCGTCGGCGGTGCCATCGGCCTGTGGCGGGCGCGCCGGGTCGAGATGACCCAGATGCCCGAGCTCATCGCCGTCCTGCACAGCCTCGTCGGCCTGGCCGCGGTGCTGGTCGGCTGGAACAGCTACTACGAGGTGGAGGCGCACGGCGCCGCGCAGACCCGGATCGCCGGCGACCTGCTCGGCATCCACCACGCGGAGGTGTTCATCGGCATCTTCATCGGCGCGGTCACCTTCACCGGATCCATCGTCGCCTACCTGAAGCTGTCGGCGCGGATCAACTCCCGTCCGCTGACACTGCCCGGCAAGAACGCCCTCAACCTCGGGGCGCTGGCCGCCTTCGTAGCCCTGACGGTGTGGTTCACGGTGAGCCCGGACCTCGGCCTGATGATCGCCGTCACCGCCCTGGCGCTCGCGCTCGGCTGGCACCTGGTCGTCTCGATCGGCGGCGGTGACATGCCGGTCGTCGTCTCGATGCTCAACAGCTACTCGGGCTGGGCCGCGGCCGCGGCGGGCTTCCTGCTCAACAACAACCTGCTCATCGTCACCGGCGCGCTCGTCGGCTCCTCCGGTGCCTACCTGTCGTACGTCATGTGCAAGGCGATGAACCGGTCCTTCCTCTCGGTGATCGCCGGAGGCTTCGGCGCCCCGGCACCGACGGGCGGCGACGCCGAACAGGGCGAGCACCGCGAGACCTCCGCGCAGGAGACGGCCGAACTCCTGGAGAACGCCACGTCGGTGATCATCACCCCCGGCTACGGCATGGCGGTGGCCCAGGCGCAGCACCCGGTGGCGGAGCTGACCCAGGCGCTGCGGCGGCGCGGTGTCGAGGTCCGCTTCGGCGTCCACCCGGTGGCCGGCCGGCTGCCCGGGCACATGAACGTGCTGCTCGCCGAGGCCCGGGTGCCGTACGACGTCGTGCTGGAGATGGACGAGATCAACGACGACTTCGGCGCCACCACGGTGGTGCTGGTGATCGGCGCCAACGACACCGTCAACCCGGCGGCGGAGGAGGACCCGTCCAGCCCCATCGCCGGCATGCCGGTGCTGCGGGTGTGGGAGGCGGAGAACGTGGTCGTCTTCAAGCGGTCCATGTCCTCGGGATACGCGGGGGTGCAGAACCCGCTGTTCTTCCGCGAGAACAGCCGCATGCTCTTCGGCGACGCCAAGGAGAGCGTGGACGCCATCCTGCGCTCACTGAGTACGCCCGACCCCGCGTCCGCGGCGGCGCAGGGCCTGCGCACCGACCAGCAGCCCGCCCCTGCCTGACCGGTGTTCCACCCACGGCGGTGGGGCGGGGGAAGCGCGGCTTCCCCCGCCCCGTCGGCCGTGCCGCCGGTGCTCCACCGCGGGCCGCACGCCGACGGCCGATGTCCGGCCGAGCCTTGTTCCTTCCTGCGGCTGAATTGCATACCGAAATCTGTATTCTTGGCATTGTGCAAAGAACTCAGCCGACAGGGGGGCTCATGCGCGAGACAAGCACCGCGGCCGCCGTCGTCCGGGTCACCCGGCCGGCACCGTTGCGCCAGGCCGTCTACGAGGCCCTGATCGACCTGATCGTCAACGGCACCCTGAGACCGGGCCAGCACCTGGTCGAGGCCGAACTCGCCGACCACCTCGGCGTCAGCCGCCAGCCGGTGCGCGAGGCGCTGCAACGGCTGCAGACCGACGGCTGGGTCGACCTGCGCCCCGCCCAGGGCGCCTTCGTCCACTCCCCCACGCAGGAGGAGGCCACCCAGCTCCTCAGCGTCCGCGCCGTGCTGGAGACCCACTCCGCGCACGGCGCCGCGCTGCACGCCACGGACGCGGACGTGGCACACCTGTGGGAACTGCAGGACGCCGGCATCGCCGCCCTGGCGGCGGACGACGCCCGCGGGATCGTCGAGGCCAACGCCGCACTGCACGGCTTCATCACCGAGCTGTCCCGCAACCAGGTGCTCGGCGAGCTGATCCTCCAGGTCGACCGGCGGGTGCGCTGGTACTACATGCCCATCGCCCGGCCCCGCGGCCGGGACGCCTGGAACGAGCACGCCACCATCATCGAGGCCATCGCCCTGGGCGACGCGGAGCGTTCCGAGGAACTGATGCGCCGCCACACCCGCAACACCACCGACTTCTACTGCCGGCAGATCGCCGCCGCCGTCGACGCCGGAAGGGCCTGAGGCCCGGCGCCGGGAACGCCCGACGGTCCGGGTGCATGGGCACCCGGACCGCCGTCGAGGGGGGGGAACAGGGAGTGCGGGATGTGCGGGGAGTACGGGAGGGACGGGCGGGGCCGGACGGAGCAGGGGGCGCGCCCCACCGGCCGGCCCCGCCTCCGTGACACGGGCACCCGGTCCGGGACTGCCGCCGCCCCGGGCCGGACGACATCGCCCGCGCACGATCTGTGGGGAGCTCCTCGCGGAGCCCCGGTACCGCGACCGTCAGGTGGTCGCCTCGGCGGGAGTAGGGGTACGGCCGTCCACCTCGGCCACCGGGCTCCCGTCGCCGCTCCGGCGCGGGGCGCCGGGCTGCCGCAGGAACACCGTGATCAGCGCGGAGAGGAAGGCGATACCTCCGGCCAGGTAGTACGCCCCGGCGTAGCCCCAGGCGGCGACCACCCCGGCCGCCACACCGCCGCCGCCGACACCGCCGACCAGCTTGGCGCTGTAGACCAGTCCGTAGTTCTGTGCGTTGTTGTTCTCACCGAAGTAGTCCGGCGTGAGCGCGGCGAACAGCGGGTAGAACGCCCCGCCGCCGAAACCGTTGAGGAACGCGAAGAACAGGAACAGGGGTTCGTTGTGCGCCTGGCCCGACCACAGCACGCCGAACTGCGCCAGCCCCGCCACCACCAGGACCAGGCCCAGTGTCTGACGCCGGCCCAGGTAGTCCGAGAGCCAGCCCACGATGGCCCGGCCGACACCGTTGACCACGGCGAGCACACCCGCCGAGGAGGCCGCGACCAGCGGGCCGAAGCCCAGGCTCTTGGCGAACGGGACCTGGAAGTTGATGCCGAACAGCGACACGCCGCCGATGCAGACCAGGGCGAACCACATCAGCGGCAGCTGCCCGGTCCTGATCGCCTCCATCGGGGTGAACTGGCCCTTGGCGGGCGGGTTCTTGGCCAGTCGCTTGGCCACCCGCCGCGCGTCCTCGCTCACGCCCCGGTTCAACGGGTCGACGTCGTGCGGCCACCAGCTCTTCGGCGGGTCGCGGAAGAACATGCCGCAGAAGGCGACGACCAGCACCATGCCCAGGGCGATCAGGTCGAGGACCATCTTGTAGTTGGACGGGTGGAACCAGTAGTTGAAGACGAAGATGAGCGGCAGGGTTCCGTAGGCGAAGCCACCGTTCACGAACCCGGTGCGGGCGCCCTTGTTGTCGGGGTACCACTTGCCGACCATGTTGATGCAGGTCGCGTACACCAGGCCGGCGCCCGTGCCGCCCAGCACCGAGTAACCGGCGATCACCACGTAAGGGTTGCTCAGGTGCGAGAGCGCCAGGAAGCCCAGTCCGGAGAAGACCGCTCCGGCGAGCATCGCCGTCCTGGCCGGCAGGACCCCGGTCTCCCGCAGCCGTCCCGCGGGGAACGCGACGCCCGCCTGGAAGACCGCCCAGATGCTGGCGATCCAGAACGTCTCGGTCAGGGTCCATCCGTGAGCGTGCTCGAGCACCGCCTCCGCGGAGCTGTAGCCGTACTCGTAGACGCTGACGCCCATCATCGCAATCCAGGGGAGCCAGACCATCCAGGCTCGGGGCCTCCCCAGGAGGGAGCGGTCGGTCTCCCCGACCCGGTAGACGCGGCCGTTCGCGTCGCTGACCTCCCGGTACTGCCCGGGAACCACGTGCGGTGTTACTGACATCGGTGCCTTCCCTTGCGTGAAAAGAACCTGGCGTGCGCCCCCTGGGCCCTTCTCTTCATGCGGAGGGGTGGAGCGGACCATCCCTGCGGCTCGGCCCGGCATGGCCGGGCCCGGTGGTACGCCGTCCGGGCAGCTGAGGTCGATCCGGGGCGGCAAACCCGGATCTTGACAGCGCGCAGTCGGGTGACACGGTGGTACGACGTGGTACGACCCCGGGCACGCCAAAACGGCCGTGCTCAGGGGGTGTCGGAACGAACATTCAGCTGGTCAGCGCGATTCTCCATACTGGAGATTGCATACGGTATGGACCGTCGAATCGGGGTGTCCAGGGGATGACGGGAAGATTGACCAGTGCATTACCAACCGGTGGAGCCCGCTCCGCACCCGCTCGGACGGCCGACTCCGGCCGCTCCGGGGCGCGTTGCCCCTGGTCACAGAGGTAAGTCCGGCCGCCCGCCGAATGGTTGCCTGCGGCACCTGATGCCTCCGCACCGCCGGACGCGCGAGGTGCGGGTAAAGGGCCGGCAAGGAAGGCCACGAGCGCGTAAAAACCGCGCCGGGGCGTCCCGGGGCGGCCTGCCGCCCCGGGACCGCCACCGCTACGCGCTCAGGCGCCCGAACCTCCGTACCGCCAGCGGCAGGAACACCGCCAGCAGGGCCAACGGCCAAGCCACGGCCGCCCAGACGTGGCCGGGTTCGCCACCGGGACCGCCGAACAGGTCGCGTACCGCCGTCGCCGTCCGGGACATCGGGTTCCACTGGACCGCCGTGCCCAGCCAGCCGGGCATGGAGTCGGGCGTGGCGAAGGCGTTGGACAGGAAGCCCACCGGCCAGACCAGGATCTGCACGGTCTGCACCAGCTCCGGCTTCCCCGCGACCAGCGCCAGGTGGATGCCGATCCACAGCATCGCGAAGCGGAAGAGCAGCAGGAGGCCGACCGCGCCGAGGAAGGCGGCGGCCCCGCCGTGCGTGCGCCAGCCGAGCGCGTGGCCGACCCCGGTCAGGACGGCCAGGCCGACGGCCGACTGGAGCATGTCGGCGGCGGAACGGCCCACCAGGACCGCGCCGCCCGCCATCGGCATCGACCGGAAACGGTCGATCACGCCCTTGTTGAGGTCCTGGGTGACCGCGAGCATCGTGCCCTCCAGGCCGAAGGCCATGGTGAGCGCGAGCATGCCGGGGACGAGGTAGCCGAGGTAGTCGCCCGTGATGCCGCGGCCGCCGCCGACGAGGTAGCCGAACATCAGCAGCAGCATCACCGGGAAGAGGAGGCCGACCAGCACCTGGACCGGTTGCCGGGCCCAGTGGGCGAGTTCGCGGCGGGTCATGGTCCAGCAGTCGGTGAGGACGTGGGATCCCCGCGCGGGCCGGACCGGGCCCCGGGTGGTGTACGTGGCGCTCACGCGGCCTCCTTCGTGGGGTGGTTCCCTCCGGTGAGGTGCAGGAACACCTCGTCGAGCGTCGGACGGCGCAGGGCGATGTCCTCCGCCTCGATGCCGGCCGACTCCAGGGCGCGGACGACCCCGGCGAGCGCCGCCATGCGGTCGGTGACCGGGGCGCTGAGCAGCCGCCGGTCGACGTCCACCGACACCTCGCCCCCGGTCGCGGGCAGCAGTGCCCTGGCCGCGTCCAGTTGGCCGGCGTCGCGCAGGACCACGTCGATGCGGTCGCCACCCGTACGGGCCTTGAGTTCGTCCGCGGTGCCGTCGGCGATCACCCGGCCGTGGTCGACGACCGAGATGCGGTCGGCGAGCTGGTCGGCCTCCTCCAGGTACTGGGTGGTGAGCAGGACCGTCGTACCGCCGTCGGCCAGGGAACGGACCGAGGCCCACACCTCGGCGCGGCCACGGGGGTCGAGTCCGGTCGTCGGCTCGTCGAGGAACAGCACCTCGGGATCGGTCACGAGGGACGCGGCGAGGTCGAGGCGGCGCCGCATGCCGCCGCTGTACTGCCGGACCGCCTTGCGTCCGGTGTCCGCGAGGCCGAAGCGCCCGAGCAGTTCGCCGGCGCGCTCGCGCGCCCGGCGGGCGCCGAGATGGTGCAGGCGCGCGAACATCTCCAGGTTCTGGCGGCCGCCGAGTTGCTCGTCCAGGGCCGCGTGCTGCCCGAGCAGGCCGATGCGGAACCGCACCTCCCGGGCCTCGGTCACCACGTCGTGCCCGGCCACCTCGACGCGGCCGCGGTCCGGCCGGAGCAGGGTGGACAGGATCCGGACCAGGGTCGTCTTGCCCGCGCCGTTGGGGCCGAGCACCCCGTGCACGGTGCCGCGCGCGACCAGCAGGTCGAGCCCGTCCAGCGCCGGTTTGTCGCCGTACTTCTTGTACGCCCCCTCGACGGTGATGGCTGCGTCGGTCATGGGCCGCTCCCCCCACTGATCAGCTAGTCAAACTTGACTACTGACGCAAAGTAGCGGGCGCGGAATCCATTCGTCAAATGTGACTAGTGCTCGTCCCCGGGATGGGGTTCGCCCGTCGCGTACGGGTTCTCCTCGCCCTGTGCGAGCACGCCCACGAAGGGCTCGCCCTCCCCGGCGAAGGTGTACGCGCCGCCCTCGATCCGCTCGACGAGCCCACGGGTCCACGCGGCGTCGGAGTCGGCCGTGTGCACCCAGAGGTTCATGATCTCGCCGATGTGGCCGAGCTGACCGGGGCCGTCCTCGGGGACGTAGTGCTCGGTGACGGCGGCCCGCCACTCCTCGATCCTGCGGATCCGCTCCCTCAGCAGGTCCAGCGCCTCGTCCCGGCGCAGGTCGACGATGAAGCCGATGGCCGCGGACTGGAGGTCCATCTTCTGGTCGTAGGCGACCAGCGCCTCGTGCAGGAGGCGCAGGAACTCCTCGGTCCCGGTGTCCGTGATCTCGTACTCGGTGCGGGGCGGGCCGCCCGCCGTCGACGGGGCGACCTCGTGGGCGTGCAGCAGCCCCTGCTTCGCCATCTGCTTCAGGGCGTGGTAGATCGAGCCGGGCTTGGCGTTGGACCACTCGTGCGCGCCCCAGTACTCCAGGTCGTTGCGCACCTGGTAGCCGTGGGCCCGCCCGTGCTGGCGGACCGCGCCCAGGACGAGGAGACGGATCGCTGACATGCCGTCCAGGTTAGGCCGGACGGCCCCGGGCCCCGCACGCGCCCCGGCACCGCCGTGCCGCAGCGGGTGCCGGTCCGGTGCCGGGCCCGGGTGTACGCCCCTCGTCCGGTCAGCCCGCGGGGTTGCGGCGGCCGCTCCGGCCGCCCCGGCCCTCGGTGCCGGCCACCGGCCGCCGCCCGGAGCCGCGGGTCCCCGTACCGGAACCGGTACCGGAAGCCGCGCCCGCCGCTCCCCGGCGGTCGGCTCCCCGGCCGCCCGAACTCCCTGCGGCACCCGTCGTCCCGCGCGCGTCCGCCCGGCGGGCGCCACCGCGAGCACCGGTCCCGGTGGCGGCACCTGCCGCCGCCCCGGCTCCGCCGCCGCTGCGGCGCCGGCGAGCGGGCCGCCCGCCGTTCTCGGTGCCGTTCTTCTGGCGGGACGCCTTCGGCGCGGCCGGCGGCTGGGGCACCTCGATGGTGACGGCCACGCCGGACGGCTCCCGGGCGCCGGTGATGGTCGCCAGTTGCGCGTCGCTCGAGGTGATGCGGGCCGTCCGGGGGCGGATGCCCGCGTCCGACATGAGCCGGGTCACGTCCCGCTTCTGGTCGGGCAGGACCAGGGTGACCACGCTGCCGGAGCCGCCGGCGCGGGCCGTGCGGCCGCCCCGGTGGACGTAGTCCTTGTGGTCCATGGGGGGATCGACGTTCACGACGAGGTCGAGGTCGTCGATGTGTATGCCGCGGGCCGCGACGTTCGTGGCGACCAGCGCGGTGACCTGGCCGTTCTTGAACTGCTCCAGGGTGCGGTTGCGCTGCGGCTGGGAGCGGCCCCCGTGCAGCGCCGCCGCGCGGACACCGACGGCCAGCAGCCGCTTGGCGAGCCGGTCGGCGGACCGCTTGGTGTCGAGGAAGAGGATGACCCGGCCGTCGCGTGCCGCGATGCGCGTGGTGACGGCCTTCTTGTCGGTCTCGTCCAGGACGTGGAGCACGTGGTGCTCCATGGTGGTCACCGCCCCCGCGGACGGGTCCACGGAGTGCACCACGGGGTCGGTCAGGAACCGCTGCACCAAGCGGTCGATGTTGCCGTCCAGGGTGGCCGAGAAGAGCATCCGCTGCCCGTCGGGCCGCACGCGCTCGATCAGCCTGGTGATCTGCGGCAGGAAGCCCATGTCCGTCATCTGGTCGGCCTCGTCCAGCACCGTGATGCCCACGCTGCCGAGCACGCAGTCGCCGTGCTCCACCAGGTCGTTCAGCCTGCCGGGGGTGGCCACGAGCACCTCGACGCCGCGCCGGAGCGTGGCGGCCTGCTTGGTCATGGACAGCCCGCCGACCACGGTGGCCATGCGGAGGTTCACCGCCGTCGCGTACGGGGTCAGCGCGTCCGTCACCTGCTGGGCGAGTTCACGGGTGGGCACCAGCACCAGGGCGAGGGGTGCCTTGGGCTCCGCGCGCAGTCCGGCCGTACGGGCCAGCAGCGCCAGTCCGAAGGCGAGGGTCTTGCCCGAGCCGGTGCGGCCCCGTCCCAGCAGGTCACGGCCGGCCAGCGAGTTGGGCAGCGTCGCGGCCTGGATGGGGAAGGGGGTGGTCACCCCCTGGGCGGTGAGGGTCTTCAGCAGCCCCGCGGGCATGTCGAGAGCGGCGAAGTCCTCGACGGCGGGAAGTGCGGGTGTCGTGCTTTCCGGCAGCCGGAATTCTCTCGGCGACGATGCGGACGGTGCGGACGACGGCGCGCGCCGATTCGATTTCTGGGGCCTGCGGGACATGCGGATATTTGCCTTCCTGGAGCAGCGCAAACCGGGGTCCGCACCATGACGGTGCGGACCCCGGTGAGCAGGTACGCGTCCGGCGATCAGGCGGGGACGATGTTCTCCGCCTGCGGGCCCTTCTGGCCCTGCGTGACGTCGAAGGTGACCCGCTGGCCCTCCAGGAGCTCACGGAAGCCCTGGGTGGCGATGTTCGAGTAGTGGGCGAAGACGTCGGGGCCGCCGCCGTCCTGCTCGATGAAGCCGAAACCCTTTTCGGCGTTGAACCACTTCACGGTTCCCTGTGCCATGACATTCTCCTTCAGTAGGCAGAGGGCCCATCCGGGGAATGCCGGAGAACAAATAATGCGCCTGCGGGAGATGAATTCCGTCAGGCGCACATAGGTTTCATGGGTACCACAACTGCAACCAGGACACCTTAGCACAGACCGTGCCCCGGACGACGGAGCGCAGGGCGGCGGCAGGGACGGGACGGCGTGCGGGCACCGTCGGTCACGACGCGTCCACGCGGCAGCGTGAAGCGCCCACCCGTCCCTCTCCCGGAGGCTCGGCACGCCCCCGCCCGGGGGCGCGGGGACACGTCCCCGCCCTCCCCCGGTGTCCCGGATCCCGGCCGGCCGGGACCGGCCGGGATTCCGCGTCGTCAGCGCAGCAGCTTCACCGCCTCGACCACCAAGGGGTCCAGCCCCTCCGCCCCGGCGTCGACGAAGTCGAGGAGACGGGTGCGCATGCGCGGGTCCCAGAACCTGCCGATGTGCCCCGCGACGGCCTCGGCCGCCCGGTCGCCCGGCAGATGGACGAGGTTGGCCGCGATGTCGTTGGCCATCCGGCGCTCCGCCGGCACTGCGCCGGCCACCTCAGTCCACCACCGTCAGCAGCTGGTCCCTGTCACGCTCCTGGCCCCGGTCCCGGTCGTGTTCCGCGCCGTCGGCCCGCCGCGGGCGGGCGAGCCCCACCTGCACGGCGGTCACCTTGTACTCGGGGCAGTTGGTCGCCCAGTCGGAGTTCTCCGTGGTCACCACGTTCGCCCCGGTCACCGGGTGGTGGAAGGTGGTGTACACGACCCCGGGCGGCATCCGGTCGGAGATCTCGGCCTTCAGCGTCGTCTCCCCCACCCGGCTCGCCAGGGTCACCGTGTCGCCGTCCACGATGCCGCGGACCTCGGCGTCGTGGGGGTGCAGCTCCAGCACGTCCTCCGGGTGCCAGGCGACGTTGCCGGTACGGCGGGTCTGCGCGCCCACGTTGTACTGGCTGAGGATCCGTCCCGTGGTCAGGATCAGCGGGAAGCGCCGGGTGCTGCGCTCGGCGGTCGGCACGAAGGTGGTGACCACGAACCGGCCCTTGCCCCGCACGAACTCGTCCACGTGCATGATGGGCGTGCCCTCGGGGGCCTCCTCGTTGCACGGCCACTGGACGCTGCCCAGCTTGTCCAGCAGCTGGAAGGACACACCGGTGAAGGTCGGCGTGACCTGCGCGATCTCGTCCATGATCTGACCGGGGTGGTCGTACGCCATGGGATGGCCCATGGCGGTGGCGATCTCGGAGACGATCTGCCACTCGTGCTTGCCCGTCTTCGGCTTCATCACCGCGCGCACCCGGTTGATGCGGCGCTCGGCGTTGGTGAAGGTGCCGTCCTTCTCCAGGAAGGACGCGCCGGGCAGGAAGACGTGCGCGAACTTCGCCGTCTCGTTGAGGAACAGGTCCTGGACGACGACCAGTTCCATTGCCTCCAGCGCGGCGGTGACGTGCTTGAGGTTGGGGTCGGACTGGGCGATGTCCTCGCCGTGCACGAACAGGCCGCGGAACGTCCCGTCGATGGCCGCGTCGAACATGTTCGGGATGCGCAGCCCGGGCTCGGCGAGGATCGTGCCGCCCCAGAGGTTCTCGAACACGGTGCGCACGGCGTCGTCGGAGACGTGCCGGTAGCCGGGCAGCTCGTGCGGGAACGAACCCATGTCGCAGGAGCCCTGGACGTTGTTCTGGCCGCGCAGCGGGTTCACCCCGACGCCGTCGCGGCCGAGGTTGCCGCAGGCCATGGCCAGGTTGGCCATGCCCATCACCATGGTGGAACCCTGGCTGTGCTCGGTGACGCCCAGACCGTAGTAGATGGCGCCGTTCGGGGCCTGCGCGTACAGCCGTGCCGCCGCGCGCAGTTCCCCGGCCGGCACGCCGGTGAGCTCCTCCACGGCCTCCGGGCTGTTCTCCGGGCGGGCGATGAACTCCTCCCACTCGTCGAAGTCCTCGCACCGCGCGTCCACGAAGGCCCGGTCGACCAGGCCCTCGGTGACCACCACGTGCGCCATGGCGTTCACGACGGCCACGTTGGTGCTGGGCCGCAGCTGCAGGTGGTGTTCGGCCTGGACGTGCGGGGAGCGCACCAGGTCGATGCGGCGCGGGTCGACGACGATGAGCTTGGCGCCCTCGCGCAGCCGGCGCTTCATCCGCGAGGCGAACACCGGATGCCCGTCCGTGGGGTTGGCGCCGATCACCATGATGACGTCGGCCTCGGCGACGGACCGGAAGTCCTGGGTACCGGCCGACTCGCCGAAGGTCTGCTTGAGCCCGTACCCCGTCGGGGAGTGGCAGACCCGGGCGCAGGTGTCGACGTTGTTGTTGCCGAAGGCGGCGCGCACCATCTTCTGGACGACGTACACCTCTTCGTTCGTGCACCGCGAGGAGGTGATGGCGCCGATCGCGCCCGACCCGTAACTCTGCTGGAGCGCGCGCATCCGGCGGGCGACCGTGCCGATCGCCTCGTCCCACTCGACCTCGCGCCACGGGTCGGTGATCTTCTCGCGGACCATGGGCTTCAGCACCCGGTCGGGGTGGCTGGCGTAGCCGAAGGCGAAGCGGCCCTTCACGCAGGAGTGGCCCTCGTTGGCGCCGCCGTCCTTGTACGGCACCATCCGCACCAGCTCGTCGCCGCGCAGCTCGGCCTTGAAGGAGCAGCCGACGCCGCAGTACGCGCAGGTGGTGACCACCGAGCGGGTGGGCATGCCGAGTTCGACCACCGACTTCTCCTGGAGCGTGGAGGTCGGGCAGGCCTGCACGCAGGCCCCGCAGGAGACGCACTCGGAGTCCATGAAGCTCTCGCCGGCGCCGGCGGAGACCTTGGAGTCGAAGCCGCGCCCCTCGATGGTCAGCGCGAAGGTGCCCTGCACCTCGCCGCAGGCGCGGACGCAGCGCGAGCAGGCGATGCACTTGGACGCGTCGAAGTCGAAGTAGGGGTTGGAGGTGTCCTTCTCGGCGTCGAGGTGGTTCGCGCCCTCGTAGCCGTAGCGGACCTGCCGCAGCCCGACCACGCCGGCCATGTCCTGCAGCTCGCAGTCGCCGTTGGCCGGGCAGGTCAGGCAGTCCAGCGGGTGGTCGGAGATGTACAGCTCCATGACGCCCTGGCGGAGCTTCTCCACCTTGGGGGTCTGGGTCCGCACGCTCATCCCGTCCGCCACCGGCGTGGTGCAGGACGCCGGGGTGCCCCGCCGGCCGTCGATCTCCACCACGCACAGCCGGCAGGAGCCGAAGGGCTCCAGGCTGTCGGTGGCGCAGAGCTTGGGGATGTCGATGCCGGCGAGCGCGGCGGCGCGCATCACCGACGTGCCCTCCGGCACGGTCACCGGCATCCCGTCCACTTCCACCGCGACCGTCGCCGCGCCGGGGCGCTCCGGTGTGCCGAAGTCGGGTTCCTTCAGGAGTGTCATGCCGTGCCCTCCGTCCTTCCTCCATGGGCGTGCGTGCGTGGGATCGCCCGGCCGGGGTCGCGGGCGAGGAAGTCGTCGGGGAAGTGCGCGATGGCGCTGCGCACGGGCATCGGCGTGAGCCCGCCCATCGCGCACAGGGAGCCGTCGGTCATCAGCTCGCACAGGTCCTCGAGCAGGGCCAGGTTCTCGTCCCGCTGCTGACCGGCCACGATCTTGTCGATCACCTCGACGCCGCGGACCGATCCCACCCGGCAGGGCGTGCACTTGCCGCAGGACTCCTCGGCGCAGAACTCCATCGCGAACCGCGCCTGGGCGGCCATGTCGACGCTCTCGTCGAAGACGACGACGCCGCCGTGGCCCAGCATGGCGCCCGCCTCGGCGAACGCCTCGTAGTCCATCGGCAGGTCGAACATCGACGTCGGCAGGTAGGCGCCGAGCGGCCCGCCGACCTGCACCGTGCGGACCGGCCGCCCGGAGAAGGTGCCGCCGCCGTACTCCTCGACCAGCTCGCGCAGCGTGACGCCGAAGGCGGTCTCCACGATCCCGCCGCGGGCGATGTTGCCGCCGAGCTGGAACACCTGGGTGCCGCGCGAGCGCTCCACGCCGAGTTCCCGGTACGCCTTGGCGCCCTCGGCGAGGATGACCGGCACCGTGGCGAGGGTGAGGACGTTGTTCACAACCGTCGGCTTGCCGAACAGCCCCTCGATGGCGGGGATCGGCGGCTTGGCCCGGACGGTGCCGCGCTTGCCCTCCAGGCTCTCCAGCATGGAGGTCTCCTCGCCGCAGATGTACGCGCCGGCGCCGACGCGTACGTGCAGGTCGAAGTCGAGCGGGGACCCGAGGATGCCCTCGCCGAGCCATCCCTGCTCGCGCGCGATGCCGATCGCCGCGCGCATCGTGGCCACCGCGTCGGGGTACTCGGAGCGGATGTAGAAGTAGCCCTCGCGGGCGCCGACGGCGTGCGCGGCGATCGTCATGCCCTCGATGAGCATGAAGGGGTCGCCCTCCATGACCATGCGGTCGGCGAAGGTGCCGCTGTCGCCCTCGTCGGCGTTGCAGCAGACGAACTTGAGTTCGTCGGCACAGTCCATGACGGTCTTCCACTTGATGCCGGCCGGGAAGCCGGCGCCGCCGCGGCCGCGCAGTCCGGAGTCGGTGACCTCCGTGACGACGTCGGCGGGGGCCATGCCGAGGGCGGTGCGCAGTCCGGCCAGGCCGCCGTGGCGCAGGTAGTCCTCCGGCGAGAGGGGGTCGGTCACCCCGACCCGGGAGAAGGTGACCCGCGTCTGGCGGGCCAGCCAGGGCAGTTCGTCGACGACGCCGAGGCGCAGCGGGTGGTCGGCGCCTTCGAGCATGCCCGCCGCCAGCAGTCCCTCGACGTCCGCGGGGGCCACCGGACCGTAGCCGACGCGGCCGACCGGGGTGACCACCTCGACCAGCGGCTCCAGCCACAGCATGCCGCGGGAGCCGTTGCGCACCACCTCGACGGGCGCCTCCCGCTCCGCCGCGACGCGCCGCAGCGCGTCCGCCACCTCGTCCGCGCCGACCGATCTGGCCGCCGAGTCACGCGGGACGTAGACCGTCACCGTGGAGTCGGAAGAATCCTTCATCATGCCACCGTCCCCTTGAGGATGGAGCCCAACCGGGCCGTGCCCACTCGTCCGTACAACCGGCCGTTCACCTCGACCGCCGGCCCCAGGGCGCAGTTGCCGAGGCAGAAGACCTGCTCGACGGTGACCGAACCGTCCGGGGTCGTCTCCCCCAGGGCCAGTCCCGCTTCCCGCGCGTAGCCCACCAGCGCGTCGGACCCGAGGGCCTGGCACGCCTCGGCGCGGCAGATGCGCACCGTGGTCCGTCCGGCCGGCTCACGGCGGAAGTCGTGGTAGAAGGTCACCACTCCATGGACGTCCGCCCTGGAGAGGTTGAACTCGTCGGCGAGCACCGGTATCGCCTCTTTCGGCACGCAGCCCAACTCGGCCTGCAGGGCGTGCAGTACCGGGATCAGCGCACCGCGCTGATCCCGATGATCAGCCACAACCGTCCGGACCACGTCTTCGACCGTCATGTCACTCCCGCCGATCGTCATTGACCACTCCGCCTTCGCCAGGTCGAGGAGTTCGGGCGCGGGATCGTCACAGAGCCGCTTCGCCTTCCCGACGGTGCCGGCAGTACACGGCGACGATACCGCATACAAACTTCTGCATACAGAATCCTGCAGCCAGGACTTTCCCAAGTCCCGGCACCCGGGCGCGCCTTGTCGCGACCGAAAGGCATGTTGCATACCAAAACCTGTATACTGACCGTTCCCGCCGCCGGCGACCCTCACGGCGGCCACCAGTGCACAGCCGTCGGCCCACAGGCTCGGTGGCAGAACGGGGGAACCATGCGTGAGGCCCTGACGGCCGCGGCGACCCGCCGGGTCGCCCGCCCCGCACCACTGCGCCAGGCCGTGTACGACGCCCTGATCGAACTGATCATCAACGGCTCCCTCACACCGGGCCAGCACCTGGTCGAGGCCGAACTCGCCGACCACCTCGGGGTCTCCCGCCAGCCGGTGCGCGAGGCACTGCAGCGCCTGCAGACCGACGGCTGGGTCGACCTGCGCCCCGCCCAGGGCGCCTTCGTGCACTCCCCCACCGAGGAGGAGGCCGCCCAGCTGCTCGGCGTCCGCTCGGTGCTGGAGACGTACTCGGCCCGGCTCGCCGCCGAGAACGCCAAGCCCGAGGACGTCGAACGCCTCTGGGAGCTGCAGAAGGAGGGCGTCGAGGCGCTCGCCGGAGGCGACGTGGAGCGCCTGGTCACGGCCAACACGGCGCTGCACTCCTTCATCACGTCCATCGCCGCCAACGCCGTGCTGGCCGAGCTGATCTCGCAGGTGAGCCGGAAGGTGCGGTGGTACTACACCCCCATCGCCAAGCCCCGCGGCAAGGACGCCTGGAACGAGCACGCCCAGCTCATCAAGGCCATCGCCAAGGGCGACGGCGACCGCGCCGGCGAGATCATGCGCAAGCACACCGAGCGCACCGGCGACTACCGCAAGGCGGTCGCGGCGGGGGCGACGGCGCTGAGCTGAGCCGCCCGGCCCGCCGCCGACGCGGCCACGTCCGCGGCCTCGACCGAGGGGTGGACGGCCGAGGAGCCCAGGGCGTCGCGTAGTTCGCGCAGCCACGGCAGCACGGTGCGCAGCACGACCTCGCGGCCCGCACCGTCCTCCCCGAGCATCGCGTCGGCGGGGACGAGGACCGGGTCGGCCAGGACCGTGGAGGTGGCACTGCCGTGCGGTCCGCCTCCGTCCGGCCGGGCCGGGACGAACAGGTCGGGCGCGTGCGCGGGCACCAGCCACAGGGTCAGCCCGTCCCCGGCGGCCAGCGGCAGCGACGACCAGACGTAGCTGTCGGCCTCCCCCGCCGCGACCACCTCGCGCTTGCGGCCGCGCAGGGCGACGACCTCTCCCGAGCGGGTGGCGGTCGCGCCCGCGGCGCCGTACGCGCCGTCCGTACCGTCCGCCAGGGCGAGGCTGCTGAGGTGGCGTCCGGCGGCCGTCTCGCCGCGCACCCAGCGGCTCCCGCACGCCTCGATCACGGCGACCGCCGCGTAGTGGGACTGCAGAACGGCCGCGGTCACCGGGCAGGTCCCGGCGATCCGCGCGACGACCTCGGCGGCCTCGGCCGGACCCCGGCCACCGCCGCCCAGGTCGGCGGAGACGGTCAGCCCGAGCAGCCCCGCCTCGCCCAGGGCGCTCACCGCGCCGCGCGGGAAGCTCCCCTCCCGGCCGGTCCGCTCGGCACGGGGCGCGATGACGTCGCTCAGGACACGGGAGAAGGCGTTGCGGTACGACACGAGGTGACCCCCTCGGGAACGGTTGCTGATCTGCCGTCAGGCAGCGGATGTGGGCACGCCGACGGACGGGGCGGCCGGGCACGCGGGTGCGTGCGGGCCGGCCGCCCCGCCGGCGTGCGCGCGGACCAGCCGCCGGGAGCAGCCGTCCCGCGTCTCCCGGCAGGTTGCCGTCCGCCGGTCCGCGCGCAGGTCCTGGTGGGGGCTTGGGTGCCCCGGGTGGTTCAGGGGCGCGGGTCGATCTCCCGCAGCAGCCCCGTCGTGACGTCGAAGACGAACCCCCGGACGTCGTCGGTGTGGGGCAGGAACGGGGACGTGCGCACCCGCTGCATCGACTGCCGGACGTCCTGGTCGACGTCCTGGAACGCCTCCACCGCCCAGGCGGGGCGCTGGCCGACCTCCAGCTCCAGCTCGTGGCGGAAGTCCTCGGTGAGGGTCTGCAGACCGCAGCCGGTGTGGTGGATCAGTATCACGCTGCGGGTCTTCAGGGCGCGCTGGCTGATGGTCAGCGAACGGATGGTGTCGTCGGTGACCACACCGCCGGCGTTGCGGATGGTGTGGCAGTCGCCCAGTTCCAGGCCGAGGGCGGCGTGCAGGTCGATCCGGGCGTCCATGCAGGCCACCACGGCCACCTGGAGCACGGGCCGGGCGCCCATGCCCGGGTCGGTGAACCCGGCGGCGTACTTGCGGTTGGACTCCACGAGGCGGTCGATGACCGTCTCCCCGCCCGGGGCGCTGCCGCCGGGCTGTGCGGAACCGTACGTTGACGTCGTCATGACTTCCGGTGCGCTCCTTTTCTGGTGCGGCCGTCCACGTGCTCCGATCATCCACGCGGGCTGCCGGTCCGGGGCGGACCACGGCGGCTCCTGCCGCTCCCGTGTCCGCCCGGCGGTCGATAGACGGGGTGTATCAACGCAGGCCGGACCGCACCGCGCACCGGCCCCGGTACGGCGGCGGGGTCCGCGGCGCCGGCGAGCCGCACACCGGGCGCCGTCCGTACGGCGGCGGGGCGCACCGCCGGGTCGTGTCACTGCCGGTGGAACGGCGCGCGTGGTCCGCGGTCATGTCAGATCACTCCCAGTGCTTTGAGCCCCGGCAACTCGTCCTCGTGGATGCCGAGTTCGGTGGTGTAGATGTCGTGGTTGTGTTCGCCGAGGAGGGGTGAGCGGTGGATGGTGGTGGGTGAGTCGGAGAGTTTGAGGGGGTTGCCGACGGTGGTGTAGGTGCCGCGTTCGGGGTGGTCGACTTCGACGACGATGTCGTTGGCCTTGAGGCTGGCGTCGTCGATGATCTCCTTGGTGGACAGGATGGGCCCGCACGGGATGTTGTGGGTGTTGAGTTCTTCCAGGACCTGCCATTTGGGCAGGGTGGTGGTCCATTCCTCGATGAGCTGGAACATCTTGGCGAGTTTGGGCAGCCGGGCTTCGGGGGTGGCCCATTCGGGGTCGGTGGCGAGTTCGGGGTGGCCGATGAGTTCGGCCAGGGGTTGCCAGCCGACGGGCTGCACGATGACGTAGACGTAGTCGTTGGGGCCGCCGGGGGCGCATTTGACCGCCCAGCCGGGCTGTCCGCCGCCGGAGGCGTTGCCGGAGCGGGGGACTTCGTCGGTGAAGTCCTCGTTGGGGTACTCCGCCAGTGGTCCGTGGGCCAGGCGCTGCTGGTCGCGGAGTTTGACCCGGCACAGGTTGAGCACCGCGTGCTGCATGGCGACCTGTACGCGTTGTCCGCGGCCGGTGTGGGTGCGCTGGTACAGGGCGGCCAGGATCCCGGCGACGGCGTGGACCCCGGTGCCGGAGTCGCCGATCTGGGCGCCGGTGGCCATGGGCGGACCGCCTTCGAAGCCGGTGGTGGCCATCGACCCGCCCATCGCCTGCGCGACGACCTCATACGCCTTGAACGCGGTGTAGGGGCCGTCCCCGAAGCCCTTGATGGAGGCGTACACGATCCGCGGGTTGATCTCCTGGATCCGCTCCCAGGTGAACCCCATCCGGTCCACCGCGCCCGGCCCGAAGTTCTCCACCATCACATCACTGCGCGCGATCAGCTCGGTCAGGATCTCCCGCCCGCGCGGGGTCTTGGTGTTCAGCGTGATGCTCCGCTTGTTCGCGTTCAGCATCGTGAAGTACAAGCTGTCCACCCCCGGCACGTCCCGCAACTGACGCCGCGTGATGTCACCCCCCGGGGCCTCCAGCTTCACCACGTCCGCACCCAGCCACGCCAGCAACTGCGTCGCCGACGGACCCGACTGCACATGCGTCATATCCAGGACGCGCACACCTTCGAGTGCCTTGGTCACAACGGCCACCTCACAAGTCCAACGACGGGTCGGGAGTGGTGCGTCGGGATCCCATACTGCAGATTGCATACCGTATGGAGTAACCATGGTTGCGGCCCGCACGGTGGATGTCCAGAGAAGGAGGGCAAAGATTTCCCCCGCGCTCCCTATGGATGACCCACGGTCACCGTGTTAAATTAACATGAAGATTCGTTTTTTAATCGAAGGATGAATCCATGCCGAAGGTCACGCAGGAGTACATGGAGGCCCGCCGCAGGCAGATCCTGGACGCGGCGCGCCGCTGCTTCCTGCGGGACGGGTTCCACTCCACGTCCATGCAGGACCTCTTCGCGGAGTCGGGCCTCTCGGCGGGCGCGGTGTACCGGCACTTCGCCAGCAAGAACGAGATGATCACGGCCATCGTCGAGGAGAGCATGCGTGACGTCCTGACGATGGTCCACGGTGTCGCCGAGCAGCGGCCCACCAGCTCCGTCGGGGACCTGATGGCCGGTGTCTTCGACATCGTGAAGGCCAAGACGGCCGAGCAGAACATCGCCGGGCTGTCCGTGCTGGCCTGGTCCGAATCCCTGCGGAACCCCTCACTGGCCGAGCAGTTCAACGACCTGCTGGCCCAGATGCGCTCCGCCCTCACCGAGGTCGTCCGGGAACACCAGCAGAGCGGCACCCTGACGCGTGAGGCCTCCCCCGAGGCGATCGGCGCCACGCTCCTGTGCACGCTGCCCGGCTACATCCTCCACCTGGCCATGGGTGACTCCGAGGCCGTCGAGGGGGTTCCCGACGCGCTCCGCGCGCTCTGGCCCGATGCGGCAGCGTCCTGACACCGCGCCGCGCACGGCGGGCCGGGGCGCTCAACGCGGCATCGGCCGGCCGGGCATCTCACGGACCTGGGCCTCCAGGTGCAACCGGCACCAAGTGTGCTCCGGGGCGGCCAGGTCCCACAGTCCCGCCAGGAACCGCACGTCCACACCGACCGTCACGGCACGGCCCGGGCCCCTCCCCGCGATGTCCAGCCGGACCAGGGCGGCGGCGTCGGTGATGCCGTTGAGCGTGAGCATCACGATGAGGGCCCGGCGGGTGCCGGTGTCGTCATGGGGACGGACCAGCCGCAGCTCCCCACCGGAACCCGCGAGCTGGCGCCCCAGGTCCGTCCGGCCCCACGACAGGCGCCGCGAGCCGCCCCCTTCGTCCGCGCCGGGTATCCGAAAGCGCACCAGCCCCCCGGCCGGTCCGCCGGCGCCATGGCCGACGAGGTACGCCTCCACGAGGTGCAACGGCAGGGACGGGAAGAGCCGGTCGCGGCGCCCGCTGCGCAGCCGGTTGCCGGCGCCGCGGTTGCCGTCGCCGCCGTCCGGAGACGGCGGTGAGGCATGGGGCAGCCGGCGTCCGCGCCTCATCCGTGCCTGTGCAACGGCTTGCCCGCGAGAGCGAGGAACGCCTCCCCCAGGGCCTCGTTCTGGGTCGGGTGAGCGTGGACGAGGGGGGCGACGTCGCCCGGATGGGCTTCCCAGGCGACCGCGAGCTGCGCCTCCGCGATGAGCTCGCCCACCCTCGCACCGACCATGTGGACCCCCACCACCGGGCCGTCCTTCTCACGGACCAGCTTCACGAAGCCGGACGTACCGATGATCTGGCTCTTGCCATTGCCCGCCAGGTCGTACTCGACGCTCTCCACCCGGTCGGCACCGAACTTCTCCTCGGCCTGCGCCTGCGTCAGGCCGACCGACGCGACCTCCGGGTCGCAGTAGGTGACGCGGGGGATGTGGGCTTCGGCGATCGGTGCCGGGGCCAGACCGGCGATCTCCTCCGCGACGAAGATCCCCTGCTGGAAGCCGCGATGCGCGAGCTGGAGACCTTCGACGACGTCCCCGACGGCGTAGACGCCGGGGACCCGGGTACGGAGGCCGGCGTCGACCTCGACGAATCCGCGGTCCAGCGTCACGCCGACGTCCTCGAAGCCCATGCCGGCCGTGCGGGGTCCCCGCCCGACGGCGACCAGCAGGACGTCGGCCTCCAGGGGCTCGCCCGCCTCGATGCCGACGAGGACCCCGCTCGCGCTCTGCTCGACGGCTGCGACCCGGACGCCGGTGCGCACGGTGACCCCGCGGCGCCGGAAGGCACGTTCCAGGGCCTTGCCGCAGGACCGGTCCTCGTTCGGGACCAGGCTCGGGAGCGCCTCGACGATGGTGACGTCGACGCCGAACGAGCGCCACAGGCTCGCGAACTCGACACCGATGACACCGCCACCCAGGATGACGGCGCTGCGCGGAAGCTCCGGCAGGCAGAGCGCCTGCGTCGACGACAGGATCCGGCCGCCGAACTCCAGCCCCGGCAGGCTGCGGGCGACGGATCCGGTGGCCAGGACCACGGCCTGCGCCGCGCAGTAGTCGTCCTCGCCGACCCGCACGGCCGTCGGCGACACCAGGTGCCCGCGTCCCCGGACCAAGGTCACGTCATGGGCCGCGACGAGTCCTTGCAGCCCCTTGTACAGGCGGTCCACGACGCCGTCGCGATAGGCGTACACGCCGGGGACGTCGATGCCCTCGAAGGAGGCACGGACGCCGATCGACGCGGCGTGCCGCGACAGTTCGGCGACCTCGGCGGCGTGCAGCAGGGCCTTGGTCGGGATGCAGCCGCTGTGCAGGCACGTTCCGCCGAGCTTGTCCTCCTCGACGAGGGCGACGCTGAATCCCAGTTCCGCGCCACGGAGCGCGGCGGCGTAACCGCCCGATCCACCGCCGAGGACGACGAGGTCGAAAGTGCTCCCGGTCATGCTGCGTTCTCCTTCTCCTCGCGTTCGCCGGTGTTCACAGCAGGATCCGCAGCGGGTGTTCGAGCACGTCCACGAACTCCTTCAGCCACTCGGCCGCGGTGGCGCCGTCCACCGCCCTGTGGTCGACGGCGAGGGTCAGCCGCAGGACGGACGCGACGTCGACCGCACCGTCCTCGACGACGGCTTCCTGCCGCACCGCGCCGACAGCCAGGATCGCGGCCTGCGGCGGGTTGATGATCGCCGCGAAGTCCTCGGTGCCGTACATGCCGAGGTTGGTGATCGAGATCGTGCCGCCCTCCAGTTCGTCCTGCCGGAGCCGGCGCTCCTTCGCACGGGCGATCACGTCCTTCGTCGCCGCGGCGACGCCGCTCATCGACAGGGACTGCACACCGCGGACCACCGGGGTGACCAGACCTCCGTCGGTGGCGACGGCCACGGCGATGTCGACGTCCGAGAAGTGCCGGATCGAGGTGTCGTTCCACTGCACGTTCATCGCGGGAACGCCCGTGTGCGCGGACGCGATCGCCTTGACGAGCAGGTCGTTGATCGACACCCGCACGCCCTGGCCGGCGTTGATCTGCTGCCGCAGTGCGAGCAGCGCGTCGACGCGTGCGCTGCCGCGCAGATAGAAGTGCGGCGTGTCCCGCTTGCTCTCCGTCAGCCGGCGGGCGATGGCCGCCCGCATCCGCGTGTTGGGGACGTCCACGAAGCGCGGGGCCGCCGCCGGGGCCGGACGTGCCGCGTTCTCCGCCCCGGTGTCCGCCGGCGCCGCCGCCTCCTGCCGGGACGGCCGGGCGGCGGCCGCCTCGACGTCGGTGCGCCGGATGCGTCCGCGCGGGCCGCTCCCCGCCACGGCGTTCAGATCGACGCCGAGCTCGCGTGCGAGACGTCGCGCCAGCGGACTGGCGAAGAGGCGCTCGCCCCCGTCGCCTGCCGCCCCGGTGGGCGCCGGAGCGACCGCGCCCGGCGGCGCCGAGGCCGCGGAGGCAGTCACCGGAGCCTGTCCGCCGCCCAGCGAGGCCACCAGTTCGTCGACCGCGGACGCCGGCTCGTGCGGCGACCCCCAGACCGCGATGGGCGTACCCACCGGCACCGTGGTGCCCGCGTCCACCAGGAGGCGCAGGAGGACGCCGTCGCTCTCGGCCTCCACGTCGACCACGGCCTTCTCGGTCTCCACCGTGACGATCGAGTCGCCTGCCGCATAAGGGGTGTTCACCCCGACGTTCCAGGACTCCAGGATCGCCTCCGCGGTGTTGGCGGCGATCTCGGGCATCCGCAGCAGCTCAGCCATTGTTCTGCCCCCGCGTGATCTCGCGGAGCTTGGCGACGACTTCCTCGGTGGAGGCGAACGCGGCACGCTCCAGGACCTTGCTGATGCTCGGCGACGCCTCGCCGCCCGTCACCCGCTCGACCGGGGCGTCGAGCCAGTCGAACAGCCGCCGGTGGATCTCGTCCGCGAGCCAGCCGCCGTAGGAGGTGCCGAGGGCGCCCTGCTCGGCGATGAGCACGTTGTTGGTCTTCTGCACCGACCGCGTGATCGTGTCCCAGTCCAGGCTGGCCCGGTCCAGCCAGCGCAGGTCCACGACCTCGGCGTCCACTCCCGTCCGCTCCACGGCCTCCAGCACGGCCGGCGTCATCGCGAGATAGGTGAGGATGGTCAGGGCCGCGCCCTCACGGCGTACGGCGGCCTTGCCGACCGGCAGGTGGTGGTCGTGGTTGTCCGGCAGCCCCGGACCGGTCGAGTTGTACAGATCGACGTGTTCGAGGACCACCACCGGGTCGTCGCAGGCCAGGGCGGTGTTCATCAGGCCGACGTAGTCGAACGGCGTCGACGGCGCGACGATGCGCCAGCCCGGCGCCGTCGCGAAGATGCCGGCCGGGTCCATCGAGTGCTGCGACCCGTAGCCGGTGCCGGTGGCGACCTTGCTGCGCAGGACGAACGGCACCTTGCCCTCGCCTCCGAACATGTGGCGGGCCTTCCCGATCTGGTTGAACAGCTGGTCCGCCGCCACCCACATGAAGTCGGCGTACATGAACTCCACGATCGGGCGGAACCGGCCGTCCAGGGCCAGTCCTCCCCCGAGGCCGGCGAACGCGTTCTCCGATATCGGCGTCCCGACCACGCGGTCGGGGAACGCCTCGCTCAGGCCGCGGGTGGCGCCGTTGGTGCCGCCGTTGAGGCGGTGCACGTCCTCCCCCATCACCACGACGCGGGGATCGGTCTCCAGCCGGCGCCCCATCACCCCGGCGACGGCGCCGATGAACTTGACGTCGGTCAGGTCGTCGGCGAAGTCCCCGGCGTCGGTGAACTCGATCCCGGCCAGCTCCGACAGGTCGCCCCGGACGCCCTCGTCGACGAAGGCCGGGTCCGGCCACTCCGAGGGCACGATCCGCCGCTCACCCGGCTTTCCGCCCGGCCGCGGTTCGAGGATGACGTCGCCGAGCTCGATCATGAGGCCCTTGGCGCGCTCGATCGTCTCGGCGACCGCCTTCTTGGTGAGGATCCTGCGGCGCACCAGGTGTCGCACGATGGTGTCGAGGGGGTCGCGGGCACGCCACTGCGCCTCCTCCTCCCTGGTCCGGTAGCGGAACGCCGAACCGGCGAAGGGGCCGTTCTGGTGGAAGTAGCGGTAGACATCGGCCTCGATCATCGTCGGACCGTCGCCGCTGCGCATGTGCGTGAGGGCCCGTTGTGTCACGAGGTGCACGGCCAGCGGATCCATGCCGTCGACCTTCCAGCTGCGGATGCCGAAGCCCGGGCCGCGGCCGGACAGCCTTGGCTCCGCGGTGACTTCGGATACGTGGGTGGACACGGCGTACAGGTTGTTCTCGACGAAGAAGCACAGGGGCAGCGACCACGCCGCCGCGAGGTTGAGGGTCTCCAGCGTGGATCCGATGTTGATCGCGCCGTCGCCGAAGAACGTGAAGGCCACCGCGTCGGTCCCGGCCTCCTTGTGCGCCCAGGCGGAACCGGCCGCGAGCGGTACCCCACCGCCGACGATCGCGTTCGTCCCGATCGCGCCGGCCTCGTGCCACTGCAGGTGCATGCTGCCGCCCCGGCCGTGGCTGAAGCCGCGGTCCAGTCCGCAGATCTCGCGCAGGCTGCGCAGGAGCAGGGCCCGCACGTCCTCGGGGAACGGCTTCGTCGGCTCGATGCCCTTCGGATGCAGATGGGCGAGCGCCTTGGCGAGGAACTGGTGATGGCCGCGGTGCGAGCCGTTCACGGTGTCCTGCGACGTCAGGGCGAAGCACGCGCCGACCGCCCCGCCCTCCTGGCCGATGCTGGAGTGCGCGGGACCGTGGATGAGTCCGTCCGCGGCGAGCTCCAGGACGTACTCCTCGAAGGTCCGGATCAGCACCAGCTGGCTGAACATGCCCGTCAGGAGGTCCGGAGCCGCGGCGTCCCAGTCGTCCTGGGTGACGACGAACTCCGACCAGGCGGCGTTGGCTTCGAGTGTGTTTTCCGCAGGCATCGGGTGCCCCCTTCGATCAACCGGAGTGCATCGACCCTGCCACAGGGTTGGATCCAATGACAAGGTTCCGCTCGACAGATTGGCGGATGGACGGGACCATTGCGGCGATGTTCGGATCCAAAGGAGGAAGATCATGACTCTGCCCGGCCTCATGCGCCTGGACCACATCGGCTTCACGGTGCCGGACCTGGACCAGGCGCACGCATGGCTCGTGGACGTCCTCGGCTGCGAGTACCTGTACTCGATCGGCCCGTTCAGCGCGACGGACGGCTGGATGGCGGAGCACCTGAACGTGGACGCGGGCACGGTCATGCGCCGGCTGAGCTTCTACCGGTGCGGCGAGCAGGCGGTGTTCGAGGTCTTCGCGTACCAGGCGGACGCACAGCGGAAGGACGTCCCGCGCAACAGCGACGTCGGCGGCCACCATGTCGCGCTGTACGTCGAAGACCTCGACGACGCCGTGTCGTTCCTGAGAGCGAGGGGCGTTCCCGTGCTCGGCGACCCGACCGCCAGCGCCGGGCCGTCGGAGGGACAGCGGTGGGTCTACTTCCTCTCGCCGTGGGGGATGCAGTTCGAGCTGGTGTCGTATCCTGAGGGCAAGGCCTTCGACCGCGACCCGTCACAGTTCAGAGGTGACCGCTCTTGACCCCCGCGCAAGCTCGCGATCCGCGCGGGTCGGACAGCGTCAGGAGCCGGCACATCGCGGGCATCCTGCGCGAGGAGATCCTCGCCGGCCATCTGACGCCCGGAACCTGGCTGCGCCAGGACGAGATCGCCGCGCGCCTCGGCACGAGCCGGATCCCGGTCCGCGAAGCGCTGCGGATCCTGGAGTCCGACGGCCTCACCGAGTCGTTCCCCAACCGGGGCTCCCGCGTGCCGATGCTCAGCCTCCAAGAGGTGAACACCTACTACCGGATGCGCGAGCGCCTCGAGCCGCTGACCCTGATCGAGTCCCTCCCCCATCTCGCCGACCACCACGTCGAGCACCTGGAAAGCCTCCAGGACGAGATCGAGAACCAGGGCGACGTCAACCGGTTCCTCCTGCTGGACCGCGAGTTCCACATGACCACCTACGCGGGGTGCCCCAGCGACCACCTGCGGGCCATCACCGAGCGGCTCTGGAACTCCACCCAGCACTACCGCCGTGCGTTCATGGTGCTCGCCGACCCGGACCGGGCCACCATCGTCAACGCCGAGCACCGGCTGATCCTCGACGCCGTGCGGCGCCGCGATCCCGAGGACGGTGAGCGGTACCTGACCGGTCACATCCGCCGCACGAGGGTCCAACTCACCGCGCACCCGGAACTCTTCGCCGAGAAGCACTGACGCGAGCGGGACACCGGAGCTCCCGAGGAGCCGACCGGCGTCCCGCCCTGCGCGCAGCGCGCTCGGCCGCGCCTTGCGAACCCCGGGTCCGGGGCACCGATATCCACGCTCTAAATGTATCCAACTTGAGACGATGGAGGGCGCGCACGCCACAACACCCCTGGCGCACCACCACGGCGGAGCCTACAGTGGATCCAATCAAGGTTCATGGATGCCCATGCCACGAGGAGAGCGCCGTGCCTATCGCCACCGTCAACCCCGCTACCGGTAAGCTCGTCGAAGAGTTCGCTCCACTCACCGAGGAACAGGTCGGCCAGCGGCTGACGCGGGCGGAAGCCGCGGCCGCGACGCTCCGGGCGACCGGCTTCGACACCCGCGCCCGGTGGATGCGGGCGGCCGCGGACCTGGTCGAGGCCGAGGCGGACCGGACGGCGCCCATGCTCACCGTCGAGATGGGCAAGCCGATCGCGCAGGCCCGCGCGGAGGTCCTCAAGTGCGCCCACGCGATGCGGTTCTACGCGGACAACGCCGAGACCCTGCTGGCCGACCAGCCGCTCGCCGACCCGCGGACGGTCAAGGCCTCGGCCGCCTACACCTCCTACGAGCCTCTCGGCGTCGTCCTCGCCGTCATGCCGTGGAACTACCCGCTGTGGCAGGTGATCCGCTTCGCCGCGCCCGCGCTGATGGCCGGCAACGTGGGCCTGCTCAAGCACGCCTCCAACGTCCCGCAGTCCGCGTTGTACCTCGACACGCTCTTCGAACGGGCGGGCTTCCCGGTCGGGTCGTTCCAGGCGCTCCTGATCGGGGCAGCCGGCGTCGAAGCCGTCGTCCGCGACCGGCGCGTCGCCGCCGTGACGCTCACCGGGTCCGAGCCGGCCGGGCGGTCGATCGCGGCGGTCGCGGGCTCGGAGGTGAAGAAGGCCGTGCTGGAGCTGGGCGGGTCCGACCCGTTCATCGTGCTGCCCTCCGCCGACGTCCGCGCGGCGGCCCGGACAGCCGTGACCGCGCGCACGATGAACAACGGCCAGTCGTGCATCGCGGCCAAGCGCTTCATCGTCCACACCGAGGTGTACGACGAGTTCGTCGAGGCCTTCGTCGCGGGCACGAAGGCGCTGACCGTCGGCGACCCGCTCGACGAGGACACCGACATCGGGCCGATCGCCACGGAGTCCGGTCGGCGCGAGCTCGCCGAACTGGTCGACGACGCCGTCTCGCAGGGTGCCGTCCTGCGGTGCGGCGGGTCCGCGGTCGGTACCGAGGGGTGGTTCTTCGAGCCGACGGTGCTGGAGGAGGTCACCCCCGCGATGCGGGTGTACCGGGAGGAGGCCTTCGGTCCGCTGGCCGTGGTCCACCGGGTCGACGACATCGCACAGGCCGCGGCGCTCGCCAACGACACGGCCTTCGGCCTGAGCTCGTCGGTGTGGACCACCGACCCCGACGAGGAGCGGTTCCTGATCCCCCGGCTCGAGGCGGGCGCCGTCTTCGTCAACGGCATGAGCGTCTCCTACCCCGAACTGCCGTTCGGCGGCGTGAAGGACTCGGGCATCGGCCGCGAGCTCGCCGCGGAAGGCATCCGGGAGTTCTGCAACCTCAAGACGGTCTGGAAGGGCTGACGGGAGCCGCTCCCGCAGAGCACGACCAGGACGCCCGCCGAGCGGCGGGCGTCCTGGTCGTGCTCAAAGTGGCTTTTCCGCCCAGCGGTTCAGCGTCCCGCTTTTGTCGTCATAGGTGAGCCAGGTCCCGTCGCCGAGCGGACGCACATAGCTGTCGACAGGGCCCGTGGGATAGTCGACCGTCCCGCGTACCTCCAGGCTGTGGGCGTCGAGCAGCCAGTGGCGGGCCTGTTCGGGGTCCTCGGCGGAGTCGATCGTCGAGGCGATGACCGTGTCGGCGTCCACGAAGCCGCAGCCGTAGTCCCAGCAGGGCGGGTCCTCGTCGTCGGCCGGATCGGGCGAGACCTCGGCGAGCACGGTGCCGTCCGGGGCGTGCAGTTGCAGGTCGCACCCGCTGTGCTCGACGGTCAGGAAGCCCGGATGCCCCGCATGGACGTCCATCAGGATGCGGTCCATGCCCTCGTTCAGGTCCCAGCCGGTCAGCTCGCCGCCGTCCCGGCGCGCCCAGTGCAGCAGGATGCCGTCCTGGCCCATGCCGATGCACAGGCCCATGTGGACACCGTCCGGGTGGGACAGATGATGCGAACCGGACGCCGCGCTGCCCAGCGGCAGCCGGGCCAGCTCCCGGCCGTCCCGGGCGTCCAGGACGACCCAGCGCTCCTCCCACTCGCCTTCCGCCGGCTCGGCCACGACATGCGCCCAGACGAGCCGGCCGTCGTCCGAGACCCGGCAGGATCCGTGCTCGTGACCGGGGCACACCTCCTGCTCGTCCCCCGTGTGCGGGTGGTCGATCTCGGGGCCCCAGCAGGCGTGCCGGTACTCCCACAGGGTCCCGCCGCCCCTGCCGACCGCCCGTACGGCGCGCTGGCCCGAGAACACCGCGAACGTGCCGTCGGGACTGACCGAGTGGACGCCGCGGTCCCACCCGGGCCAGGGAAGGGGGAAGACGGCGGCCGGCCCGCGCTCACCCGCGAAGACCTCGCCCAGGTCGTGGACCTCCAGCTCACGCCCGTTGCCCAGCAGGGCGCGGCACGCACCGCCCCCGCGGCTCTCGAACGCGAAGCCGTTGACGAGTGCGCCCCCACCCGGGAGCTGCACCGAGTCGCGCAGTTGTGCGGTGATCGACATGGCCCGAACGTAGCGGACCCCACCGACAGCGGGTCACAGGACCCGGAGGATGTCCTCGACGCGGTCCTTGGCGTCGCCGAAGAGCATGGCGGAGTTGTCGCGGTAGAAGAGGGGGTTCCGGACCCCGGCGTAACCGGAGGCCATGGAGCGTTTGAAGACGATGACGTTCTCGGCGTTCCAGACCTGCAGGACGGGCATGCCCGCGATGGGCGAGCCCGGGTCCTCGGCGGCCGCGGGGTTGACGGTGTCGTTGGCGCCGATGACGAGGACGACGGCGGTGTCGTCGAAGTCGTCGTTGATCTCGTCCATCTCCAGCACGATGTCGTAGGGGACCTTGGCCTCGGCGAGCAGCACGTTCATGTGGCCCGGCAGCCGGCCCGCGACCGGGTGGATGCCGAAGCGCACGTCGACGTCGCGCTCCCTGAGCTTGCGGGTCAGCTCGGCGATGCCGTACTGGGCCTGGGCGACGGCCATGCCGTAGCCAGGGGTGATGATCACCGAGTCGGCGGAACCGAGGAGCTCGGCGACGCCCTCGGCGGTGATCTCGCGGTGCTCCCCGTAGTCCTTGTCGTCGGCGGGGCCCGCCTCGATGCCGAACCCGCCGGCGATCACGGAGAGGAAGGACCGGTTCATCGCCTTGCACATGACGGAGGACAGGTAGGCGCCCGAGGAGCCGACCAGGGCGCCGGTGATGATCAGCAGGTCGTTCTCCAGCAGGAATCCCGACGCCGCGGCCGCCCAGCCGGAGTAGGAGTTCAGCATCGACACGACGACCGGCATGTCCCCGCCGCCGATCGAGGCGACCAGGTGCCAGCCCAGGGCCAGCGCGACGACCGTGACCGCGACCAGCAGCCACAGCGCCGGGTCGATCACGAACCACGTGGTGAGGACGGCGAAGGCGGCCAGGGCGCCCAGGTTGAGGAGGTTCTTGCCGGGCAGCATCAGCGGGGCCGACTTGATCCGCGCCGAGAGCTTGAGGAACGCCACGACCGAGCCGGTGAAGGTGACCGCGCCGATGAAGACGCCGATGAACACCTCGGCGGAGTGGATCCCGAGCAGGTCCTGGGCCCGCAGCGCGCCGGCCTCGGCACTGCCCGGGCCGTCGAGTGCGGCCTCCACGTGCAGGTAGCCGTTCCAGCCCACCAGCACCGCCGCCAGCCCCACGAAGGAGTGCAGCAGGGCGATCAGTTCGGGCATCCCGGTCATCTCCACGACCCGTGCCCGCCACAGTCCGACGGCGGCGCCGACCGCCACGGCACCGGTCATCAGGGCCAGACCGGCTCCGGAGATGTCGTGGTCGATCGCCAGCACGGTCGTCGCGGCCAGGGCCACCGCCATGCCGCCGATGCCGAAGGTCTTGCCGGCCTTGGCGGACTCGTGGTGGGACAACCCGGCCAGTGCCAGGATGAAGAGCAGGGCCGCGACGATGTAGGCCGCCGCCGCGCCGGTCTCGACGGTCATCAGATCAGACATGGCAGAGCCCCTTCAGCTTCTCGAGAACATGGAGAGCATCCGGCGGGTCACTGCGAAGCCACCGAAGATGTTGACGGAGGCCAGCAGGATCGCGATCGTCGAGAGCGCGGTGACGACCCCGCCGTTCGGGGGCCCGTCGTGCCCGATCTGCATCAGGGCGCCGACCACGATGATCCCGGAGATCGCGTTGGTCACGCTCATCAACGGCGTGTGCAGGGCGTGGTGCACCTGCCCGATCACGTAGTAGCCGATCACGATCGCCAGCGCGAACACCGTCAGGTGCCCGAGCAGCACCGGCGGCGACAGGGCGGCGAGCAGGAACAGCACCGTGGCACCGACGCCGACCACGGCGAACCGCCGCCGGGCCGACACCGGCGACCTGCCCTGGGAGCCGGCCGGTTTCGCCGCCGGAGACGCGGCGGCGGGGGTGGCCGCCGGGGCGGCGGACACCTGGACCGGCGGCGGCGGCCAGGTCGGCTCGCCGTCGCGCACCACGGTCATCGACCGCTGCACGACGTCGTCGAGGTCCAGCACCAGCCGGCCGTCCTTGGCCGGGGTCATCAGCTTCATCAGGTTGACCAGGTTGGTGCCGTACAGCTGGGACGCCTGCGCGGGCAGCCGGCCGGGCAGGTCGGTGTAGCCGATGATCGTCACACCGTTGTCCGTGACCACCGCCCGGTCCCTGACCGTGCCCTCGACGTTGCCGCCGTTGGCGGCCGCCAGGTCCACGATCACGCTGCCCGGCCTCATCGAGGCCACCATCTCCGCGGTGATCAGCGTCGGCGCCGGACGCCCCGGGATCAGTGCCGTCGTGATCACGATGTCCATCTCCGTGATCCGGTCCGTGTACAGCTGCGCCGCACGGGTGTTGTAGTCCTGCGACATCTCCTTCGCGTAACCCGTCGCCGACACCTCCACCTCGCCGGCGTCCTCGGCCTCGACCGAGAGGTACGCGCCGCCCAGCGACCTGACCTGGTCGGCGACCTCGGGCCGCGGGTCGGTGGCGTACACGACGGCACCCAGGCTTCCGGCGGCACCGATCGCGGCCAGACCCGCCACCCCCGCACCGCAGACCAGCACCTTCGCCGGCGGCACCTTGCCGGCGGCCGTCACCTGGCCGGTGAAGAAGCGGCCGAAGACGTGCGCGGCCTCCACCACCGCCCGGTAGCCGGCGATGTTCGCCATCGAGGACAGCACGTCCAGCGACTGCGCCCGCGAGATACGGGGCACCGCGTCCATGGCCAGCGCCGTGATCGGCCGCCGCGCCAGGTCCTCCACCAGCGCGGGATCGAACGCCGGGCTCATGATGCCCACGACCGTCGCGCCCGGCTTCAACCCGTCCAACTGCTCGGGCGAGAGGGCGTTCACACCGAGCACGACGTCCGCCGCGAGCGGGTCACCCAGACTCGCGCCGGCCCCCGCATAGGCCTCGTCCGGGAAGCTCGACAGCGCCCCCGCGCCCGGCTCCACCACGACGTCGTACCCCAGCTTGACCAGCTGGACCACCGTGGCGGGAGTCGCGGCAACGCGCGTCTCGCCACGGCGGGCTTCGCTCACGATTCCGATCAGCATTCCCAGAACTCCAGGTGTCGAAGGTGCAGGGCATTGGGGGGGACGGCCGTCACGCCGACCAGGAACGCCATCCAAGACCGGTGGCGGTCTTGGATGGCGTCGGCCCGGGGACCCGCGATCAGGCGACGGGCTTCGACAACCCGCCGTCGACGCGCAGCACCTGACCGGTCATGTAGGAGGCGTCGTCGGACGCCAGGAACGCCGCCGCGGCGCCGATCTCGGCGGGCTCGGCCCAGCGGTCGAGGCGGATGCCGAGCCCCTTGGCCATGCCGGCCCGGACCTCTTCGGCGCTCTTGCCCTGCTGCTTGGCCATGGCCTCGGTCTTGGTGAGCCAGCCCTCGGTCTTCGTCATCCCCGGGGAGATGGCGTTGACCCGGACGTTGCCGGCCGCCGCCTCGGTCGCCAGGTAGCTCGTGAGCGCGACCACGCCCGCGTTCACGATGGCCGTGGGGCCGGTGTTCGGGATCACCGCGTGCGCGGTCGCGCCGACGACGTTGATGATGCTGCCGCTGCCGGTCCGGCTCAGGAGGGGGAGGGCGGCCTGCGCGACACGGAGGAACCCGATCAGCTTCGTGTCGAAGGCGGACGCGACGACGTTCTCGTCGGCCTGCTCCAGGGGGGAGGGTGCGAGCTGCGGACCCGCGTTGTTCACGACGATGTCAAGGCTGCCCTGCCACGCGTGCACCTCCGCCAGCGCGTTGTCGACGGACTCCGCGTCGGTGACGTCCACGACGACGGAGAGCACGTCCTCCGCGCGCCCATCGGCGGTGAGACGACCGGCCGCGGCCTTGACGGCCGCTTCGTCCCTGGCCGCGATCGCGACCTTGGCACCGCGCTCGAGCAGCGCCTGCGCGATGGCGTAGCCCAAGCCCCGGCTACCACCGGTCACGAAAGCCGTCCGGCCCTCCAAGTTCCAACCTGCGGCCATGTTCGGTTCCTCCAGTCAGCGGCTGATCCTTCTGCCGAGAGTGGATCCGACGCTCGAAGGCCGCAGCAAGCAGCGCTAACGCCCGGTTCACAGGTGGACCGACAGGCCGGCTCACCCCTACCGGCCGGGTAACGGAGCGCGGCGCACACTGAGCCGTGCGCAGCCTGCTCCGAGGCGAGGGACCGCCAGGTCCCCCACGGGTGCGCGCACCAGACCGTCACCGGTGGTGCGCATGTGTCTCCCCTACCCGCGACTTCCGCATGGCAAAGGACCTCTGATGGCGATTCCGACGTTTGGACCGAACGCGGTCGACTGGGAAACCCGTATCGACATGAACAGGCTCCGCGACGAGCGACTGGCGCGTCTGCGCGCCTCGTTGGAGCAGTCCGACCTCGGAGCCGTCCTGGCCTTCGACTTCGCCAACATCCGGTACATGACCTCGACCCACATCGGCACCTGGGGCATCGACAAGATGATCCGGTTCTCCCTGCTGGTCAGGGGAGGGGAGCCGATCGTCTGGGACTTCGGTTCGGCCGCCAGGCACCACCAGCTGTACAACCCGTGGCTGGACTACTCGAACGCCCAGGCCGACGGCGATCCGCACGGAGCCCACCACGGAGCCGACGCCCGCAACCCCAGCGGTGCCCGCGCCGGCATCTCGACGCTGCGCGGCGCCATCAACCCGCTGGTCGGGATGGCCGACTCCGTCGCCCGGAAGATCAAGCACGAGCTCGAGCTCTACGGGCTCCTGGACGAGCCGCTCGGCGTCGACGTCATCGAACTCCCGGTCCTGGCGGCCCTGCAGAACGCGGGCGTGACGGTGGTGGACGGCCAGCAGGTGTTCATGGAGGCCCGGCGCATCAAGACCCGCGACGAGATCCACCTGCTCACCCACGCCTGCTCGATGGTCGACGCCGCCTACGAGAACCTCTACGAGTTCCTCCGGCCGGGTGTGCGTGAGAACGAGTGCGTGGGCGTGGTGGCGAAGACCCTCTACGACCTCGGCTCGGAGTTCGTCGAAGGCGTCAACGCGATCTCCGGGGAGCGGTGCGCGCCGCACCCCCACGTCTTCTCGGACCGCATCGTGCGGCCCGGGGACCCGGCGTTCTTCGACATCCTGCACAGCTACAACGGCTACCGCACCTGCTACTACCGCACGTTCGCCGTCGGCAGCGCCTCGTCCGCCCAGCGCGACGCCTACACGCGGTGCCGCGAGTACATGGACGAGGCGATCAGCCTCGTCCGGCCCGGGGCCACGACGGCGGACATCGTGTCGGTGTGGCCGACGGCGCAGGAGTTCGGGTTCGCCGACGAGGAGGCGGCCTTCGCGCTGCAGTACGGCCACGGTGTCGGGCTGTCGATCTGGGAGAAGCCGGTGTTCTCCCGGCTGGTGTCCCTGGAGCACCCCGAGGTGCTGCAGGAGGGCATGGTGTTCGCGCTCGAGACCTACTGGCCGTCGAAGGACGGGTGGGGCGCGGCCCGGATCGAGGAGGAGCTCGTGGTGACCGCGGACGGCTGCGAGGTCATCACCAAGTTCCCTGCGGAGGAGCTTCTCGTCGCCGGGCGGCGCTACTTCACCGTCTCGGGACCCCTGCCGGCCGAGCGCGACTCCCAGTCGCACCTGAACACGTTCGCGGGGACCGGGACCAAGCGCCGGGAAGACGCCGCGGGTCTGTGACCGCGAGGACCGTCCGGAACCTCACACAGCGGCCGGCGCCTTCCCCTCGCCCTGGGCGGTGGAAGGCGCCGGCCGCTGTGCGGTCAGCGGGTGGTCTCAGGGGCGATGTTCTTGTTGAACCGCAGCAGGTTGTGCGGGTCCCAGGCGGCCTTGACCGCACGCAGCCGCCGGTGCTTGGCCTCGCTGCCGTGCACCCCGCGCCGCCACTGTTCGCCCAGGTCGTCGCTGAGGTTGGCGTAGCCGTTCGTCAGCGCGTGCGGCCGCATCGCCTCGGTGAGGGCCGTGGCCCAGTCGTCGTACTCCGCGTCGCGCTCGGGTGCGTCCCACTTGCAGATGGCCTCCCACAGCCAGGCGGCGCCCTCGCGGGAGAAGGCCATGGCGTCCTCGTCGCGGTCCTCGGATATCGCGCCGCCCATGAACGAGAGGTTGAACGAGTAGATGTCGCCGGGCTTCGACGGCACGGTGGCGACGTGCTCCAGCAGCACGTCGACGGCGTCGGCGGACAGCGCCGGCAGATACCCACCCCGCAGGTTCATGCGCATGCCGTAGGGGGCGACCGCGTCGAGCATGCTGTTGGCCCGGACCCACGTCGTCCTCCCGACGAGGTCGGCCAGCGGACGGCCGAGCGCCGCGAGCGGCTCGACGACCCCGGGGGCCGCGGCGGGCTCCCCGGTGTGGACCACGACGAGGATCAGCGCCGGCTTCCCGTGCACCTCCTCGGGCAGCATCGGCAGCGGGGGAGCCGGGGCGATCGCGACCAGCAGTCCCAGCTCCCGCGGGGCCGTGACCAGATGGGCCGGGAGCTTGCCGAGGACGTCGGCGGCCTGGTCGAACGGGAAGATCAGCTGTCCCGCGACGACCTCGGGTCCGATCGGGTGCGCGCGGTACTCCAGCGAGGTGACGACCCCGAAGTTGCCGCCCCCGCCGCGCAGCGCCCAGAACAGCTCGGGGTTCTCGGTCCCGTCGGCGCGGACCTTGCGGCCGTCCACGGTGATCATGTCGCAGCCCAGCAGATTGTCGACGGTGGCACCGTGGCGGCGCATCAGGTAACCGATGCCGCCGCCCAGGGTCAGCCCGCCGACGCCGGTGCTGCTGACCGTCCCCGCCGGCACGGCCAGACCGTGACGCTGTGCGGCGGCGTCCATCTCGCCGAGTGTGACGCCCGGCTGGGCCCGTACCACCCGGGTCTGGGGGTCGACGGTGACCGCCCGCATCGCCGAGAGGTCGACGACCAACGCACCGCCGGGCATCGCGTAGCCGTCGGAACCGTGCCCGCCGCTGCGCACGGCCACGGGAATGGCGCGTGCGGAGGCGTAGCGCAGGACGGTCGCGACGTCCTCCTCGTCGGCGCACTGCGCGATGAGCGCCGGGCCGTCGTCGGCGGCACGGCCCTGGTAGAGCGCACGCGCCGTGTCGTAACCGTCGTCGGCGGGGCGCAGCACCGTGCCGCGGAATTCGGTGGGGAAGTCGGAGTGGGAGCGGGGTTGCGTCGACACGCTCATGAGGCCTCCTGTGTGGGGAACGCACGAGGTAACCGGAAATTCAATTTCCGCTTGCGTCCTCAGGACACTAACATCGGTGGCAAATGGACCCGTTGACACCCCCCGGCGACCGCCCGCTGCGCGCCGACGCCCGCGAGAACGTCCGACTGATCCTGCAAGCCGCCCGGGAGGTCTTCGCCGACCGCGGCTACGAGGTGTCCATCGAGGCGGTCGCCCGCCGCTCGGGATTGGGGATGGGCACCGTCTACCGTCACTTCCCGAGCAAGAACGCCCTGGTCGAGCGCGTGGCGATCGACGTCATGACGGATACGTCCCTTGAGATCCGGGACGTCTCGGCAGCCGAACCCGATCCCTGGGTGGTCTTCACGCGGGTGGTGCGGTACATCGCCCAGGTCCGCAGCAGCCAGCTCTTCCCCGTCAGCCGGAGGCGGACGATGGAGCCGGGGCCCGAGCTCGTCGCGGCCCGCGAGGCCCTGCTGGCCGACTTCGCCGAGGTGGTGGCACGGGCCCAGGAGGCCGGGAGCCTGCGCGAGGACGTGACCGTCTTCGACCTCGTCCTGATGCTGAACTCGATCCCGGCCCAGATCCCGCAGGACGGCAGCAGCGATCCCTCGGTGGATCTGGCGGGCCGCCAACTCGGGGTGTTCCTCGACGGCCTGCGCTCCCCCGGCGGGGAGTCGCTGCCGTCACCGGGTGCCGGCCGGCGCGACCTGGATCGGTTCTTCCGAACGCGCTTCGGACTCTGACCCGGCTCCGGCCAACGCCACCCGAGGTCATTTCGGATCCATTCAGCCTCACAGGGGTCAAGATTGCCCACCAGGCGGTTGAGTTTGGATCCATCTCCTGCCATGGTGGAGAGTGACGGAACCCGGGGAGCGCCGCCGTGACCGGGCGTCACGGATGTGACGTACCGGGCGCCTTGGGCCGTACCGCGCCCCGGCGAGCGTGACCGGTGGAGCGCCGGCCGACGGCGGGAGCCGGACACCACGTTCCTCCCGCCGGGGCGCCCGGAAGCCTCCTCCTCCTGCGGGCGGCCGGTGGGATCCGCGCCCTCGGGAGCCCGCCGCGGACCGCGACGTGACGTGACGTCCAGAGCGCCGAAGGACACCATGAGCTCACCCGAGCAAGACCCTCAAGCCAGGACTCCCCCTGTCGCATGGAGCGTGGCGCTACGGGGTGCCGTACGAGGCAGGGCCATGGCGCAGACGACCGCAGCCGCCCTGGTCGTCGGCTCGACCCTGTTCATGGTCAACCTGTACTCGCAGGTCAGGGACGGCCCGTTCACCTGGGCACTCGCGGCCCGCACGGCACTGACCTTCCTCGTGCCGTGGCTCAACGCGACGATGGGGATCACGATCGGCCTGCGTCGCCCCGGCACTTCACCCCGCCGCCCGGCCACGCCCCAGGCCGCGGCCACTCCCCCGGAGTCCGCCCCACCCTCACCCCAAGCCGGCTGCCTCCAGCCGGGATTCCTTGAAAGGTAATGCCCATGTCACTGGTGCCGCTGCTCACTTCCGACGAGTTCTCGTCGGTCGACCAACCCGCTCTCACCCAGGGGATGAGTGCGTACGGCGAGGTGCTGAACACCTGGGCGGGCATCGGGAACAGCCCCGGCCTGCTCGCCGCCTACCTTCCCTTCCTCAGGCAGGTCAACGGACCGGGCTCGCTGGACGGGCGCGTGAAGGAGCTGGTCGCCGTACGCGTCGCCGTGCTCAACCACTGCCGCTACACCACGAGTCACCGCTGCGCGTCGGCGCTCGCCAAGGGGGTGTCGGCCGACGAGCTCGCGGCCGTCGCGGGCGGCGAGCTCGGGGGCTTCACCGAGCAGGAGCGGCTGGCGCTCCGGCTGGCCGAGGAGATGACGGTCGCCCTTCCGGGCACCCCCGTCGCGAGCGGCCTCACCGGCGTCTCGACGGATGTGCGCGACGAGGCGCAGCGGGTGTTCGACGCGGCGCAACTCGTGGAGCTCGTGATGTGCATCAGCATGTGGAACGCCCTGTCGCGCTTCCACCGTGTCATGGCCTTCGATCTGGACATGCCCGAGCCGCCCGCACCCGTGGCGGCGCGGCTCTGAGACCGCGCGGGATCCGAGGCCGGCCGGACGGGAGTCCGGCCGGCCTCACGCGCATCCGGACGGTCAGCCGGGGATCTGTCCGGCTTCACGCTGCAGCCGGATGAGGAGGGACATGAAGTCCTGCTCACCCAAGCCGGTCGAGATGCACGCCTGGAGCAGTTGCTGCACGACGCCGGTGACCGGCAGCGGGACCCCGCCGGCCGCCGCCGCTTCGAGGGCCAGGTCCAGGTCCTTGCGCATGAGCCGGGAGCTGAACGTCGACGTGTAGTCATCCGCCAGAAGGGGCCCGATCTTGTACTTCACCAGCGGTGACGCGACCGCCGAGGCGGCGACGACCTCCAGCAGCCGGTCCCGCTGCACGCCGTGGGCCTCGGCCAGGGCGACGCACTCCGCGAGGAGCTCGGCCGTCCCGGCGACCATGAGGTTGAGGGCCAGCTTGATGATGCGGGCGGCATCCCCCTCACCGCTGTGGAACACATGGGGGCCGATGTCGCGCAGCAGGCCCTCCACGGACGCGAAGACGGCGTCGTCACCCGACGCGATGATCGTGAGGTTCCCGGCACGCACGACACCCGGGTTCCCGCTCACAGGAGCGCGCAGGTAGCCGATACCGGCGGCCTCGGCTCCGGCGGCCACGTCACGGGACACCTCCACGGAGACGGTGCTCATGTCGACCAGGACCCGTCCCTTGCCGGACGCGGCGTGGACGAGCCCGCCGTCCGGCGCGAGCGCGACATCGGCCAGGGCGCGGGAGTCCGCGACCATCGTGATGCACACCTCCGACCGGTCCCACGCCTCACCGGGGGCGCCGAGCTCGATGGCGCCCTGTGCCACCAGGCCGTCCGCCCTGCCCTTCGACCGGTTCCAGACACTCACCTGGTGGCCTGCGCCGATGAGTCGTTCGGCTATGGCGGATCCCATCTGACCGAGACCCAGCACGGATACGTTCACGTTCATCTCCTGAGACGGTGCGCGACATGCGCAGGGGGTTGTCGATCCCACCCGGGCCCGACCGGTCGCGGTGGTGCGCGGCGCCGGCCCGGGCACCGGGTGAGGGATCGCTACATCGAGGCGGACAGCTGCCAGTCGAAGGCGAGCTGCACGTGGGAACGGGGATCGCAGAGGCTGCCGAATCCCCCGGCGAAGTACACGAGGGGGTCGGAGTCGGCCTCGTAGCCGCAGCTGACCACCTTCCCGATGAAGACCGTGTGGTCTCCCCCGGCGACCTCCTTGTGGACGTCGCAGGCGAAGTAGGCGACCGCGCCGTCGACGACGGGGAGTTCGTGGCCGGCCCGCAGGCCCATGCCGGCGAACTTGTCGTCGCACCGGCTCGCGAACCGCAGCGCGTGGTGCTCCTGTCCCCGTGACAGGACACTGACCGCGAAGACCCCGGAGCCGGAGATCGCGTCGCGCGTCGCAAGGGTGTTCCCGACGCACACCAGGAGCATGAGCGGATCCAGCGATACGGACGCGACGGCGCTGGCCGTCATCCCTGCCGGGCCGTTCGGCGTCCTGGTCGTCACGATCGTGACGCCGGTCGTGAACCGTGACATTGCTCCGCGGTAGACGACGGACATGTCGTGCGCGGTCGACGTATCCATGGTGCCCTCCGTTGCGTGTGACGAGATGGCCCCGGCACCGCCTGTGCCCAGGCGGCCCGGGTGTGGCTGACGGCGTGTTCGCCGGCTTCACCGGCTTCACCGGCCTCTGCGGCGCGGACGGGCGCGGGCCTAGCGGCGCAGCTGCGCGACCAGTCGGCGGACCTCGTCGGACGGCGGTACGCCGAGCTCCCGCATGCGCACCGCGTACCGTTGGTAGAGGGCCAGCACGGCGTCGTCGCTGCCGCTGGCGTGCGCCAGCTGGATGGCCAGCCGCCAGGCCTGCTCGCGGTACGGGTCCTCGCGGAGCACGTAGTCGACCAGTCCCTTCGCCTGGCGGTACCGGTTCATCCGGTAGGCGAGCTTGGCCGCGTCGACCCGCGCCGACAGGAAGGTCTCGGCGAGGAGCACGCGGCGCTCGGCGACCCACGCACCGGAGACCGTCGCGAGGTAGGGCCCCCTTTCGGCGCTGCTGAGGGCGTGGGCCAGCGTCTGGAGGCGGATCTCCCCGTCCTGTCTGCCGGCCTGGGCGATGAGGTCGGCCGCGCGTTGCGCCGAGCCCATGGCCACCGCGGGACCGGGCATGCGGAAGACGTCGCCGTCCTGCCTCGGGCCCAGGTCGTCGGGCAGGACCTCACGGAGCCGGTAGAGGGCCTGCCTCAGGTAGTTGCGGCCGGCGGCGTCGTTACGACCGCCGAAGAGCGCCCCGAGGAGCTCCTCGCGTGTGGCCCTGCGGTCGGGTCTCCCGAGCAGGTAGCTGAGGAGCTCGACGCTCTTGGTGAGCCGGGGCTGAGCCGTGTTCCCGTCGACGGTGAGGACCGGCTCGCCGAACTCCTCGAGCACCAGACGCGGCGTACTCACGTTCACGCGTACGGGATGCGGGCCCGACAGTGCCGCAAGGACCTCGTACCAGGGGGACATGCGGCTGGACTTGGTGTCCGCGGCTCTGGCCGCGACCGAGGGCATGTCGGTGAGGGCCGTCAGCAGCAGGTGTTGTGATCCGTGCGTCGAGGCCGAGGTCATCGCGAGGTCGGCCGTGGCGTCGGACTGGTCCTCGAGGCCGAGACGCCACTGCGCCTCGGCCAGGTAGACGGCGGCCGTCGGGAGATCCAGGTGGCGGTCGCCCTTCTGCATGCTCAGGACGCATTCCGCGAGGAGCTCGTAGGCCTCGGCGTCCTTGTCCTGCAGGAGCATCGACAGGCCCGACCAGACCTGCCACGCCTCCCGGGTGAGGACGTACTCCGAGGCACCGTTGGCCGCCGCTTCCGCCAGCACGCGGTCGGCACGCCGCGTGTCGCCCTCGAGGCGCAGCCGCAGCTTGGCCTCGACGAGCAGGCTCATGTTGCGGTACACCTTCGATCCGGTCGACGCGATGAGGTCCCGCCCGCGCTTGATGGACGCGCAGGCCTCCTCTCCCCGGCCGAGGTCCAGCATGAGGTCGACGGCGTCGACGGCGTGCAACCAGACCGGCTGCGACGAACCGCTGCGCGGCTCGAACATCGACATCGCGGCGTCGAGCCGTCCGGTGGCCCGCAGCGCGGCGACGACCCAGGGGCCGCCCAGGATCGTCCGCCACGGGTCGAACGAACCCACGTCGTCGAGTCCTTCGAGGCGACCGCGCATGAAGGCCAGCCGCATCAGCAGACCGTCGACCGGCCCGGACGGCGTGGGCGAGTACTCGGGGAAGGGCGGTGGCTCCTCGCCGGTGGCGAGCGCGATCAAGGTGTGCGCGATGAGCCAGTTCCGGCCCGGTGAGAGCTGGTCGGCGACGGACCGCGCCTCCTCGATCCGGCCGGAGTGCCACAGGCACCAGCAGGCCAGGACGTGGGCCTCCTCGAAGTCGGGGGCCCCCGGCTCCGGAAGCCACGCGTATCCGTGGCGATCGACGAGCTCCACGCCGCGGTCGCACTGCTCGAGTGCGAAGGCGACGCGCAGGATGACCGAGCCGATCTCCGGGGTCGGAGTACGGGCCGACCCTCCCAGCGCGTCGAGCCAGCGTGCCGCCGGCTCGAAGTCCATCCGCGCCACGAGGCTGGGAAGCGCCGCGGCGGCCAGCCGCCCGGCCGCCTCGAGGTCCCCGAGCCGCAGCAACTCGTCGACGGCTTCCTCGCGTTCGCCGCGGGCGATCAGGAGCTCGGCGTGCCGGCGACGGACCGCGGTGAGTGTCCCGGCGTCCTGCCGCCCCAGGACGACGCGCAGGAAGTCGCGGAACACCGGGTGCGGCGTCATGCGGGAACCGTCCGGCGACCACGTCACCGGAAGATGCCGGACGCGCAGGTCGGCCATGACCTGGGCCGCGTTCTCCTGACCCAGGGCGCGAGCGCCCTCGACCGATATCTCCGCCAGCAGACTGGTGTGGAGGAGGAAGGTCCTCTCCACCGGGGAGAGCGAGTTGAAGACGTTCGCCGCGACGTAGGACCGCAGCGAGTCGGGATCCAGCTCGCGGGAGCGCGCATGACGCCATCCCTCGAACAGGACCCCGGTCACCCAGCCCCCCGTCGCCGCCACGGCCCGGGCCGGATGCACGTCGACGTGGCCGACGGTCCGCAGTGCGGCGTCGGCTTCCTGGGCGTCGAAGGCGAGGTCGCTCTCGATCAGCTCGCCCACCCGGTCGCGTTCGCTCGTCGGGCCCGGGTCCAGGTGGACGTCGACACGCGAGATCAGTACGAGGTTCACACCGGACGGCAGGTAGCGGGCGAAGGACGACAGCACGGCGACGCAGCTCTCGTCGGCGGCGATCCGTTCCACGTTGTCGCACACGAGGATGAGGCGGCTTCCCTGGAGGCTCTCGGCCAGCAGCCCGGCCGCCTCACCGATGTGGAGGCTGCTGCCCAGGGCGTCGGAGGCCACGTCGGCGGCGCCGGCGACAACGCCCTCGAGAGCCGCTTCGAGGTAGACGAGCAGGCGCCCTGCCGCCCGCTCCGTGCCGTCGAGCGACAGCCAGGCGACGGGCCGGTCGAGGCCGCTCACGGCCAGGGCCACCGCCGTGGTCTTGCCGGCCCCCGCCGTCGCGAAGACGTTCACCACGGTGTGGCGGTCCAGCATGTCCCGCAGACGTCGGTTGAGCCTCTCGCGGACGACGACGTCCTTCGCCGGCTCCGGCGCCGCCAGTTTCCGCCGGATGATCGCGCGATGGTGCCGGCCGGACGCGTTCGGGCCGCTCGGCCGGTCGGAATCAGAGTCACCCATCGGATGTCGCGCCTCCGTGATCCTCAGTGCTCCCGCGGAAGTTCCGGCTCGTCCCGTTCGCCGGCCGAACCATGTGTGTCGTCGGTGCCCACCCGCACCGGGTCACCCGTCGGTACCGGGTGCGGCGGTTCGCGACCGGCGGCGGCCGCGAACCTGCCCGCACCGTCGCCGGTTCAGCGGACCCGTGAGCCCTCGAGCCGCGCGCCGTCCAGACGCCGGGCGTACTCGGCCTGCTCGGTGTAGGCCGTCACCTCGGGGACTTCGGGCTCCGGAAGACCGCAGACCTTCCGGGCCAGCTGGGTGAGCGGCCCGGAGGGCGACAGTTCCGAGCGCTTCATCGTGAGCATCCGGGTGCCGAGCATCGGCGTCCCGTTGAACTGCTCGAAGGTGCTGATCCGGTCGCCGAAGTCCGTGAGGAAGAGGTCACGGATGACACGCGAGATGCGGATGCGGTCGTAGGGCTCGCCGACCGCGCCCGCCTGCAGGGGCGCGAGCCAGTCGTGCAACTCGGGGTTCTGCCACTGCTCCTCGGTCGGGAACAGGAGCGAGGCACGGCCGGCGAGGTCGATCACCTCGTTCCGCATCTCCGCGTACCTCTCCAGGTAGTACGACCGGCCGAAGTCGAAGAGGAGGACGTTGGGCTTGTAGAGCCCCGCCGGGGAGATGAACCCCTCCGTCTCGGAGGCGATCACGTGGGCCCGGATCGTCTGGTAGAACTCGACGAGCCGCGCCAGCCGCGCCTGGACCGGCGGGAGCTGATACGTACCGAGGTGCTCGGTCATCAGCATCGCGAGCCCGGCCATGAGCTCGGCGCGGACCATCGTCCGGATGAGCGCCTCGTAGTGCACCCAGTCGAAGATGCGCTGCGGGTAGAGCGACGCGTGCTCGGGGCTGCCGATGTGGAAAACGCGATCCCACGGGATGAACACGTTGTCGAAGATGACGGTGCATTCCAGCTCGTCGCCGGCGGAGGACAGCGGGTGGTTCTCGGGATCGTCACGTACCGTCGCCTCGCGGGAGACCATCGCGACGCCCGGCGCATTGGCCGGACAAGCGGCGTAGATGACCTGTTCGCTCTCGATTCCCGGCCGGAAGAAGACACCGATGTGAATGTAATCGGCAAACGGCGTACCGGTGCTCACGGCCTTGACGCCGTTGACCACGATGCCGTCGTCCCGGGTCTCCACGACGCGCAGCGCGGTCTGGGCCGCGTTCTGCTTGGACCGGTCGACCTGGGGGTCGATGAAGGCGAAGGCGCAGTTGAGGTCGCCCTCCTTCACCAGCTCCAGGAAGTCCCTGATCCCCACGGTCAGATCACGCCCGCCGGTGCCCACCGACTGGTCGCTCCACGGCTGCGGGTCCTCCTCGTAGGTGACCAGGCCGTAGTTGTTCGCGCACGGGGTCCGCCCCGTCGATCCCCCGTCGAGTTCCCGGACCACGGTCTCCAGGTACACGCGCTTGCGGCGCAGCCCCGCGGCGTCCGTGTGCGTGAACCACATCATCGAACGACGCACCCCGCCGTCGTCGACGAAGGTCATGACGTCCTGCATCTCGGGCTCGTGGTGCAGGTCGTAGAACTGCGCTATCCGCCCGGCCTGCGCCCTGGTCTTCGGGTGCGTCGTGACGTCGTCGACCAGCTCACCTCCGACCCAGACGACGCGCCCGTCCCTGAGGGACTCCAAGTACTGGTCGCCAGTTCGCATCAAATGCCACCTTCTGCCCTCGCCCAAGCACCGGCGTGCATGGACTGCTGTTTCTCGGGCCGTCATTCGAGTTCACTCGACAGGACATCGCCGGGAAATTGCCGCGAATCCGTTGGTGAATCCGCTCTCAGCGCGCGGGAAACCGTCGGATCAGCGTCGTGATCGACCGTCCATTCGAACCGCCCGATTCGAATGGAGGAAAGCCCGCCCTGCCGTGAAGTTGAAATTGCCTCGGCCGTTGATTCCCCGAGCCTAGCCAGGAGTTGTTAGCCGGGCGTTAATCGCGAGGCGACCTCGGCGATATCCCCGGGAACTCCCGCGACGGGGCGTCGCGCCCCCGGGCGGGCATGTCGCCGGCCCCCCTCGCCACCCCCGGGACACGCTCCACGACCATGCCCACCCCCTTCGCGAACGACCGTTCCTTTTTGTCGGCCCCCATCCTGCGGCGCCACCGGACGGCACGTCAAGATGAATGTTCATTTTTCTGGATCGACACACGGCTTGCGCACATGGTTGGTTGCGCACATACAGGACGAGGCCCCGACCGTACGGTCGGGGCCTCGTCCTGTATGTCGTTCGTCGTGGTGTCCGAGGGGGGACTTGAACCCCCACGCCCGATAAAGGGCACTAGCACCTCAAGCTAGCGCGTCTGCCATTCCGCCACCCGGACAGGTGATCCGCAGGGCTGGCCCCGCGGCGACAGGCACAACGATACCAAGGATTCGGGGTGGGTTTCACCTGCGTATCCGCAGGGTGCACAGGGTGCCGGGGCCGTGTGGGCCCCGGCACCGGAGTGCTCCTACACGGCCTCGGGCGGCATCAGGTGGTAACCGGGGAAGTTGCCCGGGGGGCGTTCGCCCGCGGGGCCGCGCGTGACGGCTCGGACCAGCAGGTCGCCGCCGACGAAGGCGCCGCGCCAGGAAGTGCCGAGGCCACCGAAGGGCTCGGCGCGGTCGCCGCGGGACCGGGGCCTGTTGTGGCCGACCTTGAAGGCGCGGATGTCCGGGGCGAGGCGGACGTAGGTGTCCTCGTCGTCGGTGGAGAGGGTGGCGACGAGGGTGCCGCCGCCGGCGTTCATGGCGGCCAGCAGCTCCGCCTCGGTGTCGACCAGGACGATCGTGTCGACCGGGCCGAAGGGCTCCGCATGGTGCAGCGGGGAGGTGACGGGCGGGTCGAGGAGGGTGACCGGCGCCAGGTAGGCGGAGGTGTCCTGGCCCGGCAGCAGGCGGGCGTCGGCGAGGCTGCCGCGGTGGAGCGGGGTCGCGCCGCGGTCGACGGCCTCGGAGACGAGGTCGTCCAGTTCCTTGGCCTTGGCCGCGTTGATCAGCGGCCCGAAGTCGAGCTCGGGGAGGTCGTCCCCGGGGTCGTCCACGGCGAGCGGGTGGCCGAGGCGCACGGAGCGCACGACGGGCAGGTAGGCGGACAGGAAGTCGGCCAGGAGTTCGCGCCGCACGACGAAGCGGGGGTAGGCGGTGCGGCGCTGCTTGGCGTAGTCGAAGGTCCCGCGGAGGTGAGCGGTCAGGGACTCCCAGTCGCTGTAGTCCCACACGCCCCAGGTGTTCAGGCCCTCCTGCTCGATGACATGGCGTCCGCTGGGGTCGGTGAGGGCGGAGGCGACCCGGCCGCCCGCGTCCCGGCCGCCGACGGAGCAGACGCAGCCGGTCTCCGGGGCCCGTACCAGCGCCTCGCAGAGCTCGTCGCCGCCGCCGACCAGGGTCACCGGTACGTCCTCGCGGGCGATGAGCGCGCAGGCCAGGGTCAGGCAGGCCAGGCCCCCGTCGGTGGGGGTCCTGGCGATGGCGGCGTTGCCGGCCAGCGCCTGCACGAGCATCGCGTGGACCAGGATGCTCATGGGGTAGTTCCAGCCGGCGACGTTGGCGACCGGGCCGGGCAGCGGGCGGCGCCACTCGACCATGTCGTCGATCTCGCCGACGTACCAGCGGACTCCGTCGACGGCCCGGTCGACGTCGGCCAGGGCGAGCCGCCAGGGCTTGCCGATCTCCCAGACCAGGAGGAGCGCGAGCAGCACGCGGTGCTCGGCCAGGGCGTCCAGGGCGGCGGAGACCCGCGCCCTGCGCTCGGGAAGCGGGAGCACCCGCCAGGCGCGGTGCTGGTCGAGGGCGGCGCGGACGGCCTGCCGGGCGGTGTCCGCGTCGAGCCGGGGCACCCCGGCGACGGGGGTGCCGTCGACGGGGCTGGTGGCCGGCAGGATCCGGCCGTCGGCCCGCCAGGCCCCGGCCCACAGGTTGAGCACGCGGTCCTCGTGGAACGCCTCGGGGGCGGCCCGCAGGCACCGCCGCCAGGCGTCCGCCCAGGCCGTTCCGGGTTTGAGGGTGAGGGTCATGGCTGCTCCGCCCGATCACGGCGGATCTCCCGCAGCGCACCACCACGGGTGTAGAGGAATCCCCGCACCACCTCGGTGTGGGGCAGCTCCGTGGCGGCGCGGAGGCGGGCCACGCACGCACGCAGGTCCTGCTCGGGGTCGCCGAGCACCGCGCAGTCCTCGTGGTGCACGAGCACGATCTCGCGGGTGCCGCCCTGCAGTTGGCTCAGCCGGAGCGAGCGGACGGTGTCGGGGGTGACGCACCCGCCCGCGTTGCGGATGACGTCGGCGTCGCCAGGCCGCAGCCCGAACATCGCCTCGACGCCGAGCCGGGCGTCCATGCACGCGACGACGGCGACTCCGGTGCGGGCCCGCGTCCTTGCGAGGTCGAGCGGTACGAGTGCCGCGCCCACGTCGTACCTGCGGGTGAGCAGCTGTTCCACGCCCGCGGCCCCGGTGGGGGCGGTCACCGCAGCAGCCCGCGCACGAGCCGCGCGGTCTCCGAGGGGGTGCTGCCGACCTTGACGCCGGCGGCCTCCAGCGCCTCCTTCTTGGCCTGCGCGGTGCCGGAGGAGCCGGAGACGATGGCGCCGGCGTGGCCCATGGTCTTGCCCTCGGGCGCGGTGAAGCCCGCGACGTAGCCGACGACCGGCTTGGTGACCAGGCGGGAGACGTAGGAGGCGGCGCGTTCCTCGGCGTCGCCGCCGATCTCGCCGATCATGACGATCAGGTCGGTGTCGGGGTCGTCCTGGAAGGCGCGCAGGCAGTCGATGTGGGTGGTGCCGATGACGGGGTCGCCGCCGATGCCGACGGCGGTGGAGAAGCCGAGGTCGCGCAGCTCGTACATCAGTTGGTAGGTGAGCGTGCCGGACTTCGACACCAGGCCGATGCGGCCGGAGGTGGTGATGTCGGCCGGGATGATGCCCGCGTTGGACTGTCCGGGGCTGATGAGCCCCGGACAGTTGGGCCCGATGACGCGGGTGCCGGAGGCGACCGCGCGGGCCCGGAAGGCGACCGTGTCGTGCACGGGGACGCCCTCGGTGATGACGACGACGAGCCCGAGGCCGCCGTCGACGGCCTCGTCGACGGCGGTGCGCACGAAGGGCGGCGGCACGAAGACGACGCTGACGTCGGCGCCGGTCGTGCCGACCGCCTCCTTGACCGAGCCGAAGACCGGGACGGTGCGCCCGTCGAACTCGACCCTCGTGCCGGCCTTGCGCGGGTTGACGCCGCCGACGACGTCCGTCCCCGAGGCGAGCATGCGGCGGGTGTGCTTCATGCCCTCCGAGCCGGTCATGCCCTGGACGATCACCTTGCTGTTGCGGTCGAGGAAGATGGCCATCGCGATCAGCTCCTTGCGGGCTCGGCGGCCCGCGCGGCCGCGCCGTCCATGGTGTCCAGCTGCTGTACGAGGGGGCCCAGCGTCGCCGCGGCCTCGTCGAGGACGGCCCGGCCGCGCTCGGCGTTGTTGCCGTCGAGGCGGACGACGAGGGGCTTGGTGAGCTCGACCAGGTCGAGGGCCTGGACGATGCCGTCCGCGACGGCGTCACAGGCGGTGATGCCGCCGAAGACGTTGACGAGGACGGAGGTGACGTCGGGGTCGGAGAGGATGACGCCGAGCCCGTCGGCCATCACCTGGGCGGAGGCGCCGCCGCCGATGTCGAGGAAGTTGGCGGGGGCCCCGCCGTGGTGGGCGACCACGTCGAGGGTGCTCATCACCAGGCCCGCGCCGTTGCCGATGACGCCGACGGTGCCGTCGAGCTTGACGTAGTTGAGACCCTTGGCGCGGGCGGCGGCCTCCAGGGGGTCGCCTTCGCCGGGGGTCTCGTACGCCTCGTGGACGGGGTGGCGGAAGCGGGCGTTGGCGTCGAGGGACACCTTGCCGTCCAGCGCGAGGAGACGGCCGTCCGTGGTGCGGACCAGCGGGTTGACCTCGACCAGCAGGGCGTCCTCCGCGGTGAAGACCTCCCACAGCGCGATCAGCACGGGCACGGTCTCCTCGGGGAGCCCGGCCGCTTCGGCGATCTGCCGGGCCTTCTCCTCGGTGACGCCCTCGGCGACGTCGACGGGGACGCGGGCCAGGGCCTCCGGCCGGGTGGCGGCGACCTCCTCGATGTCCATGCCGCCCTGGGCCGAGGCCATGGCGAGGAACGTCCGTTCGGCGCGGTCGAGGAGGAAGGAGACGTAGTACTCGTCCTGGATGTCGGCGGTCGGCGTCAGCATGACCTTGCCGACCGTGTGGCCCTTGATGTCCAGGCCGAGGATGGCGCGGGCCTTCTCCTGCGCGTCCGCGGGGTCGGAGGCGAGCTTCACGCCGCCGGCCTTGCCCCGGCCGCCGGTCTTCACCTGGGCCTTCACCACGACCTGCCCGCCGAGGCGTTCGGCCGCGGCCCGGGCCTCGGCGGGGTCGTCCACCACGTGGGCGGCGAGCACGGGGACGCCGTGCCGCGCGAAGAGCTCCCGTGCTTGGTACTCGAACAGATCCATCGTCAAACGCACCTGCCCTGACTCGGGGTCGAACGATAATCCGGTGCAGACCTCTGGACACCGGGTCGTCCATGCGGGATAAACGTCTGCATACAGTATTCGTCGCCTGTATGCAATGTACAGACCGCGGGGTGGAATCCCGCGTTCGGCCCGCTCACCGGCCCCCCGACCGGAAGGAACCTTGGTTGTGACGAAGGCTTTGGAGGGTGTGCGCGTCCTGGATATGACGCATGTGCAGTCGGGTCCGTCGGCGACGCAGTTGCTGGCGTGGCTGGGTGCGGACGTGGTGAAGCTGGAGGCCCCGGGGGGTGACATCACGCGGCGTCAGTTGCGGGACGTGCCGGGGGTGGACAGCTTGTACTTCACGATGCTGAACGCGAACAAGCGGAGCATCACGCTGAACACCAAGACCCCGCGCGGGCGGGAGATCCTGACCGAGTTGATCGCGCGCAGTGATGTGATGGTGGAGAACTTCGGGCCGGGCGCGGTGGACCGGATGGGGTTCACCTGGGAGCGGATCCAGGAGATCAACCCGAGGATCGTGTACGCCTCCATCAAGGGCTTCGGGGACGGCCCCTACACCGCGTTCAAGGCGTACGAGGTCGTCGCGCAGGCGATGGGCGGGTCGATGGCCACCACCGGCTTCGAAGGCGGTCCCCCCATGGCCACCGGCGCCCAGATCGGCGACTCCGGCACCGGGGTCCACGCCGTCGCCGGGATCCTGGCCGCCCTGTACCAGCGCACCCACACCGGCCGCGGACAACGCGTACAGGTCGCCATGCAGCACGCGGTGCTCAACCTGTGCCGGGTCAAACTCCGCGACCAGCAGCGCCTGGCCCACGGACCACTGGCGGAGTACCCCAACGAGGACTTCACCGACGAAGTCCCCCGCTCCGGCAACGCCTCCGGCGGCGGACAGCCCGGCTGGGCGGTCAAATGCGCCCCCGGCGGCCCCAACGACTACGTCTACGTCATCGTGCAGCCCGTCGGCTGGCAACCCCTGGCCGAACTCATCGGCCACCCCGAACTCGCCACCGACCCCGAATGGGCCACCCCCGAAGCCCGGCTGCCCAAACTCGCCAAGATGTTCCAGCTCATCGAGGAATGGACCACCACCCTGCCCAAATGGCAGGTCCTGGAAGAACTCAACACCCACAACATCCCGTGCGGGCCCATCCTGTCCACCAAGGAGATCATCGACGACGCCAGCCTCAAGGCCAACGACATCGTCGTCGACGTCGACCACCCCGAACGCGGCACCTACACCACCGTCGGCAACCCCCTCAAACTCTCCGACTCACCCACCACCATCCACCGCTCACCCCTCCTCGGCGAACACAACCACGACATCTACACCACCGAACTGGGTCTCTCCGCCGAGGAGCTGGGCGTGTTGCGGACCGGCGGGGTGATCTGACCGATGGCGGACGCCGGGCGGCGCGAGGACGTACGGTCGCACACCACAGAGCAGCCGGTGGCGGTGCTGGGCACCGCCCACCGGTGGGCCGGGGCAGCGGGGCTGCCCTGACCCGACGCACCACCCGTGACGGGGCCGGGCGCGCGTGAACCGCGCGGACCGGGCCCGCCGCGCAGCACGAAAAGAGCACGGGGGCCGGCACGGGTCGGTCTCCACGGAGACCGACCCGTGCCGGCCCCAGGTCCAGGGGGCGCTGGCCAGACTCTTTCGAGGCAGGGGAATCATGACAATGGCGTCAACGACATCGACGTCCCAACCACCCGTCACCTACCGAGAGGTGACCGACCACAACGGCCGGGTGTTCCGCGTCGGCGAGTCCGACCTGGACATCATGGGCCGGAAGCGCAAGTGGATGGTCATCCTGCCGTGGGTAGGCATGATGGGCATCAGCTCGGCGGAGTACGCGTTCGCGTCCGCCGAGGACACGCTCCACACCGCGCACTCGTGGAGCAGCCTGCACATCTTCTGGATGCTCGGGGTCTGGGTGTTCTTCCAGGCCGCGGTGGCCTTCCCGGCGGGCAAGCTCCGCGAGTCCGGGAAGCTGCCGGCGCGCTACGCGATGATGTGCGGCGCCCTGGGCACCTTCCTGGGCTACCTGTCGCTGGCGTACGCACCGCACGTCGTCGTCGCGTACATCGGCTTCGGCATGTTCAGCGGCATGGGCGCCGGCATGGTCTACGCGACCTGCGTCAACATGGTCGGCAAGTGGTACCCGGAACGGAAGGGAGGCAAGACCGGCTTCGTCAACGGCGGCTTCGCCTACGGCTCGGTGCCGTTCGTCTTCCTCTTCACCGGCTACATGAACCTGACCAACTTCCGCTGGGTGCTGGTCTCGGTCGGTGTCTTCCTCGCGGCGACCGTCGCGGTGGCGGGGTACTTCTTCAAGGACCCGCCGAAGAACTGGTGGCCGGCCGACGTCGACCCGCTGAAGGTGCCCGACGACCCGCGGGCCCGGCGCGCCATGGAGAAGAACCCGCCCGCCGTCCGGCAGTACACCCCCGCCGAGGCGTGGCGGACCGGCCGGGTCGCGCTGATGTGGTTCTGCCTGCTGTGCACCTCGGGCGTGAACATCTTCGGCATCGCCTTCCAGGTCGACATCGGTGAGGAGGCGGGCTTCGCCGGCGGGATCGTGGCCACGGCCATGTCCCTGAAGGCGATCGTCAACGGCACGGGCCGCGGCGTCATCGGCTGGCTGTCCGACCGCTACGGGCGCAAGCAGTGCCTGATCTTCGTCTGCCTCGTCCTCGGCCTCGCGCAGTACGGCATCCTGTGGTCGGCGGACATCAAGAACCTGCCGCTGTTCCTGATCTTCTCGTCCATCTCCGGCTTCGGCGGCGGCGCGATCTTCCCGATGTTCGCGGCGATGACGGCCGACTACTTCGGTGAGAACAACAACGCGTCCAACTACGGGCTGGTCTACAGCTCCAAGCTGGTGTCGGGTCTGCTCGGCTCCGGAATGGGTGCCTTCGTCGTCAGCCACTGGGGCCACAGCGGGGCGTTCACCCTCGCGGGTTCGATCTCGCTGTTCGCCGGCTTCGTCGCGCTCTTCCTCACCCCGCCGGGACGTCCGAAGAAGAAGGACATCGAGCCCAACCCGCAGCCCATCAGCAGGGAGGCGATCTGACGTGACCGCCGGAGAGCACCCGGGGCTCCGGCACGGCACCTCGTGCCCGACGACCGGGTGTCCCTCCCGTCCGCCGCGGCGTCCCCGGACCACCCCCGTGGCGTAGGCCCTGTCGTCAAAGTAGCTCCCCCAGCTCCGCTGGGAGGTGCCCCCACCGCCCGAAGGGCGGGCCCCGCGGGGTCTGGTGCGGTGCATCGCAAGGCGGAGAGTCGTCCTCGTAGTGGGCTACTCGGACGATTCGACAACGCAGCGAGGTGCCGTGCCAGGCGCCGCGGGGCACGCGGGACTTTGACGACAGGGCCTGGTGCCGTGCCGGAATGACGTGGGCCTCAGCCGTGGGACGCCACGGCTGGGGCCCACGCGGCTGTCCGTCAGCCCGAGCGGTCGGCGGCGATCGCCTTGTGGTGCCGGATGACCTCTTCCACGATGAACTTCAGGAACTTCTCCGCGAAGGCCGGGTCGAGGTGCGCCTCCTCGGCCATCCGGCGCAGCCGGGCGATCTGCTCCGCCTCGCGCCCGGGATCGGCGGGCGGCATGTTGTGCGCCGCCTTGAGCTCACCCACCTGTTGGGTGGCCTTGAAGCGTTCCGCGAGGAGGTGCACCAGGGCCGCGTCCAGGTTGTCGATGCTGCCGCGCAGGTGGCGCAGCCGCTCCAGGGCGGCCGTGTCGTCCGCGTGTCCGTCGTCCATCCGCCCAGCCTAACCAGCGGGACGCCGATCAGTCGGTACGTCCCGTCGCGGCGACGGTGACGCCGAGGCCGATCATCGCGAGGCCGCCCGCACCGCCGACCAGCGACAGGCGGCGCGGGGAACGGGCGAACCACGAACGGGCCGCGGCGGCGACGAGGCCCATGGTGCTGTCCGAGACGAGGGCGATCGCGTTGAAGACCAGGCCGAGCAGCAGCATCTGCACGGTGACGTGACCGGCCGTACGGTCGACGAACTGCGGCAGCACCGCCGCGTAGAAGACCATCGTCTTGGGGTTCGAGACCCCGACCACGAAGCCCTCGCCGAGCGTGCGCAGCGCGCCGCGCGCCGCCCCCGCGTCCCCGGACACCATGGCCAGGGCCCCGCGGTGCCGCAGCGCCTTGACCCCCAGGTACACCAGGTAGGCGGCGCCGGCGAGCTTGAGGGCCGCGAACAGCAGCGCCGAGCGCTCCACCACGGGGCCGACCCCGAGGGCGACCGCGACCACCAGGACGTACGAGCCGAGCGTGTTGCCGGCGACGGAGGTCAGCGCGACACGACGCCCGTGGGCGAGCGCGCGGCCGATGACGAAGAGGACGCTGGGGCCGGGGATCACCACGAGCACCAGGGATACCAGGGCGAATGCCGCGAGTCGGTCGATGGACACCATGCCCGGAGGCTAATCGGGTATATCTTCCGGCGCACCGCATTAAGCGCGGGGTCAGAGGAGGCGGGATCGATCATGGGTGAGCCGCAGGGCGAGCAGCTGGAGGCCGTACGGGCACGGCGCGAGGAATTGCGCGGGAGGTACCTGCGGGAACCGGCGGAACGACCGGCGACGCGGGCGGCGGGGGTGCACCACGTCGCGTTCATCTGCCGCGACGTCGAGGAGACCGTCCGCTTCTACCAGGAGTTCCTGGGCTTCCCCCTGGTGGAGCTGGTGGAGAACCGGGACTACGCGGGCTCCAGCCACTTCTTCTTCGACATCGGCCACGACAACCTGCTGGGGTTCTTCGACTTCCCCGGCCACGAGCACCCCGAGCAGCACGAGACGATCGGCGGACTGCAGCACCTGGCGCTGTCGGTGACCGGCGAGCAGTTCACCGAGGCGAAGCGCCGGCTGGACGAGGCCGGGGTGGAGTACCTCGGGCCGGACCGCGGCGTGGAGGACAGCCTCTACATCCGCGATCCCAACGGGGTCAACGTGGAGCTGTACCGCGAGGACCTCGGCCACTTCGACGGCAAGCCGCTGCTCTGAGCCCGCGGGGCCCGGCGGGGCGGGGCGGGGTCAGTCCTCGTGGGAGCGCTGGTGGTACGAGGTCCTGGTGTGCTCGGTGTGGGCGCGCATGACCTGCTGGGCGCGCTCCCCGTCGCGGTCGGCGATCGCCGCGATCAGCTCGCGGTGCTCGACCCACGACTGCATGCCGCGCTGCCGGGCCACCGGGGTGTAGTACCAGCGCACGCGCCGCTCGACCTGCCGGGCGAGTTCGGCGAGCACCGCGTTCCCGGCCAGTTCCATGACGCAGGCGTGGAGGGCGGCGTTCGCCGCGACGACCGCGTCGACGTCGTCGGCGGCGACGGCCGCCTCGCCCGTCTCGCACAGCCCGTCCAGCCGCTCCAGGCCCTTGGTGGTGGCGTTGGCCGCGGCGAGGCGGGCCGCCTCCGTCTCCAGCAGGGCGCGGACGACCAGGAGTTGGTCGGCCTCCTCGTCGGTGGGCTCGTGGACGAAGGCCCCCTGGGCCGGGCGCAGGTCCACCCACCCCTCGGTGTTGAGCCGTTGCAGTGCCTCGCGCACCGGTTGGCGGGAGACGCCGAGGTGGCCGGCGAGTTCGGTCTCCACCAGGTGCTGGCCGGGGGTGAGCGAGCGGGTGATGATCAGCTCGAGCAGCGCTTCGTACACCTGCTCACGCAGGGGCCCCGGACGCTGGAGCTTGGGCACGGATCCCTGCGACAGCCCGCTGGACAGCATCGAGGCCCCAACCTTTCCCGGGGATGATTGGCTTTCGTCTACAGTCTACGCGCGCAGGACCCCGGCGCGGACACCGCACCCAAGCGTGACGCGCTTCACACCGGCGGCGCGGCGCCCGCTATGCGGCGCCGTTGAGCTGGGAGGTCTTCAGGACGACCAGGGTCACCAGCACCAGCAGCACCGCCGCCATCCCGGCCGCCTGCCACAAGGCGCGGTGCCTGCGGGGCGCGTGGGCCAGGACGAGGCCGACCGCACCTCCGGTGAGCAGGCCGCCGAGGTGGCCCTGCCAGGAGGTCACGGCGGCGGAGACCGCCATCCAGACCAGCAGGCCGATGAGGAGCTGCCGCCCGCCGACCGGGTCGTGGTGGAGGCGCTTGCCGAGGACGAAGTAGGCCGCGCCCAGGCCGAAGATCGCGCCGGAGGCACCGACGGCGCCGGTGTACGGGGCGATCAGGTACACCAGCACGGAGCCGCCGAGGGCGGAGAGCAGGTAGAGCCCGACGAAACGGATCCGGCCCAACTGGGCCTCGACGGCCGGGCCGAGGGTCCACAGCGAGTACATGTTGAGGAGGATGTGCAGGATCCCGAAGGTGCCCTGCCCCGGCGGCTGGTGGAGGAAGGCCGAGGTGATCAGCCGGTACCACTCGCCGTGGGCTATGCCGACGGCCTCGAAGCCGGGGTACGCCGAGCCGTCGTACACGTACGCCGCGCCGTCGGGGCCCAACAGCCCCTGCCCCAGGGCGCCGAAGCGCGCGACGAGGTCGGAGCGCACCAGTTCGCCGAGGTAGGCCACGACGTTCAGGGCGATCAGGATCTGCGTCACCACCGGCGCGCCCGAGGTCGCCACGCGGCCGCCGAAGACGGTGCGCGCCTGGCGGACGCTCCTGCCGCCCTCCTTCACGCACTCCGGGCAGTGGTGGCCGACGGCCGCCTCGCGCATGCAGTCGGGGCAGATGGAGCGGTCGCAGCGGGTGCAGCGCACGTACGTCTCGCGCTTGGGATGCCGGTAGCAGGTGGTGACCGGCGGCTCGGTGCCCTGATCGGTGTCCGTGGTGCTCACGAGCGCGAGGCCCCCCCATGCGGCGTACGGGACGTTGGAGTCGCACGTTTGTACCCAGCCCGGGCACAGCGCGTCAAACCACTCCGCTCTGCGCCTCCATGCGCAGACCGGAGGCCCGGTCGGCGAGGACGACGGTGACCACGGTGAGGTCGGCGGCGTCGTTGCCGCCGGGACGCCTGGAGATGAGGTCGGCCATGGTGACTCCCGGGCAGATCGCACCGTCCGGCAGTTCGACGACGAGCCGGAGGACGTCGTCCTCCGTCACGCGGACGGCGCCGGTCGCGGGAGGGGCCTGGCCGGCCTCGTACATCTCCTCGTCGATCCGGGCGGTGAGGCCGCGGGCGCCGGCGAGGAGGCCGCCGCCGCGCCCGGCGTGCACCTGCACCGTGACCGCGCCGACAAGCGGGGTCCGCAGCGTCAGCGGGCGCCGGTCCGGTCCCGGCGAGACGGTGAGGCGCACCTTGAAGGTCGGCCTGCCCTTCATCCGGGGGAGGTTGTCCGCGCCGTAGCTCCCGATGACCATGTCGCGTGACACGCCGGGCTCGCCGACCTGCCGCGCGGCGCCCTTGCCGCACTCCCCCGGCCGGGAGACCGCCACCGCCTCCCGTCGCGGGCCGTTCCCCCAGGCCAGTTGGGCGACCAGCAGGGCCGCGGCGGCCAGTGGGACGCCGATGCGCCACCACGTCCCCCGGCTCACCGAGAACGGGTCCCCGGCCACCGCACACCTCCTCGCCCGGCCGCGTCCGGCCGCGTCCGTCGTGCGCCGATGCTATTCCGCGGCTCCGGCCGGTCCCCTACCGTGATGCCGTGACGAGCGACGCATCCGCCGCGGGGATACCGGAGTTGGTGCTGCGAGGGGGCGGCGCGACCGTCCGTCTGCGGGCCGGCGAGGTGCTGCTGGACGAGGGGACGGAGCGGCGGCGCATCCCGCCGGCCGCGATCGAGGAGGTCCGCGCCGCCGGGCGGCACGGCCGTACGGTGGAGATCGTCCTCACGGCGGCGCGAGGGCCCGCGAGGGTCCACGCGCTGACGCACCACAGCGCCGAGGCGGTCGCGGCCTTCACCGCCGCCGTCAGCTCCCTGCTCCCGCCCCGCGACGCCGACGAGCCGCGGGAGGACGGCGGCACGCTGGTCGAGGTCCTGTCCGTGCCGCCCCCCGCGAAGGACGGGGCGAAACCGGACGACGGGGCGCCGGACGGCTTCTGGACCTACGCCCCGGGGGTCGGCGGCGCCCTGGCCTACCTAGCCGTGCTGGTCCGGCTGGCCGTCACCGGGGACGGCGCGGCCGTCGCGAAGTGGGCACTGGGCGCCGCTCCCCCGCTGGCCGCCGGGGGCTTGCTCCACGGGGCATGGGGGTCCGCGCGGGACGCACGGACCCTGCGCCGGCGCGGCATCACGGTGGTCGCCACCTTCGACCGCAGGCAGCGGCACGGCGGCCGCGAACCGGTCTACCGTTTCACCGACCTCGACGGCGTGCCCCGGGAGCACCTCGGCGAGGGCAACGACGTGGACGGCGACCCGCTGCGGGCGGAGATCACCTACGACCCGCACAACCCCGAGCTGACGACGCGCACGTGGTCCGAGCCCGCGGGGCTGGCGGTCTTCATGTGCGTCTTCGGGCTCTCGCTGCTCGCCATGGGGCTCCACCTCGCCGTCGGCGCTTTCGTGGACCTGCCTTTCTCCCTTTGACATCCTCCCCGTCCTAAAGGACGGGGATTCCTGGCTCACGTGGGCTGGGGACCAGCGGTCCACCAGCGCTTACACGATCGGCACCAGCCGGGTCGAGACCTGCCCGGACCAGCATCACGCGAGCGGAGTTCTTGTCCCTGGGCAAGACGACTCCGCACACGGTGCAGGTGTAGGTACGTTCCGAAAGAGGAAGTGCGTGCTTGGTTCTCGCTCCGCACGACGCGCAGTCCATGCTGGTGTGCGCGGGATGCACCAGGCGGACGTCCCGCCCGTGCTTGCGGCCCAGCTCGATCAGGGCCGTCTTCGTGGCGCCGATCGCGGCGTCCGCCGCCTTGCGCGCCATGGTGGTCTTCGCGAGGAACTTCGGCCGGAAGTCCTCGACCGCGATGACGTCGTGGTCGCGCACAACGCGCTTGGCCCACTTGCGGGCAGTGTCCTGCCGCTGCCGCGCCACCTTCTTGTGCAGCTTGGCCGTCTGGTGCCTGGCCTTGCGGTAGCCCCTGGACCCAGTCTGCCCACGAGCAGGCTTACGGCGAGCCATCATCCGCTGATACCGCGCGAGACGATGTGCGGCGGTCTTCCCGTGCTGGGCGTGCGGCAGGTCGTAGGCGTCGCTGGTCGTGGTCGCGGTCTTAACGACGCCCCAGTCCACGCCGATCACGGCGCCGGTGGCGGGCAGCGGCTGCACCTCGACGGCGACCACGAACGAGGCGTACCAGTGACCGAGGCTGTCCCGGTACACACGTACCGACGTGGGCTGGCTGGGCAGGTCGCGGGACCACACCACCGTCACAACGATGCCACCGGCCAGGTGCAGGCGTCCGTCCTTGAGCCTAAAACCCCGCCTGGTGTAGTTCAGCGACGGGGCGGCCTCGCGCTTGCGCTTGATCCGGGGCATCCCGGCCCGCTGCCGCATCGGCAGCCGCGCCGTGATGTCCTTCAACGCCTTGGCACGGGACTTGGCGAAGTCCCGGACGACCTGTTGCTGCGGCACCGAGCTGCCGTCCCGCAGCCACGCCATCGACCGCCTCGCCTCGGTCAGCATCCTGTCCAGCTGCGCAGGACCGCACGCGACCTTCTGCTCGACGGTCCTGTTCAGGCCATGGACCTTGCGGGACACCGCCACACACTCATTCCACACCCACCGGCAACGCGCCCACTCCGCCTCCAGACCGGCACCCGCCGACGACGGCACACGCAACCGAAAGGCGAACCGGGCATGCCCCGACCCCTGCCCGGCCACCACTGTCGACGTCACGCCCCGGAACCTAACAGCCCCCACTGACAACGAAGGAGAGTGCAGGTCAGAACGGATACGCCGAGAGCTCCGCCGCTTCGCGGCTCCGGCCCAAGGACCCATTCCTCCCCGGCCTGAAGGCCAAGGCATCCTGGGAGAAATCAGGTGAACTCCCCTCGGCGGAACGGAACTCCCCTCCGCCGGAACGCGGCCGGGACCGCCTTTACGACCCCTTGACCTCGTGGAGACGAATACTGTACACAGTATTCGTCCGGGGCTGAGAACCCAGGGCCGGCGGACTCGTCGAGGTGATCTCGCCGCACGACGGCGCGGTCACCGTGGCAACCTCTGTATCAAGGGCCGATACGGCTTCCAGCACGTACAGAACCGGGACTGATCGACATGGGACGGGTCACCGAACGGCGTCGGGTACTGAGGATCAGGGACGGAGCGGTCGACCACCGGGCGGACACCCTGGTCGCGGAGGAGCCGCTGGAGATCCGGCTCAACGGCAAGCCACTGGCGATCACCATGCGCACCCCCGGGGACGACTTCGCCCTCGCGGCCGGCTTCCTGGTCAGCGAGGGGGTGCTCGGGAGCGCGGACGAACTGGCGAACATCGTGTACTGCGCGGGCGCGACCGTCGACGGGTCCAACACCTACAACGTCGTCGACGTACGCCTCGCCCCCGGCGTCCCCGTCCCCGACATCACGCTGGAGCGCAACGTCTACACGACGTCCTCCTGCGGCCTGTGCGGGAAGGCCAGCCTCGACGCCGTACGGACCACGGCCCGCTGGGCCATCGCCGACGCCTCGCCGCTGCGGCTCGAACCCGCCCTGCTGTCCGCGCTCCCCGACCGGCTGCGCGCCGCGCAGCGGGTCTTCGACCGGACCGGCGGACTCCACGCGGCCGCGCTCTTCACGTCCGAGGGCGAACTGCTCGACGTCCGCGAGGACGTGGGCCGCCACAACGCCGTGGACAAGCTCGTGGGCCGCGCCCTCCAGCAGGACCTGCTGCCGCTGGCCGGGAAGATCCTGATGGTCTCGGGGCGGGCCTCGTTCGAACTCGCCCAGAAGGCCGTGATGGCCGGCATCCCGGTGCTCGCCGCCGTCTCGGCCCCGTCCTCCCTCGCCGTCGACCTCGCCGCCGAGTCCGGCCTCACGCTCGTCGGCTTCCTGCGGGGCACCTCCATGAACGTGTACGCGGGCGAAGAGCGGATCGCCCTGCCCGCGCCGACGGCCGGGCGGGTCTGACCCGTCCCAGCACGCGTACACGCGTGCGGGACCGGCCGGCGAGGTGCGCCCCCTGCGCCGGCCGGTCCCGCCGTATCGGAGGACCCGAGGTAGACACTGTCCACCTCGAGGTGGACACTGTCCACCATGACCACCGCTCCCCGCGCGCGCCTGCTCGACGCCGCCCTCGCCGTCCTGGACGACGACGGCGTCGAGGGGCTGACCCTGCGGGCCATCGCACGGCGCGCCAACGTGTCGCACGGGGCGCCGCTGAAGCACTTCCCGCACCGGGCGGCGCTGCTGTCGGCCGTGGCCACCGTGGGGTTCAGGGAACTCAACGTGCGCGCCGAAGCGGCCGTACGGGCGTGCCCCGAGGGGGCGCCGGCGGCCGCACGGCTGCGGGCCGGGGCCCGCGGCTACGTGGCGTACGCGCTGGGACGGCCGGCGATGTTCACCCTGATGTTCCGGCACGACCTGCTGGACCCCCGGGACAAGGAACTGGGCCGGGCCGGCATGTCGGCCTTCGACGACCACCTCCTCGTGCTCGTGCGCGCCGCGCAGGCGGAGGGCTGGCGGCCCGGCGCGGACACCCGGGCGCTCACCGGCGCCGTGTGGTCCGGGCTGCACGGTGTGGCGCAGCTGTGGCTGTGGGGCTCGCTGGCCCTGGGCACCGGCGCCGCGTCCATCGACGAAGCGCTCGACGCGCTGTTCACCTCGTTCGACCTCAAGGAACACTGACGATGCATGAGAAGCACGGATTCGACCGCGAGACGGCCGTCACGGCACGTCCGGGCGAGCCCTCGGTCTACGACGCCGAACTCCACGAGGGGTGGCGGATCGGCATGGGCGTCAACGGCGGGCTGCTGCTCGCCCTCGCCGGCCGGGCGCTCGCCGAGGAGCTGGGCGGCGACGGGCAGGGACACCGGGATCCGTTCTCGATCAGTGCCTACTACCTGTCGACGTCGCGCCCGGGCCCGGTGACCGCCCGCACGCAGACCCTGCGCCGCGGCCGCACCGTCTCGACCGGCATGGTGTCCCTGGAGCAGGAGGGCGAGGAGCGGCTGCGTGCGGTCGCGACCTACGGCGACCTGAGCGGCCACGACCACGCGGGCGACGTGCGCACCTCCGCCACTCCTCCGCGGATGCCGCCGCCGGAGAAGTGCGTGGGGACCGACGTGGCGCCGCCGGAGTTCCTGAAGATATCCCCGATGCTGGAGCGCATCGAGCTGCGGCTGGACCCGGACACGGCAGGCTGGGCGGTCGGCGCCCCGTCGGGCCGCGGCATGGTGCAGGGCTGGCTGCGGATGCCCGACGGCCGTGAGCCCGACCCGCTGATGCTGCTGCTCGCCGTGGACAGCCTGCCGCCGGTCAGCTTCGACCTGGGCATCCCGGGCTGGGCCCCCACGCTGGAGCTGACCGCCCACGTCCGGGCCAGGCCCGAGCCGGGGTGGCTGCGGCTGAAGCACTCCACCCGGAACTTCGCTGACGGCTACATGGAGGAGGACGCCGAGGTCTGGGACTCGGCGGGCCGGCTCGTGGCCCAGTCCCGGCAGCTGGCGCGGGTACGGCTGCCCGAGGGCGCCGCGTAGCGGCCGCGCGCCGCGGGCCGTGCGTTCCGGGGGCGGCCGTGCCGCCCCCGGGGGCGCGCCGTCAGTGCAACTGCGCCTGCCAGTCCTCGGGGACCTTGCCCGCGGGCCCCGGGGAGGGCTGCCCCTCCGGGCGCGAGTTCGGCGGGGTCAGTGCGGGACCGTCGTAGTACTGCTCGGTCTCGACGTTCCAGTACCAGTCCTCACCGGGCTCGTAGCTGGTGATGAACGGGTGGCCCTCCTCCTGCGCGTGCCGCGTGGCGTGCTGGGAGGGCGAGGAGTCGCAGCAGCCGATGTGCCCGCACTGCGCGCAGCGGCGCAGGTGGAGCCACCAGCCCGGTCCCTGACCGGCACCGCAGTCGGCGCAGCCGGCGCCGCTCGGCTCGGACGTGGGGTCGATGCCGGGGATCGTGACGTCGTCCGCCATGGTGGACCCGCCTCCTTAACCGCGATCACGTTCTCCTGGCATGCTAACCGCCCTCACGCGCCGCCACCGGGCGAAGCGGGACGGCCCCCAGGCCGCTTCGTGGCGCGCCCCGGCACGATGCGGGGATACCGGACGAAGGCCCGCAGGCGCCTCGCGTAGCCGGATCGGCGCAGCCACCACGGCAGCCGGCGCAGCGGCACGTACGCGAGGATGTCGTCGTGCGCCTCGGTCCCGGGCGGCAGGCCGCGCAGCAGTTCCAGGCACCGGTCGTCGACGGTGCCGTGCAGACGGGCGACGTGGGCAAGGGCCACGACGCCCTGCCGGCGCAGTTCCCCGTACGGCGCCTCCAGCGCCCGGGCGACGCGCGGCAGGATCGCGGCGGCGTCAGGGTGGTTGAGCGCCAGCCCGATGACCGCCACGCCCACCAGCGGCTCCCCGCGCTCGAAGGCCGCGTCCACCTCCTCGGGCCGGTCGGTCCCGAGCAGCGGAGCGGAGTCCGCCCAGTTCATGCCCCGCCCGGCCGCCGCCCGCCCGACGAGGAACTCCCTCCGCCCGGCGGCGTCCGGTTCCCCGCGCCGTGCCCCCTCCAGGTACGCCCAGACCCGCCCGGCCTCCGGGCCCGCGTCGGCGGCGACCCTCCGCCACACCTGCGGCTCCGCCTCCATCAGGGCGGCGAACCTCCCGCCGAGCTCCCCCAGGTCGCACCGGCGCAGGAACGCCAGCCGTCGCGCGTCGGCGTCCGTGACGCGGCCGGTGGCGTAGCCGACGGCCAGTTCGCCGGGTTCCAGCGCGACCGCGAAGCGGACGAACTCGGCCGGTATGGGGGCGGGGTCAGCGGTCACGAGCGCCGAGGCTAGTCCGTGGGGCGCAGTGCCGGCATGCCGTTTTCGTCTGCCCCCGGCGACCGCCCGGCGCGACGGGCGCGGAGTGGGGCCGCGCCAGGTGCGTCCCGGCAGCGTCAGTGACCGTCCGTCAGAACGCTGTCCAGGGCATGCGCCAGGCGGTCGAGCCACTCCGCGGCCGTGCCGGTGACGTGGGGGTGGGCGGCGCGGAAGGCGTCCCAGTCGACGGAGTGCGGGGCGACCTCGGTGAGGCGAGGTGCGGAGGCCGGGTGGCCGGGCTCGCGGCTCATCACCCGGCGCAGCAGGCGTGGGGAGAGGGCGGTGCCGGGCGCCTCTGCGAGGAGGACCGCGTCGTAGAGGTCCTTGCCCTGGGCGCGGCCCTCGGCGGCGGCGTCGGCCTGCAGCCACAGCAGCTTCCAGGCGAGGGAGAGTTCACGGCTCGCGGTGAGTACCGCGGCCGGGGGCCCGCCGTCGCCGCGCGGCACGGCGGTCAGGACGGGCGGCTCGGGGAGTCGTTCGTCGCGGGCGAAGTCCAGGCGCACCTCGCCCGGGGGCAGTCCGTCCGCGTGCCAGGGGACGACCAGGCGCACGCCGGGCGTGTCGTACTCCGCGTAGGTCCAACTGCCGTCGTCGCGGGCGCCCTCCGGGTCGAGGCGTACGCCGGGGGCGGCGTCGGGGTGGGCGCGGACCAGTTCCAGCAGTTCGCCGGGCGGGCCGTCGGGGCCGTCGGAGCCGTCCGGTTCCGGGCCGACGATCCAGTGCAGGCCCTCGGGCGGGACGTGGGCCCGCTGCCCGCCGGTGCCGAACTCCTCGTCCGTCCAGATCTCGGGACGGACGGCGCCGTCGGCGGCCTCCGGCCACTGCTGCACGGTGGCCCGCTCGTCGACGTACGGGTGGGGGTGGAGCGGGTCGATCGGCACCGCCAGGGAGGGCGGGACGATCCAGTCGAGGTCGGCCGGCTCGCGGGCGGCGGCCCCGACCCAGGCGGGCAGCACCATGCTGCCGCGCAGCACGAGGTACTCGCCCAGCGGGGACCGCGCGACCAGGGCCAGCAGGTGGTCCAGGACGGCCCGCCGGGCGGCGGCCGCCGGGTCCCGCTCCGCGGGGGCGGTCACCGGGCCTGCGCCTCGTCGATCCAGCCGTCGTCGAGGGCGGGACGGTCGTCGTGCACGACGAACTCCTCCTCGACCTCCACCGCCGTGAGGCCGGCCTGCGTGAGGTCCGCGAGGAGGCGGTCGAGCCGCTGCCGCGCCTCGGGGCGCCCGACGTCGCGGCAGCGCTGGGTGACGAAGCGTTCGTGGCCGCGGTCGCCGAGGTCACGGCGGGCGTTGCGGGAGACGTGGGCGGCGTGCCGCCCGGCGATCGCCCGGACCTCGTCCAGGCGGGCGGGGTCGGTGATGACGAGCTTGACGTGGTGCTCGAAGTAGCAGCCGGGCGGCAGGGCACGGGCCTGCCCGCCGGTGTGCGGGACGCCGGCGTTCCAGGGCGCGGCCTCGATCTTCACGCGGGCGACGCCGATCCCCTCGGCGCGCAGCCGTCCGGTCCACCGGGCGGCGGCGGCGCGCTGCGCGGGCAGGGCGCCGCGGCCGCGCAGCGTCAGCATGGGCTGGTCGGGGGTGGCGCCCCGGTCGAGCACGATGCGGGTGTACTTGAGGCCGTTGCGCTCCGCCCAGTGGCGTATCCGCTCCTCGTCCCCGGGCCGCGGTGCCGGCACCGTGAAGTGGGTCTCGAAGTCTCCGGTGAAGTCCATCGCCGGGGTCCCGGCTACCACGTCGGCCGGACCGGGCCGCCGGGGGCGAGCCGCCCCAGGTCCGCGCACAGGGCGCGCAGCCGGTCCTCGCCGAGCACGTCGGCCCAGGGGCGTACGGCGTCGGCGGCGGCCTGGTCGGCGGCGCGGGTGCAGGCCCGGCCGCGGTCGGTGAGCACGACGAGCCGGGCCCGGGCGTCGTCCGGGTGGGGGCGGCGTTCGGCGTAGCCCTTGGCCTCGAGTTCGTCCACGAGTTGCCCGGCCGCCTGACGGGTCACCCCGAGGTGCGCGGCGAGTTCGGTGACGGTCGCGCCGCCGGCCGCCATCCGGGCGAAGGCGAAGCCGTGGGCGGGGCGCAGGTCGTCGAAGCCGCGGGCGACGACGCCGTCGTGGATGGCTGCGGTGAGGGCGCCGGCGGCGGCGAGCAGGTTGACGCCCAGGGCCATGGCCAGGGCCTCTTCGTCCTTCATGCGGCCACCTTGACACAGTACGCAAGCAGCTTGAGCATATGGGCAAGCAACTTGCTCAAATTGCTTGCCCATCGGGGAACAGGAGCCCGTATGCCCGTCGTCCGTTCCGCCGACGCCGTCGTCCACGACCTGCACGGCGTCCGCTTCGTCTCGTACGCCCGCACCGCCACCGGCAGCACCGAACTGTGCGCGTGGCGCGGCGAGGTACCGGCCGGGACCGCCGGTCCCGGGCACACCATCAGCCGCGAGGAGGTCTTCCTCGTCCTGTCCGGCAGCCCGCGCCTGACCATCGACGGCGAGGCGTACGACCTGTCCCCCGGCGACGTCGCCACGGCGCCCGCCGGCTCCCGCCTGGCCCTGGAGAACCCGGGCCAGGGCCCCGCCTCCGTCTGGGTGACCACCGGCGTCGGTCTGGAGGCGGTGCTCGCCGACGGGTCGCGGATCAGCCCGCCCTGGGCCCGCTGAACCCGCCGGGCGCCCCGCGGGTCAGCGCGTCACTGCAGGTGGGCGGTGTCGTTCCAGAGGGTGATCGCGGGGTCGCCGTACTCCCAGCCGAGGACCGACAGCGAGGCCGGGGCCAGGCTCAGCACCATGCCGCGCATCGGGTCGAGCCGCAGCCAGCGGGCCGCCAGGGTGCGCAGGAAGTGGCCGTGGGCGAAGACGACCGCGTCGCTGTCCTCCTCCTTGGCCCAGGCCACCACCTCGTCCGCGCGGTTGGCGACCTGCCACGAGGTCTCGCCGCCGACGACGCCGTCGCGCCAGATCACCCAGCCGGGGCGTTCCTCCCGGATCTCCGGCGACGTACGGCCCTCGTACTCGCCGTAGTCCCACTCCCGCAGCGCGTCCCAGGTCCGCGCCCGGTCGCCGAACCCGGCGAGTTCGCAGGTGTCGCGGGCCCTCTGGAGGGGGCTGGTGCGGACCCGGGCGCCGGGGAAGTCGTGCCAGGGGGCGCGGGCCAGGCGCTTGCCCAGCAGGCGCGCGGCCTCCCGGCCCTCCTCGGTGAGCGGGATGTCGGTCCTGCCGGTGTGCTGGCCGCTCTTGGACCACTCGGTCTGGCCGTGCCGCACGAGCACGAGGCGCGGAGCCATCAGGGGGCCACCTCCTTGTCGACGGCCTCGGTGTCGCCGCCGGCCACGCACCCGGCCACGCACCCGGCCGCGCGGTCCGGGGCGAGGACGCCGATAGGCTGGATGAACATCGCCACTGTTGCCTGTGAGGTCACGTGGACAGTGTCCCTCCCGACCGGTGGGACGCACAAAACGGTGCCCGCGCCGCCCGGCGGGGCCCACCCGCGGGCCGGTCCGGCCGGCGCCACGACTCCCGGCAGGAGAAGAGGTCATGAACGCATCCGCCCCTCCGGCGCCGGAGCCGCTCGACGTGCGCTGGATCCACGGGTCGGCATCGGCCAAGCACAACACCGATCCCGACATCCAGGTGTTCGAGTACGACGAACGCACCTTCGTCCTGCGGCAGAACAAGGCGGTCCACTACGAGGCGCCGTTCCTCTTCCTGCTCTTCGGGGACGACCGCGCGGTGCTCCTGGACACCGGGGCCACGCCGGAGGAGGAGTTCTTCCCGCTGCGGGAGGTCGTGGACGAGCTGTTCGAACTGCGGCCGCCCGCCCTGCAGCGTCCCGGCTACGAGCTGCTCGTGCTGCACACCCACGCCCACGGCGACCACGTCGCCGGCGACGCGCAGTTCGCCGGCCGCCCGGACACGGTCGTGGTGCCGGCGGACCGCGACGGCGCCTGGGACTTCCTCGGCTTCACCCAGGACCCCGACCGCGTGGCGCCCCTGGACCTCGGCGGGCGGGTCCTGGAGTGCCTCGCCACGCCCGGCCACCACGCCTCGGCCGTCACCTACTACGACCCGGCGACCGGTTTCCTGCTCACCGGCGACACGGTCTACCCGGGCCGGCTGTACGTCGAGGACTGGGCCGCCTTCCGGCGCACCCTCGACCGGCTGGTCGCCTTCGCCGGGGAGCGCCCGGTCACCCACGTGCTGGGCTGCCACATCGAGATGACCCGCGAGCCGGGCGTGGACTACCCCGTCCGCACCACCCACCAGCCCGACGAGCCGCCGCTGGAGATGACCGTGGACCAGCTCCGCGAGGTCCGGCGGGCCGTCGAGGAGATCGGTGACCGGCCGGGACGCCATCCCTACCCGGACTTCGTCATCTGCCGCGGGGACTGAGGGTTTTCGAACGTACGGCAGAATGTCCGGGTGTTCGCACTCGCCGTCGTGTCGACCGTCCTGCTGCTGCTGGAAGTCGTCCCCTCCGCGGTCGCCCAGCTGATCCGTGCGCGGCCCGGCCTGGAACGGCTCGACGAGCTGACCCGGCTGGGTGTCCTGGAGGGGCGGCGCCTGTGGGTGGTCACCCTGCTCGGCACGCTGCACACGCTCGGCGCCGTCGCGCTCCTGGTGGGGCTGTGGCACCCTCCCGTCGGCGTCGCCGGAGCCGCGCTGGAGGCGGGGATCTTCGCCTGGGTGCTGCTGTGCCAGCTGCGCTCCGGTGACCGGGGGCGTGCCCTGGCCGCGTACGCGCTGTTCCTGGCGATGGCGGGGGCGGTCCTGGTGGTCGACGCCCTGCGCTGAGCGGGCACGCCGCCGCAGCGCTGCGCGGCGGACCGGGCTCACCTCCGGCCGGCCACGACCTCCCGCGGCCGTGTGGCGGCCGCCGGTGCGGCTGCGGGCGCGGCCGCCTCCACCTGCCGGGCCCACCGCTTGGCGAGGACCGCGCACACCATCAACTGCATCTGGTGGAAGAGCATCAGCGGCAGCACCATCAGCCCGGCCTGGGCCCCGAACAGCACGGAGGCCATGGGCAGTCCGGCCGCCAGGCTCTTCTTCGACCCGGCGAAGACGATGGTCACCCGGTCCGCGCGGGGGAAGCCGAGCCTGCGCGAGCCGTACGAGGTGACGCCGAGCATCGCCGCCAGCAGCAGGGCCTCGGCCAGCAGCAGCCCGAGCAGGCGCAGGGGCGTGACCTGGTGCCAGATGCCGCGCACCACGCCCTCGCTGAACGCGGCGTAGACGACCAGCAGGATCGACCCCCGGTCGACCAGGCCGAGCACCTTCTTGTGGCGGGTGACGAAGTCGGCGATCCAGCGGCGCAGCAGCTGACCCGCCACGAAGGGCACCAGCAGCTGCAGCACGATGCCGAGCACCGCGTCCGCCCTGAAGCCCGCGCCGCTCCCCCCGAGCAGCAGCGCGGCCAGCAGCGGGGTGAGGACGAGCCCGGCGAGGCTGGAGAAGGAGCCGGCGCAGATGGCGGCGGCCACGTTGCCGCGGGCGACGGAGGTGAAGGCGATCGAGGACTGGATGGTCGAGGGCACCAGGCACAGGAAGAGCAGGCCGGTGTGCAGCTTGGGCGTCAGCAGGTACGGCACGAGTCCGCCCGAGGCCAGGCCGAGCAGCGGGAAGACGACGAAGGTGGCGGCCAGGACGGTGCCGTGCAGGCGCCAGTGACGCAGTCCGTCCATCGCCTCACGGGTGGACAGGCGCACGCCGTAGAGGAAGAAGAGCAGCCCCACCGCTCCGGTGGACGCCCCGCCCGCGAGGTGGGCGCCGGCGCCTGAAGCGGGCAGCAGCGCCGCGAGGAGCACCGTGCCGAGGAGCGCCGCGATGTACGGGTCCACGGGGAGCCAGGACGGGTAACGCAGGCGGCGCATGGGCTTCCTCATTGGTGCTGGACGGGGCCCTCTCCAGAGTGCCCGGTGACCGGGAGATCGTAAATGACTTTGACCACACTCACTGTCATCACGTAGCGCGATGAGCGGCGGTAGGCTGGCACCGTGTTCGATCCGGTGCAGCTGCGGACCTTCGTCGCCGTCGTCCAGACGCTGAGCTTCACGCAGGCCGGCCGCAGGCTCGGCCTGCGCCAGTCGACGGTGAGCCAGCACGTGCGCAAGCTGGAGGAGGCCGCCGGCCGGCGGTTCTTCACCCGCGACACGCACAGCGTGGAACTGACCGAGGACGGCGAGGCCATGCTCGGCTTCGCCCGGACGATCCTGGAGGCCAACGAACGCGCCGCGGGCTGGTTCGCGGGCACCCGCCTGCGCGGCCGGCTGCGCCTGGGCGCCTCGGAGGACTTCGTCCTGACCCGGCTGCCCGAGATCCTGGAGCGCTTCCGGCGCGACCACCCCGAGGTGGACCTGGAGCTGACGGTGGAGCTGTCGGCCACCTTGCACCGGCAGCTGGCCGCCGGCCGGCTGGACGTGATGCTGGGCAAGCGCGCGGCCGGGGACAGCCACGGTCAACTGGTGTGGAGCGACCGGCTGGTGTGGATCGCCGGCGAGCGGTACCGCCCCGAGGCCCAGCGGCCCGTCCCGTTGATCCTCTACCCGGCCCCCGCGATCACCCGGGCGCGGGCGCTGGAGGTCATGGAGCGGCACGGCCGTGCGTGGCGCATCGCGTGCACCAGCGGCTCGCTGAGCGGTCTGGTCGCCGCGGCGCGGGCGGGGCTCGGGGTGATGGCGCACGCCGAGGGGCTGATCCCGCCCGGTCTGGTGCGGGTCCCGGCCCGCGCGGGGCTGCCCGAGCTCGGCGGCGTCGACTTCGTGCTGCTGCACGGCCGGCGGCGGCCCGCGGCGCAGGAGGCGGCGGACGCGCTCGCGGCGGCGATCCTCAGCGGATCCCTTCGGTCGTGATCTGCTTGACCAGGCGCAGCGACGGCACGGTCTCCACGTGCAGGACCCCGTCCAGGGCGCCGACGCACTCGCTCAGGTAGCGGTAGAGCTGCGGCGTGCTGCTGCAGATGACCACGGCGACGAGATTGGATGATCCGGTGGTTGCCGCGACGTAGGCGGTCTCGGGATGCGCGGCCAGCGCCCGCCCGACGGCGGACAGGGCGGAGGGGGCGGCCGTGATCCAGAAGATGGCGCGGGTGTCGTGGCCGATCCACGCCGTGTCGAGCTGCACGTCGGTGTAGAGCACGCCCGAGCCGCGCAGCTGCTCCAGCCGTCGCTTGGCCGCCGACTCCGACAGGCCGGTGGCGCGGTGCAGTTCGGGGTAGGAGGCGCGGCCGTCCCTGGCCAGGACGGCCAGCAGCGCCTCGTCGGTGGCGTCGAGGACGACCGTGCCGGACGGTGGCTCGGGCGGGGGCGGCTGCAGCGCGGCGACCTCCGCGTCGGAGAGCGCGCCGCGCTTGGCGAACCAGCCCAGGGCGCCGCCGTAAAAGGTGTGCAGGATGCTGTGGGCGCCGATCTCGACGATGCTCGGGGTGCGCGGCAGACGCCCGAGGAGCAGCGCGTCGTGCTCGTCGTGACTGCGCGGGCGCGTCACGCACATCACCTCCGTGCCGCCCGACATCAGCGAGATCCAGGCGGTGTCGTCGCGCCGCGCCAGGGCCTTGGCCAGGGACTCGGCGGCCTCGGGGGTGCTGCGCAGCCGCAGCGCCCAGCGGGTGCGTCCGAGCAGTTCCTGCTCGGGGAGCCCGAGCACGCGCATCCCGAAGTCGCCGCGGAGCCTGCGGTAGCGGCGGGCCACGGTCTGGTCGGAGACGCCGAGGACGTCGGCGATCCGGCTGAAGGGGGCGCGCCCGTCGAGCTGCAGGGCGTGCAGCAGCCGCATGTCCAGCTCGTCGAGCGTGTGGGAATCCATCGCCCTCTCCTTCATCGTGTCGGATTCCAGCGAGATGCCGCCTGTGGCTGGAGGAAGACCGGGTGTTCTCGCGATGGTACGGAGGACCCACCCCGGAATGGAAGAACGGAACGGAGAAGGACATGCGCAAGTGGGGACCGCTGGTGGCGGTCTGCCTGGGCACCTTCATGCTGCTCATCGACGTGACGATCGTGATCGTCGCGCTGCCCGACATCGCGGACGCCCTGGACGCCTCGCTGTCCGACCTCCAGTGGATGATCGACATCTACGCGCTGGCACTGGCCGCCCTGCTGCTGGGAGCCGGCTCCGCGGCCGACGTGATCGGGCGGCGCCGGATGTACGTCGCGGGGACGGCCCTGTTCGCGGCGGCCTCCCTCGCCTGCGGACTCGCACCCGGAGCGGGGGTCCTGGTGGCGATGCGCGCGGTGCAGGGGGTCGGCGCGACGGCGATGTTCGCCACGACGCTCTCCCTGCTCGGCGCGGCCTACCAGGGCCGCGACCGCTCGGTGGCGCTGGGCGTGTGGGGCGCGGTCAGCGGCGCGGCGGCGGCACTCGGGCCGGTGCTGGGCGGCCTGCTGACCCAGGCGCTGGACTGGCGCTGGATCTTCTACGTCAACCTGCCGGTGAGCGTCGTGGCGATCGCCCTGACGCTGCGGGTGGTGAAGGAGTCCCGGGGGCAGGGCGGGGCCCGCATCGACTGGCCGGGCACGGCGTCCTTCACCGCCTTCGCCGGGCTGCTCACCTTCGCCGTGATCCGGGCGGACGAGGCCGGCTGGGCCTCGGCCCGTACGGCGTGGACGCTCGGCGGCGCGGTGGCGGCGCTGGTGGTGTTCGTGGTGGTCGAGCGGCGCGCCGCGCAGCCGATGCTGGACCTGGCGCTGTTCCGCAACCCCTCCTTCACCGCGATCATGGTCGGTGCGCTGGCGCTCAGCGCGACGGCCTTCGGCTTCCTGCCGTACACCTCGCTGTGGCTGCAGACGCTGCTCGGCCTGAGCCCGGTCCGCGGCGGCCTGGTGCTGATACCCCTGGCGCTGGCGGCGTTCGCGGCCTCGGCGGTGGGCGGCCGGTTCCTGCACGGGGCGCCGTACCGGCTGGTGATCGGCGGCGGGATGGTGCTCATCGGGGCCGGCGCACTGGCCCAGGCGGTGCTGGACGCCGGTTCCGGCTGGGCCGCGCTGACCGCGGGCCTGGTGGTGGCGGGCCTCGGCGTCGGGCTGGTCAATCCGGCGATCGCGGGCGCCGCGCTGGCCTCCGTGCCGCCGCGCCGGGCCGGCATGGCGGGCGGTGCGGTCAACACCTTCCGGCAGCTGGGGTACGCGCTCGGCGTCGCCGTGTTCGGCACCCTGCTCTCCACGCGGATGGAGCACTCGCTGAGCGACGCCGGGGCCCCCGCCCCGCACGCGACGGCCCGCGCGCTCGCGGGCGGCGGAGCGCGGGAGCTGCTGGCCCGGGTCCCCGCCGGCCGGCGCGCGGCGGCCGACCACGCGCTGCACGCCGCCTTCGCCTCGGGCCTGAACGCGGCGGCCCTGGCGGCCGGCGTCGCCGGCCTGCTGGCGGGTGCGGTCGTGCTCGTCCTGGTACGCGAGCGGCCGGGCAAGCCGGCGCCCGCCGCGGCACCCGAGCCTGTGGGGGCTGTAGAGCGGCCGTGATCCCCGCGAGGGGATTTGGTGGAGAGTCCGGGCGGACCTCGGTCCGCCCGGAAACCGTCCTCCGGCGCCATGTTCCTTGCGGTAACAGGGAATCGGCTCGTCGCAAAGGTGTGAGGGAGCCCACGCGGGCCTTCACAGCCGATTGTCACGCCCCTCCCCTCCGCACGTGGTATCGGGTACGTTCTGTGACCGCCGAGGCGGTCGAGGAGCGACGTTGCGCGAGTTCACCATTCCCCCACTGGTGACGGCACCCCAAGTCGGAGGTCTGGCGGACGCCGTGTTCGCCAATGCCGACGAGGAGCCGGACCGGATCGTGCTGAGCCGCCGCGCCGGAGCGGACGGCACGGACTGGGAGCACGTCACGGCCGCCCGCTTCCGCGACGAGGTCCTGGCGGTGGCCAGGGGCCTGCTGGCCCAGGGGATCCGCTTCGGCGACCGGGTCGGCCTGATGTCCCGCACCCGCTACGAGTGGACCGTGCTGGACTTCGCGCTGTGGGCGATCGGCGCCCAGCCCGTCCCGATCTACCCCACCTCGTCCTCGGACCAGGTCCGCTGGATGCTGCACGACTCCGAGGCGGTCGCCTGCGTCGTCGAGCACGAGGACCACGCGATGACGATCGGCGCGGTCATCGACGAACTCCCCCACCTGACCCGGCTGTGGCAGCTGGACTCCGACGCGCTGTCCGAACTGGCCCGGCACGGCCTGTCCGTCGACGACGACCTGGTCCACCAGTACCGCGAGGCGGTCACCCCCGACGCCACCGCGACGATCATCTACACCTCGGGCACCACCGGCCGCCCCAAGGGATGCGTGATCACCCACGGCAACTTCATGGCCGAGAGCGACAACGTCGTCGCCCGGTACGAGCCCGTCTTCCACAGCAAGCGCGGCGACGAGGCGTCCACCCTGCTCTTCCTGCCGCTCGCCCACGTCTTCGGGCGCATGGTGGAGGTCGCGGCCGTCCGCGCGAAGGTCCGGCTGGGGCACCAGCCCAACCTGGCCGCGGCCGAGCTGCTGCCCGCGATGGCCTCGTTCCAGCCGACCTTCGTACTCGCCGTCCCGTACGTCTTCGAGAAGGTCTTCCAGGGCGCCCGCCGCAAGGCCGAGGCGGGGGGCAAGCTCGGGCCCTTCGAGAAGGCGGTGGAAGTGGCGGTGCGGCACGCCGAGGCGACCGAGGCCCGGGCCTTCGGCACCGGCCCCGGCCCCAGCACCTCGCTGCGGATGCAGCACCAGCTGTACGAGAAGCTGGTCTACGGCAAGGTGCGCGCCGCCCTCGGCGGCAAGGTCCGGCACGCCTTCTCCGGCGGCTCGGCGATGGACCGGCAGCTGGGGCTCTTCTTCGACGGCGCGGGCGTGCGGATCTTCGAGGGGTACGGCCTCACCGAGACCACGGCCGCCGCGGTCGCCAACCCGCCCGAGCAGACACGTTTCGGCACCGTGGGCCTGCCCATCCCGGGCACCACGGTGCACATCGCGGACGACGGCGAGATCTGGGTGTACGGCGGCCAGGTCTTCAGCGAGTACCTCAACAACCCCAAGGCCACCGCGGAGGTCCTGCACGACGGCTGGCTCGCCACCGGCGACCTCGGCGCGCTCGACGAGGACGGCTACCTCACGATCACCGGGCGGAAGAAGGAGATCCTGGTGACCAGCGGCGGCAAGTCCGTCTCGCCGGTGGTCCTGGAGGACCGCGTGCGGTCCCACCCGCTGGTCTCGCAGTGCGTCGTGGTCGGCAACGACCGGCCCTTCATCGGGGCGCTGATCACCCTCGACCCCGAGGGCGTCGGGCACTGGCTGACGATGCGGGCCAAGCCGCAGCTGCCGATCGCCAAGCTGATCCACGACGCCGACCTGGAGACGGAGATCCGGCGCGCGGTCGTCGCCGCCAACACGCTCGTCTCCCAGGCCGAGTCGATCCGCACCTTCCGCATCCTGGCCGGGCAGTTCTCCGAGGAGGGCGGCCTGCTCACGCCCTCGCTCAAGCTGAAGAGAAGGGCGATAGAGAAGGCGTACACCCGCGAGATCGAGGCCCTCTACCACGCCTGAGGCCGGCTCCGGGGGTGCCGGGGATGCCGGGGAATGCCGGGGAATGCCGCCGCCGCGGAGATCGTTGGAATGTGGATCAATGTTGAGTCCTCCTCCGACGACGTAAGGACGACCTGCTCGTGAGCAAGGTTCCCGACATCACCCTGAACAACGGCGTCACCATGCCTCAGCTCGGTTTCGGCGTCTGGCAGGTCCCGGACGACGAAGCCGCCACCGCGGTCGCCACGGCCCTGGAGGCCGGCTACCGCAGCATCGACACCGCCGCGCTCTACCGCAACGAACGCGGCACCGGCCGCGCCATCGCCGCCTCGGGCATCCCGCGCGAGGAACTGTTCGTCACCACCAAGCTGTGGAACACCGACCAGGGCCACGACAACGCCCTGCGCGCCTTCGACGCCTCCCTGGACAAGCTCGGCCTGGACCACGTGGACCTCTACCTGATCCACTGGCCCACCCCCGCCCGCGGCCTGTACGGGGAGACCTGGCGCGCCCTGGAGAAGATCCACGCCGACGGCCGCGCGAGGGCGATCGGCGTGTCGAACTTCCCGGTCGCCCAGCTGCAGCACCTGCTCGACGAGGGCGGCGTCGTACCCGCACTCAACCAGATCGAGCTGCACCCCAACCTCCCCCAGAGCGAGCTGCGGGCCTTCCACGCGGGCCACGACATCGCCACCGAGGCCTGGTCGCCGCTCGGCCAGGGCCGCGGCCTCCTCGACGAGCCCGCGCTCGCCGCCCTCGCCGCCAAGCACGGCAGGACCCCGGCCCAGGTCGTCCTGCGCTGGCACCTCCAGCTCGGCAACGTCGTGATCCCCAAGTCCGTGACCCCGTCGCGGATCCGGGAGAACATCGACGTCTTCGGCTTCGAGCTCGACGGCGAGGACCTGGCCGCGATCGACGCCCTCGACAACGGCGGGCGCCTCGGCCCGGACCCGACGTCGTTCAACTGACGCACGCGCACGCGCCGCGGGGCGGCGGCGGGCCGGCCGGGCCTGCCGCCGCCCGGAGCGGTCAGACGTCGCCGGCGACGACCGGGTAGTGGTCCGAGTAGTCGTCGAAGGTGTAGGTGGTGCCCCAGCTGGTGACCGACCACAGCGGCGAGTGCTCGTCGACCACGCGGTTGTTCCAGCGGGCGGGGCGGGCGTGGCCGTTGCGCAGGAGCGCGTGGTCCAGACGCTGCGCGGGGTCGTCGGGGTAGCGGTCGTACGCGACGGAGTTGGTGGCGGGGTCGAAGCTGGCGGCCGGACCGGGGTCGGCGTCGGGCGCCGCGACGTCCAGGTCGGCGAGCATGCCGGCGTACTCGGCACCGCCGGCGTCGGTGTTGAGGTCGCCCGCGATGACGACCGGCTCGGCGGCCGGGATCGCCCGGGCGTCGAGGAAGGCGTCGATCTCCCGGTTCTGGGCGGAGCGGACGCCCGCGGCCTCGCCGCTGCCGCAGGCGGAGTCGTCGGCCTGGGTGTGCGTGCCGACGACGTGGACCCGGGTGCCGTTCACGTCGAGGACGACGTACACGAAGCCCTTGTTGGAGAACCAGTCCGCGCCGCACGCGTCGCCGTACACGTGCTGGACCTTCTCCAGGATCGGCCACTTGCTGAGGATCGTCACACCACCGTCCTCGGGCGTGAGGGAGCTGTAGGCGCCCTCGGTGCGGTCCCAGCCGCTCTTGGACCGGCCCAGCACCGGGGTCTGGTAGGGGTAGCGGCTCCTGAGGTTCGCCTGCAGCCGGTCGGAGGCCCCGTTGTCGAACGCCTCCTGGAAGACCAGGACGTCGGCGCCCTGGACGTAACCGGAGGCGGCGATGAGGTCGGCGCGCTGCAGCTGGCCCCAGTTGGGGTAGAGGGTGCGCGGCAGCATCATCACGTTGCTGGTGACCAGCCGCAGTGGGGGCGCGGCGGCGGTGGCCGTGGGGGCCGCGGCGGCGGTTCCGGTGCCGGCGGCGCCGGCGGACGAGGCGATGAGCAGGACGAAGGCGCAAGCGGCGGCGGCTCTGCCGTGTCTCACGGGCTCTCCTGGAGTCGGGTGGAGCTCGGTCGCGGAAACAGCGTGAGACTAGGGGCAGTTGGTTACCGCTGGGTAGATGGCGGGCGGCTAGCCTACGGACGTGCTGGACTACGAGGAGCAGGCCGCGATCTACGACGCCACCCGCGGCGGCGTCCCCCGGGCCGAGGCCGCGGCCGCCGCCGTGCTCGGGCTGATACCGCGGACGGCCCGGACGGTGCTCGACATCGGCTGCGGCACCGGGCTGGTCACGGCCCGCTACACCGGCCGCCCCGGGCTGCGCGTGCTCGGCGCCGACGCCGCCCTGGCCATGGCCCGGCTCGCCGCCCGCCGGGTGGGGCCGGGGATCGTCCAGGCCGACGTACGCCGGCTGCCGTTCGCGACCGCCTCACTGGACGCGGTGACGGCCGTGTGGCTGCTCCATCTGCTGCCGGACGCGCCCGCGGTGATCGCCGAGTGCGCGCGGGTGCTGCGCCCCGGCGGGGTGCTCGTCACCACCGTCGACAAGGACGCCGGGCACGACGTGGGCAGCGACGTCGACGCCCTCCTCGCGCCGTTCCGCACGCGGGAGGCGTACGACGCGGAGGAACGGGTGGTGCGGCAGGCCGCCGCGCACGGCCTGCGCCCGGCGGGCGGGGCGCGCTTCCCCGGCCACGGCCAGGGCCGCACCCCGCGCGACCTGGCCGCCCGCATCGCGGCGGGCGACTTCGCCTCCGCCCTCACCCTGCGCGAGGGCGACACGCGGGCCCTCGCCGGCCGTCTGGCCGCGCTGCCCGGGCAGGACACCGCCCGCCCCGACCCGGTCTACCAGCTGCTCGCCCTCGTCAAGGACTCCCCCGCGGCGGCGGCTCGTTGAGCGGTCCGGTCAGCCGGCCGGCCGCGGCTGCGGGCCCGCGCCTGGGTTACGGTCGGGGGATGACGACGACCACGGCGGGGGTGGGGACGCTGCTGCGCGGCTGGCGCGAGCGGCGCCGGATCAGCCAGCTGGAACTCGCCCTGCGCGCGGACAGCTCGGCCCGGCACATCAGCTTCGTCGAGACCGGCCGCTCCCGCCCCAGCCAAGCCATGGTCCTGCGGCTCGCCGAGCACCTCGACGTACCCGTCAGGGAACGCAACGCCCTGCTCATCGCCGCCGGTTACGCCCCCGCGTACCCGCAGACCCCCCTGCGCGACCCCGCGATGCACCCGCTGCGCGAGAGCCTCGACCGTCTCCTGGCGGCCTACGACCCCTTCCCGGCGCTGGTCCTGGACGGCCTGTACGACGTCGTCGCCGCCAACCAGGCCGTGGGCGCCCTGCTCGAAGGCGTCGCCCCGCACCTGCTGCGACCGCCGCTCAACGCCATGCGCGTCACCCTCCACCCCGAGGGCATGGCCCCGCGCATCCGCAACCTCCGCCAGTGGCGCGGGCACCTGCTGGAGCGGATCGAGCGTCAGATCGCGATGAGCGGCCACGAGCCGCTGCGCGCCCTGTACGAGGAACTGACGGCCTACCCCGCCCCGCCCGGCGGTGCGGTGGACCCTTCCACCCCCGGCGACACCGAGGTCTTCCCCTTCGCCCTGCCGATGCGGATCGAGCACGGCGGCCGGGTGCTGTCCTTCATCTCCACGGCCACCACCTTCAACACCCCCATGGACGTCACGGTCTCCGAGCTGGCGATCGAGACCTTCCTCCCCGCCGACCCGGAGACCGCCGCCGCCCTTCCGTCCCTCACGCCGCCGGCAGCCGGTCCAGGAACCCGCTGACCGAGCGGATCCGGCCGTCCTCCGCGAGCGTGATCACGTCGGACCCGGCGATCGGCGCCGCCCCGGGCTCCGCCCCCGCGGGCCCCAGCTCCCAGGCGAAGCGCGCCACGTCGTGGTGCCCGTCGACCTCCCCCACGGCCGTGAACACGAACCCGGGAAACCGCTCCCCCACCCCGGCGATCAACGCCCCGATCCCCTCATGCCCCGCCACCTGCGCCAGCGGGTCGGTGTACGTACCGTCCTCCACCCACGCGGCGGCCACCGCCTTCGCCCTCGCCTCCGCGTCCGTGGCGCTGTTCCACGCCTCGAAGTAACGGGCGACGGCGGCCTCGTACCGGTTCTGCGACATCACGGTCCTCCTCATCCTGGCTGTCTGGCCCGGCCGGACGGGGTGGAGTGCGCCACCCCGCCCGCCCGGTACGACCACCCTGCCGGGGCGGCGACGAGGGGTCGATTACGTGCGGGGTAATGGCGGATCCCGCCTCATCCCGGGAAGCAGCGCACATCGGGAACCAGAACCAGAAGGGGGCCCACCGGGGTCGCCCCGCCCCGGGCTTGATCAAGCGTCGGCAAAAATCCCGGGCAGGCCGATGATCGACCTGTTAGCTTCAGTTGCCCGTGACGTCGCCCGAGGAGGTGGGACCCATGAACGCGGTATCTCTGTGGGTGCTCCCCCTTGCCGTCACGGTCTGGCGATTGACATAGGTGTCGCCGGGAGCGCCTCGACAACAAGGCACTCCCGAAAGGCACACACCCATGCACTCTCTGCAGTTCACCGCCGAGTCGTCGATGAACGGCGTGGTCGAGCGCGACTTCACCGTGGACGGGGTCCCCGGTGTTCTCTGGTCACCGGCTGCCGGCGCCGAGCTCGCGCCCTTGGTCCTGATGGGGCACGGCGGCGGCAACCACAAGAAGCACCCTGCGATGTCCGGCCGGGCGCAGCGCCTGGTGACCGGCTGCGGCTTCCACGTCGCCGTCCTTGACGCGCCCGGTCACGGCGACCGGCCGCGCACGGCGCACGACGAAGCGGAGATCGCCGAGCTGTTCCGGGCGAGGGCGGCCGGCGAGCCGGAAGGCCCCATCGTCGTCCGCTACAACGAGTACCTGGCTGCTCTCGCCGTGCCCGAGTACCGGGCGCTCCTGGACGCCCTCCAGGAGCTTCCGGAGATCGGCACCAACGGGCCGGTCGGCTACTGGGGCATCAACATGGGCACCGCGATCGGCGTGCCGTTCGTGGCAGCCGAACCCCGGATCACGGCTGCGGTCTTCGGGCAGCACTGGCCCGACGTCCTGGCCGAGAGGGCGCAGCAGATCACCATTCCGGTCGAGTTCGATCTGCAGTGGGACGACGAGCACATCTCCCGCGAGGAGGGTCTCGCGTTGTTCGACGCCTTCGCCTCGAAGGAGAAGTCATTGCACGTGAACTCGGGCAAGCACAAGGAGCTGCCCCGCTTCGAGGCTGACAGCGCGGTCCGCTTCTTCGCCCGGCACCTCGGCGAAGCGGTCACCGCGTCGGCCTGACGTGCGCGGTCGCGGCCCCCGGCTTGCCGGCCGGGCGCCGCAACCGCGGCCCCGGGTCGAGCGGGTCGCGGGCCGGTCATACGGCTGCCGGCGCAGGCTCTGCGTGGGGCCGGTGTGGGACCTCAAATTTCACCGTCGGCCTCGTCCGCTTCCGTGGGTCGCCGTCAGATGGCGAGCGCATCGGCCGTGGTCATCCGAGCTTCTCCAGCTGAGCGTTGATGATGCTCTCGGGGATAACCGGAGGCTGGCTCAGATCAAGGGACGCAAAGGCGGCGACGGTGGAGCCCTTGCGGACCACGAGAACGGTCATGGGGATCGTGGGGCCCCCGCCCGCCTCGGCGACGACTTGGATCGTGTCGAAGGCGATGGCGTCGTCGCCGTAATCGCCGGCGGACCGGCCGCGGGTACCGGAATATCCCAGCCCGGTGCCGAGTTGGGATGCGGACGGGAGCATCGAAGCGGTCGCGCAGAGGGGGAGCGCGGCGCGCAATTCGGCCATGGCCTTGAGGGCGTCGGAGCGGGTGTAGGACGTCAGACCGACGCTCGCGTGATGCTCGGGCTCGTCGGGATCGGACACGACGTCCCCTTCCACCTTGGCCGAAAAGTCGTGGAGACTGCCCAAATCGGCAGCTGCGTAGACCGGTCGGCAGGCGGAGGGTGTGACGGCGCGGTACGTCGCGAGCATGTCGTGGTCGACCGGGGCCCCCTTCCCCGTGACGGTCTTGGCTGTGTAGCCCGGGACCTCGTGTGTACTCAGTGCCAGGCGGTCGAGGTCTTGCTGGCTGAGCGTCTTCTCAGCTTCGGCTGCTGTCTTCCTGCGACCTGCGGTGTCGCCTTCTCCGCCTCCGCCGCACGCGGCGGTTAGCGTCAGGGCGGCGGTCACACTCGCACCAACGATGGTTCGTATTCCGATACTGCGAACGCCCATGCCCGGTCGTACCCCCATGCCCCGTCTCGGGGCATCCACATTCGATGACATTCCTGATCCCGTAATTCGTGCCGAAGCACCGGCCGACGGCGTCACCGAGTGGCCAGACCACCAGTGCCTGCCGCGCCTCGGCCGCTTTCCCCAGGCGCCGCCAAAAGAGGGGGCAACAAGGAAGACCTCACGTAGGACGGGAGAAACCCACTAAGGCAGTCCCCGTCGACGCTGGAACAGCATTTCTGGGGCCGCTGTGGGACGGCACCGCAGCCTTGGATGAAGCGGCCAGTCCGAACCCGATGGGCCGCGCGATCTGTAAAGCTGACCGTGAAACCGAATCCCGTGCTCACCGCTGTGGGTCAGGCCCGGCGCGCCAGCGCCGGGCCTGACCCAGGGATCGCCGTGGTCAGCTGACGATCTCGACCCTGATGCTGGCGGTTCCTGAGACGTGGTCGGCGTCTCCTCCATAGCTGACGGTGTATGTGCGCGCGCCCGAACGGGTCTGACGATCGGCGAATTTGAACGTGCCGTCGGCCGCCACACGAACGGTGGCGAGCGGCTCGCCATCCCGTGAGACCGTGACCCGGGTGTGGGTCGGGAGCGGCACCAGGGAGCTCAGCGCTCCGTGGACGGTCAGACGTTTCCCGATCGGGCTTGTCGCAGGCGCCTGCAGGGCAATGTCGCTGGAAGCCTTGTGGACATCGGTGACGACGTCGAGGATCACCTCGCCCGAGTACGGGAAGCGCGTGGCGAACAGGCGGTTGCCGTCCGGGGCCCAGGCCACTCCACGCGCCAGCAGGTCCCAGGTCGGCCAGGAGAGCACGATCTTGCGGAACGCGGTGGTCGAGCCAGGCTGGTAAAGGTAGATGTCCCAGGCGCCGCTGACCACGGTGCCCGCAGCGACCATGCCGTTCGAGGCGATGGCCACCGAGTTGGGATAGGGACCGGTGTCGTACCTGCCGATCTCGGTCAAGTCGGAGATTCGCCATTGCTGGTGGAAGTAGTTGCTTCCATTCGGGGTGACGACCGTCTCCCCGTCCGGGGTGATGGCTAGGTCCTCGACCCTGCCGATGGCGTCCGTGTAAGCGACCTCCTGGGCGGAGCCGGAACTCACGTCGTACGTACGCATCCCCGGCTCGCCCGCGCTGTCTGCGGCAACGAGCCGGTCAGGGCGGGCCGGCGAAGAAGCGAGACGCGGCTTGCCCCACCACACGGCGTTGCGGCCCAAGTCGACCACCGGATCGGCGTCGGCAATGCCGATCGAACCGATGCCAGCTTCGAAGTCGTTCGCCTGGTACGAGAACCAGAGCTTCCCGCCTGCAACGGCGAGGCTTTCCGGCTCCGTGTCGGCGCCGGTGGACAACCGGCGGGTCTCGGTCAGGGTCGTGGTGTCAATGGCGGCGATGGCGTCGGCGTCCGGCAGGGCTACGTACAGGGTGGACTCATCGCCTGACAGGGTCATACCGCGGGCGCCGTCGAGCCCTTCGACCGTCTTGAGCACGTGGCCGTCGTGGTCGGTGGCCACCACTGCATCATCGGCCGGTGCGCTGATGTACACGTGGTGGCTGTCGGCGAGGGTCTGCCAGTGCGACCTGACCGGCAGGACGATGCTGTCCGCGGCCTGGGCTGGGCTGGGGCTGGCAAACAGGGTCAGCGATGCGGCGAATGTGGCAAGCGCCGTTGCCCCGGCCAGTCTGCGTACGCGCAAGTGCGTGAATCCCTTCACAAATCGGCCGACCACGCGGCGTGATTGGCTGGCCAAGCCTAAGGGTTGACACTGACCGGGGGCGCGCTGCGGAGTGCGGCCCAGCCGCTTGATGTTGCGGTTGGACCGAAGAGCCGGCCGGGGTATGCGCCGCCCCGCTGCGAACGCGCGGCCTGCTGAGGCTCGCCGTAGTTGACCTTCGCGCGACACACGGATCGCTGTACCTCTCCGTGGCTGCGCACTGATGGAGCGTCGTGACTGGTGGCTCTGGTGGGACTGATCACGGAGACGCTCCTCATCGGGTCCTCCCGGACTCTCTTTTGGATCGGCGGGCCCACTGAACTGCGCCTACACCCACCCAAGGCTGCACTCCAGCCTGAGCTGCCGTCGGTGACCGCTTGCCCCAGGGGTAATGGGCGGCGCCGGCCAGGCGGTCATCATGGGTAGATGCCGCATGCGCCAGTACACCTGCCCACCGCTCTCGTCGCGAGGTACCGGGCGGTCGACCGGGAGGTCGTGGGTTCCGCCCTCGTGGACACGCCGCGCCATCTCGACGCGTTGACGGCGGACATCGGCACGCACGGGATCCTCGTGCCGCTCCGCCTCGGCTTCAACGCGGAGTTCGCGACGCTCGACGGTAACCACAGGATCGCCGTGGCCATCCGGCTGGGCCTGGCAGAGGTCCCGGTGGCGTTGGCGGCGGAACCGCTGCTCCCCCGGCTAGGTCACGCGCGGCCCATGCTTGCCGAGGACCTGGTCGTCCTGCGGGGCGCCTTCACGGGCGTCTCGTGATCCGAGACGATGAGTCCCAGCCCTCGGTCTTGACTCAGCAGTAATTGGCAGTCCATGTGGCTCTTGTTTACCGTTTGCATGCAATCGTTCCAGTTGTGGCGAAAAGCCCTACTGGAGGTCACCATGACCGAACTTCCGTTTGCACGGGACGCCAGGAGGCTGGCGTCCGCCGTGTCGGGCCCCGTGCTGAGGCCCGGGGACGACGGCTACGCCGGCGAGTGCTCGGGGGCCAACCTCGCCGTGGCGCACCGTCCGCAGGTGGTCGTGGGTGCGGTGACCGCGGACGATGTGCAGGCCGCCGTACGGTTCGCCGGGGAACACGCGCTGCCGGTCGGCGTGCAGGCCACCGGGCACGGCCCCTCGCTGCCGATGGACGAGGGCGTGCTGATCACCACGCGGCGGATGGACGGCGTCCGCGTCGACTCCGGCGCCCGGGCGGCGCATGTGGGGGCGGGGGCCCTGTGGGGGCCCGTGGTCGAGGCGGCGGCGCGTGAGGGCCTCGCGCCCCTGGTGGGCTCGTCAGCGGCGGTCGGAGTGGTGGGCTACACCCTGGGCGGCGGCCTGAGCATCGGCATGGCCAGGGCGTACGGCTGGGCCGCCGACCACGTGCTGGCCATGGACGTGGTCACCGCCGACGGTGAGCTGAGGCGCGCCGCACCGCGCGAGGAACCGGAGCTCTACTGGGCGCTGCTGGGCGGCAAAAGCAACTTCGGCGTCGTGACCGCCATGACCTTCAACCTGTTCCCGGTGACCCGGCTCTACGCGGGCAACCTCTTCTACGCCGGCGAGCACGCCGCACAAGTCCTCCGTGCCTACCGCGACTTCGCGGCAGAGGCGCCCGATGAGCTCACGTCCTCCTTCGCCCTGATGCGGATGCCGGACCTCCCGCTCCTCCCGGAGTTCATGCGTGGCGCCCTGACCGTGAACGTCCGCGTCTCCTGCCTCGCGCCGGCCGTCCGCGGGGCGCAACTCGTCGCGCCGATGCGGTACGCGGCACCGCTGCTCGGGGACCTGGTGACGGAGATCCCCTTCGCGCAGTGCCTGGGCATCGTCCCCGAAGGGAGCGGACCCTGGGCCGCGGTCGAGCACTTCGCCCTGCTGGACGAGCTGACCCCGCCAGCCGTCGACGCCGTCCTCGACACCGCCGGCCCGGACGCGGAGACGCTGATCGACATCGTCGACATACGCCACCTCGGCGGCGCCCTGGCCGAGCCGTCGGCGGCTCCCAACGCCGTCGGCAACCGGGACGCGGACTTCGCGATGCTGACGCTGACCTTCGTGGCACCTGGCCAGGCCGCGCGAAGTGCCGCGTCGGGCACGGAACTCACCGACCGTGTGACGTCCCTGGCGGACGACCGCAGGCACCCCAACTTCCTGTCCCACGCGGACGCGGTGGAAGGGCGATCGCGAACGGCGTACGCCCCGGAGACCTACCGCAGGCTGGGCGTGGTGAAGGCGCGGTACGACCCGGACAACCTCTTCCGGTTCAACCACAACATCCCGGCCGCGCGATGAGCCCTCACCACCACGTCGTGGGGTAGACCTGCCGCCTCAGGCGGGAGGAGACCATCTGCACCGCGACGAGGAGCACCGCGCCGGCTGCCAGCAACGGGACGAAGTGGGTGGCGGACGGGGTGGTGAGCATGATCATGACGGCGGTGGCCATGGCCGGCGGGTGGGGCGTCCGTAGCAGCAGCACCAGCCCGCAGGCGATGCCGCAGCCCACGACGGCTGCCCAGGGGCCGTGCCAGCCGAGGGCCAGCACCCCGAAGCACACGAGGCAGGACAGCATGTGGCCGCCGATGACGTGGCGGGGCTGGGCGAGGGGGGATTCGGGGGTCGCGGTGACGATCGCCATCGTGGCCGCGAGCGGCGGCACGAGCACCGTCTGGTGCGTGAGCGTGCCCAGCGCCACCAGCACGGCCAGTCCGACCGAGGTCGTGACGGCCGCCGAGGCGATCGTCCGCGGGGGCAGCCGCGGCAGGTGGTGCTTGCGGCGGCGTTCGGGCGCCGGCTCCGCCTGGCGGGACGCGGCGTCGGCGGTCCTGGTCGCCTCGGGCGCGTCAGTCGCCATGGGGGTGACCTGTCTCGGGGCGGGGCGGGGCACAGGCCCCCGGGGCGCGCGGAATCAGCATGGGGACTCCTCGGAACCATCCCCGTATCCGGCCCACGGCGGCTCTTCCGTGACGACGGGGATCACGCCCTCGATCGTGGCGTCGCCGCGCGGCGCGCGTCCAAGACCGCCTTCCTATCGCTTGATCGAAGGCCTCTATCGATCCGCCCGGGGGGGCGCAGCCGGACGGGGCACAGGTATCCCTGCGCCGAGAATGGTCGCCATGGACCGGCTGCTGCACCTCGACCGCACGCTCGACGAACTGGACCCGCCCCGCTGGGAGGCTCCGTCCGCTGACGCGACCCATCTCGTCCGCGCCGTGCACGCGTTGCGGCGCGTGCCGCTCGGCGACCTCGGCGCGGCGGATCTGCGCGTGCTGCTCACCCAGCAGGTGGGCCTGCCGTACGTCCTGCCCCTCGCGGTGCGGCTCCTCGTGGAGGAGCCGCTGCTGGACGCGTGCTTCTACGAGGGGGACCTGCTGCTCGCGGCTGCCGGAGTCCCTGACGCCGCATGGGCCGCACTGCCCGATCTCGCCGCCCGCCTGAGCGCCGTCATCGCGGGCCTGCCGGAGGCGGCGGTCGCCGGCCTGCCGCGCGGCACGGCCCAGGACCTCGTCCGTTTCGGCTCTCTTCGTCGCTAACGGACCGCGCGCACCTTGGCGATGAGCAGTCCGCCGAGCAGCGTGACGAGTGCGGTCGCGAGGTACAGGCCGGTGTAGCCGCCGAGGTGGGAGATGACGGGGGCGGCGACGGCGGGGGCGAGCACCTGGGGGCCGGAGTTGGCGATGTTGATGACGCCGAGGTCCTTGGCCCGGTTCTCGGCGGCCGGGAGGACCTGGGTCACCAGGGCCTGGTCCACGGCCAGGTAGATCCCGAAACCGGCGCCCAGCACCGCGGCCGCGGCCATGGCGGCGGGCCAGGTGTGGACGCAGGCCAGCAGGACCGCGCCGAGGGCCATGACGACGGCGCAGAGCCGGACGAAGACCTTGCGGCGGCCGGCCCGGTCGGAGAGCACGCCCACCGGCACGGCGGTGAGCGCCGCGCACAGGGTGTAGATCAGGGTGAGCACCAGTACGCCGGTGTCGGGGTCCTCGAGGCCGACCGAGTCGGTGAGGTAGTAGAGCAGGTACAGCGTGCCCATCGCGTTGCCCAGGTTGATCAGGAAGCGGGTCAGCCAGGCCCAGCCGAAGTCCGGGTGGCGGCGCGGGCTCACCCACAGGCCGGCGACCAGGCGCCGCGGGTCGAGCGGCGGACGCAGCGCGCGGGGCAGCGCGGGTTCGCCGAAGCGGAGCACGAAGGGCAGCGCGAGGACGACGGTCAGCAGGGCGATCGTCGCATAGCCCGAGGCGACCCCGGTGACCACGGTGGTCGTGACGACGGCGCCGATGACCAGGCCGAGGGACTGGGTGATGCCGGTCCACCCGGAGACTTCGGCGCGCTGGGCGACCGGCACCCGGTCGGCGATGGGCGTGGTGACCCCGGCGAGCATGGCGTTGAGCCCGGCCTGGGCGAGGCACCAGCCGAGGGCCACGCCGAGGACGGTGTGCTGACCGGACGTGACCAGCAGTCCCGCCGCCCCGGCCAGCGCGCCGCCGACGATCCACGGCCGGCGGCGCCCGAACCGGGAGGCCGTCCGGTCGGACAGGGCGCCGGCCACGGGGTTGGCGACCATCGCGACCAGGGCGCCGGCGCCGGTCACCCAGGACAGCGCCGTGTGCTTCCCGGCCGGGTCGATGTGTTCCAGCTGCAGCGGCAGCAGGATCTGGATCGGGGTCATGAAGGCCATGAACACGGCCAGGGTGGCCAGGCTGAGCAGGGCCGTCCAGCCCGGACGGACCCGGGCGACCGGTTCGGCCGACAGGGCGTCCGGGGTGTGGGCGGCTTCCTCACCGGTGTGGCGCATGCGGTTCCCCCTGCAGCACCCGAGAACATGAGGTCATCTCATGTTCGCGCGAGTGTAGTGCCGGGCCGGCGGGCCGCCAAGGGATACGGACGGATCAGGGCGCGGTGCGGCGTGCCTGCGCGATGCGCTCCCGGTACCAGTGGTAGGAGGCCTTCGGTGTCCGCCGCTGGGTCGCGTAGTCGACGTGGACGAGCCCGAAGCGCTGGTGGTAGCCCTCGGCCCATTCGAAGTTGTCCAGCAGCGACCAGGTGAAGTAGCCGCGTACGTCGACCCCGCGGGCGTGCGCGGTCTCGACGGCCTCGATGTGGCTGCGCAGGTAGTCGATGCGCGCCTCGTCCCGGACCTCGCCGTCGTCCGAGGGGTGGTCGGCCTGGGAGCAGCCGTTCTCGGTGATCCAGACGGGCGGGAGCGCGGCCCCGTACCGCGCGTCGAGACCGGTGAGCAGTTCGGTGAGGCCGTCCGGCACCACCGGCCAGCCGAAGGCCGTGCGCGGGTACGGGGGACCAGGGACGGCCGCGTCCGGTTCCAGGATGTCGAAGGGCAGGCCGGCCTCCGCCGAAGGGGCGGCGATCCATGTGGGGTTGTAGTAGTTGACGCCCAGGCCGTCGAGGGATGCGGCGACCACCGCGAGGTCGCCCTCGTGGACCACGCCGCCCCACGTCGGGTCGGTCAGCCCGTACGCGGACAGGTCGGGGTAGCCGCCGAGCAGCAGCGGGTCGGTGAACAGCCGGTTGTGCAGGGCGTCGTAGGCCGCGGCGGCGGCGTGGTCGGCGTCGGTGGCGCCCTCGCGGGTCCGCACCGGGGTGCAGTTGTTGGCGATCAGCACCTGCGCGGGGACGGCGGCGTGCGCGCGCAGCGCGGCGGTGGCGAGCCCGTGCCCGAGCAGCTGGTGGTGGGCGACGGGCAGCGCCTCCAGCATCAGGGCGCGGCCGGGGGCGTGGGTGCCGAAGGCGTAGCCGAACACCATGTGGACGAAGGGCTCGTTGAGGGTGATCCAGCGCGTGACCCGGTCACCGAGGCGCCCGGCGACGACGGCGGCGTACTCGGCGAAGTGGCGGGCCGTGTCCCGGTTCAGCCAGCCGCCCCCGTCCTCCAGCGCCTGCGGGAGGTCCCAGTGGAAGAGGGTCGGCGTGGGGGTGATGCCGGCCGCGAGGAGTTCGTCCACCAGGCGGTCGTAGAAGCCGAGTCCGCGCGGCTCGACGCGGCCCCGGCCCTCCGGCAGGACGCGCGGCCAGGAGATCGAGAAGCGGTAGGCGTCGAGCCCGAGGCCCTTCATCAGCGCCACGTCCGCGGTGTGGCGGTGGTAGTGGTCGCAGGCGACCTCACCGGTGTGGCCGTCGCGGATCGCGCCGGGCCTGGCGCTGAAGGTGTCCCAGACGGACGCCCCCTTGCCGTCCTCGGCGACGGCGCCCTCGATCTGGTACGCGGCGGTGGACGCACCCCAGCTGAAGGAGGCGGGAAGCGGGGACATCGGGATCCTCTCCTCTGCCGTACGCGAAAAACATGAGTGCTGCTCATGTTGGGCCTCGCCAACGTACACCCGATCCGGCAGAGTGGGACCATGCAGGCACCCACCGATCCGTCCGGCCCCCTCCGCCGCCGCCCCGTGCAGCAGCGCAGCCGGGAACGTTTCGACCGGATCCTGGACGCCTGCGCGCACCTGCTGGACGAGGTCGGCTACACGGCGCTCACCACCAAGGAGGTGGCCCGGCGCGCGGACGTCCCGATCGGGACGCTGTACCAGTTCTTCCCCGGCGTCGACGGGCTGCTGGGCGCGCTGGCCGAACGGAACCTGGGGCGCTTCGCCGACCGGCTCGCCCGCCGGGTGGAGGCCGAACGCCCGCCGCGGATCGGGGCGATGGTGGACCTGGCGATCGAGGAGTACGTCGCGATGCGCCGCGCCGTACCGGGCTTCGGCGTCGTGGACTTCGGGGCGATCGGCCGCGAGGACCCCCGCAGCGTCCACCTCCTCGACGCGGTGCTGGAGAACAACGCGGCCGTCGCCGACCGGCTCTGGTTCCTCGTCGGCGGGCTGCTCGGCGACCGGGACCAGGCCGCCGCGCGCGTGCGGCTGCACGTCGCCCTCGAGTCCGCCGACGCGGTCCTGCGACTCGCCTTCCGCCGGGACCCCGAGGGCGATCCGGTGCTCATCGCCGAGTGCAAGCGGCTGCTGCGGGGCTACCTGGGCGGGTGACGTACACGCCGGAGCCCCGTGGTGCCGTCAGGGGGCGTCACGGGGCTCCGGTGCGTGTGTGCTGCCGGTGGTGTGCCGGGGTCAGCCCTTGCGGGCGGTGACCTCCTCGGTCAGCTGCGGCACCACGGCGAACAGGTCACCCACCACGCCGTAGTCGACCAGCTCGAAGATCGGCGCCTCCGGGTCCTTGTTCACCGCCACGATCGTCTTCGAGGTCTGCATACCCGCCCGGTGCTGGATCGCACCCGAGATCCCCGCCGCGACGTACAACTGCGGCGACACCGACTTACCCGTCTGCCCCACCTGATTGGTGTGCGGATACCAGCCCGCATCCACCGCCGCACGCGACGCACCCACCGCCGCACCCAGCGAATCGGCCAGCGCCTCGATCACCGCGAAGCTCTCCGCACCACCCACACCCCGGCCACCGGACACCACGATCGCAGCCTCCGTCAGATCCGGACGCCCCGTCGCCTCCCGCGGCGTACGCGCCACCACCTTCGTACCCGTGGCCAGCGCACCGAACTCCACGGCCAGCTCCTCCACCGCACCCGCCGCCGAAACAGCCTCCACCGGCGCCGAGTTCGGCTTCACCGTGATCACCGGCACACCCGTCGTCACCCGCGACTTCGTCGTGAACGACGCCGCGAACGCCGACTGCGTCGCCACCGGACCCTGCTCACCGGCCACCACATCCACCGCATCGGTGATGATGCCCGACCCCAGCCGCAACGCCAGCCGCGCCGCGACCTCCTTGCCCTCACCCGAAGACGGCACCAGCACCGCCACCGGACCCACCACACGGGCGGCCGCCTGAAGCGCATCCACCTTCGGCACCACCAGATACTGCGCGAACTCCGCAGCCTCATTGACCAGCACCCGCACCGCACCATGCCCGGCCAGCACACCCGCCGTCGCACCGGCACCCGCACCCAGCGCCACCGCCACCGGCTCACCCAGCCGACGCGCGATCGTCAGCAACTCCAGCGTCGGCTTGCGGACCGCACCATCCACATGATCGACGTAAACGAGGACTTCACCCATGGGACTACCTACTCCTGCGAACTCGATGGAAGACGCTTCAGATGAACTTCTGGCCCGCGAGGAACTCCGCGAGCTGCTTGCCGCCCTCGCCCTCGTCCTTCACGATCACACCGGCCGTCCGCGGCGGACGCGCCACCGCCTCATCCACCACGCTCCACGCACCCGCCAGACCCACCTGCCCCTCCTCGACACCCAGGTCGGACAGATCCAAGGACTCCACCGGCTTCTTCTTCGCCGCCATGATCCCCTTGAACGACGGATACCGCGCCTCACCCGACTGGTCCGTCACCGACACCAACGCCGGCAACGACGCCTCCAACCGCTCACTGGCGGAGTCACCGTCCCGGCGACCGGACACCACCCCGCCCCCGACCTTCACCTCCGACAGCAACGTCACCTGCGGCACACCCAACCGCTCCGCCAGCAACGCCGGCACCACACCCGCCGTCCCATCGGTGGACGCCATCCCCGTCACCACCAGATCGAACCCCACGTGCTCGACCGCCTTCGCCAACACCAGCGACGTCCCCATCACATCACTGCCGTGCAAACCGTCGTCCTCGACATGGACCGCCTTGTCCGCACCCATCGACAACGCCTTGCGCAACGCGTCCTTCGCATCCTCCGGACCCACCGTCACCACCGTCACCTCGGCGTCATCCGCCGCCTCCGCGATCTGCAGCGCCTGCTCCACCGCATACTCGTCCAGCTCCGACAGCAGACCATCCACCGCATCCCGATCCGTGGTCAGATCCCCCGCAAAGTGACGATCACCCGTGGCATCAGGCACGTACTTCACTGCGACAACGATCCTCAAGCTCACTTGATGTCCCTCCACACTCTCGGTTTGCCGATTACGGCAGGTTGCGGGCCATGACGATGCGCTGGACCTGGTTGGTGCCCTCGTAGATCTGGGTGATCTTGGCGTCGCGCATCATCCGCTCCACCGGGTAGTCCCGCGTGTACCCGTAACCACCGAGCAGCTGCACCGCGTCCGTGGTGATCTCCATCGCCGCGTCCGACGCGTAGCACTTGGCCGCCGCACCGAAGAACGTCAGGTCCGCGTCCGAACGCTCCGACTTCGCCGCCGCCGCGTACGTCAGCTGCCGCGCCGCCTCCAGCTTCATCGCCATGTCAGCCAGCATGAACTGGATGCCCTGGAACTCGGCGATCGCCTTGCCGAACTGCTTGCGCTCCTTGACGTAGCCCTTGGCGTAGTCCAGCGCGCCCTGCGCGATGCCGATCGCCTGGGCCGCGATCGTCACGCGCGTGTGGTCCAGGGTGCGCATCGCCGTGGCGAAGCCCGTGCCCTCCGCTCCGATCATCCGGTCCGCGGGGATCCGCACGTTGTCGAAGTACACCTCGCGGGTGGGCGACCCCTTGATGCCCAGCTTCTTCTCCGGGGCGCCGAAGGACACGCCCTCGTCGCCCTTCTCGACCACGAAGGCCGATATGCCCTTGGAGCGCTTCTCCGGGTCGGTCACGGCCATGACGGTGTAGAACTCGCTCACGCCCGCGTTGGTGATCCACCGCTTGACGCCGTTGAGCACCCAGAAGTCCCCGTCGCGCACCGCACGCGTCTTCATCCCCGCCGCGTCCGAGCCGGCCTCCGGCTCCGACAGGCAGTACGAGAACATCCCCTCGCCACGTGCGAGCGCCCCGAGGTACTTCGCCTTCAGCTCCTGCGAGCCCGACAGCTGCACCGGCAGCGAGCCCAGCTTGTTCACCGCCGGGATCAGGGAGGAGGAGGCGCACACCCGCGCCACCTCCTCGATCACGATCACCGTCGACAGGGCGTCCGCACCTGCGCCGCCGAAAGCCTCCGGCACGTGCACCGCGTGGAGGTCGTTCGCCTCCAGCGCGTCCCGCGCCTCCTGGGGGAACCGCCCGAGCTCGTCCACCTCGGCCGCGAACGGCGCGATCTTCGCCTCGGCCAGCGAACGCACCGCGTCCCGGAGCATGTCGTGCTCCTCCGACGTCCGGAAGAGGTCGAAATTGTCACTCACGTCCGTTACTCCAGTCCGCGTCAGCTTCCATGGCATCGAGTACCCTCAATTATGCACACTCAGTGCCATCGATCGACTGACCCCCGGTGTTAGGTTCGCCTCCATGACCACGAAGCCCCCGATGCGGGACGCCCTCGTCGCAGCGGCCTTCCAGCTCTTCCTCGAACGCGGCTACGAGGCGACGACGATCGACGACATCGTCACCCTCGCCGGCGTCGGGCGCCGGTCGTTCTTCCGCTACTTCCCCTCCAAGGAGGACGTGGTCTTCCCCGACCACGAGGGCGCGCTCGCCGACATGACCCGCTTCCTGGAGGCCAGCGCCGACACGGACGACCCGGTGACGCGGGTCTGCGACGCGGCGCGCCTGGTGCTCACCATGTACGCCGAGAACCCGACCTTCTCCGTGCAGCGCTACCGCCTCACCAAGCAGGTGCCCGGGCTGCGGGCGTACGAACTCTCGGTCGTGTGGCGCTACGAGCGCGCGATCGCCGACTACCTCGGGGCCCGCTACGCGGACCGCCCCGACGGCAAGCTCCGCGCCGACGTGATCGCGGCGGCCGTGGTCGCCGCCCACAACAACGGCCTGCGCACATGGCTGCGTTCCGGTGCGGAGGGCGACGCCGGCGCGGCCGTGGACCACGCGATGGAGTTCGTCCGCGCCGCCTGGAACGGGGACGGCGCCGCCCGGCAGGGCAGCCCGGAGGCGGAGGACGACGTGGTGATCGTGATCACCAAGCGGCGGACGCCCATGTGGCGGGTCGTCCGGGAGATCGAGGCGGGCCTGACGGAGGAGGACTCCCCCACTTGAGGCACTGAGTGCCTTTTCAAAGTGCACTCAGTGCCATATCGTGTGCGCCATGAATGACCGGACTCTCGACGCGCACGACGAATCGGTTGACGGCGGGCTGCTGGTCCAGCGCTGCCGTTGGTGCGGCAACACCGCCTTCCAGCGCCTCCTCTGCCCCACCTGCGCCTCCACGGAGCTCGACGAGGTGCGCAGCGACGGCACGGGGGTGATCGTCCGCTCGATGCGGGACGCCTCCCTCGTCGACCTCTCCGAGGGGTTCTCGGTACGGGGCCGGATCGTCGGCGCCCTGCCGATGCACGTGCGCAGCGGCGCGCGCGTGCGGGTGGCCCGGACGGAGCGCGCCGATGCGGGCGAACTCGTCTTCGAGCTCTGCGAGCCGCCGGTGTCCCCGTACACCTGGTAGTCGCCCCGGCCCCGCAACGCGCCACCGGCCGGGCCCCCGACGGGCCGGTCCCGTAGGTCAGTTGTGCTCGGGGTGCTGGTACTGCCGGGACTGCAGCAGGTACATCTCGCGGAAGTCGCCCGTGCCCGCGCCCGGTCGCATCAGGTCGGCGAAGGCGCCGTGCTCGACGACGCGTCCCCCGTCCAGGACGTAGATCACGTCGGCGTGGCGGACGCTGTGCAGGCGGTGCGTGATCAGGACGACGGTCTGCCCATCGGCGGCGAGCTCCCGGATGAGGTCGAAGACCCGCTGCTCGGCCTGGGCGTCCAGGGCGCTGGTCGGCTCGTCGACGATGAGGATCCGGGCGTCGCGGTACTGGGCCCGGCTGAGCTGGAGCCGCTGCCACTGGCCGCCGGATATCTCGTGACCGCCCTTGTACCCGCGGCCCAGCAGTGTGTCCCAGCCGCGGGGCAGGCCCGCGACGACCTCGTCGGCGCCGGAGTAGCGGGCGGCCGCGTCCAGGCGCGCGTCCGTCAGGAGGGCGTCGGGGCGCCCGATCCCGACGTTGACCCGCGCGGTGAACGGCCAGCGGTAGGCGTCCTGCGAGACCAGGGCGATGCGGTCGGTGATCTGCCGCCGGTCGGCGTCGGCCGCGTCGACGCCGTCCCAGCGGATCCGTCCGGAGTCCGGCGTGTACAGCCCGCACAGCAGCTTGGCCAGGGTGGTCTTGCCGCTGCCGTTGCGTCCGACGAGGGCGACGACCTTGCCGATGGGGATGGTGACGTCGACCTCGCACAGGGCCGGCGGCCGCACGAGCGGGGTGCCGGGCGCCGCGGCGGCGGTGACCGGGTAGCTGAAGGTCACCTTCTCGAAGCGGACGGCCTCGACCCGCTCCGGCAGGTCGAGGCCGCCGCGCGGGATCACCCGGCGGTCCGCCTCGGCACACAGCCGCTCCAGGTCGGCGACGAACAGCGCCTCCTCGTGCAGGTAGCCGAGTTGGACGACGAGCCGGTCCAGGGCGGAGGACCCGGTGCGGATGGCGATCACCGCCGTGCCGGCCACGGACAGCCCCATCGCCCCGCTCCACAGCAGCGCGCCCAGTGCGCCGTACGTGGCCGCCGTCGCCACCCCGGTCCACGCCGAGGCGACCAGTCCGGTGCGCGCCGCGAGCCGCGCGAGCCGGGTCTGCTCCCGCTCGCCGTTCTCGGCCATCGCCCTGAAGTGCCCCAGCAGGAACGGCCCGAGGTCGTGGACGCGGACCTCGGGCGCCGCCTGGGTCTCGATCAGCAGGCGTCCCAGCAGCTGCCCGGCGCGGGCGTGCTGCACCCAGTTGTGGAAGGAGATGTAGCGGCGGCGGGCGATGGTGAGCGCGCTCCAGGCGCTGGGCAGGGTCATCACCGCCAGCAGCGGGAGCAGCCCGGGGTGCAGGACGGTGAGCACGCCGGCCGCCGCGACCAGCGAGATCAGCGCGTTGACCACCGACGAGCAGAAGTTGATCATCCGCCGGGCCGACGCGGCGCCCCAGGACGCCGAGTCGAGCAGCTTGTGGAACTCGTCGTCCTCCACGGCCGCGAGCTCCACGCGGGCGACGCGCTCCAGGTACATCTCGGTGGCCGCCCGTTCCACGGTCGGCTCCAGCTTGCCGGTGCCGGCCGTGGAGGCCGAGCGCAGCACCGCCCCGGTGAGTGCGGCCGCGGCCACGAGCACCAGCGCCGGGGCGGCGCCCGTGAGCCGCTCGGCGGTCCCGCCGGGCACGAGCAGCCGGGCGAGCACCCAGTTGACGGCGACCAGGCCCACCGCCTGGGCGACGCCGCGGCCCGCCTCGGCCAGCGCCACGACGCGCAGGGCCCGCGGATCGGCCCGGTGGGCCAGGCGCACGGTGGTCGCGACGAGCTGCGGGAGCCGCCGGAGCATCGCCCGCAGCCCCAGTTCCAGGAAGGAGCCGTCGTGCTTGTTCCAGCCCATGTCGTACCGCAACGGCCCGCCGAACAGCAGCCGTTCGGACTCCGACACCTCTTCCGGCGCGAGGACGTCCGGGTTTCCCGGGGCTTCCTGCCGCTTCCGCCTGGTCATGAGCGTCCCCCTCGGCGGCGGCCGCGGCGCGGTGCCGCGGCGGCCTTCCCACAGGGTGCTCCTCACGGCGGCACCGTGTGGCCCGCTCCCGTCAGTGCGCCCCGTCCCCGCTCCCGGCGGCCCCGTTCCCGCCCCCGTCGGCGCCGCCTTCCGCCCAGGCGCGGTAGGCCTCGACCGCCGTCGGCAGGGTGGGGAAGATGCGCTCCCGGCCCACCGACCCGGTCAGGCCGTACGCGTCCAGGTCGTCCAGCAGGTCCTTCTTGACGCGGGCGAGCGCGAGGACGATGCCGCGGGCGGCGAGTTCGCGGCGCAGGGCGTCCAGGGCGTCCAGGGCGGTGATGTCGACCTCGACGTTGGCCTCGGTGTTGAGGACGAACCACCGCACCGGGTCGTGCTGCCGGTCGACGGAGGCGAGGGCCCGGCGGCGGAAGTCCTCGGCGTTGGCGAAGAAGAGCGGCGAGTCGTAGCGGTAGACGAGCAGACCGGGGATCGTGCGGGCCTGGGGGTAGTCGTCCACGTCGTGCATGCCGGCCAGGCCCGGCACCAGTCCCTCGACGGCGTCGTGCGGGCGGGCCACCCGGACCAGCATCTCCGCCACCGACAGGGCGACGGCGACCATGACGCCGTAGAGGATGTCCAGGGCGAGCACGCCCACCAGGCACGCGAGGGCCAGCAGCAGTTCGCGGCGGCGGAACGACGCCAGGCGGCGGAACCCGGCGAGGTCGATCAGCCGGCAGGCGGCGAAGACCACGATGGCGCCGAGGACGGTGGAGGGCATCGCGGACAGCGCCGGGTTGAGGAAGAGCAGGACGCAGACCACCGCCACCAGCGTCACCAGGGAGTACAGCTGGGTCCGGCTGCCGGCGGAGACGCCGAGCGCGGTGCGGCTGGCGCTGCTGCTGACCGGGAAGCCGTGCAGGACGCCCGACCCGAGGTTGGCGGCGCCCAGGGCGAGCAACTCCTGGTTGCTGTCGAGGCGGTCGGCGTCCTGGCCGGCGAAGGCCCGTGCGGTGAGCACGAAGTCGGTGTAGCCCACGAGCAGCACGCCCACCGCGGGCAGCAGCAGGTGGGCCAGGTCGCCGGGGGTGGGCAGGGCCGGCCGGGGCAGTCCGGAGGGGACCTCGCCGATGACCGCGATGCCGTGCCCCTCCAGCCCGAAGACGCCGACGACGACCGTGCCGGCGACCACGGCGAGCAGCGGACCGGGCGCGCGGGGGACGTACCGCTGGACGAGGAAGAGGAAGAGCAGCGCGGACGCGGCGAAGGCCACCGTCCCCGCGTGCGCCTGCGGCAGGTGCGTCACGAAGGAGACCAGCTGGGGGAAGAACTCCTCTCCCGTGACCGGCACCCCGGTCAGCTTGGGCAGCTGGTCGATGATCATGATGCAGGCCACCCCCGCGAGGTAGCCGACGAGCACCGGGCGCGACAGCAGGTCGGCGACGAAGCCCGCCCGTACCGCCCACGCCACCACGGCCAGCAGGCCGACCACCACGGCGAGCGCGGCCGCGAGCACGGCGTAGCGGCCGGGGTCCCCCGCGGCCAGGGGCGCCACCGCGGTCGCCGTCATCAGCGCAGTGGTGGACTCCGGGCCGACCGACAGCTGCCGGGACGACCCCAGCAGGGCGTACAGCGCGAGCGGGGCGAGGACGGCCCACAGCCCGGCGACCGGCGGCAGCCCGGCCAGTTCGGCGTACGCCATGACCTGCGGCACCAGGTACGCCGCCACCGTGACGCCGGCGAGCAGGTCACCGCGCAGCCATGCCCTGCGGTAGCCGACGAGGGTGGCGAGGCCCGGCAGCAGTCCGCGCCAACCGCGCTTCGTGGCGGACCTCGCGGGCGGCGGGGCGGGCTTGGAGACGGCGGACGGCATGCGCCCATCCTCCCCGACGACCCCGTGTTGGGGCCGGTCGGCCCCTCCTCGCGCTCCCGGGTGGCGGAGGACCCTGGAGGTGACGTCGTACCGGACGAGAGGGAGGACGGCGATGACCACCACCACGACGGGCCTGCTCGACGCACTGCCCCCGGAGACCCGAGGGCGACTGCTGGAACTCGCGCGGGACGTGTCCTTCCCGGCCCGGGCCCGGATCTTCGAGGAGGGGCACCGGGCCGACCGCTTCTGGATCATCCGTACCGGCTCGGTCGCCCTCGACCTGCACGTGCCCGGCCGGCAGCCCGCCGTGGTCGAGACCCTCGGCCCGGGTGACCTGCTCGGCTGGTCGTGGCTCTTCCCGCCCTACTCCTGGCACCTCGGCGCGCGGGCCCAGAGCCCGGTGCGGGCCGACGAGTTCGACGCCACGGTCATACGGGCGCTGTGCGAGGCCGACGCGGTGTTCGGGCGCGCGGTCGCGCGCCGGGTCGCGCAGATCGTCGCGCACCGGCTGCAGGGGTCCCGCACCCGGCTCCTGGACCTGTACGGTCCGCAGGGCAGCGGCAGCACGGTGCACTGACGGGCGCATGGTCCGTTCGGCCCTGTCGCCGCGGGGCCCCCCGCGGGATGATCCGGGAGTGACCGGGGGATCGGGCGGCAGCGGTGGCGGCGGAGCGCGCGGGCGTGTCTTCTTGATCCCTGTGGACGGAGGAACGCCGGCGCGGCGGGTGCGCGGGCCGGGCGGCGCGAGGCCGCGGGATCGGGAAGAGACGCCCTGGGGGCCGGGATGAGTGAGGCACGGGAGTTCACGGAGCAGGCGCCGATCAGGGTGTTCCTGGTCGACGACCACGAGGTGGTACGGCGCGGCTTGCACGATCTGCTCGACGCCGAGCCGGACATCGAGGTCGCCGGGGAGGCCGGCACGGTCGACCACGCCCTGGCGCGCGCCCCGGCACTGCGGCCGGACGTGGCGATCCTCGACGTGCGCCTCCCGGACGGCGACGGCATCGGCGTCTGCCGGGAGCTGCGCTCGCGCATGCCGGGGCTGGCCTGCCTGATGCTGACGTCCTTCGACGACGACGACGCCCTGCTGGACGCGATCATGGCCGGTGCCGCCGGCTACGTGCTGAAGCAGATCAAGGGCTCCGACCTGGTCTCCGCCGTCCGCACGGTGGCGTCGGGCCAGTCGATGCTCGACCCGGCGACCACCGCCCGCCTGATGAACAGCCTGCGCGAGCAGGAGCAGCCGCCGGAGCCGCAGGACGAGGCTCTGGCCGGGCTGACCCCGCGCGAGCGGGAGATCCTGGAGCTGATCGGCGAGGGACTGACGAACCGGCAGATCGGCCGGCGGCTGTTCCTGTCCGAGAAGACGGTCAAGAACCACATCTCCCGGATGCTGGGCAAGCTCGGCGTCGAGCGCCGCATCCAGGCCGCCGTGCTCGCCACCCAGCACCAGCCGTCCGGCGGCCCACCGGGTTCCGCCCGCTGAGACGCCGGAACCCCGCCCGCCGGTGAGCGGCGACCGCTCGGCGTGGGCACCACCGTTTCCCCGCGCCGAGTGGGCGCCGTCGGCAAGCACCCGTCCTGCCGGGCAGCGCCCGTGGCCGCCGCCTCGCGGCGTCGGCGCGTACCGAGGCGGAGCGGACCTGACCGCCGCAGGCCGTGCTCGCCACCCAGCACCGCCGTCCGGCGGCCCACCGGGTTCCGCCCGCTGAGACGCCGGAACCCCGCGCGCCGGTGAGCGGCGACCGCTCGGCGTGGGCACCACCGTTTCCCCGCGCCGAGTGGGCGCCGTCGGCAAGCACCCGTCCTGCTGGGCAGCGCCCGTGGCCGCCGCCTCGCGGCGTCGGCGCGTACCGAGGCGGAGCGGACCTGACCGCCGCAGGCCGTGCTCGCCACCCAGGCCCGGCCGTCCGGCGGCCCACCGGGTTCCGCCCGCTGAGACGCCGGAACCCCGCCCGCCGGTGAGCGGCGACCGCTCGGCGTGGGCACCACCGTTTCCCCGCGCCGAGTGGGCGCCGTCGGCAAGCACCCGTCCTGCTGGGCAGCGCCCGTGGCCGCCGCCTCGCGGCGTCGGCGCGTACCGAGGCGGAGCGGACCTGACCGCCGCAGGCCGTGCTCGCCACCCAGCACCGCCGTCCGGCGGCCCACCGGGTTCCGCCCGCTGAGACGCCGGAACCCCGCCCGCCGGTGAGCGGCGACCGCTCGGCGTGGGCACCACCGTTTCCCCGCGCCGAGTGGGCGCCGTCGGCAAGCACCCGTCCTGCTGGGCAGCGCCCGTGGCCGCCGCCTCGCGGCGTCGGCGCGTACCGAGGCGGAGCGGACCTGACCGCCGCAGGCCGTGCTCGCCACCCAGCACCGCCGTCCGGCGGCCCACCGGGTTCCGCCCGCTGAGACGCCGGAACCCCGCCCGCCGGTGAGCGGCGACCGCTCGGCGTGGGCACCACCGTTTCCCCGCGCCGAGTGGGCGCCGTCGGCAAGCACCCGTCCTGCTGGGCAGCGCCCGTGGCCGCCGCCTCGCGGCGTCGGCGCGTACCGAGGCGGAGCGGACCTGACCGCCGCAGGCCGTGCTCGCCACCCAGGCCCGGCCGTCCGGCGGCCCACCGGGTTCCGCCCGCTGAGACGCCGGAACCCCGCCCGCCGGTGAGCGGCGACCGCTCGGCGTGGGCACCACCGTTTCCCCGCGCCGAGTGGGCGCCGTCGGCAAGCACCCGTCCTGCTGGGCAGCGCCCGTGGCCGCCGCCTCGCGGCGTCGGCGCGTACCGAGGCGGAGCGGACCTGACCGCCGCAGGCCGTGCTCGCCACCCAGCACCGCCGTCCGGCGGCCCACCGGGTTCCGCCCGCTGAGACGCCGGAACCCCGCCCGCCGGTGAGCGGCGACCGCTCGGCGTGGGCACCACCGTTTCCCCGCGCCGAGTGGGCGCCGTCGGCAAGCACCCGTCCTGCCGGGCAGCGCCCGTGGCCGCCGCCTCGCGGCGTCGGCGCGTACCGAGGCGGAGCGGACCTGACCGCCGCAGGCCGTGCTCGCCACCCAGCACCGCCGTCCGGCGGCCCACCGGGTTCCGCCCGCTGAGACGCCGGAACCCCGCCCGCCGGTGAGCGGCGACCGCTCGGCGTGGGCACCACCGTTTCCCCGCGCCGAGTGGGCGCCGTCGGCAAGCACCCGTCCTGCTGGGCAGCGCCCGTGGCCGCCGCCTCGCGGCGTCGGCGCGTACCGAGGCGGAGCGGACCTGACCGCCGCAGGCCGTGCTCGCCACCCAGCACCGCCGTCCGGCGGCCCACCGGGTTCCGCCCGCTGAGACGCCGGAACCCCGCCCGCCGGTGAGCGGCGACCGCTCGGCGTGGGCACCACCGTTTCCCCGCGCCGAGTGGGCGCCGTCGGCAAGCACCCGTCCTGCCGGGCAGCGCCCGTGGCCGCCGCCTCGCGGCGTCGGCGCGTACCGAGGCGGAGCGGACCTGACCGCCGCAGGCCGTGCTCGCCACCCAGCACCGCCGTCCGGCGGCCCACCGGGTTCCGCCCGCTGAGACGCCGGAACCCCGCGCGCCGGTGAGCGGCGACCGCTCGGCGTGGGCACCACCGTTTCCCCGCGCCGAGTGGGCGCCGTCGGCAAGCACCCGTCCTGCTGGGCAGCGCCCGTGGCCGCCGCCTCGCGGCGTCGGCGCGTACCGAGGCGGAGCGGACCTGACCGCCGCAGGCCGTGCTCGCCACCCAGCACCAGCCGTCGCGCGGCCCGTAGGGGTCCGGCCCCCACCGGGCGGGCGCCGCCGTTCGCCTCGCGGCGGTGGCGCTCCCGTGTGCGGTCGGCTGTGCGGTCGGCCCGGGACGCGGGGCCCCGCGAGGATGCCCCGGCGGGCCCAGGCGGTAGGGCCGGTCGGCCCTCCCCGTGGGGGGTCGCGACGTGCAGGGTGGGAGACGCGTCGTCCGGAGGGAGCGCGCCATGAATCCCACCACACTCAACGGGGCGACCCTGGAGAAGCTGATCTCCGCCGCTGTGGCGGCCCCTTCGTTCCGCGGGAGCCGGCCCTGGCGGTACCGCCTCGATCCGGAGACCGGCACGTTCCAGGTCCGCGCGGTCCCCGAGCCGGGGGTGCCGGAGTCCGAGGCGGCGGCGCGCGCCCTGCACGTGTCCGTCGGCGCCGCGGTGTTCAACCTGCGCGTCGCGCTGGCCCACTTCGGCTGGGAGCCTGCCGTGCAGCTGCTCCCCGTACCCGGCGACGTTGACCTGCTCGCCGCCGTGCGCCCGATCGGCCCGCTCCGCGTCGGCGACCGCCCATACCGGGACCTGTACGACGCGATCTGGCGCCGGCACAGCTGCCGTACGCCGTACTTCGCGCACTGCCCGACCGGGGCGGTGGTGCTGGAGCTGATCGACGCCGCGCACGCGGAGGGCGCGTCGCTGACCCTGCCGCGCACCGAGGAGGCCCTGCGGCTGCTGCGGCTGACCGCGGAGGCGGAGCAGCGCGGCACGACGGGAACGGGCCGCGCCGTGGGATCCGGGGGCCGGGTCCACGAGGACGCGGGGGCCGGAGCGGCCGCCTCCGTCGATCCCGAACGGCGGCCCCTGGTCGCGGCGCTGTGCACGCCCCACGACTCGTGCGCGGACTGGCTGCGGGCGGGGCAGGCGATGGAGCACGTGGTGCTCCTGGCGACGGCGCACACCGTCCACGCGACGCTGCTGCACGAGGCGATGGAGTGGCCTGACCTGCGGGCGGCGATGCGGACCACGGACTGCGGTCCGGGCCTGCTGCAGATGCTCATCCGGTTCGGCGCCACGGCGTCCGGGGCCGGTGCGTCGCGGGTGCCGGCCCATGAGGCCGCGGAGCGGGGCTGATCAGCGCGTACGGCCACCGTCCGACGGCACCCGCCACACCAGGCGGGTGCCTCCGCGGTCAGGCGTCTCGAGCGTCATCGTGCCGCCCAGCTCCTTCGCGCGCCGTTCGAGGTTGGCCAGTCCGCTGCGGCGCCCGTCCTCGGGGACGCCGACGCCGTCGTCGCTGACCGTCAGGGTCAGCGTGCCCGAGCCGACGACCAGGGAGACGTCCGCGGCACCGGCCCGGGCGTGGCGGGTCACGTTCGACAGGGCCTCGGCGAGCACCGCCACCACGTGCTCGGCGACCGCGGCGGGCACATCGGTGTCGATCAGCCCCTCCATGCGCAGCGACGGGGTGAAGCCCAGGCCGGGCACCGCCGCCTCCACCGCCTTCGCCGTCCGCACCCGCAGCCCCTGGCGGCCGGGGCCGGTGTCGTGGCTGCGCAGTCCGAAGATCGTGGAGCGGATGATCTTGATCGTCTCGTCCAGGTCGTCCACCGCCCGCAGCAGCCGCTCGCTCGCCTGCGGGTGGTCCACGAACCGCATCGCGCTCTGCAGCGTCATCCCGGTCGCGAACAGCCGCTGGATCGCCAGGTCGTGCAGGTCGCGGGCGATCCGGTCGTGGTCCTCCAGGAGGACCAGCTGCTCGGCCGCCCGGCGGCGCTCGGCCAGCTCCATCGCCAGGGCCGCCGAGCCGGCGAAGCCCAGCAGCGGCGCGGTCTCCGCCTCCGTGAAGGGCGCCTCCCCCTCGGCGCGGGCCAGCAGCAGCGCACCGCGCACCCCCTGCGGGGTCGCCATCGGCACGGCCACCGCGGGGCCCAGTCCGCCGAACCGCGGCGGGCCCGCCACCACCCGCGGATCGTGCTGGATGTCGACGCTGGTCAGCGGCTCGTTCGCGGCCATGGCCGCCCCGGTGAACGATCCCTCGCGGGGCAGCGTCAGCCCCTGGTGGGTGTCGGCGTCGATGCCGGTGGCGATCGCCATCGTGATCCCGTCGCCGGTCCCGGCCGGCAGCGCCAGCACGCCCAGGTCCGCGCCGAGGATGCTCCGGGCGTGCTCCACGATGAGCTCCAGCACCGCGTCCTCGTCGATGCCCGACAGCAGACCGCCGGTGATCTCCGCGTTCGCCTCCAGCCACCGCTGCCGCGACCTGGCCTCCTCGTACAGCCGGGCGTTGTCGATCGCCACCCCGGCCGCCACCGCCAGGGTGGACAGCACCGTCTCGTCCTCGCCGTCGAACTCCTTGCCGCCCCGCTTCTCCGTCAGGTACAGGTTGCCGAACACCTCGTCGCGGATCCGGATCGGCACCCCCAGGAAGGAGTGCATCGGCGGGTGGTTCGCCGGGAAGCCGTGGGAGGCCGGGTGCTGCGCGATCTCCTCCAGGCGCAGCGGCACCGGGTGGCGGATCAGCTCGCCCAGGATGCCGTGGCCCGAGGGCAGCGGCCCGATCGCCTTGGTCTGCTCGTCGCTGACGCCCACCGTCAGGAACTGGGCCAGCCGCGCGTCGTCGCCGATCACGCCCAGTGCGCCGTACTCGGCGTCCACCAGCAGCACCGCGGCCTCCACGATGCGCCGCAGCACCTGCGGCAGGTCCAGCTCCCGGCCGACCGAGAGCACCGCCTCCAGCAGGCTGTGCACCCGGTCCCGCGTCCCCCGCACCGCGTCGATGCGCGATTGCAGCTCGTCCAGCAACTCGTCCAGCTGCAGCCGTGGCAGGCCCTCGGCGTCCTTGCCGCCGTCAGTCCCCACCGGCACCTCCGTCCGCTGTGGCGGCCCTCGTGGGGGCCCCCTCTCAAAGTAGCGCCACCCCGGCGGGAGGACGCGCGGAACGGCGCCGCTACTCGTGGCCGCGCTCGCCGGGCGGCACGGCCGCCCAGTGCTCGATCTTCTCGTCGGGCGCGAGCCGGGACAGGGCCTCGCCGAGCCTGCGGCAGACCTGCTCGATCTCGCGGCGGGTGTGCTCCCGTTCGGTGACGGTCGCCGACAGCAGCAGGGCGGTCAGCGCGGCGGATCCGTTGAAGGCCTGGAGGGTCACCATCTTGGCGAACAGGTCGAGTCCGGCGAACGGGCCGGACCCGTCCGCCGCGGCCTCGATCGCGATGAGCGAGGTGATCAGGGCGCAAGGCGCGGCGCCGGCCAGCTGGAAGCGGAACGCGGCCCAGATCAGCAGCGGGGAGACGAGGAAGAGCAGTCCCGGCGTGCTGTGCGTGGCGACGAACGTGACGAGCGCGGTGCCCGCCACGAGCGCCGCCGCCTCCGCCCAGCGGTACGGCGGGACCCCGCGCGGCGCCCGGACGGTGCGCAGGACGAGCAGCAGCGGCGCGATCACCAGCACGCCCATCGCGTCGCCGGTCCACCAGACCGACCAGGTGGACCAGAAGGCGCCCACCGGCACGGCACCGGAGGCCACCAGCACGCCGCTGCCGATCGTCGCGCTGATCAGCATCCCGCCGAGCGCACCGAGGAACACCAGGGCGAGCGCGTCCTGCAGCCGGTCGAGTTCGACGCGGAACCCGACCCTGCGCAGCAGCAGGCAGGCGCACACCGGAGCGAGGGTGTTGCCCGCCACGATCCCCAGCACGGGCAGGAACGACGGCCCGATCGCGATGTTCACGGCGAACGCGCCGATCGCGATGCCCGGCCACAGCCGGATGCCGCCGAGCAGCAGGCCGACCAGGGCGATCCCGGTCGGTGGCCACATCGGGGTGACCTGACCGCGCACCAGTTGCTGCTCCAGGCCGATGCGGGCCCCGCCGTAGTAGGCGGCGGCCATCACCAGGATCCACAGGGCCGTGGCCCGGTACCGCCGGAGCCCCTCGCCGTGGCCGTCGGCGCTCATCGCGCTGCCCTCCCGCAGGGGCCGCCGTGTCCGAGGACGAGTACGGCGGCGTCGTCGCTGTGCCCGGTGAGGTCGGCCACGGCGATCACCCGGGCGGCCAGTTCGTCGGGGTCGGCGGTGCAGCCGGCGGCGGCCAGGTCCGCCACGCGGGCCAGCCCCTCGTCGAGGGGATGGCCGGGTCCCTCCACCACGCCGTCGGTGACCAGCACGAAGGCACCGGTGCCGGCCAGGACCCGGCGGGTCGACGGGTACTTCTCGCCGTCGAGGATGCCCAGCGGCAGGCCGCCCTCGTCGAGCACGACCTCGCAGTGGCCGTCGTCGGTGGCCCACACCGCCGGGACGTGCCCGGCGCGGGCGTCGACCAGCTCGCAGGTCGCGGGGTCGAAGCGGAGGAAGGTGCACGTCACGAAGAGCCCGGAGCCCATGGAGATCAGCAGGTCGTTGGTGCGGGCGAGCACCTCCGCCGGCTCCGTGGTCGCCACGGCGACGGCGCGCAGGCAGGTGCGCACCTGGCCCATGTAGGCGGCGGCCTCGACGTCGTGGCCCTGCACGTCGCCGATCGCGCAGCCGACGCTGCCGTCCGGCATGGGGAACACGTCGTACCAGTCGCCGCCGATGTCGAGCCCGTCACGCGCGGGGGCGTACCGGCCCGCCACGCGCAGCCCCGGGACGGCCGGGAGCGCGGCGCGGAGGGTGTGCCGCTGGAGAGCGGCCGCCAGCTCCACCCGAGCCTGCTGCATCTTGATCCGCTCCAGGATGCGGCCGGTGAGCTGTCCGAGTGTGTTCAACAGCTCCTCGGCGCTGCTGCTGGAGGGAGCGGTGTGACGTCGGGACATGGCACCAACGCTCCGGGGCCTTGGGCACTCGCGCCACTTCTCACCCTACGCCCGCGGCCCCTCCGCACCCCTGGTCAGAGCCAGCCGCGGCGGGCCGCCTGCCATGCGAGCTGCATGCGGGTCGCGGCGCCTGCCAGCGTCATCATGTGCTGGATGTGGCGCTGGACGGTGCGCCGGCTCAGGCCCATCTGGCTGGCGATGGCCTTGTCCGCCACGCCCGCGACGAGCAGCGACAGCAGCCGGCGGTCGGTCTCGCTCAGCGGGTCGGAGCCGTCCGCGTCGTCGGCGCCGCTCATCGCGCCGGACGCGCTGACGTGCAGCGGCACCGCGTCCTCCCAGTAGCGTTCGAACAGCGCGGTCAGCGCCTCCAGGAGGCTGCTGTCGCGCAGCAGCGCCGCGGTCGGCTCGTTCGGGCTGCCGTGCGGGCCGCCGGGGACCAGGGGGCAGATGGCGATGGTGCGGTCGGCGACCGCGAGCCGCAGCGGCAGATGGGGCACGGAGCGGGCTATCTCCCCGGCCTGGACGCCCTCAACAACGTTGTCAATGGCCCCGTCGTCGTCGAAGAACGCCCGCTCGTACAGGACGCGGTACCGCACGCCGCGGGCGAGGGCGTCGTACTCGGCGCGGTTGCTCCCCGAGGGCATGGCGACGTACTGCGCCTTGCAGAACCAGAGCATCTCGTGGCGCGCGTTCTCCTGCATCTGCCGCAGGTGCTGGCGCAGCGCCTGGCTGCCGGTGATGACCTCGATGAGCTGGCCGGCGTCCTGGCGGCGCGCCGTACTGCGGTAGCTGTCCAGCAGGTCGGTGACCGCGGTGCGGGCCTTGTCGAGGGCGTCGGCCTGGCGTTGCAGACGCGGCAGCAGGGCCACGTCGGGCGGGGTGGCGGCGTAGTGCCGGGGGCGGTTGTCGGTGGGGCTGGCGAGCCCCTTGGTAGCGAGGGAGGCGAGGACGCCCTCCGTCTGCCCGGGCGGGAGGCCCGTCTGTACCGCGACGTCGTCCGCCGAGGCGGTCGCGGTGGTGACCAGAAGCCGGTAGACGGTCTCCTCGACCGCGGTGAGGCCAGCCGCCTCGAGCATGCCGCGTTCCTCCGGGTCCGAACGGGTCCGCACGGCATGCGCACAGGGCGGGCACAAGCCGTACATTTCGTTAAAGGCCGGACTATACCCGGGAAATGTTTCGTGCCAATGGCGCGGCGGGTGCAGGGGCCCACACTCCCCTGCACCCGCCGCTGTGTCAACGGTGACGCCCCACCGTCACCGTCCTCCGGAGGCCCGTGCGCCGCTGTGCAGGTACGCGCGGTCCACCGTCTGCCGGACGCTGTTGCCGGCCGCGTCGGTCGCGGTCACGCGCAGCGTCACGTAGGCGTCGCCGCGCACCCGCGACGGACGCTCCACGGTGGCGGTGAAGCCGCCACCCTTGCGGGCCGTGGACGCCCGGGTCCAGGTCCGCCCGTCGTCGTAGGACGTCTCGACCCGCAGGGTCACCCCGCGCGGCGCGGCCATGCCGTCCTGCATCCGCACGTTCAGGCCCAGCTGGTACCGGCGGGCGGGGCCCACCGCGTTGCGGGCGTCGACCGGCACCGCGTAGTCGACCTGCAGCAGGGGCAGCAGCGTCGTGTCGGCGGCGGAACCGGAGCGGAAGGACCACGAGGTGCGGGTGCCGGCGCCGAAGCGCCAGTCGTCCGATACCCGGGTGGTCGCCAGGTCCAGCCGGTACTTCGCGTCGCCAGCCGGCACCTCGAAGTCGCCCCACGCGCCCTGGTCGGACGCGGCGATCTGCTTCCCGTCGCGGTAGAGCACCGCGGTGGCGGTGTCGTCCACCGGCGCTCCGTCGCCGGCGCGGGCCGCGCCGGTTCCGATGCCGCCACCGAGGCCGTTGAGCTCGTAGAACGAATAGTGGCCGGTGCCGGAGTCGTTGAACTCCGGAACGAAGACGGACAGGGTGTTGCCGTTGCGCACCGACGGCCAGGCCGCGCCGCGCGGAATCGACGGACGGACCACGGCCCCGAACCAGCGCTCCGTGGCCTTCTGACCGGGCCGGTAGGTGCGCGGCACGTCCCGCATGCCTGCCCCGAGCGGGGTGTCCATGCCGAAGACGACGTTGTGGTGCACGGTGTGGCGCCACAGGGTGTCCCCGCCGGTCACGTACTCCACGCGCTCCCGGCCCGTCGGCACCTCACGGCTGTACTGGTTCCAGGCGGTGTCCTGGTACGGACGCCACCCGAAGCGCTGCTCGCTCGCCCACTGCGAGGCGCCGGTACGGGTGTAGGTGCTGCGGACCACGGCGCTCTCGCGCTCGGAGACGGTGTGCACCAGGTTCTTCGGAACGAAGCCCTTGGACACCTGCATCACGTCGTACAGGTACGGGCTGCGCACCGTGCCGGAGAACTCCACCGTGGTGGTGCGCTTCTTGATGCGCTTGAGGAGCGCGGTGCCCTCCGCCGTGCCGGCGCGCATGGTCGGCAGGGCCATGCGGTCACCGGTCGGGCTCCACCGGGTCCAGGGGTAGAAGCCCTCCTCCACGACCAGCATCAGCGCCTTGGCCCCGGCCTCCTTGGCCGCCTTGGCGAGCTGCCGGTCGTCGGAGAAGTCCCAGCGGACCACGGCCAGCTTGCCGCGCACGCCGGCCTTCTTCAGCTCGGCCGCGGTGCCGGTGCCGGCGTCGACGGCGGTCAGCTTGGCACCCTTGTCGTCGAAGGCCGGGGACGCGGGCACGTAGTACGGGGTGAAGGCCGGCGACGTGCCGGAGACCTTCGCCCGCAGTTGCGGGGCGACCAGCTGCCAGCGCGAGGCGAACTCGAAGTCGCCGTCGGTGACGCGCGCGGTGGGGCTGACGTAGATCCGCTTGGCGATGTCGAAGAACATCACGCCCTGGATCAGGCCGTTGCCGTCGATCTTCCGGTACGTCTGGTAGCTGAGGATGCCGCGCTGCTCGGCGGGCCGGGGCGTGCGGATCTTCACCTCGGTGACCTTGGAGGCGTCGAGCGTCACCGTGGTGTCCTTGGTGACCTTCACCTCCGGGTTGACCACCTCGCGGAGCTCCTGGCCGTCGGCGGCCCTGTCCAGCGTCCCGAAGCTGAGCTGGTAGGTGCCCTCCTCGACCTCGGCGACGGCGGGCTCGACGCCGCTGTACTGCACGAACCCGTCGGCGCCCCAGATCGTCGGCGCCGCGCCCTCGATGACCTTGCCGTCGCGGTCGCGGGCGACCACGGTCAACTTGTGCTTGGGGGCGTGCACGTTGAGGCTGACGGTGGTGTGGGCGACAACCGTGCCGTCGGCCGCCGCGGCGGTGACGTAGCCGTAGTACTTCCCGCGCGCGGCGTGGGCCGCGTCGGTGCTCAGCGGGACGTCGGCGGTGGCACCGGGCGCGAGGCTCACGGTGCCGGAGCCGAGGGTGACGACCCCGTCGGGCAGCGCGCGCCCGGTTCCGGTGGACAGCTTGACGGCCAGCTTCAGATCGACCGTCTTGTCACCGGTGTTGGTGTAGCGCACGGTGGCCGCCTGCTGCCGTCCCGCCGTCCCGCCGTTCTGGACCGGGGGCAGCGCGACCGTGCCGGTCGCGGTGATCGGGCCGATGGCGGTGGCCAGGTCGATCCGGCCGCCGCCCTGCTCGGTCACCTTGGTGCCGGGCACCGTGCGCGAAGTGCTGATCAGCGCGTCCTTGATCTGCTGCGCGCCCCAGCCCGGGTGCTGCTGCGCCAGCAGCGCCGCGGCGCCCGCGACGTGCGGAGTCGCCATCGACGTGCCCGAGGCGGCGACGTAGTTCGCGTCGACCGGGTCGCCCATGGTGGTGCCCGCGGCACGGGCGGCCACGATGCCCACGCCCGGGGCGGTCACGTCGGGCTTGACGGCGCCGTCGCCGAAGCGCGGGCCGCGGCTGGAGAAGGAGGCGAGGGAGTCGTCCCGGTCGACGGCGCCCACGGTCAGCGCGGCGTCGGCAGCGCCCGGCGAGCCGACGGTGGACGGCCCCGGGCCGGCGTTGCCCGCGGCGATGACGAACAGCGTGTCCGTCGACGCGGTCAGGGTGTTGACGGCCTGGCTCATCGGGTCGGTGCCATCGGTCTGGATGTCCGCACCGAGGCTCATGTTGACGACCTTGGCGTGCTCGCCCGCCGCCCACTCCATACCGTCGATGACCTGCGACTCCGAGCCCGAGCCGTCGTCGCCGAGCACCTTGCCGACCAGCAGGTCGGCCTTGGGCGCCACGCCCCGCCGGGTCCCCGCCGACGCCGCACCGGTGCCGCCGACGGTCGAGGCGACGTGCGTGCCGTGCCCGAAGTGGTCATCGGTGTTCGCGCTGTCGGAGAAGTTCCTGGCCTCCGCGATCCGCCCCGCGAGATCGGGGTGGTTCGCGTCGACACCGGTGTCCAGCACCGCGACCTTCACACCCTGGCCCTCGTACCCGGCCTTCCACGCGGCGGGCGCGTTGATCTGCGCGGTGCTCCGGTCCAGGACCGCCTTGACCTTGCCGTCCAGCGAGACCCGCGGGGTCACCGCGGCCCGGGCGGCGTCCGAGGTCCCGCCGCCGGGGTTCAGCGTCTTCCAGAAGGCGCCGAGTTCGTCGCCGGCGACCCGGAAGGAGCGGGCGTCGATGCTCTCCAGGGTGCGCGCGGACGTCTTCTCCGCGCGGAGCGCCACCAGCCGGTCGGCGGTCGCCCCGGCGGTCTTCGCCGCCTGCGACGCCACGCGGGCCCCGTCCCGTGACGGCTCGGGCCGCGAGGAGACGATCAGCGGCAGCGTGGAGGTGTGCGCCTCGTCGTATCCGGCGGCGATCAGTGCCGTCACGTTGAACAGCCGGCGGTCAAGGGTGCCCGCGGACACCAGTGCCTCGGCGTCGAACGGCATGACGGTCAGCGATTTGTCGTCGGCTTCCAGCGTGCGGAAGGGGATGTGTTCGCGGCCAGGTCCGGGCTGGACCGAGGCGGTCCTCCGCCCACCGGGCAGCGACGTCACCGTCACCCGGTCACCGCTCACCAGCCGGACGGTGGTGGAGGACGTCCCGTCACGGTCGGCGGATCGCGCCGGGCCGTCCGGGGTGGTCCCTGCGGAGGCGGTCGTCGTGCCTCCGAGCGTCACCACCAGCACTGTCGATATCGCCGCCGTGAGGCGGAACCATGCCATCAGCCAAACACCTTTCGTACAGCTCCGGGTCACGCGCTGTCCGACAGAATCTGCCGATGCCCGGGAGGTGTCACCGGGTATCAGCTGTCACAGCTGGGACATGTCCCAACGGCGACACGGCGCGGTTCGGGCAACCTGCGACGACCCCCGCCAGGACACGGCGAACCACCCGGTGACGGCACGAACCACCCCCAAAGGGCGGGCCCTGCTGGTCCAGCGGCGCGTGATGGCGAAGCCGCGCGCGGGCGCGGACCGGACGGCCCTGGGCGATCCCGCGACCCGAGGTCCCTCGCGCGGCTGCCGACGCCAGGCGCCCGGCAGGGCGCGGCTCGCCGCCCGGGCCCGTCTGCCCGGGAGAGGTGGCCCAGGCCGCGGCGCCGCGGGCCAGGAGCGCGGCCCCGACCCCGGCAACACGCGCCCCTCGCGGCCCGCCGAGGCCCTCGCGAACGGATGCGGACGGCCTTCGGCACTCATCCGGCCGCGCCCGGCTCGCGACGGGCGGCCCCGGGACCTCCGGGGCCCCGGAGGGCGGACCTTCGGTCCGGTGCCGGTCGTCATCCCCTTCGACGACGAGGACGAGGCCGTCCGCATCGCCAACGACTCCCCCGTACCGGCTGGGCGGCGAGGTGCGGACGGCGAACCGGGAGCACGGCCTTGAGGTCGCGCGGCAGTTCCGCACGGGCACCTTCCACGTCGACGGTGCCGCGGCCGTGAGCTCGGCGCGGCAGGGCCGGCCCACTGCACCGACCTGAAGACCATCGCGGTCCGACCCGCGGTGCCTCCCCCGTCGCTCAGCCCCCGGAGGAGGTCTCCGCCAGCGCGGCCTCCACCGCCTCGACGGCCTCCTCCGCGCAGGCCGCCCGCAGGAACGTCTCCCCGGCCGGGGGCCCCTGCACGTCCCAGCCGTCGACCACGACGACGGGCTTGCCGGTCCGCAGGGCGAGCGCCACCTCGCTCAGGGTGCCCCAGCTGCCGCCGACCGCCACCACGGCGTCGGCTGCGGCGACGACCAGGCCGTTGCGGAGCTCGCCGAGGCCGGTGGCGATCGCCACCGAGAGGGACGGGTCACCCGCCCGGCGGTCCCGGCCCGGGAGGAGTCCGACAGTGGTCCCGCCGTACGCGCGGGCTCCCTCGGACGCGGCGCCCATCACCCCGCCGAGGCCGCCGCAGACGACGACGGCGCCGCGCCGGGCAAGGAGTTCGCCGACCCTGCGGGCGACCTCGCGCTCCGGCTCCCCGGCCTCGGCGGGCCCCACCACGGCGACGTAACGGCTCGTCATGACCCCTCCCACGGCGTCCCGCTCCGATTGACACGACGGACAATCAGGATATTCGCTGCATGTGTGACCTCGTACGCCCTCACGCCCCGACGCGTGTCCCTCGCCCTGCTGACCACCACGCTGGCCCTGGCCGCCTGCGAGGGGGCCCCGTCCGCCCCGGAGTCCATGGTCGCCACGGGGCGCGCGGCCGCCACCGCCACCCCGAAGGCGTCCTGCGTCGACCGGGTCCTGGCCGCGATGAACGACACCCAGCGCGTCGGCCAGCTCTTCATGGGCGCGGCCCAACTGCCCTCGCCGCCGAAGGCGGACCAGGACGCGATGCGGTCGTACGCCGTCGGGTCGGTGTTCCTCGCGGGCCGCAGCACGGCCGGCGTGACGAAGACCGGGACCCTGGTGGACGGGCTGCAGAAGTCGCTCGGGCAGACGGTGGCCGGGCAGCGGGTCGGCCTGCTGGTCTCCACGGACCAGGAGGGCGGCCAGGTGCAGGTCCTCAAGGGCTCCGGCTTCTCCACCATCCCCAGCGGGAAGACGCAGGGCACCTGGTCCACCGCCACGCTGCGCTCACGCGCGGAGGGCTGGGCGAAGGAACTGAAGAAGGCGGGCGTCAACGTCAACCTGGCCCCCGTCGCCGACATCGTCCCGACCTCCATCGGCACCGCGAACGCCCCCATCGGCCGCTACGGCCGCCAGTTCGGCGCGACCTCCGGCGTGGTGTCCCCGCACGTCACGGCGTACGTCCAGGGCTCGAAGACGGCCGGGGTGCTGACCACCCCCAAGCACTTCCCGGGCCTCGGCAGCGTCAAGGGCAACACGGACACGACGGCCTCGGTGACGGACACGACGCTGACCCGCACCGGCAGCAACATCGCGCCCTTCCGCGCGGGCATCTCCGCCGGCGCGGGGCTGGTGATGGTGTCGCTGGCGACGTACAAGCGCATCGACCCCAAGCACAAGGCCGTCTTCTCCTCGCTGATCGTCGATCAGACCCTCCGCCGCGACCTGGGCTTCAAGGGCGTCATCATCTCCGACGACCTCGGCAAGGCCGCCTCCGCCCAGTCCGTCGCCCTCGGCCAGCGCGCCCTGTCCTTCCTCCGCGCCGGCGGCGACCTCACCCTCACCGTCTCCCCCAAGGGCATCCCCACGATGGCCGAGGGCATCCGCTACGCCATGCGCCACGAACCGAAGGTGCGGACGCTGGTCGCGAACAGCGTGCGGCGCGTGCTCACCGCCAAGCAGGCGGCGGGGGTGCTGCGCTGCACGACCTGACGCCGCGGCGCCGGCCCCGGGCCGCAGGTCAGCCGGCCTCGATCCGCGCCGCCGGCGCGGACAGCATCGAGGTCAGCTCCCGGGCGGTACCACGGTGTCCTCGAACTGGCCGTACTTGTCGCAGAGCTCGAACGCGCCGTCGTCGCGTCTGCGCACGAACGCCGTCGTGGTGTTCACCGACGAGCCGGGAGAGTCCCCGGACACCACCCGCTCCACCGCCTCCAGGAACAGCCGGACGCTGTGGGCCCGCTTGCCGAACGAGATCGCCAGCGTCTCCACCGCCCACAGCAGGTTCTCGTCCGCCGGCGGTGTACGCGTGGGCTTCCAGAAGCCGTCGCTACGGGTGAAGTCCCAAGCGGCGGCGTCACCTTCGGTCACGGTCCCGGACTCCTTCGGGAAGGGAACGGTGACGGTACGTAAGGTCCGCCGCCATGTCCGGGGACCGTAGCACCCGGGGACGGGGCGGGTTCGACACCCGGAAAAACGGCCGGAATGGCGGGGCGGGGCCGTGCGGTGGCAGTGTCGGAGCATGGAGCACCTCTCGCGCAGGCACGTCGCGCAGCGCTGGCTCGCCCGTTTGGCCCTGGCCACGGCGGGGGCGGCCGTGGCGCTGCCCCTGGTGGTCGCGGGGCTGCGCAGCATCGCGCTGGTGGCCGCCGCGCTGGGCGGCACCGCGGTGACGGCGGCGGGGGCGTGGTGGGTGCTGACCCGCCGCGGTGTGGTGCGGGCGCTGGCCGTGCTGCTGACCGTGGTGACCCCGCTGGCCGTCCTCGCCTTCTACGACCGGGCCAATCTGCTCTGGGTCGTGGTCACCTCGCTGGCGCTGTGGGCGCTGGCCGTCGTCGCGGGGCGCAACGCGGTGCGCGCCACCCGGGCCCATGAGGCACGCCTGCGGGAGCGGATCGCGGCCCGGCCGCGGCGGGCGTTCCTGATCATGAACCCGCGCTCCGGCGGCGGCAAGGTCGGCGCCTTCGGGCTGAAGGAGAAGGCGGAGGCGCTCGGCGCCCGGGTCGTGCTGCTCGACTCCGACCACCCGCAGGACGTCGCGGAGCTGGCCCGGCGGGCGGCCGACGAGGGCGCCGACCTGCTCGGGGTGGCCGGCGGGGACGGCACGCAGGCGCTGGTGGCCGGGGTGGCCGCCGAACGGGGACTGCCGTTCCTGGTGATCTGCGCGGGCACCCGCAACCACTTCGCCATGGACCTGGGACTGGACCGCGCCGACCCCGCGGCCTGCCTGGACGCGCTCAGGGACGGCGTGGAGCTGCGGGTCGACCTCGGCTACGTGGGCGACCGGCCCTTCGTCAACAACGTGTCGTTCGGCGCCTACGCGGCCGTCGTGCAGAGTCCCGCGTACCGGGACGACAAGGTCGGCACCATCCTGGAGCTGCTGCCCGACCTGCTCACCCACCGCGCCGGGCCCCGGCTGACGGCCACGGCCGGGGACACCGTCGTCGACGAGCCGCAGGCCGTGCTGGTGAGCAACAACCCGTACCGGACCGACGACCCGGCCGGGCTCGGCCGCCGGGACCGTCTCGACACCGGTCTGCTGGGGGTGCTCGGCGTCAAGGTCGACAACGCGGCCCAGGCCGCGGGGCTGCTGATGGGCCCGCGGGTCGCCTCCGGGCTCACCGTGGCGACGGCACGGGAGGTGGTGACCACGGCCGACGCCGACGAGATCGACGCGGGCGTGGACGGCGAGGCGCTCGTGCTGCCCACGCCCGTGCGCTGCCGCATCCGCCCCGGCGCACTGCGGGTCCGGGTGCCCCGCAACCGCCCGGGGGTGCCGGCCGCGGGCGTGCGCACGGACTGGCGCCGCCTGCGCAAGCTCGCGCTGACCATGGGCCGCACCGCGGCCGGCCGCCCGGACCGGCCGGGTTGACCCGGCACCTGATCGGGCCGGTGCCCCCGGCGACGCGGAGACCGGCGCCGGCGCCGGTGCTCCCGAGCCCGGGACCGATCCCGTCCCCGTACGCACGTGCGCGCGGATCAGCGGCCGGGCAGCCGAAACCAGCACCTCACCGGCCGCACCGCGACCGGAGCCCCGGACCGGCCGGGTTGACCCGGCACCTGATCGGGCCGGTGCCCCCGGCGACGCGGAGACCCGCACCGCCACCGGCCCCCGGACGGACTCAGCACCTGATCAGGCTGAAGTCCCGGACCACCAACCCGGGCTGGTTCACGACCCGTCGACGCCGGTGCTCCCGAGCCCGGGGCCGGTCCCGTCCCCGCGCATCTGCGCGCGGATCAGGGGCCGGGCGGCCGAACCAGCACCTCACCGGCCGCACCGCGACCGGAGCCCCGGACCGGCCGGGTTGACCCGGCACCTGATCGGGCCGGTGCCCCCGGCGACGCGGAGACCCGCACCGCCACCGGCCCCCGGACGGACTCAGCACCTGATCAGGCTGAAGTCCCGGACCACCAACCCGGGCTGGTTCACGACCCGTCGACGCCGGTGCTCCCGAGCCCGGGCCCGGTCCCGTCCCCGCGCATCTGCGCGCGGATCAGGGGCCGGGCAGCCGAAACCAGCACCTCACCGCAACCCGGCCCGGACCGGCCCCCGGCCGGGCCCGCTCAGCGCCTGATCAGGCTGGAGTCCCGGACCACCAGCTCCGGCTGGAGCACGACCCGGCGATGCTGGTGCTCCCGGGCCTGCGCCCCGGTCTCCTCCAGCAGCATCCCGGCGGCCATCGCGCCCATGTTCGTGGCGGGCTGCCGCACGGACGTGAGCGGCACGGCCGCCGCGGCCGCGAACTCGATGTCGTCGTAGCCGACGATGGCCATCTCGCCGGGGACGTCCACCCCCGCCGCGTACAGCGCCTGCAGCACCCCGAGGGCGAGCAGGTCGTTGGCGCAGAACACGGCCGTCGGCCGCTCCGGGAGGCCGAGCAGCCGGTGGCCGGCGTCCCGTCCGGCCGCGACGTCCAGCCGCTCGGTGGGCAGTTCGCGCAGGGTCTCCGGCGGCAGTCCGGCCTCCCCCAGGGCGGCGAGCGCCCCCGCGCGCCGGTCCCGGACCTGCTGCAGGTGCCCGGGGCCGGAGACGTACGCGATCCTCCGGTGCCCGGCGGCCGCCAGGTGGCCGACGGCCATCCGGCCGCCGGCCACGTCGTCCACCGACACCGAGCACTCGGCGGTGCCCGCCGCGACCCGGTCGACGAGGACGAAGGGGATGCGGTGCCGCCGGAACGCGGCGAGGTTGCCGCCGTCGGCGTCGGCCGGCGTCACCAGCACCCCGCGCACCCGCTGCTCCGCGAAGAGCGACAGGTACGCGGCCTCCTCCTGCGGGTTCTCCGCGCTGTTGCAGACCATCACGCCGAGCCCCGCCGCCCGGGCCGCCCGTTCCGCGCCGCGTGCCACGTCGACGAAGAACGGGTTGCCCATGTCGAGCACGAGCAGGGCCATGATCCTGCTGCGGCCCGCCCGCAACTGCCGGGCGGACTCGCTGCGTACGTACCCCAGCCGGGCGATGGCGCGCTGCACACGGACCCGGGTGGCCTCGGGGACCGTGTCCGGCCGGTTGATCACGTTGGAGACCGTGCCCACGGACACCCCCGCCTCACGGGCGACGTCCTTGATCCCCACCGTGCGGCCCTTCTCCGCCACGCCCCGGCTCTCAGAACTTGAACTGGTCGATGTTGTCCTTGGTGAACACGGTCGGCTTGCCGAGCACCACCACGCCGTCCTTGCCGATGGTGTAGCTGCCCAGGTCCCCGGCCTTGAAGGTCTGGCCCTCCGCACCGGAGATCTGGCCGGAGGACAGGGCGACCGCGGCGTACGAGGCGAGCGAGCCGAGCTTGGCCGGGTCCCACAGCTCGAAGGCCTCGACTGTGCCGTTCTTGACGTAGGCGCGCATGTCGTTGGGCGTGCCGAGGCCGGTCAGCTTGACCTTGCCCTTGTACTTGGAGCCCGCCAGGTACTGGGCGGCCGCCTTGATGCCCACCGTGGTCGGGGAGATGATGCCCTTCAGGTTGGGGTACTGCTGGAGCAGGCCCTGGGTCTGCTGGAAGGACTGCTGGGCGTCGTCGTTGCCGTAGGCGACCTTGACCAGCTTGACGTCCTTGTACTTGGGGTCCTTGAGCTCGTCCTTCATGAAGTCGATCCAGGTGTTCTGGTTCGTGGCGGTCTGCGCCGCCGAGAGGATCGCGATCTCGCCCTTGTAGCCGATCTGCTCGGCCAGCAGCTGCACCTCGGTGCGGCCCAGGTCCTCGGAGCTGGCCTGCGACACGAACAGGTCGCGGCACTCCGGCTTGGTGTCCGAGTCGTAGGTGACGACCTTGATGCCGTTCTTGCGGGCCTGGTTCAGCGAGGTGCACAGCGCGCCCGGGTCCTGCGCGGAGACGGCGATCGCGTCGACCTGCTGCTGCGTCAGGGTGTTGACGTAGCTCACCTGGCCGGCGGTGTCGGTGCCGTTGCTGGTGCCGACCTCCTTGTAGGTCGAGCCCAGCGCGTCCAGGGCCTGCTTGCCGCCGCCGTCGGCGATGGTGAAGTACGGGTTGTTGACCTGCTTGGGCAGGAAGGCGACGGTCAGGCCCTTCTTGGTCGCCGCGTTGGGGTCGGCCGACGCGGTCGCCTTGGCTCCGCCGCCGCTGTCCTTGGAGGAGTTCTTGGTGGTGCCGCCGCAGGCCGTGGCGCCGAGCGCGACGGCCGCGGTCACGGCGACGACGACGGTGGCACGACGGGTGAGGGTTCTGCTGGACATGGTGATCCTTTCGCCTCCGGAGCGGGTGCCGGAGTGAGGACGGGACGGGGTGCGGGTGGTGCGGGTGGTGGTGGTGCCGTGTGACGTGTGCGGGGGGAGGTGGGGGTTCATGAGGCGGCGAGCGCGGCCGGGGCCTCGTCGCCCGACCTCCTGCGCGCCCTGGCCTGCGAGACCTGACGGCCGATCCTCGGGGCGAGGACGGAGATCACCAGGAGCACGCCGGTGACGACGATCTGGGACTGGGCCGAGACGTTGAGCAGGCTCATGACGTTCTGGCCCGCGCCGAGCAGGAACACCCCGGCGATCGCGCCGCCCAGGGTGCCCTTCCCGCCGTCGAAGTCGATGCCGCCGAGCAGGACTCCGGCGATGACGGACAGCTCCAGACCGGTGGCGTTGTCGTAGCGCGCGCTGGCGTAGTGCAGGGCCCAGAAGATCCCGGTGAGGGAGGAGACCAGACCGGTCGTCACGAACATCGCCAGCTTCAGCCGCCGCACGCGCACACCGGCGAACCGGGCCGCCTCCTCCGAGGCGCCGACGGCGAACAGGGAACGTCCGAAGGGGGTCGCGTGGAGCACGAGGACGGCGATGAGCAGCAGTACGGCGAAGGGGATCGCCGCGTACGGGATGAAGGTGCCGTCGATCCGGCCGGCGCCGAAGTCGAGGTACTGCTGCGGGAAGTCGGTGACGGAGTCGGCGCCGAGCACGATCTGCGCGATGCCGCGGTAGGCGGCCAGCGTGCCGATGGTGACGGCGAGCGAGGGCAGGCCGAGCCGGGTCACGAGCAGGCCGTTGACCAGGCCGCACAGGGCGCCGAGGAGCAGGCAGAGCGGGATGATCGTCTCGATCGCCATGCCGCCGTTCCACAGCGCGCCCATCACGGCCCCGGACAGGCCGGCGGTGGAGCCGACGGACAGGTCGATCTCGCCGGAGACGACGAGCATGGTCATCGGCAGCGCGATGAGCGCGATCGGCAGGGTGTTGCCGATCAGGAAGGACACGTTCAGGGCGTTGCCGAAGTTGTCCACGAAGGAGAAGGAGCAGATCAGCAGGACGACGAGCAGGGCGCCGACCGCGGTGTCCCAGCGCACCGCGCCGCCGAGGCGGGCGAGCGGGGCGGGGGCCTTGGTGGTCTCAGGCATGGTGGGCACTCCTCATCTGTGCGGCCCGCTTGCGGAGGACGCCGGCCACCCGCAGCGCCACGATCCGGTCGACGGCGATGGCGAGCAGGAGCAGGACGCCGTCGATGGCCAGCACCCACACCGAGCTGACGCCGATGGAGGGCAGGACGCTGTTGATCGAGGTCAGCAGCAGGGCGCCGAGCGCGGCGCCGTACACGGTGCCGGAGCCGCCGGTGAAGGCGACGCCGCCGACCACCACGGCGCTGACGACGGTCAGTTCGTAGCCGTTGCCGGTGCCGGAGTCGACGTTGCCGAACCGGGCGAGGTAGAGCGCGCCGGCGAGTCCGGCGAGCGCCCCGCACACCACGTACGCGGTAAGGATCCGCTTGCGGACCGGCACGCCGGCCAGCCGGGCGGCCTCCGGGCTGGAGCCGAGCGCGTACAGGTCGCGGCCGCCGCGGTAGCTGCGCAGGTAGTAGCCGACCGCGACCAGCACCGCGAGCGTCAGGAGCGCGAGGTAGGGGATCACCGACAGGCCGTCGTGACCGAAGTCCACGAAGCTCGCCGGCAGGTCGCCCGCGGTGATCTGACGGGATCCGACCCAGATGGAGTCGATGCCTCGGATGATGTAGAGCGTGCCCAGCGTCACCACGAGGGCGGGGACCTGACCCAGGCTCACCAGCAGGCCGTTGAGCAGGCCGAAGAGCACGCCGAGCGCGACCGCGATGAGCACGGCGACCAGCGGGTTGCCGCCGCCGTGCAGGTAGGTGCCGGCTGCGAAGGCCGAGATGCCGAGCACCGAGCCGACCGACAGGTCGACGTTGCGGGTGATGACGACCATGGCCTGGCCGATGGCGACCAGCACGAGGATGGTGGCGTTCAGCAGGAGGTCCTTGACGCCCTGCTGGGACAGGAACTCGCTGTTGTAGACCTGGGTCGCGGCCAGCATGACCACGAGCACGGCGAGCACGGCGAGCGCCCGCAGTTTCAGCACCCGGTCCAGGAAGCGGCGGGACGCGGTCGGTTCGTCCGCGGCGATCTGCTGCGGGGTGTCGGCGGTCACGGTCACGCCGCCCTCCTCACGCGGCCGGTGGCCGCCGCCATCACGGATTCCTCGGTCGCCTCCGACCGGGGGATCTCGGCCGTCAGTCGTCCCTCGTGCATCACCAGGACGCGGTCCGCCATACCGAGGATCTCCGGCAGGTCGGAGGAGATCATCAGTACGGCCACGCCCTCGGACGCGAGCCGCGACAGCAGCCGGTGCACCTCGGCCTTGGTGCCGACGTCGATGCCGCGCGTGGGCTCGTCGACGATCAGCACCCCGGGCGCGGTGGCGAGCCACTTGGCGAGGACGACCTTCTGCTGGTTGCCGCCCGAGAGCGTGCCGACGACGTCGGCCAGCCGGGCGTACTTGACCTGGAGCCGGACGGCCCAGTCCAGCGCGCGGCTGCGCTCGGCGCCACGGCTCATCAGACCGCCCTTGGTGGTGGCGGCGAAGCCGGTGAGGCCGATGTTGCGCTCGATGGACATGTCCATCACCAGGCCCTGGGCCCGGCGGTCCTCGGGGACCAGCGCGATCCCCGCGGCCATGGCCAGGCTCGGCGCGCCGCCGCGCAGCGGCTTGCCGTCGACGACGACCTCCCCGGCGTCCCTGCGGTCCACGCCGAAGATCGCCCGGGCGACCTCGCTGCGCCCGGCGCCGACGAGGCCGGCCAGGCCCACGATCTCGCCGCGGCGCACCTCGAAGGAGACGTCGGTGAAGACGCCTTCGCGGGTGAGCCGGCGCACGCTGAGGGCGACCTCGCCGATCTCGGCGTCCTGCTTGGGGTAGAGCTCGTCCAGGTCGCGGCCGACCATGCGGCGCACCAGGTCGTCCTCGGTGAGCCCGTCGAGGGGCTCGCTGGCGATCCACGCGCCGTCCCGCAGGGTGGTGACCCGCTGGCAGAGGGCGAAGATCTCCTCGAGGCGGTGGGAGATGAAGAGCACCGCGGCGCCCTGCTCTCGCAGGGACTTGACGACGCCGAAGAGGCGGGCGACCTCACTGCCGGTGAGCGCGGCGGTCGGCTCGTCCATGATCAGGACGCGGGCGTCGAAGGAGAGCGCCTTGGCGATCTCCACCAACTGCTGGTCGGCGATGGACAGTCCGCGCGCCGGCTGTTCCGGGTCGAGGTCCACGCCGAGGCGGCGGAAGAGATCGGCCGCGGCGTCGCGCACGGCCTTGTGGTCGACCCTGCCCAGCGAACGGCGGGGCTGGCGGCCGACGAAGATGTTCTCGGCCACCGACAGGTCGGGGAAGAGCGTCGGCTCCTGGTAGATGACGGCGACCCCCGCGTCACGGGCGTCCCCCGGGCCGTGGAACTCCACGGGCCGGCCGTCGAGCAGCACCGTGCCGGTGTCCGGGCGGTGCACACCCGCGAGGGTCTTGATCAGTGTCGACTTGCCGGCGCCGTTCTCGCCCGCCAGGGCATGGGCCTCGCCGGCGTGCAGCCGGAGCGATACACCGCGCAGAGCGCGAACGGCACCGAAGGACTTGCTCACCCCCTCGAGCGCGAGCACCGGAGTGGTCTCCGGTTCGGGGTGCGTCATTGCGCCCTCCTGCTATGAAATGTTTCAACGGAGTTGCCGGGAAGCTAGCCCCGCCCTGCGAAAGCGTCAAGAGCCGCCGCCTCCCCCGCCTGACCTGCACCCTCGCGAAACCCGCAGGTAACAGGCCCGACAATGCCGCACGAACAGCAACAACGCGCTTTTGCGGCAGGGATGACACGATTCAATAACGGGGATCGAGACCGGTAGACCTCTTGACGGCCACCGGTGGACGTGGATAGCTTCACAGGCGAATGAATCGATTCACTGAAGCCGGTTCACTGAGCCGATTCACCGAGCCATCCGAGGTGGACATGCCTGACATCGCAGCCGTCAAGGCCGCACTCACAGCCCAGCGGATCGAGACGCCGTCCTGGGGTTACGGCAATTCCGGCACCCGTTTCAAGGTCTTCGCCCAGGCCGGGGTGCCCCGTGACCCGTACGAGAAGCTCGACGACGCTGCGAAGGTGCACGAGTTCACCGGCGTCGCCCCCAAGGTGGCCCTGCACATCCCCTGGGACCGGGTGGACGACTACACCGCGCTCGGCGCCCACGCCAAGGAGCGCGGCCTGGAGTTGGGCGCGATCAACTCCAACGTCTTCCAGGACGACGACTACAAGCTCGGCAGCGTGTGCCACCCCGACCCCCGGGTCCGCCGCAAGGCCACGGACCACCTGCTGGAGTGCGTCGACATCATGGACGCCACCGGCTCCGCCGACCTCAAGCTCTGGTTCTCCGACGGCACCAACTACCCCGGCCAGGACGACATCGTGGGCCGCCAGGAGCGTCTCGCCGAGGCCCTCACCGAGGTCTACGAGCGGCTCGGCGACGACCAGCGGATGCTGCTGGAGTACAAGCTCTTCGAGCCGGCGTTCTACACCACCGACGTCCCGGACTGGGGCACCGCCTACGCGCACTGCCTCAAGCTCGGCCCCAAGGCGCAGGTCGTCGTCGACACCGGCCACCACGCGCCGGGCACCAACATCGAGTTCATCGTCGCCTTCCTGCTCAGCCAGGGGAAGCTCGGCGGATTCGACTTCAACTCCCGCTTCTACGCCGACGACGACCTGATGGTCGGTGCCGCCGACCCCTTCCAGCTCTTCCGGATCCTGCACGAGGTCGCGAAGAACGGCGGCCTCGACGCGGCGACCGGCGTGGCCTTCATGCTCGACCAGTGCCACAACATCGAGGCCAAGATCCCCGCGGTCATCCGCTCGGTGATGAACGTCCAGGAGGCCACCGCCAAGGCCCTCCTGGTGGACCTCGACGCCCTGGGCGAGGCACAGCGCTCCGGTGACGTCCTCGCCGCCAACGCCGCGCTCATGGACGCGTACAACACCGACGTGCGCCCGCTGCTGCGCGAGGTGCGCGAGGAGCGCGGCCTGGCCCCCGACCCCGTCGCCGCGTACCACGCCTCCGGCTGGCAGGAGCACATCGTGGCCGACCGCGTCGGCGGCACCCAGGCCGGCTGGGGCGCGTAGGCCCTGCCGGCCTGACGCCCGTCCTCCCCGCCCCTCCTCGTTCCTCCCCTCCCGAAGGACACCCCCATGGCACCCGCCACCCATCCGGAAGTCGCCGCGCTGCTGGAGCGCGCCCACCGCCTGGGCGCCGACCCGCGCAACACCAACTACGCCGGCGGCAACGCCTCCGCCAAGGCCACCGCCACCGACCCCGTCACCGGCGGGGCCGTGGACCTGATGTGGGTCAAGGGCTCGGGCGGCGACCTGGGCACGCTCACCGAGGCCGGCCTCGCCGTCCTGCGCCTGGACCGGCTGCGCGCCCTGACCGCCGTCTACCCCGGCCCCGAGCGCGAGGACGAGATGGTCGCGGCGTTCGACTACTGCCTGCACGGCAAGGGCGGCGCCGCTCCCTCCATCGACACGGCCATGCACGGCCTCGTCGACGCCGCCCACGTCGACCACCTGCACCCCGACTCGGGCATCGCGCTGGCCTGCGCCGCCGACGGCGAGAAGCTCACCCAGGAGTGCTTCGGCGACAAGGTCGCCTGGGTGCCGTGGCGCCGCCCCGGCTTCCAGCTGGGCCTCGACATCGCCGCCATCAAGGAGGCCAACCCGCAGGCCGTCGGCGTGGTCCTCGGCGGTCACGGCATCACCGCCTGGGGCGAGACCTCCGAGGAGTGCGAGCGCAACGCCCTGTGGATCATCCGCACCGCCGAGGAGTTCCTGGAACGCCACGGCAAGCAGGACCCGTTCGGCGCCCCGCTGCCGGGCTGGGAGCCGCTGCCGGAGGCCGGGCGCCGGGCCCGGGCCGCCGCCCTCGCCCCGGTCCTGCGGGCGATCGCCTCCCAGGACCGCCCGCAGGTCGGCCACTTCACCGACTCCGCGCCCGTCCTGGACTTCCTCGCGCACGCGGAGCACCCCCGGCTGGCCGCGCTCGGCACCTCCTGCCCCGACCACTTCCTGCGCACCAAGGTCCGCCCGCTCGTCCTCGACCTGCCCCCCACCGCGCCGCTCGAGGACGCCGTGGCCCGCCTGGAGGAGCTGCACGCCGCCTACCGCGCCGACTACCAGGCGTACTACGACCGGCACGCCACCGCGGACTCCCCCGCCATCCGCGGCGCCGACCCGGCGATCGTCCTCGTCCCGGGCGTCGGCATGTTCAGCTACGGCAAGGACAAGCAGACCGCCCGCGTGGCGGGCGAGTTCTACGTCAACGCGATCAACGTGATGCGCGGCGCCGAGGCGGTCTCCGCGTACGCCCCCATCGACGAGGCGGAGAAGTTCCGCATCGAGTACTGGGCGCTGGAGGAGGCCAAGCTCCAGCGGATGCCGAAGCCCAAGCCGCTGGCCACCCGCATCGCCCTGGTCACCGGGGCCGGTTCGGGCATCGGCAAGGCCATCGCGCACCGCCTCGTGGCGGAAGGCGCCTGCGTGGTCGTCGCCGACCTCAACGCGGAGAACGCCCGGGCCGTCGCCGAGCAGCTGGGCGGCCCGGACCGCGCGGTCGCGGTCACCGTGGACGTCACCAGCGAGGAGGCCATCCGGGCCGCCTTCGACGAGGCCCTGCTGGCCTTCGGCGGCGTGGACCTGGTGGTCAACAACGCGGGCATCTCCATCTCCAAGCCGCTGCTGGAGACCACCGCCCGCGACTGGGACCTCCAGCACGACATCATGGCCCGCGGCTCCTTCCTCGTCTCCCGCGAGGCGGCCCGGGTGCTCATCGCGCAGAAGCTCGGCGGCGACATCGTCTACATCGCCTCCAAGAACGCGGTCTTCGCCGGGCCCAACAACATCGCCTACTCCGCCACCAAGGCGGACCAGGCGCACCAGGTCCGGCTGCTGGCGGCCGAGCTCGGCGAGCACGGCATCCGCGTCAACGGCGTCAACCCCGACGGGGTCGTCCGCGGCTCGGGCATCTTCTCCTCCGGCTGGGGCGCCCAGCGCGCCGCGACGTACGGGGTGCCGGAGGAGAAGCTGGGCGAGTTCTACGCCCAGCGCACCATCCTCAAGCGCGAGGTGCTCCCCGAGCACGTCGCCAACGCGGTCTTCGCCCTGACCGGCGGGGAACTGACGCACACCACGGGTCTGCACGTCCCGGTCGACGCCGGCGTGGCCGCGGCGTTCCTGCGCTGACGCCGACCGCACCGCGCGGGGGAGCCGGCCGACCGGCTCCCCCGCACCCGTACGACCCACCGACCCCCGCGGCGCGCCGCACCGCACCGACCGCACCCGTCGCTCCGACCCGAACGACCAGAACACGAGGGGCCCACGTGCCATTCGCCGCCATCGACCTCGGCGCCACCAGCGGCCGCGTCATCCTCGGCCGGGTGGGCCCGGACCACCTCGTCCTCGACGAGGTGCACCGCTTCGCCAACACCCCCGTACGGCTGCCCACCGGGCTCCACTGGGACGTCCTCGCCCTGTTCCGGGAGAGCCTGGACGGCCTGCGCCTGGCGGCGCGGGCCGGGGACGGCGTCACGTCGGTCGGCATCGACAGCTGGGCGGTGGACTACGGACTGCTCGACGCGGACGGCGCCCTGCTGGGGATCCCCCACCACTACCGCGACAGCCGCACGGAGCACGTCGCCGAGCGGGTCAGGGACGACGTCGGCGCGCAGGAGCTGTACGCGGTCACCGGGCTGCAGCACCTGCCCTTCAACACGGTCTTCCAGCTGGCGGCGGCCCGCGACGGCGCGCAGTTCGCGGCCGCGAGGACGCTGCTGATGATCCCGGACCTGCTCACCCACTGGCTCACCGGCGGCATCGGCGCCGAGGAGACCAACGCCTCCACCACCGGCCTCTTCGACGCGCGCACCGCGACCTGGGCGGAGGAACTCCCCGGCCGGCTCGGCATCGAGCCGCGCCTGCTGCCGCCGCTGCGCCGCCCGGGCACCCACGCGGGCACGCTCCTGCCCCACGTGGCCGCGTACACGGGGCTGCCGGCCGACACCGCCGTCGTCACCGTGGCCTCGCACGACACCGCCTCTGCGGTGGCCGCGGTCCCGGCCACCGGGCCGCACTTCGCGTACATCTCGTGCGGCACCTGGTCACTGGCGGGACTGGAGCTGGACGCCCCGGTGCTCACGGAGGCCTCGCGGCTGGCCAACTTCACCAACGAGCGCGGCGTCGACGGCACCATCCGCTACCTGCGCAACATCATGGGCATGTGGCTGCTGGAGGAGTGCCGCCGCACCTGGGAGCAGCAGCAGGAGGGCCTGCCCCTGCAGGAACTGCTCGCCGCGGCGGCCGCCGCGGAGCCCTTCGCCGCCCTCATCGACCCGGACGACCCGCTCTTCCTGGCGCCCGGTGACATGCCCGCCCGGATCCGCGCCTTCTGCGCCGGGACCGGCCAGAAGCAGCCGGCGTCGCACGGCGCGGTCGTTCGCTGCATCCTGGAGAGCCTCGCCCTCGCCCACCGCCGCACCCTCCGCGAGGCGGCCGAGCTCGCCGGCCGGGAGATCCACCGCGTCCACCTGGTCGGCGGCGGCTCCCGCAACGAACTGCTGTGCCGCTTCACCGCCGACGCCACCGGGCTCCCGGTCGTCGCCGGCCCCACCGAGGCCACGGCCCTGGGCAACATCCTCGTCCAGGCCCGCGCCGCCGGCGCGTTCGGCGACTGCCCCGACGGCCTGGCGGCGATGCGGGCGCTGGTCGCGGCCACCCAGCCGCTGCGGACGTACGAGCCGGCCGCGGACGGCCGGGCCTGGGACGCGGCGGCCGCGCGACTGGCCGCGCTCGCGGCGGAGCGGCGACCCTGAGGGGCGCTGCGCCGCTCGGCCCGCCCCGGATCCATCTGCCTGATGGCGCGACCCGGGGCGGTGGGAGGGGACTTCGGCGGCCGTCGGGTTCCTCAGCCCTGCTGCTGCGAGGGGAACTGCGAGCTGAAGTCGGCCGTGTCGGAAGCCGGGGGCGCGGTGACGGCCTTGGTTCCGCCGAACTTGAGGAAGTCGATGGTCACCTTCGCCTTGCCCATGACCTGGACCATGCGGACCGGCAGGTCCTTGCCGTCCACCCAGACGTCGATGGTGATCTCGTCCACCGGCCCGGTGGCGGAGTTGAAGATGCTCTTCTCCTCGGAGGGCGAGAGGGACTTCCCCAGCTTGCCCAGTCGGCTCTTGTCGAGGGTCGCCCGGTAGTGACGGGCCTCGCGGCCGCGGATCGTCTGCTCCCCGAGGTCCTCGACGTCCTCGGTCAGCTCGATGTAGCGCAGCCCCGCTGTCGGGTCCCCGCCCTTCGCGACCGCGGCGGCGCCCTCCTTGCCGAGGACGGCGGAGACGTCGACGCGCAGCCAGTGCTTGCCCTTCAGCAGGCCGGCGGGCTGCGGGTCGACGTTGTAGTAGTAGGCGCCGTCCACCATCAGCGCCCGCAGCTGCGGGTCGTCCTGCAGCGGCTGCATCTGCGCCGCCGAGGTGTCCATCATGACGTCGTAGGCGACGCCCTTGCCCCAGGAGTAGGTCCCCTTCATCGTGATGGGGCTGCCCTGACCCAGGTAGGTCGACATGTCGACCTCGGCCGAACCGGTCTTCTCCGTGTGGCTGCTGACGCGGGCGAGGATCCGGGCGATCGAGTCCGTCGTGCCCACCGCGTCCGCCGTGTCACGCGCGGCGCTGCAGCCCGCCGTCGCGGTCAGCGCGACGGCGGCGGCCCCCACCGTGGCGGCGACGCGTATCCGCCGCTTCTCCCTCGTGTCCTTCGTCTCGTTCATGCTGCCCACCCCTGGGTCGTTCGTGGTCGATCTTGTGTGTTCGCTGTGGAACGTATCGCGGAGGACTGACACCGCTAGACGCCGGTCGTGCCGTCGACCAGTTCCCGCAGGAGGTCGAGGTGGCCGTTGTGGCGGGAGGTCTCCTCGACGAGGTGCAGCAGGATCCAGCGCAGGTTGGGGTGGCGGCCGTCGCGGATGGGGCGCTTGGCGACGGCGTCCAGGTCGAGCCCGGCGACGAGCTCACGGTAGCGGGCGGTGTGCGCCTCGTAGTCCGCCAGCAGGTCGGCGAGGGGGAGGTCCACGGCGATCCGCATCTCGCGGTCGGGGTCCTCCTCCGTCCAGGGGCCCTCGTCCTCGCCCCCGAGGAACACCACCTCGAACCAGTAGTACTCGACCCAGCGGAGGTGGTTGACCAGTCCGCTGAGCGTCATCAGCGGCGAACCCGGGAGCGGGGCGCTGCGGGCGTGCTCGGGCGTGACGCCCTCGCACTTGGCGCGGGCGGTGTCGCGGGCGTAGTCGAGGAGGGTCGTCAGCGCGGAGCGCTCGTCCCATGCGGTGGGTGTGTCTGTTCGTGTCATCGGCGGAATGCTGTCGGGAACGACGGCGGCCCGTCCACCGATTAACCCGGGCCGCCCCGCCACACCCCCTGACAGCAGACGTCAGCGGAGAGCCGGACCATCGTTCCCCGTGACCACCACCGGACGAACGCAACGTCTCCTCCTGCCCGCCGTGTTCATCACGTCCCTGGGCAACAACATCCAGCTCATCGCCGCGGCCCTGCTGATGGTGCGCGCCCAGGGCTCGCTGCTCGACGTGGGCTGGCTCTTCATCGCCGTCGCCGTCCCCCAGGCCGTGCTGTCGCCGTTGTTCGGCCGGGTCGCCGACCGCTTCGACCGGCGGGCGCTGTGGGCGGGCTGCGACCTGCTCAGCGCCGCCGTGGCCCTGGTGCCTGCGCTGGGTACGGTCCTGGGCTGGCCGCGGGGGGCGGTCGTCTACGGCAGCAACTTCGCGCTGGCCGTGACGGCCGCGCTCTTCGTGCCGGTGAGCGCGGCGTTGATCAAGGAGCGGGTGCCCGCGGGGCGGCTGCGGCGGTTCAACGCCCACTACGAGATGGCGTTGCAGAGCGGAATGCTGCTGTCGGCGGCGGTGGGCGGTCTCGCGCTGCAGTTCGCCGGCCCTGCCCCGCTGTTCGTGTTCAACGCGGCGACCTTCGTGGCCTCCGCGGTCCTCGTCCTGGCGACCGGCCGCGGGGCGGGCAAGCCCGTCGCTTCGGGCACCGCCGCCTCGGCCGCGGTGCGGCCGGTGCCGTCGCGGGCGCCGCTCGGCCCGCTGGTCCTGCTGTACGCCCAGGGCAGCGTGGTGGTGACCGTCTTCAACGCCCTGATGCCGGTGCTGGTCATCGCCGGGCTGCACCGGGGCGCCGCCGTCGTCGGTGCGGTGGACGCGCTCGGCGGTGCGGGCTTCCTGCTCGCGGCGGCCGCGTACCGGCGGACGGGGGCCCGGCTGGGGGACCTTCGGCTCGCGCTCACCGGTTTCGCGCTCTGCGCCGTGCTGTTCGCGCTGCAGCCCCGGTTCGGGGTGACGGGGCTGCTGCTGCTCGTGCCGGCCGGGGCCTTCGTCTTCGGGCAGGCGCGCATCGCCTCGCGGACGCTGTTGATGGCCGCGGTCGACGAGGGCCGCGTGGGGCGGGCCTTCGGGACGGCGAACGCGTACGGGCTCGCCGCGACCGTGGCCGTGATGCTCGGGACCTCGGCGGTCACCGCCCGCGCCGGGCTGCTGACCGGCTTCGCGGCCGTCGCCGGTCTCAGCGCGGTGGCGGCCGCAGGGGCGGCGGTGTGGATCGCGGCGGCCCGTAGAGGGCGGCCAGCGCCCGCGCCGACTCCGCCAGCATCTCCCGCAGCGGAGCCGGCGCAAGGACTTCGAGGTCCGCGCCGAGCCTGAGGAACTCACCGTGCGCGTGCGCGACCGACTCGATGGGCACGCGGGCGCGGAGCCAGCCGTCCGGCTCCCGCTCGCCGTCCTCGGCCACCGCCCGGGCCACGGGGCGCGACAGCAGCGCGGGCAGCCGCTCGGCACCGCGCGGTGACACCCGGATCAGGGCCTCGTCCCGGTGGAGCCGCGCGTGGAACCCGGCGAGGTACTCCCGCCAGTACGCGGCGAGGTCGAAGCCGGGCGGGGTCGCGAACGTCTCGTCGAGGGCGCGCACCTCGAGCATCTGGTCGACCCGGTAGGTGCGCGGGTCGCTCCCGTCGTGGGCGACCACGTACCAGCGGCCCGCCTTGAGCACCAGGCCGTACGGTTCGAGTCTGCGGTCGGTCTCGGCGGGCTCGCGCCAGCGGCGGTACCGCACCCGTACGGCCTGCCGGTTCCACACGGCGTCGGCCACCACGGGCAGGTGCGGCACCTGCTCCTCGGAGCTGTACCAGCCGGGCGCGTCCAGCAGGAACCGCCCCCGCACCCGCTCCGCCCGTTCCCGCAGCGCCGGCGGCAGCGCGGCGCTGAACTTCAGCCGGGCCGCAGCCGCGGCCTCCCCGAGCCCCAGCTGCGCGGCCGGATCGGGCAGGGCGGCCAGGAACCACGCCTGCGTCTCGTCGGCGGTCAGGCCCGTCAGCCGGGTGCGGTAGCCGTCGAGCAGCCGGTAGCCGCCCTCGTGCCCGGCGTCGCCGTACAGCGGGATGCCCGCCTCGTGCAGCGACTGCACGTCGCGGTAGATCGTCCGTACGGACACCTCCAGCTCCGCCGCCAGCTCCGCGGCGGTCATCCGCCCCCGCGACTGGAGGAGCAGGAGGAGGGAGACCAGCCGGCTCGCGCGCATGGCGGCAGTATCGCCGCCGCCACCGACAGTGGCCGCAGGCCACCGTCACCTCGGCCGCGGGGGCGGCCCCGGCCGATTTGATGGTGCCCGGCGGAGCGCGCACCCTGGGGAGGTAGGGACTGCGACGGGTGTGTGATCGCCGACGATGAACACGAGTGACCCCGGGGACCCGGCCGCCACGGCCGTGGTCACCGTCAGCGCGCGGGGGGTGGTCACGGGATGGAGCGCGGGGGCACGACGGCTGCTCGGACACGCGGCGGCGGAAGCCGTGGGACGGCCCCTCGCCGAGGTGTTCGGTGCGCAGGCGCAGGCGATCGCGCTCGACCGGGAGTGGCGCGGCCGGGTGCGGGCGCACCGGCGGGACGGGCGGGAACTCGACCTCGACGTACGGGTCTCCCCCGCGCTGGACGCCGACGAACGGCCCGGCGGCTGTGTCGTGACGGCCTCCCGCACCGACCCGGACACCGCGCTCCTGCTGTGGGCCTTCCAGCAGTCGTCCGTCGCCATGGCCACGTACGACACCGGGCTGCGCTACCACCGGGTCAACGACGCCGCGGCGGACATGATCGGTGTCCCGGCGGCGGACCTGACCGGCCGGCCGTTCTCCGGGGCGCTCCTGGACGACGAGGGTCGCCGCGGGTTCAACGCCCACCTGCGGCAGGTCGCGGAGACCGGGCGGCCGGCGCACTACGAGAGCCCCGCCGCCGCCGGGGCCACGGTCGGCGACCGGGCGTGGAGCACCGAGATGTGGCCGGTGCGGGACACGCAGGGCCGGATCCGGGGCGTGGCGAGCGCGGCGTTCGACAGCACCGAGCAGTTCCGGGGGCGCCGGCGGCTGGCCCTGCTGAACGAGGCCGGCGCGCGGCTCGGCACGACACTGGACGTGGTGCACACCGCCGACGAGCTCGCGGAGCTGGCCGTGCCGCGCTTCGCCGACTTCGCCAGCGTGGACCTGCTGGACTCGGTGCTGCACGGCGAGGAGCCCCCGCCGGGACCGCCCGGCCTCGGCGTGGAGCTGCGCCGGGTCGCCCACCGCACCGCGTCGGGCCGTGCCCCGGACGCGGCCGTCGACCTCGGCGAGCTCGACGTCTACCCGGAGTTCTCCCCGCCGTCCCGGGCCCTGGCGACCGGCCGGCCCGTGCTCAGCCGGCTGGGACACCCGGACTTCACGCTGTGGCTGGCGCAGAACAGCCTGCGGGACGCCAAGGTCCAGGAGTACGGCATCCATTCGGTGCTGGCGGTGCCGTTGCGGGCGCGCGGCATCACCCTCGGGGTGGCGGTGTTCATCCGCTGGGCGCGGCCGGAGTTGTTCACCGAGGACGACCTGACGCTGACCGAGGAGCTCGCCGGGCGGGCCGCGGTGTGCGTCGACAACGCCCGCCGCTTCACGCGGGAGCACTCCACGGCACTGACCCTCCAGCGCAGTCTGCTGCCGCTGCGGCTGCGCGAGCAGGCCGCGGTGGAGGTCGCCTCGCGCTACCTGCCGGCCGGGGCCCGGGCGGGGGTCGGCGGCGACTGGTTCGACGTCATCCCGCTGTCCGGCACGCGGGTGGGCCTGGTCGTGGGCGACGTCGTGGGCCACGGCATCCACGCCTCGGCGACGATGGGCCGGCTACGGACGGCGGTGCGCACCCTCGCGGACGTGGACCTGGCGCCGGACGAGCTGCTGACCCACCTCGACGACCTCGTCTCGCACCTGGACCCCGAGGACGGCCACGGCCGGGAGGTGTCGCCCGCCGAGACCAGCGGCGAGCTGGGCGCGACCTGCCTGGTCGCCGTGTACGACCCGATCGCGCGCCGCTGCTCCCTCGCCAGCGCCGGGCACCCGCCGCCCGCCGTGCGCTTCCCCGACGGCAAGGTCGAGATGGTCCCGATGTCCGCGGGCCCGCCGCTGGGCGTCGGGGGACTGCCGTTCGAGGCGGTCGAGCTGGAGCTGCCGGCGGGCAGCATGCTCGCGCTCTACACCGACGGCCTGGTCAAGAGCCGGGACTTCGACCTGGACGCCGGCCTGGCGCGGCTGCGCGCCGCGCTGGCCGCCCCGGCCCCGACGATGGAGGCGGCCTGCGACACCGTCCTGAAGACCCTCCCGTCGGACCGTCCGGTCGACGACGTCGCGCTGCTGCTCGTCCGTACCCGGGCGCTCGACGACGGCCAGGTCGCGGTGTGGGACCTGCCCGGCGACCCCGCGCACGTCGCGGACGCCCGGCAGGCGGTGGCGGAGCGGCTGGTCGCCTGGGGCCTGGAGGACGCGGTGTTCGTCACCGAGCTGGTGGTGAGCGAGCTGGTCACCAACGCCATCCGGTACGGCGCGCCGCCGATCCAGCTGCGGCTCATCCGCGACCGCACCCTGATCTGCGAGGTGTCCGACGGCAGCAGCACCGCCCCGCATCTGCGGCGTGCCCTGTCCGACGACGAGGGCGGCCGCGGGCTGCTGCTGGTGGCGCAGTTGAGCCAGGCCTGGGGCACCCGGCAGACCTCCGCCGGCAAGACCATCTGGGCCGAACAGGCGTTTCCCCCGGCCGGGCGATGAGCGGCGGCACGTCCGGGCTCCCCGCGTCGCGCCGACCCTGACGAGCTGTCAGTCTCGGAGGCATGACCGCTCGCTTCCCCGTGTCCGCCCTGCACTGGACGGTCCTCGTCCCGGTGCTCTCGGTGGTCCTGCTGGCCCTGACGTGGGGACGGGCGCTGCCGGTGGCCGTGGTCGTGGTCGTCGCGGTCTTCCTGGCCGTCGCGGTACTCGCCGCCGTCCACCACGCGGAGGTGGTGGCGCACCGGGTGGGGGAACCCTACGGCGCGCTCGTGCTGGCGGTGGCGGTGACCGTCATCGAGGTGGCGCTGATCCTCACCCTGACGGCGGACGGCGGCCCGAAGAGCGCGGGCCTGGCCCGTGACACCGTCTTCGCCGCGGTCATGATCACCTGCAACGGCATCATGGGGCTCTGCCTGCTGGTGGGGGCGCTGCGCCGGCGGGTGGCGGTCTTCAATCCGGAGGGCACGGGCGCCTCCCTGGCGACGGTGGCGACGCTCGCCACCCTCAGCCTCGTGCTGCCGACGTTCACCACCAGCACCCCGGGCCCGCGCTTCTCCACCGCCCAGCTCACCTTCGCCGCGCTGGCGTCGCTGGTGCTGTACGGCCTGTTCGTCGCGACGCAGACGGTACGGCACCGCGCGTACTTCCTGCCGGTGAAGCCGGGCGGCGAGGTGATCGACGTCTCGGAGGACGACTCCGTCCCGCCCACCGTCCGCGCCGCGATGTTCAGCCTGGCGCTGCTGGTGGTGGCGCTGGTCGCGGTCGTGGGGCTGGCCAAGGTGGAGTCGCCGACGATCGAGCAGGGCGTGCAGTACGCCGGCCTGCCGTCCTCCTTCGTCGGCGTCGTCATCGCCCTGCTGGTGCTGCTGCCCGAGACCATCGCCGCGGTGCGCGCGGCCGCCCGCGACCGTGTGCAGACCAGCCTCAACCTGGCGCTCGGCTCGGCGATGGCGAGCATCGGGCTCACCATCCCCGCGGTCGCGGTGGCCTCGGTGTGGATGTCCGGCCCGCTGCTGCTCGGGCTCGGCGCCACGCACATGGTGCTGCTGGCGATCACCGTCGCCGTGGGCACCCTGACGGTGATACCGGGACGCGCCACGCCGCTGCAGGGCGCGGTGCACCTGGCCCTGCTGGCGGCGTACATGGTGCTCGCGATCAGTCCCTGAGCCGGGCGGGGCCTACCGGCAGCCGGCGACGACGCGGCCGGCCAGGACGGCCTCGACGAAGGGCTCGGGCGGGGCGTAGCGGTGGGCCAGGACGTAGTGGACGACCAGGTCGGGTGCGATCAGCCAGGTGCCGCCGCCACCCTCCACCCGTACCTCGCCGTGGCCCACGAGGATCCGCTCGCCGCCGCGGGAGACGCTCACCGGGTGGAAGCGACCGCCCCCGATCAGCCTGCGGCGGCACAGGGTGCAGCCGTACCAGCCGTGGGTGATGGCGCACAGGTGGTCGCGGCACAGGGCGAAGAGGCGGTCGGCGAACTCCTCGGAGGGCTCCGCCTGCGTATAGGGGCGGGCGGGGTCCAGCCAGCCGACGGCCCGGGCGGAGACGTCCGGCGGAATCGTTTCTGTGAAGTAGGCGTACGGGCTCAGGTCCTCGTAGTACGGCATCGCAGCCTCTCCCACCCGCGGACCCCCGCCCGCGCGCACCGTCCGATCGATCGATCGCGGGCAAGCGTCCAGCAGCGGCGCCCGTAGGTCAATCACCCGTACGTGGCGGGCCTGCGCCGGTGCGCCCCCGGCGGCCGTGCGGTCCACCCGAAGGAGACCCGCGCCGGACACCAGTCCCGTGCGCGGCGCGCGTCAGCCGACGACCGGTTGCTCGTCCTTGCCGTCCTCGACCGGGGGCGCCTGCGCCAGGGGCTTGCGGCCGAGCCAGCCGCCCAGCAGCTCGTGCACGGCCCCGGCGCCCACCAGGCGTTCCTGCGGATCGGGACCGTCCAGGTCGAACGGGTGCAGCAGGAAGGCGCGGCTCTGGTCGCCCCCCAGGCCGCCGTGCGAGCCCACCTGCTCTTCGAAGGCGTGCACGGTCCGGGTGACCGGGTCGTACGCCGAGTTGACCATGAGGTCGGCGGCGTGCGGGAAGCGGGCGGTGCGCAGCACGGCGGCCGCCGCGCCCGGCCCGAACGGCGCCAGCGGGTCGCGGCCGGTGACCCGGCCCGTCTCCAGCTCGTGCTCGCCGCCGTCCCCGCCCAGCACCAGCGGCCCGCGCTCCCGGTCCAGGACCAGCACGAAGCCGACCCCCGGGTGCTCTGCCAGCGTCCGCAGCAGGGCCGGGTGGCGGGCCTCGACGCCCTGCCGGTCCGCCCGCCCCGGGAGGTCGGGGAAGGAGATCAGCGCCAGGTTCCCCGAGGCCAGCACCACCGGGTCCGAGGACGGCCCGGCCGTCTCCTGCTCCTCGCCCGCGCGGCCCCCGTGCTCCGGGCGGTGCAGTGCCGCACGGGCCGCCGCGCGCGCCTCGGCACCGCTGGCCGTGCCCCGCACGCGGCGGCGCACCGGCAGCCCGCACCCCGCCCGGACCAGGTCCCGCAGGGTCAGCCCGTACGCGGACTCGAAGGTCTCGCCCTCGCTCTGGCCGTGGTCGGACAGCAGCACGATCCGGTAGGGGCGCGGCGCGTACCGGGAGGCGTCGGCGATCAGGCGGATGGCGCGGTCCAGACGGCGCAGCACCCGCATCGCGTCCCGGCTGCGCGGCCCGGAGTGGTGCGCGACCTCGTCGTACGCGACGAGGTCGGCGTAGACGGCGCCCCGCCCGGCGAGCATGTCGCCGACGACGGCCGCCACCGCCACGTCCCGCTCGACGACGGTGGCGAAGGCCCGGAGGAAGGGGTAGAGGCCGCCGCGCCGCACCCGGGGACGCTCGTGACGCAGCCGCGCCGACGTGGACTCGGTGATCTCGCGGACGACCTCCGCGAAGAAGGACGCGGCGGTGCGCACGGCGTTGGCCGGGTCGGAGAAGTACGCGAAGTAGCCGGTCCGGGAGCGGGTGGCGCCGACCCGGGCGAGGACGGCCGCGGGATCGCCGCCTTCCGGGGCGCCGACCGCCCGGGACCGCAGCCGTGCCATCGCGAGCCGGTCGGCGGAGAAGCGCCGGCGGCGGGTCGACACCGACATCACCAGCGCCAGCTGCTCGGCGCCGCCGCTGAACAGGTTGCCCCGGCTCGCGCCGTCCGGCGCCAGCAGCCCCGGCCGCCCGGTGCGGGCGACCGCGCGGCGCTCCAGCTCGGCCGCGCAGGAGGGCCGGTTGCAGACCATGACCTGCCCGGTCTCCTTCTCGTACCAGCGGAAGGCGGGCACGTCCTCGTTGCTGCCGTGCAGGATGGCCAGCTGGCTTGCGCCGGTCTGGCTGCTCCAGTCGGTGGTCCACGGCACCAGGCGGTGGCTGCCGTCGAGCCAGTCGGCGACGGTCTCCATCGCCGGGGGGCGCAGCCGCCCCTTGCGCGTCACCGGGCGCACGGCCTCGCGCAGCACGTCGTGCCCGACGCCGTCCAGCTGGACGAAGACGAAACCCGGCTCCCTCGTGCCGTCCGCGCCGGCGGTGTCGTGGCCCCCGCCACCGCGACGCCGGCCGGCCAGGCGCGCCAGGCGCCGGCCGTACGCCGCGTCGTCGCGCATGGCGAGCGTCGTGCTCGTCGCGGACGACGCCGCCGACATCACGGCGGCGATCACCACGGCTGTGGCCGGGGCGATGTCGCCCTGCCAGTCGGGGGTGAAGCGGAAGGCGAGCAGCAGCAGCGAGCCGTTGAGGAAGAACACCAGCAGGCCCAGCACCAGCGCGGGCACCAGCAGCACGGCCCGGACCAGCACCGGCCAGACCAGCGCGCTCAGCAGACCGAAGGCACCGGCGGCGGCCGCCGCCGTCACCGCGATGCGGGTGGGGCTGTCACCGCCGGGCGACTGGATGCGGAAGTCGGGCAGGATCCCGGCGAGCACGGCCATCGTCGCCGTCACCACCGCCCACACGACCAGCACGCGGACGATCGCGCCCCCGGCGGCCCGCCACCGACGCAGCACGCCCACCCTCTCCTCGTCCCCTCACGTCTGCGCACGACCCCGCGCGTCCCCGAACACGAATACCCCCAGACTGTCACAGTCCCCCCTGGGCCCCGCGGCGCACCGGGGGCACACGGCGGGCGCGCCGGAGCATAGGCTCGGGGCGAGACGAGGAGGCGCGAGTGGCGGTCGAGATCACCTGGTGGGGACACGCGACGGTGACCGTGCGGGACTCGGGGGTGCGCGTGCTCACCGATCCGCTCTTCGCCCCGCGCCTGGCCCACCTGCGCAGGCGGCGCGGCGCGGTCCCGCCGCCGGGCGCGGCCCTGGCGGACGTCGCCGTCATCTCCCACCTGCACGCCGACCACCTGCACACCGGCTCGCTGGCCCGGCTCTCCCGGGGTACCCGGGTACTGGTGCCGCGCGGGGCCCCCGCCGCGGTGCCCCGGCTGCGGCGGCTCGCCGCGGACCGGCGGCTGGAGCTGACCGAGGTCGCCCCCGGTGACGAGGTGAAGGTGGACGCGCTGACGGTACGCGTGGTGAGCGCCGCGCACGACGGACGGCGCCTGCCGTACGGGCCGCGCCGCTCCCCCGCGCTCGGCTACGTGCTGGTGGGCGAGGAACGGACCTACTTCGCCGGGGACACCGGGCTGTTCGACGGGATGGCGGACGAGGTCGGCCCCTGCGACGCCGCCCTGCTGCCCGTCGGCGGCTGGGGACCGTTCCTCGGTACCGGCCACCTCGACGCCGGGCGCGCCGCCCGGGCCCTGGCGCGGCTCGCCCCGCGCGCCGCCGTCCCCATCCACTACGGGACGTACTGGCCGATCGGCATGGACGCCGTCCGCCCGCACGAATTCCACTCCCCCGGCGAGGAGTTCGTCCGGCTCGCCGGGCAGCTGGCACCGGCGGTGGCGGTGCACCGGCTGGAGCACGGCGAGAGCATGCTGCTGGAGGCCGCCAGGTGAGCGGACTCACCCTGCTCGCGGAGCAGACCACCTCGCAGTCCACCGGCCAGGTGGTCGGCTACCCCTCGCTCTTCCTGCTGGTCGTGCTCGGCTCGCTCGTGCCGGTCGTGCCCACCGGCGCGCTCGTCAGCAGCGCCGCCGTCGTCGCCTTCCACCAGACCGCCCCCTTCTCCCTCGCGCTGGTCTTCGTCGTCGCCGCGGGCGCCGCCTTCCTCGGCGACATGGGCCTCTACCTGCTCGGCCACCGCGGCATACGCTCCCGCAACGGCTCGCGCTGGCTGCGGCAGCTCCAGCAACGCGCCGACCCCGCACGCCTCGCCGACGCGCAACGCCGGCTCGACGACCACGGCGTCGCCGTCCTCGTCCTGTCCCGCCTGATACCCGCCGGGCGCATTCCGGTGATGGTCGCCTGCCTGCTCGCCGAGATGCCCGTCCGCCGCTTCGCCCGCGGCGACGTCCCCGCCTGCCTGGCCTGGGCGGCGGCCTACCAGCTCATCGGCATCCTCGGCGGCACCCTCTTCCCCGAGCCGTGGCAGGGCGTCCTGCTCGCCGTCGCGCTCACCCTCCTCATCGCCTCCGCCCCCCAGCTCTGGCGCCGCCTGCGCGGCCTCACGACCACCTCCGCCACCCCCGACGACACCCCGGCCGAACACCCCGGCCACTGACCGCCTCCCGGCGGGGGTACCCCCGGACCCGCGGCCGCCCCGTCGGCAGGCGGGGTACACGGTGCTCGCGGATCCCCGAACGATCCGGCCCGAACGCCGCTCGTCGTCAGGTCGGACGACACCGCCCCGGCAGCCACGCGCGCCCGCGCCGGCTCCGTGCCGAAGGCGCTCGCGCCACCCCCGACGACACCCGGCCACCGACCGCCTCGCGGCGTCCGCGGATGGAGCCCGCCGTCCAGGCCCGACTTCAGGGCGCTGCTCGCGGCCTACCGGCCGGAGAGCCCGGCAGGGGCCCAGGTACGCGCCGTCGTCAGGGCACCGGGACTGTGGCGGTTGCGCGGGTGCGCAACCGGGGCGCCTGCGAAGGCGGATGGCGCCGACCCGCAGCCGGCGCCTCCACGGCCGCGGGCACGCGGTGTGCCGGGCCCGCCCCGGGAAGCACCGTCGCACCGACGGTCGACGCCCACGGGCCGCATCAGCCCCACATCGGCCTCACCCCGGCCACCCGAGGCCCGCAGCCCGCGCGGGCGCACGGCGCTGCGGGCCCCTGCCGCAGCGGCCACGCGCGCCCTGCGCCGGCGCCTCACCGCGCCCGCAGCGGCTCCGTGCCGAACCCGCCCGCACGCACACCGCGCCCCCCGGGGGACAGCAGCTTCGCGGAACCCGTCCCGGACGGCCCCGCGTTCGTACCCGGCCAGACGACCTCGGCCGTGGCATCGGCGCCGCCACGCCCGGGCATCGGCGCGGAGTGGTCTCCACGCCGTCACCGTCATCAGCGGGGCTCAGCCGGCGCCCCTGGCCAGGCCGGTGATCGCGGACTCGAGGTCGGACAACGCGGCGGCGACGTGGGGGAGTTCGAGGGGGAACGGGGAGGTGAGGGCGGCGTGGCGCTGGGGGTCGTCGGTGCCGTGGAGGGGGCCGGTGTCGATGCGGACGTGGAGGGCGGACGGGTCGTCGCCGAAGCGGTGGCCGCCGGGGACGGGGCGGCCGAGGCGGGCGGACAGGGCGGTCTCCAGGGTGGGCGCGTCCGTGACGCCGGCGGCCGCCAGGGCGTGCCGCAGGGGGCCGAGGTCGGCGTAGAGGTGGAAGCCCGCTTCGGGCGGACGGCACAGGGCGCCCGCGCGGGTGACCGCCACGTACGAGGCGGCGCCGAGGGCGGCGTGCAGGCGGGTGGCGGCGGCGAGATGGGCCCGGACGTCGGCGCCCTCGGCGAGCGCGTGGGCGGCCGTGGCGGCCACCGGCTCCGCAAGCACCGCTCGCAGCCCGGCGCAGCGGTCCGCCACGGCGGCGCGCAGGCGCGCGCCCTCGGCGGTGGCCGGGAAGCGGGCGATCGCCACGGGCCAGGACGGCGGGGCCAGGGCGGCGCACAGGTCCACGACGACGATCGTCCGGCCGGGCAGCATCTCGGCGGGGGTGAGCAGCACGGTCTCGTGCGGATGGTGCACCGTGTCGGCGTACGTCTCGTCGGAGACCAGCAGGAGCCCGCACTGCTCGGCCGCCTCGCACACCTCGTGCAGCAGTTCGGGGGGCGTCACCGTCCCGCTGGGGTCGTCGGCGGCCGACATGAGCAGCACCCGCGGGTCGCTGCCCTCCGCGCGGGCCCGGCGTACCGCTTCCAGCAGGGCGAAGGGGTCGGGTGCGCCGCCGCCCACCGCGGGGGTCTGCACGGTCGTGGCGCGTCGGCCCAGGGTCCGCACCAGCGGCGCCTGCCAGGCGGCGGCGGGCCTGGCGAGCACGACGTCGCCGTCCACCGCGGCGAGCAGCGCCAGCAGCAGGGGCTCCGCGCCCGGCGCGGCGACGGTGTCGGCCGCGGTCGTGGCGAGCCCACGGCGCTCCCAGTGCCCCGCGGCGGCCGCGCGCACCGCCTCACCGCCCCCGGGCGGCTCCGGCACGGCACCGCCCGGCATGCCCGCGGACAGCCGCTCCGCCCAGTACCGCGGCACCGGCAACCCCGGGTCGGGGCGCAGACCGGCCCGCGCGAGGCGCCCGGCAGGGGCCGGCGGTGAGGTCCGCTGCATCCGTACCTCCGGTGGGATCGGGTGACCGGCGGGATCCGGCGACCGGGCCCACAGCCCGGCCCCCGCCGCCACCCTCGCACGCGCTCCGCGCTCCCGCCGCCGGGGCGCGCGAATCCCGCTGCGTGCCACCGGGAATCCAGGGCAACCGGAATCCAGGAGGTGTTCCCATGGTCCCGCTGCTCGTCGTCCTGCTGCTGGCCCTCGTCCTGTTCGGCGCGGCTTTCGCGGTCGACGTCCTGTGGTGGGCCGCCCTGGTCGTCCTGGTGCTGTGGCTGCTCGGATTCGTGGCACGGAGCGGTTCCGGCGGCTCGCGCCGGCACCGGTGGTAGTGGACGCGACCGCGAGCGGCAGGAGAGGCGTGCGGCGGCCGTCGGGGGGCCGCGCGCCCCGGATCCGCGAGGGCTCCTCCCCCGGTCCGCTATTGCTGCGCCTGGACCGGCATGCGCAGGCTCCGGGCCCTCGCCCCGGCCCGCGTACGGCCGGCGGAGACCATCCGCTGGGGATGACGGCGCAGGTACTCGCCCTCCAGGGCCGCCATCCGCGAGTTGTGGGCGTCGAGGGCCGCCCCGGAGCCGTACAGCAGCGTCTCGTGGCGGGTCCGGTGGACCGACTCCAGTTCCTGCACCAGTTGTCGTTCATCCAGGTCTGCGGGGTCGACCCCGCCGGGGTAGCGGCTCATGGGTCGCGCACCTTCCTTTCGCCTCCTGTCACCTCGCCCGTTTGGTACCCCCGGTGCGGGGATTCATCCGCTTCTGTGGGCATTCAACAGGCATCGGATCCCTGGTCCGGGTAGACGATGGAGAGACCTGACCCCTGAGGAAAGGAGCCACCGTGCAACGAGGAAGCGACCGTCTGAGCGTCCACCGTGACGACGAGATGAAGCACGAGCTGCGCGAGCTGCTGCGCTCCGGGCACTCCACCCGCGTCGAGGAGTGGCACGACCCCGAACCCGCCGCCGACGACGACCCCGAGGTCGGCACCGGGCCGGCCTGGGCGGGTGCCCCCGAGGGCACGGCGGTGCGGTTCGAGCTCGGCCGGCATCTGACCCGGGAGCCGTTCCCCGCCCGGCGCGGCGACCTGCTGCGGGCCCTGCGCGACCGGCACGCGCCGGACCCCCTGACCGACCTGGTGGACGGACTCCCCGGCGACAACCGGCGGTACGCCAACGTCCAGGAAGTCGTACGGACGCTGGGCATGCGCCCGGAGGCCTGACGGGCCGCACGACCGCGACGCGGGCCGCGGGGCCGGTCCACCGGCCCCGCGCGCCCCGCGCCCACCGACCGCACCGCCCGGGAATCGATCGATCGTGGAGGTAGCCGTTGTGCGCCGGATCCTGAGCGCATGGGACAAGGAGCTGTTCCTGAACGTGGCGACCCGTTCGTGGCCCGCCGCCGAGCCGGTGCTGCCGCGGCTCAGCAGGGCCGCCAACCACGGGCTGCTGTGGTTCGGGGTCGCGGCCGGCATCGCGGCCGTCGGCGGCCGCACCGGCCGGCGCGCCGCCCTCCGCGGCGCCGCCTCGCTGGCGGTGGCGTCGGCGGTGGTCAACACCGTCGGCAAGGGCGCGGTGCGCCGCAACCGCCCGGTCCTCGACGCCGTGCCGGTGATCCGCCGGCTGTCGCGGCAGCCCGGCACCACGTCCTTCCCGTCCGGCCACGCCGCGTCGGCCGCCGCGTTCGCCGCGGGCGTCGCCCTGGAATCGCCCCGCTGGGGCGCCGTGGTGCTGCCGGTCGCCTGGTCGGTGGCGTTCTCCCGGATCTACACCGGCGTGCACTACCCCAGCGACGTCGCCGCCGGGATGGCCCTCGGCGCGGGCGCGGCCCTGGCCGTACGCGGCCTGGTCCCCACCGGGCGGCAGCTGGCGGTGCCCCCGACCCCCCGGGCCGACGCCCCGGCCCTGCCCGACGGCCGCGGGCTGTACGCGGTGGTCAACGAGGTCTCCGGTCCTCCGCCGCTGCTCGGCCCGCCGGCCGAGCGGCTGCGTGGCGCACTGCCCGAGGCCGTGGTCGAGGAGTGCTCCGAGGACGACGATCTCGCCGAGATGCTGGAGAAGGCCGCCCAGCAGGCCGCGGAGGCCGGCGGCGCGCTCGGCATCCACGGCGGGGACGGCAGCGTCAGCCTCGCCGCGTCGGTCGCGCTGCGGCACGGTGTGCCGTTGCTCGTCTCCCCCGGCGGCACGTACAACCACTTCGCGCTGGACCTGTCGATCGAGAGCATCGAGGACGCCGCACGGGCGGCCCGGGAGGGCACCGCGATCGCCGTCGACGTCGCGCGGGTCTCCCCGACCGGCGACGCCGCGGGCGGGGAGGACGGGTCCGCGCGGTCCACGGTCTTCCTCAACACCTTCAGCATCGGCGTCTACCCCGACCTGGTCCGCTACCGCGAACGCTGGTCGCGGCGCGTGGGCAGCTGGCCCGCGGGGGTGCTGGCCGCGGTGCACGTGCTGCGCACCTCCGCCCCGATCGACCTGGAGATCAACGGACGGCGGCACTCGGTGTGGATGCTCTTCGCCGGCAACGGCGCCTACCGCAGCATCGGCCCGGCGCCGCTGCGCCGCCGTGCCCTGTCCGACGGGCAGCTCGACGTCCGCATCGTCCCCGGCAGCCCCTACGCCCGCACCCGTCTGCTCGCGGCCGCCCTCACCGGCTCCACCACGGCCCTGCTGCGGCGGCTGCGGATCGGCGGCGTGGACCCCGGCGTCCGCCTGGCCTTCGACGGCGAGGTGGCGCCCGCACCGCGCGACCTGGTCATCGACAAGGCCAACGAGGCCCTGACCGTCTACCGGCCGCTCTGACCCGGGCAGCACGACGCGGGCCGCGCTCCCCGGGGGCGCGGCCCGCGTGGCACGCGCGGGTGGCCGGACGGCCGTCGGTCAGCCCGACAGGCCCGCCAGCGCACGGACGCCCTCGCCCTTGATGGTGAGCGTGTCCGGCGACCCCGCGTCTATCGCGAGTGTGAGCTCGTCCGACGGCCAGCCGCTGCTCAGCGCCGCGAGGGGCAGGATGCGGTACCCCCGCGCGTTCGGCAGGGCGTGCGCCAGGCGCACCTCCGAGGTGAAGACCGGGACCAGCTTCGTCCCGTCCTCCTGCTCGAAGACCGGCAGGCTGATCGTCTCCTGCTCCGCCCCGTCCCCCGCGGACTCCTCCGGCGCCCCCGGCACCGGCAGCAGGATGTCGCTGGCGGCCAGGGTGCTGAGCGCGGCCGCGTTGTCACCGCCGGTGGCGATCTCGTGCAGGGCACGCTGTGCCGGGGGCTGCGCACCGTTAGGAGTGGTGAAATCGGTCATGGCCGTTCCCTTTCCGTTGCTTGCGTACGGGGTGGCTCGGGGGCTGCGCGTACCCAGCGGGGGAACGGTCATGCGTGCTCCGCGGGTGTCACTCGTACTCGGTGCCGCCCTTGCGGGTGAGGTAGGCGTCGCTGACCGTCTTGAGGACGGCGCGTCCGCCGAGCTCGGGGCTGTGCCGGTCGGGGGCCGCCCGGACCACGACGCCCTCGCGCAGGTGCAGGGCGCGGCCGGAGACGGTCTCGGCGCCCCGCGCGAGCTCCAGGACGACGTCGAGGTCGTACGGGCCCCGGTAGAGCGTGGGCACCAGCGGCACGCTCCCGGCCGGGAGTACCTCGGCGGGGTCGAACCAGCGGACCGCCCCGTCGATCTCGGCGGCGACGTCGAAGGCCGCGTAGCCGGGCGTGTCGCGGCCCGCGTCGGCGCCGTAGCCGAGGTCCTGGACACCGGCGCCGTAGACCTCGCCGAAGATCGCCACGCGGGTGGCGCCGAGCCGGCCGGCGAGGGCCGCGGCGACCTCGGGCAGGCCGTGTCCGCGGACGGCGCGCCAGTAGAGGTTGCCGTCGGCCTCCTTCAGGGCGAGGCGCTGGGCGCCCAGCCCCTTGGAGGTGACCAGCACGCGTCCCGGGTCGGCGAGGTAGGTCAGGCAGCAGGCCGTTCCGTGGAGCTTCTCGGTGATCGCGACCGGCTCGCCCGCGCCGAACACCCCGGGGTGGCGCTTGACGTTCTCGATGTCGATCCACGGCAGCAGGTCCGGCGCGGACTCCACGTCGCCGCTCATCGACACCGGGACCGGCGGCACCCACTTGGTGATGCCGAGCAGCTCCGCGAAGTCGGTGGCGTCGCCGGCGGCCCGCGCCAGGTCCGTGCCCTCGAGCGCGGCCGGGCGGCAGACGATGCCCTGGGACAGCTCGCCGCGCAGCCGCACCGCCTTGACGCGGTCGGCCGCGGGGCCGGCGAGCCGTCCGGTCAGGCCGAGCTCGTCGATGAGCGCGGAAGGCAGCACGGACTGCTCGGGGATGTACAGCGCGAAGTCGCCGGTCCGGTAGGCGCCCTTGGCCACGACCGCCCGGTAGAGGCCGACCTGGGCGAGTTCCAGGGCGTCCGCGTTCGGGTGGTCGTGGACGGTGAGCCGTTCGGCCGTGACGCGCAGCGTCGACATCGGGTTCCCCCTCGTGGTGGTGCGTGGATCGCACCACTGTGCGGGGTGCCGCGCGTCGCGGGCGAACGGTTTTTCAGGGTGCCGGTGCCATGCGGAAGTCGTACGCCCGGGGCAGCGGTTCGTCGGTGAGGGCCTGCCAGGTGGTGTGCAGCGACTCCTCCCCCTCCCTGAGGTCGTCGACGGTGAAGCCCTCGTCGAAGACGGCCCGCGCGGCCGCGATGTCGCCCGCGGCGAGCAGGACTTGGGCGTGCAGCAGCCGGAAACGGCCCCGGGCGCGGAGGGCGCCGGGCAGGGCTTCCAGCACGGCGGCGGCGTCGCCGGGGCGGCGGGCGGCCAGGAGGGCCGGTACCGCCTCGCGGGCCAGGGCGCCCGCGGCGGCGGCCCAGGCGTCACCCCCGGGGACGGCCCGGAAGGCGTCGAGGTGGCGCTGGGCGGCGCGCTCCGGATTGCCGTCGGTCTGGTCGGCGACGGCCAGGCAGTGCAGCGGCAGGCACGAACCCGACCCCGCGGCGGCCCGCTCCCAGCTGAGCACGGCCTGGGCGCGGTCACCGGCGTGCCACTGGGCGAGGCCCAAGTGGTAGTCCAGGGCCCAGCCGTTGCCCTCGTAGGTGGCCGCGGTCTCCAGCAGTTCCCGCCACTCCGGGGAGACGAGCGCGGGGCCGGGGACCAAGTCCTCGCCGAGCCGTGGAAAGACCCCGGCGAGCAGGAGTTCCAGCCAGGGCTTCTGCCGCGCGCCCATGGTGTCGGCGGCGAAGGGCGTGCCGGGCAGGTCGAAGCGGCCGCGGGTGACCTCCAGCGCACCCCAGCCGGAGCCGGTGGCGAGGACGTCCTTGGGCTCGGTGTCCGCGGCGGGCAGCCACGCCTCGTGGGCGGCGCGCAGGTGTTCGCGCGGCAGGACCGCCTCCAGCCGTTCCGCCACGGCGCGGGAGCCGGCGCCGGGAGCGGTCTCCAGCGGGCCGTAGGCCTCCAGCCAGCTCACGGCGGCACCCGGGGCCAGGGGGAGGTGTTCCAGCTGGGTGGGGGCGAGTCCGGCCTGGATCTCCAGGTAGCCCGGGGCGTCGCCCTCGTCCCCGGCGAGCCAGCGTTGCCAGCGGCGTCCGCCGGGGCCCCGGCCCCAGACGAAGAGCTTGCGGCCGCCGAGGGCGTCGGTGGAGGTCTGCACGAGGCCGCGGCCGTCGGTGTCGAGGGCGGCGATCCAGGGGCGGGTGCCGTCGGGCAGGTCGTAGAACCAGTCCGCGGGGTGCTCGGAGGCGGTGGGCGCCTCGGGGGCGGGCACCCGCTGGAGGGTGCGGGAGGCGCCGAAGTGCCAGGCGTGGGTGGCGGGTGCGACGACGCGGGTGCCAGGTGTCTGGGGTACGGCGGTGTTGGACCACCAGTAGAGGGGAACGGTCCGGTGGTGAGGATTGCGGACGCGTACCCCCGCGTAGAGGAAGTCGGAGCCCTCGGGGAGCCACAGGTCGATCTGGAACGGCAGGTCGCGCAGCCGCTCCCACTCCCAGAGGCGGAGCATCTCGCCGCCGTCGGGGGCGGGGACGCGGGCGGCGTGGAGCGGGGCACAGCTGAGCGTGGTGTGCCCGGTGGCGCCGGGGTTCCATTCGACGCCGCCGGAGAACCAGGCGCCGGCGAGGCCGAAGTCGGCGTACTGCAGGACGGGGTCGGCGTGCAGCAGTTCACGGCCCGTGGGCTTGTGGTGCAGCGCGTACAGGCGGCCGCCGAGACCGGGCAGGACGGTGGCGCGCAGCCGGTCGTTCTCCAGGACGACCGCGTCCAGCGCGGTGGGCACGCGTTCGCGGGTGTAGCCGTCGAGACGCGGTACGGGGAGCAGGGTGCGCAGTTGCCCGTAGGCGATGCGCCGGGCCATGCCGGTCGGGAGCGCGGCGCTCTCGGCGGGGTCGAGGACGTGCGGGTCCCCGGACGCGCGGAGCGCGGGCAGGGGGTTCTCCGGGCCGAGCGGGCTGGCCGGGAGGGTGAGGGTGGTGCGTCGCACGGTGGTGGCCAAGAGGTCCCTCTCTCTGTCACCGGTGGTCGGGTGAGGACATGGAACCCCCTTTCGGCCTGCGCCGTCAGGGGTTTGGACCTCACGGAACGGGCCGCGTGCGGACTTCAATATATGGTGAACGTCATTTTGGCCTTCTTTTGCCGTCGGACAGGTCCGGGAGGGTTTGCCGATCATGCTGTCCACGCTGTGGAGCCCGCCGAACGGCACGCCCTCGCGTGCGCCCCGCGTTCCGCGTCCCGCCCCGGTCGAACGCGCGCACAGTCCGCGGCTGGCGGCGCTCGCCGCCCGCCCCGAGCGCGAGGCCGAGTTCTGGCGGGCCGTGGAGGCCGAGGGGACACCGCTGGTGGAGCGCCTGGACGGCGACCCCGGGCACGCCGCGGTCACCTTCCTGTGGCGCGGCACGGCCGCGACGCGCGCCGTACTGGCCCTGCCCAACCAGGTGCTCGACCCTGACGACCTGGCCGGCAACCTGATGTCGCGCGTGCCGGGCACGGACGTGTGGCACTGGACGATAAGGATGCGGGCCGACTGGCGCGCCACGTACGCGCTCTGCGTGGACGAGGGCGACGGCGCGGGCGTGGCCCCGTCGGGGCCCAAGGGCCAGGCGTACCTGCGCGGGCTGCGGCGGAGCCCGCGGCGCGACCCGCTCAACCGGGCGGACTTCCCCACCCGCTGGGGCACCGAGCCGCTGTCGGTGGTCGCCCTCCCCGCGGCACCGGCACCGCTCGGCGTGGGGCGGAACCGGCCCGGGACGCCGGTGGGCGAGGTCTCCGTCCACACCATGCGCAGCGCGCACCTGCGCAACTGGCGCCGTGTGTGGGCCTACGCCCCGTCCGGCTACGAGGACCTCGCCGGGCTGCCGGTGGTGGTGCTGCTCGACGGGGACGTGTGGCAGCAGCACCTCGACGTCTCGGCGCTGCTCGACGGGCTCGTGGCGGCCGGCGCGCTTCCCCCGCTCGTCGCGCTGATGCCGGACGCGCTGGACAGCGACACCCGGCGCCGCGAACTCACCTGCGACGACCGCTTCGTGGCCTTCCTGACGCGTGAACTGCTGCCCTGGGCCGCGCGTCGGTGGCCGGTCAGCGGCGACCCGGCGCGCACGGTCGTGGCCGGCCAGGGCCTCGGCGGGCTGGCCGCCGCGTACGCGGCGTTGCGCCGGCCCGAGCGGTTCGGGAACGTGCTCGCCCAGTCCGGCGCCTTCTGGTGGCCGGCCGGGCGCCGCGCGGGAGCCCTGCCCGAGGAGTGGCTGACCGGGCGCGTGGCGTCGCTGGCGCGAAGACCGGTGCGGTTCCACCTGTCGGCGGGCCTGCAGGAATGGGGCCTGACGGCCGTGGTCCGGCGGCTGCGGGACACCCTGCTGGCCCAGGGCTACGAGGTGGCACACCACGAGTACAACGGCGGCCACGACTACCTGTGCTGGCGCGAGGAACTCGCCCACGGCCTGGCCTCCTTGCTGCGCGGCCCCTTCCCTGGCACCCTCCCCGGCCCCCGCGTATCGGCCCCGGCCGACACGGAGCCGGTCTGACGCGACGGCGCGGCACGCTCGTGGCGGGGGGCGGTGACGACCCGGGCGCGGCCCGGGCCCGGGAAGTGCCCCATGTCCAGGCCCCGTTGCCGCGCGGCCCCTCCCCCGCACCCGCGTATCCGCCCGGGCCGTCACGGAGCCGGTCGCACGCGGCGGCGCGGCACGGCCGCGCCGGCGGCGGTGACGACCCGGGCGCGGCCCGGCCACTGCGGGACACGTACCGGGCCGGGACGGCAAGGGAAGTGCCACATGGCCACGCCTCGTTGCCGCGCGGCCCCTCCCCCGCAACCGCATATCCGCCCAAGCCGACACGGAGCCGGTCGCACGCGGCGGCGCGGTACGCTCGTGCCGGCGGCGGTGACGATCCGGGCACGGCCCGGCCACTGCGGGACACGTACAGCGGGGCGCGCCCCTGGCCCCATCCGTCGACCGCGGCTGCGCGCCGCCGGGCGCACGTGAGGGCGGCGCGGGCGCGGGGTCCGCCATGACCACGGCGTGAGCCGGACCTCCCACCCGGCGCGGCGGATGCCTGCGCACAGCCGAACCGGCACGACGCCCCGTCCGTTCGCGGCGTCACCGGAGCCGTCGACCACCCAAACCCCTTCGCCACCGCGACACGGTGCACAAGGCCGTCCGCCCCGCGGCCGGGGCATCCCTACCCGAACCGGCGGGCGTCGGCGCGCACATGCGTCAACCCGCCGAGCGGGCGGGCGCGTCGCGTGGCCCGGTCGACGACGACCGCCGCGGCACCCCCCTGACCACGCGGTATGCGCGGCCGCCCGCGCGCCGGGCCGCCGCGAACCGCCCTGGGCACCCCGGAAGGACGGCCAACGGAGTGGCCGCGCTCGAAATGCGCTTGCCGGGCGGGGGCGGGGCGTCCAGACTGCCCGGGTGCTGATTCGACGTGAGACCCCCGACGACGTCCCGGCCGTGCAGGCACTCACCGCGGAGGCGTTCGCCTCGGCGGAGCATCCCGTCCCCGTCGAGGTCACGCTGCTGGCCGAGTTGCGGAAGTGCGACGCCTGGCTGCCGGAGCTGTCCCTGGTCGCCGTGGACGCCGACGGCGAGAGCGTCGTCGGCCATGTCGTCTGCACGCGGGCGCACGCCGGCCGCACGCCCGTGCTCGGTCTGGGCCCGTTGAGCGTCGCGCCGGAGTACCAGCGCAAGGGCGTCGGCCTGGCGCTGGTGCACACCGTGCTGGGCGCGGCGGACGCCCTCGGGGAACCGCTCGTGGCCCTGCTGGGCAGCCCGGACTACTACGGCCGGTACGGCTTCCGGGCGAGCACGGACTACCGGATCACGCCGCCCGAACCGGCCTGGGGACCGTACTTCCAGGTGCGCCCGCTGTCCGCCTACACCCCTTCGGTCAGCGGGGAGTTCCGCTACGCGGAGCCCTTCGACCGGGTCTGAGAGAACCGCGGCAGCCACGCGGGCACGGCCCGCCGGTACGCCTCGTACGCCTCGCCGTGGGCCGCGCGCAGCGTCGGCTCCTCGTACCAGCGGACGAACGCGGCGACCGTCAGCCACACGGCGGCGGCGTAGAGGAACAGGACGGGCCGCAGGAGCAGTAGTCCCTGCCCGGCGACGAGCGCCACGACGGCGAGGTACATGGGGTTGCGGACCCGGGCGTACGCGCCGCCGGTGACGAGGCGTTCGGTGGGGGCCACGGGCGCGGGCGTGCCGAGCCCCTCGCGGACGAAGCGGGCGAAGCCGTGCAGGAGGACCGCCGCGCCGGCGAGGGCGAGCAGGCCGCCGGCGGCCCGTACCGGCCAGGGGCCGTCGCCGGACGCGTACCCGGTCAGCCACCAGGGGACGAGCCCCGCCACGACGCCGGGCGCGGCGAGGAGGAAGACCGCGCTGCCGAGCGCGGCCGTGGACCGTCTCATGTCTTCATGGTGCCCGCGGGCGGCCGACCCGGACCCGTCTTGGCGGCACGGATGTGCCCGTAGACGTGGGCGCGCAGTTCGGCGAAGCGGGGGTCGGAGCGGGTGATGATCTGGTCGCGGTCGTGGGGGAGGTCGACGTGCAGGTCCTCCTGGACGACGGTGGGCGCGGCGGAGAGGACGACGACACGGCGGGCGAGGTAGACGGCCTCGTCGATGTCGTGGGTGACGAGCATCGTGGTGATGCCGAGGCGGTGCCAGAGCCCGAGGAGGAGGTCCTCGAGGTCGGCGCGGGTCTGGGCGTCCACGGCGGCGAAGGGCTCGTCCATGAGCAGGACCTGGGGCTCGTAGGCGACGGCGCGGGCGATGGCGACGCGTTGCTGCATGCCTCCGGACAACTGCCAGGGGTGGGCGGCGCCCGCGTCGGCCAGGCCGACGGCGGCGAGCGCCTGCTGGACGAGGGCGGTGCGGCGCGGGCGGGGCACGCGCTTCTCGCGGAGCGGGAGTTCGACGTTCTGACAGACGGTCAGCCAGGGGAAGAGGCTGCGGCCGTACTCCTGGAAGACCACCGCCATGCCGGGTGGCGGCCCGTCGACGACGCGCCCGGCGAGCCGGACCTGGCCCGCGGTGGGCGTCAGGAGTCCGGCGACGCATTTGAGCAGGGTGGTCTTGCCGCAGCCGGACGGGCCCACGACGCAGACGAGTTCGCCGCGCTCGACGGTGAGGTCGATGCCGCGCAGCGCCTCGACGACGCGGCCGCGGCCGCGGCCCTCGTACACCTTGCGCAGTCCGGTGATCTCAAGCATGTGTCTCCCGTTGGTGCCAGTGCAGGACCCGGCGCTCGAGGGCGCGGAAGGCGAGCGAGAGCAGGAAGCCGACCAGGCCGAGCAGCACGATGCCGCTCCACATCTCGGGGATCTGGAACTGCCGCTGGAACAGCACGACCGAGTGGCCGATGCCCGAGGTGCTGGCGAACATCTCCGCGATGACCATGAGGATGATGGCCAGCGACAGCGCCTGCCGCAGTCCCGCCATGATCTGCGGGCTCGCGGCGGGCAGGACGAGGCGCCGCAGCCGGGCGGGGCCGCGCAGACCGTAGACGCGGGCGGTGTCGGCGAGCACCTCGTCCACGGCGCGGACGCCCTCGATGGTGTTGAGCAGGACGGGCCAGATCGCGCCGGAGACGATGACGAGGACCTTCATGGTGGTGTCGAGCCCGGCGACGAGCATGATCAGGGGCACGAGCACAGGTGGCGGGATCGCCCGGAAGAACTCCAGCGCGGGTTCGGTGGCGGCGCGCAGCCGGGCCGAGAGGCCGACGGCGGTGCCGAGGGCGACGCCGAGCAGCGCGGCGAGCGCGTACCCGGCGAGGAGCCGGGCAAGGCTGGGCAGGACGTCGTCGGTCAGGCGCGCGGTGAGCCACACGTCGCCGAAGACGGCGGCGATGCGCTGCGGCGAGGGCACGTAGAAGCTGGGCCGCCACACGCTCCACGCCCACCAGCCGAGGACGAGGAGGGCGGGCAGTCCCAGCACCCGCAGGGCCCCGAGCAGGAGGCGTGCGAGGCGGCTCATGCGGCGGCCTCCCCGCGCACGGAGGGGTGCCAGGCCAGCAGCCACCGCTCCAGGCGGCGTACGGCGAGGTTGACGACGACACCGATGATCCCGGCGAGGGTGATCAGGGCGTACACGGTGGCGACGGCGCCGCCGGACTGGGCGAGCTGGATGCGCAGTCCGAGCCCGGGGCTGCCGATGACCAGTTCGGCGGTGACGGCGAGGATGAAGGCGACCGAGGCGGCGAGCCGCAACCCGGTCATGACGTACGGGAGCGCGGTGGGCCAGACGAGGCGGCGCAGCGTCGTCCAGTGGCCGAGGCGGTAGGAGCGGGCGGTCTCGCGGGCGACCGGGTCGACGTCGGCGACGCCGTACAGCACTTGGATGAGCGCCTGCCAGAAGGCGGCGTACACGACCAGCAGGAGACTGGAGCCGAGGTCGGCGCCGAAGAGCAGGGTGGCGAGCGGGATGAGCGCCACGGAGGGGATGGGGCGGAGGAACTCGACGGTGGAGGCGGTGGCGGCGCGGGCGCCCGGGACGGCGTCGATGAGGGTGCCGAGCGCGACGGCGAGGACGAACGCGATGGCCAGACCCAGGGCCCAGGCGCTCATGGTGTCGCCGAGCGCCGACCAGAGTTGGCGGGTGGTCAGTTCGTGGCCGAGGGTGCGCAGGATCTCGCTCGCCGGGGGCAGGAAGTCCCGGGAGACCAAGCCGAGCCGCGGTACGGCCTCGGCGGTGCCGAACAGCACCGCGAGGCCGGCCGCTCCGTACGCGGCGTCGCGTCCCCTCATGGCAGGAGGGCCGCCAGGTCGGCGTCCTTGGTGAGCGTGCCGTCCTGGCGGGCGTCGTCGGCGACGGTCTGCACGGACTCCCGGTTGATCTCCGTCGGCCACTGGGGGAGCTTGATCTTCGCGATCGCCTCGGCGGGGATCGAGGTGTACGACTTGAGGATCTCGCGCACGGCGTCGGGGTGGGCGTCGGCGTAGGCGAGGGCCTCGTTCATGGCGGCGGTGAAGTCCTTCGCCAGCTCGGGGTCCTTCTGGAGCGTCTGCTGGGTGGTGAAGTACATGGCCACGGTGAGGTCCGGCGCGGCGTCGGCGTAGGGCCAGGCGACGGCGCGGGCCCCCTGCCCGGTGGCCTGGGTGACGAAGGGCTCGACCTCCCAGACCGCGTCGACCCGGCCCTTGGACAGGGCGGCCGGCATGTCGGGGAAGGGGATCTCGACGAACTCCACCTTGGAGGCGTCACCGCCGTCCTTGCGCACGGCGGCGCGCACGGTCGTGTCGCCGATGTTCTTCAACTGGTTGACGGCGACGGTCTTGCCCGCGAGGTCCTTGGCGGACTTGACCGGGCTGCCGGCCGGGACGAGGACGGCGCTGTAGTCGGTGTCCCGCTCCCCGGTGGAGGCGACGCCGTTGGCGACGACCTTGAGCGGCAGGCCCTGCTGCTGGGCCGTGAGCAGGGAGGTGGTGTTGGCGAAGCCGAAGGCGAACTGGCCGCCCATCACGCCGGTGATGCTGGCGGCGCCGCCCTGCACCGAGGTGATCTTCGCGTCGATGCCGTGCTTCTTGAAGAAGCCCTGGCTCTGGGCGAGGTACACCGGTGCGGTGTCGACGATGGCGATGGCGCCGACCGTGACGCTCCGTGCGCCTCCGCCGGAACCGGAGGGACCGCCCTTGCCGGCGGAGTCGTCGGAGTCGCCGCAGGCGGTGAGTCCGGCGGCGAGGAGCGCTGCCGCCGACAGGAGCAGGGGAAAGGTGCGACGCATGGGCACTCCCTGATCTGATCAGTTCCGTTCGCACAGTGAACTGTCGTTCATTGGGTGGTGCGCCAAGTGACGGTAGGGGCGCCGCGCGGCCGCGTCAACGGATCGCACAACGGCTCCTCGATGACAGTCGTGTCGCGGACGGGAGAGCAGGGGCACAGGAGGCGCGAGAGGCGGAATTACATGGAGAAAATCATGAATTGGAGGTATTTGCCCCTGGTGGTCCGCTTTCGCTCTGAGTACAGTGGAAGTGGCCTACGGGGCGAGCGAGGGAGTCCGGTAGCACCGGAGCCGGAGCAGGAAGCAGCGGCTTCCACCGGAACCGGGTACAACGGCCGGGCTGAGAGGCTCGAAGGTCCGGGAAGAGGTTTTGAGACCGGAGAGCGACCCCTAGCACCTGATCCGGACCATGCCGGCGAAGGGAGTCCCACCTCGTAGGTCGTGGAACTGTAGCCGACGAGCCCGCGCGGTGAGCGCGGGCTCACTTGTGCGCGCCGCATCGTGTCGCGCGGGGTCACGCCGGTTACTTGGCCGCCCCACCGTTCGCTGGGATGATCGCCTGACGCGGACGAGGCCGACGGGGTGGGGGACATGGACGACCGGATGCTGGTGGGCGCGGTCAACGCACTGACCGCGCGATGGGCCCGGGAGACCCTGGGCGCCGGCCCGGCCGGGGCGACGGTCCTTTCCGCAGCGGGAGTCTGGCCGCTGCTGGCCCTGCTCGCCGCGGGTGCCGCGGGCCCCGCCCGCACCGAACTGGAACAGGCCGTCGGCACGGACGCCACGACGGCGGCCGCCGCCTCGGGACGGCTGCTCGCGCGGCTGGACGCGATGGACGGCGTCGACACCGCCGTGGGCCTGTGGACCCGCTCCTCCCTGCCGCTCGCGCCCGGCTGGCTCCCGCTGCTCCCGGCCGGCGCCCACGGGCACTTCAGCGGCGACACCGAGACCGACCGCAAGACCCTGGACACCTGGGCGGCGGAGCGCACCCACGGCATGGTCCCCAGGATGCCGGTCTCCGTCGACCGGAACACCCTCCTGCTGCTCGCGAACGCCCTGGCCCTGCGCACCGACTGGGCCGAGCCCTTCCAGGACCACCACACGGGGACGCTCTTCCGCAGCTCGCCGCACCTGGACATGGCCGGCGTCGCGACCACCCCCTTCGGTCCGCTGACCATGGCGAAGGTGAACGGCACCAACGGGATCGAGGTCCACCTCCTGCTCGGCCCCGACCACGTCGCCCCCGGCGAGGTGATCGCCGCCGGCGTGGCCGCCCTCGGCGGGACGTACCCGGTGCTGCCCGGCAACCTGCTGCCGTACGGGCACCCCGGGCCGGGGGTCGTGGTCGAGGACGTCACGAGCTTCGACCCGGCGCCCGCACTCGACCTGACCACGGTGCCGTTCACCGTCGCCGCCGAGCACGACCTCCTCGACCGCGCCGCGCTGTTCGGGCTCGCCACGGCCCGGGACAGCGGCACCGGGCACTTCCCCGGCATCAGCGCGCAGCCCCTGGCCGTCGGCGCGGCGAAGCAGGCGGCCACGGCGACCTTCAGCGCCAAGGGCTTCCGCGCCGCCGCCGTCACGGCCGTCTCCCTGATCGCCGGCAGCGCTCCCGGGCAGGCCCAGCAGGCCAGGCGCGTACGCGTCGGCTTCCTGCGCCCGTTCGGCTTCCTCGCCGTCCACCGGCTCTTCCCGGCGGTCCTCGTGGCGGGGTGGGTGACGCCCTGACCTCAGCGGGCGGCGGTCACAGGGCGCTCCCCGCCCGCCAGTCCGCCCAGTTCGCGTTCCAGGCGCCGTAGCCGTTGTTGACCTGGACGGTGTCGGTGGAGTGGACGACGGTCACCGGATCGCCCGGTGACACGTGCTCGTAGAACCACTTGGCGTCGGTCGTGCTCAGCCCTATGCAGCCGTGACTGCCGTTGACGCGGCCGAACTTGCCCTCGTTCCAGGGCGCGGCGTGCGCGAAGGTGCCCGACGTGGTGAGCCGGACGTCCCACTTCACGTCCTTCAGGTTGTACGCCTCGGGACCGAAGATGCGCACGGTACGGGAGTTCATGGTGATGCTCGGCGTCTTCTCCAGGACGACCATGGTGCCGTTCCACGTCTCGAAGCCTGACTTGCCGGTGGAGACGGGGAGGGTGCGCAGGACCGCGCCGTCGCGTCGCAGGGTGAGGGTCTTGCGGGCGGTGTCGACCGTGGTGACGACCGAGTGCCCTATCCGGAAGCGGACGACCCGGTTCTGCGTGCCGTAGAGGCCGCCGCCCGCGTCGACTCCGTCGAGGTCCATGCGGAGCGTGACCTCGGTGCCGGGCTTCCAGTAGGTGCGCGGGCGGTAGTCGACGCGGTCGCGGCCGCTCCAGTCCTTCATCCAGCTCCAGGCCCCGTCCACGGCCGGGCTCGCGGTGACGCCGAGCTTGCGCTCGACGGCCGCGCGGTCGCGTATCGGCTTGTTGAACACGATCGACACGGGCATGGCGACGCCGACCGTGGTGCCCTTGTCCGGGTGGTACTCCCCCACGAAGGTGCGCGCGGGCTCGGCGGTGGTGAAGGTGGTGTGCTCCGTCAGCCGCTTGCCGTCGGAGGCGGTGGCACGGACGAGCACGTCGTACGTCACGCCGGGCGCCAGCCGGCCTGCCGAGGTCCAGCTCTCCTTGGAGGACGCGAGCGTGCCGCGCAGCGGCCCGGGGCCGGCGGCGGTGACGCGTACGGAGTCGATCCGCGCGGCGGTGGTCCGCACGGTGACCCTGCGGTCGACGGGCACGGCACGCCCGCCGGAGGCGGGGGCGACGGCGATCGCCGGCCGCGGCTCCGCGGCGTGGGGCCCACCGCCGGAGCCGCTGCACGCCGACAGCGACGCGGCAACGGCCAGGGCGAGCGTCGCGGCTCGCGCGCGCAGGGTCGTCCTCCGGTTCCGGGTCCGGTCGTTGGTCATCTGACGGCTCTCCTCCCCTGTCGAGTCGTACCTCTGCTCCTGCCCGGACTCGGGGCGGTCCACCGCATTCCGGCGACCGGAACTCCGCGGCCCGGACGACTCCGTGGCGTCACCGTTCCGTACCAGGCGTGTACGCACGGAACCCGGGCGCGGCACGGCCTCGTGTTCCGCGGCGAACGCCGGTCGTGGGCCGGGGTGCAACAACGGGACGGCCGAACAGCGGGACAGCGGAACGACCAGGGGGACGTCATGGAGCGCAGGAACACGAGGCGGGCCACGATCGCGGTGGCTCTGGCAGCAACGGCGGCGGTGCTGCTGACGGGGTGCCGGGGAGATGACGACGTCGCGGGCGGCGCGCCCTCGCCGACCGCTCCGTCGACCGCCCGGTCGACCGCCCGGTCGACCGCCGCACCGTCAGGGACCGCGGGCGACACCCTCCCGGTCTCCAGCACGTCCCCGGAGCCCGGGGGCACCGGATCCTCCGCCCCCTCGTCAGGTTCCACGGTGGGCCCCGCGGACCGCTGCGGCGCGGAGGACCTGGAGGCGACCGCGGCGCACCAGGCCGCCGTACGCCCCCAGGGCACGGGCACCGGGGCGGCGGTGGTCGGCTTCACCAACACCTCCGGCGCGCCCTGCGTCGTCGAGGGCTTCCCGACGGTGGCCGGGGCGGCCAACGGCTCCCCGGAGATGAACGTGCCGCTGACGGTGCGGCACACCGGTGCGGCCGCACCCGTCAGGCTGGCGCCGGGCGGCCGCGCGTGGGTGAAGCTGATGTTCCACCAGGTCCAGGGCGAGGGCGACGGCTCCTGCGTCTCGGGGGAGGCGCCGGTGCAGTACCCGACGATGGTGCTGGGGCTGCCCGGCGGGGCGGGCAGGCACCAGGTCGCCCTGGACGACGGGGTGTTCGCCGAGTGCGACGGTGTCGTAGCCGTCACCGCGCTGTCGGCAGACCAGCCGTCCTGAGGACGTAGGCCCCCAGGTCAGCTCGCCGGTGCGGGCCCCTCCACCGTGAGGGTGCCCGCGTCCGCGTCCAGGACGGCGGGGACGCCGAGCGGCACGGCCAGGCTGGTCTCGCAGTGGCCGAAGCCCAGTTCCTCGACGACCGGGACGCCGAGTCCGCCCAGCCGGTCCAGCAGCACCGCCCGCACCTCCTCGTAGGGGCCGCAGTCCCGCCAGGAGCCGAGGGCGATGCCCGCCACGCCGTCCAGCCAGCCGGCCCGCAGCAACTGGGTCAGCATCCGGTCGATCCGGTACGGCTCCTCCCCGATGTCCTCCAGCAGGAGGATGCCGCCGGGCACCCCGGGCCGCCCGTCAGGCGTGCCGAGGCCGGAGGCGAGCAGGGCCAGGCAGCCGCCGACGGTGACACCGCTTGCCGTGCCGGGGACGAGAGGGCGGGCGGTCGGTGCGCCGAGCACCCGCGTCCGCTCGGGCGCGAAAAGGGTGTCCTTCAACTGTGCGCGCGTGGGCTCGTCCTTGAGGAAGCCCTCCGCCGCGATCATGGTGCCGTGCAGGGTGGCCAGGCCCAGCCGGACCGCGAAGGCCTCGTGCAGCGCGGTGATGTCGCTGAAGCCGAGGAGGGTCTTGGGCCCGGCCGTCCGCAGCGCCTCCCAGTCCAGGAGGTCGGTCATGCGCTGGGCGCCGTAGCCGCCGCGCGCGCAGAGCACGGCGGCCACCGACGGGTCGCACCACGCCTCCTGGAAGTCGCGGGCGCGCGCCGCGTCCTGTCCGGCCAGGTAGTCGAACGTGGGGTGCCGGTCCAGGACGTGCGGCGCCACCACCGGGTCGAGGTCCCAGCCGCGGAGGATGTCGAGCCCCGCGTCGAGCCGCTCCCGGGGGACGGGTCCGCTGGGGGCGACGACGGAGACCCGGTCCCCGGGGACGAGACGACGGGGGCGGGTGAGCGGGACGAGCGGTGTCACTTGGTGAGCTCCAGAGGGGGTACGGAGGGCGGGGTGAAGCCGAAGACCTGGCCGTAGAGGGCGAGTTCGGACTCGAGGCAGGTGATCATCGTGTCGTCGCGGCGGAAGCCGTGCCCCTCGCCCTCGAAGGTGAGGTAGGCGTGGGGGACACCGCGTCCCGTGATCCGCTCCAGGAACCGCTCGCACTGCACAGGCCGGCAGATCACGTCCTCCAGCCCCTGCAGCAGCAGGAACGGGACGGTGAGCCGGTCGGCCCGGGTGACCGGCGAACGGTCGCGGTAGCGCTCGGGGACGTCGGCGTAGGGCCCGATGAGCGAGTCGAGGTAGCGGGACTCGAAGTCATGGGTCTCACCGCCCTCGGCCCAGCCGGTGAGGTCGAGGAGCGGGTACTTGATCACGCCGCAGGCGTAGACGTCGGTGCCGGTGAGGGAGGCCGCGCTCGTCCAGCCGCCGGCGCTGCCGCCGCGGATCGCGAGCCGCTGCCCGTCCGCGGTGCCCTCCTCCGCCAGCGCCCTCGCTACGGCGGCGCAGTCCTCGACGTCGACGACGCCCCATTGCTCGCGCAGGCGCTCGCGGTAGGCGCGCCCGTAGCCGGTGGAGCCGCCGTGGTTGACCTCGACGACACCGATCCCCCGTGAGGTGAAGTAGGCGATCTCCAGGTCGAGCACGAGCGGGGCCCGGCTGGTGGGGCCGCCGTGCACCCAGACGACGTAGGGCGGCAGCTCTCCCTCAGGCGCGGCGAAGTAGGGGTTCGCCGGCGGGTAGAGCTGGGCGTGGATCTCCCGTCCGCCGGGCCCGGTGAAGGTGCGTTCCACGGGCTCGGGCAGGAACTCCGCTGGCACGGTGTCGTGGTGGGCGGCACCGATGACGCGGGTACGGCCGGTGCAGGTGTCGAGTTCGAGGACCTCGAACGAGCTGCGGGCCGAGGCGGCCACGGCGACCACCCGGGTGCCCTGGTTGGACAGCGCGGCGGTCCACTCGGTCCACGGCCCCGGCGCGTCGACCAGCTCGCCGGTCGCCGGGTCGAATATCCCCAGGCGCTGCGCCCCCTTGCCGTGCAGCACCGCCAGCGTCCCGGCGGCGAGCGGGGCGAACCAGCGGGCGCCCATCTGCCAGCCGGGCCCGGCGAACTCCTCCCGCGCCGGCCGCAGGTTGACCGCGTCCCCGGTGGCCGGGTCGACACGGTGCAGGTTCCACCAGCCGTCGCGGTCGGTGGCCGCGATCAGGGTGCCGTCCGGTGTCCACTCCGCCTGGGCCACCGACTCGGTGGGGCCGCCGAGGATCGTCCGGGCGGCGCCGAAGGTGCCGTCCGCGCCGACGGCGGCGTGCTTGAGCTCCGTGCCGTCCCACGGCATCCGGGGGTGGTCCCAGGCGGTCCACACGGCCTGCCGGCCGTCCGGGGAGATCCGGGGCGCGGTCACGAAGTGGTGTGCGTCGTCGGAGAGTTCACGCACGGCGGAGCGGTCCTCGGCGGCCGAGCCGTCGAGCGGAACGGCGGCGAGGACCCGTCGTACGTCGCTCGGGCCCGCCCCGGTGAACTCCTCCAGTACGCACCACACCTCACCGCGGTCCGGATGGATCTGCGGATCTGCCCAGCGCAGCCCGTCGCCGATGGGGGAGAGCGGGGTCAGCGGCCGCGGCACGGCGCCCGGCGCGTCGGGCTCGTACGCGTAGAGCCGCTGGTCCGGGAAGTGGGAGAAGACGATCAGCGGTCCTCCCCCGGGCCGTGCCGTACCCGTCCAGGCCCGGCCGCCGTACTCGATGACGCGGGTGCGGACGTTCCACGGCGCGGGCAGCGGGCCGTCGACCGTGCCGTCGGCGCGGCGGCGGACGAGGGCGCGGCGGCCGCCCTCCGCCGGCCGTGGTTCGGTCCACCACACCTCGTCACCGACGAACCCGGGGAACTCGGGACGCCCGTCGTGGGAGGCGGCGGTGCGGGCGTCGACCGGCGACTCCCAGGCACCGTAGGGGGCGATGATCGGGGCACGCGTCATCGGGCAACTCCGTCGGTCGTGTCCTGCCGGCCCAGCATGAACCGGTCGAGTACGCGGACGCCGAAGTGCAGCCCCTCCACCGGGACCCGCTCGTCGACGCCGTGGTACATCCCCGCGTAGTCGTAACCCTCGGGGAGCTTCAGCGGGGAGAAGCCGTACCCCGTGATGCCGAGCCGCGAGAACTGCTTGGCGTCGGTGCCGCCGCCCATCACGTAGGGCACGACGTGGGCATCCGGGTCGAAGTGGATCAGGGCCTCCCGCATCGCGGCGTAGACCGGCGCGTCCAGGGGGGCCTCCAGCGGGATCTCTCGGTGGTGGAACTCCCACTCGACGTCCGGGCCGGTGAGCTCGTCCATGGTGGTCGTGAACTCCTCGTCGCCGCCCGGCAGGACCCGGCCGTCGACGTAGGCGACCGCGCTGCCCGGGATGACGTTGACCTTGTAGCCGGCCTCGAGCACGGTCGGGTTGGCGCTGTTGCGGATCACCGGTTCCACCAGGGCGGCGGCGGTGCCCAGCTTGGTGAGCAGGGTGTCCACGTCGTCGAAGTCGGGCTCGACCTCGTGCAGCGCGGCCAGTTCGGTCAGCGCCGCCCGCACCGTGGGGACGATCCGCACCGGCCAGCGGTGCTCGCCGATGCGGGAGACGGCCGCGGCGAGCCGGGTCACCGCGTTGGCCGGGTTGACCTTGGAGCCGTGCCCCGCCCTGCCGTGCGCCGTGAGCTTCAGCCATGCGGTGCCGCGTTCCCCGGCCGCCACGGGGTACAGCCGCAGTCCGGGCCCGGCGTGGAAGGTGAAGCCCCCGGACTCGCTGATGCCCTCGGTGCAGTCGCGGAACAGTTCGGCGTACTGCTCGACGAGGTAGGTCGCCCCGTAGGTGGCGCTGTCCTCCTCGTCGGCCGTCAGCGCGAGCACGATGTCCCGCTCGGGGCGCAGACCCCTGCGGGCCCAGGAGCGCACGGTGGCGAGCACCATCGCCACCGTGCCCTTCATGTCGACCGCGCCGCGGCCCCAGACCACTCCGTCCCGTACCTCGCCGGAGAAGGGGTGCACGCTCCAGTCCTCCGCCTGGGCGGGCACGACGTCCAGGTGGCCGTGGACCAGCAGCGCGCCCTGTCCGTTCCCGGCGCGTGGGGCACCCTCGATCCGCGCCACGACGTTGGCCCGTCCCGGTGCGGACTCCAGGACGCGGGCCTCGATCCCGGCCTCGTCGAGCAGCCGCGCGGCGTGCTCCGCCGCCGGACGCTCGTTGCCGTCACCGCCGCCGCGGTTGGTGGTGTCGATCCGGATCAGCTCCGAGGTGAAGCGGACCGCCTCGTCCAGTGCCAGGGTGTCAGCCATACTGCTCCTCCACAGCTGCCGAGACGAGGGTGGTCACAGCCTTGTAGCAGCGGATCCCCTCGTACATGGTCGGTGACGTGTACGTGACGCGACGCTCGCCCGTGCGCTCCACACCGGGCACGATCGCGGCGGCCCCCGCCAGATGCTCCGCGTCGAACTCGACCTCGACCGTGAACGGCCCGCCCCGCGCCGGCTCGTGGCGCACGGCGAGCGAGGTCGCGTCCTTCGCGGCGGAGCGGATGTCCGCCGCCGTGCGGGCCGGCGGCCGGCACACGGCCGCGTACCGCGACACGTAGTCCTTGACGGCGACCGTCCGCGCCGCCGGCGCGTAGTCGCGGGCGTCGAGGCCGGTCCGGTCGTCCCCCGTGACCAGCACGACGGGCACCCCGTACTCGGCGGCCACCAGCGCGTTCAGCCGGCCCTCACTCGCCGGCGGACCGCCGTTGACCCACACGCCGGTGATCGAGTTGGGGAGGTAGGTGTGGGCGAGCACCCCTTCCGTCCCCGCACCCGTGTGGAAGCCGACGAAGGCGATGCCGTCCACGTCGCCGTGCTGCACGCCCTCGACCATGGACAGGTCCTTGTGCCGCCCGGTGACCATCCGGGCCCGCTCGTCCAACTGCTCCAGCAGCAGGTTCCGCATGGACCAGTGGGCCTCGTTGACCAGGACCTCGTCGGCGCCGCCGTCGAAGAAGCCGGCGATCGCGGCGTTCACGTCCGAGGTGAACAGATGCCGGAACCGCTGCCAGCCCTCCGTGCCGGGCAGGACGTCACCGGGCCAGGTCACCCCGGTGGCGCCCTCCATGTCCGCGCTGATCAGGATCTTCATGGCATGGAACGTTACGCAAAGTCACCGCGGCACACCAGGCCCCCGCCCCGCCTGTGGAAAACTTCAGTGGCCCAGACCGATGGCGGTCAGCCTGCACCCCCTGCCACCAGCCAGTTCGTCGGTACCTCGAGCCGCGTGCCGTCCGCCCGCCGCTCCGTCGTCACGAGAGCGGCCTCACCGCGTGCGAGCACCTCCATCCCCGCCGCGCGGAAGAGCTCCGGGACGGTCTCGTCGGGCATCGCGGCCGGCGCGATCCCGTGCGAGAAGACCGCCGCGAGCTTGGCGGGCGGCCCGCCCGGCCCCTGGGCGAAACCCGCCAGCACGTCCTTCGCCGACGCCGCGAGTTCGTCCGCGAACGCCCGGCCGCGCCCGCCGGTCAGCACGGCGATGCCCTGCACCAGCGGTGCGCGCTCCTCCGGCAGGCACTGGTGGAGCACTCCGCGCATGTACACGTTCGCCTCGCCCAGCTCCTCGCTCAACCGCCGGACCGCCTTGGGGTCGGCCGCGTCGAGCTGCCGGTACTCGGCGACACCGCCCGGGTCCTGGTGCCGCGCGTGGCCGATCGCGGCCGCCGCGAGGTCCACCCCGACGGCCCGGCCGTAGTGCTTGGCGAGGAAGCGGGTCTGGGTGCCGTTGCCGCAGCCGAGGTCGACGACCGGCAGCGACGGGTCGAAGTACGCCTCGAAGAACGGCAGATGGGCCGCCGCGGTGACCTCCGCCTCCGCGTCCCAGAACACCGCCCCCGGCTCTCCGGGGGCGTCGCGCCAGAAGCCCTCCCACGCCTGCAGGTTCGTGCCGGTGACGTCCATGCGATCTCCCCAGGTCCACGTGTCCGTCGCCGCGGACCGTGCCCGGCCGCGCGGCCGAAGCCCCGTCAGCGTCCGTGCTACCGGCGGCCGTCGGCGAGGGCAAGTGTCCGGGGGAAGTCGTGACCTCGTGTTCGCTACGTCCGAGGCCCGGCCGGGGCCCCGCCGCCGCGTCCGCCGGTCCGCCGCCACGGCAGCGCCTGCTCGAACCAGACCGTCTTGCCCTGCGCCGTACGGCTCGCGCCCCACTCCCGCGCCAGCCGGCTCACGATCCGCAGCCCCCGCCCCGACTCGTCCTCGGGTCCGGCGCCGAGCAGGACGGGCACGGCGTGGTCGTCGTCCGAGACCTCGCACAGCAGCGCGTCCGTACGCACCAGGCGCAGCTCCACGTGCCGGGAGTGCGCGTGCCGGACGGCGTTGGTGACCACCTCGCCGACCATCAGCTCGGCCGCCTCCGCCGCCTCCTCCAGCCCCCAGCCCTCCAGGGCGCCCCGGGTCAGGATCCGGGCCCTGCCCACTTCGCGGGGGTCGAGGGCGAGCTGCCAGGTGACGACGTCCTCTCGGGCGATGCCGTTGAGCCGGGCCATCAGCAGGGCGACGTCGTCCTTGCGGCCGCCCGGCGGGTTGAGGGCGCGGATGATCGTGTCGCAGGCGTCGTCCATCGAGGCCGCGGGATGCGCGGCGCTCTCGCACAGCGCGGCGAGACCGGCCCCGATGTCCTGGCCGCGTACCTCGACCAGCCCGTCCGTGCACAGCACGAGCCGGTCGCCCGGGCCGACGGCGACCTTGACCGTCTCGAAGGGCACCCCTCCGATGCCGATCGGGGCACCCGTCGGGACGTCGAGCAGCACGCTGCGGCCGTCCTCGGCGCGCACCAGCACGGGCGGGATGTGTCCCGCGTTGGCGATGAGCAGCTCGGACCGGATCGGGTCGTACACGGCGTACAGGCAGGTGGCGAGGTAGTGCTCGCCGAGGCGCTGCGCCAGGTCGTCGAGGTTGCGCAGCAGTTGCGCCGGCGGCATGTCCAGCGCGGCCATGGTCTGCACGGCGGTGCGCAACTGGCCCATCATCGCGGCGGCGTTGAGCCCGTGCCCCATGACGTCGCCCACGACGAGGGCGAGCCGGGAGCCGGGCAGCTTGATGGTGTCGAACCAGTCGCCGCCGACCCGGCCCCGCCGGGTGCCGGGCAGGTAGCGGGTCGCCACGTCGCACCCCGGCATGCGCGGGGTGATCTGCGGCAGCATGCTGTCCTGCAGCGTGTCGGCGACGTTCTCCTGGTACGTGTACATGCGGGCGTTGTCCAGGACGAGCCCGGCGCGGGCGGCCAGTTCGGCGCCCGTCACACGGTCCATGTCGTTGAACGGCGGACGCTCGCCGTGCCGCAGCAGGATCATGAACCCGAGGACGACGTTGCGCGCCTTCAGCGGCACGACCAGCATCGACCGCCCGGTGATCAACGGCCGGATGTCGCGCTTCTCGAACTGCGAGGCGATCGCCTCGCCCATGGGTTCGGTGATCCTGGGCACCAGCACCGGCTGACCGCTCGTCATGCACTGGAAGAACGGGGTGTGCTCGGGGAACGGCATGGACTCGCCGACCGGTACGACGTCGTCCCAGCGGCCTGGCTCGTCGGTGTGCTCCAGGGCGACCCGGTACCACATGGTGGTGACGTCGGGCGGGCCGTCGGGGAAGCCCTCGCCCGCCGGCACCTGTTCGCGCAGGTAGGTACCCGCGACATCGGTGAAGCGCGGTACGACGGCGGCGCTGACCTCCCTGATCGTGCGGGTCAGGTCCAGGGAGCTGCCGATGCGCCCGCTGACCTCGTTGAGGAACTCCAGGCGCTCGCGGACGGCGGCGTACTCCAGGTCGGGTTCGGGCTCCTCGGACACGATGGCGCGAGGGTCGGCGGCGGACTCACCGACGGCACGCCGCCTGCGGGCCCTGCGCTCGTCCCGTCGGGGCACGCCCCAGTCGGGGGTGACGGGCACCCGGTCGTGCCGGCTGATCTCCAGGACGGGGTAGCCGAGTTCCAGCACCTGGGAGACGATGCGGCCGCTCTCGGCGACGCTCATGCTGGGCAGGATCTCGGGGAGCCGCTTGGCGAGCCCGTCCGCGCCGGGGAACTCGGTGTGCAGGGCGAAGCCGGGCGCGACCCGCTCGGACTCCCCGGGAGGGGAGTCGTCCTCGCCGTGCACCAGGGCGGTGTCGGCGGCCAGCACGAGCAGGCGCTCGGGACCCGGGCCGACCAGCGGGTAGGCCCACCACAGGACGTCGCCGGGGAGGCCGAGGGGGTCGGGGTCGGGCCCCTGGTTGAGCCGCGCGAGGCCGGCGGTCGGGTACGAGGTCCCGCCGCTGAGCGTGGCGTCGAGGTCGGCCCCGGGCGGCGCCTCGGGTCCGTCCGGGCCGGGCTCCTCGCCGAGCGCGCCGGAGACCGGCAGCAGGTCGACGGCCGGGCGGCCGACGGCCTCCTCCCGGGTGGGCCCGAAGAGCTTGCGGGCGCCCGTGCTCCAGTGCGAGACGAGCCCGTCGCCGTCGACCACGACCACGGCGAGCGGGACGCGTCCGGAGAGTCCGGTCCGCTGCTCCGGCAGCGCGGCGCGGCTCCCCTCCCCCGGCGGAGTGCGACGTTGCATGACGCGGGCGGCTCCTTCCCCTGCGGCGCCCGGATCCCGACCGAGGCGCGGAGGTGGTCGGCCCCCGGCGCAAGATCTGCGGCTCCGCAACCACGGTACGACCGACACCGGGTGCCGCGTAGGGCATTGGACGAATCCGGTGTGCGCCCCGCGGAGGGCCGTGGATGCGCCGGGACATGCGCGGGCGCACGCCCCGGCACTGAGGGGCCGTCAGGGGCAGGTCAGTCCTCGTGGCCCAGGTGCACGTCGCGCTCGGTGCGCTCACCGCCGCTGAGCCGCAGCACGGTGGCCACCGGCGGATACCCCGAGGCCACGACGGTGTACTCGCCCGCGGCCAGGTCGACGAAGCGGAAGACGCCGTCGGGGCCGGTCGTCACGGTGTCCAGGACGTTGCCCGCCGCGTCCAGCAGGGTGACCCGCGCGTCCTCGACGGGGCTGCCGCCCGGGCCGCGCACGGTGCCGCGCAGCATCGCGCCGCCCGCGAGTTCGACGTCCTGCCGGGTCTCCCGGGCCGCGTGCACCGACACGGGGAGCGCCGCGGGCCGGTAGGCGGGGGCGTTCGCGGCGAGCGTGTACTCCCCCGCGACGAGGTCACTCAAGACGTAGTCGCCCTCCCTGCCGGTACGGGTGGTCGCCACCACGTCGCCGCGGGAGTCGGTGAGGGTGACGGTGGCCTCCCGTACGGCCGTGCCGTCGGCGGTGCGCACCGTGCCGGCGAGCCGCCCGGCGCCGCCGAGCACCACGTCGAGCTCGACGGGGCGTTCCCCGACGGTCACGCTGACGGCCTGCGGCTGGTGCCCCCCGGCGGCGGCGATCAGGACGTAACTGCCGCTGCCCGGGGTGCTCAGCGCGTAACGTCCGTCCTCACCTGTGGCGCCACGCCCGATCTGGCGGCCGGTCACATCGATGAGGGTGAGGGCCGCCCGGCCTACGGTGCTGCCGTCGGCGTGCTGGACGGTGCCGCACACCGGGACGCCGACGCCGACGGTGTCGGCCTTGCGGGCGGTGGGGACGTGCTGGGTCACCAGGGGTTTCTCCTTGAGCAGGAAGGCGAGCAGGAAGCCGAGGGCGAGTACCGGCACCAGGTAGAGGAAGATGCGCGGCATGGCCTCGGCGTACGCCCGCACATAGGCCTCGCGCAGCGGTGCCGGCATCGCGTGCACCATCTGCGGCGTGATCGACTGGGGGTCCGGCAGGTCGACGCCGCGCGGCAGCCGGTCGGCGAGCCCGTCGGCGAGCCGGTTGGCGAACAGGGTGCCGAAGACGGCCGCCCCCACCGAGCCGCCGATCTGCCGGAAGTAGTTGTTGGCGCTGGTGGCGGCGCCGAGGTCGGCGGGCCGCACGGAGTTCTGCACGGCGAGGATCAGCACCGGCAGGACGAGGCCGATGCCCAGCCCCAGCACACCCATGTAGACGCTGTACTCCACGCGCGGGGTGTCGGTCTCCAGCAGCGACAGCAGCCACATGCCGGCCACCGAGAGCGCCCCGCCGGCGAGCGGGAACACCCTGTAGCGTCCGGTACGGCTGATCAACTGGCCGGAGACCACGGAGGCCAGGACGACGCCCAGCATCATGGGCAGCATCAGCAGCCCGGACTCGGTGGCGCTGACGCCGTTCACCATCTGCAGGAACGTGGGCAGGTAGCTGGCGGCGCCGAAGAGGCCGACGCCGACGACGGCCCCGATGAGGGCCGAGACGGTGAAGATGCCGTCCCGGAAGAGGCGCAGCGGGATGATGGGTTCGACGGCGAACCGTTCCACCACGACGAACAGCACGGCGCAGCCGAGCGATGCCGCGCCCAGCCCGATGATCACCTCCGAGCGCCAGGCGTACGTCGTGCCGCCCCAACTGGTCAGCAGCACCAGGCAGGTGGAGCCGGCTGCCAGCAGCAGTGCGCCCAGCACGTCCAGCCGGGGGCGAACGGCCGGCCGCGGCAGCTTCAGGACGACGGCGATGACGGCCAGGGTCAGCAGCCCGAAGGGCACGTTGATGTAGAAGCACCAGCGCCAGGAGGCGTGGTCGGTGAAGAATCCGCCGAGCAGCGGCCCCGCAACGGAGGCCAGGCCGAAGGATGCGCCGATCAGTCCCATGTACCGGCCGCGTTCCCGGGGCGGGACGATGTCCGCGATGATCGCCTGGACGCCGATCATCAGCCCCCCGCCGCCGACACCCTGGATGGTGCGGAAGGCGATCAGCTCGTTCATGGAGCGCGACCAGCCGGCGAGCGCCGAGCCGATGACGAAGACGACGATGGCGAACTGGAAGACGCTCTTGCGCCCGAAGAGGTCGCCGAGCTTGCCGTAGATGGGCAGCCCGACGGTGGAGGCGAGCAGGTAGGCGGTGACGGCCCAGGACATCTTGTCCAGGCCGTGCAGCTCGCCGACGATCTTGGGGAGCGCGGTCGCCACGATCATCTGGTCGAGCGCGGCCAGCAGCAGGGTCAGCATGAGCCCGAGGAAGACCAGACGCACCCGGCGCGGGCTCAGTCCGCCGACGGGCGCACCCTGCTCCTGCGGCACGGCTGCGGGTCGGTCCTCGGGGCCCGTGCCGGCGCCGGTCACGTCCGTGAGGGTGCCGGTCTCCTCGGACAGGGTCGTCCCGGTGGTGCCGCCCATCTGCGTACCGCTCCCCTCGTCGCGCCTGCCCTGCGACAACGATCTGGGGCGCCGGGGATGCGCCGGAGTGCGGCAGATCCACCCTTTCAAGTGACGTGCCCACCGGCGTGCGCCCGCCGGGCGCCGGCCCGGCGCATGGGGCGCGTACCCGTGCGGCGCGTCAAGGGAGGTGACCGGGCGTCACCCGGTGCCGGCCGCCTCCCTTGTGCCGCCTGCTACTTCTCGGTCTCCGCGGCGAGGCGCGCGAGCACCGCGTCGTGGATGCGGTTCAGGCCCTTGGGGGCGAAGGTGCGCTCGAAGAAGCCGCCGATGCCGCCGGCGCCGGTCCACGTGCTGGTGACGACCGCCTTGGCGCGGCCCTCGCCGGCCGGGGTGACCGTCCAGGTGGTGACCATGGTGGAGTTGCGGTCGCTCTCGACCAGCTGCCCCGGGGTCGGCTCGGTCACCGCGAGGAGGCAGTCCCGCACGCGCTTCTCGGTCGCCTGCAGCTTCCAGTGCACCAGGGTGCCCGCGCCGCTGCCCCCCTCGCGCACCTCGTACTCGCTGTACTGCTCGGGAAGCAGTCGCTGCCGGGTGCCCGCGTAGTCGGCGAGCGCCGCGAAGACGCTCTCCGGGCTCGCCGCGATCTCGCGCTGAGTGGTGGCCTCGACCTGTGCCATGCGCCGTCCTCCGTCGATCCGTGTGCCGTCGCCGACAAGCCAATCACCATGGCCGCGTGCCCGCGAAATCGGGCCGCCCTCCCGGAGGGGCACCTCCGTACGACGGCCCCACGGGGCCCTGCCGCCGCCCGGCGGGAAATCACGTGCCCCGCCGGTCGTGGCGCGTTATCGTCGGCTCCATGAACGTCACCGGCCACAGCATCACCGCGACCGCGCGAGCGACCAGCTCGCCGGTTGCCGCCGCCTGACGTACCCCCTTCCTCACCACCGGCGACCGGGAACGGCCCGCCGGTGGTCTCGTGGCGCACCGCCGCGATTCCGGTGATCGAGCGGACCCGTTCTCCGGTGCCTCCCCGCCCTCCACGCGAAGGAGCCACCCACCATGAACACCGAAGAGATCGTCCGCACGTTCGTCGAGTACTACGAGGACCGCGGCCACCGCAGGATCACCGGATCGACGCTGCTGCCGCCGCCCGGTGACCCGGTGCTGTTCACGACCTCGGGCATGCATCCGCTGACCCCGTACCTGGAGGGGCGCCCGCACCCGCTCGGCAGCCGGCTGGTCAACGTGCAGCGCTGTCTGCGCACCACCGACCTGGAAGAGGTCGGCGATCCCACCCATCTGACGGTCTTCGAGATGCTCGGCACCTGGTCGCTCGGCGGCTACGAGGGCCCGCAGAGCCTCGACTGGGGCTACGGACTGCTCACCGAGGGCTTCGGCATCGACCCGGGGCGGCTGCACGTCACGGTGTTCGGCGGCGACGACCGCACGGGTCCGGACACCGACTCCCTGGAGCTGTGGGAGAAGCACGGGGTCCCGGTGGAGCTCACCGTCGAGGACAACTGGTGGTCCAACGGGCCGACCGGCCCGTGCGGCCCCGACTCGGAGATCTTCCTGTGGACCGGCGACACCCCTCCGCGGTCCACGCCCACCCGCGACGACCGCTGGGTCGAGGTCTGGAACCACGTGATGATGCGCCACCGCCGGCTCGAGGACGGCTCGCTCGTGCCGCTCCCCCAGCGCAACGTCGACACCGGACTCGGCCTGGAACGCCTGGCCTCGCTGCTGCAGGGCCGCACGTCGGTGTTCGAGTGCGACGTCTTCACCCCCTGGCGCCGTCTCGTACCGTCCCTGTGGCCACTGGACGAACCATCGCTGCGCCTGGTCTGCGACCACCTGCGCTCGGCCGTGGTGGTGATCGGGGACGGGGTGCGCCCGTCCAACACCGGCCGCGGGTACGTGCTGCGCCGGCTGGTGCGGCGGGTCCTCACCGCCTTGTGGCGGGACGACCCGTCCCGTGGCCTCGGCGATCTGCCGCAGGAACTGGTCCTGCACACCCTGGACCACTTCCGGCAGGACGTGGACCCGGACGAGCCGCGCCGGGTGCTGCTGGAGGAGGAGCGCCGGTTCGGGCGGCTCCTGGAGCGCGGCCGTCAGGTGCTGGCCCGTCCCCGCTTCCGGGGCCCGCTGGACGAGGAGGACTTCCACTACCTCCACGACACCCACGGCCTGCCGCGCGACCTCGTCCTGAGCCTGCGGCCGCAATGACGGTGGACGGCCCCGTCAGGGCCCCGGGCGGTGCCTACGGCACGCCCGGGGCCCTGCGTCACACACGGTCACGCACAGTGGTCCCGGGAATCCCATGGATCCCCCTCGACGCTATTCGCTCAGATGTTCTATTCTCGGGAGGAGAGCAACGAAGGAGGCGGCATGAGGTGGGACAACCTGAGCCGCGACACGGCGGCGACCACACCCGCGCTCTTCGGCGTGGACGCCGTGACCCGTACGTTCGACACCCCCGAGTTCCGCGGGATCACCTTCCACGAGGTGCGCGCCCGCACGATCGTCAACCGCGTGCCCGGCGCGTCCCGGATGCCGTTCGAGTGGACGATCAACCCCTACCGCGGCTGCAGTCACGCCTGTGTGTACTGCTTCGCACGCAAGACGCACACCTACCTGGACCTCGACAGCGGCCTGGACTTCGACTCGCAGATCATCGTGAAGGTCAACGCGCCCGAGCTGCTGCGCCGCGAGCTCGCCTCGCCCCGCTGGCAGGGCGAGCACATCGCGATGGGCACCAACGTCGACTGCTACCAGCGCGCGGAGGGCCGCTACCGGCTCATGCCCGGCATCCTGGCCGCGCTGCGCGACCACGCCAATCCCTTCTCGATCCTCACCAAGGGGTCGCTGATCCTGCGCGACCTGGACCTCCTGGTGCAGGCCTCCCAGGTCACCGACGTCTCGACCGCGGTCTCCGTCGGCTTCACCGACCGGGACCTGTGGCGCACCGTGGAACCGGGCACGCCGTCGCCGGCGAAGCGTCTGGAGGTCTGCCGCACGCTCAATGAGCACGGCATCCCCTCGGGCGTCCTGATGGCGCCGGTGCTGCCGTACCTCAGCGACTCCCCGGAACAGTTGCGCGAGACCGTCCGTGCGATCGCCGGGACCGGCGCCACGTCCGTCACCCCGCTGGTGCTGCACCTGCGTCCCGGGGCGAGGGAGTGGTTCATGGCCTGGCTCTCGGTGCACCACCCGCGGCTGATCTCCCGCTACAAGGCGCTCTACGCGGACGGCGCCTACGCGCCCACCTGGTACCAGCGGCGCATCACCCGCCAAGTGCACGAGTTCGCCGCCGAGTTCGGGATCGGGCCCAGCCGTTCCGGGACCGCGCGCCGGATGACCGCACCCGAGGAGGACACCCCCGGGCCGCCCGCCGCACCCGAGCCCGCCACGCCCGCCCAGCCCGCCCCGCCGACGCAACTGACCCTGATCTGAGCTCACGAAAAGCGGGTGCCCAGCGGGCTCCGCCCCCCTTAACGTCGCGGCATGACGGTTGTGAGGGTGATGACCCGCGACGACATCGACGCCGTGGCGGCGATCCGCGTAAGGGGATGGCAGGCGGCCTACGCGGGGATCGTGCCGCAGGCGTACCTCAAAGCGATGGACGTCGGGGCGGACGCGGAGCGTCGCAGGGAGTGGTTCGACGCGGGCGGCAGCCGGGTGGACAACCTGGTCGCCGCGGACGGCGGCGAGGTGACGGGCTGGGCCGCGCTCGGCCCCTACCGGGGTGAGCCCGACGACGCGGAGGTCGGCGAGCTGTACGCGATCTACGTACGGCCCGACCGGATCGGCCGCGGCGCCGGCCGAGCACTCATGGACGCCGTACGGGCCCGCGCCGATGAACGCGGCTTCCGGAGCCTGCGCCTGTGGGTGCTCGCGGACAACGCGCGGGCGCTGCGCTTCTACGAACGGTCCGGTCTCGCACCGGACGGCACCGACCAGATCGAGATGTACGACGGCGTCCCGCTCAAGGAGCTGCGGTACGCGACGGATCTGGTCTGAAGCGCCCGGCGAGTCGGCGCGTCGTGGCACTCGGTGCCTCCTCCCGCGCCGCGGCCAGCACCGCCACGGCCGCCGGGTCGCCCGACCGCACCAGGGCGCGCACGATCCGCCTGGGGTACGGCGGCGCGCACAGCCCGACGAGGGCGGCGGTCGCGCGGGGCTCGTCCTCGTAGCGGGCCAGTCCGCGCGCCGCGGCCGCCCGCACCTCCGCGTCCTCGTCGGTGGCGACGCCGAGCAGCGTCTCCAGCGCATGAGGGCCGCCGATCCGGCCGAGGGAGTCCACCGCCGCGACGCGCAGGCGGGAATCCGCGACGGCCCGGTTCAGGACGGGCACCGCCCGCGCGTCCCCGAGCCGTCCCAGTTCCTCGACGCAGCCGGCGGCCGCCTGATAGACCGTCCGCCCCTCGTCCATGAGCCATGTGAGGGTGGACATCAGCGCGGGCAGCGACTCCGGCGCCCGCAAGCGCCCGAGCAAATGCACGGCGGCCAGGGCGTAGCCGATCCGCAGCCGATTGGTGGCGAGCGCGGCGGCGGCACGCGCGGTCCGCGGGTCGCCGAGCCGGATCAGGGCCTCGGCCGCCGCAAGGGTGTTCCAGGCGTCGCGGTGGTTGAGGAACAGCACGAGGGTCTCGAAGGCCCGCCGGTCACCGGCCCGCCCCAGCAGGACGGAGGCGACGAGACGCTCCTGCACGGAGCGCGACGGCTCGGTCAGCACGGTGGCGAGGCGGTCCCGGGCCTCGGGGACGTCCCGCCGCCAAAGGGCGACGAGCGCCTCCTCGGCCACCGACTCGTCCGGGTCGCCGGCGGCCGCGAGGAACAGGTCCAGATGCGCCGGGTCGCGGTCGCAGCCGAGCAGAGTCAGGGCGAGCCGCCGGGACCGGGGCGCCTGCTGGCAGGCCTGACGCAGCAGCAGGGGCACGCAGACGGCGGGCGGCACGGGGCCGTTCCTGGCTGCCCAGCGCCAGAAGGGCAGGTGACGACCGATGACGATGCGGCTGATGGTGTCCTCGATCAACCCGGGGTACCAGGAGGGCTCCTCCTGCCCGGATGCGCCGAGCAGGTCGAAGAGCGATGCCGTCGCCTCCATGGGCCGCTTCACCGCCAACGCCTCCAGGGCATAGCGGCGCTCCTCCTCCGTGCCACGGGGAAGCATCGCCAGCAGCGCCGGGACGGCGGGGGCCCGCCCGCCGGCGACGTCGAGGCGCGCGCGTTCGGCGGGCCCCAGCCAGGGCCGCACCATGGCGGCGGCGTCCGGTGAGGCGGCGAGCCGCCGCAGATAGGCACCGCGCTCCTCGCACCGCCCCTGACCGGCGAACGCCAGCAGCCCCAGGACGCGGCGTGGTTCCCCGCGCCCGCGCAGCCACGCGACGTCCGTCTCCCCCGCCCGCACGGCCCCGTACAGCTCGGCCGCGCGCCGCGCCGAGTGACCGGCGCCCCCGTGCTCCCGTTCCACGGTCCCCCCTCTCCCCCGTGCGCTCACCCTAGTGGCGCGCTCATCTGTAGGAGGTGTAAATCACATGGGCGGGAGGGCTGGCGCCGAGGTTACTCACCGGTTACCCTCTAACCAACGCACGCATCGGCCTGGTGACGCAGCCACCGCGTGCAGCCGTTGTCGGTTCGGCACCATCGCGGCGCAGCCCCGGGACAGGGCTCGCCGGTTCTCACGCGGGTACGCCCACACACGCGTACGCACCCCGCGGCTCCTCGACTCTCCCGCCCCCGCGCCTGCGCAGCAGAGACGCACGGCGCGGACCCTCAGCATTCGGAGTTCCGCGATGGACCGTCCACGACCCTTCCCCACCGTCGCCGTCATCGGTCTCGGCACCATGGGCACCGGCATCGCCGAGGTCGTCGCCCGGGCCGGCCACGAAGTGATCGGCATCGAGATCGACGACGCGGCCGCCCACCGCGCCGTCGCCGCCCTGGAGGCCTCCACCGCCCGCGCCGTGCAGCGCGAGCGGATCACGGAGGCCGAGCGCGGCGACGTCCTGGCCCGTTTCCGCACCTTCTCCGACCTCCAGGCGGCGTCCGACGCCGACCTGGTCATCGAGGTCGTCACCGAGCACTTCGAGATCAAGCGCGAGGTCCTCACCGCCCTGGACGCCCTCCTGAAGCCGGGCGCCGTCCTGGCGACCGGCACCAACGCGCTGTCGGTGACCCAGCTGGCCTCGCACACCTCGCGCCCCGACCGCGTCCTCGGTCTGCACTTCTTCGCCCCCGCACCGGCCATGAAGCTGGTCGAGGTGGTCTCCACCGTGCTCACCTCCCCCGAGACCACGGACTCCGTGACCGAGCTGGTCCGCTCGCTCGGCAAGGAGCCGGTGGCGGTCGGCGACCGCCCGGGCTTCATCGCCGACGGGCTGCTCTTCGGCTACCTCAACCAGGCCGCGGCCATGTACGAGGCCCGGTACGCCACCCGCGAGGACATCGACGCCGCCATGCGGCTCGGCTGCGGCCTGCCCATGGGCCCGCTCGCCCTGCTGGACCTGATCGGCATCGACACCGCGCAGACCGTCCTGGAGGCGATGTACGAGGCCTCGCGCGACCGGCTGCACGCCCCCGCGCCCATCCTGAAGCAGCTCTCCGCCGCCGGCCTCAAGGGCCGCAAGGCCGGACGCGGCTTCTACACCTACGAGGCCCCCGGCAGCGCGAGCGTCGTCCCGGACGCCGAGACGCCGGCCGAGGCCGCCGGAGCCACCGGCGGGCGCCCCGTGCGCAGCGTGGGGGTCGCGGGCTCGGGCACCATGGCCACCGGCATCGCGGAGGTCTTCGCCAAGGCCGGGTACGAGGTCGTGCTGGCCGCCCGCGGCCAGGAGAAGGCCGACAAGGCGGTCGCGGCGCTGGCCAAGTCGCTGGACCGGTCGGTGGCCAAGGGCCGGCTCAGCCAGGAGCAGCGCGACGCCGCCGTGGCGCGGGTGACCGCGGCCGGATCGCTGGACGCCTTCGCGGACGTGGACCTGGCCGTCGAGGCGGTCGCCGAGGACCTGCCGGTCAAGCAGCAGCTCTTCGCGACCCTGGACAAGATCTGCAAGCCGGGCGCGGTGCTGGCCACGACGACGTCCTCGCTGCCCGTGGTGGCCGTCGCCACCGCGACGTCGCGTCCGCGGGACGTGATCGGCATGCACTTCTTCAACCCGGCCCCCGCCATGAAGCTGGTCGAGGTGGTCCGCACCGTGCTGACCGCCGAGGACGTGCACGCCACCGTCCACGAGGTCTGCGGCCGGATCAGGAAGCACGCCGTGGACTGCGGCGACCGTGCCGGCTTCATCGTCAACGCGCTGCTGTTCCCCTACCTCAACAACGCCGTGAAGATGGTCCAGGAGCACTACGCGACGGTCGAGGACATCGACTCGGCGATGAAGCTCGGCGGGGGCTACCCGATGGGGCCCTTCGAACTGCTCGACGTCGTCGGGCTGGACGTCTCGCTCGCGATCGAGCAGGTGCTGCACAAGGAGTTCCGCGACCCGGGCCTGGCGCCGGCGCCGCTGCTCGAGCACCTGGTGTCCGCGGGCTGCCTCGGCCGCAAGACCGGCCGCGGCTTCCGCGAGTATGCCCGCCGCTGATTACGCGGGCAGCGGCTGGGACGGCCGGGACGATCCCGGTGGCTGGGGCGGTCTCCTGGGGCCGCCCCACCGCCTCCGGAAACCGGGCCCGGCCCACGGTGCAGCGGGAATGCAGTACGTTCGCGGTATGCCCCAGCCCGTTAAGCCCGCCCGTGCGTCCTCCACCACCGCCCAGCGCCATCGTGTCCGCCAGGAACTGGCCGCCGCGGCGATGCACCTGTTCGCGAGCCAGGGCTACGAGGCGACCACGGTCGACGAGATCGCCGCGGCCGCGGGGGTCGCGCGCAGGACGTTCTTCCGGCACTTCCGCTCCAAGGAAGAGGCGATCTTCCCCGACCACGACGACACCCTCGTGCGCGTCGGGCAGGTGCTGGACTCCGCCGAACCGCACGAGCACCCGCTCGACACGGTGTGCCGTGGCATCACCGAGGTGCTGCGCATGTACGCCGAGGCCCCCGAGGTCTCGGTGGAGCGCTACCGCCTGACCCGTGAGATCCCGATCCTGCGGGAGCGCGAGATCGCCTCGGTGGCCCGCTACGAGCGGCTGTTCACCCGCTACCTGCTGGGCCACTTCGACGAGGGCGCCCACCACGACGGGGACGACGACCCGCTGCTGGCGGAGGTCGCCGCGTCCGCCGTCGTCGCCGCCCACAACCACGTGCTGCGGCGCTGGCTGCGCGCCGGCGGCAAGGGCGACGTCGAGGCCCAGCTCGACCACGCCTTCGAGGTGATCAAGCAGACCTTCGGCACCGGCATCGGCCGGCGCCCCACCCCCGCCCCCGCCCCGGTCCTCACCTCCGAGCAGGGCGAGGTCATCGTCGCGGTGGCCCGTACGGACGCGTCGCCCGCCGAGGTCATGCGGACGATCGAAAAAGCCCTGAAGGGCGCGTAGCCGCCCGTTCGCGCCCCCGGCGTCCTCCCGCGCCTCCGGCATCCCACCAGCGCCCCCAGGCCCTCGCGCCGGGGGCGCCTTCGTGTGTTGCTCAAACGTGAAGCCGTGGTGCCATCTGAGAAAAATTGTTGGCACGCAGTGTCTTGCAGGGTGGCACGCGGTGCCATAACGTGAGAACTGTCCGGGCGGGCGGCGTGCTGGGATCCGTCGCACGCCGTCTGTCCCCAAAGGCCCGGACGCCTGCGTCACAGGCATTCACCGCGCCACCACGCGCCCCCGCTCCATCCGTGCGACCGCCACGGACAGCAGCACCACCGCCGAACCGACGGCACCACCCACAGCAACCCCCGACGTTCCCTCAAGCGTCCCTACGTCGCGCTTCGCCGGAGGCATCACCGTGAAGGACATCCTCGACGCAATCATGGCGTCCGAAAGCACGGCCGCGGACTTCGCCGCGCTGCCGCTGCCCGAGTCGTACCGCGCCATCACCGTCCACAAGGACGAGGCCGGCATGTTCGAGGGCGTGGACAGCCGCGCGAAGGACCCGCGCAAGTCGCTGCACCTGGACGAGGTGCCGGTGCCCGAGCTCGGCCCGGGCGAGGCCCTGGTGGCCGTCATGGCCAGCTCGGTCAACTACAACTCGGTGTGGACGTCGATCTTCGAGCCGGTGTCGACGTTCGGTTTCCTCGAGCGGTACGGCAGGCTCTCCCCGCTCACCAAGCGCCACGACCTGCCCTACCACGTCATCGGCTCCGACCTGGCGGGCGTCGTGCTGCGCACCGGCCCCGGCGTGAACCTCTGGAAGCCGGGCGACGAGGTCGTCGCGCACTGCCTGTCCGTCGAACTGGAGTCCGCGGACGGCCACAACGACACGATGCTCGACCCCGAGCAGCGCATCTGGGGCTTCGAGACCAACTTCGGCGGCCTCGCCGAGATCGCGCTGGTCAAGTCCAACCAGCTGATGCCCAAGCCCAGGCACCTCAGCTGGGAGGAGGCCGCGGCCCCCGGCCTGGTGAACTCCACCGCCTACCGCCAGCTGGTCTCGCGCAACGGCGCCGGCATGAAGCAGGGCGACAACGTCCTGATCTGGGGCGCCAGCGGCGGCCTGGGCAGCTACGCCACCCAGTTCGCGCTGGCCGGCGGCGCCAACCCGATCTGCGTGGTCTCCTCGCCGCAGAAGGCGGAGATCTGCCGCCGCATGGGCGCCGAGGCCATCATCGACCGCACCGCCGAGGACTACCGGTTCTGGAAGGACGAGCACACCCAGGACCCGAAGGAGTGGAAGCGCCTCGGCAAGCGCATCCGTGAGCTGACCGACGGCGAGGACGTCGACATCGTCTTCGAGCACCCGGGCCGCGAGACCTTCGGCGCCTCGGTCTACGTCACCCGCAAGGGCGGCACGATCGTCACCTGCGCGTCGACCTCGGGCTACAACCACGAGTACGACAACCGCTACCTGTGGATGTCGCTCAAGCGCATCGTCGGCTCCCACTTCGCGAACTACCGCGAGGCGTGGGAGGCCAACCGCCTCATCGCCAAGGGCAAGATCCACCCCACCCTGTCGAAGACGTACCGCCTGGAGGAGACCGGCCAGGCAGCGCACGACGTGCACCGCAACGTGCACCAGGGCAAGGTCGGCGTGCTCGCGCTCGCCCCCGAGGAGGGCCTCGGCGTCCGCGACGCGGAACTGCGCGCCGAGCACCTCGACGCCATCAACCGCTTCCGGAACGTCTGAGAACGGGAACGAGCATGAGCGAGCGTCAGAAGGATCGTCCGTGGCTGATGCGGACGTACGCGGGGCACTCCACCGCCGAGGCGTCCAACGCCCTGTACCGGGGCAACCTCGCCAAGGGCCAGACCGGGCTGTCGGTCGCGTTCGACCTCCCGACGCAGACCGGGTACGACCCCGACCACATCCTGGCCCGCGGCGAGGTGGGCCGGGTCGGGGTCCCGGTCGCCCACCTCGGCGACATGCGCCGGCTCTTCCAGGACATCCCCCTGGAGGAGATGAACACCTCGATGACCATCAACGCCAGCGCCATGTGGCTGCTCGCGCTCTACCAGGTGGTCGCCGAGGAGCAGGGCGCCGACGTCACCAGGCTCCAGGGGACGACGCAGAACGACATCGTCAAGGAGTACCTGTCGCGCGGTACGTACGTCTTCCCGCCCGGCCCGTCGCTCCGGCTGACGACGGACATGATCGCGTACACGGTCAACCACCTCCCCAAGTGGAACCCCATCAACATCTGCAGCTACCACCTGCAGGAGGCCGGGGCCACGCCGGTGCAGGAGATCGCGTACTCCATGTCCACCGCGATCGCCGTCCTCGACGCGGTCCGCGACTCGGGCCAGGTGCCGCAGGAGCGGATGGGCGACGTCGTCGCGCGCATCTCCTTCTTCGTGAACGCGGGCGTGCGCTTCGTCGAGGAGATGTGCAAGATGCGGGCCTTCACCCGCATCTGGGACAAGATCACCCGCGAGCGCTACGGCATCGAGGAGCCCAAGCAGCGCCGCTTCCGGTACGGGGTCCAGGTCAACTCGCTCGGCCTGACCGAGGCCCAGCCGGAGAACAACGTCCAGCGCATCGTGCTGGAGATGCTGGCGGTGACGCTCTCCAAGGACGCCCGTGCCCGAGCCGTGCAGCTGCCGGCCTGGAACGAGGCGCTCGGCCTGCCGCGCCCCTGGGACCAGCAGTGGTCCCTGCGCATCCAGCAGGTGCTCGCCCACGAGAGCGACCTGCTGGAGTACGGCGACATCTTCGACGGCAGCCACGTCGTCGAGGCGAAGGTCGCCGAGCTCGTCGACCGGTCCCTGGCCGAGATCGAGCACATCCAGGAGATGGGCGGTGCCATGGCGGCCGTGGAGTCCGGCTACCTGAAGTCGCAGCTGGTCTCCTCGCACGCCGAGCGCCGGGCGCGGATCGAGTCCGGCCAGGAGAAGATCATCGGCGTCAACTGCTACGAGGGCACCGAGCCCAGCCCCCTCACCTCCGACCTGGACGGCGCCATCATGACCGTCGACCCGGAGAACGAGGCACGGGTCGTCACCGCCCTCCACGACTGGCGCGACAACCGCGACGAAGTACGGGCGCAACGGTCGCTGGAGGCCCTCAAGGCCGCGGCCGCCGGGACCGGCAACCTGATGGATGCCACCTTGGAGTGCGCCCGGGCGGGTGTCACCACCGGCGAGTGGTCCTGGGCGCTGCGCGACGTATTCGGCGAGTTCCGCGCGCCGACGGGCGTGAGCAGCGCCCCCGTCGCGGTCACCGCCGAGCCGGGCACGCCGCTGGCCGCGGTGCGCCGCAAGGTGGCGCTGACCGCCGAGGAGCTGGGCACCGGCAAGCTGCGGCTGCTGGTGGGCAAGCCGGGCCTGGACGGTCACTCCAACGGCGCCGAGCAGATAGCCGTACGGGCGCGCGACGCCGGCTTCGAGGTGGTCTACCAGGGCATCCGGCTGACGCCCGAGCAGATCGTGTCGGCGGCGGTCGCCGAGGACGTCCACTGCGTGGGCCTGTCGATCCTCTCCGGCTCGCACGCCGAGCTGGTCCCGGACGTGCTGGACCGGCTCCGCAGGGCCGGGGTGGACGACGTGCCGGTCATCGCCGGTGGCATCATCCCGCCGGCGGACGCGGCCAAGCTGGTCGAGTCCGGCGTCGCGGCCGTGTTCACGCCGAAGGACTTCGGGATCACCGAGATCATCGGCAGGATCGTGGACGAGATCCGCAGGGCCAACAAGCTGGAGCCGCTGGAGGTCGCCGCGTGACCCCGGCAGCGAACACCCGTACGAACACGTTCGACACCCCGGAGGCGTAGGAGAGATGCAGTTCGGCCGTACGTATGAAGAGTTCGAGGTCGGTGCCGTCTACAAGCACTGGCCCGGGAAGACGGTCACCGAGTACGACGACCACCTCTTCTGCCTCCTGACCATGAACCACCACCCGCTCCACATGGACGCGAACTACGCCGAGAGGACCACCGACTTCGGGAAGAACGTGGTCGTGGGGAACTACGTCTACTCCCTGCTGCTCGGCATGTCGGTGCCGGACGTCTCCGGCAAGGCGATCGCCAACCTGGAGGTCGAGTCGCTCAAGCACGTGGCGCCGACCTTCCACGGCGACACCATCTACGGCGAGACGACGGTGCTGGACAAGTGGCCGTCGAAGTCGAAGGACGACCGCGGGATCGTCCACGTGGAGACCAAGGGCTACAAGCAGGACGGCACCCTGGTGTGCGTCTTCCGCCGCAAGGTGATGGTCCCCACCGCCACGTACATCAAGGAACGCGGGGGCGAGCAGCCCGGCCGCCCCGAGCTGAACGCCTAGGAGACAGCAGACATGAGCCGCCTCGCGCAGACCGACGGGCTGACCGACGTCCAGCAGGAGATCCTCTCCACCGTCCGCAGCTTCGTCGACAAGGAGATCATCCCGGTCGCCAACGAGCTGGAGCACAAGGACGAGTACCCCACCGACATCGTTGAGGGCCTCAAGGAACTCGGCATCTTCGGTCTGATGATCCCCGAGGAGTACGGCGGCCTGGGCGAGTCCCTGCTCACCTACGCCCTGACGGTCGAGGAGATCGCCCGCGGCTGGATGAGCGTGTCGGGCATCATCAACACGCACTTCATCGTCGCCTACATGCTCAAGCAGCACGGCACCCAGGAGCAGAAGGACCACTTCCTGCCCCGCATGGCCGCCGGCGACGTGCGCGGCGCCTTCTCGATGTCCGAGCCGGGCCTCGGCTCCGACGTCTCGGCGATCCGCACCAAGGCGGTCCGGGACGGCGACGACTACGTCATCAACGGCCAGAAGATGTGGCTGACCAACGGCGGCACCTCCAACCTCGTCGCGGTGCTGTGCCGGACCGACGAGGGCCAGCCGGAGGACGCGGCCCCGCACAAGTCGATGACGACCTTCCTCATCGAGAAGGAGCCGGGCTTCGGGCCGAACCCGACGGTGAAGGGCCTCACCGTGCCCGGCAAGATCGAGAAGATGGGGTACAAGGGCGTCGACACGACCGAGCTCATCCTCGAGGACGTGAAGATTCCGTCAAATCGCGTCCTGGGCGGTCGGAGCGGCCGCGGTTTTTACCAAATGATGGACGGGGTCGAGGTCGGCCGGGTCAACGTGGCCGCCCGCGGCTGCGGCGTCGCACAGCGCGCCTTCGAACTGGGGATCGCGTACGCCCAGCAGCGGCAGACCTTCGGCAAGCCGATCGCGCAGCACCAGGCGATCCAGTTCAAGCTCTCCGAGATGGCCACCAAGGTCGAGGCGGCCCACGCGCTGATGGTGAACGCGGCCCGCAAGAAGGACTCCGGCCAGCGCAACGACCTCGAGGCCGGCATGGCGAAGTACCTGGCCGCGGAGTACTGCAAGGAGGTCGTGGAGGACGCCTTCCGCATCCACGGCGGCTACGGCTTCTCCAAGGAGTACGAGATCGAGCGCCTCTACCGCGAGGCCCCGATGCTGCTCATCGGTGAGGGCACCGCCGAGATCCAGAAAATGATCATCGGGCGCCGGCTGCTCGAGGAGTACCGAATCCAGGGGTGAATGTCTGGGTTGTGACACTTTGTGCGAGCCAAAGGTCACACCCAGTCATCAAATACCGGCCACTGACTCGACTGCTGGCTTGCCCAGTTGCCGGTCACTCCCGATACCATTCACGGAAAGCCGCCGTCCCCTGCACCATCATTGCGGCACCCTCCGCTACGAAGGTCTTCCATGCCCCACAGCCATTCCTCTGCACAACGCGACAGCCGGGCCGGCGTACGCCTCGCGCGCGGAGCGTCGCCGTGGCTCCTCCCGACCGTGGCCACCGCCGCGATCAGCCTCGTCCGCGCCCGCCGCTCCGGGCGCTGGGCGGCCGTGGCCGTCCCCACCACCGCCCTCGCGGCGGGCATGCTGTGGTTCTTCCGCGACCCCGAGCGCGAGATCACCCAGGGCCGCGTCATCTCGCCGGCCGACGGCGTGGTGCAGAGCATCATGCCGTGGAAGGACGGGCGCACCCGCGTCGCGATCTTCATGAGCCCGCTGAACGTCCACGTGAACCGCGCGCCGCTCGCCGGCACCGTCACGTCCGTCGAGCACATCCCCGGCGGTTTCGTTCCGGCGTTCAACAAGGAGAGCGAGAACAACGAGCGGGTCGTCTGGCACTTCGACACCGAGCTCGGCGACATCGAGATGGTGCAGATCGCCGGAGCCGTGGCGCGCCGCATCGTCCCTTACGTGCCGCAGGGCACCAAGGTGGAGCAGGGCGAGCGCATCGGCCTGATCCGCTTCGGCTCCCGTGTGGACATCTACCTGCCGGAGGGCGTCGAGCCCGACGTCGAGGTCGGCCAGACCACCGTGGCTGGGGTGACGCGCCTTGACCGTGATTGATCCCGACACCCAGGCACCGTGGGTCGCCGCGGTGGACGAGGACGACGACGATGACATGCCGCTGTCGACGCGGCTGTCGATAGCGGACGGCCTCACCCTCGGCAACGCGATCTGCGGATTCATGGCGGTGTACTTCACCACCACCGGGGTGCTCGTCCCGCACCTGATGGGCAACACCGACGGCGGCATGACGCGGCACAGCGCCGCCACCGCCGTCCTGCTGATGCTCATGGCCTCGGTCTTCGACCTCTTCGACGGCCTCGTGGCGCGCAAGCTGCGCAGCTCGGCGATGGGCGCGGAGCTGGACAACCTGTCCGACCTGATCAGCTTCGGCCTGGCCCCCGCCTACTTCGTGGTCGTCTGGGGCCTGATCTCGGACGACGCCTACGGCAAGCTGTCGGCGGTGGCGGCGGTCGTGGTGCTGCTCGCGGTCGTCCTGCGCCTGGCCCGCTTCTCCTGCACGACGGTGCGGGAAGGGATCTTCCAGGGCATGCCGAGCCCCTTCGGGGCGATGACGGTCATCTCGGTCGTGCTGCTGGAGCTGCCCTTCATCCCGACGGTGCTGGCCATCGTCGGTGTGGCGTGGCTGATGGTCAGCCGGGTCGAGTACCCCAAGCCCCGCGGCCGGCTCGCCACGATCACGCTGGCCTGGATCGTGCTGAGCATGGGCTGCCTGGTCTGCTGGGCGTTCGCCGTCCCCGGCGGTGACGTGCTCCTCCAGACGGGCGCGGCCCTGCAGATCTGCGCGGCTGCGGTGATCCCGCTCTTCGCGACGACCCGCCGGGTCAACACGATGCGCAACAACCGCCGCGAGGCGCGTACGGCGCAGCTTCCGTAGCCGTACGACGTACGACGTGCGTGCCAGGGGCCCCGAGCCGGGAAGGCTCGGGGCCCCTGGCGTTCCCGGGTCAGGCCGGCAGGTCGCGCGCGATGTCCTCGGCGAGACGCTCCAGGAGCGGCCCGGCCTCGGCCATGCAGCGCGCCGGGTCCGGCTCGAGGTCGGTCAGGGCGTACGCCCGCCGGATGCCGGCCGCGCCCAGGGCGGCGCCGGACAGCGCGAGGCGGCCGCAGACGGCGACCACGTCCACGTCCCGGGCACGGGCGGCGGCCGCGACACCGGCCGGGGCCTTGCCGTGCAGGGTCTGTTCGTCCAGCGAGCCCTCGCCCGTGATCACCAGGTCCGCCCGCTCCAGGGCCGCCGCGAAGCCGAGCATGTCCAGGAGCACCTGGACGCCGGGCCGGAAGGAGGCGCGCAGGCCCACCAGCGCCCCGAACCCGACCCCGCCGGCCGCACCCGCCCCCGGGGCCTCGGCGGCCGCACCGGCCTCCAGCACCTCCGCGTAGTGGGCGAGCGCCGCGTCCAGCGTGGCGACGTCCTCCTGCGTGGCACCCTTCTGGGGGCCGTAGACGGCGGCGGCGCCCTTCGGGCCGAGCAGCGGGTTGTCGACGTCGCTGGCGAGGACGACCTCGGTCGCAGCGAGCCGCGGGTCGAGGCCGGACAGGTCCGCCGAGGCCAGCCCGGCGAGCGCCGCGCCGCCCGGGCCCACCGGCTCGCCCCGGCCGTCCAGCAGGCGGGCGCCGAGCGCGACGAGCATGCCCGCGCCCCCGTCGTTGGTCGCGCTGCCGCCGACGCCGAGCACGACGGACCGCGCGCCCGCGTCGAGTACGGCCAGCAGCAGCTCACCGGTGCCGCAGGTGGTCGCCGTAAGCGGCGCGAAGACGCCGGGCGGCAGGTGCCGCAGCCCCGAGGCCTCGGCCATCTCCACGACGGCGGTGCCGTCGCGCAGTGCGTACGCGGCGGTGACCGGCTCCCCCAGCGGCCCGGTGACCTCCACCAGGCGCCGCTCGAATCCGGCGGCGACGGCGGCGTCCACCGTTCCGTCCCCGCCGTCGGCCACCGGTACGGACTCGACGACGAGGTCGGGGGCGGCGCTCCGCAGCCCCGCCCCGAGCCGCTCCGCCACCTCGACGGCGGTGAGCGAGCCCTTGAACTTGTCCGCGGCGATGAGCACCCGCGCGGGCCGTGCGTCCGTCACATTGATCTCCCTTACGGCAGGTCGCGCCGCTTGGACCCTATCCCGGGGTGTCCTGGCGGTACACCGGAGGCATGGCCCTCTCTCTCCACGACCGCATCCTGGGCGGCTGGCTCGGCCGGATCGCCGGCAACATGCTCGGCAAGCCCGTCGAGCGCGGCGACCACTGGACCCGCGAGCGCATCGACCGCTACCTGCGCCGGGCCGGGGCGCTGCCGCTGACCGACTACATCCCCGCGCTGGACCCGCCTGCGGACCCGGCGGAGTTCGAGCTGCGCCCGGAGTGGCCGCAGTGCACCCGCGGCAACATCCACGGCAGCGCGCGGGACGACGACGTCGACTACGCGATCCTCGGGCTCGACCTGCTGGAGACGTACGGCCCGGACTTCACCACCGAGCAGGTCGGCGAGCTGTGGCTGCTGCGCCTTCCCTACCTGCAGACCTTCACCGCCGAGCGCGCGGCGTACCGCAACCTCGCGGGCGGGATGAAGCCGCCGCTGACGGCCACGGCCGACAACCCGTACCAGGAGTGGATCGGGGCGTTGATCCGCGCCGACGTCCACGGCTGGACCTCCCCCGGCGACCCCCGGCGGGCCGCGTCGCTCGCCCGCCGGGACGCGGTGCTGTCGCACACGGGCAACGGGGTGTACGGCGCGATGTGGGCCGCGGCGCTGATCGCGGCGGCGTTCACCGCGCCCGACGCCCGGGCCGCGCTGGAGTCGGCGCTGCAGCACGTCCCGCCGGGCTGCCGGCTGGCCCGCACGGTGCGCCGGACCATGGCGCTGCACGCGGCGGGGCTGGACTGGGCCGGGACGATGGCGGAGCTGGACGAGGAGAACCGTGGGCTGCACTGGATCCACACCGTCCCCAACGCCGCGCTCGTCACCGCCGGGCTGCTGTACGGCGCGGGCGACTTCACCGCCACGATCGCGCTGACCGTGCGCGGCGGCCTGGACACCGACTCCGGCGGTGCGACGGCGGGTTCGGTGGCCGGGGTGTTCTGCGGCGCGGCGGCGATCCCGCCGCAGTGGACCGAGCCGCTGGAGGACCGGGTGCGCAGCGCGGTGTTCGGCTTCGACGGCGTGGCGATCAGCGAACTCGCCCGTCGCACGGCGCTGCTCGTGCCGTAGGGTCCGCGTGTGCGATACATCGTTGTGGGAGCGGGCGCGGTCGGCGCGACGATCGGCGGCCGGCTGTACGAGAGCGGTCACGAGGTCGTCCTGGTCGCGCGGGGAGCGCACCTGGAGGCGCTGCGCGAGCGCGGGCTGACGCTGCGGACGCCGGACGGGACGCTGTCGCTGCCCGTCCCGGTGGCCGGCGGCCCGGAGGGGCTGAGGCTGCGCGAGGACGACGTGCTGGTGCTGGCCGTGAAGACGCAGGACACGGAGGCCGCGCTCGCCGCCTGGGCCCCGGTCGCGGACCACCTGCCGCTGGTCTGCGCCCAGAACGGCGTCGCCAACGAACGCATGGCACTGCGCCGCTTCCGCGACGTGTACGGCATGTGCGTGTGGCTGCCGTCGACCCACCTGGAGCCCGGCGAGGTGGTCGCCCCCTGCGGTCCGCTGACCGGCATCCTCCACCTGGGCCGCTACCCGCACGGAACGGACGAGCTCGCACGGGCCGTCTCCGCGGACCTGGAGAAGTCCTCCTTCGCCGCCCCGGTCGTGGCCGACGTGATGCGCTGGAAGTACGCCAAGCTGCTGTCGAACCTCGGCAACGCCGTCGAGGCGCTCTGCGGCGGCTGGGACGACACGGCCGCCGGCCTCGTCGAGCGGGCGCGCGCCGAGGGCGCCGCGGTGCTCGACGCCGCCGGCATCCCGTACGCGGGCGAGGAGGAGCAGGCGGCGGTCCGCGGCGACCGGGTGAGCCTGCGGCCGGTCGACGGCTTCGCCCGGGGCGGCGGCTCGTCCTGGCAGAGCCTGACCCGCGGCACCGGGAGCGTCGAGGCGGACTGGCTCAACGGCGAGATCGTGCTGCTGGGACGGCTCCACGGGATACCCGTCCCGGTCAACGAGACGCTGCGCCGGCTCGCGAACCGTGCGGCACGCGACCGCCGCGCCCCCGGAAGCCTGGACCCGGCGCAGGTGGCCGCCGCCGTCGAGGGTCGCGAACCCGTAGGTTGGGGCGCGTGACGACCACCGATTTCGACGCCTACATCGACAGCCTGCCGAAGATCCTCGCCGGGGCCAGCACGCTCTTCCGCGACGCCGACGGCCGGATCCTGATCGCCGAGACCACCTACCGCCAGGACGGCAAGTGGGTGCTGCCCGGCGGCACCATCGAGTCGGCCGACGGGGAGACCCCCCGCGAGGCGGCCCGCCGGGAGACCCTGGAGGAGGTCGGTCTGGACATCGAGCCGGGCGCCCTGCTCGCCGTCGACTGGGTGCAGTGGCCGGGCCGCCCGCCGCTGACCTCCTACCTGTACGACGGCGGCGTGCTCGACGAGGCCGCGCTCGGCGCGATCGTGCTGCAGGAGGAGGAGCTGTCCGCCTGGCGGATGGCGACGCCCGAGGAGGCCGAGGAGTACCTCTCCCCCGGCCTCTACCGCCGCGTCCGCGCCGCCCTGGCCGCACAGGCGGACGGCGCCTGCCCCGTCGAACTGGTCAACGGCCGCCCCCCGGTGGTCGGTCAGCGGCCCACCGCGTAACCCGGCATCCCGCGGGGGTTGGCCGCACCGGTCTCCGGTCGCGGGCCACGGGCTCTCCGCCCGGCGCATGGCAACGTCCCATGAGGGACCCCAGGTCCGCGCCGCGCCGCGCCGCCCTGCCGTGCCGACGGGCGGCGCCTGCCCGGGCGCCGGGTCAGCGGCCCACCGCGTAACCCTGCATGCCGCGGGGGTTGGCCGCGGAGGACAGGACGCCGGTCTCCGGGTCGCGGGCCACCGCGCACAGGCGGCCCTCGGACCAGGGGGCGGCAACGGTGACGTCGTGGCCGCGGCTGCGGAGTCCGGCGATGACGGACTCCTCGAAGCGGCTCTCCACGGTGAGGCTGCCGGGCCGCATCTCCCGGGGGTGGAAGGAGCTCGGGAAGCTGTCGTTGTGCCAGTTGGGCGCGTCGATGGCGCCCTGGAGGTCGAGGCCGCCGCGGACGGGGGCGCGCAGGGCGACGCCCAGGAAGAAGTGCAGCGACCACTGGTCCTGCTGGTCGCCGCCGGGGGTGCCGAAGGCCATCACCGGCACGCCGTCGCGCAGCGCGAGCGACGGGGTGAGCGTGGTGCGCGGACGGCGGCCCGGGGTGAGGGAGTTCGGCAGCCCGGGCTCCAGCCAGGTCATCTGCAGGCGGGTGCCGAGCGGGAAGCCGAGCCCGGGGACCACCGGGTTGGACTGGAGCCAGCCGCCGCTGGGGGTGGCGGCGACCATGTTGCCCCAGCGGTCGACGACGTCGAGGTGGCACGTGTCGCCGCGGGTCGCGCCGTTGTGGGCGACCGTCGGCTCGCCGACGCCCATGGCGTCGAATCCCGTTGCCGCGGCGGCGTCGTGGAGCGGGAAGTGCGGCAGCCGCGGCGTGCGGCCGCCCGGGCTGCCGGGGCGCAGCTCGTGGGAGGCCTTCGCCTGGTCGACCAGGGCGCGCCGTGCGTCGTTGTAGGCGGGTGACAGCAGTTCGGCGAGCGGGACGTCGTCCTGGGCGTCGCCGTACCAGGCCTCGCGGTCGGCCATGGCGAGCTTGGTGCCCTCGACCAGGGTGTGCACGTAGTCGGCGGAGCCGTACTCCAGGTCCGCGGGATCCGGCGGCAGCAGGGCCAGTTGCTGCAGGAAGGCCGGGCCCTGGCTCCACGGTCCGGCCTTGCAGACCGTCCAGCCGTTCCAGTCGAAGGACACCGGGTCCTCGTGGTGCGCCTCGTACGCGACGAGGTCGTCCCCGGTCAGGGTGGAGGCGTGGCGCTCGCCCGTGGTGTCCATCGCGGGACGGGCGGCGAAGGCGGCCAGCGCCTCGCCGATGAAGCCCTCGCGCCACACCCGCCGGGCCGCCTCGATCTGTGCCTCCCGGTCGCTGCCGGCGGCCTCCGCCTCCCGCAGCAACCGCCGCCAGGTGGCGGCGAGATCGGGGTTGCGCAGCAGGTCTCCCGGCCGGGGCGGGCGGCCGCCGGCCAGGTACAGCTCGGCCGAGGTCGTCCACTCCGACTCGAACAGCGCCTGGACGGAGCCGACCGTGGCGCCGACCGCCTCCACCGCGGGGTGGCCGTGCTCGGCGTAGCCGATGGCGTAGGAGAGCACGTCCGCGAGCGGCTTCGTGCCGTGGTCGCGCAACAGCACCATCCAGGCGTCGAAGGCACCGGGCACGGCGGCAGCGAGCGGACCGGTGCCGGGGACGAAGTCCAGGCCCAGCGCGCGGTAGTGGTCGACGCTCGCCCCGGCCGGGGCGGGGCCCTGGCCGCAGAGCACGCGCACGGGACCGCCCGCGGGCGCGACGATGATCGGCACCTCGCCCGCGGGTCCGTTGAGGTGCGGCTCCACCACGTGCAGGACGAACCCGGCGGCCACCGCCGCGTCATAGGCGTTGCCGCCGCTCTCCAGCACGGCCATCGCCGACTGCGAGGCGAGCCAGTGCGTGGAGGAGGCCATGCCGAAGGTGCCTTGGAGGGTGGGCCGGGTCGTGAACAATTCCGTACTCCTCGCGCCGGGGGTGCACCTACACTCGCACGGTGCCCCACGAGCCCGAACACGTACCCCCTGTCTCCTCCATGGCACGGTCGCTCGCCCGGGTCCCCGGTGTGGTCGCGGTGATGCTGGGCGGCAGCCGGGCGCGCGGAACGCACCGCCCCGACTCCGACTGGGACCTCGGCGTGTACTACCGCGGCGAACCGGACCTGGCGGCGCTCGCCGCGCTCGCCGCCGAGGCGACGGGCGCGCCGGTGGAGATCGCCGGCCCCGGCGGCTGGGGTCCCTGGGTGAACGGCGGGGCGTGGCTGCGCGTCGGCGGCGTCCAGGTCGACTGGATCCTGCGGGACCTGGATCGGGTGGGGCGGGTGTGGGACGACTGCCTCGTCGGCCGCTACGAGGTCGGTGTCCAGGCCGGCCATCCGCTGGGCTTCTGGTCCCCCGTGTACGCCGGCGAGGTCGCCCTCGGCCGCGTCCTGGCCGACCCGGCGGGTGAGCTGACCGCGCTGCGCGAGCGGACGCTGGTCTACCCGGAGCCGCTGCGCGAGGCCCTCGTCGGGGCCTCCTGGGAGGCGGACTTCCTGGTCGTGAACGCCCGCAAGTCCGCGGGCGGCGGGGACGTCCTGCACGCCGCCCTGTGCCTTTCACGGGCAGTCGGGGTGCTGACGCAGTCGCTCCACGCCCACCACCGCGTGTGGTGCCTCAACGAGAAGGGCGCCCTCGCCGCCGCGGGCGCCCTCCCCGACGCCCCGCCCGGCTTCCGGTCCCGCGCCGAAGCGGTGCTGTCCGGCCTCGGCGACCCGGTCACGGCGGTGGAGGACGCCGCCGCCCTCGTCGCGGACGTCCGCGCGGCGCTGGGCTGACCCCGGGCGGAAACGCGCGGGCCCCGGTGCCGGACGAGCGGATCAACCGATGTTGGTGTGCTGCGCCCAGTCGTTGTGGAAGGTGAATCCGCCGCTCGCCGGCGGCATCGGCGACTGCACCTCGATCCAGCACAGCGGCTCCGTGCCGAGGGCCGCGAATCCGTGCGACGCGCCGACCGGCGCGAAGACGAGGTCGCCGACACCGGCCAGGTCCTGCTCACCGTCGCAGAAGGACCGCGTCTGCCCGGAGATCAGGTAGTAGATCTCCTCGAACGGATGGAAGTGCTCCTTCGCGGTCTTGAGCGGGGCGTTGTCCACCACGCCCGGGGTGAACTGCACGATGAACATCGCGTGGTGGCGCGCCCCGAGGAGGTCGTCCACCATCATGCGGATCTGGACGTTCTGCACGTTCGCCCCGTGGTAGCCGGGCATGGAGATCGACCCGGGCGGCGCCATGTCCGTCTGGTCGAAGTGACCGACGTACGGCTTGGCCGGGTCGAGTTCGTCGACGGCCACGCCCTGCGTCGGCACCCGGGTCTCAGGCGCTTCGAACACCCCCCACGTCCCCCTGCCGTCGATGGGGCGCGGCTGGGGAGCGTGCACACGCAACATGCGCACGCGCTGGTCCGTGGGGTTGCTCCACGCGTGACCGACGGCGTAGGGCACGAGGCCGAAGTCATGGGGGCGCAGGGCGTACTGGTGGTCGGCCACCGCGAGCAGCGGGTTGCCCTCCAGGACGAAGAACGACTCCTCGAACGGGTGCCGGTGACCGATGACATGGCCGCCGGGCTCGAGTTCGACGATCGCGATCGACAAGTGGCTGGCGCCGCTGTCCGGGCCGAGGAAATGCGCCACCCTGGCGCCCTTGCCCGGCTCACTGGGATGCGACTCGACGAACTCAAGGGAGTCCCCCCGGCGGATGCTCAAGGATCGGGGGGCTCGCGAGACCTCTGCTGACTGCTTCATGGTCACCTTTCCCTGCTTGGTCCAGTGGTACGAGACTGTTCACAACCGCTGTTAGTCGAGACAAAATCGCAGGTGAACGGGGGTGTGTCCGGTGAGCGAGGGGCACCCCCCGATATCCGTTCGCGCCGGGCCGCCAGCCGCCCTACCCTCGGCGCATGGCCAGGCCTCTCGTAGCCGTCCTCAGTGGCGCAGGTATCTCCACCGACTCCGGCATCCCGGACTACCGCGGTCCGAACGGGCTGTGGCGGCGCGATCCGGAGGCCGAGAAGCTCGTGACATACGAGCACTACATGGCCGATCCCGATGTGCGCCGCAGGTCGTGGCGGATGCGCATGGAGAGCCCGACGCTGGAGGCGCGGCCCAACGCGGCGCATGACGCGATCGTCCGGCTGGAGCGGTCGGGCGTGGCGGTGCGCGTGATCACGCAGAACGTCGACGGGCTGCACCAGATGGCGGGGCTGCCCGAGCGCAAGGTGCTGGAGCTGCACGGCACGGCCCGCGCCGTCGTGTGCACGCGGTGCCACGACCGGGCGCCGATGGACGACGCGCTGGCGCGGGTCCGGGCGGGCGAGCCGGACCCGGCGTGCGGGAAGTGCGGCGGGATCCTGAAGTCGGCGACCGTCATGTTCGGGCAGCGGCTGGATCCGGTGGTGCTGGGCAACGCGATGGCCATCGCCAAGGGCTGCACGGTCTTCATCGCGGTCGGCACCAGCCTCCAGGTGCAGCCGGCGGCGTCGCTCGCCGGGATCGCGGCGGAGCACGGGGCGCGGCTGGTGATCGTCAACGCCGAGCCGACGCCGTACGACGAGATCGCGGACGAGCTGGTGCGCGAGCCGATCGGGAGCTCGCTGCCCGCGCTCCTGGACGGGATCGCCCGGGAGGCCGCCGCGGGCTGACGCGCGTGCCCCCGGACGGATCGTCCGGGGGCACGGCTCAGGGCAGGTTCGCCGCGGCGGTCACCAGCGGTGGTGGACCTGGGCGCGGATGCGCCGGTCGTACAGGTCCCGCACGGCGTCCAGCGTGCTCTGCGGCAGCGGCGGCAGGGCGGCGGCCTCGGCGTTGGCGCGGGCCTGCTCGACGGAGCGGGCGCCGGGGATCACGGTGGTGACGCCGGGCTGCTGGATGATCCAGCGGAGCGCCGTCTGGGCCGGGGTCGCGCCCTGCGGGGAGAGGGCGGTGAACTCGGCGGCGGCCTCCAGGCCGGTCGCGTAGTCGACGCCGGAGAAGGTCTCGCCCTGGTCGAAGGACTCGCCGTGCCGGTTGTAGGTGCGGTGGTCGTCGGCCGGGAAGACCGTGTCCTTGGTGTAGCGGCCGGACAGCAGGCCGGAGGCGAGGGGCACCCGGGCGATGATGCCCACCCCGGCCTCGGCGGCGGCCGGCAGGACCTGCTCCAGCGGCTTGAGGCGGAAGGCGTTGAGGATGATCTGCACGCTGGCGACGCCCGGCCGGGCGATCGCGGTCAGCGCCTCCTCGCAGGTCTCGACGCTGACGGCGTAGGCCGCGATGCGCTCCTCCGCGACGAGGGTGTCGAGGGCGTCGAAGACCGCGTCCGAGGAGTAGACGGCGGTCGGCGGGCAGTGCAGCTGCACCAGGTCGAGGGTGTCGACGCCGAGGTTGGCCCGGGACCGGTCGTTCCAGGCGCGGAAGTTGTCCAGGACGTAGTTCTCGGGGACCTGGGCGACCCGGCGGCCCATCTTCGTGGCGACGAAGATCCCGGCGTCCGGGCGCTCCCGGAGGTAGCGCCCGATCAGCTGCTCGCTGCGCCCGTCGCCGTAGACGTCCGCCGTGTCGAAGAGGGTCACGCCCTCCGCCACGGCCGCGTCCAGGACGGCGAGTGCGTCCTCCTCGCGGACCTCGCCCCAGTCGGCGCCCAGCTGCCAGGTGCCGAGACCCACGACGGACACCTTGCGGCCCGTCCTGCCCAATACGCGCTGCTCCATGCCTTCGATGCTAGTCGCTGCCCCGCCGGCCGCGGCCGACGGGGCGGGCGCTACCGGACTACCGGCGGGCGGTCCCCTCCAGGTGGCGGCGCACGGCGCGGGCCGCGTGGTGGCCGGACATGCCGTGCACACCTGGGCCGGGCGGGCTGGCGGAGGAGCAGAGGAAGACCCCGGGGCGCGAGGTGGTGTACGGGTTCCACTGCAGCTTGGGGCGGAAGGCCGTCTGCAGGCCGGCGAAGGCCCCGCTGGCGATGTCACCGCCGACGTAGTTCGCGTTGCGGGCGGCGAGTTCGGCCGGTCCGCTGACCGCCCGGGCGAGGACGAGGTCCCGGAAGCCGGGGGCGAAGCGCTCGATCTGCCGCTCGACGGCCTCGGTGGCGTCGCCGCGGAAGCCGTTGGGCACGTGCCCGTACACCCAGAAGACGTGCTTGCCCTCGGGGGCCCGCTCGGGGTCGACGACGGTGGGCTGGGCGGTGATGAGGAACGGGGTCCGGGGCGGGCGGCCGCGCACCGCCCGGTTCAGCGCGTCGCCGATCTCGCCGAAGGTCGGCCCGATGTGCACGGTGCCGGCCCGGCGGGCCTCGGCGGCGGTCCAGGGCACGGGGCCGTCCAGGGCGTAGTCGATCTTCCAGACCGCGGGTCCGTAGCGGTAGTTCCGGTACGCGTCGCCGAGCCCGGCGATGCGCGCCAGTGCGGTCGGCGAGGTGTCGAAGACGTACGCGCGCGCCGGCGGCAGTTCGTCGAGCTTGCGGACCATGACGCCGGTGTGGACGGTGCCGCCGAGCAGCCGCAGGTAGGAGGCGAGGGCGTCGGCGAGCGACTGCGAGCCGCCGCGCGGGACCGGCCAGCCGACCTCGTGGCCGGAGACGGCGAACATCAGCGCCGTCGCGCCGGTGAGCGGGCTGGTCAGCGGGGCGATCGCGTGGGCGGCGAGGCCGGCCAGCAGCCCGCGGGCCTTCTCCTCGCGAAACAGCCGGGCGAGCACGGCCACCGGCGGCAGCCCGGTCAGCCCGAAGCTCGCGAAGCGCAGCGGGTCGCGGGGCAGTCCCCGCCACTGGGGGCGCAGGAAGTCGTGGGCGAGGGTCTTCCAGCGGCCGGTGTACGGGGCCAGGAGCCTGCGGTAGGTGCCCGCGTCGCGCGGTCCGAGCGAGGCGGCGGTCGCGCCGACGGTGCGGTCCAGCACCGCCGCGGTGCCGTCGTCGAAGGGGTGCGCGAGCGGCAGCTCGGGGTGGAGCCACCGCAGGCCGTGGTCGGCGAGCGGCATCGCGTTGAACGCGGGCGAGCCGGCGCCGAGCGGGTGGACGGCCGAGCACGGGTCGTGGCGGAAGCCCGGCAGGGTCAGTTCCTCGGTGCGCGCGCCGCCGCCGACCTGGTCGCCGGCCTCGAAGAGCTCCACGGAGTGCCCGGCGCGGGCGAGTTCGACCGCGGCGGTCAGGCCGTTGGGCCCGGCTCCGACGACGATGACGTCCGTGACGTGTGCCCTGCTCATCGGTCACCTGCCATGAGGTCGACGACCCGTCGCGCGGTCGCCTCGTCGCGCGCCACGGAGAAGGGGAAGGCGTTGCCGCCGCCGATGCGGAAGGGCACGCCCGCCGCGGTGATGCTGGCACCGCCGGCCTCGGTGACCAGCAGCAGTCCGGCCGCGTGGTCCCAGGGCGACTCCCAGGTGAAGGCGACGGCGTCGATGGCGCCCCGGGCGACCTCCAGGTAGTCCAGCCCTGCGCAGGTGCACTGACGGGACTCGACGCCGTCGGTGCCGAGGCCCTCGAACCGGCGCCGCTCCTGTTCGTCGAGGAAGGCGAACTGCGAGGTGGCGACGGTGAGCGCGGACCCGCCGGAGTCGCGGGCGGTGCGGATCGGCTCGCCGTTGAGCAGGGCGCCCCCGCCGCGCCGGGCCGTGGCCATGAGGGCCAGCCTCGGCACGTACGTCCAGGAGGCGTGGACCTCGCCGCCGCGGGCGAGCGCGACGAGCGTGGCGAACTCGGGCCTGCCGGCGACGAAGTTGGCGGTGCCGTCGACGGGGTCGACGATCCACACCGGGTCGTCCCCGCCGATGCGGCGCAGGATGCCCGGGTCGGCGTGCACGGCCTCCTCCCCCACCACGACGGAACCGGGCAGCAACGCCGGCAGTTCCTCGGCGAGCCGCAGCTCCGCCTCGCGGTCGGCGACGGTGACCAGGTCCCCCGGTCCGGTCTTGTGGCTGATGTCGGTTGCGCTCAGCCGGCGCCAGCGCGGCACGACCTCCGCCTCGGCGGTCGCGCGCACCGTGTCCTCGACCGCCTTGAAGAGTGCGTCATCGATCACTCCTCCATCAGACCAGATCGTCCGCGGCGCCGCGCACCCGTGGTGGCTTTGGCGGGTTCACGCCGTCCGTGCGGCGGGGCCCGCCTTCCGCATCAGGGCGCTGTACAGCACGAACGAGCTGACCAGGCCGACCGCCCAGCCGTAGTCCGCGAGCGGCTTCAGCAGCGGGATCAGGCCGTCGACGGGGAACGGGCCCTGCTTGCGGCCCTCCGCGTCGACGGTGGAGTACGAACCGCCGACCGCCAGCAGGCCGCCCACGACGAGGGCGAGCACCGCCCGCCAGTTCCAGCCGCGGTGGTACCAGTAACGTCCGCCACCTGCCTCGTACAGCTCGGGCAGCGCCAAGTGGGTGCGCCGGACGACCCAGTAGTCGGCGATGAGGACGCCGGCCACGGTGCCGAGGACACCGCCGACCACGCCCAGCCAGGTGAAGATGTACAGCTCGGGGGTGGAGGTCAGTTTCCAGGGGAAGATCAGCACCCCGACGACGCCGGTGATCAGCGCGCCGGTGCGGAAGTCGACGTGCCGGGGCGCGAGGTTGGACAGGTCGTACGCCGGGGAGACCACGTTGGCCGCGATGTTGACGCTGATGGTGGCGACCAGCACCGTGACCAGGGCGTACAGCAGGCCGATGACGTTGTCGGTCTTGCCGGCCAGCTCGACCGGGTCCCAGATGGCCTCGCCGTAGACCGCCTGGGAGCCGGAGGTGACCAGCACCGACAGGACGGCGAAGAAGGTCATCGTGGTCGGCAACCCGAGCGACTGGCCCCAGACCTGGGCGCGCTGCCCGGCCCCGAAGCGGGTGAAGTCGGGGATGTTGAGGGAGAGGGTCGACCAGAAGCCGATCATGCCCATGAGGGCGGGGAAGAAGACCTTCCAGAAGTCCCCGCCCCAGCCGAGGGCGGAGGGCTGGTCCAGCAGGTGGCCCAGGCCGCCCGCCTTGTCGGTGATCCAGACCAGCAGGACGACGGCGCCGACGAGGACGAAGGGCGCGGCCCAGTTCTCGAAGCGGCGGAGCGTCTCCATGCCCCGGTAGATGATCGCGAGTTCCAGCGCCCAGAAGGCGAGGAAGCAGACCCACAGCGTCCACGGGTAGCCCGCCACGTGCGCGGCGCCCGCCCAGCCGCCCCAGATCTTGCCGAGGAGGACGAAGATGCCCTGGCCACCGATCCAGGTCTGGATGCCGAACCAGGCGCAGGCCACGGCGGCGCGCAGCATCGCCGGGAGGTTGGCCCCGCGCACCCCGAAGGAGGAACGGGCCAGCACCGGGAAGGGGATGCCGTACTTGGGGCCCGCGTGGCCGGTGAGCAGCATCGGCGCGAGCACGATGACGTTGGCCAGGGCGATGGTGAACACCGCCTGCTTCCAGTCCATGCCGAGGGCGACCAGGCCGGAGGCGAGCGTCCACGACGGGATGTTGTGCGCCATCCCGATCCACAGCGCGGTGAAGTTGTAGGTGGTCCAGTGCCGTTTGGCGATGGGGATCGGCAGCAGGTCCTCGTTGGCGTACGGACCGTGCGGCACGGCCGCGTCGAGCCGGAGCTCGACGCGGCCGTCGGGGTGCGTGATCTGGGCGGGCGGCGTGGGGGCCGGCATGGGTGCGGTGCTCCCCCTCAGCCGCGGAGCGCGGGGATGACGGTGGAGCCGTAGGCGTCGATGGTGGACTCCTTGGCGTCGTGCATGTCGTAGACCGCGAACTGGTCGACGCCGAGGGCCTTCAGGGCGCGCAGCTTCTCGATGTGCTGATCGGCGGTGCCCAGGAGGCAGAAGCGGTCGACGATCTCGTCGGGGACGAACGTGGTGTCGGGGTTCCCCGAACGGCCGTGGTGGGAGTAGTCGTACCCCTGACGGGCCTTGATGTAGTCGGTGAGTTCGTCCGGCACGGAGGCGGAGTGCTCGCCGTACCGGGCGACCAGGTCGGCGACGTGGTTGCCGACCATGCCGCCGAACCAGCGGCACTGCTCGCGGGCGTGGGCCAGCGCCTGCGGGGAGTCGTCCCCGGTGACGTACGCGGGGGCCGCCACGCAGACCTTGACCTGCGAGGGGTCCCGGCCGGCGGCGGCCGCGGCGTCCCTGACCGACTTGACCATCCACTCGGTCAGGTAGACGTCGGCGAGCTGCAGGATGAACCCGTCCGCCTTCGCCCCGGCGATCGCCAGCGCCTTCGGCCCGTACGCCGCCATCCACACCGGCAGTTGCGCCCCCTCCTTGATCCAGGGGATGCGGATGACGGTGCCGCCGAGGTCGGCCTCGCGGCCCTCGGCGAGCTCGCGGATGACGTGCATCGCCTCCTCGATGCGGGCGAGGGTGTTGGGCTTGCGGCCCGCCACACGCATCGCCGAGTCGCCCCGGCCGATGCCGCAGATCGTCCGGTTGCCGAACATCTCGTTCAGCGTGGCGAAGGTGGACGCGGTCACCTCCCAGGTACGGGTGCCCGGATTGGTGACCATGGAGCCGACGACCATCCGCTCCGTCCGCGCGAGGATCTGGCTGTAGATGACGAACGGTTCCTGCCACAGCACCGTGGAGTCGAAGGTCCAGCCGTGGGTGAAGCCGTTGCGCTCGGCGCGCCGCATCAGCTCCACGACCCCCGACGCGGGCGGGTCCGTCTGCAGGACGAGTCCGAAGTCCATGGGTCCACGCGCCTTTCTCAGATGAGGTACTGGCAGGTTCCGCGCGGGGTGTACTGGCCGTGGCCCGCCCTTCCGACGTACTCCCGGCCGTCGATGACGGGCTCGCCGCGGGAGAGCACGGTCTCGACCCGGCCGGTGGTCCGCCGGCCCTCGTAGGCCGAGTAGTCGACGTTCATGTGGTGGGTGGAGGCGGACATGACCTGCTCCGCGCCCGGGTCGTAGATGACGATGTCGGCGTCCGCGCCCGGAGCGATGGTGCCCTTGCGCGGGTACAGCCCGAACATCCGCGCCGGGGTCGCGCAGGCGATCTCGATCCACCGGCGCCGGCTGATGTGCCCGTCCACCACCGCCTGATGAAGCAGGTCCATCCGGTTCTCCACCCCCGGCAGACCGTTGGGGATCTTCGAGAAGTCACCCCGGCCCAGCTCCTTCTGCCCCACGAAGCAGAACGGGCAGTGGTCCGTGGACACCACCTGCAGGTCGTTGGTCCGCAGGGCCCGCCAGAGCACCGCCTGGTGCTCCTTCGGGCGCAATGGCGTCGAGCAGACGTACTTGGCGCCCTCGACGTCCGGCTCGGCCAGGTTGTCCGTGGACAGGAACAGGTACTGCGGGCAGGTCTCCCCGAACACGTTCAGCCCCTCGTCCCTGGCGAGTGCGATCTGTTCGACGGCCTGCTGCGCCGAGACGTGCACGACGTAGAGCGGGGAGCCCGCGACCTGGGCGAGCCGGATGGCGCGGTGCGTCGCCTCGGCCTCGAGGAGGGCGTGGCGCACCTCGCCGTGGTAGCGGGGGTCGGTCTTGCCCGCGGCCAGCGCCTGTTCGACGAGCACGTCGATGGCGATGCCGTTCTCCGCGTGCATCATGATCAGGCCGCCGTTGTCGGCACCGCGCTGCATGGCGCGCAGGATGCGGCCGTCGTCGCTGTAGAAGACGCCGGGGTAGGCCATGAACAGCTTGAAGCTGGTGACGCCCTCCTCGACGAGGATGTCCATCTCCTTGAGGGTGTCCTCGTTCACGTCGGAGAGGATCATGTGGAAGCCGTAGTCGACGGCGCACTGGGCGTCGGCCTTGGCGTGCCAGGTGTCGAGTCCGGCACGCAGCGACTCGCCCACCGACTGGACGGCGAAGTCCACGATCGTCGTCGTGCCGCCCCAGGCGGCGGCCCGGGTGCCGGTCTCGAAGGTGTCCGAGGCATGGGTGCCGCCGAAGGGCAGCTCCATGTGGGTGTGCGCGTCGACACCGCCCGGGATGACGTACTTCCCGGTCGCGTCGATGACGCGGTCGGCGGACGCGGTCCAGCCCTGCGCGGCGTCGGAGTCGTGCGACGCGAGGGCGGCGACCCTGCCCCCCTCGACGAGGACGTCGGCGTGGACCTCCTCCGCGGCGGTGACGACCAGTCCGCCCCGGATGACGATGCGGCTCATGCTCCCACTCCTTCCACTGGCTGAGGGCGGGGTCCCCGGAAACCTCGATGCCATGTCGGAAAGGCTCTACGCACGTAGACCCCGCCATGGTGGAAAACGTATGACCGGTCACCCACGGTGGCAATACCGCTGCTCCCCATCGGCGGGGCACTCGCTCCTCCTCCGCACCCCCGTACGGCGAACGCTCACAATATGCCATGAACCGGGCGTTCGGGTCTGTAGGTGACGAGGTGCGAAATCGCGTTGCCCCGGCCGCGGCGGCACGGCGACGATGGGCGGATGGAGGATCCCGCATGCGACTGATGCTGCGTCACTTCCGCCCGTGTACCGGCCCGGTGCAGCACCGCGTCGTGCAGCCCTGGCATCCCCCGCGCCACACGGCGCTCACCGACCCCGCCGCGTACGGCTTCCTGGTCGGCGACCACGCGGGGCTCTCGACGCTGGCCGGACTGTTCTCCTTCGCCGCCACGGCACTGGCGCGGGCGGCCGGCCAGCGGCCACGTCAGAAGGGCCTGGTGAAGGGGCACATGGCCCGGGTCGAGCAGCTCACCCCGCTGCTGGAGCCCGGAGACCGGCGGCGCGGGCAACTCGACGTCGCCTTCACGGCGTACCCGCCGTACACCCACTTCCGCGGACCGGGCCGTCCGCGACGCCGGGCCGACGCCCCGTCACCCCCGCCCGCCGCCGCACCGCGGGTGGCGCTCCCATGAGGCTCGCGACGTTCAACGTGCTGCACGGCCTGCCGATCAGGGACGGCGGACCGGCCCCCTTCCCCGGCGGCGCTGCCGCCGGGGAGCCGCTCGCCCGCGCCGTCGCGTCCCTGGACGCCGACGTCCTCGCGCTGCAGGAACTCGACCGCTTCCAGGAGCGGTCCGGCCGGGTCGACCAGGCCGCGGCCGCCGCCGCGGCGTCGGGCGCCCGGGACTGGCGCTACGCGTCGGCGGTCCACGGCCGCTCGGTGCCCGGCACCGGGTGGGTGCCCGATCCGGCCGTGCCCGGCATGCGGGTGTCCGGGCCCAAGGACGCGGACCGGGGCGAGGGCCCGCCGTCGCACGGGATCGCCCTGGTCACCCGGCTCCCCGTACGGGAATGGCGGGCCCGGCGGCTGTCCCCCTCGCCCGTGGGCATGCCCCTGCGGGTGCCCGGGCTCGCCGGGCTCCGGATGATGGCCGACCAGCCGCGCTGCGCGCTGGCCGCCGTCCTGGAGGGCGCGCGCGGCCCGTTCACGGTGGTCGCCGTGCACCTGTCGTTCGTCCCCGGCTGGAACGTGGGCCAGTTGACCGCGGTCCGCCGCTGGATCGCCGGCCTGCCCCGGCCCCATCTGCTGCTCGGCGACCTCAACCTGGTGGGCCCGGTACCGTCCCTGACGCTGGGCGGGGCCTGGCGGACGCTGGCCCGTACGCGCACCTACCCCTCGCACCGACCCGTGGTGCAGTTCGACCATGTGCTGGCGGCGGGGGTCGGGCGGGCCGCCGTGCGCTCCGCGTGGGCGCCGGCCGTGCCGGTCTCCGACCACCGGCCGCTCGTCGTCGACCTGTGGCTCTGACCGCGGCGGCGCGGGCCGGGGCCCGTGGCCCCGGCCCTGTGGCGTACCGTCAGGCCGGACCCTCGCCCAGCTCGCTCTGCGCCTGCTTGAGCGCGGACTCCAGGATCGAGGCGCCTTCCTCCGCCTCGGCGACGGTCAGCGAGAGCGGCGGCGCGATGCGCAGCGCGTCACCGGCCCGCCCGCCCTTGCCGATCAGCAGGCCCCCCTCGCGGGCCGCTTCGAGAACCACGCCCGCCGCGGCCGGCGAGGCCAGCTCGACGCCGAGCATCAGCCCGCGGCCGCGCACCTCCCGGACCACCGGGAGCCCGGCGGAGATGGCCTCCAGCCGCGACTTGAGCAGGCCGCCCACGCGCCGGGCGTTGCCCTGCAGGTCGTGGTCGAGGAGGTACTGGAGGTTGGCCAGCGCGCCGGCCGTGGTGATGGGGCTGCCGCCGAACGTCGAGATGGAGTTGGCGGTGAGGCAGTTCATCACCTCGGCGCGGGCGACGACGCCTCCCATGGACAGGCCGTTGCCGACGCCCTTGGCGAAGGTCAGGACGTCCGGCGGGCCGGAGCCCTCGTGCGCCTGCCAGCCCCAGAAGTGCTCACCAGTGCGGCCCCAGCCGGTCTGCACCTCGTCGGTGATCCAGAGGATGCCGTGCCGGTCGAGGACCTCCTTGAAGGCCGCCAGCAGCCCGTCCGGGCCCGAGGTGAAGCCCCCGACGCCCTGGATCGGCTCGGCGATCAGGGCGGCGACCTGGCCGTTGGCCTGGCCGAGCATGTCCTCCAGGTCCGCCACGCACGCGGCCGTGAACTCGGCGTCGGACAGGTGCGCGTACGGGCCGCGGTGCCGGACGCCGCCGTGCACGTACAGCGTCTGCAGCGGCGACAGGCTCGTCGGCGACCAGGAGGTGTTGCCGGTGATGCCGATCGCCGAGAAGGAGCGGCCGTGGTAGCTGTTGCGCAGCGCCAGGATCTGGTTGGACCTGCGGTACGTGGTGGCGAGCAGCAGCGCGGTGTCGTTCGCCTCCGTGCCGGAGGTGGTGAAGAAGACCCGGGCGTCCGGGATGCCCGACAGACGGGCGATGCGCTCGGCGAGGTCGACCGCCTGGGAGCTCAGGTAGAGCGTGGAGGAGTGCAGGATCCTCCCGGCCTGCTCGCGGATCGCGGCGGTGACCTCGGGCAGGGCGTGCGCGGTCATGGTGGTGAGGATGCCGCCGAAGAAGTCCAGGTACTGCCGGCCCTCGGCGTCCCAGACGTGGCGGCCCTCGCCGTGGGTGATCTCGATCGGCTCCCGGTAGTACGTCGCCAGCCACTGCGGCATCACGGCCTGGTGGCGGGAGTGGAGCGCGGCGTGCGGGTTCTCGGTGATGGTCATGGACGTGTTCACGCCTCCGTCAGGGTGCCGTAGGCGTCAGGGCGGCGGTCCCGGTAGAAGGCCCACTGCTGGCGCACCGCGGGGATCAGGTCGAGGTCCAGGTCGCGCACGATCAGTTGCTCCTCCTTGTCGGAGGCGACGTCGCCCACGAACTGGCCTCGCGGGTCGACGAAGTAGGACGTGCCGTAGAAGTCGTTGTCGCCGTAGTCCGGTTCCTGGCCGACCCGGTTGATGGCGGCGACGAAGTACTCGTTGGCGACGGCCGCGGCCGGCTGCTCCAGCTGCCACAGGTACGAGGAGAGCCCGCGGTGCGTCGCCGAGGGGTTGTAGACCAGTTGTGCGCCGGCGAGGCCGAGCGCCCGCCAGCCCTCGGGGAAGTGGCGGTCGTAGCAGATGTAGACGCCGACCTTGCCGACGGCCGTGTCGAAGACGGGCCAGCCCAGGTTCCCGGGCTTGAAGTAGTACTTCTCCCAGAAGCCCTTGACCTGCGGGATGTGGTGCTTTCGGTACTTGCCGAGGTAGCTGCCGTCGGCGTCGATCACGGCGGCGGTGTTGTAGTAGAAGCCGTCCTGCTCGATCTCGTAGACCGGCACCACCATCACCATGCCCGTCTCCCGGGCGAGCGCCTGCATGCGCTGCACGGTCGGGCCGTCCGGCACCCGCTCGGCCCACCGGTAGTTCTCGGCCTCCTGCACCTGGCAGAAGTACGGGGAGTTGAACACCTCCTGGAAGCCGATCACCTGGGCGCCCCGCGCGGCCGCCTCGCGGGCGTGCTCCTCGTGCTTCGCGATCATCGACTCGGTGTCACCGGTCCACGTCGCCTGGACGAGCGCGGCGCGTACGACATTGGGCATGACAGCTCCTTTGACGCGAGGTCACGCCGGAACGGCGGGCAGGTCTACGCACGTAGATCCGGCGCTGGGACGAACGTAAGAGCCCACAGCCCACTGTGGCAATACCGGCGCCGTTACTCAACGAAGCCGATCAGATTTCGCGGCCGGGCAGACCCGCTCGGCGCAGTGCGGCGGCCACGTCGCGGCGCTTGGACACCGACACCAGACCCGCCGCGTCCAGGAGCGGGCCGACGAGCCCGGCGCCCTCATGGGCGATGCCGGCCGCCGTCTCCGGGCTGCGGGCGCGCACGAGGGCGACCAGCAGGCTCAGCGCCGCGTCCCGGTGGCCGACGTCGAGGAGGGCCCCGGCGGTCGCGGCGATCTCGGCGGCGGGCCGGGCGGCCGCCTGGCGCAGCAGGGTCCTGCAGTCGTCACCGCGGCCGGCCGAGTCCAGGGCGGTCGCGGCGGCCGCCAGACGGTGCGGGGGCTGCGCGGCCAGCTCCCACAGCAGGGTGGCCACGTCGGCGGCCAGTCCCGAGCGCTCCAGCGCGGCCGCGAGCTCGGGGGCGTCCTCGGGCGGGCCCGCGACGGCCTCGCTCATCAGCACGTACGCCTCGCCGGTGCGGCCGGTGCGGCGCAGTTCCGCCATGCGCGCCGCGGTCGCCCGCGCGGCCTCCCTGCGGACGTGCGCCTCCCGGACGTCGGTGTGCCCGTGCGCGGCCTCGCGGGCGTGGGGGGTGTCATGGCCCGCCGCGCCGGCGAAGCGCGCCCCGCGGGGACCGGGGGCGGCATCGTCCTGCGGTGCCGCCCCGACGGGCGGCACGACGGTTGGCACGACCACCTCGGCCTCGGGCGCCCCGGCGAAGCGGGCCCCGCCGTACCGTGCTCCGCCGCGCGGGCGTTCCTTGCGCCCACGCCCGGAGGGCCGGTGGTCCGTCCGGGCCTGCGCGGGGGCCCCGTCGCCGGGTGCGGGTGCGGCGGCCGGGCCGGTGTCGGGCAGGGACGGGGGCGCGGCCGGGGTGCGGGGCGTCGGTACCCGGGGCGTCCGGTCCGCCTCCGGGCGGAACCACCCGTCGGGCGCGGCGGGGCGGGAGCGGAGCGCGTCGAGACGCGCCTGCACCTCCGCGCAGCGCGCGACGGCCCGTTCGCGGTCGTCGCGGGCCCAGGCGAGCTCGTTGCCCAGGCGTTCCGCCTCGGCGGGGGTGGGGGCGCCGCGCAGCGCGGCGGCGACGTCACGCTCGTGCAGCACCGCGTACTGGCGTTCCCGGAGTAAGACGTCCAGCCGTGAACTCAGCGCCGCCTCGCCGCCCGGTACGGCGTCGTGGGCGGCGACGGCGGCGGCATGCAGCCTGCGGGCGCGCTGGGCCGCCTCCTGCGCCGGGTGGGTGCCACGGGCGGTGGCGACGTCCTGGAGGAGGGCGAGGACGACGTCCCACGGCGGGACGTCGGTGCCGTCGAGCCAGGCCCGTACGCCGTCGGGATCACGTTCGGCGAAGACCGCGTACCAGCCGGGCGTGTCGCCCGCCGCGCCGACGAGCCCCCGGAGGTACCCGGCGAACTCGCCGACCTGCTCGATGACCTGGCTGTGCGCCCCGCGCTCCACTGTCGCTCCTCCCTGTCCGCCGCCCGGCGGCGGAAGCGTGTGGTCCGCACGGCATTCGACACCCGCTGTGTTACGGGGGTGCTACGGAGAGTTTTCACGGAAGGGGCAGAGGCTGCACGGGCGCCCGCGCCCCGCGCGGAGGCACGGCGGCGCGCCCCCGGCCGGGGCCGCCGCCAAGGCGTCCCCGGCCCTCAGGACCCGGCCGCCTCCGGGTGGTGACGGCGGTAATGCCGGGCGACGCGGGCCCGGTTGCCGCAGGACGGCTTGCACCACTCCTGACGGCCGTGGGACTTGACGAAGTACCGGACGCACCGGGGCGCGGTGCAGGCACGCAGCCGTTCCCGCTCGGGTCCGGCCAGGAAGTCGACGGCCGCGCGGGCCAGTTCGGCGACGATCCGGGCGGCGGGGTCGTCGCGCTCCGCCCCGGGCACGAGGCGGGCCACGGGAACCTGCTCCGCCTCCCACACGAGCCGGGGGACGACGGGGACCCGCGCCGCGGCGGCGTTGAGGTGCGCGAGGGCCTCCTCCGCGGGCATCGGACGCCGGGCGTCGGCGGAGCTGGACGGCCCGGGCGCCACGGCGCGGGCGAACAGGGCCCGGACGGCACGGCGGAGTGCGAGGACGTCGGCGAGGGCGGCGTCGTCCGCGGTGAAGCCGCCGGGCCCGGGAAGGTGTTCGCGGACCCACGCCGTCAGCGCGGACGGGTCGCCGAGGTCGTCGGCGACCCCTCCGTCGCCGTCGTGCCGGATGGTGCTCACCAGTTCCAGGGCCAGGTAGCGCTCCACTGCGCCTCTCCTCTTGATCGTCCGCCCGCCGTACCCTACCGTTCTAATGTTAGGACTCAGATTAAGCATTAAGCCTGGAGGGGAGCGGCCCATGCTGCTGCTGGCTCACATCAGCGACCTGCATCTCGACGGCACCGAACGCTCGACGGAGCGCGCCACCCGCGTCATGGCGTACCTGCGCGGGCTTCCCCGGCCGCCGGACGCGCTGCTGGTCACCGGGGACATCGCCGACCACGGCGCCCCCGGCGAGTACGAGGAGGCGGCCCGGATCCTGGAAGCGCCCTTCCCTGTGCTCCCCTGCCCGGGCAACCACGACCGGCGGGCCGCCTACCGCAAGGCGCTGCTGGGCGAGGCCGAGGCGGCGGGACCGGTGAACCGGGCGCACCTCGTCGCCGGGACCGCGGTGCTGATGTGCGACTCGACGATCCCGGAGGAGGACGACGGCCTCCTGGACGAGGAGACCCTGCGGTGGCTGTCCTCGACGCTGGACGGGCTGGTCCCCGGCACGCCCGCGCTGGTGGCCTTCCACCACCCGCCCGTCGCGCTCCACCATCCGCTGCCCGACGGCTACCGGCTGGGCGGGCCCGGGGCCCTGGAGGAACTGCTGGCCGCGCACCCCGAAGTGATCGCCGTCCTGACCGGGCACGCGCACACGCCCGCCGCCACCACCTTCGCCGGGCGGCCGCTGATCGCCGCGCCCGGGGTGACGTGGACGCTGCGCATGCCGTGGGAGGGCGAACGGGACGGCTCGGTCGCCGACCGCTCGGCGCCGCCCGGCGTCGCCTTCCACGTGCTGGACGACGAGCGGCGCCTGACGACCCACTACCGCGTGGTGCTCTGAACCACCATCGCCGAACCGCCGCCGCGGCGCACCGTCTCGGCGGCGGCGAGCCAGCGGCCGTCCGGCAGCCGCTGGACGCCCGTCGTCGCACCGATCTCACCCGCGTCGGCGAAGCTGTGCCCGATGTCCTTCAGCTCCGCGGCCACGTCGCTCGCGAGGAAGGCCGGCTCGACCTGCGTGGTCGCGGCGTTGCGCTGGCTGGCGCGCGGCGCGGCGATCGCGTCCACCAGCGGCATCCCGCGGTCGACGTGCTCGGTCAGCACCTGCAGCACGGTGGTGATGATCGTGGCGCCGCCGGGCGAGCCGAGCGCGAAGTCGACGCGGCCGTCCTTCAGCACGATCGTCGGCGACATCGAGGAGCGCGGCCGCTTCCCGGGGCCCGGCAGGTTGGGGTCGTGCACCGAGGCGCTCGCCGGGACGAACGAGAAGTCGGTCAGCTCGTTGTTGAGCAGGAAACCGCGCCCGGGGACGGTGATGGCGCTGCCACCGGTCTGCTCGATGGTCAGCGTGTACGCGACCACGTTGCCCCACTTGTCGGCGACCGTGAGGTGCGTGGTGCTGTCGCCCTCGTACGTCGTCGGTGCGGCCTTGCCGCCACTGCCGCAGCGCGCCGGGTGGTACGGGTCGCCCGGGGCGACCGGACTGGTCAGCACCGCGTCGTCCTTGATCAGGCAGGCCCGGGAGTCCGCGAACGACTGCGACAGCAGCCCCGCGGTCGGGACCTTCTCGAAGGCCGGGTCGCCGACCCAGCGGCCGCGGTCGGCGAAGGAGATCCGGCTCGCCTCGAGGAAGCGGTGCAGGTACTGGGCGTCGGAGAGCCGGGAGAGCCTGCCGGTCCGCTCCAGGATGTTCAGCGCCTCGCCGACGGTGGTGCCGCCGGAGGAGGAGGGCGCCATGCCGTAGACGTCCAGGCCGCGGTAGGAGACCCGGGTCGGGTCCTGCGGCTTGGCCTTGTAGGCCTTCAGGTCCGCCGTCGTGAGGTCGCCGGGGCGGACGACCCGCGTCGCGGCCGGGTCCACCGGCGGCTTGCGCACGGTGTTCACGATGTCGGCGCCTATGCCGCCGCCGTAGACGGCGGAGACGCCCTTGCGGCCCAGCTCGTCATAGGTACGGGCGAGGTCGGGGTTCTTGAGCGTGGAACCCACCACGGGCAGCTGCCCGCCGGGCAGGAAGAGCGCGGCGGTGGCCGGGAAGTCCTTGAAGCGCGCCTGGTTGGCTTCCGTCTGGCTGCGGAAGGTGGCGTCCACGGTGAACCCGTCGTGCGCGAGGCGCTCGGCGGGTCGCAGCACGTCACCCAGGCTGCGGCTGCCCCAGGATCGCAGGGCGGTGTCCCAGGTCGCGGGGGTCCCGGGGACGCCGACGCTCAGACCGCTGGTGACGGCGTCGTTGAAGGGCAGCGGCTGGCCGTTCTCGACGAAGAGCTTGTCGGTGGCGCTCTTGGGGGCCGTCTCGCGGCCGTCGATGGTGTGGACCTTGCGCTGCCTCGCGTCGTAGTAGACGAAGTAACCGCCGCCTCCGATGCCCGAGGAGTACGGCTCGGTGACGCCCAGGGCGGCCGCGGTGGCGACCGCGGCGTCCACGGCGTTCCCTCCGCGCCGCAGCACCTCGATGCCGGCGGCGGAGGCGTCGGCGTCGACGCTGGAGACCGCGCCCCCGTAGCCGACGGCGAGCGGGACCTTGGCGGGCGTGGCGTCCCGGGCCCGGGCGTCCGCCCCCGGCGGGGCCGCGGCCACCGACAGCGCGGCGGTGGCGGTTACGGCGAGCAGCGACAGACTCCGTACAGCGTGACGACGCATACGTGGACCTCCACTGGGGCGACCGTCCGGGCAGCCTAACCCCACCCTGCCTTCCTCGTCAGGAACGCCTCAACTACGATCCCGGCCCATGAGCGACGACGTGCGCAACTTCGTCCTGGGACTGGCCGCGAGCGGTATCAGCGCCGCGCTGGGCTGGTTCGTCCGCACGTACCTGTGGCGGCGCAAGCTGCGGCGCAAACAGCGCTTCTTCGGGCTGCCCACCGGCTCGGAGTGCCTGCTGGTGATCAACCGCGATCCGGGCTCGACACGGGGATGGAGCGTGGCGCGCCATGACGTCTTCGCGCTGATCGAACTGTCCGCGCTGATCAAGGAGTGCGGGGCGCACGCCGAGATCCTGCCCCACGACACCGCCTGGCAGGGCTTCGGCGCGCGCACCGAGTTCTGCGTCGGCGGTCCGATATCCAATCACCGCATGGCGGCGCACCTGCGCTCGATGCTGCCCGGTTTCCAGGTCAACGACTTCACCGGGCCCGTCGAGGACCAGGGCGCGCTGACCGTGGGCGGCGAGACCTACCGCATGGAGAAGGGCAAGGTGGAGTACGTCTTCCTGGCCCGGCTGGCCGCCAACGAGAACACCGGGAACAACCGCCCGGTCTTCCTCGCCTCCGGCCAGCGCGGAGTGACCAACCAGGCCGCCGTGCGCTACCTCGCCCGCCACTACCAGCGGCTGTCCCGCAAGTACGGGGTGGACGGCACCTTCTGCCTGCTCCTGAAGGTCGTCAACTCCGACGCCTACGGACCCGACGTGGTGGAGGTCGTCGCCGACGTCACCCGCGAGGCCAAGACCCCCGCCAGCCCGCCGGTGGCCGTCACCGCGGAGTGACGGCCCAGGACCGGGCGGACGGCCGCGGGGGCACGGGCCCCCGCGGCCCCGTCATATGCGGCCGCGCACGCAGAGCCGGTCCAGAACGGCAGCGGCCATGGCCTTCTCGCCCAGCGCGTTGGGGTGGGCGGGCGCGGCCGGAGCGGCGGGCGTGAGCGGCTCGATCCAGCGGACGTCGGGGGACATGCACATGTCGTGGCCGACGGTCGGGGTGTAGGTGTCGACGTAGGTCGCGTGGGCGGCCTTGGCACGACGGGCCAGCATGGCGTTGAGCCGCTTCTCGGTGTCCCGGAGGTAGGCGAAGTCCTTGTCGGCGAAGGGCACGGCCGGGCGGCAGCCGACCCCGCTGTCGGGGAGCAGCGCCGGGTAGCCGACGACCACGACGCGCGCCCGCGGCGCGCGGTGGTGGATGGCGTCCAGCACGGCGTCGATCTTCGGTGCCGTCTGCTCCACGGCGGTCCGCAACTGGTCCGTTCCGCCGGCCGTGTAGTACTTCTCGCAGGGATTGCCGGTCGGGTCGGAGACCGCGGCGCCGGCGCAGGTGCGGATGATGCTGCCGAAGCCGACGTCATTGCCGCCGATCTGCAGGGTGACCAGGGAGGTCCGCCGGCTCAGGGCGTCCAGCTGCGGCGGGTTGCCGCCCTGCGCCTTCCACATCTCGGCGGTGGTGGCCCCGCCGCAGCTCACGTCGGTCAGGGTGGTGCCTCTCAGCCGCCCGGCCACCAGCGAGGGGTAGTTCCGGTTCGACCGGGCGCAATTGGCGTCCACCTGGTCGGGGATGAGCGGTCCCGACGTGTACGAGTCCCCGAGCGCGACGTACGCGTCCCGGTGGCCGTTGCCTTGATGGTGGCCGTCCCGCGAGTGCGCGGTGGCCGGAACCGCGCTCACCGCGGTGAGCACGAGCGCGGCCGCCGCCGCGGCCGCTCCCAGGATCGATGCACGTCCGACACCCATCGGGCCCTCCCCCTGTCGACGCTGACGGGTTCAGATTCGGCGTCCCGCGTGGCCGAAGTCAATGGATGCGTCGCAAGTTCGCTCGATGGACTGACGTTCCCTCAGCTCAAGGCAATCGTTACTGGCGCGTAACATGCAGAGGTATTACCAACGGTAAGCGGCTCTGGTTACTCTCCAGTCACTTTGTCACGGGGACATCTGGAGCCGCCATGAGAGCGCCTCGTACCACCGCGGGAACGTTTTCCGCCGTCCTGCTCGCCACCGCGGCACTGGGCATCGCGACCCCCGCCGCGCACGCGACCCCGGTCGCAGGTCCAGGCCTCACGGCCGGCACGGTCCACGCGGCGGGCACCGCCGCCCCTTCCGTCCGCTTCGTCGACATCCCCGGAGCCGGCGGGATCACCCTCAAGGGGAACGTCTTCACCCCTTCGGGTAACGGCGGTCGCGACGCAAGTGCGCGCTATCCCGCCGTCGTCCTCCCCAGCAGCTGGGGCCTGAACGACCTGCAGTACCTGGCCCAGGCACAGAAGCTCGCCGACTCCGGCTACGTCGTGGTGAGTTACACCGCGCGCGGCTTCTACCTCTCCGGCGGGACGATCGACGTCGCCGGGCCGCTGGACGTCGCGGACATATCGAAGGTCATCGACTGGACGCTCGCCAACACCCGCGCAGACCCCGGCCGGATCGGCATGGCCGGCGTCTCCTACGGTGCCGGGCTGACCCTCATGGGCGCCGCGCACGACCCCCGCGTCAAGGCGGTGGCGGCACTCAGCGGCTGGGCGGACCTGACCGAGTCCATCTACGGCGGCCGCACCCAGCACCTGCAGTCCTCCCTGCTGCTCGGCGCCGCCGGATACCTCACGGGCCGGCCCAGCGCCGAGTTCCAGCGGGTGCTCACCGACTTCCTGGCCTCCGACTACGACCAGGAGGACGAGCTGATCGCCTGGAGCCGCCTGCGCTCCCCCGGCACCTACCTCGACCGGATCAACGCCAACGGCACCGCCGTGATGCTCGCCAACGCCTGGGGCGACACGATCTTCTCGCCCAACCAGCTCGCCTCGTTCTACGACCGGCTGACCGTCCCCAAGCGCCTGGAGTTCCGCCCCGGCGACCACGCGACACCGGAGATCACGGGGCTGTTCGGGCTGCCCAACGACGTCTGGTCCGACACGCGGCGCTGGCTGGACCACCACCTCAAGGGCGTGGACAACGGCATCGACAAGGAGCAGCCGGTCCGCCTGGCCTCCCGCAGCGGTGGCGGCTACGAGGGGTACGGCAGCTGGGCGGCCGTGCCGTCGGCCACCCGTGAGCTGCCGCTGGACGGCACCCGCCGCATCGCCGCGAACGTCGACTCGGGCGCGGACGGCGGCATCATCTTCCTCTCCTCGCTCGCCGACCAGCTCGCGCAGGCGCCGCCCGTCGTCTCCGTACCGCTGTTGCCGCGCGCCTTCGCGGCGGTCTGGCAGAGTCCCCGCGACCAGACCGTGCAGCAGGTCCGCGGCACCCCCGTGCTGCACACGACGGTGACGCCCTCGGCCTCCCGGGGCACCTTCGTGGCCTACCTGTACGACGTGAACCCCCTCGGCATCGGCAAGCTGATCACGCACGCCCCCTACACCTTCACCGACCGCACCCCGGGGACCCCCTTCGCGGTGGACCTGGAGCTGTACTCCACCGCCTACGACGTCCCGGCCGGCCACCGCCTGGCCGTGGTCGTGGACACCGTCGACCCCCTCTACATCGAGCACAACCCGGCCTTCTCCGCGCTGGCCCTCTCCTCCCCGGCGGCGGACCCGTCACGGCTCTCCCTGCCGCTTCGCCGGCCGTCACTCCCGTAGCGTGCGTACCTCGGTACGCAGCTGTGGCCTGCGTACCTAACGTCGTGCCAGGAACGGGAGAGAGGACAGCGGGGATGGCCGAGCCGGCGCCGGTGTACCAGTGGATCGCCGACGACCTCATGCGGCGGATCGACGAGGGACTCCTCAAGCCCGAGTCCCGCATCCCCTCCCGTTCCCGGCTCAAGGAGGCCTACCGGGCGAGCGACCAGACCGTCGACCGGGCGGTGCGCGTGCTGAAGGCCGCGGGCTACGTCGAAGGGCAGTTCGGGCGCGGGGTGTTCGTGATCGACCGTTCGGCCCGCGGGACGCTCGACCGCGGCACCGGCGCCGTCGACTCGCCCTTCGCCACACGGGTCGCCGGTGACGCGGCAGCGGTGGACTGGGAGTCCTCGACGGTCACCACGACCGCCCCGCCGGCCATCGCCGAGCGGCTCCGCATCGCCACCGGCGACCCGGTGGTGATGACCCGTTACGAGTACCTGGCGAACCGCCGGCCCGTGCAGCTCGCGACCAGTTGGGAACCGCTGGCCATCACCGACGGCACGGACGTCGCGCACCCCGAACGCGGCCCCTACGCCCGCCGCGGCGTGCGGGGACGGCTGGCCGCGATCGGGGTCCGCGTGGTGCGGGCCCGCGAGGTCCTGGAGTCGCGGCCCGCCACCGGCTGGGAGGCGCAGACCCTCGGCTGTGCGCACGGCCAGTGCGTGACGGCGGTCCAGCGGACGTACTTCGACGCCGACGACCGCGCCGTGGAGACCTCGGACACGGTGATCCGCGCCGACCGCTGGCGGGTGGCGTACAGCATCGACTTCTCGTCCTGACCGGCTGCCGGGCGGGCGCACGGCCGGGTCCGGCGGGGCCGCGCCCCTCGGCCCGGTGGTGGCGCGCGATCGCTAACGGCCTCCGGCTGCGGCGCCCGCGTGGCCCTCGCCGAGTACCCGGCCGACCAGCGCGTCGCGGTCGGCCTTGGGGATGGCGGTCCAGCGGGTACCGCGGATCGCGCCCTCGAGGGCGAGCAGGGTGTGGGTGCAGGCGTCCTCGGGAAGCCCTTCGCGGATCATCGCGAAGGCCCCTCCGGATCCGAGGCGGCGCAGCTCGTCGGCGTCCGGCACACCGGCGCTGCGGAGGCGCTCGGCCAGGACCGCGCCGATGTTGGGCATCTGCTGCAGGGAGTCCATGACCCCATCATGCACCTCCCGACGCCCCGTCAGACGGCGATCTCGGCCCAGACACGCTTGCCGCCCGGCAGGAGGTCTGTCCCCCAGCGGTAGGTGAGGGCGGAAACCACCTGAAGACCGCGGGCGCTCCCCGTCGTGTCGGGGACCCGCCCGGTCAGCACCAGGCAGGGCGGAGTGCGGGAGCCGTCGCGGACCGACATGTGCACCAGCGTCAGCCGCCGCGACAGCGTGACACCCACACGCCGGCCCCCGGCGTGCCGCACGGCGTTGGAGACGAGCTCGGCGAGGACGATGCTCGCGGGGTCCATCAGGTACCCGAGGTCCCACGCGTCCAGGGTCGCCGCCAGGATGCGGCGCGCCTGGGCGGGCGCCAGGTCGTCGGCGGGCAGGAAGACCTCGCCCAGCAGGACGGTGGCGGGTGGGGCCGGGACGGGTTCGGCCGCCGGACCCTGGGTATGGAGGGTATCCGGAGGGGACTCGTCTCCGGCACCTCGGTCGGCGCCGGGGGCGACGCGCCGGAACGGGGGCTGTGCGGCCAGGTTGTCCCCCATGTGACCACCTCACAGGTGTCGTAGGTGGCGCCGAGCATTCCGTGAAGCACACGTGCACGCGATACCCCCGCGCTATTCTCACCACGACATACCCGCTGGTAACGCCGGTGGAAGGAACCGGCGCCGGTACGGACGGGAGTCGTGGATGTCGGGACCGGTTTCTGGCGATGCCGTCGAGATCCCCGCGTGGGCCTGGGAGCGCGAGGAGATACGGGAGGCCCTGCGGGCCCGCGACGCCGGGGCGATCCTGCGGTTCGCGCAGCAGTACGGCGGCGCGAGCCAGTCACGCATCGCCGCCGCGACGGGGCTGCTGCAGGGCCGGGTCAACGAGATCGTGCGGGGGCGCCGCTCGGTGGTGCGGTTCGACGTGTTCGAGCGCATCGCGCAGGGCCTGCGCATGCCGGACCACGCACGGATGCTCATGGGGCTCGCGCCGCGCCGCCTGCGCTCGTACGGCGTCCGCGACCTGATGGACCATCCGCAGGTCGCGGCGGTCGCGCTGACCAAGCCCGAGGCGGCCGCGGAGATCCGCGAGGTGGCCGCGAGCGCCGACGCGGTGGACGTGGTGGGCGTGCGCGCCCTGGGCCTGGTGGCGCTCGGCGACTCGCTGCTGCGCGGGCCGCTGACCCGCGACGGCCGGACCGGGGCCCCCCGCATGCGGCTGCTGTTGCTGCACCCGGAGAGCCCCGCGGTCGCCCGGATCGCGGAGGAGGTCGGCGAGACACCGCGCTTCTTCGCGTCGAGCCTGCGCTTCGCGGAGGACATGCTCGCCGCCCTCGCCGATGAAGGAACGATTCAGCTGGAGGTCTACCGCTACCGCACCGCGCCGGTGTGGCGGTTGGTGCGCCTCGACGGTGCCGCCTTCGTCTCCGTCATCGGACCGCCGGCGGACCCGCGGGGCTCGCTGGTCTACCGGCTCTCCGCCACACCGCCCGGCTCGGTGCTCTACGGCTTCGACCGCTGGTTCGAGGCCATGCTCGGCGAGGCCGAGCGCGTCATCTAGGAACGCCGGGCGGCGCTCAGGCCTCGGACGCCTCGGCGTGGACCTGGGACAGCTCCGGTGTGCCGCTCTCCGCCCACTCGTGGCCGGCCTCGACGACGTCGAGTTCACGGCCGGAGGCCAGCAGGATGACGGGCCGGCCGTTGGGCCAGATCTGCCAGCTCGCGCCCGGCACGGTGCGCACGATGACCGTGCCGAGGTAGAGCCCGGCGTCGTTGCCGAGCCAGGACAGCTCGTCCGGGTCGTCGCGCCAGCGCGGCACCAGTTGGTCCAGGCGCTCCAAAGAGACGGCCGTGTCGTCGAGTTCCACGCCCTCGGCCTCGGCCCTGGCGCGCAGCAGTTCGCACTCGGAGAGCAGTTCCGCGACTCCTTCCGGGTCCTCGGCGAGGGACTCCGGTACGGCCGCGCCGCGGACCTCGCCGTACCGTTTGCGCCACCTGTCCAGGAAGGAGATGTCCATGGGCATCAGCCTATGGCGTAGGCCTTGCGGAGTGTCTCGTGGACGGTCCATGTCGTGCGGTCTCCTTCGCGGAGGACGCAGACGTCGCCCGGGCCGAGCTCCAGGGTCGGTCCGCCCTCCACCTCGACGGTGGCCCGCCCGCTGACGACCACGAACATTTCGTCCGCCTCGGTGTCGGTCACCACACCGGGGGTGATCTGCCAGATCCCCCTCGAACGGGTGCCGTCGGGCGACTGCCACAGCACCGTTCCGGTGACCTCCGGGGAGCCGGAGACGATCTGCTCCGGGTCCAGGGGGTCGGGTTCGAGCACGGCGGCGGCGATGTCGACGGAGAAGCTCTTCATGGCCGGGAGCGTACGCGCGGGCGTATGCCAACGGTAACGACACGTTGTATACGTTCCGTTGCCGCACAATACGTAACGTAAGGCTGCCCCGCGCGAGAAGGGCCATGCAATGCGGGATGAACGGGAAGCCGCGGCACGGGCGGCGGACCGCGCCTGGCGGCTGCTGGAGGAACTGGCGGCACGGGCACCGGGGACGGTACGGCTGGCACCCGGCGCGGACGACGCCGAGATCGCGGCGTGGGACGTGCCGCTGCCCGACGAGGTGCGGCACCTGGTCGCCAGGGTGCGGTCGATCCGCATCGGGGGCCTGGAGGAGTACCGGCTGGCCCCGGAGCGCGGGCTGCACCCCGGTGGCTGGGCGGTGGGGCCGCCCGGCTCCGCGCACCTGCTGCACGAGTCGGGCGGGGACACGCTCTTCGTCGACGTGGACGAGGGCACCGGCGCCTGGGGCCGGGTGTTCGCAGCGACCGGGGTCTTCCTCGACACCTGGGCGTACGTCGCGCCGTCACTGGTCGACTGGGTCACCCTGCTGGCCCGGGCCGGGCTCACGGCCCTGGAGCGCACGGCGCCGGAGCCGGATCCGGATCCCGAACGGGCGGACGGCACGGCTCCGGACCACACGGCCGTGCTGGAGCGGCTCGCCGAGACCTCACACGTCTTCTCCTACCGGCCCGACCTGCGGGGCACGCCCGTGGGGCAGGCCCGGCCGGACGCCGACCCGGAGCTGGCCGGCGCGCTGGCCGGGCTGCCGGACGACGCCCTGGTGGTGGACCTGCGCGAGGTGGCGCACCCGGCCACCTTGCACCTGCCCTGCCCGCCCGGCCTGCGCGGCTACGTCGAGTTCCAGCGCAGGGCCGGCGGGCGCTTCGCGGTGGGCCTGCCCCGGAGCGGTCAGACGTCGAGGTCGACCACGACGGGGGCGTGGTCGGAGGCGCCCTTGCCCTTGCGCTCCTCACGGTCGACGTAGGCGTCGGAGACCGCCTTGCCGAAGGCCTGGTTCGCGTAGACCAGGTCGATCCGCATGCCGCGGTTCTTGGGGAAGGCCAGCTGGCGGTAGTCCCAGTAGGTGTACGGACGGTCGTACTTCAGCGGGCGGGGCACCACGTCGCTGAGCCCGGCCTCGCGCAGGTGCGCCAGCGCCTCCCGCTCCGCGGGGGTGACGTGGGTCAGCCCCTCGAAGACCGAGGGGTCCCACACGTCCTCGTCGGTGGGCGCCACGTTGTAGTCGCCGAGGACGGCGAAGGGGCGCCCGCCCGCTGCGTCCTGCGCGACCGCCGCGCGCAGCGCCTCGAACCAGCGCAGCTTGTAGGCGTAGTGCTCGTGGCCGACCTCACGGCCGTTGGGCACGTACACCGACCAGACCCGGACCGGGCCGCAGGTCGCCGAGACCGCGCGGGGCTCGTCGACCTCCTCGTACAACGGGCCGCCGGGCAGGCCGACGACGACGTCCCCGAGACCCACCTTGGACAGCAGGGCGACGCCGTTCCACCGGCCGGTGGCGTTGACGGCGGTCTCGTAGCCGAGGGCGCGCAGCTCGTCGAACGGGAACTGCGCCTCGGCGCACTTGGTCTCCTGGATGCACAGCACGTCCGGGCTGTTCTTCTCCAGCCAGGGCAGCAGCCGCGGCAGGCGGGCGGTGATCGAGTTGACGTTCCAGGTGGCGATGCGCATGGACCCGAATCTACCGCCCGCCTCCGACAACCGGCCCCGCGGCGTTCCCCGGGGCCGTCCGCGGCGGGTCGTCAGCCCAGGTCGGCGCTGTCGCCGGGGGCCAGCCTGCCGTGCTCCGCGCCGCCGACACCGGGCCCGTCGGGGCCGAGCAGCCGGTCGTAGACCGTACGCGCGACGTCGCTGAGCAGCCCGTCGTGCACGTCGATGGCACGGGCCGGCTTCACCTCGCGGAGGTAGTCGATGACCTCGGAGACCTTGCTCCAGGGGGCGTGCACCGGCAGCAGCAGCGTCTCGACGGACCGGCCGGGCACGGTGAGCGCGTCGCCGGGGTGGAAGACGGAGCCGTCGAGGAGGAAGCCCACATTGGTGATGCTCGGGATGTCGGGGTGGATCACGGCGTGCATCTGGCCGTGCACCTCGATGTCGAAGCCGGCCGCGCTGAAGGTGTCGCCCTCGCCGACGGTGTGGACCCGGCCCGGGAAGGCGGCCGACACCTGGTCGGCGACGCTCTTCAACGTCCAGATCTCGGCGGCGGGGTCGGCCTCCAGGGCGGCGCGCAGCTGCTGCTCGCTGAAGTGGTCCGCGTGCTCGTGCGTGATGAGCACCGCCTCCGCCCCCGTCGCGGCCCCCGGCTCGGTGAAGGCTCCGGGGTCGATGACGAGCACGCGCCCGTCCTTCTCCAGGCGGACGCAGGCATGGCCCCTCTTCGTCAGCTTCATGGCTCTCCTCCGGAGCGGTGAATCTTTGCATGGCCATCATGGCCGGGCCCGTGCGCACCGCACACGCCGCATCCAGGTGGGGATGGCAATGGGCTGACGGGGCGACCGGGCCGCCGTGCGCGCGGGCTCACTCCCGTGGCCGAGTCTCCTCCCGGATGACACGCCGCGCCACCGCGAAGGCGGAGGTGGCAGCGGGCACCCCGCAGTAGACGGCGGTGTGCAGTAGCACCTCCTCGATCTCGGCCGGGGTGAGGCCGCCGCGCAGCGCGGCCCGGGTGTGCGCGGCCAGTTCCGTGTGGTGGCCGCCGGCGACGAGTGCGGTCAGGGTGACGACGCTGCGGGTGCGCCGGTCCAGCCCGGGCCGGTTCCAGACCTCGCCCCAGGCGTAGCGGGTGACGAACTCCTCGAAGTCCCCGGCGGACTCCTCGGCCTCCTCCGCCGCCCGGTCGACGTGGGCGTCGCCAAGGAGCTCGCGCCGGGTGCGGTCGCCCTCCGCGTACGCGTCCGGGCGTTCGCCCGCGGTGCCGCCCCGGTGCTGCGGCGCGGGCCGTACGGGGGCCGCCGCCGGAACGGGCTCGGGGGCCGCGGGTGCGGGCTGCGCCGGGAGGGCCGCGGCGACGGGCTGCTCGGTCCAGGTGGCCTCGAAGTGGCGCGCGAGGAGTTCGCCCACGGCGGCGGGCTGCTCGACCGGCACCAGGTGCGAGGCCCCGGGGACGACCGCGAGCCGCGCGTCCGGTATCCCGGCGACCAGGGCCCGGGCGTCGGCGGGCGGCGTCACCTGGTCCTCGGCGCCGCCCAGGACCAGCGTCGGCACGGTGATCAGGCCCAGCTCGGCGCGCACGTCATGGGCGGCCAGCGCCTCGCAGGCGGCGATGTAGCACTCGGGGTCGACGGCGCGGGCCATCTGCACGGACCAGTCCACGATGGCGGCCTGGGCGGCACGGAAGGCGGGGGCGAACCAGCGCTCGGGGGTGCTCAGGGCGATCTGCTCCAGGCCGTTCGCACGGACGACGACGCCGAGCTGCCGCCATGCGTCAGGTGTCCCGAAGCGGGCGGCCGAGGAGACCAGCGCGAGCGAGGCGACGCGCTGCGGGGCGCGCAGCGCGAGCTGGGTGCCGATGGCGCCGCCGAAGGCGCAGCCCGCGTAGCCGAAGCGCTCGACGCCGGCCTCGTCCAGGGTGCGCAGCAGGCGGTCGGCGAGGTCTGTGGTGGAGGCCGAGGGGTCGGCGGGGGCACCGCCGTGCCCCGGGAGGTCGTACCGAAGCACCCTCCACTGCCGGGTCAGCTCGGGTATCTGCCGGTCCCACATGTGCCACGTCGTGCCCAGTGAGGGGCCGAGGACCAGGACCGGGGCGTCCTGCGGGCCGTCGATGCGGTGCTGGAGGGTCTTGGGGGTCTGCTCGTCGGTCACTCGCTCCACGCTATCGAGGCGTTCGCGGGCACGGACGTCCGGGCCCCGTGACGGCGCGGGACCCTTGCGGCGCCTGGGCGCCGGTCAGCGGAAGTTTATCGTGGACACGACATAGACCACGGGGTGGTCCGTGTTGGAGAGGTCGACCGTGATGTTGTGGTCCGGCTTGTCGCCGTGCTGCTTGAGCTTGAGACCGGCCCACCGGCGGTCCGTGCCGAAGGTCCAGCGCACCATGCGGGCCTGCTTCGGGCTCACGGTCACGTCGCCGTCCTCGAGGGCGGAGCGGCTCGTGCCGACCTGGGCGAGGAAGGTGTCCAGGCCGCCCTGGTTGGTGCGGAACTGCACGTAGAAGGAGCTGGAGGCCCAGTTGTTGGTCTCCAGGTACGCCACCGGCGTCGACCCGGACGGGATCGGCACCTCGTAGATGCGCCGCTGCACCTTGGTGGGCCACAGGTAGGTGAGCGTGGTGGCGGCCGCCTGCTGCTGCTTCTCCTCGCCGCTGTCCCGGCTCTGCTCGGCGGAGATGATCACGTAGCCGATCGGCACCAGGATCAGCAGCGGGACGACCGTCCACTGCACCCAGCGCGGCGGCTTCCTCGGGGGCATGGCACTCACTTGCCGACGACCTTCGCGTAGCGCTCGTACCGCTCGACCCGCCGCCGGTTGGCCCGCCGGAAGCGGCGCGCGACCAGCCGCGCCAGGTCCGCGGCGCCGACCATCCCGGCCTCGGGGCCGAGTTGCGCCTTGACGATACGCGCCTCCGGCCGGTAGCCGCGGCCGGTCAGATGGCGCCGGAAGGCGTCGCGGGCCGGGGCGATCAGCAGGTCGTCGGCCGCGCTGACACCGCCGCCGATGACGAAGCAGGAAGGATCCAGGGCGGCGGCAAGGTTGGCGATGCCGACGCCCAGCCACTGGCCGATGTCCTGGAAGAGCTCGACGCACATCGGATCACCCTCACGGGCGAGCTCCGTGATGAGCGGTCCGGTGATCTCCCGGACCTGGCCGTCGACCCGGTCGATGATCCCGTACGCCACCGGGGACTCCGCCGCCGCGAGTTCGCGGGCCTCACGCACCAGGGCGTTGCCCGAGCTGTACTGCTCCCAGCAGCCGCGGTTGCCGCAGGCGCAGCGGTGGCCGCCGGGCACGACCTGCATGTGGCCGAACTCGCCCGCGACGCCGTAGCGGCCCCGCTTGACCTGGCCGTCCTCCAGGATGGCGCCGCCGATCCCGGTGCCCAGCGTGATCATGACGAGGTCGTTCTCACCGCGGCCGGCGCCGAAGCGCCACTCCGCCCACGCGGCGGTGTTCGCGTCGTTGTCCACCATGACGGGGACCCGCAGGCGCTCGGTGAGACGGGCCTTCAGCGGCTCGTCGCGCCAGGACAGGTGAGGGGCGAAGAGCACCCGGGAGCGGTCCGCGTCGACCCACCCGGCCGCGCCGATGCCCACGGCGTGCACGTCGTGCCGCTCGGACAGGTCGAGGACGAGCTCGGTGATGGTGTCCTCGACCACCTTCGGGCTCTTGCTCTTGTCCGGGGTCTCGGTGCGCAGCTTCTCCAGGATGGTGCCGTCCGCGTCGACGACGCCGGCCATCACCTTGGTGCCGCCGATGTCGATGCCGACGGTGGGGACCCGGGGCGCGGTGAGGTGCGAGCGTCGCTCGCGGCGGCCCACCGTGCTCAGGAGTGTGGAACTGCTGGAGGAGCGGGCGGCTCCTCGGTACATGCTCATCGGTTCACCCCCGTGGATCCGATCCCGGACTCGGTCCCGAACTGCTGCTCGGTCGTCGCTCGCAAGGCTCGTCTCTCCGGGGTCGGGGGCGTTTCTCCGAGTGATTCTAAGTGCCGGGGCCCGCGGGGGCGTGGCCCGCTGCCCCGGGCGTCGGCGGAGCGGGGGCGCGGGTGGACGGCCGTTGGCCGCCCACCCGCCCTCACGGCGCCGGGCGGCGCAGTTCGTGCGCGAGGGCCTCGAGGTCCGAGCCGCCCGCCATCTCCCGGGTGAGCTCGTCCACCGTGATCCCGTCCCTGGTGTAGGAGCCGGTCATCGTGCCGCGGCGCAGCAGGACGAAGCGGTCGCCGACGAGGTGGGCGTGGTGGGGGTTGTGCGTGATGAGGACCACACCCAGCCCGGCGTCCCGGGCCGCGGCGACGTACTTCAGGACGACGCCGGACTGCCGGACGCCGAGTGCCGCCGTGGGCTCGTCGAGGATGAGCACCTTGGCCCCGAAGTGCACGGCCCGGGCGATGGCGACGCTTTGCCGCTGCCCGCCCGACAAGGTGCCGATGGGCTGGTCCACGTCGCGCAGGTCGATCCCCATGTCGCGCAGTGCCGTGCGCGTGGTCTCCCGCATCATGGCGACGTCGAGGCGCTTGAGGGGGCCGCGGCCCTTCCTCGGCTCGGAGCCGAGGAAGAAGTTCCGCCACACCGGCATCAGCGGGACGACGGCCAGGTCCTGGTAGACCGTGGCGATGCCGCGGTCGAGGGCCTCGCGGGGGGAGGCGTGGCGTACGGGCACGCCCTCGATCTCGTAAGCGCCCCCGTCGTGCTGGTGCAGCCCGGCGATGATCTTGATCAGGGTGGACTTGCCGGCACCGTTGTCGCCGAGGACGCAGGTGATCTCCCCCGCGTGCACCTCCAGGGAGACGCCCTCCAGGGCGCGTACGTGCCCGTACGCCTTGCTGACGTCGGTCAGCTTCACCAGGACCGTCACTTCGCCGCCTCCGCCCGCTTGCGCACCCAGGCGTTGAGCAGCGTCGCCAGCAGCAGCATGGCGCCCAGGAAGAACTTGAACCAGTCCGGGTTCCACTCGGCGTAGACGATGCCCTTGCTGGTCATGCCGAAGATGAACGCGCCGACCGCCGAGCCGATGGCGGAGCCGTAGCCGCCGGTCATCAGACAGCCGCCGATCACGGCGGCGATGATGTACAGGAACTCGTTGCCGATGCCCTCTCCCGACTGCACGACGTCAAAGGAGAAGAGCAGGTGCTGCCCGGAGATCCACGCGCAGAAGGCGACGGCCATGTACAGGCCCGTCTTCGTACGGGTGACGGGGACGCCGACCGCGCGGGCCGCGTCGGGGCCGCCGCCGGAGGCGAAGATCCAGTTGCCGGCGCGGGTGCGCAGCAGGACCCACGTGGCGACGGCGACCAGCGCGATCCACCACAGGATGGTCACCTGGAGGTCGACGTCGCCGATCGTCAGGTGCGAGGCGAACAGCGCCCGCGCCGACGCGAAGCCCTCCATGTCGGAGATGGACTTGGTGCTGACCGTGCCGTCGATGAGCTTGGTGAAGCCCAGGTTGAGGCCGGTGAGCATCAGGAAGGTGCCCAGCGTGATGATGAAGCTCGGCAGCTTCGTGCGGGCCAGCATGATGCCGTTGAAGAAGCCGATGGCGAGGGTGACGAGCAGCGAGACGCCGACGCCCACCCAGACGTTCGCCGTCATCTGGTAGCTGAACATCGACGACACCAGGGCGGAGGACGTGACCAGCACGCCCGCCGACAGGTCGAACTCGCCGCCGATCATCAGCAGTGCCACCGGCACCGCCATGATCCCGATGGTGGACGCTGCGTAGAGGATGGTCCCCAGGCTCGCCGGCCGCAGGAAGGAGTCGGCCGCCACGGAGAAGAAGACGAAGACGGCCACGGCGCCGACGACCGCCCCGAGCTCGGGGCGGCTGAGCAGGCGGTGCCCGAGCCGTCTCGGGGGCGCGAGGCTGTCCGCGGTCATCGGGTGCCCCGCTTCGCGTAGTCCTTCAGCGCGGCCGCGTCGTCCTTGGTGACGATCTGCGGGCCGGTCAGCACGGGCCTGCCACCGCCGAGCACGTCGGCGTTGTACCGGTAGAGCCACAGCAGGTCGACGGCCTCGTAGCCCTGCAGGTACGGCTGCTGGTCGACGGCGAAGCCGATGGTGCCGTCCTCCAGCGCGCCCGCGACCTGGCCGTTGAGGTCGAAGGTGTCGACCTCGGCCTGGCTGCCCGCCTGGTCCTTCGCCTTGGCGGCGGTGGCGGCGTAGGGCGCGCCCAGGGTCACGACGGCGTCGATGGAACGGTCGGCCGCCAGCTTGGCCTGGAGGGCGGACTGGACGTCCGGCATGTTGGTGCCGTTGACGTAGAGGTTCTCCGTCGTGCCCGCGAAGGTGTTCTTCACGCCCGCGCAGCGCTGCTCGTGGCCGACGTTGCCCTGCTCGTGGAGCACGCACAGGACGTGCTTCCTGCCGCGCGCCGTGAGCTCGTCGCCGACGGCCTCGCCGGCGACGGTCTCGTCCTGGCCGATGTGCGCCAGGGCGCCGTACTCCTTGGACTGGGCGGACCCGGAGTTGATGGTGACGACCGGGATGCCGGCCTTCTCCGCCTTCAGGACGACGTCCTTCATGGCCTCGGGCTTGGCGAGCGTGACGACGAGGCCGTCGACCTTCTGGTCGATGGCGGTCTGCACCAGCTGCGCCTGGTCCTTGCCCTGGTCGCTGTTGGAGTACAGGAATTTGATGTTGTCCTTGGCCGCGGCCTGCCGGGCGCCCTTCTGGACGATGTCCCAGAAGCTGTCCCCGGCACCGGCGTGGGTGACCATGGCGACCGTCCACTTCGGTGTGTCGACGGCCGATCCGTTGGCCTGGGCCTCCTTGGCCCGCTGCTCCGCGCGCAGGCCCCCGGTGCTGCTGCAACCCGCCAGCGCCACACCGATGACCACTGTCAGTAGCGCACCGAGCGCACGCTTTCCCCTGTTCGCGCTCTCCACGTCGTGCCTTTCCCTGCAGGTCTTGGAACCGACCAAGTATCCGTCACAGGGTGCGATGCTTGCGGAAGGGGGGGTTCCGCGGTCGTTCAGGCCCGTACGAGGAGCTGGAACTCGAAGGCGTAGCGGGAGGCGCGGTAGATGTGCGTGCCGTACTCGACGGCCCGTCCCGTGTCGTCGTACGTCGTCCGGCTCATGGTGAGCAGCGCGGCCCCGGGGTCCTCGGCGAGCAGCTCGCCCTCCGCCTCGGTGGCGCACCGGGCGCCGACCGACTGACGGGCGCTGTGCAGGGTGATCCCGGCGGCGCGCATCATGCGGTACAGGCCGGTGGACTCCAGCCTGGCGTTGTCCAGGGACAGCAGTCCCGGCGGCAGGTAGTTGCACATGTGGGCCATCGGCTCACCGTGGGTGAAGCGCAGCCGTTGCAGGACGACGACGTCGCTGCCCTCGGCGAGGCCGAGCGCGGCGGCGACCTGGGCGGAGGCCGGTTCGGTCTCGTTGCGCAGCACCTGGGTCGCGGGGCTCTGCCCGGCCGCCTGGAGGTCGTCGAAGAGGCTGCTCAGCTCCAGGGGCCGCTTGACCTGGCTGTGCACGACCTGGGTGCCCACGCCGCGACGGCGCACCAGCAGTCCCTTGTCCACGAGCGACTGGATGGCCTGCCGGACGGTCGGCCGGGAGAGGCCGAGCCGTCCGGCGAGTTCGATCTCGTTGCCCAGGAGGCTGCCCGGGGCGAGCCTGCCGTGCTCGATGGCGCCCTCCAGCTGCTGGGCGAGCTGGTAGTACAGCGGCACCGGGCTGGAGCGGTCCACCTCGAACTCGAGCGGCGCGGACTCTGCTTTGGACACAGGGGGAGCGTATCCGCCGGTCTCGATCTCAGGAAACTCTGACATCACATTGTCCGAACATTTGGGTCCACCCCTTCTCGAAGGGCCCGCGGGCGGGCCGGTGCGGTCGGTGGCGCGGTCGGTGGTGCCGTGTTCCGGGAGCCGCCTCACAGGTGGCGGCGGCGGTCGCCCAGGTGCCGTTCGTAGGACTTGCGGGCCTCGACGGCCGCCTCCCGCGAGGCGGTCTCGGCGACCGGCACGTCCCACCAGGCCTGGGCGGCGGGGGCCGTCGGCGTGGGGTCGGTCTCGACGTACACGCAGGTCGGGCGGTCGGAGGCACGGGCGGCGGCCAGCGCCTCGCGCAGCTCGCGCACCGTCCGGGCGCGCAGCACGTCCATCCCGAGGCTGGCGGCGTTGGCGGCGAGGTCCACCGGGAGCGGGTCGCCGGTGAAGGAGCCGTCGGCGGCCCGGTAGCGGTAGGCGGTGCCGAAGCGCTCGCCGCCGACCTCGGAGGACAGTCCGCCGATGGAGGCGTAGCCGTGGTTCTGGATGAGGAGGAGGTTGACGTTCACGCCCTCCTGGACCGCGGTCACGATCTCCGTCGGCATCATCAGGTAGGTGCCGTCCCCGACGAGCGCCCACACCGGCCGGTCGGGCGCCGCCATGCGCACGCCGATGGAGGCGGGGATCTCGTAGCCCATGCAGGAGTAGCCGTACTCCAGGTGGTACTGCCGCGGTGAGCGGGCGCGCCACAGCTTGTGCAGGTCACCGGGGAGGGAGCCGGCGGCGTTGATGACCACGTCGTCGTCGCCGACCACCGAGTCGAGCGCGCCGAGCACCTGCGTCTGGGTGGGGCGGTCCGTGTCGTCCGCGGCGTACGCGGCGTCGACCACACGCTCCCAGCTCTCCTTGCCCGCGCGGTACTCGGCCTCGTACGCCGGGTCGACGCGGTGTCCCGCCACGGCCCCGGCGAGGGCTTCGAGGCTCGCGCGGGCGTCGCCGACCAGGGTGCGGGCACCGAGCTTGTGGGCGTCGAAGCCGGTGACGTTGAGGTTGAGGAAGCGCACCCCGGGGGCGGCGAAGAGCGTGGAGGAGGCGGTGGTGAAGTCGGTGTAGCGGGTGCCCACGCCGATGACCAGGTCGGCGGTGCGCGCGATGTCGTCGGCCACGGCGGTGCCGGTGTGCCCGACGCCGCCGAGGTCGGCCGGGTGGTCGTGGCGCAGCGAGCCCTTGCCGGCCTGGGTGGACGCCACCGGGATGCCGGTGGCCTCGGCCAGCGCCTGAAGGGCCGGCTCGGCCTCGCTGTGGTGGACGCCGCCGCCCGCGATGATCAGCGGGCGCCGCGCGGCGCGCACCGCCTCGGCGGCCGCCGCGAGTTCGGCGGCCTCGGGGGCCGGGCGGCGTACGTGCCAGACGCGCTCGGCGAAGAACTCCTCCGGCCAGTCGTACGCCTCGGCCTGGACATCCTGCGGGAGGGCGAGCGTGACGGCGCCGGTCTCGGCGGGGTCGGCGAGCACCCGCACCGCCTGGAGCGCGGACGGGATCAGGGCCTCGGGCCGGGTGACCCGGTCGAACCAGCGGGAGACCGGGCGCAGCGCGTCGTTGACGGAGACGTCGCCGTACTGGGTGTGCTCCAGCTGCTGCAGCACCGGGTCGGGGAGGCGGTTGGCGAAGGAGTCGCCGGGGAGCAGGAGCACCGGCAGCCGGTTGACGGTGGCGAGCGCGGCGCCGGTGACGAGGTTGGTGGCGCCGGGGCCGATGGAGGTGGTGACGGCCTGTGCGGACAGCCGGTTGAGCTGGCGGGCGTAGCCGACGGCGGCGTGCACCATGGCCTGCTCGTTGCGGCCCTGGTGGTAGGGCATCTCCTGGCGATACTCCACCAGGGCCTGGCCGATGCCGGCGACGTTGCCGTGGCCGAAGATGCCCCACGTGCCGGCGACGAGCCGGCGGCGGACCCCGTCGCGCTCGGTGTACTGCGCGGACAGGAACCGCACCAGCGCCTGGGCGACCGTGAGGCGTCGTACGGACTGGCTGCTCATCAGGACCTCTCGGGGGCTTCGCCGGTGGCGGCGGGGGCGGTGTACAGGGGCAGGCGCGGGTCGACGGGCTGGTCCGGCCAGGTGGCGCGGACCCAGGCGTGGTCGGGGTGGTCGCAGATCAGCCAGGCGCGCTCCTCCCCCGGGCCCGCCATGACGTTGAGGTAGTACATGTCGTGGCCGGGGACGGCCATCGAGGGGCCGTGCCAGCCGTCGGGGATGAGGACGACGTCGCCGTGCCGGACCTCGGCGAGGACGTCGGTGTTGCGGCCGTTGCCGGAGGGTGACACCCGCTGGTAGCCGATGCCCTCCTTGCCGTGCGCCGGGGCGATCTCGAAGTAGTAGATCTCCTCCAGGCGCGATTCGCCCTCGCGGTCCTCGTCGTGCTTGTGCGGCGGGAAGGACGACCAGTTGCCCGCCGGGGTGAGCACCTCGACCGCGATCAGCCGGTCGCACTCGAAGACCCCGGCGGCGCCGAAGTTGTTGACCTGGCGGCTGCAGCTGCCGCTGCCCCGCAGCTCGACGGGGACGGCGGAGGCCGGTCCGTAGCGGGCGGGCAGCCGCCGGTCGCAGCGGGCACCGGTCAGGGCGAAGCGGCCGCCGGAGGCGGTGGTGACGGTGACCGTCTCGTCGCGCGGCACGTACGCGAAGTCGCTGACGCCGGCGAAGACGCTCTCGCGCCCGGCGAGCCGGAACGTCCCTTCTGCGGTGGAGACCTCGCAGCCACCGGAGAGCGGCAGCACGATCCACTCGCTGTCACCCGTGGCGAACTCGTGCCGCCCGCCGGGCCCGAGTTCCAGGATCCGCAGCGAGGAGTGGTCCCAGCCGGCCCGTCCGGGGTCGACGTCGACGGCGTACGGGCCGGCGGCGGCCTTCCCTGCGGCCAGGTGGTTCTCGGTGCTGGTCATGGCGTGAGCCTCGCACTTCTCGCGGTTCGACCGGGACGTCACAGCAGGCCGACGGCGGTGTCGACGGCGGTCTCCACACCGCCCTCCGCCGGGTAGAGGAGGGTGCGGCCGACGACCAGGCCCTGGACGGTGGGCAGGCGCAGCGCCTTGCGCCACTTCTCGTAGACCGCGTCCTGTTCCCTGCCCACCTCTCCCCCGAGCAGGACGGCGGGGAGGGTGGAGGTCTCCATGACGGTGGCCATGTCGTCGACGTCATCGGTGACGGGCACCTTGAGCCAGGTGTAGGCGGAGGTCCCGGCGAGCCCGGAGGCGATGGCGATGGACTTGGTGACGGCCTCCGCGCTCAGGTCGTTGCGCACCCTGCCGTCGACGCGGCGGGATATGAAGGGCTCGACGAAGACCGGGAGCCGGTGCTCGGCCATGTCGTCGATGGCGCGGGCGGTGGCGACCATGGTGCTCAGCGAGCCGCTGTCCTCGTAGCTGATGCGCAGCAGCAGCTTGCCCGCGTCGAAGCCGAGCCGGGCTATGTCCTGGGCGCGGTGGCCGGTGAAGCGGTCGTCGAGCTCGAAGGATGCGCCGGCGAGGCCCCCGCGGTTCATCGACCCCATGACGACCTTGCCCTCGAGCGCGCCGAGCAGCAGCAGGTCCTCCAGGATGTCCGCGGTGCCGAGGACCCCGTCCACGCCGGGGCGGGAGAGCGCGGTGCACAGCCGCTCCAGCAGGTCGACGCGGTTGGCCATGGCGAACTCCCGGTCGCCCACGGCGAACGCGCCCCGCGCTGGGTGGTCCGCGGCCACGATCATCAGCCGGCCGCTGTCGCCGACGAGCGGGCGGCGGACGCGGCGGGCGGCGGCCTCGGCTATCGCCTCGGGGTGGTGGGTCCGCACCTTCACCAGGTCGGAGATGCTGATGCTCAAGAGGAGCTCACTTTCGGGCAGAGAACGGACCGTCAGCCGCGGTCGAGGAGGTCCTGGACCTCCGACGCGGTGGGCATCGCGGAGGAGCAGGCCAGGCGCGACGCCACGATCGCGCCGGCGGCGTTGGCGTGGCGCATGATCCGCTCCAGGTCCCAGCCGGCGAGCAGCCCGTGGCAGAGGGAGCCGCCGAAGGCGTCGCCCGCGCCGAGCCCGTTGACCACTTCGACGGGCACCGGCGGGACCTCTGCGGTACTGCCGTCGCGGTGGACGGCCAGGACGCCCTTGGGGCCCTGCTTGACGACGGCCAGTTCGACACCGGCGGCGAGCAGCGCCTCGGCCGCGGCGCGTGGTTCGCGCACCCCCGTGGCGATCTCGCACTCGTCGAGGTTGCCGACGGCGACGGTGGCCGAGGCCAGCGCCCGTGCGTAGTAAGGACGGGCCTCGTCCGGGTCCTTCCAGAACATGGGGCGCCAGTCGAGGTCGAAGACGGTGGTGCCGCGCCGCGCCCTGGCCTCGAGGGCGGCGAGGGTGGCGGTGCGGCTGGGCTCCGCGCACAGGCCGGTCCCGGTCATCCAGAAGATGCGGGCGGTCCGGACGGCGTCGAGGTCCAGTTCGGCGGCGTGGATCTCGAGGTCGGGGGCCTTGGGGAGCCGGTAGAAGTAGAGCGGGAAGTCGTCCGGCGGGAAGATCTCGCAGAAGGTGACCGGCGTCGGGTACGCGGCGACGGGGGTGACGTAGCGGTCGTCGACCCCGAACTCCTTGAGGGCCTGGTGGCAGTAGGCGCCGAAGGGGTCGTCGCCGGTGCGGGTGATGACGGCGGTGCTGCGGCCGAGGCGGGCCGCGGCGACCGCGACGTTGGTGGCGGAGCCGCCGAGGAACTTGCCGAACGTCTCGACCTGGGGCAGCGGCACACCGGTCTGCAGGGGGTAGAGGTCCACCCCGATCCGGCCCATCGTGATCAGGTCGTACGGCTCGGTCATGGGCGTGACTCCTCGTCGTGCGTCACCGGGGGGTCGCTCTGCGGCCCTGTCAGGTCTAGCCCGCCCGGTCGCGCGATGTCAACACTATGTCCTTACATACGAACGTACCGCCCGCCGGAAGTCCGGGTCGTTACCTTGTCGTTACGTCGAGATGAATTGATGTCTTGACAAAGTCTTGACAGGGGCCCCGGGGAGGGGTTTGCTCCCGTGCAGCACCCGGCCATGTGAACACGTCCGTCCCCTTCTCCCTCCCACCGCAGTGAGGTGCAGGAACATGGAACGCTCTCGCAGAAACCGTCGGATCTCCGCCGTCGCGGCCCTCTCCGCCGCGGCGGTCCTCCTCGCAGCGGGCTGTTCCAGCAGCTCGGGCGGGAAGAAGGCCGAGGAGTCGGCGGACGCCCCCGCCGCGGGCAAGGCCGGCACCCCGCGGATGAAGATCGCGATGGTCACCCACGCCGCCCCCGGTGACACCTTCTGGGACCTGATCCGCAAGGGCGCCCAGGCCGCCGCCGCCAAGGACAACGTGGAGCTCATCTACTCCAACGACCCCAACGCGGCGACCCAGGCCAACCTGATCCAGAACGCGATCGACCAGAAGGTCGACGGGATAGCCGTCACCCTGGCCAAGCCCGACGCGATGAAGGACGTCGTCGCCAAGGCCGAGGCCGCGGGCATCCCGGTGGTCGGCTTCAACGCGGGTCTGGACGACTGGAAGGACCAGGGACTGCTGGAGTACTTCGGGCAGGACGAGAGCGTCGCCGGCGAGGCGCTGGGCAACAAGCTCAACGACCTCGGCGCCCAGCACAACATCTGCGTGATCCACGAACAGGGCCACGTCGCCCTGGAGGCCCGCTGCGCCGGCGTGAAGAAGACCTTCAAGGGGAAGACCGAGAACCTCTACGTCAACGGCACGGACATGCCGTCGGTGAAGTCCACGATCACGGCGAAGCTCAAGCAGGACTCCGGCATCGACTACGTCGTCACCCTGGGCGCGCCCTTCGCCCTCACGGCCGTCCAGTCGGTCGCGGACGCCGGGAGCAAGGCCAAGGTCGGCACGTTCGACCTCAACAAGGACCTGGTCAAGGCCGTCCAGGACGGTGGTGTGCAGTTCGCCGTCGACCAGCAGCCCTACCTGCAGGGCTACCTCTCCGTCGACTCCCTGTGGCTGTACAAGACCAACGGCAACGTCAGCGGCGGAGGCGTCGCCCCGGTGCTGACCGGCCCGGCCTTCGTCGACAAGGACAACGTCGAGTCCGTGGCCTCGTTCGCCGCGAAGGGCACCCGGTGATCCCTGTGTCCCAGGCAGCCGCCCCAGCGGCGTCCCCCTCACCACCCGCGGCGCCCGCCTCCAAGACGGACGGCCGCACCTCCGAACGCTCGCTGCTGCGCAGGACGCTGGCCCGCCCGGAGATCGGCGCGCTGATCGCCGCCGTCGCGGTCTACCTCTTCTTCTTCGCGGTGGCGCCGTCCTTCCGCGAGGCGGGCTCGCTGGCGACCGTGCTCTACCAGGCGTCGGTGATGGGCATCATGGCGCTGCCCGTGGCCCTGCTGATGATCGGCGGCGAGTTCGACCTCTCGGCCGGCGTCGCGGTCACCGCGTCGGCGCTGACCGCGAGCATGTTCAGCTTCCAGTTGAGCATGAACGTGTGGACCGGGGTGGCCGTCGCCCTGGTGGTGTCCCTGGGCATCGGGGCGCTCAACGGCTACATGCTGGTGAAGACCGGGCTGCCCAGCTTCCTCATCACCCTGGCCACCTTCCTGATGCTGCAGGGCCTCAACCTTGCGGTCACCAAGATCTTCACCGGCAACGTCGCCACCGACTCCATCAGCGACATGGACGGCTTCGACCAGGCGCGCGCACTGTTCGCCTCGGAGATCGGCATCGGCGGGGTCCAGCTCAAGGTGACGGTGCTGTGGTGGCTCGGCTTCGCGGCGCTGGCCACCTGGGTGCTGCTGCGCACCAGGTTCGGCAACTGGACCTTCGCGGTCGGCGGCAACAAGGACAGCGCGCGGGCGGTCGGCGTACCGGTGGCCTTCACCAAGATCGCGCTGTTCATGGCCGTGGGCTTCGGGGCCTGGTTCACCGGCATGCACCTGCTGTTCTCGTTCAACGCGGTGCAGTCGGGCGAAGGCGTCGGCAACGAGTTCCTGTACATCATCGCGGCGGTCATCGGCGGCTGCCTGCTCACCGGCGGCTACGGTTCGGCGATCGGCTCGGTGATCGGCGCCTTCATCTTCGGGATGGTCTCCCAGGGCATCGTGTACGCCAACTGGAACCCCGACTGGTTCAAGTTCTTCCTCGGCGTGATGCTCCTGATCGCGACCCTCGTCAATCTGTGGGTCCGCCGCACGGCGACCCGGAGGTGAGCCCGATGACCACCGCCACCACCACCGACCCCGACGGCACCGCCGCCGTCCCCGGGCCCGTCGTCGAACTGGACCGGGTGGGCAAGAGCTACGGCAACGTCCGCGCCCTGCACGGGGTCGACCTGGCCGTCCGGCCGGGACAGGTCACCTGCGTCCTCGGCGACAACGGCGCGGGCAAGTCCACCCTGATCAAGATCGTCTCCGGGCTGCACCAGCACACCGAGGGCGAGTTCCGCATCGACGGCGCACCCGTACGGCTGAACACCCCGCGCGAGGCCCTGGACCGCGGCATCGCCGCCGTCTACCAGGACCTGGCGACCGTCCCGCTGATGCCGGTCTGGCGGAACTTCTTCCTCGGCTCCGAACTGACCCGCGGCCCCCGGCCCGTACGGCGCCTGGACATCGCCCGGATGAAACGGACCGCGGACGAGGAACTGCGGGCGATGGGCATCGTCCTGGACGACCTGGAACAGCCCATCGGCACCCTCTCCGGCGGCCAGCGGCAGTCCGTGGCCATCGCCCGCGCGGTCCACTTCGGCGCGCGGGTGCTGATCCTGGACGAGCCGACCGCGGCGCTGGGCGTCAAGCAGTCGGGTGTCGTCCTGAAGTACATCGCGGCCGCACGCGACCGGGGTCTGGGCGTCATCTTCATCACCCACAATCCGCACCACGCCTTCATGGTGGGCGACCACTTCTCGGTGCTGCGGCTGGGCACCCTGGAGCTGAGCGCGGACCGCGACGAGGTCTCCCTGGAGGAGCTGACCCACCACATGGCCGGCGGCGCCGAGCTGGCCGCGCTCAAGCACGAACTCGCCCAGGTCCGCGGCGTCGACGTGGAGGAACTGCCCGGACCGGAGGACCTGGGCGAGGGCCGCCCCTCCCCGTGAGGGGCCGCCCAGCCCCCGTTCCACTCTGACATGACGTCCGTATGTCAGGACTAACTCTTGACGGCTGCCCGGCCGGACGGCGAAGCTTCCAGCGGGACCACGGAGCTTCGCGGGCATCCGTACCACCGCCCTGACGGGCCGCCCTACCGAACCACGACCGGTCCGCGGCGACCGGTGAGAGGAGCCCTCCTCATGACTGCCCCCTCCCCCGTTCTGGACCGGATCCGGATCGGCTCCGCGCCCGACTCGTGGGGCGTCTGGTTCCCCGACGACCCGCAGCAGGTGCCCTGGCGGCGCTTCCTGGACGAGGTCTCCGAGTCGGGCTACGAGTGGATCGAGCTCGGCCCGTACGGCTACCTGCCGACCGACCCCGCCCGGCTCACCGAGGAGACCGCGCGCCGCGGCCTGAAGGTCTCCGCGGGCACCGTCTTCACCTCCCTGCACCGCGGGCCCTCGGTGTGGGACGCCACGTGGGAGCACGTCGGCCAGGTCGCCGCCCTCGCCCAGGCCATGGACGCCGGTCACCTGGTGGTCATCCCGTCCTTCTGGCGCGACGACAAGACCGCCGAGGTCATCGAGCCGCGCGAGCTCACCGCCGAGCAGTGGGGACACCTCGCGACCGGCATGGAGCGCCTGGGCCGCCAGGTCCGCGACACGTACGGCCTGGACATCGTGGTCCACCCGCACGCCGACACGCACATCGACACCGAGGAGCACGTCGAGCGCTTCCTCGACGCCACCGACCCCGGTCTGGTCAGCCTCTGCCTGGACACCGGCCACTACGCCTACTGCGGCGGCGACAGCGTCAAGCTCATCGAGACCTACGGGGAGCGGATCGGCTACCTGCACCTCAAGCAGGTCGACCCGGAGATCCTCGCCGACGTCGTCAAGAACGGGATCCCCTTCGGCCCGGCCGTGCAGCGCGGGGTCATGTGCGAGCCGCCGGCCGGGGTGCCCGCCCTGGAGCCCGTGCTGGCCGCCGCGCAGGGCCTGGGCGTGGACCTCTTCGCCATCGTCGAGCAGGACATGTACCCCTGCGAGCCGGAGCGGCCGCTGCCCATCGCGCAGCGCACCCGGAAGTTCCTGCGCTCCTGCGGTGCCTGACGCACCGCCCACGAAAGGGAAGACACGGATCATGACGCAGCACGGACCGCTCGGGGTCGCCGTCATCGGCACCGGCAAGATGGGTGCCGACCACGTACGCCGCATCAACGACGTCGTGAGCGGCGCCCGGGTGACCGCCGTCGTCGACGTCGACGCCGAGCGGGTGAAGGCGGTCGCCGACGGCATCGAGGGCTGCACGGCCTACACCGACCCCGCCGCGGCGATGGCCGCGCCCGACGTGGACGCCGTCCTCATCGCCTCCCCCGGCCCCGCCCACGAGGCGGCGCTGCTCGCCACCTTCGAGCACGACCTGCCCGTGCTGTGCGAGAAGCCGCTCACGCCGGACGCCGCCTCGGCGCTGCGCGTGATGGAGGCCGAGCAGAGGCTGGGACACCGGCGGGTGCAGGTCGGCTTCATGCGGCGCTACGACGCGGAGTACACGAAGCTCAAGGCCCTGCTGGACAGCGGTGAGCTGGGCCGGACACTGATGCTGCACAACCGGCACCGCAACGCGAGCATCCCTGCCGGCTTCACCAACGCCAACCTCGTCAACGACTCGCTCGTGCACGAGATGGACGTGACCCGCTGGTTGCTCGGCCAGGAGATCACCGCCGTGACGGTGCTGCGCCCGCGCCCGTCCTCGAACGCGCCCGAGGGCCTGGACGACCCCCAGTTCGTGGTCTTCGAGACCGACGGCGGGGCCGTCGTCGACGTCGAGGTCTTCCTCAACTGCGGTTTCGGCTACCAGGTGCAGGCCGAGGCGGTCTGCGAGCGCGGCAGCGCCCGCATCGGCGACGCGCACGACCTGCTCGTCAACACCGCGGGCCGCTGGGGCGGCACGATCGCCCAGGACTTCGTGGAGCGCTTCGCCGACGCCTACGACCGCGAGGTCCAGGCGTGGGTCGACGCCACCCGGCGCGGTGAGGTCACCGGCCCGAGCGCGTGGGACGGCTACGCCGCGGCGGCGATCTGCGAGGCCGGTGTCCGCTCGCAGAGCACCGGCGGACGCGTCGAGGTCGAGCTGGTCGACCGGCCGGCGTTCTACCACTGAGGGACGCACGTCCCCGGTCACCCCGGATCCGGCGCGGGTGGGGCGGTTACTCCCTGGCCGCCCTGCCCGCGCCTCCACCGCACCCGTGAGAAAGGCACCCCGTACATGCGCGTCGTCCTCTTCGGTGTCGGGCGCCTCGGTTCCTTCCACGCGGCCACCCTCCACGCACACCCCGAGGTCTCCGAGCTGGTCCTCGCGGACGCCGACGCCGCGCGGGCCGCCGAGGCCGCCGCACGGCTCGGTACCGGTGCGCGGGCGGCGAGTTCGGTCGACGCGGCGTTCGCGGGCGGCGCGGACGCGGTCGTCATCGCCTCGGCGACCTCCGCCCACGCCGGGCTGATCTCCCGCGCCGTGCGGGCCGGGCTCCCGGCGTACTGCGAGAAGCCGGTCGCCCTCGACCTGGAGTCCACGGTCACCGCCCTGCGTGAGGTCGAGGAGGCCGGCTCCGTCCTCCAGATGGGATTCCAGCGCCGCTTCGACCCCGGCTACCGCGCCGCCCGCGAGGCGGTCCGGGCCGGCCGCCTCGGACGGCTGCACACCGTACGGGCCCTGACCTCCGACATGGCGCCCCCGCCGCCGGAGTTCGTGCCGCTGTCCGGCGGGCTCTACCGGGACTGCCTGATCCACGACTTCGACGCGGTGCGGTGGGTGACCGGCCGTGAGGTCGTCGAGGTGTACGCCATGGGCGCCAACGGCGGGGCCGACTTCTTCCGTGAGGCGGGCGACGTGGACACCGCGGCGGCGCTCCTCACCCTCGACGACGGCACCCTCGCGACCGCCACCTCCACCCGCTACAACGGCGCCGGCTACGACATCCGCATGGAACTCGCCGGTTCACTGGACCAGATCGCGGTCGGCGTAGGCCCCCGTACACCGGTCACGTCGGTGGAACCTGGCGCGGCGCCGGGCGTGCCGGATCCGTGGACGGGGTTCGTGGACCGCTTCGGGGACGCGTACCGGGCGGAGATCGACGCCTTCGTGCAGGTGGTGGCGGGCCGGTCGGAGAACCCCTGCGAGGGGCGCGAGGCGCTCGACGCGCTGCTTGTGGCCGAGGCGTGCGAGGTCTCGCGCAAGGAGCGGCGGCCGGTCACGATCGCCGAGATGACCGAGGTCGCGGAGCGCGCCCGCAAGCGCGCGGGGTGACCGCACGGGGCGCCGTGGGCACGTCACCCCCGCGGTCCGCCCCGGGTGGCGTGATCACGTACGCCGGTGCTTCCTGGGATGAGTCGGTCCCGGCTGTCCACGAGGGAAGAACCTTTCATGGCGATGAAGGTCCAAGCGCTGCGCACGCCTCGAGCGGCGGGGCTGGTGGGGATCGCTTTCGCGGTGCTGATCGGCGCCGCCATCGTCCTGGTCCGGGCCTCCATCCCCAGCGGTGAGGGCGTGCTGACCAGCTCGCCCCTCACCCTCTCCTCGCGCAGCGGGGTCCAGACGGCGCTGGCCCTCATACCCTTCGCCGGCATCTTCTTCCTCTGGTTCATGGGCGCGGTGCGCGCGCACGTCGGCCCGGGCGAGGACAAGTTCCTCTCGACGGTGTTCCTCGGCAGCGGCCTGGTGTTCGTCGCGACGCTCTTCGGCGCCGCCGCGGCGGCCGGCAGCCTGCTGGCCACCACGGAGGTCGCCTCGCCCGGCCCCCCGCGGGCCGAGTTGTCGTACTTCGGGCAGCACCTCACCTACAGCCTGCTGACGACGTACTCCATGCGGATGGCCGCGGTGTTCGTGCTGTCGGCCTCCACCGTCGCGCTGCGGCTGGGGACGTTCCCGCGCTGGCTGGTGCTGCTGGGGTACCTCGTCGGCGTCACCCTGCTGTTCGTGGTGCCGAACGTGCCGTTGGCCGAACTGGTCTTCCCCCTGTGGGCGCTGGTCGTCAGCCTCCACATCGTGGTGGCGAGCTTCCGTTCCCGGCCGGCGGAAGCGCAGGCCTTCTGAGCGGTGACGCTCAGGAGGTCGTGCGGCGCAGCAGCAGCGTGACGAAGCCGAGCGTGCCCCGGTAGCCGTGCAGCCACTCGGCGCGGTGGACGGCGGCGGCTTCGAGGGCGGCGCCGCTGTCGGGATCGGCAGGGTGGTCCAGGGCCCACTCGGCGAGGGAGCCGGTCCAGGACCACTCGTAGTCGTCCCACTCGCGGACGGTGCTGACGTGGGCGAGGACCGGGGTCCAGCCGTCCGCGACGATCCGGTCCACGGTGCTCGCCAGGTCCTCGTACTCCCCCAGCATCTCGACGAGTTCCGGGGTGGGTTCGCGCTCCCAGAAGGCGTCGCCGACGATCACGGTGCCCCCCGGGGCGAGGTGGGCGCGGGCCGCGTCGAGGGTCGGCAGGAGGCCGCCGAAGGCGTGTGCGGCGCCGACGCTGAGCACGACGTCGAAGGGGCGCGGCGAGGTGAAGTCGCCCGCGTCCTGTTCTTGGAGGGTCAGCCGGTCGCCGACGTCGAGCGCGGCGGCCTCGCGGACCGCCTTCCGCAGTGCCCCGGTGTCCAGGTCGACGCCCTCCGCGGTGACGCCCGGGCGGCCGTCGAGGGCCCGCAGCAGCCAGGCGCCCTCCCCGCAGCCGAGGTCGAGGACGCGCTCGTCGCCGCGGCGCAGCGCCCTGCCGAGCAGACGGCGCACGGTCGCGTCGTCCAACGGTGCGGCGATGGGGTGGTGGGTGTGCGCGATGCGTGAGATGCGGCGTCGGTCCATCGGCGCAGCTTCGCAGGGCATGCCATTCACCGCATCCGGTTAATTCCGCGTGGCCGTGCAACGCGATCCGCGGCGGCGGCGGTTTCCCGGTTCGAAGGGCCGTCACGGGAGCACGGCCATCGCGGCCGTCAGGGCCGTCACGGGGAGAGGACGACCGAGATGGACAGGAAGACGGGCACGAAGACGGACGGGAAGATCCTCACGGCGGCGGGCCGGTGCGGCCCACGGCTACAGGCCCCACTCCTCGCGCAGCGCGCCGAACACCTCGTGGAACTCGGGGAAGGTCTTCTTCACGCAGCCGGGCTCGTCAAAGGTCACCCCCTCCGTGCGGAGCGCGGCGACGGCGAAGCTCATCGCGATGCGGTGGTCGCCGTGGCAGGCGATCTCGACCGGGGCGGGGGTGCCGGGGTGGATCTCGATCCAGTCGCGGCCGGTCTCCACCCGGACGCCCTGACGGCGCAGGTTGGCCGCGCAGACCTCCAGGCGGTCGCACTCCTTCACCCGGGTGTTGTAGACGTCCTCGATGCGGACCGGGCCGTCGGCGAACGGCGCGATCGCGGCGAGCGTCGGCATCGTGTCGGAGATGTCCCGCATGGTCGTGGTGATCCCGCGCAGGGTGCCGGTGCCGGAGACGGTGGTGGCGTCGGCACCGGTCTCGACGCGGGCCCCCATGCGGCGCAGGACGTCGACGAAGCCCAGGTCGCCCTGGAGCGCTCCGGTGCCCAGGCCGGGAACGGTGACCTCACGGCCGGTCAGGGCGGCCGCGGCGAAGAAGTAGCTCGAGGTGGAGGCGTCGGGCTCGACGGCGTAGTCCGCGGCACGGTAGCCGCCGGGCGGGACGACGAGCACGCTGCCCTCGCGGCCGACCTCGACGCCGAAGGATCGCATCATGGCGATGGTGATCTCGACGTAGGGGACGGAGACCAGCCCGGTGACGTTGACGCGCAGCCCCTTGCGCATGAGCGGGCCGGCGAGGAGCAGTGCGGTGAGGAACTGCGAGGACAGGCTCGCGTCGAGGTCGAGCGCGCCGCCCTCGATGCCGTCGGCGGCGACGGTCAGCGGCAGGTGGCCCTCCGCCTCCTCGTGGCGCAGGTCGACACCGAGCGTCCGCAGGGCGGTGGTGAGCGGGGCGACGGGACGGCGGCGCATCTGGGCGGAGGCGTCGAAGCGGTAGGTGCCGTGCCCGGCCGCGGCGAGCGCCGGCAGGAACCGGGCCGCGGTGGCGGCGTCGCGGCAGTAGACGTCGGCCTCGGGGACCGCGGGTCCGGCGGGGCGTCCTTCGACGCGCCATACGTCCGGGCCGCGGTCCACGCGGTAGCCGAGCCGGAACAACCCCTCCGCGAAGCCGTCGGTGTCGTCGGAGAGCAGCGGCCGCCGCAGTGTGGTCGTCCCCTCGGCCGCCGCCGCCAGGAACAGCGCCCGGGCGGTGACGGACTTCGAACCGGGGACGGCGACGACGGTCACGGTGTTCTCCTGTGCTGCCTGACGTGCGGGGACGCCCTGGTGAGGGGCACCGACATTCTAGGCGCCGGGCGAGCCGGGGACCGTGGGCGTGAAGCGCACGGGGAGCCGGCGCACACCGCGCATGAGCATGCCGGGCAGCCAGTCCAGCTTCTCCGGATCGGCGTCGAGCGCGAGGTCGGGGCAGCGTTCCAGGAGGGCACGGACGGCGATGCGTCCTTCGAGGCGGGCGAGCGGGGCGCCGAGGCAGTAGTGCAGGCCGTGCCCGAAGGCGACGTGGCCCCGGGTGTCCCGGCGGATGTCGAAGCGGTCGGCCTCGGTGAAGCGGTCCGGATCGCGGTCGGCGGAGGCCAGGGCGACGAGGACGGGTTCGCGGGCCGGGATGACGGTGCCGGCGACGTCGACCGGTTCGGTCGTGAAGCGGAAGGTGGCGGTCTCGACCGGGCCGTCGTAGCGGAGCATCTCCTCCACCGCGCCGTCGATCAGGCTCATGTCGGCCCGCAGGAGGGCCAGTTGGTCCGGATGGGTGAGCAGCGCGCGGACGCCGTTGGAGACCAGGTTGACCGTCGTCTCGTGACCGGCGATCAGCAGCAGGAAGGCCATGCCGCCGAGTTCGGAGCGCGAGAGCCGGTCGCCGTCCTCGGAGGTGGTGCGGATGAGCGCGCTCATCAGGTCGTCGCCGGGCGCGCAGCGCTTGTCCTCGATCAGCTCGTGGAGGTAGGCCGCGAGTTCCTCGAAGGCCCTGCGCTCGGCCTCCGGCCCGGTCGGTGCGACGACCTCGTTCGACCAGGCGCGGAAGGCCGCCCGGTCCAGGTCGGGCACCCCGAGCAGCTCGCAGATGACCGTGATGGGCAGCGGGTACGCGAGCGCCTCGACGAGGTCGGCGGTGCCGTCCGGACGGGCCAGCATCGCGTCCAGCAGCGCGGCCGTGATCTCCTCCACGCGCGGCGCCAGCTCCTCGACCCGGCGCCCGGTGAACTCCCGGGCCACCAGCTTGCGCAGCCGGGTGTGCTCCGGCGGGTCGGAGACGAGCATGTGGCGGCCGAGGAGTTCCTCGTCGTAGGAGGTCCACCCGAGTGCGCGGGAGTCCTTGGCGAACCGGGTGTCGGCGAGCGCGGCCCGGGCCTGGTCGTGGCCGACGATCAGCCACAGCTCCCCGACGTCGGCGGTGCGCACGCGGTGCACCGGCCCCTTCTCGCGGAGCCTGGCGTAGACGGGATAGGGATCGGCGGTGAACTCCTCGCCGTAGACCGTGAGATCGACCGTGTCCATGTGCCGCACGGTAACCCGGGGGCCCGCCGCGACACGTCACCCTGCGGGACGAGACACCCCGGACGGTCTCATCCGAAGGGTTCAGCCGATCGTGGCGGTGCGCCAGGTCTCCTCGTCCGCCTCCAGCAGCGCGGCCAGGACGGCGGGGTCCGGCAGCGGCCCGTGGTCGGCCGGGACACGCAGGGCCGAGGCCGCGGTCAGATGGCCGAGCCGCAGGGCCCGCTCCACGGACAGGTCCCGCAGCAGACCGCTGAGGAAGCCCGCGGCGAAGGCGTCCCCGGCGCCGACCGGCTCGGCCACCCGGACGGTGAGGGCGGGCACGCTGTGCGCGTCGGTCCCGGTGAAGGCCGTGGCGGCGCGGGACCCGTCCTTGACGACGAGGACACCGGGCCCGGGCAGCAGCTCGCGGACCGAGCGCGCGTCGGTGATCCCCCCGCCCCACAGGGCCTGGGCCTCGTCGAGACCCACGAGGACGATGTCGGCCCGGTCGGCGAGCGGCCGCAGGACGTCCGCGGCGGAGCGGCCGGTCCACAGCGCGGGGCGGTGGTTGACGTCGAAGCTGACGGGCCACGGGCGGTCGGGGCGCAGCGCCCGTTCGACGAGGGCGTGGCAGCCGGGCGAGAGGGCGGGCGTGATGCCGCTGAGGTGGACGAGCGCGGCTCCGTCCAGGGCCGGGTCGTCGAGCACATCGGGGGTGAGCGCCGAGGCGGCGGACCCCGCGCGGTGGTAGTGGACGCGGGTGCCGTGCGCTCCCGGGTCCTTGAGCAGGAGCCCGGTGGGCCGTGCGGGGTCGGTGCGCACCCCGGTGACGTCGACGCCGCCCGCGGCGATCCGCGCGCGGACCCGCCGGCCGAAGGGGTCGTCGCCGACCGCGGAGACCCATCGGGCGGGGATGCCGTGGTCGGCGAGGTACAGCGCGACGTTGGACTCGGCGCCCGCGATGTCGACGCGCAGCAGGTCCGCGTCGTCGAGCGGCCCGAGGGGGTCTGGGGCGAGGGCGGCCATGGTCTCGCCGACGCAGACCACGGGTCCGGGTCGCAGCGGCCGGGGGGTGCTCATGGGGGCTTCCTAGGGGGTGTCGGCGCGGTCCGCCGGGCGGTACGGGGCGGCCGGTGCGCCGGGGACGTCCACCTGGACGGCGAACACGGCGCCGTCGAGCGGTCCCGGGGCGGCCAGGCCGATGTGCGCGCTGGTGACGAGGAGGGTCCGGCCGTCGGGGCCGCCGAGGCAGAGTCCGGCGGGCTGTCCGGCGGGCAGGTCGACGATCCGGTCGAGGCTGCCGTCCGGGAGGTAGCGGTGGACCTGTCCGGTGCCCCAGACGGCGGTCCACAGCCCGCCCTCGCTGTCGGTCGTCATGCCGTCGGGGCTGCCGTCGGCGAGGGTGACGAAGGTGTCCGGCGTGCCGGGGTCGCCACTGGCGGGGTCGACCGGATAGCGACGGATGACGCCCCGGGCGCTGTCGGCGAGGTACATGACGGTGCCGTCGGCGGTGAAGGCCGGCCCGTTGGGGATCGTGATGTCCCGCAGCACACGCGTGACACGGCCGTCGTGGTCCAGGCGGTAGAGCGAGCCGGCATCCTCGGTGGTGTCGTAGGCCATGCTGCCCGCCCAGAAGCGGCCGTGCGGGTCGGCGACGCCGTCGTTCATCCGCATCGGCACCGGGGCGTCGTCCTCGGGGCGGGCGATCCACTCGGCCCGGCCCGCGGGGTCGATGCGGCAGATGCCGGTGCCCGCGGCCGCGACCCAGTGGCCGGGGCGGCCCTGGACCGGCGCCACCGCGCCCAGCGGGCACGGCAGTCGGGCGATCAACGTGTGCGGAGCGGCGGGGCCGTCGGAAGCGGCCAGCAGCCGGCCGCTGAGGATGTCGGTGAGCACGGCGCGGCCGTCCGTCCAGCGGATGCCCTCGCCGAGTTCGAGGCGGTCGGTCCCGAGGACGGCCGGGGACGCGGTGGCGGTCACGGACGGTCCTCCGCGCGGACGACGTCCAGGAAGGTGCGGGCCCGTTCGCGCAGCGCCGTGACGCTGCCGCCCTCGGCGGCGTCACCGATCAGGGGCGATCCGACGCCGACGGCGACGGCGCCGCCCCGCAGGTACACCGCGGCGGCCTGCGCGTCCACTCCCCCGACGGGCACGAAGGGCAGGTCGGGGAAGGGGCCGCGCAGGTCCTTCAGGTACCCGGGGCCGCCGGCGCTGCCGGCCGGGAAGAGCTTGAGGGCGTCGGCGCCGAGCCGCAGTGCCTGGAGGATGTCGGTGGGGGTCATCACCCCGGCGAGGACCGGGAGTCCGAGCTCCCGGCCGGTGGCGATGCCCTCGCTGACCGCGGGGGTGACGAGGAAGGCGGCGCCGGCCTTGTGGGCGTCCCGTGCGTCGTCGGCGCTGAGCACGGTTCCGGCCCCGAGGGTCGCCTCCGGGCCAAGCGCGGCGCGTGCCCGGGCGATGACGTCGAGCGCGTCACGTCCGCTGAGGGACACCTCGATGAGGGTGATCCCCTCCTCGGCGAGGGTGAGCACGGTGGTCAGCGCGGCGTCCGGGTCGCTGCCGCGGACGATGGCGAGCAGCCGGTGGGCACGCAGCGCGGCGAGCAGGTCCATCCGACATCCCTTCTGGTGATGGGTGTTCAGGGGCGGCGGGTCGCGGTGACGGTGAGCCGCCAGGCGACCTCGCCGGAGGGCGGGACGACGACCGTGTCGCCGTCGTCCGCCCCGGTGCGGTCGAAGACGCGGCCGAGCATCGGCTCGACGCCGATCGAGCGGTACGGCGCGTCCTGCGGGAAGCCGCCGAGGTTGCGCCACAGCGCGACCGCGACGGGCCGGCCGCCGGCCTCGACCGCCAGGTGCAGTGCGTCGGGGCCGTCGTGCACGGTGACCCGCGGGGTGAGGACGACGGCCCCGACGGCGGTCCCGTCGTCCGGGCCGAGCCGGTCGAGGGGGATGCCCTCGACGTGCGGCCACCGGCCGGTGATCCACCCCGCGCCCTCGTCCGGGTAGAGCCGGGTCTCCGCTACCGCGTCGATGCCGATCCACGCGTCCGGGGAGAGTTCCAGCAGGGCGTGGGCGGCCCACACGAAGCGGTAGCCGGGCTCAGCGGTGAGCGTGTAGTCGACGACGGCGGCTCCCGCCTCCGTGCTCAGGCGCCGGGTCAGCCGGAAGTCGGGGCAGTCCACGACCTCCGCCTCCGCCTCCCGGCGCCAGGGCCGTGACCAGGCGTCCCCGTGGTCGGGCAGCCCGCGCACGGTGGGTACGCACTCCTCCAGGCCGCCGGCGTCGGCGAAGGGGTCTCCGGGCCGGACCTCGGGGCGGCGTGGCTCGTCGCGGTGCCAGAGCCATTCACGGCCGCCCGCGGTCAGCGAGGTCCAGCGCCCGCCGTGGTCCGGGTCGGTGACCACGGAGACCGGGACCCGGTTCCCGGTCACCATTCGGCGAAGGAGCCGTCGGCGTGCCGCCAGACCGGGTTGCGCCAGGCGTGGCCGGAACGGTCCGCGGCGCGGACCGCGTCCTCGTCCACGGCGACGCCGAGTCCCGGCAGTTCGGTGCGGCGCGCCTGGCCGTCGACGAACCGGAAGGGCTCGGTGTCGACCAGGTAGGACAGCAGGTCGGCGTCCTTGTTGTAGTGGATGCCCCGGCTCTGCTCCTGGATCAGGAAGTTCGGGGTGGCGAAGGCGACCTGCAGGCTGGCGGCCAGGGCGATCGGTCCGAGCGGGCAGTGCGGTGCCAGGTGCGCGCCGAACGTCTCGGCGAGCGAGGCGATCCGGGTGACCTCCGATATCCCGCCGGCGTGCGACAGGTCCGGCTGGGCCACGGCGATGCCGGCCGTCAGCGCCGGGAGGAAGTCGGCCCGCCCGTAGAGCCGTTCACCGGTGGCGAGCGGCACGGACGAGGCCGCAACCAGGCCCGGGAGCAGGTGCGCCTGCTCGGGCAGGACCGGCTCCTCGACGAACAGCGGGTGCAGCGGGGCTATCTCGTGCAGCACGCGCCGCGCGTTGGCGGCGGTGAAACGGCCGTGGAAGTCGACCGCGACGTCCCGGTACGGGCCGAGGGCCTCCCGGGCGGCGGCGACGCGCTCCACGACGGCGGCGGTCTCGGCGGGGCTGCCGAGCGGCGGGGTGCGCCCGGCGGCGTTCATCTTGACGGCCGTGAAGCCCGCCTCCACCTGGGCGGTGACCTCCTCCTTGAGCCGGTCCGGCTCGTCGCCGCCGACCCAGGCGTACACCCGGACCGAGTCGCGGACGGGGCCGCCGAGCAGGGTGTGCACCGGCACCCCGAGGGCCTTGCCCGCGATGTCCCACAGGGCCTGGTCGATGCCGGCCACGGCGCTGGAGAGCACGGGCCCGCCCCGGTAGAAGCCGCCCTTGGTGAGCACCTGCCAGTGGTCCTGGATCCGCAGGGGGTCCTGGCCCACGAGGTGTTCGGCGAGCACCTCCACGGCGGTCCGCACCACCTCGGCCCGGCCCTCCACCACCGGCTCGCCCCAGCCGACGACGCCGTCGTCGGTCTCGATGCGGCAGAACAGCCAGCGGGGCGGGACGAGGAAGGTCTCGACGCGCGCGATCTTCACTGTGCCTGGCCGTCCTTCTGTTCGTTGGAGCCGTCCGCGCCCTCGGGCGCCTGCGGGCCGCTGACCTTGTCGAGGTCACGCGTCGCCTGGTCGAGCAGGGCGCGCATGGCGTGTTCCGCGGCGTCCGGGTCCCGGTCGCGCACGGCGTCGAGGACGGCACGGTGACTGGGCACCGGGTCCTCGCTGTGCGGGGCGCTGTGCACGAGCTGGTCGCGCTGGGCCAGGCCCGATTCGATGACCATCTCCATGCGTTCCAGCAGTTCGTTGTGGGTGGCCGCGAGCAGCGCCCGGTGGAAGGCGAGGTCGGCCTCGACGGCGTGCGTCGCGCCGCCCTCCTCGCCCATGGCCGTCAGCGCAGCCTCCAGCAGCTCCAGATCCGCGTCGGTGCGGCGGGCCGCGGCCAGCCGTACGGCGGCGGGTTCGATGATGCCGCGGACCTCGCCGAGGTTGCGCAGCAGCGCCAGGTCGGCGCCGGTGTCGCTGCCCTCGGAGAACTGCCAGCGCAGCACGTCGGCGTCGAGCAGGTTCCAGTCCGAGCGGGGCCGCACGAAGGTGCCGCGCTTCTGCCGGGCATCGACCATGCCCTTGGCCGCGAGGACCTTCAGCGATTCGCGCAGGGCCGTCAGACTGACGTCCAACTCGCTCTGCAGGGCCGCCATGTCGAGCGTCGCTCCCTCGGGGATCTCGCCGCTGAGCACTCGGCGGGCGAGGGTCTCCACGGTCTGGCCGTGCACTCCGCGGCGCGCGTATGGCGTCATGTGTATGCCTTTCTTGCTGGTCGGTGGGGCTGGACCGTCGTCTCGGCCGTCTCCGTCAGGGCGCACCCGTCAGGCGGAGGCTTTGACGACGCTCCAGCCACCGTCGACGAGCAGGCTCGATCCGGTGATGTACGAGGCTTCTTCGGCGGTGAGGAAGGCGACGGCGGCGGCGACCTCCTCGGGGGTGCCGAAGCGGCCGGCCGCGGTCTCCGCGACGCTCTGCTCGCGTTCGGCCTGCGGCACCCGGTCCCAGGCTGCGGTCAGGATCGGCCCGGGGATCACCGCGTTGACGCGGACCTCCGGTCCGTACTCGACGGCGAGCTGGCCGCACAGCGACAGCAGCGCGCCCTTGCTGGCCGCGTAGGCCGGGTGGCCGGGGATGCCCCGGTGGGCGTGGACGGAGGAGGTCAGCACCACGGCGCCGCGCTGCTCGCGCAGGTCGGGCAGCAGCGCCTTGAAGCCCAGGAAGGCGCCGGTGAGGTTGACCGACAACTGCCGTTCCCAGGAGGCGAGGCTCGTCTCGTGCGCGGGGGCCACCTGCACCGTGTACGCGTTGCTGACCAGCACACCCACGGGCCCGAAGGCGTGCGCGGCGTCGCTGACCCGCTGCCAGTCGTCCTCGCTCGCGACGTCGGCGGCGACGAAGACGGCGCGCGCGCCGTCCTTGCGCAGCCGCGCGGCGGTCTCCTCGCCGCGCTCGGCGGCGATGTCGACGAGCACGACGGCCGCGCCCTCGGCGGCCAGGCGCGCCGCGGTGGCGGCGCCGATGCCCGAGGCGGCGCCGGTGACGACGGCGACGCGGTTGGTGAAGCGGGCCGCTGGGTTCATGGTGCTGGTCGTCTCCTGTTTCATCGCTGGTGTGCTGATTCTCGCCGTGTCGTCACTGCCGGGCCAGGACGACGAGTTCCGCGTCGTACTCCGCCGTCCACGCGAACGGCAGCCCGGAGTGGGTCAGATGGGCGCCGCTGTAGCGGGTACCGGTGGCGGTGTCGGTGTAGACGGCGTCCGCTCGCAGACCGCGCAGGCGGAGCCGGGCCGCTCGGCCGGGCACCAGGGGCGCCCCGTCGAGCAGGCCGGTGTTCCAGGCCGTCACCACCAGGCGGTCACCGCCCGGTTCCTCGTACTGGATCCCGCACGTCGGGTCGGCGGGGCCGCCCAGCAGGTGGACCTCGCCGTGGTGGACGACGTCGCGGACCTCCTTGTAGCGGGCGATCCACCGCGCGGCCTCGGCCCGCTGTTCCGGCGTCCAGTGGCGGATGTCGGCGCCGATGCCGAGCACGCCCGCCATGGAGTTGACGAAGCGGAAGGCCAGCGAGCGGGGCCGCGGGTCGAAGACGCCGGGGGCGTCGGTGACCCAGGAGCTCATGGTGTGCGGGGCGTGCGCGTGGAGGTAGCCGTACTGGATGCGCAGCCGGTCCATGGGCGCGGTGTTGTCGCTGGGCCACACCACGTCGGTGCGGGCGATGGTGGCGTGCTCGACGCGGCCGCCGCCGCCCGCGCAGCCCTCGACGGTGACGTGCGGGTGCGCGGCGCGCAGGTGGTCCAGGACGCGGAGGTAGCCGGCGACGTGCGCGGCGTCGAGGTCCTGGCGCTCGGGGTCGGCGCCCGCCGGGTGGCCGGGGCGACCGCGCTCGGTGGGCGGACGGTTCATGTCCCACTTGAGATAGCTGATGGCGTGGGAGCCGAGCAACCGGTCCAGGGTGCCGATGACGAATTCCTGGACGTCCTCGCGGCCGAGGTCGAGCAGCAGCTGGTTGCGCACGAGCGTCGCGGGCCGGCCGTCGATCCGGTACACCCACTCGGGGTGCTCGGCGTAGAGCGTGGAGCGGGGGCTGATGCCCTCGGGTTCGACCCACAGGCCGAAGTCCAGGCCGAGGGCGCGCACGTCCTCGACGAACCGGTCGAACCCGCCGGGGAATTCGGCCGGGTCCGGGTCCCAGTCGCCGAGGCCGCCGGTGTCGTCCGGCCGCCCGGTGAACCAGCCGTCGTCGACGACGAAGAGTTCGGCGCCGAGTTCTGCGGCGACCTTGGCGAGCTCCAACTGGTTCCCGGCGTCGACGTCGAAGCCGGTGGCCTCCCAGGAGTTGTAGAGGACCTTGCGGGGCCGCTCGATGCGCTCGCCGGTCAGGTGCCGCTCGTAGCGGTGCCAGACGCGGGCCAGGCCGTCGAGCCCGTCCGGGCTGAACGCGCAGGCCAGCCGCGGCGTGACGAGGGTGGCGCCGGGGGCGAGGCGGACCGCGCCCTCGTGGGGCACCCGGCCGGCCCGGACGCGCACCGCGCCGCCGGGCTCGGCGTCGGCGGTGATCCGCCAGTTGCCGGACCACTCCAGGGCGATGCCGTAGGTGGGGGTGGCGCCCTCGGCGGGGGCGGCGGCGTCCTGGACGGCGAGCCAGGGGTGGTAGGCGTGGCCCGCCGAGCCCTGGGTGCTCTCCATCTCGAAGCGGCCGCGCTCCAGCGTGACGTCCTTGAGCTGGAACTCCTGGGACCACTGGCCGGCCAGGTAGGTCAGCCGTGCGCCGCCCTGGACGGGCACGTTGACGGCGGCGGAGTCGAATCGCTCCAGCCGCACCTCGTCCTCGCCGGTGCAGGTCAGCTCCGTCCAGCGCAGGACGACGTCGGTGCCGGGCACCGTCTCGTAGCACAGCGTGGTCCGCAGCCCCAGGAGGTCGTCGGCGAAGTCCAGGCGCAGGGCCCGGTCGCCGTCCTGCGTGGCGCCGTCGAACCGCCACCAGCTCCCGCGGTCGCCGCCGGGGCGGGAGGCGACCAGGTCCGCGCCGGTGAACGGCCGCAGCCCGTACGGGATGTACTCGGCCGGGGCGGCGTCGGCGGGGGTGATGAAGTGGGTGCGGCGCGACCAGTCCATGGGCGACGGGCCGTCCTCGGCGCCGTGCGGCCCCCAGGCGGCGAGTTCGGCCCAGCGGCCGTCGCCGCCCAGGGTGACGGCGTAGGTGGTGGCGTCGGTGCGCAGCAGCCACCGGTCGTGCGTGGTCACTTGACGGCTCCGAGGTTGAGTCCCGCCACGAAGTGGCGCTGGAAGCGGAGGAAGACGGCCACCGTCGGGGCGGCGGCGATCACCGAGCCGGCCGCGATGACGTTCCACATGGACACGTACTGGCCCTGCAGACCGATGAGGGACGCGGTGATGGGCATCTGGCTGTCGGTGCGCAGCACAGTGATGGCCCACAGCAGGTCGTTGAAGATCCAGGTGAACGACAGGGCGGTCAGTGCGGCCAGGGCCGGCCGGGCCAGCGGCAGGATGATCCGCCAGTAGATCTGCCAGGGGCCCGCGCCGTCGATGACGGCGGCCTGCTGGATCTCGCCGGGGATCGACCGCATGAAGCCGTGCAGCACGAAGACGTAGAAGCCGACGCCGAAGCCGACCTGCACCCCGATCAGGGCGTACAGCTGGTCGTAGATGCCGAGCACTTCGCTCAGCTTGGACACGGGGATCAGCAGGATCTGCGGGGGCAGCAGGTTGCCGCCGAGCATGAGCAGCAGCAGGACGCGCCGGAAGGGCAGGTCGTAGCGGCTGAGCGCGAAGGCCGCCATGGAGGCGAGGCCGAGCGAGAGCGCCACGGTGGGGATGGTGACCAGCATGCTGTTGATGAGCGCGCGCTGCTGGCCGCCGTCCACCCACGCCTGACGGAAGCTGTCGAAGGTGAAGGAGTGCGGCCAGCTGCCGACGCCGTGCGCGGCGATGTCGTCGAAGGTCCGGGTGCTGGTGACCAGGACGAGGGCGATCGGCAGCAGCCACAGCGCGGACAGCAGACCCGCGGTGAGGTGGAAGCCGGTGGTGCGCAGGGCGCGGCCGCGCAGCGCGGGCCGACGGGGCGCCGCGGACGGGACCTTGGCGGTCCCGCCGTCGCGGCCGGCCGGGTCCTTGACGCGCGCGGAGGCTTGGGTGGCGGTCATCAGTCGGCCTCCCGGAAGGCGCGCACGAGGTAGCCCACGATGACGCCGAACGCCAGCACGAAGATGACGACGGCGAGCGCGGAGCCGTATCCCAGGCGCAGGGACTGGAACGCGGTGGAGTACATGTAGGTGCTCAGCAGTTCGGAGGAGTGGTACGGGCCGCCGCGGGTGAGCGCCCACACCACGTCGAACGAGCGCAGCGAGTCGATGACGATCACCGACAGGACGACCGCGTTGACGCTGCGCAGCTGCGGCAGCGTGATGTGCCGGAACTGCTGCCAGCGGGTGGCGCCGTCGACCTTGCCGGCCTCGTAGAGGGCGGGGTCGATGCCCTTGAGGCCGGCCAGGTACAGCACCATCACGTAGCCCACCTGGCGCCACAGCGCGGGCACGATGACCGCATAAAAGGCGGTGTCCTGGTCGGCCAGCCAGGCGTGCTTCAAGCTGCCGAGGCCGACACCGTCCAGCACGTTGTTGATCAGGCCGTCCGGCTGGTACATGGCCTGCCACACCAGGGCAGTGGCGACCAGCGAGAAGACCACCGGCAGGAAGAGCGCCGCCCGGTAGAACCCGATGCCGCGCCGCTCCTGCTGGAGCAGCAGCGCGGCACCGAGGCCCAGGGCGGCGGACAGCCCGCCGAAGAGCAGAAGCCACAGCACCGTGTTGATCGCCGCGGTGCGGAAGACCTCGTCGTGCAGCATCTCGCTGAAGTTGCCGAGGCCCACGAACGTCGGGGCCCCCAGGCCGTCCCATGACGTCAGGGAGAGGTAGAAGCCCTGGAGGGCCGGCCAGAAGACCCAGAAGGCCTCGACGAGCAGCGGGATGAGGACGAAGGCCAGGACCACCGGGGGCACCCGAGTGGCCCTGGACCGTCGTGTGGAGCCGATCAGCGCCATCGTCACTGGCTCCAGATCTTCTGTGCGCTGCGCTGCCACGTGGTGAGGATGGAGCCGATCTCCTTGGGCTTGGCCAGGTAGTGCACCAGCGCCGTGTCGGCGGTCGGCTGGAGCGCGTCGCTGGAGTCCCGGTTGAAGAACTGCGTCACGTCGGCGGCGCTCTCGATGAGCTTGCGGCCCTTGACCACCAGCGGGGTGCCGGCGTCCTTGGCGTCCGGGTGGGTGGGCAGCGCGGTGCCGGAGGAGTTCTTGAGGTAGAGCTCCTGCGCCTCGGCGGTCGCCAGGTAGCTCAGCAGCTCCTTGACACCGTCGGCGCGCTTGCTGCGGGCGCTGGCGAAGTAGCCGTCGGTGGGCGCCTCCTCGGCGACCGGCACCTTGGGGTCGATGATGGGGAACTGGAAGAAGTCGATGTCGCCCAGGGCGTCCTTCGGGGCGGCGTCGGCGAAGAAGGTGCCGATGAGCATCATGCCGGTACGGCCCTGGAGGAGGGCGGTGGTGGCGTCCTGGAACGGTATCGCCGTGCCGTTGGGGTCGAAGAACGGCCGGGCCTGGTCCCACGTGTCGAAGACCTTGCGGACCTCGGGGTCGTCGAAGCGGTGCTGGCCCGCGAGCAGTTCGCGGTGGTACGTGGCACCGTTGACGCGGATGTTGAGGTAGTCGAACCAGGCCGAGGCGACCCACGGGGTGTCGCCGCCGGCGCCGAGGCCGATCGGGGCGACGCCCTTGCTCTTGAGCTTGTCGCACAGGTCGAGGAACTCGTCCCAGTTCTTCGGCTCCTGGACGCCCCACTTGGCGAAGTTGGACTTCCGGTAGAACATGCCCCACCAGTAGTAGCTGGTGGGCACGAAGACCTTCTTGCCGCTGGAGGCCGAGGTGCACAGCTTCTTCAGGGCGTCGGTGTAGCCGGACAGCTCGGGCTTGCCCCAGATGTCGTCCAGGTCGAGGAGCAGGTCCTTCTTGGCGTACGACTCGGCGACGGAGCCCGGGTACCAGGTGTAGATGTCCGGCGGGGTGGCCGAGGTGAGGTACGTCGGCAGCTGCGTGCGGAAGGTCTCCGACGCGACGGTGTTGAGCTCCGCCTCGGCGCCGCCGCGCTTGTTGAAGGCGGCCACGAGCTGCTGCATCGAGGTCTTCGCCTGCGGGGAGGAGAGGTTGGACTGCAGGGTCACCGGGCCGCCGGACTTTCCTCCGGAGGCGGACGGGCTCTGGGTGACGCAGCTGCTGAGCAGCGCGCCGGCGCCGACGGCGCCGGACACGGCGAGGAACCGGCGGCGGCTGGCGTTGAAGGCGGTCATCTGTGAACTCCCTTAGTGCCCACGGAACGGAGCTGAGGCCCCCTGACGGCCCGGCTCTGGGTGCGGCAGGCACAGCCTGTCGCAGGGGTCAGCGTCCCGTCAAGATTAATTAGTAATTTATTTTCGAGAGGGGTGTGACCTCGGCCGAACAAGGCCCGGGGGCACCCCTGTTGGCGCCGGATGGCATCGGTTGACGCAGGTGGAACGGGATGGAACGGGGTGGAGCGATGCGCTGCGAGACGCAGCGGACGGGTCGCGCACAGGGCTCGGAGCGCGGCCTGACGGACGCGGCCGTCCACCCCGCGGAGGGCGACGTGCCGGGCGCCGGTGCCACGGCGGAAACTGTGGCCGGGCCCCCGAAGCCTGTCAATATTAATTGCTAATTAACTTAAAAACGCGATCTTTCGGTGACCTGGACGGCGTCGCGGCACCGCTTTCCGTAGGATGCGGCGATGCCCCGCCCCCGCCTGGTCGCCACCGATCTCGACGGCACGCTCCTGCGGAACGACGGCACGCTTTCCGCCCGCACGCTGGACGCCCTGCGCGCCACGGCCGGCGCGGGCGCGGAGGTCGTCCTCGTGACCGCCCGGCCGCCCCGCTACCTCGACGCGCTCGCCGCCGCCACCGGCCTCACCGGGACCGCGGTGTGCGCCAACGGCGCGATCGTGTACGACATCGGCAGCCGCACCGTCACGGAGTCCACCCCGCTCCCCGTCCCCGTCGCACGTCGGGTGGCCGCCGCCCTGCGGGACGCGGCGCCCGGCGTCGGCTTCGCCGTCGAGACGGGCCACCGGCTGCACTGGGCCCCGGGATACGGGCACCACCTGCCCGAGGACGCGGGCGCCGAGGTCCCCGTGGCCTCGCTCGCGCAACTGTGGGCGAGCCCGGGCCCGGTCGTGAAGCTGCTCGCCTGGTCACCCGCGCTCGACGCGGACGCCCTGCTCGCCGTGGCGGAGCACGCGGCGGGCGGCCGGGCCCAGTTCACCCACTCCGGCGGCCACGGGCTGCTGGAGGTCAGCACCCGGGGCGTCACCAAGGCGGCCGCCCTCGCGGCCCTGTGCGCCTCCCGCGGCATCGCCGCCGAGGAGGTCATCGCCTTCGGCGACATGCCCAACGACCTGCCCGTCCTGACCTGGGCGGGCACGGGCTGCGCCGTCGCCAACGCGCACCCGGCCGTGCTCGCCTCGGTCGCCCACCGCACGGCCTCCAACGAGGACGACGGCGTCGCCCGCGTCCTGGAGCGGCTCTACGGGACGCGGGCACGGGAACGCTGACGGACCGCTGACGCACCGAAGGGCGGCGCCCGGTGGGACCGACCGGGCGCCGCCCCGAGGACGGTGGACGGGGCCGCGTCAGCAGCCGTAGTCGATCAGGTCGAAGGTCACGTAGTGGTCGGCGGTGTAGTAGTCCTCGTCGGCTCCCTGGCCGGTGACGATCCGCCGGGCGCCCCGGGTCGATGAGCCGGGCGTCTTGACCGTGTACTCGTGGTAGTAGCCGTTCGCGTGGGCGGGCAGCACACCCTCGCGGTTCTGGAAGACCGTCCCGTCCTGGGGGTACGGGAACGGGCCGCCCTGGTCGATCAGGCGGAGCGTGGTGTAGGCCTGGGACGGCAGGTCGGAGTAGCAGATGTCGCCGACCGACGCGGCCTGGACGACAGCCGCGGCCGCGGCGCCGGCGGGCGCCGGTGCGGCGGTCGCGACGGCCGGGCCGCCGGCGAGAAGGGCCGAGGCGAGGGCGCCCAGGGCGCCGAGGCGAAGGATCCGTGGGGGGATTCTCATGGCTTCAGGATGACGCGCGTAGAGCCTGTCATGTCAACGACAATCACGGGATGTTCCCCGGGAGTTCACACCTCCCGGTCACCCCACCGGACGGCGCAGCACCCTGACGCGACCTTGGACGTGGGCGCCGTGGGCGATGTCCGAGGCCGCATCCGGAAAGCCGGTGGCAGCCTGCGGATGAATGGGTACCGGCGCATCCGTCCCCCGAACTTCCCGGCCGGAGGGGAATTGCCTCCGCCGTCCTTGCGATCGGCCTCGAGGGTGACTCCGCGAGAGGGTCGGGTGAGCCTCTGACCTGCGCCGGGCTGCGATCCAACTCCCCCGCGGGGCGAGCCCCGGAAATGGCCGAAGAGGCCGAACCCGTGATGGCGGAGAACCCGCAAAGGGCCGAATTCAGGGACCGGCTCTCCAGGGGATTCGGGGAATCAGGACCCGGCGGTGCCGTCGGCGTCGCCCGCGCCCTCGGCCGCGTCGCGCAGGGCGTCGAGGACCGGGCGGAGCAGGGGGTGGTCCTCGGCGCCGCGGCGGACGGCGGCGAAGACGCGGCGGGTGGCGACGACGTCGTCGACCGCGCGGACGGCGACGCCGGACAGGTCCATGTCGCGCAGGGCGCTGCGCGGGACGAGGGCCACGCCGACGCCCGCGGCGGCGAGGGCGACGACGGCGCGGAAGTCGTCGGAGGAGTGCTCGAGGCGGGGCTGGAAACCGGCGTACTCGCAGGCGAGGACGACCACGTCGTGGCAGGGGTTGCCCGGGTAGGGGCCGATCCAGGTCTCGTCGGCGAGGCCGGCGACGCGCACGGTGCCGGTCCCGGCGTCGGCGAGGGCGTGGCCGGCCGGGAGGACCGCGTCGAAGGGCTCGGCGTACAGGGGGACACGGGAGAGCCGCTGGTCGTCGGCGCGGGGGGCGCCGCGGTACTCGACGGCGACGGCGATCTCGGCGCGGCCGTCGAGCACCATGGGCAGCGACTCGTCGCCCTCGGCGTCCCGGACGCGGATGTGGATGCCCGGGGCGGTGCCGCCGAGCGCGGCGATGGCCGGGGCGAGCACGAGCGCGATGCCGGTCGCGAAGGAGGCCACGGTCACCTGGCCGGCGGCGCCGGAGGTGTAGGCGGCCAGCTCGGCCTCGGCGCGTTCGAGCTGGGCGAGGACGGTGTTGGCGTGGGCGAGCAGGATCTCGCCGACGGGGGTGAGCTGGACGCCGCGGCCGCCGCGTTCCAGCAGCCGGTGGCCGGTCTCGTTCTCCAGGGCGGCGAGCTGCTGGGAGACCGCGGAGGGGGTCAGGTACAGCGCGGCGGCCGCGGCGGTCACCGTACGGTGGTCCGCCACGGCCCGCAGGGTCCGCAGCCGTCGTGCGTCAATCACCCATTCATCCTGCCAGGGCCGCGCGCGCGGCGATGAATGCGTCCACCGCCTTGTCGACGTCCGCGGTGGAGTGGGCGGCCGACAGCTGGACCCGGATGCGGGCCTTGCCGTGCGGCACGACGGGGTACGAGAAGCCGATCACGTAGACGCCGCGCTCCAGCAGCAGCTCCGCCATGCGGCCCGCCTCCGAGGCGTCGCCGATCATGACCGGGGCGATGGGGTGCTCGCCGGGCAGGATCTCGAAGCCGGCCTCGGTCATGCGGGAGCGGAAGAGGGCGGTGTTCTCCGCGAGGCGGGTGCGCAGGTCCTCGGAGTCCTCGATCAGGTCCAGGACCTTGAGGGAGGCCGCGGCGATGACCGGCGCGAGGGAGTTGGAGAACAGGTACGGGCGCGAGCGCTGGCGCAGCAGCGCGACGATCTCCGCGCGGGCCGCGACGTAGCCGCCGGAGGCGCCGCCGAGGGCCTTGCCGAGGGTGCCGGTGATGATGTCGACCCGGTCCATCACGCCGTGCAGGGCGTGGGTGCCGCGGCCGCCGGGGCCGGTGAAGCCGACCGCGTGGGAGTCGTCGACCATGACCATCGCGTCGTAGCGGTCGGCGAGGTCGCAGATCTCGTCCAGCGGCGCGATGTAGCCGTCCATCGAAAAGACCCCGTCGGTGACGATGAGGCGGCGGCGGGCGTCGGACGCCTCCTTGAGGCGGGCCTCCAGCTCGGCCATGTCGCGGTTGGCGTAGCGCAGGCGGCGGGCCTTGGACAGCCGGATGCCGTCGATGATGCTGGCGTGGTTGAGCGCGTCGGAGATGACGGCGTCGTTCTCGTCGAGGAGGGTCTCGAAGACGCCGCCGTTGGCGTCGAAGCAGGAGCTGTAGAGGATCGTGTCCTCGGTGCCGAGGAAGGCGGACAGCCGGGCCTCGAGCTCCTTGTGGACCTCCTGGGTGCCGCAGATGAAGCGGACGGACGCCATGCCGTAGCCCCAGCGGTCCAGGGCCTCCTTGGCGGCGGCGGTGACCTCGGGGTGGTCGGCGAGGCCGAGGTAGTTGTTGGCGCAGAAGTTGAGGACGTCGCCGGGGACGCCGCCGGCGGTGACGGAGACGGAGGCGCTCTGCGGTGTGCCGATCACGCGCTCGGGCTTGAAGAGCCCGGCCTCGCGGATCTCGTCGAGGGTGCCGCGCAGGTCGTCGCGGACGGAGTCGAACATCGGGGTTCTCCCTGGGAAGCTGCGGGTGGTGCGGTGGGCCGTGCCTCGGGGGCCGGGAGGGGTCAGGCGGTCCAGTCGAGGACGACCTTGCCGCAGCGGCCGCTCGCGGCGTCGTCGAAGGCGGCGTCGAAGTCGCGGTAGGAGTAGCGGCCGGTGACCACGGGGGCGATGTCGAGGCCGCCCTCCAGCAGCACGGACATGGCGTACCAGGTCTCGAACATCTCGCGGCCGTAGATGCCCTTGATGGTGAGCATCGACGTGACGATCTTGGCGAAGTCGACGGAGAAGTCCTCCGCGGGCAGGCCCAGCATCGCGATGCGGCCGCCGTTCGTCATGTTGGCGATCATGTCGCGCATGGCCTCGGGGCGGCCGGACATCTCCAGGCCGATGTCGAAGCCCTCGCGCAGGCCGAGCTCGCGCTGGCCGTCGGCGATGGTGGTCTCGGCGACGTTGAGGGCGAGGCTGACGCCGACCTTGCGGGCGAGCTCCAGGCGGTACTCGCTGACGTCGGTGATGACGACGTTGCGCGCGCCGGCGTGCTTGGCGACGGCGGCGGCCATGATGCCGATCGGGCCGGCGCCGGTGATCAGCACGTCCTCGCCGACCAGGGGGAAGGACAGCGCGGTGTGGACGGCGTTGCCGAAGGGGTCGAAGATCGCGGCGATGTCGAGGTCGACGGGGACCCGGTGCACCCACACGTTGGAGGCGGGCAGCGCGACGTACTCGGCGAAGGCGCCGTCCCGGCCGACTCCGAGGCCGATCGTGTTGCGGCACAGGTGGCGGCGGCCGGCCAGGCAGTTGCGGCACTTGCCGCAGACGAGGTGGCCCTCGCCGCTGACGCGGTCACCGGGCTTGATCTCCTCGACGTCCGAGCCCACGGCGGCGACCTCGCCGACGAACTCGTGGCCGAGCACCAGGGGGGTGCCCACGGCCTGCTGGGCCCAGCCGTCCCAGGCACGGATGTGCAGGTCGGTGCCGCAGATGCCGGTCCGCAGCACCTTGATGAGGACGTCCCCGGGACCGATCTCCGGCTCCGGGACGTCCCGCAGCCACAGGCCGGGCTCGGCCTTCTCCTTCACCAGTGCCTTCACTCTTGCGACTCCTGCCGGCAGACGATGTGGCCCGGCCCGCGCGGGGGGACGCGGACCGGGCACGAGGGAGCCCGGGCGGAGCGGCGGCGCCCGTCGGCGCCGGCTCGCGCGATGCGCCGGGCACACAGCAATCTGCCCGGCTTCGAGCGTTCAGTCCATCGATCTTTTCTTAAGCTCGGCAACAGCGCAGCTTCACGCTCGGCCGGAAGGGTGGCGCGGGCCACCCCGGCCCGGCCGCGCCGCGGCTCAGCGCGGGGCGAGCGCGGCCAGCTGCGCGGTGATGGTGTCGGTGTCCTGGAAGGTCAGCCCGATGCGGGCGACGTGCTTCCAGCGCACGATGCCCTCCGCGTCCACGATGAAGACCGAGCGCTTCAGGCCGAGGCCGGGCATGGTGATGCCGTAGGCCTTCGCCACCGTGCGCTCGGTGTCGGCGAGCAGCGGGAAGCGCAGGTCGCGCTTGCGGGCGAAGTGCTCGTGGCTGTCGAGGTCGCTGAAGTTGACGCCCCACACCGTCGCCCCGAGGTCGCGGAAGCGGTCCAGGTCGGAGGTGTAGGAGCAGAGCTGCTTGGTGCACACCGCCGTGTCGTCCCCGGGGTAGAAGGCGAGCACGACGGGGGCGCCGCGGTGCGCGGACAGGGAGTACTCACCGCGCTCGGCCTCGCCCGATCCGGTGAGCAGGACTCCGGGGAGGGCGAAGTCGGGGGCGGGGGCGCCGGTCTCGGGCACGGGCATGGCGGGGTCCTCTCACAGGGGGCGGGCTCAGGTCGTCGAGATGACGATACAGAACGTGACGATACAGAACGTTCTTTCTCGCCAGGACGCTACGCGGTGCCGTCCGCTACCGTCAAGGACATGAGTGCCCCTCCCGCCGTTCCCCTCGTCACGTACGCCGCCGCGGACGCGCCGCCGCGTGACCGCATCCTGGCCACCGCGGCCCGGCTGTTCTACGCCGAGGGGATCCACGCGGTGGGCATGGACCGGATCGTCACGGAGGCGTCCACCACCAGGGCGACGCTCTACCGGCACTTCCTGGGCAAGGAGCAGCTCGTCCTGAGCTACGTCCAGGCCACCGACGAGCAGATCCGCGCCTTCACCGAGGCCGCGCTGGAGGGCCTGGGCGCACGGGAGGCGCTGGCGGGGGTGGCCGGAGCGCTCGGCGACCAGCTCTGCTCACCGGGCTTCCGCGGCTGCCCGTTCCTCAACGCGGCCGCAGAGTACCCGGACCCGGCCGACCCCGTCTCGCGCGCGATCGTGGCCCACCGGGTCTGGCTGCGGGGGCTGGTCGCCCGGCTGCTCGCGGAGGCGGGCGCCCCCGAGCCCGCCGAGGACGCGGCGACGCTGATGATGCTGCGCGACGGCGCCGTGATGACCGCCGCGCTCGGCGACCCGGACGCGGTGCGGGCCTCGCTGGACCGGGCGGTGCGGCGCGTGCTGGAGGCTGCCGGGGTGGTGTGAGGGCGGGTCTGCCACGCCCTCACGGCAACCGATGCTCGACCTGCGTCCCGGCCTGCGCCCCGCCGCTGCCGCGCGCACGGCTCGTACGTGAGCCCGCGGGACGGCGTCAGCCGGCGTGGGTGGAGAAGAGGCCGCCGGTGGGACCCTGCTTGTCGCCGCCCTGGGCCTTCTTCAGCGCGTTGGCCAGGCCCTCGATGGTCATGGACTGCAGGATGACGCGCCCGTTGCCCTCCAGGGTCGCCAGCGACAGCCCCTCGCCGCCGAAGACGGCGTTCATGATCCCCTGCCGGTTGAGCCCGCCGATGCGCTGCACGCCGTAACGGACCCCGTCCTCGAAGGCGACGATGCAGCCGGTGTCGACCTCGATGCGGCCGCCGAAGTCGGCGGGGTTGAGGTCGATGAAGTTGCCCGCGCCCGCGATGATCACCGTGCCGCGGCCGGTGAACTTCTCCAGGACGAAGCCCTCGCCGCCGCTGGTGCCGGTGCGGCCGCCCTGGAAGGCGATGCCGAAGTCGACGGTCGATTCGGCGGCCACGAAGGCGTCCTTCTCCGCGTACCAGGCGCGCGACCCGTCCAGTTCCAGGGCGCGCATCTCCCCGGGCAGGACGCCCGCGAAGCCGACGGTGCCCTCGCCGCCGCTCGCGGAGAAGTACTGGAAGGCGATGCTCTCGCCCGCGAGCATCCGCTGGCCGACCTGCATGGCCGTGCCCATCGCCTGGCGGAGCATGCCGCCCATGCCGCCGCCCGCCGCGCCGCCCTGGGCCTCGCGCTGGGCGCCGGGACCCGCCAGGCGGGTGTCCATGCTCACGTTCGCGGTCTTGAACAGGAACTTCCCCGCCTCGCAGTAGACGGTCTGGCCGGGCTGGAGGGTGCACACGGCCATCTGCATGGCGTTGCCGACGATCTGCTGCTTCAGGGTCACTGCGGTGCTCCGGGTGGTCTCGGGACGTCCTCGTTCAGACGGATGTACCCGACAACGAACGACCCGGACGATTCGGTTCCGCTTGCTCCTCCGGGCGTGCGGCGGGGGCGGGCGGGCGGCCGCCGGCGTCGAGGAAGCGGGCGAGCGGCAGGGTGGCGGCGCCGACCGTGACCGCGTCCGTCCCGAGCCGGCCCAGCTCGATGGAGGTCTGGGCGCAGGGGTGGTGCAGCGCGTAGGCGGCGGTGGCCTCGCGGACCGCGTCGAGCAGCCGGGGGCCGATCATCAGGCCGGTCCAGCCGGACAGCACGATGCGCTCGGGGTTGAAGAGGTTGACGAGGTCGGCGATGCCCGCGCCGAGGTACTCGGCGGTCTCGTCGAGCAGCGCGACGGCGGCGGTCTCACCGGCCTCGGCGGCGTCGAGGAGGGCGGCGATCGCGGCCTCCTCGCTCACCCCGGTCGGCGCGTCCCAGCGTTCGATGAGCGCCTCGGCGCCGACGTAGGCCTCCAGGCAGCCGCGGGCGCCGCAGCGGCAGCGCCGCCCGCCGACCTGGAGGGTGGTGTGGCCCCACTCCCCCGCGCTGCTGCTGGCGCCGCGGTACGGCTTGCCGTCGGCGACCACGCAGGCGCCGACCCCGGAGCCGAGCAGCGCGATCACGGCGTTGCGGGCGCCCCGCCCGGCGCCGAACCACATCTCGGCCTGGCCGAGGGTCTTGGCGCCGTTGTCGATGTGGAGCGGCAGGGCGGTGCCCTCGGCGAGCAGCGCGCCGAGGGGGACGGCGTCCCAGTCGATGGTCTGGCCGTGGACGACCGCGCCGGCGCCGCCGGTGCCCTGCTCGACGATGCCGGGCACGCCGATGCCCACGCCGAGCACGAGGGCGGGATCGACGCGGCTGTCCTCCAGGACGACGGAGAGGCCGTCGAGGATGAGCTGGACGACCAGGGCGACGTCGTGACCGCTGTCGGCCAGCGGTCGGTCGGTGGAGGACAGTTCGGTGAGGGCGAGGTCGAAGAGGGTGACGCGGACCCGGGTCTCGCCGACGTCGACCCCGATGAGGAAGCCGTGGCGGGGGGCGACCTTGAGCATGACGCGGGGGCGCCCGCCGTCGGACTCCACGGAGCCGGCCTCCTCGACGACGCCGTCGGCGACGAGCTCGGCCACGACGTTGCTGATGGAACCTGTGCTCAGTCCGGTGTCCCTGGCCAACTCCTGACGGCTGAGGGGTCCTTCGAAGTACAGGTGACGCAAGAGCGCCGAACGGTTGCCCCGCCGCAGGTCGCGTACGGTCCGCTTGCCTCGGTCTGCCATGGTGCTCCCTCCCCGGCTGAATCTATCGCTGCGCCAAGTCTTGACGCCAGGTTTTCTCAGACGTTAAATCACGCCTTGAATTAAGGCGTGACGTTCTTCACTTCCCGAAGGCACCCACCCTGGAGAGGGATCCCCGGTCATGCACATCACCCGTACCACGGCCGCCGTGACGCTCGCGGCCGCGCTCATCGCCTCCGCCACCGCGTGCGGCGGCGGCTCCTCGACCGACGGCAGCGGCAACGGCAGCCCCAAGGAGCTCACCTACTGGGCCAGCAACCAGGGCGCCAGCCTCGAGGCGGACAAGGCCACCCTGACGCCCGAGCTCAAGAAGTTCGAGAAGCAGACCGGGATCAAGGTCAAGCTCGAGGTCATCCCGTGGTCCGACCTGCTCAACCGGATCCTCGCCGCGGCCACCTCCGGCCAGGGCCCCGACGTGCTCAACATCGGCAACACCTGGTCCGCCTCGCTGCAGGCCACCGGCGCGCTGCGCCCCTTCGACGCCAAGGCCTTCGACGCCATCGGCGGCAAGGACCGCTTCGTCTCCTCGGCCCTGGGCGCGACGGGCGCCGAGGGCAAGGACCCGGCCGCGGTCCCGCTGTACTCGCTGGCGTACGGCCTGTACTACAACAAGAAGATGTTCGCCGACGCGGGCATAGCCAACCCGCCCGCCACCTGGGACGAGCTCGTCGCCGACGGCAAGAAGCTCACCAAGGGCGGCAAGTACGGCCTCGCCGTCGAGGGCGGCAACCTCTCCGAGAACGTCCACCACGCCTTCGTCTTCGGCAAGCAGCACGGCGCCGACTTCTTCGACGCCTCGGGCAAGCCGACGTTCACCACCCCCGAGGCGGTCGCGGCCGTCAAGCAGTACATCGACTTCATCGCCAAGGACAAGATCGCGGCCCCCGGCAACGCCGAGTACGCCGCCAACCAGTCCGTCGCCGACTTCGCCACCGGCAAGGCCGCCATGCTGCTGTGGCAGGCCGCCGGCTCCTCGCTGAAGTCCCACGGCATGAAGCCCGAGGACTACGGCGTCGCCCAGGTGCCGTTCCAGGCCGCCGGCGCCTCCGGCGACACCGCCGTGAACTCGATGGTCGCGGGCATCAACCTGGCCGTCTTCAAGAAGACCGACAACGTCGACGGCGCCCTGAAGTTCGTGAAGTTCATGACCAGCGACGACGAGCAGAAACTCCTCAACGGCACCTACGGCTCGCTCCCGCCGGTCAAGGCCGCCCAGTCCGACCCGGCCTTCGCCACCCCGGACCTGAAGGTCCTCGCGGACGCGCTCGCCAACAGCGCGGCGCCGCTGCCGCAGGTCGCCAACGAGAGCCAGTTCGAGACCGCCGTCGGCACCGCGATGAAGGACCTGTTCGCCGACGCCGCCGCCGGCAAGCCGGTCACCACCGACAGCGTCAAGGCCGCCCTCGAAAAGGCCCAGCAGCAGATGCCGGCGTCGTGAGCGTGAAGGAACCGATGACCGCCACCGTGCCGCCCGTCCGGCACAGCTCCAAGACGCCTTCCCCCGGCGGCCGGCGGGCCGCCGGGGGGAGGGCCCCGCTGTCGCGGCTGCGCCTGCCGGCGCGGCTGCGGCGCGCGTCGCTCCCGTACGTCCTGCTGCTGCCGGCCCTCGCGCTGGAACTGCTCATCCACCTGGTGCCGATGGTCGTCGGCGTCGTGATGAGCTTCAAGGAGCTCACGCAGTTCTTCATCAGCGACTGGTCCGCCGCCCCCTGGAAGGGCCTGGACAACTACCGCGTGGCGGTGGACTTCAACGCCCCGGTCGGCGAGGACCTGCTCAAGTCCTTCCTCGTCACCTGTGAGTTCACGGTGCTGGCGGTCGGGCTGTCCTGGCTGTTCGGCACCGCCGCCGCCATCCTCATGCAGGACGCCTTCCGCGGCCGCGGACTGCTGCGCGCGGTCTTCCTGGTGCCGTACGCGCTGCCGGTCTACGCGGCGGTGATCACCTGGTCGTTCATGTTCCAGCGCGACACCGGCATGATCAACCACGTCATCCACGACCAGCTGCACCTCACCGACGGCCGGCCCTTCTGGCTGATCGGCGACAACAGCTTCTACGCGCTGGTGACGGTGTCGGTGTGGCGGCAGTGGCCGTTCGCCTTCCTGTGCCTGATGGCCGGTCTGCAGAACATCCCGCGCGAGCTGTACGAGGCGGCGGCGATGGACGGCGCCGGGATCTGGCAGCAGATCCGCAGGATCACCCTGCCGTCGCTGCGCCCGGTCAACCAGGTGCTGGTGCTGGTGCTGTTCCTGTGGACGTTCAACGACTTCAACACGCCCTACGTGCTGTTCGGGCGGGCGGCGCCGGACGCCGCGGACCTGATCTCGATCCACATCTACCAGTCGTCCTTCGTGACCTGGAACTTCGGCTCCGGCTCGGCGATGTCCGTGCTCCTGCTGCTGTTCCTGCTCGTCGTGACGGTGCTCTACCTGCTCGCGACCTCCCTGAGGAGGAAGGATGCCTGACGTCCGCAGCCCCATGGCCGCGCCGCGCTCCTTCGTGTGGACCCGCCGGATCGTGCTGACCGTGCTGACGGCCTTCGCGCTGGCGCCGGTGTTCGTCATGGTCGTCTCGTCGCTGAAGCCGCTGCAGGACGTGCAGGGCCCGTTCCGCTGGTTCCCCAGCGGCTTCACCCTGCGCCCCTACGCCGACATCTGGCACACCGTGCCGCTCGCCCGGTACTTCGTGAACTCGCTGCTCGTGGCGGGCGGGGCGACGCTGTGCTCGGTCGCGGTGGCGATCTTCGCGGCGTACGCGGTGAGCCGCTACGACTTCAAGGGGCGCCGCTTCTTCTCGGTGACGATCCTGTCCACCCAGATGTTCCCCGGCATCCTCTTCCTGCTGCCGCTCTTCCTGATCTTCGTCAACCTCGGGAACGCGACGGGCATCGCCCTGTACGGCAGCCGCGGCGGCCTGATCCTGACCTACCTGACCTTCTCGCTCCCCTTCTCCATCTGGATGCTGGCGGGCTACTTCGACTCGATCCCCCGGGACCTGGACGAGGCCGCCATGGTCGACGGCTGCGGGCCGTTGGGCGCGCTGTTCCGGGTGGTCGTCCCGGCCGCCGTGCCCGGCATCGTCGCGGTCTGCGTGTACGCCTTCATGACGGCTTGGGGCGAGGTCCTGTTCGCCTCCGTCATGACCAACGACACCACCCGCACGCTCGCCGTCGGCCTTCAGGGCTACGCCACCCAGACCGACGTGTACTGGAACCAGGTCATGGCCGCCTCGCTCGTGGTGAGCGTGCCCGTGGTCGCCGGGTTCCTGCTCCTGCAGCGCTACCTCGTCGCCGGGCTGACCGCCGGCGCCGTCAAGTGAGCGCCACCGCCCCTCAGCGTCCCCCGAACGAAAGGCAGTCCGTGACCCTCGACCTCAGCGCCCTCCCCGACGGATTCGTGTGGGGCGCCGCGACGGCCGCTTACCAGATCGAAGGAGCCGTGGCCGAGGACGGCCGTGCACCATCCATCTGGGACACCTTCTCCCGCACGCCGGGGAAGGTCGCAGGCGGCGACACCGGTGACGTCGCCTGCGACCACTACCACCGCGTGCCGGAGGACATCGGCCTGATGGGCCGGCTCGGTCTGGACGCGTACCGCTTCTCCCTCGCCTGGCCGCGCGTGATGCCGCAGGGCGGCGGGCCGGTCAACCCCGCGGGCCTGGCCTTCTACGACCGCCTGGTCGACGGCCTGCTTGAGGCCGGCATCACCCCCTTCCCCACCCTGTACCACTGGGACCTGCCGCAGGCGCAGCAGGACCGCGGCGGCTGGCCGGAGCGCGAGACCGCGCTGCGCTTCGCCGACTACGCGGCCGTGGTGGCCGAGCGGCTCGGGGACCGGGTCACCCACTGGGCGACGCTCAACGAGCCGCTGTGCTCGGCCTGGATCGGCCACCTGCAGGGCGTGATGGCCCCCGGCCTCACCGACCTGACGGCCGCCGTCCGCGCCTCGTACCACCTGCACCTGGGCCACGGCCTGGCGGTGCAGGCGCTGCGCGCCGCGGTCCCGCACGCGCAGATCGGCATCGTCAACAACCTCAGCCCCTGCGAGCCGGCCTCCGACCGTCCCGAGGACGTCGCCGCGGCGCTGCGCTCCGACGGCCACACCAACCGCTGGTGGCTGGACCCGATCCACGGCCGCGGCTACCCGCAGGACATGCTGGAGCTGTACGGGGTCGAACTGCCCGTGCAGACGGGTGACATGGAGACCATCGCCGCGCCGCTGGACTGGCTGGGCCTCAACTACTACTTCCGTGACATCGTTGCCGACGACCCGTCGGGGCCGGTCCCCCACACCCGTGCCGTACGCGTCCCGGACGTCCGCCGCACCGCGATGGACTGGGAGGTGCACGCCGGCGGTCTGGAGCGGCTGCTGCTGCGGCTGACCGAGGAGTACGGCGCCCGCAAGATCTACGTCACCGAGAACGGCTCGGCGTACGAGGACCACGTCGGCCCCGACGGGCAGGTCCACGACCCCGAGCGCACCGCCTACCTGGAGGAGCACCTGGCGGCCTGCGCCCGTGCCGTGCGCGGCGGTGCCCCGCTCGCCGGCTACTTCGCCTGGTCGCTGCTGGACAACTTCGAGTGGGCGTACGGCTACGCCAAGCGCTTCGGCCTCGTCCACGTCGACTACGCGACCCAGCGCCGGACCGTGAAGGGCAGCGGCCGCCGCTACGCCGACATCATCGCCGCCCACCGGCGCCGCGCCCGCAGCGCGGCCTGACCTCCCTCGCCATCCCGTCTCCACCCCCCACACAGGAGATCCGCGATGCCACACTCCCCCCACGTCAGACGCCTGGTCGCCGTGCTCGCGGCGGTCGCCGCGGCGTTAGCCGGGCTGGTGCTCGCCGGACCGGGAGCGGCCGCCGCCACGGCCGTCCAGGTCACCATGACCACCACCTCCGACGGCAGGACCGTCGTCAAGGGCCTACAGGCGCAGACCCCGGCCGCCTTCGAGGCGGGCAACGGCAGCGGCGGCACGGTCATCACGGTCGACCCCGCCGCCCGCTACCAGCCCTTCGAGGGCGGCGGGGCGTCCTTCACCGACAGCGCCGCCTGGCTGATGAACTCCTCCGGCGCGCTGTCGGCGGCCACCCGTGACGCCACGATGCGCAAGCTGTTCTCCCCCACGGAGGGCATCGGCCTGGGCTTCCTGCGGAACCCCATGGGCGCCTCGGACATCGCGCGCAGTCACTACACGTACGACGACACCTGCTGCGACCTGTCGGACTTCTCCATCTCCCGGGACCTGGCCGACGTCCTGCCGCTGACCCAGCAGGCGCGCCAGCTCAACCCGGCACTGAAGATCATGGCGGTGCCGTGGTCGGCGCCGGCGTGGATGAAGGACAACGGCAAGCTGACCCAGATGGGCAAGCTGAAGCCGGAGTTCTACGACACCTACGCGCAGTACTTCGTGAAGTACCTGCAGGCGTACGAGCAGCGCGGCATCCACGTCGACTACGTCTCGGTGCAGAACGAACCCCAGTGCTGCGGCGCGAACAGCGGCTACCCCACGATGGAGTGGACGGCGGCCACGCTGCTGGACTTCACCAAGAACCACCTCTTCCCCGCGTTCCGTTCGGCCGGGATCACCACCAAGGCGCTGATCCACGACTGGAACCACGGCGACTGGAACAGCACCGGCGCCGGCCAGCTCGCCGACGCCGCCCTGCGCGGCGACCCGCTCTTCGGCGGCGTCGCCTGGCACGGCTACGCGCCCACCCCGCCGAACTACGCGCTGGGCAGCACCGTGCAGAGCCAGTACCCCGGCGTGCCGCAGTACGAGACCGAGCACTCCGGCGGCACCTGGGTCACCGACCAGCAGCTGGAGGACCTGCGCGACATCACCGGCTTCACCCGCAACTGGGCCCGCTCCTACGTGAAGTGGTCGCTGGCGCTGGACCAGGCGATGGGCCCGCACGCGGGCGGCTGCGGCACCTGCACCGGCCTGATCACGGTCCAGAACGGCGACGCGCGCAGCGGGCAGGTCGACTACACCGTCGAGTACTACACGATGGGCCAGCTGACGAAGTTCGTCCGCGCGGGCGCGGTGCGGATCGGCAGCAACGCCACCGACCCGGTGTGGAACACGGCCTTCGTCAACACCGACGGGCAGCGGGTGCTGGTCACCCACAACGCCTCGTCGTCCGCCCAGCAGGTCACGGTCCGCGAGGCCGGGCAGCACTTCTCGTACAGCCTGCCCGCCCGCGCCACGACCACGTTCACCTGGTCCGGTGCGCCGACCGGCGGTGACGGCGGTGGCGGGGACGGCATCAGCACCTCCGCCTGGTACCAGGTGGCCGGCGCCGGCTCCGGCAAGTGCGTGGACGCCAAGGACCGGGGCACCGCCAACGGCACCGCGGTGCAGCAGTGGAGCTGCGTCGCCGGGCAGGCCAACCAGCAGTGGCAGTTCCGCCCGACCGACGGCGGCTACTACCGGGTGGTGAACCGCAACGCAACCGCCACCGAGCAGGTCTGGGACGTCACCGGCGGGGCGTCGGCGACGGGTGACTCCGTGCCGGTGCAGACCTGGCAGTGGTCCTCGGGCGCCAACCAGCAGTGGAAGCCGGTGCTCCAGGCGGACGGGTCGTACGTCCTCACGGCCCGGCACAGCGGCAAGTGCCTGGACGTCACGGCGGCCTCGACGGCCGACGGCGCCCTGCTGCAGCAGTACACCTGCAACGGCACCGCCGCCCAGTCCTTCCGGCTGACGCCGGCGGGCTGACCGACCCCGCGCGGCGCCGGCGTACGAGGGAGACGCCGGCGCCGCGCGGCACCAACCCCCCTCCGGGGCACCGGGGCCCCGGAGGGGACGCACTGTCGGCGCCGCGCGCCATACTCGCGCCGTGGATGCCTTCACGCCCGACGTCTCCGCGGAGCCCCGGCCTGCCCCCGCGTGGGTGGAGTCCATGGGCGGCCCGCTGATCGTCGTTCCCGTCTCCGCCCTGTCCGCCTGGGGCGGCTGCACGGAGCAGGGGATGGTCATCGGCGACGGGGACGTCCCCGACGACTACGACCGGGCCTGCGCCGTGGACGACCTCGCGGGGGTGATCCCCGTCGGCCGCGACGGCGGACAGGGGCTGGTCCTCGGGGACATGCCCGCCAGGACGTGCTACCTCCCGGCGCACCGGGCGTTCCTGCGCTGGGGCGGCGCCGGCTCCGAGGCCGAACTGGTCGCGGCGGCCGAGGCGGTTCTCGCCGATCCCGCCGTCGGGTGGGAGGCGTCCGGGACGTGGCGGAGCGACGGGCCCGCGGTGCTCATGGACTCCGCCGAGGCGGGCGGCCTGCTGGGCGTCGAATACCCCGGCGGCGGCAGGCCCGAACAGGCCCCCGTCCCACTGCCTCCGGGCCGCTGGGCGGTACGCGCCGTCCAGGCGACGGCCGGCGACTGCACCTCGCTCGGTCTGGTGCGGCTCGTGCCCGCCGCCTCTTGAAGCCCGTCAGGCCAGGGCGTCCCACCGCCGGGTGAGGCGGTCGGCGCCCGCGTCGGTCAGCGAGCCCCACAGGCGCAGCCGGGCGATGCCGCCGTCGGGGTAGGTCTCCAGGCGCACGTGGGTGGCGGGCGGGACGTCGACCACGAAGCGGTGGACGGTGTCGGGCTGCAGGGGGGTGCGGGGCAGGATCTCGAACCAGTCGCCGTCCTCGCCGTCGCGGCCGAGCAGGGCGGCCCAGCCGGCGGCGTTGCCCTTGTAGTAGCCGGTGTCGATCTCGGCGGCGCGGACGACGCCCTGCCCGGCGAGGCGGTAGCGCGCCCAGTCGTGGCCCTTGTCGCGGCGGCGGCGGGTCTCCCAGCCGTCGCCCATGCGGCGGGACGTGCCCGGCAGGATCGGGTTGAACGGGGAGGAGTAGAAGCGGTCGGAGACGTCCTCGGCGGTGCCGCCGTTCTCCAGCGCGACCAGGTCGAAGGTGCCGAGCGCGGTCAGCCACGCCGGGTCGGGGACGACCTCGCCGTGGACGCGGAGCCGGGCGATGCCTCCGTCGGGGAACTGCTTGAGCCGCAGGTGGGTGAAGCGGCGCTCCACGGCCGTCTCGAAGCCGTTGGCGGCGTGGCCGCCGACGGCCGTACGGGGCACGAGTTCCGTCCACCGCACGCCGTCGGCGAGCAGGTCCTCGGGCGCGGCGGCCAGGGGCGCGCAGGTGGCCTCGACGGCGATCTGCTGGGGGTGGTTGCCGCGGAAGTGGGCGGTGTCCACGACCAGGCCGCGCACGACCCCGGGGGCGGCCAGGCGGATCAGCGCCCAGTCGTGCTCGGCGTCGGCGGGGTGCGGGTCGGCGGCGTCGGTGCCGCGGCGGCGGCGGGTCTCCCAGCCGTCCATGACCTGGCCCTTGTGGCCGAAGTGCTCGGCGCGGAACTCGGGGCGTCCGGGGACGAGCAGGTTCTCCCGCTCGGCGAAGAACTCGTCGTTGGCGGCGATCACCCCGGCGCCCAGGCGCCGGTCGGCGAGGTCGACGAGGCCCGTGAAGGGCAGGTCGGCGCCGCGGTAGTCGGCGTAGGGGTCCCCTCCGGGGTACGGCTGGGCGGCGCCGGTGTACCGGGGTGTGGCGGTCACGCGTTCTCCCTTGTGATGAGGCGGCCGGAGGGGTGGGCCGGGGTGCCGTGGTCGGCGATCCGCTCGCCGCGCAGCCAGGTGCTCCGTACGACCCCCTGGAGGGTGCGGCCCGCGTAGGCGGTGACCCGGTTGCGGTGGTGGAGCGCCGCCGGGTCCACGGTGAAGCTCTCGTCGGGCGCCAGGACGGCGAAGTCGGCGTCATGGCCCGGCGCGACGGCGCCCTTGGTGGTGAGTCCGGCCAGCCGCGCCGGGCCCCGCGCCATCCAGCGGACCACGTCGGCGAGCGTGGCGCCACGCCGGCGGGCCTCGGTCCAGATCGCGGGCAGGCCGAGCTGGAGGGAGGAGATCCCGCCCCAGGCGGCGCCGAAGTCGCCGGTGTCGAGGTGCTTGAGGTCGACGGTGGAGGGCGAGTGGTCGGAGACGACGCAGTCGAGGGTGCCGTCGAGCAGGCCCTGCCACAGGGCCTCCCGGTTGCCCGCCTCGCGGATCGGCGGGCAGCACTTGAACTCGGTCGCGCCGTCCGGGACCTCCTCGGCGGTGAGCGTGAGGTAGTGCGGGCAGGTCTCGGCCGTCAGGCGTACGCCGTCGCGGCGGGCGGCGGCGATCAGGGGCAGGGCCTCGGCGGAGGACAGGTGCAGGACGTGCACCCGGCAGTCCAGGCGGCGGGCGAGGGCGATCAGCGCCTCGACGGCGGCGTTCTCGGCGGCGCGGGGGCGGGAGGCGAGGAAGCCGGCGTACGCGGGCCCGGAGGGCTGCGGGGCGCCGTCGATGAGCCGGGGGTCCTCGGCGTGGACGATCAGCAGCCCGTCGAAGCGGGCGATCTCGCGCATCGCCTCCTCCAGTTCGGCCGGGGCGAGCTGCGGGAACTCCTCGACGCCCGAGGGCAGCAGGAAGCACTTGAAGCCGAAGACCCCGGCGTCGTGGAGCGGGCGCAGGTCCTTGGTGTTGCCGGGGACGGCGCCGCCCCAGAAGCCGACGTCGGTGTGGATCCGGCCGCGGGCGGTCGCGCGCTTGACCTCCAGGTGGGCGGTGGTGGTGGTCGGGGGGACGCTGTTGAGCGGCATGTCGATCAGCGTCGTGACGCCGCCGGCGGCGGCCGCCCGGGTGGCGGTCTCGAAGCCCTCCCACTCGGTGCGGCCGGGGTCGTTGACGTGCACGTGGGTGTCGACCAGGCCGGGGAGCAGGGCGTCCGCGCCGAGGTCGACCAGGCGGGCGCCGGGAGGGGGCTCGGTCCCGTACGGCAGGACGGCGGCGATCCGGCCGCCGGCGACGGCCACGTCGGCGGGGCGCTCGCCCTGCGGTGTGACCACCCGTGGTGAACGCAGCACCAGTTCGATCCCGTCAGCGGCCTCGGACACGCGTTCCCCTTCCACCGGCGTCCCACAGAAATTCAACGTTCTGTTGAAATGCATCCTCCGCTCGCGCCCGAGCCTGCGTCAACCCCTGCCCGGGCACCACGGAAGGCTCCGGCAGTACAGTTGGAGAATTCCACCCAATGGAATGCGTTTTCCGCGCCCACCGGCCACCGCCGCGCCCACGACCGCCCCGAACGGCGATCGCATGCCTGGTCAGGGTCGGTAGGCTGCACCACTACACCGTCCGCCTGGGGAGGAAACGTGGCGTCAGACCGCGCCGGGGGCGTGCAGTCCCTCGAACGCGCCTTCGACCTGCTGGAGCGGATGGCCGATGCGGGCGGGGAGGTGGGCCTCAGCGAACTGTCCGCGAGCAGCGGACTGCCCCTGCCCACGATCCACCGCCTGATGCGCACCCTGGTCGACTGCGGCTACGTACGCCAGCAGCCCAACCGCCGCTACGCGCTGGGACCCCGGCTGATCCGCCTCGGCGAGAGCTCGGCCCGCCTCCTGGGCACCTGGGCCCGCCCCTACCTGGCGGAACTGGTCGAGGCGACCGGCGAGACCGCCAACATGGCGCTCCTGGACGGGGACGAGGTCGTCTACGTCGCCCAGGTCCCCTCGCGGCACTCGATGCGGATGTTCACCGAGGTCGGACGGCGCGTCCTGCCGCACTCCACGGGAGTCGGCAAGGCCCTGCTGGCGCACGTCCCGCCGGAGGAGGTACGGGCCCTGCTGGCCCGCACCGGGATGCCGGCGGCCACCGAGCGGACCATCGTCGACCCGGACGTCTTCCTCGCGGAACTGGAGCACATCCGCGCCCAGGGCTACGCCGTGGACGACAACGAGCAGGAGGTGGGGGTCCGCTGCCTGGCGGTCACCGTCCCCGACTCCCCCACGGCCGCCGCCATCTCCATCTCCGGACCCGCCGGACGGGTGACCGAGGCGGCCACGGAGAAGATCGTGCCGGTGCTGCAGGGCGTGGCACGGCAACTGTCGTCCGCGCTGGCCAGCAACGGCGCCGCCTGACCCGGGGCGTCACGATTCCGCCCGCCGGGTCCGGTGTCCGTGCGGGCGGCGGGGCCGGCGTCGTGGCCCTCGGGGTCGCACCCATCGCGCTCGTGCTGCGGATGCCGCTCGCCCAGGCCGTCGCACGCGACGTCGAGGCGACGCGAATGCGCCGCGCCGGCCGAGGACCCCGTGCCGGCCGGCGCGGAACCGGTGTGAGGGGCGGCTCAGGGCGGCTCGGGGCACCCCTCGGCGGTCTCACGGTGGCTTGACCTCGAGCGCACTCCAAGGCCTACGGTCGTCACCGTAGCGACCACGACCCCGGACGGGGAGAACCATGCAACTGGGCCTGCACCTCACGAAATTCGACCACCCCCAGGGACCCGCCGGGCTCGCGCCCGCGCTCGCCGCGGCCGGCGAGGCCGCCGAGTCGGCCGGCGCGGGCTGGCTGTCGGTGATGGACCACTACTTCCAGATGGAGAACAACGGGGGCGCCGAGGCGGCGATGCTGGAGGCCTACACGACGCTGGGCTTCCTCGCCGCCCGCACCTCCTCCGTACGGCTGGGCGTCCTCGTCACGGGGATCACCTACCGCCATCCCGGCCTGCTGGCGAAGATCGCGACCACCCTCGACGTGCTGTCCGGCGGCCGGGCGACCCTGGGCGTCGGCGCGGCCTGGTACGAGCGTGAGCACCTGGGCCTGGGCGTGCCCTTCCCGCCGCTCGCGGAGCGCTTCGAGCGGCTGGAGGAGACGCTGCGGATCTGCCTGCAGATGTGGGACCAGGACGACGACGGCCCCTTCAAGGGCGCGCACTACTCGCTGGCGGAGACCCGCTGCACGCCGCCCCCGGTGAGCACGCCCCGCCCCGAGATCATGATCGGGGGCGGCGGCGAGCGGAAGACGCTCCGCCTGGTCGCCCGGTACGCGGACGCCTGCAACCTCTTCGCCTCCTCGACCGCCGACGTCGCGCACAAGCTGGACGTGCTGCGCGCACACTGCGACGAGGCCGGACGCGACTACGCGCGGATCCGCAAGACCATGCTCTTCGTCGGCGACTCCCTCCGCGCCGGCGACACCGACGCCTTCGTCGCCGAGATGGCCGGTTACGCCGAACTCGGCATCGACACGGTCATCGTGGTGCCGCCGGACGCCGAACCGGCCGGCTGGATCGACAGCCACTGCGCGCCGGCCGTCCCCCGGCTGGCCGAGCTCGGCTGACCGGCCCCGCGGGCACCCCGCGTCACTCGGGACGCGGGGTGCCGAACAGCTCGATCGCCCGCCGGACCTCGGTGAGGGCACCGGCCAGGGCGCTGACGGAGCCGAGCGCCCCGGCGATCACGAGCAGGCCGCGACGCAGCCGCAGGACGTCCGGGACGCCGGCGGCCGCGGCGGCGGCCAGCGCGGAGAGCTCGTCCTCGGCGATGTGCCGGTCCGGTAAGTTGGCGCGGTACCCGGCGAGTTCACGGCGACAACGGGCGACCGCGGCCCGCAGGGCGGTCACCCTCGGGTCGAGGGTCCCCTCGTCGTCGACCGCCGCGCGGGCGGCCATGTCCTTCACCACAGATACGTCCCCCACAGGTAGGCCCCCGGTGATTCCCATGGACGGCCGGCCCCATCCGGTCCGCCGTATCGGGGAGGACAGTAAACGCGACGGAGCGCTTCCCCCGCTATACGGAGAGCGAAATCCGCCGTAACTTCCTGCCTCCCGTGACGACTTGCCGACATTAACGTCCGGGGGCCGCGGTTCGGTTCCAGTCCACGAGTTCCCAGTGCCCCGCGCCGTCACGCCGCCAGCGGGCCATCGAGGCGTTGACCACGCGGGCGTCGCCCGGCGGCGGGGGCCCGAGCAGCCGGCGCAGCGCCAGCACCACCGCGTCGTGCGTGACGAGCAGCAGGGGCGGCCCCGGGCGGGCGACGGCGTCCGCCAGGAAGTCCCCGACGCGGGCCTCGACATCCCGCGGCGACTCCCCGCCCGGCGGGCGGTAGGCGGCCTCGCCCTCGCGCTCGCGCCGCCGCACCTCCTCCGGGAAGCGCTCGCCGATCCCCTGCGGGGTGAGCAGTTCCAGCAGGCCCATGCCGCGGTCCCGGAGGCGTTCGTCGTAGGTGACGGGCGGCCGTTCGCGGCCCGCGGCCGTACCGGCCTCCTCGACGGCGCGCAGGGTCTGCCGGGCCCGCTCGAAGGGCGAGCAGCCGACGCGGCCGGGCGCCTCGGCGCCGGGCAGCGCCAGCAGGTCGCCGCCGAGCCGGGCCGACTGCTCCCGCCCGAGCGCGGTCAGCGCCACGTCGGCGTCCCTGACCCCCTCCAGGGACCTGCCGCGGGCGAAGGCCGCGTTCGCCTCGCTCTCGCCGTGACGTACGGCGATGATCCAGCGCGTCATGGCCGGTCCTTTCCCCCGCTCCCCGTCCACGGTATCCAGGGGGCATGGAACGCGACGCGGGCACGGGCGCCGTCGCCGGACTGCTGCTGGCGGCCGGCGGGGGCAGACGGCTGGGCGGCCGCCCGAAGGCGCTGCTGGAGTACGACGGCCGGCCGCTGGTCGAGCACGCGGCGCGGGCGCTGCGCGCCGCCGGCTGCGGCCCGGTGCACATCGTGCTGGGCGCGGCCGCCGCGCAGGTGCGCCGACAGGCCGCCCTGGACGACTACGCCCTCACCGTGAACCCGCACTGGGAGCAGGGCATGGGCTCCTCGCTGCGCGCCGGCCTGGAGGCACTGACGGGAACCGGCGCGCCGGCCGTGGTCGTGGCACTGGTGGACCAGCCCGGGATCGGCGCCACGGCGGTGGCCCGGGTGGTGGCCGCCTACGCCTCGCCGCGCACCCTCGCCTGCGCCACGTACGGCGGCAGGCGGGGCCACCCGATCCTGCTGGGCGCGGCCCACTGGGCGGCGATCGCCGCGAGTGCGGTCGGCGACCAGGGGGCACGCTCCTACCTGAAGCGGCACGAGGAGGCGATCGCACGCGTCGAGTGCGGGGACGTCGCGGTCCCCGCCGACATCGACACCCCGGACGACCTGTGGCTGCTGGCGCACCCGCCGGAGCCCCCTGCACCGGGTGCCACAAAACGTTGAACTTCCACCATGCAAAAACTATGCTCCACCCAGCAGAAGCGCCCGTACGGTCGGCGCGCCTCGCAGCCGAAAACCGCCCCGTCCGGCACCCCGTGCCAGGGCCGGAGCGCGGTGGCCGCCCGGCTCCCCCGGCCGCACGGCACCCCTCATCGGCAAGAGGAGAGTCAGGTTCATGTCCGCACCAGGGACCGCACCGCACGCCGTCGTCGCCGACACCGCACCCCCCGTCGAGCGCGCGGAGGAGGTGCTCACCGACGCGGCGCTCGCCTTCCTCGCCGAACTGCACCGCCGGTTCGCGCCCCGCCGCGCCGAACTCCTCGCCAAGCGCAAGGACCGCCGCGCCGAGATCGCCCGCACCGGCACCCTGGACTTCCTCCCGGAGACCGCCCACATCCGCGAGGGCGACTGGCGCGTCGCCGACGCCCCCGCCGCGCTCGACGACCGCCGGGTGGAGATCACCGGCCCCACCGACCGCAAGATGACCATCAACGCCCTCAACTCCGGCGCCCGGATCTGGCTCGCCGACTTCGAGGACGCCTCCGCCCCCACCTGGGAGAACGTCATCGGGGGCCAGGTCAACCTCATCGACGCCTACGAACGCCGCATCGACTTCACCTCCCCCGAGGGCAAGACCTACGCCCTGAAGGACGAGACGGAACTCGCCACCGTCGTCACCCGCCCCCGCGGCTGGCACCTCGACGAGCGCCACCTGACCGTCGACGGCGAGCCCGTCCCCGGCGCCCTCGTCGACTTCGGCCTGTACTTCTTCCACAACGCGCGACGCCTGCTCGCCAAGGGCAAAGGCCCCTACTTCTACCTCCCCAAGACCGAGTCCCACCTCGAGGCCCGCCTGTGGAACGACGTGTTCGTCTTCGCCCAGGACCACCTGGGCATCGCACAGGGCACCATCCGCGCCACCGTCCTCATCGAGACGATCACCGCGGCCTTCGAGATGGACGAGATCCTCCACGAGCTGCGCGACCACGCCTCCGGCCTCAACGCGGGCCGCTGGGACTACCTGTTCTCCATCGTCAAGAACTTCCGCGACGCCGGCGAGCGCTTCGTCCTGCCCGACCGCAACGCCGTGACGATGACCGCACCCTTCATGCGCGCCTACACCGAACTCCTGGTCCGCACCTGCCACAAGCGCGGCGCCCACGCCATCGGCGGCATGGCCGCCTTCATCCCCTCCCGGCGCGACGCCGAGGTCAACGCGGTCGCCTTCGAGAAGGTCAAGGCCGACAAGGACCGCGAGGCCCACGACGGCTTCGACGGCTCCTGGGTCGCCCACCCCGACCTGGTGCCGATCGCCCGCGCGTCCTTCGACGCCGTCCTCGGCGACCGGCCGAACCAGAAGGACCGGCTCCGCGAGGACGTCCACGTCACCGCCGCCGACCTGCTGGCCGTCGACTCCCTGGAGGCGAAGCCCACCTACGAGGGACTGCGCAACGCCGTCCAGGTCGGCACCCGCTACATCGAGGCATGGCTGCGGGGCCTGGGCGCCGTCGCCATCTTCAACCTCATGGAGGACGCCGCCACCGCCGAGATCTCCCGCTCCCAGATCTGGCAGTGGGTCAACGCGGGCGTCGTCTTCGCCGACAACGGCGAGAAGGCCACCGCCGACCTCGTACGCTCCCTCGCCGACCGGGAACTCGCCGCCATCCGCGAGGACATCGGCGAACAGGCCTTCGCCGCGGGCCGCTGGCAGCAGGCCCACGACCTGCTGCTGAAGACGGCACTCGACGAGACCTACGTCGACTTCCTCACCCTGCCCGCGTACGCACTGCTCGACTGACCCTCCCGCGCGGGACCCCGGCCGCACCCGCCGGGGCCCCGCGCGCCACCCCCGCCGAACCCGCCGGCCGTCACGGGAAAACACACGCACCGGGCCAGGGGGCGCTGGCATGATCGTCGGCATGCCAGCACCACGACCGCGCGCCGTGAGGCCCAGCCTGCACATATCGGTGGACGGCGAGGCGGACGGGCCCATCCCCGGCCCGCACCCCATGCTCGGCCTCGGGGCACCCGAGGACGGCGAACCGGCCGCAGCGACGGCCGACTCCGGCTGCCTCGACATGAAGACGCCGTACGCGGCCAAGGCCGGCGTCCCGCTGCGCGCCGTCGCCAAGGGCACGCCCGGACCCCTCGCCGACCTCATCGCCCGGAAGGGCACGCCACATGCCCTTTGACCACAACGACCACTACCACCGGCTGCTCCTGCGCAAGGTCCCGCCCGGCGCGCTCACCGCCCTGGACGTCGGATGCGGCACCGGCCGCTTCGCCCGGCGCCTGGCCGCCCGCGGACTACGGGTCGACGCGATCGACGCCTCCCCGGAAGCCGTGGCCGCGGCCGGGACCGCGCCCGGGGTCACCTTCCGCGTCGCCGACGTCACCCGCGTGGACCTCCCCACCGCCCACTACGACCTCATCACCTGCCTGGCCAGCCTGCACCACGTGCCGTTCGCCACGGTCACCGCGCTGCGCGCCGCGCTCGCCCCCGGCGGGACCCTGCTCGTCCTGGGCTGCTACCCCGAGCGCACCCCCGCCGACTGGGCGGTGAGCCTGGCCGCCGTCCCCGTCAACGCCGCCGCCCGGCTCGCCGTCGCCGCCGCCGACCGGATCCGCGGCCACGAACCGCATCCGGTCCGGGCCCCCGTACACCCACCGGGCACACCCCTGCCGCAGATCCGTACCGAAGCGGCCCAACTGCTGCCGGGCAGCCGCATCAGGCGCCTGCTGTTCTGGCGCTACCTGCTGGCGTACCGCGAAGGGACGGGCGGCTGAACCACCCGGCCGGCCCGCTCAGGCCTGGCCGGTGTCGAAACGGCTGACCTTGCCGTCGTCCACGGTGAAGCGCCACTTGGTGCGCATCTCGCCCCACGCGTCGTTGCGGTAGTCGGCGATCAGGGTGAGCCCCGCGGAGTCCTGGGACTGCACGTCCATGTGGCCGTGGGACTCGAAGATCTCGCGGTCCGCCCACTCCTTCAGGTTGCGGTCGGAGCCGTCGTCGGACATCGTCGCGTTCTCGGTGAGCGCGGCCTCGAAGGCCTCTCGGTTCCCGGCGTTCACCGCCGAGACGAAGGCGCGGACGGCCGGCTCGTTGAGGGCGTCGGTGCGGATCATCGCTGCTGCTCCCTGTGCTCACGGGTCGTGACCCCAGCCTCGCCCGAGCGGCCGCGGCGCGCTACCCGGAGCCCGGCGACCACCCCGCCGTTCACCCGCGGGGACCGCCACGGCTGGCCCGTCGACGGGACCACGGGGACCCTGGGATCCAGTCCGGCGACCCGAGAGCGACGGCAGGAGCACACGCGTGGCGAGTGGGGGCGAGGACCTCCCCGACGAAGGACGCGACGTACTGAGGTACGTCCGACTGCTCCCCGTCGTGCTGCTCGTCGGCGGCTTCCTGGTCGACTACCTGACCCCCGCCCAGTTCAGCGCCACCGCCTTCTACTCCGTGGCCCCCATGCTCGCGGCCCCCCTGATGTCCCTGACCGGCACCGTGCTGGTCGGGCTGGGCGCCATCGCCGCCGACGCGGGCATCCTCAGCCACTTCGGCTACATCAGCGGCCCCGGCGGCATCAGCGAACTGCTGTCGATCAGCGCGGTCGCCGTCGTCGCCGTGTTCATCAACCGCCTGCTCCACATCCGGGACGTCCGGCTGCGCTCCGCACGCAGCGTCGCCGCCGCCGTGCAACGGGCCGTGCTGCCCGTGCCACCGCGGCGCGTCGGGCCGTACCGCATCGCCGCCCGCTACGAGACCGCGGAGGCCGAGGCGGAGATCGGCGGCGACCTCTACGCCGTCCAGGAAACGCCCTACGGGCTGCGCTGCATCATGGGCGACGTACGCGGCAAGGGCATGGCGGCCGTGGAGGCGGCCACCGTGGTGCTCGGCGCGTTCCGCATGGCCGCCGACGAGGAACCCACCCTCGCGGGGGTGGCGACACGGATGGACCGGGCGCTGTGGCGCGAGGCCGAACGCCGCGAGGGCATGGACCGCCTGGAGTGGTTCGCCACCGCCGTCCTCGCCGAGTTCCCGCCCGGCGGCACCGCACTGCGCCTGGTCAACCGCGGCCACCCGCCCCCGCTGGTGCTGCACCACGGCACCGTGCGCTACGCCGAACCCGCCGGTCACGCCCTGCCCCTGGGCATGGGCCTCGGCGACGTGACCGACGAGGCCGACACGGTCCCCTTCCCGCCCGGCTCGGCCCTGCTGATGCACACCGACGGCGTCACCGAGGCACGCGACGCCGGCGGCACCTTCTACGACCCCGTCACCCGGCTGGCCGGGGTGCCGTTCACCGGCCCCGCCGAACTGCTCGACGCCCTCCTGGACGACGTCCACGCGCACACCGGCGGCCCCCGCAGCGACGACATGGCACTCCTGGCGGTCTGCCGGGACTGAACCGCCCGGCTCCGTGGCGCGAGGTGCTCTCGGCGCGAGGTGCTCTCGACCCTCGCATTACTTTTCTCCGCCCGTCTGTCACCGCCGACCCCTACCCTGCTGCCGTGAACGCGCCCGCCCTCCGCCAGCTCCGCGCCGTCCTGGAACGTGCCCTGACCGACCCGCACATCGCCACGTCCCGTTCCCGGGAGGAACGGCTGAGGAAGGCCACCGCCGTGCTGGAACGGGCGGCCGCCGACGTACCGTCGCAGGCGCTGCACAGCCTCGACGACCTGTTCGACGACGCCGTCCTCGGCCACCCCGGCCGGCCGGAGACCGTGCTCGGCCGCATCGCGGCAGGCCTGTACCGCACCCGGGCCGGGCAAGTGGGCAGGGAGCTCACCCCGGCGAGCCAGCGCGACATCATGGACGGCATCGCCGACCTCAACCGGGCCGCCGGGCGCCCCGCGTTCGGGTGGCAGGCCCGCGGGATGCGCCCGTGGTCCAAGCACACCAAGGAGCCCCTGGACTTCACCGGGCACATCGTGCTGCGCCGGGCGCTGAGCACCCCCGTGGAGCCGCGCCGCGAGCCGTACCGGTTGCGGCTGCTGGCGGCGCTGGAGGTGCTGTGGGCGACGGCGGTGCCCCGCGAGGGCCTGGTGGCCGCCGACGTCACCGACCTGTCCGCGCAGGAGTCCCGCATCCGGCTCACCGTGAACCTGCCCGGCCGGACCGCCGCGACGCGGCAGGAGTTCACGCTCCCCCGGTCGGCCCGGGCCGCGCTGCGGCTGTGGCTGCCGGTGCGCCGGGAGGTCGTCGCCCTGCACCTGGACGCCGGACCCGACCACCCCGCCAACCAGGCTCTGTTCATCACCCTGCGGCACACCGTGGCCGAGCCGGCCTCGGGCGCCGCCCGGATGGTGCCGCCCGGCATCCGCATCACCGGGAACGGTCTGGAGACCGACTACAGCAAGTGGGCCCGCAGGCTCAACGGCGACCACGCCGGGCAGAAGGGCTGGCCGGTCCCGACGGACCTGTACACCGTCGCCCGCGGCGGCGCCGTCCGGCGCGAGGCCCAGGGCCGCTCCCAGGGCCGCGGCCCGGCGGCCCGCTAGACCGGGCCCAAGCGGCCGGGGCGCAGGCGGCAGGGGCGCGCTGAACGCCTGGGCACGCCGAACGCCGAACGCCGGGCCCCGCCCCGGGCAGGGCGGGGCCCGGCACCGGCCGGGGGGCCGTCCCTCCCCCGGCCGGGGTCAGCGGATGACCGCGGCGGTCAGCTCGCCAGGCCCGCGATCCGCGCGAGCCGCCGGGCCTCGTCACGGGTGGCGCGCGCGATGGCCTCCTCGTCGGCGGTGACGAGCCGGCCGTCCTCCACCACCGGCCGGCCGTTCACCAGGGAGAGGGTGACGGGGGCCGCCGCGCCGAGGACCAGCGCGGTGACCGGGTCGGCGATCGAGGAGTGGGCGAGGGTGTCCATCCGCCACAGGACGAGGTCGGCGAGCTTGCCCGGCTCCAGGGAACCGATCTCCGCGGCCCGGCCGAGCACCTGGGCGCCGCCGTACGTGCCCAGCCGCAGGGCCTGACGGGCGGTCAGCGCCGCCTCGCGGTGGGCGCCGAGGCGGTTGATGAGCAGCGCGTTGCGCAACTCGGTGTGCAGCTCGCCCGATTCGTTTGACGCGGTGCCGTCCACGCCGAGCCCGACCGGGACGCCGGCGGCGAGCATGTCGGGGACGCGGGCGATGCCGGCGGCCAGGCGGGCGTTGGAGGACGGGCAGTGGGCGACACCGGTCCGTGTGCGGGCGAAGGCGGCGATGTCGGAGTCGCCCATGTGGACGCAGTGCGCCATCCACACGTCCTCGCCGAGCCAGCCGGTGGACTCGAAGTAGTCCGTCGGTCCCATGCCGAACAGCTCCTTGCAGAACTGCTCCTCCTCCACCGTCTCGCTGCCGTGGGTGTGCAATCGCACGCCCTTGCGCCGGGCGAGTCCGGCTCCCTGGCGCAGCAGTTCGGTGGAGACCGAGAACGGCGAGCACGGCGCGACGGCGATCTGCGTCATGGCGTCGGGGGAGGCGTCGTGGTGCCGGTCGATCGTCTCCTCGGTGGCGGCGAGTGCCTCGTCGAGGGTCTCGACGGCGAAGTCCGGGGGCAGGCCGCCGTCGGACTCGCCGCGGTCCATCGAGCCGCGGGCGAGGGTGAAGCGCACACCCATGTCCGAGGCGGCCCGGATGATGGAGCCGGACAGGTCGCCGGTGCCGCGTGGGAAGACGTAGTGGTGGTCCATGGCGGTGGTGACCCCGCCGCGGGCCATCATCGCCAGGGAGCCCTGGGCGGCCGCGTGGGTCATCCGCTCGTCGATGCGGGCCCAGACGGGGTAGAGGGCGACGAGCCAGTCGAAGAGGTTGTGGTCGGTGGCCAGGCCCCGGGTGAGCCACTGGTAGAAGTGGTGGTGGGTGTTGACCAGGCCGGGGGTGAGCAGGTGGCCGGTGCCGTCCACCCTCCGTACGACGCCGTCGAGTGCGGCGGGGGCGGGGCCCGCGCCGACGGACTCGATGCGGTTGCCGGCGACGACGACGTGGCCGGCCGGGTGCTCGGTGCCGTGCGCGTCGACGGTGGCGACGGCGCAGTTCTCGATGACGATGCGCTCTGCTGGGGCGGTCATGGCGGGGGGCCTCTCAGTCCGTCACCGGGATGCGGGGCTCGGCGCCGTCGCGCAGGACCGTGCCCTCGATGAGGCCGTAGGGGCGGTCGGCCGCGAAGTACACCGCACTGTCGGGGGTGTCGTTCTTCAGGCCGAACGGCTCGAGGTCGACGAGGAAGTGGTGCTTGTTGGGGAGCGAGAGCCGCACCTCGGCGATCTCGGGGCGGTGCTCGACGACCCGCTCGCCCATCGCGTACAGCGTCTGCTGCAGGGAGAGCGAGTAGGTGCCGGCGAAGGCGTCGAGGAGGTGGCGGCGGACCTCGGCCCAGGACTCCTCCCAGGGCGGGGCGGGCTCCTCGTCGCGGGTCCAGCTGAACCGCCAGCGGGCGCTGACCTCGGTGGCGAGGACGCGGTCACGGGTCTCCGGCAGCGTGGTGTAGCGGTCCTTGACGAAGCCCCAGAACTCGGAGTCGGTGGTGTTCATGACCACGAGGTCCTTCAGGCCGGAGACGACCTGCCACCGCCCGCCGTCGAAGGTGACCTCGGTGGTGCGGGTCTCCCGGCCGCCGCGGACGAAGGAGTGCTCCTGCGTGATCCGCTCCCAGGCGTACTCCTCGATGCGGATCCTGGCCCGCTCGATGGACCCCTGGCTCGTGACGAAGTGCCGGGCGAGGTGGATGCCGAACTGCTCGGGGGAGTCGATGCCGTACTGCTTGGCGAAGGCGAAGACGGTGTTCTTGGTGGTGTCGGTGGGCAGTACGGCGGCGTTGCTGCCGGAAGTGTGGACGTCGTCCATGGCGCCGGAGAGGGCGACCGAGACGTTGAGGTCCCTGACGTGGTGGGTCCCGCCGTCGCGGGTGACGCGGACGACGCGGGTCTCCGCCTTGCCGTACTGGTTCTGGCCGAGTCGGGTGGGCGACATGTCGGTGCTAGCTCCCTCGGTATACGGAGTAGCCGAACGGGTTGAGCAGCAGCGGTACGTGGTAGTGCTCGCCCGGCTCGACGGCGAAGACGATCGCCACCTCCGGGAAGAAGGCTCCGCTGTCCCTGGTGCGGGGGGCGTCCTGCTGGTCCTCGGCTCGACTGCGGTGGGCGGCGCTCTGACGGGAGAGGTAGGGCTCGGTGGCGAACTCCAGCCGTACGTGGCTCGTGCCCTCCGGCGGGTCGGGCAGGTCCTTGCAGCGGCCGTCGGCGTCGGTCGCCGAGGCGCCGTGCGGCACCCAGGGGGCCCCGCTCCCGGTGCGCACCGACAGGGCGACGGCGACGCCCCGCGCGGGGCGGCCGGCGCTGGTGTCCAGGACGTGCGTGGAGACGGAGGTCATGAGGGGTCCTCTGCGGCGGTCTCGACGAGCCGGGTGAGCCTGATGCGGTTGATCTTCCCCAGTTCGGTGCGGACGATCTCGCGTTCGGTGCCGCTGTCGTTGCCGGTGCGCTCCTTGAGCGCGGCCAGCATCTGGTCCCCGGTCCTGCCGGTGGCGCAGATGAGGAAGACGTGGCCGTGCCGCTCCTGGTAGGCGAGGTTCAGGGCGAGCAGTTCCTCGCGTTCGGAGTCCCGCACCCCGCCCTGTTCGCGGGCGGAGACCGGGTCGCCCGGCCGGGGGCGGCCGATCGGCGGGTGTCCCGCCATCGCCTCGGCCAGGTCGCCGGCGGTGAGGCCGGCCGTCGCGGTGTCGGAGGCGGCGAGCAGCGCGTCGAGGGTGTCGTACGGGCGGGCCGCCATGACGGCGGCGCCCCAGGAGCGGCTCGCGCAGACCTCGTGCAGCAGCGCGACCGCCTCCGGTCCGCCGGCGGCGTTGAGCCGGGCCAGGCCCGGGGATGGGCTGGAAGTCACAACGGCACGCTAGGAGCCCCCACCACGTGACGTCAACAGTTTGTTGAAAAATGGCGCCGATGACGCCCGGACGGACGCCTCGGGACGGCTAGCGGCCTTCCTTCGCCGCGTTCTCCCTGTTGAGGTAGTTGTAGACGGTGAAGCGGCTCACGCCGAGCGCCGACGCGACCGTCTCCACCCCGTGCCGCACCGAGAAGGCGCCACGCTCCTCCAGGATGCGGACGACCGTCTGCTTCTCCTTGCGCCCGAGCTCGGACAGCGCCTTGCCGTGCCGGCGCTCGAGGTCGGCCAGGATGTGGTCGAGCGAGTCCGCGAGGTGCGGCAGCCGTACGGCGACCACCTCCGCACCCTCCCAGCTGAGCACGACGTCGTCTCCGCGCGCCTCGCCCGGGGGCACCAGTTCTGCGCCCATGGCGTCGGCGAGCGGCTTGATCGCCGCGCTGAACGGATGCTCGACCGGCCCGGTCACCGGTCCGCCTCCCCCACGACATTGACCTGCAGCGACACCCGGGTCGCGCCGGCCTCCAGGGTGCGCCGCAGCAGATCGCCGACCACGGCGACCACCTGCTCGGTGCCACCCTCGGCCGAGTTGCCGAAGGGCCCGACGTCGACGGCGTCCAGCCCGGCCGCCTCCAGGACCTCACGCCCCACCACGGCGTGCCGCGGGGGCTCGTCCAGGTCGAACGGCTCGGTGGTGAATTCGAGTTTCAGGCGCACGCCCACAACCTAGCTGGTCAGGGGCTTTCCGGGACATCCCTCTTGACAGCCGCCCGCCGGCTCATGGAGTCTTCCGGTAAGTAGAAACTAGTTTCCGTAATACGGAAGGGCGCATGTGATGGGCTTCGACTCCACGCGCTTCGATGTGAACCTCTCGATCCTCTTCACCGAACTCCCGCTCCTGGAGCGCCCCGCGGCGGCCGCCGCGGCCGGCTTCTCCGCGGTCGAGCTGTGGTGGCCGTGGACCCGGATGCCGACCCCTCCGCAGGCCGAACTCGACGCCCTGCGCGGCGCGCTGGAGGAGGCCGGCACCCAGTTGGTGGGGCTGAACTTCTACGCGGGCGAACTGCCCGGCCCCGACCGCGGCGCCCTGTCCGTACCGGGCGAGGAGTCCGCGCGCTTCCGCGCCAACATCGACGTCGCCGCCGACTTCGCCCGCTCGGTGGGCTGCACGGCGCTCAACGCGCTGTACGGCAACCGGGTGGACGGCGTGAGTCCCGAGGCGCAGGACGAACTCGCCCTGGAGAACCTGGTGCGGGCCGCGCACGCGGCCGACCGGGTCGGCGCGGTGCTGCTGGTCGAGGCCCTCAACGAGCCCGAGTCGCCGCGCTATCCGCTGGTGAGCGCGGCCGCCGCGGTCGAGGTGGTCGACAAGGTCAACGCCGAGACGGGCCTGGGCAACGCCAGGTTCCTGCTGGACCTGTACCACCTGTCGATGAACGGCGAGGACCTGCCCGCCGTCATCGACGCCTACGCGGACCGCACCGGCCACGTCCAGATCGCCGACGACCCCGGCCGCGGCGCGCCCGGCACGGGCTCCCTGCCGCTGTCCGCCCTCCTGGACCGGCTGCGCGACCGGGGCTACGACGGCTGGGTGGGGCTGGAGTACAAGCCGGGCCCGCAGGGCAGCGCCGCCTCCTTCGACTGGCTCGCCGACGCCGACAAGTAATCCGGAGAGGACATCATGACCACCACACTTCCCGCGGTCGCGTGGATCGGCCTCGGCATCATGGGCTCCCCGATGTCGGAGAACCTCATCAAGGCCGGGTACTCCGTCACCGGCCACACCCTGGAGCAGGACAAGCTCGACCGCCTGGCCGCGGCCGGCGGCACGCCCGCCGCCTCGGTCGCGGAGGCCGTGAAGGACGCCGACGTGGTCGTCACCATGGTCCCCGCCTCCCCCCAGGTGGAGGCCGTCGCCTACGGCGAGGACGGCATCCTGGCGAACGCCCGGCCGGGTGCGCTCCTGATCGACATGTCGTCGATCACCCCGCAGACCTCCGTCGACCTGGCGCAGGCCGCGGCCGAAAGGCACATCCGGGTCCTGGACGCCCCCGTCTCCGGAGGCGAGGCCGGAGCCGTCGAGGCGGTGCTGTCGATCATGGTCGGCGGCGCGCGGGCCGACTTCGACGAGGCGCGGCCCCTCTTCGACGCCCTCGGCAAGACCGTCGTCCTGTGCGGTCCGCACGGCGCCGGCCAGACCGTGAAGGCGGCCAACCAGCTGATCGTCGCGGTGAACATCCAGGCGTGCGCGGAGGCCGTGGTCTTCCTGGAGAAGTCCGGCGTCGACCTCACCGCGGCCCTGGAGGTGCTGGGCGGCGGCCTGGCCGGATCCACGGTGCTGACCCGCAAGAAGCGCAACTTCCTCGACCGCGCGTATGCCCCGGGCTTCCGCATCGACCTGCACCACAAGGACATGGGCATCGTCACCGACGCCGCCCGGAACGTCGGCGCCGCCCTGCCCGTCGGCTCCGTGGTGGCGAACCTCGTCGCCTCACTGCGGGCCCAGGGCGACGGCGGCCTGGACCACTCCGCCCTGCTGCGCGGCGTGGAGCGCCTTTCCGGTCTCCCGGTCACCGGCTGACCCACGACTTCCGGGCGGCGGCGCTCCGACCTGTCCTGTCGCGCCCGATGGGGCGCCGCCGCCCGGAACCACGAACGTCCGCGCCGCCGAGAACTTCTGAGGGGTAGGTCGAGGCGGCGCGGACCGGTCCCCGTCCGGGGACCCGTGCCGCGGCCGGGCCGGACGCGGACCGGGTCTCCGGACGGCTGCGTGCACCGGCGCGACCGGGACGGCAAGACGGGTGCACGAGGGGCTCCCCGTGCGGGACGATGGACGGCAGGACCGTCCCGGCGAGCACCCCTGCGCCGCCGCACCGCCGCACCGCCCAGGAGTCGCGAACCATGGCAGAGAGCGTGCCCGTGCGCTGTCCGGCCTGCCGCCGGGAGCACGCCTACACCGCACCCACCTTCCCCTGCGCCTGCGGCACACCGCTGGCCCTGCCGATCCTGCGCGGCGGCGTCCCGCTGCAGATCCGCCACCGGTCCTGGGACGACTCCTGGGTGGCCATGCGCTGCCCGGACTGCGGCCGCGACGAGCAGTGGCCGCAGCCCGAACTCGGCTGCGACTGCGGGGCGGTGGTCCGGCTGCCGGTGGACACCCGGGCCCTGCGGATGCCCGAGCGGCGCCCCGTCCCGCCGGTGCGGCAGGCCGGCCCCGGGCCCGTGGCGCCCGCGCCGCGGCCGCCGTTCCGGCCGGTGACCATCCGTACCGCGCGGGACGCGGTCACCGCCGCCGCGCAGTACCTGAAGTGGCTCGGTTTCGCGGGCGTACGCACCGCGGAGGACCGCTCGGCCAACGGCATCGACCTGCGCGGCGAGGGTGTCGTGGCCCAGGTCGACCCGACGACGCGGCCGACACCGCTGCGGGAGGTGGAGACCCTCTGGCTCAACTGCCTCAACGAGGACTCCACCGGCGCCTTCTTCTCCCTGGCGGGCTACGCCCATGACGCGCGGCTGCGCGCGGACCGGCTGGGGGTGCCGCTCTTCGTCATGGACCTCACCGGCACGCCGCAGCCGGTCAACGACGCCGCCGACGTCCTGATCAGGACCGGCCCGCACGCCACGCCCTGAGCCGGGACGAGCTCGGCCCCGCCCTTCACCGTCCGTGGTCACTCGGGTCGCGCGACCGCCGCTCCCGGGGGAGTATCGAGAGGTTCCCCCTCCGTACGGCAACCCAGGACTACGTCAAGGACGCAGCGATGTCTACGGCCCTTCTGAAGCGCAAGCTCGACAAATCCTTCCGCCGTCTGGACACGGACGGCAACGGATACGCCGAGCGCGCCGACTTCCAGGACGTCGGCGCGCGGCTGATCCACGGCTTCGGCATGTCCCCCACCTCGCCCAAGGGAAAGGCGGTGGCGGTACGGCTCGACGCCGTCTGGGCGGAGCTGGCGGCGTACGCCGACAGAGACCGCGACGGGCGGCTGTCCTCCGCGGAGTACCACCACGGCATGACCAAGGCCTTCATCGAGGGACCGGCCTTCGACCCGGTCTTCCACCCGGCGGCCGAGGCCGTCGCCCATCTGTGCGACACCGACGGCGACGGCCACGTCGTGCGCGGGGAGTTCGAGGTCCTGCAGCGGGCCTTCAACACGCCCGTCACGGACATCGCCGCCGCCTTCAACCGCATCGACACCGACGGCGACGGGTGCGTGAGCACGGCCGAGCTGGTGGCGGCCATCCGCGCCTACTACATCGGCACCGACCCCGAGGCCCCCGGCAACTGGCTGTTCGGGCCGCTCTAGCGAACCGCCGGGGCCCTCCCCGGGCGGTCGTGGAACCCGGCCGCCGCGCCCGGGAGGTCAGGACGGGGCGGCCGGTGGCGCGGTCGGGCCCGGGCTCAGGTGCTCGCGAGCGGGATGATCTCGGTGGGCGCGTGGCCGGCTTCGGTGGCCAGCTCCTCGAACTCCACGACGTTGCCGATGTCGTTGGTGACGCTCATGGCGATGTTGGTGACCCGTTCCAGGATCGCCTCGACGACGACCGGCACCCGGTACTCGGCCGCGAGCTTCTTGGCCTGCTCGAAGGCCGCGCCGAGCCCGGCCGGGTCGGTGACCCGGATCGCCTTGCAGCCCAGGCCCTCGGCGACCTTGACGTGGTCGACGCCGTAGACGCCCAGCTCGGGCGAGTTGACGTTCTCGAACTCCAGGTTGACCTGGAAGTCGATGTCGAAGGCCCGCTGCGCCTGACGGATCAGGCCCAGGTAGGAGTTGTTCACCAGGACGTGGACGTACGGGATCCGGTGCTGCGCGCCGACCGCGAGCTCCTCGATCATGAACTGGAAGTCGTAGTCGCCCGAGAGGGCCACCACCGGCGTCCCCGGGTCGGCCTTCGCCACGCCCAGGGCGGCCGGCACGGTCCAGCCGAGGGGGCCGGCCTGGCCGCAGTTGATCCAGTGGCGCGGCCGGTAGACGTGCAGCATCTGCGCGCCCGCGATCTGGGAGAGGCCGATCGTGGTGACGTAGCGGGTGTCGGGGCCGAAGGCGCGGTTCATCTCCTCGTACACACGCTGGGGCTTGATGGGGATGTCGTCGAAGTGCGTCCGGCGGTGCAGGGTCGCCTTGCGCTCCCGGGCCGAGGCGGCCCAGGCCGAGCGGTCGGGCAGTTCGCCGGCGGCCTTGAGTTCGGCCGCCACGTCGACGAAGAGCCGCAGCGCGGCGCCGGCGTCGGAGGCGATCCCGTAGTCGGGGGCGAAGATCCTGCCGATCTGGGTGGGTTCGATGTCGACGTGCACGAAGGTGCGGCCCTCGGTGTAGACGTCGATCCGGCCGGTGTGGCGGTTGGCCCAGCGGTTGCCGATGCCCAGGACGAAGTCGGACTCCAGGAAGGTCGCGTTGCCGTAGCGGTGCGAGGTCTGCAGTCCGACCATGCCCGCGTTGAGGTCGTGGTCGTCCGGGATGGCACCCCAGCCCATCAGGGTCGGCACCACCGGGGTGCCGGTCAGCTCGGCGAACTCCACCAGCAGAGCGGCCGCGTCGGCGTTGATCACCCCGCCGCCCGCGACGATCAGCGGCCGCTCGGCGGCGGTCATCATGGCGAGCGCCTTCTCGATCTGACGGCGGGTGGCGGCCGGCTTCCAGACCGGCAGCGGCTCGTACGTCTCGGGGTCGAACTCGATCTCGGTGAGCTGGACGTCGACCGGCAGGTCGATCAGGACCGGGCCGGGACGCCCGGAGCGCATCAGGTGGAAGGCCTTCTGGAAGACGCCCGGAACCTGGGCCGCCTCCAGGACGGTGGTGGCCGCCTTGGTCACGGGCGCGGCGATGGCCGCGATGTCCACGGCCTGGAAGTCCTCCTTGTGGATCACCGCGGTGGGCGCCTGCCCGGTGATGCACAGGATCGGGATCGAGTCGCCGGTCGCGGAGTAGAGACCGGTGATCATGTCGGTGCCGGCGGGCCCCGACGTGCCGATGCACACGCCGATGTTGCCGGGGGCGGTGCGTGTGTAGCCCTCCGCCATGTGCGAGGCGCCCTCCACGTGCCGGGCCAGCGTGTGCTGGATGCCACCGGAGGCCTTGAGGGCGGCGTAGAAGGGGTTGATCGCGGCGCCGGGCACGCCGAACGCGGTGTCCACGCCCTCGCGCTTGAGGATCTCCACTGCCGCTCGGGCGGCGGTCATTCGAGGCATTCGGTCACTCCTGCGTCGTCCTGCGGTCCAGGTTGTCGCGCCCGGTGCTCCATCTTCCGCATTATGGAAGTCGTCTTTTGTTATGCGGAACTACTGTGAACATAGGGCGCCCCCGGCGCGCGGGTCAAGAAGGAGACGCGAAAGCCGTTCGGCAATCGGGTCGATCGATGTCGGTACCACCCACTAGGGTTCCGCTCGCCCTTCACATCGGCTTCACACGGACCCCAGGTGATCTCCTTGACCACGCCGACGCCGTCGCCCGCGCAGTCCCAGCCCCCGTCCCAGCCCCAACCCCAGCCGCAGGCACAGGCGGTGCCGCCGGCCGCTCGGCCGAGGCCGCTGCCGCCCTTCGGGCAGGAGGTGCCCGGCTACGGACGCTCCTGCCTGTTCTGCGGCTCGGTGCCGGCGGTCCAGGCGACCGTCCGGGGCCACCAGGGCATGGTCGTGATGATGCGCTTCCTGAAGGTCCGGGCCCCGTTCTGCCGGCGCTGCGGCATCGCCAAGCACCGCGAGATGGTCTCCAACAGCCTGGTGCAGGGCTGGTGGAGTCCGACCTCGATGCTGTTCAACCCGCTTACCCTGCTGGTCAACCTGTTCCAGCGCTGGAAGATCAACCGCCTGCCCGAGCCGGTCCCCGGCGCCCCCGGCACGCCGGCCGACCCCGGCCGGCCGATCCTGCTCCGCCCCACCGCCCTGGGCCTGCTGATACCCGTCATCCTCATCGGCGGCGGCTGGCTGGTGCTCCACGACGACGCCGAGTACGCCGAGGTCGGCGACTGCGTCCACAGCAGCGGGGACGTCCTCTTCCCGGACGTGTCGGTCGTCGACTGCGGTTCCGCGAAGGCCGAGTTCGAGGTCGTCGGGCGCTTCGACGACACCACCGACACCAGCCGCTGCGAGGCCTACCCCCGCATGGTGGCCACGTTCCGGGCGGAGCACGGCTCGACCAAGTACGTCCTGTGCCTGGCGCGGAACGACAACACCTGACCGCCGCCACCACGGACCACCGGACCGGGCGTCAGCCGCGGCTCCACTTCTGGTCGTCCGCGCCGGTGCAGCTCCACAGCCGCAGCCTGGTGCCGTTGACCCCCGGCGAGTCCTCCGCCTCCACGCACTTGTCGGCCTGGACGTTGACCAGGTCGTGAGCGGCGTTGAGGCGGAACTGCTGGGCGCCGGTGCCGTTGCAGTCCACCAGCTGGACGGCCGCGCCGTCGTCCCGCGAACCGCCCGCGACGTCCATGCACTTGCCCCGGGAGCGGATGCTGCCGTCCGGCTTGACCTGCCAGGACTGCGCCGCGCTGCCCGTGCAGTCCCAGATCTGCAGCGGCGAGCCCCACGGGGGGCTGCCGTCGATGCAGCGGCCCGAGTCGTGGCTCCGGATCGCCGTGCCGGAGCCCGCGGCGGAACGCGACGGGCCGGCGGTGGGCTGCTGCGCCGCGCCCCCGCCCGTGGCGTCGGCCGTGGCCTTGCCCCCGGTCGCGCTCGGGGTGGCGGTCGAGCCGCCTCGGGAACCGGCCTCCGGCGACCGCCGCCCGGTGTCCCCGGGGGACGGTGACCGCCCGTCGGAGGGGCTCGCACCGGCCGGGCCGGCCTCGGGTGCCTCGCCGGCCGGGTCCTCGTCCGCGAGGGTGGCGGCGGCCGGGCCGCGGTCCTCCTCACCCGAACCCCGCACGAGGAACGGCACGCAGACCAGCACGCCGACCGCGAGACCCGCGCCGACCAGCAGGAGCGGGCGGGACCACCCGCGGCGCGCACGGGAAGGCGCGGGCTCCGCCGCGGCGGGTGCCTGCGGGCCTGTCCCCGCAGCCGTCGCCGGCAGGTGCTCCTCGTCGTGCGCGGGCACGGGCGCGGTACGGGACGCGAAGGCGAGCCCGGCCGCGAAGCCGTCCGCGTAGGAGGATTCCGGTTCCGCGGCCCCCTCGGGCCGCTCGGGAAGGGCGGCGGCCTGCCTGGCCCGCAGCGTCGGGGCGTCGCCGCCGGTCCAGTCCGGGGGGTTCCGGCTGGTGGTGGCGGACGCGTCGGCGATCGCGGACGTCCTCCGGGTCCGCCGTGGCAGCGCCGTACCGGCGGGGGACGGCGCTGCCGGGGTCTCGTCGGCCGTCGGCGCCGGCTCGTCGGGAGAAGCCGTCATGAATCCTTCCAAACCCAGATGTGCGTAAAACAGCCCCGCCGCGTGGGCCGGGGCTGCTTTCGGCACACCGTCCCCCAGGGGCATCCGTGCTGCGCGGTCATCCCGAACAGGGCTGACGCGGCAGCGCAGCTCGCACCCTAGCAACCGCTCCCAGCCGGGACGACGCGCCTGGTGACGGCACTGTGGCCGCCCGGTGAACGGAGGTCGTCCTGTGGGCGACGGTGTCCCTCAGGGCCTGCGGCGGTGGGGTTCCCAGGTGCGGCGGACGTCGTTCCACAGGTAGCGGGTGCCGGCGCCCTCGGCGCCGCCGGTCGTGGCCCAGACACCCTGCGGATGGTCGCCGAGGGTGTCGGTCCAGGCGATCTCCAGGCCGGCGACCTCCGGGTGGCCGAGGTCCAGCCGCTGGAACTGGGTGACCGCCTCGACCGGCAGCAACGGGTGCACCTGCACCCGGGTGCGGGAGCCCTCGTCCTCCAGCCGCAGCACCCCGCCGCCCTCGCGCCGGACCGACCCGAGCTTCTGCACCGCCGCAATGAAGGCGGCCGCCGTCCGTTCCTCCTCGGTGGCCCCGCGCCGCCGCCACAAGCCCCGGCCGCCCAAGCGCGCCGCCGTGATCTCGCCGAGCCTGGCCCCCACCGCCTGCATGAACGAGCTCAGCAGGACCACCCCGCCCGCACCGACCAAGGCGGACACCAGCTCCGGGATCGCGGACTGCTCACCGCTCCCCGGCCGGACGTCGTCCCTGTGAGCCATCCCCGTCGCCCCCATCTCCCGTACGTCTCCGCTGTGTTGTCAGGGTAACGGCGGCGGCTACTGTGGCGCGCGTGATCATCTGGCTGAACGGCGCCTTCGGCGCGGGCAAGACCACGACCTGCTCGCACCTGGTGCGGCTCGTCCCCGGCGCCCACGTCTTCGACACCGAACAGGTCGGTTTCATGCTGGGACACGTGCTGCACGAGGCCGTGCCCGTGCGGGACTTCCAGGAGTGGCCCCCCTGGCGGGCGCTCACCGTGGCGTCGCTCACCCAGGTGCACGCCTACCTCGGCGGGACGCTGATCGTGCCGCAGACCGTGCTGGTGGAGGAGTACTGGCGGGAGGTCGAGGCGGGGCTGGAGCGGGCCGGGCTGCCCGTGCGGCACTTCCTGCTGCACACCGACCCGGCCACCCTCACCCGCAGGATCGAGGGGGACACGGTGGAGACCGGCGCCCGGCAGTGGCGGCTGGACCACCTGGAGGAGTACGCGGAGGCCCTGCCCTGGCTGCGGGCGGCGGCGACGGTGCTCGACACGACCGCCGCGCCGCCGGAGGCGGTGGCGCGGCAGGTCGCGGACCTCACGCGGGCCTGAAGGACTCCCGCAGCTCGACCTTGCGGACCTTGCCGCTGACGGTCATCGGGAAGGCGTCCATCAGCCGCAGATGGCGCGGCACCTTGTAGTGGGCGAGCCGGCCGCGGCAGAACTCGCCGAGCTCCTCCACCGTCAGCGCGGCCGCCGGGTCCTTGAGGATGACGCAGGCCAGGATCTCCTCGCCGTACCGCTCGTCGGGGACGCCGACCACCTGGACGTCCGCGATCTTGGGGTGGGCGTAGAGGAACTCCTCGATCTCGCGCGGGTAGACGTTCTCACCGCCGCGGATGATCATGTCCTTGATGCGGCCGACGATCTGCAGGTAGCCGTCCTCCCGCATCACGGCGAGGTCGCCGGTGTGCATCCAGCGGCCGGCGTCGATCGCCTCCGCGGTCTTGTCCGGCTCGTCCCAGTAACCCAGCATCACCGAGTAGCCACGGGTGCACAGTTCGCCCGCCGTGCCGCGCGGCACCGTCACGCCGTCCGGGCCGACGACCTTGACCTCGACGTGCGGCAGCACCCGGCCGACAGTGGCGGTGCGGCGCTCGAGGTCGTCGTCCCGGCGGGTCTGGGTGGAGACCGGCGAGGTCTCGGTCATGCCGTAGCAGATGGACACCTCGGCCATGTGCATCTCGGCGACGACCCGCTTCATCACCTCGACCGGGCAGGGCGAGCCCGCCATGATGCCGGTGCGCAGCGATGAGAGGTCGTACGTCGCGAAGTCCGGCAGGTTGAGCTCGGCGATGAACATCGTCGGCACCCCGTACAGCGAGGTGCAGCGCTCCTGTTCGACCGCGCGCAGCGTCGCCGCCGGGTCGAAGCCGGGCGCCGGGATGACGATGCAGGCGCCGTGCGAGGTGGCGCCCAGGTTTCCCATGACCATGCCGAAGCAGTGGTAGAAGGGCACCGGCAGGCAGACGCGGTCCTGCTCGCTGTAGCCCACCTGCTCGCCCACGAAGTAGCCGTTGTTGAGGATGTTGTGGTGGGAGAGGGTCGCGCCCTTGGGGAAGCCGGTCGTGCCCGAGGTGTACTGGATGTTGACCGGGTCGTCGCAGGACAGTTCCGCCCCGCGCTCGGCGAGCTGCCCGACCGGGACGTGGGCCCCGGCCTCGACGAGGGCGTCCCACGTCGGGTCGCCGATGTACACGACCTCGGTGAGCGAGCGGCACCCGCCACGCACCTGCTCCACCATGGCGCGGTAGTCGCTGGACTTGAACGCGGTGGAGGCGACCAGCACCTCGATGCCGGCCTGGTCGAGCACGAACGCCAGCTCGTGGACGCGGTAGGCCGGGTTGATGTTGACCATGATCGCGCCGATGCGGGCGGTGGCGTACTGGACGAGCACCCACTCAGGGCAGTTGACGGCCCAGATGCCCACCCGGTCGCCCTTGCCGACGCCCTTGGCGAGCAGGCCGCGCGCCACGTCGTCGACGGCGGCGCCGAACGCGGCGTAGGTCCAGCGGCGGCCACTGGGGACGTCGACCAGGGCTTCGCGGTCCGGCCAGGCAGCGACGGCCCGGTCCAGGTTGCGGCCGATGGTGTCGCCGAGCAGCGCGGTGGTGCCGGTGCCGCTCGCGTACGACGGCTCGACGGGACTCGCGGGGGTGCTCACCTGTGGTCCTCCTCGCGGTACTCGGTGCCGACGGCACCCTCGGCGGTACGCCGGCGCAGCTCGATGCGGCGGATCTTGCCGGACACGGTCTTGGGCAGCTCGGCGAACTCGATGCGTCGTACCCGCTTGTACGGGGCGAGCACGGCCCGCGAGTGCGCGAAGAGCGCCGCGGCGGTCTCCGGGCCCGGCTCCCAGCCCTCGGCGAGGACGACGTACGCCTTGGGCACGGCCAGCCGCAGCGGGTCGGGCGCCGGGACGACGGCGGCCTCCGCCACGCACTCGTGCTCCAGCAGGGCGCTCTCCAGCTCGAAGGGGGAGATCTTGTAGTCGGAGGCCTTGAACACGTCGTCGGCGCGCCCGATGTAGGTGATGTAGCCGTCGGCGTCGCGGGAGCCGATGTCGCCGGTGCGGTACCAGCCGCCGGCCATGGCCTCGGCGGTGCGCTCGGGATCGCCCTCGTAGCCGGTCATCAGGCCCACCGGGCGGGCGGACAGGTCGAGGCAGATCTCCCCCTCGTCGCCGGGCTTGCCGGTGACCGGGTCGAGGAGTTCCACCGTGTAACCGGGGCTGGGACGGCCCATGGAGCCCGGCTTGAGCGGCTGCCCGGGCGGGTTGGAGACCTGGACGGCCGTCTCGGTCTGGCCGAAGCCGTCCCGGATGGTGAGGCCCCAGGCGCGTCGCACGTGCTCGATGACCTCCGGGTTGAGCGGCTCGCCGGCGGCGACGACCTCGCGCGGCGGGGTGCGCAGCGCGCCGAGGTCGGCCTGGATGAGCATCCGCCAGACGGTGGGCGGCGCGCAGAAGCTGGTGACGCCGGCCCGGTCCATCTCGGCCATCAGGCGGCCCGCGTCGAAGCGCGTGTAGTTGTGGATGAAGACCGTCGCCTCGGCGTTCCACGGCGCGAAGAGGTTGGACCAGGCGTGCTTGGCCCAGCCGGGCGAGGAGATGTTGAGGTGGACGTCGCCGGGGCGCAGGCCGATCCAGTACATCGTCGCCAGGTGGCCCACGGGGTAGGACAGGTGGGTGTGTTCGACGAGCTTGGGCTTCGCGGTGGTGCCCGAGGTGAAGTACAGCATCAGCGGGTCGTCGCCGCGGGTGTCCCCGTCGGGCGCGAAGTCCGCGGGGGCGTCGTACGCGTCCTCGTAGGCGTGCCAGCCCGCGGGCGCGCCGCCGACGGCGATCCTGGTGTACTCCCCCGGCACCTGGTCGAACTTCGCCGCGTCCGCCGCGCGGACGATCACGTGCCGGGCCCGGCCGCGCTCCACGCGGTCGGTGAGGTCGGCGGGACCGAGCAGCGGGGTGGCCGGGATGACCACGGCCCGCAGCTTCATGGCGGCCAGGGCGGTCTCCCAGAGCTCGGTCTGGTTGCCCAGCATGACCACGATCCGGTCGCCGGGGCCCACCCCGAGGCCGCGGAGCAGGTTCGCGACCCGGGCCGAGCGCTCGGACATCGCGGCGAAGGAGACGGCCGACTCGGTGCCGTCCTCCTCGACGATGTGCAGGGCGGTGCGGTCGTTGTCACGGGCGATGACGTCGAACCAGTCCAGCGCCCAGTTGAAGTGCCCGGGCCGCGGCCAGCGGAAGCCCTCGTACGCCGCCTTGTAGTCCTCGCGGTGGCGCAGCAGGAAGTCCCGGGCCTCCCGGAACTCTTCCGTCCGGCTGGTTGCCGTCATGTGTCCTCCTCGTTGCCGGCCCGCTCAGTAGCATCCTGTTGTCAGTGACGAGGCTCTCACTACCCCCGGACGGGGGTGAAGGAGCGGCGAGGGCGTGACGGGATCGGGCGAGGCGGCGGAGCTGCGGGCGGCGCTGCTGCGGATGAGGCGCACCAGCGGTCTGCCGGTGGCCTTCGGAGGGCTGCTCCCGGAGCCGGGCCGGCTGCGGATCTCCGAGCTGTCCGGCACGGCCACGGCCTCCCTCCAGGGGCTCACCGTCACCGCGGGCAACGGCCTGGGCGGCAAGACGATCGCGCTCTCCCGGCCGCTCGCCGTCACCGACTACAGCACGTCGCGGGTGATCAGCCACGAGTACGACGCGGCGGTGGGCGCCGAGGGCCTGCGCTCGGTCCTGGCGGTGCCGGTGGTCGTACGGCGCCGGGTGCGCGGGGTGCTCTACGGTGCGCTGCGCCATCCGCTGGCGCTCGGCGACCGCCCGGTGAGCGCCGCGGTGGAGGCCGCGCGCGAGCTGGAGCAGCGGCTGGTGGTCCGGGACGAGGCCGACCGCCTGCTGTCGACGTGCCGGCAGCCGACCACGGGCGACCCTGCGGCCTGGGAGGAGGTCCGCGAGGCCCACGGGGAACTGCGGGCGCTGGCCGGCCGGGTCGCCGATCCGCTGCTGCGGCAGGAACTGCTCGCCGCGTGCGGCCGGCTGGCGGCGGCGACCGGCGCCGCCGGTGCCGGCCAACGCTCCCCCACCGGGCGGCCGGTGGCGCTCCCCTCCCGGGAGCTGGACGTACTGGCGTGCGTGGCCACGGGGGCCACCAACGCCGCCGCCGCCGACCGGCTGGGGCTGCGCCCGGAGACCGTCAAGAGCTACCTGCGCTCGGCCATGCGCAGGCTCGGCGCCCACACCCGCCTCGAGGCGGTCGTCGCCGCCCGCCGTGCCGGCCTGCTCCCCTGAGGTGCCGGCCCGCGCGGACCGCTGCGGACCCGCTGCGAACCCGGAGCGGACCCGGAGCGACATTGACGACAAAGCGGCCGCGCCGGCTGCCCCCCGGCGGCACGTTCACCCGCAAAGCGCCGTGAGCGGGGCAGGACCGGAAGTCCGGACAAGCCGCCATGTTCGGTTCACCCGGGGTTATTTTGGGGTTTGACCCCCGGCGGGATCGGACCGATCATTCGGGGTGTGTCCACCGGCACGCGCGGGACGGGGGCCGGCCTGACGAATGGTCCGGTGTTCAACAGGCTGTTGCCCCCGTGCGTTTCCCGATGTGCCGCCCTTTGCACGACATCCATTCGGCGACGGCGGTGAATTTCCCTACACCGGACGGAAGTCGAAGGGCCGCGCCCGTACCGGCGGATTTCCGTGGCTCTTTGCATAACATTGTCCCGGACACGACACGAGGGGAGCGGCGACCGTGGAGCAGGTCTTCGACGTGCCGGCCAGACCCCGACCCGACCAGGTGATCGGGCGAGGTGACGTCCTCGCGCGGGCCCGCGGGCATCTGGCCCAAGGGGGCAGCCTGCTGCTGTACGGACCGGCCGGAATCGGGAAGTCCACCGTATTGCGGACGCTCGCCGAGGAATACGGCGGCGAGCCGACGGTGCTGCGCTGTTCCGCGACGGAGTCCGAATCGCACCTGCCCTTCCTCGCCCTGGTCGATCTGCTCGGCCTGGTCGCCGACCAGGTGTCCGACAGCCTGCCCGCACCGCAGCGGGCCGCGCTGGAGTCGGCGCTCACCGGCCGCGGGGAGTCCTCCCTGCAACGGGACGGGCTCGCGCTGCGGCTGGCCGTGCTGTCGGTGCTGCGGGCACTGGCCGCCGACGGCCCGGTGCTGATCGTCGTGGACGACCTGCAGTGGATGGACCCCGCCAGCGCCGAGCTGCTGGCCTTCGCGGCCCGCCGGGTCGCCGAGCTGCCGGTGCGGGTGCTGGGCGCCGTACGCACCGAGGCCGATCCGCAGGACCAGCACGACCGCTACCTGCGCGCCTTCCCGCAGGACGTGCGCACGCTGCGGGTGACGCCGCTGTCCCGGCCGGAGGTCTCCGAGCTCCTCGACGGGCGCGGTCACACCGGCCTGCCGCGGGCGGTCGTCCGGGACATCCACCGCACCAGCGGCGGCAATCCGCTCTTCGCCCTGGAGCTCGGCCGCGCCCTGGCGGAGAGCCGCACCCCGCCCCGCCCCGGGGAGCCGCTGCCGGTGCCGACCTCGCTGCGCACCCTGGTGCTCAACCGGCTGGAGATGCTCTCCGCGGACACCCGCCGCACCCTGCTCATCGCCAGCGCGGGGGCCCGCCCGACCCTCGCGACGCTGCGCAGCGCCGGCCGCGCCAACGCCGAGAGCGAGACGGGCGTGGCCGCCTCGCTCGGCCTGGTGGAGATGGACCACCACGACGGCACCGGCCTGGTGCGTTTCGCGCACCCGCTGATATCCGCGGCGCTGTACGCGGAGGCGACCCCGGAGGACCGGCGCAGCGCCCACGCCGCGCTGGCGGCGGCGGCCGGCGACCCGATCGAGCGGGCCCGGCACCTGGCGCTGGCGACGAGCGGCAAGGACGAACGGGTCGCGGCGAGCCTGGCCGAGGCCGCGGACGAGGCCCGCGCCCGCGGCGCACCCTCGGTCGCCGCCCAACTCGGCCTGCTGGCCGCCCGGCACACCCCCGAGGGCGCGGTGCCCACCGCGGACGAGCGGCGGCTGCGGGCCGCCGAGGACGCGCTGACCGCCGCCGAGCCCGAACTCGCCAGGGCCACCGCCCGCGAGGTGCTGGCGCAGGCCACGGTCCCGGCGGACCGGGTGCGGGCGTGGAGCGTGGTGATCGACTCGGTCGGGCAGGCCCTGTCCGAGGTCGACGACGTGTTCCCGCAGGCCCTGGCGGACGCGGGCGACGACCCGCGGCTGCAGGGCCTGGTGCGCTACCAGCTCGCCTGGCGGGCCCTGGTGGACGGCCAGATGCACGAGGCGCGTGCCGAGGCCGCCCGCTCGGCGGCGCTCGCCGCGCGGGCCGGCGACCGGCGCACCGAGTTGCTCGCGCTGTCCTTCAAGGCGCTCAACGAGACGTTGGTGGGGCATCCCGACGCCGCCGCGACCCTGGCCCAGGCCTCCGCGGAACCGCAGGACCCGGACGTGGCCATGAACCACAACGGCCCGGTCTACATCCGCTCCCGCTACCTGCTGATGAGCGATCAGCTCGACGAGGCGCGCACCGCGCTGACCTGGCTGGCCGGTGAGGCCCGGCAGCGGGGCGCGGTGGAGAGCGAGGTCTACTCGGTGCGCAGCCTCGCCGAGATCGAGCTGCGTTCCGGCCGCTGCGGCACGGCGCTGGACCTGGCCCGCGAGAGCCTGCGGCTGGCCGAGGACACCGGCATCGGCGAGGGCTTCGCCCTGCAGATCGCGGCCCTGACCGAGGCGGCGGGCGGCACGGTGGAACGCGCCCTGTCCCTGGCCGGGGACGCGGTGCGGCGGGCCGAGGCCGACAGCGACATGCCGTACATGACACGGGCGCTGTACGCGCTCGGGCACGCGCGGCTGGTCGGCGCCGACCCGCAGGGCGCGGTGGACGCGCTGCGCCGGGTGCGCGCGCTGGAACGCGAGATGGGCGTGACGGAGCCCGCGCGCGGCCGCTGGCAGGGCGACCTGGCCGAGGCGCTGGTGCTGACCGGCGCGCTCGGTGAGGCGCGTGAGGTCATCGACGAGACCCGCAGGCACGCCCTGCGGCTCGGCCGGCAGAGCATCCTGGCCGTCCTGGAGCGCGCCGAGGGGATGCTGCTCGCCGCCCGCGGCGACACCGACGGGGCGGTGGCGGTGCTGAACGGGGCCCGGCAGCGGCTGGTCGCGCTCGGGTACGGGCTGGAGGAGGCGCGCGCCGTCTTCGCGCTGGCCCAGGTGGAGGCGGACCGGCGCAACCGCGCGGCGGCCCGGGTGGCGCTGGACGAGGCCGGCCGGTTGTTCCGGCGGTCGAAGGCCCTGCCGTGGCTGGGGCAGGTGGGCCCGGCCCCGGCGGCCCCCTCGGCGGCGGCGCCGCCGGAGCTGGACGGGCTGGCCTCGATGGAACGTCAGGTGGCCGCGCTGGTCCTGGAGGGTGCCACCAACCGGGAGATCGCCGCGACGCTGTTCATCAGCGTCAAGACGGTCGAGGCGACCCTGACCCGGGTCTACCGCAAGCTCGGCATCCGCTCACGGGTGGACATCGTGCGACTGGCCGCGGGCCGCCGGGCCGGCTGAGGCGAGCCCCGGCCCGGCCCCGCGGCACTGTTCGGCGTGCGCCGGACACGTGACGTGACCGAGGGGTTTCCCTACGCAACCGGGCTTAGGGGGTTCCCTCATTGGGGGGCGGGGGCCGCGACCCTAGCCTGAGTCCCGCACGCAGCAAGCAGGTTGACCCGTCCCACGAGTGCACGTGCGCCAACTCGCCCCTCGTTCACGGTCGTCGACGATGACGTCGGCCCAGGCCGTGCCGTACGCGTGGGATGAAGCGCCGCCCCACCGGTGACCCGCGCGTTCCCCCCACCGGCATCCTGAGGAGCTGCACGTCACGGCTCGACCGTACGAGGAAGGCCGCCGCCGCGGTCGCGGCGACCGCGGCCGCCGGGGCGGCGGCCCGAGTGAACTCCTGACCATGGGTCAGGCTGCGCCAGGGGTCGCTGCGAGCTGCCACGAGCCGCCCGCAGCGACCCCTCTCCAAGTCAGCGGGCGCGGTCGGCGGCGTCGACGGCGGCGTAGATGCGGTCGAAGACGGGCCCCAGGCTCTCCAGCTCGCCCGGCTCCAGCGGGTCCAGGACCATCCGGCGCACCGTCTCCACGTGCGCGGGCGCGGAGGCCACGAGCTTCTCGTACCCCTCGGGCGTGAGGATCGCCAGGGTGTAGCGGCCGTCCCCGGGATCCGGCTCGCGGCGGACGAAGCCCTGGTGCTCCAGGCGCCGCACCACGTGCGACAGCCGCGACAGGGACGAGCTCGCCCGGTCCGCGAGCACGCTCATCCTGATGGTGTACCGCTCCTGCTCGGAGAGCATCGCGAGGACGTGGTACTCCATCCAGTTCAGGTCGGCGTCGCGCTCCAGCTCGCGCTCCAGGGCGGGCAGGAGCCGGGCCAGGACCCTGGCCATCGACATCCACGCGGTCAGCTCGCCGCCCTGCAGCCAGCGCGGCTCCATCGCGGCGGGGGCGGGCGGTACCGCTGTGTTCTTCGTCATGCTCCCCAGGCTATCGGACCGCTTGAAGCTTCAAGTCGATCTGTTACAGTGCACTTGAAGCTTCAAGTTGAAGCTTCAATTCGTACCCCCAGCACCGCACAGATCGGGAATCACGCCTCATGACCAGGATCGGCATCATCCTCGGCAGCACCCGCCCCGGCCGCAACGGCGAGAAGGTCGCCCACTGGGTCGTCGAGCAGGCCGCCAAGCACGCCGGCAACGCCACCTTCGAGCTCGTGGACCTCGCCGACTACCCGCTCCCCCACCTCGACGAGCCGATCCCGCCGGCCATGGGCCAGTACCAGAACGCCCACACCAAGGAGTGGGCCGCCAAGATCGCGACCTTCGACGGCTTCATCTTCGTCACCCCGGAGTACAACCACTCCACCTCGGGCGTGCTGAAGAACGCCATCGACTACCTGCACGCCGAGTGGAACCACAAGGCGCTGGGCGTCGTGTCCTACGGCTCCGTGGGCGGCGCCCGCGCCGCCGAGCACCTGCGGCTGATCGCCGGCGAGCTGAAGATGGCCGACGTGCGCAGCCAGGTCGCGCTCTCCCTCTTCACCGACTTCGTCAACTTCAGCGAGTTCGCCCCCGGCGAGCACCAGGCCGCGAGCCTGTCGACCCTCATCGACGAGGTCATCGAGTGGAGCAGCGCCCTGGCGCCGCTGCGCGGCTGACCCCGCACCGGTCCGGCGACCGGGCAGGGCACGCGGGGACCGGGGCCGAGCGGGGTGATCCTCCGCCCGGCCCCGGCGTGCTGCCCGTCCCGGTCAGGTGAAGCGCACGTCGTGGTGGCCGGCCTCCGGGTCGGAGGCGGCGAGCAGCCGCCTGCCCTCGGCCTCCAGCGCGTCGCGGTCGGCGGCCGCGAGCGGCTCGAACGACGCCACCGTGACGACCGCGGAGCCGCGCGACCGGTCGGTGCTCCAGGTGCCGGCCACGAAGCCGTCGACGAGGACCGTGCCGCGGACGATGCCGTTGGCCGTCATCACCCGGCGGACGTGCTCCCGGGCGAGGATCCGCGAGCGGTCGGCGTGGGAGAGCACGAGGTTGTCGAAGTCGGCGACGAAGCGGGCGCCCACCGGCAGGTCCGGGTCGGGCAGGGGCGCGGCGCCGGGGTCGTCGTAGAGCACCCGGCCGTCCTCGTCGCGGTAGCCGCGCAGCTCCATCGAGGCGAAGACCTCCCGCAGCCCGGAGAGCCCCGACCACTTCTGCGCGTCGGCGACCGAGGCGGGGCCGAAGGCCGCCAGGTAGCGGCGCACCAGCGCCCGGGGGTCGCAGGCCGCGGCAGGGGGACGCCCGAGCCAGGATTCGGCCGTGGTGTACGCGGTCCGCCCGGACACCCCCCAGACACCGCGCGGCGGCACCTGCACCAGCGGCAGCCAGTTGCGCAGCGCGTTGACCAGGGAGGCGGGATCGGCGTCCGGCCAGCGCGGGCCCAGCAGGTCGCGCAGCTCGCCCGGGGTGCGCGGCTCTTCCTCGACCAGCGCCCGGCAGGCGGCGACGGCCTCGTCGCGGTCCACGCCGCGCACCCCCCGGCCCCAGGTGCCCTGGGTGATCTGCCGGTCCAGCAGCGGTTGCAGCACCGGTCGCAGCCGCAGGGCGTCGTCCGCGGTCACCAGGTGGACGGTGCCGCGCAACAACGCGATCCGGACGACCCCGCGGTCCAGCAGCAGCCGGGACAGGTCGCCGAAGGCGAAACCGTCGAGCCGGGTCCACAGCGCGGCGTACGCCGCGTGCGGGGCCTGGGACTGAAGGCCCACCAGATGCCCGACCGCCTCCAGCAGGCCCATCGCCGGCCGCTCCAGCAGCAGTTGCCGGTCCAGCAGGGCCCGGTTGAGCGTACGGCGGCCCAGTACGGCCCCCGGTGTCGTCCTGCGCATGCGGACACCGTACGGCCCGGAAGAACTCGGGGGTAACGCTCGCCCCGGCCGTACCCGGGAGTGTAGACATACCTTATGGCCGGGCCGAGCGATCACCGCGCCTCCAGGGAGCGGGGGCTGCGGGCGCTGCTGGCCGGACGCAGCGTGGCGGGACAGGTGTTCCTGCTGCAGGTCGTGGTCGTCGTGCTGCTGGTCGCCGCGGCGGTCGTCGAACTCGTCGTCCAGGCGCGGCACGACAGCCAACAGGAGGCCCGCAACCGGTCGGTGGCGGTGGCCACCACCTTCGCGAGCTCGCCGGGCATCGTGGCGGCGCTGGAGTCCCCCGACCCGACGGCGGTCCTGCAGCCGGAGGCCGAACGGGCCCGGCGGCTGTCCGGGGTGGACTTCATCGTGGTGACGGACCGGCAGGGGATCCGCTACACCCACCCCAAGCCCGACCGCATCGGCAAGAAGTTCGTCGGGGACATCGGACCGGTCCTGCACGGCCGGATGGTCACCGAGAACATCGTCGGCACCATCGGCCCCCTGGTGCAGGCGAACGTGCCGGTCCTCGACGACCGGGGCGAGGTCGTCGGCATGGTGTCCTCGGGCATCACCGTCGCCAAGGTCAGCGGCGCGGTCAACGACCAGCTGCCGGTCATGCTGGGCGTCGCGGCAGCGGTGCTGGCCCTGGCCACCGGCGGCACCTGGCTGATCGCCAGACGGCTCACCCGGCAGACCAGGGGCCTCGGCCCGGTCGAGATGACGCGCATGTACGAGCACCACGCCGCCGTGCTGCACGCCGTGCGCGAGGGCGTCCTCATCCTGGACGGCGACCGGCGGCTGCTGCTCGCCAACGACGAGGCACGACGTCTGCTGGACCTGCCCGCCGACGCGGAGGGCCGGCCCGTCACCGGGCTCGGGCTCGACGAGCGGGCCTGCGAACTGCTGGCCTCCGGCCGCGACGCCACCGACGAGGTGCTGCCGGCCGGCGACCGGCTGCTGGTCCTCAACAACCGCCACACCGACCGCAACGGCGGCCCGCCGGGCAGCGTGGCGACCCTGCGCGACGCGACCGAACTGCGGGCGCTGTCCGGCCGCGCCGAGACCGCCAGGACCCGGCTGCGGCTGCTGTACGACGCGAGCATGGGCATCGGTACCACGCTGGACATCACCAGGACCGCCGAGGAACTGGCGCAGGTCTCGGTACCGCGCTTCGCCGACTACGTCACCGTGGACCTCGCGGTACGGGTGCTGCGCGGCGACGAGCCGCTGACGGGCCCCTCGGTGGAGATGCGCCGCGTCGCGGTGAACGGCGTCCGCGACGACCACCCGCTGTACCCCGCGGGGCACCCGCTGCTCTTCGTGCCGTCCAGCCCGCAGGCGGCCGGCATCGCCGGCGGCCGGGCCGTGCTGGAGCCCCGGCTCGCGGACTCCCCCGGCTGGCAGGCGCAGGACCCGCAGCGCAGCGCCCGGGTCGTCGGCTTCGGCATCCACTCGCTGATCTGCGCCCCGCTGAGCGCCCGCGGCGTGCTCCTGGGGATGGCCAACTTCTGGCGCTCGCAGGCCCCGGAGCCCTTCGACGAGGAGGACCTCACACTCGCCGAGGAACTGGCGGCGCGGGCCGCGGTGTGCATCGACAACGCCCGCCGGTACACCCGCGAGCACACGATGGCGGTCACCCTGCAGCACAGCCTGCTGCCGCGGGAACTGCCCCGGCTGACCGCCCTGGACGCGGCCTACCGCTACCTGCCCGCGCAGGCGGGGGTGGGCGGCGACTGGTTCGACGTGCTGCCGCTGCCTGGGGCGCGGGTCGCCCTGGTGGTGGGCGACGTCGTGGGCCACGGGCTGCACGCGGCCGCCACGATGGGCCGGCTGCGCACCGCGGTGCACAACTTCAGCACCCTGGACCTGCCGCCCGACGAACTGCTCGGGCACCTCGACGAGTTGGTCGGCCGGATCGACCAGAACGACTCCGGGCCCGCCGGCGACGGCGCCGCCCCCGCCGGCACCACCGTCGCGGGCGCGACCTGCCTGTACGCCGTCTACGACCCGGTGACGGGCACCTGCACGATGGCCCGCGCCGGGCACCTGCTCCCCGCGGTCGTGCACCCCGACGGGACCGTGGAGTTCCCCGACGTACCGGCCGGGCCGCCACTGGGCCTGGGCGGACTGCCCTTCGAGGCCGTGGAACTGACGCTGCCCGAGGGCAGCAGCCTGGTGCTGTACACCGACGGCCTGGTCGAGGACCGCGACCGGGACATCGACGAGGGCCTGGAACTCCTGCGCCGTTCCCTGTCCCGGGCCGGCCGCGACCCCGAGCAGACCTGCCGGGACGTCTTCGAGACCATGCTGCCCGCCCGGCCCGGCGACGACATCGCGCTCCTCGTCGCCCGCACGCGGGTCCTGCCCGCCGACCGCGTCGCGGACTGGGACGTGCCCAGCGACCCCGCCGCGGTCTCCGGGGTGCGCGCGGCGGTCCAGCGGCAGCTGGCGGCGTGGGGGCTGGAGGAGTTGTCCTTCACGACGGAACTGCTGCTGAGCGAGCTCATCACCAACGCCATCCGGTACGGGGCCGAACCCATCCGGGTGCGCCTGATCCTCGACCAGGCGCTGATCTGCGAGGTCTCCGACGCCGGCAGCACCTCCCCACACCTGCGCTACGCGGCCGCGACGGACGAGGGCGGGCGGGGGCTGTTCCTCGTCTCGCAGTTCGCCGAGCGCTGGGGCACGCGCTACACGGCCGAGGGCAAAGTGATCTGGGCCGAGCAGCTGCTGCGGTAGCCGTCCGGGGTGCGTTCTGTGGGGCCCGGTTGTCGTGTGCGGGTTGTTTGCGCCTGCGGCGGGCATCCCCCGCCCTCCCGATTGCCCGGCGCGGTCAGTGCGGGCCTGCGCTCCGTTGGGTTGGGGTCGGGGCCGCGCCGGCGCACTCCCCCAGCCTTCGGCCGGGGGGACCCCCACAGCGCTCGCGGTTTACCCCTGCAGTATTCGGCGCCGGGTTCGCCGCTCGTCTCCCCCAGCCTTCGGCCAGGGGGAGCACCCCGCCACACCCCCTCCTGCTGTGTGGGCGCATGACGGCCGGTGGGGGGTCAGTAGGGCACTTGCGGCAACCCCGGACCGCCTTCTCACCCCCTCCGGCCATCAGCCGCCCATATGACCGAAGGGGGTGTGGCGGGGTGCCCCCACAGGCGACGAGCGGAGCACGCGGCGCCGAATGACGTGAGGCAGCGCCGCGAGCGCCGAGGTGGGGGTCCCCCCGGCCGAAGGCTGGGGGCGTACCCCGGCGCGGCACCGACCCCGCAACGACCGCGCGAGGCGGTCACTGACCGCGCCGGGCAATCGGGAGGGCGGCGGGGAAACCCCCAACAGCAACCACAACGCACCCGCACCCTCATACCCCACACAGCCCCGCAGGGCGCGCACCGTGGATCGGGGCGTCCAGGCCCCGAAGGGGACGCCCCGTCCCCCCGTGGCGGTGGGCCACGATCTCCGCGGCGATGGACAGCGCGGTCTCCTCGGGCGTGCGGGCGCCGAGGTCGAGCCCGATCGGGCTGTGCAGCCGGGCCAGTTCGGACGCGCCGAGGCCCGCCTCGCGCAGCCGGGCCAGGCGCTGCTCGTGGGTGCGCCGCGAGCCCATCGCGCCGACGTAGGCGACGGGCATGCGCAGGGCCCGCTCCAACAGCGGTACGTCGAACTTGGCGTCGTGGGTGAGGACGCAGACGACGGTGCGGCCGTCGACCGGGGTGCGCTCCAGATAGCGGTGCGGCCACTCGACGACGACCTCGTCGGCCTCCGGGAAGCGCCGGGCGGTCGCGAAGACCGGGCGCGCGTCGCAGACCGTCACCCGGTAGCCGAGGAACGTGCCGACCCGCACCAGGGCGGCGGCGAAGTCGATCGCCCCGAACACCAGCAGGCGCGGCGGCGGGGTGCCGGCCTCGACGAGCAGGGTGAGCGGCTCGCCGCAGCGGCTGCCGTCCGCGCCGATGCCGACGGTGGCGGTGCGGCCCGCGTCCAGCAGGGCGTGGGCCTCGGCCGCGGCGGTGCGGTCCAGTTCCGGGTCGCCGAGGGTGCCCTCGTACGATCCGCCGGGGCGCACCAGGAGGGTGCGGCCGGGTAGGCCGGCGGGGCCCGCCACGACCCTGGCCACGGCCGCCGCCTCCCCGCGGGAGGCGGCGGCCAGTGCCGCGGCGAGCTGCGGCTGCGCCCCGGGCACGATCCGCTGGACGAAGATGTCGATGACGCCGCCGCAGGTCAGCCCCACGGCGAAGGCGTCGTCGTCGGAGTACCCGAAGCGCTGGAGGACCGGCTCGCCGGTCTCCAGCACCTCCTGGCAGAGCTCGTAGACGGCGCCTTCCACGCACCCGCCGGACACGCTGCCGACCGCGGTGCCCTCGGCGTCGACGGCGAGCGCGGCGCCGGGCTGCCGGGGGGCGCTGCCGCCGACCGTGACGACGGTCGCGACGGCGAACGGCCTGCCCTGGGCGGACCAGCGGTCGAGCTCGTCGGCGATGTCCAGCATGGCGGGGACTCCTTCTAGCTGACGCCGAGCCAGCCCTCGAGGGGGTGCAGGGCGAAGTAGACGACGAAGACGGCCGTGAGCACCCACATGAAGACCCCGGGCTCACGGAACCTGCCCTGGGCCGACTTGATCGCGGTGTACGCGATGACTCCGGCGCCGACCCCGGCGGTGATGGAGTAGGTGAAGGGCATCAGGGCCACGGTGAGGAAGACGGGCACGGCCACCGAGCGGTCGCCCCAGTCCACGTGCCGGGCGTTGCCCATCATCATGGCGCCGATCACCACCAGGGCCGCCGCGGCGACCTGGCCGGGGACGATCTGCGCCAGCGGGGTGAAGAACAGCCCGGCGGCGAAGAGCACGCCGGTGACCACGGAGGACAGGCCCGTACGGGCGCCCTCGCCGACGCCGGTCGCGGACTCGATGAAGACGGTCTGACCGGAGGCCCCGGCGAAACCGCCGATCGCGCCGCCCGCGCCGTCGATGAACAGGGCCCTGCCGAGCCCCGGCATGCGTCCCTGGTCGTCGGCGAGCTTCGCCTCCGTGCCGACGCCGATGATGGTGGCCATCGCGTCGAAGAAGCCGGCCAGCACCAGCGTGAAGACGATCATGCCGACGCTCAGGGCCCCGATGTGCTGCCACCCGCCGAACTCGACCTGCCCGAACAGCCCGAAGTCGGGCGCGGAGACCACGTGGCCGGGCAGTTCGGGGACGGTCAGTCCCCACACCTTCGCGTCGGTGCCGCCGGCCGTGTGGACGGCCACGGCGAGGACGGTGCCGGTGACGATGCCGATGAGGATGGCACCGGGGGTCCCGCGCGCCTGGAGCATGAAGATCAGCAGCAGGGTGACGCAGAAGACCAGCACCGGCCAGCCGGCCAGCTGCCCGCCGGCGCCCAGGGTGAGCGGGCTGCCCTCGCCCCGGCCCACGAACCCGGCGTTGACCAGCCCGATGAGGGCGATGAACAGGCCGATGCCGATGGTGATCCCGTGCTTGAGCGGCAGCGGGATCGCGTTCATGATGACCTCCCGCAGACCGGAGACCACCAGAGCCACGATCACCACGCCGTACAGCACGCACATCCCCATCGCCTGGGGCCAGGTCATGTGCGGGGCGACCTGCGTGGCGAGCACCCCGGAGACGGACAGCCCCGCGGCGAGGGCGAGCGGCACCTTGCCGACGAGGCCCATGAGGAGGGTGGAGACGGCTGCGGCCAGCGCGGTCGCCGTGATCAGCCCGGTCTGGCCGAGCCGGTGCCCGTCCACGTCGGGCCCGGACAGCAGCAGCGGGTTGAGCAGCAGGATGTACGCCATCGCCATGAAGGTCGTCAGACCTCCGCGGAGCTCGCGGGCGACGGTCGAGCCGCGTTCGGATATGTGGAAGTACCGGTCGAGCCGGCCGCGTCCGGCCGGCGGGCGCGGCTGCGCGCCGTGGCCGTCCGGGTCGGTTGCGTGCAGGGCTGACGGGGTCGACTGGGTCATGCGGTGCCACTCCCAAGGTTCACAGGGACACCCGGACGGCCTGCGCCGCGCGGGATTTGGGATGGTCCGCAGCACGACCCGGGGGACGGCCCGAGAGTGGTGCGGTGACCGCCCGGCGCCGGACGGCGCCGGGCGGAGCTGTCTCACGTACCGGCCAGGTGCTCCGGCCGTACCGGTACGCGGGCCAGGGCGAGACCGGTCGCCGCGCGGATGGCGGCGACGACGGCCGGGGTGGAGGACAGGGTCGGGGCCTCGCCGGCGCCGCGCAGCCCGTACGGGGCGTGGTCGTCGGCGAGTTCGAGGACGTCGACCGGGATGGGCGGCGTGTCGAGGATGGTGGGGATCAGGTAGTCGGTGAAGGACGGGTTGCGCACCGTGGCCTTGTCGGAGACGAGGATCTCCTCCATGACGGCCAGGCCCAGGCCCTGGGTCGTGCCGCCCTGGATCTGGCCGACGACCGACAGCGGGTTGAGCGCCTTGCCGACGTCCTGGGCGCAGGCGAGTTCGACGACCTTGACCAGGCCGAGTTCGGTGTCCACCTCCACAACGGCGCGGTGCGCGGCGAAGGAGTACTGGACGTGCCCGCGGCCCTGGCCGGTGCGCAGGTCGAAGGGTTCGGTGGGGCGGTGCCGCCACTCGCGTTCGACGTCGATCGCCTCGTCGCCCAGCACCTCGGCGAGCTCCGCCAGCACCTCCCCGCCGTCGGTGACGACCTTGCCGCCCTCCAGCAGGAGTTCGGCGGTGGCCCAGGCGGGGTGGTGGGTGCCGAGCTTGGCACGGCCCATCTCCAGGACGCGTTCGCGCACCGCCTCGCAGGTGTGCTTCACCGCGCCGCCGGTGACGTACGTCTGCCGGGAGGCGGAGGTGGAGCCGGCCGAACCGACCTGGGTGTCGGCGGGGTTGATGGTGACCTGGGTGACGCCGAGTTCGGTGCGGGCGATCTGGGCGTGGACGGTGACGCCGCCCTGGCCGACCTCGGCCATCGCGGTGTGCACGGTGGCCACCGGCTCGCCGGCGATCACCTCCAGGCGGACGCGGGCGGTGGAGTAGTCGTCGAAGCCCTCGGAGAAGCCGACGTTCTTGATGCCCACGGCATAGCCGACACCTCGGACGACGCCCTCACCGTGGGTGGTGTTGGACAGCCCGCCGGGCAGCGCGCGGACGTCCACGGCGCCGCCGGCGCTCTCCCACTCCCGCTCGGGCGGCATCGGCATCGCCTTGACGCGGCGCAGCAGTTCGGCGACGGGCGCCGGGGAGTCGACGACCTGCCCGGTGGGCAGCGTGCTGCCCTGGGACATGGCGTTGAGCCGCCGGAACTCCACCGGGTCCATGTCGAGCGCGGCGGCGAGCTTGTCCATCTGCGCCTCGTAGGCGAAGCAGGCCTGCACCGCCCCGAAGCCGCGCATGGCGCCGCAGGGCGGGTTGTTGGTGTAGAGCGCGAGCGCCTCGATGTCGACGTCGTCGATGACGTACGGGCCGGCGCTGAGGGAGGAGGCGTTGCCGACGACGGCCGGGGAGGAGGAGGCGTAGGCGCCGCCGTCCAGCACGATGCGGCACCGCATGTGGGTGATCTTCCCGTCGCGGGTGGCGCCGTGCTCGTAGTGCAGCTTCGCCGGGTGCCGGTGCACGTGCCCGAAGAAGGACTCGAAGCGGTTGTAGACCATCTTGACGGGCCTGCCGGTGCGCAGCGCCAGCAGGCAGGCGTGGATCTGCATCGACAGGTCCTCGCGGCCGCCGAAGGCGCCGCCGACGCCGGAGAGCGTCATGCGGACCTTCTCCTCGGGCAGGCCCAGGACGGGGGCGATCTGGCGGAGGTCGGCGTGCAGCCACTGGGTGGCGATGTAGAGGTCGACGCCGCCGTCCTCGGCGGGGACGGCGAGGCCCGACTCGGGGCCGAGGAAGGCCTGGTCCTGCATGCCGACCTCGTAGTCGCCGGTGACGACCACGTCGGCGCGCCGGGCGGCCGCGTCGGCGTCGCCGCGGACGATCGGCTGGCGGTGCACGATGTTGGGGTGCGGGACGTGGCCGCTGTGGTGGTCGGTGCGGCCCTCGTGGAGCAGCGGCGCGTCCGGGGCGGTGGCGGTCGCCTCGTCGACGACGACGGGCAGCTGCCGGTACTCGACCCTGATCTTGGCGGCGGCGCGCCGGGCGGTCTCGGGGTGGTCGGCGGCGACCAGCGCGACCGGTTCGCCGTGGTGGCGGACCCGGCCGTGGGCGAGGACGGGGGTGTCCTGGATCTCCAGCCCGTAGTGCCGCACGTCGGTCGGCAGGTCCTGGTAGGTGAGCACGGCGTGCACACCGGGCTGCGCCAGCGCCTGCGAGACGTCGAGGGAGACGATCTCGGCGTGCGCGTGCGGGCTGCGCAGCGTGTGGCCCCAGAGCATGTCCTCGTGCCACAGGTCGGAGGCGTAGGCGAACTCCCCGGTGGTCTTGAGGACGCCGTCGGGGCGCAGGGTGGACTCGCCGACGCCGCCGCGGGTCTCACTGCCCTGGGTGGTGGGGGTGGGGGTACGGGTCACGCCCATGGCGTCAGGCCTCCGTCCCCGTGCGGGCGGCCGCGAGGCGGACCGCGTCGAGGATCTTCTCGTAGCCGGTGCAGCGGCACAGGTTGCCCGAGAGCGCCTCGCGGATGTCGCCGTCGGTGGGCTGGGCGTTGCGCTCCAGCAGTTCGTCGGCGGCGACCAGCAGCCCCGGGGTGCAGAAGCCGCACTGGACAGCGCCGGCGTCGATGAAGGCCTGCTGGACCGGCGACAGCTGCGTGGCCGGGCCGGCGGGACGCGCCTGCCACTGCTGTGCGGCGCCCGGGTCGGTGCCGGGGCCCGCCTCGCCCGTGTCGCGCTCCTTGGCGAAGTCCGCCAGGCCCTCGACGGTCACGACCTCGCGGCCCTGCACCTGGCCGGCGGCGACCAGGCACGCGCACACCGGCACTCCGTCCAGCCGGACCGTGCAGGAGCCGCATTCGCCCTGCTCGCAGGCGTTCTTGGAGCCGGGCAGGCCCATGCGCTCACGCAGGACGTACAGCAGGCTCTCGCCCTCCCACACGTCGTCGGCTTCCTGGCGCCGTCCGTTGACGGTGAAGGTCACGCGCATCGGGCGCTCCTCTCGTTGCCGCGGTACTCGTCCCAGGTCCAGCCGAGGGTGCGGCGGGCCATGACCTGCAGTGCGTGGCGGCGGTAGGCGGCGCTGCCGCGTACGTCGTCGATGGGGCTGGCGCAGGCGGCGACCAGCTCCGCGAACTGGCGGGCCACGGACGGCGGGACGGTCCCCGCGCTGTCCCACAGGCCCTCCTCCTCCAGCGCCGCGGTGAGGAACTCCTCGGCGGTGGTGGCGCGGACCGGGGTGGGCGCGGCCGAGCCGATGCCCGTGCGCACCGTGCGGGTGGCCGGGTGCAGTGCCAGGCCGAAGGCGCAGACCGCGATGACCATGGCGTTGCGGGTGCCGACCTTGGAGAACTGCTGGGGGCCGTCGGCCTTGGCGATGTGCACGGCGCGGATCAGCTCGTCCGGGGCGAGGGCGTTGCGCTTCACCCCGGTGTAGAACTCCTCGACCGGGATGAGCCGGGTGCCGCGTACGGACACCGCCTCCACCTCGGCGCCGGCGGCGAGCAGCGGAGGGTGCGAGTCCCCGGCAGGCGATGCCGCGCCGAGGTTGCCGCCGACGCTGCCGCGGTTGCGGATCTGCGGCGAGCCCACGGTGCGGGCGGCGAGCGCGAGGCCGGGCAGTTCCCTGCCCAGGGCCTCGATGACGCGGGTGTAGGGGACCGCGGCGCCCAGCCGTACGGTCTCCTCCCCCACCTCCCACTCGTACAGGTCGCGGACGCGGTTCAGGTCCAGCAGGACATCGGGACGGCGGTGGTCGAAGTTGATCTCGACCATCACGTCGGTGCCACCCGCGATGGGTACGGCCGTGGGATGCTCCGCCTTGGCGGCGAGGGCCTCCTCCCAGGTCGCGGGACGCAGGAAGTCCATGAGCGCTCTCTTCTTCCTCGGGGGACGGGATGGCTTTTCGTGTCCTGTTCACGCTGTGTGACCCAGTACACGTCCGGGCACCGCGCCGGGTGCAGTCACCGAACGCATGAAGCACTTCGCTGGTCGGTAAGCTGGTCTTGTAGATTCCTCCGAAAGACGCGGACCTGAAACCTGTCGGCATCGACACGGCAACACCGGTGCGATCGAGTGGGCGCCACCCTGGTACCGCCTCAGAGACGGAAGCGTTCGAGACAAGGCGACGACGATGCGGCTGCGCGCACTGCTGGACACCGATGCCCTCGGCCTGCGGCTGCTCGGCGGCGAGGAGGAGCTGGACCGTACGGTCCGTGGCGTGATGACCACCGACCTGAAGGACCCCAGCCGCTACCTCTCCGGCGGCGAGCTGGTGCTGACCGGCCTGGCGTGGCGCCGCGCGCCGGACGACTCCGAGCGCTTCGTGCGGATCCTCGCCGCGGCCGGTGTCGCCGGTCTCGCGGCCGGCGAGGCCGAGCTGGGCTCGGTCCCGGACGACCTGGTGCTGGCCTGCGCCCGGCACCGGCTGCCGCTGTTCGCGGTCGACGAGGACGTCGCCTTCGCCTCCATCACCGAGCACGTGGTGCGCCAGGTGTCCACCGAGCGGGCCGGGGACCTGGCCGCCGTGGTGGAACGGCACCGCCGGCTGATGACCTCCGGGCCCGAGGGCGGCGGGCCCGACGCCGTCCTGGACCTGCTCGGCAGCGACCTCGACCTGCGCGCCTGGGTGCTGTCCACGACCGGCCGCCGGATCGCCGGCTCCGACCACCCGCTGCCCGCCGGCGTACGGGCCGAACTCGCCGGCGAACACCTGGCCGCCGCCCGGACGGACCGCCCCTCGCCCCACCGCGCCTACACCGCGGGCCGCCACTACTCGCTCTTCCCCATCCGCAGCGGCGACCCGGCCGACGACGTCCGCGGCACCCTGCTCTCGGACTGGTTCCTGGCGGTCGACGCCGACACGGGCGACTGGCCGGCCGAACGCCTGGACCTGCTGGACGGCGTCACCCAGCTCATCGCCGTCGAGCGCGACCGGCGGGACGCCTCGCGCACCGTGCGCCGCCGCCTCGCCGCGGAGGTGATGGACCTGGTGCAGACCGGCGCGCCGCCGGGCGAGATCGCCGCGCGGCTGCGCGTGGCCGCGCCCGTACTGGTGCCGGGGCTCGGCACCGCGCCACACTGGCAGGTCGTCGTCGCCCGCGTCGACTGGGCGGGTGGCGGGCCGGCCGCCGGTCCGGTCGCCCAGGCCCTGCTGGAGGAGGCCCTGGTCGACCCGGGCGCGGTGGGCCCCGATCCGGCCGACCGCATCGCCGTCGCCCACACGGGCGAGGAGGCGATGGCCCTGGTCCCCCTGTCGTCGCTCGAGTCCGACGGCGCCGCCCCCGAACTGTCCGCCCAGGGGCTGCTCTCCGTCCTGCGCGGGCCCCTCACCCGGGGCCTGGACGGCGACGGACGGCTCACCATCGGCGTCAGCGCCACCGTCCACTCCGCCGACGGGCTGCGCGGCGCCCTGGAGGAGGCCCGCCACGCCCGCCGCGTCGCCGCGGCCCGCCCGGGCCGGGTCTGCGTCGCCGGCCACGAGGAACTGGCCTCGCACGTCCTGCTGCTGCCCTTCGTCCCCGACGACGTCCGCCGTGCCTTCACCGCCCGGCTCCTCGACCCGCTGCGCGCCTACGACCGGCGGCACCGCGCGGAGCTCATCCCCACGCTCGAGGCCTTCCTCGAGTGCGACGGCTCCTGGACGCGCTGTGCGAACCGGCTGCATCTGCACGTCAACACTCTGCGCTACCGCATCGGCAGGATCGAGCAACTGACGGGGCGCGACCTGTCGCGTCTGGAGGACAAGCTCGACTTCTTCCTGGCCCTGCGGATGAGCTGACGGCGGGACGCCCGGTCGGCGCAGGCCGGCACGCCGGGTGGGCCGCGGCGCGCTGGACCTGGATGCCGCGATCTCCTTCGCCCTGGGCGGCCGCCCGGGGGCCCCGTGGCCCCCAGGGCCTGCGGTGCGGTGAAGGCCGTGCGCAGTGGTGCCGGGGTCACCTCTCGATCTCGCACCGGGGGCTCGGGATGTGGAGATCGAGCCAGGTGTAGCGCCCGGCCTCGCCGTCCACACCTCCGGTCGTGTCGTTGCAGTCCTGCACCCAGCGGACCGCCGCGTCGGTCTTCGCGCCGAACTCGCCGTCCTCCGACAACAGGTACGGGTAGTCGCTGCCCTTGTTGATCAGACACTGCACCTGCTTGAACCCCGGGCGGTGCCAGTCGTCCACGTAGTTGCACACGTCGTAGTAGTAGTCCGCGTGCGCCGCGGTCGGTGCCACCAGCCCTCCCAGGCACAGCGCGGCGACGCCGGCACCCACGGCGCCGATGCGGGCACGGTTCATGCGCATGATCCGTCCCCTCCACAACCTGCCGGATACGCGGCCCCCTTCGAGGGCCGGTGAACAGCGTCCGCCCCGCCGGATGCGGTACGGATGCGCCGTGGTCGCGCCACGGTTGCGATCGGGACCGGCCAACCGGGAGGCAGGAAATCGATCACACGCCGTCCGCCCTCTTGGCGTGGCACCCGGTGTCGTGCTGGACTTCGGCCCAACCGGCTCGATGACGCGCTTCGGGGAGGGCAAGTGGCGGACACCGCCATGTCGGACGCAGAGGTGGGACCGACGGTGCCGGGCGGTGGTGCGCCGCCCGACGTGTCGCGGCTGCGGGGCCGCGGGTGCTGGGCGGAGGCCGCACAGTTGCTGGCGCCCCACGCGGAGCGGTTGCCTGCGGCGGCGACACAGCGGGCGGCGCTGCTGATCGAGCGCTGCATGTTCACCCTGGACGGCTGGGCGGAGGCCGAGGACGCCCTGCGCTCGGCGGAGGCCCTGGCCCGTACGGACGACGAGCGCGGCGAGGCCGCCTGCGAACGCGGCAACCTCGCGTACGTGGCGACGCTCTTCGGGATCCGCGACCGGGCCGACGAGGCGCGCGCCGCCTTGATGCGCAGCGCCGCGCTGCTGGCACCCGGTGCTGCGGGGCGGCCGCTGCTGGACTTCCGGCGCGGCCTGATCGCGGAGAACCTGGGCGACGACCCGGACGCGGCGAAGGCCGCGTACCGCCGGGCGCACGCGGGGGCGGTGGCCCACGACGACGTGCTGCTGACGTCCTACACCTGGCGGCACCTGGCCGGGCTGGCGGCCCGCGACGGCGACCTCGCCGAAGCGCGCCACGGCTTCACCGAGTCGCTGCGGATCCGTGTGGAGCTCGGCCACGCCGTCGGGGTCGCGCCGGCGCTGACCGCGCTGGCCGGGGTCGAGCCGGACCCCGAGGCGCGGCGGCTGCGCGCCGAGGCGGCGCGGCTGTTCCGGATGCTGGGCGGGGTGCCCGTGTGGCTGGCCGGGGAGCTGGAGGTGGACGCCGGCTGAGCGTCACGCCCCGGAGAAGTGGTCGCGCACCAGTGACTCGACGGTGGTGAGGTCACCGGAGACCAGCGCCTCCAGCAGCGCCGCGTGCTGCGTGGCGTCGGCGATCAAGCGGGCGCTGATGCCGCGCACCGGGGCGGCCCCGGGGCGGGCGTGGCCGTGGTCATCGGTGACCGGCCACTGCGACCTGCGGTGCAGCTCGTCGGCGACGGCGACGAGCTGCCGATTGCCGGAGAGCTCCAGCAGGGCGCGGTGGAAGGCGCGGTCCGCCTCGGCGTAGGCGGCGCGGTCGCCCAGGGCCGCGGCGGCCACCGTGGCCTCGGCGAGCGGGCGCAGCTGCTCCCAGCGGGACGCGGGCAGCGTGCGGGCCAGCCGCAGCACGACGGGGACCTCCAGGAGCGCGCGCACCTCGGCGAGGTCGGCGAGGTCCCGGCTGCTGCGCTCGGCGACCCGGAAGCCCTTGTTCGGCATGGCCTCCACCGCGCCCTCGCGGGCCAGCAGCTGCATCGCCTCGCGCACCGGGGTGGCGGAGACCCCGAAGCGCTCGGCGAGCGCGGGCGCGGAGTACACGGCCCCCGGGCGCAGCTCGCCGGTGAGCAGGGCGCCGCGCAGGGCACGCAGGACCTGGTCCCGCACGGTGTGCCGCTCGGGCAGCCGGCGCGGCCGGGGGAGCCCTTCGGCACGGTCCGGGACGGCCTCGGTGCCGGGCTCGGCGTGCGGGTGGGCCCCCCGGACACGTTCGTCGTGGCCGGGCGGCAGCCCGGGCGCCGCCGCGGCGGGCGCCGCGGGGCGCCGCGCGGCGCGGGGGGCGTACTCCACAGGGGCTCCTTAGGACAGTCGTGTGCGCTGGCGCACTCCCGTGGGGAACGTGCGCCGCCATCTATTGCAACACGCTCCGCGACCGGCTTCGAGCCCCCCGGGCGACGGCTCTCCCCCGGCAAGATCGTCCGAGGCTTGCCACATCTCATGTGGATCTATCGCCCATGTCATCCGATCACCCGTCAGGTCACAGGTTTCAACTCGATCAACTGAACCAAACCCGCTCCCCAGTTCGAGTATTCTGACGATCTCGTCCCACGCCACCCCTCCGTTGGCGTTCTCTTGCCCTGAAACCGCATCGCGCGCCCGAGGCGTTCGCCAGGATGGCGCGCGGACGCCGTCTCGCGGCCCGAGCGCGACGGTACTGCGACGCAAGGAATCGCTCGATGAGACTTACGGACACAACGCTGGACTGGGCGCTCCCGTGCGCCGTGGGTCTGGCGGTCCTCGCCGCCGCGGCGGTGTTCCTGCGCAACCGCAAGGCCCGCAAGGAGGAGACGGGTCAGGCCGATTCCTGGGAGCGCTCGGAGGAGCGGCGCCGCAAGAAGGAGGCCCTGTACGGCACGGCCTCCTACGTCCTGCTCTTCGGGTGCGCCTCGGTCGCAGCGGCGCTGTCCTTCCACGGCCTGGTCGGCTTCGGCCAGCAGAACCTCGGCCTCTCCGGAGGCTGGGAGTACCTGGTGCCCTTCGGGCTCGACGGCGCGGCCATGTTCTGCTCGGTGCTCGCCGTACGGGAGGCGAGCCACGGTGACGCGGCGCTGGGCTCGCGCCTGCTGGTGTGGCTGTTCGCGGGCGCGGCGGCCTGGTTCAACTGGGTGCACGCGCCCCGCGGCGGCGGCCACGCCGGCGCCCCGGAGTTCTTCGCGGGCATGTCGCTCTCCGCGGCCGTGCTCTTCGACCGCGCCCTCAAGCAGACCCGGCGGGCCGCCCTGCGCGAGCAGGGGCTGATCCCGCGGCCGCTGCCGCAGATCCGCATGGTCCGCTGGCTGCGCGCGCCCCGCGAGACGTACGGCGCCTGGTCGCTGATGCTGCTCGAGAACGTCCGCACGCTGGACGAGGCCGTCGAGGAGGTCCGCGAGGACCGCGCCCGCAAGGAGCAGGAGGGCCTGCGCCGCCGCGAGCACGAGCGTCTGGAGCGCGCCCGCATCAAGGCGATCAACCGGCAGCACCGGATCTGGAACCGCGGCGGCAGCAAGTACGAACTGCCCTCCTCGGCCGCGGCGGGTGCCCAGGCCGGCGCGGAGCCTGCCATAGGACCGGAGAAGGCCGAACTGCCCTCGCTCTCCCGGCCCGCCCTCTCGCCCGTCCGTGAGGAGGTCGCCCGTGCGACGATCGACCTCACCGCCGAGGACGACACCATGGCGCTCCCCAAGCTGGACTCGCTGGAGCGCAAGCTCGCCGACCTGGAGCGCCAGTACGGCTGATCCCGCACTTCTGTGACGTCTCGTCACATTCGCTGCCCCGGCCCGGACCTCCGGCCGGGGCAGCGGCGCGTCCGGGGGCGGCGGCGCGGCCGGCTGCGGGTCAGCAGGCCCCGGCGTCGAGTTCGAACCAGACGATCTTCCCGGTGCCGTCCCCGTCGGGGCACACCCCCCAGGCGTCGGCGAGCGACTGGACGAGCAGCAGTCCGCGGCCGGAGGTGCGACGGTCGGAGGGGGCGCGCAGCCGCGGGTGACGGGTCGTGAAGTCACGGACCTCGACGCGCAGGCGGTGGTCGCCCCCGGGCAGCAGCGTCACGGTGAGGACGGCGCCGCGGTCGGTGTGGCGGAGGGCGTTCGTGACGAGTTCGGTGGTGAGGAGTTCGGCGGTGTCGGCGAGGTCGGGCACGCCCCAGCTCCGTAACGCCTCGCGCAGCAGCCTGCGGACGTCGGCGACGGCCGGCAGGTCGGCGTGCTGGACAGGCCGGTGCAGCCGGCGCGCCTCGACGGGCCCCCCGGCCTCCCTGCCGCCCGGCTGGACAGGCTGACGTTCCATCGGCTCCGCTCCGGCCGCTGACGCCCTTTCGGGTTCGAACATCTACGCGCAATGCATGCCCCACTGCGACCACGTCCAGTCATGGACCGGGAACGGAGCGCTCCTGTATCCACTGTATGCATTGCATGCAATGCATACAGTGGATACAGTGGTGGGGTGCAGCAGACGGACGCCGCGCGCACGCGGCTGCGGGAACTGATCCTGGACGGGGTGTACGCGCCCGGCCAGCGCCTGACCGAGCTCGAGGCCGCGGCGGTACTGGCCATGAGCCGAACGCCGGTGCGGGAGGCGTTCCGGGCGCTGGTCGCCGACGGGCTGGTGCGCTCGGCGGGGCGCGGGGTGAGCGTGGTCGACATGGGGCCGGAGGCGCTGCGTCACGCGTACCAGGTGCGGGGCGTGCTGGAGGGCCTGACGGCGGAGCTGGCCGCGGAGCGGCAGCGGCGCGGGGAGATAGCGCCCGCCGAACTGACCGCGCTGGAGCGGCTCGCGGCGGACGCGGAGGAGGCCACGGCCGCGGGCCGGCTGGTCGAGGCCGTCCGGCACAACCGGCGCTTCCACGCCCGGATCGCCACCCTGTCGGCGAACCCGGTGGCCGCCGGGTCGCTGGAGCGGCTGTGGGACCAGATCCAGGTCTCCACACGGCGGTCGCTGGCCGCACCTCTGCGCCCCGGTCAGGTCGCCGCGCAGCACCGCCGGCTGCTCGCCGCGATCGCCGCCGGCCACGCCGGGGAGGCCCACGCGGCCGCCCGTGAGCACGTCATGGACACCTGTGCCGCCTATGAGCGGGACGGGGCGGAGGAGGAACGTTAGCCGTGCCCGACATCAGCAAGCGCCACACGTACACCACCGAGGTCGTCTGGACGGGGAACCGGGGCACGGGCACCGGCACGTACCGCGGGTACGGCCGGGAGCACGAGATCACCGCTCCCGGTCTGCCCGTACCGCCGATACCCGGCAGCTCCGACCCCGCCTTCCGCGGCGACCCGGCGCGCTGGAACCCCGAACAGCTGCTGCTGGCCGCGCTGTCGCAGTGCCACATGCTGTCGTACCTGCACGTGTGCACCGTCGCCGGAGTGGTGGTCACCTCCTACACCGACCGGGCGCAGGGCACGATGGAGGAGACCGCCGACGGCGGCGGCCACTTCACGCGGGCCCTGTTGCGGCCCCGGGTGGAAGTGGCCTCCGCCGCCATGGTGGACGCCGCCGTCACACTCCACGCGGACGCCCACCGGCTGTGCTTCATCGCCAACTCCGTGGCCTTCCCCGTGGACCACGAGGCGCAGGTGGCGGTCGCGGCGGGCGGCTGACCGCCCGCCGTGACCGTCCGGCGCCCGGGTCAGCGCAGTCCGCGCAGGACGTTGCCCTCGGTGGTGAGGTAGTGGGAGCGGTAGTCGAAGCGGCGCGCCCGGGCGAACAGCAGGTAGTAGTACTTGGCGTTCTCGCTGAACCAGTAGGCCGGGGTCAGGTCGCCCAGCTTCATGGGGCGGGCGGTCACGTCACGTACCACGGTGTACCCGTTGGCCACCTTGCAGTACTGCCTCTGCCGCCGGAACATCTCGGCGGCCCGCTGCCGGTAGAGCTCCTTGCCGGTGGCGAGCCACAGGAAGAGGCAGGAGTCCACGTACTCCGGACGCAGCGGGTAGGAGGCGTCCAGGGCACTCATGCCGTGGTAGTCCAGGCTCTCGGGCGGCAGGCGGAAGGAGCGCAGGGTGGCGGCCCAGCTGTCGTGGTAGGCCTCGCCCTCGGCGACGCGGCCGCTCTGGGCGAGCAGTCCGGCGTAGAAGGCGGTCAGTTCGGACTGCGCGTGACCGGTGCCGGCGCCCGTGCGCATGTCGGCCTGGCGGAACCAGAGCCGTCCCGAGCGGCGCTCGGTCAGGTGCTCGAGGACGGCCGCGGTGAGGGTGGTGTACCAGGTGCGCAGTTCCTCGTCGCGGTACAGCTCCCAGCCGTCCCAGAGGTACTCGTAGAAGGAGTCGACGGGCGGGTCGAGGGTGGCGGTGGTGCCCGTCCACGCGCCGGTCTCGACGTTCATGCCGGTGCCGAGCAGGTTCAGCCGTGAGCGGCGGTCGTAGACGGCGCGCAGGGCCTTCTTCGCGGCGTCGTAGTACTTCCGGTCGCCGGTGAGCCGGGACAGCTCGCCGAACTCGGTGATGCAGGTGCCGATCTCGGCGAGGTAGTTCTCCTTGCCGGAGACCGCGCCGGTGACCAGGTTCACGTAGCGGTAGGGGGCCCCGGTGGGCGACCGGGTGAAGGCGGGCAGCAACCGGTCCGCCAGTTCGCGGGCGCGGTCGAGCAGGACCGGTTCCTTGGTGGCCAGGTGCCCCGAGAGCAGTCCGCCCACCAGGCGGATGATCGTCTCGAAGACCTGCACGGGGGCGTCCTGGCCGAGCACGAGGTCGTCGCGCACCCACTGGAAGCCGGCGTCCAGCTCCTCGTCCAGCTCCATCAGGTAGAGGGTGTCCAGCGCCTCGACGATCGTCAGGCCGAGGGTGCTGCCCGGGATGAAGAAGTCCGAGCCTGCTCCGGCGAGCGGCCGCAACTCGTCGCGTCCCCAGGCGAGTCTGCGGTAGGCGTCCCAGGCGCTGCGGAACTCGGTCACGGACGCGCGGGCGAGCGCCGCGTACGGGTCGGTGGCGGCCGCCGCCGTCCCGGGCAGGGACACGGAGGGGACGGCGGCGATGGGGGCGAGCCGTGCGGCGGCACCGAGCAATCTGCGCCGGGAGAGCCCGCCGGGACGCGCGATTTTTCTCATGCCCCGAAAACCCCGTCCGCCTTCCGGGCGTTACGGGACACCACCGCATTGACGGGGAATCCATCCGGTGAGCCGACCCGAGGAGCTGAGATGCACGACGACCGTCTGCTGGTCGAGGGCCGTCTGACCAGGGCCATGAACCAGTTCGTCCGGCCCGCCCGCTACGCCGACCGGGTGCCGCTGGGCATGTCGGTGTGGCATGTGGAGGACGGGAAAGGGGGGCCCGTGCCGGTCGGTGAGGCGCTGAAGGCCTCGTCGGACGGAGCGTTCGAACCGTTCTCCGTGGGCACGCCCTGGGGGCCGCCGTGGTCGACCAGCTGGTTCCGGCTGGAGGGCACGGTGCCGGCGGCCTGGGCGGGCCGCCGGGTCGAGGCCGTGATCGACCCGGGGTTCGGGAACGACGGCCCGGGCTTCGTGGCCGAGGGGATGGTGTACGACGCCGAGGGGGTGCCGATCAAGGGTGTCCACCCGCTCAACCGCCATGTCCCGGTGGCCGCTCCGGCCGCCGGGGGCGAACGGGTGAGCCTGCTGCTGGAGGCCGCGGCCAACCCCGCCGTGCTCCGTGACTGGCGTCCGACCCCGCTCGGCGACGTGCTGACCGCGGGGTCCGAGCCGCTCTACCGCTTCGACACCGCCGAACTGGCCGTCCTGGACGAGGACGTCTGGCACCTCGTGCTGGACGTCGAGGTCCTCGAGGCACTGATGCACGAGCTGGACTTCCACGATCCGCGCCGCCACGAGATCCTGCGCTCGCTGGAGGACGCCCTGGACGCGCTCGATCTGCACGACGTGCACGGCACCGCCGCGGACGCCCGGCGCGAACTGGCCGGGGCACTGTCGCGGCCCGCGCACGCCAGCGCGCACCGCGTCTCGGCGACCGGCCACGCCCACATCGACTCGGCGTGGCTGTGGCCGCTGCGGGAGACCGTCCGCAAGGCCTCCCGCACCTTCGCCAACGTCACCGCGCTCGCCCGCGACTACCCCGAGCTGGTCTTCTCCTGCTCGCAGGCCCAGCAGTACGCCTGGGTGAAGGAGCACCAGCCGGTGGTGTGGCAGCGCATCCAGCAGGCCGTCAGGAACGGCAACTGGGTGCCCGTCGGCTCCATGTGGGTCGAGTCCGACGCCAACATGCCCGGCGGCGAGGCGCTGGCCCGGCAGCTCGTGCACGGCAAGCGCTTCTTCCTGGACGAACTGGGCGTGGAGACCGAGGAGGTCTGGCTGCCGGACACCTTCGGCTACACCGCCGCCTTCCCGCAGCTCGCGAAGCTCGCGGGGGTCCGCTGGTTCCTCACCCAGAAACTGTCCTGGAACCAGTCCAACAAGATGCCGCACCACACCTTCTGGTGGGAGGGCATCGACGGCACGCGCGTGTTCACCCACTTCCCGCCCGTCGACACCTACAACTCGCAGCTCTCGGGCCGCGAACTGGCGCACGCGGTGCGCAACTTCGCCGAGAAGGGGCGCGCCACCCGCTCCCTGGTGCCGTTCGGCTGGGGCGACGGCGGCGGCGGACCCACCCGGGAGATGCTGGAGAAGGCGCGCCGGCTGCGTTCCCTGGAGGGGGCGCCCCGGGTCGAGATCGAGAAGCCCGCCGCCTTCTTCACGGCGGCCGAGGCCGAGTACGGCGACCGGGCCCCGGTGTGGTCCGGGGAGCTCTACCTGGAGCTGCACCGCGCGACGTACACCACGCAGGCCAAGACCAAGCAGGGCAACCGGAGCAGCGAACACCTGCTGCGGGAGGCCGAGTTGTGGTGCACGGCGGCCGCGCTGGGCGCCCCGTCCTCGTACGCCTACCCGTACGAGGAGCTGGACCGGATCTGGAAGACGGTGCTGCTCCACCAGTTCCACGACATCCTGCCGGGCAGCTCCATCGCCTGGGTGCACCGAGAGGCGCGCGACACCTACGCGGCGGTGCGCGAGGAGCTGGAGGGCCTGATCGCGGGGGCGGTGCGGGCGCTGGGCGGCGACGGCTCCCAGGGCTCCCCCGCCCTGCTCAACGCCTCGCCGTACGCGCGGGAGGAGGTCGTCGAGCTGGACGCCGCGGCGGCGGCCGCCCTGCCGGAGGGCAGCCGCGCACAGCCGCTGGCGGACGGCCGGGCGATGGTGGCCGCGAGCGTCCCGGCGCTGGGCACGGCGGCCGCCCTGGACCGCGCGGGCGCCGCTGCCGCGGACCCGGTGCGCGCGGTGCGGGAGGACGGGCTGATCGTGCTCGGCAACGGCCTGCTGCGGGTCGCCGTCGACGCGGACGGGCTGCTGGCCTCCGTCCGCGACCTGACCGCCGGCCGGGAGGTGCTGGCGCCGGGGGCGCGCGGGAACCTGCTGCAGCTGCACCCCGACCACCCCACCAAGTGGGACGCCTGGGACATCGACCGCCACTACCGGCGCAAGCACGCCGACCTGACGTCGGCGGAGTCCGTCGAACTCGTCGAGGAGGGCCCGCTGCGGGCCGCCGTCCGGGTCGTACGGGCCTTCGGCGGCAGCCGGGTCGTCCAGGAGCTGCGGCTGACCGCCGGCAGCCGCCGGCTGGACGTGCTCACGGAGGCCGACTGGCACGAGTCGGAGAAGGTGCTGAAGGCGTCCTTCCCGCTCGACGTGCTCGCCGAGCGCTCCACCGCCGAGATCCAGTTCGGGCACGTGCACCGCCCCACCCACGCCAACACCGGCTGGGACGCGGCCCGGTTCGAGATCTGCGCCCACCGCTGGCTGCACGTCGGCGAGCCCGGTTACGGGGTGGCGGTGCTCAACGACTCCACCTACGGCCACGACGCGAGCCGTTCCGGCACCGACACCACCGTGCGGCTCACCCTGCTGCGCGCCCCGCACAGCCCTGATCCGCACACCGACCAGGGCACGCACCGCTTCGTCTACGCCCTGCTGCCGGGAGCGGCGGTGGGCGACGCGGTCGCGGCGGGGCTCGCGCTCAACCTGCCGCTGCGGTGCGCGGATTCACTGCCGCCTCTGCAGCCGCTGCTGCGGGTCGGTCACCCCGGCATCACCGTGGAATCGGTCAAGCTCGCCGACGACCGCTCCGGCGACGTGGTGGTGCGCCTGTACGAGTCGCGGGGCGACCGCGCCTCGGGCGCGCTCACCACGGGCTTCCCGCTCGCCCGCGCCCGGGTCACCGACCTGCTGGAGCGGCCGCTGGAGGACGCCGAACGCGAGGGCGACGCGGTCGCCGTCGCGCTCCGCCCGTTCCAGATCCTGACGCTGCGGCTCACCCCGGGGCCGCGTCAGGCGTCCCAGACGGCGACCGCCGTACGGTCGTCCGCGTAGCCCTTGACCCGGGTCTGGGTGTCGCCGAGGAAGGCCGGCAGGCCGGGGGGCTCGGCGGCACCCCACCGCTGTGTCAGGCGGGCGACGAGGGCGGGCTCGCCGCGCAGCGGCCCGGCCAGTCCGCCACTGCACAGCAGCAGGGTGTCACCGGAACGGGCCACGGAGGCGCGGAAGCGGAAGCGTACGGCCGGGCTGTCCTCGGTCTCGGCGCGTTCGTCGGGCCGCCAGGGGTCGAGGTCCTGCCACTCCCCGCCGCGGATGCGGTAGAGCCCGCCGTCCCCGACGCCGAAGAAGAGGCGGATGCGGCAGTCGGGGTCGGCGGGCAGCAGCAGGCAGCGCAGGGTGGCGCTGTACTCGGCCGGGTCCAGGCCCAGGTCCTCGCCGCGGGCACGCAGCCGTCCGTAGCAGCGGTCGGTGAGCCGGTGCAGGCCGGACTTGAGGGAGCCACGGCGGGAGGCGCGGATGTCCTCGCTGAGCCGGACCTGGCTGCGGCCCACCGCGGCCGCCATCCAGGTGCAGGCGTCACGGGCCGCGCGGTGGGCGGTGTCCGAGGTGCGCGGGCCGCTGGCGGCGGCGATCAGCAGCAGGGCGTCGTCGCCGCTGCCGAAGCGGGCGGTCAGGACCGCGTCGCGGCGCGGCTCGCCCCGGTAGCGGGCGGAGTCGCCGCGCACCGAGGCCGTGCGGATCGTCAGCAGGCCGTACCGGGCGCCGTCGAGCTCCGTGTCCGGGACGAGGTCGTCGAGGTCGTCCGGGTCGGCGGCAGGCCAGGCGGTCGGCTCGGGGTCGTACGTGGGCGGGCCGTCGCCGACGTACGGCCCCTCGGCGAGGGCGGGCTCCGGCAGGCCGGCCGGTGCGGACCGGACGGCCGGGGCGGGAGGTGCCGGGGGCGCCGCGGACCGCGCGGGGTCCGGGGCGGGTTCGGCGGGGGCCCATCCCGGGGGCAGGCCGGGCGGCTGCGAGGCCGGTTCGGGCAGCGCCTGGGGGTGGGGCGGGCCCTGGTACTGCCAGGGGCGCGGGGCGGCAGCCGGGGGCGGGGCGGGGCGGCGCAGCCGCAGGGTGTCGGGGGGGCCCGCGTCGTCCGCGGCGGAGCCGCCGGCCTCTCCTGCGGCATCGCTGCCCGGGGCCGTGCCCGCATCGCCGCCGATGTACCAGGTGTCACCGGGCGCGGCCGGCGCGGCCGTGTCGTGCGGGACGGTCCGCCACGGCGCCTCGCCGCCGCCGTCCCGCTCCTCGCCCTCCGGCTCCTCGCCCTCCGGCTCCTCGCCCTCCGCTTCCTCGCCGAGCGCGGAGAGCGCCGAGCTGTAGCGGTCGTCGAGCGTGTCGCCGGGCTCCCGGCCCGCGGGGTCGGGCTGCCCGTACAACTGCCGCCACCACTCGTCCTCTTGGCGGCGGTCCGTCTCCCCCTGCTGACTCATGCCCCTATTGTCCACCGGCGGGCCCGCGGCGAAACAGGGTTCGGACACGCGAATGGTCCGACGGGCGGCCGGCTCCCTCCTCGGGCCGCACGTCGGACGATCCAGTAGGGACACCTTGCCAGGACAGGGGTTCGAACAGGGATGATGGCGGGCGGCGGGATTACGCCATGGCTCATTCCCGCCATGCCCGCGTCTTGCGTTCCTCGGATCCGGAAGGGGTGCCCGTGCTCGGTGCCATAGGGCTGGACGATGCCCAGGAGGCGGCGTACCGCGCCCTCGTGGGGCTGGGAGCCGCCGAGGTCGTCGACCTCTCGCACCGGCTCGGCATGCCCGAGGACGAGGCGGCCAGGATACTGCGCCTGCTGGAGCGGCAGGGGCTGGTCGCGCAGTCCTCCGCCCGGCCCGGCCGCTGGGTGGCCGCCCCGCCCACGGTGGCGCTCGGCGCCCTGCTCACCCAGCAGCGGCACCATCTGGAACAGGCGGAACTCACGGCCGCCGTGCTGGCGCAGGAGTACCGGGGCGAGGCCGCGGAGCCGTCGGCGCACGACCTGGTGGAGGTGGTGACCGGTGCGAGCGCGGTGGCGCACCGCTTCAACCAGCTTCAATTGGGGGCGGAGAAGGAGGTCTGCGCCCTGGTGACGGGCACCCCGATGGTGGTGTCGGGGATGGAGAACACCGCCGAGGAACGGGCCGTGGAACGCGGGGTGACCTTCCGCGTGGTCATCGAGCGCGAGGTCATCAGCGGACCCAACGGCATCGCGGAACTCACGGCGGCGCTCGGCCGCGAGGAGCAGGTGCGGGTGGTGGACCGGGTCCCCACCAAGCTGGTGCTGGCCGACCGTTCGCTGGCGATGGTGCCCATGGCCCGGGACGCGGGCGGCCCCGCGGCGCTGGTCGTCCACGGCAGCGGGCTGCTGGACTCGCTGATGGCGCTCTTCGAGAACGTCTGGCGCGAGGCCCTGCCGATCCGCCTGGAGACCGGGGGCGCCCTGCGGGAGGAGTCCCCGGACGCGCCCGACGCCGTCGACCTGCAGATCCTGTCGCTGCTGCTGGCCGGGCTCACCGACGCCAGCGTCGCCAAGCAGCTCGAACTGGGGCTGCGGACGGTGCAGCGCCGGGTGAAGCGGCTGATGGAGCTCGCCGAGGTGTCGACCCGGCTGCAGTTGGGCTGGCACGCGTACGAGCGGGGCTGGGTGGAGCGCACCCCCGGCTGAGGCGCGGGGACTTGGGGCGCCGCAGGCGAGGCCGGAAAACCAGGGGGCGCCGGGGCCCGGCTTCGGGCACGCTGGGCCCATGGGGACCGGACAGCTGTGCCTGATCGGTGCCGTCATGCTGTCCGGACTGTGGGGCGTGCTCGTACCGGGCGCGCCGGGCCCGCTGATGTGCTGGGCCGCGGTCCTGTGGTGGGCGACCCATCTGCACACCACGGTGTCCTGGGGCGTCCTGGCGGCGGCCACCGGTGTGCTGTTGCTCAACCAGGCCGTCCAACTGCTGCTGCCCACCCGGTCGGTGCGGGACGCGGGGGTCCCCCGGCGGGCCTTCCTCGTCGCCGGGCTGTGGGCCGTCGCGGGCTTCTTCCTGCTGCCGGTGGTGGGGGCGCCGGCCGGTTTCACGCTGTCCCTCTACGGCGGCGAGCGGATGCGGCTCGGCAGCCACGGCGCGGCCTGGTCCTCCACCCGTACGGCCATGCGGGCCGCAGGAACGGCGCTGCTGGTCGAGCTCTTCGCCTGCCTGCTGGTCGCCGGGGCGTGGCTGGGGGCCGTCGTCACCTCGTAGGTCCCACGGTGCCCGCCGGTGCCCGGCCGCGCGCAAGCGGGCGGTGCGCGGCGGCCGTTCGGGCCGCTCTGTCGCCGTCCTCCGGCGGAATTGTCAGGGCTCCGTAACAGCCGGATCCCCCGGTGTCCCTCCCCCGTCCTCCCGTGTGCAGGTACGGAACACAGGTACGGGACACCGGACACGAGGAGCGGGGCGGACATGGGGTGGAGCGGGATGCGCGGGACGAACGGCCGGGTGCTGGCGGCGGCGCTGGGCGTGGCGGGGGTGGCCGCGCTGGCGTCGGTGTGGACCGCCCAGGCCGGCACCCCCGACGGGCCGCAGGCGGCGGTACGTCCGGCGAAGCCCTCCGCCTCCGCCAAGCCCCGGCCCATACCCGGGCAGACCTCCGTGCCGGACGCCGAACTGCCCGCCCCCGTGGTGAACATGGACATCGCCCACGCCTCCGACAAGGGCCCCCGGGGCGTCAACATCACCATCGACGACGGGCCCGACCCGCGGTGGACCCCGCAGATCCTCCAGGTGCTGCAGGACAACGGCGTGAAGGCGACCTTCTGCATGGTCGGCCCGCAGGCCCGGGCCCACCCCGACCTGGTGAAGGCGGTGGTGGCCGCCGGGCACCGGCTGTGCGACCACTCCGTCACCCACGACACGACGATGAACGGCAAGCCGCGCGCGTACCAGGCGAAGGAGATCCTGGACGCCGAGCGCATGATCACCCAGGCCTCGGGGGGCGTCAGGCCGCTGTACTACCGGGCTCCGGGCGGTGCCTTCACCCCGTACAGCCGCCAGCTGGCGGCCTCCCGCGGCATGCGCCCGCTGGGCTGGAACGTCGACTCCGAGGACTTCAAGCAGCCGGGCACCGGCGTGCTGGTGTCCACCGTCAGGAACGAGATCTCCAACGGGCCGACGCTGCTGTTCCACGACGCGGGCGGGGACCGCGGCCAGACCGTCGAAGCGCTGCGGGAGATCCTGCCCTGGCTGAAGCAGCAGGGCCACACCTTCGGCTTCCCGGTGCGCTGACCGCCGGGCGGGCGGCCGGGCACAGGCGAGAGAGAGCGCTCTCAGAAACGGCCCGCGAGCTGCGGGGAGAGCGCTCTCTCCCCGCTTCCCGGAGGGACTACGCTGTTCCCGTCCCGAGAGGAGCACCCCTTGTCCGACCAGATCTCCGGAGCGCGCCCGACGCTCGAAGCCGTCGCCGAACGGGCCGGGGTCTCCCGGGCCACCGTCTCCCGGGTCGTGAACGGCGGGACGGGGGTGCGCGAGGCACTGGTGGACAAGGTCCGCAAGGCCGTCGAGGAGCTGGGCTACGTACCCAACCAGGCCGCCCGCTCGCTGGTCACCCGGCGCACCGGGGCGGTCGCCGTCATCGTCGCGGAGCCGGAGAGCCGGGTCTTCGCGGACCCCTTCTTCGCACAGCAGTTGCTCGGCATCAGCCGTGAGCTGGCGGTGCACGACTCGCAGCTCGTCCTGCTGCTGGTGGAGGGCACGGCCGACTACGACCGGGTGGGCCGCTACCTGGCCGGCGGGCACGTGGACGGCGCGCTGGTCTTCTCGCTGCACGCCGAGGACCCGCTGCCCGGCATCATCCGCCGGATCGCGCTGCCCACCGTCTTCGGCGGGCGCCCCGGCTGGCCGGGGGCGGAGGGGGACCGCAGCGTGCTCTACGTGGACTCGGACAACCGCGGCGGCGCCCGCGAGGCGGTGCGCCACCTGGTCTCGCTGGGGCGGGAACGCATCGCGACCGTCACCGGGCCGCTGGACCAGACCGCGTCGGTGGACCGGCTCGACGGCTACCACGACATCCTGATGGACGCGGACCCGCGGCTGATCGTCGAGGGCGACTTCTCCGAGGCGGGCGGGGCGCGTGCCATGGCCGTGCTGCTGGACCGGGCGCCGGACGTCGACGCCGTCTTCGTCGCCTCCGACCTGATGGCCTGCGGTGCGCTGCGGGTGCTGCGCGAGCGGGGCCGGCGGGTGCCGGAGGACGTCGCGGTGGTCGGCTTCGACGACATGGTCTCGGTGGCGGAGCTGGCCGACCCCCCGCTGACGACGGTCCGTCAGGAGATCGAGGAGATGGGCCGGTTGATGGTCAGGCTGCTCGTGCGGGGCCTGGAGCGGCGGTCGGAGGAGGACAGCGGCGGCCGTCCGCTGTCCTCGCTCGTCACCCCGACCCGGCTGGTGCGGCGCGCCAGCGCCTGACCGGCCGGGGCTCAGAGCGTGCTGTGCTCCTTGACCACACGGCGGGCCTGGGCGAAGAGCATGCCCACGTTGACCGAGCGGCGGCAGACGACGACGGCGACGACGTCCTCGTTGATGTTGTTGCGCATGAACAGATGGGTCAGGTTGTCGCTGTTGACGAGGATCTCCTGGAAGTAGTGCGCGTCACTGGTGACCCCGCGGCGCTCCTTGAAGACGTCCTCGATCATCACCACCGTGCGCCCCTGGAAGAGGTCGAGGGTCGCCGCGGCGAGCAGGTCCAGGACCTCCGGCGGATGGCTGTCGACGGTGTCGACGGAGAGCAGCATGCCGGTCGACATGTCGACCACACCGGCGGCGAGGCAGTCGGGGACCTCCTGGCGCAGGTTCTTCACCAGGCCCATGACCTGGTCGGACAGGTTGCCGTGCGGGCGTTTTCCGGTGGTGCTCACAGCACTCCTTCTGCGGTCTTCACTGGGGCTTGGGTCGTCATCCGAGGACTCCCTCGGGGTCGTGCGCGGACTCCGGCGCGGGCACGGCGCCCGGTCCGGGACCGGGTGCCAGCAGGATCGCGCCGATGCGCTCGACGGCGGACCTGGCCTCCACGTGGAGCTGGGGGACGTTCATGCCCTCGTCGCCCACGACGACCAGGAGCGCGGTCTCGCCGACCGCGTAGACGGCGGTGTAACCGCCGCTGCTGCAGGTCACGGTCCTGCGGAGCGGGCCGCGCAGGGCCGCCATGGCGATCCGCCGGGCGAGCCCGAGGCCGGCGGCGGCCAGGGCGGCGAGCCCGTTGGGGTCGATGGCGTCCTCGGTGTCGGCGGCGATCAGCAGGCCGTCGACGGCCGCCACGGCCGTGTCGGTGACGCCGACCACCTGGTCCCGCAAAGCGCGCATCTCGGCGACCAGGGCGTCATGATTCATGCACGTGCACCTCCTTGAATTCCCTTCGGTCGGTGTTCCGTTGGTCCCCGCGGATTTCGGTCACGGGGAATCGGTCCGGCTCCGTCCTCGCGGCCGGAGAAATCCTTTCCAGCCCGATTGCGGGCGGCTCGCGTCGAGCGCCTCGCGAATACCGCTGGCGCCCGGTTCACGGCGGGGCAGCCCCTCGGCGCCGGGGGCCGTGACGGGGACGTCCCCCGGCTCCCACTCCGGCACCGGCGGGTAGGGGCCCAAGTACGGGTCCGGGTCGCCCTCCGGGAGGGCGAGGGGAGGACTCGGCACGGCAGGGCCCGCCGGCTCCGCCGCTGTCGTGAGATACGGGTCGGGGAGCTGCGGCGCCGGGGCGGGCGGCGGCAACGGGTGGGCCGGCGGGGCCGGGACGGTCTCGACGAGGCCCTCGGCGCACATCCGGGCGACCTCCACGGTGATCGTGTAGACCCCGCGGCCGATGAGGAACGCGATGTCCCGGGGGCTGCGCCGTCCGTTGGCGCAGCCGAGGATCTCGCGGCGCACCGGCGCCAGGGGCTCGTCCGCCCACGCGGGCGGCCCCACGGCGGCGACCCGGTCGCGGTCGGGCGAGACCGATCGCGGCAGGGAGGCCAGCGCGGTGAGCCGGCGCCCCGCCTCCACCAGCAGTTCCTCCGGCTCCACCCCGTTGCCCAGGCCCGGCGGCGGCACGGTGCGCGGCGCTCCCGGCGGGGCGGGGTCGAAGGCGCAGTTGTCCAGGCGTCCGGCCAGCACGGCGAAGACCGCGTCCTGGACGGCCATCATGTGCAGCACCTGGAACTCGGCCGTGCCCAGCCGTCCTCCGGCGGCGATCGGCGCGCCCGGCCACAGCCCCGTCCCGGCTGCGTCGTGGGCGGCGTTCCACTCGTCGGCGTCGATGCGCCCGGAGCGCACCAGCAAGGTGCCCACCCCCGGCGCCCCGGGGCTCTCCACGGCCACGACCGCGCCGTCGAGCAGATGGAAGGCCCCGCCGGGGCTGCCCTGCACGCGCAGGACCCCGGTCGCCCGTTCGTCGCGGCACCTGGACAGCGCGCGGCCGAGCAGACCGTGAGCGGCATTCCGGGCGGGCACGGAACCCGATGGTGCCGAGGTCATCGCTCCCCTTGCTGCGGTTATTCGGGCATACGGGCGGGCGGGCTCGCGGACAGAGGGACGGGAGGCGCGGAAATGCCGTACTCATGCACGAACAATCACGCCGGCGGGTAATTTCTAGCAGCCCTCCGACACCCTCCTCCGGGCATCGCACGACATGGCCGAGGACGAGTATTCGAGCCCTACAGATGTCAATTCCGTGCCGTTCCACGACCGTTTCCGCGCCACCGGGCGGAGGCACCCGGAGAGGTTCGCGAAGGGTCACGACGCCGGCGATGCCGTCAGGACGTGGAGCCGCGCAGGGTCCGGGGCCACCCCACCGGCCTTTATCCATTCGACTCTTGACGAAGCACCGGGTGCGGCGGCACTCTCCTGGGCATCGCTTGAGAGCGCTCTCAAGAACCGCGAACAAGGGCCCTCTCACCCGTCCCGAAGCCATGGGAGGCTTCCATGCCCATCGCCCGAGCCGCCAGACGCGCCACCCTCCGACTCGGGGCGGTCGCGCTCGCCGGGGCGCTCCTCGCCGCCTGCGGATCCGGCTCCACCGGTACGTCCGCGGACAAGGACGGCAAGGTCACGATCACCGTCGACCTGTTCGGCACCTTCGGCTACAAGGAAGCCGGCCTGTACGACGAGTACGAGAAGCTCCACCCCGGCGTCACCGTCAAGGAGAGCAGCACCGAGAACGAGGCCGACTACTGGAAGGCCCTGCAGACCCGGCTCGCGGGCGGCGGCGGTCTCGCCGACGTCCAGGGCATCGAGGTGGGCCGCATCGCGTCGGTCACCCAGCAGCAGGCCGACAAGTTCGAGGACCTGGGCGCCCTGGGCGCCAAGGACCTCAAGGACGACTTCTCCGCCGCCAAGTGGGCCGCCGCCACCACCTCCGACGGCCGCACCCTGGGGCTCGGCACCGACGTCGGCCCCGAGGCGATCTGCTACCGCACCGACCTGTTCCGGCAGGCCGGCCTGCCCACCGACCGGACGGAGCTGGCGCAGAAGTGGTCCACGTGGGACGGCTACCTGGAGCTCGGCAAGCAGTACAAGGCGAAGGCGGGGGCCAAGAGCGCCTGGGTCGACAGCGTCGGCAGCCTCTACTCCGTCATCGTCGGCCAGGAGAAGGAACGTTACTACGACGCCTCCGGCAAGCTGGTCTACGACGACAACGCCGCCATCACCTCGGCCTGGGACCTGTCCGTGAAGGCCGCAAAGGACGGGCTGAGCGCCAAACTCGCCCAGTGGACCCCCGCCTGGAACCAGGCCTTCAGCAGCGGCTCCTTCGCCAGCATCGGCTGCCCCGCCTGGATGCTGGGCTACATCAAGGGCCAGGCCGGGGACGCCGGCAAGGGCAAGTGGGACGTCGCCCCGCTCCCGGGCGGCGCCGCGGGCAACTGGGGCGGTTCCTACCTGGCCATCCCCAAGGGCTCCGCGCACGCCAAGGAAGCCTTCGCGCTGGTCAAGTGGCTGACGGCCGCGGAACAGCAGGCCAAGCTCTTCAAGAAGCAGGGCAGCTTCCCCTCCAACGTCGGGGCGATCGAGTCCGTCAAGGACGTCACCGACCCGTACTTCAGCGACGCGCCCATCGGGCAGATCTTCGGCGCCGCCGCCGAGGCCTCCCCGGTGCAGGTGCTCGGCGTGCACGACGGCGACGTCAACCAGCAGATCACCAACGCGCTCGGCGAGGTCGAACGCAAGGGCACGGACTCCGCGACGGCGTGGAGCCACGCCAGGAAGGGCGTCGAGAACGCCGTCGGCTGACGGCCCCCGCCCCGCCGGCGCCGGGCGCGGCGGACCCCTCCCCGGTCCTCCGCGCCCGGCCGCCCCGCCCCGGTACGCCCCCGACCCGAAGGTCCCGCCCCATGACCCTGACCGCCACCGCGCCGGTGCCCACCGCCCGGCCCCCGGCAGCCCAGGCGCCCCCGCGGCGACTGCTCGCCCGGCTGTCGCCGTACGCCTACATCGCGCCGTTCTTCGCGCTCTTCGCCGCGTTCGGGCTGTTCCCGCTGCTCTACACCGCGTACGTCTCCCTCTACCGCGTCGAGCTCCAGACCCCGGGCACGATGGAATGGCGGGGCCTGGACAACTACACCGCGCTCCTGCGCGACGACTTCTTCTGGACCGCGCTGCGCAACACCTTCACCATCGGGGTCGTCTCCACCGTGCCGCAGCTGCTCATGGCGCTCGGCCTCGCCCACCTGCTCAACTACAAGCTGCGGGGCCGGACCTTCTTCCGGGTCACGATGCTCCTGCCGTACGCCACGTCCGTGGCCGCCGCGACCCTGGTCTTCGCCCAGCTCTTCGGCCGCGACTTCGGCCTGGTCAACTGGCTGCTCGGACTGGCCGGCATCGGACCCGTCGACTGGCAGTCCGGGACCGTCGCCTCGCAGATCGCGGTGTCCACGATCGTCACCTGGCGGTGGACCGGGTACAACGCGCTCATCTACCTCGCCGGGATGCAGTCCATCCCCGGGGACCTGTACGAGGCCGCCGAACTCGACGGCGCCTCGCGGTGGCGGCAGTTCCTCCACGTCACCCTGCCCGGCCTGCGGCCCACGATCCTCTTCACGATCGTGGTCTCCACGATCGGCGCCACCCAGCTCTTCGGCGAGCCGCTGCTGTTCGAGGGGAGCATCTCGGGCGGCATCTCCCACCAGTACCAGACCCTCGGGCTCTACATGTACGAGCAGGGCTGGGGCTACTTCCACCTGGGCCGAGCCGCCGCCATCGCCTGGGTGATGTTCGTCCTCATCGTCCTGCTCGTGCTGCTCAACACCACACTGGCACGGCGCCGTTCACGGAAGGGGACCCGTCGATGAGCGCGCTCCTCACACGGCCGCGGCCCGGCCGCGACGCCGGGACCGCACGCCCCCTGCCCCGCCTGCGGTCCGCCCGGGCGGGCCGGCAGCACCACGGCGGCCGTCTCGCCTACGCCCTCCTGATCGTCGCGGCGGCGATCTCCGCCTTCCCCTTCTACTGGACGATCGTCGCCGCGACCCGGTCCAACGCGGAGCTGGCCGCGAGCCCGCCGTCGCTGCTGCCCGGCGGCAACCTCGTGCACAACTTCCGGCAGGTGCTGGAGCAGGCCGACATCGGCAAGGCCCTGCTCAACTCCCTGATCGTCTCCGGGTCGGTGACGGTCGGCACCGTACTGTGCTCCACGCTCGCCGGGTTCGCCTTCGCGAAACTGCGCTTCCGGGGCCGCAACGCGCTGCTCACCCTGACGGTCGGGACGATGATGATCCCGCCCCAGCTGGGCGTCATCCCGCTCTTCATGCTCATCGCGGAGCTGCACTGGGTGAACCAGCTCCAGTCCGTCATCCTCCCGGGGCTCGTCTCGGCCTTCGGGGTCTTCTTCATGCGGCAGTACCTCGCGCAGTCGCTGCCGGACGAGCTGATCGAGGCCGGCCGCGTCGACGGCGCCTCGACGGCGCGGATTTTCTGGAGCATCGTCGTGCCCATCGCCCGGCCGGGGATGGCGGTGCTGGGGATGCTCACCTTCATGGCGTCCTGGAACGACTTCTTCTGGCCGATCATCGCGCTCACGTCGCAGGAGCCCACGGTGCAGGTCGCCTTGCGGCAGCTGGGCGGGGGGTACGTGCACGACCAGTCGGTGATCATGGCGGGCACGCTGCTGGGGACGGTGCCGGTGCTGGTGGTTTTCGGGGTGCTGGGGCGGCAGATCGTGAGCGGGATCATGCAGGGGGCGGTGAAGGGTTAACGCGTCCTCGTCTGCGGCGCCGTTGTGGTTGCGGTTGGGGGTTTCCCCGCCGCCCTCCCGGTTGCTCGGCGCGGTCAGTGACCGCCCCGCTGCGTTCGTTGTGGGTCGGTGCCGCGCCGGGGTACGCCCCCAGCCTTCGGCCGGGGGGACCCCCACCTCGGCGCTCGCGGCGCTGCCCCACATCATCCGGCGCCGCGCGCACCGCTCGTCGCCTGTGGGGGCACCCCGCCACACCCCCTTCGGTCGTGTGGGCGACTAACGGCCGGATGGGATGAGAAGGCGGTCCGGGGTTGCCGCAGGTGCCCTACTCACCCCCGACCGGCCGTCAGTCGCCCCGACAACCGGAGGGGGTGTGGCGGGGTGCTCCCCCTGGCCGAAGGCTGGGGGAGACGAGCGGCGAACCCGGGCGCCGAACGATGTGGACGTAAACCGCGAGCGCTGTGGGGGTCCCCCCGGCCGAAGGCTGGGGGCGTGCGCCGGCGCGGCACCGACCCAGGCACACGTTGCGCAGGCCCGCACTGACCCCGCGGGCAATCGGGAGGGAGGGCGGGGGATGCCCGCCGCAGGCGCAAACAAAGCCGCACACGACAACGGATCGCACACAAGGAGCCCCGATGACCACGACCGCAGCCCGACGGACGAGCAACGCGCCGCACACGACACCGGCCTTCCCCGAAGGGTTCCGGTGGGGCGCCGCCACCGCGGCCTACCAGATCGAGGGCGCCGCCGCCGAGGACGGCCGCACCCCCTCGATCTGGGACACCTTCTGCCGCACGCCCGGCAAGGTGCGCAACGGCAACACCGGGGACATCGCCGCAGACCACTACCACCGCATGCGCGAGGACGTCGCGCTGATGGCGGAGCTGGGCCTCACGGACTACCGCTTCTCCGTGTCGTGGCCGCGCGTGCAGCCGACGGGCCGGGGCCCGGCCGTGCAGAAGGGGCTCGACTTCTACCGCGCCCTGGTCGACGAGCTGCTGGACCACCGCATCCGCCCCGTCCTGACGCTGTACCACTGGGACCTCCCGCAGGAGCTGGAGGACGCCGGCGGCTGGCCCGTGCGCGGCACCGCGGAGCGCTTCGCGGAGTACGCGGGGCTCGTCGCGGACGCGCTCGGCGACCGGGTGCCGTTGTGGACGACGCTGAACGAGCCGTGGTGCTCGGCGTTCCTGGGGTACGCGCAGGGCGTGCACGCGCCGGGCCGGACGGAACCGGAGGCGGCGCTGCGGGCGGCCCACCACCTGCTGCTGGGGCACGGCCTCGCGGTGGGCGTGCTGCGTGAACGGCTCCCGGTGCCGGCCCAGGTGTCGCTGACGCTGAACCTCGCGGCGGTGCGCCCGCACACCGGGAGCACCGCCGACCGGGACGCCGCCCGGCGGGTCGACGCGCTGGCCAACCGGATCTGGCTGGACCCGGTGTTCCGCGGCTCCTACCCGCGGGACCTGCTGCGGGACACGGCCGCGCTGACAGACTGGTCCTTCGTGGCGGACGGTGACCTGGCGGTGATCTCCCGTCCGGTGGACGCGCTGGGCCTCAACTACTACGCCCCGACCGTGGTGGCCGCGGGCGGCCATGCGGGGCCGTCGCCGTGGCCGGGGGCCGAGGGTCACGTGCGGTTCGTGCCGGCGCCGGGGCCGCGGACGGCGATGGACTGGCCGGTGGACGCCGACGGGCTGCACGAACTCCTGCTCCGCCTGCGGGACGAACTGCCGGACACGCCGCTGCTGGTCACCGAGAACGGCGCCGCGTACGACGACTACGCCGATCCCGAGGGCGAGGTCCACGACCCGGAGCGGATCGCGTACCTGCGCGCGCACCTGGCCGCGGTGCACCGGGCGATCGCGGACGGCGCCGACGTCCAGGGCTACTTCCTGTGGTCCCTGCTGGACAACTTCGAATGGGCCTACGGCTACGGCAAGCGGTTCGGCGTGGTGCACGTGGACTTCGCGAGCCAGCGCCGTACGCCGAAGGACAGCGCCCGCTGGTACGCCGGGGTCGTCGCCCGGGGCTGCCTGCCGTCGACATGAGCCGCACATGCGGACAACTGGGGCCGGGTAAGGGTGAGTTGGGCCGCACCGCGTGTGAGACGGTACGGCCACGGGAAGGTCACGTTCGGACATCGAAGGTGAAGGTGCGGTAAAACGCACCCCGAACGGGCTGGAGGAGCCATGGTCTACTCGATCGTCCTCGGCATCGTCATCGTCACACTCGGCCTCGGCAGCATCGTCTACACCTTCTGGCACGAGGGCAGTCCGCTGACCTTGCGCCGCGGCGGCGAGCGCCACAACGGCGCCGGATGACCGCCGGCCCGGCTCCCCGACGGGGAGCCGGGCCGGGTCCGGTCAGTACACCTTGCGGTGGCCGCCGCCGCGCTTGCGCTCGTACATCTCGCGCCCCGCGGCGGAGCGCAGCTTCCACTCGCGGCGCATCTCGGAGCGGAGCCGGGCGTCGGTGCGGGAGGCGATCCACGCGTTCTCACGGAGCAGCTTGCGGTAGCTGTCCAGCCGGCGGTGGGTCAGTACGCCGTCCTCCAGGGCGGCGAGGACCGCACAGCCGGGCTCGGAGTCGTGAGAGCAGTCGGGGAAGCGGCACTCCCCGGCCAGCACCTCGATGTCGGAGAACGTCCGGGTGAGACCGGAGTCGGCGTCCCACAGCCCGACGCCGCGCAGCCCCGGGGTGTCGATGACCACCCCGCCGCCGGGCAGCGGCAGCATGTCGCGGGTGGTCGTGGTGTGCCGGCCCTTGCCGTCGCTGTCGCGGTTGGCCTGCACTTCCTGGACCTCGCGGCCCAGCAGGGCGTTGGTGAGCGTGGACTTGCCCGCGCCCGACTGCCCGAGCAGCACGGACGTGGTGCCGGCCAGCGCGTTCGCCACCTCCGGCACGCCCTGGCCGGTGGCGGCGCTGACGACCAGGACCTCCACGCCGGGCGCCGCGCCGCGGGCGTCGTCCAGCAGGTGGCCGGGGTCGTCGACGAGGTCGGCCTTGGTGAGGACGACCAGCGGCTGCGCGCCGCTGGTCCACGCCAGGGACACGAAGCGTTCGAGCCGTCCGAGGTCGAGTTCGGCGGCGATCGACACGGCGATGACCGCCAGGTCGACGTTGGCCGCCAGGACCTGTCCCTCGGAGCGCTTGGAGGAGGTCGAACGGACGAAGGTGGTGCGGCGCGGCAGCAGGGCGCGTACCGCGGGACCGGTCGCCGGCGTCTCGTCGACGGCGGCCCAGTCGCCGGTGCAGGCGATCCCCATGGGGTCGCGGGTGAAGACGTCCTCGGTGTCGGCGCGGACGGCCTTGAGGCCGCCGGAGCCGTCGGGGAGGACGAGGTCGCACAGCCCGCGGTCGACGCGGACGATACGGCCGGGTGTGAGTCCCCGCTCCGCGTGGACGGCGAAGTCGGAGTCGAGTGAGGAGTCCCAGCCGTAGGCGGTGAGCGCGGTGGACGGCTGCGGGACGGATCCGTTGGTCAACGGAGGAGAGCCCTTCGGGAGGGCGGTCGCGCGCGGTTGTGCCGTCGGGTGCTTCGCGACGGGCAGGGTCAGCCGGCGACCGCTGAGGTGGGGGTGATGATCTTCTGGATGCGGGCAGCGCCCAGCTCGACGGCAGTCATCGTTCCAACACCTCCCGGTTTGCTCTCGGTCCGACGGCGACACCTTAGCCGGTGTGCCGGGAGACCCCGCAACCGGTTTTCCGCGGACGGCTCACGCCGTCTCGGCGTAACGCTCCCCCGCGTACTCCCGCACCACCGGGACGACGGCCTCCGCGCCGCCGGGCAGCCGGTCGAGGCGCACCAGGGCGAAGGCCTGGTGACCGTCGACCAGGTAGGAGGGGTTGCTGTGCGGACGGCTGCCCGGCAGCGGCCACACCACCAGCCAGGGGCGGGTGTCGGTGGTGGTCGGCGGGCGGCCGACCGTGACGGCCGCGATGTCCTTCCAGGAGAAGAACGACTCCTCGCCGGTGACCTCGCGCATGCCGATCCCGGCCGGCCCGACGCGCAGCCGCAGCGGCTTGCGCCAGCGCCGGTACGAGCGGCCCGTGAGGACCCAGCAGCCGATCGCGCCGAGCGGACCGAAGGCGCCGAAGGGCTCGGGGCCGGTGAAGCCGCCGTGGACGAGTTCCCAGAACGAGTAGGTGAAGACGACGCCGAGCGCCGCCCAGACCAGGGTCCAGGCGCCGGCCTGCCGGGCGTCGACGAACTGCCGCTCCCCGCCGGGCACGCGCAGTTCCGGTCCCGACACGGTCACCGGGATCGGCGGGCGTACGGCCCGTGGCGCGGTCTCGAAGGCGGCGCCGCCGTGCTCGGCGAGCGCGGCCGTCAGCTCCGGGACGCTCTGGTCGAGGTCCTCGCAGTCGACGAGCGTGTACCGCAGCCGGCTGTCCCAGGTGCGGTCGGGCTTGCGGGGGAACGTGACGCCGGGCGCCGTCCAGAGCGTGAGCCGCGGCTTGGGCGGTGTGGTGGTCTCGCTGTCCTCACCGGTGTGGGGAAGGTGCCACAGGGAGACCGCCTCGATCTGCTCCCAGGCGAGTTCCGCGTCGTGCAGCGTGATGCCGAACGCGTCGACCCGCAGCCGGAACGGCTTCCGCGCCCTTCGCAGGTCCCTCGCCCCGTTCCAGGCCCCCAGGGCCCCCAGGAACCCCAGGAACAGGGGGCCCGTCGCGCTCCGCGAGGCGACCAGCCAGACCAGCGCCAGCGCGACCGTGGTCAGGCCTCCGATCACCCACCGCCGGCCCCGTCTCCTGAGCGTCCGCTCTACCGTGAACTCCACCGTTCCCCGCCCCCTTTGACGTCCCCCACCGGAACTCATGATGCGCTCGCCAGGGTCTGCGGCTGCTGCCGTGAGCTGGGTGTTGCCCAACCGTGACGCCCGGCCGGACAGCGGCTCCGGCCGGTCGCCGCCGCGTCGCCCGCCGTTCACCGAGGGCCCCGCGAGGAGCTCCCGAGGACGACTTTGCCTGTTCTTTACAACCCGCCTCCGGGCCGCCTCGTCTCTCCGCGCGATCAGTTGCCACCACCCGCCCGTGCCCCACCGGGGGCTGGGCGGGGTGACGAAGGAGAGCGATACATGCGCAGCAGTGTTCTCACCGCCGCGGCCGTCGCGTGCGCCGCGGTGCTGGCGGGGACGGCGCCCGCGTTCGCCGACGGGCCGAGCGCGCAGCCCGCGCCGGCGCGCAGCGCCGCGCCGAGCGAAGCGCCGTCCGCGGTGCCGTCCCCGCGTCAGGTCGACCGGGTGCCGGCGGGTGCGCCCGACACCGGCGTGCAGTCCCCGGCCGGCGCGAGCGGGCCGGACGGCACGGTGGTGGCGGCGGCCGGGGGCGGCCTGCTGCTCCTGGCCGGCGGCACGTTCGTGGTGACGCGGCGCAGGCGCACCACCGCCGGATGACCCCGGGCGCGAGGTGGGCCGCGGTCCTGGCGGTCCTGGCCGCGCTGCCCTGGGCGGGCGGGTGCGCGGGCGGCTCCGGTGACGGTCCCGTCGCCGCGCCGCCCGTCGTCTCCGCGCCGCCCGCGGCCGCACCGTCGCGCCCGTCCCCGCCGGCCCCGCTCGCCCGCTCGGTCCCGGTACGGCTGCGGATCCCGGCGATCGGGGTCGACACCCCGGTCATGGAACTGGGGCTGGCCCCGGACGGCACGGTGGAGGTCCCGCCCGTGGCGCGTCACTCGCCCGCCGGCTGGTACCGCCACTCCCCCACGCCGGGGCAGCTCGGCCCGTCCGTGCTCCTGGCCCACGTCACCGTCGGCCGGTTCGGCGACGGGGTCTTCCGGGACCTGGCACGGCTGCGCCCGGGCGACCGGGTCGTGGCGGGGCTGCGGGACGGCGCGTCGGCGGAGTTCACCGTGGACCGGGTGCGGACGGTGGCCAAGGCGGACTTCCCGGCCCAGGAGGTCTACGGCGACGTGGACCGTCCCGAGCTGCGCCTGATCACCTGCGGCGGCCCCCGCACCGCCGACGGGAGCGGATACCGCGACAACGTCGTGGTGTTCGCCTCCCTGACCTCAGGGGACCGCGGCTAGCGGCGGCCGGGCCGGATGGCGGTGCGCCATCCGGCCCGGCCGTCCGGTGGCACGTCTGCGGCATGATGAACGACGGAATGTGGAGAGTGTTGAAACGGTCTTCCCGGGACGAAGCGGCGTCCGAGCTCTTCGCCGCCCTCTACCCCCGCCTGGCCGGCTGGTGCCGGCGGCTGGTCGACGACGACGAGACGGCCCACGAGATCGCCTCGGAGGCCTTCACCCGGCTGTGGGCGCGCTGGACGAGCGTGGACGAACCGCGCGGCTTCCTCTACGTCACGGCCGCCAACATCGTGCGCGACCACTGGCGGAAGGTGGAGCGCGAACGCCGGGCCATGCGGCGCGCCACCGCGGAGGTCCTCGTCGACGGGCAGGGCGAGGGACGCGACGGGCAGACCGATCCTTCGGTGCGGATGCTCGTCCAGTCGCTGCCCGAGCGGCTGCGGGTGCCCATCCTGCTGTACTACTACGCCGACATGCCGGTCCGGGAGGTGGCGGCCGCGACGGGGCGGAAGGAAGGAACCGTGAAGGCCGACCTCCACGCGGCCAGGGAAATGCTGCGAGCCGGACTGAGGAGAAGCCTTGATCACACCCATTGAGGGCCCGGACGAGGAGCGGGACCCGGAGCTGAGCGCCCTGCTGCGGCCCGGCACGGTCCTGCTCGGGCCGCCGCCCGGCCGGTTCCGGGAGGTCCGCCGCGTGGCGGCGCGGCGCAAGCTGCTGCGGGCGGCCGCGGGAGCCGGGGTGTCCCTGGCGGTGGCGGCGGTCGTCGCCGTGCCTCTGCACCTGCTGTCCGCCCCGGGGCAGGGGCCTGGGGTCGGGCCGGCCGTGCCCGCGGTGTCCGTCCCCCCGGCGGCCGACCCGCCGCCCTCGCCGCCACGCCCGACCACGTCACCCGTCCCGGAGCCGTCCGAGACCCCCGGCCCGGACCGCCGCACCGGCTCGCCCGTCGCCCCCGATCCGCGCCGCGCCGCCTCCTCCGCCCGCCAGACCGACTCCGTCTCGGCCACACCGCTCTCCCGTGCCACCGACGACCCCCCGGCCCGCCCCCGGGGCTGACCGGCTCCGCCGCGGCAGACGTGTGGGGCGGGGGGCGGTGCGTGTCCGATTCGTTCAAGACGGGCCGGGGGGCGCGACCCTACGGTTGCGGCATGACTCTTCGTTTCGATGTCGTCGAGATCGTCGTGGCCGACATGGCCGCCTCGCTGGCCTTCTACCGCAGGCTGGGGCTGGAGGTCCCCGCCGGGGCGGAGGCCGAGCCCCACGTGGAGGTGGCGCTGCCCGGAGGGCTGCGCATGGCGTGGGACACCGTGGAGACCGTCCGGTCGTTCGACTCCTCCTGGACGCCCCCGCAGGGTGGCCACCGGATGGCGCTGGCCTTCACCTGTGACGGGCCGAAGGAGGTGGACGCGACGTTCGCCGAGCTGACCGGGGCTGGGTACGCGGGGCACCTGAAGCCCTTCGACGCGCCCTGGGGGATGCGGTACGCCGTGGTCCTGGACCCGGACGGGAACCCGGTCGACCTCTTCGCGACGCTCCCGCAGGAGTAGCCGGGGTCAGGCGAGCAGGTCGCCGAGCGGGACCCCGGCGAGCGCGCGGACGTCGCGGGCCAGGTGGGCCTGGTCCGCGTAGCCGGCGCGGGCGGCGACGTCGGCGAAGGGATGGCCGCGGCGGGCCAGTCCCAGTGCGCGCTGGAGGCGCAGGATGCGGGCGAGGGTCTTGGGCCCGTAGCCGAAGGCCGCCAGGCAGCGGCGGTGGAGCTGGCGCTCGCTCAGCCCGGTGTCCTCGGCGACGGTGCCGACGCGGGAGCCGGCCGCCAGGCTCGCGGCGACCTGCGGGCCCCACGGGGGCGCCGCGCGCCGCACGTCCCGTGCGAGCACCAGGGACTCCAGGACGGCGCCGGGGTCGGCGGCCGCGGCGACGCGCTCGGTGGCCCGGCGCGCCTGCGCGCCGGGCCACAGCGCGTCCAGCGGAACACGGCGGTCACGCAGCTCGTGCGCGGGCAGCCCGAACACGGCGGGCCCGACGCCGGGGGCGAAGCGCAGGCCCGCGTACCGCGTGCCGGGCGGGCTGCCGGAGAGGTGGGCGGCGGTGTCGGGGCCCGCCGCGAACAGTCCGGTGTCCTCGCCCCAGATCAGGTCGATGCAGCCGTCGGGCAGCACGCGGGCCGCCCCGGCACCCGCTGTCCTCGTCCACAGCACGGCGCCGGGCACCGTCGAGGTCTGTTCCCGGTACACCGCTCCAGCATGGCACCGGCCACCGACAGCGCGCCGGGTGCGCCTCAGTGCGGGGGCTTGCCGCCGTTCTTGCCCGGGGGCCGGCGCCCGCGCAGCCGGGACCGCACGTCCTCCGGCGGCAGGAAGCCCGCCCAGCGCTCGGGGAATTCGGCGGGCGGGTCCTCCGGACCGACCTCGTCGTCCGGGCCGGACTCGAACGCGGCGCGACGGGCGGCGGCCTCCGCGACGAGGTCGGCGGCGGCGCGTTCCCTGGCCCGGGCGTTCTCCTCGCGGGCGGCCGCGGTCTCGATCGACGGCCACACCCGGTCGATGGCGGCGTTGACGGCCGCTCCGACGAGCACCGCGAAGGCCGACACGAAGATCCACAGCAGGACGGCGACGGGCGCGGCCAGCGATCCGTAGATGGTCGGGCCCTCGACGGTGTGGGTGAGGTAGATGCGCAGCACGAAGCTGCCGAGGACCCACATCAGCAGGGCGACGGCCGCCCCGGGCATGTCCTCGTACCAGGGCGACCGCACCGGTACGGAGACGTGGTACAGCGTGGTGAGGAAGGCGATCGACAACACGCTGACGACCGGCCAGTACAGTATCCGGATCACGGCCTCGCTCCACGGCAGGAACGACACCACCGCGTCCGGCCCGACGACCATCAGCGGCATGACGACCGCACCGATCACCAGGGCGACGATGTAGAGCAGCAGCGCCAGCAGCCGCGTCCTGACGATGCCGCGCCTGCCCTCCAGCCCGTACATGATCGTGATCGTGTCGACGAAGACGTTGAGGGCCCGCGATCCGGACCACAGGGCGATGACGAAGCCGATGGAGATCACGTCGGGCCGTCCGCCGCCGAAGACGTCGTCGACGAGCGGCCGCATCAGCTGGTCGACGCCCTTGTCCGACAGGACCGTCGCGGCGGCCGTGAGGATGTTGCCGCGGATGTTGTCGATCGTGTCGGTGCCGATGATCTCGTCGACGTAGCCGATGGCGCCGACGAGGCTCAGCAGCAGCGGCGGCAGGGAGAGCAGCACGAAGAAGGCGGCCTCGGCGGCGAGTCCGGTGACGCGGTACTCCATGCAGGAGTCGACCGTGTCCTTGAGCAGCAGCCAGCCCACCTTGCGCTTGGATACGTTCCTGTAGAGGGCCCGCGCCCGGTGGAGTCGGCCTCGCCTGGGCCGCTCGGGTGTTTCGTCTGCTGCCTGCACGCGCCTACCGTAACCGTCATGAGTCCCCCCACACACACCGTGACCAACCAGGCTCCGCCCCTGGTCGGGTATGACGTGTACGCCGCCGACACCGCCCTGGTGGAGGGGGTGGCACGACACGTGGCGCCCGGGCTCCGGGAGGAGGTCCACCGGGAGCTCGGCGAGATCGGCCGGGCCGCCGGTTCCGCTCAGGCGCAGGGGTGGGCGGAGGCCGCCGACACCCATCCGCCGGTGCTGCGCACCCACGACCGGTACGGGCACCGGATCGACGAGGTGGAGTTCCACCCGGCCTGGCACCGGCTGCTGGGGCGCGCGGTCTCCTCGGGGCTCACCGACGCCTGGTCGCGCCCCGGCGGACACCTGCGGCGCGCGGCAGGTTTCCTGGTGTGGTCCCAGGCGGAGGCCGGGCACGGCTGCCCGGTGTCGATGACGCACGCGGCGGTGCCGGCGCTGCGGGCCGACCCGGCGCTGGCCGCCGAGTGGGAGCCCCGGCTGGGGTCGCGGGTGTACGACCCGCAGCTGGTGGCGCCGGGGGGCAAGCCCGGGGCGCTGTTCGGCATGGGGATGACCGAGAAGCAGGGCGGCTCGGACGTGCGGGCCACCACCACGCGGGCGGAGCCGCTGGCGGAGGAGGGCACGTACCTGCTCACCGGCCACAAGTGGTTCTGCTCGGCGCCGATGTCGGACGCCTTCCTCGTGCTGGCGCAGGCGTCCCCCTCCTCGGGGAAGGGGGGCCTGACCTGCTTCCTGCTGCCCCGGGTGCTGCCGGACGGCTCACGCAACGTCTTCCTGATCCAGCGGCTCAAGGACAAGCTGGGCAACCGCTCCAACGCCTCGGCCGAGGTGGAGTTCGACGGCACGTGGGCGCGCCGGGTCGGCGAGGAGGGGCGCGGGGTGGCGACCATCATCGAGATGGTGGCGGCCACCCGGCTGGACTGCGCGACCGGTTCCGCCGCGCTGATGCGGCAGGCGGTGGCGCAGGCGGTGCACCACGCGACGCACCGCAGCGCGTTCGGCGGGCCGCTGGTCGACAAGCCGCTGATGCGGAACGTCCTGGCGGACCTCGCCCTGGAGTCGGAGGCGGCCACCACGACCGTGCTGCGGCTGGCGGCGGCGTACGACGCGGATGGCGCGGACGACGAGCAGGAGCGGCACTTCCGGCGGCTGGCGGTGGCGGTCTCCAAGTACTGGGTCACCAAGCGCTGCCCGCCGCTGGTGGCCGAGGCGCTGGAGTGCCTGGGCGGCAACGGCTACGTGGAGGAGTCGGGGCTGCCGCGGCTGTTCCGGGAGTCGCCGCTGAACTCGGTGTGGGAGGGCTCGGGCAACGTGCAGGCCCTGGACGTGCTGCGGGTGCTGCAGAGGGAGCCGCGCGCGCTGAACGCCTTCCTCGGCGAGATCGGCCTGGCGCGCGGCGCGGACCACCGGCTGGACGGCGCGATCAAGTCGCTGCTGACCGAACTGGCCGACCTGGAGGGCGTCGAGGCCCGGGCGCGCCGGCTGGTGGAGCGCATGGCGCTGGTGCTGCAGGGCTCGTTGCTGGTGCGGTTCGCCCCGGTCGAGGTCTCGGACGCGTTCTGCGCCTCGCGGCTCGGCGGCGACTGGGGGGCGACCTTCGGCACGCTGCCGCGCGGGCTGGACCTGGCGGCGATCGTGGAGCGGGCGCAACCTCAGGTGTGAGGGGCGGATGCGGCGGCGGTCCGCCCGAGGTCCCGACGGAAGGACCGGGATCTTCGGGGAAACGTTCCGCCGCCGCGCCGCACTGAGGGTGGTGCCGCGCCGACTCGGCACCACCCCCGGTCTCGCCTCACCGTCGCACGGAATCAGGGTTCCGTACGAATAGCGTGATGCGCCGTCACTGTCCGTCGAATGCGCGCATATTCGCAACCGTTGCAGACAGTTGCAAGGTATTGGCCGGATATCCCACCGGAGGGACCGGCCCGGCGGCACCATATGCACATGGTGTGGCAGCGGAGAACCGGCGCGGCCACTGCCCGAGCGCAGAAAGCGCTGCGCACACGGACGCGGGGAGCACCATGAACCAGGATCCGATCGACGCACGGTCGTTGTCGGTCCAGTCCGTCCAGGAACCGCGCCGTTCCGCACGGCTGCTGGGCGGCATGCGGGACGCCGCGCTGGGCGGCGGATCGGGTGGCACGGTGCCCAGACCGGTCATCCAGGACTCCTGGCGGCGCGCCCTGGACCTCGGTGTCGACCCGGACAACGGCAGCCATGCCGGCATGCTGACCGCCGACGAGATCGAGGTGCGCAGGCGCCACACCCCGCTGAACGACGTGATGTCCGCGCTGCGCGACGGCCTGGTCTCGGTCGCCGACGAGGCCCGGCACATCATGGTGGTCACCGACCCCGAGGGCCGGGTGCTGTGGCGGGACGGCAGTCTGGCCGTCCGCAGGAGCGCGGACCGGCTGGGCTTCGCCGAGGGCGCCTCGTGGTCGGAGGAGGCCGTCGGCACCAACGCGATCGGCACCGCCCTGGTCACCGGGCGGCCGGTGCAGGTGCACTCCTCGGAGCACTTCGTCCGGGTGCACCACCAGTGGACCTGTGCCGCGGCCCCGCTCATCGACCCGCGGGACGGCCGGCTGCTGGGCGCGGTGGACGTCAGCGGGCCCGCGGCCGGGATGCACCCCGCGATGCTGTCGCTGGTGACCGCGGTGACCAAGGTCGCCGAGGCCGAACTGCGCAGCCTGCACTGGGCGGCCGTGGACCGGCTGCGCTCGGTCTCCGCCCCGCTGCTCGCCCGGATGCCGGGCCGGGCGGCGGTCGTCGACCCCAACGGCTGGACGGCGGCGGTGACCGGGATGCCGCCGGTGGAGCGGATCACGCTGCCCGCCGCGCCGAGCGCCGGACGTACGTGGGTGCCCGCGCTGGGCACCTGCACCCTGGAGCCGCTGCCGGGCGGCTGGCTGGTGCGGGTCGCCACGCCGGAGGAGGAGGTGCCCGGGGCCGGGCACGTGGTGCTGGACCTCGGCCGTCCCCGCACGTGGACGGTGAACGTCTCCGGTGCGGCCGGCGGCTGGTCGCAGGAGCTCAGCCCGCGCCACGCCGAACTGCTCTTCGTGCTGGCCCTGCACCGGGACGGCCGCACCGCCGCGGAACTGGCCGGCGACCTGTTCGGCGACCCCTCCCGCACGGTGACCGTGCGCGCCGAGATGTCCCGCCTGCGCCGCACCCTGGCCGGGGTGCTCGACCACCGTCCCTACCGCTTCGCGGACGGCGTCGAGGTCGAGGTGGTCCGCCCCGCCCACCCCGCGGACCTGCTGCCGCACTCGACGGCGCCGGCGGTGCGCGGGGCGCGCTTCGGGGAGTGAGGGGGCGACCCGGACTGGCCGCGGCAGCGAGCCGGGAACCCGCCGGGTCCGCGAGGCCGCAGAATGTGGCGCATGAGCACTAGCGTCACGGTGACCACGTGGTCACTGGAGCAGACCTCCCACGCCGATCTGCGGCCCTCCCTGGAGCCGGACCCCGCGACGTCGGGCATCCGCATCGCGCGGGCCGAGGTGCCGTCCCCGGAGTTCAGCCGCTTCCTCTACACGTCGGTGGGCGCGGACTGCGCCTGGACGGACCGCCTGCCGTGGTCGTACGAGCAGTGGCGGGCCTTCCTGGAGCGCCCGGGCGTGGAGACCTGGGTGGCGTACGACCGGGACACCCCGGCCGGCTACATCGAACTGGACCCGCAGGACGACGGCCAGGTCGAGATCGCGTACTTCGGGCTGCTGCCCGCCTTCCGGGGGCGGCGGATCGGCGGGCACCTGCTGTCCGTCGGCATCGCCCGCGCCTGGGACCTGGCGGAGCGCCGGCCGGACCGCACCCCGACGAAGCGGGTGTGGGTGCACACCTGCAGCCTGGACGGGCCGCACGCGCTGGCCAACTACGAGAACCGCGGCTTCCGCATCTTCCGCACCGAGACGGGGGAGGAGGAGGAGAGGCCCGTCACTGGGCCCTGGTCCGGAGCCCGGTAGGGACCGGCGGACGGGAAGGGGCGGGCATGGACGTCGTCGGGGTCGGGGCGCTCAACCTGGACCTCATCACGGGCGCGTCCGCCCTGAACGGCGGCCCGGTGCTGGCCCGGCTCGGCGCGCACATGCGGCTGCGCCCGCCGCCGGAGAGCGGCGGCGAACGCATGGTCGACGAGCCCGCCGTCCGCGCGGGCCTGGAGTGGCTGCGGGCCGAGGGGGTGCCGCTCACGCCGGAACCGGGCGGCTCGGCCTTCAACACCCTCCATGCGCTGGGCCGTCTGGGCCGCGGGCTGCGGCTCGGGTACGTGGGCGTGGCGGGCCGCGACCCGCTGGGCGCGGCCGGCCCCCTCGCCGTCCTGGACGGGCTCGGCATCGACCGGCGGCTGGTGGCCCGGGACCCGGACCGGCTGTGCGGGATCTGCCTGTCCGTGCACGACGGCGGGGAGCGCACGCTGCTGACCCACACCGGGGCGAACACGCGGATCGCCGCCCATGTGCGGGAGCGGTTCGAGGAGATCGCCGGCTACCTGGCGGCGGCGCGGGCGGTGCACGTCACCTCGTTCCTGGATCCGGACGGCGGCGCGGTGCTGCACCGGCTGCTGGTGGAGGTGCGGCGGCGTTCGCCGGGGACGCTGATCAGCTTCGACCCGGGGCACGTCTGGTCGGCGGAGCCGACCGCCGATGTGCTGGCCATGGCGGCGATGAGCGACTACCTGCTGGTCAACGGGCGGGAGTTCGAGCGGCTGGTCCGGGTGCGGACCCGTGCGGAGGGCGCGGCCGTGGTGAAGTACCCGGACCGGGTGGAGGTGCACCGGCCGGGCACCGTGGAGCGCTACGCGCACCGGCCGCTCCCCGGCGGCGAGGTGGAGGACGCGACGGGGGCGGGCGACGTCTTCGCGGCGGGGCTGCTGGCGGCGCTGGTCGCGGACCACGCCCCGCTCGGTGCGGGGGTGCGGCTGGGTTCGGCGCTGGCGGGCCACAAGCTGCGTCACGTGGGGACCCGCGGGCACGGTGGGTTCCGGGCCATCGCGGCCGATTTCCTGCGCCCGGCGAGTCATGTCAGGTGACGGACAATCGACGCATCTCGCCATGCGGGATGAACTCGTCCACATTTTGGATAACGGTGGACTGGCCCGAGATCCCCGTGACACGCTTTCGACATGTCTCGCACTGGAATCGCCTTGGTAGGTCGGCTGCACGTCGACCTCGGACGCATGTCCAGCGCCATCTGTCAGGCGTGCTGAGCACTCGCCGCCGTCCCGTCCAGGACTGACCCGGCCGTCCCCGGCCCCGCGGGCGCAACGAGGCGCCCACGCCTCGCGCTGTTCCCAGCGCAGCGGCGTATCCGCAGGCCAAGGGGACTCTTCGCGCTACGACCGACTCTGTCCAGCCTGCCAGAAGGACTGCATCGCCATGGCCTCCACCCCTGACCAGCCGAACGCCGCCGCGCCGCGCCGCAAGGTGAGCCGCCACCGCGGCGAGGGCCAGTGGGCGGTCGGCCACATGACACCGCTCAACGCCAACGAGCAGTTCAAGCGGGACGACGACGGTCTCAACGTGCGGACACGCATTGAGACGATCTACCGGTACCGCGGCTTCGACGCGATCGACGGAGCCGACCTGCGCGGCCGCATGCGCTGGTGGGGTCTGTACACCCAGCGCAAGCCCGGGATCGACGGCGGCAAGACCGCGATCCTGGAGCCGGAGGAGCTGGACGACAAGTACTTCATGCTCCGGGTCCGCATCGACGGCGGCCGGCTCACCACGGAGCAGCTGCGCGTCATCGGCGAGGTCTCCCAGGAGTTCGCCCGCGGCACCGCCGACATCACCGACCGGCAGAACATCCAGCTGCACTGGATCCGCATCGAGGACGTCGCCGAGATCTGGCAGCGCCTGGAGGCCGTGGGCCTGTCCACCACCGAGGCGTGCGGCGACACCCCGCGGGTCATCCTCGGCTCGCCCGTCGCCGGGATCGCCGAGGACGAGATCCTCGACGGCACCTGGGCCGTGGACGAGGCCCACCGCCGCATCGTCGGCAACAAGGAGTTCTCCAACCTCCCCCGCAAGTTCAAGTCGGCGATCTCCGGCTCCCCGCTGCTGGACGTGGCCCACGAGATCAACGACGTCGCCTTCGTCGGCGTCCGCCACCCCGAGCACGGGCCGGGCTTCGACGTGTGGGTCGGCGGCGGTCTGTCCACCAACCCCAAGATCGGCGTCCGGCTGGGCGCGTGGGTGCCGCTGGAGGCGGTCCCGGACGTCTTCGAAGGCGTCATCTCGATCTTCCGCGACTACGGCTACCGGCGGCTGCGCACCCGCGCCCGGCTGAAGTTCCTGGTCGCCGACTGGGGCGCGGAGAAGTTCCGCCAGGTGCTGGAGGACGAGTACCTGGGGCGCAAGCTGGCCGACGGCCCCGCCCCCGACCAGCCGGTCCAGCAGTGGCGGGACCACGTGGGCGTGCACCGCCAGAAGGACGGCCGCTACTACGTCGGCTTCGCGCCGCGCGTCGGCCGGGTGGACGGCACCACGCTCAGCAAGATCGCCGAGCTGGCGGAGGCGCACGGCTCCGGCCGGCTGCGGACCACCGTCGAGCAGAAGATGATCGTGCTGGACGTCGAGCAGGACCGGGTCGACTCCCTCGTCTCGGGTCTGGAGGCGCTGGACCTGCAGGTGAAGCCCTCCCCGTTCCGGCGCGGCACGATGGCCTGCACCGGCATCGAGTTCTGCAAGCTGGCCATCGTCGAGACCAAGGCGCGCGGCTCCTCACTGATCGACGAACTGGAGCGCCGGCTGCCGGAGTTCGAGGAGCCGATCACGATCAACATCAACGGCTGCCCGAACGCCTGCGCCCGGATCCAGGTCGCCGACATCGGCCTCAAGGGCCAGCTCGTGCTGGACGACGAGGGCAACCAGGTGGAGGGCTACCAGGTGCACCTGGGCGGCGCGCTGGGCCTGGAGGCCGGTTTCGGCCGCAAGGTCCGCGGGCTGAAGGTCACCGCGGACGAGCTGCCCGACTACGTCGAGCGCGTCCTGAAGCGTTTCCAGGCCGAGCGTACGGACGGCGAGCGCTTCGCGCAGTGGGTGACGCGGGCGAGCGAGGAGGCGCTGTCGTGAGCGAACGCGCCGCACCGTTCTACTGCCCCTACTGCGGGGACGAGGACCTGCACCCCGCGGAGCAGGGCCACGGCGCCTGGGAGTGCCGGTCGTGCAACCGCGCGTTCCAGCTGAAGTTCCTGGGCCTGCTGGCCCGGGGGCTGCGGACCGAGCACCGTGAGGGAGGCCCTTCGTGACCACCGCGCAGCAGCACACCGCCGACGAACTGCGGGCGCTGGCCGAGCAGGCGGGCCGCGACCTGGAGGACGCCACCGCGCTCGACGTCCTGCGCTGGGCCACCGGCACCTTCGGGTCCCGGTTCTGCGTCACCTCCTCGATGGAGGACGCGGTCGTGGCGCACCTGGCCTCGCGCGTCGCCCCGGGCGTCGACGTCGTCTTCCTCGACACCGGCTACCACTTCCCGGAGACCATCGGCACCCGTGACGCGGTCGCCGCCGTCATGGACGTGCAGCTCATCACGCTGACGCCGCGTCAGAGCGTGGCCGAGCAGGACGCGGAGTACGGGCCGAGGCTGCACGACCGCGACCCCGACCTGTGCTGCGCGCTGCGCAAGGTCACGCCGCTGGAGGAGGGCCTGACCGGCTACGACGCCTGGGCGACCGGCCTGCGCCGCGACGAGTCCCCCACCCGCGCGAACACCCCGGTCGTGGGCTGGGACGCGCGGCGCGGGAAGGTCAAGGTCTCCCCCATCGCCCGCTGGACGCAGGACGACGTGGACTCCTACGTCACGGAGCACGGGGTGCTCACCAACCCGCTGCTCACGGACGGCTACGCCTCGGTCGGCTGCGCCCCCTGCACCCGCCGGGTGCTGGAGGGCGAGGACGCCCGGGCCGGCCGCTGGGCGGGACGGGCCAAGACCGAGTGCGGGCTGCACGGCTGATGACGACGGAACGGACTTCCCGGGAGGGGCGGATGGGCGTGACGGGCACAGGGGCCACGGTGTGGCTCACGGGTCTGCCGAGCGCGGGCAAGACCACGATCGCCCAGGCGCTGGCCGGGCGGCTGCGCGGCGACGGGCACCGGGTGGAGGTCCTGGACGGCGACGAGATCCGCGAGTTCCTCTCCGCGGGCCTCGGCTTCGGCCGCGAGGACCGGCACACCAATGTGCAGCGGATCGGTTTCGTCGCCGAACTCCTGGCCGCCAACGGGGTCAAGGTGCTGGTCCCGGTCATCGCGCCGTACGCCGACAGCCGGGAGGCCGTCCGCAAGCGCCACGAGGCGCGGGGCACGACGTACCTGGAGGTGCACGTCGCCACCCCGGTGGAGGTCTGCACCGTGCGTGACGTGAAGGGCCTGTACGCCAAGCAGGCCGCGGGCGAGATATCCGGGCTGACCGGCGTCGACAACCCGTACGAGGCACCCGAGACCCCCGATCTGCGGATCGAGACCCAGGACCACACCGTCGAGGACTCGGCGGCGCTGCTGACGGCGCTGCTCGTGGAGAGGGGACTGGCGTGACCACGGTAGTCGCAGTCGACGAGAGCACGGGCAATCCCTTCGCGCTGTCGCACCTGGACGCGCTGGAGTCGGAGGCGGTGCACATCTTCCGTGAGGTGGCGGGGGAGTTCGAGCGGCCGGTGATCCTCTTCTCCGGCGGCAAGGACTCCATCGTCATGCTCCACCTGGCGCTGAAGGCCTTCGCCCCCGCGGCGGTCCCCTTCTCGCTGCTGCACGTCGACACGGGCCACAACTTCCCCGAGGTGCTGGAGTACCGGGACCGCACCGTGGCGGAGCACTCCCTGCGGCTGCACGTCGCCTCGGTGCAGGACTACATCGACGACGGCCGGCTGCGCGAGCGCCCCGACGGCACCCGCAACCCGCTGCAGACGGTGCCGCTGACCGAGGCCATCCAGGAGTCGCGCTTCGACGCCGTCTTCGGCGGCGGCCGCCGTGACGAGGAGAAGGCCCGCGCCAAGGAGCGGGTGTTCTCGCTGCGCGACGAGTTCTCCCAGTGGGACCCGCGCCGCCAGCGGCCCGAGCTGTGGCAGCTCTACAACGGCCGGCACGCCCCCGGCGAGCACGTGCGCGTCTTCCCGCTGTCCAACTGGACCGAGCTGGACGTGTGGCAGTACATCGCCCGCGAGGGCATCGAGCTGCCGGAGATCTACTACGCCCACGAGCGCGAGGTGTTCCGGCGCAGCGGCATGTGGCTGACCGCGGGCGACTGGGGCGGGCCGAAGGACGGCGAGTCGGTGGAGACCCGGCTGATCCGCTACCGCACGGTGGGCGACATGTCCTGCACCGGCGCGGTGGACTCCGACGCCGCCACCATCGACGCCGTCATCGCCGAGATCGCCGCGTCCCGGCTCACCGAGCGGGGCGCCACCCGGGCGGACGACAAGCTCTCCGAGGCCGCGATGGAAGACCGCAAGCGCGAGGGGTACTTCTAGCCATGACCACCGGCACCACCGCCGAGCAGCTCTCGGCCACCTCCCTGCTGCGCTTCGCCACCGCGGGTTCCGTCGACGACGGCAAGTCCACGCTGGTCGGCCGGCTGCTGCACGACTCCAAGTCGGTGCTCGCCGACCAGCTGGAGGCCGTCGAGCTGGCCTCCGCCCGCCGCGGGCAGGAGGCGCCGGACCTGGCGCTGCTCACCGACGGCCTGCGCGCCGAGCGCGAGCAGGGCATCACCATCGACGTGGCGTACCGCTACTTCGCCACGCCGCGGCGGCGGTTCATCCTGGCGGACACGCCGGGGCACGTGCAGTACACGCGGAACATGGTGACCGGCGCCTCGACCGCCGAGCTGACCGTGATCCTGGTGGACGCCCGCAACGGCGTCGTGGAGCAGACCCGCCGGCACGCGGCGCTGGCGGCGCTGCTGCGGGTGCCGCACGTGGTGCTCGCGGTCAACAAGATGGACCTGGCCGACTGGTCGGAGCCGGTCTTCGCGGCCATCGCCGAGGAGTTCACCGCCTACGCGGCCTCCATCGGCGTCCCGGAGATCACCACGATCCCCATCTCGGCCCTGGTCGGCGACAACGTCGTGTCGCCCTCGGCGAACATGGACTGGTACGGCGGCCCGACGATCCTGGAGCACCTGGAGACCGTCCCCGTCGGCAGCGACCCCGGTGCGCACCCGGCGCGCTTCCCCGTGCAGTACGTCATCCGCCCGCAGACCGCGGAGCACCCCGACTACCGCGGCTACGCGGGGCAGATCGCCTCGGGCGTGCTGCGCGTCGGCGACCCCGTGACGGTCCTGCCGTCCGGGCTGACCAGCACGATCAGCGGCATCGACGCGCTCGGCACCCCGGTCGACGTGGCGTGGGCGCCGCAGTCGGTGACGCTGCTGCTCGGCGACGACCTGGACATCTCGCGCGGCGACCTGATCGCGCCGTCCGACGCCGCCCCGGCGACCACCCAGGACGTCGAGGCGACCGTGTGCCACCTGCACGAGCGGCCGCTGAAGGTGGGCGCGCGCGTGCTGCTCAAGCACAGCACGCGCACGGTGAAGGCGGTCGTGAAGCGGCTGCCGTACCGGATCGACCTGACCCGGGGGCTGGAGCACGAGGACGAGCCGGGCGAGCTGCGCGTCAACGACATCGGCACGGTGGTGCTGCGCACCTCGGAGCCGCTGCCGCTGGACGCGTACGCCGACTCCCGGCTCACCGGCTCCTTCCTGCTGATCGACCCGGCGGACGGCACCACGCTGACCGCCGGCATGGCGGGCGAGGCCTTCGCCGCCCGCACCGCCACGGCCGCGGGCGACGCGGCCGGTGACGACGAGGGGTGGGATTTCTGATGGCGTTCGACGACGCCTTCGCCGGATTCGCCAAGGAGGGCGGTCGCGTCGGCAGCGGCTGTCTGGGCAGCGGCACAGGCGGTGTCACGCGATGTGCGCGCTGACCCCGTCCGAGCACCGCACCCGCGCCGCGTACGCGGCACCGCACCACCGACCACCAGACAGCCACCACCCCGGCGCGCCGTAGAGAGCGCGAGCCGGGGCCATCGAGAGGACCGCCTCCCGTGACTGCCGATCGCACCACCGCCCCGAGAACGTCCGCCCGTCGCCGCCTCATAGCCGGCGCCGCCCTTCTGCCGCTGCTGGCCCTGGCCGCCTGCGGCTACGGCTCCGACAAGAAGGACGACACCACCAACGCGGCCGCGAGCAGCGGCACCAGCAAGAAGCTGTCCGCCTCGACGGTGAAGATCGGCTACTTCGCGAACCTCACCCACGCCACCCCGCTGGTGGGCCTGAAGGAGGGCTTCTTCGCCGACGAGCTGGGCTCGGGCACCACGATCAAGGAGTCGGTGTTCAACGCCGGGCCCGCCGAGATCGAGGCCCTCAACGCCGGTTCCATCGACATCGGCTGGATCGGCCCCTCCCCCGCGGTCAACGGCTGGACGAAGTCCGGCGGCAAGAGCCTGAAGATCATCTCCGGTTCGGCCTCCGGCGGCGTCAAGCTGGTCGTCAACCCGGACAAGATCAAGACCCTCAAGGACGTCAAGGGCAAGAAGATCGCCACCCCGCAGCTCGGCAACACCCAGGACGTGGCGTTCCTCAACTGGATCGCCGAGCAGGGCTGGAAGGTCGACGCGACCAGCGGCAAGGGCGACGTGTCCGTGGTCCGCACGGACAACAAGGTCACCCCCGACGCCTACAAGACCGGCTCCATCGACGGTGCCTGGGTGCCCGAGCCCACCGCGTCCAAGCTGGTCGCCGAGGGCGCGAAGGTGCTCCTGGACGAGCGCGACCTGTGGCCGGACAAGAAGTTCGTCATCACGAACGTGATCGTCTCCCAGGCGTTCCTCAAGGACCACCCGGACGTCGTCGAGGCCGTCCTGCGCGGCTCGGTGAAGACCAACGCCTGGATCAGCGCCAACCCCGACAAGGCCAAGGCCGACGCCAACGCGCAGTTGGAGAAGCTGTCCGGCAAGCCGCTGCCCGCCGACGTCATCGACCCGGCCTGGGAGAGCATCCAGGTCATCGACGACCCGCTGGCGTCCACGCTGCAGACCGAGGCCGACCACGCCGTCACGGCCGGACTGCTGGAGAAGCCCTCGCTCAAGGGCATCTACGACCTGACGATCCTCAACAAGATCCTCAAGGGCGAGGGCAAGACCGGGATCGACGACGCCGGTCTCGGCGGCTGAGGCCCGGCAGCACCGATGACGACCGCAGCCCCAGCCCTCAGGAGGTGACGCCATGGCCACCGCACTCACCAAGCAGCCCGCCGTGACGGTCGACGCGGCCCCGTACGCCGCACGGCTCGAGCACGTCTCGAAGTCCTTCGGCCGTCCCGGCGCGGAGACGCACGTGCTGGACGACATCAGCATCGACGTCGCACCGGGCGAGTTCGTCTGCCTCCTGGGGGCCTCGGGCTGCGGCAAGTCCACGCTGCTCAACCTGGTCGCGGGACTCGACGGGCCGTCCGCCGGGGGCATCGAGACTCCCGGCGGCCGCCCGGCCCTGATGTTCCAGGAGCACGCCCTGTTCCCGTGGCTCACCGCGGGCAGGAACATCGAACTCGCCCTGCGCATGCGCGGCGTGCCGCGCGCCGAGCGGCGCCCGGAGGCCGAGCGGCTGCTGGAGCTCGTCCGCCTGAAGGGCGCGTACGGCAAGCGGGTGCACGAACTGTCCGGCGGCATGCGGCAGCGCGTCGCGCTGGCCCGGGCGCTGGCGCAGGACAGCCAGCTGCTGCTGATGGACGAGCCGTTCGCGGCGCTCGACGCCATCACCCGCGACGTCCTGCACGAGGAGCTCACCCGCATCTGGGCCGAGACCCGCCTGTCGGTGCTCTTCGTGACCCACAACGTCCGTGAGGCGGTGCGGCTCGCGCAGCGGGTCGTGCTGCTCTCCTCGCGGCCGGGACGGATCGCCCGGGAGTGGACGGTCGGCATCCCGCAGCCGCGCCGCATCGAGGACTCGGCGGTCGCCGAGCTCTCCGTGGAGATCACCGAACACCTCCGGGGGGAGATCCGGCGCCATGGCCAGCACTGAGACGAAGGCGGACGTCAGGCCCGGCGGCGACCTCGCGGGACTGGAGGCCGGGCTCGACGCCCTGGAGACCCGGTCCGCGACCCGCGTGCCGCTGGCCCGCGTGCTGCTGCAGAAGGCCGTTCCCCCGCTCGTCGCCATCGCGCTGGTGCTGGTGGTGTGGCAGCTCGCGTACCACTTCGAGCTCAAGCCGCACTACCAGCTGCCCAGTCCGGCGGAGGTCGGGCGCGCCCTGCAGGACAAGTGGCTCGACGGCACCCTGCTCGGCTACGTCTGGACGAGCCTGTCGCGCGGCGCGCTGGGCTTCGTGGCCTCCGTCGCGATCGGAACGCCGCTCGGCCTGCTCGTGGCGCGGGTCCGGGTGGTGCGGGCCGCGATCGGGCCGATCCTGTCGGGCCTGCAGTCCCTGCCGTCGGTGGCGTGGGTGCCCGCGTCGATCATCTGGTTCGGGCTGTCGGACGCCACGATCTACTGCGTGGTGCTGCTGGGCGCGGTGCCCTCGATCGCCAATGGCCTGGTCGCGGGCGTCGACCAGATCCCGCCGCTGTTCCTGCGGGCCGGCCGCACCATCGGCGCCACCGGCATCCACGCGGTGCGGCACGTGCTGCTGCCGGCCGCCCTGCCGGGTTACCTCGCCGGCCTCAAGCAGGGCTGGGCCTTCTCCTGGCGCTCCCTGATGGCCGCCGAGCTCATCGCCACCTCCCCCGACCTCGGCGTGGGCCTGGGCCAGCTGCTGGAGCAGGGGCGTGAACTGTCCGACATGCCGAGCGTGCTGGCGGCGATCCTGCTGATCCTGATCGTCGGCATCGGCATCGAACTGCTGGTGTTCGCGCCGCTGGAGCGTTCGGTGCTGCGCAGCCGCGGCCTGTTCGCACGGGGCTGACCATGACCGCGCACCCCGTCCTCCTCGTCATCGCCCACGGCAGCCGCGACCCGCGGCACGCCGCGACGGTCCACGCGCTGACCGAGCGGGTCCGGGCGGCCCGTCCCGGGCTGCGCGTGGAGACGGCCTTCCTCGACCACTGCGCGCCCGGCGTGCCGCAGGTCCTGGACCGGCTGGCCGCGGAGGGCGTGCGCGAGGTGGTGGCGCTGCCGCTGCTGCTCACCCGGGCCTTCCACGCCAAGGCCGACATCCCGGCGGTGCTGCGCGAGGCCGCGGCACGGCACGCCCGGATGCGCGTGCGCCGGGCCGACGTGCTCGGCCCCTCACCGCTGCTGCTCGCCGCGCTGGAGCGGCGGCTGCGCGAGGCCGGGCTCGGCCCCGGCGACCGCCCCTCGACCGGGATCGTCCTGGCGTCGGCGGGCTCCTCGGACCCGGAGGCGATCGCAGTGATCGCAGAAATCGCGCGGGAGTGGCGGCGTACCGGTTGGTGCGCCGTGCGGCCTGCGTTCGCCTCCGCATCCCTTCCCACCACGGACGAGGCGGTGCGCGCACTGCGCGCCGAGGGCATTCGGCACGTCGCCGTCGCGCCGTACGTCATCGCGCCGGGCTTCCTGCCCGACCGCATCGCCCGTGGCGCGGTGACCTCCGGGGCGGACGTCCTCGCCGACGTCCTCGGCGACGCCCCGGAGGTCGCCCGGCTGCTGCTGCGCCGCTTCGACGAGGCGCTGAAGCCGCGCCTGTCGCTCGCACTGGCCTGAGGCGCGGCGTCAGGAAACGACGTCCGCCAGGCGTTCGACCTGGCCGGGGTCCGACGACCAGCAGTAGAGCATCACTTCGTCGGCGCCGATGCCGGCGTACCCGGCGACCGCGTCGCGGATCTGCTCCGCAGTGGCCAGCAGGCCCTCCGCCACGCGGTCGGCGAAGTCGGTGAAGGCGTAGTAGGCGCGGATGTTGCCGCGGGCGGCGGTGACCACCGCGTCCGGACCGAGCGCGACGTTGGCCTGGGCGACCAGGCGGGGCCGGCCGGGCCGTGCGTGCCGTTCCCAGCTCCGTTCCGCCTCCCGGAAGAGCCGGTCCATCGCCTTGGGCGGCAGCCCGGCGCCGAGGAAGCCGTCGCCATGGCGGCCGACCCGGTCGACCGCCGCCGGGGCGAAGCCGCCGAAGAGCACCTCGGGCCCGCCCGGCGTCGCGGGGGCGGGGCCGATCGGCCCGGCCCCGTCGCCGTACGGGTCACCCGCCCAGAGGCGGCGCAGCACGGTCATCTGCTCGTCGAGCAGGCGGCCGCGGCGGTGGAAGTCGGCTCCCGCCGCGCGGAAGTCGTCCTCGCGGGCGCCCACGCCGATGCCGAGCGTGAAGCGGCCTGCGGACAGCCGGTCCAGCGTTGCGGCCTGCTTGGCCAGGACGGCGCCGTCGCGGAACGGGGTGATGAGCACCTCGGTCTGCAGCCGGATCCGGCGGGTCGCCCCGGCGAGCACGGCGAGGGTCACCAGCGGTTCGGGGTTGTCGTACACGAGACGGTCGAGCAGGCCGAGGGTGCTGAACGGACCGTCGTCGGCACTGCGGGCCCAGGTCGTCAGCACGGCGGGGTCGTCGACGGGAAGGCCGAGGCCGATCTTCATGGGGAACTCCTCCGGAAGGGCAGGGACAAGTGGTGCCGCCCCTCCGTGACCGCACGACCGACCGTGCGGGCCGCTCCCGTTCTGCGGCGTCCTTCAGGGAGCGTGTTTTTTCGTCGAGTGCTGCCACCGTAACCCGGGCGCCCCCCGCCCCGCCCCTTCATTCCTCCCGTGTCGGACCGGCCTAGTAGTAGTGGCGCAGCGACGGCCACAGCCGTGACCACGGTTCGTCCGGGCCGGTGCACAGGACGATCGCGGCGTGCTGCTCCTCGTTGTCGACGTGCTGCCCGTTGTCGACGCGGCCGACCTGGCGGCAGCCGGTGAAGTGGCGTTCGACGCCGTCGGCGTCCTCCTGACGCACCAGCAGCACCGGGCCGGTGGCGGAGTCCGGTGGCGGGCCCCAGTCGGCGAAGCTCATGTGGGCGGAGTAGGGCGCTGGCAGGCCCCGGGCGGGGCCGTAATGGGCGAGGGCGCCGGCCTCGCCGTAGTTCTGCGCGAGGACGACGGCACGGGAGCGGTCGGCGGCGGGCAGGTCCGACCAGGCGTCGGCGACGGCGTCGGCGAGCTGCGGCCAGCCGATCTGCTCGCCCTGCTCCTTGTTGACGGCGTTCACGACGGCCGCACCGCGCGGCGGGAGCACCGGCAGCGAGATCAGGGCGCTGATGGCCGCCGTCACCGCGACGGCCGGCCACATGGCGCGCGGCCGGGAGACGTACGTGACGCAGCCCGCGGCGAGCAGCACGAGCAGCAACGGCAGGCAGTAGTACGGCTTGCCGCCGGAAGCGACGACCAGGACGGCGAGCAGGACGTAGGCCGGGGCGAAGGCACGGGCCCAGCGCAGCTCGGGATCGCGCCACAGCCGCAGCCCGCCCGCGATCCACACCGGCACGAACACCGGTGAGAGGAAGAGGATCTGCTGGGGCACGAACAGGACGCGGTTCTCGGCGCCGTCGTCCGCGCTGATGCCGCCCGCGACGGTCAGCTGGGGCCAGCCGTGCGCCGCCTGCCACCACAGGCCGGGCAGGGCCACCGCGAGCGCCACGGCCGCTCCGGCGACCGGCCACCAACCGCGCAGCACGTGCCTGGGGCCGGTGGCGAGCAGCGCCGCCAGGAGGGCGACGGCCAGCAGGGCGACCAGGTACTTGTTCTCCAGGCCGACGCCCAGCGCCGCACCCACCGCGAGCCACAGCCGGCCGTCCCCGGTGCGCAGCAGCCTCAGCAGGATCCAGCAGACGACCACCCACGCGAGCACGTCGAAGGTGGCGGTGGAGACCAGGTGGCCGACGGCGAGGACGAAGCCGGAGACCGCCGTGCACACCGCCGCGAGCACCTGCGCCGAACGCCCGCCGCCCAGTTCCCCGGCGACGAGGGCGACGACCACGACCGTCGCGGCGCAGGCGAGGGTGGCCACCACCCGCAGCCCGGCGGGCGTCTCGCCGAAGACCGCGGTGGACAGGCGGGCGGCGAGCGGGGTCAGCGGGGGCTGGTCGACGTAACCCCAGGCGGGGTGGTCGCCGGCGACGAGGAAGTACAACTCGTCGCGGTGGAAGCCGTAACGGCCGGACAGCGCGGTCAGCACGGTGGCGACCGCGGCCGCCACCGCCACAACGGGCGCCGCGGCGAAGGACGCCACCTGCGCGCGGACGTGCGTAGCGGACATCCCCCACCCCCCGGTGCTCCCGGACGACGGTACCGGGGCGGTGCCCGGGGGGCCACGGTTCCGGCCGGACGGCGGTCGTCTAGTGTGCCGTGCACGGATTCGGGAGGGGCCATGGCAGAGGCGGCAGGAAGACGACGGCGCATCGCGGCGTGGGTGCTCGGACCGGTGGGGCTGGTGCTCGCGGTCGGTGCGGTGGTGACGGCCCGGACCGGCTACACGACGGGCACCGTCTCGAGCGCGGCCATGGAGCCGACCTACTCCCCCGGTGAGCGGCTCCTGTTCGAGCGGGTGGGCGGGGACGAGGTCCGGCGCGGCGACGTCGTGCTGATCGACGGGCAGAACCGATACGGCGGGCTGGTGCTGGAACGCGTGATCGGCACGGGCGGGGACCGCGTCGCGGAGCGGAGCGGCGGGCCGGTGACGGTGAACGGCAAGGCGCTGTCCGAGCCGTACGTGAAGGACGGGGATCCGTCGGGCGGCGCGCCCGCGTTCGACGTCACGGTGCCCGCGGGGCGGCTCTTCCTGCTCGGCGACCATCGCGCGGACTCCAGGGACTCCCGCTGGTTCCTCCGTGAGCAGTCGGGCACCCTCCCCGCCGCAGGGGTGCGGGCCCGGGTTCTGGAGGACCGCGGCAGCGCGCTGCTGCCGGCCCTGGCGGCGCTGCTCGGCCTCACGCTGGCGATCACGGGCCTCGTCCTGGGGATCACCGCCCGGGTCGCCCGGCTCCGCGAACGGCGCCCGGCCGTGCCGCCGGTCTGGGGCGCCGCTCCGCCGGTGTCCTAGGCCCCGACGTCGAAGCGGTTCAGCCGGGAACCGCCGGCGCGCGAGGCGCGGTCGAGCAGTGCGCTCAGGACGCGGCGGCCCGGGGTGAGCCGGGCGCGGGCCTGCGGCGGGAGGTCCCACAGCGTGCGGGAGTCTCGCAACCGCAGGCCCCATGTGGCCAGTTCACGGGGGTCGTCACAGCTCCAGCCGACGTTGACGGCGCGCGGGCGGCGCGCCTCGGCGGAGCCGACGGTGTCCATCAGGAGGACCGATCCGGGGAACCGCTCGCGGATGACGTCCACGGCGGAACGGGCCCCGGCCTCGGTGAGGTAGATGAGCACGGCCTCGGAGACGAAGAGGTAGGGGCCGGGCGCCGCCGCGACGGCGGCCGCCCAGTCCGGTTCCGCGGCAGAACCGGCGACCATGCGGCGGCGCGCGTGCTCGGCGAAGAGCTCGCGGCGCAGCGCGATGACGTCCGGCAGGTCGACCTCGATCCAGGTGGCGGTGCCGTTGTCGACCCGCTCGTAACGGGTGTTCAGGCCGGCGCCGATCTCGACGACGGTGCCGGACGGGTGCTCGTCCAGGAACTCGCGCACCCAGCCGTCGAGGACGACGCCCCGGAAGACCGGGCCGAGCAGCCTCAGGCCGCCGCCGATGCGCGAGACGTCGTAGTCGAGGGCGCCGGCCAGTTCGACCGACCGCGGGTCGCTGGTCAGCGGCCGTCTGCGGCGCGTCTCGGCCGCCCTCGCGTGCAGCGGTATGAGCAGGGTCTCCTGCACCGGGCCGAGTTCGACGCGCCGACGTTCCATGCCCGCACCGTACAGCGGTCAGGCACCGCGCAGGGCGTCGGCGAGGGGCCCGTCGCCGGTGACCTCGGCGCCGCCGTCGCGCAGGGACTCCGCGATGCCGCGGGCGGCGCCCGCGGGCACGGCGAGCACCGCGTCGGGGCGCTTGGCGGGGCCGTCGGCGTACGAGGGGGTCTCACCGCCGAGTTCGATGTGGAAGGCGCCCTCGTCGAGGCGGACCTCGACCACTCCGGCGGGGACCCCGGGGAGCGCGGCGAGGTGCCGCATGAGGGGCACGGCCGCCCAGTGCGCGCGGACGGCGTCGGTGGGCCGGGGGTCCTGCAGTTCCGGCGCGCCCCATTCGGCGAGGGCGCCGAGCACGGGGAGCAGTTCACCTCCGCGCCGGGTGAGTTCGTAGACGTACGCGGCGCCGGGCGGCGCGAGGCGGCGGCGGGTGACCAGGCCGTCGCGCTCCATCTCCTTGAGCCGGGAGGCGAGGACGTCGGTGCTGACGCCGGGAAGGTCGGCGTGGAGGTCGGTGTACCGGCGGGGACCCGCCAGCAGCTCCCGGACGATCAGGAGCGTCCAGCGCTCCCCGACGGTGTCCAGGGCGCGGGCGACGGCGCAGTACTGGTCGTAACTTCGGCGCGGCATGATCCCCAGTGTAGACAAGTGGTTGGACTTTCCAAGCGCGTACTTGGTAAAACCAAGGAGAGCAGGGTACCGAGCAGGATCGCGGGACCGGGTCGGGAGGCCGTCGCATGGAGTACAAGCAGTCGGGCAAGCTGGCGGACGTCTGCTACGAGATCCGCGGGCCGGTGATCGAACACGCCAACGCGCTGGAGGAGGCCGGGCACAGCGTCCTGCGTCTCAACACGGGCAACCCTGCGCTGTTCGGCTTCGAGGCGCCCGAGGAGATCCTGCAGGACATCATCCGCACGCTCCCCACGTCGCACGGCTACAGCGACTCGCGCGGCATCCTGTCGGCCCGCCGTGCGGTGGCCCAGCACTACCAGGAGCGCGGGCTCGCCGACGTCGGCGTGGACGACGTCTTCCTCGGCAACGGGGTCTCCGAGCTGGTGCAGATGGCCGTCCAGGCCCTCGTCGACGACGGCGACGAGGTGCTGATCCCGGCCCCCGACTTCCCGCTGTGGACGGCCGTGACGAACCTGGCCGGCGGCAAGGCCGTGCACTACCTCTGCGACGAGCAGGCGGACTGGTTCCCCGACCTCGACGACATCGCCTCCAAGATCACCAGCCGTACGCGGGCGCTGGTCATCATCAACCCCAACAACCCCACGGGCGCGGTCTACCCGCGCGAACTGCTCGAGGGCATGCTCGACCTGGCGCGCCGGCACCACCTGGTCGTCTTCGCCGACGAGGTCTACGACAAGATCCTCTACGACGACTCCGTCCACCACTCGGCGGCCCAGCTCGCCCCCGACGTGCTGTGCCTGACCTTCAGCGGGCTGTCCAAGGCCTACCGCGTGGCGGGCTTCCGCTCCGGCTGGCTGGTCGTCACCGGGCCCCGGCAGCACGCCAAGAGCTACCTGGAGGGGCTGACGATGCTGGCCTCGATGCGGCTGTGCCCCAACGTCCCGGCCCAGCAGGCGATCCAGGCCGCGCTCGGCGGCCGGCAGAGCATCAAGGACCTGATCCTGCCCGGCGGACGGCTGCACGAGCAGCGCGACAAGGCCTGGGAGAAGCTGAACGAGATCCCCGGCGTCAGCTGCGTCAAGCCCAAGGGCGCGCTCTACGCCTTCCCCCGGCTGGACCCGAAGGTGCACCGGATCCACGACGACGAGAAGTTCGTGCTCGACCTGCTGCTCCGCGAGAAGATCCAGGTCGTCCAGGGCACCGGCTTCAGCTGGCCGCGCCCGGACCACTTCCGCATCCTGACCCTCCCCCGCGCCGACGACCTGGACGCCGCCATCAGCCGCATCGGCCGCTTCCTCGCGGGCTACCGGCAGTAGCCCGGGGCCGGGAGCCACGCCCCGGAAGGGGAGCGGGGGCGGGAAGTGGGTGCGCTGGGATTCCTTTTACAAAGGAGCGAAGAGAAGGAAGCGCCCCGCGGAGCCGCCCCCGCGTGCCGCTCACCCTAGCGGGGAGGCACGGGGCCGGCGCATCCCGTTTCCGTGCGGCCGGGCACCGCGACGGCGGTCGTTGTAGGGGGCAACACTCCCGTGGACGGGGGTTTTCCCCACTCCCTGGGGAGGAGAAACCCTCCGCCGGTTCACCTGTCAGCCGGATGGGGTGCCGTCCCGTGGGCCCATAGCGTCGAGGGCGAGGCGGTGGTGAGGTTCCACCGCCCGGTTTCGAGGGGGTTCGCAACCGTGGCAAGCGCACACGGCAGGGCACGTACCGCGGGGACGGTACGCGGGCAGGGCATCGCCGCCGCCATGGGCGGCTGGAGCGCCCGGCACCGCTGGACGGCGGTCGGGAGCTGGCTGCTCTTCGTCGTACTCGCGCTGGTCATCGGCTCGATGGCCGGGCGGGTCGACCTGACGGACCGGGAGGAGGTGCCCGGGGAGTTCGGGCAGGCGGTGGCCATCCTGGACGACGCCGGGCTGAACGACGGGCCGGCCGGTGAGATGGTGCTGGTCCAGGCGGCCGGGGGTTCCCTGAAGGCCACCGACCCGGCGTTCCGGGCCGTGGTCGGGGAGGTCGTCGCCGCGGTGAAGGACACCGGCGAGGTCGCCTCCGTCCAGTCGCCGTACGACGTCGGAGCGGTCTCCGAGGACGGCCGGTCCGCACTGGTGAGGTTCGACCTGCGCGGCGACCCGCAGACGGCGCCCGACCGGGTCGAGCCGGTCGTCGACGCCGTCCAGCGCGTCCAGGACCGGCACCGTGACCTGAAGGTCGAGCAGTTCGGCGAGGCCAGTTCGGAGAAGGTCTTCAACGACGCCTTCGGCAGCGACTTCCAGCGCGCCGAGTACTCGGCGCTGCCGGTCGCGCTCGGCATCCTGCTGATCGCCTTCGGCGCCCTGGTCGCGGCACTGCTGCCGGTGGCGCTGGCGATGACGGCCTTCCTCGCGACGACCGGACTGGTGGCCGTCGTCAGCCACGGGGTGCACATGAGCGACACCGCCAACTCCGTGATGCTGCTGGTCGGCCTGGCGGTCGGCGTCGACTACTGCCTGTTCTACCTGCGGCGTGAGCGCGAGGAGCGTGAGGCGGGACACGACGCGCAGACCGCGCTGCGGATCGCGGCGGCCACCAGCGGCCGGGCGGTGCTGGTCTCCGGCGTGACGGTGATCGTGGCGATGGCGGGCATGCTCTTCACCGGCATCGGCGACTTCAAGGCGATGGGCCTGGCCACGATGATGGTGGTGGCCGTGGCGATGTTCGGCTCGGTGACGGTGCTGCCCGCGCTGCTGTCCCTGCTGGGCGAGCGGGTCGAGAAGGGCCGGATCCCCTTCCTGCGCCGCCGGGGCAAGGGGGCGAGCGGGGAGTCCCGCATCTGGCGGGCGGTCCTCGCGGGCGTGCTGCGCCGCCCGGTGGTGGCGGCGGCGGTCGCCGGCGGAGCGCTGGTCGCGCTGGCCGTCCCGGCGGTCGGCCTGAACACCGCGAACCTGACGCTGAGCCAGGAACTGGGCGACGGCCTGCCGGTCGTGCGGGCGTACGAGGACATCAACCAGGCGTTCCCGGGCGGCCCGGAGCCGGCCCAGGTGGTCGTCAAGGCCGCGGACATCACCTCGCCCGAGGTCCGTCAGGCCATCGACGCCTTCTCCCGGGAGGCCGTGGCCAAGGGCGCCTCCCCCGGGCCGGTGGAGACGGAGCTCCACGAGAAGGCGGGCGTCGCCGTCCTCAAGGTGCCGCTGACGGGCGGCACGGACGAGGAGAGGGCCGAGGCCTCGCTGAAGGTCCTGCGCGACGAGGTGCGCCCGGGCACCCTGGGCGAGGTGGCCGGCGTCACGGCGCCGATCGGCGGCTCGACCGCGGCCTCGATGGACTTCACCGACAAGATCGGCGACGCGGTTCCCCCGGTCTTCGCCTTCGTCGTGGCCTTCGCCTTCCTGCTGATGCTGCTCTCCTTCCGGTCGCTGACCATCGCGGTCACCTCGATCGTGCTCAACCTGCTGTCGGTGGGCGCCGCCTACGGCATCCTCACCATCGTCTTCCAGCACGGCTGGGGCGCGGGCCTGGTGGGCGCCGAGGGCGTGGGCGCGATCGTGGCCTGGCTGCCGCTGTTCCTGTTCGTGATCCTCTTCGGGCTGAGCATGGACTACCACGTCTTCGTGGTCTCCCGGATCCGGGAAGCGCGGATGCGGGGGCTGACCACGCAGGGCGCGATCCGGCACGGCATCACGACGACGGCCGGTGTGGTGACCAGCGCCGCGGTCATCATGGTGGCGGTCTTCGCGATCTTCGGCACGCTGTCCATGCAGAGCATGAAGCAGATGGGCGTGGGCCTGGCCGCGGCGGTGCTCATCGACGCCACCGTCATCCGCGGTGTGCTGCTCCCCGCGGTGATGGCCCTGCTGGGCGAGCGCAACTGGTACCTGCCCAAGTGGCTCGGCTGGCTGCCGGACATGACCCATGACGAGGCCGGCGTCGAGCCCGCCCCGGTGCGGCCGGTGACCGCCCCGGCGCCTGCCGAGCCCTCCGGTGTGGGCCGCTGAACCGGCGGACGCCACGCGGACGCTCCGGCCCGGCCCCCGTCGCCACGGGGGCCGGGCCCCGGCGTTCCGCCACCCGGCTCAGGGCCCGCCGACGCCGAACATCCCCATCAGTGCCTCGACGATGGGCGTGCCCGTGCTCGCGGCCCCGGTGCCGAAGGCGGTCGCCGGCAGGTAGCCCACGGCGGCGTCCTGCGGCGACGGGGAGCTCTCCTCGGGGCGCCAGGCCGCCGACAGTTCGTCCTCGCCGCTCACGAACGCGGCCACCTGCTGCCCGTCGCACCCCAGCACACTGCTGTGGGAGCTGACGGGTTCGAAACGGTAGGCCCGGCCCGGAAGCTCGGCACGGACGCCGAACGAGGAGCGGGTCAGCCGCCCCGGCCCGAGGTGCAGCCCGGCCGCGTCGCCGCCGACCGTCATGGTCAGCCGTCCCGCGTCGCGGGTGCCCAGCGGGGCCTGGGCGTGGTCCCGTGCCTCCCCTTCGCGGACGATCGTCGCGGTCGGCAGCCCCGGGCCCTCCACCCGGGCCAGGGCCACATCCTCGCCCGGGAGGGTGACGGTCAGCGAGCCGAACAACTCGTCCTGCACCGTGCGCCGAGGCGCCGGGCCGACGGCCGGAGCCTCGCCCATGTTCCTCACCGTCCCGTCGCAGGCGGCGTGACCGGGCGGCCACTCCCCCACCGTAGGCCCGCGCAAGGCCGCCCGGCGGGGTCGGGCTCAGCGCTCGGCGCCGGGGCGCGGGGTTATGGCCCCGCGCCCCGGGCCGTCCACCGCGCGCGCGGCCGGGGCCGTGGACGCGCCCGCGGAGCCAGGGGTCCGGAACGGGTCGAGGGCGGGTGCCGGACCGCGCGCCGTGAGGGGCGCGGTCCGGTCGGGATCCGAGAAGAGGTCTCGCTCATCGCCTGAAGTCGACATGCCTGCAGCGTATCCCGTGTTCGAATATTTGTGCGATCCCCCGGAAGAGTTAACGCTCCGGCCGCCCGAACCGCCTCACCGAGGCGGCCGTCCCCGGCTCGTACGGCCGCCACGGCCCGCGCCCCTCCCCGCCGTCCCCGTCCCTGCCCCCGTCCTCCCCGCCGTCCGGGCGGCCGGTCGCCACGAACGCGGCGAGCGCCCCGCCGAAGGCCCGGGCGAGGGCGCGGTCGGTCTCGTCCACCGGGCCCAGCATCGGAGCGTCCGCGTACGCCGCGAAATCGCCGAAGAGGAAGGGGAGTTCAGCGCAGTGCGTGGCGCCCAGGGTGCCGTCGTCGCCGGGCGGGCGCCGCGTGAAGCGGTAGGCGTACGCGGGCCGGCCCCTCTCGGCGCAGCGGGCCGCGATCGCGGTGACCCCGGCCCCGAAGACCCGATCGGTCCCGGCCGCGTCGGGGAAGCCGGCGGGCGAGGCGGCACGGAAGGCCGTCATCTCGTCCTGCGTGCTGCCCAGCAGGACGTCCGTGCCGTCCAGGCCGCCCGCGGCCACCGCCGCCATCGGGGCGCAGGGCAGGCCCGCCCCGCCGAGCACCGGGTACATCGGCGGGGCGACGTCGCCGGGCCGAGCGCGCTCGGCCGACAGCCGCCCGTACGCCGACACGAGCCGCTCCGCGGGCAGTTCCCGCAGTTCCGGCAGGTGCGTGACGCCCAGGAGCCGCAGATAGGCGGCGGTGACCTCGGCCGCCCCGGCGGGCTCCTGCGGTGCGAGCCCCCACGGCCCGCTCTCGGCGAGCACGCGCCGGACGAGTCCGTGCGTGCCCGGGTCGACGGCGAGGCAGAGCGCGCAGTACGCGCCGGCCGACTGCCCTCCCACCGTGACCAGCGCGGGGTCACCGCCGAAGGACGCGATGTTGTCGCGCACCCAGCGCAGCACCGCCGCCTGGTCCCGGCTGCCGAGGTTGTCCGCGCCGAGTTCCGGCAGGTACAGCCAGCCCAGAGGGCCGACGCGGTAGTTGGCGGTGACGACGACGATGCCGCCGAGGGCGGCGAGCCGCGTGCCGTCATACCAGTCCCAGCCGCCCGAGCCGGTGGTGAAGCCGCCGCCGTGGAACCACACCAGCACCGCCCGGGGATCGGCACCGGCCTCGAGCGCCCCCTCGGGCGTCCACACGTTGAGGGTGAGGCAGCCGTCCTCGTCCCCGTGCGGCTCGCGCGGACCCATGACGACCGCCAGCCGGGACGGCGCCTGCGGCACCTCGGGGCCGGCGTGGGCCGCGTCGCGCACGCCGGCCCAGCCGGGGTGCGGTGCGGGCGGGGCGAACCTCAACGCGTCCACCGGCGACGCCGCGTAGGGGATCCCGCGGAAGGCCGCCACGCCGCCCTCCCCGGTCACCCCGCGCACGGAGCCCCGCTCCGTGACCACCACCGGCCGCCGCTGTCCTTCGGTCTCACTGTCCATGGCAGCCGGTCTACCGGCAACGACCCGCCGCCGGCCACGACCTGCCCGGCCGACGCGGCGGCAAGTGCCCCCGATGCCGCCCGGACCGCCGGGCGTGCGCGACGCGCGGCGATTACCGTCAGGCCCCGGGTACGCCGGGCGCCCCTGCGGCCTCGCCGGCCCCGGCCCGGACGGCTGCCTCCTCCTCCGCCGCCGCCTCCGCCGCCGCCTCCGCGGCCTGCCGTTCCCGCTCCTTGCCGCGGGCGGCGGCGCGCCGGCCGTAGAGGATCGTCCACGCGATCAGGACACCGGTGACGGCGTACGCCATCACCGAGTTGACCGTCACCATGGTGGCGGTCGACAGCTTGTACGAAAGGCCGATCCTGGCGAGTGCCTCGAGGATGTAACCGACCCCCCAGGCGACGGTCATGGTGCGGATGACGTGGCGGAAGCCCTCGTACTGCCACAGGCCGTCGAACCGCTCGGCGTCCTCCTTGGTGCCGTTGGTGCCGAACTTGCGCCCGAAGTAGAACATCAGCGGCCGCGGCGCGAGCAGGCTGGCCAGGCAGACCACCCCGAACAGGCCGGTGACCGCGGAGTCCTTGACCAGCAGCAGGCGCGTGGAGTGCGGGCCCACGACGGTGACGACCACGGTGATCACCAGGAACACGAGGGTGATGACGGCGAACTCGTCCACCTTGCGGCGCCAGGCGAGCGTGATGGCCGTGTCGAGCACCGGCCACACACCGGAGACGAGCAGGGCGGAGAACTCGCTCCAGCCGGCGTCGGTGAGCCGGCCGTAGGTGAGGATGGGCAGGACGATGTTGAAGGTGATGGTGAGCGCCCAGCCGAGCGCGGACGACGTGCCGGAACGTGCGGACACGGCTTTCCCCCCGTAGTAGTTGCCGAAGCCGCAGGGGAACATACGCCCGGCGCCGCCGCCCCGGCCAGGCTCTTTGCCCAGGCTTTAGGGCGGCGGCACCGCGTGTGCCACCGGGCCCCGGTCCGGGGCCCGGCACCGGCTCAGCCCTCCGGGGGCAGCTCCCCGGCGAAGGCCGCGGCGAGCCGCAGCCAGGGCGCGGCCTCGGCCTCGCGCCCCTGCCGCTGGAGGGTCCGGCCCAGCATCAGGTGCGCGTAGTGCTCGACCGGGTCGCGCTCGACGACCACGCGCAACTGCTCCTCGGCACGGCCGAGCTGGGCGGAGTGGTAGTAGGCGCGGGCGAGCAGGAGGCGCGGGGCGACCTGCTCGGGCACCTCGTCGACGACGGCCGTGAGCAGCCGGGCCGCCTCGGTGTACTCCTTGGCCTCGAAGTAGAGCCCGGCGCGCGCCCAGCGCTCCGCCGTGGTCTCCTCGTAGGCGGCGTAGGACCCGTGGTCGGTGGTGGTGTTCACGCGAGCTCCTCTCCGGGTGCGGTGTGCGGCATGCGGCCGGCCGGCTCCCGTCCGAACCGGCCCCGCTCGAAGTCCTCGACGGCCTGCATGACCTCGGCCTTGGTGTTCATGACGAACGGGCCGAAGTGCGCGACCGGTTCGCGGATCGGGCGGCCGCCCAGGATCAGGACGTCCAGGGCGGGGGTGCGGCTGTCGGGGTGGTCGGTGGCCTCCAGGGTCAGGGTGTCGCCGCTGCCGAACACGGCCAGCTGGTGAGCGTCCAGCGGGCGCCGTTCGGCTCCGGCGGTACCGCGCCCGGACAGCACGTAGGCCAGGGCGTTGAAGTCCGGCCGCCAGGGCAGGACCAGGCGCGCGCCGGGGCTGACGGTGGCGTGGACCAGCGTGATCGGGGTGAAGGTGCTCCCCGGTCCCGCGTGGCCCGCGACCTCGCCGGCGATGACGCGGACCAGCGCGCCGCCGTCGGGCGAGGACAGCAGCGCCGCCTCCGGGCCCTCGATGCTCTGGTAGCGGGGCGCGTTCCACTTGTCCGCCCGCGGCAGGTTCACCCACAGCTGGACGCCGTGGAACAGCCCGCCGGAGACGACCAGTTCCTCCGGCGGCGCCTCGATGTGGAGGATGCCGCTGCCGGCCGTCATCCACTGCGTGGCGCCGTCGGTGATCGTGCCTCCGCCGCCGTGCGAGTCCTGGTGCTCCATGCGGCCGTCGATCATGTACGTGACGGTCTCGAAGCCGCGGTGCGGGTGCCACGACGTGCCCTTGGGCTCGCCCGGCGCGTACTCGACCTCACCCATCTGGTCCATGTGGATGAAGGGGTCGAGCTCCCGCGTCGGCACACCCGCGAAGGCGCGGTACACCGGGAAGCCCTCACCCTCGAAGCCCTGCGGGGCGGCGGTCACCCTGCGCACCGGGCGCTGCTCGGCGGTCAGCGGGTCGGGCCCGGCGACACGGGGCAGCAGCAGGGTGTTCTCCACGGTCACGGCAGGCATGACGCCCTCCTCGGCAGTCTCGGCGGGCCCGGTCCGGGCTCCGCACGGTCGGTTTAACATTCAACCAACCGGATCCATTCCGGCCCGCCCGCCGTCCGCCGTGGAGGGCCCCCGCGGACCCCGGCCGGCCTCACAAGCCGAAGCGCGGGCGCTCACCCTCCGGCACCAGGTCCACGTACTCGGGGTGCTTGCCGATCCACGCGCGGATGAACGGGCAGAAGGGCAGCACCGCCAGCTTCCGCTCGCGGGCCGCGTCCAGCGCGGCCCGGGCGAGGGCGCCGCCGAGCCCGCGACCGCCGAAACGGGGGTCCACCTCGGTGTGGATGAACGCTATCTGGTCCCGGTACAGGTGGTACTCGGCGAAGCCGGCCACCTCCTCGGCACCGCCCTCCTCCGCCGCGTCGAAGATCTCGAAACGGGACCTGCCGGGGTTGTCGGCGACGCGCAGTGCCATCGTCTCTCCTACTCGGGCCGCAGGGCGGCCAGTTGCTGTGCGAACGGAACGACCGTATCGGCCGCGGTCACCGGGGCCGGGGGCCGCGTCACCAGCAGCGCCGCCAGCTCGCCCGCGGCGCGGACGATACGGGTCGGCAGGGTGTCGGTGAGCGCGTCGCCGCTGCCGCCCCAGTCCTCCGAGGCCGCGTACACGGCGGTCGGGACGACCACGGCGCGCAGGTAGGCGAAGAGCGGCCGCAGGGCGTGCTCCAGCGCGAGCGAGTGCCGGGCCGTACCGCCGGTGGCGGCGATCAGCACGGGCTTGCCTGCCAGCGCGTCGTTGTCGATCACGTCGAAGAACGACTTGAACAGCCCGCTGTACGAGGCCGAGAAGACCGGCGTCACCGCGATCAGGCCGTCCGCCTCCGTGACGGCGGCGACGGCGTCCGCCAGGGCGCGACCGGGGAAGCCGGTGACCATGTTGTGGGCGATGTCCACGGCCAGGTCGCGCAGTTCGACCACCCGCACGTCGACCGTACGGCCGCCGTCCGCGACGGCCCGCCGTACGGCCTCGGCGAGCCGGTCGCCGAGCAGCCGCGTGGACGACGGCGTGCTCAGGCCGGCCGATACGACCACGAGCTTGAGGGGTGCGGCGGTCACTTCGCGGCCTCCTTCTCCTTCTCCTCCAGCGCCTGCGCGTCACGGCGGGCCACCAGCGAGGCGTGCGTCGGGGCCTCCGGCACGTCCGCGGGGCGGCCCTTGGCGAACTCCTCGCGCAGCACCGGCACGACCTCCTCGCCGAGCATGTCGAGCTGCTCCAGCACGGTCTTCAGCGGCAGTCCCGCGTGGTCCATCAGGAACAGCTGGCGCTGGTAGTCGCCCGCGTACTCGCGGAAGCCCAGCGTCCGCTCGATGACCTGCTGCGGCGAACCGACGGTCAGCGGGGTCTGCTCGGTGAAGTCCTCCAGCGACGGGCCGTGCCCGTACACCGGCGCGTTGTCGAAGTACGGCCGGAACTCGCGGACGGCGTCCTGCGAGTTCTTCCGCATGAACACCTGGCCGCCGAGGCCGACGATGGCCTGCTCCGGGGTGCCGTGGCCGTAGTGCGCGTAGCGCGCGCGGTACAGCTCGACCATCCGCTTGGTGTGGTCGGCCGGCCAGAAGATGTTGTTGTGGAAGAAGCCGTCGCCGTAGTACGCGGCCTGCTCCGCGATCTCCGGCGAGCGAATGGAGCCGTGCCAGACGAAGGGGGCCACGTCGTCCAGCGGGCGGGGCGTGGAGGTGAAGCCCTGCAGCGGGCTGCGGAAGCGGCCGGCCCAGTCGACGACGTCCTCGCGCCACAGCTTGTGCAGGAGCGCGTAGTTCTCGACCGCCAGCGGGATGCCCTGCCGGATGTCCTGCCCGAACCAGGGGTAGACCGGTCCGGTGTTGCCGCGGCCCATCATCAGGTCGACGCGGCCGTCGGCCAGGTGCTGCAGCATCGCGAAGTCCTCGGCGATCTTCACCGGGTCGTTCGTGGTGATCAGCGTGGTCGAGGTGGAGAGGATCAGCCTCTCCGTGCGGGCGGCTATCCAGCCGAGCATGGTCGTCGGGGACGAGGGCACGAACGGCGGGTTGTGGTGCTCACCGGTCGCGAAGACGTCGAGGCCCACCTCCTCGGCCTTGAGCGCGATCGCCGTCATGGCCTTGATCCGCTCGTGCTCGGTCGGCGCCCTGCCGGTCGTGGGGTCCATGGTCACGTCACCCACAGTGAAGATCCCGAACTGCACCGGCTTCACCCTCCTCCGTCGTCTCACGATATGTTGTTGATTATTCAACCACCCCCTCCAACGAGATGCCCCATCGGGCTATTCCTCCCACGACGCCACCCCGGACGGCGGTGCGACGGCTGGCGGTGCGACGGGCGGCGGTGACCAGCGCGGCAGACGCACTGGGGCGCGGCAGTCCCCGACCGCAGGGCAAGGGGTTCGCGAGCCGTCGGCACAGCCTGACGGATGCGAGCGGGCCCGTCGGGCGGAAACCGCGGGCACCAGCCACACGGTCCGCCCGGCTCACCGCGCCTGTGGCACCTGCGGGGGGCGCGGGGCGGTTGGGACACGGACGGTCGACCGTAGCGGACCGCGCGGGGGAAAGGCGAATTACGTTCACGGGTGGGTGAAAAGTGCCTATGTGACTGGATCGGAACACCTCCGGCAGAGCACTCTCGGGGGCGCCAGCCCGGTGTACGCCGCCCCGTGCGCCCTGCGACGCTCCCCCTCCTGCCTCCGAGCCGAAGTCCGTTTCCTGACACATGAGCCACGTGATGCTGTCCCCGAAGCCCACCGCCCTTGACGCGCGTTCCGCGGCGGGCCTCGTCCGGCAGTGGCGCAGAGCCGTGGAGCCGCAGGCGCTCGCCGCGGCGTACGACGCACTCGCCGCGGCAGGGCCGCTCGTGCCGACGCCGTGGGGCGCGCTCCTGGTCACGGGGTACGAGGAGTGCCGGCAGGTGCTGACCGGGCGGGGATGGCTCACCCTCGGGGCCCGGTGGCGCGACGCCCACCGCCCCGGGTGGCGGGAGAGCGCGAGCACGGTCGGGCTGTGCGAGACGCCCCTGCAGCAGGATCCGCCGGAGCACACCGCGCGCCGGCGTCCGCTCAACGCGGTGCTGGCCCCGCGGGTCGTGCGGGAGGCGGCGGAGCGGCTCGTGGAGCCGCTCACCGACCGCCACGTACGGGAGTTCGCCGCGGCCGTGCGCCGTGACGGCGCCGCCGACGTCGTCGCCCGGGTCTGCCGGCCGCTGCCCACCGCGGTCCTGGCGGAGATGGCCGGGCTGCCGGAGTGGATCGACCGGGGGTGGCTCGCCGCCGAGAGCGCCGCCATGGTGCGCGTGGAGGAGCTCGCCGCGCCCCCCAGCGTCGTACGGCGGGCGGACGCCGCCGCGCTGTCCCTGCTCGACGCGTACGACCGCGCGCTGGCCGAGCGCCGCAGGCACCCCACGGGGGACCTGCTGTCCCGGTGGGCCGCCGAGGACCCGGCGGGGGCCCGCTATCTCCTGCTGACGCTGTTCTCCGCGGGGGTGCCCACCACGGCCGCCCTGCTGGCCGGCACGGCGCTGACGCTGATCACCGACCCCGCGTCTGCCGAAAGGATCCGCCAGGAACCGGGGTTCGCCGGGCCGCTCACGGACGAGCTGCTGCGCTGGGACCCGCCGGGACGCGTGGTGACCCGCGTGGCGGACGCGGACACCGAGCTGGGCGGCCGCCCGGTGCCCGCCGGACGGGTCGTCCACGCGCTCATCGGCGCGGCGCACCGCGACCCGGCGCGCTTCCCCGCGCCGCACGTCTTCGACCCGGACCGGCCGGCGCAGCGGCTGCTCGCCTTCGGCGGCGGCCTGCACTACTGCCTCGGGTCCCATCTGGCCCGCGTGCAGGCGCTCGCGTTCGCCCGGGCCTTCGCCCGCGAGCTGCCCGGCGCCCGGGCCGCCGCCCCGCCCGTGCGGCACGCCGGGCCGAGCATGGCCGACATCGCCCGGCTCACCATCCACTCGCCCCTCACCTAAGGGAGACCGAAGGCAAGTGACCGAAATCCAGGACGCCACCGACGCGTTCCGCAAGGACCTGTCGTCGTCGACCTTCGTGCGGGCCATGGTGGAGACGGGCGTCCGGCCCTTCTACCGCTCCCTGCACATGACGGGCGACGGGGAGGCCGTCGTCGAGGGGCGGGACGTCGTCATGGCGGGCTGCAACGACTACCTGGGCCTGTCCACGGACCCCCGGGTGACGGCGGCCGCGGCCGAGGCGCTGACCCGCTACGGCGCCTCCTGCTCCGGTGCGCGCACCCTCAACGGCACCCTCCCCCTCCACGGCGAACTAGAGGAGCGGATCGCGGACTTCCTGGGCACCGAGGCGGCCGCCGTGGTCACCACCGGCTTCCAGGCGAACCTCGCCGTGGCCGCCCTGCTCGGCCGCGGCGACATCGCCTTCAGCGACATGTCCAACCACGCCTCGCTGGTCGACGGCATCCGGCTCGGCGCGGCCCGCCGCGTCCTGTACCCGCACTCGGACACCGTGCGGCTGGACACGCTCCTGGAGCAGGCCACGGCCGCGGAACCGGCCGCGGGCAAGGTCGTCGTCACCGACGGGATGTTCTCCATGGACGGCGACCTGTGCCGGCTCCCCGCGCTGACGGAGCTCGCCGCCCGGCACGGCGCCCGCCTCGTCGTGGACGGCGCCCACGACATCGGGCTGCTCGGCCCTGCCGGGCGCGGTGTCGCGGACCACTTCGGCCTCATGGACCGGGTCGACCTGTTCACCGGGACCCTGTCCAAGTGCTTCGGCTCCACCGGGGGGTTCCTCGCCGGTCCCGCGCACGTCATCGACTACCTGCGCTACAGCGCCCGCTCCATCCTCTTCTCCGCGTCGATGCCGCCGGCCGCCCTCGCCGCCGGGATCGCCGCGCTCGGCATCGCCGCGGCCGAGCCCTGGCGGCGCCGGCGCGTGCTCGCCCTCGCGGAGGCGCTGCGGGCGGGGCTGCGCGCGCTCGGCTACGACACGGGCGACTCGGTCACCCCGGTCGTGCCCGTCCTCATCGGGGACGCGACCGTGTGCGCCCGCATGTGGCAGGCCCTGCTCGACGAGGGCGTGTTCACCAACGCGGTCGGTGCCCCCGCCGTCCCCGAGGGCCGCTGCGTGATCCGGGTGACCGTGCAGGCCACGCACTCCGACGCCCACCTGGAGGCGATCCTGGGCGCCTTCGCGGCCGCCGGCCGCCGGATCGGCCTCGTCCCGGAGCTGCCCGCCCAGGCGGTGGCCCGGTGAACGCCGTCACCGTCACCCCCGTCGAGGACCGCGCCGCCACGACGGCCTTCATCAGGCTGCCGTACGCGCTCTACCGCGACGAACCGCACTGGGTCGCGCCGCTGGAGCGCGAGGTGCGCGCCTTCCTCGACCCGCGCCGCAACCCCTTCTTCGAGACGGCCGAGGCGCGGCTCTTCCTCGCCCGCAGGGGGCGCCGGACCGTCGGCCGGATCGCGGCCGTCACCGACCCCCGCTTCCACGAGCGGCACGACTACAAGTGCGGTCACTTCGGGCTCTTCGAGTGCGCCGACGACCTGGAGGCCGCCGGGGCCCTGTTCGACGCGGCGGCCGACTGGCTGGCCGGGCGCGGGCTGACCCGGATGCTGGGCCCGCTCAGCTTCTCCGTCAACGACGAGTGCGGGCTGCTCGTGGACGGCTTCGACGGGCCGCCGAGCGTGGGCATCCCGTACAACCCGCCGTACTACGCGGACCTGCTGACCGGCTGCGGCTTCGGCAAGGCCAAGGACCTGCTGTCCTGGCTGGTGCCGATGCCCCCGGACGGCGAGCCGCCCGCCGCGATCGCCCGGGTCGCCGCGCGCACCCTGGCCGACCCGGCCGTGCGGGTGCGGCCGCTCGACCGGGACCGCTACGAGGCCGACATGGCCGTCATCAAGGACATCTACAACGACGCCTGGGCCGAGAACTACGCCTCCGTGCCGCTGACCGACGCCGAGTTCCTGCACATGGCCGCCCAGTTGAAGTCGGTCGTCCATCCGGAGCTGGTGCGGATCGCCGAGGTGGACGGCGAGCCGGCCGCCTTCACGCTGTGGGTGCCGGACGTGAACCAGGCGCTGCGCACCGCGCGGGGCAGGCTCACCACCTGGGGGCTGCCGGTCGGCATGCTGCGGATCAGCCGCGCCATGGGGCGCATCACCCGTGTCAGGGGCGGCACCTCGGGCGTGCGCAAGGAGCACCGCAGCCGCGGGCTGGTGGCGGTGCTGCTCGCCGACGCGCAGCGCGCCGCGTTCCGGCTCGGCTACACCGAGACCGACCTGTCCTGGATCCTGGAGGACAACCGCGGCTCCAACCGGCACGCGCAGGCCATGGGCGGGGTGCACTTCAGGACGCACCGGCTGTACGAGCGCGACGGTGGGGGCCTGCGGTGAGGTACCTCGTGACCGGTGCCACCGGCTTCATCGGCGGCCACCTCGTACGCCACCTCACCGCCCGCGGCCACGAGGTGACCGCGCTGGTGCGCGGCGGCCGCGACGTGCCCGGCGCCCGCAGCGTGCCCGGTGACCTGGCCACCGGGGAGGGGCTGGCCGTCGCACTGCGGGGCGTGGACCGGGTCGTCCACCTGGCGGGGGTCACCAAGGCCGGGGACCCCCGCGCCTACGCCGCCGTCAACGCCGCCGGCACACGGCGGCTGTGCGAGGCCGCCGCGGCGGCCGCCGTGCCGCCGCGCCTGGTGTACTGCTCGTCGCTGGCCGCCTCCGGGCCCGGCCGGCGGCGGCACGAGGACGCGCCGCCGGAGCCGGTCTCCGCGTACGGGCGCAGCAAGCTCGGCGGCGAGTGGGCGGTGCGGGACGCGGCGGACCGGCTGCCGGCCGTCGTGGTCCGGCCGCCGATCGTCTACGGCCCGGGCGACCCGGAGTTCCTGCCGCGGCTGGTGGCGGCGGTGCGTACCGGCCTGCTGCCCGCGGTCGGCCGGCCCGGGCCGCGGCACTACTCGCTGATCCACGTCGACGACCTGTGCAGGGCGCTGATCACCGCCGCCGACCCCGGCACGACGGACGTGGGCACGTACCACGTCTGCGACGGCACCGAGCACCGCTGGGAGGACATCGGCGCCGCCGTGGCGGCCGCGCTCGGGCGCCGGGCGCCGCGGGTGGTGCACATCCCCGGGCCGCTGGCGATGGCCGCGGCACGGCTGTTCGGCAGCTCGTCGGCGCTCAACCCCGACAAGGTCGCCGAGGCGCTGCATCCCGCGTGGACCTGCGCCCCCGGCGGCCGCCTCCCGTACCGGCCCGCCGTCACGCTGCCCGAGGGGCTGCGCGGCGCCCTGAAGCGCTGACCGCCCCGCCAGGAACCCCACCAGGAACCCCGCCAGGAAGGGGGAGCACCCCCATGCGCCGCCGACTGTCCCCGTACGAACGCGTCATCTGGGCCGCGGGCGAGCGGCTCCCGGTCAACATCGCCGCCGTGGCCCGGGTCGAGGGCCGCACCACGCCCGGGCGCGTGCGCGCGGCCGTGGCGTCCGTGCGGCGCCGCCACCCCCTGCTCGGCGTCCGCATCGCCGACCCGGGGCCGTGGCAGGGGCGGCTCACCACGACCGGGGTGGCGGACCCGGGGGTGCGGGTGGTCCCGGACGCCGGTGCGGGCGCCTGGTCCCGCGTGGTGGAGCAGGAGCTCCAGCGGCCCTTCGACACCCGTACGGGTCCCCTCGCCCGCTTCGTGCTCGTCGACGCGGGCGAGGCCTTCGACCTCGTCACCGTCTACCACCACCTGGTGGCCGACGCCGTCTCCGCGGGCGTCGTCATGCGCGACCTGCTGACCCACCTCGGGGGGCCGGATCCGGCGGGCGCCCCCCTGCCCGGCCCGGCGCGGCCGCCCGGCGCACACCGGGCGGACGCGTCGGGCGCGTCGGGCGCGTCGGGCGCGGGCCCGGTGCCGGTGCTGGCGGCACCCGCGGACGAGCTGATCCCCGGCCCCCGCGCCCACCCCGGGGACCTGCTGAAGACCGCCCGCGCGCTGGGCGGGCACGTACGGCCGCCGTACCCCTCGGACGGGCGGCTCGCCTACCACGCGTGGTCGCTGGAGCGCGAGGAGACGGAGCTGCTGCTCAAGCGGTGCCGGGCGCAGGGCGCGACGCTGCAGGCCGCCCTGTGCGCGGCCTTCGCGCGGGCCGCCGCGCCCGGCCGCCCGGCGCGGATCGCGGTGGCGGCGGACCTGCGCCGGGTGCTCGAACCGTCGCCCGGTGAGGCCATGGGCCTGTACGCGGCGAGCTTCGTCGTCCCCGTGGACGGCGGCACCGACGACCTGTGGGCGGCCGCGCGCGCCGCGCGGGCCGGGATCCACGCCCGGCTCACCCCGGAGGAGCTGCGCCCGCTCGTGCGCGTGTTCCGGCTGACCTCGTTCCTGCCGCACCGCGCCGTCGGCGCCCTCCTGCAGCGCGGCGAGACGCGCGGCCCCCGGTTCGACGTGTCGGTGAGCAACACGCGGCTGGACCTTCCCGGGACGTACGGGCCGCTGCGGCTGGCCGCCGTCCACGGGGCCGCGCACACCAGCCTGTCCGGGGCGCCGCTGGTGATCGTGGTGGGGCTGGGCGGGCGGCTGTTCCTCAGCGTGACGTCCACGGCGGGCGAGGAGGCCGCCGACCTGTGCCGGCGCGCCATGGACCACCTCCTGTCCGCCGGATGAGGCCCACTGACGGATAGCGGCGGGCTCAGCGGGTATCGGAAGGACGTGGCACGCACCGTGGGAGTGGAAGAAGAGCTTCTCCTGGTGGACGCGCGGTCCGGGGAACCGCGCGCGGTGGCCGACGCGGTGCTGGACGGCGGCCCCTGGCCCCGGGAACTGGTGGCCGAGCTGCAGCAACAGCAGCTCGAACTGAACAGCTCCCCCTGCGTCTCCCTGGACCAGCTCCGGGAGGAGCTGCGCGCCTGGCGCCGCCGGGCGGCCGGGCTCGCCCGCTCGGAGGGCGTCGCGGTGGCGGCGCTGGGGACCTCCCCGATGGCGGTGCCGCCCCGGCTCACCCCCAGGGGCCGCTACCGCAGGATGGCCCAGTCCTTCGGCCTCACCGCGCAGGAGACCCTGACCTGCGGCTGTCACGTCCACGTGGGGGTGGAGTCGGACGAGGAGGGCGTGGCCGTCGTCGACCGCATCCGCCCCTGGCTGCCGCCGTTGCTGGCGCTCAGCTCCAACTCGCCGCTCTGGCAGGGCGCCGACACGGGGTACGCGAGCTACCGCTACCAGGTCTTCGGCCGCTGGCCCACCGCCGGGCCGACCCGCGGCTTCGGCTCCGCCGAGGGGTACCGCGCCGCGGTGTCGCGGCTGCTGGCCACGGGGATCCTGATCGACCAGGGCATGCTCTACTTCGACGCCCGGCTGTCGGCGAAGTTCCCCACGGTGGAGGTGCGCGTCTGCGACGTGTGCCCGGAGTACCAGGACGCGGTGGTGCTGGCCGCGCTGGTGCGCGGCCTGGTCGAGACCGCCGCCCGCGACTGGGCCGACGGGTGCCCCGTGCCCGCCGACGACGTGGCCCTGCTCCGGCTCGCCTCGTGGCGGGCCAGCCGCTCCGGCCTGGACGGCGCCCTGCTCGATCCGCGTACCTTCCGTCCGGCGAGCGCGCACGACGTCGTCGAGTCCCTGGTCGCCCACGTCGAGGGCGCGCTGAAGGACGCGGGCGACCTGTACACCGTCCGGGCCGGCGTGGACCGCCTGACCTCCCAGGGCTCCGGCGCCCGCCGGCAGCGCCAGGTGTACGCGCACGGCGGCGCCGCCGCGGTCCTGCGGGACGCGGTGCGCCGCACCGCGGCGTGACGGGGCCCCGCGCGGCCCTCGCGTCAAGGCGGAGCCACGTGCACTCCGCCCTGCTGCGGTGCGCCCCGACTCGCGGTACCGGGCGTCCGGGCACTCGGGCGTGGTGGGCGTCTCCCAGGACTCCGGGTTGCGAGGGCGCCTCGGGGTTCCCGCGAAGTCCGGCACCGGGCCTCGGGCACCGCGGCTCGCGCGGAGGCCGCGTCCCCCGTGCCGCGGCATGACCGGGCCGGACGGACCCCGCCATCGCCGTCCGACGCCGCGCCGCCGTCACCAGGCCGAACGCCCGGCCCCACCATCGGCTTCGCCGCGGAACGGCACGAGTCGGCGTCACCCGCCCCCGGCCGGATGCCTCGTGCAGGGGAACGACCCCGCAGGGCAGCGACCACTGCTGCGGGTTGCCCCGGTGCGGTGGGGCCCGACCGGCCGCCACCCTCACCACACGCCGCCATCGGCACGCGGTCCTGCCGCGACGCCGTCGGCGCGGACGCCCGGGCCGCGAGAGCCGTCCCGCGGCCGGCGGCGCCGCATCGCGCAGTGAGCAGTCGGTCACAGACGGCGCGCTATCCTGCCGCGACGCCGGCAACGGGGATCGGGGGCGGCTGATGACGGACGCGCGGGCGGCCGTGGACCGCATGCTGAGGCGCTTCGCGCTGGCGGAGCCGCCGGGCACCGGCCGCCTCGTCGACGGCGCCGGACCGGCGCCCGGGAGCCTGCTGCGGGCGGCGGAGGACCTGTTGCGGGAGTCCTGGCGGAGCGAGGACGGCCGCGCCCCGGCCGCCGCCGCCCTCGCGCTGATCGTGCTGGGCCTGGACACGGCGCCCCGCGACCATCCGCTGCGCGCCCGGCTCGTCCTGCACCTGCAACTGGCCGACCGCACCCTGGCGCACCTGCACGGCGACTTCCGCACCGCGCCCGAGGTCCGCCACCACCTGGGGGCGCAGACCCAGCACCGCTCGCAGGGCGACCTCGTGTCCGTCGCCGCCCGCTACCCGTCCGGACCCGCCCAGCAGCCGTTCCGGCCCGCGGACCCCATGGAGGGCGGGGCGGCGGCGCTGCTGGCGACGCTTCCTGCGGACGACCTGTGCCGTCCCGGGCTGCTCGCCCGGCTCGCGCACTCCGCGCTGATCCGCTACGAGTGCGGGGCCACGGAGGAGTTGCCCGCGCTGTGGGCGCGTGCCCGGGAGGCCTTCGCCGCGGTCACCCCCGGGCACGTCGACGCCCCGGACGCGGGCCGGGTGGCGGTGCTCGCCGGGATCGCCTGGGTCCGGGCCCACCCGCGGGACCGGGAGGCGGTGGACGTCGCCGTGCGGGGCGGGCGGCTGGCGCTGGCCGCGGCGAGCGGGCGCACCTTGGGCGGGCTCCGGGACCGGCACGAGATGCGCAGCGTCCACTTCGCGCTGGCGGCGGCACTGATGTGCACGCTGCCCTGGGCGCCGGCCCGCGCGACGATCGACGAGGCGATGGGCCTCCTGGAGGCCTACCGGGCCGAGGGCCTGCCGGACGACAACGGGACCTACGAGGTGAACCTGGCCTCCCTGCTCGCCGCCCGCGCGGTCGTCGACTGGGAGGCCGCGGACGCCGCCGAGGCCGAGCGGATACTGCGCGCGCTCGTGGCGCGCCTGCCACCGGGCCATCCGCTGCTGCCGCACGTCGCCGCGAAGGCTGCCGCGGTGGGCGAACTCCGCGGCAGGATGCGGCTCGTACCGCGGGCCCTCGGCTCGGTGGCGACCCGGTTCCTGCCGATGATGGTGCGGTTCGCGCCCGCGCTGCCGCCGGTGCAGCTGCGGTCGGCCCTGCCGCCGGACGGCTTCCGCACCGCCCCCGTCACCCCCGCCCCGGAGCCCGGGCCCGGACCGGAACCGGAACCGGACACGGGCACGGGCGACGGCGAGGGCGAGGACGAGGACGAGGGCGAGGGCGAGGACGATGGAGCAGCCGACGACCTGTACGCGCGCTTCACCTCCGCCTTCCCCGTCCCGCCCGACATGCGGCCCCTGCTGGACGCCCTGGCCAAGGGCCCCGGCACGCCCCAGGGCATGGATCCCGCCTTCGTCGCCGACGCCGAGCGGCGGTTGCGCGAGGCGCTGGAGCGGACGGAGGCCGGCAGCACCGAACGCGCGTGGACGGCGAGCCTGTTGATGGCGGTCATCGGGATGCGCTACATGGCCGACCAGGACGCCGCCGTGATCGAGGAGGCGGCCGCGCTCGGTGACCGCGTCCTGGCCGAGCTCCCCCACGGCTCCGGGGAGCACGCCCGCCTGGTCCTCGCCTCGGCGCCGTGGCAGCACATGCGGGCGGTGCTCGCCATGGACACCGGCGCCCTGCGGGCCTGCTGCCGGGAGCTGCGCACGGCGCTCGACCTGCTGCCCGGGGAAGCGCCCGAGCGCGCCGCCGGGGAGGTCGAGTACGCCAACGCGCTCACCAACCTCGCCGGGCTCACCCAGGACCCCGTCCTGGCCGCCGAGGCGCGCCGCAGGATCGCCGACGCCTCAGGGCGCGTGGAACGGACCCCGGGCCTGACGGACCTGCTGGGCGGGATGGTGACCTCGTACGGCCACTGGGCGGACTACACCGATGCCACGGTCCGCGGGGACCAGCGGGCGGCGCGGGCGGCCGAGGTCGCGTTCGTGGCGTCGCCCGCGGGCGAGATGCCGGCGCTGCGGTTCGAAGTGGCGCGCATCGCGATGGCCGACGCCCTGGAGCACCACGACTGGGCGGCCGCGGCCGACGCGGCGGCACGGGCCCTGGAGACCCTGCCGTCGCTGGCCTCGCGGGCCCTGGCGCGGGATGACCGCCGGGCGACCGTCGGCGGGGCGCTGCTCGGCCGCCGCTACCCCATGGCGCACCTGGGGGTGGACGGCGCCGACCCGTCGGGGGCGGGCCGGCCCGATCCCCTGACCGGTACGAGCCTCGGCCGCACCGGCTGCGCCGCGGCGCTCGCCGCCGGGCGCCCCGCGCAGGCGCTGGCGCTGCTGGAGCGGGGCCGGGCCGTCCTGATGGGCCAGGACCTGGAGGCCCGCGCCGATCTGACCGCCCTGTCCGCGGCGCACCCCTTGCTGGCCCGGGAGTTCGCCGGGCTCGGGGGACGCCTGCGGCGGGCCGAGGCGGGCGAGGACTTCATGGAGCGGCACGTGCCGGCCGCCGAGTGGGAGGCGCTGCTGATGCGCGTCCGCGGCAAGCCGGGCTTCGAGCGGTTCCTGATGCCGCCCACGGAACGGGAGATGCGCGCCGTGGCGGCGCAGGGACCGGTCGTCGCGGTCAACGTGGACCGGCTCCGGTGCGACGCTCTCGTCGTCACGCAGGAGCGCATCTTCTCCGTGCCGCTGCGCGAGCTGACGGAGGGGCAGCTGGCCCTGCGGGCCCAGGAGTTCCTCGGCGCGGTGAGCCTGCCGCGGACCGCGCCCGACGAGGAGCACGACCGCGCCCGCGAACTCGTCCTGGACACCCTCGCCTGGCTCTGGCGCACGGTGGCCGAGCCGGTGCTCACCGCCCTCGGCCTCACCCGGCCGCTCCCCGCGGACGCCCCCGCGTCGGCCGCGCCCCGGCTGTGGTGGTCGGCCTCGGGGCCGCTGGCGTACCTGCCGCTGCACGCAGCCGGACTGCAGCGGCGGCACCAACTGCACGACGGGCGCACCGTCCTGGACCGGGTGGCGTCCTCCTACACCCCCACCCTGCGCGCCCTGCGGCACGCCCGGCAGGTCTCCTCCGGCCGCACCGGCGGACGGCTGCTCGCCGTCGGCCGGCCCACCGGCACGGCGGGCTCGGCGGGCGCCTCTGCCCGTGAGGTCGCCGCGATCGCGGACGCGCTGGGCGGCGTGCGCGCCGTCGAGGGCGAGGCGGCCACGCCGGAACGGGTCCTGTCGGCCCTGCGCACGGCCCGCTGGGTGCACTTCGCCTGCCACGGCGTCAGCGACCCGCAGGACCCGTCCGCCAGTCACCTGCTCCTGCACGGCGGGCCGCTCAGCGCCGCGGACGTCTCCCGGCAGGAACTGCTCTACGCCGAGCTGGCGGTGCTGCTCGCCTGCCACACCGCGCACACCGGGCAGCTGCCGGACGAGGCCGTCCACCTCGCCTCCGCCTTCCAGACCGCCGGCTACCCCCAGGTCGTCGGCGCCCTGTGGGAGGCCGACGACGCGGTCTGCGCGCTCCTGGCCGCCCGCCTGTACGCCGCGATCCGCGGCCCGGCACCCGGCGCCGTCGCCCCCGCGGACGCGGGCCGCGCCCTCAACCACGCCATCCGCGCCCTGCGCACCCGCTACGCCCGCTCCCCGGCGGTTTGGGCGCCCTTCGTCCACATCGGCCGCTGAGCCACGCGACGGGACGTCAGGCGCCGCCCAGCAGACCGGCCAGGTCCGGGTGCACGCGGGCCGGGTCGACGGTGGAGACGGTGTACGCGGCGACCCCCGAGATCACCAGGGGGTCCTCCGCCGCGATCCGCTCGATCGTCCGGCGGTCCGTGCCCCGGGCGAGGATCATGCCGCCCTCGGACGAGGGCACCGTCTGCCCGGAGAGCAGGAAGGTGCCGGCGCGGTGGTGGCGTTCCAGGAACGCGACGTGGGCGGCGACGAAAGGCCCGGCGTCCGCTTCCGATCCGGTGTACGTCAGGAACAGCAGGTGCAGCATGCTCGTCCGGTCTCGTGGCGGGGCCGGGCGGGCCGCCACATCATGGCGGTGCCCGCTCCCGCGGGGTCATCTACGGCGGCGCAGCAGCAGGTCGAGCTCCCGCCAGGTCGCCGGGGCGACGGGTCCCGGCGGGACGGGGATCCCCACCGCGCGGGCGACGGAGCGCAGACGCAGGTCCACGACGGCGTCGGCGAGGTCCGCCAGGGCGAAGAGCCGTTCGCGGCCGAGCCACCAGGCGGCGGACACGAGCACGACGCCGACGACGAGTGCGGGCCACCACGCGGTGACGCAGGCCAGCGCCGCGTACAGCAGGCCCCACCCGCACAGCCGGGTGGACGCCTCGAAGGCACCGGCCGCCGTGCGGATCTCCCCGCGGTCGGCCTCCGTGGCCGCCAGCCACAGGCGCGGCCAGACCGCCGTGAAGGGCACCGCGTAGTACGCGCCGACGCGGTGCTCCAGGGCGTGCATCCGGTCGCCCATGCGGGTGGGACGGGCCGGGGGCAGGGGCGCGATCCGGTCGCGGCGTGCCTCGGCCGCACGGGCGGCGGCCAGTTCGGCCTCGTCGCCGTCGCGTTCGTGGTTCCGCAGGTGGGCCGCGACGTCCGCGTCGGCGCGTTCGCGGCGGGCGCGGCGCCGGCGCACGAGCCATTCCCCCGATCCTCCCGGCCAGGGCCCGAGCCACAGCACCTGGACGGCGCGGGCCAGCAGTTGCACCACCAGGCCCGGTACGACGGCGAGCAGGAGCGCGGCGACCAGGGCCAGGAAAAGCGCGGCGCCGCCGTGGGCGTCGGTCCAGTCCGCGTAGCGCTCGACCTCGCGCAGCAGGCGGCCCGCGTCGAACGGCCGTCGTCCGCCGAGCACATGGGCGGCCCAGGCGGTGCCGAGGAAGAGCGATCCGGGCAACGCGAGCAGGGACACCCAGCGCTCGGCGAGCTTCCCGCCGATCTCGTCCAGCAGACCCGCCACCGCGCTAGTACCCGCCTTCCGCGCCGCTGCGGCCCCGCGCCGCCCGGCGGGCGCATCCGCCGCGTCGCCCACCCGGACCGGCCACCCGCGCCGGACGCTCCCTCCACCGTGGGGCTGCACGCACCGGACGCTCCTCCTTCACCCGCAGGGACCGGGACGACGGGCCTAGTACCAGACGGGCCGCAGTTCGGCGTCGAACATCGCGCAGCGCGGGGCGGTGACGGACGCCGTCGGGTCCTCGCTGCGGGCGCAGACGCCGCGCGGGCAGCGGTGGCGCAGGAGGCCGCCGCCCCCGCCGGTCATGCCGGGCACCTGGGCGTAACCACCCGCGACTTTGCGGGAGTCGAAGACCCGCACGCCGAGCCGGAGTCCGAGGTCGGTGACCACCTCCATGTCGCCGGCGCCCTGCCGTACGGTCTCGGCGACGGCCTCGAGTTCGGCCGCGTCGGCCGGGTCGCCGCTCGCGGCGCGCCGCAGCCGCGGCAGCGTCTCGCAGAAGGCCATGACGTCGTCCTCGGTCACCGGCCCAGCCTACTGATCTGCGATCATTGCCGTATGGCGTTCACCGAAGAGCTCGCCCGGGCCGTGCTCGCGGCGGACCGGCAGGACGGCGCGAAGCTGATCGCGCTCGGCGAGAACGCGGTGTTCGAACTCGCGGACGGCGTGACCGTCGCGAAGGTTGGCCGCGGTCCCGAACTGCTGGACCGGGCCGCCCGCGAGGTGCGCACGGCGTCCTGGCTGGCCGCCCACGGCGTTCCCGCGGTACGGGCGGCGGCGCCGCAGGCCCGGCTGGTCGAGGGGCACCCGGTCACGTACTGGGAGCGGCTGCCGGACACCGTACGGCCCGCGGGACCCGCCGACCTCGCCGCGCTGCTGCGGCTCGTGCACGCCCTGCCCGAGCCGGACTTCGCCCTGCCGCGCCGTGACCTGCTGGACGGGGTGGAGCGGTGGCTGCGGCTGGCCGGGCCGGCGGTGGACCCCGCGGACGCGGCGTACCTGCGCGAGCGCCGGGACGGTTTCGCCGCCGCGGCGGCCGCGCTGACCCCGCACCTGCCCGCGGGGCCGATCCACGGCGACGCGCTGCCGCGCAACGTGCACGTCGGCCCGGACGGTCCGGTCCTGGTGGACCTGGAGACCTTCTCCGCCGACCTGCGCGAGCACGACCTGGTCGTCATGGCGCTCAGCCGGGACCGCTACGGCCTGGGTCCGGACGCCTACGACGCCTTCACGGCCGCCTACGGCTGGGACGTGCGCGAGTGGGACGGCTGCGCGGTGCTGCGCGGGGCGCGGGAGACGGCGAGCTGTGCCTGGGTGGCGCAGCACGCGCCGGGCAACCCGGCGGCGCTCGCGGAGTTCCGCCGGCGGGTGGCCTCGTTGCGGGACGGCGATCCGGCCGTGCGCTGGTACCCCTTCTGACCCTTCCTGCCTCGCCGTCCGGCTCGGGCTGCGAGGATGGGCACCCCTCCGGCCTGGGCGGTGTCCGTGTCAGATTCCCCGATCGTCCGTCGTGTCCTCGCCGACCGTCCCTTCGCCGAGGTCGGTGAACCGCGCGTCGCCGTCGCGGACGAGCGGCTGGGGCGCCTGGTCGTGGGCGGCGACATGGGGTGGATCGCCTGGCCGCAGTCGGGGCGGGCGGGGACCGACCGCTGGCCCCGGTACCGCGTCGGCGTCTACGACGCGCGGGACCTGCGCTGCCGGCACGTGTACGACTGCCCGTGGCCGGTGAACTCCGTCGCCTTCCATCCGCTCCTCCCGCTGGTGGCCGTGGGCGTGGGCCGCTACGACGGCAGCTGGGACTTCGAGGGCCAGCTGCTGCTGATGGACCTGGAGTCGGGCGACGTGCGGCCGGTCCTGGACGGCGGCCGCGAGGTGACCTCCGTCCGGTGGCTGGACGGGCGGCGTCTGCGGCTGGTCGTCACCCCCGAGGACAAGGACCACGAGTACGCCTTCAGCCACGGCTTCGAGTCCGTCCTGGAACGCGAGGACTGGCGGGCGGTGCCCGCCGCCTCCGTCGGGTACCGCGAGGTGATGGGCCCCCGGGTGCCGTACGCGTACCCCGAGGGCGGCGACGCCCGCGACCTGCTGACGGAGCGCGGCACCGCCCTGGGGACGGCGTGGGCGCCGCGCCGTCAGGTGCGGGCCGTCGAGGTGCTCGCCGACGGCCGGATGCTGGCGACGGCCGAGGGCGCGCTGCTGGAGTGCCGGCTGCCGTCGGGGGAACTCCAGTGGTCGGTGCCCGACCCGGACGGCGGGCAGCAGATCCACGTGGCCGCCGACCAGCGGTCGGCCTGGGTCAACGTCCGGCACACCCTGCGCCCGTCGGGGCAGGGGTGGCAGCGGTCCGGCACGCTGGTGCAGCGGGTGTCCCTGACGGACGGGCGGTTGCTGGAGGCCTTCGAGCCCGGTCACGCGGTGACGTTCACCGGCAGCCGTGACGGCCGGCTCGCCGTCCGGCAGGGAGGGCCGGATCAGTGGGGCGGCGCGACCCGGTTGCTGGCCCCCGACGGCACCGAGGCGGCGCGCTTCACGCTGACGGCGAGCGACTTCCGTCTGCGGCGCGGCGCCGAACTGCTCTTCGTGCGGGACCTCCACGGCGTGCCGCGGCACCGGGCCTGGGTCGGCGCGCTCGACGGCGGGGCAGCGGACGCCGAGCCGGAGCTGCGCAGGCTCTTCCCCCTCGACTGGGAACCCGGGCGCGGCTGCCACCTCTTCCCCGGACCGGCCGTCCGGCTGGACGGCGACGCGCTGGTCCAGGCCGCCGTGGTCCGAGACGCGGGCAAGGCCCCGGCACGGAACGCCTTCGTGGTGCGGCGCCGGCTCCCCGACGGCATGCCGGAGTGGGTGTTCGCCGCCGACGAGCCGGTCACGGCCCTGGACGCCGACGAGGACACCGTCTACGCCGCGCACCGGTCCGGTGAGGTCGTGGCGCTCGACGCACGCACCGGCAGCCCGCGCCTACGGCACCGGCTGCGCGTCGACGGTCAGGTGGTCGTGCCCCTGTCCCTCGCGGCGGCCGGTGCCGGCAGGTTCCTCGTCGGGACCGTGGACGGGCGGATCCTCGACTGCGCCCTGCTCGCGCCGGCGGGTCCCCGGGTCACCTCGGCCGGGGGATGACCGGCCAGGCCTGCTCGACGACGGCCGCCGGGTCGGCGGTGCGCCGCAGGTACGCCTGGAGGGAGGCCGACTGCTCGGCCGCCGCCCGGACCTGAAGGGCGTGCAGGTCCGCCAGCGGCATCAGGCCGACGGGCTCGTGCCGCTCCCCCATGCGGCGCACCACGCGGGCCGCGGCCACCGCGTCGGCCCGCGCGTCGTGGGCGCCCTCCAGTTGCACGCCGTAGTGGGCGCACAGCGCCTGCAGCGCCCGCCTGCCCTTGCGGTACTTGTCGACGTGCTTGTCGATGACCAGCGGGTCGATGACCGGCGAGGGCACGCTGCCCAGCCGTTCGCTGACGGACGCGACGCCGTGCCGCCGGCACTCGCGGTCCAGCAAGGACAGGTCGTAGCGCGCGTTCATCACCACCAGTGGTGTGCCCGAGCTCAGCACCTCGGCCACGGTGCGGGCGATCTCCTCGACCGCCGCACCGGCCGGGGCGCCGTGCGCGCGGGCGTGGGCGGTCGAGATGCCGTGGATCGCGGAGGCCTGCTCGGGTATGGCCACGCCCGGATCGAGCAGCCAGGTCCACTCCCGCGAGACGGCCCCGTCGGCCTCCAGCCGTACGACGGCGGCGGTGACGATGTGGTCGGTCTCGACGTCGGTGCCGGTGGTCTCCAGGTCGAACGCGACCAGCGCGTCGCTGATCCAGCTCATCGCGCGCCCCCTGTGACCGTGGCGCTCACCGCGCCGCGCGGGCGCTCGCCCGCGGTCCTCCCCCGTCCGGAGCCGGCCCGCCATGCCCGGCGTCGTCCCATGCCCATGTGGCGTACGTCCTTCCCGCAGTTCCCCCGTGTTCGGCTCCATCATCCCGCGCACCACTGACACTCCTGCGGCCGGGCTGCGGGGGAGGTCCGGCCGCGGCGGTCCGCCGGGCCGTCAGGAGACCGGACGGGAGTCGGCCCAGACGCCCTCGAACTCCTCGCGGTAGATCTCGAACAGCCCGTGCTCGGCCTCGGGGGCCTCGCCGGCCCTGATCTGCACGAGTTCCCGCGGCCCGCCGCGCAGGATGAGGACCGGCGCCTCCATGCCGCGGGCCTTGCGCAGGTAGGGCTGGACGACCGCGATGCCGTCCGAGGTGTCGCCGTCCACGAGGTAGGCGGTGAAGCGCGGGGTCTCGTCGAAGACCCGGATCTCGAACGCGGCGGTGTCCCGCAGCCGGGCCCGCACCCGCCGCATGTGCATGATGTTCATCTCCACGGAGCGGCTGAGCTCGCCGCGGCCGAGGCCGAGTTCGCGCTCACGGCGGCGGACGGCGCTGCTCGCCGGGTTGAGGAAGAGCAGCCGCACCCGGCAGCCGGACTCCGCCAGCCGCACCAGCCGCTTGCCCGAGTAGTTCTGCACGAGCAGGTTGAGGCCGATGCCCACGGCGTCGAGGCGTCGGGCGCCCCCGAACAGGTCCTCGGCGGGCAGCTGGCGCTGCAGCCGCACCCGGTCGGGGTAGACGCCGACGACGTCGGCGTAGCGGTCGGCGACGAGCTCTTCGACGGCGTCCACGGGCAGCCGCTCGGCGGAGGGGTAGCCGGGTCCGGAGCCGAGCATGTCCAGCAGCCGGGCGGCGGCCCGCTCGGCCTGGTCCAGCACGGTGCGGGACAGGGCACGGTTGCGGGAGACGACGTGCCGGGCCACCTCCAGCTCGTCCAGGGCGAGTTCGAGTTCCCGGCGGTCGTCCAGGTACGGCTCGAAGCACGGCCAGTGCTGGACGACGAGTTCCCGCAGCTGCGGCAGCGTCAGGAAGCTGAGGATGTTGTCGTCGGCCGGGTCGAGCAGGAACCCCTTGCGGCGGCTGACCTCGCGCACGGCGGCGGCCCGCTGCACCCACTCGTGGCCGGCCGGTCCGGCGGCCGCGACCACCCACTCGTCGCCGTGCACGGGTTCGTAGATCGGGCGCAGCACGGCGTTGACGACGGCGCGCAGGCGCTGTTCGACGAGGTTGAGCCACACGTAGGCCCGTCCGGCGCGCCGGGCGCGGGTACGCACCTCGGACCACTCGTCGGCGCCCCAGTCCAGTTCCGCTCCGATCTCCAACGGCAGTGCCAGGGAGGTGGTGCCGGTGGTTCCCTCGCCGATGCCGCCGCCCGGGTCCCCCTGATCACCACCACCGGGGAGCACCAGACCTCCCGACATCACGACTGCACCCGCCTTCCCGCCCCCGTCCACGATCAAGGAAGGGTACTGCGGGGCGGGAGGCGGTGCAGCCGTAACGACGCTACTTCACCACATGCTTACCGGGTCCGGCGCGGCGGGACGCTCAGTGTCCCTGCCCGTTGTGGCCCGAGAGCTCGTCCGGTGTGAGCGGGCTCATGGCCGTCACGTCGCGCGGCGCGAGCTGGAACCCCTGCCAGTGGATCGGCATGGGGCTCTGGTCCTCGTCGCGCGGGATGTGGTGGAACCCGACGTTGACCCACACGACCGGGTGCTTGAGGGCCTCCCCGTCCGCCCACTTGTCCACCGAGGTCCCCCGCCCGTTGCAGGCCGGGTCGCTGTTCCCGCTGGCCAGCTGCTCGCAGGCGCGGTACTGGGTGAAGTACACGTCCTTCGAGGTGTAGGCGTGGGCGTCGTAGTGGTCGGAGTGCTGCTGGACCAGCTCCCAGGAACGCGGGTGCCGGTCGGCGTTCTTGCCGGCCGTGGAGACCACGCGCCACCAGCGGCGCAGCGCGGAGGAGGCGGCCAGCTCCTTGGTGACCGGGGTCCTGGTGGTCTTCAGGACGGCGGAGCCGGAGCCCTGGCCGGCCTTCTTGGTGCCGAACTGCTCGACCTTGGCCTGCGTGGAGCCGTCCAGGCCGAAGTTCAGCCGCCAGAAGACCGAGTGGTAGTGGCTGGTGGAGTGGTCGTGGTCGCCGTTGCCGATGGGCCAGCCGGTGCCCTCTCCGCTGTAGTCGCCGGGCGACAGGTCGCCGGTGGCGCCCATCTTGGCGGTGATGGTGCCGTCGTCGGAGAAGTTCCACTGGGTGACGTACTCGTACCAGCCGAGCTGGGAGACGGAGAAGACCACCAGGTCGCTGCCCTGCTTGGTGTACTTCGTGGAGTTGCCCTGGTCGTCGTACACGTCGCTGCGGTAGGCGTAGCCGTGCGGGGCGGTGGTGGTGCACAGCGCCTTGACGTTCCGCTGCTGCTGCGGGACGTAGGCGGAGCTGATCGTCCCGCCGGGGCACTCCTCGGGGCCGATGTCGACCGCGGTGTTGCCGAAGCCGATGTCGGACAGGTCGTTGTACTCGGTCAGCCCCGAGTCGTACGGGACGTTGACCTGCGCGAGCGTGGCCGAGGTCAGCACCTTGAGCGGCTGCGGTTCCTTCTCCGGCTTGTACGCGATCTTCTCCAGGACCAGGCCCTTGGTTCCACTGATGCGCCAGCACATGCTCCAGCCGGTGCCGTTCGGCAGGGTCTTGGTGATGGCGGTGGCGGTGCCGCAGTCCACCGCGGCCGCGGTGCCGGCCCGGGGGGCCGCGCCGGCCTGGCCGGCCGTGGAGCCCGCGAAGAGCGCGGGCAGGAGCAGGAGCGCCGAGGCCGTACCGATGGCCCGGCGCACGTTGGTGGTGCGCATGGTTGCTGGGTCTCCGCTCTTAGTGGATTCGGCCGACGGTGCGATCGCTGAGGTCGACGACCAGATCGGTCGTATCGATCCACGGCCCGTCCTTCACCTGCGTGAACAGCCGTACGCACCGGTGCTCGCCGCATTTGGCCAAACCGGCCGGGGCGGACTGCTCGGCGGTGTTGAACGAGATGCCGCGCAGCCGCAGCTGGTCGGGCGAGGTGAGCTCCCGGCCCTTGGTGGCGGCCGTGAAGTCGGCGCGGAGGCCCTTGCCGAGGGCGTCCCGGATGAGCAGTTCCGCGGCCTCCCGGGTCTCGTCGTTCGAGGGCGGCGGCTGCATGCCGGTGGCGGTGTCGGTGTGCTCGACGGTGCCGGCGGTGAGGTTGACGGTCTTCTTCACGAGCCGGTCGTGCCCGTAGTCGTAGAAGAGCACCTCGACCCGGCGGGCCTGGTCCGCGGACGCCTGCGTGGTGTCGGCCGGTTCGGCGAGGTCGGTGTCGAGGTACTCCGGTCCACGCTCCCCGTCCACGTCCTGCGCGCTGCGCAGCGCGTCGCGCTGCAGGGCTATGGACTTCGCCCGGTCGACCTCGGCCTTGGTCAGAGGCCCGCGACCGGTCTGCCGTCCGCCCTGGGGCGCGTCGTCCTCGATCACCCCAGCGCTGCCCGCGTCCTGCTGCCCCGGCGCTCCCGACGCGGCGGCGGGGCCGCCCGTCGTGGAGTGGTCGTCGCCGGCGGCGTCACGCGGCAGGGTGACGGCGATCATCACCGTGGTGGCGGCGACGGCGACGCCACCACCCCACAGGGCGCGCCTGAGACCGCGCCCGACCCCTCCCTTTCGTGGTAAGGAGCGGCTTTCCCCCTGATCTGTCACTTAGATCTCCCCTGTGTCGTACTGTCACCCTTATCGACGGGACTTCGACGGCACAGGTTGCCCCGGGACGGTGGATTCTTGCGGCAGGCAGGGGAATTGGGACACCCGTAACGGGGAAGATCTTGGCGATTCCACGCCCGGAGGGGCCCAATTGCGTGACGATGCCCTTTTCGGCACCGAAGTGGCCGGGGTGCGGCCTACCGGCGCCCGGCGGACAAGTGGAAGAGTCGACGACATGCAGGTCTGGCCGGGTCAGGCATATCCCCTCGGCGCCACGTACGACGGCGCCGGCACCAACTTCGCGGTCTTCTCGGAGACCGCGGAACGGATCGAGCTGTGTCTGCTGCACGACGACGGCTCGGAGACCGCCGTCGAGCTGCGGGAGGCGGACGCCTTCGTCCGCCACGCGTACGTCCCGGGCATCATGCCCGGTCAGCGCTACGGCTTCCGGGTCCACGGCCCCCACGAGCCGACCCGTGGCCACCGCTGCAACTCCGCGAAGCTGCTGCTGGACCCGTACGCGAAGGCGATAAGCGGGACGATCGACTGGGACGAGGCGGTGTACGGCTACCGCTTCGGGGAGCCCGAGTCCCGCAACGACCTGGACTCGGCGCCCCACACCATGACCTCGGTGGTGGTGAACCCGTACTTCGACTGGGCCGAGGACCGCAGCCCCCGCATCGACTACCACCGCACGGTCATCTACGAGGCGCACGTCAAGGGCCTGACGATGCTCCACCCGGAGCTCCCGGAGGAGATCCGCGGCACCTACGCCGCGCTCGCCCACCCCGCGGTGATCTCGCACCTGACGGAGCTGGGCGTCACGACGCTGGAGCTGATGCCGGTCCACCAGTTCGTCCACGACCACCGGCTGGTGGATGCGGGGATGCGCAACTACTGGGGCTACAACACGATCGGCTTCTTCGCCCCGCACAACGCCTACGCCTCGATGGGCGACCGCGGCCAGCAGGTGCTGGAGTTCAAGACGGCGGTGCGCGAGCTGCACCGGGCGGGCATCGAGGTGATCCTCGACGTGGTCTACAACCACACGGCCGAGGGCAGCCACCTGGGGCCGACGCTGTGCTTCCGGGGCATCGACAACGCCTCGTACTACCGGCTGGCCGACGACCCGCGCTACTACACGGACACCACCGGCACCGGGAACTCGCTGCTGATGCGCAGCCCCCACGTGCTGCAGATGATCATGGATTCGCTGCGCTACTGGGTCACCGAGATGCACGTCGACGGCTTCCGCTTCGACCTCGCGGCGACCCTGGCCCGGCAGTTCCACGAGGTGGACCGGCTGTCCTCGTTCTTCGACCTCGTGCAGCAGGACCCGGTGGTCAGCCAGGTGAAGCTGATCGCCGAGCCCTGGGACGTCGGCGAGGGCGGCTACCAGGTGGGCAACTTCCCGCCGCTGTGGACGGAGTGGAACGGCAAGTTCCGCGACACGGTGCGCGACCTGTGGCGCGGCGAACCGGCCACGCTGGCCGAGTTCGGCTCCCGGCTGACCGGTTCCTCCGACCTCTACCAGGACGACGGCCGCCGGCCGCTCGCCTCCATCAACTTCGTGACCTGCCACGACGGCTTCACCCTGCGCGACCTGGTGTCGTACAACGACAAGCACAACGAGGCCAACGGCGAGAACAACCGGGACGGCGAGAGCCACAACCGCTCGTGGAACTGCGGCGCCGAGGGCGAGACCGAGGACGAGGACGTCCTCGCCCTGCGCGAGCGCCAGATGCGCAACTTCATCGCGACCCTGTTGCTCTCCCAGGGCGTGCCGATGCTCGCCCACGGCGACGAGTTCGGCCGCACCCAGCAGGGCAACAACAACGCCTACTGCCAGGACAACGAGCTGGCCTGGGTGCCGTGGCCCAAGGAAGGCGAGGCGGACACCGAGCGGCTGCACGACTTCACCCGCCAGATGGTGTGGCTCCGGCGCGACCACCCCGTCTTCCGCCGCCGCCGCTTCTTCCACGGGCGGCCGGTCGAGGGCACGCACGACGAACTCTCGGACATCGCCTGGTTCACCCCTGAGGGTGAGGAGATGGCCCAGGACGACTGGCAGGAGGCCCAGGCCAACGCTCTGGTGGTCTTCCTCAACGGCAGCGCGATCTCCGAGCCCGGCGACCGCGGGGAGCGGATCTGCGACGACTCCTTCCTGCTGATGTTCAACGCCTGGTACGAACCGCTGGACTTCGTGGTCCCGGTGAACCACGGCAAGGAGTGGCAGGTGGTCGTGGACACCCAGCGGCCGGAGGGCGTGCCCCCCGGCTCGGGGCGCAAGGTGACCCAGGGGGACCGGCTGCGGCTGGCCGACCGCAGCATGATGGTCCTGCAGCGCCCGGCGTAACCGTCCGCCCGATGTGATGGGCGTACCGGTCGGCGGGGTAGTCAGTCCTCCATGACAGAAAGCGCCGCGATCCCGCCGACCGCTGTCGTCCCCTCCGTGCCGAGCGCCACCTACCGGCTCCAGCTCCAGCCCGACTTCCCGTTCGCCGCGGCCGAGGCCGTCGTCCCCCATCTGGCGGCGCTCGGCGTCTCCCACCTGCACCTCTCCCCCGTGCTGCAGGCCGTGCCCGGCTCCACGCACGGCTACGACGTCGTCGACCACACCCGGGTGCGCGAGGAGCTCGGCGGCGAGAAGGGGCTGCGCGCGCTGGCGCGCACCGCCCGGGCGCACGGCCTCGGGCTCGTCCTGGACGTGGTGCCCAACCACATGGCCGTGCCGGCGCCGGAGCATCTGGCCCGGCCGCTGTGGGAGGTGCTGCGGGACGGGCCGCGGTCCCCGTACGCGCGCTGGTTCGACGTCGACTGGGCGGCGCAGGGCGACCGGCTGCTGCTGCCGGTGCTGGGCGGCCCGCTGGAGGAGGTGCTGCCCGACCTGCGCGTCGAGCGCGACCGCGCCACCGGGGAGCGGGTGCTGCGCTACCACGACCACGCCTTCCCGCTGCGCCCCGGCACCGAGGAGCTGCCGCTGCGCGCGCTGGTCGACGCCCAGTGGTACCGGCTCGCCTGGTGGCGGCAGGCCCGCACCGAGCTGAACTACCGGCGTTTCTTCACCATCTCCGAGCTCATCGCGGTCCGCGTCGAGGACGACGAGGTCTTCGCGGCCACCCACGCCACCTTGCTGCGCCTGCTGGACGAGGGTGTCGCCGACGGCCTGCGCGTCGACCACCCGGACGGCCTCGCCGACCCCGCCGGCTACCTGCGGCGGCTGGCGGACGCCTCCGGCGGCCGCTGGACGGTCGTGGAGAAGATCCTCACCGGCGACGAACGGCTGCCGGCCGGCTGGGCCTGCTCCGGCACGACCGGCTACGACGCCCTGGACCGCCTCGACGGGCTGTTCACCGACCCGGCGGGCGTCGAGGAGATCACCCGCTTCTACCGCGGGTTCACCGCCGCCCCCGCCGACGCGGGCGGCGAGTGGCAACCGACCGTACGGGCCGCCGCCGAACGCATCGTCACGCACGACCTGGCCGCGGAGGTGGGCCGGCTGACCCGCTCCGCGGTCCGGGCCACCGGGCTGGAGCCCGCCGCACTGCGCGAGGCGATCGAGGCGACGCTCGTCCGGCTGCCGCGCTACCGCCCGTACGTCGTCCCCGGCGAGCCCGCGGACGCGGAGGACACCGCCCTGCTGGAGGCCGCGGCCGGTGCCGCCGGGCACCCGGCGGCCGGGACGGTGTGCGACCTGGCCCTGGGCCGGCACCCGGGCGGCGGGGAGGCCGCCGCGGACTTCGTGGTGCGCTTCGCCCAGGTCTCCTCGGCGCTGCGCGCCAAGTCCGCCGAGGACACCGCCTTCTACCGCTACCACCCCCTGCTCAGCCTCAACGAGGTCGGCCGCGAGCCGGACCGTCCCGCCACCTCGCCCGAGGACTTCCACGCCTTCTGCGAGCGGCTGCGGCGCGACTGGCCGCTGACCGGGACGGTGCGCTCCACCCACGACACCAAGCGCAGCGCCGACGTCCGCGCCCGGCTCGCCGCGCTGAGCGAGCTGCCCGGCGAGTGGGCCGGCTGGCTGGGCGAGGTCTCGGCGGACCTGCGGGAGTACCTGGAGCACCGCGGGGTCCCGCTCCCGGCGCGTCATGCGGAGTACCAGGCCTGGCAGTACGCGGCGGTCTTCTGCGACCCCGGTGCCGCGGAGCCGGTGACCGCCACCATGCTCAAGTCGGAGCGCGAGGCGGGCCTGCGCACGTCGTGGACCGACCAGCGTCCGGAGTACGAGCAGGAGCTGACGGGCTTCGTCCGTGAACTGGTCGGCGGACCGGCCGCCTTCGCCACCGGGCGCATCGACCGCGCCCTGCGCGGGCCCGAACGCGTCAACGTCCTCGGCGCGCACCTGGCGCACCTGACGATGCCGGGCGTGCCCGACGTCTACCAGGGCGACGAGGAACGGCAGTTGCTGCTCGTCGACCCCGCCAACCGCCGCCCGTACGACCCGGGCACCGCGGAGGGCGACCCGAGCGAGAAGCGGCGGGTGACCGAGTTCGCGCTGCGCCTGCGCCGGGCCCGCCCGCAGTGGTTCACCGGCCCGGAAGCCTCGTACGAGCCGCTGTACGCGCGCGGCCCGGCCGGGGAGCACTGCGTGGCCTTCGTCCGCGGCGGGCGGGCACTCACGGTCGTCACCCGGCTGTCCCGGCGGCTCGCGGACGCCGGGGGCTGGCGCGGCACGGAGCTGGTGCTGCCGGAGGGGGTCTGGACGGAGGTGCTGACGGGCCGTCCGTTCCAGGCCGTGGTGCCGCTGGCGGAGCTGCTGGACCGGCTGCCGGTGGGCCTGCTGGTGCGTGACGTCGACGAGTGAGGTCCCGGTGGGCGGGAGATTTCCGGTACGGACGGATACGGAGCACGAAAGCCGGTAATGTCCCGCCCATTGAGCGCCGTCGGGACACCCCCCGGCGGCGCGGGGGGAGGGACGTCCATGCGGAGGTGTGTGCCGGCGCTCGCCGCCGTGCTGCTGGCGGGCGGCTGCGGCGGCGGGTCCGCCCCCGTCCGCACGACTGCCGAGGAACCACCGTCGACGGGATCCTCCGCGACCGCTCCGGACAGCACCCCGCCCGTCCCGGAGAGCACCGCTCCTTCGCCGTCCGCCGTGGAGCCGTCCGAGGCGGTGGTCACCGAGGACGGCACGCCGGCCGGCGCCCCCTCCGACGGCGCCGGTCCGTCCGGCGACCCGGACGGGGCGCCGGCGGGCGGCCCCCGGACGACGAGCTGCGGCGCCCTGCCGGGCAGCGGCACCTTCACCGACCCGCTGCAGCTCGGCGTCCTCGACGGTCCCGTGGTCGCCGAGGGCTGCGCGCCGCTGACCCCGGGCGCGCCCTTCAACGTCCGGTACTTCTCGTTCACCCTGCCCACCGCACCCGGCGCGGACGCGCACGCCGGACCGTCGTTCACCCTCACCCAGGACGCGCTGGGACCGGTGTACCCGGCCGTCGTCCTGCCCGGCGGGTGGGTCCTCAAGCACAGCCTGGGGTCCGGCTACTGGACGGGGACGGAGCCCTGGTTCACGGGCCGGTACCAGCCGATCGCCGACCTGGCGCCGGGCACCTACATCCTGCGCACGGAGAAGCTCGACTCGCCCCTGCACTCGCTGACCACGCCGGCCTACGACGTCGTCGTCGACCCCGGCGGCACGGCCGGCTAACCACTGACGGACCGTCAACCACCGTGCGGCACGCCGTTGCTGCCCCCGTGTCGCACGCTCGGGCGCACTGTACGGTATGCGGCATGTATACCGATATTCCCTTCATCCCGCGTCTCGCCGGGGTGCACCACGTCACGCTGCCCGTCGGCGATCCGGCCCGGTCGGAGGCGTGGTACGAACGGGTGCTGGGCCACCACCGGATCGCGGAGTTCACGGAGGGCGGCGCCTTCGCCGGCATCGCCATGGCCCACCCCGGCGGCGGACCCGTGCTGTGCCTGCGCCACGACCCCGCCCTCGCCGCCGCCTCCGCGGGCTTCGCGTGGTTCTCGCTGGGCGTCCCCGACCTCCCCGCACTGGAAGCGCTGGCCGCCCGTCTGGACGCGCTCGGCGAGCCGCGCGGCGCCGTCGTCCGCACCGCCCGCGGCTGGCTCCTCGCGCAGCTGCGCGACCCGGACGGCCACGAGTTGCGCTTCGCGACCGCCGACGAGGAGCCGCCGCCGTGCCGCGGGCAGGTCCTGCGCCTCGCGGGCGGCCGCGCGCCGGTACTCCGGTCCCGCACCGCCTGAGCGACGCGGACCGCACTGTCGGACCCCGCTGTTAACGTCCTGCCATGGACGCCTCGGAAGCCCTGCTCATCCGCATCGAGAACGACCCGGTCGCGGCACAGCACCTCGCCTGGCCCGGTGACTTCGACATCACCCGCCGCGACCCGGTCGAGGACGTGCGCCTGCCCTCGGGCCTGGTGATGCGCCCCATAGCCGGCGACGGCGCCGGCGGCACGTTCTTCCTCTGCGGTGAGCCCGGCGACGCCGAGCGGCCCGTGGTGTACGCGGACTCCGAGGGGCAGGCGGCGCTGATCGGCGCGGACCTGGCGGAAGCGGTCGAGCTGATCGTGTCCTGCCCGATGTGGTGGCGGGACGTGGACTCGGGACTCCCCCTGGAGGAGCTGGAGGCCGAGGTGCGCGAGGACCACCCGGACCTGGACCGGCAGCGCGAAGAGGTGGCTGCGGCCCTCGGGCTGACGCTCCCTCCGGTCGAGGAGGTCGTCGCCCGGCTGCAGGCGACGGCTGCGCGCACGGCGCCGGACTTCCTGCCGTACGTGGACGACGACGATCACGAGCCGTACGAGCCGCTGTTCCGGCCCTGAGGCCCTGAGGCCCTGAGGCCCTGAGGCCGGGCGCCGGCGCGGCCTCAGGCGGTGGTGAGGCGGAAGCTCATCGCGCCGAAGGTCACCTGGTCCCCGGGGCGGACGGCCGCGGCACCCATGACGCGGTGGCCGTTGACCCAGGTGCCGTTCATCGAACCGAGGTCGCGCAGGACCCACAGCCCGCCCTCGTGGCTGAGCTCGGCGTGGAAACGGGACGTCGAGGAGTGGCTGAGCCGGAAGGTGCACGACAGGTCCCGGCCGATCCGCACCGGGAAGGGGCCGGGGGCGGGCAGCAGCAGCGGCGGCAGCTGCTGGACGGCCCAGGCCTGCCGCATGCGGGCGCGGAAGGCCGACGTCTTGGTGACGGCGCGGACGATCGAACCGGTCAGCCGGGCCCAACGGCCCTGTGCGGGCGGCAGGTCGGCGACGAGGGCGGCCAACTCGTCGGAGTGGCGCGCCTTGAGCGCGAGTCCCATGCGGCGCACGAAGGTGTCGTGCGACAGCCGCCCGTCGACGGCCCCCTCACGGAGTACCTCGATGGCGCGCTCGCGTTCGGCGTCCGTGGGACGCGCCGGGTGCGTCGGGAACTCATAGCTCACCTGCGTGATTGTCGGGCCGCGGAGGCCGGGGTGTCCAGAAGGTGCGGCCCGTGCGGCCCCGCCGTTAATTGCGTGGACGCCGCGGAGGCCGGATGGCTACGGTGGGCGCACGCCCTTGACCGAGGAAGGAGGCGGAAGCCATGTGCCTGTTCACCGTTCCGCGCTCCCGCCCCGTTGTCCGCAGGGCGTACTCCGTCTGACCGGGAGCGCTCCGCTCTTCCGTGAGGACTTCTCCTTCATGACCGATCTGGTCTTCCGCCCGCTCGTCGCGGGCGAATCGCATCTCTTCCACTCCCTGACCCCCGAGGACCACGGCCTGGTCGGCCGGTCCCTGATGGGCCACTCCTACGCCATGACCGACGAGGGCGGCGAGTACCGCCCCGACTGGACCTGGGTGGCCCTGCGCGACGGCGTCGTGGTCGCCCGCGCGGCCTGGTGGGCGGCTCCGGCCGACGACAAGCCGATAGCGCTCGACTGGTTCGACTTCACCGACGCCGACGCGGCCGTGCGGCTGTTGCGGACGGCGCCGCTCAAGGCCGAGTACGAGCTGGTGCTGCCCCCCGGCTGGCGGGAGCGGCGCGAGGTCCGCGAGGCCGCCCAGTCCCGCATCGACGCGGCGATCGTCTCCGGCATGGAGCTGCTCGTCGAACGCTACCGCTACGTCTGGACCCCCGAGTGCGGGCTGCCCGAGCGCACCGGACGGCTCGAGTACCGGCCGGAGCCGGACGACGGCGTGATCCTGGACGTACTGAGGCGCATCGGGGTCGGCAGCCTCGACGCGCACACCCGCCGCATGGTGCGGCTGCACGGCCCGGACGCCGCCGCCCGCGAGGAGCTGGAGTTCCTCAACTGGCTGCAGTCGCCCCGCGAGTGGTGGCGCCTGGCGTACACCCCGCAGGGCGAGCTCGCCGGCATCCACGTGCCGGGGCGCAACCCGGGCGCGTTCTGCGTCGGCTTCATCGGTGTCCTGCCGGAGCAGCGCGGCCACGGCTACGCCTACGACCTGCTGGTCGAGTGCACGAACGACCTGGCCGGACACGGCGCCGAGCGGATCGCCGCCGCCACCGACCAGGGCAACGCGCCGATGGCGGCGCACTTCGCCAAGGCGGGTTATCCGGTCGCCGGGGAGCGCGTCAACCTGGTGTGACCCCCGGACGGCGGGCAGCATGGTGCCCATGCGCTTCGACGTGTGGGCACCGGACGCCGGTGAGGTGGAGGTACGGGTCGACGGCCGGGCTCACGACATGGAGCGCGACCCCGGACGCCAGGGCTGGTGGTACGCGGACGTGCCCGCCGGGCACGGCACCCGCTACGCCTTCGCGCTGGACGGGGGCCCGCCGCGGCCCGACCCCCGCTCCCGGCGGCAGCCGGACGGGCCGGAGGGCCCGAGCGCGGTCGTCGACCACGACCGCTTCGCCTGGGCCCACGAGTGGGCGGGCCGCCCGCTGCCCGGCGCGGTCCTCTACGAGCTGCACGTCGGCACCTTCACCACCGCCGGCACCTTCGACGCGGCGGTCGAACACCTGCCGTACCTGGCCGGGTTGGGGATCACCCACATCGAGTTGATGCCGCTCTGCCCGTTCCCCGGCACGCACGGCTGGGGGTACGAGGGCGTGTCGCTGTGGGCCGTGCACGAGCCCTACGGCGGCCCCGACGGGCTCAAGCGCTTCGTGGACGCCGCGCACGGCCACGGGCTCGGGGTGGTGCTGGACGTCGTCCACAACCACCTCGGCCCGTCGGGCAACCACCTGCCCGCCTTCGGCCCGTACTTCACCGACCGCCACCACACCCCGTGGGGCGACGCCGTCAACCTCGACGCCCCCGGCTCCGACGAGGTGCGCGACTTCCTGGTCGGCAGCGCGCTGTCCTGGCTGCGCGACTACCGCCTCGACGGGCTGCGGCTCGACGCCGTCCACGCCCTGGTCGACACCCGCGCGGTGCACCTGCTCGAGGAGCTCTCCACCGCCGTCGACGCCCTGTCGGCCGCGGCCGGCCGCCCGCTCTTCCTGATCGCCGAGTCCGACCGCAACGACCCGCGCACCACCGACCCGCGCGAGGCCGGCGGCCTGGGTGTGCACGCCCAGTGGAACGACGACTTCCACCACGCCCTGCACACCGCCGTCACCGGCGAGGCCCAGGCGTACTACGCGGACTTCGCCGTCTCCCCGGTGACCGCCGTGGCCAAGGCACTGCGCCGGGTCTTCTTCCACGACGGCACCCACTCGAGCTTCCGCGGCCGTGCCCACGGCCGCCCCGTCGACCTGACGACCACCCCGGGCCACCGTTTCCTCGCCTACACCCAGACCCACGACCAGATCGGCAACCGCGCCACCGGTGACCGCCTCGGCGCGAGCGTCCCTGCGGGGCTGCTCGCCGCGGCCGCCGCGCTCGTCCTCACCTCCCCGTACACGCCGATGCTCTTCATGGGCGAGGAGTGGGGCGCCCGCACGCCCTGGCAGTTCTTCACCGACCACGACGACCCCGAGCTCGCCGCCGCCATCACCCGGGGCCGCCGCCGCGAGTTCGCCGAGCACGGCTGGAAGGCCGAGGACATCCCCGACCCCCAGGACCCGGCGACCCGGCTGCGCTCCTGCCTGGACTGGTCGGAACCCGCCCGGGAGCCGCACGCGGAACTGCTGGCCTGGTACCGGCGGCTCATCGCGCTGCGCCACGCCGAGCCCGAGCTGACCGACCCGGCCCTGGACGCCGTCCACGTCACCGTGGGCGGGCACACCCTGCGGCTGGACCGCGGACGCTTCCGGATCGCCGTCAACTTCTCCCCCGAGGAGGCGCTGGTCCCCCTCCACCACCCCGGCCGCGCCGACCCGCCCGGCTACGTCCCGGTCGCCGCCTGGCGTCCCGGACCACCGCCCGCCGACACCGGCTGCCTCCACCTGCCCGGCCACTCGGTCGCGGTGCTCCGTGAGCGCTGATTACCCTGATCGGGTGACGACCGACGACGAGCCCCGCGCGATCTGCGTCCACTGCGGCGACCCGACCGAGTACCCCGACTCGCAGCCGGGCGCGACCCTCTGCCCGGTCTGCGCCTGGCACGAGGCCCAGCGCACGGCCTGCAGCGGCTGAGCCCTGCGGCCCGGTGGGGTCAGTCCTCCAGCAGCAGCTTGCGGGCGACCCCGACGTCGAAGGACGCGGGCGGGCACACCGGGTCTATCAGGTCCAGGTGCTCCATCAGCAGCCGCCCGACGGCCCAGTTCCGGTACCACTTGCGGTCGGCGGGGACGACGTACCAGGGCGCGGCCTCCGTGGAGCAGCGGCCGAGCACGTCCTCGTACGCCTCCTGGTAGGAGGGCCACATCGCCCGGTCCTCCAGGTCGCCGGGGTCGAACTTCCAGTGCTTGCAGGGGTTGTCCAGCCGGTCCAGCAGGCGGGTGCGCTGCTCGTCGCGGCTGATGTGCAGGAAGACCTTGACGACGCTGACGCCGTCGTCGGCGAGCGAGGCCTCGAAGGAGTTGATGGTCTCGCAGCGCTCCTCCCACACCGAGCGGGGCGCCCGGCCCCTGACCCGCGGCACGAGGACGTCCTCGTAGTGGGAGCGGTCGAAGACCCCTATCCGCCCGCGACCGGGCAGGGCCCGCTCGACGCGCCACAGGAAGTGGTGGGCCTGTTCCTCGGCCGTCGGGGCCTTGAAGGCGGTGATGCGGCACCCCGCGGGGTCGAGCAGGCTCGCGAGGTGCCGCACCGCGCCGCCCTTGCCCGAGGTGTCCACGCCCTGGAGCACGACGAGGACCGAACGCGGGTCGCCCGCCGTGCTCTGCGCGAAGAGCCGCTCCTGCAGCGCCGTGATCCGGTCCCGCGCGTACGGCACGCACGCCAGCGCCTCGGCCTTGCCCGCCGGGCCGCCCGGCGTGGCGCGCGGGTCGTACGACCGCAGCCGTACGGGGCCGCCGCCCGACGGGACCCGCAGCTTCGCGCGCAGCCCGGGCCTGGTTCCGGATGCGGTGTCCGGGCTCCTCTTCGTCACCGCGCCTCCCTCCGGGGGACCCTCCCCGCTCCCCGCGGGCTCCGGTCCGGTGATCCGATGGTGCGCCGGATCCCCCGGCGCCGCCAACGCGGCCGGGGGCCACGGGTGTCACGGCCCGGGCGCCGCGCGCACCGCCGAGAGCGGGGCTCAGGCGTCCGGGGTGGCGAGCCGCTCGGCGTCGCGGGCGAGGGCGGTGAGGCGGGAGATGGCCCGGAAGTACTTCTTGCGGTAGCCGCCGGCGAGCATCTCCTCGCTGAAGATGCCGTCGAAGGGCCGGCCGGAGGCCATGACGGGGACCTCGCGGTCGTAGAGCCGGTCGGCCAGGACGACCAGGCGCAGCGCGGTGGCCTGGTCCTCCACGGGGTGGACGCCGCGCAGGAAGACCGCCTCGACGCCGTCGCAGAGCGCGCCGTAGCGGCTGGGGTGGACCCGGGCGAGGTGGGCGAGGAGGGCGCCGAAGTCGTCCAGGGAGGCGCCCGGGGTGCGGCCCGCGGCAGCGGTGACCTGCTCGTCGGCGTACGGCGCGGGGGCCTGCGGGAGGCCGCGGTGGCGGTAGTCCTCGCCGTCGATGCGCAGCGACCGGAAGCGGGCGGACAGGCCCTGGATCTCGCGCATGAAGTCGGCGGCCGCGAACCGGCCCTCGCCGAGCTTGCCGGGCAGGGTGTTGGAGGTCGCGGCCAGCTTCACCCCGGCGTCGGCCAGCTTGCCCAGCAGGGTCGAGACGAGCACGGTGTCGCCGGGGTCGTCGAGTTCGAACTCGTCGATGCAGACCACCCGGTGCCCGCTGAGCGCCTGCACGGCCTGCTGGAAGCCGAGGGCGCCGACGAGGTTGGTCAGCTCCACGAAGGTGCCGAAGGCCTTCTGCTCGCGCGGCGCGGGCGTGGCGTGCCAGAGCGAGGCGAGCAGGTGGGTCTTGCCCACGCCGTAGCCGCCGTCGAGGTAGACCCCGCCGGGGCCGGCCGGGGCGGCGGGTGCGACCTGACGCCGGAACCAGCGCTTGCGCCCGCCGTCGGCGGGGGCGCCCAGCCCCTGCGCGAAGGCCCGCAGCGTGCCGACGGCCTCGGCCTGGCTCGGCTGCTTCGGATCCGGGAGGTAGGTGTCGAACCGTACGGAGTCGAAGCGCGGCGGCGGCACCATCTCGGCCACCAGCCGGTCCGCCGGGACGTGCGGCTCGCGTCCGCTCAGCGAGACGGGCGGCGTCCCGCCGGGTATCGGGCTGGATTCTTGCGCGGCGGCGAAGGACGAGGACACAGCACTCCAGCCTAGTGCCTCGCCGGTGGTCCCCCCGCCGCCGTGTGGCCGACCCCACTGCGTGGGGGGCGTGGAAGACTGCAGCCATGCGCCGCCTCTTCCCCGCCGCCGCGACCGCTGCCGCAGCGGCACCCGCCGAGACCCTGGACACGCCGGAGGCGCTGGCCGACGCCTACGCGTACCCGGAACCGTCGGGCGGGGCGCCCTGGCTGCGGGCGAACATGGTGTCGTCGCTGGACGGCGCGGCCCGGCACGACGGGCGCTCCCAGCCGCTGTCCTCGGACGCCGACATGCGGGTGTTCGGGGTGCTGCGGGCCCTGGCCGACGTGGTGGTCGTCGGCGCGGAGACGGTGCGGCAGGAAGGCTACCGCCCGGCCCGCGCCCGGGAGGCCTTCGCGGACCGCAGGGCCGCGGCGGGACAGGGCCCGGCCGCCGCGATCGCCGTGGTGAGCGCCCGGCTCGACCTGGACTTCTCGCTGCCCCTGTTCACCGAGCCGCTGGTGCCGACCCTCCTGCTGACCGGCGAGGACGCCCCGGCCGACCGGGTCGCGGCGGCCGGGAAGGCGGGGGCACGGGTCGTCCGGGCCGGCTCGGGCACGGGCGTGGAGCCGGCGCGCGTGGTGCGCGAGCTGGCCGCGCTGGGGCTGCGCCGGATGCTGACCGAGGGCGGGCCGCGGCTGCTCGCCCAGTTCGCCGCGGCCGGGGTGGTCGACGAGCTGTGCCTGACGATCGCCCCGCTGCTGACCGCCGGTGACGCCATGCGCATCATGAACGGACCCGGCATCACCGACCCCGTCCGCTACACCCCGGTGTCGATCCTGGAGGAGGACGGCTTCCTGTTCACCCGCTACGTACGCGGCTGACCGGCCCCCCGGTGCGACCGGGACCGGCCACCGGCCGCCCGCGCCACCGGCCTCACCCGGATGGCGCCGATCGCCCGCCCCGCACTCGTCCGCGTGCCAGGCCCGGGAACGGATGTCCCCGCGTGCCCCGCGCCCGGACGGGGCAGGATGGTTTCCGTGGCGGGCCCGACGGCCCGCGAGAGAGAAGGACGCGTCCGTGTTCACGACCGTACTCATGATCGAGCAGCCGCTCGTCCCCGCCGATGTGGAACTGGTCACCACGCTCCACGGTGACGAGCCCGTCTCCTTCGTCGTCCTGATGCAGCCACGCGGCGACCAGGACCGGCTGCTGCGGGCCATCGACGACGTCGCCCTCGGCGAACTCGACAAGGCCGTCCACGAGCGCGAGCGCCCGGAGGGCGACAAGGCCCTGATGCCCGCCGAGCGCGCGCTGAGCCACAGCCTGACCGCCCTGCGCGAGGCGGGCTGCGAGGCGGTGGGCGAGGTGGTCGAGCGGCACCCCATCGAGCTGATGAAGTCGGTGGTCGAGCAGACCCACGCCGACGAGGTGATCGTGCTGACCGCCCCGCACCTGGTGGAGGAGTTCTTCCACCGCGACTGGACCTCCCGGGCCCGGCACAAGGTCGGCGTGCCGGTGCTGAAGCTGTTCGCCCACAACGCGGAGGACTGAGCGGACGCCGTGTCCCCGACTGGTGGAAGAATCGGGGACGGCCGACGACCGACCTCGTGAGTTCCAGGGAGCACCTCGCATGAGCCCCACCCTTCCCCCCGGTATGGACCGACCGCACTTCATCGGGATCGGCGGGGCCGGGATGTCGGGCATCGCGAAGATCCTGACCCAACGCGGCGCCGCCGTCGCGGGCAGCGACGCGAAGGACTCCGACACGGCCGGGGCGCTGCGCGCGCTGGGCGCGACCGTCCACATCGGTCACTCGGCCGCGCACCTCGCGCAGGACGCGACCTGCGTGGTCGTCTCCAGCGCCATCCGTGAGGACAACCCGGAGCTGGTGGCGGCCCGCGGGCGCGGCATCCCGGTGGTGCACCGCTCGGACGCGCTGGCGGCGCTGATGGGGGGCTCGCGCCCGATCGCGGTGGCCGGTACGCACGGCAAGACGACCACCACCTCCATGCTCGCGGTGAGCCTGTCCGCGCTGGGCCTGGACCCGTCGTACGCCATCGGCGGCGACCTGGACGCCCCGGGCTCCAACGCCCACCACGGCACCGGCGAGATCTTCGTGGCGGAGGCGGACGAAAGCGACCGCAGCTTCCAGAAGTACGACCCCGAGGTGGCGATCGTGCTCAACGTGGAGCTCGACCACCACGCGAACTACGCGTCGATGGACGAGATCCACGAGTCGTTCGAGGTCTTCGTCGGCAAGATCGTCCCCGGTGGCACCCTGGTCGTCGGCGAGCACTCCGGCGCGCGGGAGCTGGCCGCCCGGGTGGCGGGCCGCGAGGGGCTGACCATCGTGCGCGTCGGCGAGGACGAGCAGGCCGACGTGCGGATCCTGCGGATCACCCCGCACGGGATGTCCAGCGAGGTCACCGTCCGCCTGGACGGCGAGGAGCACACCTTCACCGTCTCCGTGCCCGGCCGCCACTACGCCCACAACGCGGTCGCCGCCCTGGCCGCGGGCGTCGCGCTGGGCGTCCCGGCGGAGGGCCTGGCCAAGGCGCTCGGCACCTACACCGGGGTGAAGCGCCGGCTGCAGCTGAAGGGCACCGCCGCGGGCGTCCAGGTCATCGACTCCTACGCGCACCACCCGACCGAGATGACCGCGGACCTGCAGGCCCTGCGCGAGGCGGCGGACGACCGGCGCATCCTCGTGGTCTTCCAGCCGCACCTGTTCAGCCGCACCCAGGAGCTGGGCCGCGAGATGGGCCAGGCGCTCGCGCTCGCCGACGCCTCCGTGGTGCTGGACATCTACCCGGCCCGCGAGGACCCGATCCCCGGCATCACCAGCGACCTGATCATCGCCGCGGCCGTCGCGGCGGGCGCCGACGTCACCGCGGAACACGACAAGGAAGCGGTCCCCGAGGTCGTCGCCGGAATGGCCAAGCCCGGTGACCTTGTTCTCACCATGGGCGCGGGCGACGTGACCGATCTCGGTCCGCGCATCCTCGCGCGCCTGGAGAACTGAGGAGAGGGAGGACCATGGCGTACGAAGTCGACAAGTCCGAGGAGCAGTGGCGTCAGGAGCTGACGCCGCAGGAGTACGCGGTCCTGCGCCAGGCGGGCACGGAGCGTCCCTTCGTGGGTGAGTACACCGACACCAAGACCCGCGGCGTCTACTCGTGCCGCGCCTGCGGCGCCGAACTGTTCACCTCGGACACCAAGTTCGAGTCGCACTGCGGCTGGCCGTCCTTCTACGACCCGAAGGACAGCAAGGCCGTCGAGCTGATCGAGGACCGCTCGATGGGCATGGTCCGCACCGAGGTCCGCTGCACCCGCTGCGGCTCGCACCTGGGCCACGTCTTCGAGGGCGAGGGCTACGACACCCCGACGGACCAGCGGTACTGCATCAACTCGATCTCGCTGCGGCTGGCCCCCGTGGAGGACTGATCACGAAATCCGACGGCTAGGCCCCTCGCGTGGGGCGGACGCGCCACGCGGGGCGCGTCCGTCGACTCCCCGCCCACCGGGTGGCAACGTGGCCCGGCATGGAACACCACGTACGGGCCAGGTTGCTGCTGGCCAGCGCCACCATGCTCTTCGTCGAACTGGCGCTGATCCGGTGGGCGGGCGCGAACGTCGTCCATCTGAGCTACTTCTCCAACTTCATCCTGCTCGGCTCGTTCCTGGGGATCGGGCTGGGCTTCCTGATCGCGGCGGAAAGCGGCCGGTGGCTCAAGCGGTGGGCGCCGCTGCCGCTGGCCGTGCTCGTGGTGCTGGTGCGGGAGTTCCCGGTCCAGGTGCGGCAGAGCAGCGGCGACGTCATCTACTTCACGGCGGTGAAGACCACCGGGCTGCCGCAGTGGGTGACGCTGCCGGTGCTCTTCCTGCTGGTGGCGTTCGCGATGATGGCGATCGGCAAGATCACCGCCGATCTGTTCCGGCAACTGCCGTCGCTGGAGGCGTACCGGTGGGACCTGCTCGGCTCGCTGACCGGTTCCGTGGCCTTCGCGGGGGTGTCCTGGCTGCGCGCGCCCTCGCTGGTGTGGGGGCTGATCGCCGCTGCGGCGCTGCTGGTCCTCGGGGGCCGGCGCAACACGCTGCGGTACGCGCTGCCGCTGGCGGCGATGGTCCTGGCGTTGCTCTTCGAGTCGCTGGCGCCGGGGGTGTCCTGGTCGCCGTACTACAAGATCGAGCTGACCCGCCCGGAGCCGGGCACCAGTTCCCGGACGTACAAGATCGCCGCCAACGGCGTGCCGCACCAGAGCATCGCGCCGCTGAAGGTGCTGCAGCAGCCCAACTCGCCGTACGAGCAGGCCTACCGGGAGACCCCGGACAATCCGCACCGCAAGGTGCTGGTGATCGGCGCGGGCAACGGCAACGACGTCGCCGTCGCGCTGGCCAACGGCGCGCAGTACGTGGACGCCGTCGAGATCGACCCGCGGCTGCAGGAGATCGGGGCGCAGCTGCACCCCGCGCGGCCGTACGAGAACCCGCGGGTGCACGTCCACATCAACGACGGGCGGGCCTTCCTGGAGCGGACGAAGACGAAGTACGACCTCGTCGTGCTGGCGCTGCCCGACTCGCTGACGCTGGTGTCGGGCGCGAGCAACCTGCGGCTGGAGAGCTACCTCTTCACCAAGCAGGCCTTCGAGTCGGCACGTGACCACCTCGCCCCCGGCGGCGCGTTCGCGATGTACAACTACTACCGGCAGAACTGGCTGATCGACCGCTTCGCCGGCAGCCTGGACCAGGTCTTCGGGCACGCTCCGTGCATGACGGAGTACAGCAAGCGCGCCGCGGTCCTCGTGGCCGGGCTGACGCCGGCCGACCAGACCTGCGGGACGGTCTGGCGGGCCGGCGGGGCGGTGCCGCCGCCCGCGGACGACGACCACCCCTTCCCCTACCTCCTGCACCGCACGGTGCCGAGCCTCTACCTCGGGGCCCTCGGCCTGATCCTGCTGGTCACCGTGATCTCGGTGCGGCTGGCCGGGGTGCGGCTGCGCGGGACGCTGCGCTACGCCGACATGTTCCTGATGGGCGCGGCCTTCCTGCTGCTGGAGACGAAGAACGTCATCGGCTTCGCCCTGTACTTCGGCACCACCTGGCTGGTGAACGCGCTGGTCTTCATCGGGGTGCTGCTGGCGGTGCTGGCCGCCGTCGAAGTGCGGCGGCGCATGCGCCGGCTCAACCAGACGGCACTGCAGATCCTGCTCTTCGTCACGCTCGCCGTCGGCTGGCTGGTCCCGGCGCAGTCCGTGCTGTCGCTGCCCTTCGCGGCACGGCTGGCGGCGGCCGTCGCGCTCGCCTTCGCGCCGATCTTCTGCGCCAACCTGATCTTCTCCGACCGCCTCGCCCAGGCACCGGACCCGACCGCCGCCTTCGGCGCCAACCTCCTGGGCGCGCTGACCGGCGGCACCCTGGAGTACCTGGCGCTGCTCACCGGCTACCGCGCGCTGCTGATCCTGGTGGCCGTGCTGTACGCCGGGGCCTGCGTCGCGATGCGGCTGTCCGGCGGCGGTGGCCCCGCCGGCGGCGACGGCGCGGGGCAGGGCCGGCAGGACGCCACGGCGCACGGAAACCGGCTGGTGCGCGAGGGTCCCGCTGCAGCACCATGACGGGATGCTGAGCGTCCTGCTGCCCTTCCTCGGTGCCTGCACCCTGATCGCCGCGGCCCCCGGGCCGAGCACCGTGCTGATCATCAGGCACTCCCTGCGCAGCCGCCGGGCCGGCTTCGCGACCGTCCTCGGCAACGAGACCGGTGTGTTCGTCTGGGGGCTGTGCGCCGCCTTCGGCCTCACCGCGCTCCTCGCGGCCTCACAGCTCGCCTACGACGTCGTGCGGATCGTCGGCGCCGCCGTCCTGATCTGGTTCGGCGTCCAGGCGTTGCGTGCCGCCCGCCGCGGCCCCGACCCCGAGCGGGCCGCGGCGGGTGAGGACGTGACGGTGACGCCGTGGGCGGCCTACCGCGCCGGGCTCGGCATGAACCTGGCCAATCCCAAGGCGGCGGTCTTCGCGATGTCGTTCCTGCCGCAGTTCGTGCCCACCGGCGCGCCCCAGCTCCCCACGATGGTGGGGCTCGCGGCGCTCTGGGCGGTCTACGAGGTCGGCTACTACGGGGCGTACGTCTGGTTCGTCGACCGCCTGAGGGCGGTGTTCAGCCGCGCCGCGGTGCGGCGCCGCCTGGAGGCGGTGTCCGGCGGCGTGCTGGTCGCGCTGGGCGTCCGGATGGCCCTGGAGGGCTGAGCGGCCGCGCCCCTGCCCCTCACCCGCGGCGTGCGCTGAGGGTCGCCGCGAGCAGGCCGGCGCCCGCGGCGGCGAGCGCCGCGAACAGGAGGGGCACCAGCGGGAACGGGACCGCGCCGGTACGGGAACCGGTGACGAGCCCGGTGACCGCCGCGTTGGCGGGCGATCCGGCGGCGACGAGGACCAGGACCGCGGTGAGGGCGGTGACGGGCACCGCCCATCCGGGGCGGAGCAGCACCGGGGGGTTGGTGAGGGCGCCGACGGCGGTGCCGAGCAGCGCGGTCACCAGGGCGGCCAGGAGACCGGCCACGGCCGCCGGGACCACCGGGATGGCCTTCAGGTGGTCCGTGGTGTGGGGGTCGGCAATGCCGAGCACCACGGCGGTGCCCGCGGTGCCCAGCACCACCGAGCACAGCAGCGCCGCCAGGACGCCCGCCGTGTGGGCGCGCCCCGGCCCGGTGGCGGCCGCCACGCAGGCGCGGGCGGCCGGCGGCTCGGCCGTCACGCTGACCCGCACCAGCCAGGCCGCGGCCGGCAGCAGCGCGGCGGCGCTCCAGCCGAGCGAGTCCAGCAGCGGCTGCGGCCCCCCGGCCAGCCCGATCCCCATGACGGTGACGTGGAGCAGGAGCGGCGGCAGCCAGCGGAAGGACCGCAGGAGCAGGGTGGTCCGGTAGCGCAGCAGTGCGGTCATGAGGACTCCGTGGGCGGCTCCGCGGGCGGCTCCGCGGGGTGGACCGCGCGGATGTGCCAGGGCGGCGTGGCGGTGAGCAGCCGCCGCAGGACGGCGTCGGACCCCGCGGCCGGGACGGTCACCCGGAGCGTGCCGGGCGCGGCGGGCTCGTACGCGAGCCCGGCCGGCGGCTCCCCGGTACCGGTGGCCTCGATGACGACGCGCGGCCCGGCGGCGGCGTCCAGGGGCACCGGCACGAGCCGGGCGTCCTCGACGCGGTGGACCTCCGTGGTGTCGCCGGCCAGCCGGCCCGGGTCGTGGTCGACGAAGACGACCGTGCCGCCGGCGGCGCTGCGGGCGCGCACGGCGTCGTCCAGGACGGTGCGCGCGTCCCGGTCGAGCCCCGTCCACGCCTCGTCGAGGACGAGGAGGTCCGGCTCGGCCACCAGCGCCTGGGCCACCGCGACCTTCTGGCAGGTGCCCTTGGACAGCTCGGCGAGCGGGGTCCGGGCGGACCCGGCGATGCCGAAGCACTCCAGCCACTGCTCGGCCCGCCGGGCGGCGGTGCGGCTGCCGAGCCCGTGCACCCGCCCCAGGTGCACGAGGTAGCCGTGCGCGTCGAAGGGCAGTGCCGGCGGGAACCGCTCGGGCACGTACGCGGTGCGCGGGCGCCCGCTGACCCGGCCCGTGGTGGGGCGGTCGATGCCTGCGAGGATCCGCAGGACCGTGGACTTGCCGCTGCCGTTCGCCCCCTCGACGCGCAGCACCCGTCCCCCGGGCACGTCGAGGTCGACGCCGCGCAGCACCCAGGGCCCGCGCGCCCCGTACCGGCGGCCGACCGCCTCCAGCCGCACGTCAGTTGGACGGCTGGTGGGGCTGGGACTCGCTCGGCCGGACGACGACGAAGCCCTCCCCCTGCAGCATCAGCTGCACCGCCTCGCCGGAGCCGCCGCGCAGCATCGAGCCGAAGCTCTGCGAGCGGTGCAGGGAGGTCTGCAGCTGGGCGCTCCAGCCGACGACCGCGTCGGTGTCGACGTACACCGGGGCCTGCGGGGTGACCGGGATGACGATCGGGTTGCCCTCGCACATCACGCCGAGGCGGCCGTGCCCGGTGAAGACGCTGTTGAACAGGCCGCCGCCGGCCATGCCCGCGCCCTTCACGACCTTTATCTCGTAGGAGAGGGTCGAGTCGAAGACCAGCACGTTGCGGCCGTTGATGGTGAGGCTGTCGCCGGGGTCGAGGTCGATGACGAAGCAGTTGGCCGCCTCGTGGGCGAACCAGGCCTCGCCCTGGCCGCGCACCGACATCAGCGGCAGGCCCTCACCGGTGAAGGCGCGCTTGAGGAACTTGCCGACGCCCTGCCCCTTCACCTCGAACTGCAGGTTTCCGCGGAAGGCGATCATCGAGCCCTGGCGCGCCAGGCACTCGCCGTTCACCGCGTACTTGATCGACTTGGCGTTCTGGAGGGTCATGCCGGGCTCGGTGGCCGGCTGCGCCGTGTTCTCGGTCGCGAAGAGGTCGCTGTGCACCCCGGCATCCTGGCCCGGAGGGATCGGCTCCGACAAGCTCCTGCGGGGCGGGTGGCAGACTGTCGAGGTGACAACCGATCCTCGCGACGCCGCTCCCCAGTTCGTCCTCCCCCTGGTCGTCCGCATCGAGCGGACCGCCCCGCCGGCGCGGACCGACGCGCTGGAGACGGCCGCCCGTGCCGTGCTCCTGCTGCGCTCCGACGAGCGCGCCACCGCCGCGGACGGGGAGTGGGCCGGGGCGGTACGGGGCTGGGAGGACGCCCGCATCCGCAAGGTCGTACGGCGGGCGCGCGGCGCCGAATGGCAGCGGGCCGAGGCGCTGCCCGGCATCACGGTCACCGGCAAGTCCGCCGAGGTCCGCGTCTTCCCGCCGGTGCCGCTGGACGGCTGGCCCAAGGACCTGGCGCGGCTGCAGGTGTCCGGGACGGAACTGGAGGACCCGGAGCCGCCCGCCGGGCCGGAGACCGGGACGCCGGTGCTCTGGCTCAACCCCGGGGTGCAGATGTCGGCCGGCAAGGCCATGGCGCAGGCCGGGCACGGCGCCCAGCTCGCCTGGCTCGCCCTGCCCCCGGCCGAGCGCGCGCAGTGGCGCGAGGCCGGTTTCCCGCTGGCCGTGCGCACGGCGCCGCAGGCCGGCTGGGAGGCGCTCACCGCCTCCGGGCTGCCCGTGGTGCGGGACGCCGGGTTCACCGAGATCGCCCCGGGGTCGTGCACCGTCGTGGCGGACCACCCGGCGCTGCGCCGCTGAGGCCCAAGCTCAAATCAAGCTCTGAAACCCGCCCCCGCGGGGTTCACCCGCCCTGCGCGGGGCCAGAACCCCGGCAGGAGGAAGGGGGGCGCATGGAGCACTCGTATCTGGGCACGGGCATCGGCTGGCGGCCGGAGATCGCGGCGGCGGTCGAGGCGCTGGCGGAGGCCGGCCGTGTCGACTGGGTCGAGGCGGTCGCCGAGAACGTCTGCCCGGGTCATCTCCCCGACTCCCTGCTGCGGCTGCGCGAGCGCGGTGTCACGGTCGTCCCGCACGGTGTCTCGCTCGGCCTCGGGGGCGCCGAGCGGCCCGGCGCGGAACGGCTGGCCGCGCTCGCGCAGCGCGCGCAGGTGCTGGGCGCCCCGCTGGTCACCGAGCACATCGCCTTCGTGCGCGGCGGCGGGGAGCTGACGGGCTCGGCGCACCTGGAGGCGGGGCACCTGCTGCCCGTGCCGCGGACCCGGGACGCGCTGGGCGTCCTGTGCGAGAACGTGCGCATCGCGCAGGACGCGCTGCCCGTGCCGCTCGCGCTGGAGAACATCGCGGCGCTGGTGGCCTGGCCGGACGAGGAGATGAGCGAGGGGGCCTTCCTCGCCGAGCTCGTCGAGCGGACCGGGGTACGCCTGCTGATCGACGTCGCCAACCTGCACACCAACCACGTCAACCGCGGCGAGGACCCCCTCGCCGCACTCGACGCGCTGCCGGTGCACGCCATCGCCTACGTCCACGTGGCGGGCGGTGTCGAGAAGGACGGCGTATGGCACGACAGCCACGCGCACCCCGTCCCCGAGGCCGTCCTGGACGTGCTGGCGGCGCTGTACGAGCGGGCCTGCCCGCCCGGCGTGCTGCTGGAGCGCGACGACGACTTCCCCGGCGGCGGCGAACTGGCCCGCGAACTGGCCGCGATACGCCGCGTGGTGGACGCGGGCACGGGCGGGCGGACGGACGTGCCGCCGGCCGTGCCCGCCGGGGTCGCCGCGGCGCCCGGGGCGGCCCGTCAGCGCCTCGCGCTGCGCCAGACCGCGCTGTTGTCGGCGCTCGTGGCCGGGACTCCGGTGCCGGAGGGCTTCGACCGGACCCGGATCGGTGTGCAGAGCCGCGCGCTGGCCGCCAAACGCGCCGGCATCGTCGCCAAGGTGGCGCCGGAGCTGCCGGAGATCCTGGGGGCCGCGTACCGGCCGCAGTTCCTGCGCTACGCCGCGCGGCGGCCGCTCGACGGGGGCTACCGCCGCGACGCCATGGCCTTCGCGGCGTACGTCCTCGACGGGGACGACCCGCACGACCCCGCGGTCACCAGGCGGCTGGCCGCGTGGTGGCGCGAACGCTCGGGCCCGGCACCGCTCCCGGCCTGGCGGCAGCGTCTGCGCGGAAGGGTTTTCCCGGCGCCGCGACAGCCCTCACACCTATTCATACGTATGCGGGACACGCTCCGTTCAAAGCTGCCATAATCTTTTTCCAAGGGCCTCCGACCTGCGACGGGAATGGCGACGGGGCCCATCGGGCGCGAAAAGGCAACAACGTACCAAGGACCGGGTCCGGATTCCTGGAATTCGCGAATACGTGACTGTTCCTCGCCTTGGACGCTTCAAACGCACTAACGTGCGGTCCCATGCGATCCACCCGTTACGCCACCGGACTCAGCCTCGTGGTCGGGGCTCTCGTGGTCACCCTCGCCGCGCTGGCCTACCCCGTCATGTCCGGGCTGAACAGCCCCGCCGTGACCGCGGCCGGCGCCCAGACCGTGTCCACGCAGTACGGTCCGCTCACCCAGCTGGACCGCACCTTCGTCACCAAGGTCCGGCTGGCCGGCCTGTGGGAGTTCCCCGCCGGGCAGATGGCCCTGCAGAAGGGGACGACGCCCGCGGTCAAGCGCGCGGGGCAGCACCTGATCGACGGGCACACGAACCTCGATTCGACGTGCCGCACGATCGCGCCCCAATTGGGCATCACCCTGCCCAACCAGCCCACAGCACAGCAAATGGGCTTCCTGGCCACCTTCTCCGCCGCGAACGGCCAGGATTTTGACCAGAAATTCGCCAATATCGTGAGGCTTGCCCACGGCCAGGTGTTCTCGGTCATCGCCCAGGTACGCGCCACCACACGCAATTCGCTGGTACGGGAACTGGCCGACCAGGCGAACGCGACGGTGCTCGACCACATCACCGTCCTGGAGAAGACCGGACTGGTCAACTTCGACCAGATCGCCGTGGACACGACCGCCAGCCCCACCAACCCCGGTGCGGCCGTCCCGGTCTCCCCTGCTCCCGGTGAGCCGACCTTCATCGTCACCCCGTCCCCGACGTACTCACTTCCCCCAGCGGCTTCGTCCCCCCAGCCGTCGCAGTAGAAATGAGCGATCCGATGCCCACACGACAACACATGAACCACCGGCGCAGGTTGAGCACCAAGCAACTCGTGCTGATAGCCGTGCTGGCACTGCTCGGCTCCGGCGGCACCTTCGCCCTGGTCACCGGTTCGGCCTCGGCCCACTGGCGGTCCAACTCCGGTCACTCGGGCGGCTGGCAGAGCCCCAGCCCGGGGAACAGCACCAAGGCGGACAACGGGGGCCAGAACAACGGCGGGCAGAACAACGGCGGCCAGAACGGCTCCGCGGCCCCGTCCGTGTCCGCCTCGGCCTCCGCGTCCGCGCCCGCCGGCGGCGGCTCGCAGACCAACGGCCCCTCCCCCGAGGACTTCGCCGACATCCGCTCGGTCCAGCCCAACGTCCAGCGGGCGGCGAACCAGCGGGGCGCCTCGCGCGGCACGTTCACGGCGCGCTGCGGCCGCAACGAGAACAAGCACCACAACCCCGACAACTTCATCGTGGCCCCCGGCGTCGCCAACGGCGCGCACCACGTCCACGACTACGTCGGCAACCTGAGCACCGACGGCTTCTCGACCAACGAGTCCCTGGCCGCGGCCGGCACCACCTGCGCCCGCGGGGACAAGTCGGCGTACTTCTGGCCGGTGCTGCGCACCCGCTCCGCCAACGACGCGCCGGACGCCGACGGCAACACCGGCACCATCCTGCAGGCCACCTCGGTGCAGCTGCTCTTCGGGGGCAACCCGAGGGCCAAGGTGGTGGCGATGCCGTCCACGCTGCGGATCATCATGGGTGACGCCAAGTCCTTCACCAACGGCGTCGCCAACGCCAAGGCGTCGTGGAGCTGCACCGGCTTCGAGAACCGCCAGCTCACCGACAAGTACCCGCTGTGCCCGCAGGGCAGCCGGGTGGTCCGCACGCTGAACTTCCCCAGCTGCTGGGACGGGACCAACGTCGACAGCGCCAACCACCGCACGCACATCGTCTTCCCCGACGGTGCCGGGCAGTGCCAGGCCGGCTTCAAGGCCGTGCCCCAGCTGAAGATGCGGCTCACCTACAAGGTCCCGCAGGGCCCGAACTACGCGCTCGACAGCTTCCCCGAGCAGCTGCACAAGCCGGTCACGGACCACGCGGACTTCGCCAACTTCATGCCGGCGCGCCTGATGAACCAGGTCGTCAGCTGCATCAACGGCAACCGCAACTGCGGCTGACCCGGTAGCCCGCGCCGCCCCCGATTCGGGAAACCGCGGGCGGACCCCCACGGGGGTCGGCTACAACTCCCCCATGTGGATGCTCTTCCTCCTCGTGGCCTGGGCCGCGGCGATCGCCTCCTGCACACGCCTGTGCAGGGCGGCGGTCGCCGCGGCCGATCTGCCTGACGGGACCGCCGCACCGGCCGCCGACCACGCGCTCGGGCTCTACGAGATGGCCTTCCTGTCCGGCGGACCGCGCCGGGTCACCGAACTGGCGATGGTCACGATGGGGCGCGAACGGCGTCTGCTGCTCGCCAGGACCGGCTGGGCGACCGTCGTCGACCCGGACGGCCGGGACGCCATCGAGCGCTCCCTGATCGCCGCCACCGGCCCCGAGGGTCAGGCCCCCGTCCCCGCGATACGCGCGGCGCACGCGACCTCCGACGGGGTCCGCGCCTTGGCCCAGGGCCTCGCCGACGCGGGGCTCGCGGTGCCTCCCGCGGCCCGGGAGTCGATCTCCACCGGCATCCGCGAGGTCCGCGCGGCCTCCGCCCTCATCCTGGCCATGCTGGCCGCCGCGACGACCCTCAGCCCCGCCGGCCGGTCCCTGCTGCCGTGGTTCGCGCTCCCGCTGCTGGTCACCCTGGGCTGCCTGGCCATCGCGCGCTTCGAGATCCACCCCTACACCCACTGGGCCGCCCCCGCGGGCCGCGAGCTGCTGCGCGCCGTCGACGTCCCCGACGGCCCGGCCCCCGACGACCGCCGGCAGTTCCTCACCGCCGTCGCCGTCCGGGGCCCCTCCGCCCTCCCCGACCCCGCCCTCCGCGCCGCCCTGAGCTGACGCACCACGCGGGGCCGGGCCTCAGGCCGGACCCGCCACCAGATCCGCCACCGACTTACGACGGCCCGTGGCCCCTCCCCCACAGCCGCCCTCGCACCGCTCGGCCCCAAGGGGCCTCCCGGGCTTCGACCGGCCCGCCGGACTCCGCCCGGCACCCGCCACCTCGGAAAGCCCCCGCGCGGAGCCGGACCTCAGGCCAGACCCGCCACCAGATCCGCCACCGACTTACGACGGCCCGTGGCCCCTCCCCCACAGCCGCCCTCGCACCGCTCGGCCCCAAGGGGCCTCCCGGGCTTCGACCGGCCCGCCGGACTCCGCCCGGCACCCGCCACCTCGGAAAGCCCCCGCGCGGAGCCGGACCTCAGGCCAGACCCGCCACCAGATCCGCCACCGACTTACGACGGCCCGTGGCCCCTCCCCCACAGCCGCCCTCGCACCGCTCGGCCCCAAGGGGCCTCCCGGGCTTCGACCGGCCCGCCGGACTCCGCCCGGCACCCGCCACCCCGGAAAGCCCCCGCGCGGAGCCGGACCTCAGGCCAGACCCGCCACCAGATCCGCCACCGACTTACGACGGCCCGTGTAGAACGGCACCTCCTCGCGGACGTGCATACGTGCCTCCGAGGCCCGCAGATGACGCATCAGGTCCACGATGCGGTGCAGCTCGTCCGCCTCGAAGGCCAGGATCCACTCGTAGTCGCCCAGCGAGAACGACGCCACCGTGTTCGCCCGCACGTCCGGGTAGCCCCGCGCCATCTTGCCGTGGTCGGCCAGCATGCGGCGGCGGTCCTCGTCGGGGAGGAGGTACCAGTCGTAGGAGCGGACGAAGGGGTAGACGGAGACGTAGTCGCGGGCCGTCTCGTCGGCGAGGAAGGCGGGGATGTGGCTCTTGTTGAACTCCGCCGGGCGGTGCAGGGCCATGTTCGACCAGACGGGCTCCAGCAGGCGCCCCAGCATGGTGCGGCGGAAGCGGTTGTACGCGTCCTGGAGGGCGTCGGCGGTCTCGGAGTGCCACCAGATCATGACGTCCGCGTCGGCGCGCAGCCCGGACAGGTCGTACGTGCCGCGGACCGTGACGTCCTTCTCGGCGAGCTGCTCGAAGAGCTCCTCCACCTCCTCCGCGTAGCGGGTGCGGTCGTCGGGCAGGACGTCGCGCAGCCGGAACACCGACCAGAGGGTGTAGCGGATGACCTCGTTGAGGTCCTTGGCCTTCTTGCCGGCGTTGGGGGCCTTGGCGGGGGCGGCGGATGCAGTGGAGTCGGTCATGGGGCTATTGTCCCGCGTCCGGTTCCGCCGCCCGCCGCAGGGTGCCCAGGACCTGCGTGGCCGCGCCGCGCGCGCTCGCGACGCAGGCCGGGATGCCGACGCCCTCGTAGAGGGCGCCGCACACCTCGAGGCCGGGCAGTTTCGCGACGTGCTCGCGCAGCCTCGCGACCCGGGCCAGGTGGCCGACCGGGTACTGCGGCAGGCCGCCGTCCCAGCGGGTGACCCGGGCCGCGACGGGGGCCGCGGTGAGCCCGACGGCCTCGCCGAGGTCCTCGCGGGAGAGGCGGACGAGGTCGGTGTCGTCCCACGCCAGGTCGGCCTCCTGGCCGTGCCGGCCGATCGAGGTGCGCAGGACGTAGACGTCCGGGTCGGCGGCGCCGCTCCAGTGCCACTTCTGGGCGGAGAACGTGGACGCCTTGATGGTGCGCCCGTCCACCGGCGGGACGAGGAAGCCGCTGCCGGGCAGCGCGTGGGTGATCTCGCGGCGCCGGAAGGCCATGGTGACCAGGGCGACACTGGCGTACTCCACCGTCGAGAGCTCGGCGGCGGCGCCCGGTGACTCGGCGGCCAGCAGCTTGGCGGCGGCCGGGGCCGGCACGGCGAGCACGACCGCGTCCGCGGACAGCGTCTCGCGGGTGCCGTCGTGGTCGAAGGCGACCTCCCAGCCGCCCGGGGTGCGGCGCAGCGTCCGCACCGGGGCGTCGGTCTCGATGCGGGCACCGGCGGCCCGGCAGGCCGCGGCGACGGCGACGGGGAGCCGCCCGACGCCTCCGCGGATACCGGCGAAGACGGGGCCGTCCTGCCGCGCGGCTGCGGCCTTGCGCTGGCTCTCGCGGACGGCCTCGATCAGCGAGCGGCCGCCGCGCGCGCCCTCGTACAGCTGCGGGATGGCGGCGCGCAGCGAGATCTCGTACGCGTTGCCCGCGTACACCCCGCCGAGCAGCGGTTCGACGAGCCGGTCGACGACCTCGTGGCCCAGCCGGGCGGCGACGTAGGCGCCCACCGCCACGTCCTCGCCCACCTTGGTGCGGGGCAGGACGTGGTCGAGCGGTAGCCGCGCGAGGCCGGCCGCCGAGAGCACCCCGGACGCGGCGAGTGCGCCGAGGTCGCCGGGGACGCCCATGACGCCGCCCTTGGGCATGGGGCGTAGCCGGCCGCGCGTCCACAGGCCCGCGTTCGTCGTGGCGGGCGCCTCCAGGTCGTCGCCGAGGCCGACGGCGCGGGCCAGGTCGACCGCCTCGGGACGGCGCGCCAGGATGGACTCGGCGCCCAGGTCGACCGGGACGCCCGCGATCTCGTCCGCGTACAGCTTCCCGCCCAGGCGCCCGGAGGACTCCAGCACGGTCACCCGTGCCACGCCGTCCTCCAGCAGGAAATGCGCCGCGGCGAGTCCGGAGACCCCGCCGCCCACGACCACCACATGCCCGGCCCGGGGCTGCGTATTGCTCATGGCTCCACTGTCTCAGACGCCGGAACGAGCCCTAACCGTGACCTCTTCGGGATCACGGACCCGAAACCCGCCCCGCGCCCCTCGCGTCGAATCGGCAACAGACGCAACGACCCGGGGGGACGCCCTGTGAGCACGTCAACCACCACCGCCCGCAGACCACTTGCCGCCGTCCTCGGCGCCCTGGCACTGGCCGCCGCCCTCACGCTCACCGGCTGCGGCGCCGACAACAGCGCCGACAGCAGTTCCAGCGAGGCGGGTGGCAAGGCGGGCGCCGCCGCACCCGACCTGGCCGAGCGGCCCGGCGCGCAGACCGCGGCCACCGGGGCGGACGGCGACGCGAAGAACGCCACCGGCAAGGGCTCCGGAACCGGGGCGGGACGGACCCCGACCCTGGCGCAGTCGTACATCGTGCGCACGGCGACGCTGACGGTCGAGGCCAAGAACGTCTCCGGCGCGGTGGCCAAGGCGCGCACGCTCGTGGAGGGCACGGGCGGCTACGTCGGCAACGAGAGCACCAGCCTGGACGACGACGGCCGCGAGTACTCCACCATCACGCTCCGCGTGCCGCCGGAGGGCTACGACCGGGTGCTGAACGACCTGTCGGAGCTGGGCACGCTGCGCAACCGCAAGGTGAACGCCCAGGACGTCACCGGCCAGGTCGTGGACGTCGAGAGCCGGCTCAAGACCCAGCGGGCGAGCGTGGCGCGGGTGCGGGAGCTGATGGACCGGGCGACGAGGCTCAGCGACATCGTCTCCCTGGAGAGCGAACTCAGCTCCCGCCAGGCCGACCTGGAGGCGCTCGAGGCCCAGCAGGCCTCGCTCAAGGAGCGGACCGGGATGGCGACGATCACGCTGGAGGTGCAGGAGCCGGCCGTCAAGGAGGCGCCGGAGAAGGAGGACGACGGCTTCTGGGCCACCGTGGGCAGCGCCTTCGGCAGTGGCTGGCACGCCTTCTACCTGACCCTGCGGGCCCTCCTGGTCGCCCTCGCCGTGCTGGCCCCGTTCGCGGCCCTGGCCCTCCTCGGCTACCTGGGCTTCCGCCTGCTGCGTCGGGTGCTGCCCGCCCGGCGTCCCGTCGCCGCGCCCCCGCAGCCGGTGACCGTGCCCGCGCCGATCGGTGCGGGCGACGGCGGGGCACAGCCGCGGGAGTAGCGGCGGACCCGGTGTCCCCGCGCCGGGCGGCGCGGGGACACCATCGTCAGCGGGCCGTCTCGGTGTGGACGAAGTCCACGAGACGCGTCAGGGCGTCGGGGTCCGTGGTGGGCAGGACGCCGTGGCCCAGGTTGAAGATGTGGCCCGGGGCGGCTCCGGCCGAGTACAGGACCTCGCGGGTCTTCTTCTCCACCGCCTCGCGCGGGGCGAAGAGCACCGCGGGGTCGAGGTTGCCCTGGAGCGCCTTGCCGGGGCCGACCCTGCGGGCGGCCTCGTCCAGCGGGACGCGCCAGTCCACGCCGACCACGTCCGCGCCGGCCTCCCCCATGAGCCCGAGCAGCTCGCCGGTGCCGACGCCGAAGTGGATGCGGGGCACGCCGTAGTCCGCGACGGCCCGGAAGACCTTGACGGAGGCGGGCATGACGTAGCGCCGGTAGTCCTCGGGGGCGAGCGCGCCGACCCAGGAGTCGAAGAGCTGCACCGCGCTGGCGCCGGCCTCGATCTGCACCTTCAGGAAGGCCGAGGTGATGTCCGCGAGGCGGTCAAGGAGCTCCGCCCACAGCTCGGGCTCGCCGTACATCAGGGCCTTGGTGCGCTCGTGGTTGCGCGACGGACCGCCCTCGACGAGGTAGCTCGCCAGGGTGAAGGGCGCGCCCGCGAAGCCGATCAGCGGCGTCGTGCCGAGTTCACCCGTGAGCATGCCGATCGCTTCGGTGACGTACTTGACGTCGTCCGGGTCGAGCGGTCGCAGGCGCTGCAGGTCCTCCCGCGTGCGGATGGGCTGCTCGACGACCGGGCCGACGCCCGGCTTGATGTCGAGGTCGAGCCCGATGGCCTTGAGCGGCACCACGATGTCGCTGAAGTAGATCGCCGCGTCGACCTTGTGCCGCCGCACGGGCTGCAGCGTGATCTCGGTGACGAGGTCGGGCCGCATGCACGACTCGAGCATGGGGATGCCCTCGCGCAGCTTGAGGTACTCGGGGAGGGAGCGCCCGGCCTGGCGCATGAACCACACGGGGGTGTGCGGCACGGGCCGGCGCCGGCACGCCAGGATGAAGGGGGAAGCAGCGGTCTGCTGGTGCGCACTCACCCCCGAATCTTCGCATGCGCCAAGTGGGCGACCCGCCCGACCGGGTGTCCTCCCTCACTGCGGGCCCCCTTCGGCCTACGCTTCCGGGCATGGCAGCGGCTCATGGGCACCTCTCGGACGGGGACGACGCCCCCCTCCCGTTCCAGCACGCGGTCGACGCACTGCTGCGCGCCCGGGTACGGCACGAGGTGGAGCTCGATCCGGTGCCCCCGCCCAAGCGCCTGGCACCGCACGCGTACGCCCTGGAAGCGGCGGTCGTCGTCGACGACGAGGAGATCGGGGACGGGCGCCTGGTGCTGCTCTACGACCCCGACGGGCAGGAGGGCTGGCACGGCGCCTTCCGGCTGGTCACCCTCGTCCGGGCGGAGCTGGAGCCGGAGATCGCGGCGGACCCGCTGCTGCCCGAGGTGAGCTGGTCGTGGCTGACCGGTGCCCTGGAGGGCCGTGGCGCGGCCTTCACCGCGGCGGGCGGCACGGTCTCGCGCAGCTCCTCGCACCACTTCGGCGCCCTGGCCGGGCGGGAGGACTCCACCCGCATCGAGATCCGGGCCTCGTGGACGCCGCTCGCCGTGAACGGCGGCGTACCGGACATGGCCACCCACCTGGCGGCCTGGTGCGACCTGGTGTGCACCTGCGCGGGACTGCCGCCGGCGCCCTCTGACCCCTCCTGCCCCCCGCCGGGGGGCGGCCCCTCGGTGGTGCCGCTGCCGAAGCGGCGCGGTCCGCAGCAGACGCGCTGAGGGCCGCCGCGCCCGGGCTGACCATTCGCTTTACCGCCGTCAACAAGGTCTGACACCCGGTGACCGCGATCTTCACACCTTCGATCGACCCTGGTCGACAGCGCGTCCGAATTGCCGGAATTGTTACTAAACAAGTCGTGATCATTCTCTAAAGCCGGGCGAAGTTGCTGCCGAAGGAACCTGTGACCCTTCCCGCCAATGTCCCAGGAGGCCCGGTGTCGGTTCTTCTCGAGCACCCCACAAGCCTGGTCGCCTACCGCCCCAACAAGCCGACGGCGATGGTGGTGGTCGCCGATCCCCGCGTACGTTCCACCGTCACGCGCCACTTGTGGGCGCTCGGAGTACGCGACGTGATCGAGGCGTCCTCCATCGCCGAGGCCAGGCCCCGGGTGGGCACCCCCCGAGACATCTGCGTCGCCGACGTACACCTCCCCGACGGCTCCGGGCTGACCCTGCTCGCCGAGACCCGGGCGGCGGGCTGGCCCAACGGCCTGGCCCTGTCCGCCGCCGACGACATCGGTGCCGTGCGCAACGCCCTCGCGGGCGGTGTGAAGGGCTACGTCGTCACCGGCACCCGCACCAACCTCGGCATCCCGGGCCGCCCCGGCGCCGTACCCCTCGGCCCGGCCGGCCAGCGGCTGCAGCGCCGCCCACCGGGCGCCCCGGGCCACGGCGGCGGCTACCGCGAGCTGTCCGGCCGCGAGGTGGAGGTGCTGCGGCTGGTCGCGGAGGGCCAGTCGAACAAGGCGATCGGCGTCTCCATGGGGCTGTCGGCGCTGACCGTGAAGAGCCACCTGGCCCGGATCGCCCGCAAGCTGGGCACCGGTGACCGCGCGGGCATGGTCGCGGTAGCGCTGCGTACCGGCATCATCCACTGATCGAAGTCATATCCCGCGTGCGCCCGCCGACGGAACGTTCCGTCGGCGGGCGCCTGCTGTACACAGATACTCTTGACTGGTGACCGACGCCCGAGAGACCGCAACAGAAGCACCCCCGGCGCCGGTCCCGCTGCTGGACCCGCGCGAGGGAATCCCGCCGGTGACCGCCAGCCCGGAGGCCTTCGCCGACATCGTCGCGGCTTTCGCCGCGGGCTCCGGACCTGTCGCCGTCGACGCCGAGCGCGCATCCGGCTACCGCTACGGGCAGCGGGCCTATCTGGTCCAGTTGCGCCGCACCGGGGCAGGGACCGCGCTGATCGACCCCGTCGCCTGTCCGGACCTGTCGGCGCTGAGCGCCGCGCTCGACGGCACGGAATGGGTGCTGCACGCCGCCACGCAGGACCTGCCGTGCCTCGACGAGGCGGGCATGCGGCCCGCCCGGCTGTTCGACACCGAGCTGGCCGGCCGCCTGGCCGGGTTCGCCCGGGTCGGGCTCGGCGCGATGGTGGAGAACGTCCTCGGGTACGCCCTGGAGAAGGGCCACTCCGCCGTCGACTGGTCGACCCGGCCGCTCCCCGAGCCGTGGCTGCGGTACGCCGCCCTCGACGTCGAGCTCCTGGTCGACCTGCGCGACGCGCTGGAGGAGGAACTGCGCGCCCAGGGCAAGCTGGAGTGGGCGCTGCAGGAGTTCGCGGCCATCGCTGCGGCCCCGCCGCCCCCGCCCCGCGTCGACCCCTGGCGCCGCACCTCCGGCATGCACAAGGTGCGCCGGCGCCGCCAGATGGCGGTCGTACGCGAACTGTGGAACCTCCGGGACCGGCTGGCCCGCGAACGGGACGTCTCCCCCGGCCGCGTCCTCACCGACGCCGCGATCGTCACCGCGTCGCTGGAGGCCACCCCCAACGCGCACGCCCTGGCCGCGCTCCCCGGGTTCGGGCACCGCATGGGGCGGCGCCAGCTGGAGCAGTGGCAGGCCGCGATCGACCACGCCCGCAGCATCCCCGAGCGCGACCTCCCGCAGCCCGGCCCCGCCTACACCGGCCCCCCGCCCCCGCGCGCCTGGGCCGACAAGGACCCGGCCGCCGCGGCCCGGCTCTCCGCGGCGCGGGCGGCGGTCTCGGCACTGGCGGAGCAGCTGAACCTCCCCCAGGAGAACCTCATCACCCCGGACACCGTCCGCCGCCTGTGCTGGGCGCCCCCGCGGGACCGCAGCCCCGAGTCCGTGTCGGCCTTCCTCCAGGACGCCGGCGCGCGCCCCTGGCAGGTCGAGCTCACCACGCCCATCCTCACGGCGGCGCTCGCGGCAACGCCGGTGGTGTGACCCGGGGGGTGCCCCTTGCGGCCCGTCGTCGTGTGCGGGTTGTTCGCGCCTGCGGGCGGCTGCGCCGGGCTGCCCGGGTGATTGCGTGCGGGTTGTTTGCGCCTGCGGCGGGCGGTTCTCCCGCCCTCCCGCCCGATTGCCCGGCGCGGTTGGTGCGGGCCTGCGCGCGTGTGTGGGTGGGCCGGGGTCGGGGCCTCCGGGGCTGGGCATTCTGGACCGCATATTTATGTGCATGGCGGGCGGTCCAGGTCCTTGCCGTCTGTGCCGCACAACAAATACACGTCAGCGTCCAGAACGCCCACCCCTACGACCCCGCCCCCTCCGCCGGTGCCGCGACTGACGGCCGGTGGGGTTCAGAAGGCGGTCCGGGGGTGCCGCAGGTGCCTTTCTGACCCCCACCGGCCGTCAGTCGCCCCAACACACCGGAGGGGGTGTGGCGGGGTGCGCCCATGGGGGTCCCCCCGGCCGAAGGCTGGGGGAGACGAGCGGCGAACCCGGCGCCGGATGATGTCGGGGTAAACCGCGAGCGTTGAGGACGTGCGCCGGCGCGGCCCCGACCCCACACGTACACAGCGCGGGCCCGAACTGACCGCGCCGGGCAATCGGGAGGGCGGGTGGGGGAGAAACCCAACCGCAACCACGACGCACCCGCGCGCGGGAACCCCGGGGGGAGACCGAACGTGTGACCCCGCACACCCGCACTGTGCACATCGGTTACCCACGAGTAGCATGTACGGCGGAGCCGCCGTCTTCTGCCCGCGGCAAGCGAACCCGCATCTTGAGGAGAGCCAACGTGCCTCGTACCGCTAGGGACGTCGTCTTCGTCGACGGCGTCCGCACCCCGTTCGGCAAGGCGGGCCCGAAGGGCATCTACCACGAGACCCGTGCCGACGACCTGGTCATCAAGTCCATCAGGGAGCTGCTGCGGCGCAACCCCGCGCTCTCCCCGGAGCTCATCGACGAGGTCGCCATCGCCGCGACCACCCAGATCGGCGACCAGGGCCTGACCCTGGGCCGTACGGCCGCGATCCTGGCGGGGCTGCCCAAGTCGGTGCCCGGGTTCTCCATCGACCGCATGTGCGCGGGCGCGATGACCGCGGTCACCAGCGTCGCCGGCGGCGTCGCCTTCGGGGCGTACGACGTGGCGGTCGCGGGCGGCGTGGAGCACATGGGCCGGCACCCGATGGGCGAGGGCGTGGACCCCAACCCGCGCTTCGTGTCGGAGAAGCTGGTCGACGACTCCGCCCTGTTCATGGGCATGACGGCGGAGAACCTGCACGACCGCTTCCCGCACCTGACCAGGCAGCGCGCCGACGAGTACGCGGTGCGCAGCCAGGAGAAGGCGGCGAAGGCGTACGCGAACGGCAAGATCCAGCAGGACCTGGTGCCGATCTCGGTGCGCCGCACCTCCCCCGAGGGCGGCGAGACCGGCTGGGGCCTGGCGACGACGGACGAGCCGATGCGCCCGGGTACCACGCTGGAGAACCTGGCGGGCCTGAAGACCCCGTTCCGCGCCCACGGCAACGTGACGGCGGGCAACTCGGCGGGTCTGAACGACGGTGCCACCGCCTCCCTGATCGCCGCCGAGGACGTCGCCCGGGAGCTGCAGCTCCCGGTGAAGATGCGTCTGGTCTCCTACGCCTTCGTGGGCGTCGAGCCCGAGGTGATGGGCATCGGCCCGGTCCCGGCGACGGAGAAGGCACTCGCCAAGGCGGGCCTTTCGATCTCCGACATCGGCCTGTTCGAGGTCAACGAGGCGTTCGCCGTGCAGGTGCTGTCGTTCCTCGACCACTACGGCATCGCCGACGACGACGCACGCGTCAACCAGTACGGCGGCGCCATCGCGTTCGGCCACCCGCTCGCTTCCTCCGGCGTCCGTCTGATGACGCAGCTGGCCCGCCAGTTCGAGGAGCAGCCGCACGTCCGCTACGGCCTGACCACCATGTGCGTCGGCTTCGGCATGGGCGGCACCGTGATCTGGGAGAACCCGCACTTCGACGGAGGCAGCAAGTGACCACCACCGCCGAGCTCCTCAAGGGAGCGGCCGAGCTGTTCCCGGACGAGGTCGTGACGCAGGCGCAGGTGCGCCACCTCGACCTCCCCCAGGGCGCCGGGCGTTTCGCGCTCATCACCCTGGACAACGGCCTGGACCACACCAAGCCGACCACCTTCGGACCGCAGTCGCTGGCGAACCTGAGCGCCGCCCTCGACCAGGTCGAGAAGGAGGCCGCGGACGGCGGGATCGTCGGTGTGGGCATCACCGGCAAGCCGTTCATCTTCGCGGTCGGCGCCGACCTCAAGGGCGTCGAGCTGCTGAAGCGGCGTGAGGACGCGCTGGCGATCGGCAAGGGCGGCCACGACGTCTTCCGCCGTCTGCAGTCCCTCGCGGTCCCGACCTTCGCGTACTACAACGGCGCGGCCATGGGCGGCGGCGTCGAGGTCGGCCTGCACTGCGGCTACCGCACCGTCTCCTCGGCCATCCCGGCGTTCTCCCTCCCCGAGGTCTTCCTGGGCCTGGTCCCGGGCTGGGGCGGCTGCGCGCTGCTGCCGAACCTCATCGGCGCCGAGCGCGCGGTGAGCGTCATCATCGAGAACTCGCTCAACCAGAACAAGCAGCTGAAGGGCGGTCAGGTCTACGACCTGGGCATCGCCGACGCGCTGTTCGACGGCGCGGACTTCCTGGAGCAGTCGCTGTCCTGGACGGCCGCCGTCCTCAAGGGCGAGATCCAGATCGTCCGCCCCGAGGTGGACCGCGGCGCGGCGTGGGACGAGGCCGTCGCCAAGGGCCGCGCCTTCGCCGACTCCAAGGTGCACGGCGCCGCCCCGGCCGCGTACCGCGCGCTGGACATCATCGCCGCCGCCAAGGACGGTGACCTGTCCGCCGGTTTCGACGCCGAGGACGAGGCCCTCGCGGACCTCATCATGGGCGGCGAGCTGCGCTCCGGCATCTACGCCTTCAACCTGGTGCAGAAGCGCGGCAAGCGCCCGGCCGGTGCCCCCGACAAGAACCTGGCCCGCCCGGTCACCAAGGTGGGCGTCGTCGGCGCCGGTCTGATGGCCTCGCAGCTGGCGCTGCTCTTCGCGCGCCGCCTGGAGGTGCCGGTGGTCCTCACCGACATCGACCAGGAGCGCGTGGACAAGGGCGTCGGCTACGTCCACGGCGAGATCGACAAGCTGCTGCTCAAGGGCCGGGTCAACCAGGACAAGGCGAACCGCCTCAAGGGCCTGGTGTCCGGCTCCCTCGACAAGGCCGCCGCCTTCGGCGACGCGGACTTCGTCATCGAGGCGGTCTTCGAGGAGATCGGCGTCAAGCAGCAGGTGTTCGCCGAGGTCGAGGCGGTGGTGAAGCCGGGGACGATCCTGGCCACAAACACCTCCTCCCTCTCGGTCTCCGAGATGGCCTCGAAGCTGAAGCACCCCGAGCGGGTCGTCGGCTTCCACTTCTTCAACCCGGTCGCGGTGCTGCCGCTGCTGGAGATCGTGCGCGGCGAGCAGACCGACGACGCGTCGCTGGCCACCGCGTTCGCCGTGGCGAAGAAGCTGAAGAAGACCGCGGTGCTGACCAAGGACGCCCCGGCGTTCGTCGTCAACCGCATCCTCACCCGCTTCATGGGCGAGATCCAGAACGTCATCGACGAGGGCACCCCGGTGGAGACGGCGGAGAAGGCCATCGAGCCGCTCGGCCTGCCGATGTCCCCGCTGGTGCTGCTGGAGCTGGTCGGCCCGGCGATCGGTCTGCACGTCTCCGAGACGCTCAACCGCGCCTTCCCCGACCGCTTCACGGTCTCCCCGAACCTCGCGGCCGTCGTCAAGGCGGGCAAGCGCGGCTTCTACGTCTACTCCGCGGAGAACGGCTTCAAGCCGGAGCTGGACCCCGAGGTCGCCGCGCTCCTGGTGCAGGGCGACAGCGTCCTGACGCAGGAGCAGGTGCGCGCCCGCGTCCTGGACGCCGTCGCGCAGGAGATCGGGATCATGCTGGAGGAGGGCGTCGTCGCCGAGGCGCAGGACGTCGACCTGTGCCTGATCACCGGTGCCGGCTGGCCCTTCCACCTGGGCGGCATCACGCCGTACCTGGACCGTGAGGGCGTCTCGGAGCGGGTGAACGGCAAGCCGTTCCTGGCCCCGGGTGTGGCCTCCGTCCCGGCGTAACGCCGGCTGCGTACGCGGAAGGGGCCCCCGCCGGACGGCGGGGGCCCCTTCGCGTCGGTGTGCCTCAGGCGGTCTGCGCCGCGGCTTCGGGGACATGGGCCGTGCAGTAGGCGACCGTCAGGTCCCTTACGAGGGCCTTGCGTTCGTAGTCGTCGAGGTCGACCAGGCCGCGCTCGGTCAGGCCCCGTACCGTCTCGCCGACGGCCGTCAGCGCGGCGTCGAGGGCGGCGCGGCGGTGCCGGTCGTCCAGGGCGGCCAGTTGGGCGCGGCGCAGCGCGGTGGCCACGGCGGGGGCGTACTCGATGCGGACGGGCTGAGCGGAGAACACCTCGATGCCGACGGGCTTCAGGTCCTGGACGAGCATCCGGGTGAGGTCGTCCGTGAGGCGGTCGGTGTCGCGGAGCGTGGGGCCGGGGCCGCGGAAGTCGTCGGCGGGCAGCCGGGACACACCGCGGGCGACCGCGGCCTCCACCAGTGCGCGCAGGTAGCGGACGTGATCGTGGACGGTGAAGGCGGCCCGCGCGGTGTCGCGGACCCGCCACACCATCAGGACCGTGACCAGCAGCGGGGTTCCCTCGGCGTCGGTGGCCTCGATCGGGCTGCTGCGCCAGTGGTGCAGGCTGGTGTCGACGCGGCGGCGGACGAGCAGCGGGCTGATCCACAGCAGCCCGGTGCGGCGGACGGTGCCGCGGTAGGCGCCGTGCCGGGTGAGCAGCCAGACGGAGCCGGGGCGGCCCCTGACGAGGCCGAGCGCGGTCAGGGCGGTCACCGCGGCGAGGACGGCCACGGCGCCGCCGCGGACGGCGGGGGACGTCCCGGCGGGGCCCAGCAGGAGCGCGGCCGTCCCGCAGGCCGCCGCCAGGATGGTGAGCACGGCGACGCCGCCGGGCAGGCAGCGTCCCGGGCGTTCGGTGATGTCCGACAGCGGTGTCACGGCGGGCGGGCCGGGAACCGCGCCCTTGGTGGGGGACTGAGCGGGCACGGGGAACCCGGCGGGGCTCCCCTGGGGGGTGATCGTCATGAGAAGAGCCGCCTCCATGTCTCGGGGCCGGGATAGCCGTCGGCCTGGTTTCCGGACCAGCCCTGGGACCGCTGGAAGGCCTCCACCGCGCGCCGGTCGGCCTCGCCCCAGCGGGGGCCGGGCCCCTTCGCGTAGAACCGGCCGAAGCCCTTGGCGGCCAGCCGCCGTCCCAGCGCGAGCACGTGCGGGCCCGACTGGCCGGGCCGGAAGCCCCCGATGCCCGGGTAGGCCGGCTGGGCCAGGTGGGCCGTTCGGGCGGGGGGCGCCGTCGGGCGGCCGCCGATGTCGGCCCCGGCGCCCTCGGTCAGGTAACGCCACGTCAGGGGGCCGGGGAAGCCGTCGGCCTGGTCGCCCTTCCAGCCCTGGGCGCGCTGGAAGGCGCGGGTGGCCTCGCGGTCGGCGTCGCTCCAGCGGGGTCCCGGACCGTCGTGGTAGTACGCGCCCGCGCCCCGCTGCCGCAGCATCCGGCCGAGCCGGGTGACGTAGCCGTTGGAGGCGCCGGGGCCGAAGGACACGCTCCCCGGGTAGCCGGAGGCCAGGTCGCCGAGGTCGAGGTCGCCGTACAGGTCGTCGTAGAAGTCGTCGTAGCCCCCGTCGCTCAGGTACTTGTAGCGGTAGGGGACGTAGCGCTTGGAATGGTCCCAGTAGGCGTACGGGGTCGTGCGCACCCGGGCGCGCGGCCGGGTCTCCTCGTAGGCCACGTAGCGGTTGTGCGCGGCGTTCGCCCAGCCGCCGAAGATCGTGACGTGGGAGCCGTCGACGGGGTCGCGGGGGTTGTGGAAGAGCAGGATGTCGCCGGGTTCGAGATCACCGCGGCCGATCCGTTCCGCGAAGCGCGGCAGCGTGCCGGTCCATTGGCTGCTGCCCAGGCCCCAGGCCATGGAGACGAATCCGGAGCAGTCCTGCCGGTAGCCGTCCCGCCAGCGGCGGCGCATGTCGTACGGGACCCGGGCGTCGATCCAGCGCTGGGCCCGCTCCAGGATCTGGTCGCGGGTCAGCCGGAGCGGGGCCACGGCGCCGATCCGGTCGGGCTGCGCCTGTTCGGTCAGGCCCGTGGAAGCGGCCTGGCCGGCATCCTCCGCGGGGGCCGCCACGGCGGCGGGCGCCATGACGGCCGCGCCGGCCGTGGCCAGGAGGACCAGCGCGGCGGGAGCGGCGGCCGGTGGCGCGCACGGGGGCGTGGCGCGGGTCGCCGCCCGGATCAGCCGCCGCCGGGCGCAGTCCTCACAGACGCAGCCCGGCTGCGGCCCGACCTCGTCGAACACCGGTGTGGACATGCGCACCACCACTCCTCGCGATCGAGTGCCACATGCCCTTATTACCCGATTTCCACATAAATCTGATGTAATGACAGCGGGCGGTGTGGTCAGCCTGTCGCGGTGGTGCTGTTCACGACCTCGGCAACGGCCTTGTCGACCAGCTGCGTCAGCCCCTCGGGGGTGAGCCCGGACGCGCCGCCCGAAGGATCGGTGACGGTCTCGCCGTTCACCTGCACGACCGGCGCGGAGGTGAACCCGGCCGCGGCGAACTCCTCCTGGGAGCGCCGCACCCACCCGTCGTGGTCCCCGCCCTGGACGCACGGGACGAAGTGCGTCTCGTCCACGTCCCCGGCCTTCTTGGCCAGGCCCTTCAGGAAGGTGTCACTGGTGAACGGGTCGTCCGAGGCGTCGGCGGGCTGGGCGTCCCACACCTGCGCGACGAACTCCTGGAACCGGCCCACGTCCTGGGCGCACGCGGCCGCGTTGGCGGCGGCCAGGGAGCCGGTGCCACCGTCCGCGGTGTCGGTCGGCGTCACCAGGCGGTAGTCGATCTCCACCTGGCCGGTGGCGACCAGCTTCGCGAGGGTGTCCCCGTACTCGGCGGCGAAGGCCTTCGACTCCGGGCTGCGCAGGTCCTCGTACACGGTCAGCGTCACCGGCAGCTTCGTCGGCTTGACCGGCACCGCCAGCTGTTCCTCGCCCGAGGCACCGGCCGGTGCCTTGACCTCGTGCTGCTTCTCACTGCGCACATGCGCCCCGAGGACGGCCGAACCCCCGAACACCACGCCCAGGACGATCACCGTCCCGGCGTAGGACCGCCAGCGCTTGGACTTCGTCTGCTTCACCGGGACTTTCTACCACCGCGTACCAACACGCCCCGTGGGCGGGTACAGCCTCCGCCCGATGCACCTGCCCTGTCGGCCGGTCACCGGGCAGGACACCCGGCCCGGGGCCGGTTGTGACAGGGTGGGCCGGTGAACGGTGGGACAGCGCCCCTGGTCGTGGTCGACGCCGCCAACACCGTGGGGTCCGTCCCCGACGGGTGGTGGCGGGACCGGCACGGGGCGACGGAGCGCCTGCGCGACGCCCTCGCCGGGCTGGCGGGTACCGGGCTCCCGGAGCGGGCGGACGTGCCGGAATGGGCCCGGCGGGCACCGCTCGACGTCGTGCTCGTCGTGGAGGGCGCGGCCCGGGGGGTGGCACCCGTGCCGGGGGTACGGGTCGAGGCGGCGCCCGGCAGCGGTGACGACCTCATCGCCGAACTCGTCGCCGCCCGCCCGCCGGAACTGCCGTGCCTGGTCGTGACGGCCGACCGCGAGCTGCGGCGCCGGGTGACCGCCCACGGCGCGGCCGTCGCGGGGCCGCGGTCGGTGCGTGCCTGACTACCGGCCGGGCGGCCGGGCGTACAGCACCGCGCCGTCGGCGGTGGCGACGCGCTCGTAGCCGCCCCGGTCGAGCAGGCGGCGCAGACCGGGCACGTGCGCCGCGCCGTAGGGGGCGCCCCGCGAGTCGTCGACCACGACGGCCGGGGGCGCGGCGGAGAACTCCCGGCGGAAGGCCGCCCAGGCGCCCGGTACGGCGTACTCCTCGCCGACCCGGGCCCCGCCGCGGCCACCGCTGAAGTTGGTGAGGAATCCCGCGGTGAGGAACCGGCCCGCCGGGGCGCGCCCGGAGAGCCAGTACTGCTCCGGGTGCATGCCCCACACCAGGACGGTCCCGTCCGCGTCGGTGTGGGCGCGGATCGCGGCGGCGACGGCCTGGGCGTGGTCGAGTTCGGCGCGCGGCGCCGCGAAGCCCCAGCCGGTGAACACGGCCGCCGCCAGCACCGTCCAGACCGCGGCGGCCCTTCGGGCCGGACCGCGCGCGGGCAGCCGGCGCAGCGCGGCCACCCCGACGAGCGTGAGCGGGGGCAGCAGTTGCAGGTAGTAGTGACCGTAGAACTGGAAGCCCGCCACGACGGCGACGGCGGCCGCGCCGAGCCAGATCCACAGTTCGGCCCCCGAACCGGCCCTTCGGCGCACGGCGAGCCAGACGGCCGGCAGCACCAGTCCCGCCCCGGCCGCCGTGAGGATCGCGGCGTTGCCGAGCCCCCGCCCGGCCGCGAGCAGCCAGGCTCCCTCGGGCGAGATGTAGGCCCCGGAGCCGGTGACCGTCCAGAAGACGAAGCGCCCCGCACCGGTCGCCAGGGCCACGGCCACGACGGGCAGCGCCCACCCCGCCGTCAGCCGGGCCCACGCTCCGGCGGACACGGGGACGGACCCGGCCGCACTCCCCCGCCGGGCCCGCCACAGCATCCAGACCACCGGGAGCAGCACCACCGCGCCGGTCTGCTTGGTCAGCGCCGCCCCGGCCACCGCCACCCCGGCCGCGCCCCAGCGCCCGCGGTCGGCCGACAGCACGGCGGCCACCGTCCACGGCAGGGCGAAGACCTCGAAGGACGCCGCCTGCGTGTCCTCGGGCGCCAGCCCCACCGACAGCAGCAGGTAGCCGAACCCGGCGGCCGCGCCCCACCGGTCGCCCCAGCGGCGCCGGGCGAGGGCGACGAGCAGCGCCGCGGTCACCACGTGCGCGACGACGGCCGCCGCCCGCACGGGCCGGAGGGAGCCGTCGCCGAAGAGCGCGAACGCCCCCTCGTAGAGCCACGGCAGCAGCGGGGGCTTGCGGTCCACGACGGTGTCGTAGAGGACGCCTCCGGAGGCGAGCACGCGCGCCTGGGTCGCGAGGAACCCCTCGTCGGGGTTCCAGACGGGACGTACGAAGGAGGGCAGGTGGACCAGCGCCGCCACCAGCGTCAGCAGCGGGAGCAGCACGGGCCACGAGAACCGGGTGAACGGCGAGGGCGCCCGGGACGGGGCACCGTCCGCCCGCCGGTCCGGGAGCGCGGGCGCGGCGGAGCGGGCGGTCTCGGGGCGGGTCGGCACGCGCCCAACGTACCGGGCGCCCTCCGGGTGCGTCAGCTCACCTCGGCCGGGCCGGTGTGCGGACCCGGCTGTGCCGGTAGCCGTAGAGGAAGTAGACGAGGAAGCCGAGGGCCATCCAGATGGCGAACCGCAGCCAGGTCTCGGCGGGGAGGTTGAGCATCAGCCACAGCGTGGCGAGCACCGACACCGCGGGCAGCCACGGCACGAGCGGGGTGCGGAAGGCACGCGGCAGGTCGGGGCGGGTACGGCGCAGCACGACGACGCCGACGGCGACGACGATGAACGCGAAGAGGGTGCCGATGTTCACCAGCTCGGCCAGTTCCTCGATGGTCGTGAAGCCGGCGACGATCGCCACGATGCCGCCGAGCAGGATCGTCGAGCGGTAGGGCGTGCCCCGGGTGGGGTGCACCCGGGAGAAGAAGCGCGGCAGCAGCCCGTCGCGGCTCATCGCGAAGAAGACCCGGCTCTGCCCGAGCAGCAGGATCATGCAGACCGTCGTCAGGCCCACCACCGCGCCGAAGGCGATCAGCCCGGCCCAGAAGGGGTGGCCCACCGCCTTGAAGGCGTCGGCCAGCGGCGCGTCCACCGTCAGCCGGGTGTAGTGCTGCATGCCGGTGACGACGATGGAGACGGCGACGTAGAGCACGGTGCAGATGATCAGCGAGCCGAGGATGCCGCGCGGCACGTCCCGCTGCGGGTTCCTGGTCTCCTCGGCGGCGGTGGCGACGATGTCGAAGCCGATGTACGCGAAGAAGACCACGGCCGCCGCGGTGAAGATGCCCATGACGCCGAACTGGGACGGCGTGAAGCCCGAGATCAGCTGGATGAGCGGGGCCTTGATGCCGGCCTCCGCCCCCTCGGACGGCACGGCGGGCGGGACGAACGGGGTGTAGTTGTGGGCCTTGATGAAGAACGCGCCCACGATGATGACGATCAGCACCACGGTGACCTTGATGGCGACCACCACGGAGGTGACCCGGGCCGACAGCTTCATCCCGGCGACCAGGACGGCGGTGAGCACGGCCACCAGCAGGAAGGCCAGCAGGTCGAAGTGGAAGCCGCTCTGTTCGCCGCCGGACAGCACGGACGGCAGGTGCCAGCCCCAGTTGTCCATGATCGAGCGCAGGTAACCGGACCATCCGACGGCGACCACGGCGCAGCCCAGCGCCAGTTCCAGCACGAGGTCCCAGCCGATGATCCAGGCGGGCAGTTCGCCGAGGGTGGCGAAGGAGAAGGTGTACGCGGATCCGGCCACCGGCACGGTGGAGGCGAACTCCGCGTAGCACAGGGCGGCGAGCGCGCACACGACGCCCGCGGCGACGAAGGACAGCGCGACGGCCGGGCCCGCGTTCTCCTTCGCCACCTTGCCCGTCAGGACGAAGATGCCGGTGCCGATGACGACGCCGACACCGAAGACCGTGAGGTCGAGGGCGGACAGCGACTTCTTGAGCGCGTGCTCGGGCTCCTGGGTGTCCCGCAGGGAGTCCTCGACCGATTTGGTACGGAAGAAACCGCTCCGACCCTTCGCAGCCTTACCGCCCACGTCCACCGGCGCACCTCCACAGTTGTTCCTGCATCACAGCACCCGCAGATGCTTGTGACCGGATCTGGCGCGCCTACACATCAGCACAAGGGCCGGGCGATCACCCATTGGGGTGTCGCCCGGCCCGGTGGTGCGAAGGACGGGGAGCGGCCGTCAGTCGCCCGCGACCTGGGTCGCGGGCTCGTCGGCGTAGCGGTCCCCGAGCCGGCTGACCAGTCCGGTCACCTGGCGCGCGACGTCCGGGGCGGTCAGACCGATCTCGGCCATGACCTCCTTGCGGCTGGCGTGGTCCAGGAACTCCTGCGGGATGCCGAAGTCACGCAGCGGCACGTCCACGCCGGCGTCGCGCAGCGCCTGGGCGACGGCGGAGCCGACACCGCCGACGCGACCGTTGTCCTCGACGGTGACGACGACCCGGTGGCCGGCCGCGAGACCGGGCAGGGCCGCGTCGACGGGCACGACCCAGCGGGGGTCGACGACGGTGGTGGTGATGCCCTGGGCGTCGAGCAGGTCGGCGATCTCCAGGCACATCGGGGCGAGCGCGCCGACCGAGACCAGCAGCACGTCCGGCTTGGCGTCGTCGCCCTGGGGCTCGGCCTGACGCAGCACGTCCATGCCGCCGACCTTGCCGACGGCCTTGACCGCCGGGCCGACCGCGCCCTTGGAGTAGCGGACCACGGTCGGGGCGTCCGGTACCTCGACGGCCTCGCGGAGCTGGGCGCGCACCTGGTCGGCGTCGCGCGGGGCGGCGATCCGCACGCCCGGGACGACCTGCAGGATCGACATGTCCCACATGCCGTTGTGCGAGGCGCCGTCGGTGCCGGTGATGCCGGCGCGGTCCAGCACGAAGGTGACGCCGCAGTTGTGCAGCGCGACGTCCATCAGGACCTGGTCGAAGGCGCGGTTGAGGAAGGTCGCGTAGACGGCGACCACCGGGTGCAGCCCGCCGGTCGCCAGGCCCGCCGCGGACACCACCGCGTGCTGCTCGGCGATGCCGACGTCGTAGACGCGGTCGGGGAACGCCTTGGCGAACTTGTCCAGGCCCACGGGCTGGAGCATCGCGGCGGTGATGGCCACGATGTCCTTGCGCTCCCTGCCGAGCTTGACCATCTCCTCGCCGAAGACCGAGGTCCAGTCGGCGCCGGAGGCCGCGATCGGCAGGCCGGTGTCGGGGTGGATCTTGCCGACGGCGTGGAAGCGGTCGGCCTCGTCCTGCAGGGCGGGGGTGTAGCCGCGGCCCTTCTCCGTCAGGCAGTGGACGATGACCGGGCCGCCGAAGCGCTTGGCGCGCTGCAGCGCGGACTCCAGGGCGGCGACGTCGTGGCCGTCGATCGGGCCGACGTACTTCAGGCCCAGGTCCTCGAACATGCCCTGCGGGGCGATGAAGTCCTTGAAGCCCTTCTTGGCGCCGTGCAGGGTCTCGTACAGCGGCTGGCCGATGACCGGGGTGCGCTCCAGCAGTTCCTTGGTGCGGGTGAGGAAGCGCTCGTAGCCGTCGGTGGTGCGCAGCGTGGCCAGGTGGTTGGCGAGGCCGCCGATGGTCGGCGCGTAGGAGCGCTCGTTGTCGTTGACGACGATGACCAGCGGGCGGTCCTTGGCGGCGGCGATGTTGTTCAGCGCCTCCCAGGCCATGCCGCCGGTCAGCGCGCCGTCACCGATGACGGCGACGGTGTGGTCGCGCTTGCCCAGCTGCTCGTTGGCCTTGGCCAGGCCGTCGGCCCAGCCGAGCACCGTGGAGGCGTGGCTGTTCTCGATGACGTCGTGCTCGGACTCGGCACGCGAGGGGTAGCCGGACAGGCCCCCCTTGCTCTTGAGCTTGGAGAAGTCCTGACGGCCGGTGAGCAGCTTGTGGACGTAGGACTGGTGCCCGGTGTCCCACAGCACCTTGTCCTGCGGCGAGTCGAAGACACGGTGGAGCGCGATGGTCAGTTCGACGACACCCAGGTTCGGCCCCAGGTGCCCGCCCGTCTTGGAGACCTCGTCGACCAGGAAGGTACGGATCTCGCCTGCCAGCTCGACCAGCTGCTCCGGGCTGAGCCGGTCGAGGTCGCGCGGTCCCTTGATACGGGTCAGCAGAGCCACCCGTGCCTCCTTGTTGTCGCTTTCCGGTTTCCCGAGTGTATGTGTTCGCGTTTTCAGCTCCGCACACACCCGTGCCCGGCGCTGGGATGATCTTCCCTGCGCCGGGCACGTCACGCCACTGGTGCGGTGCGGAACCTCAGCCGCGACCCGCGGCCTTCTGGCTCTTGCGGGACACCGAGTCGATGACCACGGCGGCGAGCAGCACCGCGGCGGTGATCATGTACTGGAGCGCGGTGTTCATGTTGAGCAGGTCCAGGCCGGTCTGGATGGACTGGATGACCAGCATGCCGAGCAGCGCGGACCAAACGTTTCCGCGGCCGCCGAAGAGGCTGGTGCCACCGATGACCGCGGCCGCGATGGCCAGCATCAGGGTGTTGCCGCCGCCGGCGCCCAGGGTCGCCGTGAAGGTCTGCGCGGCGAAGAACAGACCGCCGAGCGCCGCGAAGCCGCCGGAGATGGCGAACACGGAGATCCGCACCAGGGCGACGTTGATGCCGGCGCGACGGGCGGCCTCGATGCCACCGCCGACCGCGAACACCTTGCGGCCGTACGAGGTACGCCGCAGCACGAAGTCCGTGATGACCAGGGCCGCCAGGAAGACGACCAGCGCGTTGGGCACGCCGCTCGCCTGGTTCAGGACGTACGCGGCGACGAAGGAGACGACCGCCAGGGCGCCCACGCGGAACGCGATCTCGCCGGTGGGCCGGAACGGGACGCCGGCCGCGCGACGCCGCCGCTGCTCGATCAGCGAGCCCGCCAGCATGGCCACGGTGCCGAGGCCGGCCAGCAGGTAGGCGCCGGAGATGTCCTGGTCCATGAAGAAGGAACGCTGGCCCAGGATGTGCAGCGGGCCGTCGTCCGGGATCGAGAGGCTTCCGCTGTCGCCGAGCAGCTGCAGCATCAGGCCGTTCCAGCCGAGGAAGCCGGCCAGGGTGACGACGAACGCGGGGACGCCGATCTTCGCGAAGAACCAGCCGTGCAGGGCACCGATGAGGATGCCGGTGACGATGGCCAGGATCATGGCCAGCCACGGGTTCATCCCGTGGTTCGTGACGAAGATGGCGAAGACGGCCGAGGCCAGACCGCTGACCGAGCCGACCGACAGGTCGATCTCACCGAGCAGCAGTACGAAGACCAGACCGATGGCGAGCATGCCCGTGGCGGCCAGGAAGAAGCCGATGTTGGCCAGGTTGCCGGCGCTCAGGAAGTTGCTCGACTGGGTCTGGAAGATGGTCCAGATGATGATCAGGCCGACGATGACCGGCAGCGAGCCGAGCTCACCGCCGCGCACCTTGCGCTTGAACTCGGTGAGGTAGCCCTTGAGGCCCTCTTCACGGACGAGCAGGCGCGGGTCGACCACGGGCACCGCCGCCGAGGACGCGTCCTCGACCGCCGCTGCCACCACTTCCTGCTTTACGGTCTTCGACGTGTCGCTCACTTTGCAGCCTCCGTGCGCCGCCCCTGACGGCGGGTCACGGCATTGTCCGTGGCACCGGTGATGGCGGAGATGATGTCTTCCTGGGACGTGCTCTTGACGTCGAAGACGCCGTTGTTGCGGCCGAGCCGCAGTACCGCCACCTTGTCGGCGACGGCCTTGACGTCGACCATGTTGTGGCTGATGAGGATGACGGCGAGGCCGCGCTCACGCAGCCGCTCGACCAGGTCGAGCACCTGGGCGGTCTGCTCCACGCCGAGGGCCGCGGTGGGCTCGTCGAGGATCACCAGCTTGGGGTCCCCGATCAGCGCACGGGCGATGGCGACGACCTGTCGCTGTCCACCCGAGAGGCTGGCGATCGGGATGCGGACGCTGGGGATGCGGATCGACAGCGTGCTGAGCAGCTCCCGGGACCGCTTCTCCATCATGACCTCGTCGATCACACCGGCGCGCTTGATCTCGCTGCCGAGGTAGAGGTTGGCGACGACGTCGAGGTTGTCGCACAGCGCGAGGTCCTGGTACACGGTGGCGACCCCCAAACCCTGGGCGTCGTGCGGCCGGTTGATGTTGACCGGCTTGCCTTCCCACTCGATGACGCCGTCATCGATGGGGTGCACACCGGCGATCGTCTTGACCAGGGTCGACTTCCCTGCGCCGTTGTCGCCTACGAGCGCGACGACTTCTCCGGCGTGAACCTCCAGGTCGACATCGGTGAGTGCCTGGACCGCACCGAATCGCTTGGAGACTCCGCGCAACGCCAGCACGGGCGTAGCGGACACGTGAACCATCTCCTTCGCCGCCTGACCGGCGGGGATGCCGCGCTTGGAGGGGCGCGGAGTTTTGTGCAAACTGCACAGCTTTACATGAACTGGAACGGACTGTCTGTCCGGCGCCCGCCCCGTCAGCGGGGTCTGTTGGACGGGGCGGGCACCGGACAGGTTCGCGTGGCGGCCCCCGGAGGGAGGGCCTGCCGTGTTACTGGAGGCCGGCGGCCTTGCAGGCCTCGGCGAACTCGGCCGTGCAGATCTCCTCGACGGACCACAGCTTGTCGGCGACGACCGTGTCCTTGACGTTGGCCTTGGTGACCGAGACCGGGGTCAGCAGCTGGGACGGGACCTTGTCACCGGAGCCGCTGGTCAGCGAGGTGGTGGCCAGCGAGTCGATGGCCTTGCCCTCGACCAGGTTCACCGCGAGCTGGGCGGCGGCGTCGGCCTCGGGCTTGAACGCCTTGTAGACCGTGCTGGACTGGCTGCCCGCGATGATCCGCTGGATGCCCGCGAGTTCGGCGTCCTGACCGGTCAGCGGGATGCCGCTGATGCCGGCGCCCTTGAGGGCGGTGGCGATACCGCCGGCCATGCCGTCGTTCGCGGCGTAGACGCCCGCGATCTTCTTGGCGCCGATCTGGGTGATGGCCGCCGTCACCTTCTGGTTGGCGACGGTGTCCTTCCACAGACCGCTCTGCTCGTAGGCGATCTTGACCTTGCCGTCGAGGACCTTGTGGGCACCGGCCTTGAACAGCGCGGCGTTCGGGTCGGCGTCGTCACCGTTGATCATGACGACGTTCGCCGAGGGCTTCGCCTTGTCGCCCAGCGCGTCGAGGAGCGCCTGGCCCTGCAGCTCGCCGACCTTCTCGTTGTCGAAGGAGACGTACGCGGAGACCGGGCCCTGGGCCAGACGGTCGTACGCGATGACCTTGATGCCCTTGTCGACGGCGGCCTGGACGGAGGACTTGATGGCAGCGGCGTCCTGGGCGCTGATCACGATCACCTTGACACCCTTGGTGATCATGGTGCTGACCTGCTGGGCCTGCTTGCCGGAGTCACCCGCGGCGTTCGCGTACTGAACGTCGCAGTCCGCGCACAGCTCCTTGACCTTGGCCTCGAACAGCGGCTTGTCGAACTTGTCGTAGCGCGCGGTGACGCTGTCGGGGAGCAGCAGACCGATGGTCTTGCTCTTGCTGCCGGCGCTGCTGCTGCCGCCGTCCGCCTTGTCGTCACCGGCCTTGCCGCACGCAGCAACGGAAAGGGCCATGGAGACGGCCGCGGTGCCGATCACGACGCGACGCATCATTGCGTTCATGTGGGGTTGCCTCCCTGACAGGGCCGCAAGAGACTGCGGCCGAGGTGAGCGTGAGTCAACTCGGCAACAGCCTTGACGTCAAGAAGTAAATACTTAACGAGATGGCAACGGTGCGTTTCGTTATCTAGATGAACGCAGAGTGATCTCTACGGCACAGCAACCGCTGCAGGAACGTTAGCATCCAAAAGGGACGAATCGCCCACCTCGCTGAGGGCCAGCGCCAGGGCGCCAAGGACTTCCGCACGGGCCCCGAGGCCCCCTGAGACCACCGAAAGCCTACGGGCCGCACTGGGGATCGCGTACCGCGCCACCGACTCCCTGATGGGCGCCAGGACCAGCTCCCCGGCCTCCGCGAGATCGCCGCCGAGCACCACCCGGCTCGGGTTCAAGAGGTTGGCGAGGCTGGCGACACCCATGCCGATGTGCCGGCCGACGTCGGCGATCACCCGGCGGCAGCCGGGGTCGCCCTCCCTGGCCAGCTGCACCATGCGCGCCAGGGTCAGGTCGGGGCCGTGGCTGCCGCGCAGCAGGTCCAGCACGTAACGGGCGGCGGTGAAGGTCTCCAGGCAGCCGCGGTTGCCGCAGCGACAGACCGGGCCGGACTCGTCCAGCGTGATGTGACCGATCTCGCCCGCGGTGCCGCCGGGGCCGCGGTAGATGCGGCCGTCGATCACCAGCCCGGCGCCGACGCCGCTGGCCACCTTGATGTACGCCAGGTCCTTCACGCCCCGGCCGCCGCCCCAGACCAACTCCCCGAGGGCACCGAGGTTCGCGTCGTTGTCCACCTGGACGGGCATGCGCAGCCGCTCGGCCAGTTCCTGGCGCGGGTTGATGCCGCCCCACCCCGGCAGGATGGCGGTGGACCCCAGCGCGCCGGTCTCCACGTCGATCGGGCCCGGGACGCCGAGGCCGACGCCGATCACCTTGTCGGCGTCGATGCCGCTCGACTCGATCAGCCGCGCGACGAGCTGCTCGGCCCGGTCGAAGCCCTCGGAGGCCGAGGCGTCCACGTCGATCGGCTCCGACTGCTCGGCCAGCACCTGGTGGGCCAGGTTGCCCACCGCGACGCGCAGGTGGGAGTGCCCGAAGTCGACGCCCACGACGACGCCCGCGTCGCCGGACAGCGCCACCGCGCGGGCCCGACGGCCTCCCGAGGAGGTGGGCGTGACCTGTACGGTCCCGTTGTCGCGCAATTCGCGGACGATGTTGGAGACCGTCGCCGCGGACAGCCCCGTCGTACGGGCGATCTCCGCCTGCGTCAGCGAACCCGCCAGCCGTACGGCCCGGACCACCCGCTCGAGGTTGGCCCGGTGCAGCGACGACTGGGACCCCGGAGTCTCCACGACCATTCCACTCCTGCCGAACCGGACGGGAGCCACGCCGATGAGACCCCGTCGTCTACAACATGTGAACTCTAAGCAAGCCTTTAGGCTCGCTTCCCGTCAAGGGGCAGAACCAGACCGCTGACGTAATGCCCGAAAAATCCAGAAGCGGCCCCGCATACGGCGGGACCGCTTCCGCTCCGGCGTCCGGGCGACCGGACAGCGGGCCACGGGGAGTGACCTTCCGGTTACTTCAAGGTGCCGGCCGTCAGACCCGCCTGCACCTGCCGCTGGAAGGAGAGGTAGACCACGAGCACCGGCAGCATCGCGATGGTCATGCCCGCGAAGAGCGCCGGGTAGTCACCGGAGTACCCCTGCTGCTGCGCCAGGTTCACCAGGCCCTGGGCCAGCATCGAGCGGTCCGGGTCGCTGCTGGACTGCTGCTGCTGCAGGGTCATCGGCAGGATGTACTGGTTCCACTGGCCCAGCACGTTGAAGATGCCCACGCTGATCAGGCCCGGCTTCGCCATCGGCAGCATCACCTGGAAGAAGGCCCGGGAGTGGGAACAGCCGTCGATCATGGCCGCCTCGTGCACCGCCGTGGGCAGGGTCCTGAAGAAGGAGTGCATGAAGAAGACGGTGAAGGGCAGCGAGTACGCGACGTAGACCAGGATCAGGCCCTGGTAGGTGTTGAGCATGCCCAGGTTGCTGACCATGAAGAACAACGGCACGAGGGCGAGGTACACCGGGAACATCGCGCCGCCGACGAACAGGTAGAAGATGATCCGGTTGCCGGGGAACTCGTAGCGCGCCAGCACGTACGCCGTCATCGACCCGAGCAGCATCGTCAGCGGCACCGAGAACACCAGCACGATCACCGTGTTCACGAAGAAGTCGCCGATGCCCTTCTCCCAGGCCCGGGAGAACGCGTCGAAGGACCAGTGCGAGGGCCAGGACCAGGCGCTCGCGCCGATCTCGGAATTGTTCTTGAAGGACCCGAGGATGATCCAGCCCAGGGGCAGGAGGATCAGCACGCCCCACAGGACCAGGAAACCGTGCGAGAAGACGTTGAGGGTCGCGCCGCCGTCGGCGAAGCGTTCGCGTTCCGTCTTCTTGCTGCCGATGGTGGTGGGCTGCCCCTTGAAGACCGGTACCGGAGTGGGCTGCTTGATGGGAGTGGCCATGGGATGCGCTCCCCGCTCAGTACTCGATGCGATCGCGGCGGGAGACCCGCAGCGCGATGGCGGAAAGGATCAGGGTGAGGAAGAGGATGACGACGCCCATCGCACAGGCGTAGCCGCTCTTTCCGAAGGTGAGGAAGTTGCGCATCAGGTAGGTCGCCATGACCTCACCGTGGTAGTCCGGGCCGCCGCCGAAGTTCGATCCCGGAGTGAGGACCGAGGCCAGGGCGAAGAAGTCCATCGCGGCGATGGCGAGGTACACCCAGGCCGTCTGCACGCTGTCCCACAGGAGCGGGAGGGTCACCTTGAAGAAGGTCTGCAGGCGGCCGGCGCCGTCCAGCAGGGCGGCCTCGTAGATGTCCTTGGGAACGGACTGCATGGCCGCGGAGAACAGCACCAGGTAGAAACCGACACCGGCCCAGATCTGCACGCCCAGCAGGCACCACATCACCAGGTTGGGACTGTTCAGCCATTCGATCGGGGCCTGTGGGTCCTCGAGGTGCAGTTTGATCAGGATGCCGTTCAGCAGGCCGCTTCCGTCACTTCGGTAGACCGCCTGGAAGAGCACGATGAGAATGGCGACGGAAAGCACCTGGGGGAAGAAGAAGATCACCTTGTAGAAGGCGGATCCGTGCACCCCGCGGACGCCCGTGGTACCGCCGCGGCCGCCCACGTTGAGCATGAAGGCGAAGAAGAGCGCCAGCAGGATCGTGATCACCGGAAGGAACACCAGAAGCAGCACGTTGTGCTGGAGCGCCTGCAGGAAGACGTGGTCCCCGAAGAGCGTCGTGTAATTCTCCAGACCGACGAAATGCATCTCCTGGGACTGCCCGGACCAGTCCGTCAGGGAATACCCGAACGTCTGCAGGTACGGCCAGATCACGAAGACGACGTAGAGCACGACCGGAATGAAGAGGAATCCCGCGATGAACGGGTACTTGCGGTATCGCATGGCGCTGCTCCTGCCATCGGGTAGACCGTCGCACCGGGGCCCCGAACGCCCCCTGGACCATCAGGGAGCACCGGGGCCCCGGTGCGCAAGGGCCGGTGGGAACGTTTAGCCCTTCTTGGCCTTCTCGGCCGCCGCCTTGACCCGCTTGAGCCAGTCGGCGGGCTTGATGCGCTTGGCCATCAGCTCGGCACTGGCGTTCTGCACGTCCGTGTCGAAGGCGCTCTGCGTGTTGGGGTAGTTGTAGTTGAAGACGTTGCTCCCGGCCGCGCTGAGCGCGGTGACGGTGGACTTGGTGCCCGGGCGCAGCTGGACGTCGGAACCGACGCCGTCCTTGAGCACGGTCAGCGAGTTGGCCGTCTGGGCGAACTGGCTCGACGCTTCCTTGGTGAGCATGATCCGCAGGAACTCCAGGCCGCCGGCCTGGTTCTTGGCCTTCTTCGGGACGATGAAGGGCTCACCGGCGCCGGCCCGGATCGCCTCGAAGGGCAGCTTGTCGCCGTCCAGGGAGGGGATCGGCAGGAAGGTCATCTCGAAGTCCGCGGGGGTGGCCTTCAGCTGCTCGTTCTCCAGCCACGAACCGCAGGGGATGAACGCCGCCTTGTACTCGTTCCAGGCGGTCTGCGACTCGATGTGGGTCATGCCGTTGGTGCCGGGGAGCAGGTAGCCCTTGTCGGCGATCTCGTAGACCGCCTCGACGGCCGCCTTGGCGGCGGGCTCGTCCCACACCGTCGGGTCGAGGCTGTCGATCCGCTTCACCAGGTCGGGACCGCCCTGCTTGGCGATGAGGTCCATGACCACGATGTTGATGTAGTAGGGGTACTTGCCCTGGTGGCAGAAGGGCGCCATGCCGGACTTCTTGATCTCCGCGCAGAGCGACATGAAGTCGGCCCAGGTCTTGGGCGCGGTCCAGCCCTTCTCCTTGAAGAGCTTGCCGGAGTACCACAGACCCCAGACGGTGTAGATGTAGGACAGCTGGTACATCTTGCCGTCGTCGAAGCTGCCCGTCTCGATGGTGCCGGGCTGCAGGACGTCCCTGACCTTCTTGCTCGGGTCGTCGATGTAGGGCGCGTCGAGGAGCGGGGTGAGGTCGGTGAGCTGGCCGCTCTTGTAGAGCACGTCCAGCTTGATCTGCTGCGCGCCGGAGTCGTCGACGACGTCCGGCGGGTTGCCGGCGTTGAAGCGGGGCTGGAGCTTGCCGGTGATCTCCTGGGTGCCCAGGTGGCTGATCTTCGCCCCGTCGAACTTCTTCCCGTAGAGCTTCTCGAACGCCTTGGCGTAGTCGTCGCCGTAGCCGCCCTTGAAGATCACGACGTCCAGAGGGGCGTCGTTGGCCACGCCGAAGGGGTTGTCCTTGGACTTCTCGCCCTTCTCGGTGGCCTTGTTGTTGCCGCTGCCGCTGGACGCACAGGCACTCAGCAGACCCGCGGCCGGAGCGGCCAACAGGCCCACCGCTGCAGCCCGCTTGATCAGATCGCGCCGGTTGACGTCGGATCTCATGCTCAAGTCCTCACCTTCTCCAGGACCCATGCGGTGCGGAGTTGAATCTGTGCACGGGCCACGCACCCGTTGTTCCCCCCGCGCAAGCCCGCGTTCAGCGGGCCTCCTGGACGCCGACAGGTATAGTCCACTTCCCGCGAGGTGGGCAAGGTCATGCGCGCTTTTGACGGACAGCTTTCCCTAGTTGAGACCTGCCGGTAACGCGAACGGGCCCGCACCCCCGGCAGGGGTGCGGGCCCGTTCGTCGGGTCCGGACGCGGTGATCCCTACTTGCGGATCAGGGAGCGCAGGACGTACTGCATGATGCCGCCGTTGCGGTAGTAGTCCGCCTCACCGGGGGTGTCGATGCGGACCACGGCGTCGAACTCGACGCCGGTGTCGGTCGTCACCTTGACGGTGCGCGGCGTGGTGCCGTCGTTGAGCTCGGTGATGCCGGTGAACGAGAAGGTCTCCTCACCGGTCAGGCCCAGCGAGGCCGCCGAGGCGCCCTCGGGGAACTGCAGCGGCAGGACGCCCATGCCGATCAGGTTCGAGCGGTGGATGCGCTCGTACGACTCGGCGATGACGGCCTTGACGCCCAGCAGCGCGGTGCCCTTCGCGGCCCAGTCGCGGGAGGAGCCGGAGCCGTACTCCTTGCCCGCCAGGACGACCAGCGGGATGCCGGCGGCCTGGTAGTTCTGGGAGGCGTCGTAGATGAACGACACCGGGCCGCCGTCGGCGGTGAAGTCGCGGGTGTAGCCGCCCTCGGTGCCCGGCGCGATCTGGTTGCGCAGGCGGATGTTGGCGAAGGTGCCGCGGATCATGACCTCGTGGTTGCCGCGGCGGGAGCCGTAGGAGTTGAAGTCACGACGCTCCACACCGTGATCGGTGAGGTACTTGCCGGCCGGGGTGTCGGCCTTGATCGCACCAGCCGGGGAGATGTGGTCGGTGGTGACCGAGTCGCCCAGCTTGGCCAGCACGCGGGCACCGGAGATGTCGGTGACCGGGTCCGGCTGGTCCTTCATGCCCTCGAAGTACGGGGGCTTGCGGACGTAGGTCGACTGCGGGTCCCACTCGAAGGTGTTGCCGGTCGGGATCGGCAGCGACTGCCACTGGGCGTCGCCGGCGAAGACGTCCTGGTAGGACGAGGCGAACATGTCCTGGCCGATCGCGGCGGCGACGACCTCGTTGACCTCCTGCTCGGACGGCCAGATGTCCTGCAGGTGGACCGGCTTGCCCTCGGTGTCGGTGCCGATGGCGTCCCGGGTGATGTCCACCTTCATGGAGCCGGCGATGGCGTACGCGACGACCAGCGGCGGGGACGCCAGGTAGTTCATCTTGACGTCCGGGTTGATCCGGCCCTCGAAGTTGCGGTTGCCCGACAGCACCGAGGTGACGGCCAGGTCGTGCTCGTTGACGGCCTTGGAGACCTCGTCCGGCAGCGGGCCGGAGTTGCCGATGCAGGTGGTGCAGCCGTACCCGACCAGGTTGAAGCCCATCTTGTCCAGGTACGGGGTGAGGCCGGCGCGGTCGTAGTAGTCCATGACGACCTTGGAGCCCGGGGCGAGCGTGGTCTTCACCCACGGCTTGCGGGTCAGGCCCTTCTCGACCGCCTTCTTGGCCACCAGGGCGGCGGCGACCATGACGTACGGGTTCGAGGTGTTGGTGCAGGAGGTGATCGCGGCGACGGTGACGGCGCCGTGGTCGATCTCGTACGTGGACCCGTCGGGAGCCGTCACCAGGGTCGGGCGGGTCGGGACGCCGTTGGTGGCGGCCGGGGAGTCGGAGGCCGGGAAGGACTCCTTCCCGGACTCGTCCGCGGTGTCGACGTAGTTGCGCACGTCGCTCTTGAACTGCTCGGCGGCGCTGGCGAGGACGATGCGGTCCTGCGGGCGCTTGGGGCCGGCGATGGAGGGTACGACCGTGGAGAGGTCCAGCTCCAGCTTCTCGGAGAAGTCCGGCTCGGCGGCCGGGTCCAGCCACAGGCCCTGCTCCTTGGCGTACGCCTCGACGAGCGCGAGCTGCTGCTCCGAACGGCCGGTCAGCTTCAGGTAGTTAATGGTCTCCGCATCGATCGGGAAGATCGCCGCGGTGGAGCCGAACTCCGGCGACATGTTGCCGATGGTGGCGCGGTTGGCGAGCGAGGTCGCGGAGACGCCCTCGCCGTAGAACTCGACGAACTTGCCGACGACACCGTGCTTGCGCAGCATCTCGGTGATGGTCAGCACGAGGTCGGTGGCGGTGGTGCCGGTGGGGAGCTCGCCGGTCAGCTTGAAGCCGACGACGCGCGGGATCAGCATGGAGACCGGCTGGCCGAGCATGGCGGCCTCGGCCTCGATGCCGCCGACGCCCCAGCCCAGCACGCCGAGGCCGTTGACCATGGTGGTGTGCGAGTCGGTGCCGACGAGGGTGTCGGGGTAGGCCTGGCCGTTCCGGACCATGACGGTGCGGGCCAGGTGCTCGATGTTCACCTGGTGGACGATGCCGGTGCCCGGCGGGACGACCTTGAACTCGTCGAACGCGGTCTGGCCCCAGCGCAGGAACTGGTAGCGCTCCTTGTTGCGGCCGTACTCCAGCTCCACGTTCTGCGCGAAGGAGTCCGGGGTGCCGAACTTGTCGGCGATGACCGAGTGGTCGATGACCAGCTCGGCCGGGGCCAGCGGGTTGATGCGGGACGGGTCGCCGCCCAGCTCCTTGACGGCCTCGCGCATGGTGGCGAGGTCCACCACGCAGGGCACGCCGGTGAAGTCCTGCATGATCACGCGGGCCGGCGTGAACTGGATCTCCTGGCTCGGCTGGGCCTGGGAGTCCCAGCCGCCGAGCGCACGGATGTGGTCGGCCGTGATGTTGGCGCCGTCCTCGGTGCGGAGCAGGTTCTCCAGCAGCACCTTCAGGCTGTAAGGGAGGCGCGCGGAGCCCTCGACCTTGTCCAGCCGGAAGATCTCGTACGACTCGTCGCCCACCTGCAGGGTGCTGCGGGCGTCGAAGCTGTTCGCCGACACGACAGTCTCCTTCGTAACTTTGCGCGTACCACCGCAATGCTGCCGCTTCGACCCCTGGCCGATCCGCTAAGGTAAGGCTAAGTAAGGCGAGCCTTACCTTTGGCGGCAGCGGTGCGCCTTGGCAGATATCTCGATGTCGAGATAACTCTAATACATCACCGCTGCCGGGTCATGCGCTGGGCCGCCCGTGTGCGGCATCACGCCCTTTCGCATGCCCCCCACGGGCCCGTCCCGCCCCGCCAGGGTGCCGCCGTGAGGCCCCGCGCTCAGGCCTGCGGGAGCATCAGTGCGTTCAGCTCGCCCCAGGGGATGCCGCCCGCGACGGCGGCGTACGTGCCGGTGGCGAGCAGCTCGCGGGCGGCGCGGTCGACGAGGGCGTAGGCGGCCTCGGCGACCGCGCTGCCGAGGCTGACGCGCGCGGCGCCGGCGGAGGCCAGTACGGACACCGGCGGCGCGCCGGGCCCGGCGAGGATGCCGACGGGGGCGTCGATGCCCTCGGCCAGGGCGGCGACGACGGCCGGGTCGGTCACGCCGGGCACGAAGATGCCGTCGGCGCCCGCCGCGAGGTAGCCGGCGGCGCGCTCCAAGGTCTCCCCCAGGTCGCCGGCGCCCCGCAGGAAGGTGTCGGTGCGGGCGTGGACGAACAACGGCACCCCGGCCTCGTCGGCGGCGCGGCGGGCGGCGGCGATGCGGGCGGCCTGTCCGTCGGCCGTGCGCAGCGGCGCGGGACCGCCGTCGTGGGAGTCCTCGATGTTGATCCCGACCGCGCCCGCGGCCAGCACCGCCCGCACCGTCTCCGCGACGCCCTCGGGGTCGGCCGCGTAGCCGCCCTCGACGTCGGCGCTGACGGGGACCGAGACGGCCGCGGCGACCCGCGCGGTCAGCTCCAGCGCGAGGCCGCGGTCGACGTGGTCGCCGTCCGCGGTGCCCATGGTCCAGGAGACCCCGGAACTGGTGGTGGCGACGGCGGCGGCCCCGGCGCGCTCGGCGACGCGGGCACTGGCGGCGTCCCAGGCGTTGGTCAGCAGCAGCGGGCGCCCGGGGACGTGGAGGGAACGGAAGAGTTCGGCCTTGGCCTTGAGTTCGCTGATCACGGACCGCAGTCCATCACCGGCCCGGCCCCGGGTCCGGCGGATTTCCGACACCTACGTCCCGCGCCGCCTCCCCGTACGTCCACGTCGGATTCTCGCTAGCCCCGGCCCGCGCGGGCCACGGATGCTGGGGGATGTGCATGAGGACTTCGAGCGCTGTGTGCGCGCCGTGCAGTCGAAGGACTCCCGTTTCGACGGGTGGTTCTTCACCGCGGTGCTGACCACCCGCATCTACTGCCGGCCCGGCTGCCCCGCGGTGCCGCCGAAGCCGCAGAACATGACCTTCTACCCGAGCGCGGCCGCCGCCCAGCAGGCCGGGTTCCGCGCCTGCAAGCGCTGCCGCCCCGACGCCGCCCCCGGTTCCCCGCGGTGGAACGAGCGGGCGGACCTGGTGGCCCGCGCCATGCGCCTGATCGCGGACGGGGTCGTCGACCGGGACGGCGTACCCGGGCTCGCGGCGCGCCTCGGCTACAGCACCCGGCAGGTGGAGCGGCAGCTGCGGGCCGAGCTCGGGGCCGGGCCGCTCGCCCTCGCCCGTGCGCAGCGGGCGCAGACGGCCCGCCTGCTGGTCGAGACCTCGGCGCTGCCCATGGCCGACGTCGCCTTCGCCGCCGGCTTCAGCAGCATCCGCACCTTCAACGACACCGTGCGCGAGGTCTTCGCGCTCACCCCGAGCGAGCTGCGGACGCGGGCGGCACGGGGGCGGCACCGCGCCCCCGCCGCCGACGTGGCGGGCTCGCTGGCGCTGCGGCTGCCCTTCCGGGCACCGCTGTGCCCCGGCAACCTCTTCGGGCACCTGGCCGCGACCGCCGTGCCGGGCGTGGAGGAGTGGCGGGAGGGTGCGTACCGCCGCACACTGCGGCTGCCCCACGGCCACGGGATCGTGGCCCTGCGGCCCGAGCCCGACCACGTCGCCTGCCGGCTCTCCCTCACCGACTGGCGGGACCTGTCGCACGCGATCAGCCGCTGCCGGTGGCTGCTCGACCTGGACGCCGACCCGGTCGCCGTCGACGGGCTGCTCCGGGAGGACCCGCTGCTCGCCCCGTACGTGGACAAGGACCCCGGGCGCCGGGTGCCGCGCACCGTGGACGGGCCCGAGTTCGCGGTGCGCGTGGTGCTCGGGCAGCAGGTGTCGACCGCCGCGGCGCGCACGCTGGCCGGCAGGCTGGTGACGGCGCACGGCGAGCCCGTCGCCGACCCCGGCGGCGGGCTGACCCACCTGTTCCCCTCGCCGTGGGCGCTGACGGCCCTGGACCCGGGGTCCCTGGCGATGCCGGGCACCCGGCGGGCCACGCTGACCTCCCTGGTCGCCGCGCTCACCGAGGGGGGCCTGGACCTGGACGTCGGCAGCGACTGGGAGAAGGCCCGGCGGCAGCTCGCCGCGCTGCCGGGCTTCGGCCCCTGGTCGGTCGAGGTCGTCGCGATGCGGGCGCTCGGCGACCCGGACGCCTTCCCCGCCACCGATTTGGGCGTACGGCTTGCCGCGGGAAAACTGGGCCTCCCCACGACCCCCGCGGCCCTCGTCCGGCGGGCCGCGGCCTGGCGGCCGTGGCGCGCGTACGCCGTACAGCACCTGTGGGCCACCGGCGACCACCCCGTCAACGTCCTGCCCGCCGAACCGGCCTGAGGAATGATCATGTCCCTTCGCACACACGCCCTGATCGACAGCCCCGTCGGGCCGCTGACCCTGGTCGCGACCGACGGCGTCCTGTCCGGTCTCTACATGCCCGCGCAGCGTCACCGCCCGCCGGAGGAGTCCTTCGGCGCGCGCCGCGACCCGGTGACGTCGCCGTTCGCGCGGGCCGCCGAGCAGCTGCGGGCGTACTTCACGGGCGAGTTGACCGCCTTCGACCTGCCGCTTGACCTGCGCGGCACCCCCTTCCAGCAGCGCGTCTGGGCGGGTCTGCGGGCCATCCCGTACGGCACCGTGATGACGTACGGTCAGCTGGCGCAGGAACTCGGCAGCCCCGGCGCGTCGCGCGCCGTCGGGCTCGCCAACGGACGCAACCCGGTCGGCATCATCGTGCCCTGCCACCGTGTGGTCGGGGCCTCCGGCAGCCTCACCGGATACGGGGGCGGACTGGAGCGCAAGCGGTACCTGCTGGACCTGGAGCTCGGGTTGCCATCTCATATGTGAGATAGTCTTTCCGCATGGGAGACGACTACCTCGCACGCATCGGCAAGCTCATCCGTGACGCCCGCCAGCACCGGGGCTGGACCCAGTCCCAACTGGCGGAGGCGCTCGGGACCAGCCAGAGCGCGGTGAACCGTATTGAACGCGGCAACCAGAACATCAGCCTTGAGATGATCGCCCGAATCGGTGAAGCGCTCGACAGCGAGATCGTCTCCCTCGGCTATGCGGGTCCCATGCACCTGCGTGTCGTGGGCGGGCGCCGGCTCTCCGGCTCCATCGACGTCAAGACCAGCAAGAACGCGTGCGTGGCGCTGCTGTGCGCCACGCTGCTGAACTCCGGGCGGACCACCCTGCGCCGCGTCGCGCGGATCGAGGAGGTCTACCGCATCCTGGAGGTGCTGAACAGCATCGGCGTGCGGACCCGCTGGATCAACGACGGCAACGACCTGGAGATCGTCCCGCCCGCGCGGCTGGAGCTGGACGCCATGGACACCGACGCCGCCCGCCGCACCCGCAGCGTGATCATGTTCCTCGGCCCCCTGATGCACCGCACCGACCGCTTCCGCATCCCGTACGCGGGCGGCTGCGACCTCGGCACCCGTACCGTCCAGCCGCACATGACCGCCCTGCGGCACTTCGGGCTGGAGGTGACCGCCACCAGCGGGATGTACCACGCCCGGGTCGCCCCCTCGGTGGCCCCGCGGCGGCCGATCGTGCTGACCGAGCGCGGCGACACCGTGACCGAGAACGCGCTCCTGGCGGCCGCCCGGCACGACGGGGTGACCGTCATCCGCAACGCCAGCTCGAACTACATGGTCCAGGACCTGTGCTTCTTCCTGGAGGAGCTGGGCGTCCGGGTGGACGGCATCGGCACCACCACGCTGACCGTGCACGGTGTCACCGAGATCGACCGGGACGTGGACTACGCGCCCTCCGAGGACCCGGTGGAGGCCATGAGCCTGCTGGCCGCGGCCGTGGTCACCGAGTCCGAGCTGACCATCCGGCGGGTGCCGGTGGAGTTCCTGGAGATCGAGCTGGCGGTCCTGGAGGAGATGGGCCTGGACCACGAGCGCTCCGCCGAGTACCCCGCCGACAACGGCCGCACCCGGCTGATCGACCTCACCGTGCGCCCCTCCAAGCTGCGCTCCCCCATCGACAAGATCCACCCCATGCCCTTCCCGGGCCTCAACATCGACAACGTGCCCTTCTTCGCGGCCATCGCCGCCACGGCCCAGGGCTCGACCCTGATCCACGACTGGGTCTACGACAACCGCGCCATCTACCTCACCGAGCTGACCCGGCTCGGCGCCAACGTCAAGCTGCTGGACCCGCACCGGGTTCTGGTCGAGGGCCCGACCCGCTGGCGCACCGCCGAGATGATGTGCCCGCCGGCCCTGCGGCCCGCCGTGGTGACCCTGCTGGCGATGCTCGCCGCCGAGGGCACCTCGGTGCTGCGGAACGTGTACGTCATCAACCGCGGCTACGAGGAGCTGGCCGAGCGGCTCAACTCCATCGGGGCGCAGATCGAGACGTTCCGCGACATCTGACCCGTCCCGCCCCTCCTGACCGGCAAACCGGCTACTCCCCCGCAAGGTGGCCGTGATAGTCATGCTCCGGGCCGTGGATCATGGCCCATGGGGGAGGAACGGCCAGGCCAGGAGGGGGTCTTCATGGTGGCGGTCCGAGGTGGTACCGCGGGCGGGACGGTGGACGGCAACGCGCGGCGCAGTTCCGCGTTCTCACTGAGGCGGTGGGCGCCGCGCCCGTCGCCCCGGCTCGACCCGGCGCGGGGCAAACCCGCGCTCGCGGGCCTGCGCGCGGCCGCCGCCGCGGCGGACTGGCCCGCGATCCGGGAGCGGCTGTCGGCGGTGACCGACGACCGTGAGCGCAGCTGGCTCGTGGCGAACGTCGTGGACGTCGACGGCTGGGAGCGCTGGATGCCGGCCGTCGTGGCGGCCGAACCCGACTCCGGGCTCGCCCGGCTGGTCGCGGGCGCCCGCCAGGTGACCTGGGCCTGGGAGGCCCGGACCGGACTGCGCGCGCAGCACGTCTCGCGTGAGCAGTTCCAGGTGTTCCACGAGCGCCTCGAGGTGGCCGAGGACCTGCTGTACCGGGCCGCGGAACTCGAACCCGCATGGGCGTCCCCCTGGTACTTCCTGCAGATGAGCGGCCGGGGGCTGCAGGTCGGCCCGGACCTCGCACGGCTGCGCTTCGAGGCCACCGTACGGCGCTCCCCGCTGCACCTGGGGGCGCACCAGCAGCAGTTGCAGCAGGTGTGCCGCAAGTGGGGCGGTTCGCACGAGGAGATGCACGCCTTCGCCCGGGAGTCCATGCTCGCCGCCCCCGAGGGCAGCGACATGGGCGTGCTCGTCGCGGTCGCGCACCTCGAGCACTGGGGCGACCTGGACCGCGGCGACGACACGGCGTACATGCTCCGCCTGCAGGTCGAGAAGGAGCTGCACGAGGCCGCGGACCGCTCCTACCGGAACCCGGCGTACCAGGGCTCGATCGACCCGGTCGGGACGCTCAACACCTTCGCCATGGCCTTCGCGCTGGCCGGCGAGAAGAAGGCGGCGGCCGAGGCGTTCGCCGCCACCGGCGGAGTCGTCACCGAGTTCCCGTGGCAGTACCTCAACGGCAACGACCCGGTGGCGGCCTACCGCACCCTGCGGTCCCGCGCCGGACGTCCCTGACCGCCCCGCGCCCCGTTCCCCGTCCGCGCACCGCCCGGAAGGCCCCTTCGGTGTCCCAGTCCCCGTCAGCGCACACGTTCCAGGTCGACCTGCGCGGCCTGGTCGACCTGCTCTCCCACCACCTCTACTCCAGCCCCCGCGTCTACCTGCGGGAGCTGCTGCAGAACGCCGTCGACGCGATCACCGCCCGGCAGGCGGTCCAGCCGGGCGCACCGGCCAGGATCACCGTGCGGACCGGTGAGACGCTCAGCGTCACCGACACCGGTGTCGGGCTGAGCGAGGCCGACGTGCACACCTTCCTCGCCACCATCGGGCGCAGCTCCAAGCGCGCCGCCGACGGCGAGATCGAGGCCGCCCGCGGCGACTTCATCGGCCAGTTCGGCATCGGGCTGCTGGCCTGCTTCGTGGTGGCCGACGAGATCACCGTCGTCAGCCGCCCGGCGACCGCCCCCGGCGCCCCGGCCGTCGAATGGCGCGGCCGCTCCGACGGCAGCTACACCCTCCGCACGCTCCCCGCCGGCGCGCTCCCCGAGCCGGGCACGCGCGTGACGCTGACCCCGCGCGCGGACGCGGGCGAGTGGACGGAGCCCGGCCGGGTGGCGTCGCTGGCCCGGCACTACGGGAGCCTGCTGCGGCACGAGGTCACCGTCGTCGACCCGCGCGGCGAGACGACCCTGATCAACGAGACGCCGCCATGGGAGCGCCGCCACGGCTCCCCGCTGGCCCGCGCCGAGGCGCTGGCCGAGCACTGCCGCACGACGTTCGGCTTCACCCCGCTCGACACCATCGACCTCGACCTGCCCGTCGCCGGGCTGCGCGGCGTGGCCTACGTACTGCCGACCCCCGTCAACCCGTCGGAGCGGGCCGGGCACCGGGTGCACCTGAAGGGCATGCTGCTCTCGGACCGGGCCGCCGAACTCCTGCCGGAGTGGGCGTTCTTCGTCCGCTGCGTCGTGGACGTCACCAGCCTGCGCCCGACGGCCTCCCGCGAGGCGCTGTACGAGGACGAGACCCTGGCCGCCGTCCGCGACGCGCTGGGCGCCCGCATCCGCGACTGGCTGACCGGGCTCGCCGCCAGCGACCCGGCGCTCCTGCGGCGCTTCATCGACAGCCACCACCTCGCCGTCAAGGCGCTGGCCCGCTACGACGACGCACTGCTGCGGATGCTGCTGCCATGGCTGCCCTTCGAGACCACGGACGGCAACGTCACCCTGGAGGAGTTCGCCCGCGCCCACCCCACGGTGCTGGTCACCCGCAGCGTCGACGAGTTCCGGCAGGTCGCCCCGATCGCGGCGGCGGCCGGCCTCGGCGTCGTCAACGGCGGCTACACCTACGACCGGGACCTGGTGCACCGGCTGCCGGAGATCCGTCCCGGCACCACGGTCACCGACCTGGACCCGGCCACCATGACCGCGCACCTCGACCCGGTCGACTCGGCCGCCGAACTCGCCGCCGCCTCCTTCCTCGCGGTCGCCCGCGAGGTCGTCGGCCAGTACGACTGCGACGTCGTGCTGCGGGCCTTCCAGCCGGTCACGGCGCCCGCGCTGCTCCTGGACGACCGCGAGGCACGCCACGAGCGCACCCGGTCCGGCCTCGCGGAGAGCAGCGACGGGCTGTGGGCGGACATCCTCGGCTCGCTGCGCACGCAGGCCCCGCGGGCGCAGCTCGTCCTCAACCACCTCAACCCGCTGGTGCGCCGGGCCGCCACCGTCACCGAGCGCGGGCTGGCCCTCACCACGGCCGAGGCCCTGTACGGGCAGGCGCTGCTGCTCACCCGGCGGCCGCTGAAGTCCTCGGAGAGCGCGCTGCTCAACCGGGCCTTCATCGGTCTGCTCACCCACGCCATGCACGACCAGGACACCCCCGCGTCCGGGCCGGACGCCAAGGAGCACTGATGCTGGACACCCCCGAGGCCGTGTTCGAGGCGCTCCGCGAGAACAACGAGCGCCCCTACGGCACGCCCCGCACCGTGACCGCCGAGGAACTGGTCGAGGCGGCCGAGCAGTTCGAGGAGAAGGACGTCCTCGTGACGGCGCTGCTCGAACTCATGTCGGCGTACGAGTACGCCGCCGAGCACCGCAAGTCGCCGGTCGTCTTCGCCCGGATCCTCAAGCTGTGGGAGGAGGTGCCCGGCTCCTTCAGCGAGTGGGAGGGCCACCAGGTGCTGTGGCGCCACAAGTGGGTGACGACCTCGCTGCTCCAGGTGCCGGACGTCCCGCTGGCGACGGTCCACGGGTGGGTCGGCCAGATGGGAGAGCGCTACCGGGCGGCCGGTGAGGGCCTGCAGCCGGTGGCGGCCATGCGGCACCGGATCGCCGCCCACACCGGCGCGGACCGCGAGACGGCCTGGGACCTGTGGGTCACCCGGCGCCAGGAGCGGCTCAGCGACTGCCCGGCCTGCGAGACCCGGCACCAGGGACTGCACCACCTCGCGGCGGGCGACGACGAGCGGGCCCTGCGGACCTGGGAACCGGTCCTCGAGGGCGTCCAGACCTGCGAGGAGGAGCCCTGGGTCACCCAGGCCCACGCCCTGCTGCCGTTGCTGCGCCTCGGCCGCACCGACGAGGCCCGCTCCCACCATCTGACGGGCTACCGGCACGCCCGGGGCCGGATCGGCATGGCCGAGGAGACCGGACTGCACGTGGAGTTCTGCGCGCTGTCCGGCAACGAGGGCCGGGCGCTGGAGATCCTCGCCGAGAACCGCGCCCTCTTCGGCACCACCGGCGCGCCGCTGTCGCTGCTCGGTTTCCTCACCGGCGTCGAGGTCCTCACCCGGCGCCTGGTCGACGAGGGGCACGACGCGACCCCCGTCGCCGGACCGCTGGGGCGCACCTGGACCGCGCGGGAACTGCAGGACCACGTGAGCGAGCAGGGCGACACCCTGGCCGCGGCGTTCGACCGGCGCAACGGCACCGCCGCCGTCGGCGAGCGCCGCCGGGCACGCCTGACCCGGCGCCCGCCGCTCGCCGAGCCGCTGGCACTCGGTCTGCGCACCGCGGCCGTGCCGTCACCGGCGGCCCCGCCCATGGCCGTGGCCGCGCGGGAGGTGCCCGAAGACTTCGTCGAACTGGTGGAGAAGGCCCGCGAGATGGGGGACGCGGGCCGTCCCGGCGACGAGGAGCTGTGGCGCCGGATCGCCGAGCGCGCCGGCGCCGAGGGCCATGTGCACGACCCCCGGCTGGGCCCGGAGGAGCGGCTGCGGGCCGAACTGGCCGAGCACCGCGCCTTCGCGGCCATGGAGGACGAGGACCGGACGGCGGCCAGGGCCGCGCTCACCGAGGCACGGGAGCTGTTCGCCCTGGCCGGCATGCCCGAGCGCGTCCTGACCTCCCGCGCGCGGCTGGCGTCGGTGGGCGTGGAGCCCGGCCCGGAGGCCGTCGCGGGCCGGGCGGAGCTGGACGCGGTGCGGACCGAGGCCCGCGCACTGGTGGACGAGGGCTCCGCCGAGGTCCGGCGCGCCTACTGCGTCGTGCTGCAGTGCCGTGCCTACCTCGCCCACACCGAGGCGGCGGCCACGCTGCCGGACGTCCCCGCGGAACTGCGCGAGCGCTTCGAGGCGGCCGTGGCCGAGGCCCTGGCGGAGTCGGAGCGGCTCGGCATCCCGGAGCGCACGGTCAACACCCGGATGTCCGCCGCCGATCTCGCGGCACGCTCCGGGGACCTGGACGGGGCCGAACGGGAACTGCGGAGCGCGCTGCGGGTCGTGGAGGCGGCCGGAACCCCCTGGCGCGCCACCCGCCCGCGGGGCTTGCTCGGCCAGGTTCTGCTGCAGCAGCACCGCCCCGAGGAGGCCATGGAGCAGTTCCACGGCGCGCTCGCCACGGCCACCGCCCACAACGACACCGCGTTCCCGGTGGCGCGCACCCACGCGCTGCTCGGCCACGCCGCCGACCACGCAGGCGACCTGAACGCCGCCGTGCGCCACCTGTCCGACGCCGCGGCGCGACTGGACCGCGAGGACGACAACGCGGGCGCCGCCGAACTGCGGGTGGAGCTGGCGGACGTGCTCGCCCGCGCCGACCGCCAGGCGGACGCCGTCGCCGTGCTGGAGTCGCTGGTCGGCGACGAGGCCGCGGCCGGCATGGACGAACGCGCCCTGGCCCAGGCCCGGCTGCTGCTGGCGCGGGGCCTGCGGGAACTGGAGGAGCACCGCGCGAGCGCCGAGCAGTTCCTGCTGCTGGCCGACGCCGTCCAGGGGTGGGAGGAGCAGTTCACGCACACGCTCGCCGCCTGCGAGGCCGCCGTCGCCCTGCTGCAGGCCGGCAGCGAGGACGCGGCGCGCTCCGCGTACGACCGCGCCGTCGCCTCGCACGCGAAGGGGCCGAACCCGCACGCGGTCGCGGAGATGATGCGGGACTTCGCAGGCTCCGCCGTCTCGGCACAGGGCGCCGAGGGCCTGGAGACCGCCCTGGACCACCTGCGCCGGGCCGACGAGGTGCTGGCGGCCGTGCCCGCGGACGACGAGGACTTCGCCCTCTGGTACGAGAGCGGCGCCACGCACTACCAGCGCGGCCGGGCCTATGCCGGCGCCGAGCGCTTCCCCGAGGCGCTCGCCGAACTGGAGCGGGCGATCGCCGCCCACGGGGAGGGCGGGCCGCGGGGCGAGGCGCCGCGCGCCGAGGCCGTCCGGGTCGCCGCCCTCGTCGAGGCGAACGGCCTGGACCGGCCGGACGCGGCCCTGTCCCGTCTCGGTGCCGCGATCACCCGGTGCCGGGCGGCGGGGCTCGACCACGCGGCCGTGGTCCTGTCCCGGGTCAGGGACGAGGTGTCGTCGCACCGCCGGGGCTGACACCCGTGGTACGAACGAGGCGACCGCCCTCGGCGCCCGTCCCCCGGACATCCGCAGGGCGCGGGGTGTCGATCCGGGCGGTCGCCGTTCGTGTAGAGGGTGGAACGCCGGCGAAGGGCCGGCCCGGACCGCGAGGACGCCCGACATGAAGCACTACCTGCTCAGCGTGTACCAGCCCGAGGGGACCCCGCCGCCGCCCGAGTTCCTCGCCCGGGTCCTGGCCGACCTGGACGTCCTCAACCGGGAGATGAAGGAGGCCGGGGCCTGGGTCTTCGGCGCGGGGCTGAACGCCCCGGACACGGCCACCGTGCTGCGGCCGCGGGGCGAGGAGGTGCTCGTCACGGACGGGCCGTTCGCGGAGAGCAAGGAGTACCTCGGCGGCTTCACGATCATCAAGGCGGCCGACCTCGACGCCGCGCTCGCCTGGGGCCGCCGGCTGGCCCGGGTGACCACGCTGCCCATCGAGGTCCGGCCCTTCGCGCACGAGGTCGAGGACTGACGGCCGGCGTGCCGGAACCGGGCGCACCGGAGGTCGAGCGGGTCTTCCGCGAGGAGTACGGGCGCGCGGTGGCCGTCCTGGTCCGCCGGTTCGGCGACATCGACGTCGCCGAGGAGGCGGTCCAGGACGCCTTCACCACGGCCGTCCAGCGGTGGCCGCGGACCGGGCTGCCGCCGAGCCCCGCGGGGTGGATCATCACCACCGCCCGCAACCGCGCGATCGACCGGCTGCGCCGGGAGGCGGCCCGCGAGGACCGGCACGCCCGGGCCGCCCTGCTGCAGGACGCCCGGGACGTCCGGGAACCCGGCGAGGAGGGCCCCGTGCGGGACGAACGGCTCCGCCTGCTCTTCACCTGCTGCCACCCCGCGCTCGCCCCGGCCTCACGGGTGGCGCTGACGCTCCGGCTGCTGGGCGGGCTCACCACCGCCGAGATCGCCCGGGCCTTCCTCGTCCCCGAGACCACCATGGCCCAGCGCCTGGTCAGGGCGAAGGGCAAGATCCGTGACGCCCGGATCCCGTACCGCGTCCCGGACGAGGCCGACCTGCCCGAACGGCTCGGCGCCGTCCTCGCGGTGGTGTACCTGGTCTTCAACGAGGGGTACCTGCCCGGCTCCGGGGACCGCCTGGTCCGCGAGGACCTGTGCGCCGAGGCGATCCGCCTGGGCCGGCTGATGGCCGGGCTCATGCCCGACGAGCCCGAGGTGCTGGGGCTGCTCGCCCTGATGCTGCTGGTCCAGGCACGCCGCCCGGCCCGCACCGCCGCGGACGGCGGAGCGGTGCCGCTGGCCGAGCAGGACCGCGCCCTGTGGGACCGGGCGCTGGTCGCGGAGGGCCGGGCACTGGTCCGCCGCTGCCTCCGGCGCGGCCGGCCGGGGCCGTACCAGATCCAGGCGGCGATCAGCGCCGTGCACAGCGACGCCCCGGTCGCGGCCGCCACGGACTGGCGGCAGATCCTGGCGCTCTACGACCAGTTGACGACGCTCGCCCCGGGCCCCGTGGTCGCCCTCAACCGCGCCGTCGCCCTCGCCGAGGTCGAGGGTCCCGCCGCCGCGCTCGCCGCCGTCGACGGCCTCCCCCTGGAGGGCTACCCCGCCTTCCACGCCGTCCGCGCCGACCTCCTGCGCCGCCTGGGCCGTACGCCCGAGGCCGCGCAGGCCTACGGAGCAGCCGCCGCCCGCACCGAGAACGAGGCCGAACGGGACTTCCTGCGGCGCAGACGTGAGGCGCTCGACGGCCCGAAGTGACCGCCTTGCGGGGCCACCTCCGCCGCGACGGCGTGTGGCCCGGGCCTTCCGGGACCGGCGATACCGCGCACGGGCCCGGACGCGGGCCGAAGCGCGGCCCCCGGCACACCCGCACGGGAGCTAGGCCGTGTCGTCAAAGGAGCGCCGGCCGCCCGGAGGGCGGGCCCAGCGGCGTCTGGTGCGGTGCATCGCAAGGCGGAGAGTCGTCCTCGTAGTGGGCTACTCGGACGATTCGACAACGCAGCGAGGTGCCGTGCCAGGCGCCGCTGGGCAGGCGGGACTTTGACGACACGGCCTAGGCGGGGGCACGGCGTGCCCGCGATCCTTGCCCGGGCCCCATGGCGTACCAGCCGCAGCCGGCGGGGCGGCCCTGGCCCGCAACGCAGCGGGCAACCACCCGGCGGACGCGGGCGACGAGGGTCGGCCGCTTCCGTCGCAACGGCCCGGGCCCCACGACGTATTGGCTGCGGCTCCCCCGGCTCCCCGGCGCGCCCGGCGTCGGCCAGGAATCGCGCACCGCCACGGTCGGCGCTGGTCACCCACCGGCTGCGCCGCGGCCGCAAGCAGCACCTCCCCCGCCGCCAGTACGGAGCGGCTCCGGCCTGCGGCACAGCCCCCTGACCGTCCCGGCCGTCCTCCTGGGCAGCCGCCAGGCGGACACGCGCGTCATGGCGCGGCAACCGCCGTCGTGAAGGCCCGCGCCCCGCGACGCAGTGGCTGCGGCTCCCCGCGTGCGGCGCGCAGGATCCGAGCCACCGCCACGGCAGCGCGGCCGCGCACTGCCCTCGGCGATGCCGGCCGCAGGCGGCCGCCGCCGACGTACGGAGCCGGGCCCCCACCCCGGGTTCCTCCTGACCCCGGGTCAGGTGAGCACGGCGAGGCCGTCGAGTTCGACCATGGCCTCCTCGTCCCACAGGCGGGTGATGCCGATGACCGCCATCGCCGGGTAGTCCCGGCCGGCCAGGGCGCGCCAGATGCGGCCGAGTTCGGGCGCGTGGTCGCGGTAGGCGGCGACGTCGGTGGTGTGGACGGTGAGGCGGGCGAGGTCGGCGGGGGTGCCGCCGGCGGCCTGGAGGGCGGTGAGCAGGTTGATCAGTGCGTGCTCGAACTGGGCGGGGAGGGTGTCCCCGACGACCTTGCCCCCGGAGTCCAGGGCGGTCTGGCCCGCGAGGAGGACGAGGGTGCGGCCGGTGGCGGTGACGGCGTGGCTGAAGCCGGTGGGCGGGGAGAGCTCGGGCGGGTTGATCCGGTTGAGGGTCATGCGAAGAGCTCCTTGGCGATGATCGACCGCTGGACTTCGGTGGCACCTTCGTAGATACGCGGTGCGCGGACCTCGCGGTAGAGGTGTTCCAGGACGTGGCCGCGCTCCAGGGCGCGGGCCCCGTGGATCTGGACGGCCGCGTCGACGGCGTACTGGGCGGTCTCGGTGGCGAAGAGCTTGGCCATGGCGGAGCTGCGGGCGGTGCCGGGGGCACCGCAGTCGTAGGCCTCGGCGGCGGCGTAGACCAGCAGCCGGGCGGCCTCGGTGCGGGTGGCCATCTCGGCGAGGGTGTGGGAGACGGCCTGGAGGTCCTTCAGGGGCGCGCCGAAGGCGGTGCGGGAGGCGGCGTGGGCGGTGGCCGCATCGAGGGCGGCCTGCGCCATGCCGACCGCGAAGGCACCGACGCTGGGCCGGAAGCGGTTGAGGGTGGTCATGGCGACCCGGAAGCCGCGGTCGACCTCGCCGATCACGTCGTGCCGCCCGACCGGTACGGCGTCGAAGCGCAGCCGGCCGATGGGGTGCGGGGAGAGCATGTCGAGGTGTTCGCCGCCGAGCCCGGGGCGGTCGGCGGGGACGGCGAAGGCGGTGACGCCGCGGGCCCCGGCGCCGGGGGCGGTCCGGGCGAAGACCGTGTAGATGTCGGCCTCGGGGGCGTTGGAGATCCAGCACTTTTCGCCGGTGAGCCGCCAGCCGCCGTCCGGCGCGGGCTCCGCGGCCAGTTCGAGGGCGGCCGCGTCGGAACCGGCGCCCGGCTCGGTGAGCGCGAAGGCCGCGACGGCCTCGCCGGAGACGACCCGCGGGATCCAGCGGGCGGCCAGTTCGGGGGATTCCAGCAGGGGGTGGGCGCCCAGGCCCTGCAGGGCGAGCGCGGTCTCCGCCTCGGTGCACTCCCGGGCCAGGGACTCCCGGAGCAGGCACAGCTCGAGGGCGGTGCCGGGGAAGAGGCGCCCCAGCAGGCCGAGTTCGCCGAGGGCGGCGAGCAGCGGCCGGTTGACCCGCCCGGGTTCGCCGGACCCCGCCAGCGGCCGGAGCCGTTCGGCGGCCCAATCACGGACCTGTGCGCACCACTTGAGCTGTTCCGGGTCCAGCGCGAACGATGCCACGCGGCACCTCCCGTATCGCGTACCGTTGACTGCCGTCACAAACACGTTACGCTGAATCCGCCCGCAACCAGGTGCCAACGAGGGGCGAACCCGCCATGGACCTGCTGCCATCAGCACACGTGGACACTTTCCCGCGGGATCACCTCCCGCCGCGTGACCAGTGGCCCGTCCTGACCCAAGACCTCCCCGAGCTGGCCTATCCCGGCCGGCTCAACTGCGGCACCGAACTCCTTGCCGCCGGCCTGCCCGGGGCGCCCTGCCTGCGGATGCCGGGCGGTGAGGTCTGGTCGTACGCGGACCTGCGCGCCGCCTCCGACCGCATCGCGCACGTGCTGACCGACGAGCTCGGGGTGGTGCCCGGGAACCGCGTGCTGCTGCGCGGCCCCACCACGCCGTGGCTGGTGGCGTGCTGGTTCGCCGTCATGAAGGCGGGCGCGGTCGCGGTGACCGTGCTCGCGGCCCACCGCCCGCACGAGCTGGCGACGATCTGCGAGATCGCCGCCGTCCGGCACGCGTTGTGCGACATCCGCGCGGTCGACGACCTCGCCAAGTGCGAGGCGCCCGGGCTGCGCATCGCCACGTACGGCGGGGAGGCACCGGACGATCTGCTGCGGCTCGCGGCCGACCGGCCGGACCCCTTCCCCGCGGTGGAGACCTCGGCCGACGACGTCGCGCTGATCGCCTTCACCTCCGGGACGACCGGACGGCCCAAGGGGTGCATGCACTTCCACCGGGACGTGCTGGCGATCGCCGACACCTTCTCCGCGCACATACTGCGACCGACCTCCGCCGACGTGTTCGCCGGCAGCCCGCCGCTGGGCTTCACCTTCGGGCTGGGCGGCCTGGTCGTCTTCCCGCTGCGCGTGGGGGCGTCGGCGCTGCTGCTGGAGCAGGCCGGACCCGAACAGCTCGCCCGGGCCGTCGCGGAGCACGCGGTGACCGTGCTGTTCACCGCGCCCACCGCCTACCGGGCCATACTCGCCTCGCACGGCACCCGCGACCTGTCCTCGCTGCGGCGCTGCGTGTCGGCGGGCGAGAACCTGCCCGAGGCGACCTGGCACGCCTGGTACGAGTCGACGGGGCTGCGGATCATCAACGGCATAGGGGCCACGGAGCTGCTGCACATCTTCATCTCCGCCGCCGACGACGTGATCCGGCCGGGCACCACGGGCCTGCCGGTGCCGGGCTACCAGGCCCGGGTCGTCGACCCCGCGACGCTGTCCCCCGTGCCGGACGGCGAACCGGGGCTGCTGGCGGTGCGCGGTCCCACGGGCTGCCGCTACCTGGCGGACGAACGGCAGCGGGAGTACGTGCGCGACGGCTGGAACATCACCGGCGACACCTACGTGCGCGAGCCGGACGGCTACTTCCGCTACGTGGCCCGAGCCGACGACATGATCATCTCGTCGGGGTACAACATCGCGGGCCCCGAGGTCGAGGAGGCGCTGCTGCGCCACCCCGACGTGCGGGAGGCCGCGGTCATCGGCGTGCCGGACGACCAGCGCGGCCAGATCGTCCGGGCCTTCGTCGTGCTGCGGGACGGCCCCCCGCGCGACGAGCACACGGTCGAGGCGCTGCGCGCCTTCACCCGGGAGGAGATCGCGAGCTACAAGTGCCCCCGCGAGATCGCCTTCCTCGACGCCCTGCCCCGCACTCCCACCGGGAAACTGCAGCGCTTCCGGCTGCGCGACCTACAGTGATCGCGTGACCGAGCACACCCCCAGTTCGCTGATCGTGACCTTCTTCGGCGCCTACGGCCGGGCCGAGGCCTGGGACGGGCGGATACCCGTCGCCGGGCTGATCCGGCTGATGGGCGCCGTGGACGTGGACCCGCAGTCGGTACGCTCGGCGGTCTCCCGGCTCAAGCGCCGCGGCCTGCTGGAGCCGGACCGCGTCTCCGGCGCCGCGGGCTACGCCCTGTCCGAGGACGCCCGGCAGCTGCTCGCCGACGGCGACCGCCGCATCTACGGTCACCCGGCCGGCGGAGCCGGGGACCAGGAGTGGGTGCTCGCGGTCTTCTCCGTGCCGGAGAGCGAGCGCCACAAGCGGCACCTGCTCCGCTCCCGCCTGGCCCGGCTGGGCTTCGGCACCGCCGCCCCGGGCGTGTGGATCGCGCCCGCCCGCCTCCACGAGGAGGCCCTGCACACCCTGCGCCGGCTCGGCCTGGACACCTACGTCGACCTCTTCACCGGCACCCACCTCGGCTTCGAGCCGACGGCCGCGGCCGTGCGCCGCTGGTGGGACCTCGACGCGGTCGCCAAGCGCCACCACACCTTCCTCGACGCCCACGAGCCCGTGCTGCGCGCCTGGGCCGCCCGGGAGGCGACCCCGCCGCAGGAAGCCTTCGCGGACTACCTGCGCGCCCTCGACTCCTGGCGCCGCCTCCCCTACGCCGACCCGGGCCTGACGCCCGCCCTCCTCCCGCCCGACTGGCCCGGCGGCCGCGCCGCCGCCGTCTTCGAGGGCCTGCACGCGCGGCTGCGCGACGCGGGGGCGGAGTTCGCGCGGTCCGCCGGCCCCACGGCGTGACCGCCCTCCTCCGGTGATCGTTGGCAGGATGTACGCCCGCGCCACCCGGCGGGGCACCGCTTCGTCCCCGACGCATCCGTGGCCCCCCGGCGCTTCTTCCGCGGTCTCGACTCGTGGGCAGATGCGGACGGCGTCGTGATGACCGTCGAGGTGACGTCCTCCCGCCCGGACAAGGATCGCGGCCCGAAGCGACGCGGCCACGCCGCCGCCGGCATCCCGTTCCACCTGCCGGTGGACCGCACCGAGGGCACGGTCACCCTGTACAGCGAGCCGGACGCCGAGGACTACCGCCAGGACGTCCGGGTGCTGTTCGGCAAGGAGCTCGACCTCCCCGAGCCGTTCGCGTTCGCCCTCGACACCTCCGTCTTCGGCTGAGGCGGCCGCCTCTCACACATCCAGCGTGAGCCGGGGACGGGGGGCGTCCGTGCGGCCCGTGGGCGGTCGGCGGCTGCCCGCCTGGTACGGGAGGGGCCAGGGGGCGCCGGGTCCGGAGTAGTCCTGTTCGGCGGCGGCGTGGAGCGTCCAGTTGGGGTCGTAGAGGTGGGGGCGGGCGAGCGCGCACAGGTCGGCGCGGCCCGCGAGGATCAGGGAGTTGACGTCGTCCCAGGAGGAGATGGCGCCGACCGTGATGACGGGCACCCCGAGTTCGTTGCGGATCCGGTCGGCGTAGGGGGTCTGGTAGGAGCGGCCGAAGTCGGGGGCCTCGTCGGCGACGACCTGGCCGGTCGAGACGTCGATGGCGTCGGCACCGTGGGCGGCGAAGGCCCGGGCGATCTCGACCGCCTCGTCGGCGGTCGTACCGCCCTCGGCCCAGTCGGTGGCGGAGATGCGGACGGTCATCGGGCGGTCGGCGGGCCAGACCTCGCGGACGGCGTCGAAGACCTCCAGGGGGAAGCGCAGCCGTCCGGTCAGGTCGCGGCCGTAGGCGTCGGTGCGCCGGTTGGTGAGCGGGGAGAGGAAGGACGAGAGCAGGTAGCCGTGGGCGCAGTGCAGTTCCAGCAGGTCGAACCCGGCGCGGGCGCCGCGCGCGGCGGAGGCGGCGAACTGCTCGCGGATCTCGGCGAGCCCCTCGGCGTCCAGGGCGTGCGGGACCTGGCTCACGTGGGGGTGGTACGGCAGCGGGGAGGGGGCCGCGAGCGGCCAGTTGCCCTCCGGGAGCGGCTGGTCGATGCCCTCCCACATCAGCCGGGTGGAGCCCTTGCGGCCGCTGTGGCCGAGCTGGAGGCCGATCGCGGCCCCGGGCCGGGCGTGCACGAATTCGGTGACGCGGCGCCAGGCGTCCTCGTGCCCGTCGTTCCACAGGCCCGCGCAACCGGGGGTGATGCGGCCCTCGGGGCTGACGCAGACCATCTCGGTCATGACCAGGCCGGCGCCGCCGAGGGCGCGGGCGCCGAGGTGGACGAGGTGGAAGTCGCCGGGGGTGCCGTCGGTGGCGGAGTACATGTCCATCGGCGAGACGACGACCCGGTTGCGCAGGGTCAGCCCGCGCAGGGTGAAGGGGGTGAACATCGGCGGGGTGTCCGGCCCGGTGCCGAACTCCCGCTCCACGGAGGCGGTGAACTCCGCGTCGCGCAGCCGCAGGTTGTCGTGGGTGACCCGGCGGCTGCGGGTGAGCAGGTTGAAGGCGAACTGCCGGGGCGGCTGGGCGGTGTACTGCTCCAGGTGCTCGAACCACTCCAGGCTGGCCCGCGCGGCGCGCTGCGTGCTGGCGACGACCGGCTTGCGCTCGGCCTCGTAGGCGGCGAGCGCCTCGGGGACGCCGGGCTGCTCGTGCAGGCAGGCGGCGAGGGCGAGGGCGTCCTCCATGGCGAGCTTGGTGCCGGAGCCGATGGAGAAGTGCGCGGTGTGCGCGGCGTCGCCGAGGAGCACGATGTTCCCGTGCCGCCAGCGCTCGTTGACGACGGTGGTGAAGGCGATCCAGCGGGATCGGTTGCCGCGCAGGCCGTGGCCGTGCAGGGCGTCGGCGAAGATCTTCTCGCAGCGGGCGATCGACTCGGCCTCGTCCAGCCGGTCCAGCCCGGCGCGCTGCCAGACGTCCTCGCGCATCTCGACGATGAAGGTGCTCGCGTCCGGCCGGTACGGATAGCCGTGGGCCTGCATCACGCCGTGCTCGGTCTCGGCGATCTCGAAGCGGAAGGCGTCCAGGACGAGGTCGGTGGAGAGCCAGATGTAGCGGCAGCGGTGGCCGGTGAGGGTGGGGCGGAAGACGGCGGCGTGGGCCCCGCGGGTGGCGCTGCCCGCGCCGTCGGCGGCGATGACCAGGTCGTGGCCGCGGGCCAGCCGTTCGGCGGCCGGGGCGAGTTCGCGGCTGCGGACGGTCACGCCGAGCTCGCGGCAGCGGTCGTGGAGGACCGCCAGCAGCGTGCGCCGGTCCACCGCCGCGAAGCCGTGGCCGCCGGAGGTGACGGCACGGCCGCGGTGGCGCACGTCGATGTCGTCCCAGCGGGTGAACTCCCTTTCCAGGGCGCGGAAGACGACCGGGTCGGCGTGCTCGATGCCGCCGAGCGTCTCGTCGGACAGCACGACGCCGAAGCCGAAGGTGTCCTGCGGCGAGCCGCGCTCCCAGACCGTGATCTCACGTTCCGGGTCGAGGCGCTTGAGCAGTGCGGCCGCGTAGAGCCCGCCGGGGCCGCCGCCGATGATGGCCACCCGCACGGCTAACGGCCCTTCCAGTTGGGGCTGCGCTTGTCGGTGAACGCGGCGTGGAACTCGGCGTAGTCCTCGCTGGTCATCAGCAGCGCCTGGGTCGCGGCGTCCATCTCCACGGCGGCGCCGAGCGGCATGTCGAGCTCCGCGGTGAGCAGGGCCTTGGTCTGCGCGTACGCCAGCGCGGGACCGGCCGCCAGGCGCTTGGCGAGGGCGGCGGCGCTCGCGTCCGCCTGCCCGTCGTCGACGAGCTCGCTGACCAGGCCGATGCGGTCGGCCTCCGCGGCGCCGACGGTGTCGCCGAGCATCAGCAGCCGGGTGGCATGGCCGAGGCCGACGATGCGGGGCAGCAGGTAGGCGGCGCCCATGTCGGCGCCCGCGAGGCCGACCTTGGTGAAGAGGAAGGCGAAGCGGGCCGAGCGCTCGACGATCCGGAAGTCGGAGGCGAGGGCGATGACGGAACCGGCTCCGGCCGCGACGCCGTGGACGGCGGCGACGACGGGGAAGGGGGCCTCGCGGAGGGCGCGGACGACCTGCCCGGTCATGCGGGTGAAGTCCAGGAGCTGGCCCGCGCCCATGGCGAGGGTGGCACCGATGATCTCGTCGACGTCCCCGCCGGAGCAGAAGCCGCGACCGGCCCCCGCGAGCACGAGCACGCGGGTGTCGCCGTGGTGCGGCAGCTCGGTGAGCAGGTCGCGCAGGTCGGCGTAGGCGCCGAAGGTGAGCGCGTTGAGCTTGTCGGGCCGGTCGAGGGTGACGGTGACGACGCCGTCGGCGCGCTCGACGCGCAGGTGCCGCCATTCCTCGGTCCGGCCTGCGGAGCCTCGGTAGGGGCTCATGGGCACGTCCTCCTTCGCGGGGGAGGCAGGCTTGCCAACACCGCGAAGTTATCACTCCTTCGTGACCGCCGTCACGAGTGCGCGATATGCACGGCGCCTCACATGCCTGCCAGCGTGGCGACGAGGACGGCCTTGATGGTGTGCATCCGGTTCTCGGCCTGGTCGAAGACGATGGAGTACGCCGACTCGAATACCTCGTCGGTGACCTCCAGCGAGGTCAGCCCGTGCCGTTCGTGGATCTCCCGGGCCAAGGTGGTGCCCAGGTCGTGGAAGGCGGGCAGGCAGTGCATGAACTTCGCGTCGGGGCGGCCGGTGGCCCGCAGCACGTCCGCGGTCACGGCGTACGGCTTCAGCAGCGCGATGCGCTCGTCCCACACCTCGGCGGGCTCGCCCATGGACACCCAGACGTCGGTGTGGACGAACTCCGCGCCGGCGACCCCCTCGGCGACGTCCTCGGTCAGGGTGACGCGGGCGCCGGTGACCTCCGCGAGGCGCCGCGCCTCGGCGACGACGCCGTCGTCCGGCCACAGCTGCTCCGGGGCGGCGATGCGGACGTCCATGCCGAGGAGGGCTCCGGTGACCAGCAGCGAGTTGCCCATGTTGGAGCGGGCGTCGCCGAGGTAGGCGTAGGCGGTCTCCCCCAGCGGGGAACGGGAGTGCTCGGCCATGGTGAGCACGTCGGCGAGCATCTGGGTGGGGTGCCACTGGTCGGTGAGGCCGTTCCACACCGGCACCCCGGCGTGGGCTGCCAGTTCCTCGACGACCTCCTGGCCCGTCCCGCGGTACTCGATGCCGTCGTACATCCGGCCGAGCACGCGGGCGGTGTCCTTCACCGACTCCTTGTGGCCGAGCTGGGAGCCGGCCGGGTCCAGGTAGGTCGTGGACGCGCCCTGGTCGGCCGCGGCGACCTCGAAGGCGCAGCGGGTGCGGGTGGAGGTCTTGGCGAAGATCAGGGCGATGTTCCGGCCGGCGAGCCGCCGGACCTCGGTGCCCGCCTTCTTGGCCGCCTTCAGCTCGGCGGCCAGGTCCACCAGCCCGCGGAACTCCTCGGGGGCGAAGTCCAGCTCCTTGAGGAAGTGGCGGCCCGTGAGGTCGATGGCCATGGGGGCTCCTAGGTCGAGGTCGGCCGGGTGCCGAACATGAGTGCGCCGAGACCATGGAAGTCTATACGAATCGACGCATCCTTATACAGCCCGAACCCGGCCCACGGATCGCCCCGTCAGACCGGATCCCGCTCGATGGGGCAGCTCATGCAGCGCGGACCGCCGCGGCCGCGCCCCAGTTCGCTCCCGGGGATCTCTATGACCTCGATGCCTCGCTTGCGCAGGAAGGTGTTCGTGGTGACGTTGCGCTCGTACGCCAGCACGACGCCCGGCTCCAGCGCGAGCACGTTGCACCCGTCGTCCCACTGCTCGCGCTCGGCGGAATGGACGTCCTGGGTCGCGGTGAGCACGCGGATGTCGTCCAGGCCCAGGGCCGCCGCGATGGCCCGGTGCATGTGCTCCGGCGGGTGGTCGGTGACCTTCAGGTCGCGCTCCCCCGCGCCGGGCTCGATGGTGTACGAGCGCAGCATGCCCAGGCCCGCGTACTTGGTGAAGGTGTCGCCGTCGACCATCGTCATCACGGTGTCCAGGTGCATGAAGGCACGGCGCTTGGGCATGTCGAGGGCCACGATCGTGGTGGCCGACCCGGCGTTGAACAGGCGCTGGGCCAGCATCTCCACGGCCTGCGGGGTGGTGCGCTCGCTCATGCCGATGAGGACGGCGCCGTTGCCGATCACCAGGACGTCGCCGCCCTCGATGGTGGAGGGGTAGGCCGCCTGGCCCTCGGACCACACGTGGAAGGAGCCGCCCGCGAAGAGCGGGTGGTGGCGGTAGATCGCCTCGTAGTGGATCGTCTCGTGCCAGCGGGCCGGCCAGCGCATCGCGTTGATGCTGACCCCGTCGTAGACCCAGGCCGAGGTGTCCCGGGTGAAGATGTGGTTGGGCAGCGGGTTGACCAGGAAGTCGTCCAGGTCCGTCACGTGGAAGCGGACCGAGGTCGGCTCCGCGAAACGGGCCAGGAACTCCCGCTTGGTCATGCCGCCCACCAGGGCCTCGGTCAGCTCGGCCGCGGACAGCTCGTCGAAGGCGGCGCGCAGGTGGTCGGTGACCACCGGGCCGTACTCCTTCTCGTCGAAGACCCGGTCCAGCACCATGCGCCGGGCCTCGGGCAGGGTCAGCGTCTCGCGCAGCAGGTCACCGAAGAGGTGCACGGCCACGCCCCGGTCGCGCAGCACGTCGGCGAAGCCGTCGTGCTCGGCACGGGCCCGGCGCACCCACAGGACGTCGTCGAAGAGCAGGGCGTCCTTGTTCGACGGCGTGAGCCTTTTCAGCTCCAGGTCGGGGCGGTGGAGGATGACGCGGTGCAGCCGCCCTGCCTCGGAGTCCACATGGAATGCCATGGAGCTAGACATTCCCACTTGGCAAGGGTTTACCGCCAGGGAGGGGCGGGCACCCGGGTGCCCGCCCCCCGCCCGTCACAGCCGGGGGTCCACCGGCTCGGACTCCAGCGCCAGGACGGCGAAGACCGCCTCGTGCACGCGCCACAGCGGCTCGCCCGCGGCCAGCCGGTCCAGCGCCTCCAGGCCCAGGCCGTACTCGCGCAGCGCGAGGGAGCGCTTGTGGCCCAGGGCGCGGGAGCGGAGCCTGGCCAGCTGGTCGGGCCGGGTGTACTCGGGACCGTAGATGATCCGCAGGTACTCCCGGCCGCGGCACTTGATGCCGGGCTGGACCAGCCGGTTGCCGTCCTCGGTGCGCACCAGCGCCTGGAGCGGCTTGACGACCATGCCCTCGCCGCCGGCGGAGGTCAGCTCCAGCCACCACTGCGTACCGGCAGCCACCGACTCCTCGTCGCGGGTGTCGACCAGCAGCCGGCGGGTCTCCTGGAGCAGCCCCGTCGGGTCGGCGGCGACCATGCGGTCGATGAGCGCCAGCTGCTCGTCGTGCGCGAGCGCGGCGAGACTGCGGCCCTGGGCGGCCAGGATCTGGAACGGCGCGAGACGCACCCCGTCCAGGCCCTCGGTCGTCCAGCAGTAGCGCCGGTACGCCTCGGTGAAGGCGGCGGCGTCGGCCGACCGCCCGCGCTGCCGCTCCAGCAGGCCCGCCACGTCGGTGCCGCGCGCGGCGGCGGATTCCAGGGCGGCGATCGCGCCCGGGAAGACCGCGCCGGAGGCGGCGCCCACGGCGGCGTACTGCTTGCGCAGCAGGCCGGTGGCCTTCAGCGACCAGGGCAGCAGCTCGGCGTCGAGCAGCAGCCAGTCCGTGCCCAGCTCCTCCCAGAGCCCGGCGGCGGTGACCGAGGCCCGCAGCCGGTCCAGGACCTGCTCGGTGACGGCCGGGTCGTCGAAGAACGGACGGCCCGTGCGCGTGTGCAGGGCGCCCGTCACGCCGCCGGTCACCCCGAAGCGCTCGGCGGCCGTCTCCGCGTCGCGGCACACCAGCGCCACGGCGCGGGAGCCCATGTGCTTCTCCTCGCAGAGCACCTGGCCGATGCCGTCCGCGCGGTAGGCGGCGAACGCCTCGTGCGGGTGCTCCAGGTAACCCTCCCGTTGCGAGGTCGCGCACGGCGACATCGTCGGCGGCAGGTACATCAGCAGCCGCGGGTCGACCGCGAAGCGGCTCATGACCTCCAGCGCGGCGGCCGCGTTCTCCTCACGGACGGCGACCCGGCCGTGGTGCACGGTCTCCACGACACGGCGGCCGGCGACGTCGGCGAGGTCGAGCGGCCGCCCGTCCTGCCCACCGGGGGCCTGGCTCGCGAGCGGCTTCGCCGGCTCGTACCAGACCCGCTCGGCGGGGACGTCGACGATCTCGCGCTCGGGCCAGCGCAGGGCGGTCATCCGCCCGCCGAAGACGGCGCCGGTGTCGAGGCAGATCGTGTTGTTGATCCACGAGGTGCTCGGCACGGGTGTGTGGCCGTAGACGACGGCGGCGCGGCCGCGGTAGTCCTCGGCCCACGGGTAGCGCACGGGCAGGCCGAACTCGTCGGTCTCGCCGGTGGTGTCGCCGTACAGGGCGTGCGAGCGGACCCGGCCGGAGGTGCGGCCGTGGTACTTCTCGGGCAGGCCGGCGTGGCAGACGACCAGCTTGCCGCCGTCGAGGACGTAGTGGCTGACGAGTCCTTCGATGAACTCGCGCACCTGCTCGCGGAAGGCGGGGTCCTTCTCGTCCTCCTTCTCCAGCTGCTCGATGGTCTCGGCGAGGCCGTGGGTGTGCTGGACCTTCTTGCCCTTCAGCCAGCGGCCCAGCTTGTTCTCGTGGTTGCCGGGCACGCACAGGGCGCTGCCTGCGGCGACCATGCCCATGACGCGGCGCAGCACGCCGGGGCTGTCGGGGCCGCGGTCGACGAGGTCCCCCACGAAGACGGCCGTGCGGCCCTCGGGGTGCACGCCGTCGACGTAGCCCAGCTTGCCGAGCACGGTCTCCAGCTCGGAGCTGCAGCCGTGGATGTCACCGATGATGTCGAACGGGCCGGTGAACTCGCGCTTGTCGTTGTAGCGGCGCTCCAGCACGACCTCGGCCGCCTCGACCTCCTCGGTGCCGCGCAGGACGTGCACCTTGCGGAAGCCCTCGCGCTCCAGCTGCCGCAGGGAGCGGCGCAGCTCGCGCTGCTGGCGCTGCACGACGTGCCGGGGCAGGTGGGCGCGGTCGGGACGGGACGCGTTCCGCTCGATGCAGACCTGCTCGGGGACGTCGAGGACGATCGCGATGGGCAGCACGTCGTACTCGCGGGCGAGCCGGACGAGCTGGCGGCGGCTCTCCTGCTGCACGCTGGTGGCGTCGACGACGGTGAGCCGGCCGGCGGCCAGCCGCTTGCCCGCGATGTAGTGCAGCACGTCGAAGGCGTCGCCGCTGGCGCCCTGGTCGTTCTCGTCGTCGCTGACCAGGCCGCGGCAGAAGTCCGAGGAGATCACCTCGGTAGGCTTGAAGTGGCGCCGGGCGAAGGTGGACTTGCCGGAGCCGGTGGTGCCGATCAGGACCACGAGGGAAAGGTCGGTCACCGGGAGGGTGCGCTTGCCGGTCATGCGGACGTGACCTCCTTCGCGGTCATCGTGAGAACTGCCATCTGGGTGGGCGGGCCGACCTCGGGGTCGTCGGGGCCGACGGGGACGAACCGCACGCCGTAGCCGTACCGTCCGGCGACCTGCTCCGCCCAGGAGCGGAACTCCGCCCGCGTCCACTCGAAGCGGTGGTCCGCGTGCCGGGCGTGCCCGGCGGGCAGCGTCTCCCAGCGCACGTTGTACTCGACGTTCGGCGTGGTCACGACCACGGTCGCGGGTCGTGCCGCACCGAAGACGGCGTACTCCAGGGCGGGGAGCCGGGGCAGGTCGAGGTGCTCGACGACCTCGCTGAGCACCGCGGCGTCGTAGCCCTTGAGGCGGGCGTCGGTGTACGTCAGGGAACCCTGCACGAGCCGGACGCGGGAGGACTGCCGCTCGCCCATGCGGTCCAGCCGCAGTCGCCGCGCCGCCTCGCCCAGGGCCCGGGCCGACACGTCGACGCCGAGGACCTCGGTGAAGCGGACGTCCTTCAGCAGCGCGCCGACCAGCTGGCCCTGACCGCAGCCTAGGTCGAGGACCCGGCTCGCCCCGGCGTCGCGGAGCTCCGCCAGGATCGCCTCGCGGCGCTGCACCGCCAGGGGCAGCGGCTTCTCCTCGGTGTCCACCTCCTCGTCGACGGCGTTGTCCAGCTCCTCGGCCTCGCTGTCGTCGGCCTCGGCGAGCCGGGCCAGTTCCAGCCGCTCCATGGCCTGCCGGGTCAGCGACCAGCGGCGGGCGAGGTAGCGGCTGGTGATCAGCCGCTGCTCCGGGTGGCCGGCGAGCCATCCGTCGCCCATGCGCAGCAGCTTGTCGACCTCGTCGGGCGACACCCAGTAGTGCTTGGCGTCGTCCAGGACCGGGAGCAGCACGTACAGGTGCCGCAGGGCCTCGGACAGCCGCAGCTCGCCCTCCAGGGCCAGCCGCACGTAGCGCGACTCGCCCCACTCGGGGAACCGCTCGTCCAGCGCGACCGGTTCGGCCTCCACGGTCCAGCCCAGCGGCTCGAACAGCCGGCGGACGAGGGCGGCACCGCCGCGCGCGGGCACGGCGGGGATCTCGATCCGCAGCGGCAGCGGCTGTGCGGCCCGCTCGGGGCGGGCGTCGCAGACGCCCCTCAGGGCGCTGGCGAACACCGTGCGGAGGGCGACCGCGAGCAGCGACGAGGCGGCGTACGGCCGGTCGTTGACGTAGTGGCCGAGAGCGGAGTCCGGGGCTCCGCCCCGGCCCTTGCCCTTGCCGCGCCGCACGAGCGCCACCGGATCGACCTCCAGCAGCAGCGCGGCCGTGCACCGTTGCTCGGACACCATGGGGTAGAAGACATGGGCGTCGCCGTAGGAGGTCGAGAAGACCTGGGCCTTCTCCGGATGCTTGTGCAGCAGGAAGCCGAGGTCCGTGGCGGGCATGCCGCCGCTGCCGGTGGTCGTTATCGTCAGGAACACCGCCTGAGTATCGCCTGCCCGTCCCCGCTCCGAACAGCGGTTTTCCCCGGCTGTGGGGTGAGTGCGCGGGCGAGGGCGGATATCTGCGCAGGGCCGACCCGGCAGCATCCCCCGATGAGCCGGGCACCGGCCCGCTGCCAGCCGGACGCAAGCGCCGGGTCGAAGACGGAGCCGCCGCCCCAGTCGCGGGCCCGTTCGTCCCAGATCTCGCCGCTGTTGGGGTAGACGACCACGGGACGGTCCACGGTCGCCGCCGCCGTCTCCACCGCCAGGGCGGCGTCCGCCGGGTCACAGCAGTTGACGCCGACGGCGATCACCGCGTCCGCGTCCGCCGCGATCCGGAACGCCTCCTCCAGCGGCTGGCCCGCCCGGGTCGTCGCGCCGGCGACGGTGTAGCTCAGCCAGACCGGCACGCCGAGGTCCGCGACGATCCTCAGCAGCGCCTCCGCCTCGTCGATGTCGGGCACGGTCTCCAGCGCCAGGACGTCCGGACCGGCCTCGGCCAGCGTCTCGATCCTGGGCCGGTGGAAGCGCTCCAGTTCCGCGACGCTCAGCCCGTAGCGGCCCCGGTACTCGCTGCCGTCCGCGAGCATGGCGCCGTACGGTCCCACGGAGGCCGCCACCCAGACGTCGTCGCGGTCGTGGGCGGCGGCACGGGCGAGGGCGACGCTGCGGCGCAGCAGGGCGGTCGCCTCCTGCCGCCCGATGCCGCGCGCGGCGAAGCCCTCGTAGGTTGCCTGGTAGCTGGAGGTGATGAGCACCCGCGCGCCCGCCCGCACGTAGGCGGTGTGCGCCGCCTCGATCTGCTCCGGCGCGTCGGCGAGCAGCCGGGCCGACCAGAGCACGTCGGCCAGGTCGCAGCCCTGGTCGGCGAGCTGGTTGGACAGCCCGCCGTCGAGGACGACGGTGGACTCGGCCAGGGCCTGCGCCAAGGGCCGGCGGGGTGCGGGCATCGCGGGTGCTCCTTGCGGTGGTGTGCCGGGGTCAGCCGAGCTGCGACTGGACCTCGGAGGCGATCAGTTCCAGGTGCCCGAGGTCGCTCAGGTCCAGGATCTGCAGGTAGAAGCGGGTGGCACCGAGCTCGGCGTAGCGGCCGATCTTGTCGACGACCTCGGCAGGGGACCCGGCGAGGCCGTTGGCCTTGAGCTCCTCGACCTCGCGGCCGATGGTGGCGGCCCGGCGGGCGACCTCGGCGTCGTCCTTGCCGACGCACACGACGAGGGCGTTGGAGTAGACGATCTCGTCCTTGCCCCGGCCGTGTGCCTCGGCGGCCTCCCGGACCCGGGCGAACTGCTGGGCGGTGTCCTCCAGCGAACCGAACGGCAGGTTGAACTCGTCGGCGTAGCGGGCCGCGAGCCGCGGGGTGCGCCTGGCGCCGTGCCCGCCGATGAGGACGGGGAGCTTCGCCTGGGCCGGCTTGGGCAGGGCGGGCGAGTTCTCCACCGTGTAGTGCGCGCCCTTGAAGTCGAAGGTCTCGCCCATCGGGGTGCCCCACAGCCCGGTGACGATGGCGAGCTGCTCCTCCAGCCGGGCGAACTTCTCCTTCGGGAAGGGGATGCCGTACGCGGCGTGCTCGTCCGCGTACCACCCGGCGCCCAGGCCCAGCTCGACGCGGCCGCCCGACATCTGGTCCACCTGCGCGACCTGGATGGCGAGCACACCGGGCAGCCGGAACGTGGCGGCCGTCATCAGGGTGCCGAGCCGGATCCGCTTCGTCTCGCGGGCGAGGCCGGCCAGGGTGATCCACGCGTCGGTCGGCCCCGGCAGGCCGTCCGCGTCGCCCATCTTGAGGTAGTGGTCCGACCGGAAGAAGGCATCAAAGCCGAGCTCCTCGGTCGCCTTGGCGACGGAGAGCAGGGTGTCGTACGAGGCCCCTTGCTGGGGCTCGGTGAAGATTCGAAGATCCATGACTCCATCCTGCACCTCTCCGGTCCGAATCGATCGGCAACCTGTGGCGCGTGGCACCTTCTCCGACCAGAGGCAACGGCAATCCGCCAACTCCGTTCCCGCGCAGGAGGCTTGCCGTTCATGCGCCCTCCCGTTGCCGCGCCTCGACCGCGCGCAGGAGCACACCCACCCGGTCCTTGGACTCGTCGGCGGCGTCCACCGCCTCGATGCACTGCCAGTACTCCGTCTCGCTCTCGGCGGTGCAGGCCACCGAGACCAGGGCCATGCCCAGCTCCGACAGCAGCTCGCGCAGTTCGCGCAAGGTCCCGGCCGGCTCGCGCACGTCGGTGAGCAGGGACGCCCGCAACGGCCCGGAGGCCACCCCCGGCGGCCCCGTGGCGCCGCAGGCCCTGCCGCCCGCCTCGCAGACGGAGAAGCCGGGGGTGCGCAGCTCGGGCGCCCCGTGGAGGGCGAGGTGGCTGCCGACCGCCTCCGTCAGCGCCTGCACCTGCCAGGCCTCCGCCATCAGCTCACGCTCGGTCCCGCCGCTTCGCAGCGCCTCCCGCGTGGCCCGGATCAGCCGTACCGCGTCCATCACGACGCACCTCCGCCCCGTCTCCGCCCCGTCGATCCCGTTCCTCACTCAGAGTGACGGATCGCGACGCGAGGTGGAAGTGGCCGGTTCCCGCCTGTGGACAACCCGCTCAGCCGCCCGTGACAACGGGCGAACGCGCGGTTGACCGGAACCCCCGCACCCGTGGCGCACCCGCCGCCGCGCGCCTCAGTCCCCGGCCCCTGGCAGCGGGAAGCGCAGCTCGTTGCGGTCGATCTTGGCGGACAGCGCCTCGAGCACGTCGACGCCGAGCACCTCGCAGAACTGCAGCAGGTACGCGAGCACGTCCGCCACCTCGTCTCGTACCCGGTGGGCGCTGTCGGGGTCCTCCATGACCCGTGTCGCCTGCTCGGGCGTGAGCCACTGGAAGATCTCCAGGAGCTCGGAGGCCTCGACGCTCAGGGCCACGGCCAGGTTCTTGGGCGTGTGGTACGGCTCCCAGCGCCGGGCGGCCGCGAAGGCGGCCAGCCTGCGCTGCAGCGCGTGCAGATCCTCGGTCACACCCGCAGGTCTACCCCATCGCCGCCGCGTGCTGCGCCGTGGCCTGCCCGGCCGGCGGGGCCCCGGTGTCCGGCGCGTCCGGACCCGCCCCCTGGGCCGGCACCCGTTCCGGGTCGGCCGCGGCGCTCCCGAGGCGCAGCAGGGTGACCCCGTCCGCCCCCTCGGCCACCGAGGGGTCGTGCACCGTGCCGAGCAGCCTGATGTGGCCGCGCTCGGCGACCAGGGCGGCCAGCGCCAGCAACTGCCGCGTCTGCGCCCGGTCGAGACCGGCGTCCAGTCCGTCCGCCAGGACCGTGAGTACCTGCACGGCGTCCGGCACCTCGCCGCTGGTGTCCACCTCCAGCACGCCCGGCCCGGTGAGCAGCACCAGCGCCAGCGCGAGGAAGCGCAACTCCCCGTCGCCGAGCCGGTCCACCGGCACCAGCCCCAGCGGTCCCCGGTCGACGGCCGCGAGTACGGACTCCGCGTACGCCCCCGTCCCCGGCTCCCCCGCGGGGATCACCGTCAGGCCCTCGACGGGCGGGCTGCACACCGCCCGCAGGGCACCGACCAGCGCCGCGTGCCGCGTACGGCACTCGCCCTGGGTGCGGCGCAGCACCGCCGAGAGGTTGTCGCAGCCGCCGCGGAGCAGGCCGTCCGCCACGCGCGCGGGTTCCCGCATCGCGTGCGGCCGGGGGTCGACGGGGAACGCCCCGCGCAGCGCGAGCACCGTCTGCTCGGCGGCGGCGAGCACCAGCCGCTGCCCCTCGGTCGTCCCCGCGACGCGCAGCGGCAGCAGGGAGGTGGCCAGCCGGTCGTCGGGCAGCGGGGCCCGGGTCACCGGGACCAGCCCCGCCGTGTGCCAGGCCGCCTGGACCGTGCGCCGTCCCGGGTCGCGCAGCGCGGTGGCGAGCAGGGTCTCCCCGGCGCCGGTCAACCGCTCGCCGACGATGCGCAGTTCGGGTTCGGTCTGCACGGCGACGTCGAGCACGACGGGGCCGACCGCGCCGTCCACCGTGCACCCGATGCGGAATCCGCGCCGCCCCTCCGCGTCCGGCCGGGCCGCGTGGGGCACGCAGGCCGCCACTCCCCCGCGCACGCCGTCGAACGCCGTCGCCAGTTCCTCGCCCGCGGCGAGCCGGCCGAGCAGGCCGAGGCCCTCCAGGACGCTGGACTTGCCGGTCCCGCTCGCGCCGCCCAGCAGGGTGAGCGGCCCGAGCGGGAAGCTCGCGCCGCGATGCGACTTGAAGGCGGAGAGCCGCAGTTCGGTGACGACCGGGCGGTCACGCTTCGTGCTCATGGACGCGAACGTAGCGGCGGCGCCCGGTGCCGAACCGTTCCGCCGGGCCGGTGGTCCTCCGAAAGTGGGTAAGCCCGGCGAGGCGACGGTTAATGTGGCGGGGTGACCGGATACGTGGCGCTCCTGCGCGGGATCAACGTCGGAGCGACGACCAGGCTCCCGATGCAGGACCTGCGACAGCTGCTGGAGGAGATCGGCGGCACCTGCGTGCGCACCCATCTGCAGAGCGGCAACGCCCTGTTCGAGCACGAGCAGGCCGACCCGGGGAAGCTGGCGGACGCGCTGGAGGCGGCCATCGCCGCCGCGTTCGACGGGCGGAAGGTGCCGTGCGTCGTCCGCGAGGCGACCGCACTCGCCGGGGTCGTCGAGCGCAACCCGTTCGACATGACGGGCGTCGATCCCGCGCGCTTCCTGGTCACCTTCCTGTCCGGGCCGGTCGATCCGGACCGGATCGCCGGTCTCGACCCGGCCGACTACGCGCCCGACGACTTCCGCCCCGGCGAGCGCGAGATCTACGTGCACTGCCCGGGCGGGGTGCAGAAGACCCGGCTGTCCCACGCGCTGTGGGAGAAGCGCCTGGGCCTGACGGCCACGGCCCGCAACTGGAACACCGTGACCCGCCTGGCGGCGATGGCCACGGAGTGACGGGGCGGGCCGGCGCGCGCCCCGTCACCCCCTCCCGCTCAGCCCAGGCCCCAGCCCGTCCCGAGCCGGTACGCCGCGCAGAGGTTGACGTCGAGCATGTAGGCGGCCGCCGTGCCGCACTGGGCCGCCCCGCTGCCCGGGTCGACGGGCTGGCCGTGGCCCATGCCCGTGATGCTGTACGTCTCGACGACGGCGGCGCCCGAAGCGTCCTTGTACGTCCGGTGCGGGAAGCCCGCCACGGTGTCGGAGACGTCGGCGGTCTGGTCGGCGCCGTGCACATCCGTCCACTGCCGTACGAGGTCGTCCATGTTGACGGGCTTGACCGTGTAGTCGGCGGTGCCCTGGAAGACGGTCAGCCGCGGCCACGGGCCCGCGTGCGAGGGGAAGGCGGCGCGGACCCGGGCGCCCCACTGCGCGGGGGTCTGCGTCGCGCCGACGTACATGCACACGTACGGCGAACCCGCCGCCTGCGCGCAGCCGTACGGCAGCCCGGCGACCACGCCGCCCGCGGCGTACACGTCGGGATAGGCCGCCATCATCACCGCGGTCATCGCGCCGCCCGCGGAGAGCCCGGTGACGTACACCCGGGACGGATCCGCGCCGGCGTCCGCGATCTGACGGTCGGTCATCTGCCGGATGGAGGCGGCCTCGCCCTGGCCGCGCGCGATGTCGCCGGTCTGGAACCAGTTGAAGCACTGGCTGAGGTTGTTGGCCGAGGTCTGCCCGGGCAGCACCACGGAGAAGCCCCAGCGGTCCGCCAGGGCGGTCCAGCCGCTCTGGGCGCCGTACCCCTGGGCGTTCTGGGTGCAGCCGTGGAGGGCGACGACGACCGGCCGGCCCTGCGGCAGCCCGGCGGGGACGTAGCGGTACATCCGCAGCGCGCCCGGGTTGCTGCCGAAGCCCGTCACCTCCTCGATCGCGCCGGCGGCGTGGGCGGGACGGACGGGGACGAGGGCGGCGAGGAGCGCCACGAGGACGGCGAGCAGGGCGGCACGCGGGCGGCCCCGGTGGAGTGCGGCTCTGAGTAAGGTCATGCGCCGGACGGTAGGAGCCGTGCGACGCCCGCGACATGGCCCGGGGCACCACATCGCGGGCGCCGCGCGTGGTGCCCCGGACCGCTCAGTCCCTCCGGTGCCCGGGCAGCGCCGGGGGCTCGCCGCGTACCTCCCGCCAGTGGTCGAAGACGTACTCCAGCACGCCCTCGCCGCTGGTCAGGGCGGGCAGTCGGCGTTCCAGGGCGTGCACCTGCGATGCGGGGACGTCGCCCTCGACGACGTAGGACGCACCCTGCGGCGCCGAGGTGCGCGGCACCGCGCCCAGCCGGGCGAGGACGGGCAGCACCCGGGCGTAGGCCTGCTCGGGGAGGTCGAGGGTGAAGCGGTGGACCGGCTCGCAGACGACCGTGCCCGCCTGTTCCAGCGCGCGCATCAGCACCACCGGGGTGAGGCCCCGGAAGTCCCCGGCGGTGCTCGACATGCTCTTGTCGAACACCGCGTGCGCGTGGCTCTGCCGAGCGGCGTAACCCGAGTGCGTCATGGTGACCGTGCAGTCGACGACCCGCCAGCCGTACAGGCCGTGCCGCAGCGTCTCGGTGACGGTCTCCTCGACGGCCCGGATGAAGGCGTAGGGCATGGAGCCGAGTTCGACCTCCAGACCGAACGCCACCCCGCTGCCCGTCGGTGCCGGGTCGACGCGCAGTCCCACGGTCGCCAGGAAGGGGTTGGAGCCGGTGTGGATGACCTCGGCGGCCGCGCCCGTGCCCACCGGCCGCTCGATGTGGATCGTCGTGGTCTCCTCGAAGGTCACCTCGACGCCGAAGTCGTCCGCCAGCGTCGCCTGGACGACCTCCTTCTGCACCTCTCCGTAGAGGGAGACGGCGATCTCCTGCCGCACGTCGTCCAGCCGCAGGTCGATCAGCGGGTCCTGTTCGGCGAGCCGGGTGAGCGCCACGTGCAGCGCGCCCGCGTCCGCCGGCCGGCGGGGCACGACGACCGTCTCCAGCGTGGGCGGCGCGAAGTGCCGGTCCGCGCCGGGGGCCGTACGGTGCGGTTCGCCGATCGCGTCACCGACGCGGATCCCGCCGAGCCCCCAGAGCCTGCCGATCTGCCCCGCGCGGACCGCCTCCCCGGGCGTGTCCACGCCGCGCTCGAACACGCTGACCGCGGTGACCTTGCCCTCCTCCCCGGCGCCGTGCGGCAGGCGGTCCCGTACGCGGACGGTCCCCGAGAACATCCGTACGTGGGCAATCTTCTCCCCCGCGGGGCCGCGTTCGATCTTGAAGACGGTGCCGGAGACCGGGCCCTCCGCGCTGCTCGCGGCGACGGGGAGCAGTTCCGCGATCCCCCGGACCAGGGCGTCCACCCCGGCTCCGGTGACGGCCGATCCGAAGTAGACCGGATGGACCAGTGCCCCGCGCGTCTGGGCGGCGAGTGCCGCCCGCAGCCGCGGGTAGGACGGCGCCGTCCCGTCCGCGACGTAGGCGGCAAGGAGCTCCTCGTCCCGCACGGACAGGACGTCCAGCAGCCGGGTGGTGAACCCGGTGTCGTCCGGACCGTACGGCGTGGAGCGCGCGTCCCGGGTGCCGAGGCCCTCGACGCGGCCCATGGCCACGCAGCCCTGGCTGAGCCGCTCCGCGAGGGCGCGCAGCACTTCGGCGTCCCTGGCGCCGGAACGGTCCGTCTTGTTGACGAAGAGCAGGGTGGGGATGCGCAGCCGGTGCAGCGTCCGCATCAGCACGCGGGTCTGCGCCTGTACGCCCTCCACCGCCGACACCACGAGCACGGCGCCGTCGAGGACGCCGAGCGCCCGTTCCACCTCCGCGATGAAGTCCGGGTGGCCGGGGGTGTCGATGAGGTTGACGGTGATGTCGTCGCCGATCGCGAACGAGGCGACGGCGGACCTGATGGTGATGCCCCGCGCCCGTTCCAGGGCCAGGGTGTCGGTCTGGGTGCTGCCGTCGTCGACGCTGCCGAGCGTGTCGATGACGCCGGCGGTGTGCAGCAGCCGCTCGGTCAGGCTGGTCTTCCCGGCGTCAACATGCGCCAGGATCCCAAGGTTGAGCACGTGCATGGAATGCCATGTCCTCCGAATGGGCGATGAATTCGGGCTGGGTGGACATGTGCAGTCCCCGCATGATCACGACTCCCCGGTGGATGGCCTGTGGTCCTGGCAGTGCAGCAGAGGCCGCGGGCCGGGGGCAACCGGATTACCCCCTGCCGCCGGCCGGCCGGCGGCACCCGGGCGGCTCAGGGGACGAGGACCATGCGGAAGCGCGCGGCGCCGGACATCATGCGGGCGAACGCCTCGTTGACCTCCTCCAGCGGCACCGTCTCGGTCATCGGGCGGATCCCCGCGAGCGCGCTGAAGTCCATCGTGTGCTCGACGTCGCGCGAGGTGCCGGACGGGTGCCCGACGACCGAACGGGACGACAGGATCAGCTGGGCCGGGGTGATCGGCAGCGGCTCGGAGTCGATCCCGATGACGATCAGCTCGCCGCGCGGCTGGAGACCCTCGACACCGGCCGCCATGGCCTGGGAGTTGGAGGCCGTGGCGAGCACCGCGGTGGCCCCGCCGAGGGCCTGGATCTCCTTGGCCGGGTCGCCGGCGGAACTGTCGATGTAGTGGTGGGCGCCGAGCTCCATGGCCAGGGCCCGCTTGTCCTCGCCTCGCGCCACGGCGACCGTCTCGAAGCCGAACGCGGCCGCGTACTGCACCGCGAGGTGGCCGAGGCCGCCGATGCCGATCACCGCGACGAGGTCGCCGGGCCGGGCGGAGCTCTTCTTGAAGGCGTTGTACGTGGTGACGCCGGCGCAGCCGAGGGGGGCGGCGTCGACCGCGGTCAGCCCGTCGGGGATCCGGGCCAGCGCGTTGACCGGCGCGACCATGTGCGTGGCGTAGCCGCCCTCGTACGCCCAGCCGGGCACCTGCAGGTTCCGGCAGTCGATGAAGTCGCCCTCTCGGCAGGGCGGGCAGTGCCCGCAGTGCCCGCCGAACCAGCCGACCTCCACGCGGTCGCCCACCGTCCAGTGCCGCACGCCCTCACCGAGGGCGTCGATGCGCCCGGCGACCTCGTGGCCGGCGACCAGGGGGAAGGTGATGTGGGGGAAGGAGTTGTACACGAAGCCGGCGTCACTGTGGCAGACGCCCGACGCCTCGACGGCGATCCGGACGTGGCCGGGGCCGGGCTCCGGCAGCGCGCGCTCGACGATTTCGAATGGTCCGCCCGGTTCTGCGACCTGGGCCACCCGCATGGAGTTCATGGCCGTCCGTGTGTGAGCAGTTGCGGCGCGTGGCGCCCTTCCCACCCATCGTGACCCCGGGGGCGTGATTTCTCGCGCCGAGCACCGGTCGCCGGGCCGCCGGGCGGGGAGCGTAGGCTGCGCCCAGCCGACCGAGGGATCACCGTGAAACTACCCGCCGACCTGCTCGACCTCCTGCACCGCCCGAGCCTGTGCTTCCTGGCGACCACCATGCCGGACGGCTCGCCGCAGCTGACCCAGACGTGGGTCGACACGGACGGCGAGCATGTGCTCGTCAACAGCGTCCAGAGCCACGTGAAGACGCGGAACATCGCGCGGGACCCGCGGGTGGCCGTCGCCGTCTCCGATCCGGACGACCCGTCCCGCTACTTCCAGGTCCGCGGGCGCGTGCGCGAGGTGACCACGGAGGGCGCGGCCGACCACATCGAGAAGCTCTCGCACCGGTACACCGGCGGCCCCTACCCCTGGTACGGCGGCCGTGACCAGGTGCGCGTGGTCTTCGTGATCGAGGCCGAGAGCATCAGCGGCACGGCGTGACCGCGGCGGGTCCGCGACCGCGGCAGGCGGCCGCGGACCCCGGCCCGTTCAGCCCGTGGCGCCGGGCACGCGCTCGATGACGGCGGCCAGGTCCGTCCCGGCCGGGAGGGTGCCGAAGGCCAGGCCCCGGTCGCCGGCCAGGCGGGAGGCGCAGAAGGCGTCCGCGACCGGTGCCGGCGCGTACCGGACGAGCAGCGAACCCTGCAGCACCAGCGCCAGGCGCTCGACCAGACGGCGGGCCCGCAGCGGGGCGTCCTCGGTGGGCACCAGCTCGCCGCGCACCTGGCGCCACGCCTCGTCGAGGCGGGCGTCGCCGCCCGCGGCGGCCTCGACCTCGGCGCGGAAGGCATCGAGGGAGTCCGGCTCACGGGTCAGGGCGCGCAGCACGTCGAGGGCGTTGACGTTGCCCGAGCCCTCCCAGATGCCGTTCAGCGGGGCCTCGCGGTAGAGCCGGGGCATGCCGGACGCCTCGTCGTAGCCGTTGCCGCCCAGGCACTCCAGCGCCTCCGCGACCGCCGCGGGCTGCCGCTTGCACACCCAGTACTTGCCGACCGCGGTGGCCAGCCGCAGGAAGGCCCGCTCCTGCGCGTCCCCGCGGCGGGCCCGGTCGACCGCTCCGGCGACGCGCAGCGCGAGGGTGGTGGCGGCCTCGGACTCCAGGCCCAGGTCGGCGATGACGTTGCGCATCAGGGGCTGGTCGATCAGCCGGGCCCCGGACACCGCGCGGTGGCGGACGTGGTGGGCGGCCTGGGCGAGCGCGGCACGGGTGCCGGAGGCGGAGCCGAGGACGCAGTCCAGCCGCGTCATGGTGACCATCTCGATGATGGTCCGTACACCCTGGCCCTCGGGACCGACCAGCCAGGCCACGGTGTCGTCGAACTCGGGCTCGCTGCTGGCGTTGCTGCGGTTGCCGAGCTTGTCCTTCAGCCGCTGGATGCGGAAGGTGTTGCGGCTGCCGTCCGGCAGCACCCTGGGCACCAGGAAGCAGGACAGGCCCGCGGGGGCCTGGGCCAGCACGAGGAACAGGTCGTTCATGGGCGCGCTGGTGAACCACTTGTGCCCGCGCAGCCGCCAGGTGCCGTCCGGCTGCTCGACGGCGGTGGTGGTGTTGGCCCGTACGTCGGTACCGCCCTGCTTCTCGGTCATCCCCATGCCCGCCAGGAGCCCGCGCTTGCCGGCGGGGGCGCGCAGTCCGGGGTCGTAGACGCGGCTGGTGAGCAGCGGCTCGTACACCGCCGCCAGGTCCGGCGCGGCACGCAGCGCGGGGACGACGGCGTAGGTCATGGACACCGGGCAGCCGTGGCCGGCCTCGGCGGTGCTCCACACCATGAAGCCGGCCGCGCGGGCCACGTGCGCGCCGGGCCGGTCATCGGCCCAGGGTGCGCCGGCGAGGCCCTCGGCGAGGGCGACCTCCATGAGCGCGTGGTAGGAGGGGTGGAAGTCCACCTCGTCGACACGGTTGCCGTACCGGTCGTGGGTGCGCAGCACCGGCTCGTACCGGTTGGCCTCCTCGGCCCAGCGCTGCACCTGCTCCGATCCGGCGAGCCGGCCCAGCCGGTGCAGGTCGTCGACGTACCACCCGGCTCCCTCGCGGCGCACGCCCTCCAGCAGCACGACGTCTTCGGCGACGTCGTGGCCGACCAGCGGCGGGGCCTGGTTGGTCACCTCGTGCGTGCGCGCGGTGGGGTTGCTGCGCGGCGCGGCATCTGCGATCGCGGTCATGGCAGTCGGGCCCTTCGTGGTCGTGGGGAGTCAGACGGCGGGCGCGGCGCCCGCGCAGCGCAGGGACATCGCCACCAGTTCGGTGACGAGGTGGTCGGCGGCGGCGCCCTCGGCGGGGGCGGACAGCGGGTCCACCAGGACCTCGCCGATGGCCCCGGTCAGCGCCGCCGCGGTGACCTCGGGGTCCTGGGCGGGGAGGAGCCCGGCGGCCATCCCTTCGCGGATCACCTCGGCGAAGACGGCACGGTAGCGGCGCCGGAAGTCCAGGCGCTCCGCGCCCAGGGCCGGTTCCGCGGGGGCCGCGAGCAGGGCGTGGGCCAGTCCCCGGTTCTCCATGGCGCGGCGGGCGAAGACGGTGACCCCCAGGGTCAGCCGCTGCACCGGGTCGCCGGCGCCGTCGCGGAGCACCTCGCCGAGCACCTCGACCTCGCGGCCCGAGGCCCGTCGGAAGACCTCGACCGCGAGCGCGCCCTTGGACGCGAAGTGCTGGTACACCGTGCCCACGGACATGCCGGCCGCGGCCGCCACCGCGGTGACGGAGGCGTTCGCCCAGCCCACGTCGGCGACGACGGCCGTGGCCCGCGCCACCAGGTGCTCCCTGGCAGCGGTCAGGCGGTCCTGCACCGCGGGGGTCTTCCGGTAGGCCATGGCAACAAGTGAAGCACCGTTCAGAGCTTCGAGCCACCCCTCGGCCGGCCGCGCCGCCCGCGGAGCCGGCGGATCGCGCCGCAGCTCAGGGCAGCCCCGTGACGGGACCCGCAACTGCTGCCGCACATCTCTTGGTTGCCGCTCGATCTGCACGTTCCGCCCGCTCCAGGGCCGCTCCGCACGCCACGTGGTGTGCCGTCGGGAAGACGCGCAAGGGATCCCCTGCGGGGTGAACCCAAAGATCAGGCCATGTTTTCGGGCTTTCCGGCCAGGCTTTGCGAGTCGATGGGCGTCCCATGGGCGTCATGAATTCCGATCATGCTCGCCCCGCACTTCGAGCACCGGTTGTTCTCGGCCACACTTCCTCCATCAACGCCCGGGCCGGCATCGCGGCATGCACCGGCGCCTTGAGGCGGTCGCGCCCGGCATTGGACACACCGTCACACTTCGGAAAGATCAAGTAGTGCACTACAGCGGGGAGTTGTCGCCTGGCCGCGCGATGGCGCGAAGGCGCCCATGGGCGGTCAGCGCTCGACGGATCCAGCCTCAAAGCTTGAGCACAAATTACACACATTCACTCTTCATACCGGCGCCGATGGTCTAGATTGACCTTGCTTCAGCCGTTCGGGCACGAGGCGACCATTAATGATCTACAGGTTCGGCGCAACGGAAAGCCAGCAGTCGCGTACCCGGCGCCAGACGTGGGGGTGATCGGTCCTTGGAGCCCGAGAAGGGGCCTTGGGTGCGGGGAGCCCTGAGGTTTCGACGGGTTCCGGCACATCTCGAGAGTTCAGCGGAACCGGTAAGTCCGCTTCCGCCAGGGTGGGTTGTTCAAGTGACTCCGAAATAACCGGGAGTCATGCGCGGGAGGCGGGGGCCTCCCGAGGGGAGGAACGGTGCGGGAGGCGGGGGCCTCCCGGGGGGAGGGACCGTGTTGGGCGAACACGTCGAACCACTGGGGACCTGGGGGGTTCTGTGCGGCATGGGGGACTAGTCAGCCCGTTTCCGTCAGCACGCGAGCATCTGGGGAACGGCGCGATCAGCCGGCCCGCAATCGAATGGGAGCAGCGGTACCGCCGAGCCGTGATCACCAGCGACACGGTGGCCACCGCCTTCGTGGTGGCCGCGATCGGCAGTTTCTTCGGGGTCCGGGACGCGGCCAACTGGCACGAGAAGTGGGGGATCCTCGCCTTCGGCACCGAGCTGCTGGTGCTGGGGACGCTTGCGGTGAGCCGCTCGTGGGCTCCGGCCGTGCTCGGCCAGGGCGCCGAGGAGTTCCGCCGGCTCGGACGCTCACTGTGCACGGCGGCCGTCGTGCTGGCGCTCGGCGGGGTCGCCGTCACCTCGCGCAACATCAAGCTCTGGATCTTCGTCGCGATCCCGGCGATCGCACTCGTCACCATGACCGAGCGGTACCTGCTGCGCCTGTGGCTGCACAAGCAGCGGAAGGAAGGGCGGTGCCTGCGACCGGTGCTCGCTGCCGGGAGCCCGGCCACCGTGCGCGACCTGATCACCCGGATCCGCAAGTTCCCGCACCTGGGCTGGCAGGTGGAGGCCGTGTGCACGGCGGACGCTCCCGGGCTCGACGGTGACCACGTGGACGGGGTGCCGGTCGTCGGCCGGCTGACCGACGTCGCGGGCCACGTCCGCCGCAACGGCTACCGTGTCGTCGCGGTCACACCGGACCCGCACTGGTCACCGGACCGGCTGCAGCGGCTTGCCTGGAACCTCGAGGGCAGCGACGCCGAGATGGTCGTGGCCCCCGTGCTGATGGAGGTGGCCGGCCCGCGGCTGCACGTCGACGCGGTGCTGGGGATACCGCTGCTGCGGCTCAGCATGCCGACCTTCACCGGGGGCCGCCGCGCGGTCAAGGAGGTCGTCGACCGGCTGGGCGCGGCGGTCCTGCTGATGCTGTTCGCGCCGCTGATGGTGTTCGTCGGGCTGCTCGTGCTGGCCGACAGTCCGGGTGGGGCGTTCTACCGCCAGCGCAGGGTCGGCAAGGACGGACGCGAGTTCACCATCTTCAAGTTCCGCACCATGGTCTCCGGGGCCGACAGGGCACGTGCCGAGCTGGCCGACCGCAACGAGGGTGCCGGCCTGCTGTTCAAGCTCCGCCGGGATCCGCGGGTGACCCGGGTGGGAGCGGTGCTGCGCCGGTACTCGATCGACGAGCTCCCGCAGCTCTTCAACGTGCTCACCGGCTCGATGTCGCTCGTCGGTCCGCGGCCTCCGCTGCCGGAGGAGTCCGCCGCGTACGGCCCGGACATCCGGCGGCGGCTGCTGGTCAAGCCCGGGCTCACCGGCCTGTGGCAGATCAGCGGACGCAGCGACCTGCCGTGGGACGAGGCGGTCCGGCTGGACCTGCGGTACGTGGAGGACTGGTCGCTCGCCCTGGACACGGTGATCTTGTGGAAGACGCTGCGTGCGGTGCTCCACGGGCAGGGGGCCTACTGATGCGCGGAGGTCGTCGTCCGGCCGGCGCGAGGATCGCAGGCCGGGAGAGCCTGCCTGGGGGGAGGAACGGGTCATGAGGGTCAGCGTTTTCGGGCTCGGCTACGTGGGCTGCGTGTCGGCAGCGTGCCTGGCCAGCATGGGTCACGAGGTCATCGGGGTGGACGTGAACCCGGTGAAGGTCGACCTGGTCAACGACGGCAAGGCCCCGGTGGTCGAGGAGCGGATCGGCGAGCTCACCGCCGACGTCGTGCGGACCGGAGCGCTGCGCGCCACCGGCGACGTCCGCGAGGCGATCATGGGCAGCGAGGTGTCACTGATCTGCGTGGGCACACCGTCGGAGCCCAACGGCAGCCTGTGCACCACGTACTTGGAGCGGGTCACCGAGCAGATCGGCGCCGCGCTGGCCGAGCGGGGTGGGCGGCACACCGTCGTGTTCCGCAGCACCATGCTCCCGGGCACCTGCCTGAACCTGCTGGTGCCGATCCTGGAGAAGTACGTCGGCGGCACGGCCGGGGTGGACATCGGGGTCGCGGTCAACCCGGAGTTCCTGCGCGAGGGCACGAGCGTGCGGGACTTCTTCGACCCGCCCAAGACCGTCATCGGCGAGCTCGACGCGGCGAGCGGCGACGTGGTGACGGCGCTGTACGACGGCTTGCCCGGCGAGGTGTTCCGGGTACCGGTCCCGACGGCCGAGGCGATCAAGTACGCGGACAACGCGTTCCACGGCCTCAAGATCGGCTTCGCGAACGAACTGGGCGCGGTGTGCCAGGCGCTCGGGGTGGACTCGCACCAGGTGATGGACGTGTTCCTGGCCGACCGCAAGCTGAACATCAGCCCCGCCTACCTGCGGCCCGGCTTCGCCTTCGGCGGCTCCTGCCTGCCCAAGGACCTGCGCAGCCTGGTCCACGCCGCGCAGCGGGCCGACGTCTCGGTGCCGATCCTCGCCAACGTGCTGACCTCCAACTCCGAACATCTGCAGCGCGCGGTGGAGCTGGTCGAGCGCACCGGCAAGCGCCGGGTGGGCCTGTTCGGGTTGTCCTTCAAGCCCGGCACCGACGACCTCCGCGAGAGCCCGCTCGTCGAGCTGGCGGAGAGGCTCTTCGGCAAGGGGTACGACCTGCGCATCCACGACGCCAACGTGAGCCTGTCCCGGCTGATGGGCGCGAACCGCGAGTACATCGAGACCCGGCTGCCGCACCTGGCGCAGCTGCTCGGGGACTCCGTCGGCGAGGTGCTCGAGCACGCCGAGGTGGTCCTGGTCGGGACCAGGGATCCCGCCGTGCTGTCGGCGCTGCCCCATGGCGACGGCCCGCTGATCGTCGACCTCATCCGCCTTCCCGACGCCGAGGCGCGCCGGGCCGAACCGGGGTACATGGGCCTTGCTTGGTGACACGACCAGCGGCGACCGGCCGGACCGGCGCGCGCTGATCCTGGTGGAGAACCTGTCGGTGCCGTTCGACCGGCGGGTGTGGCAGGAGTGCACGACGCTGCGCGACGCGGGCTGGGAGGTGCACGTCATCTGTCCCCGGGGGAGCAAGCGGGACACGGAGCCGGAGGCGGAGATCGACGGGGTGCGGATCCACCGCTACCCGTTGCGCGCCGCCACCGGAGGGCCGGCCGGCTACCTCGGCGAGTACGGATCGGCGTTGTGGCACACGTTCCGGCTGGCCCGCAAGGTCGGTCCGGTCGACGTGGTCCACGCCTGCAACCCGCCCGACCTGCTGTTCCTGCCGGCGCTGTGGCTGAAGCGGCGCGGCGCGCGGTTCGTCTTCGACCAGCACGACCTGGTGCCCGAGCTGTACCTGTCCCGGTTCGACCGCGGGAAGGACCTCCTCTACCGCGCGGTGTGCGCGCTGGAACGGCGGACCTACCGGGCCGCGGACGTCGTGCTCGCCACGAACGAGAGCTACCGGGACGTCGCGCTGCGCCGTGGCGGCAAGCGGCCGGAGGACGTCTTCGTGGTGCGCAGCGCGCCCGACGTCGACCGTTTCCACCCGGTACCGCCGGAGCCGGAACTGAAGCGCGGCAAGCCTCATCTGCTGTGCTACCTCGGTGTCATGGGTCCGCAGGACGGCGTCGACTACGCCTTGCGGGCCCTGGCGAAGCTGCGCGACGAGTTCGGGCGGAGCGACTGGCACGCGGTGTTCGTCGGCGCCGGCGACGCCTTCGACGCGATGGTCGAGCTGTCCCGGCGGCTCGGGCTCTCGGACCAGGTGCAGTTCACCGGGCGCATCCCGGACGCCGACCTGGTGCGCTACCTGTCGACCGCGGACGTGTGCCTCTCCCCCGACCCGCGCAATCCGCTCAACGACGTGTCGACCATGAACAAGGTCCTGGAGTACATGGTGATGGGGCGGCCGATCGTCTCGTTCGACCTCCGGGAGGCACGGGTCTCCGCCGGTGACGCCGCCGTCTACGCGCCCGCCAACGACGAGGCCGAATTCGCGGGGCTCATCGCACTGCTGCTGGACGATCCGGAGGAGCGGGCCCGGATGGGCAAGATCGGCCAGGAGCGGATCACCGGGCAGCTCTCCTGGCGCACCTCGCAGCGGTCGCTCCTCGCCGCCTACGCCGCCGCCTGTCGTGACCGGGCTCCGGCGTCGGCGGGCGACCCGGTTCCGACAGAGAAAAGGCCGCCCCGTTGAGCGATGACACGATACGCCTGGCCATGATCGGGCGGATGATCCGTCGGCGCTGGCGGCTGCTCGCCGTCCTCGCCGTGGTGGGCGGGCTCGTCGGCTACGGCGCCTCCTTGCTGTTCCCACCGCGGTACACGACGTCGGCATCGGTACTGCTGCCGGGGGCGTGGGAGGAGCGCGAGCTGCTGACCCAGTCGGAGATCGCGACCAGTTCGGTGGTGCTCGACCGGTCGGCCGCCACGCTCGGCTGGGCCGGGGTCGGCGGCGCCGAGCTGCGGGACCGGGTGAGCGCCAAGGCCACCGAGGGGAACATCATCAAGATCTCGGGTACGGCCGACACCCCGGAGCGCGCGCAGCGGCTCTCCGACGAGGTGGCCCAGCAGTACGTCACCTTCGCCGCACGGGTCGTGGGCGACAACACCGATCCCGAGGCGTCGGCGAATCCCGAGGCGCTGCGGGAGCTGATGGAGCAGACCAGCCGCCGCATCACCGACCTCGCCAAGGCGGCCGATCCGGGCCGGACCGTGGAGAGCGTGCAGGCCCGCACCGAGCTCGAGAAGCTGCGCACGACGCTGGAGCAGGCCATGGACAAGCTGGACCAGACCGATCCGGCGACCAACAAGGCCAACATGGTCGTCATGGGGGCGGCGGCCCGGCCGATCGGCCAGGCACCACCGACCAGGACGCAGTTCATCGTCACCGGGGCGCTGCTGTTCCTGCTGTTCGCGGTCGTCGGCCATCTCGCCGCCGCACGGATGAGTCGCCGGCCGCGCACCGAGCCGGAGATCGCCGCGGCGCTGGGTTCGGCGCTGCTGGGTACCGTCGACGTACCTGAGGGACGGCGCGCGCACCGGCCGGAAGGCCGTGGCGCGCGGACCCGGATCCGCCGGCTGCTGGGTGTCGACACCCGGTGGGACGTGCCGGCCCTGCACGCGTCCGGTGACGAGGCCGGCAGGAAGATCCGCTACGGCCGGGTGTGCGCTCGCCTCCGGGACCAACTTCCGGCCCCCCGGCGGCTGCTGGTGGTCGTCCCGGACGGCGACGGGACCGCCCGCCGGGCCGCCGAACAACTCGTCGCCGAGGCCGGGAGCGATCCGCTGCTGCGGGTGGTGGGGGTTTCGGTGTCCCGGCCGTTGGTGCCGGACCGCGACACCGAGTCCGGTGTCCTGGTCGTGCTCAGCGCGGGCAGCTGGACGGCAGGGGAGCTCGCCGGCATCGGCGAGGCATGTGCGGACGCCCGGCATACGGTCGTCGGCATCGTCGTCGCCGGCGCGGTCAGGGACCGTCGGGCCCGGTCTGCCGCGCGTCCTCCGGACGGCGCCACGCCGGCGGTCACGGTGGGCGTCGACGCGATGGGAGGTTCGGTGTGACGACGAGCACGACTTCGCAGTCGCCGGCAGCCGCTCCGCTGCTGGACCTGCAGGCGCTGGTGGTGGCGGTACGCAGGCGCCGCCGCCTGTGGTGTTCCGTGGCGCTGCTGGGGTTGCTGGTCGGCGCGGGGGGCGCGGTCCTGCTGCCACCGCAGCCGACCGCGGTGACCACGGTGCTGGTCGCCCATCAGGCGGACCAGCCGAACGACCCCGGAACGCTGATCCGCACCGACGCCGCGCTGCTGGAGACCACGCAGATCGCCGGTGAGGCCCTGCGGTCGCTGAGGTCCTCGGAAGACCCGGAACACTTCATGCGGGACTACCGGGGCATCGGTCTGACCAACAACCTGCTGCAGATCAACGTGACGGGTGACAGCGACGCGGAAGCCGTGGCCCGCGCCAAAGCACTGGCCGACGCCTTCGTCGCGGACCATGTCGAGCGGATACAGAAGGCCGCGAACGCCGAGGCCAAGACCCTGCTCGACCAGCGTGACCGCATGCGGGACGAACTCGCCCAGGTCAACAAGTCGATCGGAGAAGGGCCGCCGGAGAGCGACCCGAACGCGTCGGCGAACCTCGAGTCGCTCTTCGCCCGCCGGGCCGAACTCACCTCGCGCATCGCCGATTTCGACCAGCGCGCCGCGGAGGCGGGCGTCGGCACGCCCCAGCTCATCGCCGGCACGCAGATCGTGGACGCCCCGCGCGCGGTGCAGCACTCCCTGCCCAAGGCCGCTGCCACCAACTCCGCGATCGGACTCGGCCTCGGGCTCGTGCTCGGGCTCGCGCTGGCCGCGGTCGGCGCGGTGGTGGCGGACCGCCCCGTGCTGCGCCGGGAGATCGCGGCGAACCTGGGCGCCTCGGTCATCGCGGAGCTGCGCCGCACGCCCCGCCGCCGGTCGGCCGGGCGGTGGCAGCGCCGGCGGACCCGGGCGGCACGCGAACGGCTCACCGCGACCCTGGCCCGCACCGTACGCGGCTCCGCGGAACCGGTGTCGCTGCTGGAACTGGGCTGCGCACGCGGCGTGAGCGTGATCGCCCTGGACCTCGCCGGCGCACTGGCGGCGGATAGGCCCGTGGTGATCATCGACGGTCTGCCCGGCCGGCAGCTCGCCAACCGCCGCCGGAAGTCGGGAGACCCGGCCGTGGTCGTCGGCGAGCGTGCCGCGACCGTGTCGGACGAGGTGCGCCGGCTCGGCGTCGGCTCGGTCGCGCCCGGCACGGCGTGGACCGACCTCCAGTTCCTCGGCACCCAGACGGTGCTCGTCGTGCGTGCCGGGCACGGCAGCGCCGCATGGCTGCACACCGTGGCGCGGCAGCTCGCGGACCTGCGCATCCCGGTGATCGGTGTGGTGCTGATCGACCCCGATCCGCGTGACCGGACCGACGGCACGCTGTGGGACGGGCTGCACACCGCGCTGCGCGGCCACAACGAACGGCTGGCCCGGCAGAGCGGGACGGGCCAACCGCGGCCGAAGCAGCCGTCGTGGGCCGCACGGGTCCCGGACAGCGACCAGGAGGCGCGCTAGACATGTGTGGCATCGCAGGCACGTACCGATGGCCGGACGGGAAGGCCGTGGCCGACCGGCTCACCGACACCCTCGCCCACCGCGGTCCGGACGGCGCGGGCCGGTACGGCCATCCCGTCGGTGACGGCGAAGTGCACCTCGGGCACCGCCGGCTGGCCATCATCGACCTGTCCGAGACCGGCGCCCAGCCGATGGTCTCGGACGGCCTGGTCCTGACGTACAACGGCGAGCTGTACAACGCGCCCGAGCTGCGTGCCGAACTGGCCTCCGCCGGGGTGCGCTTCCGCGGTACCTCCGACACCGAGGTCCTGCTGGAGGCCTGGCGGCGCTGGGGCACGGACTGCCTGCCCCGGCTGCGCGGCATGTTCGCGTTCGGGATCTTCGACGAGCGAACCGGTGAACTGGTGCTCGCCCGCGACCAGCTCGGCATCAAGCCGCTGTTCCTGCTCCGGCGCGGCGAGGGTCTGGTGTTCGCCTCCGAGCTCAAGGCGCTCGCCGCCGTGACCGGCGGGTCGCTGCAGGTGGACCCTGCGGCGCTGGTGGCCTCGCTGCTGTACTACTGGGTGCCGGACTCGCGGTGCGCGTTCCGCGAAGCGGAGAAGCTGCCGCCGGGGACCTGGCTGCGGTGCCGGCCCGACGGCCGCGTGGAGCGCGGCCGGTTCTGGAACCTCAAGGACGTCGCCGCCGAGGGACGGGAGCGGGCCCTCAGCGGCGAGCAGCCGGACATCGCCGCCGTCGTCGAGGAGTCGACCCGGCGCCACCTGCTCTCCGACGTACCCGTGGCGACCTTCCTGTCCGGCGGGCTGGACTCGAGCTACCTGACCGCGCTGGCCGCCCGCGACCGCCCCGGGATCTCCGCTTACACGATCGGGTTCCGCGCCGAGGACGCCAAGTTCGAGGCGATGCCGGACGACCTGCGCTACGCCCGGCAGGTGGCCGAGCGGTTCGGCGTCGACCTGCACGAGATCGAGATCGCTCCGAACGTGCTCGACCTGCTGCCGCGGATGACCCACCACCTGGACGAGCCGATCGGCGACCCCGCCGCCATCAACACGTTCCTGATCTGCTCGGCCGCCCGGGAGGCCGGGGTCAAGGTGATGCTCTCGGGGATGGGCGCCGACGAGCTGTTCGCCGGTTACCGCAAGCACCTGGCCAACACGATCGCGCTGCGCTATCAGCGCATCCCGCGGTCCGTGCGGCGCGGCCTGTCCGCGGCCGTGGACCGGCTGCCGGTCGCAACGGCCCGCCGGGGGTACCGGTCGGTGCGCTTCGCGAAGCGGTTCCTGTCCTTCGCCGATCTGCCGGAGGAGACCGCGTTCCGGCGCAGCTACACCATGTACGACCAGGACGAGCTGCTCGCCCTGGTCGATCCGGACCTGGCCGGGTCGGTCGATGACGTGCTGACCGAGCACGCGGACGTCTACCAGGACAACGACCTGGACGACTTCGTCAACCGCATGTGCCTGGGCGACGCCCGGATGTTCCTGCCGGGCCTGAACCTCACCTACACGGACCGGTCGAGCATGGCCGCGTCGACCGAGGTGCGGGTGCCGTACGTGGACGTCGAGGTGGTCAGGGCGGCGTTCGCCGTGCCCGGCGACCGCAAGATCGTCGGACGGCAGGGCAAGGCCGTCCTCAAGGAGGCGGCCACCTCGATCCTGCCCCGGGAGATCGTGTACCGGCCCAAGGGCCTGTTCAGCGCCCCGCTGCGAGCATGGATGAGCCGGGACCTGGCACCGCTGGTGCGCGAGGTGGTGAACGACGGCGTGCTCGTCACTTCCGGGTTCCTGCGCCGCGACGCGCTGGCCCGCATGGTCGCCGAGGACGCCGCCGGACAGCGGGACTTCTCCAAGCATCTGTGGCATGTACTGACCCTCGAGTACTGGTACCGCGACGCGACCTCCGGGTCCGGCCAGGACTCTCGCTCGGCGGCGTAGAAGACGGCGTAGAAACAAGGGGACTTCGGGTGAAGCAGGTTGTGCAGAACTACAAGAGCGGCGAGCTGGCGGTGCTCGACGTGCCCGAGCCGGGGTGCAAGCCGGGCGGTGTGCTGGTCAGGACCGCCTACTCGCTGATCTCCACCGGGACCGAGCTCATGAAGGTGTCCGAGGCGGGCATGTCGATGCTGGGCAAGGCCCGCTCGCGGCCGGACCAGGTGGCCAAGGTCATGCAGAGCGTGGCCACCAACGGGGTGCCCGCCACCTACCGCAAGGTGATGGGGAAGCTGGACTCCTACACCCCGCTGGGCTACTCGCTGTGCGGGGTGGTCGAGCAGGTCGGCAGCGGGATCGACGACGTGAAGGTCGGCGACCTCGTGGCCTGCGCCGGCAACGAGCACGCGCTGCACGCCGAGCTGAACTGGGTTCCCAAGAACCTCTACACCCCGGTGCCGGACGGCCTCGCGCCGCGGCACGCGGCCTTCGGCACCGTCGGGTCGATCGCGATGCAGGGTGTCCGCCAAGGCGAGCCGCAGCTCGGCGAGGTGGCGCTGGTCATCGGCCTCGGGCTGATCGGGCAGCTGGTGGTGCAGCTCCTGACCGCCGCGGGGGTGCGCGTCGTCGGGGTCGACCCCGACCCGGTGCGCTGCGAGCTCGCCGAGCGCCTGGGCGCCGCGGCCTGCGGCGATCCCTCGTCCGCGGCCGTGGAAGCCGCCGTCGCCGAACTCACCGGCGGTCACGGCGTGGACCAGGTGTACCTGGCCGCCGGCGGCGGCAGCAACCAGCCCGTCGAGCTGGCCGCGCGGCTGAGCCGGGACCGCGGCCGGGTCGTCGACATCGGCAAATGCCGTCTGGACCTGCCGTGGAACGCGTACTACGAGAAGGAGCTCGACGTCCGGTTCTCCCGCTCCTACGGCCCCGGGCGCTACGACCCGGAGTACGAGCTCGAGGGACGGGACTACCCGATCGGCTACGTGCGCTGGACCGAGCGGCGCAACCTGGCGTGCTTCCTCGATCTCCTCGCCCGCGGCAGCGTTGACGTGGAGCCCCTGGTCTCCCACGTCGCCGACTTCGACGACGCCGTCGAGACGTACCGGAGCCTGAAGGACGGCGACCTGAAGGCCGTGGCCGTGCTGTTCCGCTACCCCGACCACGCGGGAGAGGTGCAGGCCCCGGCGGTGGCCGTGCCCGCGGTGCGACGTGACGCAGGGGTCCCCGCCCCGGCCCGGTCCGCCAAGACGCCGGTGCGGCTCGCGTTCGTCGGCGCGGGGAACTACGCGACGTCGATGCTGCTGCCGCACCTGGCGCAGCGCGACGGCGTCGAGCTGTCCACGGTCGTCACCACGACGGCGCTGTCCGCGGCCAACGCGCAGCGGAAGTTCGGCTTCGCGCAGGCCACCACCGATCTCGACGCCGTGCTCGGCGACACCTCCATCGACGCGGTGTTCGTCGTCACCCGGCACAGCTCGCACGCCGAGCTGACCCGAAGGGCGCTGCTGGCCGGCAAGACGGTGTTCGTGGAGAAGCCGTTGGCACTCACCGAGGACGAGCTGGCGGACGTGCTCGCGGCGGTCGAGGAATCCGGCAACGACCGGCTGCAGGTGGGCTTCAACCGCCGGTTCGCGCCGCTGCTGCAGGACGCCAAGAAGCGGTTCGGCGCCCGGACCGGTCCGGCGAGCCTGCGCTACCTGGTCAACGCGGGCCGGCTGCAGCACGGGAGCTGGTACCTCCAGCAGGGCACCGAGGGCTCGCGCTTCGCCGGCGAGGGCGGGCACTTCATCGACACGGCGAGCTGGCTGCTCGACGCCGACCCGGTGTCGGTGTACGCGGTCGCCACGTCCGGCAACGAGGACCTGCAGGTCGTGCTGCACTACCCGGACGGGTCCACCGCCACCATCAGCTACGTCACCACCGGCGCGCCCAGCTTCCCCAAGGAGACGCTGGACCTCGTCGCGGACGGCAGGGTGCTGCGGCTCGACGACTTCGTCCGTGCCTCGGTCTACGGCCGCAAGCGGTGGGTCAGTTCGCGGCTGCCCAAGGCCCGGGACAAGGGCCAGTCCGCCGAGCTGGCCGCGTTCGTCAAGGCCGTGCGGACCGGCGGACCGATGCCGGTGCCGCTGGAGTCGCTGGTCGCCACCACGGCGGCCACCCTCGCCGTGCAGGCCGGCCTGGCCGGCGGCGTGCCGGTGACGTTGGCGAGGGCCCGATGACCATGACCGCGGGCTGGTACCTGCGGCGGCTGTCCCGGATGGGACCGCGTGAGGTCGGCGGCCGGGTGGGCGACGCGGTGCGCAGGCGGCGGTGGCGGTCGGCGCTGCCCGACGGCCCGGGCGTGAGCGGCGCCCGGTTCACCGCGGTCCTGCCCGCCGGGACGATCGCCGCGGTGCCACCGGACGCGGCGAAACGTCTCATCGCCCAGGCGGACCGGCTGATGGACGGGCACGCCGAGTTCTTCGGGGTGGAACGCGACGACCTCGCCGACCCGGACTGGTGGTACGACCCGAAGACCGGGCGCCGGGCCCCGGCGGGTTACGCCTTCGACGTGCCGTACCGGAACGAGGACGCGGTCGGGGACATCAAGCAGATCTGGGAGCCGTCCCGGCACCAGTACCTGACCGTGCTCGCCGTCGCCTACGCGATCACCGGGAACGACCGGTACGCCGAGCGCGTGGCCGAGCACCTGCGGTCGTGGTGGGCGGCCAACCCGCCGCTGCGCTCGGTGCACTGGATCAGCGGCATCGAGCTGGGCATCCGGCTGCTGTCCTGGGTGTGGATCCGCCGGCTGCTCGACGGCTGGCCGGGCGCGGCCGGGCTGTTCGAGGACAACCCGGTGGCGCTCCGGCAGATCTGGCACCACCAGCGCTGGCTGGCCGCCTTCCCCAGCCGGGGGTCCTCCGCGAACAACCACGTCGTCGCCGAGGCCGCCGGGCAGTTCGCCGCGGCCTGCGCGTTCGGGTGGTTCCCCGCCTCGGCGCGCTGGCGGGCCGGCGCGGTGCGGTCGCTGGAACGGCACCTGCGGAGCAACACCTTCGAGTCCGGCCTCAACCGCGAGCTGGCCACCGAGTACCACGGACTCGTGCTGGAACTCGGCCTGGCCGCGGTGGCCGAGGCGGACGCCGCCGGCGTGCCGGTCCCCGCGTCGATCCGGCTGGTGCTGCTGCGGATGACCGACGCGCTCGCGGCCGTCGTGGACAGCCGGCTGCGGCCGCCGCGTCAGGGGGACGCGGACGACGGGCACGGTCTGGTCGTGGACGGCGCGGGCACCGACCGCTGGGCCTCGCTGCTGGCGACCGGGGAGGCCGTGTTCGGCCGGCTCGCCTGGTGGCCCGCGGTGACCGGCGCCGACGTACGCACCCCGCTGCTGGCCGCGCTCATCCGGCCCGGCGCACCGGCCGCGGCCCGCCCGGCAAGCCGACCGGACCACCTCGCCGACGCGGGACTCACGATCCTGCGCGGTCCTGGGGAGATCTGGTGCCGCTGCGACGGCGGTCCGCACGGCTTCCTGTCCATCGCCGCGCACGCCCACGCGGACGCGCTGTCCGTCGAGGTCCGGCACGACGGGGTCGACGTGCTCGCCGACCCCGGGACGTTCTGCTACCACGGGCAGCCCGAGTGGCGGCGGTACTTCCGGTCGACCCTCGGCCACAACACCCTGCAGCTGGACGGCGGCGACCAGTCCGTCTCCGGCGGCCCGTTCCTGTGGACCCGGCACGCCCGCAGCCGCGTCCTGGTCGCGGACACGTCCGGCGCCTCGGAAGGGGGGACGGTGCGCTGGTGCGCGGAGCACGACGGTTACCAGCGCTCCGTGCACCGCCGCCGGGTGGAGCTGACCGCCGCGAGCCGGGAGCTGCGGGTGGTCGACGAGGTGCGCGGCCCGCGCCGGGCCGTGCAGCTGGCGTTCCACCTCGGCCCGGCGATCGCCGCGGACCTGGTGGGGAACCGGGCGGTGCTCACCTGGACCCGGGACGGCGAGGACCGCTCCGCGGTGCTCGACCTGCCCGGGCAGTTGCGCTGGCAGGCGCATCGTGGCGAGAGCGACCCGCCGCTGGGCTGGTACTCCGCCGGCTTCGGGCGCAAGGAACCCGCCACGACGCTGGTCGGCACCGGGTTCGCCGACGGCACGGCGATGTCAGGGGAGTTCACCACCCTACTCAGGTTCCGCGGCTAGGGGGACGCGTGGGATTCAAGTGGAGGCACGGGGCGTGGCCGGCGGCACCGCTGGCACTGGCCCTGCTGGCGGCGACCGCCTGTACGAGCACGCCGGACGACGCCCGGGCGGAGCCGACGCGTGCGCCCTCCACGTCCGGAGCGCCCTCCACGTCCGTGGCCCGGGTGTGCGCCAAGCCCGCGGCCGGGCCGGCGGAAGCGCCGACGGGCGCGGTGACGGTCGACCCCGGGGTGGTCGGCGACCTGGCCGAGAAGACCGAGAACAGCCCTCCGGGCACCACGTTCTGGCTTCGGCCGGGCACGCACACGCTCGACAAGGGCCGCTACGCCCAGGTCATCGCCAAGAAGGGGAACCGCTACCTCGGCGCGCCGGGCGCGGTGCTCGACGGCCGGAAGACCAACAACTACGCGTTCAGCGGCACTGCCCCCGACGTCACCATCAGCCATCTGACCGTGCAGCGTTTCGTCGCGCCGCACGACGAAGGCGTGGTCAACCACGACATGGCCGACGGGTGGGTGATCGAGCACACGACGATCCAGAACAACTCCGGCGCCGGGCTGATGGCCGGTGCCCGCCAACAGGTCCGGGCCAATTGCCTGCGCGACAACGGGCAATACGGAATGAACGCGTACAAGACCGGTGACACCATCCGCGACCTGGTGGTCGAGGGCAACGAGATCGTGGGCAACAACACCGACGACTGGGAGAAGCAGCGGCCAGGCTGCGGCTGCACCGGTGGCATCAAGTTCTGGGCCGTCAACGGCGCCGACGTCCGCGGCAACTGGGTGCACGACAACCGCGGCGCCGGGTTGTGGGCGGACAACAACAACAACGACTTCCGTATCGAGAACAACGTGCTCGAGGCCAACGACGGTGCCGCGCTGATCTACGAGACCAGCTACAACGCGGTCATCCGGAACAACACGATCCGGCGGAACAACTGGGTCGAGGGCCGCACATCCGCTGAAGCCGGCGACAGCTTCCCGTTCGCGACCATCTACCTGTCCGAGTCCGGCGGCGAGCCACGGGTCCGGGCCCGCACGGACAAGATCGAAATCTATCGGAACGTACTGACGGACAACTGGTCCGGGATCACCCTGTGGGAGAACGCCGACCGGTTCTGCAACAGCCCGGCCAACACCTCGGCCGGTGAATGCACCTTGCTGGTGCCGGACATCGCCCGCTGCGCGCAGCCGGCGATCGCCACCGCACCGCTCTACGACGACTGCCGGTGGAAGACCCAGCGGGTGGACATCCACGACAACCGCTTCATGCTGGACGCGGCCGTCGTCGGGTGCACGGTGCAGTGCGGCCGCATGGCGGTGCTGTCCAACTACGGCACCTATCCGGACTGGTCGCCGTACCAGGGCGAACGGGTGGCCGAGGCGATCACCGACAAGCAGCACAACCGCTGGCACGACAACGTCTACGTCGGGCCGTGGAGCTTCGTCGCCCACGACCCGAGCCGGACGCTCGACGTCTTGCAGTGGCAGGGCACGCCGTACCGGCAGGACACGGGCAGCACCTTCCGCCCACGGGCCGGTGGTTGAGATGGGCGGGGACATGACACCCGGTGGGCCGCGGGGCGGACCGGCCGCGGCGGGCACGTGGCCCGGCGCCGAACCGCGCCCTGCCGGCACGCCGAAGACCGTCGGGGTGGTCTGGGGGCTGCTGGTCCTCAACACGCTCGGCTCCGCCGGGGCGAAGACCATCATCCCGCTGCCCCGCTCCCTCATCCAGATGGCCACCATGGGTGCGCTGGTCGCCGCGTTCGCGCTGGCGCTCACGCTCAATCTCCGGCTGCGCATCCGGCCCAGCGCCTTCCTGCTCCTGCTCACCCTGCTGCTGGTGCCGAGCGTGATCTCCAGCGCGGACCTGGAGTCAGGGTTCGGCGCGCTGTTCCGCTGCGCCCGGTTCGCACTGTTCGTCGGCACACTGTGGCTGCTCAGCCGCTGGTGGGACGGCGGCCTGACGTTCGTCCGGTACCACATCCGGATGTACTTCGCGGTGCTCGCGTTGGTGATGGCCGGCCTGGTCATCTCACCGGGAGCGGCCATGCCCGAGCTCTACGGCGAGCGACTGGTCGGCGCGTTGTGGCCGCTCACCCCGCCGCAGATCGGACAGTACGCCGCGGTGATCATCGGGCTCACCGTGCTGCTCCTGCTGGGCCGCCGGACCGACAGGGCGGGCGCGGCGATGATCATCGTGCCGTCCCTCGTCCTGCTCGCGTTGACCCATACGCGGACGGCCACGGTCGGCCTGCTCCTCGGGTTGGCGTTGGCGATCGGCTCGCTCGTCCTGACCAGCGCCGCCGCCCGCCGGTTCTTCGCCTGGGCGGTGCTGTGCGCCACCGTGGCCGCGGTGGGGTTCGCCTCCGCGCTACAGGCGTGGTTCCTGCGCGGACAGAGCCAGGAGAACTTCACCAGTCTCACCGGTCGGGCCAAGGTCTGGGACGCCCTGCTGGCAGCGCCCCGGACGACCGCGGAGAAGTTGTTCGGCATGGGTCTGGGCGACAAGTCGTTCGGCGGGCTGCCGATCGACAACAGCTGGCTGGCCGTTTACAACGAGCAGGGTCTGATCGGCGTCACCCTCGTGGCGGCGTTCATCCTCGTGCTGGGCGGTGTCGCGTTGCTGCGGCCACCGTCGCTGCCGAGGGCCTGCGCGATCTTCCTGATCAGCTACGTCGCGATCTCGTCGTACACCGAGGCCGGGCTGGGCGACGCCTCACCGTACCTGCTGCATCTGGCCCTGGCCGCCTCGCTGCTGGCGGCACCTGCCGCGGCCACGCCCCTGACGACGCCCGCTGTCCCCCGGCGACGTATCCCTCGCTGGGCCCGGGATCGGGAGGTGACCTGACCATGCACGTCCTCGTGGTGCACAACCGCTACTCCTCGGCGCAGCCGAGCGGGGAGAACAGGGTCGTCGATGAGGAGGTGGGGCTGCTGCGCGAAGCCGGCCACCGGGTCGAGGTGTTCGAGCGCCGCAGCGACGACATCGCCACCCGGTCCCTGCTGGGCAAGGTCGCGGTGCCGCTGCTGGTGCCATGGAATCCGGCGGTCCGCGCGGAGCTCGCCGGCCGGCTTCGCACCGAGCGGCCGGACGTGGTGCACGTCCACAACGTCTTCCCGCTCCTGTCGCCCGCGGTGCTGGCCGCCTGCGCCGACGCCGGCGTGCCCGTCGTCGCCACGCTGCACAACTACACCCAGGTCTGCCCGCCCGGCACGCTGCAGCGGGACGGCCGGCTGTGCACCGAGTGCGTCGGGTCGGCGGCGCCGCTGCCCGCCGTCCGGCACGGCTGCTACCGGAACTCCCGGCTGGCGACGGTGCCGCTCGCGGTCAGCCTGTCGGTCAACCGGCGCCGGTGGTGGTCCGGCGTGGACCGGTTCTTCTGCATCTCCGCGGCCCAGCGCGACGTCCTGGTGCGGTCCGGCATGCCGCCCGAGCGGCTGGCGGTGAAGCACAACTTCGTGCCCGACCCGGGCGCCTGCCGGGCCGGCGTCGGCGAGCAACTGCTCTTTCTCGGCCGGCTCGCGGAGAGCAAGGGCGTGCACCTGCTCATGGCCGCGTGGGACGAGATCGCAGCGAGCGGCGGTGTGGGCGTGCCGCTCGTGATCGCCGGCGCGGGGCCGCTGGAGCGGGACGTGACCACCTGGGCGGCGGGCCGGGACGACGTGCGGTACGTCGGCCTGCTTGACCCGGCAGAGTGCCGGCAGCTCGTCGCGCGGTCGGTCGCCGTGGTGGCTCCCTCGATGGCCCTGGAGACGTTCGGCCTGGTGGTCGCGGAAGCCATGGCGGCGGGGGTCCCGGCCGTCGCGGCCGGTCACGGCGCCTTCGTCGAACTCGTCGAGGACGGGGTGACCGGGCTGCTGCACCAGCCGGGCGAGGCCGCCTCGCTCGCGTCGTGCCTGCGCCGGATCACGGCCGATCCGGCCGGCAACCGGGAGATGGGCCAGGCGGCCCGGCGCCGTTACGAGCAGGGTTTCAGTCCGGCCGTCGGGCTGGAGCGTCTGGTGGAGGGGTACCGGGCCGCGATCGCGGCTCGGTCCGGCGGCGGGGACAGCGCGCCGCCGGCAGGAACGGAAACGCTGGCTCGCGGTGGGGACACCCGCGCGGGCAGGGATGGGGGCAGTAGATGACACGATGCCGACTCTGCGGCTCGACGGCGCTGGCGAGCGTCGTCGACCTGGGGGCGACCCCGCCGTGCGAGAGCTTCCTCGCCGCGGACCAACTCGACCGACCGGAACCGGCGTACCCGCTGCACCTGCGGGTCTGCACCGACTGCTGGCTCGCCCAGATCCCGCCGCTGATCACGCCGGAGGAGACGTTCAAGGAGTACGCGTACTTCTCCTCCTACTCCACCTCCTGGGTGGAGCACGCGCGCACGTTCGTCGCCGGTGCCGTGAAGCGGCTGGGTCTGGGCCCCGAAGCCTTCGTGGTCGAGGTCGCGAGCAACGACGGGTACCTGCTGAAGCACGTGGTGGACCGGGGGATCCGCTGCCTCGGCATCGAGCCGTCGGTGAACGTCGGCGGCGCGGCGCGGGACGCGGGCGTACCCACGCTCACGGAGTTCCTGAGCCCGGAGACCGGCGCGGCCGTCCGCGCGGAGCACGGCCCGGCGGACCTGGTCGTGGCCAACAACGTGTACGCGCACATCCCCGACGTCGTCGGGTTCACCCAGGGGCTGCGCGCCCTGGTCGCCGACGACGGCTGGGTCTCCATCGAGGTGCAGCACCTGCTGACGCTGATCGAGGAGAACCAGTACGACACGATCTACCACGAGCACTTCCAGTACTACACGGTCGCGTCCGCGATCCGGGCGCTGGCCAGCGGCGGACTCACGCTCGTGGACGTCGAGCTGCTGCCCACGCACGGCGGCTCGATCCGGCTGTGGGCCCGGCCGTCCGAGGTGGCCGGCGAGCCGACGCAGCGGGTGGCCGACGTGCTGGCCCAGGAGAAGGCCGCCGGGCTGCAGGAGCTGTCGGGGTACACCGAGTTCTCCGCCCGGGTGGCCAAGGTGCGCCGGGACCTCCTGCGGTTCCTCGTCGAGGCGGCCGAACGCGGCGAGACGGTCGTCGGCTACGGCGCCCCGGGCAAGGGCAACACGCTGCTCAACCACTGCGGCATCCGGCCCGACCTGCTCGCCTACACGGTCGACCGCAACCCCTACAAGCACGGCAGGTTCACCCCGGGCACCCGCATCCCGATCCTGCCGCCCGAGCAGATAGCCGCCGACAAACCCGACTGGGTCCTCGTCCTCCCGTGGAACCTGCGGGCCGAGCTGGTCGAGCAGCTGTCCTTCGTGCACGACTGGGGCGGCCGCCTTGTCTTTCCCATCCCGGAACTGAGCATTGTCGAGGTCGAGTCATGAAGGTCGTCCTGTTCTGCGGCGGTTACGGGATGCGGATGCGCAACGGCGTCTCCGACGACGTGCCCAAGCCGATGGCGATGGTCGGCCCGCGTCCGCTGATCTGGCACGTCATGCGCTACTACGCGCACTTCGGGCACAAGGAGTTCATCCTGTGCCTCGGGTACGGGGCGCACCACATCAAGAACTTCTTCCTCAACTACGAGGAGACGACGTCCAACGACTTCGTGCTGCGGGGCGGCAGGACCGAGCTGCTGTCCACCGACATCGCCGACTGGACGATCACGTTCGCGCAGACCGGCATCGAGTCCCCGATCGGGGAGCGGCTGCGCCGGGTGCGGCACCACCTGGACGGTGACGAGATGTTCCTCGCCAACTACGCCGACGTGCTCACCGACGCCCCGCTGCCGGAGATGATCGACCGGTTCGCCGCGCGCGACGCAGGGGCGTCGATGATGGTGGTGCCACCCCAGTCCTCCTTCCACTGCGTGGAGTTGGGCGAGGACGGCCTGGTGGGGGGCATCACCGCGGTGAGCGACCTGCCGATGTGGGAGAACGGCGGCTACTTCGTGCTCCGGCAAGAGGTCTTCGACCACATACCGGAGAACGGGGACCTGGTCGCCGACGGATGCGCCCAACTGGCCAAGCGCGGCCGGCTGGTGGCACACCGGCACCGCGGCTTCTGGAAGCCGACCGACACCGTGAAGGAGCGGGCCGCGCTCGACGACGCCTACGCCAGGGGCGACCGCCCGTGGGCCGTGTGGGAACAGGGCGCCGGAATGAGGACCGCATGATCCGGCTCAGCGCCGGGCACCCGGACCGGATCGTCGCGGTGGGCGCGCACTGCGACGACATCGCCATCGGCGCCGGCGGCACGCTGCTGACCCTGTGCCGCGCGCGGCCGGGCATCCGCGTCGACGCGCTGGTGCTCTCCGGCGGCGGCAGCGAGCGGGAGCAGGAGGAGCAGGCCGCGCTCGCCGCCTTCTGCCCCGGTGCCGACCTGCGGCTGACCGTGCTCAAGCTGCCGGACGGCCGGCTGCCCGCGCACTGGGAGGAGGCCAAGGCCGCGGTCGAGGAGCTGCGCGAGCGGACCGAGCCGGATCTGATCCTCGCGCCGCGTACCGATGACGCGCACCAGGACCACCGCGGCCTGGCGCAGTTGCTGCCCACCGCGTTCCGCGACCACCTCGTGCTCGGCTACGAGATCGTCAAGTGGGACGGCGACCTCGGCCGGCCGTCGGCGTACCAGCCGCTGTCGCCGGAGACCGCCGAGCAGAAGGTGCGGCTGCTGCAGGAGCACTACCCCTCGCAGCGGCACCGGCCCTGGTACGACCGGGAAGCCTTCCTCGGCCTTGCGCGGATCCGCGGCATCGAATGCCACGCGCGCTACGCCGAGGCGTTCGCCGTCACCAAACTCACTCTCGACCTGGGGGAATGAACCTTGCGCGTACTGCTGACCGGACACCAGGGCTACCTGGGCACCGTGATGGCCCCGGTCCTGGCGGCCGCCGGGCACGAGGTCGTCGGTCTCGACGCCGGCCTGTTCGCCGACTGCGTGCTGGGCCCGGCGCCCGCGGACCCGCCGGGGCACCGGGTGGACCTGCGCGACGTCACGGCCGACCACGTGGCCGGGGTGGACGCCGTGATCCACCTGGCCGCGCTCTCCAACGACCCGCTGGGATCGCTGGCGCCGGAACTCACCTACGACATCAACCACCAGGCCTCCGTGCACCTGGCCCGGCTGGCCCGCGACGCCGGGGTGCGGCGCTTCCTGTACGCGTCGACCTGCTCCGTCTACGGCGCCGCCGGCGGGGACGACCTGGTGACCGAGGAAGCCCCGCTGCGCCCGGTGACGCCGTACGCGGAGTCCAAGGTGCGCGTGGAGGACGACCTGCACGAGCTGGCCGACGGCGACTTCACCCCGGTGTTCATGCGCAACGCCACCGCCTTCGGCTACTCGCCCCGGCTGCGCGCCGACATCGTGCTGAACAACCTGGTGGGCCACGCGCTCCTGTCCGGCGAGGTCCTCGTGCTCTCCGACGGCACCCCATGGCGCCCGCTGGTGCACGCCGCCGACATCGCACGGGCCTTCACGGCCGCGCTGACCGCGCCGCGCGAGGCGGTGCACGACCGCGCGTTCAACATCGGCAGCGAGGTCAACAACGTCACGGTCGCCGAGATCGCCGAGCAGGTCGCCGAGGCGGTGTCCGGCGCGAAGGTGGTGATCACGGGCGAGACCGGTGCCGATCCGCGGTCGTACCGGGTGGACTTCTCCCGGTTCCGCGCCGCGATCCCCGGCTTCGACTGCGAGTGGACGGTCAAGCAGGGCGCGCTCGAACTCGCCGATGCCTACCGGAAGTTCGACCTGACCCGGGAGGACTTCGAGCAGCGCTTCACCCGGCTCGCCGTGCTGCGCGCGGCGTCCGACGCCGGCGAGGTCGACGACACCCTGCGGTGGCGCCGATGACCGCAGTCGGCGAGGAGATGCACGCGCTGGTGGAGCGGCTGTACCCGCTGTGCCGCAGCATCACCGGCGACGGTGTGCGCGCCACCCTGGAGATCGTCGGCGAGTACGTCCCGCTGCAGGTGCACGAGGTGCCGACCGGCACGCAGGTGCTCGACTGGACGGTGCCGCAGGAGTGGAACATCCGTGACGCGTACGTCGCCGACGCCGGCGGCAACCGGGTCGTCGACTTCGCCGCGTCGAGCCTGCACGTGCTCGGCTACAGCGTGCCGGTGTCGGCGACCATGCCGCTGACCGAGCTGCGCTCGCATCTGCACACCCTGCCGGAGCACCCGGCCTGGGTGCCGTACCGCACCAGCTACTACAAGCCGGAATGGGGATTCTGCCTGGCGCAGGAGACCCTGGACGGGCTGCCGGACGGCGAGTACGAGGTCCGTATCGACTCCACGCTCGCGGACGGTCACCTCACCTACGCCGAGCACGTGGTCCCGGGGCAGGTCCCCGACGAGGTGATCGTCTCCTGCCACGTCTGCCACCCGTCGCTGGCCAACGACAACCTCGCCGGCATCGCGGTGGCGACGTTCCTGGCCCGCGCGCTGGCACAGGGGACGCCGTACTACACCTACCGGTTCATCTACGCGCCCGGCACCATCGGGGCGATCACCTGGCTGGCCCGCAACGCGGAGCGGGTGGACCGGGTCAAGCACGGGCTCGTGCTGGCCTGCGCCGGCGACCCGGGCCGGCTGACGTACAAGCAGAGCAGACGCGGCGACGCGGAGATCGACCGGGTCATGCGGCATGTCCTGGCCGCCTCCGAACGGCCGCACCACGTCAAGGAGTTCACCCCGTACGGGTACGACGAGCGGCAGTACTGCTCGCCCGGGTTCGACCTCGGCGTGGGATCGCTCAGCCGGACCCCGTACGCCGGGTACCCCGAGTACCACACCTCGGCGGACAACCCGGACTTCGTCTCCCCGGAGGCGATGGCGGACACCCTCGCGGTCTGCCGCGAGGCGTTCGCCGTGCTCGACCGCAACCGGCGGTACGTCAACCTCAGCCCCTACGGCGAGCCACAGCTGGGCCGGCGCGGGTTGTACGACTCGCTCGGCGGCCGCAGCGACGCGCAGCAGGCACAGATGGCCATGCTCTGGGTGCTCAGCCTCTCCGACGGCGAGCGCAGTCTGCTGGACGTCGCCGAGCGGTCCGGGCTGCCGTTCGACACCGTCGCCGCCGCGGCCGGCGCCCTGCACGACGCCGGGCTGATCAAGGCATGACACCGATGACCACCGAGGGGGAGAATCCGCGGATGACGGCGCCACCGGCCGGGTCCGCCAGACGGGCCCTGGTCGGCCGGCTGTCCTGGGGACTGGCCGACCAGGCGGCCTCCAGCGTGAGCAACTTCGTGGTGGGCGTCTACGTGGCCCGCTCGCTGGGGGTGACCGCGTTCGGCGTGTTCAGCCTCGCCTGGGTGACGTACGGCGTGGTGCTCAACGTCTCCCGCGGGCTGGCCACCGATCCGCTCGTGGTGCGCTTCAGCGGCGTACCGGACGCGTCCTGGCGCGGGGCGGTGGCCCGGTCGACGGGTACCGCACTCGGCGTCGGTGCGGCCATCGGCGCGGCGTGCCTGGTGGCCGGGCTCGGTCTCGGCGGCCGGGTGGGGCCCGCGTTCGCCGCCCTTGGTGTCGCGTTGCCGGGGCTGCTGCTCCAGGACGCCTGGCGGTTCGCGTTCTTCGCCGCCGGCACCGGGCGGAAGGCGTTCGTCAACGACGTCGTATGGGGTGTCGCCCTCGTCCCGGCCATGGTGGTGGCGGCCCGAGCGGGCAGCGTGGCGGCCTTCGTGCTCGCCTGGGGCGCGTCCGCCACGGTGGCGGCCGGTTACGGCTACCTCCAGTCCGGCATCCGGCCCCGGCTGACCGAAGCGCGCGGGTGGCTCCGCGAGCAGCGCGACCTCGGCTACCGGTACCTGGTCGAGAACGTCAGCCTCAGCGGTGCGAGCCAACTGCGGGCGTACGGGCTCGGCGCGATCGTCGGGGTGAGCGCGGTGGGTGCGGTGCGGGGCGCAGAGCTCCTGCTCGGCCCGTTCCTGGCGGTGCTCATGGGGCTTTCGCTGGTCACCGTCCCGGAGGCGGCCCGGGTGCTACGGCGGGCCCCGCACCGGCTCGGCACCTTCTGCCTCCTGCTGGGCGGGGGGCAGGCCGCCGCCGCTCTGCTCTGGGGCTCGGCGCTGCTGCTGATCCCCGGCCGGCTCGGCGAGCTGGTGCTCGGCGGAGTCTGGCACTCCGCCTCGCAGCTCATCGTGCCGGTCACCCTCGGCGTCGCCGGCGCGGGTCTCGGCACCGGCGCGGCAGCCGGGCTGCGCGCGCTCGGCGCGGCCCGGCGCAGTCTGCGCTGCCAGCTGTTCGCCTCCGCCTGCTACGTCGGCGGCGGGCTCGGCGGGGCGGCCGCCGCCGGCACGGTCGGCTCGGCCTGGGGCGTCGCCGCCGCGACCGTCAGCGGCTCGGCCGTGTGGTGGCTGCAACTGCGGTCCGCCCTGCGCGAGCACCACCGCGATCCCATCCCCGAAGTGAGGACCTCATGACCGCCCAACCCAGGCTGAGCATCGGCCTGCCCGTGTACAACGGCGAGGAGTACCTGGCCGAGTCGCTCGACGCCCTGCTCGGCCAGACCTACGAGGACTTCGAGCTGGTCATCTCCGACAACGCCTCGACCGACGGGACGCAGGACATCTGCCGCAGTTACCTCGCGCAGGACTCACGCATCCGCTACCTCCGGCTGCCCCGGAACATCGGCGCCGCCCCGAACCACAACCACGTGTTCACCGAGTGCCGCGGCGAGCTGTTCAAGTGGGCCTCGCACGACGACCTGTACGCCCGGGACCTGCTGCGGCGCTGCGTGGAGGCGCTGGACGAACGGCCGGACGTGATCCTCGCGCACGCCGACCAGGCGGTCATCGACGCCGACGGCAAGGTGAAGGTCCCGTACGAGTACACGCTCGCCACCGACTCGCCGCACGCGCCGGAGCGATTCCGCAGCATGCTGTTCGAGCCCGGCGGCGACGACTTCTACGGGGTGATGCGGGCCGACGTGCTGCGCCGGGTGAAGCCGCACGACAGCTACCACCACGCGGACCGCACGTTCGTCGCCGAGATCGGCCTGCACGGCCCCTTCCACCAGGTGCCGGAGCTGCTGTACTTCCGCCGCGACCACCCCACCCGCGCCGAGCGGGCGAACCCGTCCAAGCGCTCCCGGTGCGTCAACCTGGACCCGCGCCGGGCCGGCTTGCTGCACCCGACGCCCCGGCTGCTCGCCGAGTACGTGTGGGGCTTCGTCGCGGCGATCCGGCGGGCGCCGTTGTCCCCGGCCGACCGGCGCGCGTGCTACCGGCACCTGTCCGCGTGGATGACCAGCCGGGTCCGGCCGGGCGCCGGCGAGCGGGTCGAGGACCGCGCCCCGGTCGACCCGGACCGGCTCACCGTCTCCGTCGACGCCCTCGTCGCCGGCCGTGAGGGGAGGCGGGCATGACGGCCGCGGCCGGGGCCCCGGTGCGCGTCGGGGTGTTCGGCCTGCTCGGCTCGGGCAACCTCGGCAACGACGGATCGCTCGAGGCCGTGCTCGGGTACCTGCGCGCCGAACACCCGGACGCGGTCGTGGACGCGCTGTGCGGCGGTCCCGAGGCCGTGACGACCCGGTTCGGGATCCCCGCGACGCGGCTGCACTGGTACCGCGGGGAGTACCGGACCGCCTCGCGTGCGGGCGCGGTCGCGGGGAAGGGCCTGGGCAAACTCGTCGACGTCTTCCGCACCGCCGCCTGGGTGCGCCGGCACGACGTGGTGATCGTCCCGGGCATGGGCGTCCTGGAGGCCACGCTGCCGCTGCGGCCGTGGGGCTTCCCGTACTCGCTGTTCCTGCTCTGCGCCGGTGGCCGGTTGCTGCGCACCCGGGTGGCGCTGGTCAGCGTCGGCGCCGCGGCGATCGGCGACCGGCCGACCCGGGCCCTGGTGCGCTGGTCGGCGCGGCTGGCCGCCTACCGGTCGTACCGGGACGCGCAGTCCCGCGACGCGATGCGGGCGATGGGCGTGGACACCGCGCGCGACGAGGTCTACCCGGACCTCGCGTTCGCCCTGCCGACGCCGCAGTCGGGCGGACCCGACAAGCTCTCAGTCCCGCCGGCGCCGCCGGGCCCGGTCTGCGTCGGCGTCATGGACTTCCACGGCGGCAACGACGATCGCGCCCGGGCCGACGAGATACACCGGCGCTACCTCGACGGGACGATCCGGTTCGTCCGCGCGCTCGTCGAGGAGGACCGGGCCGTCCGGCTGCTCACCGGTGACGAGTGCGACACGTCGGTGGTCGCCGCGATCCTCGACGCGGTGGACTCGCCGCTGGTCACCGCCGCCGAGCCGTCCTCACTGGCCGACCTGATGAAGGAGATGGCGGCTGCCGACACCGTGGTGGCGGTCCGCTACCACAACCTGATCTGCGCGCTGAAGACCGGTACGCCGGTGCTCGCCCTCAGCTACGCGGCGAAGAGCGACGCGCTCATGGCGGAGATGGGCCTCGGCGCGTACTGCCACCCGGCGCGCGAGGTCGACGCCGACCGGCTGCTCGAACAGTTCCGTGCGCTGGAGAAGCGTTCGGCCGAGCTGCGGCGGACCCTCACCGAGCGGAACCTGGCCGCCGCCCTGCGACTCCAGCACCAGTTCCACTCCCTGACCGCGGCCCTGTTCCCCGCGGCCGGCCACACCCACACCTCGCGGAAGGCCCCATGAAGGCGACCCAAGTCCCGGAGATCACCGGCGCGTACCTCTTCGAACCGACGCCGTACGCCGACGAACGCGGCTTCTTCTGCCGCACCTTCGACGCCGACGTGGTCCGCTCGGTGGGACTCGACCCGGACTCCTTCGTCCAGGACAGCCTGTCCCGCTCGGTCCGGGGCGTGCTGCGCGGCCTGCACCTGCGCTCCGGCGCCGGCGAGGCCAAGCTGGTGCGGTGCTCGTACGGGAGGATCTTCGACGTCGTCGTGGACCTGCGGCCGGACTCGCCGACGTACCGCAACCGGGCCACCTTCGAGCTGTCCGGCCAGACGCAGGTGACCCTCTACATCCCGGCGGGGTGCGCGCACGGCTTCCAGGCGCTGACCGACACCGCCGACACCTCGTACCGGATCGACCGCCCGCACGATCCGGCCGAGGACGTGACGATCGCCTTCGACGACCCGGAGCTCGCCATTGCCTGGCCGCTGCCGGTCACATCGATGTCCCAGCGGGACCGGGAGGCGCCGAGCCTCGCCGAGGTCCTCAAGCACCTGGAAGGTTGAGGTCGTCGTGTACACCGAAGACACCGGAGAGTTCCTTCTGCCCCGGTCGCAGATGGCGAACGAGCGGCTGCACGCCATGATCCCCGGGGGCGCGCACACCTACGCCAAGGGCGACGACCAGTACCCCGAGAACCTGGCCCCGGTCATCAGTCACGGCCACGGTGCCCACGTGTGGGACGTCGACGGCAACCGCTACGTCGAGTACGGCTCCGGCCTGCGGTCGGTCAGCCTCGGCCACGCCCACCCACGCGTGATCGAGGCGGTGCGCCGGGAACTCGACCGCGGCAGCAACTTCGTGCGGCCGTCCATCGTGGAGGTCGAAGCCGCGGAACGCTTCCTGGCCACGGTGCCGACCGCCGAGATGGTGAAGTTCGCCAAGAACGGCTCGGACGCCACCACCGCCGCGGTGCGCCTCGCCCGCGCCGCCACCGGGCGCCCGCGGGTGGCCCTCTGCGCCGACCATCCGTTCTTCTCCGTCGACGACTGGTTCATCGGCACCACGCCGATGTCCGCCGGTGTCCCGGCGGCGTCCAACGAGCTCACCGTGGCGTTCCCTTACGGGGACCTGGCCGCCACGGAGGAACTGCTCACCCGGTACCGGGACGAGGTCGCCTGTCTGATCCTCGAACCCGCCACCCACACCGAGCCGCCGCCGGGGTACCTCGCCGGCCTGCGCGAGCTGGCCGACCGGCACGGCTGCGTACTGATCTTCGATGAGATGATCACCGGCTTCCGCTGGTCCGAGGCGGGCGCCCAGGGCCTGTACGGCGTCGTCCCCGACCTCTCCACGTTCGGCAAGGCGCTGGGCAACGGATTCGCCGTCTCCGCGCTGGCCGGGCGCCGCGATCTGATGGAGCGGGGCGGGCTGCGGCACTCCGGCGACCGGGTGTTCCTGCTGTCCACCACGCACGGTGCGGAGACGCACTCCCTGGCAGCCGCGATGGCCGTGCTCACCACCTACGTCGAAGAGGGCGTCACCGCGCGGCTGCACACCCTGGGCGAGCGGTTGGCCGCCGGTGTCCGCGACGCCGCGGCCGCCATGGGCGTCGGCGACCACATCGTCGTCCGAGGCCGGCCCAGCAACCTGGTCTTCGCCACCCTCGACGAGAAGCTGCAGCCCTCGCAGGAGTACCGCACCCTGTTCCTGCACCGGCTCCTCGCCGGCGGGGTGCTGGCCCCGTCGTTCGTGGTGAGCAGCGCGCTCAGCGACGCCGACATCGATCACACCGTCGACGTGGTGGCCCGGGCATGCGCGGTGTACAGGAAGGCACTGGACGCCGCCGACCCCACCCCCTGGCTTACCGGACGACCGGTGAAACCCGTGTTCCGCCGCCTGGCGTGACGGAGCGTCAGCGACGCTCCAGCCGACCGGCGTCGGCCATCTCACCGGCCGCCCCGTCGGCCGTCCCGTCGCCCAGCCGGTCGGCCATCCGGTCGACCAGCCAGGCGGTCGCCGGTACCACGGCCAGCGCGGTGCACCCACCGCCGAGGGCGTCGGTCGGGTAGTGCGCGCCCAGGGTGACCTGCGCCCAGCCCATGGCAGCGCCGGCGACCAGCGCCGCGGCGAGCACGAGTGACGTGCCGCCTGCCCTGCGGAGGCCGAGCCGGTCGGCGGCGAGCAGCGCCACCGCGAGGGCGAGCGCGGTGGCGAAGGCGGTGTGCCCGCTCGGGTAGGACAGGTTCGCGCCGTGGATGGTGCGACCCACCACGGACTTGAGCAGCGTCGTCGTCCCCACGGTCAGGCCGGCGCCCGCGACGACGAGCACCGCCGCGCGAGGACGCCGAAGTAGCAGGCAGCCCGTCACGGTGGCCACGAGCAGCATCACCGCTCCCCCGGGCTCCCCCAAGAAGTCCGTGGCCAGAGCGACGTTCCGCCACGGCGCCCGCACACCGTCCACTGCCGCCATGATCCGCGCGTCCACCGTGCTGGGCTCGCTGTCGCCCGCATACAGGACCCCGAGCGCGAGGACCATCAGCGCGGCGAGGGCCGCGATCGGCCCGAGCCACCCACGCAGCGACGGAGGCAGCACCGCAGGCCCCGGCCGGCGGTTCACCCGCCCACCGGGTGGTCCGGACCCGCGCCGCGGGCCCCTACGTGGTGACGGTCGATCCGGGCGCCCCGCACGTCGTCACGGACCGTCCGGCGGATGCGACGCACCTCGCTGCCGGCCGCCGACCCGGCCGGGATCGTCAGTCGCACGGGTTGCGCACGGCTCGACCGGGCACGATGACCAGCACGTCGAGCACGAACGGAGCCGGGCCGGCGTCCTGGCCCGCTCCGGCCTGCGGCTCCTGCCGGCGCCAACTCCCCACCAACGACCCCCCGTCGTATCCGGCGTGGCCCTCGCGGGAGCCATCAGCCCGTGCGGCCCACCCTAACCAACAACACGGTCGCGGCAAACCGCCGTCGGGGCGGCCGCGGGTCAACACTCGGCGAAGACCAGGGTGTTGTCACCCTCCTGCCGGCCTCGACGTGGGCCGGGGCACGTCGTCCGCTCAGACGGCCTCTCGCACCGGTTCCAGGATGGCCACGCACTCCACGTGGTGCGTCATCGGGAAGAGGTCGAACGCACGCATACGCCGCGGGGCGTACCCGGCCGCGGCGAAGTAGCCGAGGTCGCGGGCGAGTGCGGCGGGGTCGCAGGCGACGTAGGCGATGCGGCGGGGGCCGAGGGAGGCGACGTGCTCCACGGTGGCGCGGCCGGCGCCGGTGCGGGGCGGGTCGAGGACGACGAGGTCGGCCTCGGTGATCCCGGTGCGCGGCAGTACGGACTCGACCTTGCCCTGCTCGATGCGGACGCGGTCGAAGTCGGCCAGGTTGTGCCGGGCGTCCTCCACGGCGCGCTTGCCGGACTCGATGCCGAGCACCGCGCCGGTCTCGCCGACCCGCTCGGCGAGGGCGCCCGCGAACAGGCCCACGCCGCAGTAGAGGTCCAGTGCGGTCTCGCCCTTGCGCGGCATGAGGCCCTGCATGACGGCCTCGACCAGGAGCCCGGGGGCCTGCGGGTGGACCTGCCAGAAGCCGCCGGAGCCGACGCGCCAGGTGCGGTCGATCGCGCGCTCACGCACGAAGCCGCGGCCGTGCACGCGGTGGACGCCGTCCTGCTCGTCGACGCGCAGGACGGAGACGGGACGGTCCAGCTCGACCAGGGGCAGCCGGCCGCCGGGGCGGGGGGTGAGGATCACCTGGCGGTCGGAGGAGCCGGTGGCGGCGATGGCCTCGACCGAGGCGATGCCGGACCAGTCGCGGGACTCCACGCCCAGCTCGGAGACGCCCGGAGCGGCGATCAGGCAGCGGTCGATGCGCTCGACCTCGTGCGAGCGGTGGCGGCGCAGCCCCGCGTGGCCCTCGGCGTCGACGGCGTACTGGACGCGGGTGCGCCAGGCCGGGACCTCGCCCTTGGCGACCTTGTCGCCCGGGGCGGGCTCCACGGTGCCGTCCCAGCCGGCCTCCTCGGGGGTGAGGTGGGCGAGCCGCTGCAGCTGCTCGGTGATCACCTGCACCTTGAGCCGCCGCTGCGCGCCGGGGGCGGCGTGCTGCCAGTCGCAGCCGCCGCACTTGCCCGGGCCGGAGAACGGACAGGGCGCCTCCACGCGGTCCGGGGAGGCCTCCAGGACCTCCACGGCGTCGGCGCGCAGGAAGCGCGAGTCCGGGCCGCCCTCGGTGATCTCGGCGATGACCCGCTCGCCGGGGAGCGTGTGCCGGACGAAGATCACCTGCGGCCGGTCGTGGCCCGGCAGGACCGTCCTCGCGATGCAGTGGCCGCCGTGCGCCACCGGGCCGACCTCGACCTCGTAGCGCTCGCCGACGAGGGCGTCGGCCTCAGGGGCCTTCGTACGGTGCTGCATGACGGAACAGGCTCCTGGGGGCAGGGGGCGGGGAAGGACGGCAGCTCACCAGTCTACGGCCCGCCGCCGCCCCGGGTTCACGCCCGCCCGCTGGGCTCCCGGCGCCGCTTGGACGGCCCCGCCTCGCCGCGGCGCACGGAGCCCGGCGCGTTCCACTCGGCGCCCTTGCGGGCCCGCTGCTTGGCGCGCTCGGAGGACTCCAGCTGCCAGGGCACGGAGGTCACCATGACGCCGGGGGTGAACAGCAGCCGGCCCTTGAGCCGCAGCGCGCTCTGGTTGTGCAGCAGGTGCTCGTACCAGTGGCCGACCACGTACTCCGGGATGAAGATCGACACGACGTCGCGCGGGCTGCTGCGGCGCAGGCTCTTGACGTAGTCGATGATCGGCCGGGTGATCTCGCGGTACGGCGAGTCCAGCACCTTCAGCGGCACCTCGATGCCGCGGCGGTGCCACTCGGCCTGCAGCGCCTTGGTGTCGGCCGGGTCCACGTTGATGCTGAGCGCCTCCAGGGTGTCCGACCGGAAGAGCTTGGCGTACGACAGGGCCCGCAGGGTCGGCTTGTGCACCTTGGAGACCAGGACGATGGAGTGCACGCGGGAGGGCTTGACCTCCTCCTCGCTGCGCTCCTCTGCGGCCGCGAGTTCGCTGGAGACCCGGTCGTAGTGGCGCCGGATGGCCGTCATCATGCCGTAGAAGAGGACCATGCCCAGGACGGCGACCCAGGCGCCGTGCGTGAACTTGGTCAGCAGCACGACGACGAGGACGAGCCCGGTGAAGAAGGCGCCGAAGGTGTTGATCGCCCGGGAGCGGACCATGTGGCGGCGCACGGCGGGGTCGGTCTCGGTCGCCAGGTGCCGGTTCCAGTGCCGGACCATGCCGATCTGGCTGAGCGTGAAGGAGACGAAGACGCCGACGATGTACAGCTGGATCAGCCGCGTCGAGTCGGCCCCGTAGATGTAGACCAGCACGCACGCGAAGGCGGCGAGCAGCACGATGCCGTTGCTGAAGGCGAGCCGGTCGCCGCGGGTGTGCAGCTGGCGCGGCAGGTAGCGGTCCTGGGCGAGGATCGAGCCGAGCACGGGGAAGCCGTTGTACGCGGTGTTGGCGGCCAGGAACAGCACCAGCGCCGTGGCCCCGGCCAGGAAGATGAAGGGGATCGACCCGTCGCCGAAGACGGCGGAGGCGACCTGGGCGATCACCGGGTCCTGGGTGTAGCCGGGGCCGACCGGCTTGCCGTTCACCAGCAGGTCGGCGGCCGGGTTCTCGGCCATGCGCACGTTGGTGTTGAGGGCGAGCGCGATGATGCCGCAGAACATGGTCACGGCGAGGACGCCCATCAGCGCCAGGGTCGTCGCGGCGTTCTTGGACTTCGGCTTGCGGAAGGCGGGCACGCCGTTGCTGATCGCCTCGACGCCGGTGAGCGCGGCACAGCCGGAGGAGAAGGCGCGCAGCAGGAGGAAGACGAGCGCGAAGCTCGCGAGTCCGGTGTGCTCGGCTTTGATCGTGTAGCCGGCGGTCGGCGCGTGCATCTCGTCGCCGCTCGCGATCCGGAAGATCCCCCAGGCCAGCATGCAGAAGACGCCGAAGACGAAGGCGTAGGTGGGGATGGCGAAGATCGTGCCCGATTCACGCACGCCGCGCAGGTTCATCAGCATGAGCAGGACGATCATGCCGATGGCGCCCAGCACCTTGTGCTCGACGAAGAACGGCACGGCGGAGCCGAGGTTCTCCACGCCGGAGGCGACCGACACGGCCACGGTGAGGACGTAGTCGACCAGCAGCGCGCTGGCCACGGTGAGCCCGGCGCGCGGGCCGAGGTTGGTCGTCGCGACCTCGTAGTCGCCACCGCCGGAGGGGTAGGCGTGCACGTTCTGCCGGTACGAGGCGACGACGGTGAACATCAGCACGACGACCGCGACCGCGATCCAGGGGCTGAAGTGGTAGGCCGACACTCCGGCGATCGACAGGACCAGGAGCACCTCTCCGGGCGCGTACGCCACGGAGGACAGCGGGTCGGAGGCGAAGACGGGGAGCGCGAGCCTCTTCGGGAGGAGCGTCTCTCCGAGCCTGTCGCTGCGGAGCGCCCGCCCGATCAGGATCCGTTTCGGAAGGTCGGTCAGTTTGGACACCCCGCGATGTTAGAGGATCGTCAAGATTTCCGATCCCCCGCCCACCTATCAAGGGCTTACGTGCGTGTGTAGCTTTGGGCGCGGTCTGAGACCCTGAGGGGGATCGGCCGGAATTGTTGACAGCCGGAAGGACGGTCGTGCACGTCGTGATTATGGGGTGTGGGCGAGTGGGTTCCACTCTCGCGCACTCCCTTGAGCAGCAAGGTCATACAGTGGCCGTGATCGACCAGGACCCGACGGCGTTCCGCCGCCTGGGCTCCGGGTTCAGCGGACGCCGCGTGACCGGGGTCGGATTCGACCAGGACACGCTGCGCGAGGCCGGCATCGAGGAGGCGGGCGCCTTCGCGGCCGTCAGCAGCGGTGACAATTCCAACATCATCGCAGCCCGGGTGGCCCGGGAGATGTTCGGGATCGAGAACGTCGCCGCCCGGATCTACGACCCCCGGCGGGCGGAGGTGTACCAGCGCCTGGGCATCCCCACCGTCGCCACCGTCCGCTGGACGGCCGACCAGATGCTGCGCCGGCTGTTGCCGTCCGGCGCGGAGCCGCTGTGGCGCGACCCGAGCGGGGGTGTGCAGCTCGCCGAGGTGCACACGGACACCGCCTGGGTGGGCCACAAGATCAGCAGGCTCCAGGAGGAGACCGGAGTGCGCGTGGCGTTCCTCACCCGGCTGGGCGAGGCGATGCTCCCCACGTCGGAGACGGTCCTGCAGGAAGGCGACCTGGTGCATGTGATGATGCGCACGGGCGAGGTCGAACAGGTCGAGGCGGCGTTCGCCAAGGGGCCCGAGGAGGCGCACCGATGAGGGTCGCCATTGCCGGGGCCGGGGCCGTGGGCCGCTCGATCGCGGGTGAGCTGCTGGAGAACGGCCACGAGGTCCTGCTGATCGACAAGAACCCGACCTCGATCTCGGTGGAGCGGGTGCCCCAGGCCGAGTGGCTGCTGGCCGACGCCTGCGAGATCACGTCGCTGGACGAGGCCGCGCTGCAGCGTTGCAACGTGGTGATCGCCGCCACGGGCGACGACAAGGTCAATCTGGTCGTCTCGCTGCTCGCCAAGACCGAGTACGGCGTCCCGCGGGTCGTCGCGCGGGTGAACAACCCCAAGAACGAGTGGCTGTTCAACGAGGCCTGGGGCGTGGACGTGGCCGTCTCCACCCCGCGCCTGATGTCGGCGCTGGTGGAGGAGGCGGTGAGCGTCGGCGACCTCGTCCGGCTGATGCGCTTCAGCCAGGGCGACGCGAACCTGGTCGAGCTGACCCTCCCGGAGGAGGCCGCCCTGGTGGGCACCCGGGTCGGGGAGGTCGCCTGGCCGGAGGACACCTCGCTGGTCACGATCATCCGCGGCCACCGCGTGCTCACCCCGTCCAAGGACGACGCGCTCGAGGCGGGCGACGAGCTGCTGTTCGTCGCGGCCCCGCACCGCGAGGAGCAGCTGGAGGACCTGCTCTCGGTGCGCAGCGCCGAGGCCGGTGCGTAGGGCGTAGGACGTCCGGGCCGTACGACGAGGGGCGGCCGGAACCCGTGGGTTCCGGCCGCCCCTCGTGCGTTCGCCGTCGGCGCGGGGCGCCGGCTCAGCGGTTGGCGGCCTCCTCGGCGGCGCGCTCGGCCTTCTCGGCCCGCTCGGCCTCCTCCATCTCCGCGATCACGTCGATCGGCGGCGGCGCCTTGGCCAGGAAGATCCAGGTCAGGTAGACGCAGAGCAGGAACGGCGGGATGCCGAGGGCGACCTTGACCCAGCCGAGCTGGGTGGCGTTCCCCCAGAAGTAGAGCGGGAAGAGGATCGCCGACTTGACGAGCAGGATGACGCCCCAGGCCCAGGTGGCCTTGGTGTACGCGACGAGCCGGCCCGGGTTCCGCGTCCGCCAGGACAGGTTCTCCTTGAGGATCGGGCCGAGCAGCAGTCCGATCAGCGGGTACTTCACCAGCGCGGAGACCACGTAGGCGACCGCGAGCCCGAGGGTGTAGAGCATGCCGGGCAGGTAGAAGTTCTTCGCGTCGCCGGACATCATCGCGAACACCGCACCGAAGGCGACGCCGAAGACGCCGCTGAAGGCGTGCTTGAGGGTCTGCCGGCGCACCAGGCGGGCCAGTGCCAGCACCAGCGACAGGCCCAGGGCGGCGATGGCCGCGACGTGGATGTCCCGGTTGATCGTGTAGATCAGGACGAAGACGAGGCCGGGCACCGTCGTGTCGATCATGCCCCAGACGCCGCCGAAGGCCTCCAGGAGCGCATGGTCGGCGGCCGCCTTCGAGGCGGCCGCGTCCTGCTCCGGCCCGTGCTCGGTCCCGGTCGTGGGCTGTGCCCCGGTCCGCTTGTCGATCGACGCCACCGGCTACTCCTGTCCGACCGGACGCAACTCGTACTTGGGATTGAACAGCACCGGACGGCCGCGGTTCATGGAGATCCGCCCCGACGCGATGATCCTGCGGCCCGGCTCGATGCCGACGATGCTGCGCCGGCCCAGCCACACCACGTCCAGCGGTGCGGAACCGTCGAACAGCTCGGCCTCCAGGGCGGGCACGCCGGCCCGCGGCCGCAGGGTGACAGCGCGTAGTGTACCGGTCACGGTCACTATGTCGCGATCGGAGCAGTCGCAGATCCGGGTGCACCCGACGTCCGCGGTGTCCTGCCGCAGCTCGTCGGAGTGCAGCTCCTCCTGGGAGCTGGACAGTCGGTCGAGCATCCTGCGGAAGCGGCCGGCAGGCCGGTCCGAACGGGTGGTACCACTCATACCTGGAAGGGTACCGGGCCCGGGTGAACGGATCACCGATCACTTCTCGAAGCGGTAGCCCATGCCCGGCTCGGTGATGAAGTGCCGCGGGTGCGCGGGGTCGGCCTCCAGCTTGCGCCGCAACTGCGCCATGTAGACCCGCAGGTAGTTGCTCTCGGTGCCGTAGGACGGGCCCCAGACCTCCTGGAGCAGCTGTTTCTGGCTGACCAGACGGCCGGTGTTGCGGACCAGGACCTCCAGCAGGTGCCACTCGGTGGGCGTGAGCCGGACGTCGGCGCCGTCGCGGTTGACCTTCTTGGCGGCGAGGTCGACGGTGAAGGACTCGGTCTCCACGGTCGCGGCGCCGTCCTCGGGGCCACCGGGCGTGGCGCGGCGGACGGCGGCGCGCAGCCGGGCCAGCAGCTCGTCCATGCCGAAGGGCTTGGTGACGTAGTCGTCGGCGCCCGCGTCGAGGGCCTCGACCTTCTCGTCGGAGGCCTGGCGGGCGGAGAGCACGATGATCGGCACCCGGGTCCAGCCGCGCAGTCCGCGGATCACCTCGACACCGTCCATGTCGGGCAGGCCGAGGTCGAGCACGATGACGTCGGGGTGGCGGGCGGCGGCGAGCTGCAGCGCGGTCGCGCCGTCGTGGGCGGCGTCGACCTCGTACTTGCGGGCCCGCAGGTTGATCACGAGAGCGCGCACGATCTGCGGCTCGTCGTCGACCACGAGCACCCGGTTCATGGAGCCTGCCTTTCCTTCTCGGTGAGGGGGGTGGAGCGGGGGTGCGGTGCGGGCACGGTCAGGTCGTCGCCTCGGCCGGGAGGTCCGGGGCGGCGGGGGTGCTGCCGGGCGCGGCCGGGAGGGTGAGCACCATCGTCAGGCCGCCTCCCGGGGTGTCCTCGGGTTGGAGCGTGGCGCCCATGGCGTCGGCGAAGCCGCGGGCCACCGCGAGGCCGAGGCCCACGCCGTTGCCGCGGGGGGCGTCGCCGTACCGCTGGAACGGCTCGAAGATCCGTTCCTTGGCGACGTCGGGGACGCCGGGCCCGCGGTCGACGACGCGCAGGTCGACGTGGCCGCCCAGGGCGCTGGCGGCGACCAGCACCCGGGTGCCGGCGGGGCTGTACTTGACGGCGTTCTCGACGATGTTGGCGACGCTGCGCTCGAGGAGCCCCGGGTCGACGGAGACCATCGGCAGGGTCTCGGGGACGTCCAGGGTGACGCTGCCGTCGGGGACTCCGCGCAGGGCCTTGGGGACGACCTCGTCGAGGTCCACCTCGCGGATCAGCGGGGTGACCGTGCCGGTCTGCAGGCGCGACATGTCCAGGAGGTTGCCGACCAGGTTGTCGAGCCGGTCCGCGCCCTCCTCGATGGCCTCCAGGAGCTCGGCCTCGTCCTCCTCGGACCAGGCGACGTCGTCGGAGCGCAGCGAGCTGACGGCCGCCTTGATGGCGGCGAGCGGGGTGCGCAGGTCGTGCGAGACGGCGGCGAGCAGGGCGGTGCGGATGCGGTTGCCCTCGGCGAGCTTGTGGGCCCTGGCGGCCTCGTCCTCCAGCCGCTGCCGGTCAAGGACGCCGGCGGCCTGGGCCGCGAAGGCGGAGAGCACCCGGCGGTCGGAGGCGGGCAGCACCCGGCCGACCAGGGCCAGCGAGAGGTTGTCGCTGACCGGCACCTCCACGTCCGCGTCCTCGGGGCGCGGGCACTGCCGGCTGCCGACGCCGGCGGCGCAGGTCCACGCGTCGTGCTCGCTGGTCCGCTCCAGCAGCGACACGGCCTCCATGCCGAAGGTCTCCCGGACCCGTTCCAGCAGGGCGTCCAGGGAGTGCTCGCCGCGCAGCACGCTGCCGGCCAGGTACGACAGGATCTCGGCCTCGGACTGGAGTCTGGCGGCCTGGTGGGTGCGGCGCGCCGCCAGGTCCACCACGGAGGCCACCGCGATGCCGACCAGCACGAAGATCACGATGGCGATCAGGTTCTCGGGCTGGGCGATGGTGAAGGTGTGCAGGGGCGGGGCGAAGAAGTAGTTCAGCAGCAGGGAGCCGCCGACCGCCGAGACCAGCGCCGGGTAGAGGCCGCCGACGAGGGCCGCCGCGACCGTCAGGGTCATGAACAGCAGCATGTCGGTGGCGATGCCCAGGGCGGGGTGCAGCTGGGTGAGCACCAGGCAGAGCAGCGCGGGGCCGAGCACACCGGTCAGCCAGCCGGCGATCACCCGGGAGCGGCCGAGCTGGGCGCCGCGGGCCACGGGCAGGCCCCGGCCCTTGGCGGCGTGCTCGTGGGTGACGATGTGCACGTCGAGGTCCGGCCCCGACTCGCGGGCCACGGTCGCGCCGACGCCCGGCCCGAAGACGTACTGCCACGCGGGCCGGCGGCTGGTGCCGAGCACGACCTGGGTGGCGTTGACCCCGCGGGCGAAGTCCAGCAGGGCGCCGGGGACGTCGTCGCCGACGACGTGGTGGAAGGAACCTCCGAGGTTCTCGACGAGGGTGCGCTGGACGGCGAGTTCCTTGGGCGAGCCGGCCGTCAGGCCGTCGCTGCGCGCGATGTGGACGGCGAGGATCTCCCCGCCGGAGCCCTTGGCGGCCATCCGGGCGGCGCGCCGGATCAGCGTCCGCCCCTCGGGGCCGCCGGTGAGGCCGACCACGATGCGCTCACGGGCCTGCCAGGTGGCGGAGATCCGGTGGTCGGTGCGGTACTGCCGCAGGTATTCGTCGACCCGGTCGGCCACCCACAGCAGGGCCAGCTCGCGCAGCGCGGTGAGGTTGCCAGGCCGGAAGTAGTTGGACAGGGCCGCGTCGACCTTGTCGGAGGCGTAGATGTTGCCGTGCGCCATGCGGCGGCGCAGCGCCTGTGGCGACATGTCGACCAGCTCGATCTGGTCGGCGCGGCGGACCACCTCGTCGGGCACGGTCTCGCGCTGGCGCACCCCGGTGATCGACTCGACGACGTCGCCGAGCGACTCCAGGTGCTGGATGTTCACCGTCGATATGACGTTGATGCCGGCCTGGAGCAGTTCCTCGATGTCCTGCCAGCGCTTCTCGTTGCGGCTGCCCGGGATGTTGGTGTGCGCCATCTCGTCGACGAGGGCGACCTCGGGCCGGCGTGCGAGCACCGCGTCGACGTCCATCTCGGTGAAGACGGTGTCCCGGTACTCGATCTCCTTGCGCCGCACGACCTCCAGGCCGTGCAGCATGACCTCCGTGCGGGCGCGGTTGTGGTGCTCGACGAAGGCGACGACGACGTCGGTGCCGCGCTCGAGCCGCCGGTGGGCCTCGGAGAGCATGGCGTAGGTCTTGCCCACTCCCGGGGCCGCCCCCAGGTATATCCGCAAAGTCCCGCGTGCCATGGCTCCACGTTCCGCTTCGTGGCGTGCCCCTTCCGGGCGCGTCCGACGTTAGGAATCCTATGGTCCCAGCAGCGGACAAATCGGGCGTGGTGTTCCTGCGGGGAGCACGTTGACGCGTCCTTGACGCTCTCCTCGTGCCGCCGCCTGCGGTCAGCGGAACTCCGCGAGCCGCGCCCTCAGGCCGAGGACGACCAGGGCCGCCGCGGCCCCCAGGGCCCCGGCGAGGCCCAGGGGGACGGACAGCGCCCGGTCCGCGCCGTCCGCGGCGGCGCGCTCGTAGGCGGCGGAGTTGATGGCGATGACCTTGCCGAGCGCCTGGTCGAACGCCGCGAAGTCGTGGTTCGACTCCCCGGGTCCGTAGCCGGTGCCGTACGCGACGGCGGCGGGAAGCCGGCCGGCCTCGGCCAGGGCCCGGATCCTGCGGTCGTCGCGCTCGTACGCCTGGTAGCGGAGCAGGGCCCGCTCGGCGGCGGCGCGCTCACCGGGGAAGGTGATGTTGCGGAACTCGTCACCGAGGAAGCCGGTGAAGCGCGGGTCCGCGGGATCCGCGCGGTAGGCGTCGAGGGCCCGGTCGAGGGCGGGGTCGTAGTCGTCGACGGAGGCGACGCCCGGCAGCCGCGCCAGCCTCTGGCTCTTGTCGAGGAAGTCCGCCTCGTGCCCGGCGGCGTGCGCCCGGTCCAGGAGGTAGCGCGACTCGTCGGCGTTGGCGTCGTAGGCGACCGCGCGGGCGCGGGTGAGCGCGAGGACGGAGTCGAAGGCGTCCCTGCGGGCCACCGTCAGGTCGTCCCGCTGGGCGCCGAGGCCCACCGTGCCGGCGGCCGTCGCGGCGAGCGCGATCAGCGTGGCGGCAGCGAGGGCGGGGTTGGCCACGCGCCGGAAGCGGCTCGCGAGGAAGAGCTGCAGCACCACGAGGACGGCGAGCAGGAGGAGGCCGGTGCACACGACGGCCGTGCGCACGGCGCCCGCCCTGTCGTACGCGCGGCCGTAGGCGCGCTCGAAGGAGGCGTCGTTGACCGTCACCAGGGCGTCCGCCTCGGGGAGCAGCCGGGTGCGCATCAGGTCGGACGCGGAGCGGTAGGCGTCGACGGCGCCCCGGTCGGAGCGTTCGCCGAGCAGCAGCGCCCGGGCGGCCCGTTCCTCGTAGCGGCCGAAGTCGCGGATGGCGGCGGCGACCTCCCGCTCGGCGTCGGGGTCGCCCGCTGCGGCCTCCGCGAGGTCGCGGAGGTATCCGGCGGCTTCGGAGCGGCGCTGCCCGTAGATCCGCGCGGCGTCCCCGCCGCCGGGGGTCAGGAGCTGGTTGGCGATCTGGGCGTCCATGTCGCTGAGCGCGAAGTACAGGCCCGCGGCGCTGGTGACCTGGGGCGCGGAGTGCGCGCGGATCGCCGACCAGGAGTCGTCCGCCGACGCACCGCCCGCCAGGAGCACCGCCGCCAGGGCGCCGCACGCCGCGAGGGCCGTCGTCCGCAACAGCCGTAACCGCGCGGGTACGGTGCCGGGACGGCCGCGCAGCCACGCCGTCAACGTGCGACGCGGCCGGCCCGGCCACCCCCCACGGAGGGGAGACCTGCGCGGAACACGGTGCCGTCTCCCTGACCCGGAATCCCCACCGCCGTCCGGATCCGGACCAGGTGGCACCTGCCGCCGCTCCTCAGCGGTAACGGTGTGCGCCATTCCGCAGCCCCCTCCGCACCGCCGAGCGGCCTCCGCCGGCCTCCCCTCCGTGCTTCCACTCTCTCCCCGCCGGCCACGTCCCGGGCTCCGCGTTGTCGGCCCCCTGACGGCGGACCCCCGGCGCTTGACGCCTTCCTGACGCGACCCGCCCCACGGCCCCACGACGGCGGGCGCTCACGGCCGGGCGCGGCGGTGCTTCAGGCGTGAGGCCCAGGGCGGCGACCGTCGTGACGGTCGGCGCCGGGTAGCCGGCCGTGGCGGGTCGTGGCGGCCGGGAACCGCCACCACGGGCCGGGCAACCCTCGGCGCAGCGGTGCGTCCCCGCGCGCGCCGAAGCCCACCCGGCGGGCGTGACGCCGGGTGGGTGGGGGGCGGCGGGTCAGCCGGCCAGCTTCTCCAGCGCGATGTTGAGCTCCAGGACGTTGACGGTCGGCTGGCCGAGGATGCCGAACTGCCGTCCGTCCGTGTGCTCCTTGACCAGCCGGGCGACCTCGGTGGTGCTCAGCCCGTTGGCCTTGGCGACGCGCGCGGTCTGGATGTCCGCGTACGCCGGGGAGATGTCCGGGTCGAGGCCGGAGCCGGACGCCTGGACCGCGTCCGCGGGGACCTTGGACTCCGGGACGCCGTTGAAGGCGGCGACCTCCTGCTTGCGCTCCTTCACCAGGTCGGTGAGGGCCTTGCTGGTGACCGCGAGGTTGGACGCGCTGGTGTAGGTCGGGTCGTACGGCCCGGCGCCGGCGCCCGCGTCGGCCGCCGAGGGGCGCGGCTGGAACCACTTGGGGTCCGGGGCGAAGTCCTTGCCCGTGGTGAAGTTCTGGCCGATCAGCGTGGAGCCGACGACCTTGCCGCCCACCTTCACCTCGGAGCCGTTGGCCTGGTCGTGGAAGGCCGCCTGGCCCACCCCCCACACCGCGACGGGGTAGACGACGCCGAGGACGACGGTCAGCACCAGCAGCGCGCGCAGGGCGCTCCAGAGCAGCCGGGCGGAGTTGCGTACGGAAGTGTTCATGGTTCTCTGCACGCCTCGCGTCAGTGGATTCCGGGGATCAGGGAGATGAGCATGTCGATCAGCTTGATGCCGATGAACGGGGCGACCAGGCCGCCGAGTCCGTAGATCCCGAGGTTCCGGCGGAGCATCCGGTCGGCGCTGGTGGGCCGGTAGCGCACGCCGCGCAGGGCGAGCGGCACCAGGGCGATGATGATCAGCGCGTTGAAGATGACCGCGGACAGGATCGCGGACTGCGGCGAGGACAGCTGCATGATGTTGAGCTTGTCCAGGCCCGGGTAGACGATCGCGAACATCGCGGGGATGATCGCGAAGTACTTCGCCACGTCATTGGCGATGGAGAAGGTGGTCAGCGCGCCGCGGGTGATGAGCAGCTGCTTGCCGATCTCCACGATCTCGATCAGCTTGGTGGGGTTGGAGTCCAGGTCCACCATGTTCCCGGCCTCCTTGGCGGCCGAGGTGCCGGTGTTCATGGCCACGCCCACGTCGGCCTGGGCCAGCGCCGGGGCGTCGTTGGTGCCGTCACCGGTCATCGCGACGAGCTTGCCGCCCGCCTGCTCCCGCTTGATCAGCGCCATCTTGTCCTCGGGCGTCGCCTCGGCCAGGAAGTCGTCGACCCCCGCCTCGTCCGCGATCGCCTTGGCCGTCAGCGGGTTGTCACCGGTGATCATCACCGTGCGGATGCCCATCCGCCGCAGCTCGTCGAACCGCTCCCGCATGCCCTCCTTGACCACGTCCTTCAGGTGGATGACGCCCAGCACACGGGCCGCACCGTCCTCCTTGACCGCGACCAGCAACGGGGTGCCGCCGGCGGCGGAGATGGTGTCGACGGTGCGCTGCGCGTCGGGGGCGACGGTGCCGCCGTTCCCGCTGACCCAGGCGGCGATCGCGCCGGCCGCGCCCTTGCGGATCTGGCGGCCGTCGACATCGACGCCGGACATGCGGGTCTGCGCGGTGAAGGGCACGAACTCGGCGTGCCCGAGCTCGCCCTCGTTTCGCTCGCGCAGGCCGTACTTCTCCTTCGCCAGGACGACGACGGAACGGCCCTCGGGCGTCTCGTCGGCCAGCGAAGACAACTGCGCGGCGTCGGCGAGCCCGGCCTCGTCCGCGCCCGCCACGGGCACGAACTCCGCGGCCTGGCGGTTGCCGAGGGTGATGGTCCCGGTCTTGTCGAGCAGCAGGGTGGAGACGTCGCCGGCGGCCTCGACGGCCCGGCCGGACATGGCGAGCACGTTGCGCTGCACCAGGCGGTCCATGCCGGCGATGCCGATCGCCGACAGCAGGGCGCCGATCGTCGTCGGGATGAGGCAGACCAGCAGCGCGACCAGGACGATCATCGACTGCTCGGCGCCCGCGTAGATCGCGAACGGCTGCAGGGTGACGACCGCGAGCAGGAAGACGATGGTCAGCGAGGCCAGCAGGATGTTCAGCGCGATCTCGTTGGGCGTCTTCTGCCGGGCCGCGCCCTCCACCAGGGCGATCATCCGGTCGATGAAGGTCTCACCGGGCTTGGTCGTGATGCGGACGACGATCCGGTCCGACAGCACCTTGGTGCCGCCCGTGACCGCGCTGCGGTCACCGCCGGACTCCCTGATGACCGGGGCCGACTCACCGGTGATCGCCGACTCGTCGACCGACGCGACGCCCTCCACGACGTCACCGTCACCCGGGATCACGTCGCCCGCCTCGCAGACCACCAGGTCGCCGACGCGCAGTTCCGTCCCCGGCACGCGCTCCTCGGCGCCGTCCGTGAGACGGCGGGCGACGGTGTCGGTCTTGGCCCGGCGCAGCGTGTCGGCCTGGGCCTTGCCGCGGCCCTCGGCGACGGCCTCCGCGAGGTTGGCGAAGATCACCGTGAGCCAGAGCCATGCGGTGATCGCCCAGCCGAACCAGTCGGCCGGGGAGAGCAGCGCCAGCACGGTGGTGAGCACCGAGCCGATCAGGACCACGAACATGACGGGCGACTTGATCATCACCCGGGGGTCGAGCTTGCGCAGGGCGTCCGGGAGGGACCGCAGCAGCTGGGCCGGGTCGAAGAGCCCGCCCGAGACACGGGCGCCGGGCCCCGCGTCCGGGGCGTGCGGTGCCAGTCCTCCCTCGGGCGCGCGTACGGGCGTGTCGGTGGACATGGTTTCCTCTGCGGGGGTGGGGGTGGTCGCGCGGCTCATGACAGGCCTTCCGCGAGCGGGCCGAGGGCGAGCGCCGGGAAGTAGGTCAGTGCGGTGATGATCAGGATCGCGCCGACGAGCAGGCTCGCGAAGAGCGGCTTCTCGGTGCGCAGGGTGCCCGCGGTGGCGGGCACCGGCGTCTGCCGGGCGAGCGAGCCGGCCAGGGCCAGGACGAAGACCATCGGCACGAAGCGCCCGAGGAGCATCGCGAGGCCGAGCGTGGTGTTGTACCACTGCGTGTTGGCGCTCAGGCCGGCGAAGGCGGAGCCGTTGTTGTTGCCGGCGGAGGTGTAGGCGTACAGGACCTCGGAGAAGCCGTGCGGCCCGCTGTTGAGCATGGAGTGCGGCGGGGTCGGCAGGGCCATCGCCAGGGCGGTGAAGACCAGTACGACGGTCGGGGTGACCAGGATGTAGAGGGCGGCGAGCTTGATCTCGCGGGTGCCGATCTTCTTGCCCAGGTACTCCGGGGTGCGGCCGACCATCAGGCCGGCGATGAACACCGCGATGATCGCCATGATCAGGATGCCGTAGAGGCCGGAGCCGGTACCGCCCGGGGCGATCTCGCCCAGCATCATCCCGAGCAGGGTGATGCCTCCGCCGAGGCCGGTGAAGGAGGAGTGGAAGGAGTCCACCGCGCCGGTCGACGTCAAGGTGGTGCTCACCGCGAACAGCGACGAGGCGCCGACGCCGAAGCGCTGTTCCTTGCCCTCCATGGCGGCGCCCGCGATCTGGTTCGCCGAGCCGGGGTGCGCGAACTCGACCCAGGTCATCAGCGTGACGAAGCCGATCCAGATCAGGCCCATCGCGGCGAGGATCGCGTAGCCCTGCCTGATGTTGCCGACCAGCTTCCCGAAGGTGCGGGTCAGCGAGAGCGGGATCACCAGCATCAGGAAGATCTCGAAGAGGTTGGTGAACGCGTCCGGGTTCTCGAAGGGGTGGGCGGAGTTGACGTTGTAGAAGCCGCCGCCGTTGGTGCCGAGCTCCTTGATGGCCTCCTGGGAGGCCACCGCGCCACCGGTCAGCGTCTGGTGGCCGCCGGCGAGGGTGGTGATCTCGTGCCAGCCGGCGAAGTTCTGGATTGCCCCGAAGCCCACCAGCACGATCGCGGCGACGAACGCCACGGGCAGCAGGATGCGGACGGTGCCGCGGACCATGTCGGTCCAGAAGTTGCCGAGCTCGCCGGTGCGGGAGCGCACGAAGCCGCGGACCAGCGCCACGGCCACGGCCATGCCGACCGCCGCCGAGACGAAGTTCTGCACGGCCAGGCCCGCGGTCTGGGCGGCGTGGCCCATGGCGTTCTCACCCATGTACGACTGCCAGTTCGTGTTGGTCACGAACGAGGCCGCGGTGTTGAACGCCTGGTCGGGCGTGATGGCGGCGAAGCCGAGCGACAGCGGGAGGTGGTCCTGGAGCCGTAGGAACAGGTACAGGAACAGCACGCCCACGAAGGAGAAGGCCAGCACCGCCCTGAGGTAGGCGGGCCAGCGCATCTCGGCGTCCGGGTCGGCGCCGAAGCAGCGGTAGATCAGCCGCTCCACCCGCAGGTGGCGGTCGGAGCTGTAGACGGCGGCCATGTAGTCGCCGAAGGGGCGGTACACCAGGGCCAGCGCCACGATGAGGGCGGTGACCTGGAGCACGTCAGCGGTGATGGGGCCCATGTCCGGAACTCAGAACCTCTCGGGTCGGACGAGCGCCAGGATCAGGTAGCCCAGCAGGGCGACGGCGACGACGAGTCCGACGACGTTCTCGGCGCTCACAGCTTCGCCACCCCCTTGGCGATGAGGGCCACCAGCGCGAAGACCGCGATCGTGGTGACCACGAAGGCCAGGTCGGCCATCGTGTGCTCCTAGCTTCGGATCGAACGTTTACCAGGCCAGGAAACCTCCGTCCCCGCCGTACGAGGACCTCGTTGACGGCTTCCATACGGGCTCTCACGGCGCCTTGACGGACCTTTGACGTTCACCCCGATGACCTGCGAAAACGCCCGTGGGCCGACCTGTTCTCACAGGTCGGCCCACGGGCGTTTTGCGTGGCCGGGGCACTGGGCCCCGGGGTTCAGTGCACCTCGGTGATCTCCGGTCCGCGACGCATCGGGTCGATGCCGTCGGAGAAGCGACCGGCCTCTTCCTGGGCGATGCCCTCGGGCACCATCTGGGCGTCGTTGGGCAGCTTCAGCACGATCGGGTCGCGCGGCGCCATCGGCGACTCGCCGCGGACGACGACCGTGTCGCGGAAGATCTGCTCCAGCAGGCCGGCGGTCTCGGGCTGGACGGCGCCCTGCCCGGAGATGACGCCCCGCAGGAACCAGCGCGGGCCGTCACAGCCGACGAAGCGCACGACCTGGACGCCGTTGGCGCCGTTGGGCAGCTGCACCGGGACCTGGGCGCGCAGCTCCCAGCCCAGCGGACCCTCGACCTCGTCGACGATGCCGCCCTGCTTGGTGATGCCGGACGCGATCTCGTCGCGGACCTCGCCCCAGATGCCCTCCGACTTGGGGGCGGCGAAGCCCTGCAGCTGGACGGCGCTCTCCCGGAGCACCACGGTCGCGGCGACGATGGACTCCCCGGCCACCTCGACGCGCAGCTCCATGCCCTGCACACCGGGCACGAACAGCCCGCCCAGGTCGACCCGGCCCTCGGCCGGGTCCCTGACCTCGCTCACGTCCCACGGGCCGTCCGGCCTGGGGGCGGGCGGAAGGTTGTACCGACGGGACTCCATGGAGTCGTCCGACTCCTCGGCGTCTTCGGCCAGCTCGTCAGGGCCCTCGGCCTCGAGCTCGTCGAGGGCGTCTCCGCGCTCCTTGCGACGACGACGGAACACGTCACTGTCCTTCCCGGTCAGCGATGACCGATGCGTATCCATTGCCGGACGGACCGACCGGCGAGCCATCCACCGCGGCATGACCCCCCGTGGAGCCGAAGCCCCCTGCCGCCCGTTCCGAGCCGGGCAGCTCCGCCACCTCGTGGAAGCGGACCCGCTCGACCTGCTGGACGACCAGTTGGGCGATCCGGTCCCCTGCTGCGAACCGTACGCTCTCGCGCGGGTCCAGGTTGACCACGATCACCTTGATCTCCCCACGGTACCCGGCATCAACCGTTCCCGGGGCATTCACGAGCGCCACTCCGCACCTCGCGGCCAGGCCCGAGCGCGGGTGCACGAAGGCGGCGTAGCCGTACGGCAGCGCGATCGACACCCCCGTGGGCAGCACGGCACGCTCACCGGGGGCCAGTTCGGCCGCCTCGGTGGTGACGAGGTCGGCCCCGGCGTCGCCCGGGTGCCCGTACGAAGGAATCGGGACGTCCTCGTGCAAACGGTGGATGAGGACGTCGACCGGGGGGCGACCGCCGCCGGTCACGGGTTCACCTCGAAGGCGCGCGCGACCTTGACCTGGTCGGGGTCGGACATCGCGGCCCGGATCTCCTCGGGGCGGCCGTTGTCGGTGAAGTGCTCCAGCTTGACCTCGATGAACAGCGCGTCCGCACGGACGGCGACGGGGCCTTCGGGGCCGCCGATGCGGCCGACCGCGGTGGAGTAGATCTTGCGCCCGGCCACTGCGGTGCAGCGGGCCTCCAGGTGGAGGGTCGCACCGACCGGCACGGGCTGCACGAAGTCGGTCTCCAGGCGGCCGGTCACGGCGATGGTCCGCAGCAGCCAGGCCAGCGAGCCGAGCGTCTCGTCGAGAGCCGTGGCCAGCACACCGCCGTGCGCCAGGCCCGGGGCGCCCTGGTGGGCGGGCTGGACCGTGAACTCCGCGGTCACGCTGACGCCCTCACCGGCCGTGGCCTCCAGGTGCAGGCCGTGCGGCTGCGCCCCGCCACAGCCGAAGCAGTGGTCGTAGTGCGCGCCCAGCGGTTCGCCGGGAGCGGGGGCGTCGGGGTGCCGCTCGGGCGCGACGGCGTCGCTCGGCGGTGTCAGGCCCGGGCGGTCCGGGCCGGCGTCGGTCGTAGCTCCACTCACGCGGGAGACCCTACCCTCCTGCGGGATCCATTCCCGCCGCCCGGCCGTTGTCCTTGCGGCCCCGCGGCCCGCCCATCACCGGAGCACCCTCCCTTGGAGCACCACATGACCCCCAGGTCCGTCGTCGTCACAGGAGCCGGGTGCGGGATCGGCCTCGCCACCACCCTGGAACTCGCCCACGCCGGTTTCGACGTCATCGGGACGGTACGGAGCGAGGAGAAGGGCGAGGCGCTGCGGGAAGCGGTGGAGCGCACCGGCGCGTCGGTGCGCACCGTGCTGCTGGATGTCACGGACGCCACGTCCTCCGTCCGGGCGTTCACCGAGATCGCCACGATGACGGACGGCGGCCCGTGGGCGGTGGTGAACAACGCCGGGATCGCCCAGCCCGGTGCGATCGAGGACGTCGACGACGAGCAGGTCCGGCAGCAACTGGAGACCAACCTGGTGGCACCGGCGCGCATCGCCCGCCTGGTGCTGCCCACGATGCGGGCCCGGCGCGCGGGGCGGATCGTCAACATCTCGTCGATCTCCGGGCGGGTCTCGATGCCGCTGCTCGGCTGGTACTGCGCCAGCAAGCAGGGCCTGGAGGCGGTGACGGACGCGCTGCGGATGGAGGCCGCCCCGTTCGGGGTCAAGGTCGTGCTGGTGGAGCCCGGCTCGTACGGCACGGACATCTGGCAGCGCGGCGCGAGCCGGCTGCCGCAGCGCCGCAACTCCGCCTACCGGCACCAGTACGAGGCCGCGGAGGAGATGATCAAGCGGGAGCTGCCCTCGCCGCGCCCGGTGGCGCGCACGGTCCTCAGGGCGCTCACGGCACCGCGGCCGCTCCCCCGCTACCTGGTGGGCACCGACGCCCGGTCCTCCGCCGTCCTGGACGCCGCCCTGCCGACCGCCGCGACCGACTGGGCCAAGCAGGTCGCCACGGGGCTGCGGCGTCCCCCGCGCGCGGCGCACGCGCTGACGAGGCTGCGGTCCCGGGGCGGGCGCTGAGGACACGGCATGACAAGCTTGGTGTCATGACCGTCATGAGCTATGAGGAGCGGCTGACCGCGCCGCGTTCGTGGTGGGGCCTCGCCGTCGGCGCGGGCGTCTCACTGGCGCTGATCCTGCTGCCCCTGGGGCCCCTGGCGCTGCTCGGCGGGCTGGTGGGCGGTACGGCCGCCGGAGCGGCCCTGGTCAGCGCGTACGGCTCGCCGCGGCTGCGGGTGGTCGCCGGTTCGCTGGTGGCCGGGGACGCGAGGATCCCCGTGACGGCGCTCGGCGAGGCCACGGTGCTGGACCGGGACGAGGCCGTGGCCTGGCGGTCGTACAAGGCCGATCCGCGCGCCTTCATGCTGCTGCGCGCGTACGTGCCGACCGCGCTCAAGGTCGAGGTCACCGACCCGGACGACCCGACGCCCTACCTCTACCTGTCGACCCGCTCGCCCGAGCGCCTCGCCGCGGCCCTGCGGGACGTGCGCGTCTGAGCACACGGGCGCCCTTGCTCGGGGTGCCCGGTGCCGGGTGGCTCAGCCACCGGGCCCGAGCGCGGGCGGGGGCTCCTCCTCTGCGGACAGCAGGCCCCAGGGCACCTGGCGGACGCGCAGGTCCTTGCGGATCTGCTCCGCGAGCTTCTTGGTGTCGCGCCGGTTCATCACGGCACCGACGGCCGCGCCGACCATGAACGGGGTCAGCGTCGGCAGGTTGCGCATGGTGCGCTTCATCAGTTGCTGGCGCAGCTCGCGCTTCATCCTGCCGCCGAGCGCGATGTTCAGCGTGGACGGCTTGGAGAAGTCGATCCCGCGCCGCTCCGTCCACTCGGCGAGGTACATCGCCGACCGCTGACGCAGCGTGCCCGGGGCGCGCAGCCCGTAGACCTCGTGCAGCTCGGCGATGAGCTTGTACTCGACCAGGGCGACGCCGAGGGTCTCCGAGGCCAGCTCCGCCGGCATGGCCGGCGGGGTGGGCAGCATGGCGGCGGCGCCGATGCCGGCGCCGACCGTCGCCGTGCCCATCGTGGCGGCGTTCACCAGCTTGTCGGCCAGCTCCTCGGGCCCGAGCCCGGGGAACTGGCGGCGAAGCGTCTCCAGGTCCCTCACGGGGACCCTCGGGGCCGTCTCGACGAGCCCGTCGACGAAGGTGTTCAGCGCCGCCTTGGCGCGTGCCCGTGCCCGTGCGGCACGTCCGGGGGGACGGAACGGGACGAGCTCGCCCGCCGGCCCCTCCGTTGCGCCCGCGAGCGAGGCCTCATGGCCCCGCTCGTCGTCGCTCGCCACGGTCCGGCTCTCCGTCAGGCCGCGCAGTCGCGGCAGATCGGGTTGCCGTTCTTCTCCGTCGCCAGCTGGCTGCGGTGGTGCACGAGGAAGCAGCTCATGCAGGTGAACTCGTCCGCCTGCCGGGGCAGCACCCGGACCGACAGCTCCTCATTGGAGAGGTCGGCTCCGGGCAGCTCGAGGGACTCGGCCTGGTCGAACTCGTCGACGTCGACCGTCGAGGTCGACTTGTCGTTCCGCCTGGCCTTGAGTTCCTCGATGCTGTCCTCGTTGACGTCATCGTCGGTCTTGCGTGGGGTGTCGTAATCAGTAGCCATGTATCGCTCTCCCCCTCTGGGTGTCTGCGGTGTCTCCAGCGCACGTAACGCACGGGAGGCCGGTCTTGTGCCCGGCCCGAAGCGGAGATTTTGCCTTACATCAAGTGCCGTTACTCAATCGACACCCAAACGCACCCCCGAAGAGGTGATCGCATCCGCTGCCGGTCATGACCGGAAACGGCCCGCTTGTCGCACCTTGCTCGCGCCTCCACGTGTACTTCCCGTGATCATGACCTGCGGAAACATGGATTTTTCCGGTCTTTTCCCGGAGGTCGCAATCACGGAGAGTACCCGCGGCCGGAATCGTATGTGTGATCGCTCACAGCATGCTCCCGAGGCGCGCAGACCGCAAAATTCAGCGCAAAGCGAACACGCCTCCGGGGGTGTCGTGTGACGGGTCACACGGGGACGACAACCCGCATGACCAGGCCACCTCCCTCGCGCGGGACCGCGCTGATCGTGCCGCCGTGGGCCCGGGCGACGGACTTGGCGATGGAGAGCCCGAGACCGACGCCCTTGTCACTGCCCGTGCGCTCGTTGCCCAGCCGGCGGAAGGGTTCGAACAGATTGTCGATCTCGTACGCGGGAACGACGGGCCCGGTGTTGACGACCGTCAGGACCGCGGAGCCCGCCTCGACGCCCGTGGTGACCTCCACCCAGCCCTGGTCCGCGACGTTGTACCGGACGGCGTTCTGCACCAGGTTCAGCGCGATGCGCTCCAGCAGCACCCCGTTGCCCTGGACGACCGCCTCGCCCAGCGCGGCACGCAGCTCCACGCCCTTGGCGTCGGCCTCGCTGCGGGTCTGCTCCAGCGCCTGGGTGGCCGCCTCGGCGAGGTCCACCGGCTTGCGGTCGACGATCTCGTTGTCGCTGCGGGCGAGCAGCAGCAGGCCCTCCACCAGCTGCTCGCTGCGCGTGTTGGTGACGAGCAGGTTCTTCCCCAGCTGTGCCATGTCCGGGGAGGCGTTGGGGTCGGCGAGCTGGACCTCCAGCAGCGTGCGGGTGATCGCCAGCGGCGTTCTCAGCTCGTGGGAGGCGTTGGCGACGAAGCGCCGCTGGGCGTCGAAGGACCGCTCCAGGCGCTCCAGCATGTCGTCGAAGGTGTCCGCCAGCTCCTTGAGCTCGTCGTCCGGGCCGGTCAGGTGGATCCGCTGGGTCAGGTCGGAGCTCACCACGCCGCGCGCGGTGCGGGTGATCCGGCCGAGCGGCGCCAGCACCCGGCCGGCCAGCAGGTAGCCGAAGGCGAAGGCGAGCACGGCGAGACCGACGAGCGCGAACAGCGAGCGCTTGAGCAGGACGTTCAGGGCGGTCTCGCGCTGCACGGCCAGGCAGTGGACGTAGGCCTTGTTGAAGGCGTCGGGGTTGGTCGGGCCGGTGGGCAGTTCGGGACACAGCCCGGTGAGCGACAGCCGGCCGGCCTCGACGTGGAACTGCGCCTCGGTGCCCTGGCGGATGGCCTGGGCCGCCAGCAGGTAGATGATCCACAGCAGTATCACCCCGGCGATCAGGAACATGCCGCCGTAGAGCAGGGTGAGCCTTATCCGGATCGTGGGGCGCAGCAGCGGCATGGGGCGGGCGGCCGGCTTCGGGTCCCAGGTGGGCTTGGGCGGGATGGCCTGCGACGCGGGCGGGGTCGTCGGCGAGGACGAGGGCGCGGGCACGGCGGATCAGATCCGGTAACCGGAGCCGGGCACGGTGACGATCACCGCGGGCTCCCCGAGCTTGCGGCGCAGCGTCATGACGGTGACGCGCACGACGTTGGTGAAGGGGTCGGTGTTCTCGTCCCAGGCCTTCTCCAGCAACTGCTCCGCGGAGACCACGGCACCCTCGCTGCGCAGCAGCACCTCCAGCACCGCGAACTCCTTGGGGGCCAGGTGGACCTGCCGGCCCTCCCGGGTCACCTCGCGGCGGTTGGGGTCGAGCTTGATCCCGGAGCGCTCCAGCACCGGCGGCAGCGGCGCGGTCGTACGGCGCCCGAGGGCCCGTACGCGGGCGGTCAGCTCGGTGAAGGCGAAGGGCTTGGGGAGGTAGTCGTCCGCGCCCAGTTCCAGCCCCTCCACGCGGTCGCTGACGTCGCCCGCGGCGGTCAGCATCAGGACGCGGGTCGGCAGGCCCAGCTCCACGAGCTTGCGGCACACGTCGTCCCCGTGGACGACCGGCAGGTCGCGGTCGAGGACGACGACGTCGTAGTCGTTGACCCCGATCCGCTCCAGGGCGGCGCCGCCGTCGTAGACGACGTCGACGGCCATGGCCTCACGGCGTAGTCCGGTGGCTACCGCATCGGCGAGCAGTTGCTCGTCCTCGACGACCAGTACGCGCAAGGCGCTGTTCCTTCCCTAGGCACTTCTCAAAGAGCCGTGCACAGCCCGCTGCGCAGGCTGAACGCCCCTCCATCCTGCACCGGGAGGCCGTAAAACAGGGGTAAGAGCAGTTGGCGCCCAATTCTTCGCGTCCCGGAGGTTTCCCCTCCGGCGGGCCTGGGGAGGACGACTGCACACCCCCGATCACGCCCCCAGGGCGTCCGCAACTCCCGTGGCAGTAGCCGCTGTGTGATCCGAGGGGTCCCCGGACAAGACCTGTGAACGACCCCGCACATCGCACGACCCCGAATATCCCTGTGTCAACCCACGACGACGAGGGGGCGCCACCTGATGGACGCATTCACCACTGGAATCCTGCAGCGCATACACAGCACCGAATCGGACCTTCTGCGCGCCCGTGAGGACGGGGACGAGTTCCTGGCCGAGGTCGAGGAGGCCGAACTGGCCGACCTGCGCCGCCTCGCCGCCGAGCACGGCGTCCAGGTGCTGCCCAAGATCGCCTGAGATCGCCCAGGGCGGCACAGCCGAACGCCGCGCCCCGGACACCTGGACAGGTGCCGGGGCGTTCGCGTGCCCGCCGCCGGTTGCGCACGGGGCGGCCGGCCGTCACGGGGGGCGTCAGCGGCCCTCAGTCGTGCCAGGCGCCGAGTTCGTCGAGCCGGCGCTGCAGGGGCTCGAACAGTCCCGGCGGGGCCGCCACGGTGAGCTCAGTGGACTCCGGCACCCCGGGGCGGCCGCCGGTCAGGGCTCCGGCCTCGCGGGCGAACAGCGCGCCCGCCGTGTAGTCCCACGGGTTCAGGCCGCGCTCGTAGTAGCCGTTGAGGCGGCCGCAGCCCACGTCGCACAGGTCGATGGCGGCGGATCCGCCGCGGCGTATGTCCCGCACCTGCGGCACCAGCTCGCGCAGCACCCTCGCCTGGCCCTCGCGGCGCTCCTGCAGGTAGCCGAAGCCGGTGCCGATCAGCGCCTGGTCCATCGGCGGCGCAGGGCGCACGGCCGCCGGCCGGTCGCCGACCCACGCACCCCGGCCCAGCACCGCGCGGTAGCTCTCGCCGCGCATCGGGGCCTCGACGACCCCGACGAGCGTCTCGCCGTCCCGCTCGGCCGCGATGCTCACGGCCCACGACGGCAGGCCGTACAGGTAGTTCACGGTGCCGTCCAGCGGGTCGATCACCCACCGGACCCCGCTGGTGCCCGGGGTGCTGGCGCCCTCCTCGCCCAGGAGCCCGTCGTCCGGGCGGCGCTCGATGATGAAGGAGGCGATCAGCTTCTCCGCGGCGATGTCCATCTCGGTGACGACGTCGATCGGGCTGCTCTTGGTGGCGGCCACACCGAGGTCGGCCGGGCGGCCGTCGCGCAGCAGCTCGCCCGCCCTGCGGGCGGCCTCGAGGGCCACGGCCAGGAGTTCGTCCTTGAGGTGGTCGTTCACGGTACTCCTCGTGCGTTCGGGTACGTCGGTCACTCGGCGCCCGCGGCAGCGGGCCGCGGGCTGCGCGCCGGGCAGCAGCCCACGGGGCACACGTCGTGGCTGGGCCCGAGCGCGCCCAGCGCGCACCGCTCGGGGGTCAGGCCCCGCTCGGTGGCGGCGCGCTCCAGCACCAGCTCGCGCACGGCGGCCGCGAAGCGCGGGTCCGCGCCCACGGTGGCGGCGCGGGATACGGGCAGGCCCAGTTCCGCGGCCTTGGCGGTCGCCTCGGTGTCGAGGTCGTACTTGACCTCCATGTGGTCGGAGACGAAGCCGATCGGCACCATGACGGCGGCGGGGGCGCCGGCGGCGTGCAGCTCCTCCAGGTGGTCGCAGATGTCGGGCTCCAGCCACGGGATGTGGGGGGCGCCGCTGCGGGACTGGTAGACCAGCTTCCACGGGCGGTCGGTGCCGGTGGCCTCGCGGACGGCGTCGGCGATCACCCGGGCGGTGTCCAGGTGCTCGGCGACGTAGGCGCCGCCGGCTCCGTCCTCGGTGTGCTCCTCGGGCCGGCCCGAGGTGTCGGCGGCCGCGGTGGGGATCGAGTGGGTGGTGAACGCCAGGTGCGCCCCGTCCCGGACGTCCTCGGGCAGCGTGGCGAGGGCGGTCAGCACCGCGTCGGCCATGGGCCGGACGAAGCCGGGGTGGTTGAAGTAGTGCCGCAGCTTGTCCACGCGGGGGACGGGGTGTCCTTCGGCCTCGAGGGCGGCCAGGGAGTCGGCGAGGTTCTCGCGGTACTGCCGGCAGCCGGAGTAGGAGGCGTACGCGCTGGTGGCCAGGACCAGGACCCGGCGGTGGCCGTCCCCGGTCAGCTCGCGCAGCGTGTCGATGAGGTAGGGCGACCAGTTGCGGTTGCCCCAGTACACGGGCAGGTCGAGGCCGTGCTCGGCGAAGTCCTTGCGCAGCGCCTCCAGCAGCTCGCGGTTCTGCGCGTTGATGGGGCTGACCCCGCCGAAGAGGAAGTAGTGCTGCCCCACCTCCTTCAGGCGCTCACGGGGGATGCCACGGCCGCGCGTGACGTTCTCCAGGAAGGGGACGACGTCGTCGGGCCCCTCGGGCCCCCCGAAGGACAGCAGGAGCAGTGCGTCGTACGGAGTGGCGGTGCCGGCCTCGGTGTGATCGGACATGTTCCGATCCTGCCACCCGGGGGTGACGGCCGAAGAACCGGGAAAATTCGCTTGCGCTCCCTTTGTAAGCTGTGTGACGCAGTCACATTCCTTACCCCCGCCCCCACCTCAGCCCCCGAACATCGGCGACGAAGCCGTTGGAGCGCCCTGTGCCCAGTCCCTATCGCGCGATCTTCTCCACTCCGGGGACCAGGGGTTTCTCGGCGGCGGGCTTCATCGGCCGGATGCCGCTGTCCATGCTCGGCATCGGCATCGTGACGATGATGTCCCAGGTCACCGGCCGCTACGGGATCGCGGGCGCCCTGGCGGCCACCCTGGCGCTGGCCGGGGCGGCGCTGGGTCCGCAGGTCTCCCGCCTGGTCGACCGGTACGGCCAGCGCAGGGTGCTGCGCCCGGCGGCCGGGGTGACGGTGCTGGCGGTGGCGGGCCTGCTGGTGTGCGTACGGACCGGGGCTCCGGACTGGGCGCTCTTCGTCTGCGTCGCGCCGGCGGGGACGACCCCGAGCCTGGGCGCCATGGTGCGGGCGCGGTGGGCCATGATCCACCGCGGGTCGCCCGCGCTGCTGCACACCGCCTACTCCTTCGAGTCCGTCGTCGACGAGGTCTGCTTCATCGTGGGCCCGATCCTGTCGATCGGGCTGTGCACGATCTGGTTCCCGGAGGCGGGGCCGCTGCTGGCCGTGCTCTTCCTGGCGGCCGGGGTGTGGCTGCTGAGCGCGCAGCGCGCCACCGAACCGCCGCCCCACCCGCGCGAACAGCACACCCCCGGCTCCGCGCTGCGCTCCCGCGGGCTGCAGGTGCTCGTGCTGACCTTCGTCGCGACCGGGGCGCTCTTCGGTGCCGTGGACGTGAACACCGTGGCCTTCGCCGAGGAGCAGGGCCACAAGGCCGCGGCCAGCGTGGTGCTGGCGGTGTACGCGGCGGGTTCCTGCCTCGCGGGGGTGCTTTTCGGCCTGATGAAGCCGACGGGAACGGCCTCCCGCCGCTTCCTCCTGGGCGTGGCGGCCATGGCCGTGAGTATGATCCCGCCACTACTGGTCGGGAACTTGCCGTTCCTGGCCGTGGCGCTGTTCGTCGCGGGCCTGTCCATCGCACCGACGATGGTCACCACCATGGCGCTCGTCGAGCAGTTGGTACCGCGCGCGAAGCTGACCGAGGGCATGACGTGGACGAGCACGGGGCTCGCGGTCGGTGTGGCGCTCGGCGCCTCTGCGGCCGGGTGGGTGGTCGACGCGGCGGGGGCCCGGGCCGCGTTCGCGGTGCCCGCCTCCGCCGCGGCGCTCGCCGTGGTGGCGGCCTTCCTGGGGTACCGCCGGCTGGAGCCGGCGCCTGAGCTGGAGGGGACGCGTGCGCATGGCTACGACGAACAGGACCGCCGGGAAGGCCACATGGCGTAACTGGGCGGGCAACGTGCGGGCCCTGCCCGCGCGGACCGAGTCACCCGCCTCGGTGGACGAACTGGCCGCCGTGGTGCGCAAGGCGGCGGCGGACGGGCTCCCGGCCAAGGCGGTCGGCACCGGGCACTCCTTCACCTCGACGGCGGCGACCTCGGGCGTCCTGATCCGGCCCGAGCGGATGACCGCGGTGCGGCGCGTCGACCGCGAGGCCGGCACGGTCACGGTGGAGGCGGGCGTCCAGCTCAAGCACCTCAACGCGCTGCTCGCCGCCGAAGGCCTGTCGCTCACGAACATGGGCGACATCATGGAACAGACCGTGGCCGGCGCGACCAGCACCGGAACCCACGGCACGGGCCGCGACTCGGGCTCCATAGCCGCCCAGATCAAGGCGCTGGAACTGGTGCTCGCCGACGGTTCGGTGCTCACCTGCTCGGCGGAGGAGAACGCCGAGGTCTTCGCCGCCGCCCGGATCGGGCTGGGCGCGCTCGGCGTGGTCAGCGCGCTCACCTTCGCGGTCGAGCCGCTCTTCCTGCTCGCCGCGCGCGAGGAGCCCATGCGCTTCGACCGGGTGGTCGCCGAGTTCGACCAACTGGTCGAGGAGAACGAGCACTTCGAGTTCTACTGGTTCCCGCACACCGACGGCTGCAACACGAAGCGGAACAACCGCAGTCAGGGGCCCGCCGCCCCGGTCCCGGGCGTGCGCGGCTGGATCGACGACGAGTTCCTGTCCAACGGGGTCTTCCAGGCGGCCTGCGCCGTGGGCCGGGCGGCGCCCGCCCTCATCCCGGGCATCGCCCAGGTCTCCAGCCGGGCCCTGTCGGCCCGCGCCTACACCGACGTCCCGTACAAGGTGTTCACCCATCCACGCCGTGTGCGTTTCGTGGAGATGGAGTACGCGGTGCCGCGGGAGGCCGCGGTGGAGGTGCTGCGCGAGCTGAAGTCCATGGTCGAGTCCTCGCGGTTCAGGATCAGCTTCCCCGTGGAGGTGCGCGTCGCCCCGGCGGACGACATCGCGCTGTCGACGGCCTCCGGCCGGGACACCGCGTACGTCGCGGTGCACATGTACCGCGGCAGCCGGTACCAGGAGTACTTCACGGCGGTCGAGCAGATCATGACCGCCCATCAGGGACGCCCCCACTGGGGCAAGATCCACACCCGGGACGCGGACTACTTCGCCGAGGTCTACCCGCGCTTCGCCGAGTTCACCGCCCTGCGCGACCGGCTGGACCCGGACCGGCTGTTCCGCAACGACTACCTGCGGCGGGTGCTCGGCGAATAGTTCCACTTGTGTGGTTTTTGTGAAGATCCCGGCCCAACTCCCTTGGCGTGCGCGAAGTTCGACGGCGCGGCGCCCCACCGACGTGGCCCAAATGGAGTACTGTGACAAATCCTGGCTCCGGGGGGAGACGGCGCACTCGTCCCGGGGTGCCGTCGATCGAACCGGAGACACTTGACGCCGAGTGGTTCGTTTGGTCACTCAGCGTTGCGAATAGGTAACCGTGCCATAACGGCGAGTCACGGCACACGCCCGACACGCCGGGAAACTCAGCAAGGTTGTGGCAGGCTGCACCCGGGCAGGTCACACTCGTCCATCGGGAGCAGCGACGCACGTGACGTCGGCAGGCACCACCCGGGAGGTAACCGTGCCCGAACTGCGTGTCGTGGCCGTCAGCAACGACGGCACACGGCTGGTGCTCAAGGCTGCCGACAGCACGGAGTACACGCTTCCGATCGACGAACGTCTGCGTGCCGCCATCCGCAACGACCGGGCGCGGCTGGGCCAGATCGAGATCGAGGTCGAGAGCCATCTGCGCCCGCGCGACATCCAGGCGCGGATACGAGCCGGTGCCACCGCGGAGGAGGTCGCTCAGCTCGCCGGGATCCCGGTGGAGCGCGTCCGGCGCTTCGAGGGCCCCGTGCTGGCGGAGCGCGCCTTCATGGCCGAGCGGGCCCGCAAGACCGCGGTGCGGCGTCAGGGCGAGAGCACCGGTCCGCAGCTCGGTGAGGCCGTCGCGGAGCGGCTGCTGCTGCGCGGCGCCGAGAAGGACAGCGTCCTGTGGGACTCCTGGCGGCGTGACGACGGTACCTGGGAGGTGCTCCTCGTCTACCGGGTGGCCGGTGAGCCGCACTCCGCGAGCTGGACGTACGACCCTCCGCGCCGGCTCGTCCAGGCCGTGGACGACGAGGCGCGCGCGCTCATCGGGGAGACGACCCAGGAGGCCGCGCAGGAGCCGAGCTACCCCTTCGTGCCGCGGATCGCGCGGCTCCCGCGCGACCGTGCGCTGGAGCGGCCCGACCGCGCCGATCGGGCGGAACGCACGGCCGAGGAGCGGGCGGAGGAGGAGCGCGACTCCCTGACCAGCCTCCTGGAGGCGGTCCCCAGCTTCCGCGGCGACATGGTGGTGCCGGCCCAGGCGGGGCCGCCCTCCGTCACGCCCGACACGCCGGCTGCGGCAGCGGTCACCGAAGACGGTCCCGACACGCCCGGGGCGGAGGAGGAGGCGCCGCCGGCCCCCGCCGCCAGTGCGGGCGCGGGCTCCGCGTACGCCGACGTCCTGATGCCGCGTTCGGTCGGCGCCCACCGCGACCGGCTGGTCGGCTCCACCGACCGCCAGGCCGAGGCGGACGGGGTCCGTCCGGGACGGCGGGCGACGGTGCCGAGCTGGGACGAGATCGTCTTCGGGAGCCGGCGCAAGAAGCAGGACTGACCGGGGCACGCTGCCCCTCAGGGGGTGCCCCGGTGCGGTCCTCCGTAGGGGCCGGCCTCCAGCCGCCGGCGCCCGGTCAGCCCGGTTGCGGGCCGGTCGCGACGTCGCGGCCCGCCGTGGACCACTCGCTCCAGGAGCCGACGTAGAGCGCCGCGGGGATGCCGGCGACCGCCAGGGCCAGCACCTCGTGGGCGCCGGAGACGCCCGAGCCGCAGTAGACGCCGACCTCGGCGCCGGGCGTGGCACCGGCCTTGCCGAAGCGCGCCGCGAGTTCGTCGGCGGCGAGGAAGACGCCGGTGTCCGCGGCGACGTTCTCCGTGGTCGGGGCGTTGACCGCGCCGGGGATGTGACCGGCGACGGGGTCGATGGGCTCGGTGTCGCCCCGGTAGCGCTCCGGCGCACGGGCGTCCAGGAGGACGCCGCGGCGGGCCAGTGCCGCCGCCTCGTCGGCGGTGAGCACGGGAAGCGCGCCCGGCGCCGCTGCGAAGTCGCCCTCCTCGTCGGCGGGGACGTCCGCATCGAGAGGCAGTCCCGCCGCGGTCCACGCCGCGAGCCCGCCGTCCAGGACGCGGACCCGTTCGTGCCCGGCCCAGCGCAGCAGCCACCACGCGCGGGCCGCGCCCCAGCCGGGACCGCCGTCGTAGACGACGACGTCGCGGTCCGCGCCGACGCCCGCGCGGCGCATCGCGGCGGTGAACACCGCGAGGTCCGGGAGGGGATGGCGGCCCGCCGCCCCGGGCGGTCCGGCGAGTTCGGTGTCGAGGTCGACGTAGTGCGCGCCGGGCAGGTGACCGGCCTCGTACGCGGGACGGCCGGGCGGCCCGCCCAGTTGCCAGCGGACGTCCAGAAGGGCGGCGCCTCCCGGGACGCCCTTCGGCAGCGCGGCCAATTCGGTTACGGTAATGACAGGATGCATAAGCCCATTGTGGTCACCCGGCGCGGGAAACCTGCGGCGCGGCCCCGGTCCGCGGCACACCCGGTGGTGCGAGCATCGCTGTGGCACGTCCCCTGCAAGCCCGAGCGTTGCTCCCCAGGAGAGAATTGATGACCGAGGTAGGGAACCGCCACCCGCACGGCACCCCGTGCTGGGTCAGCCTGCTGGCTCACAGCGTCGAGGCCACGCAGGAGTTCTACAGCCATCTGTTCGGCTGGGAGTTCCACCCCGGTCCGCATTCCCTGGGCCTGTACGTGCGCGCCACGCTGGACGGGAAGAGCGTGGCCGGCATCGGCGAGCTGCCCAGGGACCGGCACCTGCCGATCGCGTGGACGACCTACTTCGCCACGGACGACGCCGACAAGACCGCCGAGCTGATCCGGATCTGCGGCGGCACGGTGGGCGTCGGCCCGCTGGACGCGGACGACGCGGGACGGCTGGCCGTCGCCTCGGACCCGATGGGCGCGGTGTTCGGGGTGTGGCAGGCCCGGCACCACCGCGGGACCGAGGTCTTCGGGGTACCGGGCGCGCCGGTCTGGAACGAACTGCTCACCCGGGAGACCTCGCTGGTCGGCAAGTTCTACTCGGTGGTCTTCGGGCTGGAGACCGACGCGGTGGTCTCCACCGACTTCGACTACCTCACGCTCCACCTCGCCGGCCGTCCGGTCGGCGGGATCCACGGCGTCGGCCGGGCCCTGCCGCGCGACCGCGGGGCGCACTGGATGACGTACTTCGAGGTCGCCGACACCGACGCCGCCACCCGCCAGGTGACGGACCTGGGCGGGACGGTCATCCGCACGCCGCGCGACTCCGAGTACGGCCGGCTGGCCACCGTGGCGGACCCCGAGGGCGCGGTCTTCACCGTGATCCGGTCCCGGCCGCAGCCGGGGGCCGGCGGCAGCTAGTCGACCGGCAGGACGTCCGGCGAGATCGCCGCCGCGCGCGCCGCGGCCGCGGTCATCCGCCGGATGTGGTGGCGGCGGCAGAGCACCTCGTAGCCGATGTCCGCGCCGGGGCGGTTGACGTCGCCGACGACGACCTGCTCGCCCTCGACGACCATCTCCCCGCCCACCGTACGGGCGTTGTGCGTGGCACGGGCGCCGCACCAGCACAGGGCCTCGACCTGGAGCACTTCGATCCGGTCGGCCATCTCCACCAGGCGCCGGGAGCCCGGGAAGAGCTTGGTGCGGAAGTCGGTGGTGATCCCGAAGGCGAAGACGTCCAGCCGCAGGTCGTCGACGATGCGCGCGAGCTGGTCGATCTGGTCCGGGGTGAAGAACTGGGCCTCGTCGACGATGACGTAGTCGGCGCGGGCGCCGCCGGACAGGTGCGTGACGAGGTAGCCGTAGAAGTCGAAGTCGTCGGCGGCCTCGACGGCCTTGGTCTCCAGGCCGAGCCGGGAGGAGAGGACGCCCTCGCCGGCCCGGTCGTTACGGGTGAAGATCAGTCCCTCCAGGCCGCGTGCCGAGCGGTTGTGCTCGATCTGCAGGGCGAGGGTGCTCTTCCCGCAGTCCATCGTTCCGGAGAAGAACACGAGCTCAGGCATGAGGAGGCGGCGGCCTTTCGGGGCGGGGTGGTGGGCGGTGGGGAGGGAGGGCGGTGCGTCAGGTGCGGACTTCGAGCAGCGGCACCAACTGCTCCACGGGGGTCATCGAGCCGTGCAGGCCGACCATGGTGGACTCCCCCGGCTCGGAGCGGGTGGCAACGATCGCGATGTCGTCCCGGGCGACGGCGACGACGTCGCCGATGCGGCCGAGCACCCGGTCCTCCACGACGGGCCCGAACCAGCCCGCGGCGACCGCCTCTTCACGGGAGGCCACCCACATCTGCTCGCCGAGCACCTCGCTCCACACCGCGTGCACGTCGGCTGCGGCACCCGGCACGGCGTAGACGTGACGGGCCCGGGCCTCGCCGGCGAGGACGGCGACGCCGGCGCGCAGCTCCCAGTCCTCGTCGAAGTCGATCCGGGACTCCGGGTCGAAGGGGATGTCGATCATGCCGTGGTCGGCGGTGATGTACAGCGCGCTGCGCGGCGGGAGCTGCTCGGCGAGCCGCTGGGCGAGCCGGTCGGCCATCATCAGCTGGCCGCGCCAGGCGTCGGAGTCGACCCCGTGCCGGTGGCCCATGGAGTCCAGCTCGCTGTAGTACGTGTAGACCAGCGCCCGGTCGGTCGCGGCGAGCCGCTCGGCGGTGAGGTCCATGCGCTCCTCGCCGGTGAGCCGCCCGTGGAAGGTGCCGCCGCTGAGGGCGATCTTCGTCAGCGGGGTGTGCTGGAAGGTGGGCGAGGTGACCTGGCAGGTCTCGATGCCGGCGGCCTGGGCGAGCTGGAAGACCGTGGGGTACGGCTGCCAGACGTACGGGTCGGTCCACGGCTGCCAGCGCAGCTGGTTCATCAGCTCGCCGGTGTCCGGGTTCAGCACGGTGTACCCGGCCAGGCCGTGCGCGCCGGGCGGCAGCCCGGTGCCGACGGAGGCGAGCGAGGTCGCGGTGGTGGAGGGGAAGCCCGCGGTGATCGGCCGGCCGCTGTTGGTGGCCGAGCCGGCGATCAGGGAGGTGAGGAACGGCGCCTCGTCGGGATGCCGGCGGATCAGCTCCCAGCCCATGCCGTCCACGAGGAACACGCAGACCCGGTCGGCGGGCGCGAGGTCGAGCGCCGTCCGCGGGGCGCCGGTGATGCCGAGCCCGGCGGCGACCGCGGGCAGCAGGTCGCTCAGCGAGCCGCTGCCGTAGCGCGGGGCGGGCGCGGCGTACGGGTCGAGCGGTTCGTAGGACGGGGCGGGATGGACCATCAGGAGGCCGCGCCCGCGGTCGCCTCGGAGAGCGCCTGCGCGAAGGCGAGGGCCTGGCGGACGGTCTCGGGGCCGTCGCCCGCCTCGCTGACCCGCAGGCTCAGGTCGTCGGCGCTGGAGGAGCCGGTGTAGCCGTGGTCGGCCTCGCAGTTGGGGTCGCCGCAGGCGGCGGGCTCCAGGTCGATGCGGCTGACCGCGCCCCAGCCGATGGTCAGCACGACCTCGCGGGGCAGGGTGCCCGGGGTGTACGACTCGGGGTTGGCGACGACCCGGCTCAGCACGACCGACGAGATCCGCTCCAGCTTGACCGACTCGGTGGAGGTGGTGGCGTAGGGGCTCGGGGAGGTGTCGTCGGCGCTCTGCTCGTCGGTGTGGCTGACGATGAAGCGCGTGCTGGTCAGGACCAGGACGGTGACGTGCCGGCGGACCTCGTTCGCGTCGAAGGTGGTCTCCTGGTGGACCAGGTACGAGGCGACCGCCTCCCCACCGACGGAGGCCTCCACGGCCTCGGCCACGAGGGCGGGGTAGTAGCCGCTGCGCTCGATCGCCGCGCGCAGCCCCTGGGTCGTCGTACCGGTCTTCGCCATGGCGACCATCCTAGTGCGGAGCACGTGTTCAGAAGGACGACAGTGCACGAGGCCCGAGGTCCGTGCGGGCCGGGGGCCGCGCGAGGCGCACGGAGGCGCCGAGCACGGTGAGGCCGGCGGGGGCCACCACAACCGGTTCGAGGTCGACGGAGACCACCTCGGGCAGGTCGTCGACCAGCCGCGACACCCGCAGCAGCAGCTCCTCCAGGGCGCCGGTGTCCACCGGCTCCGCGCCGCGCCAGCCGAACAGCAGCGGGGCCGCCTTGATGGAGCGGACCAGCTCGGCGACGTCCCGGTCGGTGGCCGGGACCAGCCGGTGCGCCATGTCGTCGAGGAGTTCGGAGGGGGCGCCGGCGATGCCGAAGGAGAGCACGGCGCCCGCGGCCGGGTCGACGGTGGCGCGTACGACCGTGTCGACGCCGCGCGGTGCCATGGCCTGCACGACCAGGTGCAGCTCCTCGGGCTTGCCCAGCCGGGCGGTCAGCTCCTCGAAGGCGCGGCCGAGGTCGTCGGGGCCGGCGATGTCCAGGCGTACGCCGCCGAGGTCGGCGCGGTGCCGAAGGTGGGGCGCGGTGGTCTTCAGGGCGACCGGGTAGCCGAGCCGCCGGGCCGCCTCCAGGGCCGCGTCGATCCCGGGGGCGGGCAGCGTGGGCCGGACCGTGATGCCGTAGCGGGCCAGCAGGGCGGCGGCCGCGGAGTCGTCGAGGGGAACGCCGTGGGTGTCCCCGGCGGGCTCCGCCGCCTCGTCGAGCAGCCGGGTGACGTCCTGGCAGGCGCCCGCCTCGTCGACGTCCTCGAACTCCGGCACCCTGCCGGGCACCTGGGCGTCCCTGCGCCACTGGGCGTAGGCGGCGGCCCTGGCCAGTGCCTTCACGGCGCGCTCGGCGGCGCCGTACGCGGGGATGCGGACCGCGGCGAGGCGGGTGGCCATGGCCTCCAGGGCGGTGTGGACGATCACGACGGGCTTGCCGGTGCCGGCCTCGTCCGCGGCGGCGTGGAGCGCTTCGGCCAGCGCGGGGTCGTCGCTGCTCGCGGGGGTCTCGCCGAGGTCGGAGCCCACGCGCGGGATGGCGGTGACCACGACGGCGTCGTGGGCGGGGTCGGCGAGGGCGGCGGTGAGGGCGGCCCGGAAGTCCTCGGGGCCGGCGGCCGTGGTGAGGTCGAGCGGGAGGCCCGGTTCCAGCCCGGCGGTGAGGCAGGCGTCGTAGGTGAGCAGGCCGAGCGACTCCGAGTTGCCGAGGACCGCGACACGGGGCCCCGCGGGCAGCGGCCGGCAGGACAGCAGCAGTCCGGTGTCGAGGAGCTCGGTGACGGTGTCGGTGCGGATGACGCCGGCCTGCTGCAGCAGGGCGGAGACGGTGCTGTCGGGGATACGGGCGGGGGGCACCGCGTGTCCGGGCGGGGCGGCCGCCGAGTGCCTGGCGCCCTTGACGACGACGACCGGCTTGACGGCGGCGGTGCGCCGGGCGAGGCGGTAGAACTTGCGCGGGTTGCCGAGGGTTTCGAGGTAGAGCAGGGCGACGTCGGTGGCCGGGTCGTCGTACCAGAACTGCAGGATGTCGTTGCCCGAGACGTCCGCCCGGTTGCCGGCGGAGACGAAGGACGACAGTCCGGCGCCGCGCCGGCGCAGCCCCGACAGCAGGGCGATGCCGATGGCGCCGGACTGGGTGAACAGGCCGAGCCGTCCGCCGTCCGGGGTCTGGGGCGACAGGGAGGCGTTGAGCCGGACGTCCTCGGCGGAGTTGAGGATGCCGAACGCGTTGGGGCCGATGACGCGCATCCCGTACGAGTGGGCCTGCCGCACCAGGGCGCGCTGCCTGCGGCGGCCGTCGGCGCCGGACTCGGCGTAGCCGGAGGAGATCACCAGCAGGCCCAGGACGCCGTGCCGGCCGCATGCGTCGACGGCCTCGGCGACGTCGTCGGCGGGCACGGCGATCACGGCGAGGTCGACGGTGTCGGGGATCTCGGCGACGGAGCGGTGGGCGGGGACGCCCTCGGGGTCCAGGGTGCGCAGCTCCTCGGGGAAGGAGCGGTTCACGGCGTGGACGCGGCCGGTGTAGCCGCCCGCGACGATGTTCCGGAGCACTCCGCGGCCGACGCCGCCCGGCCGGCGGCCGGTGCCGATGACGGCCACGGAGGCCGGGGCGAGCAGCCGCTGGACGGAACGGGCCTCGGCGCGCTGCTCGCGGGCGCGCATGACGGCGAGGGACTGCTCGGTGGGCTCCAGGTCGCATTCGAGCCGGACGACGCCGTCGGTGAAGCTGCGCTGCTGGGTGTAGCCCGCGTCGGTGAAGACCTTGATCATCTTGCGGTTGGAGGGCAGCACCTCGGCGATGAAGCGGCGGATGCCGCGCTCGCGGGCCACCGCCGCGATGTGCTCCATCAGGGCGGAGGCCACCCCGCGGCCCTGGTGCGCGTCCTGGACCAGGAAGGCGACCTCGGCCTCGCCGTCGTCGGTGCGGTCGTAGCGGACGGTCGCGATGAACTCGCCGCCGACCAGGGCCGCCAGGCCGACGCGGTCGCGGTAGTCGTGGTGGGTGAAGCGGTGCACGTCCCGGTCGGAGAGCCGGGGGTAGGGCGCGAAGAAGCGGTAGTACTTGGACTCGTCGGAGACCTTCTCGTAGAAGCTGACCAGCCGTCCCGCGTCGTCCGGCGCGATGGGCCGGACGTGTGCGATCCCGCCGTCGCGCAGGACCACGTCCGCCTCCCAGTGGACCGGGTAGTCGCGCTCTGCGGCGGACGGCGTCGTCATGGCCCAAGCGTACGGGCACCTGCCGGTCGCGGGACCGGTGCGACGATGTGGGGACGGACCGGTGTCCGAGGCATGGCAGACTGGTCTAGACCTCCCAGGAACGACCCGAAGGGCAACACCATGGCTGAGCGCCGCGTCACCATCGGCTGGGCCGAGGGCCTGCACGCACGTCCCGCTTCGATCTTCGTCCGCGCCGCCACCGCCGTGGGCGCCCCCGTCACCATCGCCAAGGCGGACGGGGCCCCGGTCAACGCCGCCTCGATGCTCGCCGTGCTGAGCCTGGGCGTGGCCGGCGGCGAGGAGGTCGTGCTGGCCTCCGACGCGGAGGGGGTGGACGCCGCTCTGGACAGCCTGGCCAAGCTCGTCTCCGAAGGGCTGGACGAGCTCCCCGAGACCGTCTGACAGCGCGCGAAGCCGCGGTGCGGCAAAAGGGGCGGGCCTGCGCGTGAAATCCGGCCGGATTTCGCGGACCCGCCCCTTCGCCATTGCGAAGTCATTTTCGGGCAGCGCGCAGCACAATAGGGCGCAGAAATACCCCGCGCACAATTCCCCAAGTTGTATACGGCACTTCTGTTAAACCCGGCCGCGCGAAGTGTGTACGGCGTGTTTCCGATTCCTCACCGCGCCGCGGCGCCGCGCCCCGTGCTCTCCGGACGGCGCAGCCGGTGCACCGCCGTCGCCCGCTCCACATGGGCCGCCATCAGCCGCCGGGCCCGCTCCGCGTCACCGCGCGCCACCGCGTCCACGACCGCCCCGTGCTCCTCCCAGGACTCCACGGCCCGCCCAGGGGTGTCCACCGCGTACACCCAGGCGATCTTGTGCCGCAGCTGGGTCAGCAGCGCCACCAGGGTCGGGCTGCCCGACGCCTGGGCCAGCGTCTCGTGGAACCAGCCGTCCAGCGCGGGCAGGTCGGACAACTGGCGCCGGAGGGAACGTTCCTGGCCCAGCCGGACGAGCCCGCGCAGCACCTTCACATGGGCCTCGGTGCGCCGCTGCGCCGCCCGCGCGGCGCCCAGCGGCTCCAGCAGGGCGCGGATGTCCAGCAGGTCGGCGGCCTCCTGCTCGGTCGGCTCGGCCACGGACGCCCCGGCGTGCCGGCGGGTCCGCACGAAGCCCTCGGACTCCAGGGTGCGCAGCGCCTCGCGCACCGGGACCCGGGACACCCCGTAGCGCTTGGCCAGCTGCTCCTCGGTCAGCCGGCTCCCCGGCGCGAAGAACCCGCTGATGATGTCGTCACGGATCGCGGTGCACACCGCCCGGGCCGAAATCGGGCGGCCCGCGCCGCCGGCCCCCTTCACGTACGACCCCACATAGCAGGTTCCTTTCGGTGCGCGCCGACGGCCGTCCTTTAATCCCCGCGTAACGGAGGAGCCGGCGTTTCTGCCGCGACTCTATTCCAGCACGCCGCCGATTCCGACGGCCGCCCTGAATTCATGGAGCATTTTTGGACACCCGCGGCCGGGAAGCGCCGGCATGCCGAAGGCCCCGGCGGGGGGAACCGGGGCCTTCGTGTGGGGGGAGGGGAATGGCTCAGATGCGGACGCCCTTGGAACGCAGGTACGCCAGCGGGTCCACGTCGGCGCCGTAGGACGGTGCCGTACGGGCCTCGAAGTGCAGGTGCGGCCCCGTCACGTTGCCGGTGGCGCCCGACAGGCCGATCTGCTGCCCCGCGGAGACGGTCCGGCCCACGGACACGCCCAGCGAGGACAGGTGGGCGTACTGGGTGTACATGCCGTCCGCGTGGCGGATCACGACGTTGTTGCCGTAGGAGCCGCCCCAGCCCGCCTCGACGACGGTGCCCGCGCCGGCGGCGTGCACCGGGGTGCCGACGGAGGCCTGGAAGTCCACGCCGGTGTGGTAGCCGGAGGACCACAGGCTGCTCGTCGCGTGGTAGGGGGTGCCGATGGAGCCGGCGACCGGCAGCATCCAGCCGCCGAGCGTGCCGCGGCCCTTCGCGGCGCCCCGGGAGGCGTGCGCGGTGCCGCTCTCCCGGGCCGCCTTGGCCTTGGCTGCCTTGGCCGCGGCCTCCTTGGCGGCGCGCTCACGGGCGACGCGCTTGGCGCGCGCGACATCGGCGTCGTGGCGCTTGCGCGCGACGACGGCGGCCCGGTGCTGGGCCGAGGCCTGGTCGGCGAGGTGCGCGGCGAGGTCCCCGGCGACCGCGGCGCAGCGGGCGAAGGCGGAACCCTCGGCCCTGGCGTCGGCAGCCGCGGCGGGCACGACGAACGCGCCGGTGGTGACGGTGGTCAGCGCGGCGGCGCCGGCCAGGGTGGAACGTATGGAGAACGACGCCATGGGCAGGCGGGGATCCTTTCCTTCCTTCTCGCCTACCGGGTTAGCTGACGGGTTCGGAGCAGGAAGGTCTCCTACGGGCGGCGGCAGGCCGCCCGATTCACCCCAGGGACATCTCAGGTGGGTCCCCGGCTCCCCAGGCTCACGCCCGACGGGGACTCGGCGATCGTTGCTCCGGTGCCGCGGGAGGCGGCTGCTTCCGCCGGACAACCCGAGGACGTTAACCAGGCGTTGCTCCCGGCTCCAAAAAAATCCGGCAATATGTGCGGGATGCCACACCGGCCGCCAACCGGTCGCAACCGTCCGCAATCCCGCGATGCCGCAGCTCCCCGGCGGTGCGCGCCCCTCCGGGAAGCCCCCGCACGTCCATGGCGCGGTCCGCGGTGACCGGCGTCACCGTCCGGCCCGGCCGAACGGGACCCGGCGGCGGCACCGCGTACGTAGGGTCACGGGGTGACCACGACACCAGGGGCGGCCACCGACGCCGCCCGCGCCGCCGAGGACTTCCTGCGCGCCTTCCACGACCGGATGCCCGGGCGTCAGTCGGAGGGGACCGAGGCCGCCCCCACCCGCGACGGGCGGACGAGTTACGAGGTGCTCGCCGAGCGTGTCGCGGGCGCCCGGCGGGTCCTGGACCTCGGCTGCGCGGACGGCGCCCTGCTGGAACTGCTCGCCCGGCGCGGGGCCGGGGTTCCGGCCGGCGTCGACCTGTCGGAGAGCGAGCTGGCCCTCGCCCGCCGGCGGCCCGCGCTGGCCGGCGCCGACCTGCGGCAGGGGCGTGCGCAGGAGCTGCCCTTCGCCGACGGCTCCTTCGACGCCGTGGTCTCCCACATGGCGCTCATGCTGATGTCGGACGCCGACCGGGTCGTGGCCGAGGCCGCCCGGGTGCTCGCGCCGGGCGGCACGTTCGCCGTCGCCGTCGGCGGCGGGCCCGTCCCCGGCGAGGCCGTGGAGCTCTTCCTGACGCTGGCCGTGCCGTACTTCAAGGCGGCGAAGCGGCGCCTTCCTCGGCTGGGCGACCGCAGGACACGGAGCCGGGAGGGGCTCGACGGGCTCCTCGCACCGCTGGGCTTCGCGCCGCTGTCCTGGGAGACGGTCGTCATCGCCATGGACGGGACGCCCCACGAGGTCTGGTCCGCCCTCACCGGGACGTTCTACGACATGGAGGTCCTGGACGAGGAGCCGACCGAGGAGCTGCACGCCGTGTTCCTGGATCGGGCCGCCGGCCTGAGCGGAGCCGGCGGACGGGTTCCGTGCGGCATGCGGATCAACGTGGCGGCGGCCCGGCTGGGCCGCTGAACGGGCACCCCCGCGCACCGCGGCCCCGGGCGCCGCAGGGGCACCCGGGGCCGCGGTGTGGAGCTACCGGTCAGCCGCCCGTGACGACCTCGACCGGGCCGATGCCCAGCTCGCGGATCGGGTCCGCGATGGCGGAGGCGTCGCCGACGAGGACGACCACGAGCCGGTCCAGGGGGAAGGCGTTGACGGCCGCGGCCGTCGCCTCCACCGTGCCGGTGACGGCCAGCCGCTCGTAGAGCCGGGCCTGGAAGTCGTCCGGCAGGGACTGCTCGACCTGGTCGGCGAAGGTCCCGGCCACCGCCGAGGCGGTCTCGTAGCGCAGCGGCGCGACGCCCACCAGGTTCTGCACGGCGGCGTCGCGCTCCTCGTCGGTGAGCCCCTCCGCCGCCAGGGTGCGCAGCACCTGCCAGGTGTCGGCCAGCGCGGGCGCGGTGACGTCGGTCGCCACGGACCCGCTGATGCCGAGCAGGGAGACGCCGGTGCCCTCGGGCGTGGACAGCAGCACCTGGCCGAAGGCCCGCACGCCGTAGGTGTAACCCTTCTCCTCGCGCAGGACGCGGTCCAGGCGCGAGGTCAGCGTGCCGCCGAGGCAGTACGTGCCGAGCACCTGGGCCGCCCAGACGGGATCGTGGCGGTCCGCGCCGGCGCGGCCGATGAGCACCTGGGTCTGGACGGACCCGGGCCGGTCGACGATCACGACGCGCGCGGTGTCGTCCGCGGTGATCGCGGGCAGCGGGCGGCGCTCGGCGGGCTTGCCGCTCCACTCCCCCAGCGTGCTCTCGAGCAGCCCCTCCAGGTCGATCCCGGTGAAGTCGCCGACCACTACGGCCGTCGAGGTGGACGGACGTACGTGCGTGTCGTAGAAGGCACGGACGGCGGAGGCGTCGATGCGCGCGACCGTCTCCTCGGTGCCCTGGCGCGGCCGGGAGCAGCGCAGGTCGGCGGCGAAGAGCTCCTTGGACAGCGCCATGGCGGCGCGCCGCGCGGGGTTGGCGAGCTCGTGCGGGATCTCGTCGAGGCGGTTGCGCACCAGCCGCTCGACCTCGCCGTCCGGGAACGCCGGGGCGCGCAGCGCGTCGGCGAGCAGGCCGAGGGCCTTGTCGAGACGGGAGGCGGGGACCTCCAGGGAGACCCGGACGCCGGGGTGGTCGGCGTGCGCGTCGAGGGTGGCCCCGCAGCGCTCCAGCTCGGCGGCGAACTCCTCGGCGGTGTGCTTGTCGGTGCCCTCGGACAGGGCCCGGGCCATGATCGTGGCGACGCCGTCCAGGCCCTCGGGCTCGGCGTCGAGCGGCGCCGTGAGCAGCACCTCGACGGCGACGACCTTCTGGCCGGGGCGCCGGCTGCGCAGCACTGTCAGCCCGTTGGGCAGCGTGGACCGCTCGGGGGCCGGGAAGTCCCAGGGCTTGGGCTGGCCCGGCCGTGGCTGCGGGTGGAACGTCATGGTGGTGTGGACGTCGGTCACTGGTCCGCGCCCTCCTCGTCCTCGTCGGAGTCCTCGCCGGAAGCGGCCGCCGAACCCGTGGGCTCGTAGACCAGCACGGCGCGGTTGTCGGGCCGCAGGGTGGCCGCGGCGACGGCGCGCACCTCGTCCGCGGTGATGTCCAGGATGCGCTTGACGGCGGTCAGCGCGAGCTGCGGGTCGCCGAACAGCACGGCGTACCGGCACAGTTCGTCGGCGCGGCCGCCGACCGTGGCGAGCCGGTCCAGCCACTCGCGCTCGAGCTGGGCCTGCGCCCGCTCCATCTCCTCCGGGGTCGGGCCCTCCTCGGCGAAGCGGGCCAGTTCCTCGTCGACGGCGGCCTCGATGGTGGGCACCTCGACGCCGCTGGACGTCTTCACGTCGAGCCAGCCGAGCGACGGCGCCCCGGCCAGCCTCAGCAGGCCGAACCCGGCCGCGACGGCGCTGCGGTCCCGGCGCACCAGGCGGTTGTGCAGCCGGGAGGACTCACCGCCGCCGAGGACGGTCAGCGCCAGGTCCGCGGCGTCGGACTCGCGGGTGCCGTCGTGCGGCAGCCGGTAGGCGGCCATCAGGGCGCGCGAGGGGACGTCCTCCTCGACGACCTCGCGGAGCTCCCCGCCGATCACCCCGGGGAGTGAACCGTCACGGGGCGCCGGCTTGCCGTCGTGGGACGGGATGGTGCCGAAGTACTTCTCGATCCAGGCCAGCGTCTGCTCCGGGTCGATGTCCCCGACGACCGCGAGGACGGCGTTGTTCGGGGCGTAGTAGGTCCGGAAGAAGGCGCGCGCGTCCTCCAGGGAGGCGGCGTCCAGGTCCGCCATCGAGCCGATGGGGGTGTGGTGGTACGGGTGGCCGTCCGGGTACGCCATCGCCGTCAGCCGCTCGAAGGCGGTGCCGTAGGGGACGTTGTCGTACCGCTGGCGGCGCTCGTTCTTGACCACGTCGCGCTGGTTGTCCAGGCTCTGCAGGTCCAGTGCGGACAGCAGGCTGCCCATGCGGTCGGCCTCGAGCCAGAGCGCGAGCTCCAACTGGTGGGCCGGCATGGTCTCGAAGTAGTTGGTGCGCTCGAAGCTGGTGGTGCCGTTGAGGGAGCCGCCGGCGGACTGGACCAGTTCGAAGTGGCCGTTGCCCTTGACGTTCGCCGAACCCTGGAACATCAAGTGCTCGAAGAGGTGGGCGAGTCCGGTACGGCCCTTCACCTCGTGGCGGGAACCGACGTCGTACCAGAGGCAGACCGCGGCGACCGGGGTGAGGTGGTCCTCGGAGAGCACGACGCGCAGGCCGTTGGCCAGGCGGTGCTCGGTCGCGGTGAGGCCGCCGGATTCTGCCTCCGGCGTGGCCGTGTGACCCATGGGCAAGCTGTCCTTCCGGTCGCGTACTCGTTGTTTTGTGCTGAGACCTGCCACTCTAGGCAGCGGACAAACGGCCCGCGAAGTTCCCGTCACCGCCACGTATGAGGCGGGGGGGTGGTCCGGGCTGTCGGTGGGGCGGTCCACAATGGTCCGCGACAGTCCCGTGTCCTTATCCGATGAGGTCCAGCCGAAGGAGCAGCGCCCTGATGGCCCGCCGCACCACGAAGACCCCGCCGCCGGACGATTTCGAGGAGCGCATCCTCGACATCGACGTCGTCGACGAGATGCAGGGGTCCTTCCTCGAGTACGCCTACTCGGTCATCTACTCGCGCGCCCTCCCGGACGCCCGCGACGGGCTCAAGCCGGTGCACCGGCGGATCGTCTACCAGATGAACGAGATGGGGCTGCGCCCCGAGCGCGGCTTCGTGAAGTGCGCCCGCGTCGTCGGCGAGGTGATGGGCAAGCTCCACCCGCACGGCGACTCCTCGATCTACGACGCGCTGGTGCGCATGGCCCAGCCGTTCTCGATGCGCGTGCCGCTGGTCGACGGCCACGGCAACTTCGGCTCGCTCGGCAACGACGACCCGCCGGCCGCGATGCGGTACACGGAGTGCCGCACGACCCCCGCCGCGATGCTGATGGTCGAGTCGATCGACGAGGACACCGTCGACTTCACGCCGAACTACGACGGCCAGGAGCAGGAGCCGGTGGCCCTGCCCGCCGCCTACCCGAACCTGCTGGTCAACGGCGCCTCGGGCATCGCGGTCGGCATGGCGACCAACATGCCGCCGCACAACCTGGGCGAGGTCATCGCGGCCGCCCGCCACCTGATCCGCTACCCGAACGCGGACCTCGAGACGCTGATGCGTTACGTCCCCGGCCCGGACCTGCCGACCGGCGGCCGGATCGTGGGCCTGGACGGCGTCCGGGACGCGTACGAGACCGGCCGCGGCACGTTCAAGATCCGCGCCACGGTGGCCGTGGAGGACGTGACGGCCCGCCGCAAGGGCCTGGTGGTGACCGAGCTGCCGTTCGCGGTCGGCCCGGAGAAGGTCATCTCCAAGATCAAGGACCTGGTCGGCTCGAAGAAGCTGCAGGGCGTCGCGGACGTCAAGGACCTCACCGACCGCGAGCACGGACTGCGGCTGGTCATCGAGGTGAAGAACGGCTTCCACCCCGAGGCCGTCCTGGAGCAGCTGTACAAGCTGACCCCCATGGAGGAGTCCTTCGGCATCAACAACGTGGCGCTGGTCGACGGCCAGCCGCTCACGCTGGGCCTGAAGGAACTGCTGGAGGTCTACCTCGACCACCGCTTCGAGGTCGTCCGGCGGCGCAGCGAGTTCCGCCGCGGCAAGCGCCGGGACCGCCTCCACCTGGTGGAGGGCCTGCTGGTCGCCCTGGTCGACATCGACGAGGTCATCTCGATCATCCGCTCCAGCGACAACGCCGCCCAGGCCAAGGAGCGCCTCATCGAGCGCTTCGCGCTGTCGGAGATCCAGACCCAGTACATCCTCGACACCCCGTTGCGCCGGCTGACCCGCTTCGACCGGATTGAACTGGAGTCCGAGCGGGACAGGCTGACCGCCGAGATCGAGGAGCTCACCCGGATCCTGGAGTCCGACACCGAGCTGCGCAAGCTGGTCGGCGCCGAGCTGGCGGCGGTCGCCAAGAAGTACGCCACCGAGCGCCGCACCCTGCTGATGGAGCCGGGCGCGGCCCCCGTCGCGGCCGTGCCGCTGGAGGTCGCCGACGACCCGTGCCGCGTGCTGCTCTCCTCCACCGGGCTGCTGGCCCGTACGGCGAACGGCGAGGCCCTGGCCCCGGGCGACGGCAAGCGCGTCAAGCACGACGTGATCGTCTCGGCGATCCCGACGACGGCGCGGGCCGACATCGGGATGGTCACCTCCACCGGGCGCCTGCTGCGGATCGCCGTGATCGACCTGCCGATCCTGCCGGAGACCTCCGGTGCCCCGAACCTGGCGGGCGGGGCGCCGCTCGCGGAGTTCCTGTCGCTGGAAGCGGACGAGCAGGTGCTCTGCCTCACCACGCTCGACGAGTCCTCGCCGGGTCTGGCGCTCGGCACCGAGCAGGGCGTGGTCAAGCGCGTCGTGCCGGACTACCCGGCGAACAAGGACGACCTGGAGGTCATCGCGCTCAAGGACGGCGACCGCATCGTCGGCGCGGTCGAACTGCGCACCGGTGAGGAGGACCTGGTCTTCATCACCGACGACGCGCAGTTGCTGCGCTACCCGGCGGGCCAGGTCCGTCCGCAGGGCCGCCCGGCGGGCGGCATGGCCGGCATCAAGCTGACGGACGGCGCGAAGGTGATCTCCTTCACCGCCGTCGACCCCTCGGCCGACGCCGTGGTCTTCACCCTCGCCGGGACCCGGGAGACGCTCGCAGGCGCCGAGGAGGGCACGGCCAAGCTCACGCCGTTCGACCAGTTCCCGCGCAAGGGAAGGGCGACCGGCGGCGTGCGCTGCCAGCGCTTCCTGAAGGGCGAGGACATGCTGCTCCTCGCCTGGGCCGGTTGCACCCCGGCCCGTGCCGCCACCTCCACGGGTGCGCCGGCCGACCTCCCGCCCAAGGACCCGCGCCGGGACGGCTCGGGCGTGGCCCTCACCAAGCGGGTCTCGGTGGTCGCCGGGCCGGTGTGACCGGCACGTCCACAGCGATGAGGGGCGCGGCACCCGGTACGGGTGCCGCGCCCCTCGGCGTACGCGGTGTCAGGACGCGTACGCCTGCGCCCCGCCGGGTCCTGCCGGGTCGTCCAGGCGCAGCCACACGCAGGTGTCCCGGGGCAGCCGGCCGTCCTCGGCGAGCGGTCCGCTGGCCAGCAGGACTTGCCGGTGCGCAGGGAGCGCGGCGAGGTCCGCGGACAGGTTGAGCACGCAGGCGAAGGCGCCCGCGCGGCGGAAGGCGAGCACGTCGCCGGGACCGTCGAGCCAGTCCATCGGGCCCTCGCCGAGGCCGGGTTCCGCGCGGCGGAGCTCCAGGGCCGTCCGGTACAGGCTCAGCAGGGAACCGGGGTCGCTCTCCTGCGCCTCGGCGGTGTAGCGCGCCCAGTCCGCCGGCTGCGGCAGCCAGGGGTTCCCGCCCCCGAAGCCGTACGGCGGCGCGTCCCCCGACCAGGGCAGCGGCACCCGGCAGCCGTCACGGCCCGGGTCGGTGCCGCCGGAGCGGAAGTACATCGGGTCCTGCAGCAGTTCGGCCGGGATGTCCTCGACCTCGGGAAGCCCGAGTTCCTCGCCCTGGTAGAGGTAGACCGAGCCGGGCAGGGCCAGGGTCAGCAGGGCGGCGGCGCGGGCGCGACGGGTCCCGAGCTCCAGGTCCGTGGGGATGCCGTGGGCCTTGGTCTTGAAGTCGAAGCCCGTGTCGGCGCGGCCGTACCGGGTGACCGTACGCGTCACGTCGTGGTTGGCCAGCACCCAGGTCGCGGGGGCACCGACCGGCGCGTGCGCGGCGAGCGTCGCGTCGACGGAGGCGCGCAGCCGGCCGGCGTCCCACGGGCAGGCGAGGAAGTCGAAGTTGAAGGCGGTGTGCAGTTCGTCGGGACGCAGGTAGCGCGCGAAGCGCTCGGTGTCCGGCAGCCACACCTCGCCGATCAGCACGCCGTCGTAGGGGTCGGCGACGCTGCGCCAGGAACGGTAGATGTCGTGCAGTTCGTCGCGGTCGATGTAGGGGTGCGGGTCGGTGCCCTCCACGAAGTCGGGCAGGTCAGGGTCCTTGGCGACCATGGCCGCCGAGTCGATGCGCACCCCGGCCACGCCGCGCTCGAACCAGAAGCGCAGGACGTCCTCGTGCTCCCGTCGCACCGCGGGATGGGCCCAGTTGAGGTCGGGCTGCTCCGGGGCGAACAGGTGCAGGTACCAGTCGCCGTCCGGGAGCCGGGTCCAGGCGGAGCCGCCGAACTGCGAACGCCAGCCGTTGGGCGGCAGCTCGCCGTCCTCGCCGCGGCCGGTGCGGAAGTGGAACAGCTTGCGCTCGGCGCTGCCGGGCCCGGCCTCCAGGGCCGCCTGGAACCAGACGTGCTGGTCGGAGATGTGGTTGGGGACGATGTCGATGATGGTGCGGATGCCCAGGGCGCGTGCTTCGGCGATCAGCTTCTCGGCGTCGGCCAGCGTCCCGAAGGCCGGGTCGATGGCCCGGTAGTCGGCGACGTCGTAGCCGCCGTCGGCCATCGGCGAGGGGTACCAGGGGTTGAACCAGAGCGCGTCCACACCCAGCGCGGCCAGGTACGGCAGTCTGGACCGCACCCCGGCGAGGTCGCCGGTGCCGTCCCCGTCTCCGTCGGCGAAGCTGCGTGCGTACACCTGGTAGATGGCGGCGCCGCGCCACCACGCGTCGGTGGCCTCGGCCGGGTGGGTGTCTGCCACGTGACTGGTCCTTTCGGGCAGCTGGGACCGCGCCGCCCGCCCCGTGGCGGGCGGCGTGGTGCTGGACGGGTGCGGCCGGAGGCCGTCGGGGCCGGGTCTCAGCCCTTGAGGCCGCCGGCGGTGAGGCCGCTCATGATGTTGCGCTGGAAGATCAGGAAGATCAGCAGGGTGGGCACCGAGGCCATCGCGATGGCCGCGACCAGCCAGTTCTCCGGCACCCCGCTGGCGAGCGAGTAGATGCCGACGTTGAGCGTCTGCTTCGTCGGGTCGGGCAGGGTGAGCATCGGCCAGAGGAAGTCCTTCCAGACCCCGACGATCGCGAAGATGGAGACCACTCCGAGGATCGGGCGGGAGATCGGCAGGACGACCGACCACAGGGTGCGCAGCGGGGAGGCTCCGTCGATGGAGGAGGCGTCCAGCAGTTCCTGCGGCACCGAGTCGAAGAACCGCTTCAGCAGGAAGATGTTGAAGGCGTTGGTGACCGACGGCAGCCAGATCACCCAGGGCGAGTTGAGCAGGTTGCGCTGGAAGACCGGCACGTCCAGCACCGTCAGGTACTGCGGTACGACCAGGACGGTGGCCGGGATCATCAGCGTGGCGAGCATCATCCCGAGGATCACGTTGCCCAGCACCGGACGGAGCTTGGACAGCGAGTAGGCGGCCGCCACGTCGAACACGAGCTGGAAGGCGAGTGCCCCGAACGCGTACCAGAGGGTGTTGAGCAGCAGGTGGGACAGGTCCATCACGTCCCAGGCGCTCTTGTAGTTCTCGGGGTGCAGGGCGTGCGGGAAGGCGGTGGGCGGGATCTGCGCGAACTCCTCCGTGGACTTCAGGCCGTTGGAGGCCATCCAGTACAGCGGGCCGAGGAAGACCAGCGTGAAGGCGACCAGTACCAGGGCGAGGACGGTCCGGTAGACGATCTTGCCGCGGCGGCTCGCCAGCTGCGTCGGCGATATCAGCGTTCGGGTGCTGCTGCTCATCGGTGGTTCCCCGCCCTACTCGTCCGTGGCGCGGCTGAGCCGCACGTACCCGGCGGAGAAGACCGCCAGCAGTACGAGCAGGACCAGGCCGAGCGCCGCGGCGCTGCCGTAGTTGTTGAAGCTGAAGGCGTACTGGTAGATCAGGTAGACGACGGTGGTGGTGGAGCCCTCCGGCCCGGAACCGCCGGTCAGCAGGAAGGGCTCGGTGAACACCTGCATCGTGGCGATGATCTGCATGAGCAGCATCAGCGACAGGATCAGCCGGGTCTGCGGGATCGTCACGTGCCAGATCTTGCGCAGGAGCCCGGCGCCGTCGAGTTCGGCGGCCTCGTAGAGCTCGCCGGGGATGCCCTGGAGCGCGGCCAGGTAGATCAGGGTCGCGCCGCCCATGTTCATCCACGTGGAGGCGATGACCACCGACAGCATCGAGGTGCTGGTGGACTGCAGCCACTGCTGCTGGGGCAGGTGCAGCACCTCGAAGATGCGGTTGAACAGGCCGTACTCGGGGTTGTAGAAGTTCTTGAAGAGCAGCACCGAGGCCACCGGAGGCAGCATCACCGGCAGGTACACCAGCAGTCTCAGATAGCCCCGCGCGTGCCGCAGTTCGTTGAGCAGCAGGGCGATGACGAACGGCACCGCGAAGCCGAGCAGCAGCGCCAGGGCGGTGAAGAGCAGGGTGTTGCGCCAGGCCTGCCAGAACGCGGGGTCGTGGAAGACGTAGTTCAGGTTCGACCAGCCGGCCCAGGTGGTGGCCCCGTCCTCGGTCTTCTGGAAGGCCAGCAGGACCTCCCTGACCATCGGGTACCAGGAGAAGAACCCGAAGCAGAGCACGGCGCCGATCAGGAAGCCGTGCGCGGTGAGGTTGCGGCGCAGGGCGCGGCCGGCCCGCCCCGGACGGCGGCCGTCCGGGGCGGGGCGGCGCACCGTACGGCGCGACCGGCTCTTCGCGGGAGTGCTGGTGGGCAGGGTGGGGGCGCTGGGGGCCGACATCGTCGCTCCTGGGTGCCGGGTGCCGAGGGGACCTGGGCTACTGGTTGGCGAGGACCTGGTTGACCTGGGTCTCCGCGGTGGACAGCAGCTTGGCGGGGTCCGCGTTCTTGTTGGTGAGGACACCGGACATCACGTTGTCCAGGACCTTGTAGATCTCCTGGGCCTTCGCCGGCTCGGCCTTGCCGGGGATCGGGTTGTCCATGAAGGCGCGGAAGTTCTCCACCGGCATCGTGGCGCTCTCGGTCTTCAGCTGGTCGTCCTTGGTCTTGCTGGCGCCGATGAAGAAGGCCGGCTGGGGCAGACCGACGGGCAGGCCGTCCGCCTTGGAACGCGCGTACTCGAACTGGCCCTTGCCGACGCTGAGCGTCTTGAAGTTCAGCCAGGCGATGGCGGCCTTGATCTTGTCGGGCGAGCTGCCCTTCTTGATCATGTAGTCGTTGCCGCCGAAGAGGGTGGCCTTGCCGCCGGGGATCGGGCCCATGCCGAAGTTGGCGTAGTCGGCGCCGAGCTGCTGGACCATGTACGTGATGTCGTCCGGCGCGGCCAGGAACATGCCGAGCTTGTCGGTGGCCATCTGCTTCTGCAGGTCGCCCCACTTGAGCAGCTGCGTCTGGCCCATGCTGTTGTCGGTCCAGCGCATGTCGTGCAGGTTCTGCACGACCTGCTTGCCGAGGTCGGTGTTGAACCCCGCCTTGGTGCCGTCCGCGGAGACGACGTCGCCGCCCAGGCCGTACATCGTGGCCGTGAAGTGCCAGCCCCCGGTGTTCTGGGCGCTGTAGTCGCCGTAGCCGGCGATGCCCTTGCCGAGGCCGGCGATCGCCTTGGCCGCGGTGCGCACGTCCTCCCAGGTGGTCGGCGGCTTGTTGGGGTCGAGGCCGGCCTGCGTGAAGAGCTTGCGGTTGATCAGCAGACCCATGGTGTAGTTGCTGGTGGGCAGGCCGTAGAGCTTGCCGTCCTTCTTCAGGACGTTCAGCACGTTGGGGTCGATGTCGTTCAGGGCCGGGACGGTCTTGTCGGTGACGTACGCGGAGATGTCCGCGGCGCCGTCGTTGTCGAGCACCTGCTGCAGGTCGGTGAAGTACGTGTAGAACACGTCCGGCTGGGACTTGGCCTTCAGCGCGGCCGTGAAGCGGGCCGGCTCCTCGCACTGGCCGGGCGTCGACTTACCGTCGATCGTCACGTTCGGGTACTTCTTGTTGAAGGCGGCGACGTCCTCCTTCCACTCCTTGAGCTCCGCCTTCTTCGCGGCCGGCGGCATGCAGTCGATGGTCAGCGTGACCTTGGCCTTCGGGTCCAGCGGGGCGGTGGGGTCGGACGAACCGCCGGCCGCGTCGTTGTCGTTGTCCGCACTGCTGCTGGTGCCGCAGGCGGTGAGGACGGCCAGGGCCATCACGGAGACGAGCGTGGCCGCGGAGGCACGGCGAGCGGGGCGGAACCAGGAGCTTCTCATCGGTGGTCCCCTTCGGGCATGAGCGTGGAAGCCCCCGACCACACGCAGCGGGGGCGTCGCACACTCAAGCACCACAAACAGATGTCCGCAAGATCTCGCGCAGATTTCGCAAAAGATTGACGGCCTTGCGCAGCTCGGCAACGAAGGAAGCGAACACCGGGAACGGAGCGGGAACCCCGGTCCGCGGGGCGCGCGGCCGCTCAGCCGCGAACAGGCCCCGTCGTCCCGCGGACGACCAGCTCGGGCTCGTACAGCAGCTCGTCGGAAGCCACCTGCTTGCCCGCGATCTTCAGCGCGAGCAGCTCGACGGCGGTGCGGCCCATCGCCTCGATGGGCTGCCGCACCGTGGTCAGCGGCGGGTCGGTGCAGGTCATGAACGCCGAGTCGTCGTAACCGACCACGGAGACGTCGCCGGGCACGGACAGCCCCAGCCGGCGCGCCGCCCGCACCGCGCCGAGCGCCATCGGGTCGTTGGCGCAGATGATCCCGGTGACCCCGCGCTCCCAGAGCTTGGCGGCCGCGGCCTGGCCGCCCTCCAGCGTGAACATCGCCCGCCCGACGTGCTCGTCGGGCAGCGACCCGCCGCCCGCGGCGGCCGCGGCCCGCGCCGCGGTCAGCTTGCGCCGCGACGGCATGTGGTCGGTGGGCCCGAGCAGCAGGCCGATCCGCTCGTGGCCCAGCGAGGACAGGTGCCGCCAGGCCTGCTCCACGGCGACCGCGTCGTCGCACGACACCCGTGGGAAACCGAGGTCCTCTATCGCGGCGTTGATCAGCACCACCGGCAGGTTCCGCTCGGCCAGCAGGCGGTAGTGGTCGTGCGGCGCGTCCGCCTGCGCGTACAGACCGCCGGCGAAGACCACGCCGGAGACGTGCTGCTGCAGCAGGAGCGAGACGTAGTCCGCCTCCGACACCCCGCCCGCGGTCTGCGTGCACAGCACCGGCGTCAGGCCCTGCTGGGCGAGGGCCGCCCCCACGATGTCGGCGAAGGCCGGGAAGATCGGGTTCTGCAGCTCCGGCAGCACCAGCCCGACCAGCCGGGCCCGGTTCCCCCGCAACTGCGTCGGCCGCTCGTACCCCAGCACGTCCAGCGCCGTGAGCACCGCCTGCCGGGTGCCCTCCGACACCCCCGGCTTCCCGTTCAGCACACGGCTGACGGTGGCCTCACTGACCCCGACCTTCTTCGCTACTTCGGCAAGCCGTCGCGTCATGAGCGCAAGCATACGACATGGCATGCAAGTGGTTTGCGCTCATGCGCAAGACCGTTGGGACGCCCGGCACCCGGGGGTGCCGCCGCGGCAGGAGCGACCGAAGCGTCGCCTCACCCTCAACCTGGGCCAATACAGCGCCCACCTGTCCTGAATAGCGCGCTTCACGACCGTTCCCTGCGGGTAACACTCATTCGACGGCGGGTGCCGGACCCGTACGTCCCTGCGTGCTTCTCACCTCTCCGAGGCAGTCGATCAGAGCCGCTCGTACCTGCCCGGAGCTTCGCTTCTTCGGGCTGCCGCCGCCATGACGGGCGGGCGTGCGCCGATCGGGGGGTCACATGGCGCGTTCCAGAGAGGTGGGCGGAATCGCCGCCCTGCTGGTCATCGGGGTCACCGCCGTCCTGGTGCTCACGGCCGCCGTCGCCGTGGCCCTGGGCAAGCTCATGGTGGCCCTCGCCTCCCCCTCAAGCCCCGGCCAGGACTCCGCCGCGTCCACCTTCATGGCCGCCAACGCCGCCTTCTCGGGGCTGGCGCTGGCGGCGGTGCTCGTAACGTTCGGCGTGCAGCAGCGGAAGGCCCGGCACCAGCGGCGGGAGTTGTCCCTGCAGCGCCGCGAACTCTCGCGTACGCACGCCCAGTTGTACCGCAGCGCCGAGGCGGACTTACGCACCCTGCACGTGGAGTTGTTGAAGCTAGCCATCGACAACCCGGAACTCATGATCGTCTGGGCGGGATTCGACGAGGTGTCCGCCGAGCAGGGCCGCGAGATGCTGTACGCGAACCTGGTCTTCTCCCACTACTTCCTGGCGTACAGGCTGGGTACGTTTCCGCTGTCCGAGATACGGGGACAGTTGCGGGTACTCGTCCAGAGCCGCAAATTCCGGGAGTACTGGGCCTTCACCGCGGCACATCGCGCTGTCCTGGACCCGACCGGCGAAGAACGTCTCTTCGGCGCGATCATCGACGGGGCGATCCAGGAGTTCGAGAGCCGCGGGAGCATCTGACGCAGTCGCACGCCGCTCCACGGCGTCACTCCAACGGCACGAATAATGCTCCGTCGCACGCCACTCACTGGCAATCTCTCGTACCATGGATATCCTGCGACGCATCGGTGCGTCCCCACGCGAACGCGGAAGCATGAACGGCACCACGTGTCCGGACATCTTCGAACTGGCGAACGGTGACTTCGCCGTCATCGGCACCGATGCGACGGCCGCACTTGACGGAAAATTGCCGGCCGATGCCGGACGCGCGGACTACGAACGCATCGTCGTGATCTCACGTGAGACCCTCGTACGCGCGAAGAGCGAGATCCCGGACGCCTGACCTGCAAATATACCCCTCGTCGGCCTCCCCGCAGCTCGATAGCGGGGAGGCCCCGTCATGTCACGGCAAGGCACCCGCAGCGCGAACCGCTCGGAACGGGAGGGGCGGGAGAGCCGGGGGTGGTGCGGAAGGTTAGGCTTACCTTCATGAGCACCTGCACCTCCGCGTCCAGCTCGCTGGCGGAGCCCGTCGCCGCGACGGCGGCCACCGCGCGGACCTGGCTGCTGCTGGAGCAGCCGGGGCCGTGGGGTCCCAAGGCGCTGACCGGGAGCCATCTGGATCCGCGGGTGGGCAGGGCGCTGGAGCGGGCCGCGGCCGGGACCGGGGTACGGGTCGGGCTGATCCGGCGGCCCGGGCGGCACGCGGACCGGCATGACGTGCGGCGGCGCACGGCGTACGTGGCGCACACCGTGCCGGGTGGCTCCTGGGTGCGGGACGCGGTCGTGGAGGACCCGGCCGCGCTGCTGGGCCTGGACTTCGGGGCGCTGGGCCGCGGCGACCACCGCGGCTTCGGGATGCCGTACGAGGGCGACCCGCTCGCCCTCGTCTGCACCAACGGCAAACGCGACCGCTGCTGCGCCCTCAACGGCCGGCCGCTCGCCGCGGAGCTGGCCGCCTCGGGGCTCGGTGAGGTGTGGGAGGTGACCCACCTGGGCGGGCACCGGTTCTCGCCGACGATGCTGGTGCTGCCGTACGGCTACGCCTACGGCCGGGTCGACGCCGCGCTGGCCCGGCAGGTGCTGGCGGCCGCCCGCGAGGGCGACATAGTGCTGGAGGGCTGCCGCGGACGTTCCGCGTGGGAGCGTCCGGGCCAGGCCGCCGAGCTGGCCGTGCGGCGGCTGACCGGCGAGCTGGACGCCGAGGCGCTGACCGTGGACGGTGAGCACGGCACCCGCGTGCGGCACCGCGACGGGCGGGCCTGGGACGTCGCGGTGACGCCGGTCGCGGCGGAGCCGCCCCGGCCCGAGAGCTGCGGGGCGGCCCTGGGGGCGCCGCTGCGGATGGAGATCAGCGGCATTCAGCCGGCGCTCTTGACGAACTCCGTGGTGTAGGTCTTGCCCAGGTCCACCTGGGCGTTCTGAAGGTTGGGGTTGAAGGCCTTGAGGACCCGCTCCACCGTCTCGGGTCCGCCCTCGGGCATCACGCCGTCCTTGGTGAACATCGGCAGCGTGCTCTCGATCGCCTTGACGTAGAGCTCCTGCCCGCCGCCCTGCGCGTAGTCGGCGGGCATCTTCGCGGCGATCTCCGCGGCGCTGTGCGTGGACATCCAGCGGAGCGTCTTCACGAAGGCGTTGGCGAGCTTCTGCACCGTCTCCTTGTGGCTGTCCACCCATTCCGTCTGCATGTAGAGGCTGGAGGACGGGTAGAGCCCGCCGAGCGCCTGCCGCGAGCCCTCCGGCGTGCGCATGTCGACGAGCACCTTGCCGAGCCCCTTGTCCAGGATCGTGGCCACGGTCGGGTCCGTGGTCATGCCGCCCTGGATCGAGCCCTGCTCCATCGCGGAGATGAAGGTCTGCCCGGCACCGACCGCGACCGGGGTGAACTCGCTGGTCTTCACGCCGTTGCTGACGGCCAGGTACTTGGTGAGGAAGTCCGTGGACGAGCCGATGCCGGTCACGCCCAGCTTCCTGCCCTTGAAGTCCTCAGGGCCCGTGAGGTCGCCGGCCGCCGCGTTGGAGACGATCTCCACCTCGCCGGGCGCCTGCGAGAACTGCACCACGGACTCCACCTGCTTGCCCTTCACCTGCAGGTCGAGCGTGTGGTCGTAGAAGCCGACGGTGCCCTGCACGTCGCCGGAGACGAGCGCGGTCTCGGCCTGGACGCCGGCCGGCTCGGTGAGCAGTTCGACGTCCAGGCCCTCGGCCTTGAAGTAGCCGAGCCGCTCGGTGAGCATCGCGGGCAGGTAGATGACCTTGTCCAGGCCACCGACCATGATCTTGACCTTGTCGCCCTTGCCGCCGGAGGCGGAGGCGGAGTCGCCGCCGCACGCGGTGAGCGTGGTGAGGGCGACGGCGGAGGCGGCGACGGCGGCCGCGGCCCTGAGGGTTGCGCGCATCTGGTTCACGTCCTTGTGAAGGGGGTGGGCGGGAGGCGGTTGCGGGGTCAGCGGGCGGAGCCGGACTCGCCCGGCTTCCAGCGGAAGAGCCGCTTCTCCAGGAAGGTCAGCAGGCCCTCGGCGAGCAGCGCGACGACCGCAAGGATCGCCATCGCGGCGTAGACGCCCGCCGAGTTGAAGGTGCCCTGCGAGGCGGCGACCAGCAGGCCCAGGCCCTTGGTGGCGCCGATGTACTCGCCGACGATGGCGCCGATGAGGGCGAAGCCGAAGCTCACGTGGAGGCTGGTGAAGATCCACGAGGTGGCCGAGGGGATGACGACCTGGAAGGTGACCTGACGGTCGCGGGCGCCCAGGATGCGGGAGTTGGCCACCAGGTTGCGGTCGACCTCGCGGGCGCCCTGGAAGGCGTTGAAGAAGACCGGGAAGAAGACCAGGACGACGGCGGAGGCCACCTTGGATGCCGGGCCGAGTCCGAACCAGATCAGGAAGATCGGCGCGAGCACGATCCGCGGCAGCGCGTTGAGCACCTTGATGTACGGGCCGAGCACGTCGGCGAGGAAACGGATCCGCCCGAGGGCGATGCCGAGCACCACGCCCGCGACGACGCCGATGACCCAGCCCAGCAGGGCCTCGTAGAGCGTGTACCAGATCTGCTCCCACAGGGTTCCCTGCGCGGTGCCGTCCACGGCCCAGGTGCGGATCTGCTCCCAGATCCTGGAGGGCATCGAGAAGTGGAAGGGGTCGACGGCCCCGGCCCTGGCCAGCCACTCCCACAGCCCGAGGACGGCGACCAGGAGCAGCACGCGGCTGCCGTGGACGAGGTAACTGCGGTTGCGGGCGGCACGGGCGCGCGAGCGCGCGCGGTCGGTGCCCGCGGGGTCCGAGGTGGCGGCGGCCGAGGGGGCCGCCACGGTCTCAGGCGACATCGGCCGCACCCCTCTCGCGGGTGATGCGGACCTCTTCGCCGAGCGAGGCCCAGATCTCCCGGTAGATCTCGATGAACCGCGGCTCCAGCCGCACGGACTCGACCTGGCGCGGGCGCGGCAGGTCGATCTCGAAGACCTCCTTGACCGTGGCCGGCCCGGCGGTCATGACGACGACCTTGTCGGCGAGCGCGATGGACTCCTCCAGGTCGTGGGTGACGAAGACGACCGAGGCGCCCGTGCCGGACCACAGCTCCAGCAACTCGTCGGACATCAGCGCGCGGGTCTGCACGTCGAGCGCGGAGAAGGGCTCGTCCATGAGCAGGATCTCGGGGTCGTTGACGAACGTGGCGGCGAGCGCGACGCGCTTGCGCTGGCCGCCCGACAGCTGGTGCGGGTAGCGGTCCTCGAAGGCGGACAGGCCGACGCGGGCGAGCCACTCACGGGCCCGCTCCCTGGCCTCGGCCTTGGGCACGCCGCGGAAGCGGGGGCCGGCCATGACATTGGACAGCACGGTCCGCCAGGGGAAGACGGCGTCCTGCTGGAAGACGTAGCCGACCTTGTCGCCGATGCCGCGCACCGGCTCGCCGGCGACCAGCACCTCGCCCTCGGTGGGTTCCTCCAGCCCGCTGACCAGGGTCAGGGTCGTGGACTTGCCGCAGCCGGTCGGGCCCACGACGGCCACGAACTCCCCGCGGCCGATGGTCAGGTCCAGGTCGCGGACGGCGGTGTGGAGGGCCCCGGACGGGGTCCGGAACGCTTTGCTCGCTCCCCGCAGTTCGATGGCGGGGCCGGTCTGTGTGCTCATGCGCCGGGACGGTAGGCGTGGCCCGGGTCACGGCGGCACCCTTGCGGTCACAACTGCGCCTTGTGCCCACAACCCCCTGTTCTGCTCGTTTTGCTCGCGCTACGACAACGAAAGGGCCACGGGGGCTGGGCAGCGGGCCCTGGCCGCGTTTACGTTGCGTTCACAGCCAGGCGAACGGACGGGCGAATTCCGCAAGGGCGCGGAACACCGGGAAGGACAGGGGTGACGTCGATGCGCATCCGCTGGCCCCGCCGCGTCTTCGCCCAGGTGCTGCTCGTCCAGGTGGTCCTCACCACCGGCGTCATCACCCTGGCCACCGGGCTGTTCCTCGCCCCCCTCAGCTCCCAGCTGGACCAGCAGGCGATGCGGCAGGCGCTGTCGATCGCCCAGACCACCGCCGCGACCCCGGGTCTCGCCCACGACCTGGTCACCACGCGCCCGAGCGTCACCGGGCCGGTGCAGGAGGAGGCCGAGCGGATCCGCCGTGCCACCGGCGCCCTGTACATCGTGGTCATGGACACCCGCGGTGTGCGCTGGTCGCACACGGACGTCGCCCAGATCGGCCGACACGTCTCCACCGACCCCAGCGTGGCCCTGTCGGGGCGCGAGATCATGCAGATCGACCGGGGCACCCTCGGGCGTTCCGCGCGCGCCAAGGTGCCGCTGCACGGGGCCGGCGGGAGGATCGTGGGCGCCGTGTCGGTGGGCATCGCGTACGACAGCGTGCGGGAGCGGCTGCTGGCCACGGTGCCGGTGCTGCTGCTGTACGCGGGAGCGGCGCTCGCGGTCGGCGTCCTCGCGGCTCTGTTGGTGTCGCGGCGGCTGCAGCGCAGGACGCACGGGCTCGCCTTCGCCGACATCTCCGCGCTGCTCGACGAGCGCGAGGCGATGCTGCACGGCATCCGTGAGGGCGTCATCGCCCTGGACGCCCAGGGGCGGGTGCGGCTGCTCAACGACGAGGCGCAACGGCTGCTCGGCCTCGGTCCGGACGCCGCCGGCCGCGCCCTGGACGAGGTGCTGCCCGCCGGGCGGACGACCGAGGTGCTGACCGGCCGGGTCGCGGGCACCGACCTGCTCACCGTCAGCGGGGCGCGGGTGCTGGTCGCCAACCGGATGCCGACCGGGGACGGCGGGGCGGTGGCCACCCTGCGGGACCGCACCGAACTGGAGCGGCTGGGGCGGGAGCTGGACAGCACGCACGGTCTGCTGGACGCGCTGCGCGCCCAGGACCACGAGCACGCCAACCGCTTGCACACGTTGCTCGGGCTGCTCGAACTCGGTCTGTACGACGAGGCGGTGGACTTCGTCGGCGAGGTCGCCGACGCGCAGCGGGCTTCCGCGGAACAGGTCGCGGAACGGGTCAGGGACCCGCTGGTGTCCGCCCTGCTGGTCGGCAAGTCGGCGATCGCCGCGGAGCGGGGGGTGGCCCTGTCGGTCTCCCCCGTGACCCTGCTCCCGGACCGGGTCGTGGACCCGCGGGACCTGGTCACCGTGCTCGGCAACCTCATCGACAACGCCCTGGACGCGGCGGGTTCGCGCGTCGAGGTGGAGCTGCGCGCCGAGGGCACGACGGTCGTGCTGCGGGTGTCCGACGACGGTCCCGGCGTACCGCCCGAGGCCCGTGAGCAGATCTTCGCCGAGGGCTGGACGACGAAGCGGTCCCCGGCCCACCGCGGCCGCGGGCTCGGCCTCGCGCTCGTGCGGCGGCTCGCCGAACGGTACGGCGGCATGGCCCGGGTGACCGCCCGCGCGGGCGGCGGCGCGGTCTTCACCGTCGTCCTGCCGGAGGCGCTGGCCGGCGTGGAACTCACCTCGGCCGCGTCCGCGGCCTCCGGGGCGTCCGCGGGGGGAGCACGATGATCGACGTCATGGTCGTGGACGACGACTTCCGCGTCGCCGAGATCAACGCGGCGTACGTCGCCAGGCTCCCCGGGTTCCGGGTGACCGCCCGCGCCCACACCGCGGCCCAGGCGCTGGCGACGCTGGAGCGCATGCACGTCGACCTCGTCCTGCTCGACCACTACCTGCCGGACGAGACCGGCCTCACCCTGGTGCGGCGCATGCGCCAGCTCGGCCACAGCGCGGACGTGATCATGGTGACGGCCGCCCGTGACGTGGCGACCGTGCAGGCGGCGATGCGCTTCGGCGCGCTGCAGTACCTGGTCAAGCCGTTCAGCTTCGCCGGACTGCGGGCCAAGCTGGACGCCTACGCGGCGCTGCGCCGCACGCTCGACGGCGTCGGCGGGCGCGGTGAGGCCGGCCAGGAGCAGGTGGACCGCATCTTCGGCGCGCTGCGCACGGCCGGTGCGGCGCCGGCGGACCTGCCCAAGGGGCACTCGGCACCCACCGCCGACCTGGTGCGCAAGGTCCTCACCGAGGCCGCGCAGCCGCTCTCCGCCCACGAGGTCGCCGCACGCGCGGGCATCAGCCGCTCCACCGCGCAGCGCTACCTGAAGTTCCTGGAGCGCGAGGGCCGGATCAGCCTCACCCTCAAGTACGGCGACACCGGCCGCCCCGAGCACCGGTACGCGTGGGCGCGGACCGGCTGACCCGGTTCACCGGCGGGCGAGTTCATGGCTCAGCGCCCGCGCCGCCGCGCACACCACGGGCGCGACGCGGTCCGGCCGCAGCCCCCGCGTGGCGCCGGTGACGGAGACGGCGGCGACGGGGAAGGCGCTCGGGCCCAGCCGCGGCCCGTAGACGGGGGCGGCGACGGCGGAGACGCCGACCTCGGCCTCCTCCCAGTTCACGGCGTAGCCGCGGACCCGGGTGCGGACGAGGTCCTGCTGGAGCAGCCGCGGCACGACGATGGTCCGCGGGGTGCGACGGCGCAGCCCGCCGCCGAGCACCACCGCCAGGCCGGGCGGGGCCCCGTAGGCGAGCAGCGCCTTGCCGGTGGCGGTGCAGTAGGCGGGGAGGCGGCCGCCGACCCGCGAGATGATCTGCATCGAGCGGCGGCCGGTGAGCTTCTCCAGGAAGACGGTGTCGGCGCCGTCGACGACGGCGAGGTGCACGTTCTCGTGGGTGGCCTCGTACAGCTCCTCCATGAACGGCAGCGCCGCCTCGCGCAGCCGCCGGTGCGGCACCCGCTGGCCCAGTTCGAAGAGGGCGAGACCGAGCCGGTAGCCGTCCGTCCCGCGCTCCACCAGGCCGACGGCGGTCAGTTCGGCGAGCAGCCGGTGCACGGTCGACTTGGGCAGGCCGGTGCGGGCGGCGAGTTCGCCGAGCGGGATCCCGTCCTCGCCCGCGGCGAAGGCACCGAGCAGCGCGGCCCCGCGGGCCAGCATCGACCGGCTCTCCGTCACGGTCGCATCCTCGGCGCTCATGCGTGCCCCCGCAAGGGCACCTCGACCAGGAGCGGGCCGTCGAGCCCGCCCACCGCCGCGACCGTCCGCGCCAGTTCCTCCGTGCCGTCCGCACGGATCGCGGGGATGCCGAAGAAGCGGGCGGCCAGCCGCCAGTCGAGCTCGCCCAGGTCGAGACCGGGGTGCGGGGCGGAGGGGCGGCCGCCACGGGTGTCGAGGGTGTCCTTCAGGGTGCGGTACTCGCCGTTGGCCATCACCACGAACAGGACCGGCACCCGGTGGTGCGCCGCGCTCCACAGCCCCTGCAGCCCGAACATCGCGCAGCCGTCCCCCAGCACGGCCACCACCGGGCGTCCGGGCGCGCCGAGTCGGTGGCCGACGGCCGCGCCGATGCCCCAGCCGAGGCCCCCGCCGACCGTGTGGACGAAGCCGCCCGGACGGTCCCGGCGCAGCACACCGCGCAGGTGCACCCCGACGGTGATCGACTCCTCGACGAGCACCGCCTCCTCCGGCAGCGCGGTGGCCAGGGCGTGCGCGGCGGCGAGCGGGTCGACCGGGGCACGGTGCCGCGCCGACCGGGCCCGCAGGCCGAGCCGGTCCCGTGCCTCGGCGTGGCGGGCGCCCGCCTCCCGTATCCGCTCGCGGGCGGTGTCCTCGGGAACCAGGCGGGCCAGATGACCGGCGAGCGCGGCCAGCGAGGAGTCCAGTGGCCCGGTGAGGCCGAGGGCGACGGGGAAGTTGCGGCCCGGTTCGGCGGGGTCGGCGTCGATCTGCACGACCGTCAGGTGCTCTGGGACGGGCGGGCCGGGACTGTAGTGGTGGGGGGTGAAGGCCCGGCAGCCGGCGATGAGCAGCGCGTCGTGGCCCTTCAACCGCTCGTGGATGCGGGCGTTGACGGGCGGCAGCGGTCCGGCGTACAGCGGGTGGGAGCCGGGGAAGTCCAGGTGGTCGTTCATCGGCTGGTGGTAGGTGACCGCGCCGAGCGCCTCGGCGACCCGTACCAGCGCCGCGACCGCCCCGTCCCGGCCGACCCCGTCACCGGCGACGACCGCGGGCCGTCCGGCGGCGGCCAGCAGGGCCGCCGCCCGGTCGAGCCCGCCGGCCGGCCCGGGCGGCGCGAGGGGGGAGCGTGCGGGGATCTCCACGGGTGCGGCGTCCTCGAGGACGTCCATCGGCACGGAGACGAACACCGGGCCCTGCGGCGGCTGCCGGGCCAGCGCGAAGGCGCGGCGCAGCACGAGCGGCAGGTCCTCGGGGCGGTGCACCTCCTCGGCCCGTTTGGCCGCTCCGGCGGCGAGGGCGACCAGGTCCCCGGCGAGCATGGGCTCCTGGAGCAGGTGGCGCCGGTCCTGCTGGCCCGCCATGACGACCAGCGGGGTGCGGGAGCGCCGGGCGTTGAGCATCCCGATCAGGCCGTTGGCGGTGCCGGCGGCGATGTGCAGGCTGGCGAACGCGGGACGGCGGGTGGCCCGGGCGTAGCCGTCGGCCATGGCCACGACCGAGCCCTCGTGGACGCCGAGGACGTACTCGGGCGAGGGGCGGGGCCCGGACAGCGCCTCGAGGAAGGGGAGTTCGGTGGTGCCCGGGTTGCCGAAGACCCGGTCCCCCCCTCGTCGGCGAGGATCTCCAGCAGGGCCCGCAGGGCGGTCGTCATGGCGGGGACGCCTCTCATACGCTCATGCCGCCGTCGACCGCGACGGTGGCTCCGGTGGTGAAGCTCGCGTCGTCGCCCGCGAGGTGGAGCACGGTGCGGGCGATCTCCTCGGGTGCCGCGTGCCGGCCGAGGGGGACCATCGCGTCGAACGCCCTGGCCGCGTGCTCGGAAGGCTGCCCGGTGGCGGCGGTCTCGATGCGCCGCATGAACGGGGTGTCGGTGGGGCCCGGGTGGATGGTGTTGACGCGGATGCCGCGGGCGGCGCACTCGCGTGCCGCGACACGCATCAGCCCGACCTGGGCGTGCTTGGCCGCCGCGTAGCCGCTGATGCCGGGGTCGGCGGTGCGTCCGGCGACGCTGGAGTTGATGATCACGGAGGCACCGGGCCCGAGGTGCGGGAGGGTGTGCTTGAGCAGGAGGAAGGCTCCGACGACGTGGACCTCGACGACCCGCCGGAAGACCTCCTCCGGGTAGTCCTCGACGGCCGCGACCTCACCGGTGATCCCGGCGTTGCTGAAGACGACGTCGAGGCGGCCGAAGCGGGCGAGGCCCTCGGCGACCGGGACGGCCACCGCAGCCGCGTCGGTGACGTCGACGACGCCGGCGCAGCAGCGGCCGGCGCCCACGGGGACCAGCCGTCGCGGATGCAGACCGCGCCGGCGGTCACGCCGAGCGCGTAGACCCCGCCGACCGACAGGTCGACCTCGCGCATGGCGAGGGCGAAGACCATGCCGGCCGCCATCAGCCCCACGTAGCAGGCGTTGTGGGCGGTCCCGGTCAGGTTGGACCGCGTCAGGAAGTCGGGCTCGGCGATGCCCACGACGAGCACCAGCAGGACCAGTACCGCTGCCACGCCCGTCTCGTCGCGCAGCAGCCAACGCACACGGCTCGATGGCATGCCGCACAGCGTGGAGGCGCCGCGGGCCTGCGGCAATCGATGCGTTCCGCCAGGCGGAACGGGTGTCAGACCGCTCCGGCCCCGGTGAGCGAACGGACCTCGACCTCGGCGAACTTGTCCTCGTCGGCGCGCTCGCGGGACAGGACCGTGCCCAGCCAGCCCGCCGCGAAGCCCAGCGGGATGGACACCAGGCCCGGATTCTCCAGCGGGAAGTACTGGAAGTCCACGCCGGGGAAGAGCGACTGCGGGCTGCCCGACACCACCGGGGACAGCACCACCAGCGCGACCGCCGGGAGAAGGCCCCCGTAGATCGCCCACACCGCGCCGCGGGTGGTGAACCTCCGCCAGAACAGCGTGTACAGCAGCGCGGGCAGGTTGGCGGACGCGGCCACCGCGAACGCGAGCCCCACCAGGAAGGCCACGTTCTGGCCCTGCGCGAACAGGCTCAGCGCGATGGCCACCCCGCCGATGCAGACGGCGGCCACCCGGGCCACCCGCACGTCCTGGTTCTCCCGGCGCCTGCCGCCCGGTGCGGTCCTTCGACGGCGCAGCGTCGCGTGGAGGTCGTGGGCGACCGAGGCGGACGAGGCGAGCGTGATGCCGGCGACGACGGCCAGGATCGTGGCGAAGGCGACCGCCCCGACGACCGCGAAGAGGACCGTTCCACCGGTGGAGCCCGCTCCCCCGCCCAGGTCGAGGGCGAGCAGCGGCACCGCCGTGTTCCCGGCGGCGTTGGACGCGCGCACGGTGTTCGAGCCGACCAGCGCCGCCGCGCCGAAGCCCAGCACGATCGTCATCAGGTAGAAGCCGCCGATGAGTCCGATCGCCCAGACCACCGAACGCCGCGCCGAGCGTGCCGTGGGCACGGTGTAGAAGCGCGACAGGATGTGCGGCAGCCCGGCGGTGCCCAGGACGAGGGCGAGGCCGAGGCTGATGAAGTCCAGCCGGTCGGTCCAGCTCTGCCCGTACAGCCTGCCGGGGGCGAGGAACTCCCGGCCCTGGCCGCTGCCGTCGGCGGCCGAGCGCAGCAGCGCTCCGAGGTCGCCGTGGAAGCGCACGAGGACCAGGACGGTGAGGGTGATCGTGCCGCCCATGAGGAGCACGGTCTTGACGATCTGGATCCAGGTCGTGGCGCGCATGCCGCCGAAGGCGACGTAGAAGACCATGAGCGCGCCGACGCCGATGACGGTCCAGGTGCGGGCGGCCGATCCCTGACCGCCGAGCAGGAGGGAGACCAGGCTTCCGGCGCCGACCATCTGCGCGACCAGGTAGAGCACGGAGACGGTGACCGCGGAGGTGCCCGCGGCGATCCGGACCGGGCGCTGGCGCATACGGGCGGTGAGGACGTCGGCGAGGGTGTAGCGGCCGCAGTTGCGGACCAGTTCGGCGACGAGCAGCAGCACGAACAGCCAGGCGACGAGGAAGCCGACGGAGTAGAGCATGCCGTCGTAGCCGAAGAGCGCGATGAGCCCCGAGATGCCGAGGAAGGAGGCGGCGGACATGTAGTCGCCGGCGATGGCGAATCCGTTCTCCAGCGGGGAGAAGAGACGGCCGCCGGCGAAGAACTCCACGGACGAACTGCGCCGTCGGCCGGCCCAGGCGGTGATCGCCAGGGTGACGGAGACGAAGACGGTGAAGAGGACCAGCGCCAGGCCCTGGTGGTTGCCGGTCACCGCATCCGCTCCTGGGTGTCCCAGCGCAGGTCGAGGGCGGCCCGGTCCCGGCGCAGCCGGGCGTGCCGGGCGTAGGCCCAGGTCAGGAGGAAGGTCGTGGCGAACTGGGCGAGGCCCAGGACCATGGCCACGTTGAACTCGCCGACCAGCGGCCGGGCCATCAGCCGCGGCGCGGTCGTCGCCAGGACGAGGTAGAGCAGGTACCAGGCGAGGAAGGCGGCGGCCGCCGGGAAGACGAACCGCCGGTAGCGGGAACGCACCTCCTGGAAGGGGCCGCTGGCCTGCACCTCGCGGTACACCCGGGCGTGTGCGTCGGCCGGGCGGGCCTGCGTCGGGAGGGAGACCGGCGGTGGCTCGGGGCCCTCCCACTCCCCCGCGGCCAGGACGTCGTACCAGGGGTCGTCCACCCACAGCCCTCCGGTTTCCGCCCGGTCGTGCTCTTTCACGAACTCTCCTCGCCTCACGGGCCGATCGGCCGTGCGCCCAAGCATGGACATTGCGGGAAGATCCGGGAGCCTCCAAGCAGAAACCTTCACCTCATCGGGTGATGGTGCCCCACTCCTGGGGGTGGGGAGGCTCCGGCGCCCTCCACGGGTGGGTGACCGCGGAGGGCGCCGGCACGGGGAACCGGTCCGTCAGGCGTCGATCCGCGAACGGTCGAGCGTGGCTGCGGAGTTGGCGATGAACTCACGACGCGGCGCGACCTCGTTGCCCATCAGCAGGTCGAAGGCGAGCTCCGCGCCCTCCAGGTCGCTGATGTTGATGCGGCGCAGGGTGCGGTGGCGCGGGTCCATCGTGGTCTCGGCCAGCTGGTCGGCGTCCATCTCGCCGAGACCCTTGTAGCGCTGGATGGAGTCCTTGTAGCGGATGCCCTTGCGCTCGAACTCCAGCAGCGTCTCGCGCAGCTCCCGGTCGGAGTACGTGTAGACGTACTTGTCCTGGCCCTTGCGGGGGTTGGTCAGCTCGACCCGGTGCAGGGGCGGCACGGCGGCGAAGACCCGGCCGGCCTCGACCATGGGCCGCATGTAGCGCTGGAAGAGCGTCAGCAGCAGACAGCGGATGTGGCTGCCGTCGACGTCGGCGTCCGTCATCATGATGATCTTGCCGTAGCGGGCCTGGTCGATGTCGAAGGTGCGGCCCGAGCCTGCTCCTATGACCTGGATGATGGCGCCGCACTCGGCGTTCTTCAGCATGTCCGTGACCGAGGACTTCTGGACGTTGAGGATCTTGCCCCGGATCGGGAGCAGCGCCTGGAACTCGGAGTTGCGCGCGAGCTTGGCCGTGCCCAGGGCCGAGTCGCCCTCGACGATGAAGAGTTCGCTGCGGTCCACGTCGTCGCTGCGGCAGTCGGCCAGCTTGGCCGGCAGCGACGAGGACTCCAGCGCGGTCTTCCGGCGCTGCGCGTCCTTGTGCTGCCGGGCGGCGATCCGGGTGCGGGCCGCGGCGACGGCCTTCTCCAGGACGGCGCGGGCCTGCTGCTTGTCGTCCCGCTTGGTGGAGGTGAGGAACGCCTTGAGCTCGCGGGACACCACGTTGGCCACGATGCGGTTGGCCGCCGAGGTGCCCAGCACCTCCTTGGTCTGGCCCTCGAACTGCGGCTCGGCGAGCCGGACCGTGACGACCGCCGTCATGCCCTCCAGGGCGTCGTCCTTGACGATGTCGTCCTCGGCGACGCGCAGCATCTTGGTGGCGCGCAGGACCTCGTTGAACGTCCTGGTGACGGCGCCCTCGAAGCCGCGCACATGGGTGCCGCCCTTGGGGGTGGCGATGATGTTCACGAAGGAGCGCAGCGTGCTGTCGTAGCCGGTGCCCCAGCGCAGGGCGACGTCGACGCCGAGCTCGCGGGTGACCTCGGTCGGGGTCATGTGGCCGAGCTCGTCGAGGACCGGGACGGTCTCCTTGAAGGTGCCGCTGCCGGTCAGCCGCAGCACGTCGCAGATCGGCTTGTCCGGGGTGAGGTACTCGGCGAACTCGCTGATGCCGCCGTCGAAGTGGAAGGTGTCCTCGACCGGCTTCCCGTCCTCCGAGCCGTTGTCGGGGCGCTCGTCGCGGACGACGATCGTGAGCCCGGGGACCAGGAACGCGGTCTGGCGGGCGCGCTGGTGGAGCGTGTCCAGGGAGAGCTTGGCGTCCTTGAGGAAGATCTGACGGTCCGCCCAGTAGCGGACGCGGGTGCCGGTGCGGGCCCGCGGCACCTTCTTGACCTTGTCCAGCCCGTTGCCCGGCTCGAAGGCCGCCTCGGGGCCGACCTTGGCGAAGCTGCCGGGGACGCCGCGGCGGAAGCTGATCGCGTGCGTGTGGCCGCCGCGGTCGACCTCGACGTCCAGCCGCGCGGAGAGCGCGTTGACGACGGAGGCGCCGACACCGTGCAGACCGCCGGAGGCCGCGTAGGAGCCGCCGCCGAACTTGCCGCCGGCGTGCAGCTTGGTCATGACGACCTCGACGCCGGACAGACCGGTCTTGGGTTCGACGTCGACGGGGATGCCGCGGCCGTTGTCCCGCACCTCGACGGAGGCGTCGCCGTGGAGGACGACCTCGATGTGGTCGCAGTGGCCACCCAGGGCCTCGTCCACCGAGTTGTCGATGATCTCCCACAGGCAGTGCATGAGGCCGCGGCTGTCGGTGGAACCGATGTACATGCCCGGGCGCTTGCGGACCGCTTCGAGGCCCTCGAGCACGAGCAGGTGTCGCGCGGTGTAGTTGGAGCCGTCACGATCTGCACCGGTCAGCAACGCGGTGGACGGCACGGATGTTTCGGCGGTCACGCGAACGTCTCCTCATGAAGTTCTTCAGCCGTATCGGTGAGAGGGTACCGAGGTCACGCACGGCCGTTTCGCCGCGACCCGGTACGGGCATCATGCTAGCCCTTTTTCGAAGGTACGTTCGATCCCTCGTTTGAGTGATACACATGTCACGTTCCCCTGGAGGCATGAACCATTTAGGCTCGGGGCACGTCCTCCTCAACAACCGGCTTCCGGGCCGGGGGGACACAACCGAACAATCTGACCAGTTCTGCCAGAACGACCCGAAGCCGACAGATAAGACGCCAGAGGATCTTTCGCCGCCAATCGGTAGCATCCGGCCGCTACAACGACAGTTTCCAAGGAAAAGACCTGAGCGGGAACACTTTGGGCCTGGTTGGATGTTGACCCTGGTACGACAGCTCGTCGAGCTAGAGAAGAGGCGACGTGACTACAGTTCTGACCCCCGCGAGCCCGCTGACGGCGGCGGACCGCTGCGACCGTTGCGGCGCCCAGGCCTACCTGCGCGTCGTACTCATCAGTGGCGGCGAGCTGCTCTTCTGCGCGCACCACGGGCGTAAGTTCGAGCCCGAATTGAAGAAGATCGCTACGGAGATACAGGACGAGACCGGTCGGCTCACCGCCACCCCGGCCGTCGCGGCCGAAGACGAACGCTGACGCGTAGCACTGCGACGAGCTCTCACGACGGGCGGCCCCCCTTGCGGGAGGCCGCCCGTCGGCTTGTCCGCCGCACGTCACGAAGAGTGCTGGCCGACCAGTCCCGCCACCGAAGAGACCCGGGTGTACACACCGGGATGCCCCGCCTGGGCGCATCCCGCGCCCCAGGACACAAGCCCTATCAGCCGCCCCTCCGCCACCAGCGGACCGCCGCTGTCCCCCTGGCACGAGTCGTGCCCGCCGGCCAGGTCGCCGGCGCAGACCATGTCGCTCTTCTGGTACTTGCCTTCCGTACTGCCCGGATACGCCTGCTCACAGACCGAGTCGGCGAGCACCGAGACGTTCGCCGCCATCAGGACGTTCGAGTAGGTCCCCAGGCCCGCCGTGTCCCCCCAGCCGAAGACCTGTGCCGGCGCGCCCGCCTCGTAGGAGTTCACGTCCCCCGGTGCCGCCATGCGTATCGCGCTTCCCACGGGGAACGGCTCCGCGGTCGTGACGACCGCCACGTCGCCGCTGTTGGTCGTGGGGTCGTACGCGGGGTTGACCCAGACGTTGCGGACCGCCACCTCCCGGCCGTCGGAACCGGCGAGGTCCGTCCGCCCCGCGATGATGCGCAGGTCGGGCACCTGGTCCCAGTCCCCGCCCAGTGCGGTCGGACTGAAGCAGTGCGCCGCGCTGACCACGGTGTTCGGCCCGACGAGCGCTCCGCCGCAGAACTGCCCCGAACGGCCTGTCCCGTAGCGGGACCGGCTCGACAGGACCACCGCCCACGGGTGCTGCTCCGTGGTGACCGGCGTGCCACCTATGACACCGTTGTCGGCGCCCGGGGCGCCGGGGGCGTACTCCACCGCCGCGGCGGTGGCGGAAGCCGGTAGCGACAGCGCGAGCGCGGACCCGGCTATGAGCCCGCCGATCAGCGTGCTGATCGAGGAACGCATGCATTCTCCTCACCCTCCGGAATGCCCAGAACACCCACAGTGACGTGAGGGAACGGGAGCCGCATCCGGAGAACTGTCCGGAAAGGCCGACGGGCCCGCGGCCGCCGTGGCGGTCGCGGGCCCGTCCGGGCGTCCTGCCGGATCAGTCCAGGTAGTCGCGGAGCACCTGGGAACGCGAGGGATGACGCAGCTTGGACATGGTCTTGGACTCGATCTGGCGGATGCGCTCACGGGTGACCCCGTACACCTTGCCGATCTCGTCCAGCGTCTTCGGCTGGCCGTCGGTGAGGCCGAAGCGCATGGAGACCACGCCCGCCTCGCGCTCACTGAGCGTGTCGAGCACCGAGTGCAGCTGCTCCTGCAGCAGCGTGAAGCTGACCGCGTCGGCCGGCACGACGGCCTCGGAGTCCTCGATGAGGTCACCGAACTCGCTGTCGCCGTCCTCGCCGAGCGGGGTGTGCAGCGAGATGGGCTCGCGGCCGTACTTCTGGACCTCGATGACCTTCTCCGGGGTCATGTCGAGTTCCTTGGCCAGCTCCTCCGGGGTGGGCTCGCGGCCCAGGTCCTGGAGCATCTGGCGCTGGACGCGGGCCAGCTTGTTGATGACCTCGACCATGTGCACCGGGATGCGGATGGTGCGGGCCTGGTCGGCCATCGCGCGGGTGATCGCCTGGCGGATCCACCAGGTCGCGTACGTCGAGAACTTGAAGCCCTTGGTGTAGTCGAACTTCTCGACCGCACGGATCAGACCGAGGTTGCCCTCCTGGATCAGGTCCAGGAAGAGCATGCCGCGGCCGGTGTAGCGCTTGGCCAGCGAGACCACCAGACGGAGGTTGGCCTCCAGGAGGTGGTTCTTGGCCCAGCGGCCGTCCTCGGCGATGATCTCCAGCTCGCGCTTGAGCTTGGGGGCGAGCTTGTCGGCCTGGGCCAGCTTGTCCTCGGCGAACAGACCGGCCTCGATGCGCTTGGCGAGCTCCACCTCCTGCTCGGCGTTGAGCAGCGGGACCTTGCCGATCTGCTTGAGGTAGTCCTTCACCGGGTCGGCGGTGGCGCCGGCCGCGGCGACCTGCTGCGCGGGCGCGTCGTCCTCGTCCTCGTCGGACAGCACGAAGCTCTCCGCCTCGGCCTCGGCCGGGACGTCCTCGTCCTTGCCGGGGGCGGCGTCCTCGATGAGCTCCTCGCCCTCGACGAGCTCGTCGTCCTTCTTGGTCTTGGTCGCGGTGGTCTTCTTCGCCGCGGTCTTCTTGGCGGTCGCGGTGGTCTTCTTCGCCGCAGTCTTCTTGGCGACGGCCTTCTTCGCGGATGCCACGGCATCGTCCTCCGGCTCCGCCACGGGCTCCGCCGCCATGGTGGGGGCGGGGGCCGCGGTGGTCTTGGCAGCGACGGTCTTCTTGACCGGGGCGGCCTTGGTGGCGACGGTCTTGGTGGCAGTACGCTTCGCCGGGCTCTTGGCTGCGACGCTCTTACGGGTGCGCTTGGGCGCCTCGGCGGCACTCACCATCAGCGTCACACCCTCCTCGTCGAGGACCTGGTTGAGGCTGCGCAGAACGTTCTTCCACTGGGTTGCCGGGATCTGGTCCGCTTCGAAGGCTCGGCGCACGTCGTCGCCGGCGATCTGACCCTGAGCCTTACCCCGCTCGATGAGCGCCATCAGAGACTCGGACTCGGCGATCTCCGGCGGGAGCGTACGGGATGTGCTGGCCGACACGAACAACCTCTCGGAACGATGGAAAACGACTACGGTGGGAACCGCTCAGCAACTCAGCGTCATGTTCGTCGCGGATATTCCTCGCACGGCCGCCACCTCTAAGCTCATCGCGCTGCCGCCGAGAGCGTTACGCCCGGCCGTACGTGGGCCGGGTCACACCCCGGATCGGCACCAAACCGTCGATAGCGGGACACTCCCCTGCACGCCACGACCATGCCCGGTCGGATGCGGGCGTCAAACATGGCGGACGGCTCCGCCGCCGGGCCCGGAGGGCGTGGGCCGGCGGCGGAAGTCGATGCCGTCTCGTGCTGCCCGGGAGCGGTCAGTGCTCCCGGGGGGCGGGAACGACGTGGTCCGTCGAGCCGCCGGCACCCGGGTCGGGGTGGGCGGCGAGCAGCTGGCGCATGGCGGTCTCCGCCTCGGCACCGTCGGAGGCGGCCAGCGCCTCGACGACCCGCGTGTGCAGGGCCACCGAGTGTTCACCGGGGCGCTCGCAGCCGGTGACGGGGCCGCCGGAGACCTGCAGGGCGGAGGAGACGATGCCGGAGAGGTGCTCCAGCATCCGGTTGCCCGCGACCTGCAGCAGCAGGGCGTGGAACTCCGCGTCCGCCCGGGAGAAGGTGAGGCCGTCACCCTGTCCCACGGCGTGGGACATGATGTCGGTCATGTCGACGAGGCGCTGCTGGACGTCCTCCCGGCCGTGACCCGCCGCGAGGCGCGCGGCGAGGGGCTCGATCGTCCAGCGCAGTTCGAACAGCTCCCGGCGCTGGTCGTCGCGCTGCGGGCCGAAGGCCCGCCATTCGATGATGTCGGGGTCGAGCAGGTTCCAGTCGCTGACCGGGCGGACCCGGGTGCCGACGTTGGGCCGGGCGCTGACGAGGCCCTTGGCCTCCAGCACCCGCAGCGACTCGCGGACGACGGTGCGGGAGACCTCGAAACGCTGGCCGATCTCCTCGGGGACGAGCGGGCGGTCGGCCCCGAGATCGCCGGAGACGATCATCTGGCCGAGTTGCTGGACGAGTTGGCCGTGCAGCCCGCGGCCACGGCTCCCGGCGGCGCGACGGCCGACCCGGCCCATGTCGGTGTCGCCGCCGTCCCAGGAGGGTGCGGGGCCGGGGCGGTCGAGGCCGACGGGGGCGTCGGCGTACGGATAGCGGTCGATGTCCCCGCCGCCGAGACTCGGGTCGGCGGGGCGGGCCGCGGTCATCATGGTGTGCGCAAGGGTACTCACGCATCATTTGTCGGCGATGGCGCGGGAGGCCTTGAGGGCTTTCCTGAAAAGCACACGAAAGGGTGAGCACTCATCACCTGATAATTGACGCTTTATCGGAAGGAAATGGGGTTTCTCCGGCGCAAGACCGTTGCCGCATAGGCACACAAGAGAGCGAAGAGCGACAAGGCGAAGGAATAGCGCACCGGTTGGGTCGCCATGCGGACCACGTCGATCGCCGGGGCGGACGCCGCCCGCCTCACCACCGGCGCGACCAGCAGCGGAACCGCGAGGACACCGGCCAGCCCGAGCGCGGTGGTGCGGAACACCCCGGCCGCCAGCACCCCGGCCCAGCAGCAGACGAGCACGAGGGCGACCGAGGCCGCCGTGGTGGAGGCCAGCGCGAACGGCGCGGGCAGTCCGCCCGCCCCGAACTCCAGGCGCATCACGACCAGGCTGAGCCCCGTCCCCAGGAGGGCGATCAGCGTCGCCGCCGACCCGTTGACGACGAGTTTGGCGAGCAGCAGACGCAGTTGACGGGGCACGGGCGCGTGCGCGGGTGCCAGCGCGGGATAGCGGAACTCCTGGCCGTAGGCGAGCGCGCCGAGGAGCCCGCCGCCCAATGCGGCGGGCGGCAGGGGCAGGGAGTGCGACCAGCCGGTCAGCAGGCGCAGGGAGAAGGCGTCGTGCCCGGTGCGCAGCAGCGCCAGGGTGGCCAGTCCCGAGGCCAGGACGGAGACCAGCGCGACGAGCCAGGGGCCGCGGACGCCGGTGAGGCGGCGCAGTTCGTAACGGACCGGCCGGGCGGGACCGGCGGGCGGCACCGCGGCGCGCGCGGCCGCCAGGGGCACGGCGGGCCGGTCGCGGTCGCCGAGGGGACCCTCCGGAACACCGGTGTCGGCGACCTCGTCCGCGAGACGGTGCAGCAGGATGCCGTTGCGGAAGGCGGTTTCGCCGACCTGGGCGGTGGTCGCGCCGTGCACGCGGATGCGGCTGCCGCTCTCGTGGGTGATCTCGGTCCCGTCGTCGGTCAGCAGCAGGCCCAGGCGTTCGGCCTGGGGCGAGTGGACGGCCACGTACGGGCGCAGCCGGCGGCAGCCGAACTCGTGGGCGGACTGGTCGGCGACGAGCCGGCCCTTGTCGAGGGTGACGACGCGGTCGCCGAGCCGGCCCGCCGCCTTGGGGTCGGCGCAGGTGACCACGACGGCGCCGCCGCGCGCCGCGTACGCCTTGAGCAGGCCGTACAACCAGGCGGTGTCGTGCGGGGAGAGCCCTTGGGCGGGATCGTCCAGGAGCAGCGCGGGAGGGTCTCCGAGGAGCGCCGCGGCCACACCCAGACGGCGGTCCATCCCGAGGGAGAAGGTCGACAGGCGGCGTCCGGCCGTTTCGCGCAGGCCCACGATCTCCAGGACCTGGTCGGCGCGTTCGGCGGGGGCCCCGGCCGCGGCTGCGAGCATGCGCAGGTGGCCGCGCGCGGTCCGGGAGGGGTGGCCGGGGACCTCACCGAGCAGCACGCCCACCGCGTTGGCCGGATGGGTGTGGCGGTGCAGGGGGCGCCCGCCGAACAGCGTGATGCCGCGGCCCGGTTCGAGTTCGAGCATCAGCCGCAGGACGGTGGACTTGCCGGCGCCGCCGTCGCCGAGCAGGACGGTGATCTCGCCGGGACGGGCGTCGAAGCTGAGGTCGTCGACGGCGGGGGGCTCTTCGCCCCGGGACGCGCTGGTCAATCCGATGGCCTGGATCACCATTGCACCATAACGCGCAAATGGCCCGGAATTTACACCTCTGGTCGCAACATCGGCGGATTGAGGATGGTTGCACCACCCGCGCGGAACAACTGCGCGGGGCGGCCGCCCTGACGGGTCGTGGTGCCGCCGCTGGGGACGAGGAAACCGACCGTCCCCGTCACCTTGCGGTGGAAGTTGCGCGGGTCCAGGGCGACGCCCCACACCGCCTCGTAGACCCGGCGCAGCTCGCCGACGGTGAACTCGGGCGGGCAGAAGGCGGTGGCCAGAGCCGAGTACTCCAGTTTGGAGCGGGCGCGCTCCACGCCGTCGGCCAGGATGCGCGTGTGGTCGAAGGCGAGGGCACCCTCCTCGCCGTTGCGCAGCAGTTCCTCGACCGGGGCCCATCGGGCGCTGCGGGCGTCGCCGCCGGCGCGGGGCGCGGGCAGGTCCGGGGCGAGCACAAGGTGGGCGACGCTGACCACGCGCATGCGAGGGTCGCGCTTGGGATCGCCGTAGGTGGCCAGCTGCTCGAGGTGGACCCCGCTGCCCGCGCGCAGTCCGGTCTCCTCCTCCAGTTCGCGGGCGGCCGCCCCGGACAGGTCCTCGTCGCCGCGTACGAAGCCGCCGGGCAGCGCCCACCGGCCCTGGTAGGGCGGCTCACCGCGGCGGACCGCGAGGGCGCACAGGGCGTGGCTGCGCACTGTGAGCACGACGAGATCGACAGTGACGGCGAAGGGCGGGAAAGCTGACGGGTCGTAGGGCGCCATGCCCGCGATCATAGTCGTCTGCCTGACGATAAACAGCAGGTTGGCGGGATGACGCGACCCGCTTTCGGCCTGTTGTTCGACGTCACGGCGCCGGTGCGGCGCCCGGTGCCGCCGACGGGTTCAGGCACCGAGCTGAAGTCCCGGAGCCGCCTCCTCGATCACGGCCGTACCGGACGCGCCGATCCGCAGCGCGAAGGGCTCCTCGGCCACCCGCAACCCAGTGAGGCCGAGGTCGCCGAGCGGGGCGGTGACCAGAGGGCGTACGGCCACCATGCGTTCGGGGGCGTCGGGGCGGATCCCGGCGAGGGCCATCAGCAGGTGGACGGCCCCGGCCGCGGCCACCGCGGCGGGCCGCGAGGCCGTCGGGTGCGGGGCGGGACGACGGGAGTCGTCGCGCTGCTCCCCCGCGTACATCTCGGGCAGCCGGTGGCCGAAGGCACCGGCTGCGTCCAGCACGCCCAGGAGGAGCGCCGAGGCCTCTCGCTCGTGGCCGGCGGCCGCCAGCCCGGCGACCGCGACGGCCGTCTCGTGGACGCGTACCGCTCCGCCGCGGTGGCCGAAGGGGTTGTAGCCAGGGGCCTTGGCGGACAGTGTGCGCAGCCCCCATCCCGAGTCGAGTTCCGGGGCCGCCAGGAGGCGGGCGAGCTGCTCCGTCTGCACCTTGTCCAGCAGACCGGGGGCGAGCTCGCAGCCGCCCAGCAGACCGGTGTCGAGCAGATGGGCGGCTGCCGAGCCCAGGTGGGGCACGGGTCTGCCGTCAGGGGTGAGCGCGGCGGCCGGGCTCCCGCCGGCCAGGTCGTCAAGCCAGAAGTCCTCCCGGAACCTCCGGCGCAGCGCCTCGGCCCGCTCCCGCCATTCCTCGGCGCCCGGGCGTCCGTGGGCCTGGAGCAGATCGGCGCCGTGCAGCATGGCCCGGTGGGCGTGTGCCTGCACGTCGCAACGCAGCGGGCCGCCCGGCGCGGGGTCGGGGACGTATCCGCCCTCACCCGCGACGGACCGCAGCCACCACAGACTGCGCTCGGCGGCCGGCAGCAGCTGTTCGGTGTCCCGCTCCGGAAGTCCCCACCGGCGTGCCTCGGCGAGCAGCGTGACGAAGAGCAGCCCCGCCTCCACTCCGGAACAGGTGGGCGGCAGATGCGGACCGGCATGGCGCAACGGCCCAGGCAGGCCGCCGGTCTCCGGGTCCTGACGGCGGGCGAACGCCCGCAGGGTGCCGGCCGCCAGGCGGGTGCCGAGCGGCAGCAGCATGCGGGCCGCCCACAGGGCGTCGGCCGGGGCGGGACCGAGCCGCCAGGGGGCGCCCGCCGCCACATGGACGTCCAGCGGGTGGCCCGGGTCGCGCAGCAGCAGCGCCCGCAGGTCGTCGAGGGCGGCGCGCAACAGCGTCTCCGCCCGGCCGTCGGCGCCGCGGATCTCCGGGGCCGACCAGGGCACGGGGACTGCGGGGGCGGATCCGCCGTTCACGCCGGCCGCCGCGGGCTCCAGCGTCACGCGCAGCTCGATCGTGCGGGACGCCCCGGAGGGCAGGGCCAGCTCCCAGCACAGCAGCCCGGCGGAGGCCATGGCGCTCTCGGGTGCCGGCACGGCGGTCACCCGGGCCCGCAGGCCCTCCGCCGACCACAGCAGCCCCGCGTCGCAGACGCTGGGCTGCAGTTCAGGCCCGGAGGATCCGGCCGCGATCGCCGCCAGCTCGGCGAGGTCGGTCGCCAGCGCCACCTCGAACGGGATGCGCAGGGCGCGGGAACCGGTGTTGTGGACCGTGATGCGCTCGGTGCCCCCGGCCGTGCGGAGCCTCTCGACGGTGAGGGCCGGGTCGGGTGCGGTGTCGCCGGGAACGCGGGCGACGGAGGTGAACCGCGCCCGCCCCGCCGTGACGAGCCCGCCCTGCACGGGGACCGGTGGCGCCCCTGCGATGCGCAGCTCGCAGCGGGCCAGGACCCGGCGGCCGCCCTGGTAGAAGCCGGCGAGACCGCTTCCGTCCAGTTGTCCGTGCTCCGGCGAGACCGCGAGGGCCGGGGCTGCGACGCACATCACGGCGTCGTGCACCGGCTGCGGCCCCCGGTCCTGCCGGGGCGGCCGGTTGACCGGCTGCGGGCTCATGCCACCTCCTCGTCGAACGGTCGCTCGGGCGCTGCCGCCACTACCCACGAGAACGGCCGTGTGGGCACTCGGGTCACGCGCCGTCTACCGTTCCTGATCGGGAAGCCCTCCGTATCACCGGAAAGAGAGCCATGGCCGTCTACCGTCAGCCGGGAACCGTCATCACCGACCACACCTTCCAGGTGCCGCTCGACCACGCGGACCCCGGCGGTGAACGGATCGAGGTGTACGCACGCGAGGTCGTGGCCGCCGGGAAGGAACGAGATCCGCTGCCCTGGCTGCTGTTCCTGCAGGGCGGGCCGGGCGGCCGGTCGCCGCGGCCGCTGGGCCGCGACGGCTGGCTCACCCGGGCGCTGGACGACTACCGGGTGCTGCTGCTCGACCAGCGGGGCACCGGCCTTTCCACCCCGGCGAACCGGCAGACCCTGCCGCTGCGCGGGGACGCCTCCGCCCAGGCCCGTTATCTGGAGCACTTCCGGGCCGACTCGATCGTCCGCGACTGCGAGCTGATCCGCCGTGAGCTGCTCGGCGAGGACGGCCAGTGGAGCCTGCTCGGCCAGAGTTACGGCGGCTTCTGCACGCTCACCTACCTGTCCTTCGCCCCCGAGGGCGTCCGCGAGGCCTTCGTGACCGGCGGGCTGGCCGGCCTGCGCAGCACGGCCGAGGACGTCTACCGGGCTGCCTACCCCCGTGTGGAGCGGAAGGCCGCGGCGCACTACGCGCGTTACCCGGAGGACGTCGAGACCGTCCGCGCGATCGTGCGGCACCTGCGCGAGCGCGAGGTCAGGCTCCCGGGCGGCGGACTGCTGACCGCGGAGGCCTTCCAGACCACCGGGATGCTGCTCGGTACGGGCACCGGCTCGCACACGCTGCACTACCTGCTCGAGGACGCCTTCGTGACCGGAGGATCCGGCCTCCAGCTCTCCGACTCCTTCCTCGCCGAGGTCCAGGGCCATCTGTCGTTCGCGGGCAATCCGCTCTACGCGGTGCTGCACGAGTCGATCTACGGCCAGCGTTCGGTCTCGCCGCGGGCCACCGGCTGGGCCGCCGAGTCGGTCCGGGCCGAGTTCCCGCAGTTCGACGTCGACAAGCCGCTGGCGGACGACGCGCCGGTCCTGCTGACCGGCGAAATGATCTACCCCTGGATGTTCGCCACGGACCCGGCACTGGCGCCGCTGCGCGAGACGGCGCACCACCTCGCGCAGCACGAGGAGTGGCCCGACCTGTACGACCCGGATCAGCTGGCGCGGAACGAGGTGCCGGTGGCGGCGGCCGTCTACCACGACGACATGTACGTGGACACGGCCGACTCGCTCGCCACCGCACGCTCGGTCCGCGGCCTGCGCACCTGGGTCACCGACGAGTACGAGCACGACGGGCTCCGGGTGAGCGGCGGCCGGGTCCTCGACCGGCTGATCCGGCTGGCCCACGGCGAGCTGTGAGGAGCGCTGCCCGGCGGGCCCGTGCGATGCTCTGCCGCCGCAGGTAGCGTCGGAGCGGCTCCGGTGAGAGGCCGTTGTTGACGGCGGCGTGGAGCAGCCGGGCGAAGGTGTAGTCGGGGGCGAGGTGCAGGGCGCGGCCGAAGGCCACGCGCGCCGCCGCCTCGTCCCCGGCGGACCAGGCCACCCAGCCGGCGAGGGTCAGGGGCGCGGCGGCGTGCTCGTGGTACGGCTCGACGCAGCGCCGGGCGAGCGCCCGCCACAGGCGCACCGCAGGGTCGGTGTGCGGCGGGTCCATCCACTCGGCGGCCTCGTCGCGGGTGGTGCGGTCCTGCAGGCCGAGGATCATCGTGGCGGCCTCGTCGTCGTCCAGCAGGGCGTCGTCGCCGTGGTCGGCCTCCGGTCCGTCCCCCACCGGGGTGGCGGCCCGGAAGCGGTCGAGCGCCTCCCGCAGCAGCCGCAGGGTGGTGCGCCGCACCTCTTCGGAGTCGTCACGCTCCAGCATGCGGGGGACCAGTGCGGCGGCCGCCGCGTCCAGGGCGTCCCCGCGGGCCGCGGAGGCCGGTGCGCCGGGCGGCGGCGGGGTGAGGCGCTCCTCCATCTCCTTGAGGGAGCCGCTGATCCGCAGGCCCGCGTAGGCGGCCGCCGCGGCCATCACGGAATCGCCGGACCGCGTGATCCCGATGCCCTCACGCGGGAACCGCTCCGTGTCCGGGCAGCAGTACGACCACCAGCGGCCGGCGGCGACGCACAGCGCCTCGACGACGGGGATGTCGAGCGTGCCGCAGGCGATCCGCAGCCGCTGCGCCAGCGGGCGCAGCCGTTCCATGACCCGGTGGGGGTCCTCGCCGGGAGCGGGCTCCTGGACGAGGAAGAGCACGATCGCGTCCGGCCGCGCGCCGCGCTGCTCGCTGCCGTTCACGAGGCACTCCGCCAACTGCTGGGCGGCGCCGGGCCACTCGGCGGCGTCCCGTGGGATGCCGAGCCGGGCCCGGCCGCCGAAACGGCCGTGTTCGCCGTGCAGGGCGATCATCAGAATGCTGTCGTCGGGGTGGAAGCCGCACAGGTAGGGGAGCGCGGCGGCGAGTTCGGCCGGGCTGCGCAGCGTGACCTTCGGGTCGTCCGAGGGACGGGGGGATTCGGTGTGCTGAGTCATGATCCGAAGGTCCCGTACGCCGTGGATCTCCGCCAGACCCCTCCAAAACCTGTGGATAACTCGCGCATATCATCACAATTATGCGAGGCGGGTTGTCCACAGGCCGCCTCCCCACGGTTGGCGCGGTGTCGGTGCCATCGGGTTGCATGGGGGCATGACCACCGCACTGCGCACCGCCGCCGACACGATCCTCAGCCGGCTCGTCGGGGACCCGACGGGCACCGCCCGCCTGCGCGAGGACCAGTGGCGTGCCGTCGAGGCGCTGGTCGCGCACGGCCGCCGCGCCCTGGTGGTCCAGCGCACGGGCTGGGGCAAGTCGGCCGTGTACTTCGTGGCCACCGCGCTGCTCCGTGAGCGGGGCAGCGGTCCCACGGTGATCGTCTCCCCGCTGCTGGCGCTGATGCGGAACCAGATCGAGGCCGCCGACCGGGCCGGGATCCGCGCCCGCACGATCAATTCGGCCAACCCCGAGGAATGGGACACGGTGCAGGCCGAGGTCGCCTCGGGGGAGATCGACGTCCTGCTGGTGAGCCCGGAGCGGCTCAACAACCCCGATTTCCGGGACCATGTGCTGCCCAAGCTGGCCTCCACCACCGGCCTGCTCGTGGTCGACGAGGCCCACTGCATCTCCGACTGGGGCCATGACTTCCGGCCCGACTACCGCCGGCTGCGGACGATGCTCGCCGATCTCACCCCGGGCGTTCCGGTGCTGGCCACGACGGCCACCGCCAACGCACGCGTGACGGCCGACGTCGCCGAGCAGTTGGGGACCGGCGACCACGAAGGTGCCCTCGTGCTGCGCGGGCCGCTGGACCGCGAGAGCCTGTCGCTCGGGGTGCTGCGCATGCCCGACGCCGCCCACCGGCTCGCCTGGCTCGCCGACCACATCGGCGACCTCCCGGGCTCGGGCATCGTCTACACCCTGACCGTGGCGGCCGCGGAGGAGGTCACCGCCTTCCTCCGGCAGCGCGGTCACCGGGTCGCCGCCTACTCGGGGCGCACCGAGGACGCCGACCGCCGGGCCGCCGAGTCCGCGCTGCTGAACAACGAGGTCAAGGCGCTGATCGCCACCTCGGCGCTCGGCATGGGCTTCGACAAGCCGGACCTGGGCTTCGTGGTGCACCTGGGTTCGCCCTCCTCCCCCATCGCCTACTACCAGCAGGTCGGACGCGCCGGACGCGGTGTGGACCACGCGGAGGTGCTGCTGCTCCCCGGGCCGGAGGACGAGGCGATCTGGCGCTACTTCGCCTCGCTCGCCTTCCCCCGTGAGGAACAGGTGCGGCGCACCCTGGAGACGCTGGCCGCCTCCGGGGGCCCGATGTCGGTGCCCGCGCTCGAGACCCGGGTGGACCTGCGCCGCAACCGGCTGGAGACCATGCTCAAGGTCCTCGACGTGGACGGTGCGGTGCACCGGGTGCGCGGCGGCTGGACGGCCACGGGCCTGCCCTGGACGTACGACACCGAGCGGTACGCGTGGGTCGACCGGCAGCGCAAGGCCGAGCAGCAGGCGATGCGCGAGTACGCCACGACCTCGGTGTGCCGCATGGAGTACCTGCGCCGTCAGCTCGACGACGAGGAGGCCGCCCCCTGCGGCCGCTGCGACAACTGCGCCGGGCCCCGGTTCAGCGCGGAGGTCTCCCGCGAGGCCCTGGAGGCGGCACGGGCGGCCCTCGGGCGCCCGGGGGTCGAGGTCGAGCCCCGCCGGATGTGGCCGACGGGTCTGCCCGCGATCGGCATCGACCTCAAGGGGAAGATCCCGCCGGGCGAACAGGCCGCGCCCGGACGGGCACTGGGACGCCTCTCCGACATCGGCTGGGGCAACCGGCTCCGCCCGCTGTTCGCCGAGAACGCGACGGACGGCCCCGTTCCGGACGACGTGGCGCAGGCCGTGGTGCAGGTGCTCGCGGACTGGGCGAAGGGCCCGGGCGGCTGGGCGAGCGGTGAGCCCGACGCCCCTCAGCGGCCGGTCGGCGTCGTCACCGTCGCCTCGCACACCCGGCCGCAGCTCATTGCGTCGCTCGGTGCGCGCATCGCCGAGATCGGCCGCATGCCGCTGCTCGGGGAGGTGGCGCACAGCGGTGACCTGGAGCCCTCGCGGGTGCCGCGCAGCAACAGCGCACAGCGACTGCGGGCGCTGCACGGGGCGTTCACCGTTCCACCCGCCCTCTCCGAGGCCCTCGCCGCGGCCGCGGGACCGGTTCTGCTGGTCGACGACTTCACCGATACGGGGTGGACCGTGGCCGTCGCCGCGCGGCTGCTGCGCCGATCCGGTGTTACGGCGGTGTTTCCGCTGGTCCTGGCCTTGCAGGGCTGACCGGTAGTCACCATGTGAGACGGAGACGGGATCTAAGCGGCGGAGGGTCAGATAACAGACAGGTCGACAAAATGACCGTTGCCGCCTGCGTGTGCGACAGGAACAATTGAGTCTGGATCCCCGCATCGGCTCTTGGAGCCCCACGACCGGCATGCCCTCGCACGCCCGGTCGCGGACGCATACCCGAAGGGAGGACCGTGGCCATCGGCTTCGCTCCGGAAACCGCTTCCGTGAATTCCTCCCGCCGTGCCGGACGCCATCGCACCCTCGAGCCGACCGAATGGACGGCCGCGGGCATCCCCCTGCTGATCAACCCGCGCGAAGTGGTCACGGACCTCCACACACGCCACCTCCCGGCCCCGGGAACCGCCGTGGTCGCGGTCTACTCCCCGGACGAACGGCTGACGGCCAGCGCGTCCTTCGCGCAGCGCCCCGGCGTCACCGACGGCTGGGAACGCCGCAACGCGATCCTCGTCCACCTGCGCCGGATCACCGCGGACGACCTGCGGCGGCGCAGGCCCGTGCGCACCGCGGTCCTGCTCGTCTGCCGCGACGGCGGAGCGGGGTGGACCGAGGTGGACGGTGCGTGGATGTGGGGACTGCGCGACGCCTGCTCGCTGTACGGGCTGCGCCCCGGTTCGTACATCACCCTGACCGAAGACGGCTGGCGGGTGCAGGGCGAGGACCGTTCGGGACGTTCTCCGAACGCCACCTCCTGGTCGGCCACGAGCCGCGGCGCAGCGAGCCTGCGTCCCAGTGGGACGCCGTCCCTGCGCCGCGCGGCGGCGCGCTGATCAGGCGTTGACGCCGAGCAGGGCGTTGATCCGCTGCGGGTCGCCGCAGACGACCAGCAGGGTTCCGGCCCGCGCCATCGCGGAGGGCAGGACACGCGCCACGGTCTCGTCGGAGCCGCCGTTGACGGCCACGACCACCACGGGCCGCCCCTTGGCGCGGTCGGCGTCGTGAGCGGCGTAGAACACGTCGTCGCCGGCGTCGTGCTGGGCCCAGTAGGACGTTTCGCCGAAGCTCAGCTCGTGGGCGGCCCAGGGGTGCTGCTCGCCGGTGGTGAGCACCAGGACCTCACCCGGAGCGCGCCCGCTGTCCAGCAGCAGGTCGACGGCCTCGTCGGCGGCGTCGAGGGCACCGTCCACCGAAGCGGGGATGAGCTGGATCTGCGCCGACGCGCCGGCGGGGACGGAGGCCATGACCTCGGTGTCCCGCGGCGAACGCTGCTGCGGGGGTACGACGGGTCCGCGGGCCGGACCGGGACGGCCGGGCCGGGCGTTGGCCGCCGGGGCGCCACGCGGCGGCGCGGGGCGGGGGCCGGGGCCCGGTACGGGACGGGGGGTCGGCGCGGGCCGGCCGGCGGCCGGGGCTACGCGGGGACCCGGGACACTCTCGTGAATCTGAGGCTCCTCGGGGGTGAGAGGCATGTGCTGATGTCTATCAAATGCACCGGAACAACGCAGCGGCGGGTAGGTCACAACTCGGCTCAGAAGTCGAACCCGAGTTGCTCACCCGTCTCCCCCGCCTCCACGGTCTCCCGGACCTTCTTCAAGTGCTGCCAACGCGGCAGCGTATCGAGATATGCCCAGGACAGCCGATGGAGGGGGGTGGGCCCCAGCTCCTCCAGTGCCGCCCGGTGCACCGGCGAAGGGTACCCGGCATTGTCCTCGAAGCCGAACGGAGCATAGTCGACGCCCAGTTCCGCCATCATCGCGTCCCGTCGCACCTTGGCGATCACGGACGCGGCCGCCACGGCCACGCACGAGCGGTCGCCCTTGATGACCGTGCGCACACGCCAGGGACCCCCGAGGTAGTCGTGCTTGCCGTCGAGTATCACCGCGTCCGGACGCACGGGCAGGGCGTCCAGGGCGCGCGTGGCGGCGAGCCGCAGCGCGGCGGTCATCCCCAGTGCGTCGATCTCCTCCGGGGAGGCGTCGCCGAGCGCGAAGGAGTTCACCCATCCGGTGAGCGCACCGGCGAGCGCGGTACGGCGCTTGACGGTGAGCAGCTTGGAGTCGGTGAGGCCGTCGGGGGGCCGTCGCAGCCCGGTGACGGCCGCGCACACGGTGACGGGACCGGCCCAGGCGCCCCGTCCGACCTCGTCGACGCCCGCGATGACCTTGGCGCCGAGGGTCGCGCGCAGCGAGCGCTCGACGGTGTGGGTGGGGGGTTCGTGGACCATGGCAAGGCTTAGCCTACGCTCCCGCGTTGGACCGGCCGGGAGCAGGTCGGGGAGCACGGCCGCAGGTCGCGAGCGGGCCGGCCCGGCGACCGCGTCAGGGGCGCAGCAGCGGCAGCATCACCTGGTCGACGACCTCGATCAGGTCCTCCTCGGTGATCTCCCGGCCGCCGATCTTCGACCGGTACATCATCAGCGCGGGCACCACGTCGGCGACGATGTCACCGGTGGCGTCGGGCCGCACCTCACCGCGCTCGATGCCGCGCCGGACCACGTCCAGGATGCGGTGCTTGGTGGGTTCGACGACCCCTTCCATGATCAGCCGTACGAAGCAGTGGGCGGCTTCCTGGTCGCACTCGTCGATCACCGAGCGCAGGGCGAGCCCGCCGCGCGAGTACATCGCCTCGCGCATCCGCAGCACGAGGAAGACCAGGTCCTCCCGCAGGCCGCCCAGGTCCGGGACGTCGGGGACCTCGGGGAAGGCCGTCTGCAGGGCGTCGGCGACGAGGGCCTGCTTGGACGGCCAGCGGCGGTAGACGGCCGCCTTGCCGGTCTGGGCGCCGGCTGCGACGCCCTCCATGGTCAGCCCTCGCCAGCCCACCGTGCTGAGCTGCTCCAGAGCGGCTCCGAGGATCGCCCGCTCCAGAACGGGCCCGCGACGGCGGGTCCCCGCTCCCTGCGACATGGTCATGGCACCTTCTCATTCACTCTCTAGTGAACGCTTGCGTTCACTACCACCATCACCCTAGTGTCGTACACAGTGAACGCGACCGTTCACTAAGTCACCGACTGGGGGACCTCGTGACGACTGGGCAACTCACCTCACCACGAAAGCCCGGAGCCGCGCGACGCGACGGCAGGCCGGGCATCGCACTCGCGGTGATCGCGGCCTGCCAGCTCATGGTCGTGCTGGACGCCACCATTGTGAACATCGCGCTCCCGCACATCCAGGACGCGCTCTCCTTCTCCACCACCGACCTGTCCTGGGTGCTCAACGCCTACACGCTCACCTTCGGCGGTCTGCTGCTGCTCGGCGGGCGCGCGGGCGACATCCTCGGACGGCGCAGGGTGTTCGTCTTCGGCATCCTGCTGTTCTCCCTCGCCTCCCTCCTCGGAGGCTTCGCCCAGGAGCCGTGGCAGCTGCTCGCCGCACGCTCCCTGCAGGGCGTCGGCGGCGCGATAGCCTCGCCGACCTCGCTCGCCCTCATCACCACCAACTTCCCCGAGGGCCCGGCGCGCAACCGGGCCTTCGGCGTGTTCGCCGCGGTCTCCGCGGGCGGCGGCGCCGTGGGCCTGCTGGCCGGCGGCATGCTCACCGACTGGCTCGACTGGCGCTGGGTGTTCTTCGTCAACGTGCCGATCGGCCTGCTGATCGCCTTCCTGGCACCGCGCTTCATCAGCGAGTCGCAGCGGCACCCCGGGCGGTTCGACGTCGCCGGAGCCGTCACCTCGACGCTCGGCATGGCCTCGCTGGTCTACGGCTTCATCCGCGCCGCCCACTCGGGCTGGCGGGACACCCTGACCGTGTCCTCGTTCGCGGCCGCCGTCGTGCTGCTCGGTGCCTTCGTGGTCATCGAACGGCGGGCCCGGGAACCGATCACCCCGCTGCGGATGTTCGCCGACCGCAACCGCTCCGGCACCTACCTGATGATGCTGAGCCTGGCCGCGGCCATGTTCGGGATGTTCTTCTTCATCGTCATCTTCGTGCAGAACGTGCTCGGCTACAGCCCCATCGCGGCGGGCTTCGCCTTCCTCCCGGTCACCGCGGCGATCGTGACCGGGGCAGGGCTGTCCACCCGCTTCCTGCCGGTGCTCGGGCCGAAGCCGTTCCTCGTGGCCGGCTCGGCGCTGACCGGTTCCGGGATGGCGTGGCTGACGCTGATCGACCCCGGCAGCAGCTACGTGGGCGGGGTGCTCGGTCCCATGCTGCTCTTCGGCTTCGGAATGGGCCTGAACTTCGTCACGCTGACGCTGACGGCCGTCTCCGGCGTCGCCCAGCACGAGGCGGGGGCCGCCTCCGGGCTCCTGAACGCGATGCAGCAGGTGGGTGGTTCGCTCGGACTGTCCATCCTGGTGACGGTGTTCGGCACCGCGAGCCGCGACAAGGCCACCGGTCTCGTCCCGGACTTCCTGGCCCACTCCACCCGGGAGCAGCAGGCCGCCTTCCAGCGGACGCACGAACTGCCGCCGCCGTGGGGCCACGAGGTCCTCGCGCACGGCATCTCGACCGCGTTCTACGCGGCCGTGGGGCTCGTCGCGCTCGCCCTGGTCACGGCGTTGTTCGTGATCCGGGTCCGCAAGAGCGACCTGGAGGCGCTCAGCGGCAGCGCGGGCGTGCCCGCGGCCTGACGCCGGCGCCGCCGCCCGGTCCGAGGGGAGGCCGGGGCGGCGGCACACGGCGTTCCACCTCACGGGAAGACCGGGTCGCCCCACTCGTCGTAGAAGCCCGGCAGCCCCGCCGCGTCGCACGGCCGGCCGCCGGTCTGCGGCGGGCGCCCGTCGAGCAGCGACCGCGCCCGGACCTCACCCAGACTGGTGGTGAACCAGGCCTCGGTGCCGTCCTCGTAGAGGTGTTCGACGATCATCTCCAGGGCGCAGGAGCGCTGCGGCTCCGGCAGCCGGTCCAGCTCCGGGACGGCGTCCGCGGAGAGGTGCCGCAGGTACTCCAGGTCGATCTTGCCGGTGCTCTCGTAGCGGCTCACCTGCTGGTCGGCGATGAGGGCGTCGGGCGACAGCAGCCCGAAGGCGAGGACGGACGCCGCGGCGCTCACCGCCACGGCGCGCGGCAGCCAGCGCGCGCCGAACACCCCGGCCGCCATGACCAGGACGATCAGCAGCCCGAGCCACAGCTCCACCCCCGCCACCGAGATCCGCAGCCGGGTCAGCCCGTACGCGTCGACGTACAGGTCCATGCGACGCAGCGCGGAGGCGACCACGACCAGGGTCAGCACGCAGATCGTGCCGAGGACGGAGCGCACGAGCACGCGGTCGCGGTCGGTGCCGCGCGGCGCCCAGCGCTGCGCGAGGGCGATGACCACCACGGTGAGCAGGGTGACGACGAGCAGCTGCCAAAAACCCTGCCGGGCGTACTGCGCGTAGGTCAGGCCGGTCTTGGCCAGCACCTTCTCGTAGCCGCCGAACAGCACCGCCAGCTGGACGGCGTTGAAGGCCGCGAACAGCGCGGCGAGGACGACCAAGGGCAGTGCCCACTCGGCGCGCCGGCGCGCGCGTCCCGGTTTCACCTCGATCCGGTCCCAGCGGCGCGGCGCCGCGGCGGTCCACGCCGCGCTGAGGGCGAACAGCGTCCCGACGAGGAGGAGCAGGACGCGCAGGGGGAGGTCGGTGACGGTCACATCGGGCATGAGGTCGCCCAGCAGGTCGGCGAACGCCGCGTCGGCCCCCGCGAAGAGCGCGCCGAAGACGACCAGGAGCACGACGGTCACGCCGACGGTCTTCAGCATCGGCAGCAGCCGGCTCCGGTCGTGGGCGGACCGCTCGCGCAGCCCGCGCAGCGCCCAGCCGATCGCGGACGCCGGAGCGAACCACAGCCCGGCGCCGCCGAGCAGGACGCCCGGCCAGCGGCGTCCGCCGTGCAGGGCCAGCGAGCCCAGTAAGGCGGCGGCGACGACGGCCAGGAACGACGGCCACCAGGCGTCCCGCAGTGCCGGAACGAGCAGCAGCGTCAGGCCTGCCACCGCCCACAGGGCCGACCAGGGCCGCAGCCGCCGTCCGTGGTCGAGGGCGGCGACCGCGGCCGCGGCCGCGGCGGGCACGCTCACCAGCAACAGGTTGATCCCCAGGCCGCCGCGCAGCAGGACCGCGGCCAGCACACCGGTGAGCAGCGCCGTCCACAGCACGGCGGGGCGTGCGGGGCGTGGCTTCCGCGACCGGCTCGCGATCACCCACGCCGGCGGCGGGGGCGGTGGCGGAGGCGTCCAGGGACGCGGGTACGGCGGCGCCGGATGGACGGGTGGACCGTGCTTCTGCAGCGGTGCCTGCGGATGTGCCTGCGCGGGCGCCTGCGCCGTCGGCGCGGCGTCGGACGGCGTGTCGGACATGAGAACCCCTCCCCGCCGGTCGCACGGCGCCCGGGGGCTGCGCGCGGGACCGGTGCTCGACTGCGCGTCCGGCGAAGATCGGCCGGACGGCGTGGCCGACAGGCTAGGCGCGCCGACGAGCTGCGCGAACGCGGTACGGGCCCGAGGGCGCAGTCTGTGACAGGGCCGTGACAATGCAGAGGGTTGGGAGGCCCGCGAGCGGGCCGGGGCGCGGCTCAGCCGGCGGGCAGCCATTCCGGCAGGGGCTCGCACCGCTCCTGCCACTCCCGCGGGGGCTCGCCACCGGCGCCGGCGGCGATGATCCCGCCGACGATGGCGCAGGTGGTGTCCACGTCACCGCCCGCGCGGGCGGTGGTCCAGAAGGCGCCCTCGTAGTCGCCCAGGCCCCGGGCGGCGGACCACAGGGCGAAGGGGACGGTGTCGTGCGCACTGGTGCGGCGGCCGTTGCCGAGGACGGCCGCGACGGTGGCCACGTCGTCGTAGTCGAGCATGTCGACGGCGCGGCGCAGCCCGGCGTGCACGGCGCTGCGCGGCAGCAGCGCCACGACGCGGGTGATGAGGTCCGCGGGGTCGCCGGGGCCGGCCGGGTCCGCGGCGAGCGAGGCGGCGGCCGCGACGGCCATCGCGCCGACGACGGCCTCGCGGTGCTGGTGGGTGGTGTACGCCGACAGTTCGGCCTGCTCGGCGGCCTTCTCCGGCTCGCCCGCGTACCAGGCGCCCAGGGGCGCCACGCGCATGGCGGCGCCGTTGCCCCAGGAACCCTGGCCGTTGAACATCTCGGCGGCGAGCGTGCGCCAGTCGGCGCCTTCCTGCCGGATCAGCCGCAGCATCCGGTTCACGCCCGGGCCGTAGCCGCGGTCGAAGTCGTGGTGTGCCGCGAAGGAGGCGGCCAGGGTGTCCTGGTCGACGGCGCCGTGCGAGTCCAGGACCGCGACGACCGAGCACGCCATCTCGGTGTCGTCCGTCCACTGCCAGGTTCCCGGCGGCAGCGTGCGGCCCTGCAGTGCCGGGTAGTGCGCCGGCACGAAGAACTGGGACCCGAGGGCGTCGCCCAGGGCGAGACCGCGCAGGCTGGACAGCGCGCGGCGGCGTGGGAGGTCATGGGGGTCAGCGGTCATGGCGGGAGAACTCTGACATCCGGTGCCACCCGGGTCAATCGTCCTGTGCGCAATCTCACCCGTGATATCGCGCCAGGTCGGAGTCGGTGGTCCGCCAGCGGGCGAAGGGCCGGTCGAGCCGGTACCGGCCGTCGGGCTCGGCCAGCAGCATCCGCGTCTCACCGTTGTCGGGGTTCGACAGGCACTCGAACTCGTCGACGGTCCAGTGGAACCACCGCATGCAGAACAGCCGCATGGTGAGCCCGTGCGTGACGAGCAGGACGTTCGGCGGGAACTCGGGCTTGTCGAAGGCGCGGTAGAGCGTCTCCAGGAAGGACCCGACGCGGTCGTAGACGTCCGCCCCGGACTCGCCCTGGGCGAAGCGGTAGAAGAAGTGGCCGTAGGCGTCCCTGGCCTTGCGCTGCCGCTGCACGTCCTCGGCGTCCTGGTAGTTCCCCCAGTCCTGCTCGCGCAGCCGGGGCTCCTCCTTGGCGCGGGTACGGCACGGCTCGAGGCCGAGCAGGTGGAAGGTCTGATGCGTCCGGCGGTATGGCGAGACGAAGGCCTGCACCCGCTCCTCGCCGAACAGCTCCCGAAGCTCCCGGCCCGCCGCGCGGGCCTGCTCCTCACCTCTCGTGGTGAGGGTCAGCGCGTGGTCGGGCACCCGCTCGTAGATCGTGTCGTCGGCATTGCCCTGGGACTCTCCGTGCCTGATGAGCACTATGCGACGCGGTCGGGCCATGGCCTCACTGTAATTCGTACGCGCGAGCAAGGTCGCGGCGGTCCCCGGCGGAGGCCCTGGGCAGCCCCCGCCGCAGGCCTGCCACGGGCCCCGGGCGACGGTAGCCGGCTCCGTCCACAGGCCGGGCGTCCCGCCCCCGATTGTCAGTGGCGTACCTCAGACTCAGCATGAAGAGGGGGGCGCGTTCGCGCGCCACGGTTGGAGGCCGCCATGAAGACCACGTCGTTCGTTCCCGGCACACCCTGCTGGACCGATCTGAGCAGTCCCGACATCGAGGCCTCCCGTGCGTTCTACGGCGGCCTGTTCGGCTGGGACTCCCAGGCGGGCCCTCCGGAGGCCGGGGGATACACCTTCTTCAGCCTGCGCGGCGAGCACGTGGCCGCCGTCGGGCCCGTGATGGCCGAGGGCGACCGGCCGCGGTGGATCACCTACATGGCCACGAGCGACGTGACCGACACGGCCAAGGCGGTCGAGGCGGCGGGCGGCTCGGTGTGCGTACCGCCGATGGCGGTCTTCGACCAGGGCAGCTTCGCGCAGTTCACGGACCCGCACGGGGCGGAGTTCGCCGCGTGGCAGCCGGGCCGGTTCAGCGGCGCGGGCCTGCTCGACGAGCCGGGCGCGCTGTGCTGGATCGAGCTCAACACCCGGGACGTGGACGGCTCCCGCGCCTTCTACCGCAACGTCTTCGGCTGGACGGGCGAGACGCACCCGTTCGCCGGGGACAGCTCGTACACCGAGCTCGAAGTGGAGGGAACGGACCGGAAGTTCGGCGGCATCCTGCTGATGAACGACGCCTGGCCGCAGGAGATACCCCAGCACTGGATGCACTACTTCTCCGTCGCCGACACCGACGCGGCCGCCGCGCGAGCCACCGAGCTCGGGGGCAGCGTCTCCGTGCCGCCGTTCGACCTCGAGCACGTCGGGCGGGTCGCCGTGCTCGACGACCCGCACGGCGCGTACTTCTCGGTGATCACCCGCCCCGCACAGAGCGGGAAGGGCTGACCGCGGCGGCTCCCGGGGCGGTCCCCGGTCGCCGCGCCGTCATATCGACCAGGTCTGTTCCAGGTCGACGACGTCACCGGCGACGGTGAGGACGTCGGCGTCGAGATCGGCACGTTCGGACAGTCGCAGGATGGAGCCGTCCCGGTACTTGGCGTGCTCGGACGCCGAGTCCCACATGGACAGCACCAGGAAGTCGGACGCGGGTCCCTGCGCGAAGACCCCGCGCAGCATCCCCGGGGAGCCGGCCATGGCCGGGTTCCAGACCTTCTCCTGCATCAGCACGAAGTGCTCGACGCGGTCCGGCCGCACCTTGCAGTGCGCCAGCCGCAGCAGGTCACTGTCGGCGAAGCGGGGGCGGAAGCCGACCTTGACGTCCAGGCGGTGCTCGAAGAGCTTGACGCCGAGGCTCTCGTAGGTGCCGGCCTGGGCGGCCGCGAGGCGGTCGTGCGCGCCGGCCATGAAGGCGTCGTAGTACTCGCGGTCCTCCCAGAACGCGAAGAGGTGCGCGACGCCCGGCTGGCTGCGGCTCCAGCCGCCACCCTGCCCCCGGAACCCCGGCTCCCCCATGAGCCCGTTGGCCCATTTCCGCTGCCCGCGCTCGAATCCGGCGCGATCGACGATTCCGCAGCGAATCCACTTCACCAGCACCGCGCCATCCTATGGCCCGCCGGTGGCCCTTCCGCCCCATCGAGGGACCAACTCCCCTGAACGGGAGAGGAATACGATCACGACATGGACGCCCTGTACCCGCGCCTCCTCGTCGAGGACTTCGACACCGCCGCCCGCTTCTGGACCGCAGCCCTGCGCGACCTGCTCGGCATAGAGCCCGTCAAAGTGATCCCGCAGGCCGGATACGCCAACTGGGACCTGGGCGGCGAGGCCGCCCTCACCCTCTTCTCCCGCACCGCGCTCGCCCGCGCGATCGGCACCGAGGCGCTGCCCGCGCACGCCCCCGCACAGGACGCGGCCATGCTCGTCCTGCGGGTGGACGACGTCGAGGCGGCCGCGGGGACGCTGGCCGCGTACGGTGCGAGTGTCGTGACCGGACCCCGGGACCGGCCCGAGTGGGGCCCCGGGCTGCGGACCGCACATCTGCGCACACCGGACGGCAGCCTCGTGGAGCTCCAGTCGTACTGACCGGGCCTCAGAAGGCCCGAAACAAATAGTCTTCAACAAAACCATCTGCTAGCGTCTTACCTGGGTCCTCGACAACCAGGAGACGACGCCATGCCCTTACGCGCACAGCTCTCGCCCGCGGCGGCGACCACGGGAGCCGCCCCCGACCACCGATCCCGCGGACTGGCCCTCGCGGTCCTGTGCGCCGGGATGCTGATGATCATCCTGGACGGCAGCATCGTCACCGTGGCACTGCCCGCCATCCAGCATGACCTGCACTTCTCCCCCGCCGACCTGACCTGGACCGTCAACGGCTACATGATCGCCTTCGGCGGGCTGCTCCTGCTGTCCGGCCGGGTCGGCGACCTCCTCGGCCGCAAGCGGATGTTCATCGCCGGGCTGGCCGTCTTCACCGGGGCCTCCCTCCTGTGCGGCCTCGCCACCGGGCAGGCCGTGCTCATCGGCGCCCGCTTCCTCCAGGGCATCGGCGGCGCGATGACTTCAGCCGTCAGCCTCGGCCTGCTCGTCACGCTCTTCCCCGAACCCCGTGAACGCGGCCGGGCCATCGGCGCGTTCAGCTTCGTCGGCGCCGCCGGGGCGTCGATCGGCCAGGTGCTCGGCGGTGTGCTCACCCAGGCCGCCGGCTGGCACTGGATCTTCTTCATCAACCTGCCCATCGGGCTGGCGGCCGCGCTGTTGGCGGCGCGCGTGCTGGAGCCCGACCCGGCACGTCCCCCCGCCCGGGGCGCCGACGCCCTCGGCGCACTCCTGGTCACGACGGGCCTGATGACCGGCGTCTACACGATCGTCCAGACCGGCGGCCACGGCTGGGCCTCCGCACGCACCCTCGGCCTCGCCGCCCTGGCCGTGGCGCTCCTGGGATCCTTCGTGGTCCGCCAGGCGACGGCCGCGTCCCCGCTGCTGCCGCTGCGCATGTTCCGCTCGCGTGAGGTCTCGGGCGCCAACCTCGTCCAAGTGCTCATGATCTCCGCCCTCTTCGGCTTCCAGATCCTCATGGCGCTCTACCTGCAGAACGTCAGGGGGTACGGTGCCGCCGCCACGGGGCTTGCCATGCTGCCCGCCGCGCTGTCCATCGGCACCGTCTCGCTGCTGCTCTCCGCCCGGCTGAGCGCGCGCTTCGGCGAGCGCCGCGTCCTGCTCACCGGGCTCGCCCTGCTCGTGGTGGCACTCGGTCTGCTCACCCGGCTGCCGGTCCACGCCGGTTACGCCGTCGACCTGCTGCCCACGATGCTGCTGGCGGCCGGCTTCGGCCTCGCCGTCTCCGCGCTGACGGTGCTCGGCATGTCCGGCGCGGGGCCGGAGGACGCGGGGGTCGCCTCGGGCCTGTTCAACACCACCCAGCAGGTCGGCGGTGCCCTCGGCGTCGCCGTCCTGTCCACCCTCGCCGGCTCCCGGACGCACACCCTCGTCGCCGACGGGCACGACGCCGCGTCCGCCCTCACCGCGGGCTTCCGCCTCGCCTTCGGCACCGGCGCGGCCCTGCTGGCCGCGGCTTTCGTGCTCGCGCTGGTGATACTGCGGCCGCGGCGCGAACGGGACGTCCCTCCGCCGGCCTGACGGCGGCGGCCCGAAGCCGCTCCTGCCCACGGCGGCGGCATCCGGAGCCGCCACGATCACGGGCCGCCGCCCTGGGACGGGGCGGCGGCCCGTGATCGTGGCCGGAGCGGCGGTCAGTGACCGGCGCCCACCGGCAGGTCCTTCTGCACGCCGGGGTCGCCGGCGTCGGCGGTGAAGTCGGCCTTGCTGGTCTCGTCCACGCCCTCGGGGGCCTTCAGGGCCCGCAGGACGAAGGTGAGGACGACGGTGACCACCAGGTTGAGCACGAAGGCGGTCAGGCCGATGTAGCCGATCTGCCCGATGACCGGGATGGTGTCGGAGGAGCCGCCGAAGTGCTTCTGGGCCGGGCTCGCGACGCCGTACGCCACCCAGGTGCCGTAGACCATGCCGACGGCCCAGCCCGCCAGCAGCGCCCAGCGGTGGAACCACCGGGTGAACAGGCCGCCGACCAGGGCCGGGAAGGTCTGCAGGATCCAGATGCCGCCCAGCAGCTGGAAGTTGATCGCGACCGTCTTGTCCATGGTGAGGACGAAGACCAGGGCGCCGACCTTGACCAGCAGCGAGACCACCTTGGAGACCTGGGTCTCCTGCGCGGGGGTGGCGTCCGGCTTGAGGAAGTCCTTGTAGATGTTGCGGGTGAACAGGTTGGCCGCGGCGATCGACATGATCGCCGCCGGCACCAGCGCGCCGATGCCGATCGCGGCGAAGGCCACGCCCGCGAACCAGGACGGGAACATGTTCTCGAACAGCTGCGGGATCGCCAGCTGGCCGTTGTAGCCCTTGACCCCGGCCCCGACACCGCTGGCCAGCGCCATGAAGCCGAGCATCGCCAGCAGGCCCAGCATCAGCGAGTACAGCGGCAGCACGGTGGTGTTGCGGCGGATGACGTCACGGCTGCGGCTGGAGAGCACGGCGGTGATGGAGTGCGGGTACATGAACAGCGCGAGCGCCGACCCCAGCGCCAGCGTGCCGTACGCCCACTGGGCGGTGTCGCCCGGCGCCAAAGATCCGCGCGGCTTGCCCGTGGCGGGGTTGACCTGGGAGTAGGCGTCGCCGGCCTTGGCGAAGATGTCGTCGAAGCCGCCCAGCTTGATCGGGATGTAGATGATCGCCACCGCGATGACGATGTAGATCAGCGTGTCCTTCACGAACGCGATCAGCGCCGGCGCCCGCAGGCCGGAGGAGTAGGTGTAGGCCGCCAGGACACCGAAGGCGATCAGCAGCGGCAGGTCCTTGACGAACCAGTTGGACGACTCGCCGCCGCCCACGCCCATCACGTCCAGCACGGCCTGGATGCCCACCAGCTGCAGCGCGATGTAGGGCATCGTGGCCAGGATGCCGGTGACCGCCACCGCCAGCGACAGGCCCTTGGAACCGAACCGCCCGCGCACGAAGTCGGAGGTGGTGACGTAGCCGTGCTTGTGCGACACCGACCACAGCCGCGGCAGGAAGGTGAAGATCAGCGGGTACACCAGGATCGTGTACGGCACGGCGAAGAAGCCCGACGCACCCGCCGCGTACACCGCCGCCGGCACCGCCACGAAGGTGTAGGCCGTGTACAGGTCACCGCCGAGCAGGAACCACGTGATCCAGCCGCCGAAGCTGCGGCCGCCCAGGCCCCACTCGTCCAGGTGCAGCGCGTTCTCCGCCCTGCGCCAGCGTGCGGCCAGGAAACCCAGGACCGTCACGACCAGGAAGAAGAAGATGAAGACGCCGAGCGCGACGCCGTTGACCCCGTCCTTCACTTCGTGGCCTCCTTCCGTGCCCGCTCCTCACGACGGACCAGCACGTACGCGGCGTACGTCAGTCCGGAGGACAGGAACACCCACAGCATCTGGTACCAGTAGAAGAACGGGATGCCGATGAACTCCGGCGTCAGCTTCGCGTACGAGCCGACCCAGAGCATGGCAACGAAGGGGATGACGAGGCAGACACCGGCGATCACGCGGGTGGTGGTCACCACCGGTGGCCGCGCCGGGCCGTCGGTCTGCTGTTCGGACACTGCATTCTCCTCAGACTTTCAGCACGTCAGGAATACGCGCGGGGGACGAAAAGCACCCGGCCGTCATGCGATGCGGCACGGGAGCGGAATTTCACGCGTCCCCCGGACACCTGCGGCGGCTTCGTCGCCACGAAGAATGCCGGGGCCGACGGCCGTACGAGGGGCTGGACACGTGGAAGCGGCACGCGGGGTGCCACTTTCAAACGTAGTGCCTACCACCTGGACTTCATTGAACGAGGGAGACAATTCCATTGATCATGCGTGCCGCTGCCCCCTCCCCCTCCGCGTGACCCGCGGGCCGAGGGATCAGCCCGAACTCCACTTCTGGTTGTCCGCGCCCGTGCAGGACCACAGCCGCAGCGCCGTGCCGTTGCCTCCGTACGGGTCCGTGGCCTCCACACACTTGTGGGCCTGGAGGTTGACCAGGTCGTGGGCGGGGTTGAGCCGGAACCTCTGGGATGCGGCACCGCTGCAGTCGGCCAGTCGGACGGCCGCACCGTCGGCCGTTGATCCGCCCGCGACGTCCATGCACGTGCCCGAGATCCTGATGCTCCTGTCCTCCGGCACGATCCGCCATGACTGTCCGGCGCTGACCGTGCAGTCCCGGAGCCTCAGCGGCGCGCCCTCCGCGGGGCCGCCGTCGATGCACCTTCGGGAAGCGTGACTGCGTATCGCCACACCTGGAGCCACCTCGGAGGAGGAGGGTCTCGCGGAGACGGGAACCTCGCCGCTCTCCGCCCCGGGGGCGGCCTCACCGGGTTCGGGATCCCGAGGGGACGGCGGGAGTTCGCTCCCGGCATCGCCCGCGGACGACTGCCCCGGAGCCCGTCCCGGGGACGGCCGCGTCACGTCGAGCGGGCTCGCCGGGACGGTGCCGACCGGGGAGGACCCGGTGCCCGGCACGGAGCCGGGGCGGGGAGCAGCCGCCGAACCGCCCTCGCCGGGGTCCGAACCCCGCAACAGGAAGGGGACGCACAGCAGTAGGCCGGCCACCAGACAGGCGCCCGCCAGCAGCAGCCGTCGGGGCCCGCGGGTACGGGGGGCCGCGTCCCGGCCGCCGTCCCCGTGCGGTTCCGCTCCGGGCGCCGGATCGCCCCCGGACGCGGGCGTCTTCGGGTACGAGGCGAAGGCGAGCCCCGCCGCAAAGCCGTCCGCGTAGCCGGACGGCGACGTACCGGACGCGTCCCCGGGCTCCACCGGAAGGGCGGCGGCCTGCCTGGCGCGCAGCGTCTCGGTCCTGTGCGTGGTCCAGTCCGGGGGATCCTGGCTCCGGGTGGCGTCGGCCTCGGCGATCGCGTTCGTCCTCCGCGTCCGCCGGGGCAACGGCGACGGGCCGCGGCGGCGCACGGCCCCCGCCTCGTCGTCCGCAGCCGTCGGCTCGTCAGGAGAGGCTGCCATCGAATCCTTCCAACATCCGGGGGGTGAGAGGGCTTCACCGCGCGATCCGGAAGCGGACGCCGCGGCTGGCCGGCCGCGCACGCGGCAGGCGACGACGAGGCGCACCGGACCGAGGTGCCGGCGCCCGCACGGCCTTTCCCCGCCGGCGCCCGTCCCGACCCGGGAATCCACCCCGTCCGAACGGCCGCACCACGCCCGGGGCAGGGCAGGGCCGACCCGTCGGCGACAGCCGCTCCCACTATCCCCGAGCGCACCGTCGGTCGATAGAACCCGCGTGCCATCCTGGCGTCGCCGTGGATCGACGACCGATGCGTCGGCGAAACCGCTGACCAGCGCCAACCTCGCGGCGGTGGGCGCATCTTGAGCTCACCTCAGACATCTGAGGCAATTCCACAAGACTCTTGTGCACGGGCTCAGCCGTATGTAATTTCACCTCAACGATCGGAGGGTCATGGTCAAGTCCCCGGAGTCATCGACCGCCAAGCAGGACATGGAGGCCGATCACATCGGTACTCGGCTCAGGCAACGGCGGCTGGCTCTCCGGCTGACGCTGCGGAACGTGGCGGAAGCAGCCGGTCTGTCGGAAGGCTTCGTGTCACAGCTCGAGCGGGGCGTCCACTCGGGAAGCATCGCGACCTTGCAGAAGATCGCGAAGGTGCTGGGGCTCGAAGTGGGTGATCTCTTCACCGCTTCCTGGGACAACAGGCCGGCGGTCACCAGATTCACCGATCAGCAGGGATTCTCCTTCGGGGTCGACGGGCGCAAACTCCGGCTCACCCCGAAGCACTTCAACCACCTCGAAGTCTTCATCGGGGTTTTCGAGGCGGGCGGCTCGACAGGCGTCGAACCGTACAGCCACGGCGACTCGGAGGAACTGCTGCTCGTGATCTCCGGCGAAGTCGAGGTGACGGTCGCCGAGGCCGTCCACCGGTTGTCCGCACTCGATTCGATCACCTACTCGAGCAGCGCACCCCATCGCGTCCGAGAGGTCGGAAACGCAACAGCCACGGTCTTGTGGGCGATAGCACCGCCCAGTTACTGACCTAAACCATCAGCGAGGACACAACATGCGCATCGGCGTCGAATGCGGCGGCACATTTACCGATCTCGTGGTGCTGGACGACAACGGGGTCCTCCGCGCGACCGACAAGGTCTTCTCCACCCCCTCCCATCCCGACCGGGCGGTGACCACCGGTCTGCGGAACCTCGATCCCGCCCTGCGCGACCACGCGGTGCTCCTCCACGGATCGACCGTCGCGACCAACGCGCTGATCGAACGGAAGGGCGCACGGGTCGGGCTCATCGTGACCCGGGGCTTCCGGGACCTGCTGGAGCTGCAGCGCCAGGACCGTTCCAGCATGTACGACCTCGCCTACCGCAAGCCGGCCCCGCTGGTGCCCCGCGAACTGGTCGCGGAGGTGTCGGAGCGCCTCGACCGCTCCGGTGCCGTTCTCCAGCCGCTCGACGAGGACAGCGTGCGTGCCGCACTCGCGGACCTCACGGAACGCGGGGCCGAAGCGGTCGCGGTCAGCCTGCTGCACTCCTACGCCGAACCGGCGCACGAGGAGCGGATCGCGGAGCTGGCCGCGGCGGAGTTCCCCGGCCTGGTGGTGTCCCTCTCCAGCTCCTGCGCACGTGAGTTCCGGGAGTACGAGCGCACCACGACCACGACGATCGACGCGTTCCTGCGCCCCCGCATCCAGCGCTACCTGGCGGATCTGGAAGCTTCGGCCCACGAAGGCGGCGTCGCCGAGCTGCACGTCATGCAGTCGAACGGCGGCATGGTCCCGGCCCGCGCGGCGGCGTCGGCCCCGCTGAGCATGCTGCGGTCCGGGCCGGCGGCCGGCGTGGCCGGCGCCATAGCCGTCGCCGAGAACGCCGGCGTCCGCAACATCGTGACCATGGACATGGGCGGCACCAGCACGGACGTCGCCGTCGTCCACGAGGGACGGACGGAACTCACCACCGAGGTGCTCGCCGACGGGCTTCCGGTCAGGGTGCCGATGGTCGACATCACAGCCGTCGGAGCGGGCGGCGGCAGCCTGGTGGACGTCGACAGCGGTGGTCTGCTGACGGTCGGCCCCCGATCGGCCGGTGCCGACCCGGGACCGGTGTGCTACGGCAGGGGCGGCACCCGGCCCACCGTCACCGACGCCAACGCGGTGCGGGGGCTGCTCCGCCCCGAGACCTTCCTCGGCGGACGCCACACCCTGCACACCTCGGCCGCCCGGGAGGCCCTCGCTCCCCTGGCGGAGCGGCTGGGCCGGACGGTGGAGCAGATCGCCGAGGACGTCTACCTGCTGACCAGCGTGGCGATGGCCGGAGCCATCCGGGTCACCACGACCGAACGCGGTCACGACGTCAAGTCCTACACCCTTGTCGCCTACGGCGGTGCGGGACCGCTGCACGCCGCCACCGTGGCCGAGGACCTGGGGATGACCCGGGTGATCGTTCCGCCGCACGCCGGCCTGGCGTCGGCCTACGGCCTGCTGACGGCGGGATTCCGCAGGGAGTTCTCCCAGACGTACCTGAGCGACGCGACCGCACTGGGGGAGGAATGCCTGCGGCCGGTGATGGACGGTCTGCGCGCCACGGCCGAGGAGCAGCTCGGGGCCCAGGGTGTCGCCTTGGACGACGCGGGCTTCTCCTTCGCCGCCGACATGCGGTACGGCGGGCAGGGCTTCGAGGTACCGGTCGACCTGCCCGACGGGCCCTCGACGACGGTCGACGGGCTGGTGGGGCACTTCCACAAGGTGCACGCCCGCCGGTACGGCCACGCGGAGAGCGACCGTCCCGTCCAGGTGGTCACGGTGCGGCTCACCGTGACCCGGCCGCGGCCGCCACTGGTGCTGCCCCGGGTGGACATCGACCCGGAGCTGCCCGTCGGCACCTTCCCGGTCACCGAGAACGGCGCCGTCGTGGACGCCGTCTTCCGCTCCCGGCGCAGCCTGCCGGTCGGCGGCAGGCAGATCGGCCCAGCCGTCATCGAGGACGGCACCTCCACGACGTTCGTCCCGACGGGCTGGTCGGCATCCGTGGACGCCCACACCAACCTCCTCCTGGAACGGAACTGATCATGCATCTCGCCCCCAGCCAGCTGAGCGTCATCAAGACCGGTCTGGATGCCATCGGCCGCGAGATGGCGGTCAACCTGCGCCGCTCGGCCATCTCGTCCATCGTCCGTGAGGCACGTGACTTCTCCGTGGCCCTGACCGACGCCAAGGGCGAGGTCGTGGCCCAGGCCGAGTGCATACCGATCATGACCGCGGGCATCGCGCTCGCCCTGCAGGGAATCTCCCGGCGCATCGACCTCGCGGACCTGACGGAGGACGACGCGCTGCTGATGAACGATCCGTACCACGGCGGCCAGCACCTCCAGGACATCTACCTGCTGACCCCCGTCTTCGTCGACGGGGAACTCATCGGCTTCGGCGCCTCGACCGCGCATCACGTCGACATCGGAGGCTCGCACGCCGGACTCTCGGCGCACGCCACGGAGCTGTACCAGGAGGGGCTGCGGCTGCCGCTCTCCCGCTTCTCGGTCTCGCGGGACTTCGACGATCCGAACGGCTTCGTCCGCCAGATCATCGCGGCCAACGTACGGGTCCCCGATGCGGTGATCGGGGACCTCCAGGCGCAGTTCGCCGCGAGCGGGACGGCGGCCCGGCGGCTGACCGATCTCGTTCGACGGCACGGCCGGGACGAGGTGCTCCAGGCGATGACGGACGTCAAGGACTACGCGGAGAAGCGGGTCCGTGCGGCCGTCAGCCTCATCCCGGACGGCGTCTACCGCGCCGTGGAGACGTTCGACGCCACCCCGTGGGGAGCCGGCCAGGCCCGGGTGGAGGCCGAGGTCACCGTCTCGGCCACCGAGATCTCCGTCGACTTCGGCGGCAGTTCCGAACAGATCCTCGGCAATGTCAACTGCCCGATGGCGTCGACCGTCTCAGCCGTCCAGTCGGCCGTCCGATGCATGCTGGACTCGCCCGACATCGGCTTCAACGAGGGCTGCAACCGTCCGATCACCGTGTCGGCCCCCTACGGCTCCGTACTCAATCCGCGGCCACCGGCCGCCGTACGCGCGCGGCTGACGCCGGCCTCCCGGGTCTTCAACGCGGTCGTCCGGGCGCTCGGACAGGCCTTGCCGGAGCGTGCCGTGGCGACCGGATTCGACACCACGACGGCGATCGCGGTCAGCAAGCGTGGCACCGACGGCTACCAGGTGTCACTGGAGATCCTCGGCGGCGGCTGGGGCGCGTGCGCCGATCACGACGGGCCCGACGCTCTGGACAACCCCATCTCCAACTGCGCCAACGCTCCCGTCGAGGCCCTGGAGACGGACTTCGACCACTTCCGGATCGAGGAGTACGCGCTGGTGGACGGCTCGGGTGGGGCCGGCGCCCACAGCGGCGGACGCGGCATCAGCCGCACCTACGTGGCGACCACCGACGGAGTCTCGGTCGCCGGGTACGCGGACCGGCACACGGTCGGAGCCGCCGGGATCAAGGGCGGTGACCAGGGCGGCACGGGCAACTTCACGATCGAGCGGGCCGACGGCAGCGTCGAGGTCCTCGACTGCACGTACCAGGAGATCCTCAACCGCGGAGACAGGATCACCGTCCGCACCGGCGGTGGCGGCGGCTACGGATCGGCTCACTGACGATGGCGCCACCGACGAGAGGTGACTCATGAGCACCAGCGCGACCCACTCGACCACGTCCCCGCTCCGCATAGCCGCCGCCTCGTTCGTGGGCACGGCCATCGAGTGGTACGACTACTTCATCTACGGCACCGCGACGGCACTGGTCTTCAACGACGTGTTCTTCCCCTCGGAAGACCCCCTGGTCGGAAAACTCCTGTCGTTCATGACGCTGGCGGTCGGCTTCTTCGTACGTCCCCTGGGGGCCGTCGTGTTCGGCCACTTCGGTGACCGCTTCGGCAGGAAGAGCACGCTGGTGGTGACGCTCCTGGCGATGGGGAGCGCGACCTTCCTCATCGGCCTGCTGCCCACCTACGCCGGCATCGGCGTGGCGGCCCCGATCCTCCTCATCGTCCTCCGGCTCGTGCAGGGCCTCGCGGTCGGCGGCGAATGGGCGGGGGCCGTGCTCATCGCCACGGAGAACGCCCCCGAGCGGAAGAAGACGCTCTACGGTTCCTTCGCACAGCTGGGAAGCCCCGGCGGTCTGCTGCTCGCGACGACCGTCTTCACCGTGCTGAGCACCTCCGTCGGGACGGCGCAACTCCGGGACTGGGCATGGCGCATACCCTTCCTGGCGTCGGCGCTGCTCGTCCCGGTCGGCCTGTACATCCGCGTGAAGGTGTCCGAGACCCGCGAGTACGCCACGGCGGCGGAGCGGCAGGAGCGGGCCCGGGTGCCGTTCTTCCAGGTCCTCAGGAGTGGGTCCCGGCAGGTCCTCATCGGCACGCTCGCCTTCTCCGGGGTCTTCCTCACCTACTACCTGCTCACCTCGTTCGTCCTCAGCTACGCCACGACGACGCTGTCCATGCCCGCCTCGATCGCGCTCCCCGCGAACCTGATCGCGGCCGTCGTCCAGGGAGCCTTCATCTACGGGGGCGTCCTCGCGGCCCGTCGCATCACGGCTCGCCGGGTGGCCGTCATCTCGACGTCCGCGCTGCTCCTGTGGGCGTTCCCGGCCTTCGCGCTGATGCAGACGCGTGAGCCGGCCCTGCTCTACGTGGCGGTGGGCGGGGCGATGGTCTTCATCGGGTCCGGGTACGGCGTGCTCGCCGGCGAAGTGGCGGAGTTGTTCGCCCGGGAGGTCCGCTACACGGGAAGCAGCCTCTGCTACCACCTGGCCGCCGCGATCGGTGGCGGCTTCGGTCCGATGGTCGCCACCTACCTCCTGTCACTGGGCGGTTCCTCCTGGCCCGTCGCGCTCTTCACCGCGGCGGTCTCGCTGCTGACCGCGCTGGCCTGCGTCGCCCTGCCCAAGCGTAAGGGCGCACTGAGTGAGTCTCCCCGGCAGCCGGCCGGGGCCGCCGTCTGAGGCAGCCGGGTCCGGGGCCGGCCCGCTTCGGGCGGGCCGGCCCCGGCGTGCCAGGTCCGTTTCGCGGTCGCCGGACTCGAATAGCCTTCCGGCCTCCGGGCGAAGGGGAGGGGACACGCCCCTCTGGGCACCGACCTCCCCGTGGGCGGGTGCCACCATGCCCCTGGGTGGCCGGTGTGTGCGCCACCGACGCCGCGGACGACGGGAGCACCGAGCCGATGAACGACACCCCCGAGGCAACGTGGCCGCTGACCGACGCCCAGCCGGGCCAGGTCGTCGTGATCGCCCGGTGGAGCCCCGGGCCCGGCAGCCGCGACACCGTCCTCGCCACGCTCACGGCACTGGTACGGGCCTCCCGGGACGAACCGGGCTGCCTGGGCTACCAGGTCTTCCACCCGGACGGGACCGACGACGGGGACATCGTGCTGGTCGAGCGCTACGAGGACCGGGCGGCCCTCCAGGCCCACCGCGACAGCCCCCACTTCCGCGACCTCGCCCTGGAGCGCGTCATCCCGCTCCTGAGGGACCGTCACGCGGTCGTCACCACCGTCGTGTGAGGCGGCCGGGGAGCTCCCCACGCCAATCGGTCCACGGCGAGGCGAACATGGCACGTCCGTTCTATTCATCGCCGCGACGGCCGGGAAAAACTGGGGCTTGAAGACTTCGCCCAGGTCGCGGACACCTCGGCCTGCCCTCGGACACGCCCTCGCCGGGCGGCCCCGCGCACCGCGGGACGGTCCGGGCGGGCGCGGGGGCGGCACGGGGGCGAGCGGCGCATCACGGGGGTTCCATGAAGATTCCGAGCGACATCCTTCCCCTCCTGGAGGAGGCGGAGGCGGAGGAGATGTTCGAGTTCGAGGGTCTGGTGTCCGGCCAGGACCGCGTCGACCTGGCCATGGCGGCGGCACGGCTCCACGGAGGCGTCTGCCTGTCGGTCGGTGACCCGACAGGTTCTGGAGCAGGGCGCTCGGGTTCGGCTTCGGGACACCGGTCACCGCGGGCCTCGTCGCCGACGTGCTCGACTTCTACACGGCTCACCGGCCCGGCCCGGCCGTTCTCCAGTTCGCGCCCTCCGTGCTGCCGGAGGACTGGGACCGGATCGCCGAGAAGTTCGCGCTGCAGGGCAGCGCGGGAGTGGTCAAGTTCGCCGCCCCGGTGGAGGACGTCATCGCCGCCGGCCGCTCCCTGCGACCGGGTGACGGCCTGTCCGTGGAGGTCGTACGACCGCAGCACGCCGCGGAGTGGGCACGTACGGTCGCCACCGCGATGGGGATCGGCGGACGGTGCTTCCCGCCCGCCGCCGTCGCCACGGCTGGGCATCCCTCATGGCGTCCCTTCGGTGTGAGGGACGGCGAGGGGAAGATCGTCGCGGGAGGCAACCTCCGCATCCACGGCCGGGTGGCCTCCCTCTTCGCGGGAGGGACCCTGCCGCAGGCGCGCAACCTCGGGGCGCAGGGGGCCCTCATCCACGCCCGGGCCCTGGCGGCCCGCGAGGCGGGCTGCGAGTGGCTCGTCGTGGAGACCGGGCCCTCGACCCCGGAAGAACCGAACCCCTCCTACCGGAACATGCTGCGGTACGGCTTCGAGATCGCCTACCGGCGGCCGAGCTGGATCTGGCGACCGACCGGCGCGTAAGGCGGTTCCCGCGGGCCGGCCTCGGCGCGGGCGGCCCGCCGCACACGGCGTGGCATCAGGGATGCCCAGAAGGAAGACCATTGAAGGACCAGTTGCGTTATGCCGTCCTGGGACCGGTCAGGGCATGGCGGGGGGCGGACGAGGTCGACCTGGGGCCGCCCCAGCAGCGGGCGGTGCTGGCCGCGCTCCTGCTGGCCGACGGCGCCCAGGTGTCGGCCGGCGAACTGATCGACGCGGTGTGGGGCACGCGGACGCCCGCTTCCGCGCTGGGCACGTTGCGCACCTACGTGCACCGGCTGCGCAGGGCACTGGACCCCGCCGGGGAGGGCGCGTCCTCCACGATCCAGTCCGTGGGGCGCGGTTACCAGCTCCGCATGCCACCGGACGGACTCGACCTCGGGATCTTCCAGGAACTGCTCACCCGGACGGAGCGCGCCCTCGACGCGGGGAGCCCGAAGGAAGCGGCCGGGCACGCACGTGCGGCCCTGGGGCTGTGGCAGGGGTCCGCCCTGTCGGGAGTCCGCGGCGCGTACGCGGACTCCCAGCGGCACAGGCTCGGTGAGCAACGGCTGTCCGGCGAGGCGATGCTCATGAGGGCCGAGATCGACCTCGGTTCGCACGTGCAGGCGGTCGGCAAGCTGACCGGCCTCGTGAGCGAGCACCCGCTCGACGAGCGGTTCCGGGAGATGCTGATGCTCGCCCTCTACCGGTCGGGACGGCAGGCGGCGGCCCTGGCCACCTACCGGGAGGGACAGGAACTGCTGGCGGAGGAGCTCGGCGTCGACCCCGGCCCGGGCCTCCAGCGGATGTTCCAGCGCGTGCTGCGTGCGGACGGCGACCTCGTCGCCCCGTCGGCCCGGACCGGCACGGCCCAGACCCGTACGGAGCCGGCCCGCACGGAGCGGGCCCGCACGGAGCCGGCCCGCACGGAGCAGGTGGACACCGCCCGCGGGCAGGTTCCCGCCACGGCGGCGACGCCGGCCCAATTGCCCGCGGGCCCCGCGACGTTCGTCGGCCGGGAGGCCGAACTGTCCGCCGCGACGGGCCTGCCGGCGGAGAGCGGGGCGGCGGTGAGCGTCGTCACCGGCATGGCGGGCGTCGGGAAGACGGCCTTCGCCGTCCACTGGGCCCGGCAGGTCGCCGACGGCTTCCCCGACGGGCAGATCTACCTCAATCTGCGGGGCTTCGACCACGCGGGTCCTCCGCTCGGCCCGGAACAGGCCCTGCGCACGGTGCTGGACGCCCTGGGTGCCAACGTCGGGAACGAGCCGCAGGACGTCGACGCGCTGGCGGCCCTGCACCGCACCTGGCTCGCCGGCAAGCGCGTGCTGCTGCTCCTGGACAACGCGCGCGACGCCGCCCAGGTCCGGCCCCTGCTGCCGGGGGCGCCCGGATGCCTGGTGATCGTGACCAGCCGCGACCAGATGGCCGGCCTGGTGGCCGTCGACGGTGCCCGGCCGATCCCCCTGGACGTGCTGTCGGTGTCGGAGGGACACAGCCTCCTGACACGTCGTCTCGGAGGTACCAGGACGGCGGCCGAGCCCGAAGCGGTCGCTGACATCGTCGCGATGTGCTGCCGGCTGCCGCTGGCGCTGGCGATCACCGCCGGCCGCGCGGTGACCCGCCCGGCCATGCCGCTGTCGGTCATCGCGGCGGAACTGCACGACAGCGCCGGGGACCTCGACGCCTTCCGTAGCGGCGACGCCGCCGCCGACGTCCGCGCCGCCTTCGCCTGCTCCTACCGCGCCCTCGGCGCCGATGCCGCGCGGCTGTTCCGCATGCTCGCGCTCCATCCGGGTCCCGACGCCGGGGCGGGTGCGGCGGCGAGCCTCGGCGGGTTCTCCATGGCGCACACGCGCCGGTTGCTGGACGAACTGCTCCAGGCCCACCTCGTGGACGAGCGCAGCCCCGGCCGGTTCGTCTCGCACGACCTGTTGGGCGCGTACGCCTCCGAACTGCTCGACTCGACGGAGACGGAGGACGAGCAGGACGCGGGGCGCCGCAGACTGCTGGACCACTACCTGCACAGCGCCGGCCACGCCAGGCGGCTGTTCACCTCCGGCCGGGACGACATCGGCATACCCCCGGCGTCGCCGGGGGCGTACGTCGAGGAGTTCGCCCGCGGGGGCGGCGGCGAAGCGGCACGACGATGGTTCGACGCCGAGCACGCCGCGCTGGTCGCCTGCGTCGGCCTGGCCTCCGACCGGTCCTTCGACACGCACGCGTGGCGACTCGCCTGGGCCGTCAGGCCCTACCTGGACCGCCGGTTCGGATGGCACGAGGTAGAGGAGACCCACCGGGCGGCCCTGGGCGCGACGCGCCGCCTCGGGGACCTGCTCGCCGAGGCGCACACCCTGCTGGGGCTCGCCCGGGCGACGGCGACGCTCGGTCGCATGGAGGAGGCCCGTGCGCACATGGCGCGCTCGGTGGAGCTGTTCGTCCGCACCGGGGACGCCGCCACCGCCGGGAACGCCTACCGCCAGGCCGGATGGCTGGCCGAGCGCCTGGGCGACGTACGCGGCGCGCTGGACCACGCCTCACGGGCACTGGAGTTGAGCCGGGCGAGCGGCGACGCCGTGACGACGGCACGTTCGCTCAACGCGGTCGGCTGGTACCACGCCCTGCTCGGACAGTACGACCAGGCCCTGGTCCACTGCCAGGAGGCCGTGCCCCTGCACGACGCGGTCGGCGACGTGTGCGGCTCCGCCGACACCCACGACAGCATCGGCTACGTCCACCATCGGCTGAGCCGGCACGAGCAGGCCGTGTCCGCCTACCGGGAAGCCCTCGCCCGCTACCGCGCGATCGGCGTCCTGTACGGCAGTGCCGACACCCTCGGCCGGCTCGGCGACACCTACCTGAGCATGGGCCGGCCGGCGGACGCGCGGGACGCCTGGTGCGACGCCCTGGACGTCTTCGACGCGATGGGCCACGGGCGGGGCGACGACATCCGGACCAGGATCAAGGAGTTGGACGGGGGCGGTCAGGTCCCGCCTCCCCGGCCACCCCCGGGAGCCGCGCCGGGTCGCCCGTGAACGGGTCGTCAACGAGACGTCCATGGAACGTGGATGCCCGTTCGGTTGTCTGTCGGTGGCACGGCATCGCCCCGTGGGCGGTGCGCCCCGCGTGCCGTGTGCACCTGCTCGTACGAACACAGCAAGGGAAGAAGCAATGTCGCGTTCCTACGCATCGCTCGGCATGGCCGCAGCACTCGGAGGTGTCCTGCTGCTCGCCGGATGCGGTGACCCCGACGGCGGATCCGCGTCCCAGGCTCCCGCCACGCCCGCCGCCGCCTCGCAGGACGCCGGATCCGGCGGCGCCACGAACGGCGGTGCCGGGAACGGCGCCTCCGGCGGTCAGGGGGCCGGGGCGACCAACCCGTCCGGAGGCTACTGGCCCGCCACCGTGCAGCTCGGCCACAACGACGGCCTCGGCAGCACTGTGGTGGACGGTGAGGGCAGGACGCTCTACCGCTTCGACCCGGACTCCGCCCATCCCTCGAAGGCGACCTGCGTCGACGCCTGCGCGGTCACCTGGCCACCCGTCCTCGTCAACGACGAGATCACCTTCAAGGGGCTGGACAGCATCACGATCTCCGCGGTCGTCAGGCCCGACGGCACGCATCAGCTGACCATCGGAGGCTGGCCGGTCTACAAGTTCTCCAAGGACACGGCGGCCGGGGACACCAAGGGCGAGGGCGTCGGCGGCACCTGGTTCGCCGTCGCCCCCGACGGCACGAAGGCCAAGGACAGCAAGGACTGACGGCCGGTCGGGCGCCGGGCCGGACCCCACCGGCCCGGCGCCCGGAACGCGTGGGACAGGACGGTGACGACGATGGCGGTACACGCGACAGGCACGACAGGTACGACAGCTACGGCAGGAAGGGCGGCCGAGGCGATCACCCGGCGGCCACGGCCCCGCTTCACGGAAGGCGCACGCGCCGGCACCCCGGGAGCCCACCGGTGATCCACGAGGTCGACGAGGCGCTGCGGCGCCTGCTGTCCGCGCGGGCGCTGCCCGGCCGGGCCGCGGACATCGCCTTCGATGCTCCCACCCGCGCCTGGGCGAACCGGCGCGAGGGTCCCACCGTGAACGCGCACCTCTACGACGTGCGGGAGGAGACGGAGACGGCCGCTCGGGAGCACGGTGCGGCGGCACTGCGCGATCCCGTCGGCACGTTCACCGTGCATCGGCGACCGCCCCGCTGGTTCCGGCTGTCGTACCTGCTCACGGCGTGGGCCGACCGCGCCGAGGACGAGCACCGGCTCCTTTCCGCGGTCCTGTCCTGCCTGCTCCCGCACGAGTCACTGCCCGCCGGGTACCTCGAAGGAGCCCTGGCGGACCTCGGCCTGACCGTTCCCCTCGTGATCGGGACCCGGCAGGGCGAGCCCCGATCCAGCGCGGACACCCGGTCCGCCCTCGGCGGAGAGTTCAAACCCTCGCTGGAGGTCGTGGTGACCATGCCGATGGCGGTCCGCACGGACCACACGGTGCCACGGCAGGTCCTGGAGCCGAGGGTGGCGATGGTGCACGACTTCCCCCGGCGGCCGTGAAGGCGGGGACTCCACGTCCGCCGGCCCGGCCCGGCGCGGCGACGCCGCACGCCGTCCGGGCCGGGCCCCACCGGTCGTCACGCCTGCTGCGGGGCCGAGATCATGGTCAGCTGTTCCTCGGTGCGGAAGCCGGCCGAGGCGTACACGGATTCGCCCATGCTGCTCGCGTAGAGGTACGCGGTGGTGGCACCGGCGGCGTGGCCCGCGCGCACGATCTCCATGGTGACGGCCCTCCCGTAGCCGCGGCGCCGGTGCTCCGGGAGCGTGGAGATGTTGAAGATCCCCGTCAGACCACCGGCCACGGCTCCCAGCCCCGTCCCCACCGGAACGCCGTCCACCTCGGCCAGGTAGCAGGTGAAGCCCTCGATGCGGGCGACGGCCGGATCGGCGAACATGCTGAAGAATTCGTACGGTGCTTCGAAGCCCTCCGCCATCACCTCGGCGTACAGGCCGAGTTCGCCGCCGCCCAGAGCGCGGACGGTCAGGGACCCGTCGACGGGCTCCGGCGGCATCCCCTCGGCTGCGTTCCTGATCATGAGCGGTGTGCGGTCGAACCGGGTCAGCCCGTGCCGTGCCGCCACCTCGGTGACCTCGGCTCCCGGTATCCCGCGCACGTAGATGCTCCAGGGGACGTCCCACGGCTCGGAGGCCGCCAGCGCGGCTATCTCTTCCGCACTCGGTTCCAGCGCCGGGGCGAGGATGCCGTTCAGCGAGGCGACCGGCGCCCCGGTGACGGCCAGCAGGGTGCCGCCCGCACCCCTGCGGGTGCGTCCGGTGGCCGCGCCGGCCAGTCCCTCCACGACGTCGGTGTAGGCGGATGCGACCGGCGCGAGCGGGTCCTGGACTCGGGTCATGACGGACCGACCTTTCTCTGGTCTCTCAAGTAGGCGGCCGGAGTGGCCCCGTAGAACGATTTGAAGTGCCTGATGAAGTGACTGGCGTCCGAGAAGTGCCAACGCGCCGCGATCTCCGACATCCCGGCCGCGCCGCCCACGTCCATGAGCTCGTCGTGCGCCCTCTGCAACCGCCTCCGCCGGGCGAACGCCATGACGGAGTCGTCCGACGCCGAGAAGCACCGGTGCAGCGTCCGCAGGGACACCCCGACGCTCCGGGCGACCATCGGAGGGGACAGGTCACCGCTCTCCAGGTGCTTCTCTATGACGTTCTTGGCGGCGACCACGACGGCCCTGGGGTGGTCGTCCAGCCCCGGACCGGGGCGCTCCGAGATGATCCGGGAGAACAGGGTGGCCAGTGCGTCCCTGGCCATCCGCTGCGCGGCGACCGAACCCTCCAGTTCGCCGCTGCTCCTCTTGATCGTTTCAAGGAAGTTGACGAAGAACCGGACCTCGGGGACGTCGACGTCCGACACGTAGGCGTCGCTGAGCGCCTTGAGCGATCCGAGGTGCGCAGCGACGAGGTGCCGCGGGATCGATATGACGTGCGCGGTCGTCGCCGGCGAGCAGGAGAACTGCCAGGAGGACTTGGTGTCGCGAATGCAGATCTGCCCGGGCCTGACCGCATGCCTTTTCTTCCCGCCCAGGAACTCGATCCATCCCGAGGTCACCAGATCGGCCACGATCGGATCCCGGTCGTGGTTGTTGCCCGATACCCCGGTCAGCGAATCGCAGTACACCTGGGCGGACAGCAGGCCGTCGATGAGGTGCCCGTTCGCGGCGAATCGAAAACCGCGGTAAACGGCGGGACGGGGAACGGCCAGGCGTATGAGGTGCGAGAACGGACCCCGCTCCCATTGCGTGAAATGGCGCTCAGAAACTTGTGCCTGTTCGGCCGAGAGGCTCATTCTCTCCCGGTACTTTATCGCGCTGCCGTGAACCGGCCATGAGTTCACCGGGCCCGCCGTCCGCTGACCTTCCACCCGTATCCTCCCGCGATCGCCCCGTCACCCACCACAGAACGCGTTGGGCGATCGACGTAAAACCTGAATTGATGTTGTCCACCCCCGACCGGCCGCCCGGTCGGCACACCCGCAAGGGGGTGCCGAGCACCTCAGCCGATTCCCGACGATGAGGACACCGCATCCGGGCGCCCCGTACCCAAGAGGCCACAGCGCGCTCCGGCTCCTCTGACAAGGTTGTCACCGAGACGGGCCTCATTGCCCGTGAGGTCGTTCACGACCGGGTGCGCCGGCGCCGGGAGTGCGCGTCATCCGACGGCAACACCGCACAGCGGGGAGGCACAGCTCGTACGGCACGCCACGGGCGCGTCGACGGCTGCTCGTCGGCATTATTTCCGACGGCACCGCTCACCGAATAGTACGACCGTGCCAGATCGGCGCCCGCGTGGAGCGTGGAGCCGGCACTCCGCTTCCATGCGTCACGGCCCCGGACCGCCTGGGGGGATCCGGCCACCGGCCCGGTGGCCGGATCCCCCCAGGACACGCGGGTCAGCGGGCGGGCCGGACCGGGCCGACCTTCAGGCCGCCCGCGCCCCGGCCGCTGCACTGCGAGGCCTTCCACGCCACGTTGATCTGGTCCTTCGAACCGGGCGGGAACACGCCGAGGTAGTTGACGCTCCGCAGCGCGCACGCGTCGTCGGAGTACCCGGCCTGCCCGTTCGGCGCCTGCGCGTCGACGACGGCGCGGGCGTCCGGGTCCAGCGTCACCGTGGCGACCGGCGTCCCCGTGGTGCGTTCCGCGGCATTCCCCACTTGTCCGCCGTCACGCCCGTGGAAGGACACCCCGGGGAAGCCCGTGAGCGTGCACGCCGCCCTGCCCGTGTTACGGAAGACCAGCTGGAAATGCGTCGTGCCGGCGCCGGAGTCCTTGTCCCCGATGGAAACCGAGAGCTGCGAGGACGCGCACCGCTGCGCTCCGCCCTCACGCCCCGAGCCGGAATCGGCGACGGGATCCTGTCCCGCGGAACGGTCGGACGACCCGGCCTCGGAATCCCTGCCCTCCCCGTCCGAACCGCCGTCGCCCGAATTTCCGCGGGCCGGTGACGCGATCTCGGAGGGCGCCGCCGCGGAGGACGGGGACGAGCCGGCTCCGGAAGCGTCCTTCGTATCCGATCCGCACGCCGTCACGGCGAAACCGGCCACGACCAGAGCGAGAACGGGAACGGCATGGCGGACAGTCGAAACCTGCATCGGAATAACCCCAATTTCTTGACGCCGGCGAGGTCTTTCCCCGCCGTGTCCTTCACTCTGACCGTTCAGCCGGCACCGGACCAGGCACGCAGGGGCCCTGTGACGACCTCATCCGTGATCGGTTACCGACCGATGACACCGAAGAAATTCCCGGCACCTAAATGGATGCACGTGCATTCAGCCGGTGCTGCCGGCACGCGGGAAATAGATCCGCCTGCCGGCGCTTCCACGGCGTCCCCGGAGGTTCTTGACGTCCACCATGTGTCCGTTCCGTCGTCTTCGTTCGTGGTGTGCTGTCGCTCCCACCAGTCAACCCGGTGGGTGTTCACACCTCGTCGACTGTGCGTTGACGAATCGTCCTTCGACGGTTGACGCCGGTCCCGGCCGACCGGGCCTCCCGGCACGCCCGAATGGAAGATCCACGCCCGGCGATGGAAGAGCTGTGCCGATATCGCAGGGGCGTTGGCCACCGCCTCTGACGCTTTGTCATGCTGATGTCCCCGCCGCCCCCTGTGCCTCGCGCATCGCCGTGCCGCGCGGTCCCCGGTGCGTCAACCGCCGTCCGAGGTCGAAGGAGACCGCACACCGTGAACCATCCGCGCGTGTCGTTCCATCAGGTGCGCGTCACCATGGCCGTGCTGAGCCTCGCGCTGTTCGCCCAGACGGTGATCTGGCTCGTGCGCGACGTCGTCGTGCGCGGCCTGCCGGGTGCATGGGCGCTGTGGACGGCCGGTGACGCGCCCGGCCTGTCGGCGACGTCCTCACTGGACCTCGGCCTGGCGGCGCTGCAACTGGCCGCCGGGCTGGCGACGCTCCATCAGACCCGGGGCGCCGGCGGTCTGCTGGTGACCGCGTGCACGGTGACGCTCGGCTTCCGGCTGCCCGCGGTCTGGTACTTCCTGCTCGACTCGCCCTCCGACCCGTGGTTCGGAACGCTCAAGGGTGCCTCGGTGAGCGCCGTCGGCGGCACCGCCGCCGTCGCCGTGGTGCTGGCCCTCGTCCTCGGCGGGCTCCTGGTCCTGGCGCGGCAGATGGAGTACGGGGCCGCCGCCGCGGACGCGGTCTCTGGCGGCGGGATCCGCCCGGTGAAGGTCACGGCCACGACCTCAGGCCTGCTGCTGGCGGTGCTCAACGTCTTCTACATCGGCCGGAACGCGGTGACGGCCTTCGAGGTGGGCCCCGGCACGCTCGGCGAGCTGCTCGTCGGCAAGGGCACCGGGCGGGCGGTCCTCGCGGTTTCCGCCCCCTACCAGTGGGCCTGCCTGACGGTGCTGTGCGGGGCCGGCATGCTCCTCGCCGCCCGGCGCCGCCCCGTCGCGACCGGCTTCTCCGTGGGTCTGTCGCTGTTCATGATGCCGTCGGCACTCACGGAGTTGTGGGCGCACGCGGCGGGCACGGTGCCGCAGTCCCTCGTGGACACGTCCCAGAGCCTGCTGGAGTTCGTGGGTTCCGCGGCTGTCGTCGCCCTCGTCGCCGGGGACGTCCGCCGCGACCGCCGGCCGCACTTGCGCACCCTCGCCGACGCCGCCCCCTCGGTACCGGCAGGGGCCGCCGAAGCCGGCGACCCGGCACAGCGCGCCTAGTCGTCGAGGCGCAGTCCGGCGACCGCGTTGTCGAAGACCGCCCGGTAGGAACCCCACCGGTCCGACGGAGCGGAGAGGTAGACGGTGAACTCCTGTTCCCCGGGCTGCCCGAAGCCGAGGTCGACGGCGCGGAAGTCCCGGGCCGTCCCCTTGAAGGTGAACTCCCATACGGCGGCGGGCCGCCCGCGCCACCGGGTGCTCTGCATCCGCAGCCGCTCGTAGCCCTCCAGGTCGGGGACCATCTGCTCCTCGACGTCCTCGAAGTGCTGCAGCGGGCTGGGGCCCGCGAAGTCGAGCGCGGCAACCCGCAGGCCCACCAGCCCCGTCGGGTCGACGTAGACGAACTGCCGCCCGCCGTCGCTCACCTGGCGCTTCCAGCCGTCCGGCACGGGGACGGAGAAGCCGCGGTCCCGCTCCTCGACGAGGTGGTAGCCGTCCGGGACAGGGGGCGGTGTGTACGAGGGTGCGGCCGACGTGGAAGGGCCGGCCGCCGCGGAGGCGGCGGGCGTGCCCGGCGTGGTCACCGCGGGCGGGGACGAGGGCGAGGTCGCCGTGCCGTGGTGCCGGCCGCCGACGTACGGGACGGCGTACACGACCCCGCCCGCGAGGGCGGGCACCAGGGCGGCGGCGGTCCACAACGGGGCGCGGCGGCGCCGGGGGCGCGGCAAGCGGACGGGAGCGGTCGTGGTGCCGCTGGTCCGGGGGCGCACGGCAGGGGCCGTCCCGACCGGGGATGCGAGGCCGTCCCGCGACACGTTCGCGATCTCGGTCTCCGTCTCGGTGGCGCTCGCCCGCAGCATCCGCTCGGCCTCCGCCGCCGACAGACGCCGCTCCGGCTCCCGCACCAGCAACCCCGCGATGACCGGCCCCAACGACCCCGCCCGGCCCGCCACCGGCACCTCATCGGTGGCGATCGCGTACGCCGTCTCGATCGCCGTGTCCCGGCGGAACGGCGAACGCCCCTCCACCGCCTGGAACAACGTCGCCCCCAACGCCCACAGATCCGCCTCAGGACCCGGAGCACCACCGGTCAGCCGCTCCGGAGCCAGGAAGTCGATCGAACCGATCAGCTCACCCGTCCGCGTCAGCGTCGACGTCCCCGAGGCCTGCGCGATCCCGAAGTCCGTCAGCACCACCCGCCCCGACTCCGACAACAGCACGTTGCCCGGCTTCACATCCCGGTGCAGCACCCCCGCCGCATGCGCCGCACGCAACGCCGCCACCATCCCCCGGCCGATCCGGGCCGCCTCCCCCGGCGCCACCGGACCCCGCTCCTTCAGCAGATCACCCAAGGTCGTCGACGGCACGTACTCCATCACGATCGTCGGCAGACCCCCGTCGTCCACCACGTCGTGCACCACCACGACATTGGGATGACTGATCCGCGCCGCACTACGAGCCTCCCGCCGGGTCCGCTCGAACAACGTCTCCAGCTCGTCGTCCTGCAGGTGCGGCTGGGGCTGGTGGAGGCGCTTGACCGCCACCGCACGCCCCAGCAGCTCGTCCTCCGCCCGCCAGACCGTGCCCATGCCGCCACGGCCTATCCGCTCGACCAGCCGGTATCTCCCGGCCACCAGGCGTCCGAGCTCGGACATCGCGCGATTCTCCTTGGTCATCCGTTGACGGGTCCCCTCGGCCGACCGGGCTCAGGACAGGGCGACGACCCGCGCCTGCGCCGGGCCCGCGTCGAAACGCAGGACGATGTCGTAGAGGTAGGTGTCGCCGGCCCGGGGTCCCAGGGCCGTCCGGGTCCCGGGGCGCAGCAGGCGGGAGACGGTCTCGTGCCGCTCGCCCGGCGCCGAGCCGCTGACGGTGACGAGCCGCAGGGCGGTACGGCCGGTGTTCTCGAGGGTGACGGTGCGGGTCCGCGGGCACGCAGTGGTCGCGGTGCCCGCGGACCCGCACCGGAAGCGCACGTCGCCGAAGTTCCCCAGCCCGCAGGAGACCTCGGTGGCGTAGTCGATGTCCGACGAGCAGACGGCGCCGACCCGCAGACCGGCCGGCGGGGCGGCCTCGACCGCCGACCCGTGAGCGTCGGAACCCCGTGGCTGCACGACGGCGAACACACCGAGTACGGCGGTGGCGAATACGGCGGGTACGAGTGCTTTCCGCACCGGGTGCTCCAGGAGGCGGGCGAGCCGCGGCGGGCGCCGGACGGCGGATGCCTCCGGGCAGCGGGGCGCCGCGGCTGCTGCGGGATCAGTGACGGATCGCGGATCGGGGGCCGCGGTGAGGACGACGGCGCTTGCCTTCGGGGATGGCACCGAATTCACGGGATCCGCCCGCTATCCGCGGTTTCCCGTTCCGGCGTAGTGGCGCATGAAATGGGCTTCGGCGACGGCGAGCCGCCGCAGTTCGTCGACGGACACGCTCTCGTCCACGGCGTGGATCTGTGCCTCCGGTTCGCACAACCCGATCAGGAGGATCTCCGCCCGGGGGTAGAGGGAGGCGAGGGTGTTGCACAGGGGGATGCCGCCGCCGAGCCCCGCGATGTTCAGGTCGCGACCGCTGTAGGCCGTACGCATGGCCTCGGCCATGGCGGTGTAGGCGGGGCTCGAGGTGTCGGCGAGGAACGGCTCGCCCCGGGCGACCTGCTCCACGGACACCCGCGCGCCCCACGGGGTGTGCTTCTCGACGTGGGCGGTCAGCAGCTCCGTGGCCCGCGCGGCGTCGACGCCCGGGGGGATGCGCAGGCTGATCGCCGCCCGCGCGCTCGCGTGGACGGAAGGGGTGGCACCCACGACGGCGGGACAGTCGATGCCCATCACGCTGAGGGACGGCCGTGCCCAGAGCCGGTCCGCGACGGAGCCGGTGCCGACGAGGCCCACCCCGTCCAGTACCCCGCCGTCCACGCGGAAATCGGCCTCGGGGTAGGCCAGTCCACGCCATGCGCCGTCGGTCTCCAGGCCCTCGACCCGGGGCGATCCGTCGTCGTCCACCAGCGAGCCGAGGATCTTCACGAGCGCGGTGAGCGCGTCGGGCGCGGCCCCGCCGAACTGGCCGGAGTGCAGGTTGCCGCGCAGGGTCTCGACGCCGATCCGGAGCATCGTGATGCCGCGCAGCGACGCGGTGACGGTCGGCATCCCGAGGCGGAAGTTCCCGGCGTCACCGATGAGGATCACGTCGGCGTCGAGCAGTTCGGGGTGGGCCCGCGCGTACCGTTCCAGGCCGCCCGTCGCCTGCTCCTCGGAGCCCTCCACGATCACCTTGACGTTCAGCGGCACGCCGCCGTGCGCCTTGAGCGCACGCAGGGCCAGCAGGTGCATGACCACGGCGCCCTTGCAGTCCGCGGTGCCGCGTCCGTACCACCGTCCGTCGCGCTCGGTCAGCTCGAACGGCGGGGTGCGCCAGGCCTGTTCGTCCGGGGCCGGCTGGACGTCGTAGTGCGCGTACAACAGGATCGTGGGAGCCCCCGCCGGCCCCGCGAGATGACCGTGGACGGACTGGTGGCCGTCGGGCATGTCGAGCACGCGTACGTCGTCGAACCCTTCCTCCCGCAGGGCGCCGGCCACCCAGGCGGCGGCCTTGTGGCATTCCTCGGGGGGTGAGACGGCCGGGTCCGCGACCGACCGGAACGCGACGAGTTCCGCGAGCTCGTCCCGCGCTGCCGGGATCAGCGAGGCGACGGTGTCGGCGAGGGGATCGGTGGACAACGGGAACTCCTTGGCGTGCGGGGAAGGGAGCGCCGATCGCCGGAGGAGGGAAAACACCTCACCGTCACGGGAATTCGACAACCCCCTCGACCCTAATCGCGTCGCGACGGACGGAATAGAAGGTGAGTGCCATTCTCGGCGGCACCGGATACCGGAGGAACAAGCGGTCCGGGCGGAGGCCGCCGGAGGCGCCGGCGTCCTGGCCGGCACCGCCCACCGTCCGCTGCCGGCCTGACGGCCCGGCCTCACTCCAGATGCCGACGGGAAAGCCCGCGAGGGGGATCCGGGACGAATCCGGATCCCCCTCGCGGGCACCTTCGGGTGTCGACCCCCCGGGATCAGCTGGACTTGACCAGCTGGGGGGTGTCCCCCCACGTTTCGGCGTCCCCTCCGGGCACCGGTGTGTCCCGGTGAATCGGCTGTAGCGCACCCGCTGAGGTAGTTCCGAAGCGCGGAACTTGAGGCTTCAGTGTCCCCTCATAGCGCCCGGGTGTCGATGACGCCACTCGGTGAGGCCGGCCACCTGATGGCACCCGTTCAGTGCTGGCCGACGCCTCGCCGGTCGAGTTGATCGATCAGCGCTTCTTCTTTTCGGAGCAACCGGTCGCGCTCATCGGCAGGCAGCGATGCGAGGGCGTCAATCAGGATCCGTTCGGAGGAACGTGGACCATGTTGCCCTCGTAGATCCGGCATCCTGAGCACCATGCCAGCCCGATGCAGCGTTCGAACATGGAGGACTCGGGCGGATGGAAGCGGTACTGATAGGAACGGATCGGTTCCCGGCATACATCGCAGATCCGGCGCTCTCCGTCGGAGACGGTCCAGCCGGTCCCCCTCTTGCGCCAGGACTGCCGTCCGGCCGGTGCTCTTCAAGTCGCCATGCTGAGCATTGTCCTGCCCCGACACAACCGATGTCACGCCGGCCCGCGTCTGCACCGTGACCTGCAACAACATGGGCTACGGCCGCGCCAACGCCGGCCTCCTTCGCCGACGAATCCTCCTCGGTCCTTGACGCCACCAGGTCGCGTGATGGTGCACTGCTATCGTCCGCGGGGTGCCTCGCGATGAAGAAATCCTGGACTCGATTCGGCGGGACTCCGATCTCGCTGAGGCGCTCTGGCGCGTTTGCGAATTTGACCTCTCGCGCAGCGACCCCGGCGAGCCTGTCCGCCTCTCGTCTGACGTCGCCCTTGCGGGCGTCGCGGGCGACTACACCGGTGGAACCTTCTTCCTCTGCGGCGACGGCAGCAAGGATCGATCCGTGCTCTATGCCAGCTCCGAAGGACAGGCTGGCCTGATCGGCGACAGCTTGACTGAAGCGTTGGAGATCATGGTTGGATTGCCGTCGTGGTGGGACTGCCTGAAGTTCTCCGGGTCAGGCGATCTGGCGGTCATGCGCACGTCGGCGGACCACCTTCGCGCTGACGAGCTCAGGGACGAGCCCGGGATGGACGCAGATCGAGCAACGGTCGCCGAGACACTGGGCTTGGAGCTCAGCGCCATCCCGGTCCTGTTGGCCCGCCTGTACGCCGCGGTGTCTGCCACTGCGCCTGACTTCGTACTCACCAGCGAGGCAGGCGAGTACGAAACCCTTTTCGGTCCCTGGACGCCGAGCCGTAACCCCGCTTGGCGGTGAACAGTAGGCGGCCACGAGGCAGGTCGCCGCTACGACCGATCAGTTTGTGACCAGTTCCTCGGCGTCACGAGATCACCGACTGCACCCCAATTGCGTGACCGTCGACGCGTGATACTGGCACGGAGGAACGCACCGCGCCCGAGGTCACCTCCACGACGACCTGCCAGTCGGGGGCCGGACATGCCATCCGTCACGCGAAGTGGGAAGAGGCATCCCCAACGGCGACAAGCAGTTGGAACGGCCACTCCGGGTCAGCCTGTCCGATAGTCAACGCGAGCCAGCGACCGGAGCCTGCCGGGCGCCACACCTGCATGCTGCCCGCGACCCCGCTCAGAAAGAGGAGTGGCTGTGGCGCCACAAAGCCAGGATCAGGGTGGTCGAGGCCCAGATACGGCCATAGGTCGACGGTTTCCGGCTTACCCCACCGTGCGGCCAGGGTGCATGCGGCGGCAGCAAGGTCCTGTTCCAGCTCTCGCTCAGCTGCCTCGACAACGTCATCACTCCGGTCATCCCAGAAATCCTGACTCTGCCGGAGAACAGCCAGGTGATAGCCGGGCCCGCCCCATCTGGCTTCCTTCCCCGGTCGTTCTTCTCGATCCGGGAACGGCGCGGCCAGAAGGGAGTCGATGATCGACAACTGATGAGCGGCGGATGCTGGCTCCTGATCACGTCTCGCCATGATCGAAGCCTAGCCTCAGGCTTAGTCTCGGCGAAGAAACGATTCTTCAGGCAGCTGGCGAGTTCGGAGAACCCAGTCCCTTCAGTCCCTCCCAGCGCTGGAGTCCGTAGGCTCAGCAACCGGTCGAAGGTGCCGCACCTTCTCGGTCTTCTCCCTGATGACGGCGTCGTACTCGTCCTTCAGCTTCCAGTGGAGTTCCCGAGCGTACGAGGCGACGTGGCTGAGTTGCCGCTCGGCCTCCTCACGTCGCTCTCGTTCCCTCTGAATCGTGCGGTTAGCCTCCTGCAACTGCCGCGCTAGGTCCGTTACAGACGCCCCACTGTCCGCGCGGTCGAGCTGCGCCTGTACCAGCACTGGCAAGACAGTCGTCACCTGCTCCAGCAGTTCCGCATGGTCGCGATACGTGGCAGAGCGGGCGGCCGGCGCCGTCGTCGTGACCGACTTCTTGTTCACTGGCCTGTCAGAGGCTGCCAGGACGGCCGCGGCAAGCACGAGCCGAAGGGCGACCGGGACTCCCTCCTGGACGAGGAGTTCACCGCTGAACGCTTCGCCGTCCTGCACTCGGGTGGCCACCCGCATGAGAGCCTCGATGCCGTCGTCGCTCACGCATCGCCTCCCAGGGCTTCGCGGATGTAGGCGTTGACGTGTTCGAGGACGATGCCGTAGACGTCCTCATCGCTCAGAGTGCCGAACTCCTCGCGAATGTGCGGATTGCCCTCGTCCATCTTCGCTGCTGCCCGCTGCGACGATTCGCTGCCGATAGCGAGCTGCTGGCGGCGCATGAGTTCGTAGCGAGCTCGGTCCGCCCTGGTCATAACGGAGTTTCGGCATCTCCCGGGGAAGCAGAGCCGGAAGTTCGGCTTTCCCTCGCCGTCGCACATGGCGCCCTCTGCCTGCCACATGCACAGCGTCAACGGCCCCTGGGTGACGTTGCGGTTCTTCTTGCCGAGGGACTTCAGGCGGGCAGGGCTCAAGGGGGCGGGGTTGCTCAGCGGGGCTCCTACGGCCGTGACCGCGGCATCGAACCGGGGTAGGCCGTTGCCGGTGAGCGTGTCTCGCTGGGCCGCAGCCCATCGCATGCGGCGACCGACATCCTCCTGGACGACCTCGGCGACTTCCTCTGGTTCAAGCGGGGTGATGATCTTGTAGATATCGCCGATGTAGCCGCGGGTGACTGCTGCCGTGTCCCATTGCCCGAACGCGGCGGCCAGGGCTTGGCCGTGTTCGCGCACTGCATAGGCCTGGCCGGCAGTGATGCGAACCTGGCGCATGTTGACCTTCAAGTCGGCGAGGCTGCGTCGGATGACCGCGCGGTTGTGGAGGTCCGCACCGGCCTCCTTCATGAGCGTGACGAACCACTGGTCGAGATAGAGGCCCTCACGGGCGTCGACCCGGGCCTTCTTGCCTAGTGGGGTCGCGAGTCGCTGGTCGAACAGGTAGCGAAGGCCCGTGAGACTGTGGATCGCCGGCTCGAAGCCCAGCGCCCGCCGGAGGCGATCCATCAGCGCGACCACGTGCTGGATCCGGCTGTTGACAGCAACCGTCGTCGGCACTGGCATGTGCCGGTTCTTGGTCTTGTGGGCAGAGAGGGTGCGCTTGACGTAGATGGTCCCGTCGGGTCGTTGGACTTCTTCGTCCGTGACGCAGTTTGGGGTGAGGATGGCGAGCTGGCTATCGCGAAGCATCAAGGTCGCCGACAGGTAGTACATGCAGGCGTAGACGATGCGTCGTTGCCAGATATCCAGTTCGCTGTCTGAAGCAATCAGGCGGACCGTCCAGGGTTCCTCACCCCCATTGACGGTGGGAACGGAGGAAATTGGCAGCGGGCATGGGCTGCAAGACTCGTCGAGGATCACTCGGCCCCGCAGCTGAGACTGGACCCAGCGACCCGCCTTGAAGGCTTCATCGGCGTCGTAGACGCCGTGCAGGCGAGCGAGTGATGAATGGGCGAGGGTGAGTTCGCCGTTGAGGTTGCGCGAGCCCGGCACCTTGCCGCCGGCCCGGTGGGCGATCTCAAGCACCTGTCCGAGCATCCGCTGTCGCAGCTCGTCCTGGGACACCGGGGCTTCGGCTGCCGTGTTGGCCGCCCACCACTCCACGTGCGCAATCACGTCCTCGGCGACGTGGTCGATCAGCCAGGCGGTGAAGCCGAGCAGGTGCCCGACGTGCTCGTGCGGGCGGACCTGATTCCGATTGCCGCGCTTGGCGAACAGTTCGTTGATCTCACGTCCGCCGAAGGGCAGGCCGTGTCCAAGCAGCCCACGTCGGCCGCTGATCTGCGTGGCTTGCCACAACGCCACCAACTGCTGGGCCCTGCCCCGGCCGACCAGCGGGGACAACGTGGCGCCCGTCTGCTTGTCTTCGACGCTCGCGGGCTGAACGAGGAGGAAAGGGAGCTGCTCCCAATCATCCGCGTCGAAGCGCACCATCTGGTGCACGTCCGCGACCTGCAGAGCGAGGGTCAGCGCCTTGAGGTTTCCCTGGGCTGTGACCGGTTTGATGGGCTCTTGGATGTGCGCCCAGTTGTCGGCCATCGGGTTGCCGGGTGCGCGTTCGGAAGCCAGCGCGGGGTTCATCTGCAACAGGGCGAGTTCCTTCGCCGCGTCGCGCCACCGGCCGGAGAGCTTCGCGAACGGGAACCGAGTGGCCGTGCCGGCTTTGTCGCGCCAGTCCGGGTGGCCCGCAAGATCCCAGGTGTCCTCACCGACCCTGACGTCGTACAGGAGGCTCTCACCACCGGGGATCAGGTCGTTGACCCGCTCTGTTGCGACGAACAGGGGCTGTTCCGGCACCGGTGCGTCGGGGCCCGGAAAGGCGAGGATCTCAGCCATGCCTCAGCTCCATGTACAGGCCCGTCACTGTGAGAATGTGCGGGCGAAGGTCGGTGGTGCGGCGGACGTTCTCAACGACGCGGGACGGGAACTCCTTGAGGCTTCCCTCGGCGTAGAAGCGCAGGTGAGAGGCCTCTCCGTCCTCCCACTCGGTGGGATCGTTACGTTCAACGATCTTGGTGAACTCGACTGCGGCGAGCAGTCCGGGGATGTGGTCGACAGTGCGAAAGCCGTTGGGGCAGGTGAAGCACGCGACCATTCCGAGGGAGCATCGCCGTTCCGGTGCCTGCGGGTCGTTGCCCTTGCTGGTGCAGACTCCGATTTCGACGTCCATGAGCTCTTCGGGGTCGACCGAGGCGAGCTCGGCTGCCGGACCGTCTGCGGCTTGAGACAGGGGTTTGAAGCTGGCGACGGCCTGGTCGTGGAAGTCGTTCTGTGCGGCAGTGGCGAGCTTGTTGAGCAGGTAGTCGGGCAGCACATGAGAGGCGTAGTGGACCTTCGTGCGTTCGGAGTGCCCGTGGACGTCGCCCTTGAGTCCTTCACCCAGGGCACGGGCCTGCGCAACGAGTCTGAGCGCGCCAAACCGCAAGGGCACCTCCGCACGCGGACCAGCGGAGTCGTCCCACTGGACATCGAATTCAGGTGATCCTCGCCAGGCGCTTTGCGGACGCTGGCTGTCGAGGACCTTCGCGGCTGCGGGGTCGGCGGTGTGCTCGACGTAGAGCCGGCCCGCGATCGCAGCAGGCTTCCCGTCGGCGTTGATCAGTTGCCGTCGGCTGTAGCGGGAGAAGCGGGTGAGTCCGGTGAGGGCCTCAACGATCCCGCCGGGAGTAAAGATCGACGACAGGCGCGTTGCTCTGGTGTCCTGGCTGTGATTCCTGCCCTTGACCGCGTGCTCCAGGGCCACGTCGCTGCCCACGCGGATCAGGCTCTCGGCGTTCTTCTCCAAGAGCACGGCGTAGTTGTAGCCGCTGTTCTCGCCGAGGCAGTGCAGGATGAGTGCGGCAGTGAGGGTGACGTTGTCGGGATACAGGGCCCGGCCGATCTCCTGCATGTCGTGGCCGACGACCTGCGGCCTCCGCGCATGCTTGACGTAGCCGAATTTCTCCGGGTGAGTAAGGGCCCAGGCCACTTGCTCCTCGTAGGTGGCGCCGAAGACAGGCTCCCACGCGTCGGTGCCGCACTGGTCCGGGTGAGTGTCACGTGCCCAGGCGATGACGTCTTCCGCGGGTACACGGAGCCAGGCCCTTCCGTCGACCTCGAAGCCGATGGAGTGGAAGAGCTCGCGCTGGGCGGTGAACCGGGCCGTGTACACGCCGCGGGCGGCCGTCTCGATCGCCGCTGCGGCTTCGTCCTCGTAGACGAATGGATCGGTGTCTTCGACTCGGAACCTGGTGTTCTTCAGCGCTGTCGCAAGCGCCTTGCCATTGGGATGGTTCTCGCGGACCACACGCGCCAGCAGCCAGCATGCCGATCGCTTGCTGTTGCTCGTGAGCGGGTCATACAGCGATCTGAGGGTAGGAACGTCCAGCAGCGGTGCCTCGAACGAGTCGTATCCGTGCCCGGCCAGCTCCGACAGCATGATGCGAACGTAGGACGCCGACCTCAGCAGCGTGAGTGCTGATTCCCAGCCCGAGTCACGGTCGCCGTTGTCACCGACTTTGACGGAGTTAGCCATTGCCCGCAGGATCTGCCGTGCGGCTGGCGTGGCCGGTGCGTTGACCCGGAGCGTCTCCGGCTCGTATGCACCAGCGTGGCGGAACGTGATGGTCAGTTCGTCCAGGTCGACACCGACGAGTTCCTGGATTTCGTAGGTTCCGGTGCGGTGGCCTCGGGTGGGGTGTGCCATTCAGTTTTCTCCGAGGAACTGTTCGGCGGGGATGGCGAGGAATCGGTGGGCGGACTGGTTGTAGAGGCGGGTTGAGGATTCGCTGGCGTGGCCGAGGGAGAACTTGACGAGTTCCACTGCTGCGGCGATGTTGTCGGCGATCCAGTTCTCTCGACGGTCCTCGGGAACGGAGTCCGCGATGACGCCCCGGTAGATGCAGACGGTGAGATGGACGGCGTACGTGTGGCGGCAGTCGTGGAGCCGGAACCCGCCCGGGAAGTCGGCCGTGATGTGCGTGCGGACGAAGTCGCGAGCGCCTTCGATGATGTGCTGAAGGCTCCGGTAGGCGAGGGGCTCGCCGGTGAACTCGTTGAGGAAGACGATCGGGCTGGAGCCGTCTGGTGCCACCAGACGGCGCCGGATCCCGGAGTCGCAGTCCGCCCACAAGCGGGTCCGCACGCCGTTGGGGTGGTCCGGGTCCTGGTAGCGGACCCGTTTCTGGTCGGCCTCGAGGATGTGCAGGGGCCGTTCGGGCGTGTAGGCGGTGCGTGTGGCGATCTCCGCACGGGCGTTGTCGACGTAGTCCCAGACGGCCTGGAGGCGGTGGGTGAACACCAGGGCGTCGCCGCCGGCGTCGCCTTTGGTGATCTGGTCGGCGACTCGCGTGGTGGTGATGGGGAGGGGGCTGATCCGGGGCAGTTCGTACATGGTGGTGTTCGCGAGGTTGTGCCGGCGCTGGCCTGTGGCAAGAGCGAGCGAGATCAGGGCGTGGTCGCGGTCGGCGCCGAGGTAAGCCTGCTGGCGGCCGTTGAGGTCAACGCGGAGAGCGCCCAGGAGGAGGTAGTCGGCGTACTCAGGGGTGATCGGGATCCCCGCGGAACCGGTGTTACGCCTCCGGGGCGCGTAGCCCGCGATGGTCGTGCCGCTCCACTGGCCGTCTTTGCTGACTTTGATGATCTCGAACGGCGGCGCGTGCTGGTACCGGCGCTGCAGGTACTCGTAGAGGCGCTTGATGGCGGAGGAGGCGTTGCCCCAGCCGTCGCCGGTGAGCATGTGGGCGTCCTCGCCGTATTGGCGGCGGCGGTAGTAGGCGTTGAAGTCCTCTTCGGTGGCCGCCAAGACGGGGTCGCGGTGGTCTTCGAAGGGGTGGTGTCCGCGGTGGTTGACGAGGAAGTCCACCCAGCCGACGAGGTCGGAGGCGATGCGGACGGCGGTGCTGAGTTCGGGCTTGGCCAGGCAGTGGTGGCGTAGGAAGTTGCTGGTGAGTCCGTGGATGCGGCCGTCGATCGTGATGAAGGGTGCCAGGACGCGGTCAGCGTGGCCGAGGGGTAGCGGCGCTTGCCCAAGTGCGTCAGCCACGACCTGTTCGTCGTACGCCACGGGCTGCCGCACCCGCACGTCCACCCCCATGCCGCCCTCCCCAACGCAGCGTGTCCCCCCGGAGCTGATCACTCCGGGGGGACACGCTACTTGGTCACATGCGCCTCATGCCATCTGTGTCACAACTTCCCTCGAAATCGAAGGCAGGGGACACATTGAGGATGGTCATTTTCAGCTGCAGCCGCTGGTGGAGCCGCAGCCCTCGCAGAGGTAGCAGCTGCCCGCGCGGCGCATCTTCGTGCCGCAGGAGAAGCACAGCGGGGCGTCGGCGTTGAGGCCGAGCTGGATCTCCAGCAGCTCCGTGGAGTTGTGCGCGGTCTTCGGCGCCGGGGTCACCGCGACGGCCTCGGGCGTGGCCGTGACGGCCGGCTTGGGCGCCTCGGTCTGGCGCGGGGCGGACTGCGCCAGGCCCTCGACGTCGACCTCCTCGGCGGCGGGCTCGTACGAGCCCGTGTCGAGGTGGCGCTGGCGCTCCTCGGCGGAGTGGATGCCGAGGGCGGAGCGGGTCTCGAAGGGCAGGAAGTCCAGCGCCAGGCGGCGGAAGATGTAGTCGACGATCGACTGCGCCATCCGCACGTCCGGGTCGTCCGTGAGACCGGCCGGCTCGAAGCGCATGTTGGTGAACTTCGAGACGTAGGTCTCCAGCGGCACGCCGTACTGCAGGCCGACCGAGACGGCGATGGAGAAGGCGTCCATCATGCCCGCGAGGGTCGAACCCTGCTTGGACATCTTCAGGAAGACCTCGCCCAGACCGTCGTCCGGGTAGGAGTTGGCGGTCATGTAGCCCTCGGCGCCACCCACCGTGAAGGAGGTGGTGATCCCCGGACGGCCCTTGGGGAGCCGGCGGCGGACCGGGCGGTACTCGACGACCTTCTCGACCGCGGCGGGGGCGGGGGCCTGCACCGTCTCGGCCTTCTTCTCGCCCGCCTTCTTCTTGGCGGAGAGCGGCTGGCCGACCTTGCAGTTGTCGCGGTAGATCGCGAGCGCCTTCAGGCCGAGCTTCCAGCCCTCGTAGTAGATCTCCTCGATCTCCTCGACGGTCGCCGACTCCGGCATGTTGACCGTCTTGGAGATGGCGCCGGACAGGAACGGCTGGGTCGCGGCCATCATCCGGACGTGGCCCATCGGCGCGATGGAGCGCTCGCCCATGGCGCAGTCGAAGACCTCGTAGTGCTCGGACTTCAGGCCGGGCGCGTCGATGACGCTGCCGTGCTCGGAGATGTGGGCGACGATCGCCTCGATCTGCTCCTGCTGGTAGCCCAGGCGGTGCAGGGCCTGCGGGACCGTGTTGTTCACGATCTGCATGGAGCCGCCGCCGACCAGCTTCTTGAACTTGACCAGGGCGAGGTCCGGCTCGATCCCGGTGGTGTCGCAGTCCATCATCAGGCCGATGGTGCCGGTCGGGGCCAGCAGGGAGGCCTGCGCGTTGCGGAATCCGTTCTTCTCGCCGAGGCGCAGGACGTCCTGCCAGGCCTCGGTGGCCGCGGCCCAGACCGGGGAGTCCAGGTCGTCCATCCGCGTGGCGACCGCGTTGGCGTCGGAGTGCTGCTTCATGACGCGCTTGTGGGCGGTGGCGTTGCGGGCGTAGCCGTCGTACGGGCCGACGACCTCGGCGAGCTCCGCGGAGCGCTTGTACGAGGTGCCGGTCATCAGGGAGGTGATGGCACCGGCCAGCGCGCGGCCGCCCTCGGAGTCGTAGGCGTGGCCGGTCGCCATGAGCAGCGCGCCGAGGTTGGCGTAGCCGACGCCCAGCTGGCGGAAGGCGCGGGTGGTCTCGCCGATCTTCTGCGTCGGGAAGTCCGCGAAGGAGATGGAGATGTCCATCGCGGTGATGACGAGCTCGACGACCTTGGCGAAGCGCACGGCGTCGAAGCGCTGGTTGCCCTTGCCGTCGTCGTCGAGGAACTTCATCAGGTTGAGCGAGGCGAGGTTGCAGGACGAGTTGTCCAGGTGCATGTACTCGCTGCAGGGGTTGGACGCGGTGATGCGGCCGGTCTCCGGCGTGGTGTGCCAGTGGTTGATGACGTCGTCGTACTGGATGCCGGGGTCGGCGCAGGCCCAGGCGGCCTCCGCCAGCCTGCGGAAGAGCGCCTTGGCGTCGATCTCCTCGATGACCTCGCCGGTCATCCGGGCGCGCAGGCCGAACTTCTCGCCGTTCTCGTACGCCTTCATGAACTCTTCGTTCACGCGGACGGAGTTGTTGGCGTTCTGGTACTGGACGGACGCGATGTCGTCGCCGCCCAGGTCCATGTCGAAGCCCGCGTCGCGCAGGGCGCGGATCTTCTCCTCCTCCTTCACCTTGGTCTCGATGAAGGCCTCGACGTCGGGGTGGTCGACGTCCAGGACGACCATCTTGGCCGCGCGGCGGGTGGCACCGCCGGACTTGATGGTGCCGGCGGAGGCGTCCGCGCCGCGCATGAAGGAGACCGGGCCGGAGGCGTTGCCGCCGGAGGAGAGCAGCTCCTTGGAGGAGCGGATGCGGGAGAGGTTCAGGCCCGCGCCGGAACCGCCCTTGAAGATCATCCCCTCTTCCTTGTACCAGTCGAGGATGGACTCCATGGAGTCGTCGACCGAGAGGATGAAGCAGGCCGAGACCTGCTGCGGCTGGGCGGTGCCGACGTTGAACCAGACCGGGGAGTTGAAGCTGAAGACCTGGTGGAGCAGGGCCCAGGTGAGCTCGTGCTCGAAGATCTCCGCATCGGCGGGCGACGCGAAGTAGCCGTGGTCCTCGCCGGCCTTGCGGTACGTCGTGACCACGCGGTCGATCAGCTGGCGGAGGCTGCTCTCGCGCTGCGGGGATCCGACGGCACCGCGGAAGTACTTGCTGGTGACGATGTTGACCGCGTTCACCGACCAGAAGTCGGGGAACTCCACGCCGCGCTGCTCGAAGTTGATCGAGCCGTCGCGCCAGTTGGTCATGACGACGTCACGGCGCTCCCAGACCACCTCGTCGTAGGGGTGCGTCCCCGGGGTGGTGTGGATGCGCTCGATGCGCAGGCCCTTGGCGGCCGGAGCCGCCGCGGCCGCCTTGCCGGCCTTGGCTCGGGAACTCCGTGCCGGGCCGCTCGTCGTCTCTGTCATGTGCCGCCTCCCATTACAGGCATTACAGGTAAAACGCCCTGAAGCGCCGCGGTCTTCCCGCGTCTGTGTCTCTCACGGCCGGTACACCCCCCGGGTGCCCGGCAAGTCTCGTACCGGTGTGCCGCCGCTACTCTGCGGCGACGGCGGCGGTCGGGACGGCTCCGTCCCGGTCCCGCCCACCGGTGTCGTCCGGTGGCCCCTGGTCGCGCAGCTCGGCGATCGCCGTCTCGAAGTCCTCGAGCGAGTCGAAGGCCCGGTAGACGGAGGCGAAGCGGAGGTAGGCGACCAGGTCCAGGTCCTTCAGCGGGCCGAGTATGGCCAGTCCGACGTCGTGGGTCGACAGCTCGGCGCTGCCCGTGGCACGCACCGCCTCCTCGACGCGCTGCCCGAGCTGGGCGAGGGCGTCCTCGGTGACGGGCCGCCCCTGGCAGGCCTTGCGGACTCCGGCGATGACCTTGTTACGGCTGAAGGGTTCGGTGACCCCGCTGCGCTTGATCACCATCAGCGAGGCCGTCTCCACGGTGGTGAAGCGGCGGCCGCAGTCGGGACACTGCCGGCGACGACGGATCGAGGTGCCGTCGTCGGTGGTCCGGCTGTCGACGACGCGGCTGTCGGGGTGTCGGCAGAAGGGGCAGTGCATCGTTTCCCTCTCCCTCCCTCACCCACGGTGAGCGCACGACTTCTGAGCCCGAAGGGCCGGTCACGGCCCCCCGAAGCAGCCACAAGCATAGGCGATCCGGAAGGGCTTGATGACCCAGGGACCACTACTTGTGGGGGCTGGACCCCATCCAACCACTAGATCTGGTGGCGGGGCGGCCATATGCGCCCATCGCGCGGACCGCGTGTCGCGGCCCGCCGACGGGACGGGAGCCTACGCGACGCGCGGCCTCCCGGGAGAGCCGGGGCGCGGGTGACACACTGGGTGTACGGATCGTCACGCCTCGCGCATCATGGAACCGGGCGGGCGGACGGGGGCGACACGGCAATACCGGCCCGGGGAAACGGCGTTCGGATCCCGAAATGCGGGATGAATTCGAAATCATATTCGATCAATACCATCTACACCTTGATCGCGTCACTGGATCCGCGCAAATTCACTCGAACGTGTGTTTGGCGCAACCTTTCGAAAGCAACTACCGTTGTCCTACTAGGGAGAACATCTCGAGAGGGGCCGCCGTGACCACCACCGCCGACAGCGCCACATTGACCGCCCATGACCGCCCCCAGGACCGGCTACGCCCGATGGAAGCGATGAACGACGAGACGCCAAAGCCCGCGCGAGCGCTACCCGGACGACCTCCAGGAATCCGGGCGGACAGTTCCGGACTCACCGACCGCCAAAGGCGCGTCATCGAGGTGATCCGGGATTCCGTCCAGCGGCGCGGATACCCGCCGTCCATGCGCGAGATCGGCCAGGCCGTCGGGCTGTCGAGCACCTCGTCGGTCGCCCATCAGCTCATGGCGCTGGAGCGCAAGGGCTTCCTCCGGCGTGACCCGCACCGGCCCCGCGCTTACGAGGTGCGGGCGTCCGACTCCGCGCAGGCGCAGCCCACGGACACCGCGGGCAAGCCGTCCGCGTCGTACGTCCCCCTGGTGGGCCGGATCGCCGCCGGTGGCCCGATCCTCGCCGAGGAGTCCGTGGAGGACGTGTTCCCGCTCCCCCGCCAGCTGGTGGGCGACGGCGAGCTGTTCGTCCTGAAGGTCGTCGGCGACTCGATGATCGAGGCCGCCATCTGCGACGGTGACTGGGTGACCGTGCGCCGTCAGCCGGTCGCGGAGAACGGCGACATCGTCGCCGCGATGATCGAGGGCGAGGCCACGGTCAAGCGCTTCAAGCGCGAGGACGGGCATGTGTGGCTGATGCCGCACAACGCCGCGTACCAGCCCATCGCCGGTGACGAGGCGACCATCCTCGGCAAGGTGGTGGCGGTGCTGCGCCGGGTCTGAGCCAAGGACCCGCCCGTGACCGGGCCCCGGAACCTCTGCGCCGGTTCCGGGGCCCCGTTGTGTGCCGGGGCTGCTGTCGTGCTCTGCCGGGGGTGCCCGGTGGCGTCACTCGGCCGCCGAGGCGGCGGCGTCGATGGCGGCCAGCGAACGGCGGACCTGGTTGCGGTCGGTCGTCTGCCAGAAGTCCGGCATCGAGGCCTTGATGAAGCCGCCGTAGCGGGCCGTCACCAGCCGGGGGTCGAGGACGGCGACGACCCCGCGGTCCCCGGAGGCCCGCACCAGCCGGCCGGCGCCCTGCGCCATGAGCAGGGCCGCATGCGTGGCGGCGACCGCCATGAACCCGTTGCCGCCCCTGTCCTCCACCGCCTTCTGGCGCGCGCTCATCAGCGGGTCGTCGGGGCGGGGGAACGGGATCCGGTCCATGACGACCAACTGGCAGTTCGGCCCGGGCACGTCCACGCCCTGCCAGAGCGAGAGGGTGCCGAACAGGCACGTGCGGGCGTCGGAGGCGAAGCGGCGGATCAGCTCGCCCAGGGTCTCCTCGCCCTGCAGCAGGACCGGGTGGTCGATGCGGCCGCGCAGCGCCTCGGCGGCGCCCTGGGCCGCACGCATGGACGAGAACAGCCCGAGCGTACGACCGCCCGCGGCCTCGATCAGCTCCGCGAGCTCGTCCAGCATGTCCTCGCGGCCGCTGTCCCGGCCGGGCTGCGACAGATGCCGGGCGACATAGAGGATGCCCTGCCGGGGGTAGTCGAAGGGCGAGCCGACGTCGACGCCCTTCCACACCGGGGGCTCCTCCTCGCCCTCGGCGGCCACGGTGCCCTCCGGCGCCAGTCCGAGCGAGGCCGCGACCCCGTTGAAGTCGCCGCCGAGCCGCAGCGTGGCCGAGGTCAGGACGACGGAGCGCTCGGTGAACAGCTTCTCCCGCAGCAGTCCGGAGACGCTGAGCGGGGCGACCCGCAGCGAGGCGCCGAAGCGGTCGTGGCGCTCGTACCAGACGACGTCGTACTCGGAGCCCTCCACGATGCGCTCGGCGACCTCGTGGACGTTCTCCGTGGCGGCGAGGGCCATCTTCCGCACGGCGTCCTCGTCCTGCACGGAGCGGTCACGGGTCTCGCCGAGCGAGGTGATGACCTGACGGCAGGCGTCGCGCAGCGCCATCAGGGCGTAGCGGAGATCCTCGGGCAGCTCCTCCAGACGCCCGGGGAGGGCCAGCTCCATGAGCCGCTCGAAGCCCTCCGACGCGCTCATCAGGGCGTCCGCGGCCTTCTCGTTGACCAGCTTGGCCGCGAGCTTCACCGTCCGGTTGACCCTGCCGGGGGTGAGCTCGCCCGTGGCGACGCCGGTGACGCGCGAGACCAGTTCATGGGCCTCGTCGACGACCAGCACCTCGTGGCTGGGCAGGACGGGCGCGCCCTCCAGGGCGTCGATGGCCAGCAGCGCGTGGTTGGTGACCACGACGTCGGCGAGCTTGGCGCGCTCGCGCGCCGCCTCCGCGAAGCACTCGGCGCCGTAGGCGCAGCGCGAGGCGCCCAGGCACTCGCGGGAGGTCACCGAGACCTGCTGCCAGGCGCGGTCGGAGACGCCGGGGGTCAGGTCGTCGCGGTCGCCGCTCTCCGTCTCGTCCGACCAATCGCGCAGCCGGAGCAGGTCCTGGCCGAGCTTGCTGGTCGGCGCCGCGGCCTCGAACTGGTCGAAGAGCCCGTCGCCCTCGTCCTGCGGCACGCCCTCGTGGAGCCGGTGCAGGCACAGGTAGTTGGAGCGGCCCTTGAGCATCGCGAACTGCGGCTCGCGGCGCAGCAGCGGCTGCAGCGCGGTGACGGTGCGCGGCAGGTCGCGCTCGACGAGCTGGCGCTGCAGGGCCAGGGTCGCGGTGGCCACCACGACCCGTTCGCCCTGCGCCAGCGCGGGCACCAGGTAGCCCAGCGACTTGCCGGTTCCGGTGCCGGCCTGGACCAGCAGGTGGGAGCCGCTGTCGACGGCTTCGGCGACGGCTTCGGCCATGGTGACCTGGCCGGGGCGCTCCACTCCGCCGACCGCGGTGACGGCGGCGTGGAGGAGGTCGGTGAGGGCGGGCTTCGCGGGCTGTGTCATAGGGCATCCAGCCTACGGGGCGGCACTGACACCGCGGTCGCCACCGCACGTACCGGTGCCCGCCCGCCCGCGGCGCGGCCGGTCACAGGACGTGACGCAGCGCGCGGTCGCGGACCAGCAGCGCGGCCCGCTTGCCGGGCAGCTCGACCTCCGCGGAGAAGCGGAAGCCCGCGGCGAGGAAGGCGGCCACGGACGGGGTGTTGCGCAGGTCGGGCTCGGCGATCACCCGGGTGCACCGGGGGCGCTGCCGCAGGGCGTGGTCGGCGACGGCCCGCAGCAGGGTGCCGCCGAGGCCGCGGGCCCGGTCGGCGACGGGACCGATGAGCAGGTGGAGCCCGGTGTCGTGGGGGCGGGCCGGGTAGAAGCGGGCCACCGCGTCGAGGTCGGCGCGGTACACCTCCCAGTAGCTCATGGGCACCCCGTCGAGGACCCCGACGCAGGGCATGCTGCGCCCGTCGCCGTCGAGCTGGGCGCGCAGGTGCCGCTCGGCGACCTCGGGCCGGCCCGCGAGGTCCCAGAACTCCGCGACGGCGGGGTCGTTCATCCAGTGGGTGATGACCGGGAGGTCGCGCTCGGGGCGTACGGGGACGAGCTGGAAGGTGCCCGCGGGGGTGCCGACCGGGCCCCAGTCGGCGACGCCGTCGAGGAGGTCGTCGAGCGGGGCCGGGCCGCCGGCGCGGTCGTCGGCGGTGACGTCCTCGTCGAGGAGCGCGCGGAGCTCGGGCGGCAGTTCCAGGTCGAGGGTGTCGTCGGCGTTCCCGGCACCGGGGTCCCGGGGGTCGGCGGTCGCGGGCGCGCCCACGGGGGCGCGGGTGGGGTCGGCGGTCGCCACGGTGGTCGCGGCCTCCTCTCGTCAGGCGGTGAGGGGGTTGGGGACGGTGACGTAGACGGACTGGGTGTCGACGGGGCCGGCCAGCTCGTCCATCCCGTGCAGCCGGGTGAGGAGGTTGGCCTTGCAGCGCAGCCCTGGTTCCTCCAGCAGCCGTGCGGGCAGGCCGGAGCGGCCGGTGCGGGCGGCCTGCTCCAGGAAGCGGCGCAGGGCGGCGAGGAGCACCCGTTCGTCGGCGAGGCGCTGGGAGCCCAGGGCGCCGACCAGACCGAGGACGTTGTTGACCCCGAGGTAGTAGGCGAAGCGCTCGTCCGCCACGGCGTCGGCCACGAAGGTGTCGCTGCTCCCGCCGGCCCCGGGCAGCAGGGCGGTGAGCCCGGCGCGCGCGGACTCGCGGAAGTAGTAGCCCTGGTTGTCGCGGTAGCGGCCGCCGGCCGGCCAGCCGTGGGCGTCGAGGACGACCAGGGTGTTCTGCTGGTGGGCCTCCAGGGCGATGCCCGCCTCGCCGTCCAGCCACAGCACCGGCCGGACCACGGCGTCCAGGTAGCGCAGGAACCACTCGGTGGCCACGGCCGCCACCGGTCGACCGGTACGCGACGCGAGCCGGGCCAGCAGTTCGCCGAGCCGGGACCGCAGGGCGCCCCCGTCCGGCGCGGGGCGCAGGGCCGTGATCCCGGCGAGGCAGCGCACCTCGTCGCCGGGGCCGAAGGGGTTGTGCCGCAGGACGACGTCGAGGCCGGGTACGGGGGCGCCGGCGGCGGTGCCGACCGCCAGCCAGGCGGGGTCGCGGACGATGTCGAACCCGGGGTGCACGGCGTGCCAGCGCGCGGCGAGGCCGGCCCGGAGCAGCCGGTGCACCTCGACGCCCCGGTGGAGTTCCTTGCGGAGGTTCTCGCGGCGGGAGTTGGTGATCCGCAGGGCCAGCGAGAGCTTGAGCATCGCGGGGGCGCCCGGGCGGAACACCGTGCGCAGCGAGGACGTGGGGTGCCAGGGGTCGCCCGCGGCGCCGAGGTCGTGGAGGAGCCCGGCCTCCAGCAGTGCGCGCACCGCCGGGCGGTGGACGACCTCGCGGGCCTGCCAGGGGTGGAGCGGCAGGGCCACGGTGCCGGCGGGGAGCCGCCGGGCGAGTTCAGGTCCGGCGAGGGCCGCCAGCAGGTGCTCGGCGGGGACCGGGCGGCCGCGTTCGGTCCAGGCGGAGTCGGTGGCCAGCAGCGAGCGGTGCACGGACAGCCAGTGCAGGACGAAGGCCCCGCGCGTTTCCGGGGCGTAGACCACGGCCTCGGCCTCGGTGAGTCCTTCCCGGCCCTTGGGCGCGGGGTGGAACGGGTGGCCCAGGACGAGGGCCTGCTCGGCGTCGAGGAAGGGGTGGGTACCCCGGGGGGCGGCGGGGCGGGCGCGGCGTGCGGACAGGAAGGCGGCGGTCTGGCGTACGGAGTCAGCGACCCGCGCGACGAGGCCGGGCCCGTCCGGGCCGGCCGCGGCGGCCTCCCGCGCGAGCAGCGCGGCGAGGGTGACGGCGTCCAGCGGAGCGCCCCCTGCCGCGGGGCGCGGGGCGCCGAGGCGGTGGTGGCCGACGGCCGACCAGTGCAGGACCGGGACGAGGAGTTCCGCGCCGCTCGCGGGCAGCGGCACGCGCAGGGTGCGGCCGTCCGGCTCCCGCGGCAGCCCCGTCTCGCGGACCCAGCAGCGCAGCAGGGCCTCCGTGCCGGCCGCGTCGGCGGCGGCCCACGGATCCGCCTGCTCCAGCGGGTCGTCGCCGGACGACGGGGCGGACGGTCCGGGCAGCCCGGCGTGGGCCGGCGGTTCGGCCCGGCCCGGCAGTTCGGCCGTGGCGGCGCGCTGCTGGGGGACGGCTGCCACGGTGGCTTCGTCGCCGGGACGTACGGTCATCGCTTCGCTCCGTGAGGGGTCGGCGCCCGGTGCGGTCCGCCGCGGGGCGGGGCCGGTGGGCACGAGGTCACGCCCGGACCGCGGTCGCCGCGACGAGGGCGTCGGCGAGGCGGTCGAGGACGGCTTCTGACTGTTCTTCGGTGATCGTCAGCGGGGGCAGCAGCCGGATCACGGCGGCGTCGCGGCCGCCGAGTTCGACGATGAGGCCGCGGTCGAGGGCGGCCCGCCGGACGGCCGCCGCGAGGCGGGGCGCGGTCGGGGGGACGCCCCGTGGGCCGGGGGCGGCGTCAGGGTCGACGAGTTCGACGCCCAGCATGAGGCCGCGGCCGCGGACGTCGCCGACACAGGGGTGTTCCGCGGCCAGGGCCCCCAGCCGGGCGAGCATCCGGGCACCGAGCTCGGCGGCGCGCTCGGCGAGGCCGTTGCGCCGCACGTAGGCGAGGGTGGCGGTGCCCGCGGCCATGGCGAGCTGGTTGCCGCGGAAGGTGCCCGCGTGGGCGCCGGGCTGCCAGGAGTCGAGTTCCTCGCGGTAGACGATGACGGCGAGCGGGAGGCTGCCGCCGATCGCCTTGGACAGCACCATCACGTCCGGGACGACGCCGCTGTGCTCGACGGCCCAGAAGGTCCCCGTGTGCCCCACGCCGGTCTGCACCTCGTCGGCGATGAGCGGGATGCCGCGGGCCGCGGTGAGGTCGCGCATCCGCCGCAGCCAGGTGTCGGGGGCGGGGATGACACCGCCCTCGCCCTGGACGGGTTCGAGGAGCATGCCCGCGGGGGGCTGGATGCCGCCCTTGGGGTCGTCGAGCAGGTTCTCCGTCAGGCGGGCGGAGAGTTCGGCGCCGTGTTCCCCGCCGACGCCGAACGGGCAGCGGTAGTCGTACGGGTAGGGGAGCCGGGTGATCCGGGCGTCGGCGGCGCCGGCCGCGCCCCGCACGGCGATGTCCCCGGTGGCGGCGAGGGCGGCGGCGGTCATGCCGTGGTAGCCGCCGGAGAAGGCGAGCAGTCCGCTGCGGCCGGTGGCGGTGCGGACGAGCTTGAGGGCGGCCTCGACCGCGTCGGTGCCGGCCGGGCCGCAGAACTGGATGCGTCCGTGGTCGGCGAGTTCGCGCGGCAGGGTATCGAAGAGCGCGGTGGTGAAGGCGTCCTTGACGGGGGTGGCGAGGTCCAGCACGTGGAGCGGGGCACCGGAGTCGAGGACGGCGCGAATGGCCTCCAGGACGACGGGGTGGTTGTGGCCGAGGGCGAGGGTGCCGGCGCCGGAGAGGCAGTCGAGGTAGCGGCGGCCGTCGGCGCCCTCGACGGTCATGCCGCGGGCGCGCACGGGGACGACGGGCAGCGAGCGGGCGTAGGTGCGGGCGGCGGACTCGCGCGCCGACTGACGCCGCAGGATGCCCTCGGTGTCGTCGAACCCGCCCTCGTGCACCGCCGGTCGGCTCCTGGCGCTCGGCATGGCGGCCACGTGCTCACTCCTCGGTGTCGGCTGCTCCGTCCCCGGAGCTACCAACGACGCACGCGCTTACCGGCAACTGTCTCGGGCCGAGATCCTGGCGAGGAACCGCGGGTGCGGCGCCCGCCGTCCTCCCTTCGAGGGCACAGTGAGGGGTTGCCCTTGAGCGGGCAGACGACATGTTCACAACAGGGGGACCACAACCCATGGCACCGATAAGCCGGTTGGCCGTGGCCGCCGTCGCCGCGGCCCTGCTCGCGGTGACCGCGACCGCCTGCGGCCCGTCCGACGACAACGCCGACGCCAAGCCGAGCCCGACACCCAGCGCGACGGCCGGTGACGGCGGCCTCCAACTGCCGACGGCCCTCCCGACCAGCCTCGACGACCTCGACCAGTGGGCCGACGCACTGAAGAACGGCGGCTGGAAGGACTGGGACAAGGACAAGTGGCTGCGCGACGCGGCCGACTTCATCAATCCCATCATCAAGGACCTCTGGGACGCCGACCGGCTCCGCAACGCCGACGGGACCCCGGACGACGAGCAACGGCCCGACCTGGGGCGGGTGGACGACGGCACCACCGACCGCGAGCCCGCCGCGATCCGGGCGCAGCGCCTTTCGACCCCGTACCACCAGGCCTCCCCGGCGACGGGCAAGCTGCTCTTCGACATGCCCGACGGCCAGGCGGTCTGCTCGGCGACCGTGGTCGGCGACCCGGCCAACCCGGGCCGCAGCAACCTGGTGTGGACGGCGGGGCACTGCGTGCACGCGGGCGCCCAGGGCGGCTGGTACCGCAACATCGTCTTCGTTCCGTCCTTCAACGACACGGGCCTGAGCGGCGCCGCGCTGCGGAGCGCCACCAAGGAGCAGCTCGCCCCCTACGGCACATGGTGGGCGACGAAGGCGGGGACCTCCCAGCAGTGGATCGACGGGGGCGGGGAGTCCTCGGAGACGAGTTCCGCCTACCCCTACGACTTCGCGGTGCTGAAGGTGACCAACCCGGACTCCGGCACGTCGCTGGAGGAGACGGTCGGGGCGTCGGTGCCGGTCTGGTTCGACGCGCCCACCTCGGCCGGCATCGACTCCATGGACATCCGCGGCTACCCCGCCGCGGCCCCCTTCGACGGCTTCGGCTACCAGCAGTACCACTGCTCGGGCGACCCGGTCCGCCTCGCCCTGGACCCGGGGGCGCCGACCATGCACTGGCTCGGCTGCACCATGACGGCGGGCTCCTCCGGCGGCGGCTGGTTCGCCCGGGGGCCCGGCGGGAAGCCGGCCCTGGTCAGCAACACCTCCATCGGTCCGCAGGACAGTCCGCGCTGGCTGGCCGGACCGCACCTGGGCTCGGAGGCCGAGGAGGTCTTCGACGCGATCCGCGGCTGACACCGCCGCCGGACACGAGGAGGGCCCGCCCCCGGCCGGGGGCGGGCCCTCCTCGTACGTGCGTACCGCCTAGCGGCGCGCGACCAGCGCGAACGGCTCGAGCTCCGCCGCGAGCTCGTCGTGCACCCGCGCCTTGAGCAGGGTGCCCTCGCCGGTGTGCTCCTCGGAGAGCACCTCGCCGTCCGCGTGGACGCGGGCGACGAGCGCACCGCGCGTGTACGGCACCAGGGCCTCGATCTCGACGGCGGGCCGCGGCAGCTCGTCGTCGATCATGGCGAGCAGCTCCGCGATGCCCCGCCCGGTGCGGGCGGAGACGGCGATGGCGTGCCTCTCGCGGCGCAGCAGGGACTGCAGCACCACCGGGTCGGCGGCGTCCGCCTTGTTGATCACCACGATCTCCGGCACGTCCAGCGCGCCGACGTCGCGGAAGACCTCGCGCACGGCGGCGAGCTGCTCGTCCGGGTTGGGGTGCGAGCCGTCCACCACGTGCAGGATGAGGTCGGCCTCGGCGACCTCCTCCATGGTGGAGCGGAACGCCTCGACCAGGTGGTGCGGCAGGTGCCGCACAAAACCGACGGTGTCGGCCAGGGTGTAGAGCCGGCCGCTCGGGGTCTCCGCCCGGCGCACGGTCGGGTCCAGGGTGGCGAACAGCGCGTTCTCCACCAGGACGCCCGCGCCGGTGAGCCGGTTGAGCAGCGAGGACTTGCCGGCGTTGGTGTATCCGGCGATCGCCACCGAGGGCACCTTGTGGCGCTTGCGCTCCTGGCGCTTCAGGTCGCGGCTGGTCTTCATCTCCGCGATCTCCCGGCGCATCTTGGCCATCTTCTCGCGGATGCGCCGCCGGTCGGTCTCGATCTTGGTCTCACCGGGACCACGGGTCGCCATGCCGCCGCCCGAGGAGCCGGCGCCACCGCCACCCATCTGCCGGGACAGCGACTGACCCCAGCCTCGCAGCCGCGGCAGCATGTACTGCATCTGCGCGAGCGAGACCTGGGCCTTGCCCTCACGGCTCTTGGCGTGCTGGGCGAAGATGTCGAGGATCAGCGCGGTGCGGTCGACGACCTTGACCTTGACGACGTCCTCGAGGTGGATGAGCTGGCCGGGGCTGAGTTCACCGTCGCAGACCACGGTGTCCGCACCGCTCTCCATGACGATGTCGCGCAGCTCCTGGGCCTTGCCGGAACCGATGTAGGTGGCCGGGTCCGGTTTGTCACGGCGCTGGATGACACCGTCCAGGACGAGGGCGCCGGCGGTCTCGGCGAGGGCGGCGAGCTCCGCGAGGGAGTTCTCGGCGTCCTGGACCGTGCCGTCCGTCCACACCCCGACGAGCACGACCCGCTCCAGGCGGAGCTGGCGGTACTCGACCTCGGTGATGTCCTCGAGCTCGGTGGAGAGGCCCGCGACGCGGCGCAGCGACGCTCGCTCGGAGCGGTCGAACTGGTCGCCGTCACGCTCTCCGTCGATCTCGTGACTCCAGGCGACGTCCTCTTCCATCAGGGCGTCGGCCCGAAGGCTCTCGGGGAGGCGCTGGCGGCTGCGGGCAGAAGAAGAGGAGGAAGAGGAGGTCATTGGATCCTTTGCTCGGAAGATCGACGGGAACGGGGGGCTCCCGCCCCTCGTACGGAGACAACGCCGCACGGACCCGGAGGATTCCCCCGGCCCGGGCACGCCGCCGTCGCCGCACCTAGATGGTCGCACGGTCGTCGCCGCCGGGTCACGCGACTTTCCCCGCCTTGCGCCGGTGCGCGGGACCGTGCACCGGTTTGGCGGGCACGGAGCGCTTCCAGTCGGGGTGGCCGGGCATCGGGGGCGTGGTCGGGCCGTAGAGCCAGGCGCCGAGGAAGCCGCCCAGGTCGCGGCCGGCGACCTCGGAGGCGAGGGCGATGAAGTCCCGGGTGGAGGCGACCCCGTCGCGGTGGCGGGCGACCCAGGCCCGCTCCAGCCGCTGGAAGGCGTCGGCGCCCATCTCCTGGCGCAGCGCGTACAGCACGAGCGCTCCGCCGTAGTAGACGTTGCCGCGGAAGATGCCGAGCTTGCCGTCGGCGCCGGGCGGCTTGGGGGCGGCGGCCGGGCCGCCGTCGCGGCGCAGACGCGCGTCGGCGCCGTATGCGGCCTTGGCGAGCTGCTCCAGCGTGAGCTCGTGGTAGTGCTCGGCGGCGTAGCGCCACTGGTACCAGGTGGCGTGCCCCTCGTTGAGCCACAGGTCGGACCAGGTCGCGGGCGAGACGCTGTCGCCGAACCACTGGTGGGCCAGTTCGTGCACCATCACCGGCGCCGCGTCGGCCTCGCGGGACAGCAGCACCCGCCGCTCGAAGAGCGAGAGGGTCTGGGTCTCCAGCTCGAAGCCGGTGACGGTGTCGGCGCTGAGGATGCCGTACGTCTCGAAGGGGTACGGACCGACCTGCTGCTCCATCCACGCGATCTGCCCGGCGGTCATCGCCAGGCGCTTCTCCAGTTCGGCCCGGTCGGGGTCGGCGGAGCCGACGACGTCGCGCAGCGGGAGGCCGCCGGGGCCGGTGCGGCGCAGCACCGCGGAGCGGCCGATGGAGACCTGGGCGAGCTCGGTGGCCATCACGTGGACGGTGCGGTAGTTCCAGGTCGTCACGGGGCCCTTGCGGACGGCCGTCTCGGGCAGGCCGTTTGCGACGACGGTGAGGTCGTTCGGCGCGGTGACGTGGAAGGCGAAGCGGGCCTTGTCCGAGGGGTGGTCGTTGCAGGGGAAGACGGTGTGGGCCGCGGCTGCCTGGTTGGCCATGGCCAGGCCGTCCTTGGTGCGGATCCAGCCGGTGTCGCCCTTGGCCGCGGGGTCGCTGGTGTGGACGACGGTCACCCGCAGGCGGTCGCCGCGCGGTACCGGGAAGGCGGGGGTGACGACGAGTTCCTCGCGCCAGGTGCGGAACGCCGCCCGGCGGCCGTTGACCTCGACGGAACGGACGTCGCCGCGGAAGTCGAGGTGGAAGCGGTCGAGGGTGTCCGTGGCGAGCGCGTCGACCCGGGTCACCGTGTCCAGGGGCCGGTCGTTGCCGCGGTAGGTGAACGAGATGTCGTAGTCGTAGACGTCGTACCCGGGGTTGCCGAGTTCGGGGTAGAGCCGGTCACCGAGCCCCGCGGGCGTCGCGTCGCCGGGCAGTCCGGCCGCGGTGAGCGCCACCACGGCCGCCGCGGTGACGGTGGCACGGCGCGCAAAGGATCCGATCATGGGATACCGGTATCAGCGCACCGTGCCCGCCCGAAGGCGGCACGTCAGCACCCCACCCGATCGGGTACTCCTCTACGGCTGCGCGGCGGCCACGGCCTCCTGGGCGCGGTACACGTCGTACACACCGGGGACGGCGCGCATGGCGCGCATGAGGGCGGGCAGCGCTTCCGGGTCGGGCAGTTCGACGGTGTAGGTGTGGCGTACGCGGTGCTCCTGCGGCGGCTCCACGGCGGCGTAGACGATGGCGACGCCCTGGGTGGCGATCACCTCGGTGAGGTCGGCGAGCAGCCGGGGCCGGCCGAGCGCCTCGGCGTAGAGGGTGGCCCGGTGGCCGGTGACGGGGGCGTCGGAGCGCCAGTGGACGGCGACCCTGGCGCGGCCCGAGGCGGCCATGCGCGCGGCGACGGGACACTCGCTGCGGTGCACGGCGACGGTGCCGCCGCGGATGGGGAAGCCGGTGATCCCGTCGGGCGGCACGGGCGTGCAGCAGCGGGCCATGCGGACGGCGGTCCCGGGCGGGTCGGTGTCCGCGAGCGGTTCTGCGGCCCTGCGGGCGGCCGTTGCGGCGGTGCGGACGGCGGGGGCGGCCGGCTCCTCCTCGGCGGTGGCCGCCGGGTGGGCCTCCAGCCAGCGGGCGATGGCGATCCGGGCGGCCGGGGTGCGGGCGTGCTCCAGCCACTCGGGCGACGGCCCGTACCCCTCCCCGTCCCCGTCCGTGGCCTCGGCCATCAGGAGCTGGACGGTGTCGCCGTCCCGCAGGACCGTGCCGAGCGGCGCGAGCCGCCCGTTGACGCGAACCCCGACGCAGGAGTGGGCGCCCTCACCGTGCAGCGCGTACGCGGCGTCGGTACAGGTGGCGCCGTCGGGCAGGCCCACGGTGCCGCCGTCGGCGGAGAAGACGGTGATCTCGCGGTCCTGGGCGAGCTCGTCGCGCAGGGTGCTCCAGAAGAAGTCCGGGTCGGGGGCCTCGCGCTGCCACTCCAGCAACCGGGCCAGCCAGCCGGGGCGCGTGGGGTCGACGCTCTCGCCCTCGTCGGATTCCGCCGCCTCGGCGGTGGCGTACGGGTTGCCGAGCGCGATGACCCCGGCCTCGGCGGTGTGGTGCATCTGCCGTGTGCGGATGAGGACTTCGGCGATGCGGCCCTCGCCGTCGCGGATGGCGGTGTGCAGCGACTGGTACAGGTTGAACTTGGGCGCCGCGATGAAGTCCTTGAACTCCGCGATGACGGGGGTGAAGCAGGTGTGCAGTTCACCGAGGACGGCGTAGCAGTCGGCGTCCTCGGCGACCTGGATCAGCACCCGCCCGAAGTCGCTGCCGCCGGGCTGCGCGCCGCCGCGCTTGAGCCGGACCCGGTGCACGGACACCACGTGCCGGGGCCGTACCTCGACCTCGGAGCTGATGCCGGCCTCGCGGAGCACCTTGCGGACGTCCTCGGCGACTGCGCCCAGCGGATCGGGCAGGGCGGCGTGCTCCAGGATGAGTTCGGTGGTGCGGAGGTAGTCCTCGGGGTGGAGGATGGCGAAGACCAGGTCCTCCAGTTCGGTCTTCAGCGCCTGGACGCCGAGGCGTTCGGCGAGCGGGATCAGCACGTCCCGGGTGACCTTCGCGATGCGGGCCTGTTTCTCGGGGCGCATGACGCCGAGGGTGCGCATGTTGTGCAGCCGGTCGGCGAGCTTGATGGACATGACGCGGACGTCGTTGCCGGTGGCGACGAGCATCTTGCGGAAGGTCTCGGGCTCGGCGGCGGCGCCGTAGTCCACCTTCTCCAGCTTGGTGACGCCGTCGACGAGGAAGCGGACCTCCTCGCCGAACTCCTCCCTCACCTGATCGAGCGTCACATCGGTGTCCTCGACGGTGTCGTGGAGCAGCGACGCGGTCAACGTCGTGGTCTCCGCGCCGAGTTCGGCGAGGATCAGGGTCACGGCGAGCGGGTGTGTGATGTACGGCTCCCCGCTCTTGCGCATCTGGCCGCGGTGCGAGGACTCGGCGAGCACGTATGCGGTGTGCAGGATGGCGAGGTCCGCGCCGGGATGTCGGGCGCGGTGCACCTTGGCGATGTGCTCGATGGACTCCGGCAGCCGGCCGGCGCGGCCGCCGGGGCCCAGCAGGGCGGCGCGTCCCAGCCGGCGCAGGTCCGCGGCCCGGGGGATGCGCCTGCGTCCTGCGGCGCCCGGGGCGGTCTCCACTGCGTTGTCCGGTCTCATGCGGCACCTCCGGCAGCGTCACCCACCGGCGGGATGGCTTCCGTGCCGGTGCTTGATGCTACCGAGCCCATCACGTGCCGCTGCCACGCTCTCGCCCAGCGTGATCGGCATCACCCGTTCGAGCGAATACCGGGCCCTCGGAGCGGGTATCCTCAGCCGCCGTCGCCGAGCCAGGCCGGATCGATGACGCCCTCGGCGACGATCACGGCGGGACCGGTCATCTCGACGGTGCCGTCGGGACGTTCGGTGATCACCAGGGTGCCGCCCGGCAGGTCGACGCGGTACGTCTCGGGACGGCCGGTGACGGCCGGGTCGCGGCCGTCGCGCCGGGCCGCGGCGACCATGACGGCGCAGGCCCCGGTGCCGCAGGAACGGGTCTCGCCGGAGCCTCGCTCGTGGACCCGCATGGCGACGTGGCGCTCACCCCGGTCGACGACGAACTCCACGTTCACACCGTCCGGGTAGGCCGCGGCAGGCGTGTGGGCCGGGGGGTCCAGCAGCTTGCCGGCGTCGGCGAGGTCGTCGACGAAGGCGACGGCGTGCGGGTTGCCCATGTTCACGTTGCGGGCGGGCCAGCTGCGCTCGCCGACCGCCACCTCGACCTCGCCGGCGGGAAGCGCGGCGCGGCCCATGTCGACGGTGATGTCGCCGTCCTTGTCGATGTGCACCCGGCGCACGCCGGCGCGGGTCGCCACGGCGACGTCCCCGGCACCGGTGAGACCGGCGCGCCGGAGGTAGTGGGCGAAGACCCGTACGCCGTTGCCGCACATCTCCGCGATGCTGCCGTCGCTGTTGCGGTAGTCCATGAACCACTCGGCCTCGGCGGCCATGGCGGCGGCCTCCGGGTGCTTCGCCGACCGCACGACCCGCAGCACCCCGTCGCCGCCGATCCCGGCGCGGCGGTCGCACAGGCGCGCGACGGTCCCCGCGGTCAGGTCGAGGGCCCCGTCGGGGTCGGGGATGATCACGAAGTCGTTCTCCGTGCCGTGCCCCTTGAGGAAGGGCAGGCCCTGCGGTGCTGCGCTGGTCATGCGCCGAGTCTACGGGTCAGCGCAGACGGGCGACCCGCCAGAAGGCGAGCAGCGTGAGCACCACCGTGATCGCCGCGTACAGCGCCACGAAGCGCCAGTCCGGGCGGCGGCCGGAGCCGCGGGCCGGCAGTCCCGGCCAGGTGTAGCCGACCCGGCGGGCGGCCATGATCCCCCAGCCCGCGGAGCAGCAGCCCAGCAGGAGGCCGAGCATCGCGACGACGGCACCGCCGTCGCCGGTCTCGAAGGCCAGCGGGAAGGCGAACATGAGCGAGCCGAGCACGCCGAGGGCGACGATCGGGGCGAGCTGCCACGCGCGCAGGCGCCGCTCGGGACGCAGCTCGCGGAAGGACTGCTCCTCCTCCGCGAGGGTCTGCCCGTCCAGCGGGTCCTCCAGGGGGCCGTCCACCACGAGCCGGTCGCGCGGCTCGAGCTCCTCGCCAGAGGTGCGCTCGGTGTGTTCCGGCTGCGGTCCGTTGCGAGGGCCGGCTTCCATCGCCACGCGCCCTCCCAAGAAGTCCGACACCGTAGCTCCGATGCTCGATGATGGCACGCTCGAAGAGGCGTCAAGTGCCGCTGGGGCGTCCCGATGCCATCACGTGATCAGGCTGTGACCGCCCGACCGGGCGGGGCCGAGCAGGGCGAGCGCCTGGCCGACCAGTTCCTGTCCACGGCCCGCCAGCCAGTGCACCCGGCCGTCCCGGCGGAACCACGAGTCCTGCCGGCGCGCGAAGCGCTTGGTGGCGCGGACGGTCTCGGCGCGCGCCTCCGCGTCCGTGCACTCCCCGGCCAGCGCGGCCAGCACCTGCTGGTAGCCGAGCGCCCGGGAGGCCGTGCGCCCCTCGCGCAGGCCGGCCGTCTCCAGGGCGGCCACCTCGCCGACCAGTCCGGCCTCCCACATGCGGTCGACCCGCAGCGTGATGCGTTCGTCGAGCTCCGGGCGGGGGACGTCGACGCCGATCTGGACGGTGTCGTACACCGAGTCGTGCCCGGGCAGGTTGGCCGTGAAGGGGCGGCCGGTGATCTCCACGACCTCCAGCGCGCGGACGATCCGCCGGCCGTTGCCGGGCAGGATCGCGCGGGCCGCCTCCGGGTCCACGGCGGCCAGGCGGGCGTGCATCGGGCCGGAGCCGAGCGTGTCGAGCTCGGCCTCCAGCCGGGCGCGCACCTGCGGGTCGGTGCCGGGGAACTCCAGGGCGTCGATGGCGGCGCGCACGTAGAGCCCCGAGCCGCCGACGAGCACGGGCGTGCGACCGGCGGCCAGCAGCCGGTCGATCTCGGCGCGGGCGAGGCGCTGGTACTCGGCGACGCTGGCGGCCTGGGTGACGTCCCACATGTCGAGCAGATGGTGCGGCACGCCCTGCCGCTCGTCCTCGGTGAGCTTGGCGGTGCCGATGTCCATGCCGCGGTAGAGCTGCATGGAATCCGCGTTGACCACCTCGCCGTCGAGGGCCTGGGCAAGGGCGACTCCGAGGTCGGACTTGCCGGCCGCGGTGGGGCCGACGACGGCGATCACGTGGGGGACGTCGATTCTCACGTGCACAGTTTCGCAAATTCCGGCGGCGCGGATTTACCCATGGACGAGTAAGATCTTTACGGGAAAAGGGTCATTTCCGGCAAAGGCATCCACGGGAGACGGTGACGCATGAGCTTCAAGGACACGCTGAAGGCCAAGGCCGAGCACGCCAAGGCCAGGGCAGGCGCCAAGGCCGGCGACTTCATGGAGCACCACGGCGAGTCGATCGGCTCCCGCCTGGACAAGGTCGCGCGCACGGTCGACGAGAAGACCAAGCACAAGTACAGCGGGAAGATCCACAAGGGTGTGGACAAGACGAAGGACGCCATGGAGCACCTCAAGGAGGGCGGCTCCAAGGGCACGCCCTGAGGACGTCCCGGACCCCGGGGACCGGCCGGTCTAGGACCAGGCCGCCACGAAGTAGCCGACGCCGTAGGGCGCCTGGTCGTACAGCAGCTGTCCGTGGAGCCCGGCGCCGTCCGCGGCGCCGGCCAGGACCTGCCAGGGGGCGCGGCCGGCCGCCCCCAGATCGGTGGCGAGGCGTGCGTCCAGGGCCGCCAGCGTCCCGGTGTCGGCGGCACCGAGGGCGCGCGCCACGGAGGCGTCGAAGGGCTCGGCCCGCTCGTCGAGGTAGCCGGGAGCCTTGAGCGTGCGGGACGTGGTGCCGTCGCCCATGACCAGCAGCGTCACCCGGTCGGCCAGTCCCGCCAGTCCCTGTCCCAGCTCCAGCATCCTGGCCGCCGGCGCGTGCGCGGGCACGGCGCAGGCGTGCAGGGGCGCGGCGGAGCCCGCCTGCGTCAGGAGCCAGGCCGCGAGCGTCAGCGACGGGGCCAGGGGCTCGGGGTCGCTGCCGTCGCCGAGCCGCACCGTCAGGTTGACGCCGAACGGGCGCAGCGAGCCCGTACCGCCGCCCTCCCAGACGTGCGCGGAGTCCGCGGCACCCACCACGACCAGCAGATCGGCACGCGCGGCGGCCAGCACGGCCAACGCGTCGGCGCAGGCGGCGCGCAGCGGGTCCAGTTCCGGCGCCGCGCCCGACGCGACGTCGGGCACGAGCAGCGGCGGACAGGGGCAGACGGCGGCGGCGACCAGCATGATCGGAACCCTACCGTCCGCCGTCTCAGAAGCCCTCGGGCACGCGGTCCCAGGGCTCGGCCGTGGCGGCGACCTTCGGGTCCTTGCTGTCGCGGACCAGCTCGGCGACCGTGAAACGGCAGATGTAGGTCGTGGTCACACCCTCGTTGACCTGGACGAACCCCTCCCCCGAGCGGTACAGCCAGCTGCGCCGCACGCTGAACGGCTTGCTGGGCCGGTAGGCCAGCGCCGCTTCCTCCAGCTTGCCCAGCGCCTCCTCGCGCGTGCCCTCGGCGTGGCCGAGGAGCTCGAACTCCCAGCGCCTGGCGTCACCGCTGCCCACGGTCTCCTCGGCGAAGAGCCCCCAACGAGCCATCCGTGTCCCCCCTCGTCTCCGCGGACCTCGCGGTCCCCGCTCCGTCAGTCGCAGCCGCAGCCCGGCGCGGCCGCCGCCGCTGCCGGAACGGGCGCGCCGATCGTCGGCAGGCCCAGCATGACACCCGCGGGCTTGGCCGCCGCGGCCGAGGTACGCCGCTCCCAGGCGTCGCCCGCCGCAGTGCGGCGGACGCCGAAGGCCGGGCTCTCGGCGAGCAGGTGGTGCGGCGCGGCGTAGGTGATCTCCGCCATGACCATGTCGCCGGGGCGGACGGGCTCGGCGGGCGGCGCGAAGTGCACCAGGCGGTTGTCGGGGGCGCGGCCGGACAGGCGGTGCGTGGCGTCGTCCTTGCGGCCCTCGCCCTCGGCGACCAGCACCTCCAGGACGCGGCCGACCTGCTTCTTGTTCTCGGCCCAGGAGATCTCCTCCTGCAGGGCGACCAGCCGCTCGTAGCGCTCCTGGACGACCGCCTTGGGCACCTGCCCCTCCATCTCGGCGGCGGGCGTGCCCGGGCGCTTGGAGTACTGGAAGGTGAAGGCCTGCGCGAAGCGCGCCTCGCGGACCACGTGCAGCGTCTGCGCGAAGTCCTCCTCGGTCTCGCCGGGGAAGCCCACGATGATGTCGGTGGAGATGGCGGCGTCCGGCATGGCCGCGCGCACCTTCTCGATGATGCCGAGGTAGCGGTCCTGCCGGTACGAGCGGCGCATCGCGCGCAGCACGGCGTCGGAGCCGGACTGCAGCGGCATGTGCAGCTGGTGCATCACGTTCGGGGTCTCGGCCATGGCCGCGATCACGTCGTCGGTGAAGTCGCGCGGATGGGGCGAGGTGAAGCGGACCCGCTCCAGGCCCTCGATCTTCCCGCAGGCGCGCAGCAGTTTGCTGAAGGCCTCGCGGTCGCCGATGTCGGAGCCGTAGGCGTTGACGTTCTGGCCGAGCAGGGTGACCTCGGTGACGCCCTCGGCGACCAGCGCCTCGACCTCGGCGAGGATGTCGCCGGGTCGGCGGTCCTTCTCCTTGCCGCGCAGCGCGGGGACGATGCAGAAGGTGCAGGTGTTGTTGCAGCCGACCGAGATCGACACCCACGCCGCGTAGGCCGACTCGCGCCGCGTCGGCAGCGTGGACGGGAAGGTCTCCAGCGACTCGGCGATCTCGACCTGCGCCTCTTCGGCGATCCTGGCTCGCTCCAGCAGCACGGGGAGGCTGCCGATGTTGTGGGTGCCGAAGACGACGTCGACCCACGGGGCCTTCTTGACGATCGTGTCCCGGTCCTTCTGCGCCAGGCAGCCGCCGACGGCGATCTGCATGCCCGGCCGGGCGGCCTTCTGCGGCGCCAGGCGGCCGAGGTTGCCGTACAGGCGGTTGTCGGCGTTCTCCCGGACCGCGCAGGTGTTGAAGACGACGACGTCCGCGGACACCGTGCCGTCCTCGTCCTTGGGCGCGCGGACGTAGCCGGCCGCCTCCAGGAGGCCTGCCAGCCGCTCGGAGTCGTGGACGTTCATCTGGCACCCGTAGGTGCGGATCTCGTAGCTCTTCACACCCTGCTCTTCACGCTGCACCCATCCAGGGTAAGGGCGCGCCGCGCGCGCTCGTGCCCGCGCCCGCCCCCGCGCGGACGGCTGCGGACGGCTGCGGACGGCACCGGGCGGCGCCCGCCGCATCAGGTGCCGGGTGGCTCGGCGAGGAGGCGGTGGCCGCCCGCCTCCGGGACGACGGTGCCCGCGGTGGGCGGCGGGAAGTGGGTGCCGAGCAGCAGGGTGTCCGTACCCGCGTACGCGGTGAGCAGCGCGCGGCGGGTGCGTACGGCCAGGGCCGCGTCGGAGTCGGCGGTGCTGGTGATCGCGGGGTCGGCGATCTGCACGGGGTGGTGGAAGCTGTCGCCGGTGACCACCGCGGACCGCCCGGCGCCGTGCAGCTCCACCGCGAGCTGCCCCGGGGTGTGCCCGGGCACCGCCAGGAGACGGATGCCGGGGGCCGCCTCCACGGGGGCGTCGGTGACGTCGGCCAGGTCGAGCAGTCCGGCGTCGCGGACCGGCAGCACCGAGTCGCGGAAGACCTGCCGGTGGTCGTCGTCCAGGTCCGTGCCCGCCCAGTGGTCCCATTCGGCACGGGAGACCAGGTAACGGGCGCGGGGGAAGGCGGGCACCCAGGTGCCGCCGTCGTCACGGGTGTTCCAGCCGACGTGGTCGGTGTGCAGGTGGGTGAGGATCACCAGGTCCACGGCGTGCGGCGGGAAGCCCGCCTCCGCCAGCCTCCGTGGGTAGTCGGTGGCGAGCCGGTGCCACGCGGGGTCGGACCGGGTCTTGCCGTTGCCGATCCCGGTGTCCACCAGGACGCGCAGGCCGCCGGCCGCCACGGCGAAGGTGTGGGTGGCCAGCAGGAGCGTGCCGTCGGGGGCGGTGAAGTCCGGCCGCAGCCACGGCGCTCCCGCCACCACCTGCGGGGTCGCGGCGGGCAGCAGCCGCCGTCCGGTCGCCGCGGGCAGCGTGGTCTCGTCGACGCGGTGCACGACGAGGTCGCCCACCGTCCAGCTCACCGTGCGTCCCATGCGGGGCCTCCCTTCGTACGGGGTGCGCCCTGGGACGAGTGTTCCCCGTGGGGCGGGCCGTCACGTCCGGGATCCGGACGCGGCAGGACGGCGCTGGCCGCGGCGCCGCCGGGCCTGGCACTATCGCGGGGATGGAGTTCCCCCGTATCGGCAGACGCAGGGCCGTGCAGGCCGTGCTGGCGGTGGCGGCGTCGGTCGCGCTGCTGCTGTGGTGGGTGCTGCCCTCCGACGGGCCGTCGTACCCAAAGGACCGGGTCGACTTCGCCACCGGTGTGCGCAACGGCGTGTACGACACGTACGGGAAGCGGCTCCAGCCCTACCTGCACACCGACCTGCCCGGGGTGCCGGTGCGCCTGGTGCGGTCCGAGGGGTCCGTGGACAACGTCCGGCGGGTCGCGACCGGCAAGGCCGATTTCGCGATCGCCGCGGCCGACGCCGTCGCCGACTACGACGGCCCGGGCGCGGGGCGGCTGCGTGCCTGCGCCCGGCTGTACGACGACTACATGCAGCTCGTGGTGCCCGCCGACTCGCCCGTGAGGTCGGCGAAGGACCTGCGCGGGCTGCGGGTGGGGATCGGCCAGCCCAGCTCCGGCGTGAACCTGATAGCGCAGCGGCTGCTCGAGGCGGCCGGGCTCGGGGAGCCGGGCGACGTGCGGCGCCGGACGGTCGGCATCGACCGGGCGCCGGAGATGCTGCGCCAGGGGGAGCTGGACGCGTTCTTCTGGTCGGGCGGACTGCCGACCAAGACCATCGCGAACCTGGCGGAGACCACCGACGTGAAGCTGGTGCAGCTCGGCGACCTGGTGGCCAGGCTGCACGCCGAGAGCGACGAGTCGACGTACTACCGGCAGGCGGTCATGCCGGCCGACGCGTACCCCATGGTCCAAGGCGGCCGCGCGGTGCAGACGATCGCCGTGGCCAACCTGCTGATCACCACGGACCGGACGGACACCGGGCTGGTGGACCGCCTCACCCGCACGGTGATCGACAGCCGTGACCGGATCGGTCAGGAGGTGCACGCCGCCCAGCTGATGGACCTGCGGACGGCGGTCTTCACCGACCCGTTGCGGCTGCACGCCGGCGCCGAGCGCTACTACCGGTCCGTGAAGCCCTAGGCGATCCAGCACCGGTACGGACCATTCCGCCCGACATGTGATCGTTCCCCGCCCCGGGGACGATGTTCATCCCCGTCAGAGCCCCCTAACCTGTAGCGGACCACGTACCGATGGGGGCACACGCATGAGTTCTGGGGGGATGCCGCACACCCTCGTCGACGGCCGCTACGAGCTGCGCCGGCAGTTGGGGCGCGGTGGCATGGGCGTGGTGTGGGAGGCCTACGACAACCGGCTCGGCCGTCAGGTCGCCGTCAAGGAGCTGCTGTTCCGGGGCGCGCTGGACCCGGAGACGCAGGCCCAGTGGGTGGAGCGGGCGCGCCGGGAGGCGCAGGCCATCGCCCGGATCGGGCACGAGCACGTGGTCGCCGTGCACGACGTGATCGAGGCCGACGGCCAGGTCTGGATCGTCATGGAGCAGGTCAACCCGCACTCCCTGGCGGACCAGTTGCGCGAGCAGGGCCGGATCCCGGCGCTGCAGGCGGCACGGATCGGCCTGGAGGTGCTGCGCGGGCTGCGCGCGGTGCACGCGGCCGGGGTGCTGCACCGCGACGTGAAGCCGCACAACATCCTGTTCCGCCGGGACGGGCGGGCGGTGCTCATGGACTTCGGGATCGCGACCTTCGAGGGCGCGGCCCAGGTGACGCGGGTGCACGAGACCGTCGGCACCCCGCAGTACCTGGCACCGGAGCTGGCCAACCGGCTGCCGCCCACGCCCGCCGCCGACCTGTGGTCGCTGGGCGTCACGCTCTACGAGATGGTCGAGGGCCGGGCCCCCTTCCGCGGACCGACGCCGTACGAGGTACTGGAGGCCGTCCGTACGGCCGAGGTGCCGCCGACGGCGCACGCGGGGCCGCTGCGGCCGCTGATCGACGGACTGCTGGTCAAGGAGCCGGGGGCGCGCCTGTCGGCGGAGCGCACCGAGCAGTTGCTGCAGCACGTGGCGCAGGAGACCCCGCAGTTCCCGGTCGGCGTCTACCCGGACTACGACCCGGACGCCACGCGGACGGACGGGTCCGGCGGCACCGCACAGCAGGTTCCCGACTCCGTGACCCCGCCACAGGATCCGCAGCCCCCGCGACCGCGCCCCTCCCGGCGACGCTGGTACACGCTGGCGGCGGGCGGGGTCGCGCTCGCGGTCCTGGCCGCGGCCGGCTGGTTCGTCTTCGACCGGTCGCGCGACGCCGGGCCGGACCTCTCCGATTCGCCGACCGTCCAGGCGGCCCGGGCACGCGGCTACCTGCTCGTGGGCGTCAAGGAGGACCAGCCCGGCCTGAGCGAGGCTTCTGCCACGGCCAAGGGCGGCTACGAGGGCTTCGACATCGACCTGGCCTGGGCCATCGCCCGCGAACTGGGCTTCAAGGAGGTCCGGTTCGCGGTGGTCAACACCCAGTCCCGCGAGTACCGGCTGGGCACCGGGCAGGTCGACCTGATAGTGGCCAGCTACTCGATCACGGAGGAGCGCAAGAAGCAGGTCGACTTCGCAGGCCCCTACTACCAGGCCGCGCAGGACTTCCTCGTGCGCAACGAATCTCCCGTCCACGGCACGCAGGACCTGTTCGGCCACAAGGTCTGCACGGTCACCGACTCGACGCCCGCCGAACGGCTGCGCACGCAGTACCCGTTGATAAAGACCGAGCAGCTCGCCTCGTACGGCCTGTGCGTCGACGAACTGCTCTCCGGCCGGGTCGACGCCGTGTCGACGGACGACATCATCCTGGCCGGCTACCGCGCGCAGCACAGCAAGCAACTCCGCCTGCTCGGAGCGCCGTTCGGCAGCGAGGAGTACGGCGTGGGGCTGCACAAGGACGAGCCCGCGCTGAAGCACGCCATATGCAGCGCCATCAGGGAGCAGATCTCCTCCGGTGCCTGGCGGGAGTCGTACAAGAGGCACCTCAAGCCGCTGACCCCGCAGGAGCTGGCGGATCAGCGGCCGCCGGAGTTCGAGAGCATGGAGGAGTGCCGCTGAGCCCGCGCGACCGGCCGGTCGCGCGGGCCCGCGCCTTCAGGACAGGGCGAAGGTGGTGACGACGGCGGCGTGGTCGGAGGGCCAGGCGTTGCCCGCCACGTCCGGTTCGGGACGGGGCTCCCCGGTGACCAGGGTGATGGAGTCCAGCACCCGCAGACCCCGCCCGGCGTACAGGACGTAGTCGATCCGGTCCTGCGGCTCGGGCTCGGGGGTGACGGGCGACCAGGTGGTGCCGGGCTCGCGCACGGGGTCCGGGTGGGCCTCGCGGTAGGAGTCGCGCAGTCCGGCGGCCTCGGCGGCGAGGGTGACCGGCCAGGGCACGGGTCCGTACCCGCCGTGCAGGGGCGCCGCCTCGGCGGTCCAGTCCAGGTGGGAGGGGACGTTGAAGTCGCCGACGAGGACGACCGGGGTGGTGTCGCGGGCGGCGAGGTCGCCTGCCATGTCGTGCAGGATGTCCCGGATCTGGTCCACGCGTCCCGAGGCCGCCTCGTGCTCGACGAGCACCTCGACCGGCTGCCGGTCGTGGAGGGCGTCGTAGGGGCCGTACGGGGTGTAGTTCAGGTGCGCGCTCCACAACGTGACGTCGTGGCCCTCGTCGAGCCGCACGGTGGCGCCGAGGCCGCCGTAGAACGGGCTCGCGGGCAGGCCGTGGCGGGAGACGATCGGGTAGCGGCTGATGACGCCGAGGTTGTCGCCCGCCTGGTGGTGGTCCCAGCCCAGTGCCTCGGCCAGTTCCTTGGCGGAGTGCGCCCGTGTCTCCTGCAGGCCGACGACGTCCACGTCGGCTTCCAGCAGCACGCGCAGCTGCTTGTCCCGGTGGTCGTCGACGCGGGTGCCGCCGAGCCACAGGTTCCAGCTCATGACGCGCAGCTCGCGCAGGACGGGTTCGCCCGCCGCGACGACCGGCACACGCACGGTGACGGTGGCGGAGCGGCCGTCGGCGTCCGTGGCGGTGACGGCGACCTCCGCGTCGCCGGGTGCGTCGGGGGTGCCGGTGACGGTGCCGTCGGCGGAGACCCGCGCCCAGTCGGGGCCCGCGGTCCCGGCGTACGTGACGGGGGCGCCGCGCAGGAGCCCGGCGACGGTGGCGCGGAACGGCTCGCCGACGCGGGCGCGGCGGCTGGTGAAGGCGGGTACGAGGAAGGACGGGGGCCGCGCGACCAGGGCCCGCAGCACGGAGACGTCGGCCCGTTCCAGGCTGCCGAGCACCGCGCGTCCGGCGGCGGGGGCGATGGGCGCCAGGGAGGGCACGGCCAGCACGCGGCAGCCGGCGGCCTCGGCGGAGGCGACACCGGTCGGGGTGTCCTCGACGGCCACGCACGCGCCGGGGTCCACGCCGAGGGCGTGGGCGGCGGCGAGGTAGGGGTCGGGGGCGGGCTTGGTGCGGGGGGTGTCGTCGGCGGTCAGGGAGACCGCGAAGCGCTCGCGGCCCAGCACCGCCAGCACGATGTCCACGACCTCGCGCGGGGACGCCGAGACCAGGGCGATGGGGATCTCGTGCCGGGCGAGTTCGTCCAGCAGCTCCAGCGCTCCGGGGCGGGGCACCGTGCGGGCGCGGACCCGCTCGGCGAACTCCCGGTGCAGGAGGGCGGCCAGTTCGTCGGCGCCGGCCGCCGTCCCGCTCGTGGTCGCCAGGTGGGCGGCGGTGTGCTCGACGGCGCGGCCGAGGACCTCGGCCACGTCCGCGTCGCCGAGCACGTGTCCCAGCCCGGCGGCCACCTCGGCGACCGCCTCCCACCACAGCTCCTCGGTGTCGACGAGCGTGCCGTCCATGTCGAACAGGACGGCCTGGAGCGGGTGGTGCGGTGGGTGGGTCACGGTGCTCTCTTTCCTCGGGGGTGTGGGGGGATGGGAGGTGCGATCGGGGTCAGGCGGTGCGCGCGGTGACCAGGACGGGCCGGTCGGGCAGGGAGACGGTGACGGTCGCCCCCGGCGGGAGGGCGGCGGCGTCGGAGCCGGCCACGTCGGCCTTGACGAAGGCGCCGTCGGCCAGTTGCACGGTCACCCGGGTGACGGCGCCGAGGAAGGCGGTCGCCATGACGCGCGCATCGCCGGTGGGGTCGGCGGTCAGGTGCACCGCCTCGGGACGGACGAGGACGTCCACTTCGGTGCCCGCGGGCACCTCGCCCTGGGCGGGGAGCCGCCGGCCGAGGACCTCGACGGTGCCGCCGTCGGTCAGCCGGCCCGGCAGGCGGCTGTTGGTGCCCACGAACTCGGCGACGAAGGCGGTGGCGGGGCGGTCGTACAGCTCGGCGGGGGCGGCGCACTGCTCCATCCGCCCGGCGTTCATGACGGCGACGCGGTCCGCCATGGACAGCGCCTCCTCCTGGTCGTGCGTCACGAACAGCGTCGTGATGCCGAGTTCGAGCTGGAGGCGGCGGATCTCCTCGCGCAGGTTGGTGCGCACCTTGGCGTCCAGCGCGCTCAGCGGCTCGTCCAGGAGCAGGACGCGCGGCCGCAGCGCCAGGGCGCGGGCGAGGGCCACGCGCTGCTGCTGGCCGCCGGAGAGCTGGTGGGGGTAACGGTCCCCGTGGTCCGGCAGGCCGACGAGTTCCAGCAGTTCCGCGGCGCGGGCGCGCCGTTCGGCGGCGCCGACCTTGCGCATGCGCAGCCCGAAGGCGACGTTGTCGGCGGCGCTCAGGTGCGGGAAGAGGCTGTAGGACTGGAAGACCATGCCCGCGTCGCGGCGGTGCGCGGGGATCTTGGTGATGTCCTTGCCGTCGACCAGCACCTGACCGGAGTCGGGGTGCTCGAAGCCGGCGAGCATCCGCAGCGCGGTGGTCTTCCCGCAGCCGGACGGGCCGAGCAGGGCGAGGAGTTCTCCGGGCCGGACGGTCAGGTCCAGTCCGTCGAGGGCGACGGTGGGCCCGAAGGCGCGGCGCAGCGCCCGGAACTCGACGGTGGCGCCGCCGGGCACGGTCGGCGCGGCGTCGGCCGGGGCGGGGACGGTGTCGGTCATGTCTCGGTCACTTCCGGGAGGCGGTACGTGAGGTCGGGCGGCGTCCGCCGACGGCGGCCAGGACGAGCAGCAGCACCCAGGTGACCAGCAGGCTGAGCACCGAGACGGCCACGGACAGCTGTGCCTGCGAGCCGCTGACCGTGACGATCCACACCGCGAAGGGCTGGAAGCCCAGCAGCTGGGCGACGGTGAACTCGCCGAGCACCAGGGCGAGGGTGAGGAAGGAGGCGTTGAGCAGCGCCCCGCGCAGGTTGGGCAGCACGACCCGGACCAGCGCGCGCGGCCAGTCGGCGCCGCAGGAGCGGGCGGCCTCGACCAGGGTGCGGACGTCCACCGCCCGCAGTCCGGCGTCCAGGGCCCGGTACACGAAGGGCAGCGCCATCACGACGTACGTGAGCACCAGGACGACCGGGAAGGACGGGTTCTGGATGGCCACGAAGGTCTGGAACAGCGGCGTGCTGGCCAGGTGCTCGGGGCCCCAGCGCAGCACGTTGCTCACCCCGGCGACCAGCGCGATCGGCGGCACGACCAGCGGCAGCGAGCAGATGACCTCGACCACCGGGCGCAGCCGGGGCGCGGACAGCCGCAGCGCGACCATGGCCGGCACCATCAGCAGCAGGACGACGGCGATGGTGGCGGCCGCGAGCTCCAGGGAGAGCAGCAGGCTCGAGGTGAAGCCCTCGGCGCCCAGGATCTGCCCGTACGCGTCGAAGGTGATGCCCTGGCCGGGGACGTCCACGGTGAAGATCACCGAGGCGGCCAGCGGCACCAGGAAGTAGAGGCCGGCACCGGCGAGGACGATGCCGCGCCAGGGCCGGATCCGGGTGCTCGTCAGACCAGCCATCGCGCGCTCCGTCGTTGCAGGGGCAGGTAGACCGCCATGACCAGGCCGGCGACGACGACCATGTCCAGGCTGAGGGCGAGGGCGACGTTCTCCTGCCCGACCAGGACGTTGCCGGAGATGGCGTCGGCGATCTGCAGGGTGATCAGCGGCACGGAGCTGCCGACCATCGCCGCGGCGGTGGCGTAGGCGGCGAAGGCGCTTCCGAAGAGCAGGACCAGGCCGCCGAGGAGCGAGGGCGCCAGCACGGGCAGGGCGACGTGCCGCCAGTACTGCCCGTTGGTGGCGCCGTTGTTCTGGGCCGCCTCGCGCCACTGGACGCGCAGCCCCTCCAGCGCCGGGGTCACGGTGAGCACCATGAGCGGGATGAGGAAGTAGAGGTAGACGATGACCAGGCCCCAGAAGCTGTAGAGGCTCCAGCCGTGGTCGGCGAGACCCAGGTGGCGGGTGAGGACGCCGGCGTTGCCCAGGGTCGCCACGAAGGCGAAGGCCAGCGGCACCCCGCCGAAGTTGGCGAGCACGCCGGAGGCGGTCAGCACGGCCTCACGCAGCGCGCGGAAGCGCGAGGTCACCACGGCCTGGGCGAGCAGCAGCCCGAACACCGCGCCGATGGCGGCGGAGAGCCCGCACAGCTTCACGCTGCCCCACAGGGCGGTCAGGTAGGCGCCCTGCAGGGAGGCGGTCAGGTTGGCCGTGGTGTACGAGGTGGCCCCGGTCGCGGGGTCCTTGACGGTGAAGGCGCCGTTGAGCATGGCGACCGCGGGGGCCCCGAAACTGATCGCGACGAAGACGAGCAGCGGGACCACCGCGAGCCAGCCGGCCGAGCGCCGCCGCGCCGGGGCGGTGGCCCCGGCAGCGGCGGCGACGGGCGCCGCGGTGGCGGTCATCGGGTCGGTCATCCGGAGACGGCCTTGCCCCAGCCCTGGGCCAGCACTTCCTTGGCCTTGTTCTGCTGGGCGTCGGTCGGGAAGGACGGGGTGCCGCTGACCGCGGGGAGCTTGCCGGCGGCGGTCTTGTCGAGGGTGCCGGCCGTGTCCATGGCGGGCATCAGGACGGGGCGGGCGAAGCCGGCGAGCCACAGGTTCTGGCCCTCGGCGCTGTACAGGTACTCCTGCCACAGGCGGGCGGCCGCCGGGTGCGGGGCGTCCTTGTTGATCGCCTGCGCGTAGTACTGGGCGTACTCGCCGTCGCTCGGGACGGAGACCTTCCAGTCCACGCCCTTGCTGGCGAACTCCTCGGCGTAGCCGGCGTTGAGGTAGTCCCAGTCGATGCTGATCGGGGTCTCACCCTTCTCGACGGTGGCCGGGGTGGACTCGACGGGGTTGTAGTTGCCGTTCTTCTTCAGCTTGCCGAAGAAGTCGATGCCGGGCTGGATGTCGTCGAAGGAGCCGCCGTTGGCCAGCGCCGCCGCGTAGACGCCGCCGAAGGCCGAGCCCGACTTGGTCGGGTTGCCGTTCATCGCGACCTGGCCCTTGTACTCGGGCTTGAGCAGGTCGGCGAAGGTGGTCGGGCAGTTCTTGACGCGCTTGGCGTCGCAGCCGATGGAGACGTAGCCGCCGTAGTCGTTGTACCAGCGGGCCTGGGCGTCCCTCTGGGCGGCCGGGATGTCGTCGTAGGAGGCGACCTTGTAGGGGGCGAACAGGCCCTGCTGGGCGCCGCTGATCGCGAAGGACGCGCCGAGGTCGAGGACGTCGGGGGCGCGGTCCTGGCCCTTGCGGGAGGTGACGGCGTTGATCTCGTCCTGGCTGGCGGCGTCCGGGGTCTCGTTCTGGATCTTGATGCCGTACTTCTTGGTGAAGCCGTCGATCAGCGCGCCGTAGTTCGCCCAGTCGCGGGGCAGGGCGATCGCGTTGAGCGTGCCCTCCTTCTTGGCGGCGGCGACCAGGGCGTCCATGCCGCCGAACTCCTCGGCGGAGGTCGCGGTGGCCGCGCTCTTGCCGTTCTTGCCGTCGGCGGCGGTCTGGGTGGTGGGGGCCGAGCCGCAGGCGCTGAGCGCCAGCGCGGTCACGGCGAGGCCGGCGGCGAGTACGGCCGCCTTCGGGAGGGACGCGGGCACGGAAGTCTCCTGGAGGGGAAGTCGGGTCCTGAGGGCCAGGGAGGTCGGGCGGTTCAACTTGTCCGAACAAGTTGGCCCTCAGTAGGCCGTGCGTCAATGGCCTTTCCGTAAACGGCGGGAAAACCTCGGCAAGCCTGCAGAGGGCAGTCGTCCCTTTTCAGCCAAGGACCCCGGGAGCGGCCCCGGAAGCCGGGAACCCCTGCGCGCGATCGGCGCCCGGCTCGTCTACGCTGAGCGATGTTGTGCGCAGACGGTGAATGAACGGAAGGGGGCGCGGTGGCGGCGCGGCACGAGGAGATCGCCGAGGAGCTCCGGCGGGCCATCGACGACGAGGAGTACACGGTCGGTGCCCTGCTCCCCCCGGAGACCGAACTGGCCGCCCGGTACGGCGTCTCCCGCGGCACGGTGCGCCAGGCCGTGGCCGCGCTGACCGCGGAGGGGCTGATCGGCTCCCGTCAGGGCGCCCGCCGCGTCGTGCTGGCCAGCCGGCGCAGCCAGAGCTTCGCGGAGCTGCGCAGCTTCGCCCAGTGGGCGCGGGCCATGGGCCGCGCCGCCTCGGGCACCGTGGTCCGCACCGAGACCCGGCCGGCCACCGCGGAGGACGCCACGCGCCTGCACCTGCGCACGGGCGCGGACGTGCTGTACGTGCTGCGGGTGCGCGGACTGGACGGTGAGCACGTCCTGGTGGAGCGCACGGTCTACGCCGACTGGATCGCCCCCGCGGTGCTGCGCATAGAGCCTGACTGCGAGTCGGTCACCCAGCGGCTGTACGACGACACGGGCCTGGTCTTCGCCTACGGGGAGCACCTGATCGACGCGGTCGCGGCCGGCACCCGGGACAGCGAACTGCTGGGCGTGCGGCGCGGCAGCCCGCTGCTGCGGGTGCGCCGGGTCACCACCACGCAGAAGGGCCGCCCGGTGGAGTGGTCGGACGACCGCTACCGCTCGGACGCCGTCAACTTCAGCATCCACAACTCGATCGGCTCCAACCCGCTGGCCCGCCAGGCCGGCCCCGGGCTCAGGGAGCCGTACGCGGCACCGTGAGGGTCACCACCAGTCCGTGCGGCTCGTTCGGCGCGTACGCGATGCTGCCGCCGCCCTGCGCCAGCAGCACCCGCGCGATGGAGAGGCCGAGGCCCGAGCCGTCGACGTTCTGGTGACGCGGGCTGCGCCAGAAACGGTCGCCGATGCGGGCGAGTTCGTCCTCGGTGAGACCCGGGCCGCCGTCGGCGACAGTCACGTCGATGGCGCCGGGGCGGCCGCGCAGTTCGGTGGTGACCCGCACGCGTTCACCGTCCGGGGTGAACTTCACGGCGTTGTCGATCACGGCGTCGAGGGCGCTGGACAGCGCCACCGGGTCGGCCCAGCCGGTCACGGCGGCGGCGCCCCCGTAGGAGAGCTCCACGCCGTCGCGCTCGGCGACCGGCCGCCACGCCTCCACGCGTTCGGCCGCGAGGGCGGCGATGTCGGTGAGGGCGAGGTTGGCCTCCGCGTGCTCGGCGGTGGCCAGGCCCAGCAGGTCGTCCAGGACCGAGGCGAGGCGCTTGCCCTCCTCCCGGACCGAGGCGATCTCCTCGTGCCCGTCGGGCAGTTCCAGGCCCAGCAGCTCGATCCGCAGCAGCAGCGCGGACAGCGGGTTGCGCAACTGGTGGGAGGCGTCGGCGACGAAGGCCCGCTGCTGGTCGAGGACCTCCTCGACGTTGTCGGCCATCTCGTTGAACGAGCGTGCCAGGCGCCGCAGTTCCGGCGGTCCACCGGACACCGCCACGCGGGACTTCATCCGGCCGGTGGCGATGTCGTGGGTGACCCGGTCCAGCACCCGGACCGGGCGCAGCACCCAGCCGGTGAGCCGGAAGGCGGCCATGACGGCCACGATCATGGCGGCCAGCTCACCGGCCGCGAGCAGCAGCCAGCCGCGCAGGATGCGCGAGCGCATCGCGCCGGTCGGCGAGTCGGTGAGCACGACCGCGACGACGTCGCCGTCCCGGACGACCGGGGAGGCGACCGACAGGGAGCGGTGCTGCCAGGGCCAGATCTGCTTGGGGTCGTGGCTGCGCCGCCCGGCCAGGGCCTCGCTGTACGCGGTGAAGGCCTCACCGCCGGTGGGCAGCGTCCAGCCCTTCGGGGCCGAGGCGATCGGCTCGCCGTCGCGGTCGAAGACGCCGGCCCGGATCCCGTACACGTAGTGGTACTGCAGCAGCTCCGCCCGCAACGTCTCCACCCGTTCGCCGCTGCCGTCGGTGCTGACGTACTGGGCGAGCGCGGCGAAGCGCGCGGTGTCGTCGATGCGGTCGACGACGACGCGCTGCTGCTGGGCGGCGGCCAGGCTGGCCGCCAGCGGGAAGCCGAGGGCCAGCAGCACACCGGCCATCAGCACGATGAGCAGCGGCAGCAGCCGGGTGCGCACGGAGGAACGGCCTCCTAGCCGGAGGGCACGACGAGGCGGTAGCCCACCCCGCGCACGGTCTCGATCAGGGAGGGCAGGCGCAGCTTGGACCGCAGGGACGCCACATGCACCTCAAGGGTGCGCCCGGTCCCCTCCCAACTCGTGCGCCACACCTCGCTGATGATCTGTTCCCGGCGGAAGACCACACCGGGCCGCTGCGCGAGCATCGCGAGCAGGTCGAACTCCTTGCGGGTGAGCGCGACCGGCTCGTCGCCGACGGTGACCTTGCGGGTCTCCAGCTCCACACGGACCGGGCCGAGCCCGATGACACCGCCCGCGGCCTCCGCGCCCTCCGCCTCGGGCCCGGCGGACGCCTCCTGCGCCTTGCGGCGGCAGACGGCGTGGATGCGGGCGAGCAGCTCACCGGTGTCGTACGGCTTCACCACGTAGTCGTCGGCGCCGAGGTTGAGGCCGTGGATGCGGGACCGCACGTCGGCGCGCGCGGTCACCATGATCACGGGGATGGCGGTGCGCAGCCGGATGCGGCTGCACACCTCGAAGCCGTCCTGGTCGGGCAGGCCGAGGTCGAGCAGGACCACGTCGAAGCCGGGCCCGTGGTCCGGCAGCAGCGCGTGCAGCGCCTCCTCGCCGCTGCGGGCGTGGGTGACCTGCAGCCCGTGCTTGGCCAGCACGGCCGACAGCGCGGCGGCGACCCGGTGGTCGTCCTCCACGAGCAGCAGTCTCATCCGTTCACCTCCCGCGGTCCGGCCCTTCACGCCCCCCGCAATCATGCTCCACCACCGAATACACGCCGATGTGCCACGTGCGCGTCAAGCGCAGCCCGCTCCTGCGGGGCGACTGTTACGGAGCCGGTACGCTGCACAACCGGCCGAGCTCACCCACAGTGCCGGATTTGTGCCAGCCAGTGACCGGATCGTGATGCTCAAGTTCCCCTCAGATGTGCTGACTCGGTTTGCCAAGCGTCAATAGGGTGATCGCCAAGGTCTGGTCAACCGACGAGGATGGAGCACACGCCGATGACCGAAGTGCCGGTGACCGAGGACGCCGTTCCGGCGCCCGACGACCTGGTCGTACTGAAGGACGTGAACAAGCACTTCGGCGCGCTGCACGTGCTCCAGGACATCAACCTCAGCATCGGCCGCGGCGAGGTCGTGGTCGTCATCGGCCCCTCGGGGTCGGGCAAGTCGACGCTGTGCCGGGCCGTCAACCGCCTGGAGACGATCGATTCGGGCGCGATCACGATCGACGGGAAGCCGCTGCCCCAGGAGGGCAGGGAGCTGGCCCGGCTGCGCGCCGACGTCGGCATGGTCTTCCAGTCGTTCAACCTCTTCGCGCACAAGACGGTCCTGGAGAACGTCACGCTCGGCCAGGTCAAGGTGCGCAAGGCCGGCAAGAAGGCCGCCGAGGAGCGGGCCCGCGCCCTGCTGGACCGGGTCGGCGTGGGCAGCCAGGCGGACAAGTACCCGGCGCAGCTCTCCGGGGGCCAGCAGCAGCGCGTGGCGATCGCCCGGGCGCTGGCGATGGAGCCGAAGGTCATGCTCTTCGACGAGCCGACCTCGGCGCTCGACCCGGAGATGATCAACGAGGTGCTGGAGGTCATGCAGCAGCTCGCACGCGACGGGATGACGATGGTAGTCGTCACCCATGAGATGGGCTTCGCCCGGTCCGCCGCCAACCGCGTGGTCTTCATGGCGGACGGGCGGATCGTCGAGCAGGCGACGCCCGACCAGTTCTTCAGCAATCCCCGGAGCGACCGGGCCAAGGACTTCCTTTCGAAGATCCTTCACCACTGAGAGCGACACCGACGGTTCGCCGACCTAAGGATGATCACGATGAGCTTCCGTACCACTGCCGCCGCCGCTCTGGCCGTCCTGGCGCTGACCGCCACCGCGACCGCGTGCGGCAAGGAGGGCTCGCCCTCCTCCTCCAGCACCCCTGACAAGGGCTCCAGCAGCGCGCCCGCCGCCGAACTGCCCACCTACACCGTCAAGACCGGTGTGGACCTGGCCGGCTCCAAGACCTGGGACCGGATCAAGAAGAACGGCAAGCTCGTCATCGGCGTCAAGGCCGACCAGCCGAACCTGGGCTACCAGGACCCCGGCAGCAAGAAGTACTCGGGCTTCGACATCGAGATCGCCAAGATGATCGCCGCCGACCTCGGCTTCGACGAGAGCAAGATCGAGTACAAGACGATCCAGTCGGCCAACCGCGAGACCGCCCTCTCCGGCGGCCAGGTGGACTACTACGTCGGCACGTACACCATCAACGACGAGCGCAAGAAGTCCGTCTCCTTCGCCGGCCCGTACTTCGTCGCGGGCCAGGACCTCCTGGTCAAGAAGGGCAGCGGCATCAAGAGCACGGGCGACCTCAAGGGCAAGAAGGTCTGCTCCGCGACCGGTTCGACCTCCATCCAGCGCATCAAGGAGGGCAACTACGGCGCCGAGCCCGTCGAGTACGACTCCTACTCGCTGTGCGTGCAGAACCTCGCCTCCGGCCAGGTCGACGCGGTGACCACCGACGACGCCATCCTCAAGGGCTACGCGGCCCAGGACCCGGCCAACCTCGAGGTCGTCGGCAAGCCGTTCTCCGAGGAGCCCTACGGCGTGGGCCTGCTCAAGGACGACACCGTCCTGCAGGAGGCGATCACCAACGCGCTGAAGAACCACGAGGACAACGGCGACTGGAAGAAGGCCTACGACGCCACGCTCGGCAAGTCCGGCGTGAGCGCCGAGATCCCGCAGCTCCAGTCCTGAAGCGGGCGGGACCCGGCCTGACCCGGGTCCCGTCCCCCCTCCCCGGCACAGCCCGAGCCTGATGCGCCGGCGGCCAGGAGCGGCCGTCGGCGCACCCCTTTCGGAGAATCGATGAACGTACTGCTGGACAACTTCGCGCTCTTCCGCGAGGGGTTCCTCGGCACGGTCGAGCTGACCGCGCTGAGCGGGGCGATCGCCCTGGTGCTCGGGGTGATCATGGCCGCCTTCCGGGTGTCCCCGGTGCCGCCGCTGCGCGCCTTCGGCACGGTCTGGGTGACGCTGCTGCGCAACACCCCGCTGACCCTGCTCTTCTTCATCGCGGTGCTGGTGCTGCCCCGGCTGGGGCTGAACACCTGGAGCTTCTTCCGTCTCGCCGTGCTCGCCCTGAGCTGCTACACCTCGGCGTTCATCTGCGAGGCCGTGCGCTCGGGCATCAACACCGTCCCGCTCGGGCAGGCCGAGGCCGCCCGGAGCCTGGGGATGACCTTCACCCAGACCCTGCGGCTGATCATCCTGCCGCAGGCCACCCGGACCGTGCTGCCGCCCATCGGCAGCCTGCTGATCGCGCTCACCAAGAACTCCGCGATCGCCGGTGGGTTCAGCGTCACCGAGCTGTTCAGCGTGCAGAAGGCGCTCGGTGAGAAGGGCTACAGCATCTTCGCGACCTTCGTCTGGGTGGCACTCGCCTACCTGGTCCTCACCCTCTTCATCAGCGCGGTCTTCCGACTGCTCGAGAACCGGCTGGCGGTGGCCCGATGAGCGCGAACGTCCTCTTCGACGCGCCCGGCCCCCGGGCCAGGATCCGCAACCGGGTCGTCGGCGCGGCCGCCGCCCTGGTGATCCTCGCACTGCTGTGGTTCGTCTACCGGCGGCTCGACGAGTCGGGGCAGTTCGCCTCGTACCTCTGGGAGCCCTTCCAGTACACCGACATCCAGCAGCGCATCGTCGACGGTCTGCTCGCCACGCTGAAGGCCTTCGCCCTGGCCGCGGTCTTCTCGCTGGTGCTGGGCGCGGCGCTGGCGGCGGGCCGGCTGTCGGACCACGCCCCGGTGCGGTGGGTGGCGACGGTCGTCGTGGAGTTCTTCCGCGCGATGCCGCTGCTGATCATGATCTTCGCGCTGTACGTGGGCGTCTTCACCTCGGCCCCGCTGTGGGCGCTGGTGATCGGCCTGACCCTCTACAACGGCTCGGTGCAGGCCGAGATCTTCCGGGCCGGCATCAACGCCGTACCGAAGGGCCAGCGCGAGGCCGCGTACGCGATCGGCCTGCGCAAGACGCAGGTCATGGTCTTCGTGCTGATCCCGCAGGCGGTCCGGGCGATGCTGCCCTCGATCATCAGCCAGCTGGTGGTCACCTTGAAGGACACCTCGCTCGGCTACATCATCACGTACGAGGAACTGCTCTACACCGGCAACCTCATCGCGAAGAACAGCATGGGCTTCCCCTTCATTCCGATGATCATGATCGTGGCGCCGATCTACATCCTGATGTGCCTGGCGCTCAGCGCGCTGGCCAACTGGATCGAGCGTCGCGGCCGCCGCAGCCGCAAGGGCGCGCCGCCGAAGGCGGGCGACATCAAGGCGGTGGAGGCCGCCGCGGAGTGACGGTGCGCCAGGCGCACCACCGCGCTGCAGGTGTGGTCACTTGACGCACGCACGCGCAGTAGGTTGCATACGCAATGTGACTGCACAGCTTCCGGGGACCACGCAGTGGACCCGGTGATCATCGCGGGGGCGGGTCCGGTCGGGCTCGCCCTCGCGCTCTGCCTGGCCCGGCACGACGTGCCGAGCATCGTGCTGGACGAGCACGACCACGCGCCCTCGCTCCCCGCGGAACGCACGGCCGTCCTCAGTCCCGAGACCGCCGGGCTGCTGGTGCGGCTCGGCCACCGCCGGCTCTACGAGTCCGGCGCCACCTGGGAGGCGTGGCGGACGCTGCGCCGACGGCAGGAGACCGTCCGGGTGGAGTTCGGCGACCGCGCGTCCGGCGGGCAGGGGCCCTCCCCGCTGCACATCGGGCAGGAGCGCCTGGAGCACGGGTTGCGCGGGGCCCTCGCCGAGCAGGCGCTGGTGCGGATCGTCCCGGGGGCGCGCGTCGACTCCGTCGAGCAGGACGACCGCGGTGTCAGCGTCCGCACCAAGGGTGCCAACGCCACCTGGTGGCGAGGGAGTTACCTGATCGGCTCCGACGGTCCGCGGTCCACCGTGCGCAAGCTCCTGGGCGTGCGCTTCCCCGGCCGCACGGCCGTCGACCGGCACGCCGTCGCCGCACTGCGGGTCGCGCTGCCCGACGAGGGCGTGGCGCTGCTGCACCGCGAGCCGCCGGGGCCCGGCGCGGGACCGGAGGTGACGGCCCGTCCGCTGCCGGACGGGGTGTGGCGGCTGGACTGGCTGCTGCCCGCGCGCGGTGAGCCGCTCACCTCCGACGAGCTCGTCTCGCGGATCCGCGGCACCCTCTCGGCCTGGTGCGGAAGCGTTCCGTCGTACGAGCTGCTGGGCTCCGCCGAGTACCCGGTGCACCAGCGGCTGGCCCGGCGCTGGCGCGCCGGACGCGTCTTCCTGGCCGGGGACGCGGCGCACCTCATGGGCGCCCTGGGCGCGCAGGGCCTGGAGGAGGGCCTGCGCGACGCCGACAACCTCGCCTGGAAGCTCGCCCTGGCCTGGCACCACGGCGCCTCGGACACCCTGCTCGACAGCTACCAGGCCGAACGGCGCGACGCGGTGGGCGCCCGGCTGCGGGCCACCGACCAGGTGCTGCCGCTGCTGCGGGCCAGCGGTGTCTGGCACACGGTGCGACGCTCCGTGCTCTCCGGCTCCGCCCGGCGGTACGCCGAACTGCTCACCGACGGCCACCTCGGCCGGGGCCCGCTCGGCGCACCGCCGGTCTACGCCCGCTCACCGCTCGCGCTGCCCGCTCCCCGCGGGGCGGGCGCCGCAGCCTCGGCCTCCTCGGCGGCCGCGCCGTCGCCGCTCCTGGGCTCCTGTGCCACTCCCCCGGGCGGTGCGGTCGTCGACGTCCCGGTCACGGCGCTCGACGGCTCCGGGGCGCGCCTGTACGAGCGCCTCGGGCGTGACCTGCTGGTCGTCCTCGTCGCGCCGGGCACCGGTGTGTGGGAGAGCCGGCACTGGCTCACCGCGGGCCTGATGCCCCGGCTGGCCAAGGCGGTGGCGGCCCTGCCCACCCGGGCGGAGCTGCTCGTCACGGAGGCGTACCCGGGGTCGACGGCGCACAGCGTGCTGCTGATCCGCCCGGACGGCCACCTGGTGACGGTGATGACCGGCTGCCGCCCGACCGAGCTGTACGCCTACGCCGACCTCGCCCGCGGCGGCCCCCCGAGCCCCGTCCAGGACCGCGTCCCCCACTGACGGGACGGGGCGCGGGCCGGGCCGGGCCGTTCGTCCGGGCCGGGCCGGTCCGGTCCGGGCCGGGCCGGGCCGCTCAGCGGGCGAACTCCGTGGCGCGGGACTCACGGACGACGGTGATGCGAATCTGACCGGGGTAGGTGAGCTCCTCCTCGATCTGCTTGGCCACGTCACGGGCGATGACCTGCGCCTGGATGTCGTCCACGTCCTCCGGGCGCACCATGACCCGGACCTCGCGTCCGGCCTGCATGGCGAAGACCTTGGCGACGCCCGTGTGCGCGGCGGCGATCTGCTCCAGTCGCTTGAGCCGGCGGACGTAGCTCTCCAGGGACTCGCGCCGCGCGCCGGGGCGGCCCCCGGAGATGCCGTCGGCGGCCTGGGTGAGGACGGCCTCGACGGTGCGGGGGTCGACCTCGTTGTGGTGGGCCTCGATGGAGTGGACGACGTCCTCGGACTCGCCGTGCCGCCGCGCCAGGTCCGCGCCGATGAGGGCGTGGCTGCCCTCGACCTCGTGGGTGAGCGCCTTGCCGATGTCGTGCAGCAGCGTGCCGCGCTTCGTCACGGCCGGGTCGATGCCGAGTTCCGCGGCCATCATGCCCGCGATGTGCGCGGACTCCAGGAGGTGGCCGAGCACGTTCTGGCCGTAGGAGGTGCGGTAGCGCAGCCGCCCGAGCAGCGTGACCAGTTCGGGGTGCATGTCGGTGATGCCGATCTCGGTGAGCGCGTCCTCGCCGTGGCGCACGCAGAGCTGCTCGACCTCGGCCTGCTTGCGCTCGTAGACCTCCTCGATGCGGTGCGGGTGGATGCGGCCGTCGGTGACGAGCGCGTCGAGGGTGAGCCGGGCGACCTCGCGGCGCACCGGGTCGAAGCAGGACAGCAGCACCGCCTCGGGGGTGTCGTCGATGATGAGGTTGACCCCGGTGACGGCCTCGAAGGCACGGATGTTGCGGCCCTCGCGGCCGATGATCCGGCCCTTCATCTCGTCCCCCGGCAGTTGGAGCACCGAGACCACGGACTCGGTGGTCTGTTCGGTGGCCACGCGCTGGATGGCCCCGGCCACGATCCGCCGGGCGCGTTCCTCGCCGCGGTCGCGGGCCGCACGCTCGATGTCGCGGGCGATCACCGCCGCCTCACGCTTGGCCTGTTGCTCGGCGGAGCGCACGAGGTCGGCGCGGGCCTCGGCCGCGGTGTAGGCGGCGACGCGCTCCAGGACGTCGCGCCGCTCCTCCTCCAGCCGGTTGAGCTCGGCGCGGCGGCGCTCCAGTTCCTCGCGTTCCTCGGCCAGTTCACGGCGACGCCGGTGCAGTTGCTCCGACTCGGCGTCGATGCGGGCCTCCCGGTCGGCGAGCCGCTGCTCACGCCGCTCCAAGTCGGCCCGGATCTCGCGGACTTCCTCCTTGGCGGTGGCCCGGATCTCCCGGGCCTCACGCTCGGCCGCCGCCCTGAGCTGTTCGCGTTCCGCGCGGAGCCGTCGGAGCAGCACCCCCGCGGTGACCGCGACGACCACGGTGACGGCCACGGCCACGGCCGTGAACACGGATTCGGTCCCCAGCGCGATGCCCATGGCACCAACTCCCGTATCTCTGAGGACGCGATCCCTCACCGGTTGTGAGGCTAAGTCGACTCAGAGGCACGGTCAAGGAACCTCAACGGAGGTTCAGTCGGGCAGGTAGTGCTCCAGCGACTCCGGGTCCTCACCCTCCTCCTCCAGAGCACGGCGGACCACCCTCAGGGCGAGCCCTTCCGCGTACCCCTTGCGGGCGAGCATCCCGGCGAGCCGGCGGATCCGCTTCTCCTTCTCCAGGCCGCGGGTGGCCCGGAGCTTGCGGTCGACGAGGGCGCGGGCGGTCTCCTCCTCCTGCCCCGCGTCGAGCCCCCCCACGGCCTGGCCGATCGCCTCGGCGTCCACCCCCCGGGTGCGCAGCTCCTGGGCCAGGGCACGCCGGGCGAGGCCCCGGCCGTGGTGCCGGGACTCCACCCAGGCGTTCGCGAACGCCTGGTCGTCGATGAGCCCGACGTCCTCGAACCGCTCCAGCACGTGCTCCGCCGCGTCCTCCGGGATCTCGCGGCGGCGCATGGCGTCGGCGAGCTGCTTGCGGGTACGCGGCGTCCCGGTGAGCAGGCGCAGGCAGAGCGCCCGCGCCTGCTCCACGGGGTCGAGCGGGCGCTCTTGCTCCGCCCTGGGCCCCTCCTGCCCCACGGCGGGCGAGGAGGGAGAGGAAGAGCCGCCACGATCTTTGTGCCCGGATGCCACCGTCAGGCCTTGGCGGCCGTGGCCTTGGTCGCCTTGACGGCCTTGGGCGCCGGGACCGTCGCGCCGGCGTCCGCCTTGGCCGGGTCGGCCACCGCGGCGGGAGCGGCCGCGTCCTCACCGGGCTGCTCGCCCGAGGCCTCGGGCCGGACGCCGATGCCGAGCTTCTCCTTGATCTTCTTCTCGATCTCGTCGGCGAGGTCGGGGTTGTCGCGCAGGAAGTTGCGCGCGTTCTCCTTGCCCTGGCCGAGCTGGTCGCCCTCGTAGGTGTACCAGGCACCGGACTTGCGGATGAAGCCGTGGTCCACGCCCATGTCGATCAGGCCGCCCTCGCGGCTGATGCCCTGGCCGTAGAGGATGTCGAACTCGGCCTGCTTGAAGGGCGGCGCGACCTTGTTCTTGACGACCTTGACGCGGGTGCGGTTGCCGACCGCGTCGGTGCCGTCCTTGAGGGTCTCGATGCGGCGGATGTCCAGCCGCACGGAGGCGTAGAACTTCAGCGCGCGGCCACCGGTGGTGGTCTCCGGCGAGCCGAACATCACGCCGACCTTCTCGCGGAGCTGGTTGATGAAGATCGCGGTGGTCTTGGACTGGCTGAGCGCACCGGTGATCTTGCGCAGCGCCTGGCTCATCAGACGGGCCTGCAGACCCACGTGCGAGTCGCCCATCTCGCCCTCGATCTCGGCCCGCGGCACGAGGGCCGCCACGGAGTCGATCACGATGAGGTCCAGCGCACCGGAACGGATCAGCATGTCGGTGATCTCGAGGGCCTGCTCACCGTTGTCCGGCTGGGACAGCAGCAGGGAGTCCACGTCCACACCGAGGCGCTTGGCGTAGTCGGGGTCGAGGGCGTGCTCGGCGTCCACGAAGGCGACCTTGCCGCCGGCCCGCTGGGCGTTGGCCACCGCGTGCAGGGTCAGGGTCGTCTTGCCGGAGGACTCCGGGCCGTAGACCTCCACCACGCGGCCGCGCGGGAGACCGCCGACGCCGAGGGCGACGTCCAGGGCGGTGGATCCCGTCGAGATGACCTCGATGGGCTCGTTCGGCCGGTCGCCGAGACGCATGACGGCGCCCTTGCCGAACTGCCGTTCAATCTGTGCGAGCGCGGCGTCGAGCGCCTTCTCGCGGTCGGTTCCTGCCATGGGTTCCACCCTGGGTGTCTGAGTCGTTCGCTTCACGTCCATGACGCTACTGCCTGCCACTGACAACGCGTCCCGACGCCGCCCCCGGCCTGTGGACAACCCACGGGAGTCCGTGAAAACCCTTGGGAAACCGGGTCCGGGACATCCATGAGAATGGATGTTCGATTTTCGTGTCAAGCGACTCCCGGACCCCGGTCGCCCCCGCCGTCCGCCCCGTCCGCCCCGTTCCGGCCGTCGCGCCGGTCCCTCACGCCCCCGCGGGCCCCTCCGGTCCGTCGCCCGGCCCGTCGCCCGGACCGGCGCCCTGCCCGTCGCCCTGCCCGTCGCCCGGCCCGCTCCCCCGGCCGGTCCGGCGCGGCCGCAACCGGAACAGCGGCCGCCGCTGCGGCCCGTGCGCCCGCGGGTCCGTGACGGCGTACCGCTTCACGTACGCCCCGAGGAAGCCCTGCAGCGTCGCCGTCGCCGGGATCGCCACCAGCGCGCCCACCGCCCCCAGCAGCGCCGTGCCGGCGATCACCGACCCGAAGGCCACCGCGGGGTGGATGTCGACGGTGCGCGCGGTGATCCGCGGCTGCAGCACGTAGTTCTCGAACTGCTGGTAGACCACGACGAAGCCGAGCACCCACACCGCGTCCCACGGGTCCTGCGTGAACGCGATCAGCATCGGCAGCGCCCCCGCCAGGTACGTGCCGACCGTCGGCACGAACTGCGAGACCACGCCGACCCAGACCGCCAGCGCCGGCGCGTACGGCACCCCGATGATCACGAACAGCACGTAGTGGGAGACGGCCGAGATCAGCGCCATCAGCGCCCGCGAGTACAGGTAGCCGCCGGTCTTGGCCACCGCGATCTCCCAGGCCCGCAGCACCTCGGCCTGCCGGGCGGGCGGCAGCACCGAGCACACGGCACGGCGTATCCGGGGCCCGTCGGCGGCGAAGTAGAAGGTGAACAGGCTGATCGTCAGCACCTGGAAGACCCCGCCGAGGACCGTCGCCGACAGCCCCCACACGTTGCCCGCCTGCCGCTGCACGTAGGTGCGCAGCCAGTCGGAGTGCAGCACGTTCTCCTGCACCTTGCCGACGGACAGGTCGGTGCCGAAGGTGTGGTTGACCCACACGACCACGTCGTCGACGTACTCCGGCAGATTGCGCCCGATCGAGGTGATCTGGTCCACCAGCAGGGAACCGAGCAGCACCACGAAGATCCCGCCCGCGGCGAGCACGACCAGGAACACCAGCCCGGTCGCCCACCCCCTGCGCATGCCGCGCGCGGCCATCCAGTCCACCGCCGGCTCGATCGCCAGGGCGCCGAAGAAGGCCAGCAGGATATTCACCAGCAACCCGATGACCTGGTGGAACGCCCAGTTCGCCAGTTGGAAGGCGGCCAGCAGCGCGATCGCCAGCAGCATCGCCTTCGGCAGCCACCGCGGCATCGCGGAACCCCCCGCGCCCTCCCCGGCACCCGTTCCGTGTCCCGGGTCCCCGGGCTCCCCCGGCGTCCGCGGACCCGCGGCCGCCCCGGCTATCGTCTCGTCGCTTCCCGCCACGACCCCAGTCCCACCCCGTGATCAGCGGCGCGAGGCCGGAACGTCGACGGCCGCGCAGACCGCCCGCCACACGTCCTTGGTCTCCCAGCCCTCGTCCAGTGCCTGGTGCACGGTCCGGCCGCCGAGCTCGGACATCACGTGGTCGCGCGCGAAGGAATCGGCGTACGTCTCGCCGAAGTGCGTGCGCATCCGTTCCCAGAACACCGTCAGCTTCATGCGGCCAGTATCCCGCGCCGCCGACCGAACGGGCGGGCGTCGCACAAGGGCGCGCACGTCCGCCGCCGGGCCGGCGGGGACGATCCGTGCGTTGGGTACACTGGGCTGCAGCGAAGGGGAGTAGTCCCGCAATACCGGCTGGTCGACACACTGGACGTCCTGGACGTCCCGGCCACCGGGCCGCCGCACCGGGTGCGGGGGTGGACGAGACCTTCGGCCAAGGCAAGACGTGGTCCGCACCGCCGTGCGGGCCGCACCGTCGTGCCGGGCCGTTGGCGCTTCCCGTCGCCCCCTGGGTGCCGTCGAGTCCGCGGTCCGGCCCCAGCAGAAAGCACCGGAATGACCTTCGACCCCCTGGCGCTCGTCACCGCCTTCGGGCTGATCTTCCTCGCCGAGCTCCCGGACAAGACGATGTTCGCCTCACTGGCGATGGGCACACGCATGCGCCCGTTGTACGTCTGGTTCGGCACCTCGACCGCCTTCATCGTGCACGTGGCCATCGCGGTGGGCGCCGGCAGCCTGATCAGCATGCTGCCGAACATGGCCGTGAAGCTCGTCTCCGCCGCCCTGTTCGCCTTCGGCGCCGTGATGCTGCTGCGCAGCGGGGGCGACGACGACCACGACGAGGCCGGCAGGACCGTGACCGGTTTCTGGCCGGTGTACTCCACCGCCTTCATGGCCGTCTTCATCGGCGAGTGGGGCGACCTCACGCAGATCACCACCGCCAACCTCGCCGCCACCAACGGCTGGCTGCCCACGGCCGTCGGCTCGGCCGCGGCCCTGATGTCGGTTTCCGCCCTGGCCCTGGTGGTGGGCCGGTTCATCGCCAAGAAGGTGCCGCTGAAGACCGTCCAGCGCATCGGCGGCGCCTGCATGGCGGGTCTGGCCGTCTGGACCCTGGTCGAGGCGTTCACGGGCTGACGGTCCCCGGCCTCCGGGGAGGGCGCACCGCCGCCTTCCTTCCTCGCTCGGTCCACTTTTTCCGAATGCCGCCATTAAGTGGTGTTATGACCGGAGATGTTTGCCGGGCGTACATTCGGTGTATGGGAGCGCCAGCGGTGGAGGACGACCTTCGCGCCGCGGCCCCCGGCCCCGTCAGGGACCCGGAGCCGCGATGAAGGGCAGTCTCACGCACCGCCTGCGGCGGCTGCCCGGACGGCGGGCGGCCGCGCCGGGCTCAGGGCCCGGCCCCTCCTGGGTGACGCAGGTGACCCAGGGCCACGGGCCGCTCGCGCTGGCCCTGTTCATGATCGGCGCGATCATGGTCACCGGCTTCATACTGCCGCCCACCGAGCACCTGGCCTCGCTGATGGTGGTGGTCCCCGCCACCACGGCTGTGCTGGCGGGGCCGGGGACGACGACCCTGAGCGCCGCCCTGTCCTGCGTCGCCGCCTTCGTGCTGGACGTCCACGACAACCTGCTGGGCACCTCCATCCCCGCCGTCCACCAGCTGGAGATCCTCCTCGTCTCGGCCTTCGTCATCGCCTCCCGCAGCATCCGGGACCGCAGCGTCCGGGAGCTGATGGAGGTGCGGATCGTGTCCGACACCATCCAGCGCGTCCTGCTGCGCCCGCTGCCCCCGCGCATCGGGCCGTTGCTCGTGCGGGCGACGTACCACGCCTCCCATCCGTACGCGCAGATCGGCGGGGACCTGTACGCGGTGGCCCGGAGCGCGGCGGGGGTCCGTTTCCTGATCGGGGACGTCAAGGGCAAGGGGCTGCCGGCGGTCGAGGACGCGGAGGCCCTGCTCGGGGCGTTCCGGGGGGCCGCGCGCAGGTTCGGCTCGCTCCCGGAGCTGGTGGCGGACCTGGAGCACGCGGTGCGCGGCCACTTCGAGGAGACCGGCCGCACCGACAGCGACGCCGTGGAACGGTTCATCACCGCGCTGGTCCTGGAGGTCCCCGACGGCTGCGCCGAGATCCACATGGTCACCTGCGGGCACCCCCCGCCCTACATGGCGCAGCGGTCCGACACCCTGCTGCTGTCCCCGGCCGTGCCCTCTCCCCCGCTCGGCCTGGGGAGCCTGAACGCCGAGGACTACGTCGTCGACACCTTCCCCTTCGGCCGTGAGGCGACGCTGCTGCTCTACACCGACGGCGCCATCGAGGCCCGCAACGACGACGGCCAGTTCTACGACCTGGGCGCCCACGTGGCCGACTGGCCGGGCTCCCGTCCGGAGGAACTGCTCCAGCACGTGCTCGACGGGCTCTCCCTGCATGTGGGCGGCGGGGCCATCAAGCTCGACGACGACATCGCCATGATCGCGGTGCAGTACCGCGACGGGTTCCCCTCGCCCTCCCCCGCACCGTCCGATGAGCGGCTCCTCACCTCCTGACACGGTCGCGGCGGCGGACCCTCCGCCGTGGGGAAACGCCAGGGTGCGGGGGCTGGTGGGGTGGGAGAGGGTGAGGTGGGAGGTGCGTGCGGATGGCGGGTGGCGGTGACGTGCTCCTGCTCGTCGACGAGGACGGGCGGGTGGCCGAGTGGCGGCCCAAGGCCGAGGAGGTGTTCGGCCTGCCCGCCGACCGGGCCGTGGGACGGCCCGTCGCCGACCTCGTCCGCGCGCCCGGATCCGCCCTCGGCCACAGCGAGCTGCTGGTCAGGCCGCTCCTGTGCGGTGCCTGCGTGATGTGGGAGGTGCGCGCGGGCGGCGACGCCCTCGGCGTGCGGGACATGGCGCTGCTGAAGGTGATGTTCTCGCAGGCCCCGGTGGGTCTGCACGTCCTCGACGACCAGTTGCGCCTGGTGCGGATGAACAGCGCGACGCGGGCGCTGCACGACGCCCAGCTGAGCCCGGGGCGGCACTTCGGCGAGGTGTTCCAGCTGGACGACCCGGTGACGGAGGAGGAGGTCGCCCGGCGGGTGCTGGAGACCGGGGAGCCGGTGGTGAACCGCCTGGTGCGCGGCGCACTGGGCCAGGGCCGGCCGCACCGGCGCATGTACCTCACGTCCGTCTTCCGTCTGGAGGGCCCGCACGGCGAGGTGCTGGGGCTGGTGGCCGCGGCCTCCGACGTCACCGAGCGGCAGACGAGCCGCCGGCGGATGGCCGTCCTGGACGCGGTGCGCGAGCGGGTGGGGCAGCGGCTGGACGTGGTCGCGGTCTGCGAGGAGCTCGCGGAGGCGGTGGTCCCGGCGTTCGCCGGGATCGTGGTGGTGGAGGTGGTGGAGGACGTCGTGCGCGGCGAGGTGCCGCCGCTGGTCCCCGTCGACCGCGACGTGCCGCTGCGCAGGGCCGCCTACCGCGGGAAGATCTCGGCGTACCCCGTGGGGGACGTCCGGCACCTGCCCTACGGCACCCCGTTCGCCCGCGTGCTGGCCGATCTGCAGCCGCGGCTCATCCCGGTGGACGAGAACAGCATGTGGCTGGCGGCGGACCCGGCGCGGGCCGACGCGATCCGCCGGCAGAACGTGCACTCCCTGATCGTGGCGCCGCTGGCGGTGCGCGGTGAGGCGCTGGGTCTGGTCAGCTTCTACCGGCACGACGGCGAGGACCTCTTCGACGAGGAGGACGTCAGGCTGGCGCTGGACGTGTGCACCCACGCGGCGCTGTGCATCGAGAACGCCCGGCGCTTCACCCGCGAGCGCACCATCGCCGCGACCGTGCAGCGCCGGCTGCTGCCGCAGCGGCCGGCGCCGCGGATCGCGCTGGAGACGTCCCACCTCCACCTGCCGGGCATGGAGGGCGGAGGGGCGTGGTTCGACGTGATCCCGCTGCCCGGGGCGCGGACGGCCCTGGTCGCCGGTGACGTCAAGGGCCGGGGCGTCGAGGCCGCCACCACCATGGGGCAGTTGCGTACGGTGATCCACTCCCTGGCCGCGCTCGACCTGCAGCCCGAGGAACTGCTGGCCCGGCTGAGCGACACGGCGACCCGGCTGGCCGAGGAGCGGGCGGCGCTGCCCGCCGGGGACCCCCTGCACCGCGAGCCGCTGACCGCGGAGTGCGTCATCGCCGTCTACGACCCGCTCGACCTCACCTGCACGATCGCCCTCGCGGGCCACCCGCAGCCGATCGCCGTCTTCCCCGACGGCGCGATCGAGTCGCTGTCCGTCTCTGCCGGTCCGCTGCTGGCGGAGACGAGCAACACCCCCTTCTCCGCCACCACGGTCGCGCTCCCCGAGCACACCACCCTGCTGTTCGGCATCTCCCCGCTGACGGACCTGCTCCACCCCCGCTCCGGAACGCTGCACGGCCTGCTGGAGCGGTACGGACGGGGCCCGCTGCAGGAGCTGAGCGACGCCTTCGCGTACGCCATCAGGAACGGCAGCCAGCCCGGGGACCTGCTCATGCTGCTCGCCCGCACCCGGGGGTTCCCCGGCGACAGGGTGCTGACCTGCCCGCTGCCCAGTGACGCGGAGGCGGCGCCCATCGCGCGGTCGCTGGCGCGGCGCCGGCTGGCGCAGTGGGGGGTCGACGAGGAGACGGCCTTCACCACGGAGCTGATCGTCAGCGAACTGGTCGGCAACGCGGTGCGGTACGGGGCCCCGCCCCTGCAACTGCGGCTCGTGCTGGACGCCACGCTGACCTGCGAGGTCAGCGACGCGGGAGCCAGCGCGCCGCACTTGAAGCACGCCCGCACCCTGGACGAGAGCGGGCGCGGCCTGTTCATCATCTCCCGCTGCGCCGACCAGTGGGGCACCCGCTACCACGGCGAGGGCAAGACCATCTGGGCCGAGCAGTCCCTGCAGACCCCGGTCCCGCCCCTGCGGGCCGCCGCCGACGACGCGTGGCCCTGATCACGTGTGCGGAGGCGCGGACGCCGGCCGTTTCGCGAGGGAGCGCAGCGCGAGCGCCGCCGCCACCTCGGCCAGGCCGAGCAGGAGGAGCCACAGCCCGACCAGCCGGGCCAGCGCGACCGCCGACTGCACGGGGAAGGCGAGCACGACGATCCCCGCGACGACGCCGAGCGCGGCCACGGCGAAGGCCATGCCCCTGTGCGGCATGTCCCGTCCCGCCACGGCGATGAAGCCCACGAGCAGGCCGGACACCAGCCAGTAGGCACCGAGGACGAGGGAGAGCACGGCGGCGGTCTGCAGCGGGTGCCGCAGGCACAGCACCCCCGCGAGCACGGCGACCACCGCGACGATCACCGCCGTCACCCTGCTGCCGCCGTCCCGGCGGGAGAACGCCGTGACGAAGTGGAAGACCCCCGTGACCAGCAGGTACAGGCCGATGACGACCGCCAGCACGTGCAGCGTCTCGTCCGGCCAGACGAGCACGATCACCCCCGCCACGAGCGTCGCGAGGCCGAAGCCGAGGGACCACCCCCAGGAGCCCCCCAGCTTGCCGAGCACCTCGTCGGGGTCGGCCGTCCCTTGCGGCGTGGCGTGTCCGTACGGTGCGTTCATGGTGTCTCCCGGCGGTGCCCGCGGCGGCGGACACCGCCGCGGGACGAAGGGCTGGGACGGCTCAGTGCAGGACCTTCTCCTTGAAGCGCTGGAACTCCTCCTCGGTCAGGTCGCCCCTCGCCTTGAGCTCCGAGAGCTTGGCGAGCGCGTCGACCCCGCCCGTCGCCGTGCCGGCGCCGCCCGCGGTCTCGCGGATGTAGTCGTCGAACGCCTTCTGGCGGGTGCGCGCCTGCTCCGCCTCGCGCTTGCCCATGCCCGAGCCGCGGAAGAGGAGGTAGGCGAGGATCCCGACGAAGGGGAGGACGAGCACGAAGAGCAGCCATGCCGCCTTGGCCCATCCGTTCATGGTGTCGTCGCGGAAGACGTCCATCACGACGCGGACGATGAGGAAGATCCAGATCACCCACAGGAAGATCCACATCATCGTCCAGAACGCGCCCAGGACCGGGTAGTCGTAGGCCAGGTACATGTGACCGGTCATTTCCGTCTCCTCCTGGCGCCCGCCCCGTGTGGTTCAGGGAAGGGCGCGGCCCGTGGCGGATGCCCGCCCGTGAAGCCGCGCGGTGGGCCGGGGTCAACCGTCCGACGCCGCCGCCTCCTTGGCCGGCTCCCGCGGTTCGCCCTCCTTGAGGCCGAGGGACAGCTGCCCGTCCTTGACGTCGGCGACGACCGTGTCCCCGGGGTTGAGGGTGCCGTCGAGCAGCATGTTGGAGAGCCTGTTGTCGAGTTCGGTCTGGATGGTGCGGCGCAACGGCCGCGCCCCGAACTCCGGTTGGTAGCCCCGGTCGGCCAGCCACTCCTTGGCGGCCTGGGTGACCTCGAGGCCGACCTGCTGGGCGTGGAGCCTGCGGCGGCTGCGCTCCAGCAGGAGGTCGACGATCTGCACGAGGTCCGACCGGGTCAGCGCGTGGAAGACGATGATCTCGTCGATGCGGTTGAGGAACTCGGGCCGGAAGTGCGCCTGGAGCTCGGCCATCAGGTCGTCCCTGATGTCGTCGACGGCCCCTTCGTGGTCGAGGATGTGCTTGGAGGCGATGTTGCTGGTCATGATGACCACGGTGTTCCGGAAGTCCACCGTGCGGCCCTGGGCGTCGGTGAGGCGCCCGTCGTCCAGCACCTGCAGCAGCAGGTTGAAGACGTCCGGGTGGGCCTTCTCGACCTCGTCGAACAGCACGACGCTGTACGGCTTGCGGCGCACCGCCTCGGTGAGCTGCCCGGCCTCCTCGTACCCGACGTAGCCGGGCGGGGAGCCGACGAGCCGGGAGACGGTGTGCTTCTCCTGGAACTCGCTCATGTCGAAGCGGATCATGCGTTCGGGGTCGCCGAAGAGCAGCTCGGCGAGCGCCTTGGCGAGTTCCGTCTTGCCGACGCCGGTCGGTCCCAGGAAGAGGAAGCTGCCGGTGGGCCGGTCGGGGTCGCCCATGCCGGCGCGGCCGCGGCGCACGGCCTGGGCGACGGCGTCGACCGCCTCGTCCTGGCCGATCACCCGCCGGTGGAGGTCCTCCTCCAGCTTCATCAGCCGGTCGCGTTCGGTCTCGTTCAGCTGGGAGACGGGGATGCCGGTGCGCGCGGACAGCACTTCGGCGATGTCCTCGGCCGTGACGCCGGGGGGCTGTTCCCGTGCCGCGGTGACCGCGGCGCGTTCGTTCTCCAGCTCCCGAATCCGCTCCTTGAGACCGCCGGCGCGTTCGAAGTCCTCGGTGCTGACGGCCTCGTCCTTCTCGCGGCGGAGTTTCGTGAGGCGCTCCTCCAGCTCGTCGGACGGGCCCGGGCCGCCCAGGGAGCGCAGCCCCACGCGGGCGCCGGCCTGGTCCATGAGGTCGATCGCCTTGTCGGGCAGGAAGCGGTCGCTGACGTACCGGTCGGACAGGGCGGCCGCGGCGTCCAGTGCCTCGTCGGTGTAACGCACCTGGTGGTGCGCCTCGTAGGAGTCGCGCAGCCCGCGCAGGATCTCGACCGTCTCGTCGACGGAGGGCTCGGGGACCATCACGGGCTGGAAGCGGCGCTCCAGGGCGGCGTCCTTCTCGATGTACCTGCGGTACTCGTCGATGGTGGTGGCGCCGACCACGCTCAGGTCGCCGCGGGCCAGGGCGGGTTTGAGGATGTTCCCCGCGTCCATGGCGCCCTCGCCGCCCGCCCCGGCGCCGACGACGGTGTGGAGTTCGTCGATGAACAGGATGACGCTGCTCTTCGCCGCGGTGACCTCGTCGATCACCTTCTTCAGGCGCTCCTCGAACTCGCCCCGGTACTTGGAGCCGGCCACGAGTCCGGCCAGGTCGAGGCCGACCACCCTGCGGTCCCGGAGCGTCCTGGGCACCTCCCCGGCCACGACGCGCTGCGCGAGGCCCTCGACGATGGCGGTCTTGCCGACGCCGGGGTCGCCGATGAGCACGGGGTTGTTCTTCGTCCGCCGGGACAGCACTTCGACGGTCTGCTCGATCTCCTCGCCCCGGCCGATCACCGGGTCCAGCCGTCCGGCGCGTGCCTCCTCGGTGAGGTCCCGGCCGTACTCGTCCAGGGTCGGGGTGTCGGTCGGCGCGGACCGGGGGCCGCCGCCCTTGCCTGCGAGGGCCGTGGGATCGGCGCCCTCGGAGCGCATCTCGAGGCCGGAACGGGGGTCGTCCGCGAGCGCGGCGAGGATGTGCTCCGGGCCGATGTAGGAGGCGCCGGAGGCCTGGGAGCGCGCGTGGGCGGCGAGCAGGGCGCGTTTCGCGGCCGGGGTCAGCGCGGGCTCCCCGCTGCCGGTGCCCGAGGGCAGGATCGCGCCCACGTCCTCGGCCAGCCGGTCGGGGTCCACACCCGCCTGCTCCAGCAGCTGCCTGCCCGCCGGTACGCGGGTGGCCGCCCACAGCAGGTGCTCGGTGTCCAGGTCGGCGCCGTCGGCGGCCGCCCGGCTCGCGGCGGCCGCCAGCAGTTCGTTCGAGGAGTCGCTGAGCAGGCGCCCGATGGGGACGCGCTGGACCGCGGGCGGCGATGCCGCGGGACTCATCCCGAAGAAGCGGTTGAAGAGGTCGGAGAACGGGTCGCCGGACCCGAAGGGGGAAGTCGTCACCTTGCCCACCCGTCCGGCGGGCCCACAACGGCTGAGTGGCGCCCGCCGTAGTCGATTTGCCCGTACTCCACCAGTGTTGGCCCGATCGGACGCGCGTGCCACCGGGGGTCCCGGCCGGTCACCGGACGCGGCGCGGCGCCGCCGCTCAGCCGGTCCGGGCGGCGGTCGCGGCGTCGCGGTGCGCCGGGGGCACCGGCAGCACGTCCGGCATCTCCCGGGCGGGGTTGCCGGCCCAGTGGGCCCCCGGCGGCATCTCCTCGCCCTTCATCAGGAAGGCGTCGGGCGCGAGGACCGCCTCGTCGCCCATCGTCACCCCGTAGTGCACGAGGGCGCCGACGCCGAGCGTGCAGCCGGCCCCGAGGGCGCTGTGGTCGGACTTGAAGGTGCCGTCCTCCTGGGAGTGGCACTGGATGCGGCTGCCCTCGTTGAGGACGCACTCGTCCCCGACGGCGACCAGGGAACGCTCCGGGAAGTAGCAGCCGTCGTCGAAGACCCGCCGGCCCACCCGGACGCCGAGCCAGCGCCAGATGACGCTCTTGAAGGGGGTGCCGTTGAAGAACATGATCGCCTCGCTCACGCTCGTGACCTTCCAGTACCGCTCGTGCCGCCAGAAGGGACGTTCGTAGATCGAGCAGTACAGCGGCCGCAGCCCCCGGAAGCCGGTGGCGATGCGTTCGGACAGCACCATGTCGGCGACCGTGAAGGCGAGCGTGAGGATGTTGGCGAGCGCGATCACCGACACCCCGAGCGCGTCGTAGAGGTCCGCGGCCACCGACACCACGAGCGCCACCCAGAAGAAGAACACCCACCGCGCGAGCAGGTGCAGCGCCATGGTGGAGACGTTGTGCTTGTTCTTGGCCGCCAGGCGCCGCCGGAAGGTCTCGCCGTCCTTGAGGTGGTCGAACTTGCTGTCGCGCAGGACGGACCGCGGGATCTCGAAACTGGGCGAGCCCAGCAGGCCGACGCCCTCCCGCACCTTCCCGTCCACCGGGACCATGACCTTGGTCGCCAGGAGGCAGTTGTCCCCCGTCCTGCCCTGCGACGGGTAGGCGACGTAGTTGCCGACGAAGTTGTGCGGCCCGATGGTGACGCGGGAGACGCAGAAGGACGAGCTGGAGAAGTCGGCGTTGATGATCGACAGTCCGTCGGCCACCATCGTCCCCCGGCCGACGGCGCTGAGGAACGGGTTGTCCTGCTTCATGATCGTGCCGAAGTTCGACCCGGTCTGCTCCACGTGGGAGAGCCGGTAGCCCAGGCCGCCGAGGTAGTGGACGATGGCCGAGCTGTCGCCGAACAGCGTCTTGAAGAAACGCCGGTTGGTCAGGAAGCCGATGGTCCGGTGCATCCCGTACCGGAAGCCGAACAGGGGGTAGACCGTGTCCGGCCGGACGGCGCGGTTCAGCACGCGCGGGACCGTCACCGTGAACAGCAGGCCGAGCACCACCGCGCCGAAGAACAGGGCGACGGAGGTGACCAGGGCGTCGGAGTAGAACGACCAGGTCGTCAGCGCCCTGGGGTCCGGCTCCAGGAGCGAGGCGAACTGCGGCACGGCGGCGAACAGCAGCACCGAGCCGGCGACGGCCAGCGGTACGTAGACCAGGACCGCTCCCAGCAGTTGCGACAGGGAGTAGCCCGCCCTGCGCGCGGTGCCGCAGCGGGCGGGGCCGACGGCCCGGTAGTCGACCTCGGCGGGCTGGGCGGGGGACCCGTGCCAGTGCTCGCCGTCGGGGACGCGCTGGCCGGCGTGGAGCGAGGAGGCGTGCCCGAGCTGGGTGCCGTCGCCCATGACCGTGTCGATGTCGATCACCGTCACCTCGCCGACCAGCACGTCCCTGCCGAGCGTGACGGGGCCGGTCCGGATCACCCCGGACTCGGCGCGGTAACAGGAGAAGAACACGTCCTTGCGGATCACCGTGTCCTCACCGATGGTGAGCAGGTCGGTGCAGACCGGCACGCGCCGCGACAGGACGGTGACCCGGCGCCCGATCTTCGCGCCGAGTGCCCGCAGGTAGAGCGTGTACAGCGGCGACCCGTGGAAGAACACCAGCGGATCCGACCGGATGAGGGTCTTGACGCACCAGAAGCGCAGGTAGGACAGGCTCCAGATGCGGATCTGCCGGGGCCGCCACCGGCCGACGAGCACCCACTTGGCGACGATCGGGAGCACGCACACCGCGACGAAGGTCATGCTGCCGAAGGTGATCGCCCGCAGGTAGGTGTCGACCAGGCCCGAGGCCCCGGCGATCCAGTCCACGCCCTTGGTGAGGACGAGCGCGGCCCCGAAGGAGTACGCCACGAAGAAGGCGAGCTGCAGCGTCGCGCACAGCACGTAGTGGGGGGTGCCGGAGGGCGGCCCCACCGCCGGCCGTGGCACCGCGGCGCGCGACGGGTCGGCGCCGGTGTACCCGTTCACGCCGGGCGCGCCAGGCGCGCCGTCCGCGGAGGAGGCGCGTACGGAGCCGGAGGGGGCGGGCGCCGTGGCGGAGGCGGCCGGTGCGGCCTCCTCGAGGGCCGCCGCCAGGCTGCGGACGGTGGGGTTGCGGTAGATCTCCTTCATCGACACCGACGGCGCGTCCGGCCGTTTCCTCAGCCGTGCGCAGAAGTGGGCCATCACCAGGGAGTCGGCGCCCAGGTCCTCGAAGAAGTGGCTGTCGACGCGGACCTGCTCGACGTGGACGACGCCGGCCAGGGTCTCCGCGAGGATCCTTTCCGTGCCGGTCCGCGGACCGGCACGATCGCCCCCGGCGGCTGAAGCGTCATCCTGATCGCGCCGACTGGCTTCGGCTGATTTGTCCACCATGTGATCCCCTGAGGGTCTACGACCATCCGCGTCCCAGCGGCCCGCTGCCACGAGGGGTCGTGGGCGCCTGTCCGGCCGTACGGGAAGAAGTCGTCTCCTTGCAGTCTCGAACGTCCGGCGCCGGGGCGCCAACCGCCGGGCCCGCGGCCGCCGGAGCGGTCACCGTGCGTAGGGCGGCCGCGCGCCGCGGAACCGCCGCCCGGGCCCCCGTCCTGACCCGTGGGCCCGTGCGACAGGCCACCGTCGCGGGCTCGTGCCACGATGTGCGGGTGAGCGCGTTCTCGTCACTGCGGGCAACGGGGCAGACTCCGCGCCGCCCCGGCGTGACCACTCCGCGCCTGCGGTTCCTGCGCACCGAGACGGCGGGCGCCGGTTTCCTGCTGGCCGCCACGGTCGCCGCCCTGGCCTGGGCCAACCTGGCGCCGGGCAACTACGAGTCGGTGTGGCACACCCATCTGTCGCTCACGCTGGGCTCACGGGGGGTGTCGCTCGACCTGCGGGAGTGGATCAACAGCGGGCTGATGACGCTGTTCTTCTTCATCGTGGGCCTGGAGGCCCGCCGGGAGTTCGACCTCGGCGAGTTCCGCGAACGGACCCGGATCACCCTGCCGACCATGGCCGGACTCGCCGGGATGCTCGTACCGCTCGCCCTCTACCTCGCCTTCACCCACGGCACCCCGCAAGCGCGCGGCTGGGGCACCGTGATCTCCACCGACACCGCGTTCGCCCTCGGGATGTACGCCCTGCTGGGCCGCAGACTCCCCGCGGCCACCCGGGCGTTCATCCTGACCGCGTCCGTCGTCGACGACTTCATCGCGCTCGCCGTCATCGCGTTCGCGTACACCAGCGGCATCTCGTGGCCCGAACTGTTCGTCGCCATCGGCCTCTTCGCCGTCGGGATCGGGGCGGCCAACTCCATCGTGCGGACCTGCGGCGAGTTCCGCGGCGCCGCCTACGCGCTGACCGGCGTGGCGGTGTGGTTCGCCCTGCTCGGCTCCGGGGTGGAACCCGGTCGTGACGGGGCTGGCGCTCGGTCTCATGGCCTGCGACCACCCGGCGCGCGGCGCCGACCTGCGCCGGGCCAGCACGCTCTACCTGCGTTTCAGGGAGCAGCCCACACCCGCACTGGAGCGCAGCGCCCGGCGGGGTCTGGCGCTGTCGGTCTCGCTCAACTCCCGCCTGCAGGAGCTGTTCCGGCCCTGGACCAGCTACCTCATCGTCCCCGCCTTCGCCCTGGCCAACGCCGGCATCACCATCGACGCACGGCAGTTGGCGGCCGCGTTCACCTCCCCCGTCACCCTCGGCATCGTCGTCGCGTACGTGGTGGGCAAACCGCTCGGGATCGTGGGCGCCTCCGCGCTGACCACCCGGCTCAGCCGCGGCCGGCTGCGCCCGGCGGTCGGCTGGGGAGCGGTGACGGCCGGCGGCACCATCTCCGGCATCGGCTTCACCATCGCCCTCCTCATCGCGGACCGCGCGTTCCAGGGCGGACGGCTCGCCGAGGCGAAGATCGGCATCCTCACCGCGGTGGTCCTCTCCTTCCTGCTCACCTGGTGCGTCACGCTCGTCCTGAACCGGCTGCCCCGGGCGGTGCGCCGGCGGGCGCTGCTCGGCAGGTCGCAGCAACTGGAGGACCTGGCCGTCCCCGTGGACCCGGAGCGCGACCACGTCCGCGGCCCGCACGACGCCCTGGTCACCGTCGTCGAGTACGGCGACTTCGAGTGCCCCTACTGCGGCGAGGCGGAGCCCGTCATCCGCGACCTGCTCGCCGACTTCGGCGACGTCCGTTACGTGTGGCGCCACCTGCCGCTCGCCGACGTGCACCCCCACGCCGTCCAGGCCGCCCGCGCCACGGAGGCCGCCGCCGAGCAGGACCGCTTCTGGGAGATGCACGACCAGATCTTCGCCCACCCCCAGGCGCTCGACTCGCGGGGACTCGAACGGCTGGCCACGGCGATCGGGCTCGACATCGAGCGCTTCCGGCGCGACGTGGAGACCCGCTCCGTCGCGGTCCGGGTCGCCGAGGACGCCGAGTCCGCGGACCTGAGCAATGTGTCGGGGACCCCGACGTTCTTCATCAACGGCCGCCGCCACTACCGCGCGTACGACATCGAGAGCCTCTCGGCCGGGGTCCGCGGCGCGCTGGAGCGCGCGAAGACGGCCCTCCACCACTGACGCCCCGCAGGCACTGTCGTACCGCGCCCGTAGGCTCCCGGTACCGCAGCACTGAACCGGGAGGGACGTCCCGTGGACGAGACGGTGGTCGCCGACCTCGAGGCCCTCGCCACCGGACTGGCGGACCCCGACGCGGACCTCGACGCCCTCCACGTACTGGACGCGCGGGTGCTCGCCGCCCGTGACGCGGCCCTCGTCCCGGCGCTGGAGGCCCACCTCGCGGCCGCGGTGGAGGCGCGGGGCTGGTACGCACGCGCCGTACTCGCCGGGATCCTCGTGCACACGGCGGGCCGCGCCTCGCTGCCCGCGCTGCTGCGCGCCCACGCCCGGGACCTCGGGGACGACCAGGACTCCCTCACGGCCCAGCTGACCCACCTCGCCGAGGAGGACCCCGCCTCCGCCCGCGCACTGCTGCTCCCCTGGACCCTCGATCCGGACCCGCAACTGCGGCGGACGGCGTTCTGGCTGCTCGGCTACGTGCGGCACGCGTCCGACGTCGAACGGCTCGCGCGGGCCGCCGGGGACCCGGACGAGGGCGTCCGCCGCGCGGTGGCGGGGGCGCTGACCGGGCATTGCGGGACCGATCCGCGGGCCGCCGACGTCCTGACCGGGCTGCTCTCCGACACATCGCCGGGCGTGCGGATCTCGGCGCTGAGCAGCCTCGGTTCCGCACGGTGCCCGCAGACCCTGCCGGCGATCCGCGGGCTCGCGGACGACCCCGACGTCAGGGTCCGTTCCTGGGTGCCCGTCGCACTCGCCCGTTTCCCCGCCCGGGACGACGCCGGTTGATCGGCCGGGCCGGAGGGCCGGGGCGGTGCACGGGGGACACGAACCTGCCGGGCACCGCCGGACCGCGCGCGCCGTGGCCCGCGGCGCACCCGGTGTTACGTTGGTCAGTGCTCCAGGGTTGTGGAAACCGCCCGCGGCACCCCGTCGGGCAGTCGTCCGGAACCGCACCCGCCCCCGCCCGGCGCTCCCCGTCACCTGGGCGGACGCGGCCCGGTGCCCTGCCGGACGGCGCGCGGCGTGGTAGGAATCGGGCAGGGGTCCGGTGGTGAGTGGAGCACACGTGATCCGGGTATTGGTGGTCGACGACGAGGCCCTGATCCGTACGGGCTTCCAGCGCATCCTCGACGCGGCGGACGACATCGAGGTCGTGGGTGCCGTGCCCGGCGGGCAGGCGATCCGTACGGCGCAGGACGCCCAGCCCGACGTCGTCCTGCTGGACATCAGGATGCCCGACGTGGACGGCCTCACCGTCCTGGCCGGGCTCCGGCGGCTGCCGCAGCCTCCGGTGGTGGCGATGCTGACGACCTTCGACATGGACGAGTACGTGACCACGGCGCTCCGCTCGGGCGCGGCCGGTTTCCTGCTGAAGGACACCGACCCCGAGGAACTGCCCTTCCTGGTGCGGACCCTGGCCGACGGCGGTGCCGTGCTGTCGTCCAAGGTCACCCGGACGGTCGTGGACGGCTACCTGGGCGCCGGCCCGCAGGAGTCGGCGGCCCGTGGCGTGGCCCGGCTGACCGAGCGCGAGCGCGCCGTCCTGCTCCTGGTCGCCGAGGGCCTGTCGAACGCGGACATCGCCGGGCGGATGCACCTGGGGACGGGCACGGTGAAGGATCATGTGAGCGCCATCCTGACCAAGCTGCAGGTGGGCAGCCGGGTGCAGGCCGCGCTGCTCGCGGAGCGCGCGGGGCTGCTCAAGCGACCGCAGGACGGTGAGGGCGGATGAGGTTCCGGCGTCCGGCGCCCGTGGTGGTGGACCTCGTCGTCGTCGCGGTCGCGCTGTTCGACATCTGGGTCAACGTCGACCCCGAGGAGCCGGTGCGCCTCGGGTGCGCCCTGGGCGGCGCCGTCGCCCTGATGCTGCGCCGGCGTCTGCCGCTGGTCACCTTCGTGCTGGCGCTGCCCGCCGTGCTGGTCTCGGACGCGGCCTTCGCCACGCTGGCCGCGCTCTACACCCTCGCCTCGCTCTCCCAGCGCCGGTGGCTGCTGGCCGGCTGCGCGCTGGCCTTCACGATCGCCGACATGGCGCCGTGGCCCGCGCCGAAGTTCGACCTGTCCGAGCCCTCGACCCTGATCACCCTGAGCTACACCGCGGCGACGGCCGCCGCACCGGTCTTCCTGGGCCAGCTCGTGCAGGCCCGGCGGGACCTGTCGCTGCGGCTCACCGAGATCTCGGAGGCCCGTGACCACGAGCGGCTGCTCACCGCGCAGACCGTACTGGCCAAGGAGCGCGCCCAGCTCGCCCGGGAGATGCACGACGTGGTCTCCCACCAGGTCAGCCTGATCGCCGTACGGGCCGGGGCGCTCCAGGTCGGCACGCAGGACGCCGAGGTCAAGGAGGCCGCGGCGACGATCCGGCGGCTGAGCGTGCAGACGCTGGACGAGCTGCGGCACATGGTGAGCGTGCTGCGCGCCGCCGGCGGCCGGCCCACGGAGCTGACCCCGCAGCCCTCCCTCGCGGACCTGGAACGGCTGGTGAGCGGCAGCGGCATCGAGGCCGAGCTGCAGCCGGACCTGCCGGACGGGCTGCCGCCGACGGTGCAGCGCGCGGTGTACCGCACCGTCCAGGAGGCGCTGACCAATGTGCGCAAGCACGCGCCCGGGGCCTCCGCACGGGTCCGGATCCACCGTCAGGGCGGCACCGTCCGGGTCACGGTCACCAACACCGCCCCCACCCGGCCCGCGCTCCCCCTGCCCAGCGCCCACTACGGCCTCGTGGGCCTGCGGCAACGCGCCGCGCTGCTCGGCGGCACCGTCACCTCGGGCCCGACGGCCGACGGCGGCTACGAGCTCAGGCTGGAACTGCCCGCCGCGGGCACCTGAAGCGGCGCCGCCCGGCCCCGCTCCGCGGCCGCCGCCTGCACCCGGCGTGCCAGGAGCTTGCCGAGCTCCCACAGGAGCAGCAGGACGACGGCGGACAGCAGGGCCCAGCCGAACTGCCGCAGGTTGATCCCGGTGGTGCCCAGGATGCGGCGGAAGCCGTCCATCTGGGTCACCAGGACGGCGAGGACGAACTCGCCCAGGGCCGCCCAGTTCATCTGCTTGCTGTCGAAGGTGGTGGTCGTGAGGACGGAGGCGGTTTCGCTGCGGCACTCGAACGCGGCCACGATCAGGCAGAGCGCGAAGGCGGTGAAGGCCATCGAGTTGCCGACGGCGGCGCTGTGGAAGTGGCTCTCCCCCACCTTGATCAGGGCCAGCAGGATGACGGTGACCGCCAGCCCGCTCAGCCCCACGGTGATCAGCACGGGCCTGGTGAGCACGGACTGCCCGCGGGGCCGGGGCGTGCGGCGCATCAGGCCGGGGCTCTCCCGGTCGAAGCCGAGGGCGAAGCCGAAGGGGGCGTTGACGACGAAGTGCACCCACAGGACCTGGGCGGGGGTGAAGGGTTCACCGGCGGCGATGTTGAGCAGGGTCGCGCCGAGGAAGGTCAGGACGAAGGTGACCAGCAGCAGGAGGACGAAGCGGATGTACTTGGTGAGGTTGTCGTAGAGCTTCCTGCCCTCCTCCACGGCGTGGATGATCGTGGCGAAGTTGTCGTCGGACAGGATCATGCGGCCGGCGTTCTTGGCGACGTCGGTGCCGCTGCCCATGGCGATGCCGATGTCCGAGGCCTTGATGGCGGGGGCGTCGTTGACGCCGTCGCCGGTCATCGCCACCACCTCGCCCTTCTTCTTGAGGGTGTCGGCGAGCAGGACCTTGTGCTCGGGGGCGACCCGTCCGACCACGCCGATGCCGTCGATGCGGGCGAGCCGTTCCTCCTCCGGCAGCGCGGCGAAGTCCGCGCCGAGCATCGCCTCGCCGGGGATGCCGAGCTGCCGCGCGATGGCGGCGCCGGTGGTGACGTCGTCGCCGGTGACCATGCGGACCCTGATGTGGGCGGCCTGGGCGTCCGCCACCGCGTCCCGTGACTCGTCGCGGGGCGGGTCGATCATGCCGACGAGGCTGGTCATCCGCAGGTCGGTGACGAGGGCGAGGAGGTCGCCGGCCGGGTCGAAGCCTGCGGGGTCCAGATCGCGGGTGGCGGCGGCCATGACGCGGCGTCCCTCGCCGCCCATCCGCTCGGTGGCCCCCTGGGCGCGCCGGCTGAGGTCGTCGTCCCAGGGGACGGTCGTACCGGCGGACAGCGCGGTCGCGGCCCGTGCCATCACGGCCGGCGCCGCGCCCTTGACGAAGCACCGTACGACCGGCCGGCCCGAGACGTCGGTGGCCGAGTGGAAGGTGGCCATCAGCTTGTAGCCGGGGTCGAACGGCAGGGTGGCCAGCCGGGGCAGCCGTTCGCGGGTGGCCTCGATGTCCAGCCCGGCCTTGTGGCCGAGGACGAGCAGCGCGCCCTCGGTGGGGTCGCCGACCACCGTGCCGTCCACCAGCTTGGCGTCGCTGGCCAGCACGTACGGCAGGATCGCGTCCTCGATGCCCGCGGAGGAGCCCGCGGCGTGGTGGATCCTGCCCTCCAGGCCGTAGCCGGTGCCGGAGACGGTGTAGCGGTCGGTGGGGCTGACCACCTCGACGGCGGTCATCTGGTTCATCGTCAGGGTGCCGGTCTTGTCGGAGTTGATGGCGGAGGTGAAGCCGAGGGTCTCGACCGAGGGCAGTTCCTTCACGATCGCGTTGCGCCGGGCGAGGTTGAGGCTGCCGACCGAGAGGATCACCTGGGTCACCGTGGGCAGCGCCTCGGGGATCGCGGCGATGGCCAGGGACACCGCGCTGACGAACAGCGCGTCCCACTCCTGGCCACGGGCACGGCCGAGGGCGAACATCACGACCATCGTGAGGCCCGCGGCCGCGGCGATCCACAGGGTGAGGTCGTCGAGCTCCTTGGTCAGCGGCGACTGCTCCTTGGCGGTGGCCGACAGCATCCCGGAGATCTTCCCGAGCTCCGTGCCCGAGCCCGTGCCGGTGACGATCAGCACGCCGCTCCCGTGGGTGACGGGGGTGTTCATGAAGGCCATGTTGGTCTGGTCGCCGGGCCCGAGGGGGGTGGCACCCGCGGGCAGGGCGCCGGTGTCCTTGACGGCGGGGACGCTCTCGCCGGTCAGCGCGGACTCGTCGATCTGCAGGGCGTTGGCCCGGACGATCCGCCCGTCGGCCGGCACCTGGTCGCCGGCGGCGATGAGCACGATGTCGCCCGCCACGACGCCCTCGGCCGGGATCTCCGACTCGGTGCCGTCGCGCCGCACCCGCGCGGTCGCCTTCATCATCGACTTCAGGGCGTTCATCGCGCTCTCGGCCTTGCCCTCCTGGCGCAGCCCGACGACCGCGTTGAGGAGTGTCAGCAGGACCAGGAGGATGCCGGTGCTCCACTGGGAGATCAGGAACGAGACCACGGCCGCGGCGACCAGGATGATCTGCATGTAGCTGCGGTACTGGTCGAGGAAGCGCCGCCACGCCGGCGGCGGTTTCTCCTCGGGCAGCGCGTTCGGGCCGTGCGCGGCCAGCAGTTCGGTCACCCGCGCCGCCGGCAGGCCGGCGTCCGGGTCGACCTCGAACGCCATGGCGACGTCCTGCGGGGACCGCGCGTACCAGCCCTCCGGTGACGCGGGCCGTTCCCCCTCCGGGTGGGGCTGCACCGTCATCGTCCTGCCTCCGATCCGGTCGCTGCGTCCGGCGGTCCGTCGGCCCCGGGGCTAGGGGCGCCGCGCGTCCTTCGTCCGCCGCCGGGCCGCGTACGGGTCGGCCGGCGCCCCTTGCGGGGCCTCGGCCTCCAACTCCCGCCGGGCGGCGAGCAGGTCGCGCCGGGCGTCCTCGCCGACCGTGGGGTACCGGGGGTCGATCTCCATCAGCGTGTGGGCGAGCACCGCCGCGGCGCAGATCCGCGCGAACCACTTCCGGTCCGCCGGGACGACGTACCAGGGGGCGTGCTTGGTGCTCGTCGCCGACAGCATCTCGGAGAAGGCCTTCTGGTACTCGTCCCAGTGGCGGCGCTCCCGCACGTCGGCGGCGGAGAACTTCCAGTTCTTCTCGGGGAGGTCGATCCGCTTCAGGAAGCGGGCGCGCTGCTCCTCCTTGGAGAGGTTGAGGAAGACCTTGACGACCTTGAAGCCGTTGTCGGTCAGGTAGCGCTCCCAGTTGTTGATCTCCCGGTAGCGGCGCTCCCAGATGCCCGCGCCCCTGGGCTGCTCCGGCAGCTTCTGCCGCTGGAGGACCTCGTGGTGCACCCGGACGACGAGGACCTCCTCGTAGTGGGAGCGGTTGAAGATCGCGATCTCGCCCCGCGTGGGCAGCCGCTGCGCGTAGCGCCACAGGTAGTCGTGGTCGAGCTCCTCCGCGGAGGGCACCTTGAAGCTGCTGACCCGCACGCCCTGCGGGTTCACCCCGCTCATGACGTGACGGATGGTGCCGTCCTTGCCCCCGGCGTCGAGTGCCTGGAGGCAGAGCAGCACCCCGTAGGTGTCCTGGGCGGCCAGCCGCGCCTGGTACTCGGCCAGCAGCGACACGCCCGTGCTGAGCAGTCCGACGCCGTCCCGCTTCTTCAGGCTGCCCTTGTACCGGGGGTCGAAGTCCCTGGCCAGGTCCACGGTGGATCCGGGCTTCACACGCAGCGGCTCGATGAACGCGGCTATGCGCCTGGCCTGAATGTCCGCCATCGCCGTCCGGCCTTTCTACGAGCGGGGATACCCGCCACGGTCCGCCGCCCCGGACGGTGCGTCAAACGGACCGGGTCCGTTCGCCTGAACGGGCGGCGCCGGCCACGGACCGGATCGGCGGCCGGTCCTGCCCGCACCTGCGCCACTCCCGCGGGCTGCAGCCGAACCGGTCGTGGAACCAGCGGGAGAACGCGCTGAGCGACGAGAAGCCCAGCAGCCGGGAGACCTCCGTGAGCGACCGGCACGGGCCGGCCACGAACTGCCGCGCCAGGTCCATGCGGGCGGCGTTGAGCAGCGAGGAGAACGTCTCACCCGAACGGGTCAGGTGCCGGTGGAGGGTGCGCCGGTCGACGCCGAGGCTGCGGGCGACCTGCTCGATCGAGCAGCGGCCGGAGGGCAGCAGCACCTCGATCAGTTCCCGCACCCGGTCCACGACGGTGGCGTCCCGGGGACCCGCGAGCACCTGCGGCTGCCCGCCCGCGTACCCGGGCGGGCGGTCGGCGGTGGCGTTGCGGGCGTCGAGGTCGTCGGCCCGCAGGAGGATGCCGTCGAACGCCCGGTCGAACTCCACGACCGGGCCGAACAGCCGCCGGCAGGTCACCGTGTCCGCCGGTGCGGGGTGGGCGAACCACACCGAGAGCGGCTGCCAGCGGGGGTGCAGCACCTCGCGCAGGGTCCGGTGGTAGGCGGCGACGGCCAGTTCCGTGGCCTGCCGGGCCTCCATCGGCACGCCGAGCCGTACGCCCACCTTGAGGGTGGCGAGTCCGTCCGTCTCGGACAGCCGGGCGTCCAGCACCTCGTTGTACACGCGCTGGTGCCGGATCAGGACGCCGAGCACACCGCGGACGTCGGGCTCCTGACGGACGACCAGGCCGATGGGGCCGAGGTCGCGGAAGCGGCGGAACTCCGCGAGGAGCAGCCCGAAGTCCTCGTGCCCGGAGGCCTCCGCCGAGAGTCCCAGCACCTGGGCCACGGCCGCGCCGGAGATCCACCGCTCCGGGAGGGCGAGCGTCGCGACGTCCAGGCCCACGCGCCTCATCAGCGTCCGCGGGTCGATGCCGAGGGAGCGGCTCAGCTCGGCGTATCCGCTGAGCGCGGCGGTACGGACCAGGGGCCGCAACGGCGCGCACCCCCTCTCCGTCCGGGAATGACGAGCCCGCCGTCACGCCGGGCCGGGCACGCGGCGGGGTCGGCAACCCAGCACGGCACCAGGTGCCCGGCCCGGCCTTCGTGGACCTCGCCGCCGGCGGGCGGGCCGGTCAGCCCGCAGGGGCCGGGAGGGCCTGCTCGGTCCAGATCGTCTTGCCGTCCTCCGCGTACCGCGTGCCCCACAGGTCGGCGAGCTGGGCGACGATGAACAGCCCGCGGCCGCCCTCGTCCACGGTGCGCGCGTGCAGCAGGTGCGGGGCGGCGGGGCTGGTGTCCCGGACCTCGCAGGTCAGCATCCGGTCGTTGATGAGGCGCAACCGCATCGGGGGGCTCCCGTAGCGGATGGCGTTGGTGACCAGTTCGCTGACGATCAGCTCGGCGTTGAACACGGTGTCCTCGTCCGCTCCCCACTCGGCGAGCCGGTCGCGGACCAGGGCCCGCGCGGTGGCGACCGCAGTGCGGTCGTCCGCGAGCGGCCAGGCGGCGACGCGGTCCTGCGGGAAGGGGCGTGTGCGGGCCAGCAGGAGCATCGGCACACCCCGGTCGACGCCCCCGGGAAGCGTGTACATGATCTCGTCGCAGAGGTCCTGGAGCGGACGGTCCCACCCCGGCCGGCCGCCCTTGAGCGGTGTGGAACCGCCCGCCAGGTGCAGGGACAGCACCGGCGAGCTGGTGAAGGCCAGGACACTGCCCTCCGGGATGTCGAGCTCGGCGGCGGCGAAGGGCGTCCCCCCTGCGGTGCCCAGCCGCGGCCCGTCCGGGATCTCCGGGATCTGCGCACTGCCGTCCGGCGCTACGATCACCGGCGCGAGATGACCGGCGCGGGCCATCGTGCATCGGCGGGTCAGCGGGTCGTACACGGCGTACATGCAGGCGGCGGTGAGGGCCTCCCGGTGCAGCGGGTCGGCGGGCGGCAGTGAGGCGCGCTCGGCCGCCAGGTGCGTCGTGATGTCGTTGAGCCGGGCCAGCAGTTCGTCGGGCCCCAGGTCGAACGCGCTCAGCGAGCGGATGACGGTACGCAACTGGCCCATGCCGGCGGTGGCGTGGATGCCCTGTCCCGCCACGTCCCCGACGACCAGCGCGGTGCGGGCGCTGGACAGCGGGATCGTGTCGTACCAGGACCCCGCCGCGCTCTCCCTCGCCGCCGACAGGTAGGCGGTCTCCAGCGCGGTGTGCGACACGGGGCGACGGGGCAGCAGCTGCCGCCGCACCGTGGCGGCGACGCTGTGCTCCCGGGTGTAGCGGCGGGCGTTGTCGATGCACAGGGCGGTGTGGTCGGCCAGCTGCAGCGCGATCTCGACGTCGTCCTCCGTGAAGGGCTCCAGCCGTTCCGTGCGGTAGAGGCTGATCAGCCCGAGTACCGCCCCGCGCAGTGTCAGCGGCACCGTGAGCAGCGTCTGCGTCCCCGAGGCACGGATCGCCTCGGCGCGGGCGGGGTCGGTGGCGAGCCACGGCAGCCCGGCGTGCAGCCGCACCACGCGGGGACGCAGGTCGGACAGCGCCTGGGTGTACGGGGTCGGGTCGGGCAGGCTCCGCACGTCGCCCACCGGGTACGCCTGGGGCTGCCCGAGGCCGGCGCTGCTCCCGAACGCGGCCCGCCGCAGCGGGGTCCCCAGGGGGAGCGGCGACAGCGGTGGGTCGTCGCCGCGGACCACGTCGTCGACGACCTCCACCACGACGACGTCGGCGAAGGCGGGCACCACGGCGCCGACGAGTTCCTCGCAGGTCACCACCACGTCCAGGGTGCGGCCCACGCGATCGCGCACCGCGTTGAGGACGCGCATCCGGGCACGCCCCTTCTCCCGCTCGGTCACGTCGACCACGGCGAGCGCGACGCCCAGGACCGTCCCGTCCGGGTCCTCCAGCCGGAAGACGGAGACCGAGTAGGAGTGCGCCTCGCCGTCCCCGGTCAGCGGGTACGTCCGCACGAGGTCCTCGATCAGCGGGACGCCGGTCTCCAGCACCTGGCGCAGGCGCATCTCCACGTCGTCGGGCGATACGACGGGATAGGCGTCGCGGAAGTACCGCCCGAGGAGGTCCTCCGAGCGCACCCCGCGCATGGCAGGGGTGCCCATGTTGACGCGGACCACCCGCAGGTCCGGGTCGAGGACGTGCAGGCCGACCGGCGACTGGGTGAACAGGGCACGCAGGATCGCCGCCTCCGCGTCACCCATGGGAGCGGGCGGGCTGCCGTGCGCCACTGGAACCACCTCCGTCGGCGCCCGCCCGGTGGACACCGGACGGGCCCCGCCTACGGCCGTCCTCCCAGCTTCCGCGCGAACCACCGCAACCGGCGACCCGGGCGGCCCGGATGCCTGACACCGCCCGGACACGCCGCCCCGCCCGCCTCAGGACTCGGACAGCGGCTGCTCCGCCCAGATGGTCTTCCCGCCCGCGGTGTAGCGGCTGCCCCAGCGGCTGGAGAGCTGGGCGATGAGGAACAGCCCGCGGCCGCCCTCGTCGGACAGCCGGGCCCGGCGCAGCCGGGGCTGGGTCTGGCTCGGGTCGGACACCTCGCAGACCAGGGTGTCGTCGCGGATCAGGCGCAGCCCGACGGGGTCGCCGCCGTAGCGGATCGCGTTGGTGACCAGCTCACTGGTGATGAGTTCGGTCGTGAACGCCAGGTGCTTGAGGTCCCACAGCTGCAGCTGGCTCTCCACCGCGGTCCTGGCCCGCGCCACGACGGCGGGATCGGCGGGGAACTCCCAGGTGGCGACGGAGCCGGGTGGCAGGGGGCGCATGCGGGCGACGAGCAGCGTGACGTCGTCGCCGGGCGGTTCGGCGAGGAGTTCGTCGAGGATCGCGCGGCCGGTCTGGGTGGGGGTGCGGGTCCCGCCGGGGTCCGTGGCGAGCACCGAGCACAGACGTGCGAGCCGCTCCTGCGCGGAGCCGTCGGGGTGGGACAGGAGCGGTTCGTTGAAGAACGCGAGCACGCTGCCCGGGGGGACCTCGAAGCCGACCGGCTCGAAGGGCAGGCTGTCCACGCCCAACGCCGGACCGGGCTTGAGGCCGATCACCCGGGCGGGGGCGCCCGGCGCGGCGTACACCGGCGCGGGATGCCCGGCGCTCGCCATCTCGCAGCGGCCCTCGACGGGGTCGTAGACGCAGTACAGGCAGGTGGCGCCGACCGCGCTGCCGCCCGCCGTGCCGTCCTGGTCCTCGCCGTGCGGCGGGGCGACGTCGCCGAGCCTGACGACGAGGTCGTCCATGTGGGCCAGGAGTTCACCGGGCGGCAGGTCGAGGTCGGCCAGGGTCTGCACCGCCGTGCGGAGCCTGCCCATGGTGGCCGCCGCGTTCAGACCGTGGCCGGTGACGTCCCCGCTGACCAGCGCCAGCCGGCTGGAGGACAGCGGGATCACGTCGAACCAGGCGCCGCCGACCGCCTCCGTCGTGCCCGCCGGTACGTAGCTGCCGGCGGTCAGCACCCCGGTGGTCTCGGTGATCGACGGCGGGAGCAGGCTGCGCTGGAGCGCCTCGACGGTACGGTGCTCGCGCGTGTAGCGGCGGGCGTTGTCCAGGCCCAGGGAGGCCCGCGAGGCGAGCTCCTCCGCGAGGCCGGCGTCGCCCAGGCCGTACGGCGGGAGGGCGGCGGTCCGCCACATCACCAGGACGCCGAGCACGAGGCCGCGGGCGATCAGCGGCACGCTCAGGAAGGACGCCGCCGTGTCGGGCAGCAGCAGCCGGCTGCGTTCGAGGTCCCCGGCCAGGCCCTCGCGCCAGGAGGTCAGGTCCGACCTGAAGACGGCGGCGCCACCGCGCAGGTGGTCGCTCTCCAGGCTGCGCAGGCGGAAGCCGGCGCCCCGGGGGTGGATCTCGGGGGGCCACGATCCGTCGGAGGAGGCCACCGCGACCCTGCGGAAGGGGGCACCGAGCCGGAACTCGCCGGGCTCCTGGCCGATCAGCACGGTGTGGGTGAGGTCCACCGCGGCCAGGTCGGCGAAACGGTGGGAGACGAGCACGTCCACGAGTTCCTGGGCGACCTTGGCGACGTCCAGGCTGCGGCCGATGCCCTCCGCGGCGGCGTGCATCAACTCCATGCGCTGGCGGGCGGCGTACTCCTGGGTGACGTCGGTGAAGATGACGGCGACCCCGACGGGGCGGTCGTTCGCGCCGTGCAGGCGGAAGGCGGAGAAGGACGCCACCCTTTTGACGTCCGGTGTCCCCTGGCGCCGGGCGCTGTGCACCCAGTCGATCAGCGGCTCCCCGGTCTCGGCCACGTGCCTCAGCTGCTCCCGGAGGGCCGCCGCGTCCTTGGGGAGCAGCACGTCCTCGACGGTCCAGTCCGTCGGATCCACGCGGACGCCGGCTTGCGGCGGGAGGTCGATGCCGGAGACGAGGTTGAACCGGGTGGTCTCCAGCGCCATGTCGTGGATCGCGAGGCCGACGTGCCGCTGCTGGAAGAGGGCCCTGAGCAGTGCCTCGTCCTCCTTGCGGCGTTCGGCCACCGCGCGGGGTGTGACGGTCACGACCATCCCCCCGGCCGGCCCGCCGCCCGCGGCCGTCGGCTGCACCCGCAGCCGCACCGGGACCGTGGTGCCGTCGCTGTGCCGCAGCTCGGCGTCGTCCTCCGCTTCGGCGGCGCCCGCCGCGGGGAGGAGTCGTGCCCACACCTCCGGGGCCGTCAGGAGTTCGGCGACCGGGCGTCCGCACACCGCCCCGGGGGGCCGTCCGGTCAGCTCGTGCACCGATCCGGTGCACATGAGGACGTCGCCGTGCCCGTCGACGACGAACAGGGCGCCGCTGCCGTCACGCGGCGAGCCGAGGTTGTCCAGGTCGGTGTGTGTAGTCACCCGGTCGTCCGATGTCGTGGTTCCCCCTCCCATTCAAACCCCCGGGAGCCCGCACGCGCATCGCCACCGGGCCCGGTCGGGCGCCGTCGCCGCCGACGGCTCAGGGCGCGGGGCGGCCGGTGACGTCGACCCGGCCGAACGCCGCGCCGGCGCCCCTCAGGGAGACTTCGCCGGGGGCGAGGCGGTCCACTCCCGGGACGCCGCCGTCCGGGCTGCCCGACAGAAGGGCGGCCAGCTCGGCGGTGGTGACGGGGGTCCCGGGCAGCACGCCGGGCGGGGCGGCGGACGCGGTGACCGTCCACGCGGCGGGCCCGGCGAACACCGACTCCTCCACCCCGCGCAGCCATCTCACCAGGGCACGGCGCGACGAGGACGCGGCCCGCTGGTGCACGACCACCCCGAGCAGCGGCCCGGCCCACCGCGCGAGCCGCTCCGGGGGCCCGGAGGCCGTCACCTCGGGGCCGAAGGGCCGGCCGACCATGAGCAACGGCGTCCCGTGCTCGATCTTCCGCACCTCCGCGCGGAGGTTGCCGTACGGCAGGACGGCCCGGGCGGCACGGCCGGTGAGCGCGGAGAGCGCCGGCCGCGCCCCCCAGGCCGCGTCCAGTTCGCCGAGCCACCGGGCCAGTTCGCCGGCCGTGGTGACGGGCCTGCGTTCGAGGACGGCCGGGTGCAGGAGAAGCCCGGACTCGTGTGCGAGGGTGTCCGGCCGCGTGCGGACGAGCACCCGGTCGTCCGCGGGGCGCAGCCCGGAACCGGCCGGACGCCCGTCGCGTGCCTCCAGGCCGATCAGGACGTCGCCGGCGCGGTGGTACAGGGTGACGGCGAGCGGCTCGGGCAGCGGATGGGCCGACGCCTCCCGGCGCGGGACCGGTACGGGGAGCAGCGGCGACAACTGGGTCAGCCATGCGGCGAGCGCGGCCGGATCGGCGACCGGGGCCGTGAGGCGTACGGTGCCCGCGCGCTCGCCCGACGGCACGATGCGCAGGGCGTCCGCGCCGGCGCGGTCCTCGACGCGGAGCTCGACCGAGGTCTCCCCCTGCCGGGCACCGCGGTGCGTGGTGGCGCGCAGCGCGTCGGCGCCCTCGGCGGTGAGGAACCGGGCGAGGGCGCCGGTGTCACCGGCCCGGTGGATCACGCTCCCGTAGTCGGGGAAAACCGGACCGCTCCACACGTCGTACCCGGCGACCGTGTCCCCGAGCAGCTTCCGCCGCACACCGTCGAGCCAGTCGGCCAGTTCCCCGGAACCGGCCCGCCACAGCAGTGGATCGTCCACCGTGCCCCCTCCCCCGTGCTTTCCGGCACATTAAGTCCGGGGGGTGCCAGAGCCGTCAACTCCCGGCGGCGGATGACCCGTACTGGGGGGCGCGTGGTCGCACGCCAGGGTGCTCCCTGCGCACTTCTGTGTGCAGAGCGCTTACGGAGGCCTACTGTGCGCACATGTCAGCAACCCCGCTAGAACGCGCCGAGCATTTCGTGTGGCTGACCGCACGCGTGCTCGAGCAGCGCAGGTTCGCGTACCACTTCCGGAACGGCCCGGCGGACGCGGTGGAGACCGCGCTGACCGCCTACCGCAACGGCGACGACGGCTACGGCCACGCCCTCGAGCCCGATCTGCGCGGCACGGTAAGCCAGCCGCTGCACGTGGCCCACGCGCTGCGCGTGCTCGACGAGATCGGCAGGTGCGCCGGCCAGCGCGCCGAGCGGATCTGCCGCTACGTGACGGCCGTGTCGACCCAGGAGGGCGCGCTGCCCGCGCTCCACCCCTCGCTGCGCGGCTTCCCGGTCGCCCCCTGGCTGCCCCTGGTGGACAGCCCGCCGGGCGACCTGCTGGCCACCGGGCCGGTGGTGGGCACGCTGCACCGCAACGAGGTCTGGCACGCCTGGCTGTTCCGGGCCACGGACTTCTGCTGGGAGGCGATCGAGACCCTCGACAAGACCCACCCCGGCGAGGTCGTGGCCGCGATGGCGTTCCTGGACCACGCGCCCGACCGGGCGCGGGCCCGGGCGGCGGCGGCGCGGCTGGGACGGATCGTGCGCGAGCAGCGGCTCGTCGTACTGGACCCCGGGCGGCACCCGGAGGCCGCGCCGCCGCCGGGATCCCCGGACGGCGAACACCGTTTCGCGTACGACTACGCGCGCACGCCGGACTCCCCGGCGCGGGAGTGGTTCACGGACGCGGAGATGGACCGCGCGCTGGACTTCCTGGCGGCCGGCCAGCAGGACGACGGCGGCTGGCCCGCGCGCCGGGCCGCGTGGGCCCCCGGGACGCTGCTGGAGTGGCGGCCGCTGGTCACCCTCGACGCGCTGCTCACCCTGCGGGCGTACGGACGCCTCGCCTGAGGACGGCTCACCCGGCGGCGTCGCGCAGCAGCAGCGCGGCCAGCGCCAGGGCCGTGCCGTGCGGCGCGGCGAGGTCGAGCCCGGTGAGTTCGCAGATCCGGGCCAGCCGGTTGTCGACGGTGTTGGGGTGCAGCCCCAACTGCCGCGCGGTGCTGCGGCGTTCCTGCCGGCTGCCCAGGTAGGTCCGCAGCGTCTCGACCAGGTCCTGGCGGCCCGCGATCGGGTCGAGCAGGGCCGCTATGCGGTCGCTGCTCTCGTCGCGCCGTGACAGGTGGTACTCCAGCAGCACGTCGTCGAGCCGGTGCAGCCCCGGCGGCAGCCCTCCGGCGCGCGCCACCCTCAGCACCTCCGTCGCCGTGCGGGCGGCACCGGGGATGTCCTCCGGCCTTGCGGCCGTGACGGCGGCCAGCCGCACGTCCGCGGAGCAGGCGCGGCGCAGCGGTGCGAGCAGCGCGTCGTCGCCGCCCGGCAGCACCGGGTGGCCGGGGACGACGGCGTGGCCGCCGGTGTCGTCGAGCAGGGCCGGCACCTCGGTGCCGAAAGCACGGTCCAGCGCGGCCTGGGCCCGGCGCGGCCTGCGGTGCGCGGCCGCCGGGGGGCGGCCGGCGGCGTCCTCTGGCGGGAAGTGGAGGGCGAGCACGAGGGCGCCGCCCGCCAGGCCCAGCCGCCCGGCGGGGAACCGTTCCGGCGGCAGGGAGCCGTCCAGCAGCGCCCGCACCAGGGCGCGGCGCTCCTCACGGCGTTCGGCGGCGAGCGTGCTCTGCTCGTCCAGGTACGTCTCGGAGACGGCGCCGACGATGCCCTCCTGGATGCCGATGAGGACGTCGGCGAGTTCGGCGAGCGCGGCCTCCTCGCCCGGCCGCGCCACCTCCCGCAGCGCCCGCCACAGCACGGCGGTGCCGCGCAGATGGCCGCGTAGCACCAGGTGCAGGGGCAGCCCCTCCTCGGCCCGCTGGGCGGCGCGTTCCCTGAAGCGGTCGAAGTCGCCCCGCTCCGGCCGCTCGGCGGGAGTGCCGTGGACGACCCGGCGCAGGAAGAGCCGCAGGCCGTGGCGCGCGGTGGCGGCGAGCTCCCCGTCCTTGACGTCCGCGGGCAGTTCGGCATAGCCGGGGAGGTCGGCGAAGGCGCGCGTCGTCATGGAGCGGGCGATCTCGTTCACCCTGTGCTCGCAGCGCGCCGCGAGGGCGCGGGCCGCGTCGGAGAGGACCGGCAGGGAGTCGACCGCCATCGTCCCACCCTCACTTGCGCATCCGTTGTGACGGGTCACACTAACCCGTCACCCGGTGACGGCCCGCAGCGCTCCGGTCACCACCACCGCGACGGCGACGACCACGAGGAAGGGGGCGCGCAGCAGGAGGGCGACGCCGGCCGCCGCCAGACCCGCGGCGCGCGCGTCGAGCACCAGGCCGCGCCCGTCCCCGAAGGTCTGCAGTGCGGTGAGGGCCGCCAGCAGGGCGATGGGCAGCAGCGCGGCCAGCCGCCGCACGACGGGGCGTTCCAGGAAGCCCGCGGGAACGGACAGGCCCAGCAGTTTCACGGCGTAGCAGCCGAAGGCGGTGACGCCCACGGCGATCCACGTGCTCAACGGTCGGCCTCCTTGTGGCGGGTCACGGCCAGGACGAGCGGTGCGGCCAGCGCCGCGACCAGGACGGGCACCCCGGCGGGGAGCAGTGGCAGGCACACCAGGGCGAGCGGCACGGCGACCGCCGCCGTGGCCCGCTCGCGGCGGTCCCGCAGCATGGGTGCGAGCAGCGCGAGGAAGACCGCCGGACCGGCCGCGTCCAGGCCCCAGTCGGCCGGGTCGCCGAGCGCGGCGGCGCCGAACGCGCCCAGGAACGTGGTCAGGTTCCACAGCGCGTAGAGGGTGGCGCCGGTGACCGTGAAACCCAGCCGGGCGCTCGCCCGGTCGGGCTGCGCCAGGGCGACGGCGGACGTCTCGTCGATCACCCACTGCGCCGCGAAGGGGCGCAGTGCGCGCGGGACGCGCAGCAGTTCGGACAGCCGCAGCCCGTAGAAGGCGTTGCGCACCCCGAGGAAGAACGCCCCGGCGGCGGCCGCCAAGGGAGCGCCGCCCGCGCCCAGGGCGCCGACGAGCGCGAACTGCGAGGCGCCGGTGAACACCAGCAGGCTGAGCGCGCAGGTCTGCAACAGGCTCAGCCCGGCCCCGGCCGAGGTCACTCCGAAGGCGAAGCCGGACAGGCCGACGGCGACGCCCACTCCCAGGGCGTCACGGACCACCTCGGAACGCGGCTTCACGGACGACGGTGGGTGCTGCCGGCGCCGGCCGGCTTCCAAGGGTGCTGCGGTCACCTGCCCGACGCTAGGCCGCGCCCTTGGAGCCGTCTTGTACGTTCTTGCGCTCCCGCTGGTACGCGCCCGGCGGCACCCCCACGATCCGCGTGAAGTGGCGGTTCAGATGGGGCTGGTCGGTGAAGCCCACGGCCACCGCGGCCTCGGCCGGTGCCGTCCCGTCGTCCAGCAGTCGCCGCGCGCGCCGGACCCGGGCGTCGGTGAGCCAGGCGTGCGGGGGCATGCCGTACAGGTCGCGGAAGCCGCGCAGCAGCGCGAAGGGACTCGTGCCCAGCCCGGCCGCGAGCTCCGCCAGCGGCGGCGGGTCGGTGAGGCGCGCCTCCAGGACCTGCCGGGCCCGCTCGGCGTTGCGGGCGCCGGCGGTGAGAAGGGCGCGCTCGGGCAGCGTGCCCCCGTGGGCGCGCAGCAGCCGGGCGACGGCCAGCCGCATCATGGTGTCGGCGGCGAGCGCGTTGCCCTGGTCGGCCGCCCGCAGCACCTGGGTGACCAGGTGCACGGCGTACGGGTCCTCTGCGACGGCGACGGTGAAGCCCACCGTCCCGCGGATCGCCGTCGTCTCCGCCGCGACGGAGGCCACGACGTCCGCCCCGGGGTAGAGCACGCTGTACGTCCACCCCTCGGGCACGCCCGCGTGCCCGGTGTGCGCGGTGTCGGGGTTGATCAGCGCCACCGCCCCCGGCCCCGCCCGCTCGATCGTGCCGTGGTGGTGGAAGGCCTCGACTCCCTGGGTGATGCCGGCGATCACGAACGACTCGTGCGTGTGCCGGACGAACGTCTTGCGCACGTACCGCGCCCGCAGGAGATCGACGTCCGGCAAGCCCGGATGCCTCCAGAACCGCGCCCGCTCGTCCGACCCCATCCCCCCATTCTGCGCCGTACCCGCCCTCCTCCCGCCCGCCCTGCCCGGGAAAGACCGCGTACGTGCACGGAGGGGGGGCGGTTTGTCAGTGGGGCGAGGCAGGATGGATGGCATGTCGCGACGGAGCACTGGGGCCACCCCGGAGGAGCGGGATCCGGCGGGGGCCCTCGACGCGTTCGCCCCCGCCACGCGCGCGTGGTTCACGGGGGCCTTCAGCGCGCCCACCGCCGCGCAGGCGGGGGCCTGGCGGGCGATCGCCGGCGGGTCCGACGTGCTCGTGGTGGCCCCCACGGGCTCCGGGAAGACGCTGGCGGCGTTCCTGGCCGCCCTGGACCGGCTGGCGTCGACGCCGCCGCCGGCCGAGGCCAAGCGCCGTTGCCGCGTGCTGTACGTGTCGCCCCTGAAGGCGCTCGCCGTCGACGTGGAGCGCAACCTGCGCAGTCCGCTGACCGGCCTGCGGCACGAGTCCGTGCGGCTGGGGCTGCCGGAGCCCGAGGTGCGGGTGGGCATCCGCTCGGGCGACACCCCGGCCGCCGAGCGGCGCGCGCTCGCGACCCGGCCGCCGGACATCCTGATCACGACCCCCGAGTCGCTGTTCCTGATGCTGACCTCCTCGACCCGGGAGTCGCTGCGCGGTGTCGAGACGGTGATCCTCGACGAGGTGCACGCCGTCGCCGGGACGAAGCGCGGCGCGCACCTGGCGCTGTCGCTGGAGCGGCTGGACGAGCTGCTGGAGCGCCCCGCGCGGCGCATCGGCCTGTCGGCGACGGTCCGCCCGGTGGACGAGGTGGCGCGCTTCCTGTCGCCGCAGCGCAAGGTGACGGTCGTCCAGCCCCCGTCGCAGAAGGAGTTCGACCTGTCGGTGGTCGTCCCCGTCGAGGACCTGGGCGAGCTCGGCGGCTCCCCCGCCACCGAGGGCGACGACCCCCGGCCCTCGATCTGGCCGCACGTCGAGGAGCGCATCGCCGACCTGGTGCAGGACCACCGCTCCACGATCGTCTTCGCCAACTCGCGCCGCCTGGCCGAGCGGCTGTGCAACCGGCTCAACGAGATCGCCTACGAACGGGCCATGGGCGAGCCCCTGCCCGAGGGCGCACCGCCTGCGGAGATCATGGCGCAGTCCGGCGCGGCGCGCGGGGCGCCGCCGCTGCTGGCCAGGGCGCACCACGGCTCGGTCTCCAAGGAGCAGCGCGCCCTGGTGGAGGAGGACCTCAAGGCCGGGCGGCTGCCGGCCGTCGTCGCCACGTCCAGCCTGGAGCTGGGCATCGACATGGGCGCGGTGGACCTGGTCGTCCAGGTGGAGTCGCCGCCCTCGGTGGCGTCCGGGCTGCAGCGCGTGGGCCGGGCGGGACACCAGGTGGGGGCGGTCTCTACCGGGGTGGTCTTCCCCAAGTACCGCGGCGACCTCGTGCAGTCGGCGGTGGTCACCGAGCGGATGCGGAGGGGCGCGATCGAGGCGTTGCGCATCCCGGCCAACCCGCTGGACGTCCTGGCGCAGCAACTGGTCGCGATGACGGCGCTGGACACATGGGACGTCGACGAACTGCTGGCGGTGGTACGCCGGGCTGCGCCCTTCGCCGCACTGCCGCACTCGGCGTTCACCGCGGTGCTGGACATGCTGGCCGGGCGCTATCCGTCGGACGCCTTCGCGGAGCTCCGGCCGCGCGTGGTGTGGGACCGGGTGGCGAACACGGTGGCGGCCCGGCCCGGCGCACAGCGCCTGGCGGTGACCTCGGGGGGCACGATCCCCGACCGCGGGCTGTTCGGGGTGTTCCTGGCCGGCGCCGACCCGAAGAAGGGCGGCGGCCGGGTCGGCGAGCTCGACGAGGAGATGGTCTACGAGTCCCGGGTGGGAGACGTCTTCACCCTGGGTACGACCTCCTGGCGTATCGAGGACATCACCCGCGACCGGGTGCTGGTCTCCCCCGCCCCGGGCGTGCCCGGGCGGCTGCCGTTCTGGAAGGGCGACCAGCTCGGCCGTCCGCTCGAGCTGGGCCGCGCCCTCGGTGCGTTCCTGCGCGAGGTCGCGGCCCTGGACCCGCGCAAGGGCCGGGCCCGGCTGGCCGCGGCCGGGCTGGACCCGTGGGCGGTCGACAATGTGCTGGCCTACCTGGAGGAGCAGCGCAAGGCCTGCGGCCATGTGCCCGACGACCGCACCATCGTGGTGGAGCGCTTCCGGGACGAGCTGGGCGACTGGCGGGTGGTCGTCCACTCCCCCTTCGGCGCCCAGGTCCACGCCCCCTGGGCGCTCGCGCTGGGTGCCCGGCTCGGTGAGCGGTACGGCTTCGACGCGCAGGTGATGCACGCCGACGACGGCATCGTGCTGCGGCTGCCGGACGCGGATCTGATGGGCCTGGACCTGCTGGACGTGGACCCGGCGCGGCAGGGCACCGAGTACGACGCGGACCAGTCCCCGGTCGGCGCCGCCGACGTCGCCTTCGACAAGGGCGAGGTCGAGCAGCTCGTCACCGACCAGATCGGCGGTTCCGCGCTGTTCGCGTCCCGGTTCCGGGAGTGCGCGGCCCGTGCGCTGCTGCTGCCCCGCCGGGACCCCGGCAAGCGCACGCCGCTGTGGCAGCAGCGCCAGCGGGCCGCCCAACTGCTCCAGGTGGCCTCGGAGTTCGGTTCGTTCCCGATCGTGCTGGAAGCGGTCCGCGAGTGCCTGCAGGACGTCTTCGACGTCCCCGGGCTGGTCGAGCTGATGGGCGACATCGAGTCCCGCAAGGTGCGGCTGGTCGAGGTGACGACGCCCGAACCGTCGCCGTTCGCCAAGTCGCTGCTCTTCGGCTACGTGGCGCAGTTCCTCTACGAGGGCGACTCGCCGCTGGCCGAGCGGCGCGCCGCGGCGCTCTCGCTGGACTCCCGGCTGCTGGCGGAGCTGCTGGGCCAGGCCGAGCTGCGCGAGCTGCTCGACGCCGACGTGATGGTGGAACTGGAGCAAGAGCTGCAGTGGCTCACCGAGGACCGGCGGATCAAGGGCCCCGAGGGGGTCGCCGACGTGCTGCGGCTGCTGGGCCCGCTGGACGACGCCGAGCTGGCCGCGCGCGGCGCGGAACCGGGCTGGGCGGCCGGGCTGGAGGGCGCGCGCCGGGCGATCCGGGTCCGCGTCGCGGGCGTGGACCGCTGGGCCGCCGTGGAGGACGCCGGGCGGCTGCGGGACGCCCTGGGCACCGCCCTGCCGGTCGGTGTGCCGGAGGCCTTCACCGAGCCCGTCAAGGACCCGCTGGCGGATCTGCTGGCCCGCTACGCCCGTACGCACGGGCCGTTCACCTCGGCCGAGGCCGCCCAGCGCTTCGGCCTGGGCACCGCCGTCGCCGACGGCACCCTGCACCGGCTCGCCGCGTCCGGCCGGGTCGTGCAGGGCGAGTTCAGGCCCGGCGGCGCGGGCCACGAGTGGTGCGACGCCGGTGTGCTGCGGCGGCTGCGGCGGCGCTCGCTGGCGGCGCTGCGGCACGAACTGGAACCCGTGCCGCCGGCCACGCTGGCCACCTTCCTGCCGCAGTGGCAGCACGTGGGCACGCACGGCCTGCGCGGCCTCGACGGCCTGGTGCGGGCCGTCGAGCAGTTGCAGGGCGCCGCCGTCCCCGCCTCGGCCCTGGAGAAGCTGGTCCTGCCCGCCCGAGTGACGGACTACACCCCGGCGATGCTCGACGAGCTGACGTCGGCGGGCGAGATCGTGTGGGCGGGGGCCGGCGCCCTGCAGGGCAAGGACGGCTGGCTGTCGCTGTACCTCGCCGACACCGCGCCCCTGTTGCTGCCGCAGCCCCAGCCGCTGGAGCTCTCCCCGGTGCACCACGCGGTCCTGGACGGGCTCTCGGGCGGCTACGGACTGTTCTTCCGGCAGATCTCCGAACAGGTCCGCGCCGCCGGGCACGAGCTGTCCGATCCGGAACTGGCCGAGGTGGTCTGGGAGCTGGCCTGGTCGGGCCGGCTGACCAACGACACGCTCGCGCCGCTGCGCGCCCTGCTCGGCTCCGGCCGTACGGCGGGCTCCACCGCGCACCGGGCGCCGCGCGCGGTGCCCCGCGGCCGCTACGGCGCCTTCACGGCCCGCACCGGCCGGCCCGCGCCCCGGGTGACGGCGTCACGGGGCGGGCCGCCGACGACGGCGGGCCGCTGGTCCCTGGTACCGGAGGCGGAGCCCGACGCGACGCACCGGGCGCACGCCCTCACCCACGCGCTGCTGGACCGGCACGGCGTGGTCACGCGGGGGGCGGTGGCCGCCGAGGGTGTGGAGGGCGGCTTCTCCGCCGCGTACCGCGTCCTGTCGGCCTTCGAGGAGACCGGCCAGGCGCGCCGCGGCTACGTCGTGGAGGGGCTGGGCGCGGCCCAGTTCGCCATGGACGGCGCGGTGGACCGACTGCGGGCCATCAGCAACGCCCGGGACCGCGAGGACGCCCGGCACGACAAGGCCCGCACCGTGGTGCTGGCCGCGGCCGACCCGGCCAACGCCTATGGCGCCGCCCTGCCCTGGCCCGAGCAGCCCGCCGGGGTGACCCACCGGCCGGGGCGCAAGGCGGGGGCCCTGGTCGTCCTGGTCGACGGCGAGCTCACGCTGTACGTGGAGCGCGGCGGCAAGACCCTGCTGGCCTGGCCCGGCACCTCCGCGGCGGAGGGCGACGGCCGGGGCGGCGGCAGTGCGGACGAGGAGCGGTTGCAGGCGGCCGCCGACGCGCTCGCCCTGGCCGTGCGTGACGGTGCGCTCGGCCGGCTCACGGTGGAACGCACGAACGGCGAGTCCGCCCTCACCTCGGTGCTCGGCCGGGCCCTGGAGGCGGCCGGCTTCCATGCGACACCCCGCGGCCTGCGGCTGCGGGCCTGAACGGGAACAGGGGGATCCGTGCCCGAGGGCGACACGATCTGGCTGGCCGCGCACCGGCTGCACTGGGCGCTGGCGGGGCACGTCCTGCTCCGTGCGGACCTGCGTGTGCCGCGGCTGGCGACGACCGACCTGTCGGGACGCCGCGTGGAGGAGGTCGTGGCCCGCGGCAAGCACCTGCTGATCCGGGTCGAGGGCGGGCTGACCCTCCACTCGCATCTGCGCATGGACGGTTCCTGGCAGTTGTACGCACCCGGTGAGCGCTGGCGGGGCGGTCCCGACCACCAGGTCCGGGCGGTCCTCGCCAACGCCGAGCGGGTCGCCGTCGGCTACCGGCTGCCCGTGCTGGAGCTGCTGCGCACCGCCGAGGAGGACCGGGCCGTCGGCCATCTCGGTCCCGATCTGCTGGGCCCGGACTGGGATCCGGCCGAGGCGCTGCGCCGGCTGACCGCCGACCCGGCCCGGCCGGTCGGGGAGGCGCTGCTGGACCAGCGCAATCTGGCGGGCATCGGCAACGTCTACAAGTGCGAGGTGTGCTTCCTGCGCGGCGTCACGCCCTGGATGCCGGTCGGCGAGGTCCCCGAGCCCGAGCGGGTCGTCGAGCTCGCCAGGAAGCTGCTGCAGGCCAACAAGACCCGGCACGGCCACATCACCACCGGCGACACCCGGCGCGGCCGGACGCACTGGGTGTACCGCCGGGACCGGCACGGCTGCCTGCGCTGCGGGACGGCGATCCGCGTCGCCGAGCTGGGCCCGCCCGGCCAGACCCGTGCGACGTACTGGTGCCCGCAATGCCAGCGCGGCCCCGCGCCCGCGTCCGCGCCGGCGCCGCGCCACACCAATTGACGGACCGTCAGATCCGGTCGTACGGTCGCCGCATGACCGTACCGGCGTACGACCTCACCGGGCGCACCGCTCTGGTCACCGGTGCCGCCAGCGGCATCGGCCGGGCCTCGGCGCTGCTGCTCGCCCAGGCCGGGGCCACCGTAACGTGCGCGGACGTGGACGAGCCGGGCGCCCGGCACACCGCCGAGCTCGCCGTGAAGGCCGGCGGCGCGGCGGAGGCGCGTGCCGTGGACGTCACCGACCGCGCGCAGGTGGCCGCGGCCGTCGCGGCGATCATGGCCGCCCACGGACGGCTGGACGTCCTGGCCGCCATCGCGGGCGTCATGCACTTCAGTTCCGTCCTGGACACCGACGAGGCCGACCTGGACCGGGTGCTGTCGGTGAACTTCAAGGGTGTGCTGCACTGCGCCCGCGAGGCCGCCCGCCCGATGGCCGAGCGTGGTGCCGGCAGCATCGTCACCATGGCCTCCGGCGCCATCGACACCGGCGCCCGCGGGCTGCTCTGCTACAGCGTCTCGAAGGCCGCCGTCGTCCAGCTGACCCGGACCCTCGCCACGGAGCTGGGACCCCACGGCGTGCGGGCCAATGCCGTGGCGCCCGGCTTCGTCCGCACACCGATGACGAGCCACTACGGCACCGGCCCCGACGGCCTCTTCGACGAGCGGGCCCAGGCGCGCGCCGAGGAGGCGCTGGTGCGCGCCGCGCCCCTGGGCCGTGTGGGCGACCCGCAGGACGTGGCGCACACCGTGCTCTTCCTGGCCTCCGACGCCTCAGCCTTCACGACCGGCCAGATCCTGCGCCCCAACGGGGGCGTCGTCATGCCCTGGTAGCGACTGACTTCGCGGACCCGGAAGTCTTCCCGTCAGCTCTCCCGGCGCCGGGCCCTCAACCTCACGGACGGCCACCGGAGCGGCGGATGATGATCCCCGTGACCACCTCGCCGTGTGCAGGGGGACGATGCTGAGCCCCCAGCCACCGGCGACGACCAGGCCCTCGAAGGAGCCTGCCTGTGCGGGCTGGACGATGAGCCTCAGCAGGGCCCACCACCACACCACTCCCGCGACGAAAGCGATCGCCCAGCGGACCGGCCGCCGGGCCCACAGCTCGTGAAACAGGCGGAGAACGTGCATGGCCGCCTCCTTCGGAGCCCCGAGGTTGCGGCGGGTATCACCAGGGACCCAATCCCGGGCTTTCCCCGTACACAGGTGCGATCCCCTTCCGGCAAGATCTCTAGACCTCTGCCGCCCCACCCCGCACGACGTTCACCCGGAAGGAGGACACGCACGGCTACTACCTGCGACATTCCCCCGCCCGAGGCAACCCAGGGCGACCGGCCCCGATGCTCCCGCCGACGACGCCCCGCCGGCCTAGACGTTCTCGGCCTGGAACATCCAGTGGTGCTTCTCGAGCTCGGCGGCGAGCCCGATCAGGATGTCCTGGCTCACCGGATCGGGCTTCTCCGTCGCCTCGATCCCCTGGCGCACCCGCCTGATCACGGCGTCCAGCGCCACGATCATGACCGAGACCACCTTCTCGTCCTTGATCCAGCCGTCCGGCACCTCGTCGATCCTGCTGCTCTTGGAGACCGTCCCCGCGCGCCCGTCCGGCGTCACCCCGACCGCGGCCGCCCGCTCCGCGACCGTGTCGGCGTAGGTCCGCGCGGTGGTCACCACGTCGTCGAGCTGGAGGTGGACGGACCGGAACCGCGCCCCGACCACGTTCCAGTGCACCTGCTTGGCGACGAGCGACAGGTCGATGAGATCGCTGAGGGTGTGCTGCAGGGCCTCACCGACGGTCTTGCGGTCGGCCTCGGGCAGCGTGCTCTTCACGACGGTCATGCTGCTCCTCCTCGGGAATCGCCTGGCGTCGCAGGGCCACCTCCACGGCGGCCCCGCCTCATGGGCGCCTTCCCCGGATCCGCGGACCACACGCGGACACGCCGTGGCCCCGGCCGGTTGCCCACCGGCCGGGGCCACGGTTCGGAACTGCTTGGTGTCGCTCAGGCCGCGACGACGTCCACGGCCTCGGTGGGCGCCTTCGGCGCCTTGATGGTGACCCGCTCGTCCGGACCGGACGGTACGGACGGAACCGCGCCCAGCAGCGGCCGCATAGGCGCGGCTGCCGACCCGACAGCAGCCGACTCGGCGAGTTCGGCAAGCGCCAGATCGTCGCTGACCTCCCGCATCACCTCGGACATCGGGACGTCCAAGGCGTCACAGATCGCGGAGAGCAGTTCGGAGGAAGCCTCCTTCTGCCCTCGTTCGACCTCCGACAGATAGCCCAGGGAGACCCGGGCGGATGAGGAGACCTCACGCAGGGTGCGGCCCTGACGCTGGCGCTGCCGACGCAGCACGTCACCGAGCAGGCGACGGAGCAGAATCATCGGTGGCTCCCTCCTCGGACCGCGAATTCGCAACCTTCTTGCCCCACCGTACCGCCTCCGACACCGGCCGTGCGGGGAGCGATGACGTGTTCACTCAGGGCTGCAAACATCCCTTCCCCCCGCTGTCTTCCCTACCCTTCGCCGTCGGGGATTCGTCGGGTGTTCCCCCGCCCGTCAGGAGCGTCTGCTGCAAGAGGGTCAGAACGGCGTTCACGGTGGTGGTACGGATTTCGGCACGGTCGCCGTTCAACTGCAGTCTCTCGCACCACGAGCCGGTCGGCCCGGCGACCGCCACGAAGACCGTCCCGACCTGCTGTCCGTCCTGCGGGTCCGGACCGGCGACTCCGGTGGTGGCCAGCCCCCAGTCGGCGCGCAGCACGCGCCGCACGCCCTCGGCCATCCCCCGCGCGACGTCGGGGTCGACGGCCCCGCGTTCGGCCAGCAGTGCGCCGTCCACGCCCAGCACGTCCCGCTTCAGTTCGGTGGCGTACGCGGTGACCGAACCGCGGAAGGACCTGGAGGCGCCGGGCACCGAGGTCAGCTCGGCGGCGACCAGGCCACCGGTCAGCGACTCGGCGACGGCGAGCCACTGCCGCCGCCCCTCCAGCAGCCCCAGCACCTCGGCGGCGACGTTCACGCGCCCTGTCCCTGCTCCTCCGGGAACTCCAGCGGGACGTCCTCCGCGAGCGCCCCCTCCTCCTCGTCCGCGCCCTCGCGCGCCCGGCGCACGGCGGCCGCGCGCTGCGCGGCCAGTCCGGCCCGGCGCATGACGACGGCCTGGCGCACGTAGTCCAGGCCCGTCACCACGGTCAGCACCACCGCGGCGCCCATCAGCACCGCCCGCAGCGTCGCCAGCGGCCCGGTGAGGATCAGGATGTACATGCCGACGGCGACGCCCTGGGTGAGCGTCTTCAGCTTGCCGCCCCGGCTGGCCGGGATCACTCCCCAGCGGATCACCCAGAACCGCATCAGCGTGATGCCCAGCTCGCGGAAGAGGATCACCGCGGTGACCCACCAGGGCAGGTCCCCGAGGGCCGAGAGCCCGATCAGCGCCGCGCCCATGATCGCCTTGTCGGCGATCGGGTCGGCGATCTTGCCGAAGTCGGTGACCAGCCCGTAGCGCCGGGCCAGCTCGCCGTCGAAGAGGTCGGTGATCATCGCGATGGCGAACGCCGCCCACGCGAAGGAGCGCCACGCCGGGTCGTGCCCGTCGTCGTGCACGAGCAGCACGACGAAGCCCGGCACCAGCAGCAGCCGCACCATCGTGAGGACGTTGGCGATGTTCCACAACGAAGGCCGCCGGACCGCGGCCGCAGGGGCTGCGGGTGCGGACCGGTGGTTGCCGGCGGCGGACGCCGGGACTCCCGTCATCTGCGCGCCTCCTGCGTCGTGCCAAGCGGCTCCGCGACGAGGTCGACGCCTTCGGTGTCCACCACCTTCGCCGCGACGAACGATCCGGGCACCAGGCCCGCGTGGGAGGTCAGGACGACCTGGCCGTCGGTCTCCGGCGCCTGGTGGGCACCGCGGCCGACCGCCCCCTCCTCCTCGTCGACGGAGTCGACCAGCACCTGCACCGTCGAGCCCAGCCGCTCCTCGGCACGCTGCGCGGTCAGCTCCTCGGCCAGCCGCGAGACCCGGGCCAGCCGCTCGGCGACGACGTCCTCGTCGAGCTTGCCGTCGTAGCCGGCCGCTTCGGTGCCCTCCTCGTCGGAGTAGCCGAAGACGCCGATGGCGTCGAGCCGGGCGGCGCCCAGGAAGCGCTCCAGCTCCTCCAGGTCCGCCGCCGACTCGCCCGGGAAGCCGACGATGAAGTTGGAGCGGACCCCGGCCTCCGGCGCCTTGGAGCGGATGGTGTCCAGCAGCTCCAGGAAGCGCTCGGTGTCGCCGAAGCGGCGCATCGCGCGCAGCACCCCGGGTGCGGAGTGCTGGAAGGACAGGTCGAAGTACGGCGCGACCTTGGGCGTCGAGGTCAGCACGTCGATCAGGCCCGGGCGCATCTCGGCGGGCTGCAGGTAGCTGACCCGGATCCGCTCGATGCCGTCGACGGCTGCCAGTTCCGGCAGCAGCGTCTCCAGCAGCCGGATGTCGCCGAGGTCCTTGCCGTACGAGGTGTTGTTCTCGCTGACCAGCATGACCTCCTTGACGCCCTGCTCGGCCAGCCAGCGCGTCTCGCCGAGCACGTCCGAGGGGCGGCGGGAGATGAAGGAGCCCCGGAAGGACGGGATGGCGCAGAAGGAGCAGCGGCGGTCGCAGCCGGAGGCCAGCTTCACCGAGGCGACCGGACTGCTGTCCAGGCGGCGGCGGAGCGGTGCGCGCGGCCCGGAGGCGGGCGCGACGCCCTCGGGCAGGTCCGCGGGGGCGGGGACCGGCTCCGTGGCGCTCTGCGCGTGGCCGGGCAGCGCGACCTCGCTCACGGCCTGCCGGGCGGCCGGGCTGACCGGCAGCAGCTTGCGGCGGTCGCGCGGGGTGTGGGAGGCGTGGACGCCGCCGGAGAGGATCGTCTGCAGGCGGTCGGAGATGTTCGCGTAGTCGTCGAAGCCGAGCACCCCGTCCGCCTCGGGCAGGGCCTCGGCCAGCTCCTTCCCGTAGCGCTCGGCCATGCAGCCGACCGCGACGACGGCCTGGGTGCGGCCGTGGCCCTTGAGGTCGTTGGCCTCCAGCAGGGCGTCGACGGAGTCCTTCTTGGCGGCCTCGACGAAGCCACAGGTGTTCACGACGGCCACGTCGGCGGCGGCGGCGTCCTCGACGAGCTGCCACCCGTCCGCCGCCAGCCGGCCGGCGAGCTCCTCGGAATCCACCTCGTTACGGGCGCAGCCGAGCGTGACAAGAGCGACGGTACGGGGTTCGGACATAGGCTCAGCCTACTTTGTCCCCGACGGGGCTCCGACGCGCAGCGGCGCCCGGCGCCGGGACGGGTGTCCCGCGCCGGGCGCCGCGGTGTCCGTGCGCGCCCGTGGAACCGGGCGTCACCCTGCTTCCGGGTCGCCGGGGGTGAAGGTGAGGCGCTGGACCTGACCGGGGTCACCCGCGGGCCCGAGGTCCTTGCCGTTGACGAAGAGGTGGACCGCGCCCGCGTTGCCGATGATGAGGTTGATCTTGCTCTTGTCGGTGAAGGTCTTGGAGTCGCCCGGCTCCAGACTGCCCTGGTAGAGCTGCCTTCCGTTGCTGTCCACCGCCTGGATCCAGCTCTTGTCGTTCTGGGTGGTGAGCTTGACCGTGACCTTGTCGGCCGGCGCCGCGGCGATCGCGCTGTCGGACTCCTCGGGCCTCGGCGCGGAGCTCGTGGGGTTGCCGGACGGCTTGGCCGCCGGGCTCGCCGCACTCGGCTTGCCCGCCACCGGCTCCTTGCCGCCGTCCTCGCCACCGCTGAACAGGGTGAACCCGACGAAACCGACGACGGCGACGATCGCCGCGACCATGGCGGCGGTCCAGTTGGGGCGGCGCGGCTCGGACCTCATCCGCTCCGCCTCGTACAGCGGCGCCACCGGGGTGGGGGCGGGCGCACTGCCGTGCTCCGCCGAGAACTGCTCGATCAGGGCCTCGGGATCGAGGCCCACGGCGCGCGCGAGCGCCCGGATGTGGCCGCGGGCGTACACGTCGCCGCCGCAGCGGGAGAAATCGTCCTCCTCGATCGCGTGCACGATGGGCGGGCGCACACGCGTTGTGGTACTGACCTCGTCGACGGTCAGACCCGCGGCGATGCGGGCCTGGGCGAGGGCGCGACCGACCGAGAGCCGGTCGTCGGGGGGCGGGTTGCCGATGGACACGGGGGCGCCTTTCGAGCGTGCAGCCACCTGCTGGAGACTCAGTCTAGGGGGGTGTGCAAAAGGACGGGCAAGCGGGCGGGCGTTGTTTGTCCGCCATCAGGATTGCCGTCTTTCCCGGCGCCGATGACAGTCGGCCATACGCCTTCCCCCTGCACTAACTTGACGTACGGGCGGGAGCAACGGTTGCGTCCAACCCACTTACGAGTGAGCCACGGAATGGCTACGAACCGGCCTCGCCCCGGAGCAGGGCGAGCACTCCGTCCATCTCGTCCGGCTTGACCAGTACGTCACGGGCCTTCGACCCCTCGCTGGGGCCGACGATCCCGCGCGATTCCATCAGGTCCATGAGCCTGCCCGCTTTCGCGAAGCCGACACGCAGTTTCCGCTGGAGCATCGAAGTCGAGCCGAACTGCGTGGAGACGACCAGTTCCGCGGCCTGGCACAACAGGTCCAGGTCGTCGCCGATCTCCTCGTCGATCTCCTTCTTCGGACCCGAGCCGACGACCACGTCGTCACGGTAGGCGGGGGTCAACTGCGCCTTGCAGTGGGCGACCACGGCCTGGATCTCGTCCTCGGTGACGAAGGCGCCCTGCATGCGGACCGGCTTGTTGGCGCCCATCGGCAGGAACAGCCCGTCACCCTTTCCGATCAGCTTCTCGGCGCCGGCCTGGTCGAGGATGACCCGGCTGTCGGCGAGCGACGAGGTCGCGAAGGCCAGCCTGGACGGCACGTTGGCCTTGATGAGACCCGTGACGACGTCGACGCTGGGCCGCTGGGTGGCCAGCACGAGGTGGATGCCGGCGGCCCGGGCGAGCTGGGTGATGCGGACGATCGCGTCCTCGACGTCCCGCGGCGCGACCATCATCAGGTCGGCCAGCTCGTCCACGATCACCAGCAGGTAGGGGTAGGGCGCGAGCTCCCGCTCGCTGCCCTCCGGCGGCTTCACCTTGCCCGAGCGCACCGCCGCGTTGAAGTCGTCGATGTGCCGGAAGCCATAGGCGGCGAGGTCGTCGTAGCGCAGGTCCATCTCGCGCACGACCCACTGCAGCGCCTCGGCGGCCCGCTTGGGGTTGGTGATGATCGGGGTGATGAGGTGCGGGACGCCCTCGTACGCGGTCAGCTCGACGCGCTTGGGGTCGACGAGCACCATCCGCACCTCGTCGGGCGTGGCGCGCGCCAGGATCGAGGTGATCAGGCAGTTGATGCAGGAGGACTTGCCGGATCCGGTGGCGCCCGCGACGAGGATGTGCGGCATGCGCGCGAGGTTGGCCATGACGTAGCCGCCCTCGACGTCCTTGCCGAGGCCCACCGTCATCGGGTGCTCCTCGCCGGCGGCCTCCGCCGAGCGCAGCACGTCGCCGAGGTTGACCATCTCCCGGTCGCTGTTGGGGATCTCGATGCCCACCGCCGACTTGCCGGGGATCGGGCTGATGATCCGCACGTCCGGACTGGCCACGGCGTACGCGATGTTCTTGGCGAGGGCGGTGATCCGCTCGACCTTGACGGCCTGGCCGAGTTCCACCTCGTAACGGGTCACCGTCGGACCGCGCGTGAAGCCGGTGACCCGTGCGTCCACCTTGAACTGCGAGAAGACGCTCGTCAGCGACTCGACCACGGCGTCGTTGGCGGCGCTGCGGGTGCGTCCTGGACCGCCGCGCTCCAACAGGTCCAGGGACGGCAGGCCGTAGGTGACGTCGCCGGACAACTGGAGCTGCTCGGCGCGCGGCGGCAGCGGCGGGCCCTGCTCGGGCGCCGCGCGCTTGGTGAGGTCGGGCACGGACCGGTCGGCGGAGTCCTCGGCGGCGGCCTCCCCGGTGTCCCGGGCCTGCGGCAGGGAGTGGCTGACGAGATCCGCGACGACGGAGGAGCCGGGCACGCCGTAGGCGAGGGCGCCGTCGAGGTCGGCGGCCACGCCGTAGGCGAGGTCGACCGCGTCCAGTCCGTCGCTGGGCCTGAGGTCGGGCAGTTCCGACCGTTCCCGGCGGCGCCTGGACCGGCGGCGCGACTTCTCCCCGCCGTCCTGTGGGGCGGTCTCCTCCTCCAGCAGGTCGCTGAACGGCACGGCGTCGTCCTCGGTCCCGGCGCCGCCCTGGTCCTCCACCAGGCCCAGCCGGATGCCGAGTTCACGCAGCCGCCGGGGGATGGCGTTGACCGGGGTCGCGGTGGTGACCAGCAGCCCGAAGAAGGTGAGCAGTGCCAGCAGCGCCACCGCCAGCGGTGCGCCGACGGTGTAGTCGAGCGGCGCGGACGCCGCCCAGCCGATCAGGCCGCCCGCGTCGCGGATCGCGTCGGCGCCCTGCCCGCGGCCGGGGGAACCGCAGCCGATGTGCACCAGGCCCAGTACACCGACGGTGAGGGTGCTCAGGCCGATGACGATGCGCCCGTTGGCGTCGGACTTCTGCGGGTGGCGCATCAACCGCCAGACGACGGCACCGACGAGGAACGGCACGAGCAGGTCCAGCCGCCCGAACAGCCCGGTGATCAGTATCTCGACCAGATCGCCCACCGGACCACGCAGGTCCGACCAGGTGCCGGTGGCGACGACCAGCGCGAGGCCGAACAGCAGCAGCGCCAGGCCGTCCTTGCGGTGCGCCGGGTCGAGCCCGCGCGCGCCGCGCCCGACGCCGCGGAAGAGGGCGCCCACGGTGTGCGCCAGGCCGAGCCAGACCGCCCGCGCGAGCCGGTAGACGCCGCCGGTCGGGGACGGCGCGGGCTTCGGCGCGGGCTTGGCCGCCGCCGCCTTGGCAGGCGGCTTCTTGGCCGCCGCCTTCTTCGCGGGGGCCTTCTTCGCCGCGGGCTTGGCCGCAGGTTTGGCGGCAGCCTTCTTGGCGGTGCCGGACGTACGTGAGGCCATGGTGGTGAGGTTACCGTTCCGCCCCGTGCACGACACGCGTGGCCACGCATACCGCCATTCGTGTCGTGCCCCTGTTGCGCCATGGATGACACTGCATCAAGTGGCGCACACGCTTCACTCTTGCGGGGGAATCTTCTTGTCGCCGCCGCCCGTGCCCGGCTCCAGCGCGTCCAGCGCGCGGCGCAGGCCGGTCAGCTTCCGCTCCAGATGGGCGGCCGTGGCCACCGCCGCCGCGTCCGCGGACTCGTCGAGCTGCTTGGACAGCGCCTCCGCCTGCTCCTCCACCGCGGCGAGCCGTGCGGAGAGCTCGGCGAGCAGGCCCACGGGCTCCTTGGCGCCGTTGCCGCCCTGCCGCGCGCCCTGTTCCAGCTGCAGCCGGAGCAGGGCGGCCTGCTCACGCAGCTGGCAGTTCTTCATGTAGAGCTCGACGAAGACCGAGACCTTGGCGCGCAGCACCCACGGGTCGAAGGGCTTGGAGATGTAGTCCACCGCGCCGGCCGCGTAGCCGCGGAAGGTGTGGTGCGGCCCGTGGTTGATGGCGGTCAGGAAGATGATCGGGATATCACGGGTACGTTCGCGCCGCTTGATGTGCGCCGCGGTCTCGAACCCGTCCATGCCCGGCATCTGGACGTCGAGCAGGATCACCGCGAAGTCGTCGGTCAGCAGCGCCTTGAGCGCTTCCTCCCCGGACGATGCCCGCACCAGGGTCTGATCGAGCGCGGAGAGGATGGCCTCCAGCGCCAGCAGATTCTCCGGCCGGTCATCGACCAGGAGGATCTTGGCCTTCTGCACCATGGCCCGCCCTCCTCGCCCCGGCACTGCACCGGTCGCCGCCCCCATGGACGACTCCTGAGTGCCGCCCGTCCTTGTGCCGGTCATGGTAGCCGCACCCCGCTGTCCGCCACACCCTGTCACCGCCATGTCACTGTGCACGTAGCAGAAACGCAAGCGGGGACCAGAAGGTTCCCAGAATCCCGCACTCCCACACCTCTTCACACACGCCGAGTCATGGGCGTTCACCGTCCGTTGCCCGGCCGCTCACCCAACGTGGCGTCACCTGGACTGCATCCACTGCTCCATCACCGCGAGGAGGTGGTCGGTGTCCACCGGCTTGGCGACGTAGTCCGACGCCCCGGACTCGATGCTCTTCTCCCGGTCGCCCTTCATCGCCTTGGCCGTCAGCGCGATGATCGGCAGCCCCGCGAACTGGGGCATCCTGCGGATCGCGGCCGTGGTCGCATAGCCGTCCATCTCGGGCATCATGATGTCCATCAGGACGACCGCGACGTCGTCGTGCTGCTCCAGGACCTCGATCCCCTCCCGGCCGTTCTCGGCGTACAGCACGGTCAGCCCGTGCTGCTCCAGCACGCTGGTGAGGGCGAAGACGTTGCGGATGTCGTCGTCCACGATGAGCACCTTCTCACCGCTGAACCCGCCCGCGAAGCCGGTGTAGGCGTCGCTGTGCGCCCCCTCCACCCACGACTCGGGCAGCGCGGCGCGCTCCAACGGCCCGGCGGCCGCGGCGGGCCGCGGTGCCGCGGAACGCCGGCGCAGCCGGGCCAGGCTGCTGCCCGCGCCCCGGCCGCGCATGGCCACGTGACCGTGGGCCGGGACGTGGAACGGCTCGGTCGGCGCCCCCTCGAGTTCCCCGGCCTCGCCGCCGGGGAGCTGCGGGTAGCCCTGCGGCGGCAGTTCGGATGTGTTGAGCGGCAGGTAGAGGGTGAAGGTCGAGCCGCGGCCGGGCTGGCTGTCGGCGTGGATCTCGCCGCCGAGCAGCCGGGCGATCTCCCGGCTGATGGACAGGCCCAGGCCCGTGCCGCCGTACTTGCGGCTGGTGGTGCCGTCCGCCTGCTTGAACGCCTCGAAGATGACCCGCATCTTGCTCGCCGCGATGCCGATGCCCGTGTCGGTCACCGAGAAGGCGATCAGCGGCTCGTCCGCGCCCCGCAGCGAGCCGGACTCCAGCAACTGCTCCCGGATGGCCTGCGGCACGTCGGGCCCGGCCGGGCGGATGACCAGCTCGACCGAGCCGCTGTCGGTGAACTTCACCGCGTTCGACAGCAGGTTGCGCAGCACCTGCAGCAGCCGCTGCTCGTCGGTGTGGAGGGTGGCGGGCAGCTCCGGGGAGACCCGTACGGAGAAGTCCAGGCCCTTCTCCGCGGTGAGCGGGCGGAACGTCGCCTCCACGTAGTCGACCAGCTGGACCAGGGCGATGCGGGTCGGGCTGACGTCCATCTTGCCCGCCTCGACCTTGGACAGGTCCAGGATGTCGTTGATGAGCTGCAGCAGGTCGGAGCCGGCGCCGTGGATCGTCTCGGCGAACTCGACCTGCTTCGGCGACAGGTTGCCCTCGGCGTTGTCCGCGAGCAGCTTGGCCAGGATGAGCAGCGAGTTCAGCGGGGTGCGCAGCTCGTGCGACATGTTGGCCAGGAACTCGGACTTGTAGCGCATCGAGACGGCGAGCTGCTCGGCGCGTTCCTCCAGGACCTGCCGGGCCTCCTCGATCTCGGTGTTCTTCACCTCGATGTCCCGGTTCTGGCGGGCCAGCAGCTCCGCCTTCTCCTCCAGCTCCGTGTTGGACATCTCCAGCTGCTTCTGCCGGTTCTCCAGCTCCGCCGAGCGCTCCCGCAGCTGTTCGGTCAGCTCCTGCGACTGCTCCAGCAGGTACTCGGTCTTGGTGTTCACGCTGATGGTGTTCACGCTGACCGCGATCATGTCGGTGATCTGGCCGAGGAAGTCCTTCTGGATCTGCGTGAGCGGCTGGAAGGAGGCCAGCTCCATCACACCGAGCACCCGGTCCTCGAACACCACCGGCAGCACGATGACGTGGGCCGGCGGCGCCTCGCCGAGCCCGGAGGAGATCCTGAGGTAGCCCGGCGGGACGTCCTCCACCAGGATCGAGCGCTTCTCGACCGCGGCCGTGCCGATCAGTCCCTCGCCGGGCAGGAACACCGTCGGCATCGTCCGCTTGGAGAAGCCGTACGAGCCGGACAGCCGCAGCTCGTAGCCCTCCTCGATCTCCTCCCCGCCGGCCGGCTCCTCCGCGATGAAGAAGGCGCCGTGCTGGGCGGAGACCACCGGGGTCAGCTCGCTCATGATGAGCGCCGCCACGTCGTTGAGGTCGCGGCGGCCCTGCATCAGACCGGAGATGCGGGCGAGGTTGCCCTTGAGCCAGTCCTGCTCCTTGTTGGCGAGCGTGGTCTCGCGGAGCCGGACGATCATGGTGTTGATGTAGTCCTGGAGCTCCAGGATCTCGCCCGCCGCGTCCACGTCCGTACGGATGTTGAGGTCGCCGCGGGTCACCGCGGTGGCCACCTGGGCGATGTTGCGCACCTGACGGGTCAGGTTGTTCGCCATCAGGTTCACCGACTCGGTGAGGTCCTTCCAGATGCCGGACACGCCCGGCACGCGCGCCTGGCCGCCCAGGCGGCCCTCGGTGCCCACCTCGCGGGCCACCCGGGTCACCTGGTCACCGAAGGCCGACAGCTGGTCGACCATCGTGTTGATGGTCGTCTTCAGCTCCAGGATCTCGCCGTGCGCGTCGACGTCGATCTTCTTGGACAGGTCGCCGCGGGCGACCGCGGTGGTGACCATGGCGATGTTGCGGACCTGGCCGGTCAGGTTGGAGGCCATGTTGTTCACCGACTCGGTGAGGTCCTTCCACGAGCCGGACACGCCCGGCACGCGTGCCTGGCCGCCGAGGATGCCGTCGGTGCCCACCTCGCGGGCCACCCGGGTCACCTCGTCACCGAAGGCGGAGAGCGTGTCCACCATGGTGTTGATGGTCTCGGCGAGCTGGGCGACCTCGCCGCGCGCCTCGACGGTGATCTTCTTGGTGAGGTCGCCGTTGGCGACGGCGGTGGCGACGGAGGAGATCGAACGCACCTGGCTGGTCAGGTTGTTGGCCATCAGGTTGACGTTGTCGGTGAGGTCCTTCCAGATGCCGGAGACGTCCCGCACCCGGGCCTGACCGCCCAGCTGGCCCTCGGTGCCCACCTCACGGGCCACCCGGGTCACCTCGTCGGCGAACGCGGACAGCTGGTCCACCATCGTGTTGACGGTGGTGACCAGGGCGAGGATCTCGCCCTTGGCGTCGACGGTGATCTTCTTCGACAGGTCGCCCTGGGCGACCGCGGTGGTGACCTCGGCGATGTTGCGGACCTGCATCGTCAGGTTGTTCGCCATGAAGTTGACGGACTGCGTCAGGTCCTTCCAGGTGCCCGACACGCCCTTCACCTCGGCCTGGCCGCCCAGGATGCCCTCGGTGCCCACCTCGCGGGCGACCCGTGTCACCTGCTCGGCGAAGGACGAGAGCTGGTCGACCATCGTGTTGAGGACGTTCTTGAGCTCCAGGATCTCGCCGCGCGCGTCGACGTCGATCTTCTGGGACAGGTCGCCGCGGGCCACCGCGGTCGCCACCTGGGCGATGTTGCGGACCTGTGCGGTCAGGTTGCCCGCCATGCCGTTCACGGAGTCGGTGAGGTCGCGCCACACACCGGCGACGCCCGGCACCTGCGCCTGGCCGCCCAGCCGGCCCTCGGTGCCCACCTCGCGGGCCACGCGGGTCACCTGCTCGGCGAAGGAGGAGAGCTGGTCGACCATCGTGTTGATGGTGTTCTTCAGCTCCAGGATCTCGCCGCGCGCGTCGACGTCGACCTTCTGGGACAGGTCACCGCGGGCCACCGCGGTCGTCACCTGGGCGATCTGGCGGACCTGCGAGGTGAGGTTGCCCGCCATGAAGTTGACGGAGTCCGTCAGCTCCTTCCACACGCCGCTCACGCCGTCGACGCGGGCCTGACCGCCGAGGCGGCCCTCCGTGCCCACGTCCCGGGCCATGCGGGTGACCTGCCCGGCGAACGAGGAGAGCTGGTCCACCATGCGGTTGACGGTGTTCTTCAGCTCCAGCATCTCGCCGGAGACGTCCACCGTGACCTTCTGCGACAGGTCGCCGTTGGCGACCGCCGTCGTCACCTGCGCGATGTTGCGGACCTGGCCGGTCAGGTTGCGGAACGCGGTGTTCACCGAGTCCGTCAGGTCCTTCCACAGACCCGCCGCACCCGGCACCTGCGCCTGGCCGCCCAGTTCACCCTCGACGCCGACCTCGCGCGCCACCCGGGTCACCTCGGCGCCGAAGGCCGACAACTGGTCGACCATCGTGTTGACGGTGTTCTTCAGCTCCAGCATCTCGCCGGAGACGTCCACCGTGACCTTCTGCGACAGGTCGCCGTTGGCGACCGCCGTCGTCACCTGCGCGATGTCCCGCACCTGGCCGGTCAGGTTGCGGAACGCGGTGTTCACCGAGTCGGTGAGGTCCTTCCAGATGCCCGCCGCACCCGGCACCTGCGCCTGGCCGCCGAGGCGGCCCTCCGCGCCGACCTCGCCCGCGACACGGGTCACCTCGTCGGCGAAGGTGCGCAGCGTCTCGGTCATCGCGTTGACGGTCTCGGCGAGCTGCGCGACCTCGCCGCGCGCGCCGATGGTGATCTTCTGCGACAGGTCGCCGTTGGCGACCGCGGTCGTCACCTGGGCGATGTCGCGCACCTGGGCCGTCAGGTTGCCGGCCATCAGGTTGACGGAGTCCGTGAGGTCCTTCCACACGCCGTCGACACCGGCCACCTTGGCCTGGCCGCCCAGCTGGCCCTCGGTGCCCACCTCGCGTGCGACGCGGGTCACCTCGGCGGCGAAGGAGGAGAGCTGGTCGACCATCGTGTTGACGGTGTTCTTCAGCTCCAGCATCTCGCCGGCCACGTGCACCGTGACCTTGCGCGACAGGTCGCCCTTGGCGACCGCCGTCGTGACGAGGGCGATGTCACGCACCTGGGCCGTCAGACGGGACGCCATGGTGTTGACCGAGTCCGTCAGGTCCTTCCACGAACCGGACATGCCGCGCACCCGCGCCTGGCCGCCGAGCTTGCCCTCGGTACCGACCTCGCTCGCCACCCGGGTCACCTCGTCGGTGAACGTGGACAGCTGGTCGACCAGCCCGTTGACGGTGCGGCCCACCTTGAGGAACTCGCCGCGCAGCGGATGCCCCGAGCCGTCGGCGCCCTGCGAGCGCAGGTCCATCCGCTGCTCCAGGTCACCCTCGGCGACCGCCGACAGCACCCGGCCGACCTCGGACATGGGGCGCACGAGGTCGTCCACGAGCGCGTTGGAGGCGTCGATGGCCGCCGCCCAGGCACCCTCGCACGCCCCCGTCTCCAGGCGCTCGGCGAGCTTGCCCTCGCGGCCCACGACCCGCCGCACCCGCGCCAGCTCCCCGGTGAGGTGCTGGTTGCGGTCGGCGACCTCGTTGAACACCGCGGAGATCTCCGCCATGACCCCGTCGCCGGTGACCGTCAGCCGCTTGCGGAAGTTGCCGTCCCGCATGGACTCCAGCGCGGACAGCAGCCGGTGCAGGGCCGCCGAGTCGACCTCGACGGTCCCCGTACCGGCCCCGCTCTTACGCGACCGCGCGTTCTTCACCCGTGCGGAACCGCCCCGCTTCGCCGCGGATGCCGCGCCGCCTCGCGCCGATGCGCCAGACTCCACCGTGTCCCTCCCGGAGGGTCGACCGACCTGCAGGTGCCTCGTTCAGACATGACCAGTGTTTCACCATGCCCGGGCCCGGCCATAACAGTTCGGCAGCATCGCATATGACCGGCGTCATGATCGGGGCAGGAACACCCCCAACCGGCACACACGCGGTCGCCGGGGGTAAGTAACCTGGCATGCGGTTGCCCACCTTGGGCCGGGCGTACACCTCGAAGTGGGGGCCGGTGGTGACAGTACAGCGGACGACGAATGGTGACGTCCCGGGACAAACAAGGAGATCTGTGATCACGGCGCGGGCAGCGGCCACCTTCGAACCCGTGGGACGCTCGGTCGCCACCGCACGCGCGTTCGTCCGCGACACGCTCCAGGGCTGGGGCTTCTCCGAGGTGGTCGACGACGCCGTCGTGCTCACCAGCGAACTCGTCACCAACGCCGTGGTGCACGCCGGCACCGCCGCGGACGTCCAGTGCCTGCGCTACGAGTCCGCCGTGCGCATCGAGGTCGCCGACCGCTACCCGGAACGTGAGCTTCCTCTCCACGACGCCAAGAAGCAGATCCACCCCGACCACGAGGGCGGCCGCGGGCTGCTCCTGTGCTCGGCGCTGGCCAGCCGCTGGGGCGTGGAGTACACCGCCGCCAACAAGCACGTCTGGTTCCGCCTGGAACTCCCCCAGCGCCCCGCCGGCACCCGTTCCGCGGGTCCCGCCCTGCCCGTCCAGGCGCTCCCGCTCGCCGACGAGCGGGTCCGCGTCGCGGTCGTGCAGGTCGACCGCGCAGGCATCATCACCCGCTGGAACCAGGACGCCGCCGAGCTCTTCGGCCACCTCGGCGAGCAGGTCACCGGCAAACCGCTCGGCGACTTCGCCGCCTGGCCGCAGACCCCCGGCACCGGCCACGGCATCGCCGAGGCCCTGCGGCTGTCACGCTGGGAGGGCAGTTACGGCATCCGCGGCGCGGACGGCCGCATCCTGCCCGTCTACGGCGCGCACCTACGGGTCCGCGACTCCTCCGGCGAGCCGTCCACCGTGTGCCTGCTGGTGCGCGAGGACGAACGCGCCGTCCTGCAGAACCCCGGCCGCGGGATGATCTCCGTCGAGGGCGGCGTCGAACGCGGCAAGGCCGTGGACCCCTTCGAGTCCTTCATCGGCTCCCCCGCCCCCGACGACCTCGACGGGCTGCTGCAGCGCACCGTGGAGCGGGCCCGCGACATGCTCGACGGCGACGCCGCCTACCTGCTGCTCGCCACCGACGACGAGACCGAACTCGAGGTGCGCGCCTCCACCGGCCTGCCCTCCGCCCGACAGCGCTTCGCACGGGTCCCCGTCGAGGCCGGCACCGGCCGCTACGGCAGCGCCCGCATGCCCGCAGTCCACGAGGACCTCACGGCGGTGCCGGGCGCCGTCCCGCTGCTCGCCGGCACCGGCATGCGCTCGATCGTCACCGTCCCCCTCAAGGTCGAGGGCCGCCTCACCGGCTCGCTCGGCGTCGCCGCGGAGAGCCCCGGCCGCTACACCAACGAGGAGGCGCTGCGGCTGCAGTTCGCCGCCGACCGCATCGCGCTGGCGGTGGAGAGCGCCCGCCTCACCGAGCTCGAGCGGCTGCGCCGCGGCTCGTTGTCCTTCCTGGTGGAGGCCTCCGACCTGCTGGCGGGCACCCTGGAACGCGACCAGACGCTCGCCCTGATGGCCCAGATGACCGTGCCCACCCTGGCCAGCTGGTGCGCCGTCTACACCATCGCCGACCAGGCCTCGGAACCCGAACTCGCCTTCGTCCTGCACGAGGACGAGGACCGCATCGACGGCATCAAGGCCCTGCTGTCCCGCCTCGCCCCGCCCGAGCCCGATCCCACCCCCGGCGCCCGGGTGTGGACCGCCCCCGCCGACGCAGCGCACTCCACCGCCCTGCGCGCCTCCCTGCGCAGCCTGGGCCTCGGCGAGGCGGGCCGGCCCGCCACGGGCCCCGGCACGGCCCTGGCGACCGCGGCCGCGGTCGGCGGCGAGACGGTCGTCCTGCCGCTCGTGGCCCGCAACCGCGTCATCGGCATGCTCACCCTCGGCAGGTCCGCCGACGAGCGCTTCCGCCAGGAGATCCTCGAACTCGCCGAGGACCTGTCCCGCCGGGCCGCCCTCGCCCTGGACAACGCCCGCCTCTACAGCGAGCGCACGGCCATCAGCCAGTCCCTGCAGCGCAGCCTGCTGCCGCCCGGCCTGCCGGTGATCCCCGGCGTCGAGGTCGAGGTCGTCTACCGCGCCGCCGGCGAGGGCAACGAGGTCGGCGGCGACTTCTACGACGTCTTCCCCATCCGCGACGGCTGCTGGGGCTTCGCCATCGGCGACGTGTGCGGCACGGGCCCCGAGGCCGCCGCCGTGACCGGTCTCGCCCGCCACGCGCTGCGGCTGCTCGCCCGCGAGGGCTTCAGCGGCCCCTCCGTCCTGGAACGGCTCAACGCGGCCATCCTGGACGAGGGGGCCCGCAGCCGCTTCCTCACCCTCCTCTACGGCGAGATGTGGCCGCAGAGCGACGGCAGCGCCGTCCTGAAGGTCGTCTGCGCCGGCCACCCCCTGCCGCTGCGACTGCGGCAGAGCGGCGTCGTGGAAGCCGCCGCGGAACCCCAGCCGCTGCTCGGCGTCATCGAGGACCTCGAACTCGTCGAGCAGACCGTCACCCTCGACCCCGGCGACGTCCTGCTCTGCGTCACCGACGGCGTCACCGAACGGCGCGAGGGCACCCGCATGCTGGGCGACGACGGCCTCGCCGACGTCCTGGCCACCTGTACGGGCCTCACGGCGGGCGCCGTGGCGGCCCGCATCCAGCGGGCCGTCGAGCGCTTCGCCTCCGACGCGCCCTCCGATGACATGGCCATCCTCACGATGCGCGTCCCGGAACTGCCCGCGTAGCGGCGACAGTCCGCGAAGGGGAAGGGAAACGAGAAAGGCCCCCGCCGGATGGCGGGGGCCTTTCCTCATCAGAGCCCCAATACGGAATCGAACCGTAGACCTTCTCCTTACCATGGAGACGCTCTGCCGACTGAGCTATTGGGGCGCGTCGACGTGAAGGATCTTAACGCATCCACGCCCCGGTTCGGAAATCCGATCGACGCACGGCCCGACGGGAGCGCCCGGCTTCAGAGCAGTCCGCCGAGCGTGTTGCACGCCACGGCCATCCGCTCCAACTCCTTCTCCGTCAGACCCGGGTGGACGGGCAGGGACAGCGTCTCGCCGGCCGCCTTCTCCGTGCGGGGCAGGTACGAGCTCGACCGGTACTCCGGCAACCGGTGCACGGGGGTCGGGATGCTCACGTTCGCCTGCACGCCGCGCGCGGCCAGGGCCATCGCGAACGCGTCCCGGTCCGGCCGGCCGTTGCCGGGTATCCGCACCGTGTAGCGGTGGTAGACGTGGTGCGCGCCGGGCTCCACGTACGGCACCAGGACACCGGTCAGGGCCGAGTCCAGGTAACGGCAGTTGGCCCGCTGCCGGGCCACGGAACCGGCGAGCTTCGCCAGCACCCCGCGGCCCGCGGCCGCCTTGCCGTCGGTCATCCGGGCCCTGGCGTGGGCCGTGTCCCGAAGCCTCTTGACGGCACCGGCCAGTTCGGGGTGCTCCGTGGTCACCACGGCGCCCTCCTCGACGGCGAACACGCTCAGCGCCCCGTAGGTGCCGACCCGGCGGCCGGCCAGCGTCGCCGCCTGGGCCTGGGTGGCGTCCTCGACGATCGCCAGGCCGTGCCGGGCGGCGATGTCGGTGATCTGGTCGACGGCGGCGGGGTGTCCGAAGAGGTGCACCGGCAGGATCGCCACCGTGAGGGGCGTGATCGCGGCGGCCACCGCCTCCGGGTCGAGGCAGAACGTCAGCGGGTCGATGTCGGCGAAGACCGGCACCGCACCGGCCAGCCGCACGGCGGCCGCGGTCTCCACCGGCGCGAACGACGGCAGGATCACTTCCTCGCCGGCACCGATGCCGAGCGAGAGCAGCGCCAGATGCAACGCGGAGGTCGCCGAGTCGACGGCGACGGCATGACGCCCGTCCACCGCGGACGCGAACTCGTCCTCCAGCGCGGCTACTTCAGCACCCTGAACCAGAAACTGCTGCATCAGGCTCACCTCCACTTACCCGTTCCGGCAAGGATCACCGCAGCCGGTGATGCGTTGCTGATCTGAACATGAACAGCGGGTGTGGATACGCCAAAGAGCCGTGCCCCCGGACTGGGTCCGGGGGCACGGCTACTAAAGATTGTTCGGCGGCGTCCTACTCTCCCACAGGGTCCCCCCTGCAGTACCATCGGCGCTGAAAGGCTTAGCTTCCGGGTTCGGAATGTAACCGGGCGTTTCCCTAACGCTATAACCACCGAAACACTATGAAACTGTCGAACCAACGGTTCGTTGTTTCAGAACTACACAGTGGACGCGAGCAACCTATGGACAAGCCCTCGGCTTATTAGTACCGGTCAGCTCCACCCATTACTGGGCTTCCACATCCGGCCTATCAACCCAGTCGTCTACTGGGAGCCTTAACCCCTCAAGGGGGTGGGAGTCCTCATCTCGAAGCAGGCTTCCCGCTTAGATGCTTTCAGCGGTTATCCCTCCCGAACGTAGCCAACCAGCCATGCCCTTGGCAGGACAACTGGCACACCAGAGGTTCGTCCGTCCCGGTCCTCTCGTACTAGGGACAGCCCTTCTCAAGACTCCTACGCGCACAGCGGATAGGGACCGAACTGTCTCACGACGTTCTAAACCCAGCTCGCGTACCGCTTTAATGGGCGAACAGCCCAACCCTTGGGACCGACTCCAGCCCCAGGATGCGACGAGCCGACATCGAGGTGCCAAACCATCCCGTCGATATGGACTCTTGGGGAAGATCAGCCTGTTATCCCCGGGGTACCTTTTATCCGTTGAGCGACGGCGCTTCCACAAGCCACCGCCGGATCACTAGTCCCTACTTTCGTACCTGCTCGACCCGTCAGTCTCACAGTCAAGCTCCCTTGTGCACTTACACTCAACACCTGATTGCCAACCAGGCTGAGGGAACCTTTGGGCGCCTCCGTTACTCTTTAGGAGGCAACCGCCCCAGTTAAACTACCCACCAGACACTGTCCCTGATCCGGATCACGGACCGAGGTTAGACATCCAGCACGACCAGAGTGGTATTTCAACGACGACTCCACAATGGCTGGCGCCACTGCTTCAAAGTCTCCCACCTATCCTACACAAGCCGAACCGAACACCAATATCAAGCTGTAGTAAAGGTCCCGGGGTCTTTCCGTCCTGCTGCGCGAAACGAGCATCTTTACTCGTAGTGCAATTTCACCGGGCCTGTGGTTGAGACAGTCGAGAAGTCGTTACGCCATTCGTGCAGGTCGGAACTTACCCGACAAGGAATTTCGCTACCTTAGGATGGTTATAGTTACCACCGCCGTTTACTGGCGCTTAAGTTCTCAGCTTCGCCCCACCGAAATGGAGCTAACCGGTCCCCTTAACGTTCCAGCACCGGGCAGGCGTCAGTCCGTATACATCGCCTTACGGCTTCGCACGGACCTGTGTTTTTAGTAAACAGTCGCTTCTCGCTGGTCTCTGCGGCCACCACCAGCTCAGGGAGCAAGTCCCCTCACCAACAATGGCCCCCCTTCTCCCGAAGTTACGGGGGCATTTTGCCGAGTTCCTTAACCACAGTTCACCCGAACGCCTCGGTATTCTCTACCTGACCACCTGAGTCGGTTTAGGGTACGGGCCGCCATGAAACTCGCTAGAGGCTTTTCTCGACAGCATAGGATCATCCACTTCACCACAATCGGCTCGGCATCAGGTCTCAGCCTCATGAGTGGCGGATTTGCCTACCACTCGGCCTACACCCTTACCCCGGGACAACCACCGCCCGGGCTGGACTACCTTCCTGCGTCACCCCATCGCTCACCTACTACTGGATAGGTTCAGCGGCTCCACCACTCCCCATCACTCCGAAGAGATCAAGGGCGGCTTCACGGCCTTAGCATCACCAGATTCAGCGCTGGCGCTTCAAAGCGGGTACCGGAATATCAACCGGTTGTCCATCGACTACGCCTGTCGGCCTCGCCTTAGGTCCCGACTTACCCTGGGCAGATCAGCTTGACCCAGGAACCCTTAGTCAATCGGCGCAAGAGTTTCCCACTCTTGTATCGCTACTCATGCCTGCATTCTCACTCGTGAACCGTCCACGACTCCCTTACAGGGCCGCTTCACCCGGCACACGACGCTCCCCTACCCATCACAGCCTCCGTTGGGAGTATTGCTGCAATGACACGACTTCGGCGGTACGCTTGAGCCCCGCTACATTGTCGGCGCGGAAT
>NZ_JBXEQB010000001.1:5360000-6715000 GCF_056858595.1 Streptomyces sp. TOM-9 | reverse complement strand
AGAGCACCCCGCAGTCGACGATCAGCAACCGGCCTCCGTATTCGAAGACCGTCATGTTGCGGCCGATCTCGCCGAGACCGCCGAGCGGGGTGATGCGCAAGCCCCCCTCGGGCAGCGCGGGGGGCGGGCCGAGCTCAGGGTGCGGATGGCTCAAAGTATCTCCTCACCACGCACGCCACAGGCCCCGGGCGGACACCCGGGGACACCGTGCGCGCATGACAGCGTGCTTTCTGTTGCGTTGTCCTCATGGAGCGATATTCAGTTCTTAAGTCTTTGGTTACAGCTGTACCCCGCCGGCGGCGAGATCCTGCTTCAGCTGTGCCGTCGCGGCCTCGCCGAGCTCCACGAGCGGGAGCCGGAGCGGGCCGCCGGGCAGCCCCTGCAGGGCCAGGGCGGCCTTGGTGGTGATGACGCCCTGGGTGCGGAAGACCCCGGTGAAGACCGGGAGCAGCTTCTGGTGGATCTCGGCCGCCTTGTGGATGTCACCGGAGAGATACGCCTCGAGGAGGGCCCGCAGCTCAGGGCTGACCAGATGTCCCACGACGGAGACGAAGCCGGCGGCGCCGACGGAGAGCAGCGGCAGGTTGAGCATGTCGTCGCCGGAGTACCAGGCGAGGCCGCTGCGGCTGATGGCCCAGCTCGCGGCGCCGAGGTCGCCCTTGGCGTCCTTGTTGGCGACGATCCGGGGGTGCTCGGCGAGCCGGACCAGGGTCTCGGTCTCGATCGGGACGCCGCTGCGGCCGGGGATGTCGTAGAGCATCACCGGAAGACCGGTGGCGTCCGCGACGGCGGTGAAGTGCCGGTACAGGCCCTCCTGCGGGGGCTTGTTGTAGTACGGCGTCACCGTGAGCAGGCCGTGGGCGCCGGCGCGCTCCGCCTGGCGGGCCAGCTCGACGGTGTGGTGGGTGTCGTTGGTGCCGACGCCGGCGACGACGAACGCGCGGTCGCCCACCGCCTCCAGTACGGCCCGGACGAGCTGCTCTTTCTCCACGTCGCTGGTGGTCGGCGACTCACCGGTGGTGCCGTTGACGACCAGGCCGTCGTTGCCTGCCTCGACGAGGTGGGCGGCGAGCTGCTGCGCGCCGTCGAGGTCGAGGGCGCCGTCCGCGGTGAACGGCGTGACCATTGCGGTCAGGACCCGCCCGAAGGGGGTCTGCGGGGTGGAGGTCGGAGCCATGAGTCCAACGCTACTCGGTGCCGGTGCCGGGACACCCCCTCGGGACCTGCGATGAGGACTCCGGCGCTGCCTGCTCGGGGGTTCAAGCAGCACCGGAATCCGTTTCTGAAGACTAGACGAACAGCATGAAACCCGGCAATCGGAAGATTCCGGATGAGTGGTGACCTGCTACGGAGCGACCCGGCCGTTGGCGTTGAAGGCGGCGTGGGTGAGCGGCATGAGCTTCGCCCATTCGGCTTCCATCCGTTCCCCGACCATCTCGATCTCCCGCTGCGGGAAGGACGGGACCGTGGCGAGCTCGTGCTGGGTGCGCAGGCCGAGGAAGTGCATCAGCGAGCGGGCGTTGCAGGTGGCGTACATCGACGAGAACAGGCCGACGGGCAGGGTGGCCCGGGCGACCTCGCGGGCGACGCCGGCCGCCAGCATCTTCTGGTAGGCCTCGTAGGAATGCCGGTAGGAGGCCTCCATGGCGTCCACGGCGGCCTGGTGCTGCTCCGGGGACCCGTGCACGAACTCGTACTTCCCGGGGCGGCCCTGCTGCACCAGCTTGCGCTCCGTGGACGGCACGTAGAAGACCGGCTGCAGCTCGCGGTACCGGCCGGACTCCTCGTTGTACGACCATCCGACGCGGTGGCGCATGAACTCGCGGAAGACGAAGATCGGGGCGCTGATGAAGAAGGTCATGGAGTTGTGCTCGAAGGGGCTGCCGTGGCGGTCCCGCATGAGGTAGTTGATCAGGCCCTTGGAGCGCTCGGGGTCCTTCGTCAGCTCCGCCAGGGACTGTTCGCCGGCCGTGGAGACCCGGGCGGCCCACAGCACGTCGGAGTCGGCGGCGCTGTGCTTGACGAGCTCGACGGTCACGTCGTCGCGGAACTGCACGGAATCGTCGGCGGAGATGTCGGTCACCGGGCGTCCTTCCTCATGGAGCTTGGGGCGGCGCCCAGCCTATGCGCCCGCTCCGACATCGCCCGACACCCGTCGACACCGGCCCCACCCCCCGCAAAGCGGAGCAAGGCAGACGACCGGCGGACCACTGCTGGCCGGTCCCGGCGGGGCCCGCTAGCCTCACCGATGTGTCTCTGCCCTTCCTCGCCGCCGACAGCGGCCACGACGAGTACGCCGCGGACGCCGCCCTTCCGCACCGGGTCCAGGACGGGTGGATCCGTCCCTACCGCCCGGGGCCCTGGCGGGTCGCCGCGGCGGCGATGCTGCTGGTGCTCGCCTCGTACCTGCTCATCGCGGGAGTGATCATGGGGCTCGCGGGCAACGGGCCCGGGGTCGCCGCGACGGTCGTCGCCGCCGTGCTGGCCATCGTCTGCGCGCTGCGTCTGCTGCGCGTGGGGTTCTGGGTGAGCACGCGCGGGCTGCGGCAGGTGGGGCTCTTCTACACCACGACGCTGCCGTGGAACCGGGTCGGGGCCGTCCGTACGGCCCAGCAGCCGGTGAAGTGGCTGGGGCTGCCCCGGACCGTCCAGGGCCAGGCCCTGGTCGTCACGCGGGCGGACGGCCAGCGGTTGCGACCGCTGCTCACCGACCACAACGCGGACTTCCTCGGCCGTACGGAGGCCTTCGACCAGGCGGCCGACGCCATAGAGGGCTGGGCCTCCGAGCTGAGCCGCTGAGGGCTCAGCGGGGCGCCACGCCCCGGTCCGGGCCGGGCACGTCGACGAGGCGGTGCGACGAGGCCCCGCCCGTCCGGGACGCGCACCGGTGGCGGGAGACGGCGTAGAGGCGACAGCCGGGCGTCATCGGGGGTTTGCCTGCGGCTGTTAGCGTCCGGCCGACCCGGCCCGCCGAGGACCTGGAGCGACTCTTGCTCGCACCGCCGCATCCGAACACGCTCCTCACGCATCCCGCGCCGCTGCCCGCGCTGGAACCGCTGCGGGGCCGCACCGTCGTCGTGAAGTTCGGCGGGCACGCCATGACCGACGGGGCGTTGCTGCGCGGCTTCGCCGCGGACGTGGTGCTGCTGCGGCGGACCGGGGTGCGGGCCGTGGTGGTGCACGGGGGCGGTCCGCAGATCAGCGCGCAGCTGGACCGGCTGGGCGTACCTGCGCATTTCCTGGGCGGTCAGCGCGTCACCACGCCGGAGACGCTGGACGTCGTGCGGATGGTGCTCGCCGGCAAGGTGCAGCGGGAGCTGGTGCGGCTGTTCAACGAGCACGGCCCGTACGCCGTCGGGCTCACCGGCGAGGACGCGCACACGCTCACCGCGGTGCGCCGCTACGCCGAGGTCGGCGGGGAGCTGATGGACATCGGCCTGGTCGGGGACGTGACGGAGGTCAACACGGCCGCCGTGGACATGCTGCTGGACCACGGGCACATCCCGGTGGTCTCGCCGCTCGGCCGCGGCACGGACGGCGAGGTCTACAACGTCAACGCGGACGCGGCCGCCGGCGCGCTCGCCGCCGCGCTGGGCGCGGAAGCCCTGGTGGTGCTGACGGACGTGCCCGGGCTGTACGCGGACTGGCCGTGCCGGGAGCGGGTGCTGGACCGGCTGACCGCCACCGAGCTGGAACGGATGCTGCCGTCACTCGGGGGCGGCATGGTGCCGAAGATGGAGAGCTGCCTGCGCGCGGTCCGCGCCGGTGTCCGCACCGCACGGGTGCTGGACGGGCGCGCCCCGCACGCCCTGCTGCGCGCGCTGACCGGCGCCCCCGGGGAGGCCGGGACGACCGTCCTGCCGGGCTGAGGCCGGGGCCCCGTTCAGGGGGTCTGCGGCGCCTTCCCGCGCAGGGCGATCGCCCGCTGCATGGCCTTGCGCGCCCGCGGGGTGTCGCGGGCGTCGTGGTAGGCGACCGCGAGCCGGAACCACGTCCGCCAGTCCTCCGGCGCGGCCTCCGTCTCGGCCTTGCGCCGGGCGAAGACCGCGTCGGCGGAGGCGCGGTCGACGCGCCCGCTCGGGGTGCGCACCAGTTCGTCCTCCGGCAGGCCGCCCTCGGCCTCCAGTTCGCGGGCCAGCCGGTCCGCGTTGCGCGCGAACTGCGTCGTACGGACCAGGAACCAGACGCCGACCAGCGGCAGCACGAGCACGGCCACGCCGAGGACCACCGTGACCGGTCGGCCGTCCTGGATCAGCCAGACGCCACGGGCGCCGGCCAGCACGAAGTACACGACCAGGACGGCCGCGAGGACGAAGTAGGTGATCTTTGCGCGCATGGTGGGCGAACCGGCTCTCAGTCTGTCGTCTCTCGGTCGGTCAGTCGAGGTCCATGAAGTGCTCCAGGCCGAAGGTGAGTCCCGGCGTGGAGACGACCCTGCGCACGCCGAGCAGCACGCCCGGCATGAAGGAGCCGCGGTTCATGGAGTCGTGACGGATGGTGAGGACCTCTCCGGCGTCGCCGAAGAGCACCTCCTGGTGGGCGACAAGACCGCGCAGCCGCACCGCGTGCACGGGCACGCCCTCGACGTCGGCGCCGCGCGCGCCGTCCAGGGCGGTGGCGGTGGCGTCCGGCTGCGCGCCGAGCCCGGCCTCGCGGCGGGCGTCGGCGATGAGCTGCGCGGTGCGCACGGCGGTGCCGCTGGGGGCGTCGACCTTGTCCGGGTGGTGGAGTTCGACGATCTCCGCGGACTCGAAGAAGCGGGCCGCCTGGCGGGCGAAGCGCATCGCCAGGACCGCCCCGATGCCGAAGTTCGGGGCGATGAGCACACCGGTGCCCGGCGTGGCGCCGAGCCAGCCGCGCAGGGTGTCCAGGCGCTCGTCGGTCCAGCCGGTCGTGCCGACCACGGCGTGGATGCCGTGCCGCAGGCAGAAGTCGAGGTTGCCCATGACCGAGCCCGGGGTGGTCAGTTCCACCGCGACCTGGGCCTCGTTCTCGGCCAGGGTCTCCAGCTTGTCCTCGCGGCCGATCGCCGCCACGAGCTCCAGGTCGTCCGCGGCCTCGACGGCCTTGACCGCCTCGGCGCCCATCCGGCCGCGGGCCCCGATCACACCCACACGGATCTTGCTCATCGTTCCAGTCCTCCGGTCCAGACGTTCGAGACGGTCGGTACGGCTCAGGCTCAGACGACGGACTCGTGCAGGCGGGCGGCCTGCCGGTCCTTCAGCGGGCCTATGACGGCCAGCGAGGGACGCTGTCCCAGGACGTCGCGGGCGACCGCGCGCACCTCGTCGGGGGTGACCGCGGCGATCCTCTCCAGTGTGGCGTCCACCGACATCTGCTCGCCCCAGCAGAGCTCGCTCTTGCCGATCCGGTTCATGAGCGCGCCGGTGTCCTCCAGGCTGAGCACGGTCGAGCCGGAGAACTGACCGATGGCGCGGTGCAGTTCCTCGTCGCTCAGCCCGTGCTCGGCGACCTGGTCGAGCTCCTCGCGGCAGATCTTCAGGACCTCGTGGACGCGGCGCGGCTGGCAGCCGGCGTACACGCCGAACAGGCCGCAGTCCGCGAAGGACGAGGTGTACGAGTAGACGCTGTAGGCGAGGCCGCGCTTCTCGCGGACCTCCTGGAACAGCCGGGAGCTCATCCCGCCGCCGAGCGCCGTGTTGAGCACGCCCAGCGCCCAGCGCCGGTCGTCGTGCCGGGACAGCCCCGGCATGCCGAGCACGACGTGGGCCTGCTCGGTGCGGCGCTCCAGCAGCTCCACCCGGCCCTGGCCGCGGATCGTGCGGGTGCCGTCGCGCGGTGGGCGGGGCACGGCGTCCGCGTCGCGGAGGGCGCCCGCGTCCTCGAAGGCCTTGCGGACCTGGCGGACGACGGTGGCGTGGTCGATGTTGCCCGCGGCGGCGACGACCAGCCGGGTCGGATCGTAGTGCTTCCGGTAGAAGCGGGCGACCTGGTCGCGGGTGAGGGCGTTGATGGTGTCGACCGTGCCGAGGACGGGGCGGCCCAGCGGGGAGTCGCCCAGCATGGCGGTGGCGAACAGGTCGTGGACCTGGTCCCCGGGGTCGTCCTCGGTCATCGCGATCTCCTCCAGGACCACACCGCGCTCGGCGTCGATGTCCTCCTGGCGGATCAGGGACCCGGTCAGCATGTCGCTGACCACGTCGATGGCGAGCGGCAGGTCGGTGTCGAGGACACGCGCGTAGTAGCACGTGTACTCCTTGGCCGTGAAGGCGTTCATCTCGCCGCCGACGGCGTCGATGGCCGAGGAGATCTCGAGTGCGCTGCGCCGCGCGGTGCCCTTGAAGAGCAGGTGCTCCAGGTAGTGCGTGGCGCCGTTGAGTGCCGGGGTCTCGTCGCGGGAACCGACGCCGACCCAGATGCCGAAGGTCGCGGAGCGCACCGTCGGCAGGGTCTCGGTGACGACGCGCAGTCCCCCGGGGAGGACGCTGCGCCGGACCGTACCGATGCCGTCGGCGCCGGGCAGCAGGGTCTGCGTGCGGACGGCCCGCCCCTTGGTGGAGGGGCGGGCCGTCACGCGTGTGGAGCCGGTGGTCACTTCTCGGACGCGTCCTCGGCCTTGTCGTCGGCCGCGGTCTCTTCGCCCTCGATGACCGGGATCAGCGACAGCTTGCCGCGCTGGTCGATCTCGGCGATCTCGACCTGGACCTTGGAGCCCACGGCGAGGACGTCCTCGACGTTCTCGACGCGCTTGCCGCCGGCCAGCTTGCGGATCTGCGAGATGTGCAGCAGGCCGTCCTTGCCCGGGAGCAGGGAGACGAAGGCACCGAAGGTGGTGGTCTTCACGACCGTGCCCAGGTAGCGCTCGCCGACCTCGGGCATCGTCGGGTTGGCGATGCCGTTGATCGTGGCGCGGGCGGCCTCGGCGGACGGGCCGTCGGCGGCACCGATGTAGATGGTGCCGTCGTCCTCGATGGTGATCTCGGCGCCGGTGTCCTCCTGGATCTGGTTGATCATCTTGCCCTTGGGGCCGATGACCTCACCGATCTTGTCCACCGGGATCTTGACGGTGATGATGCGCGGGGCGTTCGGCGACATCTCGTCCGGGGTGTCGATCGCCTCCATCATCACGTCGAGGATGTGCAGACGGGCGTCGCGGGCCTGCTTGAGGGCCGCGGCCAGGACCGACGCCGGGATGCCGTCGAGCTTGGTGTCCAGCTGCAGCGCCGTGACGAACTGCTTGGTGCCGGCGACCTTGAAGTCCATGTCGCCGAAGGCGTCCTCCGCACCGAGGATGTCGGTGAGGGTGACGTAGTGGGTCTCGCCGTCGATCTCCTGGGAGATCAGGCCCATGGCGATGCCGGCGACGGGGGCCTTCAGCGGCACACCGGCGTTCAGCAGCGACATGGTGGAGGCGCAGACCGAGCCCATCGAGGTGGAGCCGTTGGAGCCGAGCGCCTCGGAGACCTGGCGGATGGCGTACGGGAAGTCCTCGCGGGCCGGCAGGACCGGGAGGATGGCCCGCTCGGCCAGCGCGCCGTGGCCGATCTCGCGGCGCTTGGGGGAGCCCACGCGGCCGGTCTCGCCGACGGAGTACGGCGGGAAGTTGTAGTTGTGCATGTAGCGCTTGCGGGTCTCGGGCGCGAGCGTGTCCAGCTGCTGCTCCATGCGGAGCATGTTGAGGGTGGTGACGCCCAGGATCTGGGTCTCACCGCGCTCGAACAGGGCCGAGCCGTGCACCCGCGGGATGGCCTCGACCTCGGCGGCCAGGGTGCGGATGTCGGTGACACCGCGGCCGTCGATGCGGACCTTGTCCTTGATGACGCGCTCGCGGACCAGCTTCTTGGTCAGCGAGCGGTAGGCCGCGGAGATCTCCTTCTCGCGGCCCTCGAACTGCGGGAGCAGCTTCTCGGCGGCGAGACCCTTGACGCGGTCCAGCTCGGCCTCGCGGGCCTGCTTGCCGGCGATGGTCAGCGCCTGCTTGAGCTCGTCGGAGACGGCGGCCTCGAGCGCCTCGAACACGTCGTCCTGGTAGTCCAGGAAGATCGGGAACTCGGCGGTCTCCTTGGCGGCCTTCGCGGCGAGGTCGGCCTGCGCCTTGCACAGCACCTTGATGAAGGGCTTGGAGGCCTCCAGGCCCGCCGCGACGACCTCCTCGGTCGGCGCCTCGGCGCCGTCCTCGACGAGCTTGATCGTCTTGGTGGTGGCCTCGGCCTCGACCATCATGATCGCGACGTCGCCGTCCTCGAGGGTGCGGCCGGCCACGACCATGTCGAAGACGGCGTCCTCCAGCTCGCTGTGGGTCGGGAAGGCGACCCACTGGCCGCGGATCAGCGCGACGCGGACGCCGCCGACCGGGCCGGAGAACGGCAGACCGGCCAGCTGCGTGGAGCAGGAGGCGGCGTTGATGGCGACCACGTCGTAGAGGTGGTCGGGGTTGAGTGCCATGATCGTCGCCACGACCTGGATCTCGTTGCGCAGGCCCTTCTTGAAGGACGGGCGCAGCGGGCGGTCGATCAGGCGGCAGGTGAGGATCGCGTCCTCGGAGGGACGGCCCTCACGGCGGAAGAAGGAACCGGGGATCCGCCCGGCCGCGTACATGCGCTCCTCGACGTCCACCGTCAGCGGGAAGAAGTCGAGCTGGTCCTTCGGGTGCTTCGAGGCGGTGGTGGCCGACAGCACCATGGTGTCGTCGTCCAGGTAGGCCACGGCCGAGCCGGCGGCCTGACGGGCCAGGCGGCCCGTCTCGAAGCGGATCGTACGGGTGCCGAAGCTGCCGTTGTCGATCACGGCTTCGGCGTAGTGGGTCTCGTTCTCCACTATGGGGATTCTCCTCTTTCGTGCCCCCGGGCGTCTTCCCGGGAGCCGTCGGTGGAGGGGCGTCCCGCCGGGCCGGTCTTCGATCGAAGCCACCGGGACGTACGTGCTGCCCGGGGGCCACTACCGAGGACCGGCTCTGGTGGCGTTTAGGAGGACGCTCCCTCCGCATGCTCTATGGCGTTGTGTATGGGACCAGACTACAAAGCTTCGGTCCCGGTCTCGCGCCCAGCGCGGTCCCGTACGTACGCCAAGGGAGCGGCTCCCGGACGGGAACCGCTCCCTTTACGGCGTCTCAGCGGGCGCCGGCCGCGCCACGGCGGATGCCGAGGCGCTCGACGAGCGCACGGAAGCGCTGGATGTCCTTCTTGGCCAGGTACTGCAGCAGGCGGCGGCGCTGGCCGACCAGGATCAGCAGACCACGACGGGAGTGGTGGTCGTGCTTGTGGGTCTTGAGGTGCTCGGTCAGGTCCGAGATGCGGCGCGAGAGCAGCGCGACCTGGACCTCGGGGGAGCCGGTGTCGCCCTCCTTGGTGCCGAACTCGGCGATGATCTGCTTCTTCGTCGCGACGTCGAGCGACATGCGGTCTCCTTGTGGTGTCGGTGCCTCCGAGCGCCCCTGGTCTGCGTCACAGGAGAAGCTGCGATGACTCGGAAGGCATGACGCGCCGCACATGGGCGGACGCATCGGTCACACAGAGTACCACCCCGGGCCCGGTGCGATCTCTGGGGCCGGGGTGGCGGTGCTGCGGGCGGCTCGCGGGCGTCCCGGCTCAGCCGCTGGTCATGCCGCGGGCCTCGGCGTACAGGTCGAGGACCGCGAGGGCGAGCGGGATGAGGGAGAGCAGCACGGTCGCCTCGGCGAGGTCGAGCATCCGGCCCCAGAAGGGGGTGACGCCCTTGCTCGGGACGACGAGGGCGATCGCGACCAGGAGGGTGGCGCCCAGGGCCACCGCGGCGGACAGCCACACGGTGCGGATGTCGAGCGAGGAGTGGTTGCCGCGCAGCAGGTCGGTGAGGACGTCGGTCGGCAGGTTGAGGGCGAGACCGATGATCAGCAGCCCGATGGTGATCACACCGGCCACCATCAGCGTCACGACCTGCGAGGTGTAGCGGAACAGCCGGGCGCGCATCAGCGTCGCCAGGCCCATCGCGAGGGCGAGCAGCTGCGCCCAGGCGCTGTCGGAGAAGCCGAGCACGACGCCGGCGGAGCCGACGATCGCGGCCGCGCAGCCGCCGACCAGGCCCAGCAGCAGCTCGTGGCCGCGACGGGCCTGGTTGGTGATCCGGTCGAAGTCGACCGGCTCCTCCTCGCCCTGCCGGTCGCCGTCGCCGCGGTGCCGGGCCTGGACCTGGTCGGGCGAGCGGAAACCGATGGGCAGCCGGGCGAAGCGGGCGGACCAGCCGGGCAGGAAGCCGATGACGGCGATCATGACGACGGCGGTGACGGCGGCCGCCTCGCGCGGCGCGGCGTCCGTGAGGATCGCCACGAAGGTGGCCACGGTGCCGACGCCTGCGGTGAAGGAGGCCGCGACGAACGGCGCGTCCCCCTGCGGCAGCATCAGCACAAGGAGCACGGCGGCGACGAGCACCACGACGCAGCCGATGAGGAAGTGCAGCCGGCCGGGTCCCTCGGTCTTGCCGACGCCCATGACCCCGGAGCCGGCGACGAGCAGCAGCGGCAGGGAGGCGAGGCCGAGGGCGACGGCGGAGTGCCGGTCGTCGTACACGCGGGCGCGCACCGAGGCGAGCGCCACCAGCACCAGGCCCGCGGCGCCGGCGAGGATGCCGGGGAGGCCGTGCATGTCGTGCTTGACCGGCTCGGAGAACCAGAGCACGAAGGCCATGAGCGCGAGCAGGATGACGCCCGCGGTCAGGCCCACGCCGCGCATGAGGCCGTCGTTCCAGCTGCGGCGGTCGGTCTGGACCGCGGCGGCGACGGCATCGACGACGTCGTCGAACACGGCGGGCGGCAGCGAGTCCGCGAACGGACGCAGCAGCAGCAACTCGCCGTCGTGGACGCGCTGTTCGGCCAGGGACAGGGTGTCGTCGAGGACACGCCCGTCACGGCGGACCAAGTTGTAGCCGGTGGGGGCGGCTTCGTCGGGCGTCTGGCCCGACAGGCGCAGTATCTCGGGATGGATGTCGGAGAGCGGTACGTCCTCCGGAAGTGCCACATCGATCCGGCTGTTCGGCGCCGCCACCGTGACTCTGCAGAATCCCGTCGCTGAGATCGTGCTCACCTGGAGTGGTCCCCCTCGTCCGGTGATGGATGGGTAGAGGTCGGGTCCACGCGGCCGTCCAGGGTCGGACCCCCGTTCCGCGCTTCGCGATCCGTCACCCTACCGGGTACCCCAAGTCCCTTGTCCCTCACCCGTCCCAGTGCCCTGTGACTGTCATGCCCAGTAGGATCGCCACCTGCCTGTGGTCCAATGCCCGCCCCGTGCGGGGGTGGAGCGCGACCGGGACGTGTCATACGGGGGACCGTCGCCACGGGGGCGGCCCGAAACTGCGATTCGCGTGAAGGACTGGTGCATCGGTGAGCGTGGTCGTCATCAAGCGCCCGCCGCGGGTTTACCCGCCGGAGGTGCCGAATGAGGAGGTACGGCTCGAAGCCCCGCCCGAACTGCCACGCGGCGAGGACCAGGGCCTGCTGATGAATCTGCTGCCGATGCTCGGCATGGGTTCGTCGGCGGCATTCTTCTTCCTGCCGACGGGGTCGGGGACCTCCGGCGGGTTCATGAAGGTCATGGGCGTGCTCATGATGGGCTCCACCGTGGCGATGGTGGTGGCCCAGATCGTGCGCTCCCGCAAGGGGCCGTCGGGGCAGATGGCGGAGGCCCGCCGGGACTACCTGAAGTACCTGGCGCAGATACGCCGCGGGGTGCGCAAGACCGCCCGCAAGCAGCGCGACGCACAGTATTACCTGCACCCCGCGCCCGAACAGCTGTGGGCGCTGGTCGCCGAGGGCTCGCGGGTGTGGGAACGCCGGCTCAGCGACCCGGACTTCGCGCAGGTGCGGGTGGGCCTGGGGCCCCAGCAGCTGTCGACGCCGCTGGTGGCGCCGGAGACCGCCCCGGTGGACGAGCTGGAACCGCTGACCGCGCACTCGATGCAGCAGTTCATCGCGGCGCACGGTTCGCTGGACAACCTGCCGCTGGCCGTGGGCCTGCGCTCCTTCTACCACGTGACGGTCTCCGGGGACCCCGACACCGTCTACGGGCAGACCCGCTCCATCGTGGGCCAGCTGTGCTCCCTGCACTCGCCGGAGGACCTGGTCGTCGCCGTCGTGGCGGCGCCCGGCGCGCAGTCGGAGTGGGAGTGGGTCAAGTGGCTGCCGCACGCGCAGCACAAGGAGCACGACGGCGCGGGCTCGCGCCGTCTGATATGCGGCGACCTGGGTGAGGTCGAGGAGCTGCTGGCGGACGAGCTGGACGGCAGGCCGCGCTTCAACCGCGAGGGCCAGACGGTGCTGGACCAGCCGCACGTGGTGATCGTGCTGGACGGCGGCGGCGTGCCGGCGGACTCCGTGATCGCCTCCGCCGAGGGCCTGCAGGGCGTCACGATCCTGGAGGTCGTCCCCGGCGAGCTGGACGAGGCGCGCGGCTCGCTGTCCATCCAGGTGTGGCGCGACCAGCTGTACCTGGAGGCCGGGGCCGGCACCTTCACCGGCGTCCCCGACGTGCTGTCACCCGTACAGGCCGAGTCGCTGGCGCGGCAGCTCGCGCCGCTGCGGCTGGGCGCCGCCGACGCCGACGAACCGCTGCTGGCGAACCTGGACTTCACCGACCTGATGGGGATCGGCGACGCCTCGTCGGTGGACGTCGCGCGGACCTGGCGGCCGCGGACCCTCCACGAGCGGCTGCGGGTGCCGATCGGCCTGGGCGAGACCGGCGAGCCGGTCATGCTGGACGTCAAGGAGGCCTCCCAGGAGGGCATGGGCCCGCACGGCCTGTGCGTCGGCGCCACCGGTTCCGGCAAGTCCGAGCTGCTGCGCACGCTGGTACTGGGACTGGCCGTGACGCACTCCTCGGAGACCCTCAACTTCGTGCTCGCCGACTTCAAGGGCGGCGCGACCTTCACCGGCATGGGCACGATGCCCCACGTGTCGGCGGTCATCACCAACCTGGCCGACGAGCTCACCCTGGTGGACCGCATGCGCGACTCCATCACCGGTGAGCTGACCCGCCGCCAGGAGCTGCTGCGGCAGTCCGGCAACTACGCCAACATCACGGACTACGAGAAGGCCCGCGCTGCGGGCGCGGCGCTCGACCCGCTGCCCTCGCTGATCCTGATCATCGACGAGTTCTCCGAGCTGCTCGCCGCCAAGCCGGACTTCATCGAGATGTTCATCCAGATCGGCCGCATCGGCCGATCGCTGGGCGTGCACATGCTGCTGGCCTCGCAGCGCCTGGAGGAGGGCAAGCTGCGCGGTCTGGACACCTTCCTGTCGTACCGCATCGGTCTGCGGACCTTCTCCGCCGCCGAGTCGCGCACCGCGATCGGCGTGCCCGACGCGTACCACCTGCCCAACGTCCCCGGCGCGGGCATCCTGAAGTACGGCACCGACACGATGGTGCAGTTCAAGGCCGCGTACGTGTCCGGCACCTACCGGGCGCCGGGCACGCGGACGGCGAGCGGGGCACGCATCGACCGCTCCCCCGTGCTGTTCACCGCCTCGCCCGTGCCCGTGCGCATCGTCACCGAGCCGGAGCCGCAGCCCCGCGCCGGGCAGGTGGACGACGCGCTGGCCGACACCGTGCTCGACGTCATCGTCGGCCGGCTGGAGGGCCAGGGGCCGCCCGCCCACCAGGTGTGGCTGCCGCCGCTGGACGAGCCGTTCAGCGTCGACCAGGTGCTGCCGCCGCTGACGGTGAGCGCCGAGCGGGGTCTGCACGCCGACGGCTACACCGCCACCGGCAAGCTCCAGGTGCCGGTCGGCCTGGTCGACAAGCCCTTCGAGCAGCGCCGTGACGTCATGTACGCGGACCTGTCGAGCTCCGGCGGTCACGCGCTGGTCGTCGGCGGCCCGCAGTCCGGCAAGTCGACGCTGGTGCGCACCCTGATCGCGTCCTTCGCACTCACCCACACCCCGAAGGAAGTGCAGTTCTACGCGCTGGACTTCGGCGGCGGCGGCATGCTGGCCCTGGACGGGCTGGCGCACGTCGGCGGGGTGGCCTCGCGCCTGGACGCGGAGAAGGTCCGCCGTACGGTGGCCGAGGTGCACGGCATCCTCAATGCCCGCGAGGAGTTCTTCCGCACCAACGTCATCGACTCGATGAACACCTTCCGCTCCCGCCGGGCCTCGGGGCACTTCCCCGACCAGCCGTGGGGCGACGTGTTCCTCGTCATCGACGGCTGGAGCACCTTCAAGACCGACTACGAGATGCTCGACCCGGTCATCAACGACATCGCCACCCGCGGTCTGGGCTTCGGCATCCACCTGGTCATCACCGCCACCCGCTACACCGAGATCCGGCCCGCGCTGCGCGACCAGGTCCTCAGCCGGCTGGAGCTGCGGCTCGGCGACCCGATGGAGTCCGAGTTCGACCGCAGGCGCGCCGAGAACGTGCCGGTCGGCAAGCCGGGCCGCGGTCTGTCCCCGGAGAAGCTGGACTACCTGGCGGCGCTGCCCCGCGTCGACGCCTCCTCGAACGTGGAGGACCTCTCCGAGGGCATGGCGCAGTTCGTGGCCACGGTCAACGCCAACTGGTCGGGGCCCACCGCGCCGAAGGTGCGGATGCTGCCGACGATGCTGCCGTCGACCGAGCTGCCCAAGGGCGGCGACTTCTCCGACCGCGGCATCGCGATCGGTGTGGACGAACTCACCCTGTCGCCGGTGTTCGTGGACTTCGAGACCGACCCGCTGTTCGTCATCTACGGCGAGAGCGAGTCCGGCAAGTCCTCGCTGCTGCGGCTGATCGCCAAGCAGGTCAGCGAGCGCTACGAGTCCGGCAAGGCGCTGTTCGTGGTCTCCGACTTCCGCCGGGCGCTGCTCGGCCAGGTGCCGGAGAGCCACGTGTACAAGTACTGCGCCTCCGGCCCGCAGCTGCAGGAGGTCATGGAGTCGCTGGCCGGTTCCATGAGCCGCCGGATGCCCGGCCAGGACGTCACGCCAGAGCAGCTGCGCAACCGCAGCTGGTACAGCGAGCCGGACGCCTGGGTCTTCGTGGACGACTACGACCTGGTGGCCACCTCGATGGGCAACCCGATGCAGGTGCTGATGGAGTACCTGCCGTTCGCCCGTGACCTGGGTCTGCGCATCGTGCTGTCACGCAGCACCTCGGGGGCGTCCCGGTCGTCCTTCGAGCCGTTCCTGACCCGCGTCAAGGAGCTGGGCGCGACCGGTGTGCTGCTCTCCGGCGACCCGGGCGAGGGCCCGGTCTTCGGCAACGTCAAGGCGTCCAGGCTGCCCCCGGGCCGTGCGCAGTTCATCACGCGGCGCCGCGGCAACCAGCTCATCCAGACCGGCTTCCTGCCGGAGAGCTGAGCCCGTTCCGGCGCGCGGCGCCGGGACACGCGAGCGGGGGCGGGCCGGACGGCCCGCCCCCGCTCGCGTGTCCGCGTTCAGTCCCGCGGGGCCGGCGGCCGGTAGGCGGGCGGGACGTCCCGGGGGTCGCGCCGGACGGCGGCCGGGCGGTGGCCGCCGGCCGCCTCGTCCTCCCGGTCGTCCCCGGCTTCCTCCTCGGCCTGCTGCTCGAACCAGCGCCGGGCGCGCTCCTCCTGCGCGGCCCGCTCCTCGGGCGTCAGCCGTTCGTCGGCCCGCTTCAGCTCGGCCATGCGGTCGCCGATCGCACCGAGGTAGGCGCTGGAGCCCAGTGCCTCGCGCATGCCGAGGCGACCGGAGAGCACCTCCCGCGCCATCTCCTTGAGCGTGCCGTCCACGGTGGGGTTGTCGGCGAGCGTCCTGAGCGCCTTGTGCAGTCGGCGGGCCTGTGCGGGGTCGTCCGCGACGTCCGTCAGGTCCGCGTCGCTGATCTCCTTGCTCATCGGTCCGTTCCCCCGGTCGAGAGTGTGGTGACGGGTGTGCTCATGCCATCGTGCCATCAGGGGGACGCCGCAACCACGGTCGGCGGTCGCGGGCGCCGTCGCGGGTGCGCGGGCCGGGCGGCACGGACACGCTTCGTCAACCTTTCGGCCGTCCTTCCCGGAGCGCTGATCGGAGTTCCTCGATCAGATGTGGCACGGTCTGTCTGAACGATGCCGAAGGAGGCGACGAGCGATCATGTCCTACCCCGAGCCCCGTTACCTCGGAGAACAGGGCGAGATCAGCGCGCTGTTCCGCTCCGCCGACACCGCCGCGGACGTGGTCGCGCCTTCGGGCAACCGCACCCACTACCTCGCCACGCACGCGTCGACGGACGGCGGCTTCGGCCTGTACCGGATCGACATGGGCCCGGGCTCCCCCGGCCCCAGCACCCACTTCCACCGGTCCATCTCCGAGTCCTTCTTCGTCCTCTCCGGGGCGGTGCAGCTCTTCGACGGGGAGCGCTGGATCACCGCCCGTCCCGGGGACTTCCTCCACGTGCCGCCCGGAGGACTGCACGCCTTCCAGAACGACTCCGACGAACCCGCGTCGATGCTGCTGCTCTTCGCGCCCGGCGCGCCCCGGGAGGAGTACTTCGAGCGGGCCGGCGAGATGGCGCAGCGCGGGGGTGCGGCGTTCCGGGAGTTCCTGCTCCGCCACGACAGCTTCTTCGTGGACCCGCCGCAGGTCGGGCCGGAACCGCTGTGACGTACGGGGGCGGCGGTCAGCCGACGCTCTTGTCGATGACGCAGAAACGGTTTCCCTCGGGGTCGGCCAGCACGACGAAGTCGGGGTCCGGCGGGTAGAGGTCCCAGTCGACCCGCCCGGCGCCCAGGGCGACCAGCCGCTCCACCTCCGCCGCCTGTCCGGCGGCGTCGTCCGCGTACAGGTCCAGGTGGACCCGGGGGTGCTCCTGCACCGGGGTGTCGCTGGTGCCGAGCGCGAGCCCGGGTCCTGCCGCTCCCGCGGCGGGCACCAGCACCGCCCAGTCGTCCTCCGCCCGCACCTCGCCGTCGCGGGGCACGTAGCCGAGGGCGGCGCCCCAGAAGGCCGCGGCGCGCCGCACGTCCGTCACTCCGAGCACGATCGTCCCGAGGGTCAGCATGCGTCGATTGTGGCAGCCGGCGCCGGACCCGGACGGGCCTGCCAGGATGGGGACATGGCCCGCGTCACCGTCGCCCACACCGCCGACCTGGACTCCGCCGTGCTCGGCGCGGCGCGCTCGCTGCTGGACGCCGCCTTCGAGGGCGGCCTGTCCGACGCCGACTGGGAGCACGCCCTCGGCGGCATGCACGCGCTGGTGTGGGAGGACGGCGGCCTCGTCGGGCACGCCGCCCTCGTCCAGCGCCGCCTGCTGCACGGAGGAAGGGCGCTGCGCGCCGGTTACCTGGAGGCCGTCGGCGTGCGCGCCGACCACCGGGGACGCGGGCACGGCGCCGCGCTGATGGACGCCCTGGAACGGCTGGTGCGCGGCGCCCACGACCTGGGGGCGCTGGCGGCCGCCGACGGAGCCGCCGCCTTCTACACCGCGCGCGGCTGGCGGCCCTGGCGCGGCCCCACCGCGGCGCTGACGCCGGACGGTGTCGTCCGCACCCCCGAGGACGACGACTGCGTGCTCGTGCTGCCCGGGCCCGCCCCGCTCGACCTGTCCGGCCCGCTCATCTGCGACTGGCGCGACGGCGACCTGTGGTGACCGCGGCCGGCCTCACGGGACGTAGAGCTCCAGGCGCCAGTCGTTGCAGCGGATGGGGTGCCCCGGCGGGTACTCGAAGTCGCACTCCTCCACCAGCGTGAAGCCGAGCTTGCGGCAGATCGCGTTCGAGGGGTGGTTGTCGACCTTGGGGAAGGCGTGCAGGAAGCGCGGGCCCTTCTCGGCCGCCGCCCGGGCGATGACGGCCTCCCCGGCGGCCACGGCGACCCCGCGCCCCTGGAACTCGGGCAGGACGCCCCAGCCGGTCTCGTACACCGTCCCGCCCCGCCAGGACTTCTCCCAGTAGCCGATGCTCCCGGCCGGGACACTCTCGGGCAGCAGCACGATGCTGAACATCCCGCCACCACCCTCGCCGCCGCTCGCCAGGTACCGCTCGTGCCGGACGAGCAGTTGCTCCTCGGTCTCGGGGCCGCCGAGGTGCCGCATCATCCCCGGCGCGTTCGCCCGGCGCAGCAGGTCGAGGTCGCCCTCCGCCCACGGCTCGATCCGTACCTGCGCTGCCATCTTCCGCTCCCTCGTCGCTCCTGCCGATCACACCACACGGGTCGGACACCGCCACCGATGAGTTCCGCCGGCCCGGCCGGTCCTACCTCCCGGAGCCGTTCCGCAGTGGCCCGGCCCGACCAGGAAGGCAGCATCATGAACGACATCACCATTACCCGGGTCTTCGACGCCCCGCTCGCCAAGGTGTGGAAGGTGTGGACCGAGCGGGAGTACTTCGCCCAGTGGTTCGGCGCGCCGCTGCCCACCGTCGCCAGCGACGTCCGCCCGGGCGGCGCCTGGCGCGCCACCATCACCACGCCGCAGGGCGAGATGCCGCTGAGCGGGGTGTACCGCGAGGTGGAGGTGCACAAGCGGCTGGTGTGGACGATGGACGTCCCCGGCGCGCCCGAGGTCGTCATGGACGCCACCTTCACCGACCGCGGGGACAGGACCGAGGTCGTCTACCACCAGCCCGGGGTCCCCGAGGAGCACTGCGCCACGGCCGAGGCCGGCGCCAACCACATCCTGGACAGCTTCACCTCCGTCCTGACGAAGTCCTGAAGGGAGGGCGGACGGACGTGACGGAGACGACCTTCGTCCTGGTCCCCGGGGCGGGCGGCGGCACCTGGTACTGGCACCTGCTCGTGCCGGAGCTGCGCCGCCGCGGCCACGCCGCGGTCGCGGTGGACCTGCCCACCGCGGACGACTCCGCGGGCCTGCAGGAGTACGCCGACGCGGCCGTCGCCGCCGCGGGCGACCGCGCGCCGCTGGTGCTGGTCGCCCAGTCGATGGCCGGCTTCAGCGCGCCCCTGGCCTGCCAACCGCTGGGGGACCGGCTCGTCCTGCTCGTCCTGGTCAACGCGATGGTCCCGGTCCCCGGCGAGACCGCCGGGGACTGGTGGGCCGCCACGGGCCAGCCGGAGGCCCGGCGCGCCCTCGACCTCGCCGAGGGACGTCCGGTGGACGGGGAGTTCGACCCCCTGGTCACCTTCTTCCACGACCTTCCGCGCCCCGTGGCGGACGAGGCCCTCGCCCAGGGGAACCGGCAGTCGGACACCCCGTTCGGCGTGCCCTTCCCGCTGCCCGCCTGGCCGCAGGTGCCCACCCGCGTCGTCGTGGGCCGCGACGACCGGCTGTTCCCCGCCGCCTTCCAGCAGAGGGTGGCCCGGGAACGGCTCGGCGTCAAACCGGACGTCCTGCCGGGTGGGCACCTGGTGGCGCTCGCCGACCCGGGCGGGCTGGCGGACCTTCTGGTGGGCTATCTGCCCGGCTGAGGCAGCGGCCGGCGAAGGTGCAGGGCGCCGGGGCTCCACTGGTCCCGCCCCGTGCCGCGTACCTCCGTCGTCCAGCCCTCCGCGGCGGCGACGGCGGAGGCGCGGTCCGGGCCCGCACCACGGAAGAGCCGGGCGGGGACGGTGACGGCGAGCACCGCCCCGCCGTCGGCGTCCCGCGCCCGGTGGGCCGCCGGCCGGCGCTCGGCGGCGGCGATCCGGGCGCGGATCCGCTCGGTCGCGTACGCGTCCCGCAGCGGCAGCCAGAGCCGCTGCAGGACGAACTGCGCGAGCAGCCCGGGCCTGTTCCTGCGCGGGGCGGCGAGGAGGGGCGGGGCGGTCACGCGGTGCCGTGCGAGCGGTGGACCACGGCCTGCGCGTACGCCACCCGTACGTCCAGCCGGTCCGTCCGCACCTTGTACCGCTCGGACATCCCGTAGTACTTCAGCGACGCCGGCGAACCGACCCCCTGCCGCCAGGCCGTACGGACGGGCAGCGACCAGGCGGAGTCACCGGTGCCGCCGACCGCCCAGAACAGGTTGAGGACGAGCCACAGCGGCGACAGCAGCACGAACACCGCCCACGAGGTCGTCGTCCCGCCGTGCCCGGCGAGCACCCGGCCGCCCGGCAGCCTGATCTCCCAGCGCGGCCGCCACCGCGCCCGCTTCGCCGGGGTCCCCAGCTCGCCCAGTTCCTCGCCGCCCGGGCCGAGCACCGACAGCCGCCCGCCGGACGACTGCCCGCCCACCGGCCGTACGACGAAGCCGAGCGTCTCCCGTCCGGCCAGGTCCCGGTACATCGCGAACCGCGGCTTCGCGTCGGCCCCGGAGCCGCCGGCGGGAGCACCGTGCCCGACGTACACGGTCTCGCCGCCCCGCCGGGGGCGGATGACCTTCTGCAGCTTGAACCCGGCCTGCCGGCGCTCCTGTTCGGAGGGCGGCCGTACCTGGAACGAAACGACACTCATCCGATACCCATCCGATCGCGTCCTGTCCTGTGTCACCCGAAGACGGAGCGGACGTCGCCGCCCGTGCCGGGCTGCTCCGGTGGGCCTGCGGGGGTGCCGCCGAAAGTGCCGCGGTCGCGTGCGAAGTGCACGCTCTCCCCGATCTCGGACATCAGCGAGACGTACACGGGCAGGTCCGCCAGGCTCGGGGTGCTGAGCGAGAAGACGACGAGATAGCCGCCGAACGGCGACGGCACGTAGAGCTCGATGTGCAGGAACGCGAAGGGGGCCGCGACCTGTTCGCCGTCGACCTCCGTCGCGTGGAACGACACCACGGCGGGACCGCACTCCAGGTCCACCTGGTGGACGTCCCGGTGCGGCTCCAGCGAGAGCATCTCGTGCAGCGCCGCCGCCGCGATTCCCGGGTCGCCCGGCTCGACCTCCTCGATGCGCACCAGCAGGTTGGCCGTGCTGATCCGGTCGTCCTCGGTGGCGAACAGGCCGAGGGCCGCGTGCAGGACCCCGTCGGCGTCCAGCGATCCGGCGACCTCGCGGTACACCGCGGCGGTGGCCTCCCGCTGGAAGTCGGTGCCGCCCGGCCAGATGCGCGCGGCCAGTTCGGCCACCTGCGCGTCCAGGGCGTCGGGCGGCAGGTGCAGCGGGATCTCGTGGAAGACGTCCGGGGACTCGAACTCGACGAGCACGCCCGGCGCCTCGTGGAGCGACGTGCTCATCAAAGCCTCCCGGCCGCGGGCGTGTCCGAATTGTTGAACATGTTGTAGACGCCGGTCACGATACCGGGGGCCTGCTGCGCGACCTGCGGTCCCTTGGCCCACCACGACATGGGGTCGAGCGTGCCGTCGGCCCGGATGGCCGCGCCGAGGGAGTTCTTGACGCTCTGCGGGGCGAACTTCTCCACCGCCCAGCTCAGCGCCTTCTCCTTGGCGGAGGATCCGACGGTGTCCAGGACGTGGTTGTCCCAGGCCATCTTCATGCGGTTGCCGAAGCCCTCGGCGCTGACCATCTTGCTGCCCGGCAGTGCCTCCCGCCGCAGCAGGCCGACCTTGCCCTCCAGCTTCTCGACCGTGTAGCCGGCGTTCTTCAGCGCCCGGATCTTGGTCACGTGCTCGATGGAGGCGATGGTCCTGCCGTTCACCTTGTAGAGCTTCATCGGGATCTTGACGCCCTTCATCGCGACCTTCCCCAGCTTGCCGATGGGGATGACGCCCAGACCGTCACCGATCAGGTCCATCGCGCTGACGTCCGCGCCGCCCAGTTTCGCCGCCCCGTGCGTGGCCAGGGCGCCCAGCGACAGCGCGCCGCCCGCGAGCGCGAAGGCACCGGACAGCGGCGGGCACCAGAGCGTGAGCAGGGAGAGGACGCCCATCACCGTCGAGGCGATGCTGAGCCAGTCACCGATCTGCTTGAGCAGGTCGGCGTGCTCGACGCACCAGTTCTGGATGCTGTGCCCCAGCTTGGTGAACGCGTCCGCCAGTCCCTCGAAGAACCCCGTGTCGGGCGCCTTGTCGTTGGCCTTGCGCAGCCGGTCCGCGATGCCCCGGGCGTCGGACTGGTGGTGCTCCAGCAGTTCCTCGGCCCGCTTGATGATGTCCTCGAGCTCCTGCTGCGCCTTCTCCAGTTGCTTCCCCGCGGAGTCGAGGTCCTTGCCCGCCTGGTTCAGCCGGTTCGACGCCGCGTCGATCTTCGCCTGGGCGTCGGCGAGTTCGCTCTGCGTCGCGTAGTACTGGCCCGCCAGGCGCAGCGCCGGGTCCGCCGCCGCCTGGTTGTAGGCGGACGTCGCGCGGTCGTAGGTGCCCTGCCCGGCCTTCTCCCGCTCCTTGGCGGCCTTGGCCTGCGCCTCGTACTCCCGGGCCTTGTGCTGGTACTCCGCCAGCTTCGAGCGCCACGACGACAGCTGGAGCGAGGCCTCGCGCAGTGCGTCCCGGCTGTCGCCCACGTAGCGCGGCAGGTCGCCGACCTTCTCGGCGAAGGCGCTCGCGGCCTCGCCCTCCCAGGTCTTGCCGCCCTTGGTGATCCCGGTGAGCGTCGTGTAGGCGTTGTCCAGGCCCGTCGCGGCCCGCGAGAGCTTGGAGGTGAGGTCCTCGACGCTCTCCAGCTTCCCCGGCGCCGGGTCGAAGCCTATGGAGGGGTATTCCACCGCCGTCACCGCGCACCCGCCGTGGGCCGCGCCTGCGGGGACGGGGAGGGCGTGGGCTTCGGCGCCGCGCCCTGCGTCATGGCGTCGCGGATCGCCTGCTCCGTGGCCTCGTAGTTGTCCTTGGTGGCCTTGAGCTTCTCCTCGATCTGCTGCGTGCCGTCCGCGATCTTCCCGATGGCGTTGTCCCAGCTGTCGTGGAACTCGTCGCAGGCGTTGTCCAGCGCCTCGCTGCCGGTGCTCTTCGGACCCACGTCCTTCAGCGCGCCCAGCGCCTTGCGCATGTCGTCCTGGCTGTCGTGCAACTGCTTCAGCAGCCGGTCGAGGTCCTGGACCTCGACCTTGAAGTGGTCACCCAATGTGTGTCCCCCGCGTGGACCGCCCGCCGTGCTTCAGCACCAGGGGCGGTGGTTTCAGCCGACCCACCGAGGCTACCGCTCCCCCACGTGCCGCTTCACCCCCTCCCGGGTGCTCCCCTCAGGATCTCTACGTGCCCTGACGGGGGCACGGTGTGCGCGGGTTCCTCACGGGACGCAGGGTGCCCGGTGCGCCCCGGACGTGATCCGGTATGTTCGGGTGCAATTGGCATGTCCTCGCTTAGGCGATGGCACGGTTCCGGAGTCAGGGGACCGCACGCACGGCGGACGTGCCGGGATCGCAGTCAACGGGGATGGGACAAAGGGATGAGCACTCCCTTCGACGGTTCACAGGGCGGCGGAGCCACGCGGATGCGGCTGAACTCCGTCCCCGCGGATCCAGGAGGCGGCGGTACGTCCGCCGGGACGACGAAGGTCGACACCCAGCGCCTGGACGAGGCCGCCAACGCGCTGGTCGAACTGCGCGGTGACACCGAGAACGTCGACAACAAGGCCGACGAGGACACCCTTGGCGCCGTCACGGGCCTCAACAGGCACACCGCTCCGGGTCCGCCCGACGGGGGCTCCTGGGCCACCGCGGGCTCCCTCATGAGCATGGACATCCGCTGGGGCGACCAGGTCCTCAACCTCAAGCGCATGCTGCAGGACATCAGCGACAAGCTCCACACCAGCACCGGCCACTACACCCGCACCGAGCAGGAGGAGCAGGCCCGCCAGGCCTCGATCCACACCCCCTTCGGCTAGGGCCCGCCCTCCGCCCCGGGACGCCCGGGCCACGGGGCACGGCCGCAACGCACACCCACACCCGTCCGCAGGGACGGACAGGAGCTGACGCACACATGGTGTCCATCCCCTACCTCGACAAGGCCGACCTCGGGCCGCTGTCCGACGCCGCCGCCTCGTGGGGCGCGCTGCCCGCCAAGTACGAGGCCCTCCAGCGAGAGTTCGAGCAGCGCGTGATCAACCACCTCAAAGGCCACTGGGAAGGCGACGCCGCGACCGCGGCCTTCGCCACCATGGACAAGGCCCGCACGGAGTACGAGAACGCCGCCACCGAGGCCGGCCGCGTCGCCAAGCTGCTCAAGGACGCCCACACCGAGTTCGCCGCGTACCAGAAGCAGCTCCACGCCCTGCTCGACGAAGCCCGGACCGACAGCTTCCACGTCTCCGAGGACGGGGCGATCAAGGACGTCGACTCCCGCTGGGACAGCCCGACCGCCTCCGCCTCCCCGGGCTTCGCCACCGAGCGCAAGGAGAAGCTGGACTCGCTCTCCTCACGCCTGACGCGCGTGCTGGAACAGGTCACCGCCGCCGACGAGGCCGCGAGCGCCGCCCTGGAGCGCGACGCAAACGGCGACAGCCGGTCGTTCAACACCGGCGTCTACACCAGCCTCGACGCCGTGGAGATCGACCAGGCCGCCGCCATCGCCGCCAAGGGCGACCAGGCGACGGACGCCGAACTCGACCAGCTGAACCGGATCCTCCACGCCAACAGCAAGGATTCCGAGTTCACCACCGGCTTCTACGACAAGCTCGGTCCGCACAAGACGCTGGACTTCTACGCGAACCTCACCGCCCAGGCCGACGAGGAGCCGGACTCCAAACGCTTCAAGGAGGTCCAGGAACTCCAGAAGAACCTCGGCTACTCCCTGGCCACCGCCACCGACCCGGACAAGCAGCCCCACCTGTCCGACGCGTGGAACGCGGAACTGCGCGCCCAGGGCGCCCAGAAGTTCACGGTCAGCGACAACCCCGGCTACCCGTACCAGCCCTACGGCTACCAGGTCCTGGGCGGCATCCTGCGGTACGGCGACTACGACTCGCACTTCCTCACGCCCATCGCGCAGCACGCGGTCTCCCTGGAGGCCGAGAACCCCGACATCTGGATCGAGAACTCCCCGCGCGGTTCGCTGAACGAGGACATCACGTCCAACCCCTCCGGCAAGGGTGGTGACGGCTTCGACCCCATGACCGGCATCCTGGAGGGACTCGGCCACAGCCCAGGGGCCGCCGAGGACTTCTTCACCGGCGACGTGGTCGCCTACCACCGTGACGGCACCGTCGACCCGGACGGCGACGTCAGGGTGGACCACGGCGACGGGAAGAAGGACGTCGACTCCTACCTGGACTACTTCACCGACCCCGACCGCGACTGGGTGCCGGACACGGCGAGCCGCGACCTCGAGGAGAGCGCCAAGGCCACCCAGTACGGCCCCGACGCCCTGGGCCACGCCCTGGAGGCGGCGACCAGTGGCGTGGCGTACGACTACGAGGGCTCGGACATGCCCAAGCACAGCCAGGCGCAGGCCGGGCTGGTGAACGACATCGTCGAGAAGTTCGGCGGTCAGGGCGGCGGCGAACTCGTCAACGGCAAGGACGGGGCGCCCCTGGAGCCGATGCGCGACAGCCTGGGGCACATCGCCGCCAACTACATGGGGGACGTCCAGCGCGGTGTCTCGGGTGACGACAACCTGCCCGTCCACGGTGCCTCGGCGAATCTGGACCGTGCCGCAACCCAGGCGTTCCTCGCGGAGGTCGGGCAGGACCCCGACGCCTACCAGGCGATCAACGCCTCCCAGCAGGCGTACACCACGGGTCTGGTGGACCGGGCGATGAACGGGGAGACCGACACCCGGGTACCGGTCAGCGACCGTGTCGCCAGCGCCGTCCACCCCGGAGCGACCGTGGCGGGCATCATGAGCGAGGCACGCGCGGACGCCGTCTGGGACACCAAGCGCGCGGAGGACGAGGACTTCAACAAGAACAGCGAAGACGTCGGCAAGTGGGTCGGGCGCGGCGCGGGACTCGCGACCGGCGCGATCAAGGTGCCCGTCGTCGGGGACGTCGCGGGCTGGATGATCGAGGACGTGCAGAGCAGCGTGCTGGAGTCCATCAAGCACGACAGCTCCACGGAGGCGGAGCACGAGGCCGGACGCGGTTACAGCGACGGCCAGGAGCAGGCGGTGCGCTCCGCGAGGGACGCGGTGCGCCAGGCGGGCGCGCACGGCGGGTACGACACGGACACCGTCGGCGATCTGCAGGACACCGCCGGACGCGAGGCCCAGCAGAGCCACGCCGCCGGCGCCAAGGCCGAGGACGCCCGTCATGGCTGACCACAAGGGGACACACCAGGTGAACAAGACCGTCCGTGCCATCGCGGGCATCCTGCTCCTCGCGTCCGGAGGCGTCGCCTGCTCGTCGGGCGACGGGGCCGAAGGAGGCGGCCCTCCCAGTGCGTCGTCACGGGCCGCGCTGCCGGCCGTGCTCTGCGGCACGTCCGTTTCCACGGAGCCGATCACCCGGTTCCACCAGGCACCTGTGTCCGAGGTCGTGGCGGACGAGAGCACGGGAGGCGGCCTGCGGGCGCCTCTCACGGAGCAGTCCGTGGGCGGCGACGAGGGGTACTGCGCCGTCAACGTGGACGGCGAAGTGATCCAGGTCGGATCCGGGCTGCGCAGCGGCCTCGTCGACGAGAAGGACATCGCCCGGCGCGTGAAGGCCGGCGGCAGCGAACTCGACTGGGGCCCGGCCCGCGGATACGTCACCTCCGGCGGCGGCACGGAACTCGCGGTTCTCACCGTCCCCTGCACGCTCGAGGGCGGCAAGTTCGCCGTGGACGTCAGTGTCGCCGCGCCCGCGCTGCGCGGAAGCGAGCAGGAGGTCCTGAAGGCACGTGAGGCCATGGTGGAACTCGCCGCCGACGCCGCGCGCTACGTCGCCGAACACTCCGCGAAATGCCAGGACGCGAGTGGGCTTCCGAGTACGGCCCCCGCCTTGCAACAGCCGACGAGGTGAACGTGGGATCCGAGAGGCCGACCGGTGCCGCGATCTGACGGTCGGTTGCCGCGGCCCGGCAGCACGGGGGACGTGAGGGCGGGGGCAGGGCCGGAACGAGAAGGACGACGGGGGCAGCAGGACGTGACGAGGGAAGGCCGGACATGGCTCCGGAAGAACCGCAAGCGTCGGCTGATCGTCTCCGCGGTGGTCCTCGCCGCACTCGGCGCGGGGTACCACGGGTTCCAGCTGCAGTACCCGGCGGCGCAGACGGGCCGGGCCTGCGGCGGGATGCTGCCGGTCGACCCGGTGCTGGAGCTCGCCGGGAAGTCCCGGATGAGCCTGATCGGCAGGGGCTTCGACGTCGGCAGCCGGCAGTTCGACGTGTCCGACGACGTGAAGGAGCCCGCGGGCCTCGCCGTGCGCTGCGACGTGGGCGGCGCCGGGATATCCATCGAGACCACGGCGGGTGCCCTCAATGCCTACGGCGTCCACACGTTCCAGGATGTGCAGGAGTCGCTCCCCGTGCCCTTGGACGCGGGCTGGCAGGGCTTCATGGTCACGGAGGACGCCGGAGCGACCGCGTCCGTACTGCTGAGCTGTGACAACTGGGAGCCCGAGCAGGGCGGTGGCCTGCTCGTCGCGGCCGAGTCCCCCCACGACATCGAGGTCACCGAGTCCGTGCGCCTCCAACTCGCCCGGACCGTGACCGAGACGGCACGGAAGGCCGCCGAGGCGACCGGGTGTGCGACGAAGCCCGGGGACGCGAAGAGGCTGACGGCCCCGTCGGCGTCCGCCACCACCGTGCCGGCCGCCGAGGCCGAGGGCACCTGCGAGGGGCTGACCTCCGCCACCGAGGTACGCGAAACACCCGCGGAGGCAGCGCCGGTGGAGGAGTGCGTGCTCCCGGGACACCTGCAGCTGGCCGCCGCGTACGGCCCCTTCAACGACAACTCCCAAGCCGTCATGAACGGCGCGTACGGGGGGCACGACAAGCCCTCGGGAGTCGACGGTACGTCGGTGTGGACGTCCGCCACCTGCCCGGGGGCCCTGGGCGTCGGCTACTTCCACGCGTCGCCGGTCGACGGGAGCGACCGGCACTTCACCTCGAAGCCGCTCACCCCCTCCGAGCGGGCCGATCTGCAGCGCTTCGCCGAGCAGTCGGCCGCCCGCCACGGGTGCGACAGCCCCGCGACGCTCTCCTGACGGCCCCGCTTGCTCCCTCTGCGGACAGCGAGAAGGACGGCACGGCGCGGTCGCTTTCAGGCCCCGGCTACTGGTTCGACCACTGCTGCCCCGGGCCCTGCGACTGCTGCTGGTACGGATTGCCACTCTGGCCCGGGTACTGCTGCTGGTGCGGCGGCTGTCCGTACTGCGGCTGGCCGTTGCCACCCCAGCCGTTGGGCGTTCCGGGCCCACCCGGGCCGCCACCGTTGTTGCCCTTGTTGCGGCGCGCCAGCTTCACGATCAGGAACACGACGAGCGCGAGCACCAGCAGACCCACCAGGCCGATCACGCTGAGCGCGATGACCTGCTTGCGGTCGGCCGCCGCCTGTTCGTCGTCGCTCATGCCGCCGCCGCTGGCGTTGGGGGCGGAGGCGGAGGGGTTGTCCGTGGTGCCCTGGCCGTCACCGCTCTGTCCGGCCTGCAGCGACTCCGGCACCTTGAGGGGGCCGTAGGTGGGCCCGGCGGGGATGTCCCGGGTAAGGGCGGCAAGCGGCTGGATGAAGCCGTAGCCATAGTGCTCGTCCGGAAGGGAGAGACCCTTCTCCGACGAGGGGAGACCGGCGGACTTGGTCAGGCGGTTGACGACCTGCCCCGCGGTCAGGTCCGGGAACTTGGCCCTGAGGAGGGCCGCCGCCGCGGCCACGAACGCGCTCGCGTCCGAAGTTCCGGTGCCGGAGCGATAGGCCGCGTTGTCCTTGCCGCCGGCGCTCACGATGAAAGTTCCAGGGCCCGAGAGCAGCAACTGGGGTCCGTGGTTGGACCCTTCCCAGATCTCGGTGTTGTTCTTCACCGCGCCCACCGCGATGGCGCCGGGGTGGCCCGCCGGGTAGCGCACCTCGGAACCCTCGTTGCCCGAGGCCGCGACCACGACGACGTTCTTCTTGAGGGCGTAGGCGACGGCCTCCGCCTCCGCGTCGACCTTGACCGCTCCTCCGGACGAGACGTTGATGACGGTGGCTCCGTGGTCAACGGCATACCGGATCGACCCGGCAAATCCGTCGTCGTGGTGTCCGTCGTCGCGAATGTCGAGGATCTTGGCATCCGGAGCGAGCCCCATGACGCCGTCGGCCCCACCCGGACCGTGACCATGGGCCGCGATGATCGAAGCCATCGCGGTGCCGTGATCGTCGCCGGCCTGAGGAGCGGTGGAGCCACCGTCGATGAAGTCCTTCCCCTCGATCACATTGCCCTTGAGGTCGACGTGACCGGCGTTGACACCGGAGTCGATGACGGCGACGGTGACACCCTTGCCCTTGGAGATCTTCCAGATGGATGCGGCGTCGAAGGCCTTCAGCGGCCACTGGTCTTCTCTCGTCTGGTCCGCTGAAGCGGCCGGTGCAGCAGCGAAGACCAGCGCACCCGCGAGCACAACGCCGCCCACTGAGCGCAGCGTCCGTGTGAAGGCCATCCTTTGTCCTCTCTCAGGCAGTGTGGGGGCCACAGCTTCGCCGGCCGAGCCCCCACACTGTTCTACATGCTGCCGCGTTGCCGCTACTCGATGACCCGAGGAGCGTTGTTGCGCTCGGGCGTCCAGGTCTCCTCGTCCTCGACCAGGTAGTCGGGACGCTCGCCCTCGCGCCGCTCTTCCTCTTCCGTCCGGTCGGTCTGGCCGCGGCCCATCATGCGGTTCGCGCCCTTGCCGACGTTGCCGCCGCTGCCGGCTCCCGCCGCGCCGCGGCTCCTGTGCAGGCCCGAGCCGCCCGGCGTACCGCGGGTGCCCGAACCGGTGCCCTTGGCGGCACCGACGACGCCGCCGCCACGTCGGGCGAGGCTGCCGCCTCGACCGGCGGCCGCGCCTCCCCTGCTGCCCGCACCCGCGCCCGCGCCACCGGCGCCGGGCATACCGCCACGGCCCGCAGCACCTCCGCGACCGGTACCACCTGCCCCGCCCGCCATGCCGCCACGTCCACCGAGGCCGCCGAGGGCGCCCGGGACACCCGCACCGGCTCCGGCACCGGCCGAGCCACCGGCACCCACGCCACCGACACCGCCGACTCCGCCACCGACACCCGCGGTCCCGCCACCGTATCCGCCGGACCCGGTCGTGCCTCCGGCGATGCCGTCGATCGCGGTACCCACCTGCGGCTTGGTGCTCGCCACCGGCTTCTGTACACCACCGGTGATACCGGATTCACGCGGCGACTTCACCTCGCGCGACGGCGTGAGGGTGCCGGTGGTGCCCCCCGTCCTGCCGCGGCCGGAGTCGCTGGGACGGGGGCTGCCGACCTCGGAGGGGACCGGCATCGGTACGGGCGCGACGCCGCCCGGGTCTCCCGGGTAGTCGTCCTTCTCGTCGTAACGCTTGGGCGTCGGCTTCTTCGTCCACGAACCCAGCGTCATGGACTGCGCGTTGTAGCCCGCGCCGAGCTGCTCCATCTTCACAGCCATCTCGAGCTGTGCTTCCTTGCCTGCCGACAGCGAGCCGCGGTTCTTGTCGAGCGCGGACTGCGTGCCCATCCCGTTGCCGAGGTCGGAGTGAAGCTGCGCGTCGCTGCGGTCGAACCCGTCGCCGAGGGCGTCTCCGAAGCTGGACAGGGTGCCCGGCTTCTCCATCGCGTCGACCTGCGGCTTGATCGTCTTCAGGATCGATGCCGCGTTGGTCATCGCCTGCGACGTGTACCGGGCGTACGTCGAGCAGTCGCTGATCATCTTGGTGATGACCTTGGCCTGGGCCTTGAAGCCCTCGGCCGCCGCACCGTCCCAGTGCTGGGTGATGTGCTCGACCGCCGCGTCGAACACTGACTTGGCGCTGCCCGAACCCACCACCAGCTGATCGTGGACCTGCATCCAGCCCTTGGCGCAGGACTCGACCTCGACGTGGTCGGCGTTGGCGAGCATGCCCTTCATCTGGTCCATGTTCTTGCCGCCGGCGAAGTCGGTGGTGTGCTCACCGGCGTAGCACTGGGTCGGGGCGTTGTACTCGTAGTACGTCCCCTCGTTGTCAGTCATGGTGCGTTACCCCCTCCGGCACGACGTTCCTCACTGCCCTCACTGCTGCGGCCTCGACCACGCTCATGGTCCCGCTCACTGACCGGATCCGGACATGCCGCCCTGCGCGTCGTATTCGGCATCCGAATAATGGCCGTGGACCTTCTTCGTCTTGCCGCCGAAATCGTTCATGACATCGTGGATGTACGCGACGACCGACTCGATGTGCGTCTTCATGTCCTCGTGCGCACGCGCCAGTTTCTCGGCCTCGTCGAATCCGGCGCCGAGCGCGCCGGGCGGCAGGTAAGTGTCGTTCTTGGCACAGACGTTGGCCACGCCCAGTTGGCTGATGACGCCGTTGAGCTTGGTGATCGTGTCCTCAAGCTCACTCAGATCGACCTTGTACTGGTCACTCATCGTGTCGCTTCCCCGTTCCTACTCATGTGTTGATCCCTCGCTTGCGACGCCAGTCGCCCAACACCACGCCACCACCCACCAGCAGCGCGACACCGCCGATCGCACCGCCGACCGTGTAGACGGCGTAGCGTTCGGTGCGTTCCTGGGGGCTCTCGCCGAGGATGACGGTCGCCGCCTCGATCTTCTCGTGGGCCCCGGCGTTGACGACGGGGTCCGGCGTCGGGGCGTCCTTCGGGGTGGTGGCGTCGTCGTTGACGGCGGCCACGGGGTCGATGACGCCCCATCCGACGAAGTCGTCGCGGCCCGGCTTGCCGCGGTCCGCGGTCTGCTCGATCTGGGTGATGACCTGGCGGTAGGTCCAGTCGGGGTGCTTGGCCCGGATGAGGGCGGCGACGCCGGAGACGTACGGCGCGGAGAAGCTGGTGCCCTGGTCGATGCAGTGGCCGCCGAAGGGGACGGTGGACACCATGTCGACGCCGGGGGCGGCGATGCCCACGAAGGAGCCGGGCTGTGAGAAGTTGGCGCGGGCGTTGTCGCGGTCGGAGGCGCCGACCGCCAGGACGCCGTCGTAGGAGGCGGGGTAGGTCAGCTTCTCCTGCCCGCCCGCGCCGTCGTTGCCGGCGGAGGCGACGATCAGGGCGTCGCGTTCCTGGGCGTACTTGACGGCCTGCTCCAGGGCGGAGTCGGGCGGCATCGCCGTGGCCGTGTCCTGCGAGATGTTGATGACCTTGGCGCCGGCGTTCGCGGCGTACTTGATCGCCTCGACCATGGTCCTGACCGTGCCGCCGCCCTGGTTGTCGTTCTGGCGGATGGCGAGGATCGACGCGCGCGGGGCGATGCCGACGAAGCCGGTGTCCTTGGAGGGCCGGGCGGCGATGATGCCGGCGACCTTGGTGCCGTGGCCGACCGGGTCCTTGGCGCCGTCGTCCGGGTCCTTGGGCTCGATCAGGTCCTTGCCCACGCCGAACTTGACGGCGGTGGCGAGCTGCCTGTTGTTCTTGTCGACGCCGGTGTCGATGACGGCGACGACCACCCCGAGGCCCTGGGTGTCCTTCCACAACTGCTCGAGGACGATGCGCTGGAGCGACCAGGGCGTGCCCTTGATCACGTCGGACGGGAACGAGCACTGGGTGTCGTCGATCTGGAAGCGCTCGTCGTCGCCGTCGTCGGCGAGGACCGTGCGTACGTCGCCGGCGGACGACGCCGAGGCGACGCCGGCGGCAGGCAGGCCGAAGGCGGCGAGCGCCGCTGCTGCGGCGATGGCGGCGGTGCGCCTCACGGCGTGCGATCCCACTGGTGTTCCGTCCTCCCGTTATGTGCGGTTCGTGGTCAAACCGCCGACGAGGGCGAGCACGTACGTCGCCGTACACGCCCGCCCTCATCACCTGTTACGCGGCCAGGCGCGCGATCAGCCCCAGATCTGCCGGTTCTTGTTCTCGGTGGCCTGGTAGCTCTGCGCGGCCGTGTCGAGGGCACGGGCGATGGCCTCCAGCGTCTGGTGCATGGACGCGGCGCGCTGGTCCCACTCGGTCTGCTTGGTGCGGTAGGCCTCCTGCGCGGAGCCCTCCCACGTGGTCGCGATCTTCTTCACGCCGGCCTCGAGGTCGTCCAGCTGGCGCTTGATGTTGTTGGCCGTCGTACGCACGTCGGTCGCGGCCTGGGAGATGGTCTGGAAATTGACCAGGATCTGCCCGGACATGTGATGTCTCCTCAGATGTTGGATTCGGATGTCTGGACCGGCCGGCGCGGCGTCAGGTCACCGCGCGGGGACGGTCATCCGAACGGGTTGCTTCCCTGCGCCGAGATGCTCTGGATGGACGCGCGCTGCTCCTCCTCGGAGGCGGAGTAGTTCTTGGTGCTCGCGTCCACAGCTTCCTTGATGTCGCCCAGGATCTGGTTGATCTTGTTGGCGTCCTGGTTCACCTGCGACTGCAGGTTGTTGTACGCCGTGGCGGCGGAGCCCTTCCACCCCGAGGTGATCGTGTCGATCACGGTCTGGAGGCGGCGGATCTCGCCCTGGATCGAGGAGTTGACCGTGGAGATGCGGTTGCTGAACGCAACCATCTCCTCCTCGGTCATGGTGAACTGCTGTCCAGCCATGTCTGGAGTCCCCCATGAGACGTAGAAGATCGGATTCGTCGCACATCCGAAGATGTGGTCGGTCTTCAACTCTAGCCAATAGCGGTGACAAGGCGAACAGGTACCCGGTTCCGTATCGGGATCCTGACCTTCATCACCAAACCCTCACGTTGCCACGGGTGTTGATGGCTTGGCCAATGGATTGTCAAATGCTCAATCAATACCCGCGACGGTCCGCGGAAATACCAGTTCAGGAGCCCTGCGCCTGCTTCGCCGCGTTCACGTCGAGCGTCGGCCCGCTCGCGAGGAGGTCCGACCAGATCCGCGGCACCGGCACCGGGGAGTTCTTCGCGTAGCCGAGCTTGGTCTGCACGACGCCGACCGCGTCGTCCTGCTTGGCGGCGCCGCCGCTGTCGCTGTCGCCCGTCGTCGGCACCGAGTAGCGCAGTCCGGTGTCGGTGACCAGGAAGATGGACCCGATGCGCTTGTCGGTACCGTCGTACGCCTTGTAGAAGAGGCCGCTGCCGGGCGAGACGTAGGTGTTCGTACCGCTCTGCGCCACGTCCCGGGGGAACTTCTTCCCGGCCCACATCGTCATCGCCGGCTTCTTGGTCACCTTGTCGTCGACACCGCTGTACACGCTGCACGCGACGCTGCGGCCGTCCTTCTCGTCCTGGGTGTTGGCCTGCGTGACCGCCTTCTCCGGCCAGCCGAGGTCGTCCATGAAGGTCTCGCTCGCCTGGGCCGAGGTGACTTCGCCCACGTTGACGGAGACCGCCTCGGGCGATCCGTCGTACAGCGACCTCGCCTGAGGGCTGTTCAGCAGCAGCTTCGCCATGAAGGCGGTGACACGGACGACCCGGTCCCGCTGCACCACGTACTGGTCGTCGTTGGCCTTCAGCACCAGGCCGACCTTCGCGTGCCCGGCGCTCAGACCCGGCGCGGTGGACGTCTCGCCCATGCCGTCGACCTGCGGGAAGGAGATGGCGGCGCCCGGCACGTTGTTGAGGGTCGACAGGAAGTCGGCGTCGACCTTCTGCGGCTGCGCGGAGGCGCCGAAGATGACCTGGCGCAGGGTGTTGACCAGTTCGGGCTGCTGCTTCCCGGCGGGGCCGCCGAGCAGGTAGGGGAAGCCCCGGTCCGTCACCAGGTACTGGTCGCCGCCGGGCACCTCGATGTACATGGCCTCGTCGTCACGGAGCTGGTTCGCGCCCCCGACCAGGGCCGCCTCCTTGGGCTTCTGCTGGTTGATGACGAGGACCGCCCGCTGGGCCGAGCGGTCCGTGCCGCCGCCCGGGGTCTCGCACAGCGCCCAGGTCTTGGGCTTGCCGGCGTCGTCCTGGCTGGGCAACCGGTCCGGGGCGTAGGGGATGCCGATGGTGCTGCCGAGCGTCATGCCGCTGTTGTCGAGCACCGACTCCTTGACCTTGATGACCTCGAACTTCTCGGGGTCGAGCAGCAGTCGGGCGGAGGCGAGGTTGAGCACGGGGTGCAGCTGCGCCTCGCCGTTGGTCTTCAGCACGACGTAACGGGTGGTGGACGCGTCGCCGACGATGACCTTCTGGGCGGGGGTGTCCCAGCCCTTGGGCGCGGCGGGCTTCAATATGCCCCAGAATCCGAAGCCGACAACGACCAGCAGACCCACGACGAGGCTCGGGGCGACGGTCTTCAGCGGGCGCGGGGCGGCCTCCTCCGAACCGTGCGGGGAGGGCTGGAGAAACGCGGCCACCGTGCGCCTGCGCGCGAACGAGTAGGCGTTCAGCTCATCCCTACGTGTCGCCATCCCTGCGTCAACTCCCCGTATGTCGCTGCTGTGTTGTGGCGTTCCCCGGTCCCGTCTGTCCGCCGCGGTGACGGCTGTGGTGACGGCTGTGATGAGGGGGACCCCTACTATGCCGTGTGACGATCGCACCGTACGGTACGGGGTAGCGCGATCGGCCCGCCAGCGGCACCCGGAGCGTCCCACGCCGGCAGGGCGACGGACGCGAGCGAGCGCTGGACGGCGCCGGACGCCGCCCGCGCGGCACAGGTACCAGCAGAAGCAGAAGGGTTGTACGGGGGATGACCACCGCGACCAGGTCCCGGCGCAGTCCGGGCGACGAGCCACCGCAGCAGTACGCCGGACCACCCGGGAACGGGCACGGCGGCTCCCCCGCGGCGCGGGCCGGGGCGGCGGCCCCGGTGATGACCCGCAGGCCCGGGAGCATAGGCCCCGTGCGGGTGCAGCAACTCGTGCTGATCGAGCTGGCACTCGCACTGCTGCTGGGCGGCTGGCTGATCCACGAGGTGGTCGGGCCCGTCGTGGCCGCGGTCATCGCCGTTCCGCTGCTGCTCTTCGGCCTGCTGCGACGGCGCGGCCGCCCGATGCCGGAGTGGATGGCCACCGCCCGCGCCCTGAAGACCCGTCAGCGGCGCAACGCCGCCGGCGTCCCGCAGGGCACCGACCCCGGTTTCGTGCCGGCCGTGGAGTGCGACCCGGCGCTGCGCACCTACGGGTACACCGACGAGCGCGAGCAGCGCGAGATCGGCATGATCGGCGACGGCACCTTCCTGACGGCCGTCGTCCAGGTGCAGGCGGTCGACGAACCGCTGCGCCCGGCCCGCGGAGTCCGCTCGCTCCCCCTGGAGCTGCTGAACGGCCTGCTGACGGTGGACGACATCCGGCTCGCGTCGGTCCAGGTCGTCCAGCACACCCAGCCCGCCCCCGCCCCGCACCTGCCCGCGCAGGCGCTGGCCGCACGCTCCTACGCACCGCTGCAGGCGCAGAGCCAGACGCCGGGGCTGCGGCTCACCTGGATCGCGATCAAGCTCGATCCCGAACTGTGCCCGGAGGCGGTGCAGGCGCGCGGCGGCGGCATGGCCGGGGCGCGGCGCGCCCTGCTGCGGGCCGCCGACCACCTGGTGAGCCGGCTGGTGGGCACCGGGCTCGAGGCCCGCGTGCTCACCGAGCCCGAGATCATCGCCGCCGTGGCGACGTCGAGTTGCGTGAACCCCCTCGCCACGACGGGCGGCGCCGCCCTCGACGGCAGCCGCCAGGCACGCCGTACCTCCGAGAGCGCGCGGGCGTGGCGGTGCGACGACCGCTGGCACACGACCTACTGGGTCAGCCGCTGGCCGCAACTGGGCACCGGCGCCGCCGCGCTGCCCGACCTGGTCGGCCTGCTGACCTCCTCGCCCGCGCTGGCCAGCACCTTCTCCCTGGTCCTCGCGCCGGGCGGCAGCCGAGCGGCGCTGCTGTCCGGGTACGTACGGCTGACCGGCCGCAGCGAGAACGAACTGGTCGAGGCACGGCACCAGTTGGAACGCCGCGCGACCGCGTCCCGGCTGGGCCTGGTGCGGCTGGACCGCGAGCAGGTGCCCGGCATCCTGGCCACGCTGCCCTTGGGAGGTACCCGCTGATGTCGGCTCCGACCGTTCCCGCCTTCGGCGGACAGCACCCCGGCGCGGGCTCCGGTTTCCCCGGCGGCACCGGGCCCCGCCCCTCGCACCTGCCGCAGGGCGCCGACCCGCGCGGCTCCTCCTTCGCCGGCGCCGGACGGCGCACGCTGCGTGCCGCGTTCGGGCTGCTCGGACCGCGCCGCGACCGGCACACCCTGACACCCGGGCAGTTGTCCGGGCTGTCCCTGCCGATCGGTGACGACGGTGTCGTCATCGGGATCGACGCCGCCAACCAGCCCGCCGTGCTGGCGCTGAGCCGCCCGGCCCGGCTCGACGTGGTGCTGGTCGGCAGCATGTGGCTGGCGCAGGTGCTGTCGCTGCGCGCCGCCGCGACCGGTGCCCGGGTCGCGGTGGAGACCGCCCGCCCCCAGTCGTGGGCGCCGATGGCGCAGGCGGCGGGCGGCGGCCAGCAGTGCGTGACGGTGCACGAGGTCGGGCGGATCGCCCCGCAGGGTCCTTCGGTGCACAGCCCCGTCGTCATCGTCCGTGACTGCGGCGCCCGTCCGCCGCGCAGCCGGGTGGCAGCGCAGTCCTGGCAGTCGGTCGTGACCCTGCTGCCGTACCTGGGGCCGACGGCCCCGCGGTTGCTCGCCGGCGCCGACGTGGTGGGGCTGCAGCGGGTCTCGCCCCAGGAGGCCGAGGTCATCGGCCAGGTGATGGGCCTGTCGGAGGCCGACGTGGCCGCGCTGCCGACGCTCGGCGACAACGTGACGATGTGGTGCACGCGCAAGCGCCGGCAGTTCGTGATGACGCAGCCCACGGACGCGGAGTCCGGCCTTCTCGGCCCGGCCCGGCGCGTGGACTGACCAGGGGCCGCCCGCCGGGGCGTTCCGGACGCACTCGTGCCGCGGCGGTTACCCGGCCGCGGCACGGGGCATGGGCACAAGGGTCCCGGCATCCGCAGCAGCCGTGTCCACGCGTGGACGGCGCGGCCCCATACGCGGCGAACGGTGCATCACGTCGGCGTGCCGGTCGTGATGCCGACGGCGCTTGCCCTACCCACGGGCCGGATGATTAGGCTCTTCCGGTGAGCCGTGGCGGTTGTGCCGCGGGAACTCCGAGACGGGGGAATCGCGTCCGCTCCGACGGACCGGGCGCGTACTTGAGTTGACCAGGAGGCACAAGTGAGCAGCGAGCAGGACGACATCCGCACCGGCGGGGCCGTCCCGGACGGGGATCAGTCCGACGCGGACCTCACGGGCGAGTTCCAGATCGACTACGCGCCGCCGTCCTGGTACACGCAGCAGGCGGGGGGAGGCGCGCCCACGCCCGCTCCCCCGGCCCCGGCCCCGGTTCCCGCGGTGAGCCCGCCGGTGGCGGCCGCGCCCGAGGCGACGTCGCCGCAGGAGCCGCAGGAGCCGCAGAACCCCCGTCCTCCGCAAGCCGGGCAGCCGCCCGCCCCCGCGGAGCCGCAGCCCGCTCCGGCGGTGCCCGACGCCACCCGCGAGGCCGCCGCGGCGGCGGTCTTCGCCGACCCCGAGCCCGCCCGGCCCGTGGAACCGCAACCGGTGGAACCGCAGCTGGTGGAACCGCAGCCGGTGGAGGCGCCCGCGCCGGTGGCCACCGAGGTGACGCCCGCGCCCGCGGAGCCGGACGCAGGGCCACAGCAGCCGCCCATGCCGCAGACCCGGCAAGCGCCCCAGGGAGAGACCGCGGCCACCCCCGAGCAGCAGCCGCAGCAGCAGCCGCCCGCTCCGGCGCCGCAGTCCCAAGTGCCGCCGCTGCCGCCGGAGTACCAGCCGGCCACCCCGCAGGAGGCACCGCAGCAGCCTGCCCCGGTGCAGCCCCCGCAGCAGCAGGGGTACGGCTACCCGCAGCCGCCGCATCAGGGTGCGCCGTGGGGCGACCCCAACTCGCCCGCGCCGCAGCAGCCGTACGGCTACCCCCAGCCCGCCCCGCCGCCGCACGGTTACGGGTACCCGCAGCCGGACCAGGGCGCGCCCTGGGGTGACCCCCACGCGCAGCAGCCGCCGCACCCGCAGCAGGGGTACGGATATCCCCAGCCGGGGCCCGGGCCCTACGCCCAGCCCCAGCCGCCCCAGCCGCCCCAGCCGCCGTACGCCCAGACGCCTCCGCAGCAGCCCCCGGCTCCCGCGCCCGGGCCGCTCCCGCAGCAGGGGCAGCAGCCGATGCCGCCGTACGCCGACGGAGCCAACCCCCCGGCGCCGCCGCACGGTTACGGCTATCCGCAGCCGGGGCCCGGCCCGCACGCCCAGCCCCAGCCGCCCCAGCCCCAGCCCCAGCCGCCGGTGCAGCCCCACCCCCCGGTCCTGCCGCAGCAGCAGCAACAGCCCACCCCGCCCGTGGACCCGCGCACGGCCGTCGGCTGGGGCGGTCCCGGTCCCGGCCAGGAGCAGCAGCAGCGGGTCATGCACGGCGCCCCGCTCGGCTACAACGCGGCCGTGGAGCTCTCCTCGGACCGTCTGCTGCGCCAGCAGCCGAAGGCGCGCAGGAACAACAACCAGGCGTCGCGCTTCAAGATCGGCGCGAAGAAGGAGGAGCAGGAGCGCCAGCGCAGGCTGGACCTGATCCGCACGCCGGTGCTGTCCTGCTACCGGATCGCGGTGATCAGCCTCAAGGGCGGCGTCGGCAAGACGACGACCACCACCGCCCTGGGTGCCACGCTCGCCTCCGAGCGCCAGGACAAGATCCTGGCCATCGACGCCAACCCGGACGCCGGCACGCTCGGCCGCCGCGTGCGCCGGGAGACCGGCGCGACGATCCGGGACCTGGTGCAGGCGCTGCCGCACCTCAACAGCTACATGGACATCCGCCGCTTCACCTCGCAGGCGCCCTCGGGCCTGGAGATCATCGCCAACGACGTGGACCCGGCCGTCTCCACCACCTTCAACGACCAGGACTACCGCCGCGCGGTGGCCCTGCTCGGCCAGCAGTACCCGGTCATCCTCACCGACTCCGGCACCGGTCTGCTCTACAGCGCCATGCGTGGCGTGCTCGACCTGGCCGACCAGCTGATCATCGTCTCCACCCCGTCGGTGGACGGTGCCAGCAGCGCCAGCACGACCCTCGACTGGCTCGGCGCGCACGGTTACGCCGACCTCGTGCAGCGCAGCCTCACCGTGATCTCCGGGGTCCGCGAGACCGGCAAGACGATCAAGGTGGACGACATCGTCGCGCACTTCGAGACCCGCTGCCGCGGAGTCGTCGTGGTGCCCTTCGACGAGCACCTCGCCGCCGGTGCCGAGGTCGACCTCGACATGATGCGGCCGAAGACCCGTGAGGCGTACTTCCACCTGGCGTCGCTGGTCGCCGAGGACTTCGTCCGCGCCCAGCAGGCCCAGGGCGTCTACCCGCCCCAGCAGCAGATGCCGCCGCAGCAGGGCGGCTACCCGCCCCAGCAGGGGCAGCAGCCGTACCCGCCGCAGCAGCCGATGCCCCCGCAGCAGGGGTACGGCCACCCGCAGCAGCCGCCCTACGGGCAGCCGGCCCCGCCTCCTCCGCCCGCGCAGGGCGGCATGCCCCAGGGCTGGACCCAGCAGCCGCCCCCGCCGCCGCAGGAGGCGCAGCCCGGGCAGCAGCCCCCGGCGCAGGGGCAGGTCCCGCCCGGCTGGACCCAGCAGCAGTGACGGGAAGGGCCCGTCCCGCCATCGTGGCGGGACGGGCCCTTCGCGTCGGTCGGTCAGCGGCGCTCCGGCCGCCGGTTCACCCGGCGGCGCCGTAGGCGTCGACCAGCTCCCGGGCGCGCTTGACGTCGTCGGCCATCCGCTCCAGGAGCGCGTCGATCGTGTCGAACTTCTCCATGCCCCGCAGGTAGGTGAGGAAGTCGACGGCGACGTGCAGCCCGTACAGGTCCAGCCCGACACGGTCGATGGCGTACGCCTCGACGGTGCGGTCGGTGCCGTCGAAGGTGGGGTTGGTGCCGACGGAGATCGCGGCGGGCATGGCCTCGCCCTCGACGTGCAGCCAGCCCGCGTAGACCCCGTCCGCGGGGATCGCGGTGTGCGGCAGCGTCTCGACGTTCGCCGTGGGGTATCCGAGGTCCCGGCCGCGCTGCGCGCCGCGGACGACCACGCCCTCGACCCGGTGCGGCCGGCCCAGGATCTCGGCGGCGCCCGCCACGTCGCCCTCGGCGATCAGGCTGCGGGTCATCGTGGAGGAGAACGGCCGGCCGCCGCCCGCCTCGCCCGTCAGGTAGAGGTCGACGACGTCCACCTCGTAGTCGTACTTCAGCCCCATCGCGGACAGGAACTCCACGTCACCGGCGGCCTTGTGCCCGAAGCGGAAGTTCGGGCCCTCGACGACGGCCCGCGCGTGGAGCGCGTCGACCAGCACGGTGCGGACGAAGTCGCCCGGCGAGAGCTGCGAGAACTCGGTCGTGAACGGGAGGATGAGCAGGGCGTCGACGCCCAGCTCCGCCATCAGCTCGGCGCGGCGGTGGTGGGCCGCCAGCAGCGGCGGGTGGCTGCCGGGGCGGACCACCTCGCTGGGGTGCGGGTCGAAGGTGACGACGACGGAGGCGACGCCCAGCTCGCGGGCGCGCTCCACGGCCCTGCCGATGATCAGCTGGTGCCCGCGGTGCACGCCGTCGTAGGAGCCGATGGTGACGACGCTGCGTCCCCAGTCCCCGGGGACGTCCTCCAAGCCTCGCCAGCGCTGCACAGTGACCGCTCCTCGACCGCCGATGGTTCTTCGATGTGCAGGTCCAAGCCTGCCATGCCGGGGGGCCCACCGGCGCAGCGCCCCCGGTGACGCGGCCGTCGCGGACCTGGCGCGCCCCTCGCCCGACCGGTGAGAGCACGCTCTCCGCCCGGAAGGGACGCGGTACGTGGCGGGGCGCGGCGCCGGACGCACGCGGTCCGGGAGTGCCGGCGCGGCACGACGACCGGCCGGAGCATGCGGTGCACGGACCGCAGCGGGCACGTGACGCCGCCGCCGTCGGCGGATGTTCCCCGGCCGGTCAGAGGCCCACCGCCTCCGCCGGCGCCAGCTGGTCGCACATGCGCCGGGCGCTCGGGCCGATCACCGCGTCCCACGCCCCTGGGCCCGCGCCATCGAGGCCGTCCGCGGCCAGCCATCCGCGCACCTGCCGGGCGAACCCGGGCGACCCGCTGACCAGCTGCACCAGCCGCCGGTCGAAAAGGGCCGCGCCCTCGGGCGTACGGCAGAGCAGGAGGCCCACCCGGTGCACCAGGTCGCGGGTCATCGGGGCCGGCCGCCGGGCGCACCCGTCGGCGGCCGCGCCGAGGAGGGCGTCGAGCACGGCCGGGTCGCGTTCCTGGTCCAGGAGGACGTCCAGCAGCTCCTGGCGCAGCGGACGGGAGACGTGGCCGCCCGGTGCGGCCAGCACGGGCGCCAGCACCCTGCGCACCTGCGGCGGGTGCTCCCGCAGCAGTCCGGTGACCAGCGGGAGGAGGACGGCGCGGGCGGCCGGCCCGTGCTCCAGGCGGCGGTCGAGGTAGGCCGCCGCGTGCCGGGCGTCCTCGGGACGGTGGCCGAGGTGGTCCCACACCAGGGCGGCGGCCCGGCGGGCGAGCGCCGGGGTGGACACCTCGGCCAGTTCGCGCAGTACCTCGGCGGCGCCGGGGCCCGGTTCGCGCAGCCGGGAGTGGAACGCGGCGAGCACCTGCTCGGGGTGCGTGGGGAGGGCCGCGGCGAGCGCCGCGGCCGGCAGCAGCGGATCGCCGGCGGCGAAGCCGTCCAGGGCGGCCCTCAGGTGGAGGCACCGGGTCGCCGGGTCCCGCACCAGGAGGCCGAGCGCGGCGCCGTGCAGGGTGCGGTCGGCCGGTCTGGCCAGGATCGCCAGGGCCGCGTAGCGCAGCAGTTCGCGGTCGGCGGCGAGTACGGCGTGCGGGGCGGCGAGCAGGCCGTAGGTGGCCGCGGCGGCGTGCCGCTCCGGCCTTTCCGCGTGCGCCCAGCGGTCGACGGCACGGCACACGGCGGACGGCTCGTCCTCGGCGAGGGCCGCCAGCAGCTCCTTGGCGCGGGGGTGGTCCGTGGCGGCCAGGACCTCGGTGAGGTCGTCCACCGCCTGCCGCCGGTGCGTGTGGAGGAGGGCCTGCGCCGCGGTGGCGACCGTCGGCCGGGGGCCGCAGGGCGCGGACTGCAGCAGCCGTTCGTCGGTGAACCAGCCGCACAGCGCGGGCAGCGACGGCCGCGGCGTCGCGGCCAGCACCTCGCCCGCCGCCGTGAGGAACCGCTCCCGCGTGCGGTCCGCGGCGCGCGGCGGGCCGTCGGCGGGCAGCAGCAGCCTCAGCAGCGCCAGGCGCTCCTCCGGGGGGAGCCGCAGCCGCCGCCAGAACCACGGCCCGAACTCCCCCAGTCCCGCGCCCTCGTGGAAGCCCCCGGCCTCGATCGAACGGACGGTGACACGTTCCGCCAGCAGTCGCAGCACGTCCCGGTACGGCGTCGCGTCCGGCACCCCGAGCAGGGTCTCCCCCAGCAGGTGCGCCGCCCACCACACCGCGTCCGCGCGCCGGGCCGCCGCCCGGGCGGCACCGTCTCCCTCCCCGCGCGGCCGGGGCACCCCGTCGAGCAGTACGGTCCCGCCACCGCGCGACGCGGGTGCGGCGGCGTCGCGGTCGAGCACCTGGACCAGTTGCCGCAGCCTGCGCCCGAGGACGTCCGGCCCCGAACGGCGGGCGGTGAGCAGCAGCGCCTGCACGACCGGTCCGATGCGGTGCCGCGGCACGGGCAGGCAGCGCGGCTCGGAGGGCGGGGCGAGCGGCGGTGCGGGCGGCACCGGCGGCACGGCTTGGTGCCGCGGCTGCGCCCCGGTCCGGGCGGGCAGGCGCACGGGGGCCTCGGCGCAGCCGTCCCGGTCGCCGGCCGACCAGCGGTGGACCAGGGCGTACAGCGCTTCGTCCAGGTCGAGTTGGCCGCCCTGCAGCCAGTCGCCGAACTCCTCGTGCGCGAAGCGGTACCCGGCACCGGCCGGCACCACCAGCCCCTCCGTGAGCACCGCCGCCGCCCAACCGGGGCGCCACGGGAACAGCTCCTCGAAGGACGCCCGGTCCAGTTCGCCCTGACCCGGGCCCAGGCAGCGCCGGGCCGCCTCGTGCGCCTGCCCGGCGACGCGGGCGGCCAGCCGCCGTACCTCCGTTGCCCGCGCGGGGGCCGGGGCGGCCGCGATCCGGTGGGCGATCCGCAGGCACAGCAGGTCCAGGTGAGCCGAGAAGACCTCCGCCCGGCCGGGCCGTCCCGTCAGGCCACCGCCGGCGGCCCGTACCTCCGACAGCAGCCGCAGGGCGAGCGGATGCGCCGCGTCCTGCTCGGCGAGGGCACCGGCGGACAGCCCGTGGCGCTCCCTGGCGAGCCGCGCCTGCTCCTCCGGCAGGCCGCCGAGGCGCAGGCAGGCGGGCAGCGCCCGGGCGCCCGGCGGGGTGCCGGCGTCGTGGAGCAGGCCGGACGGGAACAGGGCTCCGGCCTGCTCCCAGTACTCGGGGCGGCACGCCACGACCAGCCGCGCCCCCGTCGTGCCCAGCCACCGCGCCGTCTCCGCGGACCACGCGGGCAGCGCTTGGGCGAGCAGCGGCGGCATCTCCTCGGGGGCGTCCAGCACGACCAGCAACCGCTGCCCCACGGCGCGCGCCAGGCGGGCGACGGCATCGGGCGAAGCGTCGGCCGGCGCGCGTTCCGGCGCCCTCCCCGCGTGCACGGTGCGCCCCGCTGCGGCCAGCGCCCGCGCCACGGCATCCCTCAACCCGGCGTCGTCCGCACGCAGTTCGGCCCCACGCAGCCACAGCGTGGGCGCCGGGTCCTGGCCCGCGGCACGCCGGGCGGCCAACGCCTCCAGTGCGGTCGTACGGCCGCTGCCGGGGGCGCCGACCAGCCCGAGCACGCAGGCGCCCCCCTCCCCCGTGAAGCCCGCCAGCTCCGCCTCCGTGTCCGGGCGCGCCTCGGCCCCACGCCAGGGCCGTGGCCGGGCCGCGGAAGCGACGGAGGTCGCGGTCAGCTGCAGCGCCCCCGCGATGTTGAGGTGCGGCCCGTACGCGGGCACGGTCGCCGCGTTGCGCGCCAGCGCGTTCGCGAGCGCCCCGCCCTCCGCCGGCGCCCGCAACGGCACCGCGAACCCGCCCGCCCTTCGTCCCGCGTGCAGCGCGGTCACGACGACGCCGTGCACGGCACCGGTCTCCGCGTCGATCACGGGCTCCCCCGAGGCGACGGCACGCAGCGGCTCGTCATCACCGCGCGCACCGGTGAGCTCGTACGCCGCGTCGAGGAGGTGGAAGCGGTCCGTCGCGGTGTACGTCACCGGCGCCGTCCCCGCGATCGTGGCCTCCACCCAGGCCGCGCCGCGCAGCCGCACGGCCCGCCCGTGCCCCGCGGTGCGCGCGAACCCGGCCACCGGCAGCGGTGGTACGTCCAGTCCCTCCGTCGCCACGAGCGCCAGCCCCAGCTCCGGCAGCGGGGTGATCGCGGGCGCCTCGACGAGGGTCGTCTGTTCCCCGTGCGCGTGCAGCACCAGCCGTACGAGGCCGTCCACGGCCTCGTGGCTCGTCACGAGCATCCCCCGTCCGTCCCGCGCCTCGACGAGGAACCCCGTCCCCCGCGGCCGTCCGGCCAGGTCACGGACGCGCACCAGCGCCCGGTCGACATCGGCGGTCAGTACCGCCATCTGCGCACCTCCCCCGCCACAGTGCCCGTTTCGACCGTAGACGTCCGTTGATCGACACAACAGATCCCACGTCGAACGCGCCCCCAAGCGCTCCCTCTCTTCACTCCGAGCGCCTGCCCGTTGGAGTGAATTGATCTTGCGGGGTGGATAGGGACGGGGAGGGAGGGGGATCGTGCAGCGCGGGCCGCGAGGGGGGAGGGCCCGCGCTTCACGGTTGCGCCCCGAAGCGGTCCGGGGTGTCCCGTGTCGCCGCGTGCGCGCCGTTCGTGCGCGGGGTGCCCCTTGCGGCCGGTGGTTGTGTACGGGTTGTTTGCGCCTGCGGCGGGCATCCCCCGCCCGCCCTCCCGATTGCCCGGCGCGGTCAGTGCGGGCCTGCGCTCTGTTGGTGTGGGGTCGGTGCCGCGCCGGCGCACTCCCCCAGCCTTCGGCCGGGGGGACCCCCACAGCGCTCGCGGTTTACGTCCACATCATTCGGCGCCGGGTTCGCCGCTCGTCTCCCCCAGCCTTCGGCCGGGGGGACCCCCATGGGCGCACCCCGCCACACCCCCTCCCGTGTGTTGGGGCGCATGACGGCCGGTGGGGGTCAGAAAGGCACCTGCGGCAACCCCGGACCGCCTTCTGAACCCCCACCGGCCGTTGGTCGCCCGGCGATACGGAGGGGCGGGGGAGGTGGGGGCACCCCCGGCCGAAGGCTGGGGGAGGGTGGGCGTTCTGGACGCTGACGTGTATGTGTTGTGCGGCACAGACGGCACAACCTGGACCGCCCGCCATGCACATAAATATGCGGTCCAGAATGCCCAGCCCCGGAGGCCCCGACCCCGGCCCACCCACGAACCGCGCGAAGCCCGCACCAACCGCGCCGGATGGGGGTCCCCCGGCCGAAGGCTGGGGGAGGGAGGCGGGGAAACCGCCCGCCGCAGGCGCAAACAACCCGCACACAACAACGGGCCGCAAGGGGCACTCCGGGCCGCAAGCACCGCACCGCACCGCACCGCACCGGGCCGCGTCAGGCGAGGTTGGCCAGGATCTTGGCCTGCCCCTCCCGCGCTTCGACCAGGGCCAGAAACTCCCCCTCCGGCCCGAACACCGCCGTGGGCACCGCCCCCAGGGACGGGGGCGCGTCCAGCCGCACGCCGTGGCCGAGCAGCCGCGCCTGCCGGGCGTCCACGTCCCACCGGGGGAACGCCGCCGCCGCGGCCTCCGCGATGGGCAGCACCGCGAACGCCTCCGTGAGCTGCTCCAGCGTGCGGGCGAGCCCGGCGCCGTAGGGCCCGACGCGGGTGCGCCGCAGCGCGGTGAGGTGGCCGCCGACGCCGAGCCCGGCACCCAGGTCGCGGGCGAGGGCCCGGATGTACGTGCCGGAGGAGCACTCGACCGTGACGTCGACGTCGACCGCGTCACCGCCCTCGTGCCGCACGTGCCGGACGTCCCGCACGACGAACGACGACACCGTCACCGGCCGCGCCGCCAGCTCGAAGTCCTCGCCGCCGCGCACACGGGCGTACGACCTGACGCCGCCCACCTTGATGGCGCTCACCTTGGACGGCACCTGCATGATGTCCCCGGTCAGCGGCACGATGCCCGCGTCGATCGCCTCGCGGGTGACCCCGTCCGCGGGGACCGAGGCCGTGACCTCGCCCTCGGCGTCGTCGGTGACCGTGCTCTGGCCGAGCCGGATGGTCGCCTCGTACTCCTTGCGGGTGAGCGCGAGGTGCCCGAGCAGCCGGGTGGCCTTCTCGACGCCGATGACGAGGACGCCGGTGGCCATGGGGTCGAGCGTGCCCGCGTGCCCCACGCGCCGTGTCCCGGCCAGCCTGCGCAGCCGGGCCACGACGTCGTGCGAGGTCATACCGCCCGGCTTGTCGACGATGACAAGCCCGTCCTTCATCGGTCGTCGTCCTCCTCGTCGTCGCCTTCGTCCTCCGCCGGCTTGCGGTAGGGGTCGGCGTCGCCGGCGTAGGTGGCGTCCGTGGCGGTCTTGCGGACCTCCTCGTCGGCCTCGCGGGCCTTGGCGAGCAGGTCCTCGATCGTGCGCGCGTTCTCGGGGACCGCGTCGGCGACGAACGTCAGGGTGGGCGTGAAGCGCACGCCGGTCTGCCGTCCGACCTCCGAGCGGAGGACGCCCTTGGCGCTCTCCAGCGCCGCCGCCGAGGCGGCCCGCTCCTCGTCGTCACCGAAGACCGTGTAGAAGACGGTCGCCTCCCGGAGGTCACCGGTGACCCGGGTGTCCGTGATCGTCACGTAGCCCAGCCGCGGGTCCTTGATCCGCCGCTGGAGCGTCTCCGCGACCACGACCCGGATGCGGTCCGCCAGCTTGCGCGCCCGCGCGGTGTCGGTCATGCGTGCTCTTCTCTCTTCTCATCACGCTTCGGAACGTGAGTGTCAGTCGTCGTCCCCGTGCACCCGCTGCCGCGCCGACAGCAGGTCCACCTCGGGGCGCGAGGCCATCCAGCGCTCGCAGCGTCCGAGGACGTCCTTGATGTGCCCGGGGTCCCCGGACACGACCGCCACGCCGATCTCGGCCCTGCGGTAGAGGTCGTGGTGGTCGACCTCGGCGACGCTCACCGCGAACTTGCGGTGGAGCTCGGCCACGATCGGCCGGATGACGGACCGCTTCTCCTTCAGCGAACGGACGTCGCCGAGAAGCAGGTCGAAGGACAGCGTCCCTACATACATGGGCATCAGGTCAAGCCGACCTGTGGGGCCTCGTCGTGAACGGTGCGAACACCGTGAACAGCAATCACCACAGTAAAGGCAACGGCCGGGGCCGATCGACGGATTTTCCCTCCGCCAACCGGCCCCGGTCAGATGTCCCTCGATCAGACGCGAGGCTTCTCGCGCAGCTCGTAGGTCGCCACGACGTCGTCGATCTTGATGTCGTTGTAGTTGCCGAGGTTGATACCGCCCTCGAAACCTTCACGAATCTCGGTGACGTCGTCCTTGAAGCGCCGCAGACCCTCGATGGTGAGGTTCTCGGCGACGACCTTGCCGTCACGCAGCAGGCGCGCCTTGGCGTTGCGTCGGACCTCGCCGGAGCGGATGAGCACACCGGCGATGTTGCCGAGCTTGGAGGAGCGGAAGACCTCGCGGATCTCGGCGGTGCCGAGCTCCACCTCCTCGTACTCGGGCTTGAGCATGCCCTTGAGCGCCGCCTCGATCTCGTCGATGACCTGGTAGATCACCGAGTAGTAGCGGACGTCGACGCCCTCACGCTCGGCCAGCGACGTGGCGCGGCCCTCGGCCCGCACGTTGAAGCCGATGATGATGGCGTCGGAGCCCGCCGCCAGGGTGACGTCGGTCTCGGTGACCGCACCGACACCCCGGTGGAGGATGCGCAGGTCCACGTCCTCGCCGACGTCGAGCTGGAGCAGCGAGGACTCCAGGGCCTCGACCGAACCGGACGCGTCGCCCTTGATGATGAGGTTGAGCTGCTGGACCTCGCCGGCCTTGAGCACCTTGTCCAGGTCCTCGAGGCTGACCCGGCGACGGGTCTTGGCGAAGGCCGCGTTGCGCTCGCGGGCGGCACGCTTCTCGGCGATCTGACGGGCCGTACGGTCCTCGTCGACCACCAGGAAGTTGTCGCCGGCACCCGGCACGTTCGTCAGACCGAGCACCAGGACCGGGGTCGAGGGGCCCGCCTCGTCGACGGTGTTGCCACTGTCGTCGAGCATCGCGCGGACACGGCCGTACGCGTCGCCGACCACCATGGTGTCGCCGACCCGCAGGGTGCCGCGCTGGACCAGGACGGTCGCCACGGCGCCGCGGCCGCGGTCGAGGTGCGCCTCGATCGCGATGCCCTGTGCGTCCTGCTCCGGGTTGGCCCGCAGGTCGAGCGCGGCGTCCGCGGTGAGGACCACGGCCTCCAGCAGGCTGTCGATGTTCAGGCCCTGCTTGGCGGAGATGTCGACGAACATGGTGTCGCCGCCGTACTCCTCGGCCACCAGACCGAACTCGGTCAGCTGACCGCGCACCTTCGTCGGGTCCGCGCCCTCGACGTCGATCTTGTTGACCGCGACCACGATCGGCACGTCGGCCGCCTTGGCGTGGTTCAGCGCCTCGATCGTCTGGGGCATGACGCCGTCGTTCGCCGCCACCACGAGGATCGCGATGTCGGTGGACTTGGCACCGCGGGCACGCATGGCGGTGAACGCCTCGTGACCCGGGGTGTCGATGAAGGTGATGGCCCGGTGCTCGCCGTTGACCTCGGTGGCCACCTGGTAGGCACCGATGTGCTGGGTGATGCCGCCGGCCTCGCCCGCGACCACGTTGGTCTTGCGGATCGCGTCGAGGAGGCGGGTCTTGCCGTGGTCGACGTGACCCATGACGGTCACGACCGGCGGACGCGCGACGAGCGCTTCCTCGCCGCCCTCGTTCTCGCCGAACTCGATGTCGAAGGACTCGAGAAGCTCGCGGTCCTCCTCCTCCGGGCTGACGATCTGGAGGGTGTAGTTCATCTCGTCGGCGAGCAGCTGCAGCGTGTCGTCGGAGACGGACTGGGTCGCGGTGACCATCTCGCCGAGGTTCAGCATCACCTGGACGAGCGACGCCGGGTTGGCGCCGATCTTCTCGGCGAAGTCGGTCAGCGAGGCACCACGGGAGAGGCGCACGGTGTCGCCGTTGCCGCGGGGCAGCAGCACGCCGCCCACGGACGGGGCCTGCATGGCCTCGTACTCCTGGCGCTTCGCACGCTTCGACTTGCGGCCACGGGCCGGACGGCCACCGGGGCCACGGCCGAAGGCGCCCTGCGTGCCACCGCGGCCACCCGGACCACCGGGACGACCGCCGAAGCCGCCACCACCGGGACGACCGGCGAAGCCGCCGCCGCCACCGCCACCACCGGCGCCGGCAGGACGCGGACCGCCGAAGCCGCCGCCACCACCGGGACGGCCACCGCCGCCACCGCCGCCGGGACGACCGGCGAAGCCGCCGCCACCGCCGCCGGGACGACCGGCACCGCCGCCGGGACGGGCGCCGGGACCGCCGGGACGACCCGGACCGCCCGGACGACCCGGCGCGCCGCCGGCAGCGGGACGCTGCGGCATCATGCCGGGGTTCGGACGGGGGCCGCCGCCCTGCGGACGGGGCATGCCGCCCGGGGTCGGACGCGGACCGCCGGAAGCGGCACCGCCGCCGGGGCGCGGAGCGCCACCCGGACGGGGACCGGAACCACCCGGGGCGCCACCGGGGCGCGGGCCGGACTGGCCGGGGGCACCACCCGGACGCGGCGCCTGCGGGCGCGGCATACCGGTGGAGCCGGAGGTGAAGGGGTTGTTGCCCGGGCGGGGACCCGCCGGACGGGGGGCACCCGGACGCGGCGCCTGGCCACCGGGACGCGCGCCGGGGCCGCCCTGGCCACGGCCGCCGTCACGCTGACCGGGACCGGAAGGACGGGTACCGGGACGCGGGCCGGAGCCACCGGGACGCCCGGCAGCGGGGCGCTCGCCCTGAGCCGGACGCTCCTGGGCCGGGCGCTCCTGGGCGGGACGCTCCGGGGCCGGCGGGGCGGAGAACTCCGCCTGCGGCACCGGGGTGACCGGCGCGGGCTTGGCCGGGGCCGGCTTGGGACCCGGGGTCGGGCGCGGGCCCGGCGTCGGCGCGGGGCCACCGGCGGGCTTGGTAGTGGGGGCTGATCCCGTGGCCGGCTTGGGAGCCGGCGCGGCGGGACGGGCCGGCGCACCCGGAGTGGGTGTGGCCGGCTTTGCGGGCGCGTCCTTGCGCGGCGCCGCGGGCCTGGCAGCCGAGGGCTTCGAGGAGGCGGAACCGCCACCGGAACCCTGCAGTGCGTCGGTCAGCTTGCGAACAACCGGCGCCTCGATCGTCGAGGACGCCGAACGGACGAATTCGCCAAGTTCTTGGAGCTTGGCCATGACGACCTTGCTCTCAACTCCGAACTCCTTGGCGAGTTCGTATACCCGGACCTTAGCCACTTCGCTCCTTCATGAGGTCCGGGGTGGTCGTCCGCCGGACCGTCGCTACTTCATGGGCGTACTCATCGCGTGCTCATCGAGTGCTCATCGCAATCTCGACCTACTTCCAACTCGCGGGGTACCTGGCCGTACGGTCGCCCGTACGGTCTTCCTGCCTACTCACGGTGTGCCTTGTGCCTGCTCCACGTAGCCACGGAGGTCCGCGGTGTCCAGCGGTCCCCGGGCCCGGAAGGCCCGCGGGAACGCCCGGCGGCGGACCGCCAGGTCGAGACAGACGGTGTCGGGATGCACATACGCACCCCGACCGGGCAGCGTACCGCGAAGATCGGGAACACAGAATTCCCCGACCACCGCCACACGCAGCAGATCTCGCTTGGCCGCCCGCTCCCTGCACCCGATGCACGTACGCTCCGGGCGTGCTGGGTCATGCGTCCGGCCAGACATCCTTAGTCTACCTCCCCGCGCCGACCTCACCCCTCCGGGTTATTCGACGCACGGTCGTTCATCGGTTACCCGCCGGTGCTACTGCTCGGCGAGCTCGGTGTCGGGCCGGATGTCGATCCGCCAGCCCGTGAGCCGTGCGGCCAGGCGGGCGTTCTGCCCTTCCTTGCCGATCGCCAGCGACAGCTGGTAGTCCGGCACCGTCACCCGCGCGGAGCGGGCGGCCATGTCGACGATCTCCACCTTGCTCACCCGGGCGGGTGACAGGGCGTTGGCGACCATCTCCGCCGGGTCGTCCGACCAGTCGACGATGTCGATCTTCTCGCCGTTCAGCTCGGCCATCACGGCGCGCACCCGGGCGCCCATCGGGCCGATGCAGGCGCCCTTGGCGTTCAGCCCGGAGCGGCCGGAACGGACCGCGATCTTCGTACGGTGACCGGCCTCGCGGGCGATCGCGGAGATCTCCACGGAACCGTCCGCGATCTCCGGGACCTCCAGCGCGAAGAGCTTCTTCACCAGGTTGGGGTGGGTGCGCGAGAGCGTCACGGACGGACCGCGCACGCCCTTGGCCACCCGGACGACGTACGAGCGAAGGCGCGTGCCGTGCTTGTAGTCCTCACCGGGCACCTGCTCCTGCACGGGCAGGATCGCCTCGAGCTTGCCGATGTCGACCAGCACGTTCTTGGGGTCCTTGCCCTGCTGGACCACGCCGGTGACGATGTCGCCCTCGCGGCCGGCGTACTCGCCGAAGGTGATCTCCTCCTCCGCGTCCCGCAGCCGCTGCAGGATGACCTGCTTGGCCGTGGTCGCGGCGATGCGGCCGAAGCCGCTGGGCGTGTCGTCGAACTCCCGGGGCTCGGCGCCCTCGGGGGTCTCCGACGGGTCCTCCTTGGCCCACACGGTGACGTGCCCGTTCGTGCGGTCGAGCTGCACACGCGCGTTGCGGCGGCTGCCCGGCTCGCGGTGGTACGCGATGAGGAGCGCCGACTCGATCGCCTCGACCAGCAGGTCGAAGGAGATCTCCTTCTCCCGCACCAGACCCCGCAGGGCACTCATGTCGATGTCCACGGCTACGCCTCCTCCATGCTCTCGTCGCCGTCAGTATCGGCACCGGCCGGGTCCTTGCGACTGAATTCGATCTCCACCCGTGCCTTGGCGATCTCGCCGAAGGCGGCACGGGCGGGTTTGGGCTTGCGTCCCTTGACACCCGGGACCTCCAGGTCGAGGCCGTCCTCGTCGACCGCGAGGATCCGCGCGACCAGCTCGTCACCGGCGGTCGTCGTCAACTTGACCAGCCGACCCTCGTTGCGGCGGAAGTGACGCGGCTCGGTGAGCGGGCGGTCCACGCCCGGCGAGGAGACCTCCAGCAGGTACGCCGCCCCGCCCATGGCGTCGGCGTCGTCGAGGACCTGCGAGATCTCCCGGCTCAGCTCCGCGAGCGTGTCCAGCGGCGCACCCTCGTCGGAGTCCACGATCACCTGGAGCTGCCGCCGGTTTCCGGCGGCCGTCACCTTGACCTCTTCCAGTTCGAGCCCCGTCTTCACGACGAGCGGCTCGAGCAGCCCGCGCAGCCTCTCGCTCTGGGTGGTGCTCATCCGGGTGACTCCTCGGCCGCGTGTGCTGTTGTGGTGGAAGGTCGTGTGTCGGGCCAAAGCCTATCGGTTCAGGCCCCGGAACGACGATTCGGCGCAGCGGAGGGCGCCGTCACGGCCCCCGGGCGTCGCGCGGGTACCCTCACGTGAGGTGATCACGGGAAGGGGCACTGTGCCGCTCAGCAACATTCCCCGCCGGCGCGCGGTCCGCGCCGCCCTCGTCCTGCCGGCCGCCGCCGGACTGCTCGGCGGTTGCTCCGACGGGACACGGCCCGAGGGGACGTCCGCGAAGGGTTCGCCGGCCGCCGACGCGACCGCGGCGCTGCGCAAGCGGGCCGCCCGGGACAGCGCGGCACTGCTCGCGCAGTACGACGCCACCGTCGCGGCGCACCCGGACCTGGTGAAGCAACTGCAACCGCTGCGGGCCGAAGTGGCCCGCCACGCCCAGGCGTTCGGCACGTCGGCACGGGCGGCGTCACCGTCCGCCGCGCCTTCGTCGTCGTCCTCGCCGATGTCCTCCCCGTCGCCGTCGGCCTCGCCGTCCGTCCCCGCAGGGGCCGCGGCCGCGTTGTCCGCGCTGGCGGCGGCCGAACGCACGCTCGCCGACGCCCGGGCGACCGCGCTCCTGGACGCACCGCCCGAACTCGCCCGCCTGCTCGCCTCGGTGGCCGCCTGCGGCGCCGGGCACGTCCTGCTGCTCAAGGAGCACTGACCCGACCCATGGCACAGCAAGCGCTGCTCAAGGCCGTCCAGGCCGCACTCTCCGCCGAGCACGCCGCCGTGTACGGCTACGGCATCGTCGGCGCCCGCGTCGGCGGCGAACTCGGCGAGCAGGCCCAGCAGGCGTACGACGCGCACCGCGCCCGCCGCGACTCGCTGCGCCGCACCGTCGGCGACCTCGGCGGCGAACCCGTCGCCGCCGAACCTGCCTACGCCCTGCCGTTCGACGTGCCGGACGGCAAGGCGGCCGTGCGTCTCGCCGCGGAACTGGAGGACCGGGTCGCCGGGGTCTACGCGGACCTCGTGCGCGCCGCCGACGCCGATCTGCGCCGCGGGGCGGCCGACGCGCTGCGCGAGGCGGCGGTCCGCGCCGTGCGCTGGCGCGGAGGGAGCGTAGCCTTCCCGGGGCTGGCCGAACGCGCGCGGACGGCAGCGGAGAAGGTTTAGCACCAGGAGGGACGTACCCACGCATGGCCTCGGCACCACAGCCCCAGCACCTGGAACCGCCCGAGCGGCTGGTCCGCACGGTCAGCGCCTGGGAGGGCGAGGCGGGCCGCACCTGGCTCGCCGGCCTCCCCGAGCGCGTCGCGGACCACCTCGCGCGCTGGGAGCTGAGGCCGGAACGGGTGCTCTCGCCCGGCGGCCAGATCAGCATGGTCGTCCTCGTACGGCAGGCCGACGACACCCCCGCGACCCTCAAGGTCGGCCTCGTCACCGACGAGACCCGGCACGAGCACGCCGCGCTCGCCCGCTGGGACGGCCGCGGCGCGGTCCGCCTGCTGCAGGCCGACCCCGACGCGGGGGCGCTCCTCCTGGAGCGCCTGCACAGCGACGTGTCGCTGCGCTCGCTGCCCGAGCAGAAGGCGATGCTCGAGGCGTGCGCCACCCTGCAGCGGCTCTGGGTCCCCCCGGGCGAGGGGCACCCCTTCGTGCCGGTCGCCGAGCACACGGCGCGGCTGGCGGGACTGCTGAGGGAGCGGCGCGAGCAGCGTTACGTCCCGGAGGAGGCCCGGGCCCTGGTCGACGAGGCCCTCGCGGTCCGCGACGAACTGTGCGCGGGCGCCCCGGGCGAGGCCGTACTGCTGCACGGCGACTACCACCACGGGAACGTGCTCGCCGCGGACCGCGTGCCGTGGCTGGCCATCGACCCCAAGCCGGTCGCGGGCGAACCCGCGTACGACCTGGCCTGGCTCGTCCGCGACCGCCTCGAGACGCTGGTCGCCACGCCGGGGTCGCAGTCCGCGGCCCGGCGGAGGGTCGCCAAGCTCTCCGACTCCCTCGAGGTCGACCGGGACCGCGTCCGCGGGTGGGCCCTGTTCCGGGCCGTCGAGGCGGGCGTGTGGGCGTTCTCCGTGGGCGACCGTCAGGGCGGGGAACTGCTGCTGGAGTTCGCGGCCTGGCTCTAGTTGTTGCCGGGGGTGCGTTCTCTGGGGCCCGGTTGTCGTGTGCGGGTCCGTTGCGCCTGCGGCGGGCATCCCCCGCCCTCCCTCCCGATTGCCCTGGCGCGGTCAGTGACCGCCTCGCTGCGTTCGTTGTGGGTCGGTGCCGCGCCGGCGCACGCCCCCAGCCTTCGGCCGGGGGGGGGACCCCCATGGGCGCACCCCGGCCGAAGGCTGGGGGAGACGAGCGGCGAACCCGGGCGCCGAACGACGCAGGGCCAAACCGCGAGCGCTGTGGGGGTCCCCCCGGCCGAAGGCTGGGGGAGTGCGCCGCCGCGGCCCCGACCCAGGCACACGGTGCGAGACCCGCACTGACCGCGCCGGGCAATCGGGCGGGCGGGCGGGGGATGCCCGCCGCAGGCGCAACGGAGCCGCACACAGCAACGGGCCGCACGGGGCACCCCCGCGTATCCGCTACGCGGATACGCGGGAGACCGCGTCCGCCACCGACAACTCCTCGCGCTCCCCGGTGCGGCGGTCCTTGACCTCGACGACCCCGTCCCCCGCGCCGCGCCCCACGACGAGGATCGTCGGCACCCCGAGCAGCTCCGCGTCGGTGAACTTCACGCCCGGCGAGACGCCCGCGCGGTCGTCGACGATGACCCTGACCCCGGCCGCGTGCAGCTTCTCCGCGACCTCGAGGGCCAGTTCCGTCTGGAGCGCCTTGCCCGCCGCCACGACGTGGACGTCCGCCGGGGCGACCTCGCGCGGCCAGCACAGGCCCTGCCCGTCGGCGGTCTGCTCGGCGAGCGCAGCGACGGCGCGGGAGACGCCGATGCCGTAGGAGCCCATGGTGACCCGGACCGGCTTGCCGTTCTGGCCGAGGACGTCGAGCTCGAAGGCGTCGGCGTACTTGCGGCCGAGCTGGAAGATGTGGCCGATCTCGATGGCCCGGTCCAGCTTGAGGCCGGCGCCGCAGCGCGGGCAGGGGTCGCCGGGCTCGACGGTGACGACGTCGAGGTACTCGTCGACCTCGAAGTCGCGGCCGCAGACGACGTTGCGGGCGTGCGTGTCGGGCTTGTTGGCGCCGGTGACCCAGGCGGTGCCGGGGGCGACGCGGGGGTCGGCGAGGTAGCGGACGCCGGTGAGGCCCTGCGGGCCGACGTAGCCGCGGACGAGGTCGGGGCGGCCGGTGAAGTCCTCGGCGGTGACGAGTTCGACCTCGGCGGGGGCGAGGTGCTCGGCGAGCTTGCCGAGGTCGACCTCGCGGTCGCCGGGGACGCCGACGGCGACGATCTCGCCGTCGACCTTGACCAGCAGGTTCTTCAGGGTCGCCGAGGCCGGCACCCCCAGGTGCGCCGCGAGGGTCTCGATGGTGGGGGTGTCGGGGGTGTCCACCTCCTCGAGGGCCGGGTGGTCCGCGCCCTCGACCGGGGGCACCACGGTGGTGACGGCCTCGGTGTTGGCCGCGTAGTCGCACGCGGGGCAGTCCACGAAGGTGTCCTCACCGGCCGCGGCGGGGGCGAGGAACTCCTCGGAGGCCGAGCCCCCCATCGCGCCGGAGACGGCCGAGACGATGCGGAAGTCGAAGCCGAGCCGCGAGAAGATCTTGATGTAGGCCTCGCGGTGCAGCCGGTAGGCCTCGGCCAGGCCCTCGTCGGTGGTGTCGAAGGAGTAGGAGTCCTTCATCTGGAACTCGCGGCCGCGCAGCACGCCGGACCGGGGCCGGGCCTCGTCGCGGTACTTGGTCTGGATCTGGTAGAGGATCACCGGCAGGTCCTTGTAGGACGCGCACTGGTCCTTGACGACCTGGGTGAAGATCTCCTCGTGCGTGGGACCGAGCACGTACTGCGCGCCCTTGCGGTCGCGGAGCTGGAAGAGCAGGTCGCCGTACTCGCCGGCGCGCCCGGTGAGCTCGTAGTTCTCCCGCGGGAGGAGCGCGGGCAGCAGGACCTCCTGGCCGCCGATGGCGTCCATCTCCTCGCGGACGACGCGTGCGACGTTCTCCAGCACCCGCTTGCCGAGCGGCAGCCAGGTCCACACCCCCGCCGATGAGCGGCGGACGTATCCGGCCCGGACCAGGAGCTTGTGGCTCGCGGTCTCGGCGTCGGCCGGGTCGTCGCGCAGCGTCTTGAGCATCAGCCGGGACATGCGCAGGACCATGGGGGCTCTCCAGGGGGTTTCGTACCGTTGTGCCGAGGATATCGAGCCGTGGCGCGCTCCCGGAAACGCGTTATCGCACGAGGGGCAGGCGGGCGCCCATGACGGCGTACGGGCTGGCCGCGCTGGGGAAGTGCACGGGCCGGGCCAGATCGGTGTAGCCGAGGGCGCGGTAGAGCCGCCGGGCCCGGCTCTCGGTGTCGATGGCGGACAGGATGCTGCGGGGCTCGTCGGCGCCGTCGGTGATGGTGGTGATGAGGGCGCGCCCGATGCCGCGGCCCTGGAAGCCGGGGTGGACGTGCAGTTCGGTGATGGTGAAGGAGTCGTCGAGCCACTCGTCGGTGCCGGTGCGCCGCAGGTAGGGCTCGACGACCGTGGACCACCAGTGGATCCGGCTGTTGGGCATGCCGTACACGAAGCCGGCGAGCCGTCCGTCGGGGGTGAGCGCGCCGAGCGCGCGGACACCGGGGAAGCACAGGTGCCGCAGCACGATCTGCCGGCGGATGGCGACCTCCTCCGCGCCCAGCCCGAAGGCGACCGCCTGGACGGCCAGTGCCTCGTCCACCCGTGCCGCCAGGTCGATCGGTTCGACCGCCACGTCCTCCATGGGCGGCGACACTACTAGAACAGGACGCTCATGAAGGCGCCGACCTCGGTGAAGCCCACCCGGCGGTACGCGGCCCGGGCGGGCGCGTTGAAGTCATTGACGTAGAGACTGGCCACGGGGGCCACGTCGCGCAGCGCGTAGTGCAGGACGGCGGCCATGCCGGTCTCGGACAGGCGGCGGCCGCGGTACTCGGGGGCGACCCAGACGCCCTGGATCTGGCAGGCGTGCCGGGTGACGGCGCCGATCTCCGCCTTGAAGACGACCCTGCCGTCCTCGATGCGGGCGAACGCGCGGCCTGCGCCGACGAGTTCGGCGACGCGGGCCTGGTAGAGCAGTCCGCCGTCGCCTGCGAGCGGGGAGACGCCGACCTCCTCGGTGAACATGGCGACGCAGGCCGGCATGATCACGTCCATCTCGTCGCGCCGGACCCGCCGCACGTACGGGTCGGGCTCGACCTGCGCGGGCAGTGCGCGGGTGACCATCAGCGGCTGGTGGGAGCGGACCTCGCGGGCCGGGCCCCAGCTGGGTTCGAGCAGCGACCACAGCGCGGAGGTGGGCGCGGTGGGGCCGACGATGGAGGAGCAGCGGCGTCCGGCGCGCAGCGCCCGCTCGGCGAAGGCGCGCACGGCCTCGGGGCCGGCGCAGATCGGGACGAGGTTGGCGCCGGCGTAGCAGAGCGCTTCGACGCGGCCTCCGGAGTACCAGCCCCACATCTCGCCGCCGAGGCGCCAGGGGTCGAGTCCGGCGACGGCGACCCGGGAGGCGACGAACGCGTTGGACACCGGATCACGGTCGAGCACCGCGAGGGCGGCGTCGAGTTCGCCTGGCTCCATGACCTTGGTCGTCGTGGTCGTCAACACGTGGGGCGCCTCACCGTACGGGCCGCAGCGGTCGGGGGAAGTCCCCGAACCTTACCTCGGGAACGTGTGTTCCGCCCGTGCCCGCCCGTATCCCGGACCGCGGGGGCCCGGGACGCGGGAGGGGATGGTGGGTCAGCTGACGGAGACGGAGGGCTCGCCGGAGGCGATGCCGTCGGCCTCCATCTGCTCGGCGAGCTTCATGGCCTCTTCGATGAGGGTCTCCACGATCTTCGACTCCGGCACGGTCTTGATGACCTCGCCCTTGACGAAGATCTGCCCCTTGCCGTTGCCCGAGGCCACCCCCAAGTCCGCCTCGCGCGCCTCACCCGGACCGTTGACGACACAGCCCATCACCGCGACCCGCAGCGGCACCTCCATGCCCTCCAGGCCCGCCGTCACCTGGTCCGCCAGCTTGTACACGTCCACCTGCGCACGACCGCACGACGGGCACGAGACGATCTCCAGCCGCCGCTGCCGCAGGTTCAGCGACTCCAGGATCTGGATGCCGACCTTGACCTCCTCCGCCGGAGGAGCCGACAGCGAGACCCGGATCGTGTCCCCGATGCCCTCGCTCAGCAGCGCACCGAACGCCACCGCCGACTTGATCGTGCCCTGGAACGCCGGACCCGCCTCGGTCACGCCCAGGTGCAGCGGGTAGTCGCACTGCGCCGCCAGCAGGCGGTACGCGTTGACCATCACCACCGGGTCGTTGTGCTTCACCGAGATCTTGATGTCCCTGAAGCCGTGCTCCTCGAACAGCGAGCACTCCCACAGCGCCGACTCCACCAGCGCCTCCGGGGTGGCCTTGCCGTACTTCTCCAGCAGGCGCCTGTCCAGCGACCCGGCGTTCACCCCGATCCGGATCGGGGTGCCGGCGTCGGAGGCCGCCTTGGCGATCTCCTTGACCTTGTCGTCGAACTGCCGGATGTTGCCCGGGTTCACCCGTACCGCCGCACAGCCCGCGTCGATCGCCGCGAACACGTACTTCGGCTGGAAGTGGATGTCCGCGATCACCGGGATCTGCGACTTCCTCGCGATGGTGGCGAGGGCGTCGGCGTCGTCCTGCGAGGGGCAGGCGACCCGGACGATCTGGCAGCCGGAGGCGGTGAGCTCGGCGATCTGCTGCAGCGTGGCGCCGATGTCGGCCGTGACGGTCGTGGTCATGGACTGGACGGAGACCGGGGCGTCGCCGCCGACCGCGACCGATCCGACCTGGATCTGGCGGCTCTTGCGTCGGTCGGCGAGCTTGATCGGAACGGACGGCATCCCGAGCGAAATCGCGGTCATGTGCGTGGCATCCCCAAAGTACGCGGATCGAGGTCCCGGCGGCGTGGGCGGGCTCCGTTGAACGAGACTACGTCACCCCACCCACGCCTCCGACATCGCGCCTAGGTCAAACGCACCGGATTGATGAGATCCGCGGCCATGACCAGCGCCGTGAAGCAGATGAAGATGCCGGCGACCACGTAGGCGACGGGCATCAGCTTCGCCACGTCGAAGGGTCCGGGGTCGGCCCGGCGGAAGACCTTGGCGATGTTGCGGCGGACGGACTCCCACAGGGCGCCCGCGATGTGCCCGCCGTCGAGCGGGAGCAGCGGGAGCATGTTGAACAGGAAGAGGGCCAGATTGACCCCGGCGAGCAGGCCCACCATCGTGGCGATCTTCTGCGTGGCCGGCAGCGGCAGCGAGAAGATGTCGCCGCCGAGACGGGCCGCGCCGATCATGCCGACCGGGGAGTCGGGCTGGCGCTCGGCGCCGCTGAAGACCGCGTTCCACAGTCCGGGGATCTTGCCCGGGAGCGCCGCGAGGGACCGGACGCCGTCCTCGGCCGTGGTGGCCATGTGGTCGAGCGACTGGTCGAAGTCCAGCTTCACCACGCCGTCCGCCGGTGTGAAACCGAGGAACCCGGCCTGGACGTACTGGTCCTTGACGATGCCGCCGTGCCCGTCGGTCTTGACGACCTTGTTGGCGATCAGGTTCGCGTGCAGGTTGATGGTCTTGCCGTCGCGCACCACGGTGATCGTCGCGGGACCGATGGTCTTGCGGATCTCCTTCTGCAGCACCGTCCACTGGCTGTCGTCGACCTTCACCCCGTTGAAGGCCACGATCCGGTCGCGCTGCTGCAGACCGGCCGCCTTGGCGGGAGCGGCCGGGTAGTCGCCGTGGACGCAGGGGTCCTTGGCCTTGAGGGCCTTGGTGTCGGAAGCGGGGACGACGCATTCCGAGACCGAGCCGACGGTCGTCGTCTGGGTCGGGATGCCGAAGCCCATGAAGAGCGCCAGGAAGAGCCCGAAGGCCAGGATGAGGTTCATGAACGGGCCGGCGAACATGACGATCACGCGCTTCCAGGGCTTGCGCGTGTAGAACATCCGGGTCTCGTCACCCGGCTTCAGCTCCTCGTACGCCGCGGAGCGGGCGTCCTCGATCATCCCGCGGAAGGGCGAGGTGGACCGGGCCGCGATCCGGCCGTCGTCGCCGGGAGGGAACATCCCGATCATGCGGATGTAGCCGCCCAGCGGGATCGCCTTGATGCCGTACTCGGTCTCACCCTTGTGGCGGGACCAGATCGTCGGCCCGAAGCCGACCATGTACTGCGGCACGCGGATCTTGAACAGCTTGGCCGTGGAGAGGTGGCCGAGCTCGTGCCAGGCGATGGAGACCAGGAGGCCGACCGCGAAGACGGCGATCCCCAGTGCCCACATAAGTCCCGTCATACGTGTGCCGCCTCCGTTGTCGCCTGTTCCGCAGCCAGTTCCCGGGCGCGGGCCCGCGCCCACTTCTCCGCCTCGAGGACGTCCTCCACGGTCAGGGAGGTTCCCTCGACGGGAGTGCCGTGCTCCTCGACCACCCGTGCGACGGTGTCCACGATGCCCGTGAAGGGCAGCGTGCCCGCGAGGAACGCGGCCACGCACTCCTCGTTGGCCGCGTTGAACACCGCGGGGGCGGTACCCCCGAGGCTACCGACGTGGCGGGCGAGCGCCACCGCCGGGAACGCCTCGTCGTCCAGCGGGAAGAACGTCCACGTGGCCGCCTTCGTCCAGTCGCACCCGGGCGCGGCGTCGGGCACCCGCTCGGGCCAGCCGAGGCCCAGCGAGATCGGCATCCGCATGTCGGGCGGGCTGACCTGGGCCAGCGTGGAGCCGTCAGTGAATTCCACCATCGAGTGGATATACGACTGCGGGTGGACGACCACCTCAATGCGGTCGAAGGGAATGTCGAAGAGCAGGTGGGCCTCGATGACCTCCAGGCCCTTGTTCACCAGGGTGGCCGAGTTGATCGTCACCACCGGGCCCATGTCCCAGGTGGGGTGGGCCAGCGCCTGCTCGGGGGTGACCCCGGCCAGCTCGCCCTTGTCCCGGCCGCGGAAGGGGCCGCCGGAGGCGGTCACGACGAGCTTGCGGACCTCGGCGCGGGAGCCGCCCATGAGGGCCTGGAAGAGCGCGGAGTGCTCGGAGTCGACGGGCACGATCTGGCCCGGCTTGGCCACGGCCTTCACCAGGGGGCCGCCGACGATCAGCGACTCCTTGTTGGCGAGGATCAGGATCCGCCCCGCCTCCAGGGCGGCCAGCGTCGGGCGCAGCCCGATCGAACCGGTGATGCCGTTGAGGACGGAGTGGCACGGCCGGCCGGCCAGCTCGGTCGCGGCTTCCGGGCCGACCAGGACCTCCGGCAGGGGCTCGGCGCCGTAGCGCTCGGCCAGCGCCTCCCGCAGCGGGCCTTCCGCGTCCGCATCCGCGACGGCGACCGCGGAGACGCCGAGCTGCAGCGCCTGGTCGGCGAGGAGCCCGACGCGGCCGCCGGCGGCGGACAGGGCCACCACGCGGAAGCGGTCGGGGTTGCGCAGGACGACGTCGATGGCCTGGGTGCCGATCGATCCGGTCGAACCCAGGATCACGATGGTGCGGGGGCCGTCGTGGGCGGCGGTGGCCGCGTCCGGTCCGGGCAGCCGCAGATGCGGGTCGGCGAGAGAGTCCGTCATCCCCCCATTGTGTCCGGTCGCCGGCACGGCGCGGGCACCGCCTCCGGGAAGGCGGTGCCCTGTGCGCGGGGGACGCGTCCCCGGTCCGGTCAGCGGATCGGCCGGTGGACGTTCTCCTTGTGCGAGGCGCCCGGGGTGGTGTCGGCGATCCACGGGCCGTCGCTGGAGGGGTCGACGATGCCGGACTCCAGCCAGGTGTAGGCGCCGCCGAGGACCCCGTCGACGACCTTGCGGTCGATGGCGTCGGTGTTCGTCCACAGGCGGCCGAAGAGCTCCTCGACGCGGATCCGCGACTGGCGGCAGAAGGCGTCGGCGAGCTGGTAGGCCTCGCGCCCGTTCTCGCCCCGGGTGCGGAGCATCTCGGCGCGGACGCAGGCGGCGCTCATGGCGAACAGTTCGGCGCCGATGTCGACGACGCGGCCCAGGAAGCCCTGCTTGGTCTCCATCCGGCCCTGCCAGCGCGACATGGCGTAGAAGGTGGAGCGGGCGAGCTTGCGGGCGCCCCGTTCGACGTAGCGCAGGTGGGCGGCGAGGTCGGGGTGGCCCGCCGGGTGGAACGCGGAGTACGCGCCGGGGATCTGGCCGGGACCGGCCACCAGCTTCGGCAGCCAGCGGGCGTAGAAGCCGCCGGCCTTCATGCCGGCCTTGGCCTTGTCGCCGAGCGCCTTGTCGGGGTCGATGAGGTCCCCGGCGACCGACAGGTGGGCGTCGACGGCCTCGCGGGCGATCAGCAGGTGCATGATCTCCGTGGAGCCCTCGAAGATCCGGTTGATCCGCAGGTCGCGCAGCAACTGCTCGGCCGGGACGCCCCGTTCGCCGCGGGCGGCGAGGGACTCGGCCGTCTCGAAGCCGCGGCCGCCGCGGATCTGGACCAGTTCGTCGGCCATGGTCCAGCTCATCTCGGAGGCGATGAGCTTGGCCAGCGCGCCCTCGATGCGGATGTCGTTGCGGTCCTCGTCGGCCATCTGGCTGGACAGCTCCATGACGGCCTCGAGGGCGAAGGTGGTCGCCGCGATGAAGGAGATCTTCGCGCCGACGGCCTCGTGGCGGGCGACCGGCCTGCCCCACTGCTCGCGGGCGGCCGACCACTCACGGGCGATCTTCAGGCACCACTTGCCGGCCGCGACGCAGGACGCGGGCAGCGAGAGGCGGCCGGTGTTGAGGGTGGTGAGGGCGATCTTCAGCCCGGCGCCCTCGGGGCCGATGCGGTTCTCGGCGGGGACGCGTACCCGGTGGAAGCGGGTGACGCCGTTCTCGATGCCGCGCAGCCCCATGAAGGAGTTGCGGTTCTCGACGGTGATGCCCTCGGAGCCGGCTTCGACGACGAAGGCGGTGATGCCGCCCTTGTGGCCCTCGCTCTTGGGCACCCGCGCCATGACGACCAGCAGGTCGGCGACGACGCCGTTGGTCGTCCACAGCTTCACGCCGTCCAGGACGTAGGAGTCCCCGTCGGGCACGGCCGTGGTCGCCAGGCGCGCGGGGTCGGACCCCACGTCGGGCTCGGTGAGCAGGAAGGCCGAGATGTCGGTGCGGGCGCAGCGCGGCAGGAACCGCTCCTTCTGCTCCGGGGTCCCGAACATCTTCAGCGGCTGGGGCACCCCGATCGACTGGTGCGCGGAGAGCAGCACGCCGATGGCGGGGCTGGCGGAGCCGACGAGGGCCAGCGCCTTGTTGTAGTACACCTGGGTGAGGCCGAGGCCGCCGTACTTGGGGTCGATCTTCATGCCGAGGGCACCGAGCTCCTTCAGCCCGGTGATGACCTCGTCGGGGATCCTCGCCTCACGCTCGATCAGTGCCCCGTCCACCTTCGTCTCGACGAAGTCGCGCAGCTTGGCCAGGAACTCCTCGCCGCGCTGGACCTGCTCGGTCGACGGTGTGGGGTGGGGATGGATCAGGTCGAGCCGGAAGCGGCCCAGGAACAGTTCCTTGGCGAAGCTCGGCTTTCGCCATTCCTGTTCGCGGGCGGCCTCTGCGACCTGGCGCGCTTCGCGTTCGGAAACGGTGGGGCGGGCGGATGCTGCGGACATGGGGGCGTCACCTCGCGTCGGTTACCGACCGGTGCTACTTGTTCGTTAGTACCCCGGTTCCGGCATGGTCACCAGCCCTCGCGCACGGGGCGCGGCGGGCCGGCGGCCTTTTCGACGGCGTTTCAGGCCGACGCGAGCGGCTTCCGCGGCGGCCCGGTGTCCGGGGCGGGGCCGCCCCCGGGGGACGGGGCCGGTGAGGGCGGCGACGGCCGAGCCGACCTCCGCCCTGCCGCTGCCGTCGGCCGGCACCACCGGACACCCTGACCCCATGTCAGCTCCCGGTGGGCCCCGCCGGATTCGGCGAGCGCGAGGCCGGCGACGCCCGCGTGCAGCGCGCCCCCGGACAACCCCTGCGCCAGCGCCCCGGCCGGCGGCGTCGGGCACGGCCACGACGGTCGGCTCGGTGCCCGCGGCCGACCGTGCGACGGGCAGCGGCGCGGCGTTCTCGGCGGGCACCGGACGCACCGCCGGATCCACGAGGGCGCTCCACTCCACTCGGGTGAACGCCGGGCTCTCGGGGCTGGGGGGCGGGCGGCCCCTCCAGGGTGATCGGCACCTGGTCACCGCATATGGCGTGCCCATGCCCACGCGCGAACGGCGCGGCCGGGGCGCACCGCACATGCGCCCCGGCCGCTGGAAGGGGTGGCTCGTCCTGCCCTGAGGACTACAGAGCGAGACCGGTCAGGACCAGGACCCGCTCGTAGGTGTAGTCGTCCATGGCGTACTTGACGCCCTCGCGGCCCACGCCGGAGTCCTTGACGCCGCCGTAGGGCATCTGGTCGGCCCGGTAGGAGGGGGCGTCGCCGATGATGACGCCGCCCACCTCCAGCTCGCGGTGGGCGCGGAAGGCGATCTGCAGGTCGTGGGTGAACACCCCGCTCTGCAGACCGAACTTGGAGTCGTTGACCGCCGCGAAGGCCTCGTCGGTGCCGTCCACCTTGTGCAGGGACAGGACGGGGCCGAAGACCTCCTCGGTGGCGATGATCGCGTCCGCCGGCAGGTCGGCGAGCACGGTCGGCTCGTAGGCGGCGCCGTCGCGCCGGCCGCCGGTCAGCAGCTTGGCGCCCTTGCCCAGCGCGTCCTCGACCCACGACTCCACGCGCTCGGCGGCCTTCTCGTCGACGAGCGGGCCGACGTCGGTGGCGTCGTCCGAGGGGTCGCCGGTGACCTGGGCGCGGACCTTGGCGACGACCTTCTCCACCAGCCGGTCGTACACGGACGCGTCGGCGATGACCCGCTGGACGGAGATGCAGGACTGGCCGCCCTGGTAGTTGGAGAAGGTGGCGATGCGGTTCGCCGCCCACTCCAGGTCCTCCTCGGAGGACCAGTCGGCCAGGACGACGGCTGCGGCGTTGCCGCCCAGCTCCAGGGTGGTGTGCTTGCGCGGCACCGAGTCCATGATCTGGTAGCCGACCCGGTCGGAGCCGGTGAAGGAGATGACCGGCAGCCGCTCGTCCCGGACGAGGGCGGGCATGCGGTCGTTCGGGACGGTGAGCACGCTCCACGAACCGGCCGGCAGGTCGGTCTCGGCCAGGATCTCGCCCAGGAGGAGCGCGGAGAGCGGGGTCGCCGGGGCCGGCTTCAGGATGATCGGCGTGCCGACCGCTATCGCCGGGGCGACCTTGTGGGCCACCAGGTTCAGCGGGAAGTTGAACGGCGCGATGCCGAGCACGCTGCCGCGCGGGAAGCGCCGGGTCAGCGCGAGGCGGCCCACGCCGCCCGCGTCGGTGTCCAGGCGCTGGGCCTCGCCGCTGTTGAAGCGGCGCGCCTCCTCCGCCGCCCAGCGGAAGACGGACACGGCACGGCCGACCTCGCCGCGGGCCCACTTGACCGGCTTGCCGTTCTCCGCGGTGATCAGCCGGGCGATCTCCTCGGAGCGCTCCGCCAGCCGCTTCGACACGTGGTCCAGGGCCGCGGCCCGCACGTGGGCGGGGGTCGCGGCGAACTCCGCCTCGACCGCCTTGGCGGCGGCGACGGCCTCCTCCACCTGGGCGGGGGTCGGCACGCCGACGGAGGCCACGACGCTGCCGTCGTACGGGTTCACGACATCGAAGGTGTCCTCGCCGGTGGCGGGGCGACCGGCGAGCCAGAAGGCGGTGGAGGTGCTCATGCGGACCACGGTAGGGCGGGCGGCACCCGGCCGGTCTTGTCCAGAGCGTCCTGCGGGTCCCGCCCTGTGCGACGTTTTGGCAGACCGTGTCAGCCGCCGGACTTGAGGGCCAGCCACAGCTCCATGCGGACGTCCGGGTCGTCCAGCGAGCGCCCGAGGATCTCCTCCACGCGCCGCATCCGGTAGCGCAGCGTGTGCCGGTGGACCCCGAGGTCCGCCGCGGCGGCGTCCCACTGCCCGTGCCGGGACAGCCACGCCCGCAGGGACGCGACCAGGTCACCTCGGGCGGTGGCGTCGTGCTCGCGCAGCGGCCGCAACAGGCCGTCGGAGAAGGCCCGTACCGCCTCGTCGCTCAGCAGCGGCAGCACCGAGCCGGAACCGACCTCGTCGTGCTCGACGAGACTGCGGCCCCGCCGCCGGGCGACCGCCAGCGCGCGCTCGGCCTGCTCGTGCGCGCCCGGGACACCCGCGGCACCCACCGCGGCGGACAGCCCGGCCACCAGGTCCTCGCTCCCGTCGACCACCGCCACGCAGGCCGGCATCACCGCGCCGTCCGCGGCCGCGAGCACCGTCAGCCGGTCCTCGTCCCGCACCGCCAGCACGGGCTCCGCGGCCCGCATCCCGGCCGCCTCCACCCGCTCGGCCAGCAGCCCCACGGCGTCCCCCGCGGCCTCCGCACGCTCCGCGACCAGCACGCGCACGGGGGCGTCGAACAGCCCGCCGTACAGCCGGCCGGCCACGGTGCGGGCGTGCTCGGGCTCGCCGGCCAGCAGCATCCGCAGCAGCGCGGCGCCCAGCCGCTGCTCGGTGTCCTGCAGCGCGCGGGACTGCTCCAGCGACAGCGTCAGCAGCGCGACGGCGGCATGCACGAGGTAGCGGTCCGAGGTGTCCAGCCGCTCCTCCGTGCCGACCGCGAGGAAACCGCGGGGGCGCCGGCCTGTGCCCAGTGACTGCAGCTCCACGCGGTCCTCGGTGCCGGCCGGTCCCGCGACCGCCGCACTGGCCGGGGCGGGCCTGCCGCGCAGCCGCTCCACCTCCCCGGCGAGCCGCGCCGCCCGCCGCCCCGCCCACTCCGGCGCCGCGGCCACCACCGCGCCCGACGCGTCGTACAGCGCCGCCCAGCCGTTCAGGTGCGCCGCCAGCCGCGACAGCAGCGCCGTCGTCCCGTCCGGAGCGAGCGCCGCCCGGGTCAGCTCCCGCTGCGCCTCGAACCCCGCGGTCACCGCCTTGTACCGGTCGGCGGCGAGCTCCGCGGAGACGGCCTTGCTGATCGCGATGAACGGGGTCTTGTGCGGCACCTCCAGCAACGGCAGCCGGTGCGCGGCCGCCGCGTCCACGAGCGCCTGCGGCACGGCGTCATGGCTCAGCCCCACGCCGAACCCGAGGCCCACGACGCCGGCGCCGGCCAGGCGCGCCACGTACTGGCCGAGCACCTCGGGCGAGCCGACGTCCAGCTTGAGGCCCGTGGTGAGCAGCAGCTCGCCGCCCTCCAGGTACGGCGCCGGGTCGTCCAGCTCGCTGGTGTGCACCCAGCGGACGGCGGCCTCCCCCAGGCGGTCGCCTCCGGCGAGGACGGCCAGCTTCAGGACGGGGTTCCGCAGCAGCGAGGCGAGCGTGGGGGGCACGGGCTTTTTCTCCATCTCGGAGTGCGTTCACATCCGATTCTGCCTCACCGTATACCTGCGGTGCGGTGCCGTCTTCGTGTGCGGCGCCGCGGTTGTTGCTGTTGCGGTTTCTCCCCCACCCGCCCTCCCGATTGCCCGGCGCGGTCAGTGCGGGCCTGCGCTCCGTTGGTGTGGGGTCGGTGCCGCGCCGAGGTACGCCCCCAGCCTTCGGCCGAGGGGGCACCCCGCCACACCCCCTTCGGTCGTGTAGGCGACTAACGGCCGGACGGGGTGAGAAGGCGGTCCGGGGTTGCCGCAAGTGCCCCACTCACCCCCCACCGGCCGTCATGCGCCCCAACCGGCGTGAGGGGGTGTGGCGGGGTGCGCCCATGGGGGTCCCCCCGGCCGAAAGCTGGGGGAGACGAGCGGAGCACGCGGTGCCCAACGATGTAGGCGTAAACCGCGAGCGCTGTGGGGGTCCCCCCGGCCGAAGGCTGGGGGAGTGCGCCGGCGCGGCACCGACCCAGGCACACGTTGCGCAGGCCTGCACTGACCGCGCCGGGCAATCGGGAGGGAGGGCGGGGGATGCCCGCCGCAGGCGCACCGCACCCGCACACGAACGGCGGGCCGTACCGCGAACCCCGGTCTGCGAAGCGCAACGCACCCGCACAGAAACCGCTCAGGCGCGCAGATCGACCAGCACCGGAGGGGCGTGCTCCCCGTCGACCGCGGTGAGGGAGACGACCGCGTGCCCCGCAGGGACCCCGTGCGCGAGCTCGGACGCGGACCAGCGCTCGCGCTCGACCCGGCGCACCGTCACCGACTCCGCCGTGACCGCCTTCCCGGTCACGAGGCGCCGCACGGCATGCAGCACCCGCGTGAGCGGCTCGTCCGCGACGATCTGGCGGTTCGTGACGTCGTGGACGTCCACCCATTCCTTGCCCCACACCTCGGCGAACCGCGCGCCGTCCCAGGCCGTGAGGCCGGCCAGGGCGGCCCGGCAGCCGACGGCGCCGAGCAGGGCACCCCGGAGCGCTTCGGGGACGTCGTCCAGCGTGCGCAGCGTGAGCACCGCGCCGGCGTTGGCGGAGCGCATGCGCTGCAGGCCGCGCACGGATTCCGCGGTCACCGTGTGGGAGGCGTCGTCGAGGACGAGGCAGGCGAACAGGGAGCGGTCCTGCCGGGCCGTGGCGCACTCGGCGAACTGGGCGAGGACGAGCCGCGCCAGCATCCGGGAGACCTCGGCGTGGCCCCGCTCCGGGAGGTCGATGCGGACCCGGAGCGGGTGCTCGAGGCCCCGCAGCGAGAACGGGTGGCTGCCGCCGGTGGTGTCGAAGAACCCGGCGAACGCGGGCCGGTCGAGCAGCGCGATGCGGTCGGCCAGCAGCGGGCCCGCGTCGCCGGGCCGGGCGGACTGCCGTTCCCGTGCGTCGAGTTCGCGCAGCTGGCCCTGGGCGGCGCCGCCGCGGGCCTGGAGGGCGGAGCGGAGCGCGGCCAGGGCCGAGGGGGTGCCGTCGAGGAGTTCGCGCAGCTCGGGGACGGAGGGGAAGCGGCCGTGGGCGGCGTGGAAGGGCCCGAGGAGCTGGGCGAGGGCGGTGGCGGCGCGGCGGCTGTCGCCGCCGGGCAGCGCCGCGGCGAGGTCGCCGACGAGGGCCTCGGAGAGGAAGCCCGCGGCCTCGTCGGGGTCGGAGGTGCCGCCGTACAGGTCGAGGTCGTACGCGGAGTCGGGATGGCCGATCTTGACGACGACGTCGAAGGACTCGTCCGGTGCGAGCCGTGCCCCCTCGGTGCCGACCACGACCACGGCCGCCCGCCCGGCGAGGGCCTGCAGGCACATGAGCTCCAGCGCGGGCCGCACCAGGCGCACGGTCTTGCCGGAGCCGGGCGGCCCGACGGCCAGCAGGGACGTGCCGAGCACGGACGGGTCGAGGGCGTAGCCGGCGCCGCGGTGGGAGCGGGGGTTGCGCTCGTCGTCGGGCGCGGCGCCGATGCGGACCTGGCCGGCGAGCAGGTCGTGCCGGGCGGCACGGGCGGGCAGGTCGCGGGCGCCGGACGGGTGGGCGCAGGCGGCGGCCCCGTAGCGCAGGACGGTGTCGGTGAAGGCGGTCAGCCGGCCGGGCTCGGAGCGCACGGACTGCCAGGCGCGGGACAGGCGGGCGAAGTCGACGTCGTTCATCAGCCCGGAGCGCGCGTCCTCGGCGAGCCGGTCCGCGGCGTCGGCGGCGCCGCCCTGGCGGAGCGCGGGGAAGGCCGCCGGGTCCTGCGCGGGGTCGGCGGGTTCGCGGCCGGCGGCCGCGGCCTCCTCCTCGCGGGACCGCCGGAGCGGGGTGGTGATGAAGCGGCGCCACAGTTCGGCCCAGCGGCCGATGCGGGCGAAGAAGACCAGCAGGGCGCCGCCGATGAGCGCGTAGTAGAGGTACGAGGCCCACAGGTAGGCGGTCTGGTTGCCGCCCGCCCGGCGCCAGGAGTCGGGGGTCAGGGCGAGCAGCGGCCACAGCCAGTAACTGCCGAGGTAGCCGTTCCACAGCAGGGACCACAGCAGCCAGCCGCCGAGGAAGGAGATCAGGGCGCCGGCGACGAGCTGGCGGCCCGGCACGGAGTCCGGGTCGGCGGCGGGGCGGGGGCGGTGCCCGAGGCGCCACACGCCGGGGGCGGCGGCCGGGCGCGGGGCCCTCAGCCAGGCTAGGAGGCCCGACCCGTCCGGCGTGGCGGCTGGTGCGGACTCCGCCGGGGCGTGCCACGGGGCGCCGCCGGGGCGGACCCCCGGCAGCGGGGGCGCTCCGGGTGGCAACGGGGGCGCGGCCGGGGCGGCGTCCTGGCCGGCGTCGCGCCAGGTGCGGGTGTCCCGCTCGCCGCGTGAGGGGTCGGCGGGGCCCGGCCGGGCACCGGGGACGGGCGGCGGTCCGGCGTGCGCGGGCGGGGCGCCCGGCATCGGCCGGGCACCGGGTACCGGCGGCGTGCCCGGTTGCGGGCCGGGGCCTCCGGGCGGAGACGCCGCGGGCTTCTCGTGCGTACCGTCGCGTTCCATCGCGTGTGCCACCCCTCGCAGGTCCGCACTCAATGTAGTCGAGCGGCCACCGCAGTCTGAAGGATCTTGGCACGCTCATGTCCGTCACGTCGAAGAGGCGTTCCGCAGTGCGCCCTATCGGAGTGTGCGGGGCTCCGCCGTACGGGCTTAGCCTGCGAGAAAAGACCACGGTTCGAAGGAGTACGTCCGCCATGACCGATCTGGCCCAGGAGCGTCGACTCGTCACCCCCATCCCCGGCCCCAAGTCGCAGGAGCTGCTGGCGCGCAAGACGGCGGCGGTCGCGAGCGGTGTCGGCGTGACCCTGCCCGTCTTCGTCACCCGCGCCGGCGGCGGCGTCCTGGAGGACGTGGACGGCAACTCCCTGATCGACTTCGGCTCCGGCATCGCGGTGACCTCGGTCGGCAACAGCGCCGAGGCGGTCGTGCGCCGCGCGTCGGCGCAGCTGGCCGACTTCACCCACACCTGTTTCATGGTGACGCCGTACGAGGGCTACGTGGAGGTCGCCGAGGCCCTCAACGAGCTGACCCCGGGCGACCACGAGAAGCGCACCGCGCTGTTCAACTCCGGTGCCGAGGCCGTCGAGAACGCGGTGAAGATCGCCCGCGCGTACACCAAGCGCCAGGCCGTCGTCGTCTTCGACCACGGCTACCACGGCCGCACCAACCTGACGATGGCGCTGACGGCGAAGAACATGCCGTACAAGCACTCGTTCGGCCCGTTCGCGCCCGAGGTCTACCGCATGCCGCTGGCGTACCCCTACCGCTGGCTGACCGGCGCGGAGAACTGCGCGGAGGAGGCCGCGGCCCAGGCGATCGACATGATCACCAAGCAGGTCGGGGCCGAGAACGTGGCCGCGATCGTGATCGAGCCGATCCAGGGCGAGGGCGGCTTCATCGAGCCGGCCAAGGGCTTCCTGCCGAAGCTGGTGGAGTTCGCGCGGGCGAACGGCATCGTCTTCGTCGCGGACGAGATCCAGACCGGCTTCTGCCGCACCGGCCAGTGGTTCGCCTGCGAGGACGAGGGCATCGTCCCGGACCTGATCACCACAGCCAAGGGCATCGCCGGCGGTCTGCCGCTGGCCGCGGTGACCGGCCGCGCCGAGATCATGGACGCCGCGCACTCCGGCGGTCTGGGCGGCACCTACGGCGGCAACCCGGTGGCGTGCGCCGGTGCGCTCGGCGCCATCGAGACGATGAAGGAGCAGGACCTCAACGCCAAGGCCCGCCGCATCGGCGAGATCATGCTCGGCCGGCTGCGCGGCATGCAGGAGAAGTTCGAGGTCATCGGTGAGGTCCGCGGCCGCGGCGCCATGATCGCGATCGAGCTGGTGGAGCCGGGCGGCAAGAACCCCAACGCCGCGGCGACCGCCGCCGTGGCCAAGGCCTGCCACGCCGAGGGCCTGGTGGTCCTGACCTGTGGCACCTACGGGAACGTGCTGCGCTTCCTGCCGCCGCTGGTCATCGGGGAGGACCTGCTGAACGAGGGCCTGGACATCATCGAGGGCGCTCTCGCCCGGCTGTGACCAGGTGCTTCGCCCGTGACCGAGCGGGTACGACACACAGCGTGAAGAAGGTGTGCGGGCCTGATGGCGGGAGGGTGCAACCCCTGCCGGGCGGCCCCCCGGTGACGTACGGTTTCCGCAGATGGATGAAACACCCCGTCTGCGGAAGTCCGCGGGCGACACTTCGCCGGTGACTCCCCATCACCGGCACAGCAGTGCCCTCGCGCACAGCGCCGAAGCCGAAGGCTCCGGCAATCCTCGCCGATCGGTCGGCCGCTTGCCCCAAACCCCCCGGGGCGGGCGGTACGGCGATCGTTCTGGCCGCCCCGGAACTCTCCCCCCTGTTCCGGGGCGGCCAACTTCTCTGGTGGCCGTGGTGTGCACGGCGCTCTTCGGACTGCTGACCTGGCAGGAAGCACTACGAGGGCGCCTGTTGGCCGTGGACGGGCCGGTGCGTGCCACCCTTGCGGGATCCTCCCCCCACCCCGCGGACCGCTCGGCCGTGGCACGGTTCCTGGCCGACCTGGGCAACTGGCAGGTCGCCGTGCCCGTACTGCTGCTTGCGATGGTCTGCACCACCTGGTGCGCCCACCGGTACCGACTGCCCCGCCCCTGGCTGCCACCGCTGGCGTACGCGCTGGTGATGGTCGTGGCGCCGCTGCTGGTCGCCCTGGTGAAGCCGCTGATCGGCCGGGCCGACCCCGGTTCGCCGACCCTCTCCCCGGGCTATCCCGGGTTCTACCCCTCCGGCCACACGGCCACGGCGGCCGCCGCTTACGGCGGCGCCGTGCTCCTGCTGCTGCCGTGGCTGGTACGCACGGCGGCACGGCGGCTGCTGGTCGCGGCCGCCGTGCTGCTCAACGGTGCGGTGGGGGTCGCCCTGGTCCGCTGCGGCTACCACTGGCCGCTCGACGTGGTGGGGAGCTGGCTGCTGTGCGGCGCCCTGCTCGCGGGCGCCGCCCTGGCGGTCAGTTGTTGGTCGGGAAACCGAGGTTGATGCCGCCGTGGCTCGGGTCGAGCCACCGCTGGGTGACGGCCTTGCCGCGGGTGAAGAAGTGGACGCCGTCCGGGCCGTACGCGTGCGTGTCGCCGAACAGCGAGGCCTTCCAGCCGCCGAAGGAGTAGTACGCCACCGGCACCGGGATCGGCACGTTGATGCCGACCATGCCGACCTCGACGTCGTGCTGGAAGCGCCGGGCGGCGCCGCCGTCGTTGGTGAAGATGGCCGTGCCGTTGCCGTACGGGTTGGTGTTGATCAGCTCCAGGCCCTCGTCGTACGAGCCCACGCGGACCACGGACAGGACCGGGCCGAAGATCTCGTCGTTGTAGACGGACATGCCGGGCTTGACGTCGTCGAAGAGGGTCGGGCCGAGCCAGAAGCCGTCCGTGGTGTCCTCGCCGGTGACGGCGTGCTCACGGCCGTCCACGGCGAGGGTCGCGCCGTCGGCGAGGCCCGCGTCGAGGTAGGACGTCACCTTGTCGCGGTGGGCACCGGTGACCAGCGGGCCCATCTCGGAGGCGGCGTTGCAGCCGGGGCCGACCGTGAGCCCGGCCATCCGCTCCTTGATCTTCTCGACCAGCGTGTCGCCGATCGGGTCGACCGCGACCAGGACGGACACGGCCATGCAACGCTCGCCGGCCGCGCCGAACCCGGCGTTGACGGCGGCGTCGGCGGCGAGGTCCAGGTCCGCGTCCGGCAGCACCAGCATGTGGTTCTTGGCTCCGCCCAGGGCCTGGACGCGCTTGCCGTAGCGAGTGCCGGTCTCGTAGACGTACCGGGCGATCGGGGTGGAGCCGACGAAGGAGACGGACTTGACGTCCGGGTGCTCCAGGAGGCGGTCGACGGCGACCTTGTCGCCGTGCACGACGTTGAAGACGCCGTCCGGCAGCCCGGCCTGCTTCCACAGCCCGGCCAGGAAGTTGGCGGCGGACGGGTCCTTCTCGGAGGGCTTGACGACGACGGTGTTGCCCGCGGCGATGGCGATGGGGAAGAACCACATCGGCACCATGGCCGGGAAGTTGAAGGGCGAGATGATTGCGACCGGGCCGAGCGGCTGGCGGATCGAGTAGACGTCGATGCCGGTCGAGGCCTGCTCGGTGAAGCCTCCCTTGATGAGCTGCGGGATGCCGCAGGCGTACTCGACGACCTCCAGGCCGCGGGCGATCTCGCCGAGGGCGTCGGAGTGCACCTTGCCGTGCTCGGAGACGATGATTGCCGCCAGCTCGTCGCGCTGGGCGTTGAGGAGCTCGCGGAAGGCGAAGAGCACCGAGGTGCGCTTGGCCACCGAGGCGTTCCGCCACTCCTTGAACGCGGCGGCGGCCGCGCCGACGGCCTGGTCGACCTCGGAGATCGACGCGAAGTCCACCCGACCGGTCACGGCCCCGGTGGCGGGGTCGTACACGTCCCCGTGCCGCTCCGCGGTGCCGGTCCACGTCTGTCCGGCGATCCAGTGCGTGATGTGCTTGTCGGTCACGGCGGACCTTCCTCTCCTCGTCTCCTGCCAGTCTCGTCAGCGGGCAGGGCCCCCTCAAGCACCAAGGTGTCGGCGTCGGAGCCGGGAGCTTTACAGGTCGTACAGCTCGTCGGGGTGCTCCATGCCCTCCATGAGGTCCAGCCGGATGTCCTGCGCCCAGTCGAAGGCCCAGCGCTTGGCGGCGGCGACGGCCGCGCCGTCCAGTCCCTGCGCCGCGTACGCCGCGTCGTCGGCCTCGACGAGCTTGTCGAGGCGGTCGGCGAGGAGGCGCGGCTGGAGGTCCTCGTCGAGGTGGACGGCCATCGTCAGCAGCTCCCCCGGTGTGAACCAGGCGGTCAGGGCGTGGACGTCGACCAGGTCGCGCACGGTGGCGCGGTCGGCGACGGCGGCCACCTTCAGGGCGGCGCAGTCCTCCAGCGCCACCACCGGAACGGGCCCGGACAGGCCGAGGCCGACACGGACCGGGGGGCGGGAGAGCGGCTGCTTGGCGACGTGGACCGTATGGCCGGCGTCGCCCGGCGAGGTGACCCCGAGGTGGGCGGCCAGTGGTGTGCCGGGCAGCGCGACCACCTCGTAACCGGCCCCGGTGTACGCGGCCGCGAGCGCGGCACCGATGTCGCCGGCCGGTGTGGAGCTGAAGGTCACCAGGTCGAGGTGGCGGGACGGGCGGCGGTCGAAACCGTGCGCGATCAGCGCGAGGCCGCCCGCCACGGCGAGGCCGTGGCGCCCGCAGACGGGCAGGGCGGTCTCGACGAGGTGCGCGAGGCCGGGCGTGAGGTCCATGTCAGCCCGCCGCGGCGGCAGGCGCGGGAGCGGGCGCGCGCCGTGGCGCGCCCGGGTATCCGGGGCCGCTCCGGGGCCGGCCGCGTTCCGTGCGGATCATGGCACCAGTGTCGCGCACGGGGGCGTACGGGCGGCGGGCCCCCGGGCGCGGGGTCACTCGCCTGGATCACGGCCGCGCCGTCCCGCCAGGTGGGCCGCCGCCTCGTGCATGGCCAGCTCCAGGACGCCGGGGTCCGTGAGGTTGCCGGTGCCGTCCGGCGGCACGAGCCAGCGGACGCCGCCCGTGGCGCGGCCGGGGTAGGGGACCACGATCCAGGTGCCGGGGCCCGCGGTGCGGACCCCGGTGCCGATCCAGCGGGCGGCGGTGCCCGGGGGCACGAAGTAGCCCATGCGGGAGTCGCCGAAGTCGGCCAGGACCGGGCCCGGGCGGTCGACGAGACGGGTGAGGACGTCGAGCGTCGGGTAGCCCAGTTCGCCGGTGAGGATGAGGACGTCCCACAGCCGCCCGGCGGGCAGGAGCGTCACCCCGAGGGGGTGCCGCTCCCATTCCCACCGGGTGGCGTCGGGGTCGGGTGCCACGGAAACCAGCCATTCGACCGCGCCCCGCGCGTCTGTGCCCACCATGCCGGTTCCTCCGTTCCGTGTGTGCGCTGTCGTGCTGTCACGCGGAGAGAGGAGGCCGGGCCCGGATCATTACGCGGGTTTCACCACGCCCGATGGGGTGATGCGGCTCACAGGGTGCGCGGGCGGTGCGGCAGGGGCGGTCAGCTGTCGAAGCCGAGGCCGAGCCGGTCCATCGTCTTCAGCCACAGGTTGCGCCGGCCGGCGTTGCGGTCGGCGCGGTCCAGCGACCACTTGGTGAGGCCGATGCCCGCCCACGCCAGGGGCTCGGGCGGGAAGGGCAGCGGCTTGGTGCGGACCATGCGCAGTGCGGTGCGGTCGGTGCGCTCGCCGGAGAGCAGGTCGAGCATGACGTCCCCGCCGAAGCGGGTGGCGCCGACGCCGAGGCCGGTGTAGCCGGCGGCGTAGGCGACCTTCCCGTCGTGGGCGGTGCCGTAGAAGGCGGAGAAGCGCGAGCAGGTGTCGATCGCGCCGCCCCAGGCATGGCTGAAGCGCACGCCCTCCAGCTGCGGGAAGCAGCGGAAGAAATGCCCGGCGAGCTTCAGGTAGGTCTCCGGGCGTTCGTCGCGTGCGGATTCCAGGCGGCCGCCGTACGGGTAGATGGCGTCGTAGCCGCCCCACAGGACGCGGTTGTCGGCGGTGAGCCGGAAGTAGTGGAACTGGTTGGCGCTGTCGCCGAGCCCCTGGCGCTTCTTCCAGCCGATCGCGCCGAGCTGCTGCGGCGTCAGCGGCTCGGTCACCAGCGCGTAGTCGTACACGGGGACGATGTAGGGACGCACCCGGCGCACCAGCGAGGGGAAGACGTTGGTGCCGAGCGCGACGTGCCGGGCGAAGACCCGCCCGTACGGGGTGCGCACGGCCATGCCGGAGCCGTTGCGGGCGAGCTGGGTGGCGCGGGTGTGCTCGTAGACGCGTACGCCCAGTTCCTCGCAGGCCCGCTTGAGGCCCCAGGCGAGCTTCGCCGGGTGCAGCATGGCGACGCCCCTGCGGTCCCACAGCCCGCCGACGAAGGTCGGCGAGTCGACCTCGGCACGGACCTGGTCACGGTCGAGCAGCTCCAGTTCGACGCCGTGCCGGGCGGCCTCCTCGGCGGAGGCCCGGAGGTCGTCGAGCTGGTAGGGCTCGGTGGCGACGTCGATCTCCCCGGAGCGTTCGAAGTCGCAGTCGATGGAGTAGCGGTCCACCGCCTCCTCGATGCCGTCGAGGTTGCGGTTGCCCAGCTCCTCCAGTCGCCCGAACTCCTCGGGCCAGCGGGCGAGTCCGTTGGCCAGGCCGTGGGTGAGGCTGGCGGCGCAGAAGCCGCCGTTGCGGCCGGACGCCGCCCAGCCCACCTCCTTGCCCTCGATCAGGACGACGTCGCGGCGCGGGTCGCGCTCCTTGGCGAGCAACGCGGTCCACAGCCCGGTGTAGCCGCCGCCGACCACCAGCAGGTCGCAGTGCTCGTCGCCGACGAGGGCGGAGCCGGCCTGCGGCCTGCCGGGGTCCTCCAGCCAGAACGGTGTCGGCTGCGCGTCGGCGAGCGAACGGGCTGGATCCATGGGGTCTCACACCTTTGCGGATGCGGTCGGCGGATTAACTATGGGCTTTCCTGCGGCGGCTGAGCAGCTGTCCGACGACGACGCACAGCACCGCCACGACGAACATCAGCGTGCCGATGACGTTCACCTGGACGGGCAGGCCCTTCTGGGCCGCGCCCCAGACGAACATCGGGAAGGTCACGGTGGCCGGGCCGGCGTTGAACTGCGTGATGATGAAGTCGTCGATGGAGATCGCGAAGCTGAGCAGCGCTCCCGCCGCGATGCCGGGCGCGGCGATCGGGAAGGTGATCCGCCAGAACGTCGACCACGGTGTGGCGTACAGGTCCTGGGCGGCCTGCTCCAGTCGCGGGTCCATGCTCATCACGCGCGCCTTGACCGCCGTCACGACGAAGCTGAGGCAGAACATGATGTGCGCGATGAGGATGGTCCAGAAGCCGAACTGGATGCGCATGTTGAGGAAGAGGGTGCCGAGCGAGGCGCCCATGACGATCTCGGGCATCGCCATCGGCAGCCAGATCAGGCCGGTCACCGGGCCCCGGCCGCGGAAGCGGTAGCGGCCGAGCGCGAAGGCGACCATGGTGCCGAGGATCGTGGCGCCGATGGTGGCGAGCACGGCGATCTCCAGGGACAGCGACACCGAGTCGCACATGTCGCCGACACCGCAGGGGTTGGCCCAGGCGTCGAGCGAGAAGTGGTTCCAGGAGTAGTTGAAGCGGCCCTTGGGCTGGTTGAAGGAGAAGATCAGGACGATCACGTTGGGGATCGTCATGTAGGCGAGCGCGGCCGCGGCGGCGAAGACCACGAGGCGCCGACGCACCCAGTTCAGCACGGGCATCAGACCAGTTCCTCCGTCCCCGCCTTGCGGATGTAGATGGACACGATCACCAGGATCGCGGCCATGAGCATGAAGGACAGTGCGGCGGCGGTCGGGTAGTCGAGCACCGTGAGGAACTTGGACTGGATGACGTTGCCGATCATCTGCTCGCTGGGACTGCCCAGCAACTCGGCGTTGATGTAGTCGCCGGAGGCGGGGATGAAGGTGAGCAGCGTGCCGGCCACGACGCCGGGGAGCGAGATCGGGAAGGTCACCTTGCGGAAGGTGGTGAAGGGCCGGGCGTACAGGTCGCCCGCCGCCTCGTGCAGCCGCGGGTCGATGCGCTCCAGCGAGCTGTAGAGCGGCAGGATCATGAAGGGCAGGAAGTTGTACGTCAGACCGCACACCACCGCCAGCGGGGTGGCGAGCACGCGGTCGTCGGCGGTGATGCCCAGGGACGCGGTGACGCTGAGGATGTGCAGCTTGTCCAGCACGGTGACGACGTAGCCGTCGTCCGCGAGGATCGTCTTCCAGGCCAGGGTGCGGATCAGGAAGCTGGTGAAGAACGGCGCGATGACCATGACCAGCAGCACGTTCCGCCAGCGGCCCGCCTTGAAGGCGATGGTGTACGCCAGCGGGTAGCCGATCGCCAGGCACAGCACGGTGGCGATGCCGGCGTAGGTCAGCGAGCGCAGGTAGAAGACGTCGTATTCCTTGAACGCGTCCCAGTAGGTCGCGAAGTGCCAGGTGACGCGGTAGCCGGTCTCCAGGGAGCCGGTCTGCACCGAGGTCGAGGCCTGGTAGACCATCGGGGCGGCGAAGAAGACCAGCAGCCACAGGATGCCGGGCAGCAGCAGCCAGTAGGGGACGAGTCTGCGCCGCCGGGCGGCGCCGGCCGGGACCGGCGGGGTCTCCTCCGGCGCCCCGGCGGGGGCGGTGGACAGGGCGGCCATTACGCGTTGACCTCCCCGGCCTCGATGTCCTGCGCGGCGTCGAGACCGAAGGTGTGCGCGGGGCTCCAGTGCAGCACCACCTCGGCGCCGGGGGCGAGACGGCCGTCGCGCTCGACGTTCTGCGCGAAGACGGCCAGCTCCGGGCACCAGGGGCTGTTGACGACGTACTGGGTGGAGACGCCGATGAAGCTGGCGTCGACGATCCGCCCGGTGATCTTGTTGCGGCCCTCGGGGACCTCGGCCGCGTCGTCGGCGTGGACGATGGAGATCTTCTCGGGGCGCACCCCGGCGAGGAGCTTGTCGCCCGCCTGCACGGAGGGGACGCACCGTGCGGTGGGCATCGCCAGACGGCCGTCACCGACGCTGAGCAGCAGGTCGTCGCCGCTGGTACCGGCGACCTCGGCCTCGATGAGGTTGGACTGGCCGAGGAAGTTGGCGACGAAGGTGGTGCTGGGGTTCTCGTACAGGTCGGTGGGCGCGCCCAGCTGCTCGATGCGGCCCGCGTTCATCACGGCGATGGTGTCGGCCATGGTCATGGCCTCTTCCTGGTCGTGCGTGACGTGCACGAAGGTGATGCCGACCTCGGTCTGGATGCGCTTGAGCTCCAGCTGCATCTGACGGCGCAGCTTCAGGTCCAGGGCCCCCAGCGGCTCGTCGAGGAGCAGCACCTTGGGGTGGTTGATCAGGGCACGGGCGACGGCGACGCGCTGCTGCTGGCCGCCGGAGAGCTGGTGCGGCTTGCGGCGGGCGAGGTGACCCAGCTCGACGAGGTCGAGCATGTCCCCGACCTGGCCCTTGACGGACTTGATGCCGCGGCGGCGCAGGCCGAAGGCGACGTTCTCGTAGATGTCCAGGTGCGGGAAGAGCGCGTAGTTCTGGAAGACCGTGTTGACCGGGCGCTTGTACGGCGGCAGGCCGGTGACGTCCTGGTCGCCGATGCGGACGGTGCCGCTGCTGGGGTCCTCCAGACCGGCGATCATGCGCAGCGTGGTGGTCTTGCCGCAGCCGGAGGCGCCCAGGAGGGCGAAGAAGGAGCCCTCGGGGATGGTGAGGTCGAGCGGGTGGACGGCCGTGAAGTCGCCGTAGTCCTTGCCGATGCCGGTGAGGGTCACGGCGCCGCCCGCGGAGGCGGGGTCCTTGCCGCCGGCCGGCTCGGTGAGCGGTGCGGTCTGCTGGGTCATGTCGTCAGATCCCTAACTGCGGTGGCCGGTCAGGCGCCGATGAGCTTGGCGAACTTGTCCTCGAAGGCGGTCTCCTCCTTGGAGGAGAGCGACCGGAAGGGATGGGCCTTCGCCTTCATCTCCGCGTTGGGAATGATCAGCGGGTTGTTGGCCACGTCCTTGTCGATCTTGAGGAGTTCCTCGTAGACGCCCGTGCAGGGCGTGATGTAGTTGACCCATGCCGCGAGCTCGGCGGCGATCGCGGGCTGGTAGTACCAGTCCATGAGCCGCTCGGCGTTCTTGCGGTGCTTGGAGCCCGCCGGGACCAGCATGTTGTCGGTGGAGTAGATGTAGCCGGCGGGCGGGATCACGAACTTGATCTCGGGGTTGTCGGCCTGGAGCTGCACCAGGTCGCCGGCCCAGGCGACGCAGGCGGCGATGTTCCCCGAGGCGAGGCCGTCGGTGTACTCGTTGCCGGTGAACTGGCGGATCTGCTTGTTGTCCACGGCCTTCTGGACGCGGGCCACGGCCGCGTCGAAGTCGTCCGCGGTGAAGGACTCCGGCCGCTTGCCCATGTCGAGCAGGGTCATGCCTATGGTGTCGCGCATCTCGCTGAGCATGGCGACGCGGCCCTTGAGGTCGGGGTCGTCCAGCAGCTGGGAGACGCTGCCGACCTTCTTCCCCTTGGTCGCCTTCTCGTTGTAGGCGATGACGGTGGCGATGCCCTGCCAGGGGTAGGAGTGGGCGCGTCCGGGGTCCCAGTCGGGGTTGCGGAAACGTTGCTCCAGGTTGGTGAACGCGTTCGGCAGGTAGGTGGGGTCCAGCGGCTGGGCCCAGCCCAGGCGGATCATCCGGGCGGCCATCCAGTCGGTGAGGACGACCAGGTCGCGGCCGGTGGACTGGCCCGCGGCGAGCTGTGGTTTGATCTTGGCGAAGAACTCGACGTTGTCGGTGATGTCGTCGCTGTACTTGACCTTGATCCCGGTCTTCTTCTCGAAGGCCTCCAGGGTCGGCATGTGCTTCTCGTCGTCGCTCATGTCGATGTAGAGCTGCCAGTTCGAGAAGACCAGCGACTTGTCCTTGTCGGACAGGTCGTCGCTCTTCACACCGCCCTGGTTGTTGGTGGCGGCCGGGATGCCGCACGCGGCCAGCGCCCCGGCGCCCGTGACACCGAGCCCCGCGCCGAGCACCCGGCGCCGGCTGACCGATGCCCTCCCGTTGGTCAGGCTGCGTTCCCACGCTTTGCGTACGGGCTCGGACAGGCCCTCGAACATCTCCATTGCGGTGCGGCCTCCAGGGGCGGTGGTGCGTGGGACGGACGGGCTAGCGGGCCGGTGGGGGGCGGTCCCGGAGGGGCCGGCGGCCGAAGGGTCAGCGGTCGCCGAAGATCGTGCGGTGCCAGTCCTTCCTGGCGACCGCGGTGTTGTCGTACATCACGTGCTTGACCTGCGTGTACTCCTCCAGGGAGTACACCGACATGTCCTTGCCGTACCCGGAGGCCCGGTAGCCCCCGTGCGGCATCTCGCTGATGATCGGGATGTGGTCGTTGACCCAGACGCACCCCGCCTTGATCTCACGGGTGGCACGGCCCGCACGGAAGACGTCACGGGTCCACGCGGACGCGGCCAGACCGTACGGCGTGTCGTTGGCCAGGGCCAGACCTTCATCATCGCTGTCGAACGGCAGCACGACCAGTACCGGCCCGAAGATCTCGGACTGGACGATCTCGCTGTCCTGCGCGGCGCCGGTGACCAGCGTGGGCCGGTAGAAGGCGCCCGCCGACGCGGGGGCCTGCCCGCCGGTGACGACCGTGGCGTAGGAGCGGGCGCGCTCCACGAAGCCGGCGACGCGGTCGCGCTGGGCGTGGGAGATCAGCGGGCCGAGGTCGGTCTTGGCGTCGAAGGGATCGCCCACGCGGATGCCGGAGAAGAGGTCGGCGACCCCGGCGACGAAGGCGTCGTAGAGGGGGCGCTGCACGTAGGCGCGGGTCGCTGCGGTGCAGTCCTGGCCGGTGTTGATCAGGGCACCGGCGACCGCGCCGTGGACGGCCGCCTCCAGGTCGGCGTCGTCGAACACGACGAAGGGCGCCTTGCCGCCGAGTTCCAGGTGGAGCCGCTTGACGGTGGCGGTGGCGATCTCCGCGACGCGCTTGCCCACCGCGGTGGAGCCGGTGAAGGAGGTCATGGCGACGTCCGGGTGCCCCACCAGGTGCTCGCCCGCCTCCTTGCCGGCGCCGGTGACGATGTTGACCACGCCCGCCGGGATGCCCGCCTCGGTCGCCGCCTGGGCGAACATCAGCGAGGTCAGCGGGGTCAGCTCGGCCGGCTTGAGCACGATGGTGTTGCCCGCGGCGATCGCCGGGAGGACCTTCCAGGCGGCCATCTGCAGCGGGTAGTTCCACGGAGCGATGGAGCCCACGACGCCGACGGGCTCGCGCCGCACGTAGGAGGTGTGGTCGCCGGAGTACTCCCCCGCCGCCTTGCCCTCCAGGTGGCGGGCGGCGCCCGCGAAGAAGGCGGTGTTGTCGACGGTGCCCGGGACGTCGAACTCGGTGGTCAGCCGGAGCGGTTTGCCGCACTGCAGCGACTCGGCGTACGCGAACTCGGCGGCCCGCTCGGCGAGGACGCCGGCGAAGCGGTGCATGGCGTCGGAGCGCGCACCGGGGGTGGCGCCGGCCCAGCCGGGCAGCGCCTGCGCTGCGGCGGCGACGGCGGCGTCCACGTCGGCGGTGCCGGCCAGTTCACAGGAGTACACGGTCTCACCGGTGGACGGGTCGACGACGGGGTGCCGCCGGCCCGAGGTGCCGGGGCGCAAGGTTCCGCCGATGTACTGGGCCCCCTCGGCGAAACGCTCCCTCACATCGAACTCGCCGTTCGCGCTGAGGTCCATCGTCTTCTCCTCGCACTCGGCTCGGCGGCGTGGCCAAAGCCTTGATTGGTGGACGATCCTGACAGAGTAGGCTCGCCCCAACAAGTGATTCCGTTGTTGCCTTTTGGTTACGCGACGAATTCTGTGTTCACCTGACGGCCCGCAACAGATCGACACCGTGGACGATGCCGGGCGCCACGTGCACCGGGCAACCGACACATCGCATGCCGTGCGACGGGGGCCTTTACACCCTGGAGCTACGGTGGCACGACGTTCCGCCCCCGTTCCGCCCCGGAGGTCACCGTGTTCCCCACCGTCGCCGAGGTCCTGGAACTGGACGTGCTCAGGCGGGGTTCGCCGCAGGTGGTCGCGGGCTCCGGCGGACTGCAGCGCCCGGTGCGCTGGGTGCACATCAGCGAGCTGGCCGACATCGCGGGGATGCTCCACGGGGGCGAGCTGGTCCTCACCACGGGCGTGATGCTGCCCGACGACAAGGAGTCCCTGGCCCGCTACATCGACGGCCTCGCCGACGTCGGCGCCGCGGGCCTCGTCGTCGAACTGGGCCGGCGCTACGCGGACGCCCTCCCCCGCCCCCTGGTCCGGGCCGCCGAACGGCGCGGACTGCCGTTGGTGGCACTCCGTACCGAGGTGCGCTTCGTGGCGGTGACCGAGGCCGTGCACGCCCACGTCGTCGACGCCCAGCTGACCGAGCTGCGGGCGTCGGAGGCGGTGCACCAGATCTTCAACGAGCTGTCCGTCGAGGGCGCGGAGCCCGAGGAGGTCGTGCGCGAGGTGGCCCGGATGGCGGGCGCGCCCGTGGTGCTGGAGAACCTCTCCCACCAGGTGCTCGCCTTCGACCCGGCCGGCCAGGACCCCGAAGCCCTGCTCGACGGCTGGGAGCGGCGCAGCCGCGGCGTCCACCCGGCCGGGCGCACCGGCCACGACCCGCGCACCGGCTGGCTGGTCACCGGCGTGGGGGCGCGCGGCCGCGACTGGGGCAGGCTGGTGATCGTCGGCGAGCCCGCGCCCGACGAGGAGCCGGAACCGGGCGAACGCCCGCACCGGCACAGCGTGCTGCTGGAGCGGGGGGCGGCCACCCTCGCGCTCAACCGGCTGCTGGAGCGCGACCGGGAGTCCCTGGAACGGCAGACCCACCGCACCCTGCTCTCCGGCATCCTCACCCACGCCCTGACCGTCTCCGACGTGGCGCTGCGCGCCCGCGCCCTGGGCGTGCCGCTGGAGGGCCGGCGGCTGGTCGGCGTCATGCTGCGGCTGCGCGGCGGACCGGCCTCGGCCGCCCTGGAGGCGCAGGCCCGGCTGCGGGACTTCACCGAGACCGCCGCCCAGGCCGTGCGCGAGCGGGGCCTGACCGCGCTCACCGGCACCCTCGACGACGGCGGTGTCGGCGTGCTGGTCTCCCTCGGCCCGTCCGACCACGAGCACACCGCACTGGAGGACTTCGCCGCCGCGCTCACCCGGCTGACCGAGCCCGCCCCCGACGGCGGTCCCGCCTTCGTCATGGCGGCCGGCTCCTCCGTCGGCTCCCTGCGCGACGCCCGGCGCACCCTGCTGGAGGCGGCACAGGTCGCGGACGCCGCGATGCACGGCGGGCGCAAGGCGGGCACCTATTACCGGCTGCCCGACGTCCGGCTGCGCGGCCTGCTGCACCTCCTGCGCGACGACGCGCGGCTGCAGACGTACGTCGAGCGCGAACTCGGCCCGCTGCTCTCGTACGACGCCGAGCACGGCACGGACCTCGTCCGGATCCTCACCGTCTACCTGGACGCCGGCCGCAACAAGTCGGCCGCGGCCGACGCCGCGCACCTGTCGCGGCCCTCCTTCTACGACCGGCTGCACCGGGTCGAGCGCGTCCTCGGCATCGACCTGGACCAGGTCGAGTCCTGCCTCTCGCTGCACGTGGCCCTGCTGGCGCTGGACGCGGTGCGGCGCTGAGGCGACCCCGCGGCGCCCCCGTTACGGGACGTCCAGGTGCCAGTAGGTGTAGTCGTAGTCGAAGCCGGGGGCGACCTCGACCTGGAACGTGCCGTCCTCGTCGTCCTTGGGCACGAGTACGGTGATCTCCCTTGTCGCGCGCTCCCCCGGCGACAGTTCGTCGGGCAGGCCCACACCGGCGGTCAGGTCGGTCAGGCTCTCGTCCTCGAAGTCGTCCGCGTAGGCCGAGACTTCACTCTCGCCCAGGTCGGCGGTCGTGTCGCCGGTGTTCTCCAACTCGACGGAGAAAGTGACGGCGGTGCCGCCGTCGAGCTGGCTCTCCGGGAGGACGATATCCCGGTGGACGTCCGACAGCGTGACGTGGACCCCGTCGTCGTAGAGCGCGGTGCCGTCGACGTCCAGCGGCGCCGCCCAGTCGCCGTTCCGGGAGGTGATGAGGTCGTCGCCGGACCCGTCGAACCAGCCGTCGTCGATCCCGCTGAACACCAGGGCGATCATCGCGACCGACAGGCCGATGGAGACGATCCCGAGGATGAGGCCGGTCAAGGCCTGCGGCCGGTTGGTCGCCTCGCCGCGCCGGGCGATCCGCAGGCCGACGATGCCGCAGACGACGGCCGCGATGCCGAGCGGGAGGCCGAGGAAGGCCCCGAAGCAGGAGACGGCCAGGACGGCGCCCACGATGCCCATGATCATCGCCGTCAGGCCGGCGCCGTTGCGGGCGACGGGCGGCGCCCATCCGCCGTAGGGGCCCACCGCGTAGCCGGGCTGGGCGGGGTAGCCCGGGTGGGCGGGGTGGCCGGGCTGGGCCGGGTAGCCGGGGTACGCGGGGTACTCAGGCTGAGTGGGGTGGCCCGGGTAACCGGGGTAACCGGGGAAACCGGGGTGGTAGCCCGGGTAGCCCGGGTACGTGGCGTGGGGCGGTTGCGGCGGCACGGCCGCCGCAGCGTCCGGGGCCGGCGGGGCCCAGGGATCGCGCGGCTGCTGCTCGGGCCCGGGCGCGGGTGCGTCCACGGGTACCGGGCGCTTGGTCAGCGTCACGTGCTCCTGCGGGGCCTGCGGTACCGGCGGCACGGGCGGCGCCCAGGGGTTGTGCCCGGCCGGCGCACCCGCCTGCCCGTACCCGGGGGCGACCGGCACCGGCGGCGCCCACGGATCCCGCGGCCCGGGCACCTCCGCGGGCGGCGCGCCGGCAGGCGCGTCAGGAGCGACCGGAGCATCCGCCGCACCGACCACGGCATGCGAGCCGTCACCGGGCTCGGCATCGGCGACCGGCGCGTCAGCAGGCGTCGCGCCCTCCGCACGAGTCACGCTTCCCGGCACCCCCGCGCCCTCGACATCGGGAGCCGCCGAGGCATCCCCACCCGGAGCGGCGCCGGGCTCGGCCTCCGCGACCGGCGCGTCAGCGGGAGTCGCGCCCTCCGCGGGCGGCGCGCCGGCAGGCGCGTCCGGGGCGACCGGAGCATCAGCCGCACCGACCACGGCATGCGAGCCGTCACCGGGCTCGGCATCGGCGACCGGCACGTCGGCAGGCGTCACGGCCTCCGCACGAGTCACGCTTCCCGGCGCCCCCGCGCTCTCGACATCGGGAGCCGCCGAGGCATCCCCACCCGGGGCGGCGACGGATGCGGCGTCCGTGGGCGCCGCAGGCGCCGGGGCGGGCAGCTCGAAGTCGGATGCGGGCCGTGCGTCCGCCGGGGCCGCCGAGGACGACGGGGCCGCCGCTTCGGGGGTGTCGCTCGCGGCGTCGCGCGGCGTCGGGTGCTCGGGCTCGTGGGACATCGCTGCCTTCCTGCTGACTACGTCGGGCAATGCTATGGCCTGCGAAGACGCCGGACGGAGGCAATTTCGCGTTTACGATGGCGGTTGCCGCCGACCCCGCAGGAGGATCGCCCCATGTCCGACACCGCGTCAGCCCTCGACGCCTTCATCGCGGGACTCCCGAAGGCCGAGCTCCACGTGCACCACGTCGGCTCGGCCTCACCCCGCATCGTGGCGGAGCTGGCCGCGCGGCACCCGGATTCCAAGGTGCCCACCGACCCCGCCGCCCTCGCCGAGTACTTCAGCTTCCGGGACTTCGCCCACTTCATCGAGGTCTACCTGTCCGTGGTCGACCTGATCCGCGACGCGGAGGACGTGCGTCTGCTGACGTACGAGGTCGCCCGCGACATGGTGCGCCAGAACATCCGTTACGCCGAGCTGACCGTCACCCCGTACAGCTCGGTCCGCCGCGGCATCCCGGACAAGGCGTTCGTGGAGGCCATCGAGGACGCCCGCAAGGCGGCCGAGGCGGAGCTCGGCATCGTGCTGCGCTGGTGCTTCGACATCCCGGGCGAGGCCGGGCTGGCCTCCGCCGAGGAGACCGCGCGCATCGCCACCGAGCTGCAGCCGGACGGGCTGGTCAGCTTCGGCCTCGGCGGGCCGGAGATCGGTGTGCCGCGTCCGCAGTTCAAGCCGTACTTCGACCGCGCCCGCGCCGTCGGCCTGCACAGCGTGCCGCACGCGGGCGAGACCACCGGCCCGCAGACGATCTGGGACGCGCTGAACGAGCTGGGCGCCGAGCGCATCGGCCACGGCACCAGCGCCACCCGGGACCCGCGCCTACTGGACCACCTGGCCGAGCACCGCATCCCGCTGGAGGTCTGCCCGACCTCCAACATCGCCACCCGCGCCGTCGCCACGCTCGACGAGCACCCCGTCAAGGAGATGGTGGCCGCGGGTCTGCTGGTCACCGTCAACAGCGACGACCCGCCGATGTTCGGCACCGACCTCAACACCGAGTACGCGGTGGCCGCGCGGCTGCTGCAGCTCGACGAGGGCGGGCTGGCCCAGCTCGCCAGGAACGCCGTGGAGGCCTCGTTCCTCGACGCCCCGGGCAAGGCGAAGCTCACCGCCGAGATCGACTCCTACCTGGCGGGATGGCAGCGCTAGCGGTCGCCCACCGCGGCGACCCGTACCGCCACCGCGAGAACACCCTGCCCTCGCTGCGCAGCGCGCTGCGCGCGGGGGCGGACGCGGTGGAGATGGACGTACGGCTGAGCCGCGACGGTGTGCCGGTGCTGCTCCACGACCCCACGCTGAAGCGGCTGTGGGGCGTGGACTCCGCCGTCGCCGGCCTCGCGGCGGGCCGGCTGCCGCCGGGCGTGCCGACCCTCCACGAGGCGCTGGCCGCCGTGGACGGCTGCCGGGCCCTGGTCGACCTCACCCTGCCGGAGTCCGCGGGCCCGGTGCTGTCCGCGGTCCGGGACGCGGGCGCCGGGGACCGTACGTACTACTGCGGGGAGGCGGCCGCCGTGCTGGCGGTGCGGGACCACGACCCGGCCGCCGAGATCGCACTGACCTGGAAGACCTCCGCGCCGGTGCCGCCGCTACTGCTGTCGGAGCTGCGTCCGCGCTGGATCAACCTGCGCTTCGGGCTGGTCCGCGCGCCCCTGGTGGAGTGGGCGCACGGCGAGGGCCTGCTGGTCGGCGCGTGGACGGTGGACCTGCGCCGGACGATGCGACGGCTGGAGCGGCTCGGCGTGGACGCCGTCACGAGCAACCGCATCGACGTGCTGCGCGCGGAGTTCGGCAGCCGGTGAGCTTCTCCCACCCGGCCGCGGTCTGCTCGCCGTACGGCCCCGGACCCGGGCGACCGCCGGTCCGTCAGGCGAGGGCCGGCTCGGCCGGCACCGTGCCGGAGCGCTCCAGCCGCTTGATCATCCGCCGCAGGACCAGCAGCGGCACGATGCCGAGGACGCCGAAGGCCATGTCCACGGGCATCCACCACAGCGGCAGGCCGCGCAGCGGGATGCAGATCGCGGCGAGCGGGATGATCCCGACGCAGGCGATCATGGCCCACTCCACGATCCAGATGTTGCGCACCGGATCGCGCCAGACGCCGTAGAAGGCCACCGCGATCACCAGGTGCGCGAAGGCGAGCCAGTCGGTCCCGTACATCATGAACGGGTACTTCGCGTCGGTGGCGTCCAGCCCCTCCCGCACGTGGGAGATCCAGTCACCGACGGCTCCCGGCAGACCCCAGCCGTCCACCCACCGCACCTCGTGCACGAGCGGGAACGCGGTGGCGCCGCTCAGCACCAGGCACACGACGAAGACAACCAGCCATGCGCGTATGCGCTGTTCGAGGGCTCTTCGATACTCCATGGAGCGGAGCGTACGCGCGCATGCCACGGCCCCGGACACGGGGGCCGGTCCGGGGCCATGGCGGGCTCGCGCCCTGTGGCGTCAGCCGTCCAGGGACGTCATGACGTGCTTGATGCGGGTGTAGTCCTCGAAGCCGTAGGCGGACAGGTCCTTGCCGTAGCCGGACTTCTTGAACCCGCCGTGCGGCATCTCGGCGACCAGCGGGATGTGGGTGTTGATCCACACGCAGCCGAAGTCGAGGCGCTTGGACATGCGCATCGCACGGGCGTGGTCCTTGGTCCACACCGAGGAGGCGAGGGCGTACTCGACGCCGTTCGCCCACTCCACGGCCTGGTCCTCGTCGGAGAAGGACTGGACGGTGATGACCGGGCCGAAGACCTCGTTCTGGATGATCTCGTCGTCCTGCTTGAGGCCGGAGACGACGGTCGGGGCGTAGAAGAAGCCCTGCTCGCCGACCCGGTGGCCGCCGGCCTCGACCTTGGCGTGCGCCGGGAGGCGCTCGATGAAGCCGGTGACCTGGGCGAGCTGGTTGGCGTTGTTCAGCGGGCCGTACAGCACGTCCTCGTCGTCCGGGGCGCCGGTCTTGGTGTCGGCGGCAGTCTTGGCGAGCTGGGCCACGAACTCGTCGTGGATCGACTCGTGGACCAGGACGCGGGTCGCGGCGGTGCAGTCCTGGCCGGCGTTGAAGTAGCCGGCGACGGCGATGTCCTCGACCGCCTTGGCGATGTCGGTGTCCTGGAACACCACCACCGGCGCCTTGCCGCCCAGCTCCAGGTGGACCCGCTTGACGTCCTTGGCGGCGCTGGCCGCCACCTGCATGCCGGCCCGGACCGAACCGGTGATGGAGGCCATCGCGGGGGTCTCGTGCTCGACCATCAGGCGGCCCGTCTCGCGGTCGCCGCAGACGACGTTGAAGACGCCCTTGGGCAGGATCCCGCCGATGATCTCGGCGATCAGCACGGTGGAGGCCGGGGTGGTGTCCGAGGGCTTCAGCACGACCGTGTTGCCCGCGGCGATCGCCGGGGCGAACTTCCACACGGCCATCATCATCGGGTAGTTCCACGGGGCGACCTGGGCGCAGACGCCGACCGGCTCACGGCGGATGATCGAGGTCATGCCCTCCATGTACTCGCCGGCCGAGCGGCCCTCGAGCATGCGGGCGGCACCCGCGAAGAAGCGGATCTGGTCGACCATCGGAGGGATCTCCTCGCTGGCCGTCAGCCCGATCGGCTTGCCGGTGTTCTCGCTCTCGACGGCCACGAGCTCGTCCGCCCGCGCCTCGAAGGCGTCGGCGATCTTCAGCAGCGCCTTCTGGCGCTCGGAGGGCGTCGTGTCGCGCCAGGCGGGGAAGGCGGCCGCCGCGGCGGCCATGGCCGCGTCGACATCGGCGGCGGCGGAGAGCGGGGCGGTCGCGTAGACCTCGCCGGTGGCGGGGTTCACCACGTCGGTGGTGCGCCCGTCGGCGGCGTCGCGGAATTCTCCGTTGATGTGGTTGCGCAAGGTACGGAGCTCGCTCACTGCACCTCTCCCTGTTCCTGTCCGATGTGTGAGACGGACCCCAGCCTACCTGCAGCACTGCCGTATTCGACATAGCCGAAACTCCGAAACAATGGATTCCGTGAGTTTCGAGCCCCAAAACCACGGATTTCATCGATCGGGGCTTGCGTGACGGCTGACCTCTCGTGCAGAGTGGGGTGCGTGGCCACTCGTACTCCGGATCACAGGGGCGCCAACGGCGCCTTCGTGATCGATTCCGTCTCCAAGGCGATCATCGAACAGCTCCAGGAGGACGGCAGGCGTCCGTACGCCGCCATCGGCAAGGCCGTGGGCCTGTCGGAGGCGGCCGTACGGCAGCGCGTCCAGAAGCTGCTCGACCAGGGCGTCATGCAGATCGTCGCCGTCACCGACCCGCTCACCGTGGGGTTCCGGCGGCAGGCGATGGTCGGCATCAACGTCGAGGGCGACATCGAACCCGTCGCCGACGCGCTCGCGGAGATGACGGAGGTCGAGTACGTCGTCGTGACCGCGGGCTCCTTCGACCTGCTGATCGAGATCGTCTGCGAGGACGACGACCATCTCCTGGAGACGATCAACAAGCGGATCCGCACGCTGCCCGGCGTGCGGTCCACCGAGAGCTTCGTCTACCTCAAGCTCCGGAAGCAGACCTACACCTGGGGAACCAGATAGCCATGAGCGCGGACCTTTCCAAGACCGCGTACGACCACCTGTGGATGCACTTCACCCGCATGTCGTCGTACGAGAACGCCCCTGTGCCGACCATCGTGCGCGGCGAGGGCACGTACATCTACGACGACAAGGGCAAGCGGTACATCGACGGCCTCGCGGGGCTGTTCGTGGTCAACGCCGGCCACGGCCGCGTGGAGCTCGCCGAGACCGCCTACAAGCAGGCCCAGGAGCTCGCCTTCTTCCCGGTGTGGAGCTACGCCCACCCCAAGGCCGTCGAGCTCGCCGAGCGCCTGGCCGACTACGCCCCCGGGGACCTCAACAAGGTCTTCTTCACCACCGGCGGAGGCGAGGCGGTCGAGACCGCCTGGAAGCTCGCCAAGCAGTACTTCAAGCTCAAGGGCAAGCCGACCAAGTACAAGGTCATCTCACGCGCCGTCGCCTACCACGGCACCCCGCAGGGCGCCCTGTCCATCACCGGCCTGCCGGGACTGAAGGCCCCCTTCGAGCCGCTGGTCCCCGGCGCCCACAAGGTGCCCAACACCAACATCTACCGCACCCCGCTCTTCGGCGACGACCCCGAGGCCTTCGGCCGCTGGGCCGCCGACCAGATCGAGCAGGAGATCCTCTTCGAGGGCCCCGACACCGTCGCGGCCGTCTTCCTCGAGCCGGTGCAGAACGCCGGCGGCTGCTTCCCGCCCCCGCCCGGGTACTTCCAGCGGGTCCGCGAGATCTGCGACCAGTACGACGTGCTGCTCGTCTCCGACGAGGTCATCTGCGCCTTCGGCCGCCTGGGCACCATGTTCGGCTGCGACAAGTTCGGCTACGTCCCGGACATGATCACCTGCGCCAAGGGCATGACCTCCGGCTACTCCCCCATCGGCGCGTGCATCATCTCCGACCGCATCGCCGAGCCCTTCTACAAGGGCGACAACACCTTCCTCCACGGCTACACCTTCGGCGGCCACCCGGTCTCGTCGGCGGTCGCCCTGGCCAACTTCGACATCTTCGAGCGCGAGCAGCTCAACCAGCACGTGCTCGACAACGAGGGCGCCTTCCGCGCCACCCTGGAGAAGCTCCACGACCTGCCGATCGTCGGCGACGTCCGCGGGAACGGCTTCTTCTACGGCATCGAGCTGGTGAAGGACAAGGCCACCAAGGAGACCTTCACCGACGAGGAGACCGAGCGCGTCCTGTACGGCTTCCTCAGCAAGGCGCTCTTCGAGAACGGCCTCTACTGCCGCGCCGACGACCGCGGGGACCCGGTCGTGCAGCTCGCGCCGCCGCTGATCGCCGACCAGTCGACCTTCGACGAGATCGAGGGCGTCCTGCGCACCGTCCTCACGGAGGCCTGGGCCAAGCTCTGACGGTCCCCGCCGGAACACGGGATCCAGCGGCCGGGGTCGCCCTCCGTCGACGGAGGGCGACCCCGGCGGCTCGTCAGGCAACCCTCACTTCAGGGCGACCCGGTCCCCGCCCGCCGCGACGGGCGCGACGGTCGTGGTGCCGGCGAAGGCCCACCGCCAGAAGCCGACCGCCTTGGCGGTCGCGGTGCGGATAGCCGACGAAGGTGGTGGCGGCGTCGGTCGTGGCCCGGGCGAGGCGGCCGGTGACGGTCAGCTTCCCGCCCTTGGCGACCGGCTCGGGGGGACGCGTTGACACTCAGCTTGGCCACCTTGTAGGGGGTGACGCCGTCACCCGCGGAGACCGAGGCGGCCGATGTGCCGCTGCCGGCGAACGACCGCCGCCGGACGCCGGAGGTGCTGACCCCGACCGTCGTCCTCAGCGAGCCCTTGCTGCCCGAAGTGACGCCGTGACGGTCGTGGAGCCGCCTGCCCCCATGACGATGGGCTTGCCGATGTTGATGGTCGTGCCGACGATCGCGATCCCGGCCGCGTGGGCCGGTGGTGCGAGCAGCAGACCACCTGCGACCGCTCCTGCCACGAGCAGGGCGGCATTACGTAGGGATGTCAACGAACCCCCACCGATCTCACACCGTGCCGGAGGCACGGCCGCCGCATCGTGCCACAGCCACACAACGCGCAAGTGAGCGGATGATCTTCCTGACGAACCTCGCTCCCGCTACTCCGCACGGGTGGGCGCGGGCCGGAAACGCGCCCCCGTAACCGTGGTCCCGGGCCGTGGGGCGCGTACGGTGCCGCAGTGACCCGGACTCCCCGCGTTCGTTAGAGGCCAACGTGAACCCACCCGACAACGACGTGCTGTGGGCCCGCGGCCTGCGCCACGCGCACGACCGCTCACCCGCTCTGCTCGGCGTGTCACTCGGCGTACGGGAGGGCGAGATCCTCGGCGTCCTCGGCCCGCACGGCGCCGGGAAGACCACCCTGCTGCGCTGCCTGTCCGGCGAACTGCTTCCCGAGCAGGGCGAGGTGTGGTTCAACAGCTCCCCCGTGCACACCCTGGGCGTGACCGCCCGGGAGCGGCTGCGCCGTGAGCGCTTCGGCTGGATCGACAGCAGCCCGCAGCTGCTCCCCGAGCTGACCGTCCGGGAGAACGCCGCGCTGCCGCTGCTGCTGTGCGGCGTCCCGTACCGCACGGCGCGCGCCGCCGCGCAGGAGTGGCTGGACCGGCTGGACATCGGCGGGGCCGCCCGCAAGCGTCCCGGCCGGCTGCTGCAGGCCGAGCGGCAGCGGGTGGCGATCGCCCGCGCCCTGGTCAACCGGCCCTCCGTGGTCTTCGCCGACGAACCGACCGCGCCGCTGCACCGCGCGGACCGTGCCCAGGTGCTGCGCATGCTGACCAGCGCCGCCCGCTCGCACGGCATCACCGTGGTGCTCGCCTCCAACGAACCCGAGGTCGTCTCCCTCGCGGACCGGGTGGTCACCCTCGTCGACGGGCGCTTCGTGACCGGCATGCCGCACCAGGAACGGGAGGACGCCGACTCGTGCTCAGCCTCCGTGTAGCCCTCGGCTCCCGGCCGGAGGTGCTGCTGCGCCGGCTGCTGGTCGTCGCCGCGGCCGCCGGCACGGGGTTCCTGCTGCTCGCCGTCCTCGGGCACGCCCTCGCGCACCCCGAGGACGCCCCGGACGGCCTGGTCCGGCTGCTCTGGTGCGCCGTGCCGTTCGCCGCCACCGTCCACCTGTCGGTTCTCGTGGCCCGTACGGAGCCGAGCGGACGGCTGCACGCGGGCCTGGCCGCGGCCGGGCTCGGCCGGCACGGGCTGCCCCTGCTGGCCGCGGCGAGCTCCGCCCTGAACTGCGGCCTGGGCGTCCTGATCGCGCTCCTGGGCTTCCTCTTCCTCCGCGGTGAGCTGCCCGGCCCGCACCTCGGCGCTGCCGCCGAGGCGCTGGGCGCGGACCGTGAACTCCCGTTCGCGGGCGCGTTGACCCTGCTGGCCTCACTGCCGCTGGCCGCCGCGGTCTCGGCCGCGGTCGTGCTGCGGCCACGGCGGTCTCGTGGGGACGAGACCACCGCCCGCGACGACGGGGTGCCGTCCGGCCTGCCGTGGGGGGTCGCGCTCGTGGCGATCGGCCTCGCCGTGCAGATCTCCTCGGCCGGGGACGCCGGCGCCCCGGGGCCCGACGGCGCACTCCCGCTGCCCGGCGGTCTCGGCCATGCCGCCCCGGCCGTCGTCGGCGGCTGGCTGCTGACGGCCACGGGCATGGTGCTGGCCATGCCGGGCCTCGTCCACCTGTGCGGACGGCTGCTGGCGGCGTACCGGCCGGGTGCCCTGCGGCTCCTCGCGGGCCGCGCCCTCCAGGAGGAGGCGACGCTCGTGGGCCGTCCGCTGGGCGCGCTGTGCGCGGTGGCCGCCACCGCCCTCGCCGGCAGCGACCGGTTCGGCGCCGTCGCGCACCCCGTCGGACCGCTCACCGTACTGGGCGCCGTCCTCGTCGTCCTGTCGGCGGTCGCGACCGCCCTCACCGCGACCGTGGACGCCAAGCGCGCCCGCCGTCCGGCCACCGCCGCCCTCAGCCGGCTCGGCACGCCGGCCGCGCTGCTGCGCAACGCGGCCGCCGTGCGCGCCGTCGCGGTCCTCGGCGTCGTGCTCCCGCTGACCCTGCTCATCGCCCACCTGGGCACACTGCCGCTGCCGTAGCGCCGTGCGGAGCCCCGCGGCGGCGGCCCCCGCCGCGGGCGCTAGGGTGGCGGGCGTGCTGTCGCCGAATGATCCGAACGATCACGAGATAGAGACCCTCGAGGAGTTCGACCGCGTCGCCGCGTCGGGCTCGCTGCGCGGACACCGCGTCCAGTCGGTCGACCTGACGACCCGTACGCCCGTCCTGATGTCCGCCGACACGACCGAGGCCGTGTTCCTGGGCTGCCCGATGGAGCCGGAGGCGGCCGCCCACGTCCGCGCCGGCGGCGCCATGGTCTTCCCGCCCGTCCCGGACCTGCCCTTCGACCCGTACCGGGGCTCCCTCTACGGCCCCGACGCGCTGTACGAGGGCCTTGACGAAGGCGGCTACGAGGCGACGCCGGACGCCCGCGGCTACCAGTGGTTCCTGCGTACCCGGGGCAGCGGCGACATCTACGCGTCGATGCTCCGCAGCATCCACGACGACGCCGTCTCCGACGCCTTCGACGAACTCGTCTCGGACGCCCGCGTCGTGGGCGTCATGGGCGGTCACGCCATGGAGCGCGGCACCGAGGCGTACGCGGGCGCCGCCCGCCTCGGCCGGGCACTGGCCCGCGAGGGCCTGAGCGTGGCCACGGGCGGCGGGCCCGGCGCGATGGAGGCGGCCAACCTCGGCGCCTACGCCGCACCCTTCGCCGACGCGATGCTCGTCGAGGCCCTGGAGACGGTGGCCAAGGTCCCCTCCTTCCGCCCGTCCATAACGGACTGGGCGCGCACCGCCTTCGACGTCCGCGACCGCTGGCCCGGCGGCGGCGCCTCCATCGGCGTGCCGACGTGGTTCTACGGCCACGAGCCGCCGAACGCCTTCGCCGCGCACATCGCCAAGTACTTCGCCAACGCCACCCGCGAGGACGGCCTGCTGGCCCGCTGCACCGCCGGGGTCGTCTTCCTGCCGGGCGCCGCGGGCACCGTCCAGGAGATCTTCGACAACACCACGCCGAACTACTACGAGTCCAACGGCGCCCCCCGCCCCATGGTGCTGGTCGACCGGGACCACTGGACCCGGCGCCTGCCGGCCTGGCCCCTTCTCCAGGCGCTGGCGGAAGGCCGCTCCATGGAGCGGCGCATCGTGCTCGTCGACTCCGTCGAGGACGCCCCGGAGGCCCTGGCGCGCCTGACGCGCAGTTAGCCCGTACTCCGGAATCCGCACGACCGGGGCAGCCGACCACGGCCCCACCCCGCACCCGCCCACTCGCGCCACGGCTCCGCCCCAAAGGCCCCCGCTGCTCAACGGGGTCTACCCGCCCAGGACCACAACCTCGTCCGCCGTGAAGGAGACGCCGACCGTGTCCCCCTCGGCGGGGGCGTCGCGCAGGGCGCAGCCCGCCTCCAGCGGGGGCCCCTCCTCGGGGCGCAGGAGGAGGGTGACCTGGTCGCCGCGGAAGGTACGCGCGAGCACGTCGCAGCGCAGCCCGTCGGCGGCCGGGACGAGCCGTACGCCGGCGGGCCGGACGAGCAGCCGCCCGGCGCCCTGCGGGGAGCCCGGGGGGACGGGGACCTTGCCCCAGGCGGTGTCGGCGGCGTCGCCGGTGACGGTGGCGGCCACCACGTTGTCGAAGCCGAGGAAGCGGGCGACGAACTCGGAGGCGGGCCGCTGCCACACCTCCAGCGGGGTGCCGGCCTGCTCGACCCGGCCGTCACGCATGACGACGACGCGGTCGGCGAGCGCGAAGGCCTCGCTCTGGTCGTGCGTGACGGCCAGCACCGTGGTGCCCAGCCGCCGGAAGAGCCCGCGCAACTCGACGACCAGGCGCTCGCGCAGGCCCCGGTCGAGCTGGCCGAGCGGCTCGTCGAGCATGAGCAGCCGCGGCCCGGGTGCCAGGGCCCTGGCCAGGGCGACGCGCTGCTGCTCGCCGCCGGACAGGGAGGCAACGGCGCGCCGCTGCGCACCGGGCAGGCCCACGAGCTCCAGCAACTCCTGGACCGTGCGCTCCCGTTCGGCGCGTCCCGCGCCGCGCATGCGCAGACCGAAGTCGACGTTCCCGGCGACGTCGCGCTGCGGGAAGAGCTGGTGGTCCTGGAACATCAGGCCCACGCCACGCCGGTGTGCGGGAACCCCCCGCTGGTCCCGGCCGGCCAGCAGGACGCGCCCGGCGTCCAGCGGCTGCAGCCCGGCGACGACCCGCAGCAGCGTCGACTTCCCGCTGCCGCTGGGCCCGAGCACGCACACCGTCTCGTGCTCGGCGACCTCCAGGCCGACGGCGTCCAGGGCGGTGTGGCCGCCGAAGCGCACGGTGGCGCCGTCCAGTCGCAGCAGGGTCATCAGAACTCCCCGGACCTGTCGATGCGGATACGTTCCAGCGCCAGCAGCGCCCCCGCGCACACCAGCATCAGCACGGTGCTGAGCGCCATCGCCTGGCCGTAGTTGAGCTCCCCGGCCCGCCCAAGGAAGCGGGCGACCGCGACCGGGAGGGTGGGGTTGTCGGGGCGGGCGATGAAGACGGTGGCCCCGAACTCGCCCAGGGACACCGCGAAGGCGAAGCCCGCGGCCACCAGCAGCGCCCGCCGCACCAGCGGGAGGTCGACCTCGCGCCACACCCGCAGCGGGGAGGCGCCGAGCACCGCCGCCGCCTCGCGCAGCCGGTCGTCCACGGCACGCAGCACCGGCAGCATGGTGCGCACCACGAAGGGCACGCCGACCAGTGCCTGCGCGAGCGGCACGAGGATCCACGAGGAGCGCAGGTCCAGCGGCGGCTCGTCGAGGGTGATGAGGAAGCCGAAGCCGATGGTCACCGCCGAGGTGCCGAGCGGCAGCATGAGCAGGGCGTCGAAGCCCCGCACGAGGCGCCCGGCCCGCCGGGTGAGGGCGGCCGCGGCCAGCCCGCCGACGACCAGGGCGATCGCGGTGGCGGCGGCCGCGTACTGCAGCGAGTTCCAGACCGCGGCGACGGGCGCCACCAGGAAGGTCCCGCCGCTGCCGGCCACCGAGCCCAGCGCCCGGTAGGAGCCGAGGCCGTAGCCGTCGGGCCCGTGCAGCGAGCGCTCGGCGAGCACGCCCAGCGGCAGCAGGATCAGCAGCGCGGCCACGCCGAGCGCGCCCGCGAGCAGCCCCCACTCGCCGGCGCCGCGCGGCCGGCGCGCGGTGCGGGCCGGGTCCACCAGCCGCAGCGCGCTCTCCCTGCGCCGTACCGTCCCGGCGTGCACGGCGAGGATCGCCGCGACGGCGGCGAACTGGACGATCGTCAGCACGGCCGCCGTCGGCAGGTCCAGCAACTGCGCGGTCTCACGGTAGATCTCCACCTCCAGGGTGGAGAAGGTGGGACCGCCGAGGATCTGGATCACGCCGAAGGAGGTGAAGGTGAAGAGGAAGACCATCAGCGCGGCCGCGGCGACCGCGGGGGCGAGGGCGGGCAGCGTCACCCTGCGCCACGCCGCGAGGCGTCCCGCGCCGAGGACCCGCGCGGCCTCCTCCTGCCGGGGGTCCAGCTGGGCCCACAGGCCGCCCACGGTCCGTACGACCACGGCGTAGTTGAAGAAGACGTGCGCGAGGAGGATCGCCCAGACCGTGGTGTCCAGGCGCACCCCCCACAGTTCGTCGAGCAGCCCGCCGCGCCCCAGCAGCGCGAGGAAGGCCGAGCCGACGACCACCGTCGGCAGCACGAAGGGCACGGTCACCACCGCGCGCAGCACCTGCTTGCCGGGGAAGTCGAAGCGGGCGAAGACGTACGCGCCGGGCAGCGCGATCGCCAGGGTGAGCGCGGTGGAGGCGGCCGCCTGCCAGCAGGTGAACCACAGCACGTGCAGGATGTCGGGCTCGCCCAGCACCTGCGCGAACCGGCCGAACCGCCACCGCCCGCCCTCGCGGAGCCCGCGGGTGACGATGGCGGCGACCGGGTAGCCGAAGAACAGCCCGAAGAACGCGACCGGCACGGCCATCAGGCCCAGCCGTACGGCGAGCGGCCGGACGGCCGCCGCCCCGGCGCGCGTCCCCTCGGCGGTCTTCGCTACTTCAGCACGAGCGAGGACCACGACTTGACCCACTGCTCCCGGTTCCCGGCGATCTTCTCCGGGGCGACGGTGGCCGGTTCACCGATGACCGGCGCGTACTTGGTGAAGACCTCGGGCAGCTTCGCGTCGTCGCGGACGGGGTTGACGAACATGTTGAGCGGCATGTCCTCCTGGAAGGTGCGGCTCAGCAGGAAGTCGACGAGCGCCTTGCCGCCCTCGGTGTTCTCCGCGCCCTTCAGCAGGCCGGCGAACTCCACCTGCCGGAAGCAGGTGCCGGTCGCGACACCGGTCGGCCCCTGCTCGGGCTGCGTCTTCAGACCGAGCACCTCGGCGGGCGGGCTTGAGGCGTACGAGACGACCAGCGGCTTGTCGCCCTTGCCGCCGCCGGCGCCGGAGAAGGTGTCGTAGTACGCCTGCTCCCAGCCGTCGACGACCTGGACGCCGTTGGCCTTGAGCTTCTTCCAGTAGTCCTCCCAGCCCCCGTCTCCGTACTTCGCGGTGGTGGCGAGGAGGAAGGCGAGACCCGGGGAGGAGGTGGCGGCGTTCTCGGTGACCAGCAGGTCCTTGTACTCGGGCTTGACGAGGTCGTCGAAGCTCTCCGGCACGGGGAGCTTGTGCTCGGTGAAGTACTTCCGGTCGTAGTTGACGCAGACGTCGCCGAAGTCGATCGGGGTGACGCGGTGCTCCGCGGCGTCCAGCTGCAGTGCGGCGGGCACCTTGTCGAGGTCCTTGGCCTCGTACGGCTCGAACAGGTCGTTGTCGAGGGCCCGGGACAGCAGCGTGTTGTCGACGCCGAAGAAGACGTCGCCCTGCGGGTTGCCCTTGGACAGCACGGCCTGGTTGACCGCGGCACCGGCGTCGCCGCCGCGCAGCACCTTGACGGTGTAGCCGGTCTGCTCGGTGAACGCCTTCAGCACGTCCTTCGACGCGGCGAAGGAGTCGTGGCTGACGAGGGTGACGGTCTTGGAGGCGGCGCCCTTGCCCTTGGCGGTGTCCCCGCCGTCGCTGCCGCAGGCGGCGAGCGCGGTCGCGCCGAGCGCGACGACGAGGACGGTGCCGGCCGCACGCCGACGGATGGTGCTCATGTGGTGACTCCCTACGCCGGTATGACCCGGATCAGGTCCGAGGGTCTGCGGCCGTGCCGCACTCTCAGCGCTTTCCGCGCTCCCCTGTCGGATGTTCTTTTGTGTGCTGTGCGTGACGTCGCGGCAAACGGCCGCAAACGACCGTCACCCTAGCAAGCGCGGATCAGCGCTCGGAAGCCGCCAGCTGCCCGCAGGCACCGTCGATCTCCTGCCCCCGGGTGTCCCGGACGGTCACCGGCACGCCGTGCGCCTCCAGCGCCGCGACGAACGCCCGCTCGTCCTTGGGCCGCGAGGCCGTCCACTTCGAGCCGGGGGTCGGGTTGAGCGGGATCAGGTTGACGTGCACGCGGCGACGCTTGAGCAGCCGGCCCAGCAGGTCCGCCCGCCACGCCTGGTCGTTGATGTCCCGGATCAGCGCGTACTCGATCGAGATCCGGCGCCCGGACACGTCCGCGTAGTGCCAAGCGGCGTCCAGCACCTCGCGCACCTTCCAGCGGGTGTTCACCGGCACCAGGGTGTCGCGCAGCTCGTCGTCGGGCGCGTGCAGCGACACCGCGAGCCGGCACTTGAAGCCCTCGTCGGCGAAGCGCAGCATCGCCGGGACCAGGCCCACCGTCGACACGGTGATGCCCCGCTGGGACAGCCCCAGCCCGTCCGGCTCCGGATCGGTCAGCCGGCGGATGGCGCCGACGACACGCTTGTAGTTCGCGAGCGGCTCGCCCATGCCCATGAACACGATGTTCGACAGCCGCGCCGGGCCGCCCGGGATCTCCCCGTCCCGCAGCGAGCGCATGCCCGCCACGATCTGGTGCACGATCTCCCCGGTCGACAGGTTCCGGTCCAGACCGGCCTGGCCGGTGGCACAGAACGGGCAGTTCATGCCGCAGCCCGCCTGCGAGCTGATGCACATCGTCACCCGGTCCGGGTAGCGCATCAGCACCGACTCGACCAGGGTGCCGTCGAACAGTCGCCACAGCGTCTTGCGCGTGGTGTCGTTGTCCGTGCTGCTGTGCCGCACCACCGACATCAGGTCCGGCAGCAGCCCCTCCGCCAGCTTCCCCCGCGCCGCCGCCGGGATGTCCGTCCACGCGGCGGGGTCATCGGCGTAGCGCGCGAAATAGTGCTGCGACAGCTGCTTGGCGCGGAACGGCTTCTCCCCCAGCTCCGCGACCGCCTCCCGGCGCTCCTCGGGCGAAAGATCGGCAAGGTGCCGCGGCGGCTTCTTGACTCCGCGCGGCGCGACGAATGTGAGTTCTCCGGGTGCAGGCATGGTTCAACCAGTGTCGCAGATCCAATAAGCCCGCCCAGCTCAGATGGGTGAGGCTCCCGTCACTCTCAGCTGTCTCCTGTCAACCTTGGCCAACCTTTCACGGCCCACAGACGGCCCAGACGTCGCGGTCCGCGCTGCGGGGGCGGGCGACTGCGAGCAGCGGATACGCCAGTTGGATCTTGGCGTCCACGCCATCGAGCTGCATTTGTCCGGGCGCCGGCCAGGAACGCTCGGGGCTGGCCAACACGCCAGAAATCTCGTCGCACTCCTCGCCCCGACCAAGAACAATTCCGGTCATGGGAACGGACTTATACGGGTTCATAGAGTGCCGCTGGGATCGCTGGCTGGACGAGGACGACCGCATCTGGCACGGGGCCATCAACCTCGCGCACCTCTACAACGGGCGCTCCTACGTTGCCTTCGGGTCCCTGTTCGGTGTCCGCGGTACCACCTCCTTCCACCCACTCGCCGATCACCGTGGCCTTCCTCCTGACGTGTCGCGGGAGACTCTCGCCGACTTCGAGTCCTGGGGCTCGGACGCATCCGGTGCGTCCTGGATCACCTGAGCGGAGCTGGAGGCCGCGGACTGGGACGAGATCGCGAATGAGGTCGACGACTGCGTTCACGAGTACCGCCGGAGCCCCGACGGGACCTGGGAGATGCACGGGCGGAACTCCGGCCTCACCCGCTTCGCCGAGCTCTCCGGTCACACCGACCACCAGACTCTCTACCACGCGGGCAGGATCTACGCCGAGGGCACTGAGTGGCCGGACGGCGACCGCCTCTTCCGCATCGGACGCCTCCGCCGCAGGGATGCCGTGCCGGACAGGGACTGGGCCGCCGTCTGGTCGGTGATGCGCACGCTGGCGAACCTGCACGGCGACGAGGGCGTCCGCCTGGTTGTCTGGTTCGACGGCTAACCCAACCTGGCTTGAGCTTGATGGCCGGCCGCGTCACGAAGTTGGGCTGACTGCGACAAGACTGAGCACCGCTTTACAAGTTCGATCGGGGCCCTGGGGCACCTGCGGGAACTACGTGGTCGCTGGCGGAGTCGGGTTCCCCAGCGGCCGACCTGATCCGGCGCCGTTCGTGGCCGTTGATGTCAGCGTTGGATGTCAGCGGAACAGCTTCGGCCACGGGCAGACCTCCCAAGGCTCGTCCGGCCGGTCTGCCCACTTCCACCAGACGTGCCGGTTGGTGCACTTCCACAGCGACCGGCAGACCCGCCGGCCGTCGTCCTCCCGCGTGAAGAGTGCCAGGCCGCCATCCTTCATGGGCTGGCCGCACTCGGGGCAGACGGGAGCATCGCTGGTCACCACGACACCCTAACTGGGTGGCCTCTTCGTCCCGAAGCAATGCGCGCGACTGCGTGACCTGCGACTGCACTATGCCTGAGCTGCGAGAACGGTCCGCAGACGTCCGTGGTTGTGCGCCTCGGTGCGGGGTCGTTGTAGCGCAGTTAGACACTCAGTGGGACGGCACGCCCTCGTGCGGCTCGGAGACGGCCTGACCAATCGGCCTCACGCCCTGCCTCTGTGGCGCGGCTTCACCCGGAGGCGTCAAGCTCGGCTCGTATGAGAGCACAGATCTCTTCGATTGCTGTCTCGCTTGGCACCCGATTGGCTTGAGACATGGCTAGCTGCAGTACGGGCCCATAGGCGTCGTGCCGTGTCATGTCCTCCCGGCAGGCGGGCTGCACCACGAAGTGAATGTGGCCGGGTACCGCGTCGGCGTGAGACCACAGGCAGACATAGACCTGTTCTGGGTTCATGGCGACGGTCACCGCTGCACTTGCTCGCTGGAGCAGGGGGCCAAGCTCAGCGGATTCGCTGCTTGTCAGGTCGGCCACGTGCACGATGTGCCTGATCGGCATCACCGCCAGCGTGCCGAGACCCAGTGGGCCCTTCGAATGCTGCACGACCCAGTTGGCTGTCCTATGGAGTGTTCCACCTGGGAGCGGCTCATCACCCCGGATAAACCTGCATGCTGCGCAATCGGCGTCTGCCATCTGCCCGCCCTCCCAGTCGCTGTTGGGGCCGGCACTATATCCAGGTTGGCGGAGCGGCTTTGGGCTGGAGTTCAATGACTCAGTCAAGCGCCGCCGCAGCACTCGGATCGTGGAGCGCCAGTTTGGAAGACTGAGGCTGCGGACCGGGCCTCACCTGGGCGGACGCTGACCTGTGGCAACGCGGTCTTGTCACCGCTGTTCCCCGTGGCTCCCCGTTCGGTACCGCCTCACCTGGCACGGTTGTGGCACGCACCGCTCGAAGTGGACTTAGAAGTTCATTCTGACTCAGGTGAGGTCGAAGGTGACGCTTACGGAGCCGTTCCAGTCCGGTGCTTCCACGAGCGTGAGGGCTCCATCCTTTGCCTCGACGACTCGCACTGTGATCCCGCCGCGATCCTCACCGGGAAACGCAACGGAGAAGTGGGGATCCATCTCCATGAGGAAGTCCCAGCCCTCGCGCTGGGTCGTGTCGAGTGAATTGGCATGCCGACCGGTTGCCCGCCACTTGCCGGCCGCGTCGACAGTGACGGTGACGTCGATGTCGTACATCTCAAGGCACGTCGAGTGATTAGCCCACCATTCGAGGCGGGCCCGACCCACGAATCGATCCATGGGGACACTATGCACGGCGCATGAGCCAGACGGGCTACTGACGTTGAATGCGTGATGTCGTCACGGTGGGGCGGGGATGAGTCCGGTCCCGGCAAGGCAGCCGTCAAGGACGTCGTGACGGTATTGGAGCCGACGTAGCCCCTGACGGACTGCGTTGATCAGGTCCTGCGGGTCGGCGAAGGCCCGGTTCGCGGTGGTGGTGCGCCGCAGTATCGACCAGATGCCTTCAACCGGGTTGAGGTCAGGTGCGTAGGGCGGCAGCTGGTAGACGGTGAGCCAGTCCCGGTCTGCGATGTAGCGGCGCATCCCTGCTGTCAGGTGGGTATTGAGGTTGTCCCACACGAGCACGATGGGGCCGCCCAGTTGTTGGTGGGCGGCCTGGATCAGGTCCCGGTAGTCGGTCCAGGCGAAGCTCTTGCGTCCGTCCGGGCGGGCGTCGGTGCTCGGCCGGTAGATCAGCCGGGACGGTTGGCCAGGTTTGTAGCAGGCCAGGGCAGCGACGGATAAGCGGCGGCGGGAGCGGCCGCGGACCCGGATGATCGGGGTGCGGCCGCGTCGGGCCCAGGTGCGGTGGGTGGGCGGCGTCATCGAGAAGCCGGCTTCGTCCTCGAAGACGAGCCAGGCGTCGAGCGCCGCCGCGGTGCTTCCACGCTCGGCCAGGTCTCCTTCACCCAGCCGATCACCGCTGCCTCGTCCCGTTCCACGGCCCTGCGGGCGGGGACCTGGCAGGTCCAGCCGTGCCGCCTCAGCAGGGCCGCGACCCCCTGGATCGTGTATGTCTTGTGGAAGCGTCGGCCGATCAGGGTCTTGATCCTCGACAGAGTCCAGGTCTGGTCCGGCCAGCCGTGCGCGACCGGCCCCTTGTCGAGTTCGGTCTCCAGGACCGCGAACAGCTCATCTCTGAGGAGCGGCAGCGAGGCCGGTCCCTTCGAGGCCAGGGCCCGAGGGCCGCCCGCTGACCAGGCATTCCGCCATCGCTGCACCGAACGCACGCTGACCCGCAGGTCATGTGCGATGAGCGCGTTCTCATCTCCTTGTGCGAACCGGTCGGCCGCCTCCAGCCGAAGCCGTTCCCGGAACGCTCGGCGCTCGGCGGTCAGCCCGCCGCCCTGCGCGTACCTCATACAGACGGCATACCGCAGGGATCACGCCCCGTCAGTCCCCAACGACACCACGCATTCAAGGTCAGTAATGCTAAATCCGGGGCAATCTGGATGGCGCCAGACTGAAACGCAAGGAGCGCGTTGACATTCTCACACCCAGCAGTCTTTCCGTCAGACGGGCAGGCGCATGTAACATCTGGCGACCAAGTTGAAAGACTGCAAGGGAGTGAAGTTGCGCGTTATAAGAGCTCTTGTCACTCTAACCGCCACGATCGGCCTCCTGACCGGAGGGGTGGACTCCGCCACGGCAAAAGCTCCGCAATATCTGAAACTGAAGAACTTCAACTTGTGCGCGGTTCCCTATGGCGGCAGTAACAGTGATGGCGCGTATGTGACGCAATGGAATTGCACTGAGTCCACCAACGACGTTTGGCATTGGAGAGTTAACGACGGAGCGGAAATCGTTCATGAAGGTAGCAATAGCTGCTTGACTCCGCTTGGTGGCGGAATTACGGATGGAACCATCCTCACAATTTGGCCGTGTAATGGCAACCACTCTCAAGTGTGGGATTATGACTCCTCGCGCGGGGCGATAAAGAACATCGTCAGCGGGCTCTACATCACCACCTACGGGGGGAGCCTTAAAGACGGCACGTACCTCACTCTCTTTCATTGGACTGGAGATCTCACGCAACACTGGGAGCTGTGACGATTAACGCAGGAAAGGGCGATGTGGTGGCCCCGGCTGCTTCCGGAAATCGGCTGGGCTGACTGGATCGTGGCATTGTAGTAGGCGAGAGAATTCCGGCGCCAGAATTGTGGATGGAACCGAGGTCTGGGTGCTTGAATTCCCCTTCGGACCGAGATTTCCGTCGGCGGTCCGTTTCGCCTTGTGTCAGGATGACGCAGTGGAGCCGGGCCTAAGCTAGGGCCCGGCTCCACTGACCGATATGACAGTGGGCCGCGTTCGGGCGGCAGAAGCCGCAATTAGTCGTTGCGCTGCCGGTCGTAGTGGGTCAGGCCGCGATTCAGAGCTGCATGGGACAGGCTGGACGGGTCCTCGCCTCAACCAGCTGCGCTCATAGGCCTTCGCCACCTCCGGACCTCATTCTGAAACCATCAGTTAAGGGTGTTGCGGTCGCTGAGGTCCCATGGGGCTGCCATGCGTGCGCATCCCGGTCCGTAGAGCTTCGAGCTCCGTTCGAGGGAACGGGCGGCCCCATTGGGATGCGTAGCCCTCTTCGCCCAGCTCATGAGCGATCCGGTCGAAGGCGCGCACAGCCGCCCGTGCCAGCGTCGTGGCGTCGTGGCGTCCTGACCATAGAACGGTCCCTGAGTTGTCGGGCGCTCGAAGGTCTTTTGCCTCGACCAGTCGGATGTCGACGTAGGACCCGTCTCGGTGGAAGAACCACCGGTAGACCTGAGGTTCCCCCTCGAACTCCGCTCGTGTGTCGTCATCGCCACCCACAAGCCTGCCGATCGCGTACAAGAACTGCTCGGGCCCATCCGTGACGTACGAGGCGAACACCTCAGACTCGCCGTGATCGTCGGCGACCTTAACGAAAGCCCAGCCGTGATGGCGCAGCGTCCAAGTGATCGTGAGAGAAGCCATCCCACCCCCTATGAGGCCAGCACCCTACTGCCTAGGTCGGCGGGAGCGGCTTTGGGCTGGAGCTGCCATGGGGCGAGAGATCGGGGCCCGTAAGCTGCTGGCGACTCGGGCAGTCTGTTGACCTGCCCGCAATGGCCCGATGTGGGCCCCGATCTTCGAGGCTCGCCCCATGGTGGCTGCGTAAAGCCGCGGAGTCGACCGCCCCAGCCACAGCGGGTTTCACCCTCAGCAGCCCCTCGCCGTCTGGCGTGCGGCCGGCGGCGGGCCGGAGCGGGGCGCAGACAGGAGCGTCGGCCCGAGGCGCCGGGCCGCGCGCCGCCGCGCTCTGCGCGGCGGGAGCGCCTTGATGAAGTAGAGAAAGTCTTACCGCGCCACTGTGTGATCGTCTTGATTCGGTACGAGGCGTATCGCAGATCGAGCGCACGCATCTGGGTCGCTCATCCCCGGCTACCGATGCAGAAGGGGTGTCCGGCCGGGTCGAGCATCACCACCAGTCCGCCCGTGCGGTTCGGCTGGTACTCGGCTGTCGTGGCGCCGAAGGCGGTCAACTTCTCCTCAGCTGCAACGATGTCGTCGACGCAGTACTCCACGTGCATCTGCTGCGGTACAGCGCGCGAGGGCCAGGACGGGGCCACGTAGTCCTCGACCCTGCGGAAGATCCACAACGTTCCTGCGATCTTGACCCAAGCCGAGTCGACATCCTCTCGGACGAGTTCACCATCGGCCGCCGCTATATAGAAGTTGGCCATCGGAGCAGGATCTGCGCAGTCCACAGTGATGGCGGCAAGCTCGATTGTTGCAGGCACTGGCTCTCCTCGGCTGGATGGCGATCGTCAGCATGCTGCCAGGGGAGAGAGACAGCCGGAAGCCGAGATCGGTTCAAGCGGGGACCGACCCCGCGTCGGAGCGCGCGGCTACCCTGGAGCAAATCAGCATTGCGGGACGCAAGGAGTTGGCTCACCGGATGGGACCGAAGTCGGAGCGGGTCTACCGCACGATCCGCGAGTGGATCTCGACAGGGAAGTATCTGCCTGGCTCCAAGATCCCATCTGAGCGGACCCTGGCCGAGGAGCTGAGTATCGGCCGGACGGTACTCCGCCAGGTGCTGGCAAAGCTCGTTGCCGAGGGCACCATCGAGGTGCATGGTCGTAGCTCCTACCGGGTGCCTGATCGTTCCGTGGCCACGCAAGCGCCGGCCGATGTGGAGCCGTGGCAGATCCACGGGGAGCGGACGCTCTACGACAACCGATGGGTGAAGCTCAGCCTTGTCGACGTCGAACCGCCCGGAGTCGAGCGCTTTGAACATCACGTCGTGAAGCTTCACCACGTGGCTATCGCCGCGGTCATCGACGACCAAGACCGGGTCTTGATGATGTGGCGCTATCGCTTCGTCCCCGACACCTTTGGCTGGGAGCTTCCGGGTGGCATCGTCGATGAGGGCGAAGGTCCCCTGGAGACGGCGTTGCGGGAGGTCGAAGAAGAGACTGGCTGGCGGCCGGATGCTCTTGAGCACGTGGTCACGTATCAACCCATGGTGGGCATGGTCGACTCACCGCACGAGATCTTCGTGGGCAAGGGCGCCAAGCTCGTCGGGGAGCCGACAGACTTGGAAGAGGCCGGACACATCGCATGGGTGCCCCTCTCCGACGTTCCGGGCCTCATGGCGCGCGGCGAGCTCATGGGCTCGGGCACGCTGGTCGCCCTGCTGCATGTCCTGTATTCGCGCGGTGCCGGCGCTTCCCCTACAACCGCTGCATGAGGTGTTCCACCCTGCGTCGCTGACGTACTGATCCCGTACGGCTCGCTATGAGACGGGCTTGGCGCAGATGGTCCTGGGCGTGGTCGTACTCCTCGCGAGCCATGTGTGCCTGCGCGAGATCGCACCGCAGTCCCGCTGACGCCCGTATGAAGGTGGGGTCCGACGCATCGAGTGCCGAGTAGAGGCTGCTCACCGCCTCGTCGTCCCCTATGAGGGCGAGCACGTTGCCGCGCCAGCGAGCGAGGTGTCCTTCATTCAGGAAGATGCTCAGCATGTCCGGGTCTCGCGCTTCTTCCCCTGGAGGAAGGCACCGCATGGCTCGCTCTAGCGCGCGCTGGCAGTCTTTGGGCATGCCCGCTCGGGCGCAGATCTCGGCCTCGGCCGCGTACAACCAGGCCGCGAGGCGCGGGGACACGGCCTTGCCGCCGACTCGCTGGGCATCGCGTATCAGCTGTACAGCCATGGGTGCGCGTCCCGCGTCGCAGAGAACGTAGGCCTGTTCCGCGGTCGCGTGTGCAAGGTACATCGGCTCTTCGGCCTCTTGGGCAGCCCGCTTGGCTAACTCGTAGTGTCGCCATGCGCGCTCAACGGCTCCCACATCGAGAGCCTGCCAGGCCGCTAGGGTCGCTGCTCCTGCCAGTGCTCGGGCAACCGGGCGCCGGGTTTCTGGAAGTACCGCGAAGGTGAGGGCGTCTTCCAGGGTCGCCAGGTGGGCGGTCATCTGGTCAACCAGGCTGGCGGCGCCCATCTGTCGGTCCATGGTCCGCAGCAGTTCCGTCTGATCCATGAAGGTGTCGACCATGGTCAGGCTGATATTGCGAGCCGAATCGATGCGACATATGAGTTCGTCGTATCCGTCAGCCGCGGCTGGCAGGGCAGGCGCTTCCCTCTCGCCGAGCAATTCATCGTCCGTGACGCCGAGGAGTGCGCGGAGGATCTTCGCGTAGCGAGCAGAGATCTGGCGTCTGCCGTTCTCCCACTCCGAGACGTATACGCGCAGGCTGGCTGTGGATGCGACATCGAGCGCGTGCCGTCGTGCATAGCCCTCAATTTCTCGGATCAGTCGCTCTTGCGATCACTCTCGCGCGTTCCTCGCTGCCTTGAGCCCGTTCGTCACGTCACGCCGTCCTCGTTGGCTTCTAGGTACACCCAACAGCAGCATGCCGGACAACGGCGCAGGTCGGCAGGGGTTAACGCGCCAGGTGTTAACCCCTGTTGGCTACCGAGGCGTTCGCGGGCGCAGTTTTCTAGAACCGTCGCAGGCAGGCGAGTTGAAGGCGCCCGATCCGCGGCAACGCTTGACATCTGGTGCGCACCAGATGCAATCTACTGGTGCGCACCAGTTGGAGGCACGATCTTCCGCAGCTCAGTTGCGGCTTTCTGTCAACCCGCGGAAGCGGCGACCCACCGCCAAGCAAGTACGCCGCTCCCGCCCTCCATCAGAGGAGTTCCATCATGCGTCAGATCCCCGTCGACACCTCCGCGGCCACTGTGATGGTCGCGCAGCCGCCTCAGCCCAAGGTTCGCGACCGCCGTACGGGTGAGATCGCCACCGATACCGAGACCGGCGCGACGATGATGACCGTGGACGTGATGTTCGCGGCGAACGGCGAGGTCGAGATCCTGTCGGTGTCCGTCCCGGAGCCGGGCATCTCCGGTGAGCTGGTGATGGGCACCCCGGTCGCGATCACCGGCCTGGTCGCCCGGCCGTGGGAGAACGAGTTCAACGGCCAGCGCCGCCACGGCATCAGCTTCCGCGCGGTCGCGGTCACCTCGCTCGCCGCCGGCACCGCGAACCCGAAGGCGGCGTGAGCATGACCCGCTTCACGGTCGCCCTGCTGCTGGTCGCCGTCATCGCTCTGGTTCTGCGGTGGCGGCGCCCCGCCTGGTACTGGCTGACCTTCGGCGTCACCCTCGCCGCCTTACGGGTTCTGGTTCGCTACGGGTCGGTGATGGAGGCGTGCGGGCTGACCGTGCCGCCGTCCCGCTGGCGCATGGCCATCGCGCGGGCCACCAACCGCCCAGCCCCCGCCTCTCGGGCTCCGCGCATCCTGCGCCTGCGTCCTACTCGTACGGGCTTGGTGGTGCGGTTAGGTCTGCGCCCGGGTCAGGACGCCTTCGACGTCTCCGCCTCGTGCGACCGGCTGCGGCACTCCTTCGGCATGTACGGCGTCACCTCGCGTGAGCTGCGCTCGGGTGTGGTGGAGCTGCGGATGACCGGCTACGACGTCCTCAAGCGGGTGCAGATGCCCGCGAAGATCGACCGCACCCCGATGCGGGTCCCGGTCGCCCTGCGGGAAGACGGCGCCGTCCACTACCGGGACTACCGCACCGTCCCGCACGCTCTGACCCTCGGCGCCACCAAGTCCGGCAAGTCGGTGTACCAACGGAACCTGGTCGCCGAACTGGCCGCGCAGGATGTCGCGCTGGTCGGTATCGACTGCAAGCAGGGGGTGGAGCTGTTCCCGCTGGCCCGCCGGTTCTCCGCGCTGGCCGACAACCCCGACACCGCCGCCGACCTCCTCGACGCCCTCATCGACCGCATGGAGGCCGTCTACCAGCTCATCCGCGCAGAGCAGCGGATCACCGCCGACGTCCCGGACGCGGAGATCGCCGCCGACATCTGGGACCTGCCCGACCACCTGCGCCCGACCCCGGTCGTGGTCCTGGTCGACGAGGTCGCCGAACTCGCCCTGTTCACCACCAAGGACGAAGAAAAGCGCCGCGACCGCATCATCACCGCATTGGCCCGGCTCGCCCAGCTCGGCCGGGCCGCCGGCATCTACCTGGAGATCTGCGGGCAGCGCTTCGGCTCCGAACTCGGCAAGGGCATCACCATGCTCCGCGCCCAGCTCACCGGCCGCACCGCCCACCGCGTCAACGACGAACCCAGCGCGAACATGGCCTTCGGCGACATCGCCCCCGACGCCGTCCTCGCTGCCATCCAAATTAGCCCGGACACCCCCGGCATCGCCGTGGCCGGCGACTCCACCGGCGGATGGGCCCGCATCCGCACCCCCCACACCACGCTCCGCCAGGCCGTCAACGCCTGCAACCGGCACGCCGACCGCACCCCGGACGTGCCCGAACTCGCCCCCTATCGGCCCGCCCTGGCTGCCCACCTCACCCCAGTAGCTACGCCCGAAGTCGCAGCGAAGACCGCGCCCGCCGCGGCCTGATCCCACTCCGCCCCAACGGCCGGCGTGACCGCCTCGCGCCAAGGTCCCTACCCCTCCTATGCCCGAAGCAGGAAGGAGACCGACGATGCCTAAGCTCCGCGTGGACGCCGTCCTGGTCCAGGCCGTGATCGCCGGTGCCCTGTCCTTCGCCCACCTGCACGACCTCGCTGCCGCTGCCGGACAGAGCGGCTGGAAGGCGTGGGCCTATCCGATCAGCGTCGACCTGCTCCTGGTCGCCGCTTGGCGACGGCTCCGCATCCTCCGCACCGACGGAGCGCCGGTCCGCGCCGCGTGGCTGTGGTTCGCGGTGGCCCTGTCCGCCTCGCTTGGGGCGAACATCGCCACCGCGGGGCTGCTGGACCTGAACCACGTTCCGGACTGGCTGAGCATCCTCGTTGCCGGATGGCCCGCTCTGGCCTTCCTTGGCGGCACACTCCTCGTCCACGCCCCCGGCCACCAGACACCGGCTCCGGCTCCGGCTCCGGAGTCTTCCGAGACAGCCAGCGTCGAACGCGCTCCTGCGCCGGAGCCCACGCCGGACGTGGTGGAGGCAGTCGAGCCTGTTCCGGCCCTGCCCGCCTCACCGTCCGCCCCAGCGCCGATCCTTCCCGCGGTCCCGGCCGCGCTGGTGGCCCACGCCCGGAAGGTCGCCGACGACCACCAGGCCCGCACCGGGACTGCGATCGACGCCGACACCCTGCGCGTCCGGCTCGGCGTCCCCGCCCAGCTGGCCGACGCCATCGCCGCTCAACTCACCTGAACAGGAGGAAACCCAATGCGTCCGCACATCCGCGCCGCCCTGGAACGGTCCGCCGAACTCACCCGGAACAACCGCCTGGTGGACGCCATGCGCCTCGGCGAGGACGCGATCAACCAGGCAACCGACGAGGAACACCCCGAGATCCGGCAGTGGCTCACCGACCACGCCGGCGACTTCACCGGACGAGAGGACTGACCACGATGCCCGCCCGCGACTTCTTCCACTCCGTGATGCGGATCGGCCCGGTGCAGATCGGCACCCACCGCGACCGGCACGGCCAGACCAAGCACGCCGCGGTGTGCACCAACGACCGCTGCGGCTGGTCCGCCGACTACTCCAGCCAGTCAGCCGCCCAATTGGCCGCCCGCACCCACCGCTGCACGGCCCGATAGGAGGCACCGTCCGTGGACGTCCCGCTCTGGTTCGCCCTGATCGTCGTCGGCTACCTCGGCTGCAAACTCATCCGCCCCCCGCTCTGGCTCGTCCTGGTGCTGCTCCTGGGCGGCTACCTCATCGCCGACAGCCTCCTCGCCCCCGTCATCGACACCCTCATCGAGAAGTAGGGAGACCGCTCATGCTCCGCCCGAAGATCCCCACGAACCCCACCCCGACCGGTGCCGTAATGCCGCTGCCTGTCGAGCCGACCACCATCGTGCAGCACGCCCCCGCAGCGGCCCCCGCCCAGACCTCCGCACCTGTGGCTCCGGTGTCGTCCCGGCCCGTTGTGCAGCTCACCCCGGGCGCCCTGATCGCGCTCATCGGCGGCGGCACCGCCGTGGTTCTAGTCGTCGGCACGGTCTTGGTGTCGCTGCTGCTGGCGGTCGCCGTCACCGCCGCCTCGGTGGCTGTCTGCGCCGTCGTCCTGCGCTCGATGATCAACGGCCAGCACCAGCACCGCTGACCGGCCCCCGGGGCGGCCTCAACCGCCAAGTATCGCCCGCCCCGGGAGCCGTGCCCCTGCCCGAATCAGAGATCCGGAAGGAACCCCCATCATGACCCACCCCACGCCCCCTGCGGCACAGATCTGCCCGGCCTGCGACGGCTTCGCCTCCGCCGCCATCACCCTCGGCGGACGCGACCGGCACGGCCACCTGCGCACCCTCACCGTGCACTGCCCGGCCTGCCACGGCACCGGCACCCGCTCCACCCGCACCGTCGCCTCGATCGCCGGGGGCCGCGCGTGACCGACACCGCGACCCTCGCGGGCCTGGACCCGACCACCCTGACCGATCTGCTGCGGGTGGCCGGGTCCCCGGGCTTCCACCGCTGGGAAGACCAGATCCGCCGCACCGGCGGCTGCTCCGACCCCATCCACCTGACCGGCTGGACCCTCACCAAAGACAAGACCAGCGGTGAGACCCTGCACCACTACTCCACCGAGAACGAGCCCGGCGGACGGCTCCGCATCGCCTGCGGCAACCGCCGTGCCTCCCGCTGCCCCTCGTGCGCCTGGACCTACGCAGGTGACACCTACCACCTCATCCGCGCGGGGCTTGCTGGTGATGAACGGCGCGAGATCTCCGGCGCGGTGCGGGATCACCCGAGGGTGTTCGCGACCCTGACCGCCCCCTCGTTCGGCCGGGTGCACAACCGGCCCGACACCGGACGCTGCCGCTGCGGCACCCGACACTCCGCCGATGACGCGGCGTTGGGGACCGCGCTGGACCCGGCCACGTACGACTACGCGGGGGCGGTGCTGTTCAACAACCACGCCGGGCAGCTGTGGCAGCGCTTCACCAACCGGCTCCGCCGCGAGATCGCCGCCCGCGCCGGCCTCACCCAACGGGCAATGGCCGAAGTCCTGCGGGTCTCCTTCGGCAAGGTCGCCGAGTTCCAAAAGCGCGGCGCCGTCCACTTCCACGCCGTCATCCGCCTCGACGGCCCCGAAGGACCCGACACCGCACCCCCGTCCTGGGCCACCACCCAGTTACTCGAGGACGCCATCCGGGCTGCCGCCCGCCACGGCTACACGAGCGTCAGCGTCCCCGCCGCCGGCGACCAACCCGCCCGGACCTTCCGCTGGGGCGCCCAGCTCGACGTCCGCTCCGTGAAGGCCTTCGGGGAGTGCTCCGACATCACCGAACAGGCCGTCGCGTCCTACGTCGCCAAGTACGCCACCAAAGCCGCCGAGAACACCGGCACCCTCGACCGCCGCATCGGCGAACTCGCCGAACTCGACCGCCACGGCGTGCCCGACCACGCCCGCCGCCTCATCCAAGCCTGCCGCGACCTGGACGACCTCTACCCCGACCGGAGGCTGTGGGCCTGGGCACACATGCTCGGCTTCCGCGGCCACTTCTCCACCAAATCCCGCGCCTACTCCACCACCCTCGGCGCCCTGCGCCAGGAACGCGCCGACTACCGCGCCGCCCAAGAACACGCGGACCTCGGCCTGGAGGACATCGAGCCCGACACCGTCCTGGTCCTGACCGACTGGCAATACGCCGGCCACGGCCACACCCCCGGCGAATCCGTCCTCGCCGCCACCATCGCCCGGAACCTCCAGATCAACCGCGACACCGCCCGCGAAGCCCTGCACGACTACCTCGCCCGGGAAGGAGCCGCAGCATGACCGCACACCCGCTTCCTGAGCGGTACCTCACCCCGGCCGACGTCGCCGACCTGCTCGGGGTCCCGGTCGAGACGCTGTACCAGTGGCGGCGCAAGCGCACCGGTCCGCCAGCCTTCCGTATCGGTCGGCACCTTCGGTACGACCCCGCCCGGCTCCGCCAGTGGATCGACGGTCTCACCGAGGTGGCTGCCTGATGGCCGGACACATCCAAGATCGCTGGTACAAATCCGAGCCTGGGCCCGACGGCAAGCCCATGCGGGTCAAGTCCGACCGCTATGGCAACGGACTGCGTTATCGGGCCCGGTACGTCGGCCCGGATGGTACGGAGAAGAGCAAGTCCTTTCCCGACCGGCAGAAGCGCCGGGCGGAAGAGTGGCTTGCCGAGACCGCCGCCGATATGTCCAGAGGCCACTATGTCGATCCCAAGGCGGCCCGGCTCACGTTCCAGCAGTACGCGGAACGCTGGGTTGCCGCCCAGACGACGGATCCCACCACCCGCATCGCGGTTGAGACTCGCCTGCGCCTGCACGCCTTCCCTCGGATCGGTGCCCGCCCGTTGGGTTCCTTCCGGCCGGTCCACATTCGTGAGTTCGTGCGCGACCTGGAGCACCACTCCATGGCGGGAACGTACGCCCGCACCATCTACGCCAACGTGCGGGCGGTGCTGTCGGCCGCCGTCGATGACGGTCACCTGGCGCGCAATCCGTGCGGGGCCGCCTCTGTGCGCCCGCCGGCCGTCTCCGCCAACCGGGTCGTGCCGTGGCTCCCCTCACAGGTGCGGGCGGTCCGAGAAGCCCTCCCTGAGCGCTACCGGGCGATGGTCGATGTGGGGAGCGGCTGTGGTCTCCGGCAGGGCGAGATCGTGGGCCTGGCCGATGGCGCTGTCTCCTTCGTGACCGACACACTGCGGGTGACCACCCAGGTCAAGCTGATCCGGGGTGTAGCAGTCTTCGCTCCGCCCAAGGGCAACAAGGAACGGGATGTGCCGCTCCCGTCGTCTGTCGCCTCTGCCCTGCGGCAGCACATGGCGAGCTACGCGCCCGTGAGCATCAAGTTGCCGTGGATGAGGCCGGACGGCCCGTTGGCGGAGCGGCAGCTGCTTTTCAGCAACACGGCCGGCGGAATCGTCTGGCGCAGCAACTTCAACGTCCAGGAGTGGAAACCCGCCCTGGCGGCCGCGGGCCTTATCCCCACGCCCGACCTGGGTAAGCCTTACGCCTCCGCCCGGCACCACGGTATGCACGCCCTGCGCCACTTCTACGCCTCGGTTCTCCTGGACGCCGGGGAAAGCGTGAAGGCGGTCAGTGAGTACCTGGGCCACTCCGACCCCGCGATGACGCTGCGCGTGTACGCACACCTGATGCCCAGCAGTAGCGAGCGTGCTCGCCAGGCCCTGGACGGCGTCTTCGGCACGGCCCCGGAAGCCTGACGGCCCAGAGACGGCCCACCGGGCACGGGACGGCCCCCTACTGGCGGGAAATCCGCTGGTGGGGGGCTTCTTCATGCCCTGGGAACACGAGTTCTCCGGGTGCAGGCATGGTTCAACCAGTGTCGCAGATCGATAAGGCGCCCCCAGGTCGGATGGGTGAGGCCCCCGTCACCCTCGGGTGTCCCCTGTCAACGCCGGCCAGCCTTCCGTGGCCCAGGGGACGCCGTCCGCGCCGCCAAAGGGCTTCGAGTCCGGGCGGCGGATTCGGCCTGCTGGATCTTGGCGTCCACAGCGTCGAGTTGGCTCTCCGGATACAGACGGATCACCCGCAGGCGCGCCAGATTCGGAAGTAACTCGTTCGCACGTTCGATACTCGCTTCGTCCGTGCGCTTTGAGCATGTCCTTCGCTGCCGCCCGTGGTGCACCCTCCATACCCGCAGTGGCCTTGGCCTGGGGGTTTAGCCCAGGTAGAAGTCCTTTCGGGCGGTTACGAAAGCCTCGATCGACTGGGGTGGCGTGCCCGTCACGCGCTCGACACCGTCGGCGGTGCGGTTGTAGCGGTTGTCCCGGTGAAGTTGGGCCATGGTGGCGACGTGCTGTTCGAGGTGCGGCGGCATCCCCAGCTTCGGAAGCTGGGCCTCCCACCTCTCCGGGGGCACGTCCACGTAGGACACCGGACGGCCCAGCGCCCGCGAGAACTCCTCGGCCAGCTCCGTCATATCCACCGAGCGCGGCCCGGTCAGCTCGTAGACCTGCCCGATGTGCGGTGCCGGATCGCGGAGCACGGTGGTGATGACCCGGGCGACGTCATCCACGGCGACCGGCGAGGTGCGTCCGGCGCCGAACGGAAGCGCGATCGTGCCGTTCTCCTGGATCGACCGTGCCGCCATCGTGGTGAAGAGCGGAGTGTCCAGGAATGCCGTCGGCCGGATGTGCACCACGGGCAGACCGGACCAGTTCAGTACCTGCTCCGTCAGCCAGTGCAGCCGCTGCTGGTGCGACTCCGCGGTGCTGGTGGGGGTCATCTGCGACACCGTCATCTGCGACAGGTCGACCAGGGCCTCCAGTTTCCCGTACTCCTTGGCGACGGAAGCCACCACGGTTGCCGCCAGCAGGTGGTCCGGCGACACGCGCATCGCGAAGTACATCCGCGTCACGCCCTGTAGTGCGGCCGCCACCGTCTCCGGCCGGGTCAGGTCGCCGATGACAACCTCTGCACCGAGCGACCGCAGTTCGGCCGCACGCTCGTCCTCACGACGGACCATGAAACGCACGGGCACGTGCTGAGCCCGCAATTGATCGAAGACCGTGCGGCCCACGCCGCCGGCGCCGGGGATGAGAACAAGGTTGTCGGTGACCATCAGTCGATCTCCTTCGGAGTGATGGAATAGGCGAGTTGTGGTGTGATCCGAGCGTCAACAGAGCTGGCAGCGAGGGGTTCCGGATCGACGTGCCGAGGAGTTCCCCGGTGTCGGCAGCGGCACTGCGGAGATGCCCCGTAGAGGTGGTCGTCTCCGGTGTCGCGCGGGGATGGTTCGGGATCACCGTTGGGATCAGACGCTCTGGCGCCGGGACTTGTCACTGGCGACGGCCTCAGCGACATCCTTGCCCGGCAGGAAGGCGAGCACGACCACGGCACCGACCAGTGCGACGGCCGCCGACCCCATGGCGGTGAGGTGCATGGCATGGATGAAAGAGTCCTTCGCGGGCCGCACCAGCGCCCTGCCGACCGGTCCGAGCTTCTCGGCGACGGTCAGGGTGGCCTGGAGGGATTCACCTGCGGCATGTCGGTCGGAGGCGGGCAGTACGCCCAGGTGGCCGTCGATACCGTTGCGATAGGTGGTGGACAGCAGTGACCCCAGCACGGCGACCCCCATGGCGCCGCCGACCTGCCGGAAGGTGTTGTTGACCGCGGATCCTGAGCCGGCCTTCTGTCTCGGCAGCGACGACATGATCATGACGGTGGCGGGCGGCATCACATGGGCCATCCCCGCGCCCATCAGGAAGAACAGCACCTCCAGTACCCAGATGGGGGTGTCCTGGCCGAGCAACAGGAAGCCGGCAAAGGACACGGCGGTCAGGACGAGGCCGACGGCGCACACGGCTCGGGCGCCGAAGCGGTTGACGACCAGCCGGGCCCGCGGGGCGAAGAACATCTGGGAGGCGGCCAGCGGCAGCACGAGCAGACCGGACTGCAGGACGCTGTAGCCCCGAACGCTCTGGTTGTAGAAGACGCTGAAGAACGTGACGCCCATGAGGGCGAAGAAGACCAGGCCGATGGCGGCGACGGACGCCGAGAACCGCCGGTTGCGGAAGTAGGCAACATCGAGGGCCGGATGATCGCTACGGGCCTCGTACGCCACGAATCCGGCCAGGACCGCCAGGCCGCCGAGGATCGTCACCCAGGCCTCGGGCCGGGTGAAGTCGCCCAGCTGACCGCCCTTGATGATGCCGTAGACCAGCAGCGCCAGACCGGCGATCGACAGCAGCACGCCGACCGGGTCGAGCCTGCCGGGCCTGGGGTCCTTGGAGTCGGGGACGATCGCCACCATCGCGACCAGGGCGGCGAGCACGATCGGCACATTGACCAGGAAGACCGAGCCCCACCAGAAGTGCTCCAGCAGGATGCCACCCGCGATCGGGCCGGCGGCGATGGCGAAACCGACCACACCGGTCCATATGCCGATGGCCTTGGGCTGCTCCTCGCGCTCGAAAACGTTCATGATGATCGCGAGGGTGGTGGGCAGGATGAAGGCGCCGCCGAAGCCCATCACGGCGCGGAAGGCTATGAGCTGCCCGGAGGAGTCCGAGAACGCGGACAGCGCGGATCCCGCACCGAACACCAGCATGCCGAAGAGCAGCACCTTCTTGCGGCCGAGCCGGTCACCAAGCAGGCCCGCGGTGAAGAGCAGTCCGGCGAAGACCAGCGTGTAGGAGTTGACCGCCCACTCCAACTGGCTCTGGGTGGACCCGAGTCCGGTGGGAGCCGGCTCGGCGATGACCTTCATCGCCACGTTGAGGATCGAGTTGTCCAGCATCACCACCAAGAGGCTGCACGAGAGCACGACCAGGATCGCCCAGCGCCGGCGGTGGACCACCTCGGAAACGCTTCGTTGCCGGGCAGGCGGCACGGGCGACGGGGACTCCGCGGGTGCCGAGGACTCGGTGGGGGTGGGCGGTGGTGCCACAGAGGTCTCCAGTGCTCTCGGTAGTGCTGCGATTGCGGGACAAAGGCCGTCAGCCTCGGGCAGGGAGCCAGCTCAAGGCGCTGCCTGGCCTGCCGAATGATCCCGTCGGCGCAAAATAGCTGTCGCGGTACAACTAAACACAGGCTAAGATAGATGACAAGCGACAGCCATTCGAGGAGGGTGATTCCGTGGGCCGCGTGTCCAAGGCGCAAGCACAGGAGAACCGGCAGCACGTCGTGGCCACTGCCTCCCGGATGTTCCGCGAGAAAGGCACCGCGGTCAGCATCGCCGACCTGATGAAAGCCGTTGGGCTCACCCATGGCGCGTTCTACAAGCAGTTCACTTCCAAGGAAGACTTGGTCGACACCGCCATCGCCCACGCCTTCGAGGATCCGGCGGCACACTCACCGGTGACGCCCGAGGAGCAGACCGGGGACCCCGAGGCCGCCCGCAGGACGCTGATCGAGCAGTACCTCTCGATCTGGCACCGCGATCACGCCGGCGACGGCTGCCCCGTCTCCGGGTTCGCCGCCGACCTGGGGCGTGACCCCGGCCAGGCCACCCGCTCCCAGCAGGTCTACATCAACGGCGTACGGAACCGCGCCGCTCGCCTGGCCACCGGCGACGACGACGGCATGACACAGCTCTGCACCATGGTCGGCGCCCTCGTCCTCGCCCGCGCCACCCGGGGCAACCCGATCTCCGAAGAGCTACTGCAGGCCGCGCGCACGGCTCTCACCGAGCACGAGAGCGGGAGGTCCGACACTGCCGTAGCGCAGTGACCGAGCCAACGGCTTGGAGCCGGCCCCGGAACGGGCTCAACTCGCAGGGGGCAACAGCCTGAGCTCAGGTGCTCTTGCCCTGCGATGGCCGCCGTCTGCGCGGCTGTCTGTCCCCGATCGTGATGGATCGTCGCGGAGGGCGACGTCCGGCACCCGTGGGCGACGTGTGCCGACTTGTGTCAGTAGTGCCAGCAGTAGAGGCCGAGGGCACCGCCGGCACCGCCGACCGTTGTCGCGAGCTCGGCAGTACTCATCAGAACGACCAGAGGATCGTCGTCGGTCATATCGTCTCCGTCTTCGAGCCTGAGCCTCTCAGCCCACCGCGTGGCAAGTTCACGCAGCTGACTGGAGGTGGCGTTGGCAAGTGCGCTGGTGAGCTTCGCCGAGAAAGCGAACACCCCAACCCCGTCGTTGAGTACAGGGGCGACGTAGTGGGGCCAGTCCCTCTTGTTGAGCTCGTGCTGTGGTGGGAGGTGGGAAGACGGTGCGTCGAAGTACATCTCCCACTCGACGACGGCGTCGTCTGCAGAGAAGTCGTGGCAGGTCAGCGATGTAAATGCCGGCCCGGGACCCTTGAGCCGGGTCTTGGCGGCAGTCTCGTCGTCGGGAGCGAGGAAGAAGACGATGTCCATGCTCACCTCGGGATGATGACAGGTAACGGGCCGACGCGGGTTATCCGGGAACGGCGGAAGCGGTTCCATGGCGGCCGGTGGGACTTGGGCGAGACCGCTTGGCATCATGCCCGTATGGACTTTGATCTCCTGCCGCCGCTCGGCCTCGGTCCGCTGCAGATCGGCATGCCCCGGGAAGCGGCGAATGCGGCGCTGGACTCGCTCCGCGATCACTCTGCGCTCTCCGAATCCGACCGCCCAGGGCAACACATCTTTCGCCCCAGCGGCCTCATGATCAGCATTGAGTGCATGCAGGGCACCCTGCAGGCCATCGAGTTGGGGCGGCCGCTCGCGCAAACCGACCGAGTGACGTTCCGAGACCTGGACGTCTTCGCACTTCCTGCACGGGAGGTAATCGAGCGCATGCGCGAGTACGCCACCGTTGACCCGGATCCGGACGATCCGGGGTCTTTCCTTGCTCCTGACCTGCTCCTGGGCTTCTGGCGCCCATTCGCTGCCGACGATGAGCCAGAGGAGGAGCAGGGTTACTACTTCAGCTCCGTGCTGGTGGCGAAACCCGGCTACTACGACACTCCCGCCCAGGCGGCGGAGCGAAGCAGACAGAACCAGTAGCGGTCCGTGTCGTCCGTGCTGGGAACCGGGACGGTTCCACCTCACCTTGATCGACTCGTCCCGCATCAACTCGGCGACCGAGGAACGCAGCCGGGCGCGCTGTTCAGTCGCCTGAGTGGCCCCAGAAGTAGATCTCCCGAGGGACGCCCTCGTCGTCGTGCAGCACTCCGCACCGTCCGACCCACCGCGACCGGGGGAAGACGTCGAAATCCTTGACGTGTGCACGCGTCAGCCTGCCGGTGTCGAGCAGTTCGCGCGCCTCCTCGGCCGTCACAGGTTCCACGGTGTTGTAGTCCGGGGTCTCGTCGGGCCCCACGACGCGCAAGATGTCCAGGATCGAGTGCGTGCCGGCCTCCTGGACCAGCTCGTCGGCCCACAGCTCCTCCAGCGACTGCGGGCGAGGCTCCCGCTCCGCCTTCGGTCGCCAGTCGGCGCCGCCCACCCAGTAGTAGTCCCACGCCGAAGCCCCCACCGGTCCCCAGTGCCCTCCCAGTGCCCTTGGACCGCGGAAGCTGGCACCCGGCTCCGACATTCAGGCCCAGGTGGGAACGCGGGCGGTAGCGTCTGCGTCATGTCCGATGCTCTCGACGTGGCGGTGGCGCTGCGAGGCGGGGTGACCAGCCGTTCCCAGGTCTGGGACTTCGTACGTCGGTTCGCCGACGAGTGGACGGGACGCCCCTTGCGTCCCGAGGACGGCTGCACCGCCGCCGAACTGGATGCCGCCGAGGCCGAATTGGGCTTCGAACTTCCCGCCGCCGTGCGGGAGGGCTACGCGCTGTTCGGCCGCCGCGACGACCTGACCGGGCAGCAGGATCCGCTGGTCCCGCCGATGGGTCTCCATGTGGACGACGGCTTCGGCGGCGTCCTCGTCTTCCGCGTCGAGAACCAGGCCTGCGCGTCATGGGGCATTCCACTGGACCGGGTCGAGCAGGACGATCCGCCCGTGGTGGTGGAGTCGCACGAGGGGTGGGTCCCGTTCCTGGACCACATGTCAGTGGCCTGGGTGGAGCTGGTGCTGAGCGAGTCGCTGCTCGGGGCGGGAAGCCTGTACGACGCCTGCGAGTTGCCGGACGCGCTCCTGCCGAACCTCGCGGCGCGCTACACGCGGGTCGACCTGCCCGACCACCCGATGTGGGCCAGCGCCGAGGACTCACCCCTGCGCTGGTACGCGGCCCCGGGCCGCCTGCTGCGCCGCGACGGGGTGCTCGACCGGCGCTGGCTCCACGCGTGCGGACGCACGGCCGCGGATCTCGAACGGATCCGCGAGGACCTGCCGGCCCGATGGGAAGCCTGACCGCTGGTTCCGTGATCGTGCCGTCAGCGGCCCCGGCCGCCGCGTTCGCGGCAGCTCAGTGCTTGAAGACGTCGACCCCGCCGGGCTCGGTCTCCAGTGACCGGCGGTCGAAGACCAGCATGCCGAGGAAGAACAGCCCGCCGACGACGAGCAGGCCCACCACGATCACCAGGGGCACCAGCGCCTCGCGCGGTGTCACCAGGGCGATGAGCGCGACGACCGTCCAAACCAGGGCGGCGAGGGCGACGGGCAGCTCGAGGCGTCCCAGGTCGAAGGCACCCTTGCGGCGGCCAAGGCGTCGGCGTACCGCCAGGTAGAGGACGATCGTCGAGCCGTAGATGAGCGCCGGGAGGATCGTCGACGCCGTGATCAGCTCCAGCAGTGCGGCGCCCGGTAGCGCCACCATCAGGACGACCCCCATGGCGAGGATGAGCACGGTGGCCGGGATCGGGGTGTGCGTACGCGGGTTGACCCGTCGCATGATCCGGTGCGCGGGGAAGCGCCCGTCGCGCGACATCGCGAAGATGATCCGCGAGCACGCCACCATCACCACCATCCCTGCCCCGAAGAAGGCGAAGGTGATCGCGACCAGCAGCGTCCGTTCCGTCACCGGGCCGAGCTGGTCCCGCATGATCGTGGCGACCGGGGAGCCGTCGCGGCTGATCCGCGGAATGTCCTCGATGGCCACGGTGAGCGTGATCAGGAAGAGCATGCCCAGCAGCCCCGCGGCCACGACCGAACCGACGATCGCTCGGGGGACGCTGCGGTAGGGGTCCTTGGCCTCCTCGGCGAGGTTCGCCGCGGAGTCGAAGCCGACGAGCGTGGCCAGGCCCATGATCATCGCGATCATGAGCCCGCCGCCGACGGTGAAGTAGTGCGGGGCCCCCTCGGTGATGCCGCGCGAGGTGAGGTTGCCGACCGCGCCGTTCCCCGTGACCGCCGCGGCGATGACGAGCGCGACCGCCATCACCACGACGAGCGCCAGCTCCAGCCCGACCGCCGCGCTGTTGATGAGGCTGACGAGGCGTGTGGAGGCCACCGCGAGCACGGCCTGGACGAGCAGCACCACGAGCGTGATGACGCGGGCCGTGTCCTCGTCCGGACTCATGCCGGCGAGCGGCATGAACGCCTGGCTCGCGAGGGCGTTGTCGATGGCGACCACGGCGATCGCCAGGTAGCAGAACGTCAGCCAGCCGAATCCCCACCCCACCTTCGGGTTCGCCAGCCGTGAGGCCCACTGGTACGAGGAGCCGCTGAGGGCGATGCGTCCCGCGAGCTGAGCCACCACCAGGGCCACCAGGGACTGCCCGACCGCGACGAGGATCCACAGCCAGATACCGACGGGGCCCGCGTTCTGCAGCACGTCGTCGTAGGTGGAGAAGATGCCGACGGCCACGGAGATGAACGCGAACGAGATCGCGAAGACCTGGAAGGAGCCGAGGGTACGTTTCAGTTCCTGCCGGTATCCCCCCTCCTCGACCGACCGCTCGCCGGCCGACTCGTCCGTCGGGGCTTCCGCCACCTCAGCCACCTCGTCCTCGCTCGGGATCCTTCCGGGCCACACCCGTTTTCCACATATATGTCATGAATGCTTCCTGGCCTGCACCTTGAGGCTCCCCGGGTCGCCCGCGCCCCGCGAACGTTGGCCAGCGCTGCACGGCTCACGGCCGGTCAGGGTCTGTCCAGGCGCGGGCGTCGATCGGGTGAGCGCGGCCCGGCGGCCGGGAACGGGCTGCGCCACTGGGATGACCTTGGCGCCGGACGCCGGTGGGCGCGGGTACGGATCTCGTCGACAGGAGCCCGAGCCGTGCCGGAAGGCCCTCCGGTTCGGTGCCGGCCAGAGATCGACGAGGAGTGTCTCCATGCGTCCTGCAGACAGGACCCCTCCGCCCTCCAGGCGGTCCCTTCGACGGTTCGGACGGCTCGTCGGCACGGTGGTGCCGGCGGCCCTGATCGCCACCGCGATATCCGCGGCCTCCCTGACGACGGCTCAGGCCGCCGACACGAACGGCGCAGCCTCGTCCGGGTCGCCGGCGTCGAGCTTCCCGTGGCCCGACCCACATGACGACTACCCGTACCCCGAAGGAGACCTCGACCCCGGTCCCGGTCCTGGTCCCGGACTCGGCATCGGTCCCGGACTCGGCCTCGGCCCTGTCCTCGGCTCCGGTTCCCTCCTCGACACCGACCCCCTCCTCGGTCCGGGTCGCGGGCCCCTCCTCGACACCACCGGTGACGGCCCGGTCCTCGACCCGGCCGGTCCCCTCCTCGGCCCCGGGCGCGGGCCCTTCCTGGCCCCCTACCCCGGTCCCGGCAGGCTCTCGGGGTGTGACATCGACTCCACGGGCGTGGCCAACACGACCAACCGCGACTTCTCCGTCGCCGTGGTCCGCGGCCGGACGTTCGTCGGCCAGCGCGACACCGTCCCGGTGGGCGGCACCTACACCTGGCAGGACCTCAGTGTGCTCCCCGGGTACCCCGGCACCGGGGTGTGCGGCGCGAGCGTGAGCACCTCCTCGGTATCGGAACTGTCGGTCAAGGTCATCACCTTCCGCGGCGACGTGGCGGAGAGCCGCTGCACCATCACCGGTGCCCTGCCGGTCTGCAGTGCCTGGAGCCCGCTGCCGGGCACCTTCCAACCGCCGCCGGTCGCCATCCCCTGACCGGCCCGGGTCGACGGTCCGTCGTAGTGTGCGCCCGCCGAACGACGGGCACCGGCGTGGCCGGTCGTACGAGGGGCCGTCAGCCCCGGGTGGGTCCCGCCTGTGAGGCGGAGGACGGGAACCGGCCGCGCACCTGACGGGCCAGGCGGCCGTCAGGCCCGGCCATGGGTAGGAACCACGTCGATGTGGCCCGAACCGGAACGGAATTCCCTCCGGTCCGGCTCGGGCCCGATGTCGACGAGGAGTCTCCCCATGAGTCCTGCAGACAGGACCGCTCCGCCCTCCGGGCGGCTCTCGCGGTGGTACGGACGGCTTACCGGCGTGGTCGTGTCCGCGGCTCTCGCCGCCACCGCGGTCTCTGCCGCCGCCCTCGTTCCGGCCCAGGCCGCGGGCAAGGGCGGGGAGCCCTCCGCCGATCCGGCCGCGATACGTGAGTGGAACGCCATCGCCACGGACGTCATCGGCACCAACCTGGGCCCGACCCGGCCCTCGGGGCAGGCCGTCGTCTGGCACGGGTTCGTCTCGGTCGCCGTCTACAACGCCGTCGTCGGCATCGAGGGCCGCTACGCACCCTACAAGTGGCACGCCCGCGGGCCCGCCGGCGCGTCGCCGGAGGCGGCGGCCGTGACCGCCGCACACCACGTCCTGCTCTCCGACTTCCCGGCGTCCCGCACGCTGCTCGACACCGCGTACGCCGATTCCCTCGCCCGGATCCCCGACGGCAACGCCAAACGGCAGGGCGTGGCCTTCGGGGCGCGCGCCGCCGACCGTGTCATCCAACTGCGGCAAGGCGACGGTCGGTTCGCGACGGTGGAGTTCACCACCCCGCCGACGCCGGGCGTCTGGCGGCCCACGCCGCCCGGGAACCTCCCGTTCATCGACACCTGGCTCGCCCGGCTGCGCCCGCTGCTGCTCGCCTCACCGTCCCAGTTCCGGCCCGGGCCGCCGCCCGCCCTGACCTCGGCCCGCTACGCCCGGGACGTGAACGAGGTGAGGACCATGGGCGCGCGGACGGGCTCGCCTCGCACCGCGCTGCAGACCGAGACCGCCCTGTTCTTCGGGGGCAACCTGGCCGTGCAGCTCCAGGCCGCGTTCCGCGACCACAGCGCCCGCCACCGCCTGGACATCGCCGACACGGCACGGTTGTTCGCCGCGGCGAACTCCGCGGCGACCGACGCCGTCATCACCGCGTGGGACGCCAAGCTCCACTACGGATCCTGGCGGCCGATCACGGCCGTCCAACTGGCCGGCACCGACGGCAACCCGGCGACCGAGCCGGATCCGCAGTGGCAGCCGCTGCTCGTCACGCCGCCGCACCCCGACCACATCAGCGGGCACGCCGCGGTCGCCGGCGCCGTGGCCCAGACCCTGACGGGGCTCTTCGGCACGACCCGCATCGACCTCACCTTCCCGTCCGACGCCACGGGCACCACACGGCACTACGACGACGCCGTGCAGTTCAACCAGGACATGATCGACGCCCGTGTGTGGGCCGGCATCCACACCCGGACGGCGGACACCGCAGGCTGCCAGGCGGGAGCCCGCGTCGGCCTCTGGGCCCTCACGCACTACTTCCAACCCCTGCACCCGGCGCACCCCCACTCCTCCCGGCCGATCCCGCGCACGTGCCCGCAGACCGAGGCGAGCTGACCCGCCCTCAGCGTCGCGTGCCCTCCCGCCCGGCACCCGGGGAGGGCACGCGGTCGCGAGAGCGCCGGGCTCGCCCGGTCAGTCCCACCAGAAGCTCCACATCTGCTTGCCCAGGAGCTCGTGGGCCGCGAAGGTACGCAGGGTGTCGTGATCACCCGCCTGGGTGATGGTGTCCGGCGAGAAGGCGAAGTGCTCCGCCGCCACGGCGAGCGCCTCGGCCATGGTGGTCGGCGGCGCGGCCACCGAGACGACCAGACGTTCACGGTTGAGCGCCAGCAGGCGTATGCCGAAGCGGTCCTCCCACGACCGCAGCACCGTGCACATCTCCTCGACGTCGGACGACCACAGGTCCGGCAGCCCGCGCTCGTCGGCGAGGGAGGGCACGTCCGTGCTGCGGGACACCCGCTGCACGACGCCCCACGCGTCGCCCTCGCTCACCTCCTCGTCGTCCGCCAGCGTGGCGAGGACATAGGCGGCCAGTTCGTCGGGATCGGTCCGAGGGCCGGCCGGGGGCGCCGCCGCCCCCGGCCACCGGGGCCCGAAGGGCGCGATCAGTTCCTCGAACGGCTCGGGTTCGCCGAAGGCCTCGACGACCATCGCCCGGCCCGGATAGTCCTGCCCCGCCTCGGCGAGTGCCTCCTGTGCGTACTCCTCCCACCGCTCACCGAGGATCTGTTCCACCGTCCGGTGACTGCTCATCACTTCCCCCGCTCTCCCCGACCTGGACACGCGCACGCGCCGACGCCCCCCCTCCGGAGCAACGGCACGTACACAGTGTGCGCGCAGGGTGTGACACTTCCGTTGCCGGAACTGTGGATTCCGCCACAGCCCGGGCGATCTTCCGTTGGTGGACCCGGCGGATCGCCTTCCGGCTCCGAGCTGTTCCGGGTTCCGGACCGTCTCGGGCGCATGCCTCGCGGTGACTTGACCGACCGTCACATAGGGCCACTCGGGACGCGGGACGCGGTCCTGGACCTCACGGGGCGTGCTCCGATTCCGGGTGGCAGATCTCGCACGGCGCGACGTCCGGCATGCCGAGGGCGACCTCGAACTCCTGCCGGTTCAGCCGCCCGCCCCCGGGCACGCGGCAGTCGTCACGATGGAGGACGCCCCGGCCCGCACCGCCGCGCGGGTCGGGCACGCTCTGCAGCCGCCAGGCGGAGGTGCGACCGCGCTTCCCGCCCCGAGTTCGCGGAACGGCGTCATCTCCGGCCTCCGCCCCGGCCACGACCACGGAACCGGATTCCGCCTCCTGGATCTTGGCGTCGACTGCGGCGATCTGCATCTGCAGATAGAGGCGTATCACCCGCAGGCGCTGCGGATCCGGAGGAAGCTCGTACACACGTTCGAGTGTAAGCGGCGGACCGACCGCCGACCAGCGTCACGGGCCTCCGCACCGTGCGACCGACGTCACGACGAGCGGCGACAGCGCAGGTCAGGGAGGAATGTCGGCCGTGGGCCGCTCAGCGGCAGCCCGCCGCACGCACACCCGGCTTCCCGGCCCGGCCGGGCTGCGCCAGGATGGGCCGGTGAACACGATCATCAGCGCCGCGGAGCTCGCCACCACCCTGCGCGACGGTACCGCCCCCGTGCTCCTGGACGTCCGCTACGAGCGCGGAGGGCCGTCCGGGCGCGCGGCGTACGAGGCGGGCCACATCGCGGGCGCGGTGTAGGTCGACCTGGAGGCGGAACTCGTCGGACCGGCGGGCCCGGCCGGCCGGCATCCGCTGCCGGACGCCGGGGTGTTCGCGGCGGCGATGCGGCGGGCCGGGGTACGCAGGGGCAGCCGGGTCGTCGTCCACGACGGCGGCCAGGGCTGGGCCGCGGCACGCGCCTGGTGGACGCTGCGCTGGGCGGGCCACGACGACGTACGCGTGCTGGACGGCGGACTGGCCGCCTGGACGGCCGCCGGCGGCGGACTGACCACACGGGCCACCGCACCGGGGCCCGGCGACTTCGAGGCCGTACCGGGCGCGCTGCCGGTGCTGAGCGCCGACGACGCTGCGGTGCTGGCCCGTACGGGGGTGCTGCTGGACGCGCGCGCGGCCGAGCGCTACCGGGGCGAGGTCGAGCCGCTGGATCCGGTGGGCGGTCACATCCCGGGGGCCGTGTCGGCTCCGACGTCCGGGAACGTCACCGCCGACGGCACCTTCCGTCCCGCCCGCGAACTGGCCGGCCGTTTCACCGCCCTGGGGGTCACGGCGGACGGCGGCAGGGTCGGCGTGTACTGCGGTTCGGGGGTCTCGGCCGCGCAGCAGGTGCTGGCCCTGGCCGTCGCGGGGATCGACGCCGCGCTGTACGTCGGCTCGTGGAGCGAGTGGAGCGCCGACCCCGCCCGGCCCGTGGCGACGGGGCCGCAACCGGGCTGAGCTGCTGACGGCCGGCTGCCGGGGATCAGCCCGAGCCGACGAAGAGGACCAGCAGCAGCCACACCACGGGGGCGGTCGGCAGCAGCGAGTCGAGGCGGTCCATGATGCCGCCGTGGCCGGGCAGCAGCTTGCCCATGTCCTTGATGCCGAGGTCCCGCTTGATCATGGACTCGCCGAGGTCGCCGAGGGTCGCGCTGGCGGCCACCGCAAGGCCCAGCAGCAGACCCTGCCACCACCGGCCGTCCTCGATCAGGAACTGCATGGACAGGGCCCCCGCCACCATCGCGAAGGTGATCGCGCCGACCAGGCCCTCACGGGTCTTGCCGGGGCTGATGCGGGGAGCGAGCTTGTGCGTGCCGAAGCGCCAACCGACGGCGTAGGCACCGGTGTCGCTGATCACCGTGAGCAGCAGGAAGACGAAGACCCGCCACGGGCCGTCGCCCGCCGCGAGCATCATCACCACGAACGTGGCCAGGAACGGCACGTAGAAGGCGGCGAACACGCCCGCCGTGACGTCGCGGAGGTAGTTCTCCGGAGGCTCCGTCATGCGCCACACCAGTACGGCGAGCGCGGTGAGCGCCATCGCCACCCACGCGCCCTCGGCACCGCGTACGTAGCCCGCGACGACCATGGCGGCGCCGCCGACGGCGAGCGGCACCAGGGGAGCCCGGATCTCCTTGCGCTCGGCCAGGCGCGAGGTGAGCTCCCACAGGCCCACCACGACCGCTGCGGCGACGACGCCCACGAAGACGGCCTTGACGATGAAGAGCGAGGCGATGATGACGACCCCGAGGCCGACACCCACCCCTATCGCGGCGCGCAGGTTGCGCCCCGCGCTCTTCTTCGCCCGGCCGCCGTTCCCACCCGCCGCCGAGGGCTGCGGCACGGAACGGTCGGGCCGGGCGGAGTGCCGCTCCGGTTCGGGGGCGTCGTCGCGGAACAAGGGGCCGCCCATCCGGGTGGCCCCTTCATCCTCGCCTCCCCAGGAACCGGCATGTGGCGAGGGCCCCCAAGAAGAGTCGTTCACGGAGTTTCGCCTCGCGTTTTCGTCCGGTCCGGGTCGGTCGGATGGGTGGGTGGTCGGGTGGATGGGTCGCCCGGCCGCGGGTCTGCGGAGCCGGGGATCCGGTCCGGCGGTGTGCCGGATCAGACCTCCAGCAGCTCGGCTTCCTTGTGCTTGAGCAGCTCGTCGACCTGCGCCACGTACTTGTGGGTCGTGTCGTCGAGCTCCTTCTCCGCGCGGCGCACCTCGTCCTCGCCCGTCTCGCCGTCCTTGACGAGCTTGTCGAGGGTCTCCTTGGCCTTGCGGCGCACGCTGCGGATCGAGATCCGCGCGTCCTCCGCCTTGCCGCGGGCGACCTTGATGTACTCCTTGCGCCGCTCCTCGGTGAGCTGCGGGAAGACCACCCGGATGATACGGCCGTCGTTGGTCGGGTTGACACCCAGGTCCGAATCCCGGATCGCCTGCTCGATGTTGCGCAGCGCCGAGTTGTCGAACGGGGTGATCACGGCCATCCGCGCCTCGGGCACCGCGAAAGAGGCGAGCTGGTTGATCGGGGTCGGGGCACCGTAGTAGTCCGCCACGATCTTGTTGAACATCGCCGGGTGGGCGCGGCCGGTGCGGATCGCGGCGAAGTCCTCCTTGGCGACGACGACGGCCTTCTCCATCTTCTCCTCGGCTTCGAGGAGGGTCTCTTCAATCACCATGTGCTCCTGGTATTCAGAAGGCAGAGCCTCGGCCCTTGCGCGCGTCTTTCCTGCACGGTGTCCGACCGGCAGCGTCTTGTCCATCCCCGTTCCGGGCGGATCGCAGGCCGGATTGCGGCCGGCGCCGTCCGTCAGCGGGCGCCCGTGTCGTTGACGAGCGTGCCGATCTTCTCACCCTTCACGGCCCGCGCGATGTTGCCCTCCGCGAGCAGCTCGAAGACGAGGATCGGGAGCTTGTTGTCCTGGCACAGCGTGATCGCCGTCAGGTCCGCGACGCGCAGGTCGCGGGCGATGACGTCGGCGTACTCCAGGGCGTCGAACATCACCGCGTCGGGGTTCGAGCGGGGGTCGGCGTCGTAGACCCCGTCGACCCCGTTCTTGCCCATCAGCAGCGCCTCGGCGTGGATCTCCAGGGCGCGCTGCGCGGCGGTGGTGTCGGTGGAGAAGTACGGCATGCCCATACCGGCGCCGAAGATCACGACGCGGCCCTTCTCCAGGTGGCGCACGGCGCGCAGCGGGATGTAGGGCTCGGCGACCTGGCCCATGGTGATCGCCGTCTGCACCCGCGACTGGATGCCCTCCTTCTCCAGGAAGTCCTGGAGGGCGAGGCAGTTCATGACCGTGCCGAGCATGCCCATGTAGTCGGAGCGGGCCCGGTCCATGCCGCGCTGCTGGAGCTCGGCACCGCGGAAGAAGTTGCCTCCGCCGATGACGACGGCGATCTCGTAGCCGTCGCGGACGACGGCGGCGATCTCACGGGCCATCGTGTGCACGACGTCGGGGTCGACTCCGAGTCCCCCTCCGCCGGCGAAGGCCTCGCCGGAGAGCTTGAGCAGGTACCGGCCCTTGTGCGTGCTGCCGGTGGCGGTGGGTGCCTTGTCGGCGTCCTGTTCCATGGAGATCTCCTCGTGCACGTACGAAGAAGGCCATTGCCGAGGGTCCGTGATGGTTCCCTGTGGGCAATGGCCTCCTCGTCACAACTGCGGCCCGCCGGTGAGCGGCCGGCTGCGTACGACCCTAGCGGGGCCGTCGGTCAATCGCTTGCGCGGTGGTCGCTCAGACGCCGACGCGGAAGCGGGCGAAGCGCTTCAGCGAGACGCCGGCCTCGTCCAGGACCTTCTGGACGGTCTTCTTGTTGTCCTTGGCGAAGGCCTGCTCGAGAACGACGTTCTCCTTGAAGAAGCCGTTGACGCGACCCTCGACGATCTTCGTCAGGGCGGCCTCGGGCTTGCCCTCCTCGCGGGCGGTCGCCTCGGCGACGCGACGCTCGTTCTCGACGGTCTCGGCGGGCACCTCCTCGCGGGACAGGAAGGTGGGGGCGAAGGCGGCGATGTGCTGCGCGACGTCCTTGGCGACCTGGGCGTCGGCCTTGTCCAGCTCGACCAGGACACCGACCTGCGGGGGCAGGTCCGGGCTGGTGCGGTGCAGGTAGGAGGCGACGTAGCCGTCGGTGAACTGGGCGAAGCGGTCCAGGACGATCTTCTCGCCGAGGGTGGCGTTGGCCTCGTCGACGAAGGCCTGGACGGTCTGGCCGTCCTTGATCTCGGAGGCGAGCAGCGTCTCCAGGTCGGCCGGCTTGCTGACGGCGACGTGGGCGGCGAGGGCGTCGGCGGCGGCGATGAACTTGTCGCCCTTGGCGACGAAGTCGGTCTCGCACTTGAGCTCGACGAGGACACCCTCGCTGTTGTCACCGGCGATCAGGGACACGACGGCGCCGTTGGAGGCGGAGCGGCCCTCGCGCTTGGTGACGCCCTTCTGGCCCTTGACGCGGAGGATCTCGACGGCCTTGTCCAGGTCGCCCTCGGCCTCCTCGAGCGCCTTCTTGCAGTCCATCATGCCCGCGGCGGTCAGCTCGCGGAGCTTCTTGACGTCGGCGGCGGTGAAGTTCGCCATGGTCTGTCAGTCTCTTCTCGGAAGTCGGTGGATCCGGTGAGCGGTGGTTCTACGGACGAACGGCGGGGGCCGGAGCCCCCGCCGTCCTCACACGCATCGGAAGGCGGGCTGAGGCTCAGGCCTGCTCGGCGTCGGCGGCGGGCGCCTCGGCGGTCTCGGCAGCCGGCGCAGCCTCGGCGGCGGGCGCCTCGACGGTCTCGGCCGCAGTGGCCTCCGCAGCGGGCGCCTCAGCGGTCTCGGCAGCCGGAGCAGCCTCGGCGGCGGTCTCCTCAGCCTTCGCCTTGTCGCCCTCGAGCAGCTCGCGCTCCCAGGCGGCCAGCGGCTCGCCCTCGGCCTTGTCACCGGCGGTGGCGGCACCGGAGCGGGCGATGAGGCCCTCGGCGACGGCATCGGCGATCACACGGGTCAGCAGGGTGACGGAGCGGATCGCGTCGTCGTTGCCCGGGATCTTGTAGTCGACCTCGTCGGGGTCGCAGTTGGTGTCGAGGATCGCGACGACCGGGATGCGGAGCTTGCGCGCCTCACCGACGGCGATGTGCTCCTTCTTGGTGTCCACGATCCAGACGGCGCTCGGCACCTTCTGCATCTCGCGGATGCCGCCCAGGGTCTTCTCCAGCTTCTCCTTCTCACGGGAGAGGACCAGGAGCTCCTTCTTGGTGAGGCCGGAGGCGGCCACGTCCTCGAAGTCGATCTCCTCGAGCTCCTTCAGGCGCTGCAGGCGCTTGTAGACGGTCGAGAAGTTGGTGAGCATGCCGCCCAGCCAGCGCTGGTTCACGTAGGGCATGCCGACGCGGGTCGCCTGCTCGGCGATGGCCTCCTGGGCCTGCTTCTTCGTACCGACGAAGAGGATGGTGCCGCCGTGTGCGACGGTCTCCTTGACGAACTCGTAGGCGCGGTCGATGTACGACAGCGACTGGAGCAGGTCGATGATGTAGATGCCGTTGCGCTCGGTGAAGATGAAGCGCTTCATCTTCGGGTTCCAGCGGCGGGTCTGGTGCCCGAAGTGGACGCCGCTCTCCAGCAGCTCCCGCATCGTGACGACGGCCATGGCCGTACTCCTAGGGGTACTCGGTTTTCGCGGTCGCCGGACGGCGGCCGCGCCTGACGCCCCGAACGCGCCGTGCCACGAGGGACCGAGGAGCGCGTCCACCGCTCGCTGTAGGGCGGTGGCGGGGCGTGCGAAGTCGACCCGGTGACCCGGATCGCCATGGAAAGTGTACGGGACCGCCGGAGCGGCGGGCGACATCGTGCCTGGGGGCGGGGGCGGTAAGGCGTTGTCCACAGGCCGCTTCCATGATCATCCGGCGACGGCGGAACACGTCACCGTTGGACCATGAGGACATACGCGGTGGTGGTGTTGGCGGTACTGACGTGGCTCGGGGGGCTCGTGCACCCGGTGGGGGCCGCTGCCCGGACTCCGGTCGTCCCGGCCGGCGGGGGCGCGGAACGGGCCTGGCCGGTGGATCCCTCCGGCGGGGGCCGGCGACCGGTCGTGGAGCGGGGGTTCGATCCGCCGGCGGTGCCGTGGGCGGCGGGGCACCGTGGGGTGGACCTGCGCGCGGGGCCCGGCGCACCGGTGCGCGCGGCGGCGCCCGGCACGGTGTCGTACGCCGGTCAGGTGGCGGGGCGCGGGGTCGTGGCGATCGAGCTCGCCGGCGGGCTGCGCATCACGTACCAGCCGGTGCGGGCCTCGGTCGCGGTGGGCGACGAGGTCGGAGCGGGGCAGGAGGTGGGGGTGCTCACGGGAGGCCCGTGGCACTGCCCCGGCGGCTGCCTGCACTGGGGGCTGCTGCGCGGGGAGGTCTACCTCGACCCGCTGTCGCTGCTGCCGGACGGGATGCTGCGCGGCGGGCCGTCGCGACTCCTGCCGGTCTTCGGGGTGCCCTTGCCGGAAGAGGTGGCCGGAACGACGGCCGGAGCGATCGAGGCGGTCGGGAAGGTCCCGCCGCTCAGCCCAGGACGCCGCGCAGGGCCATGGTGACGGCCGCGTCGGCGATGGCGTCCGGCTCCTCGGCGGCGCCGAGCTCGATCCGGCGGACCGCGGAGTCGACGACGCCCTGGAGCAGCATCGCGGTGAGCCTCGGCTCATGGTGGCCGAGCGCGGCGAGCGCCTCGACGACCATGGCGACCAGACCGCCGTGGGCGGCGCGGATCTTCTCACGGGCGCCCGAGTCGAGTTCGCCCGCGGAGATCGCGACCACGGCCCGGTGCCGGCGGTCACCGACGAGCGTGAGCTGGCTGCGGACGTACGCCTCGATCTTGGCTTCGGCGGTGGGGGCGGCCTCCATGGCCGCCTCGACCTCGGCCGCCCAGACGGGGAAGTCGACGGCGCACAGCTCCTCGACGACTGCGGCCCGGGAGCGGAAGTACTCGTAGACGGAGGACCGGGCGAGCCCGGTGCGCTCCGCGAGGGCGGGGAAGGTCAGGGCCTCCGTCCCGCCTTCGGAGAGCAGACTGCGCGCGGCGTCCAGCAGGGCGTCGCGCTGCATCGACCGGTGCTCGGCCACCGAGGCCGCTCGAATCTTGGGCACCTCACCACTGTACGGAAGCGGCGCGGCCATCGGGCGCACCCGTGGGCAAAGCGGCGTCAACGGCCGACGTCGGCCAGTTTCGCGCGCAATTGCAGAACGGATTTGGTGTGGATCTGGCTGACCCTGCTCTCGGTGACCCCGAGCACCTGGCCGATCTCCGCGAGGGTGAGCCCTTCGTAGTAGTAGAGGGTGACCACGGTCTTCTCGCGCTCGGGCAGCGTGTTGACGGCGCGGGCCAGCAGGCGGCGCAGCTCGCGGTCCTCGGCGACCTCGACGGGGTTGTCGGCGCCGGTGTCCTCCAGGGTGTCGACCAGGGTGAGCCGGTCGCCGCCGTCGGTGCCCGCGTGGAGCAGCTCCTCCAGGGCCACGACGTTGGCCAGGGAGAGCTGGCTGAAGACGCCGTGCAGCTCCTCCAGGGCGATGCCCATCTCGGCGGCGACCTCGGACTCGCTCGGGGTGCGGCGCAGGGAGGCCTCGAGGGTGGCGTAGGCGCGCTCCACGGCGCGGGCCTTCTGGCGCACCGAGCGCGGGATCCAGTCCAGGGCGCGCAGCTCGTCGATCATGGCCCCGCGGATCCTGGTGATCGCGTAGGTCTCGAACTTGATCGCGCGCTCGGGGTCGAACTTCTCGATGGCGTCGATGAGCCCGAAGACCCCGGAGGAGACGAAGTCCGCCTGTTCCACGTTGGCGGGCAGGCCGACGCTCACGCGTCCCGCGACGTACTTCACCAGGGGTGAGTAGTGCAGGATCAGCTGCTCGCGCAGGCGTGCGTCCCCCGTGGACTTGTAGGTCCGCCACAGCGCGTCGAGCGAGGTGGGGGCGGGCGGCCGGGGGTTTCCGGTGACGGCGGTCGCCGCCGTGCTGCCTTCGTGCCCGGGAGTGTGCCGGTGCATGCGTCGATCTGAGCCGTTCTGCGTGACCTGAGGGACGGGCGGGACTCGAACCTCCTTGAGCGTAGCGTGACCATACCGTCGCTCAGGGCGACGTTCGGGCGTCCCCATAACCTCGCCATCCAGGGGGTCCCAGGTCAAGAACCGTCCTGTCACCTGATGGTGTGTTCACCGGGAGAGCGTGTCGGCTTGGCCACCCCCCTCCGTCATGGGAGCCATGGGAGCCGTGGGAGCCGCCTCACGGCCTTGCGGCAACTTCCAGCGCGGGCCGTCCCGTTCGACGAAACCGAGGGCGTGCAGCTCATGGAGCCTGGTGAGGGTGTCGTCGGGGGTGCTCGCGGCGGCGACCGCGAGCTCCGCTACGCCGGCCCCGCCACGGGCGGGCAGGGCCTCCAGGACCCGGGCGGTCGCGGGCGGGAGCAGATCCCGCGGCAGGACCGGCCCGCGGCGCTCGGGCGCGAGGTCCTCGCCGATGCGGCCGACGAGCTCGATGACGTCGGCGGCGCCGGTGACCAGGACCCCCTCGGCGCGCAGCAGCTCGTGGACCCCCTGGGACAGCGCCGAGGTGCAGGGTCCCGGCACGCCCATGACGAAACGGCCCAGCTTGCGGGCCCGGCGGGCGGTGATCAGGGAGCCGCTGCGGTACTGGGCCTCGATGACGACGGTGCCCCGGGTGAGCGCGGCGATCACGCGGTTGCGGAGCACGAAGCGGCTGCGGGTGGGATGAGATCCGGGTGGCAATTCACCGATGAGCAGCCCCTGTTCGGCGATGCGTCCGATCAACTCGGCATGACCCGGCGGATACGGCACGTCCACTCCGGAGGCGACGACCCCCACGGTCGCCCCCGTCACGGACAGCGCTCCCCGGTGTGCGGCGCCGTCGACGCCGTAGGCGGCCCCGGAGACGGTGACCCAGCCGGCCTCCGCCAGGTCGGCGCCGAGGGACGCCGCCATGTGGGAGCCGTAGTCGGTGCACGCGCGGGCGCCCACGACGGCGACCGACCGCAGCGCCCACATCCGCAGCGAGGCGCCGCCGCGCACCCACAGTCCGTACGGGCGCTCGCCGCCGAGGTCGTCGAGCTGCCGCGGCCAGTCCGGGTCACCGGGGCACACGAAACGGGCCCCCATGGCCCGGGCCGCCGCCAGATCCCGCTCCGGCCTGCTCCGGCGGGCCCGCAGGGCGTATCCGGCCGCCCGCTGCTCGCCCGCCCCGGGCAGCTCTTCACCGGCGGTGAGGGCCCGTACGGTCTCGACGGGGCCGAGCTCCCGCAACCAGGCGCCGACGAGCCCGTCGCCGGGATCGGCGATCCGCGTCACGGCGGCGCGGGCCAGACGCTCCTCTGGCGTCGGTGGCGGCTCCTCCTCCAGGTCCGGCCCGGCGTCCCCGTCCAGGCCGGGCGGCATCTGCGTCATCGGACGGCTCCCGTCGCCGCCGCCATGCCGCGGCGCACACCGGTGCGCAGCTCCAGGGCGCGCTCCATGTCGACGCCTTCGGGCCGGTCACGGCCCGCGAGGTCGGCGACCGTCCAGGCCACACGCAGGACCCGGTCGAGTCCCCGCGCTGTGAGGAGCCCGCGCTCCATGTCCCGCTCCGCGCAGCGCAGGGCCCCGGGCGCCATGGCCCAGCGGGTGCGCAACTCATGGCCGGGGACCTCGCTGTTGAGCCGCCACGGCGTGTCCGCGTACCGGGCGGCGGCGCGCTCGCGGGCCTCCCGCACCCGCGTGGCGACCACCGCGGTGGACTCCGCGGAGCCGGCGCCCCCGATCAGCTCGGAGCGGCTGACGGCTTCCACCTCGACCCGCAGGTCGACCCTGTCCAGGAGGGGCCCCGAGAGCCGCCCCTGGTAGCGGCGGATCATGCTCGGCGTGCAGTCGCAATTGCTGCCGGGTGAGCCGTACCGCCCGCAGGGGCAGGGGTTGGCGGCGAGGACGAGCAGGAACCGCGCGGGAAGGCGGACGACTCCGGCCGCCCTGGCGATCACCACGTGGCCGGACTCCAGGGGCTGGCGCAGCGCGTCGAGGGCCTGACCATTGAATTCGGGTGCTTCATCCAGAAAAAGCACACCTTTGTGGGAGAGCGAGACGGCACCCGGCCGTGGCAGCCCGTTTCCGCCGCCGACCAGGGACTGCATGGTCGCCGAGTGGTGCGGCGCGCAGTACGGCGGCTGGTCCACCATGTGCCGGCCCGGCGGCAGCATCCCGGCGACCGAGTGCACGGCGGTGACCTCCACCGCCTCCTGCCGGGTGAGCGGTGGCAGCAACCCGGGCAGCCGCTCGGCCAGCATCGTCTTGCCCGCGCCCGGCGGCCCCTTCAGGTAGATGTGGTGACCGCCGGCGGCGGCGACCTCCAAGGCGGTCCTGGCGGTGCCCTGCCCTGCGACCTCGGCCAGATCCGGGGTGCCGGTGTCGGCGAGCCCCGTGCCGTGGCCGGCGCCCGGCAGGGTCAGGCCGGCCAGCATCGGGTCGGGCCTGCCGTCGGCGGGCTCCTCGTCCTCCTGCGGGGCGAGCTCGTCGTTGAGCAGTGCGATCAGCTGCCGCAGGCTGCGGACCCCGAGCACGGAGACCCCCGGTACGAGCGAGGCCTCGGCGACCGTGCGCTCGGGCACCACGACGTGGCGGTACCCGGCGTCGGCGGCGGCGAGGACCGCGGGCAGCACCCCGCGGACCGGGCGGACCCGGCCGTCGAGGCCGAGCTCGCCGATCATCATCAGGTCGGCGATGTCGCGTGGGGCGACGCGGTCGTTCGCGGCGAGGACGGCGCACGCGACCGCCAGGTCGAAGCCGCTGCCGCCCTTGGGGACGGAGGCCGGGCTGAGGCCGACCGTGAGCTTCTTCTGCGGCCAGGTCTCGCCACTGTTCACGATGGCGGCGCGAACCCGGTCACGGCTCTCGCTCAGGCTCTTGTCCGGCAGCCCCACCAGCGTGAACGCGGCCACCCCCGCCTCCAGGTCCGCCTGGACCTCGACGACGACGCCTTCCACACCCACCAGCGCCACCGAACACGTCCGGGCGAAGCCCATCACTCCACCCCCCGCACGTGCTCGACGCGGGCGGCGCCCCGGGGCGGCAGCACCACACCGACCACATCGATCCGCACCCCGCCCGGGGGAGGTCCGCCGTGGTCGGCGAGCCAGCACTCGGCGAGCAGCCGCAGCCGCTCCGCCTTGCGCGGGGTGACGGCGGCCATCGGGTGCTCACCGCAGGACTCCGCGCGCGACTTCACCTCGCACACCACGAGCGCGTCGCCGTCCGCCGCCACGATGTCGATCTCGCCGTGCCGTTCGCGGTGCCTGCACCGCCAGTTCCGCTCCAGCACGGTCATCCCGGCCTCGGTCAGAGACCGTGCCGCCAGTTCCTCGCCGTAACGTCCGAAAGCTCCTCGGGCATTCATCGGTACCACCTCCGTCACTCACTGTGAGGGAGGTGGCGCCCGAGAGATGATCTTGATCGGGGCCTGTGGACAACCCGCCGGCCCCGGCCGGCTCAGCCGTTGAAGCCGGAGTCGTCCGAGGGCAGGTCGAGGTCGGCCTTGTTCAGCTCCTCGATGTTCACGTCCTTGAACGTCAGCACGCGCACCTGCTTCACGAAGCGCGCCGGCCGGTACATGTCCCACACCCACGCGTCGGCCATGGAGACCTCGAAGAACACCTCGCCCTGGACCGAGTGCACCTGCATCTCGTAGTCGTTGGTGAGGTAGAAACGACGCTCCGTCTCGATCACGTACTTGAACAGGCCGACGACATCCCGGTACTCCCTGTAGAGCTTCAGCTCCATCTCGGTCTCGTACTTCTCGAGGTCCTCGGCGCTCATGGCATGTTCCCCTTCAGCCGTACGTCCCCCCATTGTGCGTCAGTCACGCTCCGTCCCCAGGTGAATCGGGGACAATGGGGGACCTTCGTCGAGCAATGCGCGCAGCAGCTCGGCGAGCCTGGTCGGGTACACCGTCTCATGCGAGGCGAGCAGTTCCTCACAGGTCCACCATCGCAGGCCGTCGACGCTGCGCTGCTCGAGCTCGGTGAGACCGGCTGGGTGCACCCGGACGTCGTCGGTGCGGGCCAGGTAGTACCACTCGTCCTGCTCCCAGCGCCGGCCGTCGAAGTCGAAGGCGCACGAGCGCTCCCACAGCACCGGCCCGAGCAGGGCCGTGGTGATCCCGGTCTCCTCCGCCAGCTCGCGGTGCGCCGCGGCGTCCAGGCTCTCGCCCTCCTCGACGCCACCGCCCGGGGTGAACCACCAGGTGACGGACGGGTCCTCCGGCTCGTACCCGTGGAGCAGCAGGATCCGGTCGGAGGGGTCCAGGAGGACGACCCGGGCCGCGCGCCGTCGCATCGTTATCGCGCCACCCTCCGCCGCCGGGCCCGGTCCGCGACCGGGCCGTAGGCCGCACCGGCGAAGATCAGGACCACGCCGGCCGCGAGCGCCACGCCCACCGTGCGCAGCGGGCCGGGGCCCGAGGGCCCGTCGCCCGGCAGGGCGGCGAACGCGCCGGTCCTGGCGACCATGCCCGCGCGGCCGAGCGGCCAGACCACACCGTCGACCCGCGCGGACACCGTGCTGCGCGGCACGGAGCCGTTGTCGGCGTCGCCGAGGCGGAAGCGGGAGTCCTCGGACGTCGCCCGGTTGTCGCCCATCATGAACAGGTTGCCCTGGGGCACGGTGGCCGAGAAGGAGGTCGGCGACGCCGGGCCCTCGGGGTCGAGCCGGAACGGCTCGTCGACCGGCTTGCCGTCCACCGTGAGCCGCCCCTGCTTGTCGCAGCAGGCCACCTTGTCACCGCCGACCGCCACGACGCGCTTCACCATGGGGACGTCGCCCCACAGCGGGTCGGTGAAGACCACGATGTCCCCGCGCCGCACCTCGGAGCCGTCGATCCGCTGGGCGAGGATCTTGTCGCCCGCGTCGACGGTCGGGGTCATGGATCCGGTGGGGACGGTGTACGGCCGGTAGACCAGCGCACCCCAGACGAAACCGCCCAGGAAGAGCACGCAGCCGAGGGCGACGGCCAGACCGGAGACTATCCGTCCGGTCCGCCCGCCGCCCTGTTCGCCTGCTCGCCCCGTCGCCGTCCGCGTGCCCGTGCGTGTGCTCGTGCTCATGCGTCCGCACCCTACCCGGCGGTACGGACCGGGGGCAGCCCTCTCACCCGGCCCGGTTGATCAGACGGCGCCGCCGCCACAGCACCAGCGGCACCGCACCGGCCAGTCCGCCCGCCGCCGGCAGTCCCGCGGCCGGCAGACCCGCTCCCGCCGCATTGATGCCGGGCTGGTCGAACGTGCTGGGCACGGGGAGGGTGGACCAGTTGCTGATCGGCCAGGCCACGACGACCGCGCGGCCGACGACCTCGTCCACGGAGACCGTGCCGTTGCCCGGCAGGTTCTGGTGGTAACGGGAGTCCAGGGAGTCCTGCCGGTGGTCGCCCATCACCCAGATGCGACCGTCCGGGACCTTGATCGGGCCGAAGGGACGGTCACCGCAGGGGGTGTTCCCCGGGAAGATGTACGGCTCGTCCAGCGCCTTGCCGTTCACCTTGACCGGGCCGGTGCCCTTGCACTCCACCGTGTCCCCGCCGACCGCGATGACCCGCTTGATCAGGTCCTTCTCCTCCGCGGACGGCATGAGGCCGACGAAGCTCAGGCCCTTCTGGATCGCGGTCGTCACCGGGTTGGTGTCCACCGGGACGGTCTCGCCGAGCCAGCCGCCCGGGTCGTGGAACACGACGACCTCGCCGCGCTCGGGCTCGGAGCCGAACCAGGGCGTGAGCTTGTCGACCAGGACCCGGTCGCCGATCCTCAGGGTGTTCTCCATCGACGCCGAGGGGATGGAGAAGGCCTGCAGCAGGAAGGTCTTGATCAGCCAGGCCAGCGCGAGCGCGATGACGATCAGCAGCGGCAGTTCCTTCCAGAACGAACGTTGCTGCTGCTTCTTGCCCGCGTCGCCTTCACGGCCCTTCGTGTCACTCGCCTCTTCGGAGGTTTCCGCGCCCGCGTCCGGGCCTTTCCTTCCGAGCGGCGCCTCGCCGTCGCCCGCCGAGCCGCCCGACGTGGGGTCCCGATCCTCCGGCTCTCCGCGTCCGGACCTTGCGCCGACCACCAGGTCCCCCACATCCACTCCTTACTCCGCTTGCTGCGCGCTGCCGCCCGCGCCATATGCGGCGCAAGCCCACCACCCCCATAACGAGCGGGAGTTCCGCAGGAGTCGGGAGCGGGGTCATTCCTTGCCGATTGTTGGATGTTGCCACTCCGGGGCCCGCCCTCGCGGCAGACGCGCCCGAACCCCCCGGCGCGGCGACGCCGGAGTACGTCGCCGGTTCCTTCAGCCCTGCCCAGTGCCCCATCGGCCAGGCCACGGCGAAGGCCCTGCCCACCACCAGGTTCTCCGGCACGGTGCCGTTGCCGGCGTCCTTGAGGTGGAAGCGGGAGTCCGCGGAGTTGGACCGGTGGTCGCCCATCACGAAGAGCCGGTTCGGCGGGACCTTGACCGTGAACTTGATCTCCGACGGCGGATTGCCCGGATGGATGTAGGGCTCGTCCAACGGGGTCCCGTTGACGGTGATCTTCCCTTGGGCGTCGCAGCACTTCACCGTGTCGCCGCCGACCGCGACCACCCGCTTGATCAGGTCCTGCTCGTCCGCGGACGGCAGCAGCCCGATGAAGGTGAAGAACTCCTTGACCTGCTTCACGACCACCGGGTCCTCGCCGGACTGGGCCTGCTCGCCCTCCAGCCAGTTGCCGGGGTCCTTGAACACGACCACGTCGCCGCGCTGCGGCCGGGAGCCGAACCACGGCGTGAGCTTGTCGACGACGACACGGTCGCCGATCCTGATCGTCTGCTCCATCGAGCCCGACGGGATGACGAAGGCCTGCAGCAGGAAGGTCTTGAGCACCAGCGCGATCAGCAGCGCGACCCCGATGAGCAGGGGTATCTCCCTGGCCGCGGAACGCCGCCGCCTGCGCTTGACCTTCCGCGCCAGCTTGCGCCGGTCGGCCCGGCCGCCGCCCCTGCGCGGGCCCGCCGGCTCCTCGCCCAGGTATTCGGCACGGCTCGGCTGGCCGGCGTTCGCCCGCCCGCGGCTACCCATGGGCGCCGTCCAGGGAGCGGCGGCGCCCCAGCGGCCAGAAGGTCACCTCGGCACGGCCGATCACCTTGTCCACCGGAACGGTGCCCCCTCCGGGGTCGCCCAGATGGTCACGGGAATCCCGGCTGTCGGCACGGTGGTCACCCATCACCCACAGCCTCCCCTTCGGAACCTCGATGTCGAACGCTACCCGGGACGGCGTGTCCCCGGGGTAAAGATAGGTCTCGTCCAGCGGGCGCCCGTTGACGGTGATCCTGCCCCGCTCGTCGCAGCAGGTCACCCGGTCCCCACCGACACCGATGACCCGCTTGACGTAGTCGGTCCCGCCGGAGTCCTGGACGAACGATCCCTCGCCGTCGAACACCACGACGTCGCCTCTGGCGGGCGCCTCGCCGAAACGGTACGCCAGTTTGTTGACCAGCACGCGGTCCCCTGCCCGCAGGGTGTTCTCCATCGACCCGCTGGGGATCTCGAAGGGCTGGGCCACGAAGACGTTGACCAGCGCGACCACGGCGGCGGCCGCCAGGGCGAGCAGCGCGTACCGCTGTGTACGTACGCCGAAGCGCGACCGCTCAGCCCGCTGTTCGGCGGGATCGGCGCGGTCGCGCTCCGGAAGGTGTACCTCTGTGTCCATCAGGCGCAGAGCCTATAGGGCCCCGCATATGCCGGGCGGACTCAGTTGTCGCGCTTCTCCTTGATCTTCGCGGCCTTGCCGCGCAGCTCACGGAGGTAGTACAGCTTGGCGCGACGCACGTCACCGCGGGTCACGAGCTCGATCTTCTCGAAGATCGGGCTGTGCACCGGGAAGGTACGCTCGACGCCGACGCTGAAGGAGACCTTGCGGACCGTGAAGGTCTCACGGACGCCCGCGCCCTGGCGACGGATGACAACGCCCTTGAACTGCTGGATACGGGAGCGGTTGCCCTCGATCACGCGGACGTGGACGTTGACGGTGTCACCGGGGCGGAAGGCCGGGACGTCGCTGCGCAGCGACGCGGCGTCGACGGAGTCGAGCAGGTGGGACATGTTCGTCTGCTTTCTTCGCCCATGCCACAGGTCATCGGCGGGAGTAGTGGTGGTGATCCGACCGCCTCCGCGTCGGACGGGCGTCATGTCCCCCTGTGGCAGGGGCGCACGCCGGACGCAAGGCAGCAGCCGCCTATTCTTCCACGGACTCCGGGAGTCGCCCAAATCGGCCGTCCTCGCCCTGCACCCAGCCGAGGGCCGCGAGCATCGCGCGGTCCTTCTTGTCCAGGGCGGCCGGGTCGCAACGCTCGATCAGGTCGGGGCGGTTCTGCGTCGTGCGGCGGAAGGCCTCGTCCCGGCGCCAGCGGGCGACCTTGCCGTGGTGGCCGCTGAGCAGCACCTCCGGCACTACGCGGTCCCGCCAGACCGGGGGTTTGGTGAAGACCGGGCCCTCCAGGAGGTCGGCCATGGCACCGGGGGCGAAGGAGTCGTCGCGGTGCGACTCTGCGTTGCCCAGCACGCCCGGCAGGAGCCGGGCCACGGCCTCCACCATCACCAGCACCGGGGCCTCGCCGCCGGCCAGGACGTAGTCGCCGATGGAGACCTCGCGGACGTCCAGCCGCTCGCCGTACTCCTCGATGACCCGCCGGTCGATGCCCTCGTACCGGGCCGGGGTGAAGACCAGCCAGGGCTTCGCGGACAGCTCGACCGCGAGCTCCTGGGTGAAGGGGCGGCCGCTCGGGGTGGGGACCACCAGCACGGGATCGCCCTCCCCCGACTCCAGGACCGCGTCCAGGGCCTCGCCCCACGGCTCGGGCTTCATGACCATGCCCGGGCCACCGCCGTAGGGGGTGTCGTCGACCGTGTTGTGCCGGTCGTGGGTCCACTGGCGCAGGTCGTGGACGCGCACGTCCAGCTGACCGCGTGCCCGGGCCTTGCCGACCAGGGAGACGTTCAGCGGCTCCAGGTACTCGGGGAAGATCGTGACGACGTCGATGCGCATGGGCCTACTGCTCCGCCTCGGCCTCGTCCAGCAAGCCGGGCGGGGGCGTGATGACCGCGCGCTGCTGCTCCAGGTCGACCTCGGGGACGATCTCGGCGACGAAGGGCACCATGACCTCGCTGCCGTCCGGCCGTTCGACGACCAGCAGGTCGTGGTACGGCAGGTGGGAGATCTCCTTGATCCGGCCGACCTCGGTCCCGTCGGCGGTGACCACGTCGAGGTCGACCAGCTGGTGGTCGTAGAACTCTTCGGGGTCCTCCGGCGTCTCGTCCGGGTCGACGTCGGCGATCAGCAGGACGTTGCGCAGCGCCTCGGCGCCGGTGCGGTCCTTCACGCCGGCGAAGCGCAGCATCAGCCGGCCGCTGTGCACCCGGCCCGTCTCGACGGTGAGCGGGCCGGCCGACGCCGGGTCCGTGACGAGCACGGCGCCCGGGGCGAGCCGCAGTTCCGGCTCGTCGGTGCGCACCTCCACCGAGACCTCGCCCTTGATGCCATGGGCGCGACCGATGCGTCCCACTACCAGCTGCACTTGATCGCGCTCCTGTGCTCACGTGTCGGATACGGCCACGGGCCGGGGGCGGCCCAAGTGCCACCCCCGGCCCGTGCCGGTGCTGCGTACCTCAGCGGACGTGGTCCACGTCGACGAGGTCGACGCGGACACCGCGTCCGCCGATCGCGCCCACGACCGTGCGCAGGGCGCGGGCGGTGCGGCCGTTGCGGCCGATCACCTTGCCGAGGTCGTCGGGGTGCACCCGGACCTCCAGGACCTTCCCCCGACGCAGGGTGCGCTCGGCGACCTGCACGTCGTCGGGGTTGTCGACGATGCCCTTGACCAGGTGTTCGAGGGCCTCCTCGAGCACGATCAGGCCTCGGTCGACTCGGCCGCCTCGGCGGCCTCGTCCTTCTTGTCGGACTTCTTCGCCTTCTGGGTGATGGCCTCGCCCTTGGACCCGTCACCGGCGTCCTTGGCGGCGGCCTCGAAGAGGGCGCGCTTGTCGGCCTTGGGCTCGGCGACCAGGAGCGGGGCCGGGGCCGGCTCGCCCTTGTACTTCTGCCAGTCGCCGGTCTTCTTCAGGATGGCGAGCACGGGCTCGGTCGGCTGCGCGCCGACACCCAGCCAGTACGCGACGCGCTCGGCGTTGACCTCGATGCGCGACGGGTTCTGGACGGGGTGGTACAGACCGATCTCCTCGATGGCCCGGCCGTCACGGCGGGTACGGGAGTCGGCGACGACGATGCGGTAGTGAGGCGAACGGATCTTGCCCAGACGCTTCAGCTTGATCTTGACTGCCACGGGAGTGGGTTCTCCTGGAGTTGACGTGGTTGGGCAGGCCGGACCACCACGTGGGGTTGTGGAGCCGGTTGCCCGACGGACGCGTCAGCCGAAGGAGAGAGGGGTCCTGCACGGCTGCCGAGTGCTCAGCTGACCATTCTGCCATACGGCGGGCATGCCGCCGCACGCCGGTGACCCCACCGGCGCCGTCCCCGTACGGTGCCGCCCCCGTGCCGCGGCGGGCGCTCACGCGACCGCCGCGGCCTCCGGAATCCGGAACGGCGTACCGCACGCCCCGCAGACGATCGGCGCCTGCGCGAGGACGGACGGCACGACCCGGACGTTGCGTCCGCAGTCGCAGACCGCCTTCACCCGTACGCCTCCGCCCGAGGACCCGTGCCGGGCGGCGGGCCCGCGGAAACTGCGGGCGGTGTCGGCGGCGGTCGCCACGGTGTGCGCTCTGAGCGCGCGCTGCAACCGGTCGATCGTCGCCCGGTAGCGCTTCTTGGTGTCCGGGCGCAGCTGGACCAGGGAGAAGCCGCTGCTGGGGTGCGGCTCCTCGGAGTGGTCCAGGCCGAGCTCGTCGGCGATGGCCAGGAATCGACGGTTGTGGTAGCGGCCTGCCCGCGAGGTATCCCGGACGCCGCGCGCGGCGGCGACTCCGTGGACGGCCTCGTGCAGCAGGCGCTCGAAGGAGAGCTCCGTGCCGCACGCGGACGAGGACTCTCCGATCAGGGACTCGGGGGCGGCCAGGTCGGGCAGTTCGGGATGGTGCCGTTGAATGTCGGCCCATGCGACTGCCAGCTCGGCGGCGAGGACTGGTGGTGTCGTGCTCACGTCGTGACAACGAGCCGGGGGCGCCCTGTGTTCCGATACCGGGCCATCCCAAATATTTTGCACGTACTAGTCAGTTCCGGATGATGCGTACGGCTGAGGGCGGGTGCGGAGGACAGTGGAGAAGTCACGCACCCGCCTCAAGCGTGGACGTACTGCCGATTACGTACGTCGCTTTTCAGTCAGTTGACGGTCAGTATGCCCGCGCGACGATCGCCGCGGTACCCGGCGCGTCGTCCGTTTCCGGAACCTGGCCGTCCTCGGTCAGCAGGCAGCGCACGGACACGCCCTGCTCGGCCAGCCTGGCCTCGCCCTCCGGGCCGAGGTCGGCCCAGGGGATGCGGGCCCAGCCGGTGGCCGCGGCCTCGGCGGCCTCGGCGATCGTCTTGACGTCCACGGTGCGGGACTCGCGGCGCTCGCGGGACTGGCGCAGCAGCGTGGCCTGGTCCTCCTCCAGCGCCTTGGGCACCAGCGCGGTCAGCTCGTCGATCGCCACCGGCTCCTTGCCCCCGGGGATGCGGCGGGCGAGCATCGCGGTGCCGTTCTCCAGGTCGCGCGGGCCTACCTCCACGCGGACGGGGACGCCCTTGAGCTCCCAGTCCACGGCGCGGCGGCCGAACGGGGTGTCGGTGCGCACGTCGACCTGGACCCGCACGCCGGCGGCCTTGAGCCGGTCGCCGATCTCGCGGACCTTGGCGACGACCGCGTCGTCGCCCTTGATCGCCAGGATGACGGCCTGCACCGGCGCCAGCCGCGGCGGCACGCGCAGTCCGTTGTCGTCGCCGTGGGACATGATCAGGCCGCCGACCATGCGGGTCGACACGCCCCAGGAGGTCTGCCAGACCAGCTCCTGCTGCCCCTCCTTCGACAGGTAGGAGGTGTTGAAGGCCTTGGCGAAGTTGGTGCCCAGCTCGTGGCTGGTGCCCATCTGCAGCGCCTTGCCGTCGCCCATCATGCCCTCGAGGGTGAGGGTGTTGATGGCGCCGGCGAAGCGCTCGCGGGCGGTCTTGCGGCCGAGGACCACGTCGATGCCGAGGACGTCGGTCATGAAGTCGCCGTACACGTCGCGGTGGATCATCGCGGCGTAGTCGCGGGCGTCCTCGTAGGTGGCGTGCGCGGTGTGGCCCTCCTGCCACAGGAACTCACTCGTACGGAGGAAGAGCCGCGAGCGCATCTCCCAACGGACCACGTTGGCCCACTGGTTGATGAGCAGGGGCAGGTCGCGGTAGCTCTGCACCCACTTGGAGAAGTACTCGTTGATGATCGTCTCGGAGGTGGGCCGGACGACGACCGGCTCCTCCAGCTCCTTGCCGCCGCCGTGGGTGACCACGGCCAGCTCCGGCGCGAAGCCCTCGACGTGCTCGGCCTCCCGGGTCAGGTAGGACTGCGGGATGAAGAGCGGGAAGTACGCGTTCTGGGCACCCGCCTCCTTGATCCGCGCGTCCATCTCCTGCTGCATCCGCTCCCACAGCGAGTACCCGTACGGCCGGATGACCATGGTGCCGCGCACCGGGCCGTTGTCGGCCAGCTCGGCCTTGTTGATCAGGTCCTGGTACCAGCGCGGGAAGTCGTCCGCCTGGGGTGTGAGTACGGGAGCCTTTGCCATGCCGCAGATGGTACGGGGACAGCGGCACCGGACGTGAATCGGCGGGGTCGGGAATCGGCCCAATCCTCACCTTCAAACCTCTGGACTACGGCCCGGAAGGGGAGTTGGCTGGCTCCGGGGGCATGCGCGGCGTGACGAAGACGGTGCGCGGCGTAACCGGGGGGCGTACGAGGAAGGCTTTCGGCGAGACGGCGACGCGGCTGATTGGGGCGCTCGATGACACCTACGCTCGCACGGCACCCACGGACACACCGGACCGACGGCAGGGCGCGTGACTGGGCGGAGATCCAGGAGCGGATGCTCGTACCGCTCTACGAGGCGGTGCACGAGCGGTTGGAGGTCGGCCCCCGCACCCGGCTGCTCGGCATCGGGTGCGGATCGGGACTCGCGCTGCTCATGGCCTCGGCCCGGGGCGCGGCGGTCACGGGGTGCGATCCGGACGAACGGCGCCTCGAACTGGCCCGGCAGCGGCTGCTGCCCGAGCCGCAGTGGGGCGCGCCTGCACGGTCGCGCGGCGGGCGCACGCGGCTCGTGGCGGGCGGCCCGGAGGAGGTCCCCGTACCGGAGGGGGCACCGTTCACGATGGTCACCGCCCTCGACCCGGGGACGGCGCCGGCGGCGCTGGTCCCGGCGCTCGGCGCCGCGGCGGGCCTGGCCGAGCGGGGCACCCCGGTCGTGCTGGCCGGCTGGGGGCCGCCCGAGCGCTGCGCCACCGGGCGGGTGCTGCGGGTCGCGGCACGGCTGGCCGAGCCGCGCGGCACCACCGCCGCGGTCCGGCTCAGCGGCCGTGACGACCTGGAGGAGCTGGCGCGGGATGCGGGGCTGCGTCCGGACGGCTCGGGGCGGGTGTCCTGCCCGTTCGGCTACCCCGACATGGACAGCGCGGTGCGCGGCCTGGTGTCGACCGGGCTCTTCGACGCCGCCGTGGCGGCCACCGACGAGGACCAGGTGCGCAAGGAGCTGCGCGAGGCGCTGCACGCGTACCGGCGCGGCGACGGCACGGTCCGGATGGAGAACGTGTTCCGTTACCTGGTGGCCCGCGTGTAGCCGCAGCGTTCCCGCGCGACCGTACGGCGGCTACTCGACGGCCTTCGCGAGCCGTGGGATGCCCGCCGCCTCGTAGGCCTCGTCCTCCTCCAGCGTCTCGGCCTCCAGCAGCCGCTCCGCGAGGGCGTCCAGTTGCTCGCGGTGCCGGCCCAGCAGCCGGCAGGCCGTCCCGTAGCACTCGTCCACGATCCTGCGCATCTCGGCGTCGATCACGTCGAGGGTGGCGGGGGCGGCGGACAGTCCGTAGGGCTGCTGGGAGTCGGCCGGGATCGCCGAGAGCGGGCCGACCTTCTCGCTCATGCCCCAGCGGCCGACCATGCCCCGGACGACGTTGGTGACCTGCTCCAGGTCGTTCTCGGCGCCGGTGGTGATCACCCCGAAGACGACGTGCTCGGCGGCCATGCCGCCGAGCGCGCCGATGATCCGGCCGCGCAGGTACTCCTCGGTGTACGCGTAGCGGTCGGAGTCGGGGGTGGAGAGGGTGACGCCGAGGGCGCGGCCGCGCGGGACGATGGTGATCTTGCGTACGGGGTCGGCGCCCGGGTGCAGCATGCCGAGCAGGGCGTGCCCGGACTCGTGGTAGGCGGTACGGCGGCGCTCCTCGATGGGGATCACGAGCGGGCGTGCCGCGCCCAGCTGCACCTTCTCCAGGGCGTCGGAGAGCTCGCCCTGCCCGACGGCGCCCTTGCCGCGCTTGACGGCGAGCAGCGCGGCCTCGTTGGCGAGGTTGGCGAGTTCGGCGCCCGTCATCCCCGGCGTCGCACGGGCCACCGCGGTCAGGTCGATGCCGCCCTCCAGGGGGACCTGGCGCAGGTGGATGCGGAGGATCGCCTCGCGGCCCGTACGGTCGGGCGGGCTGACGTGGACGACGCGGTCGAAGCGGCCGGGCCGGGTCAGGGCGGGGTCGAGGACGTCGGGCCGGTTGGTGGCGGCCGTGACGACGACGCCCTCGGAGCCGGAGAAGCCGTCCATCTCGGTGAGGATCTGGTTGAGGGTCTGCTCCCGTTCGTCGTGGCCGCCGATGCCGCCCGCGGCGCCGCGGGCACGGCCGATGGTGTCGATCTCGTCGATGAAGATGATCGCCGGGGCGACCTTGCGGGCCTCGGCGAACAGCTCGCGCACCCGGCCCGCGCCGACCCCGACGATCATCTCGATGAACTCGGAGGCGGAGGCGGAGAAGAACGGTACGTCGGCCTCGCCGGCCACGGCCCGGGCGAGCAGGGTCTTTCCGGTGCCGGGCGGTCCTGCGAGCAGCACGCCGCGCGGCATCCGCGCCCCGAGCGCCCGGTAGGCCTGCGGGCGCTTGAGGAAGTCGACGACCTCGTTGAGCTCGGCCTCCACCTCGTCGATGCCCGCCACGTCGGCGAAGGTGGTGCGGCGGCCCGCCTCCGGGACGACCGGCGTCGGCGGGGCCCTGCGGCCGAGGCCGCCCAGGCCGCCGAGCCCGCCCGCGAGCTTGCTCATCCGGCGGGAGACGTAGAGCCAGAGCAGGACCAGCAGCAGCACCGGGGCGAGCGAGAGCAGCAGGTTGTAGAGCAGGCCGCGCTGCTGGACCACGGGTTCGGCGGTGACGGTGACCTTGTTCTTCGTCAGGGTCGCCCACAGGTCGTCGTCGGCGAAGACCGGCCGCTGGGTCTTGAACTGCATGTACGTGCCCTCGTCCGCCCCCGGCACGTCCTGCTTCTTCTTGAGCTGCCCCTCGATGGAGTCGCCCTTGGAGTAGATCTTCGAGATGTTGTCCGTGGCCAGCTGCCGGTTGAACTCGGTGTACGAGATCGTGGTCGGCCGGGACCCGGTGAAGAACGAGAGCACCAGGTCGGTGATGAGGAAGACGACGAGCGCCGTCAGGATCATGCCGCCCCAGCCGCCCATGCGGCGCCGTCGCCGGGTGGGCGGCGAGGCTGGCGCGCCCTCCGTCCGCCATGGGTCGTCCGGATTCTGCCGGGGCGGTACGGGATTGCCCATATCCTGACAATAAGGACAGTGCCGCTCCGGCGCCCCTCAGGCCCCCGGCCACTCCTCGGCGGTGAGTGCGAAGCGCTCGTGATCGCGCCAGGCGTCGTTCAGGTAGAGCATCCGGGGCGTGAAGCCCTCGTGGCGGAAACCGAGGCGCTTGGCCATGGCGACGGACCGTTCGTTCTCCGGCTGCACGTTGATCTCCAGCCGGTGCAGGCCCAGGCCCCGCGGTTCGGGGGCGAAGCAGCGGTCGACGACCAGCCGCAGGCCCTCGCTCATCCGCCCGGTCCCGGCGAAGGGCACGTAGCTGTCGTAGCCCAGGCTGCCGTTGCGGAAGCGCCCCATAACGATGTTGGCCACGTTGCACTTGCCGACGATCCCGCCGCTCTCCTCGTCGAGGATCAGGAACGTCCGCAGCACGGGCCCCTGGCGCCGCAGCAGTTCGGGCAGCCCGTCGGGTTCGACCGGGTTCCACCGGCCGACGTGCTCGGCGGAGCGCAGCACCGCCTCCCGGTAGGCGGGGGCGTCGGCCGGCTCCGGGGGACGGATGTGTACGCGCATGGGTCCATGATGCACGCGCGGCGGCGGCGCCCCCTGCGCAGGGGGCGCCGCCGCCGTACGGACACGGGCCTGGGTCAGCCCATGAACTTCTTGAACTCGTCGGGCAGTTCGAAGTTCTGGCCGTCCTGGCCGGCCGGCAGGCCGAAGGCGCCACCGGCCTGCTGCTGCTCGCGACGGGCGGCGTCGGCCTTCTCCTGCTCGGCGCGCTTGAGCGGGTTGCCGCTCTGCCGCTTGCCCTTGGCCTTCTTCTGCTGCTTCTTCTGACGTGCGCCGCCGCCCAGCCCCGGCATGCCGGGCATCCCCGGGATACCGCCCTGCGCCATCCGCGACATCATCTTGCGGGCCTCGAAGAACCGCTCCACCAGGCTCTTCACGGCGCTGACGTCCACACCCGAACCGCGGGCGATGCGGGCGCGGCGGGAGCCGTTGATGATCGTGGGGTCCTGGCGCTCACCCGGGGTCATCGACTTGATGATCGCGGCCGTGCGGTCCACGTCGCGCTCGTCGAGGTTGTTGATCTGGTCCTTGATCTGGCCCATGCCCGGGAGCATGCCGAGCAGCTTGGAGATCGAGCCCATCTTGCGGACCTGCTCCATCTGCTGGAGGAAGTCGTCGAGGGTGAACTCCTTGGGACCCTTGGCCAGCTTCTCGGCCATCTTCTGGGCCTCGGCCTGGCTGAAGGTCTGCTCGGCCTTCTCGATCAGGCTGAGGACGTCACCCATGCCCAGGATGCGCGAGGCCATCCGGTCGGGGTGGAAGGCGTCGAAGTCGTCCAGCTTCTCGCCGTTGGAGGCGAACATGATCTGGCGGCCGGTGACGTGCGCGATGGAGAGCGCCGCACCACCGCGGGCGTCGCCGTCGAGCTTGGAGAGCACCACGCCGTCGAAGCCGACGCCGTCACGGAAGGCCTCGGCGGTGTTGACCGCGTCCTGTCCGATCATGGCGTCGACGACGAAGAGGATCTCGTCGGGCTGCACGGCGTCGCGGATGTCCGCGGCCTGCTGCATCATCTCGGCGTCGATGCCGAGGCGGCCGGCGGTGTCGACGATGACGACGTCGTACTGCTTGGTGCGGGCGTGGTCGAGGGAGTCCTTGGCGACCTGGACCGGATCGCCCACACCGTTGCCGGGCTCCGGCGCGAAGACCGCGACGCCCGCCCGCTCCGCGACGACCTGGAGCTGGTTGACGGCGTTGGGACGCTGGAGGTCCGCGGCGACCAGCAGCGGGGCGTGGCCCTGGCCCTGCAGCCAGCGGCCGAGCTTGCCGGCCAGCGTCGTCTTGCCCGCACCCTGCAGACCGGCCAGCATGATCACGGTCGGCGGCTGCTTGGCGAACCGCAGCCGGCGGGTCTCACCGCCGAGGATGCCCACGAGCTCGTCGTTGACGATCTTGATGACCTGCTGGGCGGGGTTCAGCGCCTGGGAGACCTCGGCCCCGGTCGCCCGCTCCTTGACCTGCTTGATGAAGGCGCGCACCACCGGCAGCGCGACGTCCGCCTCCAGCAGCGCGATGCGGATCTCGCGCGCGGTGGCGTCGATGTCCGCCTCGGAAAGGCGGCCCTTGCCCCGGAGGTTCTTGAACGTCGCTGCGAGGCGGTCGGAAAGGGTGTCGAACACGTCGGTCGCGGATCCTCAGGTCGGGGGCGGGTGATAGGTCGTCCTCAAGGGTATCCGCCCGGGCCGCGAATGGTCTCCACCGCGTCAGCGCAGGGCCCGCTCCACCTCGTCGGCGACCTCGGCCGCCCGTACGTCGGGAAGCGGATCGCCCGCGGTGTCCGTGACGTAGAACGCGTCCACCGCGTTGGCGCCGAGCGTACTGATCCGGGCGGACCTGACGTTCACGCCGGTGGACTCCAGGGCCCGGCCGATGCGGTGCAGCAGCCCCGGGGCGTCGTGGGCGCGGACCTCGATGACGGTCGCGGCGCTGGAGCTGCCGGGGGCGACGGTGACGCGGGGCGGAGGGGGCGTGACCCCGCGACGGCGGGGGTACGCGGACTCCCGCTCCGCCAGCCGTGCCTCGATGTCGAGGGAGCCCGCGAAGGCCCGGGCGAAGTCGTTGCGCAGCCGTGCCGCCTCGGGCAGCGAGCCGTACTCGGCGGCCACCCGCCAGCGCAGGAGGGTCACCGGGCCCTGGTGGATGGGGTCGACCGCGCGCAGGTCGGCGGCCCGGACGGTGAGCCGGTGCAGGGCGAGCACGCCCGCCGCCGCCGCCAGCAGCCCGGGCCGGTCGGGGACGGCGAGCAGCAGCTCCACGCCGACGGGCTCGGGTTCGCCGTCCGCGGTCCGCGGGACCCCGTCGGGGTCGGGCTCGGCGTGGGCGTGCAGCGCGATGACCGGGCCCCCGGTGCGCGCCGCCTCGACCGCCAGGCGCTCCTCCTCCGCGGTGGGCTCGGGGTCGGCGGGCCCGGGCACCGCCCCGCTCACCAGCACGGCGGCGACCCGCTTGACCAGGTCGCCGACGAGTGAGGACCGCCAGGCGCTCCAGGCGGCCGGCCCGGTGGCGAGGGCGTCCGCCTCGGTCAGCGCGTGGAGCAGCTCCAGCGTCTCGGAGTCTCGAACGGCCTCGGCGACGCTCTGCACGGTGGCGGGGTCGTCCAGGTCGCGCCGGGTCGCGGTCTCGATCAGCAGCAGGTGGTGGCGGACCAGCAGGGCCAGCGTCTCCACGTCGGCGCGGCCGAAGCCGAAGCGGGCCGCCACGTCGCGGGCGATGACCTCGCCGGCCTCGGAGTGGTCGCCTGGCCAGCCCTTGCCGATGTCGTGCAGCAGGGCGGCGATGAGCAGCAGGTCGGGGCGGCCCACCCGGCGGGTCAGGCGCGAGGCGCGCACCGCGCACTCGATGAGGTGCCGGTCGACGGTCCAGATGTGCACCGCGTTGCGCTGCGGGCGGCAGCGGACCCGTTCCCAGTCGGGGAGCAGCCGCGTGATCATGCCCGCGGCCTCCAGTGCCTCCCACACCTGGACGGTGGACTCCCCCGCGCCAAGCAGCGTCACGAGCTGTTCGCGGGCCTCGGCGGGCCACGGCACCGGCAGCGGCCGGGTGGCCTGGGCCACGCTCAGCCGGCGGACCGCGTGCAGCGACAGCGGTACGCCGTGCTCGGCGGCGGCCGCGGCGGCGCGCAGCGGCAGCACCGGGTCGCGCTCGGGCCTGGCCGTGAGCGCGAGGACGGCCTCGCCCTCGTGCTCCACGACGCCGTCGGCCAGCGGGGTGCGCTCGGGCCCGTTCGTGCTCTGTTCGGGACGGGAGCGGCCGAGCAGCCCGCGGCGGCGGGGCCGCATCTGGCGGGAGCGCAGGACCCGGCCGACCTCGCGCCAGGTGACGTCGAAGGCGTAGCCGACGGTCCGGGCGGCCTCGTACACCTGGCGCAGCAGCGCGTCGGCGTCGAGCAGGCCGAGTGCGCCGGCCACCTGGTCCTGCTCCTGCAGGGCCAGCCGGTCGGTGGCGCGGCCGGTCACCAGGTGGAGGGCGTCCCGGGCGTCGAGCAGCCGGGTCCGGGCGTCCTCCAGGCCCTCGCGGGGCGCGTCGGCGAGCCAGGAGGCGGCGACGGCGCGCAGGGCGGTGGCGTCGCGCAGCCCGCCGCGGGCCTCCTTGAGGTCGGGCTCCAGCAGGTACGAGAGCTCGCCGTGGCGTTCGGCGCGCTCCAGGCACAGCTCGTGGAGCGCGGGGAGCCGCTTGGGCGCCTGGTTGCGCCAGTCGGCGAGCACCGCGGTGCGCAGGGAGGCCGTGAGGGCGGCGTCGCCCGCGATGTGGCGGGCGTCGAGGAGGCCGAGCTGGACCTTGAGGTCCTCGGCGGCGGTCTTGCGGGCCTCGGCGGGGGTGCGGACGGAGTGGTCGAGGGCGACGCCCAGGTCCCAGACCGGGTACCAGATCCCGTCGGCGAGGCCGGCGACGTCCGCGGGCCCGGCGGAGCCGTCGTGGAGCAGCAGCAGGTCGAGGTCGCTGCGCGGGGAGAGCTCCCCCCTGCCGTAGCCGCCGACGGCGACCAGCGACCAGCCCCGCGCCCCGGTCCGGTCGGCCGCGCCGCGGGCGAGGTCGGCGAGCCAGGCGTCGGTCAGGGAGGCCAGCGCCTTGCGCCGCGGCGGCCCGGACGGGCCCTCGCCGTTCAGGAGGGCCAGCCGGGCCGCCGCATAGCCTGCAGGGGCGTGTCCGTCGTGGGCTTTCGCGTCGACGTTCTCCGTCACACTGTCTCCAGTCGCAGGCCGTGCGGTGGAACTGCTCGGGTTCGGTGGTGCGAAAGGGCGCGGCCGGAGTCCCGGCCGCGCCCCCGCGTCCTCAGAGCGCGTCCGGGCCGCGCTCCCCGGTCCGGACCCGTACGGCGGTCTCGACCGGGATGCTCCAGACCTTGCCGTCACCGATCTTGCCGGTGCGGGCGGCCTTGACGATGACGTCGATCAGCTGGTCGGCGTCGCCGTCCTCGACGAGCACCTCGATGCGGATCTTGGGCACCAGGTCCACGGTGTACTCGGCACCACGGTAGACCTCGGTGTGGCCCCGCTGGCGGCCGTAGCCACTGGCCTCGGTGACCGTCAGGCCCTGGACGCCGAAGGCCTGGAGCGCCTCCTTGATCTCGTCCAGCCGGTGCGGCTTCACGACCGCGGTGATGAGCTTCACGCGTCCACCTTCTTCGACGGGGCGTCGGTCACCTGGGTGCCGCTGCCGCTGCTGCTGTCCAGGGAGGAGAGGGCGGAGCGGACCGCGCCGGCCACGCCCGCGAAGTCGTAGCCGGTCTCCGCGTGCTCGGCCTGGTCGATGCCCGCGACCTCGGTGTCCTCGCTGACGGTGAATCCGATCACCAGGTCGATGAGCTTGGCAAGGATCGCCGAGGCGATCAGCGAGTAGAACAGGACCACGCCGACACCCAGGAACTGCTTCCACAGCTGGTCGAAGCCGCCGCCGTAGAAGACGCCCTTGGCGGTCTGGCCGACCCCGCCGGTGGCGAAGAAGCCGATGAGCAGGGAGCCGACGATGCCGCCGACCATGTGGACGCCGACCACGTCGAGGGAGTCGTCGTAGCCGAACTTGTACTTGAGGCCGACCGCGGCGGCGCAGGCCACACCGGCGATGACACCGACCGCGATCGCGCCGAGCGGGCTGACCGAGCCGCAGGCCGGGGTGATGGCGACCAGACCGGCGACCGCGCCGGAGGCGGCGCCCAGGGTGGTGAAGGAGCCGTGCTTGATCTTCTCGTAGGCGAGCCAGCCGAGCATCGCGGAGGCGGTGGCGACCTGGGTGTTGGTGAAGGCCACGGCCGCGACGCCGTCGGAGGCGAGCCAGGAGCCGGCGTTGAACCCGAACCAGCCGAACCACAGCAGGCCGGCGCCGAGCATGACCAGCGGCAGGTTGTGCGGGCGGAACGGGTCCTTCTTGAAGCCCACGCGCTTGCGGATGACGAGGATCACGCCGAGCGCCGCGGCACCGGCGTTGATGTGCACCGCCGTACCGCCGGCGAAGTCGATCACGCCGCGGGTGAAGAGGAAGCCGTCCGACGCCCAGACCATGTGGGCGACCGGGAAGTACACGACCGTCGCCCACAGGGCCACGAAGAGCGACCAGGCGGTGAACTTCACCCGGTCCGCGAGGGCGCCGCTGATCAGGGCGGGCGTGATGATCGCGAACATCAGCTGGAAGACGGCGAAGACGTAGACCGGGATGGTGTAGCCGTCCCACAGCTGGGAGATCCCGATGTTGCGCATGCCGGCCCAGTCGAAGCCGCCGAAGAAGGCGTTGCCGGAGTCGAATGCGACGGTGAAACCGTAGAGCGTCCACAGCACGGTGACGATGCCGATGGCGATGAAGCTCATCATCAGCATGTTCAGCACGCTCTTGACCCGCACCATGCCGCCGTAGAAGAAGGCGAGACCGGGGGTCATCACGAGCACCAGCGCTGCGCTCAGCAGCATGAACGCCGTGCTACCGCTGTCGAGCGTGGGCGTATCTGCGGCAAGCGTCAAGAAGCCTGCTGCCATCGGCGTCTCCTCGTCATCCGAACGGCCCGTGCGGGAAGTGGGCTCGATGGGCCGGTTTTCGCCATGAGGTTGTCCCAGCCGGGTTTCCGTCGACGCCATCGGGTGTTTCGGAACCGTGACGAAGAAGTCGTCCGTGTTACGTCGGGATGAACCGCCACCCCAGCGGGCGCCGCCATGACGACGCCGTCACGACTCCGTGACCCCTCGGGCGGGCCGACGAGCTGTATACGTGCCGCGCGGGCCGGGGTGTACAAACCTCGCCACGCCGTCGAACGGACGGGTCGGTGAACGAGGACCGGCCGCGGCGGGCCACCCGGTTGACCTGGCATGGGGGAGCCGAGTCGGGCTGTCGGGATGGCCGGCCGCGGCCGGGGTTCGGGGTGGACCGCCGGGTCAGGCGGTCCCGGCGACCTCGGGGAGGTCGGACGCCAGGCGCTCGCTGAGCTGGGCGACCTCGGCGATCTTGCCGTAGTCGCGCAGCGCGGTGTCGGCGGTCTTGCGGATGCGGGTGTTCACCCGCTCGGAGCGCACGTGCCTGGCGACGTCGATGGCCTGGACGGTGAGGCCGGCGGCCTCCTCCGGGCTCCGCTGGAGCAGGTGCACGGTGGCCATGCCGATCAGATTGAGGGCGTAGGCGCGCTGGTGGACGGTGTCCTGGGAGAAGAGCTCGACGGCCCGCTGCATCACCGGGTGGGCCAGCGAGGCGTACGTGGGGCTGCGGCCGGCCACGTACGCCAGGTCACGGTAGGAGTGGGCGTTCTCGGCGTTGAGCTCGGCCTCGTTGAAGAAGCTGATCCAGTCCGGGTCCTCGGTGGGGCGGGAGTCGGTGTAGGAGTCCTCGGCCATCCGCACGGCGCGGTGGCACTTGCTGACCTGGCCCATGTTGGCGTAGGCGCGGGCCTCCATCGCGTACAGCATCGCCTGGGTGGTGGCGGTCGCGCTGTCCCTGCTGCCGTACTGCGCCAGGTGGATGAGTTCCAGTGCGTCGTCGGGCCGGTCCAGGTGGATCATCTGGCGGCTCATGCTGGACAGGACGAAGGCACCCAGCGGGCGGTCGTCCGCCTCCTTGGCCGCGTGCAGGGCCAGGACCAGGTACTTCTGCGCCGTGGGGTGCAGGCCGACGTCGTAGGACATCCAGCCGGCGAGCGCGGCGAGCTCCGCGGTGACGCGGTAGAGCCGCTTGGCGACGGACTGCGGATGGGACTCCTGGAGCAGGTCGGTGACCTCGTGCAGCTGGCCCACCACGGCCTTGCGGCGCAGGCCGCCGCCGCACTGGTTGTCCCACTGCCGGAACATCACCGTGGTGGCCTCCAGCAGCTCCAGCTCGGGCTCGGAGAGCCGGACCCTGCCGCCGGACTCGCGCGGCGGGGGGACGTCGGCGCCGGACGCGGGGGTGGGCACCAGCCAGCGCTGCATCGGCTCGACGAGGGCGGGGCCGGCGGCCAGCGCCAGGGAGGTCCCGAGGAAGCCGCGGCGGCCGAGCATCAGGTCGCTGCGGGAGAACTCGTTGATCAGCTGGACCGTCTGCGGCCCGGCCCACGGCAGGTCCACGCCGGTCGCGGCGGGCGGCTGGTGGGCGGGGCGCAGGCCGAGGTCCTCCACCGGGACGACGGTGCCGAAGCGTTCGGAGAACAGCTCGGACAGGATGCGCGGGATGGGTTCGCGCGGCTGTTCGCCGTCCAGCCAGCGGCGCACCCGTGAGGTGTCCGTGCTGACGTGCAGCGCGCCCATCTGGCGTGCTCTGCGGTTCACCTGACGGGCGAGTTCGCCCTTGGACCAGCCGCTGCGCACAAACCAAGAGGTCAACTGCGCGTTGGGCTGCTTGTCCTGTGTGCCGCCCACCGTGACGCCCCCATTCCGTCGCCCAACACCTCCGGGGATGAGGGCCGTTGCCTGCCTGGCCCCCATGTGCCTCAGTGTCCTACGAGTCTTGCCTCCGGCATACCCGCCGGCCCGCACACTTCCGGGGCTTGCAAACCGAAAGTAATCCTACGATCACCCATCCGGCGATGCCTCCAGCGAAAACGCCACCATTCGCCACCCCTTCGAATGAACTACATGTGCACACGGCGCGATTCACTTGACACATGCCGATCAGGCACGGGCGTAACCATCGGCAACTGCGACCCGTTGGGGGTGTCATGGGCTTCACGATCGGCAGCATGCGGGAGATGCGACACATCCGCTCCGGCGCGCGCCGCCGGACGCACGCCTCGGCGTGCACCACCGTGGCGGAGTACACCGGGTTGTGCGGATGGGCGGTGGCGCCGGGTGCGCGCGCCACGCGCGGGGGCGGGCAGTGCTCCTGCGGTGACCCGGGGTGCAAGGCACCGGGCGCCCACGCACTGGAGTTCGCCGGCGAGGTGCCGGCCGGGGCCACCCTCGAGGAGGCCGTGGCCGCCTGGGAGCGCGTGCCGGGCGCGGCGCTGATGCTCCCCGTGGGACGCGCCTTCGACGTGATCGACGTGGCGGAACGATCCGGCGTACGCGCCCTGGTGCGCCTGGAGCGCATGGGGCTGCGTCTCGGCCCGGTCATCGCCACCCCGGACGGCCGGGCGCAGTTCTTCGTCGCGCCGGGGGCCGCCGCCGAGCTCCCGCACCTGCTGTACCGCATGGGCTGGGACGACGCCGACCTCGACCTGCGCTGCCTCGGGCCGGGCGACCACGTGACCGCCCCGCCCTCCGACCTCGGCGGCCTCGGCCCGGTCCGCTGGCTGCGGCCGCCGGCGCTGGACGCCGCCCGCCAGCCGCCGGAGGCCCGGCTGCTGCTCGGCACGCTGGCGTACGTCTGCCACCGGGACCGCGCGTACGCGTGAACAACGAGCAAGGGGCGCACTCGTGGGAGTGCGCCCCTTGTCCACATGTCCGCTCGTCCGCGGACGCCGCCGGCTACGAGCCGATCAGCGCGTCCACGAAGGCCTCGGGCTCGAACGGCGCGAGGTCGTCCGCCCCCTCGCCCAGGCCGATCAGCTTGACCGGAACGCCCAGCTCGCGCTGGACGGCGACGACGATGCCGCCCTTGGCGGTGCCGTCGAGCTTGGTGAGCACGATGCCGGTGATGTCGACGACCTCGGCGAAGACCCGGGCCTGCACCAGTCCGTTCTGACCCGTCGTGGCGTCCAGGACCAGCAGGACCTCGTCCACCGGGCCGTGCTTCTCCACGACGCGCTTGACCTTGCCGAGCTCGTCCATCAGGCCGGTCTTGGTGTGCAGCCGGCCCGCGGTGTCGATGAGCACGACGTCCGCACCCTCGGCGATGCCCTCCTTCACCGCGTCGAAGGCGACCGACGCCGGGTCGCCGCCCTCGGGACCGCGCACGGTGCGGGCGCCGACGCGCTCGCCCCAGGTCTGCAGCTGGTCCGCGGCGGCGGCACGGAAGGTGTCGGCGGCGCCCAGCACGACGCTGCGGCCGTCGGCCACCAGGACCCGGGCGAGCTTGCCGGTGGTGGTGGTCTTGCCGGTGCCGTTGACGCCGACGACCATCAGCACGGCCGGCTGGTCGGCCCCGTCCCCGTTCGGCAGCCCGTCCGTGTGGAGCGTGCGGTCCAGATCCGTGCCGATCAGGGTCAGCAGTTCCTCGCGCAGCAGCTGCCGCAGGTCGGCGGGGGTGCGGGTGCCGAGCACCTTCACCCGGGTGCGCAGCCGCTCCACGAGTTCCTGGGTGGGGGCGACCCCGACGTCCGCGGTGAGCAGGGTGTCCTCGACCTCCTCCCACGTGTCCTCGTCGAGGTGCTCGCGCGCGAGCAGCGTGAGCAGCCCCTTGCCGAGCGCGTTCTGCGAGCGCGAGAGCCGGGAGCGCAGCCGCACCAGACGGCCGGCGGTGGGCTCGGGCCGCTCGATCTCGGGGGCGGCCGGGCGCTCCTCGACGAGGACGCCGCCGGCGGAGGCGTCTTCCGACTCGGGGAGCTCGACCTCTTCGATGGTCCGGCGGGGTTCGTCCCGCGGGGCCTCCGCCTCGTCGCCGATCTGCGGTTCGGCGGGGGGCGCGGTGATCGTCGGCTGCTCGGTGGGCGGTGCGGGGGGCAGCTGCTTCCTGCGGCGGCTGCCCACCACCAGCCCGCCGGCCGCCAGGATCACGACCAGGGCGATGACTACGGCAAGAATGACGGTTTCCATAACCCGTCCAGTATCGGTCACGCGGCGCGCCCTCCCGGGAGCCACCCGGCGGGCGTCCGTGACTCTGTTCATCTGACGGTTCGTCAGCTAACGTCGGCGCATGCCCGCCACTGTCGTACGTTTCAACCTCGTCGACCCCGCGGCCGCGCCCGGGGCGCTGAGCCACCGCTACCGGGCCGCCCTGGAGATGGCCGCGTACGCCGACGAACACGGCGTCGCCACCCTCCAGACCGAGGAGCACCACGGCTCCCCCGACGGCTGGCTGCCCTCGCCCCTGACCTTCGCGGGGGCGGTCCTCGGCGCGACCCGCCGGATCGCGGTCACCGTCTCCGCGCTGATCGGACCGCTGTACGACCCGCTGCGGCTGGCGGAGGACCTCGCGGTGCTCGACCACGTCGGCGGCGGCCGGCTGGTCACCGTCGCCGGCATCGGCTACCGCCCGGAGGAGTACGAGGCCCTCGGGGTGGACTGGCACCGGCGCGGCGCCCTCCAGGACGAGCTGCTGGAGACGCTGCTCACGGCGTGGACCGGTGAGCCCTTCGTCTTCCGCGGCCGGACCGTCCGGGTCACGCCCCGCCCCCACAGCTCCCCGCACCCGCTGCTGATCGTCGGCGGCAGCTCGCGTGCCGCGGCGCGCCGGGCGGCACGGTTCGGCCTGCCGTTCTTCCCCAGCGCCCACCTCCCGGAGCTGGAGACGTACTACCGGGAGCAGCTCGCCGAGCACCGCACCGAGGGCTGGTGCCTGATGCCCCCGCCGCAGGTGCCGCTGCTCCACCTGTCCGAGGACCCCGACCGCACCTGGGCCGAGTACGGGCGGCACCTGTTCCACGAGGCCGCCACCTACGCCTCCTGGCAGTCCGCCGGCATCCGCTCGGCGGTGCGCTCCAGCGCGGCCTCCCCGGAGGAACTGCGCCGCGAGGGCGTCTACCGCGTGGTCACCCCCGACGAGTGCGTCGCCTTCGCGGAGGCGAGCACCGACCCGGCCGCCGCCCTCGTGCTGCACCCGTTGTGCGGGGGCATGCCGGTCGAGGAGGGCTGGCGGAGCCTGCGCCTGTTCGCGGAGCAGGTACTGCCCCGGCTCAAGGACTGACCGGGCCCGGCCGCGAGCGGCCCGGCGCACGGCGCCGCCCCCGGGCCCGGAGGGGCACCAGGGGGGCGGCGCGGCGGAAGCGGGCGGGGCCGGTCAGCCCATCTCCTCCAGGGTCTTGCCCTTCGTCTCCGGGACGAACTTGACGACGAAGGGGATGGAGAGCGCGGCGAAGGCCGTGTAGATCACGTAGGTCAGCGACAGGTTCCAGTCCGACAGGCTGGGGAAACTGGCCGTGATCACCCAGTTGGCGATCCACTGCGCGCAGGCGGCGACGCCGAGCGCGGCGGCGCGGATCCGGTTCGGGAACATCTCGCCGAGGAAGACCCACACCACGACGCCCCACGACAGGGCGAAGAAGAGCACGAAGGCGTGCGCGCCGACGAGTGCCACGGCGCCCTCGGTGCCGGGGAGGCTGATGTGGCCGCCGGTGCCGGTCTTGTGGGAGAAGGCCCAGGCGACCAGGCCCAGCGAGACCGCCATGCCGACGGAACCGATGAGGGCGAGCGGCTTGCGGCCGATCCGGTCGACGAACAGCATCGCGATCACGGTGCCGATGATGTTGATGATCGACGTGGTGAAGGAGTAGAAGAACGAGCTGCTCGGGTCGACGCCCACGGACTGCCAGAGGGTGGCCGAGTAGTAGAAGATCACGTTGATGCCGACGAGCTGCTGGAACACCGACAGCCCGATGCCGACCCACACGATCGGGGCGAACCCGAAGCGCCCGCCGAGCAGGTCCTTGAAGCGGGAGCGGTGCTCGCTGCGCATGTGCTCGCGGATCTCGGCGACCCGTGCGCCCGTGTCGGTGTGCTCGCCCTCGACGTCGCGCAGCACCTTCTCGGCGTCGGCGGTCCGGCCGGCGGAGATCAGGAAGCGGGGCGACTCGGGGATCGCGAAGGACAGCAGGCCGTACAGGACGGCGGGCACGACCATCACGCCGAGCATGACCTGCCACGCCTCGACGCCCAGCAGGTCACCGCGCTGGTCACCGTCGGCGGCCTGGAGCAGGCCCCAGTTGACGAGCTGGGAGACGGCGATGCCGATCACGATCGCGGCCTGCTGGAAGGAACCGAGCCGGCCGCGGTACGCGGCGGGCGCGACCTCGGCGATGTAGGCGGGGCCGATCACCGACGCCATGCCGATGGCGAAGCCGCCGACCACGCGCCACAGCGCCAGGTCCCAGAGGCTGAAGGGAAGGGCGGAGCCCACGGCGCTGACCGTGAAGAGCGCGGCGGCGATCCGCATGACGCGGATGCGCCCGATGCGGTCGGCGACGCGGCCCGCGGTGGCGGCGCCGATCGCACAGCCGATCAGCGCGATGGCGACGACCTGGGCGAGCGCGGCCGAGCCGATGTCGTACTTCCCGCGGATGCCCTCGACGGCCCCGTTGATGACGGAGCTGTCGTAGCCGAAGAGGAAGCCGCCCATGGCGGCGGCCGCGGTGATGAAGATGACGTGCCCGAGGTGGTCGGCATGGCCGCCGGAGCGGCCGGCCGCCTGGGACTTCGGTGCGGTGGTGGTCACTGGTGAATCTCCCGGACTCTGCATTGAGCCCTCAGGTGGGGGGCAGGAGCAACGAGTGCCGGGACTCCCCAAGTCACCATCACTCGAACGCTAAAACAACATTGCAGACCTTATTCCTACAATCTTCAAAGTCAAACCCGCCCATTTCGACGCAACGAAGTAGAGGATCTCCCAGAGATCCCCTGCATTCGTTCACAACGTGAAGTCAGTCCTTGAGGCGCTGACTGATGACCTTCGACACGCCGTCGCCCTGCATGGACACGCCGTACAGCGCGTCGGCGACCTCCATGGTCCGCTTCTGGTGGGTGATGACGATCAGCTGCGAGCTCTCCTGCAGCTCACGCATGATGCGGATGAGCCGCTGCAGGTTGGTGTCGTCCAGCGCGGCCTCGACCTCGTCCATCACGTAGAACGGGCTCGGCCGGGCCTTGAAGATCGACACCAGCAGCGCCACGGCGGTCAGCGAGCGCTCGCCGCCCGACAGCAGCGACAGCCGCTTGACCTTCTTGCCCGGCGGCCGGGCCTCCACCTCCACACCGGTGGTGAGCATGTTCTCGGGGTCGGTGAGGATCAGCCGGCCCTCGCCGCCGGGGAAGAGCCGGGAGAACACGCCCTCGAACTCGCGCGCCGTGTCGTGGTATGCGGAGGTGAAGACCTGCTCGACCCGCTCGTCCACCTCCTTCACCACCTGGAGCAGGTCGGCCCGGGTCTTCCTCAGGTCCTCCAGCTGTTCCGACAGGAACTTGTGCCGCTCCTCCAGCGCCGCGAACTCCTCCAGCGCCAGCGGGTTGACCTTGCCCAGCTGCTGGTACGCCCTCTCCGCCGCCTTCAGCCGCTTCTCCTGCTCGCCCCGGTGGTACGGGCGCGGCGTGTTGCGCGGGTGCTCCGGGTCCTCCGGCAGCACCTCGCCCTCGGCGGGCGGGGACGGCGGCACGAGCTGGTCCGGCCCGTACTCCGCGACCAGGCCCTCGGGCTCGACGCCGTACTCCTCCAGCGCCTTGCCCTCCAGCTGCTCGACCCTCATCCGCTTCTCGGCGCCCAGCACCTCGCCCTTGTGGACGGAGTCGGTCAGCCGGTCCCGTTCGGACTTCAGCTCCCGGCCCTGGCGGCGCGCGGTGTCCAGCTCCGCCTCGCGCTCGGCCTTGGCGCGCTCGGCCGCGCCGCGTTCCTCGTCCGCGCGCCCCAGCGAGACCTGGACGCAGGCCAGCAGGCCGTGCGCGCCCTTCAGCACCGCCGAGGCGACCTGCGCCTCGTACTCCAGACGCGCCTTGCGCCGGGCGGCCCGCTGCCTGGCCTCGCGCTCGGCGCGGGCGGCGCGGTCCAGGCCGTCGGCGCGGCCGGCCAAGCCCTTGACCCGCTCCTCGTGGGTACGGACCTGGAGCCGCGCCTCCATCTCGGTCTGACGGGCGTTGGCGCCGTCGGCGGCCAGCCGGTCCCGCACGGAGGTGTCCGGCTCCTCCTCGGCGGGGGCGGCCTCCGCCTCGCTCAGCCGGAAGGAGAGCTCCTCGAACTCCTCTATGGCGGCCGCCAGGGACTCCTCGGCGCGGCCCACGGCGGCGGCAGAACGTTCCGCCTCCCCCGCCGCGGCGCGTGCCTGGCCGCCCAGCCGGCCCAGTTGCTGGGCCACGGCCGACTTCTCCTTCTCCGCGGCCCGCCGACGCTGCGTCAGCTCGTCGACCACCCGGGCGGCGGCCGACCGGCGTTCCTTGGCGGCGGCCTGCTCCTGCGCGAGCGCCTCGCAGCGCCCGGCCAGTGCCTCCAGCTCCGCGGCCGCCTCGTCGACGGCGGCCTGCACCTCCAGCAGGCTGGGGGCACCGGCCGAGCCGCCGTGGGCGAAGTGGGCGCCGAGGACATCGCCTTCCGCCGTCACCGCGGTCAACCGCGGGTGGGCGGCGACCAGTGACTCGGCGTCGGCGAGGCTCTCCACGACGACGTGGTCCCGCAGCAGACGGCGCACGGCCGGGAGCAGTTCGTCGGGACCGCCGACGAGCGTGGCCGCCGCACGCGCGCCCGGGGGCACCTCGGCGGACTCCTGCGGGGCGGCGTCACCGGCGAGGAGCAGCGTCGCGCGTCCCGCGTCGTCCTTGCGCAGCAGCCGCAGCGCCTCGGCGGCGGCGGACGGTCCCGAGACGGCGACGGCGTCGGCGGCGGCGCCCAGCGCGGCCGCGACCGCTACCTCGTGGCCCGGGGCGACGGCGAGGAGTTCGGCGGCGGGGCCGAGCAGCCCGGCCAGGCGGTCGCCCGCGGCGAGCAGGGCACCGGTGCCGTCCTTGCGGCGCAGGCCGAGGGCGAGCGCGTCGTGGCGCGCGGCGAGGGCGGCCCGCCGGCGTTCGGCGGTCGTGGCGGCCTCGCGGGCGGCGGAGTGGGCCTCGTCGGCGCCGGCCTGCTCGTCCTTGGCCGCTTCGAGGCGCTCGTCGAGCTCGGAGTCGTCGGCGTCCAGGTCCTCGACCCGGCTGCGGAGTTCCTCGTACTCCTCCTGCGCGGACTCGGCACGCTCGCGCGCCTCGTCACGGGCGGCGGTCAGCCGGCCGATCTCGGCCTCGGCGGATCCGGCCTTGGAACGGGCGGCGTTGACCTGACCCTGCAGCCGGGCCAGACCCTCGCGGCGGTCGGCGATGGCGCGGGCGGCGGCCTTGAGCGCCTTGTCCTCCTCCGCGAGGCGGCGTTCCAGCTCGGCCCGGTGGTCGACCGTGTCGTCCAGGGCGCGCTGGGCGGCCTCCAGGGCGTCGGTGAGTTCCGCCTCCTGTTCGCGGATGCGGGCGGCCTCGCGCTCCATGTCCTCCGGATCGCGGCCGCGCCGCTCCTCGGCGGGCTGCGCCGTGGCATGACGTACGCGCTGCTCGGCCAGGCCGATGGTGCCGCGCACCCGCTCGGCCAGTTGCGACAGCCCGTACCAGGTGGCCCGGGCGTCGGCGAGCCGCGGCGCGAGGGCCCTGACCTGCTCCTCCAGCCGCGCCTCGCGTTGTACCGCGGCCGCCAGCTCCGCCTCGACGGCGTCGCGGCGCTCCTTGAGCGCGGCCTCGTCGGCGACCTCGGCGTGCAAGGCCTTCCGCAGGGTGACCAGGTCATCGGCGAGCAGTCGCAGCCGGGCGTCGCGCAGGTCGGCCTGGATGACCACCGCCCGGCGGGCGACTTGTGCCTGCCGGCCCAGCGGTTTGAGCTGACGGCGCAGCTCACCGGTCAGGTCCTGGACGCGGGCCAGGTTCGCCTGCATGGCGTCCAGCTTGCGCAGCGCCTTTTCCTTGCGCTTGCGGTGCTTGAGGACCCCGGCCGCCTCCTCGATGAAGGCGCGGCGGCCCATCGGATCGGCGTGCAGCACCGAATCCAGTTGTCCCTGGCCGACGATGACGTGCATTTCGCGGCCGATACCGGAGTCGGAGAGCAGTTCCTGGATGTCCAGCAACCGGCAGGTGTCGCCATTGATCTGGTATTCGCTGCCGCCGTTGCGGAACATGATCCGCGTGATGGTGACCTCGGCGTAATCGATCGGGAGGGCACCGTCGCTGTTGTCGATCGTGAGCGACACCTCGGCCCGGCCGAGCGGCGGCCGTCCCGTCGTGCCGGCGAAGATGACGTCCTCCATCTTGCCGCCGCGCAGCGACTTGGCGCCCTGTTCGCCCATGACCCAGGACAGCGCGTCCACGACGTTGGACTTGCCGGAACCGTTCGGGCCGACGACACAGGTGATTCCGGGTTCGAATCGCAGGGTCGTCGCCGAGGCGAATGACTTGAACCCGCGCAGGGTCAGGCTCTTGAGGTGCACGCCGCTGGACTCTACCTCCCGCTCCCGGTTTCACCGAGGAATGCGGGGGGCACATGCAATGCAAGGGCGGAGATCATGGGAGGGCGAACGGGGCGGCAAACGACGAAGGGACGCCGGGGCGTCCCTTGCACATTCCCAAACGGAGTCGTTTCCCCTGACCGGCCGAAAGGCCGGGTCAGGCGAGAACCGGCTCCGCGTGAGGTACGTCGACGAGCTCGTGCGAGGCAGCGGCCAGCGCATCGTTCTCGGCCTGGATCCGTACGAGCTCGGTTTCCAGGTCCTGGACACGCTGCTGCAGCCTTCGCATCTCGGCGAGGAGTCGAGGGTCGGGGCCGCCGACGTAACCGAGAAGCGCCTTTGCCATGATGGATGGTCCTCCACGCTGAGTGACCGACCGGGGAGCGGTGTGGGTCGTGAGTGAGGGGTTATAGGCACCCGCGCCGTGTGCGCCGAAGCTGCCCTTTGCCATGCCTACAGCTGCGGTGCGCGGGGCTTCCAGCGTCTCACCAAATAGTTAGACGGTCAACACGATCACAGCCCGGGCGTCGGGTGCGCCTAAGAAAACACGGCGCGAGAGGGCGCCGCGGGCGTCCCGCGTGGCGTGGAGGACAGGGCCGTCGACCGCTCCCCGAAGATCACCGCGTCCTCGATGTCGGCAGCCTCGCACGCGGTGCGCGAAATGGCAACCTCCTTGTCGCTCTTGCCACGTGAGATTGCCGTTGATCTGTCACCTCACCCCTCACCTGCGAGGACGGGGCGGTGTGCGGGTCGGTGGGTCAGCGGATCGCGAAGCCGTCGTAACCGCCGCGCGGCTCGCCCCAGATTTCGGTGACGCCGTCGACGCGTCCGGGCGTGTCGCCGGTCCGCAGCCAGTCGAGCAGACCGTCGCAGCGCGACCGCTCGCCTTCGGCCACGACTTGCACACGGCCGTCCGAGAGATTGCTCACATACCCGTCGAGTCCGCCGATCTCCAGTGCGTTCACCCGCGTCCACCAGCGGAAACCCACTTGGTGCACGCGGCCTCGCACCCAGGCGGTGAGTCGGACAGCGTCGTTCATGAAAGCACGCTAACCCGCCAGTTGCCCAGGGTTCACACCTGCCCCGCCTGTCTTTCGGTACAGTCGCGCCGCAACAGGACTCACCCGTTCGGGTGAACACCGTCGACATAAAGGACTGCACCGGATGGGCCGCCACAGCCGTAAAGCCTTTGAGCCGGCGCCGTTCTCGGAGGAGGCGCCGCGCCACCGCGGGCAGAGCAGCAGGGCCCGGCGGCGCAAGCAGAACCCGGTGCGGACCGGGCTGCTGGCCTCGTCCGCCGCGCTGGCCGTGGGTGCGATCGGCGTCTCCAGCGGGCTGCTGCCCTCGCCGGACGGCTCCGGCGGGTTCTCGTACCACGACGACGCTCCCGGCCAGGTCCAGGCCGCCGGGCTGCCGAACACCGCGAGCCCCCAGGACGTCGGCGCCATCCCCGCCGACCGGGACACCTCCGCACCCGCCAGCCGCGGCAACGCCCGTACGACCGCGCCCCCCGCCGCCCCGTCGGCACCGGCGACCACCGCGACGCCGACCCCCTCCGCCTCCACCTCCGCCCCGGACGACGGCGCCGCGACCCCCACCGCTCCGCAGCCCTCCGCGTCCTCCGCGCCGGCCACCGTCCCCTCCCCGCCCGCGGCCACCCTCGTGCCGGGCGGCGGCGACGAGGCGCAGGACGGCGACCAGAGCGTCGCCGAGGTCTCCGTCCTCGCCCTGGTGAACACCGTCCGCGCCACCGCCGGCTGCCAGCCGCTGCGCGACAACAAGAAGCTCTCCGAGCTCGCCTCCGACTTCAGCGCCGACATGGCCGCCCGGGCCTTCTTCGACCACACCGACCCCGACGGCGACGACCCCTGGGACCGCGCCGCGCAGGCCGGCGTCAAGGACCTCGGCGGCGAGAACATCGCCCGCGGCCAGGCCACGGCGCAGGAGGTCATGGACGCCTGGATGAACAGCGAGGGGCACCGCGCCAACATCCTCAACTGCGACTACAAGACGATCGGTGTCGGCGCCGTCTTCGGTGACGGCGGCCCCTGGTGGACGCAGGACTTCGGCTACTGAGCCGGCCGTCGGCGCTCCGTTGAGCGCCGACGGCTCCGGGCACGTACAGGTGGGCGTGGTCGAGAAGGAGACGCTGCCGGAGGGCGGCCCGGCAGCCTCCCGGAGCAGATGGCGCCCGGGATTCGGGCACGACGTGCCGAGCGGTGCTCCTCGCGCCCTATGGAGCGGTGAGTGCCGCCTCGATCGAGGAGCCGTGGCGTTCCAGCCAGGCCTCGCGGCGTTTGATCTGGTCGCCGACCCCCTCGTGCCACATGCGGGCCCAGCCGCCGCCCTCGGTCTCGGCCATCCGCTTCATGGAGAACCACGCGCGGCGGGTGCGGAGCACGGCGACCTCCAGCAAGCGGCCGCGGTCCCTGCCGGACATGCCGTACGCGTCGGCGAGGAGGCGGCAGCGCCGGGGGACGTCGACGTCGCGCAGGCGGGGGTCGGCGTCGGCGGGGTCGCCGATGGGGGCCCAGTAGAGCATCGCGTTGTGGATCTCCTCGACCCTGGGAACCGGCCTGGCCAGGTCGAAGTCGATGAGCGCGGCGGCCCGGCCGGCCCGGAAGACGATGTTGTCGGGCGTGAAGTCCATGTGCCCGATCACCTCGGCGGGATGCGCGGGCGCGGGAGGCATGTCCGGGTGCGGGGCGGGACCGGCAGGGGCCTGGACGCCGCTGGGTGGGCTGAAGCCGGCTACCGCGTCGTCGTAGGCGCGGACCAGGCGGCCGACCGAGACGAGGCGGTCCTCGTCGGCGATCCAGGACGGCCGTGGCCGTCCGGCGACCTCCCCCGCCACGTAGGTCAGCACCTCCCGGCCGGCGGCATCGATGCCGAGGAGGCGCGGCGCGCCGGGGAAACCGACGTCCTCCAGGTGACGGAGCAGGGCGTGCACCAGGGGGCTGTGGGCGCCGGTCGGACGGCGGACGGTGTCGCCGACGCGGACGACGCCCTCGGTCACGTCACCGCCGATCAGGGGGATCTCCGGCTGCGGCTCGGCGGTCTCGGCGTAGGTGGCGGCAGGGGCGGGCGGAGCGGGCGGGCCGTCGGGAAGCATCCGCCCATTGTGCGCCGTACGGCCCCGGCCACGCCGGGGGTTCGGGGCCGTAACTCACCGAGGGGAAGCGCAACCCCACGGGTGGCGCTGTGGACGAGTACGCTCACGCCCATGGAGACGTCCGTACGGGCCGGCGACGCCACCGGCGGCAGCGGTGGTGCCGGGGCGGCGAACCCGGAGTTCGACGTGTTCGCCCGCTCGTGCCCGTCGCGCCCCACGCTGGAACACGTGACCGGCCGCTGGGGCTCGCTGACGCTGGGCGCGCTGGTCCACGGGGCACTGCGGTTCAACGAGCTGCGCCGCCGCGTCGACGGAGTGAGCGAGAAGATGCTCTCCCAGACCCTGCACGCGCTGGAACGGGACGGGCTGGTGCACCGCGAGGCGCGGCCCACCAACCCGCCGCGGGTCGACTACAGCCTCACACCGCTGGGCCGGGACACGGCCGAGCGGCTGCTCGCCCTGATCGGCCTCGTGGAGTCGCGGATGCCGGAGGTGCTGGCGGCGCAGCGGCGCTACGACGGGCGGACGATGACGGCGGACGTGCCGCCCGGCCCGCGCGGCGGTCGCTGACAGCGCGGGCAGAAGTAGCTCGACCGGTTCATCCAGGGACGGCGGCGGATCGGGGTGCCGCAGCGGCGGCAGGGCTCGTCCTCGCGGCCGTAGGCGTCCAGGGAGCGGTCGAAGTAGCCGGACTCCCCGTTGACGTTGACGTACAGGCTGTCGAAGCTCGTGCCGCCGGCGGCGAGGGCGTCGGTCATGACCTCGCGGATGTGGGTGAGCAGTTCGGTGGTGACCGGCCGGGTCAGGGTCGCGGTCGGCCGCTCGTAGTGCAGCCTGGTGCGCCACAGCGCCTCGTCCGCGTAGATGTTGCCGACCCCGCTGATCAGCGACTGGTCGAGCAGCGCCCGCTTGATCGTGGTGCGGCGGCGGCGCAGCGCGGTGTGGAAGGCCGCGTCGTCGAAGCGGGGGTCGAGCGGGTCGCGGGCGATGTGCGACAGGGGGACCGGCAGCCGCTCGGGGTCGCCGGGCACGCACTCGTGCAGCGACAGGCCGCCGAAGGTGCGCTGGTCGACGAAACGCAGCTCCGTGCCGAGGTCGTCCTCGAAGCGGATCCGGATCCGCAGGTGGGTCTCGGCGGGCGCGTCCTCGGGCTGGACGAGCAGCTGGCCGCTCATGCCGAGGTGTCCGAGGAGCGCGAGCGGGGAGTCCTGGAGCGGCAGCCACAGGTACTTGCCGCGGCGCAGGGCGGGACCGAAGGTCTGCGCCTCCAGCCGGTCGGCGAAGTCCGCGCCGCCGGCGAGGTGGCGGCGCACGGCCCGGGCGTGCAGCACCTCGGCCCGGGCGACGGTGCGGCCGCTGACCCAGCGGTCCAGACCGCGGCGTACGACTTCGACCTCGGGCAGCTCCGGCACGCGGTGCGCTCCTCTCGGAAGGCGGTTCCCCGTCCGGGGAACCGGAAGGCCCGCCCGGTCGGCCTCGGGGGCCGGCCGGACGGGCCTGACGGGTTCAGCTCGCGACAGTGCCGTTCGCGTCGCGCTTGGCGCGGATCCCGCGCCAAGCGGCCTCGGCGGCCTGCTGCTCTGCTTCCTTCTTGCTGCGGCCGGTGCCGGTGCCGTACTCGACACCACCGACGCGGGCGGCAGCCGTGAAGGTCTTCTCGTGGTCCGGTCCGGTCTCGGAGACCACGTACTCCGGGACACCGAGGCCCTCGCCCGCGGTGAGTTCCTGGAGGCTGGTCTTCCAGTCCAGTCCCGCCCCGAGGTTGGAGGACTTCTCGATCAGTGGATCGAAGAGCCGGTGCACCAGCTCCGACGCGGCGTCCAGGCCCTGGTCCAGGTAGACCGCCCCGATCACCGCCTCGAGGGTGTCCGCGAGGATCGACGCCTTGTCCCGGCCTCCCGTGCCCTCCTCGCCCCGGCCGAGGCGCACGAAGCTGCCCAGGTCGAGGCCACGGCCGACGTCGGCCAGGGCTCGGGAGTTGACCACCGCGGCCCGCAGCTTGGCGAGCGTGCCCTCCGGGAGGTCCGGGTGGGTGCGGTAGAGCGTGTCCGTGACCACCAGGCCGAGCACGGAGTCCCCGAGGAACTCCAGGCGCTCGTTGGTGGGCAGACCGCCGTTCTCGTACGCGTACGAGCGATGGGTCAGCGCACGCACCAGAAGGGCGGGTTCGAGTGTGTACCCGAGCCGCCCTTCCAGAACCGCGGGGGACGAGGCTGCCTTACCGGCGTCCGTCGACGTTGCGCCGTCTGACGACATGGAGCCCCTCACCCGCCGATCAGACCTCGAGGACCTGACGACGGTTGTAGGTGCCGCAGCTCGGGCACGCGATGTGCTGCTGCTTCGGCTCGTGGCAGCGCTCGCACGCCACCAGGCTCACGGGCGCAGCCTTCCACTGCGAACGGCGGTGGCGCGTGTTGCTGCGCGACATCTTCCGCTTGGGAACAGCCACGGCTACTTCTCCTGGTTCTCGTCGGCGCCGTCCTCGGCACCGCTCAGCTGGATTTCCTGCAGGGCCGCCCAACGGATGTCGGTGACCTCGTGGTGGTGGTCCGGGTCGTCCGCCAGCCGCGCCCCGCAATCGGAGCACAGACCGGCACAGTCGTCCTGGCACACCGGCTGCAGCGGCAGTTCGAGAACCACCGCGTCGCGCAGCACGGGCTCGAGGTCGAACAAGTCGCCCTCGAGGAAGAGAGTGTCCTCCTCCTCGGCGTCGTCACCGGCGTCGGCGGCACCGTGGTGCCCACCGGTCCGGGTGTCGGCGTCGGGGTAGGAGTACAACTCCTGGAACTCCGTCTCGAGCTCACGCTCGAGCGGCTCCAGACACCTTACGCACTCCCCCGAGAGCGGTGCGCGGGCGGTGCCCGTGACGAGCACCCCCTCCATCACCGACTCCAGGCGGAGGTCCAGCTCGATCTCCGTGCCCTCGCGGACACCGATGACCTCGATGCCCATGTCCTTGGGGGCCGGCACCGAGCGGGAGACCTTCTTCATCGCCCCAGGACGACGACCCAGCTCGTGCGTGTCGAACACGAGCGGGTTGCGGTGGTCGAGGCGGGTGTTCAGGGCTCCTGCTTTCTTCGGTTCGGCGCGTGCCCGTCGCCACGACGGCGGGCACGCCAAAGCGCCGGGGATCACACGGCTGAGGGATCAGGATACCGGTCCCCCGGGCTCAGCCCAAACCGCGCTCCTGCTCCAGCTCACGCAGCCGGTTCAGGTCGATCATGCTGGTGTCGAAGAAGCTCGTCTCGTCCAGCGCCGCGCCCTGCCCCTGCTGGTGCTGCTGCGGGATGTACTGCTGCTGCTCGTAACCGCTCTGCTGCGGCTGCTGCCAGCCGTAGTTCGGGTCGTAGTAGGCCTGCTGCGGCTGGGCGGCGTACGGGTCGGCGTACTGACCCTGCTGCTGGTACGGGTCCGGCTGCTGGACCTGCTGCTGGTACGGGTCCGGCTGCTGGTAGCCGTAGTCGGGCTGCTGGACCGCGTTCGGGTCGTACTGGTAGTCGCCGGGGGCCACGGGAGCGGCCAGGCCCGCGAGGTACTCGGCGTCGGACTGCCCGGGGACCTGGCCCTCGGGGTCCGCGTCGTGGGCGCCCAGCTCGTCCATGGGGCGGTGGCCGGTCAGCTTCAGGCGGCCCCGTCCGACGGCCTCCAGGGTCTTGCTGAGCACCGCCTCGAAGGCGCCCAGCTTGGCGTCCACGTACTCGTCCGCGCGGCGGCGCAGCGTCTCGGGGTCGCCGCTGCGCTCCGGCGCGTCGTCCTCGTCCGCGTACGGGTAGCCGTTCTCGTCGAGGGCCGGGCCGTGGCCCAGCAGCTTCTCGCGCCCGCGGTCCACCGAGCCGATGGTCTTGGTCAGCACGACCTCGAAGTTGGCGAGCTTGCTGTCGACGTAGTCGTCGGCCTCGGCCCGGATCTCGGTGGCCTCGCGCTGCGCCTCCGTGACGATGCGCTCGGCCTCCTGCTGCGAGCGGCGGGCGATCTCGGTGTCGGAGATCAGCGAACCCCGTTCCGCGTGCGCGGCGCCGATGATCCGGCCGGCCTCGGCCCGGGCCTCCTCGACCATCTGCTCCCGCCCGCCCAGCAACTGCTGGGCCTGGGAGAGCGAGTCGGGCAGCGCCGACCGTACGTCTTCGAGCATGGCGAGCAACTCGGCACGGTTGACCACGCAGGAGGCCGACATCGGCATGGACCGGGCGGCCTCCACGGCGGCCACGATCTCGTCGAGCTTCTTCTGGACGTCCACCTTCCAGACTCTACTGCTGCGCGAGCTTCTTCTTGAGGGCCTCCAGCACGACGGGGGGCAGCAAGTGCGCGACGTCGCCGCCCCATTGCGCCACCTCCTTGACGAGGCTGGAGGACAGGAAGCTGTAGGTGGGGTTGGTGGGGACGAAAAGGGTCTCCACGCCGGACAGCCCGTTGTTCATCTGGGCCATCTGCAGCTCGTAGTCGAAGTCGCTGACCGCGCGCAGGCCCTTCACGATGGCGGGGATGTCGCGCTGCTTGCAGAAGTCCACCAGCAGGCCGTGGAAGGCCTCCACGCGCACGTTGCCGTACCCGGCGGTGACCTCCTCGATGAGGGCGATGCGCTCCTCGATCGAGAAGAGGCCCTTCTTCGACTTGTTGATCATCACGGCCACGTAGACCTCGTCGTACAGGCGCGAGGCTCGGGCGATGATGTCGAGGTGTCCATTGGTGACGGGGTCGAAGGACCCCGGACAGACTGCGCGGCGCAACGGTGACTCCTCGCTCTGAGGGTTCTGCGGGTGGTTCATGACGCGTCGGTGACGTCGGCGGCGCGACCGTACCAAAGCGTCCCTTCGCCGTACCGCCGGGCCCTGATCCCTTCGTACCCCTCGGGCCAGCGGAATTCCCCGCCTCGGGTGCTCCTCTCCACGGTGGCGACGGCGTCCGCGTCGAGCCAGCCCTGCGTACGGAGTGTGAGCAGGATCTCGCGCAGCTCGTCGTCGGTGACGGCGTACGGCGGGTCCAGGAACACCAGGTCGTACGGGTCCGCCGGAGACGGTCCCGCGACCACCTTCTCGGCCTTGCCGGCCCGCACCTCGGCGCCGGGCAGCCCGAGGACGCGGACGTTCTCCCGGATGACGCGGGCGGCGCGGGGGTCGGACTCGACCAGCAGCACGTGCGCCGCGCCGCGTGAGAGCGCCTCCAGGCCGACGGCGCCCGATCCCCCGTACAGGTCGATGACCCGCGCCCCGTGCAGAACGCCGCGCAGCGACTCCCAGGTGGAGAACAGCCCCTCCTTCGCCCGGTCCGAGGTGGGTCGGGTTCCGTTGCCCGGCGGCACGGCCAGGCGGCGGCCACCGGCGGCTCCGGCGATCACGCGGGTCATCTGCGGCTCATTCGTCTCGTGGGCGGGGGGAACGGCGCCGTCGCGGCGCCGCTCCCCCACGATACGTAGGTCAGTCCCGGCCCTGCTCCTCCACCGCCCCGACGAGCGCCGGCGAGGCGTAGCGCGACCAGGACAGGCAGCCGTCGGGCGGGCAGTGCTCGGGGCGGCGCGGGTCGTGACCGAGCTCACGCAGCTTCGTCCGGACGGAGTCGGGCGTGCGGCCGAAGCGCGCGGCCACGCGGGCGATGGACTCGCCGTCGTGGAACCGGCGGACCAGCTCCTCCTCGTGCTGCGGCACCCAGGGCGCGCCGTGCCCCGGGAACAGCTCGCGCAGCACGTCGCGGTCGGGTATGGGCTCGGCGACGTCGGCCACGAGGGCGAGGGCCCGCAGGGCGCGGTTGAGGGCGATGCGCAGGGACGGGACGTCGGTCAGCGGCAGCGTGAGCGTGCCGGAGGCGAGGAGGGTGTCCGGGTCGTCCTCGGACCAGCCGGCCAGGGTCAGGGTGACGGTGGTGTCGTCGTCGCTGGAGAGCTCGATCCGGAAGACCTTCTCACCGAGCGGCAGTTCGTTGAGATGACGGAACGACATGAAATCAGCCCCCAAAGGTCCAACTACGCCTATTCCCGAGCGGATCGGCGCGGACTGTGTCCATTCTCCCAGGGGGCACTGACAATGACGGTCCGTCAGCCCTTGTCGAGGTACTGCTCGCGGTCCGCGTCGACCAGGCTCTCCAGCGCGCTGCGCAGGTCCGGCTGACCCTCCAGTCCGGGGTCCGCGGCGACCAGCGAGGTGGCCTCCTCCCGGGCCGCCGCGATCACGTCCTCGTCGTCGATCACCGTCAGCATGCGCAGCGACGAACGCGTGCCGGACTGGGCCTGCCCGAGGACGTCGCCCTCACGCCGCTGTTCCAGGTCGATACGGGACAGCTCGAAGCCGTCCAGCGTCCCGGCCACGGCGTCGAGCCGGGCGCGGGCCGAGGTCGCCTCCGGCATCTCGGACACCAGCAGGCACAGACCGGCCGCCGCACCACGCCCGACCCGGCCTCGCAACTGGTGCAGCTGCGAGACGCCGAAGCGGTCCGCGTCCATGATCACCATGGCGGTGGCGTTCGGCACGTTGACGCCGACCTCGATCACCGTGGTCGCCACCAGCACGTCGACCTCGCCGGCGGCGAAGCGGCGCATCACGTCGTCCTTCGCCTCCGCCTGCATCCGCCCGTGCAGCACCTCCACACGCAGCCCCGCCAGCGGCCCCTTGACCAGCTGCTCGGCGATCTCCAGCACCGCCAGCGGCGGCCGCCGCTCCGCCTCGTCCTCCGCGGACTTCTTCTTCGGGTCCGGCTCCTCGTCACCGATCCGCGGGCACACCACGTACGCCTGGTGCCCGTTCTCGACCTCCTCGCGCACCCGCTCCCAGGCGCGCGACAGGAAGTGCGGCTTGTCCTTCGCCGGCACGACGTGCGTGGCGATCGGCGAACGGCCGGCCGGCAACTGGTCCAGCACGGAGGTCTCCAGGTCGCCGAAGACCGTCATCGCGACGGTGCGCGGGATCGGCGTCGCCGTCATCACCAGCAGGTGCGGCGGCTGCTTGGCCTTGCCCCGCAGCGCGTCGCGCTGCTCGACACCGAAGCGGTGCTGCTCGTCGACCACAACCAGCCCCAGGTCGTGGAACCCCACCTTGTCCTCGATCAGCGCGTGCGTGCCCACGACGATCCCGGCCTCGCCGGTCACCAGGTCCAGCAGCGCCTGGCGGCGGGCGGCGGCCCCCATGGAACCGGTCAGCAGCACGACCTTCGTGCCCAGGTCCGAGCCGCCGAGCATGCCGCCCTCGGCGAGGTCGCCCATCATCTCCGTGATCGACCGGTGGTGCTGCTGCGCCAGCACCTCCGTCGGCGCCAGCATCGCGGCCTGGCCTCCGGTGTCGACCACGCCGAGCATGGCGCGCAGCGCCACCATCGTCTTGCCGGAACCCACCTCGCCCTGGAGCAGCCGGTGCATCGGGTGGTCCGTCGCCAGGTCCGCGAAGATCTCGGCCGACACCTGCTCCTGGCCCTCGGTGAGCGTGAACGGCAGCCGCGCGTCGAAGGCCTTCAGCAGACCGTCCTCGGCCGGCACGCGCGGCACGGCGGGCAGCGCGTCGTCCGCCGCCCGGCGCCGCGCGAGGGCCACCTGCAAAACGAACGCCTCGTCCCACTTCAGGCGCTCCTTGGCGATCATGATGTCGGCCTTGGACCGCGGGCGGTGGATCTTCTCCAGCGCCTCCGGCAGCGCCACGAGCCCGCGCGACTCCCGCAGCGCGGCGGGCAGCGGCTCGCCCGTGCCGGACCACTGCGTGGCGCCGAGGGAGGTCAGCACGGTGTCCACGGTCTTCGCGATCGTCCACGAGTTGACCTGCTTGCACGCCGGGTAGATCGGGATCAGCCGGCCGGCGAAGGCGTCCACGGCCTCCTTGCCGTCCTCGGCGTCCAGCAACTGGTACTCGGGGTGCGCCAGCTGCAGGGCCCGGTTGAACACCGACACCTTGCCGGCGAACATGCCGCGGCGGCCCGGGAGGAGGTCGTGCTCCGGCTTGAACACCCCCCGGCCGAAGAAGACCAGGGTCAGCGAGCCGCTGCCGTCCGTGACGACCACCTCGAGGCGCGACTTGCCCGGGCCGTAGGTCTTCTTCGTCGCCTTGGCGACGCGCGCGACGACGGTGACGTGTTCGTCCAGCGGGAGGTCGGACAGGCGCGTCAGCTCGCCGCGTTCCGCGTAGCGGCGTGGGTAGTGGTGCAGCAGGTCGCCGACGGTGCGCAGGTCGAGGTGGTCGGCGAACACCTTTGCGGTGCGGCCGCCGACGGATTTTGCGAGCGGTTCGTCAAGGGCAGCAGACATCGCGTCCATCTTTGCGCACGGGGCCGACAAAGTTTGTGTTGCGGCCCGGGGGGCGGCGGCTGCGCCGGGCTGCCCGGGTGTTTGTGTGCCGGTTGTTTGCGCCTGCGGCGGGGAAACCCCCAACCGCAACACGCAACGGCGCCGCACGCGGCGACGCGGGGTCGGCTACTCGACGCCGATGAGGAGGGGGCACGTTTCCTGGCCGCCGTCGTAGACGACCGTGTCGACCGCGAGGTGGCTGTCACGGACGTGCGCCTCGAGCCGGTCCGCCAGGTCCGCGGGCGCGTCGGACCCGATGACGAGCGTGACCATCTCCCCGCCCGCGGCGAGCATGCGGTCCAGGACGATGATCCCGGTCTCGACGAGGTTGCCGCCGATCACCGCGACGTCCCCGTCGATGAGGCCGAGGACGTCCCCGGCCTGGCAGACGCCGGCCATGGTCCAGGACTGGGCCTCCGCGACGGCGAGCTCGGCGTAGCGCGTGGCGCCGGCCGCGGAGGTCATGGCGACGACGTCCTCGTCGAAGCGCCGGGTGGGCTCGTGGACGGCGAGGGCGGCGATGCCCTGCACCGCGGACCGGGTGGGGATGAGCGCCACGCGGACGCCCTCCGTGCGCGCCTGTTCGGCCGCGGCGCCCACCGCGTGCCGCAGTTCGACGTCGTTGGGCAGCAGGACGACCTCGCGGGCGTGTGCGCGGCGGATGGCCTCCGCGATGTCGCCGCTCGCGGGCGGCTCCCCTGGCCGTACGGCGACCACGGTGGCCCCGGCCTGGGCGCACAGCTCGGCGAGGCCGTCACCGCGCACCACGGCGACGACGGCCCGGAGCGTGCGCTCGCCCCGCCCGCCGGTGGCCCCTCGGCGGCCCTGCTCGAGCGCGCGGGCCTGGTCGCCGAAGTGCGTCACCTTGATGCGGTACGGCCGTCCCGCCTCGATCCCGGCCTCGATGGCGGCGCCCACGTCGTCGACGTGGACGTGGACGTTCCACAGCCCGTCCCCGCCGACGACGACGAGGGAGTCGCCGAGCCGGTCCAGCCGGGTGCGCAGCGCGGGGACGGCGCGGTCGGGTGCCTCCAGGAGGTAGATGACCTCGAAGTCCGGCCCGCCGGGCACCGCGTGCGGGTCCGCGCCGTCCCCGCCGGTCGTGGCGCAGCCGTAGGGCACGACCTGGGACGCGCCCCTGGGCAACGGCACCCGCAGGGCGTCGTCGAGCGGGCCCATCGGGGCCTGTCCGGAGACCGCGTCCGCGAGGGCGCCCAGGACGGCGACGAGGCCGCGGCCGCCGGCGTCGACGACACCGGCGTCGCCGAGGACGGCCAGCTGCCGAGGAGTTGCCGCCAGCGCGAGGCGGGCGGCCTCGTACGCGGCCCGGGAGACCTCGTGGACGTCGCCGGTCACGGCGGCGGCCGCCTCCGCGGCGGCCGTGGCGACGGTGAGCATCGTGCCCTCGACCGGATGCGCGACGGCCTGGTAGGCGGACTCCGCGGCCCGGCGCAGCGCCGGCCGCAGGTCGCCGGCGTCCTCGGCGAGGACCTCGGCCATGCCGCGCAGCAGTTGGGCGAGGATCGTCCCGGAGTTGCCGCGTGCTCCTATGAGCGCGCCGTGCGCCATGGAGCGCAGGCACGAGGTGAGGTCCGGGACGCCGCCCGAGGCGGCGTGGCCCTCGAAGACGGCGTCCACGGACTGAGCGGCGGACTCCACGGTCAGGAACAGGTTCGTGCCGGTGTCCCCGTCGGCGACGGGGTAGACGTTGATCGCGTCGATCTCCTCGCGTGCCCGCCCGAGCGCCTGGAGGGACAGCCGGCACCATGCGCGCACCGCGGGAGGGTCGAGCGTCGGCGGCACGTGTTCCTCCTGCGGGGGCGGCCGGGGACCTGGGGTGGGGAGGTGTCCGCACGCAGCGTACTGAGCGCCGGGGCCCTCCGGGCGACCGCCCGTACCGCTGACCATGGTAATTTCGAGGGACAGGAGCGGACGTAGTATGCTGCTCCGGTTGCCTGGGGCTGTCCCGGGCCGTCCCTCGGCATCACTGGTCTTCCTTCAATCATTTTGACGGATGCCGGATGCCGCCGGGATTTATCCGTTAGTGCATCTGAAGTCTTTGGAGTGACCCGTGGCTGCCAACTGCGACGTCTGCGGCAAGGGGCCGGGCTTCGGCAACAACATCTCGCACTCGCACCGCCGTACTCGCCGTCGTTGGAACCCCAACATCCAGACGGTGCGTGCTGTGGTCGGTCGGACGCCGAAGCGCCTCAACGTCTGCACCTCGTGCATCAAGGCCGGCAAGGTCGCGCGCTGACGCATAGGACGTCGTAGCGCAGCCTTGCGGCTACCGGAGCCGGTCCACCCTCGTGGTGGACCGGCTTTCTGCTGTGCCCTCCCGCCGGTTCACCTCAGCGCTGCCGCCAGGCGTGGTCCACGGGGCCGATGCCGCCGCCCAGGGGGAAGCCCGCCGCGATGGCGCCGGTGACGTACTCCTTGGCGGCGTGGGCCGCCTCGGGGACGTCCAGGCCCAGTGCCAGGAACGAGGCGACGGCGGACGCCAGGGTGCAGCCGGTGCCGTGGGTGTGCCGGTTGTCGTGGCGCGTGGCGCGCAGCCAGTGCTCGCGGCTGCCGTCGGTGAGCAGGTCGACGGCGGCGCCGCTGAGGTGGCCGCCCTTGATCAGGACCCAGCGGGGGCCGCACTTGAGGACGGCCGCCGCGGCCTCGCGCATGGCGGGCTCGCCGTCCACGACGACTCCTGTGATCTGGCGCACCTCGTCCAGGTTGGGGGTGGCGACGGTGGCGAGCGGCAGCAGGCGGGTCCGTACGACGTCGACGGCGTCGGCGGCGAGCAGCGGGTCGCCGTGCTTGGAGACGCCGACGGGGTCGACGACCACGGGGACGTCGAGCGGGGCGAGGAGTTCGGCGACGGCGGTGACGAGTTCCGCCGAGGAGAGCATCCCGGTCTTGACGGCCTGGACGCCGATGTCGTCCACGACGCTGCGGAACTGGGCCCGTACGGCGTCCACCGGCAGGTCCCAGGCGCCCTGGACGCCCAGTGAGTTCTGCGCCGTGACGGCCGTGACCACGCTCATCCCGTGGACGCCGAGGGCGAGCATGGTCTTCAGGTCGGCCTGGATGCCCGCGCCGCCGCCGGAGTCGGAGCCGGCGACGGTGAGCACACGCGGTGGGATCGTCATACGGCGAATCTAGTCGCCGTCGCTACTCGGATCCGAAGTGGTCCCAGCCGCCCGCCTTGTCCCAGGGGGCGCCGTCCACGGTGACCTGGGGTGCCGTGGTGGCCTTCACCACCCGGCCGATGACCCGCCAGCGGGCGGGCAGCTTCGTGTCCGGGGGGAAGGCGGCGACTATCGCGTGGTCCTCTCCCCCGGTCAGCACCCAGTGCAGCGGGTCGACCCCGACGGCCTGGCCGATGTCGGCCATCTGCGCGGGGATGTCGATGTCGGCGGAGGACAGGTCTATGGCGACGCCACTGGCGGCGGCGATATGGCCGAGGTCGGCGACGAGCCCGTCGCTCACGTCGGTCATGGCCGTCGCGCCGAGTTCCGCGGCGGCGGGACCGGCGTGGTACGGCGGTTCGGGACGGCGGTGGGCCTCGACGAAGGCCCGCGGCGAGCGGAATCCCCGGGAGAGGACGGCGAGTCCCGCCGCGGACCAGCCCAGCCAGCCGGTGACGGCGACGACGTCGCCGGGGCGGGCACCGGATCGGGTGACGGGTTCGCGGTCGCGCAGGTCACCCAGTGCGGTGATGGAGACCATGATCGTGTCACCGCGGACGACGTCGCCGCCGACCACGGCCGCGCCGGCCACCTGGCACTCGTCCCGGATGCCGTCCATCAGCTCGACCGGCCAGGTCACCGGCAGGTCGGCCGGGACGACCAGGGCGAGCAGCACCGCGGTCGGGACGGCACCCATGGCGGCGATGTCGGCGAGGTTCTGCGCGGCGGCCTTGCGGCCCACGTCGTAGGCGGTGGACCAGTCGCGGCGGAAGTGCCGCCCCTCCACCAGCGCGTCGGTGGTGGCCACCACCCGCCGGTCCGGGGCGGCGACCACGGCGGCGTCGTCACCCGGTCCGAGCCGGACGGCGGGGCTGGAGGTGAGCCGGGCGGTCAACTCCCTGATGAGCCCGAACTCCCCCAGTTCGCCCACGGTGCCCTTCATCTGACTGTCCCCTTCACCTGGCCGGTCCCCTTCTGTGTGCGCTTGCGCGACGGCTTCGGCACGGCCGGTACCGCGCGGGTCTCCCCGCGGCATGCGGCGACGCGGTACCGTGACGTTCCCTCCCACATGATCCTCGTAGCCGCCCTGGAGGTTCCGTGGTACAGGCGTACATTCTGATCCAGACCGAGGTCGGGAAGGCCTCGGCAGTAGCGGAGGTGATCTCCAAGATTTCCGGGGTCATCCAGGCCGAGGACGTCACCGGTCCGTACGACGTGATCGTGCGTGCCCAGGCCGACACGGTCGACGACCTGGGGCGCCTCGTGGTGGCGAAGGTGCAGCAGGTGGAGGGCATCACCCGCACCCTGACCTGTCCGGTCGTCCATCTGTAGGCCCCCTGTAGGCTCGGCGGGTGATGTACCGCCGGGTCGCGCTCGTCTCCCTGTCCGCCGTCGCGTGCTCGTCCGCGGCGGCGGTCTGGATTTCCGCTTCCGGCGGTGCCGCGGGCGGGGTCGCCGTCCCGTCGCCCTCCGCCTCCGCCGCCCGGATGTGCGGCGCCCTCCACGACGCGCTGCCGCCGAAGGTCGACGGCCTGTCGAAGCGGTCGGTGAGTCCCGTCTCCGACCTCACCGCCGGATGGGGGGATCCTACGGTGGTGCTGCGCTGCGGCGTGCCGCGACCCGAGATGCTGACCCCGGGCAGCGCGGTGTACAACCCCACCGCGGACGCGGTGGAGGTCAACGGCGTGAGCTGGCTCATCGAGAAGACCGACGACGGCTACCGCTTCACGACGACGGGCCGCAGGACCTTCGTCGAGGTGACGGTGCCGGCCGATTACGCGCCCGAGGTCGATCCACTGACCGACCTCGGACGCGCCGTGGAGACGACGATCCCCTCCGAACTCTGAAGGGTCCGGCGGACCGCTCCCGGCTGCTCGCGGCTCAGCGCAGGCCGGTGGAGCGCCGCAGCGCGGCCTGGATCAGCCGGTCCACCAGTTCCGCGTAGCCGACGCCGCTCTCCTGCCACATGCGCGGGTACATGGAGATCGGCGTGAAGCCGGGCATCGTGTTGATCTCGTTGATCACGAACTCGCCGTCGTCCTGCAGGAAGAAGTCCGCGCGGACCAGGCCCTCGCAGGAGGCCGCGTCGAAGGCGGCCACGGCGAGCCGCTGCACCTGCGCGGTCTGCTCCGCGGTCAGCGGCGCGGGGACGACGCCCTCGGCGGAGTCGATGTACTTCGCCTCGAAGTCGTAGAAGTCGTGCGCGGTGACCGGGGGGATCTCCGCGGGGACCGAGGCGCGCGGGCCGTCCTCGAACTCCAGGACGCCGCATTCGATCTCGCGGCCCCGCAGCAGCGACTCCACGAGCACCTTGGGGTCGTGCCGGCGGGCCTCCTCGATCGCCTCGTCCAGGCCGGCGAGGTCGTCCACCTTGCTGATGCCCATGGAGGACCCGGCACGGGCGGGCTTGACGAAGACCGGCCAGCCGTGGTCGGCGGCGAAGTCCACGACCTTCTTGCGGGCCGCGGCCGGGTCGCTCTCCCACTCGCGCGGGCGGATCACGACGTACGGGCCGACGGGCAGGCCGAAGGAGGTGAAGACCCGCTTCATGTACTCCTTGTCCATGCCCACGGCCGAGGAGAGCACTCCGGAGCCGACATAGGGCACGCCGGAGAGCTCCAGCAGGCCCTGGAGGGTGCCGTCCTCGCCGTACGGGCCGTGCAGCATGGGGAAGACGACGTCGACGTCGCCCAGGACCTTGGGCACCGAGCCGGGCTCGCTGTAGACGACCTCACGGCTGGCCGGGTCCACCGGCAGCAGCACCGTGCCGTCGGAGGACTCGGTGAGCTGCGCGACGCTGGGCAGCGTGCGGTCGGCGATCGCCATCCGGGACGGGTCGTCGGCGGTGAGCGCCCAACGGCCGTCGGTGGTGATGCCGATCGGCAGCACGTCGTACTTGTCGCGGTCGATCGCGCTCAGCACCGCGCCTGCGGTGACGACCGAGATGGCGTGCTCGGAGCTGCGTCCGCCGAAGACGACGGCGACGCGCGGCTTGCGGGAAGAAGGCTGAATGCTCATGTCGCGTTGACCTTACCGTTCCGGACGTCAGCGTTCCGACTTCGCGGAGCGCGACATCAGCTCCTTGACCGCGACGACGGGCTGCTTCCCGTTGTGCACGATGTCGACGACGGTCTCGGTGATGGGCATGTCGACGCCGTGCCGGCGCGCCAGGTCGAGCACCGACTCGCAGGACTTGACGCCCTCGGCGGTCTGCCGGGTGACCGCGATGGTCTCCTCCAGCGTCATGCCCTTGCCCAGGTTGAAGCCGAAGGTGTGGTTGCGCGACAGCGGCGAGGAGCAGGTCGCGACCAGGTCGCCCAGACCCGCCAGGCCGGAGAAGGTCAGCGGGTCGGCGCCGAGCGCGATGCCGAGCCGGGTGGTCTCCGCCAGTCCGCGGGTGATCAGCGAGCCCTTGGTGTTGTCGCCCAGGCCCATGCCGTCGGCGATGCCGACCGCCAGGCCGATCACGTTCTTCACCGCGCCGCCGAGTTCGCAGCCGACGACGTCGGTGTTGGTGTACGGGCGGAAGTACGCGGTGTGGCTGGCGGCCTGCAGCCGCTTGGCGACGGACTCGTCACGGCAGGCGACCACGCTCGCGGCGGGCTGCCGCGCGGCGATCTCCTTGGCGAGGTTGGGGCCGGACAGCACGGCGACCCGCTCCGGGCCCGCCTTGGCGACCTCCTCGATGACCTCGCTCATCCGCTTGGCCGTGCCGAGTTCGACGCCCTTCATCAGGCTGACCAGCACGGAGTCGCGGGGCAGCAGCGACTGCCACTCGGCCAGGTTGCCGCGCAGCGTCTGCGACGGTACGGAGAGGATCACGAACTCCGCGTCCCGGGCGGCCTCGGCGGGGTCGGTGGTGGCCCGGATCGACTCCGGCAGCTCGGTCCCGGGCAGGTAGTACGGGTTGGTGCGCGTGCTGTTGACGGCCTCGATCACCTCGGGGCGGCGGCCCCACATGGTGACCTGGGCACCCGCGTCGGCGAGGACCATCGCGAAGGCGGTGCCCCAGGAGCCCGCGCCGTAGACCGCGCAGCGCGTCGTCACTTGGTGCCGCCCTTCTGCTTGCGCGGGTCGAAGCGCTCGGCGGGCGGCGTCTGACCGCGCAGTTCGCCCAGCAGCTCGCTGACCGCGGCCATGATGGTGTCGGTGGCGTCCTTGAGCACCTCGACGCTGGCCTCCTGTCCGTAGAAGGCCGACAGGTCCACCGGCGGCCCGGCGACGACCCGCAGCGTCTTGCGCGGGAAGAGGCGGAGCTTCTTCTCCTTCGCGTACGGCGGCATGACCTCGTTGGCCCCCCACTGGGCGACGGGGATCACGGGGGCCTTGGTCATCAGCGCGACCCGGGCAACGCCCGTCTTGCCCACCATCGGCCACATCTCGGGGTCGCGGGTCAGCGTGCCCTCGGGGTAGAAGGCGACGCACTCGCCGGAGTTGATGGCGTCCACCGCGGCCCGGAAGGCGTTGGCGGCGTCGGTGCTCTCCCGGTAGACGGGGATCTGGCCGGTGCCGCGCAGGATCGCGCCGACGAAGGCGGGCTTGAACAGCGGCGCCTTCGCGAGGAAGCGGGGGACCCGGCCGCTGTTGTACTGGAAATGCGCGTACGACAGCGGGTCGAGGTACGAGTTGTGGTTGACCGCCGTGATGAATCCGCCCTCGACCGGAATGTGATCCATTCCGCGCCAGTCCCGCTTGAAGAGAACGACAAGCGGCGGTTTGGCGATGACGGCTGCGAGCCGGTACCAGAAGCCGATTCTGCGGCGGGACACCAGAACTCCTCCTCGTTCCGCCGCCGACCCGGGATCACCGGACCGCGGCCTGCTGTGGTCGGCGGCACCGTACGGCCGGTGCGGCCGCACAAGTGTCGCCGGTAGGGCCACCGTAACGCCAGGGCGAAAGGCCCTCGGGGTGCTCCCCGGCGGAAGCACCGAGGCCAGGGGGCCCGGGCATGTACCAGGGAGATCGTGCACCCGGAGGCGGGCCGCCGGGAAGGGGGGTTGGGGGCAGGGTGGCGGTGGGCCCGGGGGACCCGAGCACAATAGTTCGGTGTCACCACCCGTGGAATGGTCGCTCGTCGTCCCGCTGAAGCCGCTGGCCGCCGCCAAGAGCCGCCTCGCGGAGGCCGTCGGCCCCGTGCGGCCCGGGCTGGCACTGGCCTTCGCGCAGGACACGGTGGCCGCCGCCCTCTCCTGCGAGGCGGTACGAAATGTGACGGTCGTCACCGATGATCCGCTCGCCGGGGCCGCGCTGTCGGCCCTCGGGGCACGCGTCCAGGCGGACTCCCCGGCGGCCGGGCTCAACGCCGCGCTGCGGCACGGCGCCGACGTGGTCCGCAGGCGCCACCCCACGGCGGCCGTGGCGGCCCTGAACGCCGATCTCCCGGCCTTGCGGCCCGCCGAACTGGCAGCGGTGCTCCGCGCGGCCGCCCGGCGCCCAGGACGGTCGTTCCTGGCCGACGCGGCCGGAATCGGCACCACGCTGCTGGCGGCCACCGCCGGGACCGCCCTCGCGCCGGCCTTCGGGGGTCCCTCACGGGCCCGCCACCGGGCTTCCGGCGCCCACGAGATCGTCCTGCCGGACGTGGACTCCGTGCGCCGGGACGTGGATACGGGCGAGGACCTGGCCGCCGCCCTGGTGCTGGGGGTCGGGCCGCACACGCGGGCGCTGCTGCGGCCCGGACTTCGGGCGGCTCCGCAGGAGGGGCCCACAGGGCCCGGGCCCGCCGGGTGCCCGGCCGCGGGCGCACCGGCTCCGGGAAGCGGTGCCCGATAGGCTGGGGCCCATGCAGGCCACCGCGTACACCTACGACCCCGAGACCCGCGCCGGCAGCGTGCTGCTGGACGACGGGACGCCGCTGCCGTTCGACGCGGCGGCGTTCGACGCCGGGGGCCTGCGGCTGCTGCGACCCGGTCAGCGGGTGCGGATCCGCACCGAGGGCGGCGGGGACGGGCGCCGGGTGGTGTTCGTGACGCTGCAGACCTTCCCCGACCCGGGGGCCTGAGCACATGACGGCACGGGCCGGGTGCCCCTGACCCAGGGGTACCCGGCCCGTCGGCGTGTGCGGGTCCGCGGAATCGTTACCGCTTCGCGGTCCGCTTGGCAGCGGTCTTCCGGGCCGCTGACTTGGCGGGCGCTTTCTTGGCCGGGGCGGTCTTCTTGGCGGTCGCCTTCTTCGCCGTGGTCTTCTTGGCGGTCGCCTTCTTCGCCGTCGTCGCCTTGGCCGCGGTGGTCTTCTTGGCCGTGGCCTTGGCGGCGGTGGTCTTCTTGGCCGTGGCCGCCTTGGCAGCGGTGGCCTTCTTCGCCGTCGTCTTCTTCGCGGCGGCCTTCTTGGTGGTGGCCTTGGCGGTGACGCCTCCGCTCAGGCTGCCCTTGGGCGCCTTCTTGACGGAGACCTCTCCCATCTTGGGGAGCTTCTTCGACCCGCTGACCAGGTCCTTGAAGCCCTGACCGGCGCGGAAGCGCGGGACGGAGGTCTTCTTGACCCGGACCCGCTCCCCGGTCTGGGGGTTGCGGGCGTAGCGGGCGGGACGCTCCACCTTCTCGAACGAGCCGAAGCCGGTGACCGAGACCCGGTCCCCGCTCACCGTCGCGCGGACGATCGCGTCCAGGACGGCGTCGACCGCGTCCGCGGCCTGCTGACGGCCGCCGAGCTTGTCGGCAATCGCTTCAACGAGCTGCGCCTTGTTCACGTCTTCCCCTTCGGAAACTTGCCCGGCGATGAAGTTCGGGCTTTTTCGCACGCTAGGCGGATATATACCGCAAATCAAATACGAAACGGGCGAATCACCCTTGTGCCGCAACGAACTCGGGGCTCAGGAAGACCTTTGATCGGGGAATCGGCCTTCGTCGAGGTCCTTCATCAGTTCCTCCAGACGCCTTGCCGCACCTGCGAGATCGTGCTTCGCGGCCGCGGTGATGACGAGCAGCCGCCGGGTCAACTGCATCCTGACGTCCTCCGGCACTTGCAGACCCGCCACCCGGGTGTGGGCCTGCTTCAACCTGGCAGCGAGGAACCCGTACAGCTCGAGTTGGCCATCGTGTTCCATGTGCCGATTGTGTCATCTGCGGTGAGTTGTCACGAGGTGTGGAGCCGAACACGCCGCAGCGCCCCCCGCCCGGTGGGGGCGGGGGGCGCTGCGGAGGTGGGCCGGCGGCGGCCGCGGGGGGCCGCCGGACCGCTCAGACCTGCAGGGTCTGCGGCTTGAAGGAGGGGCGCTTGGTCTCGTAGGCGGTGATGTCGGCCTCGTTCTGCAGGGTGAGGCTGATGTCGTCCAGGCCGTTGAGCAGCCGCCAGCGGGCGTTGTCGTCCAGTTCGAAGGGGGCGGTGATCCCCTCGGCGCGGACCTCGCGGGCCTGAAGGTCGACGGTGATCTCGGCCGTCGGGTCGGACTCGGTCAGCTTCCAGAGCTCCTCGACCGTCTCCTGCGGCAGGATCACGGTGAGCAGGCCGTTCTTCAACGAGTTGCCGCGGAAGATGTCGGCGAAGCGCGCGGAGATGACCGCCTTGAAACCGTAGTTCTGCAGGGCCCACACCGCGTGCTCGCGGGAGGAGCCGGTGCCGAAGTCCGGGCCCGCGACCAGGACGGTCGCCCCCTGGCGCTCGGGCCGGTTGAGGACGAACTCGGGGTCCTTGCGCCAGGCCTCGAACAGGCCGTCCTCGAAGCCGTTGCGGGTGACCTTCTTCAGCCAGTGGGCCGGGATGATCTGGTCCGTGTCGGCGTTGCTGCGGCGCAGCGGGACGGCGCGGCCGGTGTGCGTGGTGAAAGCTTCCATCGTTCTCAGGCCTCCAGGACGGCTGCGCCGGGCAGATCGGCGGGGGACGAGAGGTGGCCGGTGACCGCGGTCGCGGCCGCGACCTGCGGCGACACCAGGTGGGTGCGGCCGCCCTTGCCCTGCCGTCCCTCGAAGTTGCGGTTGGAGGTGGACGCGGAGCGCTCACCGGGGGCCAGTTGGTCGGGGTTCATGCCCAGGCACATCGAGCAGCCCGCGTGCCGCCACTCGGCGCCGGCCTCCTTGAAGACCTTGTCCAGGCCCTCCTCCACGGCCTGCAGGGCGACCCGGACCGAGCCGGGCACGACCAGCATCCGCACGCCGTCGGCGATCTTGCGGCCCTTGACGACGGAGGCGGCGGAGCGCAGGTCCTCGATGCGGCCGTTGGTGCAGGAGCCGACGAAGACGGTGTCGACCTTCACCTCCCGCAGCGGCGTACCGGGCTCCAGGGCCATGTACTCCAGGGCCTTCTCGGCGGCCAGGCGGTCGCTGGGGTCCTCGAAGCCGGCCGGGTCCGGCACGGAGGCGCTCAGCGGGGCGCCCTGGCCGGGGTTGGTGCCCCAGGTGACGAACGGGGACAGGGAGGCGGCGTCGATGACGACCTCGTGGTCGAAGACGGCGTCCTCGTCGGTCCTGAGCGTGCTCCAGTACGCGACCGCGGCGTCCCAGTCCTCGCCCTGCGGGGCGTGCGGACGGCCCTGCAGGTAGTCGAAGGTGGTCCGGTCGGGGGCGATCATGCCGGCCCGGGCGCCCGCCTCGATCGACATGTTGCAGATGGTCATCCGGGCCTCCATCGAGAGCTTCTCGATGGCCGAGCCGCGGTACTCGATGACGTAGCCCTGACCGCCGCCGGTGCCGATCCTGGCGATGATCGCCAGGATCAGGTCCTTGGCGCTGACGCCCTCGGGCAGCTCGCCGTCGACGGTGATCGCCATGGTCCTGAACGGGGCCAGCGGCAGGGTCTGGGTGGCCAGCACGTGCTCTACCTGGCTGGTGCCGATGCCGAACGCCAGCGCGCCGAAGGCGCCGTGGGTGGAGGTGTGGCTGTCGCCGCAGACGACCGTCATGCCCGGCTGCGTCAGGCCCAGCTGCGGGCCGACGACGTGCACCACGCCCTGCTCGACGTCGCCCAGCGGGTGCAGCCGCACCCCGAACTCGGCGCAGTTCTTGCGCAGCGTCTCCAGCTGCGTGCGCGACACCGGGTCGGCGATGGGCTTGTCGATGTCGAGGGTGGGGGTGTTGTGGTCCTCGGTCGCGATGGTGAGGTCCAGCCGGCGCACCGGGCGGCCGTTCATCCGCAGACCGTCGAAGGCCTGCGGGCTGGTGACCTCGTGGAGCAGGTGCAGGTCGATGAAGAGGAGGTCGGGCTCGCCCTCGGCGCGCCGTACGACGTGATCCTCCCAGACCTTTTCCGCGAGTGTCCGTGCCATCGCATTCCCTCCGACCGGCCGCTCTGCCGGCCTGTTCGTCGTTGCCCTGCGTGTCCGCCCCCTTGTGGGGAGTGGCCGCAGCGGCCCTGTGCATTCCAGCGTGCCGCGTCCGCCGGAAAATTGAACTTGCGTTTCACAGAGTGAGACGCGAGTATCGTTGCATGGACAACAGTAGTGGCGTCGGCGTTCTCGACAAGGCGGCTCTGGTGCTCAGCGCACTGGAGTCCGGCCCGGCCACCCTGGCCGGGCTCGTGGGCGCCACGGGTCTCGCCCGCCCCACCGCACACCGTCTTGCCGTCGCCCTGGAGCACCACCGGATGGTGGCGCGCGACATGCAGGGGCGCTTCATCCTCGGCCCGCGGCTGTCCGAACTGGCCGCCGCGGCGGGCGAGGACCGCCTGCTGGCCACGGCCGGGCCGGTGCTCACGCATCTGCGGGACATGACCGGCGAGAGCGCCCAGCTCTACCGTCGCCAGGGCGACATGCGCATCTGCGTGGCCGCCGCCGAGCGGCTGTCCGGACTGCGGGACACCGTCCCGGTCGGCTCCACGCTGCCGATGAAGGCCGGCTCCGCCGCCCAGGTCCTGCTCGCGTGGGAGGAGCCGGAGCGGCTCCACCGCGGGCTGCAGGGGGCCCGCTTCACCGCCACCGCGCTGTCCGGCGTACGGCGCCGCGGCTGGGCCCAGTCGATCGGCGAGCGCGAACCGGGCGTGGCGTCCGTCTCGGCCCCGGTGCGCGGCCCGTCCAACCGCGTCGTGGCGGCGGTCTCCGTCTCCGGCCCGATCGAGCGGCTCACCCGGCACCCCGGGCGCATGCACGCCCAGTCCGTCGTCGACGCCGCCGCCCGCCTGTCCGAGTCCCTGCGCCGCAGCGGCTGAGCCCGGGACCCCGGCCTCAGGCCGCCCGCCCCTCGCCGGCCTTCAGGCGCTGGGCCGCCGTCTCACCGCGGCGGCCCACCGGGACGACCCCGGTCGCGGCGCCCAGCCCGAAGGCGGGCATGTCGACGTACACGGACTCGTAGCCGCCCGCCGGCACGGCGTACGTCTCGTGCCAGAAGCCCACCCTGCCCTTGCCGGCCCGCGCGCGACGGTTGAACGCCGCCCATGCGGGCCGGTGCTGCTTGTCCTGCTGGGAGGCGTAGGCGAAGAGCTGCTCCGTGGACTTCCAGTACTGGACGACGTAGATCACACGGGGCCCGCCGAACAGCAGCCGGTACCCGAGGAACCCGCTCCCGTCGTCCTGCGACAGCTCCCGCAGCATGCGCGGCATGGCCCGGAACACCGGGAGCCAGCTGCCCAGGGACCGGAAGCGGTTGATCCGCATCCCGATGAGGAACACGACGATGCCTCCCTCGGCGGCGGCGGTGTTGCGGCCCGGAATCACCTGCGCGGACATGAGGAACCCCTGTCGGTCGTCTTGGATAGTGGCACTATCCATGCTTGGATAGTGCCACTATCCAATGGAGGGCGCAAGGGAATGCGACTGGCCGAGCTGAGTGAACGCAGCGGCGTGGCGACGGCCACGATCAAGTACTACCTGCGCGAAGGGCTGCTCCCGCCCGGCCGTCGCGTCACGGCCACGCAGGCCGAGTACGGGGAGGAGCACCTGCGCCGGCTGAAGTTCGTCCGGGCGCTGATCCAGATCGGCAAGGTGCCGGTGGCCACCGCGCGGGAGGTGCTCGCCGCGGTGGAGGACGAATCGCTCAACCAGCACCTGCGGCTCGGTGCCGCCACCTTCGTCCTGCCGCACGGCCCGGAGCCCGACGAGGACGACCCGGCGACCGAGACCGCCCGCCGCGAGGTGGACGGGCTGATGGCCGAACTCGGCTGGCGGTACGGCGGCGAGGAGCACGGCCCCTCCCCCGCGTACCGGATGCTCGTGACGGCGGTCGCCGCCCTGACCCGCCTCGGATATCCCAGCAGCGCACGGCACTTGGCGCCCTACGCGCGACTGGCCGCCCAACAGGCCGTCCACGACCTGGATCTGGTCGAGACGTACGACACCCCGCTGGAACAGGCGGCCGCCGCCGTGACGCTCACGGTGCTCTACGAGCCCGTGCTGCTGAGCCTGCGCCGGCTCGCCGAGGCCGAGGAGTCCCGCCGCCGCTTCGGAGTTGGGTGAGGCGGGCCGCCGGGAACGGGCGCGCGGGCGGGGAAACAGGAGAGGCCCCCCGCCGAAGCGGGGGGCCTCTCCTCGATGTACCCCCGACCGGATTCGAACCGGCGCTACCGCCTTGAGAGGGCGGCGTGCTAGGCCGCTACACAACGGGGGCAAGTCTTGTGGAAATGTGCTGGGGTACCAGGACTCGAACCTAGACTAAATGAACCAGAATCACTCGTGCTGCCAATTACACCATACCCCATGGTGTGTCAAGTACCCCCGACCGGATTCGAACCGGCGCTACCGCCTTGAGAGGGCGGCGTGCTAGGCCGCTACACAACGGGGGCCCTAGCGATCCCTGCCAGAGAGATCAGTACCCCCGACCGGATTCGAACCGGCGCTACTGCCTTGAGAGGGCAGCGTGCTAGGCCGCTACACAACGGGGGCTTTGCAGAAGATCTGCGCTGGGGTACCAGGACTCGAACCTAGACTAACTGAACCAGAATCAGTCGTGCTGCCAATTACACCATACCCCACCAAAACTCAACCCCCCGTGGGGGGTTTTGTTTGGCCGCGCCTCCCGCACTGGCCTTTTCGGCCCGCCCGGGCGGCGCAGGAAGAACATTACCCGATCGGTGACGGGGCTCCAAAACGAGTATCCGCCGCCAGAAGTGCCGGCAGCTCCGCGAGCCCCGTGATCCGCCGCAGGTCCGGCGCGGTGACGGAACCCGTACGGTCCAGCCACACCCCGTACAGGCCCGCCGCGTCGGCGCCGCGCGCGTCGGTGTCGGCCTTGTCGCCGACGTAGGCGACCTCCGCCGGGGGCAGTCCCAGCGCCTGGCACGCTCCCAGGAAGGCTTCCGGAGCGGGCTTGGCGTGCCCCAGTTCCTGCGAGCACACCAGGCACTCGAAGCGGTCGCGCAGGCCCAGCCGAGTCAGCTTGCGCTCCTGGTGGGCGGTGCTGGAGTTGGACAGCAGGCCGTGCCGGTAGCCGGGGGTGAGGGCCTCCAGGGCCGGTACGACGTCGGGGAAGACCGCCCAGGCGGCCTCGAAATGGACGTAGTACGCCGCGAACCAGGCGTCGGCCGCGGCGTCGCCGACGGCCGGCCCCAGCAAGGCCCTGACCCGCTCCCTGCGGTGCTCGGTGAAGGTCAGCTCGCCGGTGAGGAAGCGCGTGTAGTGCGCCTCCATGACCTCGCGCCAGGTCCGCAGCGCCCGCTCCTCGCCGCCGAAGGCGCCGAGCAGACCCTCGGCCTCCAGGTGACGCAGCGCTCCGGCCCGCTCGGCGCCCGAGTAATCGAAGATCGTGTCGTCGATGTCCCAGAGCACGGCGCGGATCGGCATATGCCGACTCTAGCCCTGTGCTCCGTCCGGGGTACCGGCGCGCGGCGGACACCGGGTGAACAGCGTCCGGCCGCTCTCGAAACGGTGCCGCTCCCCCGTCACGGGGTCATCGAACTCCAGCACCCGGGCCAGCAGCAGCAGCGGGCGGGAGAAGTCGCCGGGCGCGGCGGGCGGCAGGACGTGCGGGTAGACGGGGTCGCCGAGGATCGGCACCCCCAGGGCGTTCATGTGCACCCGCAGCTGGTGGGTACGGCCGGTCTCGGGGCGCAGCCGGTAACGGGCCAGCCCGTCGCGGTGGTCCAGCAGTTCCACGTGGCTGCGGGCGTTGGGTTCGCCGGGGACCTCCCGGGCCGCCATCCGTCCGCGCTCCTTGACGATCCGGCTCTCCACCGTGCGCGGCAGCGCCAGGTCGGGGTCGTGCCGGGCCACCGCCTCGTACTCCTTGCGGGCCAGCCGGTCCCGGAAGATCGTCTGGTAGGCGCCGCGCAACTCGGGGCGGATCACGAACATCACCACGCCCGCCGTGAGCCGGTCGAGGCGGTGGGCCGGGCTCAGCCCGGGCAGCGCGAGGTCGTGGCGCAGCCGGGTGAGCGCGGTCTCCACGACGTGGCCGCCGCGCGGCATGGTGGCGAGGAAGTGCGGCTTGTCGACGACGAGCAGCCGGTCGTCCCGGTGGAGCACCTCGATGCCGAAGGGCACCGGGACCTCCTGCGGCAGCTCCCGGTGGAACCAGACGTAGCCGCCCGGACGGTAGGCGGCGCCGGGGGCGAGCGGGCCGTCGGCGCCGTGCACCTCCCCCGCCGCGAACATGGCGTCCACCCGCTCCCGGGAGACCGCGGCGCCGAGCCGGTCCACCAGGTGGTCGCGGACCGTCGCCCAGGTCCCGGTGCCGGGCAGCCGCACGCGCACGGGGTCGACCCCGCGGCGCTGGGGCAGCGGGGCGATCGGGGGCCTGGTCCTGCGGCGCATGGTGTGGTCCGGGAAGCGTGCCGCCCCGGGCTCTGGGTGCAGGGCCCGGGGCGGATCGGCCTGCCGCGGTCAGCCGGCCAGCTTCGCCAGGGCGGCGTCGACGCGGGCCAGGGTGCGCTCGCGGCCGAGCACTTCGAGGGACTCGAAGAGCGGCAGCCCGACGGTGCGGCCGGTGACGGCGACCCGGACCGGCGCCTGGGCCTTGCCGAGCTTGAGGCCGTGGGTCTCGCCGGCGGTGAGGACGGCGTCCTTCAGGGCCCCGGCGTTCCAGTCCGCGGCCGCCAGGTTCTCGCGGGCGGTGGTGAGCAGCGCCGAGGCGGCGGCCGCGTCCTTCATCGCCTTCTGCCAGGACGCCTCGTCCTCCACCGGCGTGTCGAGGAAGAGGAAGTCGACGTTGTCGGTGATGTCGGAGAGCACGGTCAGACGGGTCTGCGCGTGCGGCGCGATCGCCTCGAAGGCGGCCTGGTCGAACGCCTCGGCCGCCCAGGGGGCGAACGGGGCCTTCAGCCACGGGCCGCAGGCCTCGGCGAACGCCTTCACGTCCAGCAGGCGGATGTGGTCGGCGTTGATCGCCTCGGCCTTCTTGAGGTCGAAGCGCGCCGGGTTGGCGTTGACCGCGTCGATGTCGAAGGCGGCCACCATCTCCTCGACGGTGAAGACGTCGCGGTCGGCGGAGAGCGACCAGCCGAGCAGCGACAGGTAGTTCAGCAGGCCCTCGGGGAGGAAGCCGCGCTCCCGGTAGAGGTTGAGGGAGGACTCCGGGTCGCGCTTGGAGAGCTTCTTGTTGCCCTCGCCCATGACGTACGGCAGGTGGCCGAAGTGCGGGGTCGTGCCGTTGCCGACGCCGATCTCGGCGAGCGCGCGGTAGAGCGCGATCTGGCGCGGGGTGGAGGACAGCAGGTCCTCGCCGCGCAGCACGTGCGTGATCTCCATCAGCGCGTCGTCGACCGGGTTGACCAGCGTGTACAGCGGGGCGCCGTTGGCCCGGACGATGCCGTAGTCGGGCACGTTGTCCGGGGTGAAGGTCAGCTCGCCGCGGACGAGGTCGGTGAAGGTGATCGTCTCGTCGGGCATGCGGAAGCGGACGATGGGCTCGCGGCCCTCGCGCTCGTACGCGTCGACCTGCTCGGCGGTGAGGTCGCGGCAGTGGCCGTCGTAGCCGGAGGGGCGGCCGGCGGCGCGGGCGGCCTCGCGGCGCTCGTCGAGCTCCTCGGTGGTGCAGTAGCACTTGTACGCGTGGCCGGACCCGAGCAGTTTCGCGGCGACGTCCTTGTAGACGTCCATGCGCTGCGACTGCCGGTAGGGCGCGTGCGGGCCGCCGACCTCGGGGCCCTCGTCCCAGTCGAAGCCGAGCCAGCGCATGGCCTCCAGCAGCTGCTGGTACGACTCCTCGGAGTCGCGAGCGGCGTCGGTGTCCTCGATGCGGAAGACCAGGGTGCCCTGGTGGTGGCGGGCGAACGCCCAGTTGAACAGGGCGGTGCGGACCAGGCCCACGTGGGGGTTGCCGGTCGGCGAGGGGCAGAAACGTACGCGTACGGGTGCTGCGCTAGTCACGCTTGATCACCTTGTTGGTGAGAGTGCCGATGCCTTCGATGGTGACGGCGACCTCGTCGCCGACGTGGAGCGGTCCGACCCCCGCCGGGGTGCCGGTGAGGACGACGTCGCCCGGGAGCAGCGTCATGGCCTCGGTGATGTGCACGATCAGGTCCTCGATGGAGCGGATCATCTGGCTCGTGCGGCCGGACTGGCGCGGCTCGCCGTTGACGGTGGCGGTGACGGCGAGGTCGTTGGCGGCGGCGAGGTCGAGGTCCGTCTCGATCCAGGGGCCGATGGGGCACGAGGAGTCGAAGCCCTTGGCGCGCGCCCACTGCTTCTCGGCCTTCTGGGCGTCCCGCGCGGTGACGTCGTTGGCGCAGGTGTACCCGAGGACGACCTCGGCGACGCGCTCGCGCGGGACCTCGCGGCACATCCGGCCGATGACGACGGCGAGCTCGGCCTCGTGGTGCACCTCCTGCGAGAAGGAGGGGTAGACGATGGGGTCGCCCGGGCCGATCACCGAGGTGGACGGCTTGAAGAAGGCGACCGGGACCTCCGGCACCTCGTTGCCCAGCTCGGCGGCGTGTTCGGCGTAGTTCCGCCCGATCGCGACGACCTTGCTGGGGAGCACGGGCGGCAGCAGCCGGACCTTGCTCAGCGGCACCTTCGTGCCGGAGCGCTCGTACTCGGCGAACGGGATGCCCTTGATGATGTCGAGGACGAGTCCGTCCGGGACGGACTCGTCGCCCTCGACGACGCCGAAGGCGACATTGCCGTCGATGGAGAACCTGGCGATGCGCACGGGAAGCAGCTCACCTCACTGGCCGGAGACTGACGCTCCAGGTTATCCCGGGGGTGGCTCCCGGACCCGCCCGCCGAGCCGCGCCTCAGGCGGTCGGCAGCTCCGTCAGGACGGTGCGGCGGGGGTTGGCGGTCTGCCGGGGCAGCACGACGGCTTCCGCGTCCTCGACGGCCGGAGCGACCTCTGCGGTCCGCATGTCCTCGGCGTCCGCCAGGTGCGCGAGGGTGGTGCGGCGCGGGTTGGCTATGGGTCGCATGATCATGGTCGTCTTCATGGGCCGGTCAGAACCTCGTGTTGTTACCGGGCGCCCGGGCAGGCGCGGTTGACGTAGTACACGGCTGTGTCAAACGTCAATCTATCGGCGCCCATTCCCCGATCTGGATGACCAATACAACTGACGGTCTGTGATTTTGCTCACGAACGCGGGGACAAGCAGGGCGAATCGGTCGGCCGCCCGATACCAGCGAAACCGACATCACGGCCCATCCGGACTCTTCACCCCCGGTTGGCAGCAGCCGGGCGCCGGCCGGCGGACCAGAACACCCCTGGAGAAAGCCCGGATTGCCGGAAGACATCCGAAAGGCCACCGACACCGTGTGATCCACCGGACGCACTGAGTCACGTATTCCACTCGAAACCTGTCGGCCCTTGTTGGACGTGCGGCACTGTGCTGGAATTCCCCGGACCGCCGTATCAACAGATGCCGGCGCGCAGGGGGGAGCGTGCGATCGCCGAGCGGCGGCGGCCAATGGGTATCCGCCGGGGAGGGCGGGACTCCGAAGACTCGACACCGTCCTGCCGCCCGTGCGGGGGACGCCTGGTCCAGAGGTTGCGACGCTAGTGCAGGGACGTTTCAAGAGGGATGGCGGCGCTGCGGGCGACCCGGAACAGCGCGGTGGGACCGATCACGGTCCCGCCCGCCGGGATGAAACCGCAGACGCCGGAACCGCGGGCGCACAGAGCAGCGCCACGCCGGGAAGCGGTGTGCGCACCGGCCCGAAGCACGGCTCCCGAATAGCCATGCGCAACTGGCGCATCAGCACTCGTCTGGTGTCGCTGCTCGCGCTGCCGGTGGTCGCCGCGACCACCCTGGGTGCGCTCCGCATCCAGAGCTCGCTGGAGAACGTGCAGCAGCTGGAGGCCATGACCTCGCTGACCGACCTCACGGAGCAGGCGACCAAGCTCGCCGCCGCGCTCCAGGAGGAGCGAGACGTCTCGGCCGGCCCGCTGTCCAGCACGCCCCGGGACTCGGAAGACGACAACATCGCGGCCGCGCTGCAGAAGACCAAGCTGGCGCGCACGGCGTTCGTCAACGCCGCCAACGAGGTCTCCCCGGACCTCACGGGCGTCAACGCCTCGCTGACCGCGATCAGCCGCCAGCTCGGCACCCTGAACGCCATCCGCGAGCGTGCGTACGACCAGCCGGGCTACGTCGCGCAGACGGTCAGCGAGTACGACGAGCTCATCCGCTCGCTCATCGACCTCTCCCAGGAGATGGCCGAGGCGACCGGTAACTCGGACATGATCTCCAGCACCCGCGCGCTGGCGGCGTTCTCGTCCGCCAAGGAGTACGACTCCATGCAGCGCGCGATCGTCAGCGCCGCACTGGCCGACAACAGCAACCTCAGCTCCAACGACTTCCGCTACCTGCAGGGCGCCCACCGCTCCGAGGGCACGGAACTCAAGCAGTTCAGCCAGATCTACGGCCGGACGAACGCCGAGGAGCTCCTCAAGGGCCTCAACGGCGGCAACGACATCGTCACCAAGGTCGACGAGCAGGCGGACCGCATCGCGGCCTCCGAATCGAGCATCCAGAACTTCCAGGGCACCTACCTGGACTGGGACGACGACGCCAAGACCAAGATCCAGCTCATGGGTCAGATCGAGCAGACCCTGCTGCAGCAGATGCAGCAGAAGGCCCTGACGCTGCGCGACGAGGCCCAGCAAGAGGCGATCATCAGCGGTGCGCTGATCCTCCTCGTGCTCGGCATCTCGGTCGTCGGCGCCTTCGTCGTCGCCCGGTCCATGGTCCGCTCGCTGCGCCGGCTGCAGGACACCGCCCAGGAAGTCGCCCAGAAGCGACTGCCCGAGCTGGTCAAGCAGCTCTCCGAGTCCGACCCGCAGGACGTCGACACCTCGGTCGAGTCGATCGGCATCCACACCCGCGACGAAATCGGCCAGGTGGCCCGCGCGTTCGACGAGGTCCACCGCGAGGCGGTCCGACTCGCCGCCGAACAGGCGCTGCTGCGAGGGAACGTCAACGCGATGTTCACCAACCTCTCGCGCCGCAGCCAGGGCCTGATCCAGCGTCAGCTGAGCCTGATCTCCGAACTGGAGTCCCGCGAGGCCGACCCGGACCAGCTGTCCAACCTCTTCAAGCTCGACCACCTCGCGACCCGTATGCGCCGGAACGGCGAAAACCTCCTCGTCCTCGCGGGCGAGGAGCCCGGCCGCCGCTGGACCCGCCCGGTCCCGCTGGTCGACGTCCTCCGCGCCGCCGCCTCCGAGGTGGAGCAGTACGAGCGCATCGAGCTCACCTCGGTGCCGGCGGTCGAGGTCACCGGCCGCGTCGTCAACGACCTCGTCCACCTGCTCGCAGAGCTGCTGGAGAACGCGACCTCGTTCTCCTCCCCGCAGACCAAGGTGCGGGTCACCGGTCACGCGCTGCCCGACGGCCGCGTGCTGATCGAGATCCACGACACCGGCATCGGTCTCTCCCCGGAGGACCTCGCCGACATCAACGAGCGGCTCGCAAACCCGCCGACGGTGGACGTCTCCGTCTCCCGCCGCATGGGTCTGTTCGTGGTCGGCCGCCTGTCCCTGCGGCACGGCATCCGGATCCAGCTCCGTCCGTCCGACTCGGGCGGCACCACCGCGCTCGTCATGCTGCCGGTGGACGTCACCCAGGGTGGCGCCAAGCCCCAGCCCGGCGCGGGCAACCGCGGTCAGCAGCCGGGCGGTGCCCCCGCCGCGGCTCCGGGCGCTCCCGCGCCGGCCATGGGTGGCGGCGGCGGTACCGGCCTCGCCGGCATGCACCGCGGTGGGCAGCGCGGCCAGGTGTCCGGTTCCGCCTCGCGTCCGGCCCTCAACTCCGGTCCCGGTATGGGCCCGCAGGGCGGCCGCCCGGCCGGCCCCGGTGCTCCGACGGCGCCCGGGCCGCAGCGCTCGGGCCCGAGCTGGGCCAACGAGCAGGTCCCCGGTGGCCAGGGCCGACCGCAGCAGCAGCAGCCGCAGCGACCGGCCGCTCCCCCGCAGCGTCCGGCGGCGCCGCAGCCGATGGGCGCGGCCCACGGCCCCGAGGCCGACATGCCGCGCGGTCACGAGGACCTGGAGTCCACGGCGCAGTTCGAGCGCCCGGACTTCAACGCCATGCCGCACACCGCACCGGCGTACGGCGGTCCCCAGACCCAGCAGATGCCGCAGATGCCGCAGCACGGCGGCCAGCCCCAGCAGATGCCGCAGCACGGTGGCCAGGCCCCGCAGCAGCAGGGCCAGTTCACCCGCAGCGACGTCTTCCAGCGTCCCGCGGCACCACACGTGCCGCAGGCGCCACAGACCCCGCCGGCCGCCCCGGCGGCGCCCCAGGGACCGCGCCACTCCGGCGGGTACGCCCAGGGACCCGGCGCCGCCCACCAGCAGCGTCCCGCGGCCCCGCAGGCCGACCGGCAGCCGCTGCCGGCCGTCAACGAGCCGATGGCGCTGCCCCCGGCCCCCGTTCGTCACGACGAGCCGAGCCCGATCTTCGACTCCCTCGAGTCGGACTGGTTCCGTACCGGTCGCGCCGAGCGCATGCAGCAGGTGCACGTCGAGCGCGGCCCTGTCGGCCCGCAGCAGAACGGCAACGGCCCGGGCGCCGCAGCGCCCACCCGGCCGCCGCAGCGCCCGCAGCAGCCCGCCCCGCAGCAGCACCCGCAGCAGCCGCAGCGGGCCCGCGCCGAGCACGCGGCGCCGCCCTCGCACCCGGCACAGCCGGCGCACCCGCCGCAGCCCTCGCAGCCCCCGCGGCGCGACTCGGCGGCGTGGCGGTCCTCGCCGAACGACGAGGTGTGGGAGCGCGCGGGCCAGGTCCGCCAGCCGTCCGCGGGCGGGGTCACCCCCTCCGGGCTGCCGCGGCGGGTCCCCAAGGCCAACCTCGTCCCGGGAGCCGGTGCTCCCCAGCAAGCCCCACAGGGCGGTCCGCAGGTTTCCCGGGCCCCCGACGACGTGCGCGGACGCCTGACCAACCTCCGTCGCGGTATCCAGCAGGGTCGCCAGGCCGGTACGGGAACGACCGACGGCCGCGGCTTTGGCACCACTCACCAGCAGGAGCGTTAGTTGAGTCAGATGAGCCAGGCGGCACAGAATCTGAACTGGTTGATCACCAACTTCGTGGACAACACCCCCGGGGTGTCCCACACCGTGGTGGTATCCGCCGACGGCCTGCTGCTGGCCATGTCCGAGGGTTTCCCCCGTGACCGTGCCGACCAGTTGGCGGCCGTCGCCTCCGGCCTCACCTCGCTGACCGCGGGCGCGTCCCGCATCTTCGAGGGCGGCAGCGTCAACCAGACCGTCGTGGAGATGGAGCGCGGCTTCCTCCTCCTGATGTCGGTCTCGGACGGATCCTCGCTGGCCGTACTGGCGCACCCCGAGTGCGACATCGGCCTCGTGGGCTACGAGATGGCCCTGCTCGTCGACCGAGCGGGCGCCGTTCTCACCCCCGACCTGCGCGCAGAACTCCAAGGCAGCCTGATGGGCTGAGCTCCTCACCGGAGCCCGGCCGAATGCACGCCCCATGACTACTCGCGACACGCGTCCGCTCTTACCCGGAGGACCATTCATGACCCCGCCGCCCGCCTCGCCCGGCCCGTACGGCGCGCCCCACCATGCGCCGTACGGGGGCGAAGGCGACCAGCCGCTGGTGCGGCCGTACGCCATGACCGGTGGTCGCACCCGGCCGCGCTACCAGCTCGCCATCGAGGCACTGGTCAGCACCTCCGCGGACCCGAGTGCCTACCAGGGGCTGCTCCCCGAACACCAGCGCATCTGCCACCTGTGCATGGAGATCAAGTCGGTCGCCGAGATCTCCGCACTGCTGGGGATCCCGCTGGGGGTGGCCCGGATTCTGGTGGCCGACCTGGCTGAGGCCGGTATGGTCGCCATCCACCAGCCGAGCAGCGGCGAGGCCGGCGGACAGCCTGATGTGACACTGCTCGAAAGGGTGCTCAGTGGACTTCGCAAGCTCTAGGCCGGGGCAGCAGGCGGCGTACGGTGCGCCGCCCGCGGCCCGGTCCACCACCTCGGCGAAGATCGTGGTGGCGGGTGGCTTCGGCGTGGGCAAGACCACGTTCGTCGGGGCGGTCTCGGAGATCAACCCGCTCCGTACGGAGGCCGTGATGACCTCGGCATCCGCGGGCGTGGACGATCTGACACACGTGGCCGACAAGACCACGACGACCGTGGCCATGGACTTCGGTCGTATCACGCTCGACGACGACCTGATCCTGTACCTGTTCGGTACGCCGGGCCAGGACCGCTTCTGGTTCATGTGGGACGACCTGGTCCGCGGTGCCATCGGCGCCGTCGTCCTGGTCGACACCCGCCGACTGGCCGACTGCTTCCCGGCTGTCGACTACTTCGAGAACAGCGGTCTGCCGTTCGTCATCGCCCTCAACGGCTTCGACGGCCACCAGCCGTACACGCCCGACGAGGTCCGGGAAGCGCTGCAGATCGGCCCGGACGCCCCCATCATCATCACGGACGCCCGGCACCGCGCCGAGGCGAAGAGCGCGCTGATCACGCTCGTCGAACACGCGCTGCTCGCTCGTCTCAAGTAGGCATTCCAGCTTGCCACTTCGCGTATGGACCGGCTGTGTCTTTTGACATGGCCGGTCCTTCTGTTCATAACGTTTCGACCGCGAATCGGAACAACCCGAACACCGCCCGCGCCCAGTCGGCTTCACTGCGCATACATCTACCCAGTGAATTGCCACCGCTTTACGCTTATGCCCGTTTTAACCGGCGCGTGATCATGGCTTCGCAGTCCTCGCCGGACGTTTGTGGAGCACCCCCATGACGTGCTGGAATTCATCGAAACCCGAGAGTAGGAACGGCGCCGCCCGCGCCGTCGCCGAGAGGTTGTTGGTCGAGTGAGGAACACGAGGCGAGCAGAGCCGGGTCCCGCGGACCACCCGCGTGGCAATTTCACCCCGCCTGCGCGATACGGCACGGCCCAGGCCGCTGCCCCCGAGGCGGCCACCGCGCCCGAGCCGGTGACGAGCCCGGGCAGCCGCTTCGCCATGCGCAACTGGCGGGTGGCCACCCGTCTGAACGTCATCCTCCTCATCCCGGTGATGGTCGCCCTGGTCTTCGGCGGCTTCCGGGTGCAGAGCTCGGTGCAGACCTGGCAGGACGCCGACGACGCGGTGCGGACCGCCAACGCCGTGCGCGCCGCCGTGGACTACGCCAACGCCGTCCTGAACGAACGCGACCTCAGCGTTGTTCCCCTGCTGGCCGGCGACACCGAGAACAAGGACGTCGTCGCGACCCGCGCGGCCACCGACCAGGCGGCCGCGAAGTTCGACGCCGCCGTAGCCGAGCTGCCCGTGAGCGACCGGCTGCAGCGCCGCGTGGCGAACATCCGCGAGGGCGAGAAGGTCCTGGCGAAGCTGCGTGACACGGCCTTCACCCGGCAGCTCCCGGGCGTGCAGACCGAGGAGAAGTACGTCGAGGTCCAGCACCCGCTGATGGAGCTCGCGAACGAGCTGGGCTTCGGCACCAACAGCATCGCCTCCTACGGCCGCACCCTCTACGCGCTCGAACTGACCAAGGCCGCCGAGTCGCTGACCCGCTCCATCGGCACCCACCTGCTCGTCGAGGACCGCGACAAGCTCGTCGACGGCGAGCTGAAGCTCCAGCTGACCGCCTTCACCTCGTACGCCTACCTCCAGCAGGTCGCCCTGGAGGAGTACCGGGGCGGTGGCACCGACGCGGACTACCAGCGGCTGCTGGACGCACAGGACGCGGCCCTGGAGAAGGGCAAGGAGCAGGTCACCCAGGCCGCCCAGGCGGCCAAGCAGGCAGGCCAGCCCTTCAAGGCCCCGCCGAGCCTGGAGAACATGATCAAGCTGATCGCCTCCGGTGCGAGCCCCGAGGAGCTCAAGGCCCAGGGCGTGACCGCGGAGAGCTGGTTCGGCGCGACCACCCTCGCCTTCGACGCCTACAAGAGCGTCGAGCAGCACCTGGCCAACCAGGCGTACAACGACTCGAGCGACATCGCCGACAGCGCCCGCATCGAAGCGATCGTCAACTCCGCCATCGTGCTCGTCGCGCTGATCATCGCCTTCATCGTGGCCGCGATGGTGGCCCGCTCGATGAGCAACAGCATGCGACGGCTGCGCACCGCGGCCTTCGAGGTCGCCGAGCAGCGCCTGCCGGCCCTGGTCGACCAGCTCTCCCGCACCGATCCGGGCAAGGTCGACACCCGCGTCCAGACGATCCCGATCACGTCCAACGACGAGATCGGCGAGGTCGCCCGCGCCTTCGACCAGATCCACCGCGAGGCCGTACGGCTCGCCGCCGAGCAGGCCCTGCTCCGTGGCAACGTCAACGCGATCTTCACCAACCTCTCCCGCCGCAACCAGGGCCTCATCCAGCGCCAGCTGACGCTGATCACGGACCTGGAGAACAACGAGGCGGACCCGGACCAGCTGGAGAACCTCTTCAAGCTGGACCACCTGGCGACCCGCATGCGCCGCAACGGCGAGAACCTCCTGGTCCTCGCCGGCGAGGAGCCCGGCCGCCGCTGGAACCAGCCGGTCCCGCTGGTCGACGTGCTCCGCGCCGCGGCCTCCGAGGTGGAGGCGTACGAGCGCATCGAGCTGGTCGGCATCCCCGAGACCGAGATCCACGGCACCGCGGTCACCGACCTCGTGCACCTGCTGGCCGAGCTGCTGGAGAACGCCACCACGTTCTCCTCGCCGCAGACCAAGGTGCGGGTCACCGCGACCCGGCTGCCCGACGGCCGCGTCATGGTCGAGATCCACGACAAGGGCATCGGCCTCACCGCCGAGGACTTCGCGGACATCAACCACAAGCTGGCCGAACCGCCGACCGTCGACGCGTCGATCTCCAAGCGCATGGGCCTGTTCGTGGTCGGCCGCCTCGCCGACCGGCACGGCATCCGCGTCCAGCTCCGCCCGTCCGGCGAGCAGGCCGGCACCACCTCGCTGGTCATGCTCCCCGAGCCGATCACCCACGGTGGCGGCGGCGAGGAGATGCCGCTGGAGGACGACTTCACCGTGTCCCGGATCGTGCCCGAGCTCGAGACCCCGCAGTTCGCCGCTTACGGGCCGACCGCCGCGGAACTCGGCTTCGACGACTCGCGCTACGAGCGCGCCGAGGCCCCGGGCGACACCCGCTCGCTCGACCCGGTCGGCCGCTCGCTCATGCGCGACCAGCGCCGTGCCCAGCTCGAGGCCGCGGCCGGCGACCGTGCCCCGGAGCACCTGCCGTTCGAGGGCGACGCCCAGGAACAGGGCTACCAGGAGACCGGCGCCGAGGCCGCGTTCCAGGAGACCCCGTTCCAGGACAACGGTTTCCAGGACAACGGCTTCCCGGCGAACGGCTTCGACCAGCAGGGCTACCAGGAGCCGCAGGTCCAGCCGTTCCAGGAGCAGCACGGCTACGACGCGCAGCCCGGGTTCCAGGAGCCGGTGTACACCGAAGGCGGCTACGCCGAGCAGGGGTACGCCGCTGCGCAGAACGGCTACACCCAGGACGACTGGCAGCAGCAGAACGGGTACGCCCAGGAGCAGTGGACGGCGACGCCCGGCGGCGAACTGCCGCAGACGGCCCAGCCGCAGGCTTTCCCGGCCCAGGCGACGGCCGATTCCGCCACAGCCACCCCCTTCGAGGCCCCGGAGCGCGTAGGCTTCGACCGACCGGCTCCGGCCACCGGCCCGCTGCAGTCCTCGGTGACCGACGCGGGCCTGCCGCGCCGCGACCGCGGATGGCAGCAGTCCGGCCCGGCGGCCCCGGCGCAGCCGGAGCCCCAGTCGGCGGACGGCTTCCCGGTGCAGCCGGCGCCCTCCGCACCTGCGTCGGACGGGGAGTCGGAGTGGCGCTCCACGAACGACGACAACTGGCAGCGGGCCGAACAGGCCCGCAAGCCCAAGGCGGGCGGGGTCACCCCCTCCGGCCTGCCCCGACGGGTCCCCAAGGCCAACCTGGTCCCGGGTACCGCACAGCAGACTCCGCAGGGCGGACCGATGGTCTCCCGTGCACCCGAGGACGTCCGTGGCCGCCTGAGCAATCTGCGGCGCGGTGTCCAGCAGGGACGCACTGCGGGAACTGACACGAACGGCCAGGGCTTCGGCCCCAAGCACCAGGAGCGTTAGTTGAGTCCGATGAGCCAGGCGGCACAGAACCTGAACTGGTTGATCACCAGTTTCGTGGACCAGACCCCAGGGGTCTCCCATACGGTTGTGGTCTCTGCCGACGGCCTGCTGCTGGCGATGTCCGAAGGGTTCCCGCGGGACCGCGCGGACCAGTTGGCCGCGGTGGCCTCCGGTCTGACCTCGCTGACCGCGGGTGCCTCGCGCATCTTCGAGGGCGGGCACGTGAACCAGACCGTCGTGGAGATGGAGCGCGGCTTCCTCTTCATCATGTCCGTCTCGGACGGTTCCTCGCTGGCCGTGCTGGCGCACCCCGAGTGCGACATCGGCCTCGTGGGCTACGAGATGGCCCTGCTGGTCGACCGCGCGGGCAACGTGCTCACGCCCGATCTGCGTGCGGAATTGCAGGGCAGCCTGCTCAACTAACGGACAGGCATGCGGGCGCGTCTGGAGACCCGTAGGGTTTTCAGACGCGCTACCCAGCTGGAGGAGGAACCGTGGCAACGCCCCCAGGCGGAGATCAGTACGGCAATCACCAACAGCAGCCGCCCTTCAAGCGGTTCGACTTCCCCTCGGCACCCAGCCAGGACCCAGGTCCCGGCCCCATGCCGTCGCACCGGCAGCCGAGGATCCAGCCGTACGAACCCCCGCAGGCGCCACCGCCTCGGACAGCGCAGACCGGGCGTTCCAAGCCGCCGTCCGGTCTGGTACGCCCCTACGCCATGACCGGTGGCCGCACCCGGCCGCGCTACCAGCTCGCCATCGAGGCACTGGTCAGCACGACCGCCGACCCGGTCCAGCTGCGGGGCCAGTTGCCGGAGCACCAGCGGATCTGCATCCTCTGCCGGGAGATCAAGTCGGTCGCGGAGATCTCCGCGCTCCTCTCCATCCCCCTCGGCGTCGCCCGAATCCTCGTCGCCGACCTGGCGGAGGCCGGGCTCGTCGCCATTCACCAGCCCGGTGGCGACGATGCCTCGGGCGGACAGCCAGACGTGACACTGCTCGAAAGGGTGCTCAGTGGACTTCGCAAGCTCTAGCGGTCCAGCTCGCTCAACCACCTCGGCGAAGATCGTGGTGGCGGGCGGCTTCGGCGTGGGCAAGACCACGTTCGTCGGTGCCGTATCGGAGATCAACCCGCTGCGTACCGAAGCCGTGATGACCTCCGCCTCCGCGGGGATCGACGATCTGACGCACGCGCCGGACAAGACCACGACGACCGTGGCGATGGACTTCGGCCGTATCACCCTGGACGAGGACCTGATCCTCTACCTGTTCGGCACGCCGGGCCAGGACCGCTTCTGGTTCATGTGGGACGACCTGGTGCGCGGCGCCATCGGCGCGGTCGTCCTCGTGGACACCCGCCGGCTGGCGGACTGCTTCCCGGCCGTCGACTACTTCGAGAACAGCGGTCTGCCGTTCGTCATCGCCCTCAACGGCTTCGACGGCCACCAGCCGTACAACCCCGAGGAAGTCCGCGAGGCCCTCCAGATCGGTCCCGAGGCCCCCATCATCATCACGGACGCCCGGCACCGCGCCGAGGCCAAGAGCGCGCTGATCACGCTGGTCGAGCACGCGCTGATGGCGCGTCTGCGGTAGCGGTTCCCGCTTCCCGTACGACGCGAAAGGCCCCGCACGGCATGTGCGGGGCCTTCGCGTCGGGCCGGACCACAGGAGGACCGTTGCCCGCACCCTTCGGACCGGACGACCCGGCGCACCTCGGCCTCCCCGCAGGCCCGGGATGATCGCCCCCGTGACGGCCGCTTCCCTCGCCGAGGTCTTCGCCCCGGAGCAGATCGTGCGCGTCCGCGCCACGGGGCAGGACGCAGGGCTCACGCACGGGCCCACACGCGGCTTCCTGGCGGACGTGGGCCTGCCGGTGGCCGACGGTGTGCTCTTCGAGCTCCGGAAGGACCTCGCGGGCGGCCCGACGCCGCTGCGGGCCGCATCCCGCGTCGAGGACCTGACGGACTACGAGGGGTTCTCCCCCGGCGTCCACCGGTGGCTGCACCTGGGCCGGGCCATCCACGGCGAGGTGGCCCTCGACGGCGGCACCGGAAGGGTGCACGTGGTCGACCACGAGGTGCGCAGGATCGAGTGGATCCACACCGACGTCTCGTCGATGGTCCACGGGATGTGCCTGCTGCAGCTCAGGCGCCCGGACTACGACCCTCCCGGCGTGTTCCCCGAGATCGACGACCTCATCCGGATCGCCGAGGAGATCCGCGACGCCCTGACCGCCGTCGATCCCGTCCCGTTCGGCACGGGCGACGGGCTGTGGGAGGCCGTCTTCGACGACATCGCGGGCGGCATGTGGTGAGGACGTCCCCGTACGACGACGGCGGCGCGGCACCCGCGAGGGGGTGCCGCGCCGCCGTTCGGAGCCGGAGGGTCAGCTGCGCCAGCTGTGCGGCGCGCTGAAGCCGGACTGCCGCTCGAGGCGGCGCCAGCCGGCCGTGGAGCGGGGCTTGACGTAGTCGGTCGCGTCCTGGCCCTGGGCCGCGGCGCGGGCGAGCAGGACAGCGGTGAGTGCGGCCAGTTCCTCGTCGCTGGCGTGGCCGCGCTCCACGCGCACGAGCGCGGCGGAGGTGCTGTCGGCAGGAGTGCTCACGGGGTTCGTCTCTCCCTTACTGGGGCGGGTTGCCGTGCTTGCGGGACGGCAGGTCGGCGTGCTTGGTGCGCAGCATCGCGAGCGAGCGGACGAGGACCTCGCGCGTCTCGGCGGGGTCGATCACGTCGTCCACCAGGCCGCGTTCGGCGGCGTAGTAGGGGTGCATCAGCTCGGACTTGTACTCCTTCACCATGCGGGCACGCATGGCGTCGGGGTCGTCGGCCTCGGCGATCTGGCGCCGGAAGATCACGTTGGCGGCGCCTTCGGCGCCCATGACGGCGATCTCGTTGGTCGGCCAGGCGTAGGTGAGGTCGGCGCCGATCGACTGGCTGTCCATGACGATGTAGGCACCTCCGTACGCCTTCCGCAGGATCAGCGAGATCCGCGGCACGGTCGCGTTGCAGTACGCGTACAGCAGCTTGGCGCCGTGCCGGATGATGCCACCGTGCTCCTGGTCGACGCCGGGCAGGAAGCCGGGGACGTCCAGAAGGGTGATGAGCGGGATGTTGAAGGCGTCGCACATCTGGACGAAGCGCGCGGCCTTCTCGCTGGCCTCGATGTCGAGGACGCCGGCGAGGGAGGCGGGCTGGTTGGCGATGATGCCGACGACCTGGCCGTCGAGGCGGGCCAGGGCCACGATGATGTTGGTCGCCCAGCGCTCGTGGATCTCCAGGTACTCGCCGTCGTCGACGAGCTCCTCGATGACCTGGTGCATGTCGTACGAGCGGTTGCCGTCGGCCGGGACGATGTCCAGCAGGACGTCGCCGCGCCGGTCGGCCGGGTCCGCGGCGGGGACCGACGGGGGGTTCTCACGGTTGTTCTGCGGCAGCATCGACAGCAGGTAGCGGACCTCCTCCAGGCAGGTCTGCTCGTCGTCGTACGCGAAGTGCGAGACACCGGAGACCTCGGAGTGGACGTCGGCGCCGCCGAGCCCGTTCTGGGAGATCTTCTCGCCGGTGACGGCCTGGACCACGTCCGGGCCGGTGATGAACATCTGGGAGGTCTCCCGGACCATGAACACGAAGTCGGTCAGGGCCGGGGAGTACGCGGCGCCGCCGGCGCAGGGGCCGAGCATCACGGAGATCTGCGGGATCACACCGGAGGCGCGGGTGTTGCGCTGGAAGATGCCGCCGTAGCCGGCGAGCGCCGAGACGCCCTCCTGGATGCGCGCGCCGGCACCGTCGTTGAGCGAGACCAGCGGGGCGCCGGCCGAGATGGCCATGTCCATGATCTTGTGGATCTTGCTGGCGTGGGCCTCGCCCAGCGCGCCGCCGAAGATTCGGAAGTCGTGGGCGTACACGAAGACGGTCCGCCCGTGGACGGTGCCCCAGCCGGTGATGACCCCGTCGGTGTAGGGCTTCTTCGCCTCCAGGCCGAACCCGCTGGCGCGGTGCCGGCGCAGCGGCTCCACCTCGTTGAAGGAGCCCTCGTCGAGCAGCAGCTCGATGCGCTCGCGCGCGGTGAGCTTGCCCTTGGCCTTCTGGGCCTGGGTCGCCTTCTCGCTGGGGCCGAGCCGGACCTGCTCGCGGATGGCGTGCAGTTCCGCGACGCGCCCGCGGGCGTCGTTCGCCGGCTGCGCGGCCTCTTCGGCCCCTTCGGCCTCGGCGGGCTGGGTCGGCACCTCGTCCAAAACGCTCATGACATCGACCATACGAGCGGAGGGCCGTCATAATCGGCGTCGACTTCGTACAGTGTCCGGACCCGCTTCATGGAGCATCTGGACAGAACCAACACAAGAAAGGCCCCGCACGGCACGTGCGGGACCTTTTCTTTGTAGCGGTCGTCCACCCGGACGCAACGGGACCGCTACCTTCCGGATACCGCCTCGGCCAGCGCAAGGACACGCCGGGCGTCATCCACATGGAGGTTCTCGATCATCCGGCCGTCCACGGTGACCACCCCCCGGCCCTCGGCCACGGCCTCCTCGAAGGCCTCGATGATGCGCCGCGCCCTGTCGGCCTCCTCCTGAGAGGGGGCGAAGACCCTGTTGCAGACCTCCACCTGCCGGGGGTGGATGAGGGTCTTGCCGTCGAAGCCGAACTGCCGGCCCTGGACGCACTCCGCCTCGAAGCCGGTCTCGTCCGTGACGTCGTTGTAGACACCGTCCAAAATCACCTTGCCGGCCTCGCGCGCACCCAGAAGGGCGAGGGAGAGCCCGGTGAGGAGCGGGGCCCGGCCCGGGACGTGCTCGGCGTGCAGTTCCTTGGCGAGGTCGTTGGTGCCCATCACCAGGACGCGGAGCCGCTGCGACGCCGCCGCGATGGCACGGGCGTCCAGCATCGCGCGCGGGGTCTCCACCATCGCCCAGATGGCGGTGCGGTCCGGGGCTCCGGCGGCCTCCAGGGCCCGCTCGACGGCGTGCACGGTCGCGGCCGAGTCGACCTTGGGGACGACCACGGCGTCGGGGCCCGCCTCCGCGGCGGCCCGCAGGTCGTCCTCGTGCCAGGGGGTGCCGGGCGAGTTCACCCGGATGGTGACCTCCCGGTACCCGTACTCCCCGGAAGCGGCGGCAGCGGCGACCCGCTTGCGGGCGTCGGCCTTGGCGTCCGGTGCGACGGAGTCCTCCAGGTCGAGGATGAGCGCGTCGGTGGGGAGGGTCTTCGCCTTCTCCAGGGCGCGCTCGTTCGCGCCGGGCATGTAGAGGACGGAGCGGCGCGGCCGCAGGATCGCGTCGGTCATCGGTTCTGCTCCTGCTCCTTGTACGCGGCCTCGTACGCCTGCGCCAGCTCCGGGTCGCGGGCGGCCAGCGCCTCCGCGAGCTCGACGACGACGCGGCACTGCTTCACCGTGGCGTCGTCCTGCATCTTGCCGTCGATCATCACCGCTCCGGTGCCGTCACCCATGGCGTCGATGACCCTGCGCGCCCAGGCGACGTCCGCCGGCGCCGGGGAGAAGACCCGCTTGGCGATGTCGATCTGCACCGGGTGCAGGCTCCACGCCCCGACGCAGCCGAGCAGGAAGGCGTTGCGGAACTGGTCCTCGCAGGCGGTGGTGTCCTTGATGTCGCCGAAGGGCCCGTAGTACGGCAGGATCCCGTACGCGGCGCAGGCGTCGACCATGCGCGCGATAGTGTAGTGCCACAGGTCCTGCTGGAAGGTCAGCCGCGGCAGCTCCATTTCGGGGTCCTTGGGGTCCTCCCGCACGAGGTACCCCGGGTGTCCCCCGCCGACGCGGGTGGTCTTCATGCGACGGCTCGCCGCCAGGTCCGCCGGGCCGAGGGAGATGCCCTGCATCCGGGGGCTGGCCCCGGCGATCTCCTCGACGTTCGCCACGCCCGTGGCGGTCTCCAGGATCGCGTGGACCAGGATCGGCCGCTCGATGCCCGCCTTGGCCTCCAGCTGGGCGAGCAGCCGGTCGACGTAGTGGATGTCCTCGGCGCCCTCCACCTTGGGCACCATCACGACGTCGAGCTTGTGGCCGATCTCGGCGACCAGGGTCAGCAGGTCGTCCAGCGCCCATGGCGAGTCCAGGCTGTTGATCCGGGTCCACAGCTGGGTGTCGCCGAAGTCGTGGGCCTTGGCCGTGCCGACCAGCCCGGCGCGGGCGGCCTCCTTGCGGTCGGCTGGGACGGCGTCCTCCAGATTGCCCAGCAGGACGTCCACCTTGGGCGCGATGGAGGGGACCTTCGCGGCCATCTTCTCGTTGCTCGGATCGAAGAAGTGGATCATCCGCGACGGCCGGAACGGTACTTCCCGTACGGGGGCCGGGGCCCCCACGGCCAGCGGTCGGAAGAAGTCCTTCGCGGAACGCATGCGGTCTCCCGGGGTCGAGGGTGGGGAGCGTACGGCGCTCACCTTATGATCCGCGGGACCCCCGCGTTACTGGTCGGTACGTGTGCCGTTGGTCACCGGTCGGCCACGGGCGGCAGACGGTAGGTCAGGTCGGGCTCGCCCTCCTCGTTCGCGGTGCTCCCGCTGCCGGGGACGGCCCGGAAGCCGTGCCGTTCGTAGAACGCGCGTGCCGCGGCGTTGCGCCGGAAGACGTGCAACGACAGTGGGCCGTCCGGGTGGTGACGCAGGACCTCGTCGAGCAGCCGCGAGCCGATGCCGCGTCCGCGCGCGTCGGGCCGCAGGTAGAGGTGCTCCAGCCAGTCGCCGTCGAGCGCCGCGAAGCCGGCCGCGGCACCGGTCGCGGCCTGCTCCGCGACCCACACCCGGCACTGCTCCAGGACGACGTTCGCGACCCACCACCGGGTCTCCTCGTCGGTGTGCAGCCGGGGCAGCCAGGGCATCGCGGCCGCCCGGGAGGCGAGGAAGACCGCGGTGATCGCGTCCGCGTCCGCGGCCTGTCCTGGCCTGATCCGTATCGCTGTGTCATCGGTCACGCGATGACCGTACGCCGGGGGCGGGAGCGTGATCGAATGGGTTTCTCCGCCCCGGGAAGGACGAGCCCCATGACCGCCGCGACCGTGCACTCGCTGACCTGCTACCCCGTCAAGGGCTGTGCCGGCGTGCCCTTGGACGGCGTCGCCGTCGGCGCGACCGGTCTGGCCCACGACCGTACGTTCATGGTGGTCGACGCCGCCGACGGGTCCTTCCGCAGCCAGCGGACGCTGCCGCGGATGGCCGTGGTGCGCGCGGACGTCACCGACGACGGCAAGCACCTGACGCTGTCGGCGCCCGGTGCCGGGGAACTGACGCTGGAAGTGGCGTACGAGGGGCCGCCGCGCGAGGTGGTCCTGTTCGACCGGCCGCTGGGGCCGGCGGTGGACCAGGGCGAGGAGGCCGCGCGCTGGTTCTCCGAGGCGCTGGGGGCGCCCTCGCGCCTGGTGCGCGTGCGCCCGGGCTTCGACCGGGACGGCTGGGGCGAGCACCCCGGCAAGGTCAACTTCGCCGACGCCCACGCCCTCTCGGTGGCCTCGCTGGCCTCGCTCGACGACCTCAACCGGCGCATCACCGAGCGCGGCGGCACGCCCGTGCCCATGGACCGCTTCCGCCCCAACATCGTGGTCGGCGGCTGGAGCGAGCCCCACACCGAGGACCGGGTGCGGCTCATGGACGTCGGCACCGCCCGGCTCGGCTACTCCGTCCGCGCGATGCGCTGCTCCGTGCCGCTGGTCGACCAGGCGACCGGCCGTACGGCCGGCCCTGAGCCGGTGCGCACCCTGGCCGGCTACCGGCGGGAGCCGGAGTACGGCAACAAGGTGAGCTTCGCGATGAAGGCGGCGGTGCTCCGGCCGGGCACGATCGCGGTGGGCGACCCGGTGGAGGTGCGGGCCTGGGCGTGACCGCCCGCGGCTCGGCCGGGACCGGGCCGCGGGCGGCTCACCCGGCGAGGATCAGCAGCCGCCGCAGTTGTAGTAAAGGACGTCCCAGTGGTTGCCCTCGTCGGCGTAGATGTTGCCCGAGCCGGAGCGGTACTGGGGGGCGCCGTCACCCCGCAGGCCGATGTAGGTGAAGGCGCTGTGGATGTAGTTGGTGACGCAGCTGTTCTTGCCGTAGTCGAGCTTGTAGCCGTTCCAGTGCGAGTAGGTGCCGCTCGCGTGACCGGTCTCGGTGCCGCCGGTGATGTTCAGGGCGCAGCCGGTGGCGCCCTTCAGGGTGACCGCGCCCTGGGCGGTCGCCTGGTTGAGCTGGTCGAAGGACGTGCAGGTCGCGTTGTTGCGGTTGGAACAGCCACCTGACGAGGACCAGGTGATCCCGGCGTTGCGGAACATCGTCGTGGCCTGGGCGTGCGTCAGTTTGGTGACGGCGTAGGCGTCGTGGGACGCGGCGAGACCGACGCCGGGGGCGAACAGCACTCCGAGCGCGAGGACGAGTGCGCTCAGGACGGAGCGGATCTTCATGGGGATTCCTCCTGCTGGTGACCGTGCTTCCGGTGGGGCGGCTGTGCAGCTGGAGCAGGTGGAGCAGGAGGAGTGTGCCCGGCGTTCTACGCGCGTATGCACGGCAGTTGGGCCGCCGTGGAAGGGGACGCGGACGCGGTCGGTGCCGTGTCCGCGTCCGCGTCCGCATCCGCCGAGCTCATCGGCCGGCGGCCGTCAGTCGTTCCGGCGCGGCTCCACGCCGGCGCGCAGCAGCCCGTACGCGTACGCGTCCTCCAGGGCCTGCCAGGAGGCGGCGATGACGTTCTCGCCGACGCCGACGGTGGACCACTCGCAGATGCCGTCGGAGGTGGAGACCAGTACCCGGGTGATGGACTCCGTGCCGTGCTTGCCCTCCAGGATGCGGACCTTGTAGTCCACCAGCTCCAGCTTCGCCAGCTGCGGGTAGGTCCGCTCCAGCGCCACGCGCAGCGCGCGGTCCAGCGCGTTGACCGGGCCGTTGCCCTCGGCGGTGGCGACGATGCGCTGGCCGTCGGCCCACACCTTGACCGTCGCCTCGTTGGCGTGGGTGCCGTCGGGGCGGTCCTCGACGATGGCGCGCCAGGACTCGACCCGGAAGTAGTGCAGCGGGCGGCCCTCGACCTCCTCGCGCAGCAGGAGTTCGAAGGACGCGTCGGCGGCCTCGTAGGTGTAGCCCGCGAGTTCGCGCTCCTTGACGCGCGCCACGACCCGGCCGATCAGCTCGCGGTCGTCACCGAGGTCGATGCCGAGTTCCTTGCCCTTGAGCTCCACCGAGGCACGGCCCGCCATGTCGGAGACCAGCATGCGCATGGTGTTGCCGACGAGCTCCGGGTCGATGTGCTGGTAGAGGTCGGGATCGACCTTGATCGCCGAGGCGTGCAGACCCGCCTTGTGGGCGAAGGCCGAGATTCCCACGTACGGCTGGTGGGTGGAGGGCGTGAGGTTGACGACCTCGGCGATGGCGTGCGAGATGCGGGTCATCTCGACGAGGGCGCCGGCCGGCAGGACCTTGCGGCCGTACTTGAGCTCCAGCGCCGCCACGACCGGGAAGAGGTTGGCGTTGCCGACCCGCTCGCCGTAGCCGTTGGCGGTGCACTGGACGTGCGTGGCGCCCGCGTCGACGGCGGCGAGGGTGTTGGCGACGGCGCAGCCGGTGTCGTCCTGGGCGTGGATCCCCAGACGGGCGCCGGTGTCGGCGAGCACGGTGCGGACGACGGCGGTGATCTGGGCGGGGAGCATCCCGCCGTTGGTGTCGCACAGGACGACGACGTCGGCGCCGGCCTCGTGGGCGGCGCGCACGACCTCCTTGGCGTACCCCGGGTTGGCCTTGTAGCCGTCGAAGAAGTGCTCGCAGTCGACGAAGACCCGGCGGCCCTGGGAGCGCAGGTAGGAGACGGTGTCCCGGACCATCTCCAGGTTCTCCTCCAGCGTGGTCCGCAGGGCCAGCTCGACGTGCCGGTCATGGGACTTGGCGACCAGGGTGATGACCGGTGCGCCCGACTCCAGAAGCGCCCTGACCTGTGGGTCCTCCGCCGCGTTGCCGCCGGCGCGGCGCGTGGCGCCGAAGGCCACCAGCTGGGCGTGCGACAGGTCCAGCTCGGCGGCGGCGCGCGCGAAGAACTCGGTGTCGCGCGGGTTGGCGCCGGGCCAGCCGCCCTCGATGAAGCCCACCCCGAAGTCGTCCAGGTGCCGGGCGATCGTCAGCTTGTCGGCGACGGTGAGGTTGATGCCCTCGCGCTGCGCGCCGTCGCGCAGCGTGGTGTCGAAGACGTGGAAGCTGTCGTCCAGTACGGCCGTCATGGTTCGTTCCAACTCCTGTCGGGTGAGTGGTTCCGGAGGACCGGGCTCCACTTGCCCCCATCTTCCCTCGCGCTGCACCGCCTCCGGCACGGGTGGGCCGGGAAACGAAAAGACCCCTCGCGGGTGCGAGAGGTCTGCGCGCGGGTCTGGGACACGGTGGTCGCTTCCGCGGTGGTCTGCGGTTCGGCGATCACTGAGGACCGGCGCGCCTGCTGCCGATAATCATGGCGAACGAGGGCACATCGGCAGTCTGCCACAGGACCCGCGGGCGTGGGACACGGTCTCAGGATGCGGGCACCCGGTCGACGGCGGGCCGTCGTCAGACGGCGGGCGCCGGGGTGAGGGCGTCGTCCAGGAACTCCTTGACGTGCCCCAGGGCCTGCTCGCGGTCCAGCCCGGGCAGCCCGATGACCAGGGGCACGCCGAAGCCGTCCAGCAGCGCCCTCAGCCGTACGGTGAAGCGCTCGGGGTCCAGTGGCCGGAAGTCGCCGCGCGAGATGCCCTCGGCGAGCAGGGCGACCAGGTCGCGGTGCCAGACCAGTTCGAGGTCGAGCTGGCGGCGGAGCACCTCCTCGGCGGCCGTCGTCCTGTTCCAGATCTCGGACCAGAGCGTCCAGCGCGGGTCGCGGCGCCCGTCGGGCAGGTACAGGTCGATGACGGCGTCGAGCCGTTCCCGGGGAGCGGTGGGGCTGCCCAGCACCCGCCGGCGCTCGGCGGCGAGCTGCTCCTCGCTCCATTCGAGGGTCTGCAGCAGCAGCTCGTCCTTGCTGCCGAAGTAGTAGAGGACGTGGCCGCTGCTCATGCCGACCTGCCGGCCGAGGCCCGCAATGGTCAGCTCGGCCAGCCCGCGCTCGGCGATGGTCGCCATGGCGGCGGCCATGACGTCCTCGCGGGGCTGCTTGAGCCGCCGCCGCGGGCGGGCGGGTCCGGTCACTGTTCCTCCGGGGCGGTCACACCTGGGGCTGCTGCTGGGTGATGCAATGAATACCACCACCGTGGGCGAAGATCGTACGAGCGTCCACCAGCACGACCTCCCGCTCCGGGAGGAGCCGCTCGAAGACGGCCTTGTTGACCTCGTCGGCGGGGTCGTCGAAGGCGCACAGGATCACGGCGCCGTTGCAGAGGTAGTGGTTGACGTAGGAGTAGTCGACCAGCTCCCCGTCCACCTCCTGGACCTCGGGCGCGGGCAGCTCCACGACCTCCAGCGGCCGGCCCTTGGCGTCGGTGGCGGCCCGCAGCAGGGACGTGACCTCCCGGGAGACGGCGTGGTCGGGGTGGGCCGGGTCCTGCTGGCCGTGGACGACGACCACGCCGGGGCGGACGAAGGCCGCCACGATGTCGACGTGCCCGCGGGTGCCGAAGCGGCCGTAGTCGGCGGTGAGACCGCGGGGCAGCCAGATCGCCTTGCGGGTGCCGAGGAAGGCGTGGACCTCGGCCTCCACCCGCTCCCTGGTCCAGCCCGGGTTGCGGCCCGGGTCGAGCTGCACGGTCTCGGTGAGCAGCACGGTGCCCTCGCCGTCGACGTGGATGCCGCCGCCCTCGTTCACGAAGGACGTGCCGTAGCGGGTCGCGCCCGCCCGTCCGGCGACGAAGGCGCCGATCTCCGCGTCGTGCCCCCAGGCCGCCCACTCCTGGGCGCCCCAGCCGTTGAACGTCCAGTCGGCGGCCGCGAGGCGTCCGGCGCCGGTCAGGAAGGTCGGGCCCATGTCGCGCATCCAGGCGTCGTCCAGCGGCGCCTCGGCGACCGTGACGTGCGCGCCGCCGGAGCCGAGCAGCTCCCGGGCGCCCGCGGCGTCCTCGGGCCGTGCCACGACGGTCACCGGCTCGAAGCGGGCGACCGTCCGGGCCACGGCGGCCCAGGCCGCACGGGACACGGCCAGGTCCTCGGCGCCGTCGAAGGTGACGCTGGGGGACGGCCACGCCATCCAGGTGCGGGTGTGCGGCGCCCACTCGGGCGGCATCGTGTAGCCGTCGGCGGCGGGGGTGGTGGGCATGGTGCTGGTCCTTGTCACAAGAAGTAGAGACGGCTGAGCGACACCTGTTCCGCGGGCTCGGAACGCAGCGGGTCGCCGTCGAGCGTCACCAGTCCCGTCCCGCCGTCCACGTCGACCTGCCCGGTGCGGGAGTTGAGGACGAGGTCGGCCGGGCCGATGCCGCGGGTGCCGCGCACGGCGACGCGGCGGCGCCGGGTGGGCATCCGGTCGTGCTCCAGCTCCAGGGCGGCGCGGGCCACGAACGCCACGGACAGGTCGGCGGCGGTCGCGCCGTGGGCCCCGAACAGCGGGCCGAGGACCAGCGGTTCGCAGGTGTCGGTGGCGGCGCCCGGGTCGCCGGTGACCCCGTACGCGGGGAAGCCGGACTTGAGCACCATCTGCGGCTTGGCGCCGAAGTACTGCGGCCGCCACAGCACGATGTCGGCGAGCTTGCCGACCTCGATCGAGCCGATCTCGTGGGCGAGGCCGTGGGCGATCGCCGGGTTGATGGTGAGTTTGGCGACGTAGCGCAGCACGCGGGCGTTGTCGTCGTCCGGGCCGTCCCCCTCCAGGGGGCCGCGTTCGGACTTCATCTTCCCGGCCATGGCGAAGGTGCGGCGTACGGTCTCACCGGCGCGGCCCATGCCCTGGGCGTCGGAGGAGGTGATGCCGATCGCCCCCAGGTCGTGCAGCACGTCCTCGGCGCCCATCGTGCCGGCGCGGATGCGGTCGCGCGCCATCGCGGCGTCGCCCGGCAGGTCGGGCTTGAGGTCGTGGACGGAGACGATCATCCCGTAGTGCTCGCCGACCGCGTCGCGGCCGAAGGGCAAGGTGGGGTTGGTGGAGGAGCCGATGACGTTGGGCACGCCCGCCATCTTCAGCACGTTGGGGACGTGCCCGCCGCCGCAGCCCTCGATGTGGAAGGCGTGGATCGTACGGCCCTCCAGCACGCGCAGGGTGTCCTCCACGGACAGGCACTCGTTCAGGCCGTCGCTGTGCAGGGCGACCTGGACGTCGTGCTCCTCGGCCACGCGCAGCGCGGTGTCCAGGGCGCGGGTGTGGGCGCCCATGTCCTCGTGGACCTTGAAGCCGGACGCCCCGCCCTCGGCGAGCGCTTCGACCAGCGGCGCCGGGTCGGAGGACGAACCGCGGCCGAGGAAGCCGATGTTGACGGGCCAGGCGTCGAAGGAGTTGAAGGCGTGCCGCAGCGCCCAGGGCGAGTTGACGCCGACGCCCCACACGGGCCCGAACTCCTGGCCGATGATCGTGGTGACCCCGGAGGCGAGCGAGGCCTCCATGATGCGCGGGGACAGCAGGTGGACATGGGTGTCCACGGCTCCGGCGGTGGCGATCAGCCCCTCGCCGGACACGATGGAGGTGCCCGTGCCGACCACGACGTCCACCCCGTCGAGGGTGTCGGGGTTGCCGGCCCGGCCGATGGCGTGGATGCGGCCCTCGCGGATGCCGATGGACGCCTTGCGGATGCCGACGGCCGCGTCGATGACCAGCACGTTGCTGATTACCACGTCGCAGGTCTCGCGGACGGCGGCGGCCTTGAGTGCCAGCCCGTCGCGGGCGGTCTTGCCGAACCCGGCGAGGAACTCGTCCCCGGGCCGCTGGGAGTCCGACTCGACGCGGACCACCAGGCCCGAGTCGCCCAGCCTGACCCGGTCCCCGGCACGCGGTCCGTGCACGGCGGCGTACTCGTACGGGTCGATGCTCATGACTGCGCTCCCAGGTATCCGCAGGCGGCGGCCCGCCGCAACGCCTCCGCCTTCGCGCCGGGCGCGTCGAGCGGACCGTCGACGAGCCCGGCGAAGCCGATCACCACGCGGTCGCCGCCGACCGGGACCAGGCCGACCTCCCGCGCCTCCCCCGGCCCGAAGCGCACGGAGGAACCGGCCGGCACGTGCAGCCGCATGCCGTACGCCGCCGAACGGTCGAAGTCCAGCCGGGGGTTGGCCTCGAAGAAGTGGAAGTGCGAGGTCACGCTGACCGGTACGGAAGCGGTGTTGCGCACGGCCACCACCACCTCCGGGGGCCGCTCGGGGTGGGCCGGGCCGGGCAGCACGGCGCCGGGGGCGTCCGCCCCCAGCGAGCCCCCGCCGATCGGGTCCGTGACCACGGCCAGCCGCGAGCCGTCGTCGAAGACGGCCTCCACGTGGACCTCGGTGACCACGTCCGCCACGCCGGGCAGCACGTCGCCGGGGCCGAGCACGGCACGGCCGGCCTCGACGGCCTCCGCGAGGCGCGCGCCGTCCCGCGCGGCCTCGCAGACCGTGTCGGCGATCAGGGCGGTGGCCTCGGGCACGTTGAGCCGCAGCCCGCGCGCCCGGCGGGCCCGGGCCAGCTCCGCGGCACCGAACAGCAGCAGCCGGTCGCGCTCGGTCGGGGTGAGCCTCACGCCTCCGCACCTCCCACATCGACCTCCCACATCGATCACCGATTAGAGCACCACTCTAAACCTGAAAGCCACCCAGGGGAAGTATTGACCTCGGCGCAGGGTCGGAGGAAATTGAGTGGCGTTCAAACTTTCCCGGCACGGCAAGGGAGCCCGCCATGCAGATCGAACAACGCGGAGTGGACACCGTCCCCGACGAGGAACGGACCAGTCGCCCCCGCGACCTGGTCAGCATCCTGCTGGGCTCCAACCTCGCGCTGGGCGTGATCGTCTTCGGCTGGCTCCCGGTCTCGTTCGGCCTCGGCTGGTGGGCCTCCGTCACGTCCCTGGTCCTGGGCACCGTGGTCGGCACGGTGCTGGTCGCCCCGCTCGCGCTGGTCTCGCTGCGCACCGCCACCAACCTCTCCACGAGCAGCGGCGCCCACTTCGGCGTGCGCGGCCGGCTGCTCGGCTCGGTCATCGGCCTGCTGCTGTCGCTCGGCTACACCGCGCTGACCCTGTGGGTCGGCGGCGACGCCGTCGTCGGCTGCCTCGGCCGGCTCGTCGGGCTGCCGGCCGGCGGCTGGAGCTACGCCGTGGTCTACGCCCTGCTCGCGGCCTGCACCGCCACGTCCGCCGTCTTCGGCTACCGGATGCTGCTGCGGCTCAGCCGCGCCCTGTCCATAGGGCTGACCGTGCTGCTGGTCATCGGGGTCCTCGCGTACGCGGGGGACTTCACGACGGCCGCGCCCGCCGGCACGCAGTACCTGCTCGGCGGCTTCTGGCCGACCTGGCTGCTCGCCACGGTCTCGGCGGGCCTGAGCGGGCCGATCGCGTTCATCACGCTGCTGGGCGACTACACGCGCTACATATCGCCGCGCCGCTTCTCCCAGCCGCGGGTCTTCCGTGCCACCTGCGCCGGGCTCGTCGCCGGACTGCTCGTGCCCCAGCTCTTCGGCACCTTCACCGCGCTCGCGGTGGGGGCCGGCGAGGACTACGCGGGGCCGCTGGTCGCGGCGGCGCCCGCCTGGTACCTGGTGCTGCTGCTGGCCAACGCGTCGGCGGGCTCGGTGGGCAACGCGGGGCTGATGCTCTACAGCATGGGCCTGGACCTGGACGCGATCCTGCCGCGGGCGACGCGCACGCAGGCGACCTACGTGGTGGCCGCGGTCTCCACCGCGCTGGTCTACCTCGGGCACTTCGCCTGGGCCGCTCAGGACGCGATGACCTCGTTCGTCCTGCTGCTCACCGCCGTGGGCACCCCGTGGGCGGTCGTCACCCTCATCGGATTCGCCCGGAGCCGGGGCCGCTACGACGCCGACGCCCTCCAGGTCTACAACCGGCGCAGCCGCGGCGGCCTGTACTGGTACCGCGGCGGCTGGAACGTGCAGGCAACGCTCGCCTGGGCGGCGGGGTCCGGCATCGGGCTGCTCGCCGTCGACACCCCGGCCTACAGCGGGCCCCTGCTGTCCGTGACCGGCGGGATCGACCTCAGCTTCCTGATGTCGGGGGCCGTCACGGCCGCGGTGTACCTCGTGCTCAACGCGGGCCGCCCGCACCCCGTGCCGCCGGCGCCGACCCCGGAACGGGTCGCGGTCACCGTGTGAGGCGGGGCCGCTCCCCCGCCCGGCCCCGCCGTCGCACGGACAGCTGTGCGGCGCCGCCCGGGTTCTGCCCGGCGCGGCGCCGTACGGGGGCGGTGGGCGGTCAGCCGCCCAGAGGGTGCATCCAGCCGTGGGTGTCGGGGGACTGGCCGGTCTGGATGTCGAGCAGCGCCTTGCGCAGTTTCATGGTCACCTCGCCCGGCTTGCCGTCGCCGACGGTCCAGTCCGCGCGGGTGGACTTCACGGAACCGACCGGTGTGATGACGGCCGCGGTGCCGCAGGCGAAGACCTCGGTCAGCGATCCGTCCGCGTTGCCGTTCTTCCAGTCGTCCACGCAGATGCGGCCCTCGCGGACCTCGTAGCCGAGGTCGGCGGCGATGCGCAGCAGCGAGGCGCGGGTGATGCCGGGGAGGAGGGAGCCGGTGAGCTCGGGGGTGACGATCGTGTCCCCGTACACGAAGTACAGGTTCATGCCGCCCATCTCCTCGATCCAGCGGCGCTCGATCGCGTCGAGCCACACGACCTGGTCGCAGCCGTGCTCGATGGCCTGGGCCTGGGCGACCAGCGACGCGGCGTAGTTGCCGCCGGCCTTCGCGGCGCCGGTGCCGCCGGGCGCGGCACGGACGTACTCCTCGGAGAGCCAGACGGAGACAGGCTTGACGCCACCGGGGAAGTAGGCCCCGGCCGGGGAGGCGATGACCATGAACAGGTACTCGTTGGCCGGCTTGACGCCGAGGCCGACCTCGGTGGCGAACATGAAGGGACGCAGGTACAGCGACTGCTCACCGTGGCTGGGCACCCACGCCTCGTCCTGGGTGACGAGCGCGTCGACGGCGGCGAGGAAGGTCTCGACGGGCAGCTCGGGCATGGCCAGGCGACGGGCGGAGGCCTGGAAGCGCTCGGCGTTGGCCTCGGGACGGAAGGTGGCGACGGACCCGTCGGGCTGACGGTAAGCCTTGAGGCCCTCGAAGATCGTCTGCGCGTAGTGCAGCGTCATGTTCGCGGGGTCGATGGAGAGCGGCGCGTACGGGACGAGCTCCGCGTCGTGCCAGCCACGGCCCTCGGTCCACCGGATCGTCACCATGTGGTCGGTGAAGTGGCGGCCGAAGCCGGGGCTGGCGAGGATCGCCTCGCGCTGCGCGTCGGGCAGCGGGCGCGAGGAGGGCTTGAGCTCGATCGTGGGCGTCGTCATCTGTCGTGTCCTTCGCGTCAGGGTCAGGGCGGACCGCACCCGCCGTCCCGAGGTGCTAGGACGTCCGAGTTCCCCCTCGCACAGCGGCCCCACCGCTGATTATCGCAGCGGCGGGGCCGGGGACATACATGCGCGGCCCGAGAGGTCAGGGTCAGTCGTGGAGCGGTCACTGACCGGCCGGGCCGACTGGTGGAGGCTAACCCGGCGGTCAGCCGGCTACTCGCGCGGCGAGCGCGTCGCCGATCTCGCTGGTGCTGCGCGTCCCGGAGCGCTCGGCGAGGTCCGCGGCGACGGCGGCCTCGATCCGCTCTGCCTCGGCGGTGTAACCGAGGTGCCGCAGCAGCATGCCGACCGAGAGCACGGTGGCGGTCGGGTCGGCCTTGCCCTGGCCGGCGATGTCCGGGGCGGAGCCGTGCACCGGCTCGAACATCGACGGGAACGCGCCGCCCGGGTTGATGTTGCCGCTGGCGGCGAGGCCGATGCCACCGGTCACGGCGGCGGCCAGGTCGGTGAGGATGTCACCGAAGAGGTTGTCGGTGACGATCACGTCGAAGCGCTCGGGCTGGGTGACGAAGAAGATCGTCGCCGCGTCCACGTGCAGGTAGTCGGTGGTGACCTCGGGGTACTCCTCGCCGACCTTGTCGAAGATGTTCTTCCACAGGTGGCCGGCGTGCACGAGGACGTTGTTCTTGTGGACCAGCGTCAGCTTCCTGCGGGGGCGCGCCTGGGCGCGGGCGTAGGCGTCGCGCACCACGCGCTCGATGCCGAACGCCGTGTTGAGGCTGACCTCGGTGGCCACCTCCTGCGGCGTACCGGTGCGCAGGGAGCCGCCGTTGCCGACGTACGGGCCCTCGGTGCCCTCGCGGACGACGACGAAGTCGATGCTCGGCTCGCCGGCCAGCGGACCCTTCACACCCGGGAAGAGCCGGGAGGGCCGCAGGTTGACGTGGTGGTCGAAGGCGAAGCGGAGCTTCAGCAGCAGCCCGCGCTCCAGGACGCCCGAGGGCACCGACGGGTCGCCGACGGCGCCGAGCAGGATCGCGTCGTGGGCCTTGAGCTGTTCCAGCTCCGCGTCCGGCAGGGTCTCGCCGGTCTCGTGCCAGCGCTTGGCGCCGAGGCTGTACTCCTTGGTCTCCAGCTTCACGTCCTGCGGAAGGACGGCGGACAGGACCTTCAGGCCCTCGGCCACCACCTCCTGGCCGATTCCGTCGCCGGGGATCACTGCGAGACTGATGCTGCGAGACATGGCGAGAACCCTACTCTGCCGTCCATGGAATGACACATGATGTCCGCATGGCGGACGCCTCCTGTACGCGCCAGGTGCTGTTCACCCGTATGACCGTGCTGAGTTGGCGGCGGAAGGGAATTCCCTGTCCATGGACACTCCACGCATGGGCATCGACGAGGACCTCGCCGGCCGTCTGAGCATGGCGGAGCAGCACGCCTGGCTGCGGGAGCGGCACTCCCGCAGACGGGTGATCCGGGGCGGTGTCGCGGCCGCCGGGATCGTCGCCGGGGCCGGTGTGCTGGGCGCGTCCGCGTACGTCGGGAAGGAGCCGGCCGCCGCACCGGCGCGCTTCCCCACGGCGCCCGCCCCGCCGGCCGCGGTCCACGTGGACGGTGCGCTGGTGGCCCCGTTCGGCCGGCACCTGGCCTTCGGCGCCGATCCCGGGACCCAGATGCGCGTCTCCTGGCAGGTGCCGCTGCCGGTGCGGGGGCCGTTCGTCCGGGTGGGACTGCGGCCCTGGGACCTCGGGCAGCGGATCGAGGCCGAGGTGCGCCCGCTGCACACGGCGGCGCTCGGCAAGGAACTGCCCGCGGTGGAGCAGTACTACCTGCACGCGGCGCTCGACGGGCTGCGCCCCGGCACCACGTACTACTACGGCGTGGGACACCAGGGCTTCGACCCCGCGTCGGCGCCCGCCTACGCCACGATCGGCTCCTTCGCCACCGCCCCGGACCCCGGGCAGCGCAGGTCGTTCGTGTTCACGGCCTTCGGCGACCAGGGTGTCAGCTACCACGCCCTGGCCAACGACAGTCTGATCCTGGCTCAGAACCCCGCGTTCCACCTGCACGCGGGCGACATCTGCTACGCCGACGACTCGGGCCGGGGCACGGAGGGCGACACCTACGACGCGCGGGTGTGGGACCAGTTCCTCGCCCAGACCGAGAGCGTCGCCTCACGCGTCCCGTGGATGGTCGCGCTCGGCAACCACGACATGGAGGCCTGGTACTCCCCCAACGGCTACGGCGGCCAGGAAGCCCGCTGGTCGCTGCCGGGCAACGGCCCTGACCCGGCGCGGCTCCCCGGCGTCTACTCCTTCGGCTACGGCAACGTGGCCGTCGTGGCGCTGGACGCCAACGACGTGTCGTACGAGATCCCGGCCAACCACGGGATCAGCGGCGGCCGGCAGACCGCCTGGCTGGACCGGCGGCTGGGCGAACTGCGGGCCCGGCGCGGCGTCGACTTCGTCGTCGTCTTCTTCCACCACTGCGCCTACTCGACCACCAGCGCGCACGCCTCCGAGGGCGGGGTGCGCGAGGCCTGGGTGCCGCTCTTCGACAAGCACCGGGTCGACCTGGTGGTCAACGGGCACAACCACGTCTACGAGCGCACCGACGCGGTGCGCCGCGACGCCGTGGGCAAGGACGTCCCCATCGGGGCGACCACGCACCCCGAGCGGGACGGCATCGTCTACGTCACGGCGGGCGGCGCCGGGAAGAGCCTGTACGCCTTCCCGGTGCCCGACAGCCACGAAGGGCACGTCAAGGACCTGGACGGCGTGGAGACGTACCACTGGGTGAAAGGTGCCCACAAGGTCACGGAGACGGTGGAGTGGTCACGCGTCCGCTACACCGGCCACTCGTTCCTGACCGTGGAGTCACAGCCCGCGCCGCCCGGTGGGACGGCGCGGCTGGTCGTCTCGGCGCTCGCCGAGAACGGCAGACGGATCGATCACTTCACCATCGCGCGGACGGCCAGGTAGGCCAGGCGTCGCAGACGGCGGAGGGGATGGGGAACGGAGTGGCCGGTCAACGCGGCTCGTGTCCCGTCGATCCGCCGTTGTCACGGCGGTCCAGGGCGCGCTGGAGGGCTTCGGCGGCGTTCTTGCGGGCGGTCTCGTCCATGGTGAACAGCTCCCGGAGAAGAAGAGAGGGTTGTGTCGCCATAGAACGGGGCGGGGAGCGGCGCTGCAGGGGGTGACCTGCCACAGGTGCGCGGCTGTCCGCCGGTCGCTGGTGGAGCGAGACGTTCGGCTCCTACAAAGCTAGGACAGCTCCGCCGATCTGTCTCCACAATTACTCGGACTTCCTACTATCTGAGACGGCGAAGGCCCGGCACCCCACGGAATCGGGGGTACCGGGCCCTGCCCCTTGCGGGCTCGTCCGGGTGACTCGGAGGTCAGCCCATGTGCGGGTAGCGGTAGTCGGTCGGGGGCACCAGGGCCTCCTTGATCGACCGGGTCGACGTCCAGCGCATCAGGTTCTGCGCGGCACCCGCCTTGTCGTTGGTGCCGGAGGCGCGGCCGCCGCCGAACGGCTGCTGGCCGACCACGGCGCCGGTGGACTTGTCGTTGATGTAGAAGTTGCCCGCGGCGAAGCGCAGCCGCTCCATGACGTGGGCGACCGCGGCGCGGTCACGGGCGACGACCGAGCCGGTCAGCGCGTACGCGGCGACCGATTCCATCTGGGTCAGCATCGCCTCGAAGGCGTCCTCGTCGGCGTCGTCGTACACATGGACGCCGAGCACCGGGCCGAAGTACTCCTCGCGGAAGATCTCGTTCTCCGGGTCGGAGGAGGCCAGGACGGTCGGCCGGACGAAGTAGCCGACGCTGTCGTCGTAGGTGCCGCCGGCGACGACCTCGACGGTCGGGTCGGCCTTGGCGCGGTCGATGGCGGCCTTGTTCTTGGCGAAGGCGCGCTCGTCGATCACGGCGCCGATGAAGTTCGACAGGTCGGTGACGTCACCCATGGTGAGGCCGTCGACCTCGGCCGCGAACTCCTCCTTGAAGCCGTTCTCCCACAGGGAGCGCGGGATGTAGGCGCGGGAGGTGGCGGAGCACTTCTGGCCCTGGTACTCGAAGGAGCCGCGGGTCAGCGCGGTCTTCAGCACCGCCGGGTCGGCCGAGGGGTGGGCGACGACGAAGTCCTTGCCGCCGGTCTCGCCGACGATCCGCGGGTAGGAACGGTACTTGTCGATGTTGTTGCCGACCGTCCGCCACAGGTGCTGGAAGGTCCGGGTGGAACCGGTGAAGTGGATGCCGGCCAGGTCCGGGTGCTCCAGGGCGACCTCGGAGACGGCGATGCCGTCGCCGGTGACCAGGTTGATGACGCCCTTGGGCAGCCCGGCCTCCTCCAGCAGCTCCATCAGCAGCACGGCGGCGTGCGTCTGCGTCGGGGAGGGCTTCCACACCACGACGTTGCCCATGAGGGCCGGGGCGGTCGGCAGGTTGCCGGCGATCGCGGTGAAGTTGAAGGGCGTGATCGCGTAGACGAAGCCCTCGAGCGGGCGGTGGTCGAGGCGGTTCCACACACCCGGGGAGTTGGCGATCGGCTGCTCGGCCAGGATCTGGCGGGCGAAGTGCACGTTGAAGCGCCAGAAGTCGACCAGCTCGCAGGGGCTGTCGATCTCGGCCTGCTGGGCGGTCTTGGACTGGCCGAGCATCGTGGAGGCGGCGATCGTCTCGCGCCAGGGGCCGGCCAGCAGGTCGGCGGCGCGCAGGATGATGGCGGCGCGGTCGTCGAAGGACATGGCGCGCCAGGCCGGGGCGGCGGTCAGCGCGGCGTCGATCGCCTCGCGGGCGTCGTCCTGCGTGGCGTTGGCGTAGGTGCCGAGGCGGGCGCCGTGGTTATGCGGCTGCACGACGTCGAAGCGCTCGCCGCCGCCCATCCGCCGCACGCCGCCGATGGTCATCGGCAGCTCCACCGGGTTCCCGGCCAGCTCCTTCAGCTTCGCCTCCAGCCGGGCCCGCTCCGGGCTCCCCGGGGCGTAGGAGTGCACCGGCTCGTTCACCGGGGCGGGGACCTGGGTCACAGCGTCCATGGAAGACATCTCCTTGTGTCCTTGTGGGGTCGTGGGCTCAGCGGGTGGGGAGGAAGGACCGCAGGAAGAAGGCCAGGTTCGCCGGCCGCTCCGCGAGGCGCCGCATGAAGTACCCGTACCAGTCTGCGCCGTACGGGACGTAGATGCGCATGCGCTCGCCCTCTTCGGCCAGGCGCCGCTGCTCGGCGGTGCGGATGCCGTACAGCATCTGGAACTCGTACGAGCCCTGCTTGCGGCCGTGCCGGTGGGCGAGCTCCTGGGCGATGGAGATCAGCCGCGGGTCGTGGGAGCCGATCATCGGGTAGCCCTCGCCCGCCATCAGGATCTTCAGGCAGCGCACGTAGGCGCGGTCGACCTCGGCCTTGTCCTGGTGGGCGACGGTGGCGGGCTCCTTGTAGGCGCCCTTGACCAGGCGCACGCGGGAGCCGGCGACGGCGAGGTCGCGGGCGTCCTGCTCGGTGCGGAAGAGGTACGACTGCAGGACGGCGCCGGTGCCGGGGTGGCGCAGGCGCAGGTCGGCGAGGATCGCGAGGGTGGAGTCGACCGTCGTGTGGTCCTCCATGTCGAGCGTGACGGTGGTGCCGATCTCGCTCGCCAGGTCGGCGACGGGGCGGACGTTCTCCAGCGCGATGTCGTGGCCGCCGGCCGGCAGGGCCTGCCCGAAGGCCGACAGCTTGACGGAGACCTCGGCGCGGGTGCCCAGGCCCTCGGCCTTCAGGGCCTCCAGCAGCCGCAGGTAGGCGTCGCGGGTCGCGAGCGCGGTCGCCTTGTCGGTGACGTCCTCACCCAGGTGGTCGAGCGTGACCTCCAGGCCGGAGGCGGTCAGCGACCGCACGGTCTCCATCGCGGGCGCCAGCTCGTCACCCGCGATGAAGCGGTTCACCACGGGGCGGGTGATCGGCGCGCCCGCGACGACGCGGCGCATACGGTCGCTGCGCGAGGCGGCGAGCAGCACGGGACCCAGCACGGTCTCCTCCTGGAGGAAGGGCTGCCCAGGGGGCAGGCAGCGTCGCCGTGAAATCTAGGATCCACCTACCCCGCCCACCATCGACAGCTGTCACGCATCCGATCGGCATCCCTCATACAGATGTATGAGGGAGAATGGCGGCGTGCGCGGTGACTACCAGGAGTTGGTCGACGAGGTCTCGGCGCTGCTCGGCGCCCCCGCGACCCTGGAGGACCGCGACTTCCGGCTGATCGCCTTCGGCGCGCACGACAGCGACGACGACAGTGCCATGGACCCGGTGCGGACCCGGTCGATCCTCACCCGCCGCTCCACCGCCGAGGTCCGCTCCTGGTTCGAGCGTTTCGGCATCGCCCGCGCCACGGCCCCGGTCCGCATCCCCGCCGCCCCCGACGCCGGGGTGTTCCGGCCCCGGCTGTGCCTGCCGGTGCGGCACGGCGGCGTCGTCCACGGCTACGTGTGGCTGCTGGACACCAGCGGGCACACCGACGCCCAACTGGCCGCCGCCATGGCGGTCGCCGCCCGCATCGGCGCGCTGCTGGCCGCCGAGTCCCGCGCGGGCGCCGACGCCGGCCGGGCGCTGGGCGATCTCCTCGGCTCCGCCCCCGGGCCCGGCCGCACGGCCGCCCGTGAGGCGTTGCGGGCCGCGCTCGGCCCGGACGCGGACGCGGCCCACGCGGTGGTGTGCGTCCTGCCCTGGCCGGGCGGTGAGGACGGCGACGCCCCGGGACCGCGCGGTGTGCCGGGCGCCGCCGCGCTGTGCGTGGTGCCGCCGCGGGAGACCACGGGCGCGACGCACCGGGAGCCCTCGGTCGCGGCGCTCGCCGCCCTGGTGCGGCTGCGCACGTCGACGATGTCGGGGCCCGCGCTCACGGCGGCCGCGCGGCTGATGGAGGGCAACGGCCAGGCGGCGGAGCCGGGCGCGCGGGCCGGGATCAGCGCCCCGCGCCAGGGACTGGCCGAGCTGCCCGAGGCATGGCACGAGGCCGTCTCCGCGGCCCGCGCCGCCCGCGCCCAGCCCCGGCTCGGGCGCACGGCGGAGTGGGACGCGATCGGCCCCTACCGGATGCTGGCCGCACTGCCCACCGGAGCGGTGGACCCGGCGGTGCGCCCGCTGCTGGAGCCCTCGCACGCCGACCTCGCACGTACCGCCGAGGTGTACCTCGACCGTGCGGGGCAGGCCGGGCGCGCCGCCGCGGAACTGCGGATACACCGCCAGACGCTCTACTACCGGCTGTCCCGCGTCGAGCGGCTGACCGGCCTCGACCTCGACGACGGGGAGGACCGGCTGCTGCTCCACATAGCCCTCAAGACGGCCGGGCTCGGGGACTGATCGGACTGTTGCCGACCCGAGGGGGCACAAGTAACGTGGCGCGAGGCCGTTGGGGGGCTTGATCAACACGCGCAGGACGCGGGTGACCCGCGCGTCCCGCGCGGACACCGCGGAGCGAAACAAGGGGATCGGGAGCCGGTGACTCATTCCACGGAGGCCCACGGACGCGAACGCCCAGCGCTGTGGAGGACGCCGCCGGCCGTCCCCGGCAGACCGCGCCCCGACCGCAGACTGCTCCTGGCCGGGCTTCTGCTGGTCGTGTCGCTGGCCGCATTCACCGCGCTGTGCCTGTCGATGCCCGTGCCCATGGCCGACATGCAGGTCTACCGTGCCGAGGGCGCGGCCGCCGTCGACGGCACCGACCTGTACGGCTTCACCGTCACCGAGTGGAAGCTGCCCGCGACCTATCCGCCCTTCGCCGCGCTGCTGTTCGTACCGACGACGTGGCTGCCCGTACCGCTGCTGAAGCTGGCCTTCATGGGCGGCAACCTGCTGCTGCTCGGGCTGCTCGCGCACCTGTCCTGCCGGGCGACGGGGTGGCCGCGCGCCCGCGGCTCGCGCTGGGTGGTGGTGCTCCTGGCGATGGCCCTCGGGCTGTGGCTCGAGCCGGTCTTCCAGACAATGCTGTACGGCCAGATCAACCTGCTGCTCGCGGTACTGGTGCTGTGGGACCTGAGCAGGCCGGACGGCGCACGCGGCAAGGGCATCGCGATCGGTGTGGCGGCCGGCATCAAGCTCACCCCGGCGATCTTCGCCGTCTACCTGCTGCTGACCGGCCGGCGCAGGGAGGCCGCGGTCGCCGCCGCCGCCTTCGCCGGCACCACGCTGCTGGGTGCGCTCGCGCTGCCCGGAGCGAGCGTCGACTACTGGACCCGCTGCCTGTTCGACACCAGCCGGATCGGCAAGGTCTGGATCGTCGACAACCAGTCCCTGCAGGGCCTCGTCGCCCGGATGCTGCACACCGCCCACCCGGGCGCCGTGTGGGCGGTCGCCGCGCTCGTGGTGGCCTGCGCGGGGCTCGCGGTCTCGGTGCGGATGGGCCGGCTGGGCCGGGAAGCCTGGGGCGTGGTGTGCTGCGCGGTGACGGCGCTGCTCATCACCCCGATCAGCTGGTCGCACCACTGGGTGTGGTGCGTGCCGATGCTGATCCTGCTCGCCGCCGAAGCGCCGCGCTGGGCGCTGCGGGTGGCCGCGGTGGCCTTCCTGGCGCGCACGCTGTGGATCGTGCCGAAGGCCGGTGACCTCGATCTGCACCTGGCGTGGTGGCTGCAGCCCTTCGCCTCCCCGTACCCCGTGCTGGGTCTGGTCTTCCTGGCGGCGGTGGCGCTGCGCTTCCGGCCCGGCTCCCCCGCGATGGCGGCGCTGACGGCAAAGGGGCGGCCGTCCCGGATCGCCCGGGTCGGCCGCCCCCAGCGGAGCGAACCGGCCGTCAGTCCTCGAGATTGACCGCGCGGGCCGAGCTCGCGCCGATCTCCTCGGCGATCTCGGCCAGCACCGGCGCCGGGATGGCGGTGTCGACGGTCAGCGCGACCAGCGCCTCGCCGCCGGCCTGGTCACGGGCGACCTGCATGCCCGCGATGTTGACGCCGGCGTCGCCCAGGATGCGGCCGATGGTGCCGACGACGCCGGGACGGTCGGTGTAGCGCAGGAAGCCCATGTGGTCGGCGAAGACCAGGTCCACGTCGTCGTCGCCGACGGCGACGATCTTCTGGATGTGCTTGGGGCCCGCCAGCGTGCCGGAGACGGCCACCTCGGTGCCGTCGGAGAGGGTGCCCCGCACGGTGACCAGGTTGCGGTGGTCGGGCGACTCGCTGCTGGTGGTGAGGCGGACCTCGACCCCGCGCTCCTGCGCGAAGAGCGGGGCGTTGACGTAGCTGACGGTCTCGTCGACCACGTCCTCGAAGACGCCCTTGAGGGCGGAGAGCTCCAGCACCTTCACGTCGTGCTGGGTGATCTCGCCGCGCACCTCGACGTCGAGGCGGACCGCGACCTCGCCCGCGAGGGCGGTGAAGATCCGGCCGAGCTTCTCGGCGAGCGGCAGGCCCGGGCGGACGTCCTCGGCGATGACACCGCCCTGGACGTTGACCGCGTCCGGCACCAGCTCACCGGCGAGCGCCAGGCGCACGGAGCGGGCGACGGAGATGCCGGCCTTCTCCTGGGCCTCGTCGGTGGAGGCGCCCAGGTGCGGGGTGGCCACGACGTTGTCGAACTGGAAGAGCGGCGAGTCCGTGCACGGCTCCTTGGCGTACACGTCCAGGCCGGCGCCGCCGACCCGGCCCTCCTTGAGCGCGGCGGACAGCGCCTCCTCGTCCACGATGCCGCCGCGGGCGGCGTTGACGATGCGCACGTGCGGCTTGACCTTGCGCAGCGCCTCCTCGCCGATCAGGCCCACGGTCTCCGGGGTCTTGGGCAGGTGCACGGTGATGAAGTCGGAGACCTGCAGCAGCTCGTCGAGGCTGAGGATCTTCACGCCCATCTGGGCGGCGCGCGCGGGCTGGATGTAGGGGTCGTACGCGACGATCTTCATCCCGAAGGCGGACATGCGCTGGGCCACCAGGGCGCCGATGCGGCCGAGGCCGACCACGCCGAGGGTCTTCTCGGCGAGCTCGACGCCGGTGTACTTGTTGCGCTTCCACTCGCCCTGCTTCAGGGCCGCGTTCGCCGGGGCGATGTTGCGGGCCACGGCGATCAGCAGGCCGCAGGCCAGTTCGGCGGCGGTGACGATGTTGGAGGTCGGGGCGTTGACGACCATCACGCCGGCCTTGGTGGCCGCGGAGACGTCCACGTTGTCCAGGCCGACGCCCGCGCGGGCCACGACCTTGAGCTTGGAGGCTGCGGCGATGGCCTCGGCGTCCACCTTGGTGGCGCTGCGGATCAGGATGGCGTCGGCGTCGGCGATCGCGCTCAGGAGTTCTCCCCGGTCGGCGCCGTTGCAGTGCCGGATCTCGAAGTCCGGCCCGAGGGCGTCAACGGTGGCGGGCGACAGCTCTTCAGCGATGAGTACGACGGGGTTGCTCACGTGAGTCCTCACTAGTCCCTGGTCTACGGCCGCGTCCCGACGGCCGAAGGCGGTGGAGAGGGATGGCATGCCGCGTGGAAGACGCACGACGCTGTGAGCCTGACGCGCTTGTTAATGGAGTGTATCGGCGGCGGGCCCGGCATCCTGCGCCAACGTGGAAGGATCACCCGCACGAGGGTGTACGGGGTGGCCAAAGCCGCCGGTCCCGGGGGCGCGGCGCCCCCGGGACCGTTCCGACCGCGGTGCGGAGGACTTACGCCTCCTCGTCCACCCAGCTCATGAGCTTGCGGAGCTTCTTGCCGGTGGTCTCCAGCAGGTGGTTCTCGTCGGCCTTCTTGTACTCGTTGTACCGGGGCAGGCCGGCGTTGTACTCGGCGATCCAGTTGTTGGCGAAGGAGCCGTCCTGGATCTCGCCGAGGATCTTCTTCATCTCGGCCTTGGTGGCGTCGGTGATGATGCGCGGCCCGGTGACGTAGTCGCCCCACTCGGCGGTCTCCGAGATCGACCAGCGCATCTTCTCCAGGCCGCCCTCGTACATCAGGTCCACGATGAGCTTCAGCTCGTGCAGGCACTCGAAGTACGCGATCTCCGGCTGGTAACCGGCCTCGGTCAGCGTCTCGAAACCGGCCTTGACCAGCGCCGCCGTACCACCGCACAGCACCGCCTGCTCACCGAACAGGTCGGTCTCGGTCTCCTCGGTGAACGTCGTCTTGATGACACCCGCGCGGGTGCCGCCGATCGCCTTGGCGTAGGACAGCGCCAGCGCGAAGCCGTTGCCGGTCGCGTCCTGCTCCACGGCCGCGATGCACGGCACGCCGCGGCCCTCCTCGTACTGACGGCGCACCAGGTGACCCGGGCCCTTGGGCGCCACCATGCACACGTCGACACCGGCCGGGGGCTTGATGAAGCCGTAACGGATGTTCAGGCCGTGACCGAAGAACAGCGCGTCGCCGTCCTTCAGGTTGTCCTTGACGGACTCCTCGTACACCCGCGCCTGGATCGGGTCCGGAACCAGGATCATGATGACGTCCGCCTCGGCCGCGGCCTCCGCGGGCGTCACCACGCGCAGGCCCTGCTCCTCGGCCTTCGCCTTGGACTTGGAACCCTCGTGCAGGCCGACCCGCACGTCCACACCCGAGTCGCGCAGCGACAGCGCGTGCGCGTGCCCCTGGCTCCCGTAGCCGATGACCGCGACCTTGCGGCCCTGGATGATGGACAGGTCGGCATCGTCGTCGTAGAACAGCTCGGCCACTTCGGGTCTCTCCTTGGTGATCTGGGGGGTTGCCCACACACTACGTCCGCGGGCGGAATCAAGTTTTACGGTCTCGCTATGCGGTCCGGTCGAGGGCGCGCAGGGAGCGGTCGGTGATCGAGCGGGCGCCGCGGCCGATCGCGATCGTGCCGGACTGGACGAGCTCCTTGATGCCGAAGGGCTCCAGCATCTTCAGCATGGCCTCGAGCTTGTCGGCGCCGCCGGTGGCCTCGATGGTGACCGCCTCGGGCGAGACGTCCACGGTCTTGGCGCGGAACAGCTGGACGATCTCGACGATCTGGGAGCGGGACTCGTTGTCGGCGCGCACCTTCACCAGGACGAGTTCGCGCTGGACGGCGGCGGAGGGCTCCAGCTCGACGATCTTCAGGACGTTGACCAGCTTGTTCAGCTGCTTGGTGACCTGCTCCAGCGGGAGGTCCTCGATCACGTTCACCACGATGGTGATGCGGGAGATGTCGGCGTGCTCGGTGGTGCCGACGGCGAGGGAGTCGATGTTGAAGCCGCGCCGGGAGAACAGGGCGGTGATCCTGGCCAGGACGCCGGGCTTGTTCTCCACCAGGACGGAGAGCGTGTGCTTGGACATGTCGCGTCGTTCCTCTGCTTCTCTCTCGGTCCTCAGTCGTCCGCGGCGTCGCCGAAGTCGGGGCGGACGTCACGGGCGGCCATGATCTCGTCGTTGGAGGTGCCGGCGGCGACCATCGGCCACACCATGGCGTCCTCGTGGACGATGAAGTCCACGACGACCGGGCGGTCGTTGATGGCGTTGGCCTTCTCGATGACCTCGTCCAGCTCGTCGGGGGACTCGCAGCGCAGGCCGACGCAGCCCATGGCCTCCGACAGCTTGACGAAGTCCGGGACGCGGGTGCCGGCCGCCGGGGTCTGGCTGACGCCCTGGTGGGAGCCGCGGCCCGCGTTGGTCTCACCGGCGTGCAGGACGGTGTTGGAGTAACGCTCGTTGTAGAAGAGCGACTGCCACTGCCGGACCATGCCCAGGGCGCCGTTGTTGATGATGGCGACCTTGATCGGGATGTTGTTCAGCGCGCAGGTGACCAGCTCCTGGTTGGTCATCTGGAAGCAGCCGTCGCCGTCGACCGCCCACACCGTCGCGCCGGGCCGGCCGGCCTTGGCGCCCATGGCCGCGGGGACGGCGTAGCCCATCGTCCCGGCGCCGCCGGAGTTGAACCAGGTGTTGGGCCGCTCGAAGGAGATGAACTGCGAGGCCCACATCTGGTGCTGGCCGACGCCGGCCGCGAAGAGGGTGCCCTCGGGGGCCAGCTCGCCGATCCGCTGGATGACCTGCTGCGGGGACAGGCTGCCGTCGGCGGGCAGGTCGTAACCGAGCGGGTAGGTGTCGCGCAGCCCGCTCAGCAGCTTCCACCAGTCGGCGTAGTCGCCGCGGCGGCCCGCCTCGTGGTCGGCCTGGACGGCGACGATCAGGTCGGCGATGACCTCACGGGCGTCACCCACGATCGGCACGTCGGCGACGCGGTTCTTGGAGATCTCGGCCGGGTCGATGTCGGCGTGCACGATCTTGGCGTACGGGGCGAAGGAGTCGAGCTTGCCGGTGACGCGGTCGTCGAAGCGGGCGCCGAGGGCGACGATCAGGTCGGCCTTCTGCAGGGCCGCGACGGCGGAGACCGAGCCGTGCATGCCGGGCATGCCGACGTGCTGGGCGTGGCTGTCGGGGAACGCGCCCAGCGCCATGAGGGTGGTGGTGACCGGGGCGCCGGTCAGCTCGGCCAGGATGCGCAGCTCGCCCGTGGCGCGGGCCTTGAGGACGCCGCCGCCGACGTACAGCACGGGGCGCTTGGCCTCGTTGATCAGCCGGGAGGCCTCGCGGATCTGCTTGGCGTGCGGCTTGGTGACCGGGCGGTAGCCGGGCAGGTCGGCGGTGGGCGGCCAGGAGAACGTGGTCTGCGACTGCAGGGCGTCCTTGGCGATGTCGACCAGGACCGGGCCGGGGCGGCCGGTGGAGGCGATGTGGAAGGCCTCGGCGATGGTGCGCGGGATGTCGTCCGCGTCGGTGACGAGGAAGTTGTGCTTGGTGATCGGCATCGTGATGCCGCAGATGTCCGCCTCCTGGAAGGCGTCGGTGCCGATCGCCTTGGAGGCCACCTGGCCGGTGATCGCCACGATGGGGACCGAGTCCATGTGGGCGTCGGCGATCGGGGTGACCAGGTTGGTCGCGCCCGGGCCCGAGGTCGCCATGCAGACGCCGACCTTGCCGGTGGCCTGCGCGTAGCCGGTGGCGGCGTGGCCCGCCCCCTGCTCGTGCCGGACCAGGACGTGGCGCACCTTCGAGGAGTCCATGAGCGGGTCGTACGCGGGAAGGATCGCACCACCCGGGATGCCGAACACCGTGTCGGCACCGACCGCCTCAAGAGAACGAATGAGGGACTGGGCGCCCGTGACGCGCTCGGCGGGAGTGGGCTGCGGCGCGGCGCCGCGGGCCCGCGGCTGCGGGTGGTGGGCCCCGGTGGCCTGCTCGGTCATCTGGTTCTCATCTCTCAGGAGTTTGAGGGTGGAGAGGGCGGTATGTCTGGATCCCAGGCAACAAAAAACCCCTCGTGCCGGCAGGCAAGCGAGGGGAGCGCGTCGGTGCGTTCCACGAGGCGGTCAGGGGCCCCGGGTCAGCCGACGCGCTTTCCAAGTACGAGAATTCGGGTGCGCATGGGACTGACCTTCCTCCTCGCGAGCGGGGAGTGTCAAGCGGGTGGGACGGGCGTCTCATTATTTGAGCGTAGCTCGTCCGCCTTGCGCGTGCCGCGCGCGGAGATCCGGCTGCTGCCGAGCGGGACCGGCCCACCGGGCACCGGGTAGCCCCCGCGGGTCAGCGAGGAGCGCAGCCGGTGCTCGTCCAGCGGCCCCGAGAATGCCATGCCCTGACCGTGGGTGCAGCTCATCTCACGCAGGACCAGCACCTGCTCGGGTCGGTCCACGCCCTCGGCCACCGAGCGGATCCCGAGGTCCTCGGCGATGCGCAGCAGCCCCGCGGTGATCTTCCGCAGCCGTGGTGACTCCACGACGCCCTCGGTGAGCCCCCGGTCCAGCTTGAGCACGTCGACGGGGAGCCGCCGCAGCGCGTTCATGGGCGCGTAGCCGCTGCCGAATCCCTCCAGGGAGATGCGCACCCCGAGCCGGCTCAGCGCGGTCAGCCGCCGCTCCAGCTCGTCCAGGGAGATCCGCGGGTCCTGGTCGGCGATCTGCAGGACGAGGCAGTCCGGTGGCAGCCCGTGCCGTTCGAGCAGGGCCTCGACGTCCTTGGTGGGCAGCTCGCGGTGCATCAGGCGCCGGGTGGACAGCCGTACGGCGACGGGGACCGGGCAGCCCGCGGCGCGGCGCAGCGCGGCCTGGCCGACCGCCTCCTCCAGCAACCAGCGGGCCAGCTGCGCGGTGCGGTCGGTGTCCTCCGCGACCCGCAGGAACTCCGCGGGGGTGAAGAGGATGCCCTGCGCGGAGCGCCAGCGGGCCTGCGCCTCGACCGCGGTCACCTCGCCGGTGCCGAGGTCGACCACGGGCTGGTGGAGCAGGGCGAACTCGCCGTCCCGCAGGGCCGTGCGCAGCCGTCCCGCCAGCTCGGCCCGGCGCACCACCTCGGCCTGCATGGCGGGCGCGTACATCTCGACCCGGCCCTTGCCGGCCTGCTTGGCCCGGTACATCGCCAGGTCGGCGTTGCGCAGCAGCTCGCCGGCGCTGACCCCGGGGTCGGCGAAGGCCACGCCGATGCTGGCGGCCACCCGGACCTCGGTGCCGTCCACCCGGTACGGCTCGGAGAGGGCGGCGCGGAGCCGGTCGGCGACCTCGTGGACCTGGTACTCGCGCAGATGGCGGTCGGCGCTGGTGCCGCAGATGAGGGCGGCGAACTCGTCGCCGCCCAGGCGTGCGGCGGTGTCGCCGGCGCGCACCGAGTCCCGCAGGCGCCGCGCCGCCTGGACGAGGAGTTCGTCGCCGGCCTGGTGGCCGACGGTGTCGTTGACCGCCTTGAAGCCATCGAGGTCGATGAAGAGCACCGCCGTGGTGCCGGTGTCGCCGTCGCCGGCCCGGCGGCCGCCGATGGCCTGGCGGATCCGTTCGGTGAACAGGGCCCGGTTGGGCAGGTCGGTGAGCGGGTCGTGCGAGGCGTTGTGCTGCAGCTGGGCCTGGAGCCGGACGCGCTCGGTGACATCCCGGCTGTTGAAGATCAGGCCGCCCTGGTGGCGGTTGACGATCGACTCGACGTTGAGCCAGCTGCCGTCACCGTGCCGTATGCGGCACTCGATGCGGGTGGCGGGCTCCTCGGCGGCGTGGGCGGCCAGGAAGCGGCGCACCTCGTGCACCACCCGGCCCAGGTCCTCGGGATGGATGTGGGTGGCGAACTCGGTGCCGACCCACTCCTCGGGATCGCAGCCGTACACGCCTTTGGCGGCGGGGCTCACGTAGCGCAGCACGCCGGTCGGCGAGGCGATCATGATGACGTCGCTGGAGCCCTGCACGAGCGACCGGAAGTGGTTCTCCTTCTGGGCCAGCTCCTGGGTGAGGGCCATGTTGTCCAGCAGCATGATCCCTTGGCGCACGACCAGGGCGAGCACCACGGTGCAGCCGGTCAGGAGCACCACCCGGTCGCTCTTGCGGCCGTCGATGACGTTGTAGAGGATGCCGAGCACGCAGACCGCGGCGGCCAGGTACGGGGTCAGCGCCGCCAGCGAGCCGCTCACCCGGCGGCCCTGCTCCTCTTGCCGTTCGGCGGTCGCCCGCTCCGCGGCCACCCGCTCGCCGACCCAGGGGGCGTAGGCGAGCAGCATACTGCCGGCGAACCATCCGGCGTCCAGGATCTGGCCGGAGCTGTAGTGCTCGCGCAGCAGGGGCGAGGTGAACAGCGCGTCGCACAGCACGGTCAGGGCGAGGGAGGCGATGGCGGTGTTCACCGCCGCCCGGTTGGCCGAGGAGCGCCGGAAGTGCAGCGCCAGCACCATGCTGACGAGCATGATGTCCAGCAGCGGGTACGCCAGGGACAGGGCGATGCGCGCGGTGCTGCGGCCCTCCCACAGGGCCGTCTGGGCCAGGGCGAGGGTCCACGAGAGGGTCAGCAGGGAGCCGCCGATCAGCCAGGCGTCCAGTCCGAGGCAGACCCAGCCGGCCCGGGTGACCGGCCGCTTGGCGAGCACCAGCAGCCCGATGATCGCGGGAGGGGCGAAGAGCAGGAAGCAGAAGTCGGCGACCGAGGTGCGCGGCACGTCGTCGCGCAGCACGACCTCGTACCAGCCCCAGATGCCGTTGCCGAGCGCCACCATGGCGGAGGAGACGGCGAACAACGCCCACGCGGGACGGTACCGGTCGGCGGGGGCCCTGTGGACGTAGACCAGGCAGGAGACGGCCGCGGCCAGCGCGGCCACAGAGAGGCCGAAGTCGCCCATGACCAGGGCCAGCCCGGTGGATCCCCAGCCGAAGGCCGATCCGATGGCGTAGCCGCCGCAGAGCACGGCCAGCAGCATCTGGGGCAGCAGGCCGGTCCGGTTGCCCGGCGCGGACGCCTGCGAGAGGACCGCACCGGGCGCGCTCACGGTGTCGTCCCGTGACGCCGTGAGCGTCCCCGGCACGGTGTGCTGTGGTCCAGCGTCGGATGCTCTCTCCATTGGCCGTACATCGCCCGTCGCCCCCCATCAAGTCCTGAGTCGTCCCACGCCCGTTCGCAGCTCGCCGAGCCACGCCGGTCGTGTTCCCCCAGTGCGGGACGATACACCAGTTCAGTCACTCAGGGACATAGTTCCTCTACACAGCGTGACCACGCGTAGCGTCCTGCCCCACGCGTGGGGCACCCGGTGCCACGGCACGGTCAGGTGGTCATGACGACGTTCGCGAGGTCCTGGCCGGCCGCGAAACGTCGGAGTTGCTCGCGGAGCAGCCGCTTGGCCCTGGGGAGGAACGCGGAGGTGCTGCCGCCGACGTGCGGACTGATCAGGACGCCCGGGGCGTGCCACAGCGGGTGCCCCGGAGGCAGCGGCTCGGGATCGGTGACATCGAGTGCCGCCTGGAGGCGGCCGGCCTCCAGCTCCCCGAGGAGCGCCTTGGTGTCCACCACGGGTCCGCGGGCGACGTTCACCAGCAGGGCCCCGTCCTTCATCCCGGCCAGGAACCGTGCGTCGGCCAGATGGCGGGTGTCCGCGGTGAGCGGGGTCGACAGGACGACCACGTCCGCCTCCGGCAGCAGCCGCGGCAGGTCCCCCAGGGCGTGCACGGGGCCGCGCGGGGAGCGCCGGGCCAGCCGCGCGACCCGGGTGACGTGGCATTCGAAGGGGGTGAGCCGGTCCTCGATGGCCGCGCCGATCGATCCGTAGCCGACGATGAGCACGTGCTTGTCGGCGAGCGCCGGGTAGAAGCCGGCGTGCCATTCCTCGGCGTCCTGGCCCCGTACGAAGCGGGGGATGCCGCGCAGGGCCGCAAGGGTGAGGGTGACGGCCAGCTCGGCGGTGCTGGCCTCGTGCACCCCGCGGGCGTTGCACAGCCGCACACCCGGCGGGAGCTGCCGGAGGTAGGGCAGGACGTGGTCGACACCCGCGCTGAGGGTCTGCACCACACCGACCCCGGACATCCGGGGCAACGGGCGGCCGGCGACCTCGGGGCCCTTCATGTAGGGCACCACGTAGAACGCGGCGTCGGCCGGGTCGGCCGGGAACTCCTCGGCACCGTCCCAGAAGAGGTAGTCGAGCTCTGCGGGGAGCCCTTCGACGTCCGCTGCGGGGATCGGGAGCCAGACGGTGGGGCGGTGGTTCCGGGTGATGTCAGCCATGGTCAGGAGGCTATGGCACAGTGGGGCGGCGCGAGAGGTCAGCGGAGGTCAGCCAGGTGGAGTGCAGGACGGTCGGATCGGCGGCTCTGGAGGTGGGCGCCGTCGGCCTGGGATGCATGCCGATGAGCTGGGCGTACACGGCGTCCCGGCAGGACGGCGAATCGTCACTGCGGGCCGTGCACGCGGCGGTCGACCACGGCACGACGCTGCTGGACACCGCCGACATGTACGGGCCGTTCACCAACGAGCTGCTGCTGGGCCGGGTGCTGAAGGAGCGTCGCCGGGAGGTCTTCGTCTCCACCAAGTGCGGACTGCTCGTCGGTGAGCAGCACCTGGTGGCCAACGGCCGTCCCTCGTACGTGAAGCGGGCCTGCGACGCGTCGCTGCGGCGGCTGCAGACGGACGTGATCGACCTCTACCAGTTGCACCGGGCCGATCCGGAGGTCCCCGTCGAGGAGACGTGGGGCGCGATGGCGGAACTGGTCGCGGCCGGCAAGGTGCGCGCGCTGGGGTGGTGCGCGGTGGGCGCGCGGGCGGCCCGGCGCCCGGGTGCGGGCATATACGACGAGACGCTGCGGCAGTTGCGCCGCGCCCAGCAGGTCTTCCCGGTCAGTTGCGTGCAGGCCGAGCTGTCGGTGTGGTCGCCCGAGGCGCTGGCGCAGCTGCTGCCCTGGTGCACGCAGCGCGGGGTCGGGTTCATGGCCGCGATGCCGCTCGGCAACGGCTTCCTGACGGGCACGCTCACCCCCGGACAGGGCTTCGAGCCGGACGACGTACGGGCCCGCCATCCCCGGTTCACGGCCGAGATGATGGCCGCCAACCAGCCGATCGTCGCGGGACTGCGCCGGGTCGCCGAGGTGCACGGTGCGACGCCCGCGCAGGTCGCGCTGGCCTGGGTGCTGGCCCAGGGACCGCAGGTCGTGCCGATCCCCGGGGCGAAGCGGGAACGGTGGACGGTGGAGAACGCGGGCGCCGCGGAACTGCGCCTGTCCGACGAGGACTTCGCGGAGATCGCGGCGCTGCCGCCGGCGCGGGGTTCCTGGGACTGAGATCGCCACCGGGACCACCGGGACCACCGGGACCACCGGGGCCTGAAGGACCCGAGGGACCGGCGGGGAGGGCGACGGGAGATCCACGGCATACGGCGGGAACCGCGAAGGGCCGGGCGGTGTAATGAGGGATGTGATGTTCTTGGAGTCCGAGCCGGAGAACCCCCGGGAGGGAAGCGTGCGCCGCCGTGCCGCCGTCGTGACCGCCGCGCTGGCCGGTGCCGCGCTGCTCGCCACCGGATGCTCCTCGGACGGTGGTTCCGCCCCGGCTCCCCCGGGCTCCGCCTCCGCGCCCTCGTCGGCGCCGCCCTCCGGGGGCGGCGAAGGGCCCTCGGCACCGGCGAAGGGCACGGCCGAGGTGACCGGCACCGTCGCGACCGGGCTCACCACCCCGTGGGGCGTGGCCGTGCTGGCCGAGGGCGATCTGCTGGTGGCCTCCCGGGACACCGGCCGGGTCGTCCGGGTGGCCGCCGGCAGCGGCCGCACGACGCAGGTCGGCACGGTGCCCGGGGTCTCCTCGGGCGGCGAGGGCGGCCTCCTGGGGCTCGCCGTCTCACGGGACTTCGCGACCGACCACCTGGTGTACGCCTACTTCACCACCGCCTCGGACAACCGCATCGCGCGCATGCTCTACGACCCGGCCAAGCCCGCCGGGGAGCAGCTGGGCGCCCCGGACACGATCCTGCGCGGCATCCCGCACGGCGCCATCCACAACGGCGGGCGGATCGCCTTCGGCCCCGACGGCATGCTCTACGCGGGCACGGGCGAGAGCGGCGACCGGGGCCTGGCGCAGGACAAGAAGTCCCTGGGCGGCAAGATCCTGCGGATGACCCCCGACGGCGAGCCGGTGCACGGCAATCCCGAGGCGGACTCCGTCGTCTACTCCTACGGGCACCGCAATGTGCAGGGCCTGGCCTGGGACGGCCAGGGGCGGCTGTGGGCCGCGGAGTTCGGGCAGGACACCTGGGACGAGCTGAATCTGATCGAGCCGGGGAAGAACTACGGCTGGCCGGTCGTGGAGGGCCTCGCCCATCGCGACGGCTACGCGGACCCGATCGCGCAGTGGCGCACCGACGACGCCTCGCCGAGCGGCATCGCCTACGCGGACGGCTCGATCTGGATGGCCTCGCTGCGCGGCACCCGCCTGTGGCGGATCCCGCTGGCCGGTACGAAGGCCGCGGCCGACCCGCAGGCGTTCTTCGTCGGAGAGTACGGCCGGCTGCGCACCGTCGTCGCCGATCCGGACGGCGGTCTGCTGCTGACCACCAGCAACACCGACGGCCGCGGCGAGCCCCGCAAGGGCGACGACCGCATCCTGCGGCTGCGGGTGAACTGACCCACGACACCTTGGGGGTGCGATGTTCAACGCGCTGGACGAGCTGTTCGCGCCGGGCCGCAGGCACGCCGAGGACGAGCGCAACCGCCTGGAGCTGGTGCGCGACGAGGAGGGCGACGCGGACCCGGGCCGGGGCCCCGTCGACCTGGACTCGGGCACCGTGCTGATACGTCCGCCGCGGGCCGGCGACTAGCCGCCCACGAGCCCTCCGCCGACCGGCCGCGGCGGCCGGTTCAGCCCGGCTGCCCGGCGAACAGCCGCAGCCGGTGGGCGAGCGCGGCCGCCTCGCCGCGGCCCGAGACACCGAGCTTGGCGAGGATGTTGGAGACGTGCACGCTCGCGGTCTTCGGCGAGATGAACAGCTCCTCGGCGATGCGGCGGTTGGTGTAGCCGGCGGCGACCCGGCGCAGCACCTCGCGCTCGCGCGCGGTCAGGCCGAAGGGCTCCGGTTCCCCGGCGGCTTCGGGCACCGCGGCCTCCTCCGGTTCCTCCAGCACCAGCCGGCCCCGCCGGGCGAGCAGCCGGACGGCGTCGCGCAGCGGGACGGCCCCCAGAGAGTCGGCGACCCCGCACGCCCCCCGCAGCAGGGCGGCCGCGCGGTCGCGGGCGCCGGGATCGTGCCGGGCGAGCAGGGCCTCGGCATGCCGGAGCCGTACCAGGGCGAGCGGGTACGGGCGGTCGAGGGCGGCGAAGGCCTCCCCGGCGGCGGCCCAGGGCCCGGGGTCGGTGCTCCCGTCGGCGCGCAGCAGTTCGGCCTCGACCAGCAGGGCGTGGGCGGCCCATACCGGGGACAGCCGGGGCAGCCGGCCCGCCGCCTTGCGGATGAGGGCGAGCATCTCGGGGCGGCCGGCCTCCGCGCCGGGCAGCCCCAGCGCGTCCGCCTCCACGGCGGCCGCGGTGTGCAGCATGGGCCAGACGTAGCGGTGGAACGCGGACGGGAACCCCGCCTCCAAAGCGGCGCGCACCGCGGCCCGCGCCTCCAGGAAGCGTCCGCGCCCGGCGGCGACGGCGATGGTCAGATGACGCAGCGGCAGGGTGTTCTGCGGCTGGTGGTCCCGGGGGCCCAGATGGTCCCGGGCGGCGGCGACCTCGGCCTCGGCGCGGTCGTACTCCCCGCGCAGCACGGCGAGATGGGCCAGCAGCGTCGCGGCCCAGCCGAGGTACAGGGCGTGGTTGGTGTTCTCCCGGCCGCGGACGGCGACCTCGGCCGCCTCGTCCCAGCGGCCGAGGGCGAGCAGGGACTCGGCCTGGTTGGCGGAGGCGAAGGTGGCGCCGTCGCGCAGCCCGTGGCGGGTGGCGCCCTCCACGCCCCGGCGGGCCACCGCGATCGCCTCCTCCGAGCGGCCCACGGCCTCCAGCAGGGCGGCGAGGTTGGCGTCGGCGTTCACCGTGAGGTTGCCGTACCGGGCGGCGGCGGCCCGTTCGCGGGCGGCCTCCAGTTCGGCGATGCCGGCGTCGGCGTCACCTGTGTCGGCGAGCAGGATCCCCAGGGTGACCCGGGCGTGGAGCTCCGTCTCCTCGGCACCGACGAGCCGGGCCAGTTCGATGGCGCGCTCCGCCGTGGTGATGCCGTCCGGCCCGGGGTCGTGCATCATCGCCCACCCGGCCACGCTCTCCAGCACCTCGGCGTGGACCGGGGACGGCGGCAGCCCGCGGACGAGTTCCTGGGCCTCGGCGATCTCCGCCCAGCCGTCGCCGCGGCCCATCGCGACCATCAGCCGGGAGCGCTGGATCCAGAACCAGGCGGCGCGCAGCGGGTCGCCGGAGCGCTCCAGCAGGCGCAGCGCCCGCTTGGTGACCTCGTAGGCGCCCTCGCGGTCGGCGCTGAGGCGTGCGGCCACGGTCGTCTCGGCGAGCAGGTCCATGTACTGCAGCGGCTTGCTGCCCGGGTCACAGCCGCAAGGAGGGAACACCTCGACGTAGTCGACGGGCCGCAGTTCCTCGCGGACCTCTCCGGGGGTGTCGTCCCACAGTTCCAGGGCGCGTTCGAGCAGCCCGTGCTGTTCGGCGTAGGCGTGCCGGCGCCGCGCCTCGACGGAGGCCCGCAGCACCGCGGGCAGTGCCTTGGCGGGCTCGTGGGCGTGGTACCAGTAACTGGCCAGCCGGGCCGGGAGTTCGTCGGCGGGCACCAGAGCGGGGTCGGCCTCAAGGGCCTGCGCGTAGCGGCGGTTGATGCGGCTGCGCTCGCCGGGCAGCAGATCGTCGCCGACGGCCTCACGGACCAGCGAGTGCCGGAAGCGGTAGCCGTCGCCGTCGTCGGTGGGGAGCAGGATCTTGGCGCCCACGGCGGAGCGCAGGGCTTCGATGAGTTCGTCCTCACCGAGCCCTGCGACGGCCTCCAGCAGCCGGTACTCGACGGCGGAGCCGCCCTCGGCGACGACGCGGGCGACGCGCTGCGCGGTCTCGGGCAGTGTCTCGACGCGGACGAGCAGCAGGTCGCGCAGGCTGTCGCTGAGGCCGGTGCGGCAGCCCTGGGTGATGCTGCAGGCGAGTTCCTCGACGAAGAAGGGGTTGCCGTCGGAACGGCCGAAGACCCGGTCGACCATGCTCGGGGAGGGCTCGGAGTCGAGGATGCCGGCCACTTGGGCGCGGACCTCGCCGCGGTTGAACCGGGACAGCTCCAGGCGCACCACGGAACGCATCCGGTCGAGCTCGGCGAGGAAGGGCCGCAGCGGGTGGCGGCGGTGGATGTCGTCGGAGCGGTAGGTGGCCAGGACGACGAGCCGGCCGCGGGAGAGCGAGCGCAGCAGGTAGCCGAGGAGTTCGCGGGTCGAGCGGTCGGCCCAGTGCAGGTCCTCCAGGGCGACGACGAGCGTGCGCTCCTCCGACAGCCGTTCCAGCAACCGCGAGGTGAGCTCGAAGAGCCGGGCGCGGCCGTGCTCGTCGCGCTGGTCGGCGAGGGGGTCGGGGCCGTCCGTCCCGCCCAGGCCGGGCAGCAGGCGGGCGAGTTCGCCCTCGCTGCCGGCGGCCGCGGCGACCAGTTCGTCGCCGAACCTGCGGTGCAGGGCGCGCAGGATCGTCGCGACGGGGGCAAACGGCAGTCCGTCCGCGCCGATCTCCACGCAGGCGCCGACGGCGGTCACGGTCCCCGGTCCGTCCTGCGCCGCGGCGAGGAACTCCTCGACGAGCCGGGTCTTGCCGACGCCGGCCTCGCCGCCGATCACCAACGCCTGCGGCTCGCCCGCGTGAGCGCGGGCGAGCGCGGAGGTGAGGCGGGTCAGTTCGCGGGTGCGGCCGACGAACACCGGGCTGACCGACTGGTTCTGCACGGTCCCGAGCATCGCACGGGGCCCTGACGGCGCGGTACCGGTTTGCACCGGCACCACGGTGCTCATCCGGCGGCCCTCAGCCGCCGGGTGAGCCGGCCGGCCCTTCTTCCGTGCCGCCTTCCCTCGTCCTGGTCGGCGGCGGCCTCGCGGGCGGCCTTGCGGGCCTGGTGCGCCAGACGGTACGCGGCGGCCTCGCGCAGCAGTTGCTCCGTGCGTTCGCGGCCCAGCAGTTCGTGCGTGTACATCTCGTGCTCCTCGGGTTCGGGACCGATGTTCCGGAGTCGTTCTCCGTGCCATCAGCCTCGTCCCCAAGGGGGGTGGGGCACATCGGGCAACCGCCCAGGCTTCGGGGGTGAGGATGCCTTAGGCCGCGCGGCGGACCGCTCAGGTCCTCAGGGCCGCGCGGCCCGCCTCCTCAGAGGTCTCAGCCGCCGGACGAGACCGGGGCCTCGGCCACGCTCGGCAGCCCGCCGAAGAGGTCGAACCACGTCCCGAGCGCGACGCACAGCCCGAGCGCGCCGAGGGCGAGACCGCCCCAGGCGACGGCGCGCACCCACGGTGCGGCGTTCCGTCCGGCGAGCAACACCGCGCCGAGGACGACGAGGGCGATCAGCGCGCAGACGCCGTTGACGGCGGCCGTGGTGTGCCAGGGGCCGCCGTATATCTGCTCGATCTGCTGGGCGGCGCTACCGGAGGAGGTGTTGATCTGACCGACCAGCTGCCGCCGCTCGGCCAGGACGGTGCCCAGCCAGGTGCCGGTGAGGGACGCGAGGCCGAGGGCGGCACCGACGACCGCCGCGGCTCCCGGCACGACCCCGTCGGGGCGGGGGGCGTCCGGCGTGTCAAGGGTGTCCGGCTCGTCGAGGTCGTCGGGCGTGTCAAGGTCGTCGGCCGCGTCGAGGGCCCGCGGCTCGTCGGGCGCGGGCGGTCCGGCGTCGGGCGCGGGCGCGGGCGTCGCGCCCTCGTCCTCGGCCCGGTCGAGCTCGGCGTCCGCGGCGCGACCGTCGGCTGCCGCCCCGTGGGTCTTGGTGGTCTCCATGGTCGGCAACCGTACGGTCAGATTCTGAGAGCCGTCTGAGAACCGGGCTCGTCCACGGCCGTCGCCGCGGGCTCCGCCGGGCCCTCGATGCAGATCCGCGGCAGCCGGCGCTCCAGCCACCGGGGCAGCCACCAGTTCCAGTCGCCCAGCATGTGCATCAGCGCCGGTACGAGCAGCGTCCGCAGGACGAAGGCGTCGAGCGCGACGGCGGCCGCCAGGCCGATGCCGAACATCGCGATCACGCGGTCGCCGCTGAGCACGAAGGCCAGGAAGACCGAGATCATGATGACCGCGGCGGAGTTGATCACACGGCTGGTCTCGGCGAGGCCGACCCGGACCGCCCGGCGGTTGTCACCGGTCTCGCGCCACTCCTCGTACATGCGGCTGACGAGGAAGACCTGGTAGTCCATGGAGAGCCCGAAGAGCACCGAGACCATGATCACCGGCAGGAAGGGCTCGATCGGGCCGGCCGCCCCCAGCCCCAGCAGCTCGCTCCCCCAGCCCCACTGGAAGATCGCGACCACGATGCCGAAGGACGAGGCGACGGCGACGACGTTCATGACCGCGGCCTTGAACGGGATGCCGAAGCTGCGGAAGGCCAGCAGCAGGAGCAGGCAGCCCAGGCCGATGACGGAGCCCACGAAGAGCGGCAGCTTGCCGACGATCACCGAGGCGAAGTCCGCGTAGCCCGCCGTGACCCCGCCGACGTACACCTCCAGGGAGGTGCCCTCGGTGGCCCCGGGGATGACGTCCTCGCGCAGGTGGCTGACGAGCCGGTCGGTGGCCTGGTCCTGCGGGGAGGTGGTGGGGACGACGTCGATGACGTCCAGCCCGCTGCCGTGCTGCGCCTGTTCCATGTGCACCGCTGCGACGCCCTCGGTGCGCCCCAGGGCGACGGTGAGCTGCTCCAGGGCCGCGCGGTCGGCGGCGTCGCCCGACTTGGCGACCAGTTGCAGGGGGCCGTTGAAACCGGGCCCGAAGCCCTCGGAGAGCATGTCGTACGCCTGGCGGGTGGTCGTGCCCGCGGCGCTGTTGCCCTGGTCGGAGGCGCCGAGGTGGAGCGAGGTCGTGGGCAGGGCCAGGACGAGCATGACGACGGCGGCGACCGCGGCGAGGACCTTGGGGTGCCGTTCGACGAACGCGGACCAGCGGGCCGCGAACCCGGTCGGCAGCTCGGGCGACGGCCCGTGCTCGACGAGCCGACGCCGCTCCCGGCGGCTGAGCGCCTTCATGCCGATCGTGCCCAGCAGCGCGGGCAGCAGCGTCACCGAGGCGGCGACGGTGAGGATCACGGTGAGGGAGGCGGCGATCGCGACGCCGTTGAGGAAGGACAGCCGAAGGATCAGCATGCCGAGCAGGGCCACGCAGACCGTGCCGCCGGCGAAGACCACCGCCCTGCCGGTCGTGGCGACCGCCTTCTCGGCGGCTTCCCGTACCGGCAGGCCCTGTTTCAGGCCCCTGCGGTGACGGGTGACGATGAACAGGGCGTAGTCGATGCCGACACCCAGGCCGATGAGCAGGCCGAGCATCGGCGCGAAGTCGGCCACCCTGATCAGGTGGCCGAGCAGTTCGATCGCCATGTACGCGGTACCCACGCTGACCAGCGCGGTGATGATCGGCATGAACATCGCGAACAGCGAACCGAAGGCCACCAGCAGGACCACGGCCGCGACGGCGACGCCCACGACCTCGCTCATGTGCCCGCCGCCGCCCTCGGTGAGCGCGATGGCGCCACCGCCGAGGGCGACCTGGGTGTTGCCGTCGGCCGCCGCCCTGGCCGTGTCGACGACCTTGCGCACCTGGTCGGCGTGCAGGTCGTCCGAGGGCCTGTCGAACATCACGGTCGCGTAGGCGGTGTGCCCGTCCTCGCTGATCTGCGGGGCGCCCTCGGCGCTGTACGGGCTGGTCACCGAGGCGACCCCGGGGAGTGCGGCCACCTCGTCCAGCGCGCCGGTCAGCCGCTCCCTGACGGACGCGACGCCCACGGTGCCCTTGTCGGTGTGCCAGACGATCGTGTCGCTGTCCCCGGCCGAGCCGGGGAAGGCCTCCTTCAGCAGGGCGGTGGCCTTGCTGGAGTCGGTGCCCTTGATGTCGTAGTCGTTGGAGTAGGCGGATCCGGCGAGCAGGGCGGCCGTGGACAGGCCGAGGAGGGCGACGAGCCACAGCAGGACGACGGCGAGACGGCGGTTGAGGCACCAGCGGGCGAGTGCAGCCATTGCTCTCCCTGGGGTTGCGCGGATCTTTCAGGCCGGGGAAGAGCCCGCAAAGAAGACACCACGTACGTCACCGACTGAAGCAGGAAGAAGAGATCGTTGGCCGCTTTCGTGCGGTTAATCACATACCGCGCGGGGAATTTATGCCGCCCTTACAAGCGGCGGACCTGCGACGACGAGGAAGGGGCGGGCCCCCTGACCGGGAGCCCGCCCCTTGTGTGCCGCGCGCCTGCCGGCCGCGTGATATCAGCCCTGGACGCCCAGCTTCTCCAGCACGAGCTCGCGCACGCGCTTGGCGTCGGCCTGACCACGGGTGATCTTCATGACGGCGCCGATGAGCGCGCCCGCCGCCGCCAGGTTGCCGCCACGGATCTTGTCCGCGACGGCGGCGTTGGCCGCGATGGCCTCGTCGACGGCCGCGCCGAGCGCGCCCTCGTCCGAGACGACCTTCAGACCGCGCTTGTCGACGACCTCGTCCGGCTCGCCCTCGCCGTCCAGCACGCCCTCGATGACCTGGCGGGCCAGCTTGTCGTTGAGCGAGCCCTCGGCCACCAGCGCCGCTACCCGGGCCACCTGGGCCGGGGTGATGGGCAGGGCGGTCAGTTCCACGCCGTCCTCGTTGGAGCGGCGGGCCAGCTCGCCCATCCACCACTTGCGCGCGGCGGCCGCGTCGGCGCCCGCCTCCATGGTGGCGACGATCGGGTCGATCGCACCGGCGTTGAGCACCGACTGCATCTCGTGGTCGGAGATGCCCCAGTCCTGCTGCAGACGCCCCCGGCGCACCCGCGGGAGCTCGGGCAGGCCCGCCCGCAGCTCCTCGACCCACTCACGGGCCGGGGCGACGGGGACGAGGTCGGGCTCCGGGAAGTACCGGTAGTCCTCCGCCTCCTCCTTGATGCGGCCGGAGGTGGTGGAGCCGGTGTCCTCGTGGAAGTGCCGGGTCTCCTGGACGATCGTGCCGCCGGAGGAGAGCACGGCGGCGTGCCGCTGGATCTCGAAGCGGACGGCCCGCTCGACGCTGCGCAGCGAGTTGACGTTCTTGGTCTCGCTGCGGGTGCCGAACTTCTCCCGGCCGATGGGGCGCAGCGACAGGTTGACGTCGCAGCGCATCTGGCCCATCTCCATGCGGGCCTCGGAGACGCCCAGCGCCTTGATCAGCTCACGCAGTTCGGTCACGTACGCCTTGGCGACCTCGGGCGCGCGCTCGCCGGCGCCCTCGATCGGCTTGGTGACGATCTCGATCAGCGGGATGCCGGCCCGGTTGTAGTCCAGCAGCGAGTGCGAGGCGCCGTGGATGCGGCCGGTGGCGCCGCCCACGTGGGTCGACTTGCCGGTGTCCTCCTCCATGTGGGCGCGCTCGATCTCCACGCGGAAGACCTCGCCGTCCTCCAGCTGCACGTCGAGGTAGCCGTTGAAGGCGATCGGCTCGTCGTACTGGGAGGTCTGGAAGTTCTTCGGCATGTCCGGGTAGAAGTAGTTCTTCCGGGCGAAGCGGCACCACTCGGCAATCTCGCAGTTGAGCGCGAGGCCGATCTTGATGGCGGACTCGACGCCGGTCGCGTTGACGGCCGGCAGAGCGCCGGGCAGGCCCAGGCACACCGGGCACACCTGGCTGTTCGGTTCGGCGCCCAGGGTGGTCGAGCAGCCGCAGAACATCTTCGTCTTGGTGCCGAGCTCGACGTGGACCTCGAGGCCCATCACCGGGTCATAGGACGCGAGCGCGTCCTCGTACGACACCAGGTCCGTGACGGTCACAGTCTTGATACCTCTCAGTTCCCCGTCAGGATGACAGCACGTCGTGGTCGCTGCCGTCGCCGAGCCGGCGCAGCTGGCGGAGCAGCAGGGCGACGCCCGTGGCGATCGCCGCGGCGCTGACCACCGCGTCGATCAGCAGCAGCGTGTCGCTGTCCGCGCGCCCCCGCTTCATCTGCCGTGCCACACCGACCGCGCCGAAGAGCGTCGTGCCGATCGACAGGTAGGTGCCGGACTTGCTCTTCTTGAAGCCCTTGGCCTTCTCGAGCTTGCTCACAGGATCGGTGCCTCCTCCAGCAGCGGGTGTCCCCAGCGTGCGGTGAACGCCGCTTCGACGGCCGCACCGACACGGTAGAGGCGGTCGTCGGCCATGGCCGGGGCGATGATCTGCAGACCGACCGGGAGCCCGTCCTCGGACGCGAGGCCGCAGGGCACGGACATGGCGGCGTTGCCGGCCAGGTTGGCCGGGATGGTGCACAGGTCGGCGAGGTACATCGCCATCGGGTCGTCCACGCGCTCGCCGATGGGGAACGCGGTGGTGGGGGTGGTCGGCGAGATCACCACGTCGACCTGCTGGAAGGAGCGCTCGAAGTCCCGCGAGATCAGGGTGCGGACCTTCTGGGCGCTGCCGTAGTACGCGTCGTAGTAGCCGGAGCTGAGCGCGTACGTGCCGAGCATGATGCGGCGCTTGACCTCGGGGCCGAAGCCGGCCTCGCGGGTGAGGGCGGTGACGTCCTCGGCGCTGCGGGTGCCGTCGTCGCCGACCCGCAGGCCGTAGCGCAGGCCGTCGAACCGGGCCAGGTTGGACGAGCACTCGGACGGCGCGATCAGGTAGTACGCGGCGAGCGCGTACTCGAACGACGGGCAGGACAGCTCGACGACCTCGGCACCGAGCTCGCGCAGCAGCTCGACGGACTCGTTGAACCGCTCCATGACGCCGGGCTGGTAGCCCTCGCCCGCGAACTCCTTGATGACGCCGACCCGCAGGCCCTTGACGTCGCCGTTGCGCGCGGCCTCGACGACCGGCGGGACGGGGGCATCGATGGAGGTGGAGTCCATCGGGTCGTAGCCCGCGATGACCTCGTGCAGCAGCGCCGCGTCCAGCACCGTACGGGCGCAGGGGCCGCCCTGGTCCAGCGAGGAGCTGAAGGCGACCATGCCGTAGCGGGAGACCCCGCCGTAGGTCGGCTTGACGCCGACCGTGCCGGTGACGGCGGCCGGCTGGCGGATGGAGCCGCCGGTGTCGGTGCCGATGGCCAGCGGCGCCTGGAAGGAGGCCAGGGCCGCGGAGGAACCGCCGCCCGAGCCGCCGGGGATGCGGGTGAGGTCCCACGGGTTGCCGGTGGGGCCGTAGGCGCTGTTCTCGGTGGAGGACCCCATGGCGAACTCGTCCATGTTGGTCTTGCCGAGGATGACGATGCCGGCCTGCTTGAGGCGGGCGGTCAGCGTCGCGTCGTACGGCGGGATCCAGCCTTCGAGGATCTTGGAGCCGACGGTCGTCGGGATGCCCTTGGTGGTGAAAATGTCCTTCAGCGCCAGCGGGACGCCCGCGAGCGGGCCGAGCTTCTCGCCCGCGGCGCGCTTGTCGTCGACGGCCTTGGCGGCCTTCAGGGCGCCCTCGGTGTCGACGTGCAGGAAGGCGTGGACCTTCTCGTCGACGGCGGCGATGCGGTCCAGATGGGCCTGGGCGACCTCGACGGCGGACGTCTCGCCGGAGGCGACGGCGGCCGCGGTCTGCGCGGCGGTGAGCCTGGTCAGATCGGTCATCGTGATCAGTCCTCCCCCAGGATCTGCGGCACCTTGAAGCGCTGCTGATCCTCGGCGGGGGCGCCGGACAGCGCCTCGGCCGGGGTCAGGCTGGGCCGGACCTCGTCGGGGCGCATGACATTGGTCAGCGGCAGCGGGTGGGAGGTCGGCGGTACGTCCTCGCCGGCCACCTCGGAGACGCGGGCGACCGCGCCGATGATGGCGTCGAGCTGTCCGGCGAAGTGGTCGAGCTCTTCGTCCTTCAGCTCCAGACGCGACAGCCGGCCGAGGTGGGCGACCTCCTCGCGCGTGATGCCTGGCATGCAGCGATCCTCTGGGGGTGAGTTTGGTCTTTTCGCGCCCAATCCTATGGGCGCGGGCGCCCCGGGGGCGAAACGGTTTGCGCTGCGCCCGGCCGGGGACCGCCGGACGTGACGCCCGCGGGCCCCGGTGCCCCCGGGGCGGGTGGGGCCGGCGGGGCGTCCGCGGCCCCGGCGCGGCGCGTGCGGGCCCGCTGGTCGAAGGCCCGCAAACGTTACTGCGCGTCGGGGACGGCGGCCCGTTCCTTCGCGGCCTCCAGCTCCGCCGGGCGGCGCCAACCGGAACGCCCGCGCAGCCGCAACCAGGCCGTGGTCTCCTCCGGGGGCATCGCGGCGGCGACCAGCCAGCCCTGGATCGCGTCACAGCCGAGGTCCCGCAGGCGCTCCCACGTCTCGTCGTCCTCGACGCCCTCCGCCACGACGAGGAGGCCGAGGGAGTGGGCGAGGTCGACCGTGCAGCGCACGATCTCCGCGTCCTCGGCGTCGACGGACAGCCGCGCGACGAACGAGCGGTCGATCTTCAGCTCGCTCACCGGCAGCCGCCGCAGGTGGACCAGCGAGGAGTACCCGGTGCCGAAGTCGTCCAGCGACATCTTCACCCCGTGCCCGGTCAGTCCGGCCATGGTGTCGGCGGCGCGCTGCGGGTCCTCCAGCAGCACGTGCTCGGTGATCTCCAGCTGCAGCGCCCCCGGCGGGACCCCGTGGCGGGCCAGGCGCGCGGCGACGGCCCCGGCGAAACCCGGCGAGTGGACGTCGCGCGGCGAGACGTTGACGGCGACGGGGACGTCGAGGCCCATCGCCCGCCACCGGGCGACCTGCCCGAGGGCGGTCTCCAGGACGTACTCGGTGAGCTGCGGCATGAGCCCGGAGGTCTCGGCGATCGCGATGAACTCCTCGGGGCTCACCCGGCCGCGCTCGGGGTGCACCCAGCGGACCAGCGCCTCCAGGCCTGCGACCTGTCCGTCGAAGCGGACCTTCGGCTGGTAGTGCAGCTCGACCTCACCGCGGTCCAGTGCCCGGCGCAGGTCGCCGAGGAGGCCCAGCCGGTCGGGCGTGTTGCCGTCGCGGGAGGACTCGTAGACCTCGACCCCGCTGCGGTCACGTTTCGCCTGGTACATCGCGACGTCGGCGCGGCGCAGCAGGCCCTCGGCGTCACCGGCGTGATCGGGGTAGACGGCGACCCCGGCGCTGGCCTCGAGCACCAGGGTCAGGCCGTCGAGACTTAACGGCGAGCTCAGCGCGGCGACCAGGGCCCTGGCGATGCGCTGGGCGCGGGTCGGCGCGTCGCAGGTGGGGAGCAGGACGGCGAACTCGTCGCCGCCGAGCCGGGCGACCTCGGCGCCGCGCGGCAGGGCCAGCCGCAGCCGGTCCGCGATCTGCACCAGGAGCCGGTCGCCGGCCATGTGGCCCAGGGTGTCGTTGACGGAGCGGAACTTGTCCAGGTCGATCAGGACCAGGGCGGCGCGCTCGCCGCTGCGGGCGGCGTCGTCCAGCGCGGTCCAGGTGCGCTCCAGCAGCCACTGACGGTTGGGCAGTCCGGTGAGGGGGTCGCGCAGTTGTTCCTCGGCGCGGGCGTGGGCGATCCAGAGGGTGGAGTCGAGCGCGATCAGGGGCACGGCGAACAGCGGGAGCAGCAGGGGCAGATCGGCCGCGACGATGATGATCAGCGGGGAGATGCCGAGCAGTGCGACGCCGACGAAGCCCTGGCGTATCAGCGCGGTGCGGGCCACGGTGGGCAGGGCTCCGGCGCGCGGCACGATCGCATACCACAGGAGCGTGCGGGTCGCAGCCAGGTAGCCGAGTGCGGCGGCGAGCACCGAGGGAACGGCGGCCATCCCCCAAGTGGCGGGTTGCCAGGGCTGTTCGACGGACGGGTGGGTCCCGAAGGCGGACAGCGCGAGCGAGGCCGCGCCGATGCCGAGGATGTCCACGGCGCCGTGCAGCAGCGCCTCCCGCCAGCGGTGCCGGCGGGCCGCGCCGACCAGGACGACGACGGCCAGGCTGACCAGCACCGCGGGCACCCAGCCGTAGAGCAGCAGCATGGCGAGGGTCAGGGCGGCGCCGGAGCCGGTGCCGCCCCACCAGCGGTCCCGGCCCATGGCGACCAGGTGGCCGACGATGATGCCGGTGAGCACGGCGAACGCCCAGCCGACGTCCCCGCCGGGGAAGAAGGCGTTGCCGTCCACGAGTATCCGGACGACGCCCACGACCAGGGCCGCCGCGGCAGCGCCCACGACCGAGTACCTGAGTGCCGCCGCGGGCAGCACCGGCGCGGCCGGCCCGAGCAGCCGCTGCGCCGGTCCGGCGCTGTCCGTCGGTTCCATGCCCGTACCCTCTCGCAGCCGCGTGTGCCGTTCCACCACACGCCCGTGCCCGCGGGATTGACCACCGGGCTGCTGGAGGGCCCATGCCCGGAAGGCGCGCCTCTCAACAGTAGGCCGATAAAGGCTGTCACGGGCACCGATCGGCTGCTGTTGCCCGAATGGATCCCACCCTCCCGGATCGTTCCGCTATGGGCCGAAAGGGTGATGATGGGCTGTCAGCCCTCCGGGTTCACGGCGGCCTCCCGGGCCGCGTCGGCGCCCTGTCCGAGCAGGACGGCGAAGCCGTCCTCGTCCAGGATCGGCACCTTCAGCTGCACCGCCTTGTCGTACTTGGAGCCCGGGCTGTCGCCGACAACCACAAAGTCGGTCTTCTTGGAGACCGATCCGGTGACCTTGGCCCCGCGGCTCACGAGCTCCTCCTTCGCGCCGTCCCGGGTGTGGGTGGCGAGGGTGCCGGTGACGACGACGGTGAGGCCCTCCAGCGGGCGCGGCCCCTCGTCGGAGCCCTCCTCGGTGAACCGGACGCCCGCGGCCTTCCACTTGCGCAGGATCTCGCGGTGCCACTCCTCCTCGTACCACTGCTTGAGGGAGGCCGCGATGGTCCCGCCGACGCCGTCGACACCCGCCAGTCGCTCCTCGTCGGCGGCGAAGACGGCGTCCAGGTCGCGGAACTCGCGGGCCAGGGCCTCGGCGGCGACCGGGCCGACGTGACGGATCGACAGGCCCGCGATGATCCTGGCGAGCGGCCGCTCCTTGGCCTGCTGGATGTTCTCCAGCATGGCCACCGCGTTCTTCTTCAGCTCGCCCTGCTGGTTGGCGAAGACCGAGACGACCTTCTCCTGACCGGTCTCCGGGTCGCGCTTGGGCAGGCCGGTGTTCTGGTCGAGGACGTGGGCGCGGATGGGGAGCAGGTCCTCGGCGGTGAGGCCGAACAGGTCGCCCTCGTCGCTCAGCGGCGGCTCGGCGGGCTCCAGGGGCCGGGTGAGCGCGGCCGCGGCGACGTAGCCGAAGTTCTCGATGTCCAGGCACCTGCGGCCGGCCAGGTAGAACAGCCGTTCCCGGATCTGCGCCGGGCAACCCCGCGCGTTGGGGCAGCGCAGGTCGATGTCGCCCTCCTTCATCGGCCGCAGCGGGGTGCCGCACTCGGGGCACTGGGCGGGCATCACGAACTCGCGCTCGCTGCCGTCCCTCAGGTCGACGACGGGGCCGAGGATCTCGGGGATGACGTCACCGGCCTTGCGCAGCACGACGGTGTCGCCGATCAGCACGCCCTTGGCCTTGACCACGTCCTGGTTGTGCAGGGTGGCGAACTCGACCTCCGAGCCGGCCACCGTGACCGGCTCGACCACCGCGTACGGGGTCACCCGGCCCGTGCGGCCGACGCCGACCCGGATGTCGACCAGCTTGGTGTTGACCTCCTCCGGCGCGTACTTCCACGCGATGGCCCAGCGCGGCGCGCGGGCGGTGGAGCCGAGCCGGCCCTGCAGCGGGATCTCGTCGACCTTGACGACGATGCCGTCGATCTCGTGCTCGACGTCGTGGCGGTGCTCGCCGTAGTAGGCGATGGCCTCCTTGACCTCGGCGAGGGTGCCGACCACGCGGGCGTACCTGGTGGTGGGCAGGCCCCACTCGTGGAGCAGTTCGTAGGCGTGCGACTGGCAGTCGATGGTGAAGCCCTCACGGGCGCCGATGCCGTGCACCACCATGTGCAGCGGGCGGCTCGCGGTGACCCGGGGGTCCTTCTGGCGCAGGGAGCCGGCGGCGGCGTTGCGCGGGTTGGCGAAGGGCTTGTCGCCGGCCTCGACCAGGCGGGCGTTGAGCTCCTCGAACTTCTCCATGGGGAAGAAGACCTCGCCGCGGATCTCGACCAGCGCGGGGACGCGCTCCCCCGCCAGCCGGTCCGGGATCTCGGCGATGGTGCGGACGTTGGGCGTGATGTCCTCGCCGGTGCGTCCGTCGCCGCGCGTGGCGCCGCGCACCAGACGGCCGTTCTCGTACGTGAGGTTGACGGCGAGTCCGTCGACCTTCAGCTCGCACAGGAAGTGGTAGGTGCCGCCCTCGCCCGCCGGGGGGCCCAGCTCCGCGGCGAGGCGTTCGGCCCAGGCGTTCAGCTCCTCCTCGGTGAAGGCGTTGTCGAGGGAGAGCATGCGCTCGCGGTGCTCGACGGAGGTGAACTCCGTCGCGTACGCGCCGGCGACCTTCTGGGTCGGCGAGTCCGGCGTGCGCAGCGAGGGATGCTCGTCCTCCAGCGCCTCCAGCCGCCGCAGCAGCTTGTCGAAGTCGGCGTCGCTGACGACCGGCTGGTCCTTGACGTAGTAGCGGAAGCGGTGCTCCTCGACCTGCTCGGCCAGGGAGGCGTGCAGCTCGCGCGCCTTCGCCGGCACGTCCTCGTTCCTGGCGCCCTCGGGGATCACGGAGTCCTCCACGTCCACGTCCTTCCTCATCCCATCCTCACTCAGGGTTGTCGACGAGCGAGCGTGCCGCCTTCGCGCAGTGCACCAGGGCGGCACGGGCATAGGCCGGCGAGGCCCCCGCCAGACCACAGGACGGGGTCACCGCCACGGAGGTGCCCAGCTCCCCCGGGGACAGCCCCAGCCTGCGCCACAGCGCCCGAACACCACTGACGCTACCCGCAGGGTCCGACAACGGGGCGTCGGTCCCCGGGACGACACCGGCGAAGAGCGCGGTTCCCGCCTCGGCCGCCTCACCGAAGGCGTCCCAGTCACTCTCCGTGAGCAGCGAGAAATCGAACGACACCCCCGCCACCCCGGCCCGCCGCAGCAGCGCGAAGGGCACCTCCGGCGCGCAGGAGTGCGCGATCACCGGCACGCCGTCCACACCGCCCACGGCCGCCATGACGTCCCGCAGCGCGCCCTCGACGACGCCGCGGTCCACCGCGCGGTGCGTGCGGTAGCCGCTGGCGCTCCTGACCCGGCCCTGGAGCACGGCGGTGAGCGAGGGCTCGTCCAGCTGCAGCACGGGCCTCGCGCCGGGCACCCGCCGGCGCACGTCCTCCAGGTGCAACCGCAGTCCCTCGCCGAGCGAGGCGGCCAGGTCACGGCAGGCGCCCGGGTCAGAGAGCGCCGCCTCGCCGTTCTTCAGCTCGACGGAGGCCGCGAGCGTCCAGGGCCCGACCGCCTGGAGCTTCAGGGGGCCCTCGTAGCCCTGGGTGAACTCCTCCAGGGCGTCCAGGTCCTCCCCCAGCCACGCCCTGGCCCGGCGGGTGTCCCGGCCCGGGCGGTCGCCGAACCGCCATCCGCTGGGCTCCACGCGCGCGTACAGCTCGACGAGCATCCCGAGCGTGCGGCCGATCATGTCCGCGCCCGGGCCGCGCGCGGGCAGCTCCGGCAGGAACGGCAGCGCCTCCAGCGCCCCGGTCGCCGTCCGCGCCGCCTCGCGCGCGTCACCTCCCGGCATCGAACCCACACCGGTGGCCGCCCCTTGGGGCAGCCGGAACTTCGCTTCGGTCGCTTCCGTGCTCACCGGTGCAGCCTACGTCGGCGCGCCGGTCAGGCTCCCGGCCGGATCGTCAGGTCGTTGATCTCGGCGTCCCGCGGCAGGTCGACCGCCGCCAGGATCGCCGTCGCCACCGACTCGGGGGCGATCCAGCGCGAGGGGTCGTACGTCTTGCCCTCCTGCTGGTGCACCTTGGCCTGCATCGGCGTGGCGGTGCGGCCCGGGTAGACGGAGGTGACCCGCACCCCGTTCGCGTGCTCCTCGTGGCGCAGGGAGTCGGCGAGCGCCTTGAGGCCGTGCTTGCTGGCCGCGTAGGCGCCCCACTCGGCGTGCGCGTTGAGCCCGGCGCCGGAGTTGACGAAGACCACGTGCCCGCGGGAGAGCCGCAGTTGGGGCAGGACGAGGCGGGTCAGCTCGGCGGGGCCCACGAGGTTGGCGGCGAGCGTCCGGTTCCAGGTCTTCGGGGTCAGCTCGCCGACCTGCCCCAGGTCCACGACGCCCGCGATGTGCAGCAGGGAGTCCAGCCGGTCCGGCGGCGACTGGTGGCCCAGCGCCCAGGACAGCCGCTCCGGCTCCGCGAGGTCACCGACGAGGGTGCGCGCGCCCGGGAAGCGGTCGGCGAGCTCCTTGGCGCGTCCGGCGTTGCGGGCCAGCAGCCACAGTTCGTCGCCGCGGTCGAGGAGGCGCTGCGCCACGACGGCGCCGATGCCGGAGCCGGCGCCGGTGATCAGGTGAATCGACATGGGCTCCATGCTGTCATCCCCCGCGGGTCACACGATGCCGGCGTTCTCCTCCAGATAGGCGAGCGCCGAGACGCCGTCCTCGGCGAAGGACACCAGGTCGGCGAGGGGCAGCGGCAGGAAGCCCTCCTCGTCCATGCGCTGGAACTGCTCCTTGAGCCCGTCGTAGAAGCCCGCCGTGTTGAGCAGGACGACCGGCTTGGTGTGCAGCCCGTGCTTCTTCAGCTCCAGGATCTCGGTCGCCTCGTCCAGCGTGCCGGTGCCGCCCACCATGACCACCACGGCGTCCGCGCGGGCCAGCAGCTCCGCCTTGCGCTCGGCGAGGTCGGCCGCGATCACCATCTCGTCGGCTCCCTTGCGGGCCTTGGCCGCGAGGAACTCCACCGAGACCCCGACCAGGCGCCCGCCGTGCTCCTGCACCCCGTCCGCCATCACCTTCATCAGGCCCACGTCCGAGCCGCCCCACACCAGGGTGTGCCCGCCCTTGCCGATCAACTCGGCGAACTGGCGGGCGGGTTCGGTGTAGCGGGGCTCGAGGTCGGCGGCGGAGAGGAAGACGCAGATGTTCATGCGGGCCAGTCTCGCGCATGGCGCCGGGCGCCGGGCAGGGGGGCCGTCCGGCCCGTTCCGCACCCCGCGCCCGGTGCCGGGGCCGCTCAGGCGCTCGCGGCCGCCGGCCGGATGCGCTCCGTCGTGGCGATCGTCGCCGAGCCGACGACGCGCGTGCCGTCGTAGAGCACGACCGCCTGGCCCGGCGCGACGCCGCGGACGGCTCCGCCGGTGAAGCGGACGCGCAGTTCGCCGCCGGCCAGCTCGGCGGTGACGGGCACGTCGTCGCCGTGGGCGCGCAGCTGCGCGGTGTACGCGCGCTGCCCGGCACCGTCGGGCGCGGTGCCGCACCAGCGCGGGCGGATGGCGGTCAGGGCCGTGACGTCCAGGGCCTCGGCCGGGCCGACGGTCACCGTGTTGTTCACCGGCGAGATGTCGAGCACGTAGCGCGGCTTGCCGTCGGCGGCGGGCACGCCCAGGCGCAGCCCCTTGCGCTGGCCCACGGTGTAGCCGTAGGCGCCGGAGTGGGTGCCCAGGCGGTTGCCGTCCTCGTCGAGGATGTCACCGTCGGCGGTGCCCAGGCGCCGCGCGAGGAAGCCCTGGGTGTCGCCGTCGGCGATGAAGCAGATGTCGTGGCTGTCCGGCTTCTTCGCCACGGACAGGCCGCGGCGGGCCGCCTCCGCCCGGATCTCGTCCTTGGTGGTGAGGGTGTCGCCGAGCGGGAACATGGCGTGCGCAAGCTGCCGCTCGTCGAGGACGCCGAGGACGTACGACTGGTCCTTGGCCGCGTCGGAGGCGCGGTGCAGCTCGCGGGAGCCGTCGGGGTTGGCCACGACGGTGGCGTAGTGGCCGGTGCACACGGCGTCGAAGCCGAGGGCGATCGCCTTGTCGAGCAGCGCGGCGAACTTGATCTTCTCGTTGCAGCGCAGGCAGGGGTTGGGGGTGCGGCCCGCGGCGTACTCGGCGACGAAGTCGTCGACGACGTCCGCGCGGAAGCGGTCGGCGAGGTCCCAGATGTAGAAGGGGATGCCGATGACGTCCGCGGCGCGGCGGGCGTCGTGGCTGTCCTCGATCGTGCAGCAGCCGCGGGCTCCGGTCCGGAACGACTGCGGGTTCACGGAGAGGGCGAGGTGCACGCCCGTGACGTCGTGCCCCGCTTCGGCGGCGCGGGCGGCCGCCACGGCCGAGTCGACGCCACCGCTCATCGCGGCGAGCACGCGGAGGCGACGGCCGTCGCCAGGGCCTGTGGGTGCACCGGGGAAGTCAGTCATAGCGCCTCCTAGGGTACGGCGCCCCCGGGGCGCCTTGCGGGGCCGGTCGTGGTGGGTGCGGTTGCGTGGCTGGGTGCGGGTGCGTTGCGCCTGCGGCGGGCCGCCCCCACCCGTCCGCCCGAAAGGAGGCGCCGCCCACAGGGGCCACCCGCACCCGCCCCGGCGCCGCACGGGTGGGCGGGCGGGAAAGGCCCGCCGCGGGCGCTACATCAGGCCCGCGCTGCGGGCGCGGGCCACGGCGGGGGCGATCGCCTCGCCGAGGACCGCGACGTCCTCCGCGGTCGAGGTGTGCCCGAGGGAGAAGCGCAGGGAGCCCCGAGCGAGGTCGGGGTCGGCGCCCATGGCGAGGAGGACGTGGCTGGGCTGGGGGACGCCGGCGGTGCACGCGGACCCGGTGGAGCACTCGATGCCCTGGGCGTCGAGCAGCATCAGCAGGGAGTCCCCCTCGCACCCGGGGAAGGAGAAGTGTGCGCTGGCGGGGAGGCGGCCGCCGGGGGCGGGGTCGCCGTTGAGGATGGCCTCGGGGACGGCTTCGCGGACCCGGGCGACCAGGTCGTCGCGCAGGGCGCCGACCTCCCGGGCGAAGTCCTCGCGCCGCTGCGCGGCGAGCGTCCCGGCGACGGCGAACGCGGCGACCGCGGGGACGTCGAGCGTGCCGGAGCGTACGCCGCGCTCCTGGCCGCCGCCGTGGAGGACGGGGACCGGGCCGATCTCGCGCCGGAGCACCAGTGCCCCGACGCCGTACGGCCCGCCGACCTTGTGCCCGGTGACGGTCATCGCGTCGAGCCCGGAAGCCGCGAAGTCGACCTCGACCTGCCCGAGGGCCTGGACGGCGTCGGAGTGCAGCGGCACCTCGAACTCCCGGGCCACCGCGCTGAGTTCCGCAACCGGGAAGATCGTGCCGACCTCGTTGTTGGCCCACATCACCGTGGCGAGGGCCACATCGCCCGGGTCGCGGGCGATGGCCTCGCGCAGGGCCTCGGGGTGGACGCGACCGTAGGCGTCGACCGGGAGCCATTCGACCCGGGCGCCCTCGTGCGTGGCGAGCCACTCGACGGCGTCGAGGACGGCGTGGTGCTCGACGGGGCTGGCGAGGACCCGGGTCCGCCGGGGGTCGGCGTCGCGGCGGGCCCAGTACAGACCCTTGACCGCGAGGTTGTCGGCCTCGGTGCCGCCCGCGGTGAAGACGATCTCGCTGGGGCGGGCGCCGAGCGCGGCGGCCAGGGACTCCCGGGACTCCTCCACCGTGCGCCTGGCCCGGCGGCCGGCCGCGTGGAGGGAGGATGCGTTGCCCGTGACGGCGAGGTGCGCGGTCATCGCCTCGACGGCCTCCGGCAGCATCGGGGTCGTGGCGGCGTGGTCGAGGTAGGCCATGATGAGCGTGATTCTACGGGCGCCGCGGCCCCCTCCCGGACCGAGGCCCGTCCCGGGGCCCACGGCGCCGGGTGGTGCCCCGCTACAGGTGGAGTTCCTCCGCCGCGGTGGTGCGCCGGTGCCAGGCGCGGGGGGCGCGCCAGTGGTAGCGCATGGCCAGCAGCCTGAGGACGAAGGCGCTGATGACGGCGAGCACCCCGGTGCCGGGGGTCAGGGCCTCGAATTTGATGAGCACGACCACGACGGTGGCCCCCACGATGGCCGGCACCGCGTACAGGTCGCGGTCCCAGCGCAGCAGGGAGGGGACCTCGTTGCCGAGCAGGTCGCGCAGGACGCCGCCGCCGACGGCGGTGGCGAGCCCGAGGGTGGCGGAGGCGGTGAGGTTGAGGCCGTAGTCGTAGGCCTTGGTGGTGCCGGCGACGCAGAAGAGGCCGAGGCCGGCGGCGTCGAAGATGTTGATGGTGGTGTTGATCCGCTCGACCTGGGGGTGCAGGAAGAACACCACCGTGGTGGCGATCAGCGGGGTCAGGAAGTAGCCGAGGTCGGTGAAGGCGGCCGGCGGGACCGCCCCGATGATCAGGTCCCTGATCAGCCCTCCGCCCAGCGCGGTGACCTCGGCGAGGACCGCCATGCCGAAGACGTCGTAGTTCTTGCGTACGGCGAGCAGCGCGCCGGAGATCGCGAAGACGAAGATTCCGACGAGGTCGAGCACGTGCTGGACGGAGTGGCTGAACAGTTCGGTTTGCACCGGCCCCATTGTGCCGGGTGGGTGGCTAGGCCTTTTCGGCCGTCTTCCCGGCCGTGCCGCTGCCGGAGTCGCCGGTGTTCTCCGGGTGGTGGCAGGCCACCTGGTGCCCGGTGGCCAGGATGGCCAGCGGGGGCTCCGTGGTCTTGCAGACCTCGGTCGCCTTCCAGCAGCGGGTGTGGAAGCGGCAGCCGGGCGGCGGGGCGATCGGCGACGGGACGTCGCCGGTCAGCAGGATCCGCTCGCGCTTGGCGCGCCGCTTCGGGTCCGGCACCGGCACCGCGGAGAGCAGCGCGTTGGTGTACGGGTGCATCGGCTTGGTGTACAGGTCCTCGCGGTCGGCGACCTCGACGATCTTGCCGAGGTACATGACCGCGATGCGGTCCGACACGTGCCGGATGACCGACAGGTCGTGCGCGATGATCACGTAGGTCAGGCCGAGCTCGCTCTGCAGGTCGTCCAGGAGGTTGACCACCTGGGCCTGGATGGAGACGTCGAGCGCCGACACCGGCTCGTCCGCGACCACGAGCTTGGGCTTGAGCGCCAGCGCGCGGGCGATGCCGATGCGCTGCCGCTGGCCGCCGGAGAACTCGTGCGGGTAGCGGTTGTAGTGCTCGGGGTTGAGGCCGACCAGCTCCAGGAGGTTCTGCACCTCCTTCTTCACCCCGTTCTCCGTCTGCACCTTCTGCAGCCGGAACGGCGCGCCGACGATGGTGCCGACGGTGTGCCGCGGGTTGAGGGAGGAGTACGGGTCCTGGAAGATCATCTGCACGTCGCGGCGGAGCGGGCGCATACCCGCGGTGCCCAGGTGCGTGATGTCCCGGCCCTCGAACTCGATCTTCCCGCCGGTCGGTTCGAGAAGCCGGGTGATCAGCCGGCCCATCGTGGACTTGCCGCAGCCGGACTCGCCGACCACGCCGAGGGTCTCCCCGGGGTTGACGTGGAAGTCGATGCCGTCGACGGCCTTGACCGCGCCGACCTGGCGCCGCAGCAGACCCTTGGTGATCGGGAAGTGCTTGACCAGGCCGCTCACCTTGAGCAGCGCATCCGACCCGTCGGCGGTCGACTGCTGGGGGATCGTCATCTCCTGGCCTTTCACAGCTTCGGCGCAATCTCTTCGGTCCAGATGCGCTCCCGGTCCGCCGCGCCCAGGTGGCACGCGGCGTGGTGCCGGCTGCCGACCTCGCGCAGTTCCGGAACGACGGTGGTGCTGGCGCCGCCGGTGAGCTCCGCGTACGGGCAGCGCGGGTGGAAGGCGCAGCCGGACGGAATGTTGATGAGGCTCGGCGGCGAGCCCTTGACCGGGTTGAGCCGTTCGGTGCGCTCACGGTCCAGGCGCGGCATCGAGCCCAGCAGGCCCCAGGTGTAGGGGTGTTGCGGCTCGTAGAAGACCTTGTCGGCCGGTCCGCGCTCCACGCAGCGTCCGCCGTACATCACCAGGATGTCGTCCGCGAGCTCGGCGACGACGCCGAGGTCGTGGGTGATGATGATGACCGCGGAGCCGAACTCCTTCTGCAGGTCCCGGATGAGGTCCAGGATCTGCGCCTGCACGGTCACGTCGAGCGCGGTGGTCGGCTCGTCCGCGATGAGCAGGTCGGGGTTGTTGGACAGCGCCATGGCGATCATCGCGCGCTGCCGCATGCCGCCGGAGAACTGGTGCGGGTAGTCGTCGACGCGCTTGTCGGGCTGCGGGATGCCGACGCGGTCGAGCATCTCGACCGCGCGCTTGCGGGCCACGGCCTTGGACACGTCGTGGTGCACCCGGTACGCCTCGACGATCTGCGCGCCGACGGTGAAGTAGGGGTGCATCGCGGACAGCGGGTCCTGGAAGATCATCGCGGCGTCCTTGCCGCGCAACCGCCGGACCTCGTCCGGGTCGGCCGAGAGCAGCTCCTTGCCGTCGAGCCAGATCTCGCCGGACATCCGGGCCCTGCTGCGGCCGTACTGGCCGGCCCGGTGCAGACCCATGATCGCCAGGGACGTCACCGACTTGCCGGAGCCGGACTCGCCGACGATGCCGAGGGTCTTGCCCTTCTCCAGCTGGAAGGAGAGGCCGTCGACGGACTTCACCAGACCGTCGTCGGTCGGGAAGTGCACCTTGAGGTCGCGGACCTCCAGGAACGCCGTGGGCTGCCCCGCCTTCCCGGCCACCGGCTCGTTCGGCGCGGCGTCCGCCCCGGTGCCGGACTTCTGGATGGGGAGGTCGGTCATGACAGCCTCACGCGCGGGTCGACGACGGCGTACAGCAGGTCTACGAGGAGGTTGGCCACCACCACGGCGACGGCCGCGATCAGCGTGACGCCGAGGATCAGCGGGAAGTCCTTGTCCGAGATCGCCTTCACCGCCGCCTGGCCGATGCCGGGCAGGCTGAACGTCGTCTCGGTGAGGATCGCGCCGCCGACGAGGGCGCCGAGGTCCATGCCGAGGATGGTGAGCACCGGGGTCATCGTCGAGCGCATGGCGTGCTTGCCGATGACGACCGGCTCGCGCAGGCCCTTGGCACGCGCGGTGCGGATGTAGTCCTCGCCCATGATCTCGAGCATGGTGGCCCGGGTCATCCGGGCGTACATGGCGGCGTAGAGGAAGGCGAGCGTGACCCAGGGCAGGAGCATGCCGCCGAACCAGGCGGATGGTGAATCACCGAACGGCACGTACTGGCCGTCGATCCATCCGAGCCCGTAGACGACCACCGCGAGGGCGATCATGCCGGTGAAGTAGATGGGGAGCGAGACGCCGGCGAGCGCCACCGTCATCAGGGAGCGGTCCAGTACGGAGCCGCGCTTGAGGGCGGAGACGACACCGGTGCCGACGCCGACGATCACCCAGATGACGCAGGCGCCGGCGGCCAGCTGCAGGGTCACCGGGAGACGGTCCGTCAGGACCGGCCAGATCGCCTGCTCGTTGCGGAAGGAGTAGCCGAAGCAAGGGGCGGGGCAGTGCGTGACGTCCGCGCCGTTGGCGTAGTCACGCCCGGCGAACAGCCCCCACAGGAACTTGCCGAACTGCACGAGGATGGGATCGTCGAGGCCCATCTTCTTCCGAATGCCCTCGAGGGAGGCCGGATCCGCCTGCTTCCCGATGAAGTAGGTGGCGGGGTCGACTCCGACCCATTTGGGGATCAGGAAGAAGATCCCGAAGGTCACCAACGTGATGACCAGCAACATGACGACGACAGCGAACAGTCGCCGGATGATGTATGCAAGCACTGTGCTCGGCCCGGCGGCGGCCCGGGGGTTACCCGGGCCGCCGCACGCGGCCATCACCTGCCCTTCGTGCCTAGCGGGTGTGGCACTCGATCGATTCGAGGGTTGTTACTGCACGCCCAGCGAGGCGTAGTCGTAGCGGCCGTTGTACGCGTCGGCCGTGTAGACGTTGGTCAGGCGGGAGCTGCGCCAGATGATGTTCTTCTCGAAGGTGAAGGGCAGGTAGTACGCGCCCTCGGAGACCTTCTGGTTGATCTGCTTGTACAGGTCGGCCGCGGCGTTCGGGTCGGTCTGCTGCAGCGCCTGGTCGAACAGGCCGTCGATCGACTTGTCCTTGATCTCGGCGAAGTTGTTGTTGCCGCTCTCCAGGATGAACCGGCTGTCGACCAGCGGCTGGAGGAAGCCCTGGCCCGACGGGAAGTCGGCGCCCCAGCCCATGATGATGATGCCGTAGTTCTTGGACTTGACCGTCTTCGGGGCACCGATGATGCCGGAGGTCTGCGCACCGTCGAACTCGTCGAGCTCGGTGGTGATGCCGACCTTCTTCAGCGACTCCTGCAGCGACTCGGCCGTGGCGATCTCGATCGGCTTGTTGTTGCGGACCGCGATCGTGGTCTTGAAGCCGTTGGGCTGGCCGCAGGCCTTGAGCTCCTTCTTGGCCTCTTCGACGTTGCCCGAGGTGTCCTTCAGGACGTTGTACGGGTCGTAGTTGGCGTCGGCGCCCTTGATGCCCAGCGGGAGCATGTTGGGGGCGATGGCGCCGCCGGCCTGCGGGCCGCCACGGGCGGTCTGCAGCGACTTGTGGTCGGCCGCGAGGATGACCGCCTTGCGGCAGTGGATGTTGTCCATCGGCTTGACCGTGGTCGGGAAGACCGCGTAACGGATGAAGCCGGTGTCCGGGTTGTCGGCGTTGCCCTTGTTCTTGCCGAGCACCTCGGCGCGCGCGGCCTGGCCGACGCCGGTGGCGTTGAGGTCCAGGTCGTAGTCGCCGTTGATCAGGCGCTTGTCCATGTCGTCGGCGTTGGTGGTCAGGGTGACCGTGATCTTGTCCGGCAGCGCCTTGCGGAGGTCGTCGGTGGACGCGCTCCAGTTGGTGTTGCGGACCAGCACCATCGACTTGTTCGGCGTGTACGACTCGAACTTGTACGGGCCGCTGGAGAACGGCTTGAGGCCGTACTTCGCGCCGGTGTCCTTGGCCGCGGGGACCGGGGAGCCGGACGGCATCGCGAGCATCTGCTCGAAGTCGCTGTTCGGCGTCGCCAGGTGGAAGGTGATGGTCTTGTCGTCCGGCGTGTCAATGGCCTTCAGACCGAGCTTGTCGGGCGAGGTGTCCTTGTACGGGCCCTTGTACTCACCCTTGGGGTCGAGCACCTGCTGCAGGTAGATCGGGCCGCCGGAGATGACGTCCTGCGCCCAGATGCGCTCGATGCCGTACTTGATGTCCTTGGAGGTCAGCGGGGAGCCGTCCTCCCACTTCAGGCCGTCCTTCAGGGTGTACGTGTAGGTCTTGCCGCCGTCGCTGACCTTCGCGAGGCCGCTGGCGAGGTCCGGCTTCAGCGTGGTGCTGCCGAGACCCGGCTCCGGGGTGAAGGACACCAGCTGACGGGTGTAGTACCGGGCGAAGTCCCACATGAAGCCGTAGTAGCCACGCTGCGGGTCCCAGGAGTCGGCGTCCTGCGTCCCGATGAACTTGAGCGTGCCGCCCTTCTTGTCGGACGCGTTCGCCACCTTGTTGACAGCGGCGTTGAATCCGGGGGCCTTGGCGTTGCCGTCGGACTTGCCGCCACCGCCGCCTCCGCCGCCGCAAGCGGCGGTGGACAGCAGTGCGGCGACCACGACGGCCGTCCCTGCGGCCAGCCTGCGCCTCGATGAGCGTGGGGATGTCACTTTTTCGTAACCTCCGTGATTCGCGGTCCGCGACTTTCGGCGGACCTGCGGTCCTTCTCGGTGAGAAGCCACCTGACGGGAATGGCAGGGGCGGTGTGCGAGGGCTAGCGGGAGCCCTTCGGGTCCAGCGCATCCCGTACGCCGTCACCGAAGAGGTTGAAGGCGAGCACGGTGATGAAGATCGCCAGGCCCGGGATCAGCATGAAGATCGGGTCCGTCTCGTAGAAGGACAGCGCCTTGAACAGCATCTGTCCCCACGACGAGGTGGGCGGCTTCACGCCGACCCCGAGGAAGCTCAGGGCGGCCTCGGTGAGGATGTTCGTCGGGATCATCAGCGTCGCGTAGACGGTGATCGGGGCGACGAGGTTGGGCAGCAGTTCCCGGAAGAGGATGTAGCCGCGGCCGGCACCGAGGCTGCGGGCCGCGTCGACGTACTCGCGTTCCCTCAGGCTCAGGGTCTGGCCGCGGACGATGCGCCCGACGTACGGCCAGCCGAAGAACCCGATGACGACGACCAGGACGCCCATGCGCACGCCGGTGCCGCTGAAGCCCAGCAGCGAGTTCGGCATGACCGAGACCAGGGACATGATGAAGAGCAACTGGGGGAAGGCCAGGAGGACGTCCATCACGCGGCCGATGGCGGCGTCGACCCAGCCGCCGAAGTAACCGGCCATGATGCCGAAGAAGGTGCCGAGGACCACCGCGACGACCGCCGACAGGAAGGCCACCAGCAGGGAGATCCGCGTCCCGTAGACGATGCGGCTGAAGACGTCGCGGCCGTTGACCGGCTCCACACCGAAGAGGTAATCCCCGCTGATGCCGCCCCACTTGCCGGTGGGGGTGCCGAAGAGCGGGTCGATCTTGTTCTCGTGGAAGTCGTTCGGCGGATGACCGAGGGCGCTGACGATGAGGGGGGCGAAGATCGCGACCAGGATGAGGAAGACGACGATCACGCCGCCTGCCAGCGCCACTTTGTCGCGCTTGAGGCGCATCCAGGCGATACGCCCGGGCGAACGCCCCTCGATGGCCTTCGCGGGTATGTCGGCGGCGACGTCGGCGACGGCCGTCTCGGCGGTGTCGTGCAGCGGTGCTGTCATGTCTCCTCGTGCATCCCCCTGCCGGCGGTGGCCGGCTTCGCCTGGCCGTCCGCCCGGGTCGACGGAGCGGACCGACCATGTCGGGCGCAGCTCTTGATGGTGGTGCGGTGGCGCTGGGCTGTGTGTTTGGCTTGTGATGAATCGTTAAGGCGACGTGTGAGCCGCCTTGGTGCGCGAGTCTTCATGGGGCGTGGATCACGCGCCAGACCCCACAGGGAAGCGATGCGCAACCGTGATGTGGTGAGCCTTCGTCCGTTATTACCGCAGTGTTACGCGCGTTGACAGATCGCCGCGATGCAAGAGGAGTCGCTACCTTCGATGCCATGAATGATCGGCTTCGCTCGGTGTGCGACCTGATGGTCCCCGTGGTCAGGGAGATGGCGGGACTCCACGAGTACGACGGCCAGGTGCAGGACCTGTCACCCGACGGCGTCCGCCGCGGACTGTCCTCGCTCGCCCACGCCCGGCTGCGCGAACCGGCCCTTCCCGACCCCCACGACGAGCGGCACCTGTCGGTCTTCGAGGACACCCTCAAGGTCCAGTACGGCGAGCTGGAACTGCACCGGCGTGACCCATATCCGCATTTGTCCAACCTTGAACTCACCGCGTACGACCGCGAGTACGCGCCCCGCGAGGAGCTGGCCCAGGCCCGCAGCCGCCACCTCCAGCAATGGCCGGACGCCGTCGACGCGGCCATCGCATCGCTCGACCGGGTGAGCGCGCCGGTCGCGGGTGCACTCCTCGGGGCGGTGCGTGGCCTGGCCGCCGACCTCGATCCGGACCGGGAGCCGGAGGCCGGCCCCGCGCTCGCCGCGCACGCCCGGCTGGTGGACCACATCGCCCGTGCCGCGGAGACCGGCGACCCCGACCCGCGGCTCGGCGGGGAGGCGCTGGCGCTCCTGATGGGCAGTCAGGAGGGCCTGCGGGTCGACCTCTCGGCCCTCGCCGACGAGGCCGAACGCGAGCGGGACCGGCTCACCGGGCTCCTCACGGAGTCCTGCGGACGGCTGGACCCCAAGGCCACCGTGGACGAGCTCATCCCCCGGCTGCTCGCCGACCATCCGGACGCGGACGGGGTCATCCCCGAGGCCGCCCGGCTCACGGACGAGGTCATCGAGTTCACCCGGCAGCGGGGGCTCGTGCCCTGGCTCGACGGCGACTGCCTCGTCGGGCCGGCGCCGCCGTCGCGCCGCTGGTCCATGGCGATGATGACCTGGGCCGCCCCGGAGGAGGCCGATTCCGCCTCCTGGTACCACGTCACCCCGCCGGAGCCGGACTGGCCGGAGGAGGAACGCGAGGAGTGGCTCTCGGTCTTCAGCCGTACGAGCCTGCCGGCGATCACCGTCCACGAGGTGGCGCCCGGCCATTTCGCCCACGGCAGGGCATTGCGGCACGCACCCACGCAGGTGCGGCGGGTCCTGCACTCGCTGTCCTTCTGCGAGGGCTGGGCGCACTACGTCGAGGAGGTCTGCCTCGAGGAGGGCTTCCGGGCCCGCGACCCCCGCTTCGCGATCGGCGTCGCCCTGGAGGCGCTCGTACGCGTCACCCGGCTCGCGTGCGCGATCGGCCTGCACACGGGGGCGATGACGCTGGAGGACGCCACGCAGCGCTTCATGCGGGACGCCCACCTCGCCCGGGCCGGCGCGGCCTCCGAGGCACGGCGCGGCACCTTCGACGCGGCGTACGGCCGTTACACCTGGGGCAAGTTGGAGATCATGCGGCTGCGCGAGCGGGCCCGGCGCGCCTGGGGGCCCGAGTTCTCGCTGCAGCGGTTCCACGGTGCGCTGCTGGAGCTGGGGAGCCCGCCGCTGGGGCTCATCGACGCGGCCCTGTGAGGGACGGCCTGCGGCGCGCCGTGCGGGGCGGGTCGCGGTGGGTGCGGGCAGCGCAGCCACGCCCGCGGACGAACGGGCCTCCCCCGAGGAGCCGACCGTAAGCCGCCGACGCACCGCCACCACCCACAGGGCCACCCGCACCCGCCGACGGTGCCGCACGGGTGGGCGGGTGGGCGGGTGGGAAAAGCCCGCCGCAGGCGCAACGGCGCGCGAGCCGCCGGCGAACAGGCACACGACCCCCGGAAACCGCCGGAGGCGTCAGTAGGGCTGGGGGGCCCAGCCGTACGTCGTACCGGGGACACCCGGCGCACCCGGTGCTCCGTGGGCGTCTCGGGAGTAGAAGGGCTGCGCGGAGGCCCGCATCCACATGCCCACCGGGTCGTACTCGTCCGTGAGCGCGACCGTGGCGACCGGCAGCCCCTGCGGCACGGCCCCGAGGGCGGACTGCATCATCAGGCGCACCGTTTCCGCGGCCTGGGGCCCGGCGTCGTAGAGGTCGACGCCGATCGCGAGGTACGGCTCGCCCAGCGCGGGCTGGACCCATGCGCGCCGCAGCGAGCGGACGGCCGGGGTGCGGTGGGCCTGCTGCGACAACAGGGCGTAGTACTGGGGGATCTGGAGCGCGGGTTCGCCGATCCGCAGCGGTCCGGCCGGGGAGCGGTCGAGCCCGAGGCAGACGCGCCGCAGGTCGAGCCAGGGGATGCCGACGCCGCCGCCGGGGGCGTGCGGGTTGAGCCACAGGCCCCAGCGGTCGGGGAAGAGCGAGGCCGCGATCTCGCGACCGGAGACCACCTCGTGGGCCCGGTTCCAGCCGCAGGCGGAGAACTCCTGCGGTGAGGTCACGCAGGGCGCGTAGCCGTGGCCGGCGACCTCCATGTTGCCGTACTGCGCGTCCGACCCGCCGGGGGTGCCCTGCCAGAGCAGCATCCACACCTGGCTGTCGGCGAGGGTCCGCAGCACTTCCTCGTAGGCGTCGTACCTACCGGGCGTCACCTGCCGGAGCGCATGCTCCAACCCCCCGCCCCCTCCCACGCCGGCGCTCACGTGTCCCGCCCTTCCGCGTCTGCCTCGTCCGCGTCGTCTGCTTCGCCGAATGCCTCGGGTGTCGTATCGGACCCAGGTTATGCGCCCGTGCCGACATAGAAGGGTCGCACGCGCTCCAGCATCCAGTCGCCGATGGGGTCCTGTGCGACGTCCAGCAGCACGAGGTTGACCTGCCAGGGCAGCGGTACGGCGCCGAGCGCGCGCCCGAGGGCGGCCATGGCGGCGGCCCGGTCCTCCTCCTGCCAGCGGTCGAGCTCGACGCCGACGAAGAGCGTGGCGGGGTCGCCCTCGACGCTGGCCAGCGCGCGGCGGGCGGAGAGCACGACGGGGAGCACGGCGAACTCGCCCGCGGCGGCGGCCAGGAAGTCGACCGGCTCCTCGTCCGGCGAGGGTTCCCACAGCCGGACCCGGGCCCCGGTCGGGGTGCCGGGCTCGCGGTCGGTGCGGCACAGCTCCATCACGGCGGCGGGCGGCAGCGGGATGCCCACCGCGCCACCGGGGTTCACGGCGATCCCGAGCTGCGGGGGCAGCCCGCGGGCGAACTCACGGGCGGGGGCGACGGCGAAGCTCATGCCGGAACCGGCGGCGAGGAACTGCTGTTCGGAGCTGAAGACCGGGACGTAGACGCCGCCTTCGAGTTCGAGGGTCGGCAGGTCGAGGTCGGTGCTGTCGGGGCCGCCGCCGTTCGGCAGCGGGATCCACACCTGCGAGCGCCCGAGCACCTCCAGGACGCGGGCCGTGGCACCCGGGTCGCCGAGTGCCGCGGAGAGCACTTCCTCGAGTTCGTTGGCGGGCCAGCCGCCGCCACCGTGGCCCGCCGGGGCGAAGCCGTCCGGTATCCGCTGCCCCGGGATGTTCACTGCGTCTCGCCTCGCAATTTCCTGTGGTGGTGCGCTCCGTGGAAACCCTATCCGGCGGCGGGCGTGCGCGACCCCCGCATCCCGCGGTCGTCACACCATGCGATCGTCCGGTTGCGAAGCGTCACTACGGCTCCGAAGGTAGGACGAGCAAGGAGAAAACCCTCAACCGGGAGATATCTCGACATGCGCATCACCAGGATCAACTCCACCCTCATAGCGGCGGCTGTCTGCGCCTCGCTGACGATGGGCCTCACCGGCGGTGTCGCGAGTGCCCACGCCCCCACCCGGAGCACGGCCGTCGAGGTCGAGCACCTCGCCGCCCGCGCGGCGGAGACGGGCAACGCCGAACTCATCGCCAAGCTGGGTGACACGCTGTCCATCGGCGCCAAGCTCACCCAGGAAGCCCAGGTCGAAGCCCCTGACTCGGCGAAACTGGAGGAACTCCGCAGGGGTCTGGAAGAGGCGAGCCAGCAGCTGGCCTCGGTTCTCGACCAGGCTGGTGCGGTATCTCCCGGTGTCACCGACCCGTCGGCCTACGATCCGGGCGCGCCACAACCGGGCATGGAGCCGGTCGATCCCGGCCAGCCGGGTGACCTGAGCGCCGTCGACCAGATCGGCGGGCCGGGTGACCAGGGCGCCGCGGACGCCGTCACCGACGTCAAGAACGCGCTCACCAAGCTGGTCCAGGACGTCACGGACCTGCTGGCCAAGGTGCTGGCCAAGGACCTCGCGGGTGTGACGGCCGGTGTCGCCACCGTCGTCGCCGACCTGCAGGCCCTGCTGCTGGCGGTGCCGAAGCTGCTCACCGGCGCACTGCCGCTGCCGATCCCGCTGCCGCTCCCCCTGAACGACCAGGGGCAGCAGCTCTCGCCCGACGGGCAGCTCGCGCCCGACGCGCAGCTCTCGCCGGACGGGCAGCTCGCGCCCGACGCGCAGCTCTCGCCGGACGGGCAGCTCGCGCCCGACGCGCAGTTCGCGCCGGAGGGCGCGGCGGAACCGCAGGTTCCGTAGCGGTACCGCCCCTCACGCGTCGCGGCCCGGCCGCTCAGCCGTCGAAGTCGATGGCCTCGAGCTCCCGGGCCGCTTCGCGGTCCAGCAGGACCACCGAGGCGCACGCCGCGGGCAGTCGGCCGGCCTCGGCCTCCGCCAGCAGGCGGCGGGAGGCGTTGCGGTGCCGGACCATGGCGTACGTCGACACCCCCCGGCCGCGTTCGCGCTGGCCGTCCAGCGCGGTCCGCAAGGGGACGTCCAGCAGCACCAGGTGCATGCCCCGTCCGCGGCGCCGGGCCTGACGGGCGACCCAGGCGCGCACCCAGCGCAGGGTGCCGCAGTCGTGCAGGACGACGCTGTCGCCCGAGCGCAGCGCCCGCCACAACCCCGCGTAGTGGGCGATCCGCACCAGGGGGCGGTAGAGGGTGTACGGCAGCAGCCGCGGCAGCCGGGCCTGCCAGCGTTCCCGTACGTCCTGAGAGTCGATCAGGCGGGCACCGCCCGTCGCGCGCCGCATGAGGGTGCTCTTCCCGCCGCCCGGGAGGCCGGAGACGACCAACACGTCGCCCGCCGGGTAGCGCAGGGTGCGCACGGGCCGGCGCCCCCGCCGCAGGTCGAGGAGCCGGCGCGGCCGCACGGCCCGGCCCCCGCGGCGCGCTTCCCCGGCCCGCGCCGGTACCGGCCGGGACACGGCCGGGCCTCCGGCCGTCGCATACGCACTCTGCCACCGCACAGCTCGCCTCCGGGTCCGACGTTCAAGAAATGGTAAATCCTGTGTCTTTGCCTACCCAGAGAAACGGCGGGGTTACTACCGGATCGGAACCGGACCGGGACATCCGGGACGCGATCGCGACAACGGCGGGAGCCCGTGCAATGATGGCGGCCTCAATCTCATACCGGCCGTTCGAGGCCGCGCGGGAGAGTCTCCGCACCGCCACGGCGGGGTGGGGCGCCGAAGGAGCAAGTCCTCCCTTGAATCTCTCAGGCACAGATACCGCGCGTCCGAGGCACATCTGAAAAGCGGACGAGTCCGCCCCGGCCGACGGGGCGCCGTCCCACCCAAGGTGCAAACCGGGACTCCTCCGCTCGGAGGGTCCAGGTGAACCTCTCAGGTTCCGATGACAGATGGGGAGGGCCTGCCCGTCATGGCCCTATCCGTCGTTTCCTTGCCTTGGGAGCCCGCCCGATGAGTGAACCCCGCCGTACCGCACTGGACGCGCTGCACCGCGCCCTCGGCGCCACCATGACCGACTTCGCGGGCTGGGACATGCCGCTGCGGTACGCCAGCGAGCGCGACGAGCACACCGCCGTGCGGACCCGGGCCGGTCTCTTCGACCTGTCGCACATGGGCGAGATCACGGTCACCGGTCCGGCCGCGGGCGAGGCCCTGGACCACGCGCTGGTCGGCCACATCTCGGCGCTGGCCGTGGGCCGTGCCCGCTACACGATGATCTGTGCACCGGACGGCGGCATCCTCGACGACCTGATCGTCTACCGCCTCGGCGACCAGGAGTACATGGTCGTCGCCAACGCCTCCAACGCCCAGGTCGTCCTGGACGCGGTGACCGAGCGCGCGGCGGGCTTCGACGCCGCCGTCCGCGACGACCGGGACGCGTACGCGCTGATCGCCGTCCAGGGCCCGGAGTCCCCCGGGATCCTCAAGTCGGTCACCGACGCCGACCTGGACGGGCTGAAGTATTACGCGGGCCTGCCCGGCACCGTCGCCGGCGTCCCCGCGCTGATCGCCCGCACGGGCTACACCGGCGAGGACGGTTTCGAGCTGTTCGTCGCCCCGGCCGACGCGGAGAAGCTCTGGCAGGCGCTGACCGAGGCTGGCGCGGACGCCGGCCTGGTGCCGTGCGGCCTGTCCTGCCGCGACACGCTGCGCCTGGAGGCGGGCATGCCGCTGTACGGGCACGAGCTGACCACCGCGCTCACCCCCTTCGACGCCGGGCTCGGCCGGGTCGTGAAGTTCGACAAGCCGGGTGACTTCGTGGGCCGGCAGGCCCTGACCGCGGCCGCCGCGAAGGCCGAGGCCGCGCCGCCGCGCAAGCTGGTCGGCCTGGTCGCCGCGGGCCGCCGGGTCCCCCGCGCGGGCTACCCGGTGGTGGCGGGCGGCGAGGTGGTCGGCGAGGTCACCTCCGGCGCCCCGTCCCCGACCCTGGGGAAGCCGATCGCCATGGCCTACGTGGACGCCGCGCACGCCACCCCGGGCGCCTCCGGCGTGGGCGTGGACATCCGCGGTACGCATGAGCCGTACGAGGTGGTCGCCCTGCCGTTCTACAAGCGGCAGCGCTGAGGCACCGGTCACATCCGGCTCAGCCGTCCCACCTGTCAAGACAGCCGTTCACCAGCACATACCGTCATCCAGGAGAATTCACGCCATGAGCAACCCTCAGCAGCTGCGGTACAGCAAGGAGCACGAGTGGGTCTCGGCCGCCGACGCGGACGGTGTGTCCTCGGTGGGCATCACCGAGCACGCGGCGAACGCCCTCGGCGATGTCGTCTACGTCCAGCTCCCGGCGGTCGGCGACACGGTCGCCGCGGGCGAGACCTGCGGTGAGCTGGAGTCGACCAAGTCGGTCAGCGACCTGTACGCCCCGGTCTCCGGCGAGGTCACCGAGGTCAACGAGGACGTCGTCAACGACCCCTCGCTGGTGAACTCGGCGGCCTTCGAGGGCGGCTGGCTGTTCAAGGTGAAGATCTCCGAGGAGCCGGCCGACCTGCTCTCCGCGGACGAGTACACCGCCTTCACCGGCAACTGACCGCTCGGGACCTCCCGACCGCTCCGCCCTGTCCACTCCGACCTCCGGACGGATGACCCCCCTGATGTCGCTTCTCAACAGCTCACTGCACGAGCTCGACCCCGACGTCGCCGCCGCCGTCGACGCCGAACTGCACCGCCAGCAGTCCACCCTTGAGATGATCGCCTCGGAGAACTTCGCTCCGGTCGCGGTGCTCCAGGCCCAGGGCTCGGTGCTGACCAACAAGTACGCCGAGGGGTACCCCGGCCGCCGCTACTACGGCGGCTGCGAGCACGTCGACGTCATCGAGCAGCTCGCGATCGACCGGATCAAGGCGCTGTTCGGCGCCGAGCACGCCAACGTCCAGCCGCACTCGGGCGCGCAGGCCAACGCGGCCGCGATGTTCGCGCTGCTGAACCCCGGCGACACGATCCTGGGTCTGAACCTCGCCCACGGCGGGCACCTGACCCACGGCATGAAGATCAACTTCTCCGGCAAGCTGTACGACGTGGTCGCCTACCACGTGGACGCCGAGACCGGTCAGGTCGACATGGCCGAGGTCGAGCGCCTCGCCAAGGAGTCCCGGCCGAAGCTGATCATCGCCGGCTGGTCGGCGTACCCGCGGCAGCTGGACTTCGCGGCCTTCCGGCGGATCGCCGACGAGGTCGGCGCGTACCTGATGGTCGACATGGCGCACTTCGCCGGCCTGGTGGCGGCGGGGCTGCACCCCTCCCCCGTGCCGTACGCGGACGTCGTCACCACGACCACGCACAAGACGCTGGGCGGCCCGCGCGGCGGCGTGATCCTGTCCAAGGCCGAGCTCGCCAAGAAGATCAACTCCGCGGTCTTCCCCGGCCAGCAGGGCGGCCCGCTGGAGCACGTCATCGCGGCGAAGGCGGTCGCCTTCAAGGTCGCGGCGACTGAGGAGTTCAAGGACCGCCAGGTCCGCACCCTGGAGGGCGCGAAGATCCTCGCCGAGCGGCTGACGCAGGCCGACGTCACCGGGGCGGGCGTCTCGGTGCTGTCCGGCGGCACCGACGTGCACCTGGTCCTGGTCGACCTGCGCCACAGCGAGCTCGACGGCCAGCAGGCCGAGGACCGGCTGCACGAGATCGGCATCACGGTCAACCGCAACGCCGTCCCGGACGACCCGCGTCCGCCGATGGTCACCTCGGGTCTGCGCATCGGCACCCCGGCGCTGGCCACCCGCGGCTTCGGCGCGGAGGACTTCCGCGAGGTCGCCGACGTCATCGCCGAGGCCCTCAAGCCGGGCTTCGACGCGGGGACCGCCGAGGCGCTCGCCGCCCGGGTCACCGCCCTGGCCGAGAAGCACCCGCTGTACCCCGGCCTGAAGTAGCGAGCGTCACCCGGTGTGCGGGGCCGGCCATGAGGACGGTCCCGCACACTGGAACAAGTGCGGCGCACCCACGCCGCAACACGTACCACCCCGGCGGCGACCCCGCCGGCCGCCCGCGGACAACGGGGTCCGCGAACCCGAGGAGTCATCGCACCGTGGCCATCTCCGTCTTCGACCTCTTCTCGATCGGCATAGGCCCGTCCAGCTCCCACACCGTGGGCCCGATGCGCGCCGCGCGGATGTTCGCCCAGCGGCTGAAGAACGACGACCTGCTGGCGGGCGTGGCCTCCGTGCGCGCCGAACTGTTCGGCTCGCTCGGCGCGACCGGCCACGGCCACGGCACCCCCAAGGCGGTGCTGCTGGGCCTGGAGGGCCACTCCCCCCGCACCGTCGACGTCGAGACCGCCGACGAGCGGGTCGAGCACATCCGCAGCAGCGGCCGCCTCAGCCTGCTCGGCGTCCACGAGATCCCGTTCTCCGCCGCGGACGACCTGATCCTGCACCGGCGCCGCTCGCTGCCGTACCACGCCAACGGCATGACGCTCTTCGCGTACGACGAGGGCGGCGCGCCCGTGCTGGAGAAGACCTACTACTCGGTGGGCGGCGGCTTCGTCGTCGACGAGGACGCGGTCGGCGAGGACCGCATCAAGCTCGACGACACCGTGCTGAGGTACCCGTTCCGCACGGGGGACGAGCTGCTCCGGCTCACCCGGGAGACCGGTCTTTCCATCTCCGGCCTGATGCTGGAGAACGAGAAGGCCTGGCGCACCGAGGCCGAGATCCGCGCGGGCCTGCTGGAGATCTGGCAGGTCATGCAGGACTGCGTGAAGGCCGGGATGACCCGCGAGGGCATCCTCCCCGGTGGCCTCAAGGTCCGCCGCCGCGCCTCCGCGACCGCCCGCCAGCTGCGCGCCGAGGGCAGCACGGTGGCGCACGCCATGGAGTGGGTCACCCTCTACGCCATGGCCGTCAACGAGGAGAACGCCGCGGGCGGCCGCGTCGTCACCGCCCCCACCAACGGCGCCGCCGGCATCATCCCGGCCGTGCTCCACTACTACGTGAACTTCGTGGCCGGGCAGTCGACGGAGGCGGAGAAGGAGGACGGCGTCGTCCGCTTCCTCCTCGCGGCGGGCGCGATCGGCATGCTCTTCAAGGAGAACGCCTCCATCTCCGGCGCCGAGGTCGGCTGCCAGGGCGAGGTCGGCTCCGCCTGCTCCATGGCCGCGGGCGGCCTCGCCGAGGTCCTCGGCGGCGGCCCGGAGAAGGTCGAGAACGCCGCCGAGATCGGCATGGAGCACAACCTCGGGCTCACCTGCGACCCCGTCGGCGGGCTCGTCCAGATCCCCTGCATCGAGCGCAACGGCATGGCCGCGGTCAAGGCCGTCACCGCCGCGCGCATGGCGATGCGCGGGGACGGGCGGCACCACGTCTCCCTCGACAAGGTCATCAAGACCATGAAGGAGACCGGGGCCGACATGAAGGTCAAGTACAAGGAGACCGCCCGCGGCGGCCTCGCGGTCAACGTCATCGAGTGCTGACCCCGCCTTCGCGGACGCGCACGCCGTCACCGCCACGCACGTGACGGCGTGCGCGACAGGCGCGGGACACGTGGTGCGTCCCGAGCCCGGGCGAGGTCGGCACGGGCACTCTCGGTGTACGGGTGGTGCGCACCCAGGACCCGTGCGTAGTCCGCGAGGACGGACTCCAGGCAGATGACGGCACGAGAGCGCTTGCCCGCCGCCAGGAGGGCGAGGCCGAGGTTGCGGCGGGCGTTGAGGGTGCGCCGGTTGTCAGGCCCCAGGACGCGTTCCCGGTCGGTCACGCATCGTTCGAAGAGCGCGAGGGCCGTGGGGTGCCGGTGCGCCGCCGTGTGGGCCCGGGCCAGGAAGACGCGGATGACGAGCGTCTCCGGGTGGTCGGGGCCGAACCGGCGCTCGCTGTGGTCCGCGAGCCGTCGCAGTTCATCGATCGCCTCGTCGACCCGACCGGCCCCCTGCAGCGCAAGGGCCCGGTACCGGCCCCACCAGAACTGCAACTCGTGATCATCGTCGTGGTGGCGGCGGAGGTCGGCAATCACCCGGTCGTGGAGCGCCAGCGATTCCGCCCAGCGGCCCACCCGCCCGTACATACGGGCCAGTTCGCCGCGCGCGTTGAGCGTCGAACCGTGGTCGGATCCCATGGCCCTCACGTTGTCGGTCACGTTCTTCTCGAAGAGTGCCAGTGCCCGCGCGTCGTCGCCCTTGGACCGGAGCGTGCTGGCCAGATTGATCTGCGCACGCATCGTCGTCTGGTCGTCCGGACCGTTGACGCGGAGGCTGTCCTCCAGGTTCTGCCGGTGCAACGCCTCCGCCTCGTCAAGGCGACCTGCTCCTTCCAGGGCGTAGCCGAGCGAGTTGACGGCCTCGAGGGTCCGGGGGTCGTCGGCGCCGAAGCGCCCACGGCACGCGGCCACGTGCCGCTGGCGCAACAGCACCGCGAGGTCGTACCGGTCGGCCACCTGGTACGCATACGCCAACACGGCCAGCGCCCTGAGAAGCCCGTCGTCTCCGGCTGGGACGAGTCGTTCGTGCTCCGCGACGACCGTCTCGCCGACGCTGCACGCACGGAACACCTCGGTGCGGGCCGCCAACAGGCCGACGACGGCGACGTGCAGGTCCATCAAGGCACGTCGGGTGTCGTCATCGACCGATTCGGCAGCCGCCCACAGGGCGAGGATGTGGTCGGTCAGTCCCCTTTCGGCGGCCCCACGCACGGCTGCACCGTCATTGAGGGGCAACAGGGCCCTCAGCCCAGCCCCCGCCTCCACGATCCGCTCGCCGAGGGTGCCTTCGGCACGGAGCCGGTCCCGGACGATCCGCTGGACCAGCCGGTGCATCAGTACCGTCTGACCGTCCAGGCTCAAGGTCACCACCGACGCCTCGGACAGCCGTCCCACCACGTGGTCGATCTCCGCCGGCTCCCGTCCGGACAGCAGGGCCCGCAGGTCCTCCCGGTGCACACCGGCCGGTGACAGCAGGGAGATCAGCTCGACGACGCCTCGTACGGTCGGCCCGCGCTCACCGGTCTCCGCCTGCTCAATGGCCAGGAGCAGCGCCTCCGCCACACCGATGGGGTACGGCTCCCCAGGCACCCGGCGCATGACACCGCCCAGCGGGTCACGGCGGAAGCGTTCGCGATACTCAGCGAAGGTCAGCCCCTGGGAGCGGATGACCCATGCGGCCTGGGCGAGCCCAAGCGGCAGGCACCCCAGGTCCGCGGCGAGTTCGCGGGCTGCCGCTTCGTCCCCGGCTTCCCACCGGCTCAAGCCGGCGGTCTCGCGCAGAAAGGCCATGGCCTCGTCCTGGGTGAACACCCCGATGTCCACAAGGGCACCGAGGTACGTGACCGAACGTAGCGTGCTGGTGATCAGCGTGCGGGTCCGCCCGGTACGGGGCAACCACCGGGTCACCTCGTCGGGATCAACCACGTTGTCGAGGACGAGCAGGGCGGGCTCGGGCAGACGTTCCAGCCACCGTCGAGCAGCGGCGGCCCCGAGTTCGGCGTCCTGGACTGCTCCTTTGACGCCGGCCGCCTCGGCGAGGTCGTCGAGGCCGGCCACAACCTGGCCCGGCTGCTCGGCGACGATCCAGGCGACCACGCGCCATCCGGCTTCGATGCAGGAGCGCGCGTACGCTCCGGCAAGCTGTGTCTTGCCCACACCACGGCCTCCGGTGAGCGAACACACCACGGCGACGCCGCCGTTGTCCATCGCTTCCTCGACCTGCGCCACAAGTTCGGTGCGCTCCTGGAATGCGATCGGCTCCCGGGGGAGCGACCCGACAACCAAGGGCCCCGCCAGGGTCACCTCGGGCGGCGGCTCGGCCCGGACCTCCCGAGCGTCCCGTGCGGCCCACCATCCGCCGACGCTGAGCACAGCAGCGCTGGCCGTGGAGGCAAAGGCAAGAGCGGCGTCCGGCTCGGCACCGGCCAGGGTGAAGACGACCCACGGCAGCAGAAAGGCGGCCATGGCGGACAGAACGACGACGGTCCAGCGAACCCCATGCCCCACAGCAGACCTCCGTGCCGGACCGGCTCCCCTGCACGGCCCGGTGTGGCCATGGTGCCTGACCGGTACGCGCACTCGACACCGTTCGGGACGATCTGCACGGATCCGCCCGCGTCAGCGGTACGTGAGCACCGCCCACACGCCGGTCGCGGCGACCGCGAGGGCGTAGAGGGCGACGGCGGCGCGCAGGATGCGCGTCTTCGCCGGGGCGGCCAGCCGGGTGCGGGACAGCAGCCAGGCGAGGGCCGGGAGGACGAGGACGGCGTGGAGGCTGACGCCGTGGAGGGGCTTGAGGGGGGCCGTGGAGGCGTAGGCGGCGGCCTGGTGACCGGTGCGGGTGAGGTGGACGCCGCGGGCGATCATGGCGGCGCCCGAGAGCAGGGCGACGAGCAGGATCGCGAAACCGGAGCGCAGGGCGAGGGGCATGCCGGCGGGGCCGGCGGGATTGCGCCGGAAGGACGCGACGGCGAAGGCCGACAGGACGGCGACGAGCACGGCGCCGCCGGCCGCGAGCGTCATGGAGACGGCGGTGTCGAAGCCGGTCTCCATGTCGAGGTGCGAGGGTACGTGCCGCCACGCCTGCAGGGTGATGCCGACGACCTCGACGACGCAGTCGGCCGCGAACACGGCGAGCAGTGCCGTGCGCAGGCGCGCGCCGACGTCCAGGTACGAGGTGACCCAGGTGATCGCGACGAGGGTGAGGCCGAAGGAGAGCCCGAAGGTCATGGGCTTGCGCCAGGACACCGGGCCGTCCCAGGGGCCGCCGTCCACCGCGAGGACGGCGAGGTGGAACAGGCCCGAGAGGATCAGCAGGGCGCCGGTCGCGTGACACAGGCGGTCGGCCGTGCGGGGGCCGTCGTGCGCCCGTGCCCCGGCGGTGGGGATGGTGGTCGTCGCCATGGCCCCAGCGTGCCGGGGGCGGCACGGCCGGTCGTCGTCCGGGGGGAGGCCGGCCGGATACGTCCCCGGGAGCAGTGGTTCCCGCTCAGCGGGTGGCCGCGTGCACGATCCCCGAGGTCGCCGCGATGCGGTCGAGCAGGAACATGGTGCCGACGCTCGCCACGATCCAGCTGCAGAGGATGACGATCCCGCGGGTCAGGCCGTCGTGGTGGAAGTAGGCGATTCCGTCCATGGCACGGACGCCCACCCCGGCCGGCATGACGGAGGCCAGTGGCTCCAGCCAGCCCGGCAGGAAGTACGGCGGGAGGACGCCGCCACTGGTGGCGTTCCCGATGATGAGCATGAAGATCGAGCCCAGGAGCACCCCGGCCGGGCCGAAGACGCGGATGAGCGCGACGGTGGCGGCGGCGACCGCGCCGGCCATGAGGGTGACGACGCCGAAGATTCCGAAGAAGGAGCCGGGTATCGCGCCGAAGGCCGTACTGGCGATGAGGGTGGTGGCCAGGCCGCCGACGACGGCGAAGAGGCCGATGCTCAGGACCCGCTGGTAGAAGGAGAGCCGTGGCGCGACCTGGTAGGTCAGCTGGCCGAAGAGGAAGCCGGCCAGGATCAGCCCGAAGGAGGCGTAGAAGACCGACAGCCCTCTGCTGTCACCGGACGACAGCGGCAGGATGTCGACCACCGGGATCTTGTGGTCCTCGCCGTGCGGAACGGACGCCAGGGGGGTGAGCAGGGCGGACACCGCGGGGCCGTTCGCACCGGCGTAGACGACCTGGGGCTTGCCGCCCTCGGACAGGTAGGCCGCATAGGCCTCCCGGTGCTCCACCGCGTGCCGGGCCGAGGCCGCGTCGGGATACCGGTCGACCTGGAAGGCCTCGGGCGCGATGCGCTGGAGGCGGACGTCGAACAGGGCCGCCGAGTGGTCCGAGGCGACGACGGCAACCGGCAGCCGGTGCGCCGTGGGCGTGTGGAAGGCGGCGAGGAAGACGCTCACGAAGGACAGTCCGACGACGAGCACCGTGATCACCGGGGTGATCACCGCCTTCGGGCCTGTCAGTCCCGCCCGGGCGGGCGGTGCGTCGGTCTGCGGCCCCGGGACGTGCCGGTGTCGGTGCCGCTGGTGGGACGGGGGCGGGTCCGCAGGGGGGTTCGCATCGGTGATGATCACGGTGTCCACCAGGGGGAGTCCCTCCTATAATATAAGTTGACTTATATAAGTTAACAGACAACAGAGAGGCGTCCGGCATGCCCCTGCGCGAACCCCGCGAGCACATCGGCTACCTGATCTGGCAGCTCGCGCAGGCTTACGCGATCCGCATCGAGCAGGCGATGCGCCCACTCCGGCTGACCCAGGCGCAGTTCAGCACCCTCATGCAACTGAGCGTCTACGGGGCCATGTCGAGTGCCGAACTGGCACGCCGCTGCGGGGTCACACCGCAGTCCATGGGCACCGCGGTCCAGGGACTGGCCGAGCGCGGACTGGTCGAACGCAGGGCACATCCGACGCACGGCCGGATCATCGAGATCAGCGTCACCCCGGAGGGCGAGGAGCTGGCGGTCCGCGCCGAGCGGGCCATCGCCCCCGCCGAGGAAGAGGCCCTCTTCCCCTTCGCCCCGCACGAGCGCGAGCGGGTCCGGGCCGACCTGCAGCGGATGCTGGCGACCCTCAACCCGTACGCGCTGTCCGAGGGTGACTGAACGCTCACGTCGACGCCGGCGCCCGCATCGGTAGACCGCCCGACCACCGGCTCCCGGGGTGGTCAGGGCTTCGCCGACACGTAGGCCGTGCCGTCGGCGGTCTCCACGAGGACGGCGGCGACGTCCTGCGGGGCCACCGCCGCCGAGCCGTCCAGGCTGACGCCGTGGCCCTCCCCGGTCGGCGACACCACCCAGCTTCCGGCGATCTGCCGGGAGCCGTCCCGCGCCACCACGACCAGCAGGCAGTGCTCCCCCGCCGGGATGCCGCCGACCCGGGCGTGGAGCCGCACCCAGGCGGTGGCCGGGGTGAGCCGCACGGTCAACCGGGCCCCGGTGGACGGATCGGTGGCCGAGGCGGTGCGGACGGGCCACGGCGGCGGGGCCGCGGCCGGCGGCCGGACCGCCTGCCCGGCCCGGTGCTCCCCGATGAGCACACCGCCCTGGAGGAGGCCGGCCGCCACCACCGCCGCCGCGACCCCGGCGGCCGCCCACCGGCGGCGCCGCGCGCCCGCGCGTTCGGCACGCACCTGACGCAACGTCCGCTGCAGCAACAGCTCCCCGGCCTCGGGCGGGCCGTCCAGGAAGGCCTCCGGCGGTACGTCCCCCAAGGCTTGTGCCAGGGAGCGCAGTTCCCCGAGTTCGGCGGCGCAGGGCCGGCAGGACGCGACGTGCTCGTCCACGGCGCGGGCCTCCTCCTCGTTCAGCGCACCCAGGACACGGCCGGTGAGCGCCTCCCCGTCGTGCCGCTCCCCCGTGCTCATGCCGCGACCTCCCCCATCTCGACGGGCCCCTGCCGGCAGAAGTCGCGCAGCGCCTTGAGGGCGTAGTGCGACCGGGACTTCACCGTGCCCGGCGGGATGCCCAGTGACCTGGCGGCCTCGGCGACGCTCTGCCCACGGAAGTAGAGCGCGTACAGCACGTCGCGGTGGTCGGCGGAGAGCCGTTCCAGGGCCTCCATGACGACCACGGCGTCCACCACCGCCTCCGCGTGGTCGCGCTCCACCGGCCCGGTGGCCGTCGACTCGGCCACCTCGGTGGGACGGGCGGCCCTGGCCCGGTGCCGGTCGGTGATGAGGTTGCGCGCCACGGTGAGCAGCCATCCCCGCACCGAGCCCTTGCCGTTGAGCAGCGCCTCGGGATGGCGCCAGGCGCGGATCAGGGTCTCCTGGACGACGTCCTCGGCCGCGGCGCGGTCGCCGGTGAGGCGGGTCGCGTACGCGAGCAGGGCCCTGCCGTGTTCCTCGTAGAGCGCCCTGACGAGCGCCTCGTCACTCGTGCCCCGGCTCTGCCGGATACGGGGCCGCATTGCCGCCATCCGCCCACTCCGTCCGCCCACCGACCGTGCCGCGGTGCCTCGAGGCAGACACGGCCCCCACCCGGGGCGGGTTCAGGTGAGCCGCCTCACACCGCGCGGCCCGGCATTGAACCGCCGGGCCGCGCGGGCCGTGTCTGGTCACACGCCCCCACGTGCCCGGCCGGTCCACAGGAGGAGAGGAACGATGCGGTACAGCCCCGCGATGAGGACGGTCCGCCTGCTGGCGGCGGCCGCCGTGCTGTTCGCCGTCGCCCCGTCCCCCGGCGCCGCCGCGGGCCGCTCCCCCGCCGCCCCCGTACGGCTGGTGCCGCAAGGACCGGCGACCGCCGCCGGTGCGCCCCGTCCGTCCGGTCCGTCCCGTGGTGACGCCGGCCGGCCGCCGTACGGCGCGGCGGCGGGGGCCGGCGTGGTGATGCTGCTGGCCGGCCTCGCCGTGGGCCGCCGTCCGCTGCTGCGGGCGCTGCGCCGGCGCCGGCGGGCAGCGCTGGGCCGGCGGCTCGCCGCGGACACCCGTACCCCGCTGGTGGTGCGGCACGCACTGCGTGAACTGGCCCTGGCGGGACGGCCCGGCAGCCCGGTCCGGGTGCGGGGCGTGCTCGCCGAGCCCGGCCGGGTGCTGGCCACGGTCTCGGCGTGCGGGCCCGCCCCGGCGCCGTGGACGGCGCTGACCCCGACCCGCTGGGAGCGCACGGGTCTCGTCCCGGCCGAGACGGCCGCCACCGGCCCGGGGCCGCTCCCCCAACTGACCAGGCTGGGCGCGGTCGGCCGGGGGCAGCTGCTGGTCAACCTCGCGCGGATCGGCGGCGTCCTCAGCGTGCTCGGGGATCCCGCGGTCGCGCGGGACGCGGTGCTCGCCCTGGTGGACGGGGTGTTGGAGGCGGCGCCCGCGGGCCGCACCGTGGTGGTCGCCGTCGGTCCCGGTGCCCGTGACCTGCCCGGGCCGCCCGCCGTGGTCCGGGTCCGGAGCGTCCGTCAGATCGCCGCGCTGCGCGGCGCGGGGGCGCCGCAGGTCCCGGCGGGGCTGGTCGTGCTGCTGCACCGGCCGGACGCCGAAGAGGCCCGCTTGCTGACGACACTGGCGGGCCCGAAGGGCGGCGGCTGGACGGTCCTGACGGTCGGCCATGTCCCGGGCGCCCATTGGCGCTGGTACGCGGCGGCCGACGGAACGTTGGACGCGGGCGTGCTCGGTCACCGGGTGGTGGTGCCCGTGCGGCCCTCCGTCCGCTGCCGCCTCTGATGCCCCGGCAGAGTGGCGATACGACAGAACCACTCATAGCGTCAGATTTCAGGTGACTCGGGACGTCACCCGGAAAGCAGGTACGGCAGTCATGACACTTCGTCGGCCCCACGCGGCCGCCGTGGTCGCGGTCGTCAGCGTGCTGGGGCTGTGCGCCGTTCCCCGGGCCGAGGCCGCGCCGGGCGCGCTCGTCGTCCGGCCCGGGGAGTCCGTCCAGGCCGCGGTGGACCGGGCCCGGCCGGGCGACGTCATCGAGATCCTCCCCGGGACCTACCCGGGCAGCGTCAACGTGACCAAGCCCCGGCTGACGCTGATCGGCCACGGCACCGACACCGTCCTCACCCCGGCCGGCAGGAGCGACCAGAACGCCTGCGCCCTGGCGGGCCACGGGCTGTGCGTCACCGGAACGGAGCAGAGCGGGCTGGACGGTGTGCGGCTGATGTCGCTCTCGGTCTCCGGCTTCCGCAAGAACGGCGTCGACGCCTCGTGGACCGACGGCCTCGAGGTCAGTGACGTGACCGCCGAGGACAACGGGCACCAGGGCATCGGCGTCCAGCACTCGGTGCGGACGCTGCTGCGGGACAACGTCTCCCGGCAGAACGGCGAGTCGGGGATCTTCCTGGCCAACACCGCGGACGCGGAGGGCGGCGCGCTGGACACCGAGCGCGCCCGCATCAGCGGCAACGAGCTGACGGGCAACCGGATCGGGGTCGTGCTGCGCCGGGTGCGCAACCTGGGGGTCGTCGACAACCACATCACCGCCAACTGCGGCGGCGTATTCGTCGTCGGGGACGAGGGCGTCCCCCGGGCCGGGGGCCTGACCGTCTCCGACAACCTCGTGGCGGCGAACAACAAGTACTGCCCGCCCAACGCCCGGCTCCCCTTCATCCAGGGTGCCGGGATCGTGCTGACGGGGGCAGAGCGGACCCTGGTGGTCCGCAACCGGGTCGTGGACAACCACGGCACCTCACCGATGTCCGGCGGGATCGTGCTCTTCCGCAGCGTGGTGGGCGCCCCCGACACCGGCAACACCGTCCGGGGCAACACGACCCTGGGCAACCGCCCGGCCGATCTGGCCGACCGTGACCAGGGCACCGCGAATGTCCTCCGTGACAACACGTGCCGCGTCTCCGAACCGAAGGGGTTGTGCGAGGAATGACCTTGACAGAAGCCACCAACGCGGACGGCACCGCGACCGCGGCGCCCGCCGAGTCCGCCACGCCGCCGGCGATGCGCCTGCGCGAGCTCGTCTTCGGCGCCGCCTGCGCCGCCGCCGTACGGGCCGCGGCAAGGCTCGGCGTGCCGGACGCGCTCGGCAAGGAGCCCTCGACCGTCGACGAGCTCGCGGCCATGGTCGGCACGGCGCCGCGCCAGCTGCGCCGGCTGCTGCTCGCCCTGGCCGCGTACGGGGTCTTCGAGCAGCAGGCGGACGGCCGCTTCGCCCACACCGAGATGTCCCGGATGCTCCGCAAGGACAGCCCGAACACCCTGCACTACATCGCGCTGTGGTGCACCGAGCCGTGGACGTGGGAGGTCTGGCCGCGGCTGGACGAGGCGGTGCGCGGCGGCCGCAACATCTTCCCGGAGGTCTTCGGCAAGGAGTTCTTCGAGTACCTCCACGACGACGCCCGCGACAGCGCCCGAGTCTTCGACCGCGCCATGACCGCCTCCAGCCGGCAGTCCGCCGAGGACATCGCGGCGCTGCTCGACCTGTCCGGCGTCCGCTCGGTCGCCGACATCGGCGGCGGTCAGGGGCACGTGCTGGCCGCGCTGCTGGAGAAGCACCCCGAGCTGCAGGGCACGCTGCTGGACCTGCCGAAGGTCGTGTCCGGCGCCGACCCGCGGCTGCGCGAGGGCGGTCCGCTCGCCGCGCGGGCCCGGCTGGTGCCCGGGGACTGCCGGGTGGACATCCCGGTGGCCGCCGACATGTACATCATCAAGAACATCCTGGAGTGGGACGACGACAGCACGCGCCGCACGCTGCGCAACGTCGTCGCGGCGGGCGGCGCCGGCGCGAAGGTGATCGTCATCGAGAACCTCGTCGACGACACGCCGTCCATGCGCTTCACCACCGCCATGGACCTGCTCCTGCTGCTGAACGTCGGCGGCCAGAAGCACACGCGGGACAGCATGGTGAAGCTGATGACGGAGGCCGGGCTGCAGGTGGGCGAGGTGGCCCCGGTCAACGCCTACCTGCACGCCCTGCACAGCACGGTCGGCGGGGCGCGGTGACCCGCTAGCCGGTCATCTCCCCCACCAGACCGGTGGTGTGCCGGCCCGCCCGGAACTCCGGGCGGGCCAGCACCTTGCGCAGGAAGCCCGCCGTGGTGCACACACCCTCGCCGCGCACCCGCAGTTCCTCCAGGACGCGGTCCATCCGGGCCAGCGCCCGCTCCCGGTCCGGGGCCCAGACGACGGCCTTGGCGAGCAGGGAGTCGTAGTCGGGGCCGATCCGCCAGCCGGGGAAGGCATGGGTGTCCACCCGTACGAAGGGCCCGCCGGGCACCTCGAACTCCGTGAGCAGACCCGGGGTCGGCGTGAAGTCCCGTGCGGGGTCCTCGGCGTTGACCCGGCACTCGACGGCGACCCCGCGGTGCACGACGTCCTCCTGGCGCAGGGTCAGCGGATGGCCCGCGGCGACCAGGATCTGCTCACGGACCAGGTCGATCCCGGTGACCATCTCGGTGACCGGGTGCTCCACCTGGAGCCGGCAGTTGATCTCCATCAGGTGGAAGTCGCGCTCCGGGGTGAGCACGAACTCGAAGGTGCCCACGCCGGTGTAGCCGACCGCCCGGGCGCCGCGCACGGCCGCGTCGCACATCTGCGACCTCAGCCGCGCCGGCAGGTCCGGGGCGGGGGTCTCCTCCACCAGTTTCTGGTGGTGCCGCTGCACCGAGCAGTCGCGCTCGCCGAGGTGGACGACCGCGCCGTGCCGGTCGCAGAGCACCTGCACCTCCACGTGGCGGGCCCGCTCGACGTACCGCTCCAGGTAGAGCCGGTCGTCGCCGAAGACGGCGCGGGCGTGCGCCGCGGTGCGCTTGTAGGTGTCCAGCAGCCGGTCCGGGTCGGTGACCGCGGCCATGCCGCGTCCCCCGCCGCCCGCGACGGCCTTGAGGATCACCGGGTAACCGGTCTGCTGCGCGGTCTCCTTGGCGTCGGCGGCGCCGGCCAGCGGGCCCGTGCTGCCGGGCAGCACGGGCAGTCCGGCCTCGGCCATCAGCGCGCGGCAGGCGGCCTTGTCGCCGAGCCGGGACAGCACCTCGGGGGAGGGCCCGATGAAGGTGAGGCCGTTGGCCTCGCAGACCTCGGCGAAGTCGGGGTCCTCGGACAGGAAGCCGTAACCGGGGTGGACGGCCTGCGCGCCGGTGCGGCGGGCGGCCTCGACGACGGCGGGGATGTTGAGGTAGCTCGCCCTCGCCGGGGGCGGTCCGATGTGCACGGCCTCGTCGGCGAAGCGCACGACGGCCGAGTCGCGGTCGGCGGTGGAGTACACCGCGACGGTCCGGATGCCGAGTTCACGGCAGGCGCGCGCGACCCGCAGCGCGATCTCGCCACGGTTGGCGACCAGGACGGTGGAGAACACCGGCCCTCACTCCCCCACCGGTATCGGCTCCAGTGCGATCAGCGCCTGCTGGAACTCGACGGGCTGCCCGTCCGGGACGACGACCTCCACGACCCGGCCGGCCGCGTCCGCCTCGACGATGCTCATCATCTTCATGACCTCCAGGACGCCCACGGGCTGGCCGGGGCGGACGAGGTCGCCGACGCTCACGCACGGGCGCTCGCCGGGTTCCGGGGCGTGGTAGAAGGTGCCCACAGTGGGAGCGCAGACGTAGTGAACCGCCGTGGAGTCGCACGCTCCGTGCGCCTGTTGCGCTCCCGGTGCGCCCTGGGCCCGGCCGGCGGAGGAGGCCGGTGCGGGGGCGGCCGCGGGTGCCGCGGCCGGGTCCGCCGCCGGAACGGGTGCGGCGGTGTGCGCGGCAGTGGACGCGGGGGGCTGCGCCTGCGGTTGCGGCCACTCGATCTCGACCGCCGTCTGCCCGTGGCGCAGCCTGATGCGCTGCGGCGGGGTGGGCATGGAGCGGGCCAGCTCGGTGGCGCTGCGGCAGACCGCCTCCAGCACCGGGAGCGCGGCCGGCGCACTGCCGGGGGACGTTCCGTTGAGGGCCTTGCCCGCGCCCGGGGGGCGGGCCGTCCTGTCGTCGCCGTGGAGTGTCACGGTGCTGCCTCCTCCTCCAGTCGGCCGAAACGGTGGAACCGGTCGCGGCGCTCGGCCAGCAGCCGGTCGGGGGCCCAGGGACGCAGTTCGTCCAGGGCGGCCGAGAGCGCGCCGCCGACGAGGGCGGCCGCGTGGGCGTGGTCCCCGTGGGCGCCGTCGGGCGGCTCGGGGACCACACCGTCGACGATGCCCAGCCGGAGCAGATCGCGGGCGTGCAGCCGCAGGGCGGCCGCCGCCGCGGGGGCGGCGCCGGGGTCCTTCCACAGGATCGCGGCGCAGCCCTCGGGGCTGATCACGGAGTAGATGCCGTTGGCGCTGACCAGGACCCGGTCGGCGACGGCGAACGCCAGTGCGCCGCCGCTGCCGCCCTCGCCGGTGATCACGGCGACGACCGGCACGGGCAGCCGGGCCATCAGCCGCAGGTTCTCGGCGATGGCCAGGGCCTGGCCGCCGCTCTCCGCCTCCGGGCCCGGGTTGGCGCCCGGGGTGTCGATGAGGGTCACCACCGGCATGCCCAGCTTGGCGGCGGTGCGCATCAGGCGGGCCGCCTTCCGGTAGCCGGCCGGGGTGGCCATGCCGAAGTGCCGCCGCCTGCGCTCCTCCAGCCCGGGTCCGCCCTTGTGGTGGCCGATCAGCATGACCGGGCTGCCGTGGAGCAGGCCGGGACCGCCGATGACGGCCGGGCAGTCGGCGGCCAGCCGGTCGCCGTGCAGTTCGTGGAAGTCCTGGAGCAGATGGGCCGCGTAGTCGGCCGCCGTGGGCCGCAGCGGGTGCCGGGCCAGCCGTACCGCCTCCCAGGCGTCCCGCTCCGGCAGTTCGTCCGCCGTGCGGACGACGCGGACCGCGGGCCCGCGCTCCCGCTCCGCCGCGGCGCCGCCGGAGCGCAGCCGCAGCAGCCGGGCCAGCGTCGGGCGGAGCGCGGCGCGGGGGACGACGTCGTCGATGAGGCCGCGCGCGAGGAGGAACTCCGCGGTCTGGAAGCCCTCGGGGAGCCGCTGGCCGGTGGTCTGCTGGATGACGCGCGGCCCGGCGAAGCCCATCCGGGCGCCGGGCTCGGCGATGATGACGTCGGCGAGGGTCGCGTAGGAGGCGGCGACGCCGCCGTAGGTGGGGTCGGTGACCAGGGACACCACCAGGACGCCCGCCTCGTCGAGTTCGGTGAGCGCCTGGGCGGTCCTGGCCATCTGCATCAGCGACAGGGCGCCCTCCTGCATACGGGCGCCGCCGGAGGCGGTCACGAGCAGCAGGGGGACGCGCCGTCGCAGACTGGTCCGGGCGGCCCGGGTGATGTGCGAGCCGACGCCCAGGCCGAGGCTGCCGCCGAGGAAGTGGAAGTCCATCGCGGCGACCACGACCGGCTGTCCCTCGACGGTGCCGTGCACGCAGACGACGGCCTCGTCCAGACCGGTCGCCGCGCGGGCCTCGCGCAGCCGCTCGGCGTACGGGCGGGTGTCCGTGAAGCCCAGCGGGTCGTGCTCCGCCGGCCGCTCGCCGCGCTCCGCGGCGAGCGGCCGGCAGGAGCCGGGGTCCAGCAGCTGGTCCAGCCGCTGCCGGGCGGTGAGCCGGCCGTGCGCGCCGCACTCGGGGCAGACGCGCAGCGTACGGGTGTAGCGCTTGCCGTAGACGAGCGCGGCACAGCGCTCGCAGCGCACCCAGTCCGGCTCGGCGGTGGCCGTGTCAGCCACTGCGCTCCCAGCGGTAGAACTCCCGTGCCATGGCGTCCTTGGGCTCGCGCCAGGTCTCGGGGTCGTACGCGGAGATGAAGGACGACAGCTGGTCGCTGATGTCCCGGAACGCCGGGTGGTCCTTGTACCTGCCGACCTCCGGGCCGGGCGGCCGCTCGGCCTCGACCAGGTGCAGGTAGACGTCGCCGAACTGGAACAGGCTGCGTCCGGTGACGCCGATCAGCCCCGGCAGTTCGCCCTTGTCGGACTCGGCGAAGACCTGCGCCACCTGCTCCTCGACGCCGGGCTTCATCCTGGCCACGATCAGGCTGCGGTAGGTCTTCATGCCGCGCCGCCCCCGTGGCGCTGCACGATGCGCTCGCGGATCAGCTCCAGCTGGATCTTGGAGTTGTCGTTGATCCGGGCGGTCATCGCCTCGTCGTCGAGGGGGGCGCCGGGCTTCATGGCGAAGTCCTGGGTCCAGCGCATCCGGGTGCCGCCGGGGACCTCCTCGTACTGCCAGTGGATGTCCATGTACTGGAACGGGCCGGTCTCGACCCGGTGCGCGCGCACCGTGCGGGTGGCGCGGTCGGCGGTCCGCTCGGAGACCCAGCTCCACACCTGGCCGTGCTCGTCGGGGTGCATGGTGAGCCGGAAGACGACCCGGTCGCCCTCGCGCTCCACGATCTCCACGGAGGCGTACTCGCTGAACAGGTCCGGCCAGCCCTCCACGTCGTTGGTGACGTCCCAGACGACGTCCATGGGGGCGGGGATGGTGATCTCGTTCTCGGTGTGGCCGGGCATGGTCAGACTCCTGCCTTGAGTGAGTTGTTCACGACGTCCATGAAGGCGCCGGGGGTCTTGCACGAGTCGGCGTCGCCGGCGATCGGGATGCCCCGGTCGTTCTCCAGGGCGCCGACGATGCCGAGCAGGCCGAGCGAGTCCAGGCCGTACTCGGCGAAGGGCGTCTCGGGGTGGCCGGTCAGCAGGGCCACGTCGACGGTGATGCCCGCATTGGACTTCATCAGGGTGGCGAGTTCGCCGTAGGTCAGTTCCTTGCTCATGGAAGAGCTCTCCTTCACTGCGCCTGCGCTACGCCCGGACGACCAGGGCCGAGTTGGAACCCATGAGGCCGCGGCTGAGCACCAGCGCGGTCCGCAGTTCCGCCGGCCGGGGCCGGCCGATGACCAGGTCGAGGTCGTGGCAGGTGTCGGTGATGTTGGGGGTGGGGGGCACGACTGCGTGCCGCAGGGCGAACACGGCTGCGGCCACGTCGAGCACCGGGGCGCCGCAGTAGGCGCGGCCGGTGCCGGTCTTGGGGGCGGTCACGGGAATCTTCCGGGCGCGCTTGCCGAACACGTCGGCCAGGGCCAGCGCCTCGGCGCGGTCGGCCTCCGGGGTGCCGAGTGCGTCGGCGAAGACGACATCGATGTCCCCGGGTGCGCACCCGGCTTCCGCGAGGGCGTCGCGGATGGCGCGGGCCAGTCCCTCACGGGACTCCGCCCAGCGCGAGGCCCCGGTGAAGGTGGCACCGTGCCCCGCGATGACGGCCTGCACCTCGGCCCCGCGTCCGGCGGCGTGCTCGGGGTCCTCGACCACGAGCATCGCGCCGCCCTCGGCGGGGGCGAAACCGCGGGCGTGCCGGGTGAAGGGCAGATAGGCCCGTTCGGGATCCTCCTCCAGGCTGAGTTCTTCGTATCCGAGCTGGCAGACACCCGAGTACGGCGCCAGCGGCGCCTCGGCGGCGCCGACGACGACGGCCCGGGTGCCGTTGCCACGGGTGATGTTGCGGCAGGCGTGGGAGATGGCGTCGAGACCACCGGCTTCGTCGCTGGCCACCACGCCGCAGGGGCCCTTGAAGCCGCCGCGGATCGAGATCTGACCGGTGCTCGCCGCGTAGAACCACGCGATGGACTGGTACGGGCCGACGAAGTTCGGCCCCTTGCCCCACAGGTGCTGCAGTTCGCGCTGGCCGAACTCGCCACCGCCGGAACAGGCCGCCGTCACCACTCCGATGTCGAAGGGTGACTCCTCGTCGAAGCGCAGGCCCGAGTCGGCGATGGCCTGGTCGGCGGCCGCCATCGCGAAGTGGGTGAACCGGTCGGTCTGCACGGTGTAGCGGTCCTCGACGACCGCCGACACCTCGAAGCCGCGGACCTCCCCCGCGACCCGAAGCGGCAGGTCCCGGCATCCCTCGCGGGTGACCGCGTCGAGGACGGCGACACCTTCCCTGGTCGCCTTCCAGAAGGCGTCGGCTCCGATGCCGTTCGGCGCGACGACGCCGATGCCGGTGACCACCGCTTGCGTGTTCATCGCTGGCTCCCCTCCGGTCGGTTGAGGACGACCGCGGACTGGAACCCGCCGAATCCGCTGCCGACCGACAGCACGGTGCGCAGCTTCAGCTCACGGGCGGTGCGCGGGACGTAGTCCAGGTCGCACTCCGGGTCCGGGGTCTCGTAGTTGGCGGTCGGCGGCACCACGCCGTGGGCGAGGGCCAGGGTGCAGGCGGCCAGTTCGATCGCGCCGATCGCACCCAGGGAGTGGCCGACCATGGACTTGATGGAGCTCATGGGCGTGGAGTAGGCATGCGCGCCCAGCGAGCGCTTCACCGCCGCGGTCTCGTGGCGGTCGTTCTGCTTGGTGCCCGAGCCGTGCGCGTTGACGTAGTCGACGTCCGACGGGTCGATCCTGGCGTGGTCCAGTGCCTGGTCGATGGCCTCGGACATCTCCAGGCCGTCGGTGGTGAGCCCGGTCATGTGGTAGGCGTTGCCGTACGTGGCGTAGCCACCGATCTCGCAGTAGATCCGGGCACCGCGGGCCTTGGCGTGCTCCAGTTCCTCCAGGATCAGCACGGCGCCGCCCTCGCCCATGACGAACCCGTCGCGGCGGGCGTCGAAGGGACGGGAGGCGTGGGCCGGGTCGTCGTTGTTGGGGGAGGTGGCCTTGATGGCGTCGAAGCAGGCCACCGTGATGGGTGAGATCGGGGAGTCCGACGCACCGGCGATGATGATGTCGGCGCGTCCCTCCTCGATGGTCTGGAACGCGTAGCCCACGGCGTCCAGGCCGGAGGTGCAGCCCGTGGAGACGGTCTGCACGGGACCGCGGGCGCCGTGCCGTTCGGCTATCTCCGAGGCGAGCGCGCTGGGCGCGAACGCCCGGTGCAGGTGCGCACCCGCCTGCCGGTGGTCGACGTCCCAGCGGGTGCCACGTTCACTGACGCGTATGTAGTCGTGTTCCAGCCGGGTGGTGCCTCCGACGGCGGTGCCGAGGGAGACCCCGACCCGCCAGGGGTCCTCCTCGTCCAGTTCCAGCCCGGCGTCGCGGACCGCCTCGGCGGCCGCGACGAGCGCGAACTGGACGTACCGGTCGGCGCGTTCCAGGTCCCGCGGGCTCAGCCCGCAGGCCGCCGCGTCGAAGTCGACCTCAGCGGCGATGCGGGACCGGAAGCCCGTCGGGTCGAAGAGCGTGATCCCGCGGGTCGCCGTCCGGCCGGCGGTGAGCAGTTCCCAGAAAGCGGGGACCCCGACACCGCCGGGGGCGACGACACCGGCCCCGGTGACCGCCACCCGGCGGGTCATGACGCCGCGTCCTCGGTCTGCTCGGTGGGCTCGGTGTCGACATGGCCCAGCTCCGGGCGCGGAGCGAGCGGACCGAGGTGGAAGACAAGCCGGGCCTCGGTGTCGCCGACGTTGCGGAAACGGTGGCGGACGTACGGCGGGATCATCAGGCCCTGCTCCGGGCGGAGCACGTACGGCTCCCCGTCGAGGTCCACCTCAAGCGCACCGCACACCACGTACACGAACTCCTCCGAGTACGGGTGGTAGTGCTCGCCGATCCGGTCACCGGGCTCCACGAGCGCGACGCCCATGAAGCCGCTGGTGGCGCCGCACGCGGTCGGGGTGAGCATCGCCCGCAGGTCGCCGCCGCGACGGCGGTTGTGCGGGGTGTCCCCCAGGTTCACGATGGTCGGCGTGAACGGGACGTTCCGTTCGTTGGTCAGAAGATCATCCATGCTTGCCTCCTCCGGCGGGGCCGGCCCGGGGCGCACCCCGGGCCGGCCGGTACCTGCCGGCTGCCGATGGCTCGTACGGGTCAGGACGTGGCCGCGCTGCGGTCGGTGACCATGCGCATGTCGTATTCGACGAGGAACCGCTTCAGGCCCTGCTCGTCCGCGAGGTCCCAGTCGGGACCGAGGTCGAGCAGCCGGGCGAGGACGCCGGCCTTGTGCTTGCCGGCGGCACCCACGGCGATGAGCGAGGCCTCCTCGACCGGGACCCGCAGGTCGACCAGGCGCACCACGATGTCCTCGCTCTCGCGCAGGAAGACGGTGCTGCGCGCGAGCGGCCCCTTGCGGACGTCCACGGCCTCCTCGTCCTGCTGGGCGAGCATCTTGGCGACGGCCTGGCCGGAGCCCGCCTTGGCCGGGTAGATCAGGGCGTGGCGGCTCAGGCCCTCCGGCCGGTCGGTGCCCTTGGCGACGTGGTGCACGGCCGGGAGCGCGGCGCGGGCGAAGAACTCCCGTGCCGAGCCCGGGTCGTTGAGATCCCGGTCCACCTCCAGGTAGGGGTTGATGGCTTCCTCGACCGCCCGCACCTCGGGCTGGCGGGCGACATGGCGCAGTGCCCTGGCCAGGTCGCCCTCCACCTCCACGGCGCGCACGACGCGGTTGCCGTGCATGAACAGCGAGGTGCGGCGCAGCCGCGTGTTCTCGTCGACCACGGCCTGCGGCGAGGTGTAGCCGGACAGGATGTCCGCCACCTGCTGTTCGCTGCCGGGCTTCACGGTGAAGGTGATGGCGTGGCGGATGATCCCGTCCCCGACCCTCGGCACGGTCTGCATGCGACCGGACTCGTAGGAGGTACGGGTCTCCCGCAGCACCCCGAAGCGGAGCGAGCGGGTGTCCTTCACGCAGCCGTGCATCGGCTGCACCATCTCCAGATGGGTCGGGCTGTCCACCCAGGCGAGGAAGTGCAGCGCACTCTCCCACTCACTGGTGATCAGCCATTGCGAGGGATTTTCGATCGACTGGCAAAGCTGGTCGCTGACGTGTCCGGGCACGGCAGCGACGTGGCGGCACATCTGGTCATACGCGTCAAGAAACCGCTGCTCGGCGTCGTCTTCAACATCAAGCATGAGGACGACGCGCAGGCGATTGCCATCGAGCGCGGACTGCGAGACCTTTTCGGCCTGGGCCGGCATATTCCACCTCTTCCGAGAGCGAGCAACCCCCGAGGTCCGTCGTCCAACGATCGTGCTGTGGTGGCCCAACCGGTGCGAGATATGTGATCCAATTGGGTGACGGGCGAAAATACCCCCGGTAATCGGGCATCAAGGGAGCTATGACTCCACAGGCCGAAGACCGGGTTCCGGTCCTCATCGTGGGGGGCTCCCTCGTCGGGCTCTCCAGCTCAGTCTTCCTGGGCCGGCTCGGCGTCCGGCACGTCCTCGTCGAGAAGCACCCGGGTACCTCCATCCACCCCCGTGGCCGCGGCAACAACCTGCGGACCATGGAGCTGTTCCGTACCGCCGGGGCCGAGCCGCTGATCCGGCGGGCCGCCTCCGTACTCGCCGACAACCACGGCATCCTGCAGGCCGACTCACTGACCTCGGACAACGCCGAATGGCTGTTCCGGGAGATCGACCCGGGCGGCCGGCTGTCCGGCATCAGCCCCAGCGGCTGGTGCCTGTGCAGCCAGAACGACCTGGAGCCGGTGCTCCTGGACTACGCCCGCACGCTCGGCGGCGACCTGCGCTTCAGCACCGAGCTGGTGTCGTTCACCCAGGACGACGACGGCGTCACCTGCGAGCTGATGGACCGGGAGACCGGCGACCGCAGCACCGTCAGGACCGACTACCTGGTCGCGGCCGACGGTCCGCGCAGCCCGGTGCGCAGCGCACTGGGCATCGGTCACACCGGACGCGGCGACCTCTTCGCCAACATCAGCGCGACCTTCCGCGCCAAGCGGCTGGCCGACGCGGTGGGCGACCGCTACTTCATCGCGTGCTACCTGACCAATCCGGACGCCGACGGCGTGCTGCTGCCGGTCGACAACCAGGAGAACTGGGTCTTCCACGCGCCCTGGCACCCCGAGCGGGGCGAGTCGCCGGAGGACTTCACCGACCAGCGGCTGGCCGCGCACATCCGCACCGCGGTGGGCGTGCCGGACCTGGAGATCGAGATCACCGGCCGGGCCCCCTGGCGGGCCGCGGAGCGGGTCGCGGACTCCTACGGGCGCGGGCGGGTGCTGCTCGCCGGCGACTCGTGCCACGAGATGTCGCCCACCGGCGCCTTCGGCTCCAACACCGGCATCCAGGACGCCCACAACCTGGCGTGGAAGCTCGCCGCGGTGACCGGCGGCTGGGCCGGGCCGGAGCTGCTGGAGACGTACGAGGCCGAGCGCCGCCCGGTCGCGGTGGCCACCAGCGAGCGGGCCTCCGCCCGTTCCGCCGAGCACGCCCACCCGGGCTACGCGCCGCCGGCCGGCGGCGGGCCACAGAAGGGGGTCCTGGTGGTCGCGCTGGGCTACCGCTACCCCGAGGGCGCGTTCCTGGGCGCGGACCCGGGGCGGCCGGTCGTCCCCGAGGACTTCCGGCCGGTCGCCGAACCCGGTGGCCGTTCCCCGCACGTGTGGGTGACCACCCGGGAGGGCGAGCGCCGCTCCACGCTGGACCTGTACGAGCGCTCCATGGTGCTGCTCACCGGCGACGGGCCGAAGGGCACGGCCTGGCACGACGCGGCCCGCACGGTCGCGGAGCGCCTCGGGGTGCCGCTGCAGGCGTACCGGCTCGGCGAGTCCACGCAGGCCGACCTGGTGCCCGAGGCGGGCACGGACTGGACCGCGGTGCACGGCATGACGCCGAGCGGCGCGATCCTGGTCCGCCCGGACGGCTTCGTCGCCTGGCGGAGCCGCGAGGCCGTCGAGGACCCCGCGGCGACGCTGGACGAGGTCCTCACCTCGGTGCTGCGGCTCGGCTGACCGTACGAACGGCGGCCACCACGCTCACGCGAGCGCCGGTGGCCGCCGTTCCCGTTCGCCGGCGCCCTCGGCCCGGGGCGCCGCCGCCGGGGTTCGACGTCTCCCCCGCACCGCACGGCGGGAAGGGCTCCCTCAGCCCACCGGGCCGTCCCCGCCCTCCACCGAGGACCGTGGCGCGCCCGGCTGGGCGGCGGGCGGTGTCCCCTGCTGGACGGCGGGCGGTGCGGACGGACGGACCGCCGGTGACGCACCGGGCTTGGCTGCCGGAGGCACGGAGGGCCGACCGGCCGGTGACGCACCCGGCTTGGCTGCCGGAGGCGCCGACGGGGCGGCGGGAGGCGCGGAGGGGGAAGAGGGGGCCGCGGGGGCCGCGGGCTCCTTCACCCCCGTCCAGTCGGGGGCCGGCCAGCCGCGCCACGGCGAGTACGCGGGGTTGACCACGCACCGGGCCGTGAGCTCGGCCTTGGTGGCCTTGTCCACCGGGCAGGCCTTCACGAGGAACTGGCGGGCGATGCCCCCGGGGAAGACCACGCCGGTACGGGCCGAGCGCAGTTCACGGGTACCGAGGGTCTCGTCGAGCTCGATGCCCCCGGGGGCGTCGATGTAGTAGTGGTAGGCGGCCGTGTGCTGCCTGAGGGCCTCGCGGTCGTAGGTGGTGGCCACGAACGGCGAGGGTTGCTCGCGGCGGGCGTAGGCCTGCAGGTCGTACTCGCCGTCGCCCACGTCCTCGGGACGCAGGCCGTCCTTGAAGACGGTCTCCGGCGGGCGGTCGTCGCCGTGGAAGAGGGCGTTGCAGTTGGAGCGCCAGGTCGGCTCGTCGGGCCTGATCCGGTCGAGGTCGACGCTGGTGTCCGCGGCGGCGTAGAGCCGGTCGGGAACGACGGGGCACCATTCGGGGACGGCCGGGTCGCGTGGAAGACCCGGGGCGACGGCCGCGGAGGCCGTGCAGACGGGGAGTGCGAGCACCCCCAGCGAAAGGGCGGCGGCGCAGAGCCGGCGCAGCGTGCGCAGTGCGATCATATGCCCACGATCACCCCGGTATCGCCCGGTCGCCGGAATGGTCACCCTTGTCGGCGTGTCCCGCCGGAAGACGAAAGAGGCCCCTGCGCATCGTTGTGCGACGCTGCTGGGGCCTCTCGATTCGTCGTGGAGCCAGGGGGTGTGATCCACGACGCCATGGGACGACCGAGCCCGGGTCATGGGGGTCGTTGCTCCACAACTATACGAGACATCGCAGCCGAAACCTCGCGATGTGGGAGTGAGGTGGGACACTGACCTTGTAAACGCAGGTTTGCTGTTCATTTGGCGTTCAGCGGTCCATGACCCGCATTTCGAACCAGGTGGTCTTGCCGCGTGGCAGCAGATCCACCCCCCAGCGGTCGGCGAGCTTGTCGATCAGGAAGAGGCCCCGCCCGCTCACGTCCATCTCGCGCACCGGCATCAGGCAGGGCAGCGCCCGCGAGGGGTCGCGTACCTCCACCCGGATCCAGCCGCGGCGGCGCAGCATGCGCAGGCCGAAGGTACGGGCCCCGGTGTGACGCACGGCATTGCCGACGAGTTCGGAGACGAGTAACTCGACGACGTCGTTGAACTGGGGCAGACCCCAGAGCCGGAGCACCGAACGGCTCAGCCGCCGGGCCGTGGCCGCGGACTCCGGGCGCGAGGAGAGCCGCACCTCGTCCACGGAGGGATTCCCCAACAGATCGAGGGACGTCGCCGCCAGATCGTCGACCGCCGTGGGCGGCCACCCCGCCGCCGGGACCGTTACCCGCTGCGGCTGCTCAGATGCTCCCTGCTGCCCCGCCATGCTCTCATGATGGCCGTACGCGACGGCGGTTCGGGGCGGATCGGGGGAATTGACGGGGCGGAACGCGTCATTCCGAGTTGCCGTACCGGCATATGTCAAGGGCAATGATGGATCTCACACGACCCCTCCCACCTGCGCGAAGGGGGCATCGGAGAGGAACGGCCGACGAATCCGGCGCAGGTCGCCTTAAGGTCCTCTTAAGGTCGGCTTAAGGCGACCCGACGGGCACCGGCTGTCACTCAACCGGGTTGGGTCTAGCGGAACTTCGCCTTGCCCGGACCCTCCTCGACGAAGCTGCGCATGCCCGTCGTACGGTCCTCGGTCGCGAACAGCCCTGCGAACAGGTTCCGTTCGATGGTGAGGCCGGTCTCCAGATCGGTCTCGAGACCGGCGTCCACGGCCTCCTTGGCGGCGCGCAGCGCCAGCGCCGGCCCCCGGGCCAGCCGCTCGGCCCAGGCGCGGGCCTCGGCGTACACCTGCCCGGCCGGGACCACCTTGTCCACCAGGCCGATGGTGAGCGCCTCGTCGGCCTTGACCATGCGGCCGGTGAAGATGAGGTCCTTCGCCTTGGCGGGACCCACCAGGCGCGACAGCCGCTGCGTGCCGCCCGCGCCGGGGATGAGGCCGAGCAGGATCTCCGGCTGGCCGAGCTTGGCGTCCTCCGCTGCGACCCGGATGTCGGCGCAGAGCGCGAGTTCGCAGCCGCCGCCGAGGGCGTAACCGGTCACGGCGGCCACCACCGGCTTGGGGATCCGGGCGACCGCCGTGAAGGAATCCTGCAGTGCGCGGGACCGCACGGCCATGGCCTCGTAATCCATGACCTGCATTTCCTTGATGTCCGCGCCCGCCGCGAACACCTTCTCGCCGCCCCAGATCACGACGGCCCGTACGTCCTCGCGCCGGGAGGCCTCCTCCGCCACTTCGCGGAGCCGGTCCTGGGTCGCGACGTCCAGGGCGTTCATCGGGGGGCGGTCCAGGCGGATGGTGCCGACACCCTCGTCGACCTCGAGATTAACTGTCATGGCCGACGAGGGTATCCGTGAACGCCCGTTTACGCTGCGACGTGCCTCACGGGGCGCGTCAGGAGGCGGGGGTCCACTGGCTCCACGGCAGGTTCCAGCCGTTGAGCCCGTTCCACCACTGCACGGTCTTGTCGTGGGAGTTCTTGACCTGCACGACGTCACCGATCATCGAGTTGTTGTAGAACCACGAGGACGGGGTGTCGCCGCTGCCGCCGCGCACGTCCCGCAGGCCCACGCAGCCGTGGCTGACGTTGGCGTTGCCGAAGGTGCCGGGCGAGGCCCAGTAGTTGCCGTGGATGAAGGTGCCCGAGGTGGTCAGGCGCTGGGCGTTGGGCACGTCCTTGATGTCGTACTCACCGCCGAAGCCCACGGTGTCGCCGTTCATGCGCGTCACCTTGTACCGCTCGGTGATGACCATCTTGCCGTTGTAGGTCGTCGTGCCGGGCCCGCCCGAGGTGATCGGGATGGTCTTCAGCAGGCTGCCGTCGCGGTAGACCTTCATCGTGTGCTTGGCGGCGTCGACGATGCTGACCTGGCTGCGGCCGATGGTGTAGTGCACGTCCTTGGACTGGGTGCCGTAGACGCCCTTCGCGCCCTCGACCCCGTTCAGCCGCAGGGAGAGCGTGATCTTGGTGCCCTTGGCCCAGTACTTCTCGGGACGGAAGTCGACGCGCTGGTCGCCGTACCAGTGGCCGACGACGGGGACCGAGGGGTTCGCGGTCACCTCGATCGCGTCCTGGACCGCCTTCTTGTCGGTGATCGCCCGGTTGAACTTGAGCGAGACCGGCATGCCGACGCCGACCGTCTGGCCGTCCTCGGGGGTGAAGAAGCCGATGAAGGTGTCCTTCGGGGTGACCGTGGTGAAGCTCGCGTGCTTGGCCGACTCGCGGCCCGCACCGTCCTTGGCTATCGCGTCCACCGAGTACTCGGTGGAGGTGCCGAGCGTCTCGGTCGGCTCCCAACTGCTGCCGTCGGCGGATATCTTGCCCTCGACCGGGTCGCCCTTGCCGCTCTTGACCACGACCGAGGTCAGCTTGCCCTTGCCGGCGGTGACCTTGAGGTCCCCCGTCGTGGCCACCTCGTCGGCCCCGTCCTCGGGCGCGATGGTCACGACGGCCTGCGACTCGGTCGTGTCCCCCTTGCCGCCCTGTGAGGCCGAGGCACCGGGCCTGGCCTTGTCCCCGTCCTTGCTGTCGCCGCTGGCGCTGCCCCCGCACGCGCTGACCAGGAGCAGCATCGCCCCCACCGCGAGGGCCAAGGTGGTCCGCCTTGCGCCCGGCGCGCCCTGTATCGCCTTCAACTCACGTCTCCCCAAAACCGGCCCGTGGCCCCGTGGCCCAAGGGTGAGTCCCCCTCACCTAGCGCTTAGAGAACCACACGGAACCGGTGTTGTGGATCCCGGTATTGTCACCGTTCCGTCCCAGTCGCGGGGCCCGGCCTCAGCCGCCGGCCGCCCACTGCTCCCAGGCCATGTTCCAGCCGCCCAGGCCGTTGTCGGGAGCGACGGTGCGGTCGTGGGAGTTGACGACGGTGACGAGGTCGCCGACGAGCGAGTGCGCGAAGAACCAGGCCGCCGGGGTGGCCGTCCCGCCGCCCTTCACGTCGAGCAGGCCGACGCAGCCGTGGCTGGTGTTGGCCGCGCCGAAGGTGCCGGGGGTGGCCCAGTAACTGCCGTGCACGAAGGTGCCGGAGCGGGTCAGCCGCATGGCGTGCGGGACGTCGGGGATGTCGTACTCGCCGCCGAAGCCCACCGTGTCCCCGTTCATCCGGGTCAGCCGGAGCTTCTCGGAGATGACCATCGCGCCGTTGTACGTCGGGTTGGACGGGGCGCCCGCCGAGATCGGCAGGACGCGCGTGACCTGCCCGCCGCGGCGCACCGTCAGGGTGTGCGCGGCGGCGTCGACGGTGCTGGTCTGGTCCCGGCCGATGTCGAAGGTGACGTCCTTGGACTGCACCCCGTAGACCCCGGGGCCGGTCTCGACGTCGAGCAGCCGCAGCGAGAGCGTCACCTTCGTGCCGGGGACCCAGCGCTCGCGGGGGCGGAAGTCCAGGCGCCGGTCGCCGAACCAGTGCGGGGCGATCTCGACGGCGGGCGAGGAGGCGACGCGGACGGCGCGCTCGACGGCGGCGCGGTCGGTGACCGGCCGGTTGAAGTCCAGGGAGACGATCATGCCCGTGCCGACGGTCTGCCCGTCCTCGGGGGTGAAGTAGCCGATGAGGGTGTTCTTGGGGACGAGGGTGGTGAACACCGCGTGCTTGGCGGCCCGCCGGCCCCCCGTGTCCTCGGCGACGGCGTCCACCGTGTACTTCTCCGACAGCGACAGCCTGGACCGGGCGTGCCAGCGGGAGCGGTCGGCGGTGAACACGCCCTCGACCACCTCCCCCTCCCCGTCCTCGACGTGCACGGAGGTGAGCAGGCCGTCCTCGGCCTCGACCGTCAGCGGGTCGTCCGCCTCCACGTCACGGGCGCCGTCCCCCGGAGTGATCCTGATCCTCGCCTCGGACACCTTCGGGGTGTCGTCGGCCACCGCACCGCTGTCCGCCGGCCCGAACCCGAGCCCGCACGCCGTCAGCATCCCCGCCAGCCACATGGCGGTGGCAAGCCCCGCCCCCGCGCGCAGAGCGCGCCGCACCGCAGTCGTCACGCTCGGTCAACGACCGGACGGCCCCGGGGAAACGTCTGCGGCGCGTCCGATCGATCACGCGTGTGACGCCGCAGGGTGAACGGGAAGGTAAAGCGGGAGGGCGCGACGCGCGCGCGGAGGGACACCGCGCCGCGCACGGGCACGGCCGGCGCCGGCCGGGTCCGGCGTCCCCCGAGCCGCAGGAGGCGAGCACGTGTCGGAGACGCGCGAGGACGAATCGGTCGACCGGGCCGGAAAGCTGCGCCCGAACGGCCACCGGACCGCCCCCGTGGCCGTGCCGCTGCCGCGCCCGGAGACCGCGCCGGCCGTGCCGGGGCCCGCCGGGGCCGGGGACACCCTGGTGTGGCCGGGCAGCCCGCAGCCGCTGGGGGCGCGCTTCCACACCGGCCCCGACGGACGCCCGGGCACCAACTTCGCCCTGTGGGCGGGCGGCGCCGAGTCGGTGGAGCTGTGCCTGTTCGACGACGAGGGGACCGAGACCCGGGTCCCGCTGACCGAGCTGACCCACGAGATCTGGCACGGCTTCGTGCCCGGGGTCCTGCCCGGCCACCGGTACGGCTACCGGGTCGGCGGCCGCTGGGACCCGTGGACCGGTGCCCGCTGGAACCCGGCCAAGCTGCTGCTGGACCCGTACGCGCGGGCGGTCGACGGCGACTTCACACTGCCCCCCGAGGTGTACGGCCACGTCCGCGACTGGCCGGAGCAGGAGGTCGCCGACACCGTGCGGGACAACCGCGACTCGGCCCCGTACGTGCCCAAGGGCGTCGTGGTGGATGACGACGACCCCTGGACGGACGACCGCAGGCCCAAGACGCCCTGGGCCGACTCGGTCATCTACGAGCTGCACGTCCGCGGCTTCACCATGCGCCACCCCGGCATCCCGCTCGAACTGCGCGGCACCTACGCCGGGCTGGCGCACCCGGCGGCGATCGAGTACCTCACCGGCCTCGGCGTGACGGCCGTCGAACTGCTGCCGGTGCACCAGTTCGCGCACGAGGACCACCTGCTGCGCCGGGGCCTGCGCAACTACTGGGGCTACAACTCGATCGGCTACTTCGCCCCGCACGCCGGCTACGCCGCCACCGGCACCCGCGGACAGCAGGTGGGCGAGTTCAAGCGGATGGTGCGCGCCCTGCACGACGCGGGGCTGGAGGTGATCCTCGACGTCGTCTACAACCACACCGCCGAGGGGAGCGAGTTCGGGCCCACCCTCTCCCTGCGCGGCATCGACAACCGCGGCTACTACCGGCTGCCGGGCGACGCGCGCCGCTACGCCGACTACACCGGCTGCGGCAACACCCTCCACGTCGTCCAGCCCCAGGTGCTCCGGCTGATCACCGACTCCCTTCGCTACTGGGTGACCGAGATGGGCGTCGACGGCTTCCGCTTCGACCTCGCCGCGGCGCTCGCCCGGTCGATGCACGACGTCGACATGCTCTCCCCCTTCCTCGCCGTCATCGCCCAGGACCCGGTGCTGCGCCGGGTCAAGCTCATCGCCGAGCCCTGGGACGTCGGCTCCGGCGGCTACCAGGTCGGCGCCTTCCCGCCGCTGTGGACGGAGTGGAACGACCGCTACCGCGACACCGTCCGGGACTTCTGGCGCGGCACCCAGCACGACGTGCGCGACCTGGGCTACCGGCTGTCCGGCTCCAGCGACCTGTACGCCTGGGGCGGGCGCCGTCCGTACGCCTCGGTCAACTTCATCACCGCGCACGACGGCTTCACCCTGCGCGACCTGGTGAGCTACGAGCGCAAGCACAACGAGGCCAACGGCGAGGACAACCGCGACGGCACCAACGACAACCGCGCCTGGAACTGCGGGCACGAGGGCGAGACCGACGACCCGGCCGTGGGCGGGCTGCGCCGCCGTCAGCTGCGCAACATGCTCTCGACGCTGCTGCTGTCGACCGGCGTGCCGATGCTGGTGGCCGGTGACGAGACGGGCCGCACCCAGGGCGGCAACAACAACGCGTACTGCCAGGACAACGAGATCAGCTGGCTGGACTGGTCGCTGCCGCAGGATCCTGACTGGGCCTCGCTGCGCGAGCTGACGGCCCGGCTGATCGCCTTGCGCCGCGCTCACCCCGTGCTGCGCAGGAGGGCCTTCTTCTCCGGCCGGCCGCAGTCCGCCGAGGGCCTGCGGGACCTGGCCTGGTTCACCGCGCAGGGCCGGGAGATGACCGACGGCGACTGGTACAGCCCCACGTCCACGCTCGGGATGTACCTGTCGGGCGCCGACATCCCGCACCGCGACGCGCGCGGCCGCCCGGTCACCGACGACAGCTTCCTGGCGGTCTTCCACGCCTCGCACCGCCCGGTCCGCTTCACGCTGCCGGGCGGGCCGTGGGCCAGGGAGTACGAGTTGCTGCTCGACACCTCGCGCGAGGACCAGACGGAAGCACCGGGCAGCCGGCACCGCGGCGGGAAGGCGCTGACCGTGCCGGGGAGGACGGTGCTGCTGCTGCGCGCCGTCTGAGGGACGAGACGCGGCGGCAAAGGTGTGGACTCGGCCAATTGGTCCAGTCCACACTGGTCGTCCGTGACCTCCGCACCTCCGCCATCGCCGCCGTGCGCCTCCGGCCGCGCCCTGCCGGCCACCCCCCGGGACCGCCTGTGGTCACGGGGGTTCAGCCTGTACTTCACCGCCCGCAGCGTCGCCATGCTCGGCGACTCGATGCTGCCCGTCGCCCTGTCGGCCGGGCTGCTCCAGCACGGCTACGGCGCGGGCGACATCGGCTACGCCATGGCCTCCTTCACCGCCTGCTTCGCCGGGCTGGTCGTCCTCGGCGGCGTGTTCGCCGACCGGTTCAGCGCCCGCGGCCTGATGATCGGCGCCGACCTGGTGCGGGTCGGCACGCAGTCCCTGGCCGCCTGGCTCTTCTTCTCGGGGCACGTCGTGCTCTGGCAGATCTGCCTGATCGGCGCCGTCAACGGCGTGGCGGGCGCCATGTTCCAGCCGGGGGTGGCCAGCACGGTGCCCCAGGTGGCACGGGACGTCCAGGAGGCCAACGGGGTGGTCCGCACCGCCGAGTCCCTGATGGCGCTGGCCGGCCCGGCGCTCGCCGGCGTGCTGGTGGCCTTCACCTCGGCGGGCGGGGTGTTCGCCGCGCACGCCGCCACGTACGCGGTGAGCGCCGTCTGCCTGCTGCTGCTCCGGCTGCCGGCCCGGACCGCGCGGGAGCCGCGGGACGCCGCCCGGCGCAGCAGCTTCCGGGCCGACCTGGTCGAGGGGTGGCGGGAGTTCCGGGCCCGTACCTGGATGTGGTCGGTGATCGTCATCTGGATGGGCTTCATGATCCTCGTCATGGGCCCGGTCACCCCGCTGGCGGCCGGCGAGATCCTGCCAGCGCACGGCCCGAAGGCGTACGGCCTGGTCTCCTCCGCCCTGGGGGCGGGCACCGCGCTCGGCGGGCTGCTGGCGATACGGCTGCGGCCGGCCCGGCCGCTGCGGGGCGGGGCCGTGGCGCTGTTCGGCTTCGCGCTCTACCCGGCCGCGGTCGGCGCCGGGCTGCCGGTGCCGGCGATCGCGGCGGCGGTGCTGGTCGCCGGGACGGCCTGGGCGTTCTGGAGCGTGATGTGGGCCACCAGCGTCCAGACCCAGGTGCCCGGCGAGATCCTCAACCGCATCCACGCCTACGAGGTCGCCGGCTCGGTCGCCATGCTGCCCGTCGGGCAGGCCCTCGCGGGGCCGGCGGCGGGTGTCTTCGGGGCGCGCCCGGTGCTGGTGGCCGGTGGTGCGGTGACCCTGCTGGTGTGCGTGGCGCTGCTGGCGGTGCCCGCCGTGCGCGACCTCGGCCGAAAATCCGGATGAGCGTTGTCGGTGGTCGCACGTAGTCTCTGAAACGATGCCTGAGTCGACCAACCAACCCGAGCCCGAACGTTCCCGATCCGCCGTGCGCTCACTGCTGCGCCTGTGGCCGTACGTGAAGCCGATCAGCCACCGGCTGTTCGGTTCCGCGGGCGTGGCCGTGGTCGCGTCGTGCCTGGCGCTGCTGATCCCGCTGGTCCTGAAGTGGATCGTGGACGGCCCGGTCGCCGACCACGAGCCGTCCGGGGTGTGGCTCGGCGGCGGGCTGGTGCTGCTGCTCGGTCTCCTGGAGGCCGGGCTCTTCGGCGTACGGCGCTGGCTGGTGGCGCGCCCCATGGCCGCGCTGGAGGCCGGGATGCGGGCCGAGCTGTACCGGAGGCTGCAGCGCCTGCCGGTGTCCTTCCACGACCGGTGGGGCTCGGGCCAGCTGCTCTCACGGGCCACGAACGACCTGCAGATCCTGCGGATGTTCCTGACCTTCCCGATGGTCTTCCTGGCGGTCAACACGGCCACCATCGCGGCGGGCTTCGGCATCCTGTTCGTGCAGCGCTGGTCGCTGGGGCTGATCCTGCTGGGCCCGGTCGTGCCGCTGGTGATCCTCTGCTCGTACTTCGAGGCGCGCTACCAGGTCGCCTCCCGCACCGCGCAGGACCAGGTCGGCGACCTGACCACGCTGGTCGAGGAGTCGGTGCTCGGCATCCGCATCATCAAGGCCTTCGGCCGGCACCGCAGCCAGGCCGACGCCTTCCGCCGGCAGTCGCGCGAGCTGCGCGGCACCGAGCTGCGCAAGGCCGGGCTGCTGGCGGACCTGTGGATGGTGATCACCGCGCTGCCGGACGTGGCGCTGGGCGCGGCGCTGGTCCTGGGCGCGGTGCAGGTCGCCGACGGCGACCTGTCGGCGGGCACGCTGGTCGCCTTCCTGTCCACGGCGCTCGCGCTGCGCTGGCCGGTGGAGTCGCTGGGCTGGCTGCTCTCCTTCAGCAACGAGGCGGCCACCGCCGCCGACCGCGTCTTCGAGGTCCTGGACACCGAGGTCCCGCCGGAGACCGGCTCGGGGACGGGGACCGGCCCGGTCGGCGGCGAGGGCGGGCGGCCCGCCGACGGCATCCGCTTCCACGCCCTGCGCTTCCGCTACCCCGACGCCCCCGAGGGCAGCCCCGACCTGCTCACCGGGATCGACCTGCACATCCGCAGCGGCGAGACCGTGGCGCTGGTCGGCGCGACGGGCAGCGGCAAGACGAGCCTGACCTCGCTCATCCCGCGGCTGTACGAGCCGACCGGCGGCCGCATCACGCTGGACGGCACCGACGCCGCGCAGCTCACCCGGTCCGCGCTGCGCTCCCTGGTCGCGACGGCCTTCGAGGAACCGACCCTGTTCTCCGCCAGCGTGCGGGAGAACGTGCTGATGGGCGCTCCCGACGCGGGCGAGACGGACCTGCTGCGGGCGCTGGAGATCGCCCAGTGCGACTTCGTCCACAAGCTGCCGCAGGGTGTGGACACCCAGGTGGGAGAGCAGGGCCTGAGCCTGTCCGGCGGTCAGCGGCAGCGGCTCGCGCTGGCCCGCGCGGTCGTCGGCCGCCCCCGCTTCCTGGTGCTGGACGACCCCCTGTCCGCCCTCGACGTGCACACCGAGGCCCTCGTCGAGGCGGCCCTGCGCCAGGTGCTGGCCACCACGACGGCGCTGGTGGTCGCCCACCGCCCCTCCACGGTGATGCTCGCCGACCGGGTGGCGCTGCTGTCGGAGGGCCGGGTCACCGCGGTCGGCACCCACCAGGAGCTCCTGTCCTCCTCCGCGGTCTACCGCCGCCTGATGTCCGGCCAGGACGGGAGCGCGCCCGCCGCGCCGGACCGTCCGCAATTCGAAGGGAGCAGCACCCGATGACCTCCGTCGCGGAGTCGCAGCCTGCCGAGCAGTCGGCCGACGGGGAACCGGCGGGGCACCGGGAGACCGAGGAGGCCCGGGAGGCCCGGCAAGCCCGGGAGGACGACCTCTTCGACCGGGACCGGCTCCCGGCGCCCGAGGGGGCGTCACGCGCCCTGCTGCGGGAACTGGTCGGGCCGCACCGGCGGCGCGTGTGGCTGGCGGCCGTGGTGCTGCTGCTGCAGCAGGCGGCCGTGCAGGCGGGCCCGCTCATCGTCGCGGTGGCCATCGACCGGGCCATCCCGGCGCTGCGCCGCGACGGCCACGGCCCGCTGATCGCGGTCGCCGTCGGCTACATCGGCTGCGCCGTCGCCGGCGGTCTCCTGCAGCGGACGTTCGTCCGGCAGGCCGGCCGGGTCTGCCAGGACGTGCTGGTCGACCTGCGCGGCCGGATCTTCCGGCACGCCCAGGCGCTCGGCCTGGACTTCCACGAGCGCTACACCTCGGGCCGGATCATCGCCCGCGCCACCTCCGACGTGGAGTCGATCCGGGAGCTGCTGACCGAGGGCCTCCAGGAGCTGCTGAACGTCGGGCTGTCGGTGCTCTACATCTCGGCCGTCCTGCTGTGGCTGGACTGGGGGCTCGGCCTGTTCGCGCTCGCCACCGCGGTGCCGCTGGTGGTGACCGTCCGGATCTTCCGGCGCCGGTCGGCCACGGTCTACACACGCCGTTCCGCGGCGATCGCCTCCGTCATCGTGCGCTTCACCGAGACGATGAACGGCATCCGGCCCGTACAGGCCTTCCGCCGCGAGAAGGCGAACGACGAGGCCTTCGACGAGCTCAACGCCGCCCACCGGCAGGCCAACGGTGACGCGATCCTGGAGATGGGCCGCTTCACCGTGAGTTCCTGGCTGATCGCCAACACCTCGGTGGCGCTGGTGGTGCTGTGGGGCGCGTACCGCGTCGCCTCCGGCTCGCTCGCGCTGGGCGTGCTCGCCGCCTTCGTGCTCTACCTGCGGCGGCTGTACGCGCCGATCGACCCGCTCGGCATGTTCCTCAACTCCTACCAGTCGGCGGCCGCCTCGCTGGAGAAGATCGCCGGGCTGCTGGCCCAGCGGCCGACGGTGCCCGAGCCGCAGACACCGCGGGCGCTGCCTGCCACGCCGGCGGACATCCCGGGCCGCGAGGTCGTCTTCGAGGGGGTCCGCTTCGCCTACCGCACGGGCGGCGAGGTGCTGCCCCGCTTCGACCTGCGGCTGCCCGCCGGGCAGACGGTCGCGGTGGTCGGCGCCACCGGCGCGGGCAAGTCGACGCTGGCCAAGCTGCTGGCCCGGTTCTACGACCCGACCGACGGCCGGGTCACCCTGGACGGGGTGGACCTGCGCGAGCTGGCCCTGCCGGAGCTGCGCCGCGGGGTGGTGATGGTGACCCAGGAGGCGTTCCTCTTCTCCGGCACGGTCGCCGAGAACATCTCCATCGGCCGCCCGGAGGCCACCCGTGAGGAGATCGAGGACGCGGCCAGGGCGATCGGCGCCCATGACTTCATCGCGGCGCTGCCCGAGGGCTACGACACCGACGTCCGCAAGCGCGGCGGCCGCATCTCGGCGGGCCAGCGCCAGTTGGTGGCCTTCGCCCGCGCCCTGCTCGCCGACCCGGCCGTGCTCATCCTGGACGAGGCGACCTCCTCGCTGGACGTACCGGGCGAGCGCGCGGTGCAGCAGGCGATGCGCGAGGTGCTGCGCGGCCGCACCGCCGTGATCATCGCCCACCGGTTGTCGACGGTGGAGATCGCGGACCGGGTGCTGGTGATGGACCAGGGCCGCGTCGTGGAGGACGGCACCCCGGCCGAACTCGTCTCCGGCGCGGGCCGCTTCGCCGATCTGCACCAGGCCTGGCGCGACAGCCTCGTCTGAGCCACCGGCACCTTCCGGGGCGTGCGGGGCCGGCCGGCCCCGCACGCCCCGGCTTCTTTCCGGCACGCTTCGCCCCTCCCTGTCCGGAATGCGAACCCGACGTCCCCCTCAAAGGACGAATTCGGCCAACTTCTCGCCACGTACATGACACCAAGCCGTGAACAGTGGCACTCTTCCCCCCGTCGGCCGTCAGTACGCCCACACACCGCACCGCTTCGTGCTGACGCACCGGCCGAACTCCGCACGTCCCACCCGCACGGCTAGTTCCGCCCGGGCAGCACACCCCGTCTGCCCGGCTGTCCCCGGCCGCCAACCGCGGCCGACGCAGTAGGAGTCCGAGTGAGACGATCCCCCCGCAAGGCAGTCGCGGCCGCCAGTGTGGTCGCCACCGCCGCGTTCATCGCCGTCGGCATACCGGCCACCTCCGCCACGGCGAACGCCGCCCCCCACACGAGCCAGCTCCGCACCGGAGCCCTCGAGGCGAAGCTCACCCCCGCCCAGCGCACCGCGCTCATCAAGAGCGCGAGCGACCGCACCGCCGTCACGGCGCAGTCGCTGGGTCTGGGCAGCAAGGAGAAGCTGGTCGTCAAGGACGTCGTCAAGGACGCCGACGGCACGCTGCACACCCGCTACGAGCGCACCTACGCCGGGCTCCCGGTGCTCGGCGGCGACCTCGTGGTGCACGCGCCCGCCAAGGGCACCGGAACGGTCGGCACGACGTTCAACACGAACCAGAGGATCACGGTCGCCTCGACGACGCCGAAGGTCGCCGAGTCCGCCGCGACGACCGCCGCGCTGAAGACCGCCAAGACGCTGAAGGCCCAGGCGCCCGCGGCCGACGACGCCCGCAAGGTGATCTGGGCCGGCCAGGGCACGCCGAAGCTCGCCTGGGAGACCGTGGTGAGCGGCCTGCAGGACGACGGCACCCCGAGCCGGCTGCACGTCGTCACCGACGCCGTGACCGGCAAGGAGCTCTACCGGTACCAGGACATCAAGACCGGCACCGGCAACACCCAGTACAGCGGCCAGGTGTCGCTGACCACGACGCTGTCCGGCTCGACGTACCAGCTGTACGACACGACCCGCGGCGGCCACAAGACGTACAACCTCAACCGCGGCACCTCCGGCACCGGGACGCTGTTCACCGACGCCGACGACGTCTGGGGCGACGGCACCGGCTCCAACACCCAGACCGCGGGCGCCGACGCCGCCTACGGCGCCCAGACGACCTGGGACTTCTACAAGAACACCTTCGGCCGCAGCGGCATCCGCAACGACGGTGTCGCCGCGTACTCGCGGGTCCACTACAGCAGCGGCTACGTCAACGCCTTCTGGGACGACAGCTGCTTCTGCATGACCTACGGCGACGGCTCGGGCAACACCCACGCGCTGACCTCGCTGGACGTCGCGGGCCACGAGATGAGCCACGGCGTCACCTCCGCCACCGCGAACCTCACCTACTCGGGCGAGTCCGGCGGCCTGAACGAGGCGACCTCCGACATCTTCGGCACGGGCGTCGAGTTCTACGCCAACAACAGCAACGACATCGGTGACTACCTCATCGGTGAAGAGATCAACATCAACGGCGACGGCACCCCGCTGCGCTACCAGGACAAGCCGTCCCGCGACGGCACGTCGCCCGACAACTGGTACTCCGGCATCGGCAACCTGGACGTCCACTACTCCTCGGGCCCGGCGAACCACATGTTCTACCTGCTCTCCGAGGGCAGCGGCGCCAAGGTCATCAACGGGGTCAGCTACAACAGCCCGACCGCCGACGGCATCGCCGTCGCCGGCATCGGCCGTGCCGCCGCGCTGCAGATCTGGTACAAGGCGCTGAGCACGTACATGACGAGCAGCACCAACTACGCGGCCGCCCGCACCGCCGCCCTGAACGCCGCGACGGCCCTGTACGGCGCCGGATCCGCCCAGTACGCGGGCGTGCAGAACGCCTTCGCGGGCATCGGTGTCGGCAGCCACGCGCCCGTCTCGGGCGTCACGGTCACCAACCCGGGCAACCAGAGCAGCACCGTCGGCACCGCCGCCAGCCTGCAGATCCAGGCCAGCAGCACCAACAGCGGCGCGCTGAGCTACGCGGCCAGCGGCCTGCCCTCCGGTCTGTCGATCAACGCCTCCACGGGCCTGATCTCCGGCACCCCGTCCGCCGCGGGCACGTACAACACCACGGTCACGGTCACCGACTCCGCGTCCAAGACCGGCACCGCCTCCTTCACCTGGACCGTCACCACCCCCGGTAGCTGCGCCTCCAGCCAGCTGCTCGGCAACCCCGGGTTCGAGTCCGGCAGCGCCTCCTGGACGGCCACCAGCGGTGTGATCACCAACTCCAGCAGCCAGGCCGCCCACGGCGGTTCGTACAAGGCGTGGCTGGACGGCTACGGCTCGACGCACACCGACACGCTCACCCAGTCGGTGACGATCCCGGCCGGCTGCAAGGCGACCTTCACCTTCTGGCTGCACATCGACTCCGCCGAGACGACCACCAGCACCCAGTACGACAAGCTGACCGTCACGGCCGGGTCGACCACCCTGGCCACCTACTCCAACCTCAACAAGGCCTCGGGCTACACCCAGAAGTCCTTCAGCCTGAACTCCTTCGCCGGCTCCACCGTCACCCTGAAGTTCACCGGCACCGAGGACTCCTCGCTGCAGACGAGCTTCGTGGTCGACGACACCGCGGTGAACACCAGCAGCTGACCCCCGTCGGCTGACCGCACACGCCGGGCCCGCTTGCGTGGACGTCCGGCTCAGCGCAGCACGCCGGCCGTCATCCCCGTCGCCTCGGGCGGCACCGCGATCAGCCCGAGCTCGGCGACCGAGGCGAGCAGCCGGTGCATCGGGAGCACGCGGACGGTGTAGCCGAAGGGGCCGGTGCGGTCGAGGGTGAGCGGGCCCTCGTAGAGCCAGCGGCCCTCCAGGTCCGGCCGTCCGCCCGGTTTGAGGGAGACCACGGTCGGGTCGGCGATCCGGTCGGAGTCGTCGACGCGCCCGGACACCACCTGGACGTCCACGTCCCCGGGCTCCAGGCCGCCGAGGGCCACCTGGACGCGCAGGGTGAGCGTGGTCCCGAGCTCCGGGGAGCCGCCGACCGAGACACCGGTCTCCACGTGGTCGACCGCGATCATCGGCCACTGCTCGCGCACCCGCCGCTTCCACGCGGCGAGTTCGACGGACTCCCCGCCCCCCGCGAGACGGTGGGCGCGGGCGGCGGGCGCGTACAGCCGGGTCACGTACTCGCGGACCATGCGCCCGGCGAGCACCTTCGGCCCCAGGGTGCTCAGGGTGTGCCGGACCATCTCGATCCAGCGGACCGGCAGACCGTGCGTGCCGCGGTCGTAGAACCGGGGCGCGACCTGGTTCTCGACCAGGTCGTAGAGGGCGGCCGCCTCGATGTCGTCGCGGCGGTCGGGGTCGCCGGCCGCGCCGAAGCCGTCCGCGGTGGGGATCGCCCACCCGTTGTTGCCGTCGAACCACTCGTCCCACCAGCCGTCCAGGACGGACAGGTTGAGGCAGCCGTTCAGCGCGGCCTTCATGCCGGAGGTGCCGCAGGCCTCCAGCGGCCGCAGCGGGTTGTTCAGCCAGACGTCGCACCCGGGGTAGAGGTGCTGGGCCATGGCCATGTCGTAGTCCGGCAGGAACACGATGCGGTGCCGCACCCTGGGGTCGTCGGCGAAGCGCACCAGCTCCTGCACCAGCCGCTTGCCGCTGTCGTCGGCCGGGTGCGCCTTGCCCGCGACGACGATCTGGATCGGCCGGGTCGGGTGCAGCAGCAGCTCCATCAGCCGGTCCTGGTCGCGCAGCATCAAGGTGAGCCGCTTGTACGACGGGACCCGGCGCGCGAAGCCGATGGTCAGCACGTCCGGGTCGAGGACGTCGTCGACCCAGCCCAGCTCGGCCGAGCCGGCGCCGCGCTGCCGCCAGGAGGCGCGCACCCTGCGGCGCACCTCCCGCACCAGCTGTTCGCGCAGTTCCCGGCGGAGCTCCCAGATCGCGGCGTCGGGGATGCGGAAGACGCTCTCCCAGGTGTCGGCGAGCCCGGTGGTCATCGCGTCCTCGGCGTTCTGGACGCCGGCCTGCCGGGCGCCGAGCCGGAACACCTCGGGCGCGACCCAGGTGGGGGCGTGCACGCCGTTGGTGATGGAGGTGATCGGCACCTCCTCCGGGTCGAAGCCCGGCCACAGCCCGGCGAACATCTCGCGGCTGACGCCACCGTGCAGGGTGGACACGCCGTTGGCGCGCTGCGCCAGCCGCAGCCCCATCACGGCCATGTTGAAGACGTTGGGGTCGCCGCCGGGGTAGGTCTCCATCCCCAGCTCCAGCACCCGCTGGACGTCGACGCCGCGCAGCTCGCCGTCGTCGCCCAGGTGCCGGGCGAGCAGCTCGCGGTCGAAGCGGTCGATGCCGGCCGGTACGGGGGTGTGGGTGGTGAAGACCGTACCGGCCCGCACGGCCTCCAGGGCGGAGTCGAAATCCAGCCCTTCTCCGTCGGCCGCGAGCTCGCGGATGCGTTCCAGGCCGAGGAAGCCCGCGTGCCCCTCGTTGGTGTGGAAGACCTCGGGCGCCGGGTGCCCGGTCAGGGCGCAGTAGGTGCGCACGGCACGGACGCCGCCGATGCCGAGCAGCATCTCCTGGAGCAGCCGGTGCTCGCTGCCGCCGCCGTAGAGGCGGTCGGTGACGTCCCGTTCGTTGGGGTGGTTCTCCTCGACGTCGGAGTCGAGCAGCAGCAGCGGGACCCGGCCGACCCGGGCCAGCCAGACGTGGGCGCGCAGGCTGCGCCCGCCGGGGAGGTCCAGGGCGATCAGGACGGGGCCGCCGTCCTCGTCCCGCAGCAGCGACAGCGGCAGCTCGTTGGGGTCGAGCACGGGGTAGTGCTCCTGCTGCCAGCCGTCCCGGGACAGGGACTGGCGGAAGTAGCCGTGCCGGTAGAGCAGACCGACGCCGATCAACGGCACGCCCAGGTCGCTGGCGGCCTTGAGGTGGTCGCCGGCCAGGATGCCGAGGCCGCCGGAGTACTGCGGCAGCGCCGCGGTGATGCCGAACTCGGGTGAGAAGTAGGCGATGGCGGCGGGGAGTTCCCCGGCCTCGGCAGCGCCCTGGTACCAGCGCGGGTTGCCGAGGTAGTCGTGGAGGTCCTCGACGGCGGTGCCGAGCCGGCGGAGGAACCTGCGGTCCTTGGCGAGGGCGTTCAGCCGGTCCTTCGAGACCGCGCCGAGCAGCCGCACCGGGTCGCCGGCCGCCGCTCTCCAGCCCTCGGGGTCGACGGACTGGAACAGCTCACGGGTCTCGTTGTGCCAGGACCAGCGCAGATTCTGCGCGAGCTCCCCCAGGGGACGTAGTGGTTCGGGCAGGACGGTTCGCACGGTGAATCGACGAATAGCCTTCACATCTCCGACGGTAGCGGCATCTTTCGGTGCGGTGGTGACAACCGGGGCCCCAACACCCCGCGGCCCGGCACCGCCGCGCGGCACCCGTCGCCTGGCGCACCAGGACGCGCCGGGCGTCCCGGCGCACCCGCGCGCGGCCCGGTGGACGCCTCGTCAGCGTGTCGGGCGGCGGCTACGACAGTCGCAGCACGGCCCCCGGGCCGGGGCGCACCGCGGGAGCTACGACCGGCGGCCAGGACCGGGGCACGGGCGGGACCCGGCGCCCCGGCGGCCGCGCGCGCCGGTCCGCCGGACGGTGGCCGGTTGTCTGCGTCCGGGCGCCGCCGGGGCCGCCCGGCGCGCAACTTACGCGCCAGTACCCCTTCCCGGGGAGTATTCGACCGTCATCCAATGGGCAGGCTCACCCTTGCGCGACGCGGCGCCGAACCCTCCCACACCACAACTCGTATCCGCCCACCCGAGTGAACGCGGACAGGAGCGGTCATGCCCACAGGCAGGCATCCGAAGGAGCAGATAAAAAGAGCGGAAGGTACCCGTCCGGCCACCCGCACAAACTGGTGAGGCGCAATGATCGGTCGCATCCCCGTCCTGGACGTCCGCCCGCTGGTCGACTGCGGACGCCGCCCCGCCAAGGCCGTGGTCGGCGAAACCTTCCAGGTCACCGCCACGGTGTTCCGGGAGGGACATGACGCGGTGGCGGCGAACGTGGTCCTGCGCAGCCCCGCGGGACGCTCCGGGCCACGGATCCCCATGCGCGAACTCGCCCCCGGCACCGACCGGTGGGGCGCCGAGGTGACGCCCACCGCGGAGGGCCGCTGGACGTACACGGTGGAGGCCTGGAGCGATCCGGTGGCCACCTGGCGGCACCACGCGGGCATCAAGGTCCCCGCCGGCATCGACACCGAACTGGTCCTCGCCGAGGGGGCCGAGCTGCACGAGCGCGCGGCGGCCGGGGTGCCGAAGAAGGACGGCCGGGCCGTGGTGCTGGCCGCGGTCGACGCCCTGCGCGACACCTCCCGTTCGGCCGCCGAGCGGCACGCCGCCGCCCTCGCACCGGACGTGGTGGCGGTGCTCGGCCGGCACCCGCTGCGCGACCTGGTGAGCGCCTCGCGCCCGGCGGCCCTCCAGGTGGAGCGGCAGCGGGCGCTGTTCGGGTCCTGGTACGAGATGTTCCCCCGGTCCGAAGGCGCCGTGGTGGACCCCTCGGGCCGCAAGCCACCGAGGTCCGGGACCTTCCGCACGGCGGCCGAGCGACTGCCGGCGATCGCCGCGATGGGCTTCGACGTGGTCTACCTGCCGCCCGTCCACCCGATCGGCGCAGCGTTCCGCAAAGGGCCCGACAACACGCTCGACCCCGGCCCGCACGACGTGGGCTCGCCCTGGGCGATCGGCTCCGCGGAGGGCGGCCACGACGCCGTCCACCCGGACCTCGGGACGATCGAGGACTTCGACTTCTTCGTGGAGCGGGCCCGTGAGCTGCGCCTGGAGATCGCGCTGGACTTCGCGCTGCAGTGCTCGCCGGACCACCCGTGGGTCGGCAAGCACCCCGAGTGGTTCACCACCCGGGCGGACGGCTCGATCGCGTACGCCGAGAACCCGCCGAAGAAGTACCAGGACATCTACCCGATCGCCTTCGACGCCGACTTCAGCGGCATCGTGCAGGAGACCGAGCGGGTGCTGCGGCACTGGATGGACCACGGGGTGCGGATCTTCCGGGTCGACAACCCGCACACCAAACCGGTGGTCTTCTGGGAGAAGGTCATCGCCGACATCAACCGCACCGACCCCGACGTCATCTTCCTGGCGGAGGCGTTCACCCGTCCGGCCATGATGCACACGCTGGCCCAGATCGGCTTCCAGCAGTCGTACACCTACTTCACCTGGCGCAACGGCAAGCAGGAACTGACGGAGTACCTGACGGAGCTGTCCGGTGAGGCCGCGGCCTACATGCGGCCCAACTTCTTCGTCAACACCCCGGACATCCTCCACGCCTACCTGCAGCGCGGCGGCCGCCCGGCGTTCGAGGCGCGTGCGGTCCTCGCCGCGACCCTTTCCCCCACATGGGGGGTGTACGCCGGATATGAGCTCTGCGAGAACGCGCCGGTGCGCGAGGGAAGCGAAGAGTACCTACACTCGGAGAAGTACGAGCTCAAGCCCCGTGACTGGGCGGCAGCCGAGGCCGAAGGCCGTTCGCTGGCTCCGCTGCTCACCACGCTGAACCGGCTGCGACGCCGCCACCCCGCGCTCCAGCAGCTGCGCGACCTGCGCTTCCACCCCGTGAACAACGACGCGGTGCTGGCGTACTCCAAGCGCTCGGGCGACGGCAGCGACGTCGTACTGGTGGTCGTCAACCTGGACCCGCACCACACCCAGGAGGCGACCGTCTCGTTGAACATGCCGGAACTCGGCCTCGCGTGGCACGAGTCCACCCCGGTGCGCGACGAGCTCACCGGCGAGACCTACCACTGGGGCAGGGACAACTATGTGCGCCTCGAGCCGGGCCGCGCGCCCGCGCACATCCTCACCCTGCGACCTACTCCATCGACAGGAGGGTCACCCACTTGATCGTCAACGAACCCGTACCTGACACGTTCGAAGACACCCCGGCCAAGGACCGGGACCCCGACTGGTTCAAGCGGGCCGTCTTCTACGAAGTGCTCGTACGGTCCTTCCAGGACAGCAACGGCGACGGCATCGGCGACCTCAAAGGGCTCACCGCCAAACTGGACTACCTGCAGTGGCTCGGGGTCGACTGCCTGTGGCTGCCGCCGTTCTTCGCCTCGCCGCTGCGCGACGGCGGCTACGACGTCTCGGACTACACGGCCGTGCTGCCGGAGTTCGGGGACCTGGCCGACTTCGTGGAGTTCGTGGACGCCGCCCACCAACGCGGTATGCGCGTGATCATCGACTTCGTCGTCAACCACACCAGCGACCAGCACGACTGGTTCCAGCAGTCCCGCACGGACCCCGACGGCCCGTACGGCGACTACTACGTCTGGGCGGACGACGACAAGCAGTACCAGGACGCCCGCATCATCTTCGTCGACACCGAGAGCTCCAACTGGACCTTCGACCCGGTGCGCAAGCAGTACTACTGGCACCGCTTCTTCTCGCACCAACCGGACCTCAACTACGAGAACCCCAAGGTCCAGGAGGAGATCCTGGCCGCCCTGCGCTTCTGGCTGGACCTCGGCATCGACGGGTTCCGGCTGGACGCGGTGCCGTACCTGTACCAGGAGGAGGGCACCAACTGCGAGAACCTGCCGCGCACCCACGGCTTCCTGAAGATGGTGCGCGAGGAGATCGACGCCCACTACCCCGACACCGTCCTGCTCGCCGAGGCCAACCAGTGGCCCGAGGACGTGGTCGACTACTTCGGCGACTACGCCAAGGGCGGCGACGAGTGCCACATGGCCTTCCACTTCCCGGTGATGCCGCGCATCTTCATGGCGGTGCGCCGGGAGTCCCGCTACCCGGTCTCGGAGATCCTGGCCAAGACCCCGGCCATCCCGCACAACTGCCAGTGGGGCATCTTCCTGCGCAACCACGACGAGCTGACGCTCGAGATGGTGACGGACGAAGAGCGCGACTACATGTACGCGGAGTACGCCAAGGACCCGCGCATGCGGGCCAACATCGGCATCCGGCGCCGGCTCTCCCCGCTGCTGGACAACGACCGCAACCAGATCGAGCTCTTCACCGCCCTGCTGCTCTCCCTGCCGGGCTCGCCGATCCTCTACTACGGCGACGAGATCGGCATGGGCGACAACATCTGGCTCGGTGACCGCGACGCGGTGCGCACGCCGATGCAGTGGACCCCGGACCGCAACGCGGGCTTCTCCTCCTGCGACCCGGGCCGGCTCTACCTGCCGACCATCATGGACCCGGTCTACGGCTACCAAGTCACCAACGTCGAGGCGCAGATGAGCTCCCCGAGCTCGCTGCTGCACTGGACCCGCCGGATGGTGGAGATCCGCAAGCAGAACCCGGCCTTCGGCCTCGGTTCGTACACCGAGCTGCCCTCCACCAACCCGGCCGTCCTGGCCTTCCTGCGCGAGTACAAGGACGACCTCGTCCTGTGCGTGAACAACTTCTCGCGCTTCGCCCAGCCCACCGAACTCGACCTGCGGGCCTTCACCGGCCGGCATCCCGTCGAGCTGATCGGCGGGGTGCGCTTCCCGGCCATCGGCGAGTGGCCCTACCTGCTCACCCTCGCCGGTCACGGCTTCTACTGGTTCCGGCTCCGCCGCGACGTGGCGTAGGCGGATCCGCCGGGGCAGGCTCCCCCTGCCGGATCCAGCGTCATATCGGATGCTGTACGGGCCCTTGTCCCTCGTACGCCAAGTACGCCAATTGCTCCACCGGCTCGGATGATATTCGTCCGACACGTCCCACTCGTCGGACCATCGCCGCAGCGCGCCCCTTCACTTAGGGAACCAGCAGGCCCGGCACCCGAGGAAAGGACGTCATGTCGGACACCTCGTGGCTTCGCACCTCAGCAGTCCGGCCGGGGACCACCGTGCCCCCGGCACCGGGACTGCTCTCCGCGCTCGGCCCGTTGCTGCGGGAATGGCTGCCCCGGCAGCGGTGGTTCGCCGGGAAGGGGCGGCCGATCAGCGGCTTCGGGCTGGTCTCGGCCACCGAGCTGCTGCCCGCCGACGGGCGGCTGGGCACCCCCGGACTGCTCCATCTGCTGCTCGACGTCCACCAGGACGTGCAGGAGCGGATGCCGGGCACCGGGCACGGGAAGCCGGCCGACACCTACCAGTTGCTGCTCGGCACCCGGGCGCTGCTGCCGCCCGCGCTGGCCCCGGCGCTCGTCGGGCACGCCGTCGGCGGACCGTTGGACGGCCTCACCATCTACGAGGCGCTCCACGACCCGCGTCTGACGTCCCTGCTGCTGGAGCGGCTGCGGGCGCCCGGCCGCACCGGGCACCTGCGCTTCGGCTCCGAGCCCGCCGCGGCGATCCCGGCCGGGCTGGCGCCGCGGCTGTCCACCGCGGAGCAGTCCAACAGCTCGGTCATCTACGGCGACACGTTCATCCTCAAGCTGTTCCGGCGGGTCGCCCCGGGCCCCAACCCCGACCTGGAGCTCTCGCTCGCCCTCGCGCGGGCCGGTTCGCGGCGCGCCGCGGCGCCCGCCGCCTGGTTCGAGGCGCTCGGCCTGTACGACGAGCCCGCCACGCTCGGCGTGCTGCAGCGCTTCCTGCCCGGTTCCGCCGGGGCCTGGGAACTCGCCCTGCAGGCGGTGGAAGACGGCACGGACTTCTCCGGCGAGGCGCACGCGCTGGGGCGCGCGACCGCGGAGGTCCACCTGGCGCTGGCGCGCGCCCTGCCGACGAGCACCCTGCGCCGTCCGCAGATCGAACTGCTCGCCGCCGCGATGGCCGGACGGCTGGACGCCGCCGCCGCGGCGGTGCCCGCCCTGCGGCCGTACCGCGCGGCACTGCGGGCCGCCTTCGACGACCTTGCCGCACTCGGGACGCTCGGCACGACGCTGGCCGCCCAGCGCATCCACGGCGACCTGCACCTCGGCCAGGCCCTGCGGACCGGGCCCGGGGGGTGGGTGCTGATCGACTTCGAGGGCGAGCCGGCGCGGCCGCTGCCCGAACGCCGCCGTCCCGCGTCCCCGGTGCAGGACGTCGCCGGGATGCTGCGCTCCTTCGACTACGCCGCCCGGCACCACGACCCGTCCGCCTCCGGGGCGCCCGAATGGGCCAGGACGCAGCGCGCCGCCTTCTGCGCGGGCTACGCCGAGGCCACCGGGACCGATCCGAGGGACGAGCCCGTCGTCATACGCGCCTACGAGACCGACAAGGCCGTCTACGAAGTGCTCTACGAGGCCAGGCACCGGCCCGCCTGGCTCCCCATCCCCATGGCCGCGGTGCGCCGCCTCGCGCAGCCGCCGCACGGCCGCACCCCCTGACCGGGCGCCCCCACGCCCATCCGAGGAGGACCTGACCGTGACCGATCGCCAGCCGTTCCCCGACTCCACCCCCGGCACCCCCGGCCCGGGCGGGAACGGGAGGGCCCGCGCCGCACGTCCCGCACGCGGCACCGGGTCCGAGGGCTCGGCTCCCCCGCCGCCCCCCGCCGCCCCGCCGACCCCGCCGGTCCCGGCCACCGGGCCGCAGAAGGCCGCCGGCGCGAAGCCCGCACGTGGGGGGAAGACCGCCGGCGCGGAACCCGCGGCCGAGGGCGCCCGCCCGGCCGCCGCGGACCGCCCGCGACCGGACGCGTCCGGCTCCTCCGAGGCCGTCGCGCGGGGCTACGACCCCGCCGGGTCCGGGCGGCCGGCCGCCTCGGGCACCGCGCCGCGCACCGTGCCCCCCGCGGGGGTCGGCCACCAGGCGCCGCCGCCCGCGCCCGAGGTCGCGCCGGCCGCCGGCCCCGTGACCGGCGATGTGCCCCCGGCCCCGGAGCTCGACCCCGGCGAGCGGCGCCGGTTGCTGGACGGCGCCCACCACGACCCGCACGGGCTGCTCGGCGTCCACCGCGTGGCGGACGGCCTGGCCTTCCGGGCACTGCGGCCGTACGCGCGGAGCGTGGCCGTCGTCACCGGCGACGGGGCGCGGACGGCGCTGCACCACGAGGGCGACGGGCTGTTCAGCGGTGTGCTGCCGCTGACCGAGGTCCCCGCGTACCGGCTGGCCGTCAGCTACGACGGCGACGAGCGCGAGGTGCACGACCCGTACCGCTTCCTGCCGGCGCTCGGCGAGTTCGACCTGCACCTGATCAACGAGGGGCGGCACGAACAGCTGTGGAAGGCGCTCGGCGCCGAGCCGATGACCCATGAGGGCGTCACCGGCACCCGGTTCACCGTGTGGGCGCCCAACGCGCGCGGGGTGCGGGTGGTCGGCGACTTCACCTGCTGGGACGGCACCGCCTTCCCGATGCGCTCACTGGGCTCGTCCGGCGTGTGGGAGCTGTTCCTGCCCGAGGTCGGCGAGGGGCAGCGCTACAAGTTCGAGGTCTGCGGGCCGGACGGCGGGCGGCGGCTCAAGGCCGACCCGATGGCCCGCCGCACCGAGACACCGCCCGCCACCGCCTCCGTCGTCACCGCGTCCCGCCACGAGTGGCAGGACACCGACTGGATGGCCTCGCGCGGCCGCGTGCCCGTGCACGAGGCGCCCTTGTCGGTGTACGAGGTGCACCTCGCCTCGTGGCGGCCGGGGCTGTCGTACCGCGAACTGGCCGAGCAGCTCCCGGCGTACGTGCGCGACCTGGGCTTCACGCACGTGGAACTGATGCCGGTCGCCGAGCACCCCTTCGGCGGCTCGTGGGGCTACCAGGTCACCTCGTACTACGCCCCCACCGCCCGGATGGGCACCCCGGACGACTTCCGGTACCTGGTGGACGCGCTGCACCGGGCGGGCATCGGCGTCATCATGGACTGGGTGCCGGCCCACTTCCCCAAGGACGACTGGGCGCTGGCGGACTTCGACGGCACCAACCTCTACGAGCACCCCTGGCGCGGGGACCATCCCGACTGGGGGACGCTGGAGTTCGACTTCGGGCGCACCGAGGTCCGCAACTTCCTGGTGGCCAACGCGGTCTACTGGTGCGAGGAGTTCCACATCGACGGGCTGCGGGTGGACGCCGTCGCCTCCATGCTCTACCTGGACTACTCCCGCGAGGACGGCCAGTGGGCGCCGAACGCGTACGGCGGGCGCGAGGACCTGGACGCCGTCGCCTTCCTGCAGGAGATGAACGCGACCGTATACCGGCGCTGCCCCGGTGTCGTCACCATCGCCGAGGAGTCCACCGCCTGGGACGGCGTCACCCGGCCCACCCACCACGTCGGCCCGGCCGGCTTCGGCGGGCTCGGCTTCGGCCTGAAGTGGAACATGGGGTGGATGCACGACTCGCTGGAGTACATCAAGCACGAGCCCGTGCACCGCAAGTACCACCACAACGAGATGACCTTCTCGATGGTGTACGCCTACAGCGAGAACTACGTCCTGCCGATCTCGCACGACGAGGTCGTCCACGGCAAGGGCGCGCTGGTGGCCAAGATGCCCGGCGACTGGTGGCAGCAGCGCGCCGGCCACCGCGCCTACCTCGGCTTCATGTGGGCCCACCCGGGCAAGCAACTGCTCTTCATGGGGCAGGAGTTCGCGCAGGGCGCCGAGTGGTCCCACGACCACGGGCCGGACTGGTGGCTGCTCGACGAGACCTACTCCGCGGCGGGCGACCACCGCGGTGTGCGGGACCTCGTCCGGGACCTCAACACCTGCTACCGGGCCACTCCGGCGCTGTGGCAGCTCGACACCACCCCGGACGGCTTCTCCTGGCTCGACGGCGGCGCAGCCGAGGACAACGTCTTCTCCTTCGTGCGCCTCGACGCCGGGGGGAACCCGCTGGTCGCCGTCAGCAACTTCTCGCCGGTCGTCCGCCACGGCTACCGGATCGGCGTGCCGGACGGGGTGGAGGCGCTGCGGGAGGTGCTCAACACCGACGCCGCCGCGTACGGCGGGAGCGACGTCACCAACCCCGAGCCGCTGAAGTCCGAGCCGGTCGCCTGGAACGGCCGGCGCGAGAGCGTGCAGCTCACCCTGCCGCCGCTGGCCACGGTCTGGCTGCGGCCGGCCTGACCGTACACGTCACGGGATGCCGAGTGCGGCCCGCCTGCGCCACGCCAGGTGCAGGCAGGCCCGCCCCGCGGAATGGGTACGGGGGTGCCGGGCGTAGCCGAGGACGTTCTCCTCGGTGAAGGGCAGCCCCTGGTGGCCGTGGCCGACCACGATCACGCCCTCCTCGTTGCGCTCGGTCATGCCGCCGAAGACGGTGTCGAAGGTCGCGGCCTCCCACACGCAGACGGTGAGCAGCTCCGGCTTCCAGTTCAGCGGGTCGAGCCCGAGCCCCAGGAAGCTGAAGCGGGCCCGGCCCTCGCGGGCGGCGCGGTTCATGCTCGCGTACGGCTCGTCGGTGTCGTAGTCGAGGGTCGCCCCGCCGACGCCCCCGGCGTCCGGCGCGCCGAGGAACTCCTCCGCGTACTCGCGCATCGTGTTGTGCCACAGGTCCAGGTCGGAGTGCCAGACCGGCAGCACGTCGGCGTGCGGCTGGAACTCCCCGGCGGGGACGACGTGGGTGGTGTTCATGGCGGTGGCCACGCCCTGGGCGTCGCGCCGGTGGAGGAAGAAGTACGCCCGGTCGCCGTCGACCCTGACGGTGAGGGTGCTGACGCCGGACTGTGCGCAGCGGCGGCCCAGGTCGAAGGGGTCCCCCAGCCAGCGGCGGTAGCGGCCGGCCATCGGGGCGTCGCCGTCACGGTGGCGCAGGGCGGCCTCGTAGGCGAGCGGCTCGGCGGTGTCGTACGAATCGAAGTAGCCGGCCAGCGCGAACTCCAGGGCCGGCGCCCCCTCCCCGGGCGTCACCCCGGTCAGCCGGTAGCCGGGCCCGTTGAACCACATCGCGGGCCGGTCGTACTCCCCCACGGCCGAGGCGAAGCCGTCCCGGCGCGGCCAGTAGCCCCGCAGCCTGCGCTTCGCGGCCGCGAACTCCCCCTTCCCCGGCTCCGGTTCGGGCCGCAGGCTCAGCCGCACCCGCGCGGCGGGCAGCGGCTCCTCGGGGATCCACCCCGGCGCCGTGAGCAGCGCCAGCTCCCCGTCCCGCGCGGGATGCGCGGCCAGTCCCGCCTCCGCCAGCTCCGCGCGGTGCTCCTTGAGGTGCCGGCGCACCTCGATGAAGCGGTCGACCGCCCGCTGCCGGTGCACGGTGCGCTGCGGCTCCCACGCCAGATACGCCGCCACGGCCGCCAGTGGCAGGCCGGCCACCGCGGTGAGCGTCCCCACATCCATGCGGCGTTCCTACCAGCGGCGCCGGGGCCGGACAACACTGTTCCCATGGCGGTGACACAGCAACTCGCACGGGTGACGGAGGAGTTCCTGGCCCGATGCCGTACGGCGGCCCGGGAGAGCCCGGACGGCGACCCGGGATGGGACCCGCCGCGCGAGGACGTGCTCGACCTCGACTGGGCACCGGCGCCGCTGAAGAGGGTGTGCCGGGCCGCGGGCGCGGCGGCACCGGCCCTGGCCGCGCTGGAGCGCGCGGTGGACGGCGACCCGGAGGTCGCCGTCGCCTTCCTCGACCACCCGGAGGCGGTCGGCGTGTTCGGGCCGCCTCCCGGCGCGGTCGCCCCGCCGGACGTGACCCTGGTCGCGGAGGGTCTGGCGGCGATCGACTGGGACGCGGTGAGAGCGCACGGGGCGGACCACGGGCTGCCGGGCGTCCGTGATCCCTGGGGATACCTGACGGGCACTTCACCGCGCTGCGCGCCTTCTACGAGCAGGCCGCGCGGCGGGGGCTGTACGTCGTCGTGTGGTGGGACTGAGCCGTCCTCACCTCGCGTCGCGTGCGCCGCGGCGTCAGCCGCCGTCGCGCGGGCGCTGCGGCGCGGTCCGCCCGTCGCGCGGGCCCCACGCGTCGATCACGGCCTCGGCCGGATGGCAGCCGAGTACGTACTCCCGCGCCCACCGCGCCGCGCCCTCGAAGCCGGACTCCGCGACGATCCGCGCGGCCGCCGTCTCGCGGTCGTAGACGGTGCGGCGCAGCTGGACGCCGCCCGCGCCCAGGAGCGCCCAGTGGGCGCCGTCGCGGCCGTACGGCATGCCGACGCTCCCGGGGTTGACGACCAGCCGGCCGTGGACGACCCGGGCGTACGGCATGTGCGTGTGCCCGCAGACGACGGTCTCCACCTCGGGGGCGACGCCGGACATCACCTCGGCCCAGCGTTCGGCGCGGGAGTCGACGAGCACGATCTCCTCGTCGTCGCGCGGGGTGGCGTGGCAGAACAGCGTCCGGCCCGGGCCGTCAACCTCCAGCTCCACGGTGTCCGGGAGGCCGGCCAGCAAGGTCACCTGGTCCTCGCGGAGCCGCCGCGCGGCCCAGTCCGACTCCGGGTACCCGGTCGTCCTGCCCGTACGGCGGTGCTCGACCAGTTCGCGGTCCGCGTTGCCGCGGATCCACAGGGCGCGCCCGCCGAGGTCGCGCAGCGCGTCGAGGGTGGGCACCGGCATCGGGCCCGCCGCGTGGTCCCCGGTGAGGACCACCCGCTCGGCGGCGCGGACGTCGGGCTCGGCCAGTACGGCCTGCAGGGCCGGCAGGTTGCCGTGGACGTCGGACAGGACCGCGACTCGTCTCAGCACACCCGTCAGCTTGCCCGCCGCTGCGGCCCGTGCGGCGCGCGTTCGCCGAGGGCGTGACGGACCTGCCGCAGCGGCGCCGCCCGCGCGGCCACAGCGCGTGCGGGGAGCGGGAGTTCGGCCGGACGCCTACTGGGCTGCCGCCCCCGGCACGCCCATACTGGGATGACTGCGGGATTCAGCGAGTGCGGGGGGCCGCTGCCGATGGTGAGCGAACGCGAGTTGCTCCCGGACCTGTTCCGGTCCGCCGACCGGGCGTCACTGCGGGGCCAGTGGCAGACCGTACGGCTGTCGCGCCAGCAGCTCGGCCTGCTCACGGTGGCCTCCGTCTTCAGCTCGTTCGACGCCACCGCGGGCCGCCTGCACTGGGCTTCCTGGCTCGCGGCCGTCCTGTTCGCGTACGCCGCGTGGACCACCTGGGTGATCCACCGCCAGAACCCGCAGGCGCTGTGGTACGAGGGCCGTGCGCTGGCCGAGTCCATGAAGACGCTCGCCTGGAAGTACTCGGTGCGGGCCGACCCCTTCACGCCGCCCGGCGACGAACGCGACCCGGACGCCCTGTACCGGCTGCAGCTCGGTGACGTCCTGCACACCTTCCGGCGCAGCAGGGCCCTGCCCTCCCACGTCGACTCGGGCATCACCCCGGCGATGCGGCGGCTGCGGGACGCGCCGCTGCGCGTGCGGCACGACGTGTACCTGCGGGAGCGCATCCGGGTGCAGCACGAGTGGTACACGATGAAGGCGGTCCGCTGCGAGGTGAACGGGCGCCGGGCGGGACGGCTGGCGATGGCCTTCCCGCTGCTCGGCGTCCTCTTCCTGGTGCTGCGGGCGGGCGGCTGGTCACCCTTCGACACCCTGGGCTTCGTGTCGGCCATCACGGCCTCGGTCGCGGCCTGGGCGCAGCTGCGCCAGTACAGCCCGCTGGCCGCGGCGTACCGGGTGGCGGCCGACGAACTGGAGCTGATCCGGGTGCAGCTGGCGTCCTTGGACCTGGACGACCCGCATGCCGAGCACCTGTGGTCGCAGCTGACCCGGGACGCCGAGGACGCGGTGTCCCGGGAGCACACCACCTGGCAGGCGAGGCGCGAGATGCGCGTGTGAGGGACGGACCGCAGGACACGAGAGGGGGCCGCTCGCAGTGCGTGTCGTACGGGCGAGGGACGGGCGGGAACTGGCGGTGGAGACCCGGGGCGATCCGCGGGGCAGGCCGGTGTTCCTGCTGCACGGCACACCCGGCAGCCGGCTCGGCCCGGTGCCGCGCAGCGCCGTGCTGTACCGGCTGGGAGTGCGGCTGATCTCCTTCGACCGGCCCGGGTACGGCGGCTCCGAGCGGCTGCCCGGCCGGCGGGTCGCGGACGTCGCCGCCGATGTCGCGGCGATCGCCGACGCCATGGGCCTGGACGGGTTCGCGGTGGTCGGCCGCTCGGGCGGCGGGCCGCACTCGCTCGCGTGCGCCGCGCTGCTGCCCGACCGGGTGACGCGGGTGGCGGTGCTGGTGGGGCTCGCGCCGCGGGACGCGCAGGGGCTCGCCTGGTACGCGGGGATGACCCGGTCCAACGTCCGCGACCACACCACCGCCGACGCGGCGCAACGGCGGCTCGCCGTCCGGCTGGAACTGCGCTCCCGCACCATCCGCGACGACCCGGCCAGCCTGCTCGCCGTGCTCCGGGAGGAGATGCCGGAGCCGGACCAGCGGGTGATCGCGGACGCGGGCCTGCGCACGATGCTGCTGCGCACCTACGCGGAGGCGCTGCGCACCTCGGCCGACGGCTGGATCGACGACACGCTGGCGTTCAACCGGAGCTGGGGGTTCGGCCTGGACCGCATCGCGGCGCCGGTGCTGCTGTGGCACGGCGAGGACGACGTGTTCTCCCCGGTGGCGCACTCGCGCTGGCTGGCCGAGCACATCCCCGGCGCGAGCATGGTGGTGCAGCCGGGGGCCGCGCACTTCGCGGCCCTGTCGGTGCTGCCCAAGGTGCTCGCCTGGGCGGCCGCCGGGGGCGGTCGGGCACGGTCGATGCCCGCCTGACCGCCGCTCACACCGGCTGCGGCTCCAGGTCCCGGTTGACCCGGTACCACTCGCGGGCGGCCCGGCTGAGGGGGTGCTCCTCGCCGAGCAGCCGTACGCACTCCGGAAGCACCTTGCTGCGGATCGCCTGCGCCCGTGCGTGCCGGCCGGACTGCCGCAGGGCGTAGGCCAGGTTGATCTCGCAGGCCAGGGCGTCCGGGTGCTCGGGACCGTAGCGCTCGGTGAGGCCGCGCAGGGCGGTCTCCAGGAGGGTCACGGCGCGGTCGGTGTCCCCCTGTTCGCCCGTGGCGTTGCCCAGGTTGATCGTGCAGTTGAGGGTGTAGGGGTGCCGGGGGCCGACCGCGCGTTCCAGCCCGGCCAGGGTTTCGGTGCCGACCGCCACGGCCTCCTCGGCGTTGCCGCTGCCCCGCAGGTAGATGGCGAGGTTGTTGCGGCAGGCCAGGGTGAACGGATGCTCGTCGCCGAGCAGCCGGCGGTAGGCGGCGAGGGCGTCGGTCGCCAGGTCGCGGGCCTTCGCCTTGTCGCCGGCCGCCGAGTAGTCGGCGGCGAGGTTGAGCGCGCAGGCGAGCGTGTCGGGCACGTCGGGCCCGTACCGCTCCAGGTAGCGGTCGTACGTCACCTGGGTGAGCCGCATCGCCTCCGCGGCGCGGCCCGCCTTGCGCAGCGAGACGGCGAGGCTCTTGGCGTTGCGGAGGGTCTCGGGCACGTCGGGGTTGAGGACGTCCTGGAAGACGTCCATCACCTCTTCGAGCATCGCGACGGAACCGGTGTAGTCGCCGATCTCCCGCAGGTCGCGGGCGAGGTTGGCCTTGGTGGACAGGGTGTACGGGTGGCGGTCGCCGAGCATCGGGGTGCGCCGGTCCACGGTCTCCTGGTCCAGCCGGCGGGCGAGTTCGGAGTCCCCGGTGAGCCGGTAGTCGATGGCGAGGTTGTTGGCCGCGACGAGCGAACGCGGGTGCTGCTCGCCGAAGATGTCCTTGAAGCCGGCGTAGATCTGCTCGTCGCGTTCCCTGGCCTCCTGGAACAGGCCCAGCGCCCGCAGGTCCGCGGCGAGGCTGCCGCCGGTGATCAGGGTGTGCGGGTGACCGGGGGCCAGCAGGGCGGTCTGCCGGGCCAGGGTGTCCTCGTCGTACTGCCGGGCCTCCTGGTACTTGCCCTGCGAGCGGAGCACGTTGGCGAGCTCGAACTGCAGGTTGAGGGTCTGCAGGTCGTCCTCGCCGAGGGACTGCTGCCACACGCCGAGGAGTTGCTCGGCCAGTTGCCTGGCCTGCTCCAGTTCGCCGCTCTTCCACAGGTAGCGGACACGGTTGACCAGCAGCTGGCGTGGCTTCTCCTCGCGGCAGTCCTCGGCCTGCGACGGCGCGAGGTGCGGCCAGATCAGCTCGAACCCGGGCCAGTTCGCCGGGTCGTTGATGGCGTCCTCCGGCGGCCGGGCCTCGGCGAGGATGCGGTGCACCTCGTGCATCGTGTCCTGCTGGTCGTCCTCCGACATCTCCGAGCGCACGGCGGCCTGCACCAGCCGGTGCACCTGGATGCTGCTGTCGGCCGGGTCGACCTTGGCCAGGGCGAAGCGGTTGAGCGCCTGGATGACCTTGCCGAGCATGTAGCGGTCGCGCAGCTGGGGGTCGTGCGGCAGCAGCGCCTGGATCATGGAGTCGCTCTCGATGAGGGTCATCGAGATCGGCTCGGCCGCGAAGAACGCGCACAGCTCCAGCAGCCGGACGGCGGCCTTGGACTGGTTGCGCAGCCGGCTGATGGAGATGCTCCAGGTCGCCCCGACCTCCCGCGGGTAGCCGGCGGCGGTGGTGACCGACAGCGCCTTGGTCGTCTGCTCCTTGAGCTGGTGCACGTAGACGTCGACGGGGGTGGCGGTTTCGGCGAGCCACGCGGCGGCCACCTCGACCGCCAGCGGCAGGTCGCCGACCGCCTCGGCCACCTGCCCGGCGTCCTCCCGGCTCATCCCGCCGACCCGGCGGCGCAGGTGCTCCACGCTCTCCGAGCGGTTGAAGACCTCGATCTCCAGGGGCTCGGTCGGTCCCGTCGGCGGCTTGTTCCGGGCGGTGACCACGATGTGGCCGCGTCCCCCGGGAAAGAAGCGGCGCACCCGCTCGGGGTCCTCGACGTTGTCGAACACCAGCAGCCAGCGCGGGAAGCGGGTGCCGGTGGCCAGTTCGTCACGGGCCGCCTCGGCGGCCTCGGAGACGCTGTCGCCGACCCTCAGCTCCAGGCGGCGCGCGAGTTCGGCGAGGGAGGGCGCGATCCGGTCCTCCTGCTCCGCCTCGATCCACCACACGAGGTCGTAGTCGGCCTTGAAACGGTGCGCGTACTCCAGCGCCACCTGCGTCTTGCCGACGCCGCCGAGGCCGTGGAGGGTCTGCGGGAAGGGCTGGACGGAGGGGTTGCCGCCGCCCAGGCGGTCGCGCAGCCGGTCCAGGACGGTGGAGCGGCCGGTGAAGAAGGTGTTGCGGGGCCGCAGGTTGGACACCTTCGGGTCGCCGACGGGGTAGCGCGGGCCGTTGGTCATGGCGGTCGGGTTGAGGTCCGTGTCGTCACGGCCGAGGGCGCGCAGCAGCGTGGTGGCGGCCGCGGCGTGGTCGAGCCGCACCAGGCTGACCGGGCTGCGCTGGGCCAGCGGCGGGCCGGGGCGCACGTCGCCGACCCGGATCGGCAGCAGCTGGTGCTGCGGGCCCGAGGGGTCGGTGCCCGAGCTCGACTCCCACACCCGCATGGCCCGCCGGGACCGCAGGTAGGCGGCGGAGAGCACGACGAGAGTGCGGGCGGAGGCCCCGGCCACGGCGGGCTGTTCCGCGGGGGCGGTGTGGGTCTCCACGTCCCAGGGGACGACCCGGAACCCGGCCCGGGTCAGGATCCACTCGATCCAGTCCGCCCACATGCGGTCCTCGGGCACGTACGCCAGCACCAGGCCGGACGGCGGGACGGGTCTGCGCCGGGTGAACTCCGCCGCCCAGCGCAGCCGTTCGGACTCCGCGATCGGGGGCAGCGAGTTCACCGCGCCGCCGGAGACCACGGAGGTCAGGCGTTCGCAGGCCGACAGCATCGAGCTGGACAGGCCCGGGGCGTCCCCGAAGGTCGCCAGGATCTCCTCGTAGGCGTAGAAGGGACGGTACGGGATCTCCACCGATCCCCAGTAGGAGACGAGTTCGTCGTCGTCCATGCCGGCCGGGAGACCGTCGAACTGGGCGCGGGCCAGGGCCCGTCCGGCGTCCGCCTTCTCCTTCTCGCCGTCGTCGATGCGCATCGGCACGGGGAAGATGCGGATGCCCCGGCCGTTGTAGCGCTCCTCGATGTCGCGGGCGACGGCGGCGGCGCCGAAGATGCTCTGGTCGCTGAGGGTGAAGCAGACCACCAGCTCGTCGGGCATGTGGACGGTGCAGATGTCGGCGATGTCGCTGAGGCCGGTGCGGCTGTCGATGAGGACGTAGTCGTAGTGGCGGCGCATGTCCGCGCGCATGGCGTCCAGGAACTGGCCGCCGCCGAAGCGGTCGTAGAAGACGTCCCAGTCGATGCCGGTGAGCGCGGTGGAGTAGTTGCGGTCCTGCCGGCCGGCGGACAGGTAGTCCAGGCTGCCGCCGCCGGGGAAGGCCCAGTTGAGGGATATGGCGTGCGGGCGGACCCGGGCGAACTGGCGGTGCCAGTCGGGCGGCCGCGGCACGTCGCGCAGCGCCTCCTCCCGGTACTCGGTGATCAGGTCGATCATGCCGGTGGTGGCCGCGAGCGCGGAGGGGTCCAGGAAGGGGTGGAAGAAGCGGAAGAGGCCCGGGGCCTCCAGGTCCCAGTCCACCGTCAGCACCCGGTGGCCGTTGGCGGCGAGGATCCAGGCGGTGTTCGCCAGGGCCATGGTCCGTCCGGTGCCGCCCTTGTACGAGTAGAACGTGATCACACGTCCGTTACGGCTCTCGGTCATCCTGGCCCTCCGGTTTGTCGGGTTCCGTGGTGCCGCGGTCGTCGTGCAGGCCGTACGGGGAGGAGCGCTCGGGTCCGTACGCCCCTGGGGACGGGCCCCGGAGCCTCGGGCGCGAACTGTGCGGGCCCTGGGGCGGGAAGGCCGGGGCGTGGGCGGCGTAGTGCTTGGCGGCACGTCCCACGGCCCTGGGCACGTCGTCGCTGAACGCCTCCAGGCTCGGGATGTTGTTGCGGACGAAGCGCCCGCCCGGGCCGTCCGCGCGGCTGGGGTCGAGGGCGTCGTCGGCGAGGCGGCGCAGGGCCTCCTCGTGGCCGCCCGACTCCGGGTCGGCGCGGTTCCACGGCACCAGGACGCTGACCCAGGGCCGGTGCTCGCTGCCGAAGCGGCTCAGCATCTCCCGCCGGTCGGGCGAGTCCAGCGCCCAGCGGTCGAGCAGCAGCAGTCCGGGGGCGGTGGGCGTGGGGTCCAGCAGGCGGTCCAGCTCCTCCTCGAACACCCCCACGCTGACCCGGTAGTCGAGGTTGCGCGCCAGGTCGGCCGCGTGGTCGGCGAGCGGCCTGCTGCTCTGCGGGCGGTAGGGGTTCCAGTCGCGCGGCGAGGGCCCGTAACAGGTGGGGCTGCGGCCCGCGGGCAGTTCCTCGGCGTCGCAGCAGGCGAGCACCGTCACGCGCAGCGGCCGGCTGGCGCCCGGGGGGCCGAAGGCGCTGGGGACGTGGTGGTAGTCGAGGTGACGCCCTTTGGCGATCTTGGTGTCCTCGACGACCTGCACGATGCGCTGTGCGAGGCGGTAGACGGCCCGCTCGTACTCGTGCTTGAGGTAGCTGAGCTTGATCAGCCCGTAGAAGCCCTCGGCGGCGTAGTCCTCGCCGAAGTCCGCGTGGTTGAACTGCAGTCCCTCGGCCGGGCCCGGCATGTCGTTCGCGGCGACCGGCACCCACAGCGCGGGCACGATGCCGGATATCGGGCGGTCGTGCAGGGACCGGTGGTGGACGGCGCGCTGGGAGAAGGCGAACCACTCCTTGCCGCACTGCTGGCTGCGGAAGTAGCGGGGCGAATAGAGCGGGACGAAGACCTGGCAGTGCGCCAGCGCCTCGGCGAGCGATTCCGGCCAGCCCTCGCCGACGTTCATCCCCCGGTCCATGAAGCCCGCCTTGACCCCGGCGGGCAGTGTCGTCATCTGCAGGATGTGTGCGCACAGGTCGTTGTAGAGCTTGGCGACCCACAGGTCGGGGTCGGGATCAGAGGGGTCGTTCCTGGGGGTGTGCGCGTAACTGAGGAAGAAGTAGGGCTTGTCCGAGGCGTCTCCCTGCCCCACGGGTAATGCCATGCGCCATCTCCCCCGCCCGCCTGCACGACCCCACTCCGCCCCTCGTGAGGGAACCTCAGTGTAGGAACCGTCTATTCTCCGGCGGAATAGCGCATGACCATCATTTTTGCCCGGATTACGTCAACGCCCGTTGTTCACCAGCCACTTGGCGATGACGTCCACGGCGTCGGCGATCGGCACCAGATGGCAGGGCGCGTCGCCGAGGGGACCGTCCAGCACCGCGCACTCGCGCGCCACCACCGGGACCAGCCGTGGGAAGTGGCGGTCGTCGATGTCGGGCGCCTGGAAGTGCACCCACTCCTTGCCGCCGTCCGCGGTGCGCACCAGGGCCTGGTACGGGCGGTCCGGCGGCGGGACCGCCCGGTAGTCGGCGAGGTGGTAGGCGGTGCAGACCCACAGGTCCACGCCGATCAGCAGGGCACGGGCCCGCAGGTCGTACAGCCGGGCGGTGGGCGAGTCCTCGCCCAGGTGGCTCTCCAGCTCGTGGCCCTCGGTGACGAAGCGCGCGGCCGGGCCGAAGGCGGTGAAGGAGGTGTGCGGGTGCGCGCTGCGCAGCGCGCCCGGCACCAGCCGGACCTCCTCGGCGAGCCGTCCCACGCTGGGCGAGACGGGGGTGGTCAGCGGGTCGAAGGCGGGCATCGCGTCGCGGTAGGCGGCCAGTTCCGCCTCGCTCATGCCCTCCGTGCGCTGCCGGTCCAGCCGGGAGGTGACGGAGTTCTCCGGGGTCGCCGCGTACGCGACCAGGGTGCCGTGCTCGCCCAGCGCCGCCCGCAGCGCCTCGACCACGGTGCGTCCGCCGCCCTCGACCGGGCCGATCGCCTTCAGCGAGCCCTGGACGAGCAGCACGTCCCCCGCCTCGACGCCCAGCGCGCGCAGATCCCGGGTCAGGCTTTCCAGAGTGTGCACCTCAGACCCCGTTCAGTTCGGAGAGCCAGGGGGCGACGGTGCCGGCCATCCCGTCCGCGAAGCGCTTTCCGAGCGGGGTCAGCGAGCCGCTGCCGGCCAGCCGGTCGACCGCCTCCGCGGTCTCGCGGGTCCAGCGGGCGAAGGGCGCGGCCGCCTCCGGGACGCCCCGGCGGGCCAGCGCGCGCCAGTACTCGGCGACGGCGACGTGCGCGTACGTCCCCTGCAGCAGCCCCTCCAGCGGGCGCGGGTCGGGGCGCCACGGGGCGTGGAAGAGGCGGGTGTCCTCCGGGTCGTACAGGTCCATCAGGTCCAGTACGGCACCGAGCTTCACGTGCTGGAACTCGTGGGCGACCAGCAGGACCAGCGTGTCCGGGGCGGCGGGCCGCGCGATGCCGACCGCGCCGAACGCCTGCCGGGCGGCCCCGCTGACGTCGCTGCCGTCGCCCGGCGGGACCAACGGGGTGATGGTGCCGAGCCCGGCGGCCAGTCCCGGCACGTAGCGGGGCAGCTCACGGCCGAGGAAGTCCCAGGCGGCGACCAGGTCCTCGTGCCAGGCCTTGACCTCGGCCTCGTCCTGCCGGGGCACCAGGGGCCACTGGTGGGCGTCGCGGTAGGGGTCGGTGTCCTCCAGCGCGACGCTCCATCCGGCCGGGCCGACCCGCCGTACGGGGTGCCACCGCGCGTCGCCCGGGTCGTGCGCGCCGATCCTCACCGTGCGGCCGGCGGCGCTCACGCCGAAGCCGTCGGTGGTCGCGGCGACCTCGGCGTCCGCTCCGTCGGGGGCGCCGACCAGGACGCGGCCGAGCCCCGGCAGGCGTACCGCGCCGTCGCGGACGGGCACCCGCACGCTCGCCCCGTACCGGCTCGCGGCCCGCACCACGGCGGCGGCGGCGAACTCGGCGAGCCCCGCCACGTCCGCCCCGCCGTCGCCGCCCGTCTCCAGGCAGTGCCGGGCCCACGGCCGGACGTAGGGATGGGCGAGCACCTCGTCCAGGGCCTCCGGCGCGGCCTCGTCGACCTCGGCGAGCACCCGCCAGACCGCGGCGGTCCTGCCGTCCCGGGGAGCGCGCTCCCAGACGGCGGTGAGCAGTCCGCGGGTGATCTCCAGTTGCTCGGCGGCGAGCGCGGCGACCGTCGCGGCGTCGCCGTAGCCGGCGGCCAGCTGGTCGATCTGGTCCTCGGTCAGCGAGGACTGGGGCTGCCGCCCCGACGCGGTGCTCACCGGATCCTCCCGTTCCGTCTCCTCGGCGTCACGGATGCCGAGGATCAACTCCATCAGGTCACCGCAGTACGCGGACGGATTCTCGAATCCGGTCCCGGTGCGGTAGCGGTGCGCGTACAGTCCCCCGCCGCAGACGTCGACGACCGGGCAGCGGCGGCACTCGTCGCACAGCCCCTCCTTGCCCTGCCGCCGGGCCGCGATGCCGGGGTGGGCGGCGACCTCGTCCAGGGAGTGGGCGAACACGTCCATCCCGGTGGCCGGGGCGCCGTCGTAGGCGGTCTTGAGCGAGTCGGCCTGCTCGAAGGTCCCGTCGGTCTCGATGACGACCAGGTCGACCGGGTCGGTGCCGATGGACTCGACGAGGCTGCTCCCGCCGCGCAGCATCCGGCGCACGGAGTCGAAGACCCGCACGGGCACCGGGCGCCCCTCGGCCGCCCAGCGGCGGTGGACGGTCAGCAGCCACTGCGCGTAGGGCGCCCGGGCGCCGCCGGGGCGCGCGGGAGGGGCGTCGTGGGTGGCGTGGGGCAGCAGGAAGTCGATGCGGGGCGGTTCGAGCGCCATCAGGGCCTCGTAGACCGCCAGCGGGTCGTTCTCCACGTCGATGGTGCAGAGCAGACCGCCGTACAGATGGCGGTAGCGCGGCTCGCGGAGCAGCCCGAGCGACGCCACCACCCGGTCGTAGCTGCCACGCCCGTCGGCGAACCGCCGGTGGCGGTCGTTCTCGGCCCGGCCGCCGTCCAGGGAGACGCCGACCGAGATGCCGAACTCGTCGAAGACGTCGCAGAACCGTTCGTCCAGGAGGACGGCGTTGGTCTGGATGCCGAGCTCCAGGGCGCACACGCCGTCGAGCGCCCGGCGCAGCGCCTCGGCCGCCCGCCGGATCCGGGCCGGGCCTGCCAGCAGGGGTTCTCCCCCGTGGAACACCACCTGGACGGCCGCGAGACGGTGCGCCGCGGCATGCTCGGCGATCCGTGCGGCCACCCGTTCGAACACCTCGTCGGGGGTGGCCCGGACACGCGTTTTCCAGCTGGTGTCGGCGTGCTCGTAGACGTAGCAGTGATCGCACGCCAAATCGCACCGGCTGTGCAGTTTCAGCACGAATTGTGACAGCGCTCTGGCCGGTGCTGATGTCTCCATGACTGCGGCCCGGACCCCCGAGTCGGCCGGGCCTACTTGCTGCTGAACGACTGGAAGGCCGCGACCGGGACGTTCCCGGCGGAGGCGGCGGCGGGCATCACGCGGTCAAGGGCCGGGGAGGCCACGGAGCTGCCGCGGGAGGCCAGCTCGGCCAGCGGGATCCTCCGCCGCGCCTGCGAGCGCCGGGTCGGAGCGTCGTGGCCGGCGTTCACGGTGGGGGTGGCAGTCATAGCGGGGTCCTCGTTCGGTAAGGTGCGTTGGCGCGCACACCATTTGTCCGGAATTGAGTAGAATCATCTCACTGCATCCCAGACCTTGAAAGGCGACGCAGCACTCCTAACGAGCGAGCCGTCCGCAAGTGTGCGGTTTACGCCAAATGCAGCAGACGACGGACTCGCGCACTCCCCACCCCCCAACGCCGGGCCGTGTGATTATCTCCCTTACAGGGAACGGGAATTGGCCATATCCACGAACCGAGACGAACTTTCTGAAGCGGTTCGTGCGCCGCTCCCCACACATCCCCTCGTCACGCCTCCCGGCGCATCGCGCCGCATGCCCGGCGCCCCGCGCACGAGTCCCGCACACCCGCGCGCTGACCTGCACCGACGCGCCCCGGCGCACCTCGTGGAACTCGCGCCGCACCCTGGACCGATCGGGTGAACTCCCCCGCCCCCGCACACCACAACGGGTCCCGCCGGGCGGAGGGGGGATCCGCCCGGCGGGACCGTTCAGGGGTGACGGCCGGTCAGGCCGTCGTCACCGGCTCCTTGCCGGTGTCCACGGGGGCGGCGGGCTCGGGGGCCGTGCCGTGGCCGTCGTCGACGAGCGTGGTCTCGTCGAAGGGCAGCTCACCCGCGAACACGCGCTGGGCCTGCTCACGGTCGAACTCCTTGGTCCACGTGCCGATCAGCACCGTGGCGACGGCGTTGCCCGCGAAGTTGGTGACGGCGCGGGCCTCGCTCATGAAGCGGTCGATGCCGACGATGAGGCCGACGCCGTCGACCAGGGCCGGCTTGTGCGACTGGAGCGCTCCGGCGAGGGTCGCCAGGCCCGCGCCGGTGACGCCGGCGGCGCCCTTGGAGGCGACCATCATGAAGAGCAGCAGGGTGATCTGCTGGCCGATGGCGAGCGGCTGGCCCATCGAGTCGGCGATGAACAGCGAGGCCATGGTCAGGTAGATCATGGTGCCGTCGAGGTTGAAGGAGTAGCCGGTCGGCACGGTGATGCCGACGACCGGGCGGCTGACGCCCAGGTGCTCCATCTTGGCGATCAGGCGGGGCAGCGCCGACTCCGAGGACGAGGTGGAGACGATCAGCAGGAACTCCCGGCCGAGGTACTTCAGCAGCTGGAAGAGGTTGACCCCGGCGAAGAAGCGGAGCATCAGGCCGAGCACGACCACGACGAAGATCAGGCAGGTGACGTAGAAGCCGAGCATGATCGTGGCGAGCGCCTTGAGGGCGTCCACGCCCGCCGAGCCGACGACCGCCGCGATCGCGCCGAAGGCGCCGATCGGGGCCGCCCACATGATCATGGACAGGACGCGGAAGACCAGCTTCTGGATGTGGCCGACGCCGCGCAGGATCGGCTCGCCCGCCGTCCCCAGGGCCTGCAGGCCGAAGCCGACCAGCAGGGCGACCAGGAGGGTCTGCAGCACCTGGCCCTCGGTGAAGGCGGAGACCAGGGTGACCGGGATGATGCTGAGCAGGAAGTCCGGCAGGGTCTCGGCCGGGGCGTCCTTGGCCTGTGCCTGGCCCGCGTCCTTGAGCGCGTCGGTCAGGTGCAGCCCGTCGCCGGGCTGGAGGATGTTGCCGACCACCAGGCCGATGGCCAGGGCGACGAAGGACATCACCACGAAGTAGCCGAGGGCGAGGCCGCCGACCCTGCCGACCTTGGCGGCCTGGCGGACCGAGCCCACGCCGAGCACGATCGTGCAGAAGATGATCGGCGAGATCATCATCTTGATGAGGTTCACGAACCCGGTGCCTATGGGCTTCAGCTCGATGGCCGCGTCGGGCGCGACCATCCCGAGCACGGCGCCGGCGATCGCGGCGACGACCACCGCGATGTACAGGAAATGGGTACGGTCCCTGCGACCCTGGGTACGGCTCTGTACCGGCACTGACACCTTCGTCTCCTCGGTCCACCCGGACGTCGTCCCGGGACGCCCGCGATTGGATAGGTCCCGGTGACTATGCGCCCGGGCAGTGAGCCAGGTCACGTTTGCGTTCATTGTGTTCGCGGGACCTGTGCACACTGGTGGGCATGCCGCTCCCGAGCCCCCTCCACCGCCCCCGGCCGCGCCGCCGTGCGCGCAGCCTGGCGGGCCAGTTGTTCGCGATGCAGGTGGTCATCGTGGCCATGGTGGTCGCGGGCATCGCGGTGCTCGTCTACGTCAACGCCGCCGGCCGCGCGGAGGACGCCGCGCGGGACCGGGTCACCGCGGCCGCGCGGGCGGTGGCCGACGCCCCCTCGGTCGCGGCCGCGATCCGCGGCGAGGACCCCACCGCCGCGCTCCAGCCCTACGCGGAGCAGGTCCGCCTGGACACCGGCGTGTCCTTCATCACCATCATGAGCCCGGCCGGCATCCGCTGGACGCACCCCGACACCGACCAGATAGGCCGCCCCTTCCTCGGGCACATAGAGCGCGCCCAGCAGGGCGGCACCTTCACGGAGACGTACACCGGCACGCTGGGCGCGTCGGTGCGCGTCGTCACCCCCGTCCGGGACGACGGCCGGATCGTCGGGCTGGTCAGCGTCGGCATCACGGTCGAGGCCATCACCGACCAGGTGCGGGACCAGCTGGCGGTGCTGATCGGGATCGCCGCGGCGGCCCTGGCGGTCGGGGGCCTGGGCACCTACTTCGCCAACGCCCGGCTGCGCCGCCACACGCACGGCATGGCCGCGGACGAGCTGAGCCGCATGTACGACTACCACCAGGCGACGCTGCACGCGGTGCGCGAGGGCCTGATCCTCATGGACGCCGACCGCAGGGTCGCCCTGTGCAACGACGCCGCCCGCGAACTGCTGGGCCTGCCGGGGGACGTGGTGGGCTCCTACGTCGCCGACCTCGGGCTGCCCGCCTCGCTGACCGGCGCGCTGCTGGCGGCCGAGCCGCGGGTGGACGAGGTGCACCTGACCGCGGAGCGGGTGGTGGTGGTCAACACCTCGCCGGTGCGCGGCGGGGAGCGCCGGGGCACCGTGGTGACCCTGCGGGACCACACCGACCTGCAGTCGCTCACCGGCGAACTGGACTCCGTACGCGGTTTCGCCGAAGCGCTGCGCTCGCAGGCGCACGAGGCCTCCAACCGGCTGCACGCGGTCGTCTCCCTCATCGAACTGGGCCGCACCCAGGACGCGGTGGAGTTCGCCACCGCCGAACTGCAGCTGGCCCAGGCACTGACCGACCGCGTCGTCGCGGCGGTGGCGGAACCGGTGCTGGCCGCGCTGCTGCTGGGCAAGGCCGCCGAGGCGAACGAGCGCGGTGTGGAACTGACGGTCACCGAGGACAGCCGCATCGACGACGGGGTGCTGCCCGCCTCACTCACCTCCCGGGACCTCGTCACCCTCCTGGGCAATCTGATCGACAACGCCCTGGACGCCGCCATCGAGGGCGCCGCGCAGACGACGGCGCGCCCGCACGTCGAGGTCACCGCACGCACCGACGACGGCGAGTTGCTGCTGCGGGTCACCGACAGCGGGCGCGGGGTGGACCCGGCCGTGGTGCGCGAGGTCTTCCGCCGCGGCTGGACGACCAAGAGCCACGGGCACGGCCTCGGGCTCGCGCTCGTCGAGCAGACCGCCCGGCGCGCGGGCGGCACCGTGGACCTGGAGCGGGCGGTGGGCGGCGGCGCCTCCTTCACCGTACGGTTGCCGCTGCGCGGGGAGGTGCGGACATGATCAAGGTGCTGGTCGTCGAGGACGACCCGGTGGCGGCCGACGCCCACCGGCTGTACGTCGAGCGGCTGCCGGGGTTCACGGTGGCCGCGGTGGCCCACTCCGGGGGCGCGGCGCTGCGCGCGCTCGAACGGCACCAGGTGGACCTGATCCTGCTGGACCTCAACCTGCCCGACGGACACGGGCTGCAGGTGGTGCGCACGCTGCGGGCGGCCGGGCACACCGCCGACGTGGTGGCGGTGACCTCGGCCCGCGACCTGGGCGTGGTGCGGCAGGCCGTCTCGGTCGGGGTGGTGCAGTACCTGCTGAAGCCCTTCACCTTCCCCACCCTGCGCGACCGGCTGGAGCGCTGGGCGCGCTACCGCGACGAGCTGGCCGGCGGCGAGGCCTCCGGCCAGGACGAGGTGGACCGCGCCCTGGCGGCGCTGCGCAGCCCGGAGGGCTCGGTGCTCCCCAAGGGCCTCAGCGGCCCCACCCTGGAGGCGGTGACGGCGGCGCTGCGCGAGGCGGCGGAGGGCCTGTCGGCGAACGCGGCGGCCCAGGCCGTGGGCGTCTCCCGGATCACGGCCCGCCGCTACCTTGAGCACCTGGTGGAGACCGGCCGCGCGGTCCGCGCCCCGCAGTACGGCCAGGTCGGCAGGCCGGAGCTCACCTACCGCTGGGCCCCGCAGCGCCGTTCGTGACAGGGCGTCAGAAGACCGACTCCGCCTCCTGCATGCGGTCCTCGGGCACCCGTTTGAGCACCATCACCGCGTCGGCGAGCGGCACCAGTTCCACCGCGGTGCCGCGCAGCGCCGTCATGCAGCCGAAGGCCCCCTTGTGCGCGGCCTCCACGGCGTGCCAGCCGAAGCGGGTGGCCAGGACGCGGTCGTAGGCGGTGGGGACGCCGCCGCGCTGGACGTGGCCGAGGATGACGGGGCGGGCCTCCTTGCCCATGCGCTGCTCGAGCTCGGCGGCGAGCCGGGCGCCGATGCCGGCGAAGCGCTCGTGGCCGTAGGCGTCGATCTCGCCGTGGGCGTACGGCATGGTGCCCTCGGCGGGGTGGGCGCCCTCGGCGACGCAGACGACGGCGAACTTCTTGCCGCGGGCGAAGCGCTCCTCCACCATGGCGACGAGGTCGGCGGGGTCGAAGGGCCGTTCCGGGAGGCAGATGCCGTGCGCGCCGCCGGCCATGCCGGACTCCAGGGCGATCCAGCCGGCGTGCCGGCCCATGACCTCGACGACCATGACGCGCTGGTGGGACTCGGCGGTGGTCTTGAGCCGGTCGATGGCCTCGGTGGCGACGGTGACGGCGGTGTCGAAGCCGAAGGTGCGGTCGGTGGCGGAGATGTCGTTGTCGATGGTCTTGGGGACGCCGACCACCGGCATGCCCGCCTCGGCGAGCAGCCGGGCCGCGGTGAGCGTACCCTCGCCGCCGATGGGGATGAGGACGTCCAGTCCGTAGCCGGAGCACACGGTGCGCCAGTTGTCGGCGGCCTCGTGGAGGCGGGCGCGTTCCAGGCGGGAGGAACCGAGGATGGTGCCGCCCCGGGCGAGGATGCCGCTGACGGAGTTGAGGTCGAGCGGACGGTAGCGGCCCTCCAGCAGGCCCTTGAAGCCGTCCTCGAAGCCGATGACCTCGTCGCCGTGGTAGGTCAGCGCGCGGTGGGTCACCGAGCGGATCACGGCGTTGAGTCCGGGGCAGTCGCCGCCGGCGGTGAGGACTCCGATGCGCATGGCGCTCCACGCTCCCTCCGGTCGCGTGTACGGTCGCCTTTTCGCATCGTAGGTCCGCACCGCACCCGCCGCGCGTCATACGCACACCGAACGGTAATGTCAACAGATATCCGCCACCCGACTGGGTGGATCACGCCGGGCAGGAACGGAGAGAGCGCGTGACGCGCAGCGTGTACGTAACCGGTATCGGCAGGGGGGACGGCCGCCAGGTCGTCGAGCTGGGCGTGATGGAGCTGCTGACCCGGCAGGTGGACCGCGTCGGGGTGTTCCGGCCTCTGGTCCACGACACGCCCGACCGGATGTTCGAGCTGTTGCGCAGCCGCTACCGGCTCACCCAGGACCCGGCGACCGCCCACGGCCTGACCTACGAGGAGGCGGCCGCGCTCCAGGCCGAGCAGGGCCGGGACGCGCTCATCGCCCGCCTGGTGGACCGCTACCACCTGGTGGCCACCGAGTTCCCCACCGTGCTCGTCCTCGGCTCGGACTTCCACGAGACCAACCTCCCGGGCGAGCTCGGCATCAACGCCCGGCTGGCGAACGAGTTCGGCGCCTCGGTGATCCCGGTGGTCGGCGGCCGCGAGCAGACCGCCGACGCGGTCGTGGACGAGGTCCGCAACGCTCACCTGTCCTACACCGGCCTGGGCTGCGACATCGTCGCCATGATCGCCAACCGGGTGCCGCCGGAGGTGCTGGAGGAGGCCGCGTCGCGGCTGCGCCGCAGGCTCCCGGTGCCCGCGTACGTGCTGCCCGACGAGCCGGCGCTGTCGGCCCCCACGGTCGCCCAGGTCGTCGAGGCGCTCGACGCCGAGGTGCTCCTCGGTGACCACGGCGGACTGTCCCGGGACGTGATGGGCTTCGTCTTCGGCGGCGCGATGCTGCCGACCTTCATCCGCGCGCTGACCCCCGGCTGCATGGTGATCACTCCGGGCGACCGGGCGGACCTGATCATCGGCTCGCTGGCCGCGCACTCCGCCGGTTCCCCGCCCATCGCCGGCATCCTGCTCACCCTGGACGAGGTGCCCGGCCCGGAGATCATGGCCCTGGCGGCCCGGCTGGCCCCCGGCACACCGGTCATGTCGGTGCCCACCGGCAGCTTCCCGACCGCCGCCGAGCTCTTCGCCCTGGAGGCGCGGCTGGGCGCGGCCACCCCGCGCAAGGCGGAGACGGCGCTCGGGCTCTTCGAGAAGCACGTGGACGGTCCCGAGCTGACCGAGCGGCTGTCGGTGGTCCGCGGCGAGCGCGTCACCCCGATGATGTTCGAGCACGAGCTGATCGAGCGGGCCCGTACCGGGCGCCGCCGGGTGGTCCTCCCCGAGGGCACCGAGGAGCGCATCCTGCACGCGGCCGAGGTCCTGCTGCGCCGGGACGTCTGCGACATCGTCCTGCTCGGCGACGAGGACGCCATCCGCAAGCGGGCGGGAGAGCTCGGCGTCAACGTCGACGTGCCCGGCTGCACCCTGACCGACCCCCAGACCTCGCCGCTGCGCGAGAACTTCGCGGAGCTCTACGCCAGGCTCCGCGCCCACCGGGGCGTCAGCTACGAGCTGGCGTACGACGTCGTGGCCGACGTCTCCCACTTCGGGACGCTGATGGTGGAGCAGGGCCTCGCCGACGGCATGGTCTCCGGTGCCGTCCACTCCACGGCGGCGACGATCCGCCCCGCCTTCGAGGTCATCAAGACCGCTCCGGGCGCGGCCATCGTCAGCTCGGTCTTCTTCATGTGCCTGGCCGACCGGGTGCTGGTGTACGGCGACTGCGCGGTCAACCCGGACCCGGACGCGGAGCAGCTGGCCGACATCGCGATCCAGTCCGCCGAGACCGCCGCGCAGTTCGGGGTCGAGCCGCGGGTGGCGATGCTCTCGTACTCCACCGGCACCTCCGGCTCGGGCGCCGACGTGGACAAGGTGCGCCGGGCCACCGAACTGGTCCGGCAGCGGCGCCCGGAGCTGCTGGTGGAGGGGCCCATCCAGTACGACGCGGCGGTCGACGCCAAGGTCGCGGCCACCAAGCTGCCGGACTCGAAGGTCGCCGGCAACGCCACCGTGCTGATCTTCCCGGACCTCAACACCGGCAACAACACCTACAAGGCGGTGCAGCGTTCGGCGGGCGCGGTGGCGGTCGGCCCCGTGCTGCAGGGCCTGCGCAAGCCCGTCAACGACCTGTCGCGCGGCGCGCTGGTCCAGGACATCGTCAACACCGTCGCCATCACGGCCATCCAGGCGCAGGGCGACCGGTGACCGGCCACCACAGGGAAGGCACCGTGACCGCAACCCGCGTCCTCGTCCTCAACTCCGGCTCCTCGTCGGTGAAGTACCAGCTGCTGGACATGGCCGACGGCAGCCGGCCGGCGGCCGGGATCGTCGAGCGGATCGGCGAGCCGGGCGGGGTCGCGGACCACGCCGAGGCGCTGAAGACGGTCGCGGAGGAGCTCGCCGCCCGCGGCCTCGGCCTGGACTCCCCCGAACTGGCCGCGGTGGGCCACCGGGTCGTGCACGGCGGCACGCGCTTCACCGAGCCGACGCTGATCGACGACGAGGTGCTCGCCGCCGTCGAGGACCTGGTGCCGCTGGCCCCGCTGCACAACCCGGCGAACGTCACCGGCATCCGGGTCGCCCGCGACCTGCGCCCGGACCTGCCGCAGGTGGCCGTCTTCGACACCGCCTTCCACTCCACGATCCCCGAGCACGCCTACCGCTACGCGGTCGACCGGGAGACCGCCGACGCCCACCAGGTGCGCCGCTACGGCTTCCACGGCACCTCGCACGCGTACGTCTCCCGCGCGACGGCGCGGCTGCTGGGCAGGGACCCGGCCGAGGTCAACGTCATCGTCCTGCACCTGGGCAACGGGGCCTCCGCCTCGGCCGTGCGCGGCGGGCAGTGCGTGGAGACCTCGATGGGACTCACCCCGCTGGAGGGCCTGGTGATGGGCACCCGTTCGGGGGACCTGGACCCGGCCGTGGTCTTCCACCTGGCCCGCGTGGGCGGGATGGCGGTGGCGGAGATCGACGACCTGCTCAACAAGCGCTCCGGCCTGCTGGGCCTGTGCGGCGACAACGACATGCGGGAGATCGCCCGCCGGATGGCCGAGGGCGACGCGGCGGCCCAGCTCGCCTTCGACGTCTACGTCCACCGGCTGCGCAAGTACGTGGGCGCCTACACCGCCGTGCTGGGGCGGGTCGACGCGATCGCCTTCACGGCGGGCGTCGGCGAGAACTCCGCGGCGGTCCGGGCCGCCGCCATGGCCGGCCTGGAGGGCCTGGGCGTCGAGCTCGACGCGGTGCGCAACGCGGTGCGCGGCAGTGCCGCCCGCGTGGTGTCGGCCGCGGGCAGCCGGGTGGCGGTGGCGGTCGTCCCCACCGACGAGGAACTGGAGATCGCACAGCAGACGTACGCGCTGGTCACCGGCCGGTGACTCGTTGCGGCCACCCGGAGGCTCTACTCTATGGCCGCCGTCCGCACCGTCCATGCCTCCCCCGCACGGGAAAATTCCGGAGCGGAACAAACCCGATAGGATCGTCCTCATGCGCCGAGCGAAAATCGTCTGCACCCTGGGTCCCGCCGTCGACTCCTACGACCAGCTGAAGACGCTGGCCGAGGCCGGTATGAACGTGGCCCGCTTCAACTTCAGCCACGGCAGCCACGCCGAGCACGAGGAGCGCTACCAGCGGGTGCGCAAGGTCTCCGTGGAGACCGGACGTGCCATCGGCGTGCTGGCCGACCTCCAGGGGCCCAAGATCCGCCTGGAGACCTTCGCGGACGGTCCCGTGGAGCTGGTCGCCGGTGACGAGTTCGTCATCACCACCGAGGACGTGCCCGGTGACAGGACCATCTGCGGCACCACCTACAAGGGCCTGCCCGCCGACGTGCGCGCCGGCGACCCCGTCCTGATCAACGACGGCAACGTCGCGCTGCGCGTGATCGACGTCGACGGCCCGCGGGTCCGCTGCCTGGTCGTCGAGGGCGGCGTCATCTCCGACCACAAGGGCATCAACCTGCCCGGCGCCGCGGTCAACGTGCCCGCCCTGTCCGAGAAGGACATCGAGGACCTGCGCTTCGCCCTGCACATGGGCGTCGACATGGTGGCGCTCTCCTTCGTCCGCGACGCCAAGGACGTCCGCGACGTCCACCGCGTCATGGACGAGGTCGGCCGCCGCGTGCCGGTCATCGCCAAGGTCGAGAAGCCGCAGGCGGTCGACAACATGGAGGACGTCGTCGCGGCCTTCGACGGCGTCATGGTGGCCCGTGGCGACCTGGCGGTGGAGTACCCGCTGGAGAAGGTCCCGATGGTGCAGAAGCGGCTGATCGAGCTCTGCCGCCGCAACGCCAAGCCGGTGATCGTCGCGACCCAGATGATGGAGTCGATGATCACCAACTCCCGTCCGACCCGCGCCGAGGCCTCCGACGTCGCCAACGCGATCCTGGACGGTACGGACGCGGTCATGCTGTCCGCCGAGTCCAGCGTCGGCAAGTACCCGATCGAGACCGTGAAGACGATGTCGCGGATCATCGAGGCGGCCGAGGTCGAACTGCTCAAGCAGGGCCTGTGGCCGCTCAACGGCCGCAAGCCGCGCACCCAGGGCGGCGCCGTCGCCCGCGCCGCCGCCGAGCTCGCGGACTACCTGGACGCCAAGACCCTGGTCGCGTTCACCAAGTCCGGCGACACCGCCCGTCGGCTGGCCCGCTACCGCGTGCCGCAGACGGTGGTGGCGTACACGACCGACGAGTCGACCCGCAACATGCTGGCGCTCACCTGGGGCGTGCAGACCACCGTCGTCCCGCACGTGAACACCACCGACGAGATGGTCGAGATCGTCAACCAGGAGATGCTGAAGCTCAGCGACTACGCCGAGGGCGACACCGTGATCATCACGGCCGGCTCCCCTCCCGGCGTCCCCGGCACCACCAACCTGGTGCGGGTCCACCACCTCGGCCACCGCGCGGTCTGACCGGCCGCCGGGCCGCCCGGAACACGGGAACGGCGGAGGGCACCTCCCCTTGCGGGGACGGCGCCCTCCGCCGTTTCCTCGTGCGGCTCCCGGAGGGGTCCTGTGCGGCCGGGCTCAGTCCGCGGTGTTGTACACGTGCATGCCGGGGACCTTCAGCGTGCCGCCGAACTGGCCGGCCTGCTTGACCGTGACGTTGGTGAAGAAGGCGGCCGGCACGTTGATCGGGGGCGGGGTGTCCGGGGTGAACTCGATCGGGATGAGCCCGAAGAGGTTGCCCTTCAGCGACTCGGTGTACATCGTCACCGTGCCGTTGCGGATCGTCGAGGTGCTGCCCTTGCGGGCGTCCACGTGCCCGACGGTGCCGTTCGGCCCCACGACCTCCTGCTGCAGGTCCTTGATGTCCACGCCGGTGGCGGTGAACTTCAGGACCTTCTTGACCTTCCCGCTCCAGGTCTTGACCTCGACGATGCCCTTGTAGTCGAGCCCGGTCAGGGTCAGCAGGCTGCTGCGCAGGACCCAAGGGTCGTCGGGCAGCAGCGACTGCGTCTCCTGGTAGGCGGCGTCCGCCAGGGCCTGCGCGTCGTGGGTCGGGCACGGGAACGGGGTCTTGCCGTCCGCCGACACGGCCGGGGAGCTCTGCGAGGGATCCGGGGTCTGCGTCGCCTTCCCGGTCGTCTCCGAGAGCTTCTCGACGGCCTCCGACACGGTCTTCTTCAGCGTGTCGGTGGTGTCCTCGGCCTTCGTCCTCACCGTGCCCGTGGAGGCGCTCGGCTTGGGAGCGGCCGAGGTCGCGCCCGGGGCGGGCGTCGAGGTCGCCGAGGGGGTCGCCGTGGCGGACCCCTCGCTCTTCTTGTTGAGCCCCAGCAGGTCGCCCAGGGCGTCACCGACGCCCAGCGGGTCCAGCGGGTTGTTCTGCTGGGCCGCCGAGGGCGAGGCCGACGGGGTGGGCGCCGTCGTCCCCGTGCCGCCGGACGAACCGCCGCCGCTCTCGTCGCCCTTGCCGCCCTCGTCACCGGAACCGGGGGAACCCGACGGGTCGCTCGACGGGCTCCCGGACGGATCCGGGGTCGGGGTCTTGGTGCCGCCGCTCGACGGGGTGGCGCTCGGCGTCGCGGACTCCGCCGGCTCGTCGGGCTGCTCGATGCACTTCGTGCCCGAGAACGGGTTCTTCGGCAGTTCGTCGGCAGAGGCCAGCCTCGGCGTCAGTCCCATGCCCATCAGGACCGCCGTCGGCATCGCGGCCAGGGCTATCGCCTTGCCCGCGGGCATCTGCAGCTTGGTCAGCAGCGACTTCCTCGGTGCCGCGTGCCGCGGCCCCGTTCTCTCACGGGTGCCGCTGCCGGCGGCGACCCCGGAAGCGGGCTGGACCTCATCACCCCGCACTGTGCCTCCCGTTCGCGTCTACGGTCTCGGCGCCGTCCGCCGGGTGCTGCGGGGCGGTCCCTGCCTGGTCGGCGGCCGGGTGGGCCGGGTACTCGCCGTAGGCCGCCGCGTAGGGGGAACCGGGCGGCGGCACGTAGCCGGCGTCACCGTCGTCACCCTTGCCGCTGCCGGGCAGTTCGGCCGGGTCCGCGCCGCCGTCGGCGGGCGGTACGCCCGGGGCCCACGAGACGGCGAGGGCACCGCCGATGAGGCCCAGCAGGAAGCCGATCAGGAAGCCGCCGAAGTTGGAGACCACCAGCGACACCAGCGCCAGCAGGATCGACGCGACGCCCGAGAAGACCCGCACCGCCGACTGGAACCACATGGTCAGGCCGAGTACGACCAGCAGCACGCCGATGATCAGCGAACCGGACCCGGCCGTGGTGGCCATGGTCAGGCTCAGCGCGCCGAGCGAGAGATGGGCGTACGGGAAGTACGCGATGGGCAGTCCGGCCAGCAGTGTCAGCAGGCCCGCCCAGAACGGCCGCTGTCCGCGCCATACGCGGAAGCGGAACCGCCAATAGCCGAACCGGCCCCTCAGTCCGTGTGTCTCGGCGCTCATGGAAAACAGCTCCCTGGGACTGGCGTTTCTAGAAAGAGTCAGGGGTGAGGAAGGTGAGGGGCATCCCGTGCCCCCCACCCCCTCTGGTCAGGCTAGAAGCACTCGTACTTCTTGCCGGAACCGACCTTCACCGACATGCTCAGCCCGCTGAGCTTGAAGGTGCCCGCGCTGGTCGCCCACGCGGTCTGGGTCACACCGGTGAGGTGCGCCTTCCGGGCCTCCTGGGCGAAGGAACCGGGGTCGGTCTTGTCACCGGCCTTGATGCCGGGGCCCTGCTGGGTGTCACCGGCGGCGACACCGATGTTGATGTCGGTGAACTCCGCATCGGCGTCGAGCTGGTCGAGGTCGATGTAGAGGTTCTTCGCCTCGACCTTCTTGCCGTCGTTGCCGGCACCGAGCTTCAGCGTGACGTCGCCGATCGGCGTCGGCACGACCACGGACTGGCACAGCCCGGTGATCGTGGCGCTGTCGAACGCGGAGACCGCGACCGGGATCGGCTTGCCGCCGTGCTGGACGTCGATGGCTCCGTACTGGACGAAGCCGTCACCGTCCAGGTCCTGGGCGGCGACCTTGAACTGCTGGCCCGAAACGCTGAACGACGCGGCGAGCGCGCCCTGACCCAGGGCCACGCCTATCGCCGCGGTGGCCGCGACGCTCGGCACCATGACGACGGCGAACCGCTTCCATCTGGTACCGCCGCGGATGAGCGACTCCATGACTTTCCTCCTTCTCGGACGTACATCTCCGGCCGGAATCGTGGGGATTGCGGCGGGATGGGAGAAGTGCTACGTCCTCGGGAAGGAGAGCGCCGTATCGACGGCCGTCACGCGGGAAAGAGCGGACGACGCTGTCCGAAAAATCGGCGATCACCCCCGAGCGACAACCACACGGCCACGCTCTCGCGCAACCTGCTGGACAGGCCCCGCCGGACGGCAGAGACCCCCCTGTCCGCGGTCCGCGTCCGCTGCTGGCACAGCATCGGCGTCCCGGCCCGGTGGGGACCCGTTCGGCGATCGGACGGCTGGGTGCCGACTGCTCGGCGACGGACCGGGCTTGGCCGATCGTGGTCCATTCGGCGCCGCTGCACAAGGGGCGTCGTTACTAGCGGGTAACGGTGCGATAACCCAGGAGATATGGTCTAGACCATAACCGCTACGCTGCGTAGTTGCGGTGGGGGTGTGAAAATCACCCATCGTGTGATGGATCCGGACAGAGTCCCGTCACTCTCTTACCGGAAGTAACAGCGGCCGCGCTTCATCAAGATTTGGTAAAGCGCGGCCGGTCTTGATCGAGGCTCGAAATGGCTTTCGAGGCACGGCCACCTTACGTGATCAGGTCAGAACAGCACCCGTGCCAGCGCCGCACGCGCGGCCGTCACCCGGGGGTCGTCGGACCCGATCACCTCGAACAGCTCCAGCAGCCGCAGCCGCACGGTGTCGCGGTCCTCGCCCGCGGTGCGCCGCACGGTGTCCACCAGCCGTCCGAAGGCGTCCTCGACATGGCCGCCGACCAGGTCCAGATCGGCCACGGCGATCTGCGCCGCCACGTCCGCCGGGGCGTCCGCCGCGGCCTTGCGGGCGGCCTGCGCGTCGACGCCCTGCACCCGCTGCAGCAACTCGGCCTGCGCCAGGCCCAGCTTCGCCTCGGTGTTGGCCGGCTCGTCCGCGAGCACGTTGCGGTACGCCTGGATCGCGCCACCGAGGTCGCCCTGGTCCAGCGCGTCGTGCGCCGCGGACAGCGCGAGCTCCTGCGGGGTGGGCGGCCGCTCCTCGGCGACCGGCGCCTCGGCGCCCTCCTCGACCGGTACGCCCGTGATGCCGAAGCGCTGCTCGGCCACGGCGACCAGCTGGTCCAGCACCTCGCGGATCTGGTCCTCGGGTGCGGCGCCCTGGAAGAGCGGCATGGCCTGGCCGGCCAGCACCGCGAACACCGCGGGGATGCCCTGCACGCCGAACTGCTGCACCAGCAGCTGGTTCGCGTACACGTCGATCTTCGCGACGACGATCCGGCCCGCGTAGGAGCCGGCGAGGTACTCCAGCGTGTCCTGCAACTGCACACTCGCGTCCGCGCGGTCGGTCCAGAAGTGGACGACGACCGGGACCTCGGTGGAACGCTGCAGGACATCGCTCTCGAAGGTGGCCTCGGTGACCTCGGTCACCAGGGCGGGGGCGGCGGGCTCTCCCCCGTTGCGGGCGGCTTCCGCGCGGGCCTGTTCGGCCTTCGCCTTGGCCTCTCCGGCCGCCTTCACCGCGGCGAGGTCGACCACGCCGCTCATGGACATGTTCCGTGGCTGCATGAGACCAATCCTCCCCCCTCGTCGCGGTTCCCGGGGAATCGCCCCCCGAAAGCGCCACCTGCGGCGCGCGACGGTGACGCGCTGTCCGGCGCGAGGTCCCCTCCCGCGCGGCGGCCGCCACCCTTTCGATACGACCCGTAGCGTAACTGTACGGCCGCACCCTACGCAACGGGGATAGGGTTCCCAGCCATGTGCGCGCGTGAAACAGGCAGAAGGACCGGACGCCCCCGCAGTGCGGAGGCCGACCGGGCGATCCTGGACGCCGCGCGGCAGGCCCTGGTCGAGCTCGGCTGGGGCAAGCTCACCATGGGCGACGTCGCGGCCCGCGCGAGGGTCGCCAAGACCACCCTCTACCGGCGCTGGGCGAACAAGAACGAGCTCGCCGTGGACGCGGTCGCCGCGCTCTTCGACGAGCTCGAACTGCCCGACCGCGGCAGCCTGCGGGCCGACGTGGAGGGCGTGGTCCTGCAGTTCGCGGCCCTGCTGGAGCAGCCCGCCACCAAGACCGCGCTCATGGCGGTGGTCGCCGAGGCCACCCACGACGAGGCACTGCGGCAGCGGATCCGGGAGGCGATCGTCGACCGGCAGAAGCGCCTGGTCATCGAGGGCCGCCGGCGCGCCCAGGAGCGCGGGGAGATCCCGCCGGACGACGGCGACCCCGCGCCGCAGATCGACCTGATCTTCGACGTGATCGCGGGTGCCGTGGTGCACCGCGCGCTCGTCAGCTGCGAACCGGTGGACGCCGACTGGGCGGCCCGCTTCACCACCGTCCTGCTGGGCGGGCTCGCGGCGGCGTCAACGGCGTAGCCGTCGCCGGGAGTTCGGCTTCCCTTTGCTCGATGGAGCCGCGACACCTCTTGCCCGCGTGGCATGTCATCGTCATGATTACCGGCGGGTCATCTACTCGCATAGACAACCCGGCGGCCAGGCATGGCCGTTGCTCGGCGTTCCCTCGTTCCACCCTGTCAGCGCGCCCATTGATCGCTCGCCCCCAGGAGGATCGATCCACGTGAGACACCCTCACCCCGGTCGGCGCGGCGTCGTCGCCACCGTCGCCGCCTCGCTGATCGCCCTGACGGCCGCACAGAGCGCCACCGCGCTCCCCGCGTCCGCCACCCCGCGTGCCCACGCCCCGTCGTCCGCCGTCACCGTGGCGGAGGAACAGGCGGCGCGCGCCATCGCCGGCTCCCTCTCCGACGCCTCATGGCGCGCCCGCGTCCGCCACGCGGCGCTGGCCTCGGACGAGGTGGCCGTCACCGAGCTCGCCGGCCCGCAGTTGCGGCCCGCGCTCGCCGACGCCGACCGGCGGATCGCCGCCGCCAAGGGCCTCGGCGCTGACGTCGGTTCCCTGCTGCGGCTGCGCCTCGGGGACGACTCGATGCGCGGGGCGCTGGCCGCCGGCGTCACCCCGTGGGTGGCCGCGGCCAGTTCCGACGAGGACGTCCGCACCGTCACCGCCTACGACAGCCGGGGCCGGGCCCACCGCCTCGACGCCCGCAGCGCTCCCAGCCACCCGGTGTACGTCGTCGACATCGACGGCTCCAAGGCACTGGCCGCGGGCCTGGACGTCCTCCAGTCGGAGCTGGGCCGTCAGGGCCTGACCTCCTCCGCCCGGCGCCCCGCGGCGCCGTCCTCCGCCTCGGCGGCCGCGGCCGGCTTCTGGACCACGCGGATCACCCAGGTCCGGCTCTCCGACGACGAGGAGCCGTGGGTCAAGGGCGACGCCGAGATCTACACCCTCGTCACGGGATTCGGCCAGGACGGCCTCGTGCGGGTCGACCCCGTCGACATGCCGTACCTGGACAACGACGGGACGACGTACAGCCCGAACCAGATCCTGGTCAACTGGTCGCTGTACAAGTACAACCTCGCCGACGCCGTGATGATGGAGGACGACGGCAGCACCAACTACCGCGACCTGGCCAAGGCCATCGCGGGGATCCTGCTGACCATCGCCGACCAGGGCACCTACATCCCGCTGGTGAACGCGGTCCTGGACGCCATCCCGGACGACTGGTGGACGGACGACCCGGACTACGTCGACTCCTGGTACACGCTGGCGCAGAGCGACAACGGCACCCGCTACGGCGCCCGCGGCAACGGCTGGATGACCCTCCAGCCGTACTTCGTCGAGCAGTTCTGAGCAGCGTGCCCGCCGCCCCCTTGCACCGGGGGCGGCGGGCACGGCAGCGGGGCCCGGTGGGAACACGCGTTGTTCCCACCGGGCCCCGCGTCGTCCGTCAGAAGCGCGCGGGCTCCGTGTAGCTGCCCCACTCGTCGCGCAGGGCCCCGCAGATCTCGCCCAGGGTGGCCTCGGCCCGCACCGCGTCCAGCATCGGCCCGATCATGTTGCTGCCGTCCCGGGCGGCGGTCAGCATCGCCTCCAGCGCCTTGCGGACGGCCGCGTCGTCGCGCTCGCCCTTGCGGCCGGCGAGCACGCGGACCTGCTCCCGCTCGACCTCGTGGCTGACCCGCAGGATCTCCAGGTCGCCCGTCACGGAGCCGGTGTGGCAGTTGACGCCGACGACCTTCTTGTCGCCCTTCTCCAGGGCGCGCTGGTACTCGAAGGCGGCCTCGGCGATCCGGCCGGTGAAGTAGCCGTCCTCGATGCCGCGCAGGATGCCCGAGGTGATCGGACCCACCGCGTGCCGGCCGTCCGGCACGGCACGGGCGCCGAGCTCCTTGATCTTGTCGAAGATCTTCTCCGCGTCCGCCTCGATGCGGTCGGTCAGCGCCTCGACGTACCAGGAACCGCCCAGCGGGTCGGCCACGTTGGCGACGCCGGTCTCCTCCATCAGCACCTGCTGCGTGCGCAGCGCGATCTCCGCCGCCTGGGCGCTGGGCAGCGCCAGCGTCTCGTCCAGGGCGTTGGTGTGCAGCGAGTTCGTGCCGCCGAGGACCGCGGCAAGGGCCTCGACGGCGGTGCGGACGACGTTGTTGTACGGCTGCTGGGCGGTCAGCGAGACGCCGGCCGTCTGGGTGTGGAAGCGCAGCCACTGCGCCTTGTCGGTCTTCGCGCCGTACACGTCGCGCATCCAGCGGGCCCAGATCCGGCGCGCGGCGCGGAACTTGGCGATCTCCTCGAAGAAGTCCAGGTGGGCGTCGAAGAAGAAGGACAGGCCCGGCGCGAAGGTGTCGACGTCCAGCCCGCGCGACAGGCCCAGCTCCACGTAGCCGAAGCCGTCGGCGAGGGTGTAGGCGAGCTCCTGCGCGGCCGTGGAACCGGCCTCGCGGATGTGGTAGCCGGAGACCGACAGCGGCTTGTACGCGGGGATGCCCGCCGCGCAGTGCTCCATCAGGTCGCCGATCAGGCGCAGGTGCGGCTCGGGGGCGAAGAGCCACTCCTTCTGCGCGATGTACTCCTTGAAGATGTCGGTCTGCAGGGTGCCGTTGAGCACGGCGGGGTCGACGCCCTGGCGCTCGGCGGCCACCAGGTACATGCAGAAGACCGGCACCGCGGGGCCGGAGATCGTCATGGAGGTGGTGACGTCGCCGAGCGGGATGTCCTTGAAGAGGACCTCCATGTCGGCCGCGGAGTCGATGGCGACACCGCAGTGGCCGACCTCACCCAGCGAGCGGGGGTCGTCGGAGTCGCGTCCCATGAGGGTGGGCATGTCGAACGCGACGGACAGGCCGCCGCCGCCCGCCTCGAGGATCATCTTGTAGCGCTCGTTGGTCTGCTCGGCGTTGCCGAAGCCCGCGAACTGGCGGATCGTCCACGTACGGCCCCGGTAACCGGTCGCGTGCAGACCCCGCGTGAAGGGGTACTCGCCGGGCCAGCCGATCCGCTCGAAGCCGGGCACCTCGGCACCCGCGGGCGGGCCGTACACGGGCTCGACCGGGTCGCCGGAGAGCGTGCTGAAGTCGGCCTCGCGCTTGCGCGCGGTGTCGTAGCGCGCCTGCCAGCGGCTGCGCCCCTCCTCGATGGCTGCAGCGTCCATGCCGTGTCTCCGCCTCTCTCGCCTTCCGGGCCGGTCCCCGTACCACGAGGATGACCCCTACAAGGCGAAAATACTAGGACGTCCTAGTACCTGTCGACGGCGGATCCCCCCGTCCGCCGAACGAGGGGAGGAAGTCGCTGGTCAGGCCGGTCTCAGACCTTGACGGGTTCACCCGCGGGGGCCACCAGCGGGGTGACCTCGCGGCGCACCTTGCGCTCGACGAAGAACGCGGCGGTGGGGATGGTCCCGGACAGCAGCACCCACGCCAGCTTGCCGAACGACCACTTCGCCTTGGAGCCCAGGTCGAAGGCGAAGACCAGGTAGATGATGTACAGCACACCGTGGACCTGGGAGACGGCGAGCGTCACCCCCTCACCGGTGTCGAAGCCGTACTTGAAGACCATGCAGGTGCAGAGCACCAGCAACATGACGGCGGTGATGTAGGCCATCACCCGGTACCGGGTCAGGACGCTGCTTTTCATGGCGACGAGCGTAACCGGTGCGATTCCGGCGCTTCCCCCGGCCCCGGCCGTGGCGCGCGTCACTCCTCGAAGTCCCCCGCGGCTATGCGCAGCGGCCGCAGCAGGTCGAAGATCTCCGCGCACTGCTCGTCGTCGTACGCGCCGAGCCCGAACTTCATCCCCATGAGGTCCTCGGTGGCGGCCTCGCACACCTCCCGGCCCTTGACGGTGATGGAGGCGAGCGTGCCGCGCCCGTCGTTGGGGTTGGGCCGCTTGGCGACGAAGCCGGCGGCGACCAGTCGGTCGACGGTGTTGGTGACCGAGGTGGGGTGCACCATGAGGCGTTCGCCGATCTTGGACATCGGCAGCTCGCCCTCCTTGCTGAAGGCCAGCAGCACCAGGGCCTCGTAGCGCGCGAAGGTCAGCCCGTAGGGCTTGACGACGGAGTCGACCTGGGAGAGCAGGATCTGCTGGGCGCGCATGATCGACGTGATCGCGACCATCGAGGGCACGCGCCCCCAGCGCCGGGTCCAGATGTCGTCCGCACGGGCGATGGGGTCGAAGGGCAGGCTCAGCGGCTTGGGCACAGGCCCGAGCCTACCCGTCGGTCACATGCTGGGCAGCCGCGTCTCGCGGGGCGGGACGGCGCGCCTCACCCGGGCCATGGTGCGCGTGATCATACGCCGGGCTCCCGTCACACGTATTACCGCGGTGTTTCAGCCACCCGGGCCGCGGATCGTGACCGGAAAGCCGCCCTCCCTGGGGAGGGTTTCCCCTACTCGCGGGACGGAGTTGTCACCCTTTGGGCCGGGAGATGGCCGCATGGGCCGGGGCCGCCGTCGCACGAACCGGCCAATGCATGAAATGCACCTGTCATTAACCCGTCGTTCGGTGCGAGGCTCCTTGCCGCGCGGAACACCGCGCGTCCCCCACACCGCTCCGGGCGCCCACCTGCCCGGAGTCCTCGCCCGTCGCCCCCACGCGACGGGACCCAAGGAGTCACATTGCGCAAGAAGCTGGCACTCGGCACCCTTGCCGCCGCCTCGGCGCTCCTGGCCGGCGGTCTCCAGTCCTTCGCCGCGAACGCCCAGAGCGCCCCCACCGCTCCGGCCCTCGCCGCCTCCCACGCGCAGGCCCTGTCCGACGCCCGCGGCAAGGCCGCCGGCCTCGCCGGGAGCCTCGGGCTCGGCGACCGCGAGCAGCTGACCGTCAGGGACGTCGTCGTCGACCCTGACGGCACCCGTCACCTGCGCTACGACCGCGCCTACGCCGGCCTGGAGGTGCTCGGCGGCGACCTGGTGGTGCACCAGGACAAGAGCGGCGCCACCCGGTCCGTCTCGCGTGCGGTCACCGCGAGGATCGCGCCCGCCACGCTCACGCCCTCCGTCACGGCCGCGGCCGCCGAGGAGAAGGCCGCGGCGACGGTCAAGGGCCTGCTGAAGACCCCGCTCGTCAAGGGCGAGGAGCCGCTGAAGGCGGTCGGGCGGGCCGCGGCCCCCGAGAAGGTCGTCTGGGCCGTCAGCGGCACGCCCCGCCTGGCGTACCGGACCGTGGTCCACGGCACCCAGGCCGACGGCACCCCCAGCGCGCTGAACGTCATCACCGACGCCGCCACGGGCGCCGTGATCCAGGCCTACGAGGGCATCCAGACCGGCAGCGGCACCGGCGTCCACGTGGGCTCGGTCCCGCTGACCACCACGAAGTCCGGCAGCACCTACACGCTCAAGGACGCGAGCCGCGGCGGCATCTACACCACGGACCTGAACAACCGCACCAGCGGGACGGGGACAACCTTCTCCGACACCGACGACGTCTGGGGCAACGGCGCCGCCTCCAACCGCCAGTCGGCCGCCGTGGACGCGCAGTTCGGCGCGGCGGCGACGTGGGACTTCTACAAGAACACCTTCAGCCGCTCCGGCATCCGCAACGACGGCAAGGGCTCCCTGTCGCGCGCCCACTACGGCAGCAACTACGTCAACGCCTTCTGGGACGACAGCTGCTTCTGCATGACCTACGGCGACGGCTCGGGCAACACCCACCCGCTGACCGCCCTCGACGTCGCGGGCCACGAGATATCCCACGGCGTCACCAGCGCCACGGCCGGCCTGACGTACTCCGGCGAGTCCGGCGGCCTCAACGAGGCCACCTCCGACATCTTCGGCACCATGGTCGAGTTCTACGCCAACCTCGCCTCCGACACCCCCGACTACCTCATCGGCGAGAAGATCGACATCAACGGCGACGGCAGCCCGCTGCGGTACATGGACAAGCCGTCCAAGGACGGCGCCTCCGCCGACTACTGGTCGTCCTCGGTGAAGAACCTCGACGTCCACTACTCGTCGGGCGTGGCCAACCACTTCTTCTACCTGCTCTCCGAGGGCAGCGGCGCCAAGACCATCAACGGCGTCAGCTACAACAGCCCGACGAAGAACGGCTCCACCGTCACCGGCATCGGCCGCGCCAAGGCCGCCGCCATCTGGTACCGCGCGCTGACGGTGTACTTCACTTCGTCCACCAACTACGCCAAGGCCCGCACCGCGACCCTGAACGCGGCCAAGGACCTGTACGGCAGCGGCTCCGCCGAGTACAACGCGGTCGCCGCCGCGTGGACCGGGGTCAGCGTCAGCTGACCCGGGACCGGTTGACCCGACCGGCACCCCCATCACCCGTGGTGCCGCGGACCGCCCCATACGGTCCGCGGCACCACGAGCACGCCTGCGCCGGGCTCCGCCCGGCCCCCTCACCCGCCGCCGACGGCAGTCCCCCGCACCCGCGCCAGCACCAACAGGACGCACACCGTCCCCGCACCCCCCGCCACCGCCGTCACCGCGTGCGGCCGGGCGAACTCCGCCGCCGCACCCGCCACCGCCATCCCCAGACCCTGGATCGTCATCAACCCCGCCGACTGCAACGTCATCGCCCGCCCCCGCAACCCCTCCGGCACCGCCGCCACGAACCACTGAGCCGAACCTCCCCCGGCCGCCCTCGCACCGCTCGGCCCCAAGGGGCCTCACGGGCTTCGGACGCCTGCGCCGGGCTCCGCCCGGCCCCCTCACCCGCCGCCGACGGCAGTCCCCCGCACCCGCGCCAGCACCAACAGGACGCACACCGTCCCCGCACCCCCCGCCACCGCCGTCACCGCGTGCGGCCGGGCGAACTCCGCCGCCGCACCCGCCACCGCCATCCCCAGACCCTGGATCGTCATCAACCCCGCCGACTGCAACGTCATCGCCCGCCCCCGCAACCCCTCCGGCACCGCCGCCACGAACCACTGATCGAGGCCGAGGGTGTAGGCGGCCGTCAGGCCCGTGGTGAACATCGCGGCGACGGCCAGGGGCAGCGAGGGGCGCAGGGCGAAGAGGGCGTACGGGAGGAGGGAGCACGCGGCGAGGGGGACGGTGAGGCGGGCGCGGGCGGCCGGGGGCAGGAAGGCGCCCGCGAGGAGTTCGCCGAGGACGGTGCCGACGGGCATCGCGGCCATGAAGAGGCCGAGGCCCGGGGTGCCGGCGCCGATGGAGTCGGTGTACGGGGCCGCGAGCGCCTCCGGGAACACCACGAAGAACGGCTGGATCCAGCAGAGCAGCAGCAGGGACCGCACCCGGGGGTCCCGCAGCAGACGGCCGCTGCCGCCGGCGGAGCGCGCCGCGCCGCCGCCGCGTGCGGGGCGCCGCGCGGTGCCGAGGCGCAGCAGCAGGGCGGAGCCCAGGAAGGCCGCCACGGTGATCGCCAGCGCGGCCCGGGGCGGCAGGAGGACCAGCAGGAACCCGCCGACGCCGAAGCCCACGATCTGCGCGCCCTGGGCGACCATGCGGATCAGGGACCGGCCCAGCACGAAGGTGTCGCCGGGCAGGATGTCGGCCAGGCTCGCGGCCCGGGTGCCGGTGAACACCGGGGCGATCATCGCCATCACGCACCGCAGGCCGAGCAGGACCGCGATCGGTGTCCCGGGCAGCACCATCCCGGCCGCGCACGCCGCGCACAGCAGGTCGCACACGACGAGCACCCGGCGCGGCGGGAAGCGGTCGGAGATCCCGGCGAGCAGGGTGCCGCTGAGCGCGTACGGCACGAAGCCGAGCGCGAAGGTGAGCGCGGTCAGCAGCGGCGACCCGGTGAGCCGGAACACCAGCACGGACAGCGCGATCTCGGCGACCACGGTGCCCTGGAGCGACAGTACGTGTGCCGCGAAGACCGCCCGGAACTCCCGTACGGCGAAGACCGCGCGGTAGCCGCGCCCGGCGGCCGGGCCCGCCGCGGTGGTGTCGGTGTTCAGCGTCATGGGCGCAGCCTGGCGGCCCGGACGGGGCACGCCGTAGTGTTTCGGCTCCAGCCGAAAGTCGAGGAGCAGGGGTCCGCCGTGCCGTTCCGTATGCGCTTCGGACCGGACGACCTGCTGCGCTGCCGGTTCGCGGTCTCCCCGCTGTGGGAGACCGAGGGGGCCGTCCGCACCCTGAAGGAGCCCGGGCTGCAGACGTACCACGTGCCGTGGCTGCGGCAGACCCGTGAGGCGGCCCGGGCACTCGACCTCACACCGTTGTGGCTGCTGATGCCCCGCCCCGGCCACAGCCCGGACTTCCTCTGCCCGCCCCCGCTGGGCCCGTCGGCGGCCATCGAGGACGAGCTCGCCCGGGTGCGGGCCACCGATCCGGAGGTCGCCCGGCAGGACATGGCCCGTTCGCTGGCGGACACCCCGGGCGCCGCCGGCAGCCCGCGCGGCCGGGCGATGCTGGCCGACCCGGCGCGCGCGGTGCGGGAACTGGCGGATCTGTACGAGCGGGCCTGGGAGACGCTGGTGGCGCCGTACTGGCCCCGGTTGCGTGCCGTGCTGGAGGCCGACATCGCCTTCCGCGCGCGCCGGCTGGCGGACGGCGGGCTGACGGGCCTCTTCGCCGACCTCCACCCCTCGCTGAGCTGGGCGGACGGCACCCTCACGCTGCACAAGCCGACGGAGCACGACCGGGACCTGGGCGGCGACGGCCTGGTCCTTGCGCCCAGCGTCTTCGTGTGGCCGGACCTCGCGGCGGGCTTCGACCCGCCCTGGCAGGGCACCGTCGTCTACCCGGCACGCGGCATCGGCGGCCTGTGGCAGACCCCGCAGGCCGCCTCCGAGGCCCTGGTGCGGCTGCTCGGCGCCAACCGGGCGGCCATCCTCGGCGGTCTGGGCGAGCCGGCGACCACGACCGCGCTCGCCCACCGGCACGGCCTCGCCGTGTCGTCGGTGTCGGCGCACCTGTCGGTCCTGCGGGACGCAGGGTTGCTCACCTCGCGCCGCTACGGCCACCAGGTGCTGTACGAGCGCACCCCGCTGGGCGGCGCGCTGGCCGGCGAGTGACCGCCGGGACGCGGAACGCCGCGGGGTGCGGAGCGGCTACTGCGCGAGGTACCGCTCGACGGTCTCCACCTTGGAGGTCAGCCCGTCGGTGACGCCGGGCCGGATGTCGGCCTTGAGGACCACCGAGACGCGCGGTGCCCGGGCCTCGACGGCTGCCACGGCGCGCTTGACGACGTCCATGACCTCGTCCCACTCACCCTCGACGGAGGTGAACATCGCGTCGGTGCGGTGGGGCAGCCCCGACTCGCGGACCACCCGGACCGCGTCGGCCACGTACGCGCCGACGTCCTCGCCGACGCCGAGCGGGGTGACGGAGAAGGCGACGATCATGCCTCGACCACGCCTTCCTTGAGCTCCTTGCGCGCGCGGGCGGCGATGACGCCGGCCTCGGCCTCGCGGCGGAGCCTGCGCTCGGCGAAGAAGCCGCCGGTGGGGAGGACGGAGAGCACGAAGTACAGCGCGGCGCGGCCGAGCGGCCACTTGGCGCGGTTCCAGGCGTCCAGCCAGAACAGGACGTAGAGGATGAAGAGGACGCCGTGGATGTACCCCATCGGCCGAACCGCGTCGAAGTCCGTGGTGCGCTTGAGCACCGAGCAGACCAGCAGGAGCAGGAAGGAGACCGCCTCTGGGGCGGAGACCAGGCGGAGCCGGTTCAGGGCGGAGGCGGCCTTGATGTCCACGGGACCTCACTATCGGGACAGGGACTGCGGCGGGCACGGGCACTGCGATCGGAGTGTTTGTGAACGCGATCACAAGTGTTCCGCCCATTATCACCCGGCCCTCCGGCCGCCCCGCCCCCGGGGCCCCCGGGGGAACAGGTGAACCATCGGCGCGCGGGACGCGTCCCCCTCCACGACGGAAGACGAACCGCCCTCTCGAGGAAGAAGCGGGATGAAGCTGGACTGGGACCGCCGGCACTGCGCCCGGCGCGGGCACATCACGTACGCGCCCGACGAGGCGCACCTGCGGGAGCGGCTGCGCGCCGACACCGCGCTGGGAGAGGTGTGGCGCTGCCTGCGCTGCGGCGACTTCGCCCTGGGTGCGCCGCACGGCTCGGGTCCGGCCGACCGGGCGCCCGAGGTGCCGCGCGGCCGGGCGCTGCGCGACCTGTTCATCCTGCGCTTCCTGGCGGTCGAGCGGCTGTTGCGGGGGGTGTTCATCGTCGTCGCGGCCTGGGCGGTGTGGCGGTTCAGCAACTCGCAGGACTCGGTGCGCCGGTTCTTCGAGGAGAACCTCACCGTCTTCCGCCCGGTCTTCCGGCACTTCCACTACGACCTCGACCACTCCCCCGTCCTGGACACCATCCGCCGCACCTTCGAGTACCGGCACTCGACGCTGCTGATCGTGGCGGGCGCGCTGCTCGCGTACGCGGTGATCGAGATCGTCGAGGCCGTCGGCCTGTGGGCGGCCAAGCGGTGGGCGGAGTACCTGACGGTGGTGGCGACCGCGGCCTTCCTGCCGCTGGAGGTCTGGGAGCTCACCGAGAAGGTGAGCTACCTCAAGATCGGCACGCTGGTCCTCAACGTCCTCGCCGTCCTCTACATCCTGCTCTCCAAGCGGCTGTTCGGGCTGCGCGGCGGTCACGCGGCCTTCGAGGCCGAGCGCCGCGGCGCCTCGCTGCTGGAGGTCGAGGAGGCGGCGGGAGCGCCGCACGGAACCACTGCACCCCATGTGACGAGGACCCTGGTGACGGGTTCCTCCCGGACGGATACGGTCTGACCCGTGGCTCAGTTTCGATTGCAGGGCAGCAAGGTGCTCGCCGTGGACATGGCCGGCGACGCCGTCAAGGCGAAGAACGGCTCGATGGTCGCGTACGACGGCCAGATGAGCTTCAAGAAGATGTCCGGGGGCGGTGAGGGCCTGCGCGGCATGGTCACCCGGCGGCTGACCGGGGAGTCGATGGAGGTCATGGAGGTGCGCGGGCAGGGCACCTGCTACTTCGCCGACCGCGCGAGCGAGATCAACCTCGTCCGCCTGAACGGGGAGAAGCTGTACGTCGAGGCCAGTAACCTGCTCGCCACCGAGGCGACGCTGCGCACCGGCACCACCTTCACCGGCCTGCGCGGTGCCTCGCAGGGCAACGGCCTGTTCACCACCACGGTGGAGGGCGTCGGCCAGGCGGCGATCACCTCCGACGGCCCGGCCGTGGTGCTGCGCGTCGCCCCCGGCCTGCCGCTGCAGGTGGACCCGGGCGCGTACGTGGCGCACACCGGCAACCTCCAGCAGCACTTCCAGGCCGGCATCAGCTGGCGGTCGGTGATCGGCGAGTCGGGCGGCGAGTCCTTCCAGATCCGCTTCGAGGGCGACGGCCTGGTGTACGTCCAGCCCAGCGAGCGCAACACCATCGGGGGGCAGGTCTGATGCCGTTCACCCGCGTCAACTCCAAGATGGTCGAGGCCCAGGTGCTGCCGGGCCAGCGGCTGTTCAGCCAGCGCGGCGCGATGCTGGCCTACCGGGGGAACGTGAGCTTCACCCCCAACGTGCAGGGCGGCCAGGGCGGCATCGGCTCGATGATCGGCCGCCGGCTCGCCAACGAGGCGACCCCGCTGATGACCGTCGAGGGCCACGGCTCGGTGATGTTCGGCCACGGCGGCCACCACGTGCACTGCGTCGACCTGACCGGCGACACCCTGTACGTCGAGGCGGACCGGCTGCTGGCCTTCGACGGCTCGCTGCGGCAGGGCACGATGTTCATGGGGTCCCAGGGCGGCGTCATGGGCGTCATCCGCGGCCAGGTCACCGGCCAGGGCCTGTTCACCACGACCCTGCAGGGGCACGGCGCGGTCGCGGTGATGGCCCACGGCGGCGTCATCGAGCTGCCGATCACCCCCCAGCGCCCGGTGCACGTCGACCCGCAGGCGTACGTCGCCCACCGCGGGGACGTCCGCAACAAGCTGTCCACCGCACTCGGCTGGCGCGACATGGTGGGCCGCGGTTCGGGTGAGGCGTTCCAGCTGGAGCTGTCGGGTCAGGGCACGGTCTACGTGCAGGCGAGTGAGGAGAAGCTGTGAGCACCGGACCCGTCGTCCACGACCCGTACACCCTGCCGGTCGACGACAACGTCAACCCCTACGCCTTCAGCGTCGACCTGAAAGGCCAGTGGTTCCTGCAGAAGGGGAAAATGATCGCCTACTACGGGCAGATCAGCTTCCACGGCATCGGCCACGGCGCCCTCGACGGGCTGATCCGCAGCAACTTCCACTCCCCGCTGCACGCCGCGGACTGGGTGGTCGCCGAGGGCCAGGGCAAGATGATCCTCGCCGACCGGGCGTTCGACGTGAACTCCTTCGACCTGGAGGACGGCAACCTGACCATCCGGTCGGGCAACCTGCTGGCCTTCCAGCCGGGCCTGTCGCTCAAGCAGTCGATCATCCCGGGCTTCCTCACCCTGATCGGCACGGGGAAGTTCGTGGCGGCCTCCAACGGCGCCGTGCACTTCGTCGAACCCCCGGTCCGCGTGGACCCCCAGGCCCTGGTGGGATGGGCGGACTGCCCCTCCCCCTGCCACCATTACGACCACGGGTACATGCGCGGCGTACTGGGCGGCCTGCGGGCGCTGACCGGGGTCGGCGGCACCTCGGGCGAGGAGCACCAGTTCGAGTTCGTCGGCGCGGGGCAGGTACTGCTCCAGTCGAGCGAGGTCCTCATGCCCGAGCAGGCCACGGGCGCGGTCCCGCACGAGGCCGGCGTCCCGGGCGGCGGAGCGGGCGCCGCGGGCATGCCGCAGGGCGTGCCGAGGCTCCCGGGACAGCTCGGGGACCTGCAGCGCCGCTTCGGTCTGTGAACCTACCGACACGTATCGGGACCCCAAATAATCCGGATTTCAACTTTCTGGGTATAATTCCATCATGGAGACAGAGACCGGCACCCTTTGGCTGACCGCCGACGAGCAGCGCACCTGGCGCATCCACCTGGAGGTCAGCAAGTTGCTGACCCACCAGCTCGAACGGGACCTGCAGCCGTACGGTCTGACGTACAACGACTACGAGATCCTGGTGAACCTCTCGGAGTCGCCCGAGCACCGCATGCGGATGAGCGACCTGGCCCGCGCCACCCTGCAGTCCAAGAGCCGGCTGTCCCACCAGATCAGCCGGATGGAGACCGCGGGCCTGGTCCGCCGCGAGAACTGCGAGTCCGACCGGCGCGGGCTGTTCGCCGTCCTCACCGAGGACGGCTGGGAGACCATGCGCAAGGTCGCCCCGCACCACGTCGTCGCCGTCCGGGAGCACTTCATCGACCTGCTCCCGGCCGAGGACCTGGCAGCACTGCGCAAGGCCCTCCACCCCGTCGCGGACCACCTGCGCGCGGTGCGCGGCAAGGCCTGACCCACCCGGCGGCCGGCCCGTTCGCCCGCGCCCTGAGGCCCGCGCCCCAGGACGCGGGCCTCAGGCCTGCTCGGTGAGGCCGGCGACCAGTTCGTCGGCGGCGGCGTACGGGTCCAGCTCGCCGGCGACGATGCGCTCGGCGAGCGCGCCGAGGCGGCGGTCGCCGTGGAGGTCGCCGATGCGCTCGCGCAGCGTGGTGACGGCGATGTGCTCGACCTCCAGGGCCGCGCGGCGCAGCCGGCGCTCCGCCAGCACGCCGTGCTCCTCCATCCAGGCGCGGTGCTTCTCCAGGGCCTCGACCACCTCGTCGATGCCCTCGCCGCGGGCGGCGACCGTCTTGACGATCGGGGGGCGCCAGTCGCCCGGCCCGCGGGCCTCGCCCAGGCCCAGCATGTGGTTGAGCTCGCGGGCGGTCGCCTCGGCACCGTCCCGGTCGGCCTTGTTGACGACGTACACGTCGCCGATCTCGAGGATGCCGGCCTTCGCCGCCTGGATGCCGTCGCCCATACCCGGCGCGAGCAGCACCACGCAGGTGTCGGCCTGGGCGGCGATCTCCACCTCGGACTGGCCGACGCCGACGGTCTCCACCAGGATCACGTCGCAGCCGGCCGCGTCGAGCACGCGGATCGCCTGCGGCGCGGCCCAGGCCAGACCGCCCAGGTGGCCGCGGGTGGCCATGGAGCGGATGTAGACGCCGGGGTCGGAGGCGTGGTCGCTCATCCGGACCCGGTCACCGAGCAGGGCTCCCCCGCTGAACGGCGAGGAGGGGTCCACGGCCAGCACCCCGACCCGCTTCCCGGCCCGCCGGTACGCCGAGACCAGCGCGGACGTCGACGTGGACTTGCCGACGCCCGGCGAGCCGGTCAGGCCGACCACGTACGCGCCGCCGGTCAGCGGCGCGAGCGCGGCCATCACCTCCCGCAGCTGCGGGGACGCCCCCTCCACCAGTGAGATCAGCCGGGCGACCGCCCGCGGGCGGCCCTGCCGTGCCTGCTCCACCAGGGTGGGGACGTCCATCGCTGTGCTCCTCTTGTTTCAAGGCTCGGTTCGCCTCCGGGGCGCTCGGAGCACCCGCCGACAGTCGATCATGCTCGGTCCCTCGTTCCTCGGGACCTCCGCGTGTTCTCCTTTTCGGCGGGCGCCGCGCCCCTTCGGCTCACTCGCCCACAGGTCGTGTTACTTGCCCGGAACGCGGATGATCAGGGCGTCGCCCTGGCCGCCGCCGCCGCACAGGGCCGCCGCGCCCACGCCGCCGCCGCGGCGCTTCAGCTCCAGGGCGAGGTGCAGGACGATACGGGCGCCGGACATGCCGATCGGGTGACCGAGGGCGATGGCGCCGCCGTTGACGTTCACCTTTTCAGGTGTCACGCCCAGGTCCTTCATTGACTGCACGGACACCGCCGCGAAGGCCTCGTTGATCTCGATCAGGTCCAGGTCGCCGACGGACAGCCCCTCCTTCTTCAGGGCGTGCGCGATGGCGTTGGACGGCTGCGACTGCAGCGAGTTGTCCGGGCCGGCCACGTTGCCGTGGGCGCCGATCTCGGCGATCCACTCCAGGCCCAGCTCCTCGGCCTTGGCCTTGCTCATCACGACCACCGCGGCGGCGCCGTCGGAGATCTGCGAGGAGGTGCCCGCGGTGATCGTGCCCTCCTTGCTGAAGGCGGGGCGCAGCTTGGCCAGCGACTCGGCCGTGGTCTCCGCGCGGATGCCCTCGTCCTTGGCGAAGACCACCGGCTCGCCCTTGCGCTGCGGGATCTCCACCGGGGTGATCTCGGCCTCGAACAGGCCGTTCTTCTGCGCGGCGGCCGCCCGCTGGTGGGAGAGCGCGGCGATCTCGTCCTGCTCGGCGCGGCCGATGCCCAGGCGCGTGTTGTGCTTCTCGGTGGACTCGCCCATGGCGATGTTCTCGAAGGCGTCGGTGAGACCGTCGTACGCCATGGCGTCCAGCATCTGGACGGCGCCGTACTTGAAGCCTTCGCGGGACTTCGGCAGCAGGTGCGGGGCGTTGGTCATCGACTCCTGGCCGCCGGCCACGACGACGTCGAACTCACCCGCCCGGATCAACTGGTCGGCGAGGGCGATGGCGTCCAGACCGGACAGGCAGACCTTGTTGATCGTCAGCGCCGGCACGCTCATCGGGATGCCGGCCTTGACCGCGGCCTGACGGGCCGGGATCTGCCCGGCACCCGCCTGGAGCACCTGGCCCATGATCACGTACTGCACCTGGTCGCCGCCGATGCCGGCCCGGTCCAGGGCGGCCTTGATGGCGACGGCACCGAGTTCGGCGCCGGAGAAGGTGCGCAGCGAGCCGAGCAGCCGGCCCATGGGAGTGCGCGCACCCGCGACGATCACGGACGTTCGTGCCTGGCTGGTCATGACGCGGCCCCTTTGCACGGAGGGAAGGTTAACGATGGTTTTCGAGGGTGCTGTCAATGTACTGAGGGGTGGAGCCGGCGGTCACCCGGCAGACGGTGTGATCGCGCGCACGTTGCGTGACCATGCCGACCGGCGGTCCACTGGAGTCATGCTGACGCGAATCGACCACATCGGCATCGCCTGCTTCGACCTCGACAAGACCGTCGAGTTCTACCGTGCCACCTACGGCTTCGAGGTGTTCCACACCGAGGTGAACGAGGAACAGGGCGTGCGCGAGGCCATGCTCAAGATCAACGAGACCTCCGACGGCGGGGCCTCCTACCTCCAGCTGCTGGAGCCCACCCGCGCGGACTCCACCGTCGCCAAGTGGCTGGCCAAGAACGGAGAGGGGGTGCACCATATCGCCTTCGGGACCGAGGACGTCGACGGGGACGCGGCGGCCGTCCGCGACAAGGGCGTGCGGGTGCTCTACGACAGCCCGCGCACGGGTTCCATGGGGTCGCGGATCACCTTCCTGCACCCCAAGGACTGCCATGGTGTGCTCACCGAGCTCGTCACCTCGGCCAAGGACCACTGACCGGAGACGACTCGCCCCGGTAGAGTGGCCTGGCGACCCCGGGGTGGGCTGGGGTACCTGCCCGCGCTTCGGCGTGGGATCGGACACAATTCTCCGCAAGGCCCCGCGGTAAACGGGGCCCCGGGGAATCTCACTCGGTTGGCGGGTGGGTACACCAGGAGACGGATGGGACCGCGGAGTGCGGGGCTACGACCGCTACGAGGTTGAGGACGACCACCTCTCGCAGTTCGAGGCCGAGATGGAGCGGCTTCGTAAGGAGCGGGACAAGGTCGTCCAGCATGCCGACGACCTCGGCTACCAGGTCGAGGTGCTGCGCGCCAAGCTGCACGAGGCGCGCCGTAACCTCGCGACGCGCCCTGCCTACGACAACCTCGGCCACCAAGCCGACCAGTTGCTGCGCAACGCCCAGATCCAGGCCGACCAGCTGCGCGCCGACGCCGAGCGGGAGCTGCGCGAGGCGCGCGCGGCCACCCAGCGGCTGCTCCAGGAGCAGGCCGAGCACCAGGCCCGGGTGGAGGCCGAGTGGCACGCCGAGGCCGTCGCCCGGCGCCGGCGGCTGGACGAGGAACTGGCCGATCGCCGCACCAACGTCGAGAGCCACGTCAACGAGAACGTGGCCTGGGCCGAGCAGCTGCGTGCCCGCGCCGAGTCGCAGGCGCGCCGGCTCATGGAGGAGACCCGCGCGGAGTCGGAGGCCGCGCTGGCCGCCGCCCGCGCCGAGGCCCAGCGGATCGCCGAGGGCGCCCGCGACCGGCTGGAGTCGGAGTCCACGACCGCCCGCGCCGAGGCCGACCAGTTGCTGCGCCGTGCCCGCGCGGACGCCGAGCGGCTGCTGAACGCCGCGGCCAGCCAGGCCCAGGAGGCCACCACCCAGGCCGAGCAGCTGCGCGCCTCCACCCAGAGCGACACCGACAACGCCCGCACCCAGGCCGGCGAGCTCTCCCGCTCCGCCGAGGAGAAGCTGCGCGAGGCCCAGGAGAAGCTGCGCGAGGCGCAGAGCGAGTCCGACCGGCTGCGCGAGGAGGCCGCGTCCAACGCCGCCAAGCGGCTGGCCACCGTCGACGCCGACAACGAGCAGCGCACCCGTACGGCCAGGGCTGAGGTGGCCCGGCTGGTCGCCGAGGCCACCAAGGAGGCGGAGGCCGCCAAGGCCGAGGCCGAGCAGATCCTCGCCGACGCCAGGACCGAGGCCGAACGGCTGCACAGCCAGGCCCAGGAGACCGCCAAGTCCGAGGCCGCCGAGGACGCGGCGGCGGCCCTCGCCAAGGCGGCCCGCACCGCCGAGGAGGTCCTCAACAAGGCCACCGAGGACGCCCGTGCCACCACCCGCGCGGCGAGCGAGGAGGCCGAGCGCATCCGCCGCGAGGCGGAGACCGAGGCGGACCGGCTGCGCGGCCAGGCCGAGGAGTCGGCCGAGGAGCTGCTCGGCACCGCCAAGGACGACACCAAGGAGTACCGCGCCAAGACGGTCGAGCTGCAGGAGGAGGCCCGCAGGCTGCGCGGCGAGGCCGAGCAGCTGCGCGCCGAGGCGGTCGCCGAGGGCGAGCGCATCCGCGGCGAGGCGCGGCGCGAGGCCGTGCAGCAGATCGAGGAGGCGGCCCGGTCCGCCGAGGAGCTGCTGACCAAGGCGAAGGCCGAGGCCGCGGAGCACCGGCAGAAGGCGACCGTCGACTCGGAGAAGGCCCGTACCGAGGCGATCGAGCGCGCCGCGGGGCTGCGCAGGCAGGCCGACGAGCTGCTGGAGCGCGCCCGGGGCGAGGCCGAGCAGGTGCGCACCGAGGCCGAGCAGCAGGCCGAGCAGGTACGGGAGGACGCCGAGGGCGCCGGCCAGGTGCTGCGCGAGGAGGCCGAACGCGCCGCCCAGCGGCTGCGCGACGACGCCGAGGCCGATCTGGTCCGGCTGCGCGAGGAGGCCGAGCGCCGCATCACCGCGGCCGAGGAGGCGCTGCGCGAGGCCCGCACCGAGGCGGAACGGCTGCGCCGCGAGACCGCCGAGGAGGCGGCCACGCTGCGCACGGAGGTCGCCGAGCGCGTCAGGGCGCTGCAGGAGCAGGCCGAGCAGGAGACGGTGCGGCTGCGGGACGAGGCCGCGGCCGACGCGTCGCAGACCCGGGCCGAGGCCGAGCAGCTCGCCGTCCGGCTGCGCGGTGACGCCGCCGCCGAGGCCGAGCAGTTGCGCACCGAGGCGCAGGAGACCGCCGACCGCCTCCGCTCGGAGGCGCAGGAGACCGCGGGACGGTTGCGGGCCGAGGCGGCCGAGGCGCTGTCCGCCGCCCAGGAGGAGGCCGCACGCCGCCGCCGGGAGGCCGAGGAGCTGCTGGCCGCGGCCCGCGGCGAGGCGGAGCAGGAGCGCGCCCAGGCCGGTCGTGAGGGCGAGGAGCTGCTGGCGGCCGCCCGCAAGCGGGTGGAGGAGGCCGGCGCCGAGGCGGAACGGCTGGTCGCCGAGGCCGAGCGGCACGCCGCCGAGCTGGTCGGCGCGGCCGAGCAGACCGCCCAGCAGGTGCGGGACTCGGTCAACGGGCTGCACGAGCAGGCCGAGGAGGAGATCGCCGGGCTGCGCTCGGCGGCCGAGCACGCCGCGGAACGCCTGCAGTCCGAGGCCCAGGATGCCGCGGACCGGCTGCACGCGGACGCCAACGCCGAGCGCGAGCGCGCCACCGAGGACGCCCAGCGGCTGCGGCGCGAGTCGCAGGAGGAGGCCGAGGAGGCCCGGCAGCTCGCCGACCGCACGGTCGGCGAGGCGATCGAGGAGGCCGACCGGCTGCGGGTGGAGACCCGCGACGAGTCCAACCGGCAGCGGGTGGAGGCCGCGGAACAGGCCGACCGGCTGCTCACCGAGGCGATCGAGGAGGCCGACCGGCTCCGCGCCGACGCCGCCGCCCGGGCCGAGGAGACCGTGGGCAAGGCGCAGCGCGACGCCGAACGGCTGGGCATCCTGGCCAAGGACGCCCTCGACTCCGCCGAGCGCGACGCCGAGGAGCGCCGCCGTGCGGCCGAGGAGTCGCTGGGCACCGCCGAGGCGGAGGCCCGCCGCATCCTCGACGAGGCGCGCGACGAGGCCAACAAGCGCCGCACGGAGGCGGCCCAGCAGGCCGACCAGCTGATCACCAGGGCCCGCGCCGAGGCGGAGCGGCTGGGCATCCTCGCCAAGGACGCCCTCGACTCCGCCGAGCGCGACGCCGATGCGGCCCGCGCGGAGTCCGACCGGATCCGGGACGAGGCGCGCGAGGACGCCAACAAGCGCCGCGCCGAGGCCGCGGGGCAGGCGGACGAGCTCATCTCCCAGGCGCAGGGCGAGGCGCTCAAGATCGGCACCACCGCGGAGGAGCAGGCCGACACGATGGTCGGCGCCGCCCGCAAGGAGGCCGACCGGATCGTCGGCGAGGCCACCTCCGAGAGCAACGGCATGGTGGAGCGGGCCCGTACGGACGCCGACACGCTGCTGGAGGAGGCCCGCAGGGACGCCACCGCCATCCGCGAGCGCGCGGAGGAACTGCGGCAGCGCGTCGAGGCCGAGGTCGAGGAACTGCACGAGCGGGCCCGTAGCGAGTCGGCCGCCACGATGAAGTCGGCGGGCGAGCGGGTCGACAAGCTGGTCGAGGCCGCCACCGAGCAGCTGGAGAAGGCCGAGGCCAAGGCCCGCGAGCTGGTCACGGACGCCGAGGCCAGGGCCGAGGAGACCCGGTCCACCGCGAGCGCGGAGGCCAGCAAGGTCCGCATCGCCGCGGTGAAGAAGGCCGAGGAGCTGCTCAAGGGGGCCGAGCAGAAGAAGAACGACACGGAGCGCGACGCGGAGCGGGTGCGGAGCGAGGCCCGCGTCGAGGCCGAGCGCATCGTGACCGAAGGCAAGAAGGAGCTCGAGGTGCTGAGCCGGCGCCGCCAGGACATCAACGCGGAGATCACCCGCGTGCAGGATGTCCTTGAGGCACTGGAGTCATTCCAGCAGCCGATCGACGGGGGAAAGAGCAACAGTCAGAACCCCACGCAGAACGGTAAGAACACGGTCACTGCAGGTGCAGCGGCCGGCACGACCCGGACAGGGAGCAAGCGGTCCGACGATGCGCCACTCGATTGAGCGGTCATTGTGCACAGTTACTGGACAGTGACTGTAGGACACGCCGCTTGGGCCCCTAGGATTCCCCCTATCACCCCACCCGGTCTGAATTGACAGGAACCCCATGAGCGACACTTCCTCCCCCTTCGGCTTCGAGCTCGTGCGGCGCGGATACGACCGCGGGCAGGTGGACGACCGCATCACCAAGCTCGTCGCCGACCGTGACAGTGCACTGGCCCGGATCAATGCGCTGGAGAAGCGCATCGAGGAACTCCACCTCGAGACCCAGAACGCGCAGGCGCAGGTCAACGACGCCGAGCCGTCGTACGCCGGTCTCGGCGCGCGGGTCGAGAAGATCCTCCGCCTCGCCGAGGAGGAGGCGAAGGACCTGCGCGAGGAGGCCCGCCGGGCCGCCGAGCAGCACCGCGAGCTGGCCGAGTCCGCCGCCACCCAGGTGCGCAACGACGCCGAGTCCTACGCCGCCGAGCGCAAGACCAAGGCCGAGGACGAGGGCGAGCGCATCGTCGAGAAGGCCAAGGGTGAGGCCGGCCAGCTGCGCGCCGACGCGCAGAAGGACGCGCAGGCCAAGCGCGAGGAGGCGGACGCCCTCTTCGAGGAGACCCGAGCCAAGGCGGCCCAGGCCGCGGCCGACTTCGAGACCAACCTGGCCAAGCGCCGCGAGCAGTCCGAGCGTGACCTGGCGTCCCGTCAGGCCAAGGCCGAGAAGCGCCTCGCCGAGATCGAGCACCGCGCCGAGCAGCTCCGCCTGGAGGCCGAGAAGCTGCGCACCGACGCCGAGCGCCGCGCCCGCCAGACGGTGGAGACCGCGCAGCGTCAGGCCGAGGACATCGTGGCCGACGCGAACGCCAAGGCGGACCGCATCCGCAGCGAATCCGAGCGCGAGCTGGCGGCGCTCACCAACCGCCGCGACAGCATCAACGCCCAGCTGACCAACGTCCGCGAGATGCTGGCCACGCTGACCGGTGCGGCGGTCGCCGCGGCCGGCGCCCCCGCCGACGACGAGCCCGTCTCGCGCGGCGTCCCGGCCCAGCGCTGACGTCCCACCGGTCTTCCGGAGCACATCGAGCCCCCTGTCCCCTCGGCAGGGGGCTCGGTCGTGTGCGGGAGCGCAAACGGGGGCGTGAATTCCGCGTGCATCGCACGCCGCGGCCAAATAGTGTATGCGGCATGATCGAGCTGCAGGGGCTGACCAAGCGGTACGGCGACAAGACCGCGGTGGACGACCTCACCTTCACGGTGCGGCCGGGGGTGGTCACCGGCTTCCTCGGCCCCAACGGGGCGGGCAAGTCGACGACGATGCGCATGATGCTGGACCTGGACAATCCGACCAGCGGCAGCATCCGCATCGACGGCAAGCACTACCGCGAACTCCACGAACCGCTCAAGCACATCGGGGCGTTGCTCGAGGCCAAGGCCATCCACGGCGGCCGCACGGCGTACAACCACCTGCTGTGCCTGGCCCAGTCCAACCGCATCCCGGCCCGCCGGGTCGACGAGGTGCTGGAGACCGTCGGTCTCGCGCCCGTCGCCAAGAAGCGTTCCAAGGGGTTCTCCCTCGGCATGGGACAGCGTCTCGGCATCGCCGCGGCGCTGCTCGGCGACCCCGAGATCCTGATGTTCGACGAGCCGGTCAACGGACTGGACCCGGAGGGCATCCACTGGATCCGCAACCTGATGAAGGGGCTGGCCGCGCAGGGCCGCACGGTCTTCGTCTCCAGCCACCTCATGAGCGAGATGGCGCTCACCGCCGAGCACCTGATCGTGATCGGCCGCGGCAAGCTGATGGCGGACACGACGATGGCGGACTTCATCGCCGAGAACTCCCGCTCCTACGTGCGCGTCCGCACCCCCGAGCCGGAGAAGCTCAGGGACGCGCTGGCGGCCGCGTCGATCACCGCGGTGGTCGACGACGAGGGCGCCTTCGAGATCGAGGGCGCGGAGTCCGCCAAGATCGGTGAACTCGCCGCCCGGCACCAGCTGGTGCTGCACGAGCTCAGCCCCCAGCAGGCCTCCCTGGAGCAGGCCTTCATGCAACTCACCGCCGAGTCGGTGGAGTACCACGCCGGTGGGGCGGCGGCGGAGGCCGGTGAGGCCGCGGCTCCCGCGCCCCAGTGGGGCGCCGCCTGGAACACGAACACCGGAAAGGAAGCCTGACATGGCAGCGACCACCGCTGTTCTGCAGTCGGAGTGGACCAAGGTCAGGACCGTCCGGTCGACCGTGTGGACGCTGGCGTCCGCCGCCGTGCTGACCATCGTCATCAGCGGTCTGTTCTGCCTGCTCTTCCGTACCCAGTGGGACACCATCGAAGAGGGCGCCCGCGCCCAGTTCGACGCCACCGCCCAGAGCCTGTCCGGTCTCTTCCTCGGTCAGCTCGCGCTGATCACCTTCGGCGTGCTGATCATCTCCAGCGAGTACAGCACGGGCATGATCAGGGCATCGCTCTCGGCGGTGCCGCAGCGTGCGACCTTCTACCTCTCCAAGGTCGCCGTCGCCGCCGGCATCACCTTCGTCCTCGGGGTGATCGTCAGCTTCGTCTCCTTCTTCATCGGGCAGGCCATCCTCGGCGGTGACCTCGCCACCTCGATCAGCGATCCGGGGGTGCTGCGCGCGGTCTTCGGCGCCGGCCTCTACATGACGCTGATGGTGCTCTTCGCGGTCGGCGTCGCAACGATGCTGCGCAGCCCGCTGGTCTCACTGGGCATCCTCATCCCCTTCTTCTTCCTGATCTCCGGGATCCTCTCGGCCGTGCCGGGCGCCAAGGAGGTGGCCCGGTACTTCCCGGACCAGGCCGGCAGCAAGATCATGCGGGCCACGATCGCCCCGGACGACCCCGCCCCGTACAGCGCGTGGGGCGGACTCGGCATCATGGCGCTGTGGGTGATCGTCGCGCTGATCGGCGGCTACGCGTTGCTGAAGAAGCGGGACGCCTGACCGCTCCCGGGCAATTCCGGCCTCACGGGGCGGGAACCGATCCCACCCCGCTAGCCTCCTAATCCTCATGGGGGCGAGCGCCGCCCCGCGGACAGTTCGTCGAGGGGCGGAGCATGATCGAGGCAGTCGGCCTCACCAAGACCTACGGCAGCAAGACGGCCGTGTACAACCTGTCCTTCCAGGTGCGGCCCGGCATGGTGACCGGCTTCCTGGGGCCCAACGGCTCCGGGAAGTCGACCACGATGCGGATGATCCTGGGCCTGGACACCCCCACGGCCGGACGCGTGACCGTCGGCGGACAGCCGTTCCGGCAGCTGCCCAACGCCCCGCGCCGGGTGGGCGCGCTGCTGGACGCCAAGGCCGTGCACGGCGGGCGCAGCGCGCGCCAGCACCTGCTGTGCCTGGCGCAGTTGTCCGGGATCCCGGCCCGCCGGGTGGACGAGGTGCTGGGCGTGGTGGGCCTGCAGGAGGTCGCGCGCAGGCGCTCCAAGGGCTTCTCGCTCGGCATGGGGCAGCGCCTCGGCATCGCGGCGGCGCTGCTGGGCGACCCCGAGGTGCTGCTCTTCGACGAGCCGGTCAACGGTCTGGACCCGGAGGGCATCCACTGGGTGCGCCATCTGATGCGCAAGCTCGCCTCGGAGGGCCGTACGGTCTTCGTCTCCTCGCACCTGATGAGCGAGATGGCGCTGACCGCGGACCACCTGATCGTGATCGGCCGCGGGCAGCTGCTGGCCGACATGAGCGTCAAGGACTTCATCGCCCGCAACTCCACCGGCTTCGCCATGGTCCGCACCCCGGACGTGGCCGCGGACCGCGACAAGCTCACGAAGGCGCTGACCGGGGCGGGCGCGCAGGTGCAGCAGGAACAGGACGGCGCGCTGCGCGTGACCGGTCTCGAACTGCCGCGGATCAGCGACGTCGCCCACGAGTCCGAGGTGCGGCTGTGGGAGCTCTCGCCCCACCAGGCCTCGCTCGAGGAGGCCTACATGCGCCTCACCAACAGCGCCGTCGACTACCGCTCCACCGCCGACCCGCGGCAGGGCCTGCAGCAGCCCGGCGGTGCGCCGGCCCCCGGCGGCTGGGGCATGCCGCCACAGGCGCCGTACCCGCAGCCCGTCCCGCAGCAGCCGCCGTACGGGTACGGCCACGGGCAGCCGCAGCCGCAGCCCCCGGTGCAGCCGTACGCGGCGCCGACCGCGCCCGTGAACCCGTACGCGCAGCCGCCCGTGCCGCCCGCCGCACCCGTACCGCCGGCCGTGCCCGCCGCTCCCGCGGCTCCCGTCGCCCCGCCCGCCCCGCAGCCGACCCAGCCCGTCGAGGACGCCCGATGACCGCCCCCGTCTACAGCCCGGCTCCGCAGTTCTCCTCCACCGTCCCGGTGCACAGGACCCACCTCGGCCACGCGCTGAAGTCCGAGTGGACCAAGATCCGTACGGTGCGCTCCACGCTGTGGACGCTCGGCGTCATGCTGCTGCTGATCCTCGGCATCAACCTGCTCGTCGTCGGCCTGGGCTCGACCGAGAACGTCTCCGACCCGGTGCTCGGCTTCGGCCTGTTCGGGGTGCTCCTCGGCCAGCTCTGCGTCATGACCCTCGGCGTGCTGGTGATCAGCTCCGAGTACGGCACGGGCATGATCCGCACGACCCTCACCGCGTGCCCGCAGCGCGGCCGGGTGCTCACCGCGAAGGCGATCGTCTTCTTCGCGCTGACCTTCACCGTCACCACCGTGGCCTGCGCGCTCACCGCGCTGATGAACTACGCCACCTTCGGCGGCAGGTCGGTGGGCGACGACACCTTCGTGGGCGCCCGGCTCGTCATCGAGGACGGCCTCACCACCGCCAGCGGCACCCAGTGGCTGGGCGCCACCGTCGGCGTCGGCCTGTACGTGGCGCTGCTCGGGCTGCTCTCGCTGGCCGTGGGCGCGCTGCTGCGGCACTCCGCGGGCGCGATCACCACGATGATGGGCGTGGTCCTGCTGCCGCTGATCATCGCGATCTTCATGCAGTCGGACAGCCTCCGCAAGGTGCAGGAGAAGCTGATCGAGTACTCCTCCCCCAACGCCATCGCCTCGCTCTACCAGATGCCGATGCTGGAGAACGGCGACGCCGACGGCGTGCGCCAGTTGATCGGGCTCGCGATCATCACGGCCGTCGCCCTGGGCGCGGCCTACGCGGCGCTCGCCAAGCGCGACGTCTGACCCGGGTCACCGGGCAGCTTCCGCCCCGCGGTCAGTACCGGGGGGCGTTCCGGGACCGCTGGAGCCGTGCGCTCCGGCGGTCCCTGGCGTTCCAGCAGGCGGTGTGCCAGTGGCGCCGGTCCTCCACGCCGCCGTGCTCCGGCCAGGCCACCAGGTGCCCGACGCCCGGCGGGATCTCCTGGTCGCAACCGGGGCAGCGGTAGTGCTTGCCCCCCGGACTCCCGCTCAGCTGGCGGACGGTCCACTGCTCGCCCTGCCAGCTCTCCACACGCTCCGGGCCCCTGGCCGGTCCGGCCTCGGGACGCTCCTCGGCTCTGCCGGCGGCGCCTCGGGGGCGGTTTCGGCGCGGGGACACGGGCACACACCTCATGCGGTTCGGGGGACTCGGGACCGCCAACCAGCGTACGCGTAGCGCGGACCGTGCCGGGTACCCGGTCGGGGAACCCCCCATTCCGGCCATCACCGCGAAAATCATGAAATCGCGGTGCGCGGACCGTGCCTTTGGCACGTGTCAGGCGTTAGTGCCAGTAGGGGAGCCGGGTCGGCCACCGAGGAAGGTGTGAAGCACGATGCGTGTCGGTACTTTCGTCCTCGCCGCCCAGTTCCCGGGGCAGGGACCGGGGGAGGCGCTGCACCGCGCGGTGCGGTCCGCAGAGGCGGCGGAGAAGGCCGGGCTGGACTCCGTATGGCTGGCGGAGCACCACTTCGTGCCGTACGGCGTGTGCCCGTCGGCCGTGACGCTCGCCGCGCTGTTGCTGGGCAGGACGCACCGGATCGGGATCGGTACGGCCGTGAGTGTCCTGCCGACCGCGCACCCCGTGGCGCTCGGCGAGCAGGCGGCGCTGCTGCACATCGCCTCGGGCGGCCGTTTCACGCTGGGCGTGGGCCGCGGCGGCCCCTGGGTGGACCTGGAGGTCTTCGGCGCCGGACTCGCCGCCTTCGAGAAGGGTTTCCCCGAGTCGCTGGACCTGCTGCTGCGCTGGCTCCGGGAGCCGCGCGTGGGGGCCTCGGGTGAACGATTCGCCTTCCGCGAGGTCGACGTCGTGCCGCGGGCGGACGAGTTCGAGGAGCCTGGCGGGCCGCCGGTCGTCGTCGCCTGCACCTCGCCGGGCAGCGTCCGGCTCGCGGCACGCAGGGGTCTGCCGATGCTGCTCGGCATGCACTGCGGCGACGAGGACAAAGCTGCCATGGTCGCAATGTGGCAGGCCGAGGCGCGCGATGCGGGGCTTTCACCCGAAATGGTGGCCACGGCGGAACATGTCTCCGCGGGCGTGGTACAGATCGCGGACCGCCGCGCGGACGCGGTGGAGACCCTCACCAAGGCGATGCCCGGCTGGCTCCAGCGGGGCCTCGCCGCGCACCGCACGGTCGACGGCCGGCCCCGGACGATGCGCGATCCGCTCGCCTACACCGAACTGCTCTGCGACCTCCACCCCGTGGGCCCGCCCGCGCTGTGCGCCGACCGGCTGGCGGCCACCGCCGAGCGGACCGGCATCAGCCGCTTCGCCCTGCTCGTCGAGGGCTCCGGCGATCTCGCGGCCACCGAGGAGAACGTGGCGCGGCTCGGCAGCGAAGTGCTCCCGCAATTGGCCTGATTGAAACATCAAAGAGCAGTGGTGCGACCAACGGCGGGAGCACCCTGCCCGGTTCAGCAGTCCCGCAGCTCCGGGGACTGGTTCAGCAGCTGTGCGCGTACGGAGGTGAAGGTGGCGTAACGCCCGTCGACCGCCGGGTCCAGCGGGAACACCGCGACCCGGTGGCAGTTCTGGAACGCCAGCCGGACCCCGAAGTGCCGCTGCAGGGCCCCCCGTATCGCGTCACTCGCCAGGGCGCGGAGCAGCTGCCCGCGTGCGTGCTCGTCCGGCGGAGGTACCTGGTTGTCGGCGAACTCGCCGCCGTCCACCTTGAGTTGTGCCGCCAGAGAGCTGATCATGTCCCATGCGTAAGGCAGGGAAGTCCGGACGCAGTCGACGAATTCCCGTTCGTCGACCTCGCCTCGCTCGGCCTGTTCGAGGAGGGCCGGTGAGACGTCGAGCGACATGAGTACTCCTCTCGTGACCCCCCTGTCCGAGGAGTCAGACGGACTACGGAGAGAAGCCGCCCAGAGTTCTCCCGCGCGACGGCTTCCACCCACAACCGTAGGCGGCGAGGTCCCATGACACTAGGCGCGAGCGCTCACAACAGGCCATTTTCCGACCGCGCCCGGTAGCGAGTAACGTTGCCGACCATGCGTCTCGTCATCGCCCGTTGCTCCGTGGACTACGCGGGCCGGCTCTCCGCCCATCTGCCGTCGGCCACCAGGCTGCTCCTGGTCAAGGCCGACGGCAGCGTCTCCGTCCACGCCGACGACCGTGCCTACAAGCCGCTGAACTGGATGTCGCCGCCCTGCACGCTCAAGGAGGGTGAGGACGGGGTCTGGACGGTCACCAACAAGGCCGGCGAGCAGCTGATCATCACCATCGAGGACGTGCTGCACGACTCCACGCACGAACTCGGGGTCGACCCCGGCCTGATCAAGGACGGCGTCGAGGCCCACCTCCAGGAGCTGCTGGCCGACCGCATGGAGGTGCTCGGGGAGGGCTGGAGCCTCGTCCGCCGCGAGTACCCGACGGCCATCGGCCCGGTGGACATCCTGGGCCGGGACGCGTCCGGCACGACCGTCGCCGTCGAGATCAAGCGCCGCGGCGAGATCGACGGCGTCGAGCAGCTCACCCGCTACCTCGAACTCCTCAACCGGGACCCCCTGCTGGCGCCCGTGAAGGGCGTCTTCGCGGCCCAGGAGATCAAGCCGCAGGCGCGCGTCCTCGCCACGGACCGCGGCATCGACTGCGTCGTCCTCGACTACGACGCGCTGCGCGGCATCGAGGACGACAAGCTCCGCCTCTTCTGACGCCAGGTCCCAGCGCGGCCGCGGGAAAGCACCACGGCGCGGCCCGGCGGTCGGCTGACCACCGCGGCCGCGCCATGACGGGCGCCGGTCAGGCGATCGTGCCGGGGGCGCCAGGAGCGCCGGGCAGATCGGGGCCCATGCTGGAACTCTCGGGCGCGCTCGCGCTGGCGGAGGTGCCGCCGTCCTCGGAGCCGCCGTCGGTGCCCGTGTCGCTCGGGGTGGGTGTGGGCGAGCCCGTGTCGCTCGGCGTCGTCGACGGGGTCCCGCTGGGGCCGCCGTCGGTCGGGTCGCCCGTGCCGCCTGTGTGGCCGCCGCCCGTGCTCCCTCCCCCGCTCGTGTTGCCGCCCGAGCCACCGCCGTGCGAACCACCGCCCGAGCCGCCGCCGGTGGCCGCGCCACCGCCCGCCGAGGAACCCCCGGCGGCCCCGCCGTCGGTGCCGCCGGAGTCGCCACCGGAAACGGACCCGACGCCGCCAGTGCCGCCTGCCGGGGCGCCCGGCGCCGTCGCGGCGTCGGTGCCGCTCGCGGAGGGGCTGGGCCGCCGGCTGGAGCCGGGGCTCGGGGCGTCCTCGGCCGGGAAGCCGTCGTCCGCGTCGTCCTCCTGGGCGGACTCGACCGGCTTGACGTTCATGGGTGTGTTCTGGTCACCGCCGGAGGCCGTCGTGCCGAGGGTGACGACGGTGCCGAGGACGGCGGCCAGCAGGGCGCCCGCGCCGACGGCGACGAGGTTGCGGCGGGAGCCGGTGAGGGCGATCCGGCGCGGGGCGGCGGCCGCCGCGGCCAGGCGCTTGCCGATGATCGTCGTGGGCGCCTCGGACATGTCGGTGCCCGCCGCCGGGGTCTCGACGCCGGCGAGGCCCGTGCCGGGCACAGGACCGCCCGCGCGGTCCACGACGAGCGCGAGGGTGCGGCGCCCCACCGTGGTGCCCTGGCGGTCCGCGAGGGCGCCGCGCAGGGCTATCGAGGCCTCCAGTTCGCTGCGGGCCCGGTCCAGGTTGCCGAGGCACAGCGCCAGGACGCCGAGTTCGTGGAGGAAGTACGCCTCCTCGGCCACCTCCCCCGCGAGCCGGGCGGCCTCCTGGCCGACGCGCAGCGCACGCTCCCACGCGCTCCAGTGCATGGCGGCCGCAAGGACGGGCGCCACCGTACGGGCCAGGAGCACCGCCGCGCTGGTGTGCCCGCCGTCACGGGCGGCGCTCAGGGCGCCAAGGATGGCCTCCGCCTCGGCGGCGACGCGCTTCGGGGTGACGGAGGGGTGCCCGGCCCACCAGGCGTAGTGCTGGGCAGCGGCCAGCGCCTGCGGTGAGCCCTCGGCAGCGGCCTCCGCGGCCAGTCCGTCCACCAGGGCCAGTTGGCGGCTCACACCGGCCGCCAGGCGGTGGTGCGCCGCGACGGGGACGGCGAGCCCGACGGCCACGATCTCGCCGAGCGCGGCGTCTCCGTGGGTGTCGCCGACGAGCGCCGGCAGGTGCGCCTGGTGCGGGCACTCGCCGCCCAGGGCCACCGCGAAGCGCAGCGCCTCCTGCGCCGAGGCGCCGAGGCGGGAGGCGAGCAGGGCGGCGGGCGCGGCGCTCTCGGCGAGCGAGGGTAGCGGCACGTGCGAGGCCGACGCGCCCGGCTCGGTGCCGAAGGGCGCGTCGACGGAAAGTTCGTCCGTCGCGTCCACGTCGCCCCACACGGACTCGTCGGCCGCGAGGATCTCCGCCCCGAGCGCGTCGCGCTGCCGCAGCAGCGCACCGGCCTGGACGAAACGCAGCGGCAGGCCCTCGGACTCGAACCACAGGTCGGCCGCCCAGGCGGTCTCCTCCTCCACCAGGGGGCGACCCGCGGAGAGCTCCAGCAGTTCCAGGCAGGCGACCCGGGGCAGTCCGGGGAGGAAGACCTCTTCGACCAGGGAGTCGCTTGCGGGGGACGGCACGTCGGGCGTCGCGGACACCAGGAAGGCGCACTCGGGCGCCGCCGCGAGCAGTTCCTCCAGGGAGGCGCCGCCGAACTCCAGGTCGTCCAGGACGACGACCCCGCCGATGTCGCGCAGCAGCTCCAGCAGGCGGCTGCGGTCGGGGCGGTAGTCCTCGGTGTCGTAGACGGTGGCGAAGAGCTCCTGCAGCAGGTCGCTGGGGGTCCGCCGGTAGCCGGAGAGCCGGATCACGCCGTCGGGGGCGAGGTCCTCGCAGGCCCGGGCCACCGCGTCGAGCAGCACGCTGCGGCCGGCGCCGGAGGGCCCGGTGACGCGCACCGAACGGCCCCGGGAGAGCAGCCGCACCAGGCGCTTGCGCTCCTCCTCGCGCTCCAGCAGCGGGAGCTCGGGGGCGCGTGGCCCCGGCGGCACCGTCGGCCGGGCGGCGGCGGTCAGCGCGGCGCGTTCCTCCGCGGTGCGCCGTACGGGTGCGGGCAGGTCGCCGGGGGCGAGGGAGCTGACCTCGCTGCCGTCGACGGGGTTGAGGGTCAGCCTGCAGTCGCCCACGAGGAGTTCGACGACGCGTGGCGCGTCGCTGTCCCCCGTTCCCGCCCCGACCTCGAGGGCGAGCGGGTCGCGCGGCGGCCGGCCGACGCGCGGGGTCGGCGCGGTGCCGTCCTCCGCGCCGCCGGCCGATGTCGCGTCGGCAAAGCCCGTGGAGTCCTGTTGTGCGCCGTACTCGTCACCGGTCATGTCGGGTCCGTGTGGGTCCATTAGTCTCCGCCCCCCATAAGCGTCGCAGCAGGGCCCCACCGGGCCCGTGGTCGCGCCGTGGGACCGGTCCGGCTCCCCTCCTCGGCGTACGGGGTTGAGGCACGCCGGAACCGAACCCTAAACCTTCCCGCAGCATGTGCGAAGCCCAGGGCGGCGATGCCGCCCTTGCGTCCGAATCTGTCCGGGGTTGCCGCTTCCGTATCGGCGCGCCCGGTGGGTGCGCTAGGTCCGCGGCAGTGCTTCTGCCGCGATTCCCCCCTCGATGACCAGGATGCGGTGCAGCCGGGTGGCGACCAGCAGGCGCTGCATCTGCGCGGGCACGCCCCGCAGGACCAGGCGCCGGTCGGCCCGGCCGCAGCGGCGGTGCGCCCCCATGATGACCCCCAGACCCGTCGCGTCCCACGAGTCGAGTTCGGTCAGGTCGAGCACGAGGTCGCCGTGGCCGCCGTCCACGGCGCTGTGCAGGACCTTGCGGGCGTCCGCCGCGGTGCGGACGTCGAGGCGGCCCCCGACGACCAGCTCGGCGTGATCGCCCCTGATGTGCATTACGCCTCCCCGTGGAGTGAATGGGTGGAACTGCCGTGGTTCTACGTAACTGACGGTCCGTCGTACGAAGAGGTTGCCGTCTGTGAGCGAACCGATACCGAATTCACCCTTGCGAGTGACAGGAGGGGTCCGAGGGGCCCAGTCCTCCGGCCATCCGCACCGGACCGGGCCCTTCCGGTTGACGCTCCGTCAGTAGCGGTAGAAGCCCTCGCCGCTCTTGCGGCCGAGCGCGCCCGCGTCGACCATGCGCCGCATGAGCTCCGGCGGGGCGAACTTCTCGTCCTGGGACTCGGTGTAGATGTTGTCGGCGGCGTGCAGCAGGATGTCGACGCCGGTGAGGTCGGCGGTCGCCAGCGGGCCCATCGCGTGGCCGAAACCGAGCTTGCAGGCGATGTCGATGTCCTCGGCCGTGGCGACGCCCGACTCGTAGAGCTTGGTGGCCTCGACGACGAGCGCCGCGATCAGCCGGGTGGTGACGAAGCCGGCCACGTCCCGGTTGACGACGATGGTCGTCTTGCCGATCTCCTCGGCGAAGGCCTTGGCGCGCGCCAGGGTCGCGTCGCCGGTCTTGTAGCCGCGGACCAGCTCGCACAGCTGCATGAGCGGGACCGGCGAGAAGAAGTGGGTGCCCACCACGCTCTCCGGGCGCTCCGTCACCGCCGCGATCTTGGTGATCGGGATGGCGGAGGTGTTGGAGGCCAGCACCGCGTCCGCCTTGGCGATCTTGTCCAGCGCGCGGAAGATCTCCTGCTTGACCTCGATCTTCTCGAAGACGGCCTCGACGACGATGTCGGCGTCGGCGGCCGCGTCCAGGTCGGTGGTGGTGGTGATGCGCGCGAGCGCGGCGGCCGCGTCCTGCGCGGTGAGCTTGCCCTTGGCGACGAACTTCTCGTAGGACGCCTCGATCCCGCCCTTGCCCCTGGCCAGCGCCTCGTCCGTGATGTCACGCAGGACGACCTCGTAACCCGCCTGTGCGGACACCTGCGCGATACCGGAGCCCATCAGGCCGGCTCCGATGACGGCGAGCTTCTTCGCCACGGCACACACCTATCTTCTCGATGCTGTTGCCGGGACCTTAACGTCGCTTCACAGCGGAGCGCAGCAGGAAGAGAGCCGGGTCACCCTGTGTCCTTCGTCGCACAGTTGAGGGCCCCGGCGCCCAGTTGCGGGCGCACCGCGTCCAGTTTGACCGGGACCGCCCCCGGAGTCCGCATCCGCTCCCCGCGCCGCGGGCCCGTCGCGGGGCGCGCCCCGGGCGCGGTCTGACTACGCTCGACACATGGTCAATCTGACGCGCATCTACACGCGGACCGGGGACGACGGCACCACCGCCCTCGGCGACATGAGCCGTACGGCCAAGACCGACAGCCGCATCTCGGCCTACGCGGACGCCAATGAGGCGAACGCGGCAATCGGTGTGGCGATCGCCCTCGGCGCGCTCCCGCAGGAGGTCGTGTCCGTCCTCGTACGGGTCCAGAACGACCTCTTCGACGTCGGCGCCGACCTCGCGACGCCCGTCGTCCCCGACCCCAAGTACCCGCCGCTGCGCGTCGAGCAGACCTACGTGGACCGGCTGGAGGCGGACTGCGACCGCTTCCTGGAGGAACTGGAGAAGCTGCGCAGCTTCATCCTGCCGGGCGGCACCCCGGGCGCCGCGCTGCTCCACCAGGCGTGCACGGTCGTCCGCCGCGCCGAGCGGTCCACGTGGACCGCGCTGGAGGAGCACGGCGGGACGATGAACCCGCTCACCGCCACCTACCTCAACCGGCTGTCCGACCTGCTGTTCATCCTGGCCCGTACGGCCAACAAGGAGGTCGGCGACGTGCTGTGGGTGCCCGGCGAGAACCGCTGACCCCGCCCGCTCAGGTGCGCGGCGCGGCGGCCGGCCCCCGCTTGGGCCACAGCGTGTAGCTCGCCGCGACGACCGCGTGGATCCCGGCCGTCGCCGCCATCCGCACCTGCCACTCCCGCAGGGCTGCCGTGCGTCCGGCGTCCGCGACGAGCCAGACGGCCAGTTGCAGCAGCGTGGCCGCGACCGCGGCGGACACCGCGGTGCGGCCGAGCAGCCGCCACTCGCGCAGGGCCCGGGCCCTGCCGTACTTCGGTGCCGGCGACGGCTCGGGGCCCCCCGCGAAGCGGTGCGCGAAGCGGGCGTCGGCCCAGCGGACGACGCCGTGGCCGTAGCCGGCGGAGAAGCCGACGTACGCGGCGGCCAGGCCGTGCCGGGCGGCGGCCGTGCCACCGTCGCGCAGGTCGGCCACCGCCGCGGCCAGCAGCAGCAGGTCCACCAGGGGCACGCACACCAGCAGCGCTGCGCCGGCCCGGGGCCGGCGCAGCAGGTAGCGCACCGCGAGCCCGGCGCCGAGCAGCGCCCAGAAGGCGATCTCGCACCCGGCGATCAGGGTCACCCACATGCCGCAAGGCTCCCCCGCGGCCGCCGTGGGGCGCGTCGTCGGCGCTGATGAGCCAGCTGCATCCTTCGGTGTACGCGCCGGGTCCGACCACCGGCCGACGCGCACGGTCCGCGCCGCGTGCTGGGATGGGTCCATGACGACCACCGCCGCCCGGCGCCCGCCTCGCGACGACGTGCTGATCGCCGTGTCGGGCCTCGCGGGCGGCCTCGCGATGTGGGCGTTCGGGCTGTACACCCACTCCGGGAACCATCCGGCGGGCGACCACCGCTGGCTGCCGCTGCTCCCGCTGGTGGTCATGGCCGGATGCGAACTGCTGCGGCGGACCGCGCCCCGCGTCGCGATCGTCCTCGGCGCGCTCACCTTCGGCGCGGACTTCGTGATCGGCTCGCTGCTGGTGACCGTGCTGATGTTCACCGACCTCGTGTACGCCGCCGTCCTGTACGGGCCGAAGCGGCTGACCCGGGTCGTGCCGGTCGTCAGCGTGCTCGGCACGGCCGCGCTCACCGCCACCGCCGTGGTGGTGCACCCGGTCGCCGAGTCCCTGCTGATCGGTGTGGTCGGTGCCCTGGTCTCGGTCGCCCCCGCCTGGACCGGCGTGGTGGTGCGGCGGCACCGCGACGAGGCCGCCCACGAACGGCTGCGCGCGGAGCAGACCGCGCTCCTCGCGGAGCTGGACCGCCGGGAGGCGGTGGGCCGCGAGCGGGCCCGGATGGCCCGCGAACTGCACGACATGGTGGCGGGCCACCTCTCCGCGATCGCCATCCACTCCACCGCCGCGCTGTCCCTGGACCGCCACGAGGGCCCGGCCCGCGAGGCGCTGGGGGTGATCCGCGAGAACAGCGTCGAGGGCCTGTCCGAGATGCGCCGGCTCATCGGGCTGCTGCGCGACTCGGCGGGCGAGGACGGGGAACCGGCCCCCGTCCCGCGGCTGGCCGGCCTGGACGCGCTCCTGGAGCAGATGCGCGCGGCGGCCCCGCACTCGGCCTTCGTACTGCGCGACGGGCGCCCCGAGGGCGCCGCCGCGCTGCCCGCGCCGGTGGAGCTGGCGGCCTACCGGATCGTGCAGGAGTCCTTGACCAACGTCCTGAAGCACGCGGCGCCCGGCGAGGTGCCCGTCATGCTGGAGCAGGAGGCCGAGGCGCTGACGGTGACCGTGGCGAGCCCCTGCCGGATCGGCGGCCCGGGGCACCGGCCGGACCCCCGGGCCCCCGGCTCCGGCAGCGGCCTGATCGGGATGCGGGAACGCGCCGAGCTGCTGGGCGGCACCTTCGAGGCGGGCCGGGAGGGCACGACATGGCGGGTACGGGCGGTACTGCCCATGAAGGGGAACGCATGATCCGGGTGGTCGTCGCCGAGGACCAGGCCGCGGTACGGGCGGGGCTGGTGCTGATCCTGGGCTCGGTGCCGGACATCGAGGTGGTCGGCGAGGCCGCCGACGGGGAGGCCGCGGTCCGCGTCGCCCGTGAGCTGCGCCCGGACGTGATCCTCATGGACCTCCAGATGCCCAGGCTGGACGGGGTCGCCGCGACCCGGGAGATCGTCGCGGAGCGGCTGGCGGACGTGCTCGTCCTCACCACCTTCGACCTGGACGAGTACGTCTTCGGGGCGCTGCGGGCGGGCGCCGCGGGATTCCTGCTGAAGGACACCGAGGCGGACCGGCTGATCGAGGGCGTACGACTGGTGGCCCGCGGCGAGGGGATGATCGCGCCCGCGGTGACCCGCCGGCTGATCGGCGAGTTCGCCCGCCCTCGGCCGCGCCCGGCGCCCGACCACGCCGTGCTCGGCGCGCTGACGCCACGGGAGCGGGAGGTGCTGGTCTGCGTGGGCGAGGGCCTGTCCAACGCGGAGATCGCGGCGCGGCTGGAGATGGCGGAGGCCACGGCGAAGACGCACGTCAGCCGCATGCTGGCCAAGCTGGAGCTGCGCAGCCGCGTGCAGGCCGCGGTGCTCGCGCAGGAATGGGGGCTGTCCGTACGGCCCTAGGGCCGGCGGGACCGGGGGGACCCCCAACCAGCGGGGGGAAAGACTGTCAGGCCACGTTCACGCGCTGGCCGGGAGGGGCGGCCTCGAGCCAGGCGAGGAAGCCGGTGAGGGCGTCGTCGCTCATGGCGAGTTCCAGACGGGTGCCGCGGTGCTCGCAGACCAGGATGACGGAGTCGGAGAGGAGCGCCAGCTCCTCCTGCCCCTCCGGGACGCGGCGGTGCAGCACCTCGATGGCGGAGCGTTCCAGCACCCGGCGCGGCCGGGGCGCGTACGAGAAGACCCGGAACCACTCGATCCGGTCACCGCTGTAGCGGGCGACACCATACGCCCAGCCCTTGCCGGAGGGTTCGCCGGCGCCGGTGGGCGGCATCCGCAGGCTGCAGTCGAACGTGCCGCCGGGCCGCTGGATCAGCCGGCGCCGCAGCCCGAAGACGAACAGCCCCAGCAGCGCCACCGCCACCAGGGCCCCGCACACCTGAAAAGCGAGGATCACGCCCACCGACCTCCTCGCTCCGTGTCACGAATAGGGATACTGCAGCCGCGGGACACCCTCACGGGCCTCCCGCGGCTCATGGCCCGGTGGGCCGGGTGCTCAGCGCGACCCGCTGGTCGCGGCGATCAGCCGGACCTCGGCGCGGCGCTCACTGGCGGCGTCGGCGTCGGCCTTCGCACGCTCCAGAGCCCGCTCCGCACGCTGGACGTCGATCTCGTCGGCGAGCTCGGCGATCTCCGCGAGCACCGACAGCTTGTTGTCCGCGAAGGAGATGAAACCGCCGTGCACCGCGGCGACGACGGTGCCGCCCTCGCTGGTGCGGATCGTCACCGGACCGGACTGGAGCACGCCCAGCAGCGGCTCGTGGTTCGGCATGACGCCGATGTCGCCGGACTCGGTGCGTGCGACGACAAGTGTGGCCTCGCCGGACCAGACACTGCGGTCCGCTGCGACCAGCTCGACGTGCAGCTCAGCCAAGATGGCTCCTCGGGTCGGCACCCACCGCCGTCCGGCGGGTGCATAAAACAAAGGATAACGGGGGTGCGGCAAGGGGGCGGACACAGGGTCCGCCCCCTGCCACGGTGAGCCGTCAGGCGACGGGCGTCAGCTGACGCCGAGCTCGCGGGCGTTGCGCTCGAGGTCCTCGATGCCACCGCACATGAAGAACGCCTGCTCAGGGAAGTGGTCGTACTTTCCGTCGGCGATGGCGTTGAACGCGGAGATCGACTCGTCCAGCGGGACGTCGGAGCCGTCGATGCCGGTGAACTGCTTCGCCGCGTGGGTGTTCTGCGACAGGAAGCGCTCGATGCGGCGGGCGCGGTGGACGGTGAGCTTGTCCTCCTCGCCCAGTTCGTCGATACCGAGGATCGCGATGATGTCCTGGAGGTCCTTGTACTTCTGCAGGATCCCCTTGACGCGCATAGCGCACTCGTAGTGGTCCGCCGCGATGTAGCGGGGGTCCAGGATGCGGGACGTCGAGTCCAGCGGGTCCACCGCCGGGTAGATGCCCTTCTCCGAGATCGGACGGGACAGAACGGTCGTCGCGTCCAGGTGGGCGAAGGTGGTCGCCGGCGCCGGGTCGGTCAGGTCGTCCGCGGGGACGTAGATCGCCTGCATCGAGGTGATCGAGTGACCACGGGTCGAGGTGATGCGCTCCTGGAGGAGGCCCATCTCGTCCGCGAGGTTCGGCTGGTAACCCACCGCGGAGGGCATGCGGCCGAGCAGCGTGGAGACCTCGGAACCGGCCTGGGTGAAGCGGAAGATGTTGTCGATGAAGAACAGCACGTCCTGCTTCTGCACATCGCGGAAGTACTCCGCCATGGTCAGACCGGCCAGCGCCACGCGCAGACGGGTGCCCGGGGGCTCGTCCATCTGGCCGAAGACCAGGGCGGTCTTGTCCAGGACGCCGGACTCCTCCATCTCCTGGATCAGGTCGTTGCCCTCACGGGTGCGCTCGCCGACGCCGGCGAAGACGGAAACGCCCTCGTGCAGCTTCGCCACACGCATGATCATTTCCTGGATGAGGACGGTCTTGCCGACACCGGCGCCGCCGAACAGACCGATCTTGCCGCCCTTGACGTACGGGGTCAGCAGGTCGACGACCTTCAGGCCGGTCTCGAACATCTCGGTCTTGGACTCGAGGTCCTCGAACTTCGGCGCCTTGCGGTGGATCGTCCAGCGCTCGCCGACGTTGGCGTTCTCCTCGGGGACGTTCAGCACCTCGCCGAGGGTGTTGAACACCTTGCCCTTGGTGAAGTCGCCGACGGGGACGGTGATGCCCGTGCCCGTGTCGGTCACCGAGGCCTGGCGGACCAGACCGTCGGTGGGCTGCATCGAGATCGCGCGGACCACGCCGTCGCCCAGGTGCTGGGCGACCTCGAGGGTCAGCGTCTTCTTCTTGCCGGCCTCGGCCGGGTCGGCGACCTCGACGGTGAGGGCGTTGTAGATCTCCGGCATGGCGTCGACGGGGAACTCCACGTCGACGACCGGGCCGATGACCCGGGCGACGCGGCCCGTGGCAGCGGCCGTCTCAACAGTGGTGGTCATGATTAGTCACTCCCCGCAGACGCGTCGGCCAGGGCGCTGGAGCCACCGACGATCTCGCTGATTTCCTGGGTGATTTCGGCCTGGCGGGCCTGGTTGGCAAGCCGCGTGAGCGTCTTGATGAGCTCCTCGGCGTTGTCGGTCGCCGACTTCATCGCGCGGCGGCGGGCGGCGTGCTCGGAAGCGGCACCCTGCAGCAGCGCGTTGTAGATCCGGCTCTCGACGTACCGCGGCAGCAGTGCGTCCAGGACGCCCTCAGCCGACGGCTCGAAGTCGTACAGGGGGAGGATCTCCCCCTCCTTGCGGGCCTCGCCACCGGTGGCGTCGACGAGCGAGAGCGGCAGCAGCCGCTTCTCCACCGGCGCCTGCGTCAGCATCGACACGAACTCCGTGAAGATGATGTGCAGTTCGTCCACGCCGCCCTCGGCGGTGTCCTTGAGGACCACCTCGATCAGCGGGTCGGCGACCGACTTGGCGTCCGCGTACGTCGGCTTGTCGGTGAACCCGGTCCACGAGTCCTCGATCGCGCGCTCACGGAAGCCGTAGTACGCCACGCCCTTGCGGCCGACGATGTAGTGGACGACCTCCTTGCCCTCCGAGCGCAGCTGCTCGGTGAGCCGGTCGGCGGCCTTGATCGCGTTGGACGAGTAGCCGCCGGCCAGACCGCGGTCGCTCGTGATGAGCAGCACCGCGGCGCGCGTCGGGTTCTCGGTCTCCGTGGTCAGCGGGTGGTTCGTGTTCGAACCGGTCGCGACCGCGGCCACCGCGCGGGTGAGTTCGTCGGCGTACGGGGACGAGGCGTGGACCTGGCGCTGGGCCTTGACGATCCGGGACGCGGAGATCATCTCCATCGCCTTCGTGATCTTCTTGGTCGCGGTGACGGACTTGATGCGGCGCTTGTATACCCGAAGCTGGGCGCCCATGCTCAGCCCTCACCCAGCAGCTTGCCGTCCGAGGTCTCGAACTGCTTCTTGAACTCCACGACCGCGTCGGTCAGGGCCTCGACCGTGTCGTCGCCGAGCTTGCCGGTCTCGGCGATGCTCAGCAGGAGGTCCTTCTTCTCGCGGCGGAGGTAGTCCAGCAGCTCGCGCTCGAAGCGGCGGATGTCCTCGACGGGCACGTCGTCCAGCTTGCCGGTGGTGCCGGCCCAGATGGAGACGACCTGGTCCTCGATCGGGAACGGGGCGTACTGGCCCTGCTTCAGCAGCTCGACCATGCGCTTGCCGCGCTCCAGCTGCGCCTTGGAGGCCGCGTCCAGGTCGGAACCGAAGGCGGCGAACGCCTCCAGCTCGCGGTACTGGGCGAGGTCCACGCGCAGTCGGCCGGCGACCGACTTCATGGCCTTGATCTGCGCCGAGCCACCGACTCGGGAGACCGAGATGCCGACGTTCAGTGCCGGGCGCTGGCCCGCGTTGAACAGGTCGGACTCCAGGAAGCACTGGCCGTCGGTGATGGAGATGACGTTGGTCGGGATGAACGCCGAGACGTCGTTGGCCTTGGTCTCGACGACCGGCAGACCGGTCATCGAGCCGGCGCCCAGCTCGTCGGAGAGCTTGGCGCAGCGCTCCAGCAGGCGGGAGTGCAGGTAGAAGACGTCACCCGGGTAGGCCTCACGGCCCGGCGGGCGGCGCAGCAGCAGGGAGACGGCGCGGTAGGCGTCGGCCTGCTTGGACAGGTCGTCGAAGACGATCAGGACGTGCTTGCCGTCGTACATCCAGTGCTGGCCGATGGCCGAGCCGGTGTACGGGGCCAGGTACTTGAAGCCGGCCGGGTCGGACGCCGGGGCCGCCACGATCGTGGTGTACTCCAGGGCGCCGGCCTCCTCCAGCGCGGCGCGCACGCCGGCGATGGTGGAGCCCTTCTGGCCGATGGCGACGTAGATGCAGCGGACCTGCTTCTTGGGGTCGCCGGAACGCCAGTTGTCACGCTGGTTGATGATCGTGTCGATCGCCAGGGCGGTCTTGCCGGTCTGGCGGTCGCCGATGATCAGCTGACGCTGACCGCGGCCGATCGGGGTCATCGCGTCGACGGCCTTGAGGCCGGTCTGCATCGGCTCGTGCACGGACTTACGGGCCATGACGCCGGGAGCCTGGAGCTCCAGGGCGCGGCGGCCGTCGGTCTCGATCTCGCCGAGGCCGTCGATCGGGTTGCCGAGCGGGTCGACGACGCGACCCAGGTATCCTTCGCCGACCGCGACGGAGAGCACCTCACCGGTGCGCTGCACCGGCTGGCCCTCCTCGATGCCGCTGAACTCGCCGAGGACGATCGCACCGATCTCGCGCTCCTCGAGGTTGAGGGCGAGACCGAGGGTGCCGTCCTCGAACTTCAGCAGCTCGTTCGCCATGACCGAGGGCAGACCCTCGACCTTGGCGATACCGTCGCCGGCCAGGCTGACCGTTCCGACCTCCTCGCGCGAGGCCGCGTCCGGCTTGTACGACTGGACGAAGTTCTCCAGCGCGTCCCGGATCTCCTCCGGCCGGATCGTGAGCTCCGCCATCTGGGTTCCCTGCTCTCCTTGTTGGGCCCGAAGTATTCGCTACGGCCCAACTCGGGCCGCTGGTACTGCTCTTTGAGTTGGTGGCTGGTTCAGCCGGCCATCCGCCGACTCGCCTCTTCGAGGCGGTCCGCGATGGTCCCGTCGATGACCTCGTCGCCGACCCGAACCGAGATGCCGCCGCGGACCGCGGGGTCCACGTCGAGGTTCAGGTGCACCTGCCGGCCGTAGATCGTGGCCAGCGCGGCGCCGAGGCGCTGCTTCTGCCGGTCGCTCAGCGGAACCGCCGAGACCACGACCGCAACCGTGCGGTTACGGCGCGTCGCCGCCAGCTTGGACAGGGCGTCGATCCCTGCCTCCAGGCTACGGCCTCGCGGGTGGGTCACGAGACGGACCACGATCCGCTCGGTGACCGGGTTGGCGCGGCCGCCCAGCAGCGAGTGCAGCAGGGCCGCCTTCGCCTGGGTCCCCGCGGCACGGTCGGTCAGCGCCGCCCGCAGCTCGCTGCTGCCGGAGACGATGCGGCCGAAGCGGAACAGCTCGTCCTCGACGTCGTCGAGGACGCCCGCACGCTCCGCGGCGATCAGGTCGGCGCCGTAGGACAGCTCCTCCAGCGCGTCGGTCAGATCACGCGACTGCGACCAGCGGCTGCGGACCATGCCCGCGACCAGGTCGGACGTCTCGCCGCCGATCTGCCCGCCGAGGACCGCCTGCGCCAGACCCGCCTTGGCCTCTCCCGGCTGCGCGGGGTCGGTCAAGGCGCGGCGCAGCGAACCCTCGCGGTCGAGCAGCCCCGTGACGGCGGCCAGCTCCTCGGCGAGCTTCGCCGCGTCGACGGACGTGTTGTCCGCCAGCGCGTCGAGGCGCTCGCGCGCGGTGGCCAGTGCCTCGCGGCTCGCTCCGTTCATCGCGCGGCCTCGGCCTTCTCCTCGAGCTCGTCGAGGAAGCGGTCGATCACGCGGCTCTGGCGGGCGGTGTCCTCGAGGGACTCACCGACGATCTTGCCGGCCAGGTCGGTGGCGAGCTTGCCGACGTCCTGGCGCAGGGCGTGCGCGGCGGACCGGCGGTCGGCCTCGATCTGGGCGTGACCGGCGGCGATGATCTCCTCACGCTGCCGCTGGCCTTCCGCACGCATCTCGGCGATGAGCGCGGCGCCCTGCTCCTGCGCCTCCTGGCGCAGACGCGCGGCCTCGTGGCGGGCCTCGGAGAGCGACTGCTTGTACTCCTCGAGGGTCCGCTGAGCCTCGGCCTGTGCGGCCTCGGCCTTCTCCATGCCGCCCTCGATGGCCTCGCGCCGCTCGTCCAGAACCTTGTTGATGTTCGGGAGGAGCTTCTTGGCGAGGAAGAAGAAGACGATGGCGAAGGCGATGAGACCGATGACGAGCTCTGGGATCGGCGGGATGAGGGGGTTCTCCGCCTCCTCGGCCGCCAGCTGTGCCAGGGCGTTCACATCAGTGCCTTCCGTCGAAAGGGGTTGGTCTCGTCAGCCCGGACTCAGGAGGTCGGGTAGACGAACGGCATGACCAGACCGATCAGCGCGAGCGCCTCACAGAAGGCGAAGCCGAGGATCTGGTTGGCGCGGATCAGGCCGGCGGCCTCGGGCTGGCGGGCGAGGGCCTGCGTACCGTTGCCGAAGATGATGCCGATGCCGACGCCGGGGCCGATGGCCGCGAGGCCGTAGCCGATGGAGCCCAGGTTGCCGAGGATCTGGGTGGCGGCGAGGTTCACAGCGGACATGCTGTTTCTTCCTTCTCTTTCACGGACCGGTGGGGGTTGGCCACCGGACAATCGGGGGGCTGTGCGTCGCGCGGGTGCTCAGTGGTGCTCGGCGAGCGCGCCCTGGACGTAGGAGCAGGCCAGCAGCACGAAGACGTACGCCTGGACGGCCTGGATGAAGAGCTCGAAGGCGGTCATCACGATGACCATCACGAACGAGACACCGGCGTAGGCGATGCCGATCCCGTTGAGCAGGTACCAGCTGGCGATGGTGAACAGCAGCAGCAGGACGTGACCCGCGAACATGTTGGCGAACAGTCGCACCGCGTGCGTGAACGGCCGGACGATCACGTTGGAGAGGAACTCCAGGCCGACGACCATCGGCAGGACCGCGCCGAGGTTCTTGTCGTAGCCGGTGATGTTCTTCCAGCCGCCGACGAAGCCGTGCTTCTTGAAGGTCAGCGACATCCACGTGACGTAGACGATCGCGGCCAGCGCGGCCGGGTAGCTGATGATCGCCGTGACGGGGAACTGGGCGATCGGCACGATCGACCACAGGTTCATGATCCAGACGAAGAAGAACAGCGCCACCATGAAGGGCACGTACTTCTCGCCGTCACGCTTGCCGATCGTCTCGTAGACGATCCCGCGGCGCACGAAGTCGTAGCCGGCCTCGGCGACCATCTGCAGCTTGCCGGGGACGATCTTCGGCTTGGCGAAGGCAGCCCAGAAGAAGCCGACGATCACGATGCTGCCCAGCAGCGCCAGCAGCATCGTCTTGTTGAAGTAGGCGCTGCTGTCCGCGTCGCCGATCAACGGCTTGAAGAGGAAGGAGTGCAGGCCGGGGGCCGGGAAGCCGCACCCGTCGAAGATGTGGCAGTTCGTCTCGAAGGCGAGCGTCGTTACATCACTCACCGAGAGCTCCTTCAGCGTGACGCATAGGTACGGCAACCTCTACGTGTCGGCGCGGCACGTGGCCACGGAACGGCACTGGACTGGTCTTACGGATGTGGGGGCGGCGGGTGGGCGCTGAGCCGAAGGGCTGTTGCGAAGGCATGACTGCCACCCGCGCCAGCTCTGCCGCAGTTGAGACCGGACGATAGCAAACGAGCGGAACTTCGCCCGCACCGGCCCTGCTGTTCACGACGGAGTTCCGGCGGATCCGGGCTCCACGTACAGCATCTTGGTCTTCATATGAGCACGGGCCTGGGCGGCGATCCACACCAGGGTCGTACCGAGCAGGGTGAAGGCGAACACCTGGGTGTCGAACAGCGTCGTGTGCTTGAACACGGCCAGCACGATGGCCAGGAGCAGCAGCTGCACGGTGTAGAGCATCAGGCCCATCGCCTGGAACAGCGTCGGGTAGGAACGGGCGGTGCGCTGAAGCACCGTCAGACCGATTCCCATGAACACGATCACCACCACCGCGCCGAAGCCCGCGCCGATCGCGCCCTTGCCGCCCGCGAGCATGCCGGACACAGCCACCGCGATCACCCCCGCGGCAGCGGCGGGCACGGCGCAGTTCAGGAGCGTTCGGACGTCGTTGGACTGCATGGCGGCAGCTCCTCCGGCGAGGTTGGGGGTACAGGGGTCGTCGAGGACGAGGGTAGCCCGGCCGCGAGGACATGCCTCACGCCGGAAGACCATCGCACTAGGGTCTTTCGGCTTGATTCCGGGTTCTCGTGAACGGTATCACAAACTATTTGATGAGGTCTTTACCCGGTTCGTGTGTGACCTGTCACACGGAAGGAGTAACCGGTGTGGCGCCTACCTGACGCTGCACCACGGCTGTGCTATCGCGCGGCCGGCCTACGGACGGGTGCCCGCGCTCCGTCCGGCGTCCACCAGGGACCGTGCGCTGAGCGCGGTCGCGCCGTTGACGCCGGGGGCCTCCCCCGCGGCGATCGTGGCCGCCGCGGCGGCGTGCGCCGCCTGCGCGGCCTCCACCCGGGTACGGCGGTAGCGCGGCGGGACGAACGCCTCGGCCCAGCGCGGGGCCCGGGGCCGGAAGCGCGGCATGAGCAGGGCGATCAGTCCCATGGCGCTCAGCATCACGATGCCCAGGACGATCCACAGGCTGGAGGAGTTGACCGAGAAGGCGACCGCGCCGAAGGAGATCAGCGCGGACCAGAAGTACATGATCCACACGGCCCGGCTGTGCGAGTGGCCGATGTCCAGCAGCCGGTGGTGGAGGTGGCCGCGGTCGGCGGCGAACGGCGACTGCCCGTTCCAGGTACGGCGCACGATGGCCAGCACCAGGTCGGCCGCCGGGATCGCGATGAGCGTCAGCGGCAGCAGCAGCGGCATGTAGACCGGCACCATGAAGTGCGTGGTGTCCCGGGTCGAGCCGGTGAGGTTGGTGATGGCGTCGGGGTCGGTCTGACCGGTGATGGAGATGGCGCCGGAGGCCAGCACCAGGCCGATCAGCATCGAGCCCGAGTCGCCCATGAAGATCCGCGCGGGGTGGAAGTTGTGCGGCAGGAAGCCCAGGCACATCCCGATGAGGATCGCGCTGAACAGCGTCGCCGGGGCGGCGGCCTCGATGCCGTATCCGTACCAGATGCGGTACGCGTACATGAAGAACGCGATCGCGGCGATGCACACCATTCCGGACGCGAGTCCGTCGAGTCCGTCGACGAAGTTCACCGCGTTGATCGTGATCACGACCAGGGCCACGGTCAGCAGGGTCGACTGCACCGGTGTGAGCGCGACGATGCCCTTGCCCGGGATGGGCAGCCACAGCACGGTCAGACCCTGCAGCACCATCACGCCGGCCGCGATCATCTGCGCGCCCAGCTTGATCAGCGCGTCCACGCCCCACTTGTCGTCCAGCACGCCCAGCAGCCAGATCAGCCCGGCGCCGGAGAGCAGTGCCCGTGGCTCGTTGGAGAGCTCGAAGACGCTCTTGAGGTTGGTCAGGTGGGCCGCCACCAGCAGGCCCGCGCACAGACCGCCGAACATGGCGATGCCGCCGAGGCGTGGCGTGGGTTCGCGGTGGACGTCACGATCACGGATCTCGGGCATGGCGCCCGCCGCGATGGCGAACTTCCGCACCGGCCCCGTGAGGAGGTAGGTCACGGCGGCTGCCACGCAGAGGGTCAAGAGGTACTCGCGCACGGCCACACCCTATTCGCGTCCGGGTGGCGACTGTAAACACAGACGAAGACTCACAGCGGGTACCCAGGGTTGCACACACCACTCCCGGGGGCGGCCCGCGCCCCCTGTGAAGCGCGTCTCAGCCGGGGTACGGGGGGAAGCCCTCGACCAGTTCCGCGACCTCGCCCGCCAGTCCCCGCTCCTCCCGCAGCGCCCGTACGATCAGGTCCGCGACCTGCGGCATCTGCTCCTCGCCCATCCCCTGGGTGGTCACCGACGCGGTGCCCAGACGGATGCCGGAACCGGCCGCGCAGGGCTCCGTGTCGTACGGCAGCGTGTACTTGTCCAGCACGATCCCGGCGGCCGCGCACAGCCCGCGGGCGCGCATCCCGGTGACCCCCAGGGCCGAGACGTCGGCGGCGATCAGATGCGTGTCCGTGCCGCCGGTGGCGATGCGCAGGCCGCACGCGGCGAGCGCCCCGGCGAGCGTGCGGGCGTTGGCGACGACCTGGTGCGCGTAGAGCGCGAACTCCGGCCGCGCCGCCTCCCCGAGGGCCACCGCCTTCGCCGCGACGGCGTGCATGTGCGGGCCGCCCTGCGAGAACGGGAAGACCGCCCGGTCGATGCGCTGGGCCAGGTCCGCGCCGCACAGCACCAGCCCGCCGCGCGGACCGCGGAGCGTCTTGTGCGTGGTGGCGCACACCACGTCCGCGTACGGCACCGGGTTGGGGGCGGCCCCGCCGGCGACCAGGCCGAGCGTGTGCGCGGCGTCCACGATCAGGTATGCGCCGACGTCGTCCGCGATCTCCCGGAAGAGGGCGTAGTCGATGTGCCGGGGGTAGGCGATGCCGCCGCAGACGATCGCCTTCGGACGGTGCCGGTGGGCCAGGACCCGCAACTGCTCGTAGTCGATCAGCCCGCCCTCCTCGAAGGTCCCGCCCCGTGTCACCCCGTAGCCGGCGAAGCGGAACCAGCGGCCGGAGAAGTTCGACTCGGAGCCGTGGGTGAGGTGGCCGCCGTGGGCCAGCGACATCGCCAGGACGGTGTCCCCGGGGACCAGGAGGGCCGCGTAGGCGGCCAGCACGGCCGAGGAGCCGGAATAGGGCTGCACGTTCGCGTGCGCCGCTCCGAACAACCGTGTGGCCCTTTCCACGGCCAGCCGCTCGGCCAGGTCCACCAGCTCGCACCCGGCGTGGTGGCGGTGACCGGGGTAGCCCTCGGCGTACTTGTTGGCGAGCGGCGAGCCGAGCGCCGTCAGGACGGCCGGGGAGGTGAAGTTCTCGCCGGCGATCAACTGCAGGCACGAGGCCTGCCGCTGGGCCTCCCCGAGGAGGATGTCGGCCAGCTCGGGGTCATGGGCGCGCAGCTCGTCGAGGCCGCGGCCCCCGGCCGGGAGCGTGGGGGTGACTATGTGGGGTGAAGACGCTTCCGCGGTGGGCATGGCGGCGCTCCCGGGGGCGGCTGGGAAGGTTCTCACCTGCCACTGTTGCACCCTTCGGGACATTTCGCGCCGCGTTGTGCTCCACCGGGGGCCGGGTTTCCGCCAGGGGCCGCGCCGCCGTGCCGCGGCAGCCGCCCCGAGGGCCACGTGCGTCGTGCTGAAACCTTCCGCCCGGGGCGGTCAGGCGGTGGGCGCCGGCATCCCGGTGAGCGCGGTCAGGACGGGGTCCAGCGCGTCGTGGATCTCCTCGCCGATGCTGCGGAAGAACGTCAGCGGGGCCCCGTACGGGTCGTACACCTCGTCCGCGTCGGGGGTGGGCGCCAGCAGCCACCCGCGCAGGGCCGCGGCGGCACGCACCAGGGACCGCGCGCGCTCGGTCACGCTGCCCTCCGGCAGCGTCGCCGGGTCTATCGCCTTCACCAGCCGGGTGAACTCCTTGAGCGTGAAGGTGCGCAGCCCCGCCGCGTGCCCCATGGAGATCACCTGGGCGCGGTGGTCGCGGGTCGCGGTCAGGACGAGGTCGGCGTCGATCACGTGGTCGTCGAGGAGTTCGCGGCCGAGGAACCCCGTGGGGTCGGCGGCGTACTCGGCGAGCACCGTGGCGGCGTGCGCCTCCATCGGCGAGCCCTCGTGCCCCCAGGTGCCGGCGCTCTCCACGACGATCCCCGCGGCGCCGTCACCGAGCCGCAGCGTCAGCTCGTGCCGGGTCAGCCGCTCGGCCATGGGCGAGCGGCAGACGTTGCCGGTGCAGACGTGGAGGATGCGGAACGGGCGCTCGCCGTGATCCCACTGCCCGGGTATGGGCGGTGTCAATTGCCGACCTCCAGGTCGGGGACGACCTCACGGAGCTGCTCCGCGCTGATCGCGCCCGCCCGCAGCAGGACGGGCACCTTGCCGGTGACGTCCACGATCGAGGACGGCACGGCCGCGGGCGTCGGGCCGCCGTCGAGGTAGATCGCGACGGAGTCGCCGAGCATCTCCTGCGCCGCGTCGCAGTCCTGCGGGGAGGGGTGACCGGTCAGGTTGGCGCTGGAGACGGCCATCGGGCCGGTCTCGGTCAGCAGCTCGATGGCGACCGGGTGCAGCGGCATGCGGACGGCCACGGTGCCGCGGGTGTCCCCCAGGTCCCACTGGAGCGACGGCTGGTGACGGGCGACGAGGGTGAGGGCGCCCGGCCAGAAGGCGTCGACCAGCTCCCAGGCCTGCTCGCTGAAGTCGGTGACCAGGCCGTGCAGGGTGTTCGGGGAGCCGACCAGGACGGGCGAGGGCATGTTGCGGCCCCGGCCCTTGGCCTCCAGCAGGTCGCCGACGGCCTCGGTGCTGAACGCGTCCGCGCCGATCCCGTAGACGGTGTCGGTGGGCAGCACCACGAGCTCGCCGCGGCGTACGGCGGACGCGGCCTCGCGCAGTCCGGCAACCCGGTCCGTCGCGTCCGAGCAGTCGTAACGCCGTGCCATCAGCAGACCTCCATGACGTGTGGCGCCGTGGTCACGGCGTCGCCTTGCGGGCAGTGGTGAACCGGGGACGGTTGTTGAGGTCGGGGTGGTCGGCGGCGTCCGCCCAGCCGGCCTCCTCGGTGAAGATCCAGGGCACCTGGCCGCCCTGGGTGTCGGCGTGCTCGATGACGACGACCCCGCCCGGCCGCAGCAGCCGGTGCGCGGTGCGCTCGATGCCGCGGATGGTGTCCAGGCCGTCCTCACCGGAGAACAACGCCATCTCGGGGTCGTGGTCGCGGGCCTCCGGCGCCACATGCTCCCACTCGGTGAGCGGGATGTAGGGCGGGTTGGAGATCACCAGGTCCACCTGGCCGTTGAGGTCCTGGAAGGCCTCCAGGGCGTTGCCCTGCCGCAGGTCGACCTTGCTGCCCTCGACGTTCTTGCGGGCCCACACCAGCGCCTCGTCGGACAGCTCCACCGCGTGCACGCGGCTGCGCGGCACCTCCTGCGCCAGGGCGAGCGCGATGGCGCCCGAACCGGTGCACAGGTCGACGATGAGCGGCTCGGCGACGTCCATGGCGCGCACGGCGTCTATGGCCCACCCGACGACCGACTCGGTCTCCGGGCGGGGCACGAAGACCCCCGGGCCCACCTGGAGCTCCAGGTACCGGAAGAACGCGCGGCCCGTGATGTGCTGCAGCGGCTCGCGGGCCTCACGGCGGGCCACGGCCTCCCAGTAGCGCGCGTCGAAGTCGGCGTCGGCGACGGTGTGCAGCGCGCCGCGCTTCACCCCGTGCACGTACGCCGCGAGCTCCTCGGCGTCGAACCGCGGCGAGGGAACGCCGGCGTCGGCCAGCCGCTGGGTCGCCTGGGCGACCTCGGCGAGCAGCAGGTTCACGTTCTCCGCCTCCGGTTCAGCTTCCGTCGCCCGCGGCAGCCAGCTTGGCGGCCGAGTCGGCGTCGACGCAGGCCTGGATCACCGCGTCCAGTTCCCCGTCGAGGACCTGGTCCAAGTTGTACGCCTTGAAGCCGACGCGGTGGTCGGAGATGCGGTTCTCCGGGAAGTTGTAGGTGCGGATGCGCTCGCTGCGGTCCACCGTCCGCACCTGGCTGCGGCGGGCGTCGGAGGCCTCGCGCTCGGCCTCCTCCTGCGCGGCGGCCAGCAACCGGGAGCGCAGGATGCGCATCGCCGACTCCTTGTTCTGCAGCTGGCTCTTCTCGTTCTGGCAGGAGACGACCAGCCCGGAGGGCAGGTGGGTGATGCGCACCGCGGAGTCGGTGGTGTTGACCGACTGGCCGCCGGGGCCCGAGGAGCGGTAGACGTCGATCCGCAGGTCGTTGGCGTTGACCTCGACCTCGACCTCGTCGGCCTCGGGGGTCACCAGCACACCGGCGGCGGAGGTGTGGATCCGGCCCTGCGACTCGGTGGCCGGCACGCGCTGGACGCGGTGCACGCCCCCCTCGTACTTCAGCCGGGCCCAGACGCCCTGGCCGGGCTCGGTGGCACCGTTGCCGCCCTTGGTCTTCACCGCGACCTGGACGTCCTTGTAGCCGCCGAGGTCGGAGGCGTTGGCGTCGATGATCTCGGTCTTCCAGCCCTGGCGCTCGGCGTAGCGCAGGTACATGCGCAGGAGGTCGCCGGCGAACAGCGCGGACTCCTCGCCGCCCTCGCCCGCCTTGACCTCCAGGATCACGTCCTTGTCGTCGCTGGGGTCACGCGGGACGAGCAGCAGCCGCAGGCGCTCGGTGAGCTCCTCGCGCTGCTTCTCCAGCTCCTTCACCTCGGCGGCGAAGTCGGGGTCGTCCGCGGCCAGTTCGCGCGCGGTGCCGATGTCCTCGCCGGTCTGCTTCCAGCCGCGGTAGGTGCCGATGATGGGGGTCAGCTCCGCGTAGCGCTTGTTGAGCTTGCGCGCGTTGGCCTGGTCGGCGAAGACCGCCGGGTCGGCAAGCTTCTTCTCGAGGTCGGCGTACTCGCCGATCAGTTCCTCGACCGCCTCGAACATCAGGATCCCTGCTTCTGGAAGGGGTGAACGCCGGTGTACCAGCCTGGGACGACAAAGCGCCGGTCCGGCCGCCGGAGGATATCCGGACAGCCGTGGACCGGCGCTTTCGGGTCGCTACTTCTTGGCGGACCCGGCCGCCTTGCCGAAGCGGGCCTCGAAGCGGGCCACGCGGCCACCGGTGTCGAGGATCTTCTGCTTGCCCGTGTAGAACGGGTGGCACGCGGAGCACACGTCGGCGCGGATGACGCCCTCGGTGACGGTGCTGCGGGTGGTGAACGAGTTGCCGCAGGTGCAGCTGACCTGCGTCTCCACGTACTCCGGGTGGATGTCGCGCTTCAAGGGATTCTCCTAGTGTTCGGGAGGGTCCCGGGTCGTGCTGCGGGCTTGCGTCACGTGAACCGGGGCCGACGTACCAGTCTGCCAGCACTGGCCGCATCTGCCCAAACCGGGGCCCGCGGCGATCTATTCCGATCCCGTCGCGGACGGCTGCGAGGAGCTCCTGACCACACCGTTCGTGTCGACGTCGTCACCCGCCGAACCCTTGGTGGCGGACCTGGGGATCGGCTTGTCGGCCCTTAGCGCGGCCCAGACCTGCTCGGCCTGGTCGGGGATCGGCAGGACGCGGTTGGGGTCGGCGGGGTCGTAGCGCACCGGCATGGTGACCGTGTTGATGTCCTTGGAGCCCAGGTCCTTCAGGCTCTCCCCCAGGCCGACCAGCTCCTTCACCGACGCCAGCTCCGAGTCGGTGGTGATGGCGCCGGTGGCGGTGTCGGCGATCTCGTAGAGCCGGGTCGGCGAGCTCAGCAGCCCGATGCCGTTCACCCGGTCCACCAGGGCGCTGAGGAAGGCCTGCTGCAGCCTTATCCGGCCCAGGTCGCTGCCGTCCCCCACCCCGTGGCGGGTGCGGACCAGACCGAGGGCCTGCTTGCCGTCGAGGTGGTGCGTGCCGGCCGGCAGGTGCAGATGGCTCCGGTTGTCGCTGATGGCCTGGCTGGTGGTGACGGTGACCCCGCCGAGGGCGTCGATGAGGTGCTGGAAGCCGGCGAAGTCGATCTCGATGTAGTGGTCCATGCGGATGCCGGTCATCGTCTCGGCCGTCTTGACCGCGCAGGCCGGGCCGCCGATCGCGTACGCCTCGTTGAACATCTCGCCCCGGCGGGGCGGGGCCGTGCCGCCGCCGGGCTCGGCGCAGGCGGGGCGGTCGACGAGGGTGTCGCGGGGGATGCTCACCACGCTCGCCCGGTGGTGCCCCTGGTAGACGTGGACGATCATCGCGGTGTCGGAGCGGGCGGTGCCGTCGTCCTGGCCGCCGCCGGCCTTCTGGTTGCTGCCGGAGCGGGAGTCTGAGCCGAGGACGAGGATGTCCATCGAGCCGTTGTCGACGTCGGCCGGCCGGTCGCGTCCGAGGAGGGCGTTGATGTCGATGCCCCTGATGTTGCCGTTGAGCTTGAGGTAGAGGCAGCCGACGGCGGTGGTGGCCAGCAGGAGGAACGTCGCCACGACCCAGGCGGTGATCCGCAGGGCCCGTCGGCGGGGGCTGCGCCGGCGTCGCCGGGCGGCTCGTCCGTCGTCCGCGTGATCGGCCATCGGCTCCTCTGTCCTGATCGGCTCCTCATGATTGGGGTACCCGTTCGCGCGCCCGATCAGGCACGGGAGGGGTGCCCGCACAGGGCAATGACAGCGGGTCCGGGAGCGCCCCGCCTCGGGACGCGCCGGATCCGCCGCAGGTGAGAGCCATCCGGTCGGTGCCGCGGACGGGCTCGAGCGGCCGCGCACGAGCGGCGGGCGGGCACGAGCGGGTGGGGACGACGGAAGGCCGGTCCCGTCACCGAAGTGACGGGACCGGCCTCCTGGGCCGTGCCGACGCCGGGGCGTCAGTCGTTGTTGCCGCCCGGGGTGGTCTTGGCGATCTGCATCAGGAACTCGGCGTTGGACTTGGTCTGCTTCATCTTGTCCAGCAGCAGCTCGATCGCCTGCTGCGAGTCGAGCGCGTGCAGCACCCGGCGCAGCTTCCAGGTGATGTTGAGCTCGTCCGGAGCCAGCAGGATCTCCTCCTTGCGGGTGCCGGACGGGTCGACGTCCACCGCGGGGAAGATCCGCTTGTCGGCGAGCTTCCGGTCGAGCTTGAGCTCCATGTTGCCGGTGCCCTTGAACTCCTCGAAGATCACCTCGTCCATGCGCGAGCCGGTCTCGACCAGCGCGGTGGCCAGGATGGTCAGCGAGCCGCCGTCCTCGATGTTGCGCGCGGCACCGAAGAAGCGCTTCGGCGGGTACAGCGCGGTCGAGTCGACACCACCGGACAGGATGCGGCCGGAGGCGGGCGCCGCGAGGTTGTACGCGCGGCCCAGACGGGTGATGGAGTCCAGCAGGACGACGACGTCGTGGCCCAGCTCCACCAGCCGCTTGGCGCGCTCGATGGCGAGCTCGGCGACGGTGGTGTGGTCCTCGGCGGGACGGTCGAAGGTCGAGGAGATGACCTCGCCCTTCACCGACCGCTGCATGTCGGTGACCTCTTCCGGACGCTCGTCGACGAGGACGACCATCAGGTGGCACTCGGGGTTGTTGCGGGTGATCGCGTTGGCGATGGCCTGCATGATGATCGTCTTACCGGTCTTCGGCGGGGCCACGATCAGGCCGCGCTGGCCCTTTCCGATCGGGGCGACCAGGTCGATGATCCGGGTGATCAGCTGGCCGGGCTCGTTCTCCAGCCGCAGCCGCTCCTGCGGGTACAGCGGGGTGAGCTTGCCGAACTCCGGACGGCCGCGGCCGCTCTCCGGCGCCATGCCGTTGACGGAGTCCAGGCGCACCAGGGCGTTGAACTTCTCGCGGCGCTCGCCGTCCTTCGGCTGCCGGACGGCACCGGTGACGTGGTCACCCTTGCGCAGGCCGTTCTTGCGGACCTGGGCGAGCGAGACGTACACGTCGTTCGGGCCGGGCAGGTAGCCCGAGGTCCGGATGAACGCGTAGTTGTCGAGGATGTCGAGGATGCCCGCGACCGGGATCAGGACGTCGTCGTCGGCGACCTGCGGCTCACCCGCGAAGTCGTCGCGGCGGTTGCCGCCCCGCCCGCGGCGGTCGCGGTAACGGCCCCGGCGCCGGCGGCCGCTGCCGTCGAACTCGTCGTCGTCCTGGTGGCCGCCGCCCTGCGGACCGCCGCCCTGCTGCTGGCCCTGGGGGCCGCCGCCCTGCTGCTGACGCTGCTGGCCGCCGTCCTCGCCGCCCTTGCGGCGGTCGCGCTGACGGTCCCGCTGCCGGTCGCGGCGGCTCTCGCGGCGCTCGTCGCCGCCCTTGGCGTCGCCGGACCTGCCCTCGGCACTGTCCACGGCGGCCTCGGCACGGCCCTCGGCGGACTGCTCCGCCTTGGCGGACTCCGACTTGGCCTTGGCCGCGGGTGCGGTCTTCTCGCCGGCCGGCTGGCCGGGGATCTCGATCTGCTTCGGCTGCTGCTCGGCGCCCTGGTTCCCGGCCTCGGCGGATTCACCCGTACGGGTGCGCGAGGTCGCCCGGCGCTTCGGCTTCTCGGCGGCGGGCGCGCCCTCGGAGGCGGTGGCCTTGGTGCCGCTGCCGGACTGCGCGGCCTTGATGGTCTCGATGAGCTGGCTCTTGCGCATCCGCGCGGTGCCCTTGATGCCGAGACCGGAGGCGAGCTGCTGCAGCTCGGCCAGGACCATGCCGTCAAGACCGGTACCGGCGCGGCGGCGCCGCGCGGCGGGGGCAGTGGCAGCACCGGTGGCAGGCGCGGCAGCATCGGACGCGGCGACAGGGCTGTCTGCGCGTACGCCCATCAGATCGGTGGTGTCGCTCACGAAGGGTCCTTCCCTGGAGCGGACGTCGGCCTGTCTGGCTCGGCGACCGGTCGTGCTGTCCGGATCCGGTCCTTATCACTTACGCCGGACCCGGGGCGGTGGTCCGCCTGATGGCGGAGGAAATGATGTGGAACAAAAAAACACAGTTACCGGCGAGGTGAGAGTCCACTCTCGGGTGAAACGTCACCCGCGCCGTCTCCGGAGCGTGCTCGGCACTGCCCAGGCAGGCTGCCTATGCGGTGTGGGAGGCTCCCGGAAGAATGGGCGGTCCCGATGCGGGACACAAGGCACCGGGACAACAGGTCCAGCAGGCGGGCGCCTGAGTCCACGGGTGCAGCAATGAGATTAACACTACCGGATCCAACAAACATTCCCCCTCTCTACGACCGGCAATCGTGTCACTGCCCCACGGCGAGCGGCAGCACACTCGCCCCCGCCGCGTCGAGGGCCAGGCGGTTCGCCGCCCACCCCTCGGCCGCCAGCCGGGAGACCTTGTCGGCGGTGTCCTCGTCCGCCAGCGCCAGCACCGTGGGCCCCGCACCCGAGATGACAGCGGGGACGCCCTCGGCGCGCAGTCGGTTCACCAGTGCCGTGCTCTCCGGCATCGCGGGCGCCCGGTACTCCTGGTGCAGCCGGTCCTCGGTGGCGGGGAGCAGCAGGTCGGGGCGCCGGGTGAGGGCCTCGACCAGGAGTGCGGCGCGTCCCGCGTTGACCGCGGCGTCCACGTGCGGGACGGTGCGCGGCAGCAACCCCCGGGCGGTCTCGGTCAGCACCGGCCTGCCCGGCACGAAGACCACCGGAACGACCGACTCGCAGGGGTCCATACGGACCGCGTGGGCGGCCCCGCCCTCGGTCCAGGCCAGTGTGAAGCCGCCGAGCAGACAGGCGGCGACGTTGTCCGGGTGGCCCTCGATCTCGTTGGCCAGTTCCAGCAGCGCGGCGTCGTCGAGCTTGTCCTGCCCGCCTATCGTCACCGCGCGGGCGGCCATGATGCCCGCGCAGATGGCGGCGGAGGAGGAACCGAGGCCGCGGCCGTGCGGGATGCGGTTGGCGCACACGACCTCCAGGCCGCGCGGCTGACCGCCGAGCAGGTCGAAGGCGGTGCGCAGGGACCGTACGACCAGGTGGTTCTCGTCGCGGGAGAGCGAGTCGGCGCCTTCGCCGGCGATGTCGACGTGCAGACCGGAGTCGGCCACCCGGACCACGACGTCGTCGTAGAGTCCGAGCGCCAGGCCGAAGGCGTCGAAGCCCGGTCCGAGGTTGGCGCTGGTCGCGGGGACGCGCACTCGGACGGCGGCGGCGCGGAAGGCTGGTCCGGCCATCGTTCGATGACTCTCCTTGTTTCCAGGGCGTTTCTGCCTCGCGATGCCGCGGCATCGTTGCCGTACGGCGGCGAGGACTTGGGGGACCGTACCAAGGGGATCCCGCGAGGAGGATGCCAATGGCATGGGCCAGAACGGCGTGCGGCGGCGCCGGTGTGAGGCAAGCCTATCGAAGGAAGGTTCTCCTGCGACATAGGGCGCACGGACAGCGCGTGATGCGTGTCGCGTGCGGTTCCGTGCGCCCCTGTCGTCCCGCGGGGTCAGAGCAGTCCGAGCCGGTCCGCGGCCGTGTCGGCGTCCACCGGGACGGTGATGGGCTGCGGCGCGCCGGCGACCGCCCAGTCGGGGTCCTTCAGGCCGTTGCCGGTGACGGTGCAGACGATCCGCTGGCCAGGGTCGACCGCGCCCTGCTCGGCGGCCTTCAGCAGCCCGGCGACGCTCGCGGCGGAGGCCGGCTCGACGAAGACGCCCTCCTGCGCGGCGAGCAGCCGGTACGCCGACAGGATCTGACGGTCCGTCACCGAGTCGATCAGTCCCCCGGATTCGTCCCGCGCCTCCTCGGCGAACTGCCACGACGCCGGGTTGCCGATCCGGATCGCGGTGGCGATCGTCTGCGGCTGGCGCACCGGGTGGCCCAGCACGATCGGCGCGGCGCCGGAGGCCTGGAAGCCCCACATGCGCGGATTGCGCGTCGACACGCCGTCCGCGCGGTATTCGCGGTAGCCCTTCCAGTACGCGGTGATGTTCCCGGCGTTGCCGACCGGCAGCACATGGATGTCCGGCGCGTCGCCGAGCGCGTCCACGATCTCGAAGGCGGCGGTCTTCTGGCCCTCGATGCGGGCCGGGTTCACCGAATTGACCAGCGCCACGGGGTACTTGTCGGACAGGCCGCGGGCGAGGTCCAGGCAGTCGTCGAAGTTGCCCTCCACCTGCAGGATGCGCGCCCCGTGCACCAGCGCCTGGCCCATCTTGCCCAGCGCGATCTTGCCCTGCGGCACCAGGACGGCGCACACCATCCCGGCCCGCACCGCGTACGCGGCGGCCGAGGCGGAGGTGTTGCCGGTGGAGGCGCAGATGACCGCCTGCGCGCCCTCCTCCTTCGCCTTGGAGATCGCCATGGTCATGCCGCGGTCCTTGAAGGAGCCGGTGGGGTTGGCGCCCTCCACCTTCAGGTACACGTCGCAGCCCGTGCGCTCGGACAGCACCTGGGCGGGGACCAGCGGGGTCCCGCCCTCCAGCAGCGTGACCACGGGGGTCGCCGCGCCGACCGGGAGCCGCTCCCGGTACTCCTCGATGAGGCCGCGCCACTGGTGGGTGGCCGGCACGCGGCCGGCAGACACTGCGTTCATCGCTGGATTACTCCCCTTCCACACGCATGATGCTGGCGACGCCCCGGACGGTGTCGAGCTTGCGCAGCGCCTCGACGGTCGCCGCGAGCGCCGCGTCCGGCGCCCGGTGGGTGACGACGACGAGCGACGCCTCCCCGCCTTCCCGTCGCCCGCCACCACCCTGCTCGACGGCGGCTCCGTCGCCGCTGCCCGGATTCCTTCCCTGCTGACGAACGGTGTCGATCGACACCTGGTGCTCGGCGAAGACCGTGGCCACCTGGGCCAGGACACCCGGTTTGTCCGCCACGTCCAGGCTGATGTGGTAGCGCGTCACCACGTCACCCATCGGGCTGACGGTGAGCTGCGCGTACGCCGACTCCCCCGGCCCGGTGGTGGCGGCCAGCTTGTTGCGGCAGGTCGCCACCAGGTCCCCCAGCACCGCGGAGGCCGTCGGCGAGCCGCCCGCCCCGGGACCGTAGAACATCAGCTGGCCGGCGGCCGCGGCCTCCACGAAGACCGCGTTGTACGCCTCGCGCACGCTGGCCAGCGGGTGCGTCAGCGGGATCATCGCCGGGTGAACGCGGGCGGTGACCGAACGGCCGTCGGCGCTGCGCTCGCAGATCGCCAGCAGCTTCACCGTGCAGCCCATCTTCTTGGCCGAGGCGATGTCGGACGCGGTGACCTCGGTGATCCCCTCGCGGTGCACGTCACCGATGGTCACCCGGGTGTGGAAGGCGATGCCGGCCAGGATCGCGGCTTTGGCGGCGGCGTCGAAGCCCTCCACGTCGGCGGTGGGGTCGGCCTCGGCGTAGCCCAGCGCGGTGGCCTCGTCCAGCGCCTCGGAGTAGCCGGCACCGGTGGTGTCCATCTTGTCGAGGATGAAGTTGGTCGTGCCGTTGACGATGCCCAGCACCCGGTTGACCTTGTCGCCGGCCAGCGACTCGCGCAACGGGCGGATCAGCGGGATGGCGCCGGCGACCGCGGCCTCGTAGTAGAGGTCCACCCCGTGCTCGACGGCCGCGGCGTGCAGCGCGGCGCCGTCGGCGGCCAGCAGCGCCTTGTTGGCGGACACCACGCTGGCGCCGTGCTCGAAGGAGGTGGTGATCAGGGAGCGGGCGGGCTCGATGCCGCCGATCACCTCGACGACCACGTCGATGTCCCCGCGTTTGACCAGGGCGGTCGCGTCCGTGGTGAGCAGCTCGGCGGGCACGCCCGCGCGCACCCGGTTGGGCCGCCGTACCGCGATCCCGGCGAGCTCCACCGGTGCGCCGATCCGCGCGGCGAGGTCGTCCGCGTGCGTCGTCATGATGCGCGCCACCTCTGAGCCGACAACACCACAGCCCAGCAGCGCCACCTTCAGCGGACGCGTACGCATCATCCGACCTCGCTTCGCGGTTTACGGCTTTTCAAGCCTCTTGGACGGTCCCAGTCTCACGCACCGGACGGAAGTTTCCACGTGCTGTCCGGATCGCGAGACCGGTCTCCTTCTATGTGAGATTTCACGTCAGCCGACGTCGAGACGCAGGAGATCTTCTTCCGTCTCGCGCCGGACGATCACCCGGGCCTCGCCGTCCTTGACGGCGACCACCGGGGGGCGCAGGGCGTGGTTGTAGTTGCTGGCCATCGAGCGGCAGTACGCACCCGTCGCCGGCACCGCCAGCAGGTCACCGGGCGCCAGGTCGGCGGGGAGGAAGGCGTCGCGCACCACGATGTCGCCCGACTCGCAGTGCTTGCCGACGACCCGGCTCAGCATCGGCTCGGCGTCGCTCGACCGCGACACCAGCGCGACGCTGTACTCGGCGTCGTACAGCGCGGTGCGGATGTTGTCCGACATCCCGCCGTCCACGCTCACGTACGTCCGCAGGCCCTCCAGCGGCTTGATCGTCCCCACCTCGTACAGGGTGAACGCCGTCGGGCCCACGATCGCCCGGCCCGGCTCGACCGACAGCCGCGGGACGGCGAGCTCCGCGCCCCGGCACTCCCGGGAGACGATCTCCCCCAGCGACTTGGCGATCTCGTGCGGCTCGCGCGGGTCGTCGTCCGGGGTGTACGCGATGCCGAGGCCGCCGCCGAGGTCGATCTCAGGCAGCTCCACCCCGTGCTCGTCGCGGATCTGCCGCAGCAGGCCGATCACGCGGTGCGCCGCCACCTCGAAGCCGGAGGTGTCGAAGATCTGCGAGCCGATGTGCGAGTGGATGCCTACCAGTTCGAGCGAGTCCAGGCGCAGCACCCGGCGCACCGCCTCGGCCGCGTCCCCGCCGCCCAGGGAGAAACCGAACTTCTGGTCCTCGTGCGCGGTGGCGATGAACTCGTGGGTGTGCGCCTCGACGCCGACCGTGACGCGGACCTGCACCCGCTGCCGCCTGCCCAGCTTCTGCGCGGCGTCCGCCACCCGGACGATCTCCTGGAACGAGTCCACCACGATCCGCCCCACCCCGGCCTCGACGGCCTGGCGGATCTCCTCCGTGGTCTTGTTGTTGCCGTGCAGCGCGATCCGGTCGGCCGGCATCCCCGCGGACAACGCAACGGCCAGTTCCCCGCCGGAGCACACGTCGAGGTTGAGCCCCTCCTCGTCCAGCCAGCGCACCACGGCGCGGGACAGGAACGCCTTGCCCGCGTAGAAGACGTCGGCGTCCGCGCCGAAGGCCTCGCGCCAGGCACGGCAGCGGGCCCGGAAGTCGGCCTCGTCCAGGATGTAGGCGGGGGTGCCGAACTCCTCCGCGAGACCGCGGACGTCCAGTCCGCCGACGGTGGCGACGCCCTCGGCGTCCCGGGTGACGGTACGGGCCCAGACCCGGGGGTCCAGGGTGTTCAGGTCGGCGGGCGGCGCCGCGTAGTGACCCTCGGGGAGGACGTCGGCGTAACGGGGCCCGGCGGGGTGTGCGGAACGGCTCATCGTCTCGTGCTCTCTGCTCTCACAGGTGTCGGGGGGCGCTGATGCCGAGCAGGGTCAGGCCGTTGGCAAGCACGGTCCCGGCGGCGTCGGCGAGCGCCAGGCGGGCCCCGTGAACGGCCGAGGGTTTCTCCTCGCCCTTCGGCAGCGCCGGGCACTCGTCGTGGCAGCGCAGGAAGGCATCGGCCGTGCGCTCCAGCAAACGCGCCACCCGGTCGGGTGCGCCGTGCCGGGCAGCGGCCTCCACGGTGCGGGGGAAGTCGGCGATCAGGCCGAGCAGTTCGGTCTCCGCGGGATCCCGGCGGCCGGATTCGGCGCCGGGTTCCAGGCCCAGGTCATGGGCGTTGCGCAACAGGGCCCGGCTCCGGGCGTGAGCGTACCGGACCCGGAACAGGGGGTTGTGCTCGCGCTGCGCCAGGTGCGCCGCGGGGTCGGTGCGGGGGGCGACCTCGGCGGGCGGGCGCAGCAGCGCCCAGGCGGTGGCGTCGGCGCCGAGGCTGCGGCGCAGCTCGTCCGGCGTCGCCCGTACGGGGTGCGGCCGCCGCCGCGCGGGCGGCTCGACGCCGGTGGCCGCGTGGAGCCTGCGGAGGGCGGCGGCGTAGGCGTCGGCACGGGCCTCGCCGGTGGGTGCGGGGAGGGCCGCGGCCTCGTACTCCCCGACCCCGTAGCGGTGGCCCCGCTCGCGTACGAGATCGACGAGGGCCTCGTGGGACTCCCCCTGGAGGGTGATGTTCAGGAACCCCGGTGCGGCGACGTCCACCCGGGCGATGCCGGGGGCGGCGGCGAGCCGGCGGCCGATGACGTCGGCGACGGCGAGCGGCGCGACGCCGGTCAGGGGAGCCAGCTGCAGGGCCACGTTGGTGGCGTAGTCCCCGCACCCGGGCCGCGGCGGCCTGCGCACGACGACCCGCTCGGGCACCGGGCCCGCGAGGCTGAGCTCGTCGGCCTCCACGGCACGACGGACCGTGGCGAGCACGGTGCGGGAGAGCTCAGCGGGGGTCACAGACGCAAGCGTAGGCGAGGAGGGGGGTACCGACGCGAACGGGTTTCACCCTTTGGTCACCCCTGGTCACCCGCGGTCAGGCAGTGCCCGGGGTGCCCGCCGACGCGCCCTGCTGGGGTGCGTCGATGTCCTTGTCGACGAGCCTGCGCACCACGTTGAGCAGCTCGCCGGGCTCGAAGGGCTTGCTGAGGAAGGCGTCCACCCCGGCGGCGACGCCGCGCTCCACCTCGGCCTGGGTGCAGGCACTGACCACGACGATCCGCACGTCACGGGTGCGGGGGTCCGAGCGGAGGCGGGCCGCCGTCCGTATCCCGTCCAGGCGCGGCATGACGACGTCCAGCGTCACCACATCGGGGCGCACCTGCTGCACCACGTCCAGGCATTCGGCACCATCGGCCGCGGTCACGACCTCGAAGCCCTCCAGCTCGAGGTTGACCCTGATCAGCTGCCGGATGACCTTGTTGTCGTCGACGACAAGCACCCGGCCGGACTCGCCCGGCACATTCAGAGCCTAGGCGCGCCGGATCGGATGCGTCCGCGTTTTCCCCATTCCTTCCCCGACCGGGGGACCCCGCCCCGGTGCGCCGGACACGCGCCGCCGCCATGGGCTATGCCACCGGCACGCGGCGCGAGGCACGCCCGCCACCCCCTCCCCACCCGCAACCCGCCTCCCCGGAAACCCTGTACACGGACACCCCTTCCAGGCTGGTAAGGTTTCACCCGTCGCCGCCACAGCGGCCGACACGCCCCCGTAGCTCAGGGGATAGAGCAACGGCCTCCGGAGCCGTGTGCGCAGGTTCGAATCCTGCCGGGGGCACCTTGTACGAGGTGCCAAAAGACCCCGCCACCAGCGAAGACGCTGAGTGCGGGGTCTTTGCGTATGCGCAGGCGTGTGTCGCCGAAAGTGGGCGTAGGACGGGGTCTGTGGACAATACGTGGACAGGATCTTGAGCCATCGGCCCAGGTCAGCCCCCGAAAACAGCGAAGGCCCCCGGACAGGTCCAGGGGGCCAGGATCGCAGAACTCCGCGGGCCGTCACTCGTACGCGCGCAGCAGGTCCTCGATGCGGCGGTTGGCGACCTCCTGCCGGCCGTCGATGCACTTGGCGTACCGACTCAGCAGCACCTCTGCACTGTGGCCGCCGTCGGCAACCTCGGTGGCGTTCAGCCACGTCGAAGCCTCACGCGGAGGTCCTGGTGCCGGTGGAAGGTAGCGCCGGTCCGTCAAGCCTGTGCGCCCGATGCCGCTGGGTCGGGAGCGATGCGCAGCAGGAACTACACAGCAAGCGTCGCCAGCGCGGACGACCGGCATCGGTGGCGCCAAGCGCCACCAAGACAGTGCGGTCTGCAAGAAGGGGAAGACACCAGCCGACGCGAACGCCACTGGGGGGGCCGCTGGCTCCTGGCCGGGCTGGCCCGGTATGCCTGACGACACGCCGGGCCCGCCGTATGGCGTTGGCTACCACCAGATGAGTACGTATCCGTTGGCGCCGTTTGCGGCAGGTGTGGCTGGAGTTTCCCTCGCGCCGTCACCGCCCAGGCTCACACCCGGCGGCGCGGGCACAATGCCGTTGACCCCCGGGCTGCCCCCCTGGCCGGCATTTGGTCCAGGGTTCTCGAAGGCGTAACGCTGGCCGGCCGCGCCCTGATAGGCCAACCCACCGGTCGGACAGTCCCCGTTCCCGCCGGGAGTGGGCACGGGGGGAAATGCGAAGGCCCCGCCGGCGCCGCCGTTGGCGCTCGCGAGTATCTGGCCGCCGGGGCCGCTCACGGTGCTATCCGACCCGGCTGTGCCGGGCATAAGCGGCGGCCCGCCGGTCCCGCCCTGACCGACGGTTACCTCGTACGCCGACCCCGGCTGCACGGGTACGGCGCACCAGGCGAGGCCACCAGCACCTCCGCCAGCGCCGACAGTGATGTCTCCGAGTAGTCCACCACCACCGCCGCCGGCGCCCCACAACTGGACGAAGACCTTGGTGACCCCGGCGGGCGGGACGAATTCCCTGCTGCTGGCGAATAGCAACAGGTCGTGCTCGGCACCGGGCCCGGGAGGACCAGGCGGTCCTGGGGGTCCTGGGGGTCCTGGGGGTCCGGGAGGGCCAGGGCGGCCCGGGGGCTTCGGGCAGTAGCCGGGCGAGGCCGGGACGGAGAAGCACGAGAAGGCTGTCTGTTGGGCGTCATGCTCCTCGACCGCCGCAACATGTCCCGTGGTATCGGCGTACGCCATACCCGTCACACCGGACGCCAGTGCCACGCTCGCGGCTACCGACCACACGCGCACACAGCCTGAGCGCCGCCGTATCGAGGCCTGGGGCCTGGTTATTCGGTACAACACGTCACCTCCAGGAATGGGCTCTCAACGGGCGGCCCGCGCCGCCTCCCCGAAGGGGAGCTGCCGTGGGGCAGCAACGAACCCACAGCAAGAATTCCTCTGAGTTACATGATGTGCACTTTCGGTAGCCGACTGGGTGATCTCGGCGAACCCTCCGCCAGCCGCGCCCGCGCTGCACCGTTCGGCCGCTGCGACGCTCGCCCCGCGAACCCGACCTCCGGGTGAGCAGCGAGCAAGGAACGCGTGCCGGCAGCGCGCCCTGGGCGTCTGCTCAGTTCGGAGGCGCTCTGCCACACTCCTCACGCCTGCGCTCCGGAGCTGTGTGCGCAGGTTCCAATCCTGCCGGGGGCACCTTGTACTAGGTGTCAAAAGACCCCGCCACCAGCCAAGACGCTGAGTGCGGGGTCTTTGCGTATGCGCAGCCGTGTGCCGCCGGAAGTGGCCGTATGACGGGGTCTGTGGACAGTACGTTGACAGGATCTTGGAGCGTTCGCCAAGGTCAGCCCGCCACATTCGACGGACCGTGTCTGACAGTTCCTCCGGGAGCGCCGGCCGGTCCACTCCCCCGATTGGCGAGGGGATTCGTGGATCATGGTCCCTGGCTCAACGCCCGGGGAAGCGGACGCTGTCGCGGGCCCTCTGATGCGTCTGGCTCGCTGCCTGCTCGTCCGCCGCGGGAGCGTCGGTTGCGACGTTAACGACATGGTCGTCGTCGCTGATGATGCGGATGAAACCAACCCAGTCGGCGACAGCGGGGTTGGTGACACGAGCATCGAGGACCGCATGGCCATTGACCGTGCTCTTCTTGATGTTGGTCGCCTTGAGGTCGTCGTCGGGGTAGTCGTTGTTGGCGTTCAGGAGGAACTGAAGCTGCAAGTCCAGATCCGCCGACAAGGTAGGCCCGTCATTAACGGTGATGGTGGTGGTTTCGTCTGCGGCAGTCACCGAATACGAGCGAGCGGCGTAGGTAATGTCGTCTTCGACGATCTCCTCCTTGGTGGCCTTTCCAGGAAGTTTGAACATGATGCCAGTGGGGGAATCCGTGGTCTTCACCCATTCCGCCGTATCGGCCTTACCGTGATTGCCTGGCTCGGCCACCGTCACTGTCCTGATGCCGGCGGACGACGGCGCCGGGGCGGCGAAGGCACTAGCGGGAAGCAGCACGCCTCCTGCAGCCAGGGAAGTCGCGCCGGCAACCATCAGAAAGCGCTGCGTTGACGAGAGGCGAGCCATGAGAATCACTCCTTGCGAGACATGGGGAACGGCGTGCGTCGGGCGGCTTTAATAATTCGCAGACATTTTCACGGTGGGCCATATCCCGCCGTACCGCCTGACTCACTTCCGGATGATGCAGGCGTACAACTGCTCTGCGTGAACCCACGTGCCATTCAAGGCCCAATGCGGGATCACGTCATGTTCCGAGATCGCGTGACACGAGAACTCGGGACTTGCCGGAAGGAGGCGTTCCTGATAGCGGAGCAAGCAGTGGGGGTCAATATCATTTCGCCACCCCAGGGCGCCCACGGACAGGGGCCCGCAGTAGGTCCGCGCAGCGGACACGATGACCGGCGCCACTGTCCCGGGCAGGAGGGGTGAGCACGTCAGCCACTCCGATCGCCCGGCCGGACCGTCAGAGCACTGTGGGCGAGTCGCGCCATTGCCGACCGCAGAAGCACCCGATCGCCCTCAAACGTCGCCCGCACTTCACGGACCGGTCATGCGGCGAGTGTCGCCAGCGTCCGCTCGGGTGCGGCAAGGATCGAGAAGTGACCCTGGCCGGGATGGATGTGAAGGCGTGCGCCCGGAATCGCCGCGGCGAAACGGCGAGCGTGCTGGAGCGGGACGGTGGTGTCGGCGTCCCCGTGGTGGATCGACGTGGGCACCCTGATCGATTCGAGGTCGAAACCCCAGGTCGAGGTCAGTAGGCGCAGATCCTGTGCGACCCCCCAGCTTCCGCGGTGGAACGCTCGCAGGTAGTTGGCCAGGAAGGCCGCGCGTGCGTCCGGCTCGGCGAGGGCGCGCCGGTCGCCGGCGGGCATCTCGCTGGTCGCCAGGCGAAGGAACAGCTCTGGTGTCCGGCGCGCCAGCGTGGCCAGGCGGCCCAGAAACCAGCCACCGAAGGCTGGGGCGTGCCGGGCGATCGGCAAGGACGCGCGCTGCCCGGTTGCCATCCCTCGCGTGGGCCAGGCGGGCGGCCCAAGCGGCGCGATGAGCAGCAGGCTGCGGACGCGGTCAGGTAGCTCGGACGCGCAGGCCGCCGCGAACGCTCCGCCGCCCGAAACGCCGAGCAGCGCCACCGAGCCGACTTCCAACGCGTCCAGGACCAAGGCGGCTTCCGCAGCCCAGTCCACGACCCGCGGCAGGCGACGGGCGTCGGTGCCGCCGATGCCGGGGCGGTCCGGGGCGATGAGGCGCAGACCGAGCGTGCGGGCGGCGCCCGCCAAGGCGTACACGGTCAACCCGGAGTCGGCCAACCCGTGGCAGAACAGCACCGCAGGCGCGTCCGGCTCCCCCACCGCCTCGACCGATATCACGCCGCCGTCAGCTCGACGCAGCTCCAGCCTCATATCGTCTCCCATGACCTTGATCTGAGAGCTGCCTGCGCACAGGTCATCGGCCCGTTGCGGGGCCCCGGCGGATCCCTCGCTGGAGTTCACCACGTCACTTGCCCCAGTACTTGCTGAGCTGACCTTCCATGAATGGATGGGGACTCGCGCTGACTTCGCCGGCGAAGGGGTGTTCAAGCACGAGGACGAGGGTGAGGCTCAGGCCTACCAGCAACGCGATCGACCCTACGAAAAGCAGCTGCACCTTGAGGCTCTCCACCCCGTAAAGCAAGGTGATCAGCATGACGATCAACGCGGCCACGCATCCTCCACAATAGCGTGGACGTAGTCCCCGATCGCACGGTCCAATTTTTGCTGCACATCGTCTGGAAAACCGTGGGCGTTGCGGGAGATCACAGCGAGATCTGTGGCCTCCGAGGTCACCACTGCTTGAACTTGCTCAAGATCGGTCCACAAGGTCACGATGACGAAAGCAAGGACGATTCCGTAGATGGCTCCGAACAGTTCAAGTACCGTGCGCGACACATCATTGGTCACGCCATTGCTCAACTCGGGAAAGACACGGCGCGCCACCAAGCAAGCGGCGAGCGACAGAACAACAACGCCGCCAACGATGAGGATCGCGAGGCTGGCCGTGTCCAGGTTGTTGAGTAGCCAAAGTCCCACGTCAGCGACTCTATCCAGCTCGCGGCCGCGTTCAGGGTCGGCACGACCAACGCCACCGCTACATCACCGAGGTAGTCGAAGTACTGGCCGCGCCGGCCCCGACGCTCGCAGAAGCAGCACCTAGTGCCGCAGGTCGTTCGTGCGGCCCGCGCCTTCAGGCGAGATGCGCATCAGGACCATCAGGGTGATGCTGAAAGGAGAACGTCCATCCGATTGCAACAGGAGATCCCATGATGGACGCAGCCAAGACTGAGCTGTACGCAATAGACCTGACTGATGCGGCGTGGGTTACGAGCAGCTACAGCAACAGGTGGGACAAGACGTGTGTGGAGGTCGCAGACCTCGGCGGCGGCGCGGTTGCGGTCCGCGATTCGCAGAACCGGGAGTTGCCGCCGCTCCGATTCACCGCAGAGGAGTGGGCCGCGTTTCGACTGGGCGTGCGTGACGGCGAATTCGGCTAGAGATTGCCGTCGGCAGCCAGGACCGCCGGTTCTACCCGAGGACCCCTTCGGCAACCGCCTCAAGTTCCGAGAGCCCACGGCATCCTGAGACGACGGCGGCGCCGGACCCTTCCCGGGGCCGGCGCCGCGTGACGGCAATGTGCGGTCGATCAGTGCTGTGCGGCGCCCTTGCGGCGGCGCAGCACCAGCACAGCACCCGCACCCAGCAGCAGCAGCGCGGCGAAGGCGATGCCACCGACCTGGGCGCCGGTCTCGGCGAGCCCGCCGCTCTCCGTGCCGGAGGAGTCGGAAGCGGACGGGGCGACGGTCGCGGAGGGCGAGCCGTTCGGCTGCTCACCGCCCGCCGGGGCAGAGGCCGACGGCGACGCGGAGCCCGAGGGTGAGCCGCTCGGCTGCTCACCGCCTTCCGGAGCGGACGCGGTCGGGGAAGCGGAGCCGGAGGGCACCGTCCCGCCGCCGTTGCCCTCGTCCTTGCAGTCGACCCAGAAGACCTTGTGCTTGGCGCGGCCGTGCTCTCCGTCGAAGTTCCAGAAGAGCTTGTAGTGGCCGTCCGCGAGCGCGAGGTTTTCGGTGCGCTCGTGACCGGAGCCGTCGAGGGTGAGCGAGCCGGACTTCACCGTCTCGCCCTTCTGACCGTCGGTCGGCGACCACCGCTCGATGGACCAATCGGCCTTCTGGGCACCGTCGAACTGGAAGCCGTCGAGGTAGAAAGTGCAGACGTGCGGCTCGTTGTTGTGCAGCTCCTCGCCGGTCTTCGCGTCGTGGATCTTCACATTGCCGTTGTCGCCGGGGGCGTTGTGGGCGAGGGCGGCGGGCGCCAACAGCAGGGATGCTGCCAGGGCCGCCGTCGCCGCGCCTGCCGTGGAAAGGGCGCGCATGGGCGTACCACCTGTGGGGTGTGAAACGGAATGCGGGGGGAGGCGGCCAGGTTCCACCTCGCTGACCAGCACGTCAAGGAATGGTTGACCTCATTAGTCGGACTACGTCACAACCGCCCCATAGGTCCGACATAACAATTACGCCACACCGTTCACGTTTGAAGAAGCGCCTAGCAGCACGGCGGGCGGTACGCGCTCGGTGCGCACCTGGGTACCCCCGGAGCCCGCCGTCGGTCACTCGTACTCGCGCAGCAAGTCCTCGATACGGCGATTGGCCACCTCCTGCCGCCCGTCGATGCACTTCGCGTACCGACTCAGCAGCACCTCCACGCTGTTGGCCGTCCGCTCGGCAACCTCGGTCGCTGCATGCCCACGGTGGAGTCGGCGAGGTGGTGGCCTGCGGTCAGGCGTGGGCTTTGAGAGCGGCCAGGCGGGCTTCGATCTCGGCCGCGTCGCCCATGGTGTCGAGGCGCTCGAACTGGGCGTCCAGTGAGGAGTCGGCGAGTTCCTGCTGGCCGAGTGCCCTGGCCTCCTCGCGGCGGACTATTTCCTCGAAGCGGCTCAACTCGGAGGTGGGATCGAGCACGTTGATGTTCTCGGCGGCGTCCAGCATCTGGCTCTGCGCGTGGGCGGTCTTGGCGCGGGCCACCAACTGGTCGCGCTTGGAGTGGAGTTCCGTCAGCTTGACCTCCATTTGGGCGAGGCCGAACTTCAGTTTGTCGACGACCTCCCGCTGCATGGCGATCGTGGGCTCGGCGTCCTTCGCCTCGCGCCCGGCCTGGAGCTGGCGCTGCAGCGCCACCTTGGCGAGGCGGTCGAACGCGTCGGCCTCGGCTTCGGAGCCGGCGGCCCGCAGGTCGTCCGCCTTTCGGCTGGCGGCCAGCGCCTTGGTGCCCCATTCGGTGGCCGCCTCCACGTCCTCCTGGTGGTCCTGCTCCAGGAGGCGCAGATTGCCGATGGTGGTGGCGACCGCCTGCTTGGCCTCGTCGATGTTGTTGCTGTAGTCGCGGATCAGCTGGTCGAGCATCTTCTGCGGGTCTTCCGCCTGGTCCAGCAGGGCATTGATGTTCGCCTTCGCCAGCTGTGCGACGCGGCCGAAGATCGTCTGCTTGGTCATGGGACCGACCCCTTCCTTGGGTTGCCGTCTGCGTACGCCTTGGCTCAGAACCTGCCGCCACCGCCCCTCCGCCCGCGCGTCCCGCCGCCGCCGAAGCTGCCGGGGCCGCCGCCCCCACCGATCCCGCCGCCGAACATGCCCCCGCCGGCCCCGCGGCCCATGCCGCCGAAGATCTCCCCGAGCAGGATGCCGCCGAGCACCGCACCGCCCATGCCGCTGCCCCCGCGGCGGCCGCCCATGGCATCGCCGTACGGACTGCCGTACATGCGCACGTCCCCCTCGGCCTGCTGCTGCGCCGCGCGGGCCAGCGCATCCGCCCGCTGGGCCTCGGCGAGCGCGGCGGTGGGATCGGAGTCCTGCGCCAGTTCGAGGTGCCGCTGTGCCTCGGCGAGACGCGTCCTGGCCTCGCTGCCCACCGCCGCACGGTGGGTCGTGATGAAGTCCGAAGCGGCGCCCACGGCGCTGCGCGCGGTGAGCAGGGCCTGGTCGAGCAGGGAGCGGGCCCTGCGGTTGCCGGCCTCGTGTGCGCGCGCTCCCGTGAGGGCCTCCTCGAGGGCCGCGTCGGCCTCCTCCACGCGGCGCAGTACGTCGATCGGGTCGTACGGTCCCGCGGCGATGTGCGTCCGCACCTCGCCGACGACCGATTCGGCGCGGGCGATCCGGCCGTACAGGTCGGCTGTGGAGATGCCCTCGGGCGTGCCGGCGAGCATGCCCCGCGCCTCCGCGAGGTCGGTCTCGGTCTCCGTCAGCGCGCCGGGCAGCTTGCCCGCCGCCTCCGCGAGCTCCTGGGCCAGTCGGCCGACGGCGTCCACGAACGTGCCCGCCTGGTCGATGGCGCCCTCGGCGGCCCGCAGATGCACCGCGGCCGTGCCGCCCGCGCCCGCCGCGACGGCCTCGCGGGCCTGGCCGAGCTGGGTCGCGGCGAACACCAGCCGGTCCCTGGCCTGCTCGACGTGGCCCGTGACGGGCTGGACCGCGGTGGTTGCGTACCGCGTGCCGAGCGTGGTGAGCGTGGCCTGCGCGGTGTCGGTGCGGCCGGTGATGTCCCGCAGCTCCGCCTCGGCGTGCTCCAATGCCTGGGGCGCGTTCTGCTCCAGCGCGCGCAGCCGGTCGAAGCCCTCGGCCTCCGCGTCGAGCCGGCGATTGGCCTCGGTGCACCGCGCGATGATCTCGTCCAGCATGCGGCGCTTGGCCGCGTCGTCCTCGGGCATCGCGTCGTCGAGCTGCTGCCGCAGCCGGAAGGCCACCGTGAGCTGCGACTGCGCATACCCGAGCGCCTCACTGTAGGGCGCGGCCGCCTCTTCGCCGAACTGGGCGGTGGCGAATCCGAGTTCCTCGGTGCTGGTGCGCACCGCGTCGTCCGTGTCGACGAGCAGCTCCCTGGCCCGCTGGTCGAGTTCGGGCAGGGGCAGGGGCACGCTCTCGGTTCCGCTCGGGCCGGGGGACCCCCAGCCCTGGGTGGTACGGGGCCCGGAGCGCTTCCTGCGCCGGGCGTACACGTACCAGGCGAAGGCGAGCGCGGCTGCGATCACCACGACCGGCAGAAAGAGATCACCCGCACCCCTGTGGCTGCCGGCGCCACCGGGGTCGGCCTCGCCCGGGGTGATCGCCGGGGTGGGCACGGGCATGCCCGCGAGGACCGCGCCGATGCCGTCCGCCGCGCCGATGGCCGCCCCTGCCCAGTCGTTCTGCCGCAGCGCCGGTTCGACCGCGGTCTGCGCGACGTCTTGCAACTGGGCGTCGGTCAGCTGCGAGTCCCGGTCCACGGAATACGCGTACTGCCGGTCGTGCGTGGCGACGGCCAGCAGTACGTCGTTCAGGCCGAGGCCGTTGCGCTCGGCGGTCGCGTCGGCCCAGTTCTGGGCTGAGCGGCCGGAGAAGTCACGTACGTAGGCGACGTAGAGCTGCACGCGGTGCACGTCGTCGAGATTCCTCAGTGCCGTTCCGACGGCGCCCTTGCGGTCGCCGAGCGCGTCCACCCTGTCCGTGATCTGGCCGGTCCGCGACAGCACGATCGGATCGTCGGCGCGGGCGCCTGCGGCGGGCAGAACCAGCCAGCAGAGCATTGCCAGCGCGCCGATCACGGCATACGCGGTACGCAGGGTGTGCGAGGTGCGAACGCCTCCGTGCGACGGTTCCCGGCTCCGGTACGGCCTCACTTTGTGAGCGTATTACCCCTTCTGTCACACCGCGACCGAGAACGTCCCGGGCTGGGTCGTCCGCACATCGCCGTACGAGGGGCATCGGTCATGCGTCGAGCCGGTCGACGGCGTTCACGTCCCTGCTTCCGCGAGCTCGTCGGTCCTCGATGCGCCGATGCCTCAGCTGGGTTTGACGGGGGACTTGGGCTGGGTGGGGGGTTGCTGTTGCTGGGGCTGGTCGCCCGTCCCGCCGCCTCCGCCGGAGGACTTGGGCGGGGCCGGGGGCTGTTCGGGCTGTTCGGGCTGTTCGGACTGCTGGGGCTGGGAGGGGGGCTTCTGGGGCTGTTCCGGGGTGTTGGGCGTGGCCGGGGGCTTGGGTTGCTCCTGCGTGCCTGGGGACTCCGGGGACTTCGGTTCCTCCTTCGGCGACTGCTCCTCGCTCTTCGGCGACTCTTCCTTCTTCGGGGATTCCCCTTCCTCCTTCTTCTGCTCCTCGCTCTTCGGGGACTCCTCCTTCGGCGACTCCTCCTTGCCCTTCTCCGGCGACTGCTCCTCCGTGCCCGGCGACTTGGGCTCCTCCTGCTTCTTCTCCTCGCTCGGCGGCGGCGCCGTCTTCCCCGGCGGTTCCAGCTGCGAGCCCGTGGACGGCGACGGAAGGACCGGCACCGGGGAGCCGGACGGCTGGCCCTTGGGGGGTTCGACCTTGTGGTCCTGCTTGCCCTCGACCTTGCCGCTGGGACGCTCGAACCAGCGCTTGCTGTCCTGGTCGTAGAGCGTGAGCGTCATCATCGGCTTGTCGGACGGGACGACCGCCACCAGGCCGGCCGCGCGGAAGGTGTCCCACTGGCGGCCGCTGTACGTAGGCGTGCCGTTGACGGCGTCGGGCGAACTCAGCGGGTTGCCGCAGGTGCAGCGGACCACCGGGACGCCGTGGTCGTCGACCATGACGGGGGTGCCGGCCTGGAGGATCGCCTGGTAGTCGGTGGCCTGGCCGTCCTTGAAGCCGTGGCTGGTGACGCGGGTGTCCCAGTTGAGCTGAACCGGCGTCAGCGCGCGCAGGTGGGAGGGGAGGTCCTGCGGCTCGACCTTCAGGGTGTCGGCGAAGGCCGCGGTGCGGGCCGGGTCCTTGGTGAGGTACGCGATCTGCTTCTCGACGTCGCAGGCGGACTCGTTCTGCTTGCCGCTGTAAAGCCCCGGGTGGGCGCCGCTCACCTTGAGGGTGCCGCCCGGGGCCGAGGACTCGTTGGGGGTGATGGTGGGGGTGACCGCGGTGCCCGATTCGCCCGCCGTGGAGGGGGTGAAGGGGTCCGGGCCTGCCGCGGAGGCGTTCTGGAGGAAGATCTCGCCGCCGCCCTTGGTGCCGCCCAGGAACGAGAAGGCGAAGATCACCGCGACCGCCACGACCATCGCGGTGCCCGCGGTGACGAGGGTCCGGCGGGCCCGCCACCACGGGGCGGGGGGTCCGCGGTGGCGGCCGGGTTCTCCGCCCGGTGGACCCGGTGGGCCCGGTGGTCCTGGTGGTGGCGGCGGGCCGGGGGGTGGCGCCGCCGGTGGGGGCGGGGGGCCCGGTGTCACCGGTGGGTGCTCACCCGACGGCCGGCCGGACAGCGGTCCGGACGGAGGGCCGGTGGGGCGTTCGGGCGGAGGAGGTATGGAACTCACGGCACTCTCCCCAGACGTGGGGCAGCGGGAATTGAGGTCGATTCCCGTGCGCCCTCCGATTCCATTATGTGCACCCTTCCGGAAAGGCGGCAGTGGGGCATCCGCGAAGCTGTCGCCGCCGCACCGGCTTCCGTGGCGTGACCTGCTGCGCAGGTGGCCCTGCGGGTCGGGGACGAGAATCGGTACATGGAAGCAGTGGGATACACCAGCGCGAACACCGGTCTCTTGCTGATCGACCCGTACAACGACTTCCTGTCCGACGGCGGGAAACTGTGGCCCCGCGCGAAGGCGGTGGCCGAGCAGGTGGGGCTGCTCGACCACATGCGTGAGGTGCTCGCGGCCACCCGGGCCCGCGGAATCCGGACGTTCTTCGTCGCGCACCGCCGCACCGCCCCCGGGGACTACCAGGAGTGGGAGCACCTCTCCCCCGCCCAGGAGGCGACCGTCAAGGGGCAGGTCTTCGCCCAGGGCTCCTGGGGCGGCGAGTTCCACCACGACTTCCAGCCCGTGGACGGCGAGATCCAGGTGCACGAGCACTGGTCGTCGAGCGGCTTCGCCAACACGGACCTGGACTTCCAGCTGAAGCAGCACCGGCTGTCGCGCATCGTGCTGATCGGGATGCGGGCCAACACCTGCGTCGACACCACGGCACGCTTCGGCCAGGAGCTCGGCTACCACGTCACCCTGGTGCGGGACGCGATCGCCGCCTTCAGCCCGGCGGAGATGGAGGCGACCTTCGAGGTGAACGCGCCGGTCTACGCGCACGCCATCCTCACCACGGAGGAGTTCCTCGACGTGCTGCCGCCCTGCACCGAGGAGTACGGGGCAGGGCGGTAGCGGCGGGTGCGGGTCAGGGCTGCTGCGGGGCGGTGAGCCAGCGGTCGTACCAGGCCACGCTGCGGCGCAGCAGGTCCAGCAGATGGCCGCGTCCGCCGATCATGTGGCCCTCGCCGGGGTAGACGACGAACTCGTGGGGGACGCCGTGGTGGCGCAGGGCCCGGTGGAGGAAGAGGCCCTGGCTGACCGGCACATTGGTGTCGTCCTCGCCGTGGAGGATCAGGACCGGGGTACGGACACGGGAGGCGTACGAGACGGGGCTGACGCGGTCGTGGGGGTGGGGTCCGGGGCCCTCCCAGCCGATGCTGCCGCTGCCCGCCGACTCCCGGACGGCCCCCTGCTCGCCGGTCGCGGCCAGCATGCCCCAGTCGCAGATGCCGGCGCCCACGATCGCGGCCTTGAAGCGGTCGGTCTGCGTGACGGCCCACGCGGCCAGGTAGCCGCCGTGGCTCCAGCCGCCGATGCCGAGGCGGTCGGGGTCGGCGACGCCCTGGGCGACGAGGAGGTCGATGCCCTCGGTGATGTCGGTCCATTCCGCCCCGCCGACGGCGCCGTCCGTCGCGGTGGCCGCGAAGGCGTGGCCGTGGCCCTCGCCGCCGCGGGGGTTGGGGAGGAAGACGGCGTAGCCGGCGGTGGCGAGGAGCTGGCCGGGTGGCAGGTCGATGTGGAACTGCCATGAGTCGCTGTAGCGCCCGTACGGGCCGCCGTGCGCGAGGGTGATCAACGGGAAGGGGCCGTCCTCGCGGGTGCGGCCGGGCGGCAGGAGGAGCAGGCCGTCGAGGGCGAGCCCGTCGGAGGCCTTGTAGGAGAGGCGTTCCTGGCTGCCCCACGGGATGTCGCGGATCTCGGGGCGCGTGTCGCTGATCCGGGTGAGCGGGCCGTCGGGCGGTCCGGTGTGGACGTCCTTGGGCTCGTACGCGGTGCCCGCGAGCACGGCGACCGTCCCGCCCGTACGGCTCGCGGTGAGCGCGTGGACGATGCCCGGGCGGGTGTGCAGGCGGCGGAAGCGCCGCTCGCCGGGGTCCAGCCGGAACAGCGCGGTGTACAGGCCGTCGGCGAAGACGGCCAGGGGCGGGCCGTCGGCGACCTGGAGGAGTTCGGTGGGGCAGACGGTCATGCCGGCGGTCAGGTCGCGTGCCTCCGGCCGGGGCCGCTGCTCCGGGTCGGCCGGGATCACGCGGTCCAGGACGGCCGGGGAGCCGACCAGGCCGGGCGGGGTGGTGGCCAGGTGGGCGAGGTGCCAGCCGTCCTCGGCCCGCCACCAGACGGGGCGCTGCGCCGCGTGCCCGGCCGGGCCGAGGTCGTGGACGGTGAAGGCGGCGGTGTCGACGAGGTGGAGCTCCGCGGTGAGCGAGCCGGGGTCCTCCTCCACGCACTCCCAGGTGAGCACGGCCAGCATGCCGCCGTCGGGGCGCTCGGCCACCTCGACGACGTGCCGGTCGCCGAGGGTGTCGAGGGTGCGGACGGCGCCGCTGTCGAGGTCGAGCAGGCGCAGGCGGGCGGAGGGCTCGGGGCCCGTCCGCTCGGTCCACACCATCACGTCGTCGTCCTCGGCCTCGTCGGGTGCGTCGGCGGCGATCAGGGCGACGGTGCGGCCGTCGGCGAGCGGCAGGTGGTTCGCGATGCCGCCGGGCCAGGCGGTGAGGGCCTCGGCGGGGCCGTCCGGTCCGCCGTCGGCGGCGAGGCGTACGCGGTGCAGTTGCCCGCCGGTGACGAAGAGGACCGCCGCCGAGTCCGGGGTCCAGCGCGGGGCGCCGATCCAGCTCGTGCCGTCGGTCAGCTGCCGCGCCGGGGCGCCGCCGTCGGCGGGCACCGCCCACAGGGCACTGGCCAGGCGGTCCGCGATGGCGAGGGGCCGCGCCGTGTGGACGACCGTGCCGCCGTCCGGGGAGAGGGCCGGGAACATCGGTATGACGCTGTCCAGGACCGTCCTTGCCACGATGTCGCTCTGTGCCGTCAATGTGCCCTCCGCAGCGTCCACTTGGGTCTCGCGTTCCTCCTGCTGGGAACCGATCCTGCCGCAGCCCGCGACCCGTGGATAGGCTCGAAGGATCATGGAGCTGTCGCCGACGAGGCCGGACCGCCTCGCGAACGGCTGCCCCGGCGCCCTGCCGGCGGCGGGGGGTGACCTGCTCCCCGGGGTGCGTGCGCACGCGGGTGATCGCGCTGGAGGGCAAGGAGTTCGCGCTCGGGCGGTGAGGTCCGGGCTGCCCGGTACGGGCCCCTGGTGAGGGGCCGCTCCCTATGCTGTGTGCTGCTGCTGGGCGCGGGGAGGGAGCGACCGGGTGACGCTGGTGGAGGGGGATCCGCGGTCCGTCGGCGGGTACCTGCTGGAGGGCAGGCTGGGCACGGGCGGGATGGGGGTCGTCTACCTGGCCAGGTCGGTGTCGGGGAGGGCGCTGGCGGTCAAGGTGGTCCGTCCCGAGTTCGCCGAGGACGCCGGCTTCCGGGACCGGTTCCGGCGCGAGGTGGCGGCCGCGCGGCGGGTCAGCGGGGCGTTCACGGCGCCCGTGGTCGACGCCGACGCCGACGCGGAACAGCCGTGGCTGGCCACCCTGTTCGTATCGGGACCGGCGCTGTCGCGGCGGGTCGCGGAGCGGGGGCCGCTGCCGGCGGAGGAGGTCCTGGGGCTGAGCGCGGGTCTGGTGGAGGCGCTGCGCGACATCCACCGGGCCGGGCTGGTCCACCGCGACCTGAAGCCGGGCAATGTGCTGCTGGCGGAGGACGGGCCGCGCGTCATCGACTTCGGGATCGCCCGGGCCGCCGACACCGAGCGGCTGACCAGGACCGGGACGATGGTCGGCACGCCCGCCTTCATGGCCCCCGAGCAGTTCCGTGCGGGCGCCGTCGGCCCGGCGTGCGACGTCTTCGCGCTGGGTTCCGTCCTGGTGTACGCGGCGACCGGCCACGGCCCGTTCGACGGCGACAGCTCGCACGCGATCGGGTTCCGTGTGGTGTACGAGGAGCCGGACCTGACCGGGCTGCCGGAGGAACTGCACGCCTTCGTGGCGCCGTGCCTGGCCAAGGACGCGCAGGAGCGCCCCTCGGTGGAGGAGCTGCTGGCCTTCCTGACGCTGGCCCGCGCCGGGGGATCCGGGCCGGACCCGGAACCCGCCCCGCCGGAGCCGGAGGAGCCGGAGCCCGACGAGCCGGAGCCCGACGAGCCCGGGTCCGGGCCCGGTCCGGAGCGCTCCCCCACCCTGGCCGACCGCCCCCGGGACACCGCCACACGGGTCATCCGCCCGGTGCCGCGCCCCGGGGCGTTCGGGCCGCCACCGGTGGACCAGGCGGGGCCCACCGGTCCGGTTCCGGCGCCGCGCGGGCGGGCCCGCGGCAGACGGGTGGCCCTGGCGACCGGCGCCGTGCTGGTCGCCGCGTCGCTCGCGGTGGGCATCCCCCTCCTCGTCGACCGCGACGGCTCGGGCGGCAAGGACGGGGACGGCGCGGCGGCGCAGGGCCCCTCGGGGAAGCGGAGAGCGTCCTCCGGGGAAGCGTCCTTCTCCTGCCCGGGGGCCGGGGACGCCCTCGCGGGCGGCGGGGCGAGCGCCGTGAGCGGGGCTGTGGACGCGTGGACTGCCGGCTTCCAGGCCGCCTGCCCCGGCTCCACGGTCTCGTACCAGCCGACGGGCTCGGGTGCGGGAACGATGGCGTTCCTGCAGGGGACGGCGGACTTCGCGCTCTCCGACGTGCCGCTGGCGACCGGGGAGGTCCTGCAGTCCGGGAAGCTCTGCACGGGCGGCGGCAAGGCCGTCGACCTGCCGTTGCTGGCCACGCCGGTGGCGGTCGTCTACCACCTGCCGGGGGTGGACGGGCTGGTGCTGGACCCGCCGACGCTGGCGAAGGTCTTCGACGGGCGGATCACCCGCTGGAACGACCCGGCGATCGCGGTGCTCAATCCGGACGTCGCCCTGCCGTCCCGGGCGATCACGGCCGTCCACCGGGCCGACGCCACCACCAGCACGAGGACGTTCACCGGGTACCTGCGGGAGGCGGCGCCGGACGCGTGGCCGTACGAGGCGGCGTCCGACTGGCCGGGGAGCGCAGCAGAGGGCGTGGCCGGCGCGGACGGTGTGGCCGCGCGGGTCGCGCAGGAACCGGGCGCGATCGGCTATCTGGACTTCGCCTCGGCCGGAGGGCTCGACGCGGTACGGCTGGACACCGGGGCGGCCGAGCCGGTGGCGGCCGCCGTCACCACCGCCACGCGCGCCCTGGCCACCGCGCGGACGGCGGGGAGCGGCGGCGGCCTGGCGCTCGACCTGGCCGGCACGGGCGCGGCCCCCGGCGCCTACCCGATCACCCGGGTCGGCTACGCCGTGGTCTGCGACAAGGGCAACGAGCCCGCCTCCCTGGAGACGTTGAAGGCGTTCCTGCTGTACGCGGTCAGCGGTCCGGGGCAGACCGCCGCCGAACGCCAGGGTCACGCCCGGCTGCCGGCGGCGCTCGCCGCGAAGGTGCGGGACGCGGTACGAGCGCTGGGCTGAGCAGCCGGAGGCCGCCGGGGTTGTCGTACGCGCTGGTGGCGGTTGGCGTCGGCGCCTTCGCTGCGGGTGCGGCACCGCTGTCGGGGTTCGGCTCCGGCCGCCTCGACCACGGGCTCGGCGGCTGTTCACGGCGGGCTTCGGGCCTCGTGGCGCTGTGCGTGGGAGCGGGGGCGGTCTCACGCCGGCCCGGTCGCCGCGCCGTGGTCCGCGACGTGAGGAGGGAACGCGCCCGCGTGCCGCGCCGCGCACGTGCGGCCCCGTGGGGGATGGCGACACCCGGGCACATGTGGTTAGGTTAGGCAAACCTAACCTAGCTCTTGCGGAGATCCGGATGCGCAGCAAGACCACCACCCCCCTCGCTCCCGCCCGGCCGACCCACGCCGAACGCATCCGGTCCGTCCTCGCCTCGGCCCACTCCATGACCGTGGTCACCGACCGGGAGCGCACGGAGGTCACCCGGCTGACCGCGCGGGCGCTCGCCGGCCACGTCCATCTGCACCCCCTCGAGACGGCCTTCGGCCCCGAGAGCACCCCGATCTCGCTGGAGTTCACCGACGTCGCCCCCACCCCGGTACGGGACCGGGTGCGGGCCCGCGTGACCGTCACCGGCTGGACGGCCGCGCCGTACCGGGCGGACGCCCCGGACAGCCAGTGCGTGCAGTTCGTGCACGCGAGGCTGGAGACGGCGGAGGGCACCGCCTCCGTGGGCCTGGCCGAGCTGACGACGGCGGAGGCGGACCCGCTGGCGACGGCCGAGGCGGGGATGCTGACGCACCTGGTGGACGACCACGCGGAGCTGGTGCCGCTGCTCCTGCGGCTGGTGCAGCCCGCCCCCGCCCCCGGCGCGCGGCAGGTCCTGCCCGTGGCCGTGGACCGTTACGGGATCACGCTGCGCGTGGAGTACGCGAACGGCCACACCGACGCCCGCCTGCCCTTCCCGTCCCGCCTGCAGAACGCGGACCAGGCGGGGAGCCAGATCCAGGCGCTGCTCAACAGCGCCCGCCGCGCGTCGCACCGGGGACGGCTGTTCGCCGGCTGGTGACCAGGGGCCGCGGACGCCGCCCCTCCGTGGCCCCGGCCCCCGTCACACCCCTCTGTCACATTGGAGGCGACCGGTTCGTCAGTGCGCCGAGGGAAGCCGGCGGAACGCGACGAGGGAATGGAACCGATGGACGACAAGGAGTTCCTGGCGGAGCGGTTCGAGGAGAACCGGGCGCACCTGCGGGCGGTGGCGTACCGCATGCTGGGGTCGCTGGCCGAGGCGGACGACGCCGTGCAGGAGGCGTGGCTGCGGCTGAACCGGGCCGGGGCGGACGGGATCGGGAACCTGGGCGGCTGGCTGACGACCGTGGTGGGCCGGGTGTGCCTGGACATGCTGCGCTCGCGGACCTCCCGGGGCGAGTCGTCGCTGGACGACGTACGGGTGCCCGATCCGGTGGTGAGCCGGGAGGACGCGGCCGGCGACCCGGAACAGGCGGCGCTGCTGGCGGACTCGGTGGGGCTGGCGCTGCTGGTCGTGCTGGAGACGCTGTCGCCCGCCGAGCGGCTCGTCTTCGTGCTGCACGACATGTTCGCGGTGCCCTTCGAGGCGATCGCCCCGATGGTCGGGCGCACGCCGGCGGCGGCGCGGCAGCTGGCCAGCCGGGCGCGGCGCCGGGTGCAGGGGGCCGCACCGGCGCCGGACGCGGACCTCGGCCGGCAGCGGGAGGTGGTCGGCGCGTTCCTGGCGGCGTCACGCGCGGGCGACTTCGAGGCACTGGTGGCGGTGCTCCATCCGGACGTCGTGCTGCGCGCGGACACCGGCGCCGCCTTCCCGGGGGCGACCCGGGAGGTGCGCGGCGCGCGGACGGTCGCGAGCCAGGCGCTCTCCTTCCGGCGGACTGCCCTGCACGCACGGCCGGCACTGGTCAACGGGGCGCCGGGGGTGGTCGCCGTGGCGGAGGGCCGGGTGGTGTCGGTCATGGGCTTCACGATCGTGGACGGGCTCGTCGTCGAGCTGGACATCCTGGCCGATCCCGAGCGGCTGGCCGGGCTCGACCTGGCCGCGTTCGGCGAATAGCTCATTTGTTCGATTGAGGGGTTACCCTGGACGCATGACCGCACCGCTCCAGGGATCGCTCTTCGACCAGACCGACGAGTTGCTGCTCGGTCCGCTGGACGGCCTCCGGCGGACCGGGCTCGGCAGCGGCGCGTGGGTCGACCTGCTGCCCGGGTGGCTGCAGGGGGCCGACGCCCTGTTCGAGGAACTGGCCGGCTCGGTCCCGTGGCGGGCCGAACGACGGCAGATGTACGAGCGGGAGGTGGACGTACCCCGGCTGCTGGCCTTCTACGGGGAGGGTGAGCGGCTGCCGCACCCCGTCCTCGACGAGGCCCGGGCCGCGCTCGACGCCCATTACGCGGACGAGCTCGGCGAGCCCTTCGTCACGGCGGGGCTCTGCTTCTACCGGGACGGCCGGGACAGCGTCGCCTGGCACGGGGACCGGACGGGACGGTCGGCGACCCAGGACACGATGGTGGCGATCCTGTCCGTCGGCGACCCGCGCGACCTGGCGCTGCGGCCCCGCGGCGGGGGCGCGGCCTCGATGCGGCTGCCGCTCGGGCACGGCGACCTCGTGGTGATGGGCGGCTCCTGCCAGCGGACGTGGGAGCACGCGATCCCCAAGAGCACGCGCGCCGTGGGACCGCGGATCAGCGTCCAGTTCCGCACGCGCGGCGTCCGCTGACCCCCGCCCCGCACCCCGGTGCCGTATCCGTACAACCTTTCGCCCACGGCCGTGGGTCAACGTCTGCGAGCCCCGGGAGCGGGGTCCAGGGGATGACGGGGAGGGGCCATGGGGCGGGGACGGACGGCGCGGCGCGCCGGGAGAGCGGTGGCGGTCGCGGTCGTGATGGGCGCGGTCGTGCCGACGGCCGTCGTGGGAACCGGTGCGGGGAGCGCCGCGGCGGCGGCACCGGCGGTGGTGTGCACCTCGGGCAAGGCGGGGCTCGCGGCGAAGCTGCGCACCGACATCACCAACGCGCTGCGCGGCAGGACGGCGACGGTGGCCCTGTCGCTGCGGGACCGCAGGACGAAGACGGTGTGCACGCTCCGTGCGGACCAGCGGTTCGACTCGGCGAGCACCGTGAAGGTGACGGTGCTGGCCACTCTGCTGTGGGACAACAAGAAGCACAACCGCTACCTGACGGCGCGTGAAGTGAAGCTGGCCACGGCGATGATCACCAAGTCGGACAACGCGGCGACCACGCAGCTGTGGCGGCAGCTGGGGGTGGCCAAGGTGAAGGGCTTCCTGAAGGCCGCGGGCATGACCCGCACCGTGCCGGGGAGCAACGGCTACTGGGGGCTCACGCAGATCACGGCGAAGGACGAGCAGCGGCTGCTCGACCTGGTGACGGCGAAGAACGCGGTGCTGAGCGACAACTCCCGGGCGTACGTCCTGAAGCTGATGAACAAGGTGGTCGGCACGCAGCGCTGGGGCACCCCCGCCGGCGCCCCGCGCGGGGTGACGGTCCACGTGAAGAACGGCTGGCTGCCGCGCGCCACCCACGGCTGGCGGGTGCACAGCCTCGGCGCGTTCACCGGTTCGGGGCACGACTACTCCCTCACGGTGCTGACGCAGGACAACCGCACCATGAACACCGGGGTCGCCACGATCGAGGCGGTCGCCCGCGTCGTCCACCGGGACCTCAACCCGGCGGCCACCGCCGCGGGGACGCAGTCGACGACGCGTACGCCGCAGGAGGCGATCCCCGCCGTCCCGCCCGGCACGTAGCAGACCGGAACCGACGGCACGACAGGCGCCCCCGCGGGGGCGCCTGTCGGCGTTCGCGCAGGCGGTACCGGACAGGTGTAGTCCTCACCGGATGTGCCCGGCCCGTCGCGCAGCGCGGCGGGAGCCCTCCCGCACAGCGGAATGAAAGGTTCCACACCGGGAATCGGGATGTCTTGTGAGGCGGCTGTGGAGACCGGAATCCTGCCTTGCCGGTCACGGAACGGCCTCGGAATACTCGACGGCGTTGCTTGGCGTGGACACGCATTCTTTTCGGGATGTGACGCCTTGGACCGCAAATTCCTCCGGGTTGGCGGTAGTTGAGCCGGCCCATCCCCCCACGTGGAGGTACAGGACTTGAAGCATCGTCGAATATCCGGGCGGAAGGCCGTGCTCGCGGGCAGCGGGGCGGCGGCCGTGCTGGCGGCACTGATCGTGCTGCCCCAGGCCAACGCGGCGCCGAGCCCGGCGCCCGCCCCCAAGAGCCTCACGCCCGCGGCCGCGGTGACCCTGGCCGCGCACCTCACCTCGCAGCTCGGCACCGAGGACACCGCGGGGTCGTACTACGACGCCGGCAGCGACCGGCTCGTCGTCAACGTGCTCGACGCCGCGGCCGCCGACACCGTGCGCGCGGCGGGCGCCGTGCCGAAGACGGTCGCCAACACCATGGCCGAACTGCGCTCCGCCACGCGCACCCTGGGCCTGGAGGCCCGTATCCCCGGCACGGCCTGGTCCGTCGACCCGCGGACCAACCAGGTGGTCGTGACGGCCGACCGAACCGTGTCGGCGGCCGGGATGGCGCGGCTCGGCAAGGCGGTCGACGGCCTCGGCGCCGGGACCGCCCGGATTCACAAGTCGAAGGGCGAGTTCACGCCCTTCATCGCCGGCGGCGACGCCATCTTCGGCTCCGGCGCGCGCTGTTCGCTCGGCTTCAACGTCGTCAAGGACGGACAGCCGTACTTCCTCACCGCGGGTCACTGCGGCGTGGACATCAAGAGCTGGTCGGACAGCTCCGGCGGACAGGAGATCGGCTCGGTCGAGGCCGCGACGTTCCCGGGCCACGACTACGCGCTGGTGAAGTACACCGGCACCGGTGTCGACCACCCCAGCGCGGTCGACCTCTACAACGGCTCGACGCAGGAGATCACGTCGGCGGCCACGCCGACCGTCGGCCAGGCCGTGCGGCGCAGCGGCAGCACCACCCAGGTGCACGACGGCACGGTCACCGGGCTCGACGCGACCGTCAACTACCAGGAGGGCTCGGTCTCCGGGCTGATCCAGACCGACGTCTGCGCCGAGCCCGGCGACAGCGGCGGCGCCCTCTTCTCCGGCAGCACCGCGCTCGGCCTGACCTCCGGCGGCAGCGGCGACTGCACCGGCGGCGGGGAGACGTTCTTCCAGCCGGTGACGGACGCGCTGGAGGTGTACGGGGCCGAGATCGGCTGACCCTCGCGGCGCCACGGCGCAGCGGCGGCGCCGGACACCCCTCCCCGGGACCGGGAGGGGGTCCGGCGCCGCCGCCGTCCGCGTGGGGACGGGGCGGGAACGGGCGGGAACGGGCCGGTCAGCCCTGCCGGCCGGGGCGGAACTCGCGTACGGCGCGAGCCTGACGGGCGAGGGCGAGCAGCAGGCCGTCCTCGGTCCACACGGCGCTGTCCTCCACGGCCCAGCCACCGCCCGCGTGTTCGGTGCGGCTGCGGACCAGGACCCAGCCCTGCGCGGGCGCGGCGTCCAGGACGTCGGTGAAGTGCACGGTCAATTCGGCCGTCGGCACGGGGCGGGGCTCGGTCCAGACCGCGAACAGCGCGGGCGGCAGGGCGTCGGCGAGGACGACCAGCGCCTGCGGGTCCAGCGGCCGCCCGTCGGCGAACCGCATCCAGGCGAGGAGTTCCGCGCGCTCCCCGCCGGCCAGGGGGCGCGCGTCGCCAGCCGGGCGGATCTCCAGGTGGGCGGCGAACGCCGCCAGCGAACGCGGCAGGGTGAGCGGCGGGCAGGCGCCGGGCGCGGGGACGGCGGGCGCGGGCGTGCCGGTGTGGGCGGGGCCGGGTTCGCTCCGTCCGAACACGGCGGTGCCGGTGAGCGCGGCGGCACCGTCCTGCAGGGCGGTGACGGAGGACACGGACGTACGGCGCCCCTCGCGCAGGGTGGTCGCCGCCAGGCGCAGCGGGCGCTCGTCGACGGGGGCCAGGAAGTGCGCGCCGAGCGTGCGGACCGGGAGGCCCTCCCCCGTCCGCGCGGCCAGGTCGTCGCGCATGGCGGTCAGCGCGAGGGCCGCGACGTAGCCTCCCTGCGCCCCGTTCCAGGACCACCAGGAGCGGTCGACGCGGACGGTGCCGGTGGTGTCCTCGGTATCCGTGTCCGTGATCGAGGCGGGCATGACGTCCCCCTGGGAATGTGGGTTCGCTGTCCGCTCCACGGTAATCCAGTGAGTTGGATATTCAAATCAACTCGGCGGGAAGCCCGGCGGGTGACGGGGGCGGTCCGCACGGACACGGACGGCGACCAGAGGTGAGCGACCCGCAGCGGCGTCCGGCGGCGGTCACGTGGCCGGTTCCGGGACGCCGGTGGCGACAGGGCGTTCAGTGCGGCGTCGCCCGCGAGGGGACGTCGTGGTGCTGGTGCCCGCCCGTCGCGAGCATGCGGACCTCCCCCCGGTCGCTGATCTCCGCCTGGACGATGCCGGTGTCGTCGCTGTACACCGGGTGCCCCCCGGCACCCTTGCGCTCGGTGCGCTTGACGACCACGGTGTCGCCGGAGACGGGGAAGGTCAGATCGTAGGTTTCGGCATGACTCATGAGGGGAACCTCCTGTCTCCGCCCATATGACGATTTATGCCCAGAGAATCCCTGGCCAATGACACCGGTCATGACGTCCGCTGTGGCGCCGGGTCGACCCCCTGGGAGAGCATGGAGCGGTGTCGATCATCAAGGGGGAACGCATGGCGCACCTCACCCACCTCGCCGCTCCGGAGGGTGTCCCGCCGGGCACCGGTTACAGCCACGTCGTGTGGGGCGAGGGCCGGTTCGTCGCCGTCTCGGGCCAGATCGCGGTGGACGAGCGGGGTGAGCTCGTCGGACCGGGCGACCCGGCGGCGCAGGCGCGCCAGGTCTTCGGCAACCTCGACCGCTGCCTCACGGCCGCCGGGGCGGGCTGGGGCGACGTGGTCAAGCTGACCTTCTTCGTCACCGACGTCGCCTTCCTGCCCGCGGTCCGCGAGGCGCGCGACGCCTACGTCGACACCGAGCGGCCCCCGGCCAGCTCGGCGGTGCAGGTGGCCGCACTCATCCGGCCCGAACTGCTGCTGGAGGTCGAGGCGTTCGCGATCGTCCCGGCCGCGTCCACGGCCCCGGCGGCCCGGCCGTGACCCTGGTCCCGGAGCGGTTCAGCGTGACGGCGGCGGCCCGGCGCCTGCCCCCGCCGGGGCCCGGCGAACCGCCGCGGCTGTGCCTGGTGGACACGGCGGCGAACGCGGCCGCCGCCGTCCACCTCGCGCCCGGGCTGCTGGACCGGGAGGAGCGCGAGCGGGCCACGGCCTTCCACTTCGACCGCGACCGCACCAGCTACGTCACCGCGCACGTGGCGCTGCGCCTGCTGCTGGCGGCGTACCTGGGGACCCCGCCCGGCAAGGTGCCGCTGACCCGGGAGACCTGCCCGTCCTGCGGCGGCCCGCACGGCCGGCCCGCGGTCGAGGGCGGTACGCCGCACTTCTCGCTCTCGCACTCCCGGGAGCTGACGCTGGTGGCCTTCGCCGCGACCCCGGTGGGGGTGGACGTGGAGGCGCTGCCCGGCCAGGAGGCCGTCGACGGCGTGTGGCGCTCGCTGCACCCGGCGGAGGTCGACGAGCTGGGCGGGCTTCCGCCGGCGGAACGCCGCGAGGCCTTCGCGCGGGCGTGGGCACGCAAGGAGGCGTACCTGAAGGGCCTGGGGACGGGCCTGGCCAGGGACCCGTCCGAGGACTACGTGGGCTCCGGACCCGCCCCCGCCGCGGGCCCCGAGGGCTGGTCGCTCTCCGACGTCGCCGTCGGGGACGGCCACCGCGCGGCCGTCGCCGTACGGCTGGGCTAGGCCGTGTCGTCAAAGGAGCGCCGGCCGCCCGGAGGGCGGGCCCAGCGGCGTCTGGTGCGGTGCATCGTAAGGCGGAGAGTCGTCCTCGTAGTGGGCTACTCGGACGATTCGACAACGCAGCGAGGTGCCGTGCCAGGCGCCGCTGGGCAGGCGGGACTTTGACGACACGGCCTAGCTGTATTGACCCGCAGCGTTGTTGACGCGGCTGATTGGGGGCTTGCCTCCGAGTGCGGTGTGGCAGCGATGGTGGTTGTAGGTGTGGAGGAAGTCTGCCAGGGCTTTGGTGCGCTCTGCGTTTGAGGTGTAGGGCCGTAGGTAGGCCCATTCTTCGAGCAGGGTGCGGTTGAAGCGTTCGACCTTGCCGTTCGTCTGTGGCCGGTAGGGCCGGGTGCGTTTGTGGGTGATTCCGGCCGCGACGAGGGTGTCTCGCCAGGCCTTGGATTTGTAGCAGGAGCCGTTGTCGGTCAGGACACGCTCGACGGTGATCCCGTGGGCGGTGAAGAAGACTTGCGCCCGTTGCCAGAAGGCGATGGCGGTGTCCTTGCGCTCGTCGGGCAGGACCTCGCTGTAGGCCAGGCGGGAGTGGTCGTCGATGGCGGAATGGATGTAGCTGTAGCCGATCACCGGCGTGCAGTTCTGCCGCTGGGTGGTGGTGGCTTGCCGGTTTCGGTCTCCCGCGGCCCTGCCCACGGTGCGCCAGCCGCCTCCGTCTGGGATGTTGCCCAGTTTCTTGATGTCGACATGGACCAGCTCGCCCGGCCGGGCCCGTTCATAGCGGCGGATCGGCTCGCCGGTGGGTCGGTCGATCCAGGCCAGCCGGTGCAGGCCGTGCCGGGTCAGGATCCGGTGAACTGTCGAGGCCGGCATCCCGAGGATCGGCCCGATCCGTGCCGGGCCGAGCTTACGAGTGGTCCGCAGGTGACAGACCCGGGCCTCCATGGCGGCCGGTGTGCGGTGGGGGACGGTGTGTGGCCTGCTCGTACGGTCGTGCAGGCCGGCGTCGCCCTCGGCCCGCCAGCGGCGGACCCACTTGTGCGCCGTGGCGCGCGAGATGCCCATCTCCGCCGCGACATGAGCGACCGGGCGACCCGCGCAGACACGCTCGACCAGTAGCCGCCTGCCGTGCACGGTCAGGCGGGCATTACGGTGGGACACGAAGACCTCCGGTGCGGTGCAGTCCTAGACAGCTCCACCACACCGGAGGTCTTCGCCGTGATCAAGACCCAGCAGGTGTCAACAACGCTCGTGGTCAATACACCTAGCGCGCGTACTCCTCGGCGAGGAAGCGCATGGTCTGGTCGACGAAGACCCGCATCTCGCGGGAGAGGTTCTTGCCCCGCCGCCAGGCGATCTGGGTGTGCACCTCGAAGGGCACCGGCCACGGGAGGGTCACCAGCGTGCCGGCCTCCAGCGCGTCGGCGACGGTGGCGGTCGGCAGCAGGCTGATGCCGAGCCCCGCCGCGACCCCGCGCTTGATGGATTCGATGGTCCCGAACTCCAGGAAGGGCAGCGACTCGCCCGTACCGTCGTTGAGTTCGGCCTCGAACAGCTCGCGGTAGGCGCAGCCGGCCTCGGCGGAGATCACCTGGACCTGCCGCAGGTCGTCGGTGGTGATCTTGTGCGCCCGGGTGAGCGGATGGTCGGGTGCGGCGACCACGGTCAGCGGCTCGGAGCCCAGGACCTCGGTCTGAACGCCGGGGTGCTGGGTCTCGGCCTCCATCAGGAAGCCCATGTCGAACATGCCCTGGCGCAGCGCGTGGCAGGTCTCGGCGCACAGGCTGGGCCGCAGCACGATGTGCAGGGCCGGGTAGCGGTGGTGGAAGAACTCCAGTAACGGGGGCATCCGGTAGGAGGTGATGCTCTCCATCGAACCGATCGTCAGCACTCCCGAGGGCTCCTCGGAACCCAGCGTCGCGCCGCGCGCCTCGCCGGCGAGGGAGAGCATCTGCTCGGCGTACGGCAGCAGCCGCTGGCCGGCCTCGGTGAGCTGGATACGGCCCCCGAGACGGTCGAAGAGGTCGACGCCGAGCGACATCTCCAGGCCCTTGATCTGGGCCGTGACGCTGGATTGCGCGTACTTCAGTTCCGTCGCCGCCCGGGTGAAGCTGAGCAGCGTCGCCACCTTGTGGAACGTCGCCAGCTGCCGAATGTCCATTGACCCCTCCCGTGGTTCGGCTCGCGCCGGATCAATACTCCCTCCACAGGAAATCAAGCCGCCGGTGCCGGGCGCCAGAACTCCGGGTTGTCTGATCGAGGACAACGCCCGTCAGCATTCGGACACATCGCCTCCGGCGGGATCGGGGGGAACGGCATCGCCGTCGGGGATCAATCCCTGGCGGCCGATCAGCAATCCCGCCTGGAATCTGCTGGTGGCGCCGAGTTCCTCCATGATTACGGATATGTGGCGACGGCATGTACGGGTCGCCATCCCGAGGCGGCGGGCGATCACCTCGTCCTTCAATCCCATGGCCATCAGCCGCAGAATTGACAACCGCAGGTCCTCCGTGACCTGCTGGTATTCGGCGGTCCGGCCGACGTCGAAGGGCTGGCTGCCCTGCCATATGGACTCGAACGAGCGGCAGAGATAGGCGACGAGCGTGGGATCGGAGACAATCGCCGCACCCGGCGGTTCCTTTCCCTTCCGTTCCTTCGGAATGAACGCCAGTCTGCGGTCGTAGATGATCAGCCGCTCGGAGAGCTCCTCGGCGGTACGGACCTCGGCGCCGCCCTCGCAGATCTGCCGCACGTAGGTGCGGGTGGCGAGGCTGGTGCGGGCGGTGTGCTGGTAGAGCGTGCGGATGCGGATTCCACGGCGCCGCATCTCCAGGGTCTGCACCAGGTCCTGTTCGAGCAGTTCGGCGCTGCGACCGCCGCCGGGCTGCAGGCTCATCCGCTCCTCGCTGCAGCGGCGCCGCGCCAGGTCGATCTCCCTGCGCACTTCCTCGAAGTCGTCCAGCACCCTGACCGGCACGTCGTCGGGGGCGGCCCGGTCGCTCGTGCGGTAGACGGCGGACAGCGCCCGCAACTGCCGGTGGATCGCGGCGATCTCCTGCCGGCGGTGGGCGATGGACAGCTCGAGCGGTGTCACCAGTTCCGCTTCCGCGACGTCAGGGTCGAGCGCCACGACGGAGCGGCCGGAGCCGATGCGGCCGAGCAGCCGCAGCTCCTCCAGGGTCTTGCGGGCCTCGGCGACCAGGTCGACGCCGACGCCCAGCTCGGCGGCGATCTCCTCATCCCTGAAGGCACCGTCTCGCAAAGCGCATTCGTACGCATCAACAGCAAGGTCGTCCAACAGGCGATGCTCGTCCACCGATCACCCACCCCATGCCCGATTTGCCGCTATCCACTTGTTGCCGCTCCATCATAGGACACTTCCGGCGGCTCGAACTCGATCTCCGCGACTGACACCTTGTTCTCGTGCCCACAAAGGGCGCGACAGACAAGCGATGTGGGGGGATCCACGATGGTGAACACTCGTCATTTACTTGCCCGGGGCTTCTCGGTGATCGTCCTGGCGGCCGGAGTTGTTTACTCCGCCACCCCGGCGGCCCCGGTCGTTTCCGGCGGCAACGGGCCGCGGAACGTCACGCTGGCGGATGACAAGTGGGACGTGGCTCCGATCGGTGGCGCCGACACGCATTCGGCCGACGGCCACCAGGCCTGATTCGTCACGGAATTGGTTGAAGGAGAAATCATGTCGTCGAATGACCCCATGACCGCACCTACCGGTGCCCCGGAAGAGGAATCCGGCACTCTGCACTGGCCGGGGCGGCACCGCTAGCCGCCCGCCGCCGGCCGCGGCCCGGCCCGGGGCCCGCGGCTCAGTGGTGCACGCGGCGGTCGCCCGGGGTCACCCGGTACCTGATGTCCCACAGGTTGCGCCGTACGTACGTGCGCTGGAGCCAGCGGTCCCGGCCGTCGTAGCGGGCGGTGAACTCCGAGCGGGCGTGCACGCCCTTGCGGTTGTTGACCAGCAGGGCCGTGCCCGGCTCCAGCCGTACGGCGTGCGCGGTCGCGCGGCAGGCCTCGTGCAGCAGTTCCAGGGCCGCGGCGGCCCCCCGGGTCAGGGGGCGCACACCGTTGGCGGAGACGGCGATCCCGGGGAAGTCCCGGGAGCCGCTGACGATCGGCACCGGGTCCGACAGGACCTCGGCACCGCCCGCGACATCGCGGGTGTAGCTGCCCGGCGCGTTGAGCCGGAACAGCGGACTGCGCAGCGCCTCCAGCGCCCCGTCCGCCAGCTGCCCGCAGATGTCGCGGGCGTCCGCGTAGTAGGTGGCCGCCGTGCCGGAGGGGTCGCCGCGCAGGCAGTTGAGGACCAGGAAGTCCGGGTTGGCGACGTCCCAGCGCCCGGCCGGGTCGTGGGTGATGTCGCTGTGGAAGTTGAGGAAGACGGCCGAGCCCTGGTTGGTCTGGGTGCTCTCCCCGCCGGGGACGGGGACCACGTCGTGGATCAGCCGCCCCTCCTTCTCGGTGAGCACGCCGACGGGCTCGCCCAGCAGCCCGGACAGGCCCAGCAGCACGCCCTCGGCGACGAAGCCGCGCTTGGCGGTGCTGGGCCCGCCGTCCACCGGGGTGGGCGGCAGGTCCCGGTCCACGGGCAGGTTGCGCACCAGCGCGACGCCCGGGGTGTCGATGTGCCGGCCGAAGTCCAGCACCTGCTGGAGCAGTTCCGTGGGCAGCGCGGCGAAGACCCGGTGGTAGCGGGTCATGGCCCGGTCGATGTCCGGCGCCGGGTCGGGGAGCGCCGCGAGCCGCTCCCCGATGTCGTCCCGTACCGCGTCGGGCAGTTCCAGCTCGGCGAAGGTCGCCTTCACGGCTCACACTCCTACAAGGCGGGCGTCGGGGGCACCGGGGACGGCCGGGAAGTCCAGCCGGTCGTGCAGCCGCTGCGCGAGGTGCAGGGCGTCCTCGCCGCTCTCGGCGATGTGGGTGGTGACCTTGCTGCCGCGCACCTCCGCGACCGGCACCCCCACGTGCCGGCCCGGGGTGACGCCCTGCCGCAGCTGGACGGCCTCCAGGTCGACGTACCCGCCGATGACGGCCACCCGGGACTCCTGGGTGAGCCGTACGGTGTCGATGCCGGCGACGTGGAAGGCGTTGTGCGCGGCGTCGGCGCGGGCGTCGTCGGGGAAGTCCAGCACCACCGAGCGCCGGTTGAGGACGACGGCGGCCAGCTGGTTGCCGACCGCGCTGATCCGGGTGCCCGAGGAGTACGGGGCCCGGTTGTAGCGCAGCACGATCTCGATGCGGTGCCGCAGCGCGAGCTGGACGGCGCGGCGGTGCAGCACCTTCGCCCCGTACAGCGACATCAGGGCGGCCATGTTGTACGAGACCTGCGGCAGCATCCGGGCCCCGGTGACCAGGTGCGGGTCGGAGGTGTAGATGCCGTCGACGTCGGAGTGGATCTCGCAGACGTGGCTCTCCACGGCGCGGGCGACCGCCAGCGCCGACAGGTCGGAGCTGTTCTTGCCCAGCCAGGTGGGCCGTCCCTGGCCGTCCACGGCCTGGCCGCCGGGGACGACCACGACCTCGTGCCGGTCGAGCGCCCTCCTCAGGGGGCCGGGGTCGGTGCTCACCACCCGGGCCCACAGGAAGGAGGAGTTGGTGACCAGGCCGACCTGGTGCCCGGCGAGCACGGTGGCGCTGCGGCCCGCCTTGTGCAGGGCGCTGGCCAGCAGGTGGGCGCTGACCAGGTCCCCGGTGGCGAGCATGCCCGCGGCGGTGGCGTCCTCGGGGCGCAGGTTGACCTCGTGCAGCCGGCCGCGCAGCCCCTCGGTCTCGCCCTGCATCGCGCTGACCACGACCGCCAGCGGCCGCCCCTCGCGGCGGATGCGCTCGTCCAGCCCGGCGGCGAGGTCGTGGTAGGCGGCGTGCGTGCGGAAGGTGGAGCCGCCGAACTTCAGCACCGCCGGGGCCTTCATCGCGCGCCTCCGCCCAGGAAGCCGCGGGTCAGCGCGTACTCGGCGATCTGGACGGCGTTCAGGGCCGCGCCCACCCGCAGGTTGTCCGAGACCAGCCACATCCAAAAGCCCCGCGGGTTGTGCGGGGCGACCCGGATCCGCCCCACGTGGACGTGGTCGGGGTGCCCGGCGGTGAGCGGGGTGGGGAAGCCGCCCGGGTGCTCCCGGTCGTGGACGGTGACCTCGGGCAGCGCGGCGAGCAGCGCGACGAGTTCCTCGCGGTCCACCGGCGCCCCCGCCTCGACCCACACCGCCTCGGAGTGGGAGTTGACCACCGGCACCCGTACGCAGGTGGCGGTCAGGTCCAGGTGCGGGAGCCCGAGGATCTTGCGCGACTCCTGGAGCATCTTCTGCTCCTCCAGGGTGAAGCCGCCGTCCAGCAGCCGGTCGATGGAGGGGACGACGTTGAAGGCGAGGGCGGGCCGGAAGCGCTCGGAGGGCAGGTCCGCGTCCGGGTCGCGCAGCGCGACCTCGCTGCCCTCCAGCAGTTCCTCGATGCCCTGGTGGCCCTGGCCGGAGGCGGCCTGGTACGTGCTGACCACCACCTGCCGGACCCCCCAGCGCCGCTGCACCGGCAGCAGCGTGCGGACCAGCGGGATGGTGGAGCAGTTGGGGTTGGCGACGATCCCGCCGGCCGGCCGCCGGTGCAGCTCGCCGGCGTTGACCTGCGGCACCACGAGCGGGGTGTCGGGGTCCATGCGGAAGGCGTTGGTGTTGTCGATCACCAGCGCGCCCTGGGCGACGGCGGTCTTGGCCCACTTGTCGCTGACCGACGTGCCGGCCGAGAAGAACGCGATGTCGGCCCGGCCGAAGTCGAAGTCCTCCAGGGCGGAGACCTCGCACGCGCGCCCGTCGACCGCCACGTGGCGGCCCGCGCTGCGCGCCGAGGCGACGAGGTGGATCTCGCGGTAGCGCAGTCCGCGCTCCTCGATCAGCTCGATGAGGGTGCTGCCCACGGCCCCCGTCGCGCCGACGATGGCGATGCGCGGGGCGGCGGGATCGGTAACGAGGGTCATCGGGGATCTCCGATCTGGACGAGCCCGGCTGCGGGTGCCGTGGCTTCCGGTTCGGTGCCGTCGGCCGTGGCGGGGCGGCGGCCCCGCCACGGCAGCAGCGGCCAGCCGAGGTTGACGCCGAGTCCGGCGGCGGCGATCAGCGGCACTCCGAGGGCCTGCAGCGGCCCGACGCGGTGGCCGTAGACGGCGAGGTCCACCAGGATCGCCACGGCCGGGTAGACGAACGACAGCACGGCGATGCGGTCGGTGGACAGCTTCCGGTACGAGGAGTAGAGCAGGACGTACATCAGGCAGGTGTGGATCACGCCGAGGCCCACCAGCCAGCCCCAGCGCGCCCCGAGGCCCGCGGTCTCGCCGAGCCGGGCGAAGGGCAGCAGCAGCGGGATGCCCACCAGCACCTGGATCAGCGCGGTCAGTTGCGGGCGGACGGTGGTGAGCCGCTTGGCGATCACCGTGGCGAAGGCGTACAGCAGGGCGGCAAGCAGCGCTTCGGCGACGCCGAGCGGGTACCCGTCCCCGCCGGGACCGGCGCCGGGAAGTCCGGCGACGAGCAGCACCCCGGCGAAGGCCAGCAGGATCCAGCCGGCGCGGTGCCGGTCGAGCCGTTCGCGGAACAGCGCGACGCCCAGCAGCACCACGTAGAAGGGCTGGGTGTGGTAGACGACGGTGGCCACCGAGATCGAGGTGCGGTGGTACGCGTCGAAGAGCAGCACCCAGTTGAGGACGATGAACACCCCGCCGAGCGCGGCGAGCGCGAAGCTGCGGCGGGTCAGCCCGGTGTTCCTCAGGTGGCCCCGCAGCAGGCAGTAGGCGGCCAGCGCCACCGCCCCGAAGACGCAGCGGAAGAGCACCACGGTGGAGGAGGAGACCCCGGACTCCAGGACGAAGACGCCCAGGGTGCCGGAGAGCCCCATGGCCGCGGTGAGTTCGAGGGCGCCTGCGCGCCCGTGTGCTGCGGGTGTGGTGTCAGTGGTCATGCGCCCTCGGCTCCTTCCGCGGCGGACGGGGGGTCAGTGCAGGGGGACGGCGTAGTGCAGCCCTCCCCGGGTCCACAGTTCGTTGGGGCCGCGCGGCACGTCGAGGCCGGAGGCGGCGCCCAGGTTGCGCTCGTACACGTCGGCGTAGCTGCCGACGGCGGTCAGCACGCGGGCGGCCCACCGCTCGTCGAGCCCGACCGCGGGGCCGTGCGGGCCGGCCTGCGCGGCGGCCTGCGCCACGCCCTCGTGCTCGGCGGCGGGCAGCAGCTGCAGCACCCAGCGGACCAGCCGGAACCAGTGCGGGTCGGTGTCGCGGACGGCGGCGGCCATCGGCTCCCGGGAGATCGAGACCGGCAGGAGGCGGTGTGCTTCGGGGTCCGGCAGCCCGGCGCGGGCGCCGGCCAGGGCGATGCGGTCCAGGACGTACGCGGCGCAGTCGCCGGAGGCGTACGCGGCCAGCGCCTCGGCGGGGTCGTGGAAGCCGACGGGGACGGTGGTCAGGCCCCGCGGGCCGTACCACGCGGCCAGGTTGACCGGGGTGGTGCAGCCGGTGTGGACGGCGAGCCGCCGCCCCGCGAGGCGGGCCGGGTCGTCGATGCCGTCGGCGGCCCGCACCAGGAAGCCCTCGCCGTCGTAGGCGGTGATCCCGGCGAAGAGCACCGGGTGGGCGGCCTCCCGGCCCAGCGTCCAGGTCAGGTTGCACACCGTCAGGTCGGCCTCGTCCGCGGCGAGCACGCGGAGCCGGTCGGCGGCGCGCACCGGGCGCCAGTCGACGGCCTCCGGGTCGTGGAGGACGGCCGCCGCCACGGCGCGGGCGATGTCGGTGTCCAGCCCGGTCCAGCGGCCGTCGCCGGTGCGCAGGGACAGCCCGCGGATGCCCTGGGAGACGGCGGCGCGCAGGGCGCCCCGGGCGCGGACGGCGTCCAGGGTGCCGGTCCTCGCGCGCGGGGGGGCGGTCACGAGGCGTACCCGGGGAGCGGGCGCGCGGCGCCGGTGAGGTCCTCGCGGTCGTAGTGGCGTTCGTTGAAGGAGAGCATCTCGCCCAGGCCGCGTGCGGTGACCGGGGCGACGGGCGCCGCCGGGCCGTCCGTCCGGCCGGCGCTCACCGGCATCGCGCCGGCCTCGGTCCAGCGGAGCATGCCGTAGGGGTCGACGGCGGCGCGGGCGCGGTCGGCGTTGTCCGGGTGCAGGCAGTACGGCACGTCGAGGACGCCGCGGGCGAAGGCCGCCACGAGGGCGTCGCCGACGGTGTCCCCGAGGGCGAGGGCGGCGTCGACGAGCGTCCTGGCCTCCTCGTACAGGCCGGTGGCGGTGGGCCCCGGCCCGGTGGAGGCGCCGGCGGCGGCCGATTCCGCGACGGCGTGCGCGAACTCCAGGGCCTCGACGTTCTCCTCGACGGTGGGGATGCGGTGGGACTCGGCGGGGGTCTTGACCACCAGCCGCTCCGCGCCGCCGCGCACCGCGAGCCGGACGCTGTGCTCCAGCAGCCGGTAGGAGCCGATCGGGGTGCGCGGGAAGACGCCCATGAAGGTGTAGAGCACGAGGTGCCGGTCGGTGTCCGCCAGCCGTTCCGCGGCCAGCCGGCGCAGCGCGGCCAGGGCCTCCAGGTCCTGGCCGGGGTGGACCTGCTGGGCGTAGCTGAGCGAGATGCCGGTCAGCCCGTGCTCGCGGAAGAACATCCCCTCCAGCACGCTGAGCGCCACCAGCAGCGACGGCGGGCACAACTGGCCGAGCATGCAGCCGCCGAAGGTCTCCAGGTGCGGGGGCACCGGCAGCCCGGCCAGGAGTTCGCAGGCCGCCCGCCACTCGCGGACCGCCTCGGCGAGCGGGGTGCGGCTGTAGGGCAGGCAGTACGAGACGGGGCCGCCCTCGGTGGCGTCGATCCCGGCCTCGGCCATGACGCGGAACAGGCGCAGCGGCAGGGCGGTGCCGTGCCGGAGCTGCACGGGGAACTCCCGCGCGGCCGTCCCGGCCAGCAATTCCCGCACGGCCACGGGCCCGTGGGCGAGCAGCGGGAAGCCGTTGAGGTCGGCGGCGCGGTCGCGCAGGGCGCGGCGGGCGGCGGCGTAGTCGTGGCAGCGGGTGTAGCTGTCGAGGGTGATGGTGCCGACCGAGGTGGCGCGGGCCTCGCGCACGGCACGCAACCCCGCCCGCATCCGGTCGAGTTCGCCGAAGCCCATGCGCGGCTGGACGACCAGTCGCCCGGCCGCGCGGGCCCGGCGGACGAACGCGGAGAAGCGGTCGGGGCTGTGCGGCATCAGGCCACCTCCGCCAGGGCGGGCGGGGTGCGCAGCGCCCGCAGGTACGTGCCGAAGCGGGCGAGCGCGCCGCCGCCGGTGTCGTCGCCGTCGGCGAAGACGGCGTCGTAGCCGGCGGCGGTCAGACGGGCGGCGAGGCGGGCGTCGTCGCGTCCGTGGACGCCGAGCTTGCCGCCGATCACGACGGGGAGGGCGGCGAGGGCGGGATCGGCGCGCAGGGCGCGGATCAGACGCAGGCCGTCGAGGTGACCGTGCCCGTTGACGGTGCCGATGACCAGCAGGTCCGGGCGGAGCGCGCGGCAGGCGCCGGCGATCTCCGCGTCGGGGGTGAGGCTGCCGAGGTTGGACACCTCGTGGCCGTGCTCCTCCAGCAGCAACTGCAGGAACACCAGGTTCCACATGTGCGCGTCGGAGGAGACACCGGAAACAATGATCCGCCTCCGGGAGGCGGCAGCCATGCCAGTCATTGATTCCCTCGGTAGGAATGTGGAGTGGGCCGGGGAAATCATCCGCGGCGCGCCGCCGGAGGGTCCAGCGGGGCCGGGTAGAAATACCCGAACGTCGCGATCAGGAATTTCTATCCCGCACTGTCCGGATCGTCCCCGTTCCCGAACAGGTCCAGCCTGGTTGCGGCCATGCCCAGTTGGAAGCGGGTCTCCACACCGAGCTTCTCGCACATCCCCGACAGGTAGCGGCGGAGCGTACGGGTGGAGATACCCAGCCGCCGGGAAATGAATTCATCCGACCTGCCGAGTTCCAGCTGGCGCAAAATGGCCACCTCGACGTCCTCGAAGACGTCGCCGTCGAAATCGCCGTCGACCGGTTTCGCGTGCTCCCAGATGTGGTCGAATATCACTTCGAGAAAGGCGACCACGGTCGGGTCGCGGAACAGCGCGGCGCCGCCGCCCTTTCCCGTGGACACCAGGGCCACGACCCCGTCCAGCAGGATCATCCGGCCGGGTATGACCGCCGCGGTGCGCAACTGGGCGCCCAGGTCGCCCAGTCGGGTCATGTGCCGCAGCGCCTCCCGCTGCCGGCGCGCGGTGTGCGGGACCACCGTCCGGTACCGCACGCCCCGGTCGAGCAGGTCGCGGTCCAGGTCGAGGGCGGCCCGCAGGGTCTGCGGGCCGCCGAGGGTGGGGTGGGCGGTGAGCACGCGGTCGCGGACCTGCGACGACAGATCGGCGAGCCGGTGCCGTACGGCGTCGCCGTCGGTGAGCAGTTCGGTGGTGGTGCCGGCCAGCCGCTGCCGCTGGTGGGCGTCGTACAGGGCACCGAGCGGGCCGAGGTCGCGCCGGGTGGTGTCGATCTGGCGCAGCAGCTGGTGCGCCTGGAGGCTGAGGGAGGCGGTGAGTTCGGCCGCGGCCAAGCCGGGCGAGACGACCTCGTAGCGGCAGGGACCGTCCGGATGCAGCAGCCGGTGCGCCATCAGCCGCTTGACCGACTCGTCGAAGTCGTCCGGAACCATTCCGAGTTCCGACGCGCACCGGTCGGCGTCCGGCGACACCTGCAGCAGGTGCCGGTAGACGCCGATGTCCTGGGTCGTGAGCTCCTGGTCCGACACGGCGGCTCCCCTCGGCTGGTCGTGCTGCTCACATGGCGAAGTGGCGCTCCAGGAAGTCGGTGGCCACGTCGCCCCGGCGGAACTCGGGGTGGCCGAGGATCTCCTGGTGCAGCGGGATCGTGGTGTGCACGCCGGGCCCGGAGACCTCGAACTCCGACAGCGCGCGCAGGGTGCGCTCGATGCAGCTGCCGCGGTCCGGGCCCCAGACGATCAGCTTCCCGATCATGGAGTCGTAGTACGGGCTGACGCGTGAGCCCGGGTCGTAGTCGGTGTCCACCCGGACCCACGGGCCGCCGGGGACGCGGTAGCGCTCCAGCAGTCCGGGCGTGGGGGCGAAGGCCCGGGCCGGGTCCTCGGCGTTGATGCGGCACTCGATGGCGTGCCCGCGGATCTCCACGTCCTCCTGCTTGACCGACAGCGGGCTGCCGGAGGCGACCCGCAACTGCTCGCCGACCAGGTCGACGCCGGTGACCAGCTCGGTGACCGGGTGCTCGACCTGGATCCGGGCGTTCATCTCCATGAACCAGAAGACGTCCTCGCCGCGGGCACCGTCCCCGCCGCCCTCCCCGCCGCCGGACTCCAGCAGGAACTCCACCGTGCCCGCGCCCCGGTAGCCCACCGCGCGGGCACCGGCCAGGGCCGCCGCGCCCAGCCGCTCCCGCAACTGCGGGGAGACCCCGGCCGAGGGGGACTCCTCGACGAGCTTTTGGTGACGGCGCTGCACCGAGCAGTCGCGCTCGCCCAGGTGCACGGCGCCGTCGAAGTCGTCGCAGACGACCTGGATCTCGATGTGCCGGGTCTTCTCCAGGTAGCGCTCCATGTAGACGGCGCTGTTCTTGAAGACGGCCTGCGCGCTGGCCCGGGTGGCGGTGTAGGCGTCCCTCAGGTCCTGCGGGCGCCGTACCACCGTGATGCCGCGGCCGCCCCCGCCCGCCGCGGCCTTGATGATGACCGGGTAGCCGATCGAGGCGGCGACGGCCTCGGCGGCCTCCACCGAGTCGACCGGCTCGATGGTGCCCGGCAGCAGCGGCAGTCCGGCCTCGGTCATCAGCCGGCGGGCGGTGGCCTTGTCGCCGACGTTCTCCATGACGTCCGGGGGCGGGCCGATGAAGGTGATGCCGTCGTCGGCGCAGATCTCGGCGAAGTACGGGTCCTCGGAGAGGAACCCGTAACCGGGGTGGATGGCCTCGGCACCGGTTTTGACGGCGGCGCCGATGATGTTGGGGATGTTGAGGTAGCTGCGGGCGGGCGCGCCCGGGCCGATGTGCACGGCCTCGTCCGCGGCCTTGACGAACCGGGCGTCGGCGTCCGGGGTGGAGTACACCGCCACCGTGCGCACGCCCAGGTCGCGGCAGGAGCGGATGATGCGCAGCGCGATCTCCCCGCGGTTGGCGACGAGCACCTTGTCGAACACGGCTGTGCCCTCTCAGTCGACGGGGACGAGGTCGATCAGCGGCTGGGCGTACTCGACGACCTCGCCGTCCTGGACGTGGATCGCGTGCACCCGGCCGCGGGTCTCGGCGGTGATCGCGTTGAGCAGCTTCATCGCCTCGATGATCGCCAGCTGCCGGCCGGGCTCGACGACGTCGCCGACCTGCACGAAGGGTTCCGCGCCGGGCGAGGACGCCCGGTAGCACGTGCCGACCAGCGGTGCGGTGACGCTGACCAGCCCGGCGGGCGGGGCGTCCCCGTCGGGTATGGCGGGGGCGGCGGGGGCGGCGGGCGCCGCCGGCTGCGCGGGGGCGGCGGTGCCCGGTGCGGCGACGGCGGGGGCGGGCGTGGGGGCGGCCGCGACCGGGGCGGACTCCCACTCCACGTCCACGCTGATCCCGCCGGCCCGCAGGGTGATCCGCCGCAGGGTGCCGGGCAGTTCGCCGGCCAGCAGCCGGGTCTGTGCCCGCAGCTCCTCCACGGTCATCGCGCCGTCGGCCGTCCCGCCGGCCGCCTCGGTGGTCTCCTCAGTGCTCGTGCTCATCACGCTTCTCCCAGTCCACTACCGGCTGACGGTCGGGGTGCCCGAAGCGGTCGAACCTGTCCCGGCGCACCTCGACGAGCCGGTCCCCCGGCAGGTCGAGCAGCGGGGCCAGGGCCCGTACCAGGGCGGTCTTGACATTGAGCGCGGTGGGGTACGGCGCGGTGTGCGCGCCGTCCGGCGGCTCGGGCACGATGGCGTCCACCACGCCGAGGCGCAGCAGGTCCGAGGCCGTGAGCCGGAGCGCGTCCGCGGCCCGGCCGGCCTGCTCGGCGGTGCCGAACAGGATGGTCGAGCAGCCCTCCGGACTGATCACCGAGTAGTACGCGTTCTGCAGCATCAGCACCGTGTTGGCGACGCCCAGGGCCAGTGCCCCGCCGCTGCCGCCCTCGCCGGTGACGACGGAGACCACGGGCACGCGGACCCGGGAGAGTTCGAGGATGCACTCGGCGATGGCCAGGCTCTGGCCCCGCTCCTCCGCGCCGATGCCGGGGAAGGCTCCGGGGGTGTCGACGAAGGCGACGATCGGCAGGCCGAACCGGTCCGCCAGCCGCATCAGCCGCAGCGCCTTGCGGTAGCCCTCGGGGTTGGGCATCCCGAAGTTGCTGCTCACCAGCTCGGCGGTGTCGTGGCCCTTCTGGTGGCCGAGGACGACCACGCTCTGGCCGCCGAGCCGGGCGATGCCGCCGACGAGCGCCCGGTCGTCGGCGAAGGCCCGGTCGCCGTGCAGGGCGACGAAGTCGTCGAAGACGTAGCCGATGTACTCGCGCGTGGTGGGCCGCTGGATCGTGCGGGCCAGCGCCACCGTGTCGCGGGTGCTGCGCACGGCCGGGACGGGCGTGGTGAGCGGCTCGGCGCCCGCCGGGTCCGGCAGTTCGGGCACCGAGGGACCGAGCAGGGTCAGCAGCCGGGCCAGGTGCTCGCGCTGGTTCTCGCGCGGCACGACCGCGTCGATCATGCCGTGCTCCAGCAGGAACTCCGCGCTCTGGAAGCCCGGCGGCAGCTCCTCGCGGATGGTGTTGCGGATGACCTGCGGTCCGGCGAAGCCGATCAGGCTGCCCGGCTCGGCGAGGATGACGTCGCCGAGCATGGCGAAGGAGGCGCTGGCGCCGCCGAAGGTCGGATCGGTGTTGAGGTTGATCACCGGCAGCGCCGCCTCGCGCAGGGCGGCGATCCACTGCGAGGTCTTGGCCATCTGCATCAGGGAGAGCGCGCCCTCCTGCATGCGGGCCCCTCCGGAGGCGGCGACCAGCAGCAGCGGCAGCCGCTCGGCGAGGGCCCGGCGGGCCGCGCCGGCGATGGCCTCGCCGACCACCGAGCCCATGCTGCCGCCCATGAAGCTGAAGTCGAGCACGGCGGCGACCAGCGGGCGGCCCTCGATCGTCAGGCGCCCGGCGAGCACGGCGTCGTTGCGTCCGGTCCTGGCCTGGGCGTCGCGCAGCCGGTCCCGGTACGGCTTGCTGTCGGTGAAGCCGAGCAGGTCGCGCGGCCGGTGGTCGTCGGGGAAGGCGCGGAAGCTGCCCGGGTCGGCGAGCTGCTCGATCCGGGTGTCCGGCGGTATGCGGAAGTGGAACCGGCACTCGGGGCAGACCTTGCGGTTGCGGTCCAGCCGCTTGCCGTAGATGAAGGCGCCGCACGCCCCGCACCTGCGCCACTGGACGTCCTGGCCGGCCCGTACCGGGCCCTGCTGCTGTGTCACGGCGGTGTCCTCCTGCCCTATCCGCGGTCCGGGACCTGCGCGAGCGGCCGTTGCGGCCGGCCGGCGGTGGCCCTGGCGATGCCGAACGGCGGCATGTTGCGGTAGACGGTGTGCGTCCGGGCGGGGTCCACGACGTAGGCCTCGTGGAAGATCCCGACGGCGCCGTCGTTGCCGACCGTGCGGTTGAAGCGGGCCCAGGCGGGACGGTGGGCGGCCTCGGTGTTGCGCGAGTACGCCATCAGCTCGTCCATGCTGCGCCAGTACTGGACCATGATCACGGTGCGGTTGAGCCAGGTGCGCGAGCCCAGGAAGCCGTGGTCCTTCTGCTTGTTGAGCTCGATCAGCATCGGGAACATGGCGAGGAAGGACGGCAGCCAGCGGTGCACCTTCCAGAAGCTGTTGATCCTCATCCCGATGAGGAAGAGGACGGTGCCCTCGGGCGGGTCCGCCACCTGGGGTACGGTCTCGACCTTGCCTGCCACGGGGCGCTCCTCTCGGATCTGCTCGGCTCACAACGGTGGGAACGGGCTCAGAACGGGTAACTGCGGGGCGGGACGCTGCTGGTGAGCGTGTGCCAGCGGGTGAAGGCCTCCAGGGCGGCCCGGCCGCCGAAGCCGGAGGCGTTGCCCGACGCGCCGACGCCACCGAAGGGCAGCCGGGGGTCGTGGCCCACGGTCTGGTCGCCGACGTGGACGACGCCGCAGCGGATCCTGCGGGCCAGCGCCCGGCCGCGTTCGGCGTCGGAGGTGTAGACGGCGGCGGTCAGTCCGTGGTCGGAGGCGTTGGCCAGGGCCACCGCCTCGCCGTCGTCGGCGAAGGCGGTGACCGTGGCCACCGGGCCGAAGACCTCGGTCCTGAAGATGTCCATCAGCGGGGTGACGTCGGCCAGGACGGTCGGCGGGAAGTACGGTCCGCGGGCCCGGCCGCCGGTGACCAGCCGGGCGCCCTGGGCGATGGCGTTCTCCACGGCGGCGGCGATCGAGGTGAGTTGGCGCTGGTCGATGACCGGCCCGATCTGCGCGTCCTCGCGGTACGGGTCGCCGATCCGCAGTGCCCCGGCGTGCCGGGCGAGCGCGGCGGTGTACTCCTCGGCCACCTCGCGCTGGACGAGGTGCCGGCGGGCGGCCATGCAGATCTGGCCCTGGTGCAGGAAGGACCCCCAGGAACCGGCGGAGGCGGCCTGTTCGAGGTCGGTGTCCGGCAGGACGACGAACGCGTTCTGCCCGCCGAGTTCGAGGACCACCCGCTTCAGCAGGCGGCCGCAGGTCGCGCCGATCTCCCGCCCGGCCTCGGTGGAGCCGGTGAACGACACCATGGCCACGTCCGGTGCCTGCACCAGGGCCCGGCCGGTGTCGGCGCCGCCGTGCACCACCTCCAGCACGCCCCCCGGCAGCCCGGCGTCGGCGAGGACCTCGGCCAGGAAGCGGCCGCCGGACAGCGGGGTGTGCGGATCGGGCTTCAGCAGCACGGTGTTGCCCAGCGCGAGGGCCGGGGCGACCGAGCGCAGGGCCAGCAGCAGCGGGAAGTTCCAGGGGACGATCACCCCGACGACGCCCAGCGGCACCCGCCGCACCTCGGTCTGCCTGCCGGGGTCGGAGCCGGGGCCGTGCGGGGCCTCGGGCTCCCGCACCAGTTCGGCGGCGTGCCGCAACTCCCCGGCGCCCGCGTGGACCTCGTAGAAGGCCTTGCCGGGGATCGACCCGCCCTCGCGGACCAGCAGGTCCTGGACCTCCTGGGCGCGTTCCACGAGCAGCCCGGCGGCGCGCTCCAGCACCTCGGCCCGGCCGGCGGCCGGCAGCGCCGCCCAGCCCGGCGCGGCGGCGGCCGCCCGGCGGGCGGCCGAGGCCACGGCACCGGGTCCGGCGAGCGGGACCTCGCCCAGCTCCTCGCCGGTGATGATCTCGCGGCTGACCAGCAGCCCGGTATCGGTCGCTGTGCTCACCTGCGTACCTCGGTCTCGTCGTCTGTGGCGGTGGGGGTGGCGGGGCGCTCGCGGCGGGTCAGCACGGCGAAGGCGGTGACCCGGCCGGCGTCGGCGGTGACGGTCACGTTGACGTCACCGCTGAGCACGGTGTCGGCGAAGCGCGCCAGCTCGCCCTTGAACAGCAGGGTCCAGGGCCCTCCTTCGGGGCCCCGTACGTCGATGTCGCCCCAGCGGCCGCCCACCCGGGGCGGCGCGGCCAGGGCCCGCAGCGCGGCCTGCCGCAGCGACCAGCCGACCGCCGAGGCGCCGCCGGCCGGCAGCCGCAGCGCCTCGGGGCCGTGCCAGGCCACCAGCCTCCGGAAGGAGTCCACGTGGACGTCGCAAGTGCCCACCCGCACCACGGTCCTGCCCTCCGCGGACGCCCGCGCCGATTCCTCAGGCATGGACCGGCCGCCCTTCGGCCAGCATGTGCTCGACCATCGCGACGAGGTTCCCGACGGTCAGCCGCTCCAGCATCCGGTCGAGGGTGAGTCTCCCCGCCCAGACCTCGGGGTCGAGTTGCGGCATGACGACGACCAGCCTTTCCAGACCGCGCCGGCTGATGATTCCGTTCGCGTCGCAGAATTCCTCGTCCGGGACCTCGCCCTGGAGATAACGGCCGCACCGTTCGACGGAGAGGACCACCGGGACACAGCATTCGATCCGGAAGAACACGTCGAGCAGGTCGAGCGATTCCAGGCCGAGGTCGGAGGCGAAGGCGAGATCGGGATGGTATTTCTCCGGGTCGATTCCCATCGCCTCCACGACGACGGACCGCACCAATTCCTCGACGTCATAGCGAGGCATGCGCATCACTCCCATCCGGCAGCTCGGCCGGCCGCGGCTTCGGGGCCTTCCCCCACCAGATCCGCCGACCGCCCCGGACCGGACACCTCGCCCCCCGGGCACCGCCCGCAGGGCGCCGGCCCGGACGGCGGCACGGGCTCGCCCTCCTCCGCGGCCGCCAGCGCGCGGCGCAGTCTGCGCAGGCAGCGGGTGCGGATGGGGCCGACCGAGCCCAGCGACATGGACAGCGCCGAGGAGATCTCCTCGTACGAGGCCGGCGGGTCCTCCAGCGCCATCTGCAGCACGCCGCGGCACTGGTCCGACAGGCCGTCGATGGCCCGCAGGACCTCTTCCTTGCGGTGCGCCCGCAGGGTGATCTGCTCGGGGCTCTCGTGGTGGCCGGACAGGACCTCGAGGGTCTGGCTGTCCCCCACCATGACGAGTCGCTTTCCCCGTGTGACCACTTTGAGGGATTCACGCCTCGCCACGGTGGCGAGCCAGTCACCGATCCGGTCCGGGTCGCGAATGCGGTCCACATTCTGCACCAGCCGGAACCAGGTCAACTGCCGTACGTCCTCGGCGTCCACGTCGTTCATCCGGTGGCTCCGGATGACGGACCAGACGAGCCGGCCGAATCGCTCGACCATCTCGTCCCAGGCCGTTTGTTCCCCTCGCGCACACCCCGCCAGAAGCTCCGCATTCCCCTTCCGGGTCATTGGGATTCCTCCGTCTGGAAATTGCCGGACTTTCGACGGGTGCGTATTCCATGCAACCCGGCGCGGGGGTTTGCGGGCAAGCGGTGCCCGCTGTCAGCAAGCGGCCTGGCCGCACCTGGACAGCGGTGCGTCCGGTGCGCGGGCCGGGGCACGGTGGCGCACGCCTGGGCGCGCCCCGCGGCGGCACCGCACGTGTGCGGTGCCGCGGGTGCACCGACCCTCCCTAGGCCGCCGAGGGCGCGGGGGCGGGGGTCGTCTCGGGGTCGGGGTCGGGTTCGGCCGTGCGCTCGCGGGCGGAGACGCCGAGGCTGACCAGGGCGCAGGCGGCCGCGAGGGCGGCGGTGAGGTACCAGTTGAGCCCCGGGATGCCGGTGTTGTGGGCCAGGTCGAACAGGGCGCCCGCGACCAGCGTGCCGGCCATGTTGCCGAAGCTGCGGAAGAAGTGCATGGCGCCCATCGCCCGCGCCAGCCGGTCCGCCGGGATCCGCCGGGTGACCCACAGGTCGAACGAGGGCGTGAAGAGGATGTCCCCGAAGACCACCACGAAGCAGCCGACCACCACCCACAGCACGTTCCGCCCCGCGCCGAACAGGACGAACGCCAGCGCCATCGCGCCGAACGCGACCGCCATGACCTGCCCGGGACGGAAGTGCTTGATCATGAACCGGAAGGCCGGGTACTGCAGCGCCATCAGCGTGATGCCGCTGATCCAGAAGGGTGCCGAGACCGGCAGCCCCTTGACGTACTCCTCCATGAACAGCGGCATGCCGACCAGGAAGCTGATCGACATGATCCAGAACAGGCTGGACAGGAAGAAGTAGCGCGTGCCCGCACCCGCCTTCAGGCCCTTCAGGACCGCGAAGTTGACCAGCGGGGTCGCCGCGGCGGCCGCCCGGTCCTGCTCCCCGTCGCGCGGGATGACGAAGACCGCGGCCAGGCAGTAGCCCGCGAAGAGCGCGAAGACCACCCCGAACAGCACGCGCATGTCGGCCCACAGGAAGAGCCCGCCGACGACCGCACCGGCGATGACGCCGGTCTGGCAGGCCATCTGGAAGTACGAGAAGGCCTTCGCGCGGTGCTCCTCCGGCAGCGCGCCCAGGATGTTCTTCAGCCCCGGGAAGGACATGCCCGACCCGAAGCCGACGAAGAAGGCGCACAGACCGTACGCCACGAGCCCGTCCGCGAAGCCCATCAGGCCGAGGGCGACGGCCTCCAGGGCGATGCCGGCGATGACGCTGCCGCGGGTGCCGAGGCGGGCGCCCAGCCCTTCGTAGAAGAAGGTGGAGGACAGCCGGCCCACGTAGGTCAGGAACATCACGAACCCGGCCCAGAAACCGCTGTACTCGACGCCCAGGGTGGACACGAGGTGCGGGAAGTAGATGTAGTTGCCGACGTGCGCCAGTGCGATGCCGACGCAGACACCGGCGAGCGTCCTTTTCGCCGTTGCGTTCACGAGTCCGACCTCTCGTCGTGGTGCAGGCCGACCTTCCCTCCCGAGGGGGTCGCCCGCAGGGACCTGATCTCCTGCGCGACGGTCTGGCGGTCGACCACCACGCCCGCCGCGACGGTGAGTTCGGGCAGGGCGGACAGCGGTTCTTCCTTGGCGGCCGCCGGGAGCAGGTTGAAGGTCGCGGGGGCGCCTTCGTGAAGAAGATCCGGCGAGGGTGCCGACCCGGACACCTCGTCGAAGAAGAGCCGGTTGTCCAGGGTGGCGGCGCGCAGCAGGCCGTGCCGCAGGGCGGCGCGCTCGCCCGGGTCGTCACCGGCGAGCCGGTCCAGCTCCCCGAGCAGGCTGTAGCCGTGGAAGGCGCCGGTGTTGCCGCAGTCGGTGCCGACCAGCATGCCGCGGCGGGACAGGGCCCGGAGGCTGTTGGCGCGCATGGTGGCGAGCGCGGCGGTGCGGGTGTCCTGGCAGCCGAAGCGGATGCCGAAGGGCTCCTCGACGCCGGCGACGAAGTCGAGGTTGGCCGGGTCCTGGGTCTCGCGGAAGCCGGGCCTGCCGTACTCGCGCCGGAAGTCCTCCCGCTCCATGACCATCGGGTACAGCCCGCCGAGGGTGGAGACGAAGCGCGCCCCCTCCAGGGCGCGCCAGTCCTGCGCCGTCAGCTCCAGGTCGCGGACGGGGTGGGCGAAGAGCCGGAAGCCGTACGCGTACGCCTGCAGGACCTCCTCGCGGGTGTTGCAGTCGAGGATCGCGGGCAGCCCGTGCGTCCGGACCACCCGCGCGACGTGCTCCAGCACGGGCGCGGGCAGCCGCGAGAAACGCCGGGCCGTGCCGGGCTGTTCGGTGCCGTCGGTGAACATGACCTTGAGGAAGGTCGCGCCACGCGCGCGGTTGGCGGTGATCAGCGGCTCCAGGTCGTCGCCGACCCCGAGCATGAAGACCGGAGCGGGGAACTCCACGCCGTGCCCGGTCAGTCCCTCGCCGTCGCGCATGGAGGTGGCCGCGTAGCCGCAGTGCGCCAGCCGCGGGTACGGCACCGGGGACGTGGCGCGGCCGGCCTCCCAGGCGTCGGCGACCAGCGGGAAGCCGAACATGTCGACGACGTGCGTGACGCCGTGGAAGAGGTACGACAGAGCGGAGATCCGCGCGTCGTCGAGGGAGTCGTCGAAGTTGGCGGGCAGCGCGAGGTGGGCGTGCGCCTCGACGAAGCCCGGCCACAGCTCCGGCTCGCCGCCGGCCCGGACGTCCCGGTCGGCGACCGCCGCGATCCGGGTGAAGACCCCCTCGCCGACCTCCACGTCGTACAGCGTCTCCGGGTCGAGGAGGGGGACGGCGACGCGCCGGAGCGCGCTCACCGGGCGACCTGGACGGACAGGTCGACGGCGATCCGGTCCAGCGCCGACTCGCAGCGGCCCCCGGCCTCCGCGCGGCCGTTGCCGGTGAAGATCACGTGGCCGAGCCAGTCGAAGTTGCTCTTCGACAGCCGCGCGACACCGGTGCCGGGGGCGCGGTAGCTGAGGGCCTCGACGAAGCCCGGTTGCTCGTTGAGCGCGGTGAAGTCCACCGCGCGCAGGGTGCCCTCGACCGGCGAGCCGAACCAGCGGCCGCTCGCGGTGACCGTGCCGGGGAAGGGCAGTTCCGGCGTCTCGCCGAGCGCCTGGCGGATGACCTCCAGGTAAGGGTCCACCCCGCTGGAGATCTTCATCAGCTGCGGCACGATGCCGCCGATGAGCCGGCCGTTGACCTCGCACAGCACCGGGCCGTCGGCGGACAGCAGGTACTCGGCGTGGATGAAGCCGAAGTCGATGCCGAGGGCGCGCAGCGCCTTCTCGTTCATCTCGAACAGCTCGTCCTGCAGCGGGTGGCCGCGGAAGTACGTCGCGCCCATCTCGATGAAGTACGGGAAGCCGCTCAGGCAGCGGTCGGTGATGCCGAGGTTGACGATCTCCCCGCCGGCCAGCACCACGGCCTCGACGGAGACCAGCTCGCCCTCGACGAACTCCTCGACGACGACGTCCGGGATGCGGGTGACGCCGCGCCCGTAGTCGGCGACCTTCGCCAGGTCGGCGAGGTAGGCCGCCAGGTCCTCCTCGCCGGTGAGGTGCAGGACGTGCAGGCTCGCCGTGCCGTCGGACGGCTTGACCACGCACGGGAAGCCCACCTCGCGGATCGCGGCCTCCACCTCGTCCAGGGCACGGGCGTGCGCGAAGCGCGGCTGGCGCACGTCGGTGCCGGCGAGGGTGAGCCGGGTGCGGTGCTTGTGGCGGGCGTTGAGGGCGCCCTCCACGCTCATCCCGGGCAGGCCGAGGGCGCGGGCGACGGAGGCGGTGTGGACGGTGTGGTACTCGCTGTAGGTCGTCACGCCGTGGACCGGGCTGCTCGCGTGCACCTCCTTCGCCAGCTGCTCCAGCGCGTCGATGGAGAACGCGGACTCGCTGGTGATCACCCGGCAGCGGGGGTGGGCGAAGGCCGGCTCGGCGAGCGGTGACGCGGCGACGTAGAAGCCGGGGTCGGCGCTGACCAGCGTCACCTCGTGGCCCAGGGACAGGGCGTTGGCGATGCCGGCGACGCCGTTCGGATTGCATTCGACCATCAGTACGTGCATGAGAACCCCCTCGGTTGGTGCGGGATCGGATTCAGTGCGCGGAGCACGGCGGGCAGGTGGAGGCCGAGCGCGGCCATCACCTCCTGGTGGTCGCCGCCCTCGGACGGCCAGCCGTGGCCGGCGCCGACGGAGGTGACCTCGCAGGCCGGCAGCAGCAGCGCGAGGGCCTCGGCGACGCCGCCCTCGGTGCGGTGCTCCTCGACGACGACGAAGCGTCGGTGGTGGCGGGCGAGTTCGGCCGCGGCGCGGGAGAGGTGGGCGTGGTCCAGGTAGGTGAGGTGGGCGTGCGCGGTGCCGGGGCGCTCCGCGCGGGCGGCCAGCGCGAGCCGGGTGCCCTCCTCACCGACCGAGACCAGGCACCGCTCGCCGGCCGCGCCGGAGCCGTGGTGCTCCCAGGTGACGGTGCCGCCCTCCGCGACGGGCGCCTGCAGGCTCTCGTACGCGGCGTTGCGGCCGGTGCGGATGTAGTGCGGACGTCCGGAGCGGACCGCGGCGCGGACCACGGAGCGCATCTCGGCCTCCCCGTACGGCGCGGCGATCGTCACGCCGGGGATGCTGCGCAGGACGGCCAGGTCCTCCAGGCAGTGGTGCGTCGTGCCGAACCACGCGCCGGACACGCCCGCGTACGGGGCGACCACGGTGACGCCGGCGCGCAGGTAGCCGAGGGTCAGCTTCAGGCTCTCGGCGGCGCGCAACGCGGCGAAGGGGGCGAAGGTCGAGACGAACGGCTTCCACCCGGCGGCGGCCAGACCGGCCGCCATGTCGACCATCGCGGCCTCCGCGATGCCCAGGTTGAGGAACCGTTCGGGGTGCGCCCGCTGGAAGGGGTGACCCTTGCCGCCGAGATCGGCCTCCAGGCACAGGACCCGGTCGTCGGCAGCGGCGAGCGCGGTCAGTTCGGCGCGGTAGGCATCGCGCCCGGACAACGTCATCGCAGCGCTCCCTTCCGCTGGGCGGCGCACGGGGCGACCGCAGAGGAACGGGTGGCGGCGAACCGGCCGCGGCGGTGCGCCCGCTGGAAGGGGTGACCCTTGCCGCCGAGATCGGCCTCCAGGCACAGGACCCGGTCGTCGGCAGCAGCGAGCGCGGTCAGTTCGGCGCGGTAGGCATCGCGCCCGGACAACGTCATCGCAGCGCTCCCTTCCGCTGGGCGGCGCACGGGGCGACCGCAGAGGAACGGGTGGCGGCGAACCGGCCGCGGCGGTGCGCCCGCTGGAAGGGGTGACCCTTACCGCCGAGATCGGCCTCCAGGCACAGGACCCGGTCGTCGGCAGCGGCAAGCGCGGTCAGATCGGCGCGGTAGGCATCGCGCCCGGACAACGTCATCGGATGAGTCGCTTCCACTGGGCGGCGCGCGCGGCGTCGATCGTCACGTAGTGCGAGGCGGCCTTCCCCTCGACGGGCGGCACGCCCTTGCCCTTCACGGTGTGCGCGACGACCGCGAGCGGGCGGGTGGCGGCCGACCGGTCGGCGGCGAACAGGGCCGACAGCGCGCCCAGGTCGTGGCCGTCGACCTCGGCGGTGTCGAAGCCGAAGGCCGCGAAGCGCTCCGCGAGGTGCGGCAGGGGGGAGATGTCGGCCACCATGCCGTCGTTCTGGCCGCCGTTGCGGTCCACGACCAGGACGAACCCGCCGAGCCGCTGGGCGGCCGCGACCTGGCAGGTCTCCCAGACCAGGCCTTCCTGGAGTTCGCCGTCCCCCGCGACGGCGATCGCCTTGCCGGTGCCGCCCTGCAGCCGTTGCGCGAGCGCCCAGCCCGCGGCGTAGGCCACGCCGTGGCCGAGGCTCCCGGTCGGGAACACCACGCCCGGCACCTTGGGTCCCGGGTGGCCGGTGTAGGGCCGGCCGGCCAGACCGTAGTGCGGGGCGGGGTTGTCCGGGATCACGCCGGTGACGTGGAGCGCGGCGTACAGGCCGGCGGCGGCGTGGCCCTTGCTCAGGACGACCTGGGTGCCGTCGTCCGCCGCGGCGGCGTGGTCGAGGGCGGCGACGAGGACGTCGAGGACGGACAGGCTCCCGCCCAGGTGGCAGCCGCGGGGGCTCGCCGCCATGTCGACGACGAGTTCGCGGGCGCGGCGGGCCCGTTCGGCGAGCTGCGGGGACGCGGTCTCCCGTACGGCGGTCGCGGGCGTCATGCCGCGCCGCCGGAGGTGAACCAGTGGCGGACGGCGTCGGCGAGGACGCCGCGGGCGCGGCGGTACTCGTCGGCCGGGAGGCGTTCGGCGTCCGTGTGGTCGAGGGAGGCGTCGCCGGGCCCGTAGGCGACCATGGGGACGCCGTGCCAGGTCGTGGCGAGGGTGTTCATGTCGGAGGTGCCCTTCTTGACGACGTGCCGGGGCCGGATGCCGGCGCGCGCGAACGCGCGGCCGAAGGACCTGGCCAGGGTGGTGGCGCGGCCGCCCGCGACGCCGGGGGTGGCGCGGAGCACCTCGACGGCCAGGCCGTCGCCGGGGGCGTCGGGCACCAGGGCGGCCTTGCGGACGGTGGCGAGGTCGGCGTCCGGCGGGATGCGGAAGTTGAGCGTGCCGACGGCCCGCTGGGCCTCCCGGGAGTCGTGGGTGCGGACGTCGATGAGGGCGCTGAGCGCGTCGGGCGCGTGGGCGGCGACGGCGGCGCGGATGCCGGCGACGGCGCGCAGCAGCAGGTCGGGCGCGGTGACGGCGCCCATGCCCGCGGAGTGGCCGCTGGCGGCGGTCGCCGTGAGGCGGAGCTTGAACAGGCCGAAGTAGCCGAGGGTGAGGGTGCCGGAGCCGCTGGGCTCGCCGATGACGACGGCGTCGGCCGGGTAGTGGTCGCGGGCGTGGAAGGCGCCCTTGGCGGAGGAGACCTCCTCCTCGACGGCGCCGACGACCCGCAGTTGGCCGTCGTCCGGGACGTCGGCCGCGGCCAGCACCTCCAGGAACGCGGCCAGGCTCCCCTTGGCGTCGACGGTGCCCCGGCCGGAGAGTTCGCCGTCCCGCCAGGCGGCCGGCCAGTGGTGCGGCACGGTGTCGAGGTGGCCGAGGAGCAGCAGGCGTCGCGGGCCGTCCCCGCGGGTGGCGACGAGGTTGCCCGCGGCGTCGACGTGCGCGTCGATGCCGTGCCCGGCGCACCACTCGCGCAGGTAGGCGGCGAGTTCGTGCTCGTCCCCGGAGACGGAGGGGATGCCGGCGGCGCGGCCGAGCAGGGTCAGGTCCTCCGCGGGGGGCGCCTCGCGCCAGAACCGGGTCCAGCCGGTGGGCTCGGCCAGGGTGTGGGGGCCGGTGATGGCGACGTCCCCGGTCCCGTCGAGGGCGAGTTCGGCGGCGCGGACCTTCTGCCGCATGCGGCCGCCCGCGTACCGCGCGGCCTCGCCGGGGTGGGCGTGGCGGAGCGTCGACGCCGGGTCGGCGGGGTCGGTGAGCAGTCCGGCGGTGCCGGTGACGAGGCGGAGGTGGTCGGCGTCCAGGGCGCGCGCGAGGGCGGCGGCCAGGACGTCGGCGTCCACGTTGAGGGGGGCGCCCCCGTCGCGGTCGCGCACCGGCGGCGACACGCACACCACGTCGTACGCGTCCAGCAGGGCGCGCAGCGCCGCCGTGTCGACGTCCTGCGGGACCCCGGCCCGGTGGTCGCGCACGACGCGGCTGCGGCCCTCGGGCGTCACCGTCTTCAGCGGCCGGTTGGCGCGCCCGCCGACGAGCCCGCCACGGGCGGCGACGGCGGTGAGGACGGTACGGCCCAGGTCGCGCAGGCCCGCCTCGACCGAGGGCAGGGTGACCCGCTCGTAGGCGTCGACGATGTGCGTCATCTCCTCGGGCGGGCAGTAACGCACGGTGTCGCCGCTCGCGAGGCGCAGTTCGGGCATGGCGCGCCCGAGGGCGGTGTAGTGCCGCTCGATGCCGACGGCGCCGCCCGCCACGAGCAGGACGCGGGCGCCGCGGGCGACGAGGTCGGACAGCTCGTGGAGGATCGCGCCGCGGGCGAGGGTGGCGCTGCCCACCTTGACGACGTACAGGGGCCGGTACGGGGTCGTCACGGCGCCACCGCCGTCCGGGGCAGGCCCGCGGTCTCGTCGAGGCCGCAGAGCAGGTTCATCGCCTGGACGGCCTGCCCGGCCGCGCCCTTGACCAGGTTGTCCAGGGCGGCGACGGCGACGGCCTGGTCGTCCTTGACGACGACGGCGACCTCGGCGACGTTGGAGCCCACGACCGCCTTCAGCATCGGGAAGTCCTGCGGCGCCCTGGGCGCGGGGCGCACCTTGACGAAGGGGCGGCCCTTGTAGGCGCGTGCGTAAGCGCGCTTGACGTCCAGGCCGGTCACGCCCTCGCGCAGCCGGGCGTACCCGGTGACGAGGATGCCGCGGGGCACGTCGAGGCTGTGGCTGGTGAAGCGCAGCTCGGGCGCGGTGCCGGTGAGGTCGGCGATGGCCTGCCGGATCTCGGGGGCGTGCCGGTGCCCGAAGGGCTTGTGGACACGGAAGTTGCCGGCCCGCTCGGCGGGGTGCTCGCCGCTGTCACGGCCGCCGCCGGTGGAGCCGGTCTTGGCGTCGACGACGACCTCGGGCAGCGCGAGCCCGTCCGCGAAGAGCGGGTGCAGGGCGTAGACCGAGGCGACGGCCATGCAGCCGGGCAGGTTGACGAAGCGGCCCTGCGGGACGGCCGGGGACAGCTCCGGGACGTAGTACGCGAAGTCCTCTGCGGCCGGCTGCTCGGCGGTGCGCGGGTAGTGGGCGCGGATCTCGCCCGGGTCGCGCAGCCGGAAGTCGCCCGCGACGTTGAGGATCCGCTTGGCGTGCCCGGACAGCACCGGCAGCAGCCCGGGCAGTGTGCCGGTGGGCAGGCAGGAGATGGCGACGTCGACGTCGTTGGCGTCGTCGGCCAGCTCCCGCAGCGGGCGCAGCGTCAGCCCCGCGGCACGCGGGTGGTTGCGCAGCCACGGGTGGACGGCGCCGAGCGCGGCGCCGGCGGCGCGTTCGGCGGACAGGAAGGCGAGCTCCACGCCGGGGTGGTCCAGCAGCAGCCGGACGACCTCTCCCCCGCTGTAGCCGCTGGCCCCCGCGACGGCGACCCGGACCGTGCCGGGCGTGGTGTCAGCCAAGGCGGGCCGCCTTCTCGTAGGGACGGCGGAAGTCGCCCTCCTGGACGAGCTTGCGGATCGCGTCGGGCCGGCGGGCGACCTTGGCGAAGGCGTCGGCGTAGCGCAGGATGCGCTCGTACTCGACCGGGGAGCGCAGCTCGCGGCAGAGCACGAGCGTGGTGTCGAGCATGTGCCGGATCACCGGGAAGTCCTGCGGGGTGTGGTCGCGCACGGCGCCCGGGTTGAGGGTGAAGGGGTGACCGCCGCCGAAGCCGGCCCGGTGCACGAAGGGCAGGTGGCAGGGGATGGGCGTGTTCTGCCACTCGCGGGCCGGTACGCCCTCGGCGACCAGCAGCTCGTGGACGGCCTCCTTGACCGCGTACGCGGGCAGGTCCGCCAGGCCGATCGCCTCGGGGTGCAGGGTGACCCGGTACATGTTGTAGGCGTGGACGTGGCCCTCGGGCACGTACGGCGGGGTGAACAGGCCGGTGCCCTTCAGGGCCTCGCCGAGCAGGGCGGCGTTCCGGGCGCGGACCGCGTCGTAGTACGGCAGCCGCTGCAGCTGGCTCGCGCCGAAGGCGGCGGCGATCCAGGCCATGCCGTAGTCGATGCCGTGCCGGTCGAGGTAGGCCGTGGCCCGGTCGTACGACTCCTGCTCGGCGAAGAAGGCGATGCCGCCCTCGCCGCCGAGCGGGAAGTTCTTGTCGGCCATCAGGCTCTGCCCGGCGGCGTCGCCGAAGGAGCCGGCCACGCGGTCGCCGACGCGGGCGGAGTGGGCGTGCGAGGCGTCCTCGACCAGGGCGAGGCCGCGGAGGTCGGCGAGGGCGCGCAGCGCGGTCACGTCGGCGGGCAGGCCGTGGACGTGGACGGGCATCAGGGCGCGGGTGCGCTCGGTGACCGCCGCCTCGGCCGCGGCCGGGTCCATGCAGTAGGTGCGCGGGTCGACGTCGACGAAGACGGGGACCGCGTGCGCGGCCACGACGGCCTGCGCGGTGGCGATGAAGGTGAACGCCGGGACGATCACCTCGTCGCCGGGCCGGACGCCCGCGCCGACCAGCGCCATGTGCAGGCTGGAGGTGCCGCTGGCGGTGGGCAGCGCGAACGCCGCGCCCACGTAGGCCCGGTAGGCCTCGGCGAAGTCGGCGACGACCTTGTCGGGATCCTGCCGCTGGGCCAGCAGGAGGTTGAAGACGTCCTCCTTGGTGACGACCGGGAACAGGGTGCGGCGCAGGTCCCTGGGGATGACCGCCGCGCCGCCGAGGGCGGCCAGTTCGGCGGTCACGTCGTCGGGGTGCGGCAGCGGCAGGGGTGCCGCGGGGAAGTCGGTGATCATGATTCAGCTCCCGAGAGGTCGCCCGGCGGGGCGGCCTGGGTGAGGGCCATCCGGACGCAGGCGGCGACGAGCGGGCTCAGCCGGTAGTTGAACTGCACGCCGGGCACCAGTCGCGGGTCGGCCTCCTCCTGCGTCCACATGGTGCGCAGGTCGTACGCGCCGAAGATCTTGAGCCGTTCGGCGCGGGCCCACACGGCGGGGTCGTCGGTCAGGACGGCGGCGGCCGGGCCGAAACCGAGGCCGGTGAGGTCGGCGACGAGCACCGGCGCGGTGCCCGCGGCGGCGAGCCGGGTCAGGTCGTGGGCGTTGACGGCGTCGAGCTCGACCAGGTCGTACGGGACCGGGCCCGCGGCGTCGCCGGTGGCGCTGGCGGTGGCGGTGATGCCGAGCCAGTCCAGGAACGCGCGTTCCCGGTCGCCGGCGCCCGGCCGGGCGGCGACGCGGTCGCCGTGGCCGATGCCCTGCCCGGCGAGCGCCCCGTGCAGGGCGCCGCTGCGGCTGTTGAACAGCGCGGCCCTGGCGCGGCCGGTGCGCCGGGTGAGCAGCCGCTCCAGGCCGGGCAGTTCGCGGTCGCTCTTCTCGATGCTCATCACCACGCCCGAGGTGAGGACCCGGGTGAGCACCGTGGCGGTGTCGAACGCTTCCATGGGTGGGGTTCTCCTCCGTCTGCCGATTACGCGGCGGTGGCGGCGGACTCGGGCCGGTAGGTCTCGACGACGTAGTCCGCGAGGTGGCCGGCCACGTCCACGCCGTGCTTGGCGGAGGAGCGGGCGAACTCGGGGTTCGCGTTGACCTCCAGGACCATCAGCTCGCCGGTGGTGCGGTCCTCGACGAGGTCGACCCCGTAGAAGCCCTCGCCGAGCGCGTCCACCACCTGGGCGCAGCGCTTCTCCATCTCGCGGGTCAACGGGACCCGTACGACCTCGGCTCCGAGGTGGGTGTTGGTGCGCCAGTCCGGCGAGACCCGCCGGATGGCGACGACGGGCGTGCGGCCGACGACCACGATCCGCAGGTCGTGGCCGGGCTTGTCGACGTACCGCTGGACCAGGACGGGGAAGAGCTTGCCCGCGGCGTCCGCGGACTCCCGTCCGCCGATCCACGCCTCGACGCACTCCTCGCTGGTCATCCGGGAGACCCCGCGGCCCCAGGAGCCGCTCACCGGCTTGATGACGGCGGGCAGTCCGACCTCGCCGACCGACTCGCGGACCTGCGCGTAGCTGAAGGCGTGGAAGGACTCCGGGTGGGGGACGCCGTGCCTGCTGAACAACAGGGCCTGCAGGCCCTTGTCGTTGCAGGTCTCGATCGTCGTCGCGCGATTCAGCGCGGGAACTCCGCTGAATTCCAGCCGGCGGGCCACATTGACGGCCTCGCGGTGCGAGAGATTACGGATGAGTGCGAGGGCGGGCGGTTTCTTCCGGCCCGTCACCAGCCCGGCCAGGTCCTCCAGCAGGACCGGGCGGACCGCGAGCCCCCGCGAACGCAACGCCTCCAGGAGGAGTTTCTCGTCGGGGCGCAGGACGGTGGCCGACAGCAGCACCTCTAACCCGGCGTCGGACCCGGTCACTCGCCCCAGTCCTCTTCGACCTCGGGCGCGAGCTCTATCCGTGCGCCGGCCTCGGACTTCTCGACGACCTCGTGCTCCTGGCCGCAGGCCGCGCACTCGGTGATCTCGCCCTTCAGCCAGTCCTGCCGGACCGGGATGTCCGTGTCGCACACCAGGCACTGGAGCGCCGCGACAGGAGCAGTCATTTCTCTTTCCTTTCCACTGCATTCCGGGGCGGAAAAAGCAACTTCAGAATCCCCCGCCGGCAACTCGGCGGTCCAGCGGGTTCGCCGCCGTCCTGGTGATACGGCCATCGGGATCCTCAATGGGAAACCGGCCCGTCCGGCGCGCGCACCGGCACCGCGGGTTTCCCGCGAAAGCGGAATTCACCGCGCTGCGGTGCGACCGCGGCTCGGATCACGGCGCGACGACGGTGCGGATGAACATCCGGGGAACGGACGGTGACGGCGGGATCCGTCGAACGATGTGTTCGATAAGTCCGTTATGTGGATGCTAGCTTCGGCCCGTGAACGACTCGGGCCTGCTCACCCTCGACACGCCGCTCCCACCGGCCACCCGCCGCACCCCGCGGCTCCTCCACTGGGTCACCGCGCTCCCCGTGCTCGCGCTGCTCGGCTGGTCCGTCGCGACGGCGGAACTCCACGGGGACATCAGGTACGTCCTGGCGTGCCTGCGGACCGCCGGCGCGGACGGCCTGTCGCCCTCCGAGACGTTCACCCACCGGCCGTTCTTCTACCGGTGGTTCGTCGCCGGGCTGGACTCGGTCACGGCCGGACCGGTCGCCGTGCGCGAGATGATCATCCGGCTCGCCGGAATCCTGCTGTGCGCGGCCGCGGCGCTGGTGCTGCGATGGGCCATGGCGCGCCGTCTGCCGCGTCGCGACGCGACGATCACGGCCGCCGTGGTGGGGCTCTCCCTCGCGTTCGCGCCGCGGACCGACTTCCTGCAGCCCGAGTGGGCCGCGACGCTGCTGTCGGTGGTGGCGGTCGCCCTGGTGCTGGGCCTCGACCGGCCGTGGACCGCCGCGCTCGCGGCCTCCTTGCCGCTGGCGCTCGCGGTGCTGATGAAGTACTCCACGGCGGCGACGGCCGCGATGGCACTGCTCGTCGTCCTCGCCGTCGACCGGCGCAGGGCGTTGCTGCTCGCCGGGACGACGGTGGCCGGCGGGGCCCTGCTCTTCGCGATCAGTGTGTGGTCGGGGTCCCACGAGTGGCAGTGGGTCCGCGACATGCCGCGGATCAACAAGGGGGCGCTGACCCGGCAGGGCCTCGACCCCGCCTTCCTGCTCGACAGGGCCGCCGACTTCCTGGCGAACCGGGTCTACTTCAGCCCGATGGTCGCCCTGCTCCCCGCCGCGCTGCTGCTGTTGCTGTCCCGTCAGGCGGACCGGCGCAGGCGGGTGGAGTGGGCCGTGCTGGCGGTGCTGATCTGCGCCGGCTGCCTGGCCGCGGTGGCGGTGCAGGGCAACTGGTTCGCCTACCACGCCGCAGCCCTGCCGGTCTTCGCCGCGGCCGTGTGGGGCCTGGCGGTGGCCCGCTGGTACGGGGACCTCAAGCGGCCGCCGCTCTTCCTGACCGCGGTCACGGCGCTGTACGCGGTGCTGGTGCCCCTCGCCTCCCTCGCGCCCGCCTGGGCCCAGGGGACGGCGGCGGGCTGGCTGGCCGGGGCTGTCGCCCTGGCCGCGGCGTGCGCCGACCTGCGCCTGGCCCGTGACGGTGCGCGCCGCCCCGGCACCGCCCGGTGGCCCCGCGCCGCCCTGGCCCCGGTCGCGCTCTGCGGGGCGCTGTGCGTGGCGGTGACGGTCTGGCCCTCCTCCCCGCACCTGATGGGCCGTGCCGGGGTGAGCTCGACCAACGCCGAGTACCTGCGGACCAGCGCGGACAAGGCCGCCGCGGCGGACGCGGTGCGCCGGCGGATCCCCGACGGCGCCCCCGTGCTCTACCTGGCCTTCGGTGACGACGCCTACTTCGTGGACCACCCGGTGCGGTGCCGGTACCCGATCCCCACCTTCCTGCAGCGCGTGCGGTACCTGCCGGACGTCAGCGCCCTCCGGTCGCACGCCGAGAACGCCCGCTGCATCACCGAGGACCCCGCGCCCTACGCCGTCCTGCAGCGTGCCTGGTTCGACCTGGACCGGGTCGACCCCTCGGTCGCGGCGCGCATCGAGGAGGTCTACGACTGCCCGCAGACCGCGGACCCACGGGACCTCGTGGTCTGCCGGCTCCGGGCGGGCCGCGGATAGCGCCGCCCGGAGCGCGGCGCGCGCTCAGTGCACCGCGAGGCGCAGCGCGAAACCGATGAGCAGCAGTCCGGTGACGCGTTCGACGCGGGCCCGCACCACGGGCCGGCGCAGTACCGCGCCGACCCGGTCGACCACGACGACGTAGGTGCCGAACCAGGTCACGTACAGCACGGCGAAGACCAGCGAGAGCAGGAGCGCGCGCGGCAGGACGCTGCCCTGGGCGGGCAGGAACTGCGGGAGGAAGGTCACGAAGAACAGGGCGACCTTCGGGTTGAGGGAGTTGGACAGGAAGCCCTGCCGCAGGTGGGCCGCACCGTTCGGCGGCGGGTCCCCGTCCGCCGGCTCCGGGGAGTCGGCGGCGCGGCGGGCCGCGCGCAGGGTCGTGAAGCCCATGTACAGCAGGTAGCCCGCGCCCACGGTGCGCAGCACCGTGAAGGCGACCGTCGAGGCCATCAGCAGCGCCGAGACCCCGAGCGCGGCCGAGGCGATGTGCACGCCCAGCCCGAGCACCCCGCCCACCATCGTCAGCAGCCCGCCCGCGCGGCCCGCAGCCAGGGCGTTCCTGGTGATCAGCGCCTGGTCGGGCCCGGGGATCATGATCAGGACGAGCGAGGCGGCGGCGAAGGTCAGCACGGCGGCGTCCGCAGCCGGGCGGCGAGCGCGCGGAGCACGACCGCGCTGTGCTCGCGCAGGTAGAAGTGGCCACCGGGGAAGGTGCGGACCTCCACCGGAAGGGTCGTCAGCTCCTGCCAGGCCGCCAGCTCGGCCTCGCCGACCCGGTCGTCGCGGCCGCCGAAGACCGTCACGGGGACCTCCAGCGCAGGCCGGTCCCGCCAGCGGTAGGTCTCCACGATCGTGTAGTCCGCCCGCAGCGGCACCGCGACCAGCGTCCGCAACTCCGGTTCGTCCAGCACTTCCCGCGGGATGCCGCCGTGCAGCCGGGAGACCTCCGCCAGCAGTTCGTCGTCCGGCAGCAGGTGCAGCCCCCGCGAGGTGCGCGGCAGGTGGGGCGCCGGGAAGCCGGAGACCACCAGGCGCTCCGGGAGCCCGCGGCCTGCCTCGCGCAGGGCGCCGGCCAGCTCGTACGCCACCAGGGCGCCGAGGCTGTGCCCGAAGAACGAGTACGGCGCGCCGAACGCCACCTGCTCGGTGAGCGCGGCGACCAGTGTCCCCATCGAGGTCAGCGGGGGCTCCCCGAAGCGCGACCCGCGGCCGGGCAGCTGCACGACGTGCAGTTCGACGCCGGTCAGGGCGCGCGCCCAGCGGACGTACTCGGCGGCCGAACCCCCGCCGTGGGCGAAGCAGTACAGCTTCGGAGCGCCGGGCCGGGCGGGCCCGCTGACCAGCCAGCGGGCCGACAGTTGGGTGATCATGGCGGGACTACCTCCCCAGGGGGGCCGGTCGGGCGGCGACGAGATGGGCCGCGAGGGCGTCGGCCGTCGGGTGGTCGGCGATCGCCTTGGGCGTCGTGTCGATCCCCAGGTCCTCCTCCAGGCGCCCGCACAGGTCGAGGGTGGTCGCCGAGTCGAAGCCCAGGTGGTCCAGCGGCAGCGTCGGGTCGATCTCGTGGGGCGCGACGTCGAGGAGTTCCGCCAGGAAGGCGACGATCCACTCCCGCATCTGCTCGTACGTCATCGTGTCTCCTCCGTCAGCGGCTCGGACGGGCCGAGCAGCCCCTCCAGGTGGCCGTCGAGCGCTTCCACCGTCGTGTACTGCAGGACCGTGCCGACGGGCACGGTGATCCCGAACGCCGTACGCAAGGACGCGACCAGCCGGGCCGCGAGCAGCGAGTCGCCGCCCGCCTCCAGGAAGTCGTCGGCGAGGTCGGCGCTGCCGAGGCCGAGCACCTCGCGCCAGATCTCGACCAGCTTGCGCTGGCGGTCGGTGCGCGGCGGTTTCGCGGGCCGGCCGCGCGCGGCGGTGCGGGCGCCGGCCTTGGCGAGCGCCTTGCGGTCGACCTTGCCGGTGCCGCTGAGCGGCAGCTCGGTCAGCGCGAACAGCTGGGCCGGCACCATGTGGGCGGCCAGCTGCCCGGCGGCGAAGTCCCGCAGCGCGTCGGGGGCGAAGCGGCTGCGCCGGTCCGGGCCGCGTGCCACGAGGACGTCGAAGCCCACCGAGCCGGGGCCTCCGTCGCGGGGCGTGAGCACGGCGCTGTCGGTGAAGCCCGCGGCGGCGAGTTCGGCCGCCCACTGCGCGCGGTCGAGCAGCGGGTGCGTGCTGCGCAGTTCGGTGTCCTCGAAGGTGTCGAAGCCCTGCTGGAGCCCCATCACCAGGTCGAACCACGGGTGGAAGGCGGTCTGCTCGACGATCAGCAGGGTCCCGCCGGGGGCGAGCAGCCCCCGCAGGGTGCGCAGCGTACGGCGCACCTGGCGGGTGTCGTGCAGCACGCTCGCCGCGACGACCAGGTCGGCGGTGTGGTCCTCGAAGCCCTGGGTCTGCGGAGGCGCGTCCAGATCGAGCAGGTCGCAGCGCAGGAACGGGTACTGCGTGCCGAGGACCTCGCGGGCCCGGTCGGTGAAGTACCGGGAGATGTCGGTGAACAGGTACTCCGTGGGCGCCGTGCGGCCGGCGGGCAGCAGCGGGAGCAGGTGCCGGGTCAGCGAGCCGTAGCCCGCACCGACCTCCAGGACGCGCAGCGGCCGGTCGGCCGGCCATCCGGCGGCGAGGCGGCGCACCGCCTCCGTGGCGACGGCGTACGTCGGGCCGAACAGCCGCTCGTAGACGCCGGGGGTGCGGTCGGAGGCGTACAGCTCGGCGGAGTGCACGCTCTGGGTGAGGACCCCGGCGACGTCCCCGGCCAGGGCCAGCATCCAGTCGGTGACGTCCTCGGGGATGCCCAGCACCTCGCCCAGCACGGTGCGGCTGCGGGCGGCGAGCGCGTCGGGGATGCCGTCCGCGGCGGGCGGCCGCGCCGCCGCGGCCCGGGCCAGCCAGCGCTCGTAGCGCGGGGCGACACCGGCGGCGGCGTTGTCGGGCAGGCCCAGGCGGTGGAAGGCGGTGCCGACTGCGGTCGCGTACACCTCGTTCAGCACGTCCCAGGCGGTGCGCAGCTCCCGCGGCGAGGGACCGGGGGCGGGCACCTCGGCGGCGGAGCACAGCGCCCGCCAGTCGGCTTCGGCCCGGTCGGGATCGGCGTGCTCGGTGACGAAGAGCCCGTCGGCGCCTCCGGGGTCCCCGGCCGGGACGACGTACCCCAGCAGCCGGGCCGCGCCGGCCTCGCCGTCGGCCTTGACCACGACCGCGCTGTCCACGCCCGGGTGCCGGGTGAGGGTCGCCTCGATCTCGCCGAGCTCCACACGATGTCCGTTGATCTTGACCTGACCGTCCCTGCGGCCCAGGAACTCGATGCTGCCGTCCGGCAGGTAGCGGCCGAAGTCGCCCGTCCGGTAGAGCCGTTCGCCGGTGACCGGATGCGTGACGAAGGCAGCGGCGGTGCGCTCGGCGTCGCCCCGGTAGCCGCGGGCCAGGCCGTGGCCGCCGATGTACAGTTCGCCGGCGGTCCACACGGGACAGGGCGCGTACCGCTCGTCGAGGACCTGGAAGGTCTGGTTCCGCAGCGGCGTGCCGTACGGCACGCTCGTCGCGCCCGCCGGGACCTCCTCCACCGGGTGGAAGATCGACCAGATCGACACCTCGGTGGCGCCGCCCAGGCTGATCACCCGCGCCCGCGGCCACAGCGCGTGGATGCGGCCGGGCAGGTCGACGGGGATCCAGTCGCCGCTGAGCAGCACCAGCCGCAGGTCCGGCGGGACCTGCGCGCCCCCGGCCTCCAGATGCTCGACCAGCATCTGCATCTGCGCGGGCACCGAGTTCCACACCGTCACCCCGTGCGCGGCCATCACCTCGGACCAGTGCGCGGGTTCGGCCCGCTGGTCCGGGTCGGGCAGCACCAGCGCGGCCCCGGCGGCGAAGGTGCCGAACAGGTCGTGCACGGACAGGTCGAAGCCGAGGTCGGCGAGGCCGAAGAGACGGTCGGTGGGGCCGATCCCGAAGCGCTCGTTGATGTCGGCGACGGTGTTGAGGGCCGCCCTGTGCTCGATCATCACGCCCTTGGGGGTGCCGGTCGAGCCCGAGGTGTAGAGGACGTACGCCAGGTCGGCGGGGTCGGCCGGGCCCGCCTGCACGGCGTCGCCCGGGGTGGCGGTGGTGCCGGAGGGCGGCTCCGTGAGGACGCGGGGCAGGTCCTGCGGCCACTCCAGCCGCGCGTCCGTCCCGGCGTCCGTGACCACCGCGACCGCCCCGGCGTCCGTGAGGATGCGCTCCCGGCGCAGGGCGGGCAGTTGCGGGCCGACCGGGAGGTAGGCGCCGCCCGCCATGAGCACGCCGTAGGCGGCGGCGACCTGGGCGGGGCCCTTGTCGAGGGTGATGCCGACGGTACGGTCGCGCAGGTCGCCGTCGGAGAGCCGGCCGGCGACGGAGGCGGCCCACGCGGCGAGTTCGCCGTAGGTCACGGTGCCGGCGGTCGTGATCACGGCGGGACGCCCCGGGTGCCGTCCGGCGCGGTCGACCAGCGCGGAGTGCAGCAGCCCGGACGGCAGCTCGCCCTCGGTGGCGTTGGCGGCCTCGCGGGCGGTGAGCTGGTGGGCGGGGAGCGGGATCACCAGCTCCTCGTCCCACGGGGATCCGTCGGCGGCGAGCCGCGCCACGGCGCCGGTGTAGGCCGCGAACATGTCGTCGAGCATGCCCTCGGGGAAGAGCTCCTCGACGGCGTCCCAGGTCAGGTCCAGGCTTCCGGTGATGTCGACGACCTGGTGGTCGAGCCAGACCTGCGGGGTCTGGCTGATCCGGTACGTGATGGAACCGAAGTGGTCCATGGCCGACGAGACGTCCGCGGCGGTGCCCAGGCCGCTGGTGAAGACGACCGGCATCGTCTCGAAGCCGTTCTGCAGGCCGAGGCGGCGGCGTTCGCGCAGCGCCTGCAGGGCGCTGACGTGGCGGTGCCGCAGGTCCTTGCGCAGCTGCCGCTGGACGCGCCCGGCCCGCTCGGCCAGCGGGACTCCGCCGCTCGCGTCCGTCTCCAGCAGGCAGATGGACGTGAAGTCGCCGACCACCCTGCGCAGATGGGGGTGGACTCCGCGGTGCCCGGCTCCGTCGCCGGAGAGCACCAGCGGGAGCCGGTTGAAGAGGGTGAGGTTGAGGGTGAACCGGCGGGTGCCGCTCCACATCGCCAGGACCTCGGAGAACACCGTGGCCAGCAGCGCCGTCGGGGTCAGGCCGCGCTCCTCGCAGCGCCCCTGCAGCCGCTTCCAGTCCTCCGGCGCCAGGTGGAACTCGCGGTGCGTGAAGACCGGCTTGTGCACGGCGACCGGGGACTTCGCCAGCGGCAGGTCGGGCGGCGGGGCCAGCGTCGCGGCGCGCGCCGTCCAGTACTCCCGGGCCTTGCGGTGCCGCGGCGACTCGTCGCCCCGCTCCAGGGCGAGCGCGTAGTCGCGGAAGCCCACCTCGACCGGCGGCAGCACCCGCTCCTCGTCCTGGCACAGCTGCGCCCACTCGCTGAACAGCACGGTGATGCTGGCCAGGTCGACCATGAGCAGGTCGAGGCTGACGTGCAGCCGGTCGTGGCCGGGCAGCCGGGACATGCGGATGTCGAACAGCGGCCAGTCGGCCGCGGTGTACACGCGGTGCGACATCTCCCCGCGCACCTCGGCCAGATGCCGTTCCGCCTCCTGCGGGGGCGCCCCGCGCAGGTCGGTGCAGCGGATCTCGTAGGCGGGGACCTCGGGCAGGATCCGCTGCCGGCCGTCCTCGCCGACGACGCAGCGCAGCATGCCGTGCCGCTCGATGAGCCGGGTCCAGGCGCGGGAGAGCAGCGCCGGGTCCAGGCGGCGGCCCTCCAGCTCGAAGTAGGCGTGCGGGGCGACGTTGCCGAGCACGAAGTTGGGGCCGCGGCCGACCCAGTACGCGTACTGGATCTCGGTCAGCGGGAAGGGGGCGTGGGCGTCGTCGTTCGCGGTCATCGGGATGTCCCCTCCGGGAGGAGTTCTGCCATGGCGGAGCGCAGCCGTACCGGCAGCGGCCCCTCGTCGTCCTCGCTGGCGCGGATGGCCACGCCGAGCGCGAACCGGTCCCACACCTGGAGCACCTGCACCTGCCACAGGGGGCGCTCGGGTTCGGGGATCTCGTCGTCGACGACGGCCAGGCCGCCGTCGCGCAGGCGGTGCACGGAGAAGGCGTCGAAGCCCCGGCACATGCCCATGCCGGTGGCCTTGGTGTACGCCTCCTTGGCGACCCAGGAGTCGGCGAAGGCGTGACCGCGCTGGTCCTCGCGGTCGCGTCGCAGCACCTCGTTCTCCAGGGGGGTGAAGACCTTCGGCGCGAACTGCATCGCCTCGGGCCGGGCGGGGGTGGTCTCGGCGTCCACCCCGGCGGTGCGGCCGCGCACGACGATGGCGGCGATCAGCCCGTTGGTGTGGGTGATGTTGAAGTCGAGCCCCCAGTCGGCGCCGTCGACCACGGGCCGCCCGTACTTGCCCTTGCGGAAGCGCCACGAGTCCGGTGGCTCGTCGGTGTAGAGCGACAGGACCTGACGGGACAGCAGCCGTGCGCCGAGGAAACGGCGCCGGGCGGCGGGGAACAGCAGCCGGTCGTGCCGGGCGCGCTCCTCGTCGGTCAGCAGCTCCAGACCGCCCGTCGCCTCGGCGAACCGGTCCACGTCCTCCTCGGCCAGCAGCCACACGTCGGCGCTGTCGGCGAGCGGGTCGGCGGACGGTACCGCGGTGTCCATGAGCACTGCCTCCATCGGTGGGTCACCAGTTGACGGGGAACGCGCGGAAGGAGAAGAGCAGGCCGTCGCGGTGCGCCGCCTCCAGCGCCGCGGCCACCTCGTCGACCTCCTCGGGGCCGGTCACCCGGCGCGTGGGGTGGAACCGCCGCAGCAGCCGCTCCAGGCAGAGCAGCAGCACCGCCGGGGAGCGCAGCGGCGGGCTCAGGCTCTCCCGGCCGCGCAGGTGGAGGTGGACGACGGCCGCGGCGGCGGAGACCGTCGTGTACTGCTCGGCCAGGTCGAACAGCTCGGCCGACTGGCCCGCGGCCTTGCCGAGGGAGGAGGTGAGCTTGCGGTGCTCCTCGGCGATCCGGTCCAGTTCGCCGGCGAGCGCGTCCGCGGTCGCCGCGCCGTCCGCGAGCCGGGCCGCGTCGCGGCCGGTGGTGGCCGCCGCCTCCCGCCGCAGCTCGGCCACGGCCGCGCGCAGGGTGACCACCGGGTCGTCGACGCCGCGGCTGAACAGCTGCTGCCCGGCGGGCCGGTACGGCTCCATGGGGTGGGCCGGGTCGAAGAGTGCGGCGACCCTGGCCGCGGCCTGTTCGACCAGCCCCGGCGGCGGGGTGACGGCGGAGGTGAGCAGCGGTCCGAGCTGCAGGGCGATGTTCTTCAGGTTGACCACGGTGTTGCCGTCGGCGAAACCGGCCACGCCGAAGTCGCGCCGCGCCTTCTGGAAGATCCCGTGCCGGGGGTGGTCGCGCAGCCAGTGGCGGGCGCCGAGCACCACGCCCAGCCGGCCGAGCGTCCCCTCCAGCAGGGTGGGCACGAAGTACTTGACCGCCGATGACCAGATGCTGATCTGCGCCGGGGCCATCTGCAGGGCGCGCACCGCGGTGGAGGTCATGGCGTCGGCGACCAGCAGTTCGGCGTAGGACTCCGCGAGCTGCCGCCGCGAGTACGGGATCGCCGAGACCGTGGTGCCGAAGACCTCCCGGGTCGTGGCGAAGTCCAAGGTGGTGCGCAGGGCGGTGTCCACCGTGCTCAGCGCGATCAGGTTGATCAGGACGCGGGCGAACTGCCCGGCTTTCAGGGCGATCTCCAGGCCCTGACCCTCGCGGCCGACGAGCGCGGCGGACGGAACGAAGCAGTCCCGCAGCCGCACCCCGCTCATGTCGAGGCCGCGCAGGCCGTGCAGCGGCTCGTCGGGCAGCGGTTCGCAACTGCCTTTGGTCAGGGCGCGCTTGTCCAGGGCGAGGATCGAGTAGCCACCCGGGCCGCCCTGGGGGGAGGTGCGGGCGAAGAGCATGACGACGTCGGCCTGGGTGGCGTTGCCGATCGTCCACTTCTCGCCGTCGAGCAGCCAGCCGCCCTCGACGGGCCGCGCGGTCAGCTCGTTGGCGAGCACGTCGCTGCCGTGCCGGCGCTCGGACAGGCCCCAGGCCATCTTGCCGCCGGAGCGGACGTGGTCCGCGAAGGACGTGCGCTGCTCGTCGCTGCCCGCGATCCACAGCGGCATGTAGGCGATGCTGGTGATCACCATCGCGGTGGCGGTGGTGGGGTCGCGGCGGGCGACCAGCCGGAACAGGTGGTAGCCGTCCTGCACGTCGACGGCCCGGCCGCCGTGCGCGGCGGGCACGATCCAGTCGTACAGGCCCCAGGAGGCCAGCAGGTCGACGAACTCGTGCGGGTACGCCTCGCGTTCGTCCAGGTCGAGGACGCGGGCGTACGGCATGGGACCGGAGGGGTCGTTGGGGCTCCCCAGGTGGCGCTCCAGGTCGGCCATGAGCGCGGGCAGATCGGTCATGTCTCCTCGTCCTCCGGTCCCGGTCGGTCGCACAGCCGCACCGGCAGTGCCGTGAACAGGCGGCGTGCCGCGTCGAGTTCGGTGATCAGCCGGCCCGCCGGGGCGACGTCCCGGCCGGCGGTGCGCGGGTCGCGGCCCCCGGCCACCGTGAGGAGCAGCGCCGTCACGGCGGTGAGCCATCCGGCTCCGCCGGGCTCCGGCTCGCCGTACAGGCCGCCGCGGTCGCGGTGGAACCACCAGGTCAGGGCCGCCGTCGCGGCCGCGTGGAGCGGGCACAGCCGGTCCGCCAGGTCGAGCAGGTCGGGGGCCGTCCGCTGCCGCGGCGCGGCCGCCGCCTCCCGGAAGGTCGCGGCCAGGCCCGACTGCACCCCGGTGACCAGCGTCGCGGCGCGCGTCGCGCCCCGGCGGTGGAGTTCGGCGGCGATGGTGTCGGCGTGCGAGGCGAAGCCGAGCAGGATGTCGTCGCCCGGCCGGGCCCCCAGGTCGAGGGCGGCGGGGTCGAGGCCCGGCAGGGCGGCGCCGCCCAGGTCGAAGAGGGCGGCGAGCCTGCGCTCGCGCTCCGGTTCCGGTTCCCGGGGTGTGGCGTACGCGGGCAGGAACATCGCGACCGCCCGCAGGTTGCCCAGCACGCTGGTGTCGATGACCTCGACCATCGCGTTGTCCCGGACGGCCTTGTCGAGGACGGCGCCCGGGCCGTCGCCGTCCCGCAGCACCGCGCGCGCCCCGACGAGGGCGCGGGCACGGCGCGCGCAGTCGGCGGTGAGCCGGGTGGCCAGGCGCTTGACGACGGACGAGGCCAGGCCGAAGGTGCCCGGCGCGACATGGGCGTACCGGGCCGCGACGAGCGCCGACAGGTCGGCGGCCATGAACTCCGCGGCGGCCACCGCCAGTTCCCGCGCCCCGTACGGGGTGTCGGCGACCGGCTCGCCGCCCGTGCGGTGCGCCCGCGCGAACCGCAGGGCGGTGCGCAGCGCGGTGTCGGCGGTCGCCAGGCAGCCCGCGGTGCTCATCAGCCGGACGATCTGCTGGGCCCGCATCGCCCCGGCGAGCCCGGCGCCGGCGCCGCCGACCACGGCGTCCGGCGGCACGGGCACCGCGTCGAAGGCCAGGTCCGCGAAGTCGATGCCCCGCATCCCCGTGGTGCGGCGCGCGGGCAGCCGCCGCACGCGGGCGTCGGCCAGGGTCTCCGGGCCGAGCAGCAGCGCCGTGAACGCCGCCGGGCCCCGGTCGGCGGTCCTGGCCACCACGACGGCCGCGTCGGCGCTCGCGCCGCGCCCCACGAGCCATTTGGTGCCGGTCAGCGTCATGGCGCCGGTGTCGAGGCGGCAGGTGTTCGCCAGCACGTCGCTGCCCGCGTGCTCCTCGGACAGCCCGAACGCGACGGTACGGCCCTCGCGCGCCCACGCGGCGACGGTCCTGCGCTGCTCGGGGGTGCCGGCGGCGAGCACGGTCATGACGGCGGAGATGCCGAACATGGTGGCGGGCATGACGTTCACGTCCCGCCGGGCGGCGACACGGACGAGGACGTGGGTGTCCTCCAGCGTGCGCAGGCTCCCGCCGAGGTCCGCGGGGAGGTAGGCGACGTGGAAGTCCTCCTCCCGCAGCCGCGCCTCCCACCGCGCCGGGTACGCCTCTTCGTCGTCACGGGCCGCCCCGGCGGCGAAGCCGTAGGCATTCCCGGGCTCCCACGGGTCCCCGAGGGCGGCGTCCAGCGCCTCGGCGGCAGCGAAAGGGGTCTCCGGTCCCGCGGGCGTCACGTCGCCGGGCCTTCGCGGCCGCACTGCGACGGCCGTCGACGACGGAGCGGGGCCGTCCCCCTCCGCCCCCCGGGCTGCCCGCGGCCGCGGTGCCGCGCCGGGCACCCGGCCGGAAGACCCGGTCCCGCGACCGGACCGGCCCGGGGCCCAAGGGTGTTCCGCCCCCGCAGCAGACGCCGCCGGGCCGTCCGCTCCGGACCACGGCACATCGTCGCCCGGAGCGCGGGAGGCGGTCACCTCCGCGCCCGCGACGGCTCCGTCCCGCGGGGGCAGCCGGAGCCCGCGCCCCGTCCCCGGCACGTCGTCGTGCGCGGCGCCGGACACGAAGGGCGCTCCCGGCGGGGACGATTGCCGGCGCCTCACGGCCGTACCCCCACCGCGGGGCCGGGCGCGTTCGCGTCGTCCGGCGATGGCCGGGTCGCGATGCCCGCCGGGAAGGCGACCCCCGCCGCACGCAGGAACGCGAGCCGCTGGTGGAAGGCGGCGCCGGTCATGATCTGCCGGGCGACGTCCGCGACCCGCCGGTGCTCGGGGGCCGCCAGGTACGTCCCGCGGACCCAGGCGTTGAAGCTGCCCATCGCCGGCCCGCACCAGATCTGGTAGTCGACGGCACGGTCGGCCTCGCCGGTCTTGGCCCAGCGCGAAGCCATGCCCAGGTACCAGCGGAAGACCAGCGCGGCACGCCGCTTGGGGTTGCCCTCGGCGCGGGCCAGCTGGTCGGGGTCGCGCCGCCGGAAGTACGCGAGGGTCTCGTCCCACACCGTGTCCAGCGGACGCCGGAAGACCTGCTGCTCCACCTTCTGCCGCACCGCCGCCGGGATGGCCTCGATGCCGTCGTACGTCCGGTACAGCTCGTAGAGCTGCTTGGCCCGCATCGGGAAGAACGTGCCCCGCTTGAGCACCTGGAGCTCGACGCCCATCTCGAACATGTCGGCCGCCGGGGCCATCTCGAAGTCGGCGATGCCCGCCTGGGCCAGCATCTCCTTGACGCGGGGCGAGGTGTCGGCCTCCAGGCAGGACTGGTTGACCGATCCCGTCACCACGTAGTCGGCGCCCATGGCGAAGGCGGCGGCCGCCGCCTCGGGCGTGCCGATGCCGCCGGCGGCGCCCACGCGGATGCGCTCGGCGTAGCCCTCCTCCTGCTGGACGGCGTCGCGCTGCCGGATGATGACGGGCAGCAGCGCGGGCAGCGGGCGGCGGTCGGTGTGGCCGCCGGAGTCGGCCTCGACGGTGATGTCGTCGGCGAGCGGGACGCGTTCGGCGAGCCGGGCCTGCTCCTGCGTGATCGCGCCCTCGGCGACGAGCGCCCGCACCATGGCCTCGGGGGCGGGCCGCATGAACAGCTCGGCGAGTTCGGGGCGGGAGATCTTGGCGATGACCCGGTTGCCCGCCGTCACACCGTACGGTCCGCCGGCCCGCAGCCCGGCCAGCCGGTAGCGGACGAGGTGCGGGGTGAGGGCGAGGAAGGCGGAGGCCTCCACGCAGGGCACGCCGTACTTCAGGAACAGGTCGACGGCGGTGCGCTCCAGCCGCTCCTCGCTCGGGCTGTGGATGAGGTTGCAGGCGTACGGGAGGCCGGGGATCTCGTCGCGGAAGCGGACCAGGGCCTTCTCCACGGCCTCCGGGAGCAGGCCGGCCGCGCCGTACGAGCCGAGGAAGCCGGCCCGGGCCATGGCGACGACCATGCCGGCGGAGGCGATGCCGTTGGCCATGGCACCGCTCATGTAGGCGTAGCGCAGGCCGTGGGCCTTCAGGAAGGCGGCGCTGCCGAGGCGTTCGGGACCGAGCGGGGGCGCGGCGGCGACGATCTCGTGCTCGCCGGCCGGGCCGACGGCGCCGCCGGTGGCGGCGCCCAGCCCGTAGGGACCGCGCAGGACGTAGACGGGCTCGTCGAGCCGCATCAGGGTTTCGTAGACCCCGGTGTCGCCGACAGCCGGCGCCTGGGGTCCGGTCCACCGCGGCCGGTGGAGGTCGGTGGTCATGCTGCGTCTCCTGTCGCTCGCCGCTTGCTCAGGTCCGGTCGTGGTGGATCTCGATGCCGATGTCGCCCAGCCGGTAGATCCGCAGGGTCGACTTCCAGACGCTCGCGTCGCCGAGCAGCAGGATCCGGCCCGGTTCGCGGCGCACCTCCTTGACGTGCACGTCGAACTCCATGTCCGGGTCGGTGCGGAGGATCTGGCCGCGGTAGCTCCAGGTCATCTCGGTGCCGGAGGCGAGCGCGAAGCGCGGGTTCACCAGCCCGTCGGTGAGCCCGGCCTCGACGGCGTACACCTGCAGGCCCTGCAGCAGCGCCTCCACGCCCAGCGATCCGGGCATCACGGGGTCGCGGTGGAAGTGGCAGCTGAAGTACCAGTCGTCGGGGCGGATGGAGCGGTGGCCGCGCAGGTAGCCCCGGCCGTGCTCGCCGCCGCCGGGCAGGACGTCGACCCATTCGACGAGGTCGAGGTGGCCGCCGGCCAGCCGGGTCGTGCCCCGGGTGGCCTGCGCGGCACGGTGGGCGGCCAGGTCGACGCGGCGGACGCCGGCCGGGCGGGCGGGCTGCCGGTCGAGCCAGGGCAGGACGTGCTCGCCCTTGTCGAGGCCGACCTGGTTCTCCAGGGCCTTGGCGTTGAAGTAGCCGAACAGGGACTCGCCGCGGTAGAAGACCTCGCCGTCGGCGGAGAGTTCGTACGCGTAGTTCTGCAGGATCGAGCCGGGCATCCGGTCGCTGGACAGCAGCGTCGAACGGTGCCTGATGGTCTTGCCGCGCAGGTCGACGTCCTTGACGAGGGTGGCGCGGCCGTCCAGGTTGCGGATGCTGAACTGCTCGTCCGGGAAGGGCAGCGTGGCGCCCAGGTAGTAGCCGAGGAGGATGGCGGCCTGGAGGCTGGACTCCATGTGGACGCAGTTCGGCATGGACGGGTGCCCGTTGTGCGCGTAGTACCAGGCGTCCTCCGGCGCGTCGTACTCGGTGACCATGACGGCGCCCTTCTTCAGCACGCCGCGGGTGCCCTCCAGTGCCATGACGCGGTCGACGAAGAGGAAGTCGCCGTTGGGGATGTACGGCGCGCGGCTGTCGGCGTAGACCTCGAACTCGGGGCCCATCGCGACGGCCAGGTCCCCCTTGGCGGCGTGCGCCATGTGGAACTCGTTGAGCAGCGCGGGCTCGCCGCTCGCGGGGCTGAGCCGGCCGAGGAAGTGCGGCACCGTGCCGCCGGTCTCCGGGCGGTACGGGGTGCCGGGCTTCTCCACCAGGCGGATCCCGAGGCCGGTGACCCCGATCGACGGCTTGCCGTCGCGCAGCACGACCACGTCCGCGGTGATGGCGGGACGGGGCAGCAGCGTCAGCCCGGTGACGTCGATCCGGTACTCGATGCGTTCGGTCGCCGGGGTGATCTGGCCGCGGACCTTGACCTCCGTGGTCAGGCCCTGGACGGGCTGGAAGCGGGCGTCGGGGAAGCACAGGTGCAGGCCGAGGGACATCGCGTACACCTCCAGCAGCTGCACCGCGCCCTCGGCGACCAGCGAGCCGGCGAGCACCGGGTCGTCCGGGAAGTGGCAGGTGAAGTACCAGCCGTCCGGGACGAGGTGCTTGACGGCCTCGATCCGGCCGAGGCCGTGCGCGCCGCCCTTGCGGTCCAGCACGGTGACCTCGTCGGCCATGCGCAGCCGCTCGCCGGGCAGGCGCAGGGAGGTGTTGCAGCCCTCGGGCTGCCGGTGGCCCGGCCCGAAGACGTCCGCGATCCGTCCCTCGGCGAGCGCCGCCAGGTCGGCGGCGGTCAGCGCGGTGCGGGAGGTGGGCTGCACGGGCTTGAAGGAACTCGCCCCGGAGAAGGCGCCGTCACCCTTGGGCGGCACGGCCCTGCCCTGGATGATGCCGAGCGAGTTCTCCAGTTCGTCGTCGGTGAAGAAGCCGGCGCAGGCGTTGTTCAGCTTCAGGATCAGCTCGCCGTCGGCGTAGCAGTCGTAGTGGAAGAAGAACAGCGTCGTGTCGCCCTGCCGCACGAACTGGTCGATCCAGATGTCGTAGCGCAGCGTCTGGCCGACCCGCGGCAGGTCCCCCACGAAGCTGAGGCTGCTGTCGAGCAGGCGGTAGACGCGGTCCCCGCGGTTGGTGAAGTCGATGCCGAGGTAACTGATCAGCAGCAGGTCGCACTGGCCCGCCTCGATGGTCACCGCCGGGGGCACCTGGCCGTCGACGGCGTACCAGGCGTCGACCGGCACGTCGTACTCGGTGCGGATGAACGAGGGCTCGAACGCCCCCGGTTCGGCCTCCAGCGCGGTGACGCGGGTGGCGAAGTGGTACGGCGGGGCGGGCAGCCGGACACGGCGGCGGTGACCGTCGATCTCGGCGAAGCGCGGGCCGAAGACGTTCCCGATCTTCCCGGTGGCGAACTCCAGGAGGTCGTGCTCGTCCCAGACCACGCCCTCCGGCTTGGGCGGGCGTACGGCGGGGGTCGCGGGGGCGGGGGCGGTCGCGGGGGCGGACAGCAGGGCCGCCAGCTGGTCGCGCAGGGCCCGCTGGGCGTCCAGCACCTCCCGGTGGGCCTCCAGCATCTCGCTGCGCAGCCCGCGCACGAGCGCGGCGGTGCTCTCCTGCCGGGGCGGCTGTACGGGCAGCGGCGCCCCGAAGATGGCCGGGCCCGGCGGCTCCTGCGGCTCCACGACCGGCACCGGCGGGGCGGCCGCGGCTACGGTCGCGGTCACGGCGGCGGCCGGGATCATCGTGATCGGCTCCCGCTCCAGCACGAGCGCTGGTGCGGGCGGCTGTGCGGCGGGGCTGATCGACATCGCGGTGTCCCATTCCGTGGCGGATTCGGCACCCACGGCGTTCGCCGGGGCGGGGATGACGTTCCCGGTGGACGGCCCGGACGCCCCACCGTGCGTACGGCCCGCGACGGGCACCGGCGCCTCGGTGGAAGCGGGTGCGACGGGCTCCGCGACGGCGGGCACGGATGCGTTGGCCTGCGGCGTCTCCGTACCGGGAAAGGGCGGGCGGGTGGGAGGCGCCACTACGGACGCGCGGCCCGTAACGGCGGGAACGGACTGGCCGCCGTCGGGCACCCGCGCGGCGGGAAGGGGCGGACGGGCGGGAGACCCCGCGACGGACGCGCGCTCCGCCGCAACGGGCACCGGCGGATCGGCGGGAACCGCCACCGCGGACCCGCGGCCCGCAACGGCCGGGACGCACTGGCCGCCGTCGGGCACCCGCGCGCCGGGAAGGGGCGGACGGGCGGGAGACCCCGCGACGGACGCACGCTCCGCCGCAACGGGCACCGGCGGATCGGCGGGAACCGCCACCGCGGACCCGCGGCCCGCAACGGCCGGGACGCACTGGCCGCCGTCGGGCACCCGCGCGCCGGGAAGGGGCGGACGGGCGGGAGACCCCACGACGGACGCGCGGCCCGCAACGGCGCGCACCACCGGCCCGGCCCCCGCACCCGCAACCACCGCGCCCCGCGCGGGCCGCAGCCCCGCCACCACCGGTCCCGCGCCCGCGGCCACCAGCGGCGCGACCGGCGCGCCGCCCACCGTGAAGGTGCGCAGGCCGATCGGGCGCCGGGCGGCGGACGCGGAGACGGACACCGGGGTCGCGAACGCGCCGAGGTCGACCGGGACGCCGTGGGAGGCCAGTCGGGCCACGAGGCGGGCGATGTCGCCGGCGCCGCGTGCCCCGCGCCGGTCGACGGAGACCGCCACGTGCGGCTCGTCGCCGAGCGTCTCGTGGATCCAGCGGGCGCACGTACTGCTCGGTCCGACCTCGATGAAGCAGCGGAACCCGTCCGCGTACGCCCGCCGCACCAGCCGCGGGAAGTCGACCGTCTCCCGCAGCGTGACGGCGATGTTCGCGGCGACGGCGTCCGGGTCGAGGCCGGTCACGGGCGCGTAGTGCCGGCTGCTGTAGAGCGTCAGGCCGCCGACGTCGCCGGTCGGGTAGCGGTTGAGGTCGGCGAGTTCGCCGAGGACGCCGTCGACGACCGGGCAGTGCATGACGTGGTTGGCCGGGGAGCGGGCGCTGCGGCAGTCCAGTGCGGCGACGAGCTCGGCGCACTGGCCGGGGTCGCCGGCGACCACGACCTCCTGCGGGGTGTTGACGTGGGTGATGAAGACCCGGTCGAAGCGCTCGACGGCCGCCCGTACGTCGTCGGCCGTGGCGAGCAGCACATGCGTGGCCCACACCCGCGCGTCCGGGACGTCGTCGCCGAGTCCCCACAGCTCGCGCACCGTGCGCTTGGGTCCGCGCAGCATGTCGTCGAAGAGCGGCGAGGCGCTGATCTTCGCGTCCCCGCGGGCGCTCTTGATCCAGCCGCCGGTGGCGAAGAGCATGCTGCTCTCCCCGAGGCTGTAGCCGAACGCCCCCTGCACGGGCACGCCCAGGACCTCCCGCACCAGGTCCGTCGACAGCAGCGCGTAGCTGGTGCCGGCGGCCAGCATCAGGGGGATGTCCTCGACGAGTTCGCCCTCCCGGCGCATCAGTTCGCGCCGTCCGAGGGGCTCACGGGAACGCGGGTAGAGGGCGGCGCTGCGTAGGAGCTCCGCCGGGAGTTCGGCCTGCGCCTCGAACCGGGGCAGCAGCCCGGGGAAGGCACGGAAGAGGGAACGGCCCAGGCCCAGGTAGGAGTTGAAGGCGCCGGGGAAGACCAGGGCCACCTTCGCACTGCCGCCGGCGCCGATCGGCCGGGAGGTGAAGTGGCTGCCGGAGGGCGAGGTCCACTCCCCGCCCGACCGCCACACCTGCGGCAGGTCCTTGACGGCCTGGTCGATCTGCCGGGCGAGCCCGGCGGTGTCGTCGGCGACGAGGACGGCCTTGAGCCGGGCGGGGCGGTCCTCGGCGAGGGCCGCCCAGTCCCCGTCGAGTGCCGCCCGCAGCTCGCCGAGCCGTCGCAGCAGCCCCTCGATGTCGTCGGCGCCGACGGGCACGACGAGGCCGCCGCCGGAGCGCGCCCAGTCGGTCTCGGCGACCTCGCCGCGCACCATGGCACCTGCCAGGACGACGTGGCCGTGGCTGCCCGCCGTGCCGGTGACGCTCACCGACGCCGCGCGCCGTCCGTCGCGCCGGGCCCGCAGCCAGGGGCGGGAGTCGGCGGGGAGGAAGAAGGAGGAGCCGTCCGGAGGGACGGCTCCGCCGCCCGGGGCGACCGGGAAGTAGGCGTGGTGCAGGCACAGCGCGGCCCGGATGACGGAGGCGAGCGCGGAGGCGCAGCCGGTGTCGCCGACGCAGGCGTGGACTGCGGACAACGCGGTGCGCAGCTCGCCGCCGGCCCGGTCACGGGTCCAGACCCGGGCCAGGCCCTCGCGTTCGGCGGCGGTAGCGGCGCCCGCCTCGACGAGTTCGACGTCGGCCGGGGTGAGCCCGGCGGCGGCCAGCGCGTCCTCGGCGGCGCGGGCGACCAGTTCGGGGCGGGCCCCGGGGGTCACGTCCCCGCGGTGGTGGACGGCGACGGCCTCCACCGTGGCGTACACGGTCCGTCCCGGCGGCACCGACGCGGGCCGGGTGACGACGACGGCCCCGGCACCCTCGCCGAGGACGCGCAGCCCGTCCCGGACCGAGCCGGGCTCCAGCAGTTCGCGGGCGAGGGTGTTCTCGGGCCCGGCCGCGAGGTCGACGGCGCCGACGAGGACGGCCTCGACGGTCGGGTCGAGCAGCAGCAACCGGGCGACGTCGAGGGCGTCGACGCCCACCGAACTGTCGGAGGAGAGGGTGAAGGAGGGGCCGGTCAGGTTCCACAGCGAGGAGACCCGGCTGGCCATGATGTTGCCGATGTAACTGAGCACCTCGTTGGGCTCGATGGAGTCGTGGACGCCGTTGCGGGCGGCCCGGGTGAGCTCGGCCAGTTGCCCGGGGGTGGGCTCCACGCCGGCCTGCGCGCACCAGTCGGCGAGCTTGCGGCCCAGTTCGTAGCGTGAACCGTGGCCGTGCGCGCTCGGTTCCATCTCCATGCCGACGACGACGGCGACCCGGCGCGGCCCGGCGTCCCCGCCGGTGCCGGGGCGCGGCCGCTCGTACCCGGCGTCGCGCAGCGCCTCCTCGGCGACGCGCATCATCAGCAGGTGCTGCTGGTTGAAGTGGTCGAGGTCCTTGGGCGGGATCTTGTACGAGGTCGCGTCGACCTCGAACTCCTCGACGTACGCGGCCCTCGGCGCGTGCTCGCCGGCGAGCCCGGCCCGGGCGAGGGGGCCGCCCTCGACGTCCTCGAAGCCGCGCCACCGCTGTCCGGGCAGCGCGCGCACGGCGTCCAGGCCCTCGTACCCGGCGCGCTCGAAGGCGTCCAGCGTGGTGAACGAACCGAAGTGCGCGCCCATGCCGATGACGGCCAGCGGCGGCACCGGCGTCGCTGCGGAAGCGGGCTCCGGAACGCGGTCGCGGTCACGGTCGGGGGCGGGGTCGGGGGCCGAGAGGACGACGTGCGCGTTCGTACCGCCGAAGCCGAAGGCCGAGACGCCGGCCCGGCGGGGACCGCCGCCCGCGGGCTCGGGCCAGGCCACCGCCTCACGGACGACCCGGTCGGCGACGGTCCCCGGCAGGGGCTGCCCGACGCCGATGGTGGGCGGGATCGTGCCGTGCGACAGGCCGAGGACGACCTTGATGAGGCTGGTCATGCCGGCCACGGTCAGCAGGTGGCCGATGTTGGACTTGACCGACCCCAGCAGCGGTCCGCGGCCGAAGAACGCCTCGACCCCGCCGAGTTCGGTGCTGTCGCCGAGCGGGGTCCCGGTGGCGTGGCACTCCAGGTACTGGACGGCCGAGGGCTCCACGCCCGCCTCGCGGTAGGCGAGTTCGTACGCGGCGAGCTGCCCGGCGGCGTTCGGCACCAGCATGTGCTTGCCCGGGCCGTCGTTGGTGAGGGCGAGCGCGTCGACGACCGCGTACACCCGGTCGCCGTCGCGCCGGGCGTCGGCCAGGCGCTTCACGGCGACCATGGCGGCGCCCTGGCCGGTGACGATGCCCCGGGAGCGGGCGTCGAAGGGCTGGCTGAAGCCGTCCGGCGGATAGGCCCGAAGGTCGGAGAAGGACAGGTGGATGACGGTCGGGTCGGGGGCGCAGACCCCGCCCGCCAGCATCAGGTCGGCGCGGCCCGTCTCCAGGTGGGCGCAGGCCAGCTTCAGCGCGTACAGCGCGGAGGAGCAGGCGGCGTCCAGGGTGAAGCGGGGCCCGTCGAGGCCGAGCGCCGCGGCCACCACCTGGGCGGGCATCCCGCCCGCCCACAGGTTGTGGGCGGCGGCGGTGCCCGCCGGGCCGGCGGCCCCGGCGGGGTCGCCGCCGGGTGCCGCCGGGAGACCGGCGTCCGCCAGTCCCCGGGCCACCGCCGAGTCCCACAACTCTCCGGCGACCCTGCCGGAGGCCGGGGTGGGGAACGGGTAGTTCCCGAACACCACCCCGGTCCTCCGTCCGCTCCGGCCGGCCGCGGCGCCGGGGGGAGAGCCCGCGTCGGCCAGAGCGTCCCCGGCCACCCGGAGCGCCCAGTGGAACGAGCGGTCCAGGCCGGCCAGGTAGTCGGACGGGAGCAGGTATCCGCTCGGGTCGAAGGCCGTCGCGTCCCCCTCCGTGAGGAACCCGCCCCGGGTGCAGTAGATGCGGTGCCGGTCGTCGGGGTCGGTCTCGCGGACCCCTGGGTCCTGCCCGAAGATCCGGCTGTCCCCGTCGGTGCGCGAGTCCACGCCGCCGGTCAGGTTCCGCCAGTAGTCGTCGGGTGTCCCTGCCCCGGGGAAGAGGCAGGCCAGGCCGACGATCGCGTACTTGCCCATGGTGGGTCAGCCTCCGAGTGTCCGAGTCGGTCCGGTCGGGTCGGCGGTCGTCAGACCGGGACGGCGGCGGTCGCGCCGGACCGTCCGGAGGGCCCGAACTTGCCCTCCAGTTCCGGGTCCTCGACCAACGCCACCCCGTCGAGCACCTGCAGGACCCGGCCCTCGCGATCGAGCGCGGTGATCGAGCAGGTCACCCCGGTCGTGGCCGGCCGGACGTCCTCCACCGCGATCAGGAAGTCCTCGTCGGCGGGCAGGGGGGCGAAGAGCCGGATCCGGGAGACCTCCATCGGCAGGCTCGCCCGGCCGCGGAACAGCCGGACCCACACCAGCCCGGCCTGCAGCAGCAGGTCGGCCAGGACGGGGCTGTGCCGCAGGCCGTGGTAGGCGCCGTGCGCCGGGACGGGGTCGCCGAGACGGGCGCCGAGCAGCAGCCGGTGCTCGTCCGAGGCGAGGATCCGGCGCAGCCCGCGCAGCGACGGGCCGTGGAAGAGCGTGCCGTCGCGGTAGAGGTAGCCGGCGTCGGTGCCGCTCGCCGCCCGGGCCGCCTCGGCGAGGTCCGCGCGGTCCGCGGGACGCGGGCCGGGTCCGGCCGTGCCGACGGTGCCGCCGTACGCGGGGCGGCTGCGCCCGGCGGTGTCGACGGCGGAGGCCAGCACGTCCAGGGTGCCGGGACCGGCGTTCCGGCCGGGCTCCACGAACAGCCGCAGCCGCTCGGGGACCTCGCCCTCGGCGCCGTCCAGGACGACCCCCTTGAAGACCTTGAACCCGCTGACCTCGGTGACCGTCCCATCGGTCGCCGTCTCGACGGCGTTGAGCAGGGCGCCGACCGCGGCGGTGGCGGGCAGCACCCGCCTGCCGCCGATCGCGTGGTCGGCCAGCACCGTCTCGGCGGCCAGCCGGTCGAGCCCACGGTCCACCAGCAGCGACACCGGCGCGCCGGACCCGGTGGCGGGCGGCGCCGACAGCGGCTTCAGCGGGCCCGCCACGATGACCGTGTCGTGGCCGCGCTCCGCCGTGAACTGCTCGGCGAAGATGCCCGCCCCGGTCGCGACCGGCACCAGCTCCACCCCACGGGAGGCGAACATCCGGCGCAGGTCGTCGGTGACCATCCCGCCGTCCCAGGCACCCCAGTTGACCGAGGTCACCCGGGCCGACGGCAGCTCCCGCTTGAGCCGTACGGCGAGCCGGTTCAGCGCCTCGTTGGCCACGGCGTAGTCGGACTGGCCGCGGTTGCCGAAGAACCCGGCGACCGAGGAGAAGAACACCAGGTGCCGCAGGGCGGCGGTGCCGCGCAGCGCGTCCAGGACGTTGCCCAAGCCGACGATCTTGGTGCCGAGGACCCGGTGGACCTCCTCCGCCGTCTTGTCCGCGATCAGCCGGTCGGCCAGCACACCCGCGCCGTGCACGACCCCGGTGACCCGGGGCGCGTACGGGGCCAGGGCGGTCCGCACCGCGGCGGCGTCGGTGATGTCGACGGCGACGTACTCCACGCTCCCGCCGTACGCCCGCAGCCGGCGCAGGTTCTCCGAGATCTCCCGGCTGCCCGTCAGCTCCCGGTAGACCGCCTCCACCCCGCGCGGGGTCGGCTTCTCGCCGCCGGCGGCGATCCGCCGGGCGATCGCGCCCTTCAGCGTCGCACCCTCCAGCCCGGCGGCCCACTCGGGCTCCGGGGCGGCCTCGCTGCGGCCGAGCAGCAGGAGCCCCGCCGGGCGCGCCGCCACCAGCGCCCGCAGGCAGTCCGCCGTGATGCCGCGCGCTCCGCCGGTCACCACGAGCAGGTCGTCCGCGCCGATCTCCGGCACGGCCACCGCGGGCCCGGCCGGTACCTCCGCCGACGGCACGACGGTGCGGCGGCCCTGCGCGTCGTGCCCGACGTCGGCGAGGTCGCCCGCCAGGTCCTTGATCTCGCCCAGGAAGCGGGCCGCGATCGTGTGGTCGTCCAGCCCGGGCGCGAAGTCCACGGTGCGGGTGAACAGTTCCGGCACCTCGATGGCGAGGGTCTTCACCAGTCCGCTCACACCGCCCAGCAGCGCCGGGCCGGACGCACCACCGCGGTAGCCGTTCGCCCCGTCCAGCTGCGTGACCGCCACGAACGCCGCGCGCGTGCCCCCGGCCGCCGCGGCCTTCAGCGCGGGCTGCGTCTGCCGGGCCACGAGCACGGTGTGCGCCAGCCGCCGTGCGGCGTCGGCCCACTCTTCCGCGGCCGCGGCCGCCACCTGGACGACGAGGTCGAGCCTGCCCGCCGTCACGACGCGGGCCAGTTCGTCGGCGTCCCACGTCCGCAGCGACCGTACGGCGTCCGCCTCGGCCGCGGTCGCCACCCCGTCGGGCAGCCCCACGACCTCCACCCGCCAGCCGTCCGCGCGCAGCGCGGCCACCACCGGCCGGGTCAGCGTCGACCCGTCGTCCACCACGAGCGCGGTCCGCTGCTCGGCGTACGCCCCCACGACCGCGTACGGCGCGGGCAGTTCGCGTAACGCCGCGAACGTCCGCCCGATCCCGGACGCGGCCGGGTACGTCACCGTCAGCGGCGCCTCCGCACGGGTCGCGGGGACGGGCGCGGGGCCGGTGATGGAAGCGGAGGCACCGGCGAGGAACCCGGCGATGTCGTCCAGCGTGCGCAGCTCACCCAGCCGCTCGGGGTCAATGTCTCCCGACACCGGGAACCGCTCCTGCAGCGCCCCCATGATCTGCACCCGCTTGATCGAGTCAATGCCCAGATCGGCTTCGAGATCCATCCCCGGCTCCAGCATCTCCGCCGGATAACCCGTCTTCTCCGCCACCACCTCAAGCAGCGCATCGAGCACCGCAGAGTCGGCAGCAACAGGAGCAGCCTCCGGCGTCTCTACCGGTGCCGGCGTGGCAACGCCGCCGAGGAACCCGGCGATGTCGTCCAGCGTGCGCAGCTCACCCAGCCGCTCCGGATCGATGTCCCCCGACACCGGGAACCGCTCCTGCAGCGCCCCCATGATCTGCACCCGCTTGATCGAATCGATCCCCAGGTCGGCTTCGAGATCCATCCCCGGCTCCAGCATCTCCGCCGGATAACCCGTCTTCTCCGCCACCACCTCAAGCAGCGCATCGAGCACCGCAGAGTCGGCAGCAACAGGAGCAGCCTCCGGCGTCTCTACCGGTGCCGGCGTGGCAACGCCGCCGAGGAACCCGGCGATGTCGTCCAGCGTGCGCAGCTCACCCAGCCGCTCGGGGTCAATGTCTCCCGACACCGGGAACCGCTCCTGCAGCGCCCCCATGATCTGCACCCGCTTGATCGAGTCAATGCCCAGGTCGGCTTCGAGATCCATCCCCGGCTCCAGCATCTCCGCCGGATAACCCGTCTTCTCCGCCACCACCTCAAGCAGCGCATCGAGCACCGCAGAGTCGGCAACAACAGGCACAGCCTCAGGGGCAGGGGCAGGGGCAGGGGCTTCTACGGGTGCCGGCGCAGCGACACCACCGAGGAACCCCGCGATGTCGTCCAGCGTGCGCAGCTCACCCAGCCGCTCGGGATCGACGTCTCCCGACACCGGGAACCGCTCCTGCAGCGCCCCCATGATCTGCACCCGCTTGATCGAATCGATCCCCAGGTCGGCTTCCAGATCCATCCCCGGCTCCAGCATCTCCGCCGGATAACCCGTCTTCTCCGCCACCACCTCAAGCAGCGCCTCCAACACCGCAGAGTCGGCAGCAACAGGAGCAGGCGCAGGCGCAACGGTCTCCGCAGGGGTGACCTCGGGCACGGCCTCAGCCACGGCCTCAGCCACGGCCTCAGCCACGGCCGGCGGGGGTGCGGTGTCGCCGCGGAGGGTGTCGATCAGCAGGCGCGTCGCGCGCTCGTGGGCGGTGGTGATGGAGCTGCCGTGCTGCTCGATGAGCCGCAGGGCGGCGTCCGTGTCGGGGTGGCCGCCCGCGCGGACGGTCTGTTCCAGGGAGGTGATCGCCTCGCGGACGGTCGCGACGTGGGCGTCGAGGATCTCGGCCTGGAGTCCCAGGCCCTCACGGACGACGTCGCTCAGGGCGTCGGACGGGGCAGCCTCCGGAGTCGGCGCGGGCTCCGCCGTCTGCGGCGCGACCGTGACACCCGGCTCCGACAGGGCCTTCGCGTACGCCTCGCGCCGTGCGTCGGAGACGTAGTTGACGCCGCGCAGCGGGATCGTGAGCCCCTTGCGGACGGGCGCGTCCGGGAGCGGCTCGGCGTGGTCGTCGATGCCGGTGACCGGGAGGCCGAGGACGGCCAGTTCGACGGCGGCCCGCTTCAGCGAGATCTCGCCGTCCTTGCTGGGCCCGCCGTCGACCGCGACGCAGACCACGTCGCCGCGCCCGTCGAGGATGCGTTCGATGAGGTCGGACAGCACGCGCTTGGGCCCGAACTCGACGAAGACGCGGTAGCCGTCGGCGTACATCTCCTCGATGCGGGTCTGGAACGCGACGGGCTGCAGCAGCTGCTCGACGAGCGTGTCGCGGTTGGCGTCGGCGTCCGTGCCGTACGCGGCGCCCGGGGTGTTGGCGTAGACGGGGATGCCCGGCGCGCCGAGGCCGACGCGGTCGACGGCCTCGCGGAAGGCATCGGCGGCGTGGGCGACGAAGCGGGTGTGGAAGGCGGCGGAAACCGGGAGCCGCTTGGCGGGGATCTTGCGGGCGGCGACATCGGCGACGAGGCGGTCGATCTCGGCGGTGGGGCCGCCGACGACGACCTGGCCGGGGGCGTTGATGTTGCAGATGGCGACGCTGCGGTAGGTGGCGACGAGCCCCTGCACCTCGCCGAGTTCGGCGCGTATCGCGGCCATGGCGCCCGGGTCGAAGTCGGCGGCGGCCGCGCGCGGCGGGGCCATGGCCAGGCCGCGCGCGCGGGCCAGTTCGGCGAAGCCGTCGTCGTCGAGGGCGCCGGCCGCCCACAGGGCGGTGAGCTCGCCGAAGGAGTGGCCGACGGTCCCGTCGGGGGCGAAGCCGAGCTCGCGGAACCAGGCGAACTGCCCGGCCGACAGGGCGCCGATGGCGGGCTGTGCGAAGTCGGTGCGGCGCAGCGCCTCCTCCTGGGCCGCACGGGTGGCGTCGTCGAAGGCGGGCGGCGGGAAGACGACCCGGCCGAGGGTCTCCGGGCCGGTGCTGATGCGGTTGGCCCTGTCGTACGCGGCGAGGACGGGCGGCAGGGCGAGGGCGGCCCGGCGGCCCATGCCGACGTACTGGCTGCCCTGCCCGGCGAAGACGGCGGCCGTCTTCGTCCCGGACGGGAGCCCGGCGCGGCGGTAGCTGATGCCCTTGGGGTGCTGCCAGGAGGACGCCTCGGGCTTGGCGCGCAGCAGCTCCACGGCCGCGGCCCGCAGTTCCTCGAACTGGGCGTCGTCGCGGGCGACGATGCCGAGCCGCGCGTCGCCCGTGGGCACCCGGCCGGCCGGGTCGGGGGCGGCGCCCTGCTCCAGGCGGCGGGCGAGCGCCTCGGGGTCGGCGGCGTGCCACAGGCCGGTGCGGGCCACCGGGCCGAGCACCGTGCGGGCCGCGGCGGGGTCGTGCTCCTCCAGCACCATGTGGAAGTTGGTGCCGCCGAAGCCGAAGGAGGAGACCGCGGCGCGCCGCTTGTCGCGCGAGGGGTCCAGGACCCAGGGGCGCGCCTGGGGGCTGACGTAGAAGGGGGTGCGCGCGGGGTCGACGGCATCGCTGGGCCGGTCGACGTTGATGGTGGGCGGCAGCACCTTCTGGTGCAGGGAGAGCGCCAGCTTGATGAGGCCCGCGGCGCCCGCGGCGGCCTTGGTGTGCCCGATCTGGGACTTGACGCTGCCGATGGCGGCGTAGCCGAGCTGACCCGCACCGGGCTGCTCCGTGACGAACGACCCGAGGGCGGACAGCTCGGTGTGGTCGCCCACCGCCGTGCCGGTGCCGTGGGCCTCGAAGAGCTCCACGGAGCCGGCGGGCACGGCCGCGTCCTCGTAGGCGCGCCGCAGCGCAAGCTGCTGGCCCTCGGCGCGCGGGGCGTAGATGGACTTGAAGCGGCCGTCGCTGGAGGTGCCGATGCCGCGCAGCACGGCGTAGACCCGGTCGCCGTCGCGCTCGGCGTCGGCGAGCCGCTTGAGGGCGAGCATGCCGATGCCCTCGCCGATCAGCGTGCCGTCGGCGGACTCGTCGAAGGGCTTGATGACCTGGCTCTTGGAGAACGCCGGGGTCTTGCTGAAGCACATGTACATGAGGATCGTGTTCTCGGCGTCGCAGCCGCCGGTGAGCATCAGGTCGGCTCGGCCCTCGATCAGCTCGCTGACGGCGAGCTTGACGGCGGCCAGCGAGCTGGCGCAGGCGGCGTCGACGGTGCAGTTGGTGCCACCGAGGTCGAAGCGGTTGGCGATGCGCCCGGCGACGACGTTGCCGAGCATGCCGGGGAAGGAGTTCTCCTCCCACGGGATGTACGCCTTCTTGAAGCGGCGGGCGATCTCCTCGGCGTCGGCCTCGCTCAGTCCGACGCTGCGCACGACCTCCTTCAGCACGGGCGTCTGCAGGCGCGCGGAGAGCGGCTGGGTGAGGGAGTTGGCGCCGGTGACGCCGAGGATGACGCCGGTCCGGCTCGCGTCGTACCAGTCCGCACCGTCCGTGCCCGCGTCGCGCAGCACGTCGCGCGCGACGGTCAGCGACAGCAGCTGCAGGATGTCGGTGACCTCCAGGGTGTTCGGAGGCAGGCCGAACTCCATGGGGTTGAAGGCGACCTCCGGCAGGAACCCGCCGCGCCGGGCGTAGGTCTTGTCCTCGGCGGCGGGGTCCGGGTCGTAGTGGTCGTCCACGTTCCAGTGGCTCGCGGGGACGTCCTCGATGCAGTCGCGGGCGTCCACGATGTTGTGCCAGAACTCGCGCAGGTCGCGCGACTTGGGGAACAGGCCGGCCAACCCGACGATGGCGATCGGTGTCTCGGCCAGACGTGAGTGATGCACGACGGTCCTCTCGGTCATGGGCGCCGGGTGGCGGGGGCGCGGATCCACGAGTGCTCAGGCGACGGCCGGGTCGGCCAGCAGTCCGGCGAGCACGGCGACGGCGGTGGGCTCCCGGAGCATCGTGTAGTGGTCGCCGGGGACGCCCAGCTGCCGCACGGGGCGGGTGCTGAGCCGGCTCCAGCCGAGGTCACCGCGGTCCGGGAGCAGGGAGCGCTCCGGCTTGACGAGGGTGACCGTGCGGTCGAGCGGAGCGGGTTCGTACGGTGCGGTGCAGCGGTTGTTGCGCAGCAGCCCACCGTGGTACGCGGCGTAGAGCTTGCGCAGCCCGGCCAGTTCGGTGCCGGGGGGCAGTACGCCCTGGGCGGTGGCCGCGGCCAGCAGCGCGGGCAGGCCCTCGTCGGTGTCGGCGACCGGCGGGACGCGCAGGACGACGGGGCGGCCGCGCTTGGCGCCGAGGTACATCGCGAACCAGTCGAGGAGCATCGCGGGGTCCAGCAGTTCGTCGGCACGCTTGAAGGCGGGGACGGGGGCGATGCTGTCGAGGAGGACGAGTTCCTCCAGCCGGGCGCCCTGTCCCGCGGCGTCGAGCCGGGCGGCGATCTCGAACCCGACGACGCCGCCGAAGGACCAGCCGACCAGGGAGAACGGCGCGTCCGCGGGCGCGGAAGCGGTGAGTTCTGACAGGCAGCGCTCCGCCAGGCCGGCGATGGAGACCGTGGCCGCGGCCGGGTCGAGGGCGGCGGCGAAGAACTCCGGGATGGTGCCGAGGTCGAGCAGGGACAGCGCGGTGTCCGAGGGCAGCCGGTCGGCGAGCGGCTGCCACGCCGTGGGCGCCAGTGCGCCCGGGTGGACGGCGTAGAGCCGGCGGGCCGCCCCGCCGGCCGGTTCACGCAGCGGCGTGAGGACCGGGCGGGGGGCGGTACGGTCAGGCCGCTGCGACATGGCGGGCGTTCTCCTCGGCGATGTGCTCCGACAGCGCGGCGATGGTGGGGTGGTACCAGAGCGCGGTCGCCTCCAGCTCGAAGCCGAGCCACTTCTCCAGCTCGCCGGCGAGGATCAGCGCCTCGGTGGAGTCGAGGTCGAACTCGTCGAAGTAGCGGTCGACGTCGATCTGGGCCGGCTCGACCTCCAGCCGGACCGCGAGCTTCTCGACCAGCCAGGCCTGCGCTTCCTCGGCGGTGACACGCTGCATGGGGATTCCCTCACTTCACTTCTTGATGTCGCGGGCGATGGACTCGGCGGCCTTGAGCCCGGAGACGTACCCGGCCTCGTGGGAGCCGATCAGGTCGTGGCCGATCCTGGGCGAGTGGAAGTACGAGCCGGCGAGCTTGATCCGGCCGGTGTCGTTGACGGCGTAGATGGTGCGCTGCATGGAGCGCACGTCCAGGTCGATCACCGGGTGGGTGAACGGCAGCTCGCGGATGACCAGTTCGTCGCGGGGGACGACCGGGCAGTCGAGGGTGACGAAGTAGTCCTGGCGGGCGGTGAAGCCCTGCAGGGAGTTCATGTAGTACGCGACCCAGGTGCGGGTGCGGCCGTCGACGGTCTTCAGGCCGTAGTTCCAGCTCTGCCAGCGGGAGCGGTCCGGCGGCATGCCTGACGGGTCGGTGTGCAGCACGGCCCGGGTGGAGCTGTAGCGGACCTTGCCCAGGACGTCGGCCTGCGCGGCGGTGGGCCGCTCCAGCATCGCCAGGGTCTGGTCGGCGTGCGAGGCGAGCACCGCGTAGTCGTAGCGCTCCTCGCCGTCGGCGGTGCCGATGACGACGCCGCCGTCCGGGCCCGCCTCCTCCCGGACCCGGGTGACCGGGCTGCCGGTGCGGACCGTGCCGTTGACCGCGGCGACGACCCGGCGGACGTACTCGACGCTGCCGCCGGCGACGGTCTTCCACGCCACCGAGCGGCCGCCGAGGCCACCCGGGTCGTGCGACATGAAGAAGGCGATGACGGTGGTGGCCGGCATCTCCCAGATCAGCTCGGCCGGCACCGACCAGACGGCGGTGGCGAGCAGCACCACGTAGCCGTACTTGAAGGCGTCGGAGTAGCCGCCCCGGTCCAGGTACTCGCCGAGGGCCATGTCGGTGCGCTTGCGCAGGAAGTCGCGGGGGGCCTCGCGGTGGAATCGCTCGGCGTCCCGCCACAGGGGCAGGAAGTCGGCCGGGTAGCGCCCCGCGATCTCCTCCTCGGTGAGCTCGAACTCGGCGGTGCCGTAGTCGAGTCCGCGGTCGAGGTCGAAGAAGTCGAAGCCGCCGGTGTGGTCCAGGGCCGTGGCGCCGATCTCCTGGAAGAAGGCGCTCAGCTGCGGGTACGTCCGGGAGTTGAAGACCACGAAGGCGGTGTCGATCCCGATGGTGCGGCCGTCCTCCTCCACCTCGACGGTCAGGGCGTGGCCGCCGGGCCGGTCCTCCTTCTCGTAGACGGTGACTTCGACGTCGTCGGGCAGGTGGTACGCGGCGGACAGGCCGGATATGCCGGCCCCGACGACAGCGACACGGGTGGTCATGACAGGCAGCCCCTCGGCTCGAGCAGTTCTCAGGAACCGGTCGCGTTGGGCGACGGCGGCTGGAGCGCAGAGGGCTGGGACCTCTGAAGGCGTGAAGTCGTCCGTGTCCCGCGCGGATCGGCGCGGCAGGCGGCGCACTGGGAACGTAGGGCGGCCCGGGCCGGAGGGTCAAACACCGCATCATCGACGGTTTCCGGCCCATCGGGGCCGCCGATGCGCCCCGTCCCGGGTGTCCGGATCGGTGCCCGGGGGGCACCGGGGGCGCGAACAGGCCAACTGCCGCGCGGACCGGCCTATCGGCCGCCCGGAGGTGTCCGGAAGCCCCGCGGGAGGGACTCATGTGGGTGGCGGGAGTTCCCGCCGTGACGGCGCGCACCGGCCGCGCACCCGTACCGAAGAGGAGAGAGCTGCCATGCCCACCATTCCCTGGATGCCCGGGGCCGCCGCCAAGGAGTCCGCCGGCTCCGGTGAGGCCGTGGTCATGGCCTCCAAGCTCCAAGTGAAGTCGCTGCTGAGCGTGCCCCGTTTCTTCCTGCTGTCGCTGGTGGTGTGGAAGCAGGTGCGGTCGGCGCCCGGCGTGGTCGGTGCCTCGCTGCGGGCGGAGCCGCTGAAGAAGACCTTCTGGACGCTGTCGGCGTGGCGGGACCAGGAGGCGCTGGACACCTTCGCCCGCACCGACCCGCACGCGCGGATCGTGGCGCGGCTGCGGAAGGTGATGGACCGCTCGGTGTTCGTCTTCTACCCCACCGCCCGCGACGCCCTGCCCGTCGCCTGGGACGACGCCACCCGGCGCCTGGCGGAGAAGGAGCGCGCCCAGTGAGCACCGTGACGGGCGCCGCGTCCGCGCAGGCACCGCAGAAGCCGGTGATCCCGCGCGGCCGGCTGGTGCTGCTCGCCGCCTGCCTCGGGCTGTTCATGTCGTTCATCGAGGTGACGGCGGCGATCTCCACGCTGCGCGCCTTGCAGGTCGACATGCAGGTCGCCCCCGCCGACCTGAGCTGGGTGTCCAGCACCTACACCCTGGTGGTGGCCGCGTGCGTGCTGTCGGGCGGCGCGCTCGGCGAACGCTACGGGCGGCGGCGGGTGTTCCTGACCGGCGTGGTCGCGCTGGCGGCCGGCTCGCTGGTCGTGGCCACCGCGGGCGGCTTCCCGCAGGTGCTGGTGGGGCGGGCGGTCAGCGGTGTCGGCGGTGCGCTGGTGCTGCCGACCTCGCTGGCGATCATCACCACCACCTTCTTCGTCGACCTGCCGCGCATGCTGCGCTCCATCACGGTGTGGGTGTCGGTGTCCGGACTCGGCCTGGCCCTCGGGCCGCTGCTCGGCGGCGCCCTGCTCGACCGCTTCGACTGGCCCGCGGTCTACCTGGTCAACACCCCGCTGGCGGTGGTCACGGTGGCCGTCACGCTGTACGCGGTGCGCGAGTCGAAGGTGCCCGACCGGCCGCTGGACCTGCCCGGCCAGGGCCTGTCCGTGCTGGGCCTGGGCACGCTGGTGTACGGGATCGCGGTCGGCGGCCGCGCCGGGTACGACGACCCGGTGGTGGTGGCGGCGCTGGCGGTGGGCGTCGTGTCGCTGGTCGCGCTGGTGCTGGTGGAGCGCCGTACGGACGTGCCGATGCTGGACGTGCGCATGATGGGCTCGGTGCGGGTGTCGGCGGCACTGGTGGTGGCCGCGGCGGCGCTGTTCGCGTTCGTCGGCGTCATCTTCCTGCAGGTGCTGTTCCTGCAGCGGGTGCAGGCCGTCGCGCCGATGGCCACGGGCGTGCGGCTGCTGCCCGCGATGGTCTTCTTCGTGCTGTCCACCCTGGTCGCCCAGCGGATCGCCGGGCGGGTCGGCGCGGCCCGGCTGCTGGCGGCCGGTTCCCTGGTGACGGCCGCCGCCGCCATGGTGCTGGTGCGGCAGCAGCCGGACAGCGCGTACGCGATCACGGCGGTGGGCCTGGCCCTGGTCGGTCTGGGCAGCGGGCTGGTCGTCGCGCCGTCGACGGCGGCCGCCTTCGCGGTGGTCCAGCCCGCGCAGATGGGTGCCGCGTCGAACGCCGTGACCGCGTTCCGGCAGATCGGTTCGGTGCTGGCGACCTCGGTGCTCGGCGCCGTCCTGGCGGTCCGTTTCATCGGTGCGCTACCGCAGCGGCTGACGGCCGCCCATGTGCCGCCGCCGGTCGCCGACGCGGTCGTGGCGGTGGCGCGCAGCGGCGGAAGCGGCAGCGGCCGCTCCACACCCGCGGTGACGGACGCGATCGGCGCGTCCTTCACGGTCGGCATCCACACCGGCCTGTGGGTCGTCGCCGGGGTGTCCTTCGCGGCGGCCGTGCTGGCCGCGGTGTTCCTGGCCCGCAAGCCGGCCGCGGCGTAGCGCGGACGCGGGCCCGCCGAGGACCGCGGCGCGGTGGGGGCGGCGCCCCCACCGCGCCACCGCTCAGCGGCGGAAGCGCCGCACCGCCGCGACGAGGACCGCGCCGGCCACGAGGGCGACGCTCGCGACGCCGCCCACGCTGGTGAGGAGCTCGTCCCGGGGGCCGGTGTCGGCGAGCGCGGGACCGCCTTCGGAACCGGACGCGGTGCTGTCGGCGGCCTCGCGGATCATGCGCACGACGGCGTCGGGGTGGGAGAGCATCGCGACGTGAGAGGAGTCGACCTCGACGGTGTGCGAGCCCGCCCGCTTGGCCTCGAAGCGTTCCAGCGCCGGGTTGATGGCGTGGTCGGCGGAGGCGACCAGCGCCCACGAGGGGATGGTCCGCCACGCCGCGCCGGGCGCCTTGTCGGTGAACGCCCGCAGTGCGACCGGCCGTTGCTCGGCGGACATCAGCCGGGTCGCCGCCACGGGCAGGTCCGCGGCGAAGACCTTGCGGAAGACGGAGTCGCGGATGTAGATGTCCGTGCCGCTGCCCGACCCGTCCCGGTACGGCACGGGACGCTGCGCCGAGGCGAGGTCGCTCGGCGCGAACTTCGCCGAGAGCGCACCCAGGGTCTCCCCCGCGTCCGGCATGAACGCCGAGACGTAGACCAGTGCCTTGACGTTCGGGTTCCCCGCCGCTGCGCCGCTGATCACCGCGCCGCCGTAGGAGTGGCCCGCGAGCACGATCGGGCCGTCGATGCTCTTCAGCACGCTGGCCACGTAGGTCGAGTCGCCGATCAGGCCCCGCAGCGGGTTGGCGGGGGCGACGACCGTGTAGCCGGCGTTCTCGAGGCGCTCGACGACCGGGGTCCAGCTCGACGCGTCGGCGAAGGCGCCGTGCACCAGCACCACGGTCGGCCGGGCCCCGCCGCGCGCGGCGGCGCCGTCGGCGGCCGACGAGGCGAGGGCGGGGGCGGCGGCGATCGCCGTCGAGGCGAGCGCCGCGACGAGCGCTCCCGTGCGGGCTATGCGACGTCGGTGCAGCGGAGCGGGGGAGGACGGCCCAGCCATGCTCTTCTCTCTTCCGGCCGGAGGGGCTGCTGTCGCCTCCCAGCCTTGGCCCGCCGCCGCCGTCCCGCTCGTTCCCGGGGGACGGACGAGTGACGGCGGGTCGTCCGCTCTTCGCGTGCGCTCCGCGGACGTGAAACACCGGCGTCATCGAACACGGATATGATCCGCCTCACACAAGATCCCGGACGGCCGGAAATGGTGCGCTCCCGCATGCCTTCCTGCCGCGCCGCATGCATGAGGGGAGCGTCCGATAGCCCTCCGAATATGGCTCAGCAGCGCGGGGGTGGCCACCACCCAGGTGATGCGGATGCTGCGCGGCAACCCCGACTCCGTGGACGTCCGCGTCTACGGGAGCAATGTCGATCCCTCGGCACCCGCCCTGGCCGCCTGCGACGTGGCCGAGGTGGAGCCCCGCCACGTCGGCGACGACGCGTACGCCGAATTCGCCCTCGACTTCTGCCGCAGGCACGGCATCGACGTCCTCGTCCCGCCGCGCCGGCTGACCGCGCTCGCCGGGCGGGCCGGCGACTTCGCCGCCGCGGGGACCCGGCTGATGTGCTCGCCGCCGGCCTCGATCAAGGTACTGACCAGCAAGAGCCGTACGTACCAGGAGGCGCTCGCCGCCGGGATCCCCGTGCCGCCGTGGCGGGTGGTCCGGGACGCCGACGGCCTGCGGGACGCGGTGGACGAGCTCGCCGCGACCGGCGAGACCGTCTGCATCAAGCCCGCCGGCGAGTACTCGGCCTTCGGCTTCCGCATCCTGGAAGACCGGCCGATGGACATCCGTGACCTGCTCGCCCCCGCCAGGCCGATGGCCTCGGTCGAGGCGGTCGCCCAGGCGATGAAGCGGGCCGCCGACGAGGGCGAGCACGTGCCCAGCATGATCGTCATGCCGTACCTGGAAGGCCCCGAGGTCAGCGTCGACTGCCTGTCCGCCCCGGGCGGGGAACTGCTCGCCGCGATCCCCAGGGCCAAGGAGGGCCGCTACCGGCTCCTGCTGGACGACCCCGCCATCACGGAGATCGCCCGTCGCCTCGTCAGGCACTTCGGCCTCGCCTACCTCTCCAATGTGCAGCTGCGCCACCGCAAGGGCGAGCCCGTGCTCCTGGAGGCGAACCCGCGCCCCTCCGCCGGGATCTTCCAGACCGCCTTCACCGGCGTGAACCTGCCCTGGGCCGCCGTCCGCCTGCTCACCCAGGGTGACGCCGGGCTCCGCACCGCCCCCCGCCTCGGCGGCCGCGTCGCCGTGACGGAAGCGGTCACCGAGGTCCCGGACGTCCCTCGCCTCCCTGACGTCCCGGAGGTCAACGTGGCGTGAGCCGGGACCGGGGGGCACGCTGGAGGGAGGAAGGCAGGTGGCAGTTCATGAGCAGACTCGAAGAGCAGATCGACCTGAACGTGCCGACCGAGGTGGCGTGGCAGCACCTGCACCGCCTGGAGGAGTACCCGCAGTTCGTCGCGGGTGTCCGGGAGGCCGGCGCCACCGGGGACGGCAAGGCCCGGCTCGGCGTGTCGGGGACCGGTGGCGGCTTGCTCGACGCGGAGTTCTCCGACCGCACCAAGGCCCGGAGCGACACCCGGGAGATGACCTGGCGCACCAGCGGCGGTGCCGAGATCACCGGGACGTGCTCGGTCCTCCCGATCGACGAGCAGCACAGCCGCGTCCAGGTACGCATGGAGTACGACCCCGCCGAGATCCGCGACGCCTTCGGCGGCCCCAAGGGCTTCGCCCAGGTCAGCGCAATCGAGCGCACGGTCCGTGACGACCTCGAACGCTTCAAGGACCTCGTCGAGCGCGAGCACTAGCCGGCCCTTCGCGCGGTCCGTGCGGCCCGCCACGCACGGACCGCGACGGGAGCCAGCCGTGTGCCGCTAGAGGCGGACCCCGTGCCGCCGCAGGTAGGCGACCGGGTCGACGTCGGAGCCGTAGCCCTCGCCCGTGCGCACCTCGAAGTGCAGGTGCGGGCCGGTGGTGTTGCCCGTGGAGCCCGAGCGGCCGACCTGGCGGCCCGCGGCCACGGTCTGGCCGGTCCGTACGGTCAGCGAGGACAGGTGGCCGTACTGGGTGTACATGCCGTCGTGGTGCCGGATCACGACCTGGTAGCCGTAGGCGCCACCCCAGCCGGCCTCGACGACGGTGCCCGCGGCGACCGACTTGACGGAGGTGCCGGTGGGCACGGCGAAGTCCTGGCCGGTGTGGTAGCCGCTGGCCCAGTGGGATCCGCTGCGGTGGTACGGGGTGCCGAGCGCTCCGCCGACCGGCGCGACGAAGGTCTGCGCGGCGGAGGCGGGTGCGGCGTGCCGCTCGGCGGGCCTGGCGGTCTTCGCGGGCTTGGCCGGCTTGCTGGGCTTGGCGGGCTTGCTGGGCTTGGCGGGCTTGCCTGACTTGGCGGGCTTGGACGCCTTCGCCGGCTTGGGGTCCTTCGCGGGCTCCGCTCCCGGCACGGACAGTTCCTGTCCGGGGAGGATGAGGTCGGGGTCGGCTCCGACGACCCGGCGGTTCACTGCGTAGAGCCGCTGCCAGCCGCCGCGGACGTCCTGCTCGTCGGCGATCTCGGAGAGCGTGTCCCCGCTGACGACCGTGTAGGAGTCGTCCCGCGCCGCGGGGGGACGGTCCGTCCCGGGCTTCTCCTTGGGTTCGGTCTTCTTTGCCGGGGCCGCCGCACGTCGCGGCGGGTCCTGCGCCCGCGGTCCGCCCCGGGTGAGCCCGGCGCGCTGTGAGCAGACGGGCCACGCCCCGGGACCCTGCCCGTCCAGGACCCGTTCGGCTATCGCCATCTGCTCGGACCTGGTGGCCAGGTCGGCCCGGGCGGCGAACTTCCCACCGCCGTAGGCCTTCCACGTCGACTGGGCGAACTGCAGCCCGCCGTAGTAGCCGTTGCCGGTGTTGATGTGCCAGCGGCCGCTGCTCTCGCACTGGGCGACCTTGTCCCACGTGCCGGTCGTGGCCGCGCCCGCGCCCGTGGCCGCGACCAGCGGCAGGGCGAGTCCCGCTCCGGAGGCGGCGGTGACGGCGACCGACACCGGCGAGAGCCGGCTCGGCGGCTGGGGTCTGCGGTGGCGACCGCGCACGGGCCGTACGGGCATGGGGGGACCACCTCTCGGCTCCGGACACACGGCCGTACAAGTACGACAGAGGGATCTTGTCGCCGCAAGGGTGCTTTTGAGACTCTGTCGTCCCAAACCGTGCGGCCCGGAACCGGGTTGGCGCGGTGGCGCCCCCTGTCAGGACGTGCGGGGCGGCAGCGGGAGCGGCAGCCCCGGCAGGCCGTCGAGGCTGACCGCGACGTACGGCTTGCCCACGCAGTAGTCGCTGAAGGACTCCTCGGTCTCGCGGGAGAAGCGCTGGGTGTGCAGGGGCCGTTCCTCACGGAAGTCCAGGAAGGGGACGGCGAATCCGCAGCTGTCGCTGATGCGTTCGGCGGTGACGACGATGACGGCGCGCAGGTCGGTGCGCGCGCGGATGTCGTCGGAGAAGTGCGGGAGCAGGTCGTCCCATCGCGGGTCGTCGCGGAAGACGGGCTCGCCGCGGCCGTGCACCCGCACGATGGTCGGGGGCCCGGTGAAGGCGCACCACATCAGGGTGATGCGTCCGTTCTCCCGCAGGTGGGCGATGGTCTCGGCGCCGCTGCCGCCGAGGTCGGCGTAGGCGAAGGTGCGGTCGTCGAGGAGGGCGAAGGAACCGTCGAGGCCCTTGGGCGACACGTTGACGTGCCCGTCGCCGGACAGGGGCGCGGTGGCGGTGAAGAAGACCTTCTGCTCCTCGATGAACGCGCGCAGGCGCCCGTCGATGCGTTCGTACGTCTTTCCCATGCCTGTGATTCTGCGGCGGCGGCCCGGCTTCCGCCGCACCTTTTCGGCCGTGGGCGGGTCAGCGCCGCCGGGGACGGCGGGGGCCGTCGTCCGCTCCGTCCCGGACGACGATGCCCAGCGCGGCGGCCAGCGCCGGGGCCAGGTCGAGCAGCTGGGCGCTGCCGATGACGGCGCCGCGCAACGAGTCGTGCCCGTCGGCGAGGTCGAGGCGGGTGGCGCCGCGCAGGTCGGTGGCGTCGAGCTCGGCACGGCCGAGCCGCAGGCGTTCCAGGGCGGTGCCGGGGAAGGAGACGTCCTTCAGGCGGGCGCCGCCGAGGTCGACGTCGCGCAGCACGCAGTCCTCGAAGACGACCTCGTGCAGCCGGGCCGAGCGCAGGTTGACGGAGTCGAACTTGCAGCGCCGGAAGGCCACCCGCCGCAGCACCGCGCCGAAGGCCTCGACCCCGGCGAGCACGCAGGAGTCGGCGGTGGCGTCCATCCAGTTCGTCTCGGCCGCCGAGGTGCCGACGAAGCGGTCGCCCTGCAGCCAGACCTCGTTGAAGCGCGCCCGGCGCAGGCTGCCGCCCTCGAAGACGGTGTCGGTGACCGCGCACTCCAGGAAGACGGCGCCGCCGGCGTCCTGTTCGCCGAAGGTGAGTCCGTCGAAGTGCACGGTGTCGTACCGCTCCTCGACGCCCAGCCCGGCCTCGTCGAACGGCTCCAGCGCCTGCGCGTACGGCAGCTCGGACAGGGACTGCGGTGCCTTGAAGGTCATGGCGGCCACGCTAGTGGCCCCCTGTGACAACGCCACCTCCCACGAATATGAACGATTTGTCCGGGATGTCTTGCTACGTTGCGTCCCATGACCGCCCCCGCCCCCGGGACCTCGCCACCGGCCCTCGCCGTGCCCCCCGTCCGGCTGCCCCGGCGCCGGGGCGTCGAGCTGGCGCTGCTGGTCGGCGCGGTGCTGATCCCGGTGTACGGCTACTGCGCCGTGGGCCTCGCGCACGACGGCGCCGTACCGCAGGGGGCGGCCGGCTACGGCGCGGCGCTCGGCGGGCTGGCGCTGGTGGCCCATCTGGCGGTGCGCCTGCGCGCCCCGTACGCGGACCCGCTGCTGCTGCCGATCGGGGTGCTGCTCAACGGCCTCGGCCTGGTCCTGATCTACCGCCTCGACCTGGAGACCCCCGACGCCGCCGCCCCGGCGCAGTTGGTCTGGTCCGGGCTGGGCGTCGCCCTGTTCATCGCGGTCGTCCTGCTGCTGCGCGACTACCGCGCCCTGGCCGGGTACGCGTACCTGGGCGTCGTGGCGGCCCTGGTGCTGATGATCGTGCCGAGCCTCTTCCCCGCCGTGAACGGCGCCAGGATCTGGATCCGGGTCGCGGGCTTCTCCTTCCAGCCCGGCGAGTTCGCGAAGGTGCTGCTGGCGGTCTTCTTCGCGGCGTACCTCGCGGACAACCGCGCCGCGCTCGCGTACGCCGGCCGGCAGGTCCGGCGGTTCCGCCGGCTGCAGCTGCCGACCGGCCGGGTGCTGGGCCCGGTGCTGGCGGTCTGGACGATCAGCCTCGGCGTGCTGGTGGTGGAACGCGACCTGGGGACCTCGCTGTTGTTCTTCGGCCTCTTCGTGATCCTGCTCTACGTCGCCTCCGGCCGCACCGGCTGGATCGCGATCGGGCTGCTGCTGTCGGCGGCCGGCGCCTTCCTCGTCGGCACGCTCGAACCGCACGTGCACTCCCGGGTGGCGGACTGGCTGCACCCCTTCGCCAGCATCGAGGCCGGACAGGGCCCGGGCCAGCTGGCGCAGTCGCTGTTCGCGTTCTCCGCCGGAGGGCTGCTGGGCACGGGCCTGGGCGAGGGGCACTCGATCCTGATCGGCTTCGCGGCCAAGTCCGACTTCATCCTGGCCACGGCGGGCGAGGAGCTGGGCCTGACGGGGCTGACCGCGCTGTTCCTGCTGTACGGACTGCTGGTGGCCCGGGGCTACCGGGCGGGGCTGGCGGTCCGCGAGCCGTTCGGCAGGCTGCTGGCCGTGGGGCTGGCCTCGATCGTCGCGCTGCAGGTCTTCGTGATCGCCGGCGGGGTGACGGACCTGATCCCGCTGACCGGGATGGCGATGCCGTTCCTGGCGCAGGGCGGTTCGTCGGTCGTCACCAACTGGGTGATCGTCGCGCTGCTGATCCTGCTCAGCGACACCGCCCGCCGCCCGCCGCCCGGCCCGGACACCGGCCGGACCGCCGGCCGGGCCACCGGCGGTGGGGCGGCCGCGGCGTGACCCCGTACGCCCGCCGGGCCGCGGCGCTGTGCCTGCTGCTCCTCGTCGCCCTGCTGGTGAACGCCATCCGGGTCCAGGTGGTGCGGGCCCCCGCGTACGACGCGAACCCCGCCAACCGGCGGGTGCCGATCGACCGTTACGCGCAGCCGCGCGGCGACATCCTCGTCGGCAGCCGGCCCGTGACCGGCTCCCGGTCCACCGGCGCCCAGCTGGACTGGGTCCGCACCTACGCCGACGGCCCGCTCTACGCGCCCGTGACCGGCTTCTCCTCCCAGACCTACGGCACGGCCCTGCTGGAGGCCGCCGCGGACGACGTCCTGTCCGGCTCCTCCCCCGGGCTGTCGGCGCTCCCGCTGTGGAACGCGGTCAGCAGGGCGCCGCAGCGCCCGGGCGACGTCCGCACCACCATCGACCCGGCCGCCCAGCAGGCCGCGTACAAGGCGCTGGGCGGCAAGAAGGGCGCGGTCGCCGCCCTCGATCCGGCGACCGGCCGGATCCTGGCGCTGGTCAGCACGCCCTCCTACGACCCCGCGACGATCGCCGGCACCGGCCCGGAGGCGCTCGGCGCCTGGCACCGGCTCGTCACCGCCGAGGACCAGCCGATGCTCAACCGGGCGCTGCGCCAGACGTACCCCCCGGGTTCGACCTTCAAGACGGTGACGGCGGTCGCGGCGCTCGCCTCCGGGGCGGTCACCGACGTCGGGAAGCCCACCGACTCCCCGGACCCCTACCGCCTTCCGGGCACGACGACGACGCTGGGCAACGAGTCGGCGTCCGCGGGCTGTGAGGACGCGCCGCTGCTCCACGCGTACGTCGTCTCCTGCAACACCGTCTTCGGCAAGCTCGGCGACGACGTGGGGCTGCGGGCGATGCGCGAGACGGCCGAGGCCTTCGGCTTCAACGACCCCTCCATCGGGGTCCCGTCGCACCCCGCGGTCAGCGTCTTCGACCGCCGCATGGACCGGGCGCAGCTGGCGCTGTCGTCCATCGGGCAGTACGACACCCGGGCCACCCCGCTGCAGATGGCGATGGTCGCGGCGGCCGTGGCCAACGACGGCACGCTGATGTACCCGCACCTGGTGGACCGGACCACCGACGGCGCCGGCCTCCCGCTGGAGATCACCGGTGAGCGGGCCTACCGGCAGGTGATGGACGCGACCGTGGCCTTCGTGATGCAGGACATGATGGTCGCCGTGGTGCGGCACGGCACGGGCCGCAACGCCGCCCTGCCCGGCGCGGTGGTGGGCGGCAAGACGGGCACGGCGCAGCACGGTGAGGACAACCGCGGGAACCCGTTCGCCTGGTTCATCTCCTGGGCGAAGGAGGGCCGGGGGGCCCCGGCGAAGGTCGCCGTCGCCGTCGTCGTGGAGGACGCCGCCGCGGACCGCGCCGACATCAGCGGCGGCGGCAAGGCGGCCCCGGTCGCCCGCGCCGTGATGCGCGCGGTGCTGGGACGCTGATCCCGTGCCCGGCCGCGGTCAGTCCTGGGCGCCCAGCGCGATGGCCTGCTCGACCTCGGCGGCCCGCTCGGTCTCCTCCTGGGCGAAGCGCTCGGCGTCGAGCTTCTCGGCGATCTCCTCGTCCTGGGCCATCAGCAGGTCGAGGTTGGAGTCGCCCATCTCCAGGACGCCCATGTCGACGTAGGCGCGCTGCAGCCGCTCGCCCCACAGCCCGATGTCCTTCACGCACGGCACGATGCGGCTGAACAGCAGCTTGCGGAAGAGCTGCAGGTACTCCGAGCGCTCGCTCAGCTCCTCGGCCTCCTGCCGCGGGATGCCGAAGTCCTCCAGCACCTCGGCGCCGCGCAGCCGGTCGCGCATGAGGTAGCAGCCCTCGATGACGAACTCCTCGCGCTCGCGCAGTTCGGCGTCGGACAGCTGCTTGTAGTGGTCGCGCAGCGCCATCCGCCCGAAGGCGACGTGCCGGGCCTCGTCCTGCATGACGTAGGCGAGGATCTGCTTGGGCAGCGGCTTGTCGGTGGTGTCGCGCAGCATGCCGAAGGCGGCCAGCGCGAGCCCCTCGATGAGCACCTGCATCCCCAGGTACGGCATGTCCCAGCGGGAGTCGCGCAGGGTGTCGCCGAGCAGGGCCTGCAGCGAGTCGTTGATCGGGTAGACCATGCCGACCTTCTCGCGCAGGAAGCGGGAGTAGATCTCGGCGTGCCGGGCCTCGTCCATGGTCTGGGTCGCGGAGTAGAACTTGGCGTCGAGGTCGGGCACCGACTCCACGATGCGGGCGGCGCAGACCATGGCGCCCTGTTCCCCGTGCAGGAACTGGCTGAACTGCCAGGACGCGTAGGCACGGCGCATGTCGCGCTTGTTCCGCTCGGACATCTTGTCCCAGTAGGGGGTGCCGTAGACGGTCATGTTCTGGTCCGGCACGCCGAGCGGGTCGTACGGGTCGACCTCGATGTCCCAGTCGATGCGGGTGACCGCGTCCCACTGCTTGTCCTTGCCCTTCTGGTAGAGGGCGAGCAGCCGGTCGCGCCCGTCGTCGTACTCCCAGGAGAAGCGGGCGGCTCCGGAAGCCGGGATCTCCCACAAGTTGTCCTGCGACGGCATTGGCGTCTCCTCGACTCTTGACGGGCTTGCTGACACACAGTCTCATAAGAGCATGACCGCTGGCACCCCTCTTGCAACGCGTGAAAAAGTGGCGGAGCGGCTGCTCGACGCCTCCGCGAAGCACTCCTTCGACCCCGACACCGAGCTGGACTGGGACGCCCCGTTCGAGGACGGCGCGTGGTTCTGGCCGCCCGAGCTGTGCTCCCTGTACGACACCCCGCTGTGGAAGCACATGTCGCAGGAACAGCGGATCGAGCTGAGCCGGCACGAGGCGGCGTCGCTGGCCTCGATCGGCATCTGGTTCGAGATCATCCTCATGCAGCTGCTGCTGCGGCACTCCTACGACCTGGACCCCACCAGCGGGCACGTCCGCTACGCGCTCACCGAGATCGCCGACGAGTGCCGCCACTCGAAGATGTTCGCGCGGCTGGTCACCCGGCTCGGCACACCCGTCTACAAGCCCTCGCGCACGGACCACAACCTCGGGCGGGTGCTGAAGACCGTCTCCACCACACCCGGTTCCTTCACCGGCACCCTGCTCGCCGAGGAGATCCTCGACTGGATGCAGCGGCTGACCTTCCCGGACGAGCGCGTGCAGCCGCTGACCCGTGGCGTCACCCGCATCCACGTGGTCGAGGAGGCCCGGCACATCCGCTACGCCCGTGAGGAGCTGCGCCGCCAGATGAGCTCGGCGCCGCGCTGGGAGATCGCCTTCACCCGGATCTCCTCCGCCGAGGCCGCACGGGTGATCGCCCGGTCGCTGATCAGCCCCCAGGTGTACGCCTCGGTCGGGCTCGACCCCCGGTACGCCGCCGAGCTGGCCCGCACCAGCCCGCACCGCCGCGACGTGATGCGGCAGGCGGCGCGGAAGCTGATGGACTTCCTGGAGGAGATCGGCATGTTCGAGGGTCCGGGCGTACGGCGCATGTGGCGCAGCTCGGGACTTCTCGGGTAGCACGGCGCGCGGGCGGATACGCTGGCGTTCATGAACGGCAGTTCGACGCCGGCGCCCGCCGCCGCTCCCGCCTACCGCCGGCTGAGCGTCGAGCAGCGCCGTACCCAGTTGCTCGCCGCCGCCGTGGACCTGTTCGGGCACCGCAGGCCCGAGGACGTCTCGGTCGACGACGTGGCCGCGGCCGCCGGGGTCTCGCGTCCCCTGGTCTACCGCTACTTCCCCGGCGGGAAGCAGCAGCTGTACGAGGCCGCCATGCGCAACGCCGCCGAGGAGCTGCGGACCTGCTTCGTGGAGCCCGCCGAGGGCGAGATGACCCAGCGCCTGTCCAACGCGCTGGACCGCTACCTCTCCTACGTGGACGAGCACGACGCGGCGTACTCCGCCCTGCTGCGCGGCGGCAGCGTCGCGGAGACCAGCCGGACCGACGCCATCGTGGACGGCGTCCGGCGCGGCGCGGCCGAGCAGATCCTGATGCACCTGGGCGCGCCGCACCCCGGACCGCGACTGGCGATGATGGTGCGCTCCTGGATCGCCAGCGTCGAGGCCGTCTCGCTGACCTGGCTGGACGAGGGCAAGCAGCCCCCCGCCCAGGAGCTGCGGCGGTGGCTGGTGGACCACTTCATCGCGCTGCTGCTGGTCAGCTCCACCACCGACCAGGAGACCGCCGAGGTCGCGCTGGCCGCCCTGGAACGGGAGAGCGCGGGCAGCCCCGCCGGGGACCTGGCCCGCCGGGTGACCCCGCTGGCCCAGGCAGTCGCACATCTGCTCCCACCTGCCGTTTCCTGAACGTGGCCCCCTCCCCAGGGCCTACCCTGACCCCGTGAGGCATGAGGACACGGAATTCGTCGGAGGGCCGCTGGACGGCCGGGTGCTGGGGGTGCTGACCGGCATCACCGGGCAGCCCCCGAAGGTGTACGAGGTACCGGTGCCGCAGGAGGACGGCGCACCCCCCGTCGTGCACGTCTATCATCGCGAGCCCAGCCCCGGCCCGCGCGCGCAGCGCCGTACGCGCTGGGTCTTCGTCTACGACCCGGAGGGGAACCGGCCGGAGAAGCCGCGCTGGCCCTGGTCGAAACCGCGGACGTGAGCCGCAGGGGCGGTCGCGCGGGCGGACCGCCGCCGGACGGGTGATCCGGGTGACCGGCCATGGGGATGGTCCGGACCATTGACAGGATTGGTCCAGACCTGTTTGCTGCGAGTTGTCATGCGCACTTCTTCTCGCCCCCGAAGGAGCGGCCCCCCATGAGACACCTCGTCGCCGCGACGGCGACCCTCGCCTGCACCGCCGTCCTCGGCGGGCTGGTCGCCCTCGCCCCCACGGCGCACGCCGGTGAGTTCCTGGTCAACGGAGGCTTCGAGTCGGGCAACCTGTCCGGCTGGAGCTGCGACTCCGGCACCACCCAGGTGGTGACCGGGCAGGCGAAGAGCGGCAGTCGCGCCCTCGCCGGCACCCCGAGCGGCACCGGGACCGCGCAGTGCAAGCAGACGGTGGGCGTCGCCCCCAACACGGCGTACACCTTCTCGGCGCAGGTCAAGGGGAGTTACGTCTACATCGGCGTGGACGGCGGCACCAGCACCTGGACCCCGGGCACCGGCGGCGCCTACCAGCAGCTGAACGTCAGCTTCACCACCGGCCCGAACCAGACCAGCGCGACGGTCTACGTCCACGGCTGGTACGCGCAGCCCACGTACTACGCCGACGACCTGTCGCTGACCGGGCCCGGCGGCCCGACGCCGAGCCCGACCCCCACCGACCCGACGCCGACGCCGACCCCCACCCCGACCCCCACTCCCACGCCGACCCCCACCCCGACCGATCCGACGCCGTCCTCCCACGCCCTCGTGGGCTACCTGCACTCCAGCTTCGCCAACGGCTCCGGCTACGTCCGCATGGCCGACGTCCCCGCGAGCTGGGACTACATCGACCTCGCCTTCGGCGAGCCCACCTCCACCACCTCCGGCGACATCCGCTTCAACCGCTGCCCGGTCGCCGAGTGCCCGAACGTGGAGTCCGACGCGGAGTTCAAAGCCGCGATCAAGGCCAAGCAGGCGCAGGGCAAGAAGGTGCTGATCTCCATCGGCGGCCAGAACGGCCAGGTCCAGCTCACCACCGCCGCCGCCCGCGACGCCTTCGTCAGCTCCGTCGGCAAGATCATCGACACCTGGGGACTGGACGGTCTCGACATCGACTTCGAGGGCCACTCGCTCTCCCTCAACGCCGGTGACACCGACTTCAGGAACCCGACCACCCCGGTCGTGGTCAACCTGATCTCCGCGCTGAAGACCCTCAAGGCCAGGTACGGCGGCGCCTTCGTGCTGACCATGGCCCCCGAGACCTTCTTCGTCCAGCTCGGGTACCAGTTCTACGGCCCGGGCCCGGCCGGCGCCCAGGACCCGCGGGCCGGCGCGTACCTGCCGGTGATCCACGCCCTGCGCGGGGATCTGACGCTCCTTCACGTCCAGGACTACAACTCCGGGCCGATCATGGGACTGGACAACCAGTACCACCAGATGGGCGGTGCCGACTTCCACATCGCCATGACCGACATGCTGCTCACCGGCTTCCCGGTCGCGGGCAACACCTCCCGGGTGTTCCCGCCGCTCTCCCCGTCGCAGGTGGCCGTCGGCCTGCCCGCCAGCAGCAACGCGGGCAACGGCTGGACCACCCCGGCCGAGGTGAACAAGGCGCTCGACTGCCTTACCCGGAAGGTCAACTGCGGCGGCTACACCACCCACGGCACCTGGCCCGCGCTGCGCGGCCTGATGACCTGGTCCGTGAACTGGGACAAGTACAGCAACTGGGAATTCCAGCGGAACTTCGACACCTATTTCGGATGACGCCGGACGAACGGGTGGCTCCGCGACCGGCGGAGCCGCCCGTTCCGGCCCGTCCCTCTGTCGCAGCCGACCCGATCATGTAAGGATCTACCCGCACGTATCGGTGGAACAGGCGGAGGTGACGGGATGTCAGCAGCACACCGGCCCAAGGAGTGGGTGCGCAGGGCACTCGTCTGCGGGACGCTGCTGGCCGCCGCGGCGCTCGGGATCCCCGCCCAGGCCTACGCCGCTCCCGACGATCCGGTGCCGGACGACCGGACGCTCGTCGTGCTGCTGGAGCAGCTGCAGGACCTCTACCACAAGGCCGAGCAGGCCACCGAGACCTACGACCAGGCCAAGGCCGAGCTCGACGAGAACCAGAGCAAGGCCGACCGCCTCGACCACCAGCTCGCCGAGGAGCGCACCGCGCTCAGTGACGCCCGCGCACTGGCCGGGCAGCTGGCGCGGGAACAGTACAAGTCCGGTGGCGTCTCCCCGTACCTCAACCTGCTGCTCAGCAAGGACCCGCAGGACGCCTTCACCCAGGGGCACATGCTCGACCGCGCCGCCGGCAGCCAGGCCGAGCTCGTCGCCCAGCTGGAGAACGGCGAGAAGCGGATCGCCGCGCTCAACCGGGCCCAGCAGCACGCGCTGGACGGTTCGGAGCAGCTGGAGGAGAAGCAGCGCGAGGCCAAGGAGGACATCGAGCGGCAGCTGGCCGACGTCGAACGGATCCTCGCCGGACTGACCGGCGCCCAGATCGAGGACCTCCAGCAGCTGGAGCAGCAGGGCATCGACCAGGCGCAGGCGGCCTTCCTGCGGTCCGGCCGGCTCGGCAGCACGGCACTCGCGCCGTCGAAGGCCGGCAACCGGGCGCTGAGCTTCGCCTACGCCCAGATCGGCAAGCCCTACGTCTGGGGTGCCGAGGGCCCGAAGGCGTACGACTGCTCGGGCCTGACCTCGCAGGCCTGGGAGCACGCGGGCACCACCATCCCGCGCACCAGCCAGGAGCAGTGGAAGCAGCTGCCGCACGTCCCGCTCAACCTGCTGCGCCCCGGCGACCTGGTGGTCTACTTCCCCGGCGCCACCCACGTGGCGATGTACATCGGCAACGGCATGGTCATCCAGGCCCCGCGCCCGGGCGGCTTCGTCAAGATCTCCCCGATCGCCGCCAACCCGGTCCTCGGCGCCGTCCGGCCGGACTCCGACGACCCGTCGATGAAGCACTACGTCTCCCCCGTCGCCCCCAAGTCGGCCCACGACCCGACCCCGCTCGGCGGCGCCTCGAACTCCTGAGGCCGCGGTGTGACCAGGGCCTCAGCGGCATCGGACAGACCTGTCTGTTAGTTTTGCCGTGAGGGGCCCGCCGGGCCCCGGCGAGGACCACGGTGAGCACCATGCCCACGACGGCGAAGCGCCCCCCGGCGCGCGAGCGCATACTGACCACGGCCGAGGCGCTGTTCGCCGCGCACGGCCTGCGCGGCGTGGGGATCGACCGGATCATCGCCGAGTCGGGCGTGGCCAAGTCCACGCTCTACGTCCACTTCCCCTCCAAGGACGAACTGGCCGCCGCGTACCTGCGCAGGGTCGACGACTCCTGGCGGGGCAGGCTGCGCGCCGCCGCGCTGGCGGCCGGGGACGATCCCCGCGAGCAGTTGGTGGGCCTGTTCGACGCCGTCTCGGCCTCGTACGAGCGCCACGGCTTCCACGGCTGCCCCTTCATCAACGCCGCCGCGGAGAGCGAGCCGGGCAGCCTGCCGCACGAGGTGACCTTGGTGCACAAGCGGGCCGTGCGGGCATGGGTGCGCGGGCTGGCCGAGGCGGCCGGCGCCGCGGACCCCGACGAGCTGGCACTGCAGCTGACCCTGCTCGTCGACGGCACCCTGGCCGCGGGCAAGCTCGAACAGGACCCGGCGATGCCGGCCGCCGCCAAGGCCGCGGCGCGGGCCGCGGTCGAGCGGGCCTGCCCGCCCGCCGTCTGATCCCGGCCGCGCCCTCGTCCGCACCATGGGGACGAGGGCGTTCCTTCGACCCTCATCAAACAGACCTGTCTGTTCGAAAGGACATCCGATGACCTCCTCCCGCCCCCCGGTGGCCCCCACCATGCGCGCGGTCCTGCTGGAAGAGTTCGGCAGCCCCCTGATCCTCGGCGCGATCCGCACCCCCGCACCCGGCCCCGGCCAGGTGCTGGTCCGGATCGCGGCCTCCGGGGTGAACCCCCTGGACACCAAGATCAGTGCCGGGAAGGCCGCCCACGCCCGCACCCGGCCGCCCGCCGTGCTCGGCCTCGACCTGGCCGGTGTCGTCGAGGAGGTCGGGGCGGACGTCACCGGCCTCGCACCCGGGGACGAGGTCTTCGGCATGACCGGCGGGGTAGGCGACCTCCAGGGGTCGCTGGCCGAGTACGCGGCCGTGGACGCCCGGCTGCTGGCCCGCAAGCCCGCCGCGCTGACGATGCGTCAGGCAGCGGCGCTCCCCCTGGTCTTCATCACCGCCTGGGAGGGCCTGGTGGACCGGGCGGGCGTGCACGAGGGGCAGAAGGTGCTCGTCCACGGCGGCGCCGGCGGCATCGGGCACGTGGCCGTGCAGCTCGCCCGGGCCCGCGGCGCCGAGGTCTTCGCCACCGGCTCGCCGCGCAGCCTGGAGACCATCGCCGCTCTCGGTGCGACCCCGATCGACCGCACCGCCACCCCGGTCGACGCCTACGTCGCCGAGCACACCGGCGGCGAGGGCTTCGACGTCGTCGTCGACACCGTCGGCGGGGAGACGCTCGACGCCTCCTTCACCGCGGTGCGCACCTACACCGGCCATGTGGTGAGCGCCCTCGGCTGGGGCAGCCACAGCCTCGCGCCGCTGTCCTTCCGAGGTGCCAGCTACTCCGGGGTCTTCACGCTGCTGCCGATGCTCACCGGCCGCGGGCGCGAGCACCACGGCGGGATCCTGCGCGAGGCCGCCGCCCTCGCCGAGGCCGGGGCGCTGCGGCCGCTGGTCGACCCGCGCCGCTTCACCCTGGCCACGGCCGCCGAGGCGCACGGCGTGGTCGAGCGCGGCGAGGGCCGGGGCAAGGTCGTCGTGGACGTCGCCGGGTGACGGTGCCCGGCGGTCAGCGGCGGTAGCAGTACGAGTCCGAGGAGGCGTCGCCGCCTTCCAGGCGCGTCTGGTGCACCCGCAGTCCCCGGAAGTCCGGGCCGTGCGGGAAGAAGCCGCTGTCGACGCGGAGCCCGCCGCGTGAGGTGTCGGCGTCGAGCTTGACCATCCACGGGTCGATGCCCTCGGGGTAGAACTGCGCGTCCCAGGCGGCGTACAGGGAGTTCGTCACGTACACCCGCCGTCCGTCGCGGCTGAGCTCGACCATCTGCGCTCCGCCGCTCAGCGGGACGTCCGGCTCCGCGGGGTGCGTCTGCCGGCCGGTGATGCCGCCCAGCCGCACGGACGCGGTCCGCCTCGGCCGGAGCGGGTCGCCCACGTCGTACTGGTGGAGGTCACCGGTCCCCCACGCGGAGACGTACAGCCACCGGTCGTCCACCGACAGGTCGATGTCGGTGATCAACGGGGGCACGGCGCCGAACGGCCGCAGCGCGGGGGGCAGGTCCTCCGCCCGGGCGGGCTCGGCGGGCAGGGTGATCACCTTGCGGACCGTGAAGTCGCCGCCCTCCCGGGTCCACAGCCACACCGACGCCGACAGGTCCTCGACGTCGACGACGGTGTTCACGAACCCCCAGGTGGCCTCGGGGTCGTGCGAGGGGCGCAGCTCCAGCACCATCTGGTTCTCGTCCCCCAGGTCGACGCGCTGCAGGTGCCGGCCCGTGTCCAGGTCCCAGAAGTGCACCGCGTGCCCGTAGCGGCGGTCCAGCAGCAGTTCGGGCACGAGCCCGTCCTCGATCATCGAGGGGCTGCCCCACTCGCTGGTCACGGCGATGTTCTCGCGCAGGTGCCACCAGACGTCGTAGGCGAGCGACTGCGGTCCGCGCTCGCTCTCCCAGGCCCGCAGCACGTCGAAGGTCTCGTGGTCCAGCAGTGCGACGCCGCCGGGCCCGTCCGCGCCGTCCGCGCCGCCGAGGCAGGACAGGAACACCCCGTCGGGGCCGCAGTGGAGGGTGTGCGGCCGCGAGTAACCGGCCCTGGCGGCGAGCTCCCCGGCCTCGACGACCTTGACCAGGCGCGGGCGGGTGGGATCGGGGCCGGTGTCGAGGACGTGCAGCCGGGAGGAACGCAGGCCCGGGACGATCAGGTAGCGCCGCGCGGCGTGGTGGTGGCCGGGGTGGGCCAGCGCGCTCGAGCAGGCGTTCCAGCCGAAGTGGTGCAGTTCGTCGCCCCGGTCGGGCATCTCGACACGGGCGGCCACCTGGCCGTACACCGGGGATCCCGGATCGGTGACGACGGTGAACAGGGCGTCCGGGCGCTCCCCGGCCGGGTCGAACCCGACGACGTAGGCGAGCTTCTCGGCGGCCGCGGCGACGGCGTCCGCCGGGGTGCGGTACAGGGTGGGGTCACGGTGGCCGTCGCGGTCGTGCTCGGTCGTCGTCATGGCTGTTCCCTCTCCCGTACGGGAGCCCGGACCAGGGGCCTTGCGGCGGACGACCGGGCCCGGCCGTGCGGGATCTGTGTGCGGACGCCGGACAGATGTCCCGTACGACGAGCGTTTCACAGCCCCGGAGAGGTGCCAAGGCGGGACCCGGGGCGCCCGGACGGCCCGCCCCGCGCCGGGCCCGGTTGCCGGGACGCGGGCGGCGCTGGACCGGATGCCGGGGCCGGTAATAGGTTGCGGCCTCGTGACCCGCGACGACGCCATCGCCATGTCCCCGCCCGTGCGGCCGGCCGAGGGCGAGCCGGTCTTCGTCCCGAAGGCGACGACCGTCGTCGTCGTGGCCGCGCTCGGGACCTGTGTGCTGGTGAACGCCGCGCTGCTCGTCGCCCGGCTGCTCCTCGACCGCGCCGCCGGCGGCTCGGCCGCCGCCCTCGCGCGCGGCGACGAGGTCGTCGCCCTCACCGGTCTGAGCCATCTCGCCTTCGTGCTCACCGGGGTCGTCTTCCTGCGCTGGCTGTGGCAGATGCGGGTGAACGCCGAGGCGCCGGCGCCCGGCGGCCACCGGATGCGTCGCGGCTGGACCACGGGCGCGTGGCTGATACCGCTGGTCGGCTTCGTCCTGCCCAAGCGGATCATCAACGACATCTGGGCCGCCAGTTCCCCGCCCGGACGCCCGCGGCGCACCAGTGTGCTGCTGACCTCGTGGTGGCTGCTCTTCGTGGCGGCGCAGCTCCTCGCCTCCCCCTCCGCCACCACGGGCCCGCCCGCGGCGGAGACGGCCGGCGCCGCGCTCTACGTCCTGGCGGGGGCGCTGTGCATCGCCGTGGTGCTGCGGCTCGCCGCGATGCAGCGGTCGCGCCTGCGGGCCTGAGGGCGGCGGGCCGTCCGGCGCCGGCGGCGTGCACCGCCGGCGCCCGGGCCGTCAGGCCCCGGCGGCCGAGGCCAGGTAGGCGGAGGTCGCCGCGGGGTCGTAGAAGTACGACTCGTAGTCCGACGGGTCGTCGAAGCCGTTGGCGAAGCGGTTCGCGACCGCCGGCAGCTGCCCGGCGGCACCGATCAGGCCCAGGATGTGCTCCGGCGGCGGGCCGAGGAGGGCGTTGGTCCACTTGGTCACCGGCTCGGCGGTGGCCCAGAAGCGGGCGAAGGCGGACTCCATCCAGTCCCGGTCGAAGGGCTTGTCGCCGTGCTCGACGATGGCGTCGAGGTAGGCGGCCGCGCACTTGGAGGCGCTGTTGGAGCCCTGCCCGGTGATCGGGTCGTTGGCCACGACGACGTCGGCGACGCCCAGCACCAGCCCGCCGGAGGGCAGTTCGGCGACGGGGTGCCGGACCACCGGCGCGAAACGCCCGGCCAGGGTGCCGCCGGCGTCCGTCAGCTCGACGTCACGGGCGCGGTCGTACTCCCACGGAAGGTGACGCTGCATCAGTTCAAGGGTGATGCGCAGGTGTTCCTGCGGGTCCTTGACACCGCCGAAGACGTCGAGCGGACCGCCCGGGAGCCCCTCCCAGAAGAGGATGTCGCAGGGGCCGGAGGTGGTGAACGCCGGGATCACGATCAGTTCGCCGGCGCCGGGCACCATGTTGAGCCGCACCGCGTGGAAGTCGGGGTGCTCCGGGCGCGGGCCGAGGCCGTGCACGTAGGCGACGGCCAGCGCACGCTGCGGGCTGTCGTACGGGGAACGCTCGGCGTCCCGGCCGAACATGGAGACCAGCTCGCCCTTGCCCGCCGCGACCATCACCAGGTCGTAGGCGCGGGAGAAGTAGTCCAGGTCGCCGACGGTCACGCCGTGCACGACCAGCTTGCCGCCGCGCTCGACGAAGGTCTCCAGCCAGCCGGCCATCTTCACCCGCTGGTCGACGGACTGCGCGTACGCGTCGAGGCGTCCCACCCAGTCGATGGGCCGTGATCCGTCGGGGGCGGCGACGGAGACCCCCAGGCCCTCGATCCGGGGGGTCTGGTCCTCCCAGAAGCCGAGGCCGAGGTCGCGCTCGTGGCCCAGCGCCGTGCCGAACATGCACTGGGTGGACATGACACGCCCCTGGCGTATCTCGTCCGCCGTGCGGTTGGACATGACGGTGACCTCGTATCCCCGGGACTGCAGGCCCAGGGCCAGTTGGAGCCCGGACTGGCCGGCTCCCACGATCAGTATCTTGCGCAAGGCGGCATGCTCTCTCGTACGGTGCGGCTGGGATGCGTCCGGCGGGCGTCCCCACGACCCCGCCGGAAGACTGCTACTCCGGCTGGGCGACGAGGGCCTGCTTGACCAGGGCCAGCAGTACCTGGATCACCGACTGTCGGTCGCGGGCGTCGCATATCACCACCGGGATCTCGTCCGGCACGGCGAGCGCCTCGCGGACGTCGATCTCGTCGTAGGCGGTGGTGCCCTCGAAGCGGTTGACCGCCACGGCGTAGGGCAGGCCGCTGCTCTCGAAGTAGTCCAGTGCCGGGAAGGCGTCGGCCAGCCGGCGGGTGTCGGCGAGGACGACGGCGCCGATCGCCCCGCGCACCAGGTCGTCCCACATGAACCAGAAACGCTGCTGGCCGGGGGTGCCGAACAGGTAGAGCACCAGCTCCCGGTCGAGGGTGATCCGGCCGAAGTCCATCGCCACCGTGGTGGTGGTCTTGTCCGGGGTGGACCCGAGGTCGTCGATGTCCTCACTGGCACTGGTCATCACCGCCTCGGTGGTGAGCGGGGTGATCTCCGAGACCGTGCCGACGAAGGTGGTCTTGCCCACGCCGAAGCCGCCCGCCACCACGATCTTGGTCGAGGTGGGGGCCTGGCTCACGTCCAGCTGCCACTCCTGCAGGCCGTCTTCTTCCGCGAGGGACGACATGTCAGAGCCTGCGAAGTCCACCGAGAACCCTCTCCAGCAGTGCGCGATCCGGGGCGCCGGGCCCGTGCCCGGTCCCGTACACGCGGATCCTTCCCTGATCGGCCAGGTCGCTGAGCAGCACCCGGACGACGCCGAGCGGCATGCGCAGCAGCGCCGAGATCTCCGCCACCGAGCGCATCCGGCGGCACAGCTCCACGATGGCCCGCATCTCCGGCATGACGCGCTCGGCCCAGCTGCCCGAGGTCAGCTCCCTGCGTTCGGTGGAGGCGTCGATCGTCGCGACGAAGGTCTCCACCAGCAGCACGTGGCCGAAGGACGTACGGCCGCCGGTCAGCGCGTACGGGCGCACCCGGGCGGCCCTGCGCCCGGCACCCCGTACGGGGAGGACGGCGGCCGCCCGGGCCGCGGCGATCACCGGACGGCGCATCAGCGGCCCCCCTCGATCGCCTGGCGCAGCTCCGTGCGGAGCGCCGGGGTGAGCACGTGGCCGGCCCGGCCCACGAACAGGGCCATGTGGTAGGCCACCACGCTCATGTCGCACTCGGCGTCCGCGTGGACGCCGAGCAGCGAACCGTCCCCGATCGTCATCACGAACACGCTGCCGTTCTCCATCGCCACCCCCGTCTGGCGCACGCCGCCGCCGTCCATCAGGCGCGCGGCGCCGTCGGTCAGCGAGGCGATGCCGGAGACCACCGTGGCCAGGTCGGCGGAGGTGCCCGCCGGGCCCTTGGGGCGTCCGCCCGCGCCGTCCTCCGCGGCTTCGTCAGCCGCGTCGGCCTCGTCCTCGGGCTCCGAGGTCAGCAGCAGCAGTCCGTCCGAGGACACGACGGCCACGGAGCGGACCCCGGGCACGTCCTCCACGAAATTGCTCAGCAGCCACTGGAGGCTACGTGCCTCGTGGCTCAGGCCCCGTTCACTCTGGGTGTCCGTACCGGCCGACATCAACCGCGTGCCTCCTCGACGCCTTCGGCTTCGACTTGTTGGTGTCCCCCCGAACTGCCTTCTGCCGCGGCCGCGTCCGCGGCCGCCCTCGGCGCGGGCAGGCCGCGCCGGATCTCCTGCGTCTCGGCCTCGGCCTCCGCCCGGCCGTCGCGCAGACCCCGGGCGAAGCCGCCGAGCTTGCGCCGCAGCTCCTCCGGGTCCACCCCGCCGCCCTGCTGGGCCCGCCCACGGAGCTGCGGTTCACCCGACAGCCCCGTGGACCGCGGCACCCGCTGCGGGAGCCCCTTGGCGGTCAGCGCCACGCCGTCCGGCACCTCCACGGAGGCCGGAGCCGGTGCCGCGGGCGGCGCAGCGGGCGCCTCGGCGGCTTCGGCCGGTGCCGGCCCGGTTTCCGGGGCCGGTGTCGGGGCGGGGGCGGGCTGGTCGGCGCGGGCGTGCTCGATGGCGTCGCCCCCGGGTCCGGGCGCCTCATCGGGCGCCGGCTCCGTCACGGGCTCCACGGCCGCCGGTGCCGTCCGCGCCGCCTTCCCGGCCTGCTCGGCGCGTGCGCTCCGCAGCGCCGTGCCCGGCTGCCACGGCTCGCCCGCGACGGCCGCCTCCACGGGGGTCTGCGGGCCGTCCGGGTCCTCCGCCGGCGCGGTGAGCGCCGCGGGGACGACCACCACGGCGGTGGTGCCGCCGCGCTTGGCGTCTCGGAGCTGGACGCGGATGCCGTGCCGGGCGGCGAGCCGGGCGACGACGTAGACGCCCATACCGGTGGCCTCGCCGCCGGAGGCCTGCTCCGCGGGTTCGGCCTGCGTCAGCAGCGCGTTGAGCTCGTCCAGCCGGGCCGTGGGGATGCCGATGCCCTGGTCCTCGACCGACAGCATCAGCTCGCCGCTCTCCAGCATCCAGCCGGACAGCTCCACCTCGGTCTCCGGCGGGGAGAACGCGGCCGCGTTCTCCAGGAGCTCGGCGACCAGGTGGCTGAGGTCGTCGGAGGCGAAGCCGGCGATGCGTCCCGCGGGCAGCTGCTGGATGCGGACGCGCTCGTACTTGTCGATCTCGGAGACCGCGGCGCGCGCCACGTCGACCAGCGGGACGGGCTTGGGCTGCGCGTGACCGTGTTCTGCTCCGGCGAGCAGCAGCAGGTTCTCGCTGTTGCGGCGCATGCGGGTGGCCAGGTGGTCCAGCTTGAACAGCTGGGCGAGCTCGTCCGGGTCGTGGACCAGTTCCTCCAGCCGCTCGATCAGCGTGAGCTGGCGCTCGACCAGACCGAGGGTGCGCAGCGTCAGGTTGACGTAGGTGCCGTGGACGTTGCCCTGCAGGCTGCCCAGGCGCGTGGTGAGCGCCTCCTGCCGGCCGTGCAGCAGGTCGCGTTCCGCGGCGAGGGCGTCCCGCACGCCCTGGAGCTTGGTGTGTTCGGCGTCCTGCGCGGCGACGCGCTCGCGCAGCCCGGCGACCTCGGCGCGGAGCGCGTTGACCGCCCGGGCCGTCGCCGCGAACTCGTCGGAGCCGACGATCCTGACCTGCTCCCCCGCGGGGACGTCCCCGCGGGCGAAGCGATTGAGCGCGGCGGCCGGCCGGGTGATGGAGCGGGCCGTGGAGACGCCGACGCCGAGGACGAGCAGGAAGCACACGGAGGCGAGGGCGACGTGGAGTTCGAGGGCCGTCACGTCGTCGTCGCGCAGCGCGGCGAGCCGGTCGGCGGCGGCGGCCGCGAGCGAGGACTCGACGCCGCGCATCATGTCGATCCGCGCGGAGAGCGCCGCCTGGACCGCTCCCGGCTTGAGCGCGCGGTCGGCGGCGGACAGCGAGGAGCTGTTCAGCAGCTGCTTCAGGCGCTTGTCGGCCTGGTTGACGTCGGAGCCGGTGACCGTCTGGTCGTACTGCTCGACCGCGGCCTGCGAGGCCCCGCCGCGGAAGTCGGCGAGCGCGGACCGCTCGCTGACGGCGGCGGTCTGCGCGGCACCGATCAGGGCGGACTCCCCGCCGCCCGCGGTGAGCGCGCCGACCAGCAGGCCGCGCTGGACGGAAGCCTGGTCGACGGCGCGGGCGAGTCCGGGCAGCGCGGTGGTGTCGGCGGAGGCGCCGCGGGCGGGCAGCGAGCGGGCGACGGCGGCGCCGACCCCGTTCAGCGCCCGGATCGCCGGGTCGTAGGCCGCGACGGCCGCCTCGGCGGAGCCGGGGCCGGAGAGCACCTTCTGCCGGACGGCGGGGAGTTCCCCGAGCTGCCGGACGACCTCGGCGGTCGCGTCGGCGAAGGCCGGGGCGTCGTCGGTGTCGGTGTCGGCCGCCGCCGTCAGCACCTCCTGGACCTGGCGGTCGACCCGCTCCCGCTGGGCCTCGGAGACGCCCGTGCCGCCCTCGGTGGAGCGGCCGCCGGCCACGAAGACGGCCATGCCGTCGCGTTCGTCGGCCAGGGCGTGGGACAACGAGACCGCCTGGGCCTCCAGCCGCGCCATGCCGACCAGCCGCTGGGACTCGGCCAGATCGCGCACGCCCGTGGCCACGCCCGGGGCGGAGGCGGCCAGGACCGTGACGGCGCAGATCAGCAGGGCGCCCAGCAGTCTCTGCCGTACGCGCTTGGTCCGCGGGTTACGTCGTGTTCGCACCGGTGCTCGCTATCCCGTCTCGCCTGGTCCACTGGTCCCGAGATGACGACACATCGGCCGAGCGCCGAGCACGGCAACGTCTGGCCTCATCCCGGCATCGTCCCGACCTTCTCAGGCCGGCCCGGAATGCAGATGTGCGTCCCCCGCCTCGACACCCGAACGAGTGAATCGCAACGACAAGTTGACGTTCAACTCCCCGGCTGGATCGTTACGCGCACGCCCCCCGGCCGTCCGGGACCGGAACTGGCATCGGAGCCGCCGCCCTGGCAGGATGCGCACCTTCACTGACCGGTAACCCCCGGCGAGCGCCCCCGGGGTTCGAACAGCTCCCCCGGGCGGCTGCTGCAGACTGGCCGCATGCGCATCGAGACGGCGACCGAGCCCGGCAGCCCCGGACGCCCCAACGAGGACTTCGTCGCGGTGGCCATGCCCGCGTCAGGCGGCGGCGGTTCACTGGTCCTGCTGGACGGCGTCACCCCTCCCGACGGCCCCACGGGATGCCGTCACGACGTCCCCTGGTACGTCGCCGAGCTGGGCGGATCCATGATCGAACTGTCCGTTTCGCCCGCGGCCCCGAGCCTGGCGCAGTGTCTCGCGGAATCCGTCCTGCGCACCGCCGACGCGCACCGCGGCAGCTGTGACCTTTCTCACCGCCGCACCCCGCAGGCGACCGTGGTGGCGGTCCGGTGGAATGCGGACACGGTGGAGCATCTGGTGCTATCCGACTCGGTGTTGCTCATCGAGGACACCACAGGTCACGTCGGTGACCTGCGCGACGACCGGCTGGGCCGGCTGCCCGGTCCGGTGCCCGCGCTGCGCGCCGCGGTGCGTGCCCTGCCGCGCGGCACGGCCGCCCGTGCCGAGGCCGCCGCGGAGTACGGGCGGGCGGTGGAGGCCCTGCGCAACGCCGAGGGCGGCTTCTTCACCGCGGCGGCGGACCCCGCGGTCGCCGAGCGCGCCGTCACGGGCACCCGGCCGCGCTCGCAGGTCCGCGCGGTCGCGGCCCTGACGGACGGCGCCGCCCGGCTGGTCGAGGTCTTCCACGAGCAGGACTGGCAGGGCACGTTCACCCTGCTGCGCGAGGCCGGCCCCGAGGAGCTCCTGCGGCGCGTGCGCGCCGCGGAGTCCGCCGACCCGGACGGCACCCGCTTCCCCCGCGGCAAGGCGCGCGACGACGCGACCGCGGTGTTCGCGCAGTGGTGACGACGGCGTTGCCGCGCGCCGGGCGGAGGCCGCGCGGGTCAGGCGCCGTCCTGCTCCTGCGAGTCGTTCAGCTGGCCCAGCAGCCGGGCCAGTTCCCGCAGTTCGTCCCGGTCCCAGCCGCTGAGCCGGCTGACGTAGCGCGCCCGGCGCGCGGTGCGGACGCGTGAGAAGCGCTCGGCGCCCCCCGTGGTGAGCTGCACCAGGTAGGCCCGGCCGTCGGCGGGGTCGGGTTCGCGCCGGATGAGCCCGAGCACCTCCAGGGCGCGCAGTTGACGGCTCATCGTGGCCTTGCCGACGCCGAAGTAGCCGGCGAGCACGGTGGCCCGCTCGGGGCCGGTCTCGGCGAGCCTGGCGAGGATCCCGTACGCCGCGGGCTCCAGGTCCGGATGGACCTCGCGGGCCATCTCGCCGGAGGAGGCGCGGGCGCGCCGCAACAGGACGGTGAGCTCGCGTTCGAGCGCCTCCATCACGGGGTCCGCCTCCCCGGGGGAGCCGGCGGTTCCGGCCACCTCGTCACCCGCTTTCCGTCGTGAAGACCTGTCGTATCCGGCCGCCGTGCACACGGCGTCCCCAGTATTTCGCAGACGCGGACGCACAGCGTGACCAGGGGCCCTTCCCCGCCCGGTGTCCCCGCCCCGCACGGCCCGGCCGCGCGGACGCCACCGCGTGGGCCGCTTGCCGGACGCACGGGAGCGGCCCCTCCTCAGGCCGTGGGAGGGGCCGCTCTCCATTCACCCGGTCAGGGCCTGACTCAGGCCGCGACCGAGGCTTCCAGCCCGGAGTCCGCGCCGGTGACGGCGGGCTCCAGGGCCAGCTTGAGCACGTGCCGGACGTCCGAGACCGCGTGGACCTCCAGCTTCTCCAGGACCTCGGCGGGGACGTCGTCCAGGTCCGCCTCGTTCCTCTTGGGGATCACCACGGTGGTGATCCCGGCGCGGTGCGCCGCCAGCAGCTTCTGCTTGACGCCGCCGATCGGCAGCACGCGCCCGGTCAGCGACACCTCGCCGGTCATCGCCACGTCGGTGCGGACCCGCCGCCCCGACAGGAGCGAGGCCAGCGCGGTGGTCATGGTGACACCCGCGCTCGGGCCGTCCTTGGGGACCGCGCCCGCGGGGACGTGGAGGTGGACGCCGCGCTCCTTCAGGTCGCCGACCGGCAGCTCCAGTTCGGCGCCGTGCGAGCGCAGGAAGGAGAGCGCGATCTGCGCGGACTCCTTCATCACGTCGCCCAGCTGCCCGGTGAGCTGCAGCCCGCTGCCGCCGGTCTCCGGGTCGGCCAGCGAAGCCTCGATGTAGAGGACGTCGCCGCCCGCGCCGGTCACCGCGAGGCCGGTGGACACGCCGGGCACCGCCGTGCGCCGCTCCTGCGGGTCCTGCGCCGACTCCGGCACGTGGTGCGGCCGCCCGATGAGGTCCCGCAGGTCCTGCGGGGTCACCGTGAACGGCAGCTCGCGCTCGCCGAGTTCGTGCTTGGCCGCGACCTTCCGCAGGATGCGGGCGATCGAACGCTCCAGGGTGCGCACGCCCGCCTCGCGGGTGTACTCCCCGGCCAGCCTGCGCAGGGCCGCGTCGTCGACCGTCACCTCGTCCTCACCGAGCCCGGCCAGCTCGCGCTGGCGCGGCAGCAGGTGGTCACGGGCGATGACGACCTTCTCGTCCTCGGTGTAGCCGTCCAGCCGCACCAGTTCCATGCGGTCCAGCAGCGGCTCCGGGATGGCCTCCAGGACGTTGGCGGTGGCGAGGAACACCACGTCGCTCAGGTCCAGTTCGACCTCCAGGTAGTGGTCCCGGAAGGTGTGGTTCTGGGCCGGGTCCAGGACCTCCAGCAGGGCGGCGGCCGGGTCGCCGCGGTAGTCGGAGCCCACCTTGTCGATCTCGTCCAGCAGGACCACCGGGTTCATGGACCCGGCCTCCTTGATGGCGCGCACCAGCCGGCCGGGCAGCGCGCCGACGTAGGTGCGCCGGTGCCCGCGGATCTCCGCCTCGTCGCGGACGCCGCCGAGCGAGACCCGCACGAACTTCCGCCCCATGGCGCGGGCCACGGACTCCCCGAGCGAGGTCTTGCCGACGCCGGGCGGGCCCACCAGGGCCAGCACCGCGCCTCCGCGGCGGCCGCCGACGACCCCGAGCCCGCGGTCGTTGCGGCGCTTGCGCACGGCCAGGTACTCGGTGATGCGTTCCTTCACGTCCTCCAGGCCCGCGTGGTCGGCGTCCAGCACCGCCCGCGCGCCGGGGATGTCGTAGGCGTCCTGGGTCGTGGTGTTCCACGGCAGCTCCAGGACGGTGTCGAGCCAGGTGCGGATCCAGCTGCCCTCGGGGGACGCGTCACTGGACCGCTCCAGCTTCTCGACCTCCTTCAGGGCGGCCTCGCGCACCTTCTCGGGCAGGTCGGCGGCCTCGACGCGGGAACGGTAGTCGTCCGCCTCGTCCTCCGGGTCGCCGTTCAGCTCGGCCAGCTCCTTGCGGACGGCCTGGAGCTGCTGCCGCAGCAGGAACTCGCGCTGCTGCTTCTCCATGCCCTCCTGGACGTCCTTGCGGATGGTCTCCGCGACGTCCTGCTCGGCCAGGTGGTCACGCAGCCACTGCGTGGCCAGCTTCAGCCGGGCGACCGGGTCCAGGGTCTCCAGCAGCTCGATGCGCTGGCTGGTGGTGAGGAAGCCGGAGTAGCCGGCGTTGTCCGCGAGCTGCGAGACGTCCTCGATCTGCTGGACGCGGTCCACGACCTGCCAGGCGCCGCGCTTGCGCAGCCAGCTGGTGGCCAGGGCCTTGTACTCCTTCATGAGCTCCGCGACGGTGCCGGGGGCCTCGGCCGGTGCGGTCTCGGAGAGCTCGGTGCCCTCCACCCACAGGGCGCCGCCGGGGCCGGTCGTGCCGGCGCCGATGCGCACGCGGCTCACCGCGCGGATCACGGCACCGGGATCGCCGTCCGACAGACGTCCCACCTGCTCCACGGTGCCCAGCGTGCCCACGCCGGCGTAGTCCCCGTCCACCCGGGGAACGAGCAGCACCCGCGGCTTGTTGCCGAGTCCGGGCCGACCGGACCGCTGGGCGGCCTGCGCCGCCTCGACCGCGGCGCGCGCCTCGGCGTCGGTCAGGTCCACCGGCACGACCATGCCGGGCAGGACCACCGAGTCGTCGAGGGGCAGCACGGGCAGGGTGAGCGGCGCGAACGCCGACGAAGACGACTGAGCCATTATCTCTCCCTAAGCAATCAAGTTGAGCTACGCAGACTCAATGCATCTGATGCCCCTGGTGTTCCCCGAGCCGTGTTCGCTCTGAGCGATCGGCCGCGGCGCAGGACGCGCGCCTCCTCCGCCGCCCCCGAGAACCGTTCGCGGGGGCGGCGGCGATAGAGGGGCGTGAGACTCTTCCGCCCCATGAGCCACGAGCCGCCCGGAGACGACGCGCTGATGCGCGCGATCGCCCGGGGCGACACCCAGGCCCTCGCAGATCTGTACGACCGCCATTCCGGATGGCTGCACGCCCGGCTCTCGCGGCGCTGCCCGGACCCGGAGACCGTCCGGGAGGTGCTGCAGGACACCTTCGTGGCGGCCTGGCGCTCGGCGGGCACCCACGGCGGCGGGGCCGCGGGTGGCTGGTTGTGGGTGATCGCCGCCCGGCGGCTGGCGGACGCCCGCCGCGCCGCGGTGCGGGCCGGCACCCGCGACCTCCTGGCCGCGGAGGAGCCCGGCACCACCCCCTCCGCCGAGGAGCACGTCCTCGCCGGCCTGGAGTACGGCGACGTCGGCGCCGCGCTCGACCGGATCTCCCCCGAACTGCGGGCCGTCCTGCGGGCGACCGTGATCGACGGCCTCACCACGCGGGAGGCCGCGCGCCTGCTCGGGATACCCGAAGGCACCGTCAAGACCCGGGCCTCGCGGGCGCGCCGCGAACTGCGCTCCGCCCTCGCCGCCCTCGGCACCGCAGGAGGAGCCGCATGCTGACCCCCGCCCGGGGACGCCTCGCGTGGCGCACCCCCGGAACCCCGCAGGCGGACCGGACCGGCTGGCACGTGCCGGACGGCACGGCCGCCGCCTACGCCGACGGCACGCTCGCCGACCCCGCCGCCTGGTCGGTGGACAAGCACCTGGAGTCCTGTGCGGCCTGCGCCGCCCGGATCTCCTCGCTGGCCAGGGCGGGCGAGGGCGGAGCGGTCCTCTCCGAGGTCCGGGACGCGGTGCTCACCGCGGCCACGGGCACCGCGCCCCGGCCGGCCCCGCCCCTCGCGCGGGCGGCCGGGGCCCGACCCTGGCACGCCGCCGTCCGCTCCGCCCGCACGCTGCGTCCGGCCTGGGTGGCGTCGGTGCTGCTGACGCTGGCGGTGGCCGTGGCCCTGACGCGTCTGGGCGGGGCGCCGCAGGGACGCCCCTGGCTTCTGGTGCTCGCCCCGGCGCTGCCGCCGGTGGGCGTGGCCCTCGCGTACGGGAGGTACGGCGACCCCGCCCACGAACTGGCCGCGTCGACACCCTCCGGGGGGCTGCGGCTGCTGCTCACGCGCACCGCAGCCGTGCTGGCGGTGTGCGTGCCGCTGCTGACCGCCGCCGGGGGCGTCCTGGCGGGCACGGGCGCCGCGGTGGCGTGGCTGCTGCCGGGGCTCGTGCTGACCGCGGCCACGCTCGCGCTGGGCAGCTGGACCGGCTGCCACCGGGCCGCCGCCGTGGTGACGGCCGGCTGGCTGTGCGCCGTCGTCCTCTGCGGGCTCCCGCCCGGGTCCGCGCCCCTGCTGCTCTCCCCCGCCGCGCAGCCCGCCTGGGCCGCGGCCGGCGCCGCCTGTGCCCTTCTCCTGACCCTTCGCCGTACCGCTTTCGACCACCTGGAGCGCCCATGACGACCGAGCCGACCGTCTCCCTCGACGGTCTGACCGTGAGACATCGCCGGACCACCGCCCTGGACGCCCTCGACCTGCGCATCGGGCGCGGGGTCCACGGGCTGCTCGGCCCCAACGGCGCCGGCAAGACCTCGCTGATCCGGGTGCTCGCCACCGTGGCCGGGTACCGGTCGGGCCGCCTGGAACTGCTGGGCCACGACCCGGCGACCCAGGCCGGGCGCACCGCGATCCGGCGGCGCCTGGGCTACCTGCCGCAGGAGTTCGGCTACTACCCGGGCTTCACGGTGCGCGAGTTCGTGGCGTACGTGGCCTGGCTGAAGGAGATCCCCAAGGCCGCGGTGCCGGCGGCCGTCGACCGCGCGATGGAGCGGGTCGGCGTCGCCGAGCGCGCCGACGTGAGGATCAGGACCCTGTCCGGCGGCATGGTGCGCCGGGTCGGCATCGCCCAGGCCATCGTCAACGACCCCGACCTGCTGCTGCTCGACGAGCCGACCGCCGGTCTCGACCCGGAACAGCGGGTGGAGTTCCGCGCCCTGCTCAGGGAAGTGGGCACCACGGCGACCGTCCTGGTCTCCACCCATCTCGTCGAGGACGTGGCCACCGCCTGCACGGACGTGACGCTGCTCGACGGCGGACGGGCCGCCTTCCGCGGCACCGCGGCGGAGCTGGCCGCGGCCGGGGACGACGACGCGGCCGGGGACAGCCCGATCGAGCGCGGCTACACGGCGGCGCTGCGCCGTCACCGCGGTGCGGCCTCCGGCGTCCGGGAGGCCGCCGTATGAGCGCCCCTGGCACCCTGGCCACCACTCCCCCGGCGCCTTCCGCCACGCCCCGTGTCCACCGCGTTCACCGTGTCCACCGTGTCCACCGCACCGAGCTGCTGCGCGGCTTCGGGGCGTGGACGGGGGCCGCCGTGGCCGGCAGCGTCCTCGTCACCGTCCTGGCCAGGCGGTACTCACTGGGGGACGACTGGGCGGTGCTCCACGGCGCGCTGCGCGAGGCAGGCCTGCTCCTCGGCGGTCCGCTCGCCCTCGCCGCCGGCTGCTGGCAGGGCGGACGCGAACGGCGGCGCGGCACCGGCGACCTGCTCGCCTCGGCCGCGCGGCAGCCGCTGCGCAGGGCGCTGGTCGCGGCCCTGCCCTCGATGGCCTGGCCGGTGCTGGGCTATCTGGCGGCGGTCGGCGTGTGCCTGGCGCTGGTCCTGCCGTACGCGTCCCACGGGCACCCCGCGTGGGACCGGCCGGCCGCGGACGCGGTGGCGCTCGGGACTCTGGGCGCGCTCGGCTTCGCGGCGGGGCGGGCACTGCCCTGGCGCTTCGCGGCACCGCTGCTCGCGGTCGCCGGGTATCTGCTGCTCGGCATCGGCGCCTACGGCGAGTCGGGCGCCACGGTACTCAGCCCCGCGTACGCCGGCCCCTCCGGTGACGCCCCGGTGTGGTGGGCCGCCCCTCTCGCCTCGGTGTGGTTCGCCGGAACGGCCGCGGCCGCGCTGCTGGCCGGTCACGCCAGGCGGCGGGTGCTCGCCGTCCTGCCGCTGGTCGTCGCCGTCGCGGCCGCGTCCGTCCTGTACCGGAGCGGCGCCGACCTGTGGCGGCCCGACCCCGCCGCGTCCGCGCTCGTCTGCGACCAGGGCACCCCCACGGTGTGCGTCCGCGCGGCGCACGGCTCGGCCCTGCCCGCGGTGCGTGCGGTGGTGGACCGCGTCGACGCCCGGCTGGACGGCGCCCCGGGAGCGCCCGTCCGGTACCGCGAGGGGGGATCGCCGGAGACGGCGCCGCCCGGGGAGGTCCGGTTCCAGCTGTACGGCGGCGTCTTCCGAGGCCGCCTGGGCGACGACGGCATGCTCTACCGGGACTTCGTGTACGCCGTCTCCTCCTCGGCCGCATGCGAGAGGGACCGAGCCGGTGCGCGCGCGTACGCCAACGAGTACGCCGCCCAGGAGTGGCTGGGCCTCGGGAGTCCCCTCTTCACCGCCGACCCGGCCCAGGCGCGCCTGGCGCGGTCGGGGGCGCAGCGCCTGCGCGCCATGACGGCCGCCGACCGCCGCGCCTGGTTCGGCCGCTACCTGGCCGGCGTCCGGGCCTGCGACGTCGGCGAAGTCCCCGCGCCGTGACCCCCACCGGACCCGTCGAGGAGCCCTCACGATGACGCCGACCCTTCTGCCCCTCTATCTCCGCTCACGCGGTCTGCCCGGCACCGCCGCCGCGCTGGCCGTCCTCTTCGCCGCCTCCCGCTGGGGCGCGGACTGGCTGGTCAGCCGGCCGTTCTTCGGCACAGGCGCCCGCGTCCCGGTGGTCGTCCTCGCCCCGGTCCTCGCGGCGGCCGTCACCGGGATCTCCCTCCACACCCACTCCGGGGAGGTGGACCGCGGGGCCCCGCTGCCCTGGTGGCGGTGGCGGGCCGTGCACCTGATCGCCCTCACCGGGTCGGCGGTGCTCTGGCTGGGCGCGGCGGTCCCCGGGGACCCGGACCGCTTCGGTGCCCCGACGATGGTCCGGGGCGTGATCGGCTTCACCGGCCTCGCGGCCGCGGGCGCCGCCGTCCTGGGTGCCCGGCTGAGCTGGCTGCCGCCCGTGCTCTACGGCGGCAGCGTCTACCTCGCGGCTCCCCGCACTCCGGGCGGGGCGGCCGCGGTGTGGGCCTGGTCGATGCAGCCGGGCGCCCAGCCCGCGGCCTGGGCGACCGCCGCCGTCCTCTTCGCGGGCGGCGCCGCCCTGGTGGCCGTCCGGGGACCGGCCCCGGGCCGCTGCGGGTGAAAAACCCCGTCCGGCCCGGCGGGTCATCTCATTACGCTGGGTCCATGGACGCGAACGAAGAGGAACGGCCCGTCACGCTCGACCGTCGTGACGGGCCGTACGGGGAGGTCGCGCTCCGGCGCAGCGGCGGGCGCTACGAGATCATCGCCAACGGCACCTTCCTGATGGACACCTCCGACGGCCGCTCGGAACGGCTGCTGGTCGACGCGGCGCTGGGCGCCCTCCCGGCGGACCGGGCCGAGCCGTCGGTGCTGATCGGCGGCCTCGGGGTGGGTTTCTCGCTCGCGCGGGCGGCGGCCGAGCCGCGCTGGGCGCGGATCGCGGTGGCCGAACGGGAACGGGCGGTGATCGACTGGCATCACACGGGCCCGCTGGCGGACTTCTCCGAGCACGCGCTGGAGAACCCGCGGGTGAGCGTCGTCGAGGGCGATCTGGTGGCGTACGTGCGGGAGGCGGACGTGACGTACGACGCGCTGTGCCTGGACATCGACAACGGCCCCGACTGGACGGTCACCGAGGGCAACGGGGGGCTGTACGGACCGGAGGGTCTGGCGGCCTGCAGGGAGCGGCTCGAACCCGGCGGCGTACTGGCGGTATGGTCTGCGCAGCCGTCCGCCGCGTTCGACGACGCCTTGCGGTCGGCGCAGTTCACGCAGGTCCGGACCATCGAGATCCCGGTGAATCGGGGCGTTCCGGATGTCGTGCACCTGGCAATCAAACCCGCATAGCCGCGTCGCCGTCCCGCCCCGTACGCTGCTGCGCAACGCAAACGACCATGGGGGACCCCACATGGACAGCACACAGCCGACGACCGCCGACGCCGCAGCGGTGGCGGCCACCCCCGGTGCGCAGCGCCGCGTGCTGGTGGTGGAGGACGACGCGACGATCGCCGACGCCATCGCGGTACGCCTGCGGGCCGAGGGCTTCCAGGTCCGCACCGCGGGCGACGGCCCCGCCGCCGTGGAGACCGCCGCCTCCTGGCAGCCCGACCTCCTCGTCCTCGACGTCATGCTCCCCGGGTACGACGGCCTGGAGGTCTGCCGCCGCGTGCAGGCCTCGCGGCCGGTCCCGGTGCTGATGCTGACCGCCCGCGACGACGAGACCGACATGCTGGTCGGGCTCGGCGTGGGCGCCGACGACTACATGACCAAGCCCTTCTCGCTGCGCGAGCTGGTCGCCCGGGTGCACGTGCTGCTGCGCCGCGTGGAGCGCGCCACGATCGCCGCCCGCGACCCGCGCGGCGCCAACATGCAGCTCGGCGACCTGGAGATCGACAACGCCCAGCGGCGGGTCCGGGTCCGGGGCGCCGACGTGCACCTCACCCCGACCGAGTTCGACCTGCTGGTCTGCCTGGCCCAGCAGCCGCGCGCGGTGCTCTCCCGGGAGCAGCTGCTGGCCGAGGTCTGGGACTGGGCGGACGCCTCCGGCACCCGCACCGTCGACAGCCACGTCAAGGCGCTGCGGCGGAAGATCGGCGCGGAGCGCATCCGTACCGTGCACGGCGTCGGCTACGCGCTCGAGACGCCCACGCCGTGAGCCCCTACAGCGCGCCGCGCCCGCCGAAGCTGCGGGAACGTGTCTGGGCCGCGCTGAGGCCGTACGACCCCTTCCGGTCGATCAAGGCGGCGCTGCAGTACCTGGTGCTCGCCTCCGTGCTGATCACCACGGGCCTGGTCTTCGTGGCGATGCACTCCGCGACCGAGATCCGGATCATCACCATCTTCTCGATCATCGCCTCGCTGCTGATCTCGCAGCTGGTGGCGCACGGGCTGACCGCGCCGCTGCGCGAGATGACCTCGGCCGCCGGCGCCATGGTGCGCGGCGACTACAGCCGGCGGGTCACCGCGGTGCGCCGCGACGAGGTCGGCGAACTGGCCGAGACCTTCAACCGGATGGCCGCCGACCTGGAGGCCGTCGACCGGCACCGCAAGGAGCTGGTGGCGAATGTCTCACACGAGCTGCGCACCCCGATCGCGGCGCTCCGCGCGGTCCTGGAGAACGTCGTCGACGGGGTCTCCGAGGCCGACACGGAGACGATGCGCACCGCGCTGCAGCAGGCGGAGCGGCTGAGTCTGCTCGTCGCCCACCTGCTGGACCTCTCCCGCCTGGACAACGGCATCGTGCCGCTGGACGCCAAGCGCTTCGAGGTCTGGCCGTACCTGTCGGCCGTGATCAAGACGGCCGGCCTCGGCCTGAAGGACGCCAGGGCGCACGGCGGCCGGGCGCGCAAGGACGTCCACCTCCACCTGGACGTCTCACCGCCGGAGCTGACCGCGTACGCGGACGCGGAGCGGCTGCACCAGGTGGTCGCCAACCTGATCGACAACGCCGTCAAGCACAGCCCGCCCAGCGGCCGGGTCACCGTCCGCGCCCGGCGCGGCACCGGTCCGGGCAGCCTCGACCTGGAGGTCCTGGACGAGGGCCCCGGCATACCCGAGGCCGAGCGCACCCGCGTCTTCGAGCGGTTCAACCGCGGCACCGCGGGACCGGGGGACGGCGGGACCGGGCTGGGACTGGCGATCGCGCGCTGGGCGGTGGACCTCCACGGCGGACGCATCGCGGTGGCCGAGTCCCCCCGCGGCTGCCGGATCCGCGTCACCCTCCCGGGGTCCGCGACGGCGTCGGCTTGACGCTCCCGCCCGGGCGGACGTTGCCAGAGGCAACCGGACCAGTCGATTCAGGTCCCCATTCCCGCCAAACTCCGCCCCGAAACCGCCTTTCCGATGTGACTTAGGCGACGACTGGCCTCCCCGCCTGCAGGAAACGCTCAGGTAGGCGTAGCCTTTATTTCCGCTGTCCATCACCTTGTGAAGCGGAAGAGGGCGGTTGCCGCCGTGTCGCCACACCCCAGTAGCTCGAGCGTCCCGACCGAAACCGATGGGCAGGGCCAGGGCCCTGCCGCGGGCTTCGGGCCTAACGAGTGGCTTGTCGATGAGATCTACCAGCAGTACCTCCAGGACCCGAACTCGGTGGACCGAGCCTGGTGGGACTTCTTCGCCGATTACAAGCCGGGAGCGGATACGGGTTCCGCAGTCGCCTCGGGCCAGCCTCAGGCGGCCCCCGCAGCGCCTCCGGCCGCTCCGGCCGCGCCCGCTGCCCCCGCACCGGCCGCTCCGGCCCCGGCACCCGTGACGCCCGCCGCCGCGCCGGCCCCGGTCGCCCAGGCCCCGGCCCCCGCCCCGGCCGCTCCGGCCCCCGCGAAGCCCGCCGTCGAGAAGCCCACTCCGGCGCAGCCGCAGCCGACGGCCAAGGCCGCCCCGGCCACCGAGGCGGCCCAGGGACCCGAGTACGTGACGCTGCGCGGCCCGTCCGCGGCCGTGGCGAAGAACATGCACGCCTCGCTGGAGCTGCCCACGGCCACGTCCGTGCGCGCCGTCCCGGTGAAGCTGCTGTTCGACAACCGCATCGTCATCAACAACCACCTCAAGCGCGCCCGTGGCGGCAAGGTCTCCTTCACGCACATCATCGGCTACGCCATGGTGCAGGCACTGAAGATCATGCCCGCGATGAACTGGTCGTTCGCGGAGAAGGACGGCAAGCCGACGCTGGTCAAGCCCGACCACGTCAACCTGGGCCTCGCCATCGACCTGGTCAAGCCCAACGGCGACCGCCAGCTGGTCGTCGCGGCCATCAAGAAGGCCGAGACCCTCAACTTCTTCGAGTTCTGGCAGGCCTACGAGGACATCGTCCGCCGCGCCCGGGTCGGCAAGCTGACGATGGACGACTTCTCCGGCGTCACCGTCTCGCTCACCAACCCCGGCGGCATCGGCACCGTCCACTCGGTGCCGCGCCTGATGCCCGGCCAGTCGGTGATCCTCGGCGTCGGCTCCATGGACTACCCCGCCGAGTTCCAGGGCACCTCGCAGGACACCCTGAACAAGCTGGGCATCTCCAAGGTCATGACGCTGACCAGCACCTACGACCACCGGGTCATCCAGGGTGCGGCGTCGGGCGAGTTCCTGCGCATCATGAACCAGCTCCTGCTGGGCGAGAACAACTTCTTCGACGACATCTTCAAGGCGCTGCGCATCCCCTACGAGCCGGTCCGCTGGCTCAAGGACATCGACGCCAGCCACGACGACGACGTCACCAAGGCCGCCCGCGTCTTCGAGCTGATCCACTCCTACCGGGTCCGCGGCCACGTCATGGCCGACACCGACCCGCTGGAGTACAAGCAGCGCAAGCACCCCGACCTCGACATCACCGAGCACGGCCTCACCCTGTGGGACCTGGAGCGCGACTTCGCCGTCGGCGGTTTCGCCGGCAAGTCGCTGATGAAGCTGCGCGACATCCTCGGAGTGCTGCGCGACTCGTACTGCCGCACCGTCGGCATCGAGTTCATGCACATCCAGGACCCGCTGCAGCGCAAGTGGATCCAGGACCGCGTCGAGCGCCCGCACACCAAGCCCGAGCGCGACGAGCAGCTGCGCATCCTGCGCCGCCTCAACGCCGCGGAGGCCTTCGAGACCTTCCTGCAGACGAAGTACGTCGGCCAGAAGCGCTTCTCCCTCGAGGGCGGCGAGTCCGTCATCCCGCTGCTCGACGCCGTCATCGACGCCGCCGCCGAATCGCGGCTGGACGAGGTCGTCATCGGCATGGCCCACCGCGGCCGGCTGAACGTGCTGGCCAACATCGTCGGCAAGTCGTACGCGCAGATCTTCCGCGAGTTCGAGGGCAACCTCGACCCGAAGTCGATGCACGGCTCCGGCGACGTGAAGTACCACCTGGGCGCCCAGGGCACCTTCACCGGCCTGGACGGCGAGCAGATCACCGTCTCGCTGGCCGCGAACCCCTCGCACCTGGAGGCGGTCGACCCGATCGTCGAGGGCATCGCCCGTGCCAAGCAGGACGTCATCGGCAAGGGCGGCACGGACTTCACCGTCATGCCGGTCGTGCTCCACGGCGACGCGGCCTTCGCCGGCCAGGGCGTCGTCGCGGAGACCCTGAACATGTCGCAGCTGCGCGGCTACCGCACCGGCGGCACCGTGCACGTGGTGATCAACAACCAGGTCGGCTTCACCGCCGCCCCGGAGTCCTCGCGCTCGTCGATGTACTCCACCGACGTCGCGCGCATGATCGAGGCGCCGATCTTCCACGTGAACGGCGACGACCCGGAGGCCGTGGTCCGCGTCGCACGGCTCGCCTTCGAGTTCCGCCAGGCGTTCAACAAGGACGTCGTCATCGACCTCATCTGCTACCGCCGCCGCGGTCACAACGAGGCCGACAACCCGTCCTTCACCCAGCCGCTGATGTACGACCTGATCGACAAGAAGCGCTCGGTGCGCAAGCTCTACACCGAGTCCCTCATCGGTCGCGGCGACATCACCCTGGAAGAGGCCGAGCAGGTCCTGCAGGACTACCAGGGCCAGCTGGAGAAGGTCTTCACCGAGGTCCGCGAGGCGACCGCGCCGGCCGCCCCGCAGGAGGAGGAGAACCAGGCCACCGGCCCGGAGTTCCCCGTCCCGGCGGACACCGCGATCAGCCAGGAGACCGTCAAGCGGATCGCGGCCTCCCAGGTCAACATCCCGGAGCGGATCACCGTCCACCCGCGTCTGATGCCGCAGCTGCAGCGCCGCGCGGCCATGGTCGAGGACGACACCATCGACTGGGCCATGGGCGAGACCCTCGCCATCGGCTCCCTGCTGATGGAGGGCACCCCGGTCCGGCTCGCCGGCCAGGACTCCCGCCGCGGCACCTTCGGCCAGCGGCACGCCGTGCTGGTCGACCGGGAGACCGGCGAGGACTACACCCCGCTGCTCTACCTCGCCGAGGACCAGGCGCGCTACAACGTCTACGACTCGCTGCTCAGCGAGTACGCGGCGATGGGCTTCGAGTACGGCTACTCGCTGGCCCGCCCGGACGCGCTGGTCGCCTGGGAGGCCCAGTTCGGTGACTTCGTCAACGGCGCCCAGACCGTCGTGGACGAGTTCATCTCCTCCGCCGAGCAGAAGTGGGGCCAGACCTCCGGCGTCACCCTGCTGCTGCCGCACGGCTACGAGGGCCAGGGCCCGGACCACTCCTCCGCCCGCATCGAGCGCTTCCTGCAGCTGTGCGCGCAGAACAACATGACGGTCGCGGTCCCGACCACCCCGGCGAACTACTTCCACCTCCTGCGGTGGCAGGTCCACAACCCGCACCACAAGCCGCTCATCGTCTTCACCCCGAAGTCGATGCTGCGCCTGAAGGCGGCGACCTCGAAGACGGAGGAGTTCACCTCCGGCCAGTTCCAGCCGGTCATCGGCGACGGCACCGTCAAGCCCGAGGACGTCCGCAAGGTCGTCTTCTGCTCCGGCAAGGTCTACTACGACCTCGTCGCCGAGCGTGAGAAGCGTGGTGCCTTCGACACCGCCCTCATCCGCATCGAGCGTCTCTACCCGCTGCCGGGCCTGGAGATCCAGGCCGCCCTGGCCCCGTTCACCAAGGCCCAGAAGTACGTCTGGGCCCAGGACGAGCCGGCCAACCAGGGTGCCTGGCCGTTCATCGCCCTCAACCTGATCGACCACCTCGACCTGGTGCTCGGCGCCGCGCCCGACAACGCCGACCGGCTGCGTCGTGTGTCGCGTCCGTCCTCCTCGTCGCCGGCGGTCGGTTCCGCCAAGCGGCACCAGCAGGAGCAGGAGCAGCTCGTGCACGAGGTCTTCGAGCTCTGAGGCCCGTAGTCCCCGGTACGACGCGCAGGGGTCCCGCACTCGTCGAGTGCGGGACCCCTGCGCGTACGCGGGCCGGCAGGAGGGGGCCCCGGCCCGGGCGGCGGGAGTACCTATCCTGGCCTGGTACGTCATCCTTCGACCCTGATCCGGAGCACCCCTTGTACTTCACCGACCGCGGCATCGAGGAGCTGGAGAACCGGCGCGGCCAGGAGGAGGTCACCTTCGAGTGGCTCGCCGAGCGGCTGCGGGAGTTCGTCGACCTCAACCCGGAGTTCGAGATCCCGGTGGAGCGGCTGGCGACGTGGCTGGCCCGGCTGGACGACGACGAGGACGAGTAGCCGCGAGCGGCGGGACCGCCGGGCTCAGGTGCGGAAGGCGCCGAACCGGACCCCGTCGCCGCAGACGCTGAAGACCGCCGGGGTGCCGTCGGCCGTGGTGACCTCGACCGTACGGGCCACGTCGTCGGGGAGCGCGACCTGCACGCGGGAGGCCTGGACGGGGCAGACCTCGCGTGCCGAGGGGGTCCCCTCGACGTTGAGGTCGGTGTAGCGGACCTCGGCGACGGCCGTGGTGCCCCCGCGGAGCTCCACGGCTTCGGTGCCGGCGGCGGAGTTGTCCGCCTCGACGGGGGCGGCCTTGCCCTGGTCGTCCCTCGCGGTGAGGGTCGTGGCGCCGGTCAGCCTGCAGGGGGCGCCCGAGGTGTTGGTGAGCTCGACCCGGGCGACCGCGGGCTGCGAGGCGGTCGCGTGGACGGCGGCGGCCAGGAAGCGTACGGCGGTCGTGCCGGCCGTGCAGGCGCTCACCCGGGCGTTCGCGGGGCTCACCTCGGCGGCGGGCCCACCGGTCTCGGTACGGGTGCCGCAGGCGGCCAGGGCGAGGCCCGTCAGGAGCAGGACGGTCGCGGCGGTGGCGGTGGCGGTTCGAGGGCCCATGAGGGATGAGCACATCACCCGGCGCCCGTACGGCCGCTCGCGGCGCGCACGGCGCCGCGTCCCGCGGGGAGGACCTCACCCGTTCGCCGCGTGACCGGCCGTACCCGGGCGCCGTTCCGCCGCGAACCGCCACCGGGGCGCGCACGGCGCTCCCTTGACTTCCGATCCACGCGATATATCGTGTCTATCGAGAGACGCGATATGTTGCGTTGTCGGCGTTGACCCGGCGTGCCCGGGTGACCCCAAGGAGGGGCGAAATGAGCGGAACCCCCGGCTCACGGGAGTGGACGGTCACCGAGCCGCACAAGATGGTCTTCGACGCAGGCGTCGACACCCTGCACGTCCGGATCGTCAACGGTGCCGTCAACGTGGTCGGCGTCGACGAGGGCCCGGCGCGGCTGGAGGTGAGCGAGCTCGACGGCCCCCCGCTGATCGTGTCGCACGAGGGCGGCACGCTCACCGTCACCTACGAGGACCTGCCCTGGAAGGGCCTGCTCAAGTGGCTCGACCGCAAGGGCTGGCGGCGGCACGCCGTCGTCTCGCTCGCGGTCCCGCAGCGCACCAGCGTGTCGGTGGGGGTGGTCGGGGCGAACGCCGTGATCTCGGGGATCTCGGACCGCACCGCCGTACGGGGCGTCAACGGCGACATCACGCTGGTCGGCCAGGCCGGCCCGGTGACCGCCGAGACGGTCGCGGGGAACGTGGAGGCCCAGGCGGTCTCCGGCGACCTGCGGGTCAACACCGTCTCCGGCGACCTGACCGTGGTCGAGGGCAGCGGCGCCGCCGTCAAGGCCGACTCGGTCAGCGGCAACATGGTGCTCGACCTGGACCCGCGCAGCGGCGCGGACGTCCGCCTGACCTCGGTCTCCGGGGAGATCGCGATCCGCATCCCGGAGCCCGGGGACGCCGAGGTGGACGCCAACACCACCAGCGGCGACGTCTCCTGCGCCTTCGACGAGCTGCGGGTCAGCGGGCAGTGGGGCGCCAAGCGGATCTCCGGCCGGATGGGGTCCGGCGGCTCCCGGCTGAAGGCCACCACGGTGTCGGGCGCGATCGCGCTGCTGCGCCGCCCGCCCCAGGAGGACCACGGACCCGCGGACGCCGATCCGTTCCGGAAGGACGTCTGAGATGGCCCCCGTCTTCGCCCACGGCCGGCTCCGCCTCTACCTGCTCAAGCTGCTGGACGAGGCCCCCCGTCACGGCTACGAGGTGATCCGGCTGCTGGAGGAGCGCTTCCACGGCCTGTACGCCCCCTCCGCCGGCACCGTCTACCCGCGGCTGGCCAAGCTGGAGAAGGAGGGCCTGGTCACCCACTCCACGGAGGGCGGCCGCAAGGTGTACTCGATCACCGACGCGGGCCGCGCGGAACTCGCCTCCCGCAGCGACGAGATCGCCGACCTGGAGAACGAGATCCGCGACTCCGTCTCCACGCTCGCCGCCGAGATCCGCGAGGACGTCCGCGGCGCCGCGGGCGACCTGCGGCGCGAGATCCGGGCGGCCGCCCAGCAGGCGGCGCACACCCAGCCGAAGTCCTCCCCGGCGGACTGGAAGGAGCAGATGCGCCGCTCCAAGGAGGAGATCCGGCAGGCCCGCGAGGAGGCCCGTACCGCCAAGCGCGCCGCCAAGGAGGCCCAGGACGCCGCACGGGACGAGGTGCAGCGCATCGCGCGCCGCGTCCAGGAGGAGGTCCAGGACCATGTCCGGCGCGGCGACTGGCAGACCGGCGTCCGCGAGGGGCTGGCGGAACTCACCCGGGAGCTCGGCCAGTTCGGCCGCACCTCCACCTCCTGGCCGCCGTACGTGAAGCCCGAGCCCGCCGAGGCGCCCGAGTGGGGCGCGGAGGACGCCGCCGTGACCGAGGACCCTGCCCGCGACCTGGAGCGCCTGCTGGACCGCTTCCGCGACGACGTCCGCGACGCCGCCCGCGACAACGGCGTGGACGCCGAGCAGTTGCGCGAGGTCCGCCGCCATCTGTCCACGGCGGCCGCCCACATCGGCGTCGTGCTGCGCGGCAAGCACAAGGGCCGGGACTAGGCCGCGTCGTCAAAGGAGCGCCGGCCGCCCGGAGGGCGGGCCCAGCGGCGTCTGGTGCGGTGCATCGCAAGGCGGAGAGTCGTCCTCGTAGTGGGCTACTCGGACGATTCGACAACGCAGCGAGGTGCCGTGCCAGGCGCCGCTGGGCAGGCGGGACTTTGACGACACGGCCTAGCCGCAGGGCCCGGACGGGGTCGTCCCCGATGCGTCAGGGCCCCGCCGGCGGGGCGGAAGTCCGGACCCGGGCGGGGCCCGCAGCGCAGGACGTAGGGAGTTCCCCGATGCCGCGGCCCCCGTCCGCTGGCAGGCTCTCCGATGCGACGGCACCGGCTCCGGCCGAGCGCCGTCGGGTGCGCGCCGGCCCAGGGGGAGCCGTGCCCGCGGCCAGGCGGTGGCCCGGCCGGTCGACTGCCCGGTGGCCACAGTGCCGCGGACCGGGGTGTCCGAGGCGGCGGGAATCCCGGTGGCCCCATGACGACGGCCGTCCCGCGCGGTGCGGGGCGGAGTTCTTGGCCGATCGGACGGAGGTGGTGACCGTGACCCCCAGGAACGCCCGTGAACCCCGCAGGACCCAGGGCGGCACCCGGAACGGCGCACGCGAGACGGCCACCGCAGGAACCGGCTCGGGCACGCTCCGCGGGAGCGTCGTCCGGCTCGTCGGCCTGGTCGCCGAAAGCCTCAGGGGGGCGGCCGCCGAGGCACCCGAGGTCGTCGACCTCGACCGGCCGCCCCGCTCCCGCGCGGAAGTCGCCATGCGCAGGCCGCCGTCGGGGAATCCCCCCGGGGCAGGATCGCCGCGCGCATGGCGGCTCCCCCGACGCTCCCCCGGCCGGGCGCACCCGCGGCCCCGCCCGTGCCCCCGAAGACGGCCGGGACGCATGTCCCCCTCCCCGACGGCATACGCCTGACGGCGTGGGTCACCGGCGACGGGCACGGGGTCACGGTGATCATCCGCAATCCCCACCCTGCCCGTTCCCTGGCCGGGGCCGCGTGGCGGTCCGCCTTCACCGCGGACGGGTCCGCGTCCCCGGTGCTCCGCGTCGCCGTCCACGGGGTGCCGTACGCCTGGGAGCCGTCCGCCGGGGAGAGCGCCTTCCCCGAGGACGCCGAACTGTCGTGCCGCGTGCAGGGCGACGACCCCGTCCCGGGGCTCCCCGAGGCCGGGCAGCCGGTGGAGGTCACGCTGCGGGAGGGGCGGCCACCGGTCACCAAGACGCTGTGGACACCGCTGCGCTGACCGTCCGGAGCCTGCTCACCGCACCATGCCGGCCGTCGCCAGCGTACGGGCGAGGTCGGAGCGCGACCGGATGCCGAGCTTGCGGTACACCCGCGTGAGGTGCGCCTCCACGGTCTTGCGGGACAGGAACAGGGTCGAGGCGGTCTCCAGGTTGCTGAGCCCGCCGGCGACGGCGCGGGCTATCTGGAGTTCCTGGGCGGTCAGCAGGTCGGCGAGGGAGACCTGCGCCCGCTGCGGCGCGACGCGGTGTCCGGCCGCCGCCAGTTCGGCCTCCGCCCGCGCGGCCCAGGGACGGGCGCCCAGCGCGCTGAAGGTGGTGAGGGCCGCGAGCAGCGGGACGCGGGCCTCCGCGGGGCGACGCAACCGCCGCATCACCTCCCCGTGCACCAGAGCCGTCCGCGCCTGGCCGAAGGGCATCTCCCGGCGGGCGTGCGCCCGGTCCGCCGCGGCGAACAGCCGTACCGCCTCGTCGGCGTCGGTCGCCAGCAGACCGCGGCAGCGTGCCGTCGCCGCCTCGGGCCAGGCCAGGCCGGTGGCCCGGGCCCGCTCGTCGAGCCAGTCGGCCAGTCCGGCCGCCCGGTCGCGGTTCCCGCCGCGGACGTGCGCCTCCGCCAGGTCGGCCACGAAGGTCAGCATGTTGGGATTGCCCAGCCCGCACTCCTCGGCGAGCGCGAAGGCCCGCTCCAGATGGCGAACGCAGTCGTCCGGGTCTCCCGCGGTGAGTGCGGCCGAGCCGAGGGCCCCGAGAGCCAGGACTTCCAGGCCGTGCGTGACCGGCCAGCCGTTCCGCTCCCGATAGGCCGCGATGTGCCGCTCGCAGCCCTGGCGGTCGCCGCGGCGTCCGTCGATACGGGCGAGCAGGATGGCGGCATAGCTGCCCGTGGTGACCTGGCCCAGCTCGCGTGCCCAGCGGACGGCCTCGGCGGCGTCGGCCCTCGCCGCCGCCCAGTTCCGCCAGCTCTCGGCCTCGCACCGGCCGGCCAGGGCGTAGGCGAGCAGTCCGAGCGAGGCGCCGCGCCGGATCCGCTCGACGACCCCGCCGAGCAGGGAGGCCGCGGCGGCGTCCTCGTCGGCCCAGGAGAGCCTCGCCTATCTGCACCGTCAGTTGCTGCAGCTCGGGGGTGACGGCCTCGGGAAGGGCCGCCCGCTCCCGCAGCAGCAATTCCCTGCCTTCCCGCACCTGGCCGGCCAGCGCCATGGTGGCACCGAGCAGGGCACGTGCCCAGTCGTGGCCGCCGTCCCGGTGCGCCGTGCCACCACGTCGCGGACCAGATTGCCGCAGTCCATGTGATGCCGCAGCCACCGGGAAGGCGGGCCCTGGCGTGCGGTGACGACCGGTGACGTCCTGGGCGGCCCCGTGCCGGTGTGGCTGCCGGCGCACGTACTGCTCCCGGTGTTCCGGGCGGCCTCGGGTCCGGGGCCCGCTGAGGGCCTCCGGACCCACGCGCCGGCCCTCAGACCGTCAGGACGACCTTCCCGAACAGGTCCCCGCCCGCCATCTTCTCGAAGCCCTCGCGGGCCCGGTCCAGCGGCAGCACGGTGTCGATGACCGGGCGCACCCCGGTGACGGCACAGAAGCTGAGCAGGTCCTCCAGCTCGTCCTTGGTGCCCATGGTCGAGCCGACCACCTTGAGTTCCAGGAAGAAGATCCGGTTGAGCTCGGCGGCCTTCGGGTTGGGCCCGGAGGTCGCGCCGGAGATCACCAGCGTGCCGCCGGGGCGCAGCGACTTGACCGAGTGGGACCAGGTCGCGGCGCCGACGGTCTCGATGACCGCGTCCACGCGCTGCGGCAGCCGGGCGCCCGGCTCGAAGGCGGCGTCGGCGCCGAGGTCCTCGGCGCGCTTGCGCTTGGCCTCGTCGCGGCTGGTGGCGAAGACCCGCAGGCCCGCGGCCTTGGCCAGCACGATGGCGGCGGTGGCGACGCCGCCGCCCGCACCCTGGACTAGGACGGAATCACCGGGGCGCACACCCGCGTTGGTGAAGAGCATCCGGTAGGCGGTCAGCCAGGCCGTGGGCAGGCAGGCGGCCTCCTCGAAGGAGAGCTCCTTCGGCTTGGGCAGCAGGTTCCAGGTGGGCACGGAGACCTTCTCGGCGAAGGTGCCCTGGTACTTCTCGGTGAGGATGCTGCGCGGCTCGTCGGGGCCCACCCCGTGACCGCTCAGGCCGACGACGGGGTAGACGACGACTTCGTTGCCGTGCTCGTCGATCCCGGCGGCGTCGCAGCCGAGGATCATCGGCAGGCTCTCCTCGCCGAGCCCCACCCCGCGCAGCGACCACAGGTCGTGGTGGTTCAGGGAGGCGGCCTTGACGGTGACGGTGCTCCAGCCGGGCCGTGCCTCCGGCTCGGGGCGCTCCCCGAGTTCGAGGCCGCTCAGCGGCTGGTCGCGGTCGATTCGGGCGGCGTAGGCAGCGAACATGACCTTGACGCTAGCGCCGCGCGGTGCCCCGGCGTAACCGCACGGGGATGTGACACGCGCCGCGCGGCGCGGTGCCCCCGACCGGCGGGCACCGCGCCGCGCGGCGGCGTGGTCTGCGGGCGTACGGCGCGCTCAGCGCCGGGCGACGCCCTCGGCGCGGGCGGCCGCGGCCACGGCGGCGGAGACCGCGGGGGCCACGCGCTCGTCGAACGGCGAGGGGATCACGCAGTCGGCGGACAGTTCGCCGTCCACCACGGCGGCCAGCGCCTCGGCGGCGGCGATCTTCATGCCCTCGGTGATCCGGGAGGCCCGCACCTGCAGCGCGCCCGCGAAGATGCCGGGGAAGGCGAGCACGTTGTTGATCTGGTTCGGGAAGTCGCTGCGCCCGGTGGCGACGACGGCCGCGTACTTGTGCGCCACGTCGGGGTGGATCTCCGGCGTGGGGTTGGCCATCGCGAAGACGAAGCAGCCCTTCGCCATGGTGGCGACGGCCTCCTCCGCCACGGTGCCGCCGGAGACGCCGATGAAGACGTCCGCACCCGCGAGCGCTTCCTCCAGGGTCCCGGTGAGCCCGGCCCGGTTGGTGTACGTGGTGAGCTCGCGCTTGGCGGAGTTCAGGTCCTCGCGGCCCGCGTGCACCACGCCCTTGCGGTCGGTGACGGCGACGTCCCCGATGCCGGCCTCGACGAGGATCTTGGCGATGGCGACGCCCGCGGCACCGGCCCCGGAGATCACCGCGCGCAGCTCGCCCAGCGCGCGGCCGGTCAGCCGGGTGGCGTTGCGGAGCGCGGCGAGCGTGACGACGGCCGTGCCGTGCTGGTCGTCGTGGAAGACCGGGATGTCCAGGCGCTCCTGCAGCTTGCGCTCGATCTCGAAGCAGCGGGGGGCGGAGATGTCCTCCAGGTTCACCCCGCCGAAGGAGGGTGCGAGGCGCACGACGGTGTCGACGATCTCGTCCACGTCGGTGGTGGCGAGCGCGATCGGGACCGCGTCCACGCCGCCGAACTGCTTGAAGAGGATCGCCTTGCCCTCCATCACCGGCAGGGACGCCTCCGGGCCGATGTCGCCGAGGCCCAGCACCGCCGTACCGTCCGTGACCACGGCCACGACCTGGGACTTCCACGTGTAGTCGTGGACCAGCTCGGGCTGCTCGGCGATGGCGGTGCACACGCGGGCGACGCCCGGCGTGTAGGCGAGCGACAGGTCGTCGGCGTTGCGCACCGGGACGGTCGCGGTCACCTCCATCTTGCCGCCGCGGTGGAGGGCGAAGACCGGGTCCACGGGGCTTTCCGGGCCGTCGCCGTCGGCGCTCTCCGCGTGTTCGGTCCTGTCGGTGCTGTCCGTGCCGTCGGTGCGAGGATTGACAATCTCCGCTGCCACTGTTGACCCCTTTGTCCGAATTGTCTATGAGGGTACTACCCCCTACAACAGGGGGTAGGTGGGCTCGGCTTCCGTACACCCGGACTCGAGTGGTCCCGGGCGCGACGGAGGCCAGGCGCGCCGCACGCGCGCCGAGGGGCCCCCGGTGAGGGGTAAGGGTCTGTTGTACCGGAAGACGGTTTCCGCTGACGAGTCTGTGCGCCGCACCACGGTGTCGCACATCGGGAACTTCTGCGCACAACGCAACAAGCCGTCCGAATAGCGGGACAAGGAAAGTGATGCACGCAACTTCGCAGCACGGCCCCACCGCGGTCCGGCCTTGGTGTACCGGCCTGGTGGGGGTCAGGGGATCGCCCGTTATGCGATTTTGACACATCCGGGCCCCCATGAGGACGTGTCCGGATGGCAAGATGCGGAGATCACACGTGAACGCGACATCCGAACGTGTGTACCCGGAGATCGGCTGCTCCCAGGATTCCCGCAGGAGGAACCACCAATGACCGCACGTACCACCCGTCGCTCGACCGTGACGAGCCGCTTCGCCGCGGTCGGAGCGATCGCGGTCGCCGGTGCCCTCGTCCTCACCGGTTGCGGCGACCAGACGGACAAGGGCGGGTCCCCGTCCGCGTCGAGCGACGCGTCCAAGGCGCCGCTCTTCGACAAGCTGCCGAAGTCGGTGCAGTCGGCGGGCGTGCTCAAGGTCGGCTCGGACATCGCGTACCCGCCGGTGGAGTTCGTCAAGGACGGCAAGAACGTCGGCATTGACCCGGACCTGGCCGACGCCATGGCCAAGCAGCTCGGTGTGAAGGTCGAGTTCAACAACGGCACCTTCGACACCCTGCTGACCGGTCTGCGCGCCAAGCGCTACGACATGGTGATGTCGGCGATGAGCGACACCAAGGACCGCCAGGAGGGCGTCGACTCCTCCACCGGCAAGAAGGTCGGCGAGGGCGTCGACTTCGTGGACTACTTCACCGCGGGCTCCTCGGTCATCGTGAAGAAGGGCAACCCGGAGGGCATCACGTCCCTCGCGGACCTGTGCGGCAAGAAGGTCGCCGTGCAGCGCGGCACCACCTCCCAGGACCTGCTCAAGGCCCAGAAGTGCGACAAGCCGATGTCGATCGAGCCCTTCGACACCGACACCGAGGCGCAGACCCGCCTGAAGGCCGGCGGCGTCGTCGCCGACGTCTCCGACTTCCCGGTCGCCGCGTACGCCGTGAAGACCTCCGGCGGCGGCAACGACTTCGAGCTCGCCGGCGAGCAGGTCGAGGCCGGCCCGTACGGCATCGCGGTCGCCAAGAGCAACACCGAGCTGCGCGACGCGCTGCAGGCCGCGCTGACCGCCGTCATCAAGGACGGCTCCTACACCAAGGTCCTGGAGAAGTGGGGCGTCACCGACGGCGCCGTCACCGAGGCCAAGATCAACGGCGGCTCCTGAGTCACGACAGCAAGAGGCTTCCCTCCATGTCCGAAGCGAATGACAAGGTCCCGGCCGGCACCCCGGCCGGGACCCCGCCCGCCGCGGCCTCCCGCCCGGAGGCCATCAAGGCGATCCCCGTACGCCACTACGGCCGCTGGATCTCGGCGATCCTGGTGCTGGCCGTGCTGGGGCTGCTGGTCAACGCGTTCGCCAACGCGAACGTGAACTACGGGGCGATCCCGGACTTCCTGTTCGACTCCGCGGTCCTCAAGGGCCTTCGGAACACGGTCGTCATCACCGTGGTCTCGATGGCGCTGGGCCTGATCCTGGGCATCGTGCTCGCGGTGATGCGGCTGTCGAAGAACCCCGTGACCTCCTCGGTGGCCTGGGGCTACATCTGGTTCTTCCGCGGCACCCCGGTCTACGTCCAGCTGCTCATCTGGTTCAACCTGGCGCTGATCTTCCCGGTCATCAATCTCGGCTTCTACAAGGACGAGATGAACCAGTTCATGACCCCCTTCATGGCCGCGCTGCTCGGCCTGGGTCTGAACGAGGCCGCGTACATGTCCGAGATCGTGCGGGCCGGCATCCAGTCCGTCGACGAGGGCCAGACCGAGGCGTCGCACGCGCTGGGCATGACCCAGGGCCAGAACCTGCGCCGTGTGGTGCTGCCGCAGGCGATGCGGGTGATCGTCCCGCCGACCGGCAACGAGTTCATCAACATGCTGAAGACCTCGTCGCTGGCCGCGCAGGCCGCCCAGTACGCCGAACTGCTGCGCTCCACCACCGACATCGGCAACACCACCGGTGCCACCGTGGAGATGCTCTTCCTCGCCGCGGTCTGGTACCTGGTCCTCACCTCGGTGTTCTCGGTGGGCCAGTACTACCTGGAGCGCCGTTACGCCCGCGGGACGACCCGCAACCTGCCGCCCACCCCGTGGCAGCGAGTCAGGGCCAACCTGGGCACCTTCCGCCGCCCGGAGGTGGCACGATGACCGACTTCAGCAAGGGCACCGGCGCCCACCCGATGGTCAAGGCCGAGGCGGTGCACAAGCACTTCGGCCTGGCCCACATCCTCAAGGGCATCGACCTGGAGGTCGCCCCGCGTGAGGTGTTCTGCCTGATCGGCCCGTCGGGCTCGGGCAAGTCCACCTTCCTGCGGTGCATCAACCACCTGGAGAAGATCAGCGGCGGCCGGCTCTCGGTCGACGGCGAGCTGGTCGGCTACCGGCAGAAGGGCGACAAGCTCTACGAGCTCAAGGACCGCGAGGTCGCCGCGAAGCGCCGCGACATCGGCATGGTCTTCCAGCGCTTCAACCTCTTCCCCCACATGACCGCGATCGAGAACGTGATCGAGGCCCCGGTGCGGGTGAAGAGGGAGGCCAAGGCCGTCGCCCGCGAGCGCGCGCTGGCCCTGCTGGACCGGGTCGGCCTGCGCGACAAGGCCGGGCACTACCCCGCCCAGCTCTCCGGTGGTCAGCAGCAGCGGGTGGCCATCGCCCGCGCGCTGGCGATGGAGCCGAAGCTGATGCTCTTCGACGAGCCCACCTCCGCGCTCGACCCGGAGCTGGTCGGTGACGTCCTGGACGTCATGCGGGGCCTCGCCGAGGACGGCATGACGATGATCGTGGTCACCCACGAGATGGGCTTCGCCCGCGAGGTCGGCGACGCCCTGGTCTTCATGGACGACGGCGTCGTCGTCGAGTCCGGCCACCCGCGCGACGTGCTCACCGACCCGCAGCACGACCGCACCAAGGCCTTCCTCTCCAAGGTCCTCTGACCGGGCGTGCGTGAGGGGCGGCGCCGTCCGGCGCCGCCCCTCACGCGTTCCCCCGCTCGGGGTACGGATCACTTCAGCCCGAGGACGATCGCATCCGACACCGAACGCCAGACCTCCCGGGCCTCGCCGAAGCCGGCCTCCCGCAGGGCCGCGGCGTGCCAGGCCGGGGGCAGCTCGTCCCCGTCGGCGTGGGAACCGTAGATCACGAACCGCTCCTCGGTGGGACCGGCCAGCACGGGGTCGGCCTTGGCGGTGGCCCACCACTGCTCCCAGTCCAGCACGCCCTCCGCCCTCCGCCGCTCGCGGCGGGCCCGGTCCAGCTCGCGCACGGCCGCGTTGAGCCGCGGCGTCGAGGCGTCGGGCATGTGGTCGGCGTTGAGGAACACCCCGCCATCGCGCAGCAGGCCGGCCAGCGTCCCGTACAGGGCCTCCAGCGGCCCGGGCTTCAGCCAGTGCAGGGCGGTCGCGGTGAGCACGGCGTCGTAGGTGTCGTACGGCAGGGCCCGCGACCAGTGCGGGTCGCGCAGGTCGGCGGTGACGAACTCGATCCTGCGCTCGCCGGCGAAGTGGCCGCGGGCGATCGCCAGCAGCGCCGGGTCGAGGTCCACGCCGGTCGACACGGCGTCCGGGAAGCGCCGCAGCAGCCGGTCGGAGATGCTGCCGGTGCCGCAGGCCAGGTCCAGCACCCGGGGCGCGGGGCCGGCCAGCGCCTCCACCATGTCGAGCATGATCCGGAACCGTTCCTCCCGGTCCGGCAGGTACCACTCCTGCTGCCGGTCCCAGCTGTCCTGCCAGGCCTGCCAGTCGGTCACCGCCGCAGTGGTGTCGGACATACGGTTCCCCTCCAGTCGTAATACCCTTAGAGCAAGAGCAGTCATTACCGACCTTAGAGCGCACGCGTAAGGACTACAAGTGGAACTCGCCTATTACTCCGACTACGCCGTGCGCCTGGTGAACAGCGAGGAGCCCGAGCGCGGCCTCGACCATCTGACCTCGGTCGATGCCGTGCGCGAGCTGTTCGGTCCGGCCAGCCAGGCGGCGGGCCGCGTGGGCGACGCCGACGTACAGCGGCTGCGCACCGTCCGCACCCGGCTGCGCGGCGTCTTCGAGGCCGCCTCCGAGGGAGACGAGGTGCGCGCCGTGGACCTGCTGAACGCACTGCTGCTGGAGTTCCCGGTCAGCCCGCAGATCTCCGGCCACGAGTACCTCGACGAGAGCGGCCGGCCGGACTGGCACATGCACCTCGCCGAGCACGCGGCCACGGCGACCGCCTCCTACGCCGCGACCGCCTGCATGGGCCTGGCCTTCCAGCTCACCGACCTCGGTGTGGACCGGCTCGGCATCTGCCAGGCCACCACGTGCCGCAACGCCTACATCGACACCTCGACCAACCGGTCCCGCCGCTACTGCTCGGACCGCTGCGCGACCCGCGCCAACGTCGCGGCCTACCGCGCCCGCAAGCGCCTGGAGAACGAGCGGTCCGCCCTGAGCGGCCTGACGCAGGACACCAGCCAGCCCGCCACACCGGCCGCCGACCGCTGAACCTCGCGCGGCGGCCGGAAGCGCCCCCGTCCCCGGGCGAGCACCAGCTCGTCCGGGACGGTGCCGAACTCCCTGCTGTCGTTCTCCACGAAGGTGTTGTCGCCCAGCACCCACCAGCCGCCCTCGCGCCGCTCCACGGCGCGTTTGACGATCAGCAGGTCCTGCTGGAGCGGATGGCGCAGCACCACCACGTCACCCTCGCGGACCTCCGCGGCGCTCCTGACGTGTTGCACCAGCAGCCAGTCGCCGTGCTGCAGCGTCGGCACCATCGACGGACCTGTCACCTCGACCAGCTGGTACGGCACTCTCCTCCTCTGCCCAAGCCCGGGCTCACGCATGCTCAGCCTCCTCCTCCATGCTCCACCAGCCCAGGGTGACACCAGACTTTTGTCCTAAGCACCAAGGGGCACCCGAGAAAACCACTCGACAGGGGAGTAATCTCCCTGGTGGAAAGACGATCACGAGGAAGGACAGTCATGCTCGCTCGCCTGTTCGCGCCCAAGGTCAAGGTCAGCGCCCACTGCGACCTGCCCTGCGGTGTCTACGACCCGGCCCAGGCCCGCATCGAGGCGCAGTCCGTCAAGGCGGTCCAGGAGAAGTACCAGGCCAACGAGGACCCGCACTTCCGGGCCCGCGCCATCGTCATCAAGGAGCAGCGCGCGGAGCTCGTCAAGCACCACCTGTCGGTGCTGTGGAGCGACTACTTCAAGGCGCCGCACTTCGAGAAGTACCCGCAACTGCACCAGCTCTTCAACGACGCGCTGAAGGCGGGCAGCGCCGCCAAGGCCTCGACCGACCCGGCGACCGGCCAGAAGCTGCTCGACCTGATCGACCAGATCGACGCCATCTTCCAGGAGACGAAGAAGGCCTGACCTGGCGTCGGCGCACCGCGCCCGGTCCGGGCGGCCCCGCAGGGGCCCGCGCGGACCGGGCGCGGTCGTACGCCCCCCGATCGGACCGTGACCGCAGGACAGTGCCTCCCGGCGCGCTTTGAATGGGCGCCATGCCGCTGCGCTCCCCCCGGGTCCGGACCTCACGCCCCCGCGCCCTGGCCGCACTCGGCCTGGTGGCCGCGCTGACCGCCGGTGGTCTCGCCGGCGCGGTCGCGCCGGCACCGTCCGCGCACCGGGGCGGACCGGTCCCCTCCCCCTCCGGCGGCGCCGGCACGCTCCCGGACGCACCGCCCGCCCAGCCCCCGCCGCAGCTGACGGCCGCGCAGGTGGCCCGCGCCGTGGACCGCCTGGACGGTTCCGTGCGGGAGGCGATGCGCAGGACCGGTGTGCCCGGCGTGGCGGTCGGGGTCGTCCACGACGGCCGGGTCCTGTTCCTGAAGGGCTACGGCCTGCGCGAGGTGGGCCGGCCCGGCCGGGTCGGGCCCGACACCGTCTTCCAGCTCGCCTCGGTCTCCAAACCGCTCACCACCACCGTCGTCGCCGGTGCGGTCGGCGACGGGACCGTCGGCTGGGACGACCGGGTGCGGGAGCACGACCCCGGCTTCCGGCTGAAGGACCGCTGGACCGGTGACCACCTGACGCTCGCCGACCTCCTCTCCCACCGCAGCGGCCTGCCCGACCACGCGGGCGACCTCCTCGAGGACCTCGGATTCGGCCGCGCCCACATCCTCGGCCGGCTCCGGTACGAGCCCCTCGCCCCCTTCCGGACGAGCTACGCCTACACCAACTTCGGCTTCACCGAGGCCGCCCTCGCCGTGGCCCGCGCGGCGGGCACCTCCTGGGAGGAGCTGGCCCGACGGGAACTCCTGCGGCCGCTCGGCATGACCTCCACCGGTTTCCGCTTCGCCGACTACGTGGGCGCCCGTGACAGGGCCGCCGCCCATGTGCGCGCGGACGGCCGCTGGCAGGCCCGGTACGTACGCGACGCCGACGCCCAGAGCCCGGCGGGCGGCGCGAGTTCCACCGTCCGGGACATGACGAAGTGGCTGCTGCTCCAGCTGGGCGACGGGAGGTACGACGGGCGCCGGGTCGTCGACGCCGCGGCGCTGGAGCGGACCTGGCGCCCGCACGTCCTGGCCCAGCCACCGCGCGCCCCGGCCGGGCGCAGCGGCTTCTACGGCCTCGGGTGGAACGTCGGCCACGACGACCGCGGCCGGCTGCGGATCGGTCACTCCGGCGGCTTCGGCCTCGGCGCCGCGACCTACGCGGGACTGCTCCCCTCCGAACGCCTGGGCCTGGTCGTCCTCACCAACGGCGAACCGATGGGCGTCCCGGAGGCGATCGCCGAGGGCTTCTTCGACACCGCGCAGAACGGCGGCCCCACCGTCGACTGGCCGGCCTTCTTCGGCCCGCCGGCTCGACGAGGAAGGGCGGTCGCGGACGGACTACGACGCTCCCCCGGCGCGCGCCGCCCCGGCCGCGCCGTACGACGCGTACACCGGGAGCTACGCCAACGACTACTACGGCCCGATGACCGTGCGCGTCCGCGACGGCGCCTTGACGATGGAACTGGGCCCGCGGCCGCTGCGCTTCGCGCTGCGCCACTACACGGGCGACACCTTCAGCTACGAGACCACCGGCGAGAACGCGGTGGGCCGCTCCGGTGTCACCTTCACCCTGGGTGTGGACGGCCGGGCCGGCCGGGTCCGGGTGGAACACCTCGACGCCGACGGACTGGGCACCTTCACCCGGACCGCCGGGGCCGCCCCCGCCGGACGGACCCCCCGGGCCGGAGGCAAGTGACGGCCCGGGGGGCGCTTGCGCGGGGTACCGGCGCGCCACCCCCGAGCCGTCACTCGCGCTCCCGCGTGCGCACAGGCACACGCTCCGGAAGGGCGGGGGCAATACCGCGGAAGTCCGTGTGCGGGGCGCCCCGTCTTTGATGGACTCGCCCCCGTGGCGGTACCGCTCCCGAGGCCCGGGGTGAAGGTGCAGGTGAGGGGGTGTGGGTCCGGGTCGGGCGGGTGGGGCCGCTGTAGACTCGATCTCACTCGTACGGGTCAACCGACGTGCTAGCAGGAAGAATCCATCCCGTGGTGAACGCACTGCAGGAACTGATCAAGCGCCGGCTGGAGCAGCGGGGCTGGTCGTACGGTGAGGTGGCGCGGCGCGGTGGCGTCCCGCGGTCGACGGTGCATCACCTGGCGACAACGGCGCGGGTGGCCCGGATGCCGCAGCAGTCCACGCTGGAGGGCCTGTCGCGCGGGCTGGAACTGCCGCTGGAGGCGGTACGCCGCGCCGCGGCCGAGGCCTGCGGGATCCACCTGTACGTCGAGGACGGCACCGGCACCACCCCCGACCCCGAGGTGGCCACCCTCATCGCCAGCGTCCGGCAACTGTCCGAAGCCGACCGCCGACACGTCGCCGCCCTCGTCGAATCCCTCCTCCGCAGCTCCACCCGGTCATAGTCCGCCCGCCGCCGGGCGGTCCGGCGCCGGGCCGTCGGGCGCCGCGCAGTCCGGTGGTCCTGCGCCGCGTGCGGAGCGGCAGCGGTACAGGAAGTCGTCCTGGTCGAGGCCGCACAGCGCCGCCATCGGTTCGACGGGCGGTCGCTCGAAGCGGTACGCCGTCAGCGCGCCGAGCAGCGCGCGGCCGTACGCCGGGCGCGGTGTCCTGCGCTGCGGAGGGGCCGTCCGGAACATCTCAGCACGCCGCCGGTCTGACGATGCGCAGCCAGCCGATGACCGCGTTGACGGTGGCGTAGTCGAGTTCGGCGATCCTGGCGACGGCGTCCGCGTCGTCCCGGCGGACCGGGACCCCGGCGGCGTCGAGGGCGCAGTGCAGCATGACCTGGTGCGCCTGCGTGGGCGGCAGGGTCTGCCCCGCACGGATCTGGGTGCGCAGCAGGTAGGAGATCGGCAACGGGGGCGTCGGTCGGTCCACGGTCATGCTCGGGTTCCCTCGAAGTAGTCGGACAGGGCTGTGGTGAGGTCGAGCCGGCTGTGCCATGTGCGGTGGTCGAGGAGTTCGGTCTGCGTCCGGGCCCAGAAGGCGCCGATCACGGCGTGGTCGTTCCGGTCGGCGACCAGGCCGGTGGGGGGCGCCAGTCCGCGGGCGTGGGCGCGTTCGGTGAAGACGAGGGTGGTGAAGCGCCCCTCGGGCCGGGGGCCGGGGTGGACGGAGTGCCGCAGCACCGCCCTGCTCAGGGCGTCCGCCGCCACGGCGGCGGCCGGTGCGGAACCCGTGCTCCAGCCCATCAGCCGGCGGGCGTGGGCGTCGAGCACGATCACGCAGAGCAGTTCGCCCTGGCGGGTGGCGAGTTCGACGGCGTCGGTCACCCAGAGCCGGTCGGGCACGCCGGGGCGGCCCTGGAGCCCGGCACGCCGCATGAGCAGTTCGACGGTGCCGTGGCTGATGGGGATGCCGTGCCGCAGGGTGAGTTCCTCGTGGATGCGCCGGTACCCGAAGGTGCCGCGCGAGGCGGCGTGGATGGAGCTGATGAGGTCCGTCAGCCACAGGTGCCGGGTGGAGCGGGGGGAGGGGGGCCGGCCGCGCCAGGTGAAGTACCCCGATTCGGAGATGCCGAGGACGCGCGTGGCGGTCCGGACCGGGAGCCCCTCACCGGCCATCACCTGCACGGCCTCAAATCGCCTTTTGGGGACACCACATCGCGCAGCAGCTCGGTGACCCGCCGGTGGACGGCGAGTTCGGTCTCCAGTTCGGTGATGCGCCTGCGGGCCGCGGTCAGCTCGGCGGTGCCCATCGGTGCGCGCCGCGGCCTGCCCAGGTGCGGCAGGTGCGTGCGCCGCCATTGGTAGATCGTCTGGTCGCCGAGGCCGAGGTCCAGGGCGACCTTCTTCACCGGCTCGCCCGCGACCAGCAGGTCGAGGGCCTTGCGGCGCAGCTCGGGCGGGTATCGCTTGGGCACTTCGTCCTCCGGAAGGCCGGTCGTGGTCCCGGGCCGGGGACCCGTCTGGGGGTTTGGGGAGGTGAGGGACGTGCCCCCGGCCCGGAAGCGGTGGGGGCGTCAGCTGACGTGGCGGTGCATGGTCACGGTGGGCCGGAACTCCCGCAGCGTGCTCGTTCCGGCTCCGGCCGGGACGGCTGCCGCCGCGCGGTCGAGGACGGCCCTGACCTCGGCGGCGAGGGCGTCCGCGCGGCGCTCGATCTCGGAGATCGGGTCGCCGCACCGCCTCAGCTCGGCCACCCGGCGCCGGATGTCGGCGAGCCGGTCCCGGTCGCGGGCGCTCAGGGTGAGTGGCCGCGGGGTCGCCACGATGAACTGGTAGGCGCCCGCGAAGGTCTGGCATCCGGTGCAGTGCTGGTTGACGGCACGGCTGATGTTCGTCGCGTTGATCCGCCGGAGGTCGACACCGGAGGTGGTGACGATCTGGAAGGAGAGGGCGATCGAACGGCACGGACGGGAGAGCGAGCAGCCGACGGAGGCGGCGACCGCCCGGTTGTGCGCCGCGGCGGCGACGAGCGGCCCGAACTGGTGGATCGAGAACTCCTCGTCGTACTGGACGGGGTGTGCCCGGTTGGCGAGGGTGTGCGCCTCGTCCACGGCGGCGCCGACGCTGCGGGGGATGTGCGACCCCGATGCCGCGCCGGCCGGGGCCGCGGTGGCGAGGGCGACGAGGCCGGCGGTGGTCAGCATGCCCAGCCGGACGGCCTTGCGGCCCACCGTGCTGGTGTGGGGCTTTCGGTGCGTCACGGACTTCTCCTGTACCGGTGGAAGGGATGTCGGGGGGAGGGGGGAGGGGGGAGGGGGGAGGGGGGAGGGGGTGGGAAGGGAAAGGGAGGAGGGACGGCCCGCGTCAGGTCGGCAGGGGCGCGGGGAAGGACACGGTGAAGCTCGGGATGGGGGGCTCCGAGGGCGTCGCGGAGTCCGACGGTGTGGCGGAGGGGGAGCCGTCGGACGGGCTCGGCCCTGCCGTGGCCGTGGTCCGGGTGCTGCTCGGTTGCGGTTCGCTGCGCGAGGCCCGCGGGCTGGGCGAGTTCGACGGCGAGGGGCTGCCGCTCGCCGAGGCGGAGGCGTCGGCGGAGCCGGACTCCGAGGGCGCTGCCGAGGACGCGGTCGCCGACGGCTCGCCCACCGCCACGGTCACCGGGGGTGTGGTGACGCTGGGCAGCGGTGCGGGGGCGACCGGACGCAGGGGCCTGATCTCGGGCACTCCGGGCTGCAGGATGGGCGCGATCGGCGGCTGCGGCGGCAGCGGCTTGGGGGTCACCCCGCCCACCCATGCGGCGCACAGCGCCGCAGCTCCGGCGAGTGTGGCCCCGCCGATGAGGAGCCTGAGCCGGAGGTTCCCCTCCGTGGCGCGGACGACGTGGCGGACGAGCCGGCCCCCGAGGCGCACCGACAGGTACGCCGCCCCCGCCAGGGGGAAGATCAGCATCAGGCTGCCGATGACCCCGACCGTCCCGGCGGCGAACTGGCCCTCGGCGAAGGCGGAACCGGTCCCGGTCAGCTGCTCGGCCAGGGACCGCAGGCTCGTCTCGAGCAGGCGCGGCAGGTTCCACAGCACGTAGCCGAGCTCGGCCAGCAGCAGGGGCACCATCGTCAGCACCCAGGTGGTGACGATGATCCGGGCGGAGCGCTTGAGGTCGGAGACCTCGGGGGGCACCGGGCGGCCCGGGAGCATGCTGCGCAGGATCGGCTTGATCTTGCCGAAGAGGTCCGGGACGCCGGCGAGGTCACCGAGGATGTAGTAGCCGTCCAGCCGGACGGCCGGCATCAACTGCTCGATGATCTCGAAGTGGGCCAGGTAGATGGCGGCGAGGAAGAAGGACTGCCCGGTGGCGAAGTAGCCGCCCGCCAGGGCCAGTATGAAGACGACGTTGAAGTAGACGCCGCCCAGGTCGGTGCGCATGCGCCCGCCCCGGCCGATCCGGTAGACGTCGGTGACGTCGGTGTACATCGACGGCCAGATGAGGAAGATGCCGCAGCCGATGGCCCCGGGGCGGGCCCCGCCGTAGCGGCACGCGGAGGCGTGCCCGAACTCGTGGAAGACGAGCGAGGCCACGGTCAGCGCGAACACCACGAGCATCAGCACCGGCTGCTCCAGCACCTGGAGCACCGGGGTCATCGCCCCGTGGACGGCGAACAGCCAGATCTCCATGGCGACCGCCGTCGCGAGCACCAGCGTCACCGCCAGCGGACGGTGCAGCCAGGCCAGGGAGCGGGCGATCCGGGCGACCTGCCGCTCGCGGAAGATGACCCGGTGGCCCTTCAGGACCAGCAGGAGGTCCGCGGTGGGCCCGGTGACCTCGTCGTCCTCCTGCCCGAAAGGGACGGTGACGCCCAGCGGCTGGAGCTTGTTCTCGATCAGGTAGTGCACGTTCTCGGCGCTGACCTCACGGCCGAAGCGCCCGCTCACCCGGTGCGAGATGGCCTCGGTGTCGCGCCGTCCGTCGATGGCGCGGGCGACCAGGTACAGCAGCCGGCTCAGCTGCACGACCTGCCCGTCCCCCCGGCGGACGATGTACCGGGGTTCGGTGGTCCCCGAGCCCTTGTACTCGCCGAGGAGTTGCAGGCCCGCGCCGAGCCGCGGGACGGGGAAGCCCGTGTCGTGGAGGGGAGGTTCCATCACGTCCGCGCCGTAGACCGCCGTTCCCGTGGGGCCGGGGCCGTGAGCAATGTGACTTTCCGTCACCGTCCTGCTCTTCCTCCCGAGACGGACCGCGCCACGACGGGCGCGGTCCGCACACGTACGGGTGTTGTTACTGGCGGATGTTGATGGCCTGGACGGCCTCGGACTGGGCGACCGCGAACGGGGAGAACTGGTTCGCCGCGAGCGACTCGTTGTGGGCGTCGACGTGCGCGATGTTCTTGGTCACGTGCGTGGTCTTGACGAAGCTGAACTTCAGCTTGCCCAGGGCCTCGCGGCCGGGCAGCAGCTCCGCGGACTCGGCGTCGAGCTGGTCCATGTTCATGGGAGGGGGATACCTTTCTCGGTATGCGGAAGGAGGTGGAACGCCGACTACTGCTTGATGTTGATGGCCTGGGTGGCCTGCGACTGGGCGACCGCGTACGGCGACCACTCGTTGGCCGCGAGCGACTCGTTGTGGGCGTCGACGTGGGCCACGTGCTTGGTCACGTGCGTGGTCTTGACGAAGCTGAACTTGAGCTTGCCCAGGGCCTCGCGGCCGGGCAGCAGCTCCGCGGACTCGGTGTCCAGCTCACGCATGTCGAGCATGGGGGATCCTTCGTACGAGGGGTGCGGACGGGGGCCGGGTCCCAGAACCCGTCCATCCACACCGGACGATCTGTCTGACGGCGTTGGACAGTAGTCGGGCACCACGGGCCCGGCAAGCGATTCGGACCCATGACTGTCCGTCAACACGGTCGCTGCGCAAGGGAAACGACAGGTGGGAGCGCCGGCGAGGGCACCTCGGACACCCGGCCCCACCCCCCGGATATCACTCGAACGGGTCAATCCGCCCCCTGCCCGATGTGGGGAAGTCCCGGCAGAGGGGGCGAAGCGCGACGAACCGGTGGCTATCCTCTCGATCCCCGAGGCGCTTGGGCCGACCAAGCCTCCGGTGAGAGGGGTGCACGTGCTTGTCGTTCAAGGGGCGACCGCCACCGCCGTCGTCCGCCACCGGACCGGAGAGCCGGTGGTCCTGCTTTCCGGCGAACTCCCCGCGGTCCTCACGCCGGCCGCCCTGAACGAACTGCTGAATCTGGCCGCGGCCGTCCTCACGGCCGAGGAGATGACCCTCTTCCGCAGTTGCCTGACCGCACTGCGCTGCGGGGAGAATCTCCAGGAACGCCGTATCGAGGTCAGCGGCGCCGTCCTCACCGTCTACAGCAGCTGACCGGAACCGAATTCCACCATTTTGGATTACATTTCCCGGGGCATTTTCAAAACGTCCGGAGTGGGCGACATGCCGAATACAGATCACCCTGGAGGGTGTTTCCCCGGCGTCCCCCGAGGGATACCCGGGCGCCAACTCCCGAAGCTCAGGAGCGGTTTTCCCGCGGAAACGGGGGTAAGCCGACGGGTCGCCCGTTCGGCCGCGCGGCACCGATCGGCGGAATGAATGCGGCACAAGTCCCGAGTAACGTCTGGCGGGCCATCCGGCAATTCACCGAGTTTGAGGAGAAATGCGGTGAGAAAATTCGTTCGCGCTGCCGCAACGGCGGCACTGGCCACGGTCGCCCTGGCGGTCCCCATGACGGCGACGGCATCCGCAACCCCGTCCCACTCCGCGTCCGGCCACTACCGGAACGCCGGGCACGGCAACTGGGGCGGGGACTACGGCCGCTGCGGGCCACGCCACTGGGGGTACGGCAGGTGGGACGATCGCTGGGACCGCGGCCGGGGCCACGGCCACGGTCGCGGCTTCGCCCACCACCGGTACGACCGCTTCGGGTTCGGCCGGTACTGGCAGGACCGCGACTGCGACTGCCGCTACCGCTACTGAACCGGCCACCCATGACGTGGGCCCCCGGGAAGGGGACTTTCCCGGGGGCCCACCCCTGTGCGCATTCCGTTCCGCACGCCCCGCCGCTCAGCTGCTGTAGACGGTGAGGACGGCGCCGCTGACCTCGATACGGCGTTCCTGGAGTTTCTCCCCGCAGCGCAGTGCGGTCAGGCAACTGCGGAAGAGGGTCATCTCCTCGGCCGTGAGGACGGCCGCGGCCAGATTCAGCAGTTCGTTCAGGGCGGCCGGCGTGAGGACCGCGGGGAGTTCGCCGGAAAGCAGGACCACCGGCTCTCCGGTCCGGTGGCGGACGACGGCGGTGGCGGTCGCCCCTTGAACGACAAGCACGTGCACCCCTCTCACCGGAGGCCCCGGGTCCACGAACTCGTCGTCCCGAGACTGGAGAGAATATCCCCGTGCTCCCCACTCTTTGTCCGTTCTGGGTTACTTCACCACCACACGCCCCGTCAGGCACGGCATGGGCATGGCCAATCGGACGCCGGGTACCGGTCAGCGGACTGCAGCAAGGGCCAAATCAGCACGCTGCTGCACCAGATGGACCGGGCCGTCCGCAGTAGACGCCGAGCGGCGTTTGGCGTTGCGATGTTCCCTGCGCCGGCGCGCGCCCCCAGGGGTCAGCCGGACTCCGGACCGGACGCCGACCGGGGCTCGGTGGAGCTGCGGAGGAGCGATTCGACGAGGGCGGCGACGTGCCGGCGGTCGGCTTCGGACAGTTGCTGGACGCTGGCGATGAGGGTGGCCACCTCGGGGTCGGGGGTGGTGCCGGTGCCGTCCTCGACGTACAGGTGGATCCCGCAGGCCTCGGCCGCGGCGCGGCGTACCGCCTCCAGCGGCAGTTCCAGCCCGCGCGACAGGCCCTCCAGCGTGGACTGCTGCGGCATCCGGGCCACCCGCGCGGTTGTCGCCAGGTGATGCACCGTCGACCGCGGGACGCCACCGCGCCGCGCCACCTCACCGTACGACCAGCCCCGCTGCTCCAGCCGGCGCTTGATCAGTTCCTGCAGTGCGTTCACCACGGGATGGATTCTTCCTGCTAGCACGTCGGTTGACCCGTACGAGTGAGATCGAGTCTACAGCGGCCCCACCCGCCCGACCCGGACCCACACCCCCTCACCTGCACCTTCACCCCGGCGTGCCACGTCGGCCGGACCGAACTGCCGCGAAATGCTTGCCGCGGGGCGCACCAGGGACTAGCGTCCAATGTCATCAGACAACTCGTCCGATGGCTATGGACGGCGCGGTGCGGACCCGCTTCCGCCCGACCGCCCCACCGGGCTCCCCTGCGAAGGCGGTCCGCACCCCGGAATCCCGACGGTGATTCTGCGCTTCCCCGGGCGGTTTCATCCGGCGTCGCCAAAACTGCCCTCCCTCCTCCGAAACCCGTACCTTCAACGCTCCGGGACGCGGCGCGTCACGCCCGGCGCCGGTGACGTCGGACGGAATCTAGGGGTGATCAACGCCCCCGAAACCCGGTTGCCCAAAACTGGCCGCTTTTGCCCCATCCGATCAAGTGATTCAACGTCATGGGCATTGCTCTCCGCACATGCCGGCAGCAGATATATGCATGCTTCGTCGGCTTCCCCGGCCGGACGGTGTCCGTGCGCCGATCACTCGCAGCAGAATCCGGGAGTGGTATGTGCGACGAATTCTGCGGGCCCGCCCTCGCGGCATGGCTCGCCCGAGGAGCCGGTGACCCACGGCGCCGCCTCGACGAGTGGGCGCGCGCCAGGAACCGGGTGACGCTGCTGCCGGCCGGCCACCGGTGGGACGCCGTCAGGATCCCCGAACGGCCGGGCCACGAGGTCCTGGCACGACTGCAGGACAGCACCGCGCCCGTGGGGCCCGTCATGTGGGACCGGCGCTGCGGCTTCCTGTACTTCCTGGTGCCGCCGCGCGCCGAGGACGTCTGGTCCCCGCTCGGGCTGCGCTTCCTCACCCTCGGCGGGTGGCTGGCCGCCGCCGACCCGCGCAGGCCGGCCCGGCACCCGGCCCTGTGGATCCACTCCAGGGGCGCCGTGGAACTCACCGGCCCGGCATATCTCTACATCGCCTGCCTGGAGGTGCTGACCGCCGGCGCCCGCCCCCTGCGGCGCGTCCCCGCGCCCCTGTGAGACGGCCGCCGGCCCGTCACACCCGCAGCGCCCGCCCGCCGCGCACGGCACGTACGCCCCGCACGGCGCGCAGGATGCGCACCACCCGGCGCACGGCGCGGTGACGGCGGAGGGCCTCGGCGCGGACCGGGCTGCCCCCGGGCAGGCGCAGGCTGGTGAGGCGGCGGCGCTTGAAGTACCGGGGGTGGCGCGGCAGATGACGGCGGAGCCACTCCTCGGCCTCCGGGCGCAGCCCGGGGTGGAGACGGGCCTGCATGCAGTAGCCCACGGTCCGCAGCAGCGGGGCGAGGGTCCCCTCCACCACCTCCGCGGTGAGGGCCGGCGGGCGGCCGGCGAGGGCGACGTCCCGCTCCAGGTCCGGGAGGGCGGCGTCGACGAGGGTGAGCGGGATGCGGCCCTCGCTCTCGTACGGGGCGATCCGCTCCAGCAGCGGCCCGGTGCCGACGCGTGCGGCGGGGATGCCGTGCAGGGCCGCGGCGGTGAACAGGGCGGTCGAGGAACAGCCGACGACCAGCGCGGGACGGAACCGCGCGAGCAGGGCCTCGGCGGCGACGGGCCCCTCCAGGACCGCCAGTTCCACGCCGAGCCCGGCGGCGGCCTTGCCGAGCGAGGACGTCAGGTCCTCGGGCGCGCCGGGATCGGGGGCGTAGACCAGCGAGGTGTGACCGGCCGCGACCGCTCCGCGGAGCATGCGCACGTGGAGCCCGGCCTCCTCCCGCCCGTCGACGAGGCCGCTCGCGCTCAGGTGCTCGCCGAGCAGGAGTGCGGTGTGCCGCTCGGGAACCGGCGGGACGAGGGCGGCCATGCCCTGGAGCGTGCTCAGCAGCACGTCCTTCGGGACGGCCACGGGCTCCACCGCGTGCTCGGCGAGCAGCAGCGGGCGCAGCCCCGGCAGCAGGTCGACGTGGAGCAGCCGCGCGATACGGCAGCCGAGGCCGGCCGGCAGCCGGTCGGCGGTGGGTCCGTAGCCCGTCAGGCCGGCGGCGTACACGTGGACCGGGCTCTCGGCGAAGATCTCGGCGACCGAGCGCGCGGGCGGCGAGTGCGGCGCCTCGCAGACGATCTCCACGGGTCCCTCGCCCAGCTCCCAGGCGAGCCGCAGTGCCCGCTCCCACAGGGTGAGGTCCTCCTCGCGGGGCGACCAGTCGGCCGGGTGGTGCGGGGCGATGGCGGCGTTCCAGGAGCGCACGGCGTCGAACTCGGGCATCAGCGCGGCGAAGCCCGGCGTGCGGTCGAGGGGCGTGGCGAGCTCGGGGACGGCCGAGACGTCGCTCACCACGAGAAGACGGCGGCGGCCCCCACGGGGTCCGAACAACCCCGCCCGGATGGCCGCCGTGACGGTCGCCGCCGCGTAAGGGGTGGCGGCGAAGAAGATCTGGGTCATCCACTCGTCCTTCGTGTCGCCGCGCGCCCGGCGCGGCATCCGGTCCGGGGCGCGGCGCTGCCGCTCGTGGCCCAGCATCACGGACCGGTTCCTCCCGGTCCAAGCCATGGCGCCGGATATCACCGGTCCGAGTGAGCGGGGCCCGGAACGGCCCCGGAACACGGCCCCGGAACACGTCCGCGGAAAAAACTTCCTCCGACGTGTCGATCCGCGCGCCGCCCGTTCGACGCGTAGGCAGGAGCGGGGAGGATCCCCACCCGTGCCTGAGGAACCCGTACCTGAAGAAGGAGAACGCGATGCGTTTCATGTCCCTGATCCGGATCAACGAGGACAACGTCCCCGAGGGCGGCCCCGACGAGCGGCTGATGGAGGAGATGGGCAAGCTCATCGAGGAGATGTCCAAGGCCGGCGTGTTGCTGGACACGGCCGGTCTGCGGCCGACCTCCGAGGGGACGCGGCTGCACTGGGACCACGGGAAGCTGTCCGTCGTCGACGGGCCCTTCACCGAGTCCAAGGAGTTCATCGGCGGATACGCGATCGTCCAGGCGAAGTCGAAGGAGGAGGCCGTGGAGTGGACCAAGCGCTTCCTGCAGGTCCACGGCGACGCCTGGGAGATCACCTGCGAGCTGCGGCAGGTCGAGGAGGCCCCCGAGCTCTCCTGAGGCGCCCGGAGCGCCGCCGGTTGCCCTCGCCCGGAGCGGCTGCTCTGATGGGTGGCTGTGACGGCTCCGGCTCCAGGTACCGATGACGCCCGCCGCGCGATCGAGGCGGTGTGGCGGATCGAGTCGGCCCGGGTGATCGCCGGTGTCGCGCGGATCGTGCGCGACATCGGCGTCGCCGAGGAGCTCGCGCAGGACGCCCTGGTCGCCGCCCTCGAGCAGTGGCCGGGCGCCGGCGTCCCGGACAACCCCGGTGCCTGGCTGACGACCACGGCAAAGCACCGGGCGATCGACCTCGTCCGCCGCAAGGAGGTCTTCGCGCGCAAGCTCGTGGAACTCGGCCACACCCTGGAGGGCGGCCAGGCGTACGAGCCCGACTTCGCGGCTGCCGAGGCGGCCGCCGACGGCGACATCGAGGACGACCTGCTGCGGCTGGTCTTCACCGCCTGCCACCCCGTGCTGTCCACCGGGGCCCGCGTGGCGCTCACCCTGCGGCTGCTCGGTGGTCTGACGACCGCCGAGATCGCGCGCGCCTACCTCGTCCCCGAGGCGACCGTCGCCCAGCGCATCGTGCGGGCGAAACGGACGCTTGCGAAGGCGGACGTGCCCTTCGAGCAGCCGCACGGGCCCGACCGGGTCGAACGGCTCTCCTCCGTCCTGGAGGTCATCTACCTGGTCTTCAACGAGGGCTACTCGGCGACCGCGGGCGACGACTGGATGCGCCCGGCGCTGTGCGAGGACGCCCTGCGCCTCGCCAGGGTGCTGGCCGGGCTGATGCCCAAGGAGCCCGAGGTCCACGGCCTGGCCGCGCTGCTGGAGATCCAGGCGTCCCGTTCTGCCGCCCGCACCGGCCCGGACGGGCAGCCCGTCCTGCTGGCCGACCAGGACCGGCGGCGCTGGGACCAATTGCTGATCCGGCGCGGCTTCGCCGCCCTGGCGCGCGCCGAGGCGGCGGGCGGTCCGCCGGGCCCGTACGCGCTGCAGGCCGCCATCGCCGCCTGCCACGCCCGCGCCCTGCACGCGCGGGACACGGACTGGCGGCGGATCGCCGAGCTCTACGCGGCCCTGGCGCGGCGCGCGCCGTCCCCGGTGGTGGAACTCAACCGGGCGGTCGCGGTCGCCATGGCGTACGGACCGCAGGAGGGGCTCGCGCTCGTGGACGGGCTCACCGACGAGCCGTCGCTGCGCGGCTACCACCTGCTGCCGAGCGTCCGCGGTGACCTGCTGGAGCGGCTCGGCCGGTACGCCGAGGCCCGCGAGGAGTTCCTGAGCGCCGCCTCCCTGACCCGCAACGAGCGCGAGCGTGCCCTGCTGGTCGAGCGCGCCGCCCGGGCGAGCCTGGCGGCTAAGGGGTAGGCGGCCGGGCGCCGGGTCCCGGGCCTCGACGGCGGCCGGCGGTGCCGTCGATGGCCTCGACGACCGGGTGGCGGTGCGCCTCGGACCCGCGCAGGGCGTGCAGCATGACGAGCATCATCAGCGGGCACATCAGGGCCACGGCGAGGATGAAGATCGCACCGATCGGCACACCGAGCCCGACCGCGACCACCACCGCGACCGCGGCGACGAGCCCGTACAGCCCGTAGTGCCGGCCGGTCGCCCTCGCCTTGTCCATCGCGGCCTCCCGCGGTCTCGCCGACGGCGTGGATTTCATCGTACGGCCGCGGGCGCGTGCCGCATCCGGACGCCGACGGCCCCTGCGCGGGGCCCGGGTGACGGGCGGGCCCGGGGGGACGGCACGCGCCCCCGCAGTCACCCGCGGACTCCCACGCGCCCTCACCGAGGGGGTGCCGGGCGGGTGGACATACGTCCCGCTCATGGGATCATCCTGCGGTGCGCCGCCCGCGGCGCGGCGGGAACCGCGGCCCGCGCGGGACACCCATCGTCGTCGACACCCGAGAGGGACAGGGCATGACCGGAACGGCGAGCCGCTACCTCTACCTCACCCGGCACGCCGAGGCGCTGCCGGACGGGAGCGGCCTGACGGAGAACGGCTTCCGGCAGGCCGGACTGCTCGGCGAGCGGCTGGGGGGCTCCCCGGTCTCCGCCGTCCACCACGGTCCGCTGCCCGGGGCCGCGCAGTCCGCGGCGCTGATCGGCGAGCGGCTGGGGAGCGGGGTGCCCGTGGCGTCCAGCGAGCTCGCGGGGGACTATCCGCCGTACTTCCCCGCGGAGTCCGAGCTGCCGCCGGACAGCGCGTACTACCTCTCCCGCTTCCTCGACCACTTCTCCGCCGAGGAGCGCGCCTGGGGGCCGCACTGGGCCGCCGAGGCGCTGACCCGGTTCGCCGGGCCGATGGCGGCGGGCAAGGCGGCGCACGAGCTGGTCGTGACCCACAACTTCCTGATCGGCTGGCTGGTCTCGGCGGCGCTGGACGCGCCCCGCTGGCGCTGGCTCAGCCTCAACCACGCCAACGCCGCCCTGACGGTGATCCGCTACACCCCCGGCCGGCCGAACTCGGTACTGCTCCTCAACGACATGCGGCACCTCCCGGAGGAACTGCGCTGGACCGGTTTCCCGGCCGAGCTGCACTTCTGACGGCGCTCGCCCGGTCCCCCGCCGGACACCGGACACCGGACACCGCGCGCGGCGTACGCCCCGCGCGCGGGCCCGGTACCCGGTCCGGGGACCTTGTGGCCTATGGCAACCTCAAACCGGGCAGTGTTAGAAATGTCGGCATGGTCGACGTTTTCGACCGATTCGGGGCGTCACAATGCGGTCACTGACCGAGAAGAGCCCGCGGAGCGTCGCCGGACAGGTCTTCATCCTGCAGGTGGCGATCGTCGTGCTGCTCGTGGCGGGCGGCGTGTTCGCGCTCGTCGTGCAGTCCCGGCACGACAGCGAGCGCGAGGCCGTGAACCGTTCGATCGCGGCGGCGAGCACCTTCGCCCGCTCCCCCGGCCTGGTGGACGTGCTGGAGGAACCGGACCCCTCCAAGACCCTCCAGCCCATCACCGAACTGGCCCGCAAGGAGGCCGGGGTCGACTTCATCGTGGTGATGGACACCAAGGGGATCCGCTACACGCACCCCATCCCCGGCCGGATCGGCCAGCAGTTCGTCGGCACCATCGGGCCGTCCCTGCAGGGCAGGGTCTACACCGAGAGCGTGCAGGGCCCGCTCGGCCACGAGGTCCAGGCGGTCGTGCCCGTCTTCGACCCCGTCGCCGACCCGCACGGCCAGGTCGTGGCACTGGTGTCGGCCGGCATGAAGGTGAAGAACGTGACCGGCGTGGTCGCCAGGCAGCTGCCGATCATCCTCGGCGCCGGCGCGGCCGCGCTCGCCTTGGCCATGGGCGGCACCGCCCTGGTCGCCAGACGGCTGCGCCGGCAGACCCACCGCCTGGACGCGGCCGAGATGACCCGCATGTACGAGCACCACGACACCGTGCTGCACTCCGTGCGGGAGGGCGTGCTCATCGTCGACGAGGACGGTCGGCTGCTGCTCGCCAACGACGAGGCCAAGCGCCTGCTCGACCTCGCCCCCGACGCCGAGGGCCGGCGGATCACCGACCTGCCGGGGCTCGAACCGGACACGGTCGAACTGCTGACCTCCCAGCGGGTGGCCACCGACGAAGTGCTGCCGGCCGGCGACCGCCTGCTGGCGGTCAACCAGCGTCCCACCGACGGCCACGGCGGCCCCAAGGGCTCGATCGTGACCCTGCGCGACTCCACGGAGCTGCGGGCGCTGTCCGGCCGCGCCGAGGACGCCAGGGAACGCCTCAAGCTGCTCTACGACGCGGGCCTGGGCGTCGGCACGACCCTCGACGTGGTGCGGACCGCCGAGGAGCTGGCGCAGGTCACCGTGCCGCGCTTCGCGGACTTCGTCACCGTCGACCTGGCCGACCCGGTGCTGCGCGGCGAGGAGCCGAGCGGCACCGCCGGCTCCGACATGCGCCGCACGGCCGTCAACGGCATCCGCTCCGACGCCCCGCTCTACCCGCTCGGCAGGCTGATCGACTTCCTGCCCTCCACCCCGCAGGCGCGCGGCTTCGGCAGCGGCCGTGCGGAGATCGTCGCCGACCTCTCCGCGGACCCCGGCTGGCTCGCCCAGGACCCCGAGCGCACGGACCGGGTCGTGGGGTACGGCATCCACTCGCTGATCGCGGCCCCGCTCAAGGCCCGCGGCGTGGTGCTGGGCATCGCCAACTTCTGGCGTTCGGAGAAGCCGGAGCCGTTCGACGAGGAGGACCTCTCGCTCGCCGAGGAGCTCGTCGCCCGCGCCGCGATCAACATCGACAACGCGCGCCGCTACACCCGCGAGCACGCCCTGGCCGTCACCCTGCAGCGCAGCCTGCTGCCGCGCGCGCTGCCCGAGCAGAGCGCCCTGGACGTGGCCCACCGCTACCTGCCCGCGCAGTCCGGCGTCAGCGGCGACTGGTTCGACGTGATCCCGCTCCCCGGCAACCGGGTGGCGCTGGTCGTCGGCGACGTCGTCGGCCACGGGCTGCACGCCGCCGCCACGATGGGGCGGCTGCGCACCGCGGTGCACAACTTCTCCACCCTCGACCTGCCGCCCGACGAGCTCCTCGGCCACCTGGACGACCTGGTCGGCCGCATCGACCAGGACGAGTCCGGCACCGGCGTCGGGGCCGGCGTCATGGGTGCCACCTGCCTGTACGCGATCTACGACCCCGTCTCGCGGCGCTGCGTGATGGCGCGGGCCGGACACCACCCGCCCGCCCTGGTGCGCCCCGACGGCGGCGTGGAGTTCCCCGACCTGCCCGCCGGGCCGCCGCTGGGCCTGGGCGGCATGCCGTTCCAGACGGCGGAGCTGGAGCTGGCGGAGGGCACCCAGCTGGTCCTGTACACCGACGGGCTGATCGAGGACCGCAGGCGGGACCTCGACGTCGGCATGGAGATGCTGAAGCAGGCCCTGGCCGCCCACCCGGACCGGCCCCCCGAGGAGAGCTGCCAGGCCGTGCTGGAGGCGCTGCTGCCGGGCCGTCCCAAGGACGACGTGGCGCTGCTCATCGCCCGCACCCGGTGCACCCCCGCCGACCACGTCGCCGAATGGGACGTGCCCCTCGATCCCGCGGCCGTGTCGGGGATGCGGGCCGCCGTCGCGGAGAAGCTGGACGAGTGGGGCCTGTCGGAGCTGGCGTTCGGCATGGAGCTGGTGCTCAGCGAACTGATCACCAACGCGATCCGCTACGGCTCCGCGCCCATCAGGGTCCGGCTGCTGCTGGACCGCACGCTGACCTGTGAGGTGTCCGACGGCAGCAGCACCTCGCCGCACCTGCGCTACGCCGCCACCACCGACGAGGGCGGCCGCGGGCTGTTCCTGGTCGCGCAGGTCGCCGAACGCTGGGGCACCCGCTACACCCCCGAGGGCAAGGTGATCTGGGCGGAGCAGCCGCTGCCCGCCTGGGCGGACCGCGCCCTGGACGCGGGCGCGCGGCTGACGGGCGCGGTCGACGCCTCGACGCGGTGAACGCCCCCGGGCTCAGCCGGACGTCCGCGCCAGCACACGGGCCCGGCACCGGGCCGGCGTGCCCCAGGCGGAGCGCAGCGCGCGGGCCTTGGTGAGCCACAGGGACAGGTCGTACTCGGCCGTGTAGCCGAGGGCGCCGTGCAGTTGCAGCGCGGTCCGCGCAGCCCGGTACGCGGCCTCGCCGCAGGCCACCTTCGCGGCGGCGACGTCGGCGCCGGTCCCTGTCACCGCGGCGCCGTGCAGCAGGGGGCGGGCGAACTCCAGGGCGATCAGGGTGTCGGCCAGCCGGTGCTTGACGGCCTGGAAGGAACCGACCGGCACCCCGAACTGGTGGCGCCGGCGCACATGGTCGACCGTACGGGCCAGCAGCGCGAGCCCGACGCCGAGCGCCTGGGCCGCCGTGACGAGCGCCGCCAGGTCGGCGGCCCGGGCGGCCGCGGTCGCGACGGCGGGCCCGGCGGCCAGCACCGCCGCGGTGCCCTCCTGCGGGACGGCCAGACGCCGGACGGGGTCGAGGGAGGCCAGGACCGGGCCGTGGTCGCGGGCCAGGAGCAGCCGGTCGCCGCTCACGACCAGGACGGCGTCGGCGGCGTCGGCGTCAAGGGCGTGGCCGCCCTCCGGCGCGGCGAGACCCAGCACGGCCCGTCCCGCGGCGACGCGGGGCAGCCACTCCTTGGCCGGCCCCGGGTCGGGCAGCGCGTCCAGGAGCGCGGCGGCGGCCACCGTCTCGACGACCGGGCCCGGTAGGGCGTGCCGCCCCAGCTCGACGAAGGCGAGGGCGAGCTCGACGGGGCGCGGGCCGTAGCCGTCGTAAGCCTCCGGCACGGCGAGCGCGAAGAGCCCGGCGTCGGCCAGCCGGGCCCACAGCCGCCGCCCCGGTGCGTGCTCCCCCGCGGCCCAGGCACGCGCCGCCTCCGGCGTCCCGGCGGCGGCGAGCATGCGGTCCAGGGCGTGGGCGAAGTCCGCCTGCTCCACGGTCGGCAGGAACCTCATCGGCGACGCCCCCTCGGCAGCCCGAGCAGCCGCTCGGCAATGATGTCGCGCTGGATCCCGCTCGTACCCGCACACGCAGGACGACGCGAGTCACCAGCGCCGTACGCCCCGGCACGGCCGGCACGAAGCGCCCGGCAGCAGCGGGCCGGACCGTGCTCCCCCACGCCCCGGGCGCCCGGCAGGAACCTCATCCGCGACGCCCCCTCGGCAGCCCGAGCAGCCGCTCGGCGATGATGTCGCGCTGGATCCCGCTCGTACCCGCACACGCAGGACGACGCGAGTCACCAGCGCCGTACGCCCCGGCACGGCCGGCGCGAAGCACCCGGCAGCAGCGGGCCGGACCGTGCTCCCCCACGCCCCGGGCGCCCGGCAGGAACCTCATCCGCGACGCCCCCTCGGCAGCCCGAGCAGCCGCTCGGCGATGATGTCGCGCTGGATCTCGTTCGTACCCGCGTAGACGGGCCCCGCGAGCGCGAACACCCAGCCCTCGGCCCAGGGGCCCCCGGCGGCCTCCCCCGGCGGCCCCAGGAGGTCCAGCGCGGTCTCGTGCAGGGCGATGTCCAGCTCGGACCAGAAGACCTTGGTGAGGCTGGAGGCGCCTGCTTCCGGTGCGCCGCCCTCGGCGGCGCGGGCGGCGCCCGCGTAGGCGGCGAGCTGGTACGCACGGGCGCCGATCAGCGCGTCCGCGACACGGTCAGCGGCGGCCGGGTCCGCGTCCTCGCCGCAGGAGTGCCACAGGGCCGCCAGGCGGCGCGCGGCCGCCGTGAAGCGGCCGGGGCTGCGCAGGGTGAGGCCGCGCTCGTCGGCCGCCGTGCTCATGGCGACCCGCCAGCCGTCGCCGGGGGCGCCGACCACGTCGGCGTCGGGCACGAAGACCTCGTCCAGGAAGAGTTCGGCGAAGGCCGGCTTCCCGTCGAGGCGGGCGAGCGGGCGCACGGTCACCCCGGGCGCGTCGAGCCCGAACATCAGGTAGGTCAGCCCCTGGTGCGGCCGCGGCGCCCCGGGGTGGCTGCGGAACAGCCCGAACGCGCGGTCGGCGAACGCGGCGCGGGAGGACCAGGTCTTCTGGCCGCGCAGCAGCCAGCCGCCCTCGGTGCGGGTGGCCGTGGAGCGCAGCGACGCCAGGTCGGAGCCCGCCTCCGGCTCGGACCAGGCCTGTGCCCAGATCACCTCGCCGCGCGCCATGGGCGGCAGGACGCGGTCGCGCTGCTCCTGGGTGCCGTGCTCCAGGAGGGTGGGCCCGAGCAGGCTGATCCCGTTCTGGCCGACCCGGCCGGGCGCCCCGGCGGCGTGGTACTCCTCCTCGAAGACCAGCCACTGGAGGAGCGTCGCGTCCCGCCCCCCGTAGGCGGCGGGCCAGGAGACGACCGACCAGCGGTCGGCGGCCAGCCGGCGCTCCCAGGCGCGGTGGGCGGCGAAGCCCTCCGCCGTCTCCAGGGAGGGCAGCGGGACGGCCGGGACGTGCGCGGCGAGCCAGTCCCGGGACTGGCGCCGGAAGGACCGTTCCTCCGCGGTGAAGTCGAGATCCACCCGCTCCCCCTTCCCTAACAAGTGTTTGGTAGATTAACGTCGGTGGTGTGACTCCACCACCCCCGTACCAGCCGGGCCACGCGCTGCTGGCGGACCGCACCGCGGTCGTCACCGCGGCGGCGGGCGCCGGCATCGGCGGCGCGACGGCCCGGCGCCTCCTGGAGGAGGGCGCCCGGGTGGTGATCGGCGACGTCCACCAGCGGCGGCTGAAGGAGTGCGCGGCCGCCCTGGCGGACGAGTTCGGGCCGGACCGGGTCGCCGCGCTCCCCTGCGACGTCACGGACGAGACCCAGGTCGCGGCGCTGCTCGACCTCGCGGAGCGCCGGCACGGGCGGCTGGACGTCGTGGTCAACAACGCCGGCCTCGGCGGCACCGCCGAACTGACCGAGATGACCGACGGGCAGTGGGCGCAGGTCCTCGACGTCACCTTGACCGGCACCTTCCGCTGCACCCGCGCCGCACTGCGCCGGATGAAGGCCTCCGGTGCCGGCGGCGTCATCGTCAACAACGCCTCCGTCGTCGGCTGGCGCGCCCAGGCCGGGCAGGCGCACTACGCCGCGGCCAAGGCCGGGGTCATGGCGCTCACCCGCTGCGCGGCGGTGGAGGCGGCGGCGTACGGGGTGCGGGTCAACGCCGTCTCCCCCAGCCTCGCCATGCACCCGCACCTGGTGAAGGTCACCACCCCCGGCCTGCTGGCGGAGCTGACCGCGCGCGAGGCCTTCGGCCGCCCCGCGGAACCCTGGGAGGTCGCCAACGTGATCGTCTTCCTCGCCTCCGGCTACTCCTCGTACATGACCGGGGAGGTCGTCCCGGTGAGCAGCCAGCACGCGTGAAGCGAGAATGATCCCCGTGCCGAAGACCACTCCGAAGACCACGCCGAGGACCACCAAGAGCCCCGCGGGGGCCGCGGCCCCCTCCGACGGGCGCCGCGCCGAACTCCTCGCCATCGCCGCCAGGGTGTTCGCCGCGCAGGGCTACGACGCCACCACCGTCCGGCGGATCGCCGACGAGGCGGGGATGCTCGCGGGCAGCCTCTACTACCACTTCGACTCCAAGGAGTCGATGCTGGACGAGATCCTCTCGGCCTTCCTGGACGAGCTGTGGGCCGGGTACGAGGACGTGCTCGCCACCGGCCTCGGCCCACGGGAGACCGTCGAGGCCCTGGTCACCGAGTCCTTCCGGGAGATCGACCGGCACCTGGACGCCGTCGCGATCTACCAGCGGGAGGCCCGGCAGCTGGCGTCCTCCCAGCCGCGCTTCGCCTATCTCGGCGATTCGCAGCGCAGGTTCGAGCGGCTCTGGCTCGGGACGCTGGAACGCGGCGCCGCCGCCGGGGTGTTCCGCGCCGACCTCGACCTGCGGCTGGCGTACCGCTTCATCCGCGACACCGTCTGGGTCGCGGCGTCCTGGTACCGGCCGGGCGGGCAGCACAGCCCCGAGGAGATCGCCCGGCAGTACCTGTCCATGGTGCTGGACGGCGTCACCGCCCGGGAATGACGCAGCCGCACCCGGTCCACCACCCGGTCCCCACGGAGGAGCAGTCATGGCCGAGGCCTACATCGTCGAAGCGGTCCGCACCCCGGTCGGCCGGCGCGGCGGCGGGCTGTCCGCGGTCCACCCCGCCGACCTCGGCGCCCATGTACTGAAGGCGCTGGTGGAACGCTGCGGGGTCGACCCGGCCGCAGTCGAGGACGTCGTCTTCGGCTGCCTCGACCAGGTCGGCCCGCAGGCGGGCGACATCGCCCGCACCAGCTGGCTGGCGGCCGGGCTGCCCGAGGAGGTCCCCGGCGTGACCGTCGACCGCCAGTGCGGCTCCTCCCAGCAGGCCGTCCACTTCGCCGCCCAGGGCGTGCTGTCCGGCACCCAGGACCTCGTCGTGGCGGGCGGAGTCCAGAACATGTCGGCCATCCCCATCGGCTACGCCAACCACCGGGCCGTCGAACCGCTCGGCCTGACCGCGGGCCCGTTCTCCGGCTCCGAGGGCTGGCGCGCCCGCTACGGGAGCACCCCGGTGAGCCAGTTCCACGGCGCGGAGCTCATCGCCGCGAAGTGGGGCATCACCCGTAAGGCCATGGAGGAGTTCGCGCTGCGCTCCCACCGGCGGGCGGTCGCCGCGATCGACGGGGGCCGCTTCGACCGCGAACTCACCCCCTACGCCGGTGTGACCACCGACGAGGGCCCGCGCCGCGACACCACTGCGGAGAAGATGGCCGGCCTCAAACCCCTGGTGGAGGGCGGGCGGCTGACCGCGGCCCTGTCCTCCCAGGTCTCGGACGGGGCCGCCGCCATGCTCATCGCCTCCGAGCGCGCGGTCCGCGAGCACGGGCTCACCCCGCGGGCGCGGGTCCACCACCTGTCGGTGCGCGGCGAGGACCCCATCCGCATGCTCTCCGCGCCCATCCCGGCGACCGCGCACGCCCTGAAGAAGACCGGGATGACCATCGACGACATCGACCTGGTCGAGATCAACGAGGCCTTCGCCCCCGTCGTCCTGGCCTGGCTCAAGGAGACCGGCGCCGACCCCGGCCGGGTCAACGTCAACGGCGGCGCCATCGCGCTGGGCCACCCGCTCGGCGCCACCGGCGTGAAGCTGATGACCACCCTCCTGCACGAACTGGAGCGCACCGGCGGGCGCTTCGGACTGCAGACAATGTGCGAGGGCGGCGGCCAGGCCAACGTCACGATCATCGAACGGCTCTGACCCGCCGGCCGGACGACCGGGAGGCCGAGCGCGGTATCGGCGCGACCGCACCGCGACGTGGGGGCCCGTGCCACCGCCCCCGCGTCACTCCCCCTCCGCCCGCGCCCCGTACACCCGCCCGGGGGGCTCCGCCGCCGCGAGCAGCTTCACGGCGGCCTCCCCCGCCTCCGCGGGCGTCCAGCGGGCGCCCCGGTCGGCGGTCGGCCCCGGCCGCCAGCCCTCCATGACCGTGATGCGGCCGCCCTCGGCCTCGAAGACCCGCCCCGTGACACCGGCCGAGGCGGCCGACCCGAGCCAGACGACGAGCGGCGAGACGTTCCCCGGCGCCATGGCGTCGAAGGCGCCTGCCCCGGGCGCGGCCATGGCCTCGGCGAAGACCGCCTCGGTCATCCGGGTCCGGGCCGCCGGGGCGACGGCGTTGACCCGTACCCCGTACCGCGCCAGCTCCGCGGCGGCCACCAGGGTCAGGCCGACGACGCCCGCCTTGGCGGCCGCGTAGTTGCCCTGCCCGACGCTGCCCAGCAGCCCGGCACCGGACGTGGTGGTGACGATCCGCGCGTCAGGGGTGCGGCCCGCGCGGGTCTCGGCCCGCCAGTGCGCGGCCGCGTGCCGCAGCGGCAGGAAGTGGCCGGTGAGATGGACCCGCAGGACGGCGTTCCAGTCGTCCTCGTCCAGGTTGACGAGCATCCGGTCACGCAGGAATCCCGCGTTGTTGACCAGGGTGTCCAGCCGCCCGAACGCCTCCAGTGCGGTGGCGACGAGGGACGCCGCCCCCTGCGGGGTGGCGATGTCGCCGTCGTGCACGACGGCCTCGCCGCCCCGGGCACGGATCTCGGCCGCCACCTCGTGGGCGGGCGCGGCCGAACTCCCGGCGCCGTCCGGCCCGCCGCCGAGGTCGTTGACCACGACCCGGGCGCCCTCGGCGGCGAACGCCAGGGCGTGCGCCCGGCCCAGCCCGCGCCCCGCACCGGTGACGGCGACCACGCGCCCGGCGCAGACCCCCGTCGTGGCGCCGCCCTGTGCGGTCATCCCGCCCATCCCGCTCCCCTTCCGTACCCGGCCGCGGTGAGGAACACCGGGGCCTCGCCGCCGCCGTGCAGGTGCAGGCTGGCGCCGCTGATGTAACGGGCCCGCTCGGAGGCGAGGAAGACACAGGCGTCCCCCACCTCCACCGGCTCCGCGAGCCGCCCGAGCGGCACCGTGCGCTCCACGGCGGCGACGCCGTCCTCGTCCCCGTAGTGCAGGTGCGACGACTCGGTGCGGACCATGCCGAGCACCAGGGTGTTGACGCGGATCAGCGGGGCCCATTCGACGGCCATGGAGCGGGCCAGGCTCTCCAGGCCCGCCTTGGCCGCGCCGTAGGCCGCCGTTCCCGGTGAGGGGCGGCCGCCGCTGACGCTGCCGATCATCACGACCGCGCCACCCTCTTGCTGACGGGCCATCACCTGATGGGCGGCGAGCGAGGCGTTGAGCGGCGCCAGCAGATTGAGCTCGACTACCCGCGCGTGCCGTTCGGGTCCCGCCTCGCCGAGCAGCCGGTAGGGCGTCCCGCCCGCGTTGTTGACCAGGACGTCGATGCGCCCGTAGGTCTCCGCCACCGTGTCGAGGACCCCCGCGGTGGCGCCCGGATCGCGCAGGTCCACCGCCCGGAAGTCGGCTCCGTCGGGCGGCGGCCCGGGCGGCGGGCGGCGGGCGCAGACCACGACGCGGGCGCCGGCCTCCGCGAACGCACGGGCGATGCCGGCGCCGACCCCGCGCGTGCCGCCGGTGACGACGGCGACCCGGTCCGACAGATCGACAGTCATGCTCACGCCGGAGTACCTTTCCCCTAACAAACGTTTGGTGGAAAGGTAGCTGATCCACGGATGACTGTCTCCACCGCGCACCCCGAACCCGGCGTCGCCGCCGTCACCGTCGACCACCCGCCGGTCAACGCCCTTCCCGTAAGCGGCTGGTACGAACTGGCGGACGCCCTGCGCGCCGCCGGCCGCGACCCGGGCACCCGCTGCGTCGTCCTGCGCGCCAAGGGCCGCGGCTTCAACGCGGGCGTCGACCTGAAGGAGATGCAGCGCACCGCGGGCCACACGGCCCTGATCGGCGCCAACCGCGGCTGCTACGAGGCCTTCGCCGCCGTCTACGAGTGCGAGGTGCCGGTCGTCGCCGCCGTGCAGGGGCACTGCCTGGGCGGTGGTGTCGGTCTGGTCGGCAACGCGGACGCCGTCGTCGCCGCCGAGGACGCCTCCTTCGGCCTGCCCGAGCTGGACCGCGGCGCCCTGGGCGCGGCCACCCACCTCGCGCGGCTGGTCCCCCAGCACTTGATGCGCACGCTCTACTTCACCTCCCGCACGGTCACCGCCGCCGAACTCCACCGCCACGGCTCGGTCTGGCAGGTCGTGCCCCGCGGGGAACTCGACGCCGCGGCCCTCGCCCTCGCCCGCGAGATCGCGGCCAAGGACGGCGAGCTGCTCCGCCTCGCCAAGGCCGCCATCAACGGCATCGACCCCGTCGACGTCCGCCGCAGCTACCGCTTCGAACAGGGCTTCACCTTCGAGGCCAACCTCAGTGGCGTCGCGGACCGGCACCGCGACGCCTTCGTGTCCGGTTCCGCGTCCGGGTCCGGGGGGCGACGATGAGCGACAAGCTCATGACCGCGGACGAGGTGGCGGCCGAGCTCCGCTCCGGGATGACCGTCGGCATCGGCGGCTGGGGCTCCCGCCGCAAGCCGATGGCCCTGGTGACGGCCCTCCTGCGGTCCGGCGTCACGGACCTGACGGTCGTCTCCTTCGGGGGCCCGGACGTCGGCCTGCTGGCCGCGGCGGGCCGGATCCGCAGGCTGGTCACCGCCTTCGTCACCCTGGACTCGATCCCGCTCGAACCGCACTTCCGCGCCGCCCGGCAACGCGGCGCCCTGGAACTCGGCGAGCTGGACGAGGCCATGATGATGTGGGGCCTGACCGCGGCCGCCCACCGGCTGCCCTTCCTGCCGGTGCGCGCCGGGCTCGGCTCCGACGTGATGCGGGTCAACCCCTGGCTGCGGACGGTCACCTCGCCCTACGACGACGGGGAGGAGCTGGTCGCCGTCCCCGCGCTGCACCTGGACGCCGCCCTGGTGCACCTCAACCGCGCCGACGCCCGCGGCAACGGCCAGTACCTCGGCCCCGACCCGTACTTCGACGACCTGTTCTGCGAGGCGGCGGACACCGCCTATGTGTCGTGCGAACGCGTCGTGGACACCGCCGACCTGCTCAAGGCGGCCGGCCCCCAGTCCCTTCTGGTGAAGCGGCAGTTCGTCACCGGGGTCGTCGAGGCCCCGCACGGAGCGCACTTCACCTCCTGCGTCCCCGACTACGACCGCGACGAGGACGTCCAGCGGGAGTACGCCCGGGCCGCCGCCGATCCCGACGCCTGGACGGCCTTCGCGGAACGTCTGGTGTCCGGCGCGGGGAAGGAACGGCCGTGAACCCCACCCGCGCCGAATACGCCGTCGTCGCCTGCGCCGAGGCGTGGCGTGGCGACGGCGAGGTGCTGGCCGCCCCCATGGGGCTGATCCCCTCCCTGGGCGCGCGGCTGGCCCGGCTGACCTTCGCACCCGGCCTGCTGCTCACCGACGGTGAGGCCCTCCTCCTGGACGCGGCGGGCGAGGTGGAGGGCTGGCTGCCCTACCGGCAGCACCTGGCGCTGGTCACCGGCGGGCGGCGGCACGTCATGATGGGCGCGAGCCAGCTCGACCGGTACGGCAACCAGAACATCTCCTGCATCGGCGACTGGCGGCGTCCCACCCGGCAGCTGCTGGGGGTGCGGGGCGCGCCCGTCAACACGCTCAACAACCCGACCAGCTACTGGGTGCCGCGGCATTCGCCCCGCGTCTTCGTCGAACGCGTCGACATGGTGTGCGGCGTCGGCCACGACAGGGCGGCCGCCGCCGGCCCGTCCGCCACCCGGTTCCACGACATCCGGCGGGTCGTCAGCGACCTCGGCGTCTTCGACTTCGAGACCCCCGAACGCACCATGCGCGTCCGGTCCCTGCACCCCGGGGTGAGCCCGGCCGCCCTCCAGGAGGCCACCGGCTTCCCGCTGCCGCTCCCCGCGGACCCGCCGCGCACCCGCGCGCCCGGCGCCGAGGAACTGCGGCTGATCCGTACCGTCCTCGACCCCGAGGGGCTGCGGGAGCGGGAGGTGCGGGCCTGATGGAGACCGCGCTGACCCGGCTCGTCGGGGTCCGCCACCCCCTGGTGCAGACCGGCATGGGCTGGGTCGCCGGTCCCCGCCTGGTGTCGGCGACGGCGAACGCCGGCGCGCTCGGCATCCTCGCCTCGGCCACCATGAGCCCGGAGCATCTGCGCCGGGCTGTGCGGGAGGTACGGGAGCGCACCGAGGGGGCGCCGTTCGGGGTCAACCTGCGGGCGGACGCGGGCGACGCCGCGGAAAGGGTGCGCATCATCGTCGAGGAGGACGTCCGCGTCGCCTCCTTCGCGCTGGCCCCCACCCGTGAACTCATCGGCCGTCTCAAGGACGCGGGGGTGGTCGTCATCCCCTCCGTCGGCGCGCGGCGGCACGCCGAGAAGGTCGCCGCCTGGGGCGCGGACGCCGTGATGGTGCAGGGCGCCGAGGGCGGCGGCCACACGGGGCACGTCGCCACCACGGTGCTGCTGCCGCAGGTCGTGGACGCCGTCGGCATCCCCGTGATCGCGGCGGGCGGCTTCTTCGACGGCCGCGGCCTGGCGGCCGCCCTCGCGTACGGTGCGGCGGGCGTCGGTATGGGGACCCGCTTCCTGCTCACCTCCGACAGCCCGGTGCCCGACCCGGTCAAGGCCCGCTACCTGGCCGCGTCCGTGCGGGACGTCGTCGTCACCGACCGCGTCGACGGGCTGCCGCACCGCATGCTCCGCACCGACCTGGTGGCCGCCCTGGAGCGCTCGGGGAAGGCGGCCGCCCTGCTGCGGGCCCTGCGGCACGCGGCGGCCTTCCGCCGCGTCTCGGGGATGGGCCCGCGCGCCATGGTCCGCGACGGCCTGGCGATGCGGCACGGCAGAAAGCTGACCTGGAGTCAGACCCTGCTCGCCGCCGGCACGCCGATGATGCTGAAGTCCGCGATGGTCGACGGCCGCCCGGACCTGGGGGTGATGGCCGCCGGGCAGGTCGCGGGCGTGATCGGCGACCTGCCCTCCTGCGCGGAACTCGTCGCTCGCGTCATGGCCGACGCCGAGGACGCCCTCGCCCGGCTGGCCTCCCTCGCCACGCCCGCCTGAGGGCCCGTGGCGGGCCCCCTCGCGGCCGCCCGGCCACGCGACGGCAAAGCGGTACCCGCGGACCGCTGACGCCACCCTCACGGACGACCACGCGTCCCCGGCGTGCAGGCCCCCGTGCCCTTTCCGGCCGCCGACGACGCCCGGCCCCAGCACCATCGCGGCTGCAGCCGCATGCCGCAGCCGACTCCGCGACGGCGGCAATGCCCCGGGCACCGTGGGCGCCCGCCGAACTTGCGCAAGAGCTCGTCCTCGCCGCCAAGGGCCTCGCCGAGCAGACCCAGCCGATCCCGGCGATGCTCCCGCCGCGGCTGCCGGCCTACGAGGTCACCGATGCCCACGGCCCGGGGCCCAGACGCGCCGCGAGCGCTGCCAGGGCCGAGGGAGGCCCGCTGCGACGGGCACGCCACCCCTCATGGCCCGGCCGAGCGGAGCGGCCCCGCACACGGACCGGCGAAGGCGCCACGTCTCCCGTCGTCGCCGCCGGCGGCGCCACCCGGGCGAACGGGCCCGGCGGCGCTCACCCCACCGGTCGAGCCGCCCCGGGGGAGCGGCGCGCCGCCTTGATCACGTGCGCCACGGCTGTTGCCATGACGCACTATGGCGACGACGCATGAGCTGACGTCACCGGATGCCCGGCCCCGCGCGCGCCACGCCGCACCGCCGCGCAGCCGCCCGCACTCCGAGGTCCATCTGCTCGCCTCCCTGGCGGCGCTCTTCACCGTGGTCCAGCTCCTCCTGGTCGTCGCGCCCGGCATGGGCCTCGGCTGGGACGAGTCGGTCTACGTCAGCCAGGTCTCCCCGGACATCCCTTCGGCCTTCTTCAGCGCGCCCCGCTCCCGGGGCGTGCCGGTCCTCGTCGCGCCGATCGCGCTGCTGACCGCGTCGACCCTCGCGCTCCGGGTCTATCTGGCGGTCCTGTCGGGCGCGGCCCTGTTCCTGGCCCTGTGGCTGTGGCGGCCGCTGCTCGGCACCCGGGTGGTGGCGCTGGCCGGGCTGCTCTTCACCGGGCTGTGGGTGACCCTGCTGTACGGCCCCCAGGCGATGCCCAACCTCTGGGTCGCGCTGGTGGCCCTGATCGCGGTGGGCTGCTACCTGCACGCGGCGGCGCCGGGCCACACCGGCCGGGGCGCACTCGCCGGCCTGGCGGTGGCGTTCGCCGCGCTGACCCTGCTGCGCCCGCACGACGCCGCCTGGCTGGCCCTGCCCCTGGGCGTCGCCGCGCTCTTCGTGCGCGGCCGGCGCCGGCCGGTGCTGCTCGCGGCCATCGCGGCCGGGGTGCTGCTGGGCGGCGCCCAGTGGGTGGTCGAGGCGTTCACCAGCTACGGCGGCATCCTGGCCCGGATGGACCGCGCGAACGCCATCGAGGGCGGCCTCGGCTGGCACCTGGCCTTCGCCGACCAGCTCAGCACCCTGGACGCGTCGCACACACTGTGCCGCCCCTGCGACGCCGTCTGGCAGCACAAGGGGGACGCCGTGTGGTGGTTCGCCCTGCCCGTCCTGGTGGCGGCCGGGGTCGCCCTCGCGCCGCGCCGCGAGGGGCAGGCGCCCGGGGCGCGGTTCCTGCCGGCGGTGTGCGGCCTGTCCCTTGCGCTGCCCTATCTGGTGCTCATCGACTACGCCGCACCGCGCTTCCTGCTCCCCGCGTACGCCCTGCTCGCCCTGCCCGCGGCCCAGTGCCTCCTCCTGCTCCCCGCGCGGGTACGGCCGGCGCTGCGCCCGGCCGTCACCGGCGCCGTGGTCGCCGTCGTGCTCGCGCAGCTCGTCACCCAGCAGATCGTGCTCCACCGCGCGGTGCGCAGCTCGACCATCGGCAACGAGGACTACGCCCGCATGGCCGCGGAACTGAACCGGCTGGGGGTGCGCCCGCCGTGCCTGGTGACCGGGCCGATGGCGACGCCCGTCGGCTACCAGGCACGCTGCGCCTCCGGCCAGACCGCGGGGAACAACGAGAACCTGACCCCGGCCGGCATCCTGCGCCTGGCCCGCACCCAGCCCGTCGCCGTCCTCACCCCGCGGGGCGGGCAACCGCCCGCGTACGCGCGTGACTGGCCCTCCCACCCGCTGCCGGACCTGAACTACCACCAGGGCTACCGCGTCCACCTCTCGCCCAGGTGACGGCCACAATGGACGGGTGATCCCGGACGTCCGCCTGCCCTCCCCGCTGGTCGAGCTGCGCGACGACGAGCGGCTGGCCGGGCGCGGCGTCCGGATGCTCGTCAAGCGGGACGACCTGATCCACCCCGACCTGCCGGGCAACAAGTGGCGCAAGCTCCACCTCAACCTGCGGGCCGCCTTCGACGGCGGCCACCGCCGCCTGCTGACCTTCGGCGGCGCCTACTCCAACCACCTGCGCGCCACCGCCGCCGCGGGCCGGCTGCTCGGCATCGCCACCACGGGCGTCGTCCGCGGCGACGAGCTGGCCGGGCGCCCGCTCAACCCCTCCCTCGCGCGGGCCGCCGCCGACGGCATGCGGCTTCACTTCGTCGACCGGGGCACCTACCGCCGCAAGGACGAACCTGAGGTCCTGGCGGCCCTCCTGGACCGTCTGGGGCCCGCCTACGTCCTCCCCGAGGGCGGCAGCAACGCGCTCGCCGCACGGGGCTGCGTGGCGCTCGGCGAGGAGCTGCGCGGCAGGGCGGACGTCGTGGGCGTGGCCTGCGGGACGGGCGGCACCCTGGCGGGCCTGGCGGCCGGTCTGGATCCGGGGCAGCGGGTCATCGGGTTCCCGGTCCTCAAGGGCGGCGGGTTCCTGGCCGGGGAGATACGCCGCCTCCAGGAGGCGGCGTTCGGCGGGCCGCGCGGGTCCTGGCTGCTGGACGACCGCTTCCACCACGGCGGCTACGCCCGCACCTCGCCCGAGCTCCATGCGTTCGCGGCGGACTTCGGCACGCGGCACGGTTTCGTCCCGGACCCCGTCTACGTCGCGAAGATGCTCCACGGCCTGTTCTCGCTGGCGCAGGAAGGTGCCTTCGCGCCCGGGACGACGGTCGTGGCCGTCGTGACCGGGCGGCCGACCGGTTAGCCTTGCTGGCATGATCCGAGCCGCGACACCTGCCGACGTCCCGGAGATCCACGCGATGATCCGCGAACTCGCGGAGTACGAACGGGAGCCGGACAGCGCGCGGGCCACCACGCAGCAGCTCCACGACGCGCTCTTCGGCCCGGATCCGGCCGTCTTCGCGCTCCTGGCCGAGGACGACGCCCTGGGCACGCCCGTGGGCTTCGCGCTGTGGTTCCGGAACTTCTCCACCTGGACCGGGACCCACGGCGTCTACCTGGAGGACCTGTACGTGCGCCCCTCTGCGCGCGGCGGCGGCCACGGCAAGGCCCTGCTCGCCGGACTCGCCGCCATATGCGTGGAACGGGGCTACGAACGTTTCGAATGGTCCGTGCTGGACTGGAACGAGCCGTCCCTCGCCTTCTACCGTGCGATGGGCGCCCGCCCCCAGGACGAATGGACGGTGCAACGACTGACCGGCGACCCCCTTCGTGCCCTCGCTGAGCAGGCACGTGTCAACAAAGCGACATCTCTTTCGATTTGACACCGCCGACCACTAGCGACGTTGCGTGCTCGTGCGCCTACTATGGGTGACAGCCATGGGGTGCCGGGTCAGGGCTCATTCATGGCGGCGACCGTGCTCCGTCCGGGCGACACCGGGGTACGGATCGCGATAGCGTCGCTGGCGAACCGAATCAGATCCAGTGCAATGCCGATGTGGGCAGTGCGTGTGCCACCTTGGAGGTGAGGGTGTCCCAGATCGCAGGCGAGCCCGGGTCGAAGGACTTCGTCGAGGTCCGGCTGCCCGCGGCGGGGGCCTACCTGTCGGTGCTGCGTACGGCGACGGCAGGACTTGCGGCCCGCTTGGACTTCACCCTCGACGAGATCGAAGACCTGCGCATCGCCGTGGACGAGGCGTGCGCCATCCTGCTCCAGCAGGCCGTCCCGGGGTCCGTGCTGAGCTGCGTCTTCCGCCTGGTCGGGGACGCCCTGTGGGTGACCGTGTCGGCGCCCACCACTGACGGCCGCGCCCCGGAGCGCGACACCTTCGCCTGGACCGTGCTGTCCGCGCTGGCCGGCGAGGTGGACTCCAGCGTGGCCGACGACAAGACCGTGAGCATCGCCCTGCACAAGAAGCGCGGTGCCGGACCGGGACAGCTGTAACGGGGGAATCGCCGTGAACGATCTGGAAGGCAGCACGCCGGGGGTGCGGGGCCGCCCCGTACCCGCCCCTGCGGCGCGGCGCCAGGAGGCGCGGCCGCATCCCGGTACCGGGCCCGTGTCCGGCCTCGGGAGCAGTGACGCGGCCGGGCAGACGGATCAGGCGGATCGGGCGGATCGCATGGCGCAGGAGCAGCAGGAACAGCAGGAACAGGACCACGGGCAGGAGCAGCACGGGCACCACGAGACCCACGACCGGGCCGGGGCCCGGGCGCTCTTCGTGGAGCTCAGCAAGCTCCCCCCGGGCTCCCCGGAGCGCGCCGAGCTGCGCAACCGGCTGGTCCGCATGCACCTGCCGCTGGTCGAGCACCTCGCCCGGCGCTTCCGCAACCGGGGCGAGCCGCTCGACGACCTCACCCAGGTCGCCACGATCGGGCTGATCAAGTCCGTGGACCGCTTCGACGTGGACCGCGGGGTGGAGTTCTCCACCTACGCGACCCCCACCGTCGTCGGCGAGATCAAGCGGCACTTCCGCGACAAGGGCTGGGCGGTGCGCGTCCCGCGCCGTCTGCAGGAGCTGCGGCTCGCCCTCACGACGGCGACCGGCGAGCTCTCGCAGCAGCACGGGCGGGCCCCGACGGTGCACGAGCTGGCCGAGCACCTGAAGATCACGGAGGAGGAGGTCCTGGAGGGCCTCGAATCCGCCAACGCCTACAGCACGCTCTCCCTGGACGTGCCCGACACCGACGACGAGTCGCCGGCCGTCGCCGACACCCTCGGCGCCGAGGACGACGCGCTGGAGGGCGTGGAGTACCGGGAGTCGCTCAAGCCGCTGCTGGAGCAGCTGCCGCCGCGCGAGAAGAAGATCCTGCTGCTGCGCTTCTTCGGGAACATGACCCAGTCGCAGATCGCCCAGGAGGTCGGCATCTCCCAGATGCACGTCTCCCGGCTGCTGGCCCGGACGCTGGCCCAGCTGCGCGACAAACTCCTGGTCGAGGAGTGACGGGACGGCGGAGGTGACGGCGGCGCCCCCGGGCGCCGCGGCTCACTGCTCCGCCGTACGCCCGATCCCGAGGGCGTCGGTGGCCGCGGGGTGGACCAGGAGCACCAGCTCGGCGACGGCGGCCACTCCCAGCGCGGCACCGGCGGCGATCATGACGCCGCCCGCCTGCACCATGCTCCAGGCGACGGGGAGCGCGACGAGCTGGATGATCAGCGCGGGGCCGCGGCTCCAGCGGCGCGCGTGCCAGAGCCCGTACGCGGCCGCCAGCGGCATGGCCGCCAGGGCGAGGACGGTCACGCCTCCGGCCTCCGCCTGGCGCGGGCTGTCGGGGTCGCCGAGGATCCCTAGGGCCAGCATCGCGATCCCCCAGGCCGCCAGCGCGGCGCCTTCCAGTGCCGCGACCGCGGCCGCCGCCGCGAGGCGGCGCGTACGGCCCGGCTGCGCGGGCTTCTCGTTGCCACTCACCCCAGCAGGGTAGCCGCCGTATCCGGGCCACCAGGGGTGCGGCCCGGTACCGCCCGGTAGGTACCCTGGCGGGCATGCGCGCCCTTCTCGTGGTCAACCCAGCCGCCACCACCACCAGCGCCCGGACGCGTGACGTACTCGCGCACGCGCTCGCCAGCGACCTGAAGCTGGAGGTCGCCGCGACCGAGTACCGCGGCCACGCCCGCGACCTCGCGCGGCAGGCCGCGGAGGGCGGGGAGATCGAGCTGGTCGTCGCCCTGGGCGGGGACGGCACGGTCAACGAGGTGGTCAACGGTCTGCTGCACAACGGCCCCGACCCCGACGGCCTGCCGAAGCTCGCGGTGGTGCCCGGCGGGTCCACGAACGTGTTCGCGCGCGCCCTGGGGCTGCCCAACGACGCCGTGGAGGCGACCGGCGCGCTGCTGGACGCGCTGCGCGAGCGCAGCTCCCGCACGGTCGGCCTGGGCCTGGTGAGCGGCACCCCGGGCACGGAGGACGAGGGGGTGCCGGCGCGCTGGTTCACCTTCTGCGCCGGGCTGGGATTCGACGCGGGCGTCGTGGGACGGGTGGAACAGCAGCGCGAGCACGGCAAGCGCTCCACCCACGCGCTCTACATACGCCAGGTCGTGCGCCAGTTCCTCACCGAGCCGAACCGGCGCGCCGGTGCGATCACCCTGGACCGGCCGGGTGAGGACCCGGTGACCGACCTCGTGCTGGCCCTGGTGTGCAACACCGCGCCGTGGACCTACCTGGGCAACCGCCCGATCTACGCCTCGCCGCGCGCGTCCTTCGACACCGCCCTCGACGTGCTGGGACTCTCCCGGCTGACCAGCACGGCGGTCACCCGCTACGCCACCCAGCTGCTCCGTTCGACCCCGGAGCGCGGGCCGCAGGGCAAGCACGCGACCTCCCTGCACGATCTGACGGACTTCACCTTGCATTCGCAGGCGCCACTGCCGTTCCAGGTGGACGGAGACCACCTGGGACTGCGAATGAGCGCAACCTTCACAGGCGTACGCCGTGCACTGCGTGTGATTGTGTAAGCAGAAGGACATAAAGTCCTTTCACTCGAACGTTTAGGCTGCCCTACACCCCATGGAAGTACGGCTGTGACGGAGCCGACACCGAGGATTCAAAAAAAACTTTTCGGAAGGGGTTGTATCCGCAGCCCAGGTTTGCGAGGCTCTTCCTGGCGATCGGGACAGCCGCTCATCGGGCGTCCTCGGTAGCCGGAATCCTCACCACACCCCCGCGGGACCGCACCAGGAGACTGGGCGATGTCCCGTGTCGTGTCTGAGGATTCGTGAAAGCGTTCACATTCACAAGCAACTTACATGCAACACAAGGAGATGGAGCAGCCATGGACTGGCGTCACAACGCCGTTTGCCGCGAGGAAGACCCCGAGCTCTTCTTCCCCATCGGCAACACCGGTCCTGCGCTGCTGCAGATCGAGGAAGCCAAGGCCGTCTGCCGCCGCTGCCCCGTGATGGAGCAGTGCCTGCAGTGGGCGCTGGAGACCGGCCAGGACGCCGGCGTGTGGGGTGGCCTCAGCGAGGACGAGCGTCGCGCAATGAAGCGCCGCGCCGCCCGCAACCGCGCCCGCAACGCCAGCGCCTGACGCACTCGCTTACCCCCGAGCCGCAGCGCGCAGCACCTCCGAACCGCGCAGCATCGCGACGCGAAGAGCCCCGGCCGCTCCCCGAGCAGCCGGGGCTTCGGCGTTCCCGGAGCCCGCTCCTGCGAGGTCTGCCGACCCGCCGGACCCGCCGGACTCGCAGCACCTCGACGGGTTTCAGCCCTCCAGCGGCAGTTCCAGGACGACCTTCGTCCCGCGTTCCCCGGCCGGGACCATGTCGAAGCTTCCGCCCAACTCCCCCACCACCAGGGTCCGTACGATCTGCAGCCCCAGGTTGCCGGCCCGCTGCGGGTCGAACTCCGCGGGCAGGCCGCGCCCGTCGTCCCGTACCGCGATGCCCAGCTTCTGCCCGTGCCGTTCGGCGGCCACCTCGACGGTGCCCTGCTCGCCCGGCCCGAACCCGTGCTCCAGGGCGTTCTGCAGCAGTTCGGTGAGGACCATCGACAGCGGGGTGGCCACCTCGGCCGTCAGGATGCCGAACCGCCCGCTGCGGCGCGCGGTGACCCTGCCCGGGGAGATCTCGGCGACCATCGCCAGCACGCGGTCGGCGATCTCGTCGAACTCGACGCACTCGTCGAGGTTCTGCGACAGGGTCTCGTGCACGATCGCGATCGAGCCGACCCGCCGCACCGCCTCCTCCAGCGCCTCCCGGCCCTTGTCGGAGTCCATCCGCCGGGCCTGCAGCCGCAGCAGCGCCGCGACCGTCTGCAGGTTGTTCTTCACCCGGTGGTGGATCTCCCGGATGGTGGCGTCCTTGGTCATCAGCTCGCGCTCCCGGCGGCGCAGCTCGGTCACGTCCCGCAGCAGCACCAGGGAGCCGTTGTGCGTGCCCTTGGGGCTCAGCGGGATCGCCCTCAGCTGGATGACGCCGCCGTTGCCCTCGATCTCGGTCTCCCGCGGCGCCTTGCCGCCGGCGACGGTCACCAGCGCCTCGTGGCTCTTGGTCCGCGAAGGGGCCAGTTCGGCGGAGACGGAGCCCAGGTGGTGGCCGACGAGGTCGGCGGCCAGGCCGAGCCGGTGGTAGGCGGAGAGCGCGTTGGGACTGGCGTACTGGACGACGCCCTCGGCGTCGAGCCGGATCAGGCCGTCGCCGACCCGCGGCGAGGCGTCCATGTCGACCTGCTCGGAGGGGAACGGGAAGCTGCCCGCCGCGATCATCTGCGCCAGGTCGGACGCGCTCTGCAGGTAGGTGAGCTCCAGGCGGCTGGGGGTCCGCACGGTGAGCAGGTTGGTGTTGCGGGCGATGACCCCGAGGACCCGCCCCGCACGGCGCACCGGGATGGACTCGACCCGGACCGGGACCTCCTCGCGCCACTCCGGGTCACCCTCCCGGACGATCCGGCCCTCGTCGAGTGCGGCGTCCAGCATCGGGCGCCGGCCGCGCGGCACCAGGTGGCCGACCATGTCGTCCTGGTACGAGGTCGGGCCGGTGTTCGGCCGCATCTGGGCGACGGAGACGTAGCGCGTCCCGTCACTCGTCGGGACCCACAGCACGAGGTCCGCGAAGGAGAGGTCGGAGAGCAGTTGCCACTCCGATACCAGCAGGTGGAGCCACTCGAGATCGGAATCGTCGAGGTCCGTGTGCTGGCGTACGAGATCGTTCATGGAGGGCACGCAAATGAGCGTATCCCGCGCTCATGGCAGGCGCCGTCATCCAGTCCCCACAAAGGTCTCCGACGACCTATGATCTGACTGCGTCACCTTGTGGACAGGCGTTAGTGGTCTAGTCCAGAATTGACGTACAACCGAACTTCCATCCTTCCCGCACAGAAGGGTGGAGCGAGGCCCCGGCGCTCTCTGCCCTGACTGCGCCAGGCCTCATGGTCGGCCCTGACGGGCCGCGGGAACCGCACATCCCGCGTGCCACGGGCCGACGGCAGCTCCGGGCTGCGGTGCTGGGCGGGTTGAGGGTCCCGTCCCGGCGCCGCGGCCCGAAGTGGTGTCAGGGCCCTTTCCGGCCCGCCCTCCGGCTCAGCGCGTCTCGGTCACCTTCGCCAGCGCGCGCGGCGCATCGGGGTCCTGGCCGCGGGCGATGGTGATCTCGTAGGCCAGCATCTGCAGCGGGAGGATCTCCAGGATCGGCTGCACCTCCTCGGCCACGCCCTCGGTGGGGAGGACGAAGCCGGCGGAGGCGGCGTCGACCGACGCCTGGTTGCCGATGACCACCAGATCGGCCCCACGGCCGCGGAGCCGGTCCAGCACCGGCTGGAGCGCCTCGCCGCCCTTGCCCTCGGTGACGATCGCGATGACCGGGGAGACGTTGTCGACCATGGCCAGCGGGCCGTGCAGCAGGTCGGCGCCGGAGAAGGACAGAGCCGGGATGTAGCTGGTCTCCATCAGCTTCAGCGCGGCCTCCTTCGCGGTCGGGTAGCCGTAGCCGCGTGAGGTGAGCACCAGGCGCTCGGCGAAGCGGTAGCGCGCGGCGAGCGCCCTGACCTCGTCCTGGCGGGCGAGGATCTGCTCCGCGAGTTCCGGCAGGACCTTGGCGGCGTTGCCGTCGCCGCCCCGCAGCCCCTCGACGAACAGGTAGAGCGCGAGCAGCTCGGCGGTGTACGTCTTGGTCGCCGGCAGCGCCTTCTCCGGGCCGGCCAGGACGTCGATGTGGAACTCGGAGACCTCGGCCAGCGGCGAGTCGGCGTTGTTGGTGACCGCCAGGGTGATCGCGCCGGCCTCGCGGGCGGCCCGGGTCGAGGCCACCAGGTCCGGTGAGCCGCCGGACTGGCTGACCGTGACGACCAGGCAGTCCGTCAGGTCCGGGCGCGCGCCGTAGGCGGTGGTGGTCGACATCGACGTCAGCCCCGCGGGCTTGCCGAGGACCACCTCCACCAGGTACTTGGCGTACAGGGCCGCGTTGTCGGAGGTGCCGCGCGCGGTGAGCAGGACGAAGCGCGGTCCGCGCGCGGCGATCCGCTCGGCGGTCCGCCGGATCCGCGGGGCGCCCTCCTCGAGGATGCGGCGCAGCACCGCGGGCTGCTCGGCCATCTCGCCGGACATGATCCGGCCGGGCATCGGCTGCTGCTCGGCCGGCGACGGGGCGGACATTCTCGGGGCCTCCAGGTGGATCCGGAACGGATGTGCCGCGGCGGACCTCAGTCGCCGGCCTCCTTGCCCGCGATGACCTCCGCGGCCGCCCGCCCGCACACGCGGGCGGCGCCGTGGGTCGCGATGTGCAGCGCGCCGGACGGTGCCGCCTGGGGAACGCCCATCTCCACCACCACCGTGTCCGGACGGGCGGCGAGCAGCGCGCCCAGCGCCTCGGCCATCCAGGGGTGACGGTGCACGTCACGCACCACTGCGACGATCCTACGAGTCCCCGCCGACCGCAGCACATGTGCGGTCAGCGCGTCACCTTCGCGAAAGCTCCCGGTCACCGTGCCCGGGAAGATCCGGTCGAGCTCGGCGGCGACGCCCCACGGGGTCTCGTCGCCGACGGCGATGTTGGCGACCGGGGTGAACGCTGCGACGTACGGCGCCTCGGCGACCGGCAGGTACGCGTCGGTACGGGTCACGCGCAGGGCGCGGCGGGCCGCGACCAGGCCGATTGCGGGGTCCGGTGCCGCGCTCGCCGGAGCCGCGGAGCGCTCGGCGGCCCAGGCGGCCAGGCTCCGCACCCGTCCGGCGGCGTCGGCGAGCCGCTCCCGGGGCAGGTCGCCGTCGCGCACGGCGGCGACGATGGCGTCGCGCAGGGCGACCACCGTCTCCTCCTCGGCGAGGCCGCCGCCCACGCAGATGGCGTCGGCGCCGGCGGCGAGCGCCAGGACGGTGCCGCGCTCGATGCCGTACGCGTCGGCGATGGCGCGCATCTCGATGCCGTCGGTGACGATCAGGCCGTCGTAGCCCAGTTCGTCGCGGAGCAGTCCGGTGAGCACGGCGGGGCTGAGGGTGGCCGGGCGGTCCGGGTCGAGGGCGGGCACGAGGATGTGCGCGCTCATCACGGCCTTGCTGCCGGCGGCCAGGGCGGCCCGGAACGGGGCGAGTTCACGGGCGTGCAGGGTGTCCGGGTCGACGTCCACCCGGGGCAGGGCGTGGTGGGAGTCGACGGAGGTGTCGCCGTGACCGGGGAAGTGCTTGGTGCAGGCGGCGACCCCGGCGGACTGCAGGCCCTCGACGTACGCGGCGGTGTGCCGGGCGACGAGCAGTGGATCGGAGCCGAAGGAGCGCACGCCGATGACCGGGTTGCGGGGGTCGGAGTTGACGTCCGCGGACGGCGCCCAGTTGAGGTTGACCCCGCACTCGGCCAGCCGGCGGCCGAGTGCGGCGGCGACGTCGCGGGTCAGGGCGGTGTCGTCGACGGCGCCGAGGGCGAGGTTGCCGGGGAAGGAGGAACCGCTGCGGGCCTCCAGCCGGGTCACGTCACCGCCCTCCTCGTCGGCGGCGATCAGGACGTCCGGCCGTACCGCGCGCAGCTGCGCGGTGAGCGCGGCCAGTTGCCCGGGCGACTCGATGTTGCGGGCGAACAGGGCGACGGAGCCCAGTCCCTCGGCGAGCCTGCGCAGCAGCCACTCGGGTGCGGTGGTGCCGTGGAAGCCCGGCTGCAGGACGGTGAGGGCGTCGCGGACGAGGTCGCCCGGATCCGCGGTGCCGTCGTGGATCTGGCTCAAGGTCTCGGTCATCCCTTCACCGCCCCGGCGGTCAGTCCGGCGGCGACCCTGCGCTGCACGATCAGGAAGAAGATCACCACGGGCACGCCCATCATGGTCGAACCGGCCATCATCGGCGCGTAGTCCGTGCCCCGCGAGGTGACGAAGTTGCCGAGCCACACCGTCGCCGTCTGGTGCTCCTGGCTCATGATGAGCATCGCGTACAGGTACTCGTTCCACGCCTGGATCAGCGCGTAGATGGAGGTGGCGACGAGGCCCGGGGCGAGCAGCGGCAGGATGATCCGGAAGAACGCGCCCATGCGCGTGCAGCCGTCGACCATCGCCGACTCCTCCAGCTCCTTGGGGATGTTGACGATGAATCCGCGCAGCGTCCACACCGTGAAGGGGAGCACGAAGGTCAGGTACGTGATGACGAGCCCGGAGAGCTTGTCGATCTGGTCGATCTGGTTGAGCAGCAGGAAGACCGGGATGATCATCGCCACCAGCGGCACCATCTGCACGGCGAGGATGGCGACGATCACCGCCTTGCGTCCGCGGAAGACGAAGCGGGAGATGGCCAGCGCCGCCAGCAGCCCGATGACCAGGCCGAGGCCGACGGTGGAGCCGGCGACGATCAGGCTGCGGCCGACCGATCCCCAGAAGTCGCCGACGTCGAGGGCGTCGGAGAAGTTCTGGAAGGACAGGCTGGTCGGGAAGAGCTTGGGGTCGGGGTCGATGGCGTCCTTGGCAGGCTTGAACGCCGTGTTGAGCATCCAGTAGACCGGGAAGCCGGAGACCACCACGACCAGCAGGCCGAGCAGGTTGTAGACCGTCCGCCCCTTGCGCCGGGGCCGCCGGGCGGCGCGCGCCGCCGGAGCGGCGGCCGGCACCCTCTCGGCGGGAGCCGTGTCGAGCATGGCCGTCACTCCACCTCTCCGATCTTCAGCATCTGGCGCATGTAGACGGCCATCACCCCGAGGAGGAGCAGCACGGTGATGACGGCGATGGCCGCGCCCGCGTCGTAGTCGTTGGCGACGAAGGCCTGGTCGTAGGAGTAGGTGGTGAGGACCTGGTACGCGGGCTCGGGGTGGCCGTCGCGCATGAGGAAGACCTGCGGGAAGACGCCCATGTCCCAGATGACCGACAGCGTCGTCAGCATGACGATGATCGGCTTGAGCACCGGCAGGGTGACGTGCCGGAAGACCTTGACCGGCCCGGCGCCGTCCATGCGGGCGGCCTCCTCCAGTTCCTTGGGCACCTGGGTGAGGCCGGCGTGCAGGGTGATGGCGACGAAGGGGATGGCGCCCCACACCACCATGAGGGTGATGACCAGGAAGCCCTGCTTGGTGTCGGTGAACCAGTTGTGGCCGCTGAGGTCCACCCCGGGCAGCCGGCTGAGCAGCCAGTTGAGGACGCCGTAGTCGCTGTCGAACATCCACTTGAAGATGGTGATGGCGACGACCACGGGCATCGCCCAGCTCGCCACCAGCACGATGTTGATCAGCGCCTTGACCCAGGGCGAGACCCGCTGCATCAGCAGCGCCACCCCCATGCCGACGACGAGCGTGAGCAGAACCGCCGCGAGGGTGAAGAGCAGCGTGCGCAGGACGACGCCCCAGAAGACCGAGTCCCCCAGAACGTGGGTGTAGTTGGCGACTCCCTGCCAGTCGCCGGGCAGCCCCTGCCAGAGCTCGGCCTGCCCGTACTGCTTGAACGAGAGGGTGACCAGCCGGACCAGCGGATAGCCGAGGACCAGCAGCAGGACGCCGATGGTCGGCGCGAGCAGCGTCCACGGGAGCGCGGCTCCGCCGAAGCGGCGTGGCCTGCGGCCCGGTCCCGCCGGCCGCGGGCGCGGCACCTTGTCCAACGGTGTGTCAACGGCACTCATCATGTGCTCCTCGGCTACTCCAGTCCCTGGCGTCGCGCCGGGGCCGGCCGCCCTGGGGCGGCCGGCCGGCGTCGATCACTGTGTTGCCCGTGTGCCGGTCAGCCGGCGTTGATCACCGCGTTGATCTGCTCGTCCGCGGACTTGGTCGCGTCCTCGATGGACGCCTTGCCGACCGCGATGTCGTTGAGCATGTTCTGCAGGATCTGCTTCTTCTCGACCTGCAGCCAGCCCGGGGCGGTCGGGACGAACCAGGTGTTCTCGTTGGCCCGGGCGGAGGCCGCCGTCGCCGGGTCGTCCTTCAGCGGGGCGAGCAGCGACTTGGCGTTGGGCAGGTTGCCCTTGGAGATGAGGACCTTCTGGGCGGCGCTGTTCGTGAAGCCGTTGATCCAGTCGGCGGCGAGGTCCTGCGCGGCGGACTTGGCCGGGATGACCAGGTCGGAGCCGCCGATGAAGTTCGGCAGCAGTTCGCCGTTGGGGCCGGGCAGCGCGAAGGTCTCCAGGTTGTCCTTCAGCTTGCCGGTCTTGTCGGTCTTCGGGTCGGCGGCGGCGCCGCCCTCCCAGCTGGCGCCGTAGATGAGCGCGGACTTGCCCTGGCCGTAGACGATGTAACGGTCGGACTCGTCCTTGTTCTTGTCGCCGTGGAAGTACGCGTCGAGGACGCCCTTCCAGGTCTTCAGGCCCTCGATGGACTTGGGGTCGGAGAGGGTGGCGGTCCACTTGCCGCCGTCCTCCTTGGCGACGTCGCCGCCCGCGTCCTTGACGAAGGCCAGCGCGGTGTACCAGTCGCGGCTGGGCTGGTACCAGGCGGAGAACTTGTCGCCGTTCTTCTTCTGGATCTTGTCGAGCGCGTCGGTCAGCTCGGCCCAGGTGGTGGGGGCCTTGGTGACGCCGGCCGCCTTGGCGACGTCCTTGCGCCAGGTGCCGACACGCGCACCGGCGTAGTAAGGCACGCCGTAGGTCTTGCCGTTGTACGTCACGGAGCCCTCGAGGGCGTCCAGCCAGTCGCCGGAGTTCTCGAACTTGCTCTTGTCGACGGGCGCGAACGCGCCCTTGACCAGGTAGCCGAGGGTCTCGGTGTTGCCCATCTCGACCACGTCCGGCACCTTCTTGGTGGCGAGGACGGCGTCGAGCTTCTGGTTCTTGGCGGTCCACTCGTAGTACTCGTGGTGGATCTTCACGCCCTTGTGCTCGGCCGTGAAGGCGTCGTCCGCCTGCTTGACCAGCTCGGGCCAGTTCTTCTGTGCGTCGACCGTCAGCCAGACGGTGATCTCCTTCGGCGCCGAGGCCTTGTCGGAGCCCTTGTCGTCCGAACCGCAGGCCGCAACGCCGGCGACCATGACGGCGACACCGATCGCCGCGATCAGCTTGCGCTTCACAACACCCTCCCCAGGGCAGTGAGTACCAAGTGGTGTAGACCAGTGCCCGAAGCTTGGCCTAGACCTTTAGGGGTGTCAAGGGTGTATAAGAGCACCGGACGCGTCCGTTACCGGACCGACATCTGGGCTCGTAACGCGATATGAGCCCGGCCCGTGCCACGATGTGAGCCGCGAATGACGGAGGAGCCGGTGACGGCAGCACGACAGCACTCGGGAGCAGAGGCGATGGAGACGGACGGCGAGGCCGGCACAGCGGTGACGGAGACCGCGGAGGCGCCCGGGACCGTGGCCGGACGGACCGCGCGGGTGCCCAAGTACTACGGTCTGAAGCGCCATCTGCTCGAACTGACCCAGACGATGCCCCCCGGCTCCCCGGTGCCCCCCGAGCGCACCCTGGCCGCCGAGTTCGACACCTCGCGCACCACCGTGCGGCAGGCGCTGCAGGAACTGGTGGTCGAGGGCCGCCTGGAGCGCATCCAGGGCAAGGGCACCTTCGTCGCCAAGCCCAAGGTCTCCCAGGCGCTGCAACTGACCTCGTACACCGAGGACATGCGGGCCCAGGGCCTGGAGCCGACCTCACAGCTGCTCGACATCGGCTACATCACCGCCGACGACCGGCTGGCCGAACTGCTGGACATGAAGGCCGGCGGCCGCGTGCTGCGCATCGAGCGCCTGCGCCTGGCGAACGGCGAGCCGATGGCCATCGAGACCACCCACCTGTCGGCCAAGCGCTTCCCCGCGCTGCGCCGCAGCCTGGCGAAGTACACCTCGCTCTACACCGCCCTCGCCGAGGTCTACGACGTCCGGCTCGCCGAGGCGGAGGAGACCATCGAGACCTCGCTCGCCACCCCGCGCGAGGCGGGCCTGCTGGGCACGGACGTCGGGCTGCCGATGCTCCTGCTGTCCCGGCACTCGATCGACACCGGCGGCGAGCCCGTGGAGTGGGTGCGCTCGGTCTACCGCGGCGACCGCTACAAGTTCGTGGCCCGCCTGCAACGACCCTGACTCCCGCGCGGTTCCCGGGTCTTGTAGATCGTTCCCATACCGCAATGCGGGCAGGTAGTGACGCGCCTCCCGTCCTGACTCTAGATTGCCTGCGCATTACACAGGAGTAAGAGATCAGGACGGAGCCGTAGCAATGTCCGAACCATCCGGAACCTCCGGGCGGCCACCGGTGGTCACCACCACCCGCGTGATCGCCGGTGTCTGCCTCGTCATCCCCTTCGTCGCCATGCTCTGGGTCGGCTCGTACGCGAAGCTGACGCCGGAGTTCATCGGCATCCCGTTCTTCTACTGGTACCAGATGCTGTGGGTGTTCCTGTCCTCCGGACTGACGTACGCCGCGTACGTGCTGGTCCGTCGTGAGGAGCGGGCACGGAAGGAGGCCACGAAGTGAAGGACGGGGTCAACGGCGTCGCGCTCGGCGTCTTCATCTTCTTCTTCCTGGTCGTGACGGTCCTGGGTTTCCTGGCCGCACGCTGGCGCAGGGCGGAGAACGCGCTGCACCTGGACGAGTGGGGCCTGGGCGGCCGCAGCTTCGGCGGCTGGATCACCTGGTTCCTGCTCGGCGGTGACCTGTACACGGCCTACACCTTCGTGGCGGTGCCGGCGGCGGTCTACGCGGCGGGTGCGTCCGGCTTCTTCGCCGTGCCGTACACGATCCTGGTGTACCCGCTGATCTTCACCTTCCTGCCGCGGCTGTGGTCGGTGTCGCACAAGCACGGCTACGTCACCACCTCCGACTTCGTGCGCGGGCGGTTCGGTTCCAAGGGCCTGTCGCTGGCGGTGGCGGTCACCGGCATCCTGGCCACGATGCCCTACATCGCGCTGCAGCTGGTGGGCATCCAGGTCGTGCTGGACGTGATGGGCGTGGGCGGCGGCGAGTCGTCCAACTGGTTCGTCAAGGACCTGCCGCTGCTGATCGCCTTCGGTGTCCTGGCGGCCTACACCTACTCCTCCGGCCTGCGGGCGCCGGCGCTGATCGCGTTCGTGAAGGACACGCTGATCTACATCGTCATCGCGGTGGCGATCATCTACATCCCGATCAAGCTGGGCGGCTTCGACGACATCTTCGCCAAGGCCGGCGACGCCTACTCCCAGGTCAACCCCGCCACGGGCAAGCCGCGCGGATCTTTGGCGCCGGGCGACACCGCCCAGTGGGCGTACGGCACGCTGGCGCTGGGGTCGGCGCTCGCGCTGTTCATGTACCCGCACTCCATCACCGCCGTGCTCTCCAGCCGCAGCCGTGACGTCATCCGCCGCAACACCACCGTGCTGCCGCTGTACTCGCTGATGCTGGGCCTGCTGGCGATGCTCGGCTTCATGGCGCTGGCCAGCGGTGTCGGGGCCGGGGTCAAGGGCTACAACGGCCAGCTGGCGATCCCGCAGCTGTTCGAGAACATGTTCCCGTCCTGGTTCGCGGGCGTGGCCTTCGCCGCGATCGGCATCGGCGCGCTGGTGCCGGCGGCGATCATGTCGATCGCCGCGGCCAACCTGTTCACCCGCAACATCTACAAGGACTTCCTCAAGCCGGACGCCACCCCCGCGCAGGAGACCCAGGTCTCCAAGGTGGTCTCGCTGCTGGTCAAGGTCGGCGCCCTGGTCTTCGTCCTCACCATGGACAAGACGGTCGCGATCAACTTCCAGCTGCTGGGCGGCATCTGGATCCTGCAGACCTTCCCGGCCCTGGTCGGCGGCCTGTTCACCCGGTGGTTCCACCGCTGGGCGCTGCTGGCGGGCTGGGCCGTCGGCATGGTCTACGGCACCTGGGTGGCGTACGGCGTCGCGAGCCCGGCCCAGAAGCACTTCGGCGGCTCCTCCGACACCATCCCGGTCATCGGGCAGATCGGCTACATCGGCCTGACCGCCTTCGTGCTCAACCTGGTGGTCACCGTCGTCCTCACCTTCGTCCTGCGGGCCCTGAAGGCCCCCGAGGGCGTGGACGAGACCAGCAAGAGCGACTTCACCGCCGACGCCGGCGACCCCGGCGTGCAGAAGGACCTGCCGGTGGGCGCCGGTCACTGACCGCCGCTCCGGCCACGATCACGGGCCGCCGCCCCGTCCCAGGGCGGCGGCCCGTCGTCATGCCGTACGGGCCGGCTCCGGGCAGCGGAAGGTGCGGCGGTACGCCTGCGGGGTGGTGCCCACCCAGCGGGCGAAGTGGTGCCGCAGGGTCGCCGCGTTGCCGAAGCCGGCGCGCGCGGCGACGGCGTCCACCGTCTCGTCGGTGCCCTCCAGCAGCTCCCGTGCCAGCAGCACCCGCTGGCCCAGCAGCCAGCGGTACGGCGTCGTGCCGGTCTCCTGCTGGAAGCGGCGCGCGAAGGTGCGCGGCGACATGTGCGCCCGGGCGGCCAGCTCGTCGACGGTGACCTCGCGGTCCAGGTGGCGCTCCATCCACGCCAGGACCTCGCCCACGGTGTCGCAGCGCGTGCGCGGCAGCGGGCGGTCGACGTACTGCGCCTGGCCGCCCTCGCGGTGCGGGGGTACCACCATGCGCCGGGCGATGGCGTTGGCCACGTCGCTGCCCTGCTCCTTGCGGACCAGGTGCAGGCAGGCGTCGATCCCGGCGGCGGTGCCGGCCGAGGTGATCACCGGGTCCTCGTCCACGTACAGCACGTCGGGCTCGACCCGCACCCGGGGGTGACGCCGCGCCAGTTCCTCCGCGTGCCGCCAGTGGGCGGCGCAGCGACGGCCGTCCAGCAGGCCGGCGGCGGCCAGCACGAAGACCCCCGAGCAGACGCTGAGCACCCGCGCCCCGCGCCCGACGGCGCGGTTCAGCGCCTCCAGCAGCTCCGGCGGGTACTCCCGGCGCACGTAGGAGTCCCCGGCGGGCACCGCGACCAGGTCGGCCTCCTCCAGCCGTTCCAGCCCGTGCCGGGTGCCGATGGTGAACCCGGCGGACGAGGTCAGCGTCGGGCCCTCCGCGGACGCCACGGCGAAGTCGTACGCCGGCAGGCCGTCGTCCGACCTGTCGATTCCGAACACCTCGCAGACCACCCCCAGTTCGAAGGGATGGACACCGTCGAGCAGGACCACGGCCACGTTCTGCAGCATGTGTCCAGGATGGCAGAGGGCTCGCGCGGGCGTGGCAGGATTTCGAGGTAGCACGTCGGTCCTGCCACTCCCGGCGGGGTCGCGCGAGGAGCACAGTCGAAGGCATGGAAACCTTCCTCGCCACCGTCACCGCACTGGTCTTCTTCCTGGCCCTGGCGCTCGCCGCCCTGACCGGGCACGTCCACGACTCCCGCGACGGCCATGACTGGCACCGGTGAGTCCGTCACTGTGTAACCGCACCGACACAACATCTGGTGGTGTCACGGGCGGGCGCCACTAGATGTATGCTCAACTCCGCTGTCGCCGCAGGGGAAGCCGGTGGGAATCCGGGACTGCCCCGCAACGGTGTGCGGGCGCCTGAAGGCGTGCCCGCGAGTCCGAGTACCTGCCGACGGCACCGTCCGGCGCGCCGCCCGGACGGTGAAGTGTCCGGGCCTCGCGGGTTGGGCCGGCGGACGCGCCGCGGCATGCCCTGGCCTGCCCCGCGTGCGCCCCGTCGCTCCTCCGCGTCGCCGCCGTACGAGGGAGAGAGCACACGTGACCATCGCGCCCGCCGCACCCGCCACCGCATCGGAACCTGCCTCAACCGGAGCCGATCTGCTGCGCGTCCTGACGGAACTGACCGCAGACCTCCCCGACACCGACCCCGGCCGGGTCGCCGCCGCCGCGCTGCGCGGCCGCAGCGCCACGGCGGACGAGGCGGAACTGCGGGCGCTGGCCACCGAGGCCGCCGCCGGGCTGATCGCGGAGGACCCGCAGTACTCGCGGCTCGCCGCCCGCCTGCTCGCCCTCGCCGTCGCCGACGAGGCCGCGGGCGAGGGCGCCGTGTCGTTCTCCACGTCCATCGCGGTGGGCCACCGCGAGGGCCTGATCGCCGACGGCACCGCCGCCTTCGTCGCCGAGCACGCCGCGCGGCTTGACGCCCTGGTCGACGGCGCGCTCGCCGACGGCGCGGACGACCGCTTCGGCTACTTCGGCCTGCGCACCCTGCACAGCCGCTACCTGCTGCGCCACCCGATCACCCGCCAGGTCATCGAGACCCCGCAGCACTTCATGCTCCGCGTCGCCTGCGGCCTGGCCGAGGACCGCACCGGCCGCTCGGTGGACGAGGTCGCCGCGCTCTACGGCCTGATGAGCCGGCTGGACTACCTGCCCAGCTCCCCCACGCTCTTCAACTCCGGTACCCGGCACCCGCAGATGTCCTCGTGCTACCTGCTGGACTCCCCGCTGGACGAGCTGGACTCCATCTACGGCCGCTACCACCAGGTCGCCCGGCTGTCGAAGCACGCCGGCGGCATCGGCCTGTCGTACTCCCGCATCCGCTCCCGCGGTTCCCTGATCCGCGGCACCAACGGCCACTCCAACGGCATCGTCCCGTTCCTGCGCACCCTCGACGCCTCCGTCGCCGCCGTGAACCAGGGCGGCCGCCGCAAGGGCGCGGCCTGCGTCTACCTGGAGACCTGGCACGCGGACATCGAGGAGTTCCTGGAGCTGCGCGACAACACCGGTGAGGAGGCGCGCCGCACCCACAACCTCAACCTGGCGCACTGGATCCCGGACGAGTTCATGCGCCGCGTCGACACCGACGGCACCTGGTCGCTGTTCTCCCCCGCCGACGTGCCCGAGCTGGTCGACCTGTGGGGCGAGGAGTTCGACGCCGCCTACCGCAAGGCCGAGGCCGCGGGCCTGGCCCGCAGGACCCTCCCCGCGCGCGAGCTGTACGGTCGCATGATGCGCACCCTCGCGCAGACCGGCAACGGCTGGATGACCTTCAAGGACGCGTCCAACCGCACCGCCAACCAGACCGCCGAGCCCGGCCGCGTGATCCACTCCTCCAACCTCTGCACGGAGATCCTGGAGGTCACCGACGACGGCGAGACCGCGGTCTGCAACCTCGGCTCGGTCAACCTCGGCGCCTTCGTGGGCAAGGACGGCGGCGCCGGGGAGGAGGTCATCGACTGGGAGCGGCTGGACGCCACCGTCCGCACCGCCGTGACCTTCCTCGACCGCGTGGTGGACATCAACTTCTACCCGACCCGCGAGGCCGCCTCCTCCAACGAGCGCTGGCGCCCGGTGGGCCTGGGCGCGATGGGCCTGCAGGACGTGTTCTTCAAGCTGCGGCTGCCCTTCGACTCAGCCGAGGCCAAGGCCCTGTCCACGAAGATCGCCGAGCGCATCATGCTCGCCGCGTACGAGGCCTCCTGCGACCTGGCCGAGCGCCACGGCCCGCACCCGGCCTGGTCGCAGACCCGCGCCGCCCGCGGCGTGCTCCACCCGGACCACTACGACACCGAGGAGAACTGGCCCGAGCGCTGGGCGGCGCTGCGCGCCCGCGTCGCCGCCACCGGCATGCGCAACTCGCTGCTGCTGGCCATCGCCCCGACCGCCACGATCGCCTCGATCGCGGGCGTGTACGAGTGCATCGAGCCGCAGGTCTCCAACCTCTTCAAGCGCGAGACGCTCAGCGGTGAGTTCCTGCAGGTCAACTCCTACCTGGTGGACGACCTGAAGAAGCTCGGCGTCTGGGACGCGCAGACCCGCGACGCCCTGCGCGAGTCCAACGGCTCCGTCGAGGGCTTCAACTGGATCCCCGCGGACGTCCGCGAGCTGTACCGCACCGCCTGGGAACTCCCGCAGCGCGCCCTGATCGACATGGCCGCGGCCCGTACGCCGTACCTCGACCAGAGCCAGTCGCTCAACCTCTTCATGGCCGCACCCACCATCGGCAAGCTCAGCTCGATGTACGCGTACGCCTGGAAGCAGGGCCTGAAGACGACGTACTACCTGCGCTCCCGCCCGGCCACCCGCATCGCCCAGTCCGCCCGCGCGGCCGCCCCCATCCCGCTCCAGCAGACGACGCCCGACGCCGACGCGATCGCCTGCTCCCTTGAGAACCCCGAGTCCTGCGAGGCCTGCCAGTAATGAGCTCCACCAAGAGACTGCTCGACCCGGGCTTCGAGCTGACCCTGCGTCCGATGCGCTACCCGGACTTCTACGAGCGCTACCGCGACGCCATCAAGAACACCTGGACCGTGGAGGAGGTCGACCTCCACTCCGACGTCGCCGACCTCGCCAAGCTCTCCCCCGGCGAACAGCACATGATCGGCCGGCTGGTGGCCTTCTTCGCCACCGGCGACTCGATCGTGGCGAACAACCTCGTGCTGACCCTGTACAAGCACATCAACTCCCCCGAGGCGCGGTTGTACCTGTCGCGGCAGCTCTTCGAGGAGGCCGTGCACGTCCAGTTCTACCTGACGCTGCTCGACACCTACCTGCCCGATCCCGAGGAGCGCACGGCCGCGTTCGCGGCCGTGGAGAACATCCCCTCCATCCGCGAGAAGGCGCAGTTCTGCTTCCGCTGGATGGACTCGGTGGAGTCCATCGACCGCCTGGAGACCAAGGAGGACCGCCGCCGCTTCCTCCTCAACCTGATCTGCTTCGCGGCCTGCATCGAGGGCCTGTTCTTCTACGGCGCCTTCGCCTACGTCTACTGGTTCCGCTCGCGCGGCCTGCTGCACGGGCTGGCCACCGGCACCAACTGGGTGTTCCGCGACGAGTCGATGCACATGGACTTCGCCTTCCACGTGGTCGACACCGTCCGCGCGGAGGAGCCCGAGCTCTTCGACGAGGAGATGGGCAAGCAGGTCACCGCGATGCTGGAGGAGGCCGTCGAGGCGGAACTCCAGTTCGCCCGCGACCTGTGCGGCGACGGCCTGCCCGGCATGAACACCGACTCCATGCGCGCGTACCTGCAGTGCGTCGCCGACCAGCGCCTGGTCCGCCTCGGCCTGCCGGCCCGCTACGGCTCGGAGAACCCCTTCTCCTTCATGGAGCTGCAGAACGTCCAGGAGCTGACCAACTTCTTCGAGCGCCGCGCCTCCGCGTACCAGGTGGCGGTCGAGGGCTCGGTCTCCTTCGACGACGACTTCTGACCGACTGAACGGTTGGGGCCCGGCCTGATCGGCCGGGCCCCGCCCGCGGTCACTTCAGGGCGACCGCGTCGGCGGCCGAGGTCACCTGGGCCGTCGTGGTCGTGCCCGGGAAGAACCAGCGCCAGTTGCCCGCCGCGGTGGCGGTCACCTTGGTGCTCAGCGAGCCGTTGCTGCTCGTGGTCGCCGTCTTGACGGTGCTCCACTTCGTGGAGCCCGCCTTCTTGAACTGCAGCTTCACGGGCTGCCCCGCGTAGCCCCAGTACTTCAGGCTCTGCCAGCTCGCCCGCGTGAGCTTGCCCTTGACGGTGAGCTTGCCGCCCTTGGCGACCGGCTCCGGGCCCGCGTCGGTGGTGAGCACCGAGGCGCGCTTCACCTTGAACCGGGCGATGTCGTCGCTGATCCAGTAGTCACGGTCGTTCGCGTGCACCGTGGCGTCGACCCGCCAGACACCCGCGACCTGGTTGGCGTTCCAGTCCGGATCGCCCACCACCGACGAACGGATCGACGTCGGGTCGATCAGCAACGTGGCCGTGCACACCGACGTGGTGGCGCTCTTCTTCACGCAGCGGGTGTCGAACGCGTCGGCGGGGCCCCACCCGTTGGCCGTGTTGAGGGCACCCACCCGCGAGACCTTCTTGACCCCCGAGTTGTCCCTGATCGTCATGACGATCGGGAACTCGACGGCCTTCTTCGTCCCGACGATCACATTGGTGCCGTGGTCCACCACGGTCTTGATGACCCGGATGTCCCCCCGCCCCTCGGCGTGCGCGACCGGCGCCGTCAGGACCACCATCGCCGCAGCACCCGCCGCCGCGGCCGTCAGCGCTCTGTGTCGCATGTCCCTCCCCTGCTCGTCCCCGGCGCGATCATGCCGGGGGACGAACAGGTTAACGGCAGGAACCGATCAGTCGTTCGGGACGGTCTCGTACTTCGGCGTCAGCTCCGCCATCTGCTTCAGCGCGTCCTTGCGGTCCCGCTTGGAGAGCCGGTCGATGTAGAGGTACCCGTTGAGGTGGTCGGTCTCGTGCTGCAGGCAGCGGGCGAAGAAGCCCTTGCCCTCGATGACGACGTCGTTGCCGTGCAGGTCCTGGCCGCGGCAGACCGCGTAGTCGGGGCGCGGCAGTTCGGCGTACGCGCCCGGCACGGACAGGCAGCCCTCGTTGCCGTCGTCCAGGACGCGGCGCTCGGCGGGAAGGTCGTCGACGACGGGGTTGACCACGTGGCCGACGTGGCGGACGCCGTCGTCGTCCGGGCAGTCGTACACGAAGACCCGCAGGGGCACGCCGATCTGGTTGGCGGCGAGGCCGACGCCCTCGGCGGCGCGCTGGCTGGCGAACATGTCGTCGATCAGCGTGGCCAGCTCGTCGTCGAAGGACGTGACCGTCTTGCACGGCTGGTGCAGCACCGGGTTGCCGACGACCGTGATGGGGCGGACGGTGCCGCGCTCGCGGTGGGCGGCCTCACGCTCCTCCGCGTCCGTCACGTCGTCGGTGAATGCGGTCTGCTCGGTCTCCTGCTGCGACATGGTCCGTCGTACGCCTTCCTGGGGCCTTCTCCAAAGCTCAATAGCCCATCAAGGGTACGTGCCCGCGACGGTGTCAGCAGACCTCTTCGAGATCACGCCAGTCCCGGGTGTCCGGACTGTCGGCGACCCAGCTGTCCAGCAGCCCGCGCACCAGGCCGACCGGGGCGGCGATGCCGCACTCGCGCTCGGGGGCCCACAGGGCGCCGGGGGTGCGGTGGCTGAGGTGGCCCGGGTGACCGGGTTCGCCCTGGTCGTGCGGGTCGCGGGAGGCGTCGGAGCCGTCGTCGGTCGGCATGCGGCTCTCGGAGCAGGTGCGGCAGAGCAGCCGTACGGAGGACGACCAGTCCTCGGCGGCGTACCCGGCGTCGGCGGCGAGCTGCTCCAGGGCGTCGCGGTCCGACTCGGTCGCCGCCTCCAGCAGGACGAGCCAGGTCGGCACCGGCGAGGGCGCCCACAGCTCGATCTCGTCGAAGACGGGGTACGTGGCGCCGCCGGCGGTGCGCCGCTCGCCGTGCGGGACGCCGTCGTGGAGCACGACCTCGCCCCAGCGGCGGCCGGAGGACGGCAGCGGGATGCTCAGCACCTCGATGCGGGCCGGGTCGATCCGGCGGCCCCAGACCACCTCGGCCTCGCCCTCCGGGGAGAGCCGCACCGCCGAGCTGCCCAGCTCCATCTCGACGGGGCCGGTCCCTGACGCGTCGGGCCGCAGCCCGTACGCCTGCCAGGCGCGGCGGGCGAGCGGCCAGTCCTGCAGTGCGGTGGCGGCGATGCCGACGTTCCACCAGTCGGGGGCGCCGGGCGCGCGGTCCAGCAGGGCGACGGCCCGCAGGCCGGTGGTGCGGGCCTGCTCCCAGTCGTGCCGGAACTTGTGCAGCAGCGCGAGGTTGTACCAGGACTCCGAACGCCAGGGCTCCAGGTCGGCCGCACGGATCAGCAGCGCACCGGCGTCCTCGTACCGTCCGTCGCTGATCAACGTGAACGCCCGGTCGGTCGCCTGCCGCCACGTGGCGGAGGGCCGGTGCCGTGCCCTGCCGAAGATCCTCAAGGTGTCCCGCCTGCCGTTCGCTTTCGCTGGTGCCCCACGGTGCCCCGTCCGTCCCCCCACGTCCCGTGCTCAGCGGTGCTCATCAGTCCTCCTTGCCATCGGCAGGGCCTGTCACACACGGCCGGGCGCGTCGGTTTGGCAGCATCGCCGCCATGGTGCGCCTCTTGAGCGCTCTGCGCCCCTGCGGGCATCCAACCATGCCCCTTGGTGCGCCCGCTCATTACCGGTGGGTTCACTGCCCGGCCCGGGCAACGACCCTGGTCAGCGCCTCGACCACGCGAGGGTCGTATTCGTGCGCGGTATCGAGGCGTAACCGCTCCAGCGCCTGCAGCCCCCGGCCCACGGCGGTGCCGCCTCCGGCCAGGTCCTCGTAGGCGTTGGCCGTACGCACGATGCGTCCCGCGAGCGGTTGCTCCCGGTACGGATCGGCCTGTCCCTCCACGATCCGCGCGACTTCCTCGGGCGCACCCGTCCGGCGTACGACCTCCGCGCCGAGCAGGGCGATGCGGCGCCGTTCCACCTGATCGAGGGACGAGGTGGCACCGCCGGGCACGGGGTCGACGAGGGAGAGCTGGCCGATGTCGTGCATCAGCGCGGCGTGCTCCAGGGCCGCCAGCGACCGTCCGCCCAGGCCGAGTTCCCGTCCCATGGCGTGGCTGAGCTCGCTGACCCGGCGGGCGTGCCCCACCGGGGTGTAGCCGGCGACCTCGGTGGCCCGGGCCAGCGAGGCGATGGTCTCCCGATGGGTGGCCCGGATCGCCGCGTGCCGCCGGAAGGCCGTCTGCGTCAGCAGCAGCGGCACCCCGCACACGGGCAGCGCCCACAGCCCGGCCGCCTGCTCGGCCTGCGCCAGCACGACCCCGCCGGCGCACACGGCGGAGCCGACGCCCGGCAGGACGGCCAGTTCGTCGCGGAGGACGGAGGCGAAGGGATGCCCGGTGCGGGCGGCGCCCAGCACGGCGGCCAGCACGGCGTCGCACAGGATCGTGCTGGCCAGCAGGAGGACGGCGTAGCCCGGATGGCCGCCGCTGCCGCCGTAGAGCGGCTGCCCGGTCGCCGCGGCGAACGCCACCGTCAGCACGCGCCGTGCCGCCGCGTCCCGTGGCGCGCCCCTCAACTGCCCGGCGACCACCGCGGCGGCGGAGACCGCCACCACCACCGCCACCGCCTCGGCCGCGAGCAGCGCGTACGCCAGGGCCCCGGCGAAGGCGACGGGGGCTGCCTCCCGTCCCTCGGGCTCCGGGATCCGGAAGGCTTCGCCGACCACGACCAGCGCCCCGAACGCGGCGGCCGCCGCGGGATCGGCGACGCCGTGCGACGCCGTCCAGACCAGGGCGGCGCCGCCCACGGCGAGCGCGACCCCGTGGACGGCGAGCACGACGAAGGGCGTGCGTCTGCGACGGCGCCGGTGGTCGCCGCCTCCGCGGCGTCCGGTGGCGCTCACGGGCGCGGCTCGGGGGTACGGCCGGGCGGGGCCTCGCGGCGGGCGTGGCGCCGGGTCTGCGCGGGGGCGAAGGGTTCCGGCTCGTCGGCGGTGACCGCCGGGTTCCAGCCGTCCCGCCGGACGGCGCGGATCAGGGCCTGCACCATGAGGGGGTCGAAGTGGCTGCCGGCGCAGCGGCGCAGCTCCCCCAGGGCGTCGTCGACTCCGCGGGTGGCCTGGTAGGCCCGCGTGGAGGTCATCGCGTCGAAGGCGTCCGCGACGGCCACCAGCCGCGCCGAGGACGGGATGGCCTCGCCGGCCAGGCCGTACGGGTAGCCCGATCCGTCGAGGCGTTCGTGGTGGTGGAGGATCGCGGTGCGGGCGTCGTCGAGGAAGGCGATGCCGCGCACCATCTCGTGGCCGTAGCCGGGGTGCAGCTCGATGATCCGCCGCTCCTCGGGGGTGAGCGGGCTGTCCTTGCGCAGCACCCGGGTGGGCACCCCCAGCTTGCCGATGTCGTGCAGGATGCCGGCCAGCCGCAGGGCCTCCACCCGCTCGGGCGGCAGTCCGATCTCGCGGGCGATCAGTGCCGACGCCCGGCCGACGCGCTCGCTGTGGCCCCGGGTGTAGCGGTCCTTGATCTCCACGGCCTGCACCAGCGCCCGCACCGTGGCCTGGTGCGCGGCCCGCTCGCGGCGCGCCTGGCCGACGACCCAGCGCGCGATGTGCGTCGGCAGCAGGGCGAGGACCGCGGCCACCGCCCCGTACGGGCCCTGCCAGAGCACCGCGGCCATGAGCCCCACCAGGCCGTAGGTGAGGTGCGGGGCGAGCGGTTCGAGCAGGGCCTCCCGGAAGGCCACGGCCGGGGCGGTGCGCTCGGCGGTGATCAGCACGCCGGCGGTGAGGGCGGCGGAGTAGAGGCAGAAGGCGAGGACGGCCGCCAGCGCGGGCACCAGCAGTCCCGGCAACCGCGCGAAGTCGCCTTCCCCGAAGGCGTGCCGGACCTGGGCCGCGGCGGCCGTGGCCAGGGCGAGCTGCGCGGCGTGCCAGACCCGGCGCACCGGGCCCGGCTCGCCCCGGACCGGCGCGAGGAGGCCACCGGGCACGGCGACGAGTGCGGCCGCGCCCGGGGGAAGCAGGAGCGCGGCCGCGAAGAGCACCGGGGGCAGGGACGCCCCCGTCCGTTCCCCTGCCGCGTAGACCACCGCCAGCACGGCCGCGGTCGCCCAGGGAGTGCCCTCGTGGGGGCCGGTGACGAGGGCGCCGCACGCCGACACCACGACGAGCGGGATGTACACCCGCGCCGCCGCGGGGAGCATCCGGACCGTCCGCTTCGCACGCACCCCACCGAGGCTAGGGGCGCGGCCGTCGCGCGGTGGGCGAGCGGCCGCGATTCCCGCCTTCGGGTGATCCCGGGTGGCTTGCCTGTACGGGCTGCGTCAGCCGGCCGGGAAACCGGTCGGCGTGCTGCCGCCGTCCGCGGGCTCCGGCACCGGCGCCACCTCGCCCGCGCGGATCAGCTCGATCCGCGTGAGCACCTTGGACCGCAGGTCCGTGGGCACGTCGTCGTGCCCGCAGCAGCGCTTGACCAGCTTCTTGACGGCCTGCTCCAGGCCGTACTTCTCCAAGCAAGGGTGGCACTCGTCGAAGTGCTGCTTGAACTTGGCGCAGGCGTCGTCGGACATCTCGTTGTCCAGGTACTCGTAAAGATGTTCGAGTACCTCGGAGCAGTCCGTCTCATGCGGGTTGCCGCAGCTCATGTGCCCGAGCCCTTCTCATCTCCCGCGCCCGCCGGGACGAGCCCGCGCTCCCGCGCGTAGTCCTCCAGCAACGAACGCAGCTGCCGCCGCCCCCGGTGCAGACGGGACATCACCGTACCGATGGGGGTTCCCATGATGTCGGCGATCTCCTTGTAGGCAAAGCCCTCGACGTCCGCGAGATAGACCGCGATCCGGAATTCCTCCGGGATCGCCTGCAGCGCCTGCTTCACGTCCGAGTCGGGAAGGTGGTCCAGCGCCTGGGACTCGGCGGAGCGCAGACCCGTCGACATGTGCGACTCGGCGCGGGCCAGCTGCCAGTCCTCGATCTCCTCCGTGCCGCTGCGCTGGGGCTCGCGCTGCTTCTTGCGGTAGGAGTTGATGAAGCTGTTGGTGAGGATGCGGTACAGCCACGCCTTCAGGTTGGTGCCCTCACGGAACTGGTGGAACGACGCGTACGCCTTCGCGTACGTCTCCTGCACCAGGTCCTCGGCATCGGCCGGGTTGCGGGTCATGCGCAGCGCCGCCGAGTACATCTGGTCCAGGTACTCCAGGGCGTCCCGCTCGAAGCGCGCGCTGCGCTCGACGTCGGACTCCGGAGTCACCTGCACCTCAGGCACCTCGGACGGGCTGTCGTCGTTGCCGCTGACCGGACCCACCTCCTCCACGACGGTCACGGGGCCGTAAGCGGACCCCACGCCATCGGAGGATATCCCGGGCGGGATCGGCGCGCTGTTCCTGTCCGCCCCGCCCATCGCCGGCCACTCCGGCCACGACAGGTAGGGCGCCTCGGCACGGGCGCGGCACTCGGCTCTGACCATCCGGCTGCCTTCCTCACTGTGCGTACGTTCTTTCGCGTGGACGACTCGCACAACACGGGTCGCGCACCGCTCATTCCCGAAGCGGGGGCAGTTCCTCCAGCCAGCCCAGCACCGCGTCCGTGATGACGCTGAGTGCTGCCTCCTGGGTGAGGTCCGCGGACTTCGGCACGGCGAACCCGTGGTCGCCGTGCGGCACCTCGACCGGCTCGTACCCCTCCGGGAACTCGTCGGGGCGGCCGAAGGGGTCGCGCCCGCCCTGCAGGGCCAGGACCGGCACCCCGGCGCCGGTCAGCTCGCCGGCCCGGGACTTCTCCGGCTTGCCCGGCGGGTGCAGCGGGAAGGACAGCGCCAGCACCGCGACCGCGCCCAGCTCCACCGCCGTACGGCAGGCCACCCGGGCCCCCGCGCTGCGGCCGCCGGCGACGACCGGCAGGCCGGGCCGGGCCAGTGCGGGCCACAGCGCCGTCCACGCGGTGTCCAGGGTCTTCGGCGCGGGCGCCACCTTCTTGCCGGCCACCCGCCAGGGCTGCTCCACCAGCGCGACCGTCCAGCCGCGCGGCGGCAGGGCACCGGCCAGGGCCTGCAGGTCACGGGCCTCGACGCCGCCTCCCGCACCGTGGCCCAGCGCCACGACGGCGCGCGGCCGGCGGGCCCGGTGCCAGAGGACACGGGCGTCCCCCACGGGCGTCGGCACGGTCTCCATGATCTCGCTCACAGCGGCCAGTCTGGCACCGCGGGCGGTCAGAACAGGGTCGCCTCCTCGGGCGCCTCGATCGGCTCGACCAGCTCGGGCCCGTTGTTGCGGACGTTGCTCACCTCGGTGCGCACGGGGTACGCCCGCAGCAGGCCGGGCCGCGGCGGCACGAGCAGGCCGCGCAGGTCCGCGACGTCGGTGCGCGCGGGGTCGAGCCAGTCGTCCCAGTGCTCCGGGGTGATCCACAACGGCATGCGCGGGTGGATCTCGGCCAGGGAGCGCGGGCCGCCGGGGCGCTCGTCGGCGTCGGCGAAGGGCTCGGTCTCGGCCTCGGTGGTGATGACGGTGCAGGTGACCCACCAGGCGCGCGGGTGCTCGTCGGGCAGGGTGCGGTCGCGCCAGAACTCGTACAGCCCGGCCATCGCGAAGACCGAGCCGTCGACGGGGGTGACGAAGTACGGCTGCTTGCGGGGCCGCTTCTTCCTCCCCTCCTCCTCCAGCTGCCGCTCGTCCCTGCCGGTGACCCACTCGAAGTAGCCGTCGGCGGGCAGCAGGCAGCGGCGCGAGGCGAAGGGGCGCCGGTAGGAGGCCTTCTCGTGCACGGTCTCGGCCCGGGCGTTGATCATCTTCACACCGACGTCGGGCGTCTTGGCCCAGCTCGGCACCAGCCCCCAGCGCAGGGTGCGCAGCTGGCGCACGATCTCGCCGGTCTCCTTGTCGGGCCGCTCCAGCACCGCGTAGGTGCTGTCGGTCGGCGCGACGTTCCAATTGGGGTCCAGCGCCTCGGTGGGATCCCATTTCCGCACGTCGAAGAGCCCGACGAGATCCTCGGGCCCCCGGCTCGCTGCATATCGACCGCACATGAGTGCCAGATTGCCACGGCGCGGACACAGCCGGCCGTCGTATGGTGCGGAACCGTGCAGCTCTTCGACTCCATCTTCGGCACCCAGCCCGCGCCCTCCCCCTGGCTGGTCGGCGCCACGGCGGCCGTCGCCCTCGCCGCGGTGCTGCCGCACGTCCTGTGGCGGCTGTCCCGCAACGCGATCACGATCGCCCACGAAGGCGGCCACGGCCTGGTCGCCCTGCTGTCCGGACGCCGTCTGCAGGGCATCAGGCTGCACTCGGACACCTCGGGCCTGACCGTCTCCCGCGGCAAGCCGTACGGCCTCGGCATGATCCTCACCGCGGCGGCCGGCTACACCGCGCCGTCCCTGCTGGGCCTCGGCGGGGCCCTGCTGCTCGCGGCGGGGCACATCACCGCACTGCTGTGGGGGGCGACGGCCCTGCTCCTGGTGATGCTGGTGATGATCAGGAACGCGTACGGGGTGCTGACCGTCCTCGTGACCGGCGGCCTCTTCCTGCTGGTGTCCTGGCTGACCGAGCCCGGGGTCCAGGCGGCCTTCGCCTACCTGGTGGTGTGGTTCCTGCTGTTCGGGGGCGTACGGCCGGTCCTGGAGCTCCAGCGCAAGCGGCGCGGTGGTGCGGCGCCCGGATCGGACGCGGACCAGCTGGCCCGGCTGACGCACACCCCGGCGGCACTGTGGATGCTGTTGTTCTACGCGGTGGCGCTGCTGTCGCTGTTCGGCGGCGGCCGCTGGCTGGTGGGTCTGTAGGCCTTGCGAGCGGGTATCTGTTTCCTTCAGGTTTCGTCCGCTTTGTGAGCGATTCGCCTTCTCCTTGAGCCACTACGCTGGGGGCCATGACCGGTAACCCCGCGCACACCGCCCTGTGGCCCGCGCCGCTCGCGTCCGCCCCCGTCCAGGCGACGGTCACCGTGCCCGGATCCAAGTCGGTCACCAACCGCGCCCTGGTGCTCGCTGCGCTCGCCTCCGAGCCGGGCTGGCTGCGCCGCCCGCTGCGCAGCCGCGACACCGTGCTGATGGCCGACGCGCTGCGCACCATGGGCGTCCAGATCGACGAGGTGGTCAATCCCTACGGCGGCGAGGCCTGGCGGGTCATCCCGGCGGGGCTGCACGGTCCGGCCTCCGTCGACGTCGGCAACGCCGGCACGGTCATGCGGTTCCTGCCGCCGGTCGCCGCACTCGCCGACGGCCCGGTGCACTTCGACGGCGACCCGCGCAGCCACGAGCGCCCGCTGAACGGGGTCATCGACGCGCTGCGCACCCTGGGCGCCCGCATCGACGACGAGGGCCGCGGCGCACTGCCGCTGACCGTGCACGGCGGTGGGGCGCTGGACGGCGGGCCGGTGTCGGTCGACGCGTCCTCGTCCTCCCAGTTCGTCAGCGCCCTGCTGCTGTCCGGCCCCCGCTTCAACCAGGGTGTCGAGGTGCGGCACACCGGCCCGACGCTGCCGTCGCTGCCGCACATCAAGATGACCGTGGAGATGCTGCGGCACGCCGGGGCCAAGGTCGACACCCCGGAGAACGGCGGCGAGCCCGACGTGTGGCGGGTCGACGCCGGCGCGCTGCTCGGCGTCGACCTCACCGTCGAGCCGGACCTCTCCAACGCCCAGCCCTTCCTCGCCGCCGCGCTGGTCACCGGCGGCCGTGTGGTCATCCCCGACTGGCCGCGGCGCACCACCCAGCCCGGTGACGCGCTGCGCGAGCTGTTCACCCGGATGGGCGGTTCGTGCGAGCTGACGGACACGGGCCTGGTCTTCACCGGCTCCGGCCGGATCCACGGCATCGACGCCGACCTGTCGGACGTCGGCGAACTCACGCCCGGCATCGCGGCGGTCGCCGCGCTCGCCGACTCCGAGTCCGTGCTGCGCGGCGTGGGGCACCTGCGTCTGCACGAGACCGACCGGCTGGCCGCGCTGAGCAAGGAGATCAACGAGCTCGGCGGCGACGTCACCGAGACCGAGGACGGACTGCGCATCCGGCCGCGGCCGCTGCGCGGCGGTGTCTTCCACACCTACGAGGACCACCGGCTGGCCACCGCGGGCGCCGTCCTTGGCCTCGCCGTCGACGGCGTCCGGGTCGAGAACGTCGCGACCACCGGCAAGACGCTCCCCGACTTCCCCGAGATGTGGACGGCCATGCTGGGCACGGCACCGGCGGCCTCCGCGTCCCCCGTGCGGGCCTGAACCATGCGGCGCTACGGCAAGCACACCGACGAGGACGACGTCCGGGTCCGCCCGAACCGCAAGGGCAACCGCCCCCGCACCAGCATCCGGCCCAAGCACGAGGACGCCGAGGAGGGCTTCGTCCTCACCATCGACCGCGGCCGCATCACCTGCCTCGTCGAGGACCGCACGGTCACCGCGATGAAGGCCCGCGAACTGGGCCGCAAGGGCATCGCGGTCGGCGACCGGGTGGGCATCGTCGGCGACCTGTCCGGCGAGAAGGACACGCTGGCGCGCATCGTGCGCGTCGAGGAGCGCAGTTCGGTGCTGCGCCGCACCGCCGACGACACCGATCCGTACGAGCGGGTCGTCGTCGCCAACGCCGACCGGCTCGCCATCGTCACCGCCCTCGCCGACCCCGAGCCGCGCCCCCGGCTCATCGACCGCTGTCTGGTGGCGGCGTACGACGCCGGGCTCGAACCGCTGCTGGTGCTCACCAAGTCCGATCTCGCCTCGGCGGAAACGCTGCTGGAGACGTACGCGCCCCTGGGCGTCCCCTACGTCGTCACCAGCCACGAGCACTTCGACGCCGACGCGACGGCGGCCGTCCGCGAGCACCTCAAGGGCCGGATCACCGCCTTCGTCGGCCACAGCGGCGTCGGGAAGACCACCCTGGTCAACGCCCTGGTGGAGCGTCAGCGCGCGACCGGCCTCGTCAACGCGGTCACCGGACGCGGCAGGCACACCACCACCTCGGCGCTCGCGCTGCCGCTCAGCGGCGCGGAGGGCTGGGTCATCGACACCCCGGGGGTGCGCTCCTTCGGCCTCCACCACGTCGATCCGTCCCGGGTCATCCACGCCTTCCCCGACCTGGAGCCGGGCACGGAGGACTGTCCGCGGGCCTGCAGCCACGACGAACCCGACTGCGCGCTGGACGCCTGGGTCGCCGACGGGCACGCGGAACCCGCCCGGTTGTTCTCGCTGCGGCGGCTGCTCGCGACGCGTGAGCGCAAGGAAGGGGACTGAGACCCCATTTCCGGGCATGCTGTGTGATGATCGCTCATCGACAGACGGAAACGGGAGGGCGTTCGATGGCCTGGCTCCTCGTGGTGGTCGCTGGACTCCTCGAAACCGGCTTCGCGGTCTGCCTCAAGCTCTCCCACGGGTTCACCCGCCTGTGGCCGACCATCGCGTTCTGCGCCTTCGCACTCGGCAGCTTCGGCCTGCTCACGCTCGCCCTGAAGAAGCTGGACGTCGGGGCCGCGTACGCGGTGTGGACGGGCATCGGGGCGTCCGGGACCGCGATCTACGGCATGGCCTTCCTCGGCGACGTCGTCTCGACCCTGAAGCTGATCTCCATCAGCCTGGTCGTCCTGGGCGTCATCGGGCTCCAGCTCTCCGGCTCCACCCATTGACCGCCCCGGCCGGTCCGCACCGGGGCCGCGCCGCGCCCGTCACCAGCCGCGCTGGAGCAGCCCCCGGACCAGCCGGGCGACCCGCCGGCACGCCTCCTCGTCGGAGGCCGCGGGTGCGACGACGTAGGAGACGGTGACGCGCACCGCGGTCTCACAGGCCCAGTCGGCCTCGGCCCGGTCGACTCTGGGGAAGCGCCGCCCCAGCACGGTCGCGGCGCGCGCCCGGAAGCCGTCGAGGAGTTCGGCCGGGGCGAGCGGGGCGTCGTCCCTCCGCTGCCGCCGGCCCGGCAGCCGCGGCACCGGCACCGGCACGACGGCCGCCGCCGGGACCCGGTCCCCGCGGCAGCCGGTGAGGACCGCGCGCACCAGCGGGCTGCGGCGGGCACTGTGCAGGGTCCAGGCGGTCGCGGCGGCGAAGCAGTCGCCGGCGTCGGCGCCCTGCCGCCCGGCGGCGTCCAGGGCGCGCTCCACGCCCGCCAGGAACGCCTCCGCCTCCCGCCGCGCCAGGGCTCTCGCGAGCCCCTCCTTGGTGCCGAACTCGTTGTAGAGGGTCTGCCGCGACACCCCGGCCGTGGCCGCGACGTCGACCATCCTGATCGTCGCCCACGAGCGGTCGCCCAGAGCGGACAGCGCCGCGTCCAGGAGTGATTCACGCGCTGTCGGCACGATCGCCTCCAAGCGGTCTCAAGCGGGTCTCGAGCGGTCTCCACCGGTACCGGGCGGCCTCAGGGGCTGTGGGCCAGAATTGACGGGCCGTCGGTCCGTGTCAACCCTCCCCGCGTACCCTGCGTGACCTCGACCTGCCGCGATCGATACTGTTCGCTCCATGCCGGACTTCAACGACGATCTGCGCCTCGCCCACATCCTTGCCGACGCCGCCGACGCCGCCACCATGGAGCGCTTCAAGTCCCTGGACCTCAAGGTCGAGACCAAGCCCGACATGACGCCGGTCAGCGAGGCGGACAAGCGCGCCGAGGAACTGATCCGCAGTCAGCTCGGACGGGCCAGGCCGCGCGACGCCGTGCTCGGCGAGGAGTACGGCACGGAGGGCAGCGGTCCGCGGCGCTGGATCGTCGACCCGATCGACGGCACCAAGAACTACGTCCGCGGGGTGCCGGTGTGGGCCACCCTGATCGCGCTCATGGTGCGCGGGGAGCGGGGCGACGAGGGCGTGGTCGGCATGGTGTCCGCGCCCGCCCTGGGGCGCCGCTGGTGGGCGGTGAAGGGCGGCGGGGCGTACACCGGGCGCAGCCTGTCCTCGGCCACGCGGCTGCGGGTGTCGCAGGTGAGCCGGCTGGCGGACGCCTCCTTCGCGTACTCCTCGCTGAGCGGCTGGGAGGAGCAGGGCCGCCTGGACGGCTTCCTCGACCTGACCCGGTCCTGCTGGCGGACGCGCGCCTACGGTGACTTCTGGCCCTACATGATGGTCGCCGAGGGCGCCGTGGACATCTGCGCCGAGCCCGAACTCAGCCTGTGGGACATGGCGGCGAACGAGGTGATCGTCCGCGAGGCCGGAGGGCGCTTCACCAGCCTGGACGGGACCGCGGGACCGTACGGCGGGAACGCGGCGGCGTCCAACGGGCTGCTGCACGAGGACATGCTCGACTTCCTGAACCGCCCGTAACCGACCGACCCCTCACACTACCGATCACCCTCCGCGCGCCCCTTGCTGCGGACCGCGGCGCATGTGAACATGAGAATGCGTGAGCTTGTGCATTTGTGAAACGGTTCTCAAGACGGCCACGACGCAGCCCGAGGGGTATCCCATGCTCGTACGCGACGCCATGAGTACGGTCGTTCTCACGGTCGGTCCCGCCCACACCCTCCGCCAGGCCGCCCGGCTGATGTCCGCCCGACGGGTGGGCGCGGCGGTGGTACTCGATCCCGACACCTGCGGTCTCGGCATCCTGACCGAGCGCGACATCCTCAACGCCATCGGTGCGGGGCTCGACCCCGACCACGAACTCGCCGCCGCCCACACCACCACCGACGTGGTCTTCGCCGCGCCCCGGTGGACCCTCGAGGAGGCGGCCGCCGCGATGGTACGCGGCGGCTTCCGGCACCTGGTGGTGCTGGACGACCGCAACCCGGTCGGCATGGTCTCCGTACGCGACATCGTGCGCTGCTGGCAGCCCGCGCGCGCCCTGGCCGGCTGACGGCCCGGACATGGATCGGAGGGGGCCGGGTGCCTGGACGCACCCGGTCCCCTCCGGGTCTGTGGGACGGACGCCCGTCAGCCGCGCAGGGCTCGGACGGCGGCCTCCAGCCGCTTGCCGAAGTCCTCGTCGGCACGGCGGAAGTTGCCGATCGCGCGCTCGGCGATGTCGTCGCGCGACACCTTGGCGATGAATCCCGAGAGGTTGGCGACCAGGCGCTCCTTCTCCTCCTCCGACATCAGCCGGTAGAGGTTGCCCGCCTGCACGAAGTCGTCGTCCTCGGCGTGCGAGGGAGCCTCGTGGTTGCCGGTGTACCCGGCGACCGCGGTGGCCGACCACAGGGGACGGCCGGTCTGCGCCGGGCCGCCGAAGCTGTTCGGCTCGTAGTTCCTGGCCCCGCCGTGGCGGCCGTCGTAGAGCGCGCCGTCGCGGCCGTGGGTGCGCGCCTCGGTCGCGTGCGGGCGGTTCACCGGCAGGTGGTCGGCGTTGATACCGACGCGGTAGCGGTGGGCGTCACCGTAGGCGAAGAGCCGGCCCTGCAGCATCTTGTCCGGGGACGGGCCGATGCCGGGCACGAAGTGCGCCGGGGAGAAGATCGACTGCTCGACCTCGGCGAAGATGTTCTGCGGGTTGCGGTTGAGTTCCAGCCTGCCGATCTCGATCGGCGGGTAGTCCTCGTGCGGCCACACCTTGGTGAGGTCGAACGGGTTGAAGCGGTAGGCCGCCGCCTCTGCCGCGGGCATGATCTGCACCTGCACGGTCCAGCTCGGGAACTCGCCGCGCTCGATGGCCTCGCGCAGGTCGCGCTGGTGGGAGTCCGGGTCCTCACCGGCGAGCCGGTTGGCCTCCTCCTGGGTGAGGTTCTGGATGCCCTGGTCGGTCTTGAAGTGGTACTTGACCCAGAAGACCTCGCCGGCCTCGTTGTTCCACTGGTAGGTGTGCGAGCCGTAGCCGTTCATGTGGCGGTAGCTCGCCGGGATGCCGCGGTCGCCGAACAGCCAGGTCACCTGGTGCGTCGACTCGGGCGACAGCCCCCAGAAGTCCCAGACGTTGTCCGCCTCCTGGGACCCGGTGTACGGGTCGCGCTTCTGGGTGTGGATGAAGTCGGGGAACTTGATGGCGTCCTTGATGAAGAACACCGGGGTGTTGTTGCCGACGAGGTCGTAATTGCCCTCCTCGGTGTAGAACTTCACCGCCCAGCCGCGCGGGTCGCGCACGGCGTCCGCCGCACCCAGGTTGCCGGCGACGGTGGAGAACCGCAGGAAGGTCTCCGTCTGCTTGCCGACCTCGGAGAGGAACGCCGCCCGCGTGTACTTCGTCACGTCGGCGGTCACCGTGAAGGTGCCGTAGGCGCCGGCGCCACGGGCGTGCACCACGCGCTCCGGGATGCGCTCGCGGTTGAAGTGGGCGAGCTTCTCCAGCAGCTGCTGGTCCTGGACCAGGACCGGTCCCCCGGGGCCCGCGGTCTCGCTGTTCTGGTTGTCCGCGACCGGGGCGCCCGCCTCCGTGGTCAGCGGGCCGGTCTCCTGAACCGTCACGTGCTTCTCCCTGGGTTGGTGCTGTGCCGTGGCTTACGCCGGAAGCGATCCTACGATAGACAGAGTCCAAGTCAAGAAGAGCCCCAAACTCGTACCCGGTCGGAACACGGACCGTCACTGTTAAGCTGTTGCCATCCCACTGATAGGTGAAATGGAATGAGTGACCTGCTGGAACGACTGCGCGGCCGCGGATGGCGCATGACCGCGCAGCGGCGCGTCGTGGCCGAGGTCCTGGACGGCGACCACGTCCACCTGACCGCCGACGAGGTGCACGCCCGCGCGGCGGCGAGACTGCCCGAGATCTCCCGCGCGACCGTCTACAACACCCTGGGCGAACTGGTGTCGCTCGGCGAGGTCATAGAGGTCGCCACCGACGGCCGCGCCAAGCGCTACGACCCCAACGCCCACCGCCCGCACCAGCACCTGGTGTGCTCCAGCTGCGGCACCGTCCGGGACGTCCACCCGCACGGCAACCCGCTGGCGGACCTGCCCGACGCGGAGCGTTTCGGGTTCACCGTCTCCCAGGTCGAGGTCACCTACCGGGGCCTGTGCCCCGCCTGCGCCTGACGCTGCGCGGCCCGCCGCACGCGTTCCGCGGCCTTCCGCACCCCCTGCTCCGGCCGGGTGCGCCCCACCCACACCGTCTCCACCGGCACCTGGCCGGCGACCTTGGAGAGCGCCTCGAAGGCCTCCCTGGCCACCCCGGGGTCCGGATCCACGGCCAGCGGCGCCAGCTGCCGCAACAGCCCCTCCCGCGGGACGAGCCGTCCCGCGGCGCGCACCGCGGCACGGCGCACCACGGGCGGCCACGGAGTGCGCACCTCACGGGCCAGCCGCAGCAGCAGCGGCGCGTCCGAGGCGTCCCCGCACTCCCCCAGCCCCGTCACCAGCCCGGCCACCAGCCGCGGCGGACTCTGCGGGCCGCAGCGCAGCAGCTGCCTGCGGTACGCCAGTGCCGGGGGTTCTCCCCTGCTGTACAGCCGCCAGCGGGCCTGGGCGCGGACGATCCGCGCCGGGTCGGCCAGCGGCGCGGTCAGCCGGGCCGCCGGCACGTCGTCCGGCAGCGCCGCGACCGCCAGCTCCCGCACGGCCGCCGAGCGGGCCCACAGCAGCCGCCCTGCCTGGTCCGGGTCCATCTGCAGCAGCCGCTCGGCGCACAGTCTGCGGCACACCTGGTCCGGGTCGCGCAGCGCCGTGCGCACCAGGTCCCCGCGGACGAACTCGCCGAGTTCCAGGGCCAGCTCGACCCCGAAGCGCCGGGTCAGCGGGTCCGTGTCGGCGGCCAGCGCACGCACCGCCCGCCGTGCCTCGGGCGCCGCCAGCACCCCGCGGTACGCCTCGGGGGTGTGCGTCGCCCGGCTCCGTCCGCGCAGCCTCAGCAGCAGCCGTACGGCCGCGGCGGCCTCGTCCGGGGCGGTACGGCGCAGCAGCGCCTCCAGGGCCCGGTCGCGAACCTGGTCCACCCAGTCCGCCGTCCGCAGCGCGAGGGCGGAGGCCACCAGCGGCCCGCCGTGCACCGCCAGCTCCTCCACGGCGGCCTGCCGGATGCGGCCGTCCCGGTCCATCGCGGCCAGCAACAGGCGCAGCGGTTCACTGTCGCCGGGCGCCGGGGGCGTGCCCTCCTGCACCCGGGCGGCACGGTCCAGCAGCAGCCACAGCCGGGGCGGCGCCGCGGCCAGCGCCTTGAGCGCCGCCGCGCGGTCGTAGGCGGCCTCCTCGTCGTCGGCGGCGCCGCGCAGCTCGCGCAGCAGGCCCTCCGCCTCCGCGGCCGCGCACAACCGACCCCACCGCGTCACATCCCTGAGTTCCGTCGGCTGCCGCTTACGCCGCCTGCGCAGCAACCCCGCCTCCTCGCGCCGCCTGAGGGCCTGTCCTCAGGATCGCGCGCCGGCGCCGGTGGGCCCAGGATCGTCGGCACCCTTTTGCCCGAACCATGCCTGGCCTATACCCAACGCATACGAGAAGGCCCGGAAGCCATGGCTTCCGGGCCTTCTCTTCAGTAGCGGGGACAGGATTTGAACCTGCGACCTCTGGGTTATGAGCCCAGCGAGCTACCGAGCTGCTCCACCCCGCGTCGTTGTGTCTTCAGACTACCCTCCCGGCGCTGAGCAGCGCAAATCGCTTCTCACGCGGACAGCTCGTGCTCCAGGGCGTCGGTCAGCCGGGCGGCCCGCTCGGCCACCTCGGCGGGGCCGCACTCCACCGCGCGGGCGCACCACGCCTGGGCGTCCGCGAGCTGTCCGTGCCGTGCGGCCAGCAGGGCCAGCCGCAGCGCGGCGCGTCCGTGGCCCGCGTCGGCGGCACGCGTCCACCACAGGGCGGCCTCCGGCTCCGCGCCCTCGCGGGCGAGGAGCAGCCCGAGGTTGAAGGCCCCGTTGCGGCTGCCGCCCTCGGCGGCCTCCCGGTACCAGTGGGCGGCGTCCACGACGTCCCCGCGCTTGGCGGCACACATGCCGAGCCGCACCTGGGCACGGCGGTGCCCCTGGCCAGCGGCGCGTGCGTACCACTCCTCGGCCTCGCCCTCGGCCTCCTGCGTGCCCTGCGCGTCCAGCAGCGCACCGAGCCGGAAGGCGCCCTCCGGGCTGCCGCCGCCCGCCGCGCAGCGCAGGTGGCGCTCGGCGCCGTGCGCGTCACCCTCCTTCTGCAGGGCGATGGCCACCTGGAGCGCGGCCTCGCCGTGACCGCTGGCCGCAGCGCGCTCGTACCAGCGCCGCGCGGTGGCGTCGTCGCCCCGCCCGGCGTACAGGATGCCGAGGTTGAAGGCGGCGTCCACGCTGCCCGCCTCCGCCGCCTTGGAGAACCAGGGCTCGGCGCCCGCCGCGTCGCCGCGCTGCAGCAGGAGCACGGCGAGCGCGTTGGCCGCCTCGCGGTGCCCGGTGTAGGCGGCCTTGCGGTACCACTGCTCGGCCTGGGCCGTGCGGCCCTGACCGGCGCAGAGCAGACCGAGGTTGAAGGCGCCGTTGATGTCCCCCGCCTCGAGCGCGGCCCGGTACCACCGCTCGGCGGTCTGGGTCTCGCCCTCCTGGGCGTGCAGCGCGCCCAGGGCGTTGGCGGCGTTGCCGTCGCCGGCGTTGGCGGCACGCCGCCACCAGGTGGCGGCCCCGTCGACGTCACCGGCGTCGCGCAGCAGGAAGCCGAGCGCGCAGGCGGCGCGCGGCTCTCCGTCGCGGGCGGCGGTCAGGTACCAGCGCTTGGCCTCCTCGAACTCGCCGCGCTCCTCCAGGAGCGTGCCGAGGCGCAGGGCGGCCCTGCGGTGCCGGCGGGCGGCGGCCTGCCGGTACCACTGCTCGGCCTCGCGCTCCTCGCCGCGCTCGGCGCAGATGCCGGCGAGCCGGTAGGCGGCCTCGCGGTGGCCGTGCTCGGCGGCGGCGTGGAACCAGCGCTCGGCACCGACGTCGCGCCGGTGGTCCAGGAGGTCGGCCAGCGCGTACGCGCCCAGGGTGTGCCCGGACTCGGCGGCCTGGCGCAGCCAGTACTCCGCGCCGGGCTCGTCGCCGCGCTCGCGGAAGTGCCGGCCGAGCGCGTGCGCGGCCGCGGCGGAACCGGCGACCGCCGCGATGCGCCACCAGGCGGCGGCCTCGTCGGCGTAGCCGCGCTGGTGCAGCAGCAGGCCCAGGTTGTTGGCGGCCGGGCGGTCCCCTCCGGCGGCGGCGCCGCGCAGATGGGGCTCGGCGCCCTCGAGGTCGCCGCGGCGCAGCAGCAGGGTGCCCAGGACGCTCATGGCCCCGATGTCGCCGTGCTCGGCGGCCCGCCGGTGGCGCGCCTCGAGTTCGGCCTCCTCGCGGGCCTCCAGGGTCTCCTCGTCCGGGAGGTCGGACTCGATGAGGCGCTCCTCGTCGAGACCGCCCACCCGCGGACCGGGCAGCAGGTCGGCGACGGCCGGCACCAGCGCGGCCCCGGCCGCGGGCACGGTCGTCCGCCCCGCGGACCCGGGATCCCGGATCTGACGAGTCTTCAGCAGCCTTGCACCATCCCCCATGAGGTCCATCGTCGCATCACCCGTACCCGCAGTACACCTGGTATGCGGCAAACCTGCAGAGTTCAGCCGATCCCAGTTGGTCACTTCGTAGGTCACTACAGCGTTTTGTCGACTTCCCGACATGATGCCAACCGAAACCTCTGCGGTACCAGTTCCCCCCCTACAAGTGAAAGGGCCCGGAGTCTATTGACTCCGGGCCCTCTCCAACAGTAGCGGGGACAGGATTTGAACCTGCGACCTCTGGGTTATGAGCCCAGCGAGCTACCGAGCTGCTCCACCCCGCGTCGGTGGAACAACAGTACCACGACGCGGGGTGGGCCCCGTCAGCCCTGCCCGCCCGCCTGCTGCTCGGCCTCCTGGGCCCGCTTCAGCGCGTCGGCGAGATCCTTCTGCGCCTGGCCGTACGCGCCCCAGTCGCCCTCCTTGAGCGCCTTCTGGCCCGCGTCGTACGCCTGCTGGGCGTCCTCCAGGGCCTGGGCGACCGTCGGATTGCCGGAGGCCGGCGGCTGGGTGCCCCCGCCCGTCTCCGGTGGCGTCTCGGGCGTGCCGCCGTCCGAGCCGAACACGGCGTCGAGCGCCTGCGCGAGCGTGTCCTCGAACTCGGTCTGGCCGCCGTAGCTCACCAGCACCTTCTTCAGCAGCGGGTAGTTGGTGCCCGCGCCGCGGACGTAGACCGGCTCGACGTACAGCAGCCCGCCGTCGAGGGGCACGGTCAGCAGGTTGCCGTACTCGACCTCCGAGTCACCGCCCTTGAGCAGCCTGATCTTCTCCGCCACGTCGGGGTCGGAGTTGAACTGGCTCTGCACCTGCTGCGGTCCGGACACCGTGGTGTTCGACGGCAGCTTCAGCACCCTGATCGCGCCGTACTCCGGACTCTTCGCGTCCGCGTCGACCGCCATGAAGGCGCTGAGGTTCTCGCGCTTGTTCGGCGTGAAGGTCGTGGTGAGCGAGAACGCCTGGTCGTTCTGGCCGGGCATCTTCAGGCTCAGGTAGTACGGCGGCACCGACTTGCCGGTCTTGGCGGCCGGGTCGTTGGGAACCGCCCACACCTCACTGCCGCTGTAGAAGGTCGACGCCTTGGTGACGTGGTAGCGCGTCAGCAGCTCGCGCTGCACCTTGAACAGGTCCTGCGGGTAGCGCAGATGCGCCATCAGCGCGTCGTCGATCGCCGTCTTGGGCTCGACCGTGTCCGGGAAGGCCTTCATCCAGGTCTTCAGCACCGGGTCCTCGGTGTCCCACTGGTAGAGCGTGACCTTGCCGCTGTACGCGTCGACGGTCGCCTTCACCGAGTTGCGGATGTAGTTGACCTGGTTCTGCTGCGCCAGCACGGCGCGCTGCCCGTCGGTCAGCGAGTCCGCGGTGGTGTCGCCCAGCGTCGTGCGCGACGAGTACGGGTAGCCGTTGCTCGTCGTGTAGGCGTCGACGATCCACACGATCCGGCCGTCGACGACCGCCGGGTAGGAGTCGCCGTCGATCGTCAGCCAGGGCGCGACCGCCTCGACCCGCTCCTTGGGCATGCGGTTGTACAGGATCTGCGAGTCGTCGCCGACGGCGCCGGAGTAGAAGATCTGCGGCTCGCCGAAGGACACCGCGTACGCGAGCCTGGTCACCGGGTTCTTCAGGCCGACGCCGCTCTTGGCGGTGTACGTGTACGGCTTCTCGCCGCTGTCGTCGGTGTAGTCGATCTCCGGCGTGGTCTTGTCGCCGACGATCGACCACTGCTTGGTCTGCTCGCCGTAGTAGATCCGCTGCTGGTACGTCCCGAGGTCGCCCTTGGTGGGCAGGTTGTACTCGGTGAAGTCCGGCTCGCCGCTGGCGGTCGTGGTGGTGCCCTTGGCCGCCACCATGCCGTAGCCGTGCGTGTACTTGAAGTGGTCGTTGATCCAGCTGTGCTGCGGGATGCCCTCGAGGTTCAGCTCCCGCAGGCCCACCACGGTGTCCTGCTCCTTGCCGTCGATCGTGTAGCGGTCGACGTCGAGCGTGGACGGGAACGCGTAGTAGCCGCGCACCTTCTGCAGCTGCTGGTAGGTCGGCGAGACCACGTTCGGGTCCAGCAGGCGGATGGACGCCGCCGTGTCGGCGTCGCTGCGCAGCTTCTCCTTGCCGTCCCCGCTCGTGCCCGAGTAGTCCGTCACGTCGGCGTGGTCGATGCCGTACGCCTCACGCGTGGCGTCGATGTTCTTCTGGATGTACGGCTGCTCCTTGGCGGCCTCGTTCGGCTGCACCTGGAACTTCTGCACGATCGCCGGGTACAGGCCGCCGATCAGGATCGCCGACAGCACCATCAGGCCGAAGCCGATCAGCGGCAGCGACCAGGTGCGCCGCCACAGGGTGGCGAAGAACAGCAGCGCGCAGATGATGGCGATGGCGAACAGGATCGTCTTCGCCGGCAGGTAGGCGTTGGCGTCCACGTAGCGCAGACCCGTCCAGTCGCCCGACCTGAGGTTGCCGGACTTCACCGCCAGCGAGTAGCGGTCCAGCCAGTACGCGACGGCCTTCAGGGTGACGAACAGGCCCAGCAGCACCGACAGGTGCCCGGTCGCCGCCGCCGTCGCCCGGCCGCCCGGGGAGGTGAGCCGCAGGCCCCCGTACAGGTAGTGCACCAGCGCCGCCGCCAGCAGCGACAGCACGACCGCCGCGAAGCCGAAGCTCAGCAGGAAGCGGTACCAGGGCAGGTCGAAGGCGTAGAAGGAGATGTCCACGTGGAACTGCGGGTCCTTGGTGCCGAACGACGTGGAGTTCGTCCACAGCAGCCATGTGCGCCACTGGCTGGAGGCGGAGGCTCCGGCGATCAGCCCCACGAGCGCGCAGACGGTGAGCAGCACCCACTTCTTGTAGGGGGCGATGCCCATCCGGTAGCGGTCGAGGCTCTGCTGCTCCATCGACATCGCGCTGAGCGGCGGCCGGAGCCGGTGCGCGAGGTACACGTTGACGCCGACGGCCGCGGCCATCAGCAGGCCGAAGACGAAGAACAGGCCGATCTTGGTCCACAGGGTGGTGGTGAAGACCGAGGAATAGTGGACGGAGCGGTACCAGAGCCAGTCGGTCCAGAAACCCGAGAACATGACGAAGGCCATGGCCAGCACGGCCAGGACGCCCAGGGTCATGAGCAGTGTCCGGGCTCGCCGCGACGGGCGGCCCACTCTGATCCGCGGCCCGTGCGGACCCCCGCCGCGGTCCGGCATCTGGAATACCAAGGTGCGCACCTCGAAGTGTCGGTCTCCGTCGGACGCCCTACCGGCGCCCACTGATGCAACTTACTCAGCGTTTACTCAGTTCCCCAAGGCTCCCGATTGGGGATGCGGGTCACAGAACAGGCAGGATGTTGAGCATGTCCAACAACACGTCCGAAGGTGCGCCGCTCACCGCGAACCCGCTCACCCGTGCCGTCCTGGAAATCGACGACTACGCGTCCGGCCTCGGCTGGGACCAGCCCGCCCGGCTCTTCGCCCTCGTCGACACCGCGGCGCTGCGCGTACAGGAGCCCAAGCTGGCCGAGGAACTCGGCCTCGGAGACGGGGCAGCCGCGGGGCTGACCCCGATCGAGCAGGACGAGCTGCCGCCGGGCGCCGCGCTGGACGAGTTCCTGGCCACCATCGCCTGGCCCGGTGTCGTCAGCGGCTGCGCGCTCACCGTGGAGCGGCTGATGCTGCCGCCGTCCGCTGAGGAGTCCATCCCGCAGGGGCTGGACGACGCCGCGCTGGCCCGCTGGGTCGCCGGGCACCCCGACCGCCAGGAGGTCCGCATGACGGTGGGCGTGCTGCGGGACGGGTCCCGGGAGTCGGCGGTGCGGCTGCGCGAGAAGGACTCCCCCACCGAGGTGCTGACCGGTTCCGCGCTGGTGCCGGGGCTGGCCGACGCCTTGGCGGCGACCTTCGAGGAGTGACGCCGACGGCCCCGGGGAGTTCCCCGGGGCCGTCGGTCCGTACGGATGCGGGATGCGTCCGCCGCTCAGCCCTTCGTGCAGGAGGGCAGGGCCGACGTCTTGCCGTCGCGGATGTCCTTGAGCGCGTCCAGGGCGTCGTCGATGGTCTTCACCTTGACCAGGGTGAGGCCGCTCGGGGTGTCGGTCGCCGCCTCCGCGCAGTTGTCGGCGGGGGTCAGGAAGTACTCGGCGCCCTTCTGCCGCGCGCCGATGGTCTTCATGTCTATGCCGCCGATGGGACCGACCTTGCCCTCGTCGTCGATCGTGCCGGTGCCCGCGACGAACTTGCCGCCGGTGAGGTCCTCCGGGGTGAGCTTGTCGACGATGCCCAGCGCGAACATCAGGCCGGCGCTCGGGCCGCCGACGTCCGCCAGCTTGATGTCGATCTTGAACGGGAAGGTGTGCTCGACGCCGGCCTGGATGCCCACGACCGCCCGGGCCTCGCCGTCGTCGTCCGACTTCGCCGTGGTGATGGTCACGTCCTGGGTGGCGTCGCCCTTGGCGCCCTTGGGCACGACGGTGAAGACCACCTTCTGCCCCGGCTGGTGCTTGGTGACGAGCGATGCGACGTCGCCCGCCGCCTTGACCGGCTCGCCGTCCACGGCCTTGATCACGTCTCCGGCGTGCAGCTCGCCCTCGGCCGGGGCGCCCTTGACCACGGCGGAGACGATCACCCGGGAACCGACGGGTATGCCGAGCTCGTCGAGCGCCGCGACCTTCGCGCTGTCCTGGGACTGCGTGAACTCCTCCGCGTTCTCCTGGTCGGCCTCCTCGGCCGTCTGCCCCTTGGGGTAGAGCGTGTCGTGCTCGACGACCTTCTGGTCGTGCGCCAGCCAGCCGACGACCGCCTCGACCAGGTTCATCGAGTAGTCCGCGCTCGTCACCCGCACCGTGGTCATGTTGAGGTGACCGCTGGTCGGGTACGTCTTGTGCCCCGAGATCTGCAGCACCGGAGCCCCGCCGTGCGACCCGAGCGTGTTCACCGTCGGCCCCGGCGACATCTCCGCGTACGGCACGGGCCACAGGAGCGCGACGCACAGCAGCGCTATCAGGGTCAGGGTCGATGCGAGCAGCGTCGCGGTGCGGCGTGGCATGGAACGACAGTACGGTACGGAACCCGCAGCCGCCCCGTGGGGCCTCAGGCCGGGCCGCCCGATCCGGTGCGCTGCATGGCCTCGCGGAAACGCTCGTAGTCGGCGAGCGAGGCGCCGTCCCCGGTGGACCGCGTACGCGCCGCCCAGCTTCCCCAGACGGCCGCGGCGATCGCGGCGACCAGCGGGATGAGCAACCATGCGAGCGCTGCCACTTCGGCCTCCTGGACGCGCATGCCGATCAAGAACTATGAGCAGACTAATCTTCTGCTGCTACAACGTTCAGAGTGGGTGGCAGGTTACGCAACCGCAGGTGGGCCACTCAGTGGCGAGGCGGGCGGCGACCGCCCTCCCCCGGGGGTCAGTGGGCGCAGGCGCCGACCCACTCCTCGGTCCCGTCGGCGAAGGCCTGGTGCTTCCAGATCGGGACCTCGCGCTTGAGGTCGTCGATGAGCCGCCGGCAGGCGGCGAAGGCCTCGGCCCGGTGCGGGCAGGAGACGGCGACGACGACCGCGAGGTCGCCGACGCGCAGGTCGCCCACCCGGTGGACGGCGGCCAGTGCCTTGACCGGGAAGTCCGCGACGACCTTCTCCGCGACCCGGCGCAGCTCGGCCTCCGCGCCCGGGTGCGCCGAGTAGCCGAGCCCGGTCACCTCCGCGCCCGACGGGCCGTCGTGGTCACGGACCGTGCCGACGAACAGCGCGGTGCCCCCGGCGGAATCGTGCCCCACGGCGCGGAAGACCTCGTCCACGGACAGCTCCGTGTCCCGGACCGCGATGAGCCGGACGGGTTCGTCGTGCGTCTGTGCCATGCGCCTCATGCTGCCCCATCACCCGCCATGCGGAAACCCCCTTCCGGAGCGAGTTCGCGCGGCGACGCTCAGACACCGCGGCGCTTGCGCGCCCGCCGCACCATCGCCGCCGTGCCGACCAGGGCGACCGTCGCACCGGCCGCGCCGAGCGTGGCCGCGTCCTTGCGGCCCAGGCGCCGCCCGACGACGGAGTTGCGGCCGGAGACCTCCTCCAGCAGGACGGCCAGCACCTCCTCGTTGGTCCACTTCGGCCGCCAGCCCGACTCGTGCAGCCGGCTGCCGCTGACCACCCACGGGTGCATCGTGTACGCCAGGTCGCCCGCCGGGGAGGGGGTGAGCCCCAGCCGGTGCAGCCGGGAGGCCGCGCCGAGCGCCACCGCGGGCGGCAGTTCCATGCGGCGGATGCCCGAGAGCTCCTCGACCTCCTCCTGCTCCAGCCAGCCGTCGCAGCCCACGGTCATCTCGCCGTCCACCTTCTCCAGCGCCGCGTGCTCCAGCGCCGTCACCAGGTCCTCCACGTGGCAGAACTGCCAGCAGGGGCGGCTGCCGCCCACCACCAGCAGCCGCGGCGACTCGAAGTAGCGGGTCAGCGCGGTGTCGGTGCCGCCGACCAGCACGGCCGGGCGCAGGACGGTCACGTTGAGGCCGGGGTGCGCCCGGGGGGCGCGCTTGCCCAGCCGCTCGATCTCCAGCAGGTCGCCCACGAAGGACGCCTCCGCGGTCGCGCGCAGCGGGGCGTCCTCGGCGAGCGGGATGTCGTTGTCCGGGTGGGCGCCGTAGACCATGGCCGAGGTGCACAGCACCACGCGCGGCACGCCGGCGGCGGCCGCCGCGGTGAGCACCGTCTGGGTACCGCGCACGTTGAAGGCACTGCGCGCCTTGGGGTCGGACTCCAGGTCCAGGTCGAGCGCGAGGTGGACGACGACGTCCACGCCGCGCAGCCGCTCGGCGATCGCCGGGTCCCGTACGTCGAGCACCGCCCACTGGGCACCGGGGACGTCGCCGCGGCGCTCGTCGATCGCCACGACCTTCTTGACCTGGTCGGATTCGGCCAGCCGCAGGGCCAGCAGCAGGCCGACACCGGAGGCGGCGCCGGTGACGGCGACCACAGGTCCGGCGGGGGCCCTGCCGCCGCTCCGCTCTGGGCGAACGGTCGGTTCTGGGGAACTCACCAGGTGTCTCCCACGGTTGTCTCTGGTACCGGGTGCGCGGTCCGCAACCGCGGTCCGTACGCAGCCATCCTGCCTGACGGGTGTCTAGGCTGGAGGTACAGCCCACAACACACAGAGCCGAGGAAACCGTGAGCGACATCCCATTCGGATTCGGAGTCCCTCCCGAGGAGCCCGAGGAAGGGGACGACGGCAAGAAGTCCGGCGGTTCCGGCGGCGGCTCCCGGGGACCGGCCAATCCCTTCGGCTACGGCGGCGGGAATCCCTTCGGCGGCGGCGCCGGCGGGGACAACCCGTTCGCCGCCATGTTCGGTTCGCTGAACCCCAACGACCTGGGCGCGGCCTTCCAGCAGCTGGGCCAGATGCTCTCGTACGAGGGCGGCCCGGTGAACTGGGACATGGCCAAGGACATCGCCCGGCAGACGGTGGCCCAGGGCACCCCGGACGGCTCGAAGGACGTCAGCGTGGGTCCCGCGGACCGGGCGAAGGTCCAGGAGTCGCTGCGGCTGGCTGACCTGTGGCTCGACGGGGTGACGTCGATGCCCTCCGGCGCCGGCTCGGCCGTGGCGTGGAGCCGGGCCGAATGGGTCGAGGCGACCCTGCCCGTGTGGAAGGAGCTGGTCGACCCGGTCGCCGAGCGCGTCGGGACGGCGATGGGCGATGTGCTGCCCGAGGAGATGCAGGCCATGGCGGGCCCGCTGCTCGGCATGATGCGCTCCATGGGCGGCGCCATGTTCGGCACGCAGATCGGGCAGGCGCTGGGCACGCTCGCCGGTGAGGTCGTGGGCTCGACCGACATCGGCCTGCCGCTCGGCCCGGCCGGCAAGGCCGCGCTGCTCCCCGCCAACATGGAGGCCTTCGGCGAGGGCCTGAGCGTGCCGCAGGACGAGGTCCGGCTCTACCTGGCGCTGCGCGAGGCGGCGCACCAGCGGCTGTTCGCCCACGTGCCGTGGCTGCGGGCACACCTGTTCGGCGCCGTCGAGGGGTACGCCCGCGGTATCAAGGTGGACACCGCGAAGCTGGAGGACGCGGTCGGCCAGCTCGACCCGTCGAACCCCGAGGCGCTCCAGGACGCCCTGCAGCAGGGCATGTTCCAGCCCGAGGACACCCCCGCGCAGAAGGCGGCGCTGGCCCGTCTGGAGACGGCCCTGGCCCTCGTCGAGGGCTGGGTGGACGCGGTCGTGCACGCGGCCGCCGCCCCGCACCTGCCGTCGGCCGGGGCACTGCGCGAGACGCTGCGCCGGCGCCGGGCGAGCGGTGGCCCCGCGGAGCAGACCTTCGCCACGCTGATCGGCCTGGAGCTGCGGCCCCGCCGGCTGCGGGACGCCTCCCGGCTGTGGGCCTCGCTCACCGACGCGCGCGGCGTCGACGGGCGCGACGGGCTGTGGGCCCACCCCGACATGCTGCCGACCGCCGCCGACCTGGACGACCCCGACGGCTTCGTCCACCACGAGCAGCTGGACTTCTCCGAGCTGGACAAGATCCTCGGCGAGGCCGCGGGCGGCCATGGGAAGGACGTCCGGCGGGACGAGGACGAGCACGACGGTACCGACGAGGGCAAGGGCGACGACGAGAAGTGAGCCTGCACGACGACGCCGTACGCGTCCTGAAGGACTGGTCCGCGCCCGACACGGGGCAGGAGCGGCTCCGGGAGACCTACCTGGCCCACCTGGAGGCGCACCCGGACGGCATGTGGAAGGCCTGCGCCGAGGGACACGTCACGGGCAGCGCCCTGGTGGTGGACCCGGAGCGCGGGCGGGTGCTGCTGACCCTGCACAAGAAGCTCGGCATGTGGCTCCAGATGGGCGGGCACTGCGAGCCGCAGGACACCTCGCTGGCCGCAGCCGCGCTGCGTGAGGGCGTCGAGGAGTCGGGCATCCCCGGACTCACCCTGCTGCGTCCCGGGCCGGTCAACCTCGACCGGCACCTGACGCCGTGCGCCTGGCACCTCGACGTGCAGTACGCCGCCGTCGCGCCGCCCGGCGCGGTGGAGGAGATCAGCGAGGAGTCGCTGGACCTGAAGTGGTTCTCCTACGACGAGGTCGCCGACGTCGCGGACGGTTCCGTCCGGACGCTGCTGGCCCGCACCCGCGCGCTGCTCTGAGGCGGCGCGCGGGGCGGGACCGGCGGCGGGAGCTCAGCGGTTGCTGAAGATGTTGCCCTGGTTCATCCCGTGCGCGCCCTGCTGGCCGAAGCCGTACTGGGCGGCGGCGCCACCGCCGAGCTGGGCGTTCTGCGGCGGCATCAGCTCGCTGGGCTGCACCAGGACGTGGCCCTGGCCGAGGAAGTTGAGCTCCCAGCCCTCGCCGGTGTTGCCGCGCCGCCGCCAGACGCCCGAGGAACTGGTCTGCGCCTGCATCTGCACCCGGAGCGAGGACGACCAGGCGACGACCGCGTCGGAGTCGGCCGAGACGTACTTGTCCGGGGTGACCGGCATCAGCAGCGGCTTGCCCGAGGTCATCAGCGCGACCTTGCCGCGCCCCGTGATGTTGAGGTTGTAGGCGCCGCTGCCGGAGATGCCGAACTGGCTGTCGACGGAGATGACCTCCCAGTGCAGCCCGGAGTCGAGCGCCAGCACATAGGCGCCGTCCACGGTCAGGCCCTCCTGGTCCACGTCGACGACGTGGATGTGCTGGGCCAGGTTGGCGAGGTAGACCGTGCCCTGCCCGGAGCAGCGCATCAGCTCCAGGCCCTCCCCGGTGCGGTGGCGGGCGGTGCGCTGGGCGTGGCTCTGGTACTCGCCGTCGAACTCGATCAGGCCCTGGTACGCGACCATGGCGCCCTTGCGGGCCAGGCAGTCGGTGCGGCCGTCGAGCTTGACCCGCAGCAGGTACGGGTTCTGGAGTGCGTACTGGTCCTCGGTCTGGACCTCGGTGTAGCCGAAAAGCGGGCTCTGCATGGTGTCTCGCTCCCCCTCAGCCCCGGACTCGGAGGCGGTCGGTGCTGTCCTCACTGGGCTGTACGACGACGAAGCCCTGACCGGAGAAGCCGATCTGGAAGGCCTCGCCGCTGCCGCGCCCGATGAGGGCCGACGCCTTGAAGCTGCGCTTCGCCTTCGTCTTCAGCCCGCTCGACCAGGCCACGAGGGCGTCCGGGTCGACGTAGGTCTCGTCCTCGCCGCGGCCGCAGTCGACCACGACCGGGGTGCCGCGCGAGGTGATGGCCACCCAGCCGGTGCCCGAGATCCCGACGTTGAACAGACCCTGGCCGGCGAACTTGGCCAGGCCCTTCACCCGCTCCACGCCCCACTGGAGGTGGGCGTCGAAGGCGAGCAGATTGCTTCCGTTGACCGACAGCGCCTCGTTGTTGAGGTAGACGCAGACGACGTCGGCGCCGTAGTCGGCGAGGTAGAGCAGTCCGTCGCCGGAGCACTTCATGATCGGTGCGCCCTCGCCGGTGAGCCACTGCGAGGCCATCTGGCGGACGGCGGGCGGGTTGGGCTCGTACTGGACGAAGCCCTCGTAGGCGACCATCGAACCGGTGCGCGCGAAGAGGTCCTGGCCGCTCTGCATCGCCACCTTCAGCATGCTGCTGCCGTGGTTCTCCATGCGGGCGGTGACCGGTGCCGGGGCGTACCCGGAGATCAGTGACTGGTCCATGACGGGCTCCCCTCAGACCTCGTACGGCTGGACGATGATGAAGTTGCCGGGGGCGCCCCGGAACTGCAGGTTCACGGTCTCCCCGCTGTGTCCCGGGTAGGCGTTCCTGCGCAGCCGCACCTGGCTGGAGAGCACCACCTGCGAGGCCGCCGACCAGGCGACGATCGCGTTGCTGTCGGCGTAGGTGGTCGGGGTGACCGGCAGCACCACCGGGGTGCCGTGGGTCTTGACCACGACGGTGCCCGTGCCCTGGAACTGCATCGTGAACAGGGCGCCGCCGGGGATGCCGTGACCCTCGATGCGGCGCACCTCGTGCTGGAGGGACTCGTCGAAGGCGAGCACGTTCTCGGCGGAGACGCAGATGGCGTCGCCCTGGAGCTCGATGGGGTGCAGGTAGGACGCGTCCTCGGCGAAGAAGACCTGGCCGCGGCCGGTGCAGCGCATCAGCTGCATCTCCTGGCCGGTCATGTTGCCGACGATGCGGCCGGTGAACCCGGCGCCCTTGTAGCCGAATTCGACCTTGCCCTGGTAGAGCACCATGCTGCCCTGACGGGCGAGCACGGGCTGGCCGCCGGCCTGCGAGAGGTCGGCGCGCATCAGCTTCGCGTTCTGCTGGGTCCAGCGCTGGCCGGTGGGCAGCTCGCGGTACTTCTGCATCGCGGCCGCCAGCCCGGCGCCCGGGGTCTGGGGGACCTGGCCGGCGTGCGGGGCCTGCGGCGGCTGGCCGAACGCGGGCTGACCGAACGCGGGCTGACCGAACGCGGGCTGACCGGGCATGCCCTGACCCGGCATCGGCTGACCGGGGACGGGCTGACCGTAGGAGGGCTGGCCGTACGGGGGCTGGCCCGGCGCGGGCTGGCCGTAAGGCGGCTGACCCGGCATCTGGCCGGGGACCTGGCCCGGAGGCGCCTGCGGCGGCGGGACCTGGCCGAACGGCGGCTGGCCCGGGGGCGCCTGCGGCGGGGCCTGCGTCGGCGTGGTCATCGGCGCCACCATGGTGGGGGCGGCGTGCACGGGGGCCGGAGCCGGTGCGGGCGGAGCGCCGAAGGCCGGTGCGGGCTGCGGCGGGGCGGGCGGCGCGGCGGCCGCCGGGGGCGCGAACCCGGGCGCGGCACCCGCCGGAGGCCCGAAGCCCGGTGCCGCGGCGGGCTGCTGCGGCGCCGCCTGCTGCTCCTCGGCGACCTCGCCGCCGAAGTTCTTCAGCAGGGCATCGAGCCCGCCGTCGAAGCCCTGGCCGACGGCGGCGAAGCGCCAGACGTCCTTGAGGTAGAAGTCGGCGAGCATGACCGCGCGTTCGGTGCTGAACTCGGCGCCCGTGAAGGTGTAGCGGGCGACCTCCTCGCCCCCGGCGACGATCCTGACGTAGCCCGGGCCGATCTGCGACATCTGCCCGGCGCCGTCGATCGTCGCGGTGAAGCTCAGCTTCTGGATCTGCGCGGGGATCCGGTCCAGCGTCACGCGGAAGGACTCGGTGTCCCCGGCCTGCGCCCCCAGCTGCTGGATCGCCTCCTCGGGCGACTTGGGCTGGTTGAAGAAGATGAAGTAGCGGTCGTCGGACAGCTGTTCCCCGGCGTCGAGCCCGAAGCAGCTGATGTCGAAGCCGAGACCGGGGCCGCTGATCTGCACGCCGATGTACAGATCCGTCCCTGCGGTCAGGTCACTGATCTTGGCCTTGTGGCCGCGCTGGAATTCCCTGGCCATTGCTAAGGACCGTCCCCCCATCCGTACGTACGTACTTGTTGCGTTGCGCCAGGCTAACCGCTGGCCGTGACAGGGGCTATTCCCCCGTTATTCCTCGCGTGCCGTGGGCGGGTGGGGCAGCCGGGCCGCGGCGGCGACGCCCTCGAGGTACCCGCGCGCACGTTCGGTGCGCGGGTAGGGCTCCAGCAGCTTCCAGAAGTCCGGCCCGTGGCCGGGCACCAGGAGGTGGGCGAGCTCGTGGAGGAGCACGTAGTCGACGACGTACTCGGGCATGCCCTGGAGGCGGTGGGACAGGCGGATGCTGCCCTCGGCCGGTGTGCACGAGCCCCAGCGGGAGTTCTGGTTGGTGACCCAGCGCACGGTCCGCGGCATGGCGCGGCCGCCGAGGTACTGCGCGGACAGCTGCGCGGCGCGGGCGGCCAGTCCGTCGTCGCCGAGCCTGCGGCGGCTCTCCTGGGCGGCGAGCTTGTCCAGCATGACCGTCACCCAGCGCTTCTCCTCGGCGACGGACATCCGGGCGGGGATGAGGACCACGGTGACGTCGCCCTCGCGGTACGCCGACACCGTCCGGCGTCGACGGGCGCTTCGGCGCACTTCGACCGCGCTGGTCCGGGGGGCGCGCGGGGGCTGGCCGGAAAGGCTCTGGGCGGGGTCGGCGGACACGCCCCGACGTTACCCGCACCGGGTCCGGGAAGTCCCGCCCGCGGGGGTGCTCGGTGAGAAAGGAGAGCAGAGAGATACCGGGCTGTAGTCATATCGAATGATCATTTGCATCGCCTGTGGATAACTTTCCCGGCCCGTGCGGGGATATCGGGCATGCTGGCCTGACACGGAATCGGAACGATCTCTCGATCGGGAACTCTGCCCACGGGGGTGGCGATGCGTCCCATGCTCAAGCCGGCGATGCGCCGCAGTTGGCGCAGCCGCGAAAGCCTGCAATTCGGCGTCGACCCGGCGCACGCGGTGGTCCTGGACCCGGTGGACGGTGCTGCCGCCGCCTTCCTCGACCTGCTCGACGGCACGCGCGGACTCGGTCCGCTCGCCCGCGAAGCGGAATCGCTGGGGCTGCGGCCCCCGCAGGCGCGGCGGCTGCTCGGATTGCTGGCCGAGGGCGGTGTGCTCGACGACGCGACGGCGCACGCCGAGCTGTCCGAGACGATACGGCACCACTCAGCCGCGCTGGACCGGCTCCGCCCCGACCTGGCGGCGCTGTCCGTGGTGCACTCCGACCCCGGTGGTGCGGCGGACCGGATGGGCCGGCGGCGGGCGGCCCGCGTACGGGTGGCCGGGGCGGGCCGGGTCGGCGCGACCGTCGCGGCGGTCCTCTCCGCGGCGGGGGTCGGCCGGGTCGACGTGCGCGACGGCGGCCGGGTCGAGCCCTGGGACACCGCTCCGGGCGGCATCCCCGCCGAGCACATCGGTGAGCGCCGGGACGCGGCGGCGCGGGGTCTGGTGCGCAGGGCGGCGCCCGATCCGCGGGCGGCGGCGGTGGGCCGCCGGGGGCCGTCCGCCGCGCCCGAGCCCGGACTGTCGCTGGTGGTGGTCGCGCCGCGCGACGGTCTGGCCGCCTACGCCCCTGACGCCCAGGAGGCCGAACCGCTGATGGCCGCCGGGATCCCCCATCTGTACGCGGGGGTGCTGGAAGGCCGGGGCGTGGTGGGTCCCCTGGTGGTGCCGGGGAGCACGGGGTGTGCGGAATGTCTGGGACTGCGGATGGCGGACGCCGACGCGGCCTGGCCCAGGGTGCTGGCGCAGCTGAGGTCCGGGCGGAGCGGGGTCCCCGCCTGCGACGTCGCGCTGGCCACCACGGTCGCGGGGCTCGCCGCGGCGCACGCCCTGGCCTTCGTCGACGGCGGCCGGCCGCCGAGCTGCGGGGGGCGCGTCGAGATGGGCCTGGCCCGGCTCACGACGGAGGTGCGGCCGGTGCCGGGTGACCGCAGATGCGGCTGCGGTGCGCACGCCGCGGGTGCCGGCGCGGCGGACGACGCCGGAGGTTTGTGACACGGCCGGTGCCATGGTCCGGGAGGGGAGGGGGACAATGACGACGTGACCGATCGGAAAGAGGGGGCGCATGTCTGATCTTCCGCGCAAAGCCGTGACCCGTACCGCCAAGTTGGCGGCGCTCCCACTGGGATTCGCCGGGCGGGCGACACTGGGACTGGGCAAGCGGCTCGGCGGGCGCCCCGCGGAAGAGGTCGCCACCGAGCTGCAGGAGCGGACGGCCGAACAGCTCTTCAAGGTCCTCGGCGAGCTGAAGGGCGGTGCCATGAAGTTCGGGCAGGCCCTGTCGGTCTTCGAGGCCGCCCTGCCCGAGGAGGTCGCGGGCCCCTACCGCGCCGCCCTCACCAAGCTGCAGGACGCGGCGCCGCCGATGCCCGCCCGCACCGTGCACGCCGTACTGGCCGAGCGCCTCGGCGAGGACTGGCGCACCTTCTTCATCGAGTTCGAGGACCAGCCGGCGGCGGCCGCCTCGATCGGGCAGGTGCACCGGGCCGTGTGGCACGACGGCCGCAAGGTCGCGGTGAAGGTCCAGTACCCCGGCGCGGGGGACGCCCTGCTGTCGGACCTCAACCAACTCGGCAGGGTGGCGAGGCTGTTCGGGCCGCTGATCCCCGGCATGGACATCAAGCCGCTGATCTCGGAGCTGCGCGACCGGGTCTCGGAGGAGCTGGACTACGAGCTGGAGGCACAGGCCCAGCACGCCCACGCGGTGGAGTTCGCCGACGACCCGGACGTGGAGGTGCCGGACGTGGTGCACCGCACGGACCAGGTGCTGGTCACGGAGTGGATGGACGGGGTGCCGCTGGCGGAGGTGATCTCGCGGGGCACGGCGGAGATGCGCGACCGCGCCGGTCAGCTGCTGGCGCGCTTCCTGTTCGCCGGCCCGGCCCGCACCGGGCTGCTCCACGCCGACCCGCACCCGGGCAACTTCCGGCTGCTCGTCGACGACGGCCCTGCGGAGGGCTGGCGGCTGGGCGTGCTCGACTTCGGCACCGTCGACCGCCTGCCGGAGGGCCTGCCGGTGCCGATAGGGACGGCGCTGCGCCTGGCGCTGGCCGACGACGCGGAGTCGGTGCACTCGATGCTCCGCCAGGAGGGCTTCGTCAAGCCGACGATCGCACTCGACCCGGACGCCGTGCTGGACTACCTGCGGCCGATCATCGAGCCCGCGGCGGTGGACGAGTTCACCTTCGCGCGTGGCTGGATGCGCGCGCAGGCGGCGCGGGTCGCCGACCCGCGCTCACCCGCGCACCAGTTGGGCAAGCAGCTCAACCTGCCGCCCTCGTACCTGCTCATCCACCGGGTGACGCTCAGCACCATCGGGGTGCTGTGCCAGCTGGCGGCCACGGTCAGGCTGCGGGACGAGCTGCTCGAGTGGCTGCCGGGCTTCTCCGGGGAGGACCTGGCCCCGCTGCCCGAGGCCGAGGACGCCTCGGCCTAGCCACAGGGGGGCCGGGACGGCCCTACCACCAGGAGGAGTCCAGCCGGCCCTCGATACTGCGGATGTTGGTGCGGGCACAGTCGTCGCAGAAGTACACGCGGCTGCCGTTCTCGACGGAGCAGGTCCAGGTGAGGGGGAGTCCCTCGGCGACGGCCCCGCAGCGGGCGCACGTCGTCGTGGTGGGAGCAGTCCCGACCCGTTCGAATTGAGTCTTCTGGTCCACTTCGTGACGATACCGCGGGGCCGGTCGAAATCGACCGGCCCCGCGGTTGTGTGTCGTTGCCGATGTGTGAGCGCTACTGCATCACGGCCATCGCCAGCGCCCGGCGGGCGCGCAGCGAGGCGCGTTCGGCGCGGCGCTGCAGGCGCCGGGCGTTGAGCACGCGGAGGGCCATCCGTTCGTGCTCGGCCTCGTAGAGGCGCTCTTGCATATGGGCACGCGCCATGGCTTCTGGCATGAGTTGCATTTCGAGGTTCCTGTTCTGACGCTCAGCGGGAGCGTCGGAGGGCGGGGCGGGGCGTTCGGTGGCGGACGGGTTCATCGGGGCCTGCTTCTTGGGGTCGTGCGTGAGGGGACGGTCGATCGTTCCGACGGCAGGGCGCTTCATGCCACAACCGCGTTCTTGCGCGGACGGCCACGGGGACGCTTGCGCGGCACCACGACGCCCTGCACGAAGAGCTCTCCACCCCAGACACCCCAGGGCTCACGGCGGTCCTTCGCGCCGGCGAGGCAGGCCTCGAGGACCGGGCAGGTCTGGCAGAGCGACTTGGCGTACTCGACATCGGCCGGGGACTCGGCGAAGAAGACCTCCGGGTCGTAGGTCCGGCACGGGACGGGGACGCCGAGGCGGTCGATCTCGTCGTCGAGCTCGGTGAGGGGCAGCAAGGGGACCTCCGGGTCAGGCGGGCGTACGGGGGCGGGTACGGACGGTGCGTGCGGGGTGAGATGCACGATCGCTTCGTTCCTCATCTGTTTGTCGGGGGGTGGGGAAAACAGAAGGGCCGCGGATCCCGGTCTGGGATTCCGCGGCCCTGGAGGTGCCGGCCTGATCGTCGATCAGGCTGGATCACTCCAGGGTTCGAGCCCGCGGGAGGCCCACTTCGGGTGCTGCTGCTTCTGGGTTCCGGCACCATTGGTCGCCGCAAAGGCATAGGCCTGGGCCTCAGCCATTACTGCCACCGCCGGCGCCTGCGTCGGTCGCTCGCCGCCGCGCTCCCGGATGGAGAGAACGGTGGTGGGCAGACCGCCGGACAGGCGGCTGGACAGACCGGTGCCACGGAGCGAGGCACCAAGGGAGCAGGCGGCGGCGACCGGACGATCGGTCATTTTCGTCATGAACCTGGTCACTGGTCTCGCCTCCTCTCGGCGTCTCGTTGGGCTGGTCTGACAGGTGGTGCTGGGTCAGTACATCACGGATCGCACCGCTCCGGGAAGGTCCTTCACAGAGCCGCGCCGTTCGCGCTCACGCAGGCTATGGGGATTTCCTCGGGGCGCGCAAACTATTTTCCGGGCTCTTCCGCAACAGCTTCGTCACCGGCCTCGCCGACGGGCTCCCGCCCCGTGCACAGGGCGAGGACGTCGGCGCCGAACTTGTCCAGTTTGCGGGCCCCGACCCCGGAGATGACGGACAATTCACCCTCCGTGGTGGGCCGCACCTCGGCGATCGCCAGCAGCGTCTTGTCGGTGAAGACGCAGTAGGCCGGCTGGCCCAGTGCCTTGGCCTGCTCCACCCGCCACTCGCGCAGCCGCTCGTACAGCGCCTCGTCCATGTCGGAGGGGCAGTCCTCACAGCGCATCAGCTTGATCTCACCCGCGTCGGACAGGGTGCGGCCGCACACGCGGCACTGCACCGGCCCGCGCCGCTTCCTGCCGCCCGGGCCGCGCTCCACGCCGCCCGTGGCGGCCGAACGACCGCCCGCCCTGCCCCGGGCCGCCGAACCCGGCCGCAGCCCGTCCAGGAAGCGCGAGGGCCGCCTGCCGCCGCGACCGCCCGGCGAGCGGGACAGGGCCCACGACAGGGCGAGGTGGAACCGGGCGCGGGTGACGCCGACGTAGAGCAGCCGGCGCTCCTCCTCTACCTGCTCGTCGGTCTTGGCGTAGGTGATCGGCATCGTGCCCTCGGTCAGGCCGACCAGGAACACCGCGTCCCACTCCAGGCCCTTGGCGGCGTGCAGCGAGGCCAGGGTGACGCCCTCGACGGTCGGGGCGTGCTGGGCGCCCGCACGTTCGTCGAGCTCGGCGACGAAGTCCGCGAGCGTGGCCTCCGGCCGGGCCCGCGCGAAGTCCTCGGCGAGTCGCACCAGGGCCGCCAGCGACTCCCAGCGGTCGCGGACCGCGCCCGACCCGGCCGGGGGCTCGGAGGACCAGCCGCGGCTGCTGAGCACCGCCCGCACGTGCGCGGGCAGGTCCGCGTCGTCCAGACCCGGGTCGGAACCGCCGCCCGCCCGCGCGGCCCCGCGCAGCAGCATCCCGGCCTCGCGGACCTCGGGACGCTCGAAGAAGCGCTCGGCCCCGCGCAGCTGGTACGGCACGCCGGCGTCGGCCAGCGCCTGCTCGTAGACCTCGGACTGGGCGTTCACCCGGTAGAGCACGGCGATCTCGCTGGGCCGCACGCCCCCGTCGATCAGCTCGCGGATCCGCCGGGCGGTGCCCTCGGCCTCGGCGGGCTCGTCGGCGTACTCGGTGTAGACCGGCTCGGGGCCGGCCTCGCGCTGCGAGACCAGCTCCAGACGGTGCTGGGCGGCCTGGCCCCGGGCCTGGGACAGCAGCCCGTTGGCCAGGTGCACCACCTGGGGGGTGGAGCGGTAGTCGCGGACCAGCTTGACCACCGTGGCCTCCGGGTGCCGGCTGCGGAACCCGAGCAGGAACTCCGGGGTGGCACCGGTGAAGGAGTAGATGGTCTGCGAGGCGTCGCCGACGACGCAGAGGTTGTCCCGGCCGCCGAGCCACAGGTCGAGCAGCCGCTGCTGCAGCGGGCTGACGTCCTGGTACTCGTCGACGACGAAGTGCTGGTACTGGGAGCGGACGGCCTCGGCGACGTCCGGCCGGTCCTCCAGGACGCCGACGGTGAGCAGCAGCACGTCCTCGAAGTCGATGACCCCGCGGTCGCGCTTGAGCTGCTCGTACGTCGTGTAGATGCGGGCGATCTCGGCGGCGTCGCGCGGGATGTCCCGGGCCGCCTTGGCGGCGGCCGCCGGATAGTCCTCCGGGACGGTCTGGGTGACCTTGGCCCACTCGATCTCGCCGGTGACGTCGCGCAGCTCGTTGCGGTCCAGCCGGATGCGGGAGCGCGCCCCGGCCTCCGCGACCAGCTGGATCTTGCGCTCGGCCAGCCGCGGCATCTCGCCGCCGATGGCCCGCGGCCAGAAGTACTGCAGCTGGCGCAGCGCCGCGGAGTGGAAGGTGCGCGCCTGCACGCCGCCCGCGCCGAGCTGCCGCAGCCGCCCGCGCATCTCACCGGCCGCACGGGCGGTGAAGGTGACCGCGAGCACACTGGCGGGCTGCATCATCCCGGCCCGCACCCCGTACGCGATCCGGTGGGTGATCGCGCGCGTCTTGCCCGTGCCGGCTCCCGCCAGCACGCACACCGGGCCGTGCAGGGCGGTGGCGACGGCGCGCTGCTCGGGGTCGAGCCCGGCGAGCACGGCGTCCGCCGAGTCCGGGACGGCGGGGAAGTCCGGGAAGAGCGGGGTGTGGGTTGGTGCAGTCACCCCGCCATGCTGCCAGGTCCCGGGAGACGGCCGGGAAAGTTATCCACAGCTGAGGTGGGATGGTCGTACCGCGAACGATTGCAAGGAATGCCGAGGCGAGGGGTTAGCGTTCTCGGGATCGACGTCATCCCCCGCCTTGAGGAGCGAACACCGATGTCCGGCACTGTGACGATGTACAGCACCACGTGGTGCGGATACTGCCGCCGCCTGAAGGGTCAGCTGGACCGTGAGGGAATCACCTTCACGGAGGTCAACATCGAGCAGGACCCGGACTCGGCGAAGTTCGTCGAGAGCGTCAACGGGGGCAACCAGCTCGTCCCGACCCTCCTGGTGTCCCCCAAGAGCGGCGCCGAGCCGGTCGCGCTCAGCAACCCGAGCCTGGCCCAGGTCAAGCAGGCCCTCGCCGGCTGAGGCCGGCCCGGCCCGGCCGCGCGGCAGGCACGGCCGGGCCGCACGGGCCCGCGCTCAGCGGCGGGCCGGCAGCGGCATCCCGTACCAGCGCTCGATCAGCCGCGCCGCGATGGAGATCCCGTACGGCGGCAGCACCTCGCCGGTCTCCATCGCCTTGCGGTACTCCTCGCGGGAGAACCAGCGCGCCTCGTGCAGTTCCTCGCCGTCCACGGTGATCTCCGCGGACGTGGCGCGCGCCATGAAGCCCAGCATCAGGCTGGAGGGGAACGGCCAGGGCTGGCTGGAGACGTAACCCACCTCGCCGACGGTCACGCCGGCCTCCTCGGCGACCTCGCGCACCACGGCCTGCTCGATGGACTCCCCCGGCTCGACGAAGCCGGCCAGCGTCGAGAAGCGCCCCTCCGGCCAGTGCGCCTGGCGGCCCAGCAGCGCCCGGTCCTCCTCGTCGGTGACCAGCATGATCACCGCCGGGTCGGTGCGCGGGTAGTGCTCCGCGCCACAGGCCGGGCAGCGGCGGATGTGACCCGCCGCGGCCACCACGGTGCGCTCGCCGCAGCGCGAGCAGAAGCGGTGCATGCGCTGCCAGTTCTCCAGGGCGACCGCGTGCACCATGAGCCCCGCGTCGCGGTCCGACAGCAGGGCCCCGACCTCCCGCAGCCCCGCCGGGCGGGCGGCCTCGTCCAGGCGTCCGGGCAGCGCGTCCTTCTGCAGCGCGAAGTAGCGCACCCCCTCCTCGTCGACGCCGAGGAAGTAGCGGTGCACCTCGCTCTCCGGTGCCTCGAAGCTCGGCATCATGACCAGCTCGGTGCGGCCGTCCGGGGTGTCCTCGACCAGGACCTGCCCCCCGGAGACCACGAACACCTGCGTCTTCGGGTGGCTCCAGGCCGCCGCCAGCCACGCCTCGTCGAGCCGGTGCTCGGCGGCGCGGTCCACGCCCGACGGGCGGGCGAGGGGCGGCGGGAAGGCCGTCGCGTCGAAGGTGGTTCCGGTTCCGGACGTATCGGACAAGATTGCTGTCAACTCCCCGTAGCGCGCGGATGGATGCGGATGCTCACAGAGTCGTGAACTCGCTCCAGAGGTACGCGGACGTCTCCACGCCCTTGAGCAGAAGGTCGAGTTCCACCTTCTCGTTCACCGAGTGCCAACCGTCGGACGGCACGGAAATTCCCAGGAACAGGACGGGGACATCGAGCACGTCCTGCAGGTCGGCCGCCGGGCCCGAGCCGCCCTCGCGGGTGAACAGGACCTCCTTGCCGAAGGCCCGGCCCATGGCCCGGGTCACCGCGCCCAGCGCGGGGTGGTCCAGCGGGGTCAGGCAGGGGCGGGTGGCGCCCCAGAAGGTGATCTCGTGCCGGATCCCGGCGGGGACGCGCGCGGCGACCCAGTCGGCGACCAGCCGCTGCACCCGGTCGGTGTCCTGCCCGGCCACCAGCCGGAACGACAGCTTCAGCTGCGCCGAGGACGGCACGATCGTCTTGCCTCCGGGGCCCTGGTAGCCGCCGCCGATGCCGTTCACCTCGGCGGTCGGCCGGGCCCAGACCCGCTCCAGGGTGGAGTAGCCGGCCTCGCCGCTCGTCGCGTGCGACCTCGCGGTGCGCAGCCAGCGCTCCTCGTCGAAGGGCAGCCGGGCGAACAGCTCGCGCTCGCGGTCGGTCAACTCGACGACGCCGTCGTAGAAGCCGGGGATCGTCACGCGGCCGTCCGCGTCGTGCAGCGCCGCGGCCAGCCGGGCGGCCTCGGTCGCCGGGTTGGGGACGGCGCCGCCGAAGGAACCGGAGTGGATGTCCTGGTCGGGGCCGTACAGGTCGACCTGGCAGTCGGCCAGGCCGCGCATGCCGGTGCACACGGTGGGGGTGTCCTCGTCCCACATGCCGGTGTCCGAGACGATCACGGTGTCGCAGGCGAGCCGTCCGGCGTGGGCACGGACGAGGTCGGTGAAGTGCGGGGAGCCCGACTCCTCCTCGCCCTCGATCAGCAGCTTCAGGTTCACCGCGGGGGCGGTGCGGCCGGTGGCGGCCAGGTGGGCACGGACGCCGAGTGTGTGGAAGAACACCTGTCCCTTGTCGTCGGCGGCGCCCCGTCCGTACATCCGGCCGTCGCTGATCCGCGGCTCGAAGGGCTCGCCGTCCCAGCCGTCCTCGAGGGCGGCGGGCTGCACGTCGTGGTGGCCGTAGACCAGCACCGTCGGCGCGTCCGCCGCGTCGGAGGGCCACTCGGCGAAGACCGCGGGAGCACCCGGGGTCTCCCACACCTCGGCCACCGGGAAGCCGGTCTCCTTCAGCTTCGCCGCCAGCCACTCGGCGCTGCGCCGTACGTCGGCGGCACGCTCCGGATCGGCCGAGACGGAGGGGATGCGCAACCACTCGGCGAGGTCGCCGAGGAAGGCGTCACGATGTGCTCCGACGTAACTGCGGACGGCGCTGTCCGGGGTGGTGCTCATGTCCTTGAGCCTATCGGGCGGCGCCGGAACCCTCGGCGTCGGCACCGGGCGCGTCCCCCGGCCCGGGCTCCGGGCCGCCCAGCAGGAGGCGTTCCAACGCGGCCCGGCCGGGCAGCGCCTCGGGCCGGATCAGCTCCCCCGTCCTCACGTGCAGGAAAGCGGCCGTGACCTGTGACAACGGCACTCCGTGCCGCTCGGCCCAGGCGAGCCGGTAGACGGCGAGCTGCAGCGGGTCGGCGGTGCCGGCCCGACCGGTCTTCCAGTCGACGATCTCGTAGCGCTCACCCTCCCGGTACACCGCGTCGATCCGGCCGCGGATCACCCTCCCAGCGAGGTCGATCTGGAACGGCGCCTCGACGCGGTAGGGGGTGCGCTCGGCGTACGGGGTCCGCAGGAAGGCCTCCTTGAGTTCGGCGAGGTCGCGCTCGTCGGCGATCTCGTCGTCGCCCTCGATGCCGGGCAGCTCCTCGGGGGCGATCAGCGGCAGTTCCTCGAACCGGGACTCGACCCAGGCGTGGAAGCGGGTGCCGCGCCGGGCCGCGGGCCGTGGTGGGCGGGGCATGGGGCGGGCCAGTTCGCGGGCGAAGCCGTCGGGGTCGGCGGCCAGCCGCAGCAGCGCGGAGGCGGTGAGCGTGGTGGGCAGGGGGACGTCGCGGACGGCCGCGCGCGAGCGGAGCAGCTCCTCGGTGAGCGCGTCGAGGTCCCGGTCCCAGGAGGCGACGGCACGGGCCTCCTCGGGGAGCAGCGCCTCACCGCCGCCGAACCCGGACGCGGCCGCGGGTACCGAGGCGGTCCCGGGTACGGAGGCGGGCACGGGCCCGTGCGGGCCGGGCTGCCCGGGGATGGCGGGCGGCCGGTCGTCGGACCAGTCCTCCCAGTCGCCGGCGTCCTCCTCGCCGTACTGGTCGTCGTACGCGTCGTACGCGTCGTACGCGTCGTACGGCGGCTCCTCATCGTCCTCGGGGGGCGGCGGCCAGTCGGGGTCGGGAGGGGCGGCCACCGGGTACGCGGCCGGCGTCCGCAGGTGATCCAGCACCTTGCGCGCGGCCTCGCGACGGCGGGCCAGGGCGGCCGGGTCCAGGGGCAGCGGCCACGGCGTCTCGGCCGTACGGGCCAGGGCCGGGTTGACGGCGTCGGGCGCGGGCTCCTCCGCCCAGTGCTCGACCTCGCCGTGGCCGGCCTCGCAGTGCGCGCGCAGGGCGTCGAGGAAGGCGGACGGGCCGAAGGGCCGCTTCTGGCTGGGCCCCCACCAGTGGCCGGAGCCGAGCAGCAGGGAGCGCGGCCGGGTGAAGGTGACGTAGCCGAGCCGGAGCTCCTCGACCCGGTTGTGTTCGGCCATGGCCGCCTTGAAGGCGGCCAGGCCCGCCCGGGACCACTCCTCGACGTCGGGGAGGGTGGCGGCGTCACCGCGCAGCGCGTGCGGCAGCGCCTTGGCGTTGAAGTGCCACAGCTCGCGGCCCCGCTCGCTCGGGAAGCCCTTGCGCACCAGCCCGGGGACGGCGACGACGTCCCACTCCAGCCCCTTGGACTTGTGCGCGGTGAGCACCTTCACCGTGTTCTCGCCGGCGGGCAGCGAGCTGTCCAGGCCCTTCTCGTACTGGGCGGCGGTGCGCAGGAAGCCCAGGAAGGCCAGCAGCGTGGCCTCGCCGTCCAGCGAGGCGAAGCCGGCCGCCACGTCCAGGAAGGCGTGCAGGGTCTCCCGGCGGCGGGCGGCCAGCGCGTGCGGGGACGCGGAGAGCTCGACCTCCAGGCCGGTGACGGCGAGCACCCGGTGCAGTACGTCCATGAGCGGGTCGGCCAGCGACCGGCGCAGCTCGCGTATCTCGGTGGCCAGGCGCGCGAAGCGCACCCGCGCCTCGGCCGAGAAGGGCAGGTGGTCGTCGGGCTCTCCGTCGACGAAGGTCTCCAGGGCGTCGGCGAGCGAGATCACCTCGGCCGGGTCGACGCCTTCCACGGCGGCCGCCAGGCGGTCCGCGGTGTCGCCGCGGCCCGGTACGAGCAGCCGGGCCCGCCGTCCCAGCAGCGCCAGGTCGCGCGGCCCGATCCGCCAGCGCGGCCCGGTCAGCAGCCGGACGAGGGCGGCGTTGGCCGTCGGGTCCTGCAGCACCTCGCAGACGGCGACCAGGTCGGCGACCTCCGGCAGGTGCAGCAGCCCGGACAGGCCGACCACCTCCACCGGCACGTCCCGGGCGACGAGCGCCGCGTGGATGTCGGCGAAGTGAGCGGCGGCCCGGCACAGCACCGCGATCTCGCCGGGCGCGGTGCCCGTGCGGACCAGGTGCGCGATGGAGTCGGCGATCCAGGCGATCTCCGCTTCCTGGGTGGGCAGCAGCGCGCAGCGCACGACACCGTCCCGTTCGGCACCGGGCGCGGGCCGCAGGGCCTCGACACCCTCGTGACGCTCGCGCAGCTCGGCGGCGAGGTCGTTGGCGAGGTCGAGCAGCCGGCCGCCGCTGCGCCGGTTCTCCGAGAGGGACTGGCGCCGGGCGGGCGTCCCGTCGGCGTGCGCGAAGTGGAGCGGGAAGTCGTCGAGGTTGGCCACCGAGGCGCCGCGCCAGCCGTAGATGGCCTGGCAGGGGTCGCCGACCGCGGTCACCGGATGCCCCGTGCCGTCGCCGAACAGGGCGGAGAGCAGCAGGCCCTGGGCGACGGAGGTGTCCTGGTACTCGTCGAGCAGCACCACGGCGTACTGCTCGCGCAGGATGCGGCCGACCTCGGGGCGGGTGCGGGCGAGCGTCGCCGACAGGGCGATCTGGTCGCCGAAGTCGAGCAGGTCGCGCTGCTTCTTCTCGGCGCGGTACGCGGCGGCGAGCCCGGTCAGGTCGATGCGGGCGCGCGCCGTCTCGGGGAGCCTGCGCAGATCCGCGTTGGTGAGCCGGACGCCGTCGAGGGCGGCGAGCCACTCCCGGTCGTGGGCGAGCAGCCGCTCGGGCGGCACCAGGTGCTCCGCGAGCTCGCCCTCCAGCGCCAGCAGATCGCTGACCAGGGTCGGGATGCCCTTGGTGAGCGCCGGGAAGGGACCGGGCGCGGCCCGCAGGACGCGCGCCGCCAGCTGGTAGCGCGTCGCGTCGGCGAGCAGCCGCGCGGTCGGCTCCAGCCCGATGCGCAGCCCGTGCTCCTTCAGGAGCTGTCCGGCGAAGGCGTGGTACGTGGAGATCTGCGGCTCGCCCGGCGCGTGGTCGGGGTCCGCCGGGTCCGGGTCGGTGACCCCGGCCCGGACGAGGGCCTTGCGCACGCGCTCCGAGAGCTCGCCGGCGGCCTTGTTGGTGAACGTCAGCCCCAGCACCTGCTCGGGGGCGACCTGCCCGGTGCCGACCAGCCACACCACGCGGGCCGCCATGACCGTGGTCTTCCCGGAACCGGCACCGGCCACGATCACCTGCGGGGCGAGCGGCGCGGTGATGCACGCCAGCTGCTCCGGGGTGAACGGGATGCCCAGCAGCTCCTTGAGCTGCTCGGGACCGGTGATGAGGGAGGACACGAAGGGGAGGTTATCGGGCACCACCGACAGCGGCCGCCGCCGCCCGTTCCCGCCGGATGCCACCCGGGCGCATTCCGCTCCACCGATGTAGAACATCGCGTTCTACGAGCTGGAAGCATGGAGCGCATCCCGGTACGCGAGCTGAACCAGAACACCAGTGCCGTGCTCGCGCGCGTCCAGCACGGCGAAGCGTTGGAGGTGACCGTGAGCGGAACCCCGGTGGCCCGTCTCGTGCCCATCTCGGGCAGCCAGTCCGTACTGGACCGCATGGTCGCCGAGGGACGCGCCACCCCACCCGCGGCCTCGGGGCCGGTCCCGGTGCTGCCTGCGCTCGGCGATCCGGGGATCGACACGGCGGCCGCGCTCGTCGACATGCGCGACGAGGAGCGCTGGTGATCTACCTGGACTCGGCGGCGATCGTGAAGCTGGTCCGCCGGGAGCAGGGCACCCGGGAGTTGGTCGCCTGGCTGAACGACCGCCCCAACGAGCCTTTGGTGTCGTCGTCGCTCGTCGAGATGGAGGTCCCACGTGCTCTGCGCCGGTCGGCCCCGCAGGCACTCGCCGGCGTCCCCGGTGTGATCACCCGGCTCTACCGGTTCGAGATCGACGTAGCCGTCCGTGCCACGGCCTGCGCCTACGGTGATCCACTGCTCCGCCCGCTCGACTCGATCCACCTCGCGACGGCGCAGCTGCTCGCCGGCCAGGCAGGCGCGGATCCACTCGTGTTCGTCACGTACGACCAGCGCCTGCTGAAGGCCGCCCAGGACATCGGGCTGCGGGCCGAGGCCCCCGGCTGCTGAGACCCCCGCCTCACTCCACCACGTGCCGTCCCTCGGGGCGGCCGCTGCAGGAGGCCCGGAAGGCGCAGTTCTCGCAGTGCTGGCCGGTGGAGGGGGTGAAGCGCTCGTCGAGGACGCGGGCGGCCGCGCCGGCGAGCAGGGTGTCGGCCCAGTCGCCGCTCAGCGCCTCCTGGTGCTGGACGGTGGGCTGGGTGTCGCCGCCGTCGCGGCGGGCGGCGCCGAGGCGGAGCTGGACGAGCTCGGCGCCGCCGGGGGCGGGCCGGGTGCCGTGGAAGAGCTCGTCGACGGCGCCCTCGCGGACCGCGAGCTGGTAGACGGCGAGCTGCGGGTGGCCCTCGACCTCGGCGGCGGTGGGCTTGGCCTTGCCGGTCTTGAAGTCGACGACGTAGGCGTTGCCTTCGGCGTCGGTCTCGACGCGGTCCATGCTGCCGCGGATGCGGACGGCCACGTCCCCCGTCTCCAGGGTGACGTCGAAGCCGTGCTCGGAGGCGACGGCCTGGCGGCCGCGTTCCATGACGTGCCAGCGCAGGAAGCGCTCCAGGGCGGCCCGGGCGTTCTCCTTCTCCTGCTGGGACTTCCAGGGGGCGTCGAAGGCCAGGGCGTTCCACACCGAGTCCAGCCGCTCCATGAGCACGTCCAGGTCGGCCGGGGTGCTGCCGGAGGCGACCTCGTCGGCGAGGACGTGCAGGACGTTGCCGAAGCCCTGCGCCGCCGTGGAGGGCGGCTCGGCCTTCACCTCGCGGCCGAGGAACCACTGCAGGGCACAGGTGTTGGCCAGCTGGTCCAGCGCGCTGCCGGAGAGGGTGACCGGCTGGTCGCGGTCCCGCAGCGGGACCTCGGAGCGGGTCTGCTCGTACAGGCCCCACCAGCGTTCGGGGTGGGCGGCGGGCACCAGCGGCTGGCCCGCGTCCTCCAGGGCCGCCAGGCGCGCCAGGCGCCGGGCGGCGGCCTCGCGCAGGGCGGGGGAGGCGGCCGGGTCGACGGTCGTGGCGCGCAGCTCGGCGACGAGGGCCGCGACCGACAGCGGGCGGCGGGCCCGGTGGGTGACGTCGACGGGCTCGACGCCGAGTTCGGTGAGGAAGCGGGAGGGCTGGTCGCCGTCGTCGGCGGCGGCCTTCACGGCGGTCACGACGAGCCGCTCACGGGCACGGGTGGCCGCGACGTAGAACAACCGGCGCTCCTCGGCGAGCAGGGCGCCCGGGGTGAGCGGCTCCGCGAGGCCGTCGCGGCCGATGCGGTCGGCCTCCAGCAGCGAGCCGCGGCGGCGCAGGTCGGGCCAGAGCCCCTCCTGGACGCCGGCGACGACGACGAGCCGCCACTCCAGGCCCTTGGAGCGGTGCGCGGTCATCAGCCGTACGGCGTCGGGCCGGACGGCGCGCCGGGTCAGCACGTCGGCGGCGATGTCCTGGGCGGACAGCTCCTCCAGGAAGTTCAGCGCGCCACGGCCGCCGGTGCGCTCCTCGGCGCGGGCGGCGGTGTCGAAGAGCACGCACACCGCGTCCAGGTCCCGGTCGGCGTTGCGTCCGGCCGCGCCGCCGCGCGCCGCGGCCCGCTCCAGCCGGCCGGGCCAGGGGGTGCCGTCCCACAGCTCCCACAGCGCCTCCTCGGCGGTGCCGCCGCCGGCCAGCAGCTCGCGCCCCTTGCGCAGCAGCCCGCCGAGCCGCTGGGCGCCCCGTGCGTACGACGGGTCGTGCGCCACCAGCCGCTCGGGCTCCGCGAGCGCCTCGGCGATCAGCTCGTCCGACGGCCGCGGTACGACGACCCCGGCGGCCCGCTCCTCCTCGCGCAGGGCGCGGCCCAGGCGGCGCAGGTCGGCGGCGTCCATGCCGCCGAGCGGGGAGACCAGCAGGGTGAGCGCGTCCTCGACGCGCAGGCCCGGCTCCGCGGCGTCGGGCAGGGCGGCGTGCGCGCAGACCCGCAGGGCGAGCAGGAGGGGGGCGACGGCGGGCTCGTCGCGCAGCGGGAGGTCGTCCCCGTCGATCTCGACCGGCACCCCGGCGGAGGTCAGGGCCCGCCGCAGCACGGGCAGCGAGCGGGAACCCGCGCGCACCAGGACGGCCATGTCGGACCAGGGGACGCCGTCCTCGAGGTGGGCGCGGCGCAGCACGTCGGCGATGCCGTCGAGTTCGGCACCGGGCGTGGGGTAGGTGCGGACGGCGGCCGAGCCGCCGTCGCGGACCGGCGCGAGCTCGCGGTGGGCGCGGACGGCGGCGGCCGGGAGCCGGGTCAGCGGCATCCGCCGCGTCAGGAGCCGGGTGGCGGCCAGCAGGGCGGCACCGGAACGGCGGGAGGTGGTGAGGACGCGGACGCCGGCTGGGCGGCCGTCGGCGTGCCGGAAGGCCTCGGGGAAGCCGAGGATGCCGTTCACGTCGGCACCGCGGAAGGCGTAGATGGACTGGTCGGGGTCGCCGAAGGCCACCAGGTGGCGGCCGCCGCCCGCGAGCGCCTGCAGCAGCCGCACCTGCGCCGGGTCGGTGTCCTGGTACTCGTCGACGAAGACGGCCTCGTAGGCCCCGGCGAGGTGGCGGGCCACCTCGGGACGCCCGGCCAGGAGCACCGCGCGGTGCACCAGTTCGGCGTAGTCGATGACGCCCTGGAGGTCGAGGACGTCCAGGTACTCGGCGAGGAAGCCGGCCGCCGCCGACCAGTCGGGGCGGCCGGTGCGGCCGGCGGACGCGGCCAGGGCGCGCGGGCCGAGGCCGAGCTCGCGGGTGCGGGCCAGCACGGCCCGTACCTCGTCGGCGAAGCCGCGGGTCGTCAGCGCCGCGCGCAGCTCGTCCGGCCAGCGCACCCGGGTCCGTCCCCGCCGCTCCAGTTCGGCCTCGCCCGCCAGGAGCTCGCGCACCGCCAGGTCCTGTTCGGGGCCGGACAGCAGCCGCAGCGGGTCGGCGAACAGCTCGGGGTCCTGGTGGGCGCGGACCAGGGCGTAGCAGAACGAGTGGAAGGTGGTCGCCTGCGGTGCGGCCGCGCCGCCCATCCGGGCGGCCATGCGGTCCCGCAGTTCGCCCGCGGCCCTGCGGCTGAAGGTGAGGACGAGGATCCGTTCCGGATCGGTGCCGCGCCGCACGCGTTCGGCGACGGCCTCGACCAGGGTGGTGGTCTTCCCGGTGCCCGGACCGGCGAGCACCAGGAGCGGACCGCCCGCGTGCTCAACCACCGCGCGCTGTGCGGCGTCCAGTTCAGGGGGCGTCACCGGTTCCGGAGCGGTCCGTAGCAGTCGGTAGCCGCCGGAAGGCCCGACCGTCCCCCCGGAGCGCCGTGCGACGGCGTCCGTCTGGCGGGTGGAGGAGGAGGTCACGTGGTTCGCCGGTTCCGTGTGCGTGCGGGTGCGTGTGCGGCGGCCTGTGCCGCCGGTGGCCGGGGGAGGCCGGGTGCCGACGGTACGCCACCGGCCGACGGGACCGCCGCGCGTCCCGTCCTTCCCGTACGGATGCGGGAGCGGCCGGGCGCGGGGCGCCGTACTCCGTCCGGACGGCCGATGGCATCAACCGGTCGCCGATGGCGGAAGCTGGATGGTGTGAGCGTCCGGTCGTCAGTCGTCCCCGCCGGGGCCGGGCACGGGGTCCGTGCCGTCCCAGCGGGCCCTGCGCATGTCGAGGCGGGGTATGTGGCCCTTCGCGGCCCGCGGGGCCTGGCGCAGCGGGGTGCCCTCCGCGCGGTAGTGCTCCAGGGCGCGCAGTTCGTGGCCCGGCAGCAGCCCGCCGTCCGCGCGCACCACGCGCCACCACGGCACGGCCCCGCCGTACAGCGCCATGACGTGGCCCACCTGCCGGGGACCGCCCTCCTCCAGCCACTCGGCGACGTCGCCGTAGGTCATGACCCGTCCGGGCGGGATCCGCTCGGCGACGTCCAGCACGCGCTCCGCGTACGCGGGCAGCTCCTGGACGTCGTCGTCCGGACCGTCGTCCGGGTCGTGTGCGGTGTCCTTGCTCATCCGTCACATGGTGCCCCACGGCACCGACAGTCGCGGCCGGCGCCCGCGCGTGCGGGGGCGCCCGGGACGGCGAATTGCCCCCTCCTGCGCCCATGCGCGCGCCGCTCGTGCCACCATCATCCGGGCGGTGACTGGTGATACGAGATCAAAAAGAGACAGCAGGAGAGCACGACGTGAGCGGGAACGGAGCCGCTCGCGCGGTCCCCGCTGCCTCCGAGGGCCCCGGGGACGGCGCTCCGGCGGCTCCGGACGAGCGCGCCGAGCAGGCCGTGTCCGCGTCCGGTGACGCCCCGCGCGGTGAGACCCGCGCCACATCGAAGGCCCCGGCCGGACAGCCGGCGGTGACGCCCGCGCGGTCCGGGGACGACGCCCAGGACGACACCCCCGGCACCGCCGAGGCCCCGGACATCGAGACCCCGGACGCCGAGGCCCCGGACATCGAGACCCCCGGCACCGCCGACGGCCCCGGCGCCGAAGAGTCCGTCACCGGCACCACCCCGCACACCGACCCGGTGGCGCGGGACGAGCCGCTGCTGCCCGCGCGCGTGCACCGGCCCGTCGACCTCATGCGCTTCCTCTTCGGGCTCCTCGGCATCGCGATCGTGCTGATGATCGCGGGCTTCGCGCACGCGACGACCTCCGGCGTGGAGCAGGACATCGCCGAGGGCGCGACGCACGCGCCCGAGCCGCTGATCACGATCGCCGGGCTGCTGGCGACCGTGGCGGTGCTGATCGTGCCCGTGGCGTTCGCCGTGGAGCGGCTGATCAAGCGGGACGGGCTGCGCATCGCGGACGGCGTGCTGGCCGCGGTCCTGGCCCACGGGGTGTCGCTCGCCACCGACCTGTGGGTGTCGGACGCGGCGCCGGTGGCGATCCGGGACGCGCTGACCCGTGACGCGCCCGGCGGCGGGATCACCGACCCGGTCCACGGCTACCTGGCCCCGGTGATCGCCTACATGACGGCGGTCGGCATGGCCCGGCGGCCGCGCTGGCGGGTGGCGCTGTGGTTCGTGCTGGTCGTGGACTCCTTCGCGGTGCTGGTGGGCGGCTACACGACACCGTTCTCGATCATCGTGACCGTGCTCATCGGCTGGACCGTGGCGTACGGCACGCTCTACGGGGTCGGCTCGCCGAACGTCCGCCCGACCGGCCAGAACCTGCTCGCGGGCCTGCGCCGGGTGGGCTTCGCCCCGCTGACCGCGGTCCGCGCGGAGGACGAGTTCCCCGACGCGCCCGACTCCGACCGGGGCCGCCGCTACCTGGTGACCCTGGAGCAGGGCCCGCTGCTCGACGTCACGGTCGTGGACCGCGAGCAGCAGGCGCACGGCTTCTTCTACCGCATGTGGCGCCGGCTCCAGCTGCGCGGGATCACCCAGCGGCGCAGCCTGCAGTCGCTGCGCCAGGCGCTGGAGCAGGAGGCGCTGCTGGCCTACGCGGCCATCGCCGCCGGCGCCAACGCCCCGCGGCTGATCGCCACCTCCGAGCTGGGCCCGGACGCCGTGATGCTGGTGTACGAGCACATGGGCGGGCGCTCCCTGGACGCGCTGTCGGACGAGGAGATCACCGACGAGGTGCTGCACGGCGCCTGGGAGCAGGTGCGGGCGCTGCAGTCGCGCCGGATCGCGCACCGCAGGCTGGTCGGCGAGGCGCTGAAGATGGATCGCCACGGCGACGTCTTCCTGACCGACCTGCGCGGCGGGGAGATCGCGGCGGGCGACATCGTGCTGCGCATGGACGTGGCGCAGCTGCTCACCACCCTGGCGCTGCGCGTCGGCCCGGAGCGGTCGGTGGCCTCGGCCGTGGCCGTGCTGGGCCCGGACGCCGTCGCCGACTCCCTGCCGCTGCTGCAGCCGATCGCGCTCAGCCGCACCACCCGGGCCACGCTGAAGCAGCTCGCCAGGGAGCGCGCGCAGCGTGAACGCGAGGCGGTGCTGGCCGCGTCCCGCGCCCGGCGGGCGGACGGGGTGACCGGTGACGCGGGTGAGGCAGCCGGCAAGGACGCGGGCAAGGAGACCAAGGCCGAGCGGCGGGCCGAGAAGAAGGCGATCGAGGACGCGCTGGACGGGGTCCGCGAGGAGGACCTGCTCACCCGGATCCGCCACCAGGTGCTGCTCATCCGTCCGCAGGCCCCGGTGGAGCCGGTACGGCTGGAGCGGGTGCGGCCGCGCACGCTGATCAGCATCATCGCGGGCGCCTTCGCCGCGTACTTCCTGCTCTCCCAGATCAGCAGCATCGACCCGGCGACGCTGCTGGCCGAGGCGAACTGGATCTGGGTCATCGTGGCCGTGCTGGCCTCCGCGCTCAGCTACGTCGCGGCGGCGATGGCGCTGTCCGGCTTCGTGCCGGAGAAGCTGTCCTTCGTCCGCACCACGCTGGCGCAGGTCGCCGGTTCCTTCGTGAAGCTGGTGGCCCCCGCGGCCATCGGCGGCGTGGCGCTCAACACGCGCTACCTGCAGAAGTCGGGCGTGCGCCCGGGCCTGGCGGTGGCGAGCGTGGGGGCCTCGCAGCTGGTCGGCCTCGGTTCGCACATCAGCCTGCTGCTGGTGTTCGGCTACATCACGGGCACCGAGAAGACGCCCTCCCTGTCGCCGTCCCGGACGGTGATGGCGGGCCTGCTGACGGCCGGCGTGCTCTTCCTGGTCGTCACCGCGGTGCCGCCGTTGCGGCGCTTCGTGTCCACGCGGGTGCGGGCGCTGTTCGCCGGGGTGGTGCCGCGCATGCTGGACGTGCTGCAGCAGCCGATGAAGCTCACCACGGGCATCGGCGGCACGCTGCTGCTGACCCTCGCCTTCGTGCTCTGCCTGGATGCCAGCATCCGCACCTTCCACGGCGAGGTGAACTTCGCGGCGGTCGCGGTGATCTTCCTGGCGGGCAACGCGCTGGGCTCCGCCGCCCCGACCCCGGGTGGCCTGGGCGCGGTCGAGGGCGCGCTGATCGCCGGTCTGACCACCATCGGCCACCTGGACTCGGCGACGGCCACCTCCGCGGTGCTGCTGTTCCGGGTGCTGACCTTCTGGCTGCCGGTGCTGCCCGGCTGGCTGGCTTTCACCCAGCTCACCAGGCGGCAGGCGCTGTGACGCGGGCCCACTGACAGGGGATGTCAGTGGGCCGCCCCTACGGTCCCCCGTCATGGACACCACGCACATCGTCGAGTTGCGGCAGTACACCCTGCGCCCCGGCGCCCGGGACACCCTGGTCGAGCTGTTCGAGCGCGAGTTCGTCACCAGTCAGGAGGCCGCCGGGATCCGGGTCGGCGGCCGGTTCCGCGACCTGGACGACCCGGACCGCTTCGTATGGATGCGGGCCTTCCCCGACATGGCGGCCAGGACCCGCGCCCTGCACGCCTTCTACGACGGCCCCGTCTGGCGGGCGCACCGCGAGGAGGCCAACGCGACCATGACCGACTCCGACGACGTCCTGCTGCTGCGCGGCCCCGGTTACCGCGTGCCGGACGACGCCGGGCTGGTCGTCGCGACCGTCTGCCACCCCGCCGACCCGTCCGGCTTCGTGCCGCCGGACTCCGCCCGCGCCGTGCACCGCACCGAGCACGCGGCCAACGGTTTCCCGGCGCTGCCCGTGCGCACCGGCGAGGACGTCGTGGTCTGGTTCGCCGCCTACGCGCAGGCCGGCGCACGCCCCGCGGAGCCCGCCCTGCCCGCCGGCCCGGAGCGGCGGTTGCTGCGGCCGCCGCAGCGGCTGCGGCTCGCCCCGGTGCGCGTTGCGGGGCCTCAGCGCAGGATGTCGCCGAGGTCGTAGCCGACCGGTTCCTCCAGCTGCGCATAGCTGCAGCCGGCGGGGTCGCGGTCGGGCCGCCAGCGGCGGAACCGGGCGGTGTGCCGGAATCGGTCGCCCTGCATGTGGTCGTACGCGACCTCCAGGACGCGCTCGGGCCGCAGCGGGACCCAGGACAGGTCCTTCCCCGCGCTCCAGCGGCTCTGGGCCCCGGGCATGCGGCCGCCGGGCTCTCCCCCTGGCTTCGCCGGGTGTGCCCCCGCCTCGGCCCAGTCGGCCCAGGGGTGGCCCTCGGCGGACTCCATGCGCAGCGGCTCCAGTTCGGCGACGAGTTCCTCGCGCCGGCGCATCGCGAACGAGGCGCAGACGCCGACGTGCTGGAGCCGGCCGGCGGCGTCGTGCAGGCCGAGCAGGAGGGAGCCGACGACGGGACCGGATTTGTGCCAGCGGAAGCCGGCCAGCACGCAGTCGGCGGTGCGCTCGTGCTTCACCTTGATCATGACGCGTTCGTCGGGGCGGTAGCCGACGTCCGGGGGCTTGGCGACGACGCCGTCCAGTCCCGCGCCCTCGTACTGCTCGAACCACCGCCGGGCCAGCTCGATGTCGGTGGTGGCGGGGGCGACGTGGACCGGTGGCCGTGCCGTGCCGAGCGCGTCGACCAGGGCCTGGCGGCGCCAGGTCTGCGGGTCCGCCATCAAGGAGCGGTCGCCGAGCGCCAGCAGGTCGAAGGCGACGAGGGAGGCGGGGGTGCGTTCGGCGAGCTGCCGCACACGGGAGTCGGCGGGGTGGATGCGCTCCAGCAGGGCGTCGAAGTCCAGCCGGCCCTCGCCGGCGATGACGATCTCCCCGTCGACGACGGCACGCGGCGGCAGTTGGGCGCGGACCGCCTCGACGACCTCCGGGAAGTAGCGGGTCAGGGACTTGCCGGTGCGGCTGCCGATCTCCACCTCGGCGCCGTCGCGGAAGACGATGGCGCGGAACCCGTCCCACTTGCCCTCGTACAGCATGCCGGGCGGGATCTCGGTGGCGGACTTGGCGAGCATCGGCTTCACGGGCGGCATCACCGGCAGGTCCATGCCGCGATTCTCCGCCCGACGGGCGCCGCCCGCCCGTCGGGCCTACCGTGTCGGGGACGGGAGAGGCGGTGACGGCATGGCAGAGGCGGTCGAGCTGACCGTCGGCGAGCGGACGGTCCGGATCTCGAACCCGGGGAAGGTGTACTTCCCGGAACCGGGCTTCACCAAGCTGGACGTGGCCCGCTACTACCTCACGGTCGGCGACGGCGTCCTGCGGGCGCTGCGCGACCGGCCGACGACGATGGAGCGATACCCGGACGGGGTCGAGGGCGAGTCGTTCTTCCAGAAGCGCGCGCCGAAGAACACCCCGGACTGGATCCCCACCGGCCGCATCCGCTTCCCCTCCGGCCGCCACGCCGACGAGATCTGCCCGACCGAGGTGGCCGCGGTCGTCTGGGGCGCCAACCTCGGCTGCCTCACCTTCCACCCGTGGCCGGTCCGGCGCGGCGACCTCGACCACCCGGACGAACTGCGCATCGACCTGGACCCGCAGCCGGGCACCGACTTCGCCGACGCGGTGCGCGTCGCCGGCGAACTGCGCGGGCTGCTGGAGGAGCTGGGCCTGCGCGGCTGGCCCAAGACCTCCGGCGGGCGGGGCCTGCACGTCTTCGTGCCCATCGAGCCCGAGTGGACGTTCACCGGGGTGCGGCGGGCCGCCATCGCCATCGCCCGCGAGATGGAGCGTCGGATGCCCGGGCAGGTCACCAGCGCGTGGTGGAAGGAGGAGCGCGGCGAGAAGATCTTCGTCGACTACAACCAGACCGCGCGCGACCGCACCATCGCCTCCGCCTACTCCGTACGGCCCAAGCCGTACGCCCCGGTCTCCGCGCCGCTGCGCTGGGAGGAGGTGCCGCAGGCGCACCCGCGGGACTTCGACCTGGTCACCATGCCCGCGCGCTACGCCGAGCTGGGCGACGTCCACGCCGGCATGGAGGAGCACGCCTTCCGGCTGGACGCCGTCCTGGAACTGGCCGAACGCGACGAGCACGACCGCGGGCTGGGTGACATGCCGTACCCGCCGGACCACCCCAAGATGCCCGGGGAGCCGCTGCGGGTGCAGCCGAGCCGGGCCAGGAACAAGCCGGACGCCGCCGGGGGCGAGGACTGACGGCGCGGCAGGACGGCGCGGCACGACCCCTTCCCACCGCGACCGCGCTGACGCATCATCAGGCGCATGCCCGCGCCTCGACCCGTGCCCCTGGACGAGTACCCGGTCCATCAGATCGCCCGTTCCATGCGCCACGTCGCGACCGGTGACCGCAACGCCTACGACCGTTCGATCTTCCACTTCTTCGACCACGAGGGCCGGGCCCTGCTCGTCACCGGCCTCGGCGTCCACCCCAACCTCGGCGTCACCGACGCCTACGCGACCCTGACGCGCGGAACCGGCATGCTCGCGGTGCGCGCCTCGGACGCGCTCGGCGAGGACCGCATGCGGCAGCAGGTCGGGCCGCTGCGCATCGACGTCCTGGAACCGCTCCGCAGGCTCCGGCTGACCTGCGACGACGAATTCCTCTCGTACGACCTGGAATGGGAGGCCGCGTTCCCGGCCGTCGAGGAGCCGCACCACGCCCAGTACCGGGGCGGCCGGCTCTTCCTGGAGGCCAGCCGCTTCGTCCAGGCCGGCACCTGCCACGGTGTGGTCCGCACCGGCGACGGCGAGGAGATCCACGTGGAGCGCGGCCGCTGGACGGCCACCCGGGACCGCAGCTGGGGTGTGCGCCCGGTGCCCGGCGAGGCGCCGGGACGGGCCGAGGAGGAGCACCGCCCGCAGGGTTTCCACTGGCTGTGGATACCGATCCGGTTCGACGACCGCTTCGTCATGGTGATCGCCCAGGAGGACGCCGACGGCTACCGCTCCCTGGACGAGGCCCTGCAGATCACCGAGCACGGCCCGGACCGGCAACTGGGCCGGGCCCAGGTCGGCATCACCTACCGGGAGGGCACCCGCACCCCGGTCTCCGCCGTCGTCCACCTCGACGGCGGGAAGATCGAGGCCGAGGTGCTGGTCTCCAGCCCGCTCGCCGTCGGGGCCGGCTACCCGCCCGCCCGCGACTGGCAGCACGGCGAGTGGAAGGGCCGCGGATGGCTCGACCGCCGTGCGTATGACCTGACGGATCCGGCGGTCATGGCGCCGGCCGCGTACGGAGTCACCGACCACGCCGCGCGTTTCGCCTGGGACGGCCGGGTCGGCTACGGCATCTTTGAGCACGGCAGCTTCGGCCGCCACACCCCCAGCGGCTTCACCGGTCAGGAGGCCATGTGACAACGGTGCGCACCACCACCCGCGATCCCCGACTGCTGCGCAGCCGCCTCGACGAGTGGCTGGCCGCGAAGCACCCCGGCGCCCACAGCCGCGCGGTGCACGCCCCCTCCGCGAACGGCCTGTCCAGCGAGACCGTCCTGTTCGACCTGGCCGTCCCCCATCCGGGGGGCACCGCACGCCAGCGCATCCGCCCCTGCGTGCTGCGGCTGGCCGGCGACCCCGACGCCTACACCGTCTTCCCGACGTACGACATGGCCGCGCAGTACCGCGTCATCCGGACGGTCGCCACGCGCACCCGCGTCCCCGTGCCCGAACTGCTGTGGCTGGAGCCCGACCCGGGGCCGCTCGGCGCGCCCTTCTTCGTCATGGAGCGCGTCCCGGGGCGCGTCCCGCCGGACGTCATGCCCTACACCTACGGCGGCAACTGGCTCTTCGACGCCTCCGAGGAGGACCGGGCGCGGCTGGAACGTTCGACGGTGCGCGTCCTCGCCGAACTCCACACCGTCCCCGGCGAGGGGACCCTGCGCGCGCACGTCGACGCCCAACGCGCCTACTACGAGTGGGTCGTGGACGGGCTGGCGCCCTCCCCCGTCATCGAGCGGGCCTTCGCGTGGCTGGAGAAGCACTGGCCCGCCGACCCCGGCCCGTCCGTGCTCAGCTGGGGCGACGCCCGGGTCGGCAACATCGTCTACGACGCCGACTTCGCCCCCGTCGCCGTCCTCGACTGGGAGATGGCCTCCGCCGGCCCCCGGGAACTGGATCTCGCCTGGCTGGTGTACCTGCACCGCTTCTTCCAGGACCTCACCGTCACCGCCGGCTTCCCCGGCATGCCGGACTTCCTCGGCCGCGACCGCGTCGCGGCGACCTACGCGGAGCTCACCGGGCACACCCCGCGCCACCTGGACTTCCACCTCCTGTACGCCGCGCTGCGGCACGCGGTCGTGATGCTGCGGATCGGTCACCGCCAGGTGCACTTCGGGGAGCGCGAGATGCCGGCCGACCCGGACGCGCTGATCCTGCACCGGGACACGCTGGAGGCGATGGTGGAGGGCCGCCACGGCTGATCCCGGGACCCGGCCCGGAACCTCACGCAGAACCTCACGCTCCGTGACGGCGGGGCCGTCCGGGGTGCCCGCAGCGGCGCCCCGGACGGCCCCGCGGCCCGTTGCCGGGCGGCCGCCACCCGGGTGGACCTCAGGACCTGCGGCCGGACGTCATCCGTGCCACCCTGGCGGGGGAACGGGATGACGATATTCACCCGTTTGTCATGTCGTGCGCTGCTGTATCCGGGTACGGGCTGCGACCCTCGGTCGGGGAGGGGATCCGCGCCGTCGTGAGGAGTACGCATGCACCAGCACCTCGCCCGTACCGCCACGGCCGTCGCCCTGCTGGGAGCCTCCGCGTTCGTCACCATGCCGGCCCACGCGGCCCCCGCGGACCCCTCCTCCCCCACGGTCTTCGCCCACCGGGGCGCGTCCACCGAGGCCCCCGAGAACACCCTGGCGGCCGTACGCCGGGCCAACGAGCAGCACATCAAGTGGATCGAGAACGACGTCCAGCGCACCAAGGACGGGGCCCTGGTGGTGATCCACGACACGACGCTGAACCGCACCACCGACGTCGAGCAGGTCTTCCCGGACCGCTCCCCCTGGCGCGTCGCCGACTTCACGCTCGCCGAGATCCGCCGGCTCGACGCCGGCAGCTGGTTCGCGCCCCGCTTCCGCGGCGAGCGCGTCCCCACCCTCCAGGAGTACCTGGCCCTCCTCGACCGCGACCAGCAGGGCCTGCTGCTGGAGCTCAAGCAGCCCGAGCTCTACCCCGGCATCGAGAAGCAGACCGTCGACACCCTCGAGAAGGCCGGCTGGCTCGACCGGGCCCACCTCTCCGGCCGCCTGGTCATCCAGAGCTTCAGCGCCGACGCCCTGCGCCGCACCCACGCACTGCGCCCGGCCGTCGAGACCGGCTTCCTGGGCAGCCCGCCGGTCTCACAGCTGAAGGAGTACGCGGCCTTCGCCGACCAGATCAACCCGGACGAGAAGGACGTCACCTACGCCTACGTGCAGGCGGTCCACGGCACGAAGGGCCCCGACGGCAAGCCGCTGCGCGTGAACGCGTGGACGGTCGACGACCTCACCACCGCCGTCCGCATGGCGGCCCTCGGCGCCGACGGCATCATCACCAACCGCCCGGACGTCATCCGCAACGGCGTGCAGTGACCCGGACGGGGGCGTGCGCGGCCCGTTGAACCGCTCGGCCGAACGCGACGTACCAGTCACCGTGGGTGGCACCGGGTCGCCGACGTGGAGGGAAAGGGCCGAACGATCCCCTTGGACGCGAGCCGCCCCGTCAGCAGCGCCGGCACGGCGCACGGCCGGCAGGAAGTGCCGGGCCTCGAAGGTCTGCGCGGCCTGGCCGCACTGTACGTACTCCTGTTCCACTGCTGGCTGTACACGTTCCCGGGGTATCCCGACAGTTCCGCCCCCCGGTGGCTGGACGGGCTGATGTACGGCCGGCTCGCCGTCGTCTTCTTCCTGGTGCTGTCGGGGTTCTCGCTGGCCATCTCCCCGGCGCGCGACGGCTGGCGGCTGGGCGGTGCCGCCCGTTTCCTGCGGCGCCGGGCCTGGCGCATCCTCCCCCCGTACTGGGCGGCGCTCGCGCTGAGCCTGGTCGTCGCCTTGTTCGTGGTGCCGGCCTCGCACTTCGGGCCGCCCACCGGCGCGACGGTCCTGGTGTACGGGCTGGTCGCCCAGGACGTGTTCACCGCGCCGACGCCGAACGGCACGTTCTGGTCGATCGGCGTGGAGGCGGAGCTCTACCTCCTCTTCCCGCTCCTGCTGTTCGTCCGGCGGCGGCTGGGGGCCGTGGTCCTGGTCGCGGGCGTGACGCTCCTGGTCGTCGCCCGGGGCCTGACGGCCGCGCACGCGACCCCGGTGGAGGGGGACAACTGGCTCACCCCGCACCTCGCCCCGGTGTTCGTCGCCGGCCTGGCGGGCGCGGGGATCGTCGTCGCGTCGGCCCGGGTCCGGCGCCTGCCGTGGCACTGGTTCGCCGTCCTGGCCGCCGTGCCGGTCGTGGCGCTCGCCGCCGTCAAGGGCCGGGTCTGGACGGTGGACCACTACTTCTGGGTGGACCTCGCCGTCGCGCCCGCCATGACGATGCTGATCGCCGCGGTCGCCACCGGAAGGCCCGCCCTCCTGCTACGGCTCCTGACCGCACGCCCCGTCCGGGTCCTCGGCGACTTCTCGTACAGCCTCTACCTCGTGCACCTGCCCGTCGTCATGACCGTCATCAGGCGCGTCGCCCCCGGGTTCGTCTCCCCCGGGCTGCCCACGTTCTGGTTCACCCTCGTAGTGGCGTTGCCCGTCTCGCTGCTGGTGGCGTGGCTGTTCGCCCGGATCTTCGAGCTGCCCTTCAAGCGGCACCGCTCCTGGAAGTCCCTGCTCGCGCCGGTCCGTTCGCGGACCAACGGGCCGGCCCGGCCAGGGCCGGCCGAGGCCGCGCCGGCAGGTCCGTGACGTCCGGCCCGTGACGTCCGGCCCACGGGAACGGCGAAGGCCCGCGGCGTCCGAACCGGTCGGACGCCGCGGGCCTTCGCCTCACCTGTCGGTCAGTACACCGGCTTGTCGGGCTCGATCGTGTTGACCCAGCCGATGACGCCACCGCCGACGTGGACCGCGTCGGAGAAGCCCGCGGACTTCAGGACGGCGAGGACCTCGGCGGAGCGGACGCCGGTCTTGCAGTGCAGGACGATCTTCTTGTCCTGGGGGAGGTCCTGGAGGGCGTTGCCCATGAGGAACTCGTTCTTGGGGATCAGACGCGCACCCGGGATGGAGACGATCTCGTACTCGTTGGGCTCACGGACGTCGATGATGTCGATGTTCTCACCGTCGTCGATCCACTCCTTGAGCTGCTTGGGAGTGATCGTCGACCCCATCGCCGCCTCCTGCGCCTCCTCGGAGACGACGCCGCAGAAGGCCTCGTAGTCGATGAGCTCGGTGACGGTCGGGTTCTCGCCGCAGACCGCGCAGTCCGGGTCCTTGCGGACCTTGACCTGGCGGTACTGCATCTCCAGGGCGTCGTAGATCATCAGGCGGCCGACGAGCGGCTCGCCGGTGCCGGTGAGGACCTTGATGGCCTCGGTGACCTGGATGGAGCCGATGGACGCGCACAGCACGCCCAGGACACCGCCCTCGGCGCAGGAGGGCACCATGCCCGGCGGCGGGGGCTCGGGGTACAGGCAGCGGTAGCAGGGGCCGTGCTCGGACCAGAAGACCGACGCCTGGCCGTCGAAGCGGTAGATGGAGCCCCAGACGTACGGCTTGTTCAGCAGCACGCACGCGTCGTTGACCAGGTAGCGGGTCGCGAAGTTGTCCGTGCCGTCGACGATCAGGTCGTACTGGCTGAAGATGTCCATCACGTTGTCGGCCTCGAGCCGCTCCTCGTGGAGGACCACGTTGACGTAGGGGTTGATGCCCTTGACGCTGTCGCGGGCGGACTCCGCCTTGGAACGGCCGATGTCCGCCTGGCTGTGGATGATCTGGCGCTGCAGGTTGGACTCGTCGACCTCGTCGAACTCCACGATGCCGAGCGTGCCCACCCCGGCGGCGGCCAGGTACATCAGGGCGGGCGAACCGAGACCGCCGGCGCCCACACAGAGCACCTTGGCGTTCTTCAGCCGCTTCTGCCCGTCCATCCCCACGTCGGGGATGATCAGGTGGCGGGAGTACCTGCGGACCTCGTCGACGGTGAGCTCGGCGGCCGGCTCGACCAGGGGTGGCAGCGACACGGGGACTCCGTTTGTCGATCGATCACTACGGTGGTTATTCCCGTAACACTGCCACGCCCTTCTTCATTCCGAGACCGCCGTCCCGAGGGGCGAGACCGATGTTGGTCACATGCTGGGCGGTGGCTGGCGGCGGAGCATGCGCGAGGCCTCGTCCCAGTAGCCCGGCAGGCCGTCCCAGGCCGCGTGGTCGGTGCGGTCGGTGAAGTAGACGGTCGCCGCGCCCTGCCAGCGGGCGATCCGCATGGCGTTCTCCAGGTGCGGGGCGGGGACGCCGTGCACCAGGTGGCAGAAGCGCTCCGGCGGGTACGCGGCCGTCCACTCCGGCGCTTCCGACCAGCGGTACTGCATCCACGGCCCGGCGAAGGTCACCAGTTGGTCGGCGGCTTCGGCGTAGCCCTCGTACGGATGGCAGCCGTGACCGAGCACGACGTGCCCGGTGCCGCCGCCCTCCACCGTCAGCAGCGCGCGCAGGGTGGTGATCACCCGGCGGCAGTCGGACAGCTCCGAACTCGTGGTCGGCGCACGGTCGAGGTAGAAGCCGTCGACCCGGTACCAGTCGAGGAAGCGGTGCGCGTCGGCGACCAGTTGGCCAAAGGGACGCGCCCCGTGCCGGGTGTCCAGGTACCCGAGCACCGGTACGGCCGCGTCGCGCAGCCGGGCGCACGCCTGCGTGTAGAGCGGGTCGATCCGGGCGCCCGGGCCCCGCGCCGCGTTGAGCACCACCCAGTGCATCGGCGCCTCGGGACGGGCCAGTTCGGCCCATTCGCCCGGGGCGACCAGCGGGTGCGCGTACGCGGGGACCCCGAAGCCCAGTCCGTCGCAGCGGTCGATCGGCCTGCGCAGGCCGCTCGGTGTCACACGCGGCATGCCGCCTCCATCCAGACGTCGGCGAGGGATTCCTCGAGGGCGATGCGCGGACGCCAGCCGAGGCGGTCGCGGGCGGTACGGATGTCGGCCTGCTGCCAGGCGCCGCAGCCGTCCGGGTAGTGGGGGTGGCCGGTGCCGTTCGCCATCAGGTGCGGGTCCTCGACCTCGTGGAGGGCGCCCGCGTAGCCCGCGGCGTTGGCCAGGGCCGCGGCCACCTCGCGCAGCGGTACGGCCCGGCCCGTGCCGATGTTGACCAGGCCCTGGGCGGCGGAGAGCGAGGCCGCGTGCACGGCGCGGGCCACGTCGCGCACGTCCACGAAGTCCCGCTGCACGCCGAGTCCGGTCAGCTTCAGCTCGCCGTCGCCGGTCTGCATGGCCCGGCGCATCGCCTCCGCGAGCCGCCCGATCGGCGAGGCGGTGGGCGTCCCCGGGCCGACCGGGGTGAAGACCCGCAGCACGACGGCGTCGAGCCCGGAGCCGAGCACCAGTTCCGTCGCGGCGAGCTTGCTGACCCCGTACGGACCGCCCGGACGGGGCACGGCGTCCTCGGCCGTCGAGGAACCGGTGGGTGAGGGCCCGTACTCCGCGGCACAGCCCACCTGGACCAGCCGGGCGGAGGTGGCGCTGCGGCGCATCGCCTCGCACACGGAGGCGACCGCGATCGTGTTGTGCCGTGTGAGTTCGCGTGCCCCGCCGCGCGTGGCGCCCGCGCAGTTGACGACGACCCCGGGGTGGACGGCGTCCATGAAGCGCGCCAGCGCGCCGGGACTGCCGGACGACAGGTCGAAGCGCACGTCCGCGTCGTCGCTGCGGCCGAGGGCGGTCAGCTGCACGGCGGGGTCGGCCAGCAGCCGTTCGGCCACATGGCGGCCGACGAATCCGTTGGCGCCCAGGAGGAGGACTCTCATAGCGAGCGCCTCCGCTGCGCTCGCCGTGGTCGGGGGTGCGGGTGGGTCATCGTGAATGGCTCCTTGGCTTCTTCTACGGAACTGCGGGGTGTGCCGGGCCGCCCCGGCCGCCGGCCGCTCATCGCGGCGCCGCCGCGACCGTGTGCGCCGACGCGCGCGAGAGCGTGGTCAGGGCGTGGGCCGCCAGCGCCAGGGCGGCGGCCGCGCAGGCCAGCACGGGGACGGCGGCCGGCGGGAGGGGGGACCGGTTCAGCAGGGCCGCGGCCAGGGCCACGGCCTCGGTGGCGCAGGCGAGCCCGGTGCCGATGGCGGCCGGGTCGGGGTGGCCGTGCACCGCGAGCAGACGGGCGGTGAACAGCAACAGGGCGAGCGCCGCGGGCCCGGCGAGCGCGGCGGGGGTGAGCGGGGCACCCGCCACGGCCCGTGCGGCGCACAGCAGCACGAGCACGAAGGCGAGGAAGAGTGCGAGCGTGCCCGCCAGCAGCGGCCGCACGGCACCGCCGAACTCCTCCAGGCTGCGGCTGCGCAGCAGGTGCCCGCGGGAGCGCACCGCGAAGCGGTGGGCGCACCAGGCGGCCGGCGCGAGGGACAGCGCGAGCGCGGTCAGCTCGGCGGCGTCCGCGGCGGGCAGCACGCCCCCGGCGAAGCCGTCGACCGCGCGCGGCCCGTACAGCCCGAACCCCACCAGCCAGCAGCTCCACACCGCGCCCGCCGGGCCCGTACCGTACGGCGCCCTCAGCGGTCCGCGGCGCAGGGCGACGAGGAGCACGAGCAGGAGCAGCGGCAGGGCCACCGCGACCACCGTGACCGGCGGCAGCAGGCGCAGTGCCCCTCCGGCGGCGGCGCAGACGGCGCCCGGGGCGAGGGTGAGCAGCAGGGCGGGGCGGTCCGCCGGCCGGCCCGCGGCGGGCGGGGCGGTGGCGCGGGGCACCCGGGCGTAGAGCTCCTCGGCGAGGGAGAAGACGTCGCGGTGCCGGAAGCCCGCCGCGACGCGGTCGGTGACGCCCTGCGCCTCCAGTCCGGCCACGATCTCCAGCGGGTCCACCGCCTCGGCGCACAGCTGGCGGTGACGGTGCATCAGGGCGCGGACGGGGTCGGCGGGGCCGCGTTTGCGGGGGCCGCCCCTGCGGGCGCCGGCTTCGGTCTCCTGCACGTGGCTCATGCGCGTTCCCGCCCCTCGGCTCCGGCGTACGCGGGCTCACGGGCGGCGAGCGCCCAGGCCGGCACGGCCGTCCAGTGGCCGGGGACACGGGATTCGGCGGGCCTGCCGAAGGGGACGGGGGTGCCGTCCGGATCGCGCAGCGGGGCCTGACGGCCGGGCGCGTGGGCGACCAGGTCGAGGTAGATCTCCCGGAACGCGGCCAGGTTCCGCTCGACGGTGAAGAGCTCCAGGGCGCGTTCGCGTGCGGCGGCGCCCAGCCGCTGCCGGCGCTCGGGGTCGCGCAGCAGGGCGACGCAGGCCTCGGCGAGCGCCTTCGGGTTGCGCGGGGGCACGACCAGGCCGGTCCCGCCGATGACCTCCCGTACGGCGCCGACGTCCGTGGAGACGGTGGCCCGGCCGCAGAACATGGCCTCGACCAGGGTGACCGGGAAGCCCTCGACGACGCTGGAGAGGACGACCACGTCCCCGGCCGCGTACGCGTCGGGGAGCGCCGGGGCGCCCGGCGAGCCGAGCTCCTCGAAGGTGACCGGGTTCTCGCCCGCGGTGACGGCGTCGGCCGCCTCGTCGGGGAAGAGCTGCGCCGCCAGGGAGCGGCACTGCTCCAGGTACGCGGGGTCGCCCTCGCCGGCGCGCACGACACGCAGCCGCGCCCCGGGTTCCTCCTTGCGCACCTCCCCGAAGGCGTGCAGCAGCCCTACCAGGTCCTTGCCGGGGTCGACCCGGCCGACCCACACCAGCGCCGGCTCGCCGCCCTCGGCGTCGGCCGGGGGCTCGGGCACGGGCCCCTGGTAGCCGGGGTAGACCGTACGCACGCGGTCCCGCTCGGCGCCGCAGTGCTCCTGCCAGCGGCGCGCGTGGGCGTTGCCGGGGGTGACCAGGGCGGCCCGGCGGTACGCCTCGCCCGCGAGGTGGCGGTGGAAGGCGGCGAGCAGGGCGCGTACGGGGGCGGACAGTCCCGCGGCACGGTGCAGCAGCAGGGTCTCGCGCAGCCGCACGCCGTACTCGGTCACCAGCAGCGGCGTGCCGAAGAACCGTTTGGCCAGGAGAGCGGGCAGAAGGGCGGTGCCGCCGGTCACGGCGTGGCAGAGGTCGGCGGTGGCCAGCGCGTCGCCGAACTCGTCGTACCAGGGCGCGGCCAGCGGCCGCAGCGCGCGCTCCAACTGGTCGGCCGCGAGCAGGAGATCGCCCACCCCCGCCTCTCCGACGAGGGGTCGCGCGCCGGGCGCCCGGCAGACCTCCTCCAGCACGCGCACCGCGTGCTCGGAGCGCAGCAGCGCCGGGACGCCACCGTCCTCGCGGGCGAGTTCGGCGAGGCCGTAGAGCGCGGAGGCGAAACGGTCCGCCACGCCATTGGCCCCGGCGTCGCCCGCCAGCACGCCGACGAGGTCGCGGTACTGCTCCAGCGCCTGCGCCCGCCGCCGGCGCGCCTTGCCCGGCACGCCCCCGGGCCCCGGCGGCGGCCCCCACAGCGGCAGCACGCGCACGTCTCGCACCTGCGGTGGCAGCGCCGGCAGCCCCGCCGTCCCGGCCCGTTCGTTCCTGCCGAGCGCGTACACCGCGAACTCGTGCCCGGGGAGACCGCGCACGAGCCGGTCGACCCAGGCGCCCCCCTCACCCCGGGCGTACGGATAACCACCCTCCGCGAGTAATGCGACACGCACGTCTGCCCCCTCTCCGCACCGGTCTGTTCAGGCGCGATGACCGTATTCCGGCGAAGTGGGGGCACGACGGACGGTTGTCCGCCATGCCACCGAAAGGGGTGAAGAGACGTAACTTTCCCCAGCGTTGTGCGTTGTGACCGGGTAGACGTTCACCGGGTGGTCCCCGGGCGAGCGGGGCGCGGTGCGATTCCCGCGCGGGCGCCGGCGGTGGCTGTTATCGTCACCGGTATGAAGCGCGCTGCCATGACGACGACGCCGGAGAGTGTCCCGGCGCGCTGACCCCTGTCATGAAGAAGCCCCGGGCGAGTGCCCGGGGCTTCCGCTTGCGGTCATTCGCCCGCCGTCCGCGAGGAGACCGCCATGCACGACCACCGCAGACTCGGCCGCGAGCTCGGCCTGTTCGACACCGACCCGCTGATCGGCGCAGGACTGCCCTACTGGCTGCCGGACGGCGCCGCCGTCCGGCACGCCCTGGAGGAGTACGTCCGCGAGGCCGAACGCCGGGCGGGCTACCGGCACGTGTACTCACCCGTGCTCGGCAAACGCGAGCTGTACGAGATCTCCGGGCACTGGGCGCACTACAGCGACGACATGTTCCCGCCGATGGACCTCGGCGGCGAGCAGGTCGTGCTGCGGCCGAGCCTCTGTCCCCACCACGCGCTGATCTACCGCTCGCGCCCGCGCAGCCACCGCGAACTGCCGCTGCGCATGGCCGAGCTGGGCGGCATGTACCGCTCCGAGCTGTCCGGCGTGCTCGGCGGGCTCACCCGCGTACGGGCCATCCAGCTCAACGACGCGCACATCTTCTGCACCCTCGACCAGGTCGCCGACGAGGCCGCCGCCGCCCTGGGGATGATCGGCCGGGCGTACCGCGCCCTGGGCATCACCCCCGCCCGTCACCGGCTCTCCCTCCCCGGGCCCGGCGGCAAGTACGTCGCCGAGCCCGAGCTGTGGGAACGCTCCACCGCCCTGCTGACCGAGGTCCTGGACCGCTCGGGGCTGCCCTACGAGGCGGCGGAGGGCGAGGCCGCGTTCTACGGGCCCAAGATCGACGTCCAGGTCGCCGACGGCGCGGGCCGCGAGGCCACCTTGTCCACCGTGCAAATCGACTTCCACCAGCCCCGGCAGTTCGGGCTGCACTACATCGGCGCGGACGGCGCGAAGCACCGTCCGGTCATGGTGCACCGCAGCGTCGTCGGCAGCGTGGAGCGGGCCGTGGCGCACCTGGTCGAGCAGCACGGCGGAGCGTTCCCCCCGTGGCTCGCGCCGACCCAGGTGGCCGTCCTGCCGGTATCGGAGGCCGAGCTGCCCGAGGCCGAGGCGCTGGTGGGGCGGTGCCTCGGCCTGGGCCTGCGCGCGGACCTGCGCGCACCGGACCGCGGCACCCTCGGGGCGCGCGTCCGGGAGGCCCGCCTCGTCCCCTACCGGGCCGTCATCGGCCCGAAGGAGGCCGCGGACGCGCACGTCGCCCTGCGGCTCCGCGATGGCCGCCGCCTTCCGCCGCTGCCCGCGCACGTGGTACTGGAACGCGTCCGTGCGGCCGTGGCCGCCCATGACGTGGAGCTGTGGCCCGGGCGAGAGGACCCCGCCTGACCCCCGCGCGGCACGGCGGACCGGGGCGCGCCCGTCCGACCGGGCCGGGCGCGCCCCGGCGCGTCAGGCGGTGGCCGCCAGGGCGTGGCGCCGGGCGGCGCGCCGGGCGGCGGACTCCTCCGGGTCGAGCACCGGGACCGCCGCCAGCAGCCCCTTGGTGTACTCGTGCTCCGGCGCCTCGTAGACCCGCCCGGCAGGCCCGTACTCCACGACCCGGCCCGCCCGCATGACCGCGACGTTGTCACTGACCTGACGCACCACGGCCAGGTCGTGGGCGATGAAGACCAGTGCGATTCCCAGCTCGCGCTGCAACTCGCCCAGCAGCCGGATGACCTGCGCCTGCGTCGTGACGTCGAGCGCCGACACCGGCTCGTCGCAGACGATCAGCCTCGGCTCGGGCGCCAGCGCCCGGGCGATGCCGACGCGCTGCCGCTGACCGCCGCTGAACTCGTGCGGATAGCGGTGGTACCAGTCGGGGTCGAGCCCGACCCGTTCCAGCAGTTCCCGCACGCGGGCGACGACCGCGGCGTCGTCGAGCACGCCGGCCGTCCGCAGCGGGTCCGCGATGGACTCGCCGATGCTGCGCCGCGGGTTGAGCGAGGACACCGGGTCCTGGAACACCATCTGCAGTCCCGGCGTGCCCGGGCCGGAGCGCGCGCCCGGGCGCCGCAGCTCGCCGCCCGTGGGCTCCAGGAGCCCCCCGAGCATCCGCCCGAGCGTGGTCTTGCCGCTGCCGCTCTCGCCGACGACGCCGAGCGTCTCGCCCGCGCGCACGGTCAGCGAGACGCCGTCGACCGCCGCGACCCGGGAGCCGCGCCGGCCGAACTCCCGCCGCAAGCCGACGGCTTCGAGAAGGACCTCGCCCACGGCCGCGCCGCGCGGCTTCGCCGTCTCCACCCGCGGGACCGCGGCCACCAGGTCCCGCGTGTACGGCTGCTGCGGTGCGCCCAGCACGGTGCCGACCGGCCCGCGCTCCACGGCACGGCCGTCCTTCATCACCAGGACCTCGTCGACGCTCCCGGCCACCACGCCCAGGTCGTGGGTGACCAGCAGCAGCCCCATGCCGGTCTCCTGCCGCAGTTCGCCGAGCAGGTCGAGGATCTGCGCCTGCACGGTGACGTCGAGGGCCGTCGTGGGTTCGTCCGCGACGAGCAGCCGCGGCTCGCAGGCGAGCGCCATGGCGATGAGCGCCCGCTGGCGCATGCCGCCGCTGAACTCGTGCGGCCGGAAGCGGGCCCGCCTCGGTGCGTCGGCGATGCCGACCCGGTCGAGCACCTCGACCGCCCGCGCGCGGGCCGCCCTCCGGGAGGCCTTGGGGTGGTGGACCCGGTAGACCTCGGCGATCTGGTCGCCGATCGCGAAGTACGGGTCGAGCGAGGACAGCGGGTCCTGGAAGACCATCGCCGCGAGCCCGCCGCGCAGCCCGCGCAGTTCCTTCTCCCCAGCGGACAGGACGTCGACGCCGGCCACCCGCACCGAGCCGCCGATCCGCGCACCGCTGCCGCGGTGCAGTCCCAGCAGGGTGAAGGCGGTGGCGCTCTTGCCGCTGCCGGACTCGCCGACGACGCCGAGGGCGCCGCCCTGCTCCAGGGAGAAGGAGAGCCCGTCCACGGCCCGGACGGTGCCCGTGCCGGTGGGGAAGTCGACCGTGAGGTCCTCGACCTCGATCAGCCGTGACGTCATGCCAGCACCACCCGTCGGTCGGCCACCGCGTACAGGACGTCCGCGAGGGCGTTGGCGAGGACCACGAAGAAGCCGGTGACCAGCACCAGTCCGACCACGACCGGCAGGTCCTCGGTCTTCACCGAGTCCACCAGGCTCTTGCCGAGCCCGGGGATGCCGAAGAGCGACTCGGTGAGCACCGCGCCGCCGAACATCGTCCCCAGGTCCAGCGCGGTCAGTGCGATGACCGGTGGCAGGGCGCCGCGCAGCGCGTGCCGTCCGATGACGGAACGCTCGCGGACGCCGTAGGCGCGGAAGGTGCGCACATGGTCCTCGGCGAGCGTGTCCAGCATGGAACTGCGGGTCAGCCGGGCGTACTTGGCGCTCTCCAGGATGGCCAGGGAGAGCCAGGGCAGCACCAGGTTCCACGCCCACTGCTCGGGGTCCTCGGTCAGCGGGACGTAGGACGGGAAGGGCAGCCAGCCCAGCACCGAGACGAACAGCAGCATCAGCAGGATGCCGATGATGAAGACGGGCACGGCGTTGCCTGCGAGGGTGAGCCCGGTCAGCAGCCGTTCGGTGAGCCCGCCGTGGCGCAGCGCCGAGAGCACCCCGGTGCCGACGCCGATGACCAGCCACAGCACCATCGCACCCAGCGAGAGCGAGGCGGTGGCCGGCAGCCGCTGCGCGAGCAGGGAGGTCACCTGCTCGCCGCTCTGGTAGGAGAAGCCCAGGCAGGGTGCGCCGCAGTGCTCGGTGCCGACACCGGTGCTGATGTCGGTGCCGGCGAACAGGCCGTGCAGGAAGTGGGCGTACTGCGCGTAGGCCGGGTCGTCCAGGCCCAGCTGGGTGCGGACCTGGGCGACCTGCTCGGCGGAGCACTTCGGCCCGCAGGCCAGCCGTGCCGGGTCGCCGGGCAGGACGTAGAAGAGCGCGTAGACCGCGATGCTCAGTACGAGCAGGACCAGCAGGGCCGCCAGCAGCCGGCGCAGCGCGAACCGGGTGAGGAGGATCATGACCGCGCCTCCTTGCGCCTGCGGGCCAGGGACCGCAGGCGGCTGCCGGCGCGCGGGTCCAGGGCGGTGCGCACGCCGTCACCGAGGGCGGTGAAGGCGAGGACGGTGACGAAGATCAGGCCGGCGGGCAGCAGCACGTACGTCGGATCGGCCTGGTACCAGGTGGTCGCGGAGGAGAGCATCTGTCCCCAGGAGGGCGTGGGCGGCTTGACGCCGATGCCGAGGAAGGACAGTCCCGCTTCCGACGCGATGTTGGAGGGCACCAGCAGCGCGCTGTAGGTCACCACGGGCGCGGCCAGCGACGGCAGCAGTTCGCGGCGCGCGATCCGCCACCGGCCGGCGCCGCCGAGCCGGGCGGCGGCCACGTAGTCGAGGGACTTCAGGCTCAGGGTCTGGGCCCGGACGATGCGGGAGGTGCCGCCCCAGCCGAGCAGGCCGAGGACGAGGACCAGCAGCACCGGACGCGGGAAGCCGGCGGGGACGATCGCCAGCAGGGCGATGGAGAAGACCAGGGTGGGCAGCGCCAGCATGACGTCGGTGGTCCGGCTGAGCAGGTTGTCCAGGAAGCGGTTGCCGAGGCCGGCGGCGAGGCCGACCGCGACCCCGAGGACGACCTGCACGACGGTGGCGGCGAGGCCGATGCCGAGCGAGATCCGCGCGCCGTACACGAGCCGGGCGAACAGGTCGCGTCCGGTCCCGGGTTCGACGCCGAGCCAGTGGTCGGCGCTCACGCCGCCGAAGGAGCCGGTCGGCACGCCGCCGAGCGCGGAGTCGACGGCCGAGGCGTGGTACGCGTCCGGGTCCTGCCCCTCCAGGGCGGCGAGCAGCGGGGCGGCGAGGGCCACCAGGACGAGCAGGGCGATCACGGCGACCCCGGCGAGGGCGGCGCGCTGGGCGCGCAGCCGCCGCCAGAGCTGCCGGGCGCGGCGAGCACGTCGGTCGTGGTCACTTGACCGCGACCTGCGAGACGTCGAGGACGCCGGTCCAGTCGCTGATGACGACGTTCTTGACGTCCTTGCCGTACAGGCGCTTGTAGACCGGGTGGACCAGCGGCACGGTCAGCGCCTGCTCGCCGATCTTCTTGTCGAGGGCGCCCCAGCGGACGGCGGCGGCCTTGAGGTCGGTGAGCTTGTTGATCTCGTCGATCTCCTGGTTCACGGCCGGGTCGTCGAGCTGGGCGTTGTTGAAGTTGTAGCCGTCCTTGACGATCTGCCGGCCGTCGAAGATCGGGGCCAGGAAGGGGCCGCCGGACGGCCAGTCGGCGCCCCAGCCGGCGAGGAAGAAGCCCGGCTCGGTCTTGATGCCGTGGATCTTCTCGCTGTAGGCGCTGGACTCCAGGCCCTCCAGCTTGACGGTGATGCCGGCCTTCTTCAGGGCGTCCTGCAGGGCGGTCGCGACCTCCGGGCCCTGCTCGTCGCCGCCGCTGCTGTCGTGGGTCAGCGTGACGGTCAGGCCGTTCGGGTAACCGGCCTCCTTCAGCAGCTCCTTGGCCTTGGCGGCGGCACCGCTCTTGCCGGCCGGGAACGCGTCGTACGGGGTGTAGCCGAAGGACTCCTGCGCGGGCAGGAAGGTGGTGGCCGGCTCGGCGAGCGAGGAGCCGCCGAGGGCGTTGACGACGGTGCTGCGGTCGACCGCGTAGGAGATCGCCTGGCGCACCTTGGGGTTGTCGAACGGCTTCACCTTCGGGTTGAAGGAGATGTAGTCGGTGTAGCCGAAGTGCCCGGTGCCGACGCGGCCCGCCAGCTCCTCGTCGCCGGTGATCTTGGCGAGTTCGGCGGCGGTGAGGTTGGTGTCGGTGGTGACGGCGGCGGCGTCCTTGCCGGAGCCGGAGGACAGCCGCTGGTTGATCACGGCGGCGTCGAGGCCGGAGCGGACGTCGATGCGGTCCGGGTAGGCCTTGCGCTCCTCGTCGGTCTTCGGGTCCCAGTGGGTGTTGCGCTCCAGGACGAGGTGCTCGCCGTCGTTCTCGTTGCCGACGACCTTGTACGGGCCGGAGGAGAACGGGTGGTTCTCGTACTTGGTGCCGGTGTCCTTGGCCTTCGGCACGGGGGCGAAGGAGGTCTGGGTGGCCAGGAACGGGAAGTCGCCCTCGGGCTTGTTCAGGTGGAAGACGATGGTCTTCGCGTCCGGGGTCTCGATGGAGGCCAGGCCGCCCTTGTCCTTGTACGGGCCCTGGTACTCCTTGCCGCCGACCAGCCAGTCGCGCAGGTAGGGGGCACCGCCGGACAGCTCGGCGGCGAAGGAGCGCTCGATGCCGTACTTGATGTCGGCGGTGGTGATCGCGCTGCCGTCCTCGTACTTCAGGCCGTCCTTGAGGTGGTACGTCCAGACGGTGGCGTCCTGGTTGGGCGTGCCGGTGTCGGTGGCCAGGTCCGGGACGACCTTCGCGCCGTCCGCGCCGTTCTCGCGGTTGCGGGTGGTCAGCGTGCGGAAGACCAGGCCGGGGACGTTGCCGCCGCCGGAGGTGTAGAGCCGCGCCGGGTCGAAGTCCTCCTGCGGGGACTGGTTGAGCACGTAGAGCGTGCCGCCCTTGGCCGGCTTGCCGTCGGCCGCCTTGGCCCCGCTGTCCTCCGGGCCGCAGGCGGCGGCGCCGCCGGTGATCGCCAGGACGACGGCTGCCGCTGCGAGGCGGCGAGGTGTGACGGACAGGTGAGACATCGAAGATCCCTTTCGCGGCTGCGAGGTGGAGAGGGCGGGGCTGGGGAAGGCCCGCAGGCAGCGGCGACGGCCTCATGAGGAGGCCGTGAGGGATCGATCAGATGTCGAGCACTGTGCCCACGGGCGGGAAGGTCCGGGGCGGGAGGGAAGAACGTGCCCTTTACGCGCCCGGCACCGTGGAGCACCGACACAGGATGTCGGCCACGCTGTGCCCGGCCACGCCGATGAGCGCCAGCTCGATGCTGGCGTCCTCGTCTGTGGCGGGGCTGTGCGGCATGCCGAAAACATTGAACGATTAATCGCCCGATGTCAAAAAGCTAGCCCCGGGGGTAGGGCCAGGCGTTGGGCTTGCAGGTCAGGCCCCCGTAGGAGAGGAACTTCGTCTGCTGCATCATGACCGGGGCCAGGGCGCCCTGCTTGGGGCAGAGCACATGGTCGTAGCCGAGCCGGTGCCCGACCTCGTGGTTGATCAGCATCTCGCGGTAGGCGGGCATCCGGTCCGGGCCGTACGTCTGCGACCCCTGCGCCCAGCGGTACGCGTTGATCATCGTCCGGGGAGTTGATGCCGCATCACATGACACGTTGTCAACCGTCGTGTCCAGGCCGGACTTCGCACACCAGGTGGCCGTCGTGCCGGGACTCGCCAGGGTGATCACGATGTCGGCCGGGCCCGTTGAGACCCGCTCGAAGGTGCGGGACCCGGCGTGCGCCCAACTCCGCTTGTCATTCAGCGTCTTGTAGACCGCGTCGGCGAAGAGCCGGCCGTCCAGCGGCAGCCCCTTCTCGACGTCCACCCGCACGCGCAGCAGGTTGCCCTTGCCGGGGGCCTTCTCCTGGCCGGCCACGGTCTGGAACTTCCCCGCCAGGCTCAGGTCCTGGTCGAGCGGGTAGCGCCGGACCATCGCCTGGTCGTAGCTGAGCGGGGCGGTGACCGCGGAGGGTGAGGTCGAGGGGGTCGCCCGGCCCTGGGAGCGGGACGCGGAGTCGTCGGTGCCCCGGCTGCCGCCCGGTGCCGCGGCGGCGGACGAGTGACGCTTGTCACCTCCGGCGGCCATCTGGCCCGCGACGACGACGGCCAGCACGGTCACGACCGCCGCGGCCGCGGCGCCGCTGAGCGCGCGAGTCCTGACGCCCTTCTTGGGCCGTTCGGGTTGTCCGTCGCCCTCCCCGGCCTCCGCGGCACCCTCCTCGGGTGCCCCGGGTCCCGTGGTGGCGGAGGGCGCGTCGAAGGCCGCGACGAAGTCCCGCCGCGGACCGGGGCCGCCACGGGCTCCCGCGCCGGGGGCCCGGCGCTGGCGCGGGAAGCCGGATATTCGGGGCGCGGTGAAGAGGTCCGCGTCGAGGGGGTCGTCGTCCTCCGGGTACTCCGTGCCGAGCGCGGTGTCCGCCAGCTCCGCGGGCCGGGTCCCGCGCGGCGTGCGCGGCGGGGCCCAGGAACCCGCCCGTCCCCAGGCCGAGTGCTCGCGGTGCTCGGGGTGGGAGTGGCCCGGGACGTCGTCGTGACCGTGCCCGGCGCCCCCGGGCCGGAAGCCGTCCCGGCCGCCCGGCACGGAACCACCGGGCGCCTGGCCCGGTCCGCCCGGCCGCTGCGGGGTCGTCGTCCCCGGGCCGGAACGCCGCCGGCGGCCGGTGCCCGAGTTGCCGCCGGCTATGCCCGGTACGTCGTCACGGCGGCCGTCACGGCCGCCCGGTGCGCTGTGCCTGCCCATGAAGTCAGTGATCCGTCCGCGCGTCCGTGGCGTCCAGCAGTTCGCGGAAGGCCCGCTCCACCGCATCGGGGTGCTCCATCATCGCGACGTGCCCGCTGTCGGGGAGCGTCAGCAACCGCGAGTCACGGAACGTCCGGGCGGCACGGTACGCCATCCGGGGGGCCACCAGCTTGTCCTTGCCCCCGTACACCAGCAGTGTCGGCGCGAGCACCCGCTCGGCCTGCCGCCACAGGCTGTGCTGGCCGCCGAGGGTGTAGGCGTCCACGATGCCGCGCGCCGAGCGGGTCAGCGCGTCCCAGAAGTACGGCAGCGCCAGCCGGCGCTCGTACTCCGTGGCGTGCTCGGTGAAGGACTCCTCGCTGACCTTCGACGGGTCGCCGTAACAGAGCCACAGCAGCTGCCGGGTGCGCCGCTCCACGGACCAGTCGCGGGTGGCGCGGGCCACCAGCGCGGTCGCGCCCGGCAGCCCCAGGAACGCGGTCGGCCAGGCGCCGTACTGGGGCGGCACCTCCGGCAGCGCGGGCGAGATCAGCGTCAGGGTGCGGACCAGGTCGGGCCGGGCCGCGGCGACCTTGGTGACGACCGCTCCCCCCAGCGAGTTGCCGAAGAGGTGCACGGGCCCGCGCCCGGAAGCCTCCAGCAGGCGCACGACGGCGCGCGCGTGCCCCCCGATCGAGTAGTTGCCGTCGTCCGGCGGCGGGGAGTGCCCGAAACCGGGCAGGTCCAGGGCCTCGCAGGACACCCGGTCCGCCAGCAGCCGCATCAGCGCCGACCAGTTGGAGGACGACCCGCCCAGGCCGTGCACGAAGAGCGCGGGCGGCAGCCCTTCGGCCTGCTCCGCCCGCGATCGTACGGTCAGCGTCCGGCCCGGCAGGGCCACGGTCCGCACCGTCTCCCCCTCCCCGGCTCTGGCTCCCGAAGGCGGTACGGGCACGGCGGCGAACGCGGCTTCGGGCGACTCCGTCGAGGACATGGGGCAATGTTACGAGGTGATCACGCGTGCGCTCGTGTGTTCGCCCTCACACGCGTCGTGGGGATTTTCCGCCCCTCCTGTCACTCTGCACACCCCGTCCCTGTCTCCTACGCTCGCAGAAGGGGAAAGAGGGGGACAGTGGGTAGCAGCGGGGGACGGCAGCGCACGACCAGACGGGAGGTGCCCGTGTCCGACGACATCGAGACCTTCGACGACGACGTCATCGACGACCTGGAGGACGCCGAGACCGACATCGAGGCGCCCGAGGCGGACATCGCCGAACAGCACCTCGAACTGCTGCAGCACCGCGATGTCCCGATCACCGAACGCCCCGACGACGCCGATCCGGCGGACGTGGCCGAGCAGCGCAGGGTGGTGGAACTCGACGAGGACGACTATCGCTGAGTTCCACTTGGTGAGAATGTGCGTTCGCACAGCGCATGCCCCCGCTACCGAAAAGTACGATGGCACCCGCAGCGCAGAACGACATCACATGGGAGGCGGCGTGACAGCCATCGAGCAGACTGAGGCGCGCCCTCGCGGCACACGCCTGCCGCGCCGGGCCCGGAGAAACCAGCTGCTGGGCGCAGCCCAGGAGGTGTTCGTCGCCCAGGGCTACCACGCCGCCGCGATGGACGACATCGCGGAGCGCGCGGGCGTCAGCAAGCCCGTGCTCTACCAGCACTTCCCCGGCAAGCTCGAGCTCTACCTGGCCCTGCTGGACCAGCACTGCGAGGCCCTGCTGGACGCGGTGCGCACCGCCCTGGCCTCCACCAGCGACAACAAGCAGCGCGTGGCGGCCACCATGGACGCCTACTTCGCGTACGTGGAGGACGAGGGCGGCGCCTTCCGCCTGGTCTTCGAGTCCGACCTCACCAACGAGCCGGCCGTCCGCGAGCGCGTGGACAAGGTCGCGCTGCAGTGCGCCGAGGCGATCAGCGAGGTCATCGCCGAGGACACGGGGCTGACCACCGAGCAGTCCATGCTGCTCGCCGTCGGCCTCGGCGGCGTCTCGCAGGTCGTGGCCCGTTACTGGCTCTCCAGCGGCAGCTCCATGCCCCGCGAGACCGCGGTGCAGTTGCTGACGTCGCTGGCCTGGCGCGGCATCGCGGGCTTCCCGCTGCACGGCGCCGAGCACTGACGCCTGCGCACGGCGGCTGTTCGCTCTGGGCGTGCCCGTCGGCCGGTGCCCTGGTGCCGGGCGCGGCTAATGTGTCCTGCGTACGGCGCGATTTCCAACCGCGCACACCGCAGACCGTTCGGAGGGACAAAAGCCGTGGAGGTCAAGATCGGCGTGCAGCACGCGCCGCGCGAGATCATCATCGAGAGCGCGCAGACGGCCGAGGAGGTCGAGAAGGCCGTCGCCGAGGCGCTCACGGGCACCGCCAAGCTGCTCAGCCTCACCGACGAGCACGGAAAGCGCGTGCTCGTGCCGGCCGAACGGCTGGCCTACGTGGAGATCGGTGAGCAGGCGGCGCGCCGGGTGGGCTTCGGCGCCCAGCTCTAGGCCGTGTCGCCAAAGGAGCGCCGGCCGCCCGAAGGGCGGGCCCAGCGGCGTCTGGTGCGGTGCATTGCAAGGCGGAGAGTCGTCCTCGTAGTGGGCTACTCGGACGATTCGACAACGTAGCGAGGTGCCGTGCCAGGCGTCGCTGGGCAGGCGGGACTCTGACGGCACGGCAGGGCGGAGCAGGTCAGAGCCTCGCCGCTCCCGCACCGGGACGACGCACGGCGGGTCACCCCCGAATGGGGTGACCCGCCGTTTCGCTGTGCGGGCCCGCGGGGTAGGACCCGTGCGACCGAAGTCTCCGGGAGGGGCCACACGATGATGTGGGAAGCGCTCGCGTTCGCCGCCGTCGGACTGTCCGTCGCGTACGCCGCGACCCGGATGCTCCCCCGGCGACGCCTTCCCGCGGCGACGCTGGTGCTCGCCACGGGAGCGGTCGCCGCCGTCCTCGGCGGTCTCATCACCCGCACCGTCCTCGGCTCGGACCGGTTCCTGATCAGCCTCGCCGTGTCGGTGGGGGTGGCGGCCGCCCTGCTCTCGCTGCTGGTGCGCCCGCCGCGGAGCGCCCGCCGGCCGGCGCCGCGCACGGCCTGAGCCGCACGGCCCCCGTACGGCTCCCCCCACGGCTCCCCTACGGCCCGGACCGCTCAGGCGGCCAGGCCCAGCGCCGCCATCCGCTTGGTGTGGGCCTCGGTGATCCGGGTGAACATCCGGCCGACCTCCGCGAGGTCGAAGCCGTCCGCGACCCCGCCGACCAGCATCGTGCTGAGCGCGTCCCGGTCCGCCACGACCCGCTGCGCCTGCGACAGCGCCTCGCCCATCAGCCGGCGCGCCCACAGCGCGAGCCGGCCGCCGACCCGCGGGTCGGCCTCGATGGCGGAGCGCACCTTCTCCACCGCGAAGGAGGCGTGGCCGGTGTCGTCCAGCACGGCCAGCACCAGCTCGCGGGTGTCGGCGTCGAGGCGGGCGGCGACCTCGCGGTAGAAGTCGGACGCGATGGAGTCGCCGACGTACGCCTTGACCAGGCCCTCCAGCCAGTCCGACGGCGCGGTCAGGCGGTGGAACTCGTCCAGTGCGGCGGCGAAGGGCTCCATCGCCGCGGTCGGGTCCGCCTCGACGGTGGTGAGCCGCGCGCGGAGCTGCTCGAAGTGGTGGAACTCGGCGGACGCCATCGCCGCGAGCTCCGCCTTGTCCTCCAGGGACGGCGCGAGCTTGGCGTCCTCCGCGAGCCGCTCGAAGGCGGCCAGCTCGCCGTACGCGAGTGCCCCGAGCAGGTCCACGACCGCCGCGCGGTACTGCGGGTCCGCGGACGCGGCGGCCCAGTCCTTGGCGGCGATGGTCGTCTCGGCGGGGGTGTCGGCGGGGGTGTCAGGCGTCTCCATGCTGCGCACAATAGCCAACCCCACCAGCGCGGCAACCATCCCGTGCGGGCCCGGCGCGCGCAAGCCGCGACGTGACCTGTCCCACGTACCCCGAAATCCATCCGCCGCAGGTGTGTGATTCCGGGGTACAGTGATATGGACCCGCCAGGTGACCCGGCGGGTCACGCATGAATGGATGCCCGGTCGGTGGCCCGATCGGCTCCTACCGACCGCCCTCCCCACGTGGGGAGGGGCCCGTATCGCGGCGCGCGCGAGGGCAGCGGTCCCGCGCACCTCGGCCACCCAGGGCCGTACGACACCTCGCGCGGTCAGCGCAGTTCCCTGCGCTCGACCCTCCCCTTTTCACACGCTCAGCGCCGCGTCCCAAACAGAAGAGGCAGAGCATCCTGACCACCATCACGACTTTCCGTGACCTGGGGATCCTCCCCGAGACCGCCGAGGCGCTCGAAGCCGTCGGCATCACCACCCCCTTCCCGATCCAGGAGATGACGCTCCCGGTCGCCCTCGCGGGCAACGACGTCATCGGCCAGGCCAAGACCGGCACCGGCAAGACCCTGGGCTTCGGCCTCCCGATCCTGGAGCGGGTCGTCGTCCCGGTCGACGTCGAGGCCGGGCGCGCCAAGCCCGAGGACGTCGTCGACGGTCCCCAGGCCCTGGTGATCGTCCCCACCCGCGAGCTGTGCACGCAGGTCACCAACGACCTGCTCACCGCCGGCAAGGTGCGCAATGTGCGCGTGCTGGCGATCTACGGCGGCCGCGCGTACGAGCCGCAGGTCGAGGCCCTGAAGAAGGGCGTCGAGGTGGTCGTCGGCACCCCGGGGCGTCTGCTGGACCTCGCCGGCCAGAAGAAGCTCAACCTGCGCAACGTCCGCGCCCTCGTCCTCGACGAGGCCGACGAGATGCTCGACCTGGGCTTCCTCCCCGACGTCGAGAAGATCATCGAGATGCTGCCGGTCAAGCGGCAGACCATGCTCTTCTCCGCGACGATGCCGGGCGCCGTGATCGGCCTGGCGCGCCGCTACATGTCGCAGCCCACGCACATCCGCGCCACCTCGCCGGACGACGAGGGCGCCACCGTCGCCAACATCACCCAGCACGTCTTCCGCGCCCACTCGCTGGACAAGCCGGAGCTCGTCTCCCGGGTCCTGCAGGCCGAGGGCCGCGGTCTGGCGATGATCTTCTGCCGTACCAAGCGCACAGCGGCCGACCTCGCGGAGCAGCTGGAGCAGCGCGGCTTCGCCTCGGGCGCCGTCCACGGCGACCTCGGCCAGGGCGCCCGCGAGCAGGCGCTGCGCGCCTTCCGCAACGGCAAGGTCGACGTCCTGGTCTGCACCGACGTCGCCGCCCGCGGCATCGACGTCGAGGGCGTCACCCACGTGATCAACTACCAGACGCCGGAGGACGAGAAGACCTACCTCCACCGCATCGGCCGCACCGGCCGTGCGGGCGCGTCCGGCACGGCGATCACGCTGGTCGACTGGGACGACATCCCGCGCTGGCAGCTGATCAACAAGGCGCTGGACCTGCCGTTCAACGCCCCGGAGGAGACGTACTCCACCTCCACCCACCTCTACGAGCTGCTCGGCATCCCCGAGGGCACCAAGGGCGTCCTGCCGCGGGCGGAGCGCACCCGGGCCGGCCTCGACGCGGAGGAGATCGAGGACCTCGGCGAGACCGGCGGCCGCGGGCGCGGCCGTGGTGGCCGCAAGTCCGGCCCGGCCGCCTCGGCCGAGGCGGAGGAGCGTCCGGCCCGCACCCGTACGCCGCGCCAGCGCCGCCGCACCCGCGGCGGACAGGCGCTCGACGGGGCGTCCGCCGAGGCGGAGGCGGTCGTCGAGACCGTCGAGGCCCCGGCCGCCGAGGCCGCGGCTCCGCGCCGCCGTCGCCGCACCCGTACGGGCACGGGCACCTCCGGCGCGTCGGGCACCTCGGGCACCGAGACCGTCGCGGCCGCCGCTCCGGTGGCCGAGGAGGTCCCGGCCCCCCGCCGTCGCCGTACGCGGTCCGGCGCCGCCGCCGGTGCCGAGACTCCGGCCGCCGCCGAGGCGGCGACCCCGGAAGCGGCTCCCGCGGAGGGCGAAGGCGCGGCCAAGACCGTCCGCCGCCGTCGCCGCACGCGGACGGCGAAGCCGGCCGACGAGGCCACCGGCTGACGCGACACCCGTACCCGGACGGCCGGGCGCCCCTCGTGGGCGCCCGGCCGTCGGCGTTCGCCCGCGCGGCGTCGGAGGTCGGGGCCCGCGTCGTGTGGGGGAAACCCGGCCCGGCTAGCCTCGGCGCATGAGCCGACCGCCGTTCCTGACGCTGCCCGAGAACGCCACCGCGTACCGCCTGGAGACGGCCCGCGGCCCCTTCGCCGTGCTGGACGCCGTCCCGCCGGCCGGCACGCCGCGGCGCGGCACCGCCCTGCTGGTGCCCGGGTTCACGGGCAGCAAGGAGGACTTCGTCGCGCTGCTCGAACCGCTCGCGGCCGCCGGCTACCGCACGGTCGCCGTGGACGGCCGGGGCCAGCACGAGTCCCCGGGCCCGCGGGACGAGGCGGCGTACGCACAGGCCGAGCTGGCCGCCGACGTCGTCGCGCAGACCGCGGCACTGGGCACCGCTCCCGGCGAGCCGGTGCACCTGCTGGGGCACTCGATGGGCGGCCTGGTCGTCCGCGCCGCCGTCCTGGCCGGGCACGGCGACGGCGCCGCCCTGCCCTGGGCGTCGCTCACCCTCATGAGCTCCGGCCCGGCCGCCATCGAACCCGCCCAGCAGGCCCGTACGAAGCTGCTGCTCGAGGCGCTGTCCGCGATGGACATGGAGGGCGTGTGGCGCGCGATGCGCGAGCTGGACGCCGAGGACCTCGAAGGCACGGCGAACGCCGAGGGCGCGGTCGAGGAGTTCCTGCACCGCCGCTGGCTGGCGACGGCGCCCGAGCAGCTGACGGCCACCGGCCGTCAGCTGCTCGACGAGCCGGACCGGGTGGCGGAACTCGCGGCCGTGCCCCTGCCGAAGCTGGTGCTCTCCGGCGCGGTGGACTACGCCTGGCCCGTGCCGTGGCTGGACGCGATGGCCGAGCGCCTGGGCGCCCGCCGCGTGGTGATCGAGGGGGCCGAGCACTCCCCCAACGCCGAGCAGCCGGCCCGCACTGCCGGCGCGCTGACCGGCTTCTGGGGTTAGAGCCGCGCCTGCAGGTGCTCCCAGAAGCCGTCGCGCAGCACGCGCCGCAGATCCGCGTGGCCGCGCAGCGAGATGTTGAGCATGCCCTCGGCCTCGACGAGCAGTTCCTGGTCGTAGGCGGGCGGCAGGTACGGGTGGCCGGGCAGCAGCTCGGCCAGGGAGTCCCGGCCGCGCGTGGCCAGCCACTGCGAGGCGACCCGGGCCCCGACGAAGTGCACGTCCTCACGGGTCGGGATGGGCCCGGTGGGGATCGGCGCGTCGCCGTAGACGGGGGCCGTGCGCCGGGTGATGTACGGCTTGCAGAAGTCGAGGTCGAGGGTGCGCAGGCTGTCGACCTCCCACAGCAGGGGGTCGGCCTGGTTGCGGCCGTCGGCGGCCTCGATGCCCCACAGGTGGACACGGGCGCCGTAACCCTGGGCGGCCTCGACCGCGGAGACCAGGTCCTCGTCGCCGCCGATCAGGACGGCGTCGCTGATGGCACGGTGCCGGGCCAGTGACTCCAGGTCGCTGCGGATCAGCGAGTCGACGCCCTTCTGCTGGCGGCTGGCGTTGAGGTTGCCGAGCCGCACCTTGACGTCGGGGAGCTCGGCGATGCGTTCCTGCTCGGCGGTGTGGATGCGGCGGCGGGCGCCGTCGTACCAGTAGACGCGCAGCAGCCGGCTGTCGGCGAAGAGGGTGCGGGCCCGGTCGATGAAGGCCTCGATGATGCCCTCGGCGTCGAGTTCGAAGGCCCTCCGGTCCTCGGTGCCCGCGACGAGGCGACCGGCCGCGGCGTACACGTACCCGGCGTCGACGAACACGGCGTGGGTCGCCGGGGTCGTGGCGACCTCGGCGAGCACCCGCTGCAGGAGCTCGTTCGTGCGCTCGATGCCGGCGGCGATGGCGGAAAGGGCGTCGTCGTTCATAGAGATCACATTGTCCGGCGGTTCCGTCCGCACACACAACCGGAACCAGGACCGCCGGTACCGGTGGCTACCCGCCGGTAGATGCGTGGGAAAAATTTTCTTTAGGACAGGGAAGGTTTTCGCGGGGGCAACTGTTGTTGATACATGAATGACCCAGGCAGGTAACGGCTGCGAAGCAGCCCCGTACTCCAATGGAGGAGTGCCCGGACGAAGGGAGAAGCCGTGAACACCATGCGCTTCGAGATCATGCGCCTCAACGACCAGGACGGTCGCGCCGTCGACTGCACGGTCGTGGACGCCGCCTCCGTCGACCAGATCGTCCAGCAGGCCGCCGCGATCGGCCAGCGCATCTACATCCGCCCGGCCCAGTAAGGCCCCGTCACCCCGGCGTGGCCCCACGGCCGGACGCCATGAACGCGAAGGGCCCCGTACACCACGGTACGGGGCCCTTGTCGCGTCCGGATGCCGCCGACGGTCCGTCAGCCCTCGCCGCGGATGAAGCCGAAGACCCCGTTGGCGATCTGCTGCACCGCGATCGCGGAGAGCAGCATGCCGGAGAGCCGGGTGACCAGCACCACACCGCCGTCCTTGATCAGACGGATGATCACCAGTGAGTAACGCATCGTCAGCCAGAGCACCACGTGCATCGCGACGATGGCGACCCACACCGACAGCTGCTGCCCGAACCCGTGCGCGCGCTGCACCGCGAGGATCACCGTCACGATCGCGCCCGGCCCGGCGAGCAGCGGCATGCCGAGCGGCACCAGCGCGACGTTGACGTCCTTGGTCTGGGTGGGCTCGTCCGCCTTGCCGGTGAGCAGGTCGAGGGCGATGAGCAGCAGGAGCAGACCGCCGGCGATCATCAGGGCCGGCACCGAGACGTGCAGGTAGTCCAGGATCTGCTGGCCGCAGATGCCGAAGACGGTGATGACGCCCAGCGCGACGGTGGCGGCCTGCCAGGCCATACGGCGCTGGACCTTGGCCGCGCGGCCGGAGGTGAGGGCGAGGAAGATCGGGGTGATCCCGGGCGGGTCCATGATCACGAAGAGCGTGACGAAGACCGACCCGAACAGGGTGAGGGAGAACAGATCCATGGGCCTTGCGAAGGGTTGCGGGGGTGGGTGGGGGGTCAGGGACGGGTGAGGGGCGCCGCGCCGGTGGCCCGGCGGACGAGCTCCCGGTAGACCTCGGGGTCGGTGGTGTACTCGCCGAGCCGGACGGTCTTGCGGGTGCCGTGGTAGTCGCTGGACCCGGTGGGGAGCAGTCCCAGCTCCGCGGCGAGGGCGCGCAGGTGGCCACGGGCCGGCTCGTCGTGGTCCATGTGGTCCACCTCGATGCCGTCGAGCCCGGCCGCGGCCAGGTCGTGGATGACGCCCTCGGGCACGCAGGTGCCGCGCTTGACGGCGGCGGGATGGGCGAAGACCGTCACCCCGCCCGCGTTCTTGACGAGCCGGATCGCCTCGAAGGGGTCGAGTTCGTGCTTCTCGACGTAGGCGCGCCCGCCCGGCCCTATCCACTCGGGCGTGAACGCCTCGGCGATGCTGTCCACCAGTCCCGCCTCGATCAGCGCCTGGGCGATGTGCGGCCGGCCCACGGCACCGTCGCCGGCGATCTCGGCGACGCGGTCCCAGGTCACCGGCACCCCGTGCTCGCGGAGCCGGGCGACCATGGCCTGTGCGCGGGGCACCCGGTCGTCGCGCACGAGCTCGCGCTCCCGGTGGAGCTCCGGTTCCTGCGGGTCGAAGAGGTAGGCGAGCATGTGCAGGCCCACCCCGTCGATGCGGCAGGAGAGTTCGGCGCCGGTGACCAGGACCGGCGCCGCGGTGCCCGCGGCGTGCAGTTCGGCCAGCGCCTTCTCGGCCTCGGCGTAGCCGCCGACCGTGTCGTGGTCGGTGAGGGCGACGACGTCCAGCCCGGCCGCGGCCGCGGCCCGGACCAGCTCTGCCGGGGTGTCCGTGCCGTCGGAGGCCGTGGAGTGGGTGTGCAGATCGATTCGCACGCAGGTCACTCCAGGCGCTCGGTGCTCGGACGGATTCAGGGGTTGTGATTACCAGGATAACTGCCCGGACAACCTGTGAATCTCAGGAGAGCAGGCGAGGGGAGAGCGCCCCGCACGGGACGAGATCGACTTCGGCGCCGGCCTCGCGCAGATCGGTCAGTATCAGCTCGTCGTACATGAGCAGGCCCGACTCCTCCGGCCACACGACCGCCCACAGCCAGAGCCCGAACGACTCGCCCGCGAAGACCGCGCGGTCCGGTGGCGTCCCGTTCACGTGCCACAGGCCGGTCGGCCTCCCGGCCGCGATCACCTTGGCGGCCGGCGGCTTGCCGATGCACATCGCCGGACCGGGGTCCGGCCCCGGGATCCCGGCGAACCTCGCCCCGAGCCCGACCCCGAGCTCCTCCGCCACCAGCACCATCTCGCCCTGCCCGCCGAGCGGCCCCGGACCCGAGCACGCCACCGCCGTGGCCCGTCCGCCGCTGCGGTCGTCCCCCGCGGACGCGACGCCGGTGAACAGCCAGCCCACCGGCAGCGGCCAGGGCATCCACACCGGGACGTGCGACCGGCTCACGACCACGCCGAGGGCTTCCACACTCGGTGGCACGACAGGCTGCAACGGATACACGGCGCCGTGCTCGTCGCACTGCCAGGAGTCGGCGAAGAGCCCGGGCGCTCGGACCCGGCCACCGCACTTCGGGCAACTGGGTTCGCCCCTCATAACGCCCCACGGTCCTCCGGCGGCGTGCCCGCGTCAAGGACGATCACCCGTCCGAGTTCGACGCGTGGCGTCGCCGCACGGCACACCTCCCCCGCCGGTCACACCTGTCGCCCGGCGGCGGTCCCGCGGGGACCGCTGAGGGGGTGTCACCGACCGCCGGGGCTCCGTCCGTCAGCCGGGGCTCAGTCCGTCAGCGGGACCGCCGCGCGCTGCGGGTCGCGCAGGTCGGTGCCCGCCTGCAGCCAGCGCTCCTGGAGCGCCCCGGCGCCGCGCACCCGCTTCCAGGCGGCCTCGTTCGCCGTCATCGGCAGGAGCGGGAAGAAGCGGACCGGGTCCATCGGGGCGTCGAGTTCCAGGTCCTCCACCAGACCACCGGGCTCGGCGACCAGGACGGCCGAGAACGCCGCCCCGGGCCACAGCGGTTCGCTCACGTCCAGCGAGTTCCCCGGCGCGACGACGACGCCCTCGACCTGGGGGCTGGCGGCCAGTACGGCGAGCGGCCGCAGGACCTTGTCCGTGTCGGCGCCGCGCCCGCCGCGCAGGGTCAGCACGAGCTCCGCGCGCGGGCCGCGCACCGGGTCCGCGACGACGGTGACGGGGTCGTTCATCGGTGCGCGCGACATGCCCAGGGTGGCGTACCGCAGCAGCTCACCCTCGCGGAAGCGCAGCACCTCGATCCGTTCGGTGCCCAGGAAGGTCACCGCGGCGCGGGCGTCCGGCTCACCGAAGGCCATGTGCAGCCGCGCCTCAACGAGCCCCAGTACGTCGACCATGAAGTGAGCATAGAGCGCGTATGGAACGTGCAAAGCCGCGGCTTCACGCAGGAGGCGCCTGATAAGGTGGGCCGTCGGCTACGCCGGTAGAGGCGTGCCACTTTCCCCCAGCGGGGAACGGCCGGAGGAGGTGGGGCTGCAATGGATCCTAGTCGACCGTGCAGTACCGGCAGCTCTTCCGCCCGGCAACCCTCCTGATCCCCCGCGTTCCGTACCCGGTCACCCGGGCGTGAAACCAAAGAACCACGGAACCGACGGGGATTCTCGAATTCTCCACGAGCACGAGCACGAGCGTGTGACGGCGCCGCGTGTCCGCTCGAACGGCCTGCCCGGGTCCGCCCTGCCGCCTCCGGAAGAGCTCCCTGAACTGCGCAGTGATCAACGGTGATCACCCTGCCCTGATCCGCATTTCAGCCCGGCCAGTCCGTGAAGGAGCTTGCCATGTCGATGATCCGCGACCTGCGCGCAGTCGTCCGCCCCGCCCTGCGCAAGAGCAGCACGTCATACGACTACGGCCCGGACCGCTCCCGCACCTCGTCCGCCGTGCCCAGCTCGGTCGTGGACTGCGCCGTCTACCGGGACGGCCGCCGCGGCAGCGACCACATCTCGCCGCGCGAGGCCCTGGAGAAGGTGCGCGGCGGCAACGAGGGCTTCGTCTGGATCGGCCTGCACGAGCCGTCGGAGCGGGAGTTCGCGGAGATCGCCGAGGTGTTCGGACTGCACCCGCTGGCCGTGGAGGACGCCGTCCACGCCCACCAGCGGCCGAAGCTGGAGCGCTACGACGACACGCTCTTCATGGTCTTCAAGACCATCCGCTACGTCGAGCACGCCGAACTCACCGCCACCAGCGAGGTGGTGGAGAGCGGCGAGGTGATGGTCTTCACCGGCCGGCACTTCGTCATCACCGTCCGGCACGGCGGGCACGGCTCGCTGCGCGCCCTGCGGCACCGCCTGGAGGACGACCCCGAGCTGCTCGCCAAGGGCCCCTCCGCCGTGCTGCACGCCATCGCCGACCAGGTCGTGGACGACTACCTGGCGGTCAGCGAGGCCGTGCAGGACGACATCGACGAGGTGGAGATCGACGTCTTCTCCGCCCAGGGCAAGTCGCCGCGGGCCACCGACGCGGGGCGCATCTACCAGCTCAAGCGCGAGGTGCTGGAGTTCAAGCGGGCGGTGTCCCCGCTGCTGCGCCCGATGCAGATGCTCAGCGAGCGGCCGATGCGCGTGGTGGACCCGGAGATCCAGAAGTACTTCCGGGACGTCGCCGACCACGTCGCCCGCGTCCACGAGATGGTGGTCGGCTTCGACGACCTGCTCAACTCCATCCTGCAGGCCAACCTCGCCCAGGCGGCCGTCGCGCAGAACGAGGACATGCGCAAGATCACCTCATGGGCGGCGATCATCGCCGTCCCGACCATGATCTGCGGTGTGTACGGCATGAACTTCGAGCACATGCCGGAACTCCACTGGCGGTACGGCTACCCGATGGTGCTGGTCGCGATCGGCGGGATCTGCCTCGCCATCCACCGCATCCTGCGCCGCAACGGCTGGCTGTAGGCCCGCGCCGGCTAGGCCTTCCTGCGGTCCGCCAGGATCACCAGGGCCAGCCCCGCGAGGATCACCGCGAGCGCCGGGTAGGCCGCCACGGGCGGGGTCTGGCCCAGCCAGACCGCCGCCACCAGGGCGGCGCCCGGCGTCTCCAGCAGGATCGCCGTGGACGTGGTCGACGCCCCGAGCCCGCGCACCACGCGGTTGAGCAGGCTGTGGCCGAGCAGTTGCGCGGCCACGGTCAGGGCGACGAGCTTCGCCCAGGTGCCGCCGTCGTAACCGCCGAGCGCCGAGCCCGAGGCCAGGCAGACGGCCAGCAGGGCCACGGCCGTGGTGGAGTAGCAGACGTAGGTGTACGCGGTCGTGCTGACGGTCCGTCGCACCTCCGCGCCGAGCAGGACGTACCCCGCCGCCGCGATGCCGCCGCCCAGCGCCAGGGCGTCCCCGACCAGGGCGCGCGGTGACAGCGACAGGTCGACGCCGGTCAGCAGCACCACGCCGGCGACCGCCAGCGCGGAGCCCAGCCACACCATCCGCGGCGGCCGGTGGCCGCGTATGAACAGGATCAGGGTGGTCCACACCGGCGTCGTCGTGCCCAGCGCCGTCGAGGACGCGACCGAGGTCATGGTCAGGCTCGGCAGCCACAGCCCGAAGTGCAGCGCCAGCACCAGGCCGGACGCGATCGACAGCCACAGCGCCCGGCGGCCCATCCCCCGCAGTTCCCGCCGGTGCCGCAGCCAGGCGAACGGGCTCAGCACACCCACGGCCATGGCGTTCCGCCAGAAGGCGATGGCCAGCGCGGGCGCGGCGGTGGCGGCGATCAGCGGCGCGGACAGGGAGACGCCGGCGATGGCGACGGCCAGGAGCGCGAAGTCCAGTGGCGGCCTCCCGTGCGGGGCTGCGCCGGAGTCGGTGTCCGCCTTCGGTACGGCGGGCGTGGTGCTGGCGGACGGCGCGGCGGACACGCGGTGTCTCCTCGGGGCACGGTGGGACGGTGGCCTCCTTAGCGTAAGGCCCGTCCGGGCCCCGAGCTCCTGTCGTCTCACCATGTGTGCGGCACCACGGCGGCGGCCCGTACGGCCCACGCCATAGGGTGGGGCGCATGACGGACACCGTGACGCAGCCGCAGCTGGACCAGGCCCTGATCGAGGAGGCCGTGAAGAAGTCCGGTCTGCTGTGGGCCGACGGTCAGGCCCTGTGGCACGCGTGGGTCGACGGTGCCGTGGTCGTCGTCGGCGGCGGCCCCGGCGAGCAGCCGCTGCCCGGGCCCGGACTCACCGACGGCGGCACCGCCACGGTCACCGTCCGCAGCAAGGACAAGGGCGGCCGGCTGGTCGTCTTCCCGGTCCGGGTCACCGAGCTGCGCCCGGACGGCGAGGCGTGGACGGCCGCGGTGGAGGAGCTCAAGGGCAAGCGGCTGAACGCGCCGGACGCGGAGACGATGACCGGACGCTGGGCCCGCGAGTGCCGCGTGCTGCGCCTGGAGCCCATCGGCGACCCCCTGGAGCGCCCCGGCGCGATGACGGACGCCAGTGGCGCGGCGGCCCCGGTGCCGACGTCCGCGACCACCCGGCAGCCGGTCCCGGCCGGTCTGCCGAAGCTGCTGCTGCGGGGCCGCAAGAGGGCCTGAGCCCCGGGCCTACTGCGTCACGGCCTTGCCGTAGTCGACGACGTCGTCCTCGTCCGGCGCGCGCAGCGTGAAGTCCTTGCCCCAGTCGGCCATGGTCAGCGTGCCGGCGCCGCCCGCGCGTTCGTAGCGCAGCGGGTACGGCTTGCCCTCCAGGGACACGTCGATCGTGCCGCCGTTGCCGCCGTCCGCGGAGAGGGCGATGGTGCGGACGCCGCCGACCGAGCGGTGGTCCCCGACGGCGAGTTCGCCGTGCAGGACGAACAGGCCCTCCAGCAGCACCTCCTTGTCGGTGAAGCCGCTGAACTGGTCGTACGTGGGGTCCCCGGCGGGCACCTTGACGTACTTGTTCTTGAGCTTGGCGCCGACCTGGTCGCCGTAGAAGCCGGCGCCCGCCTTGAGGTAGAGGTCGTCGCCCACCCGCAGCAGTTCGAAGGTGCTGCCGTCGGAGGTGACCTCGCCCAGGCCGCCGTTGCCGCGCAGCCGCATGTCGAGCGTGTAGGTGCGCCCCTTGCTGATGACGGTGCCGGACAGCCGCACCGTGTCGGCCGCGTCGGCGGCGGTGCGGGCCCGCTTCTCGATGGTCCCGGCCGGCAGCTTGCCGACGCCGTTGGTCCCCGCGTCCGGATCACCCGCGCACCCTGTCGCTCCGGCGAACACCAGGACCGCGCCCAGAAGGCTCACGAGGACGGCTGACCTGCGGCCGGGGATCACGTGTTCTCTTCCTCCTGCAGTTGTACGCGCCCGTCACACGAGGGCAGCGGCGAAGCGGAGCCGAAGCTACCGCAGCGTACCGCTGGCCGGGTGAACCGCTGTGAACGCCGTGCGAAGCCCCCGTGGAGCATTACCGCGCGCCCGGGGGGCGGGGGCGGCGTTAGCCTGGCGGCATGCCAGCGGGAACCTCCCGGGTCTTCGTCTCGCACCTTTCCGGGGTGCGGGTCTTCGATCCCAACGGCGACCAGGTCGGCCGGGTCCGGGACGTGGTCGTGATGCTGCGGGTCGGGGGCCGGCCGCCGCGTGTGCTGGGTCTGGTGGTGGAGGTCGTCAGCCGGCGCCGGATCTTCCTGCCGATCACGCGGGTGACGGGCGTGGAGTCCGGTCAGGTGATCACCACGGGTGTCGTCAACATGCAGCGCTTCGAACAGCGCCCGACCGAGACCCTGGTCCTGGGCGAGCTGCTTGACCAGCGGGTGACGCTGGTCGAGACCGGCGAGGACGTGACCGTGCTGGACGTGTCCATGGTGCGCCTCGCCGCGCGCCGCGACTGGGAGATCGACAAGGCCTTCGTGCGCCGCGGCAAGGGCGGCCCGCTGCGGCGCAGCGGGGAGACGCTGACGGTGGTGTGGTCCGCGGTCACCGGCTTCTCGCTGGACGAACACGCGCAGGGCGCGGAGGCACTGCTCGCCACCTTCGACCAGCTGCGTGCGGCCGACCTGGCGAACGTCCTGCACCACCTGTCGCCCAAGCGTCGCGCCGAGGTCGCCGCGGCCCTCGACGACGACCGCCTCGCCGACGTCCTGGAGGAGCTGCCGGACGACGACCAGGTGGAGATCCTCGGCAAGCTCGAGCAGGAGCGGGCCGCCGACGTGCTGGAGGCGATGGACCCGGACGACGCCGCCGACCTGCTGGCCGAACTGCCGAAGGAGGAGCAGGAGCGGCTGCTGGGACTGATGGAGCCGCACGAGGCGGCCGACATGCGCCGGCTGATGTCGTACGAGGAGCGCACCGCCGGCGGTCTGATGACCACGGAGCCGATCGTGCTGCGCCCCGACGCCACCGTCGCCGACGCCCTGGCGCGGGTCCGCAACCCGGACCTGTCCCCCGCGCTCGCCGCCCAGGTGTATGTCTGCCGGCCGCCGGACGAGACCCCGACCGGCAAGTACCTGGGCACGGTGCACTTCCAGCGGCTGCTGCGCGACCCCCCGTTCACCCTGGTCAGCGCGCTCCTCGACAGCGACCTGCAACCGCTGTCGCCGGACACCCCGCTGCCGGCGGTCACCAGCTTCCTGGCGACGTACAACATGGTGTCGGTGCCGGTCGTCGACGACAGCGGATCGCTGCTGGGCGCCGTCACCGTCGACGACGTCCTGGACCACCTGCTGCCAGAGGACTGGCGCGAGACGGAGCTGCACGAGGCGGCGCAGTGAGCGACGAGCGCCCCCGCGTCCGCCTCGACCAGCCGCGGGTACCGCGGATCAGCTTCCTGCCCTCCTACGACCCGGAGGCGTTCGGGCGGCTGTCGGAGAAGATCGCCCGCTTCCTGGGGACCGGGCGGTTCATCGTCTGGATGACGGTGGTGATCATCGCGTGGGTGGCGTGGAACGCGCTGGCGCCCCGCCATCTGCGCTGGGACTCCTACCCCTTCATCTTCCTCACCCTGATGCTGTCGCTGCAGGCCTCCTACGCCGCCCCGCTGATCCTGCTGGCGCAGAACCGGCAGGACGACCGCGACCGGGTCAACCTGGAGCAGGACCGCAAGGCGAACGACCGCAGCATCGCCGACACCGAGTACCTGACCCGCGAGGTGGCCGCGCTGCGGCTGGGCTTGGGAGAGGTCGCCACACGCGACTGGATCCGCTCCGAACTGCAGGAGCTGCTGAAGGACATCGACCAGCGGCAGCGTGCCGAGGCGGAGTGACCGCCGGGGTCGTCCCGCCGCCGTGTGAACCCGCCCACCGGGGGTCCTGCGGGCACGGTGCGGGACGTACCATCGACGCATGGCTACCGAAGCGCACGGCTCCTCCCCTTCGCCCGACGCGGTGCGCGCCGCGCTCGCGACGGTGAACGACCCCGAGATCCACAAGCCGATCACCGACCTCGGCATGGTCAAGTCGGTCGACATCGCGGACGACGGCGCGGTGCGGGTCGGCGTGTACCTGACGGTGTCGGGCTGCCCGCTACGGGACACCATCACCAACCTGGTGACCACCGCCGTGTCGAAGGTCGCCGGGGTCACCGCGGTGACCGTCGAACTGGACGTGATGAGCGACGAGCAGCGCCGCGAGCTGGCCACCTCGCTGCGTGGCGGGCAGGCGGAGCGGGAGATCCCCTTCGCGCAGCCCGGCTCGCTGACCCGGGTGTACGCGGTCGCCTCCGGCAAGGGCGGCGTCGGCAAGTCCTCGGTGACGGTGAACCTGGCCGCCGCGATGGCCGCCGACGGCCTGAAGGTCGGTGTGGTCGACGCCGACATCTACGGCCACAGCGTGCCGCGGATGCTGGGCGCGGACGGCCGTCCGACCCAGGTCGAGAACATGATCATGCCGCCCTCGGCCAACGGTGTGAAGGTCATCTCCATCGGCATGTTCACCCCGGGCAACGCCCCGGTCGTGTGGCGCGGCCCGATGCTCCACCGGGCGCTGCAGCAGTTCCTGGCCGACGTGTACTGGGGCGACCTGGACGTGCTGCTGCTCGACCTGCCGCCCGGCACGGGCGACATCGCGATCTCCGTCGCGCAGCTGGTCCCGAACGCCGAGATCCTCGTGGTCACCACGCCCCAGCAGGCGGCGGCCGAGGTCGCCGAGCGGGCGGGCACCATCGCCGTGCAGACCCACCAGAAGATCGTCGGCGTCATCGAGAACATGTCCGGGCTGCCCTGCCCGCACTGCGGCGAGATGGTCGACGTCTTCGGCAGCGGCGGCGGCGAACGGGTCGCCGAGGGCCTGACCCGCACCACCGGCGCGACCGTGCCGGTGCTCGGCCAGATCCCCATCGACGTGCGGCTGCGCGAGGGCGGCGACGACGGCCGCCCGGTCGTCCTGACCGACCCGCAGTCCCCGGCCGGCTCGGCGCTGCGGGCCATCGCGGGCAAGCTGGGCGGGCGTCAGCGCGGACTGGCCGGCATGTCGCTGGGCATCACGCCGCGCAACAAGTTCTGAACCGGCGGGCCGGCCACGACCGGCCCGCCGGACACCTCAGGGGCGCCTCCCGGCATGGGAGGCGCCCCTGAGCCGTTGCTCACGGCCTCACGGCCGGTACGTGGTGATGTCCTTCACCTGGGCCAGGCCGAGGCCGTAGGCGCTCATCCCGCGCCCGAAGGCACCCAGGTGCACCCCGCGCGCCGACCCGGCCATCACCCAGCCGTACTCCGACTCCCGGTAGTGGAACGGCGTGGGGACGCCGTCCACCGGCAGGCTGAGCGCCGACCAGTCGGGGCCCTCGAGGTTGTCCGCGAGGTCCCAGGCGATGGCGGTCTGCTGGTCGAGCCAGTTCTGCCGCAGGTGCCGCTCCATCTGGGTGGGCCAGGTGCAGGTCAGCAGTCCGGAGCCCGCCAGCCAGGCCGCCGAGGCGACCGAGGTGGCGTCCAGCACGCCGGTGCCGTCCGAGCTGCGCCGGACCGGGCGGTCGGCGACCGTGACGACCACCACGAAGCGGCGGTGGTCGGGAGTGGGCTCGACCTTGACCGACGGTTCGTCGCCGTGGCCGGTGGATCCGTGCTCGACCGTGCCGTCGGCGCTCATGCCGACCGGGGCGAGCCAGCGGTCGCCGGTGAACGCCTCGTCCAGTCCGTACCAGGTGAAGTCGGCCTTGAGATAGCCGCCGGTCGTACGATCCGCCGGATCAGCTGTGGTCTCCATACGCGCGGCGCCTCCTCCATAAGGGCAAACAAAGGGAGAATAGCCACTCGCGCTACGTGATCGGGGCAGGCCCCTGCATCAGGTGGCGTCGGAGTCGAACGGCGGGGCCTCGCCGGGCGTCAGGCCGTCGCGCTTGCGCAGCCGGTCCGGAGTGCCCGAGGAGCCCGCGGCGGAACCCGAGCCGCCGCCGCTGTCGCGGCCGTGCACGGCGTCGGTGACCGCCGACATCTCCTCCTTGAAGTCGAATCCGTTGCGGATCTCCTTCAGGCCCAGCTCGTCGTTGTCCAGCAGCTGCTTCCGGACGAAGTTCTTCGGGTGCAGGTCCTCGAATTCGAAGTCCTTGAACTCCGGGCCCAGCTCGCTGCGGATGTCCGCCTTCGCGCTGTCGGAGAACTCCCGCACCTTGCGGACGAACTGCATCACGTCCTTGATGACCTTGGGCAGCTTGTCCGGCCCGAACACGAGCACGGCAAGGATCACGAGCGCGACGACCTCCAGCGCGCCTATGTCTGAAAACACCGTGCAGCTCCTCGTGGTCCTCGGCCGGCGGACGGAATCCGGCGGATCTCACCGTACCTGCCCCAACCGTCTGCACGGGAGTGGGCAGGGTCAACAGTAGGTCGCGCCCCGGTAAATCCCGAATTCGCCGTGCTCAGTTCCCGCTGGCCGAGCCCAGGGTCAGCTCCATGGCGCGCTGCTTGCCGTCCCGCTTCACGGTGAGCTGCAGCGTGTCGCCGGGCCGGTGGGCGCGGATCCGCACGATCAGCTCCTCGCCGTTGTGCACCCGCTTGCCGTCGATGGCGGTGATCACGTCACCCGGTTCGATGCCCGCCTTGGCGCCGGGGCCGTTCGGGGTCACCGAGTCCCCCTCGCCCTGGCCCTCGGGGCTGACCTGGGCGCCGTCGCCGGAGTACTGCAGGTTGATGCTGACGCCGATCACCGGGTGGGTGGCCTTGCCGTCGTTGATCAGCTGCTCGGCCACCCGCTTGGCCTGGTTGACCGGGATGGCGAAGCCGAGGCCGATGCTCCCGCCCTGGCTGCTGTTGCCGAAGGGGTCGGAGCCGCTGTCCGCCGAGCGGATGGCGCTGTTGATCCCGATGACCAGGCCCTTGGCGTCGACCAGCGGACCGCCGGAGTTGCCGGGGTTGATCGGGGCGTCGGTCTGGATGGCGTCGACGTAGCTGACGTCGCTGCTGTTGGTCTCCCCGCCCGCGGTGATCGGGCGCTGGGTGGCGCTGATGATGCCGGAGGTGACGGTGCCCTCGAGGCCGTACGGGGCGCCGATGGCGACGACCGGGTCGCCGACCTGGGCGGCGTCGGAGTCGCCGAGGGTCAGCGGGTGGAGCCCCTTCACCCCGCTGACCTTGATGACCGCCAGGTCGTAGCCGGTGTCCCGGCCCACGATCGTGGCGGGCTTCACCTGGCCGCCGTTGAAGGTCACCGAGATGGTGCCGCTCTTGGCGACGCTCTCCACCACGTGGTTGTTGGTGAGGATGTGGCCCTCGCCGTCCAGCACGAACCCGGTGCCGGTGCCCTCACCGGCGTCGCCCTTGACGTGGATGTAGACGACGCCGGGCAGGACCTGGGCCGCGATGCCCGCGATGCTGTCCGGGGCGCGGGTGCCGGCCTCCGCGGTGGCCTGCGGCAGGGTCACCTCCGGCGTGCCGCCGCTGTCGTGCACGTAGGCGCCCAGCGCCCCGCCGACGCCTCCGGCGATCAGGGTGACGGCGATCAGGGCGGCCGCCAGCGGGGCGCGCCGGCTCCCCGTGCGCCGGGCGGTCGGCTGCTGCCCCGCGGAGCCGCCCGGGGGCGCCCAGGGGTCGTAGCGGTGCCACTGGCCGACGGACAGCGGCGCCGGGGGTCCGGGCGGGCCGCTCGGCGGCGGGGGCGGCGGCGCGGGCTGGTGCGGTGGTGGCGCCGCGCCGACGGGGGGCTGTACGGGCGGTGCGGGCGCCCAGGGGCCGGGCTCGCCGTACGGCGGGGTGTCGTACGGGTCCGGGGTGTGCCGGGGGGCCGCTCCGGCGGGGGGCCCGGCGGGTGCGTCGGGGACCGTGTCCGGGGCGGGCCGGTCCCGTGGCTCAGGGGGAACCGGCGCGACCGTCTCCGGCCGGCTCCACCACTTCGGCCCTTCGGCCTTCCCCTCGTCCACGGTGCTCCCCTACGACGACCAGTCCTCCCTGGATTGAACCAGGAGTCGGCGCCGCCCGCAGCCGACCGCTCAGCGGGTCACGGGGAAGTGGCCGACCAGAGGGACGACCGAGTCGAACGGGACGGGCACGGCCGGCGAGGCCGTGGCGCCGCTCGACGATGCGGGCGAAGCGGAGGGACTCGCGGTCGCCCGCGGGGCCAGGGCGGGTGCCGGGGTGACCCCGGGGACCGCGGATGCGGTCGAGCCGGTGACCGACCCGTCGTCGCCGGACAGACCCAGCGGCCGGGTGACGGTGCCGGCGGGCACCCAGCCGTCCGCGTCGGCGCCGTACGGATGCATGCCGCGGGAGTCGGGGTGCAGCAGGTCGCTGGTGGCCGTGCTCCACACGTCGGCGGCCGCGCGGGCGGTCGCACCGCTGAACGGCGTCGCGGGGGCGCCCGGGCCGCTGCGGGAGAGCGGGGTGCCGCCGGCTCCGTCGACCGCGGCGTCCAGCGGCAGGGCGCCGCCGAGCGCGATGGCCGCCATGGAGACCGCGCCCGCCGCGGCGAAGGCGAAGCGGCGCCGGCCGCGGGCCGCTGCGGCGGACGAAGCGGGGCCGACGGGCGCGACCGCCGCGCCGGAGCGGCCGCCCTCGTGGATCCGGAAGCCGCGCGACGCGGACGCGGACAGGGGCAGCGAGAACTCCTCGCGCGCCTTCCCGAACAGACCGCCGCCGAGGCGCTCACCGCCGAGGCTGGCCGTCTCCATCAGTCCGCCGTCCCCGAAGGGCCCTCTTCCGCCGTCCCCGTCACCCCCGGGCAGCTCCTGGAGGCGGGCGAGCAGGCCTGCGGAGAGGGCGGGCGGCGCCGAGGCGGCGACCACGTCCTTCATCCGGCGCTGCTCGTCGGCAGCGGCCTTGCAGTCGGGGCAGGTCACCAGGTGCGCGAGCACCCGGTCGCGGGCGTCGTCGTGCAGCTCGCCGTCGACGAAGGCGGCGAGATGGTCGCCCAAGTGCTGGTCGGCACACGTGAGATGCCGGCTGACACCGCTGCTCACGTGCTCCCGCCCTCCAGGGCCGGCCGGCCGGTGGCCAGGACGGGCGCGCGGCCCGGACGGGCGGCCGGCGCACGGTGCTCCAGCGCCTTGCGCAGGTGCGAACGACCGCGGTGGATACGGCTGCGCACGGTGCCCAGCTTCACGCCGAGCGTCGCGGCGATCTCCTCGTACGACAGGCCCTCGATGTCACAGAGCACGACGGCCGCGCGGAACTCCGGGGCGAGGGTGTCCAGCGCCTGCTGGATGTCCGCGTCGAAGTGGGTGTCGGCGAAGTGCTGCGCCGGGGACGGCTCGCGGCTCGGCAGCCGCTCCGCGGCGTCGTCGCCCAGGGCGTCGAAGCGGATGCGCTGACGGCGGCGGACCATGTCGAGGAAGAGGTTGGTGGTGATGCGGTGCAGCCAGCCCTCGAAGGTGCCGGGGGTGTACGTCGACAGCGAGCGGAAGACGCGGACGAAGACCTCCTGGGTGAGGTCCTCGGCGTCGTGCTGGTTGCCGGTGAGACGGTACGCCAGGCGGTAGACCCGGGCACTGTGCGTACTGACGATCTCCTCCCACGAAGGGGGGGTCCACGCCTGGTTGTCCCCGTCGGTGGCGAAGGTCGCGTTGGCGGCCACAGTCACGGACTCGTCGTTGCGCGGACGGTCGTCAGCTGTATCGGTCACGGATTTCGGCTCGCCGGCCGACCTACGGAAGCGCGACAGCACTCCCCGGTGACCCGCCGCAGCCGCACCTCCCCTGTCGGCTCTGGTGGTGTCCAGTAGAGCCCCTACCATAGCCACCTCGCCCGTTAGCTCCGGATAAGTGCCGGGCGCATCGCTCCCGGCCCCTGACGTTCAGGTCCGTCGCAGGTACCAACGAGCGGTCCCATCTGCGGGTTCCCGACCGCAACGGATACAGTCGCCAGGCGGGCTGCAACCGTCAGGCGGACAGGAGAGGGCAATTACCGGCAACCGGCAGGCGAGCTGGGCGTTCGCGGACGCTTTCGTCGCCGAGGACGACGCGCTGATACGAGCCCGCGGGCGAGCTCGTGAGGCAGGCGTGCGCCCCGTCTCCCCCGGCACCGGCGCGGCACTGCGACTGCTGGCCGCCGCCACGGACGCCAAGGCGGTGGTGGAGATCGGCACCGGCACCGGGGTCTCCGGCATCCACCTGCTGCAGGGCATGCGCCCCGACGGCGTGCTGACCACCGTCGACACCGAACCCGACCGCCAGCAGCACGCCCGCACCGCCTACCGGGAGGCGGGGTTCGCGGGGAACCGCGCCCGCTTCATCCCCGGCCGGGCGCTGGACGTCCTCCCCCGGCTCGCCGACGGCGGCTACGACCTGGTGTTCTGCGACGGGGACCGGCTGGAGTACCCGGACTACCTGGGCGAATCGTTGCGCCTGCTGCGCCCCGGGGGGCTGGTCTGCTTCGAGGGGGCCTTCGCGCAGGGCCGGTCCATGGACGCCGCCCACTCCGAGCCGGAGGTCATCCGGCTGCGCGAACTGATGCGGACGGTACGGGACAACGCGGCCCTCGCCCCCGTCCTGCTGCCGACCGACGACGGCCTGCTCTGCGCGGTACGGCGCGGCTGACAATTTCCCCGCCCGGAATGCACCTGTTTCCGGAGCGGCGCGCAAACGGACAAACAAGTGGGCCCCCGGCGCATGCCGCCAGGGGCCCAAGGCTTGGATTGGCCGGTTGTCAGGCGATGGCCTTCTTCAAAGCCTCGCCGAGTGCATCCGCCTCGTCCGGAGTCAGCTCGACGACAAGCCGTCCGCCGCCCTCGAGCGGAACGCGCATGATGATGCTCCGCCCCTCCTTGGTCACCTCGAGCGGGCCATCACCCGTCCGCGGCTTCATGGCCGCCATGCTCGTTCCCCTTCCTGAAACCAGCTCTTCGCACGCGGTGGCCCAGGCGCCACCGGACTCGAACACATTGGTTCTCGGCCATTATCCCGCATCGGGTGACCTGATGACCAACATCGGTTCCCATCCGTTCGAGAACCCGGTCCCGCAAAACCGTCCATTTCGGTGATCGCACTCTCGGCCGCGTTTGATGGGGGTCACATGTCCGTGCCCGGCGATCTCCGGCATGCTGGCCCCGAACGTGAGCCGCGACGAAGGGGACCACATGGCCGACACCGTGCTGTACGAGGTGAGTGACGGGCTCGCCACCATCACCCTGAACCGCCCCGAGGCGATGAACTCGCTGAACGTGGAGACCAAGGTCGCCCTGCGGGACGCACTGGAGGCGGCGGGCGCCGACCCCGCGGTGCGGGCCGTGCTGCTGACCGCGAACGGCAAGGCCTTCTGCGTCGGCCAGGACCTCAAGGAGCACGTCGCGTTCCTCCAGCAGGAGGGCGGCGGGCCGGCCATGTCCACGGTGCGCGAGCACTACAACCCGATCGTCACCGCGATCGCCACCATGCCCAAGCCCGTCGTCGCCGGGGTCAACGGGGTCGCCGCGGGCGCGGGCGCCGGCTTCGCCTTCGCCTGCGACTACCGCGTGGTCGCCGACACCGCCGCCTTCAACACCTCCTTCGTCGGCGTCGCCCTGACCGCCGACTCCGGGGCCTCCTGGACGCTGCCCCGGCTGGTGGGCCGCAGCCGCGCCGCCGACCTGCTGCTCTTCCCGCGCACGATCAGCGCGCAGGAGGCCTTCGAGCTGGGCGTCGCCAACCGCCTGGTCCCGGCCGGCGAGCTGGCCGCCGAGGCCGCCTCGGTCGCCCGCACGCTCGCCGAGGGCCCGACGGTCGCCTACGCGGCGGTGAAGGCCTCCCTGGCGTACGGCGAGGGGCACTCGCTGGTCGACACCCTGGTCAGGGAGGACGAGCTGCAGACGGCCGCCGGCGCCTCCGAGGACCACCGGATCGCCGTCGACGCGTTCCTGAAGAAGGACAAGCCCCGCTTCCTCGGCCGCTGAGCCGCGGCAGGCGGGGCGGCCGGGACGCTCAGCGGCGGGCGCAGCAGTCGGCCAGGTGGTCGTCCACCAGGCCGCAGGCCTGCATCAGCGCGTAGGCCGTGGTGGGGCCGACGAAGCGGAAGCCGCGCTTCTTGAGGTCCTTGGCCAGCGCGGTGGACTCCGCCGTGACGGCCGGCACGTCCGCGACCGTGCGGGGTGCCGGGCGTCCGGCGGGGTCCGGCGCGTACGACCAGACCAGGGCGTCCAGACCGCCCTCGTGGGCCTCGCGCAGCGCCAGGGTGGCCTGCGCGTTGCCGATGGAGGCGTCGATCTTGGCGCGGTTGCGGATGATGCCGGTGTCGGCGAGGAGCCGCTCCCGGTCGTCGTCGGTGAAGGCGGCGACCGCCTCCGGGGAGAAGCCGGCGAAGGCCTTCCGGAAGCCCTCGCGGCGGCGCAGGATCGTGATCCAGGACAGGCCCGACTGGAAGGCCTCCAGGCACAGCCGCTCGAAGAGGGCCGCCTCGCCGTGCACCGGGCGCCCCCACTCGGTGTCGTGGTACTCGACGTAGTCGTCGGTGGACAGCCCCCACGGGCAGCGGGCCAGGCCGTCCGGCCCGGTGACCACGCCGCCGTCGCTCACAGCCCGCTCCCGGGGGCGCGCGGGTCCTCGGGGGCCCGCGGGGCCTCGTCGGCGTCCTTGAGCAGCGAGTGGCCGCCGAGCCGGGTGGCGTGGGCGCCGGCCAGCGCGGCCTCCAGGTCGGCGATGTGGGCGTCGCGCTGGGCCAGTTCCGCGCCGAGGCGCTCCAGCACGTCGTCGACGTCCACCATGCGGTAACCGCGCACGGTCACCGGCAGGCGCAGCCGCTCGACGTCCGCGCGGCCCACCGGCCGCTGCGGCGGCAGCCGGTCCTCCACCCGGTCCGGCTCCACGTCACGGAGCACCCCGCCGTCGCCGAGCACCGCGAGGGCGACCGCGGCGACCACCGCGACCAACGCGATGAGCATGAACCAGAACAAGACCTCTCCCGGGGTCGGCCCGACGTGTACGCCACGATCGTGCCACGTCGCGCCGTGCGCGCGGTGTGCGGTCGGCGACTATCTTCGATCGGCGTACGACATTTCGAGGGAGGCAGGCGCGACATGCTGCGGCTGGGCACACGGGAATTCGGCGAGCACGAGCCCGTGATCATGGCGATCGTGAACCGGACGCCGGACTCGTTCTACGACCAGGGCGCCACGTTCACCGACGCACCGGCCCTCGAACGCGTCGGGCGCGCGGTCGCGGAGGGTGCCGCGATCATCGACGTCGGCGGGGTGAAGGCGGGCCCCGGCGAGGAGGTCTCGGCGCAGGAGGAGATCCGCAGGACCGCCGGTTTCGTCGCCGAGGTGCGCCGGCGCCACCCCGACGTGGTGATCAGCGTCGACACCTGGCGCCACGAGGTCGGCGAGGCGGTCTGCGAGGCCGGCGCGGACCTGCTCAACGACGCCTGGGGCGGCGTCGACCCCCGGCTCGCCGAGGTCGCCGCGAAGCACGGCGTCGGCCTGGTCTGCACCCACGCGGGCGGCGCGCTGCCGCGCACCCGGCCGCACCGGGTCGGCTACGAGGACGTGATGGCCGACATCCTGAAGGTGACGGTGGGCCTCGCGGAGCGGGCGGCCGCGCTCGGGGTGCGGCGGGACGCCATCCTCATCGACCCCGGCCACGACTTCGGGAAGAACACCCGGCACTCGCTGGAGGCGACCCGGCGGCTGCCGGAGATGACGGCCACCGGCTGGCCGGTGCTGGTCTCGCTGTCCAACAAGGACTTCGTGGGCGAGACCCTGGACCGCCCCGTCAAGGAGCGGCTGATCGGCACCCTGGCGACGACCGCCGTCTCGGCGTGGCTCGGCGCCCGGGTGTACCGGGTGCACGAGGTCGCCGAGACCCGTCAGGTGCTGGACATGGTGGCCTCGATCGCGGGACACCGGCCCCCGGCGGTCGCCCGGCGGGGGCTGGCGTAGGGCCCGCGGTTCAGTCGCCGGTCTCCTTGGTCACCAGGGCGACCGCCTCGTCGACGTCGTCCGTGACGTGGAGGAGTTCCAGGTCGACCGGGGACGCCTTGCCGCCGTCCACGACGGTGTTGCGGACCCAGTCGACCAGGCCGCGCCAGTATGCGGAGCCGAACAGGACGATGGGGAACTGCGTGACCTTGCGGGTCTGGACCAGCGTGAGGGCCTCGAAGAGCTCGTCGAGGGTGCCGAAGCCGCCCGGCAGGACGATGAACCCGGAGGCGTACTTCACGAACATCGTCTTGCGGACGAAGAAGTAGCGGAAGTTCACGCCGATGTCGACGTAGGGGTTGAGCCCCTGCTCGAAGGGGAGCTCGATGCCCAGGCCCACCGAGACCCCGCCGGCCTCGCAGGCACCCCGGTTGGCCGCCTCCATGGCACCGGGGCCGCCGCCGGTGATGACGGCGAAGCCCGCCTCGGCCAGGGCGCGGCCGATGCGGACGCCGGTCTCGTAATCGGCCGAGCCCTCCGCCATACGGGCGGAACCGAAGACGCTGACCGCCCTGCCGAGTTCGGCGAGCGCGCCGAAGCCCTCGACGAACTCCGACTGGATGCGCATCACGCGCCACGGGTCGCCGTGCACCCAGTCCGAGGGTCCGCGGGTGTCCAGCAACCGCTGGTCTGTCGTGGACTTCTGCACCTGGCCCCGGCGCCGTACGACGGGACCGGTGTGGCGCTCGGGCCAGCCGCGCCCCGTGGGGCTGCTGCCCTCCGCCGCGGCTGTCTCGGCGGCGGACGCCTCCTCCGCGTCACTGTCCATGTCGCGCTCCTTTCGCTGCCGTCCGGTCAGGGTACGACCGCGTCCGCCGGGCGGATCAAGAACGCGCCGCTGAATTGCTCGTTACGACAGCCAGGCGCGCAGCTTCTCCTCCGCCTCCAGGACGGCGGCGACGGCGACGTGCTCCTCGCGGGTGTGGGCGAGCCGGGGGTCGCCGGGGCCGTAGTTCACGGCCGGGACGCCCAGCGCGGAGAAGCGGGCCACGTCGGTCCAGGCCTCCTTGGGCGCGGGCTCGGTGCCGATGGCCTCGACGAAGGCGGCCGCCGCCGGGTGCGACAGGCCCGGCAGGGCGCCGGGGGCGCTGTCGGTCAGCCGCACCTCGTACCCCTCGAAGACCTCGCGGACGTGGGCGAACGCCTCGGCCTCGGAACGGTCGGGGGCGAAGCGGAAGTTGACGATCACCGCGCAGGAGTCGGGGATCACGTTCCCGGCGTGACCGCCCTCGATCATGACGGCGTTGAGGCCCTCGCGGTAGGTGAGGCCGTCGACGACCGCCTGCCGCGGCTCGTAGGCGGCGAGCCGGGCCAGCACGGGCGCGGCCTTGTGGATGGCGTTCTCGCCCAGCCAGCTGCGCGCGGAGTGGGCGCGGCGGCCGGTGGTCTCCACCCGGAACCTCAAGGTGCCCTGGCAGCCGCCCTCGACCTTTGCGTCGGTGGGCTCCAGCAGGACGGCGAAGTCGCCGGCGAGCCACTGCGGGTGGTTCTCGGCGAGCCGCTTGAGGCCGTTGTGCTCCGCCGCGATCTCCTCGGCGTCGTAGAAGACGAAGGTCAGGTCGCGGTTGGGCTCGGTGAGGGTCGCGGCGAGCCGCAGCTGGACGGCGACCCCGGACTTCATGTCGGAGGTGCCGCAGCCCCACAGGACGCCGTCCTCGTCGAGGCGGGAGGGCACGTTCGCGGCGATCGGCACGGTGTCCAGATGACCGGCGAGTACGACGCGCTCGGCCCGGCCGAGCCGTGTGCGGGCGACGACGGCGTCCCCGTCCCGGTCCACCGTGAGGTGGGGCAGGGCGCGCAGGGCGCTCTCCACGGCGTCCGCCAGCGGCTTCTCGGCGAGGCTGACGGAGGGGATGTCGACGAGCTGCGCCGTCACGGCGGCGGCGTCCTGACTGAGATCGAGCACGGGCCGTTCCATGCCGCCGACCCTACCGGGGGCCTGACGGGGCCACCGGTACAGCGGGCTTCGGTACGGTGTGCGCGTGCCGAAGCCACCGTCGACCTCGACACCCGCCGCAAGCGCCCCCCGCAGGCGGGGGCGCGCAGCCCGTCTGATCACCGCAGGACTGGTCCTGCTGGGGGTCGCGGGCTACTCCGCGTACCACCTGGCCGGCCTCGGCGGCGGTCCGCGCCATCCGGCCTGCACGGTCACCACGCAGGCCGGCAGCCTGACCCTGGAGCCCCAGCAGGCGGCGAACGCCTCGACGATCGCCGCGGTGGCGACCTCGCGCGGGCTGCCGGAGCGGGCGGTGACGATAGCGCTGGCCACGTCCATGCAGGAGTCGGCGCTGCGCAATCTCGACCACGGGGACCGCGACTCGGTGGGCCTGTTCCAGCAGCGCCCTTCGCAGGGCTGGGGCACGGCCGCGCAGATCATGGACCCGGTCTACGCCTCCAACGAATTCTTCGACGGCCTGGTGAAGATCCACGGCTATTCCCGGCTGCCCCTCACGGTGGCCGCGCAGAAAGTGCAGAAGAGCGGCTTCCCGCAGGCGTACGCCAAGCACGAGGCGGACGCCGCGCTGCTGTCCGGCGCGCTGACCGGCCGGCACGCGGGGGCGCTCACCTGCGTCACCCCCCTGGCCGCGCGGGCGGTCTCCGGGGGCGACCCGGCGAAGGTGCGGGAGCGGCTGGTGCGGGAGTTCGGGGCCGACGTGGCGCCGCGCACCACCGAGACGCCCGCGGACCCGGACGGCGAGGCCGCGCGGGACGCCAAGAACGGTGCGCGGGGCGGGGGTCCGGCGCGGCGCACGGTGGCCGTGCCGTCGGCCCCGGCGGGGAACGAGGCGCGCGGCGACGAGGGCCGGCGGGGCTGGGAGCTGGCCCAGTGGGCGGTGGCGCACGCCCATGAACTGAAGGTGGAGAAGGTGTCCTTCGGGAACCGCGAGTGGTCGGCCAAGGCCTCCGACCGGGGCTGGACGGCATCGAATTCCGACGCCGCGCACGGGGCCGGGGGCGACGTCAGGATCACCGTCGCGCAATAGTGCGGGTATTCACCCCCAGGCGGGTGATTCATACGCCAAAACCATCAGATGCGAATCCCCTCGTTCGGGGGTGCGAAAAAAGCTCCTGATCAAGGGCTGTGACGTTTCCGCGGCACTTCCGGCTCCGTCCGAATTGCTCCGCTTTACCGCCCCGGGAATCCTTTCGCATTACCAATTCTTTACTCTTGGCGGCCGCAACCTTCGGCCCCCTTCACGCGGTAGTCACGACGTCCGCCCCGCGGACATGTCACGTCGAAACCGTCGTCTCTCCGTAAAAGGAGCACCATGTCTCTCCCCCTCGCGCGTCGGATCGCCCGGGCTGCCCTGCTGGTCGGCGCGGCCGCGGCTCCTCTCATCGGTGCCGGTGCCGCGTCCGCCGCCGCGCTCCCGCAGGTCGGCGACCTGGGTGGGCTGACCAACGTGGACAAGACCCCCGAGCTCACCGGCACCGTGAACGGCGTGGCCAAGCAGTCCGGCGCCGTGAAGACCGTGCAGGAGGCGCTGCCCGCGACGACCGACACCGTCAGCGACCTCGCCAAGGGCGCCCAGCCCGCCTTCAAGGGCGCCGCGACGCAGACCGCCAAGACCGTCGGCGGCACCGCCCAGGAGCTCGGGAAGACCGCCAAGGGCTCCGGGCTGCCGGGCGGCCTCCCCTCCACCGGCCGGCTGCCCCTCCAGGGGCTCCCCATCGGCGGCTGACCCCCCACAGCCGCACCGAAAGGGCCCGGGGAGCGGTGCTTCCCGGGCCCTTTGCGCCGGCGTCGTGGCCGCCCGCGGCTCAGGAGGACAGCCGGCGCACCGCCGCCGCCACCCGCTCGTCGGTGGCCGTGAAGGCGATCCGCACGTACCGCTCCCCCGCCGCGCCGTAGAAGTCGCCGGGCGCCACGAGGATGCCGTGCTTGGACAGGTCCGCGACGGTGTCCCAGCAGGACTCGTCACGCGTCGCCCACAGGTACAGGCTCGCCTCGCTGTGCTCGATGCGGAAGCCGGCCGCCTCGAAGGCCTCCCGCAGGGACGCCCGCCGCCGCGCGTAGCGCTCGCGCTGCCGGGCCACGTGGGCGTCGTCCCCGAGCGCCGCGACCGTGGCGGCCTGCACCGGGGCGGGCGTCATCATGCCGCCGTGCTTGCGGATCTGCAGCAGCTCGCCGAGCACGGCCGGGTCGCCCAGGAGGAACGCGGAGCGGTAGCCGGCCAGGTTGGAGCGCTTGGACAGCGAGTGGACGGCCACGATGCCCTCGTAGGAGCCGCCGCAGACGTCCGGGTGCAGGACCGAGACCGGGTCGGCGTCCCAGCCCAGCTCCAGGTAGCACTCGTCGCTGAACACCAGCACGCCGTGCTCGCGCGCCCAGGCGACGGCACGGGTCAGCTCGTCCTTGGACAGCACGCGACCGGTGGGGTTGGAGGGGCTGTTGAGCCACAGCAGCCGCAGCCCGGCCGGGTCGGGCTCGGTCGGTTCGTCGTAGACGACCGCCTCGGCGCCCGCCAGCCGCGCCCCGACCTCGTAGGTCGGGTAGGCCAGCCGCGGGTACGCCACCTTGTCGCCCGCGCCGAGACCCAGTTGGGTCGGCAGCCAGGCGACCAGTTCCTTGGAGCCGACGACCGGCAGCACGTGCGCGTCGGTCAGGCCGCCGGCGCCCAGCCGGCGGCCGGCCCAGCCGGTGATGGCGGCGCGCAGCTCGGGCGTCCCCCACACGGTCGGGTACCCGGGGCTGTCCGCGGCCCCGGCCAGGGCCCGCTGCACGACGTGCGGGACCGGGTCGACCGGGGTGCCGACCGACAGGTCGACGATGCCGCCGGGATGGGCGGCGGCCGTGGCCTTGTACGGTTCGAGCCGGTCCCAGGGGAAGACGGGGAGTCTGGACGAGACTGGCTGCGCCACGGCGGTGCTCACTTTCCGTTCCTCGCAGGCACGCGGCCTGCCACTACCTGAAACACGGCGGTCCCGTACGGCGGTGTGCCGTACGGGACCGCCCGCAACGGTCGGGTCACTCGCCCTGCGGCGGCAGGGCGGCGATGAAGGGGTGGTCGCGCTCGATCAGCCCGAGCTTGGAGGCACCACCGGGCGAGCCGAGCTCGTCGAAGAACTCGACGTTCGCCTTGTAGTAGTCCTTCCACTCCTCCGGGGTGTCGTCCTCGTAGAAGATGGCCTCCACCGGGCAGACCGGCTCACAGGCTCCGCAGTCGACGCATTCGTCCGGGTGGATGTACAAGGACCTCTGGCCCTCGTAGATGCAGTCGACCGGGCACTCCTCGATGCACGCCTTGTCCTTGACGTCGACACAAGGCTGCGCGATGACGTAGGTCACGCTGTCGTTCCTCCTCGGTAGGGCTGTCTCGCGCGGGAGCGCGGCGTCGTCGATGCCCGCCCCTAGTATCTCCGTTCTTGGGCAGCAGACGAACAGGAGGGGCGGTCATGAGCATGGATTTCACCGCCGGAGGCCGGCTCGAGGTACGCATAACCCCTTCTGACGTGGGCAAACGCGTTTCGGTTCGAAGGGTCGCGGAGATCGTCGAGGGGCGGCCGGTGTTCGCCGACGCCGTCGGGATTCTCACATCGTGGAACGAAGGGGTGCTTGTTGTCACCCGTCGGGACGGGGAGACCGTCCGCATCACGGAATCGTCCCTGGTCGCGGGCAAGATCGTGCCCGACGCACCGGCGCGCCGCGGTGCCCGTGCGCCCCGCGCGACGGCCAGGGAACTGCAGGAGTCGGCCTCCCGCTGCTGGCCCGCGCAGGAGGCCGCCCGGCTGGGCGCGTGGACGCTGCGGGCGGCGGGCGGCTTCACCCGGCGCGCGAACTCCGTGCTGCCGCTGGGCGATCCGGGTGTCCCGCTGACGGAGGCCGCCGCGCGGATCGCCCGCTGGTACGGCGACCGCGGCCTGCCGGCGTACGTGCAGGTCACCACCGGCGGCGAGGACTCCGACGAGACGCTGGCGCAGGCGCTGGGCGGCCTCGGCTGGACGGCGGAGGGCCACGCCCTGCTGCGCACGGCCGCCCTGGCGCCGATCGCGGACCTGCCCGGCACCGAGGCCGTACGCCTGTCCCGCGAGGCCGACGCGGCGTGGCTCGCCCGCTACCACCGCACGGGTGACCTCGGCGACGCGGCGCTGAAGGTGCTCACCGGCGGCCCCTCGGTGTGGTTCGCCACGGTGCCGGGGGACGGCGACCCCGCCGACGCCGGGCCCGCGGCGATCGGCCGCTGCGTCGTCGACGGCCGCTTCGCCTCCTTCGGCGCCGTCGAGGTGGCCCCCTCCCACCGGCGGCGCGGACTGGCCCTGGCCGTGATGGCCGCGCTCGCCCGCAAGGCCCTGGACGAGGGCGCCTCCGGCGCGTACCTGCAGGTCGAGACCGACAACGAGGGCGCGCGCGCCCTCTACGACCGGATGGGCTTCACCACCCACCACGCGTACCACTACCGGCGCGGCCCGCTGTCCGCGGAAGGGTGAGAACCCCGGTATGGACGACTCCACCAGGCAGCGCTTCGCCGAGGCCGCCCGCGAGGTGCGCCCCGACCTCGCGGACCTGTGCCTGCTCATCGGGGCCGAGGCCGACCCGTCCCTCGACGAGGCCGGGACGGACGCGGCGCAGATGGAACTCGACCGTCTGGCCGGGCTCCTGCCGTACGGTCTCACCGGCCCCGCCGAGTGGGCCGACGCCGCCGCCGAACTGCTCGCCGGCCGCTGCGGGTTCGGCGGCTCCCCGGCCGACTACCAGCGGCTGGAGTCCTCGCTGCTGCACGAGGTGCTGCAACGACGGCGCGGGCTGCCGATCCTGCTGTCGGTGGTCTGGATGGAGGTCGTCCGGCGCGCCGGCGGCCCGGTCCACGGCGTCGCCCTCCCCGGGCACTTCGTCGTGGGCTTCGGCGACCCCGCGGGCGTCTTCGTGCTGGCCGACCCCTTCAACGGCGGCCGGCGGCTCGGGGAGGAGGACGTGCGCCTGCTGGTGGCGGGCGCGACGGGGGCCGCGCCCTCCCCGGCGATGCTGGAGCCCGCGGATCCGCTGGACATCGTGCTGCGGGTGCTCAACAACATCCGCGCGTGGGCCTCGGCACGGCCGGAGCACCTGACGACGCAGCTGTGGGCGGTCGAACTGGCGCTGCTGCTGCCCCACCATCCGGCACGGCTGCGCCTCGAACACGCCCAGCTCCTGGTGCGGAAGGGGGACTTCGCGCGGGGCGCCGCGGAGATGGAGGCGTACGCGGACGTGCTCGCCGAGTCGGAGCCCTCCGCCGCGACGGCGATGCGGCGGCAGGCGCGGGCCGCCCGCGCGCTCCTCAACTGACCACCCGGGGAGGGATGCGGGCTCGCAGGCGGGTCGTGGGCAGGCGGTCCGCCGCGAGGCGGAACGGGTGGGCACAACCCACGACGGCGCCGCGCCTGTGCAGTGCCTCGGGTTTCTCCCCAGCCTGGCGGCTGGGAGAGGAACGACTTCCCGCACCCCGCACGGGAACTTCCCACCATCCCCCCGGGGCGGCGGGCGGCTAGAGCCAGCCGCGTTCGAGGGCGATGCGGACCGCTTCGGCGCGGTTGCGCGCGGCGGTCTTCTGGATCGCGGTGGAGAGGTAGTTGCGGACGGTCCCCTCGGAGAGGTGGAGGCGGCGGGCGATGTCCGCGTTGAGGGAACCGTCGGCCGCCGCGCGCAGGACGTCGCGCTCGCGCGGGGTGAGGGGGTCGGCCCCCTCCGAGAGCGCGGCGGCGGCGAGCGCGGGGTCGATCACCTTCTCCCCGCGCAGCACCCTGCGCACCGCCTCCGCGAGTTGCCCCGCGGGCGCGTCCTTGACCAGGAACGCGTCGGCGCCCGCCTCCATGGCCCGGCGCAGGTACCCGGGCCGGCCGAAGGTGGTGACGATGACGACGCGGACCCCGGGCAGTTCCGCCCGCACCACGGCGGCCGCGTCGAGGCCGGTCATCGCCCCGGGCATCTCGATGTCGAGGAGGGCGACCTGCGCCCCGGCGTCGCGGGCCGCCCCGACGACGTCCTCGCCGCGCGCGACCTGCGCGACCACCTCGATGTCCTCCTCAAGCCCCAGCAGCGCGGCCAGGGCCTCGCGCACCATCGACTGGTCCTCCGCCAGCAGCACCCGGATCATGGCCGTGAGCGTAGTCGGCCGGGACCACGGCGTGGAGGGTGAAGCCGCCGTCCGCGGCGGTCTCCAGGCGGCCACCGGCGAGCAGCAGGCGCTCCTCCAGGCCGGTCAGGCCGTTGCCGCGTCGTGAGCCGCCGGGGCCCGGGCCGCGGCCGTCGTCGGCGACGGTGAGCGCCACCGTGCCGTCGTCCTCGGCGACGGTCACCACGCAGCGGGAGGCGCCGCTGTGCCGTACGACGTTGGTGACGGCCTCGCGCAGGGCCCAGGCCAGCGCACCCTCGGCCTCCGGGGTGAGCGGGGCGGCCACGGTGGCGGGCAGCTCGGCGCGGACACCGGCGGCCTGCAGGGCCTCGCGGGCGCCGGCGAGCTCGGCGGCGAGGGTGGGCCTGCGGTAGCCGCTGACGGCCTCCCTGACGTCCACGAGGGCCTGCCGGCTGACCCGCTCGATGTCGGCGACCTGCGCGGCGGCGTCCTCGGGGCGGCCGGGCAGCATGCGTCCGGCCAGTTCGCTCTTGAGGGTGATCAGCGACAGCGAGTGGCCGAGCAGGTCGTGCAGGTCGCGGGCGAGCCGCAGGCGTTCCTCCGTGGCGGCCAGCTGGGCCACCGCCGCCCGGGCCTCGCGCAGTTCGCGGGTGGTGCGCACCAGCTGGCGCACCCCGGTCATGGCGTAGCCGCCGAGCAGGCACGGCACGAGCAGCGAGACCACCGTGGCCTCGTTCGCCCCGGTGAGCCCGGCGACGGCCGCGAGCACCGCGGTCACCAGCGGGATCGCCCAGCGCGCCTGCCGGCCGGGCAGCACCGCCCCGCAGCCGACGGCCAGGTAGACGAACAGCACGAGGAAGGCGTCGCCCAGGGTGAACGTCATCAGCAGGCCCAGCCCGCCGAGCAGCAGGAGCTGCCCGTACACCCAGCGCGGCTGGTGTTCCGCGTTGGTCCGCAGGAAGACGATGCCCAGGTAGGCGGCGACGAAGGCGGCGAGCCCGAGCCAGCCGAGCACGGTCGCGGTGAGGCCGTGCCCGCCCTCGGCGAGGTCGCTGACCGGGGCGCCCAGGTAGAGCATCCACATGGCCACCCAGACCAGCTTGACCACGGCCTGACGGCGGTTCTCCGGGGCCCGGCCGATGGCCGGGGCGTCCCGGGGCTCGGCGGCCTCCCGCTGCTGTGGCGTTCCGGCGGCCACGATCGTTCTCCTCTCAGGCCTTCGCGGTGTCCTTGCGGTACATCCAAGCGGCTGTCCCGGCGAAGACCAGCCCGTAGACCACCAGTACGGCGATGTCCCGGGCGTGCGGGGCCTGGCCGAGTTCGACGGCCTGGCCGAGCGCCGCGTACGGCCGGGCGGGCAGCAGGTTCGCGATGTCGCGCAGCCAGCCGGGGAAGGAGCTGAAGGGCATCCACAGGCCGCCGAGCAGCGCGAGCCCGAAGTAGGCGATCATCGCGATGGGGCGGGCGGTCTCCGCCGAGGCGACGTAGCCGATGGCCACGCCGAGCGCGGCGAAGACGAAGCTCCCCGCCCAGCTGGTGAGCAGCACCCCGGCCCACTGCCAGGCGGCCATCCGCACGCCCTTCACGGCGCCGCCGGCGAGCAGCACGAGCACGATCGAGGGCAGGCTGACCGTGGCGGCCGCGGCGATCTTCGCCAGGACGTAGCCGCGCCCGGGCAGCGCGGTGAGCCGCAGCTGGCGCACCCAGCCCTTGTCGCGCTCCCGGGCGATCCGCTCGGAGTTACCCATGAGCACGGCGGTCATGGCGCCGAAGGCGCACATCGCGACCATGTAGTACGGCACCGTCGCGGCCTTCTGGCCCGCCGTGAGGATCATGAAGAGCAGCACCGGGTACAGCACCGAGAAGAACATGAACCTGCGGTTGCGCAGGACGCGCAGGATCTCCAGCCGGGCCAGCGTCCTCATCGCGCCGCCACCTCCTCCTTGGACTCCTCGGACTCCTTGGACGGCTCCGTGATGGCCAGGAAGGCCTGCTCCAGGCCGAGCCCGGCGACCTCCAGGTGCCGGGGGTAGAGCCCGGCCGCGTAGACCGCGTGCACCGTCGCGTCGGCGTCCGTGGAGCGGATGCGCACCGTGCGCCCGGTGACCTCCACGTCCGTGACCCGCGGCAGGGCCCGCAGGGCGGGCTCGTCGGGCGGGGTGTCCAGGTCGAAGACGATACGCCGGACCCCGGCCCGCGCCTTGATCTCGGCGGCGGTGCCGTCGGCCACCAGCCGGCCGCCCTGCAGGACGAGCACCCGGTCGGCGACGGCGTCCGCCTCCTCCAGGTAGTGGGTGGCGAAGAGCACCGTGCGGCCCTGCTTCACCTGGCCGCGCATGGCCTCCCAGAAGGCCTGCCGGGCGGAGACGTCCATGCCGGTGGTCGGCTCGTCGAGGACCAGCAGGTCGCTCGCGCCCGCCGTGGCCAGGGCGAAGCGCACGCGCTGCTCCTGGCCGCCGGAGAGCTTGTCGACCTTGCGGTCGGCGATGGACTCCAGCCCGGCGGCCGCCATCACCTCGGCGACGGGGTGGGCCCGCGGGTGCAGGTCGCAGGCGAGCCGTACCAACTCGCGCACGGTGACCTCCTCCATGAGGCCGCCGCTCTGCAGCACGGCCCCGACCCGGCCCTCGGTGATCGCCCGGCGCGGGGTGGAAGACCTCGACGGTGCCGGAGTCGGGCGTGCGCAGCCCCAGCAGCAGGTCCAGCGCGGTCGACTTGCCGGCGCCGTTGGGGCCCAGCAGGGCGACGGTCTCACCCGGGTGGAGGGTCAGGCTCAGGTCGTCGACGGCCCGGACCTGACCGAAGCTCTTGCTCACGTGCGTGAACACTGTTGCGGTCATGGCAGCAGCGTCGCCGACGGCACGGTCCGGGCGGCAGTGCCGGGCGTCCTGTTGCGCGGATGACAGATGTCATGGGTGTGGCCCCGGTACGGGTACCGGGGCCACACCCTTCACGCGTGGATCGGGCGACCGGGGGTCAGGACGTGCCCTCGATGGTCACCGTCTTCTTGGCGGTGTCGGTGGTCTGCAGCGCGGGCAGCATCGCGGAGGCGACGTCCTCCGGGGTGACGGCGGTCTTGCTGCCGTCACCACGCTCGACCAGGACACCGTCGAAGGCGCCGCCGTACAGGCCCTTGAGCACCTTGCGGTCGATGTACGGCGTCAGGTTGCCGTCCTGGTCCGGCACCATCGTGAGGATCTTCGACAGCGAGTTCTGCGGGCTGAACGGGAGGGGTGCCCCGGCGCCCGCACGGACCATGACGAACCCGGACATGGCCGTCTTCCCGAAGCCGTTGACGGCCTTGTCGAGCGCCTCCTGGGTCACCTTGGGCTGGACGGTGGTGACCTTCAGGCTGACCGCGCCGGCCTTGCCGGTGGCGACCTGCGTGGCGTAGGCGGCGGTGACGGTGTCGATCGAGGCGGCCACGTCCACGCCTTCGTGGGGCTTGCCGGGGACGGCGACGGCCTTGCCCTTCACGAACTTGACCATGCCCTCGGAACCCGAGCCGCCGAGACCCCGGGAGAGCTTCTCCAACTGGGCGCGGAGCTTCTCGCTGTCCGTGGTCAGCACGGGATCGGCCGCGCGCGAGCCGCCGAACAGCGAGCCGATGACGGTGACCGGGTTGTAGTCGCGATGCGCCACGTTGCGGACGGTCGCGTCGGTGTCGAGGACGAGACCAGCGGCCGCGGGCTTCAGCGACGTGCGCTGGTCGCCGACGGTGACGGTGATCGGCGCGTTCTTCCGGGAGCCGAGCGCCTGGTCGAGGACCGCGACGGCCTGGTCCTTGGTCTTGCCGCCGATCCCGACGCCGTAGACGGTCGTACCGGCCGGGACGTCGGAGTGGTCCATCAGCAGTCCCGCGCCGTAGGCGATGCCCAGCACGCCCAGCACCCCGACGCCCGCCAGTATGAGCTTGGAGCGGCCCTTGGCCTCGGGCTGCGCCGCACTCTGACGGGCGGCGGGCGGGGCGGGCCGGTTGGCGGACGGTCCCGCGGGGGGAACCGCCGGGATGCCGCTGACGACGGTGTCGCCGGACATCCGGTCGGCCGCGGAGGACGGGAACGGCGTGGGGAACGGCGGCCGGCCGGCGGCGGGGCCCGCCGGGGGCACCCGCATCTCCCCGGTGACCGGGCCCGTGGTGGGGCCGGCCGGCGGCTGCTGCCCCGGGAAGGGCACGCCTGCTCCGGGACCGGCGGGCGCCGCGCCGGGGCCGCCGGGGAACGGGCGTGGTGCCGGCGCGGGACGTCCGGGACCCGCGGGGCCCCCAGGGCCGCCGAGACCGCCGGGACCGCCCGGGCCGCCCGGCATCACGGGGCCACCGGGACCCGCGGGGCCACCGGGGCCACCCGGCGCCACCGGACCCCCGGGACCGGCCGGGCCGACCGCGCCGTCGTTCAGGTACGGGATGCCACCGCGTCGCGGGCCGCCGGGGGCGGCGCCAGGTCCGGGGACCGGTCCGCGCTCCATGGGGCCGGGCTGGGCGGGGATGTCGCCGAGCTGCATCGGCTGGGTGACCTCGGGAGCGGAGAACCCCTGCATCGGCTCGGGACCGGGCGCCGGGCCCGGCCCCTGGCCGGCCTCGGGCCTGGGGGCGGCCTTCCGCGGCGCGAACCAGTCGCTGGCCGGCTTCTCGCCCCTCGGCGCCGGAGCCGGCTCCGCGGCGGGTTCCGGCGCGGGCGCCGGAACGCCCTGACCGGCCCCGGTACCGCCGCCGGCGGTCCAGCCCGTGGACAGCGGGGTCGACTCGGTCTCGGGGGCGGCCGGGGCGGACCCGGCGGGCGCCCCGCCCTCCGCGCCGCCCTCGACGGGCGTGCGGACGACGACCGGCGGGATCGGCCGGGACCCGGGGATGTTGATGCGCACCCGGGTGGTCAGCGTGGTCTCGGTCTTGGTCTCCTCCGCGGCGGGAGCCGCAGCGGGCTCCCCGGTCGCGGCCCCGTCGCGCGGGTCCTCCTGCGGATGCAGCGACGGAAACGGTCGGGTTCCGTACGGCGGGGTACCCGACGGGTACGCGGCTCCGCCCCGGCCCTGGGGGCCGGGGGACGGACGATCAGTTTCACGACTCAAAGCAGGCTCTCCCGGTTCGCTTCGCCACCCGTCACGGCCTTTCCGCGGGCGGCCCGGCGGCGCGCACCACCATACTGGGCGCCGCGTCGGAGCCGCCTGCCCGCCGGATGGAGACCGCCCTGATCAAAGGGGTTTATGTGACGTCAACCGCCAAAACGGGCGACGCTCGCTCCGTAACGGACGCAACGTGGCGCCTATGGTGCCTCAAGTGATCCACCGGCGGGAGGACGGGGTTGCACAAGCGTGGCCGACATCACGCCGGCCATCGCTCCGCCCAACAGGTAGACGTACGGACTGATTCCGTTGGCGAACAGGAAATCACCCTCCGGGCGGGCGGAGCTCAGCAGCATCACGGTGATCAGCCACACCGCCGCCGGCACCACGGCGCCCAGCCGCGTGCCGGTCAGCCGGGCGCCGCCGTGGAAGAGCGCCGCGCTCCCGGCGAGCGCGAGCAGCAACCCGCCCGGGAACCAGGCGGCCTGGACCAGCGACCCCGCGACGGCGACCAGCACGCCCAGGACCACGAGCAACGGGTAGGCGGCGCGCCTCATGCCCCGGTCCCCGCGAACAGATCGTCCTCCAGGCTCCCGGCCGGCACGGGCACGCCCTTGACCAGACGGTAGAACTCGGCGCCGAACAAGGGCTGTCCGAGGTCGTTGGAGAGCGCGAAGAACGGGCCGTCCACCGCGATCTGGGTGACGTGGGCCTTCATCGCCGCGGCCTTCTGCCCGGCGTAGCGGGCCTCCACGTCGATGGCGGCGGTCACCAGGGCGTCGTCCACCACGCCCGGGACGTCGTCGGCGGTCGCGATGCCCTCGAAGGGGATCTGCCGGCCGGCCCCGCGCAGCCGGGCGAAGCCCTCCTCGACCACGCGGCGCGGGATGCAGTTCCAGTAGATCTTGGCGATGGAGTGCGGGCCGCCGAGGTCACGCCGGTAGGCCGGTTCCGCGGCCAGTTCCGCGGCGCGCATGGAGACCCGGTGCGCCTTGATGTGGTCGGGGTGGCCGTAGCCGCCGTCGGGGTCGTAGGTGACCAGCACCTGAGGACGGACCTCGCGGATCACCTCCACGAGGTACGAGGACGCGAGGTCGAGGTCCGCCCGCCAGAAGCTCTCCGGCCGGTCGTTCTGCGGCACGCCCATCATCCCGGAGTCCCGGAAGCGGCCGGCGCCGCCCAGGAAGCGGTGGTCGGTGACGCCGAGCTGCGCCATGGCGTCGGCGAGTTCGCCGGTCCGGTGCGCGCCGAGGGTGTCGTCGCGGTCGGGGGCCAGGTGCGCCAGCTCGGGCGGGATGACCTCGCCCTCCTCGCCGAGGGTGCACGTCACCAGCGTGACGAGCGCGCCCTCGGCGGCGTACTTGGCCATGGTGGCGCCGTTGTTGATCGACTCGTCGTCGGGATGCGCGTGGACGAGCAGCAGTCGGCGGGCGGGCGGTGCGGTCATGAGGAGAGCCTAGGGCAGGCCCCGCGGCTCACCAGGGGGAAGCCACGGGCTCAGAACTTGAAGTCGCCGATCATGCCCGCGACGTTGCTGGTGAGGTCCCGGATCGTCGGCGCGATGGAGGAACTCGCCAGGTAGAACCCGAGCAGTACGCAGACCACCGCGTGCCCCGCCTTCAAACCGGCTTTCCTGACCAGCAGGAAGACGACGATCAGCAGCAGCAGCACCGCCGAAATCGAAAGTGCCACAGCGGCACACCTCCAGGGCCTCAGAGTCCGACAGCACTTGCCAACCGGTTGTTACCCACTCTCGGCAGTGGATCATAACTTTGTGGCGCACCGCATAGCTCGTCGCACGGGAGCACGCGGGGGCGCATGGCCGGATCTCGTGGTTGGCGTGCGCCGGGCTCACCGGCGGGCGGTGGCACACTCCCCCCATGACGCAAGCGCTCTCGTTCCCGCGGCAGTACGCCCGCACGCAGCGGTTCTCGCTCGGCGCCCCGCGCGCCTTCACCGTGTCGCCGGACGGCGGCCGGATCGTCTTCCTGCGCTCCCGTTCCGGCACCGACCGCTCGCACCTGCTGTGGGTGCTGGACCCGCAGTCGGGCGCCGAGCGGGTCGCGGCGGACCCCGGGGTGCTGCTGTCCGGCGCGGCGGAGGAACTGTCGCCGCAGGAGAGGGCGCGCCGGGAGCGCAGCCGGGAAGGTTCGGCGGGAATCGTCGGCTACGCGACCGACGACGCGGTGGAGCTGGCCGCGTTCGCCTTGTCCGGAAGGCTCTTCACGGCGGAGCTGCGGGCCGGCACGGCCCGGGAGATCGCCGTGCCGGGCCCCGTGGTGGACCCGCGTCCTTCGCCGGACGGCCGCCGGGTGGCCTACGTGGCGGACGGCGCGCTGCGCGTGGTGGACGCCGACGGCGGCGGGGACCGGGCGCTGGCCGAGCCCGAGGGACCGGACGTCGGCTACGGACTGGCGGAGTTCATCGCCGCCGAGGAGATGTCCCGCAGCCGCGGCTACTGGTGGGCCCCGGACGGTGCCTGCGTACTGGCGGCCCGCGTGGACGCGTCCCCGGTCCGCCGCTGGTGGATCGCCGACCCCGCGAACCCCGCGCAACCGCCCGCCGAGGTGGCCTACCCCGCCGCCGGCACCCCGAACGCCGAGGTCACGCTGGTCCTGCTGACGCTGGACGGGGCGGCGACGCCGGTGGAGTGGGACCGCGAGCGCTATCCGTACCTCGCTCAGGTGCACTGGTCGGCGGCGGGCCCGCCGTTGCTGCTGGTCCAGACCCGGGACCAGCGCGAGCAGCTGTACCTGACGGTGGACACCGCCACCGGCGGCACCCGGGAGGTGCACCGGGACAGCGATGAAATCTGGCTTGATCTTTTCCCCGGGGTGCCCGCCTGGCTGTCCGGCGAGCGCCTCGTGCGCATCTCCGACGAGAACGGCTCGCGAGCACTGTTCGTCGGTGAACAGCCGTGGACGGGACCGGAGTTGCACGTACGCGCGGTGCTCGGGACGGACGGCGACGGCGTCCTGCTGTCGGCCTCGGCGGGGCACGGCGCCAAGGACCCGGAGACCGGCGAGATCCATGTGTACCGCGCCGACGGAGGCCCCGCCGGAGCGGTCCGGCTGAGCGGCGGCCCGGGCGTGCACTCCGCGGTGCGCGCCGGGGCCGTGACGGTGCTGTCGTCCGCGTCGCTGGAGTCGGCCGCCACGACCGTCCGGGTGCTGCGGGACGGCGAGCCGGTGACGGAGATCGCCTCGCACGCCGAGACCCCTGTCCTCACCGCGCGCCCGGTGCTCGTCAGCGCCGGCGAGCGCGGCGTCCCGGCGGCGGTGCTGCTCCCCTCGGGGCACCGGGAGGGCGACGGGCCCCTGCCGGTGCTGATGGACCCGTACGGCGGACCGCACGGCCAGATGGTGGTGAGCGCCCAGCGCGGCTACCTGCAGGCGCAGTGGCTGGCCGACCAGGGCTTCGCGGTGGTCGTCGCGGACGGCCGGGGCACCCCCGGGCACTCCCCCGCCTGGGAGAAGGCGATCGCCGGCGACTTCGCGGGCGTCACACTCGACGACCAGGTCCACGTGCTGCACGCCCTGGCCGGCCACTACCCCCTGGACCTCACCCGGGTGGGCATCCGCGGCTGGTCGTACGGCGGGTACCTGGCGGCGCTCGCCGTGCTGCGCCGCCCGGACGTCTTCCACGCCGCGGTGGCGGGCGCGCCGGTCACCGACTGGCGGCTGTACGACACGCACTACACCGAGCGCTACCTCGGCCACCCCGAGGAGCGGCCGGCGGTGTACGCCGCCAACTCCCTGGTCACCGACGCCGGTCTGGCGGACCCGGCGGACGAGGTCCGGCCGCTGATGATCATCCACGGCCTCGCCGACGACAACGTGGTGGCCGCGCACACCCTGCGGCTGTCCTCCGCACTGCTGGCCGCGGGCCGCCCGCACGAGGTGCTCCCGCTGTCCGGGGTCACGCACATGACGCCGCAGGAGGAGGTCGCCGAGAACCTGCTCCTGCTCCAGGTCGCGTTCCTGAAGCGTTCCCTGGGCGTCGTGACAGGTTAGGGCGGGTCCTGCAGGTACGCCGCCCGCGCCTCGGAGGCGGGGCCGGGCGGCGGCGGCGGCTGCGGGTAGGAGCCGAAGACGGGGAGGACGGCGGTCTGCTCGTACAGGGGCATGGACAGGTTGTCCGCTGCCGTGGGGACCTCCGCCTCCACGTACGGATCGCCGCCCGGGACGCCCACCGCCGCCAGGTCGCCGGGGACGAGCAGCAGCGTCACCACCAGCGCGGCGCCCACCGCGAAGGCGGCGGCGAAGTCGTCGGCGCCCGGGGCGTCGATCCTCGAGGTGCCGATCACCGGGACCGCGGTCACGGCGAGCAGCCCGGCCACGCAGATGCCCAGCGGCCGGGCGAACGGGGCCCGTACGAAGGCGGCGAGGCCCGCGGCCGCGGCCAGGCCGGCCGTCGCCCAGACCAGCCACTCGTAGGGCGCCCCCAGTTGGGAGTCCACCAGGTAGCCGCCGCCCACGGTGCGCCAGAAGAAGCCCGGCGGCAGCGGCGCCGCCGGGTCCGACCGCCGGGAGAACTCCAGGACGCCGGTGATGAGCGCCACCACGAGCAGCAGCATCCCCGCCAGCACGCCCGCCGCGGGCCGTGGCGGGGCGGGCGCGTCCTCGCCGGTGCGCCGTACGACGACCAGCAGTACGAGGGCACCGGCGATCTGCCCGCCCGCGGTCACCAGCAGGGCTCCCTGCAGCCCGGGCGGGCTGCCGCCCGAGGAGGGGGCCAGGAGGTAGGCCGTGGGGGTGCGCAGCGCCAGGGTCAGCACCGCGGCCGCCCCGAGGACCCCGACGCCGCCGGGCTTGAGGGACGCGACCGCGGCGGCCACGTAGAGCCCGAGGAGCAGCAGGTCCACGGTGGAGGTCACCAACGGCGCCCCGCCGACGGGTACCGCAAGACCCGCCCACACCCTGACGGCGCCCTCCGCCCGGAACTGGACGAGGTCCTGGCCCAGCCAGGCCGCCTCGGCCGCCGCCAGGGCGGCACAGACCGTTCCTCCGAGCCGATACGCCTGCCGCATGGCCACCTCCCCGGCCCCTCCGGCAGCACTGTCCTTTGGCCTTCCGAGGGGATACGTACCGGGCCGGTCCAGCGTTCACCGCGGACGTACGGCGGCCGGCCGGGGCGATGTGTGATCACCCCGGCCGGCCCACGGCACCCGCACGGCCGTACGCTGCTCAGCGTGGCGCGTCCGTATATCGGTGATGCGTCGATCAAGTTGCCTGCGTGTAAAAGAATTTCATCCTGAATCCTCCGCATTCGCGGATGGACCGCAGGAGCTGTCAAGCACGCGTTCGCGACGATATCCAAAACCTTGCCCCAAGATAACCACGATCTCGTCTTCCGATCGCTTCACCCCCTTGACTGGCCGCCAAATCCATTGCCCAATACCGGCTAGCTAGCCACGGGCGTTCACATGCGCCACCAAAACTCCTTGGTGCGGGGGCAGATGACCATGTCCAGTCCGAGCACGGCCGCGAACCGGCCGGAACCCGTTCCGGCACAGGCGCCCGCCCCCGTCGAGGGCACCGGCAAGGAACCCTCCGAACTCGTCGGGCGCTCCCCGGGCCGGCTCGCCTGGCTGCGCTTCCGCCGCGACCGCACCGGAATGGTCTGCGCGGGCGTCGTGCTCTTCTACCTCGTCGTGGCGCTGGCAGCGCCGCTGATCTCCAAGGTGTACGGCAAGAACCCGTACGAGCTGTACGGCCAGGACCTCGGCCTGCTGAACAGCTACGGGATCCCGCTCAAGCCCAACGGCGGCATCGACGGCGACTTCTGGTTCGGGCTCGAACCCCAGCTCGGCCGCGACGTGTTCACCCTGCTGATCTACGGGATCCGCACCTCGCTGGGCATCGCCCTCGCCGTGACCACGGTCTCCGTCGTCGTCGGCGTGCTCATCGGGCTCGTCCAGGGCTACCTCGGCGGGCGCACCGACTACCTCATGGGCCGGTTCTCGGACCTGATGCTGTCCTTTCCGCAGCAGCTCTTCTTCATCGCCTTCACGCCGGTGATCGTGGCCCTGTTCGTCTCCCCCCGCGACGAGGAACCGACCTACGTGCGCATCGCGGCACTGGTCATCGTCCAGTTCGTCCTCGGCTGGATGAGCGTGGGCCGGCTGGTGCGCGCCCAGGTGCTGAGCCTGCGCGAGCGCGAGTTCATCGAGGCCGCGCGGATCAGCGGCGCCTCCTCCGCGCGGATCATCCGCAAGGAACTGCTGCCGAACATCTGGTCCACCATTCTGGTCCAGTCGACGCTGCTGCTCCCCGTGAACGTCACCGCCGAGGCGGGCCTTTCCTATCTCGGTGTCGGAATCCTGCCGCCCACCCCGGACTGGGGGCTGATGTTCCAGCAGGCCGCGGCGTACTACGAGTCCGACGTCACCTTCATGTTCTTCCCCGGCATCGCGATGGTGATCTTCGTGGTCGCCTTCAACCTGCTCGGGGATTCGGTCCGGGACGCACTCGATCCCAAGACCGTGCGCTAGGTGTCCAAGCCGCCGCGCCGGGCCCCTGTGGGGGGAGACCGGGCACGTCGGTATCCGCAGTTCGGTTCACTGACAGGCAGGGATCAATGAGAATTCGCAAGGCGCGTTACGCCTCCGCGTTCCTGGCGTTGGGGGCTCTGACGCTGTCCGCCGCGTGCAGCAGCGGTGGCGGCGGGGGGACGGGCACCGGCGGCGGCGAGGGCAAGCAGGCCACCGTGCAGAACTTCGGCATCGGCACGGCCGCCGACTCCAAGGGCCCCGCCCCGGAGGTCCCCGGGGCCAAGAAGGGCGGCACGGCGTACGACCTCGACCAGGCGGGCTTCGACTACCTGGACCCCGGCCAGCAGTACGTCAGTGACCAGTTGTCGGTGCAGTTGCTCTACAACCGCTCGCTCACCGGCTACAAGATCGACGCCAAGACCGGCAAGACGATCCTGGTCGGCGACCTCGCCACCGACACCGGCAAGTCCTCCGACGGCGCGAAGACCTGGACCTTCACCCTCAAGGAGGGCCTGAAGTTCGAGGACGGCACGCCGGTCACCTCCAAGGACGTCAAGTACGGCATCGAGCGGCTCTTCGCCGACTACCAGACACAGGGCCCGCAGTACATCCAGAAGTGGCTCTACGGCGCCGACTACCGCAAGGCGTACACCGGCCCCTACGAGGGCAAGGAGATCCCCGCCGACAAGATCGACACGCCGGACGACAAGACCATCGTCTTCCACTTCCTGGAGGCGCACGCCGACGCGCCCTACGCGGCCGCGATGCCGAACATCTCGCCGGTGCCGAAGGCCAAGGACGACAAGCAGAAGTACAACAACCACCCCGTCGCCACCGGCCCGTACAAGATCGCCAGCTACAAGCCGGGCAAGGAGCTGGTCTTCGAGCGCAACACCAACTGGGACCCGAAGAGCGACCCGATCCGCAACGCCTACCCGGACAGCTGGAACTTCCAGCTGGGCATCGCCGAGCCGGGCCTGACCAACCGGCTCGCCGCCGAGGACGGCAACGACAAGTACGCGGTGAACCTGTCCGGTTCCTCCGACCCGTCGAAGATGCAGACGCTGACGACGGACGCGCAGTACAAGTCGCGGACGGTGAACCAGTACCAGCCGTACGTCGAGGTCATCAACATCAACACCAAGCGGATCACCGATCCCAAGGTCCGTCAGGCGATCATGTACGCCTTCCCGATGACCCAGGTCCAGCAGGCCTTCGGCGGCGGCGCCCAGGGCGAGCTCGGCACCACCCTGCTCAGCCCGACGGTCGCCGGCTGGAAGAAGTACGACCCCTTCGGCAAGCTCGACAAGCCCACCGGTGACATCGAGAAGGCCAAGGAGCTGCTCAAGGAGGCCGGCGTCACCGGCAAGGTCAAGCTCTCCTACGCCTACGCCAACACCCCGCGCTGGCAGAACGTGTCGCTGACCATCGAGAAGGCCCTGGAGAAGGCCGGCTTCGACGTCCAGCGCAAGGCCATCGACCCGACCTCGTACTACACGGTCGTCGGCAAGCTCGACACTCCGTACGACATCTACCGCACCGGCTGGGGCGCGGACTGGCCCAGCGCCTCGACCGTGGTCCCGCCGACCATGGACGGCCGCAACCTCGCCGACGGCACCAACAACTACTCCTTCCTCAACGACGACCACGTCAACTCCGAGATCGACCGCATCCTGGCGATCACGGACATCGGGAAGCAGAACGACGAGTGGCGGACCCTGTCCGAGTCCGTGCTGAAGAACGACACGTCGCAGATCCCGTTCATCTTCGACAAGTACTTCAACATCCACGGCTCGGGCCTCGGCGGCGTCACCTACAACGAGGTCTACGGGACCATCAACCCCAACACGATCTTCGTCAAGCAGTAGTCCCCGCGCAGACACGCCGGTCCCGGCCTCTCCCCGGGCCGGGACCGGCGCCCCGACGGAACCGACGGAGAGCCTGACCCATGCTGCGTTTCCTGGTACGCCGTGTGCTGGGCGCGCTGGTCATCCTGCTGCTGATCAGCGCCATCACGTACTTCCTCTTCTTCTTCCTGCCGTCCGACCCGGCGCTGCTGTCCTGCGGCAAGAACTGCAGTCCGCAGAACGTGGCCCTGATCCGCAAGAACCTCGGCCTGGACCTGCCGATCTGGACCCAGTACTGGCACTTCATGGTCGGCATCTTCGCCGGCCGCGACATGCCCATCGGCCACTGCCCGGCGCCGTGCTTCGGCTACTCCTTCGCCGACCAGCAGCTCGTCTGGGACACGATCGCCGACCGCTACCCGACCACGCTGTCACTGGCGATCGGCGGTGCCACCGCCTTCCTGGTCATCGGCGTCGGTCTCGGCCTCATCTCGGCCTGGCAGCAGGGCAAGGCCTTCGACCGGATCGCCAGCGGCGTCTCGCTGGTCGGCAACTCCGTGCAGATCTACTTCCTCGGCCCGATCGCCATCGGCCTGTTCGCCAGCAGCTGGCACGTGCTGGACCGCGGCCACGACCCCGACTGGTCGCACGACCCGTGGGGTTCGGTGCAGGGGCTGATCCTGCCCTGCATGGTGATGTCGGTGATCTTCTGGTCCAACTACAGCCGCCAGACACGCTCGCTGATGGTGGAGCAGATGTCCGAGGACCACATCCGGGCCGCCCGCGCCAAGGGCATGTCCTCCCGCTACGTGTTCCTGCGGTACGCGCTGCGCGGGGCCGCCGCCTCCATCATCACCATCTTCGGCATCGACCTGAGCTCGGTCCTCGGCGGCGCGATCATCACCGAGGTCACCTTCGGACTGCACGGCCTCGGCCTGCTGTCCGTGCAGGCCGTGCTCCGCAGCGACCTGCCGCTGGAGATGGCCGTGATGCTGATCGGCGCCACGATCATCGTCGTCTGCAACATCGTCGTCGACGCCGCCTACGCCCTCATCGACCCGCGGATCAGGCTTTCGTGAGCCGGGACGCTCGCCGGCACGCAGAGGAGAAGCACCGTTGAACATCCTCACCAAGACCGAGGCGGGGCCGCCCGGGCCCGGGGACCCCGCGCCGTCCGGGCCGTTCCTGTCGGTCCGTGACCTGTACGTGCAGTTCGCCACCGAGGACGGCGTGGTCAAGGCCGTCGACGGACTCTCCTTCGACCTGGAGCGCGGCAGGACCCTGGGCATCGTCGGCGAGTCCGGCTCCGGCAAGTCGGTCACCAACCTGGCGGTCCTCGGTCTGCACAACCCCCGCAACACCACCATCCGCGGCGAGATCGTGCTGGACGGGCAGGAGCTGACGGGCGCCCCCGAACGGACCCTGGAACGACTGCGCGGCCGGAAGATGGCGATGATCTTCCAGGACTCGCTGACCGCGCTCTCCCCGTACTACACGGTCGGCCGGCAGATCGCCGAGCCGTACATGAAGCACATGGGCGCGTCCAAGAAGGCCGCCCGGGAGCGGGCGGTCGAGATGCTCGCCCGGGTGGGCATCCCGCAGCCGCGGCTGCGGGTGGACGACTTCCCGCACCAGTTCTCCGGGGGCATGCGGCAGCGCGCGATGATCGCGATGGCGCTGGTCTGCGACCCGGCGCTGGTCATCGCGGACGAGCCGACGACCGCCCTGGACGTCACCGTGCAGGCACAGATCCTCGACCTGCTGAAGGACCTGCAGCGGGAGACGGGCACGGCGATCGTCATCATCACCCACGACCTGGGCGTGGTGGCCAACACGGCGGACAACGTGATGGTGATGTACGCGGGGCGCTGCGTGGAGCGCGGCACCGTGCGCGAGATCCTGAAGACGCCCGAGCACCCCTACTCGTGGGGCCTGCTGGCCTCGATCCCTCGGCTGTCGGCGCCGGTGGACCTGCCCCTGTCCCCGATCCCCGGCACCCCGCCCAGCCTGCTCAACCCCCCCTCGGGGTGTCCCTTCCATCCGCGGTGCACCTTCACCGAGGAGGTCGGCGGCGGGCGCTGCGCCGCCGAGCGGCCCGGCATCCCCGAGGGCGAGCGGCGCGGCTCCGCCTGCCACCTGGGCCAGGACCGGAAGCGGGAGATCTTCGCCGGGCAGATCCGGCCGCGGCTGGGCGGAGGTGTGCGGTGAGCGTTCCCCAGCAGAACGACGCGCCGAGGGAGACCATGACCCCGCTGCTCGAAGTGACCGGCCTGCGCAAGTACTTCCCCGTGCGGAGCGGCTTCCTGGTCAAGCGCCACGTGGCGGACGTGCGGGCCGTGGACGGGATCGACCTCGCCGTCGCCGAGGGCGAGAGCCTGGGCCTGGTCGGCGAGTCGGGCTGCGGCAAGTCCACCACCGGGCGGCTGGTGACCCGGCTGCTGGAGCCCACCGCGGGACGGATCGACTACCGGGGCCGGGACATCACGCACGCCTCGCGCAAGGAGCTGGCCCCGATCCGCTCCGAGATCCAGATGATCTTCCAGGATCCGTACGCCTCGCTCAACCCGCGGCAGACCGTCGGGCACATCGTGTCGGCGCCGCTGGAGATCAACGGGATCAACCCGCCGGGCGGCCGCGAGAAGCGGGTCCGCGAGCTGCTGGAGACCGTGGGCCTCAACCCCGAGCACTACAACCGCTTCCCGCACGAGTTCTCCGGGGGCCAGCGGCAGCGCATCGGGGTGGCCCGGGCACTGGCGCTGGGGCCCAAGCTCATCGTGGCGGACGAGCCGGTGTCGGCGCTGGACGTGTCGATCCAGGCCCAGGTGGTCAACCTGCTGCAGCGCCTGCAGCGGGAACTGGGGATCGCCTTCCTCTTCATCGCCCACGACCTCGCGGTGGTGCGGCACTTCTCGCAGCGCGTGGCCGTGATGTACCTCGGGCGGATCGTGGAGGTCGGCGACCGCCGGGACATCTACGAACGGCCCCGCCACCCGTACACCCACGCCCTGCTGTCCGCCTCCCCCGAGCCGGACCCGGACGAGCGGGAGGCGAACGAGCGGATCCGGCTCGCCGGCGACGTGCCCTCGCCCGTCTCCCCGCCGTCCGGCTGCCGCTTCCGCACGCGATGCTGGAAGGCACAGGACAGGTGCGCGACCGAGGAACCGCCCCTGGTACGCCTGGAGGGGAACCGGGAGGGGCACCTGAGCGCGTGCCACTTCCCCGAGGAACCGACGACCGCGGCACGCGGCGAGGACGTCGTCCTCGACCCCGCGCTCGCCGCGCTCGAGGAGACGCCCGCCGACAGGACCCCTTGACCCGGGCCGACTGACGTCTCCGTTCGGAGCCCGGCCCGCGCCCACACCCCTGCACCACCGGGCGCGGGTCGTGCCTTTCCGTGGCTCGGTTCGCCTCCGGTGCGCCCCAGCCGACGTTGGGGGCACCCCCAGCCGCCGGGCTGGGGGAAGTCGACCATGCTCGGTCCCTCGTTCCTCGGGACCTCCGCGTGCTCTCCCTTTCGGCACCGGCCGCGCCCCTTCGGCTCACTCGCCGGCCGTGCCTTTCCGTGACTCACCCGCCGGCGGCTCGGGCGGCACCACCGTCTTCTCCTCGGCGAAGTGGCACGCGCTGTCGTGCGCCGCCGGGGAGTCCACACCGCGGAACACCGCGGGCACCGCCAGTTCCGGCACCTCCAGCGTGCAGCGCTCCTGCGCCTTCCAGCACCGGGTGCGGAAGCGGCAGCCGGACGGCGGGTTGGCCGGCGACGGGACGTCACCGCTGAGGATGATGCGCTCGCGGTGCTCGCGCGCCCCGGGGTCGGGCACCGGCACCGCCGACAGCAGCGCCTGGGTGTACGGGTGGGTGGGGTGTTCGTAGATCTGGGTGCCGTCGCCGGTCTCCACGATCCGCCCGAGGTACATCACCGCCACCCGGTCCGAGATGTGGCGGACGATCGACAGGTCGTGCGCGATGAAGACGTAGGAGAGGTCGAACTCGTCCTGCAGCCTCTCCATCAGGTTGATGACTTGCGCCTGAACCGAGACGTCCAGCGCCGAGACGGGCTCGTCGGCGACGATCACCTCGGGCCGCAGCGCCAGGCCGCGGGCGATGCCGATGCGCTGCCGCTGGCCGCCGGAGAACTGGTGCGGATAGCGGTTGATGTACTCCGGGTTCAGGCCGACGACGTCCAGCAGCTCCTGCACCCGGCGGCGCCGGTCGCCCTTCGGGGCCACCTCGGGGTGGATCTCGTACGGCTCGCCGATGATGTCGCCGACGGTCATCCGCGGATTGAGCGAGGTGTACGGGTCCTGGAACACCATCTGGATGTTCCGGCGCACGGCCTTCAGGGCCCTGCCCGACAGCTTGGTGATGTCCTGCCCCTTGTAGAGGATCTGCCCTCGGGTGGCCCGTTCCAGGTGGACCAGCAGCCGGGCCACGGTGGACTTGCCGCACCCGGACTCGCCGACGACGCCCAGGGTCTCGCCCCGGTACAGGTCGAGGTCGACGCCGTCGACCGCCTTCACCGCGCCGATCTGCCGTTTGAGGAGGATCCCCTGGGTGAGTGGGAAGTGCTTGTACAGCCCGCGCACCTGGAGCACGGGCTCACCGCTGGTGCTCACCGAGGCACTCCCTCCAGAAGTGGCAGGCGCTGCCCCGCCGCGCGCTGATCCGGTACAGCTCCGGCTCGTCGGTGGCACACACCTCCTGGGCCAGGGGGCAGCGCGGATGGAAGGCGCAGCCGGTGGGGATGCGCAGCAGGTTCGGGGGCAGGCCCTTGATCGCGTAGAGCTCCTGGCCCTTCTGATCCAGGCGCGGGATCGACTCCAGCAGGCCCTTGGTGTACGGGTGCGCGGGCCGCCGGTAGATCTCGTGGACCGGCGCGGTCTCCACGATCCGGCCCGCGTACATCACCGCGATGTGGTCGGCGACGTCGGCGACCACGCCGAGGTCGTGGGTGATCAGGATCAGGCCCATGCCGTACTCGCGCTGCAGCTCGGCCAGGAGCTCCATGACCTGCGCCTGCACGGTGACGTCCAGGGCAGTGGTGGGCTCGTCCGCGATGATCAGCTCGGGCTCCAGGGCGAGCGCCATCGCGATCATGATGCGCTGGCGCATGCCGCCGGAGAACTGGTGCGGGTACTGCCCGACGCGTTCGCGCGCCGCGGGGATCCGCACCCGGTCCATCAGCTCCACCGCCCTGGCCCGGGCGTCCTTGCGGGACATCCCCCGGTGGACCCGGAACATCTCGCCGAGCTGCTCGCCGACGGTCAGGACGGGGTTGAGGGCGGACAGCGCGTCCTGGAAGATCATCGCCATCCTGGCCCCGCGCACCTTGCGGCGCTCCTCGGCGCCCATGGTGAGCAGGTCCTCGCCGCGGAAGAGGATCTCGCCGCGGGTGACGAACCCGGGCGGCGAGTCGAGGATGCCCATGACGGCCTGCGCGGTCACGGACTTGCCGGAGCCGGACTCGCCCAGCACGGCGAGCGTCTGACGGGGACGCACCGCGTAGGAGACCCCGTTGACGGCCCGCGCGACGCCGTCCCGGGTGCGGAACTCCACGTGCAGGTCGCGTACGTCGAGCAGGGGCGGCTCGTCCCGGGCCGCGGCGGCCATCGTTCCTCCGTCCATCAGCGCAGCTTGGGGTCGAGGGCGTCGCGCACCGCGTCACCGAGCATGATGAAGGCCAGCACCGTCACGCTCAGCGCCCCGGCCGGCCAGAGCAGCATGTGCGGTGCGTTGCGGATCTGGGTGGAGGCCTGGGAGATGTCGATGCCCCAGGAGACGGTGGGCGGTTTCAGCCCGACGCCGAGGTAGGACAGGGTGGCCTCCAGGGAGATGTACGTGCCGAGCGCGATGGTCGCCACGACGATGACGGGCGCGACGGCGTTGGGCGCGATGTGCCGCAGCAGCAGACGGGTGGTGCCGGCGCCGAGGGCGCGGGCGGCCTGGACGTAGTCGTTCTGCTTGGCGGTGATCACCGAGCCGCGGGCGATGCGGCCGATCTGCGGCCAGCCGAGCAGCACGATGAAGCCCACCACCGGCCAGACGGTGGTGCTGGTGACGACGGACAGGAAGACCAGGCCGCCGAGGACGATCGGGATGCCGAAGAAGATGTCGCTCACCCGGGACAGCACCGCGTCGGCCCAGCCGCCGTGGTAACCGGCGAGGCCACCGAGCAGCGCGCCGAGCAGGGCCGCTCCGAGGGTGGCGCAGACGCCCACGGTGACCGAGGCGCGCGCCCCGTGGACGACCCGGGTGTAGACGTCGCACCCCTGGGTGTCGAAGCCGAAGGGGTGGCCGGGGGCGGAGCCCTTCTGGGAGTTGTCCAGGTTGCAGCTGAGCGGGTTGCCGGGGGCGATGAGCTGCGGCCAGACGGAGATGACGACGAGGAAGAGGATCACCAGCGCGGCGATCACGAAGACCGGGTTGCGCCGCAGGTCCCGCCAGGCGTCCGACCACAGGCTGCGCGGCCGGTCCGCCCCGGGGAGGGCGGCCGGGGCGGGCCCTGCCGTACCGGGGCCGGGCGCCCGCTCCAGGGTGCGTGCCTCGTCCTGCCCCAGGCCCATGGCGGCTCCCGTCCCGCCGGCCGGCTCCATGGCCTCGTCGGGGTGGTTGCGCGGCTCAGGCATAGCGGATCCTCGGGTCGAGGACGGCGTAGAGCAGGTCGACCAGCAGGTTCGCGAGGAGGAAGACGATGACCAGGATGGTCACGAAGCCCACCACGGTGGCCGAGTCGAGCCGCAGGATGCCCTGGTAGAGCTGGTAGCCCACGCCGTGGATGTTGAAGATGCGCTCGGTGACGATGGCCCCGCCCATCAGTGCCCCGATGTCGGTGCCGATGAAGGTGACCACCGGGATGAGGGAGTTGCGCAGCAGGTGACGGGTGATCACCCGGCGGCGCGGCAGCCCCTTGGCGACGGCGGTCCTGACGTAGTCGGCGTGGACGTTCTCCACGACGGAGGTGCGGGTGAGCCGGGTGACGTAGGCGAGCGAGGTCAGGGCCAGCACGAACGCCGGCACGATCAGTTCGTCGAACCGGGCCTCGGAGGAGACCGAGGGCGCGATGAGGTTCCACTTGACACCGAGCAGGTACTGCAGCACGTAGCCGGTGACGAAGGTCGGCACGGAGATGACGACGAGGGTGCCGAGCAGCGTCGCGGTGTCGGCGGGACGGCCGCGGCGCAGCCCGGTGAGGACGCCGAGGGTGATGCCGATGACGATCTCGAAGAGGATGGCGAGGACCGTCAGCCGCAGCGTGACCGGGAGGGCGGTGGCCAGCAGCTCGGTGACCGGCTGGCCGTTCCACGCGACCCCGAAGTCGCCGCGGAAGATCTGCCCCATGTAGTGCAGGTACTGCTGCCACAGCGGGTGGTCCAGGTACAGGTCGTGGCGGATCTGCGCGGCCGTGGCGGGGTCGCAGGCGCGGTCCCCGCACCGGGCCTGGACCGGGTCGCCGAGCGCGTACACCATGACGAAGATCAGCACGGTGGTGCCGACGAAGACCGGGATCATCTGCAGCAGACGGCGGATGACGTACCGTCCCATGGGCGTCAGCTGACCTTGATCTGGTTGTAGACGGGGACGCTGAAGGGGTTGAGGGCGACGGCGGAGAGCCGCCCGGACCAGCCCGCGCTGCCGTTCTGGTACCACAGGGCGATCGCCGGGACCTGCTGCGGCAGGATCCGCTCGGCCTGCTGGAAGGTGTCGACGGCCTTGGCGGTGTCGCTCTCGGCGTTCGCCCGGTCGACGAGCTCGTCGAACTCCGGGTCGCTGAAGTGCGCGTCGTTGGACGAGGCGCCGGTGTAGTACAGCGGCTGCAGGAAGTTCTGGATCAGCGGGTAGTCCATCTGCCACCCCGCCCGGAACGGGTTCTTCATCTGCTTGTTGACGATCTGGTTGCGGAAGTCGGCGAAGGTGCCGACGGGGTCGCCGACACAGGCGCCGTCCTTGCCCAGCGCGTTGTTGATGCTGTTGCAGACCGCGTCGACCCAGTCCTTGTGGGAGCCGCTGTCCGCGTTGTAGGTGATCCTCATGGTGCCTCCGGGGAGGCCGCCGCCCTCCTTGACCAGCTGCCTGGCCCGGGCGGGGTCGTAGTCGCACGTGCGGCCGCAGAGGGTGTCGTCGAAGCCGCCCTCCGCGCCGAGCACGGGTGAGGTCCAGTCCCGCGCCGGGATACGGGTGTTCTGGAAGATCTGCCGGGTGATCTGCTTGCGGTTGATCGCCATGGAGATTCCCTGGCGGAGCTTCTCGGAGTTCTCGCCCGACCAGGCCTTGTCGTAGAGCGGGAAGGCGAGGGTCTGGATGATGCCGGCCGGGGTGTTGAGGTAGCGGCCGTCCAGGTCGCCCTTCACGTTCTTCAACTGGGAGGCGGGGACGTCGTCGACCAGGTCGAGGTTGCCGGCCTGCAGGTCGGTGTAGGCGGTGATGTTGTCCGTGTAGACCTTGAGGTCCACGCCGCCGTTGACGGCCGCGTCGCCGCCCTTGTACCCGTCCCAGGTGCGCAGGTGCATGCCCTGGCCCTTGGTGTAGGACTCCACGCGGTACGGGCCGTTGCCGATCGGCTTGCGCAGCCAGGCGGCGTGGTCGGTGAAGAAGGCCCGGGGCAGCGGCATGAAGGCGGCGTAGCCGAGGGTGTCCGGCCAGGTGGAGAACTTCTGGTTGAGCTTGACGGTGAAGTTCAGGTCGTCCTGCCTGGTCAGGCCGGAGAGCTTCCCGGCGGCCGGCCTGCCGGACTCCGGGTGGACCTTGTCGTAGCCCTCGACGTACCGGAAGAAGGAGGCGTTGATCTGCTTGTTCGTCACCAGCGCCCCGTAGTTCCAGGCGTCGATGAACGAACCGGAGGTGACCTTCTCGCCGTTGCTGAAGGTCCAGCCGTCCTTGAGCCTGATCCTGAACGTCCGCTGGTCGGTGGTGGTGATCGCGTCGGCGATGACGTTCTCGGCGGCCGCCGTCCTCGGGTTGTACTTCTTCAGGCCGCGGAAGATCATGTCCAGCACCTTGCCGCCCTGCACCTCATTGGTGTTGGCGGGCTCCAGCGGATTCTGCGGATCGGTCCACGAGGCGCTGAACACCCCGGAGGCGCCGGTCGATCCGCCGCCCGCGCCCCCACCCCCGCAGCCGGTGGCCACCAGGGCGGCCACGGCCGCGCCCGCGGCCCACCTCGCCGCGCTCCGTCGCATCGGATGCCTCCTCGGGGAGCTCTCTACGCCATGAAGGACACGAGACTCACCATGACATCGCAAACCCGTACATATTGCACAGCGGCTCACCGGCCCGGGGGTTCCCGAGGCGGGACAGAGGGTTTTCCCTATGCGCCGGCCCGTCAATGAGGGTTATCCCGATAGTCGGGTTAAATTTCGACCAAAAAAATAAAGGATCCATCACGACGAACCGGCGCTCGTTGACGCGGCCATAATTCGGTTGCGAAAGTCCCATCAACCCTTCAAGCCCGGGTGGAATGCGCACGACCTGCGCAGACGGCCCGGGTGCAAATGTTTCGGCCGTGCTACACAACTATGTCAGACGCGGCCGGCGAAGAAAGTTCAACCTTGTTATTTGTTCGAAACGAACCGACTGAGAGTGTGAGCCGTGGGCCGTTACCTGCTGCGCCGACTGATCAACCACGTGGCGCTGGTTCTCATCGCGGCTTCCCTCACGTACTTCCTGGCGGCGATCAGCCTCAACCCGCGGGCCAACTTCGCAGGCCGCAACCCCCCGGTGGCCGCGTCCTCGGTGACGGCCACCCTGAACGACTACAACCTCAACCCCGACACCCCGGTCGTGGTCCGCTTCGCCCACTGGGCGAACGGCGTGGCCCACGGGGACCTCGGACGGACCGTCACCGGCGGTGAGGTCAACGACGAGTTCGGCCGGCGCGTCGGGGTGAGCACGCGCCTGCTGCTGATCGCCACCATCCTGGGGTCCATCGGCGGCGTCCTGGTGGGCGCCTGGGGGGCCATCAGGCAGTACCGGACATCGGACCGGGTCACCACACTGGCCTCGTTCTTCGTGCTGGCCATGCCGGTGTTCGTGATCGCGGTGACCTTCAAGCTCTGGGCGATCGACATCAACGACGCCGTGGGCCACAAGGTCATCGAATACACCGGCGAGTATGATCCCGGCCTGACCGGGACAGGGGAGATCCTCGCCAGCCGGCTGCAGCACCTGCTGCTGCCCAGCCTGACCCTGATCGTCATCCAGGTCGCCCTCTACAGCCGCTACCAGCGCAGCACCATGCTGGACGTCCTCGGGAGCGACTTCCTGCGCACCGCCCGGGCCAAGGGCCTGTCGCGGCGGGCGGCGCTGATGAAGCACGGCCTGCGCACCGCGGTCCTCCCGGTGGTCCCGCTGCTGGTCTACAACGTCGTCCTGCTCTTCACCGGCGCGACCTTCACGGAGAAGATCTTCGGCTGGCACGGCATGGGCGAGTGGCTGGTCAACTCCATCAGCACGAACGACGTCAACGCGGTCGCCGCCGTCGGCATGTTCACGGCGTTCGTGGTCCTGATCGCCGGCCTGCTGTCCGATGTGCTCTACGCGGCGCTCGATCCCCGCGTACGGGTGCGCTGAGACCCACCGCACCCCTCCGCCGCCCCGAAACCGCGTTCCCAGGAGCCTCCACCCATGGCCGTCCAGACCCCCTCCGTACAGCCTCCGGCGCAAGTGCCCGCCGCCGCGCCGGGCGACCAGCCCGCCAAGCGACGCGCGAGCAGCCGGCTCCGGCTCACCGCCGTCCGCTTCGCGCGCAACCGCATGGCCCTGTTCGGCCTGGTCATGCTGGTCCTGCTCTTCCTGATGGCGTACGTCTCACCGCTGTTCTACAAGTGGGACTACACCGAACTCGACTTCACCGCCTTCCAGAAGCCGCCGTCGGCGAGCCACTGGTTCGGCACCGACCAGACCGGCTCCGACCTCTTCGCACTCACCGCGCGCGGTATGCAGAAGTCGCTGGTCATCGGCATCCTGACCGGTCTCATCTGCACGTTCGTCGCCGCCGCGGTCGGCGCCAGCGCAGGCTACTTCGGCGGCTGGACGGACCGTTCCCTGATGTGGGTGGTCGACCTGCTGCTGGTCATGCCCAGCTTCCTGATCATCGCGGTGCTGTCGCCCCTGTTCCAGGGCACCACCTGGCTGGTGTTCGTGGTGCTGCTCGCGGCCTTCAGCTGGATGATCACGGGCCGGGTGGTCCGCAGCATGACGCTGACCCTGAAGGACCGTGAATTCGTCAAGGCCGCCAAGTACATGGGCGTGCCCGCGCCGGTCATCATCTTCCGGCACATCCTGCCGTCGATGGCCTCGATGCTGATCATCGACGGGACGATCCAGGTCGGCGCGGCGATCATCGGCGAGACCAGCCTGTCGTACTTCGGCTTCGGCGTGCAGTCCCCCGACGTCTCGCTGGGCACGGTCATCGCCACCGGCACCCCGGCGGCCCCGTCCTTCCCGTGGCTGTTCTACTTCCCGGCCGGCTGCCTGGTGCTGATCTGCCTGTCCATCGCCTTCATCGGCGACGGCCTGCGCGACGCCCTCGACCCCAACTCCAGCGGCGCCAAGGCCCGCGCACCCCGCACCACCAAGAAGAGCACGTCCAAGGAAGGACGCACGTCGTGAGCGAGACGCCCCCCGCCCTTGAGGTCACCGACCTCCACGTCTCCTTCCCGAGCGAGGCCGGGCCGGTCAGGGCCGTGCGCGGCGTGTCCTTCTCCGTGCGTCCCGGCGAGGTCCTCGGCATCGTCGGCGAGTCCGGTTCCGGCAAGTCCGTCTCCTCCCTCGCGGTCCTCGGACTGCTCCCGGAGACCGCCGACATCAAGGGCTCGGTCAAGCTGCACGGCCGCGAGCTGCTGGAGCTGGACGACCGGGACATGACCGAGATCCGCGGCAAGGACATCGCGATGGTCTTCCAGGACCCGCTGTCCGCGCTGACCCCGGTCTACTCCGTCGGCAACCAGATCGTCGAGGCGCTGCGGATCCACCAGGACCTGGACAAGGACACCGCCCGCAAGCGCGCGATCGAGCTGCTGGACCTGGTGGGCATCCCGGACCCGGCGCGGCGCGCCGACGCCTTCCCGCACGAGTTCTCCGGCGGCATGCGCCAGCGCGCGATGATCGCCATGGCGATCGCCAACGACCCCGAGGTGATCATCGCCGACGAGCCGACGACCGCCCTGGACGTGACCATCCAGGCGCAGATCCTCGACGTCCTGAAGAAGGCCCAGGAGGTCACCGGCGCCGCCATCGTCATGATCACCCACGACCTGGGCGTGGTCGCCGGCTTCGCCGACCGGGTCCAGGTGATGTACGCGGGCCGCCCGGTGGAGACCGGGACCGTGGACGACGTCTACTACACCCCGCGCATGCCGTACACCATCGGTCTGCTCGGCTCGATCCCCCGGCTCGACGACGGCGGGCGGCACGCGCTGACCCCGATCGACGGCAACCCGCCCTCGCTGGTGGACCTGCCGACCGGCTGCCCCTTCGCGGCCCGCTGCCCCATCGCCATCGACGTGTGCCGGCGCATCGAGCCCGAGCTGACGGTGCGCGAGGGGGGCAACCACCCCACGGCCTGCCACCGCAGCCACGAGCTGGTGGCGGGCGGCTCCCTCGACCCCGCGACCATCTACCCGGTACCGCCCGTGCCCGAGGCCCCGGCCGACTCCGTGCCCCGCGCGGACCGCGCCCCGGTGCTGGAGGTCGACGGGCTGGTCAAGCACTTCCCGCTGCTCCACGGCGCGGTCATCAAGCGCAAGGTCGGCGAGGTCCGCGCGGTCGACGGCATCAGCTTCGACATCCGCGAGGGCGAGACGCTCGGCCTGGTGGGCGAGTCGGGCTGCGGCAAGACCACGACACTGCTGGAGATCCTCGACCTGCCCTCCGGGCAGTCCGGCACGGTCACCGTCTTCGGCAAGGACATCCGGGGCCTGAAGGGCGCCGACCGCAAGGCGCTCCGCCGCGACCTCCAGGTGGTCTTCCAGGACCCGATGGCCGCGCTCGACCCGCGGATGCCGGTCGGCGACATCCTCGCCGAGCCCATGAAGACCCACGGCTGGTCCCGGGACCGCATCGCCGCCCGGGTGCCGGAACTGCTGAACCAGGTCGGCCTCGACCCGGACCACGTGGACCGTTTCCCGGCGGAGTTCTCCGGCGGGCAGCGGCAGCGCATCAGCATCGCGCGGGCGCTGGCGCTGGAGCCCAAGCTGGTCGTCCTGGACGAGCCGGTCTCGGCCCTGGACGTGTCCATCCAGGCCGGTGTGCTCAACCTGCTGGACGAGCTCAAGGCGCGCATGAACCTGAGCTACCTCTTCGTGGCGCACGACCTGTCCGTCGTGCGGCACATCGCCGACCGGATCGCGGTGATGTACCTCGGCCGGATCGTCGAACTCGGTTCCGCCGAGGCCGTCTTCGAAGCACCCTCCCACCCGTACACCCAGGCGCTGCTCTCCGCGGTGCCGCTGCCCGATCCCCGCAAGGAGCGCGATCGCAGGCGCATCCTGCTCACCGGTGACCTTCCCAGCCCCGCGGACGTGCCGACCGGCTGCCGATTCCGCAACCGCTGCCCGAAGTTCGCCTCCCTCGACGAGTCCGACCGCGGCCGGTGCCGCGAGGAGGACCCGGCACCGACCGGACTGGCGGGCGACCACACCGCGGCCTGCCACTTTGCCGCCGCCGTCACCGTCGTGTGATTTCCCACCCCGTAAGAGGAGAGAGAGTCCGTTGAACAGAACACGTATGTCCGTCGCCGTGGTGGCGCTGGCCACGGCGAGCGCGCTGACCCTGACCGCGTGCGGCGGCGGGGACGGGAAGAGCGACGCCGCGTCCAAGAAGAACTCGGTGCCCAAGTCGAGCGTCAACAACATCAAGGCCACCGACCGCGACCAGCTCAAGCAGGGTGGCACCCTGAACTGGCCGCTGGGCGAGATCGCCGAGAACTTCAACTACAACCAGATCGACGGCACCCTGGCCGACGGCTACGACGTCGAGCGCGCCGTGATGCCGATCATCATGATGTCGGACGCCACCGGCACGGTCACCCCGAACCCGGACTACCTGACCTCCGCCGAGGTCGCCGACACCGCCGGCAAGCAGGTCGTCACGTACAAGATCAACCCCAAGGCCAAGTGGTCCGACGGCACCCCGCTGTCCTGGAAGGACTTCGAGGCCAGCTGGAAGGCGCTGAACGGCAAGGACGCCAAGTACAAGATCTCCTCCAGCACCGGCTACGAGCTGATCAGCAGCGTCGCCAAGGGCGCCAACGACCAGGAGGCCGTGGTCACCTTCTCCAGCCCCTACGGTGACTGGAAGGGCCTGTTCAGCCCGCTCTACCCGGCCAAGGTCGTCGGCACCGCCGACGGCTTCAACACCGGCTACCTGGGCAAGTTCCCGGTCACCGCGGGCGCCTTCAAGTTCCAGGGCATCGACAAGACCACCAAGACCCTGACCGTCGTGCGTGACGACAGCTGGTGGGGCAACAAGGCCATTCTGGACAAGATCATCTACCGCGCGCTGGACTCGGACGCCACCGCCGGCGCCTTCGCCAACGGCGAGGTCGACTTCTTCAACGTCGGCCCCGACTCGGCTGCCTACAAGCAGGCCAAGGAGGTCAAGGGCGCCGACATCCGCAAGGCGGCCGGCCCCAACTACCGCCACGTCACCTTCAACGGCGCCCGCGGTGCGCTGAAGGAGGTCAAGGTCCGCCAGGCCATCATGTCCGCCCTGAACCGGCAGGCCATCGCCGAGTCCGACCTGCAGGGTCTGGACTGGGACGCCAAGCCGCTGAACAACCACTTCTTCGTCACCAACCAGAAGGGCTACAAGGACAACTCCGCCGGCATCGGCACCTTCGACCAGGCCAAGGCCAAGAGCCTGCTGGACGAGGCCGGCTGGAAGCAGAGCGGCGAGTTCCGCACCAAGGGCGGCAAGACCCTGGAGCTGGACTTCGTCATCCCGGCGAACGTCAGCACCTCCGCCAACGAGGGCAAGCTGATGCAGCCGATGCTCAAGGCGGTCGGCATCAAGCTGAACATCAAGTCGGTGCCGCTGCAGGAGTTCTTCGACAAGTACGTCAACACCGGCAGCTTCGACCTGACGGCCTTCTCCTGGCTCGGCACGTCCTTCCCGGTGTCGTCGACCAAGTCGATCTACGCCAAGCCCGTGGGTGACAACATCCAGCAGAACTACACCGGCGTCGGCAGCGACGAGCTGGACGCGGCCATGAACAAGGCCGCCGCCGACACCGACCCGGCCCAGGCGATCGACGACGCCAACGCCGCGGACCTGCTGATCTGGCAGCAGGCCAACCTGCTGCCGCTGTACCAGCGTCCCGACATCTACGCGGTGAAGAAGGACCTGGCCAACATCGGCGCCTACGGCTTCCAGGACCTGCGCTACGAGAACATCGGCTACCTGAAGTAAGCCGCGCCGGCTCCCGGCACCGCGTCCGCCCCGTCACCGCACCTCGGTGGCGGGGCGGACCGCTTTATATGCGTGGCCGAAGCGGGCGCCGCCATGGGACCGTTGACGGCCCCGCAGGCCGCGGCCGGGTCTCCCGGCAGGACAGGATCCCCGCCATGCCCCTCGCGCGCTCCCGGCCCTTCGCCGACGTCTTCGCCCATTTCGGGGTGGCCGAGGGCGACCGTCCCGCCCGCTCGGTCCACCCGCACTCGCCGGTCTTCCGCTGCCGTGTGGCCGGTACGGAAGCGGCACTGAAGAAGGCCGCCTCGCCGCAGACCGCGGCGGCGGCCGTCGCCGGCTGGACGCGCGCGCTGGCGGCCCGGGGCGTCCCGGTGGTCACCCCGCTCGACGGGCCGGCCGCGAACCCGGCCCGGATCGGCGAGGGGGACTGGGTCGCCTACCCCTGGGTGGAGGGCAGGCCCTACCGCGGTACGGAGGCGGACATCGAGGCCGCGGGCGACCTGCTGGGACGGCTGCACGCCCACAGCGCCGACGGCCCCGCCGCGGTCCCCGCCTTCACCTGGCCCGACCACGAAGCGGCGGACCTCGAAGCCGAGCTCGACGCGCTGCGCCCCGCCCTGGCCCGCCACGCCCCGGCGGTCCGGGAGGCCGCGACGGCCCGGCTGGAGCCGTGGTCGCGGACCCTGATGACGCACCTGCTGCCCGCCCTGCGCGACGCGGGCCTGCCCCGTGTCGTCGCGTCGATGGACTTCAAGGCGAACAACCTGGTCTACGCCGAGGGCGGCCCGGTCCTGATCGACCCGGAGAACGCCGAGTACGCGCCCCGGCTGCTCGACCTCGCGCTGGCGCTGCTGCTCTTCCACACCGAGTCCCCGGGCGCCCCGCCGCGGCCGTTCACACCCCGTGAATGGGCCGTCTTCCACGACGCCTACCGCCGCCACTGCACGCTGACCGCTGCCGAGGTGGCCCTGTGGCCGGTGGCCGTGCGCTACATGCAGGTCGAGTGGGGCATCTGGACGCTCCTGGACGCCACGGAGAACGACGACTGGGCCGACCCGCACCAGGGGGCCTTCCTCACCGCTCTCGCGCTCGCCGGGCCGGACGGCCGCCCCGTACGGCCGTGAACGCCCGAGGGGCGCCCGCACGGCGATCGTGCAGGCGCCCCTCGTGGGTGGTGCGGGTGGTGCTCAGTTCACCGCGTGGACGACGTCCTTCTCCTCGGCGAAGTGGCACGCCGACTCGTGCGCGGCCGGGGTGTCCTCGCCCTTGAAGCGCTGCGGGATGGCCAGCAGCGGCTCCTCGGTGGCACACCGGTCCTGTGCCTTCCAGCACCGGGTGCGGAAACGGCAGCCGGACGGCGGGTTGGCCGGCGACGGGACGTCACCGCTGAGGATGATGCGCTCGCGGTGCTCGCGCGCCTCCGGGTCCGGCACCGGCACGGCCGAGAGCAGCGCCTGGGTGTACGGGTGGGTCGGGTGGTCGTAGATCTCGGTGTCGGTACCGATCTCGGCCATCTTGCCCAGGTACATCACGCCGACGCGGTCGGAGATGTGGCGGACGATCGACAGGTCGTGCGCGATGAAGATGTAGGAGAGGTTGAACTCGTCCTGCAGCTTCTCCATCAGGTTGATGACCTGCGCCTGCACGGAGACGTCCAGCGCCGAGACCGGCTCGTCGCAGATGATGATCTCCGGGTTGAGCGCCAGGCCGCGGGCGATGCCGATGCGCTGCCGCTGGCCGCCGGAGAACTGGTGCGGGTACCGGTTGATGTACTCCGGGTTCAGGCCGACGACGTCCAGCAGCTCCTGCACCTTGCGGCGCCGGTCGCCCTTCGGTGCCACCTCGGGGTGGATGTCGAAGGTCTCGCCGATGATGTCGCCGACCGTCATGCGCGGGTTCAGCGAGGTGTACGGGTCCTGGAACACCATCTGGATGTTCCGTCGCACGGCCTTCAGGGCGCGGCGGGACAGCTTGGTGATGTCCTGCCCCTTGTAGAAGACCTCGCCGGCGGTGGCCCGCTCCAGGTTCATCAGCAGCTTGGCGACGGTGGACTTGCCGCAGCCGGACTCGCCGACGATGCCCAGGGTCTCGCCCTGGTACAGGTCGAAGGAGATCCCGTCGACGGCCTTGACGGCGCCGATCTGCTTCTTGAAGAGGATGCCCTGGGTCAGCGGGAAGTGCTTGACCAGGTTGCGCACCTGGAGGATCGGCTCGCCGCGCTTGACCGGCTGGGCGATCGCGGCCTCGACCGCCGCCACCTCGTCGGAGACGGCCTCGTCGTTCTTGGTGACGTCAGCCATGGATCGTCTCCTTCCAGAAGTGGCACGCACTGCCGCGGCCCGGCAGCTCGCTGCCGTCCTGCTCGGTCACCCGGTGCAGCGTGGGGATCTCGGTGCGGCAGATGTCCTGCGCCATCTCGCAGCGCGGGTTGAACGCGCAGCCGGTGGGGATGCGCAGCAGGTTCGGGGGCAGGCCCTTGATCGCGTAGAGCTCCTGGCCCTTCTGGTCCAGGCGCGGGATCGACTCCAGCAGGCCCTTGGTGTACGGGTGCGCGGGCCGCTTGTAGATCTCGTGGACCGGCGCGGTCTCGACGATCCGGCCCGCGTACATCACCGCGATCTTGTCCGCGACGTCGGCGACCACGCCGAGGTCGTGGGTGATCAGGATCAGGCCCATGTTGTACTCGCGCTGCAGTTCCGCGAGCAGGTCCATGACCTGGGCCTGCACCGTCACGTCGAGCGCGGTGGTGGGCTCGTCCGCGATGATCAGCTCGGGCTCCAGGGCCAGCGCCATCGCGATCATGATGCGCTGGCGCATACCGCCGGAGAACTGGTGCGGGTAGTCGTTGACCCGCTCCTTCGCCGCCGGGATGCGGACCCGGTCCATCATCTCGATGGCCTTGGCCTTGGCTTCCTTCTTGGACAGGCCCTGGTGGACCCGGAACATCTCGCCGAGCTGGTAGCCGACGGTGAGCACCGGGTTCAGCGAGGACAGCGCGTCCTGGAAGATCATCGCGATCTTGCGACCACGGATCTTCCGGCGCTGCTCGCCGGACATCTTGAGCATGTCCTGGCCCTGGAAGAGGATCTCGCCCTGCGGGATCCGCCCGGGGGGCATGTCCAGGATGCCCATGATCGCCTGCGCGGTCACGGACTTGCCGGAGCCGGACTCGCCCAGCACCGCCAGCGTCTCACCGGCCGACACCGTGTAGTTCACACCGTTGACGGCCTTGGCGATGCCGTCACGGGTGTGGAACTCCACGTGCAGGTCGCGCACTTCCAGCAGCGGAGCGGCGGCATCCCCGGTACGGGGTGCGGGCACGTCCGCGGTCTTGTCGATGGTGGTCACGTACGCCTCCCTCAGCGCAGCTTGGGGTCGAGGGCGTTGCGGACCGCATCGCCGAGCATGATGAACGCCAGGACCGTGATGCTCAGCATGATCGACGGGTACAGCATGATGTGCTGAGCCGTACGGATCTGCGCGGCACCGCCGGAGATGTCCTGACCCCAGGAGACCACGGACGTGGGCAGGCCCAGTCCGAGGTAGGACAGAGTGGCCTCGGCCGAGATGTAGCCGCCGAGCGCGATGGTGGCGACGACGATCACCGGGGCGACCGCGTTCGGCAGGATGTGCTTGAACAGGATCCGTGTGGTGCTCGCGCCCAGAGCCTGGGCGGCGTGCACGTAATCCGCCTGCTTGATGGTGATCACCGAACCGCGCATGACACGGGCGATCTGCGTCCAGCCGAGGAAGGCCAGCGCACCCGACACCACCCAGACCGTGCGGTCGGTGAAGGAGTTCAGGACGACCAGCGTGCCGAGCAGGAACGGGACCGCGAAGAAGATGTCGGTGATCCGGGACAGGATCGTGTCGACCATGCCGCCGAAGTAACCGGCGATCATGCCGACCAGGCCGCCCAGCACGGTGACCAGGACGGTCACGCTGACGCCGACCGTGATCGAGGCCCGGGTCCCGTAGATCACACGGGCGAAGACGCTGCGGCCCTGCCCGTCGTAGCCGAGCCACTCCGCGGAGAACACGTGCCCGTACTCGGGCTTGCCCAGGTAGTGGTTCCGCAGGTCGGCGTAGGTCGGCGAGGCGCTGGTGAACAGGCCCGGGAAGACCGAGATCACCAGCAGGAGCAGGATCAGGATCCCGGAGACCACGAAGTAGGGGTTGCGGCGCAGGTCCCGCCAGGCGTCGCCCCACAGGCTGCGCGCCTTCTCCGCCGTGGGCGCCGGCCCGGTGGCGGAAGCGGTGTCCGCGGCCGTGGCGGCCATCGGGTCCGCGTTCTCGACGGCGGTCTTGGTGACGTCAGGCATAACGGATCCTCGGGTCCAGGACCGCGTAGAGCAGGTCGACGATCAGGCTGGTGACGAGGAAGACCAGCACGAGGACGGTGACGAGACCGACCAGCGTGGTCCCCTCGCGGCGCAGGATGGACTCGTAGATCGTGCCGCCGACACCGTGGATGTTGAACAGGCCCTCGGTGACGACCGCACCGCCCATCAGGGCGCCGATGTCGGTACCGAGGAAGGTGACCACCGGGATCATCGAGTTGCGCATCAGGTGCACGCCGACCACGCGGCGCCGGGGCAGGCCCTTGGCGATGGCGGTCCGCATGTAGTCGGCGCGCAGGTTCTCGGCTATGGAGGTACGGGTCAGGCGCGCCACGTACGCCAGCGAGAGGCTGGCCAGCACGATGGCCGGCATCAGCAGCTGGCTGTAGTTGGTGGAGTCCTGGACGTTCGGCGTCATCCATCCGAGCTGGAAGGCGAAGACCAGCTTGAAGATGAAGCCGAGGACGAAGACCGGGACCGAGATCAGCAGCAGGGTGAAGATCAGCACCAGCGAGTCGGCGAGCTTGCCCGCGCGCATGCCGGCCCAGACACCGAGGGCGATGCCCACGACCAGTTCGATCGCGAAGGAGAGCCCCGCGAGCCGCAGCGTCACCGGGAAGGCGTCCCCGAGCACGTCACGCACCGGACGACCGCTGGCAATCTGGTTGCCGAAGTCGAAGTGCAGGATGATGCCCGTCATGTAATCCCAGTACTGCTTCAGGATCGGCTGGTCCAGACCGAGGTCATGACGGATCCGCGCCACGGTCGCCGGGTCCGCGCCCTTGTCGCCGAAGAGCGCCCGCACGGGGTCGCCCGGCAGGGCGTAGACCATGAAAAAGATGAGCAGAGTCGTCCCGATGAACACCGGGATCATCTGGAGCAGTCGCCGCGCGACGTAACGCCCCATCGTGCCTCCATGTCAGTCGCTGTGGCAGCAGAGATGGGCCCTTCCCCCGTCCTCCTCTTCGGGAAGACGGGAGAAGGGCCCCCCAGCCGTTGCCTGCACCCCGCGCGTCCGACGTCTCCGTCAGTCCCGCACCGGCGTGCTCACTACGCGATGGTTACTTCTTGACCTCGACGCCGGTGAGGATCGGGTCACCGTTCTGCGCGTACTGGACGTTCGAGACGTTCTCCGAGTAGCCGGCGTTGACCTTGTAGTACCAGAGCGGGATGGCGGGCATGAGCTCGACCATCTTCTTCTCGGCGGCCTGGTACTCCTTGACCGACTCGTCGAGCGTGGCCGCGGTGTCGGCCTTCTTGATCAGCTCGTCCAGCTCCTTGTTGGAGAAGCCGGACTGGTTGCCCGCCGAGGTGGTGCCGTAGAGGTCACGGATGAAGTTGGCGTTCACGGGGTAGTCGAGCACCCAGCCACTGCGGTAGATCGACTTGACCTCGTGGGCCTCGCGGGCGTCCAGGTCGCTCTGGAAGTCGGCCTTGGAGTCGCCGGCGCACTTGACACCGGTCGCGTTGGTGATGCTGTTGCAGACGGCCTCCACCCACTCCTTGTGGCCACCGTCGGCGTTGTACTGGATGGAGATCTTGTTGCCGGGGACGCCGCCGCCGGCCTTGATGAGCTCCTTGGCCTTCGCGGGGTCGTACTTGAAGACGTCGCCGCCCACGTTGTCCTGGTAGCCGAGCACGCCCTTGGCGACGAAGCCGGTGGCGGGCTCACGGGTGCCCTGGAGCACCGTCTTGGTGATGGTGTCGCGGTCGATCGCCATCGACAGACCCTGGATGACCTTGGGGTCGACGTTCTTCCACTGCTTGGAGTAGAAGGCCGGGACGATGGACTGGATGGCGGAGTACGCCTGGTCCACGGCGCGGTCACCGAGGTCGTCGCGGTAGACCGGGAGGTCCTTCGGCGCGATCTGACGCAGGACGTCGACGTTGCCGGACTTCAGGTCCTCGTACGCAGCCTCGAGGCCGGTGTAGTTCTTGAAGATCACACCGCCGTTCTTCGCCTTGTCCGGGCCCTTGTAGCCGTCGAAGCGCTTGACCTCGATCTGCTTCTTGTGGTCCCACTTGACGAACTGGTACGGGCCGTTGCCGACCGGGTTCTCGCCCGCGGCCTTCGGGTCCTTGTAGAAGGACTCCGGCAGCGGCGAGAACACCTCGTAACCGAGCTTGTACACGAAGTACGGGATCGGGGTGGTGAGCTCGATGGTGAAGGTCTTGTCGTCGACGACCTTCAGGCCGGACATGGCGTCGGCCTTCGGCTTCGCACCCTCCTTCTCGGGGTGGACGTCCTCGAAGCCCTTGATGTCCGCGAACCACGACGCGTTGGTCTGGGCGTTGTTGATGTTCGCGGCCCAGTTCCACGCCTTGACGTAGGACTCGGCGGTCACCGGGGTGCCGTCGTGGAACTTCCAGCCGTCCTGCAGCGTGACCGTGTAGGTCTTGTTGTCCTTGGTGTCCACCGACTTGGCGTTCACCATGACGATGTTGCCCTTGGGGTCGTAGTCCACGAGCTGCGAGAACAGCGAGCGGACGACGATGCTGCCGTTGGACTCCATGGTGTTGGCAGGCTGCAGGGGGTTCTGCGGCTCGCCGACCTCGACGGAGAACTTGCCGTTGGGGTTGACGCCGCCAGCGTCGTTGCTGCTGCCCTTGTCACCACCGCCGCCACCGCAAGCGGTAGCAGCCATAGCGACGATGATCGCACCTGCGACCCAAGTGGCGCTCTTGGCACCGCGCATGGGTTTGCCTCCTCAGGAGTCACTGTTCTTACGTGAAAGGGCCGGCCTCACTGACACCCCTGACAGTGATACCGGTCACCTGTGCTCGTGAGTCGGCGCTCCCCATAAGCGCTTGGACCCATTGACCCGAGCTCAACGGCTCCAACTATCGGTCACGTTGGGCCTACGAACCACACACTTACGATCTCGTTTTGGTCACAACCGGTCCAAAACAATCCCGCAATTCGGACATTTGGATTGTAGACAGACACCGACGAAACGGACTTGTAACACAAGTACCGGTGAACGTCGTCCGGTATCCGGACGTCGCCGGACTGAAATCCGGTTGCCCTCAAAGCGCGTAGATTCCACGCGAATGTACGTGCCTGACGGGCCGACAGGGAACGAGCTGTCGCGCCCACGCCACTGGCGCAACCGCGACACATCGCCGCCCCGGGAACCGAACCGCGCACGACGGCCGGAGCCCCGGTGAGTTCGGTCACAACCGGCCCCGGAAAGGGCCCTCGATGTGACCGCCCTCACGGAAAACGGCGCTCCACGCACACCGTGATCGACGTGGATGTCCCGTGATGTCCCATCCGCACCGCACCGCAGCCGTCCGGGAGCGGCCGCGAAGCGGCCCGGCGCCCCCGTGGGACCGGGGACGGCCGGGCCGGTGTCCGTGCAACCGCCGAGGGTGCGGTCCGCGCCGTCGGCGCGGACCGCAGGGGCCTCAGCGCTTGGCGCGGGAGGCGGTGCGGCCGCGCTCCTTCTGGTCCAGGACGACCTTGCGGATGCGGACCGTCTCCGGGGTCACCTCGACGCACTCGTCGTCGCGGCAGAACTCCAGCGACTGCTCCAGGGAGAGCTTGCGCGGCGGGACGATCGCCTCGAACGAGTCGGCCGACGAGGACCGCATGTTCGTGAGCTTCTTCTCCTTGGTGATGTTGACGTCCATGTCGTCGGCGCGGGAGTTCTCGCCGACGATCATGCCCTCGTACACCTCGGTGCCCGGGTCGGTGAAGAGCACACCGCGCTCCTGGAGGTTCGTCATCGCGAAGGCGGTGACGGCACCGGCACGGTCGGCGACCAGGGAGCCGTTGTTACGGGTCACCAGGGGGCCGAACCACGGCTCGTGGCCCTCGTGGATGGAGTGGGCGATACCCGTGCCGCGGGTGCCGGTCAGGAACTCGGTACGGAAGCCGATCAGACCGCGGGAGGGCACGACGAACTCCATGCGGACCCAACCGGAGCCGTGGTTGGACATGTTGTCCATCCGGCCCTTGCGGGTGCCCATGAGCTGCGTCACGGCGCCCATGTGCTCCTCGGGCACGTCGATGGTGATGCGCTCGACCGGCTCGTGGACCTTGCCGTCGACCTCGCGGGTGACCACCTGCGGCTTGCCGACGGTCAGCTCGAAGCCCTCCCGGCGCATGGTCTCGACGAGGATGGCCAGGGCCAGCTCACCGCGGCCCTGCACCTCCCAGGTGTCGGGGCGCTCGGTCGGCAGCACGCGGAGGCTGACGTTACCGATCAGCTCCCGCTCCAGGCGGTCCTTGACCAGGCGGGCGGTGACCTTGCGGTCCTTGACCGCCGACTTGTCGGCGCCCTTGCCGCCGGGGCCACGGCCGACCAGCGGCGAGGTGTTCGCACCGATGGTCATGGAGATCGCCGGCTCGTCCACCGTGATCAGCGGCAGCGCGATCGGGTTCTCCGGGTCCGCCAGCGTCTCGCCGATGGTGATGTCGGCGATGCCGGCGACGGCGCAGATGTCGCCCGGGCCGGCCTTCTCGGCGGGCTTGCGGGTGAGCGCCTCGGTCATCATCAGCTCGGTGATGCGGACGTTCGCGATCGAGCCGTCACGCTTGATCCACGCGACCGTCTGGCCCTTCTTGAGCTCGCCCTGCTCGACGCGGAGCAGCGCGATACGGCCCAGGAAGTTGTCGGCGTCCAGGTTGGTGACGTGCGCCTGCAGCGGGGCGGCCTCGTCGTACACCGGGGCCGGGACGTGCTCCAGCAGCGTGGAGAAGAACGGCTCCAGGCTGTCGCTGTCGGCCGGGACGGTGCCGTTCTCCGGCTTGGTCAGCGAGGCCACGCCGTCCCGCGCGCAGGCGTAGACGATCGGGAACTCGATCTGGTCCTCGTCCGCGTCCAGGTCCAGGAACAGGTCGTACGTCTCGTTGACGACCTCGTCGATCCGGGAGTCCGGGCGGTCGGTCTTGTTGATGCAGAGGATGACCGGCAGCTTCGCGGCCAGCGCCTTGCGCAGCACGAAGCGGGTCTGCGGCAGCGGGCCCTCGGAGGCGTCCACCAGCAGCACGACCGCGTCGACCATCGACAGGCCGCGCTCGACCTCACCGCCGAAGTCGGCGTGGCCGGGGGTGTCGATGATGTTGATCGTGATGGGTTCGCCGCCACCCTTGGGGTGGTACTTCACGGCCGTGTTCTTCGCGAGAATGGTGATGCCCTTCTCGCGCTCCAGGTCGTTGGAGTCCATCATCCGGTCGTCCAGATGCTGGTGCGCGGCGAAGGCTCCGGCCTGCTTGAGCATGGCGTCCACCAGCGTCGTCTTGCCGTGGTCGACGTGGGCGACGATGGCGACATTACGAATGTCGTTACGCGTGGGCATACTGGGGCGCTTCTCCCGGGTAGGTAGGTGGGGCGGCGTGCCCTCGTCGGCACACCTAGCCCGCCGGGCGAGTCAAGCCACGGCCTCACCCCATGGTACGGGGCCCGGGCGGCAAGGGCCGCCCGGGCATGATCGTCCCGGGTCGGTCGGGGCCGGGCCGCCTCCCCGATCCGCAGGGCGGGGGGAGGACGGCACGTCGCGCAGGGGAAGCGCGGGCCCGGCCACCGTGACGGACGTCACGGGTGTGGCCCTACTTCCTGAAGCCGATGTCCTGGAAGCGCGGCGTCGCGAAGCCGAAGGCACCCGCGTTGAGGACGTCCTTGCGCAGGGCGACCAGCTCGGGGCGCTGGTAGAGGGGGATGGAACCGGCGGCCGCCCAGATGCGGGCGTCGGCGCGGGCGGCGAAGTCCCGGGCCTCGGCCGGGTCGAGCTCGCCGGCGGCCTGGTCGAAGAGCTGGTCGATGAGGTCGGTGCCGACCCGGGGATAGTTCTGCTCGACCACCAGGGAGCCGTCCGGCGCGGGCTCGGGCTTGGCGAAGATCGGGCGGGTGTCGGTCGCCGGGAAGGCCGTGCCGGGCCAGCCGTACAGGGCGAGGTCGAAGTCGCCGGCCGCGATGTGGTCGCGGAAGAAGCTGTCGTCGGAGACCCGCTGCAGCTCGGTGCGCACGCCGATGCCGGAGAGCATCGTGGCGATGCGCTCGCCGACCGTGTTCAGGGTCGCCGAGGACTTGGGCAGGACGAAGCGCAGCGTCAGCGCCTTGCCGTTCTTGCGCAGCACCGTCTTGGCCGGTTCGACGACGCTGACCTCGACCTTGTGCGCGGGCGCCGCCTGGTTGCGTTCCGCCGCCCCGGCACCGCCGCCGCCCGCCCCGGCCCCGGGGTCCAGGGCGGTGCGCTGCCAGCCCGCGTCGGCGAGCAGGGCGCGGGCGGCCTTCGTGTCGGACGTGCCCAGGGCCGAGCTGTGGTCGGCGTACCCGGCCTGGGTGAGCAGCAGCAGGTGGTTGCCGAGCGGTTCGTCGGGCAGGCCGAGGGGCGCCAGCACCGCCTTGGCGATGGCCCGGCGGTCCACCGCGCGGGCCACGGCGTGCCGCACCTGCTCGTCGGCGAGCGGCCCGGTGGAACCGTTGAGGGCGAGCTGCGTGTAGGAGGCGGCGCGCGTCCGGTAGACGGCCACGTGCTTGCCGGACACGTCACGGTCGACCTCGGCCACGTCCAGCGCGCCGGAGGCCAGGTCGGCGGCCCGCTGGTGGGCGGGCGCGGCGGCGAGGACCAGCTGGGACAGCTTGGCCCGGTCGCCCCACCACTTGGTGTTGCGGACCAGCGTGACGGACTTCCCGCTCGCGCCGCGGACGGCGAAGGGCCCGCCGGCCACCGGCAGCTCGCGGCGCGCGCCCTCGTTGAAGGCCTTGGCGGTGCCGGTGACGGCCTTGGGGTACAGCGGGGTGAACAGCGACTGCCAGTCCGCGTACCGCTTGTCGAAGGTGACCTTCACCTCGTGCGCGTCCTTGCCGGCCTTGACCGAGGAGATCCGGTCGTACCCGGCGTTGCGCGCGGTCCAGTAGGCGTCCTCGGTGCCGCGCAGCGCCTTCCACTGGGCGGCGAAGTCGGCGGCGCCGATCGGGCGGCCGTCGCTCCAGACCGCCTTGGGGTTGAGCCGGTACGACACGACCTGCTGCGGCTCGCTCCGCACCACCTTGGCCGACCGCAGCAGATCGGTGTCCAGGTACGGGCGGCCCTTCCCGTCCAGCCGGAAGGCGGCGGGCAGCACGGCCGCGGCGACCAGTGCGGTGGCGTCGTTCGCCCCGGACTGGAACGCGTTCAGGGTGCCGGGCGCCGCGTCCACGGCCCAGCGCAGGGTGCCTCCGTCGCGCACCCCGTCCCGGGGCGCCGAGGCGAGGTCGGTCCCTGCGAGGGGGTCGTCCTTGCCGGCGGAGCACCCGGCGGAGGCGGCGACCGCGGCGGCGAGTGCCACGGCGGTCGCGGAGCGGATCAAGGTGGCGCTGCGGGCCATGCGTGCGTACCTCCGCGAGGGGGCCATGATCACAGGACGGCCTATTTGCCGCTTATCGCACCTACTGAAAGCCATTCCGCGACCGCGGACGCCGTCGACACGTCGCGCACCACCGCGTCCCACCCGCCCGGCGCAACGCCTGAGCGGGCCCCCGGCCCCGTGGGCCGGACGCCACCCCCGCACGGGTGCGCGGCCTTCGGGGGAATCACGCGCCACGGCGCGTTCGCACAGGGCGCGCGCCACCCGTAGGTGGGACAATCCCTGCAGATCTCTTCCCAAGCGCGACTGTGACGCGCGACACTCGCTTGGCGTTAGCGTCGTGCACCCGCAACGTGGCGGAGGTGAGGACAGCCATGTCCCTGCAGGACGAACTTGCATCGGTACAACGCCGGCTGGATGAACTGGGCCGGGCCGTGTCCAAGCTGGAGCAGCACGTCGGCGACAGCCTGGACATGAGGCGTGTCCGTGCCGACACCAAGCACCTCAGCGACGACCTCGCGCTGCTGCGCGACAGCGTCGGCACCACCCCGGCCGGGCAGAAGGCGCGGCAGGAGATGGTGACGATCCCGGATACGCCGTACGACCCCAGTCTCTGGTCCGGCGCGGAAGACGAAGGGCTGGGGGCGCCGGACCGCCGAGCGCCCTAGGAGTAGTCCTTGGCCACCGACACACAACCGCCCGCTCCACCGACACCACCCGCTCCACCCGCGCGCCACGGCGTCCTTTCCGCCGGGCGCGCGGCCATTCCGGCACGACATCTGCGCACCGACCGCTGGTGGCTGCAGCCGCTGCTCACCGCGCTCGGCCTGGGCGCCTTCGTCGTCTACTCGACGTGGCGGGCCTTCGCGAACGCGCACTACTACGCCGAGCCGTACGTCTCGCCGTTCTACTCGCCCTGCCTGGGCTCGAACTGCGTGGACATGCCGCTCGGCGCACGCTGGCCGCTGTTCGGCGACTGGTGGGGGCTGTCCCCCGCCCTGCTGGTGCTGATCTTCCCGCTGGGCTTCCGGCTGACCTGCTACTACTACCGCAAGGCGTACTACCGCGGCTTCTGGGCCTCGCCACCCGCCTGCGCGGTGGCCGAGCCGCACGAGAAGTACACCGGTGAGACGCGGTTCCCGCTGGTCCTGCAGAACATCCACCGGTACTTCTTCTACTTCGCCATCCCGGTCGCGGGGATCCTGAGCTACGACGTCGTGCTCGCCTTCCGGGACGAGCACGGGGCGTGGGGCCACATGGGCCTCGGCACCCTGGTGCTGCTGGTGAACATCGCCCTGATCTGGGCGTACACCTTCTCGTGCCACTCCTGCCGGCACATCGTCGGCGGCCGGCTGCGGCACTTCTCCCGGCATCCGGTGCGCTACCGCATGTGGACCTGGGTGGGGAAGCTCAACTCCCGCCACATGCTGCTGGCCTGGCTGTCGCTGGTGAGCGTGGCGCTCGCCGATCTCTATGTCTACCTGGTCGCCAGTGGGGCGTTCGACGATCCGAGGTTCTTCTGATGGCACAAGTCGAACGGCACGCGTACGACGTCGTCGTGGTCGGCGCGGGCGGGGCGGGGCTGCGCGCCGCCATCGAGGCGCGCGAGCAGGGCATGCGCACCGCCGTGATCTGCAAGTCGCTCTTCGGCAAGGCGCACACGGTGATGGCCGAGGGCGGCATCGCCGCGAGCATGGCCAACGTCAATCCGCACGACAACTGGCAGGTCCACTTCCGCGACACCATGCGCGGGGGCAAGTTCCTCAACCAGTGGCGGATGGCGGAGCTGCACGCCCGCGAGGCACCGGACCGGGTGTGGGAGCTGGAGACCTGGGGCGCGCTCTTCGACCGCACGAAGGACGGGAAGATCTCCCAGCGCAACTTCGGCGGTCACGAGTACCCGCGCCTGGCGCACGTCGGCGACCGTACGGGCCTGGAGCTGATCCGCACCCTCCAGCAGAAGATCGTCTCGCTGCAGCAGGAGGACCACCGGGAGCACGGTGACTACGAGGCCCGGCTGAAGGTCTTCCAGGAGTGCACGGTCACCCGGGTGCTCAAGGACGGCGACCGCGTCTCCGGGATCTTCGGCTACGTCCGCGAGTCGGGGCGCTTCTTCGTCGTCGAGGCGCCGGCCGTGGTGCTGGCGACCGGCGGCATCGGCAAGTCCTTCAAGGTGACGTCGAACTCCTGGGAGTACACCGGCGACGGGCACGCACTGGCGCTGCTGGCCGGGGCGCCGCTGATCAACATGGAGTTCGTGCAGTTCCACCCGACGGGGATGGTCTGGCCGCCGTCGGTGAAGGGCATCCTCGTCACCGAGTCGGTGCGCGGCGACGGCGGGGTGCTGCGGAACTCCGAGGGCAAGCGGTTCATGTTCGACTACGTCCCCGACGTCTTCAAGGAGAAGTACGCGCAGAGCGAGGACGAGGGCGACCGCTGGTACGAGGACCCGGACAACAACCGCCGGCCGCCGGAACTGCTCCCCCGCGACGAGGTGGCCCGCGCCATCAACTCCGAGGTCAAGGCCGGCCGTGGTTCCCCGCACGGCGGGGTGTTCCTGGACGTGTCGACCCGGCTGCCCGCCGAGGTCATCCGGCGCAAGCTGCCCTCGATGCACCACCAGTTCAAGGAGCTGGCGGACGTCGACATCACCGCCGAGGCCATGGAGGTCGGCCCCACCTGCCACTACGTGATGGGCGGCGTGGACGTCGACCCGGACTCGGCGGCGGCGACCGGGGTGCCCGGGCTGTTCGCGGCCGGCGAGGTGGCCGGCGGCATGCACGGCTCCAACCGGCTGGGCGGCAACTCGCTCTCGGACCTGCTGGTCTTCGGGCGCCGGGCGGGCCTGCACGCGGCGCAGTACGCGGCCGGGACCGGCGGCACGCGTCCGGCCGTCGCGGAGTGGCAGGTCGACGCCGCCGCGGCGGAGGCGCTGCGGCCGTTCAGCGCGGAGGCCGGGGCCGTGCCGGACGGGGTCCCGGAGAACCCGTACACGCTCCACCAGGAACTGCAGCAGACCATGAACGACCTGGTCGGCATCATCCGCCGGCAGGGCGAGATGGAGGAGGCGCTGACCCGGCTGGACGCGCTGCGGGTACGGGCCCGGCGGGCCGGCGTCGAGGGGCACCGGCAGTTCAACCCGGGCTGGCACCTGGCCATCGACCTGCGGAACATGCTGCTGGTCAGCGAGTGCGTGGCCCGGGCGGCACTGGAGCGCACGGAGTCCCGGGGCGGCCACACCCGCGACGACCACCCGGAGATGGACCGCCGCTGGCGCAAGCTCAACCTGGTCTGCGAACTGGCCGAACCGGCGGACGCGTTCGGCGAGGTGTCGGTCACGCGGCGCGAGATGGACCCGATCCGGCCCGACCTGCTCGCGCTCTTCGAGAAGGACGAGTTGCTGAAGTACCTGACGGACGAGGAGCTGGACCGGTGAGCACGTACACGGCGCACTTCAGGGTCTGGCGTGGCGACGCGGACGGCGGCGGGCTGCAGGACTACCGGGTCGAGGTCCACGACGGCGAGGTGGTCCTCGACATCATCCACCGGCTGCAGGCGACCCAGGCGGGCGACCTGGCGGTGCGGTGGAACTGCAAGGCAGGCAAGTGCGGCTCGTGCAGTGCGGAGGTCACCGGCAGGCCGCGGCTGATGTGCATGACCCGCATGTCGGTGTTCGGCCGGGACGAGACCATCACGGTCACGCCGATGCGGACCTTCCCCGTGGTGCGGGACCTGGTGACGGACGTGTCCTTCAACTACGAGAAGGCGCGGGAGGTGCCGTCCTTCGTCCCGCCCGAGGGCGTGGCGCCGGGCGAGTACCGGATGCTCCAGGAGGACGTGGAGCGCTCGCAGGAGTTCCGCAAGTGCATCGAGTGCTTCCTGTGCCAGGACACCTGCCACGTGGTCCGTGACCACGAGGAGAACAAGAAGGCGTTCGCCGGTCCGCGCTTCCTGATGCGGGTGGCGGAGCTGGACATGCACCCGCTGGACGCGGCGGAGGAGCAGGGACTGGACCGCAAGCGGTCGGCCCAGGACGACCACGGGCTCGGCTACTGCAACATCACCAAGTGCTGCACCGAGGTCTGCCCCGAGCACATCAAGATCACCGACAATGCGCTCATCCCCCTCAAGGAGCGCGCGGTGGACCGCAAGTACGACCCGCTGGTCTGGCTCGGCAACAGGATCCGGCGCAGGAGCTGACCCCTGGGGTACTCCCCCGCGGTGGAGGCGCTGCTCAGAAGAGGCTGAGCAGCGCCTCTATCGTGTCCTCGCCCGTGCTGCCCTCGCCGTCCGAGGGCAGGTCCAGCTCGAACCAGACGGTCTTGCCGCGGTGGGTGCGACGGGAACCCCAGCGGGTGCTGAGCAGGGAGACCAGCTGCAGTCCGCGGCCGCCCTCGTCGGTGGCGCGGGCGCGTCGGCGGCGCGGCTGGGCGAGCGCGTCGTCCCAGACCTCGCAGACCAGGGTGCGGTCGCGCAGCAGGCGGAGCCGGATGTCGCCCTGACCGTGCCGCAGGGCGTTGGTGACCAGTTCGCTGACGAGCAGTTCGGTGGTGTCGACCAGCGCGGCCAGGCCCCAGGCGACCAGGCAGTCGCGGGCCAGCTCGCGGGCACGGGCCACCGAGCGGGGGTTGGGCTCCAGCGTCCAGTCGCCCACCGAATCCTCGGGCAGGCCGTGGACGCGCGCCATGAGCAGGGCGATGTCGTCCTCGCCGTGGGCGGTGTCGAGCCGGGCGAGTATGTGGTCGCAGACGTCCTCCAGCGGGCGCTGGGGTTCGTCGAGCGCGGCACGGAAGGCGCGCAGGCCCTCGTCGAGGGGGTGGTTGCGGGACTCGACGAGACCGTCGGTGTAGAGGGCCAGGAGGGCGCCGTCCGGCAGGTCGACCTCGACCTCCTCGAAGGGCTCCCCGCCGACGCCCAGCGGCATGCCGGTGGGCACCTCCAGCATCATCGCCTGCTCGCCGGGTTCGACCAGGACCGGCGGCAGGTGGCCGGCGTTGGCGATGGTGACCCGCCGGGTGATGGCGTCGTAGACGGCGTAGACGCAGGTGGCGAGGTAGACCTCGGACAGGTCCGAGCCGTCGGCCTCCTTGCCGCGCCGGTTGCTGCGGCCGTCACCGCTGCCCCCGAGGCCGCGGGCGACCTCGTCGAGGGCGGAGAGCACGTCGGCGGGCTCGATGTCCAGGAGCGCCAGGGTGCGTACGGCGGTGCGCAGCTCGCCCATGGCGACGGCGGCGCGCAGTCCGCGGCCCATGACGTCGCCCACGACGAGCGCGGTGCGGTGGCCGGGGAGCTCGATGACGTCGAACCAGTCGCCGCCGACCTCGGTCTCCATGTTGCCGGGCAGGTAGCGGCAGGCGATGTCGAGTCCGGCGGCCTCGGGGTTGCCGGGCGGGAGGAGGCTGCGCTGCAGGATGAGGGCACGTTCGTGCTCGCGCCGGTAGAGCCGGGCGTTGTCGATGAAGACGGCGGCGCGGGCGGCGAGTTCCTCGGCGAGCATCCGGTCGCGCTCGGAGAACGGTTCGCTGCCCTTGGCGCGGGCGAACTGGACCAGGCCCAGGACGGTGTCGCGGGCGACGACGGGCACGGCGAGGGTGGACTGCACCAGGCCCCCGCCGAGTTCGCCGAGCTCCACCTCCGGGTCGCCGCCGTCGGCGCCTATGACCTGGGTCTGGGCGGTGCGCAGGGCGCCCGCCCAGGGGGAGTTGAAGGGGTAGCGGTGGACGGCGCCCACGGAGACCGGGCCGCCCGTGTGGCCGCCGTCCAGGGGGGCGACGGGCGCGTCGGAGACGGCGCTGGCGAAGGCGACCCGGCGGACCTCGCCGCTGCCGTCCGCGGTGCCGACCGGGCCCTCCTCGCCGACCAGGAGCGCCTGGTAGAGGTCGACGGAGGCCAGGTCGCAGAAGTGCGGCACGGCGACGTCGAGCAGTTCGCGGGCGGTGGTCTCCAGGTCCAGGGAACTGCCGATGCGCCGGCTGGCCTCGTTGAGCAGGGCCAGGTTGCGCCGGGTGTGCGCGGCCTCCCGCTCGGCGCGCTGGCGTCCCGTGACGTCCTGGGCGAGGCCGGCGACGCCGATGGGGCGGCCGCTGCCGCTGTGCAGCCGGTACAGCGAGATCGCCCAGCGCCTGCGGTTGTTGGCCCCGGACCCCGAGGAGACGGTGCCGACGATCGTCATGTCCAGCACCGGGTCGCCGCTGTCGAGCACCTGCTTGAGCGCGGCGGTGAGCCGGTCCGCCTCGACGCGGGAGAGGAAGTCGTGCGGGGTGCGGCCCCGGTGGTCGCCGGGGCTGCGGCCGAAGACGGTGGCGAAGCGCTGGTTGACGCGGAGCAGCTTGAGGTTGGTGTCGAAGAGGATGAAGCCCATCGGCGACTGGCCGAACACCGCCTGCGAGGAGGCGAGATCGGTCTCGATCTGACGCAGGACGCGGACGTCCACGGCGATGCAGAGCGCCCCGCGCCTGCCGGTCTCGCTCCGCGAGGGCATGACGTAGACCTCGGCCAGGCCCTCCTGGCCGGCCTTGTCGCGGTACGGCACGGTGCCGATCCACTCGCGCCCGTCGAGGATCTCCGCGATACGCTCGTGCGCCCGGGTACGCCGGTCCTCGGGGACGAAGGCGGTGATCGGGTCCTGGCCCAGCGCCTCGGCGGCGGGTACGCCGAAGAACTCCTCGGCGCGCTCGCTCCACTGCTCGATCCGCCCGTCGGGGCCGAGGGAGAACGAGGCCACCCGGATGTAGTCGTAGAGGGAGCCGGGCGGACTGGACTGCCAGGCGCTCTGTGTCACGGCCTCAGGGTTCCGGGGCCCAACAACCCCCGACGGCTCATCGTTCACGCCCGACCCCTCCAGCTCACACATACGGACCGGCTGGTGCCGAGTATTCAGCATTACCCCCGTTCCGCACATGCACTTGTCGATCACAGCATCATCTCGAGGCGTACGAATTCCGCCGACGCCCCACTTCAACTACCCTGCTCCGGCCCGCCGAACCGTGCGTGACCGGTCATCCGCGCGGGCCGCCCGCGGCGGTCGCCGGGGCGGGGAGGGCGAGCTCGAACCAGACCGTCTTCCCCAGCGGTCCGTGCCGCGTGCCCCAGCGACGGGAGGTGTGGGCGACCAGTTGCAGCCCGCGGCCGCCCTCGTCCTCCTCGCCCGCGGAGCGCCGGCGGGGCGGGTCGGGCAGCGGGTCGGAGACCTCGACCAGCAGCGAGGTGCCGCGCACCATGCGCACGCCGATGGGTCCGCGGGCGTACCGCAGGGAGTTGGTGACCAGTTCGCTGACGAGCAGCACGGTGACGTCGGTGAGGTCGCGCAGCCCCCAGTCCCCGAGGGTCTCCCGTACCTGCCGCCGGGCACGGCGGACGGCGCTCGGCTCGGCCGCGAACGTCCAGTGGGCGGTGCTGCCCTCCGGGAGGCCGCCGAGGCGGGCCATGAGCAGGGCCACGTCGTCGGGTTCGCGGCCGCGGGCGAGGGTGGCCAGCAGGTCGTCGCAGGCCTCCTCCAGGGAGCGCAGCGGACGGCGGGCGAGCACCGACCGGAGCCGGTCCATGCCGATCCCGATGTCCTCGCCGCGCGCCTCGACCAGGCCGTCGGTGTAGAGCACGAGGACGGAGGAGTCGGGCACGTCGAGCTCGACCGGCTCGAAGTCCACGCCGCCGACGCCCAGCGGCACCCCGGCAGGGGAGTCCAGCAGCCGGGCCCGGCCGCCCCCGTGGGCGCCGGGCTCCACCAGGACCGGCGGCGGGTGCCCGGCGCGGGCCACGACGAGCCGCCGGGTGGAGGGGTCGTAGACGGCGTAGACGCAGGTCGCGGTCCAGCCCTCGGCGGTGCCCGCGGCCAAGTCGTCGCCGAGGTCGTCGACGCGGCGCAGCAGTTCCTCCGGCGCCATCTCCAGGGCGGCCAGGGTCCGTACGGCGGTGCGCAGCCGGCCCATCGTGGCGGCGGCGCGCAGCCCGTGGCCGATGACGTCCCCGACGACGAGCGCGACCCGGCCGCCGGCGAGCGGGATGACGTCGAACCAGTCGCCGCCCGCCGCCGCCCCGGTGCTGCCGGGGACGTAGCGGAAGGCGAGGTCGACGCCGGGCGGCTCGGGCACGCTCTGCGGCAGCAGGCTGCGCTGCAGCATCAGGGCGCCCTCGCGTTCGCGGATGTAGAGGCGGGCGTTGTCCAGGGCGGCGGCGGAGCGGTCGCACAGTTCCATGGCGAGGGCGACGTCGTCGGCGTCGAAGGGCTCGCGCCCGCCGGCGCGGCTGACGACCAGCAGCCCGAGGACGATGCCGCGGGCCCGCAGCGGGGCGACCATCAGCGAGTGGATGCCGAGGTCCAGGGCGGCCTGCACCTTGGGGTCGCCCGGGAAGGTGGCGACGGTGTCGCGCAGTTCCTCCGCACTGCGCACCAGGGCCGGCCGCGCGCTGTGCAGCACGGAGCCGAAGACCGACGCCCGGTCGACCCGGATGACCTTGCCGATGCCGATCATCCGGTCGACCAGGGGGCCCTCCTTGGCCGCCCCGATGCCGAGCTGGCGCATCTCGGTGCGCTCCCCGTACGGGGCGCCGGGCAGTTCCCCGCCGTCCGGCACCGCCGCGTGCAGGATCACCCCGCTGTAGTCGCTGAACCGCGGCACGACGGTCCTGGCCAGTTCCTCGGCGATCCGCCGTACGTCCAGCAGGTCCGCCAGGCGTGAGCCGACGTCGTTGAGCAGCGCCAGCCGGCGCCGGGCCCGCTCGATCTTCTCGGCGCTCTGCTGGCGCTCCGTCACGTCCATCACGGTGCAGCTGATGCCCAGCACCCGGCCCGCCCGGTCCTCCAGCCGGTGGTACGACACCGAGCGCCACCCCCCGGCCGGTCCCGGCACCACGACGTCGATGACCGCGCGCCCGGTGGCCAGCACGTGCCGCTGGAGGGTGGCGAGCTCGTCGGCGGCCCCGGCGGCCACGATCTCCTCGACGCGGTGCCCGAGGGTGTCCTCGGCGGGGACGCCGTTCATCCGAGCCAGGGCCTCGTTGACACGGACGTAGCGCAGCTCGGTGTCGAAGATCGCGACGCCCAGGGGCGAGGAGCCGAAGAGCGAGTCCAGTGCCGCCAGGTCGTGCTCCATGCTGCGGATCCGGCTGGCCTCGGCGATCGACACCAGGACGAAGGGCCGGCCGTCGCCGTCCACGAGGAGCGAGGCGCGCGCCTCGACCTGCACCTGGTGGCCGTCGCGGTGCCGGACGGAGAGGATGCCCTCCCAGCGACCGGTGCGCAGCAGCTCGGCGAGGATGCGTTCGGCGGGACCGGGGCGGGGCACGGAGGCCGTCCGGCGGGCGGCGGGCGGTGTCCTCCACGGCCGGCCGTCCTCGCCCGGGCCGATCAGGGCGGAGACCCGGCGGCCCACGATGTGCTCGCCCGCCCAGCCGAGCATCTCCTCGGCGAGCGGGCTCCAGAGCAGGACGCGGCCGGAGGTGTCGAGCATGACCACGGCCAGCCGCAGGGTGTCCAGGAGCGTCCCCGAGGCGGTGGGCCCGCCCGGCACAGGTCCCGCGGGTCCGGGATGGAGACCGGCGTGGGCGCGCCCGTGCCCGGCCGGGGACTCGGGGGGTCCCGGGTCCTCGCCCTTGCCTGTGCCGTCCTCGCTCCCGCTCACGTGTGGGGACCCCAGACCATTGCAGGGCCGCCGGCTCAGGGCCGGCCGACCGTCGGCGGATCAATCCCCCCATACCCGATATTCCGCGCCGCATATCCGTCGTGGCGCGCCGTGGGGCGGTCCCGGGGGGCGGGTCGGTCAGCCCGGGGTGGGCCCCTGGACGGCCCGGGCCGCCGCCCAGGCGGCCGCGGGACGGTCCTGGTCGAGCCAGTCGACCTCGTCGAGACGGTCGGGGGTGAGCCAGCGCAGCTCGTCGTGGTCCTCCAGCGGCCGGGGCTCCCCGGACAGGATGCGGGCCGTCCACACCTGCAGGACGTAGCCGCGCCCCAGTGGCCATTCGCCGGGGACCCGCTCCAGCGCCTCGGCCTCCACACCCAGTTCCTCGCGCAGCTCACGGGTCAGCGCCTGCGGCGCCGTCTCCCCGGGTTCGAGCTTGCCGCCGGGCAGCTCCCACCGCCCCGCCAGCTCCGGCGGCGCACTGCGCCGCGCCGCGAGCAGCCTGCCCCGGTCGAGCACGGCCGCGCCGACCACCACCGTCACGTCGTGCGTCGTCATGGGCGGCACCCTATCCGTGGCGGCCGTCCGTGGCGGACGGGCTACGACGCGCGGCGGTCGATCCGCTCGATGAGGTAGAGCTGCTTGTGGCCGCGCGCGTCCAGGGTGTCGGCGACACGTTCGGCCTCCTGCCGGGTGGCGTAGCGGCCGACCCGGTATCGGTTGCCGTTGTCGTCCTGACGTATGACGACCCAGACCAGCTCGCTCATCGGATGTCCTCCAGGTGCGCCACGTTGGCCCGGTCGTCGTCCTCGCCGCTCGGGACGCCGGTGAACCAGGCGTCGAGGATCTCCTTGAGCAGGGGCTCGCTGGTCAGACGCAGGCTCAGGGCGAGGGCGTTGGCGTCGTTCCACTTGCGGGCGCCGTCCGCGGAGTAGGCGTCGACGCACAGGGCGGCACGGACGCCGGACACCTTGTTGGCGGCGATGGCGGCCCCCGTGCCCGTCCAGCAGCACACGACGGCCTGGTCGGCGCGGCCCTCCGCGAGGTCCCGGGCGGCGCTCTCCGCGCTCCACGCCCAGTCCCTGCGGTCGCCGGCGCGCAGGGCACCGTAGGCGATCACGGTGTGGCCGCGGCGGCGCAGTTCGTCGACGACCAGCCGCGCAACGGGCTCGTCCATGTCCGAGGAAACGGCGATGCGCATATGCCGGAGCCTACGCCCGAACGTGACGCGCCGGACACGTTCGGGCAGTATTCGACTCGATCGGGCCATGTTCGATTGGGAGTTGACTCAGAAGGGGCTCTTGTCCGCGCCTCCCGCGCATCGGCGCGCGCCCCGGCGCCGCCCTCCACGCCCCGCGCACCGCCGGCGCCCCGCGCCCACGCGGCCCACCAGCGGACTTGCGGACGCCGGCGCGGATGCGGCGCGCCCGGCCGCCGCCGCCCGGCGCCCGGGCGGCGTCACTTCACCGGCATCCGGTACGACACCCGGTAGCGGTCGGCCGGGATGACGATGTCCGCGGTCTCGACGGGGAGCCCGGAGGCGTAGTACGTCCGGTGGATCTCGATGACCACGTGACCGGGCACCCCGCCCAGCACCGCGGTCTCCTCGGCGAGTCCCGGCCGGGCGCCGACGTCCTCGGCCACGTTGTCGACCACGACGTCGAGCGCGGCCATGCGCTCCACCACGCCCTGGCCGGCCAGCGGGCCCTCCTCCGGCAGCAGGACGGGCGAGCGGCCGGTCACCGACAGCGGCTCCCAGGAGGTGGCCATCATCATCGGCTCGCCCTCCGTCCGGTAGAGGTAGCGCGTGCGCATCACGCGGTCGCCCGGCTTGATGCCGAGCCGCTCCGCGACGCGCGCGTTCGCCGCCTCCTGGAAGCTGTTCGACTCCCAGGTGCCCTTGAAGCCCTCGTCGGCCTGCTCCTGCCGGAACGGCGTCGCCTGGCCGTTGCCCGGCCGGTAGCCGGTGCGCACGACCAGCCGCGGGTCGGGACGTTCGCGCACGTACGTGCCCGAGCCGGACCGGCCCTCGACGAAGCCCTCGGCCATCAGCACCTTGCGGGCCTCCAGGGCGACGGTGTCCGACACCCCGTACTCCGCCCTGATGCGGGCCTGCGAGGGCAGGCGGGTGTGCGGAGGGAGGCTGCCGTCGAGGATCTTGCGGCGGAGATCCTCGGCGACGCGCAGGTACGCGGGCTGCTCACCGAAAGGCACGTGCCCCTCCCTCGGGTTGACTGTGTGCAACAGCTTGACAACTCAGGGTTGCCACCCGCAAGCCTTCCGCAAGGCTTTACCCGTGTCGCGTCACCCGGGCAGCAGATCGAAGGCCGCGAGCACCACCCGTGCGTGCTGCTCCGCCTGCTGGCGCACCGGGATCCAGCGGGCCCGGTGCGCGGTCTCGTACGCCTCGCACCAGTCCGCCACCAGCCCCTCCAGCAGTTCACGCACGGCCACCAGCGGGGTCGGCCCGTGGTCCACGGTACGGACCACCCGCAGCAGCATCGCGGCGGCGCGCAGCGGCAGTCGCTGCGCGTAGATCTCGACGCTGCTGACCCGGGCCCGGGTCATCGCGGGCAGCGGCGGCGCGGCCGCGGTGCGCAGGGCCGGGTCCCAGTCCGCGGCCAGCGCCGGGCCGACCGCGACGATCTCCCGCGCCGCGCGCAGCAACGGCCCGCCGTCCCCGGGCAGGTGCGGGCCCACCTCCCCGATGAGCCCGCCGACCAGCAGGCTGGCACGGCGCAGCGCCTCCCCCGCCGTGCGCAGCGCGCCGTCGGCACCCGGGTGCGGCGAGGTGTCGGCGGCGCGGTCGCACGCCCACATGGGCACCTCGGCGATCGCGGTGACCCCGCCGTACCGGTGGGCGTACGTCCAGGTCGAGTGGGAGGCGTCCTCGCGCGGGCCGCCGGGCGGCGGCAGCACGTACACCCCCGGGCCGGGGCTCGGCCAGTGGAAGGCGTCGGAGGAACCGGCCTCCAGGGGGATGTCGAACTCGGCGGCGGACTTGGCGATCCGCTCCGCGAGCCGCGGGATCTCCCGGGTCACCTGGATGAAGGTGCCGCCCACGTCGATGCCGTGCAGCGAGCACTGCAGCACCGGCCGCAGCTCGTCGATGACCCCGATCAGCGCGCGGGTCTCGGGCAGCGCGCCCTCCAGCGTGCCGTCGTCCGGCAGCCACTCGGGCTGCTCGGCGGCGCGCGGGCGGAAGAAGTGCCGGTAGTGGCCGAGCATGGTGAACCGGGCGTCGGGGACGGCCTCGTTGAGCCGGGCGCCGTCCGGGTCCGCGCAGAGCAGGAAGTGCCAGGCGGCGTCGGCCCCGTCCCGCAGCACGGGGTCGGCGGTGACCCGCCGGGCCAGCAGCAGCACGGTGGCACCACCGACCATCTCGTTGGCGTGCGGGCCGGCCACCACCAGGACGTTGCGCGATCCGTGCCCGACCGAGAGCAGCAGCAGCGGCTCCCCGGCCCGGGAGAGGCCCACCGTCCGCAGCCGGCAGACGTCGGGCCGGCGCAGCGCCAGGGCCCTGGCCGCCGCGGCGACCTCGTCCACGGTCGGGTAGCGCTCGCCGACAGCGGTCTCCCCCGGAGATGTCATGCAGCCCCCCGCATCGGTCCCTACGGTCAGGTTCGGATTGTTCCAATCCGTACGGAGCCGGGGCTAGAGCGCGTCGGGCGGCTGTCGGACCCGACACGGCGAAGGGGTACGGCTGCTGACGCAGCCGTACCCCATCTCCGCCCGGCGGGTGCCGGTGCGCGGTCAGTGCCGTCCGGCGGCCTGACGGCGACGGGTCGCGAGGACCACACCGCCACCGGCGGCCAGCAGCACGGCCGCGGCGGCCGAGATCATGCCCACGTTGCTGCTGCCGGTCTCGGCGAGGTCGCCCGAGCCGCCGTTGGGGGACTCGGAGGCCGCGGCCTCGACGGACTCGGACGCCGAGGCGGACGCCGAGGCCGAAGCCGACTCCGAGGCCGGGGCGGTGGCCGAGGGGGTGTCGGTCGCGGCGGGGGTGGTCTCCTCGCCGCCGGCCGGGGTGGTCTCGCCACCGGCGGGGGTGGTCTCGCCGCCCGAGGGGGTGGTCGGGGTCGAGGTGGCGGGGGTCGAGGGGACGGTCTGCGTGGTGCAGTCCTTCGTGCCGCCGTTCCACCAGGCGATCTTCTTGTCGCCGATGACCGCGTGGTCCGGGCCCTCGGGCAGGTCGCCGTGCTCGTAGCCGTCGTTGGCGTCCAGGACGCCGTCGTACTTCTTGTTGCCGTAGTACAGGTCGATCTGCGCGAAGCAGGTGACGTCCGGCACGGCCACGTCGAGGGTGTCGGTGCCGGTGGTGATCTTCACGGTGTCCCAGTCGTGGAACACCTGCTTGCCGGAGGTCTGGAAGGTGGCGCCGTGGGTGCGGTAGGAGGCGAGGGACACGGTGCAGGACGAGGAGCCGTCCGCGACCCGGACCTTGACGTGGACCTTGCCGTCCTCGCCGGGCTTGAGGTTGACGTCGTCGACCTTGACCGACGGGTACCAGACCGTGCCGTCGAGCGAGAACTCGCAGCGGTCGGTGGAGGTCTTGGTGCCGCCGCCCTGGCCGGGCTTGTAGCCGTGGTGGCCACCGCGGTCCCAGCCCTTGCCGCCCGGGCAGTCGCCGGCCCAGGCGGAGGTGGCACCCACGGCGGTGAGGGCGACGGCCGCGGCGCTCACGCCCAGCAGCCGTCCGACGGTGACACGTCGCGATATGGACATGCAGAACCCAATCTTGGCGTTGCGTGGCCCGGCGGGCGCGACTGACGGCAGCTCTCCCCGTACGTGAGCAGGCCGAGGCGTCACCGGGCGAGTGGTCGAAGTGCACACGGGACTCATCGGCCCCAGTGGCACCACGCATCGTCGTGGCTCTGTCAATGGGCTGTCAACCTGGGGCGACGCAAAGGCTCGTGGACCGAGGTCTCGATCCGGTACACCGCGGTCATCGCGCCGAAGGCCAGCACCCGCACCAGATCGGCGTCGTAGGGGTCGGGATCGGCGATCCGCCAGGCCTCGGCGTCCGCCTCGGTGATCCGGTACGGGGCGAGGGCGGCGAGCAGCGCCAACCGTGCGCCGGGGCGTTCGGCGGCGGGCACGGCGGCGAGCGGGGCTGCGGTCCAGTCGCCGCCGAGCGGCGGATGCGCGCCGTCCCAGGCGTCCACCGCGGCCACGACCGCCTCCCGGGCCGCGTCGCCGAGCCGCTGCCCGCCCACGGCGGCGGCCCGCGCCAGCGCGGCGAAGGCGGTGCCCACCGGGGCGTCCGCGGCCCACTCCGGCGCGGGCCCGGCCGGGCCGCGCAGCAGGGGCAGGCTGGCCCCCGGCGGCAGCGGCCTGCGGACGGTACGGGCCAGCGCCCGGCCGCCCAGGCTGCGCACCAGCCGCAGCCGCTGCAGTCCGCCGGGGAGCAAGTCCCCGGTCAGAAGGGCGGACACCATCCGGTTGACGAAGTGGAAGGCGAGCGCGGTGCCGATGAACTCCGGCGCGTCCCGCGGGTCGAAGGGGTGCGCCGCGGCCGCGGGCGCGCCGGGGGTCGCGGTCGCGCCGCCCCAGGCGACCAGCGCGGCCTGGGCGGGGTCGTCCGGCCTGCCGCCGCGGGCGACCGTCTCGGCGAGGCGGTGGTCACCCGTGGCGTGCAGCAGGACGGTGTGCGCGTCCACGCAGAAGGGGCAGCGGTTCGCCGCCGACACCCCCAGGGCGACGAGTTCCTTGTCGGTGCGCGGCACGCGGCCGGCCAGCAGAGACTCGCGCAGCACGGCCCAGGTCGCCGCGAGCAGGTCGGGGGCGGCCGACAGCGCGACGAAGGTCGGCGCGCGGCCGATGCCGAAGTCGGCGGCGAGCTGGGCGTAGACCTCGGCGGTACGGCCCGTGGCGTCGCCGGGTGGCGCGGGAGTGGTGAGACGGAAGGGCGTGGCCATGGCCGGGCCTCCTCGCTGACGGCTCGTGGACGGCGATTCTCGACGGGTCGATGGTGGCCGACCGGGGGCCCGCCGGTCGTCCTCCGGGGGAAGGGGGATGTCACTGCTCCGGGCGCCGGGGCCGTAGGCGGGACTACTCCACCGGGAGTAGCCGCGGAGCCGTCTTCGGGGAGGACGTGCCGCCCCGCGGGGCGGCGTAGGGTGCGGGCATGGGTGGCACGCTGATCGGGCGTCAGGGGTGGGCCGGGCTGCGGGGGTGGCGGGGCGTCGCCTTCGACGCGGTGATCGGCGTCGTCCTGGCCGTCGACGTCCTGCTGCTGCCCGGGGTGCCGCGCCCCTCGAACGCCCTCGACCTGGCACTGGGCCTGGTGGGCGCGCTGGCGGTCGCCGGGAGCCGCCGCCGGCCCACGGCGGCGCTGCTGCTGTGCACCGGCTGCATGCTGGCGTACGCGCTGCGGGTGCACCCCGGCCCCTCGGCGGCGTTCCCCGTGCTGGTCGCGGTCCACATGGCGGTCAGGTCGGGCGGGAAGCGGCTGCCGGTGCAGCTGTCGGCCCTGGCGTTCCTCACCGGCTACCTCGCCTCCGGGCAGCCCGCGCCGACCTCGGCGCAGTCCACCGCGCTGCTGCTCGGCTGGTTCCTGGCCTCGGTCGCCATGGCCGTGGTGGGCCGGCACCGCCGGGCCTACCTGGAGCAGCTGGAGCGGCGGGCGCTGGACGCCGAACGCACCCGCGAGGAGGCGGCGTTGCGCCGGGCCGGCGAGGAGCGGCTGCGGATCGCCCGGGAGCTGCACGACTCGCTCACCCACAGCATCTCGATCATCAAGCTGCAGGCCGGGGTCGCCGTCCACCTGGCCCGCAAGCGCGGCGAGGAGGTGCCCGCCGCGCTGCTGGCGATCCAGGAGGCGAGCGGGGAGGCGATGCGGGAGCTGCGCGCGACCCTGGAGGTGCTGCGCGGCACCGGCGGCGGCCACGGCCTGGACCGGATCGAGGACCTGGTGGAGCGCTCGCGCACGGCCGGACTGCCCACCAGCGTCACGGTCGGCGGACGGGAACGGCCGCTGGCCGACGGGGTCGACCGGGCCGCCTACCGGATCGTGCAGGAGGCGCTCACCAACGTCACCCGGCACGCCGGTCCCGAGCCCCGGGCCACCGTCCGCATCGAGTACGGCGACCGGGAACTGGTCGTCCAGATCGACGACGACGGCACCGCGGCCCCCGGGGACGGCCCGGTGCCCGGGGTCGGGCTGACCGGGATGCGGGAGCGGGTGACCGCGCTCGGCGGGCGGCTGCACGCCGGGCCGCGGCCCGAGGGCGGCTTCTGCGTGCGCGCCGAACTCCCCCTGGACGCACTGCCGGCGGCCGACGGCAGGACGGCGCCCGGGGCGGCCGGGGCGCCGCTGGAGGAGGTGTCGTGATCCGCGTGCTGATCGTCGACGACCAGGCGCTGATGCGGGCCGGGTTCCGCGCCCTCCTCGACGCCGAGGACGGCATCGAGGTGGTGGCCGAGGCGGGCGACGGTCAGCAGGGCGTCGAACTCGCCCGGCGGCACGTGCCCGACGTGGTGCTCCTCGACGTCCAGATGCCCGTGCTCGACGGGATCGGCGCGACCCGGCTGATCGCCGCCGATCCGCGGCTGGCGGGCGTCCACGTGGTCATCCTGACCAACTACGGCCTGGACGAGTACGTCTTCGACGCGCTGCGCGCCGGCGCCAGCGGATTCCTGCTGAAGGACACCGAACCCGCCGACCTCGTCCAGGCCATCCACGTCGCCGAGCGCGGCGACGCCCTGCTCTCCCCCGCCATCACGCGCAGGCTGATCGGCGAGTTCGTCGCGCGGCCGCCCGACGCCACGCACGCGGCCGGCCTGGAGGCGCTGACCAACCGGGAGCGCGAGGTGCTCGCGCTCGTCGCCCGCGGGCTCAGCAACGACGAGGTCGCCGGGCGGATGGTCATCAGCCCGCTCACCGCCAAGACCCACGTCAGCCGGGCGATGACCAAGCTGGGCGCCCGCGACCGCGCCCAACTGGTCGTCTACGCCTACGAGTCGGGGCTGATCACACCGAAGGGTTCGCCGCCGCGACCGTCGTGGCCAGCCCCAGCGCCTCCCGCGCCCTGACGGCCTCCGCGTGGCCGCTGTGCGAGTCCGCGGCCTCGTAGTGCTCGTAGTAGGCGTCCGCGTCCTTCGCCGCGGCGGCCTTCGCCCAGTGCGTGCGTGCCTTCCCGGCCTCCGCCACGAGCGCGGCGACCGGTTGCTCGGCGCCGGCCGGCCAGTCGTGGGCGTCCAGCGCCCGGGCCTCGGCGGCGAGGGCGACCGAGACCTCGCCGGCCCAGGTGCGGTAGCCCTCGAGGTCGTCCTCGACGTACTCCTCCTCCGGCCCCTTCGCCATGGCCTCGTTGAGGACGTTGGCGGCCTTCAGATAGGCGACCTGGTGCGCGTCGAGCGTGCTCGCGTCCTGCCGCATGGAGCCCTTGAGCGCGCCCTTCTCCTTGCCGAACATGCAGGTCACCTCACGGTCCCCGAGCTTCCAGGTCTCCCGGTCCGGGGCGTAGTAGTACACCCTGACGTCCGCCGGCACCGCCCAGCTGTCCATGGCGTAGGCGTCGGAGAGCCGTTGGCAGCGGTCCTCCACGAGGTCCCTGAGCTCCGTGTCGCCCGGGTAGCCCTGGGGCCCGGGCAGCCGGAAGGTCCCGACCACCTCGCCGGCGTGCCCCTGTGCGCAGGACACGGTGTCCATGTCGGCGGTCGGGGCCTCCAGGTCGCCGCCGGGGGTGTCGAAGCAGTCGCCCCGGCGCAGCGAGAAGGCGCCGTCGTCCCGCGCCCCTTCCCTGACGCCCTCCTTGAAGCTCTTGACGAACGCGGCGGCCCCGCCGGCGAGCACCAGGGCGCACAGCAGCGTGCCGACGGCCGACAGCACCAGGCCGGTGACGGCCATGCCCTTGCCGCGCGCGCCCGTCCGTTTGATCTGCACCAGCGCGATCGTCCCCAGCACGACGCCGACCACCGGCAGCATGCACAGCAGCCCGGTCACCAGCGCGGCGACGGCGAGCCCGTTCAGCGGCGCCCGCTGCGCCGCGGGCGGGAGCGCCGGCTGGAGGGGGTAGGACGGATACGGCGGAGGCTGCACGGAACGGCTCCTCACGGGCGGGTGGCGTGGCGAACGGCCGCGCGAATATATCCCGGCCTCCGCGACCCTCTGTCGGCGGCCACCGTTAGGGTTCTGCCAGCCGGGCGCAGACACCCGAGGGGGAGCCACGATGTCCGCCGAAGCGGCCGAACAGGCCTGGGACCGCATCGACTTCTGGCTGGGCGCCCACGCCCCGGCGACGTTCGCCATGCTCCACCCGCCGGCGCCGCAGGAGGAGATCGCCGCGGTGCAGCGGCGCATGGGCGTCACCTTCCCGCCGGACCTGGTGGCCACGCTGCGCCGGCACGACGGGGCGGACGAGGACTTCCTCCTGCCGACGCACGACGGCCTGCTGGGCACCCACGGATGCGAGGAGCGGTCCGGTTTCCTGCGCGGCATGCTGGCCGAGGTCCTCGACGAGGACGATGACGAGGAGGGGAACGACGGCGCCTACTGGCACCACCGCTTCGTGCAGTTCGCCTCCTACACCATCACCGCGGACGGCCTGACCGTGGACTGCCGCCCCGGCGCGTCCTTCGGCGCGGTCGGCCGCTTCTTCGACGGGTCCGGCACCGACTTCGGCCACGCCCCGTCGCTGGGCGCGTACCTGGGCGACGTCGCCGACAGCCTGGAGCGCGGGCTGCCCTTCCAGGGCGGCCGGACCTGGCCCGTCGTCAGCGACGGCGTCCTGGAGTGGGACGACTCCGAGCGCGCCCACCCCGCGTGGGGCGATCCCTCGGAGCCGCTGCCCTCCCCCGACGACGACTCGCTGCCGCCGCTGCCGCCGCGCGGCTCCGAGGAGCCGCTGCGCGCCGTCCACGTGCGCAAACTGGGCGGTCTCGGCGCACTCGTGGCCACGCTCCCCCGCGCCACGGTCGCCACCGCCGCGGCCCGGCAGATGCGCCGGCTGGCCGAAGAGTCCGGCCTGGCAAGGTACCCCGAGGTCGCCGCGGCCCTGGACACCCTCGACGGCGGCCGCGCCGTCGGACTCACCGGCACCGGTCCGCTCGGGCTCAGGCTGCGCCAGGTCCGCCGTGAGGCGTCCGCCCACCACGACGGCGTCCGCACACAGGCCGTGATGTGCCTCGTACTGCTGCTCACCGACCTGCCCCACCGGGCGCTGGTGAGGACCGCCGACGTCCGCTCCCGGATCTCCCCCGGCTGGCGCGCCGCGCTCCACGCCGACCTCGGCTCCCCTGCGCTGCCGCCGGAGCCGGAGGCCGCCTTCTGGACGGCGCTGGACAACCCCGCGATCGACGCGGGCCGTCAGGGGGCGGGCGCATGACGACACGACGGACGGTACTGGCCGCGGGTGCGGCGGTGCTCGCGGCCGGGTGCGGCTCGCGGCGTCCGCAGGCGGAGCGGCACGAGGCCGCGCAAGGCCCGGTACGGACGGACACCGCCCCGCTGGAGCGGCGTTTCCCGCTGCTGGGTCGGCTCCACGGCGCCCACTGGCTGGGGTACGACCTGGTCGCGGGCGACGACGGCAGGTCGGTCCCCGGTCCTTCGGACGTGCGGGTGGTCGGCGTCGCCGCCCTCACGGACGGCCGGGTCGCCGCGCTCACCGCCCACCGCGACTTCCGCCCGGCGAGCCTGCCCGTGCTCCCGGGCCGGCTGGCCGGCTTCCTCCCGGCGGACGCACGGTGGCTGCGGAGCGGGTCCTTCGACGCCGAGATCACCGCGGACGCCTACAGCGGCTCGTTCCTGCTCTCGCAGGCCCGGGGCCTGGTCTGCTTCGACAGCGTCAACCCGGTGGCCGCCGCCCCGTCCCCGTAGACCGGGGCGGGGCGGCTCAGGACGTGCAGAGCGTCTGCTCCAGCACCTCGTTGACGGCCTTGGCCTGTTCCTCGGTGAGCTGGTGCCCGGCACTGCCGAAGCGCGACTGCGCGGCGGCCACCGCGTTGCCGCCGCCGGTGATGGTGGCGCACTGCTGACGCGCGTTGGCAACGGCCTTGTCCGCGTCGGCGGCCAGGGCCGGGTCGACGGCCTTGAGCGCGGCGAGCAGCGCCGCGCGCCGGACCCCGGTCGGCTCCTCGGGGATGCCCTCGCCGATGTCCGGCACCTTCGAACCGGACGCCGCGACGGACGGCGTGCCACCGGCGTCGGGCTTGCTGCCGGAGTCGTCGGTGCCGGAGCTGCAGGCGGGGACCGCTACGAGCACGGCCGCGAGGAGCACTCCGGTGCTGAGGCGTGTACGCATGCCCGCCATGGTGGCGTGCGGCACCCGCCGGCACCCCCCGGTGCGCGGTTTCCGTCGCCGTGCTGTGACCTGCGGGAGGCCGGTCAGCCGCCCGTCACCTTGCGCAGCAGCCGCCGCACCCGCGACGGCGCGGGGGCGGCCTCCCCGTCGAGGGCGCGCTGGAGCTGGGCGAAGTGGTCGGCTCGGGTCTCCGAGAGGTACGGGTCCTTCAGCAGCGGCTTGGCGATCTTCCAGGCGCGCTGGTGGTCACCCGCGTAGTGGCACACGTACGCCTTGGCCAGCTCCAGGACCTGCTTGAAGGGGACCCGTCCGGTGTGGTCGACGTCGACCTGGTCCTGCACCGCGGTGATCAGGGCCAGCTTCTCGTCCACCGTGTAGTCGTCCTTGGCGATGCGTTCCAGCAGCTCGGCCGGGACCGGCCGGACGACCTCGAAGGCGAGGGTGGAACGGATCGGCGCACCGGCGATCTCGACGTACGGGAGCAGGGCGCCGGTGCTGTGGTGCAGCCACGGCAGGCGGGGGCTCGCGAAGTCCTGGTGCAGCACGACCGCACCGGGCTCCAGGCGCGGGAGGAATCGTTCCGCCACGCACCGGAACACCCGCGCCGTCTTGGCGATGTCGACGTGCAGGAACTCGATGGGGCTCTTGTCCTCCGGGTCGGAGGTGGTCCATATGTCGCCGGCGTGGACCTCGATGAACCCCATGAACGGGGCCAGCGCCGCCTCGAAGTCCTCCCGGAAGGAGCTGTCGCCCTCCGGCGCCTTGCCCGCCTTGAAGAACCGCTGCGTGGCGAAGGTGCCCTTGCCCACGCGGAAGAAGTCGAAGGCGTGCAGCCGGCCCTTCTGCTCGTCGAACGCGGGGTTCTCCCGCAGCCCCTTGGCGATGGCGTAGGTGGAGCCGCCGCCGCCCGAGCCCAGCTCGACGAGGGCGCCGGTGCCGTTCACGTGGTGACGCGCCACCAGGTAGAGGAACTTCTGCTCCCAGACGCTCATCTGGGCGTACGGGATCTCCTCCGGGAGTACCACGTCGTCGAACATCGAGTAGAGCCTGCCGAGGGACGCCATCGTTTCCTCACATCTCAAAGCCGGGATGCGCCGATTCCACCCCGCGTCCCACACATCCCAAAAGGACCCGCACACACTGTGCATCCCCGCGACCGAAACGATTCACCATCCGGCGGCCTCCCGTACATCCACTGACCATCGCCTGGCATGTACGCACGAAACGACGAAGGGCCGGACCCCGAGGGGCCCGGCCCGTGGCGCGGGGGGAACGACCGGTCAGACGTTGAAGCGGAACTCCACGACGTCGCCGTCCTGCATGACGTAGTCCTTGCCCTCCATGCGGGCCTTGCCCTTGGCGCGGGCCTCGGGGATCGAGCCGGCCTCCACCAGGTCGCCGAAGGAGACGATCTCCGCCTTGATGAAGCCCTTCTGGAAGTCGGTGTGGATCACACCGGCGGCCTCGGGGGCGGTGGCGCCCTTCTTGATCGTCCAGGCGCGGGCCTCCTTGGGGCCCGCGGTCAGGTACGTCTGCAGGCCGAGGGTGTCGAAGCCGACCCGGGCGAGGGTGGCCAGGCCCGGCTCCTCCTGGCCCATGGACTGCAGCAGTTCCAGGGCCTCGTCGTCCTCGAGCTCGATGAGCTCGGACTCGATCTTGGCGTTGAGGAAGATCGCCTCGGCCGGGGCGACCAGGGCGCGCTGCTCGGCCTTGAAGGCCTCGTCGGTCAGCTCGTCCTCGTCGACGTTGAAGACGTACAGGAAGGGCTTGGTGGTCATCAGGTGCAGCTCGTGCAGCAGCCGGCCCTTCTCCGTGCCGGCGGTGATGCCGGCGGAGAACAGGGTGCGGCCGTCCTCGAGGATCTGCTGGGCCTCCTGGACGGCGGCGAGCACCGGCGCCTTCTCCTTCTGGAGGCGGACCTCCTTGGTCAGCCGCGGCACGACCTTCTCGATGGTCTGCAGGTCGGCGAGGATCAGCTCGGTGTTGATCGTCTCGATGTCGTCCTTGGGGGACACCTTGCCGTCGACGTGGACCACGTCCGGGTCGACGAAGGCCCGGATGACCTGGCAGATCGCGTCGGACTCGCGGATGTTCGCGAGGAACTTGTTGCCCAGGCCCGCGCCCTCGCTGGCGCCGCGGACGATGCCGGCGATGTCCACGAAGTCCACGGTCGCCGGGAGCTTGCGCTGCGAGGCGAAGATCTCGGCGAGCTTGTCCAGACGGGGGTCGGGGACACCGACGACGCCCACGTTGGGCTCGATCGTGGCGAACGGGTAGTTGGCCGCCAGCACGTCGTTCTTGGTCAGGGCGTTGAACAGGGTCGACTTGCCGACGTTCGGCAGGCCGACGATTCCGATCGTGAGCGACACGTGACGACTTCCCGTAGCGAGAGGTGGGTGGAATGGGCCGCCACGCCCGGGCGGGCGACCGGCGGACCGATCCACCAGTCTACGGAACGCACCGGCCCCGGGACGGGCCGCGCCCCCAGTGGCCCCCTGTCGCGGTGAAAAGTCGTGTCCTGCCCCTGTTTCCCCCCTCCTCGGCGCCTACGTTGGGTGCGTGGAGCAACACAGTGCGCGCACACCCCACAAGAACAGCGGTGCACCCACCGCCGCCTCCCCGCTGCCGCGGCCGGTCCGCCCGCAGCGTCGCCCGCAGGGCGCGACCGCCGTCCGGGGCGGTCTGCCCCGGGGGCCGCTGCTGCTGCGGGTGGCCCGGCTGCGCCGGACGGAGCCCCGGCTGACCGGACTGGGCACGGGCGTCTTCATCACGCTGACCGCGCTCGCCGGCGGCGCCGCGGACTCGCTGATCACGGGCGAGCCCGGCACCCTCTTCGGGGTCGTCTTCCTGCTGGCCTGCCTCGCCGCCGGGGCGTTCGTACGGCCGTACGACCTGTCGGCGGCGCCGGTCAGCGCGCCCATCGCCTTCACCATCGCGCTGGCCGTGACGGCCGGCGGCGACGGCGGGGGCTTCACGGGCCACCTGATGGGCCTGCTGACCGGCCTCGCCACCCAGACGGGCTGGTTGTACGGGGGCACGGTCGGTGCCGCGGTGATCGCGGCCGGGCGGAAGGTGGCCTATGTGATGCGCGAACGGCGCCGCTGAGCGCCGCCCTCCACCGGCCGCCTCCCGCCGGCCGCCGCGGTCAGGAGCGGACGGCGGCCGCCGCCATGCCCGCGCCGACGATGCCCGCGTTGTTCTGCAGCGCGGCCGGCACGATCTCGGCCCTGATGCCGGTCAGGAGCGGCAGGAACCTGTCGGCCTTGCGGCTGACCCCGCCGCCGAGGATGAACAGCTCGGGCGAGAAGAGCATCTCGACGTGGGTGAGGTACTTGTGCAGGCGCTTCGCCCAGTGCTCCCAGGTGAGGCCCTCGTCGTCCTTGGCCTTGGTGGAGGCCTTCGTCTCGGCGTCGTGGCCGTGCAGTTCCAGGTGACCCAGTTCGGTGTTGGGCAGCAGGTTGCCGTCGACGAAGACGGCGCTGCCGATGCCGGTGCCGAGGGTGAGCACGATGACCGTGCCCTTGCGGCCACGGCCCGCCCCGTACTCCATCTCGGCCATGCCCGCGGCGTCCGCGTCGTTGAGCAGGGTCACCGCGCAGCCGACCTTCTGGGACAGGAGCCCGGCGGCGTCCATGTCGATCCAGCCCTTGTCGACGTTCGCCGCCGTGCGCGTCATGCCGTGCGTGACCACTCCGGGGAAGGTGGCCCCGACGGGGCCCGTCCACCCGAAGTGGTCGACGACCTGCTTCACGCACTCCGCGACGGCGTCGGGGGTCGCGGGATGGGGAGTGAGCACTTTGAAGCGCTCCTCCGCCACGTCACCACGCCCGAGATCGACCGGGGCACCCTTGATGCCCGATCCGCCGATGTCCACACCGAAAACGCTCATGCCCCAACGCTACGACGTGGCACGGTCGGTCACCCCTCGGAGGTGCCGCCCCGCATCAGTTCGGCGGCCTCGGCGCGCAGGTCCCGGCGGAGCTCCTTGGGCAGCGAGAAGGTGATCGACTCCTCGGCGGCCTTGACGATCTCCACGTCCTCGAAGCCGCGGGCGGCGAGCCACTCCAGCACCTGCTCGACGAGCACCTCGGGCACGGAGGCGCCGGAGGTGACACCGACGGTGGACACGCCGTCCAGCCACGCCTCGTCGATCTCGTCGGCGAAGTCCACCAGGTACGAGGCACGGGCCCCGGCCAGCTTGGCCACCTCGACCAGGCGCACGGAGTTGGAGGAGTTGCGCGAGCCGACGACGATGACCAGTTCGGCCTCGGCGCCCATCTGCTTCACGGCGAGCTGACGGTTCTGCGTGGCGTAGCAGATGTCGTCGCTCGGCGGCGAGATCAGCAGCGGGAACTTCTCCTTGAGCGCGTCGACGGTCTCCATCGTCTCGTCCACGGAGAGCGTGGTCTGGGAGAGCCAGACGACCTTGGACGGGTCGCGGACCTCGACCTTCTCGACGTCGCCGGGGCCGTCGACCAGGGTGATGTGGTCGGGGGCCTCGCCGGAGGTGCCGATGACCTCCTCGTGGCCCTCGTGGCCGATCAGGAGGATGTCGTAGTCCTCGCCCGCGAAGCGCACGGCCTCCTTGTGGACCTTGGTGACCAGCGGGCAGGTCGCGTCGATCGTGGCGAGCCGGCCCTTGGCGGCCTCCTCGTGGACGACCGGGGCGACGCCGTGGGCGGAGAACATGACGATCGACCCCGGCGGCACCTCCTCCGTCTGCTCGACGAAGATCGCGCCCTTCCGCTCCAGGGTCTGCACGACGTACTTGTTGTGGACGATCTCGTGGCGGACGTACACGGGGGCCCCGTACTGCTCCAGGGCCTTCTCGACGGCGATCACGGCACGGTCCACACCCGCGCAGTAGCCTCGCGGGGCGGCGAGCAGGACGCGGCGGGAAGTCGTAGCGGTCATGTGCCCATCGTACGGGGCCCGGACGGGGCCCATCGCTGCCCCGGGTGGTCCGGACGGGGGTGCGGAGGCGGTGCCGGAGCGCCGCGGGGCGCACGCGCGGACGGCACGGGGGCGGCGCGGGGGGCACGGACCGGGCACGGCGCTCAGCGGCAGCGCCGCGGGCCCCGGGCGGCACGGCGGACGGCGAGCGCCCACCCGGTCGCGAGGGCGGCGCCCGCCAGGGGCAGGCAGCTGAAGCAGCCGCAGCCGGGGCCGTAGCGGCCGACGCGGAGCCCGGCGTGGACGCGCGGCGGGCGTTCGGACGGGGTCCAGCCGTACCGGCCGGGTCGGCGCATGGGAACTCCCGGGACCTGTCGGAGACGCCGGCGTCACCGACGTCGGCGGTTTACCGGCTTGCCCCCAGCCTGCGCGGCGGCCCGGCGGGGGGACAGCGGGGCGTGCCATTCGGGTCGGGCGCGAGGGGCGTCACTGTCCGTGGCGGGGGCTAGTCTCGGCGTATGGCTGTGAACACGTCCGCGGAGGCGCCGATCCCTGTCGGCGAGGTGTCCCGGCTGATCGGCGGCTGGGTCGACCGGCTCGGCCCGGTGTGGGTCGAGGGGCAGATCACCCAGTTGTCACGGCGCCCGGGCGCGGGCGTGGTGTTCCTGACGCTGCGCGATCCGTCGCACGACATCTCGCTCAGCGTCACCTGCCGCCGGGCGGTCTTCGACGCCTTCGACGGGGCGGTCGGCGAGGGCGCCCGGGTCGTGGTGCACGCCAAGCCGGAGTGGTACGCGCCGCGCGGCCAGCTGTCGCTGCGCGCGGCGGAGATCCGCCCGATAGGCGTCGGCGACCTGCTGCTGCGGCTGGAGCAGCTGAAGAAGCGGCTGGCGGGCGAGGGCCTGTTCGCATCGGAGCGCAAGCGGCCGCTGCCGTTCCTGCCGCAGCTGATCGGGCTGGTCTGCGGCCGGGCGTCGGCCGCCGAGCGGGACGTGCTGGAGAACGCGCGGCTGCGCTGGCCCGCGGTCCGCTTCGAGGTGCGCAACGTGCCCGTCCAGGGCGCGTACGCGGTGCCCCAGGTGATCGAGGCGGTGCGCGGGCTGGACGCGCACCCCGAGGTCGACGTGATCATCGTGGCGCGGGGCGGCGGCAGCGTGGAGGACCTGCTGCCGTTCTCGGACGAGCGGCTGGTGCGCACGGTCGCGGAGTGCCGTACCCCCGTGGTGTCGGCGATCGGGCACGAGCCGGACACCCCGCTGCTGGACCTGGTGGCCGACCTGCGCGCCTCGACGCCGACCGACGCGGCCAAGCGGGTCGTGCCGGACGTGGGCGAGGAACTGGCCCGGGTCGAGCAGCTGCGGCAGCGGTCGCTGCGGGTGATGCGCGGGCTGCTGGACCGGGAGGAGCGGGGGCTGGCCGCGGCAGTGAGCCGGCCGTGCATGGCACGGCCCCATCTGATGGTGGACGAGCGCGCCGAGCAGGTCACGGCGCTGCTGGAGCGCTCACGCCGCCATCTGCGGCACCGGCTGGACCGGGCGGAGGACGAGCTGGCGCACACCCGGGCCCGGGTCGTGGCGCTCTCCCCCGCCGCCACGCTGCAGCGCGGGTACGCCGTGCTGCAGCGCGAGGACGGGCAGGTCGTGCGCGCCACGGACGAGGTGGCCGAGGAGGAGAAGCTGCGCGCCCGGGTGGCCGAGGGCGAGTTCACCGTCCGCGTCACGCGCTGACCGCCGGCGCGCCGTTCCCGGGCCGGCCGCCGCGCGCCCGGCCGCCGTGTCGGAGGGCGGCCCTAGGCTGGTGCCATGGCAGATCAGGACACGCTGGGGTACGAGCAGGCCCGCGACGAGCTCGTCGACGTCGTTCGCCGTCTGGAGGCCGGCGGCTCCACGCTCGAGGAGTCCCTCGCCCTGTGGGAACGGGGGGAGCAGCTCGCCAAGGTGTGCCGCGACTGGCTGGAGGGCGCCCGCGCCCGGCTGGACGCGGCCCTGGCGGAGGAGTCCGGCGGCAGCGCCGGGCAGGGGCCGGAGGCCGCGGAGGAGGAATGACCGGGTGAGCGGGGCGCGGGCGGCGTGAGCCGCTTCACGTCCTAATAGTTGAAAGTTTAGTTGAAACTTCATCTACGCTGAGGGGAGTGTTCCGACGCGCCCCTCCCCCAGGGCGCGGTTCCACATCCCCCCAGAGGTACCGATGACGCTCCAGCTCGACACCGCCGCCCAGAACCTCCTCTTCCTCGATGCGCGCACCGCCAACGCCTTCACCGACGAACCGGTGACCGACGAGCAGGTCCAAGCCGTGTACGACCTGGTCAAGTACGCCCCGACCGCCTACAACCAGCAGCCGCTGCGCGTCGTCCTGGTGCGCTCCCCCGAGGCCCGCGGGCGTCTGGTGGGCCACATGAACGAGGGCAACCGGGCGAAGACCGCCACGGCGCCGCTGGTCGCGGTCCTGGCCGCCGACAACGAGTTCCACGAGGAGCTGCCGGCCCAGTTCCCGTCCTTCCCGCAGGCCAAGGAGGTGCTCTTCGCCGAGCGCCCGGTGCGTGAGGCGTCCGCCGGCTTCAACGCCGCCCTGCAGGTCGGCTACTTCATCCTGGGCGTGCGCGCCGCGGGCCTGGCCGCCGGACCCATGACCGGTTACGACGCCGAGGCCATCGACAAGGACTTCTTCCCCGACGGCGACCACTCCGTGCTGGCCGTGGTCAACATCGGCAAGCCGGGCGAGAACGCCTGGCGCGAGCGCGGCCCGCGCCTGGCGTACGACGAGGTCGTCACCACCGTCTGACGACGACCGTCACCGCCGCCGGCCCTGCCGGTGGCGGTGACGTGGTTCCGGGTCCAGGGTTCAGCCCTGCCGGCCGCCCCGCTCTTCGAGCGCGGCGGCCAGTTCCGCGAGCCGGGCCATCGGGGCCGTGCCGGTGACCATCGTGGTCACCCCGCCCTCCTCGCGCACCAGCGCGTCGTACTTGTGGCCCTCGTAGCGCTGCCAGGTCTCACCGCCGACGCTGCGGGTACCCACCCGCTTCGCCTCGTGGCCCTTCAGCGCGACGAACTTCTCCGCGGCCTCGTTGCTCTGCTCGACGGCCGCGTACTCGTTCTTCGGGTCGACGAAGCCCAGGTGCCACCGCACCGCCCCCGGGTCGGTGGACTCGTACGTCACCGAGGTCGCCCGCCAGTCCTCGCCGAGCCCCACCGGGGCCGCCACCTGGTACGGGGCGTCGCGCCGTGCCTGGTCGAGCTCGACCCGGTAGCCGACCACCTTGACGGGGTCGTGGTTCTCGTCGTGCGGGATGAAGAGCCAGATGCCCCCGGCGACGACACCGATCGCCGCCATCGAGAGCACCATGTCCCGCAGTGTTTCCGTGCCGCGCTTCTTTGCCACGCCCCCTATGGTCCCCCATACCCCGGACCGTCCGTCCGCCCGGGGTCGCGCCCGGCGGAAATCCGCTCATGTGACAGGTGCCCTGCTCATCCTGGCGGGGTCCGGATAAGGTCGTAACACCCTCTTATCCCGGCCGTCCTCGTACAGAAAGGTGCGCTGTGATGACCGAGCAGCACGAAAACCACAACCTGCCGCCGCAACTCGAGGTGAATCCCGAGGCCCCCGACCGCAACCTCGCCCTGGAACTCGTCCGGGTCACCGAGGCCGCCGCCATGGCGGCCGGCCGCTGGGTCGGACGCGGCGACAAGAACGGCGCGGACGGCGCCGCCGTCAAGGCCATGCGCACCCTCGTCTCCACCGTGTCGATGAACGGCGTCGTCGTCATCGGCGAGGGGGAGAAGGACGAGGCCCCGATGCTCTTCAACGGGGAGCGCATCGGCGACGGGAACGGCGCGGAGTGCGACATCGCCGTGGACCCGATCGACGGCACCACCCTGACCGCCAAGGGCATGCCCAACGCCATCGCGGTGCTCGCCGCCGCCGACCGCGGCGCGATGTACGACCCCTCGGCCGTCTTCTACATGGACAAACTCGTCACCGGCCCCGAGGCCGCCGACTACGTCGACATCACCGCCCCGCCCTCGGTCAACATCCGCCGGGTCGCCAAAGCGAAGGGCAGCGCCCCCGAGGACGTCACGGTGGTCATCCTCGACCGCCCCCGCCACGAGGGCATCGTCAAGGAGATCCGGGAGACCGGCGCACGGATCAAGTTCATCTCCGACGGCGACGTGGCCGGCGCGATCATGGCCGTCCGCGAGGGCACCGGCGTCGACATGCTGATGGGCGTCGGCGGCACGCCCGAGGGCATCATCGCGGCCTGCGCGATCAAGTGCCTGGGCGGCACCATCCAGGGCCGGCTGTGGCCGAAGGACGAGGCGGAGAAGCAGCGCGCCCTGGACGCGGGCCACGACCTGGAGCGGATCCTGCACACCGACGACCTGGTCGAGGGCGACAACGTCTTCTTCGTCGCCACCGGCATCACCGACGGCGAGCTGCTGCGCGGAGTGCGGTACCGCGCCGAGACCGCGATCACCCAATCGCTGGTCATGCGCTCGAAGTCCGGCACGATCCGCCAGATCGACTCCACGCACCGGCTGTCGAAGCTGCGCGCGTACAGCACCATCGACTTCGACCGCGCGCGCTGAGCCGGCGCGGCAGCCGCCGCGCACCGGCACACGAGAACCGGGACCCCGCCGTAGCGACGGGGTCCCGGCCCTTCCGTCGTTCAGCCGGCCGCGGCGATCCGCGTCCCGGGCCGCTGCAGCTCCGCCTCACGGCGGCGGCGCCGGGCCAGTACGACCCTGCGCTCAGCGGCGGTCATCCCGCCCCACACGCCGTAGGGCTCCGGCTGGAGCAGCGCGTGTTCGCGGCACTCCAGCATCACCGGGCAGCGCGCGCACACCCGCTTGGCGGCCTCCTCCCGGGACAGCCGCGCCGCGGTCGGCTCCTTCGAAGGCGCGAAGAACAGACCCGCCTCGTCACTGCGGCACGCCGCCTCCGAGTGCCATGGGCCGCCCAGGTCCCGGGGGTGACTCAGGGAGGACCTGGAGGCTGCCGGGGGCTCGATCGGTTGAAGCACGGGATACTCCTGACGACGGCTCGGCTTGGTGTCACCCTTGCCCGTCGCTGCGGTGCCGGTGCGTCTCCACGGGTCTGTCGGCGTGAGGAGGGCTGCGGCCAGCGACGTGTCCCCTTGCCCTACCCGCTGTGCGCGCGTTCATGCGCACCGTGCCGGGGCCGCCGCCCGGGCCACGCCTCCGTGGCACCGGGATCACGCCCCGCCGACCCCCTTGCGCGGCACGGGAGTTGACCCGCGCCGCGGTCAGCCGTCGAGTTCGGCGGGGCCGAGCCCCTTCTTCTTCACACGCTTGCCCCGGCGCGGCTTGGCCTCGACGCCGCCCCAGAAGGCGAAGCCCTGCACCTTGATGACCGGGGCGTGCGGGTCGGGCGACTCGTACGCCTTCACGTCGGAGCCGCCCATGATGCCCACGACGCCTCCGCCGTGCAGGGTCACGTTCTCCGGGACCCTGATCTCGATGCCGCCCATGATGGCCGTGCAGTTGATGACGAGCTCGGGGCTGGTGAAGGTGGCCTCGGTGAGGTCGATGACGACGCCGCCCATGATGGCGACGGCGTTGATCTTCGAGCCGACCCGCCAGCGTCCCTTGCGCTCGGCACCACCGAGGATGCCGATCAGGTTGGGGTTCTCCCCGGAGCCGTCCGGCACCCAGTGGTGCGCCCCGGGCGACGGGGCGGGGGCGCTCGTGGTGCGTCCCGCGGGGAGGTCGCGGACGTAGGGCTCCAGTTCGCCGACGGTCTTGGCCGCGTAGACCCCGTCGAGCCGCTCGGAGTGCTCCTCGGTGGTCAGACGGCCCTCCGCGAGGGCATCGCGAAGGATGTCGGCCACCCGGTCGCGGTCCGCGTCGGACGCACGGATATCGGCTTCGGCGACGGGGCGCACGGGGTGCTGTTCACGCTTCTGGAGCGACGACTCATCCACCCGACTACCGTACACAAACGCGATAGATCGCGACTAGGGCCGGTGAGGGTCACCTCACACATCCGGTACCCCGCGCACGTTCTACGCTTGTTGGGCTTCTATGACGCAGCGCCAGTGAGGATGTCCCTTATGCCCGAGTTTGCCTATACCGACTTGCTCCCCCTCGGTGAGGACACCACTCCGTACCGTCTGGTCACCTCCGAGGGCGTCAGCACCTTCGAGGCCGACGGCCGGACCTTCCTCAAGGTGGAGCCGGAGGCGCTGCGCAAGCTCGCCGCCGAGGCGATGCACGACATCTCCCACTACCTGCGTCCGGCGCACCTCGCCCAGCTGCGCCGGATCCTCGACGACCCCGAGGCCTCCCCCAACGACCGCTTCGTCGCCCTGGACCTGCTGAAGAACGCCAACATCGCCGCGGCCGGCGTCCTGCCGATGTGCCAGGACACGGGCACCGCGATCGTGATGGGCAAGCGCGGCCAGAACGTGCTCACGCAGGGCGGCGACGAGGCGGCCCTCTCGCACGGCATCTTCGACGCCTACACCAAGCTCAACCTGCGCTACTCCCAGATGGCCCCGCTGACCATGTGGGAGGAGAAGAACACCGGCTCGAACCTGCCCGCGCAGATCGAGCTGTACGCGACCGACGGCGGCGCGTACAAGTTCCTCTTCATGGCCAAGGGCGGCGGCTCGGCCAACAAGTCCTTCCTCTACCAGGAGACCAAGGCGGTCCTGAACGAGGCCTCCATGATGAAGTTCCTGGAGGAGAAGATCCGTTCGCTCGGCACGGCCGCGTGCCCGCCGTACCACCTGGCGATCGTGGTCGGCGGCACCTCCGCGGAGTTCGCGCTGAAGACCGCGAAGTACGCCTCCGCGCACTACCTGGACGAGCTGCCGGCCGAGGGTTCGCCGACCGGCCACGGTTTCCGGGACAAGGAGCTGGAGGAGAAGGTCTTCGAGCTCACCCAGAAGATCGGCATCGGCGCGCAGTTCGGCGGCAAGTACTTCTGCCACGACGTGCGCGTGGTGCGGCTGCCCCGGCACGGCGCCTCCCTGCCGGTCGCCATCGCCGTGTCCTGCTCCGCCGACCGCCAGGCCGTCGCGAAGATCACCGCCGAGGGCGTCTTCCTGGAGCAGCTGGAGACCGACCCGGCGAAGTACCTGCCGGAGACCACCGACGAGCACCTGTCGGACGAGGACGTCGTGCGCGTCGACCTCAACCGGCCGATGGACGAGGTGCTGGCGGAGCTGTCCAAGTACCCGGTCAAGACCCGGCTGTCGCTGACCGGCCCGCTGGTCGTCGCCCGCGACATCGCGCACGCCAAGATCAAGGAGCGGCTGGACGCGGGCGAGGAGATGCCGCAGTACCTGCGCGACCACCCGGTCTACTACGCGGGTCCGGCCAAGACCCCGCAGGGCTACGCCTCCGGCTCCTTCGGCCCGACCACGGCCGGCCGCATGGACTCCTACGTCGAGCAGTTCCAGGCGGCGGGCGGCTCCAAGGTCATGCTCGCCAAGGGCAACCGCTCGAAGCAGGTCACCGACGCCTGCGCCGCGCACGGCGGCTTCTACCTGGGCTCGATCGGCGGCCCGGCGGCGCGCCTGGCCCAGGACTGCATCAAGAAGGTCGAGGTCGTCGAGTACGCCGAGCTCGGCATGGAGGCGGTCTGGAAGATCGAGGTCGAGGACTTCCCGGCCTTCATCGTCGTCGACGACAAGGGCAACGACTTCTTCACCGATCCGGCACCCGCGCCGACGTTCACCAGCATCCCGGTGCGCCCGGGGTCGTGACCGGGCCGCCTTGTTCCCCGGTCCGTGCGGGCCGCCTTCCGGGCGGCCGACGGGGGGAATGAAACGTCCCGCGCCGCTGTCCTACCGAGGGGTCGGGGTTCTACTGGGAAGTACCCGGTACGCCCGACGATGTCCGCGATGGAAGGAATTCCGGCCATGCCCGAGCAGGACGCAGGGGACGAGCGCGAGTACCGCGTCGAGCACGACTCGATGGGCGAGGTGCGCGTCCCGGCCCACGCCAAGTGGCGCGCGCAGACCCAGCGCGCGGTGGAGAACTTCCCCGTCAGCGGACGCGGGCTGGAGCGGTCCCACATCGAGGCGCTCGCCCGGATCAAGGCGGCCGCGGCCAAGGTCAACGCGGAGCTGGGCGTCCTGGACAAGGACGTGTCGGAGGCGATCCAGGAGGCCGCCGCGGAGGTGGCCGGGGGGCGCTGGGACGGGCACTTCCCGATCGACGTCTTCCAGACCGGTTCCGGCACCTCGTCCAACATGAACGCCAACGAGGTCATCGCGACCCTGGCGAGCGAGCGGCTCGGCCGCGACGTGCACCCCAACGACCACGTCAACGCCAGCCAGTCCTCCAACGACGTCTTCCCCTCCTCCCTGCACATCGCCGCGACCGCCGCGGTGACCGGCGACCTGGTCCCGGCGCTGGAGCACCTGGCGGCGTCGCTGGAGCGCAAGGCCGCGGAGTTCGCGGACGTCGTGAAGTCCGGCCGTACGCATCTGATGGACGCCACGCCGGTGACCCTGGGCCAGGAGTTCGGCGGCTACGCGGCGCAGGTCCGGTACGGGGTGGAGCGGCTGCGGGCCTCGCTGCCCCGGCTGGCGGAGCTGCCGCTGGGCGGCACCGCGGTCGGCACGGGGATCAACACCCCGCCCGGCTTCTCGGCGGCGGTGATCGCCGAGGTGGCGCGGACGACCGGGCTGCCGCTGACCGAGGCGCGGGACCACTTCGAGGCGCAGGGCGCCCGCGACGGCGTCGTGGAGACCTCCGGGCAGCTGCGCACGATCGCCGTGGGCCTGACCAAGATCGCGAACGACCTGCGCTGGATGGGCTCCGGCCCCCGCACCGGTCTCGCCGAGATCGCCCTGCCGGACCTGCAGCCCGGTTCGTCGATCATGCCGGGCAAGGTGAACCCGGTGATCCCCGAGGCGGTGCTGATGGTGGCCGCGCAGGTCATCGGCAACGACGTGACGATCACCACGGCCGGCGCCGCGGGCAACTTCGAGCTGAACGTGATGCTCCCGGTGATCGCCAGGAACGTCCTGGAGTCGGTGCGGCTGCTCGCCAACGTCTCCCGGCTGCTGGCCGACCGCACGGTGGACGGGATCACGGCGAACGTGGAGCGCGCCCGTGAGTACGCGGAGTCCTCGCCGTCGGTCGTGACCCCGCTCAACAAGTACATCGGCTACGAGGAGGCGGCCAAGGTCGCCAAGCGGTCGCTGGCCGAGCGGAAGACCATCCGCGAGGTGGTCCTGGAGTCCGGCTACGTCGAGCGCGGGCTGCTCACCCTGGAGCAGCTGGACGAGGCGCTGGACGTGCTGCGGATGACCCGGCCCTGACGGCGCGCCGCGCCGTCGTCCCGGCCGTCCCCGGTGCCCGGCGTGACGAACGCCCGGCTCAAGGGTGACGCCCCCGTAACACGGGGTCCGTAAGATCCGTTCATGACAGCGGACATCCTTCTTCCCCGTGGAGCGGGCCAGGACGGCGGCGCGGGCCACTGGGCCCCCGGCGAGCAGGTGCTGTGGCGCTACCGCGGCAACGGCAGCGACGCGGTGCACATCTGCCGTCCGGTGACCGTGGTGCGCGACGACCCGGAGCTGCTGGCGGTGTGGATGGCGCCGGGCACCGAGTGCGTCAAGCCGGTCCTGGCGGACGGCTCGCCGATCCACCACGAGCCGCTGGAGACCCGCTACCTCAAGCCGCGCACGACGTGCGTCGACCGCTGGTGGGGCGCGGGCGTGCTGAAGCTGGCGCGCCCGGACGAGCCCTGGTCGGTGTGGCTGTTCTGGGAACAGGGCTGGCGCTTCAAGAACTGGTACGTGAACCTGGAGGAGCCGCGGCGCCGCTGGCCGGGCGGGGTCGACTCGGAGGACCACTTCCTGGACATCCACGTCACCCCGGACCGGGGCTGGCAGTGGCGGGACGAGGACGAGTTCGCGCAGGCCCAGGCCGCCGGCCTGATGACGGCGGTCACGGCGGAGCGGGTACGGGAGGCCGGCCGCCGGGCGGTCAAGGTGATCGGCGCCTGGGGGCACCCCTTCCGGGACGGCTGGGAGCACTGGCGTCCGGATCCGGCGTGGCCGGTACCGGCCCTTCCGGTTGACTGGGATCGTCCGGCAAGGTGACGGCGTGAGCGGCTTGCCGGGTACCCCTGCCCCAATCGTAAGATCGTGGCCCATAGTGCTGCACAAAACACAGGCTCACACTAGAGTTTGACGCTATGTCACCAAGGTCATACGGGAGGCCCGGGCTGTGGGAGTCGGCGGCTACGAGGACATACAGCTGGACCGCACCGGCCAGGCCGAGGGGTTCGACGCCATAGGTGACCGCTACGACGAGGCCTTCCCGTACAAGGAGGGCCAGGTCGCCGCGGGCGAGTGGCTCCTGGCGCAGCTCCCGGCGGGCTCCCGCGTCCTGGACCTCGGCTGCGGCACGGGACTGCCGACCTGCCGTCAGCTGGTCGAGGCCGGGCACGAGGTGACGGGTGTGGACCTCTCCGCGGGGATGCTCTCGCTCGCCCGCCGGCACGTGCCCCGGGCGACCTTCCTCCAGGCCGACATCGCCGACCTGCGGACCGGTGGCCGCCACGGACCCGACGGCCCGGGGGACCCGGGCCGCTTCGACGCCGCCGTGGCCTTCTTCTCGCTGCTGATGCTGCCTCGGGCGGAGATCCCGCTGGCCCTGCGCAGCGTCCACGACCTCCTCCTCCCGGGCGGAATGTTCACCCTTTCGATGGTGGAAGCCGACGTGGATGACTTCGCGATTCCGTTCCTTGGTAACACCATCCGGGTATCGGGTTATCTACGGGATGAATTGCGCCAGGTGGTGGCCGACGCGGGATTCACGGTCCTTAAGGAGGATTCGTACGCGTACGCGCCGCACACGACCGAAGTGCCGCCGGAGGAGCAGCTCTTCCTGCACTGCCGACGACCCGCCTGACGCGGCCGCCCCGCCACGTGCCCGGCACGTGACGCACCCGACCGGATGGAACGACCAGCGTGAGCACGGAGCGCATTTCTGAGCAGGCCGCTGTCCAGGGGACGACGGCCGGCCCGGCACGTCCGGGTGACACCGAACCGGTACCGGATCCACGGGCCGGCCTCCTGCTGCCCGCGGACCCCGCGCCGGGCGGCGGGTCGGGCGCGTCCACGGCCGGGGCGCCGGCCCCCGGGCGGTCCCCGGACCCGTCCGCGGCGGGCGACCGCCCGCGCCGGGGCCGCCGGAGCGGCGGCGCCAAGCGCGGCGCGGCCGCCGGCGGGGCCGGCGATCCCGGCGGCACGGCCATGCCGCCGGCGGAACGTCAGACCTCCTCCGATCCGCTCGTGTCGGCCCCCGCCCCGGCCAAGCCCGGCCGCGGCGGCCGGCGTGCGCGCGGCGGACGCACCGCGCGGCAGTCCTCCGAGGTGCGGGACCGTCAGGCCGCCCGGGTGGTCGCCGGCGAGGGGGCCGCCACCGTCCAGCACATGGCCGCCGCCCCCGCGGACGGCGGCCGCGGACGGCAGACCGTACGGCTGCGCTCCGCCGACGCCCCCGGCGGCTCCCCGGCCACCGGCCCCTCCTTCGACGGCTCCGCGGGCCGGGACCGGCGGGCCGCCACCGCCATGGCCGCTCCCGTGGAGCCCGGCCGCCGGGCCACGGCGGGCGGCGGGACCCCGGGTGTCCCGGGTGTCCCCGGTCCGACGCAGCCGGAGGGCGGCGAGCCGCGCACCCGGCAGCGGACCCCCGACACGACGCTGCCCACGTCCCGGACGACGGGCCGGCAGGGCGGCCGCGGGGGCCACGCGGGCGGGCACCCCGTCGACGAGGACTCCACCGGCGGCCAGCCGCTGAAGAAGATCGGCCCGCAGAACCGCGGCCGGGCGGGGCAGGCGGAGACCGAGCGGCTGCGCTACGTGGGCGCGGCCACCCGCCGCATCGCCCGCGGCCTGGACCTGGACGAGATCGTGCTGGGCCTGTGCCGCTCGGCGGTGCCCGCCTTCGCCGACGCGATCCTGGTCTACCTGCGCGACCCGCTGCCGGTGGGCGACGAGCGCCCCTCCGGCCCGCTGGTCCTGCGGCTGCGGCGCACCGACCGCGTGCCGGACGAGAACGCCCCGGAGCCGGTGGAGGGCCTGCTCATGCCGGTCGTGCCCTCCACGGAGGGCGCGTACGGCGCTGCGGCCGAGGTCGTGACCGTCCCCATGGACGGCGCGCTGGCCGAGGTGCTGCGCGGGGTGCGCCCGGTGTTCTCCGACAGCGAGCAGGCCACGGCGGCCCTCCAGGAGCTGGTCGGCGGTTGCCGGCAGGCGGAGTTCGGCGAGACGTTAGACCTGCCGACCGGACGCCGGGCCATCCTGGCACCGCTGCGCGGCCGCCGCCGGGTGATCGGCGCGACCGTGCTGCTGCGCCGTCCCGAGCGGGCCCCGTTCGACCCGGACGACCTGCTGATCGCGGCCCAGCTGGCCACCCACACGGCGCTCGGCGTGGACAAGGCGGTGCTCTACGACCGCGAGGCGTCCATCGCCGACTCCCTGCAGCGCGAGATGCTGCCGGACTCCCTGCCGGAGCCCACCGGGGTCCGGCTGGCCAGCCGCTACCTGCCGGCCGCGGAGTCGGCCCGGGTCGGCGGCGACTGGTACGACGCGATCCCGCTGCCCGGCAGCCGGGTGGCGCTGGTGGTCGGCGACGTCATGGGCCACTCCATGACCTCGGCGGCGATCATGGGCCAGCTGCGGACGACCGTGCAGACCCTGGCGGGCCTGGACCTGTCGCCGCAGGAGGTGCTCTACCACCTGGACGAGCAGGCCCAGCGGCTCGGCCAGGACCGCATGGCCACCTGCATCTACGCGGTCTACGACCCGATAGCGCACCGGGTGACCATCGCCAACGCCGGCCACCCGCCGCCGGTGCTGCTGCACGCCAGCGGACTGGCCGAGGTGCTGCGCGTGCCGCCGGGCGCGCCGATCGGCGTGGGCGGCGTGCCCTTCGAGGCGGTCGAGCTGCCCGCCCCGGCCGGGGCGACGCTGCTGCTGTACACCGACGGCCTGGTGGAGTCCCGCACCCGTGACGTGTGGGGCGGCATCGAGATGCTGCGCGAGCGGCTGCACACGGCGTCGGCGGTGCTGTGCCCGCCGCCGCTGGAGCCGCTGTGCGACGAGGTCCTGGAGATCGTCGGCCCGGGCGACCGGGACGACGACATCGCGCTGCTGGCCGCCCGCTTCGACGGCATCGCGCCGCGCGACGTCGCCTACTGGTTCCTGGAGCCGCGGCCGCAGACGGCCGGCCGGGCCCGGCGGCTGGTGCGCCAGGCGCTCAGCCGCTGGAACCTGGAGCCGCTGGCCGAGGCGACCGAGCTGCTGGTCAGCGAGGTGGTCACCAATGCGGTGCGGTACGCGGAGCGGCCGATCACGCTGCGGCTGCTCCGTACCGACGTGCTGCGCTGCGAGGTGGGCGACGACGCCCCGACACTGCCGCGGATGCGCCACGCTCAGCCGCAGGACGAGGGCGGGCGCGGGCTGTACCTCGTCAACCGGATGGCGCAGCGCTGGGGAGCGACCCGGCTGAGCGCCGGGAAGGTGGTCTGGTTCGAAATGGGCATTCCGGGCGGTGCCGACCGGTAGACGCTCCGTATCGGTACACGTTTTATTTCTGGACATTGTCCAGATCCGTGACGTGAAGTCATTGCCCGGCGTGCCGAGCCGGTGATTCAGTGTTTGTGTGGTCGTTAGCGACCAGGAGCCCCCGACGGACTCTTCCGAAGATCGACGGGAGGACACACTCACATGAGCACCCCCTACACCACCAACAACGCCGGGATCCCGGTGGAGAGCGACGCGCACTCGCTCACGGTGGGCTCGGACGGCCCCATCCTCCTCCAGGACCACTACCTGATCGAGAAGATGGCGCAGTTCAACCGCGAACGGGTACCGGAGCGTGTGGTGCACGCCAAGGGCTCGGGCGCGTACGGCGTCTTCGAGGTGACGAACGACGTCAGCCAGTTCACCAAGGCCGACCTCTTCCAGCCGGGACGCCGCACGGAGATGCTGGCCCGCTTCTCGACGGTCGCCGGCGAGCTGGGCAGCCCCGACACCTGGCGCGACCCACGCGGTTTCGCCCTGAAGTTCTACACCGAGTACGGCAACTACGACATGGTCGGCAACAACACGCCGGTCTTCTTCGTGCGCGACCCGATGAAGTTCCAGGACTTCATCCGCAGCCAGAAGCGCCGCCGTGACAGCTCACTGCGCGACAACAACATGCAGTGGGACTTCTGGACGCTGTCCCCGGAGTCGGCGCACATGGTCACCTGGCTGATGGGCGACCGCGGCGTGCCCAAGTCGTACCGCCACATGAACGGCTACAGCTCCCACACCTACATGTGGGTCAACGGCGGCGGCGAGCGGTTCTGGGTCAAGTACCACTTCAAGACCGACCAGGGGATCGACTTCCTCACCCAGGAGGAGGCCGACCACTACGCGGGCGCCGACGGCGATCTGCACCGCCGTGACCTGTACCAGGCCATCGAACGCGGCGAGCACCCCTCGTGGACGCTGTACATGCAGATCATGCCGTTCGACGACGCGGCGGACTACCGGTTCAACCCCTTCGACCTCACCAAGGTGTGGCCGCACGGCGACTACCCGCTGGTCGAGGTCGGCCGGATGACCCTGGACAAGAACCCCGAGGACTACTTCATCCACATCGAGCAGGCCGCCTTCGAGCCCAGCAACATGGTGCCCGGCATCGGCCCCTCGCCGGACAAGATGCTCCTCGGCCGGCTCTTCTCGTACGCCGACACCCACCGCTACCGGATCGGCCCCAACTACGCCCAGTTGCCGCCGAACCGGGCCCACACCGAGGTGCGCTCGTACGCCAAGGACGGGCCGATGCGCTACGAGCCGTCGCGCACCGCCGCGCCGTACGCGCCGAACTCCGTCGGCGGGCCCGAGGCCGACATCCGGCGCTTCGGCGACCCGGCCGGCTGGGAGGTGGCGGGCAACATGGTGCACGAGCCGTACAAGCTGCACCGCGAGGACGACGACTTCGGCCAGGCCGGGACGATGATCCGCCAGGTCCTGGACGACGCCGCCCGCGACCGGCTGGTCTCCAACGTGTCGGGCCACCTGAAGAACGGGGTCAGCGCCCCCGTCCTGGCCCGCGCGGTCGAGTACTGGCGCAACATCGACAAGGAGGTCGGCGACCGCATCGCCGCCAACGTCAACGGCCTGTGAGCCGGACCTCCCCACGGCCGCAGCCCCGGTGCACGTGATGTCCGTCCGTGCCCCGGGGCTGCATCGCGTCCGGCCGGAACGGAACCGGACGGGCTCCACGCGCATCCCATCGGCATGAGGACGGGACGGTGGGCGAGGGCGGGGGCCGTCATACCCCTGGTGACGGCGGTGGGCTGCGGGGTCCTGGGGGCGGACGGCCCCGACTGCACCGACATCGGAGCGGAGTCGGGGGTGCGGCTCGTGTTCGACACGGAGCCCGGCACGACCTACCGGCTGTGCGCCGGCGCGGTGTGCTCGCGCAGCGGAACGGGCGACGGGCAGGAGATGCTGCTCGCCCTGGACCTGCCCGGAGCGACCGGGCCGGAGCGGGTCGCGGTGCGCTTCACCGGCACCCCGCAGAATGCCCCGGGGACCGCGACCGAGCCCGCGGTGGACGAGCACATCGACGTCACGCTCAAGAAGTGGCAGCCGAACGGCCCGCACTGCGAGCCCACCGCCTATCAGGCCCATCTCGGGTACGAACCGGGAAAGGGCCTGTTCAGGGAGGGTTAGGTCACCGGCTCGCCGCTATGCACAAGGTCTATACACCGCAGGTATACGCGTCGTGTAGAGTCCTCGGTCATGAGCATCGGCCACACCCTGCTCGGACTCCTGGAGTCCGGCCCACGCCACGGATACGACCTGAAGCGGGCATTCGACGACAAGTTCGGCCACGACCGCCCGCTGCACTACGGCCAGGTCTACTCGACGATGGCGCGGCTGCTGAAGAACGGACTGGTCGAGGTCGACGGCATCGAGCCCGGCGGCGGCCCGGAACGCAAGCGCTACGCGATCACCGAGGCCGGGATCACCGACGTCGAGAAGTGGCTCGGGCAGCCGGAGAAGCCCGAGCCCTACCTGCAGAACACCCTCTACACCAAGGTCGTCCTCGCGCTGCTCACCGGACGCAGCGCCGCCGGCCTCCTCGACACACAGAGGTCCGAGCATCTGCGGCTGATGCGGGAACTGACCGAACGCAAGCGGCACGGCGACTTCGCGGACCAGCTCATCTGCGACCACGCCCTGTTCCACCTGGAGGCGGACCTGCGGTGGCTGGAGCTCACCGCCGCCCGCCTGGACCTACTCGCGGCGGAGGTAGCCGAGTGAGCACCACGGAGAACCTGATGGAGGCCGTCGACCTGCACAAGGCGTACGGCACGACCCCGGCCCTGGACGGCGCGGAGTTCGCGATACGTGCCGGGGAGGTGGTCGCCGTCATGGGGCCGTCCGGTTCCGGCAAGTCGACGTTGCTGCACTGCCTGGCCGGCATCGTCCGGCCGGACTCCGGCCAGGTGCTGTACCGGGGACGGGACCTGACCGCGATGAGCGACGCCGAGCGCAGCGCGCTGCGCCGCGGGGAGTTCGGCTTCGTCTTCCAGTTCGGCCAGCTCGTCCCGGAGCTGACCTGCGTGGAGAACGTGGCGCTGCCCCTGCGGCTGAACGGCACCCGGCGCAAGGAGGCCGAGGCGCGCGCCGGCGAGTGGCTGGCCCGGCTGGAGGTCGACGACCTGGCGGGCAAGCGTCCCGGCGAGATCTCCGGCGGCCAGGGCCAGCGGGTGGCCGTGGCCAGGGCTCTGGTCACCGGTCCGCGGGTGGTCTTCGCCGACGAGCCGACCGGCGCCCTGGACTCGCTCAACGGCGAGCGGGTGATGCGCATGCTGACCGACGCCGCCCGTGACACCGACGCCGCCGTCGTCCTCGTCACGCACGAGGCGCGGGTGGCCGCCTACTCCGACCGCGAGGTCGTCGTCCGCGACGGCAAGTCCCGCGACATGGAGAGGGTGGCATGAGCACCGACCACCCGTCCCCGAACGGCGGCACCCTCTCCGGCTGGGTCCGCGACCTGGGCCTGGGCGTCCGCTTCGCGGCGACCGGCGGCCGCGAGGGCTGGACCCGCACCCTGCTCACCGCGGTCGGCGTCGGCCTCGGCGTGGCGCTGCTGCTGGTGGCGGCCGCCGTGCCCGCCATGCTGAGCGCCCGCAACGACCGCGGCTACGACCGGGACTACTCCTGGTTCAAGGACCCGCCCCCGCGGACCGCCGCCACGGTGCTGTACGAGTCGGCCGACACCAGCTTCCACGACGACGCCATCCGGGGTCTGCTACTCAAGGCCGACGGCGACCGGCCGGTGCTGCCGCCGGGCGTCAAGACGATGCCCGCGCCCGGCGAGATGGTGGTCTCCCCCGCGCTGAAGAAGCTGCTCGACCAGCCCGGCAGCAAGCTGCTGCGGGAACGGCTGGACTACCGCGTCTCCGGCGTCATCGGCGACCAGGGCCTGCTCGGGCCCGCCGAGCTGACCTACTACGCGGGCAGCGACGAGCTGGTCGCGCGGAGCCAGGACGGGTCCACCGGAAACGCCACCCGCATCACGCACTTCGGGCGCGGCGAGGCGAAGCCCGAGCCGCTGGGCGGGGTGCTGAGCCTGCTGGTCGTCATCATCGTCGTCGTCCTGCTGATGCCGGTGGCCGTCTTCATCGGCACCGCCGTCCGCTTCGGCGGCGAACGCCGGGACCGGCGGCTGGCCGCACTGCGGCTGGTCGGCGCGGACAGCAGGATGACCCGGCGGATCGCGGCCGGCGAGGCGCTGTTCGGCTCCCTGCTCGGACTCGTCGTGGGCACCGGGATCTTCCTGTGGGTCCGGCAGTTCTCGCCCGACGTGACGTTGTACGACATCAGCCTCTTCCCGTCCGACATCACGCCCGGTCCCGGGCTGACCGCCCTGGTGATGCTGGCGGTTCCGGGGGCGGCGGTCGCGGTCACCTTGCTGGCGATGCGCGGCATCGCCATCGAACCGCTCGGAGTGGTGCGCAACGCCACCCCGCAGAAGCGGCGTCTGTGGTGGCGGCTGCTGATCCCGCTGGCCGGCCTCGCACTGCTGGCCCCGCTGTTCGGGAGCGTCTCCCAGGACAGCGAGATCAACCCCTACCAGGTGACGGCCGGCACGGTGCTGCTGCTGGTCGGTCTCACCGCCGTGCTGCCCTGGCTGGTCGAGTCGGTCGTCGGCCGCTTCCGCGGCGGCTCGCTGCCCTGGCAGCTGGCCACCCGCCGCATCCAGCTCAACAGCAGCGCCGCCGCCCGCATGGTCAGCGGCGTCACCGTCGCCGTGGCGGGGGCGATCGCCCTCCAGTCCCTCTTCATCGGGGTGCAGAACGACTTCGTCAAGGAGACCGGCGAGGACCCGGACCGCGCCCAGCTCAGCGTCTCGCCGAGCGTCGGCAGCGGGGCGGAGGCGCAGCGCGTGGAGAAGGCCTTCGCCGACACCCCGGGCATCCGCGCGGTGCTCGGCGTCGTCCAGGGCGACGCCGTCCAGGGGAACGCCCGGGCGCTGAAGTCCGAGGACGTCCGGTACGCGACCCTGGTCGTGGGCGACTGCGCGACGCTGCGCGAACTCGCCGAGGTCGGGGCCGACTGCGCCGACGGAGACGTGTTCCTGGTCTCCGACCCCGACGGCTACGGCGACATGAGCTTCGCCAAGCCCGGCGGCACGCTCGATCTGAACACGCCGGCCACGGACAAGTACACCGGCACCCCGCAGCCGTGGCGGATCCCGGCCGACGCCCGCCCGGCGAAGTCCCGTGTGGCGCCGGACGGAAGCCGGCAGTGGGGCGTGCTGGTCACCCCCGCCGCCCTGGACGTGGCGGCCCTGCGCTCGCCCGTCGTCCGGCTCATGCTGAGGACCGCCCCGGGCTCGCCGGACGCCGTCGAGCACGCCCGCAACACCGCCGCGCGCATCGATCCCGCGCTCACGGTCTACCAGTTGCGCGCGACCAGCGAGGACCGCAAGTTCGCGACCATCCGGCGCGGTCTGTTCATCGGCGCCACCGCCACCCTGGCCCTGATCGGCGCGAGCCTGCTGGTCTCCATGCTGGAGCAGTTGCGCGAGCGCAGGCGGCTGCTGGCCGTGCTGGTCGCGTTCGGCACCAGGCGTTCCGTGCTCGGTCTGTCCGTGCTCTGGCAGACCGCGCTGCCGGTCGCGCTGGGGCTCGCCCTCGCTGTCGTCGGCGGTGCGGGACTCGCCGCGGCCCTGCGGAAGATGGTGGGGCTGGGCCCCCGTGTCGACTGGGCCAGCGTGGGCGCCATGACCGGTGCCGGCGCTGGAGTGGTCATCCTGGTCACGGCGCTGAGCCTGCCGCCGCTGTGGCGGATGATGCGTCCGGACGGTCTGCGGACGGAGTGACGCCGACGGCCCGCGGCCGTCAGCGGGCGAACCGTACCGGCAGCGGCGCCAGGGCACCGCGCAGCGCGGAGGCGAAGGCCTCGAACTCCTCCGCGCGCGCGGTGCCCGCGCGCATCGCCAGCGCGATGCGCCGTGACGGCGCCGGGTCGGCGAAGTACCCCGTGGCGAGGTCCGCGCTGCGTCCGGTCTCCACCGGGACCGCCGTCCTCGGCAGCAGCGTCACCCCGAGCCCGCCGGCCACCAGCTGCACCAGCGTGGACAGCCCCGCCGCGGTCGTGGTGGCGGTCGCCCCCTCGGTGCGGCCCGCCTCCCGGCAGACGTCCAGCGCCTGGTCGCGCAGGCAGTGCCCCTCCTCCAGCAGCAGCAGGTCCAGCTGCCGCAGGGCCTCGCGGGGGATGTCCGTCCGTCCGGCCAGCCAGTGGTCGCGCGGGGTGACCAGGACGAAGTCCTCGTCGAAGAGCGGCAGTTCGGCGACGGCGGGGACACCGAGCGGTACGGCGAGCAGCAGCAGGTCCAGCCGGCCCGCCGTGAGGCCGTCCAGCAGCGAGGACGTCTGCTCCTCGTGCACCTGCAGGTCGAGCTCCGGGTACGTGTCGTGCGCCAGCCGCAGCACGGTCGGCAGCAGGTAGGGCGCCACCGTCGGGATCACCCCGAGCCGCAGCACCCCCGTGAAGGGCGCGCGCGCCGCCTCCGCCTCGTCGAGCAGGTCGCCGACCGCCCCCAGCACCACCCGCGCCCGGACCGCGACGCGCTCCCCCGCCGAGGTCAGCAGCACCCTGCGGGTCGTGCGCTCCACGAGCACCACCCCGAGCGCCTCCTCCAGCGCGGCGACCGCCCCGGACAGCGCCGGCTGGCTCGTGCCGATCGCCGCGGCCGCGTCCCTGAAGTGCAGGTGCTCGGCGACGGCCGCGAAGGCCCGCAACTGGGACAGGCTCGGCTGGCGCTGACTGCCGCGCTGACTACTGATAACCGCCTCCGATCAACGGCCTCCAGTCTAGTTGCGTACGCGATCAATGGCCGCCGGGCCGGGGCGGCGGTCCGCACCCTGTGGCGCCGGTCACTCTGCGCAGCGGCTCGCCGGAGCCTCACGCGTCGATAAGGGGTTCCGATCAATGCGCCCTGCCGGGGCGATTTCACTGATCAATGGCCTCATGGCAGGGTGAGCGGGACCCATCGAGGGACCCTGCGGCCACCCCGCGCCCCGGGTCCCGACCCTCCCTAGGAGTGCGTGTGCTCACCGTCGGTGACAAGTTCCCCACGTTCGAACTGACCGCCTGTGTGGACCTCGACCCCGAGAAGGCCTTCGCCCAGATCGACCACAAGTCGTACGAGGGCAAGTGGAAGGTCTACTTCGCGTGGCCGAAGGACTTCACCTTCGTCTGCCCGACGGAGATCGCGGCGTTCGGCAAGCTGAACGACGAGTTCGCCGACCGTGACGCGCAGATCCTCGGCTTCTCCGTCGACTCCGAGTTCGTGCACCACGCCTGGCGCAAGGACCACGACGACCTGCGCGACCTGCCCTTCCCGATGCTGTCGGACATCAAGCGCGAGCTGTGCACCGACCTCGGGATCCTCGGCGAGGACGGCGTCGCCCAGCGCGCCACCTTCATCGTCGACCCGAACAACGAGATCCAGTTCGTCATGGTGACCGCCGGTTCCGTGGGCCGTAACCCCAAGGAGGTCCTGCGGGTCCTCGACGCGCTGCAGACGGACGAGCTGTGCCCGTGCAACTGGAAGAAGGGCGACGAGACCCTCGACGTCGTCAAGTTGCTGGCCGGTGAGTGACCGTGGCGCTCGATGAGCTGAAGTCCGCACTGCCGGACTACGCCAAGGACCTCAAGCTCAACCTGGGCTCCGTGATCGGCAACTCCGAGCTCCCCCAGCAGCAGCTGTGGGGCACGGTGCTGGCCACCGCCATCGCCTCGCGCTCGGCCCTGGTGATGCGCGCGCTGGAGCCCGAGGCCCGCGAGAACCTCTCGCCGGAGGCGTACCAGGCCGCCAAGGCCGCCGCCGCCATCATGGCGATGAACAACGTCTACTACCGGACCCGGCACCTGCTGTCGGACCCGGAGTACGGCAACCTGCGGGCCGGTCTGCGGATGAACGTCATCGGCAACCCGGGCGTCGACAAGACCGACTTCGAGCTCTGGTCGCTGGCGGTCTCGGCGATCAACGGCTGCGGGATGTGCCTCGACTCGCACGAGCAGGTGCTGCGCAAGGCGGGCGTCGAGCGCGAGACGGTCCAGGAGGCATTCAAGATCGCCGCCGTCGTGCAGGCGGTCGCGGCGACCCTGGACGCCGAGGCGGTCCTCGCCGGCGCGTGACGTGTGCTCCTGCGGGCCCGGCCACCCTTCGGGGGGCCGGGCCCTTCGGCCGTCCGGTGTCGGGCCGGCCGCGGCACCGGGCGGTCACACCGTCAGACGGTCTCCCCCGGCGTGGCGTCGGGGAGTCCCCGCGCGCCGACCGGCGCCACCTCGGCGGCCGTCGCTCCGTGCGGTGCGGGCTCGTCGGCCATCGCCGCCTCCCGGGAGTGGGCCCGCAGGTAGCCGACCACGGTGTTGGTCACCGCGACCAGCGGTACGGCCACGACCGCCCCGCCGATCCCCGCGATGAGCGAACCGGCCGCCACCGACAGGATCACGCCGAGCGGGTGCACCCGCACCGCCCGGCCCAGGATGAACGGCTGCAGGATGTGGCCCTCGATCTGCTGCACCAGCAGGACCACCACCAGCACCATCAGCGCCGTGAACGGACCTTCCGTCACCAGCGCCACCACCATCGCGATGACGCCCGAGGCGACCGCGCCGACCAGCGGGACGAACGCGGCGAGGAAGATGATGACGGCCAGCGGCACCGCCATCGGCACCCCGAGGAAGAAGATGCCGATGCCGATGAAGATGGCGTCGATCAGGGCCACTATCACCGTGCCGCGCACGTAGAGGGTGAGCGTGCGCCAGGCGCGCGGCCCCGCGCCGCCGAGTCCGTCGCGGGCGTCCACGGGGAAGAGCTTGAGGAACCAGTTCCAGATGTTCCGGCCGTCGTAGAGCAGGAAGAGCGTGCTGAACATCGCCAGGAGGATGCCGGTGAGCATCTCCACGACGACGGTGACGCCCTGCAGCCCGGCGTCGGTCAGCGCCTTGGAGTTGGTGCCGATCGCCTCCTGGAGGTTCTTGGCGATCTGGTTGATCTGGTCCTCGGTCACGTGGAACGGGCTGTTGAGCAGCCAGCGCTTCAGTTCGGTGATGCCGTCCTGGAGGCTGTTGGAGAGGTTGTCGACGTTCTCCATGACCTGCCAGACCACGAACCAGCCGACCAGGCCCATCATCACGAAGCCGCCGATGAAGACGATGGCCGTGGCGAACCCGCGCGGCACCCCCAACCGCTTCAGCCGGCCCACGAAGGGCTGCAGCAGCGCGGTGATCAGCAGCGCGGCGACGAAGGAGAGGACGACCAGCTGTATGGTGCCGATCACCCGCATCAGCACCCAGACGGTGCCGGCCAGCACCAGCAGCCGCCAGCCGAGTTCGGCCGCGACCCGCATGCTCCACGGCACCCGGGCGACCGGGTCGCCGGGGCCGGAGGCGCGCGGCGGGTACCGGCGCGTGGCCTGCTCCTCCTGACGGCGGGCCTCCTCGCGGGCGCCCTCGGCCGCGGCCCGGCGCTGTTCCTCCAGCCTCCCGGCGAGCTTGGCGAGCTCCGCCGCCAGCCCGGAGCCCCATTGGCGCTTCTCCGACATCGCTTCCCCTGTCCCCCGCCCCCCGGACTGTCCGTCCGCACCACCGTACGCGCAACGAGCCCCCGATCCCTCAAGGGGTCGGGGGCTCGTCGGCGATTTGTGGATGTACGGCCTAGTACCAGTGGTTGGCCTGCCAGAACGACCAGGCACCGCAGGGACTGCCGTACCGGCTGTTCATGTAGTTGAGGCCCCACTTGATCTGGGTACCGGGGTTGGTGCGCCAGTCGGCGCCCGCGGAGGCCATCTTGGAGCCGGGCAGGGCCTGGACGAGGCCGTAGGCGCCGGAAGAGGCGTTCGTCGCGGTGTAGTTCCAGCCGCTCTCACGGGTGACGATGTTGGAGAAGCACTGGTACTGGGAGGCGTCGCCTATGAGGCCCTGGGCCATGGCCTGGACTTCGGAGACCGTGTACGAGGCCTTCACGACCAGCGCGGCGCGCTCCGCGGCGCGGGAGGCCTCCTTGGCCTTGCGGTCGGCCTCGGCCTTCTCCTCCGCCTTCTTGCGGGCGGAGGCGTCCTTGGCGGCCTGCTTGCGCGCTGCCTCCTCGGCGGCCTTCTTCGCACCGGCGTCGGCGGCGTCGGACTGCGCCTGCACCTGCTGCGTGAGGGAAGCCTGCTGGACCTGCTGCCCAGCGGGTATGTCCGCGAGGACGGTGGTCGCATCGGCGGCGGCGACGGGCTGTACGACACCCTCGCTGCCGGAGGCGACACCGACGACGGCGCCCACAGTGGTGACCGCAGTGGCCGAAGCCACCGCGAATCCCCGGACCGAGATCCGGCTCACACGGTTTCCTTCCAGCGTCGCCCGCTTGGTGACCTCGCGGACGCGATCGTGCCCCTTCGCACTGGCTTCCTGCTGCACCGGTCACAGAAGCACTGGCCCGGTGCGGCTCCCCCGACGGGGCGGGAGTCCGCTGATTCGGTTCGGGCGGCCCACGGCGAACGCTGTTCAGTTCTGAGGTTCCGTACGTTTGCGGGTACGGGTGTGCCGAGGGCGGGGGCCTGACAGAACCGACAGCCTGCCGTAGCCGGACGCGTCCACGCAATTCCCCGTTGCGTGTCAAAGCTCACACGCCACGTGGGCCACGGAAATTTCCGTTACGCATCCGTAGCCTCCGCACGCAGCGCTAGGCTGCTGCGCCCTCGCGGCGCAGCAGCCTAGCGGACCGTCCAACTCGCCTGTTACGCCCGCCCGTCCTCCAGCATCTCCGTCACGAGCGCGGCGATCGGCGAGCGCTCGGAGCGGGTCAGGGTGATGTGCGCGAACAGCGGGTGGCCCTTGAGCTTCTCGACGACGGCGACCACTCCGTCGTACCGACCCACCCTCAGGTTGTCGCGCTGGGCGACGTCATGAGTCAGGACGACCCGGGAATTCTGCCCGATACGGGACAACACGGTCAGCAGGACGTTGCGCTCCAGGGACTGCGCCTCGTCGACGATCACGAAGGCGTCGTGCAGGGAGCGGCCCCGGATGTGCGTGAGGGGCAGGACCTCCAGCATGCCGCGCGCCACGACCTCCTCGATGACCTCCTTCGACGTCACCGCGCCCAGGGTGTCGAAGACCGCCTGGGCCCACGGGCTCATCTTCTCCGCCTCGGTGCCCGGCAGGTAGCCGAGCTCCTGACCGCCCACGGCGTACAGCGGCCGGAAGACCATGACCTTCTGGTGCTGCTGACGCTCCAGCACCGCCTCCAGCCCCGCGCACAGCGCCAGCGCCGACTTGCCGGTGCCGGCCCGGCCGCCCATCGACACGATGCCGACGTCCGGGTCGAGCAGCAGGTCCAGCGCGATCCGCTGCTCGGCGCTGCGGCCGTGGATGCCGAAGGCCTCCCGGTCACCGCGCACCAGCCGGACCCGGCCGTCGGCCGTGACCCGGCCGAGCGCCTTGCCGCGGTCCGACTGCAGCACCAGACCGGTGTGCACCGGGAGCCCGGCCGCGTCGGGGACGTCGACCGTCTCCTCCTGGAAGAGGTCGTCCACCTCCTGGGCCGAGACCTGCAGCTCGTGCATCCCCGTCCACCCGGAGGTGATCGCCAGCTCGGCCCGGTACTCCTCGGCCAGCAGGCCGACGGAGGAGGCCTTGACGCGCAGCGGCAGGTCCTTGGAGACGACGGTGACGTCGTACCCCTCGGCCTGGAGGTTCCGGGCCACCGCGAGGATCCGCGAGTCGTTGTCGCCCAGGCGGAACCCCGCGGGCAGCACGCCCGGGTCCGAGTGGTTCAGCTCGACGCGCAGGGTGCCGCCCAGCTCGCCGATCGGGATGGGTGCGTCCAGCCGCCCGTACCGGATCCGGTACTCGTCGAGCAGCCGCAACGCCTGGCGGGCGAAGTAGCCGAGCTCGGGGTGGTGGCGCTTGGCTTCCAACTCGGTCACCACCACAACCGGCAGGACCACCTCGTGCTCGTCGAAGCGGAGGAGGGCATGCGGGTCGGCAAGCAGCACGCTGGTGTCGAGTACGTAAGTGCGCCGGTCGTGCTCACGGCGATTCTTGCTGGTCACCACGTGTGGACGAACCCCCTCGGAAGAGGTCGGGGTGCGACGGCGTCGCGCGGGACAGGGCCGGGACCGACCAGGAGGGCCGGACCGCGGCCCTTCGAGTCGACGCGGTCAATGCCGTCCGAGTCAAGGGTTGACAACGGCACGTCCGTGAGCAAGGGGCCTCCCGGGCGGACGGGCCAGGTGCCGTCCGCTTCTGTCCGACATCCATGGGCCGGATGTCGGTCTGACGGGTCTATTCCCTCGAAAGTGGAGCCCTATGCGACTGCATATGACAGGTGTTGGCCCGGGCCCTACCCTTGCCGCCCCGCCGCCCGATGTTCGCGCCCCCGTCGCCGGGACGTAATCCGGCCACCGCCCCTTCGGCCGTTCGCCGCAAGCCCGGTGTGGCGCATCTCTTCCCGGCAGGGCCGTTCGGGTGACCCCGGGAACCGGGGTCCGCGCTCAAGCCCCGTAGCGCCGGTGCCGCGCCGCGTAATCACGCAACGCCCGCAGGAAGTCCACCCGGCGGAACGCCGGCCAGAACACCTCGCAGAAGCAGTACTCCGAATGCGCGCTCTGCCACAACATGCTGCATCCACGCGGGGAGCCACCCCCCGCACCCCCGGGAACCGGGGTCCGCGCTCAAGCCCCGTAGCGCCGGTGCCGCGCCGCGTAATCACGCAACGCCCGCAGGAAGTCCACCCGGCGGAACGCCGGCCAGAACACCTCGCAGAAGTAGTACTCCGAATGCGCGCTCTGCCACAGCATGAAGCCCGACAGGCGCTGCTCGCCGGAGGTGCGGATGACGAGGTCGGGGTCGGGCTGGCCGCGGGTGTAGAGGTGCTCCGCGATGTGGTCGATGTCGAGGATCTCCGCGAGGTCCTCGATGGAGGTGCCGCGGCCGGCGTGCTCGTGGAGGAGGGAACGGACCGCGTCGGCGATCTCCTGGCGGCCGCCGTAGCCCACGGCGACGTTGACGAGTATGCCCTCGACGCCCTCCGTGGCCTGCTCGGCCTCCTTGAGGACGGACTGGGTACGGGCGGGCAGCAGGTCCTTCGCGCCGACGTGGTGGACGCGCCAGCGGCCGGTCGCGGCGAGCCCGCGGACCGCGTCCTCGATGATGCCGAGCAGCGGGACGAGTTCCTCCGCCGGGCGGTCCAGGTTGTCCGTGGAGAGCAGCCAGAGCGTGACGACCTCGACGCCGGTCTCCTCGGACCAGCCGAGGACCTCGGTGATCTTGTCCGCGCCGGCCCGGTGGCCCTGCTCGGTCGTCCGCGCGGCGGCCTTGGCCCAGCGGCGGTTGCCGTCGAGGATGACGCCGATGTGCTTGGGGCCCTGCGACAGGTCGAGCCGGCGCTCCACACGGTGGGCGTACAGGTCGGTCAACCTGAGACGTACCAGGTCGCGCAGATTCATTGGCGGGCCCCTCCTGCGGTCGTCACCCCTTCGCCACCCTACTGCGCCTCCCCTCGGGCCGCCGAACCGGGTGCAGGGCTGTGGACCGCCGTCGTGATAGGACCGCTTCTGTGGATATTCGTTCTCTCTACCGCGCCGCCGACGAGCGCTACGACGCGATGGCGTACCGCCGGACCGGCCGCAGCGGCCTCAAGCTCCCCGAGATCTCCCTCGGGCTCTGGCACAACTTCGGCGACGACCGCACGCTCGACTCGCAGCGCGCCATCCTGCGCCGCGCCTTCGACCTCGGCGTCACGCACTTCGACCTGGCCAACAACTACGGCCCGCCCTACGGCTCCGCCGAGAGCAACTTCGGGACCATCCTCGCCCAGGACTTCCGGCCCTACCGCGACGAACTGGTCATCTCGACCAAGGCGGGGTACGACATGTGGCCCGGCCCGTACGGCGAGTGGGGCAGCCGCAAGTACCTGCTCTCCTCGCTGGACCAGTCCCTGGACCGGATGGGCCTGGACTACGTCGACATCTTCTACTCGCACCGCTTCGACCCCGACACGCCGCTGGAGGAGACGATGGGCGCCCTCGCGTCCGCCGTCCAGCAGGGCAAGGCGCTCTACGTCGGCATCTCCTCCTACAGCGCGCAGCGCACCCGCGAGGCCGCCGCGCTGCTGCGCCAGATGGGCGTCCCGGCGCTGATCCACCAGCCCTCGTACTCCATGATCAACCGCTGGGTCGAGGACGACGGTCTCCTGGACGTCCTGGACGAGGAGGGCATGGGCTGCATCCCCTTCGTCCCCCTGGCCCAGGGCCTGCTGACGGACAAGTACCTCAACGGCATCCCCGAGGGTTCCCGGGCCGCCCAGGGCAAGTCCCTCGACCCCACCCTGATCACCGACGAGGTCGTGCGGAGGCTGCGCGGCCTCAACGGCACCGCCGCCCGGCGCGGTCAGTCGCTGGCGCAGCTCGCGCTGAGCTGGGTGCTGCGCGACAAGCGGATCACCTCGGCGCTCATCGGGGCGTCGAGCGTCGCCCAGCTGGAGGCCAACGTCGCGGCGGTGGGTGCCGCCCCGCTGACGGCCGAGGATCTCGCCGAGATCGACGAGTTCGCCCTCGAGTCGGGCGTCAACCTCTGGTCCCGCAGCAGCGACGCGTGAGGTCGGCGGGCGCCCTGGTCAGGACGGCAGCAGCGGTCCGGCCAGGGCGCCGGCCAGGATGAACGGCCCGAAGGGCAGCGGCGTACGGCGCTCGGCGCGACGGGCCGCCAGCAGCACGAGGCCCGTGACCGCGCCCAGCGCGAAGGCCGCGAAGGTGCCGGCGGCGAGCGTCCCCCACCCGTGCCAGGCGAGGACCATGCCCGCGGTGGGGGCGAGTTTGACGTCGCCGAAGCCCATGCCGTCCGGGTTGACCAGGTGCAGCACGAGGTAGAACAGCCCCAGCACGGCCGCCCCCAGCAGCGCCCGGGGCCACGAGCCCTCATGGCCCGGGAGCAGCGCGGCCGCCCCCAGCAGAGCCGCCGTCCCCGTGGCGGCGGGCAGCGTCAGCACGTCCGGGAGCCGCAGCACCGTCAGGTCGACGCGGGCCAGCAGCACTCCGAGCGGGACGAGCAGCAGCCACACCGTCAGTTCGGGCCGCGGCCCGGTGCCCGCCGCGACGGCCGCGCAGACCACGGCGGTCACCAGGGCGTAGCGCCATCCGGCGGCCGGCTTGCCGGCGTTGCGCAACGGCCCCCACCAGCCGCGCCGGCCGGCCGGGTAGGGCACGTCCGCCGGGCACCGGGTCCGCCAGGGCTGCTCGGGCGCGACGGACAGCCGGTACGCCGGACGCGGCAGGGCGAGCCCCGCGACGGTTCCCCACACGACGGCCGCGGCGATCGGATAGACATGCATCGGGCCCGACCGTACACGGGCGCACCACGCGAAGGGACGTGAGCCGCATGGGTGACCGCCGGCGCGACGGGACCGGGCTGCTGCGCCTCACCGGCGGCCGCGGCACGGACGGCGCGGGGACGCCGGACGGCACGGGGACGCCGGACGGCACGGGGATACCGCTGGAGATCGCGGCCTCCTACCGGGCCCGCACCCGGGGGCTGCTGGGCCGAACCGGCATCACCGGGGCGCTGCTGCTCACGCCCGCCGCGAGCGTGCACACCCTGGGCATGCGCTTCGCCATCGACGTCGCCTACCTCGACCGCCGCCTGCGGGTCCTCGCCGTCCGCACCATGCCGCCCGGCCGGCTGGGCCGCCCGCGGCTGCGGGCCCGTCACGTGCTGGAGGCGGAGGCCGGCGCGATGGCGGCATGGGGCCTGGTGCCGGGGACGGCGGTGACCGTGGAGGCGCAGGCGTGACCCCTGCCGCGTCCCGTCCGCTGCGGGCGGCCGTGGCGGCCTTCTAGAACCCGCCGCCGCCGAAGTCCTCGGAGTCGGAGAAGCCGGGGAAGTCGGGGGACTGTGCGCCGATGACGAGGAACAGGATCCCCGCGGCCAGGAAGATCCCCAGGAAGATCCCCAGGAAGACCAGCGTCAGCGCCAGTTGCCCGTACGGCACCCGGTAGCCGGCCGGGACGACCAGCGCGCGCTCGGGTGCCTCGGGGACGTAGGCGACCGTCAGGTGGTCGCCCTCGATCGTCGTGCCCGGCGCCCCCGGGTCCTCGAAGCGCACGTCGCGCCCGTCGGCGGTCCGGAACTCGAAGACGAAGTGCTGCCGCGAGTGGGTCGGGCCCTCACCCGTCGAGCCCACGGTCGTGTAGACCCGCACACAGCGCCCCTCGGCGCGCAGCCCGCCGTGCACGGCCCGCCGTATCCACAGCACGCGACGGCCCGCGCGTACCGCGACCACCAGCGGTACGAGCGTGATCAGTGCGGCCATCGCGACGAAGAGCACCGGTATCGCGGCTTCCATCGACATCCCCCGTCATCACGCCGGGGGCGACCGCCCCCGTTGTCGTACGGAGACACCCGGCGCGCCCGGCCGGTTCCCGCCGGGGCGGGTGCCGGAGCTCACCCGACCGGGAGCGTGGAAGGGGGCGTTGGCGGTGCCGCACCGGCACTACGCTCCCGCCATGGGCCACACCGTGCTCGCCACCCCGCTGGGCGACGTCGCCCTGCACCGCCTCGGCACCCCGGCCACCGGCACCCCGCGCACGCCCGTGCTGCTGCTGCACGCCAACCCCGGCGACAGCCGGGACTACGGAGCCGTCGCGGCCGGACTCGCCGCGGAACGCGAGGTCTTCGCCCTCGACTGGCCCGGCTACGGCCGCTCCACCGCCGCCGCCGCCCCGCACTCCGTCACCCCCGATGGACTCGCGGACGTGGCGGAGCGCGCCCTCGACGCCATCGCGCGGGGCGGCGCGCCTCGCGTCTACGTCGTCGGCAACAGCGTGGGCGGCTGGGCCGCCGTACGGCTGGCCGAGCGCCGCCCGGCGCAGGTGGCCGGGCTCGTCCTGGTCGACCCGGCCGGTTTCACCCGGCTCACCCCGGTGACCCGCTGGTTCTGCCGTGCCGTGATGGGACGTCCGTCCAGCGCCGGGCGCCTCATCGCCCCGCTGGCCCGTGCCTACCTGGGCAGGCTCCGTACGAGCAGCGCCCGCGCGACGTACGAACGCGCCCGTGGCGTCCGTGCCGACGCCGGCCGGCTCGCGGTGCACTGCGCCCTGTGGCGCGCCTTCGCCGCGCCCGGATTCGGGCTGAGCGGCGTCCTGCCGGGGATCGTCCCGCCCGTCCTGCTGCTCTGGGGCCGCCGCGATCCGCTGCTCCCCGTGCTCACCGACGGTCGCCGGGCCCGCCGTTCGCTGCCGCCCGGCGCCGCGTACGCGACCCTGCCCACGGCGCACGAGCCGTACAACGAGCGGCCGGACCTGTTCCTGGCGAGCGTGCGGCCCTTCCTGACGGAGTGAGACGCGGGGGGAAAGAAGACGGGCCGGTCCGCAGGGGGGGAGAGCGGACCGGCCCGAGGGGGGGGATTCCAAGGTACCGCGCCGGAACCGCTCTCCAGGTCCAAGGTCATGAGGGAGATGTGAAGGTTCCCTCGAAGAAGTGGCTCGATCGCCGGGCGATTAGACCGAATGGCCGCGAATGCGGCGACTCGTCCACCCACGCCACATCCGCACCGCATACGCTCCGTCACGGAAAGCACCGGACCTTTGGCCCGGAATTTAAGGGCTCTGTCGCCGCGCCTTACCCACGTGGGTGAGCCGTTCGGTTGACCGGCGGCCCGCGACGCTACGACGGACGGAACGTGATCTCCACGCGGCGGTTCTGCTTGCGGCCCGCCTCGGTGGAGTTGTCGGCGATGGGGTAGTCCTCGCTGTACCCGCGGACCTGGAACGAGTGGACGGAGTTGCCGAGCGAACCGAGCTCCTCCGCCAGGATCTTGTAGACGGCGTCGGCCCGCTTCTTGGACAGCACCTTGCCGTGCTCGTACGAGCCCAGGTCGTCCGTGAAGCCGAACACGCGGATCGGCTGCGTGACGCCCTTGGCATCGATGTCGGACGCGATGGCCTTGATCCGCGCGGTGGCCGTCGCATTCAGCTTGGCGCTGTCCCTGCCGAACAGGACGTCCGCCTGGAGGGCGTAGGTGACCGAGGAGTTCGACTCCTCGTGCCGCTCCTCGCCGTCGTCGGCCGAGGCGTCCTCGGAGGACGACGCGTCCGACACGGAGACGATGTCCAGCACCTTGGGCGGCGCCAGCGTCGCCCCCTCGGGCAGTTGCAGGTCCGGGTCGGCCGCGTCCACCTTCGTGGGCGCGGACGGGGTGGGCTGCGCCGTCGGGTCGTCGTCCGCCCGCGCGCCCGCGGCGGTGAGCGGCGTGAGCACGAGCGCGAGGCCGAGCACGGCCGCGACACCGGGACGGGCATGCGGACGGAGACGGGGCACGGCTCACCCCTCCGCGATCGTGATCTTGGCCGGGGGCATCGTCGGCAGCTGGAACTCCACCTCGGTGGTGCCTTCCGGCGGCGCCGGGAACTGCGCGAAGAGGGGCCGGGTCTCGCCCGGCTTGATCAGGGTGAGGCCCATCGTGCACAGGCACTTGCCTTCGGTGTCCCGGAGCACGTAGTAGCGCTTCTTGCCGACCGAGTCGACCAAGACGGCGCCGGCGATAGAGGCGCCGGATTTCTGGACGGCCATCTCCGGTCCCACCCAGGAACTGGCGTTGAAGATCGATGCCCCTCCGTTGGTGAGCGTGCCCTTGACGGTGACGAATCCCCCCGAGTCCCGCGTGGCTTCGTTCAGGGTGACGGTGATGTCTTTCTCACCCTTCATCTGCGCCAGGACTTGGGTCGGCTCGTCCGAGGGCGCGACACTCGACTTGTCCGAACCGCCCGGCGCGCTCGTCTTCGCGGACGGCGTAGCCGCCGTCTTGTCGTCGCCGTCACCGCCACCGCACCCTGACAGTGCCGCGGCGAGGACCACGGCGACGATTACAGCCAGGCCTTGCTTCTGGATACGCATCGGCCCCCCGTTCCTCACTCGCTGAGATGGACGGAGAAGAACTCCGCCAGGTTCAGATCGAAATCGCCGGCCGTCGGGTCCACGCGCATTTCGTCCCCATCGCAGATGAACGTGATCGCGTCACCGTCCTTGTCGTCGACAGCGCACCGGCTTTCGACGACCGCCGTGGCGGTAGCGCTCGCGTGCATCGACTCGGTGCCCGGCACGACCGATTCGCCGACCGTCCCGGAAGTGTGAAGGGCGACCGTGGCACCCCCCGGGCCGACTGCGTTGCACTCGTCGACGACCGCACTGTTCTGACCGGCGTAGTTCGCCGCCGCGCCGCAGGCGTTGCCGGGCGTCATCCCGTTCAAGGCGAGCAGATGCCGGAGCCGGTCCAGGTCTCCCGCCTCCAAGGCATCGAGGAAGGCCTCCCGAACACTGTCCCTGACCTCCCGTGCGGCCGCGAGCGCCGAGGCGTCGGCCGCGGTCTGCGCGGTATTGCGGACGGAGGCGGCCTGCCCCACGGCGAAGTAGGCAAAGGCGAGGAAGAACAGGGCGGCGACGGCGACGATGTAGAGGCCGAGCGTCTGGCCGCCGTCGCCGTCGAACCGCCGGTTCAGCCGCCGCCGACGATGTCCGCGATCTTGTCCAGGATGCCGGTCCTTATCGCATTGCCGATGTCCGTGGTCGCCAGCACACCGATGATGACCGCGATCACCACCGCGATGCCCAGGTACTCGAACGACGTCTGCCCCGAGTCGCCGCGGACGCGCATGCGCGTGCGCAGCGCGGTCAGTCGTTTCACAACCCACCTGCTCATCTTCCGTGCCCCAAACCGTAGTCACGTGACGTGCGCCGGCCGCGCCCCTTGCGTCGGCCGGGGTCTGGCTATCGTCGCGGGCGGCTGCGGTGCCGGTGAGGTCCACGGCGCACCGCCTCCCCTCGGGTCAACCCGCCGCGATCCGTGCCTGATTGCAGGTGCAAATGTGGTTGCGGCTGCAAATGTACACCGCGACCGTGGGCTCCGCACCCAATATGGCGGCTCCGGTCACTACCCACCACCCGAACCGAACATGCGTTCACAACCCTGTCACCCCCATCACCCCAGCAGGTCACCGAAGTTGATGCGCGACCCGAGGATCGTGCCCGTCATCAGCAGGATCATCGTCGCGGGGACGAGGAGCGTGGTGATCACACCCGTCGCGCGCGGCACGGTGCGGGCCGCGCGGCGGCGGGCGTTCTGGGCCTCGGTGCGCCGCATGTCCGTGGCGATCTGGAGCAGCGTGCGGGCGATGGGCGCGCCCAGTTCCTCGCCCTGCTGCAGGGCCGTGACGAACTGCCCGACCTGCTCGCTGCCGTTGCGCCTGCGCAGCTGGTCGAAGGCGTCACGGCGGCTGACGCCGACGTCCATCTGGCGCAGGGCGATCCGGATCTCGTCGCTCCAGGAGCCCTTGTAGACGGAGGCGACGCGTTCGAGGGCCTGGCGGAAGCCGAGGCCGGCGCTCACCACCACCGCGAGGACGTCGAGGAAGTCCGGGAGCGTGCGCTCGATCTCGTCGCGGCGCCTGCGGATGGCGAGCCGGATGCCGAGGTCGGTCCAGCCCAGGCCGTAGGCGACCATCAGGAGGGCGGCGAACCAGTGGCCCGCCCGCAGCAGCACCAGGGCCGCGAGGCCGCCGAGGGCGCCGTAGACGGCGCGGCGGGCGGCGTAGCGGTCGACGGTGAGGCCGTAGGGGTGGCCCGCGTGGTCGATGCGGGTGCGGATCCGGTTGACCCGGGCGGGGCCCATGAGGCGCAGCACCAGGGGCGCCCAGCGCATCCCGAGGCGGTCGACGGCGTTACCGACCTTGGTGGTGCGGGTCCGGCCCACCTCCAGGGCCAGTTGGAGGTCGCTGGGCAGCTTGACCTCGGAACGGTAGAGGCCGATGCCGTAGCAGACGCCCACCACTCCCAGGGCGGCGACGGCGGCCAGCACGACGGTGATCACAGGTCCCCCGCCCCCCTCACACGTCGATCCGCGACATGCGGCGGATGAGCGCGAAGCCGACGACGTACAGGCCGAGCGCCACGAGCACGGCGATCCGTCCGGCCCCGGAGCCGGTCATCGCGCTCAGCGAGCCCGGCATGATCCGGTCGAGCAGCAGCAGCGAGCCGACGCCGATGACGGGAACGGCGTACGCGGTGACCGTGACCTGCGACATCTGGGTGCGGATCTCGCGCCGGGTCTCCTTGCGCTCCTCCAGGGTCACGGTCAGGTTCCGCAGCGATTCCACCACCGAGCCGCCGGCCCGGGCCGACAGGACGAGCGTGGAGACCAGCACCACCAGTTCCCGGCTGGGCAGCCGCTCCTGCAGTTCGGCCATGGCGTCCTCGATGGAGTGCCCGAGCGTCATGGCGTCGGCGACCTTCCGCAGTTCCTCACCGGCCGGGGCCTCCAGTTCCTCCGCCGCCATGCCGACGGCGGTGCGCAGGGCGAGCCCGGCCTGGGTGGCGTTGGCCAGGACGCGGGCGAGTTCGGGCAGCTGGGCGATGAAGCGCTCGGTGCGCACCCGTCGTCGCCAGCCGAGGAAGGAGCTGACCGCCCAGGCCGCCAGGAGCGCGGCGATCGGTCCGAAGAAGGGGGCCAGCACGATGTCGGCGACCAGCCAGGCGCCGCCGACGACCGCGAGGGCGGCCGCGGTGAACTGCCCGGGCGTCAGGTCGGTGCCGGTGGCGGCGAGCCGCGCGGCCAGCCGGCGGCCCCAGGCGGTCCGCCGGACCCGCAGGTCCAGCCCGGCGAAGGGCACGGCGCGCCGTTCGGCGGCCGGCACGTCGGCCAGCCGGTCCACCAGCGCGGCGCGGTCGGCTCGCCCGCCGCTCCAGGCGTGCAGGCCCCAGACGCCCAGCACCAGCGCGAGGCCGGTCACGCCGAGCACGGCCAGGGCCATCGTCGGCGTGTTCACTTCGCCTCCCTGCTCGACAGCTCCAGCTCGGTCTCGCCGACCCCGAAGGCCGCCGGCACGGACTCGCCCGCCAGGTGGAAGCGTTCGGCCAGTTGGCGCGGTACGGGCTGATGGTGGAACCAGCCCCGTACGATCCGGTCGGGCCCCATCGGCTCGGCGCGGAAGCGGGTCGCGGTGGTCAGCCGGAAGGTGTCGCGTCCCCGTGAGGACAGCACGGCGATCTCGGCGATCCGGCGGGTGCCGTCGACGTCCCGGCGCAGCTGGACGATGACGTCGACGGCGCTGTTGATCTGGTCGCGCAGCGCCTCGAAGGGGATCTTCACCTCCGACATCGAGGCCAGCGTCTGCAGCCTGAGCACCGCGTCCTCGGCCGAGTTGGCGTGCACCGTGGCCAACGAGCCGTCGTGGCCGGTGGACATGGCCTGCAGCATGTCGAGGGTCTCGCCGCCGCGGACCTCACCGACGATGATCCGGTCGGGGCGCATGCGCAGCGAGTTCCGCACGAGGTCGCGGATGGTGATCCGGCCCTGGCCCTCGACGTTGGGCGGCCGGCTCTCCAGGCGTACGACGTGCTCCTGCTGGAGCTGGAGTTCGGCGGCGTCCTCGACGGTGATGATCCGCTCGCCGTCCGGGATGAGCCCGGACAGCGAGTTGAGCAGGGTGGTCTTGCCCGAGCCGGTGCCGCCGCTGACGATGATGTTGAACTTGGCCCGCACGAGGGCGGAGAGCAGCATCAGCATGTGCTCGTCGAGGGTGCCGAGGCCGATCAGCTCGTGCAGGGCGTACGCGCGGGGGAAGCGGCGGATGGTGAGGACGGGGCCGGTCAGCGACAGCGGCGGGATGATGACGTTGACGCGCTCGCCGGAGGGCAGCCGGGCGTCCACCATCGGATTGGACTCGTCCACCCGGCGGTTGACGGTCGACACGATCCGCTCGATGGTCTGCAGGAGTTGCTCGGGGCTGCTGAACCGGGCGGCGACGGGTTCCACCCGGCCGGCCCGCTCGATGTAGATGCGGTCCGGGCCGTTGACCATGATCTCGGTGATGGAGGCGTCCTCCAGCAGCGGTTCGAGGATGCCCAGGCCCAGGGCCTCGTCCACGACCCGGCGGATGATGCCGGTGCGCTCCTTGGTGGAGAGCACCGGTCCCTCGCGGCTGATGATGTGGCCGAGGACACGTTCCAGGCGCACCCGGCGCTCGGCGGCGGCGAGCGCCGACATCTCGGCGAGGTCGATCTCCTGGAGGAGCTTGGCCCGGTAGACGGCGACGAGGTGGCCCTCCTGCGTCTGCGGGGCGGTGTCGTCGTTCGCGGCGATGCGGTCGCGCAGGCTCATTCGTCGGCCCCTTCGTCGTCCTCCCTGGGCATCGTGGCGGTCCGGGTGACGGAGCCCGGGCTGAGGCCCGGAAGCACCGACGGGATCTCCACGGTCGCCGTCGCCTGCACGGAGTCCCCCGTGTCGCCGGTGGTGCTGACCTGCGTACCGTCCTGCAGCCAGGAGCTCACCGCCTCCGTGCCCGCGACGGGGCCGCTCACGGGAGGGTCGTGCAGCGCGGCCATGCGCGCGGCGGCGCGGGCGGCCGTGCCGGCCTGGGCCGCGGTGTAGGCGGCGAGGCCCAGTTGCACGCCCGCGAGGGCGATCAGCAGCAGGATCGGCAGCATCCCCAGGAACTCCAGGGAGGCGCTGCCCCGGTCGCGCCGGCGGCGGGTCCGGGCCGTCACGGCGTGCCCGCCTCTTCGTCGACGGCCGAGGCGTGGCCGTGGACGGTCAGCGGGAAGTCGATCGCGCCCGGGAAGAGGACCGGGACCCGCAGGCCCACGGTGACCCCGACCATGCCGTCGGTGTGCGTGGTGCCGAAGTCCTCGATCTGCCACGCGCCGGGCAGGTCGTCGGCCGCCGCCGCCTGGGCGTCCTTCCCCACCGCCGCCGCGCGGGCGGCCTGGTCGGCGGCGTGGCCGGCGAGGGTGAAGGTGTACCCGGTCAGCACCGCCTGCCAGACCAGGACGAGCACCAGCAGGATCAGCGGTGTCATGCCCAGGGTCTCCAGGGTGACCTGGCCCTGTTCGCCGCGTCCGCGGCGGCTCCTGCGGGGCGGCACCGCGTGCCCGGGCCCGCAGACGCCGATCTCCGCGGCGAGCGTCCACACGCCCTGCTTGACGGTGGAGCGGTTGTCGAGGTCCTGGAGCCGTCCCGAGTCCACGACCGCCTGCAGTTCCCGGAAGGCGGCGGGGACCACGGCGGAGGCGATCCGGGTGCCGGTGATGCGGGCGATCAGCGAGGGCTGGATCTCGCTGCCCCGGGTGTAGCGGTTGACGGTGGCGACGACGTCCTGGGGCTTGCGGATCTGCAGCCGGTCCCACATGCGCACCATGCGCTTGGCGGCGCGCACGGCGACCACGTCGGGCGTGGTCACCAGCAGGGCGGTGTCCGCGGTCTCGACGGCGACGGCGTTGGCGCCGGTCATCTGGGTGCCGCAGTCGACGACCACGACCTCGTACCGCTGCCGGAGGGCGTGCAGCACGTGCCGGGCGGCACGGTCGGTGACCTCCTCACCGCGTTCGCCCTCGCCGGGGGCGAGCAGCAGCGCGGGCCCGGCCTCGTGGACGTACATGGCGTCCTGCAGTACGCGGGTGGTCACGTCGGCGATGTCCGCGAGGTCGGCGACGGAGCGGCGGAACTGGACGTCGAGGTAGGAGGCGATGTCGCCGCCCTGGAGGTCGAGGTCGACCAGGGCGGTGGACTTCCCGGCGGCCTGCGCGGCGAGGGCGAGCTGGACGGCGACGACGGTGGTGCCGACCCCGCCCTTGGCTCCGGCCACGGCGACCAGCCTGCCCCCGGGGACGGCGGGCAGCGCGGGCTGCTGGGGGCTGAGGTGGCGCCGTACGCCGGCCGCCCAGGCGGCCGCCGCCTCGACGCGGGCACCGAGTTCGTCGTACGACAGGGGCACCCCGGCGACACCGCGCGCGCCGGCGTCCATGGCGCCGGACAGGACGGCCGGGCTCGGGTCGGCGGTGAGCAGGATGACGCCGACCGCGGGGAAGCGCAGCGCGATCTCGCGGATGACCTCGAGCGCGGGCACCGGGGTGATGCGGTCGTGGACGACGACGACCTCGGGCAGTTCGTCGACCCCGGTCCCGGCGGCGCGGGCGAGGACGTCCAGCAGTGAGGTGGAGTCCGGCAGCGCGGGCCCGGGTTCGGCTCCCGGCAGCTGGTGGAGGACCCCGGTCAGGGCGCGGGCGGTGTCGGGGTCGGGGGTGCCCGACAGGATGCGGACGCCGGTCACGAGGCGGCTCCGTCGCCGGCGAGGGTGTAGGTGCGGTCCCGTTCGGAGGGGGCGGTCGCGTCCCCCGGGGCGACGAGGGCGAGGCGTACGTGCCGGGCGAAGGACTCGGCGAAGGCGACCCGCTGGGCGTCGGCGGCGCCGAGGGCGAAGGTGATGGGGACTCCCTGGCTGCTGACCCGGCGGTTGTCGCCGCCGGTGTCGAAGGCCTTGATCTGGCCGACGTCGATGACCCGGGCGCCCGCGACGATGATCTTCGAGACCTCCGGGTCGGTGTCCCTGCGCGGGGCGAAGGTGGCGAAGATGTTGACCCTCGCCCCCGGGGTGATCTTCCCGGCGACGCCGGTCTCCGCGTCGATCATGATCGCGATCTCCATCTGCCCGGCCCGCAGCGCGGGCCGCTCGGCGACCATGTCCGTCTGCAGCAGGGAGCCGCGGTGCAGGGGGACGGCGGCTATCTTGCCGTCCAGCCGGCCGACGTCGCGGACGGCGGTGACGGGCAGCCAGCGCTCGGGTATCCGGACCTCCCGCAGCTGGGCGCGGCCGACCGCCTCGTACGCGGGCACGTCCGCGGCCAGCCGGTACGCGGTCACCTTCGGCCCGACCTGGGAGCGGGCGTCCTCGATGACGGTGACGACGCCGGCAAAGGCGGCGAGCGCGCACAGCGCGGAGACCACGAGGAGGACGACGCCGCGACGCTGACGTGAGTTCATAGAGGTGGGGCCCTATCGCTCAAGTGCCGACTGCTGGTGGGGGGAGACCTGGGGGGTGGGCGACGCCCTGGGCGCCAGGGAGGGCGCGCGGGGTCCCGAGTGCACGACCTGGCGCGGCCGCTCCGGGGGCCGGATGCGCTGCTGCCCGTCCACCGTGGCCGAGCAGAACAGGCAGCGGTCGCCGATGACCGCCAGGCCGCACCAGCCGCAGGTGTCCCGGCGGACCGAGGTGACCAGCTGGTAGAGCACGCCGACGTCGGCGATGTAGGCGGTGAACTCGACCAGCCTGCCGGTCCCCCACCAGCGCGCGGAGTCCGCCGGCAGCGGCACCTCCCGTACGTGCTGGCTCCGCCAGGCGCGGGCCAGCGGCCCGGTGACCCAGCCGGCGTCGACGCCGTGGCCGTGCGCGACGGCGAGCTGGGTGAGGAACGCGGGCCCGGCCGGCACGGCGTCGGGGCGCGCCTCGGACAGGTGCGGTTCGGGGTGGGCGAGGACGGCGAAGTGGCGCCCGGGCACCAGGGACTTCAGATGGGCGCCGACGGGCACGTCCACCCGGTCGAGCCGGGAGACCGAACCGAGCAGGGCACCGGAGTGGAGGTAGTGCGACAGCAGCCGGGCGGCCCCGGCGAGCACACCGGGCCCGAGGTCGGTGGCGGCGAGCTGGCGCAGCTGCTCGGCCAGGAGCAGGGCGGCCAGCGGTGGCAGGTCGACCGGGACGATCGCCACCCGGTCCGCCTCGAGGGCCGCGCGCACGGTGTGGACGCGGCGGCGCAACGGGTCGGTGGACTCCGGCGGGACGAGCACGACGAGGTGGCCGTGGGCCTCCAGGGCGGCGGCGGTGCGCATCACGTGCTGCTCCAGCGGGAGCGCGAGGTCGTCCGCCGTGACCGCTATGACGCTCGACACCCGCGACCTCCCGGAACTCCCGCCCAGTCCCTGCCCGGAGAGCTTATCCCTGCGTAGCCGGAGCAGTGCGGAAAGTCGCCGAACAGTTGATGAAGTCGGTGGTACCCGCGGGACGCCGGTCTACGCACGACGGCAAGGGTATTGACCCCCGCATTGGTCTGGACCAAACTGCGTCCACAGAAGAGTGGCCACTCGCGTAACCGCCCAACTCCTCGCCCCCAGGAGGCAGTAGTGGAACACGCACGCCCACGGCGCACCGCCCTCAGAGCCGCGGCGGCCGTCGGCGCCGCCGCCCTCGCGGTGGCGGGACTCGTCGCCACGTCCGGCAGCGCGAACGCCGCCGACACCAACATCGTGACCAACGGCGGGTTCGAGAGCGGCCTGTCCGGATGGTCCTGCACCGCCTCCAGCGGCGCGGCCGTCGGCTCCCCCGTGCACGGCGGCACCAAGGCGCTCCAGGGCACGCCCTCCTCCTCGGACAACTCCCGCTGCTCGCAGACCATCAGCGTCCGGCCCAACTCCACGTACACGCTGAGCGCGTTCGTCCAGGGCAGCTACGTCTACCTCGGCGCCACCGGCACCGGGATGACGGAGGCCTCGGTGTGGACCCCGTCCGCGTCCTCGTACCAGCAGCTGTCCACCAGCTTCACCACGGGCGCGAGCACCACCTCGGTCACCGTCTACCTGCACGGCTGGTACGCGCAGCCCGCCTACCTGGCCGACGACGTGAGCCTGCTGGGCGCGCCCGGCACGGGGACACCGACCCCGACCCCCACGCCGACCGACCCGACGCCCACCCCCACGCCCACCCCCACTCCCACACCTACGCCGACGCCCACCGGCGGCGGCTCGCTGCCCAAGCACGTCCTCACCGGCTACTGGCAGAACTTCAACAACGGCGCGACCGTCCAGACCATCGCCCAGGTCCCGGGCCAGTACGACATCATCGCGGTGTCGTTCGCCGACGCCACGACCACGCCCGGCGCGGTCTCCTTCACCCTCGACCCGGCACTGAACTACTCCGTCGGCCAGTTCAAGACCGACATCGCGGCGAAGAAGGCGGCCGGCAAGAAGGTCATCGTCTCCGTCGGCGGCCAGAACGGCACGATCAGCGTCACCGACTCCGCCTCGGCGAACAACTTCGCCAACAGCGTCTTCTCGCTGATGCAGACCTACGGTTTCGACGGCGTCGACATCGACCTGGAGAACGGGATCAACGCGACCTACATGACGCAGGCGCTGCGCTCCCTGTCGGCCAAGGCCGGCTCCGGGCTGGTCATCACGATGGCCCCGCAGACCATCGACATGCAGTCGACGTCCTTCGGCTACTTCCAGACCGCCCTGAACATCAAGGACATCCTGACCGTCGTCAACACCCAGTACTACAACAGCGGTTCCATGAACGGCTGCGACGGCAAGGTGTACTCGCAGGGCACGGTCGACTTCATCACCGCCCTGGCCTGCATCCAGCTGCAGAGCGGTCTGGCGCCCTCGCAGGTGGGTCTCGGCCTGCCGGCGTCGACCCGGGCGGCGGGCAGCGGCTACGTCTCGCCGACCGTGGTGAACAACGCCCTGGACTGCCTGACCAAGGGCACCAACTGCGGTTCCTTCAAACCCTCCACCACCTGGCCGGGGCTGCGCGGCGCGATGACCTGGTCCACCAACTGGGACGCGACCAACGGCAACGCCTTCTCGGGCACCGTCGGCCCGCACGTGCACGGGCTGCCGTAACCGTTGGGACCGTCACCGACGCACCGCGCCCCCGGGAGAGGTCCCGTCCCCCGGGGGCGCGGTGTCACGTCGGACCACCGGACCCACCGCGCCGAAGGCGCCGCCCGGTCAGTCCAGGACCGCGAGGGCGTCGATCTCGACGAGCAGTCCGGCGGGCAGGCCGACGTAGACCGTCGTACGGGCGGCGGGGGCGCCCTTCAGGCCCGCGAAGAACTCGTCGAAGAGGGCGTTGAACTCGGGGAAGTGCGCGGTGTCGGTGAGGTAGACCCGGATCATGACGACGTCCTCCCAGGACGAGCCGCCCTCCTCCAGCACCGCCTGCACGTTGGCGAGGGTCTGCAGGGTCTGCTCCCGCAGCCCCGGGCCCACGGGCGCGGGCGCCTGACCCGGCACGGCGGGGCCGAAGCCGACCTGACCGGCCACCTGCAGGACGTTGCCCTTGCGGACACCGTGGGAGAACCTGGCCGGCGGGGTGGTGTGGCCGGCCGGGGTGATCGCGGTCTTCTCGCTCATCTGGTTCCTTCGCTCGGTCTTCCGGAGTACTCGCGGCTGATCGCCTCCGCGGTGCGCCGGACCTGCGGGCGCAGCTTCAGCAATTCCTCCGCGCTGACGACCACATTGGGGGCGGAGAGGGAGCAGGCGGCCATGACGCGCCCGTCGGCGCCGCGGATCGGCGCGGCCACGCAGTTGATGGACTCCTCGTGACCGCCCAGGTCGCTCGCCCAGCCCTGCTCGCGGACCCGGGCGAGTTCGGCGAGGTAGGCGGCGGCGTCGGTGGTGGAACGCGCGGTGTAACGCGGGTACTCCAGGCCCTGCGCGACCGCGCGCCGCTCCGCCTCGGGCAGGTCGGCCAGGAGCAGCTTCGCCACGGCGGCCACGGTGATGGCGACGGGCTTGCCGATCCGCGAGTACATGCGGACCGGGTAGCGGCTCTCCACCTTGTCGATGTAGACGACCTCGCCCTCCTCGTACACCGCGAGGTGGACGGTGTGCCCGGTCAGTTCGCCCAGGGCGGCGAGGTGGGGGTGGGCGATGCCGCGGACGTCCAGGTTCTCCATCGCCTCCTGGGCGAGGGCGAACAGCCGGGTGCCGAGGCGGTAGCGCTGGTCGTCCTGGCGGTAGACCATGCCGTGCTCGTGCAGGGTGCGCAGCAGCCGCAGTGCGGTGGACTTGTGCACGTCCAGGCGGGTGGCGACCTGTTCGAGGTTGGCGGGCCCCTCCGCGAGCAGGGGCAGGATGCGCAGCGCGCGGTCCACGGTCTGGCTCATGCGCGCAGTCTCCCCCATGCCCCGTCACCGAGGGTGGCGAGGGAGTCGCCCCGTACCCCGATCACCGCGGCGGCCAGGGCGTGGCCCCGGGCGAGCCGCTCCCGCAGCGGGAGCGTGCGCAGCGTCGCCGACAGGAACCCCGCGGCGAAGGCGTCTCCGGCCCCGACGAGGTCGACGACGGGCGTGTCCGGCGCGGGCACGAAGACCCCGTCGGCGCCGTCCTCGTACGCGGTGGCACCGTGCGCGCCCTGCTTGACGACGAGGACGGCGGGACCGGGCAGGGCCTCGCGCACGGCGTCGGCGTCCGGCAGGCCCCAGGCGGCCTCGGCCTCGTCCTCGCCGACCAGGACGAGGTCGCAGCGGGCGGCGAGCCGGGCCAGCCGTACCGGGTCGGCCGAACGCCACAGGGCGGGGCGGTGGTTGACGTCGAAGGAGACCAGCGGACGGCCCGGAGCGGTAGCGGTGAGCTCGTGGACGAGGTCCGCGCACCCCTCGGAGAGCGCGGGCGTGATGCCGGACAGGTGCAGGACCCGGCCGGCCCAGGCCTCGTGGCGGGCCACGTTGCCCGGGCCCATGGCGGAGGCGGCGGAACCCGCCCGGTAGTAGGCGACCTCGCCGTCGCCGGTGCGGAAGTAGACCCCGGTGGGGCGGTCCCGGTCGCGGCGCACCCCCGAGACGTCCACGCCGGCCGCGGCGATCGTCGCCACCAGGTGGTCACCGAACGGGTCGGCGCCCACCCGGCTGATCCAGCGCACGGCATGGCCGAGACGGGCCAGCGCGCAGGCCACGTTGGACTCCGCGCCACCCGTCCCCCGGTCGAAGGCGGCCGCGTCGGCGAGGCGCTGCCCGGGCACGGAGGGGACGAAGGTGACCATGGACTCGCCCACGCACACGACGTCCACGGTCCCGGTCACTTCCGCTCCTCTCCGCGCACCGTTGACCCGGTGCTGGCCGGGATGTTAGACAGCGGGAAACACGGTACGCAACGGTCGTTGCACATATTGCAACGGCGGTGGACGGAGGCGGGATGGACCAGGTCACGGGCATCGGCGAGCTGCACCGGGAGCGGGTGGACCACCGCTTCAAGGGACTGCCGCCGGACGCCGACGGCCTGACCGTCGGCGAACTCGCCGCCGAGCGCCGCACCGTCTTCGACGGCGGCTTCACGACCCCGCTGCTCACGCTCTCCGAGCCCGCCCTGGAGCACAACCTCGCCCAGCTCGCCGACTGGACCGGCAAGCACGGCCTCGCCTTCGCGCCGCACGGCAAGACCTCCATGGCGCCGCAGCTCTTCGCCCGCCAGCTCGCCCACGGCGCGTGGGGCATCACCGCCGCCACCCCGCACCAGGTGCGGGTCTACCGGGCGTTCGGCGTGCGGCGCGTCTTCCTCGCCAACGAGCTCGTCGACGCGGCCGCGCTGCGCTGGCTGTCCCGCGAGCTCGCCGGCGACCCGGAGTTCCGCTTCGTCTGCTACGTGGACTCCGTGCGCGGGGTGGAGCTGATGGACGCGGCCCTGACGGCGGTCGTGGACGTCGTCGTCGAGCTCGGCGCGGAGGGAGGACGCACCGGCGTGCGCGGCCCGGAGGAGGCGGCGCGCGTCGCCGACGCGGTCGCCGCGGCGCGGCACCTGCGGCTCGTCGGCGTCGCGGGTTACGAGGCGGCGGCCCCGGACCCGCGCGGATGGCTCGGCGAACTCGTCGCGCTGGCACGGGACTTCGACGCGGCCGGGCGGTTCGCGGGGGCGGGATCCGGGGCCGGGGAGATCGTGGTGAGCGCGGGCGGCAGCGAGTGGTTCGACGCCGTGGCGGACGCGTTCGGCACGCTCGGGGACCTGTCCCTGCCGGTGCTCGGGCTCCTGCGGTCCGGGGCGTACGTCACGCACGACGACGTCCACTACCGCGATCTGACGCCGTTCCACGACCGCATCCCCGCGGAGGGGTCGCTCGAACCCGCCTTCCGCCTCTGGACGCAGGTGCTCTCCCGGCCCGAGCCCGGCCTCGCCCTCCTCAACGCGGGCAAGCGCGACGCGCCGTACGACCTCGACCTCCCGGTGCCGCAGCTCGTGCGCCGCGCCGACGGTTCCGCCGTCCCGGCGGCCGGGCTCACGGTCACGAAGCTCGCCGACCAGCACGCGTTCGTGGACGTCGCCCCCGGGGCGCGGGACCTGGCGGTCGGCGACTGGGTGGGGCTGGGGGTGTCGCATCCGTGCACGGCGTTCGACAAGTGGCAGCTCATCCCTGTCGTGGACGCGGGTGGGGTCGTCACGGATTTCGTCCGCACGTTCTTCTGACGGCCCGGTTGTTTGTGTGCGGGTTGTTTGCGCCTGCGGCGGGCATCCCCCACCCTGCCGCGCCGGCGCACGCCCCCAGCCTTCGGCCGGGGTGCCCCCATGGGGGCACCCCGCCACACCCCCTCCTGCCGTTGGGGCGACTAGCGGCCAGTGGGGGGTAAGAAGGCGGTCCGGGGCTGCCGCAAGTGCCTTACACCCCCCACCGGCCGTCATGCGCCCATACGACGGGAGGGGGTGTGGCGGGGTGCGCCCGGAAACGACGAGCGGCGAACCCGGTACGCAACGATGTGGGGGTAAACCGCGAGCGCTGTGGGGGTCCCCCCGGCCGAAGGCTGGGGGAGTGCGCCGGCGCGGCACCGACCCAGGCACACGGTGCGAGGCCCGCACTGACCGCGCCGGGCAATCGGGCGGGCGGCGGGGAAACCGTCAACCCCGACCACAACGGTGCCGCAGACGAAGAACCCGCACAAAGGAGACGCACGGATGGAGTTGGCGATTCGCGGCGCGACCGTCGTGGACGGGTCCGGGGGGACCCCGGCGTACCGGGCGGACGTGCGCGTCGTGGACGGCCGGATCACGGAGATCGGGACGGTGCGCGGCGCACGCCACACGCTGGACGCCCGCGGGCTCGTGCTCGCCCCCGGGTTCATCGACATGCACGCGCACAGCGACCTGGCCCTGCTCACGGACCCCGCGCACGAGGCGAAGGCGGCGCAGGGCGTGACCCTGGAGGTGCTGGGCCAGGACGGGTTGTCGTACGCCCCCGTGGACGACCGCACCCTGGCCGGGCTGCGCCGCCAGCTCGCGGGGTGGAACGGCGACCCCGAGGGCCTGGAGTACGACTGGCGCAGCGTCGGCGAGTACCTGGACCGCCTGGACCGGGGCATCGCCGTGAACGCCGCGTACCTGGTCCCGCAGGGCACCGTGCGGATGCTGGCCGTCGGGTGGGAGGACCGTCCGGCGACCACGGCGGAGCTGGACCGGATGAAGGAACTGGTCGCCGAGGGGCTGGCGCAGGGGGCCGTGGGGATGTCGTCCGGGCTGACGTACACCCCGGGGATGTACGCCTCGGGCGCCGAGCTGACCGAGCTGTGCCGGGTCGTGGCCGCCCACGGCGGCTACTACTGCCCGCACCAGCGCAGTTACGGCGCCGGCGCGCTCGAGGCCTACGCCGAGATGATCGCCGTGACCCGGGAGGCGGGCTGCGCCCTGCACCTGGCGCACGCCACGATGAACTTCGGGGTGAACGCGGGCCGTGCGCCGGAGCTGCTCGCGCTGCTGGACGAGGCGCTCGCCGCGGGGGCGGACGTCACCCTGGACACGTACCCCTACCTGCCGGGCTGCACGACGCTCGCGGCGACCCTGCCGAGCTGGGCGACGGAGGGTGGTCCCGAGGCGACCCTCGCCCGGCTCCGGGACGACGCGCAGGCGGAACGCATCCGGCACGCGATGGAGGTGGAGGGGTCGGACGGCTGCCACGGCGTGCCCGTGGAGTGGCGGACGCTGGAGGTCTCCGGGGTGCGCGAGCCTGCCCTGGCGGGCCATGTGGGGCGCCGGCTGCCGGACTTCGCTACGGCGCGCCGGCTGCTGCTGGAGGACCGGCTGGGCACGACGGTCCTCCAGCACGTGGGCCACGAGGAGAACGTCCGGGCGATCATGCGCCACCGCGTCCACACCGGCGGCAGCGACGGCCTGCTCGTCGGCGACAAACCGCATCCCCGCGCGTACGGCACGTTCCCGCACTACCTCGGCCACTACGTGCGCGAGCTCGGGGTGCTCGGCCTGGAGGAGTGCGTCGCGCACCTCACCGGACGCCCCGCGGCCCGGCTGGGGCTGCCGGACCGCGGCCTGGTCCGCGAGGGCCACCGTGCGGACCTGGTGCTGTTCGACCCGGGGACGGTCGCCGCGGGCGCGACGTACGAGGCGCCGCGCACGCTGCCCACCGGCATCCCGTACGTGCTCGTCGACGGGCGGTTCGTCATCGAGGACGGCCGCCGTACGGACGTCCTGGCGGGACGCTCGGTGCGGAGTCGGGCTGCCGCAGGACGTGGTCGATGAGGTCGCGCAGCGCGGCGGGTTCGCAGACGAGGCCGAGGGCGCCGGCCCGGCGGGCGCGCTCCTCGCGCTCCGGGGCGACCCAGCCCGCGTAGAAGAGCGCGGGGCCGGTGTAGCGGCCGGTGCCGCGCAGGTGCTCCAGGTCGGTGAAGCCCGCCTGCGGGTCGCCGTGGCGCTCGATGTCGGAGATCAGCAGGTCCGGGACGGCGAGCGGCAACCGCTCCTCCGCACCGGCGCGGTCCTCGACGACCTCGACCTCGGCGCCCTTGTGCCGCAGGGCCCGGACCTCGGTGGCGACGGTCCCGGGGTTGTCGTCGATCCACAGCACGCGCAGCCCGGTATACGGGCCGTCCTCCGGGGCCCGGGGAGGCTCGGGTGCGGCCTGCGGGACGGCCTGGTCCAGGTCGACCGTCGTGATCACGGCGGCCAGGGGGGAGCGTCGCAGGCGGTGGACCAGGTCGGCGGCCTCGGGCATGCGGACGAGGTCGTCGACGAGGGAGGTGAACGCGCGGTCCGCGACCAGCGCCGGGAAGGACGGGGGGAGCTGCCGTTCCAGTTCGGCCAGGGCCCGGGCGCGCTCCTCCGGTCCGGGGTCGGCGGCGAGCGGCACCTCGTGCTCGGCGAGGAGGCGGCGCACCAGTGCGTCGCCCTGGCCGGTGGGGACCGCGGGCGAGCGCAGCAGGCGCCGCACCGCCCGGTAGTCCAGGAACTCCTGGATCGCGTCGTTGCCGCGTCCGCCGACCAGCACGCCGTGGAAGTCGCCGTACAGGTACTGCAGCAGGAGCATGCGGAGCATGACCTCGGGGCCGAAGTCCTGCCAGACGGGGTTGAGTCCGGCCTCCAGGACGAATCCGTTGAGCAGCCTCTTGACGCGGCGTGGATTGCCCCCGGTGCGTTCGGCGAGCAGGTTGACGTGGGTGTCGTCGAGGAGCGCGCCGATGCCGGCCCGTTCGGCGCATCCGCGCACGTATCCCTCGATGTCCTCGGGGGGCGGTACGCGGTAGTTGGTCTGGAAGACCTTCTCCATGAAGGCGGAGCCCGCCGGGGACAGGTCGCCGAGCAGGCCGCCCGGGGACAGCGCGGAGCGGTCGCAGCCGATGACGAAGGCCACCCCGGGAACGTCGAGGTAGACCTTGACGGCCTCGCAGACGGCGAGCACGGTCTCCTCGGCGCAGCGGTCGAGGTCGTCGATGAAGACGACGAGCAGCCGGCGCGGCGCGTGCTCGCCGGTGTCGGCCCACTGCGTCGCCAGGTCCCGCAGGGCGTCGCGCATCTCGTTGCGGGCCTGGGCGTTGACGGAGAGGCTGCGCCACAGCTCGTCGACCAGGCCCGCCGCACCGAGCGGTCCGGCGAGCAGCGTGGCCGCGGCCCGCAGGGTCCGCAGCAGGGCACGGTGCTCGGTCGCGCGGTGCAGGGCGCGGCGCAGCAGCCGGCGGTCGAACTGCGTCAGGACGGACTTGATCAGGCCTTCCAGGGCGTCGGCACCGCGTGAGGTCCAGGCGTTGTACCAGACGGTGTGGACGTCGGCGGTGTCCCGGAGCTCGGCGTCGAGCAGGCGCATCAGGCTGCTCTTGCCCGTCCCCCATCCGGCGTCGACGGCGAGGGTGAACGGGGTGGATCCGCGCGAGTCGAGGAGCAGCCGGGCGAGTTGCCGCGCGGCGCGCCCCGCTCCGAGGAGGTCGTCGTCGGCACTGGCGACAGGTTCGTCGTTGAGTAACGAGAACATGCGGCGAGAGTAGCGGCATGTCACCATTCGGCGCATACGTGGCCAAGAACACGGGGCGGTCCCCGGTACCTGCCCGTAAGCTCACGGACATGCAGGTGATCCAGTCCACGAAGCTCTCCAACGTCTGCTACGACATCCGCGGCCCGGTGCTGGAGGAGGCCATGCGGCTGGAGGCGGCGGGTCATCGCATCCTGAAGCTGAACACCGGCAATCCCGCCGCCTTCGGTTTCGAGTGCCCCCCGGAGATCCTCGAGGACATGCTGCGCAGCCTGGGCGGCGCGCACGGCTACGGCGACTCCAAGGGCATCCTGCCGGCGCGGCGGGCGGTCATGCAGCACTACCAGACCAAGGGCGTCGAGCTGGACGTCGAGGACATCTACCTCGGCAACGGCGTCTCCGAGCTGATCCAGATGTCGATGCAGGCGTTGCTGGACGACGGCGACGAGGTGCTGATCCCGGCCCCCGACTACCCGCTGTGGACGGCCGCGGTCTCGCTGTCGGGCGGCACCCCGGTGCACTACCGCTGCGACGAGCAGGCGGACTGGTTCCCCGACCTCGCCGACATCGAGCGCAAGATCACCGACCGCACCAAGGCGCTGGTGATCATCAACCCGAACAACCCGACGGGCGCGGTCTACGACGACGAGCTGCTGCGGCAGCTCACCGACATCGCCCGCCGCCACAACCTGATCGTCTGCTCGGACGAGATCTACGACAAGATCCTCTACGACGGGGTGACCCACACCCCGACCGCGGTGGTCGCCCCCGACCTGCTGACGCTGACCTTCAACGGCCTGTCGAAGGCCTACCGGGTGGCCGGCTACCGCAGCGGCTGGCTCGCGGTGTGCGGCCCGAAGGAGCACGCGACCAGCTACCTCGAGGGCCTGACCATCCTGGCGAACATGCGCCTGTGCGCGAACGTCCCCGCCCAGCACGCGGTGGCCACCGCCCTCGGCGGCCGCCAGTCGATCAAGGACCTGGTGCTGCCGGGCGGCCGGCTGGCCGAGCAGCGGGACGTGGCGTACGAGCTGCTGACGCAGATCCCCGGGGTGACCTGCGTGCGGCCGAAGGGGGCGCTCTACGCGTTCCCGCGGCTCGACCCGAAGGTCTACAAGGTCAAGGACGACCAGCAGATGGTGCTGGACCTGCTGCGGGCCGAGCGGATCCTGGTGGTGCAGGGCACCGGCTTCAACTGGCCGGAGCCGGACCACTTCCGCCTGGTCACGCTGCCGGCGAAGGAGGACCTGGCGGACGCGGTGGGCCGGATCGCGCGCTTCCTGGACGGCTACGGGCAGCCGTAGCCCGGGCCGATACCTCGAAAAGCTCCCTCCTTGGACTGAGTCCAAGGTAGGATGTACTCCTGATTGCAGGAGGAGTGCACCCATGTACGAACCGATCCGCACCAAATCGGTCCATACGACGGCGGCGCCCACCTCTCCGCGACGCAGTCGTGACGAGGAGCTGGACCTCCAGCTCGCCGGACACCTCGCCGCCCTGCTCACCGTCACCGACGAGCTGCGGGCGCTGGAGTGCAGCCCGGACCTCGACCGTGCCGCGGAGCAGCTCGCCGAGGCCGTGGCGGGCCTGCACCACGGACGTCCGCCGCTGCGGCTCTCCCCGGCTCCGGCCGGACGGGGGCGGGCGGAAGCGGCCCGTGTGGCGGCCCTGCACCGGAGGGCCCGCGCGCTCGCCGGCCGGGCCCTGGTGGTCGCCGAGTCACGCCAGAACGCGGAGGCCGCGGCGCTCGCCGAGCGCCACATCGCGGTCCACACCGCAGCCGCCTAGGAACCGCCCGAGGGCCGGGACCGGAGTTCGCGCTTCCGGTCCCGGCCCTCGGTGTGAGGGTCGGCGCGGCCCGCCCGTGGGGCGATGGTCAGGGTCGGGGATCCCACGACCGGGCCATGCCCACCACCGGGCCGCCCGCCCGCGCCGCACGCACGGGGAGGGTCGGGCCGCCCGGATTCCGGTGGGGCCTAGTCCAGACGCTTGACCAGGGCCCGGTACTCGTCCCACAGCTCCTTCGGCGTGTGGTCGCCGAAGGTCTCCAGGTGGGACGGGATGAGGGAGGCCTCGTGCCGCCAGGTGTCGACGTCGACCGAGAGCAGCAGGTCGAGGTCCGCCTGGGAGATGTCCAGACCGCTGGTGTCGAGGGAGCCCTCGGCCGGCAGGACGCCGATCGGGGTCTCGACGCCCTCGGCCTGGCCGTTGAGGCGCTCGACGATCCACTTCAGCACGCGGCTGTTCTCGCCGAAGCCCGGCCACACGAACCGGCCGTCCGCGTCCTTGCGGAACCAGTTCACGTAGTAGATCTTCGGGAGCTTGCCGGCCTCGTGCTTCTGGCCGAGCTTGACCCAGTGACCGAAGTAGTCGCCCATGTTGTAACCGCAGAACGGGAGCATCGCGAACGGGTCGCGGCGCAGCTCGCCGACCTTGCCCTCGGCGGCGGCGGTCTTCTCGGAGGCGACGTTGGCACCGAGGAAGACACCGTGCTGCCAGTCGAAGGACTCGGTGACCAGCGGTACGGCCGAGGCACGGCGGCCGCCGAAGAGGATCGCCGAGATCGGCACGCCCTTGGGGTCCTCCCACTCGGGCGCGATGGTCGGGCACTGGCTGGCCGGGACGGTGAAGCGGGCGTTGGGGTGGGCGGCCGGGGTCCCGGACTCCGGCGTCCAGGAGTTGCCCTTCCAGTCCGTGAGGTGGGCCGGGAGCTCCTCGGTCATGCCCTCCCACCAGACGTCGTTGTCGTCGGTGAGGGCGACGTTGGTGAAGACCGAGTTGCCCCACAGGGTCTTCATCGCGTTGGCGTTGGTGTGCTCGCCGGTGCCCGGCGCGACGCCGAAGAAGCCCGCCTCGGGGTTGATCGCGTAGAGGCGGCCGTCCTCGCCGAAGCGCATCCAGGCGATGTCGTCGCCGATGGTCTCCACGGTCCAGCCGGGGATGGTCGGCTCCAGCATGGCGAGGTTGGTCTTGCCGCAGGCGCTCGGGAAGGCGGCGGCCACGTACTTGGCCTCGCCCCGCGGCGGCGTGAGCTTGAGGACGAGCATGTGCTCGGCCAGCCAGCCCTCGTCCCGGGCCATGACCGAGGCTATGCGCAGGGCGTAGCACTTCTTGCCGAGCAGGGCGTTGCCGCCGTAGCCGGAGCCGTAGGACCAGATCTCACGGCTCTCGGGGAAGTGCGAGATGTACTTGGTGGAGTTGCACGGCCACGGGACGTCGTCCTGGCCGGGCTCCAGCGGGGCGCCGACGGAGTGCACGGCCTTGACGAAGAAGCCGTCCTCGCCGAGCTCGTCCAGCACGTCCTGGCCCATGCGCGTCATGGTCCGCATGGCGGTGGCGACGTACGCGGAGTCGGTGATCTCCACGCCGATCGCGGACAGCTCAGAGCCGAGCGGGCCCATGCAGAACGGGACGACGTACATGGTGCGGCCGCGCATGGCGCCGCGGAAAAGACCCTGCTCCCCCGTGAAGATCTCCCGCATCTCGGCGGGGGCCTTCCAGTGGTTGGTCGGGCCGGCGTCCTGCTCCCGCTCGGAGCAGATGAAGGTGCGGTCCTCCACACGAGCGACGTCGGTCGGGTCGGAGGCGGCGTAGTACGAGTTGGGGCGCTTGATCGGGTCGAGCTTCTTGAAGGTGCCCTTCGAGACGAGCTCGTCCGCGAGGCGCTGGTACTCCTCCTCGGAGCCGTCGCACCACACGATCTCGTCCGGCTGGGCCAGCTCGGCTATCTCGCCGACCCATGCGATCAGGTCCTGGTGATTGGTGGGAGCCGCATTGACGCGCGCCACGATCGCTCCGTTCCGCCCGGTGTGCACTCACCTGGCGTCAGATTCCGAGGGTGTGTTGTCGGCCCCTTGGGGGCTGCGACCCGGATGCTGCTGTCGTGGGATGCTCATCCGGTGCCGTCCGCACTCATATGAGTATCAGGACAGGAAACGCGATCTGTCCAGGGCGCGTGGGGTGAGCATCGCCACTCCCAACGTCCGGCGACACCCCCGTACTACGGATCGGTAACCTACGCAACCGTAGCTAGCATTGCTTTCATGAGCTCCGTGGACGAGACTCCCGTTGTGCCCGCCGCCCTTGAAGAACTCGCATCCGCTGCCGCCCCCTTGAAGCCCAAGCTGAGGGGGTGGCTCCATGCCGGGATGTTCCCCGCCGCCCTTGTCGCCGGGGTCGCCCTGACCGCCTTCGCCGAGAGCACCCGCGGGCGGATCGCCTGCGCCGTCTTCACGCTCACCGCCTGCGCGCTGTTCGGCGTGAGCGCCCTCTACCACCGCGGCGACTGGGGTCCCCGGGCCTCGGCAGTGCTGCGCCGGCTGGACCACGCGAACATCTTCCTGATCATCGCGGGGACCTACACGCCGTTCACGCTCCTGCTGCTGCCGGACGGCAAGCAGGAGGTCCTGCTCTGGCTCGTCTGGGCCGGGGCCCTGGCGGGCATCGCGTTCCGGGTCTTCTGGGTGGGCGCGCCGCGCTGGCTCTACACGCCCTGCTACATCGCCCTCGGCTGGGCGGCGGTCTTCTTCCTGCCCGACTTCATGCGGAAGGGCGGCATCGCGGTGCTCGTCCTGATCGTCGTGGGCGGCCTGCTGTACAGCGTCGGAGCGGTGATCTACGGGACCAAGCGGCCCAACCCCTCGCCCCGCTTCTTCGGCTTCCACGAGGTCTTCCACTCGTTCACGCTGGCCGCGTTCATCGTGCACTACGTCGGCATCTCGCTGGTGGCCTACAACCACGCCTAGGCCGTGTCGTCAAAGGAGCGCCGGCCGCCCGGAGGGCGGGCCCAGCGGCGTCTGGTGCGGTACATCGCAAGGCGGAGAGTCGTCCTCGTAGTGGGCTACTCGGACGATTCGACAACGCAGCGAGGTGCCGTGCCAGGCACCGCTGGGCAGGCGGGACTTTGACGACACGGCCTAGCTCCCCCGCCCGCCGAACGCCGGGGCCCCGACGCGGACGCCCCCCACCCGACTGCGGGTGGGGGGCGTCCGGCATCCCGGGGCGGCCGTCAGACCCTGCGGCGCCAGCGCTCGGGGATCCAGCGGGTCAGCAGGCGGTTGGCGGGCTCCTCGACGAAACGGTGGAGGGCCCAGGACATCGCGAAGACGACGACGGCCATGCCGATCATGCTGAAGAGCGCCGAGTTCTCGTCCGGGATCCTGCCCCACCTGTAGGTCGAGAACCGGCTCACCGCGTGGTGCAGGAGGTAGAAGCTGTACGACCACATGCCCAGCGAGATCAGCAGCGGGTTGTGGAGCACGCTGCGGTGCCCCGCGATGTCCCGCTGGACGAACGCGACCATGATCAGGACGGCGAGCACGGCGATGACCGGGCGCAGCGTGTAGTCCAGCTGCGCGTCGTACCCGCTCGACAGGTGCGCGCGCAGCTGCACGTAGGCGTAGACGTAGGCGAGCAGCAGCGCCACGGGCACGAAGGGCCGCAACGGGATCCGCCACCCGCGGCGGATCAGCAGGGCCATCGTCATGCCCAGCAGGAACTCGGGCAGGTACACCGCCGGGTGCCGCATGATCCAGCGCGCCATGGGCCCGTCCAGCGTCGCGGAGGCCCACCAGTCCACCGCCCACATCCCGACGAGGCCGGCGACCGTCACGGCGACCAGCAGGGGCGTGCGCAGCCGGACGACGACGCGGGCGAGCAGCGGGAACAGGGCGTAGAAGAGGACCTCGACGCCCAGGGTCCAGGTCACCGGGTTGCCGGGCAGCGTGGGCGTGGCGTGCGGGAACCAGTTCTGGACGAAGAACAGCGAGGCGATGACGTACTTCCAGTCGATGGGCACGTGTGCCTTGACGTAGAAGACGTAGATGGCCGGCACGGCGGCGACCAGGGCCGCCGGCCAGATGCGCGCCACACGCCGCCAGTAGAACGCGACCGGATGCTCCTGCGGCTTGAACACCCAGGTCAGCAGGAAGCCCGAGAGGACGAAGAAGAAGGTCACGCCATGGGCGCCCATCTCCGAGTACGGGAAGATCGCGGGGGCGCGTCCGTAGCCCGTCGCTCCGCCCAGCCCCGTGAAGTGGTGCGCATTTTCCTATCACCCCAGCGGGCCGTGTCAAGGCGACGCCGGGCTTCCGCACGCCTGGGGGTGACAGTTACTCTTTTTTGAGAGTCACTGTCATTTGATGGTGGCTTTCGGATGCTGCCCCGGTACCCGGTCAGCCGGTACCCCTGCCCGCAGGAGGAGATCCCCATGACGACGACGGCCGATCCACGGCGCTGGTGGGCCCTGGGGGCCCTGGTGGCGAGCATGCTGGTGCTCGGCTTCGACATGACGATCCTCAACGTCGCACTGCCGACCATGGCCGCGGAGCTGGGTGCGGACACCGGCGACCAGCAGTGGATCGTCGACGGCTACACGGTGGTCTTCGCCGCCGCCATGCTCCCCGCGGGCCTGCTGGGCGACCGCTGGGGACGGCGGCGGATGCTCGTCGCCGGACTCGGGATCTTCCTCGCCGGTTCGGTGCTCGGCGCCCTGGTGGACAGCCCGGGACCGGTCGTCGCCGCCCGCACGGTGATGGGCCTGGGCGCGGCACTCGTCATGCCGCTGGCCCTGTCCGTCCTGCCCTCGCTGTTCGGGCCCGAGGAGCGCTCCAGGGCGGTCGGCGCGGTCACCGCCGCCATGGCGCTGGGGTTGCCGCTCGGGCCGGTCATCGGCGGCACCCTGCTCGACCACTTCTGGTGGGGCTCGATCTTCGTGGTCAACATCCCGCTCGTCGTCCTCGGCATCGCCGCCTGCCTGTTCCTGCTGCCCGAGACCAGCGACCCCGCCACGCCCCGCGTCGACCCGCCCGGCACCGTCCTCGCGGTGGCCGGGCTCGGCGCGCTGGTCTTCGGCATCATCGAGGGGCCGCGCCGGGGATGGGGCGACCCGCTGGTGCTGCTGACGCTGTTCTCGTCCGTCGCGCTGCTGACCGGGCTGGTGCTCCGCGGACGCCGGCTGGAGCGGCCCGTGCTCGACCTCGGTCTCCTGCGGCAGCGGGGCTTCCTGTGGAACGCGGTCGCCGCGACGCTGGTGACCTTCATCCTCACCGGCCTGCTCTTCGTCCTGCCCCAGTACCTGCAGGCCGTGCTCGGCAACGACGCCCTCGGCACCGGCGTACGGCTGCTGCCGATGATGGGCGGCCTGCTCGTCGCCGCCCGGGGCAGCGCGCCGCTGGTCGCGCGGTTCGGGCCGCGGCCGGTCGTCACGGCGGGGCTGCTCCTGCTCACCGCGGCCGCGGCGCTCGGCAGCCGCACGGACGTCCACGACGGCTACGGGGCGACCGCGCTGTGGCTGTCCGTCACCGGTTTCGCCTTCGGCTTCGCGATGATCCCCGCCATGGACGCGGCGCTGGGCGCGCTGCCCGGCGACCGCGCGGGCAGCGGCTCCGGACTGCTGATGACCCTGCGCCAGACCGGCGGCGCCATCGGTGTCGCCCTCCTGGGCAGCCTGCTGGCGGGCGCCTACACCGACCGTCTCGCCACCACGGGCCTGCCCGCGGCGGCCGCCGACGCCGCCTCGGGTTCCGTGGGGGCCGCGCACGCGGTCGCGGCCGCCCTCGGCGACCCGGCGCTCGCCGCCTCGGCGGACGCGGCGTACGTGCACGGGATGGACCTCGCCCTGCTGGCCTGCGCCGCCGCCTCGCTCGTGGCGGCCGTGCTGACCGCGCTCTTCCTCCCCGACGCCCGCACCGGCCAGGAGGTGCCCGGCACCGCGCGGATGGCCCCGCCCGCCGTCGATGCACGACAATGACGAGCGTGACCGTACCGACCAGACCGAGCCTGCGCGAACGCAAGAAGATCCGGACCCGGCGGGCCATCCGCCGCGCGGCCTACCGGCTCTTCGAGGCGCAGGGGTACGACGGCACCACCGTCGAGCAGATCGCGGCCACGGCCGAGGTCTCGGCCAGCACGGTCTTCCGGTACTTCCCCACCAAGGAGGACATCGTCCTCTCCGACGAGTACGACCCCGTCATGGTGGCCGAACTGCGCGCCCGCCCGGCGCAGGAGCCCATCGTCGCCTCGCTGCGGCACGCCCTGCTGGGCCCGCTGCGCGAGATGCTCGCCGACGAGGGCGAGTTCGAGGAGATGCGGCAGCGGCTGCGGCTGGTGCGCTCGGTGCCCGCCATCCGCGCCCGCATGGGCGAGAACATCCAGGAGTCCAGCCGCCTGCTGGCCTCCGTCACCGCCGAGCGCCTCGGGCGCCCCGCGGACGACTTCGAGATCCGGGTCGTCGTCGCGGCGCTGATCGGGGCCTGGTCCGAGGCCGTCTTCCACTGGCTCGACTCGGACGGCACCGCCGACCTCGCCACCGTCCTCGACCGCTCGCTGGACCTCCTCGCGGCCAACCTCTGCCGCTGACGATCGGGATGCCGCTCAACGACGGTCCGCGCAAGGCCGGTTCACCGACCGGCCTTGCGCGCGCGGGAGGTGCCGGCGAACTCCGCGCGGCCGCACGACGCGACGCGCCTCAGCGGGCGCCCAGTTGCTCCGCCAGGGCCTGCGGGTCCGCGGTCGGCGCCGCGCACACGAAGTGCCGGCAGACGTAGGCCGCGGGGCGGCCGTCGAGCAGCGGGCGGTCGGCCAGGAGGACGTACTCGTCCGTGGCGGGCTCCCCCACCGCGACCACCGCGCCCGGGGCGGTGCCCAGCAGCGCGGTGCGGTGCAGCGCCGCCGTGCCGGCGTCGCCCGCGGGGCCGACCACGGCGACCTCGCGCGGGCCGTCGAGCGCCGCCTCGGCGACCGCCAGCCCCCAGCCGATGAACCGCGGCACCCGTCCGGCGAGGGCGCCCACGACGCCCAGCGCCCGTTCGGCGGCCTCGCGGTGGCGGGACGAGCCGGTGTACGCGGCGTACGACAGCAGCGCACCGGCCGCGGCCGTCCAGCCCGAGGGGGCGGCGTTGTCGGTCGGGTCCTGCGGGCGGCGGATCAGCGTCTCGGCGTCGTCGGCGGTGTCGTAGAGCGTGCCGTCCTCCCCGGTGAAGTGCCGCAGCACGGAGTCGAGAAGGAGGCCGGCGAGGTCCAGCCACACGCCCTCGCCGGTCACCGCGGCGAGCGCGAGGAAGCCCTCCGCGACGTCGGCGTAGTCCTCCAGCACGCCGGCGTTGCCGCCCACCGTGCCGTCCCGCGAGGTCCGGGCGAGCCGGCCGCGGGCGTCCATGTGGACCCGCACCAGCAGGTCCGCGGCCTCGACGGCGGCCGCGACCAGGTCCGGGCGCTCGAAGTACGCGCCGGTCTCGGCGAGCGCGGCGACCGCCAGCCCGTTCCAGGCGGCGACGACCTTGTCGTCGCGGCCGGGGCGGGGCCGTCCCTCCCGGGCGGTGAACAGCCGCCGGCGCACCGATGCGATCCGCCCGGCGTCCACGAAGCCGCCGTCGGCGGGGAGTTGGAGCACGGACGCGCCCTCCTCGAAGGTGCCGTCCTCCGTGACGCCGAAGTACTCGGCGGCCAGCGCCGCGTCCTCCTTGCCGAGGACCTCCTCCAGCTCCGCCGGCGTCCAGACGTAGAAGGCGCCCTCGCCGTGGCCGCCGCCCGGCTTGTCGCTGTCCGCGTCGAGCGCGGAGGCGAAGCCGCCCTCGTGGGTGCGCAGCTCCCGGACGAGGAAGTCGGCGGTCTCCAGGGCGACCCGGCGGGCCAGGTCGGAGCCGGTGGCGCGCCACAGGTGGGCGTAGAGCCGGCAGAGCAGGGCGTTGTCGTAGAGCATCTTCTCGAAGTGCGGCACGACCCACTTGCGGTCCACGGAGTAGCGCGCGAAGCCGCCGCCGAGCTGGTCGTAGATGCCGCCGCGGGCCATCGCCTCGCAGGTGTCCCGCGCCATCTGCAGGGCGCCCTCGGAGCCGGTGCGGGCGTGGTGCCGCAACAGGAACTCCAGGGCCATCGACGGCGGGAACTTCGGCGCGCCGCCGAACCCGCCGTACGAGGGGTCGTAGTCCCGGGTGAGCCCCAGCAGTGCCGCCGCGAGCTGCTCCTCCCCAGGGGCGGCCGTCCCGCCGAGGGTCAGCGAACGTCCGCCCAGGTCCTTCACGATGCTCGCCGCGACCGCCCCGACCTCCTCGCGCCGCTCGCGCCAGGCGGCCTCGACGCCCTCCAGCACCTGCCGGAAGGAGGGCGAGCCGTGCCGCGGGGCGGGCGGGAAGTAGGTGCCGAAGTAGAACGGCTCGCCCTCCGGCGTCAGGAAGACCGTCATCGGCCAGCCGCCGTGCCCGGTCGCCGCCTGCACGGCCTCCATGTAGACGGCGTCGACGTCGGGGCGTTCCTCGCGGTCGACCTTCACCGACACGAAGTGCTCGTTGAGGTACGCGGCGGTCGCCTCGTCCTCGAACGACTCCCTGGCCATGACGTGGCACCAGTGGCAGCTGCTGTACCCCACGCTGAGCAGCACCGGCACCCCGCGGTCCCGGGCCTCCGCGAAGGCCCCCTCGCCCCACGGCCACCAGTGCACCGGGTTGTCGGCGTGCTGCAGCAGGTACGGGGACGTGGAACCGCTCAGTCGATTGACCATGCCCCCAGCCTCACACATCGCGCCGTCCGGCGTCCCGTCCCCGCGCGGCGAGCCCGGTTGCCCGCGGCAACGGACGTTGTCCGCAGCCGTTCGTGCTGATGGAATCGACCGGCGGACGGTGCTGCGAGAGGGGCCGACATGCTGGAGACGGTGGGCCTCACGGCCGCCGAGGCCGAGGTGTACCGGCTGCTGCTCGTCACCGAGTCGGCGTCCGCCGAGGAGATCTGCGGACGTACCGACCTCGGCCCCCCGGCGGTCGGGCGGCTGCTGCTCGCGCTGGAGGCCAAGGGACTGGCGTACGCGCTGGAGGAGAGCCCCGGCGCGTACGCGGTGATCCCGCCGGAGGTCGCCCTCGTACCCCGGCTGCAGCGCCACGCGGAGGCACTGGAGCAGGACCGGGCGGTCGTGCTCGGGCTGGTGGAGACCTACCGCCGCAGCGCGCGCTCCTGGGGGGCGGGGGAGGCGATCGAGGTCATCAGCGGCGCGGCGGCGCTGCGGCAGCGTCTGCGGCAGCTCCAGGACGGCGTCCGCCACGAGATGCTGTGGTTCTGCAAGGCCCGCCACGTGGCGATGCCCGCGGGGAGCAACCGCGAGGAGTACGACGCGCTGGGCCGGGGCGTGCTGTACCGGGTCCTGTACGAGCAGGCCTACTTCGACGACCCCGGTGCGGTGGACAACGTCGTCAAGGGGGTGCGCGCCGGCGAGGTCGCCCGGGCGGTGCCCAGGCTGCCCCTGCGGATGGCGGTGGCCGACCGGTCGCTGGCCGTCCTCCCGCTGTCCTCCGCCGGTACGCCGGCCGGTCCGCGGGAGCTCAAGACGGCGCTGGTGCGCGAGAGCAGCCTGTTGGAGGCGCTGATCGACCTGTTCCAGCACTACTGGGAGGTCGGCGCGCCGCTGCGGGTGACCGAGGAGGGGCAGATCGGCGGTGCGGGCCCGGAGGATCCGGCGGCGCCGGTCGCGGAGGACCGGCACCTGCTCTCCCTGATGGTCGCCGGCATGACCGACGAGGCGATCGCCGGGCAGTTGCGCGTGAGCAAGCGCACCGTCCAGCGGCGCATCCAGGGGCTGATGAGCCTCGCGGGCGTCGCCACCCGCATGCAACTGGGCTGGCACGCGGCCCGCCGCAACTGGCTCTGAGCGGAAGGCGGTGCGGGCCCGCCGGAGGGGTCCGGCGGGCCCTGCCGTGCCGTTCGGCGGCTACTTCAGCAGGTAGGCCTTGATCACGGTCTGCTTGAAGGAGTTGCCCGCGGCGTCCTCGACGTAGGTGCGGAGGCTGACCGAACCGCCCGAGGAGCGGCGCGGGTGGTCCACGGTCACGGTGCGCTTCGTCCCGGAGCCCTTGACCTTGGCGGTGTGCCAGGTCCTGCCCTCGTCGTAGGAGACCTCGACGGTGAAGGTGCGGACCGGGGACTCGGGTGCGCCGACCGCACGCTGGACCAGGGCCGGGATCTCGAACCGGCGGCCGGCCCCGGCGCGGTTCCACTCGTCCAGCCGGGGCGACATGAGCACGGCCATCATCGGCAGTGCCTGCCGGGTCGCCGTCGTCTGCGACCGGAACCGCCACTCGGACTTCAGACGCGTGGAGATGGTGCTGGGGACGAGGTCGCGCTCCTGCTCGAACGTCGCGACGTAGTCGGCGGGGGTGACGTCGGCCGGCACCGTGGCGAACCCGCGGTTCGTCGAGACGACTTCACCGTTGCGTCGCAGCTCCCACTCGGGCCGGCTGCTGGACGTCGTCCCGGCCACCACGTCGAGGTTGCCGTTGGCGGCGTCCTGGATCGCGAACGTCATGGCGTCGCCCTCGCGGGAGGTGATCATCACCTCGGGCGAGAAGCCCGAGCCCTGGACGCCCTGGTTCCAGCGCTCCTCGAAGGTTCCGGCCTTGTAGCTGTGCAGGCGGCTGAGGAAGCTCTGCCCGTGGGCGTCCGGCCTGGTGAAGAAGTTCTGCTCGAAGACGCTCTGCCAACGCAGGTCCCCGGACGGCGAGAAGTAGTCCACCCGCCGGTTCGGGAGCGGGAGTCCGTCCATCCCGTGGACCCAGCGGAGCTTGCCGAGGGACAGCCAGACACTGCGGTACGCGGTGGTGTCCGGCGCGGTGGCGGCGAGGGTGCTGTTGACCGTGGCCAGCTGCGACGTGCGGGGGCGGTAGCCGGGATCGGCCGGGATCGCCCCGCGCACCGGACGGGTGAGGTAGTAGACCGAGGAGGGGTTACCGTCGGCGCCCGCGGGATCGACCCAGATGGTGCTGACCAGGTAGGTGAACGCCGAATCCTTGGACGTCGCCGTCGGGACGGCGTACACGTTCGTGATGCGGTCGCCGCCGATCGCGTCGTTCACGGGGACGGAGAACAGGTTGCCGTCCAGGGCGATGGTGCCGACCTCGGCGTACTTGATGCGGGCCGAGCGGCTCGGGGCCGAGACCGTGACGGGCTTCGCCTTCCGGGCGTCGATGGCGACGTCCCGGTCGGCGCTCATCACGACCTTCGGCGCGCCCACCACGGTGGCCTCGGTGTACTCCGCGTCGAAGAGGAAGCCGTTCACGGAGTAGGTCCTGCCGTCGCGCGGCACCCTCAGCTCGGTGCCGGACGTGCCGTGCAGCTCCACCTCGCGGACCTCGCCGTCGGCCGCGGTGACGAGCAGGTAGGCGTGGGCGGGGGCCTTGCCCGCGCGGTCCTTGACGGTGAGGCGGAGGCTGTGCGAGGGCTGCTCGACGTCCATGCCGACCGGGACGCGCACCGAGACGGCCTGGTCGGCGGTGGCCGCGATGACCACGCCGCTGTACGCCGCGTAGGTCGTGGCGGTCTCCGGGGTCGCGGTGACGGTGACGTCGGCGGTGCCGTGGGCGGGCACGGTGACCTGGTCGGCGCCGAGCCGGAACAGGCCCTGCGGCGCGGGCTTGCCCGCGTCGTGGGAGACGTTGAGCGACAGGCCGAGGGTGACGGGCGCGCTGCCCGGGTTGCGGTAGGTGATCGTCTTCGTCACCGGCGGCCGCGGGCCGTCGGTCCAGCGGATCTGCCCGAAGTCCACCGCGGTGGTCCCGGCGGTGACCTGCTGGCCGACCGCGCGGGCGACGTCGACCCGGCCCGCGCCCTGGAAGTAGGCGCCGCGCTCCTTGCCGGCCGCCGTCGACTGCATCAGCTGGCGCTTGACCTGCTCGGGCGTCCAGTCGGGGTGCTGCTGGAAGAGGATGGCCGCGGCACCGGCGACGTGCGGGGTCGCCATCGAGGTGCCGTCCATCGCGGTGTAGCCGTCCTCGGCGGTCGTACCGCCCGCCCGTGCGGCGACGACGCCGACGCCGGGGGCGACGAGGTCGGGCTTGAGGCTGAAGTCGCCCACCCGCGGGCCGACCGAGCTGAAGTGGGCGAGCTCGTCGTCGAGGTCGGTGGCGCCGACGGCGAGCGCGCGGTCGGCGGAGGCGGGGGAACCGACCTTGCCGGGACCGCTGTTGCCGGCCGCGGCCACGACCAGGACGCCGTGGTCACGGGTGACGCTCTCGACCATGGCCTCGAGGGCGTCGGTCTCCGGGGTGTCGGTGTCGCCCAGGCTGAGGCTGATCACCTTGGCGCCGCGCTCGGCGGCCCAGGCCATGCCTTCGAGGACGTCGGAGTCGTCGCAGGAGCCGCCCGCGTTGCAGACCTTGCCCGACAGGATCCGCGCGCCGGGCGCGACGCCCTTGTACAGGCCGTCGGAGGCCGCGCCGGAACCGGCGACGGTCGAGGTGACGTGGGTGCCGTGGCCGTTCAGGTCGTCGGTGCCGGCCTCGGCGGTGAAGTTGGCGGACTCCTCGATGAGGCCACCCAGGTCCGGGTGGTTCGGGTCGTACCCGGTGTCGAGCACCGCGACCTTGACGCCGTCGCCCCGGTAACCCTTCGCCCAGGCCTGGGGTGCCCCGATGTGCGGCACCGTCCGGTCGAGCTGGACCTTGGAGCGGCCGTCGAGCCAGACCCGGCGGATGCCCGCGCCGAAGGACGTGGCGGCCGCCTTGGCGGGGGCGATGTCCTTCCAGAACTCCGCGGCACCCGCCCGGTCCTGGCCGAGGGTCGCGAAGGAGGTCCCGGCGATGGTGTGGACCCCGTCGGCACCGGCCGCGGTGAGCCGGCGTCCGGCGGTGCCCGCGTCACCCGCGTACTCGACGATGAGCGGCAGCCTCGACCGCTCGGCGTACTTCCCCCTGGCCAGGGCCGAGACGTTGAACAGCGCCTTGTCGAGGCGGTCCGCCGCGAGCAGGGGCAGCGCGTCGGCGGGTATGACCGACCAGTCGCCGCCGTTCTGGCGCTTGACGAAGGTGATGTGCTCCCGGCCCGCGGCCGGTTGGACCGAGACGCTCTGCCCGCCCGACGGGGCCGTCTCCAGCGTGACGCGGTCGCCGGTGATCAGGGTGATCTGGTGCCGGGCGGATCCGGTGGACCCGGCCGCCTCGCCCTGCACTGCCGCACCGGCCCGCTCGGTGCCCTGGGCCGCGCCGGGGGTGGCGGTCAGACCCGCCAGCAGCGCGGCGAGGGCAGCGGCCGCCACATACTGCGGCCGAGGGGTTCCGACCCTGGGCCGCCACCTGTAGTTCATCTGTCTCATGGGGCGACAGCGTGGCCCCGCCACCGGCGGCGGTCGGCACTTTCACCTGTCGGTCAGAGGACAAGTCACCTTTGCGCCACGGCGCATGAGCCGCAAAGGCGCCCAAAAGGCGTTCCTGCCGCCGCCCGGGCCGGGCCGTCCGGGCACGTCCGGGCGTGTTCGCCCGCGTACGCGGTGTCGCGATGTGACGTGTTCGGCAGGACACTTGGGGACGGGCGGCTACCGAGGGGGCCATGGGTGACGAAGCAGACGCCGCGACGGCAGACGCAACTGAGCACGTCCGACCGGGCCGAGGTGTTACGGCTGCTGGAACGCGCCGTCGCCGGTGAGCCGCAGGGCGGGCGCTCCGGCGAGGCGGAGGAGGCGCTGCGGCAGGCCCGGGCGGCGGCCGACGAGATAGCGGCCGCGGCGGCGGACGAGTACGGGGTGTACACCGCCGCGCTGGCCGCGGAACGCTCGGGCCGCCGGTCGTCGCTGGTCACCCCCGCGCTGGTGACCGCGGTCGCCGCCGTCGCGGCATGCGTGGCGGACCTCGGCTGGGGCACGCCGACCTCCACCGCGCTGGGCGTCGGCGGCGTGGTGGCGGTCGCCGGCGCTGCGGTGACGGCCGCGCTGGCGACGGGCGGTGGCGGCACCCGGCCGCAGGACCTGCGGCAGGCCTGGCTGGAGGCCGTCGAACAGCGCGGTGTACGGCCGTTCCTGGAACGCCGGCGCGCCGCGCCGGCCCCCGCGAAGGTGCCGGCGCAGCGCCGCACCGACCGCAGCGCCGCCGCGCGGGGACGCAGCGTCCTGGAGCAGTCCTTCGCCCAGCTTCCCGCCACCGAGGGGCCGTTCGCCGGCCGCCGGGACCCGCTGCGGCAGATCGCCCAGTGGGTGCACCAGGCGCGGGTCTCCCCGGCCTCGGAGCCCGTCGTGGTCGTCCTGCACGGACAGGCCGGTTCCGGGCGCACCACGCTCGCCGTGCGCGCCGCCCAGCAGCTCAAGGACCAGTTCCGCGGCGCCTGCGTCGTCGACCTGCGCGGCGCCGCGCCCGGGGAGCGCCCGCTGCCCGTACGGGACGCGCTGCTGCACCTGCTCAACCGGCTCGGGGCGCCCCGCGAACAGCTGCTGTTCCGCGAGCGCACCTCCCAGGAGCAGCATCTGCGGCGCCTGGCCGACCAGTACCAGAAGCACCTCACCGACGTGCCCGTCGTCATCGTCCTCGACGACGCCGCCGGACCCGAGCAGATCCGCGCCCTGGTACCGGAGCGCTCCGACAGCCTCGTCCTGGTCACGTCGGCCGAACCGCTCTCCCTCGACGTACCGGCGGCCCGCGTCTACGCCCTGCCGGTCGAACCGCTCGGGGCGGAGGCGTCACGGGAGCTGCTGGCCGGCCTGTCGTCCGGCGCCCTCACGGCGGCGGACGGCGCCGGTGCCACCGACGCCGTACGGCGGCTGTGCGGCGGGCTGCCGCTGGCGCTGCGCATCGCGGGCAGTTCGCTGCCCGACCGGGGCGCGGAGCGGCTGGCGGCCGACCTGGCGGCGTACGGCCCGGTGGGCCCGGTCGACCGGGCGCTGGCCTTGCGCTACCACGACCAGCCCGAGCCGGCCCGCCGGCTGCTGCGGCGGCTGGCACTCGCCGGGCGGACGAGCCTCGGCGCGGCGGCCGCCGCGGCCCTGCTGGGGGCGGAGGAGCAGGAGGCGGCCCGGCGGCTGGGCGAACTGGCTTCGGCCGGTCTCATCGAGCACGTGCGCGGCAGCCGCTACCGGCTGCACGACCTCGTACGGCGCTTCGCGCACGCGCGCCTGCTGGACGAGGAGGACCCGGCCGAGCGGGCGGCCGCCCAGGAGCGCCTGATCCGCAGCTACGCCGAGCTGGCGGACGCGGTCATCCGGCTCGTGGACGGCCGCACCTCGACCCGCGCCGACCGCTTCGGGCCGCAGGGCTTCCCCTCGCTGGACCAGGCGCTGCGCTGGCTGGACGAGGAGTCGAGTTTCATCACCGCGGCGCTGCGGCACTCCGACGGCGTCGACCAGCGGGTGGTGCAGCACCTGCTCGGCGCGCTGTGCGACTACTGCCTGCTCCGCGGCGACCTGTACCGGCTGGGCGAGATCAGCGAGCTGGCCCAGGCGCACCAGCGGGAGGCCGACCAGTCGGTGCTGGTCCGCTCGGTGCAGTGGCGCACCGGCATCGCCGCGCGGCAGCTCGGCGAGCTGGACAAGGCCCGCTCCACGCTGTCGTCGGTGGTCGACCTGTACTTCGAGGCGCAGCACCCGGCGGGCGCCGCCCGCGCCCTGTGCAGCCTCGGCATCACGCTGCACCAGCAGGGCGGCCTGCGGGAGGCGGAGGCCAAGTTGCGGGAGGCCCTGGAACTGCAGGCCGGCGACGAGCTGCGGGCGGACAGGGCCTGGACGCAGCACGCGCTGGCGGCGGTGCTGCGCGACGCCGGCCGGCTGGCGGAGGCGCACGGGCTGCTGGCCGAGTCGCTGGCCCTGCACCGGGAGAGCGAGAGCGTGCACGGCGAGGCCTGGGCCCACCTGCAGCTGGGGCAGCTGCTGCTGCGGCTCGGCGACGCCGGGCGCGGCGAGAGCGAGCTGCGTGCGGCAGGCGAGTGCTACGCCGCGACCCGCGACCCCCGCGGTGAGGCCTGGACCGTCACCCAGCTCGGCCGTGCGCGCCTGCTGCGCGGGGACGCCGGCGCCGCCCAGCACCTGCTGGGCGACGCCCTGGCCCGCCACCGCGCGAACGAGGACGCCCGCGGCGAGGCGTGGTCGCTGTACTACCTCGGCCAGGCGCTGGAGGAGGGCGGCGAACTGGACGCGGCCCTGCGGGCCCTGGAGCGCGCCCGCACCATGTTCAGCCGGATGCGGGACGTCTACGGGCTGGCCTGCGCCCGCCACCACTCCGGCCGGGTCACCCGTGACCAGCGGGCGGCGCTCACCGGCAACCTGCGCAACAGCGGTTTCGCCCGCCAGCTCCTGCAGGACGCCCGCGCCGACTTCCACCGCGTGGGGGTGCCGCACGGCGAGGGCTGGTCCTGTGTGGAGCTCGCCGTCGTCGACGCAGGCAACGGGCGGGTTCCGGCGGCCCTGGAGCTGGTGCGGGAGGCGGAGCGGCTCTTCGCCGGCATGGACGACAGGCGCGGCCTGGCGTGGGCGCGCTTCCTGCAGTGCACGCTGCTGCCGCTGCTCTCGCGCGAGGGCGCCGCCGAGGCCCGCGGACGGCTCGCCCTGCTGACGGACGACCCGGACGAGGGCCGTGACCTGGACCTGCAGGAGTACGCGGAGGCCTACGCCCTGCTGCTGGAGCGCGGCGTGGAGCCGGGCACGCCGTGGGAGGCCTGGCGGCTGGGCATGGTGCCGTCGCGCGGCGCCCGCATGGTGATGGCCGTGCCGGTGGACCGGGCGGTGGAGGGCTGAGGGCCCGGCCCAGCGTGTCACCCGCTCCGGGACGTCCCACGGGCGACAATCGCGACGGGGACCGACCGCGAGAGGACGAACCATGGACCGGCTGCCCGCTGCGCTCCAGCCCATCCGCGACCGGGAGCAGGCGCTGCCGCGCGAGGCCAGCATCTACCACGAGAGTCCGGTGCGGCACACGATCACCTTCGCCTGGGAGGCGCCGGAGGGCGTCGACGACGGCCTCGCCGTGATCGTCTCCAGCGGCGCCCTCCCCGTACCGGCCGTCGGCGGGCACGCCGCCGTGCACGACCACGACGTGCGGGTGGTCGCGGTGCGGACCTCGTACACCCGCTCCGACGACGAGGGCGTCCCGCTGCTCTTCACACGGGTCACGGTCGCCGCGCCGGAGTGAGCGCGCCGCCGCACCCCCTCCCGTGCCGGGAGGGGGTGTCCGGCGTGGCTCAGCCCTTGCGGCCGGGGCCTTCGGCGCCGGAGGCGGCGGAGGCCTTGGCCGGCTCCGAGGGCTGCCCGGCCTGCTCCGGCTGCTCCTCGAAGTCGATCTTCTTGAACTGCTTGTTCATGTTCTTCATCAGCCACCACAGGGAGAGGCCGATGAGGGCGAAGATGACGAAGCCGATGAGGCCGGGCGTCACCTTGTTCTCGTCCAGGTCCTTGACGGCGAGGGGGACGAGCTGGGCTGCGGCCGTGCCGAATGTCGCGTTCACGCGCTCAATTCTCCCGGATGCCCGCGAAGAGGTCGTCCTCGGGGAGGGAGGTGTCCACCCGGGACTTCGCGAGCTCGTAGTCCTCGGTGGGCCAGACCTCCTTCTGGAGCTCCATCGGGACGTGGAACCAGGCGCCGTCGGGGTCGATCTGGGTGGCGTGGGCGAGCAGCGCCTTGTCCCGGATCTCGAAGAAGTCCGCGCACGGCACGTGCGTGGTGATGTTGCGTTCCGGCCGGTCGGCGGTCTGCCAGCGCTCCAGCCACTCCCCGTACGGGGACTCCAGGCCGCGGGCGAGCAGGGCCTCGTGCAGGGCGACGGTGCGCTGCCGGTTGAAGCCCTGGTTGTAGTAGAGCTTCAGCGGCGTCCACGGCTCGCCGGCCTCGGGGTAGCGCTCGGGGTCGCCCGCGGCGTCGAAGGCGACCATCGAGATCTTGTGGGTCATGATGTGGTCGGGGTGCGGGTAGCCGCCGTTCTCGTCGTACGTGGTGATCACGTGCGGGCGGAACTCGCGGATGAGCTTCACCAGGGTGCCCGCGGCCTCGTCCACGTCCTGGAGGGCGAAGCACCCCTCGGGCAGCGGGGGCAGCGGATCGCCCTCGGGGAGCCCGGAGTCGACGTAGCCGAGCCAGGACTGCTGGACGCCGAGGATCTCGCGCGCCTCGTCCATCTCCTTGGCGCGGACCTCGTGGATGTGCTCCTCGATGTAGGTGTCGCCCTGCAGTTTGGGGTTGAGCACGGAACCGCGCTCGCCACCGGTGCAGGTGGCGACCAGGACGTCGACGCCCTCGGAGACGTACCTGGCCATGGTGGCCGCGCCCTTGCTGGACTCGTCGTCGGGGTGTGCGTGCACGGCCATCAGTCGCAGCTGCTCGGTCAAGGTCGGATCCTCAGTCATGGGTCGTAAGTAGCGGCTTCTATAGTGACCGAAGCGAGGGGCTGTTTGATTCCAAGGCGGGATTCCCCGGGCCCCGGGAGGACTGAACGATGAGCGCGGTGCGCGACGGACTGCCCCAGGGACGGTACGGGCGGGAGGCCGGGGCCGACGCGCGTGCGGACCGCAGGCTGCGGCTCGTCGGCTCGGTGCTCGGTGTGGTGCTGCTGCTGTTCGTCGGCTGGATCGGCTGGGACAAGCTCACCGGTACCGAGGTCAGCGCCGAACTGATCAAGTTCCAGGTCGTCTCCGACCAGGAGGTCCAGGTCCACATCGAGGTGCGCAAGGACACAGGGGTCACCGCGGTGTGCACCCTGCGTTCGCTCGCCGAGGACCACGGCGAAGTCGGCCGCAAGGACGTTCGCCTCAATCAGCACACCGGTCGCATCGACACCGTCGTCACCATTCGCACCACCAGTCGCGGCACTACCGCGGAACTGGTCGGCTGCGAGCCCGCCCGATGATCCGACCTGCCCGGTCATTCGCCCCCTGACCTGCGTTTATCGCTTCTTGATGATTTCCCTCTCGCCGATTGTCGGGGGGAATTGTTACGCTCGTGGTTTCGCCCTCCCGCGAAGACGCATCTTTTTGGGTAGGGCGTTCATTTGTAAGCAAGCGAGTTCGAGTACGACGAGGAGCACCTGTGACCCAGACCAGCGAGAACGTCACCTGGCTGACCCAGGAGGCGTACGACCAGCTCAAGGCAGAGCTGGAGCACCTGTCGGGTCCCGCACGCACCGAGATCGTCGCCAAGATCGAGGAAGCCCGTCAGGAAGGCGATCTCAAGGAGAACGCCGGTTACCACGCGGCGCGTGAGGACCAGGGCAAGCTGGAGCTCCGGATCCGCCAGCTGACGCAGCTCCTGCAGCACGCCAAGGTGGGCGAGGCACCGGCGGACAACGGCGTGGTCGCGCCCGGCATGGTCGTGACGATCGCCTTCGACGGCGACCCCGACGACACCCTGACGTTCCTGCTCGGCTCGCGTGAGTACGTCTCCTCCGACCTGGAGACCTACTCGCCGCAGTCCCCGCTCGGCTCGGGCGTGAACGGCAAGAAGATCGGCGAGGACGCGACGTACGAGCTCCCGAACGGCAAGAAGGCCTCGGTGAGGATCATCGAGGCCAAGCCGCACAGCGGCTGACGCCGCCCCCCCCAAAGACGCGGACGAGCCCCCGGCCGGAAGGCCGGGGGCTCGTCGTGTGCCGCGGGCGTGCGCCTGCGGGCCGGGGTCAGGCGGTCGCCGAGCGGTACTTGCGCACCGCGAGGGTGCGGAAGACCAGGATGATGACGATCGACCACAGCACCGAGGCGAGCGCCGGGTGCTGCATCGGCCAGACGTCCGGGGTCTGGTAGTTCGGCGGCAGGTTGCCGAACAGCTCCCGGCAGGCCAGCACGGTGGCGCTGAACGGGTTCCACTCGGCGATGTGCCGCAGCCAGGGGGTCATCTGGTTGGAGTCCACGAAGGCGTTCGAGATGAACGTCAGCGGGAACAGCCAGATCAGACCGCCGGAGGTGGCCGCCTCCGGGGTACGGACGGACAGGCCGATCAGGGCGCCGATCCACGAGAAGGCGTAGCCGAGCAGGAGCAGCAGGCCGAACGCCGCGAGCGCCTTGGGCAGGCCCTCGTGGACGCGCCAGCCGACGAGCACGGCGACGATGGCGAGCACCACGACGGTCAGGGCGGTCTGCACCAGGTCCGCCAGGGTGCGGCCGGTGAGCACCGCGCCGCGGGCCATGGGCAGCGACCGGAAGCGGTCGATGAGGCCCTTGTGCATGTCGTCGGCGATGCCCGCGCCGGCGCCCGCCGTGGCGAAGGTCACGGTCTGGGCGAAGATGCCGGCCATCAGGAACTCGCGGTAGAGCGCGGGGCTGGTGGAGCCGCCGACGTTCATGGAGCCGCCGAAGACGTAGCTGAACAGCACCACGAACATGATCGGCTGCACGAGGCCGAAGATCACGACCTCGGGGATGCGCAGCATGCGGATCAGGTTGCGCCGGGCGACCACCAGCGAGTCGCGGACGGACTGCACGATCGGGTTGGAGGTGCGCGGCGCGCTGGTGGGGACCGCGTCGGTCACCGTGGTCACTGGGACTCCTCTTCCTTCTCCTCGGCGGCGTGGCCGGTGAGGGACATGAACACGTCGTCGAGCGTGGGCCGGCGCAGACCGATGTCGTCGATCTCGATGCCGCGGGTGTCGAGCTCGCGGATGACCTCGGCGAGCAGCTTGGCGCCGCCCGTGACCGGCACGGTGATCCGCCGGGTGTGGTTGTCCACGGCGGTCTCGCCCTTGCCGAAGCCGTTCAGCACCTCGGTGGCGGTCACCAGGTGCTCGCGGTCGTGGACGACGACCTCGACGCGCTCGCCGCCGGTCCGCGCCTTGAGCTCGTCGGAGGTGCCGCGGGCGATGACCTTGCCGTGGTCGATCACGCAGATGTCGTGGGCGAGGTGGTCGGCCTCCTCCAGGTACTGCGTGGTGAGCAGCAGCGTGGTGCCGCCGGCGACCAGGTCCTGGATGACCTCCCACAGCGCGAGGCGGTTGCGGGGGTCGAGGCCGGTGGTCGGCTCGTCCATGAACATCACCGGCGGCCTGACGACCAGCGCGGCCGCCAGGTCGAGCCGGCGCCGCATGCCGCCGGAGTAGGTCTTGGCCGTACGGTCGGCCGCCTCGGCGAGGTTGAAGCGCTCGAGCAGCTCCGCCGCACGTGCCTTCGCGTCCCGGGCGCTCATCTGGTAGAGCTGGCCGACCATCTGCAGGTTCTCGCGGCCGGTGAGGTACTCGTCGACCGCCGCGAACTGACCGGACAGGCCGATCTGCCGGCGCACCTCGTTGGGGTGCTTCAGCACGTCTATGCCGGCCACGACGGCCTTGCCGCTGTCGGGCTGCAGCAGGGTGGTCAGGACGCGTACGGCGGTCGTCTTCCCGGCCCCGTTGGGGCCGAGGAGGCCCAGGACGGTCCCCTCAGGGACGTCGAGGTCCACTCCGTCCAGTGCCCGTACGTCACCGAAGGTCTTCACCAGACCTTCGGCATGGATGGCGCCTGGCATGCGATGTCTCCGATTCGGGGCTTGGGGTGCATGGGGACTGTGGAGGCACGCGGCCGCACGGCAGCGCACCACGATGTGTCGCGAGCATCCCAGACGCGATATATCGCGTCAAGCGGATTTATCCGTGCTCCGCCCGCACGCGCCGTCCCGCGTCCACGACACCCTGACTCCACCATGCCGCACGCCACTGACAATCCGGACCGAACGGCTTCAGAGCAGCACGTACCCGGCCGTCCGCAGGGCCGCCGCCACGGCGGCCCGGTGCTCGGGGCCGCGGGTCTCCAGCTGCAGCTCGACCTCCGCCTCGGTCAGCCCCAACCGAGGATCCGTGCGCACGTGCGCGATGTCCAGCACGTTTGCGTCACTCGCCGAAAGGATCTCCAGCAGCGCCGCCAGCGCTCCCGGCCGGTCCGTGAGCCGCAGCCGGAAGGACATGTAGCGCCCCGCGGCCGCCATGCCGTGCCGCAGGGTGCGCTCCATCAGCAGCGGGTCGACGTTGCCGCCGGACAGCACGGCGACGACCGGCCCGTCGAAGGCCTCCGGCCGCGACAGCAGGGCCGCCACCGGGCTCGCCCCGGCCGGCTCGACCACCAGCTTCGCCCGCTCCAGGCACAGCAGCAGCGCACTGGACAGCTCGTCCTCGGTGACCGTGCACACCTCGTCCACCAGGTCCCGGACGATGGCGAACGGCACCTCTCCCGGGCAGCCCACCTTGATCCCGTCCGCCATGGTCGCCACCGCGTCCAGCGCCACCGGCCGCCCCGCCGCCAGCGACGGCGGATAGGCGGCCGCGCCCGCCGCCTGCACGCCGACGACCCGCACCTCGGGACGCACCGCCTTCACCGCCACCGCCACACCGGCCGCGAGCCCGCCGCCGCCCATCCCCACGACGATCGTGCGCACCTCCGGGCACTGGTCGAGGATCTCCAGGCCCACCGTGCCCTGCCCGGCGACGATGTCCGGGTGGTCGAAGGGATGGATGAAGACCGCGCCCGTCTCCTGCGCGTACTCCTGGGCGGCGCGCAGCGTCTCGTCCACCACGTGCCCGTGCAACCGCACCTCCGCCCCGTAGTCGCGGGTCGCCGCGACCTTCGGCAGCGGGGCGCCGGACGGCATGAAGACGGTGGAGCGCACCCCGAGCAGCGACGCGGCCAGCGCCACGCCCTGCGCGTGGTTGCCGGCGCTCGCCGCGACCACGCCCGCCGCACGCTCCTCCGGCCGCAGACCGGCGATCCTCACATAGGCGCCGCGCACCTTGAAGGAGCCCGTGCGCTGCAGGTTCTCGCACTTCAGGTGCACCGGGGCGGCCACCAGACGGGACAGGTACCGGCTGCCCTCCATGGGGGTCACGCGGGCCACGCCCGACAGCATCTTGTGCGCGCCGCGCACATCGTCGATGGTGACCGGAGACGGCCGCGCGGCCACCACCGCGCGACTGGTGCGACGTGCCGGACGTGCGGGGCTTTCCATGGTCCCCAGTCTTGCAGCAGCGGCCACCGCCCGGACGGACCGAGCAGTTTTCCGCGGCGGGGTCCCGGGGTGACGCTCTCCGCGTACTCTTCTCCCAACCTTCGCAGGACCGACAGAACGCGAGCTTCCGGCCATGCCCATTCCCCCCTCGGAGATCACGACCGACCTCCTGGAGCGCCTGCAGCACGAGGTGGCGCTCTTCGCCCGCCGCGCGGAACAGACGCGCCTCGGTGGCGTCGGCAAGGCCCGCAACTCCATGGACCGGGCCGCGTACCTGCTGCTCCACCGCCTCGACAACGAGGGCCCGATGGGCGTGAAGGCGCTCGCGGAGGGCATGGGCATCGACTCCTCCACCGTCACGCGCCAGGTCGCCCCGCTCGTGGACAGCGGACTGGTCAAGCGCACCTCCCACCCCGAGGACGGACGGGCGGTCGTGCTCGCGCTCTCCCCCCGCGGACGTTCCCGCCTGGAGGAGGTCCGCAGCTCGCGGCAGCAGCTCATGGCGGTCGTGACGGAGGACTGGACGCCGCAGGAGCGCGAGTCCTTCACCGACCTCCTCGGCCGGTTCAACGGCGCGCTCGCGCAGTACCACTCCTCCGTCACGCAAGGGGACGAGCAGAGCTCTTGACCTGAGGTCGTCGTCTGCCGTCCCATGTCGCTGTGGGAGAGCGCCGGGAGGCAGCGGAGCGCCTGCGCGAGGCCGAGTTCGAGGCGTTCGCGGCGGGCGCGGCAGGGCGGTTGCTGCACGTCGCCGTCCTGCTCACGGGGGACCGGGCGGAAGGGACCGAGCTGCTGTGCGCCGCCCTGGCGCGCAGCTACGCCGACTGGTTCCGGATGCGCGGCGAGGACCCGTACGCCTGCACCCGCGCCGAGATCGTCCGCCGCTTCGCCCACCGGCCCTGGTGGCGCCGTCCGCGCGGCGGGGTGCTCGGGCCGCTCGACGTGCGGGAGCGGCTGGTGATCGTGCTGCGGCTGTACGAGGGCATCGCCGAGGAACAGGCCGCCGCGCAGCTCGGCATGCCGTCGGAACGGGTGCGGGCGATCACCCTGCGGGCCAGCGCGGCCCTGCGCAGCCGGCCCGCCCGCGGCGGGGCGGCGGCCCGGGTGCGGGAGGTCGCGTCGTGAGCCCGTACGACCGCAAGCAGGAAGAGGTCCGCCGGCTGCTCGACGGGCCTCACCCCGCGGTGCCGGTGGACCTCGCCCCGCGCGCCGCCGAGCGCGGCCGCCGCGTCCTGGCCCGCCGCCGCGTGCTGCACGCCGTCCTGTGGACGCTGCTCGTCGTGGCGGTCGTCGTCGCGCTCGTCCTCGCGGTGCTGTGGTGGCCGGCGGCGGAGCCGCTCGACACGACGCCCGGCGACTGGTGACCGGCTCCGCCGGATGGCCGGGGGTGCCCCGTGCGGCCCGTCGTCGTGTGCGGCTCCGTTGCGCCGGCGGCGGGCGTCCCCCACCCTCCCGCGGGGGGAGAAACCCCAACCGCAACCACAACCGCGCCGCACCCGGCAACGGGGCGCTACGCGCCCAGGGCCTGGCGGAGGTCTTCGAGGAGGTCGTCGACGGACTCGATGCCCACCGAGAGCCGCACCAGGTCCGCCGGGACCTCCAGCGCGGAGCCCGCGACCGAGGCGTGCGTCATCCGGCCCGGGTGCTCGATGAGGGACTCGACGCCGCCCAGGGACTCGCCCAGCGTGAACAGCCGCGCCCGGTTGCACACCTCGACGGCCGCCTCCTCGCCGCCCGCGACGCGGAAGGAGACCATCCCGCCGAACCGCTTCATCTGCTTGGCCGCGACGTCGTGCCCCGCGTGCTCGGGCAGCCCGGGGTAGAAGACCTGGGTGACCTTCGGGTGCAGCGAGAGCAGTTCCGCGACCCGGGCCGCGTTCTCGCTGTGCCGGTCCATGCGCACCGCGAGCGTCTTGATGCCCCGCATCACCAGCCACGCGTCGAAGGGGCCGGCGACGGCGCCCATCGCGTTCTGGTGGTAGGCCAGTTCCTCGCCGAGCCCCGCGTCGGCCGCGACCAGCGCGCCGCCGACCACGTCCGAGTGCCCGCCCATGTACTTGGTGGTGGAGTGCACGACCACGTCGGCGCCGAGCGCCAGCGGCTGCTGCAGGTAGGGGCTGGCGAAGGTGTTGTCGACGACGAGCCGGGCGTCCGCGCCGCGCGCGATGTCCGCCAGCGCCGCGATGTCGGTGATCCCGAGCAGCGGATTGCTGGGCGTCTCCACCCAGATCACCTTGGTCTCCGGCCGGAGCGCGGCCCGGACCGCCGCCGGGTCGGAGGTGTCGGCGACCGACCACTGCACGCCCCAGCGCTCGACGACCTTGGCGAAGAGCCGGAAGGTGCCGCCGTACGCGTCGTTGGGGATGACCACGTGGTCGCCGGGCTTCAGGACCGTGCGCAGCAGGCAGTCCTCGGCGGCCAGGCCGGACGCGAACGCCAGGCCGCGGCGGCCGCCCTCGAGCGCCGCGAGGTTCTCCTCCAGCGCGGTGCGCGTGGGGTTGGCGGACCGGCTGTACTCGTAGCCGCCGCGCAGGCCCCCGACCCCGTCCTGCTTGTACGTGGAGACCTGGTAGATCGGCGTGACCACGGCCCCGGTCTGGGCGTCGGCCGGCTGACCCGCGTGGATCGCGAGGGTCTCGAAGTTCTGGTGCTGCTGCTCGCTCATACCGCCGAGCGTAGTGCGAGCCGCGGGCCGGGACGTGCCGGCCGGGCCCGCGTAGGCTTGCTCATCATGGAATTCCTGTGGGTGCTGTACGGCGTTCTGCTGATCTCGGCGATCGTGCTGGTGCCCCGCATGCTGCGCGGCCGCGGCGTGCGGGCCGTGGCCGCGGTCGATCCCGCCCGGTACGGCTTCGTGCCCCGGGAGGAGATCGACATCCGGCTGCCGGGTCCGGACGACGAGCTGACGCAGGCGCTGACCGTGACCCAGCGCACCCAGGACTGGCGCGCGGTCGCCGCCCTCCTCAAGGGCACCCCGGCCGCGGGCGAGCTGCGCTGGCAGCGGGTCCAGACCCTGGCCGGCGCCGCGGCGGTCGAGCTGACGCAGTCCCCCGGCACGGGCGCGGCGTGGCTGCGCACCTGGCGGGTCGAGGACCCTAAGGACGCCGGCGGGGCGGCCGTCCACGCGGCGTTCCTGGTGCAGCGGGCCCGGCGTGAGCCGGCCGGGTCCCCGGACGTGCCGATGATCCTGGAGGAGGCCCGCACGGTCGCCGACGAGGCCGCGCTGCTCGCGCCGGGCGACCCCGTCCCGTACGTCGTCGCGCTCGCCGCGGACGCGGACTTCGCCACGGTCTGGGAGAAGGTCGCCTCCCGCGCCCCGCACCACATGGGCGCCCACCTGGCCGCCCTCGCCCGCCTCCCGGAGGACGCCGCACGCGACTTCGCCGAGCGGGCCGCCTCCTCCGCGCCCGAGGGCAGCCTGCTGCCGGCCCTGCCCCTCTTCGAGGTCTTCGCGCACCTGCCGGACGTCATCCTCGTCCGCAGCTTCTACGAGAGCGAGGTCGTCTCCCGTGCCATCGGCGGCGCGCTCTACGCCACCGAGCACGCCTCCCCCTCCGACCCGGTGCTGCCCGTGGTGCGGCACCTGCTGGCGGCCTTCCTGCTGCGCGCGGAGCGCTTCGCCGAGGCGGTCGAGCAGTTCCGCGCCGTCGACGGCTACGCGGGCGCGGCCCCCTGGGCCTACGAGGCCGACCCGGCCGCGGCGTACGCCGCCGGCCGGGCGCAGGCGCTCGCGGGGCTGGAGTGGAACTCCGAGCGCGGGCGCACCCGTTGACGCCGCGCCTGCCCTCCCGTGAGGAGGCGATACCGGGCCGTCCCGCCCCGCTCCACACGGTGCCCGACCGCCACACCGTGCTCGGCAGGCCCCTCACCGGCCCCTACCCGGCCGACCTGGAGGTCGCCGACTTCGCGCTGGGCTGCTTCTGGGGCGCCGAGCGCGTCTTCTGGCGGACACCCGGCGTGTGGACGACGCTCGTCGGCTACGCGGGCGGGTACACGGAGAACCCGACGTACGAGGAGGTCTGCAGCGGCCTCACCGGCCACGCCGAGGTCGTGCGGGTCGTCTTCGACCCGGCGCTGCTCACGTACGGGGAGCTGCTGAAGGTGTTCTGGGAGGCCCACGACCCCACCCAGGGCCACCGCCAGGGCAACGACGTCGGCACCCAGTACCGCTCCGCGGTGTACACCCACTCCCCCGGGCAGCTCGCGACGGCCCTCGCCTCCCGCGAGGCCTACCAGTCCGCCCTGCGCGCCAAGGGGCACGGCACCATCACCACGGCGGTCGTCCCCGCGGGCCCCTTCCACGCCGCCGAGCCGTACCACCAGCAGTACCTGGACAAGAACCCCGGCGGCTACTGCGGCATCGAGGGGACGGGGGTCTCCTGCCCGGTCGGCATCGCGAAGGCCGGTGGCTGAGCCCCTCCCGCCGGTCCCGGCCGGGAAATTCGATTGCCTGCGCCCGGCCGGTACGCGCTAATACGGCGCATGGCCGATATCCAGGGCACGTACGACGACCTGTTCACCGCGGTGCCGGGCGCGCTGGCCGGATTGCTGGACGACGGGGACGCGGGGGGCTCCGTCGCGGTCTTCGTGGACGGCGAGCCGGTGGTGGACGTCTGGGGCGGGTTCGCCGACGCGGGCCGCACGGTCCCGTGGCAGCGGGACACGATCACCAACGTCTGGTCCGTCACCAAGACGATGACGGCACTGTGCGCGCTGGTCCTGGCCGACCGCGGCGCGCTCGATCCGGACGCGCCGGTCGCCCGGTACTGGCCGGAGTTCGCCGCGGCGGGCAAGGAGAAGGTGCTGGTGCGGCACCTGCTCGCGCACACCGCGGGCCTGCCCGACTGGGACGGGCCGATCGACGGGCTCTACGACTGGCCGTCCGCCACCGCGCGACTGGCGGCGCTGGCGCCGCAGTGGGAACCGGGCAGCGCGGCCGGGTACCACTCGCTCACCCAGGGGTACCTGGTGGGCGAGGTCGTACGCCGGATCACCGGCCGGAGCGTGGGCGGCTTCTTCGCACAGGAGGTGGCCGGACCGCTGGGCGCCGACTTCCACATCGGACTGCCCGCCGAGCACGACCCCCGCGTGGCGCCCGCCGTCCCGCCGCCGTCCCGGGACGAGGACTACGCCGCGAGCGCGCCCGGCGGCAGCGCGTCGCCCGGCTCCGGCACCGCGGTGCGGCTCCGTGACGGGAACGGCGTGGCGTGGCGTCGCGCGCAGATCCCGGCGGCGAGCGGCTTCGGCAACGCCCGCTCGGTCGCCCTCGTGCAGTCGGTGCTGGCCTGCGGCGGAACGGTGCGCGGGGTGCGGCTGCTGTCGCCGGCGGGCTGCGACCGTGCGCGGGAGGAGCAGTTCAGCGGAGAGGACCGCCGCCTGGGCATGCCGGTCCGCTGGGGGCTGGGCTACGGGCTGTTCGGCAACAGCTTCGGGTGGGGCGGTTGGGGTGGCTCGCTCGTGATGATCGACCCCGAGGCCCGTATGACGGTGGCGTACGTGCCCAACCAGATGCGCGAACCCGCGGACGACACCCGCGGGATGGAACTCGTCATGGCCGCCTACGACGGGCTCCAGGGGCTGCGGGCCTGAGCGCCCGCCCCGCGGTCGTCAGGCGGACGGCGCCGGGCCGCTGCTCGCGCGCACGGTGAGTTCGGGGCCGAGCAGGCGGACCTCCTCCGTCGGGCTGCCGCCCAGCTTGGCGATGACGAGTTCGACCGCGTGCCGGCCCATCTGCTGCGCGGGGATGGCGACCGAGGTGAGCTGGGGGGCGGCCTGCGTGGCCACCTGGTCGGGGCAGACGGCGACGACGGAGACGTCCTCGGGCACGGCGCGGCCCTGCTGGCGCAGGAGCGCGAGGAGGGGGGCGATGGCGGACTCGTTCTGGACGACGAGCGCGGTGGTGTCCGGCCGTTCCTCGAAGATGCGGGAGAGGGTGCCCGCGGTGGACTCGTAACTGCCCTCGCAGGGGCGGTGGATGAGCCGGAGCCCGCGTGCGGCGGCGCGGGAGCGCAGGCCCTGCAGGGTGCGCTCGGCGAAGCCCGTGTGGCGCCGGTAGACCGCCGCGGCCTCGCCGACGACGGCGACCGAGCGGTGGCCGAGGTCGGCGAGGTGGTCGGCGCAGAGCGCGCCGGTGGCGGCGAAGTCGAGGTCGACGCAGGTGAGTCCGGCGGTGTCGGCGGGCAGGCCGATGAGCACGCCGGGACGGTTCCCGGCCCGCAGCAGCGGGATGCGCTCGTCCTCCAGCTCGACGTCCATGAGGATCATCGCGTCCGCGAGTCCGCTGGCCGCGACCCGCCGGACCGCGGTGGGGCCCTCCTCGCCGGTGAGCAGGAGTACGTCGTGGCCGTGCTGACGGGCCGTCGTGGCGACGGCTATCGCGATCTCCATCATGACGGGGACGTACATGTCTGTACGGAGCGGCACCATCAGGGCGATGATGTTCGAGCGGCTGCTGGCCAGCGCCCGCGCGCCCGCGTGCGGGTGGTAGCCGAGTTCCTGGATGCTCCGCTCCACCCGGCGGCGCGTGCCCTCGGAGATCGACCGCTTGCCGCTCAGGACGTACGAGACGGTGCTGGCGGAGACTCCGGCGTGGCGGGCTACCTCAGCGAGTGTGGCCATGTCGTTCTCCGTCCCCCGGGAAGTGTCGAAACCTTTCGAAGCGCTTCGACTCAGACGCTACCGGGGACCCGATATCCCTGTCCAGACAGGTGTCGAAGCGCTTCGACAACACTGAGGCCGGATCCGGCAATCCGTTCACGAAGTGACTCTTGAGATGTCCGCGACAGACGGTACATACTGCGTCGGCAAGGCGGGGGCTTCGCCGGGGGGAACGCCGTGGGGGAACATCGCGTGCGCGCGCCCGGGGACGAGCGCTCCCGCGTGTCATGACGCAGACACAAGGGGATACGTTGCACCGACGATGGAAGAAGGCGCGCGCGGCAGCGCTCGCAACGGGGGTCGCGGCGGCACTGACCGCCGGCACCGTCGCACCGGCCTCGGCGGCCGGGCCGGCGGCCACGGGGCCGGCCGGCTCCGCGTCCGCCACGGCGGTCAAGGACCGCGTGTGGATCACGCTGATCACCGGCGACCGGGTCGCCGTGGACTCGCAGGGCAGGCCCGTCGCCCTGAAACGCGCCAAGGGGCGCGAGGACGTACCGGTGCAGATACGCCGACAGCACGGGCACGTCTACGTCGTCCCGCAGGACGCGGTGCAGCTGATCGCGAAGGGCCGGGTCGACCGCCGGCTCTTCGACGTGACCACGCTGAGCCGGGCCGAGTACCGCAAGGCGGCCCAGCGCCGCGGCATCGGACTGATCGTCACCTACCGGGGCAGCCGCCCCGAGGCGCGGGCCGAACTGCACCGGGCCGAGGGCGCCGAGGTGACCCACACCTTCACGGCGCTGGGCGGCGAGTCCGTCACCGCGCCCGAGGACGCCGCGGCCGGAGTCTGGACGGCGCTGACCGACGCCGCGCCGGGCTCCCCGTACGCCACCGCCGAGTCCGGCCTGCGCACGGTCTGGCTGAACGCGATCCAGAAGGCCGCGGCCGAACCGAGCTGGAACACCCGGCAGATCCACGCGCCGGAGGCCTGGGACGCGGGATACGACGGAACCGGCGTCACGATCGCGGTGCTGGACACCGGCGTCGACAAGAGCCACCCGGACCTGACCAGCCGGGTCGTCGCCGAGAAGAACTTCTCCACCGCCGACAACCTGCTCGACCACTTCGGCCACGGCACCCACGTCGCCTCCATCGCCGCCGGCACCGGCGAGAAGTCGGCCGGTGCCTACAAGGGCGTGGCGTCGGGCGCGCGGATCATCAGCGGCAAGGTGCTGGACGACGACGGCTTCGGGGACGACGCCGGGATCATCGCGGGCCTGGAGTGGGCCGCCGCCTCCGGGGCCAAGGTGGCCAACCTGAGCCTCGGCGGGGGCGACACCCCGGGGGTCGACCCGATCGAGGAGACGGTCAACCGCCTGTCCGCGGACACCGGCACGCTGTTCGTCATCGCCGCGGGCAACGAGGGCGACGGCGCCTCGACCGTCGGCTCCCCCGGCAGCGCGGACGCCGCGCTGACCGTCGGCGCGGTCGACCAGGACTCCAAGCTCGCCGGCTTCTCCTCGCGCGGCCCGCGCGTGGGCGACGGCGCGGTCAAGCCCGACGTCACCGCCCCCGGCGTGGACATCACCGCGGCCGCGGCCAAGGGCAGTGTCATCGACACCGACCCCGAGGTCCCGCACACCGAGGACCGGAGCTACCTGACCATCTCCGGTACCTCGATGGCCACCCCGCACGTGGCGGGCGCCGCGGCGATCCTCGCGCAGGAGCACCCGGACTGGACGGGCCGGCAGATCAAGGCCGCGCTCACCGGCTCCACGACGGACGGCGGCTACACCGCCTTCCAGCAGGGTTCCGGCCAGATCGACCTGGCCCGGGCGATCCACCAGGAGGTGGTCGCCGACCCGGTCTCGCTGAGCTTCGGCGTCGCCCGCTGGCCGCACGCCGACGACGTGCAGCAGTCCAGGACGATCACCTACCGCAACTCCGGTGGCACCGACGTCACCTTGGACCTGTCGGTCACCGGCAAGGACCCCGACGGCGCCGCGGCGCCGGCCGGGTTCTTCACCCTCGACAAGCAGCAGGTGACCGTGCCGGCCGGCGGCACCGCGGAGGCGACGCTGACCGCCGACACCACCCTCGGCACCGCCGACGGCGCCTACAGCGCGGCCGTGGTGGCGGGCGACGGCACGCGGTCGGTGCGCACCGCCGCGGGCGTGGTGCGCGAGGCCGAGTCGTACGACCTGCGGATCACCAACCTGGACCGCGACGGACGGCCGGCGACGGCCTACGACACGCTCGTCGTAGGACTGGACGGCGACGCGTTCGAGGAGGTCACCAACGACAACGGCAGCACGGCGCTGCGCCTGCCCAAGGGCAGCTACGCCGTGGACAGCCTCATCGTGAAGCTCGCGGCCGACGGCCGGACGTTCAAGAGCGCGAACTGGGTGAGCCGCCCGCTGGTCGAGCTCACCGGGGACACCGAGGTGACGCTCGACGCGAGCAAGGCCAAGCCGTTCGCGTTCACGCTGCCGGACCGGGCCGTACGGCAGTCGGACCTGATGGTCGGCTACAACCTGAACCACGGCGCCGCCGGCACCGGCCTCAGCTTCAACACCGGCACGCTGCGGGACTTCCGCACCGCGCACTCCGGTCCCGCGCTGACCGCCGCCGAGTACCAGGCGACCGTCGCCGGCCTGTTCGAGCACGGCTCGAAGGTCTACACGGTGGCGTACGGCCGCACGAAGTCGTTCTACACGGGCTACACCAAGACCGTGCGGAGCACCGACCTGGCGAAGATCACCACCACCGGCGGCTCCTCGGTGAAGCGCAAGCTCGGCGCGGTCTTCACCACCCCGTTCGTGAACGCGGCCATGGTGACGCCGAGCGGCTTCCTCACCGGGCTGCCGTTCACCAGGACCGTGTACGTCAACGGCTCCGGCGTCAGGTGGGCCCAGGACTTCCTGCAGACCGACTCCTCCGGTGAGGTCCCCGAGGGCTACTACGAGGCCCCGGCCCGGTCCTTCACCAAGGGCAGGAGCTACAGCCGCAGCTTCAACGTCGGCGTCTTCGGGCCGAAGCTGGACAAGTACTCCGGCATCGTGCGCTCCGGTGACGAGATCTGGGGCACCGTCGGCCTGTTCACCGACGGCCAGGGCCACAGCGGCTTCGCGTCGTACGACAAGGCCACCACGACCCTCTACCGCAACGGGACGAAGGTCGGGAGCCACGACGTCGCGCTCGACGACGGCGCCTCCTTCACCGTCGACGGCCGCAAGGCCGGTTACCGGCTGACCACCTCGGTGACCCGCGCCACGACCGCGGCGGTCAGCACCCGCGTCACCGCGTCCTGGACGTTCTCCTCCCAGCACGTCGGCGGCGACGTCCCGGCCACGCTGCCGGTCTCCGTGGTGCGCTTCACCCCGTCCCTGTCCGCCACGAGCACCTCCAAGGCGAAGGCCACGGTCAAGGTGCCGGTGACGGTCCAGGGTGCGGCCGCGGGCCGCAACCTGAAGTCGCTGAAGGTGTACGTCTCCACCGACGGCGGGGCGCACTGGTCGAAGCTGACGGTCAAGGGCGGCAAGGTGACGCTGAAGAACCCCAAGGCGGGCAAGGGCGTCTCCTTCAAGGCCCTGGTCAGCGACAAGAAGGGCAACACCCTGTCCCAGGTGATCTACAACGCGTACCTCGCGAAGTAGCAGGACCAGGCGGGTATCAGGGCGGCCCGCGCGGAACGGAGCTCCGTTCCGCGCGGGTCGCCCGCCTGCGCACGCTGCCGGCCGGCGCTCGGCGCGACCGGCCGGCTCCCCACGCCCGGGAGGGCGGGATAGGAAGCGGACCATGAATGCCACGCTCGGTGCGATGATCACCGCCGTCGTCGGGGTGCTCGGCACCCTGTTCGCGCCCGTGCTCGCCCAGCGGGGCACCGACCGGCGCCGCCTGGCGGAGGCAGCCGAGGCGGAACGGCTGCGCCGGTTCGAGGAACGGCGGGCGGCGTACACGGCGGTGAACCGGGCCTCGCGGCAGTTCCACACGCTGCTGAAGGACGCCCTGCACCGGATCAGGGACGGCGTCTACGCCGCCGAGGAGCGGGACCAGGTCGAGGAGTCCCGGCGGGAGTACCGGGACCGGTACGCCGAGGCGCAGATGATCGTCCCGGAGCGCGTCCTGGAGGCCTCGCGGGACGTCAACCGCGTCCTGGCGGCGGCGGACGCCGCGGCCAAGCGGCTCGACCGCGGCCTCGCCCGGGACGGCGAGAGCCCGCAGGGCGCGCTGGAGGACCTGAAGGACGCCGAACCGCTGCTGCGGACGCTGCAGCGGTTGATGCGCGAGGACCTGGGCGTCACGGACTGACACGCCGCTCGGCCCCCGGCGACGGGCGCCGGGGGCCGGGGGTGGGGACCGGGGTGGGTACGGGGGCCGGGGGGCCGGGGTGCGGCGGTCTCAGGCCGCGGGGGCCCGCTCGGTGACGGTGACCCGGCCCTTCTTGATGGTGGCGACCCGGGTGGCGCGCCGGGCGATGGCGGAGTCGTGGGTGACCATGACGAAGGTCAGCCCGTACTCCTTCCACAGCCCCTCCAGCAGGGCGAGGATCTCGTCGCGGGTGTCCTCGTCGAGGGCTCCGGTCGGCTCGTCCGCGAGCAGCACCTTGGGGCGCTTCACCAGCGCCCGGGCGATCGCCACACGCTGCTGCTGACCACCCGACAACTCGCCCGGCAGGTGGTGCAGACGGTCGCCGAGGCCGACGGAGGCGAGGGCCTCGGCGGCGCGGGCACGGCGTTCGGAGGCCTTGACGCCCAGCGGGACGAGGGCGGTCTCGACGTTCTCCTGGGCGGTCAGGGTCGGGATCAGGTTGAAGCTCTGGAAGATGATGCCGATGTTCTGCGACCTGACCTTGGTCAGCCGGGCCTCGCTCAGCCGGGCCAGGTCGGTGCCGTCCAGCTCCACCGAGCCCTCCGTCGGGCGGTCGAGGCCGCCGAGCATCTGCAGCAGCGTCGACTTGCCGCCGCCGGTCGGGCCCTGGATGACCAGCTGGTCGCCGTCATCGATCACGAGGTCGACGCCGCGCAGCGCGTGCACGGTGTCCTTGCCGCGCGAGTAGCGCTTGGTCACGCCGCTCAGCTTGTACATGAGATGACTCCTGAAGTCCTGAAGGGGAAGGGTGGGGGCCGCGCCACGCCGGGGGGAACGTGCGGCACGCGGCCCCCGGTCTCGTGGGGCGGGTGCGGCTACTCGACGCGGCGCAGGGCGTCGGCCGGGCGCAGCCGCGAGGCCCGCCAGCCGCCGAAGGTCCCGGCGATCAGACCGCCCGCGACCGCCAGGACCACCGCGAGGACGATGGTGTTGACGCTGACCGGTGCCTGGAGGGCGATCTCGACGGCGTCACCGGCCGCGCGCCGGGCGGGGCCGCCGAAGCCACCGGGGCCGCCCGCTCCGCCGCCACCGCTCCCGCCGCCACCGACGGTGGCGTCCAGCGTGGGGCTGATCGTGGTGATGAGGTAGGCGCAGCCGAGGCCCAGGGCGATGCCGAGGGCGCCGCCGATGAGGCCGTTGACGATCGCCTCGCCCATGACCTGGCGCGTCACCCGGCCGCTCTTCCAGCCCAGCGCCTTGAGCGTGCCGAACTCGCGCACCCGGCGGGAGACCGCGGAGGAGGTCAGCAGCCCGGCGACGAGGAAGGCGGCGATCAGGACGGCGATGGAGAGCCACTTGCCGACGTTGGACGCCAGGTTGGAGGCCGTGGACAGCGAACCGGAGACGGTCGAGGCCAGGTCGGAGGAGGTGGTGACCGTCGTGCCGGAGATGTTCTTCTGGATCGCGGACTTGACGGAGCCGATCTTCTGGGAGTCGGCGGCCTGGACGTAGACCGTGGTGACCTTGTCCTTGGCGTCCGCGAGCGTCTGCGCCTGCTTCAGCGGGATGTAGACGTTGGCGGAGGAGGAGCCGCTGTCGGCGGTCGCGATGCCGATGATCTCGAACGTGGTGCCGGAGATCGTGAGCGTCTTGCCGACGGTCAGCTTCTTCTGCTTCGCGTACGCGCTGTCGAGCACGGCGACCTTGGCGTCGTCCTGCGCGCTGGTGAAGGTCTTCCCCGAGGTGATCTTCGACGAGGTCAGCGGACCGAGGGCGGGGTGCGCGACGTCCGTGCCGAAGACGGTGAAGTTGTTGATGTCGAAGTTGGCTCCGCCACCGCGCACCGTGCCTTGCGGCTGGCCGCTGCCGCCGCCCCGCTGCCGGTTGCCGCTGCCCGGTGCCTGCTGGAACTCACCGCGCTGGAACTGGCCGTTGACCTTGATGACGACCAGGCTGAGCCCGCCGACCGCGTCCTTGACCCCGCTCTGCTCGGAGACCTGGTCGACGACCGAGGACTTCAGCGACTGGAAGCCCTGCACCATGACGCGGTCGCTGCTCTGCTCCTTGTCGTCGCCGCGCGCGTCGAACTGGAAGCGCGGTCGCTGCGCGGAGGCCGAGTCGGGGTCGGCGGCCTTGGTGACGGTCATGTCGGTGCCCAGGCCGTACAACGACTCCAGCACCTTGCCCTGGGCCTGCGTCATGCCGGCCGACACCGAGTTGACGGTGATCACCAGGGCGATGCCCAGTGCGAGGCCCATCGCGATGACGAGCGCCGCCTTTCTGCGGCGTCGGAGTTCGCGCCGGAGGTACGTGAAGAACATGCGATTCCTCGCCGAGTCAGGAGAACGGGAAGCGGGAGGGAGGCGGTGCCTGTCTCTCCACTGCGGCGACGGTAGGAACCAGCCGTGATGAGAGCCTGAGCGGCGGATGAGAGCCCTATGAGAAACCCTCCCGCCGGGGCGGTGCGGCCACTGCAGTACCTTGCCCTGGACCCCCGCACGCCCGCCGGGCCGGGCCGGTGGCGGATTCACGGAAGGCCGGGGCGGGGGCACGGGCCGGATGAGAAGGTCGGCGCCCGGCGGGGATCGTCCCGGTGGGGAGACCGGCGGGGGCACGAGCGACCGCACGACGTGGGGAGACGCGGATATGACGGACGGAACACCGTGGGGCGGCGGCGGTTGGGGCCCCGGTCACGGGACCGGCGGCGGCACGGGAGGCGGCGGCTTCGGACCGCCGCCCCCGCCGGCGCCGCCGTACCCGCCGCAACCGCAGGCCCACCACCAAGCGCCCTGGTACCCGCCGCACAACGGCTACCCCACACCGCCGTCCCGGCGGCGCGGCCCGCTGCTGGCCGTGGCGGGACTGGCCACCGCGGCCCTGGTCGCCGGCCTCCTCATATGGGCTCCCTGGAGCGGGTCCGGCGACGGCAAGGGCCCGGCGGCGACCGCACGCAAGGACCCGGCGGCGGAGGCCGAGCGCATGCTGCGCGAGGCGGCGGACACCATGGGCGGGGCCCAGGTCGTCTCCTACCGGGGCGACTTCGCCCTCGACAGCGGGACGAGCACCCCGTTCGACCTGCAGACCACACCCGGCGGCTGGGGCCGTGGCTCGCTGCAGGACGAGGGCGCCACCGTGCGGCTGCTCACCACCGACGACCACCGCCTGACCAAGGCCGACAGGGCGTACTGGAAGGACCGCGGCTACGCGGGCGACCTCCTCGACCGGATCGACGACCGCTGGCTGGACTCCTCCGCCGACCTGCCCGAGATCGACGACCTGACGACCCCTCTGGACCCGGCCAACGTCTCGGCGCTGCTCCGTGACGCCGCCGACCGCGGCCGCCCGGACGCCATCTCCTCCTCCACGGTCGCCGGACGCCCCGTCAAGGTGCTGACCACGACCGGCGGCCGCTTCTGGATCACCGACTCCGCCCCGCGCACCCTGCTGCGCCTGGCCGCGGGCGACTCCCCCGCCGCATCGGGGCCGCTGCCCCTGCCCGACGGCCTGGACACGACGGTGGCCGCGCTCACCGGCGCCGACCGCGAGACCTTCACGACCGCCTACGACCGGGACCTCGCCGACCTGAAGTCCGCCGTCGACCCGGCGGTCAGCTTCAGCACCACGGGGAAGGCCCGCTTCTCCCCCTGCGGCAACAGCAGCTGCACCGCCCGCTTCACCCTCCAGAACTCCCTGTACGACGCCCTGGACGACCCCGAGACCACCGACGACCCCGTGTACGCGGAGATCAGCATCGCCATCACCCTCGACGGCCGCAAGGTGAAGACCTGCGTCTTCCACAAGAAGATGAAGCCCTCCGGCACCGTGTCGCTCACCTGCACCGCCACCTACAGCGCCGCGACCACCAAGGACCACACCGTCCGCGGGCTTCCCGACGCCTGGGCTCGCGCGGTGCCGGACGACGAACTCTCCCGCCTGCGGGCGGACTTCGCCAAGGGCGTCGTGGACGGTCAAGCGGCCTGAGCCGCCCGGCGGGGCAGCGCCGCGCGGCCGCCGTCGAGGGTGACGTGCAGGCCGTCGGACGTGACGTCGACCGAGGTCGCCCGCAGGGCGAGGGGGTAGCGCGCCCGCGGGGCCCGGTCGGCCAGCCGCCGCTCGATCCGGTCGACGACCGCCGGCGCGGCGACCCGGCCCAGGAACTCCGCGCCGGTCACGGTGACCGCCACCCGGCCGCCACGGAGCACCGGGCGTACCGTCACCCGGCCGAATCCGCCGCCGAGTTCGAGCCGCAGCGTGCCCGCGACCGGGTCCGGCACGACGTCCGTGACCGGCAGGCCCCCGTCCGTACCGCCGCTCCCGGAGCGTGCGCGCAGCGACCCGGCGGGAACGCGGACGTCGGCATGGGACGACGCCACGGTCGGTGCGCCGCCGAAGCGGAGGCCGTCCAGGCGGACGCGCACCGAGGCGCCGTGCAGTCGCCCCACGGTGACGTCGTCGCCGGCGACCTCGACGCGGTCCAGGCGGCGGTGCGCGAGCGCGGACAGCGCCGGCCCACCGCCGGTGTCGACCGCCACCCGGTCCGGGGCGACGCCGAGGGCGCGGCCCGCCGCGGCCGCGACGCGGTGGTGGACGACGCCCCGCGCGACCAGCTCACCGGCCCCGCCGCTCAGGGCCGTCAGCGCGACGGACGCCACCAGCACGGTCCTGGCCCGGCGCCGCCGGACGGCCGTCACCGCGTCTTCCCTGCGGCCTCGGCACGGGCGGGCGCGGGAACGGCCTGCGCGGCGCGGCCGCCGCCTTCCGGGTCCAGGCGCGGCAGCAGCCGGTCCAGCCAGGGCGGGATCCACCAGTTGGCCCGGCCGAACAGGTACATCGTCGCGGGGACGAGGAGCAGCCGGACGATCGTGGCGTCGACGACGACGCTCACCCCGAGCCCCAGCGCCAGCATCTTGACGACCACGTTCGCCGACAGGAGGAAGGCGAGGAAGACGCTGGTCATGACGATCGCGGCGCAGGAGATGACCCGGGCGGTGGCGGCCAGCCCGTGCGCCACGCTCCCGTGGTCGTCGCCGGTGGCCAGCCAGGACTCGCGGATCCGGGAGAGCAGGAAGACCTCGTAGTCCATGGACAGCCCGAAGACGATGGCGAACATCATCATCGGGACGTAGGACTCCACCGGCACGCTCTCGCCGACACCGAGCCACGGACCGCCCCAGCCCCACTGGAAGACGGCCACGACCACGCCGTACGCGGCGCCGATCGACAACAGGTTGAGCACCGCGGCCTTGGCGGCGACCAGCGGGCTGCGGAAGACGGCGAGCAGCAGGAGGAAGGCCGCGCCGACGACCACCGCGACGATCACCGGCAGCCGGTCCACCACGACGTCCCGGAAGGCAAGTTGGGCCGCCGTGGTCCCCGTGACGTGGCCCTGGGCGCCGGTGCCCCGCAGGGCGGCGGGCAGCACGTCGTCCTGCAGGCGGTGGACGAGGTCGGAGGTGGAGCGCTCCTCGGGCCCGCCGCGCGGGGTGACGGTCGCGACGAGCAGGGCGCCGTCGGGGGTCGCGGACGGGGTGGTCGCGGCGGCCACGTCGCCGGCGCCGGCGAGGGTCTCGTGCAGTGCCGTCGCCAGACGTTCCCGGTCGGCCGAGGTCCCGGTGCGGTCGGGGTCCAGGGCGACGACCACGGTGAGCGGGCCGTTGGTGCCCGGACCGAAGCCCTCGGAGAGCAGGTCGTACGCGCGGCGGTCGGGGTTGCCGGCCGGGCCCGCGCCGGCGTCGACGTGCCCCAGCCGCATCGAGGCGAGCGGCACGGTGAGCACCCCGAGCGCCAGCACGCCCGCGGTGAGGAAGAGCCAGGGGCGCCGCCCGACGGCGCGGGCCCAGCGGTGCCAGACGTCGGCGCCGCCCGGGGCGGGTTCGTCCACCGGCGTGCGCACCGACCAGCGGTCGATCCGGCGGCCGAGCAGTCCCAGCAGCGCGGGGGTGAGGGTCAGTGAGGCCACGGCGGCGACCGCGACGGTGACGCCCGCGGCGGCACCGAGGGTGCCGATGAAGACGACCCCCGAGGCGTACAGGCCCGCCAGGGCCATCGCCACCGTCACGGCCGCCACGATCACGGCCCGGCCGCTGGTGGCGAGGGTGCGTCCGGCGGCCTCCGCGGGGTCGTCGACGGTGTGCAGCAGCCCCCGGTGGCGCGTGGTGAGGAAGAGCGCGTAGTCCAGGCCCACGCCGAGGCCCATCATCGTGGCCAGCGTGGGGGCGGCGGCGCCGAAGGACCAGGCCGCCGCGAGCAGCCCCAGCAGGGCCGTCCCGGCGCCCAGCCCGAGGACCGCGGTGAGCAGCGGCAGTCCCGCCGCCGCGAGGCTGCCGAAGCCCAGCAGCAGCACGGCGACCGCGGTGCCCAGGCCGATCGCCTCCGAGGCCCGGTCCGCCGCCTTGGGCCGCGCCAACTGGCCCAGCGGGCCGCCGTACTCCACGGTGACGCCGTCGGCGCGCAGCGCCGAGACCGCCGTGTCGACCTCGGCGACGTAGGAGCGGTCGAGGGTCGCGGGGTTGGTGTCGAAGCGGACGCCGACGTACCCGATGGCGCCGTCGGAGGAGACCGCGCCCGGGGTGGTCAGCGGGTCGGCCGCGGACAGGACGTGCGGCAGGTCCGCCACGCGGGCGACCGCCGAGGCCACGGCGTCCCGGTGGTCCGCCAGCCCGCCGTGCCGTGCCCGCAGCACGATCTGCGAGGCGGTGCCCCGGGTGCCGGGCGCGCCATGGGCGTCGAGGAGGTCCGCGCCGGTCTGCGCGGAGGTGCCGGGCAGCGCGAAGTCGTCCTGGTACGCACCGCCCCAGGCCCGGTCGGCGGCGACCGCGGCCAGCAGCACCAGCAGCCATGCGGCGATCACCCGCCACGGGTGCCGGGCGCAGCCGCGTCCGGCCCGGTGCAGCAGACCGGGTCCGGCGGTGCGGGGCGGGCGGGTCCTGCGCAGCAGCAGGGCGACGGCGACGAGCGCGACGACGCCCGCCGCCAGGGTGGCGCCGAGCAGTGCGGGCTCCGCGCCGGCGTGTGGGAATGCCACGACCTGTTCCTCCCTCCGCCCGGCCGGATCGCCGGGCACCGCCCGCATCGTGGCGGACGGACGCAAGGACGGCGTTGGCGGAATGTTCGGGGAGTGTCAGGATCCCCGCCGCCCGCGGGGCCGCGGCGAGAGGGGTGGTTAGCATCGGGGCCATGGCGGAAGAACGAGGCCTCGTCCTGGTCGTCGAGGACGAACGGCACATCGCCGACCTGCAGCGGCTGTACCTGACCCGGGAGGGCTTCGGCGTCCACGTGGAGGCCGACGGGCCCTCCGGGCTCGCCGCGGCGCGCCGGCTGCGGCCCGTGGCGATCGTGCTCGACATCGGGCTGCCCGGGCTCGACGGCACGGCGTTCTGCCGCGCGCTGCGCGACGAGGGCGACTGGACGCCGGTCCTCCTGGTCACGGCACGCGATGAGGAGGCCGACCGGATCCTGGGCCTGGAACTGGGCGCGGACGACTACGTCACCAAGCCCTTCTCGCCCCGCGAACTCGTCGCCCGCGTCAAGACCGTCCTGCGCCGGGTGGACGGCCCGCCCCGCGGCGGACGGCCGCGCACCCTGGGCCCGGTGGCACTGGACCCGGTGCGCCGGACCGTCCACAAGGACGGTGAGCCGCTCACCCTGACCGCGACGGAGTTCAACCTCCTGGCGTGCCTGATGGGCCACCCCGGCCAGGTCTTCACCCGTGACCAGCTGCTCGCCCACGTCTGGGGCGCCCCGGACTACCGCGAGGGCCGTGTGGTCGACGTCTACGTCTCCCAACTGCGCTCCAAACTCGGCGACCCCTCCCTGATCCGTACGATCCGCGGCGTCGGCTACAGCGCCGCCCCACCCCGCCCGGCCCCGGCGTGACCGGTCGCGGTTCGCTCGCCGGGAACCTCGTGCTGCTCACCACCGCCGTGGCGGCCGTCGCCGTGCTGCTGGCCGGGCTGGCGTCATGGCACACGATCCGCACGACCGCCGAGGCGCAGGAGCGCGACCGGCTCGCACGGCAGGCCGACGTGCTCAGCCGTACCCCGGCGCTGTCGTCCCTGCTGCTGGAACGGGAGCAGCGGCTGGCCGGCTCGAACGGCGTCGAGCTCGCGGTGGTCGCGCCGGACGGTACGACGGCCGGGCCGGCCGCGCCCGCCGTCACCACGGCCGTGCTCGCGGCGCTGCGCGGCGGGGACCCGGCGTCGGCGACGGCCGCCCTCGGCGGGCGTGCCGTGCTGGTGGAGGGTCATCCGTCCCCGGGCGGTGGCGCGGTGGTGCTCACCAAGCCCTTCACCGCGGTCGACGACGCCGCCGCCCGCATCCGCGGCGCTCTCGCGCTGCCCCTGGCCGCCGGACTGGCCGGCGCGGGCGCAGCCGGTGCCCTGCTGGCCCGGCGCCTGGCCCGTCCCCTGACCGCGGCGGCCCGCACCGCCCACCGCCTCGCCGCCGGCGAGCGCGGGCTCGCCCTGCCGGACGACGGCCCGGCCGAGGTCGCCGAACTGTCCGCCGCGCTCACCTCCCTTGACGCCGCCCTCGCCCGCAGCGAGAACCGACAGCGCACGTTCCTGCTCTCGGTGTCGCACGAGATCCGCACCCCGCTGACCGCCGTGCGCGGCTACGCCGAGGCCCTCGCCGACGGGGTGATCGGCCCCGACGGCCTCCCCGCCACCGGCCGCACCCTGCTCGCCGAGACCGGCCGTCTCGACCGCTTCGTCCACGACCTGCTGGACCTCGCCCGCCTGGAGGCCGACGACTTCCGGCTCGACGCCGCGCGGACCGACCTCGACGCCCTCGTCGAGGACGCCGGCGCCGTCTGGGCCGACCGCTGCGCCCGCCACGACGTGCGCTTCCGCCTCGAACGCCCGGGCCGCCCACTGCTCGCCGACACCGATCCCTTCCGGGTCCGCCAACTCCTCGACGGCCTGGCCGAGAACGCGCTGCGCGTCACCCCGGCCGGCCGCCCGCTCGTGCTGGCGCTGCGCGCCGAGGTCGGCGAGGCCGTGTTCGAGGTCCGCGACGGCGGCCCGGGACTGACCGAGGACGACCTCACCGTCGTCTTCCAGCGCGCCGCCCTCGCCACCCGCTACCGCGGCGTCCGCCCCGTCGGCACCGGCCTCGGGCTCGCCATCGCCCACCGCCTCACCACGGTGCTGGGCGGCACCATCTCCGCCGCGTGCACCTCCCCCGAGGGCGGTGCCTGTTTCACGGTCCGGCTGCCGAGGCGCCCGTGAGCGCGTGTGTGCGGCGCCGTCGTGGTTGCGGTGCGTTGTCGTGTGCGCGTGCGTTGCGCCTGCGGCGGGCGCTTCCCCCCCCCCCCCCCCCCCCCCCGCCCGCCCAATTGCCCGCCGCAGGCGCAAACAACCCGCACACGACAACCGGCCGCAACCACAACCCCCCGCCCCGGACAACGCACTTGCCGGGAGTCCACTCGAAGAGGTTCGCTGGTACCCCATGAGGTACACACAGCTCGGCCGCACCGGCCTCAAGGTCAGCCGCATCGTCCTGGGGACGATGAACTTCGGCGGGCAGACGGACGAGGCCACCAGTCACACGATCATGGACGCCGCGCTGGACACGGGGGTCAACTTCTTCGACACGGCGGACATCTATGGCACCGCCGAGGACAAGGGCCTGACGGAGAAGGTCATCGGCTCGTGGTTCGCGCGGGGCGGGGGCCGCCGCGACAAGGTGGTGCTGGCCACGAAGGTCTACGGGAACATGTCGGCGGACGGGAAGGCGTGGCACGAGGAGTCGTGGCCGAACCACGACCGGCTCAGCGCCCTCAACATCCGCAGGGCGGTCGAGGCCAGCCTGCGGCGGCTCGGCACGGATCACATCGACGTCTACCAGTTCCACCACGTCGACCGGCGCACCCCGTTCGAGGAGATCTGGCAGGCGGTGGACGTGCTGGTCCGCCAGGGCAAGATCCTCCACGCGGCGTCGTCGAACTTCCCCGGCTACAAGATCGCGCAGGCCAACGAGGTCGCCGCGAACCGCGGTTCGATGGGTCTGGTCAGCGAGCAGTGCCTGTACAACCTGGCGGAGCGCCGCGCCGAGCTGGACGTGATCCCGGCGGCGCAGGAGTACGGGCTCGGTGTGATCCCGTGGTCGCCGCTGCACCAGGGGCTGCTGGGCGGCGCGCTGCGCAAGGAGCGGGAGGACGGCGGGGCCCGCACCAAGGTGGGCCGGTCGGCGGCGGGGCTGGCCGACCCGGTGGTCCGGGCGCGGGTGCAGGCGTACGAGGACCTGCTCGGCAAGCACGGGCTGGAGCCCGGCGAGGTCGCGCTGGCCTGGCTGCTGACCCGGCCCGGGGTTACCGGGCCGATCGTGGGGCCGCGCACGCCGGAGCAGTTCTCCTCGGCGCTGCGCGCGGTGGACCTGGAGCTGGACGAGGAGCTGCTGGCGGGTCTCGACGAGATCTTCCCCGGACCGGGCCCCGCCCCGGAGGCCTTCGCCTGGTGACCGGGTCCGGTGGCGCCGGCCCGATCAGGCCGGCGCCGCCGCGAGCCGCTTCGTCAGCACGCGCTCGGGGCGTCCGTCCGGCATGACCCCGCCGGGGCCCCCGTCGTCGGCGAAGCCGTTGCGCACGTAGAGCGCCGTCGCCGGCGTGTTGCCCTCCGCGACGGCGAGGTGGAGCAGGGCGACGCCCGCGGTGCCCGCGGCCCACTCCTCGACGGCCCGGATCAGCAGGTCGGCGACGCCGCGGCCGCGGGCCTCGCCCGCGACCCACATCGAGATCAGCTCGGCGCTGTCCGGCAGCTCGCCGGGGACGCCGCTGGCCATGCCGCGGGGCCGGCCGTCCACGAGGGCGACCAGGTTGTACGAGCCGGGCAGGGCGAGCCGGTCGCGCCAGCGTTCCTCGCGGTCGCCGTCGCCCTGCCAGTCGGCGAGCCGGGCGCCGAAGGCGTGCGGCGCGTCGGCGAGCGCGGCGAGCCGCAGCTCCCGCCAGAGCGGCCAGTCGTCGGGGGTGAGCACGCGCAGTTCGATCACCCCCCGCAGGGTGCCGCCGGGCCGGGCCCGGCGGCAACCCGGTTTCCGCGGGGCTCAGCGGGTGCCGAGCAGGTGGTCCATCGCGAGCTGGTCGAGCTGCTCGAAGGCGGACCCGCGGGTCGCGACGGCGTCGGCGTCGAACTCCTCGTAGGCGCCGCGGTCGGCGAGCAGGTCGGCCAGGGACTCGCCCTCGCCGAGGGTCGGCTGCGCCAGCTGGTCCAGGCGGGCGGCCTTCAGCGCGTCCTGCACGGCCGGGTCGGCGCGGAACGCGGCGGCACGGTCCTTGAGGATGAGGTAGTTGCGCATGCCGCCGGCGGCGGACGCCCACACACCGTCCATGTCCTCGGTCCGCGGGGGCTTGAAGTCGAAGTGGCGCGGGCCCTCGTAGCCGGCCGACTCCAGCAGGTCGACCAGCCAGAACGCCGAGCGCAGGTCGCCGGCGCCGAAGCGCAGGTCCTGGTCGTACTTGATGCCGGTCTGGCCGTTGAGGTCGATGTGGAAGAGTTTGCCGTGCCACAGCGCCTGGGCGATGCCGTGCGGGAAGTTCAGCCCGGCCATCTGCTCGTGGCCGACCTCGGGGTTGAGGCCGACGAGCTCGGGGTGGGCCAGCTCGTTGATGAACGCCAGCGCGTGGCCGATGGTCGGCAGCAGGATGTCGCCGCGCGGCTCGTTCGGCTTGGGCTCGATCGCGAAGCGCAGGTCGTAGCCCTGCTCCAGGACGTACTCGCCGAGGAGGTCGAAGGCCTCCTTGAAGCGGTCGAGGGCGACCCGCACGTCCTTGGCGGCACCGGACTCGGCGCCCTCGCGGCCGCCCCAGGCGACGTAGACCTTGGCGCCCAGCTCGGCGGCGAGGTCGATGTTGCGGATGGTCTTGCGGAGCGCGAAGCGCCGGACCTCGCGGTCGTTGGCGGTGAAGCCGCCGTCCTTGAAGACCGGGTGCGTGAAGAGGTTGGTGGTGGCCATCGGCACCTTCAGGCCGGTGGCGTCCAGGGCCTGGCGGAAGCGCTTGATGTGGCCCTCGCGGGCGGTGTCGTCCGAGCCGAAGGGGATCAGGTCGTCGTCGTGGAAGGTGACGCCGTACGCTCCGAGCTCGGCCAGCCGGTTGACGCTCTCGACGGGATCGAGGGCGGGGCGGGTCGCGTCACCGAAGGGGTCGCGGCCCTGCCAGCCGACGGTCCAGAGACCGAAGGTGAACTTGTCCTCGGGGGTGGGGGTGAAACTCATCGCGGCGGCTCCTATTCGTAAGACCACTGAACAAATTAATATGCCATCGCCGCTTTGTGAAGGGAGCCGCAGGATGGGTAACGGACCGATCGCGCTGGGTGTGGACAGCTCCACCCAGTCGACCAAGGTGCTCGCAGTCGACGTGGAGACGGGCGAGGTGCTGGCCAGGGGACAGGCCCGGCACACGGTGAGTGAGGGCGCGGGCCGCGAGACCGACCCCGAGGTGTGGTGGCGTGCGCTCGGCGCCGCGCTCGCCCAGATCGGGCCGTACGCGGAGCGCGCCGACGCCATCGCGGTCGGCGGCCAGCAGCACGGCCTGGTCGTCCTCGACCCGGTCGGCCGGCCCCTGCGGCCCGCCCTGCTCTGGAACGACGTGCGGTCCGCCCCGCAGGCCACCGCGCTGGTGGAGCGGCACGGCGCCGCGTACTGGGCGGAGCGCTTCGGCAGCGTGCCCGGCACGAGCTTCACCGTGACCAAGTGGGCCTGGCTCACCGAGCACGAGCCGGAGACCGCCAAGGCCGCCGCGGCCGTGCGCCTCCCGCACGACTTCCTCACCGAACGGCTCGGCGGCGCCGGCGTCACCGACCGGGGCGACGCCTCCGGCACCGGCTGGTGGGCCACGGACACCGAGACGTACGACGAGGCGCTGCTCGCCGAGATCGGCCTCGACCCGGCCCTGCTGCCCAGGGTCCTCGGCCCCGGCGAGGCCGCGGGGGTCACCCTGCCCGGGCTGCCGCTGCGCGAGGGCGTCCTGGTCGGCGCGGGCACCGGCGACAACGCCGCCGCGGCCCTCGGCCTCGGGCTCCTGCCCGGTCAGCCCGCGCTGAGCCTCGGCACCTCCGGCACGGTCTACACCCCCGCCGCCACCCGGCCCACCGACCCCACCGGCATCGTCGCCGGCTTCGCGGGCGGGCACGGCGACTGGCTGCCGCTGGCCTGCACCCTCAACTGCACCCTCGCCGTCGACAAGATCGCGGGGCTGCTCTCCCTGGACCGCGAGGCGGTCGAGGGGGGCGGCGGCACGGTCCTGCTGCCCTTCCTCGACGGCGAGCGCACCCCCAACCTGCCGTACGCCTCCGGGCTGCTCACCGGGCTGCGGCACGACACCACCCCGGGGCAGATCCTCCAGGCCGCGTACGACGGCGCGGCGTACGCCCTGCTCACCGCACTCGACCAGGTGCTCGCGGTCGACGGCACCACCTCCGACGAGCCCCTGCTGCTCATCGGCGGCGGCGCCCGCGGCACGGCGTGGCGGGAGACCGTGCGGCGTCTGTCGGGGCGGGCCGTCCGGATCCCCGTCGCGGACGAGCTGGTCGCGCTGGGCGCGGCCGCGCAGGCCGCCGGGCTGCTCACCGGGGAGTCCCCGCAGGCCGTCGCCCGCCGCTGGGACACCACGGCCGGCCCTTCCTACGACCCCGTCCCGCGCGACGACGCCGCGCTCGACCGCCTCGCGGCGGCGCTGGCCGACTCCTTCGACGTGCGGTGAGCCGCTCGCCCCGCCCTGGGTCCGGCCGCCGGGCGGGGCGTGCGAGGGTGGGGGCAGGACGACGTTGACCAGGACGGATGACGGACGAGAGCGGAAGGGGACCGGGGCGTGGCGGAAGGGCCGGGGTCGCAGGCGGGGTTGCGACGGCGGAATCTGGCGCTGGTGATGCGAGCCGTGGCGGAACACGGCGAGGTCTCGCGCGCGGCCGTCGCCGCCGAGGTCGGGCTGACCCGGGCCACCGTGTCGACCCTCGTCGACGAGCTGCTCGCGGCCGGCCTGCTGGTGGAGCTGGGCACCCAGCGCCCCGGCACGGTCGGCCGCCCCGGCACCGCCCTGGCGCTCAACGACACCGGTCCGGCGGGCCTCGGCGCCGAGGTCGGGGTGGACCACCTCGCCGCCGTCGCGGTCGACCTGCGCGGCACCGTGCGCGCCCGGGCCCGCGTCGAGGCGGACAACCGCGGCCGTCCGGCGCCGGAGGTGCTGCGCGAACTCGCGGCGCTCGTCGGCGGGGTGCGGCAGGAGGCGCGGGCCGCCGGACTGAGCGCGGCCGGACTGACGCTCGCCGTGCCGGGCCTGGTCGGCCGGGACCGGCAGGTCGTGATGCGGGCGCCGAACCTCGGCTGGGAGGACGTCGACGCCGCGGGCTGGTTCGACCGGGCAGGGGGCGACTGCCTCGCCGGAGCCCGCATCCCGGTCACGGTCGAGAACGAGGCCAACCTCGGCGCCCTCGCCGAGCTCTGGCTGGGCGGCCACGAGGGCGTCACCGACTTCGTGCACGTCTCGGCGGAGATCGGCATCGGCGCGGCGCTGGTCGTCGACGGCCGGCTGTTCCGCGGCGCGCGCGGCTTCGCCGGGGAGCTCGGCCACGTGCCCGTGCACCCGACGGGCCCGCGCTGCTCCTGCGGGGCCCGCGGCTGCCTGGAGCAGTACGCGGGCGAGGAGGCCGTGCTGCGCGCCGCGGGCATCGCCCCGGAGCGGCCGGACGCGCTCAAGGCCCTCCAGGCGGCCGCCGTGGAGGGGGACCCGGCGGCGTTGAAGGCGCTCGCGGCCGCCGGGCAGGCCTTCGGGATCGCGCTGAGCGGCGCGGTGAACCTGCTGGACCCGCAGGCCGTCGTGCTGGGCGGCACCCTGGCCTCGCTGGCGCCGTGGCTGCGCTCGGCCGTCGAACGCGAGCTGGGCCGCCGCGTGACGGACCGTCAATGGCGCGCGGACGCCGTGCGGGTGTCCCGGCTGGGCCGCGAGGGCGTGCTGCTCGGGGCGGCGTACAGCGTGGTGCGCTCCGTCCTGGACGACCCCCAGGCGCTGCGGACGCGGTAGCCCACCGGGCGCCCCGCCAGGGCCCGCGTCCGGACCAGGCAACAGCCTCGCAACAGCTCGTCACGGCCCGTCACACGACGTACGGAACCGTCACCTCGGGCCGTTACGATGCGCTGCGCGGCGCGGCCGGGGGGCGGCGCCGGTCCGTGTTCCGGAGGGGGATCCCTGTGTTCGTGCTGTCCATCCTGCTGCTCATGGCGGCGGTCGTGCTGTTCTTCGTCGCCCGGGGCCAGAGCTCCGTCGGCTGGAAGCTGGGAGCGGCGCTCAGCGCCCTGGCGGGCGTGCTGGCCGGCGTCTTCGCATGCGTCCACGTCGTGAGCGCCTACGAGGTCGGCGTCCCGGTGACCTTCGGCAAGGTCGGCTCCCCGCTGACCTCCGGCATCCACTTCAGGTCGCCGTTCACCGACGTCACGTCGTTCTCCACGCGCCCGGTCGACCTCGATCTGCACGACAAGGACGTGGTCGAGGTGCGCTCCTCGCAGGGCGGGGTGCTCTACGCCGACGTGACCATCAAGTGGGCCGTGGTGCCCGCCAAGGCCGTCGAGCTCTACCGGCTGGCGGGCAACGAGGAGGCCATCCAGTCGCGGCTGGTGATGCCGGACAGCCGCGAGATCATACGCAACGTCTTCGCCAAGCACAGCAGCGAGGAGGGGTACGCCTCCGGCCGCGAGCGGATCGGGTCGGAGATCGACGCCCTGATCAAGCAGCGCCTCGCCCCGCGCGGCATCGACGTCACCGCGGTGAACCTGCGCAACGTGCGGCCCTCCGACCAGTTGCAGGAGCAGATCGACAAGAAGATCCAGCAGGAGCAGGCCACCGAGCGGGCCACCGAGGCGGCCAGGACGGCCAAGGCCGAGGCGGAGCGCAAGCGGATCGAGGCGGAGGGCATCGCGAGCGCCAACCGGATCATCGCGCGGTCGCTGAGCGACAAGGTGCTCTACAACCAGTGCCTGGACGCCTACCGCGAGGCCGCGAAGTCCAACCCCGTGTACGCGGTGCCCTGCGGCACGGGCGCGAACGGCTCCCCGGTCATCGTGGACGGCACGAAGGACTGACGGCCCGCCCGGCGAGGGCGCGAAGGACGCCACAGGGGCCCGGAACCTCATGGTTCCGGGCCCCTGTCGCCGTCCGGGGCGGGAGCGGTATCAGACCGCGCTGCCGGCCTTCCAGGCGCTCCAGCTCATGTTCCAGCCGTTGAGGCCGTTCGCCGGGTCGACGGTCTTGTCCTTGGAGTTCTTCACGATCACGACGTCGCCGACGATCGAGTTCGTGTAGAACCAGTAGGCGTCGGTGGAGGTGTCCTTGGCGCCCTTGGTGTCGTTCAGGCCCACGCAGCCGTGGCTGGTGTTGACGGCGCCGAACACCGAGTCGGCGCCCCAGTAGTTGCCGTGGATGAAGGTGCCGGACGTGGTCAGGCGGATGGCGTGCGGCACGTCCTTGATGTCGTACTCGCCCTTGCCGTCGTCGTCGGTGAAGCCGACCGTGGCGCCGTTCATCCGGGTCTCGGTGAACTTCTCCGACATCACCATCTGGCCGTTGTAGGTGGTGTTCTCGTCCGAGCCGGCGGAGATCGGGATGTTGCGGATGACCTTGCCGTCGCGGGCGACCTTCATCCGGTGGGTCGAGGCGTCGACCGTGGAGACCTGGCTGCGACCGATCTTGAAGCTGACGGTCTTGTCCTGGACGCCGTAGATCCCGGAGGAGCCCTCGACGCCGTCGAGGTTCAGCTTGAGGGTGACGGTGGAGCCGGCCTGCCAGTAGGACTCCGGGCGGAAGTCGAGCCGGGTGGAGTTGAACCAGTGGCCGACGACCTCCTGGCCGCTGCTGGAGGTCACCGCGATCGCCGACTGGACGGCCTTCTTGTCCTCGATCGCCTTGGTGAAGTTGATCGAGACCGGCATGCCCACGCCGACGGTCTGGCCGTTCTCGGGCGTGTAGTAGCCGATGAAGCTGTGCGCGGAGGTGACCGTGGTGAAGGTGGAGTTCTCGGCGGCCTTGCGGCCCTTGCCGTCCTCCGCCTTGGCGGCGATCTTGTACTGGGTCTCCCGCTTCAGCGGGCCGTCGGGCGCCCAGCTCGACCCGTCCGCGGAGATCGTGCCCTTGACGGCGGAGCCGTCGGCGACCGAGGTCATGGTGACGCTGGTGAGCTCACCGTCGGTCACCTGCACCTTGGCGCCCGTGTTGATGCTGACGTCGCTGGCGCCGGTCTTCGGGGTGATCGATATTCGGGCGTCCGAGGAGTCCTTGGCCGCCTGCTCGTCGACCGAGGCCTGCGACTTGGCGTTGTTGTCGGAACCGGCCGTGCCCGCCTTGTCTCCCCCGCAGGCGGTCAGCGTGATCGCCCCGACGGCGAGCAGCGCCAGAGCTGCCAGCCCGGCTCGCCGCTTGCGCGAGGGACTCGTGTCGGTGGCTGTGCCGGTCTCGGCGCGCTTCACACAGATCTCCAATGTCTTCCGGTACGCGTTTCCCCCGGCCCGCGTGCGTCGCGGGCCACGGCCCTCGATCGAGCCTCACTCGTACGTCCAGGAACTGCCAGGGTCTTTGGTCCGTTCCCCCACCCCGGGAAGTGTGGGGAAGAACACGTGCGTGACGCACGTGACATGGGCGCGGTCACGCGGCCCGTGCGAAACCCCGGACCCGTGAGGGGCCCGGGGCGGGTGAGTCACGCACTGCCGAAGACGCGTTCAGCGTCCCTGCGGTTCCTCCTCCTCGATGTCGGCTTCGTCCACCTCGTCGTCCACCTCGTCGTCGGCCTCGTCGTCGTAGAGGTCCCACTCGTCGGAGTCGGGGTCGTACTCGGTGTGGGCACAGGACCAGGACGCCTGCACCAGTTCGATCCCCGGCACGCTGGTGACCAGGTCGAACGGATCGACCAGGTAGGCCAGCGCCTCCGACTCGTCCTGCCGCACCGACGCCTCGGCGTGCTGCCGCTCGTCGTCCGGCATGTACTCGTCGCCGCCGATCTGGTCCAGCGCGGCGTCGGTCAGCTCGCCGGACCCGGTGATCTCCAGGACCAGCTCCACCTGGAGCCGCACGTAGCGCGGCCCGCTCTCCCCGGTGGGGATGTCAGTAGTGCTCATGTGACGGAGCGTATGCGGGGGAACGGCCCCCGTTGCGCAGGCAGTCCGCTTCCGGCGCGGAAGGATACCCGCGGCAGCCCTCCGGGAACCCGCGGAAGCTCCGGTTCCGGGGTCGAACTTCCCTCAGCGGCGGTTGTCTCACTACCATCGGCCTTCACGGTCAAGTCGCCGCAACCGCTGGGGGATCCGTTGACCTCGCACCGTCCACCCGCTTTCGTCGCCGTCACGGCTGCCGCCGTGCTCGGCGCCCTGTACTTCGTGCCCAACGCGTCCGCCAATGCCGAGCACACGGCGAACACGAGCGCGCAGTCGTCCGTTTCCACCGCCACCGCCGGGTCGGGCACCGACCAGGGACAGCACCTGGCGGACACCGGCAGCGTCGACACCACGCCGTACCTGGTCGGCGGGACCGCCTTCCTCGGCCTGGGCGCGGCGCTCGTGGTCAACGCGAGCCGCCGCGCCCGCGAGATGTACTAGGAACCCGCCCGCCCCGGCCCGGAGGCCGGGGCGGGGCAGGGGTCAGGCGAGCGGGCCGGTGACCGACTCGGCCGCCGCCACCAGACCGCCGCCGCGCACGAAGTCGTACGCCGCCTCCAGGTCCGGGGACAGGAAGCGGTCCGGGCCGGGGCCGCCCACTCCGGCCTCGCGCGCCGCCTTCACCACGGCCTGGGTCGCCGGGGCGGCCACCAGTACCTCGCTGCCCTGCACGCGCAGCTCGACGGCGCGCGACGCGGCCATCAGCTCGACCGCCACGATCCGGGCCAGGTTGTCCACCGCCTGCCGCAGCTTGCGCGCGGCCGACCAGCCCATCGACACGTGGTCCTCCTGCATCGCCGAGGACGGGATGGAATCCACCGAGGCCGGGACCGCGAGCCGCTTGTTCTCGCTGACCAGCGCGGCCTGCGTGTACTGGGCGATCATCAGGCCGGAGTCCACGCCCGGGTCGTCGGCCAGGAAGGCGGGCAGGCCGTGCGAACGGCTCTTGTCCAGCAGCCGGTCGGTGCGCCGCTCCGCTATCGACCCGAGGTCGGCCGCCGCGATGGCCAGGAAGTCCAGCACGTAGGCGACGGGGGCGCCGTGGAAGTTGCCGTTGGACTCCACACGCCCTCCCCCAGAGCCTTCGTCGGCGAAGACGACCGGGTTGTCGACGGCGGAGACCAGCTCGCGGTCGGCGACCGTCATGGCGTGCGTCACGGTGTCCCGGCCGGCGCCGGCCACCTGCGGGGCGCAGCGGATCGAGTACGCGTCCTGGACCCGCGGGGCGTCGTCCTGGTGGTGCCCGGTGAGCCCGGAGCCGGCGAGCACGCGGCGCATGTTCTCGGCGCTGGCCGCCTGGCCGGGGTGCGGGCGGATCGCGTGCAGCTCGGGGGCGAGCACCTTGTCGGTGCCCAGCAGCGCCTCCATCGACAGCGCGGCGGTGACGTCGGCGGCGGTGAACAGCCGGCGCAGGTCGTCGATGGCCATGACGAGCATGCCGAGCATGCCGTCGGTGCCGTTGATGAGGGCCAGGCCCTCCTTCTCACGCAGCTCGACGGGCTCGATGCCGTGCTCGGCCAGCAGCTCCGCGGCGGGGCGCACGACGCCGTCGGGGCCCTCCGCCTCGCCCTCGCCCATCAGGACCAGCGCGCAGTGCGACAGCGGTGCCAGGTCGCCGGAGCAGCCCAGGGAGCCGTACTCGTGGACGACGGGGGTGATGCCCGCGTTGAGCAGCGCGGCCATCGTCTCGGCGACGACCGGACGGACACCGGTACGGCCGGAGGCCAGCGTCTTCAGCCGCAGGAACATCAGCGCGCGCACCACCTCGCGCTCCACGTGCGGGCCCATGCCGGCGGCGTGCGAGCGCACCAGGCTGCGCTGCAGCTGCGCGCGCAGCTCGGGGCTGATGTGCCGCACCGCGAGCGCGCCGAAGCCCGTGGAGACGCCGTAGACCGGCTCCGGTTTCGCCGCCAGGGCCTCCACGACCTCGCGCGCCGCGGCGATCCCGGCCAGCGCCTCCGCAGACAGCTCGACCCGCGCACCACCGCGGGCCACCGCCAGCACGTCCTCCGCCGCGGCCCCGTGGGCCCCGATCACCACGTTATGCATACTCATATTCACGAACCCTACGGACTGAATCGCAACCTGTCACGTGCCCGACGGGCCTCTTCCGCGCGGCCCCCGCCGCACCCGCCGGCCCGTCCCATGGTGCGCTCCCCGGGCCGCGGGCGGGGCTTCAGTCCCGCCCCCGGAAGCGGCGCCGCTCCACGTCGTGGCCCGCGGGCTGGTCGGCGAGCCGGACCACCGGGTCCTCCGGCGCCCCACGCCCGGCGACCACCGGCTCCACCGAGTGCAGCGCCTTCGCCCGGTACTGGGCCGCGTCCGCCAGCCGGAACAACCGGCGCCCCGAGGTCACCGCGCCGATCTCCGCGTCCGTGGACGCCACCCCGACCGCCACCCCGTCGCCCAGCCCCAGCCACTTGGTCCGCACGCACAGCTCCTCGGCGACCGCCACGACCTGCTCCGCGCGGTGCCCCACCGACAGCAGGCAGAACTCGTCGCCGCCCAGCCGCGCGACCAGGCTGCCCTCCAGTGCGGCCCCGCACAGCGACAGCACGGAGCCGAAGCCGACCAGCAGCCGGTCGCCGACCGCGTGCCCGAGCTGGTCGTTGACCCGTTTGAGCCCGTTGAGGTCGCAGACCATCAGGCTCACCGGGGTCCCGTCGGCCCGGTGCCGTTCCACCGCCTCCTCCAGCCGCTGGTCGACCGCCCGCCGGTTGGCCAGCCCGGTCAGCGGGTCGGTGAAGGCCAGCCGGCGCACCTCGGCCAGCCGCTCGGTCTGGGCGATCCCGGCCGCGGTGAGCGCCGCGAGCACGGTCGCGAACTCGGCGTCGTCCCGGTCGAAGACCGGCCGCCCGGCGCCCCGGGCCACGTACAGCTCGCCCCAGGCGAGCCCGTGCAGCATGATCGGCGCGACGACGCAGGAGGTGCGGCCGCGCCGCCGCAGCGTGGCCACCCGCTGGTGGCAGTAAGCGCCGGTACGGCCCTCCGCCGGGCCCTCGGCCGTCTCGATCCAGGCGTGCGGCTCGCCGCCCTCGGTCCACTTGACGTGCAGGAACTCCACGATCTCCGGGAAGTCCGCGACCGAGTACACCTCCTCGACGGGCTGCGGCTCCTCGCCGGGCGCCAGGTCCCCGTCGTTGACCAGCACCCGCAGCCGTCCCCGGTCGCGCTCCCAGCGGGAGATCGCCGCCATGGAACCGCCGAGGGCGATCCGCGCCGAGGACGCGGCGGCGACGGCCGCCTCCATGGGCGACTTCGCCGCCGCCACCGCCCGCGCGAGTTCGGCGACGGCGCGCAGTCGAGCGTCCCCGCCGGTGCCGTTCATGCGCCCGTCTCCTGTCGCCCGCAGACTTTTTACCAGTTTGCGACGTTCGCACGGCCCCGCACGTTACGCGCCCGTCGGCGCGGTCGTTTTCCGCCTCAATCACTCACCCGGCCACACCGGGTCGCGCTTCTCGTTGAAGGCCGCGACACCCTCGGTGCGGTCCCCGGAGAAGGCGACCGTGCGCCATGCGGCGTCCTCGACGTCCAGCCCGGTCCGCAGGTCCGTGCCCTGGCCCAGCCGCAGCGCCCGCTTGGCCGCACGCAGGCCCACCGGCGAGTTCCCGGCCATCCGCGAGGCCAGCCCGAGCGCCTCCACACGGTCCTGGCCCTGCTCCGCGAGCACGTCCACCAGACCCAGCGCCAGCGCCTCCGCCGCGGGCACCCGGCGCCCGGTGAAGATCAGCTGCGCCGCCCGGGCCGCGCCCACCCGGCGCGGCAGCAACTGCGTGCCGCCGCCACCGGGGATCACGCCCACCGTGACCTCCGGCAGCCCCACGACGGCCGTCGGGTCGGCGACGATCACGTCGCACGCCAGCGCCAGCTCGTACCCGCCGCCGAGGGCGAAGCCGTGCACCGAGGCCACGGACGGCATCGGCAGTTCCAGCACGGCCGTGTAGGCGGCCCGCGTGTACGGGCGCTGCCGCGCGAGGTCGGCGTCGGTGAAGGAGTTGCGCTCCTTCAGGTCGGCGCCCACGCAGAACGCCCGCTCGTGGGTCGAGGTGAGCACGACGCAGCTGACCGACCGGTCGGCGGACAGCGCCGCGCACGCCTCGGTGACCGCCCGGGCCATGTCCGTCGAGATGGCGTTCATCGCCTTGGGCCGGTCCAGCACCAGTTCCGCCACCCGCCCGGCGTCACCGTGCCTGCGTACCGCCACCCACTCGCCAAACCGCTGCTCGGCCATCGCGCCGCCACCTCCGGGTCGCTGTTAACGATCGTGAACCGTCGACCGCCAGCGTAGTGGGCGTGCCCGCTCAGCCGCTCCGGCGGTTCAGCAGCCAGGGCTCGACCACGCCGAGACCGCGCACCGGCCGCCGCCACATGGGCTGCAGCCCGAAGCGGTACTTCTCCTCCGACCCGGGCTCGAGCTCCGCCTCCGACTCGGGTGCCTCGCCCGCCGCGACGAGCGCCTGCGCCAGCTCGCCGTCGACGAGCACCGCGTCCCGTGGCGCTATCGAGGTCAGCCGGCTCGCCAGGTTCACCGTGGTGCCGAAGACGTCACCCATGCGGGTCGTGACGGTGCCGAAGGCCATGCCGACGCGCAGCGCCGGCATCGTCTCGTCGCCGTTCATCGTCTCGATCAGCCGCATGCCGATCTCGGCGGCCGTGCCGGCGTCGTCCGCGACGAACAGCACTTCGTCACCGAGGGTCTTGATGAGCCGTCCGCCGTGCGCGGCCACCTGGTCGGCGGCCGTGGTCTCGAAGGCCTCGACCAGTTCGCCGAGTTCCTCCTCCTCCAGCCGCCGGGTGAGCCGGGTGAAGCCGACGAGGTCGGCGAAGCCGACCGCCAGCCGGCGGTCGACGGCCTCCTCGTCGTCCGAGCGGACGACCCGGCTGGTGGCGGCGGCGAGCTGGCGCCGCCACACGTAGGTGAGGAACTCCTCCAGCTCCGGCAGCAGCAGCTCGACCAGCGGATAGGCCACCTCGCCCCGGGTCATGCCGGGTTCGGGCGGTTCGGTGAGCTCCTCCAGGAAGGAGTCGGTCTGCCACTCGGCCAGCCGGGCCGTGGTCTGGCCGGTGGAGCGGGCGACCTGGATCGCCGTGCTCTCGCTGATCAGCCCGGCCTCGACCAGACCGGCCAGGCGGCGCAGCGCCAGGACGTCGGCCTCGGTCAGCGCGCGTGCCTGGCCGATGTCGGCGAAGCCCATCGCGCGCCAGAACCGGGCGGCGAGGTCCATGGAGACGCCGGCGCTGCGGGCCGCCTGAAAAGGTGTGTAGTGCCGTCCGGAGCCCAGGATCAAGTGCTCCAGGCGCAGGGCGATCGGGTCCTCTTCGATGGCGTGGGACCGGGTGGATCCGCCCCGTTCCTCGGGCTCCTCGTGCTCGTCGCGCTCCTCGTGCTCCGCCTGTTCGCGACGAGGCCCGCCCGGCTCTTCGTGCGGCGGGAGGTCGCTCGCGTCGTCCACGGTCACCGCCCGCCCCCTCCTGGGTCCCTGCGCACCGGCCCTTCCGATCACCGCGTCGGAGGCTGCCGCCTCAACAATACGGCAGGTGTGGCCTGGCTCACTGTCCCGCCGGCCGCACGTGGACGACGTCGCCCGCGGCGACCGCCCGCTCGCCCTCGCCGGTCGCGACGACCAGCCGCCCGTCGTCGTCGACGGCCACCGCCCGCCCGCCGACCTCGCCCCCGCCGGGGAGTTCGGCCCGTACGGTGCGGCCGAGCGTCACGCAGCCGGCGGCGTACGCCTGCTGCAGCCGGGAGCCGGCCGGATCGCCGTCGGCGCGCAGCCACTCGCCGTACCAGTCGGCCAGGGAACGCAGCACCGCGCGCAGCAGCGGGTCGCGGTCGGTGACCTTGGCCCCGGCGAGCATGAGCGAGCCCGCGGCGGGGACCGGCAGCTCCTCCTCGCGGAGGGTGACGTTGAGGCCGATGCCGATCACCACGGCGTCGTCGCCGACGCGCTCGGCGAGGATGCCGCCGGTCTTCCGTTCCTCGCCGTCGACGGTGACGAGCACGTCGTTGGGCCACTTCAGCCCGGTGTCCACGCCCGCCGTCCGCGCCACGGCGGTGGCCGTCGCCACACCGGCCAGCAGGGGCAGCCAGCCCCAGCGCCGGGGCGGGACGGACGTCGGCCGCAGCAGCACGGAGAAGAACAGCCCGGAACGGGCGGGGGCCTGCCACTGGCGGTCCAGGCGGCCGCGCCCCGCGGACTGCTCCTCGGCGACCAGCACCGCGCCCTCGGCGGCGCCCTCCCGGGCCCGGGCGCCCAGGTCGCTGTTGGTGGAGCCGGTGGAGCCGACCACGTCCAGGTCGGTCCACAGGCTGTCGGGGGTGACGATCGCGCGGCGCAGGGCGGCCGCGTTGAGCGGCGGCCGCTCGAGGTCGGACCAGCGGTTCGAGGTCATACCTCCCAGCCTAGGGTCTGCCCTCCGGATCGCCGTGGACGCGCCCGCCAGGGCCCGGGACGACGCGGCGGCCGGGAAGGCGGACCCTGGGAGTGGAGTGTGGCCAACGCCGCACTGACCGGGCAGCATCCGCGCGGTTACGCTACGAAAACAGCATTACTCGCCAGTCACGTCACACCCTCAGAACGACCCGACGAGAGCAGGAGAGCCGCCTCCCATGGCCGAGCCGGAGATCGACATCCACACCACCGCGGGGAAGCTCGCGGACCTGCGCCGCCGCGTTGACGAGGCGACCCACGCCGGCTCGGCGCGCGCGGTGGAAAAGCAGCACGCCAAGGGCAAGCTGACCGCGCGTGAGCGCATCGAACTGCTGCTGGACGAGGGCTCCTTCGTCGAACTGGACGAGCTGGCCCGGCACCGCTCGACCAACTTCGGCCTGGAGAAGAACCGCCCCTACGGGGACGGCGTCGTCACCGGCTACGGCACCGTGGACGGCCGCCCGGTGGCGGTCTTCTCGCAGGACTTCACCGTGTTCGGCGGCGCGCTCGGCGAGGTCTACGGCGAGAAGATCGTCAAGGTCATGGACTGGGCGCTGAAGACCGGCTGCCCGGTCATCGGCATCAACGACTCCGGCGGCGCGCGCATCCAGGAGGGCGTCACCTCGCTCGGCCTGTACGGCGAGATCTTCCGCCGCAACACCCACGCCTCCGGCGTCATCCCGCAGATCTCGCTCATCCTGGGCCCCTGCGCGGGCGGCGCGGTCTACTCCCCCGCCATCACCGACTTCGTGGTGATGGTCGACCAGACCTCGCACATGTTCATCACCGGCCCGGACGTCATCAAGACCGTCACCGGTGAGGACGTCGGCTTCGAGGAACTGGGCGGCGCCCGTTCGCACAACACCGTGTCCGGCAACGCGCACCACATGGCCGGCGACGAGAAGGACGCCATCGAGTACGTCAAGGCGCTGCTGTCCTACCTGCCGTCCAACAACCTCCAGGAGGCCCCGGCCTTCCCGCAGGAGGCGGAGCCGGAGGTGTCGGCGGAGGACCTCGAGCTCGACACCCTGATCCCGGACTCGGCGAACCAGCCGTACGACATGCACCAGGTCATCGAGCACGTCCTGGACGACGGCGAGTTCCTGGAGACCCAGGCGCTGTTCGCGCCCAACATCGTCACCGGCTTCGGCCGGATCGAGGGCCACCCGGTCGGCGTCGTCGCCAACCAGCCGATGCAGTTCGCCGGCTGCCTGGACATCAACGCCAGCGAGAAGGCGGCGCGTTTCGTCCGCACCTGCGACAGCTTCAACGTCCCGGTCGTCACCTTCGTCGACGTGCCCGGCTTCCTGCCCGGCACCGACCAGGAGTGGAACGGCATCATCCGGCGCGGCGCCAAGCTGATCTACGCGTACGCCGAGGCCACCGTCCCGCTGATCACCGTCATCACGCGCAAGGCGTTCGGCGGCGCCTACGACGTCATGGGCTCCAAGCACCTCGGCGCCGACCTCAACCTGGCCTGGCCGACCGCCCAGATCGCCGTCATGGGCGCCCAGGGCGCCGTCAACATCCTGCACCGCCGCACCCTGGCCGAGGCGGGCTCCCCGGAGGAGGCGGAGGCGCTGCGCGCCCAGCTGATGCAGGAGTACGAGGACACCCTGCTCAACCCCTACGTCGCCGCGGAGCGCGGCTATGTCGACGGCGTGATCCTGCCCTCCGAGACCCGCACGCACCTGGTGAAGGCGCTGCGGACGCTGCGCAACAAGCGCGAGAGCCTGCCCCCCAAGAAGCACGGCAACATCCCCCTCTAAGGAGCGCGCCCAGCCATGGTGATCAAGGTCGAACGGGGCAACCCGACCCCCGAGGAGCTGGCGGCCGTCGTGGCCCTCGTCCAGGCCCGGGCCGCGGCGGCCACGGGGCCCGCCGACGGCCCGCGGGCGTCCGACGAGTGGGCCTCCCCCGCGCGCAACGTCCCCGGGCGGATGATGCGCCCGGCGCCGGCGGCCTGGCGCGCCACCTACTGGCCGCACTGAGCACGGAGCGGACGGAAATGGTCCGCATGCCCGCCCGCGCCTGAGTATCCGTACTCAGGCGCGGGCGTCCGCCACGGCGCAACCTGGACGGCATGCTGTGGTCAGACCCGTCCGACGAACCGCCCGAGGAGATGCGGCAGGCGCAGGCGATGCTGCGCCGCGCGATGATCGTGATCGCCGTCGCCGTCCCCCTGATCACGGCCCTGGTGGCCTGGCGCGGCTGACTACGATGACGGGCATGACCGACAGCAGCCGCAGCCCCCGCCCGCTCGTCCTCGCCTCCGCCTCCCCCGCGCGCCTGGGACTGCTGAAGCAGGCCGGGCTCGACCCGCGGGTCGTCGTCAGCGGCGTCGACGAGGACGCGATCAGCGCCGACACCCCCGCCGAGCTGGCCCGGGTGCTGGCCGAGGCCAAGGCCTCGGTGGTCGCGGCCCAGCTCGCCGACGGCGAGGTGGTCGTCGGCTGCGACTCCGTCCTGGACCTGGACGGCCAGGCGCTTGGCAAGCCGGCCGACGCCGAGGACGCCACGGCCCGCTGGAAGTCCATGCGCGGCCGCTCCGGTGTGCTGCGGACCGGACACTGCGTCATCGACCTCGCCACCGGCCGCCGGGTCTCGGCCACCGCCTCCACCACGGTGCGGTTCGGCACCCCGGACGACGACGAGATCGCCGCCTACGTCGCCTCGGGCGAGCCGCTGTACGTGGCCGGCGCCTTCACCCTCGACGGCCGTTCCGCGCCGTTCGTCGAGGGCATCGAGGGCGACCACGGCAACGTCATCGGCATCTCGCTGCCGCTGCTGCGCCGTCTGCTCGCCGAGCTGGACCTGCGCATCACCGACTTCTGGGTCTGACCGGGCCGACCGGTCCGACCGGCCGGCCCGCTCAGACGGCGGCGGGGGCCACTGGCGGCGGGGGCGTGCTCCCGCCCGGCTCGTCGCCCGGCCCGGGGGCCGGACCGGAGGCCGGGGCCTCCTCCCCCGCGTAGAGCACCAGGGCGAGCACCACGAACCCCAGGATCACCATCATCCCCACGAACGCGGCCCAGCCGACCGGGGCCGCCAGGCCCGCGCCCAGGACCGCGTGGGTCACCGCGCACACGATGAGCACGATCCGGCCGAAGCGGCCCGGCGCCCGGTCGCGCTGCGCCATCCGGACGAGGACGACCGCGCAGCCGATGAGGAAGAGCGCCATCAGCACACCGGCCGCCCACGCGCCCGCCGCCATGGCGTCCGGATCGAGCCCGGCCAGGGACATCTGCTGGTGGCGCACGGCTATGCCCATGATCCAGTTGACGAAGGCGAAGCCGAACGCCTCCAGGACCAACAACACAGCCGCCGCCACGGCGACACTTCTGCGCACTGCGCGCCCCCTGTCCCAGGACCCCATTACCGGCGGTATTTCGTGGGCCGAACGCTACTAACGGGTAGGAGTTGCGGCAAGAGTCCGCGCGGCACCACCCGTATGGGGCGCCGGTCCGGCAAAGATTTACCCGGGCCTTCGTGGAGTTCCCACAAAAAAAGCGCCACGTCGGCCACGGTGGAGGACGGTGACCCGGCCCACACCCCAGGGCCTCAAGCACCGGGATAAATGGGGCTTTACCGTAGGAAGCCAAGGCATCCGGGTCCCGATTGGAGACCCGTATCACCCTCCGTGTGGGCAAGCTCACCCCCAGGGGTGCCTCGGCACGAAGTGTCGCCAGTACCTAAACTCTGCTTGTTTCAAGGAGGGAGCCATCGTGCGCAAGGTGCTCATCGCCAACCGCGGTGAAATCGCAGTCCGCGTCGCCCGTGCCTGCCGGGATGCCGGGATCGCCAGCGTGGCCGTCTACGCGGAGCCGGACCGGGACGCGCTGCATGTGCGTGTGGCCGACGAGGCGTACGCGCTGGGCGGTGACACCCCGGCCACCAGTTACCTGGACATCTCCAAGGTGCTGGCGGCCGCAGCCGAGTCCGGGGCCGACGCCGTCCACCCCGGCTACGGCTTCCTGTCGGAGAACGCCGACTTCGCCCAGGCCGTCCTGGACGCCGGGCTGACCTGGATCGGCCCCCCGCCGCAGGCCATCCGCGACCTCGGCGACAAGGTCGCCGCCCGCCACATCGCCCAGCGCGCCGGAGCGCCCCTGGTCGCCGGCACCCCCGACCCCGTGTCGGGCGCCGACGAGGTCGTGGCGTTCGCGCGCGAGCACGGCCTGCCGATCGCGATCAAGGCCGCCTTCGGCGGCGGCGGCCGCGGGCTGAAGGTCGCCCGCACCCTGGACGAGGTCCCCGAGCTGTACGAGTCGGCCGTCCGCGAGGCCGTCGCCGCCTTCGGCCGCGGCGAGTGCTTCGTCGAGCGCTACCTCGACAAGCCCCGGCACGTGGAGACCCAGTGCCTGGCCGACAGCCACGGCAACGTCGTGGTCGTCTCCACCCGGGACTGCTCGCTGCAGCGCCGCCACCAGAAGCTGGTGGAGGAGGCCCCCGCGCCCTTCCTGACCCCGGAGCAGAACGCCCAGCTGTACGCGGCGTCCAAGGCCATCCTCAAGGAGGCCGGCTACGTCGGTGCCGGCACCTGCGAGTTCCTGGTCGGCACGGACGGCACCATCTCCTTCCTGGAGGTGAACACCCGTCTGCAGGTCGAGCACCCGGTCACCGAGGAGGTCACCGGCATCGACCTGGTCCGCGAGATGTTCCGCGTCGCCGACGGCGAGGAGCTCGGCTACGACGACCCGCCGCTGCGCGGTCACTCGTTCGAGTTCCGCATCAACGGCGAGGACCCCGGCCGGGGCTTCCTCCCCGCCCCCGGCACCGTCACCCGTTTCGACGCGCCCACCGGCCCCGGTGTGCGTCTGGACGCGGGTGTCGAGGCCGGCAGCGTGATCGGCCCCGCCTGGGACTCCCTGCTGGCCAAGCTGGTCGTCACCGGCGCCACCCGGCAGCAGGCCCTGCAGCGCGCCGCGCGCGCCCTGGCCGAGTTCCAGGTCGAGGGCATGGCCACCGCCATCCCGTTCCACCGCGCGGTGGTCGCCGACCCCGCCTTCGCGCCCGAGGTCCACGGCAAGCCCGGTCCGTTCACCGTCCACACCCGGTGGATCGAGACCGAGTTCGTCAACGACATCAAGCCCTTCGCCGCCCCGGCCGACGCCGAGGAGGACGCCGAGCCCGGCCGTGAGACCGTGGTGGTCGAGGTCGGCGGCAAGCGGCTGGAGGTCTCCCTGCCCGCCTCGCTGGGCATGACCCTGGCCCGCACCGCCGCCGCCGGCGGTGCCCGCCCCAAGCGCCGCGCCACCAAGAAGGCCGGCTCCGCCGCCTCCGGTGACTCCCTGACCTCCCCGATGCAGGGCACGATCGTCAAGATCGCCGTCGAGGAGGGCCAGCACGTCAACGAGGGCGACCTCGTCGTGGTGCTGGAGGCGATGAAGATGGAGCAGCCCATCAACGCCCACCGCGCCGGCACCATCAAGGGCCTCACCGCGGACGTCGGCTCCTCCGTCTCCTCGGGTGCCCTCCTCTGCGAGATCAAGGACTGACGTCCCGTCCGCGGACGGCAGCACGAACGCCGCGGGGCCAGGTCGGCGATCCGGGCGGCCTGCTGCTCCCCGGCCAGTTGGGCGGTGCGCAGCGGGGACATGCCCGACACGCCGCCGCCCGACTGGCCGGCGGCCCTGGCGCGCGGCTCGCCGGGTGCCGTACCGCCCGGGTAGTTGCCGGAGGGGTGCTGATGGCGCCGGGGTCCCGGCACGGGCGGCATCTCCCGTCGCTGCCGCCCGTGGGGCATCCCGTTGTCCGCCCCGTCGGTCGACGCGACGGCGACCTGGACACCGCGGTCGGCCAGGGCCTGGAGCTCCGTCGCGGCGCGGTCGTCGCCCGCCGGCGGTTCGTCCGTGACCAGATGCGTGATCAGGTCCGTGGGCACGGTCTGGAACATGGTGTCCGTGCCCAGCTTGGTGTGGTCGGCCAGGACCACGACCTCCGCCGCCGCCTGGACCAGGGCCCGGTCGACGCTGGCGGAGAGCATGTTGGACGTGGACAGCCCGCGTTCCGCGCTCAGTCCCGCCCCGGACAGGAAGGCCCGCGACACCCGCAGCCCCTGCAGGGACTGTTCTGCGCCGCTGCCGACCAGCGCGTAGTTGGAGCCGCGGAGCGTGCCACCGGTCATGACGACCTCGACCCGGTTCGCATGCGCCAGTGCCTGTGCCACCAGCAGGGAGTTGGTGACGACGGTCAGCCCCGGCACCCGGGCGAGCCGGCGTGCCAGCTCCTGGGTGGTCGTGCCGGCGCCGACGACGATGGCCTCGCCCTCCTCGACGAGACCTGCCGCGAGATCGGCGATCGCCGTCTTCTCCGCGGTCGATAGATGGGATTTCTGCGGGAAGCCGGACTCCCTGGTGAAGCCCCCCGGCAGCACCGCACCGCCGTGCCGGCGGTCGAGCAGTCCTTCTGCCTCCAGCGCCCGCACGTCACGCCGTACGGTCACTTCCGAGGTCTGGACGACGCGGGCGAGCTCACGGAGCGAAACCGCTCCGTTGGCGCGCACCATTTCGAGGATCAGTTGGCGACGTTCTGCTGCGAACACGAAACTGACAGTAACGCCAATGACCGTCTGCTATCAGCAGTTTGCACCGATTAACAGAAGTTGTTCGCAGTGCCGGACGTCCCGTGCTATAGAGACGAGGGCATTCGCCCGGGTGGCGCCCGGCACCGGCTCCGGAGGCGGGCCTCAGAGCTCCCCGGCCGCCTTGCGGGTCGCCAACTGCCGTGCGGCTTCGGCGATCGAGCCCGAGAGCGACGGGTAGACCGTGTAGGTGTTCGCCATCTGTTCGACGGTCAGGTTGTTGTCGACCGCGATCGAGATGGGGTGGATGAGTTCGCTCGCGCGCGGCGAGACGACCACGCCGCCGACGATGATGCCGGTGCCCGGACGGCAGAACAGCTTCACGAAGCCGTCCCGGATGCCCTGCATCTTGGCGCGCGGGTTGCGCAGCAGCGGGAGCTTGACGACCCGTGCGTCGATGACGCCCGCGTCGACGTCGGCCTGGGTGTAGCCGACGGTCGCGATCTCGGGGTCGGTGAAGACGTTCGAGGAGACCGTCTTGAGGTTGAGCGGGCCGACCGTCTCGCCCAGGAAGTGGTACATCGCGATCCGGCCCTGCATGGCCGCGACCGAGGCGAGCGCGAAGACGCCCGTGACGTCACCGGCCGCGTACACGCCGGGGGCCGAGGTGCGGGAGACCTTGTCGGTCCAGATGTGGCCGGAGTCCTTGAGCTTGACGCCCGCGCCCTCCAGGCCCATGGCGGCGGTGTTCGGTATCGCGCCGACCGCCATGAGGCAGTGGCTGCCGGTGATGACCCGGCCGTCGGAGAGGGTGACCTCGACGCGGTCGCCGACCCGCTTGACGGACTCGGCACGGGAGCGGGCCATGACGTTCATGCCGCGGCGGCGGAAGACGTCCTCCAGGACGGCGGCCGCGTCCGGGTCCTCGCCGGGCAGGACGCGGTCGCGGGACGAGACGAGCGTCACCTTGGAGCCCAGGGCCTGGTACGCGCCGGCGAACTCGGCGCCGGTCACACCGGAGCCGACCACGATGAGCTCCTCGGGGAGCTCGTCCAGGTCGTACACCTGCGTCCAGTTGAGGATCCGCTCGCCGTCCGGCTTCGCGTCGGGCAACTCGCGGGGGCGGCCGCCGGTGGCGATCAGGACGGCGTCGGCGGTGAGGGTCTCGGAAGTGCCGTCGGCCGCCTCGACGATGACCGTGCGGGAGCCGTCGATCGCCTGCATGCCCTCCAGCCGGCCGCGGCCGCGCATCACCCGGGCACCCGCACGGGTGACGGAGGCGGTGATGTCGTGGGACTGGGCGAGCGCGAGGCGCTTCACCCGCCGGTTGACCTTGCCGAGGTCGACGCCGACGACCCGGGCGGCCTGCTCGACGTGCGGTGTGTCGTCCGCCACGATGATGCCCAGTTCCTCGTACGACGAGTCGAAGGTGGTCATCACCTCGGCCGTCGCGATCAGGGTCTTGGACGGCACGCAGTCGGTGAGCACCGAAGCCCCGCCCAGACCGTCGCAGTCGACGACGGTCACCTCCGCGCCCAGCTGGCTGGCCACGAGGGCCGCTTCGTATCCGCCGGGTCCGCCACCAATGATCACGATCCGAGTCACGTACCCCATTGTCCCGCACGCGCCAAGTGATCACTTACGGGGGCGGTGTCCCGCTGTCGTACTCTCATGACCATGTCGCTCTACGCCGCCTACGCCGGCAACCTCGACGCCCGGCTGATGACGCGCCGCGCCCCGCACTCGCCCCTGCGCGGCACCGGCTGGCTCAGCGGCTGGCGCCTCACCTTCGGCGGCGAGCAGATGGGCTGGGAGGGCGCGCTCGCCACCCTGGTGGAGGACCCGCTGCACCAGGTCTTCGTCGGGCTGTACGACATCGCCCCGGTCGACGAGGAGCCGATGGACCGCTGGGAGGGCGTCCCGCTGGGCATCTACCGGCGCCACATGGCGCGGGTGCACACCCTCGACGGCGACGTGCCCGCGTGGCTCTACGTCCTCAACGACTACGAGGGCGGCCTGCCGTCCGCGCGCTACCTCGGGGAGATCGCCGACGCGGCGGAGTCCGCGGGCGCCCCGCACGACTACGTCATGGAACTGCGCAAGCGTCCCTGCTGACCCGCCGGCAACCAGGGCCGCAGGACGTCCGGAAGGTCCCGCAGGGCCCGTCAATCGGCGGATCCTCCGAAATTTCGCAGACCGTGACCTGGGACGTCTACGCGCGTAGGAGAGAACCGGCTACTCTCATCCGCGTGAACTCTTCCGCAACTCCCCACGCCGCCCGAACCCCGCTGGGCGACCCGTACGCCGCCGCCACGGCCGCCGCCGCCCGGCTGCGCGAGCTGACCGGCGGCGAGACCCACGACGTCGCCCTGGTGATGGGCTCCGGCTGGGTGCCGGCCGCCGACGCCCTCGGCGAGGCCGAGTACGAGTTCGACGTGACCGAGTTGCCGGGCTTCCCGCCGCCCGCCGTGGCCGGGCACTCCGGCAAGGTGCGCTCGGTGCGGATCGGCGACAAGCGGGCGCTGGTCTTCCTGGGCCGCAACCACTTCTACGAGGGCCACGGCGTCGCCACCGTCGCCCACGGTGTGCGCACCGCCGTTGCCGCCGGCTGCAAGACCGTCGTCCTGACCAACGGCTGCGGCGGGCTGCGCCCCACCTACCGTCCCGGCCAGGCCGTGCTGATCAGCGACCACATCAACATGACGGCCGCCTCGCCGATCGTCGGCGCCAACTTCGTCGACCTCACCGACCTGTACTCGCCGCGGCTGCGCGCCCTGTGCAAGGAGGTCGACCCCTCCCTGGAGGAGGGCGTCTACGTCCAGCTCCCCGGCCCGCACTACGAGACCCCGGCCGAGATCAAGATGGTCCGGGTCATCGGCGGCGACCTCGTCGGCATGTCCACCACGCTGGAGGCCATCGCGGCCCGCGAGGCGGGCGCCGAGGTGCTCGGCATCTCCCTGGTGACCAACCTCGCCGCCGGCATGACGGGCGAGCCGCTGAACCACGAGGAGGTCCTGGAGGCCGGCCGCGACTCCGCCGCGCGGATGGGCAGCCTGCTCGCCCAGGTGCTCGAGCGCATCTGACCGCCCCGCACCCCCCGGTGGGGCGGGCCGGCGCACCCGTACGGGCATGCCGCGCGCGATCCCGGGGGTGCCCGCACCCTGGTTAGGGAAGGCGCACCACGGGGAGGTAACCGGGCGGCGCCCGTCGCGGCAGCCCGCTCCGCCGCCGCCCGGCCGGACGGGATCCCGCCGCGCGGCCCCCCCGCTGTGGCAACGGTCGCGGGCAGGACGGGCCGGAGGCCCCAGGCCGACCCGCGCGCGGCGCGGGCGGCACCGAAGACGACATCGCAGGAGCATCACGTGGCAAGCGCAAGCGAGAAGGCGGAGCTGATCCCTCAGGCGCGCACCTGGCTGGCCGAGGACCCGGACCCCGACACCCGGGCCGAGTTGGAGGCGCTGCTCACGGCCGTCGAGTCCGGCGACCCGGCGGCGGCCGAGGACCTCGCGGCCCGGTTCGCCGGCACCCTGCAGTTCGGTACGGCGGGGCTGCGCGGGGAGGTCGGCGCGGGCCCGATGCGCATGAACCGCTCCGTGGTCATCCGGGCCGCCGCCGGTCTCGCCGCGTACCTCAAGGCGCAGGGCCAGGGCGACGGGCTGGTCGTCGTGGGTCACGACGCCCGCCACAAGTCGGTGGACTTCGCCCGTGACACCGCCGCCGTCATGGTCGGCGCGGGCCTGCGGGCGGCCGTGCTGCCCGGGCCGCTGCCCACGCCGGTGCTGGCCTTCGCGATCCGTCACCTGGGCGCCGTCGCGGGCATCGCCGTGACCGCGAGCCACAACCCCCCGCGTGACAACGGCTACAAGGTCTACCTGGGCGACGGCTCGCAGATCGTCCCGCCCGCCGACGCCGGGATCGCCGACGAGATCGCCGCGATCGGCCCGCTGACCGGCGTCCCGCTGGCGGACGAGGGCTGGCAGCTCCTCGGTGAGGAGGTCGTCGAGGCCTACCTGGACCGCGCCGCCGCGGTCGTGGACCGGCACACGCCACGCGACATCTCGGTCGTCTACACCCCCCTGCACGGTGTCGGCCGCGACGTGCTGACCGCCGCCTTCGAGCGGGCCGGGTTCGCCGCCCCGCACGTCGTCGCCGAGCAGGGCGAGCCCGATCCGGACTTCCCGACCGTCGCCTTCCCCAACCCGGAGGAACCGGGGGCGATGGACCTGGCCTTCGCCGCGGCCCGGGCCCTCGGCCCCGACGTCGACATCGTCGTCGCCAACGATCCCGACGCCGACCGCTGCGCCGTGGCCGTGCCGGACCGCACCGCCGCGGACGGCTGGCGGATGCTGCGCGGCGACGAGGTCGGCGCGCTGCTCGCCACCCACCTGGTGCACCGCCGGGCCAGCGGAACCTTCGCGGCGAGCATCGTCTCCTCCTCCCTGCTCTCGCGCATCGCGGCCCGCGCGGGGCTGCGTTACGCCGACACCCTGACCGGATTCAAGTGGATCTCCCGGGTGGAGGGCCTGCGGTTCGGCTACGAGGAGGCCCTGGGCTACTGCGTGGACCCCGTGGGCGTGCGGGACAAGGACGGCGTCACCGCCGCCCTGGCCGTCGCGGAACTGACCGCCGAGCTCAAGGCCAAGGGCCGTACGCTCTCCGACCTGCTGGACGACATCGCCCTGGAGTACGGGCTTCACGCCACCGACCAGCTGTCGGTGCGGGTCGCCGACCTGTCGGTCATCGACGACGCGATGAGCCGGCTGCGGGAGCGGCCGCCCAGCTCACTGGCCGGTCTCGCCGTCGTCACCGCCGAGGACCTGGCCAAGGGCAGCGCGGAGCTGCCGCCGACCGACGGCCTGCGCTACCGGCTGGCCGGCTCCCCGGGAGCCGGTGTGGAGTCGGCGCGGGTGATCGTGCGGCCGAGCGGCACCGAGCCCAAGCTGAAGTGCTACCTGGAGGTCGTGCTGCCCGTGCCGGGCGCCGACCGGCTGGCCGGCGTGCGCGCCCAGGCAGCCGACGTCCTCGCGGCCGTCAAGGCCGACCTCGCCACCGCCGCCGGGCTCCCCCGGGACGAGGCCGCGGCGAAGGCCTGACGCTCCGACGACGCCGACGCCCCGGTCGTGCCCGCTCGGGCACGACCGGGGCGTCTGGGTACGCGCCCGGGTCCGCCGGCTCAGCCGATGGCGAGCAGGACGATCAGCACGATCGCCCCCGCCACCGCCGGGGCGATCACCTCGTACGCCCAGCGGACCGTGACCTCGCCCTGTGCGCCCTCTCGGCCGCCGTGCCGCTCCGCGAGCTCGCGCAGTTCGTCCACGACCCGGTCGGACCAGGCCCGGGTCGAGTCCGTGGCACCGGGACGCGACCCCAGCGTCGCGCCCGGGTCGCCCGCCGCGGCGGCGCGCGTCTTGGCCCGCGCGGCCCGCTTGCGGGCGCGCATCGACACGGGGACGGCCCACAACTGGTACTTCCTGCCCTCCGCGAACAGCTCCGTCGAATACCCCGAGCGCAGCCCCTCCACGGCGCTCCAGGGCGCGGTGACGGTGCGGAACGGGTTGCGCACCAGGAGGCGGTCGTCACCGGCCAGGACGACCGGACGCAGGGTGAACGCGACGACCAGCGGCACGATCAGCAGCAGCAGCGCGAGGGCCACCCACGGCGTGTCGCCCGTACCGCGCACGATCGCGTCGATGCCGAGCCACAGCGTGATGGCGAGCATGAGCACACCGCCGACGACACCGGCCGTCGAGCGGTAGGAGCGCTCGGCGTACTTCGGCTGCCCGGGGTCGGGCTGCGGTTCGGGGGCGGGGTTCTCGGAACTCGTCATGAGATCAGATTGTGCCTGACCCCGGCCCTGCGCCCCGCGCGACGGAGGTTGCGTTAGTGCATCGGCGTCAGCGGCCGCCTACTGGTACCCCTTGTCCTCCCTGGAGTCGTAGACGCGCTTGCCCGCCGCGTCGTAGCCCTGGATGTGCGGCAGGGAATCCTCCGGTGCGGCGAGGACCCCGGTCGCGACGAAGTAGCCGTGGTCGAGCACCGCCTGCCGGGTGACGCCGCCCCAGGAGACGGTGACCTTGGCGACCCCGGGCTCGACCGTGCCGATGCTGCCCCAGCGGAAGGGGAAGTGGTACGGCAGCCCCGGGCCGGTGGTGCCGTCCTGCTTGTAGAGGCGGTAGGCGTTGTCGTCCGGCACGACGGGCCCGCGGTCCGGAGCGCCGTCCGCTCCGACGCTGCTGTTGATGCCGCCCGCCTTCCCGTCCTTGTCCGTGCAGATCAGGCGGGCGGGGGCGCCGTCCACGGTGCCGACCGCCACCACACGGATGCCGTCGCCCGGGGAGTTCTCGTCGCGGGTGGCGTTCAGCGCGAGGATCACGCGGTAGTCCTCGGCCTTCCCGTAGTCGCTTGCGAAGACGGACGCCTTGGGCTGGTGTTGCCCGCCGTACGCCAGGCACCTCTCCAGCACCTCGCCCGCCCGCTCCATCGTGATCCCGTCCGCCAGCTGCCCCGGCGTCGCGGGGCCTTCGGGCCCGGTCGCCCGCGCAGGGGCGGAGGTGCGCGGCTGGACGGCGCTCGCCGTCACGGACGGCCGGGCGTCGTGGGCCGGCAGCGCGGTCGTGCCGGCGCCGCCGGGCTGGTAGTGCATCGCGACGGCCGTGCCCGGCACCGCGACCAGCGCCGCCAGCCCTGCCCCGGCGGCGAACACCCGGCGTCTGCGGCTCGTCCTGCCCTGGCGCACGATCGTGGCGTAGGGCGCCTCACCGGTGCGCAGCCCGTCCGTCTGCTCCTCGAGGAGCTCGCGCAGCTGCGCCTCGAACTCCGTGTCGCCCTCCGCGGGGCCGAACCCCGCCGTGTCTGCCTTGTCCCTCATCGGACCCCTCCTTCGACCCTCGTGTCCTTCGCCGGGCCCCATGGCCCCGGCCTCGTCCCTGCGGCCGCCCCGACGGCGACGGGCTCCGCGGCCACCACGGCCGTGCCCAGCCGGGCCCGCAGTTTGGCCAGGCCCCTGGCCGCCTGGCTCTTGACCGTCCCTGCCGAGCAGCCCAGCGCGTGGGCCACCTCGGTCTCCGACAGGTCGTCCCAGTACCGCAGCACGACCACGGCCCGCTGCCGTGCGGGCAGCTCGCCGAGCGCCGCCAGCAGTTCCTCCCGCAGCGCCACCCGTGCCGTGGGATCGGCTCCGGCGCCCTCGGGCGGTACGTCCGTGAGCCGTTCGGCCACGCGTTTCTTGCGGAACCGGTCCTTGTTGCAGCTGATCAGGATCCGTCGCACGTAGGCGTCCGGATTGTCGCTGCGCTGCACCCGCCGCCAGGACCGGTAGGCCTTGGCCAGCGCGGTCTGCGCCAGGTCCTCGGCGTGATGCCGGTCACCCGTGAGCAGATAGGCGGTCCTGACCAGATGGGTCCATCTGGCACGGACGTAGCCTTGGAACTCCGCCTCGTCGTCTGGATTCATCGATGACCCCCTTCACCCACCAGACCACCGGTTCCGTCGATTCGGTTGCCGGGCCCCCCGTACGGGGACAGTCGGGCCCGTACCGACCGGTGACATTCGCTACGCGCGTAGATATGCTGGTGTGGTGACCATGCCCACCACTGTTCCCGCTCACGGCCCCGACGCCGCGGCCCGGCTGGCGTCCATGGCCGACGTCACGGCCTCCGACGCCGCGCTGCGCCGCTTCCTGCACGGGCTGCCCGGCGTCGACGCGGTCGGCCTCGAAGGCCGCGCCGCAAGCCTCGGCACCCGTTCGATCAAGACCACGGCGAAGGCGTACGCCATCGACCTGGCGATCTCGATGATCGACCTGACCACGCTCGAAGGCGCGGACACCCCCGGCAAGGTCCGGGCGCTGTCCGCCAAGGGCGTCAGCCCGGACCCGACCGACCGCACGACCCCCCGGGTCGCCGCGATCTGCGTCTACCCGGACATGGTCGCGACCGCCAAGGAGGCCCTCGGCGACTCCGGCGTGCGCGTCGCGTCCGTCGCCACCGCCTTCCCGGCCGGCCGCGCCGCGCTGCCGGTGAAGCTCGCCGACACCGCCGACGCGGTGGCCGCGGGCGCCGACGAAGTGGACATGGTCATCGACCGCGGCGCCTTCCTCGCCGGCCACTACCTGAAGGTCTTCGAGGAGATCAAGGCGATCAAGGAGGCCTGCCGCCGTCCCGACGGCAGCTCCGCCCACCTCAAGGTCATCTTCGAGACCGGCGAGCTGGCGACGTACGACAACATCCGCCGCGCCTCCTGGCTCGGCATGCTCGCCGGCGCCGACTTCATCAAGACCTCCACCGGCAAGGTGGCGGTCAACGCCACCCCCGCCAACACCCTGCTGATGCTCGAGGCGGTGCGCGACTTCCGCGCCGCCACCGGCGTCCAGGTCGGCGTGAAGCCCGCCGGTGGCATCCGCACCTCCAAGGACGCCATCAAGTTCCTGGTCCTCGTCAACGAGACCGTGGGCGACGAGTGGCTGAGCAACGAGTGGTTCCGTTTCGGCGCGTCCAGCCTGCTGAACGATCTGCTCATGCAGCGCCAGAAGCTGAGCACCGGCCGCTACTCCGGTCCCGACTACGTGACGGTGGACTGAGAACCCCGATGACACAGACCAAGAAGAACCAGCAGCCCCAGCAGACCCGGCCGGCCGGGCAGCCGGAGCCGGGCTCCGCCTTCGCGTACGCGCCGGCGCCCGAGTCCCGCTCCGTCGTCGACATCGCCCCCTCCTACGGCCTGTTCATCGACGGCGAGTTCACCGACGCCGCCGACGGCCGGGTCTTCAAGACCGTGAGCCCGTCCAGCGAGGAGGTCCTCTCCGAGGTCGCCCGGGCCGGCGAGGCGGACGTGGACCGGGCCGTCCAGGCCGCCCGCAAGGCCTTCGCGTCGTGGTCGGCACTGCCCGGCTCCGAGCGCGCCAAGTACCTGTTCCGCATCGCCCGGATCGTCCAGGAGCGCTCGCGCGAGCTGGCCGTCCTGGAGTCGCTGGACAACGGCAAGCCGATCAAGGAGACCCGCGACGCCGACCTCCCGCTGGTCGCCGCGCACTTCTTCTACTACGCCGGCTGGGCCGACAAGCTCGCGCACGCCGGCTTCGGCCCGGCGCCCCGTCCGCTGGGCGTGGCCGGCCAGGTCATCCCGTGGAACTTCCCGCTGCTGATGCTGGCGTGGAAGATCGCCCCGGCGCTGGCCACCGGCAACACGGTCGTCCTCAAGCCGGCCGAGACCACCCCGCTCTCGGCGCTGTTCTTCGCCGACATCTGCCGCCAGGCGGGCCTGCCCAAGGGTGTCGTCAACATCCTCCCCGGCTACGGCGACGCCGGTGCCGCGCTGGTCGCGCACGAGGGCGTCGACAAGGTCGCCTTCACCGGTTCCACCGCCGTCGGCAAGCAGATCGCCCGCACGGTAGCCGGTACGAAGAAGAAGGTCACCCTGGAGCTGGGCGGCAAGGGCGCCAACATCGTCTTCGACGACGCGCCGATCGACCAGGCCGTCGAGGGCATCGTCAACGGCATCTTCTTCAACCAGGGCCAGGTCTGCTGCGCGGGCTCCCGCCTGCTGGTCCAGGAGTCCGTCGCGGACGAGGTGCTGGACTCGCTCAAGCGCCGGCTGTCGACGCTGCGCGTCGGCGACCCGCTGGACAAGAACACCGACATCGGCGCCATCAACTCCGCCGAGCAGCTCGCCCGGATCACCGCGCTCGCCGAGGCAGGCGAGGCCGAGGGCGCCGAGCGCTGGTCGCCGGCCTGCGAACTGCCCTCCGCGGGCTACTGGTTCGCGCCGACGCTCTTCACCGGGGTCACCCAGGCGCACCGGGTCGCCCGCGAGGAGATCTTCGGCCCGGTCCTGTCGGTGCTGACCTTCCGCACCCCGGCCGAGGCCGTGGAGAAGGCCAACAACACCCCGTACGGCCTGTCCGCCGGGATCTGGACGGAGAAGGGCTCGCGCATCCTCTCGGTCGCGAACCAGCTCCGGGCCGGTGTGGTGTGGGCCAACACGTTCAACAAGTTCGACCCGACCTCGCCCTTCGGCGGCTACAAGGAGTCGGGCTTCGGTCGCGAGGGCGGCCGCCACGGCCTGGAGGCGTACCTCGATGTCTGAGAAGTCCGAGACGGTGCGGCTGTCCGTCTTCAAGACCTACAAGCTGTTCGTCGGGGGCAAGTTCCCCCGCAGCGAGAGCGGGCGGGTGTACGAGGTGACCGACGCCAAGGGCAAGTGGCTCGCCAACGCCCCGCAGTCCTCCCGCAAGGACGCCCGTGACGCGGTGTCCGCCGCCCGCAAGGCCTTCGCGGGCTGGTCGGGCGCAACCGCGTACAACCGGGGGCAGATCCTCTACCGCATCGCGGAGATGCTGGAGGGCCGCCGGGAGCAGTTCGTCCGCGAGGTCGGCGAGGCCGAGGGGCTGTCGAAGTCCAAGGCGGCGGCCGTGGTGGACGCCGCGATCGACCGCTGGGTCTGGTACGCCGGCTGGACCGACAAGATCGCCCAGGTCGTGGGCGGCGCCAACCCGGTGGCGGGGCCGTACTTCAACCTGTCGAGCCCCGAGCCGACCGGGGTCGTCGCGGTCGTCGCGCCGCAGGAGTCGTCGTTCCTCGGCCTGGTCTCGGTGATCGCCCCGGTGATCGCCACCGGGAACACCGCGGTCGTGGTGACCAGTGAGCGGGCCCCGCTGCCCGCGCTGTCGCTGGGCGAGGTGCTGGCCACCTCCGACCTGCCGGGCGGGGTCGTCAACATCCTGTCCGGCCGCACGTCCGAGGTCGCGCCGACGCTCGCCGCGCACATGGACGTCAACGCGCTCGACCTGGCGGGCACGGTGGACGACGCCGCGCTGGCGAAGGAACTGGAGGTCGCCGCCGCGGACAACCTCAAGCGCGTGCTCCGTCCACAGGCTGTGGACTGGGCCGCCGAGCCCGGCACGGACCGCCTGACGGCCTTCCTGGAGACCAAGACCGTCTGGCACCCCGCGGGTGCCGGCGCGGCCTCGGGCTCCGCCTACTGACCTGGTCCCCCCGGCGGCCCGTCCCGTCGCCGGGGGACCGGCACCGCCCGCACGGCCCGGCGGCGGGCCCCCGCGACCGATGTGTCCCCGCGGGGGCCCGCCGCCGTACGCGTCCGCGTGCCGTCAGCCGCCCTGCAGGGTCCTGACGGTGTCGCCGATCAGCGGCAGGTCGGCGACCGAACGGCTGTCGGCGACCGGCTTGGTGACGTCCGCGGTGGAGACCGGCTTGAAGTCGGCGACCTGCGAACCCACGGCGTTGTCCAGGGGGTTGACGCTGGTCTGCGCGAACGGGTTCACCGGCAGGTGGTTCACCGTGCCGATCAGGGCCGAGGTCGCCGCCCGGCCGGCCTTGGCGGCCGTGGCCGCTCCTTCGCTCCGGGCGTCCGCGTGCGCCGCCCCGGCCGAGGCGACGGCCGCGACGGACGACACCGCGAGGACGGTGGCGCGGAGAAGGGTGCGGGAGAACTGCGGCATGAGGATCCACCTGCCTGGTCCCCGGCCCGCATACGGACCGGTCCCGGGACGGCGCGGCGGCCGTCCCCGTACGCGACAATGACGTCACTCACGGTAGTTGGTTGAACATCACGCATCCAAAGCATGTCCCGGCGGGTCACTCCAAAGGCTGAATGCGTCACACTGGTGTCCCGTGAGCTCTCGCCCTCCCGCCGCCCGCGTGATCCTGCTGACCGGCCCCTCCGGGTCCGGCAAGTCCTCCCTCGCCGCCCGCACCGGCCTACCGGTCCTGCGACTGGACGACTTCTACAAGGAGGGTGACGACCCGTCCCTCCCGATGCTGCCGAGCGGCATCGGCGCCGACTGGGACTCCCCGCTGTCCTGGAACGCCGACGCGGCCGTCGCCGCCGTCGCGGAGCTGTGCGCCACGGGCCGGACCGCCGTCCCCGTGTACGAGCTCTCCTCCAGCTCCATCACCGGAGGGGCGGAGGTCGGCCTCGACGGGGCGCCGCTCTTCATAGCCGAGGGCATCTTCGCCGCCGACATCGTCACGCGCTGCGCCGAACTCGGCGTGCTCGCCGACGCGCTGTGCCTGAGCCGCGGCGCGGTCACCACCGCCCGCCGCCGGTTCGTCCGGGACCTGCGCGAGGGCCGGAAGTCGCTGTCCTTCCTGCTGCGCCGCGGCTGGAACCTGATGCGCGCCGAGCGGGGCATCGTCGCCCGGCACGCGGCGCTCGGGGCGCACGTGTGCGACCGGGACGAGGCACTGGAACGGATCGGTCGCGCATCTTTTCCACCGGTCGCCGTTCGGGTTTGAACGAAACGGCGCGCGGGTCCGTAAGGACATGCGTGAGGGAGCGGTGCGCACAGACCCCCCGCTGCGCGCGACCGCTCCCTCTTGCTTCCCCCGATTCCCCCCGGTTCCCCGTTCCCCCCGGCGTCAGGCGACCAGCTCGCCGAACGCCGCCTCCTCGTCGACGCCCGCGCTGAGCGTCTCGTCCTCACGCAGCCGGCGCAGGGAGCGCCAGATGCTGCTCTTCACCGTGCCGACGCTGATGCCGAGGATCTCGGCGATCTCCGGGTCGGTGCGGCCCTCGTAGTAACGGAGCACCAGCATCGTGCGCTGCGGCTCCGGGAGCTTGGCCAGCGCCTGCCACAGCACGGCCCGCAGCTCGGTGCCGCGCATCGCGTCCGTCTCGCCCGCCGTCTCCGGCAGCTCCTCGGTCGGGTACTCGTTGAGCTTGCGGCGCCGCCAGGCGCTGATGTGCAGGTTGGTCATGGTCCGGCGCAGGTAACCGCCGACGGCGGCCTTGTCGCTGATCCGGTCCCAGGCCCGGTAGGTGGAGAACAGCGCGCTCTGCAGCAGGTCCTCCGCCTCGAAGCGGTCGCCCGTCAGGTGGTAGGCGGTCGCGTACAGGGAGGCCCGGCGCTCCTGGACGTAGGCGGTGAAGTCCGCGTCCGCCGTGAAGCACCGCTCCCCCGGGATCTCCCGGGCCCCCGTGGCCTCCCCGTGGACGACACCCCCGTGCCCCCCGTCTCCCCCGTGACCGCCCTCGATCGCCGTGATGTACGGCGGCCGGGTGCGGACCACCTGACGCCCGGTGCCACGAGCGCACCCCCGCCCGCCCGTGGCACCGGACTTCTCGACGCCCCGGCCCGCGGTGTGCAGGCGCGGCTGAAGGACTGCGGTGGTCGTCGTGCTGTGCAGTGCGTTCATTTCGCGCCCCCCGTGGGTGGAGCCGGCCTGGTCTTCGTACCCGTCCGGCGGGGGCCGCCCGGTAGGCGTCCCCGTCGATGACCAATAGCTTCCCGCGCCAGTTTCATGGCGTTGTCCGCCGAGTGTCACAGCCCCGTCACAGACGACGGCGGTACCTTCCACGGTCCACTTGGGAGAGAATGCGGGCGTGCCTTTCCTGTTGCTGATCGAGGACGACGACGCCATCCGAGCGAGCCTCGAACTCGCCCTGTCGCGCCAAGGCCACCGTGTGGTGGCCGCGGCCACGGGCGAGGACGGGCTGAAGCTGCTGCGCGAGCAGCGACCGGACCTGATCGTGCTGGACGTCATGCTCCCGGGCATCGACGGTTTCGAGGTGTGCCGTCGCATCCGGCGCACCGACCAGCTGCCGATCATCCTGCTGACCGCGCGCAGCGACGACATCGACGTCGTGGTGGGTCTGGAGTCCGGAGCCGACGACTACGTCGTCAAGCCCATCCAGCCGCGCGTGCTGGACGCCCGCATCCGTGCCGTGCTGCGCCGCGGCGAGCGGGACAGCACCGACGCGGCCGCCTTCGGCAGCATCGTCATCGACCGCTCGGCGATGACCGTGACGAAGAACGGCGAGGACCTGCAGCTCACCCCGACCGAGTTGCGGCTGCTGCTGGAGCTGAGCCGCCGCCCGGGGCAGGCCCTGTCCCGGCAGCAGTTGCTGCGCCTGGTGTGGGAGCACGACTACCTCGGCGACTCGCGCCTGGTGGACGCCTGTGTCCAGCGGCTGCGGGCCAAGATCGAGGACGTGCCCTCGTCGCCGACCCTGATCCGTACCGTCCGGGGTGTCGGGTACCGCCTGGACGCGCCGGCGTGAGTCAACCGCACCACGAGGACACCACCGGTGACAACACGACGGACCAGCGGCTGAGCGGCTGGAGATCACGGCTGCTGCGGCTCACCAGCCTGCGGCTGCGCCTGGTCGCCGTGTTCGCCGCCGTGGCGCTGGCGGCCGCCGTGTCCGCCTCCGGAATCGCCTACTGGCTCAACCGTGACGCCGTGCTGACCCGCGCCCAGAACGCCGCGCTCAACGACTTCCGCGCCTCGATGACCCGCAACGCGGGCTCGCTGCCGCGGCACCCGTCCTGCGACAAGCTGGCGGACGCCGCGCGGAGCATCGGCACCAGCACGCAGACCTACCAGGTGCTGCTGATCGGCACCGGCCCGGACGGCGAGCGCTGCGCGACCAAGTCGCAGAGCGACGGCTTCTCGCTGGACGCCGTCCCCGCGACGCTGCGCAAGGCCGTCAGCAAGCGCAACCCCAAGGAGGGCGACCCCGCCGAGTACCACCTGTACTGGCAGCGGGTCACCCGCAACGGACAGCCGTACCTGGTGGGCGGGGCCAAGGTGATCGGCGGCGGGCCCACCGGCTACATGTTCAAGTCGCTGGAGGCCGAGCGGAAGGACCTCAACTCGCTGGCCTGGTCGCTCGGCATCGCCACCGCCCTCGCCCTGATCGGTGCGGCGCTGCTGGCCCAGGCCGCGGCCTCCACCGTGCTGCGGCCCGTGGCACGCCTCGGCGACGCCGCCAGGAGGCTCGGCGAGGGCAAGCTCGACACCCGGCTGCGGGTCACCGGCACCGACGAACTCGCCGAGTTGTCACGGACGTTCAACCGCACCGCGGAGCGGCTGGAGCGACGCGTCGACGAGCTCAGCCAGCGCGAGGCGGCCAGCCGCCGGTTCGTCGCCGACATGTCGCACGAGCTGCGCACCCCGCTGACGGCGATCACCGCCGTGACCGAGGTGCTGGAGGACGAGGCGGACTCCCTCGACCCGATGATCGCCCCCGCCGTGCGGCTGGTGGTGAGCGAGACCAAGCGGCTGGGCGAGCTGGTGGAGAACCTGATGGAGGTCACCCGCTTCGACGCCGGCACCGCACGCCTGGTCATGGACGATGTCGACGTCTCCGACCTGGTCACCGCCTGCATCGACGCCCGTGCCTGGCTCGACGCGGTGGAGCTGGACGCGCCGCGCGGCATCATCGCGCTGCTCGACCCGCGCCGCATCGACGTGATCCTGGCCAACCTGATCGGCAACGCCCTCAAGCACGGTGGCTCGCCGGTCCGCGTCAAGGTGCGGCAGGACGGGGACGAGCTCGTCGTCGAGGTCGCCGACAACGGCCCCGGCATCCCGGAGGAGGTGCTGCCGCACGTCTTCGACCGGTTCTTCAAGGCGGACGCCTCCCGGGCCCGTTCCGAGGGGAGCGGCCTGGGCCTGTCCATCGCCCTGGAGAACGCGCACATCCACGGCGGAGAGATCGCCGCGGCCAACAACCCCGGTGGCGGCGCGGTGTTCACGCTGCGCCTGCCGATGCGCACCGGGGCCGGCCAGGCGGCGGAGACCGAGGAAGGGAACGAGAGCAAGTGACGCAGCCGTCCCGGGGCGCCGCCCCGGACGCCCCGGGTCTCCCGTCCGCGGGTGCCGCCCGCCGTCGCCGGCGCGCCCCGCTCCTCATCCTGCTCGGCGTGGTCCTGCTGGCCGGCTGCGGCATCCGCACCACCTCGGTGCCGGTGGACGCCGGGCCCGCGCCCTCCCGTGTCTCCTGCGCGGTGCCGGACGAGGAGGCGAGCCCCACGGCGACGGCCTCCGCGTCGCCGCAGGGCCCGGCCGCCCGGGTGTTCCTGGTGTGCAGCGCCCAGGTGGCCGCGGTGAACCGCTCGGTGCGGACCGGGGGCCTGGACCAGCTGGGCATGGCCGTGCTGCTCCTGCGCGAGCTGCAGCGCAAGCCGCGCGGCGGCGAGTCGTCGGCCGGCTTCACCACGGCCGTGCAGGGCGACCTGGCCGTGGAGGGACCACGCCGCGACGACCCGCGCGGATCGCTCCGGCTCAGCGCCCCGCTGGGCGACCTGCCGCCGTTCGCGCTCGCCCAGGTGGTGTGCACGTACGCCGGTACGGCCGCGGGCTCCGGCAGCGGCGGGGTGCTCCTGGGCGGCCCCGACGACACCCCGGTGCGCCGCTTCACCTGCACCGGGGACCTGCGCACCGACCCCGAGGCGGCGGAAACCGCTGGAACCGCCGTGAAGTGACAGACGTCCTTCCAGGCGTGCGGCGCGACGGCTCTCTCCCGAAAGTGCGCGCGGTGGGCCTGGTACTCGCCGCGGTTCATCTGGCTCTGGTGGGGTGGCTGATGCTGCGTCCGCAGTACGTGCCCTGGGTGGACGCCCCCAACCTCCGTCCGTTCGCCTCCATCCGCTCCGACCTCGCCATGGGGCCCGCGGAGGCGGCCCGCCGGATCGGCGCGGGGCTGGCGCTGCTGGCCCCGCTGGGCGTGCTGCTGCCGATGGCCGGCGGCCGGGTGCGGGTGTCGGCGCCGGGCTCGTTCGCCCGCACGGTCTTCGCGGGGCTGATGATCTCGCTGGCCCTGGAGTTCGTGCAGACCGGGGTGCCGGGCCAGATCTTCGACGTGGACGCCCTGCTGCTCAACACGGCGGGCGTCGCGCTGGCCCACCTCGCCGTGGTGCCCGCGGCCCGCGCGTGGGCGCACCGGCGCAGCGTCCGCCGGGAGGACCGGCTGACCGCTGCTCAGGGGCGGACCCCGAGGATTCCCAGGGTCGGGATCGCACCGTAGAGCGATGATTCACGGCGGTATGCGCTCGTACGGTGATGTCATCGGCCGGAGGGACCGGCCTGGACTCCCGAAGGAGCACCCGCCATGTCCGCACTGGTCCGCCCCCGTCACGGCCGGATGATCGCCGGGGTCTGCGCCGGACTCGCAGACCGGTTCGGCACCTCCGCCACCACGATGCGTGTGATCTTCCTGCTGTCGTGCCTGCTGCCCGGGCCGCAGTTCCTGCTCTACCTCGCGCTCTGGCTGCTGCTGCCGGACGAGGGGCACGCGAAGACCGCCGTGTGACGCCACGGGCCCCGGAACACCTGCGGGCCGCGCCCCCGAGGGGGCGCGGCCCGTCCGGCGTTCGTCCGGGTGGTGCTCAGCCGCCGATCGGCAGGCCCTGCAGCGGCAGCTGGCCCAGCGGCAACTGGCCGCCGACGGGGAGGCCGCCGAGCAGGGTGCTCAGGCCCTGCGGGGCGTTCTGCACGCCGGGGACGATGTTGGCGGTCTTCGGCAGGCCGCTGGTGACGGCACCGACCGGGACCGACTTCGCCACGTCGGCGACCGGCACGGAGGCCGGCAGGGCCGAGGCGTTCGGCAGGCCCAGGTTGGTGTCCGTCGGAGCGGCGGAGGCGACGCCCGCGGCGGCCCCGACGAAGGCCACGCCCAGCGCGGCGGCACCGAGAGTCTTGACGGTTCCGGTCTTCATGGTTGCGATCCTCGTGATGGGGGATGGTGCGTCCGCCGCGGCACACACGGAACGTGTTCGCGGGATTTCGGAACGTATCGACGGGACGCGGGGCGGTGCAAGCGGCCGCGCGCGGCCCCACGCGGCCGGGGCCGCCCCGCCGCCGCAGGGCGGGACGGCCCGGGTCTCATCCCTCTTCCGGCGAGGAATCCCTGGCCACGGCGGTGGCGGCGGCCGTCTGGCGGAACAGCCACTCGGCCTTCAGCTCCGAGTATCCGGGCTTGATCACGTCATTGATCATCGCGAGACGTTCATCGAAAGGGATGAAGGCGGACTTCATCGCGTTGACCGTGAACCACTGCATGTCGTCGAGCGTGTAGCCGAAGGCGGCCACCAGTTCGGCGAACTCGCGGCTCATGCTCGTGCCGCTCATCAGGCGGTTGTCGGTGTTGACCGTGACCCGGAAGTGCAGCCGGCGCAGCAGCCCGATGGGGTGCTGCGCGTACGAGGCGGCAGCGCCGGTCTGCAGGTTGGAGGTGGGGCACATCTCCAGGGGGATGCGCTTGTCGCGCACGTAGTTGGCGAGCCGCCCGAGGGAGACCGTGCCGTCGTCCGCGACCTCGATGTCGTCGATGATGCGCACACCGTGCCCGAGCCGGTCGGCGCCGCACCACTGCAGGGCCTGCCAGATCGAGGGCAGGCCGAAGGCCTCGCCGGCGTGGATGGTGAAGTGGAAGTTCTCCCGCTGGAGGTACTCGAAGGCGTCGAGGTGGCGGGTGGGCGGGAAGCCGGCCTCGGCGCCCGCGATGTCGAAGCCGACGACGCCCCGGTCGCGGTAGCGGATGGCGAGTTCGGCGATCTCCTGCGAGCGGGCGGCGTGCCGCATCGCGGTGAGCAGGGCGCCCACCCGGATCCGGCCGCCCGCCTCGCGGGCCCGCCGTTCGCCTTCCCGGAAGCCCTCGTTGACGGCCCCCACGACCTCGTCGAGGGAGAGCCCGCGTTCGACGTGGAGCTCGGGGGCGTAGCGCACCTCGGCGTAGACGACCCCGTCCGCGGCGAGGTCCTCGGCGCACTCGGCGGCGACCCGGGTGAGCGCCTCACGGCTCTGCATGACGCCGACCGTGTGCGAGAACGTCTCCAGGTAACGCTCCAGCGAGCCGGAGTCGGCGGCCTCGCGGAACCAGGTGCCGAGCTTGTCCGGATCGGTCTCCGGCAGGCCGTCGTAGCCCGACGCGCGGGCGAGGTCGACGACGGTCCCGGGGCGGACGCCGCCGTCGAGGTGGTCGTGGAGCAGCACCTTGGGCGCGCGGCGGATCTGCTCGGGCGTGGGGGTGGCCCCCGCAGCGCCCGCGGGGAAGGGGAGCGTGCTTGAGCTCGTCATTTCCGAAACATACCCCCTACGCGCGTAGAACTCTTGGATGATGCCGAATATTGACCTCCCGGCCAGGTCGTGCACACCTTCCCGTCTGCCATGGTTACGCCATGGCTTCGCAAGCTTTACCGGTGCGTGGTGCGCGGTTGGGGAAGAGAGTGACACCGGGTCTGAACCCGGCGGCACGGCGGGATACGGACGACGAGGCGGTCCGTGCCGCCGTGCTGCTGCTGCCCGGTGGCAGTGCGCTGAGCACCCGTCGGCGCTCCCCCGTGGCCGCCGCGGCGATGGTGCCGCTGGCCCGCCGTCTGGTGCGGGCAGCGGGCCGCGGTGAGGGCCTGGCCGTGCACGTCGTGCACTACCGCTTCCGCGGCTGGAACGGCGGTCACGCCCACCCGGCCGAGGACGCGCGGTGGGCGGTCGACGAGGTCGTCCGCCGCTACGGTGACGTACCGGTGTCGCTGGTCGGCATGGACATGGGCGGCCGCGCCGCGCTGCACGCGGCGGGCCACCCGGCCGTCAACTCGGCGGTCGCCATAGCCCCGTGGCTGCCGGACGCCCCGGAGCCCGATCCGGTGAAGCAGCTGATAGGCCGCCACGTCCTGATCGTGCACGGCACGAACGACGGCTCCACCCACCCCGACCTCTCCTACCGGCTGGCCGAACGGGTGAAGAAGGTCAACCGGGACGTGTGCCGGTTCGAGGTGCACACCGACGGCCATCTGCTCCACGACCACCGGGCCGAAGTCGCTTCCCTGACCGCCGACTTCATCCTCGGCACCCTGCTCGGGCGGTCCTTCGCCCGCCCGGTCGCCGACGCGCTGGCCGCCCCTCCCCCGCTCGGCCTGCGCATGCCCCTGGCCTCGGGTTTCGGACGGTCGCCCCAACTGCGCTGAGCGCGGGGCGCCGACCACCGGGGTCACCCCTGCCCGCGGACCCTGCGTTCGACGAGGTCGGCCACCCGGGTGAACCCGGCCATCTCGTCCTCGGGCAGGGCGCCACCGGAACCGGCTGGCACGGCCGACGCACCCAGGCGGAAGAGCAGGGCGCGCAGGAGCATCTGCGCGCCCTGCGCACCGGGGACCGCCGAGTCCACCAGGTGGTGCCCGGCGCGGTGGTGGAGCAGGCCGTCGACCACCACGATCGCGTCCGCGTACGCGACGGGCCGCCAGTAGGGCGAGAAGTCGATGACCGCGGGGGCCCGGCCGACCGCGAACAGGACGTTCCCCGTCAGGTCGCCGTGGATGAGCTGGGCCCGCGCGCCGACCGGTTCGCGGAGCCGTTCCAGCCTGGTGACCAGCCGCCGGATCTCCGCCGGCGCCTGCGCTGTCGACTCGCCCCAGGCGAGGCAGTCGGCCACCGCCCACGGATGCCGGTGCGCGTCCAGGTGGTCGGGGCGCGGCACATCGCGCAGCGCCTCGTGGAGGGCCCTGCCCGCGGCCAGCAGGGCGTCCCATCTGCCGGCGGGGCCGGGCTCTCCCGCCAGGAACTCGGTCGCCGCCCATCCTTCGACGACGTGACCACCACCCACGGAGCGCAGGAATCGCGGTACCCGGAAGTCCCGGCGCCCCTGCAGACGCTCCATCAGTCCCGCGGCCCAGGCGGTCTGCCCTGCGTCGGCGCCCGGCTTCAGCACCGCGCCCGCCACCCGGACGCTGTGTCCCTGCCCCCCTGCGAGCGGCTCGGGCCGGCCGGAGAGCCCGAAGGCCTCCAGGACATGCGGGGGCGGCAGGGCCGCGTCGGTCGCACGGGTCATGCCCCGCATCCTCCGGGACCGGCGGCTCCGGGCGCATCCGCGTTCCGGGCCGGCCGGCGCCGTCAGCCGGGGAGGAGCTGACCGCGCCTGCCGAGCAGGAACTTCTTGAAGGCGGCGACGGGTGCCGTGTCGGAGTGGCCGCCGAGCCAGGCCACGCCGATCTCCCGGACCGCGCGCGGGGCGGTGACGGTCAGCTCCACGACTCCGGGACGCGGGACGAGCGGCGGCGGCAGCAGGGCCACCCCGAGTCCGGCCGCGACCAGACCGCGCAGGGTCTCGGCCTCCTCCCCCTCAAAGGCCACCCGCGGGGTGAAGCCCGCCTCCGCGCAGAGGGCGTCGGTGATGCGCCGCAGCCCGTAACCGGCTTCCAGGCTCACGAACAGCTCCCCCGACGCCTCCGCCAGGCGCACCCTGCGGCGGGATGCGAGCCGGTGGTCGGCGGGGACGACCAGCCGCAGCCGCTGCTCGTCGAGGCGCCGGACGACCAGGTCGGGCGCGTCCGGCACCGGTGAGGTCAGGCAGAGGTCCAGATCGCCCGCGCGCAGCCCGGCGAGCATCGCCTCGCCGTAGTTCTGCACGAGCTGGAAGCGGATCCGCGGATGGTCGGCGCGGAAGGCCCGCAGCAGGGCCGGTACGGTCTCCGGACCGAGCGTGTGGAGGAAGCCGAAGGCGACCCGTCCCGACTGCGGGTCGGCGTCGGCGCGTACGGACTCGGCCGAGCGCTCCACCTCGCCCAGCGCCCGCTCCACCGAGGCGAGGAAGCCGCGGCCCGCGGGCGTGAGCGAGACCGTACGGCCCTGGCGCGCGAAGAGCGTGACGCCCAGGTCGAGTTCGAGCCGGACCATGGCCCGGCTGAGCGTGGACTGGGGCACCCCCAGCTCGCGCGCCGCGCGGGTGACGTGCTCGTGCCGCGCCACCGCGGCGAACTGGGCGAGCCGGGGGGCCAGCACCGCCGCCCAGGAGGCGCTGTCCAGCTCCGCCCGCATGTCTGTTGCGTCACGGGACGGTGACAGCGACCGGGCTGACCTCGCTTCATGCGCCATGGGAACGATTATCGCCACTCCGTGCATTGGACGCATGAAACCGGCCCGGCCTAGCGTGAAGGCATGTCTCCCGCCGATACAGGGGCGTCCACCGTGACACGGCCGGGCGCCGCCGCCTCCGCCCCCTCAGCCGCCACACTGCGACCGGGTGAACCCGGCTACCGACGCGCCATCCTGGCCCTTTTCGCCGCGGGACTCGCCACCTTCGCCCTCCTGTACTCCACGCAGGCCCTGCTGCCGGCGCTCTCCACGGGGCTGTCCCTCAGTCCCGCCCAGGCCAGCCTCACCGTCTCGGCCACCACCGCCGCCCTGGCGCTGGCCCTGCTGCCGGTGAGCGCGCTGAGCGAGAAGTACGGCCGCACGGCCGTGATGACGGCGTCGGTCTTCAGCGCCTCGGCGCTGGCCCTGGTCATCCCCTTCGCGCCGGACCTCACCACCCTGGTCGTCCTGCGCGCCGTGCAGGGCGTGGCCCTCGCCGGGCTCCCGGCGACCGCGATGGCGTACCTCGGCGAGGAGATCCACCCCAAGGCGGTCGCCTCCGCGATCGGCCTCTACGTCGCGGGCAACAGCATCGGCGGCATGAGCTCCCGGGTCCTCACCGGCGCCGTGGCGCAGGCCTTCGGCTGGCGCGCCGCACTGTTCGCCGCCGGCGCCATGGCGGTGCTGTGCGCCGTCGCCTTCCGGCTGCTGATCCCCACCGCCCGCAACTTCCGTCCCGGCCCGGTCAGTCCCGCCGCCCTCCGGCGCACGGTGACCGGCCACCTGCGCACCCCGCTGCTGCGCCGGCTGTACCTGATCGGGCTGCTCTTCATGGCGGTCTTCGGCGCCGTCTACAACGTGCTGGGCTACCGGCTCGCCGCCGAGCCCTTCGGCCTGTCGCAGACCGCGATCGGCCTCATCTTCCTGGTCTACCTGGTCGGCACCGGCGCCTCCGCGGCCTCCGGCGTCCTGCACGCCCGCCTCGGGCGGCGCGGCGCCCTGTACGTCGCCGTGGTGCTGGCCGCGGGCGGGCTGCTGCTCACCCTCGCGGGCTCCCTCGCCGCCGTGCTGACCGGACTGGTCCTCATCACGGCCGGCTTCTTCACCGGCCACTCCATCGCCTCCGGCGCGGTCAGCCGCACCGCCACCACCGGCCGCGCCCAGGCCTCCGCGCTCTACCTGACCGCGTACTACGTCGGCAACAGCCTCGGCGGCACCCTGGGCGCCTCCGCCTTCCACACCGCCGGCTGGGGCGGCACCGTCGCCCTGTGCCTGGCCGCCGTCCTGGGCGTCGCGGGGATCACCGTGCACGCGACCCGGCGCGCGGTCGCGGACCGGCGGCTCGCCGTCCCTGCGGGACGCACGGCCTGACGGCCGTACGACGAAGAACGGGACCGGTGGAAGTCCACCGGTCCCGTTCCGTGTCGCGGGGCGGCCCCGCTCAGGCGATGCGGTCCAGCACGATCGGGGCCGGCGTGAACGCGGTGCCCGCCGGGGAGATCTCGACGCCGCCGGCGAGGGCCGCCAGCGCGTAGTCGAACTTCTCCGGGGTGTCGGTGTGCAGGGTCAGCAGCGGCTGGCCCTGCGTGACCGTGGCGCCCGGCTTGGCGTGCAGCTCGACGCCCGCGCCGGCCTGCACCGGGTCCTCCTTGCGCGCCCGGCCGGCGCCGAGGCGCCAGGCGGCGACACCCACGGCGTAGGCGTCCAGGCCGGTGAGGACACCGGACCGCTCGGCCGTGACGACGTGCTGCTCGCGCGCGACGGGCAGCGCCGCGTCCGGGTCGCCGCCCTGCGCGGCGACCATGCGGCGCCACACGTCCATGGCGGAGCCGTCGGCGAGCGCCTTGGCGGGGTCGGCGTCCTTCAGCCCCGCAGCGTCGAGCATCTCGCGCGCCAGGGCGACGGTCAGCTCGACCACGTCGGCCGGGCCCCCGCCCGCCAGCACCTCGACGGACTCGCGGACCTCCAGCGCGTTGCCCGCGGTCAGGCCGAGCGGGGTGGACATGTCGGTGAGCAGCGCCACGGTCCTCACGCCGTGGTCGGTGCCCAGCCCCACCATCGTGGAGGCCAGCTCGCGGGCCTGCTCCAGGTTCTTCATGAAGGCGCCGGAGCCGACCTTGACGTCCAGGACGAGCGAGCCCGTCCCCTCGGCGATCTTCTTGGACATGATCGACGAGGCGATCAGCGGGATCGCCTCGACGGTGCCGGTGACGTCGCGCAGCGCGTACAGCTTCTTGTCGGCCGGGGCGAGGCCGTCGCCCGCGGCGCAGATGACGGCGCCGGTGTCGCCCAGGACCCGCAGCATCTCCTCGTTGGACAGCAGCGCCCGCCAGCCCGGGATGGACTCCAGCTTGTCCAGGGTGCCGCCGGTGTGGCCGAGGCCGCGGCCGGACAGCTGGGGGACGGCCGCGCCGCAGGCCGCGACCAGGGGTGCGAGCGGCAGCGTGATCTTGTCGCCGACGCCACCGGTGGAGTGCTTGTCCGCGGTCGGGCGGGGCAGCGAGGAGAAGTCCATGCGCTCGCCGCTGGCGATCATCGCTGCCGTCCAGCGCGCGATCTCCGACCGGTCCATGCCGTTGAGCAGGATCGCCATCGCGAGCGCGGACATCTGCTCGTCGGCGACCTCACCCTTGGTGTAGGCGTCGATGACCCAGTCGATCTGGTCGTCGCCGAGGCGGCCGCCGTCGCGCTTGGTGCGGATGACGGAAATGGCGTCCATGGTTCACGTACCTTCTTAGCGGTTGGTCAGGTCGTCCGGGCCGAACGCGTCGGGGAGGACGTCGCGCATCGTGCGGATGCCGTCGGACATCTCCACCAGCAGTCCGGGGCCGCCGTGCTCCCACAGCAGCTGACGGCAGCGGCCGCACGGCATCAGCTGGTCGCCCTTGCGGTCGACGCAGGTGAAGGCGACGAGCCGGCCGCCCCCGGTGGCGTGCAGGGTCGACACCAGCCCGCACTCGGCGCACAGGCCGAGGCCGTAGCTGGCGTTCTCCACGTTGCACGCCGAGATGACCCGCCCGTCGTCCACCAGTGCGGCCGCGCCGACGGGGAAGTGCGAGTAGGGGACGTAGGCCCGGGACATGGCGTCCCGGGCCTGCGTCCGCAGGCCTTCCCAGTCGACGTCGTCGACGCCGACCGGGCCCGCGGTGTCGCTCACTTGCCCTGACCCTTCCGGTACCTCATACCGTCAGCCTTGGGCATCCGCAGACGTTGTGCCGACAGGGAGAGCACCAGCAGGGTGACGACGTACGGGGTCGCTCCCACGAACTCGCCGGGCACCTCGTCGGTGAACAGGTACCAGCCCAGCACCACCGCGCCGACGACCAGGCTGACGCCGCCCTGCCAGAAGCTGCGCTTCCACAGCTTCCAGGCCGCCAGCAGCACCAGCAGGACCACCAGGAGCAGCAGCAGCGCGTGCACCGTCGGGCCGCCGTTGCGCAGCTGGAGCGCGTCGGAGTAGCCGAACAGTCCGGCGCCGGTGGCGAGGCCGCCGACGCGCCAGTTGCCGAAGATCATCGCGGCGAGGCCGATGTAGCCGCGGCCGCCGGTCTGGCCCTCGAGGTAGATGTGCGCGGGGACCATCGCCAGGAAGGCGCCGCCGAGGCCGGCGAGACCGCCGGAGGTGATCACGGCGACGTACTTGTACAGGTACACGTTGACGCCGAGCGACTCGGCCGCGACCGGGTTCTCACCGCAGGACCGCAGCCGCAGACCGAACGGGCTGCGCCACAGCAGGAAGAAGCTGCCGACGAAGAGCAGCACCGCGACGACCGTCAGCGCGGAGACGTCGGTGACCAGGCCGCCGAGCACGCCGGCGAGGTCGGAGACGAAGAACCAGCCGTGCTTCTCGATGCTCGCCAGCCCGTCGGACAGCCCGGGGATGTCGAACGACGGCAGGGCGTCGACCGGTGGGGACTGCTTGGGGTTGCCGCCCTTGGTGGCCGCGTCGCCGGTGGAGAACCACAGCTTGGCGAGGTACTGGGTGGCACCGAGCGCCAGGATGTTGATGGCCACACCCGAGATGATGTGGTCGACGCCGAAGGTGACGGTGGCGACCGCGTGGATCAGACCGCCGACCGCACCGCCGACGACACCGGCGAGGACGCCCAGCCACGGGTTGGTCTGCCAGCCGGCCCAGGCACCGAAGAAGGTGCCGAGGATCATCATGCCCTCGAGGCCGATGTTGACCACGCCCGAGCGCTCGGACCACAGACCGGCCAGACCGGCCAGGCCGATCGGCACGGCGAGGCCGAGCGCCGCGGTGATCTGGCCCTGGGCGGTGAGCTGGTCCTGACCGGTGATGATCCGCACCACCGACACCAGCGCGAGCGCGGCGGCGATGATCAGCAGGATCATCGGGAAGGAGAGGCGGCCCTTGCGGCCCTTGGCCCCTGCGGCCTTGGGAGCCGCGGGCGGCGGGGTCTGGGTCATCGTGGCGGTCACGCCGTCACCTCCTTCTTGGTGCGGGCCTGGGCGGCGAGTTCCTCGCCGACCTTCTGCTGCTGGCGCTTGAGGCCGTAACGCCGGACGACCTCGTAGGCGATGACGACGCTCAGGACGATGACGCCCTGCATGACGCCGACGATCTCCTTGTCGTAGCCGTCGAACTCCAGGCGGCCCGAGCCACGCTCCAGGAAGCCCCACAGCAGCGCGGCCAGCGCGACGCCGACCGGGTTGTTGCGGCCCAGCAGGGCCACCGAGATGCCCGTGAAGCCGATGCCGGCCGGGAAGAGGTCGGAGCCGTAGGCGTGGGCGTCGTTCAGCAGCAGCGGCATGCCGGTGAGACCGGCCAGACCGCCGGAGATCAGCATGCTGGTGATCACCATGCGCTTGACGCTGACGCCGCTCGCGGTGGCCGCGCTCTCGGACATGCCGACGCTGCGCAGGTCGAAGCCGAAGCGGGTACGGCCCAGCACGAACCAGTAGCCGATGCCGATGACCACGGCGAGCACGACGAAGCCGTAGATCTGGCCGATGTCCTCGCCCATGTCGAAGTTGAACAGGTGGCCGGAGGAGGGCAGCGGCGTGGTCGACACCGAGGTCTGCGCCTTGTCCAGGTGGCCGAGCCGGCCGTCCTTGAGCAGGTAGCCGACGATGTAGGTGGCGATCGAGTTCAGCATGATGGTCGCGATGACCTCGCTGACCCCGCGCGAGGTCTTCAGCAGGCCCGCGATACCGGCCCACATCGCGCCGACGATCATGGCGACCACGATGATCAGCGGGACCTGCAGGAAGCCCGGCAGCGTCACGGCGCCGCCGACGGCCGCGGCGAAGAAGGCGCCCAGGCGGTACTGGCCCTCGACACCGATGTTGAACAGGTTCATGCGGAAGCCGACGGCCACCGCGATGCCCGCGATGTAGTACGTGGTCGCCTTGTTGATGATCTCGACCTGGCTGTCGCTCTTGAAGCCGTAGTCGAACATCGTCCCGAAGGCGCCGAACGGCTCCTTGCCCGTGGCGAGCAGCACCAGCGCCGTGATCACGAACGCGGCCACGAGCGCCAGCACGGGGGCGGCGACGGCGAGGAGCACCCGCTCCTTGTCGATCTTCTTCATCGTTCCTCTCCCCCGTGGCCGGCGTCGCCGTCCTCGTGCTCCAGATGGCCGGCGGCCGCGCCGGTCATCGCGGAACCCAGCTCCTCCGGGGTGATGGTGGCGGGGTCGGCGTCGGCGACCAGACGGCCGCGGTACATGACGCGCAGGGTGTCGGACAGGCCGATCAGCTCGTCCAGGTCGGCGGAGATCAGCAGGACGGCCAGGCCCTCGCGCCGGGCCTCGCGGATCTGGTCCCAGATCTGCGCCTGGGCGCCGACGTCCACACCGCGGGTGGGGTGCGCGGCGATCAGCAGCTTGGGCCGGTGGCTCATCTCGCGGCCGACGATCAGCTTCTGCTGGTTGCCGCCGGACAGGGACGCGGCGGTCACCTCGATGCCGGGGGTGCGGACGTCGTACTCGCGCACGATCCGCTCGGTGTCGCGGCGGGCCGCGGCCGGGTCGAGGAAGCCGCCCTTGCTGTTGGGGCGCTCGGTGACGTGGCCCAGGATGCGGTTCTCCCAGAGCGGGGCCTCCAGCAGCAGGCCGTGCCGGTGCCGGTCCTCGGGGATGTAGCCGATGCCGCCCTCGCGGCGCTTGCGCGTCGGGCGGTGGGTGATCTCGTCGCCGTCGAGGCCGATCCGGCCCGCGTCGGGCGGCAGGATGCCCATGATCGCCTCGACGAGCTCCGCCTGGCCGTTGCCCTCGACACCCGCGATGCCGAGGACCTCGCCCTTGTGGATGGTGAAGGAGATCTGGTCCAGGACGATCCGCTCGATGCCCTCCAGGTCGGTCTCCGACAGGTGGAGACCGTCGATGGTCAGCATCGGGACGTCGGTGACCGTGGACTCCCGGGTCTCGGGGGACGGCAGCTCGCTGCCGACCATCAGCTCCGCGAGCTGCTTCGGGGTCGTGGTCCGCGGGTCGGCGGAGCCGACCGTGGTGCCCCGGCGGATGACCGTGATCTCGTCGGCGACGGAGAGCACCTCGCCCAGCTTGTGGGAGATGAAGATGACGGTCAGGCCCTCGGCCTTGAGCTCGCGCAGGTTGTCGAAGAGCGCGTCGACCTCCTGCGGGACGAGGACCGCGGTCGGCTCGTCGAGGATCAGCGTACGGGCGCCGCGGAAGAGGACCTTCAGGATCTCGACGCGCTGACGGTCGGCGACACCGAGGTCCTCCACCAGGACGTCCGGGCGCACCCCGAGACCGTAGGCGTCGGAGATCTCCTTGATCTTGGCCCGGGCCTTGCCGCCGATGCCGTACAGCTTCTCGCTGCCGAGGACGACGTTCTCGAGGACGGTGAGGTTGTCGGCGAGCATGAAGTGCTGGTGCACCATGCCGATGCCGCGGACGATGGCGTCGCCCGGGTCGTGGAAGGTGACCCGCTCGCCGTCGATGGTGATCGTGCCCTCGTCCGGCTTCTGCATGCCGTAGAGGATCTTCATCAGGGTCGACTTGCCGGCGCCGTTCTCGCCCACGAGGGCGTGCACCGTGCCACGGCGAACCGTGATGTCGATGTCGTGGTTGGCCACGACACCTGGGAATCGCTTGGTGATGCCGCGGAGCTCCACGGCATTCTGGCTGGGGGGGCTGGACGCGTTGATGGCGCACTCTCCTCGCGGAAAAGAGCGGGGCGGGCGGGGTGTGGCGAACGTATCGCGAGGAGGGGCCTCTACGCGCGTAGCGTTGCCAGATCCATAAGGGGAAGAGTCACAACGGAGACCGCGTGCGCGACACCCGGCTGAACACAGGCGCGAGGCCCGGGAAGGGGGGAGCCTGGGCTGTCCCCTCCCGAGCCTCGCGACCGGCGCTCACGAGAGACCGGGCGTCACTTGACGGTCGTCTTGACCTTGATGTCGCCGTTCACGATCTTCTTCTTGGCCTCGTCCAGCTGGGACTTGATGTCGTCGATGAAGCCACCGCTGGTGGACAGGCCGACACCGTCCTTGGCCAGGTCGTAGGCGTGGGTGCCGGTCAGCGGGGAGCCGCTCTTGACCGACTCGACGACCTCGTAGACCGCGACGTTCACGTTCTTCAGCGCGGAGGTCAGGATCGAGTCCTTGTACTTGGCCAGACCCGGCTGCTCGTGCTGGTCGGAGTCGACACCGATCGCCCAGGCGCCGGACTTGCCGGCGACAGCCTCGATGGCGCCGTTGCCGGAGGAGCCCGCGGCCGCGTAGATCACGTCGATGCCGTTGTCCAGCATGCCCTGCGCGGCGGCCTTGCCCTTGGCGGGGTCGGAGAAGCCGGAGAGGTCCGAGCCGCTGGTCAGGTACTGGGTGGTGACCTTGACCTTCGGGTTGGTCTCCTCGACGCCCTGGCGGAAGCCGGCCTCGAACTTGTTGATCAGCGGGATGTCCACGCCACCGATGAAGCCGACCTTGTTGTCCTTGGTCTTCAGGGCGGCGGCGACACCGGCGAGGTAGGAGCTCTGCTCCTCGGTGAAGACGATGCTGTCGACGTTCTTGGCGTCGACGACCGAGTCGACGATCGCGAAGGTCGTCTTGGGGTACTTCTTGGCCGCGGCCGTGATGGACTCGCCGTAGGCGAAGCCGACACCGATGACCGGGTTGTAACCCGCGTCGGCCAGGTCCTCCAGGCGCTGCTCGCGGTCGGCCTCGGTGTCGGAGGTCTTGGCGGTCAGCTCCTTGACGTCGACGCCGAAGTCCTCCTTCGCCTTGTCCAGGCCCTGGGCGGCGGAGTCGTTGAACGAGTGGTCACCACGGCCACCCACGTCGTAGGCGACGCCGACCTTCAGCTTGCCGCTGCTGCTGCTGTCACCGTCGCTGTCCTTGGAGCTGCTGCCGCAAGCGGTCGCGGTGAGCGCGAGAGCCGCGGAGGCTATACCCGCGGCGGCGATCTTGGTTACCCGGCGCAAGAGGGTACCCCTTCAACTCTGAGCGCCCCGTCCGGCGCTGGCTTAACCGGAGCTTAACGCGCGTAGATGTCAGGTAAAGGGGGGTTGGCCGCCCGTTATCGGATCGTCGCATTTCGGCCAGGTGACCCGGCCGTGTCGACCGGGTCACCCACCGTCATGCCAGCAGCGCAGCGGAGGTGAACAGCTCCACGCCGACCTTGATCGCGCCCTCGTCGACGTCGAAGTCACCTTGATGCAGATCACGCTTTGACGTGTCCCCAACGGGCCGTACGCCCAACCTCGCCAGCGCACCCGGAACCTTCTCCAGGTACCAGGAGAAGTCCTCGCCGCCCAGGCTCTGCTCCGTGTCCTCGACGGTGTGCGCGCCGTAGCGGGCCGTCATGGCGTCGCGCAGCAGCTCGGTCGAGTCCGCCTCGTTGACCACCGGCGGCACCCCGCGGTGGTACGTCAGCTCCCACTTCGCCCGGTACATGGCGGCCACCTGGTCGATCACCTCGTGGACCAGGTCGGGGGCCTCGTGCCAGGCGTTCAGGTCCAGGCAGCGGACCGTGCCCTCCAGCTCGGCGTGCTGCGGGATGACGTTGGCCGCGTGACCGGCCTCGATGCGGCCCCACACGATGCTCATCCCGGAACGGGGGTCGATCCGGCGGGCCAGCACGGCCGGCAGCTCGGTGGCCATCTTGGCGGTGGCCATCACCAGGTCGGTGGTCAGGTGGGGGCGGGCCGTGTGGCCGCCCGCGCCGTCCAGGGAGAGCTCCAGCCGGTCCACCGCGGAGGTGATCGATCCCTGGCGCAGCCCGATCCGCCCGACCTCGACCTTCGGGTCGCAGTGCAGGGCCAGGATCCGGCCCACGCCATCCAGCGCGTCCGCCTTGATGGCGTCCAGCGCACCGCCCGGCATGACCTCCTCGGCCGGCTGGAACACCAGCCGTACCGGACGCCTCAGCTTGCCCTCGCGCTCCAGCTCCGCCAGTACCAGGCCCGCGCCGAGCACCACCGTGGTGTGCACGTCGTGGCCGCAGGCGTGCGCCCGGCCGGGGACGGTGGAGCGGTACTCCACACGCTTGGTGTCCGGGATCGGGAGCGCGTCGAGGTCCGCGCGCAGCGCCAGCCGCGGATGCTCCGGGTCGGTGGCGCCGATGTCGCACAGCAGGCCGGTGCCGCCGGGCATCACACGGGGCTTGAGGCCGGCCTGCTCCAGGCGGGCCTTCACCGCGGCGGTGGTACGGAACTCCTGCCGGCCCAGCTCGGGGTTCATGTGCAGGTCCCGCCGGAACGCCACGAGTTCGGCCCTGAGCCGCTCGGGCACGACGCCCAACAGCGCACCTTCGGGTGCGGCGGGAACTGTGGGCGCCACTGGCACGGGGTTTTCGGAGGGTTCGGAGGCTGAGTCGTTCACCTCCGACAGGCTAGACCGCATCTGTGCTCCTGATCGCTACATCGCCGTAAATTCATGCCGCGCGAGGAAGAAAAACTCCCCCGTCCGGCGCGTACCCCGCGCTGTACAGGGGTATGAACCTGGTTTATCCCTAGCCACTCCATAGTGGCCCAACGATCGCCCCGCCGCGAGGCAACGCCCTGTGACCGGCCCCGGGCGGCCCAGGCGAAGGCGGCGGGAACCCCGGATCCGGACGGCTCGGGGCAGGGGCGGCGCGGGCCCAGGAGCGTCCTCCCGCGTCGGCCGGGATACGCGGACGGCGCTGATCACCACGACGGCCCGGTACCTGTCCGAGGGCGGCCGAGCCGCACACGGATCCGGCCGACGCGGACGGCCCGCCGCGAGGCGACGGCCTGTGACCGGCCCCGGGCGGCTCAGGCGAAGGCGGCGGGAACCCCGGATCCGGACGGCTCGGGGGAGGGGCGGCGCGGGCCCAGGAGCCGCGCGTAGAGGTCGATGAGCGGCTCGGACTGCTTCTGCCAGGACCACTCGCGCAGCACGTCCGCACGCTCGTAGGCCTTGCGGTAGCGGCGCGGGTTGGTCAGCACGGCGCCGACGGCACGGACGAAGTCGGCGGTGTCCCCCGAGCGGAAGACCTCGCCGTTGCCGATCTCCAGGGTCGGCCGGGCCAGCACGCGGACGTCGCTGACCACCACGGGCAGCCGGGCGTGCGCGTACTCGAAGTAGCGGGCCGGGAGCGCGACCTGCCGGTCGGGGAGGCGGTGCACCGGGAGCACCCCGATGTCGGCCGAGGACAGGAAGCGCGGGATCTCCGCGGGCGGCACGTAGGGCAGCACGTGCAGCCGGCGGGCCACGCCCAGCTCGGCGGCGCGGCCGGTGAGGGTGCGGATCCACGGGTCGTCGAGGTCGGGGACGACCAGCGCGGCGTGCAGGTCGTACAGCTTGGGCAGCGCGTCGACGACCGTGAGCAGGCCGCAGGCGGGGCCGGCGGAGCCGCTGTGGACCAGCAGCGGGACCTCCGGGGCGAGGTGGCAGCGGTCGCGGACGCCGGGCGGCGGCGGGGAGGGCAGCGGCTCGTGCGGCGGGGTGTTGCGGGCCACCGCGGGGCGGGCGGGCAGCCCGTGGCGTTCGCGGAGGCGGTCGGCGTAGGTGTCGGCGACGGTGACGACGCCGTCCGTCAGCGGCACGTAGCTGCGCTCGTGGGCGTCGCGGGCGACGGCGGCACGGCGGGTGGGCTCGGTCTTGGCGGTGGTGTCCCAGACCACCTCCACCCGGTGGCCGGTGCCCTCGGCGCGCATCGCGGCCCGCACGGCGGTGCCCAGGGTCCGGTGGCCCAGGGCGTGCACGAGGTGGGGGCGCAGTTCGTCGAGGACCGGGCCGTAGGCGATCTCCAGGTCGAGCAGGAGCGGGTCGAGCCGGCGCCAGCAGCGCTTGCCGAGCAGCAGCCGGGTCGCGGTGGCGGCGGCGCCTTCCAGGGGTCCGCCGGGGGTGGCGCGGCGGCGGACGGCGGCGCGGTACTGCGCCGAGCGCAGCGCCGTCCAGGCGCGGCGCAGCACGTGCCGGAACCTGCCGCCCACGTGGGCCAGCCGGGCGGCGGCCTTCACCGGTAAAGGGCGGTGGATCACGTCCAGCTCGGCCCCGCGGGAGGCCAGCAGGGCCGTGTGGGCGGCGAGCAGCGCGTTGCGGTAGGCGTGCGACTCGGAGCTGCGGTAGGCGAGGGCGTGCCGCAGGCCCGGACGGGGGCGCTGCAGCCGACGCCGGTGGAGCGTCTCGGCGACGGTGACGCGGATGAGCCGCACTCCCCCGGGCACGGTGCCGGCACCGCGTCCGGAGGGGCGCGGCCCTTCCGGGGCGCGGCCGATGAGCGTGACCTCGTACCCCGCGGCGGCGGCGGCCGCCGCCACACGGTGCGCCCGGGAGTCGCCGTCGAGCGCGCTGTCCGCGAGGACCGCGATGCGCGGCGCGGACCTCGGTGCCGTTGCCATGGATGAAGACAACCGGGTACGGGTGACCGCTCGGTGAAGTGGATCTTGCGGAGAGTGGAACGACACCGGCCGCCGACCCGCGCGCCCTTGCGCGCCCCCGCACTTCAACACGCCCCGGCGCGGCCGGTTTTCCCTCTTGCCGCGCCTTTCGGGAGCTCGCCGGCGGCCACCAGACTGGTGTGACGAGGGGAAAAGGGGTGGGGCGTGTGACATCGCGATACCCGGGCGCCGGGAGCACGGGGGCCACCGGGGACACGGAGGCGTACGGCACGGACGGCGCGGGCGGTGGGGATGCGGGCGACGGGGGCACGGCCGCGGTGCCGCCGCCCCGCCCCGGGCACGTGCCGCGGACGCCGCAGGGGGCGTCCGCGGCTCCGTACGGCGCCGAGGAGGACTGGAGCGCGTCCACCCGCTACATGTGCGCGGGGGCGCGGCTGGACGAGGGCTTCGCGCGCCGGGTGGTGCACGAGCTGCGGCACGAGCGGTACCGGGCCTGCGCGCCCTCCTACGGCGTCGACCTCGACCGGGTCGGCGCCCACGCCGAGCAGACCTTGCGCGACCTGCGCAAACGGGATCTGGCCGTCGGCGCCGCCTTCGTCCTCTCGCTGCTGGTCGCCCCGGTGACCACCCTCGCCTACTGGTTCGCCACCGCCTTCCTGCCCGGGGGCGGCACGCAGGCGGGCTCGGTGCTGCCGAGGCGGCGCCGGGTCCGGGAGGGGCAGCGCGACCCGGCCGTCATGGCGGTGCTGCGGGCCCTGGCGGTGCAGCTCGCCGTCCTGCTGGCGGCCTCCTGGCTCGGCGCGCTGGTGCCGTTCTGGCCGAGCGCCGGACCGGTGGTGACCTTCCTGCTGACGCTGGTGCTGCTGATCGGCTGCCCGTGGCTGTTCACCTGGGAGCAGCGCAACGCGGCGTGGAAGGCCATCCGTGAACAGCTGACCCGTGAGGCCTTCCGCTCCCCCGCGGAGGATCCGCCCCGCGACCCGGACGCGGCGGGGCTGCCGCAGTCCTCCGTGGGCGGCGACGCGAACCTGGTCGTCTACAGCGGCTACCGGCCCTTCGTGGGTGCGGGCGACGAGGTCACCTCATGGTCCTTCGCGATGCGGCTGACCCCCGAGGGCCACGAGCCGGGCTCCGGGCAGGAGCCGCCGCCGGTGCCCTTCGACACGGCCGGGCTGATCCGGCGGATGGCCGACGACCTCGACGCCCTGCGCGCGGCCGCGGCCTCGCCGGTGGACCGGATCCCCGGCCTGGAGGTCGCGGAGAAGGTCTTCGTCCACGGCACGGAACTGCGGCAGAACGCGCTGTACGGGGAGGCGGTGTTCTGGCCCGGCGCCGCGGGCCACTGGCCGCCCGAGGGCAGGCCGGCCGACCAGCTCTCCTCGGAGCGGATCGCGGCGGCCCGGGGCGTCGTCGACGGCCCCGTACGGCACTGCCTGGCCGCGCAGGTGCGCAGTTGGGGAACGGACCTGGTGCTGTCGGTCTTCGTCCAGACCGCGGTGAGCGGGGCGACGCTGTACCTGCAGGCCAACACCCTGGTGCTGACCCCGGTCCGGGAGGCCTACCGGGTCGCCGACTCCGTCTCCCGTCCCGAGGAGGCCGAGGAGGCGGCGCCCGGACTCGCGGACGCGCTGCTGCTCAGCCGCTCGGTGCTGATGTCCGCGCTGCCCGACGCCTATGCGGAGCTGCGCGCCCCGGCCCGGCGCGAGCGCGCCCTGGCGGCGCAGCGGACGGCCATCACGGACGACCGGCGCTATGACTTCGGCGCCAGGATCAGCCTGCGCGAGCTGGCGTCCTCGCACACCTACCGCGACTTCTTCCAGAAGGTGGACGTCACGCGGATCGGCAAGCAGATCGAGCTGCAGATCCTCGGCACGCTCGCCGAGTTTCTCGCCGAACACGGCCTGGACCGTGGTGATCTGACGCAGCATCGGAACGTCATCCTCAACCAGGGGATCATGATGACCGGCGGCTCCATGAGCGGCAGCATCGCGGCGGGCTCCGGTGCCGCCGCGATCTCCACCGGCGGCCGGCAGCCCGCGGCCGGGACGGGCAGTGAGGGGGGCGCGAAGTGACGCCGCAGGATCCGGCTCCGCAGGTCAACCACGGCATCGTGATCGCGGGCGACGCCCGGGTCAGCGACTCGGCCCTGGCCGCCGGGCACGGGGCGTCCGCCCGCAAGGACGGCACGGACGCCGAGGCGCTGCGCGCGGCGCTCGCCGCGATCGGCGAACTCCGCCGCCGCCTGGACGCCTTGGAGGGCGCCGAGGCCGCCGGGGAGGAGGCCGGCGCCCTGGCGGACGACCTCACGGCGGAGGAGGTGGACGGCCGCCGGGTGGGCGAACGGCTGACCCGGCTGCGGGCCCTCGTCGGCGACGCCACCGCGCTGACCGGGCTGGTCACGGCGGTGCACGAGAGCGTACGGGCGATCACCGGTGGGTGAGCGTCCGCGCCGTGGGCGGTCGACGGCGGCGCTCGCGGTCTGCTGTGCGGCGCTCGCGGCGGCGTGCTCCCTGCCGGGGGACGGCGAGGGGGCGGGCAAGTCCGCCGACGGCCCCCGTACGAAGGCGGTGTTCGCCCCGCGTGATCCCGTGGACGCGGCGCGGCTGCGGCAGATCGCCGACCTCATGGGCAAGCGCGCCGAGGGCTTCGGCTACGAGGACGTCACCGTGGAGGCCGGCGCGGGCCGGGTCACCCTCTCCCTGCGCGGAGGGAGCGAGCGGGAGATCGCCTCGCTGGGGAAGCCCGCGGTCCTGGTCTTCCGGCCGGTGGTGCTGCTGGAGGCCTCCGGCGCCGGCTCGCCCGCGCCCCCGTCCGGCTCCGGGACGGGTCCCGGCGGCGCGGAGTACGCCGCTCTGGACTGCTCGGCGCCCGCCCAGCGGGTCGACCACCAGCAGGGCGACGCACGGTGGGCCGTGGCCTGCGCCGAACGGGCCGAGAGCGGCACGTGGACGAAGTACCTGCTCGGACCCGTCGCCCTGGGCGGCACCGAGATCAGCGACGCGGAGGCCGTGCTCGACACGCGGAACGCCGCCGGATGGCAGATCCGGATGACCTTCGGCAGCAGCGGCGCACGGAAGTTCGCCGACCTCACCGCGCGTCTGGCGACGCAGCTGAGCCCGGCCAACCAGTGCGCGATGGTGCTGGACGGCGCGGTGCTGTCGGCGCCGCTGGTCAACTCGGCCATCACCGGCGGCACCGCCGTCATCACCGGCAACTACACCCGCAGCTCCGCCGGCCGGCTCGCTGCCCAGCTGGGCAGCGGCGGTCTGCCGACGGAGATGGAGGTCGTCTCCGTGACGTACTGACCCGCCGGCGGAACGGGCCGGCGGGCCGGTGCGGGTCGGTCTCGTCCGTCCGGCCGTCCGGCCGGACGGGCTCAGTTGACGGCGGCCGTGCCCGAGGCCACCGAGGCCAGGCCGTGCAGGTCGCGGGCGCTGCCGGTGATCCCGGACAGGAAGCTCTGGGCCCGCGGCGAGGCCCGGTCGGTCAGCCACTCCGGATCGACGTCGCAGACCCTGATCTTGACTCCGGTGCCCTCCAGGGCGAGCGGCAGGGTGTGCACGACCGTGGAGGGGAAGCTCAGGACCGTGTGCCCGATCGGGCCACGGCGGGCGATCAGTTCCAGCGGCAGGTCGGGCCGGACGATCTGCAGCCCGGTCTCCGCGGAGAGCCGGTGCAGCTTGTCGGCGCTCTCCCGGCGGTGCGCGAAGTAGCGGGTGGCACCGTGCGCCCGGGTCAGGGCGGCGACGGCGGCCAGGTAGCGCTCGGGGTCGACCACCCCGGTCTCCACGAGGGAGGTGCCCACGATGTCGGTGCCGGCACTGATGGTGGGCGGGCCGAACCGTGCCCGTGTCCAGGCGAAGCGGTTGGTCCGCAGCGCCATTCCGGGGGGAGGGGAGGCGGGCATCGAGCTGAACAGCTCGACCCGCCGCCCGGCGCCTGGGGTGAGTCGACGCCGGGCGGCCGAGGCGAAGACGCCGAAGGCCGCTTCCACCGGCGACAGCCGGCGGCCGCTGCGGTGCCAGCGGACGAGCCGGGCACCCCTGGCGAGGAGTTCGGTGAACTCCATGGTCGCCGTGCCGTCGTCCACGACGGTGATCTCCTTCGCCCGGCTGAGCGGCAGGAGCACCTGCACCAGCCGGGAGAAGGGGTCGCCGAGGACGACCCGTCCCGCGGCCCGCAGGGCCGGGGTCAGTTCGACGGCGGTGCGCAACAGCGAACCCCGGGAGGAACGGGCTTCGCACCAGCGCACCGTGATGCCCTCGTCCATCGCCAGCTCCGTCATGCGACGGAGCTGGCCACGCGTCATGGGGTCACGCGGGGCGAGGGCGACGATGGTGAGCGGCCGCCCGGGCGCCACCGGGCCCGGGACGGCCGTGGCCGTCCCGGGCCGCGGCGTGGGCACCGCGGGCGGGTGAACATGCGCCCACTCCAGCACGTTGAGCAGCTGAACGGGGCTCTCTACGAGTGCCAGAGTGCCGCTGTCGCTCATGGATCAGGCCGACACCGACTGCGGCTCGGCCGCGGCGGCCGCCTGCGCCGCCTCCTGCTCGGCGATGACGCCGGGCACGCGGCGCAGCTTCTTCATCGGGCCGAGCTCGCCCTCGTAGACCTTCTTGACACCGTCGCCGAGCGCCTGCTCGATGATGCGGATGTCGCGGACCAGGCGGTCCAGACCCTGCGGCTCGACGGAAGCGGCCTGGTCCGAGCCCCAGTTGGCGCGGTCGAGGGTGATGTGACGCTCGACGAAGACGGCGCCCAGGGCGACGGCCGCGAGGGTGGTCTGCAGGCCGATCTCGTGACCCGAGTAGCCGACCGGCACGTTCGGGAACTCGCTCTGCAGGGTGTTGATCATCCGCAGGTTGAGCTCCTCGTGCTTCGCCGGGTAGGTCGACGTGGCGTGGCACAGGATGATGTTCTCGCTGCCGAGCACCTCCACCGCGTGGCGGATCTGCTTCGGGGTCGACATGCCGGTCGAGAGGATGACCGTCTTGCCGGTGGCGCGCAGGGCGCGCAGCAGCTCGTCGTCGGTGAGCGAGGCCGAGGCGACCTTGTGGACCCGGACGTTCTCGAACTTCTCCAGGAACTCGACCGAGGGGACGTCCCACGGGGAGGCGAACCAGTCGATGCCCTTCTTGGTGCAGTACTCGTCGATCGCGCGGTACTCGTCCTCACCGAACTCCACCTTGTGGCGGTAGTCGATGTACGTCATGCGGCCCCAGGGGGTGTCACGCTCGATGTCCCACTGGTCGCGCGGGGTGCAGATCTCCGGGGTGCGCTTCTGGAACTTCACACCGTCGGCGCCGGCCTCCACGGCCGCGTCGATCAGGGCGAAGGCGTCCTCGAGGGAGCCGTTGTGGTTGATGCCGATCTCGCCGGTGACGTAGACGGGCTGGCCGGGGCCGACCAGGCGGTCGCCGATCGGACGAAGGCGGGCGTTGGTGGTGGTCACTGGGAGAGTTCCCTTCGGGAAAGTGAGGGGCCGAGGATCCACGAGGCGATCTCGCGGACAGCTCCGCGTCCTCCGGGCATTGCGGTGACGGAGCGGGCGGCGTCCTTGACGATGTCGTGCGCGTTGGCGACGGCCGTGGGCCAGCCGACGAGCGCGAAGCAGCCGAGGTCGTTGACGTCGTTGCCGACGTACAGGACCCGCTCGGGGGCGATTCCTTGCTCCTCGCACCACTGCTTGAGTGCGAGGTCCTTGCGGTCGATGCCGTGGAGCACGGGGACCTTGAGCTTGCGGGCCCGCGCGGCGACGACCGGGTTGGTCTCCGTGGACAGGATCAGGACGGGCAGGCCGTTGTCGCGCAGGGCGGCGATCCCGAGGCCGTCACCGCGGTGCACGGTGACGGCCTCGCGTCCTTCGGAGTCGACCAGCACCGTGTCGTCGGTCTGGGTGCCGTCGAAGTCGAGCACGACCGCGTCGATGTCGTCGCGGGTCGGGTGCGCCGGCGCCTCGGGGGCGGTCTCCGTCGCGGGGTCGAGCAGCGGGGCCAGGGCGCGGGCGCGGGCCAGGTCGTCCGGCTCGTCGATCTCCAGGACCTTGGCGGGGTCGGTCCGCACCAGCGCGGTGTGGCCGAAGAAGCGGTGCTTCGCCTCGCGGAAGCCCGGGACGCGCATCGCGTAGGCGGCGCCGGTCTCCAGCAGGTCCTGCGGGCGGTCCTGGCGACGCGGGCGGTGGGCCTTGTCGTGGTTGACGCCGTAGCCGCCGGTCGCGGCGGCCACCGTCGTACGGGACCGGCCGCCCTCGGCGGCCTCGTCGGCGGCCGCGGCGGCGGCGGCGCCGATCTGGTCGGCGGCGTCACGCCAGATGAAGCCGTGGAAGGGGGCCACGGTCACGGCCGTGTCCGCGCCGTCCTCGACGATCGCGGCGACCACGCCGTTGACGTCCTCGGTGGTGATGAACGGGCTGGTGCACTGGACGAGCAGCACCACGTCGGCGCCGCGCCCGGTCATCGCCTCGTGCGCGTCCATCGCGTGCAGGACCGCGGCCTCGCTGGTGGCGGTGTCCCCGGCGATGGCGGCCGGGCGCAGGACGACCTCGGCGCCGGCGGTGCGGGCCGCGTCGGCGATGGCGGGGTCGTCGGTGGAGACGACGACGTCGGTGACGAGGTCGGCCTCGCGGCAGGCGCGCACGGCGCGGACGACCAGCGGCACACCGCCGACGGGTGCGAGGTTCTTGCCGGGTACGCCCTTCGAGCCGCCGCGGGCGGGAATGACGGCCAACACCGTTGGCATGGTGGCTCCTTGCGACTTGGGGGGCGGGTTCACAGCTGGCCCCACCTGCGGATCACGGGCGCGACGCGCTGCACGCCCTGGCGGTACGCGGCGCGCGCGGAGTTGCGCGCGATGTCGCGCACGGCCCGGCGCAGCGGGCTGGGCTCGGTGGGCTCGGTCGCGGCGCCGGGCAGCGGCTCGCCCTTCGGGTCGAGGCCGTGGCGGGCGAGCACGCCGGGCAGGTAACCGGGCGCGGTGGTGGTCGTGTAGTACGGCGCCAGCGGCGGGAGCACAGGGGCGGCGGCCAGGTCCGTGACGCGCTCGCGCACGGCACGGAAGGGGTCGCCGTCGGAGGCGATGCCCTGGTTGCGGGCCCACTCGGGGTGCACCCTCGGCACCTCGCCGGAGTCGATCTGGTCCCAGGAGGCGTAGGCGCCGGAACCGAGGAAGTGGTGGTTGCCGAGCGCCTCGCGGATCCCGAGGTCGGTGAGGACGGCCGTGGGGATGCCGCGGTGCATGGACTCCAGCGCGGCCGTCGAACTCACCGTGACCAGCAGGTCGGTGCGGTCCAGGACCTCGCCCATGTGCCCGTAGACGAGCTTGAGGTTCTTCGGCGGGTCCAGCTTGGACACCAGCTTCTGGTACGGCTGTTCCTCGATGTGCGTGGTGTGCTCGCCCGGCTTGCTGCGCAGCTTGACCAGCACCTCGCGCTCCGGGTGGAAGCGCGCGTGGTCCACCGCGCGGCCCAGCAGGTACGTGCGGTCCCTGCGGCTGTCCGGCACGGAGGGCTGGACGGCGAAGACCACGGTGAACGGCCGGTCCCCGGAGGGCTCGTAGGGCTTGCCCTCCAGGAAGGGCAGGGCGGTCTCCACGACCGTCCCGGCGTCGGTGCCGACGCCCTCGTAGACGTCGCGGAAGCGCTGCGCGTCGTGGGCGCTGTTGGCGAGCACGGCGTCGGCGCCGGCCCGCAGCAGGAGCCCGTCGGCGAGCTTCTCGTAGACGACCCCGACGTAGCCGGTGACGACGACCGGACGGCGGGGGGTGCCCTGCCAGGCGCGGGCGAGTCCGTGCAGCATGGCCTGGACGGTGCCGCCGACGCAGGAGAGCACGACGACGTCCGCGGTGTCACGGGAGGTCCCGGCCAGGAACTGCGCCGCGGTGACCTCGCGCATCGAGTCCGCGGGGATGCCGACCTCGGCGAGCTGGCGCTCGGTCGGGGTCGCCCGGCCGCGGAGCAGGCGGGCGTCGAGCCGCGCCTCCGGGGCGATGCGGCGCGCCGTCAGCGCACCCCATTTCCATCGGGTGTCCGAGTCGGCGAGGACGGTGACCCTGATCGGGTCGGCGGTACTTGCTGGCACGCCGCAGACGCTAGGAATGCATTTCGAGCGGGTCTCCAACGCAACGCCAACGGACGGTTAACAACGCGCCGCCGAATGGGGAATCGGCCGCCCCTGACGGCGGATTCATGATTCCGCCATCTCCCGTTCACCTTGGGGTGGGGAAGGCGTCAGGGTGGGGGACGAGCCGCCCCATAGGGTGCACGACGTGGTTAAGCTCTCCGTCATCGTCCCGTTCTACAACGTGCAGGATTTTGCTCCTGACATGTTGAGGAGCCTCCGCGCGAATACGCGCGCGGATTTCGAGTTCATTCTCGTGAACGACTGCGCAACGGATGACACCCCGGGAATCCTCGAGCGCGCACTGCCCGACCTGCCCGGGGCGATACTCGTCTCCCACGAGAGGAACGGCGGGCTCGCCACCGCCCGCAACACGGGCATCGACGCCGCCCGGGGCGAGTACCTGACCTTCCTCGACGGCGACGACTGGCTGGCCGAGGGCTACCTGCCCCGGCTGCTGGAGGCCATCGAGACCCTCGGCACCGACTTCGTGCGCACCGACCACGTCGTCTCCCACGGCCGCAGGCGCACCGTCGCCCGGGTGCCGCACGGCCGCCGCGGGGTCGCCCTCGACCCGCGCGAGGCGATCCTCCCCGCCGACCGCACGACCTCGGTGGACTACCCGTACGCCTGGGCCGGCATCTACCACCGGCGGCTGGTCGACGCGGGCCTGCTGCACTTCCCCGACGGGCTGCGCACCGCCGAGGACCGGCCGTGGATCTGGCGGCTGCACCGCGAGGCGAAGTCCTTCGCGGTCGTCGGCCTGCTGGGCGTCTTCTACCGGCGCGGGGTGGCCACCTCGCTCACCCAGATCGGCGACATCCGCCAGCTGGACTTCATCCGCTCCTTCGACCAGGTCCTCGCCGAGACCGCGGCGGACCCCGACGCGGACCGCTTCCTGCCCAAGGCGGTGCGCACCTACTGCGCGGTGATCGCGCACCACCTGGGCGCCATGGGCCGCTACGAGCCCCGGGTCGCCCGGAAGCTGAAGGCGATGAGCGCGGCCGCCCTGAAGCAGATGCCGCAGGAGATCCTGAACGAGGCGCTGGACTCGATGGACATGAAGCGCAGCCTGCTGCTGCGCCGGACACGCAGGCGCCTCGGCCTCGCCGGGGCGGTGGCCGCGTGATGCCCCGTACCCAGGTGTTCCTGGCGTCGACGCTGTTCGGCGCCGCCACGGTGGCCGCCGCGATGGACGCCGGCCTGTTCGCCCCGGCCGACCGCAGGCTGCTGCTGGTCAGCAACAACGCCGCCGTGCCCGAGATCGCGCCGGCGCTGGACACGGCACCGGGCTTCGGGGCGCTGCGCGGCCGTTTCGACCGGGTGCTCTCGTGGAACGACACGATCGCCCCGCTGCACCCCTCCGGCTGGTCCCCGCGCCCCGAGGACGTGCCTCTGTGGGAGCGCCACCTGCGGCGCCTGTGGGACCTCGGCGAGGACGAGGTCGAGCTGGTCGTCGAGTCCCTGCACGTCGACCCGGCCCTGGCACTGGTGAACGTCTTCCCGGGCGCGCCCGTCGAGGTGTACGCCGACGGCCTCATGGTCTACGGCCCGACCCGGGACAAGCTGGACCCGCTGGTCACGACCCGGGTGGGCCGGCTGCTGCACCTGGACCTGGTCCCCGGGCTGCGGCCGCTGCTGCTGTCGGAGCACGACGTCCCCGCAGGGCTCGTCCCCGCGGAGGCCTTCACCGGCGTCCTGGCGGGGATCGCGGACCACGACGCGGCCCCGGCTCCCCTCCCCCAGGGCGGCGCGCTGCTGCTCGGCCAGTACCTGTCGGCGCTGGACGTCCTCACCGCCGCCGAGGAGGAGGAGCTGCACGTCCGCATGGTGCGCGGCGCCGTCGCGGCGGGGCACCGCACGGTGGTCTTCAAGCCGCACCCGACGGCGCCCGCGCACTGGTCGCGGCGGCTGGAGCGGGAGGCGGAGGCCCTGGGGGCGGAGCTGACCGTGGCCGGGGCGTCCGAGCTCGCCGAGGTGCTCTTCCTGCGGGCCCGCCCGCGGCTGGTCGTCGGCTGCTTCTCCACCGCGCTGTTCACCGCCTCCGCCCTGTACGGGCTGCCGGTCGCCCGGGTCGGCACGGAGCTGGTGCTGGACCGGCTGACGCCGTACCAGAACAGCAACCGCGTGCCCGTCACGATCGCCGACCGCCTCCTGCCGGACCTGGAGGACCGGACGTACCGCGAGGCGGCGGAGGCCTGGCGGCCGCCGACGGCGGAGCGGGTCGAGCGGGACCTGACGCCGCTGGTGCGCGCCGTGGGCTACTGCATGCAGCACCAGACGTACGCGCATCTGCGGGACGAGGCGGTCCGCTACCTGACGGACGGCCTGGACACCGGCACCTGGCGCTACTTCAAGCGGCGCCGGCTGGCCTCGCTGGCGCTCCCGGGGGCGGTGCCGTCCCAGCTGGCGTTCCTGCCGGCCAACCCGGCCGTGCGCAGGGTCGCACGGCGGATCAGGCATGTGACGTCCCGCGGCTGACGGCGGGACGTCAGGGCCACGGGGGCCGGCGCGGAGGATCGCGCCGGCCCCCGTGCGGTGACGGCCGCACGGTGCTGCCCGCGCGGTGACTACCGCGCGCCGTCCGGGGCGAGGGTCCGCTCGATGCCCGCGACGAGGATCCGCAGACCGGTCTCGAAGCGCGCGTCGTAGTGGTCGAACATCTCCCGGCCGGCCTCGCCCACCAGTGGGAACTCCCCGCCGAGACGGGCCTGCCGCTCGTCGGTGTCGTAGCGCGGGTCGCGCCGGCCGGGCAGCGGCTGCACGGCCTGCTCCTCGATCACGAAGCCGATGGTGAAGGTGTACGCGGTGAACCACGCGTTGAGGGCGTCCTCGACGCGGAAGCCCTGCTCGACGAAGGCACCCAGGTAGCGCTCCAGGGCGCCCGCGTGGCTGTCGTCGGTGAGGTGCGTGCCGCTGAAGACCTTGGCGCCGTCCCGGTAGGCCAGCAGGGCCGCACGCGTGCCGCGGCAGGCGGTGGCGATCCAGTCCCGCCAGTCGGAGCCGGGGACCTCCTGGCCCATGCCGCGCTCCAGCATCTGCCGCAGCATGCGGGTGGCCATGGCGTCCAGCAGGGCCTGCTTGTTGGCGAAGTGCCAGTACAGGGCCGGTGCCTGCACCTGGAGCTCCTTGGCGAGCCGGCGCAGGGTCAGCCCTTCGAGCCCCTCCTCGTTCAGCAGGCCGAGGGCGGTCTCCACCACCTTGTCGCGGTCCAGTCGCGTCGCTGCCACGTGCCCATCCTGTCCGTCCGTCGGCACCCCTTGACAATTTAACACCGTTAAGGGGACTCTCGGGACATGGAACTTAACAGCGTTAAGGAAACCGGTGTCCTGATCGTCGGGGCCGGCCCCACCGGACTCGCCCTCGGCATCGACCTCGCCCGCCGCGGTGTGCCCGCGCTCGTCGTGGAGCGCTCCGACCGGCTGTTCCCCGGCTCACGGGGCAAGGGCCTGCAGCCCCGCTCGCTGGAGGTGCTCGACGACCTCGGCGTGGTCGGCGCCGTCCTCGCGTCGGGCGGCCCCTACCCGCAGGGCCGCGTCTGGCAGGACGGCCGTCCGGTCCACGAGTGGGAGATGTTCGAGCGGGTGCCCGCCACCTCCGCCGCCCCCTACGGCGCGACGTGGATGGTCCCCCAGTGGCGCACGCAGGAGATCCTGCACGCGCGGCTGCGCGAACTGGGCGGCTCGGTCCGCTTCGGCGCCGGACTCACCGGTCTCACCCAGGACGCGGACGGCGTGACCGCGGAACTGGCCGACGGCACGAGCGTGCGGGCGGCGTACCTGGTCGCCTCCGACGGCGGGCGCAGCGCCGTGCGCAGGGCCCTGGGCATCGCCATGCACGGCGAGACCGTCGACCCCGCCCCGATGCTCGTCGCCGACGTGACGCTGACCGGCCTGGACCGCGAGCACACCCACGTGTGGCGGGGCCCGGACGACACCGGCGCGGTCGCCTTCCCGATGGGCGGCACCGAGCGGGACTTCCAGTTCGTCGCGACGTACCCGGCCGGCGCGGAACGCCCCGACACCTCACCGGACGGGGTGCGCAAGACCGTCGAACAGCGCACCCACCTGGCGGCCGACGACGTGCTCAAGGTCACGTGGAGCTCCGACTTCCGGCCGCGCGCCGCCCTGGCCGAGCGCTTCCGGGAGGGCCGGGTCCTGCTCGCCGGGGACGCCGCCCACATCCACTCCCCCGCGGGCGGCCAGGGCCTCAACACCGGCATCCAGGACGCCTACAACCTCGGCTGGAAACTCGGCCAGGTGCTGCGGCACGGCGCCGCGGCCAAGCTGCTGGACAGCTACGAGCAGGAACGGCTGCCGGTCGCCGCCGACGTCCTCGGCATGAGCACGCACCTGCACCGCAGCACCATCAGCCGGGGCCGGCCGATGAACCAGCGGGGCGCCGAGGTCCACCAGCTCGGTCTCGGCTACCGCGACGGCCCGCTCACCGCCGAGACCCGCGAGGGCCTCGCCGAGGACGCCCTGCGGGCCGGGGACCGCGCGCCCGACGCACCCCTCACCGGCGGCGGGCGGCTCTTCGACGTCCTGCGCGGCCCCCACTTCACGGTGCTGGCCGTCGGCGCCGAACCGCCCCCGGCGCTGCCCGGCTTCGCCCGCGCGCACCGCGCCGGGCCCGGCAGCGCGGTCCACCGCACCTACGGCGAGGGCCTGTTCGTGGTCCGCCCGGACGGCTACGTCGGCCTCGCCACGTGCGACCCGGAGCGCGTCACCGCCTGGCTCGCCCGCTTCGCCGGGTGACTCAGAAGACGTCCGAGGGGACGTACGTCCCCCAGACCTCGCGGAGCGCCTCACAGACCTCGCCCACCGTGGCCCGGGCACGGAGCGCGTCCCTCATCGGGTACAGGACGTCCTCCGTGCCCTCGGCGGCCTTCCGCAGCGCGGACAAGGCCGAGTCCACGGCCCGCCCGTCGCGCCCGGCACGCAGCGCGGCCAGCCGCGCCACCTGCGCCTCCTCGATCGCGGGGTCGACGCGCAGCGGCTCGTAGGGCTCCTCCTCCCCCAGCTGGAAGCGGTTGACGCCGACGACCACCCGCTCCGCGGAGTCGGTCTCCAGGGCGATCCGGTAGGCGTTGCGCTCGATCTCGGCCTTCTGGAAGCCCCGTTCGATCGCGCTCACCGCCCCGCCGAACTCCTCCACCTTGGCCATCAGCTCCAGCGCGGCCGCCTCCAGGTCGTCGGTCATCGACTCCACGACGTAGGACCCGGCGAAGGGGTCCACGGTCGCCGTCACGTCGGTCTCGTACGCCAGGACCTGCTGGGTGCGCAGCGCGAGCCGGGCGGACTTCTCGGTGGGGAGCGCGATCGCCTCGTCGAAGGAGTTGGTGTGCAGCGACTGCGTGCCGCCCAGCACCGCCGCCAGCCCCTGGACGGCCACCCGCACCAGGTTCACCTCCGGCTGCTGGGCGGTCAGCTGGACGCCCGCGGTCTGGGTGTGGAAGCGCAGCATCCACGACCTGGGGTTCCTCGCCCCGAACTCCTCGCGCATGACGCGGGCCCAGATGCGGCGGGCGGCACGGAACTTGGCGACCTCCTCCAGCAGCGTCGTGCGCGAGACGAAGAAGAAGGACAGCCGGGGCGCGAAGTCGTCCACGTCCATGCCCGCGGCGAGGGCGGTGCGGACGTACGCGATGCCGTCGGCGAGGGTGAAGGCGATCTCCTGCGCGGGCGAGGCGCCGGCCTCGGCCATGTGGTAGCCGGAGATGGAGATGGTGTTCCAGCGCGGGATCTCGGCGCGGCAGTAGCGGAAGAGGTCCGCGACCAGCCGCAGCGAGGGCTTGGGCGGGAAGATGTACGTGCCGCGGGCGATGTACTCCTTGAGCACGTCGTTCTGGATCGTGCCGGTGAGCCGGTCCGCGGGCACCCCCTGCTCCTCGCCGACCAGCTGGTACATCAGGAGCAGCAGGGCGGCGGGCGCGTTGATCGTCATCGAGGTGGAGACCCGGTCCAGCGGGATGCCGTCGAAGAGCACCCGCATGTCCTCGACCGAGTCGACGGCCACGCCGACCTTGCCGACCTCGCCGTGGGCGAGGGGGGCGTCGCTGTCGTGGCCCATCTGGGTCGGCAGGTCGAAGGCGACGGACAGGCCCGTGGTGCCGTGGGCGATCAGCTGCCGGTAGCGCGCGTTGGACTCGGCGGCGGTGCCGAAGCCCGCGTACTGGCGCATCGTCCAAGGCCGGGTGGTGTACATCGTCGGATGGACACCGCGGGTGTAGGGGTAGCCGCCCGGCTCACCGAGCCGTTCGCCCGGGTCCCAGCCGTCCAGGGCGTCGGGGCCGTAGACGGGCTCGATCGGCAGACCGGATTCGGACTCGCGTGCCATGCGTCATGCCTCCAGCGACTCGGCCCCCTTTCCTCAGTGTGCGGCGAACCGTGACCGGGCCGGTGCAACTACATGCCGGGGAAATCAGTCAAAGGGTGTACCGACTCATCTCCAGGGGGACGAAGTGGCACTCATATCCGTCACAAGATCACGCGCGGCGGCCGCGGCCGCCGCGCTGCTCACCGGGGCGCTCCTCGCCGGCTGTACGGCCCAGGCGAGCGAGCCCACCGCCAGGGCCTCCGTGGCACCGGACACCGCGGGCCCCACGGCGAGCCCCTCCGGGAGCCCGAGCACGAGCCCGGGCACGGCGCCGGGCAGCGGCTCACCCTCGCCGACGGCATCGCCGTCCGCCACGAAGGAGCCGGAGGCCGACCGCACCCCCCGGCCGGTCGTCGTGATCGCACGGGGCAGCAGCAGCGCGAAGGTGCGCGAACTGCAGGCGCGGCTGAAGCAGCTCGGCCTCTTCGGCCGCAACCCCACCGGCTACTACGGCGACGTCACCGCCTCCGCGGTGCGCGCCTTCCAGTCCCGTCACAAGCTGCCCGCCTCGGGCACCGTCACCGACAGGACCTGGGCGAAGCTGCGCTCGGTCACCCGGCAGCCCACGCACGGCGCCATGTACCCGCCGACCAGCAACCCGGTGGCGAAGCTCGACCCGCGCTGCATGACCGGCCGTGTGCTGTGCGTCAGCAAGAACAGCCGCACCCTGGCCTGGGTGGTGAACGGCAAGGTCGTCTCCGCGATGGACGTCCGCTTCGGCTCCCAGTACACGCCGACCCGCGAGGGCACCTTCAGCGTCTTCGCCAAGAGCCGGAACCACGTGTCGACGATCTACCACACGCCCATGCCGTACGCGATGTTCTTCAGCGGCGGCCAGGCGGTGCACTACTCGGCCGACTTCGCGGCCCGCGGCTACGCGGGGGCCTCGCACGGCTGCGTCAACGTGCGCGACCGCGCGAAGATCTCGGCGCTCTTCGACCAGGTGCGGATCGGCGACAAGGTCGTCGTCTACTGGTGACCCCGGGCCAGGAGCCCGTCCAGCGCCCGCCCGAACAGCAGCCGGCCGGCCCACGCGGTGGGCCGGTCGAACGCCCCCGGCAGCGGGCGCACCCTCAGGTCCTCGCGCCACACCACGCGTGAGCCCCCCGCCTCCCGCGGCCACACCTCGATCTCGGCCCAGCCGAGCACGGTCCGGCCGCGCTTCTCCAGCCGGCACCGCCCGGGACGGCCCGCGTCCGGCGGCTCCCAGCGCACGATCTCCATGGGGTCGTCGACGGCCATCCGCCCGAGTCCGGTGCGTGCCGTGAACGACCGCTCCCCCGTGACGACGGCGGCTGTGAACGGCACCAGCTCCGCATGGCGTTCCCAGTCGGTGACCCGGCGCCAGGCCTCGGCGGCGGGGAGCGGGCAGTGCCGCTCGATCCGGAAGATCACGTCGTCGAGCCTACGCCGCCGCCCCTGCGGCACCACGTGAGGACGCGGGCGGAGCGGGGGGAAAGCGCTCCGCCCGCGTCCCTCGTTGGGGGCCCGATACGGGGGGACCGGGCGACCCCTCGACCGATGACCAGTCGGTCTACTGGTTAAAGCGCCCGGGAGGCCGAAAGTGTCACACCCCGCACCCGCCGCATCCGCCGCGCCCGGGAGCGCGGCCGGGAGGGAGAGCTGCCCGGCCGCGCTCGGGTGCGGACCCGTGGGCACGGGAAGTGCCCGGATCCGCGGGGCCGATGACCAGTCGGCCCGTCCATGGGAGCGCGCGGCGGCCGGAAAGTGTCACTCGCCGCCGTGGCCGCGGTGCGGTCCCGGCCGCCCGTCGGACGGTACGACCGGGGCGGACAGTGGGGACGGTGCGGCCTTGGAGGCCGGTACGGACGGTGCGACCGGGGCGGACCGTGCGGTGCCGCGCGAGCCGTGGCCACCCTGGCGGTGGTGTCCGCCGGAACGGTTCTTCCAACGGCCGCGGCCCTCCCGGGAGTCGTCGTCGCCCCGCTCGTCCCCCTTCCCGGCCTTGCCGCCGTTCCCCCCGTGCCCGCCGTTCCAGCCGAGCAGCCCGGCGCAGTAGCGGCGGACCTCGCGCTGGCCGCCGCCCGCCGCCTCGCGCAGCTGCTTGTAGGCCTGCTCGTCCACGCCCTTGCGGTGCCGGCCGGCCGCGGCGTAGGCCCGGCACAGCGCCCTGTGGTCCAGGGCCGGCGTGGAGGACGGCATGGAGGACAGCGTCCCGGCCGGCCGGCCGGGGAGGACGGTGCCTTGGGTGCCGCCGGTACCGCCCGCCGGGCGGCCGTGACCGGGCCCGGGGCCGGGGCGGGAGGTCGGCGGGGCGGTGCGGCCGGGTGACGGCGAACCGCTGTCCGAGGCCGCCGTCGCCGCGCTCTGGGTGTGGACCGGGGCGGGGTCCGGGACACCGCTGCCGAGCAGGGCCGGCAGCGCGCCGGCGGCGGCCGCCACGCTCACCCCGGCCACCGCGGCGGTCGCGATCAACGTGCCCGTCAGCGATCTGGAGTGACGGGGCGTACGGCTCCGCCCGCTCCGGGACACCGCGCCCGCGCCGGGCGACCAGTCGTCGGCCGTGCCGAGGCGGACGCCCGCGGAACCCCCGGTGAGCGCGTCGTCGCCGCGCGCGGCACGGAACGCGGCGACGGCGGCCTCCTCGCGTTCCGGGTCGAGGGGCGCGGGAGCCGCGGCGGCGGCCAGCAACCCGGCCACGGCGGCGGCGCGCTCGTCGCGCCAGGCCCGCTCCGCGGGGTCGTCACCGTGGGCACCCCGCAGCAACCGCTCGGCGGTGGCGTCGTCCAGCCAGTCCTGTCCTCGGTTATCGCTCATCTCATGTCCTCAAGCGTTCGGGACGCCGAAAACGTCACACTTGACGACCCGCCGTCGGAATCCAGCAGCTCAGCCAGACGGCGCAGGCCGCGGCTGGTGGCCATGCGCATCGCACCGGGCCTCTTGCCGACGACCTCGGCCGCCGACCGGGAGTCCAGGCCCATCACGACGCGCAGCAGCACGGCCTCGGCCTGGTCCTGGGGAAGGGCGGCGATGGCCGCCAGCGCGGCGCCGGTGCCCACCGCGGCGACCGCCTCCTCGGCGGTGTCCGAGACGGCGGGCCGGTCGAGCAGTTCCTCCACCCCGGCGGCGGCCAGCGGCCGGCGGCCCACCGCCCGCAGGTGGTCCAGCGCCCGGTTGCGGGCGACCCGGGCCGCCCAGCCGCGTACCGCGTCCCCGTCGCCGTGGAAGCCCGGCAGGTCGCGCGCTATCTGCAACCACGCCTCCGACGCCACGTCCTCGGCGTCCCCCGCGCCGACCAGCGAGCGTACGTACTGCAGCAGTTGCGGCTGCACCGCTCGGTACACGAACCGGAAGCCGTCCTCGTCCCCCTCTTGCGCCGCGCGTACCGCGGTCGCCAAATCCACGTGCGGGCCTCCCCCTCGGAATCGCGCACCATACTGCCCCATCATGGGCGCCGGCAGGGCGTCCGGGGGCGGCTACCCGCCGGTCACCAGGGGTCAGGACAGCAGCCGGGAGAGCCGCTTCAGGCCGCGGTGCGCCGCCGTACGGACCGCTCCCGCACGCTTGCCCAGCACCCGGGCCGCGGACACCCCGTCGAGCCCGACGACGACGCGCAGCAGCACCGCCTCCGCCTGGTCGGGCGGGAGCGAGGCGATCAGGGAGAGGGCGCGCTCGGTGGCGAGCGCCTCCAGTGCGCGGTCCGCGGTGTCCTCGGCCGCGGGGAGGTCCAGCAGTTCGGGGTCGAGGGGACGGGCGCGGGGCCTGGCGTCCTGGCGCCGCAGGTGGTCCAGGGCCCGGTGCCGGGCTATGGTCGCCGCCCAGCCCCGGAAGCCCGCCCCGTCCCCGCGGAACCGGCCGAGGTCGCGGGCGATTTCGAGCCAGGCCTCGGAGGTGACGTCCTCCGCGTCGTCGCCGACGAGGCCGCGCACGTAGCCGAGCAGCAGCGGCTGGACCAGCCGGTAGACCACCGCGAAGGCGTGCTCGTCCCCACCCTGGGCGCGCCCGACCGCGGCCCCGAGCTCCATGTCGCGGTCGGCCCGCGGATCGTGGCGCCCCCCGTTGCTGGCCACACCGTCCTCTCGAATCGCCGACATCCTGTACAGCGTGGATTCGCACTGAATCGTCACACCTGTCGGGCCGCCCTGGCGATGGGTGTGACATTTTCGGCCGCGTTGACGCTTTAACAATCAGAAGCGGCCGAAGACGCTCCTGTGGGGGGAGGCGGACTTCGGCCGCTTCACCTGGGACGGCCGGGTACGGCGGCTCAGCCGGCCCGGTCGGCGAGGGTGCTGAAGTCCTGCCAGCTCAGGACCGGCGGGCCCGGGTCCCAGAGCTTCTGGGTGAGCGCGCGCAGGGGCATCCGGATGCCGGCCGCGACCTCGTCCTCGGTCTGGGCGTCCGCCCGGTCGCACCAGACGGCCAGCCGCGCGCCGAGGATGCGGTCCGGTCCCGCGAGCGCCGCGGGCACGGCGCCGTCCCGGTAGACGACGGCCGGGGTCCACTCCTCGTAGATGCGCCGCCCGCTGGGGTAGGGGAAGTTCTCCGGCGCGCCAAGGACGTAGTAGAGGTACCAGGAGTTGAGGTTGAGCAGCTGCCGGCCCTCGCGCAGGAGGTCCTCGGGCAGCCGTCCGCGCAGTTTGTTGCTGGACCAGTAGGCGACCACCCGGTCCGGGTCCGCGGCGACCCGGGCGCCGCCGGAGAAGCCGTCGTTCCAGGCCTCGACCCGTTTGCCGAGCGATCGCAGGGTGGCGGCGCGGTCGTTGAGCCAGCCGGCCGCCGCGTCGGCCACCCCGGCGTCCGGGCCGTAGCGCTCACGCGCGTACGCGGCGAGCTGCGGGAAGGACGTCTCCGGGTGGTCCGTCACGAGCGGTCCGTACTCGTCGCCGCCGACGTGCCAGTAGGCACCGGGGAAGAGCGGTGCGTACTCCTCGAGCAGGTCGTCGACGACGCCCGCGGCACCGGGCCGGGAGATGTCCAGCGCCCCGCGCACGGGGGTGCCGTCCACGGAACGCAGCTGGAGGTCCGGGTGGGCGTCGAGCACGGCACCCATGTGGCCGGGGCTGTCGATCTCCGGGACGACGGTGATGTGCCGCTGCGCGGCCAGGTCGACGACGGCGCGGATGTCCTCCTTCGACAGGTGCCGGGGCGACACGATCTCGGGGTGGCTGTCGCTCTGGACGCGGAAGCCCTGGTCGTCGCTGAGGTGGAGGTGGAGCTGGTTGTACTTCAGGTCGCCCAGCTCGCGGACCCTGGCCTCCAGCCACTCACGGCTGAAGTACTTGCGTCCGATGTCGATCATCAGTCCGCGCTCCGGCCGGTCCGGGCGGTCCTCGACGGTGCCGGCCGGCACCCGTCCGGTGGAACGGACCGCCTGGAGGAGGGTCCGCGTGCCGTAGAAGACCCCGGCGTCGGTGCCGGCGCGTACTGTCACCCCGTCGGCCGAACTTGTCATCTCGTACGACTCCGGGCCCGCACTACTCCGTTCGAGTGAAAGCGCGATGTCCCCCGGTTTGGCGGGCCCACTGACGTACGGCCGGCTGAGCTCCTGCGCGAGCAGCCGCGCCTCGTCCTCCACGGCGCTCCCGGCGGGCGCCACCACGCGCGAGCCGGGGCCCGGTACGAAGGCGGCGGTACCGGCGGCAGGGGTGAAGGAACGGACGGCGGGGATCGAGGGGAACCCGGCGGACGTGCTCGCCCGCTCCGCGGGCGGGGCGCCGGGGGCCGCGGTCCCCGCGGGTGCGGCGAGCGCGGGACCGGCCCCGAGCACGGCGCTCAGCACCGCGGTCAGCACGGCCGTCGCCGCGTACGCCGACGCACGTTTCGCCCGCATCTGCCACATGATCCGAATTTATGCCCGCTCTGTGGATCTCGCCGTGCGGACCAGGGGAAGCCGTGCACTTTCGTTCCCGTACGAGTGAAATTCGTGCATCCGTCGTACAGGGCCGAACATAGGCCGATACGGTGGTCGTCACTCGTCGTCCCCCTGTGGTTCACGCCGCGCAGCCGCCTCGCGGTTCCCCCCACCTTCGTCACCGTTCCCTCCCAGGAGCCCACCCCTGTCCAGCGACACCCCCGCCCTCCCGCCGCGGGCCCCGGCGCACCTCCCGGCGCAGTCCCGCGGCCGGGCGCCCCGACCGGCACCGACGGGCCGCCCCGGCCTCCCCCACGGCCTGCGGCGGCTCAACGAGGCCTCCCCCGGGGCGGCCGAGGCCGTCCTGCTCACCTGCTGCGGCAGCCTGCGCTGGGCCCGCAGGGTCGCCGCGCACCGCCCCTACCCCGACCTGGACGCACTGCTGGCCGCCGCCGACGAGGCCGCCTACGACCTCACGCCCGCCGACCTCGCCGAGGCCCTCGCCGCCGAGGCGGCCGGCGCCCCGCCGGACGCCGCCCCCACCCGCGGCAGCCTCGCCGCGCACACGGCGCTGCGGGCCGCGCAGGCCGCGTACGAGGCTCGCTTCGGCCACGTCTTCGTGCTCTCCCTCGACGGGGTGCACCCCAGTGAGTCCCTCGACCGGATGCTGGCGTCACTCCGTCAGCGTCTCGCCAACGAACCAGACGAGGAGCGGGTCACGGCCGCCGAGGAACTGCGCCGCGTCACCCGGTCCCGCCTGGGGCGACTGGCCCTCGGGAACGCGCGGGGCGAGCCGGGGGTTCGCGGCCGATACACCCACCCGTGCGGGATCGATCACACCTGAAGGACCCGGCAGGACGTAGCCGACAAGCCGTCGCTACGATGGCCAGGGCCGGAGGACCGTACCCGGCCGGGCCGACCGACCAACGAAGCCGGCAGGCCCCACACCGCTCCCGGAGGGTTTTTTCCGTGCCGGCTGGAACGTTGTACCGCGGCCGGGAAGGCATGTGGTCATGGGTGGCTCATCGAGTCACCGGTGTCCTCATCTTCTTCTTCCTGTTCGTCCACGTCCTCGACACCGCACTGGTGCGTGTCTCCCCCGAGGACTACGACAAGGTCGTCAACACCTACAAGCAGCCCATCGTCAGCCTGCTCGAGTACGGGCTGGTCGCGGCTGTCCTCTTCCACGCTCTGAACGGCCTGCGCGTCATCGCCGTGGACTTCTGGTCCAAGGGCCCGAAGTACCAGAAGCAGATGCTGTGGACGGTCATCGGAATCTGGGTCGTGCTGATGATCGGGGCCATCTACCCCGTCCTCGGTCACGCCGCACGAGTGCTGTTCGGGAGCTGAGCGAAGTCATGTCCGCAACGGACCACGTGGAGCTCAGCTCCTCCAGCGCCGCCTACGGCCCCGACAACCCGGCCCCGGTCATCGAGCCGCCGCGCGCCCGGACCAAGCGCACCCCGCGCAGCACCCGGACCAACTTCGAGATGTACGGCTGGCTCTTCATGCGCCTGTCCGGCATCGTCCTGGTCGTCCTGGTCATCGGTCACCTGCTGATCCAGCTCGTCCTCGACGGCGGCGTCACCAAGGTCGGTTTCGCCTTCGTCGCCGGCCGCTGGGCCTCGCCGTTCTGGCAGACCTGGGACCTGCTCATGCTGTGGCTGGCGATGCTGCACGGCGGCAACGGCCTGCGCACCGTGATCAACGACTACGCGGAGCGGGACAACACCCGGTTCTGGCTGAAGATGCTGGTCTACACCGCGACCGCGTTCACCATCATCCTCGGCACGCTGGTGATCTTCACCTTCGACCCGAACATCCGCTAGCCAGGGCTGGACAGGGAAGCGACCCCTCATGCAGATCCACAAGTACGACACCGTCATCGTCGGCGCGGGCGGCGCCGGCATGCGCGCCGCCATCGAGGCGACGAAGCGCAGCCGCACCGCCGTGCTGACGAAGCTCTACCCCACCCGCTCCCACACCGGCGCCGCCCAGGGCGGCATGGCCGCCGCCCTCGCGAACGTCGAGGACGACAACTGGGAGTGGCACACCTTCGACACGATCAAGGGCGGTGACTACCTGGTCGACCAGGACGCCGCCGAGATCCTGGCGAAGGAGGCCATCGACGCGGTCCTCGACCTCGAGAAGATGGGCCTGCCCTTCAACCGCACCCCCGAGGGCCGGATCGACCAGCGCCGCTTCGGCGGCCACTCCCGCAACCACGGCGAGGCCCCGGTCCGCCGTGCCTGCTACGCGGCCGACCGCACCGGCCACATGATCCTCCAGACGCTGTACCAGAACTGCGTCAAGGAGGGCGTGGAGTTCTTCAACGAGTTCTACGTCCTCGACCAGCTCATCGTCGAGGAGGACGGCGTCAAGCGGTCCGCCGGCGTCATCGCGTACGAGCTGGCCACCGGCGAGATCCACGTCTTCCAGGCGAAGGCCGTGGTGTACGCCTCCGGCGGCACCGGCAAGTTCTTCAAGGTCACCTCCAACGCGCACACCCTCACCGGTGACGGCCAGGCCGCCGTCTACCGCCGCGGTCTGCCGCTGGAGGACATGGAGTTCTTCCAGTTCCACCCGACCGGCATCTGGCGCATGGGCATCCTGCTGACGGAGGGCGCCCGCGGTGAGGGCGGCATCCTCCGCAACAAGGACGGCGAGCGCTTCATGGAGAAGTACGCGCCGGTCATGAAGGACCTCGCCTCGCGTGACGTCGTCTCCCGGGCGATCTACACCGAGATCCGCGAGGGTCGCGGCTGCGGTCCCGAGGGCGACCACGTCTACCTCGACCTGACCCACCTGCCGCCGGAGCAGCTGGACGCCAAGCTCCCGGACATCACCGAGTTCGCGCGGACCTACCTCGGCATCGAGCCCTACACGGACCCGATCCCGATCCAGCCGACCGCGCACTACGCCATGGGCGGCATCCCCACCAACGTCCAGGGTGAGGTCCTGTCGGACAACACCACCGTCGTCCCGGGCCTGTACGCCGCCGGCGAGGTCGCCTGCGTCTCCGTGCACGGCGCCAACCGCCTCGGCACCAACTCGCTGCTGGACATCAACGTCTTCGGCCGCCGGGCCGGCATCGCCGCCGCCGAGTACTCCGCGGACCACGACTACGTCGAGCTCCCCGAGGCCCCGGCGCAGTTCGTGGTCGACCTGGTGGAGCGGCTGCGTTCCTCCACCGGCAACGAGCGGGTCGCGCAGCTGCGCAAGGAGCTGCAGGAGACCATGGACGCGAACGTCATGGTGTTCCGCACCGAGCAGACCATCAAGACCGCCGTCGAGAAGATCGGCGAGCTGCGCGCGCGGTACCGGAACGTGTCGATCCAGGACAAGGGCAAGCGGTTCAACACCGACCTGCTCGAGGCCATCGAGCTCGGCAACCTGCTCGACCTCGCCGAGGTCATGGCGGTCTCGGCCCTGGCCCGCAAGGAGTCCCGCGGCGGCCACTACCGCGAGGACTACCCGAACCGCGACGACGTCAACTTCATGCGGCACACGATGGCGTACCGCGAGGTGGGTGCCGACGGCACCGAGGCGATCCGTCTCGACTACAAGCCGGTCGTGCAGACCCGCTACCAGCCGATGGAGCGTAAGTACTGATGAGCACCGCGACCCTCGACAAGGTCGAGGCCGAGGCCCAGGCCTCGCCCTACATCACGGTCACCTTCCGGATCCGCCGGTTCAACCCGGAGATCTCGGACGAGGCCACCTGGCAGGACTTCGAGCTGGAGATCGACCCCAAGGAGCGGGTCCTCGACGGCCTCCACAAGATCAAGTGGGACATGGACGGAACGCTGACGTTCCGTCGCTCCTGCGCCCACGGCATCTGCGGCTCCGACGCCATGCGCATCAACGGCCGCAACCGGCTGGCCTGCAAGACCCTGATCAAGGACATCAACCCGGACAAGCCCATCACCGTCGAGCCCATCAAGGGCCTGACGGTGCTGAAGGACCTGGTCGTCGACATGGACCCGTTCTTCCAGGCCTACCGGGACGTGATGCCCTTCCTCATCACCAAGGGCAACGAGCCGACGCGCGAGCGCCTGCAGTCCGCCGAGGACCGCGCGCGCTTCGACGACACCACCAAGTGCATCCTGTGCGCCGCGTGCACGTCGTCCTGCCCGGTCTTCTGGAACGACGGCCAGTACTTCGGCCCGGCGGCCATCGTCAACGCGCACCGCTTCATCTTCGACTCGCGTGACGAGGGCGGCGAGCAGCGGCTCGAGGTGCTGAACGACAAGGACGGCGTGTGGCGCTGCCGCACCACGTTCAACTGCACCGACGCCTGCCCCCGTGGCATCGAGGTCACCAAGGCGATCCAGGAGGTCAAGCGCGCGCTCATCACGCGTCGCTTCTGATCCCCTCCGCCGAGGCTCCCCCGAGGGCCCCGCAGCCGGTCAGCCGGCTGCGGGGCCCTCGGGCGTTCACGGGGTCAGCGCGCGGCCGATCTGCCTGCGGGTGACCGTGTGGCCGACGCACCCCGCGAGCCTGCGCGTCCGCACGCGGCTCACAGCCGGCTCACGATCGTCGGGTCGGTGATCTCCGTGTCGCGGGCGAGGAGCAGCGCCTTGCCGAGGACCACCGACAGCATGGGGTCGCCCTCGAAGGGCAGGGGGCCCGGGACCGCGCAGGCGTGGGCGGGCGGGACGACGCACAGGTGGCGGTCGCCCGGGGACATCAGGACGTTGCCGGAACCTATGTGGATCCGGTACGTGTGCCGGTCACCGCGGACGTGCAGGAAGCGGCCCTCGACGGCGCAGCGTCCGGCGATGGCCAGGCGCGGCACGAGGCGGGACAGCACCTCGCGGCGCGTCTTCGCGCACGGGGTCAGCTCGCCGAAGCCGTAGGACGCCCAGTAGGCGCGGAAGCGGCCGTCGGGGCCGCCGTCCTGCCAGGTGGGGTCGTTGCCGATGCCGGCGGCGCCCACGAAGAGGTCCACGTCGCGCACGACTTCGCTGAGGACGAGCGGCGGGACGTCGGCGAGCGGGAGCGGATCGGCGGCCCGGTCCCCGGGGGCGTGCAGCGGGAGGAAGCGCACCTGGTCCGTGCCGACGTACAGATGGCTGCCGAAGTGGCCGAAGGCGTCGCCGTCGACGCCCTGGACCCGCAGCTCCGCCCGCAGCCCCCACCGCGGGAGCTCGCGCGTCGCGGGCGGGAGGGCCTCGTCGACCGGCGGGCGCAGGCGGTACCGCCAGCCCCGGGCGGCGGCCAGCGAGGCGAACCGGTGCTGTCCCAGGACGTGGTGCGTGACGGTGACGCGTGCGGCGTCCGCGAGGCCGTACACCTCGCGGTGGGCCTGCCGGAAGGGCTGCGTGACGCCGTGCCGCTCCAGCCACTCCCGCCAGGCGGTGATCTCCGCGCGGTCGCACCCCCAGGGGTGCCACAGTCCGACGGCGTCCTCCCCACCGACCGGGACCGGCTCGCCGTCGAGGGTGCGCAGGCCGCCGTCGGCCCACCCGCAGGCGACCCCGTCGACCGTCCACAGCAGTCGCCGGACGAGGGTCCCGAGCAGCGGATGGCCCAGCATCCGCTCCCGCCACACGGCGTACGCCCACGTGCGCCGTTCCGGGAACTGCCGTTCCAGCCATGCGGCCTGCGCCGCCAGCGTCCGGTCGATGTCCCCGACGGTCGCCCTGAGCCGCGTCAGCTCCCCCGCATGCTCGCGCCGCACGGCGGCCGGGGCGCCCTTCAGCGCCTTGCCCGCCGCATTACGCCACCCCAGCACGGCCCGCCCGTCCCTGATCCCCAGCTCCGCGGTGACCCCACCCAGCCGCTGCGCCACCCCGATCCCGTACCCGGGCACGGCCGGCTCCCCGACGTCCCCCCACGCGATCACACTCACCGTCCACCCCCTGTGCGGCGACCCCCGCAGTCCCCATGCCCGCCGAGCGTAGGACCGCCCTCTGACAACGCCCCGTCTGCGCTGGTGCGTGACTTGATTCAGCCTATGGTGCGTTTATTGATGATCTGTCATGCTCCGAGCAGGATGCGGGGAGCTCCTATGGGGGGATCATGACGATATTGGGGCGGCCGAAGCCGCTCGGATTCGGACAGGCAGCCCAAGAGGCCCATTCCATCGCCGCCCCAATGTTGACAGCAGCCGCACTCGCCCTGGCCGGCGTCGTCGCGGGAGCGGACCCAACGTTTTTTCTCTGGCCTGGGCCGACACTCCTGGTCCTGGTCGCTGCATCGCTCTCGCTCGTTGCCAGCATGCAGCTCCACTACCACGCGCGCCATTACTATTACAGCCCCCAGGACATCGAAGCGTGGTACGGACCCGACGCCCATCGCTCCAAGCAATACCCTGCATTGCGCGTCACTCAGCGCCTCCATTTCGAGATATGGGAGCGCTACATCTTTTGGGCAATCCTGTCCTTCAACGCGGGTACCTCCCTGCTGGGCTTGGGCGTCTCCCTGGCCCTCGCACCCTCGGACGCCGGACCTCAAGCCGCATGGCGCTGGGTGGCGTTCGCCATGGTCCTCTTGTGCACAGCGTTGGACGTCCTGTGGATCGCACACCTGTACAGGTTGCGGAACCGGGAGGAACAGGACGAGGAAACCATCCCCGAATCCAGAGAGGGCTAGGTCACCGATGAGCTCGCATTCCATGACACTACCGGGAATCGCCGCACCCTCCAACAGATGGCGGGAATGCTGGGGGGATGATTGTCTCGGACTGATCCCGAGGAACAGCGGCACGGACACCATAAAGGCATGGAATTCGGCACTCGAAAACGGGCCACACGCCATCGCCGAATATCTGAGGCAACACAACAAGGTCAAGCACGACCCGGGGTGCGACTTTCAAGTGCTGCCCCCCTCGGTCCACAACGCCGCCATGGACGGGGGCCGCGATCCACGACCTGTACTGAAACAAGCCCTCACCGAGCTCAACGAGGCCCGCCGCACGGACTAGTCACCCGTCCGGCAACCTGGGCCACGCCCGCCACTACGATGACGCGCGTGGCTCGGACGGACAGGGAACGGGGGCGTCGTCCCGCCCCGTGGCTGGGTCTGGGCGCGCTGGCGCTCGGGAGCTTCGCCGTGGGGGACACCCTGCACCGGGTGCGCGTGGCAGCGGAGTGGGCCGTCACGTGGTGGCCCTGGCTGCTGCTCGCGCTGGCGGTACTCAACCTCGTGCGGTCCTTCGTCGGCGTCAGCTCGCTCATAGCCCCTGGCGTCCTGGCCGCGATCGCCCTCGTGGGGCTCGCCCACGGGCACGCCGTCAGCGGCCGCGTCCTGGTGAACGTCGTCCTGCCCGTCTCACTCGCGCTGGTGGGCGTCGCGTTGCTGCGCCCCTCAGTTCGACCGGGGGAAGGGCGGTGGACGCGGTTCCTGTCCACGGGCCGCGTCCGCGGTCCCGGGGCGATCGGAGAACGCACCCGGCACCCGCGCCTGGAACTGCGGGCCGTCGCCGGGGAGATACGGGCGGACCTCACCGGTTCGGCGCTCGACGGCGACGTGACCGTCCACATCACGGCGGTCGTAGGGCACGTGCATCTGACCGTTCCCCGGAGCTGGCCGGTCACGGTGCAGACGACGGGCATGGTCCTCACGCGGGTCACCGACTCAGGGCCGAGGGACGCCATCGACACGGACTCCGGTGGCGTGGGCCTGCATCTCCTGGGACTGGGCGGCGCGGTCAGCCTGGTGCGGGCGTAGCGCTCATCGCAGACGGTCGGATATCCGCCGGAACAGGTCCCACTCACCCTCGTGGTCGGGGAGTTCGTGGCCCAGCGCCTTGGCCAGATCGAGCCGGTGCAGGTCGTAGACGACGTACATCAGCCCCGCATACGCCTGGGCGGCCGTCACCGCCCCCTTGTACGCGAGGGCTGCACCCGCCAGGGACGCGGCGAGGAGCCCCCACTGGCGCGGTTCGTCGTGGAAGGCCACCGCGCCGACCAGGGTGCAGGCGAGGAAGCAGTGGCACAGGTTCACCGCGGTGTCGAGGGAGTCCCGGGCCGAACTCAGCGCGGCGGCCAGCCGGCCGGAGACCTGCGGGAGGATCCGCGGCCAGGAGGCCAGCGTCGCCAGGCCGTAGCGCTCTCCGGCTCTGAGTTCGCCCGCACGCAGGGCGTTTCCGAGGGCCGTGGGAAGCAGCACGTTGCCCGGGGGAAGCGCCGCCAGTCGCCGGACGGCCTGATGGCGGTCGCGTTCGAGGCGGGCGAGGGAGTCCCGCTCCCGTATCTGCTCGCCGAGGCTCTTGCCGGTGTGGCTCTCCACGTCCGTGTCCTCGCGGGTGGTGGCGTCGAACAGGACCAGCCACCTGCGCCGCTGGTACTCCACCAGCACCCCCGCCAGCCGCGACGTCGGCGCCCACCGCTCCCAGTAGCCCTCCAGCACCCGGACGGCCCGCACCTGGAAAGGGTGCAGCAGCAGGCCGAGCAGTGCGGCGGAGGCGGAGATCGCGAGCACTGCGGCCGCGGTCGAGGCGGGGGTGGCGGGGAGGGCGTCGTGCCATCGGGTGCGGCCGGAGAACGCGCCCGCACGGGTGAGGGTCCAGGCGTGTGTGACGAACAGGGCGCTCGGCGCGAAGTGCACGGCCAGCATCCGGCGCAACGGGTTCCCGCCCTTCCCCCATTCGCATCAAGGAACCCAGTATGCGCTGGGCCGACCGGTGTCCACAGAGGTGCCCCCGGTTCGGTTGTGGGGGGTCGCAGCTTGTACCGTCCCCCCATGGCCGCGACACCCCCCACACCGCCGCGACGTGCCGTCCTCGGACTCGGCGTGGCTGCCGCGCTGCTTCCCGCCGGGAAGGCGGTGGCGGCCGGCAGATCCGTGGTCGGGGGCGAGCGGCTGGGGCGGCACGGGGTGCAGGTGGCGGTGGGGGCGCCGAGGCTGCCGGAGACGAACTCCCTGTCGTGGATCGTCGCGGACGCCGACTCCGGTGACGTGCTGGCGTCGTACAACGCGCACCGGCAACTGCCCCCGGCGAGCACGCTGAAGATGCTGTTCGCGGACACGCTGCTGCCCCGCTTCGGCCGGCGGACCCGGCACGAGGTGACGCACGCGGACCTGGCGGACATGGGAGCCGGGAGCAGTCTGGTCGGGATCGAGGCGGGGATCACCTACACGGTCGAGCAGCTGTGGCTCGGGGTGTTCCTGCGGTCGGGGAACGACGCGGTGCACGTGCTGTGCTCGATGAACGGCGGGGTGGCGAAGACCGTCCGGGAGATGCGGGCGCGGGCGCGGGAGCTGCAGGCAAACGACACGTACGTGGTGAGCCCGGACGGCTACGACACGCCCGACCAGCTGTCGTCGGCGTACGACCTGACGCTCTTCGCGCGGGCGGGGCTGCGGAACCCGGACTTCAGGTACTACTGCCGGACGCAGGTCGCGCGGTTCCCCGCGGAGAAGGGCGCGACCTTCGAGATCCAGAACACCAACCGCCTGCTGGGCGACTACGACGGCATGATCGGGGTGAAGAACGGCTACACCACCAACGCCGGGAACACCTTCACGGGCGCGGCGGAGCGCGACGGACGGACGCTGCTGGTGACCGTGATGCACCCGGAGTCGGGGTACGACGAGGTGTACCGGGAGGCGGCCGACCTGCTGGACTGGGGGTTCGACGCGGTGGGCCGCGTGGAGCCGGTCGGGGAGTTGGTGCCGACGCTGAGCCAGGTGCGCGCGATGGCCGGGGGGCCTCCCGGCGACAGCCGCGGCCCGCGGCCCGCGGCGGCGGGGGACGCGTCGAAGGGTTCCTCGTGGTTCGGACCGGCCGTGGAGACCGTCCTGGTGGCGGCGGTCGCGGCGTTCGTCCTGGCGATCAGGCGCCGCCCCCTGCCGCAGCGGGCGGCGGCGGCCCGGGGGGACGCCGGGCGGCGCGGGCGCGGCTCGAGCCGCGCCCGCTGAGGTCGCCGTCCCGCGGCCGGGGTACGCCGCTCACCCGGCGAAGGTCCCGTAGGCGGCGACGACCAGCGCCAGCAACCCGGTGAGCGCCGCCACGGCGGGCAGCGGCCAGCGGGAACGCTCCAGCGCCTCGATGCGCTCCTCGTGCTCGCCCAGCACCTTGTCGGTCTGGTCGGCGCGCTGCAGGAGCAGGGCGAGATCACCCCGCGTGGTGGCGAAGCCGACGTCGACGGAGCGGCGCAGGCGTTCGAGTTCGAGGGCGACCCCGAGGGCGCCTTCCTGATGCGTGGTCATCTGCCTCACCGCCTCAGCCAGGAGGGCAGCAGCCGCTCCACGGCGTCGAGGGACATCACGCGGGTGACGGCGGCCGCGACGGCGAGCACGGTGCAGGCGCCCGGCCAGGCCGCGTCGACCAGCAGCGGCGCGGCGGCGGCGAGGGCGACGCCGGTCTGGACGAGGGTGCGGACGGTACGGCGGTCGGCGTCGGTCATGTGGTCTCCTTCCTCTTCGGGACGTGCAGTCCGTCCCAGCTGGTGCGGCCGGGGATGCCGTCGGCGTCCGCGCCGCCGTAGCCGAGCTTGCGCTGCCAGGCGGCGTAGGAGCGGCGGTCGGCTTCGGTCCACTCCGGCCCGGGCCCTTGCCGGTAGCGGCCGCAGCCGACGGCGACGAGGCGCCGGCCCATCGCCGTGACGACGTCGCTGCGACGGCCGGGCCGGAAGAAGGCGGCGCCCGGGAAGGGCTCGTACGTCCGCGCGGGCGGGGTTCCGAGCCGTTTGGCGACGCGCTCCCGCATGGCCGGCATCGGGAAGCTGGGATCGATCTTCCGTCCCGTCCATTCCTTGTGCCCGATGACGTGGCCGGCGCTCCAGCCGTGCACCCGGCACAGGGCGACGGCGGTCCTCTCCACGGCCGCCAACTGGGCGGCGGGGTAGGGGTCGTGGCCATCGCCCAGGTTCTCGATCTCGAACCCGTAGAAGTGGGCGTTGCCGTCGACGGCATCGGCACCGGGCTTGGCGGGCAGCGGGCGGCCGGCGCGGACGGCGTCGTACACGGCGCTCGAACCGCTTCCGGCGTGGTTGGTGCGCCCGTACCCGACCAGGTGCACGGTGCCGTCCTTGGCGATGACGCCGATGCACAGCGGTCCTGGCAGGTCGGCGCGGCCGGTCCGGCACATCGCCACGCTGTCCCGGCCGGCGGTGTGATGCAGCATCACCCCGTGCACCTGGCCCCAGGCGGCGACGGCGTTGCGGTTGTGGGTGCGCCAGTCGCCGTGTCCGGCGACGGTGACGCCTTCGGCATCGAGAGCGGCCAGGAATGCCGTCGCGGAGACGGGTGTGGCCATGGTTCCTCCTCTGATCGGTGGGACGGTGGTGGGACTGGGGACGGGAACGGGAACGGGGAAGCCCCGGGCCGCCGTGCGCACGGCAGCCCGGGGCTCGGGGGCGGACGGTGCTACAGCAGCGGGTCGATCCGGATGAAGCGGGTGTCGAAGCTGGCCGTGCTGGACGCGTTGCCGGAGCGGTAGGCGGGTGTGGCGGTGTAGCCGGTGCCCGCCGTGAGGCCGGTCACGAGGAACTGGCTGGACGACGAACCCCGGCCGGTGTTGGTGACCAGTGCCGCCCGGTCGTCGCTGGTGGCGAGGAACACCGCGTTGTCCGAGGCCCTGCGGACCGTGGCGGACATGTAGGAGCTGTACGCCCCCGAGCTCCACATGTAGGCGCCCACCGTCACGATGACCTGGCCGGAGGCGGGCGCCGTGAAGGCGGCCGCCATGGGGTCGCCGACCGCGTCGGTCAGGGTCTCCGCGTAGGTCGTCGAGTTCGTGGTGCCGCCGTCCACGTTCACCCGGAACACCGGGACGGCCCCCACCGGCGCCCAGACGGTACCGGTGTACTGCACCAGCCGGCCGGGGGTCGTCAGCCAGGCGACCATGCCGGCCACGGGTGCCGTGACCTTGGCGTCGCGCGACGCCGCGTCCGCGAAGCGCATCACGGTACGGCCGTCCACGCCCTCCGCGAGCGCCCTGAGGTTCGCGGGCAGGTCGGCGGCGTCGGTGGCCTGGGGGTAGGGGAGATTGCTGATCGGGGTGTACTGCGTGCTCACGCGGTCGCCTCCGCTGCGGGCTCGGGTACGCCGCCGCCTTCGGCGGTGTACGGGGACGGGGTGGCTTCCTCCTCCTCGCCGGGGCCGTGCGGGGACGGCGGCTCCGGCGGCTCCGGTTCCCCCTCCGGCGGCGGGCCGTCGCTGACCGTGACGGCGACCGGAAGGTCCGGTCCGTGGTCCGCGCCGACGCCGAGGTATCCGGCGAGTTCCGTCGTCACCGTGTCGGCCAGCTGCTGGAACTGAACGTCCGTCAGGGTGACGGGGGCGGCTCCGGGGGTGTCCTCAGGCATGGGTGCCCTCCTTGATGTCGCGCCAGGTCCGGCCGCCGGCCTTCACCTCGGCGAGGGTCGGGTAGGCGGCCGCCACCTGGGCGTACGTCTGCCACACCTCCGTCACCGGCGCCGCCGGGACGTCGGGGGTCAGCCCGGAGTCCGCGGGGACCCCGTTGGGCACGGTCCCGCGCAGGGTCAGGGTCTGCCGCACCCCGCCGGCAGCCGTCGCTGCGGTCTTGATCCCGGTGACCCAGGCCAGGGTGTCCAGTCGGGCGCCGCTGGTGTCGACCAGCCGCACGACGTCGCCGAGCTGGATCCGCGGGTCGGGGAGCACCTCGACGTCGCCGATGACGGGGACGGGGTACTCGCCGGCCCTGCGCATGGCGTCGGCGAGCGACTGCGCGCCCCGCAGGTCCTGCACCCAGTCGGTGGCCTCGGCGGAGTACTCCTGGCGGCCGTAGAACCGTTCGCCGGCGCTGCCCGCCACCCAGGAGGTGGCGAAGCGCTCGGCCGGGTCGTCGGCCGGCTTGAGCGTCTCGAGGTGGACGGAGGGCTCGCCGGTCTTCGTGACGGTGTAGAGCGTCTGCGCGCTGCGGTTGCTGAAGCGCACCACGAGGTAGCCGTCCTCGCGGCGGGTCAGGACGTCGACCGCGCCCTTGACCGCCGTCGCCCCGGCCGCGGGCGAGGTCGCGAAGCGCACCGAGGACCCGGAGGTGGTGACGGAGTCGTCGTCGGTGAGCGGCGGTCCGATGTCGAACTCCTCCTCGGCCATCACGTAGCTGACCGTGACGGACCGGTTCGCGGGGATCTCCCGGATGGTGCTGTCGTCGTAGACGGTCCCGGTCGCCGCGCCGGTCTTGGACCAGTCCTTGGCGGGCTGGACGCAGTAGTTCCGGCAGGCGTCGATCTCCTCCGTGACGGTCAGCGCGGCGATGTCCCGCACGGTGGTCAGCGTGAGGTCGGCCGCCGTGGGGGGCTGGGCGAACCGGGTGTGGTTGCGCCAGCGGAAGACGCCGTGCTCGTCGAACTCGGCGGTCGCCATGGTCGCCTTGGCGATCTGCGTCAGCACGTCCCACTGCGAGCCCGAGATCCGGGGGACGGAGACCAGCGGGAAGACCGCGTCGTCCAGGACCGCGCCCTTGGTCCAGGTGCCGGACTGGCCGAAGACGGCGGCGGCCGGCATCGCGGCCAGTCCGGAGGTCACCTGCAGCGACTCCACGGCCACGGTGGTGACCAGCCGCACCTGGTCCAGTTCGGCGGACTTCTGGATGCCGGACGGCTGGACGTACGTGGCCGCCGTCCCCAGCAGCTGCGTTCCGTCGGGTGCGGTCAGCCTCGGCTGCACGGTGGGGTACATCGCGGTCCCGGTGCCCGCCGTGTCGAAGAACGCGCCGATGTGCCAGACGCCCCGCTGTGTCCTGATGGCCGGCCATGACCACTCGAAGTACCAGTAGCCCTGGTCCGAGCCCTCGGAGTAGAGGCGGACGGTGCCGGCGACGAAGTCGACGACCAGGCGCAGGGTGCCCGTCGCCGATCCCGTGCGGTTGAGCTGGAGGTGGATCTCCACCGTGTCGCCGATGCCGACGGCGTTGTTGACCCACGCCTCGGCGAACAGCCGGCTGCCCGGCACGGTGACGCGGCTGCGCGGGAACCAGGAGGCCGTCAGGCCCGTGGTGCCCGGCTCCAGCCCGGTGGGCACGAGCGCCATCTCGTGGGGCGCGTCCTGCCTGGTCCAGGTGTAGTTCCGCGGATCGGGCAGCACTTCCGGCTGGCCGTAGGGCGTGGTGAACCCGCCGTGCAGCGTCGCGTGGACGAGGGTGAACGGCTGCCCCTCGACGAACTCGGGGTAGCGCGCGGGCGGGGAGCTGTGGAGTCCCGCCTGCCGGAGGAGCTCGTCCACGCACCAGGTCACCGAGGACACCGGGCGCTTCCGGAAGAACCCGATGTACGGCTTCGGCAGGACGGCGGGGCCGCGCAGCCGCTCGGCCCCGTCCAGCGCGGTGACCTTGACGGTGTCGCTGCCGGAGGCCGCGCTGCGGGCCCGGACCGTGCCGCGGAAGGCTGCCAGGTCGTTCCCGCCGAGCCCCGCGGCGTGCACCACGGACTGGCCGGGACGGACGAGGTCTCCCGTGCTCCTGGGCGCCCACGGCGAGTACAGCTGGGGCCCGGACCGGTCGGCTCCGCCCTGCAGGTGTTCGTCCGGGGAGACGGCCGCACCCGAGATCTCGAACTCGGCCTGGGCCGAGGCGCTGCCGGAGAACGCCCGCATCGCCTCCGGCAGGTCGGTCGCGTACGACCGGTCCACGCTCCACGACTGGACCTGGGCGCCGAGGTCCTTGCCGCCGAAGCGGGTGGAGTGGGACGTGGTCCGCTCGCCCTGCGCGAGGGCCGCGCCGAGCGCGTCGTCAGCCCGCTGCACCGGCCACCTCCACCAGGTCGATGCTCACGCCGCGGTACGGCAGCGGCTGGGACGGCACGTCGCTGTACCCGGTGACCGCCATCGCGGGGCAGCCGTCACCGGGGACGCCGTCGGCGGCGCCGTCGTCGTACGACAGGCAGGCCCCGGCGAGGGCGTACGTCCCGGCGGCCCCGGGCTTCGCGCAGGGCGTCACGAAGGCCGCGCCCGCCGGCACGGTCCCCGCCACGTAGGCGCCGTTCGCCGACACCGACGACAGGTAGGCACCGGCGGCGTTCTTGAAGTCGAGGTTCACCGCGCACGTCGGCAGGGCGGCGATCGCCGTGGAGGCCCGGAAGGAGATCCGGGTGCCGGGCGCGACGGGGTGGCTGCCCCAGTAGCGGTGGCGCCAGCCGACCTTCGCGGCGGTGTCCGCGGCGGTGAAGGCGAAGACCCCGGGGGAGGCCGGTTCCGTGACGCTCCCCGTTCCGGTGCCCACCACCGGGAGCCACTGGCCGAGCCCTGTGCTCCCCGGCTCCCCCCGGCCGGCCGCCTGCAGCGCGTCCAGCATGTTGGCCGCCGCCGGGTCGAGCAGCGCGACCGGCCCGGCGCCGTCGGTGCGGCGGGCCAGCCGGTCCAGCACCCTGGCCTGCGCGGGCTCCAGCGTGTCCCAGCTCAGCTTGGTCCGGCGGTTGGCGCGCGCGTTGCGCACGACGGTCACCCGGCCGCCGAGCGACGTGAACTCCGACACGCCGAGGTCGGCGCTCCGGTCGAAGCTCCGCGCCGCGCGGTCGATCTCGTACAGCGAACCGGGCGGTCCGATCCACAGGTTCCTGCCCATGTGTCACCTCGTCTCTTGCCGTGAGGGCATGAAAAAGGCCGGCGACACGGTCGCCGGCGTCGAATCCGCAGGAAGGGCGGGGAGGGGGCGCGGCTCAGCGCCGCGCGAGCTGCCGGTTGCCCAGGGCCACGGCCCGCGCGATGGTCTGTGCGTCCACCTGGACGACGACGGGCCGCTCCGCGAGCTTCTCGACGGCCGCCGCCAGCCGCGCCATGTGCGCCGGCGACCCGCCGCCCGTGCCGAGCATCCGCTCCAGCCTGCTGAGCGGGATGACCGCCTCGGCCTCGCCGCCCTCACCGACCACCGCCAGCGTGCCGCCGCTCCGGGCGGGGACGACACCGCCCTGGGCGAGGGCGGGGATGTTGGGGATCTGCGGGATGTGGATCGAGAAGGACTTGCCGCCGATCACCGGCACCCAGCCCGGGATCGACACGTGGACCCGGTTCAGCGCGGAGATCATGTAGTTGATGCCGCTGATGTACGCGCGGGGCAGCGCGGTGAAGGCGTTGATGATGCCCTTCAGCACGGACTTGATCGGGCCGGCGTGGGACTTGATGGCGCCGAGGATGGCGTTCCAGGCCCACTTCACGCCCTTGGCCAGGGCGGCGGACACCTTGTCCATGTTGATGAACTGGGAAATGACCGGCGCGAGCAGTGCCATGACGAGCCCGAACGGGTTCGCCGCCATCGCGAGGTTGAGCCCCCGCTGCGCGAGCGAGGCCCCCTTGACCCCCTTGCCGAGGCTCCCCATGGACTTCCCGCCGCGGTCGGCGTTCTTGCCCGCCTTCCCGACGGACTTCTCGACGGCGTCGGACTGCCGCTTCACGTCGCGCAGGGCCTCCTCGGCCTTGCCGGAGGAACCCTTGAGCCTGTCGAGGGAGGTCTTGAACTTGTCCGTGCTCCCGCGGGACTTGCCGAGGGCCGTGTCGGCCGTGCCGAGACCGGTGCGCAGTCTGCCCACGGCGCCGCCGGCCGAGTCGGCACCCCCCTTGACCCGGTTCATCGCCGTCCCGGTGCGGCTGAGGGAACTCCCCAGTCCCGCGAGCCGGGCATCCACACCGGCAATGGCCTGTTTCAGATTCATGTCTGCCTCAATTCCGTTGTGCCGTGCGATCAGATCCCCGCGAGCGCCTGGCTGAGCCCCTGCACGGAGCTCCGCAGCTTGTTGAACTCCTCGCGCTTGGCGCCCCGGGCACCGAGGTCCGCTCCCTGGCCGATGCCGCGCAGCCGGGTCCTGAGGTCACGGACATCCCTGTTCGCCCGGTCGGCCGCCGCCTGGGCGCTGGAAATCGCCTGGTGCTCCGATTTGGCGAGGAACATCCGCCGTAGACGGTCGTCGAGTTCCCTCTGCTTCTTCTCGTCCTTCGCCTGCTCCGCCGCCTTCACGTTGCCGAAGGTGATTTTCTGAACACCGCGGACGCTGAGTCCCTTTTCGTCGATCTTGACGAAGCTGTAGTCGACCTTGAACAACTGCGCGGTGGCCGCCACCACTGCGACGGCAGCCTTCAGCCCCTCGACGTCACCCTTGATTCCGGTCATCGAATGACTGATTCCGGTCGTCGTGAGACTGATGCCGGTCAGGGCCTTCTTGATTCCCTCCGTTTCCTTGCGTACGAAGTAGAGGTCTTTGTCCACGTCAAAGCCCATGCGAACTCCTTGAGTCCTGGTTGCGTCGACGTCGGGCGGCGTCATAGCCTCCCGACATGGCTGGCGGAGAGCTGCGTCCACCGGGAAAGGGCTCGAACCCCCGCAAAGGGGTTCTCGCTGCCTCCATGGCCACCCGGATCAGCAGGACGAAACGGCATCCGGCCCGAGTCGTCCTCGCCCTCCCCGGCGCACACCGCCATCCGTTCGAGACCGGCGTCATCGCCGATATGGCCCGCAGAGCCGCCACGCTGGGCGGATTCCTGGCTCCGGGGACAGGTGTGGACGTCTGGTTGTACACCTCACGGGCGCACCGCCTTCCGGAGCTCCGCCTGCCCCAGGCCGCGGGGTGGATCGCCGACTGGGCGGTGCTCCCACGCGAGCCGCTGCTCTCCCGGGACGCCGCGCCGGGCAATCTCCTGGCCCGGCACGCGGAGCGCTACGAACTCTTCGGCCCCGAGGACGCAGCTGCGGCGATCCGGGAGATCTCGCGCAGTCTCGGCACGGACGACGGCCCGGCCCTCGTGCTGTTCTTCGTGTGGGGATTCCACTCGGAGGGCCCCGGCTTGGCCGATCAGCTCGAAGCGGCATCCGGTGGGAACGTCTTCTGGCAGTTCGTCGGCGACACCGGCATGGGGTCGTCCGTCCTCGACCGTCTGGACACGCTGCGGGCCGAAGCACCGCACATCTCCAACCTGGACCTGTACCAGGGATGGGACTCGATCCAGGAGACGCCCGAGTACCTCTTCTTCCGCGGCGTACTGAAGCCGTTCGTCCGCTGGCGGAAGGCCCGTCGCCGGACGATGAACTGAGCGTGTGGCAGGGCCCGCCGGAGACAGGGCGACCGCGCGACCACGCGCCACCGCGGACCACGCCGGCCTCACGCCGTCTCGTACGTACCGCTGACGCGGATGAAGCTCCCGCTCGAGAACGCCGTGCCGAACACGCCGCCGCTGCCGACCTGGTTGAGGTTGGACGCGCTCGTCGAGCCCGGCGCCCACACGGTGAAACCGGTGGCTCCCGACGTGGCGGCGAGCTGGCCGCTGACGAGTGCGCGGCCCGCGGAGTTGGAGGCGTTGCCGGCGAACTGAACGAGGGTGCCGGTGGCGCCGGCGGTGACGGGGAGGCCGAAGGTGTAGGCGCCGCTGCCGTTCGTCGTGGTGGAGCCGAAGGTGAGGTACAGCTGGAAGTGGCAAGTCCTGCCGACGAGGGCGTAGCGGCCGGCGATCGTGCCGTCGCCGATCGCGGGGTTGGTGGTCGCGGCCGTCCAGGTGGGGGTGTAGGCGTTCCAGACGCCGAGCCCGGCCCAGGCGGTGCCGGTGTGGTGGGTGAAGCAGCCGGGAGCGGTCAGCCAGACGAGCATGCCCGCGGCCGGTGCGGTGATCTTTGCGTCCCGCGTCGCCGCGTCGGGGAAGCGCAGGACGGTACGGCCGTCCGCCGCCTCGGCGAGGGCCTTCACGTGGGCCGGCAGGTCGGCGTTGTCGGTGGACTGCGGATACGGGAGCGCGCTGAGCGCCGTGTAACTGGTCACGGATGGATCGGCCCCTCAGGCGAAGAAACGGATCAACTGCGCGGGCGTGGGGTTCCCGGGAACCGGCGACGGCTCCTCGTCCCCGCCCGGACCGGCCCCGCCCCCGGGGCGCGGGACGGGCTGGGGGTACTCCAGCGCCTCCGCTTCCTCGTCGCGGTTCACGGTGGCGAACATCCAGTTGGCCTCGGCGAGGTGGTCGACCACGTTGGCGAGCAGGTGGTCGCCCACCGACCAATCGGCGGCCTCACCGTGGACGCGGCGCAGGGTCGCGCTGTCGCGTGGCAGGTGCCGGACCAGCACCGCGAGCCGGCGCGAGGACAGCCGGCCGCGGTGCCAGTCCAGCAGGTCCACGCCGTAGTGGCGGAGCAGGTCCGCCTCGAGCGCCTCGGCGTGTTCGTCGACGAACCCGCCGAGGCTCAGCCTTCCCCCAGGCCGAGCCCGGTCTCCTTGCCGTAGGCCTCCAGGATGGCCGCGATGTCCTGCATCGTGACCTCGTGGCGGTCGAAGCGGTCGAACTGCCGCTCGCCCAGCAGCAGCTGGAGCAGCCCGTCCACGTCGTTGTCGTCCAGGGCCCGCAGCTCGCGGGCCGTGGAGCGGGTGAGCTCGGTGGGGAGCTCGAAGGTGTCACCGTCGACGGTGAAGGTCCAGGAACGGCCGAGCGCCTCCAGGCGCTGGGCACGGGCGGCGCTGACGTCGAAACCGGCCATGCTGCATCCCCCTCTGAGATGGGTGGGTGGTGTACCGGGACTGTGCGGAAAGGGCCCGGGGCCGGTGGCGCGGCGCCACCGGCTCCGGCGGTCGGACGGGGTGTCTACGCGTAGGAGGCGTCCTTCATGAGGATCGTGGCCAGCGGCTTGACGTCGTCCACGGCGAGCGCGGTGAAAGTGACGCCGAGCTTGACCGAGGAGGTGCGGTTGAGCGTGATCTCCTCGGTCTCGGTGACCTGGCCGCGCGGGATCACGAAGCGGTAGGTGACGTTGGCGCCGTCGGTGAACTCGATGCCCATCGCCTTCTCGTTGAACTTCGGCGCGCCGGCCAGGTCGTACTTCCACTCCGTACCGGAGGCGGCCACGGCGTCGCCGCCCATGAAGAAGGGCAGGGTGTCCTCGTTGAGCTGCAGCAGCTGGAACTTCACGCTCAGGTCGCGGTCGGAGTAGATGAACCGCGCCGGGCTGACGGACTGCCAGGTCTCGACCGGGTCGAGCTTGTCCTTCTTGTTGAACTTGATGCCATCGGGCGAGGTGTAGCCGAGGTCCTTCCAGGCGGCCGCCCAGGCGACGACGGTGTCGGCCGGGGCGGCGGTGCCGACGGGGGCGACGAGGATGCGGCCGGTGCCGGCGACGCGGATCTCGGAAGAGTTGTTGCCTGCCATGCTGGACTCCTTGTCGGGGATGCGGACATGACGAAGGCCCCGCCGGACGGCAGGGCCTGATCAGGGGTGGACGTCGGACGTTCAGGCGGGCCGGATGTACAGCCGCGTCGTGGAGTAGTAGCGGTTCGCGGCGGCCCGGTTCCAGTCGGGCAGCCAGCGCGGGCCGTCGGCCTCGACGACGTCGGTGACGACGGCCGTCCCGTAGGTCGTCGCCCGCAGCGCCTGCACGGCGGACCGGGCGGACAGGGCCAGGGTGTGGGCGGCCGTCTTGGTCGGGCCGTAGACCTCCAGGTCGACCAGCGGCTGGTCCAGGTGCGCGTCGTCGATCCAGGCCCCTCCCGCACGGGAGACCAGCACGACCGGCTGGGTGCCGTCGAAGCCGGCGGGCGCGGCGTTGTCGACGGTCGCTCCGGTCAGTTCGGGGCGGGCCTTCAGGAAGTCGACGACCAGCTTCTCCACATCGGGGAAGACGGGTGGACTGGGCAAGGGTTTCTGCTCCCTTCGGACGGTGGCGGCGGCTTCGCGGTGCGAGCGGTGGGCCGCCGTCCAGCACGAAGCGGCGGTCCGTCACCCGGTCCCGGGCACAGCTCCGCCGCTGCATCCATCGTGACTGATTGCGCTCGCGCTCGCAACTTGAATCGCCTCCGCAATGGCTGGATCCGTGGCCCGAAGCGTGCCTCCCGAGGATTGGCGGCACCCGAAAGTGGTGAACACGTGTGTGAAGGACGTCTGGGTCCGGCGACGCTCGACCGCCGCTCGGCACCAGGGGGCAACGGGGAGGGAGTGCCGTGCCAGGCACGGAGGACATGCACGAACCGGTGGAGCACCGGGCGCGGGAGCGCACGCAGGAACACGCACAGGAACAGGCCCGGCCGGCCGCTCCGCCGGCCGCCCGGACGCTGACGGAGGAGGAGGCCCGAGGGCTCATCGAGGAGATCGTCCAGGCGTGCCTGCCCGAGGGTCTCGTGGCGGTCACCCGCTCCCACCTGGAGGAAATCACTCTCCGCGCCTACACCCACGGCTGGCAGGACGCGATGGGCCAGTACGAGGAGGAAGCGGAGACGGAGCGGGAGGACGGCGTCGCCCGTCCCCGGCCGGGGGAATTTCCGCGACTCGTGAGCCCGGCGCCCGACACGGCGTCCGCCCCGCCGGGACCGGCGCCGGCCCCCCGGCCGCGGCGCCCGCGCCGCCCGCCCCGGGGTCTGCCGGGGGCGGGCATGACCTGACGCCGGCCGGTCCCCGGACATGACGCCGCCCCGCGTACCTCCTCGGGTACGCGGGGCGATGCAGGGAGTTGTCGTGACGTCAGGCGCGACGCGTGGGCGCTTTCCGGCCACGCGCCACCCGTTCGGCGGCGAACACGTCCTCCAGCCGGTACAGGCTCGCCCGGCCGCTGCGGCCGGCCGCGGCCAGGTGCCCGAGCTGCACCCACTTGCGGACCGTGGCCGGGACGACCCCCGTCTCCCGCGCGGCGGACTCGCCGTTGATCAGCGTCGGGCCGGGGTACCGCGCGCTGTTCACACGGCCTCCCGGTCGACCAGGCCGGCGATCGCCGCGGGATCCAGGGGAAGTTGCCCCCATGCGGTCTCGGCCCAGGTGTGACGGTGCGCGGGGTCGTCCGCGCAGCCGCAGTCCTCGTCGGTGCAGCGGCACCCGGGGTTCACGCAGAGCACCGCCCTCCGGGCGGGCAGGGCTCGCAACGAGACCGAGTCGCACCAGGGGCAGCGTCCGTCCACCCGGACCAGGACCTCGGCCTCCCCCAGCACCGAACCGCAGCGGCGGGCCATGCGGCGGCATTCGTCGAGGACGTGCGCGGCCAGGACGGGATGCTCGGCGACCCGGTCGAGCAGGCCGGCGATCCGGCCCAGCCGCTCGGGGACGGGGGCGCGGCGGGCACGGCCGAGGCCGAGCTTGTCCCGGACGGCCTCCTCCAGTTCGACGACGCCGTCGGTGATGTCCCGCAGGGCGTCGGACACATGGAGTCGCAGCGGTGCGGCGCCCCCGCCGAGCACCCACTCGCGGTCGGTCCGGTCCTCCCGGTCGCGTTCCGCGAGCGACCGCAGCGCCTGCGGTGTGAGGGGGTCCCTGGACGCGGCCGAGGAGCCGGCACTTCCGGGAACGAGTTCGCGGACGAGCTCGGGGAACTGGCGCCGGAGGATGTCGAGCCACCGGACGGCCCGGGCGGTGTGCTCGGTGGCGAGGTTGCAGGTCACTTGACGATTCCTTTCGTTGCGGACGGCGGTCCCGGGACTCACGCGGACAGGCCGGACGCCGGCGCCGGCGCGATCACCCGGCCGTTGCGCCACAGGCGGCCCGCGCAGACGCCGTCGAACCAGCTGTGCTCGGGGTCGACGACCTCCTCGCACACCGCGCGGATCGGGCACCGGCCGCAGGCCAGCAGCGCCGGCAGCGCCTCCCGGGCGTGCCGGGCGAAGACCACGGAGGGCGGTAGACCGGCACAGGCGGGGGCTTGCGGGGGCTGGGGTTCACAGGGGGAACGTAAGGACACGACGGTCGGACCCTCCGACGGTTGACGTTGCGAATTCGAACACACTTTCGCATGTTGCGAACGCGCACGCAACAAATTTGTTCCCGGCGCAGGCCTGTGGCACATGCCTTGGGAATATGCCCGGCACCCCGCGGACCAGGGGCGTCCTGAACACGGGATCTTCACCGATGCGATCGCGCAACGGTACATTTCGTGCGCGCACGCTGGTTATCGTGAAGAAGCAAGAGGGAGGAGCCCCACAGGTGCCGAGCGATGCCGACCACATCGAAGAGTTCGCCGACTGGATCGAAAGCCTCATGCGCGGCCGGGGGTACGACATCGACAGCCCGCGCGGGGGCGGCAGGTCGAAGCTCGCGGACGACGCCGGGGTGCACCGCGCGGCCATCACACGGCTGCTGCAGCGGCAGAGCATGCCGGATCTGGAGACGATGCGCGGTCTCGCCCGTGCGCTCGGCATCCCCGTGCGCGACGTGCTCGTCCGGTCGGGCAAGCTGACCGAGGACGACCTTCCCCGGCCGGACGTCCAGGCTTCGGGCGCCGGCCCCGCGGGCCCTCGGATGACCGCCGCGCAGGCGGCGGACGCCCTGGGCATCCCCGAACACCTGAAGGCGGCGTTCATCCAGGTGACGGAGCAGTTCACGCGCCCCGACCGCGCCGCGGAGCTGGGAGCGGGGGACCGCGCGACGGGCTGAGCGTCAGTTGCGGGCGACCCAGACCTGGTTGAGCTGCTCCTGGTAGTAGAAGGAGGTCAGCCCGAACGCGGGGGCCAGCAGCAGCCCCTTGAGGCCGGAGACCGTGTCGTGGAGGCCCGCGCGGCGCTGGGCGCGGGCGATGCGGCAGCCGGTGTTGTAGAGCGAGACGACGGCGGGCACGAGCAGCAGCGCGCCCAGGCTGACGGCGAGCACGGCGAGGGCGGGGCGGACCTTGATGCCGGGGTCGAACTCCCGCAGCTCCTTGTTGGCCCGGTAGTACCAGACGAGCCAGTACACGCCGAAGGTGAGGGGCCCCAGGAGCCAGACGGCCCCGGGGCGGCGCATGTCGCCGGACGGCGTGGCGAGTCCCACGCCCCCGGAGACGGGGAAGCCCGGGAAGGGTCCCCGCGGGTAGGGGAGGGTCCGGTAGCGGTCCTCGTCGAACATGCTGCCCCCAGGTCGGGCCTTCGGCCGGTGACGGAGCGGTTGCGTGCCGAAGAGAAGGTAAAGCTACTCGGCGGTTCGGCGGCCCGTCAGCGGGGAACGCTCACAAATTTCGCACAGGATGTCGGATCTTCCCGGATCCTGTGTTCAGCCGTCCTCCGCCACCACCATGACGCGTCGCAGCAGGTCGGAGAGGTACCGGCGTTCGTCGGCGTCGAGGGCCCCCAGCAGCCGGTACTCCTCGTGGCCGAGGACGTCCATGGCACCGAGCCAGGTGGCACGGCCGTCGTCGGTGAGCTCGACGTCGACGCGCCGGCGGTCGGCGGTGGAGTGTGTGCGCCGGACGTGGCCGCGGGCCTCCAGCGCGTCGAGGCGGCCGGTGACGGACGCGGGGGCCAGGTCGAGGTCCGCGGCGAGTTCGGACGGGGCGGCGCGGCCGCCGCGCCCGGCGAGGGCGTGCAGGGTGTCGAACTCGTGCCGCTGCAGGCCGAAGTCGACCAGCGACTGCTCACGGACCTTGCGCAGGTGGCTGGTGACGAGCTTCATGCGGGTGACGGCGCCCTCGATGTCGGGGTCGAGGTCCGGCAGGAGGGGCAGCCAGCGCTCCACGTGCCCGTCGGTCCAGTCCCGTTCCACCGGGGCTCCCACGGTGTCGGCGTCGGCGTCTGCGTCCATGGCCGAATCCTACGGCGCAGTATATTTCGGTGGCGAATGATTCGGCACCGAAATACATTGCGGTGCCATGACGCCCACGCATCCCCTCCGGCTCCGCGGCTTCCGGCTGCTGTTCGCCGGACGCACGCTGTCCCTACTCGGCGACGGGGTCGTGCCCGCCGCACTGGTCATCGCCGTGACCCGGGCGACCGGCGACGTCTCGGCCCTCGCCCTCGTCCTGGCCTGCGCGATGGTGCCCAAGCTGCTGCTCCTGCCGCTCGGCGGGGTGGTCGCGGACCGCTTCGACGCCCGGCGCGTGGCGCTCCTCACCGACCTCGTACGCTGCGCCGCCCAGCTCTTCGTCGGGTTCGAACTGCTCGGCGGCGACCCGTCGCTGGCGCCCATCGCGCTCGCCGAGGCGGTGGGCGGCACCGCCTCGGCGTTCGCGATGCCGACCCAGTCGCCGCTGGTCGCCGGCACGGTGACCGACGGGGCGGCACGGCAGCGGGCCAACGCCCTGATGGGCGTGGCGAACAGCGCGACCCGGCTGTGCGGCCCGGCCCTGGCCGCGGCGCTGATCTGGGCCGCCGGCCCCGGCCTGGCCTTCGTGCTGGACGCGGCCTCCTTCGCGGTGAGCGCCGCGCTCCTGGCGGTGCTGCGGGTCGAGCGGACGCCGCTGCCGCGCGCGTCGATGCTCGCGGACCTCAAGGAGGGCTGGAGCGAGGTCCGTTCCCGCGACTGGTACTGGACGAGTCTGGTCGCGCACGCCGTGTGGAACGGGGCCGCCGCGGTCCTGACCACCCTCGGTCCGGCCGTCGCGATCCACCGGCTCGGCGGCGAGGGCGTGTGGTTCTGGGTCCTGGAGGCCGGGGCGGTGGGCCTCGTCCTCGGCTCCCTGCTGGCCGCGCGGGCCCGTCCCCGCCGTCCCGTGCTCGTGGCCAACCTGGGCCTGGCGACGTACGCGCTGCCGCTGGTCCTGCTGGCCCTCGCCGCACCGGCCCCGCTGCTCGTCGCGGCGTACGGGCTGGCACTGGCCGCGCTCGGCTACCTCAACCCGGTCTGGGAGACGGTCGTCCAGCAGCAGGTGCCGCCGCGGGCACTGGCCCGGGTGACCTCGTACGACTGGCTGCTGTCGCTCGCCGCGATGCCCGTGGGCTACGCGCTGGCCCCGCTCGCCGCGAACCTGTGGGGCTCGGCGGTCCCGCTGGCGGTGTCGGCGGCGCTGGTGGCGGCCGCCTGCCTGGCGACCGCGGCGGTACCCGCGGTGCGGGCGATCGGGACCCAGGTCCGCGCGGAGCCGGCCGCGCCCGCTCCATCCGCCGACCGGACGGCGAAGGGCTGACGGTGGAGGGCCGGCGGCGGAGGGCTGCGACGCACCCGCCCCACGGCCCCTGCGGGCCACCGCACTTCTCGCTTGAACATGTTCAAAAACAGGTCTACAGTCATCGGCAACGGGTTTTGAACACGTTCGAAAAGGGTGGGACCCATGGACCTCACGGTCGTCGCATACGTCATCTACCTGCTCGTCAGCATCGCGCTGACGGTGTGGGTGGCCCGGACCCTCAGCCGGGCCGGCAAGGTCTTCCTCGAAGACGTGCTCCACGGCAACGAGAAGCTGGCCGACGCCGTCAACCACCTTCTGGTGGTCGGCTTCTACCTCGTGAACTTCGGCTTCGTGGCGCTGTACCTGAAGAACGCCGACCGGGTCGGGAACGCCCGCGAGCTCTTCGAGGCGCTGTCGGTCAAGCTCGGTGTCGTCCTGCTCGTCCTCGGGGTGCTGCACCTGTGCAACGTGTACGTCCTCAACAAGATCCGCCGCCGGGGCGTCATGGACCGCGAGCAGATCCCGCCCGTCCGCCCGCAGGGCTGGACCGCCCCCGCGCAGCCGGGGGCGTGACGGCGATGGACCGCACCCCAGTGACCGGGGCCGCTCCGGCGGCCCCGGTGCCGGTCCGCCTGCTGACCGTCCTGTACGACCCGGACTGCTCGCTCTGCTCCTTCGTCCGCCGCTGGCTGGAACGCCAGCGGCAGATCGTGCCGCTGGACCTCGTCCCGGTCGGCTCCGACGAGGCGCGCCGCCGCTTCCCGGAGCTGGACCACGCCGCGACCCTGCGCGAGATCACCGTCGTCGGGGACTCCGGACAGGTCTACCGCGACGACGCCGCCTGGCTGGTCTGCCTGTGGGCCCTGGCCGAGTACCGGCCGATGGCGCACCGCCTCAGCACCCGCGCCGGAGCGCCCGTCGCCCGGGCCGCCGTGCTCGCCGCCGCCCGCTACCGCGAGGCGCAGTGGGGCGGCGGGGCCGCCGCGACGGGCTGGGGCGGCCGGGTGTACCCCAGCGGCGAGGGCTGGTCCTACGACCCCAAGGACGGCTGGACGCACCGTGCCCCTGGCGCCGTCCCGGACGCCTGCGCGGACGGCTGCGCCCCGCCCGGTTAGGCTCACGGACGTGGAAGAAGCACCCCCCGACACGACCCCCGGGGCACCCCGGCCCCCCAAGAGCGAGCAGACGCGCGCCCTGATCCTCGAGACGGCCATGCGGCTGTTCGAGGAACGGGGCTACGACAAGACGACGATGCGCGCCATCGCCAAGGAGGCCGGGGTCTCGGTCGGCAACGCCTACTACTACTTCGAGGGGAAGGAACACCTCGTCCAGGGCTTCTACGACCGCCTCGCCGCCGAACACGCGGCCGCGGTCCAGGGCCTCCTGGACGGCGGCGGGGAGAGGGACCTGGCGGTGCGGCTGCTCACCGTCATGACCTCCTGGATCGACGTGGCCCGCCCCTACCACCAGTTCGCCGCGCAGTTCTTCAAGAACGCCGCCGACCCGGCGAGCCCGCTCAGTCCCTTCTCCCCCGAGTCGCACCCGGCCCGCGACGCCGCCATCTCCATCCACGAACGGGTGCTCTCCGGCGCCGACATCAAGGTCGACGCCGAACTGGCCGAGGTGCTGCCCGAGCTGATGTGGATGTACCAGATGGGCATCGTCGTCTACTGGGTCTTCGACCACTCCCCCGACACCGAGCGCACCCGCCGGCTGGTCGCGCGGACCGCTCCGCTGGGCGCGCGGATCCTCAGGCTCTCCCGCTACCGGCTGCTGCGGCCGATCGTGCGTGAGATCCGCGAGCTGCTCTCGGAGTTCCTCTTCCGGCGCTGAGCCGGCCCGCCGCTCCCGCCTTTCCCACCGGTCGTACGGAGCACCCCCGTCAGCCCACGGCGGGCTCGGCCAGCACCGCCCAGACCGTCTTGCCGTACCGGCCGCGCTCCCGGACGCCCCAGGTGTCCGAGAGCGCCTGCACCAGCCGCAGACCGCGCCCCGATTCGTCGCCGTCCCCCGCGTCGCGCGGCACGGGGCGGGACTGCGCGTCGCCGTCGGAGACCTCGACGACGCACGAACCGTCGCTGTGGACGGTCACCGCCACCTCGAACTCCCGCTCCAGGAGCGGACTGTGCCGTACGGCGTTGGTCGCCAGCTCCGACACGACCAGGACGACCGACTCGACGGTCCCGCCCTCCTGCTCCCAGCCCTCCAGGTGGTCACGGACCCGGTGCCGGGCCAGCCCGACCGACGTCGGGTGCCGGGGCAGCCGGAACGCACTGCGCCTCATCAGGTCACTCTCCCCATGAGCGAACGCCCCCCTTCCGTTGCGCCATCCCTTACCAGTTTCGACGCGGGGAATGCGCTCCGTGTCGGATTGTTCTCACTCGGTGAGAACTTTCCGGCCACATTCAGGCGCGCGGGGAGGCGAGGGTCACGATCGTGATGTCCGAGGGCGCGCCCACGCGGACCGGCGGGCCCCAGGCCCCCGCGCCACGGGTCACGTACAGCTGGGTGTCGCCGTAGCTCTCCAGGCCGGCCACCGTGGGATTGGCCAGTTCCGCGATGTAGTTGCCGGGCCACAGCTGCCCGCCGTGGGTGTGCCCGGACAACTGCAGGTCGACGTGGTGCCGGACCGCCTCGTGGATCATCACCGGCTGGTGGGCGAGGAGCACGACCGCCCGCGAGGTGTCCCGGTCGCCGAGCGCCTTGGTGTAGTCGGGGGCGTGGTCGTGGTCCGCGCCGCTGATGTCGTTGACCCCGGCCAGGTCGAAGCCGGCGAGTTCGGTGCGGGCGTTCTCCAGCGGGTGGACGCCCAGGTCGCGCACGAAGTCGATCCAGGGTGCGGCCCCGGAGAAGTACTCGTGGTTGCCGGTGACGAAAAAGCTCCCGTCCCGCGCCCGGAGCCGGGCCAGCGGCTCGGCCGCGGCGCCCAGTTCCGGCACCGAGCCGTCGACCAGGTCGCCGACGATGGTGACGAGGTCCGGGCGGGCCCCGTTGATCGTGTCCACGATCCGCTGGGTGTGCGCCTTGCCGAGGATCGGGCCGAGGTGGATGTCGCTCACCACGGCGATCCGGTAGCCGTCCGCGCTCGCGGGGAGCTTGGCGAGCGGCACGGTGACGTGCTTCAGGCGCGGGCCGCGCAGCACTCCGTACGTGCCCTGGCCGACCGTCACCCCCGCGGCCACGGCCGCCGCGGCACCGACCGTACGGGCGACGAACAGCCGCCTCGTCTGTCCGGCGGGTGCGGGCTCCGGCCGCGGCCCGGGATCCGCGGTGTCCTGCCCGGCCGGCTCGGCGGCCCCGGATTCGGCCCCGGCCCCGGCCTCCCGCACGCCCCGGGACCGATCCCTGCGTTCGAGCGCGCCCCGCAGCAGCGGCCGTACGGCCTCACCTGCCAGTACCGCCAGCGTCAGGTACAGCAGCACCGCCAGCCACAGGTAGCCCGGCCAGGCCAGCCACCGCTCGGCCGCCAGCGGCAGCGCCCGCCCGCCGACCAGCGCGCCCAGGCTCAGCAGCGGCAGGACGACCGCCAGGACCGTCCCCGTCCGCCGCCACCAGCCCCCCGGCGCGGACACGTCGCGGACCAGCCGGCGCCACAGGTAGTAGTGCACCCCGCCGAGGAGGGCCAGGACGGCCGCGACGACGGCGACCACCACGAGGATCACCGGGCGGCCCGCAGCGCTCTCAGACCGCGGACGCCGAGGACGCCGATCGCGGTGCCCAGCACGAGGGAGGTCACCGCCAGCGTCAGGTGCACCCAGAAGTACGTGGTGGGCGAGCCGTGGTCACCGCCCTCGAAGGCGAGCCCGCTGGCGTCCTTCCACAGGTTCTTGACGAACGTCGTCCATACGATCCAGCTCCACACCCCGAAGGCGGTCAGGAACCAGGACACGGGGCGGCTGAGCTTCATGCGACCAGTATGCGGGCCGCCGCGCGGCCCCCTCCCCCGGGGTCGTCCCGTCGCCCGTACCGCGGGCCGCCGCCCAAGACGCCCGTGGGCACCGCCCGGTTGCACATCCGGGACGTGGGATCGGTCACGGCCCGATCGGCCCCCCACGCCTGCCGCAGGTCCCGGACGGCCTGTAACTTCTCATCGTGCCGAACTCCTCCCCCCGCGCCGCGCGCCGTTCCGCCCTGGTGCTGTCCGCCCTCGCACTCGCCGGTGGTACGGCCCTGACCGCCGCGCCCGTCGCGCACGCGAAGACCCCGTCGCCCTCGGCCACTCCGACGCCGCCCGCGCAGATGTCGACGGTCGGCGGGGAACGGCTGGGACAGCCCGGCACCCAGGTCAGCCCGCTGACCGGCGCTCCCGCCCTGCCCGAGAAGCTCACCTCGCGGTCGTGGATCGTCTCCGACGCCGAGACCGGGCAGGTGCTGGCCGCCCACAACGCGCACTGGGAGCTGCCGCCCGCCAGCACGCTCAAGATGCTGTTCGCGGACACGGTCCTGCCGAAGCTGGACAAGTCGCAGACCTACCAGGTGCAGCCCTCCGACCTCGACGGCGTCGGCGCGGGCAGCAGCCTCGTGGGCATCAAGGAGAACCTCACCTACACCGTCCACGACCTGTGGCTCGGTGTCTTCCTGCGCTCCGGGAACGACGCCGTCCACGTCCTGTCCTCCATGAACGGCGGCGTGGACGCGACCGTCCTGGAGATGCAGCGCAAGGCCGAGGACCTGCAGGCGGACGACACCACCGTGATCTCCCCCGACGGCTACGACATGCCAGGCCAGGTCTCCTCGGCGTACGACCTGACCCTCTTCGCCCGCGCCGGCCTGCAGAACGCGGACTTCCGCGAGTACTGCTCGACCGTGCGCGCCAAGTTCCCCGGCGAGTGGAAGACCGTCAAGGGGAAGAAGGGCAAGAAGGGCAAGAAGAAGCGCGGGACCTTCGAGATACAGAACACCAACCGGCTGCTCTCCGGCGACTACGACCTCGCGACCTACGACGGCATCGCGGGCGTGAAGAACGGCTACACCACCAACGCGGGCAACACCTTCACCGGTGTCGCGCAGCGCGGCGACCGCACGCTGCTGGTGACCGTCATGCACCCTGGCGAGGGCCACAACGTGGCCTACAAGGAGGCCGCGAAGCTGCTCGACTGGGGGTTCCAGGCGGACGGCATGGTGACCCCCGTCGGCACCCTGGTGCCCCCGAAGTCCGCCATCGCGTCGGCCTCGCCCTCACCCTCCGCCTCCCCCAGCAGGCAGGCGCGGGCGCAGGCCGCCCCGCACGCCTCCTCCGGTGGCGGCGGGGCGTGGACCGCCCTCGCGCTCACCGGCGGCTCCGTCCTGGTCGTCGCCGCGCTGGCCTTCCTCGTACGGCGCCGCTGGCCGCTGCCGCAGCGGACGTCGACGGCCGCCGTCCCCGCCCCGACCAAGCCCGGCGACGACGCGCCCGCGAAGACCGCCGAGGCGGAGACGGACGCCGGAAAGGCGGACGCCGAGAAGGCCGACGCCGAGAAGGCCGACGCCGAGAAGGCCGACGCCAAGAAGGCGGAGGAAGGGCCGAAGGAGGCCGGGGAGAAGACGGACGAGGCGAAGGCGGACGCGGCGGAGGCGGAGGAGGCGGCCGGGGAGGAGAGCACCGAGCGGGAGGCGCCCGCGCCGCAGGCCGAAGCCACGGCGGACCGTCCGGCCTGACCGCCGGCCGACGTGGCCTGATCCGTCACGTCCCGCTTCGCCGGCCGGCGGTGCCCCACTAAGGTCGGCCCGAGCCGGAAGATCGTTCCCGTCGGTCCTGCGGCGGACTGCGGCCGGTGGCTCCCGCCACCGGCCGCAGTCGTGTCGTGCCACGCGCACATGCCCCCGGCCCGGGGGGCGCTCGACGGCGCACGTGCGGCTCGTGCGCCCACCCCGCTGCGACCGCCCCCTGCCGCGCGGACCGCCCGGCCGGTACCCAGGAACCAGGCAAAGCCGGTACGGGAAGGGAGCACGCCATGGGCATGTTGTCGGTCTTCGGGCTCGTCCTGGGCCTCGTCGCGGTCGCCTACTGTCTCCGCTCGGCCCTCCGGGCCAAGACCCCCGCCGGACGCGCCGGATGGTTCATGGCCGCCCCGGCGGCCGTGCTCGCCGGGGTCTACCTCGTGGGCTACATCCTCGTCACCGTTCTGGTGCTGGCCGCCGCGTGGTTCGCCGTCGCCCACTTCCTGCGCTGAACCGATGAGTTCCGGGCGGCCGGCCGGTCCACCTCCGCGTACACCCGACACCGGAGGAGACCACGATGACCGCCACCGCCACGACCGCCCCGTCCCGCGACCGCGGCCGGGCGAACACGGCCGTGTGGGCGCTGCAGATCCTGCTCGCCCTGTTCTTCGCGCTCGCCAGTGCCACGCCGAAGCTCATCGCGCACTCCTCGGCCGCCGGGAGTTTCGACACCATCGGCTACGGCAACTGGTTCATGTACCTCATCGGTGCCCTCGAACTCGCCGGTGCCATCGGCCTCGTCGTCCCGCGCCTGGCCGGGATCGCGGCAGTGGCCTTCATCGGCCTGATGGCCGGCGCGTTCACCTTCCAGGTCGTCTACTTCGACGGCGAGAACGCGGCCACGCCCATCGTCATCGCAGCACTGATGGGCGTCATCGCCTGGCGTCGTCTGCGCCGCGCGTGACCGCGTACGCCACGAAGTCCGCCCACGCTCCGGGCGTGAACGCCAGCCGGTCCCCGGCCCGGTCCTTGGAGTCCCGCACCAGGACCACGCAGGGGCCGAACGCGACCTCGACGCAGTTGCCTCCGCCGGTGTCGCTGTGGGTGGACCTGAACCACGTCAGCTCGCCGGTCATGGCCGCAGCTCCTCCGCGAGTTTCCCGATGTACGCTTCCGACTCCTCCGGGCCAAGGGCCCGCCGGAGGATCATGGCATGCCGCTGGGCGATGATGCTGACCTTCTCCGAGTCCGAGTGCAGCACACCGGTCTCGTGCCCCTCGACGTAGGCGAGGTGGAGGTGTTCCGCTGTCTCCAGCAGGACGAAGGGGCCGTTGAGGCCCGGATGCGCCCCGCCGAAGGGCATCGCCTGGATGTCCACGTTGCGGCGGGCCCCGGCCTCCAGCAGGCGCTCCAACTGCCGGACGTGCGCCTCCCCACCGCCCACGGGGTACCGCAGCGCCGCTTCCCCGATCGTGAAGCTGAACGCCCTTGTCTGCTTGTCCGGTAGGGCCTGTCGTGCCATCCGTGCGGCCACGCGCTCCTCGATGGTCTCGTCGTCCAACGGGGGCCAGTGGGCGCGGAACAGCGCGAGCGCGGTCTCCTCGGTCTGGAGCAACCCCGGGATGAACTGGGGCTCGTACGTGTTCAGCGCGATCGCCTCGGCCTCGTAGCGCATGAAGTCCCGGGCGTACGACAGGAACCGCTCGGGTTTGAGGAACGCCTCCGCCGCCGTGAGTTTGCCCTGTGCCGCGCACAGCCCGTCGGCGATCTGGAGCAGCCGCTGCGTCGGGCGGCGGCGCCCCTGCTCCATCGACTTGACGGTCTCGTAGCCGTACCCCGCCTCGTCGGCCAGTTGCTCGCGCGTGACGCCGGCGTGTTCGCGCCAGAGCTTGACCTGGTTGCCGCAGTACCGCCACGCCATCGGGGGCGGGGACACGTCACTGGCCACTCGGGTACAACCACCCTCCGTACTCGCGCCGCTACTCCCGACGGTACGCTGCGACCTGCACTTTTGAGCCATGGACGAGACAACTCCCCCTGCCGAGTGGTGGTTTTCGCGCCACCCGCGCAGCGTCGGGCGGGCGCGGGCCCGGCTGCGGGAACTGGCCCTCGCGTGGGGCCTCGGCGCCGAGGCGACGGACACCGCGGTCCTGCTGCTCAGCGAGTTGATGGGCAACGCCGTCCGCCACGCGCGGGTCCCACCGGACCGGCGGATCGCCGCTCGCGCCGCCCTGGTCTCGGGGACCCTGCGGGTGGAGGTCTGCGACGCCGGCGACGACCCGCCCGTACCGCGGCGGGCGTCGGCAACGGACGAGTCGGGACGCGGGCTGGCGCTCGTGGAGTTGCTCGCCGACGCCTGGAACGTTCAACCTCGGCCGTACGGCATCGGTAAAACGGTCTGGTTCGAACTCAGAGTGACAAAACCATCCGCAAACAGTAGTGACCAGTGGCCTGATCTCGACGTAGGGTTCGCGCCATGGACAGTGACCTGGGACTCCTGAACGTCATCGACGTCGAGGCGACGTGCTGGGACGGCGAGCCGCCGCAAGGCTCGGTGAGCGAGATCATCGAGATCGGGCTGACCGTCGTGGACCTCGTCGCGGGCGAGCGCGTCGCCCGCCACCGCGTCCTCGTACGGCCCGCGCGCTCCGCCGTGAGCCCCTTCTGCACGCAACTGACCGGCCTGACGCAGGCCGAGGTGGACTCGGGCCTGGACTTCGCGGACGCGTGCAAGCTGCTCGCCGTCGAGCACCGGGCGGGGTCGCGGGCGTGGGCGAGCTGGGGCGACTACGACCGTCACCAGTTCAACCGCCAGTGCCGGGCGACCGATACGACGTACCCCTTCGGTGGCCGGCACATCAACGTCAAGACGCTCTTCACCCAGGCCCACCGCCTGACCAAACGCCCCGGCATGGCGGAGGCGCTCCGGCTCGTCGGGCTGCCCCTCGAAGGCCGCCACCACCGCGGCGAGGACGACGCGTGGAACATCGCCGCCGTCGTCGTGGACCTGGCGCGCCGGGGCGCCTGGCCGGCGACGCCGGCCTACTGACGGCCGGGCCCTTCCGCACCGTCAGGCGGTCTCGGGCCGCGCGTGCTCCGGCCCGCCCGGCCCACCCGGCGCGTCCTGGCGGGCGGCGGCCGGTTCGGCGCTGTGCGGGGTGGCCGTCCAGGCCGCGCAGTACAGCAGCAGCTTCGCCGTGAAGTTGATCCACAGCAGCAGCGCGATGGGCACCCCGAAAGCCCCGTACATGCTCTTGGTGGCCACGCTCTGCAGGTAGCCGCTGATGAGCAGCTTCAGCACCTCGAAGCCGATCGCGCCGATGAGGCTCGCCACGACGACGTCGCGGCGGTTCGGGGTGACCCCGGGCAGCAGGGTGAGCAGGTAGGCGAGGATCAGCAGGTCCACGAGGACGGCGATGCAGAAGCCCGCCACCGACAACAGGGCCCGCCCGGGGCCGTGTTCATCGAGGCCGATGGCGTCGCCGAGACGGCCGACGGCCGTCCCGGCGAGGGCCGAGCAGGCGACGGAGAGCAGGGCGACGACACCCAGGCCGACCAGGACGCCGAAGTCCTTGAGCTTCTGGACGAAGGGGTTCTCGGGCTCGTCGTCCTTGTGCCAGACCGCCCTGAGGCAGTCGCGCAGGGCGCCGACCCAGCTGACGCCGGTGACGACCAGCAGGACGGCGGCGATGGTGCCCACCGTGCCCGCGTTGTCGACGAGCCCGCCGATGTTGAGCTGGTCGGCGATGCCGGGGACCTGCTCGGCCAGCTTGTCCTCCAGTTCCTTCAGCCGGCCGGGGGACAGCAGGGCCGCGCCGACGGCGGCACCGACGGTCAGCAGCGGGAAGAGCGCGACGAAGCTGACGAAGGTGATGGCGGCGGCGAGCCGCGTCCAGTGCACGTCCTCCAGATGTTCGTACGTGCGCCAGGCGTGGGTGCGCATGAGCCGCGCGATCCACGGTCCGATCACTGGGAGCCGAGTCAGCCATTCCATACCGCGCGCCTACCCTCCGTCACGACGTGCACTCTAGGTGGCGGTCGCCGTCGCGGTGGTGATCGCGTCCAGGACACGGTCCGTGTCGGCCTCGGATGTACGCCAGTTGCTGAAGGCCGCCCGCACGGCGGGCACGCCGTGGAGGACCGTCGGGGTGAGGAAGGCCTCCCCGGAGGCGGCGACGGCGCGGACGAGCGCGTCGACGCGCTCGGGCGTGGGGTCGTCGGCCAGGGTGAAGCAGACGACGTTGAGCCGCACGGGGGCCAGCAGCCGCAGACGGGGGTCGGTCTCGATGCGCTCGCCGAGGCGCCGGGCGCAGGCGGCGTTGCGTTCGACGACCTCGCGGTGGCCCTCGCTGCCGTAGGCGGTGAGGGAGAACCACGCGGCGAGGGCCCGCAGCCGGCGCGAGTTCTCGGGGGTGAGGTGGAGGAAGTCCGGGTCGGGGAGGGACGGCAGGCCCAGGTAGGGCGAGTCGTTGTGGAAGACCCGGACCTGGAGGTCCTGGCGGCGGGTGAACTGGACGGCGGCGTCGTAGGGCACGTTCAGCCACTTGTGGAGGTCGACGCAGACGGAGTCCGCGGCGTCGATGCCCTCGGCGAGGTGCGCGTACGCGGGTGACAGCGCGGCGAAGCCGCCGAACGCGGCGTCGACGTGGAACCAGAAGTCGTGGCGCTCCTTCAGGGCGGCGATCGCGCGCAGGTCGTCGAAGTCGACGGTGTTGACGGTGCCCGCGTTGGCGACCACGACGGCCGGACGCCCCTCCAGCGACTCCAGGGCCGCGGCGAGGCGGTCGACGTCCACCGCCTCACGGCCGCCGGGCAGCACCGGTACGCGGGTCAGGGACGACCGGCCGAGGCCGAGCACGGACAGGGCCTTGCCGATGCTGGAGTGCGGGGTGCCGGACAGCACCGTCACCGGGCCGAGCGCGGCCAGCCCGTCGCGGGACACGGACAGCCCCCGCCGTTCGCCGAGCCACTCGCGCGCCACGGCCAGGCCCACGGTGTTGGAGACGGTCGCGCCGGTGACGAAGGCGCCGCTGTGCTCCGCGCCGAGGCCGAGCATCGCGCGGAGCCAGCCGACGGTCTCGCGTTCCAGGGCGGCGGCGGACGAGTCGCCGCCCGCCGAGACGTTCTGGTCGTAGGTACCGGTGAGCCAGTCCCCCGCGACGGCGGCGGGGGTCGCTCCCCCGGTCACGAAGCCCAGGTAGCGCGGGCCGGCGCTGCCCGAGAAACCGGGTGCCCAGCGCCGCTCGAAGAGCGCGAGCGCACCGTCGGCGCCGGTCCCGGTGACGGGGAGGGGCTGCGGCTCGGGTGCGGGCCCGGGGCGGGCGGCCGGGCGGTCGTCGACCGCGGCCAGCTCACGGACGGCCAGGTCCCTTACCGCTTGGAGGAGTTCGGGGAGGTGTGCGCGGTCCGCGGCGAGTGTGGGGTGCATGGCGGCAGCGTAGGCGGGCGGTCGCGCGCGGCTCCGCCCGGCGTGCTCACGTGTGCGGTGGGCCTCCCGCGGGAGCCGGGCTGAGCGGCTCGCACGCACCGGGCTGGTGCGGCACGAGGGGATGCCCGGTGCCGCCGAAGGGGTAGTCCCGCACACTGCGCCAGACGCCCTCGTCGTCCTGCTCGTACAGCGAGAAGCAGCTGACGGTCCAGGTGGCGACGAAGTCGGACAGCTCCGTCTCGGCGCGGTCCAGCGCCTCGTCGGGGATGCCGTGGCCGATGGTGACGTGCGGGTGGTACGGGAACTGGAGCTCGCGCCGGACCGGGCCGGAGCGGACGCGCTCCTGCAGGTCGGCGCAGTCGCGGCCGCCCTGGACCAGCTCGACGTAGACGACCGGGGTGACCGGCCGGAAGCTGGCCGTGCCCTCCAGCCGCATGGGGAAGGCACGGCCGGTGGCGGCGACCTCGGCGAGGTGCTCCCGGAAGGCCGGGAGCAGCGCCGTGTCCACCTCGGTGGGCGGGAGCAGCGTGACGTGGGTCGGGATGCAGTACGCCAGCGGGTCTCCGTAGCCGGCGCGGCGCTGCTGCAGCAGGCTGCCGTAAGGCTCGGGGACCGCGATCGACACGCCGATCATGCGGTTTCCCACGTGTTCACCCCTTCCCCGGGTCGGTTCGCGGCATCGTACGCACGCCGTACGACACCACTGCGTCAGCTGCCAGTGTGACGCGCGCGCGGCCTCCCGCGCGAGCGTCGTCCGTCACACCTGCGCGGGACCTAAGGCCCCTCTTTCCGGGCGTCCACGGGCGCGGAAGGAGCCGTCAGTGCTTCGCGGGCAGGAAGCCGATCCTCTCGTACGCCTTCGCCAGGGTCTCCGCGGCGACGGACCGGGCCTTCTCGGCGCCCTTCGCGAGGACCGAGTCCAGCGTCTCCGGGTCGCCCAGGTACTCCTGGGTGCGCTCGCGGAAGGGCGTGACCCATTCCACGAAGACCTCCGCGAGGTCGGTCTTGAGCGCACCGTAGCCCTTGCCCTCGTACTTCTGCTCGAGTTCCGGGATACCGGTGCCGGTGAGGGTGGAGTAGATGGTCAGCAGGTTGCTGACGCCCGGCTTCTCCTGCTCGTCGTAGCGGATCACGGTGTCGGTGTCGGTGACCGCGCTCTTGATCTTCTTCGCCGAGGTCTTGGGCTCGTCGAGGAGGTTGATCAGGCCCTTCGGGGACGCCGCCGACTTGCTCATCTTCGACAGCGGTTCCTGCAGGTCGTAGATCTTCGCCGTCTCCTTGACGATGTAGGCGCCGGGGATGGTGAAGGTCTCGCCGAACCGGCCGTTGAAGCGCTCCGCGAGGTCGCGGGTGAGCTCGATGTGCTGGCGCTGGTCCTCGCCGACCGGGACGGCGTTCGCCTGGTACAGCAGGATGTCCGCGACCTGCAGGATCGGGTACGTGAACAGGCCGACGGTGGCCCGGTCCGCGCCCTGCTTGGCGGACTTGTCCTTGAACTGCGTCATGCGGGACGCCTCGCCGAAGCCGGTGAGGCAGTTGAACACCCAGCCGAGCTGCGCGTGTTCGGGGACGTGGCTCTGGACGAACAGGGTGCAGCGCTCGGGGTCGAGCCCGGCGGCCAGCAGCTGGGCGGCGGCGAGCCGGGTGTTGGCGCGCAGCTCGGCCGGGTCCTGCGGCACGGTGATCGCATGGAGGTCGACGACCATGTAGAAGGCGTCGTGGGACTCCTGCAGGGCCACCCACTGGCGGACCGCGCCCAGGTAGTTGCCCAGGTGGAACGAACCTGCGGTGGGCTGGATGCCGGAGAGCACACGGGGACGATCGAGAGCCATGGCACTCATTCTCTCAGGTCCGCGCGGATTCCACGGCCGCGGTGGGAACCCGGGGGCGGGCAGCGGTGTAGTAGGGGTGACGGGAGCCGCACGGGGGCGGCGCCGGCGACGGGAGGGGGTCCGCCACGGAGGGGGAGGCGGCGGTGATCGCGCGCGTACGCGCCGGTGAGCGGGAGGCGTACGCGGAGCTGGTGCGCCCGCACGCGGACGTCGCGCACCGCACCGCCGTGCTGCTCGGCGCGGGCGCCGACGCGGAGGACGTGGTGCAGGTCTCGTTCGTCAAGGCGTACCGCGCGCTCGCGACCTTCCAGGAGGGGGCCGCCTTCCGGCCGTGGCTGCTGCGAATCGTCGCCAACGAGGCGAGGAACGCCGGGCGGGCGGCGCGCCGTCTGCGGTCGGCGGTGGAGCGCAACGCCGCGCTGGAGGCCCTGCCCCTCGCGGAGGACGACCCGGAGTCGCTGGCGGTGTCGCGGGAACGCCGGGCGGAGCTGCTGTCCGCCGTGCGGGCGCTGAGCGAGCCGCACCGGATGGTGGTCACCTGCCGCTATCTGCTGGACCTGGACGAGGAGGAGACGGCGACGGTGCTCGGCTGGCCGCGTGGCACGGTGAAGTCCCGGCTGCACCGGGCCCTGGCCCGGCTGCGGGCGGGGCTCGGCGAGCCGGTGCTGTCCAGCCCGTGCGACGACGGGGGGCGGCGCCCATGACCGACCGTCTCCCGGAGGAGCTGCGCGAGGTGGGCCGGCGGCTGGAGATCCCGGCGCCGTCGCCCGACTCCGTCGCCGAGCAGGTGCTGGCCCGGCTGCTGGCCGAGGCGGTGCCGGCCCCCGTCGTGACCGCCCGCGCCCCCGCCCCCGGCCGCGGCGCCCGGGCGCGCGCGTGGGCCGCCGCGCGCTGGCGTGCCCTGACAGCGGCGCTGTGCGGGCTGCTGGTGGTGCTCGTACTCACCCCGCCGGTGCGGGCCGCGGTCGCGGACTGGTTCGGCTTCGGCGGCGTCGTCGTGCACCGGGACCCCTCCGCCCGCCCGGGCACGGGCGCCCCGCCGCCGGTGCGGGGTGACGCGCCGCTGGACGGGGCGTACGTGCCGGCCGAGCTGGGCGAACCGGACGGGGTGTCGGTGGTCGACGGGGGGCGGGTGCTTTCGATGAGCTGGCGGGTGGACGGGCGCACGGTACGACTCGACCAGTTCCGGGCCACGATCGACGTGGTCTTCCTCAAGACGGTCGGCGACGCGGTCGAATGGGTCGATCTGGGCAGCGGGAACGACTACGGGGTGTGGTTCGCCGAGCCCCACTACGTCCGGCTCGTCGACCCCGACGGCCGTGCCCGCCGCGAGCCTCCCCGGACGGCCGGACCCACCCTGGTCTGGCAGCGCGGGCAGACGACGCTACGCCTGGAGGGCGTCCCGGACCTGGCACGCGCGGTCACCGTCGCGAAGTCCGCCCGGCCGTCGGCGTCCCCGGCGTCCCCGGCGTCCTGAGCGGAGCACGCGGCCCGGGCCGCTCCGGCACAACCTATGCGGGCCGGCACCGGTCATGACTGCGACGCCGGAACGGATGAAGGGGAACCACGATGCGGCTCAGGGCACGGAGGATCACCGTGGCAGCGCTCTCGGGCGTCCTGCTCCTGGGGACCCTCACCGACTGCGCCCCGGCCCCCCGGGCACGGCCGGCCAAGGGGCCGTTCCTCCCCTCGCGCACCGACTTCAACGGCGACGGATACGCCGACGTCGCCATCAGCGCCACCGGCACCACCGTCGGCGGCAAGAAGAAAGCCGGTGCGGTCGTGATCGCCTACGGAGGTCCGCACGGCCTGGACCGGGCACACCGCACCGTGCTGACCCCGGACAGCCCTGGCGTGCCCGGCGTACCCCGGGTCCGGGGCGCCTTCGGCTACCGGACGACGGCCGGGGACCTGGACCGCGACGGTTACACCGACCTCGTCGTGGCCTCCCGTTGGCCCACGCCCAGGGTGACCGTCGTATGGGGCGGCGCCAAAGGCCTCACCGGCGGCACGGCCGTGCCCCGGCCCGCAGGCGATCCCGTGGACGAGGACCACCTCACCTACTTCGGCGAGGGCCTGGCCATCGGCGACTTCAACGGCGACACGCAGCCGGAACTCGCCGTCGGCACCTCCGATTTCGGGATGGAGCGGGAGCACATCTGGATCTACGAGGGGTTCACCCGGGCGGGCGCCGACCGGGCTCCCTACGAACGCAAGGTCGTCTACCGGGCCTACTCCGCCGTCCACGGGCTTTCCGCGGCCGACCTCAACGGGGACGGTACGACCGACCTGGTACTCGCCACCCACATGACCGACGCTCCCGGCGGAGGTTCGTTCAACGTCTTCTACCCCGGGTCGGCGAGCGGTCTGGCCCGGGGCCGGCTCCTCAAGAACATGGAGGGGGACGCACAGGCCGTCGGCGACGTCGACGGAGACGGCTACGGGGATCTCGCCGTGGGGCACAGCAACGGCGGGTACGACACGAGAGGTCGCGTGACCGTCACCTACGGCAGTCCGAAGGGCTTCGGGAAGGGCCATGCCGACCAGGTCATCGAGCCGCGCACGCTCGGCGAGCGGAAAAGCACCGTCCCGTCCACACACCACCCGCGCGGCTTCGGCGCCGCGGTCGCCCTGGGGGACGCCGACGGGGACGGCTACGCCGACCTCGCCATCGGCGACGTGCCCGAGGAGACCTGGGGCTCGGCCACGCAGCCCGGCTCCGTCGTGGTGCTCCGCGGCTCGGCGAAGGGCCTCGTCACCCGTGAGTCCCTGACGTTCCGGCAACCCGCCGACGGCTCCTCTGCCGGTGAGGAGGACCTGTTCGGCTCCGCGGTGGCCCTCACCGACATCGACCGGAACGGCAGGGCCGAGCTCCTCGTGTCCGCGCCCGGGGCCGACTCCGGCGCAGGCGCGGTCTGGAGTCTGCGCGGCACTTCCGGGGGTCTGCCGGCCTCGGGTTTCGTGCGCCTCGATCCGGCCGGTTCCGGGTTCCCCGGAGAAGATGCGGCACTCGGCGAATTCTTCACGGGGTGACGCCCTCCCTGTCCCGCGGGACGGTGCAGGTCGGTGCCCCCCGCGGACGCCGCCCGCGCCGGCGCCACAACCATCCCGGCGCTCCGTCGGTCACAGCGGTGAGACACGAGGCACAGGAGGATCCGGTTGCGTCCGCACATCCGTCAGGTCACGACAGCGACGCTCTCCGCCGCACTGCTGCTCGGCTCCCTCGCGAACTGCGGCATGGCACCCGAACCGCACTCCGCCCCCACACCGAAGGGGAAGTTCGCCGAGCCGCTCACCGACTTCAACGGCGACGGATACGGGGACATCGCCATCAGCGCTACCGGCACCACCGTCGGCGGCAAGAAGGACGCCGGTGCGATCGTGGTGACCTACGGCGGCGCACGAGGGCTGGACGCCGCGCACCGCACGGTCCTCACCGAATCCACCGCGGGCATCCCCGGCGCCCCTCGCGCCAATGGAGCCTTCGGCTACCGGACGACGGCCGGGGACCTGGACCGCGACGGTTACACCGACCTCGTCGTCGCCGCCCGTTTGCCCTTCTCCAGGGTGACCGTCGTGTGGGGTGGCGCCCAAGGCCTCACCGGCGGCACGGCCGTGCCCCGGCCCGCAGGCGATCCCGTGGACAAGGACCACCTCACCTACTTCGGCCAGGGCCTGGCCATCGGCGACTTCAACGGTGACCACACGCCGGAACTCGCCGTCGTCACCGCCGATTACGCGCTGGAGAGACAGCGCATCTGGGTCTACGAGGCCGGCATCCCCCGGACCGGCGCCGTGCGCGAACCGTACGGGCGCAAGTTCGCCGCCAGCTACGACGATGTGTGGGGCGCCTCCGCGGGGGATCTCAACGGGGACGGCACCAGTGACCTGGTGGTGCGCACCTACCTGACCGACTCGCCTGGCGGAGGCTCCAGCAACGTCTTCTACGCGGGATCCTCGGAAGGCCTGCCCGAGGGCCGGATGCTGAGGAGCGGGAACAGGTTCGTGGAGGGGGAATCCCAGGCCATAGGTGACGTCAACGGGGACGGGTACGGCGACCTCGCCGTCGGCAATGCCACCGGGGGCTGGGGCGGCAGCGGCTGCGTGACCATCGTGTACGGCAGTCCGAAGGGATTCGGCAAGGGCCGCCCCGACCAGGACCTCGACCGGAAGAGTCCCGGTGTTCCCGGCTCGGCCAAGGGTTCGTCCCCATCCGATGTCGCGTTCGGCTCCGCGGTGGCGCTCGGCGACATCGACGGCGACGGATACGCCGACCTCGCCACCGGCGTCACCGTGCTCCGGGGATCGGCGAAGGGCATCACCACCACCAGCGCCCGGTCCCTCGCGCGGGACGCCCCCGGCGTCGGCGCTCTCTTCGGCTCCGCGACGGCCCTCACCGACATCGACAAGGACGGCAAGGCCGACCTCGTCGTCTCCGCACCGGAGGCCGATTCCGGCAGAGGAGCGGTCTGGAGTCTTCGCGGCACCGCCGAGGGACTGACCACCACCGGCGCCCTGCTCCTGGGCCCCACCGACCTCGGGCTCCCCGACCAGGACACCGGACTCGGCGAGCCCCTCACCGGATAGGAACCGCGGTCGTCGCCGAGGGAACCTCACGCGCTCGGGCGGTGTAACAGGGGCAGGACCGAGCGAGAGGGGGACCGGATGCGGATCAGAAGGATCGTCAGCTGGGCCGGAGTCACCGTCACGGCGCTCGCCGCCGTGGTCGGCGGGTCGGGCCCGGCGGCCGCGGGCGGGCCGACCAGCGTGATGCTGGTCGCTCCGGGCAGCGGCAAGGCCGCGGGCATCTACGCCAGTTCACCCGACTACCAGGAACTGGACCAGTCCATCGGGAACGGCCCGAAGGAGGGTCCGCCGGACTCGCTGTCGGACGTGATGAACGACCACCACCGTCAGGTCACCCTGACGTGGCTGATCCACGACGTGTCGGTCTGGAAGGTGGACTACGTGTACCCGGACGGTCCCGGCGGTGCCTGGGTCCACACCCGCACGGTGACAGACACGGGTCTGCCGGAGCAGGGTGTGTGGCACAAGGCGGCGCAGCCGGAGAAGCTCGACCGCCTGCTCGGCCGGCTGGGCCTCATGGGGTCCGACAAGGGCCTCGGCATCAGCGCCCCGGACTACCCGCTCGGCCCGGACGGCGCCACGTCCGTCCAGGAGACCGCGGCGGCCGCACCGGATGACCCCGCCACCGCCCCGCAGGCCACGGCGGCCGGGGACGGCGGCGGAGCGGACGGCTGGTGGCTGTCCCTGCCCGGGCTCGGCGTCGGCCTGCTCGTCGGTGGCGCCGGCACCTTCCTCGTCCTGCGCCGGATATCCCGGCACACGCCCGGGGAGGGGCCCCGGCAGGAGCTCGTCGACGCCTGACGCGACGGGGGTGCGGGCCACGCCGGCACGCACCCCGCGCGGGCGGGTCAGCTCAGGTCGATCCCGGGGTAGAGCGGGAAGCCGGCCAGCAGGTCCGCCGCGCGCTGCGCGATCTCGTCGGAGACCTTCGCGTCCAGCACGTGCTGCGCCTTGGAGGGCTTGCCGGCCGAGGTGACGCCCGCCGTCGTGGCCGTGAGCACCCGGTCGATCAGCCCGGCGATCTCGTCCATCTCACCCGTGCCGAGGCCGCGCGTGGTCAGCGCGGGGGTGCCGATGCGGATGCCGGAGGTGTACCAGGCCCCGTTGGGGTCCTGGGGGATGGAGTTGCGGTTGGTGACGATGCCCGAGTCCAGCAGTGCGGCCTCGGCCTGCCGGCCGGTGATCCCGTAGGAGGACTCGACGTCGATCAGGACGAGGTGGTTGTCCGTGCCGCCGGTCACCAGCGTGGCACCGCGCCGCAGCAGCCCCTCGGCCAGGGCCCGGGAGTTGTCCACGATGCGCCGCGCGTAGGTGTGGAATTCGGGGCGGCGGGCCTCCGCCAGGGCCACCGCCTTGGCGGCCATCACGTGCGGCAGCGGGCCGCCGAGCACCATGGGGCAACCGCGGTCGACCTGCTCGGCGAGCGAGGAGTCGCACAGCACCATGCCGCCGCGCGGGCCGCGCAGCGACTTGTGCGTGGTGGTGGTGACGATCTGCGCGTGCGGCACGGGGTCGAAGTCACCGGTGAGGACCTTGCCGGCGACCAGGCCCGCGAAGTGCGCCATGTCGACCATCAGCGTGGCGCCCACCTCGTCGGCGATCTCCCGCATGATCCGGAAGTTCACCAGCCGCGGGTAGGCCGAATAGCCCGCCACGATGATCAGCGGCCGGAACTCGCGGGCGGTCTTGCGCAGGGCCTCGTAGTCCAGCAGGCCCGTGGCGGGGTCGGTGCCATAGCTGCGCTGGTCGAACATCTTCCCCGAGATGTTGGGCCGGAAGCCGTGCGTGAGGTGGCCGCCCGCGTCCAGGGACATGCCGAGCATGCGCTGGTCGCCGAGCTCGTGGCGCAGCCGCGCCCAGTCCTCCTCGCTCAGGTCGTTGACCTGGCGGGCCCCGGCCCGCTCCAGCGCGGGCGCCTCGACCCGGGCGGCGAGCACGGCCCAGAAGGCGACGAGGTTGGCGTCGATGCCGGAGTGCGGCTGGGCGTAGGCGTGCTGGGCGCCGAAGACCTCACGCGCGTGCTCGGCGGCGAGCGCCTCGACGGTGTCGACGTTGCGGCAGCCGGCGTAGAAGCGGCGCCCGACCGTGCCCTCGGCGTACTTGTCGCTGAACCAGTTGCCCATGGTCAGCAGCACGGCCGGGGAGGCGTAGTTCTCACTGGCGATGAGCTTGAGCGAGGCACGCTGGTCCTCGATCTCCTGGCCGATGGCATCGGCCACGCGCGGCTCGACACCCCTGATCACCTCAAGGGCACTGCGGAAGGCGGTGGATTCGGTGGAACCACTCGTCATGTCAGACCTCCTGCTGCACGGCACGGCATACGGGACGGCCCAGGCGCACGGCACACAGTTCACGGGCCGCTCCCCGATGGTCAATCCCATCCCAGCGCGCCAGTCACGACCCGTGGCCAGCCTAGCAACGCCCGTGGGGAAGCCGCCCGACGCGAGGTTTCTTCGCATCCGGGACGAGCGACGATAGAAAGGGGCCCCACCGGGCCCCAGCGCCACAACTCCCGACGTACCACGAACGGAGCACTCACGTGTCGACCGCCGCCGAGCACATCGCCGCCACCGAGGCGCACAGCGCCCACAACTACCACCCCCTCCCGGTCGTCGTCGCCTCCGCCGAAGGCGCCTGGGTGACGGACGTCGAGGGCCGCCGCTACCTCGACATGCTCGCCGGCTACTCGGCGCTGAACTTCGGGCACCGCAACGCCCGTCTCATCGAGGCCGCCAAGGCCCAGCTCGACCGTGTGACGCTCACCTCGCGGGCCTTCCACCACGACCGCTTCGCGCGCTTCTGCACGGAGCTGGCCGAGCTGTGCGGCATGGAGATGGTGCTGCCGATGAACACCGGCGCGGAGGCCGTCGAGACGGCGGTGAAGACGGCCCGCAAGTGGGGCTACCGGGTCAAGGGCGTGCCGGACGGCCAGGCCAAGATCGTCGTCGCCGCGGACAACTTCCACGGGCGGACGACCACCATCATCAGCTTCTCCACCGACCCCGAGGCCCGCGCGGACTTCGGCCCGTACACCCCCGGCTTCGAGGTCGTCCCGTACGGCGACCTGGCCGCGCTGGAGGCGGCACTGGACGACCGCACCGTGGCCGTGCTGATGGAGCCCATCCAGGGCGAGGCGGGGGTCCTCGTGCCGCCGGCCGGGTACTGGGCCGGCGTGCGCCGGCTCACCGAGGAGCGCGGGATCCTCTTCATCGCCGACGAGATCCAGTCGGGACTGGGCCGGACGGGCCGGACCTTCGCGTCGGAGCACGAGGGCGTCGTCCCGGACATGTACGTGCTGGGCAAGGCGCTCGGCGGTGGCGTCGTCCCCGTCTCGGCGGTCGTGTCCTCCGCGGAGGTGCTCGGGGTCTACCGGCCCGGCGAGCACGGCTCCACCTTCGGCGGCAACCCGCTGGCCTGCGCGGTGGCCCTGGAGGTCCTGGCGATGCTGCGCACCGGCGAGTACCAGCAGCGGGCCACCGAACTCGGCGACCACCTGCACCACGAGCTGGCACTGCTGACCGGCAGCGGCGCCGTCACGAAGGTCCGCGGCCGCGGTCTGTGGGCGGGCGTGGACATCGCCCCGGAGCACGGCACCGGCCGGCAGGTCTCCGAACGGCTCCTGGAGCGGGGTGTCCTGGTCAAGGACACCCACGGCTCCACGATCCGGCTCGCGCCGCCGCTGGTGATCTCCAAGGAGGACCTGGACTGGGGTCTCGACCAGCTGCGGGCCGTGCTGTCGGCCTGAGCCCCGGTAACCGGGGTCCGGGTCCGGCGGAGGGGTGTGCCCCGGCGGTCAGACGCCGTCGGGGCGGACCGCCGGGGACATCCGCGTCGTCACGCCGATGCGGTTCCAGGCGTTGATGGTGACGCACATGGCGATCAGCCGGGCCAGTTCCTCCTCGTCGAAGACCCGGGCGGCCTCGTCGTAGACCTCGTCCGGAACGCCACGCTCCCCGAGCCGGGTCACCGCCTCGCTCAGCGCCAGCGCGGCACGCTCACGCACGGTGAAGAACGGGGTCTCCCACCACACGGTGAGCCCGTTGAGCTTCTGCTCGGTCAGCCCGAGCTTGCGGGCGTCGTTCAGGTGCTGGTCCACGCAGTACGCACAGCCGTTGAGCTGCGAGGCGCGGGCCCTGACCAGTTCCCTGATCACGGGGTCCAGGCCGCCGGCCGCCGCCGCGTCCAGCGCGATCATCGCCTTGTAGAAGTCGGGGGCGGCCTTGCCGAGCACCATGCGCGGCGCGTGGGCGGGCACCAGGTCGTCCGGGCCGAGGTCGGACGGGGCACCGGCGGAAGTCGTGATCATCGTCATGCGACCCAACGTAGTGACGGGGTGGCCTCGGCCCGTGGTCCACTTGGAGCGTGAACGAGTGGGCCATTTCAGGGGTCGACCTCCATCTGGACCTCGCCGGCGGCACCGGTGCGCGCGCCGGGCTGGAGGACGCGCTGCGTGAGGCCGTGCGCGACGGCAGGCTCTCCCCCGGCACCCGGCTGCCGTCCTCCCGGACGCTCGCCAAGGACCTGGGCGTCGCCCGCAACACCGTCGCCGACGCCTACGGGCAGCTGGTGGCCGAGGGCTGGCTGACCGCCCGCCAGGGCTCCGGCACACGCGTCGGCGACGGCTGGCGCGCGGCCGCCCCGCGCCGCGGCGGCCACGCCCGCACCACCGCACCGCGACCGGAGCGCACCGCGGACCCCGCCGGCACCCCGGAACCGCCCGGCCCGCCACAGCCCCGGGAACAGGTCCCGTACGACCTGCGACCCGGCTCGCCCGACCTCGGCTCGTTCCCCCGCGCCGCGTGGTCCGCCGCCGCGCGCCGCGCCCTGGCGGCCGCGCCCAACGAGGCCCTCGGCTACACCGACCCCCGCGGCCGCCCCGAACTGCGCGAGGCCCTCGCGGCGTACCTGGGCCGGGTGCGCGGCGTGCGCACCACCGCGGAGCTCGTCGTGGTGTGCACGGGCTTCGTCCAGGCTGCCGGGCTGATCGGCCGTGCCCTGCGGACCCGGGGGGCCGGCAGCATCGCCGTCGAGGCGCTCGGCTACCCGCACACCGTGCGCATCCTGCGGAGGGCGGGGCTCACCACCGTCCCGCTGCCCGTCGACGACGACGGGGCGCAGGTCTCCCTCCTCGACGCCGGCGTCGACGCCGCGCTGCTCACGCCCGCGCACCAGTTCCCGTACGGCGCCCCGCTCTCCCCCGCGCGGCGCACGGCCGCGGTGGCCTGGGCCCGCGCCACCGGCGGCCTGGTCGTCGAGGACGACTACGACGGGGAGTTCCGCTACGACCGGCAGCCGGTCGGCGCCCTGCAGGGGCTCGCGCCCGAGCACGTCGTCTACGCCGGAACCGCCAGCAAGAGCCTCGCCCCCGGGCTGCGGCTGGCCTGGCTCGCCCTGCCGCCCGCCCTCGCGGAACCCGTGCTCGCCGAGAAGGTCCTCGCCGACCACCAGTCCCCCGTGCTCGACCAGCTGACCCTCGCCGAACTCATCGTCTCCGGCGGCTACGACCGCCACGTGCGCCGGATGCGGCTGCACTACCGCCGCCGCCGCGACCGCCTCGTCACCGCACTCGCCGCCCGCGCCCCCGCCGTGCGGGTGTCGGGCATCGCCGCCGGCCTCCACGCCGTACTGCGGCTGCCGCCCGGCACCTCGGCCGACGCGCTGGTCGCACGGGCGCGCGAGCACGGCCTCGCCCTGCAGAGCCTCGCCGACTTCGGCGGCACGGAGGGCGACGCGATCGTCGTCGGCTACGGCGCACCGCCCGAGCACGCCTTCTCCGGCTGCCTGGACGTCCTGTGCGCGCTCCTCGCCGCGCACACCGGCTGAGCACACGGAACGGCCCTCCGCCACACCCGTGCGGGGCGCGGCGGAGGGCCGGTCGTGGGACTCGGCGTCCCGGGCTCAGATGAGGCCGAGGCCGCGGACCGCGTCCCGCTCCTCCTCGAGCTCCTTGACCGAGGCGTCGATGCGCGCACGGGAGAACTCGTTGATGTCCAGGCCCTGGACGATCTCGAACTTGCCGTCCTTCGCGGTCACCGGGAAGGAGGAGATGAGGCCCTCCGGCACGCCGTAGGAACCGTCGGAGACGACACCGGCGGAGGTCCAATCACCCTCGGCGGTGCCGTTGGTCCAGGTGAAGACGTGGTCGATCGCGGCGTTGGCGGCCGACGCGGCGGAGGACGCGCCACGGGCCGCGATGATCGCCGCACCGCGCTTGGCGACGGTGGGGATGAACTCCTCGGCCAGCCACTTCTCGTCGTTGACGGTCTCGGCGGCGTTCTTGCCGGCGACCTCGGCGTGGAAGATGTCCGGGTACTGCGTGGCGGAGTGGTTGCCCCAGATGGTGAGGCGGCGGATCTCGCTCACCGGCACGCCGGTCCTCTTCGACAGCTGCGAGATGGCGCGGTTGTGGTCCAGGCGGGTCATCGCGGTGAAACGGTCGGCCGGGACGTCCGGGGCCGAGGACTGCGCGATGAGCGCGTTGGTGTTCGCCGGGTTGCCGACGACGAGGACGCGGATGTCGTCCGCGGCGTGGTCGTTGATGGCCTTGCCCTGCGGGCCGAAGATGCCGCCGTTGGCCTCCAGCAGGTCGCCGCGCTCCATGCCGGCGGTGCGGGGGCGGGCGCCGACGAGCAGGCCCACGTTGGTGCCGTCGAAGGCGACGTTCGGGTCGTCGGAGATGTCGATGCCCTGGAGCAGCGGGAACGCGCAGTCGTCCAGCTCCATCGCGGTGCCCTCGGCGGCCTTGAGCGCCGGGGTGATCTCCAGCAGCCGCAGCTTCACCGGGACATCGGGGCCGAGCAGGTGGCCGGAGGCGATGCGGAAGAGCAGCGCGTAGCCGATCTGGCCGGCCGCTCCGGTTACGGTGACGTTGACGGGAGTGCGAGTCATTGCCTTCTCCTGGCCTTCTCCTGCTGGATCCCTTGCCGCCCCGGCAGCGTCCCTTGCCCCGGAACGGGGATCTCTCGGCGTCAAGAGACCCACGCCAGGCTATACCCGTGCCGTCGTGGCGGGTGCCACCCCCAGTGTGGCCCCGGTCACCGCCCCCGCGCAGCGGGGCCGGCGGCGGTCGTCAGCCCGGCGGGGGTGTGGCGCAGCCGTGGGGGCCGGTGGTGAGGGTGGCGCAGGCGCGGGCGGCGCCGGGGGTGCGGACGGCGAGCATCGGCGTGTACGCCGCGGGGTCCTGGCCGATGCGGCTGCGCTGGGAGCGGCGGGCCCCGCCGGCCTCCGTGACGCTGACCGTGTCGCCGGTGGCCCCGGCGGAGATGCGGGCCCAGGCGGCCGCGCAGACCCGGCTGTAGCGCATCTCGACGTACGCGCCGCCCACCCAGGCCGCTGCGGCCGTAAGGGCGTTGCCGCCGCCGCACCCCATGCCCTCCGGGTCCTTGCCGGTGCAGTCCTGGCCGGTGCACTTCACTCCCGCGGGCAGTCCGGCCGCCCGGGCGGTAGGGGACGGCCCGGGCCGCGCCCGGTCGTCGCCTCCCCCGCCGCCGGTCAGGAGGGTGGCGCCGACCACCGCCAGCACGACGGCCACGACGCCCACCACGAAGAGCACGGCCGGACGGCGCCTTACCCCTGAAGCGGGAACGGAATCAGAAGCCGAAGGGGCCGGGGCCGGACCCGGGGCCGGGCCGAACTCCCCGAGCGCGGCGCGGGCCTCGGCGATCCGGAGCGCCTCCATCGTGACGTCGTGCCGGCCCTCGGCACGGCTCCAGACCCGCTCCGTGACCTCCCACATCGTGGTGAAGTGCGCCGGGTCGGCCCCCGTCGCCTCCGCGAGCGCGACCACGGCGTAACGGGGTGGCAGCAGCCGGCCGTTGAGGTACCGCTCCCACGAACTCCTGCTGTACCCGGTCGCCTCGGCGAGCGCCGCGACGCTCAGGCCGCCGCGGTCGACCTGGCGCCGCAGTTGCTCGGTGAACTCCCGTACCCGCGGGTCCAGGTCATCGGCCAGTGGCCGCCAGCGGGCCATCTCCCGTTCCCCCTCTTGCTGTTGCCGTTCTGCCCCGGAAGGCTACCGTTGAAGATGCTTCGGGCGGCCCGTCCGGTTGCGCCCGTCATCCGATGCAGATGCCCAGGATGATCAGGCCCAGGCAGAGCCCCTTGCCGGAGCTGCGGCTCGGGGAGGGGGAGGGCGCCGCCGCCGGGGCGCTCGTCGCGGGCGGCGGTGCCTGGGTGGTGGGGGCGCCGCCCCCGGGTGCCGCCGTCGTCGTCCCGCCCGTGCCGGGCGCCGTGTGCGGGCCCTTGCCCGGGGCGGAGGACACCCCGCCGGTCTCCGCCACCTGCGCCGCGGGCGTGCCGCCGTCCGGGGACATGGCGCCCGCGGTACGGGAGGCCCGCGCATCCCTCGCCTGCGCCGGGGGGACCGACCCGGGCCAGGAGGTGACGGCGGACCCGGCGGAGCCCGTGGCGGAGGGCGCGGGGCCGGCCGGCACGCTGGCCGTGGGGCGGGCCGCCAGCGGCGCATCGGCCCGCCCGGTCCCGTCGGTGGCCACCCCGCTCGCCACGAGCAGCGCGAACACCCCGCCCAGCACCAGCCCACCCGCGGCCGCCAGCAGGGCCTTGCGCCGTCGCCGCAGGGCGTGCCGGGGCATCCCCTCGACGGGGGCCAGCGGGTCGAGCGGGTCGGCGTACGGGAAGCCCTTCATGGTGTCGGTGACCCCGCGGTCGGCCAGCTCCCACAGGGCGATCAGCCGGTCGTAGTCGGCGCCGCTGAGCTGGCCCAGCACCTCGACCGCGTCACGCGGCGGGATCCGCACGCCGTTGAGGTACTGCTCCCAGGCCCCGGTGCTGCTCGCCGTGTGCGCGGCGAGCGCCGGGACGCTCAGTCCGCTGCGGTCCTTCATCCGGCGCAGGTGCACGGCGAGACGGCGCGCGCCACCGTCCAGTGTCTCGGGCAATGGCTCCCAGCGTGCCACCACGCACCCCCCGGCTCCGTCGGTCAACCCACGGTAGCGACGCACATACGCTCGATGCATGGAATCCGGAGAATCCTCACGCTCCCCGCGGGGTGACGAGTCCGGTCTCGTAGGCGAGGACGACCGCCTGGGCGCGGCTGCCGAGGTCGAGCTTGGACATCGTGCGGTTGAGGTGGGTCTTGACCGTCGCCTCGCTGATGAAGAGCAGGTCGGCGATCTCCGGGTTCGACAGGCCACGGGCGATCAGCCGCAGCACCTCCAGTTCCCGCGCGGTCAGCACCGCCAGTTCGGCGGGCGGTGCGCGGTCCGCGCCGACGGGCGGGGCACCGGGGCGGGGCGGCGCGTAGGCCTCGATCAGCCGCCGCGTGACGCTGGGGGCGAAGAGGGTGTCCCCTCCGGCGACGGCGTGGACGGCGGCGATCAGCCGTTCGGGACCGGCGTCCTTGAGCAGAAATCCGGAGGCCCCGGCGCGCAGCGCGGTGTAGACGTACTCGTCGAGGTCGAAGGTGGTGAGGACGAGGATCCGCGGCGGCGGGTCCGTCGCGGCGGCCAGGATGCGCTCGGTGGCGACGACCCCGCTGATCCCCGGCATCCGGATGTCCATGAGGATCACGTCGGGCGCGGTCCGCGCCGCGCGCTCCACGGCCTCCTCGCCGTCGCCCGCCTCCCCGACCACCTCGACGCCGGGCGCGGCGTGCAGCAGCGCGACGAGGCCGGCCCGGATCAGGAACTGGTCGTCGACGACGAGCACCCTGGTCATACGCCCGATGCGTCCCCTCGCCGCTCTGTCCCCCGCGCGGACGTGGGGAGCACGAGCCGTACCTCGAAGCCCTCGCCGAGCGGGCCGATGTCCACCGTCCCGCCGTAGAGCCTGGCGCGCTCCCGCATGCCGATCAACCCGTGGCCCGTTCCCGGGACGATTGTGGCCGGATCGGATCGGCCCGGTGGCGGTCCGGAGCCGCTGCCCGAGCCGCTGCCGTCATCGGTGCCGGTGCCGGTGCCGTCGTCGGTGACGGTCACCGTCAGGTGGTGCGGCTCGTAGGCGACCAGGACCCGGGCCCGCGCGAGGGGGGCGTGCTTGAGCACGTTGGTCAGCGCCTCCTGCACCACCCGGTACGCGCACAGGCCGACACCGGGGGCGACGGGCCGCGGCCCGCCCTCGAACCGCAGCTCGACGGCGAGGCCGGCCGCCCGCACCCGCTCGATCATCTCGCCCAGCCGGGTCACCGAGGGCATCGGATCGTACGAGGCCCAGCCCTCCTCCGGTTCGCCCGGCCCCGCTCGGAGCACCTTGAGCATGCGGCGCATCTCCTGGAGCGCCTCGCGGGTGGTGTCGGAGATGGTGTCGAGCGCGCCGCGGGCGGTCTCCGGGGAAGTGCGGAAGACGTACGCGGCCATGCCCGCCTGCACCGAGATCACCGACATGTGGTGGGCGACCACGTCGTGCAGCTCGCGGGCGATCCGCGCCTGCTCCTGCGCCACCGCTTCCCGGGCCCGGTCCTGCTGCTCGGTGCGCAACTGCTCGGTGAGCCGGGCCAGCCGCTCCTCGCGCTTGCCCGACACCCGGGCGGACCGGCCGAAACGGCACATCACCAGGGGGAACACCACGGCCTGGGCGGCCACGGTGGCCATCGAGCTCTGCGCCGCCGTCAGCCCGGCGTACACCCAGACCGCGCCGGTCAGCGCCGCGCAGGCCAGCCCGGTGCGCACCGGGCGCAGGGCCGCGACGGTGTAGAGCGCGAGCAGCGGCGCCATCGAGTTGACGACCGGCCAGTACCCGGCGGCGACGTACAGCGTCCAGGCGGCGCAGACGAAGACGCAGACACCGGCCGGTGCCCAGCGGCGCACCGCGACGGGCAGGTTGACCAGGGCGGTCAGCGCGTAGCCGAACTGGTCCAGCCGTATCCAGTCCCCGGGTGGCCGTTCGTGCCCCAGCAGCATGCTGGCGGCGGTGAAGCCCACCGCCAGCAGGACGTCGACCAGCCCCTTTTTCCCCACGGGCGCAGCGTAGGCCCCGGCCGTACGGGTGTGCGTCAGTCCCCTGCCGTACCGCGGAAGTTGTACGTCCTCTTCCCAAAGGTCAAACCGGCACGGGACGCCTTCCCGGCACCGCCGGCCGTAGCGTCGTCGCCGGGGGCCAGAGGGGGGCGCCCCAACACGACGGTGCCCCGTCCTCCGACGGGGGGAGGACGGGGTACCCGGTCGTACGGGTGCCGCGCGGCGCCGGAGGTCCGGCTCAGACGGACATGCGTTTGCGCAGGTTCTCGTCGACGGCGGCGAGGAACCGCTCGGTCGTCAGCCACGGCTGCTCCGGGCCGACCAGCACCGCCAGGTCCTGGGTCAGCTGGCCCGCCTCGACGACCTCCAGGCAGGCGTTCTCCAGCGTCCCGGCGAACCGGGCCAGTTCGGGGGTGTCGTCCAGCCGGGCGCGGTGGGCGAGACCGCGGCTCCACGCGAAGACCATGGCGATGGGGTTGGTCGAGGTCGGCAGGCCCGCCTGGTGCCTGCGGTAGTGGCGGGTGACCGTGCCGTGCGCCGCCTCCGACAGCACGGTCCTGCCGTCGGAGGTCATGAGGACCGAGGTCATCAGCCCCGCCGAGCCGACGCCCCGGGTGAGGACCCCGGACAGGATGTCCCCGTCGTAGTTCTTGCACGCCCAGACGTAGCCGCCGGCGCCCTTCAGGGCCGAGGCCGCCATGTCGTCGACCTGGCGGTGCTCGTAGCCCAGGCCCGACGCCTCGAACTCGCGCCGGAACTCGCCGTCGAAGACCTCCTGGAAGAGGTCCTTGAAGCGGCCGTCGTACTTCCTGAGCACCGTGTTCTTCGTGGACAGGTAGACGGGGAGACCGCGCGCCAGCCCGTAGCGGAAGGCGGCGCGCGCGAACTCGCGGATCGAGTCGTCCAGGTTGACCATGCCGAGCGCCACGCCGGCGCCCGGGAAGTGGTGGACCTCCAGCTCGACCGGGTCGGAGCCGTCGGCCGGGGTGAAGCTCAGGGCGAGGGTGCCCGCGCCGGGGATCCGCAGCTCGGTGGCCCGGTACTGGTCGCCGAAGGCGTGCCGGGCGATCACCACGGGACGGGTCCCGCCGGGCACGGCCCTCGGCACGTTCCGCAGGACGACGGGTTCGCGGAAGATCCCGCCGCCGAGGCGGTCGCGGATGGTGGCGTTCGGGGAGCGGTACATCCCCTTGAGGCCGAACTCCGCGACCCGCGCCTCGTCGGGCGTGACGGTGGCGCACTTCACGCCGACGCCGTGCCTGCCGACCGCCTCCGCCGCCTCCGCCGTCACCCGGTCGTGGGTGGCGTCCCGGTGCTCGATTCCCAGGTCGAAGCGGACCAGTTCGATGTCGAGGTACGGCAGGACCAGCTCGTCCCTGATGAACCGCCAGATGATCCGCGCCATCTCGTCGCCGTCGAGCTCGACGACCGGGTTCCTTGCCTTGATCTTGGCCATGGGAGTCGTTCTCCCTCTCACGCCGGTGACGTGTGCCCGGGGTGCACGTCGTACGTCAGGACACTCGCCACACAGCGTAACCGGATCAACGCACGGAGAAGCGGACGACATCCTCCAGGAAGGGGATCTCCAGCACCGGGTGCGGCTGCGCCATCAGCGCCAGCAGCACGATCAGGGCGCCCAGCACACCGTAGGTGATCATGTCGGTGAAGCGGCTGCGGACGGCCAGCATGCCGACCGAGGGCAGCAGCCGGCGCATCAGCGCGCCCGCGAGCAGCGCCGAACCGACCAGCACCAGGCCGGCCCGGGTGACGTCCGCGGCCACCAGCACCAGGCCGAGCAGCACCGCACCGGAGACCACGAGCACCGGCCACTGACGGGCCGGGGCCGGGGCGTGGGCGCCCATGGCCCGGCCTCCGCCCTCGGGGCGCGCGGTACCGCGGGTCAGCACCTGGAAGCGGCGGCTGCGGCCGGATTCGCCGGCCCCCTCCTCCGGCTCCGCCGCTCGCGTACGGGGACCCGTCCCGGTCATGCGTACCGGCCCTCCGCGGCCTCCACGACGTTCGCCAGCAGCATGGCCCGGGTCATCGGGCCGACGCCGCCGGGGTTCGGCGAGATCCAGCCGGCGACCTCGGCCACGCCCGGGTGCACGTCGCCGACGATCTTGCCGTTCTCGTCGCGGCTGACGCCGACGTCCAGCACGGCCGCGCCCGGTCGCACGTCCTCCGGCTTCACCAGGTGCGGCACGCCCGCGGCGGCCACGATGACGTCGGCCTGGCGCAGCTGGGCGGACAGGTCGCGGGTGCCGGTGTGGCAGAGGGTGACGGTGGCGTTCTCCGACTTGCGGGTCAGCAGCAGGCCGATCGAGCGGCCGACGGTGACGCCGCGGCCGACCACGGTGACGTGCGCGCCGTTGATCTCCACTCCGTGCCGCCGGAGCAGCTCCACGATGCCGTTGGGGGTGCAGGGCAGCGGGCCGCGTTCGTTGAGGACCAGCCGGCCGAGGTTCGTCGGGTGCAGTCCGTCGGCGTCCTTGGCCGGGTCCATCAGCCCCAGGACGCGGTTGGTGTCGATCCCCTTGGGCAGCGGCAGCTGGACGATGTAGCCGGTGCACTCCGGGTTGTCGTTGAGTTCACGGACGACCGCCTCGATCTCCTCCTGGGTGGCGGTCTCCGGCAGCTCGCGCTGGATGGACGCGATGCCGACCTCCGCGCAGTCGCGGTGCTTGCCCGCGACGTACCAGCGGCTGCCGGGGTCGTCGCCGACCAGCAGCGTGCCCAGCCCCGGGGTGACACCCCGCGCCTTGAGCGCCTGGACGCGGGTGGACAGTTCGGACTTGATCGCGGCGGCAGTGGCCTTGCCATCGAGAATCTGGGCGGTCATACCTCCATCTTCTCAGGTCCGCACACCAACGCTGGACAGCGGATGACGCCGCCCAGGACGATGTGGCCCGTCCCCAGTCCCATCCGCGCGAAAGAAGCCAACGTGAGCTACCCGCCCGGTCCCGGCAATCCGTACGGCCAGCAGCCGCCCCAGCAGCCCTACGGCTACCCGCAGCAGCCCCCGGCCCAGCCCGGTTACGGCTACCCGACGCAGCCCCAGCCTCCCTACGGCGCCGTTCCGCCGCAGGCCCAGGGCCCGTACGGCTACGGCGGCTACCCCGGGGGCCCCGCCGGTCCCGTCCCGGGCATGCCCCCGTTCGCGAGCTGGGGTGCGCGGGTGGGCGCGACGCTGATCGACTTCCTGGTCGCCGGACTCGTGCCGATGATCCTCATCGGCATCGGCTACGCGCAGTTCATCGCCGAGGTGGTCGACGCGGCCCGCGCGTGCGACGAGAGCGGCACCTACTCCTGCCCCGCGCCCACGATGCCGGGTGGCGCCATCGCCCTCATCGGCCTCGGCTTCCTGCTGTCCCTCGCCGGCAGCCTGTTCCTGTGCTACCGCGAGGGCAAGACCGGCCAGACGCCGGGCAAGAAGGCCCTCGGCATCAGCGTGCTGCGGGAGTTGGACGGCCGTCCGCTCGGCTTCGGCATGGCCTTCGTCCGCCGGCTGTGCCACGGGCTGGACGGCGCCGCCTGCTACATCGGCTACCTGTGGCCGCTGTGGGACGACAAGAAGCAGACCTTCGCCGACAAGATCCTCAACTCGGTCGTCGTCAAGACCCAGTAGGCCCGGTCCCCCGGTCCCGTCCCCGCGAAGGAAGTGAGAAGTGAGCCATCCGCCCGGCCCCGGCGATCCCTACGGACGGCAGCCACCGCAGCAGCCGTACGGCTACCCGCAGCAGCCCCCGGCCCAGCCCGGTTACGGCTACCCGACGCAGCCCCAGCCGCAGGCGCAGTCGCCGTACGGCTACCCCCAGCAGCCGCAACCGCACGCGCCGTTCGCGGCGTACCCGGGTGGTCCGGAGGTCATGCCGTCGTCGGCCAGGACGGCCCGGGCGATGCTCTTCGTGCTCGGCGGGCTGCAGATCCTGGGCGGCCTGCTGCTCCTGCTCGGGGCCGCGGCGCTCAAGAGCGTGGACGACACCGACGAACTGACCATGCCCATCGGCCTGGTCTACGTCATGGGGGTGCTCTTCCTCGCCTTCGCCGTGCTGTCGATCGGCATGGGCGCCAAGTACAGGACCGGCGGCAACGGCACGCGGATCGGGTCCATCGTGATCGGCGTGCTGGTCGCGCTGAGCAGTGTCGCCACCATGATCAGCGGCGCCTTCCTGCTGCTCGCACCGCTTGCGCTCAGCGTGCTGCTGATCGTCTTCGCGGCGAAGGCCGAGACGGCGGCCTGGTTCAAGCGCCCGCAGTACTGAGCGGGTCCGCCCGCAGGCCGAAGGCCCCCGCACCGGCGGGGGCCTTCGGCGTTCCGGCACACCGGCCGGTCAGTGGAAGAAGTGCCGCGTCCCGGTGAGGTACATGGTCACGCCGGCCTTGCGCGCGGCCTCGACCACGGCCTCGTCGCGCACAGAACCACCGGGCTGCACCACGGCCTTGACGCCCGCGCCGGTGAGCACCTCCAGCCCGTCGGGGAAGGGGAAGAAGGCGTCGGAGGCGGCGTAGGAGCCCGCGGCCCGCTCCTCGCCGGCCCGCTGGACGGCGAGCTTGGCGGAGTCGACCCGGTTGACCTGGCCCATGCCGACGCCGACCGTCGCGCCGTCCTTCGCCAGCAGGATGGCGTTGGACTTCACCGCCCGGCAGGCCCGCCAGGCGAACGCCAGGTCGGCCAGCTCGTCGGCGGTCAGCGGCTCGCCGGTGGCCAGCGTCCAGGTGGCGGGGTCGTCCCCGGCGGCCTGGAGGCGGTCCTTCTCCTGCAGCAGCAGCCCGCCCTCGACCGGACGGAACTCCGTCTCCGCGACGGGCGCCTGCGGGCAGCGCAGCACGCGGATGTTCTTCTTGCGGGCGAGGACCTCGACCGCGCCCTCCTCGAAGTCCGGCGCGACGATGACCTCGGTGAAGATCTCGGCGACCTGCTCGGCCATGGCCACGCTCACCGGCCGGTTGACGGCGATGACGCCGCCGAAGGCGGACAGCGGGTCGCAGGCGTGCGCCTTGCGGTGCGCCTGCGCGACGTCGTCGCCCACCGCGATGCCGCACGGGTTGGCGTGCTTGATGATCGCGACACAGGGCTCGTCGTGGTCGTACGCCGCCCGGCGCGCGGCCTCGGTGTCGACGTAGTTGTTGTACGACATCTCCTTGCCGTGCAGCTGCTCGGCGTTCGCCAGGCCCGCGCTGCCGTCGGTGTAGAGCGCGGCGGCCTGGTGCGGGTTCTCGCCGTAGCGCAGCACGTTCTTGCGCTCGTAGGTGGCGCCCAGGAAGTCCGGGAAGGGGCTGTCGTCGGCGGGGGCGTACGAGCTCGCGAACCAGCTCGCGACCGCGACGTCGTACGCCGCGGTGTGCTGGAACGCCTCGGCCGCCAGGCGCTTGCGGGTCGTGAGGTCGAAGCCGCCCTCACGGACGGCGCCGAGCACGTCGGCGTACCGCTCGGGGCTGGTCACGACCGCCACGGACGGGTGGTTCTTGGCCGCGGCACGGACCATCGAGGGGCCGCCGATGTCGATCTGCTCGACGCACTCGTCCTCCGAGGCGCCGGAGGCGACCGTCTCGCGGAAGGGGTAGAGGTTGACCACGACCAGGTCGAAGGGCTCGACGCCCAGCTCCTCCAGCTGCCGGCGGTGGTCCTCCAGCCGCAGGTCGGCGAGGATGCCGGCGTGCACCTTCGGGTGCAGGGTCTTCACGCGGCCGTCGAGGCACTCGGGGAACCCGGTCAGCTCCTCGACCTTGGTGACCGGCACCCCGGCGGCGGCGATCCGCCCGGCCGTCGAGCCGGTGGAGACCAGCTGGACGCCCGCCTCGTGCAGGCCGCGGGCCAGCTCCTCCAGACCGGTCTTGTCGTAGACGCTGACCAGTGCGCGACGGATCTCCCGCTTGGTACTCACGGCAACAGAACCTTTCGTCCCTCAATGCGATAGCCGTCGCGGGACAACCGCCCCACGACGTCGACGAGCAGCGTGCGCTCGACTTCCTTGATGCGCTCGTGGAGCGCTTCCTCCGTGTCGTCCTCCCGGACCTCGACCGCGCCCTGGGCGATGATCGGGCCGGTGTCGACGCCGTCGTCGACGAAGTGGACGGTGCAGCCGGTGACCTTCACGCCGTACGCGAGGGCGTCGCGCACCCCGTGGGCACCCGGGAAGCTCGGCAGCAGCGCCGGGTGGGTGTTGACGAGGCGGCCGCCGAACCGGGCGAGGAACTCCTTGCCCACGATCTTCATGAACCCGGCCGAGACGACCAGGTCGGGCTCGTGCGCGGCCACCGCCCCGGTCAGTGCGGCGTCCCACGCCTCACGGTCGCCGTGGTCGGTGACCCGGCAGACGAACGTCGGCAGCCCGGCACGCTCGGCGCGCTCCAGGCCGGCGATGCCGGACCGGTCCGCGCCGACGGCGACGACGTGCAGTCCCGCGTCGAGCAGCGCCTGCAGGTTCGTGCCCGAACCGGAGACGAGCACGACGAGTCGGGCGGGGCGGGAAAGGGGCGGAAAGACTGTGGCCACTGCGGGTCATCTCTCGGGATCCGGCGCTTTGGAGGATCGTACGACTCGAAGATCGCCAGAATTCCGGGGAACTCTACGAGGCCGTCGACCGTCAGCAACGATACCGGCACACCCGACCGCCCCCACGGGACGGGGGAGCGCGCGGGCGGTAGCGTCTGGGGTGAAGAACGGCGAAGTCACACGTCCGACAACTCGAGGAGTCGACGGCAAGGGGATGACCCAGGCAAGCATGAGCAGTGGCCGAGGCCACGAGCAGGACAACCCGTTCGCCCCGCCGGCGGAGAACGCCCCCGAGCAGCCCTGGCAACCGCGCCGGCCGGAGCAGCCCTCCGACTCCGGGGACGAGCGCCCCACGCCCACACCGCCTCCGCCGCCCCCGGCGTGGGGCGGTCAGTGGAGCGAGCGGCAGCCCGGCCGGCAGGACGGCGGCTACGGCGACCGCCCCGGTGGCGGCTACGGCGGCGGACGGCGCCCGGACGGGCCGCGCTTCGACCCCACCGACCCCGCCCAGCGGCGTGCCCGCTACGCCATGATCTGCGGCATGTGGGGGCTGTTCTTCGCCCTCTTCCTGGGCTGGACGTACGTGGGGCTGCTGCTCGGCGCCCTCGCGTTGTACTGGAGCGTCAACGCGCTGCGGATGAAGCCCGAGGAACGGGCCAAGGCCCGCGCCGAGGCGGCCGCCCTGCTGGCCGAGGGCGGCGCCACCCCTCCGCCGCAGCGGCCCACCGACCCCCGCAGCAAGCCGCAGCGCCCGGCCGCGCTCGGCGGTCTGATCATGGGCGGGCTGGCCCTCTGCGTGGTGGCGACGACCTTCACCACCCAGGTCGTCTACAAGGACTACTACTCCTGCACGCGCGACGCGCTGACCTCCTCGTCGCGCGACGCCTGCCAGCAGTTGCTGCCGACCCCGCTGCGCGACGTGCTCCACACACCCTGACGCGCCGCTCGCGCCGGCCCCGGACGGAGGCTCAGGCCTCCGACGGGGCGGCGCCGGGCAGCGCGTCGCCCCGCACCGCGTCGCCCTGCACCTCCGCTTCCTCGCCCACCTCTTCCTCGCCCCTCGCGTCCCGGCCCTCCGTCCCTGCGGCGGCGCGGCGGACCCGCACCCAGCGCACCAGCAGGGCCGTGGGCGTACCGGCGGCCGCCGTCCACCCGGCCGCCGCGAACCCGGTGAGCCACCAGGACGGCCCGAACTCCTCCAGCGCCCCGGTGCCCAGCGGCCCCGCCGCGAACCCGGTGAGCAGCGCCATGGCGATCCCGCACACCAGCCCGCCCAGGGCGGCGTGCGCCGCGGTGCGCCCGAGGCCGCACGGCTCCCGCCGGTCGACGGCGAGCACCCCCACCGCGACCCCGGCGAGCACCGGCACGACCAGTGCCACCCAGGTCAGCGACGTCCCGGGCCCGGGCTGGGGCAGCGCCGCGAGGAGCGGGAAGTCCGGCAGCACCGGCTCCCCCACCACGCCGGCCGGACGCACCGCGGCCTGGGTGCCGAGCTCGAAACCGGGGCCGAGCGCATAGGCTGCGCCCCACACGGCGGCGTTCGGGATCAGCGCCACCGCCACCGCCAGCACCGCCAGCCGCCCGGACAGCGCCTCGCTGAGCCGGGTGAACGACGCCCCCGCGGCGCCGGGGTGCAGCGCCAGGGTCACCGCCGTGAGCGCCGCGCCACCCGCGACGAGGACGCAGACGCCCGCCCCCGCCGAGCGCAGCACGACCGCGGCATCCCGCAGCGGCACCGTCACGGCCACGGTCACCCGGGACAGCCACGCCGGCAGCGGGATCCGCGGCCGCCCCCGCTCCATCCAGGCCCCCGCGGCCGCCGCGAGGGCGGCGACGAGGGGCAGGTGCACCGCGGCGCCGAGCGCGTCGCTGCGCACCGGCCCATACGAGGTGTAGACGACCACCCCGGCGCCCACCGCGAGGTACCCGCCGATCAGCCACGCGACGGCGGACCGCGCGGCCTTGTCGTCCGAGGCCGGCGCGACGGCGTCCGCCCCCGCCCGGTACAGCAGCCACACCGGGAACGCCATGGGCAGCAGCGGCGTGACGCCGATGGGCGCGGCGACGCCGGAGAGGGTCTCGGTGCGCACCAGGCCGCCGCCGTGGGCGAGCAGCCAGCAGTCCGCGGCGACGTGGAGGGCGCCGTTCAGCCCGCTGTCGGGGAACGGCGAGACGACCCACAGGAAGAGCACGAGCATGGCGAAGCCGCCCAGGCCCAGGCCCGCGGCGACCACGCCGCCGGTGAAGGCGGGGGCGGACTCGGAGGTGCGCAGGGTCTCGTGGGCGGCCCGGATCCGGTGCACGACGTGACTCAGGGCGCTTGCGGCACTCACGGATCTCATGCTGCCAAGAACACCCCCTTTCGCCGTGGCAGCATGCGAATGACCGTCGTGTCGCGGAATATGGCGTTATGCGTTTCTTCATTCGATCCGAGTGGTCGATCGCATGAGCCGCACATCCACGGCGAGGGCCGCGAAGGCCATCAAGAAGCGAAGGCGTCCCCGGCCGGCGAAGGCCCCCGGGGCGGCGCAGGCCGGGAACGCCGCCAAAGACCCGCAGGCCGTGCAGGCGGCCGGTGCGGGGGAATCGGACGCGTCCGCGGAACGGGTGGGGCCGACGGGGGCCGAGGGGCCCCGCGACCCCGCCCCCTCGTCCGCTCCGCCCGGCGGGCAGCCGGCCCCGGAGCCGGAGGCCGCGGGCGAGGCCGGGACCGAGGACCCGGCGATCGAGGCCGTACGGATCGCCCGGGCCGCGCAGGCAGCCTTCGACGGGCTGTACACCCGCAACGCGCCCGCCCTGCTCCGCCAGGTCGAACTGCTCACCGGCAACATGCGGCTGGCCCGGCACGCCGTGCACCGCGCCTTCGACCTGGCCTGGCAGCGGTGGCCCGAGGTCGCCGTCGACCCCGACCCGGCCGGGTGGATCCGTGCGGAGGCGCACCACCACGCCCTCGCGCCCTGGCAGCAGACGCTGCCCTGGTACCGCACCCCGCCACGGGAGCGCAGCCCGTTCCAGCGGCTGCCGCGCGGCACCCGGCACGCCGTACTGCTCCACGACGGCCTGGGGCTGAGCCTGCGGCGGACGGCGGCGGAGAGCATGGCCACCACCTCCATGACCAGGCGGCGCATCGTCCGGGGGCGCGAGGCCCTGGGCGAGGGGGCGCCGGCCCGGCTGGGCGACCTGCTGGACGAGCAGCCGCAGCCGGAGTTCCCGGCGGCCATGGTGCGCGAACTGAGCGAGCAGTGGCTGCGCATCCGCACGGTGGGTGCCGTGGTGGCGACCGTGGTGATAGCGCTGGCGACCGCGGTCGGGCTGGTCTTCGGGCCGCTCAGCGACCGCGTCGCGGCCGACCACGAGCCGGTCGGGCAGCGCACCTCCGCCCCCGCGCGCTGAGCACGCCCGCACACACGCACACGGGCCCGCCCCCCGGAGGGAGCGGGCCCGTGTGCGTGCCTCCGTACGGAGGCGGGGATCAGCCCTGCAGGATGGCGCGCGCGAGGCGGGCCGTCTCCGACGGGGTCTTGCCGACCTTGACGCCGGCGGCCTCGAGGGCCTCCTTCTTCGCCTGGGCGGTGCCGGAGGAGCCGGAGACGATGGCGCCGGCGTGGCCCATGGTCTTGCCCTCGGGCGCGGTGAAGCCCGCGACGTAGCCGACGACCGGCTTGGTGACGTGCTCGGCGATGAAGGCCGCGGCACGCTCCTCGGCGTCGCCGCCGATCTCGCCGATCATGACGATCAGGTCGGTCTCGGGGTCGTCCTGGAACGCCTTCAGCGCGTCGATGTGGGTGGTGCCGATGATCGGGTCACCGCCGATGCCGACCGCCGAGGAGAAGCCGATGTCGCTGAGCTCGTACATCATCTGGTAGGTCAGCGTGCCCGACTTCGACACCAGGCCGATGCGGCCGGAGGTGGTGATGTCGGCCGGGATGATGCCCGCGTTGGACTGGCCGGGGGTGATCAGGCCGGGGCAGTTGGGACCGATGATCCGGGTCTTGTTGCCCTTGCTGCCCGCGTACGCCCAGAAGGCGGCGGTGTCGTGGACCGCGATGCCCTCGGTGATCACGACCGCGAGGCCGATCCCGGCGTCGATGGCCTCGATGACCGCGTCCTTGGCGAACTTCGGCGGGACGAAGATGACGGTGACGTCGGCACCGGTCTTCTCCATGGCCTCGGCGACGGAGCCGAAGACCGGCACCTCGGTGCCGTCGAAGTCCACGCTGGTGCCGGCCTTGCGCGGGTTCACGCCGCCGACGATGTTGGTGCCCGAGGCGAGCATGCGCCGGGTGTGCTTGGTGCCCTCGGAACCGGTCATCCCCTGGACGATGACCTTGCTCTCCTTGGTCAGGAAGATAGCCATGATGTGGTGACCTGTCCCTTACTTCGCAGCCAGCTCGGCGGCGCGCTCCGCGGCGCCGTCCATGGTGTCGACCTGCTCGACCAGCGGGTGGTTGGCGTCGGTCAGGATCTGCCGACCGAGCTCCGCGTTGTTGCCGTCCAGACGGACGACGAGCGGCTTGGTGACCTCTTCGCCCTTGGACTTCAGCAGCTCCAGGGCCTGGACGATGCCGTTGGCGACCGCGTCGCAGGCGGTGATGCCGCCGAAGACGTTGACGAAGACGGACTTGACGTCCGGGTCGCCCAGGATGATCTCGAGGCCGTTGGCCATGACCTCGGCGGAGGCGCCACCGCCGATGTCGAGGAAGTTGGCGGGCTTGACGTTGCCGTGGCCCTCACCGGCGTAGGCGACGACGTCCAGGGTGCTCATGACGAGACCCGCGCCGTTGCCGATGATGCCGACCTCGCCCTCGAGCTTGACGTAGTTGAGGCCCTTGGCCTTGGCCGCGGCCTCCAGCGGGTTGGCGGCGGCGTGGTCGACCAGCGCCTCGTGCTCCGGCTGGCGGAAGTCGGCGTTCTCGTCCAGCGAGACCTTGCCGTCGAGCGCGATGACGCGGCCGTCGGCGACCTTGGCGAGCGGGTTGACCTCGACGAGGAGCGCGTCCTCGGAGATGAAGGTCTTCCACAGGGTCTGCAGGATCTCGGTGACCTGGTCGGCGACGTCGGCCGGGAAGGCGGCCGCCTCGACGATCTCGCGGGCCTTCTCCGGGGTCACGCCCTCGATGGCGTCCACCGGGATCTGGGCGACGGCCGTCGGGTTGGTCGCCGCCACCTCCTCGATCTCCATGCCGCCCTCGACGGACGCGATCGCCAGGAAGGTCCGGTTGGCGCGGTCGAGGAGGAAGGAGACGTAGTACTCGGAGGCGATCTCCGGGGCCAGCTCGGCCAGCATCACCTTGTGGACCGTGTGGCCCTTGATGTCCATGCCGAGGATCTGGCCGGCCTTCGCCACCGCGTCCTCGGGGTCCGACGCCACCTTCACGCCGCCGGCCTTGCCACGGCCACCGGTCTTCACCTGTGCCTTGACGACAGCCTTGCCACCGAGCCGCTCCGCGACCTCGCGCGCCGCCTCAGGCGTTTCGATGACTTCACCGGCCAGCACCGGTACACCGTGCTTGGCGAAGAGGTCCCTCGCCTGGTACTCGAACAGGTCCACGCGCGTCCGTCCTTGGTTATCGCGGTTCGTTGTCTGCGTGCCGGGGCGGGTCGTCGCTGACGTCTTCGTAACGAACCATACGAACGGCCGTACGGGGGGCGCACACGTCGGCCGAGCACGCGGCATGTCCGTCTCGCAGGTTATCGCCGCGCGGGCGGCACGGGTAAATCCGAGATGGTGCGAGAGCGGTGAGAACGGTCACAGACCAGCCGTTCGGGGGGTTCCCGCGGCGGCGGGGACACGGGCGGGTCGCCCCGGCGGGAGCCGTCGGGGCGGGGTCCGCCGGGGCGGTCCACTCACCGAGGGTGACGCGGCCGCTCCCACCCGCCCCGTCCCGGCTCACCCTCCGGGGGCGGGCTCGGGCACGGGCAGCGGCCGCTTCTCGATGGCGGCCGCCATGACCTCGGGGAAGAGATCCGGGGTGCAGGCGAACGCGGGCGCCCCCAGCGCCGCGAGCGCCGCCGCGTGCTCGCGGTCGTAGGAGGGCGCGCCCTCGTCCGACAGCGCCAGCAGTGCCACGAACTGCACACCGGACGCCTTCATCGCCGCGACCCGCTTGAGCATCCCGTCGCGTATGCCGCCCTCGTACAGGTCGCTGATGAGGACCACGACGGTCTCGGCGGGCCGGCTGATGAGGGACTGGCAGTAGGCCAGCGCCCGGTTGATGTCGGTCCCGCCGCCGAGCTGGGTGCCGAACAGCACGTCGACGGGATCGTCCAGATGTTCCGTCAGGTCGGCGACCGCCGTGTCGAAGACGACCAGCCGGGTGTCGATGCTGCGCATGGAGGCGAGCACGGCGCCGAAGACGGACGCGTAGACCACGGAGGCCGCCATCGAGCCCGACTGGTCGATGCAGAGCACGACGTCCTTGCGCACCGCCTGCGAGGCCCGGCCGTGGCCGATCAGCCGTTCGGGGACGACGGTGCCGTGCTCGGGCAGGTAGTGCCGGAGGTTGGCACGGATCGTGCGGTCCCAGTCGATGTCCCGGTGCCGGGGGCGGTGGACCCGCGCCGAACGGTCCAGCGCGCCGGTGAGGGTGGCCCGGGTCCGGGTCGCCAGGCGCCGCTCCAGGTCCTCCACGACCTTGCGGACCACCGCCCGCGCCGTCTCCTTCGTCGTCCCGGGCATCACCTTGTTCAGCGAGAGCAGTGTGCCGACCAGGTGGACGTCGGCCTCGACCGCCTCCAGCATCTCCGGTTCCAGCAGCAGCGCGGACAGCCCGAGCCGGTCGATGGCGTCGCGCTGCATCACCTGGACGACGCTGCTGGGGAAGTACCTGCGGATGTCCCCCAGCCAGCGCGCGACCTGGGGCGCCGAGCCGCCCAGCCCGGCGCTCCGCGGGGGCGGTGCACCGCCCCCGCCGTGCGGGGCGGCGCCGTACAGCGCCTCCAGTGCCTGGTCCATCGCCGCGTCCCGGCCGGTGAGCCGCCGGCCCGTGCCGTCGGCGGGCCCGCCGCCGAGCACCATCCGCCAGCGCCGCAGCCGCTCGTCGGCGTCCGTGCCCGTGCCTGTGCCCGTGTCCATGCCGGTGTCCGTGCCCGAGTCCGTCATGCGTCCCGACCCCCGTCCTCTCCGCCGGGCCCGAGCAGCAGCCGTGCCGTGGCCAGCGCCGCCTCCGCCCGCTCCTCGTCGAGCCCCGGGGCGAAGCCCGGCAGGCCCTCCCCCACGGCCCCGCCGCCCGCTCCCCCGCCTCCCGGGCCGCGCCGCACCAGCTCCCCCACCGTGCGCCGCGCCCCCGGGTCGAAGCCGCCGAAGGTCCGCCGCAGCAGCGGCAGCACGTCGTCGAAGGCGTCCGCCGGCACCCCGGACAGCCAGCCGTCGACCAGCGCGAGCAGCCGCTCGTCGTGAACCAGCAGCATCCCGCCCCCGGCGAGGAAGCCCTCGACCCAGGCGGCCGCCTCCTGCGGCGCCGTGCCGTGCGACAGGGCGAGCCCCATCAGCCGGGCCACCTCCCCGGGCTCCAGGCGCGCGTCGTCGAGCAGGAGCCGCGCGGCGCTGCCCCGCAGCAGCCCCGGTACGCCGCGGTCGCGCACGGCCAGCCTCCGCAGCACACCCGCCCAGCGGTCGCGCAGCGCGTCGTCGCCGAGCAGGACCAAGGCCCGCTGCACCTCCGTGACATGACCGCGCATCTCGGCGGCGCCGTCCGCGTCGAGCCCCGCGCACGCGGGCGGGAGCCCGACGCAGACGCGCTGCGCGAGCCCCTCGGCGACCTCGCGCAGCGCCCCCGCGTCCGTGCCCCGCACGTCGCCGTAGCGGAGGGAGCGCACCAGCGCAGGCAGTGCCTGGGCGAGGTGCGCGACGTCCACGTCGAGCGCCGCGCGGTCGGCGAGCACCCGCATCACCGTGGGCAGGGCGTCCGCCAGCCCGGCGAGCAGGCAGCGTTCGGCGAGGCCCGTCACCTCGGCGAGCGCCCCCGCGTTCACCGCCGCGTCCTCGGCCCGGGCGGTGGCCGCGGACTCCACCGTGGTGCCCCACACCCCGGCCTCCGCGACGGCCACCGCGAGCTCCGGCTCCCAGCGCAGCCGCCAGCTCTCGCGGAAGGTGCCGGTGGCGGCCGTGCGGGACCGGCTCGGCTCGCCCCAGCCGACGCCGAGCATCCGCAGCCGGTGCAGCAGGCGGCTGCGTCCGGCGTCGGTGTCCTTGCGCAGGTCCAGGTCCACCTCCTTCTCCAGGGCCTGCGGCTTCATCCGCAGCCTGCGCTGCTCACGCGCCAGGTCGCGGGCGAGGGGCACCGCCGGCGCGCCCTCGGGGACCTCGCCCAGCACGTCCCCCACCACCAGCCGGTCCCGTATGAGCGCCAGCGGCACGTCCGATCCGTCGCACATCACCGCCCGTACCGCGTCCGTGGTCTCGCCGAGCCCGGGCAGCGGACGGCCGCGCAGGGTCGCGAGGGTGCCGGCGAGCCGTACCGCCTCGATGACGTGCGCGGAGGAGACCGGGAGGTCCTCCTCGCGGAGCAGGCCGGCGACCTTGGTCATCCACCGGGCGACGGGCCGGTCGGGCGAGGTGAACAGATGGCGGTACCAGCCGGGCGAGTCGACGCCCGCCCCGTAGCCACTGGCCCGGGAGAGCCTGCGGTGCGTCCAGGGCACCCAGGTGACCTCCACCTTCGCCTTGGGCAGGCCCTTGAGCAGGGCCCGGTCGGCGGTGACCCCGCCGCCCCCGGCGAGCGCGGGCACGTGCCAGGCCCCGCACACCACGGCCACCCTCCCGTGCGCGCGGCGCGCCTCCCGTATCCGCAGCCGCATGTGGGCCTCGCGCACCGCGTCCTGCGGGTGCCCCCCGTCGCCGTAGGCCTCGCGCAGCGCGCCCATGGCCTCGGCGAGCGCTCCGAACGCGGCCAGCGGGTCGCCGCCCCCCTCGCCGTCCCGGCCGCGGTGCTCGACGGCGTCCTCCCACCACCGCTCCGGGTCGTCGTGGCCGGCCGTGCGCGCCAGCACGGCGAGCGGGTCGATGCGCGCGTCCGCCGCCTCCGCCTCCCCTTCTCCCCCGTCGTCCTCCCCTCTTCCCTCTCCTTCTCCTCGCTCGTCGCGGAGCAGGAGCGAGTGCGCGGCGGGCAGGTCGATGAAGCGCACCGGCACCTCGCGTCCGGCCGCCCAGCGGATCGCCTCCCACTCGGGGGAGAACTCGGCGAAGGGCCAGAAGCCGGCCCGGGACGGCTCGTCGACGACGTGGGCGAGCAGCGCGACCGGCGGTCGCATCCCGGGATCGGCGGCGAGCGCCAGCACCGCGTCCGCCTCCGGCGGGCCCTCGACGAGCACGATCCCCGGCTGCAGCCGGTCGAGCGCGGCCCGCACGCCGCGCGCCGACCCGGGGCCGTGGTGCCGCACCCCCAGCAGCGCCACCCCTTCCGCGGCGGTCACGGCGGTCACGGGGTCACCTCTCGGCAGGCGCGGTAGAAGTCCTTCCAGCCCTCCCGCTCGCGGACGACGGTCTCCAGGTACTCCTGCCAGACCACGCGGTCGGCGGCCGGGTCGCGGACCACCGCGCCGAGCAGCCCGGCGGCGACGTCCCCGGCGCGCAGGACGCCGTCGCCGAAGTGTGCGGCCAGGGCGAGCCCGTTGGTCACCACGGAGATCGCCTCGGCCGTGGAGAGCGTGCCGGAGGGGGACTTCACCTTCGTGCGCCCGTCGGCGGTGACCCCGCCGCGCAGTTCACGGAAGACGGTGACCACGCGCCGGATCTCGTCCGCGCCCTCCGGGGCGGCCGGCAGTTCCAGCGAGCGCCCGAGCTGGCCGACGCGGCGGCTGACGATGTCGACCTCCTCCTCCACGGTCGCGGGCAGCGGCAGCACGACCGTGTTGAAGCGCCGGCGCAGCGCGCTGGACAGGTCGTTGACCCCGCGGTCCCGGTCGTTGGCGGTCGCGATCAAGTTGAACCCGCGCACGGCCTGGGTCTCGGTGCCCAGCTCCGGTATCGGCAGCGTCTTCTCCGAGAGGATGGTGATGAGGCTGTCCTGGACGTCCGCGGGGACGCGGGTCAGCTCCTCCACGCGGGCGATGCGCCCCTCGGCCATCGCCCTCATGACCGGGCTCGGGACCAGGGCCTCCGGGCTCGGCCCGCCGGTGAGCAGCCGCGCGTAGTTCCACCCGTAGCGGATGGCCTCCTCCGGCGTGCCCGCGGTGCCCTGCACGAGCAGCGTGGAGTCACCGCTGACGGCGGCGGCGAGGTGTTCGGAGACCCAGGTCTTCGCGGTGCCCGGGACACCGAGCAGCAGCAGCGCCCGGTCGGTCGCGAGCGTGCTGACCGCGACCTCCACGATCCGCCGCGGACCCACGTACTTGGGGGTGACGACCGTGCCGTCGGGCAGCTCACCGCCGAGCAGGTACGTGGCGACCGCCCACGGCGACAGGTTCCACCGGGCCGGGCGCGGCCGGTCGTCGGCCGCCGCGAGAGCCTTGAGCTCATGGGCGAACGCGTCTTCGGCGTGCGGCCGGAGTGCGGTGTCCACGGACATGGTTCTCCCCTGTTCTCACGTGGAGCGGATGGCGCGGACGCCCCGTCAGCCCCCCGCGGGGCGTCCGCGTTCCCACCATCGCGCACCCCACTGACAATCCCGTCCCGCCGTCAGGAACCCGCAGCTCAGGGCGGTTTGTCAGTGGCTGCCCGTAGCGTCGTGGCCATGGACGGGATGGACGGACAGCGGGCGGAGCGATGGACCGCCGACCAGGTCCTGGCACTCGCGCCCGACGCGTCGTCGCGCAAGGCCGGGACGGGCTTGGCGACGGCCGCCCGCTGGTCCGGGACGGGGTGCTCGGGCACGGCGGTGTGGGGGCTGTGCGCGGGCAGCGGCAGCACGCCCTACCAGGCGGTGGTCGACACGGCGGGGCCCGCCTTCAGCTGCGGCTGCCCCAGCCGCAAGTTCCCGTGCAAGCACACGCTCGCGCTGCTCCTGCTGTGGGCGGGGGGCGAGGTCGGGCCGGCCGCACACGGGGGCGGCCGGCCCGACTGGGTCACCGAGTGGCTGGACGCGCGCCGCGCGCGCGAGGAACGGACGTCCCCGGGCGGGCGCGGCGCGTCAGGCGGCGGTGACCCGGAGGCGGCGCGCAGGCGGGCCGAGCGCCGGGCGGGGCGGGTGGCCGCCGGCGCAACGGAACTGGAGCGACGGCTGGCGGATCTGCTGCGGGACGGCCTGGCGGGAGCGGACCGCGAGGGGTACCGGCGGTGGGACGAGACGGCGGCGCGCATGGTGGACGCCCAGGCTCCCGGGCTCGCCTCGCGGGTGCGCGAGCTGGGCGCGCTGGCGGGGTCGGGGGGCGACTGGCCGTCGCGGCTGCTGGAGGAGACGGCGCTGCTGCACCTGCTGGCCCGGGGCTGTCTGCGGCAGGACGCGCTGCCCGCGCCGCTGGCGGCCACCGTCCGGTCCCGGGTCGGCTTCACGGTGGACTCGGCGGAGCTCCTCGCGGGGCCGACGGTGCGGGACCGCTGGCTGGTCCTGGCACGGCACGACACCGCCGACGACCGTCTCACCACCCGCAGGACCTGGCTGCACGGGGAGGCCACCGGCCGTACCGCGCTGTTGCTGTCCTTCGGGGCCGCGGGCCGGGCGCCGGAGCCGGCACTGCCCGTCGGCCTCGGCCTCGACGCGGAGCTGGCCTTCCACCCGGGGGCCCGTCCGCTGCGGGCGGTGCTCGGGCCGCGGCACGACACGCCGCTGCCCGGCCGTGTGCCGCCGGGCGTGCCGGTCGCCGCGGCACTCGGCGCGTACGGGGAGGCCCTGGCCGACGACCCGTGGCTGGAGGCCTGGCCGGTCGTGCTCGCCGGCGTCGTGCCGATACCGGGCGGGACGGGCTGGCAGGTGGCGGACGCGGACGGCAGCGACGCCGTCCCGGTCACGGCGGGCGGCGCCGGTGCCGGAGCGGCGCTGTGGCGACTGGCGGCGGTCTCCGGCGGCCACCCGGTGACGGTGTTCGGCGAGCTCGGCCACCAGGGCTTGCGGCCGTTCACGGCCTGGGCCGGCGCGGGCGCGGAGCCGGTGCCGCTGACGGTGTGATCCCGGCCGGGCTCCCGCGGGCGGCCGCACGGAGACGACGACGGACGACGAAGGAGGACCAATGACGGCGACCTGGGCCGACCTGGTCGGCACCGCGCTCCTCGGCACCGACCGCAGGGGCGGCACACCCGAGGAGCTGCTGGACTCCGCCGCGCTCGCCGTCGTACGGCGCCGCGCCGGAGCACGGCCGGCAACGGCGGGGGCGCGGCCTGCCACGACGCCCCACGACCCGCGGCCGCCGCTGCCCGGGGCGGCGCGACGGCGCCTGTCCCTGCTGCTGGCGGACCGCTCGGTCGGGGGCGGCGGGGGCAGCCGGCGTGGCGCCGCCCCCAACCTCGCCGAGCTGCTGCCCCAGTGGCTCGCCGTGGCCAACGCCCGCGGCTGGGCGGCCCCGCCGGAGCTGCTGCCCGCGCTGCTGGACGCCGCCCGCGCACGCACCGACCTGCGGCCGGACGCCCTGGCGCTGGCGGGACCGCGCGGGCTGTGGCTGGCGGCGCTGAACGCCGACTGGCGGTTCGCGCTGCGCGCCGGGGCGCCGGGCGTGGTGCCGGACACCGGTGACCCGGGCGCCGTGCGGACGCTGTGGGAGGAGGGGCTGTTCGCCGAACGGGTGGCCTTGCTGTCCCGGCTGCGGGCCCGCGACCCGCGGCAGGCGCTGGAGCTGCTGCGCTCGGGATGGGCCGCGGAGCGCGCCGAGGACCGGCTGATGTTCCTGGACTCGCTCCGCGAGGGCCTGTCGCCGCAGGACGAGCCGTTCCTGGAGCAGGCCCTCACCGACCGCAGCCGCAATGTGCGGGCCACCGCCGCGGAGCTGCTGTCGGCCCTGCCCGGCTCCGCCCTCGCCGCCCGGATGGCCGCGCGGGCCAGGACCTGCGTCGCGTGGGATCCGGGGGGCGGCCGGATCGGGGTGGAGGCGCCGTACGAGTGCGACGCGGCCATGGAGCGCGACGGCGTGGTGGCGATACCGCCCGCCGGGCGCGGGGAGCGGGCGTGGTGGTTCGGCCAGGTGGTGGACGCGGCGCCGCTCGTCACGTGGCGGGAGCGGTTCGGCGGCCGGACGCCGGAGGAGGTCATCGCGCTGCCGGTCGCGGACGACTGGCAGGCGGATCTGCACGCGGCGTGGTGCCGGGCCGCGGTGCGCCAGGGGGACGCGGCCTGGGCACGCGCCCTGCTGGGGCCCACCCCGGCGCCCGCGACGGCGGTCAGCCCCGTCGGGGACCCGGCGAAGCTGCTGTCGATCCTCCCGGCCCCGGAGCGGGCGGAGTGGGTGGCCCGCTTCATCGCGGCGCACGGCCTGTCGGAGGCGTTCCAGATGCTCGCGGTCTGCGCCGTGCCCTGGGCCGAGCCGCTGGGGGCGGCGGTGGTGGACGCGCTGGACATCGCGCGGGACGCGGGCAGCTACCCGTGGAGCTTCAGCGGGGTGATGGGCCTGGCCGAACGGTGCATGGACCCCGCGGAGGCCGACCGGGCGGCCCCGCTGGCCGCGGTGCCGGCCGAGTCCGCCGACACCTCACCGGGCGCCGGGGCGTACTGGGCGGAGGCCTTCCAGCGATTGGTCGGCACCTTGCGCCTGCGGGCCGCGATGCTGGCGGAGCTCGCCTGAGCCGGCGACCGGGAACGGGCTGGCCGGGAACGGGCTGGCCGGGAGCGGGCGGCGGTCCGAGCGGAAGGCCCGCACCGCCGCCCGTGACGATCAGGCTTCGGCCGGATGGCGGATGTTGTCGTTCACCCAGGTGACGACGTCGCCGGTCGACGTGCCCGGGGTGAAGATCGCGGCCACGCCCAGTTGCTGCAGCGGGGCGATGTCGTCCTCGGGGATGATCCCGCCGCCGAACACCTTGATGTCCTCCGCGTCGCGCTCCCGGAGCAGCTCGATCACCTTGGCGAACAGCGTCATGTGGGCTCCGGAGAGGATGGACAGCCCGACGGCGTCGGCGTCCTCCTGGATCGCGGTGTCCACGATCTGCTCGGGCGTCTGGTGGAGACCGGTGTAGATGACCTCCATGCCGGCGTCCCGCAGCGCTCGCGCGATGACCTTGGCCCCTCGGTCGTGGCCGTCCAGGCCCGGCTTGGCGACCACCACACGGATCGGTCCGGACACTCCCATCGCTGCCTCCATACACGATTGCTGCGCTCAGCGGGCACATGTGTGAACGAACGTTATCGCCAGCATCCCCCGTGCGGACAGTTTCACGAAGGGCCCCGAGGGGGAAATCACACATGGGACACGTTCACGTTAGAAACGCGTTCGGCCCGTGGCCGTCCTTCGTTCAGCAGGCGACACGGGCCGTCGCGTTCTCGGCGCACGGGGGACAGGGCCGTCTCCGTGTGCCCACGGGAGGTAGGCCATGGGCGTCCTGTCTTTCGGTGTCGGAGACCGCTTGGTACGCCAGGCGGCCTACGTACGAGCCGCGGCGATCGAGATCGCCATCCTGACCGGTCATGTTTTCCTCTACCCGACCGGAATCTTCCAGGAGCGCGGGCCGCAGTCGGCGGCCGGCGAGTCCGAGGCGCCGCCACGCCTCCCCACCGCGGGCCGCAGCCATCCCCCGGTGCTCCTGCTGCACGGCTTCGTGGACAACCGTTCGGTGTTCGCGATGCTCCGCCGGTCGCTGCGACGGCACGGCTGGCCGCATGTGCAGGCGCTCAACTACTCGCCGCTGACCTGCGACATCCGCACGGCGGCGGCCCTCCTCGGACGCCATGTCGAACAGATCTGCGAGCAGACGGGGCACCGGCAGGTGGACATCGTGGGCCACAGCCTCGGTGGGCTCATCGCCCGCTACTACGCCCAGCGCCTGGGCGGCGACACACGGGTGCGCACCGTGGTCACCCTGGGCACCCCGCACGCCGGGACCCGCGCCGCGCCGCTGCTGAACCCGCACCCGATCGTCCGCCAGATGCGGCCCAACTCCGACCTCATCGAGGAGCTGGCCAAGCCGGCGACCGGCTGCCGTACCCGTTTCGTGGCGTTCTGGAGCGATCTGGACGAGCTGATGAGCCCGGTCGAGGCCGCCCGGCTCGACCACCCGGACCTCATCGCCCGCAACGTCCACGTCGCGGGGGTCGGGCATCTGACCATGCCGGTCCACGCGGCCATCGCCGCCGGCATCCGGCAGGCGCTGCTGGGCGAGGAGCTGGCGTCGGGGGCCGTGGACGCCGCCTGACGGCCTTGCCCCCATAAGCATCGAAAGGCCATCGAACACAAGGCATCGGGGATACCCGAATCCCGCCGAAGATTGTGGGTGTCGCCCGCTGGGGGATACAGTCGCCGCTAATTCTCCTGCTGCCGAGGCGAAAGAGAAGCGGTGAACGACCGTCATCCGGCGGGGTACGCCCCCGAGTACAGCGGCTATGGGTACGAGGGGCATTCCGACGCCTCCTACGCGCCCATGGGCGCCGCTCACGCGGATGACGATCCACTCTTCGGCTCCTGCCAGGGCTACCCCGCCCACGACACGGGGTCCTACGCCACCGTCTCGTACGACACCACCGCGACCGGCTACTGGCCCTCGGGGCAGGCCGCCGGCACCGCCGCCTACGGCGACCACGCGGGCACGGCCACCGGCACCTGGTACCCGGACGCCGCACAGGCGCAGCCGGCGGCGGCCTACGACTACCCGCAGTACGGGCACACGGCCGTCCACACCGCCTACGAGGAGCCCGAGGCCGCTCACGCCCACGCTCCCGAGCCCGCCGCCTACGAGCAGCCGGACCGGTACGGGACCGGGACGACCGGGACGTACACCCAGGAGCACTACGAGGCCGAGCACTACGGGGCCGACCGGTACGAGCCGGAGTCGTACGAGGCCGACCGGTACGAGCCCTACGAGCCCGACGCCCACGACACCGCCGAGGACGACGCGGAGGCGGACCCGGGACACGACACCGAGCACGACGCCGAGGACGGCGCCGCCCCGGCCGCCCTGCCGCGCCCGCGCAGCGGGAACGGCGTCGGGAGCCGTCGGCGCCGCCCGGCCCGGCGCTCCGCCCTGCTCACCGTCGCCGTCCCCTCCGTGGCGGTGATGGGCGTCGCCTGCGCGGCCGCCGTCACCGTCAACACCGACGACCCCGACAGCAGCCGCACCCAGGCCGACGGCGTGCCCGAGGCGGCCAACGCCCCGACCACGAAGCTCGACCAGCAGCTCGCCGGGGTGAACCGGGACGTCGACGACTTCACCGACCGGGCCAGCCGCAACCAGGAGCGCATCGACCTCAAGGAGCGCCAGGCGCTGGAGCGCGCGAAGAAGGCGGCGGAGGCGGCCCTCAAGGAGCAGCTGCGCCCCAAGTTCCTGCTCCCGGTCAAGCAGCACGGCCTGAGCGCCTACTTCGGTCAGGCGGGCGTGAACTGGATGTCGGTCCACACCGGCATCGACTTCCCGGTGGACTACGGCACGCCGGTGATGGCCGCGACCGACGGCGTCGTGCGCACCCAGTGGAACAGCGCCTACGGCAACATGGCGATAGTGACCGCCCCCGACGGCACCGAGACCTGGTACTGCCACCTGAGCAGCACCAAGATCCGCTCGGGCTCGGTCAAGGCCGGCGAGGTCATCGCCTATTCCGGCAATTCGGGCAACTCCACCGGGCCGCACCTCCACTTCGAGGTCCGCCCCGCGGGCGGCGCGGCCATCGACCCGCTGCAGTGGCTGCTGAAGCACGGGATCGACCCGCGCTGAGCCCGGCCGGGCCCCGCCGGAGCGGGGCCGGAACCGGGCCGCCCGAACGAGGCGCGGGCGAGGACCGCTTCTGAAACCGGCTAGAGCTTCTCCACCGGCGCGTACCGCAGCAGCAGCACCTTCGGCCGCTCGTCGCCGAAGTCGATGGTGGCCTTGGCCTTCTCCCCGCTGCCGTCGACCGCGACGACCGTGCCCAGCCCGAACGTGTCGTGCGTGACCCGGTCACCGACCGCCAGCGAGATGACCGGGCGGTCCTGGGTGCGCCGCGTCGCGAATCCGGAGGGCCCGCTCTTCGACGGGGAACGCGACAGCATCGAGGCCGCCGCCGACACCGAGGCGGAGGGTGCCGCGGAGGCGCCCGTGCGCTTCCACTCGATGAGCGGCTCCGGGATCTCCTCCAGGAAGCGCGAGGGCGGGTTGTACGAGGGCTGGCCCCAGGCGCTGCGCATGGTCGACCGCGTCACGTACAGCCGCTGCCGCGCCCGCGTGATGCCGACGTAGGCGAGCCGCCGCTCCTCCTCCAGCTCCTTGGTCTGGCCGAGCGCGCGCATGTGCGGGAAGACCCCGTCCTCCATGCCGGTCAGGAAGACCACCGGGAACTCCAGTCCCTTGGCGGTGTGCAGGGTCATCAGCGTTATGACGCCGCCGCCCTCGTCGTCGTCCGGGATCTGGTCGGAGTCGGCGACCAGCGCGACCCGCTCCAGGAACTCCGCGAGCGTGCCGGGCTCCTCCTCGGTGCGCTCCTGCTCGAACTCCAGTGCCACCGCCGCGAGTTCCTGGAGGTTCTCGATGCGGGTCTCGTCCTGCGGGTCGGTGGAGGCCTGGAGCTCGGCCAGGTAGCCCGTGCGCTCCAGCACGGCCTCCAGGACGGTGGCGGGGCCGGCGCCGGAGTCGACGACGGTGCGCAGCTCCTCCAGGAGCTCGTTGAAGCGCTTGACGGCGTTGACCGAGCGCGACGCCATGCCGAAGGCCTCGTCGACCCGGCGCAGCGCGGCGGCGAAGGAGATCCGCTCGCGCGAGGCCAGGGCGTCGACCATGGCCTCGGCGCGCTCCCCGATGCCGCGCTTGGGCACGTTGAGGATGCGGCGCAGCGGGACGGTGTCCTCGGGGTTGGCGAGCACGCGCAGGTAGGCCAGGACGTCCCGGACCTCCTTGCGCTCGTAGAAGCGGACACCGCCGACGACCTTGTAGGGCAGTCCGACGCGGATGAAGACTTCTTCGAAGACACGGGACTGCGCGTTGGTGCGGTAGAAGACCGCGACCTCGCCGGGGCGGGCGTCGCCGGCGTCGGTGAGCCGGTCGATCTCGTCCGCGATGAACTGCGCCTCGTCGTGCTCCTGGTCGGCGACGTAGCCGGTGATGACCGGGCCCTGGCCGGCCTCCGTCCACAGGTTCTTGGGGCGGCGGGAGGCGTTGCGCTCGATGACGGCGTTGGCGGCGGTCAGGATGTTCTGGGTGGAGCGGTAGTTCTGCTCCAGCAGGATCGTGCGGGCCTGCGGGTAGTCCTCCTCGAACTGGAGGATGTTGCGGATCGTGGCGCCGCGGAAGGCGTAGATGCTCTGGTCGGCGTCACCGACCACGCACAGCTCGGCGGGCCCCTCGCCGCCCTTCTCCGCGTCGCCGGTCCCGACCAGCTCGCGCACCAGGGTGTACTGGGCGTGGTTGGTGTCCTGGTACTCGTCGACCAGGACGTGCCGGAACCGGCGCCGGTAGTGTTCGGCGACGTCCGGGAAGGCCTGGAGCAGGTTGACCGTGGTCATGATGATGTCGTCGAAGTCGAGCGCGTTGGCCTCGCGCAGCCGCGACTGGTACATCGCGTAGGCCTCGGCGAGCTTCTTCTCGAAGGGGTTCTCGGCCTGGTCGGCGAAGGTCTCCTCGTCGATGAGCTCGTTCTTGAGGTTGGAGACCTTGGCGCTGAAGGACTTCGGCGGGAACTGCTTGGGGTCCAGGTCCAGGTCGCGGCAGACCAGGGCCATCAGCCGCTTGGAGTCGGCCGCGTCGTAGATCGAGAAGCTGGAGGTGAAGCCGAGCCTCTTGGACTCCCGGCGCAGGATGCGGACGCACGCGCTGTGGAAGGTGGAGACCCACATCACGTTGGCGCGCGGGCCGACCAGCTGCTCGACGCGCTCCTTCATCTCCCCGGCGGCCTTGTTGGTGAAGGTGATCGCCAGGATCTGGCCGGGGTGCACCTTGCGGGCACCCAGCAGGTACGCGATGCGGTGGGTGAGCACCCGGGTCTTGCCCGAGCCGGCGCCGGCGACGATGAGCAGCGGGGAGCCGGTGTGCTCGACGGCGGCACGCTGCTGCTCGTTGAGCCCCTCCAGCAGCGCGGACGGGTCGACGACCGGGCGGGGGGCGCCGTCCCGGTAGTACGCGTCCCGGTCGACGGGCGCGTCGAAGCGCCCCTCGAAGAGGTCGTCGGGAGCCGTGTCGGGCTCGTCCTCGGGAGGCGGCGGGGGCTCCTCCTCCCTCGGTTCGAGGCCGGCCAGGAAGCTGTCGTCAAAGAGGCTGCTCATCGCCTCCCGAGTCTAGGCCGTGGGACGGACAGCGGTGCGCCGCTTGCCCCAGCCCGCGCCCGAGCCCGACCGGCGTCCGCGCCCTCCGCGGCACGGCCCGTCGCCGCCCGTCGCCGCCCGTGGCGGCCCCGCATGGTGAAGGTCACGAAATGATTGCGGACAATTCGAACACCAGGGTTCCCACGGACCCCCGCAGTTGACTACCGTGCCGCATCAGGCGGTCCGCTCCATGCGGCGGCGACCGTGCCGTCACGGGCCGCCTCCGCTGAGTCCGGCGACCGCCGGAGCCGGGGACCCACGACCTTGGGGTGAATCGGTCCGTACGAGCGCAGCGCGCCCGCACGGCCCGTAGGGCGGCCTTCCGAAGCCCGAACCCGACAGCTAACCCGGTAGGCGGTCCACGGAAGGAGCCGCCTGACTTGGCGACGCACCGCAAGCCGCGCCCGCGCGCGCTGACCGTCCCCGGCCCCCGGGCCGCGGTGGGGCTCACGACCGCCGCACTGGCGACCGTCACCCTCTTCGGCGAGAGCGCGAGCGCGGCGCCCGCCTCACCCGACAAGCCCTCCATCACCGAGGTCAAGGCCCAGGTCGACAAGCTCCACCACCAGGCCGAGGCCGCCACCGAGCGCTACAACGGCGCCAAGGAGCAGACCGAGCAGCAGCGGGAGCGCGCCGACGCGCTGCTGGACCAGGTGGCCCGCAGGACCGAGACGCTCAACTCCGCCCGCCGCACCATCGGCGAGTACGCCGCGGCGCAGTACCGGGGCGGCGGTCTGGACGGGACGACGAGCTTCCTGCTCACCTCCGACCCGCAGCAGTTCCTGGACCAGGCGCACCTGATGGACCGCTTGTCCGACCGCCAGGAGCACGCGCTGGAGACCTTCCGCTCCGAGCAGGCCGAGACGACGGCCAAGCGCGCCGAGGCCGTCGAGAGCCTGCAGAAGCTGACGGACGCGCAGCGGCGGCTGAACGCGGAGAAGACCACGGTCAAGCAGAAGCTCGCCGCGGCGCAGAAGCTGCTGAACAGCCTCACCGCCCAGGAGAAGGCACGGCTGGCGGCGCTGGAGAAGAAGCGGCAGGAGGAGGCCGCCGCGAAGGCCGCGGAGATCGCCGCCAAGGAGAAGGCCGCGCAGCAGGCGGCCGGGGAGTCCGGCTCGACGGCCCCGGTGTCCGGCACCTACGCCGCCAAGGCGGCCAAGGCGATCGAGTTCGCGCGCGCCCAGCTGGGCAAGCCGTACGTGTACGGCGCCACCGGCCCCAACTCCTACGACTGCTCGGGGCTGACCCAGGCCGCCTGGGGCGCCGCAGGCGTCTCGATCCCCCGCGTCACCTACGACCAGGTCGACTTCGGCAGCCGCGTCACCGCCGACCAGCTGCAACCCGGCGACCTGGTCTTCTTCTACTCCGACGTCACCCACGTCGGCCTCTACATCGGCGGCGGCCAGATGATCCACGCCCCCCACACCGGGACCGTGGTGAAGATCGCCCCGATCACGGAGATGCCGATCTACGGCTACGCCCGGATGGCCTGAGCCCCCGCCCGGCCCGTCGCCCCGGCCGGGCTCAGGTCCACAGCACCGCGATGAAGATGTTGGCGGTGGTCAGCGCACCCACGGTGCCGAAGGCCGCCGCCGGCACCTTCTCCTCGTCCCGCTTGACGTACACCAGGCCGAGGATCACCACCAGGACCGCGAGCTTCACGCCGATCTTGACGTTGTTGACCGGCTGGTCGTCGGCCTGGTTGAGGCCGACCAGCAGCACGCCCGTGACCAGCATGGTCAGCGCGCCGTGCAGCATGCCCGGCACGAACCGGGCCTCGCCGCGGCCCATGGCCTTCATCTGGGTGAGGAAGCCGCCCAGCAGCGCGGCGATGCCGATGATGTGCAGGCCGACGATCAGGTTGATGAGTACGTCCATGGCTCAGGACCCTAGTCAGGCTCATACCAGCACTCGGCACCGAGGTCGCCCTCTTCCGTCATATCGGTCACGGCCGGACCGCAAGTGACCAGGTCACCCGTCGAACAGCGGTCATCCGCGGGCAGTCCGCGGCCGAATCGGACCAGTCCCGCACAGTCCGGAGCCCGCTCACGACGTCCAGGTTTAGCGTCCTGCCCCAGGTGGCCGATCCCCACTGCCGCGAGGACCCCGTCCCCGGCACGGCCGCCCCCGCCGAAGGTCCGGCGGTGGACGGCTCCCCGTCCGCCCGCCGCCGGACCGCAGGGGGGCGTACGGACAGCCGGAAGGAGTGACGGCGCGTGGCGTCGCACAGAAGGCCCAGGGAACGCGGCCTGGCAGGCACGACCGCGCGTACCGCAGCCGGTCTCGCCCTGGCGGGCGCGGCCTCCGTGACGGTGTTCGGGGAGGCCGGGCACGCCGAACCCCGGCTGACCACGGACGAGGCCAGGGCCCGGGTGGACCGGCTGTACGAGGAGGCCGAGCAGGCCACCGAGCGGTACAACGGAGCGAAGGAGAAGGCGGACACGGCCACCGGGCGGATCGAGCGCCTCCAGGACGAACTCGCCCGCAGGACCGAGCGGCTCAACGTCACCCGCGACGGCCTCGGCTCCCTCGCCACCGCCCAGTACCGCAACGGCGGCATCGACCCCGCCGTGCAGCTGGCCCTCGCCTCCTCCCCCGGCGACTACCTGGAGCGCGCCGGGATGCTGGACCGGATGAGCAGCCGCCAGAACGCCGCGCTGCGCGCCCTGTCGGCCCAGCGGCGGGGCATCGAGCAGCTGCGCACCGAGACCGAGGGCGAACTGGCGGAACTGCGCGGCACTCGCGCCGAACTCGCCCGCCACAAGCGCACCGTGGAGCAGCGCCTGGCCTCCGCGCGGCAGCTGCTCGGCCGGCTCACCGCCGCCCAGCGCGCCGAGGTGCTGTCCTCCGGGGGCCACGGTTCCGCCGACCCGGCCCGCGCCGGCCGCGGCGCCACCGGCTCCCGCGCCGGGCTGGCGCCCGCGGCCGCCCCCAACGCACGCGCCGCCCGCGCCGTCTCCTTCGCCTACGACTCCCTCGGCCTGCCCTACGTCTGGGGCGCCACCGGGCCCTCGGCGTACGACTGCTCCGGCTTCACGCAGGCCGCGTGGCGGTCGGCCGGGGTCTCCCTGCCGCGCACGACGTACACCCAGATCAACGCGGGCACCCGGATCTCCCGCTCCCAACTGGAGCCCGGCGACCTGGTGTTCTTCTACTCGGGGATCAGCCACGTCGGCCTCTACGTGGGCAACGGCATGATGATCCACGCCCCCCGCACCGGTGACGTCGTCAAACTCGCCCCGGTCGACCAGATGCCCTTCGCGGGCGCCACGCGTCCGGCGTGACGCCCGCGCCGCGGGACCTCAGACCAGCCGGCGCGCGGTCGCCCAGCGGGTGAGTTCGTGCCGGTTGCTGAGCTGCAGCTTGCGCAGCACCGCCGAGACGTGCGACTCGACCGTCTTCACCGAGATGTAGAGCTGCTTGGCGACTTCCTTGTACGCGTAGCCGCGCGCGATCAGCCGCAGCACCTCTCGCTCACGCTGGGTCAGCCGGTCCAGGTCCTCGTCGACCGGCGGGGCGTCGGTGGAGGCGAAGGCGTCCAGGACGAAGCCGGCCAGCCGGGGTGAGAAGACGGCGTCGCCGTCGGCGACCCGGAAGACCGAACTGACCAGGTCGGGGCCGGTGATGGTCTTGGTGACGTAGCCGCGGGCACCGCCGCGGATCACCCCGATGACGTCCTCGGCGGCGTCGGAGACCGACAACGCCAGGAAGCGCACGGGGTGTTCGGCGCCGACCATGAGACCCGCGCAGCGCTTGAGGACCTCGACCCCGCCGCCGCCCGGCAGGTGGACGTCGAGCAGGACGACGTCGGGCCGCGTCGCGGTGATGACGGACACCGCCTGGTCCACGTCGGCGGCCTCGCCGACCACGTCGACCCCGGTCCGCTCGGTCTCGCCGATCTCGGCCTGCACCCCGGTGCGGAACATCCGGTGGTCGTCGACGAGGACGACCCTCACGCGTCGTTCCGTGCTCATGACGATCTCCCTGGTCCCTGGGCCCTGTCCATCTCCAGCTCCACTTCCGTCCCCCCGCCCGGCGCGGAGCGCAGCCGCGCCTCGCCGCCGTTGCGCCGCATCCGGCCGATGATGGACTCCCGGACGCCCATCCTGTCCGACGGTACGTCGTCGAGGTCGAAGCCTGGTCCGCGGTCGCGGACCGACACGAAGACCCTGCTCTCCTCGACCTCCGCGTACACCTGCACGGGCTCGTCCCCACCGTACTTGGCGGCGTTGACCATGGCCTCGCGGGCCGCCTGCATCTGCGCCACCAGGCGTTCGTCGAGCGGGCAGTCGCCCACGCACACCACTTCGACGGGGACGCCGTGCGCGTCCTCCACCTCGGCCGCGGCACGGCGCACCGCCTCGGCGAGCGTGGCCGGCTCGTCCTCCTTGCCGTTGCCCTCGGGCCGGTAGAGCCAGGCCCGCAGCTCCCGTTCCTGCGCGCGGGCCAGCCGGGCGACCTCGCGCGGGTCCTCGGCGTGCCGCTGGATGAGGGTCAGGGTGTGCAGCACGGAGTCGTGGACGTGTGCGGCGACCTCGGCCCGCTCCTGCGCGCGGATGCGGGCGAGCCGCTCGGCCGACAGGTCCTGGGTCATGCGCACGAGGTACGGTCCGGCGATCAGCGCCACGCCGACCAGGACGGCGAGCGCGGCCTGGAGGATGGTGCCCAGGTGGCTGACCGAGCCCTGCACGACGAGGAAGCCGGTCACGCCCACGCCGACGAGGATCACCCCCGCGGCGCCGCGCGCGAACGGCAGCAGCCTCCTGCGGCGGCTCAGCTCGGCCCAGCGGGCCCGGCGGGCGTTGTCGGCCTGCCGCCACACCAGGGCGACGCCGAGCCCGATCAGCAGCAGCGGCCAGACGTAGGCGTTGGCCCTGCCGAGGTTGAGGTTGTCCAGCAGGATGCCGAGGCCGATGGCGAGCGCGATGAGCGCGACGATCTGGCCCCGGTCGGGCCTGCGTCCGGCGAGCCAGGAGCGGGCGTCGCGCGGCTCCTTGGCCTCGACCACCCCGCCGACGCCGAGCGGCACCACGAACCAGAAGACCGCGTACAGCAGGATGCCCAGGCCCTGGATGGTGGCCAGGACGACGAAGACGACGCGCACCCAGGCCACGGGCAGTCCGAGGTGCCCGGCCAGCCCCCGGGCGACGCCGCCGATCATCCGGCCCTCGGAGCTGCGGTAGAGCTTGCGGACCGGGGATCCGGCCGGGTCCGGCGGCGCGAAGTACGACGCCCCGTTGGGTGGGCTGGTCGGTGGTCCGGCGGCTGGCATGTCCCGATCGTCACACGTTTCGCGCACGGTGGGTATCAGGGTTGGCCCCCATGCGGGCTCAGGGTCGTTCCGGATACCGGCACACGTCCCGGCCCGCCACCATGGAGCCATGACGGAGCAGCACACGGAGACGGAGGCGGCCGGGGCACCGCCGGGCCGGCGGCTGGCCCGCTGCCGCGAACGGAAGGTGGTCGCCGGCGTCTGCGAGGGCGCGGGACGGTACTTCGACATCGACCCGGTGGTCTTCCGGATCGTGCTCGGCGTGCTGGCGCTCACCGGCGGCCTCGGGCTGGTGGCCTACGGCCTGGCGTGGCTGCTCGTCCCACTGGAGGGGGAGACCGAGAGCGAGGCGCACCGGCTGCTGTCCGGCCGGGTGGAGGGGACCGCGCTGACGGCGGTGCTGGTCGCGCTGGTCGGCTGCGGGCTGTTCCTGTCGATGCTGGGCAGCGGCGGGAACCTGGCCTTCTCGCTGGGACTGCTGGCGGCGTTCGCCGGTGCCGTGTACCGGTCGGTGCACCGGCGCCAGGCGACCGAGGCGCCCGCGCAGCCGGTCGCGCCACCACCGACCCAGCCGCCGCCGCAGCCCGCCACGGCGGCGTGGTGGAAGGAGACCTCGGTCGAGGACGCGTCCGCGGCGCCGGGGCCGGGCGGCTACCTGTGGGGGCCGGACGACGGTCCCGCGGACGTGGAGCGCGACCGCCGCGAGTGGCGGGACCGGCGCCGGGCGGTGCGGCGCGAGGGCGCCTGGCTGGGCGTGCTCGTGTTCTTCGCGGCGACGGCGGCGGCCGCGGTCGGCCTGGCCGCGTCCTGGTCGTCCCAGCCGCTGGCCACCGGCGTGCAGATCGGTCTCGGTTCGGCGCTGGCCGTCTTCGGCCTGGGCTTCGTGGTGAGCACCTGGTGGGGGCGGCTCGGCGGCGGCACCGTCTTCACGGTGCTGCTGACCGCCGCGCTGCTGGTGGGCTCCACGACGCTGCCGCGGTCGGTCGGCACCGACTGGAAGCAGCGCACCTGGACGCCCACCACGCTCTCGGCGGTGCAGGACTCGTACGAGCTGGGCACGGGCCGGGCGACGCTGGACCTGTCCAAGCTTCAGCCGGGCGGGCGCACCGTCGCGACGCGGGCCGAGGTCGGGGCGGGACAGCTGGTGGTCAGGCTCCCGGAGGACGTCACGCTGCGGATGCACGTCCAGGTGGGCGTGGGCGACGTGCAGTTGCCCGGCGAGAAGGAGAAGGACATCGACGTCCAGCCCGGGCTGGACCGGAAGGTGACCTTGGACCCGGTGGACGGCCGGAAGTCCGCGGGCACGGTGGAGCTCGACGTGGAAGTGGGCGTCGGACAGGTGAAGGTGGTGCAGTTCCCGTGAGACGGCATCGGTTCGCGCCCTCGGCGCTCCTGACCGGCCTGGTCCTGCTGGGACTGGCCGCGGTGTTCCTGCTCGACGCCGCCGGCGAGGTGTCGCTGTCCCCGCACGCCGCGGTGCCCCTGACCTGTGCGGGTCTGGGGCTCGCGGCGCTCGGCGCGGTCACCTCCCGGATGCTCCGGGGGCGGAGCGCCCGGCGCTCAGGCCAGGCCGCGCCGTCCCCGGCCGCGGCGTCCGGCGATCATCGCGTCGACGGACAGTAGCGGGGCGCCGGCGAGGACCAGCGGCAGCCAGGCCATCAGGTAGGCCAGGTCGTTGCCGTAGTAGTACGGCTGCGTGGCCCAGCTGACGGTGAGCCACAGGCTCAGCGAGATGAGCGCCCCTCCGAGGGCGGCGATCCTGCTGAGCAGGCCGACCAGCGTGCCGACGCCGACGGCGATCTCGCCGAAGGCGATCGCGTAGCCGAAGCCGTGCGGGTTCTTCAGGGCCAGGTCGACCATGGCCGGAATCGCGGCGCTGTCGCGCACCGCGTTCAGGGTGCCGACGAGCGAGCCCGGGGCGCCGTCGGTGAAGAAGCTGTCGGACATCAGTTTGTCGAAGCCGGCGTAGACGAAGGTCACGCCGAGGAAGATGCGCAGCGGCAGCAGGGCGTAACGCCGTGCCGTGTCCCGCCACGGTCCCTGACTGGGGTACCGATCCGTGTCTCTCGTTCCGCTCATGCCCGTTATGCCCGTCACGCTCATGACGTCCGCCCTCTCGCACACACCCGCCGTGGATCCCCTCCCGGACCGATTCTCCAGGAGCGCCCTAGGAGATACGTAGGCGAAGCGGCCGTCGTTCAATCAAAAAGCTCTGGATTATCGTGGGCTATCCGCTCATAGGTGGGCTGGTAGTTGATCCAGGCGACCAGATCGTGTCCCAATTGCTCACGGGTGGCGATCGCGTCCTCGTGCGCGATCCACACCGGCTTGCCCGCCGCCTTCGCGCTCAGCTGCACCTGGCAGGACTTCTCCATCGTCATGAACCACCACGCCGCCGCGTCCACGGTCTCGCCGACCGTCAGGAGCCCGTGGTTGCGCAGCACGACCGCCTTGTGCGCCCCCAGGACCACCGCGATGCGCCGCGCCTGCGCCTCGTCCACGACGACCCCGGTGTAGGCGTCGAACAGGGCGTGGTCCTCGTAGAAGGCGCAGGCGTCCTGGGTGATCGGCTCCAGCCGCTCCCCCAGCGCGGCCAGTGCCCGGCCGTAGGTGGAATGGCTGTGGACGACGGCCGTCGCGTCGGGCCGTGCGGTGTGCACGTGGGCGTGGATGGTGAAGGCCGCCTGGTTGACGTGGTGCCGGCCCTCGACGACGGCGCCGTACTGGTTGACCAGGATCACCTCGCCCACGGTGAGGTGCCGGAACGGCACCCCGAAGGGGTTCACCCAGTAGTGCTCCGGCAGCTCCGGATCGCGCACGGTGATGTGCCCCGACACCCCGTCCTCGAAGCCCAGCTCCGCGAACGCCCGCAGCGCCGCCACCAGCCGCTCCTTGCGGTGGCGGCGTTCCTCCGCCGGGTCCTCGAAGGTGGGCGGGAGGGCGAAATGCAGCCGATCGGGCGGTACGGGCTGCGGCACGGTGTCGGTCATGGCGCGGAAGTTACCCCGAGGTACCGCGGATGAACAGGGGCGATACCAGGTTTCCCCGGTATCGCCCCAAGCCTGCCCCACGCAGAGGCCGCGCGGCCTCTACGGGGCTACTCCCACTCGATGGTGCCCGGGGGCTTGCTGGTGACGTCCAGCACGACGCGGTTGACGTCGGCCACCTCGTTGGTGATCCGGGTGGAGATCCGGGCCAGCACCTCGTACGGCAGCCGCGACCAGTCCGCGGTCATGGCGTCCTCGCTGGAGACCGGGCGCAGCACGATGGGGTGACCGTAGGTGCGGCCGTCGCCCTGCACGCCCACCGAGCGGACGTCGGCGAGGAGGACCACCGGGCACTGCCAGATGTCGCGGTCGAGACCGGCGGCGGTCAGCTCCTCGCGGGCGATCGCGTCGGCGTCGCGCAGCAGGTCCAGGCGCTCCTTGGTGACCTCGCCGACGATGCGGATGCCCAGGCCCGGCCCCGGGAAGGGCTGGCGCTGGACGATCTCCTCGGGCAGGCCGAGCTCCTGGCCGACCATGCGGACCTCGTCCTTGAACAGCTTGCGCAGCGGCTCGACGAGCTGGAACTGCAGGTCCTCGGGGAGGCCGCCCACGTTGTGGTGGGACTTGATGTTGGCGGTGCCGGTGCCGCCGCCGGACTCCACGACGTCCGGGTAGAGGGTGCCCTGCACCAGGAACTCCACCGACTCGCCGTGGGCGCCGGCCTCGGCGACGATCTCGCTCGCGGCCTGCTCGAAGACCCGGATGAACTCCCGGCCGATGATCTTGCGCTTCTCCTCGGGGTCGGAGACCCCGGCGAGCGCGGTGAGGAAGCGCTCCTGCGCGTCGACGACCTTCAGCTGCACGCCGGTGGCCGCCACGAAGTCCTTCTCGACCTGCTCGGACTCCCCCTTGCGCATCAGACCGTGGTCCACGTAGACGCAGGTCAGCTTCTCCCCGATGGCCTTGTTGACCAGGGCCGCGGCGACCGCGGAGTCCACGCCGCCGGACAGGCCGCAGATGGCGCGCTTGTCGCCGACCTGGGCACGGATCGCGGCGACCTGCTCCTCGACCACGTTGTGCGTGGTCCAGTCGGGCGCGATGCCCGCCCCGCGGTAGAGGAAGTGCTCGAGCACCTGCTGGCCGTGGTCGGAGTGCAGGACCTCGGGGTGGTACTGGACGCCGTAGAGCTTCTTCTCGTCGTTCTCGAACGCGGCCACCGGCACGAGGTCGGTGGAGGCGGAGACGGTGAAGCCCTCCGGGGCGGCGGAGCAGGTGTCGCCGTGCGACATCCACACCGACTGCTCGGCCGGGGTGCCCTCGAAGAGCGTGGAGCCGGTCTTGCCGACGTGCAGCGGGGTACGGCCGTACTCGCGCGACCCGGTGTTGTCGACGGTGCCGCCGAGGGTGATCGCCATCAACTGGAAGCCGTAGCACATGCCGAAGACGGGGACGCCCGCCTCGAACAGGGCGCGGTCCAGCCGCGGGGCGTGCTCGGCGTACACGGACGAGGGGCCGCCCGACAGGATGATCGCCGCGGGCCGCTTGGCCAGCATCTCCTCGACCGGCATCGTGCTCGGCACGATCTCGCTGTAGACCCGGGCCTCGCGGACGCGGCGGGCGATGAGCTGGGCGTACTGCGCCCCGAAGTCAACGACGAGGACGGTGTCGGGGGCGGCTGGGGTCGCTGATGCCACGGTGGGCCTTCCGGCGGTGTCGAACGTGGGGTCCCTGCCGATTCTACCGGGGCCCACGGCTTTACTTCCCCGGCCCGGGGGCGCACACTGCGCCGCATGCTCCACGGCACGCGCTTCGCGTTTACCTATGGCACCGGCTGGTCCGGCTGCCATGGTCGTGCTGTCTGAGCGAGGAACCGCAACCAGACGTCACCAGGCGCCCCGGGCCACACGGCCCGGGGCGCCTGGCGTTTCCCGTCCCGTGCGGCCCGGGGCCCGGCCCCCGAGGAGGAACCCCATGAGCGGCACCCCGGCAGCACAGCAGACGAACGGCCCCGCCACCGACCCCGCCGCCGTCATCGCGGACGCCCGCGAGCGCATCGACGACCTCGACGCCAGGATCATCGCGCTGGTGGGGGAACGCATGACGGTCTCGGCCGGCATCCAGCGCGCCCGCATCGAGTCCGGCGGCCGCCGGGTGCACCTCTCCCGCGAGATGGACATCCTGCGCCGCTACAGCGACCGGCTCGGCAAGCCCGGCACCACCCTCGCCATGACCCTGCTGGAACTGTGCCGCGGACGGGTCTGAAACCCCCGTGGCACCGGCTCCGTGACCCGTTCGGGGGGCATCACCCGTACGGCACGTGACCGCCCACGGACGCCTTCGTTGAATCCGGTGTCCGTGCCAGCCAGGCGCGGTCACCCCGGGCCAGGGAAGCAAGGACGTCGAAACACCACGCGTGGACACCGCTCAGACGCAGCTGGGCGGGGTGCCACCGGAGCGATGAGGCGCGCCCGCGCGAGTGGAAGCAATGCGGCCGCGCCGTGGGACCTCGCTCCGGTGATCCGGTGACCGGACAGCAGGGGACAGCAGCCCGGTCACGACTCAAAGTGGCGGTCGGTTCCGGGGACGCCCGGGACCGGCCGCTCTGCGAGGAACACACTACTCATTTCGCGGCACTTGAGCAGGTATCCGACCCTCGATCGAGTGAGTCGGACCCCGCATCGCGCCCCGCGCGCGGTCCGGGACCCGTACGGAGCACGGCCGAGGGGGCCGCGACCCGGGCGGGTGCGGCCCCCTCGGCGTCCGGCGGGATCAGGCCTTGGGCGGGACCGGCGGGACGGGCAGCACCGGCAGCCGCAGGGCGCCGAAGGCGTCCGCCGGGACGACCGGGTGCTTGGGCTCGACCGCGGCGACGCGCCGGTAGGCCTCGCCCTGGGCCGGACGCGGGTCGGCGTCGCCCTTGTTGGGCCACAGGGACATGGCGCGTTCGGCCTGCGCGGTGATGGTGAGCGAGGGGTTGACCCCCAGGTTGGCGGAGACCGCGGCACCGTCCACCACATGGATGCCCGGGTGCCCGAACAGCCGGTGGTACGGGTCGATCACGCCGTGCCCGGCGTCCTCGCCGATCACGCAGCCGCCCAGGAAGTGGGCGGTGAGCGGGGTGCCCATCAACTCGCCGACGTTGCTGCCCGCGAAGCCGTTGATCTCCTGCGCCAGCAGGCGCGCGGCCTCGGCGCCCTCGGGGATGAAGGAGGGGTTGGGCGCACCGTGCCCCTGCCGGGCGGTGAGCAGTCCCTTCCCCAGGCCCTTGGGCTTGCGGTAGGTGGTCAGCGAGTTGTCCAGGGACTGCATGACCAGGCCGATGATGGTGCGCTCGGACCAACGGCGGTTGGACAGCGACCGCATCAGCAGCACCGGGTGGCGCGCGCAGTGCGCCAGGTAGGCCAGCCCGCGCGGCAGCCGCGTGCCGTGCGGGACCTGCAGGATGGACAGGCCGCCCATCGAGTTGGAGCCCTTGCCGTAGCGGACCGGCTCGATGTGGGTGTTCTCGTCGGGGTGGATCGAGGACGTGATGGCCACGCCCCGCGTGAAGTCCACCCGCTGCTCGCCGGTGCGCCGGCGGTAGCGGCGGCTGTCGGTCTGGGCGCCCACCAGCGCCTCGGAGTTGGTGCGGGTCAGCTCGCCGAGCCGCGCGGACAGGCCGGGCAGCCGGCCCGCGTCGCGCATGCGGTGCAGCAGCGTCTGGGTGCCGTAGGTGCCGGCGGCGACGACCACGTGCCCGGCACGCAGCACGCGCGGCTTCGCCTTGCGCCGGCGGTCGGTGGGGACGACGGTGACGTCGTAGCCGCCCTCGGCGTTCTCCGACAGCCCGGTGACGGTGGTCATCGCGTGGATCTCGGCGCCCGCCTTCTCGGCGAGGTGGAGGTAGTTCTCGTTGAGGGTGTTCTTGGCGCCGTGGCGGCAGCCGGTCATGCACTCCCCGCACTCCGTGCAGGCCCGCCGGGCGGGGCCGGCGCCGCCGAAGTACGGGTCGGGCACCTCGCCGCCGGGCGTGGCCTTGGCGTCGCCCGAGGCGTCCTGGCCGTCGCCGAAGAACACGCCGACCGGGGCCATGTGGAAGGAGTCGCCGACGCCCATCCGCTCGGCGGTCGCCTTCAGGTGGACGTCCGAGGGGGTCATGGTCGGGTTGAGCCGCACCCCGAGCATGCGCTTGGCCTGGTCGTAGTGGGGGGCCAGTTCCTCCTGCCAGTCGGTGATGTGGCCCCACTGGCGGTCCTCGAAGAAGGCCTTCGGCGGGACGTAGAGGGTGTTGGCGTAGTTGAGCGAACCGCCGCCGACCCCCGCGCCCGCCAGGATCATGACGTTGTCGAGCAGGTGGATGCGCTGGATCCCGTACAGGCCGAGCGCCGGGGCCCACAGGTAGTCCTTGATGTGCCAGGAGTTCTTCGGCAGCGACTCCCGGGTCCAGCGGCGGCCCGCCTCCAGGACGCCGACCGTGTAGCCCTTCTCGGTCAGGCGCAGCGCCGACACGGATCCGCCGAAGCCGGACCCGATCACGATCACGTCGTAGTCGAAAGACATCCGCTCCCCCTCCATCAGCGGAGCCTCAGCGCCTTCATCAGCCGGAGGCTGCGGCTCATGAAGGCCGCGTACCCCGCGTCGTCCATGCCCAGCGACGGGGCCATCGGCAGCAGGCGCTGCGTCGCCACCGTCTGCGCCTCGGTGTACTTGAGGATGCCCTCGGAGCCGTGCCTGCGGCCGAGCCCGGAGTCCTTCATGCCGCCCATCGGGGACTGCACGCTGCCGTACGCCGGCGCGTAGCCCTCGTTGACGTTGACGGTGCCGCTGCGCAGACGCGCGGCGATGCGGGCGCCGCGGCGGGTGTCCTTGGTCCAGACGCTGGAGTTGAGGCCGTACGGCGTCGCGTTGGCGCGCTCGACCGCCTCGTCCTCGTCGGTGAAGCGGTACACGGACACCACCGGGCCGAAGGTCTCCTCCGCGCACACGGCCATCGGCGGCTCGACGCCGTCCAGGACGGTCGGCTCGAAGAAGTACGGGCCGACGTCGGGCCGGGCCCTGCCGCCGGTGAGGACGGTGGCGCCCTTGGCGACGGCCTCCTCCACGTGCCGGGTGACGGTCTCCAGCTGGCGCTCGCCGGCCAGCGACCCCATCCCGGCGCCGTAGGCGAGGGCGGTGCCGAGCTTGAGGGCCCCGGCGCGCGCGGTGAAGCGCTCCAGGAAGGCGTCGGCGACGGAGGTGTGGACGAAGAGCCGCTCGATGGAGATGCACAGCTGGCCCGCCGAGGAGAAGCAGGCGCGGACCGCGCCCTCGGCGGCCTTGTCGAGGTCGGCGTCCTCCAGCACCAGCAGGGCGTTCTTGCCGCCGAGTTCGAGGGAGGCGCCGATCAGGCGGGCCGCGGCCCGCGCGGCCACGTCCCGGCCGGTACGGGTGGAGCCGGTGAAGGACACGTAGTCGGCGTGCTCCACGACGGCCGGGCCGACGACCGGGCCCTCGCCGATGACGACCTGCCAGACGTCGGCGGGCAGTCCGGCCTCGATCAGTTGCTCACGCGCCCACAGGGCGGTCAGCGCGGTCTCGGTGTCGGGCTTCATCACCACGGCGTTGCCGGCGGCGAAGGCGGGCAGCGCGTCGCCGATGGAGAGTTCCAGGGGGTAGTTCCAGGGCGCGATCTGGCCGACGACACCGCGCGGGTGCCGCAGCTCCCGCACCTTGGTGAGGGCCGGGATGGCGCCGGTGTGCCGCTTGGGCCTCAGGTACGACGGTGCCTTGACGCCGTAGTGCCGCGCGGCGACGGCGACCGCGAGCACCTCCTCGTGCGCGTGCAGCCGTGTCTTGCCGGTCTCCAGCTGGATCAGGTCCAGCACCTCGGACTGGCGGGCCAGCACGAGGTCGTGGAAGCGCAGCAGCACCGCGGCGCGGCGGCGCACCGGCGTCGCCGCCCAGGCCTTCTGCGCCTCCCGCGCCCTGTCGTAGGCCGCCGCCACGTCCTCCGGCGTCGACTCGGGGAGCTCCGCCAGCTTCTCGCCGGTCAGCGGCGTGTGGTTCACGGTGCGGCCGCTGCCGGCGACGCCCCGCGTCAGCCGCGCCACGAGGTCCGGTGTCACCACGTCCGCGGCGGTCCTGGTGCCGGAGGGGGCGACCGGATTGCCGTTACCGGCAGTAGGAGAGTCCGTCATGGCGGGAGCGTACGACGCGGTGACACCGCATGCATACCCGTCAGTAGCCAGTTTTCACAATTACGCCAGCAAAAGCTGGCAGGAACGCCGCGACCCGTCCCAGGACCGTCCGTGCCGGGACCTCATCCGGTACGGAAGGTGACGCGGGCGGTGTCGAAGTAGTCCCGTCCCCGCTCGGCCAGCTGGAGGGGCGAGGAGACCCACAGGTCGTACTGGCGGCCGTCCTCCTCCCAGCACAGGTCGAAGGTGCGGCGCGGCTCGCCGGGCGTGAAGCCGTCCCAGGTGAACTGCCACAGCGCGGCCGGGTGCCCGTTCTGCGTGGTGGGGGTGACGAAGCCGTCCCGGTAGCCCCGGTACGCCGCAGCGCCCGAGGCGTCCTGGGCCCGCATGACCGCCTCGGGGCCGCGGGCGTCCGGCGGCTGGCTGCGGATGCCGACGCGGAACTCCTCGCCGGCGGAGTAGTAGAAGATCCGCGGCGGTTCCAGGGAGCGCCGGAAGCCCTCCGGCAGGGCGAGCGAGAAACCGGCGGGGTCGTCGACCGTGCGGAAGCCCGCGGGGAGCGCCGGGGCGGACGGCGCCGGGGCGGACGGGGTGGACGAGGCGGACGGGGTGGCGTGCGTGGCCTCGCCGCCCGTGGCGACGGTGCGGACCGGGGAGGCGCCGTCCCCCGGCGATCCCCCGTCCGGCAGCAGGGACGCCGCCGCGACACCGGCCCCCGCCAGCACCACCACGCCCAGCGCGGCCGCGAGCGGGGCCCGCCTGCGCCGGGCCCGGGGAAGCGGCGCGTCCTGCCGCTCCGCCTCCGGGACGGGCGCAGGCGCGGGCACCGCGGTGGGCGGCACGCCGGTCTCCGCGTAGCCGGCGAGCAGGGTCTCGGTCTCCTCCGCGGTCGGGCGCCGCCCGGGCTCGCGGCGCAGCAGCGCCTCGACCACCGGCAGCAGCGGCCCGGTCCGCTCCGGCGGCCGGATCTCGTCGAAGACGACGGCGTGCAGCACCTCCCCCAGGGAGTCACGGCGGAACGGCGACCGCCCGGCGACGGCCGCGCACAGCAGGACGCCCACCGACCACAGGTCGGAGGCGGGACCGGCGGCCTGTCCGGACATGCGCTCGGGGGCGGTGTACTCGGGGGAGCCCACGAAGTCCCCGGCCTTGGTCAGCGTGGTCGCGCCCGCCACCCGCGCGATGCCGAAGTCGGTCAGCACGACCCGCCCGGTGCCGTGCTCGACGAGGACGTTGCCGGGCTTGATGTCGCGGTGGAGGACCCCGCGCTCGTGCGCCGCCCGCAGCGCGCCGGTGACGGCGGCGCCGACGCGGGCGGCCTCGCGCGGTGCCAACGGGCCGTCCTGGGCGAGGACTTCGGCCAGCGAGCGGCCATCGACGAGTTCCATGACGATCCAGGGGCGGCCGTCCTCCTCGACGACGTCGAACAGGACGATCACGTGGGGATGCCGTATCTGCGCGACCGTGCGGGCCTCCCGCAGGGCGCGGTCCTCCTCGCCCTCGGCGTGCAGCTCCTTGACCGCCACCCGGCGGCCCAGCAGTTCGTCGTCGGCCCGCCACACCGTGCCCATGCCGCCGCGCCCGAGCCGCCCCGTGATCCGGTAGCGCCCGGCGACCAGCCGCCCCCCGTCGCCCGTCATGGGGCCATGATGCCGCACCGTCAGTTCCCCGGCTCCGGCCGCCAGGTCTGCAGCGCCACCTGGAAACCGGCGGAGGCGGCGGCCCAGTCGCCGGCCGGCGCCCCCATGTAGAGGGCGTACTCGCTGCCGTCTGCCGCGACGTACGCCTGGTCGACGGCGCGGCGCGGGCCGGGGTGCTCCTTGGAGTCGGTCCAGCTGAACTCCCACAGGCAGCCGTCGCCGCCCCGGAAGGTGTTCTGGTGCAGCCGCACCCGGGTGTAGTCGGGCAGCGCCCGGACGCTCTTCTCCAGTTCGAGCAGGTGCATGTACGGATTGAGCCCCGGCGCCGCGCGGCCGACGCCGATGCGCAGCCGGTGCGCGCCGTCGTCGGGCGTGTAGTCGATCTGGTCGCCGTCCAGTTGCCGCTTCCAGCCGCGCGGCACGGCCAGGCTGAACCCCGCCGGGTCGTGGACCCGCACGTAGCCGGCCGGGACCCCGCTGCCGTCGCCGCGCCCCTTCACCACCGCCAGGACGGCTCCGGTGCCCGCGAGCAGCGCCACCGCGACCGCGGCCGCCACGAGGGCGGTGCGCCGCCTGCCGGGGCGGCGGCGCCGGGGACCACCCGCCGCGATGGCCGCAAGGGTGGTCGCCAACCGGCCGGCCTCCGGCCGCGCGGCCGGCTCCTTCGCGAGCAGCGCCGCGATCACCGGGCGCAGCGGACCGGCCGCCCGGGGTTCGGGCAGGTCCTCGTACACCACGGCCTGCAGCGTGCCGATCGGCGAGGTGCGGCGGAACGGCGAGCGTCCCTCGACCGCCGCGTAGAGCGTGGCACCCAGCGACCACAGGTCGGACTCCGGCCCGGGACGGCCGCCGCGGGCCCGTTCGGGCGCCAGGTAGTCGACGGAGCCGACGAGTTCGCCGGTCCGGGTGATCGCCGAGTCACCCTCGACGACGGCGATGCCGAAGTCCGTCAGCAGGACCCGGCCGTCGCGGGCGAGCAGCACGTTGGCGGGCTTCACGTCCCGGTGGAGCACCCCCGCGGCGTGCGCCGCGCGCAGCGCCTCCAGCACGGCGGCGGCCACGGCGGCCGCCCGCCGCGGCGGCAGCGGGCCGTCCCGTCGCACCACCTCGTCCAGGGAACGGCCGTCGACCAGTTCCATGACGATCCAGGGGCGGCCGTCCTGTTCCACGACGTCGTGGACGGTCACCACGTTGGGGTGGTTGATCCTGGCGGCGGCGCGGGCCTCCTGCTTCATGCGCTCCTGGAGCACGGCGCGGTCGTCCTCGGCGAGGTGGGCGCCGGGCGTCAGCTCCTTGACGGCGACGGTGCGCCGCAGCACGACGTCCTGGGCCTCCCACACCCGCCCCATGCCGCCGCGGCCGATGACGTCGCCGAGCCGGTACCGTCCGGCCAGCACGCTTCCGCTCCCGCTCACTCCCCTGCCCCCACGGCTTCTGCGACGCGCGCCGCAGCCGCGCGGTTCCGGTCCGGACGCCGCACTCAGGTGGTGCTGCGGTAGGTCTCCGCGGCCTTCTCGAAGTACCGCTTGACGTCGGCGCGCCGGCCGTCCGGCCCGATGACCAGGACGACGTGGTACCTGCCGTCGCGGATCATCACCAGGTTGCGCGCGAACAGCTGCCGCCCGGAGCCGTCGCTCCAGCTGAACTCCCCTTCGGCGGCGGTGATCCCGCCCATGTCGAGGCGGCGCAGGCCGGAGGCTGAGGACCAGCCGGAGGCGCGGAAGCCCGCCAGCTCCGGCTCGTCGTTCTGGTAGACGATCGGGTCGCCGCCCTTGTCGGCCACGGAGTCGCGGCCGGGTACGACGAGCAGCTGGTAGTCGCCGCCGGTGTAGCGGACCTGCCCGTCGGCGTTCTTCCCCGTGCGCTGCCAGCCGTTGGGGACGGCGAGGCTGAAGCCTGCCGGGTCGGTGCGCAGCCGGAAGTCGCCGCCGAGGCCCGTGGTGGCGGCGTCGTCCGCGGGGGCGGACCGCGTGGGCGGCGGGGCGCTCGTGGCGGGGGCCGTGCTCCGCGGGGCCTTGGTGCCCGACGGCTTGGTCGTCTGCGGCCGCTCGTCGCCGCCGGGCACCTGCGCGGGCAGGGTCCGCGTGGCGCCGGCCGCGCCCCGGTCGTCCGCGGCCCCGCCGCGCGGCATGAAGAGCACCGCGTACAGCACGGCGGCGACCATCAGGAGCAGCACCAGACCGACCAGGGTGACCCCGAGGCTGCGCGGGCCGCGTGCCGTCGCCTGCCGCCGCTCCTTGGTGCGCTTGTGGCGCCCGTGGGCAGGGTGGGCGGGTACGGGGTCGGCGGCGGCCTTGCGGCGCCGCACCAGTTCACCGCGGCGCCGCACGACCGGCAGCTTGTGCGGATCGTCGGCGGGCACGGGCACCGTGCTCAGCCCCACGTCCGGCTCGGGCGCGGACCGGACGAGCGAGCGCAGCCAGCCGCGCAGCTCCTCCGCGTCGGGCCGCTCCTCGGGGTCCTGGCGGAGCAGGGACTCCACGACGGGCCGCAGCGGGCCGCACTCCTCGGCGTACGCGGGCGGCTCGGCGATGACCAGCTGGACCAGTTCCGCCGTGCTCTCCTCCGGGAACGGCGGATGCCCCTGGACGCTGCGGAACAGCAGGGACCCCAGCGCCCACAGGTCGGCGGCCGGGCCGACCGGCGGGGCCAGCTGCCAGTTCTCGTGGACCTCGGTGGCCTGCTCCGGGGCCCACCGCTCGGTGACCGGGCCGACCACGGTGAGCCGGGCCTGCCGGGCGCGCTCCAGCTCCAGCGCGGAGTGCGGGCCGTCCCAGCTGCCGCCGGGCGCCTCACCGCCCCCGGCCATGGCGGGCACCGGCACCGGGTTGTACCCGCACAGCGCCTCCTGGGCGGCGCCCACGGCCAGGCCCGAGAGCATCGCCCGGCCGTCGTCGCAGACCAGCACGGTCCGGCCGGTGACGTTGCGGTGGACCCAGCCCTGCGTGTGCAGCACGCGCAGCGCGGTCAGCACGTCGGAGGCCACCTCGGCGGCGCGGTAGGGGCTGAGCCGCTTGTCGGCGAGGACCGCGGCCAGCGGGCGGGCGGCGACCAGTTCGCTCACTATCCACACGCTGCCGTCCTCGACGAAGATGTCGAAGACCTGCACCAGCCGGGGGTGATCGGGTATCGCGGCCGCGGCCCGCGCCGCCTCCAGGGCCCGGCGGGCGGTGTCCCCGCCGTCACCGTGCTGGGGCTCGGGCTCGGCGCTGACGACCTCGGGGAGCAGGACCTGGCGTATCAGCACCTCCTGGTTGCTGAAGGTGTCCCAGGCCCGGGTCTCCACCAGTTCGAACTCGTCGGCGGGCGGCCGCGGCAGGCGGTAGCGGTCGGCCAGTACGCGTCCCGCGTAGTCGTCCACGACGCCTCCCCAAAGCGTCAGATCCGATCCGTTCTGGATGCGGACAGTCCGCAATGACTCACGATACGTGCTCGAGCGGTGTCACTTGGCCGGTTTGAAGGTCTTGTAGAGCGCCTCACGCATCTCCGTGGTTTTCTTGCCGTTCCACCCGGCGTCCGGCGCGATGAAGAGGATGGCGTACCCGTGACCGTCGTCCACGACGAAGCCACGATTCACGGCGCGCATCTTGGTGCCGCCGGAGGTGTAGGTGAACTCCCAGTCGGCGGCGGTGCGGTAGCCGCGGTAGTCCACGTCCTTTATGGACACCCGCTGGTAACCGGGGAACCTGGCCGCGGTGCCCGACTCGTTCTGGCGCCAGGCGTCCGCCGCGCTCTTGCCCGGGGTGTGGGTCCAGTCGACCTGGACCCGGGGGCTGTGGCGGGCGTTGAAGATCCAGCCGTTGCCGGCCCGCTCCTTGTTCGCGGCCCAGCCGGCCGGCAGCGCTATCGAGAAGCCCTCGGAGTCGGTGTAGGTCGTCCAGCCGGCCGGGACGGCGGCGGCGCCGTCCTTCCCGCTGCCGGAGCCGTCGCCGGAGGAACCGGAGGAGGAACTGCCCGAACCCTTGCCGGAGTTGTCGTCGTTCCCCTTGTCGTCGCCCTTGCCGGAGTCGTCGCTGCCCTTGCCCTGGTCGTCGCCGCCCTTGCCGTCCTGGACGCCGTCGTCACCGGACTTGGGGCTGGTCGAAGCCGGCGGCTTGGCGGGGTTGCTGGAGCCCGCGTCGTCGTCGCCCTGGGCGACCCAGACACCGATGCCGGTCCCGAGCAGCGCGAGCGCCACCAGGATCGCCGCGAAGAGCAGTCCGCGGCGGCGGCGCTCGTCCAGCGACGCCAGGAACGGCACCCGAGGGGCGGCGGCCGGGGCGGGGACCGGTACCGGCGCGACCGGCGCGGACGCGGTCGCCGGGGTGACCGCGGTCGCCGGGGCGGTCTCGGGATCCGGCTTGGCCTTGGCGGCCCGCAGCGCCGCCTGGTCGGCGGCGGCGGCCCGGGTGGCCGGCGGCGCGTCGGTGGGCGTCGGCTGCGGGTCGGAGGGCGGCAGCGGCATGGTGCGCGTGGCCTCCGCGACCGGGACGTCCGGCGCGTGGGCGACGCCGGTGAGCAGCGGGCGCACACCCGCGTCGTCCAGCCGCAGCTCGGGGTCCTTGTTGAGCAGCCCCTGGATCGCGTCGGCCAGCGGGCCCGCGTTGCGCGGGGTGCGCAGCGGCTCGGTCATGACGGCGGTGAGCGTGGCGATGGCGGAGCCCTTGTCGTACGGCGGCCGGCCCTCGATCGAGGCGTACAGCAGGGCGCCCAGCGACCACAGGTCGGCCGGCGGGCCCGGCTTCTGGCCGCGGGCCCGCTCCGGCGAGATGTACGAGGGAGCGCCGACGAGCATGCCGGTGGAGGTGACCGACGGGTCGCCGTCGATCTGGGCGATGCCGAAGTCACTGAGCACGACGCGGCCGTCGTCGGCGATCAGGACGTTGGACGGCTTCACGTCGCGGTGGAGGATGCCCTCCTTGTGGGCGGCCCGCAGGACGTCCAGGACGGTCAGCCCGACCTCGGCGGCCCGCTTGGGCGTGAGCGGTCCGTCCTCGCGGATCGCGTCCGACAGCGAGCGGCCCTCGACCAGCTCCATGACGATCCAGGGCCGGCCGTCCTCCTCGACGACGTCGAAGACCGTCACGGCCCCGGTGTTGCGGATCCGGGCGGTCGCCTTGGCCTCGCGCAGGGTGCGGGTCACCAGGCGGCGCTTCTCGTCCTCGTCGATGTTGTGCGGGAAGCGCAGCTCCTTCACGGCGACCGTGCGACCGAGCGTCTCGTCGACGGCCCGCCAGACGGTACCCATGCCGCCCTTGCCGAGGACGGCGCCGAGACGGTAGCGGTCGGCGATGAGACGCTGGTCGGTGTCGTGCGCCTGGCCCATGAATTCCCTCTGCCGTCGCTGAAGATGAAGCTCCCTCATCGCCTGCTTTCGGCGACCGGGGGATGGAGACCTCCATCATCCCTGACTCGGGGCCGTGGTCCCACCCCGGCCCCGACGTGTGCTAGTCGTGGACGACGAGTCCGGCCACCGCGTTGTCGAAGACGGGCCGGAAATCACCCCATTGAGCCGTCGGCGCGGAGAGGTAGACGGCGAACTCGCGTTCACCGGGCTCCCCGAAGCCCAGGTCGATGGCGCGGAAGTCGCGGGCCTTGCCCTCGAAGCTGAACTCCCATATGGCCGCCGGGCGCTCGCGCCAGCGGGTGCTCTGCATGCGCAGCCGCTCGTACCCGTCCAGCTTGGGGATGGTCTGCTGTTCCTCTTCCTCGAAGTGCGCCAGCGGGTCGTTCGCCGCGTAGTCCAGCGTGCCGATCCGCATGCCGGCCAGACCGGTCGGGTCGATGTAGATGACCTGCTGGCCGTCGTCGCTGACCTTGCGGGTCCACCCGTCGGGCACCGGGACCGAGAACCCGCGGTCCGGTTCCTCCGCCAGGTGGTAGCCGGCCGGCACGGGCGACGGGCCCGGCACGGACGGTGAAGGTGAGGAGGGCGAGGAGGGCGAGGAGGGCGAGGACGAGGACGAGGTCGCCGAATGGCTCGGCCGCGCCGCGTCGCCCTGCGCGCCGCCGGAGCTGCCGAAGTGCTCGGCGGCGTAGAACCCGCCGCCGGCGAGGGCGGCGGCCAGCGCCACGGCCACCAGCGCCCGTACGCCGGTGCGGCGCCGGCGCTCCGGGGCGGGCGGCGGGACCGGGACCCCCGAGGGGACCGTGGGGGCGTGCGACGGCGCGGGCTGCGCGGCCGGTGCCGGGGGCCGGACGACGGCGGTCGGCGCGGTGTGCGACAGGGTGAGGCTCTCGCGCGGGACGCTGGCGGTCTCGGTCTCGGCGGCGCTCGCCCGCAGCATCCGCTCGGCCTCCGCCGCCGACAGACGCCGCTCCGGCTCCCGCACCAGCAACCCCGCGATGACCGGCCCCAACGACCCCGCCCGGCCCGCCACCGGCACCTCATCGGTGGCGATCGCGTACGCCGTCTCGATCGCCGTGTCCCGGCGGAACGGCGAACGCCCCTCCACCGCCTGGAACAACGTCGCCCCCAACGCCCACAGATCCGCCTCAGGACCCGGAGCACCACCGGTCAGCCGCTCCGGAGCCAGGAAGTCGATCGAACCGATCAGCTCACCCGTCCGCGTCAGCGTCGACGTTCCCGAGGCCTGCGCGATCCCGAAGTCCGTCAGCACCACCCGCCCCGACTCCGACAACAGCACGTTGCCCGGCTTCACATCCCGGTGCAGCACCCCCGCCGCATGCGCCGCACGCAACGCCGCCACCATCCCCCGGCCGATCCGGGCCGCCTCCCCCGGCGCCACCGGACCCCGCTCCTTCAGCAGATCACCCAAGGTCGTCGACGGCACGTACTCCATCACGATCGTCGGCAGACCCTCGTCGTCCACCACGTCGTGCACCACCACGACATTGGGATGACTGATCCGCGCCGCACTGCGCGCCTCCCGCCGGGTCCGCTCGAACAACGTCTCCAGCTCGTCGTCCTGCAGGTGCGGCTGGGGCTGGTGGAGGCGCTTGACCGCCACCGCACGGCCCAGCAGCTCGTCCTCGGCCCGCCAGACCGTGCCCATGCCGCCACGGCCTATCCGCTCGACCAGCCGGTATCTCCCGGCCACCAGGCGTCCGAGCTCGGACATCGCGCGCCCCTTCCTGGAACCTACGAGAAGGAACGATATCCGGCCGGGCCACGGGAACCGTCAAAGCCGTGGCCCACGCCTCACGCGGCGTACCGGCTGCGGCTACAGCGGGACGATGTCCGGGGCGCCCAGCCGGGCGGCGTCCGCGGTCTGGTCGTCGGGCTGGCGCTGGGACTCCCGCTCGGCCTCGACCCGCTTCTCGTAGTGCTCGACCTCCTTCTCCACCTGCTCCTTGTCCCAGCCCAGGACGGGGGCCATCAGCTCGGCGGCCTCACGGGCGCTGAGCGTGCCGCGGTCGAAGGTCTCGATGGAGATGCGGGTGCGCCGGGTGAGCACGTCGTCCAGGTGCCGCGCCCCCTCGTGCGATGCGGCGTAGACGACCTCGGCACGCAGGTAGTCGTCGGCCGCGCCCAGCGGGCGGCCCAGCGACGGGTCGTCCTCGATCAGCTGGAGCAGCTCCTCGCAGAGCGAGCCGTAGCGGTTGAGCAGGTGCTCGATCCGCGCCACGTGCAGGCCGGTGCGCGCCGCGATCCGGGCCCGCGCGTTCCACAGGGCGTGGTAGCCCTCCGCGCCGGCCAGCGGGACGTCCTCGGTGACGCACTCGGCGACCCGGTGCGCCAGGCCGTGCACGGCCGCGTCCACCGCGTCCTTGGCCATCACCCGGTACGTCGTGTACTTGCCGCCCGCGACCACCACCAGTCCCGGCACCGGGTGCGCCACGGTGTGCTCGCGCGACAGCTGGCTGGTGGCCTCCGACTCCCCGGCCAGCAGCGGCCGCAGGCCCGCGTACACGCCCTCCACGTCGTCCCGAGTCAGCGGCACGGCGAGCACGGAGTTGACGTGTTCCAGCAGGTAGTCGATGTCCGCGCTGGACGCGGCCGGGTGCGACTTGTCCAGGCTCCAGTCGGTGTCCGTGGTCCCGACGATCCAGTGCCGGCCCCACGGGATCACGAAGAGCACGCTCTTCTCGGTCCGCAGGATCAGCCCCGTCGAGGAGTGGATCCGGTCCTTCGGCACGACCAGGTGTATCCCCTTGGACGCCCGCACGTGGAACTGGCCGCGCTCCCCGATCAGCGCCTGCGTGTCGTCCGTCCACACCCCGGTGGCGTTCACGATCTGCCGGGCGCGCACCTCGTAGACGCCCCCGGCCTCCACGTCCTCCACCCGGGCGCCCACCACGCGCTCGCCCTCGCGCAGGAAGCCGATCACCCGGGCCCGGTTCGCGGCCAGCGCGCCGTACGCGGAGGCCGTCCTGACCAGCGTCATCGTGTACCGGGCGTCGTCCATCTGCGCGTCGTAGTACTGCAGCGCCCCGACCAGGGCCTCCTTCCGCAGGCACGGCGCCACCCGCAGCGCGTTCTTCCGGCTCAGGTGGCGGTGGTGCGGCAGACCGCGGCCGTGCCCGGAGGAAAACGCCATCGTGTCGTACAGCGTCACACCGGCGCCCGCGTAGAAGCGCTCCCACACCCGGTGCTGCAGCGGGTACAGGAACGGCACCGGCTTCACCAGGTGCGGCGCCAGGCGCTGGAGCAGCAGACCGCGCTCCTTGAGGGCCTCCCGGACGAGGGCGAAGTCCAGCATCTCCAGATAGCGCAGCCCGCCGTGGATCAGCTTGCTCGACCGGCTCGACGTCCCGGACGCCCAGTCGCGGGCCTCCACGATGCCGGTCGCCAGCCCGCGCGTCGCGGCGTCCAGCGCCGTCCCGGCGCCCACGACGCCCGCGCCCACCACGAGTACGTCGAGTTCCTGCTCCGCCATCCGGGCGAGCGCGGAGGAACGCTCCGCCGGTCCCAGTGTCGCCGTCAGCATCCTGGCCTCCCGTCGTGACGCGGGGTCGCGCCTCAGCGCATTCCCCGTCCCCACGATCGTTACCCGTGTCGTGGCCCCCGGCTACTTCGGGCTCCGCCGGTCCCCGGTTCGTCCGTGCGGGTGCGTTGCGCCTGCGGCGGGCATCCCCCACCCGCCCTCCCTCCCCCAGCCTTCGGCCGGGGGGACCCCCACAGCGCTCGCGGTTTGGCCCAACATCGTTCGGCGCCGGGTCCGCCGCTCGTCTCCCCCAGCCTTCGGCCGGGGGACCCCCATGGGCGCACTCCGCCACACCCCCTCCCGTTGTCGGGGCGCACGACGGCCGGTGGGGGGCCAGTGGGGCACCTACGGCAACCCCGGACCACAACGACCATGGGGTTGCGGGTCGGCCGCTCGCCGGAGGCTGGGGGCACCTCCCAGCGGTAGCTGGGGAAAGGCTGGTGCAACCCCACGACGGTGCCGCACCTGCCCGGAGCACACAGTGCCGCAGGCGTGGCCAAAGCCCCGGCGCGAGGAGAGGGGACCGGGCGGGGGCCGGACCGCGTGGCGTGCAGTCATATCAGCTACCTGTCTGGTTAGCCTGATTTCGCGCCATTTGGGTACCAGGACGTACCAGGACGCACCCCGCCGCCGGAGAGGACCCCCATGCCCGCAGACCTCGCAGTCATCGGACTCGGCCACGCCGGGCTGCCCCTCGCGCAGGCGGCCAGCGCCGCCGGGCTGGGGGTGATCGGGTACGACCCGGACGAGCACGTCGTCGAGGCGATCAACGCGGGCAACCGGGTGCCCTGCGGGGCGCTGGCCGCCGCCGACGTGCGGCGGATGCTTGCGGGCGGCTTCCGCGCGACCGCGGACACGGCCGCCCTGGGCCGGGTGCGGGCGGCCGTGCTGTGCGCGCCGACCCCGCTCGGGGAAGGCGGGGAACCGGACCTGACGGCGCTCGCGGAGGCCGCCCGCGCGCTGGCCGGACAGCTGCGGCCGCACAGCACGGTGGTCCTGGAGTCGCCGGTGTACCCGGGGACGACGGAGGACTTCCTGCGTCCGCTGCTGGAGGAGGGCTCCGGCCTGCGGGCCGGCCATGGCTTCCACCTGGCGTACGCCCCCGCGCGGCACCCCGGCACACCGAAGGTGATCGGCGGGCTCACCCCCGCCTGCACGGAGGCCGCGGCCGTCTTCTACGGCCGGTTCACCGAGCGGATCGTCCGGGCCCGGGGGGTGCGCGAGGCGGAGACCGTGCAGCTGCTGGAGACCAACTACCGGCACGTCAACATCGCCCTGGCGAACGAGATGGCCGTGTTCTGCCACGACATCGGCGTGGACGTCTGGGACGTCATCCGCTGCGCCGAGACCCGCCCCCACGGCTTCCAGGCCTTCCGCCCCGGCCCGGGGGTCGGCGGCCACACCATGCCGCTGGACCCCGGTCACCGGCCGTACCAGGGCCGGGTGGGCGGCCACCCGCTGCGCCTGGTCGAGTACGCGCAGGAGGTCAACGCCCGCATGCCGCGCTACGTGGTGCAGCGTGCCGCGGCCCTGCTGAACGAGCACGGCAAGTCGCTGCGCGGGGCGCGCGTGCTGCTGCTGGGCGTGACGTACAAGCCGGACCTGCCGGACCAGGAGCGCTCGCCGGCCGGCGAGATCGGCGCCCGGCTCGCCGAGCTGGGGGCGCAGCTGAGCTACCACGACCCGTACGCCCCGCAGTGGCGGGTGCTGGACCGCCCGGTCCCCCGCGCCGACTCCCTGTGGGAGGCCGCGGCGCACGCCGACCTGACGGTCCTGCTCCAGCACCACCGCACCTACGACATGCAGGGCCTGGCGGTGAAGGCCCAGCTGATGCTGGACACCCGCGGGGCCACCCCGGTCGGGGCGGCCGCGCGGCTGTGAGCCGCCGGGCCTCAGACCGAGGAGGTGGGCGCCGAGAGGCGGACCGCCCTCTCGGGGAGGCGGACGCCGCAGTCGACGCGCACGCCCGTCGGTAGCTCGTTGTGCGGGCCCACGTGGGCGTGGTCGCCCACCACCGCGCCGACGACGCTGGTGCGCTCGCCGACGACCGCCCTCCGCCCGACCACGGACCGCTGGACCAGCGCCCCCCGCCCGATGCTCGCCCCGGGCAGCACGACACTGCCCTCGACCACGGCACCGGCCTCCACGACGGCGCCCTCACACACCGCCGTGCCTCCCGTCAGCACCGCCATCGGGTCGACCCGCGCTCCCGGCAGGACCAGGGCCTCCCCCGTCGGACCCGGGAGCGCGGGCGAGGACACGTACCCGCGCACCAGGTCGGCCGACCCGGTGACGAAGGCCGACGGCGTGCCGAGGTCCAGCCAGTACGTCTCGTCGACGACGCCGCGCAGCAGGGCGCCGGCCGCCAGGAGGCCGGGGAAGGTCTCGCGCTCGACGGAGACCACCCGGTCCCCGGGGATGGAGTCGATGACGGACCGGGTGAACACGTAGCAGCCCGCGTTGATCTGGTCGGTGACGATCTCCTCCGGCCGCTCCGGCTTCTCCAGGAAGGTGGTGACCCTGCCCGTGCCGTCGGTGGGGACCAGCCCGTAGGCCCGGGGGTCCGTGACCCGGGTCAGGTGCAAGGTGACGTCGGCACCGGAGGCGCGGTGGCCGTCCCGGAGGCCGGCGATGTCGAGGCCGCTGAGGATGTCCCCGTTGAACACCAGGACCGGCTCGTCGGGACCGCAGGTCAGATGGCGGGCGGCGTTGCGGATCGCGCCCCCGGTGCCGAGTGGCTCGGTCTCGGTGACGTAGACCAGTTCCAGGCCCAGACCGGCGCCGTCGCCGTACTCCCGCTCGAACAGCTCCGCGAGGTAGGACGTCGCGAAGACGATCCGCGTCACCCCCGCGGCCGCGGCGCGGGCCAGCTGGTGGGTGAGCAGCGGCACCCCGGCGACGAGCAGCAGGGGCTTGGGGGTGAAGGTGCACAGCGGATGCAGCCGGGTGCCCTTGCCGCCGACGAGGAGAATCGCTTCGCTCATGTCTTCTCCCAGGAAACGTTCAGGAGGGGTTCGGAGGGCGGCGCCGCCGGCGGAGTGCGGTAGGCGGGCGCTCCACCGTGCTGGACGGGGGCGGTCGCCTCCGTGCCGTCGGCGGCGGTCTTGAAGACCCACGTCCGGTAGGACCAGAAGCGGAAGAGGGTGGCGACGCCGATACCGACGAACTTGAAGACGTTGTTGGCGAGCGTGCCGTCCCAGCCGAATCCGTACGTGGTCGTGTAGAGCACCGAGTTCTCGATCACCAGGCCGACCGCGCTGAAGAAGAGGAAGAGCCCGAGCTCCCTCTTCTGGCCGTCCTGGCCCCGGTCGCGGTCGCGGTACGTGAAGTACCGCAGGCCGAGGTAGTTGGTCAGGATCGCCACGACCGTCGCCAGGACGCTCGCCCGCACCGTCTGCCACTGGGCGACGTGCCTGATGAAGTTGAAGACCCCGAGATTGACCACGAATCCCGAGAGCCCCACCAGGCCGAACTTCGCGATCTCGCGGTACAGGTGCCCCAACCGCGAAGGAAGCGCGTGCCGTCCGCTCATGGTTCGTGTTCCCTTTCTCTGCCGCCGCCCCAGGGGCACGAGGAGGTGTTCTCCGGGCCTCCGCCCCCGCCACCGGCCGACCGGTCGGCACGTGCTGCGCCGCCCGGCCGGACCCGGTGGGCTCCGTCGGCGGGGACGCTCAGCCGCGGCGGTTGCGCAGCCGTAGCCGCAACGGGACCAGCGCCGACTCGATCTGCGTCCCGAGGGTCATCTTCGACACGCCCTCGGTGCGCTCCTCGAAGCGGATCGGGATCTCCACACCGTTGTGGCCCTTGCGCGTCGCCAGGAACTTCAGTTCCACTTGGAAGCTGTAGCCGGCGCTGTCGAGCGTCGCGAGATCGACGTCCCGCAGCGTGCTCGCCCGCCAGAGGTTGAAGCCCGCCGTGATGTCCCGGATCTTGGTGTCCAGGACCGTACGCGCGTAGCGGTTGGCGAAGCGCGAGAGCAACTGCCGGTGCTTCCCCCACTCCTCGTCCAGGGAGCCGCCGTCCACGTACCTGCTGCCCACCACGAAGCCGGCCCCCGTGGCGAGGGCCGTGCCCAGCATCTGCGGGATGACCTGTGCCGGATGGCTGCCGTCGGCGTCCATCTGCACGACGAACTGCGCCCCCTCGTCCAGCGCGGCCAGCATTCCGTCGGTGTAGGCCCTGCCGAGACCGTTCTTGGCGGTCCGGTGCAGTACGCTCATCCTTGGAACGACGCTGAACTGGTTGTACTTGTAGGCGAGTTCTTCGGCCAGCGCACCTGTGCCGTCGGGGCTGGAGTCGTCCACGACCTTCAGGTGCAGGCCGGGCAGCGGCAGCCCCATCACGAGGTCGGTGATGTGCGGCAGGTTCGCCGCCTCGTTGTACGTCGGCATGACGACCGTGACCGGTACGTCCCCCCAGGGCGCGGGGAACCGCGCCACCGTCTCCGGTTCGTTCACTGTCTCTTCTCCTCGATGCGGCTGGGCGGCGTGTGCGGCCTGCCCAGTGCGTGGAATGACCAGCCAGCGGCTGTCCAGCGCTTCTCATCGAGGGCCCCCCTGCCGTCGATGATCTGCGGGCGGGCGGCGCCGGAGGCCGTCGCGGCCGCCAGCTCCGCCGGGTCAAGATCCCGGAATTCCTGCCATTCGGTCAGGTGCAGTACGACGTCCGCGCCGCTCACCGCGTCCTGCGCGGACGCGGCGTATCCGAGCGAGCCGAACGCCTTGCGCGCGCTGTCCATGGCCTTCGGGTCGTACACGGCGACGTCCGCTCCCTCCGCGTGGAGCCGGGCGGCGACGTCCAGGGCCGGCGAATCGCGGATGTCGTCCGAGTCCGGCTTGAAGGCCGCTCCCAGCACGGCCATCCGGCGTCCGGCGAGCGATCCGCCGCACAGCTCACGGGCCAGGTCCACCACCCGTACCCGGCGCCGCAGGTTTATCGCGTCCACCTCACGCAGGAAGCCCAGCGACCCCCCGGTCCCGAGCTCCTCGGCCCGGGCCGCGAAGGCGCGGATGTCCTTGGGCAGACAACCGCCGCCGAAGCCGACACCGGCGCGCAGGAAACGGTGCCCGATGCGTTCGTCGTGGCCGATCGCACGTGCCAGCACCGAGACGTCCCCACCCGCGGCCTCGCAGACCTCGGCCATGGCGTTGATGAAGGAGATCTTCGTGGCGAGGAAGGCGTTGGCCGCGGTCTTCACCAGCTCGGCGGTCGGGAAGTCCGCCGTCACCACCGGCGTCCCGGCTTCGATGACCGGCGCGTACACCTCACGCAGCACGGACTCCGCCTCCGCGCTCTCCACACCCAGGACCAGCCGGTCCGGGCTGAGCGTGTCGCGCACGGCGAAGCCTTCCCTCAGGAACTCAGGGTTCCAGGCCAGCTCCGCTCCCGCCGGGAGCCGCCCGGCCAGTCGCCGCGCGGTCCCCACCGGCACCGTCGACTTCCCGACCACCAGCGCGCCGGCACCCAGATGCGGGGCGAGGGCGTCCACGGCCGCGTCCACGTAGCTGAGATCGGCCGCGCCGGAGTCGGTGTCCTTGCGCTGCGGAGTGCCGACGCACACGAAGTGCACCCGCCCGAAGGCGGCCGCCTCCTCGTACGACGTGGTGAACCGCAGCCGGCCGGAGGCGGTGTGCCTCGCCAGCAGTTCCTCGAGCCCGGGCTCGTGGAAGGGCACATGGCCCGCGCCGAGCGCGGCGACCTTGTCAGGGTCGACGTCGACACCGACGACCTCGTGGCCGAGCTCCGCCATGCAGGCGGCGTGGGTGGCACCGAGGTAGCCGGTGCCGATGACGGTGAGCCGCATGGTCAACGGCACCTCCTTGCAGGTGAAGCGGGCGGGCTACTGCTTGACGTAGACCCGGTAGGTACCGGCTGCGCCGGAGGCCGGGTAGGGCAGCTGGGCGATCAGGCGGTAGTGACCGCCGTCACGGATCGCCTGGGTGACGTCCTTGTCCGCCGCCTTGCCTGCGGGGCCGGCGGGCGTGTCCAGGACGATCAGGCTGTAGCGGCCCTTCCTGATGTCACTGGTGCTGCTGTCGCCGACCGTGGTCCACTGATCGGCAACGGTGATGGAACTCAGGCTGTACTGGGGCACCCCGTCCATGTCGGTCAGGTAGCGGCCCTTGTCGCTGACGTGGTCGCGCAGCACGCTGACCAGGCGACCCGAGTCGGGCCAGCTCTCGAAGCGGTGCGTCGACTGGGAGATGCCGAAGGCCAGCATCAGGACCCAGACCAGGATGCCCAGCTGCGGATGGCGGAAGTGGGCGCCGATCATACGGGTGACGCCGAGTCCGGCCAGCGGGGCGGCCAGCAGCAGGCCGAACGCGATGTGGCGGAACATCGCCGCCGACGTGTGCAACTGGGCCTGGAGCAGCGGCACGAGGACCGCCGTCGCGCACAGCGTCAGGCCGAGCGCGGCTCGCCGCAGCGGCGAGCCGGGGACGCTGTCCATGTCGACGGCCTCGTTCATGCGCTCACGCCGGACCCAGGCGATCGCCCCGCCACAGGCCAGCAGCACGAAGAGCCCGCTCCACTTGGCGGACGTGCTCAAGATGTCCAGCGCGCCCTCGCTGCCCTGGCCGCGCGAGAAGGTCGTACCGTCGATCGAAGTGAGCACACCGGCGACCAGGAGCAGGACAACGATTCCCACCCCCAGGAGGACGCCGCGCAGGATTCCCTTGGCGGGTCCCTTGTACGGCCACGCGGTGTGCACCGCCAGCAGCAGGACGGTCGGTAGCACCAGCACCGCCGCATGCTCCACGGCCGCCGCCAGCGCGGCCACCGGGGCCGCCGCGAGCACGACGGCCGCCGGGGCGCGGTCGGTGTAGACCACGATCCACGCGGCAAGTGCGACCAGCATCAACGCCAGCGCGTCAGGTGAGGCGTAGTAGCCCACGACGACCGTGGACTGCAGGACCGCGTACGTGCCGGCTGCACAGGCCGCCACCCGCTCGTTGAACATCCGCCGGGTCAGCGAGTACAACAGCGCGGTCGCGACCAGGGCGAACAGCAGGCTGAGCAGCCGGACCCCGACCAGACCGTGGAGCCGGTCGGCGGCGCCGGCGAGCACCGGGTACAGCGAGGGCGACCCGGGGACGCGGTCGACGAGGTCCGTCGTGACGGCGGCGCCGTGGAAGACGTGGTCGAACTCCTGACGGCCGACGACCAGGTTCACCGCTTCGTCGGGACTCGCGCCGTTGCTCAGCCGCAGCGAGAGCAGTGCCTGCATGACCAGCACGCCGAGCAGCAGGATCCGGCCGATCCAGCGGCGCCGACGGCTGGGCGCCGCGGACCAGCCGCTCTCGGGCGACTCGGGTATCTCGTACGAGGCCTTCCCGAGCGTCTGGGCGTCGACCCGCGGTTCGGGAAACTGCTGCTCGTACCGGTGGCTCTCGGTGCCCGGCACCACCTCCGGCGCGGGTGCGTCCGGAACATACACGGGAGCAGCCGTCGCGGTATGCCCGGACTGGTGGACATCGGACTGCGGCGGCCAGTACTGGACCTGCCGGAGGTCGGGGTCGGCGTACCGGTTGGGGTCGGTCTGCTCGGGGTCCCAGTTCGGTGGTGGGCTGGAACGGCTGAACCAGGAGTCAGTCTGTTCGCTCATTGCTGCTTCCTGATGTCGAAGCCGAAGAGGGACTTGGACGCACGCTTGCGGAACTCACCGAGGGCGAGCGGGCTGATCTCGATGCGCCAGTCGGCGCGCTTCGGGATGTTGAACCACACGAACCCCAGGACGTCGTCGTTCGCCTCGACGCCGTCGAAGAGGTCGTTGACGTCGGCCCGGCGGCGCTGTCCCTCCTCTGAAGCGGTCTCGGCGATGAAGAACGGCTTCTTGGTGAAGCTCCTGATCTGGTCCATCGTCGGGCCGTACAGGGTGTCGAAACTGGTCGCCCCGGTCATGGTGTAGTAGCCGATCATCCCGGCCCAGTCCACGTAGGCGTCGCCGGGGTAGAACGGCTTGAGCTTGACCTTGGGCATCGGGTTGATGATGTTCGGGGTCCAGACCCAGATCACGTTGGTCGCGCCCTCGTCCTCGAACACGTCGTGGACGTGCCGCCAGGCGCGTACGAAATCGGCGGGGGTCGCCTTGGTGCGGCCCCACGGGTACCAGTTGCCGTTCATCTCGTGGCCGAAGCTGATGGCCACGGGCAGGTTGAGGCGGACGATGTCCTGCGCCATGGTCTTGATGTACTCGTCCGAATCGCCGTCCGCGATGGACTTGAGCGAGGGCTTGAAGGGCTCCCAGGCGATGAAGGGCAGTGCGCCCGACTGGTAGATGTGACGTACACCGCTGGTGTCGAAGCCGTCACCGAAGGCGGTGTAGAACTCCAGCACATTGGGCTTCTTGCCGGTCTTCGCGGTGAACTTCTCGACCGCGTCGAGGGACCTGGGCACACCGTCCAGCGCGACCCCCAGGTACTTGCCGTCCGGCTTGAGCAGCGGGCTGACGTCGTAGGGCGTGACCGGCGCTGCCTGGTCGGCGCCCCCGGCGGCGCCCGGTCCGGCGGCCTTGTCGCCCTGCCCACCGGCGCTCCCCGTACCGCCGGTCAGACCGCAGCCGGTCATCAGCATCAGGCAGGCCGTGAGCAGGGCCAACAACGGCAGGGTGCGCCGGGACATCGCAGTGAAGTGGTGAGTGGACACAGGGATCAGATGGCTTCCCGGGAACGGGGCTGGACCAGGACGCGTCCGACCACCACGGCGTAGAACAGCCCGGAGGCGAGGACGAGGGCGAAGTCCAGCGGATTCATGGTGAGCATGCGCCAGGTGGCGGCACCCACCCAGACGACGGCCGTGCCACCGCTCCAGACGACCATTCCGGTCCAGAAGCGCCTGGTCTTGTTCTTCTTCGCCCCGCTCGATCCGGTCGGCTGCCACCCCATGCGGTTCCTGCGGAGGATGTCCCAGATGGCGAAGAGGTGCGCCCAGCCGTACATCATCCGGGCCGCCCACGCCTCCAGACGGTACGGATTGCGGTGCCAGAGCGGGAAGATCAGCGTGGTGTACAGCAGGCTGGGAATGATCAGGCCCATGTACTCGATCCGCAGCTTGCCCGGCATCGCCATCAGCAGCACGATCGGGATCAGCGGCGAGAGCAGGGTGAAGAGCGCGGTGTGGATGTAGTAGAAGAAGCCGGACATGTAGCACATCCGGGATTCCGGCCGCAGGTTGGCCTTCCAGAACTTCTTGCTGCCCAGCAGGCTCATCGAACCCGAACACCAGCGGTACTGCTGGTTGAAGAACGCGCCCGCCGTGTCCGGGCAGACACCCGTGGACAGGGCGACCGGGACGTAGCGCAGGTCCCAGCCGAGGCCACGCAGGTCGAAGCCGGTGTGGACGTCCTCGGAGTGCTCGATGAGCGTCGTACCGCCGTTGGTCTCCAGGGCGGCCCGCCGGTAGACGGCGCAGCTTCCGACGCAGATCGCGCCGTCATTGCTCTGCCGGGACACCTGGACGGAACGGTAGAAGAGTTCCTGCACCGCGCCCGCACCGCGCTCGATCCAGTTCTGGGAATCGAGGATCCGGAAGAACTGGGGGGACTGGACGATGCCCACGTCCGGGTCGTTCTCCATGTAGGGGAGAAGTTCCTCCAGGAGATCCTCACGGGGGGCGAAGTCGGCATCGAGGATGAGGATGTACTCGCCATCGGAGTTCTGGAAACCGAAGTGCAGATTGCCGGCCTTCTTGAACCAGCCGCGCTTGTGCCGGGTTCCGTAGACGAAGCCGAAATCCACCGCCATGGACGCGAGCTCCGGGCTCGCACCGTCGTCGAGGACGTAAGGCGTCACCACACCGGGATAGCGGTCGCGCAGCCGGGCAACGTGCGTCCAGGTGTTGTGCAGGACCTCGATCGGTTCACCGCACACGGGCAGGAACACGTCGACGGTCGGATAGCGCTCCGGCCGCCAGCCGCGCACCAGCGCACGGTGCGCCTTGAAGTCGAAATCCTTGGTGAAGCCGTTGACCTTCAGGGAAACCAGGTAATACACCACGGTGAACAGCAGGAACGGCATGTACAGCCACAGCCACGGGGAGGACCCCACCAGCGCGATCTGGCTCACTACCAGACAGCAGAAGCTGATGACGGAGAAACAGGTCAGCACCCACAGGTTCCGGCTGGTGTAGGAGTACTTCTCTTCGTTGTCGGGCGGCTGCGGCAGTAGGCCGCGCAGCGTGCGGACGGGCTGCCCGCGCTTCAACCTGCGATGCGAGGCATCCCTGCCTGCGCCCGCGGCCGTGTACTCGTTCGTAGTGGTGGTCATTAGGTTGTCCCCCCCAGGAAGACTCCTGAGTATCCTCAGCCAACGGATGAGGAGCATACGTGAACACTTTTGAGAGATCCTGAGTGCCTGGAGCGACAAAACGGCACGCTTCCGGCATGCAAACATGGCCGATACACGATCGTGACGAGTCGCCGGAGTGATGTACGTCTCAATGAATTCCTGGTTCCGCATATCGGCCTGCTCCGCCGCGCTCCTCCTGGTCACCGCCTGTGCAGGCCGGGGAGCCGTTCCCGCCCCGCGCCACACGACCGGTCCGGCCCTTTCGGATAGCGTGTGCACGTCAACTCAGGAGCCCTATCCGCAGCGCCTGGTGAAGGCCGACAAGTACAGCATCGAGCCGAACCGATGGAACGCCGCGAAGGGCACCCTCTGCCTGAAAGCCCCCGGAGACACCGGATTCACCGTTTCCGAGGCGCGAGGACTCGTCCCCAAGAACGCCAAGGCCCCACTGGCCTACCCCAACATCGCCACCGTGCCCGGCACCGCGGGACTCCCGGTGCCCGTCGCCGAACTGGGGGACGCGACCAGCGACTGGACCGCCCGGCCCGCCGCTTCGGGCTCGTACAACCTTGCGTACGACCTCTGGTACAGCCCGGACAAGGACAGCTGCGATCCCGCCGGGAGTGCAGAGCTGATGATCTGGCTCGACGCCACCGACAACGTCGCACCGGCCGGCAGCCGACTCCCCGGGACGGTGACGCTGGGTGACGCCTCCTACGGAGTCCACACCGCCCACGTCACCGGCGCCCATAGCGTGATCAGTTACGTCAGGACCGAGGCGACCCGCAGCGTGCGTGGGCTCGACCTGCGCCTGTTCACGGCGGACGCCCTCCAACGCGGTTTCGTCCCTGCCGAGTCGTACCTGTGCAAGGTCGCCGCGGGCTTCGAGATCTGGAGCGGCGGAGTGGGTCTGCGCACCTTCTCCTTCGCCTTCCACAACAGCACCGGCCTGCCGACCGGGATCGTGCGGTCCGGGGCGTCGGGAATCTGCCTGGCACGGAAGGACGGATCCGGTGCCGGCGACCCGGTCGTCACGGGGCCCTGCGGCGGCACCGCCGGCAAGACCGACTGGACGGTGGCCAATGACGGCACGCTCCGCACCGGCGGACGTTGCCTCCACGCAGACGGGGACCGTGCCGTGCTCGCCGACTGCGACGGAAGCCCTGCCCAGCGGTGGGCGGCAGGGACCGCGCGGAGCCTGCGCAGTACGAACGACGGCCGCTGCCTGGACACCGTGAACGGCTCACTCGCCGTCGGCGTACCGGTCGAACTGCGGCCCTGCCATCAGCACCCCGCACAGCATTGGCGGCTGCCCTACAACGGTCTGCCGTCACAACGATGACCTATCATCTCATCCGCACATCCTCCACACATGTGAGCGAGACCGGCGGGGGGCGATCCGTCGGGTCAGGGCGCGCCGACTTCCGATCAGAAAGACCGCCTGATGACTGCTGATGGAACCTGGATAAGACCCGAGGGATCCGGGGGGCGCTCCGCCACCAGGCCCGTCCCGGGCACGATCGGCCGGCCCGGCCCGGACGATTCGGGCACGATGCCGCTCGGCACGGTCTCGCAGGAAGCCGCCGCTCGCCGCGCGGCGGACAGAACGGCCCGCCGGGGTCTGCAGCCGGTCGCCAAACCCCCGAAGGCCGTCTTCAGGACGGACTGGCTGCCGCTGCTCTTCGTCCTCCTGGTCCAGGCGGTCCTCTCGTTCCGACTCACCGGCGCCAACACGGCGTTCGTGGACGAGGGCACCTACATCTACTCCGGTTACCAGGAGATCGCGCACCTGGTGCACGGAGACCCCGTCGCCGACTACCAGGGCTTCTTCTCCGGCTCCCCCATGATCTACCCGGTCGTGGTCGCGACCGCCGACATCATCGGCGGCCTGCGCGGGACGAGGCTGCTGAGCCTGGTGTTCATGCTCTCCGCCACGCTCGCGGTTCACCTGGCCACCCGGCGGATGTACGGCTCGGTGGCGGCGTTCTTCGCGGCTGCGCTGTTCGTCGCCACCGGACCCACCCAGTTCCTCGGCGGCTACTCCACCTACGACTCGATGGCGCTCGCGCTGCTCGCCTGGGCGGGCTACTTCGCGGTACGGCTCACCACCGGAGGCGGCTACCCCAGCATGGTCATGGCCGGCGTCGCCATGTCCCTGGCCGACTGGACGAAGTACGCCTCGCTACTGTGGGCCCCCGTCGTGATCGGCGTCGCGGTGTTCGCCGGACACGGAGGTTCCCCCTGGGAGCGGTCCCGCTGGCGGCGTGGCATCGAGTTGACCGTCGTCTGGCTCGTGGCGCTCCTGATACCGGCCGTCGGCGCGAAGGCCCACATCGCCGGCTTCACGCACACCACCCTCATGCGGAACCCGGGCACCGATGCCGCCTCGTACGTCGCCGGGGAAGCCGCCAAGTGGGTCGGGCCGCTGCTGGTCCTGGCCCTCATCGGAGTGCTGGTGACCCTGGTCGCCGCCCGGCGCGGCACGGCCGCCCGAGCCGACGTATGGCTGGCACTGGTGCTGTTCGTCGCGGGTCTGCTCGCCCCGGTCAACCAGGTCCGCATCCACACCTGGCTCTCGCTGCAGAAGCACGTCGACTTCGGCGCCTGGTTCGCCTGCATCGCGGTCGGCGTGCTGCTCGCCCGGGTCTTCGCCGGCCTCCGCAACAGGGTCCACGTCGGGGCCGGCGTACTCGTCACCGCCCTCGTGGTCGGCCCGCTCTGCTACGTCGGGGCGAGTCAGGCCTCGCACATGTACGGCGAATGGCCCGACTCCTCCGGTCTGGTCTCCACCATGCGCCCCTACGTCCACAAGGGAAGCGACGAGTACCTCGTCGAGAACTACGACGTACCGGCCTACTACCTGCGCGAGTCCACCAACTGGCAGCAGTGGCAGGACCTCATCGGCAAGAGCTACACCGACCCGGAAACCAAGAAGACGCTCACCGGAGCCCCGGCCCTCCAGGCCGCCGTCCAGGACCGCGTCTACTCGATCGTCGTCCTGGACTTCACCCAGACCCCCGACATCGACACGGCCCTCCAGCCCGCCCTCAAGAAGGCCGGGTACCGCGTGCACAAGGTCATCAAGAGCACCCGGACCGGCGACGGCACGTACACGGTCTACTTCGCTCCGGGCTTCGGTACGAAGTGACGCCGGGCGCCGGGAAGTAGGCCGAGGGCAGCCCGTGGAGGGGCGCACCGTCGCCGGGCGGCACGAGAAGGCCGGCGATGTGCTGACGGTGCGTCCGTCCTCCGGGCGGGCGGCGAGCGCCGGCAGGGTCCGTTGCGGGTGTGCTCCTCCCGCGGCTCGTCGTTCCGGGTGAGGAAACGGATCAGGAACGCTCGCGAAGTGCCTTTACGGGACACCACGGTGCTGCTCTAGCATCCGTGGTGTGACTGACCCCGTGGAAAACCCGGAAGACGCGGCTGCCGCTCCTGGGCGGAGCCCCTGGAACACCCCGTCCGCTCCCGAGCCGTCCGCGGCGCCGGGCGGTTACGGGTACCCACAGCACCACATACCCGAGCAGCAGCCCGGGTACGGGCAACCCGGCTTCGGGCCGGCCACCGGCTACCAGCAGCCCTCCTACTCGCCCCAGCCCGACTGGCAGGCCCTGGCCGACGCCAACGAGACCAGACAGCGTCGCCGCCACAGACTCAGGACGGGTCTGATCGTCCTGGTGGCGTGCGTGCTCGGGGTGGGAGCGGGCGTCGTCGCACTCCACTACACGAAGGACACGGACGACACGGCCGCCCCGTCGCCCTCCCCCAGCGCGTCGGCCTCCCCCTCCGCCACGGCCGATTCGCCGACGGTCCCCGGGGAGGACAACGCCCTCGCGGACAAGTCCGGGCAGAACAACCTCATCCTCGGGCCGGACGCCGGGGTGAGCAAGGTGACCAACGGCTTCGTGGTCAGGCTCAGGAGCAACGGCAATTCCTACGCCCAGTCAGCTGCGCAACTGATCGACGTCACCAAGAGCTTCAGCATCTCGGCATGGGTCTACAACGAGGCCCCGGGCGGTTCCCGCTCCGCGATCAGCCAGGGTGACGGGGTCTCGCCCTCGTTCAGCCTGGGCCGGGAGGCCTCGGGCGCCGACCGCAAGTGGGTCTTCAAGGTGCAGACCGCCGACGGCGGGGCGGACAGCACGGTCCTGCAGGCCGAGGCGGCCGCGAACGTCAACACGGTCGGCCAGTGGGCTCTGCTCACCGGCACGTACGACGCCGGGAAGAAGACGATCGCGCTCTACGTGGACGGGAATCCGGCCGATTCCACGAAGGTCCCCGGGATCTGGGCCGGAAAGGGTCCGCTGCAGCTCGGCCGCGTCCGTACGCACGGGGTGTGGGGAGGTTACTGGGCCGGCGTCCTCGGTCACGTCATGGTCTGGGACAAGGCACTGGCACCGGACCAGGTGGCGGGCCTCAAGAAGGGCGGGGCGGGCGGGGACGCCAAGCCCATCGCCTCTTGGCTCGTCGGCTGACGAGCGCTTTTGCCCGTTCGCCATCACGAGTTGGTCACACCATCGACAGTGGTTCGCGGTATTGGACTAGAGTCGCATCCGTTCCGCACATCATTGACTGCCGGGTGAGCGGCGAGCTTCGTTGGCCGGAGTTCCCCGTCATCGCCACCAAGCGTCGGCGATCCTTCCCATGCACCGAGATGCCTTGCGGAGAAACTCATACGGGCTTGCCGCCCCGACGAGCGCCCGGGGGGGATGACACATGAGAAGCCTGTCCGGAGTCGTCCCTGCGTACGGTGAAGTGTCCCCCCTGCCCGGTGTCACGGCCCCGGCGGCCGGGGGCCGGGAGACCGCAGAGCGGTGCGGAACGACATGACCGAACCGGCCGACGAGCCCGACGAGCCCGGCGACCACGCTCCGGAACCGGACCCCGAACCGGATCAGCCGTCACCCCGCCAGGCACCTGTGGACCAGCAGGACCCTGAGACACGCCGTCCCCCGGCCTCGCCGCGACGCAGGATCGCCGGTGCGGCGGTGGCCGTGGTGGTCGCCGTCGCTCTGGGGGCGGGGCTCTGGTCGGTGCCGGCGGTACGCACGGTGCTGCTGCAGTCCTTCACCCGGCAGCCGGCCCCGTTCACCGAGATCTACTTCACGGCTGCGCCCCGCTTCGACGGCAGCACGCTGATCGTCCCCGTCGCCGTGAACGCCCACGGCACGGGCCCCGCACCGCTGCGGCTGAAGCTGACGCTGGAATCGGCCAAGGGCAAGGTCGTGGCCACCAGGACGGTGGGGCTGAAACCGAAGGACGGCAAGGCCGTGCCCGTCGTCACGCGCTTCACCAAGACCACGGGCACGACGCTCGTACGGGTGGCCCTCGTCGGGCACGAGCAGACATTGCACTACAACTTCGTGACGCCGAAGGCCGTGACCGGGCCGCTCGGTACGCCGCCCCCTGACGTACGAGACTGAAGCCTGATGCGACGCACCATTCTGCAGATCACCCCGTACTACCCGCCCCATCTGGGCGGGCTCGAACGCGTGGTGGAGCACCTCGCCATCCAGCTCGGGCAGCGCCACGACGTGCGGGTCATCACCACCGCCCTCGGTGCCGACGGCGGACCGCGCCGCTACGGCGCCGGCCGGGTCACCATACGGCGGCACCGCGCGGTCGAGGTCGCGCACACCGCGCTCGCACCGGGCCTGCCCGTCTCGCTGGCGGTGCGCGCGCCCCGCGACGCCGTGCTGCACGTGCACTGTGCGCACGCGTTGATGCCCGAGCTCGTCGCCGTCATCGCCCGCATGCGCGGACAGCGCTTCATCCTCCACTTCCACCTCGACGTCGAAGCCTCCGGGCGCTTGGGTGGGCTGCTGCCCGCCTACAAGAAGCACGTCTTCGGACGGTCGATGCGCGCCGCCGCCGGGGTGATCGTGCTGACCGAGGAGCAGGGCGCCTTCGTCCGCGAGACGTACGGCGTCCGGGCGGACAGGGTGTTCGTCGTCCCCAACGGCGTGGGGGCCGGCTACTTCATGCCGGTGCGGGAGACGGCACAACGTCCCTTGCGGTTGCTGTTCGTCGGCCGTCTGAGCTCGCAGAAGAACGTGGCACGGCTGCTGGAGGCGACGGCCCTGCTGCGGGAGCCGGTGCAGCTGCGGATCGTCGGCGACGGCGAGCTGCGGGAGAAGCTGGAGGCGCACGCCGCCGAACTGGGTCTGCGGAACGTCGAGTTCTCGGGCGGGCTCCTCGGCGAGCACCTGGTGCGGGCGTACGCGGACGCCGACGTCTTCGTGCTGCCCTCCGACCGGGAGGGCATGCCGCTGGTCGCCTTGGAGGCGATGGCCGCCGCCCTGCCGGTCGTCGCGACCGACGTCCCCGGCACCGCCGAACTGCTCAAGGGTGTCGGGCTGCTGGCCGCTCCCGAACCGGCGGCGCTGGCCGCCGCCATCGACTCGGTGGCCGCCGACCCCGGTCTGCGCCTGCGGCTCGCCCGCAGGAGTGCCGCGACCGCCCCCGACTACTCCTGGGAGGCCGTGGCAGCCCTGGTCGAGCAGGTCTACGCCCACGTCTACCCAGAGGCCGGCGCATGACGGCCCGTGGCACGGGAAGCAGCGGTCGGCGCACGACCTCCCGCCCGTCGTGGGCCGTCGTGGCGGACGACGCGGACGACGCGGATCTGGACAGGGAGCCGGAGCCGGCCGAGAGCGACGCCTCGCCGGCCGGGTCCGGGCACGAACGGAAGCGGCAGGGCCGGGGCCCGCGCCGCCACGCGGCGTCGGCGGGCGATGCCCAGGCCGCCGGCCTGCGGCTCCCGGACCTCGTACGGGGACGCCTCGGGGTGCTGCTCGCCATCGCGGTGGCCTGTGTCGTGGAGATGCTGCCCGGCGTGCCCGGGGTGCTGCTGACGGTGGCCGGCCTGTGGCTGCTGTTCGGTGCGCCCGTCGCGGTGTGGCGCGGCGTCGCCTCCCGGGTGGTGTCCACCAGGGACGGCAGCTTCCTGCTCGCCGTCGGCATGGCGGTCATCACGGATCTCGTGATCGCCCTCGCCGTGAACACGGTGCTGCCGCTGGCCGGGGTGGAACGCCCGCTGACCAGGGTGTCCCTGGCCGGGGCCACGGCGCTCACGCTCATCGTGATCGGCGCGTTCGTGCCGGAGGAGGAACGGACCGACAAGAGCAGGTCCTGGCTCCGCGACGGACTGCCGCCGGGCGCGATCCCCGTGGGGGCGTTCGCCGGCGTCGCCCTGGTGCTGTCGGTCGCAGGGCCCATCAGGCTGAACAACGGCTACGGCGGGGCGGTCAGCACGGCTGCGATGCCGGCCGTCATCGCGCTGCTGGTCCTGCTCATGGTCCGCCGCCGGCGCTACCCGGTCAGCGTCCTCGAGACCGGTCTGTTCCTCGGCGCGACCGCGCTGCTCATGCTGAACTCGTTGCGCGGCTGGTCCATCACCGGACACGACATCCAGCGCGAGTACGAGTACTACCGGCTGACGCTCGGCGGATCGCTCTGGGACGTCTCCAAGTACCCCGACGCCTACAACGCCTGCCTCAGCGTCACGCTGCTGCCCGTGAGCGTGTTCCGGCTCACCGCGATCCCCGACGTCTACATCTTCAAGATCGTGCTGCCGGTGCTGTTCGCGCTCACTCCGGTGCTGGTCCACCGCTCCGTCCGCAACGTCGCACCGCATCTGGTGTCGCTGTTGTCGGCCGTCTTCTTCATGCTCTTCCCCACCTTCCTGTCCGACATGACCTTCCTGGGCCGCCAGGAGGTCGCGTTCGTGCTGCTCGGTTGCGGCATGGTCGTGCTCACCGACTCCGGGCGGCCCCTGCGCGTGCGGCAGATCGCCTTCGTGGTGCTGCTGGCCGGCATCACGCTCTCGCACTACTCGACGATCTACGTCGTGATCGTCGTCCTCGGGGTCGCCCTCGTCGCCGACGTGATCTGGCGCACGGCGGACCGCTACAAATCCAGGCGCGCGCGCAAGCGCACATACCGCCCTACCGTGGCCGCACCCTTCCTGACCTGGTGGATCGTGGCGGGGGCAGCGGTCATGGCGCTGGCCTGGGCGGGCCCGGTCACGCACACGAGCGGGCAGCTACGGAGCACGCTGAGCGCGGTCGTGCAGGAGATCAAGAACCCGGGGCACGCGCGCGCCGGTTCGTCCGACACCTCGTACAGCCTCTTCGGAGGCGGGCCCTCGCTGACGGCCGAGCAGCGGCTGGGCGACTACCGCGAGGAGACCGTGCGGGAGACGGCCGCCGACCGGGCGAAGGGGACGTACCTGCCCCTCGGGACGGTGGACGCCTACCCGACCCCTGTCGTGCCCAAGCAGAACATGGCCCCCACCGCCGCGGGGCGGGTGCTGGAAGGCATCGGCCTGAAGGCGACCACGGTCAACTCCCTGCTGCGCCAGTTCACCGCCGGCCTGATGCAGCTCCTGCTGATCATCGGCCTCATCGTCATCGACGTCGGGCGACGCGGGGCCTTCCGCCCACGGCGCGAGCAGACCACGCTGGCCATCGGCGCCATCGCCCTCCTCGGGGTCCTCACGGTCGTGCCCCAGCTCTCCGTCGACTACGGCGTGCTCCGCGCCTTCCAGCAGGGCCTGTTCTTCTTCGCGCCCTTCATCGCGGCGGGCATGCTCTCCGCCCTGCGCTGGACCGGGCGCCGTCGGGCCGTGACGGTGTACGCGCTGGTGGTGGCCCTCTTCCTGGACCTCACCGGCGTGGTGCCCAAGCTGCTGGGCGGCTATCCGCCGCAGTTGCAGCTCAGCAACGCCGGCCAGTACTACGACGTCTACTACCCGAGCGCCGAGGAGCGCATGGCCGCCTACTGGCTGTCGCAGCGCTTCGCGGCCGAGGGCAAACCGTCCCTGGTGCAGACGGACCGCTTCACCTTCTACCGGCAGCAGACCATCCTGACCGGACCCGTCGTGGGCGACGTCTTCCCGACCAGGCTGCGCACCGACTCCTACGTCCTGCTGGGCACTTCGACCGTGCGCACCGGACGCATGACGTTCTCCTACCGGGGCGACCTCGTCACCTTCCGCTACCCCACGGGCCTCCTCGAGGCGACCAAGAACGAGATCTACAGCAGCGAGGGAGCGAGGATCTACCGATGAGGGTCCTCCTGGTCAGCCACTACTACCCGCCGCACGTCGGCGGCATCGAGAACGTCGTCCGGATGGAGGCCGTGCACCTCGCCGCACGCGGTGCCGACGTCACGGTGCTCACCAGCGGCGCGCGCAGCGCGATCAGCCAGGAGGACGGCGTACGCGTCGTCCGTGTCGCGGCGTGGAACGGCGCGGAGCGGGCCGGCGTGCCCTTCCCCGTCCTGTCGCCCCGGGTGCTGACGGCCGCACTCCGCTGGGCCCGCCGGGCCGATGTGGTCCATGTGCACGACTGCCTGTACCTGACCTCGTGGACGGCCGGACTCGCCTGCGTGCTCACCCGCACCCCGCACCTGGTCACCCAGCACGTCGCCCTGGTCGAGCACCCGTCCGCGCTGGTGCGCGGGGTGCAGCGGGCCGTGTACGCCGTCGCCGGACGCGGCCTGCTGCGGCGGGCCCGTACCGTGATCACCCTCAACGCCTCGGTCGCGGAGTTCGTACTCCGCCACGGCGCCCGTCCCGCCCGGGCCCGCCACCTCGCGAACGGCGTGGACACCGCCCTCTTCCGGCCGGCCGCCTCGGTCGAGGAGCGGGCGCTGGCCCGCAAGCGCTTCGGGCTGCCGCAGGACCGGCCGCTGGTGCTCTTCGTGGGGCGCCTGGTGCCGAAGAAGGGCTACGACCTGCTGCTGTCCGGCTACGACCCCTCCGCCGGCTACGACCTGGTGTTCGCCGGGGACGGCGACTCCGCCGCCCTGGCGGGCCGGCCGGGCGTGCACCACCTGGGCGGGCTGCCCCCGCTGGAACTGGCCGAGGCGTACCGGGCCTGCGACGTCTTCGCGCTGCCGTCGACCGCGGAGGGCTTCCCCCTCACCGTCCAGGAGGCCATGGCCTCCGGCCTGCCCGTCGTCACCACCGACGACCCCGGCTACGCGCCCTACCGCCTCGACCGGTCGCGCGTCACACTGCTGGACCGGGACGCCGAGGGGATCCGTTCCGCGTTGTCCGCGCTCGCCGGGGACGAGCGGCGGCGCGAGCGCATGGGCCGGTACTCGCGCGAGCTCGCGACGACGGCCTTCGCCTGGGAGGAGCACGTGAGCGCGCTGGCCGAGTGCTACCGCGAGGCGGCGGGAGCGACCACCCATGGCTAGGAACGGCAAGCGTGCCCTGTCGCAGGACCAGGTGTACCGCAACTCCTTCTTCCTGATGGCGTCCACGGTGACCACGGCCGGACTGGGCTTCGTCTTCTGGGTCGTGGTGGCCCGCTTCTACACCCCCGAACAGGTCGGACTCGCCACATCGCTCATATCGGCGACCTCGCTGATCTCCTATCTGAGCCTGTTCGGACTGAACAGCACGCTGATCCGCTTCCCCGCGCCGGCCGCCTCCCGCAACGGACAGCTCACTCAGTCCCTCGTGCTGGTCGGCGTGGTCTCGTCCGTGATCGCCACCGTCTACCTGCTCGGCCTGCCGGTCTACGCGGAGAAGCTGGTCTTCGTCCGCGACCACGCGTCGGCGGCCGCCGCGTTCGTGATCTTCTGCATCTGCGCGGCGGTGAGCCAGCTGACCTTCTCGGTCTTCGTCAGCGCCCGCATGGCCCATCAGAACGCGCTGGTCTACGGCCTGCTCCAGGGGTTGGTCAAGCTGGCCCTGCCGGTCGCCTTCGTCGCCTACGGCTCGGTCGGCATCCTCGGGGCCAACGGCGGCGGCTACGTGGCGACGGCGCTGGTCTCGCTGATCCTGATGCGCCGCCGGCTCGGCTTCCGGTTCCACCTGCGCGCCCGCGGCACCCGGATGCTGGAGCAGTTCCGCTTCTCCCTCGCGAGCTACGTCTCCAGCCTGCTCAACCTCGCGCCGCTGCTGGTCCTCCCGTTGATCGTCCTGGAGCAGTTGGGCGCGGCGGCGGCGGGCTACTACTTCATCGCCTTCCAGATCGCCAACCTGCTCAACTCCGTGTCGTTCTCCGTCGGTGAGGCGGTGTTCGCCGAGGTCTCGTACGATCCCTCGCGCTTCTCCGTACTGCTCCGCCGGTCCGCCGGCATCATCGCCGCGGTGCAGGTGCCCTCGGTCCTCGTCGTCGCCTCGGGCAGCGGACTCCTCCTGCGGATGTTCGGAGGTCCCTACGCGGACCGCGCGCAGACGCTGCTGGCCGTGCTGGCCTGCGGAGCCCTCGCCGTCGCACTGAACACGTGGGCCAGCTTCGCCCTCAAGCTCGCCCGGAAGATGACGCAACTGGTCCTCAGCAACGTCGTCTACGCCGTGGTCACCATCGGTCTGGCCGCGCTGTGGGCGCCGCGCGGACTGGTGTGGCTCGGCTGGGCCTGGGGCGTGGGCAACCTCGCCAGCGGTCTCTACGCCGCCGTCGCCCTGTTCGGCAAGCGCGCGGCCGTGCCGCAGCTGCAGGCTCCGGAACCGGGCATCCCCGTGGAAGAACCCGAAATGAGCCCAGTCGAGGGGTACCACCGGTGAGAATCGTCGTCATCAACGCGTACGTGCGGGAGAACGCGGGGGACGCCGCGCTGCTGTCGGTCTGCCTTCGCCACGTCAAGGAGGCCTTCCCGGGCGCCACGCTCGCCATCGCGGGCATGGAGGACGCCGATGCCCACCCCTCGTTCGAGGGGGTGGCCAACCTCGGCTCGATCCGCCGCCACGTCGCCGACGGCGGGGTGTCCCGGTCCCGGCGCCTGCTGCGCAAGCTGCTGGTGGCTCTCGTGGGCACGGCGGCGCTGCTGCTGCCACGGGCCGTCGCCGACGTGCTGCTGAAGCTGCTCCCCGCGGAAGCGCGCCGGGAAGCCGCCGCCGTGTGCGAGGCGGACATGGTGGTGTCCATGGGCGGCGGGTACCTCCTCGCACGGCCCGGGCTGGACGGATACCAGAACGTGTTCTTCGTCCTGCTGCCCGCGCTGCTGGCGCAGAAGGCGGGGGTGCCCGTGGTCTTCGCGCCCCAGTCCTTCGGTCCGTTCCCCGGCAGGCCGCAGCGCCGGCTGGTCGGCCACGTGCTGCGCCGCGCGGCGCTGGTGCTCGCACGCGAGGACGTGAGCGTCGGTCTGCTCCAGGAGTGCGGCGTGTCCGCGCGGCAGGTGCGGCGTGCCGTCGACTCCGGCTTCGCCTTCGCCCCCGAGGTCACCTCCAACTGGCGCGGCAGGCTCCAGGTCGGGGCCCAGGAGCCGCTGGTGGGTCTCACCGCGCGTCGTTGGCTCGCTCCGGCCGCCCAGGAACGCTACGAGCGGGCGCTCGCCGGGACGATCGACGCGCTCCAGGCGGACGGGGCCCGCGTGGTGCTCATCCCCCAGGTGACCACGGACTACCTCGGCGACGACGACCGCATCGTCGAACGTCGTGTGGCGGACTACTGCGCGACCGCGCCGCTGCGGATCGAGGAGCGTGTCGACTACCGCGACCTCAAGGGTCTGTACGGCGAGTGCTCCCTGCTCATCGGGACCCGCTTCCACTCGGTGATCTTCTCGCTCACCAGTGGGGTCCCGTGCGTCGCGATCGAGTACGAGCACAAGACACGGGGCATCATGGCCGACCTCGGCCTCGGTGAGTGGGTCGTGCCGATCGCCGAGGTCACCCACCCGGGCCTGTGGGCACTGGTGGACAAGCTCCGCGCGAACCCCGAGGAGTACCGTGCGGTGCTCCAGCAACGGCTGCCCGCGTACATCGCCCGGGCGGAGGAGTTCCCCGCCCTGCTCCGCGCCGCCGCGGGCACGGTCGCATGACCCGCACGGTGGCGGTGGTCGCCCCCTATTACCCGCCCAAGGTCGGCGGCGTGGAGAACTACGCGGCCCGGATCGCCCGCGCGGTCGGCGAGGCCCAGGGGCTGCGTCCGGTCGTCATCACGACACGGCTTTCCGGACTCCGCACCACCGTGGACGTCGAGGAGGGCGTGCAGGTCATCCGGCTCGGCGCCTGGCTGAAGCTGTCCAACACCCCGCTCAGCCCCCTGTGGCCGCTGCAACTGCGCCGCTGGCTGCGCCGGACCGGGGCCGAGGTGGTGAACGCCCACGCCCCGGTCCCCGGGCTGGCCGACCTGGCGGTGGCGGTCTCCGGGAAGCGGCCGGCCGTGCTCACCTACCACGCGGGCTCGATGCACAAGGGCGAGCCCGGCAGTGGTGCGGCGGACCGGCTCATCGGCCTGTACGAACGCCGCGTGCTGCCGCGGGTGTTCCGGCGGGCGCGGACGCTGGTGGCGGTGTCGCCGGTCTCGCTGGCCGCCGGGCACCCGCAGGCGGTCGAGATCACCCCCGGCGTCGACGTCGGGCGCTTCACCCCCGGGCGGCCCGCCTCGGAACGTCCCCGGACGGTCGTGTACGTCGGCCGCATGGACCGCTCGTCGGCCTGGAAGGGCGTCGACGTCCTGGTGAGGGCGTTCGCCGGGCTGGCGGCCGAGGTGCCCGATGCGCGGCTGCGCCTGGTCGGCGGCGGCGACGCGGTGCCGGACCATCTGCGGCTCGCGGCGGAACTCGGCGTCGCGGAACGGGTGGAGGCGGCCGGAGAGCTGACCGGGGACGCCCTGGTCGACGTGGTGCGGACGGCCGCCCTCGCGGTGCTGCCCTCGCGCACCGAGGCGGAGTCCTTCGGCATGGTGCTGGTCGAGGCGATGGCGTGTGGCACCCCGGTGGTGGGCTCCGCCGTGGGGGGCATCCCGCACGTCGTGACGGACGGCGGGACCGGGCTCCTGGTCCCGCCCGGCGATCCCGGCGCGCTGGCCGCCGCGTGCCGCAAGGTGCTGACCGACGCCGCACTCGCCGACCGGCTGGGCGCGCGGGGCCGGCAGGAGGCGGAACGACGTTTCGCCTGGGACGGCCTGATGGAGCGCTACATCAGGCTGTTCCGGTCGCTGTAGCGACGGCCGGCCCGCGGGCCGCTACTTCTTCTTGCGCTCGTAGGCGGCTATCGCCGCCTTGAGCGCTTCGAAGGCCGGCTTCTTCGTACCGTCGTAGCTGCGCATCCCGTAGTAGAGCGACCGTGACTTCTTCTCCTCGGGGCGTGCCTGGTCCTGGTCGGTGTACCAGAACATCGCCTCGACGTACGGGTTCGCCACCACGGCCGGGATCGTGTCGGTGGCGATCTCGGCCTGGCGGGCCTGCGTGACGTGCGTGGTCCCCGGGGGGGTCACCTTGCCGTCCGACACCTCACCGGGCCCACTGGTCGGTGCTCCCGTCTCGGTGAGCCAGATGGGCATGTCGGGGGTGCCGTACTTGTCCAGGATCCCCACCAGGTTCTCCCGGAAGTTGCTGATCCGCTCGAAGGCGGTGCCGGTGCCGGGTGTCGCGCTGGGCAGGGTGGGATAGTTGAACGGGTGGTAGCCGACGGCGTCCACGTACTTGTTGCCGCCCAGCTTGCAGACGGCGGTCAGGAAGTCCGTCTGGGAGAGCCTGTGGCGCGCGGGCTCGGTCTTGGCCACCGCGAGGCCGCCCATGATGACGTACGCCTTGGGGTCCGCGGCCCGCAGGGCCTGGCTCGTCGCCCGGAGGAGGGTGGTGTAGCCCTTCGGGTCGGCGGCGGGCTTCCAGAAGCCGATGTTCTCCTCGTTCCACACCTCCCAGGTGTGGATCCCCATCGCGGAGTACCGCTCGGCGGCCAGCTTGGCGAAGCTGGCGAAGATCTCGGGGTCGGCGGGTGCGCAGCTCTGGCCGGACGTACAGCCCGCCGCACGCGCCCACTTCGGGGTGTAGGCGAGCACAGGGAGCACCTTCAGACCGCGGGCCTCGGCGGCCTTGGCGACCCGGTCGAAGCGGTGCCACGAGTAGGTGTAGGGCGAATCCGGCTGGATGTTGTTCCACGACAGGTCCATCCGGACCCAGGTGACGCCGACCGCGACCGCGTCGTCCAGACCCCGTGCGAGGTCCGCGTCCGACTTCCACGTCAGGGTGTCGCCGTACGAGATGCCCATCTTCACCTCGCGCACGCCGCCGCCCTCCGCCTCGGAAGGCGACGACGACGGCTTGCCGGTGACGGGCGGCGAGGCCGCCGGGCTCTTCGACGGCATGGACGCGGCGACGACGGTCGCGACCGCGGACACCACGAACGCCACGAGGGCGACGAGCAGGCGCTGCCGTCGACTGGGATCCTTCACCATGCGCACAGCGTAGGCCAATCATTCATCAGGTCCTCCCGCCCCAGGACGTGCCCGTCAGGCGGTGTAGTGCTCGCTCGGCACTCGTTCCCACTCCTCGTCGCTCCCTTGGGACGACTGCGCCTGCCCCTGCGCGGACATCAACGGCGCCGGTTCGGGCCGCGTGGAGCGGTCGTACCACTGGGCCCGGGTGTCGGTGCGCAGAGCGTTGTCCCGCAGCCGGTGGCGGAACAGCTGCGCCAGGTTGGCCACGCCGTCGGACAGCGCGTTGAGCTTCACCTGGCCACCGCGGGGCCGGTACTCGATGGGCACCTCCATGCAGCGGAAGCCCTCCCGCACGGCGGCGTTCTTGATCTCCTGCGAGAAGCCCATCCCGTCGGAAGTGACCTTGAGGGTCTCCCAGATGTAGCGGCGGAACACCCACATGCCGCTCTGGGAGTCGCGTATCCCGCTCTTGAAGAGCACGCGGCTGAGGAGGCTGAGAGCGTGGTTCGCGACGGTGTGGGAGGGCTTCATCGCCGCACGGTTCTCCGGGCCGAGCCGGTTGGTGTTGAGGAACTCGACCTGGTGCTCGTCGACGATCCTCAGCAGCCGGGGCAGGTCGTCGAAGGGGTAGGTGCAGTCGGCGTCACCGGTGGCGATCACGTTGCCGTACGCCGCGGCGATCCCGGCCTTGTAGGCGTTGCCGTAGCCGCGCAAGGGCTGGTGGACGACCCTGGCTCCGTAGGACGCGGCTATCTCGGCGGTGCCGTCCGTGGAACCGTTGTCCGCTATGACCACCTCGACACCCCAGCCCTCCGCGGCGAGTTCTTCGAGCGGGATCGTCCCGAAGACGTGCGGCAGGTTCTCGGCCTCGTTCAAGGCGGGAATGACGATGGACAGAGTGGACACGGCAGGCTCCCCCAGCTGGCAGTGTGCGCAGAGGCCAAGTCAAGACCCGGCTTCCGTGCTCTCCCACCCCCCAGCCGGACCGTCCGATGGCATCGAACACTGTAGACGACGGTTAGCACAGCAGAACCACGGATACGCGATCGTAACCGAAAATCACATGCTCATCCACGGCACTTAACCTTCCGGTTGTCGCCGTTCACCCGTAAGTCCCCCTTCCACACGGAGATGTGACGATCCATCAGGGACCGCTCCGGAACCGGCTCGGCCGAACACCCCCTGCTCCGCGCGGCATCCGCCGGCCGGCCACGGAACGCACCGGGGCCCGTACCGCCGGGCGGCGGTACGGGCCCCTGGAGCCTGGAACGGCGGTCAGCGGTGGTGCGTCGGCGACACGGTGACCTCGACCCGCTGGAACTCCTTCAGTTCGGAGTAGCCGGTCGTGGCCATCGCGCGGCGCAGCGCGCCGAAGAAGTTCATGGAGCCGTCGGGCGCGTGCGAGGGGCCGAGCAGGATCTGCTCGGTCGTGCCGGCGGTGCCCAGGTTCATGCGCTTGCCACGCGGCAGTTCCTCGTGCGTGGCCTCCATGCCCCAGTGGAAGCCGCGGCCGGGTGCGTCGGTGGCGCGGGCCAGCGGGGAGCCCATCATCACCGAGTCGGCGCCGCAGGCGATCGCCTTGGGCAGGTCGCCGCTGGAGCCGAAGCCCCCGTCGGCGATGACGTGCACGTAGCGGCCGCCGGACTCGTCCATGTAGTCGCGACGGGCCGCGGCCACGTCGGCGACCGCGGTCGCCATCGGCACCTGGATGCCGAGGACGTTGCGGGTGGTGTGGGCGGCGCCGCCGCCGAAGCCGACGAGGACGCCCGCGGCACCGGTGCGCATCAGGTGCAGCGCCGCGGTGTAGGTGGCGCAGCCGCCGACGATGACCGGGACGTCGAGCTCATAGATGAACTGCTTCAGGTTGAGCGGCTCGTGGGAGCCCGACACGTGCTCGGCGGAGACCGTCGTGCCGCGGATGACGAAGATGTCCACGCCCGCGTCGACCACGGCCTTGGAGAACTGCGCGGTGCGCTGCGGCGAGAGCGCGGCCGCCGTGACCACACCGGCGTCGCGCACCTCCTTGATCCGCTGGCCGATCAGCTCCTCCTTGATCGGCGCCGCGTAGATCTCCTGCAGGCGCCGGGTGACGGAGGCGTCGTCCAGCTCGGCGATCTCGGCGAGCAGCGGCTCGGGGTCCTCGTAGCGGGTCCACAGACCCTCGAGGTTGAGCACGCCCAGGCCGCCGAGGTTGCCGATGCGGATCGCGGTCTCCGGGGAGACCACGGAGTCCATCGGGGCCGCCAGGAAGGGCAGCTCGAAGCGGTAGGCGTCGATCTGCCACGCGATCGAGACCTCCTTGGGGTCCCGCGTACGGCGGCTCGGGACGACGGCGATGTCGTCGAATGCGTATGCCCTGCGGCCGCGCTTGCCCCGCCCGATCTCGATCTCAGTCACTGTCGCTATGCCTTTCCTTCGTGGCCTGCCCGTCCAGTATCCCAGGCAGGGCAGCCGGAAGCCCGCGGCCGTGCGGCGCCGCGGGCTCCGGGTGATCCGCTCGTACCGGTCAGCGGGTGTGGTAGTTCGGCGCCTCGGTGGTCATCTGGATGTCGTGCGGGTGGCTCTCCTTGAGCCCGGCCGCGGTGATCCGCACGAAGCGGCCCTTCTCCTTGAGCTCGGGGATGGTGTGGGAGCCGACGTAGCCCATGGAGGAGCGCAGGCCGCCGATGAGCTGGTGGGCCACCGCGGAGAGCGGGCCGCGGTAGGGCACCTGGCCCTCGATGCCCTCGGGGACGAGCTTGTCCTCGGAGAGGATGTTGTCCTGGAAGTAGCGGTCCTTCGAGTACGACTTGGCCTGCCCGCGCGACTGCATCGCGCCGAGCGAGCCCATGCCGCGGTAGGACTTGAACTGCTTGCCGTTGATGAAGAGCAGCTCGCCCGGCGACTCCTCGCAGCCCGCGAGGAGGCTGCCCAGCATGACGGTGTCCGCGCCGGCCGCGATGGCCTTGGCGATGTCACCGGAGTACTGCAGGCCGCCGTCGCCGATCAGCGGGACACCGGCCGGGCCGGCCGCGAGGGAGGCCTCGTAGATCGCCGTCACCTGGGGCGCGCCGACACCGGCGACCACCCGGGTGGTGCAGATCGAGCCGGGGCCGACACCGACCTTGATGCCGTCGGCGCCCGCGTCGATCAGCGCCTGGGCGCCGTCGCGGGTGGCGACGTTGCCGGCCACCACGTCGATCTTGATGTTGGCCTTGACCTTGGCGACCATGTCGAGGATGCCGCGGCTGTGGCCGTGCGCGCTGTCGATGACCAGGAAGTCGGCACCGGCCTCGACCAGCCGCTGGGCGCGGAGGAAGGCCTCGTCGCCCACGCCCACCGCGGCGCCGACCAGCAGGCGGCCCTCGGCGTCCTTGGCGGCGTTGGGGTACTTCTCGGCCTTCACGAAGTCCTTGACCGTGATCAGGCCCTTGAGGCGGCCCTCGTCGTCGACGAGCGGCAGCTTCTCGATCTTGTGCTTGCGCAGCAGGTCCATCGCCTCGACGCCGGAGATGCCGACCTTGCCGGTGACCAGCGGCATCGGCGTCATGACCTCGCGGACCTGCCGGGAGCGGTCGCTCTCGAAGGCCATGTCGCGGTTGGTCACGATGCCCAGCAGCTTGCCGGAGGCGTCGGTGACGGGGACGCCGCTGATGCGGAACTTGCCGCACAGCGCGTCGGCCTCGGCGAGGGTGGCGTCGGGGTGGACGGTGATCGGGTCGGTCACCATGCCGGACTCGGACCGCTTCACCAGGTCGACCTGGTTCACCTGGTCCTCGATGGACAGGTTGCGGTGGAGCACGCCCACGCCGCCCTGGCGGGCCATCGCGATGGCCATCCGCGCCTCGGTGACCTTGTCCATCGCCGCCGACAGCAGCGGGATGTTCACGCTGACGTTCCGGGAGACCTTCGAGCGGGTGTCGACCTGGTTCGGCACGACGTCCGACGCACCTGGGAGCAGCAGCACATCGTCGTAGGTGAGTCCGAGCAGCCCGAACTTATCGGCTACTCCGTCGGCGTTCAGCGTCATGACACCTTCCCCATGGTCTTGCCCGGCGAGATGTTCAATGCTAATGGCTCCCGCGCGAAACCAATTCCGCCCCTGGTGCGGGGGCCGGGGGCGGCGTGCGCTAGGCGCTCAGCCCGGGAGCACCCGCGGCGGCTTCCTCCGCCAGGGCCCGCAGCCGGGACAGCGCGCGGTGCTGCGCCACCCGGACGGCGCCCGGCGACATGCCGAGCACCTGACCGGTCTCCTCCGCCGTGAGGCCCACGGCGACGCGGAGCAGCACCAGCTCCCGCTGGTGCTCCGGGAGGTTGGCGAGCAGCTTCTTCGCCCACTCCGCGTCGCTGCTGAGCAGCGCCCGCTCCTCGGGCCCGAGCGAGTCGTCCGGCTGCTCGGGCATCTCGTCGGAGGGCACGGCCGTCGAGCCCGGACCGCGCATGGCGGCCCGCTGGAGGTCGGCGACCTTGTGTGCGGCGATGCCGAAGACGAAGGCCTCGAAGGGCCGGCCCTGGTCCCGGTAGCGGGGCAGGGCGCACAGCACCGCGAGGCAGACCTCTTGCGCGAGGTCGTCCACGAAGTGGCGCGCGCCACCCGGCAGCCGCGACAGCCTCGTACGGCAATAGCGCTCGGCGAGCGGGTGCACATGGGCGAGCAGGTCGTGCGTCGCCTGCTCGTCGCCGTCCACGGCTCGACGTACGAGTGCCCCTATGGCTGTCTCATTGCCGGTGGCCTCGTCGCGCATCCGTCCATAGTGCATCGCCGCGGGCCGCTCCGTGGGCTCACACCCGTGGTTGTGCTCCGAAGCGTTATGCGGCGCGCCGTGCGGAGCGTTCCGAGGGACCGCACCGGCCGTAGTCATGTCATGCACCCGCCGCCCCGCCCGACCGTGTCCCCGAGAGTCCATGCCTCAAGCATGCGCCCTCGGCGCGGAAACCGGTACGAGCGGGGCAGCCGCACAGCTGCCCCACAGCTCATCGGCCCCTCCAGCCCTCGAAGCCGCTGCCTCAGCGCACCAGGCCCCAGCGGAAGCCGAGCGCCACCGCATGGGCCCGGTCCGAGGCGCCGAGCTTCTTGAACAGGCGTCGCGCGTGCGTCTTGACGGTGTCCTCGGAGAGGAAGAGCTCGCGGCCGATCTCGGCGTTGGAGCGGCCGTGGCTCATGCCCTCCAGCACCTGGATCTCGCGGGCGGTCAGGGTCGGGGCGGCGCCCATCTCGGCCGACCGCAGCCGGCGCGGGGCGAGCCGCCAGGTCGGGTCGGCCAGCGCCTGGGTGACCGTGGCCCGCAACTCGGCGCGCGAAGCGTCCTTGTGCAGGTACCCGCGGGCACCGGCGGCGACCGCGAGGGCCACCCCGTCCAGGTCCTCGGCGACCGTGAGCATGATGATGCGGGCGCCGGGGTCGGCGGACAGCAGCCGCCGTACGGTCTCCACACCGCCGAGGCCGGGCATCCGGACGTCCATGAGAATGAGGTCCGAGCGGTCGGCGCCCCAGCGGCGGAGGACTTCCTCGCCGTTGGCCGCGGTCGTCACGCGCTCCACGCCGGGCACGGTCGCTACCGCGCGGCGCAGGGCCTCTCGGGCAAGCGGGGAGTCGTCGCAGACGAGAACGGAAGTCATGACCGTCCTCCGCAGCTGATCCGCGTCACGTTGAGCCTCCAGGCTGTACGAATCGTTCACCGGTGGGGATGACGGCCTCGGGCGTCTGCCCGATTAGTTCGACCGCCAACCACTTCCGCACCTTCAACGACCCTCACTCGAAAGAGTTACGGAGTTTGGCGGCCGACTCCCGCACTCTCCGTGCGCGGACCGACACGGATCAGCAACGTCGCAGGTCGCGGCTGTTCGCCGGGCCCCAAAAACCCGCACAACGGGCGCCCGCTTGCAGCACACATCAGCCGCCGACCGGGGGGCAATGTCAGATTTTGCCTGTTTGGAGGCTTTTTACCCGCATGGCGGGAGTTCGTTGGCGATTTTGTGATGAATCATATTTACATCTACTTCGACAGTAGATGTAACGTCGACAGCACCCTCCCAGAGCTTCGCGCCTGGACGGTGTCCCTGCAGCCCACCTCTCGAGGAGATGAGCAATGGCAGACTTCTCCCGCCTCCCGGGCCCGAACGCCGACCTCTGGGACTGGCAGCTCGTCGCCGCCTGCCGCGGTGTCGACAGCTCCCTGTTCTTCCACCCCGAGGGAGAGCGCGGCGCCGCCCGGAGCGCGCGTGAGGCGGCGGCGAAGGAGGTGTGCATGCGCTGCCCCGTCCGCGCCGAATGCGCGACGCACGCTCTGACGGTCCGCGAACCCTACGGGGTCTGGGGCGGACTCACCGAGGACGAGCGCGAGGAGATGATGGGCCGGTCCCGCAACCGGGTCATGAGCTCGCACGCCACCGGCAGTCACTGACCCACCGGACATCAGCCACAGAGGAAACGTTTCACCACAAGACGGACGTCCGCCTCCGCGCGGACTCGGACCGAAGGGCGGTCGCGCAGAGCCGCGAGACGCAGCCGCCCGAGCATCATGTCGACGGCCGGCACTGGGCCAGGTCGGGCAGCGTCACCGCGGCCACATCACGGCGTACGGCCGGCCGGAGTGCGCGCACGGCCACTCCGCGCAGCCGTACCGCCTCCAGCGCGAGGCCCGGCTGCGCCGAGACGCCCATCCCTGCGGCCACCGGGCCGACGGCCGCCGGGTAGTCGTCGGTGGCGAAGTCGATGCGCGGCTCGAAAACCCGCCCGCCCGCACAGCCCGACCAGGTGCCGGCGGCAGTGCGGGCAGCCCGCGATCCACGGTTCGTCGGCCAGGTCGGACGTCCGCACCGGACCACCCCCGCGCGCCGGCGGGTGCCCGGCGGGAAGCACCGCGAAGAGCCGGTCGGACAGCAGCGGCCGCATCAGCAGCCCCTCCCACGCGGCGGCCCGCTCGCCGCCGCCCTCGTCCTCGTCCTCGTCCTCGTAGCGGCAGGCCAGCGCCGGTTCGCACTCACCGGCACGCAGCATCTCCACCGCCCGCGGCGGCTGCGCCCCGGCCAGGGTGATCCGTACATCCGGGTGCGCGGCGCGCATCGCGGCCGGCGCGGTGGGGACCAGGGACGGCCCCGCGCTCGGGAACGACACCAGCCGCACCCGCCCGGCGCGCAGGCCCCCGATGGCCGCGACCTCCTCCTCCGCGGCGGCCAGCCCCGCCAGGATGCCGCTCGCGTGCCGGGCCGGCGCCTCGCCCGCCTCGGTCAGCCGGGTGGTCCGACCGCCGCGGACCAGCGGCGGGGTGCCCGCGGCGAGCTCCAGCGCCTTCGTCTGGTGACCAGCCAGCGGTTGCCGGGATGGGCGTCGAGCAGGTCGCGGAGCAGGCCCGGGCGCGGCGGCCTCGGCGTCCGGGATCTCGTCGATGCCGTCGACCAGCAGCAGCCCGCGGCCCTCGGTCAGGACCCGGGTCTCCCAGCCCGCGGGCTGCGTCCCGGCGAGCGGGCAGCCGGCAGCGGCGAGGAAGCCGGGGGGCGCGGGCAGGCGTTCGCCGTGGGCCGGCTGACCGCCGGCTGGGTGCAGCCCAGTTCCCGCGCGGCGCCCGACAGCGAGCCGGTACGGGCCACGACGCGCGGCACACGGAGGTGGCGGGCCTCGAACACGCCCCGAGCACAAGCGTTCCTTGGGGATGGCGTTCAGTGATCGCCGATGGACTTTGGGCAGCCCGGGGCTCAGGCTGAGGAACCATGGACATCGCCGGGGAATTCGCGCTGGACGCCGGGATCACCTACCTCAACACCGCCTCCTCGGGCATCGGCCCGCTCCGCTCCGTCGAGGCGCTGCGCACCGCCGTGGCCGCCTGGTCCGACGGCACCGACAACTGGGTGCGCGACGAGCGCGTCCTGGGCGCCGCCCGCGCCGCCTACGCCCGCCTCACCGGGGTCGCCGCCGACCGCGTCGCGGTCGGCTCCTCCGTCACCACGCACGTCGGCATGATCGCCGCGGCCCTCCCCGCCGGGGCGGAAGTCGTGCTGGCCGACGGCGACTTCAGCTCGCTGGTCAACCCCTTCGCCTCCCGCGCCGACGTCGTGACGCGCACCGTGCCCCTGGAGGGGCTCGCCGACGCCGTACGTCCCACCACCGACCTCGTCGCGGTCAGCGCGGTGCAGTCCGCGGACGGCCGGGTCGCCGACCTCGCCGCGGTCCGCGAGGCCGCGTCGCGGCACGGGGCGCGCGTGCTCGTCGACGCCACCCAGGCGGTCGGCTGGCTCCCGCTGCGCGCGGACGGCCTCGACTACGTCGTGTGCGGCGGCTACAAGTGGCTGCTCGCCCCGCGCGGGGTGTCCTTCCTGACCGTGCGGGAGGGCGCCGAGGACGGGCTGTCGGCGCAGTTCGCCGGCTGGTACGCGGCCGAGGACCCCTGGGGCGACTGCTACGGGCCGGTCGCGCACCTCGCGCGTTCCGCCCGGCGGTTCGACGTGCTGCCGCCGCTGCTGCCGTACCTGGCCGGGGCGGCCTCGCTGGGGCTCGTCGAGGAGCTGGGCGTCGAGGCCATCGGCGCCCACGACGTCGCGCTGGCCGAGCGCTTCCGGGCGGGCCTGCTGCGGCTCGGCCACAAGCCGGTGCCCTCCGGCGCGCAGGACTCGGCGATCGTGGCCGTCCCGGGCCTGGGCGACGCGGCGGAGCGGCTGGCCGCCGCCGGCATCCGCGTCTCGGCCCGCGCGGGCAACCTGCGGGCGGCCTTCCACCTGTACAACACCGAGGCGGACGTCGACCGGCTGCTCCGGGTGCTCGCGGGCTAGTCCCCGGCGTCCGGCGCCGGTCGCCGGAAAAGACCTCGCCGGGTGCCGGGCGGGAGCCGTACGGTCGCGGGATGAAGCTGCTCTCGGTGAACGTGGGCCGGCCCCGTCCGAACCCGTGGAAGACCAGCGGGACGACCGGCATCGACAAGCTCCCGGTGCCGGGCCCGGTGGCGGTGACCGCGCCGGGCCCCAAGGGCACCGGCGCGGTCGGCCTCGCCGGCGACCGGGTGTACGACGTGGCGCACCACGGCGGTGCCGACCAGGCGGTCTACGCCTACGCGCGCGAGGACCTCGACACCTGGGAACGCGAACTCGACCTGCCGCTGCGCAACGGCATGTTCGGGGAGAACCTGACCACCTCGGGGCTGGACGTCAACCAGGCCCTGATCGGGGAACGCTGGCGGATCGGCGGGCCGGGCGGCGCCGTCCTGGAGGTGTCCTGCCCCCGGATCCCCTGCGCCACGTTCCAGGGCTGGCTGGAACAGGGCGGCTGGATCAAGACGTTCACCCGCGCCGCGCTGCCCGGTGCCTACCTGCGGGTCGCCGAACCCGGGGAGGTCCGGGCGGACGACCGGATCGAGGTCGTCCACCGCCCGGACCACGAGGTCACCGTCGCGCTGACCTTCCGCGCGGTCACCCTGGAGCCCGCGCTGCTCCCCCGGTTGCTGGCGGCGGACGCGCTGCCGCAGGACGTGCGCGCCGCGGCCCGCGGACGTACGGGGGCTCACTAGCCTGCGGGGCATGACGACTTCACTGATCACGGGAGCCACCGCGGGGATCGGCGCGGCGTTCGCGCGCCGGCTGGCGGGGGACGGTCACGCCCTCGTCCTGGTCGCCCGCGACGAGCAGCGGCTGGAGGAGTGCGCGCAGGACCTGCGGCGCGCGTACGGGGTGACCGTCGAGGTGCTGCCCGCCGACCTGTCGGCGGACAAGGGCATCGAGACGGTCGAGGCACGGCTGCGCGACCGCGGACGCCCGGTCGACGTGCTGGTCAACAACGCGGGCTTCGGCAACCGGGGCGGCTTCGGCGACGTGCCGATGACCGACGAGCTGACCATGCTCAAGGTGCACTGCGAGGCGGTGCTGCGGCTGACCGGCGCCGCGGCCGGCGCCATGCGGGAGCGCGGGCGCGGCTTCGTGATCAACGTGGCCTCGGTGGCGGCCTTCGTGCCGCGCGGCACGTACGGGGCCAGCAAGGCGTGGGTCGTCAGCTTCACCCAGGGCGTGGCCCGCGACCTGGCGGGCACCGGGGTGCGGCTGCTGGCGCTGTGCCCGGGCTTCGTCCGCACCGAGTTCCACCAGCGGGCCGGGATGGACACCGGCGGCATCCCCTCCTGGGCGTGGCTGGACGCCGACAAGGTGGTCGCCGCGGCCCTGCGCGACCTGGCCCGCGGCCGCTCCCTCAGCGTGCCCGACCCCCGCTACAAGGTCGCGGTGGCGGCGGCCAGGCTGGCGCCGGTCGGGGCGCTCGGCCGCGTCTCGTCGAAGGCGGGGAGGCGCTTCGGTCCGGCCTACCCCCGCGACTGAGACCGGCCGTCGAGGCAGCGCGGGCCGTCCCCGGCCGGGACAGCCCGAAGGCCCCCGTTCCCGGCCGGGAACGGGGGCCTTCGCGGTCCAGCTCAGTGGGAGTGGCCGTGACCGTGGCCGTGACCGGCCTCGGCGGGCTCCTCCTCCTTCTTCTCCACCACGAGGGTCTCGGTGGTGAGGAGCAGGGACGCGATGGAGGCGGCGTTCTCCAGGGCGGAGCGGGTGACCTTGACCGGGTCGATGACGCCGGACTTCACCAGGTCGCCGTACTCGCCGGTCGCGGCGTTGAAGCCGTGGCCCTTCTCCAGCTCGGAGACCTTGGAGGTGATGACGTAGCCCTCCAGGCCGGCGTTCTCGGCGATCCAGCGCAGCGGCTCGACCGCGGCGCGGCGGACGACCGCCACACCGGTGGCCTCGTCGCCGGTCTTGCCGAGGTTGTCGTCCAGCACCTTGACCGCGTGGACGAGCGCGGAGCCACCACCGGAGACGATGCCCTCCTCGACCGCGGCGCGGGTCGCGGAGATGGCGTCCTCCAGACGGTGCTTCTTCTCCTTGAGCTCGACCTCGGTGGCCGCGCCGACGCGGATGACGCACACGCCGCCGGCCAGCTTGGCGAGGCGCTCCTGGAGCTTCTCGCGGTCCCAGTCGGAGTCGGTCGAGGCGATCTCGGCCTTGATCTGGTTGATCCGGCCGGTGATCTCCGAGGACTCGCCGGCGCCGTCGACGACGGTGGTGTCGTCCTTGGTGACGGTCACGCGGCGGGCGGTGCCGAGCACGTCCAGGCCGACCTGGTCGAGCTTGAGGCCGACCTCCTCGGCGACGACGGTGCCGCCGGTGAGGGTGGCGATGTCGCCGAGCATGGCCTTGCGGCGGTCACCGAAGCCGGGGGCCTTGACCGCGACCGCGTTGAAGGTGCCGCGGATCTTGTTGACCACCAGGGTCGACAGGGCCTCGCCCTCGACGTCCTCGGCGATGATCAGCAGCGGCTTGGAGGCACCGGCCTGCAGGATCTTCTCCAGCAGCGGGAGCAGGTCCTGGATGGAGGAGATCTTGCCCTGGGTGATGAGGATGTACGGGTCCTCCAGGACGGCCTCCTGGCGCTCCTGGTCCGTCACGAAGTACGGCGACAGGTAGCCCTTGTCGAAGGCCATGCCCTCGGTGAAGTCCAGCTCCAGGCCGAAGGTGTTGGACTCCTCGACGGTGATGACACCGTCCTTGCCGACCTTGTCGATCGCCTCGGCGATCAGCTCGCCGACCTGCTTGTCCTGGGCGGACAGCGCGGCGACGGCGGCGACGTCGTCCTTGCCCTCGATGGGGCGGGCGGTCGCGAGCAGCTCGTCCGAGACGGCCTTGACGGCGGCGTCGATGCCCTTCTTCAGGGCGGCCGGGGAGGCGCCGGCGGCGACGTTGCGCAGACCCTCGCGGACCAGCGCCTGGGCGAGCACGGTGGCGGTGGTGGTGCCGTCACCCGCGATGTCGTTGGTCTTGGTCGCCACCTCCTTCACCAGCTGCGCGCCGAGGTTCTCGTACGGGTCGTCGATCTCGACCTCACGCGCGATGGTCACACCGTCGTTGGTGATGGTCGGGGCGCCGAACTTCTTGTCGATGACGACGTTGCGGCCCTTGGGGCCGATCGTCACCTTCACGGTGTCGGCGAGCTTGTTGACGCCACGCTCGAGGGCGCGACGGGCGTCCTCGTCGAACTTCAGGATCTTGGCCATACCGGCGGAATTCCTCGTCTTTGGGTTCTCGTCAAAGACCGCGCCCCGGGTCCCCGGTCCGTGCGAGGACTCGGTGTGCCCGGGGCGTGGTCACGGCATTTCTCGGTTACGAGCGGCGCCGGTATTTACTTCTCGACGATCGCGAGGACGTCGCGAGCCGAGAGGACGAGGTACTCCTCGCCGCTGTACTTGACCTCGGTGCCGCCGTACTTGCTGTACAGCACGATGTCGCCGACCTTGACGTCGAGCGGGATGCGGTTGCCGTCCTCGAAGCGACCCGGGCCGACGGCCAGGACGACGCCCTCCTGGGGCTTCTCCTTGGCGGTGTCCGGGATGACCAGGCCGGAGGCGGTGGTCTGCTCGGCATCCAGCGGCTGGACCACGATGCGGTCCTCGAGCGGCTTGATGGCAACCTTGGTGCTGGTGGTCGTCACGATCCGACCTCCCCCTTCAAAGGGCTCACGGGAGTGTCTGTCTGGGGTGGCGACCTGGTAGGCCCGTCGTCGCGGGTGCCGGACCTGCCCGTCGCGTTTGTGCTGGCACTCGGCATGGCTGAGTGCCAGGTCCGAGATTAGGACGCGCTTAGCACTCGGTCAAGCGGAGTGCCAACGCCGCGCCGCACGATCCGCGCTCACCCGGGGGTGACGGGGTGCCCGGACGCGCGGTTCCGGGCCCGGCGCGCCCGTGCCGCTCACCGGCGGACGGCGCTCCACGCGCCGAACGCGGCAAGGGTGAACCCGTCGCGCAGCTCGCCCGAGCGGACCGCCCCGGCGATGGCGTCCGGGCCCCACCAGCGCGCCTCGGCGACCTCGCCGTCCCCGGCGGCACCGGGCCGGGCCACGGCGTCCCCGGCGACGGCCACCTCGACGACGGCCACCTGGCTCTCCAGCAGCCCGGAGTCGACGTCCAGGACCGCCACCACCGTCGCCGCCGAGCCCACCAGCCCGGTCTCCTCGGCGAGTTCACGCAGCGCGTCGGCGGCGGGGTCGGCCTCGCCGAAGCCGCGCGGCAGCTCCCAGGCCCAGCGTCCCACCGTGGGCCGCCACTGACGGACCATCAGCACGTCCTCACCCCGCCGGGCGAGGACCACGACACCTGTGCGACCGCCGCCGACCCGGACCCGGTGCAGCTCGACCTCCGCCCCGGACGGCAGCCGGTAGGTGTCGAGGTGGACCTCGCACCACCGCCCGCCCTCGGCGTCGCCGTACGCCTTGCGGCTCCCGGTACGGGCCGCCTCGCCGTCCATCAGACCGCCCCCCGCGGCGTCGCCGGGAACTCCATCACGTCGTACCGGCCCCGGTAGTCCCGCAGGCGCGGCAGCCCCGCGGTCACGGCGGCGACGAGCACGGGCGTCAGGGCCCCGGCCGCGCCGGCCGCGAACGAACCGAGCGCCCCCTGGCCGAGCACCCCCGCGGCGACGCTCAGCCCGCCCGCCGCCAGGGACTCGGTGCCGAGGCCGCGGACCGCCCGCGCGACGCGCCGCACGCGGGTCACCGGCACCTCGTCCCCGCGGCCTTCCGGAGGCTCCTTGGTCCGTCCGCCGAGCAGGTCGCCGACCTCCTGGAGCGCGGCGAGGTCCTGCCGCCCCCACCACGCCCCGAGGGCGTCCTCGGCGTCGTCGGTGAAGCGCTGCCACTGCGCCGCGGTCAGCAGCCCGAGCCGCAACTCGAAGCGGGTCGGCCAGGCCACCACCCGGGTCCGCTCCCCCAGCGCCTCGGCATCCGCCCGCGGTACGCCGTGCCGGGTGGCGCTCACCCCGAGCGCGCACCCCTCACCGGCGGCGATCGCCCGGTAGTACGTCTCGTCGAAGGCGTCGCGCAGCGTCCGTCCGTCGGCCCGCACCTGCGGGTCCGGGTCGTGCAGCAAGGCGTCCAGCCGCTCGTGCACGCGGCTGCGGTGGGGCATGCCGTCCACGTCGAACTCCCCGCCGGTCCACGCGGCGAGCACGGCCCGTCCCGCGTCACCGGCGAGCACCCCGGGCGGGGGCGGGGGCTGCACGGCGTACGCGGCCCGGTAGTCGGCCGGCCGCAGCGGGCTGACCTCCAGCTGGCCGCGTCCGGCCGCCTGCAGCCACTCGTCCCAGCGGGTGACCATGCGCCGCCGCAAGGGGGTGCCGAGGACCCCGGTCGCCGCGAGCAGCCGGTCCGCCGTGGCGGCCGGACCCTCCGCCGCGAGCCTCGCGGCGGCGGCGGCCGGGTCGGCGCGGGCGGCGAGCTCGTGCTGCAGGCGCAGGCAGCGCTCGTCGGGGAGCGGCAGCGAGGAGAAGAGGAAGCCGCGGGAGAGGAGTGCGACGAGCTGTCCCGCCAGGTCGGCGTCGCGGGCGTTGACCCGGATCGGCATCATCGCCCCGCCGCCGACGGCGCGCAGCGCGAGCTCGTCGAGGAGTTCGGCGGGCCGCAGCACGGCGAAGGCGGCGCCGTCGAGCAGCTGGGAGTAGGCCAGGAAGAGGCCGCCGCCCTGGAGGACCTCCCAGCGCAGCCGCCCGAGCAGTTCCGCCCGGGTCCGCGCGTCCACACGCTCCACCGGGGCGGCACGGCCTGATGCTCCGGCGCTCAGCGTGGCCCGCTGCCGTAAGGAGTCCCATTCCGTGCTGAGCACGGCCGTCATCCGTCCCCCCTCGTCCACACGTACCGGGCCAGTCCAGCACGCACCGGTGCCGCGGGACAATGGACGGCGTGGATCTTGACGCGTTCTCGGCTCTCCTGACCGACGAGGGGCAGTCGCTGCTGACCTCCCTGCGGGACTACGACCCCGCCGCCGAACTGGCGACCGCGACACGGCTGCGGCGGGAGCACGACGCCGCCCTGGTGGCGGCGGCGCTGACGCAGGCCCGGCTGCGGCAGCGGGCGGCGGCGAAGTTCGGGGAGGACGCCTACCGGATGTACTTCACGCCCGACGGGGTCGAGCAGTCGACGCGCGCCTCCGTCGCCCGGCACCGGGCGGAGCGGTTCGCCGCGCTCGGGGTGCGGCGGCTGGCGGACCTGTGCTGCGGGATCGGCGGGGACGCCGTCCCGCTGGCCCGCGCCGGAGTGGAGGTGCTGGCGGTCGACCGCTCCCCGCTGACCTGCGCGGTGGTGCGGGCGAACGCCGAGGCGCTGGGGCTGGCCGATCTGATCGAGGTGCGCTGCGCCGATGTGACGGAGATCGCCACGGACGGCTTCGACGCGGTGTTCGCCGATCCGGCCCGGCGCGGCGGACAATCAAGAGGTGCAGCGCGCAGCGCTTCGCAAGAAGGTCGGTGGCGGGCGACGGGCGGGCGGATCTTCGACCCCGAGGCGTACTCCCCGCCGCTGTCGTGGGCGGTGGCGACGGCGCGGAAGGCGCCGCTGGCCGCCGTGAAGGTGGCGCCGGGGATCCCCCACGAGGCCGTGCCGGAGGACGCCGAGGCGGAATGGGTCTCCGACCACGGCGACGTGAAGGAGGCCGTGCTGTGGTTCGGCACCGCGCCGGGCACCCGCCGCGCGACCCTCCTGCCGTCGGGCGCCACGCTGCCCGCCGCCGGGCTGCCCGACCCCCAGGTGCGCCCCGTGGGGCGCTGGCTGTACGAGCCGGACGGCGCGGTCATCCGGGCCCACATGGTGGCCGACGTGGCGGCGCAGGTCGGCGGCGGGCTGATCGACGGGACCATCGCGTACGTCACCTCGGACGAGCCGCACACGACGCCGTACGCGACCGCCTACGAGATCACCGACGTGCTGCCCTTCAACCTCAAGCGGCTCAAGGCCCTGCTGCGCGAACGCGAGGTCGGCGTGCTGACCGTCAAGAAGCGCGGCTCGCCCGTCGAGCCGGAGGAGGTGCGCCGCCGCGTCAAGCCGCAGGGCCCCCACGCGGCCACGGTCTTCCTCACCCGTGTCGCGGGCGCCCCGAGCATGCTGCTGGGCGGCCCGGTCCGCGGCTGAGGCGCTACGTCCGGCGCAGCAGGCGCCGCGCGGCGCCCGGCACGTCGGTGAGGGCAGCGGCGAGGACGGTGGGGTCGCAGCTGCCCAGCGCGGGGCCGGTGTACCCCCAGACCGCGCCGATCGACGGGATCCCGGCGGCCGCCGCGGCGGCGACGTCGGAGGGGCTGTCGCCCACGAAGCAGGCGCGGCCGGGCGGCACCCCGAGACGGTCGAGCGCGAGCAGGATCCCCTCCCCGGAGGGCTTGGGCGCCGCGTCGCCCCATCCGACCACCACGCCGAAGTGCGCGGACAGCTCCGCGGGGACGAGCCGCGTCACCCGGCTCGCGGGCTGCATGGTCACCACCCCGATCGCCGTGCCGGAGGCCGCGAGGTCGCGCAGCACGCCGACGGCGCCCGGGAACGGCGACGCACCCCACGTGGCGAGGGTGAGCGCGTCCTCCCAGGAGGCTCCGAACACGGTCTCCTCGTCGGTCACGCCGAGACGCGCCAGGAGTTCGTGATGGGGAAGGTGGTCGAGCCCGGCCGGCAGACGGCTCTCGTCGACGGGCTCGCCCAGGGCGGCACGGGCGACGTCGAGGATCGCCCGTCGCATCGCCCGCCGGCTGTCGAGGAGGACGCCGTCGAGATCGAAGAGGACGGCACAGCCGGAGTCGGTCACGCGTACTTCGCCACCTGCGAGAACGCCTCCCGGACACCGGTCGTCCGGCAGGACGCCTGCTCGGGGGGCGGCGCCGAGCAGAAGCCCGGTTGCGATCGACGCCGGACCCATCATACGACCGGCCCTCCCGCGCCCCGGGGCTAGGCCGTGACCCCCACCGACTCGAAGCGCCAGCGGTGGACGGCCCGCCGGGCCAGGCCGTCGCCGGGCTCGGGCAGCTCGGGCAGCTCCGCGTCGTACGGGGCGTCCCACCAGGTGATGACCAGGACCCGGTCCTGAGGGGCGGAGAAGGTCTCGCGGCGCAGCGGGGCCGGGGACAGCGTCCGTTCGCGGGCCCACGCCAGCAGCTCGGGCCCGCGCCCCTCGACGGCGCGGGCCTCCCACATCAGGGCGACGGTCACGAGTAGAGGTTGTCCTTGCTGAGCTCGTGGAGATGGTCGTGATCGTGGTCGTGGTCGTGCGTGTGGCCGGGCACGGACACGTCCGTCACCTGCAGCGAGGAGTCCGCGGGCAGGTCCCACGTGGAGGACGGCCGGCCGCGGGCCACCATCTCCGCGCCGAGGGCCGCGACCATGGCGCCGTTGTCGGTGCACAGCTTGGGGCGCGGCACGCGCAGGACGATGCCCGCGTCCTCGCAGCGCTCCTGCGCCAGCGAGCGCAGCCGGCTGTTGGCCGCGACACCGCCGCCGATCATCAGGTGGTCGACGCCGTTGTCCCTGCAGGCCCGGATCGCCTTGCGGGTGAGGACGTCGACGACGGCCTCCTGGAAGGACGCGGACACGTCCGCGACCGGCACCTCCACGCCCTCCCGGCGCTTGGACTCGATCCACCGGGCCACGGCCGTCTTCAGGCCGGAGAAGGAGAAGTCGTAGAGCGGGTCGCGGGAGCCGGTCAGGCCGCGGGGGAAGCGGATCGCGTCCGGGTCGCCCTCGCGGGCCGCGCGGTCGATGGCCGGGCCGCCGGGGAAGCCGAGGCCCAGCACGCGGGCGACCTTGTCGAAGGCCTCGCCCGCCGCGTCGTCGATGGTGGAGCCCAGCGGGCGCACGTCGCCGGTGATGTCGGGGGCCAGCAGCAGCGACGAGTGGCCGCCGGACACCAGCAGCGCCATCGTCGGCTCGGGCAGCGGCCCGTGCTCCAACTGGTCCACGCAGATGTGGGAGGCCAGGTGGTTGACCCCGTACAGCGGCTTGCCGAGCGCGTAGGCGTACGCCTTGGCCGCGGACACGCCGACCAGCAACGCGCCCGCGAGCCCGGGGCCGGCGGTGACGGCGATCCCGTCGAGGTCGGAGGCGGCGACGCCGGCCTCCTTCAGCGCGCGCTGGATCGTGGGGACCATCGCCTCCAGGTGCGCGCGGCTGGCGACCTCGGGGACGACGCCGCCGAAACGGGCGTGCTCGTCCACGCTGGACGCGATCGCGTCGGCCAGCAGGGTGTGCCCGCGTACGATGCCGACACCGGTCTCGTCGCAGGACGTCTCGATGCCGAGGACAAGGGGCTCGTCAGCCATGGGTGGTCTCTGTTCCTTGTAGTCCCGGTACGTCAGGGGATGCCGGCAGCTCGCCGAGCCTCATCACGAGCGCGTCGACGTTGCCCGGCTGGTAGTAGCCGCGGCGGAAGCCGATCGGCTCGAAGCCGAAGCGCGCGTACAGCCGCTGGGCGCGGACGTTGTCGACCCGCACCTCCAGCAGCACCTCGTGGCACTCGAAGGCGGTGGCCCGGCGCAGCAGTTCCCCGAGCAGCAGCGCGCCGAGGCCGGTGCCCCACTGCTCGGGGGCGACGCCGATGGTCTGCACGTCCCCGGTGCCGCCGACGGCGGCCAGGCCCCCGTAGCCGATGATCCGCCCGGCCTCGTCCTCGGCCACGACGTAGTGCCGGGTCGCCGACGGGTGCCGCGCGTCGGCCAGTTCGGACCAGAACATGCCGCGCGACCACGCGTCGTCCGGGAAGAGCCGGTGCTCGAGCTCCATCACCGGGTCCAGGTCCCACCAGCGCATCTCGCGCATCAGGGCGGTCACTTCGGCAGGACCGCCTTGTAGCCGGCCGGCACCTGGGCGTCCGGGCGGCGCAGGTAGAGCGGCAGCGCGGGGAGGAAGTCCTCGCCGTCCGCCAGCTTCACGGCGGCGAGCGCGGCCAGCGCGGCGGCGGACTGGTCGGCGGGCGGGCGGACGTCGGTGAAGGCCTCGGGGTACAGGGCGGCGCCCGCGCCGACCGCGGGCACCCCGGCGACCTCGCCGGCGATGTCGCCGGGCCGGTCCACGGCCGGGTCGGTCACCCGGGCCCGCGGGCCCTCGTACCGGGCCCAGTAGACCTCCTTGCGGCGGGCGTCCGTCGCCACGACGAACGGCCCCTCGATCCCGGCGGCGTAGGCCAGCCCGTCGAGGGTGCAGATCCCGTGGACGGGGACGCCGAGCACGTCGGAGAAGGAGACCGCGGTCACCAGACCGACGCGCAGCCCCGTGTACGGGCCGGGGCCGACCCCGACCACGATCCCGGTCACGTCGCCCAGTCCGGTCCCCGCCTCCCGCAGCACACGGTCCACGGCGGGCATCAGCAGCTCCCCGTGCCGTCTCGCGTCGATCTCCGTCGACTCGGCGAGCACGCGCCGGCCGTCGTGCAGGGCGACCGTCACGGCGGGGGTTGCGGTATCGAAGGCAAGCAGCAGCACGCGTTCAGCCTACGGCGTTCACCGGGGTGGCCCTGCCAGGACGGGGGCACCACCGCGGCCCGGGACGGCGCTCCCGTCGCCGTGCGGCACGGCTGCTAACGTCAACCCAGCGTGACGCCCACCTCCGGAGGAAAGCCGTGGCAAGGATCGGTTCAGGGACGATCGTGACCGGACTGACCGCAGCCGCACTGGCCGCCGTCGGCGTGCTCGCCGTCCAGGCCTCCAGCTCCGCCAGTGAGATGGCCAAGGGCGTCCGTCCCACGGACACCGGCGGCCGCGACACCTCCCTGGCGGCCTCCGCCTCGCCCTCGCCGAAGCGGACGGACGAGCTCCCCGCGGCCTCCGGCAGCGGCAGCAGGGTCGTGTACTCGCTGCGCGCGGACCGCGTGTGGCTGGTCGGCGACGACGGGAAGGTGCGCTCCACGTACAAGGTCGTCCCCGGCACCGTGGACCCCGCCCCCGGCAGCTACTCCGTGACCTCCCGCAGCGCCACCAGCGTCGGCGGCGACGGCGTGGCCGTCGAGAACGTGGTGCGGTTCACGACCGTCGACAGCGTGGTGATCGGCTTCAGCGCGGCGAAGGACGGCTCCCTGCCCGACGCCCCGCCCCCGGGTCAGCAGACCGGCGGCATCCGCGAGAAGCGGAAGGACGGGGCGGCGCTGTGGAAGTTCGCGACCGTGAACACCAAGATCGTCGTCGTGCGCTGATTTCCCCCGGACGAGTGAACGCCCACCGGGTCCACCCGGCGGGCGGCGGGCACCTCGTGTCCCGCGGCCCGTCCGGACCGGTCCGGACGGCCTCCGCCTGGGCGGCGTCCGTCTAGGCCGCGTCCGCCTCGGGGCGCCGCGTGGGTTCGTCCTGCGCCGTGTCCGGTTCCGGCTCCTCGGGCTCCCCCGGCGGGGTGCACACCGCGTTCGCCGCCGCGGCCGCCGCCAGCAGCGCCTGCATCGAGTAACCCTGCTCCGGCTCCGGGGCCGTGTGGGCCGACATGGATGCCTCCTGGGTCCGACGGGGGTCGGGTTAGGCAGCCCTAACCAACTCCTGGACTCCAGCAGAACACGGCGGACGTGCCGTACGCAACATCTTCCCGACACCTTGTCGGAACGGTTACGCGCTCAGACGCCGAGCCCCGCCAGGTCCTCACCGGCCCAGCGCCCGCCGACCCCGGTGACGACGACCTCGCGCACGTCGTGGTCCTCCTGCCCGTTCGCGGCGACCTCGCCCACCGCGCGGTGGATCACCAGCTGCAGCCGGTCGTCGGAGAGCTCCTCGACCTTGCCCTCGCCCCACTCGACCACGACCACCGACTCCGGCAGCGAGACGTCGAGGTCCAGGTCCTCCATCTCGTCGAGGCCGCCGGTCAGCCGGTACGCGTCCACGTGCACCAGGGCGGGGCCGCCGCCCAGCGAGGGGTGCACCCGCGCGATCACGAAGGTCGGCGACGTCACCGCGCCCCGGACGCCCAGGCCCTCGCCCAGGCCACGGGTCAGCGTGGTCTTACCCGCTCCCAGGTCACCGCTGAGGACGACGAGGTCGCCGGCGCGCAGCAGCGGCGCGAGACGGCGCCCCAGCTCGCGCATCTGGTCGGGGGTCTTGACGGTGACCCGGATCGCTTCCATGCCGATGGCTTCCATGCCCATGTGCCCGAATGCTACGCGCCGCCGGAGACCACGCGGTCCGCCCTGCCCGGCCCGGCGGGCGGCGGCACCGCCAGTTCGCGCAGCGCCTGCGGGACCGCTGCGCGCGAGGCGTCGGCCGCCTCGGCGAGCAGCGCCGCCAGGTGCGTGTTGACCAGCTCGGGGTGTTCCAGCATCACCAGGTGCCCGGCCCCGGGCACCACCACCAGCTCGGTGTCCGGCAGGCGCTCGGCGATGGACCGGCTGTGCTCACTGGGCGTCAGCAGGTCCTTGTCCCCGGCCAGTACGAGCCCGGGCAGGCCGTCCAGCACGTCCAGGGCCTCGCTCTTCTCGTGCTCGGTGAAGGCCGGGTAGAACTCGGCGACGACGTCGATCGGGGTCGACTCGATCATCCGCTCGGCGAAGCGCGCGACGCCCGGGTCCACCTCGGAGCCGAAGGAGTAGCGCTTGATGATCCCGGCGAAGAGGTCGGCCGTCGCCCTGCGCCCCCGTTCCACCAGGTCGACCTGGGTGCCCAGGATCCGCAGCACCCCCGGCGCCAGCGCCCGCAGCGCCCGCGCGCCGGCCGCCGGCAGGCCCAGCGTCACGCTGGCCAGCCTGCCGGAGGACGTGCCGACGAAGGCGAAGCCGGCCACGCGCTCGGCCACCACCTCGGGGAACTGGTCGGCGAACGCCATGACCGTCATGCCCCCCATGGAGTGCCCGACGAGCACCAACGGGCCCTCCGGCGCTGCGGCGTCGATCACCGCCTTCAGGTCGCGGCCGAGCTGGTCGATCGTGGCGGGCTCGCCGTCCGCCTGGTCCTTGCCCCGGCCGGAGCGGCCGTGGCTGCGCTGGTCCCAGTAGACGGCGCGTATCGCCCCGCGCAGCGCGGCGCGCTGGAAGTGCCAGGAGTCCTGGTTGAGGCAGTACCCGTGGCAGAAGACCACGGTCAGCGGCGGCGCCTGGCCGCCGCGGCGGAAGAACTGCCAGCGTCGCGTCGGCGCGGCCGCGTCGATCGCCGCCGGGTCCGCCTCCTCGACCTCGTAGTAGATCTCGGTGCCGTCCTCCGCGGCGACCCGGCCCGGCATCCCGCGCAGCGAGCCGTAGGGCCCTGCCAGGTCGAGGGCGAGCCGGGCGCGTTTGCGCATGCTCCGGCCCACCGTGGCCCGCTCCAGCGCCACGCCCGCGGCGGCACCCGCCGCGACGACGCCCACCGCCGCGCCGACGATCCCGGCGCGCTGCCAGCGACCCGAAGCGGCGGCCGCTTCGGCCACCGCCTCGATCGCCGTCCCCGTTGCCCTACCGCTCTCGGTCATGGTCGTATCGCTGCTTCCCCTTGGCTACGCGTTTACGTACCCACGTAGACGCGCGGCACCCGGGTCCCGATCCGAGTGACGATCTCGTATGCGATGGTGCCCGCCGCCCGTGCCCAGTCCTCGGCGGTCGGCTCACCGCGGTCACCAGGGCCGAACAGTACTGCCTCGTCACCCGCGTCGGCGCCGTCGCCCCCGAGGTCGACCACGAACTGGTCCATCGCCACCCGCCCGGCGACCGTCCGCCACTTGCCCGCCACCAGCACCGGGCCGGTGCCCGAGGCGTGCCGCGGGACGCCGTCGGCGTACCCGACGGGCACCAGGGCGAGGGTCGTCTCGCCGGGCGTCGTGTAGTGGTGCCCGTAGGAGACCCCGTGGCCGCCGGGGACGCGCTTGGCCGAGGCCAGTCGCGCCGACAACGTCATCACCGGGCGCAACCCGAAGTCGGCCGGGCCGCCCACCTGCGGGACCGGCGAGATCCCGTACATCGCCACCCCGGTCCTGACCAGGTCGAAGTGCGCCTCGGGCAGGGTCAGCGTGGCCGGGGAGTTCGCCATGTGCCGGACCTCGGGGCGCAACCCGGCGCGCTCCGCGGTCTCCAGAGCGCTGTGGAAGACGGCGAGCTGCGCCGCGATGGAGGGGTGGCCGGGCTCGTCGGCGCACGCGAAGTGCGACCACAGCCCGGTGACCTTGACCAGGCCCTCGGTCTCGGCTGCGCGGGCGGCGGCGACGAGGTCGGGCCACTCCGCGGGCTGGGCGCCGTTGCGGCCCAGGCCCGTGTCGGCCTTCAGCTGGACGCGCGCGGTCCGGCCCGCGGCCGCGGCGGCCTCCGCGACCTCGCGCAGCGCCCACAGCGCGCTGACCGTCACGTCGACGTCCGCCTCCACGGCGGCCCGCCAGGGCCCTCCCGGCGTCCACAGCCAGCACAGCACGGGGGCCGTGATCCCGGCCGCGCGCAGGGCCAGCGCCTCGTCGGGCGTCGCCGTGCCGAGCCAGCCCGCGCCCGCCTCCAGGGCGGCCCGGGCGCACGGCACCATCCCGTGGCCGTAGGCGTCCGCCTTGACCACGGCCATCAGCCCGGAGCGGGGCGCGCGGGCGCGCAGCGCCGCGACGTTGGACCGCAGGGCGGCGAGGTCGATCGTGGCCTGGGCGCGCAGATTCGTCTCATCCATCGCGCCCAGTGTCTCAGGCCGGCCCTGTGCCGCCGTCACGTGGCGGGTTTCCTGCCCCACACGTACACCGCTTCCTGGATCTTCAGGAGGTTCCACAGCAGGCGCGCGTTGCGGTTGGACAGGTTGATGCAGCCGTGCGATCCGGGCGCCTTGTAGACGCTCCCGGGAGTGGCGTGCATCGCCTGGCCGCCGCTGAAGAACTGGCTGTAGGGCATCGGGGCGTCGTAGATGTCGGAGACGTGGTCCTTGTGGCGCCAGTAGACGGAGAAGCGGCCGGTACGGGTGAGGTAACCGCTGCGGCCGCTGCGGATGGCGACGGGGCCGAAGACGACCTTGGTGCTGCCGCTCTGCACCCACAGCAGCTGGCGGTTGAGGTCGATGCAGACGATGCGCTTGCCCCGGGCCGGCGCCGGGCACCGGCGGGAGGCGTTGGGGCCCTTCCTGGCGGCCTCGTCGAGACGGAGGTAGCCCCAGGTGGTGGGGCCCGCGAAGCCGGTGGCGGGCACGATGCCCTTGGCCTTCTGGTAGCGGCGGATCTGCGAGCAGTCGGCCTCGGACTGCCTGCCGTTCACGCGCAGCCGCAGCCGCTTCTCGACCTCGCGCTGGTAGGGGCCGGTGAAGGACGTGCAGTACTCGGCGGGCTCCGGGTTAGACCCGTCCTCCTCGTCCTCCTCGTAGTACGGGTCCCCGTCCTCCTCCTCCTCGGCGGCCCGCTCCTGCTGGAACGTACGGGCCCGCTCGACGTCCTTGGCCGGTACGAACTCCACCAGCTGCGGATCCACCCAGTCCTCGCCCTCGTCCTCGGAGGGCACGGCGCTGCGCGTGGGCCCGGTCGGCGCCAAGCCGATCGTGCGGGGCAGCGCGCCCTGGTCGGGGGTGTCGACCTGCCGGGAGGCGGCCGGGCCGAAGGGGACCCCGGGGACGAGCCGGTCCACCGGCACCGGCCAGTCGTCGTCCGCGGCGGCCGTCGTGTGCGCACCGAGCGCGGCAAGGGCGACCACTGCCGCGGTGAGCAGCCGGACCCTGCTTCTGGCATACGTTCCCATGAACACACAAATTGACGTGCGGCCGCCCGGCGGAACGCCACGTCGGCGGACTCCACCCGTTTCGCCCAGTCGATTGACGGCGGGTCAGGACCTGATGTCGCGCCAGGCGTCGGGAAGGGCGGCGGCCACGTCGTGCGCGGCGATCGGCGCGCCCACCGGGCCCGCGGCGACCCGCGCCGACAGACCGTGCAAGTAGGCGCCGACGGAAGCCGCGTCGCGCGGGACGAGCCCCGCGGCCAGCAGGGACCCGGTGATACCGGAGAGCACGTCACCGCTGCCGGCCGTGGCCAGCCAGGACGTCCCCGTGGGATTGACCCGGACCGGCACCCCCGGCTCCGGGGACGCGACGAGCGTCGTGGAGCCCTTCAGCAGCGCCGTCGCGCCGAACGCGTCGGCCAGCCTCCGTACGTGGTCCAGCCGCGCCGCCTCCACCTCCTCGCGGGCCACGCCGAGCAGCGCCGCCGCCTCCCCCGCGTGCGGGGTCAGCACGGTGCCCGCGGCGCGGGAGCGCACCACGGCCCGGTCCAGCAGCCGCAGGCCGTCCGCGTCGACGAGCACGGGCACGTCCGAGGCGAGCACGTCGTCCACCGAGCGCCGCGCCTCCGGCCCGTCGCCCAGCCCCGGGCCCACCACCCAGGCCTGCACCCGGCCCGCCTTGTGCGGCGGCCCCGCGGACACCAGCGTCTCCGGGAAGCGGGCCAGCACGGCCCGCGCCCCCGGGCCCACGTACCGCACGGCCCCCGCGCCCGCCCGCAACGCGCCCGCCACCGCGAGCACGGCGGCCCCGGGGTAGCGCTCCGAGCCCGCGACGACGCCGATCACGCCACGCCGGTACTTGTCGCTCTCGGCGTCCGGGCCCGGCAGGAGGGCGGCGACGTCGGCGTGCTGCAGCGCCTCCAGGTCGGGCGGGGTGCCGTCCAGGAAGGGGCCGAGGCCGATGTCGACCAGGCGCAGGGCGCCGGCGTGCTCGGCGGCCGGGTCCACGAGCAGGCCCGGCTTGTACGTCCCGAACGTCACCGTCATGTCGGCCCGCACCGCGGCGCCCCGTACCTCGCCGCTGTCCGCGTCCACCCCGCTGGGGAGGTCCACGGCGACCACGACCGCCCGCGAGGCGTGCGCGGCCTCCGCCAGCGGCACCGCCTCGGGGCGCAGCCCGCCCTTGCCCCCGATGCCCACGATGCCGTCCAGCACGAGGTCGGCACGGTGGATCAGGGCCACCGCGTCCACGTCCTCCGGGGCGGCGGCACGGCCGCCCGCGGCACGCAGGGCCGCCAGGCCACCGCGGTGCGCCTTCTGCGGCGCCACCAGGACGGCGGTCACCCCCGCCCCGCGCCGTGCCAGGCGCGCCCCCGCGTACAGCGCGTCGCCGCCGTTGTCCCCGCTCCCGGCCAGCACGACGACGCGGGCCGCGTAGACCCCGCCCCCGGTGCCGAGCGCGTTCGCGCACGCGGCCGCCAGCCCGGCCGCCGCCCGCTGCATCAGGGCCCCCTCCGGAACCCGCGCCATGAGCGCCCGCTCCGCCGCCCGTACGGTCTCCACGCTGTACGCCACCCGCATGCGGCCATGTTCCCACCGCGGGGCCGTGGTTGCGCGCCGTCCGTGTGCGCGGGTTGTTCGCGCCTGCGGCCGGCATCCCCCACCGCCCGCCCTCCCCCAGCCTTCGGCCGGGGGGACCCCATCCGGCGCGGTCAGTGACCGCCTCGCTGCGTACGTGTGGGGTCGGTGCCGCGCCGGGGCACGCCCCCAGCCTTCGGCCGGGGGGACCCCCATGGGGCACCCCGCCACACCCCCTCCTGCCGGTTGGGACGACTAACGGCCGGTGGGGGTTCGAGAGCGGTCCGGGGTTGCCGCAGGTGCCTTTCCGAACCCCCACCGGCCGTCATGCGCCCACGCAGCGGGAGGGGGTGTGGCGGGGTGCGCCCGGAAGCGACGAGCGGCGAACCCGGGCGCCGAACGACGTGGACGTAAACCGCGAGCGCTGTGGGGTCCCCCCGGCCGAAGGCTGGGGGAGGGAGGGCGGGGAAACCCCCAACCGCAACCACAACCGCGCCGCACACGACAACCGGGCCCCACAGAACGTCGCCCGGACCGGGTCAGCCCTCGGCGACGACCACCGCGGACGCGACCCCCGCGTCGTGGCTGAGCGAGATGTGGAACGTCCGCACCCCCAACTGCTCGGCCCGCGCCGCCACCGTCCCCCGGACGATGAGCCGCGGCTGCCCCGAATCCTCCGTGACGACCTCCGCGTCCGACCAGTGCAGCCCCCCGGGCGCCCCCAGCGCCTTCGCGACCGCCTCCTTCGCGGCGAACCGCGCCGCGAGGGAGGCGCCGCCCCGGCGGGCCCCACTGGGGAGGTGGAGCTCGCCGGGGAGGAAGAGCCGTTCGGCCAGGCCGGGCGTGCGCTCCAGGGACTGCTCGAAGCGGTCGATCTCGGCGACGTCGATGCCCACCCCGATGATCACGGCGTGCTCACTCGACCGTGACGGACTTCGCGAGGTTCCGCGGCTGGTCGACCTCGTTGCCGCGGGCCGTGGCCAGTTCGCACGCGAAGACCTGCAGCGGCACGGTCGCGACCAGCGGCTGCAGCAGCGTCGGGGTCTGCGGCACCCGCACCAGGTGGTCGGCGTAGGGGACGACGGACTCGTCGCCCTCCTCCGCGATGACGATGGTGCGTGCGCCGCGGGCCCGGATCTCCTGGATGTTGGAGACGATCTTGTCGTGCAGCACCGAGCGCCCGCGCGGCGACGGCACGACCACGACGACGGGGAGGTCCTCCTCGATCAGCGCGATGGGGCCGTGCTTGAGCTCGCCGGCGGCGAAGCCCTCGGCGTGCATGTAGGCGAGTTCCTTGAGCTTGAGCGCGCCCTCCAGGGCGACGGGGTAGCCCACGTGGCGGCCGAGGAAGAGGACGGTGTTCTTGTCCTTGAGGGACCGGGCCAGTTCGCGGACCGGCTCCATGGTCTCCAGGACCTGCTCGACCTGACGGGAGATCTGGGAGAGCTCGCGGATGACGGCGAGGATCTCGTCGCCCCACTTCGTGCCGCGCACCTGGCCCAGGTAGAGGGCGACGAGGTAGCAGGCGACGACTTGGGTGAGGAACGCCTTCGTGGAGGCGACGGCGACCTCGGGGCCGGCGTGGGTGTAGAGCACCGCGTCGGACTCGCGCGGGATGGTGGAGCCGTTGGTGTTGCAGATGGCCAGCACCTTGGAGCCCTGTTCGCGGGCGTGCCGCAGGGCCATGAGGGTGTCCATGGTCTCGCCGGACTGGCTGATGGCGACCACCAGGCTGCGCGGGGCCAGGATCGGGTCGCGGTAGCGGAACTCGCTGGCGAGCTCCACCTCGCAGGGGATGCGGGTCCAGTGCTCGATCGCGTACTTGGCGATCATTCCGGCGTGGAAGGCGGTGCCGCAGGCGACGATGACGATCTTGTCGACCTCGCGCAGCACGGAGGCGGGGATCCGTACCTCGTCGAGCGTCAGCAGGCCGCTCGCGTCGATCCGGCCCAGCAGCGTGTCGGCGACGGCCTTGGGCTGCTCGGCGATCTCCTTGAGCATGAAGTAGTCGTAGCCGCCCTTCTCGGCGGCGGAGGCGTCCCAGTCGATGTGGTACGGCCGGACGTCGGCGGGCTTGCCCTCGAAGTCGGTGACGGTGACGCCCTCGCGGCGCAGCTCCACGACCTGGTCCTGGCCGAGTTCGATGGCCTCGCGGGTGTACGCGATGAAGGCCGCGACGTCGGAGGCGAGGAAGTTCTCGCCGTCGCCGACGCCCACGACGAGCGGGGAGTTGCGGCGGGCGCCGACCACGACGTCCGGCTCGTCGGCGTGGACGGCCACCAGGGTGAAGGCGCCGTCGAGGCGGCCGCAGACCTGGCGCATGGCCTCGGCGAGGTCCCCGGTGGAGGAGTAGGCCTCGGCGAGGAGGTGGGAGACGACCTCGGTGTCGGTCTCGGAGAGCAGGTCGTGGCCGCGCTCGGCGAGTTCGGCGCGCAGGGCGGCGAAGTTCTCGATGATGCCGTTGTGGACGACGGCGACCCGGCCCGCGTTGTCCAGGTGCGGGTGCGCGTTGGCGTCCGTGGGGCCGCCGTGGGTGGCCCAGCGGGTGTGCCCGATCCCGGCGGGGCCGCTCGGCAGCGGACGCTCGTCCAGCAGCTTCTCGAGGTTGGCGAGCTTCCCGGCCTTCTTGGCCGCGGCGAGCCCGCCGTCGGCGAGGACGGCGACGCCCGCCGAGTCGTACCCCCGGTACTCCAGGCGCTTCAGACCCGCGATGACGACGTCGAGGGCGGACTGGCCGCCCACGTATCCAACGATTCCGCACATGGGAAGAACTCTAGGCGGCGGACGGCGGACGTCGAACCCGACGGCGGACGCCGGTGGGCCCCGGACCGGGACGGTCCGGGGCATCCCGGGAGCGCGTTCAGCTGCGCGCGCGGTAGGCGCGCATCACCAGCGGGACGAAGACCACCGCGATCCCCGCGGCCCACAGCAGCGACCACATGACCGGTCCGGCGACCGCACCGGAGCCGGTCATCAACCCCCGTACGGCGTCGGCCAGGCGGGTGACCGGGTTCACGTCCGCCCACGCCCTGAGCCAGCCGGGCATGGTGTCCGCGCGCACGAAGGCGCTGGAGGTGAAGGTGAGCGGCATGACCAGCACGAAGCCGAAGGTCATCACCTTCTCCGGCTCGGAGACCAGCATCCCGATCAGCAGCGTCATCCAGGACATGGCGACCGCGAAGGCCAGCAGCAGGCCCGCCGCGCCCAGTACGCCGGGCACGCCGCCGTCCACGTCGAAGCCCATGAGCACACCCAGGCCCAGCATCAGCAGCAGCGACCACAGTTGCTTGCCGAGGTCCGCCACGACCCGCCCCATGAGCGGCGCGGAACGGGCGATCGGCAGCGAGCGCAACCGGTCCAGGACGCCCTTGGTGAGGTCGATGTTGAGGCCCATCGCGGTGTTCATGGTCGCGAAGAGGGCGTTCTGCACGATGATCCCGGGCAGCGCGTACTGCAGGTAGGCGTCCGGCGAGCCGGCCATCTGGCCGCCGAAGACGTAGGTGAAGAGCAGCACGAACATGACGGGCTGGACGCTGAGGTCCATCAGCTCCATCGGGTTGTGCTTGATCTGCACCAGGTTGCGCCAGGCGAGCGTGCAGGTCTGCTGCAGCCCGTCCCGGAGCCGGACCTTGGCGACCGGCATCACGTCCACGGTCACGGCGCTCATACCAGGGCCTCCGTCTTGTCCTCGTCCGTCGTCGTCTCCTCCACCGCGCGGTGCCCGGTGAGGGACAGGAACACCTCGTCGAGGCTGGAGCGGCGCAGCGTGAGCTCGCTCACCCGAACGCCGGCCTCGTCCAGCCGCCGTACGACGGCGGGCATCAGCTCCGGGTCGTTCACCGCGGCGGTGACCAGGCCGGACTCGATCTTCGTGGCGGGCCCGGCGACCACCGAGACCATCGCGTGGACCTTCTCCAGCTCCGCCGCGGCCATCGGCCGCACCTGCAGGACCTGGCCGCCGACCTGCTCCTTGAGCCCATCGGGCGTGCCCTCGGCGATCACCCGGCCGCGGTCGATCACCGCGATGTCGTCGGCGAGCTGGTCGGCCTCCTCCAGGTACTGCGTGGTCAGCAGCACCGTCGTACCGTCCCCGACCAGGCCGCGGACGATGTCCCACAGCTCGTTGCGGCTGTGCGGGTCCAGGCCGGTGGTGGGCTCGTCGAGGAAGAGCACCCGCGGCCGGCCGACCAGGCTGGCGGCGAGGTCGAGGCGGCGCCGCATGCCGCCGGAGTACGTCTTGGCGGCCCGGCCGCCGGCGTCGGCGAGCCGGAACTCCTCCAGCAGCCGCGTCGCCCGGGCGCGGGCCTCACGGCGCGGCAGGCCCAGCAGCCGGGCGATCATCAGCAGGTTCTCGTGGCCGGTGAGCATCTCGTCCACGGCCGCGTACTGCCCGGTGAGACCGACGAGCCCGCGTACGGCGCCGGCCTCCCGCACCACGTCGTGGCCGCCGACGAGCGCCCGGCCGGCGTCCGGCCGCAGCAGGGTGGCCAGGATGCGCACCGCCGTGGTCTTCCCCGCCCCGTTGGGGCCGAGCACGCCGAGCACCGTGCCGCTGCGCGCGGCCAGGTCCACGCCGGCCAGGGCCGTGGTCTCCTTGAAGCGTTTGACCAGGCCCTCCGCCTGGATCGCGTAACTCATCCGCGATGTCCTCCCCGTCATGGTTCGCTCGGTGTTGCTCCGTTGCGCACCACTGTCCCGGACGCCACTGACAACGGGCTGACATACCGCTGACGACGGCGCCGGCGCCGGCCCGGCCGACCCCGGCGTGAGCGCCGTTCACCGCGGCGCAACAATGAATCCGTGCCGCCGACGATTTCCCCCCACCCGACGCGCCGCCGCGCCGAGCCCACGCCGTACGTCGACCTGACGCGGGCCGAGTGGAGCGCGCTGCGCGACCGCACGCCGCTGCCGCTCACCGCGGACGAGGTCGAGCGCCTGCGCGGTCTCGGCGACGTCATCGACCTGGACGAGGTGATCGACGTCTACCTGCCGCTGTCGCGGCTGCTCAACCTCTACGTCGGCGCCACCCACGGACTGCGCGGCGCCGTCAACACCTTCCTCGACGACACCGGGGAGGGCCACGGCTCGCAGGCCGGCACGCCCTTCGTCATCGGGGTCGCCGGCAGCGTCGCGGTCGGCAAGTCGACCACCGCGCGCATCCTGAAGGCGCTGCTCGCCCGCTGGCCGGAGCACCCGCGGGTGGAACTGGTCACCACCGACGGCTTCCTGCTCCCCAAGGCCGAGCTCCAGCGCCGCGGGCTGATGTCCCGCAAGGGCTTCCCCGAGTCGTACGACCGGCGCGCCCTGACGCGCTTCGTGGCCGACGTGAAGGCCGGCAAGGACGAGGTGCGCGCGCCCGTCTACTCGCACCTGATCTACGACATCGTGCCCGACGAGGAGCTGGTCGTCCGGCGCCCGGACATCCTCATCGTCGAGGGCCTGAACGTCCTGCAGCCCGCCCTGCCGGGCAAGGACGGCCGTACCCGGGTCGCGCTCGCCGACTACTTCGACTTCAGCGTGTACGTGGACGCGCGCACCGAGGACATCGAGCAGTGGTACCTGGCGCGCTTCCGCAAGCTGCGCGAGACCGCCTTCCAGGACCCGCTGTCGTACTTCCACCGCTACACCGAGGTCTCCGAGGCGGAGGCCATGGAGTACGGCCGCCACACCTGGCGCGCCATCAACCAGCCCAACCTGCTGGAGAACGTGCTGCCCACCCGCGGCCGCGCGACCCTGATCCTGCGCAAGGGCCCCGACCACAAGGTGCAGAAACTCTCCCTGCGCAAGCTGTAGTCCACCGGCCGCCGGGTAGCCTGCCCCGCATGCTGCATCTCCGGATGATCGTCCCGCAGGGGAGCACCGACGAGGTCGTGTCCCTCGTCGAGGGGACCGTCGGCGCCACCCACGTCGCCGTGCTGCCCGGAGCGGCCCGCAACCCGCGCGGGGACATCGTCATGTGCGACGTGGCGCGCGAGGCGGGCGACGAACTGCTGCGGGCCCTGCGGCGCATGGGCGTCGCCGACACGGGCTCGATCGCGGTGGAGCACATCGACCTGTCGCTGTCGGCCCGCGCCGAGAAGGCCGAGGAGGACGCGCCCGGGGAGGGCGCGGACGCCGTGCTGTGGGAGTCGCTGACCGACGCGACCCACGAGGAGTCCACCCTCACCGTCACCTATCTGGCGTTCCTGGCCCTGGCGACGATGCTGGCGGCCTGCGGCGTGATGCTCGACAGCGCGATCCTGATCGTCGGCGCGATGGTGGTCGGCCCGGAGTTCGGCCCGCTGGCGGGGGTGTGCACCGGTCTGGTCCAGCGCCAGGGGCGGCTGGCCCGGCGCTCACTGGTGGCGCTGCTGGTGGGCTTCCCGGTGGCGATGGTGCTCACCGGCGGCTTCGCCTACCTGATGGACGTCCTGGGCGTCTTCGGCGTGGCCGACTTCACGGCGCCGCATCCGTCGACCGCCTTCATCTGGCAGCCGGACGCCAGTTCCTTCGTGGTGGCGTTCCTCGCCGGGATCGCCGGGATCCTCTCGCTGACCTCCGCCAAGTCCGGCGCCCTGGTCGGCGTGGCGATCTCGGTGACCACCGTCCCGGCGGCCGCCAACGCCGCCCTCGCCCTGACCTACGGCGACTACCGCGAGCTGTGGGGCTCCTCGGCGCAACTGGGCGTCAACCTGGCGGGCATCGTCATCGCGGGCGTCCTGACGCTGCTCGCCCAGAAGGGCTTCTGGGCGATGCAGCGCAGGCGGCGGCGTACGGTGCCGGGCGCGTCGTCGGACTAGCCGAGCGCGGACTTCACGACGTCGGCGAGCCGGCCGGCCACCGAGCGGGCGTGGTCGATGTCGGCGGCCTCGACCATGACGCGGACCACCGGCTCGGTGCCGGAGGGGCGCAGCAGCACGCGGCCGGTGCTGCCGAGCTCGGCCTCCGCCTCGGCCACGGCGGCGGACAGCTCGCTGGAGGACCCGACACGGCTCCGGTCGACGTCCCGGACGTTGACCAGGACCTGCGGCAGCCGCTCCATGACGGTGGCCAGCTCGGCCAGCGAACGGCCGGTGGAGACGACCCGGGCGGCCAGCATGAGGCCGGTGAGGGTGCCGTCGCCGGTGGTGGCGTGGTCGAGGATGATCACGTGGCCGGACTGCTCGCCGCCCAGCGCGTAGCCGTGCTCCTTCATCGACTCCAGCACGTAGCGGTCGCCGACGGCGGTCTGGATCAGCTCGATGCCCTCGCGCTCCATGGCGAGCTTGAAGCCCAGGTTGGACATGACGGTGCCGACGACGGTGTTCTTCCGCAGCCGGTCCGCCTCGCGCATGGCGACGGCCAGGACGGCCAGGATCTGGTCGCCGTCGACCTCGTTGCCCTGGTGGTCCACGGCCAGGCAGCGGTCGGCGTCGCCGTCGTGGGCGATGCCGAGGTCCGCGCCGTGTTCGATGACGGCGGCCTTGATCAGGTCCAGGTGGGTGGAACCGCAGCCGTCGTTGATGTTGAGGCCGTCCGGCTGGGCACCGAGGGTGACCACCTCGGCGCCGGCCCGGGCGAAGGCCTCGGGGGAGACGCGGGCGGCAGCGCCGTGGGCCTCGTCCAGGACGATCTTCAGGCCGTCCAGGCGGTTCGGCAGGACGCCGATCAGGTGGGCGACGTACTGGTCGAAGCCCTGGTCGTACTCGCGCACGCGGCCCACGCCGGCGCCGGTGGGGCGGTCCCAGGGGGCGCCGGTGCGGTGCTCCTCGTAGACGGACTCGATGCGGTCCTCGAGCTCGTCCGCGAGCTTGTGGCCGCCCCGGGCGAAGAACTTGACGCCGTTGTCGGGCATCGGGTTGTGGCTCGCGGAGAGCATCACGCCCAGGTCCGCGCCGAGCGCGCCGGTGAGGTAGGCCACGGCCGGGGTCGGCAGCACGCCCACCCGCAGCACGTCGACGCCGGCGCTGGCGAGCCCGGCCACCACCGCGGCCTCCAGGAACTCTCCGGACGCGCGCGGATCCCGTCCCACCACGGCCACCGGCTTGTGGCCCTCGAACGTGCCCGCCTCGGCGAGCACGTGCGCCGCCGCGACCGACAGTCCGAGCGCGAGCTCGGCCGTCAGATCCGCGTTCGCGACACCGCGCACACCGTCCGTACCGAAGAGTCGTCCCACGTCGTTACCTCCGAGATGTTGCCGTGCTCCGCCCCGTACTCGCCGGGCGTCCATCCGGTTATACGTCTATACCCCCCGGAATGCGTACGCCCCGGAGACGCACAAAGTGCCTCCGGGGCGTACGTGCAGTGCAGCGCGCGCGTGATGCTTAGCGCTTGCTGTACTGCGGCGCCTTGCGGGCCTTCTTCAGACCGGCCTTCTTGCGCTCGATCTCGCGAGCGTCGCGGGTCAGGAAGCCGGCCTTCTTGAGCGGGCCGCGGTTGTTGTCGACGTCCGCCTCGTTCAGCGCACGGGCGACGCCCAGGCGCAGCGCACCGGCCTGGCCGGAGATGCCGCCTCCGTTGATGCGGGCGATGACGTCGTAACGGCCGTCGAGCTCAAGGATCTTGAACGGCTCGTTGACTTCCTGCTGGTGCACCTTGTTGGGGAAGTACTCCTCAAGGGTGCGACCGTTGATCGTCCACTTGCCGGAGCCCGGGATGATCCGGACGCGGGCGACGGACTCCTTGCGGCGGCCCGTGCCGGCGGCCGGCTGCGGCTCGCCGAAGCGGGAGGCGAGGGACTCGGAGGTGTACTCCTCCGGGATCTCGATGGTCTCCACGATCTCGCCGTCCTCGACGAGAGGGGTCTCAGGGGTGGTCTCGGCCACGATGCTCCTCAGATGCTTTCTGTGTATCGGTGGTGGCCGGGACTAGCCCTGCGCGACCTGGCTGATCTCGAACGGAACCGGCTGCTGGGCACCGTGCGGGTGCTCGGCACCCGCGTACACCTTCAGCTTGGAGAGCATCTGGCGGCCCAGGCTGTTCTTGGGCAGCATGCCCTTGACGGCCTTCTCGATGGCCTTCTCGGGGTTCTTGTCGAGCAGCTCGTCGTAGCGGACGGAACGCAGACCGCCCGGGAAGCCCGAGTGGCGGTAGGCCAGCTTCTGCTGCTTCTTGTTACCGGAGAGGTGCACCTTGTCGGCGTTGATGATGATGACGAAGTCACCGGTGTCGACGTGGGGCGCATAAATCGGCTTGTGCTTGCCCCTCAGGAGGGACGCGGTCTGGGACGCCAGACGGCCCAGGACGACGTCCTGCGCGTCAATGACGTGCCACTGGCGCTGGACATCGCCGGGCTTGGGGCTGAACGTACGCACGGTCGTAGCCTTCGCTTCTTCAGTGAGTGGGTACTGACAAGGCCACCCGGACGATCACGACAGCCCTGTCACCCTGCGGCGACGCATACCGCGAGGTGAACGCTGGTCATCGGCCCGGTGGACCGGCGTAGCGGCCTCTCACGTGAGAACGAGCAAGCCAATACGCATAACGAACCTGCAGAATACCCGCGGCTGCCCGTTCGGGTCAAAACAGCCGGTGCGGGGGCGTGCCCGCACCGGCCGCCCCCGCCCGCACGCCCGCCTCGGGGGCGCCGGCCCCGGGCCCCCGCCCGGGACCCCGGTCAGCGCTCCCGCGCGACCCGCGTCTCGTCCCACACCGGTTCCGGCGCCTCCCGGACGACCCCGTCCGCACCGAAGACCAGGTACCGGTCGAAGCTGCGGGCGAACCAGCGGTCGTGCGTCACCGCGAGCACGGTCCCGTCGAACGCCTCCAGCCCCTCCTGCAGCGCCTCCGCCGACTCCAGGTCCAGGTTGTCGGTCGGCTCGTCCAGCAGCAGTGCCGTCGCCCCGGCCAGCTCCAGCAGCAGGATCTGGAAGCGCGCCTGCTGCCCGCCCGACAGCTGGTCGAAGCGCTGGTCGCCCTGCCGGTCGAGCTCGTAGCGCCGCAGGGCGGACATCGCCTTGCCGCGGTCGCGGGCGTGCTCGGTCCACAGGATGTCGACGAGGGTGCGCCCCGCCAGCTCCGGGTGCGCGTGCGTCTGCGCGAAGTGCCCCGGCACGACCCGCGCGCCCAGCTTCCACTCCCCCGTGTGCCGTACGCCGGGGTCGCCGGCCAGCAGCCGCAGGAAGTGCGACTTGCCCGAGCCGTTCGAACCGAGGACGGCCACCCGCTCCCCGTAGAAGACCTCCAGGTCGAACGGCTTCATCAGCCCGGTCAGCTCCAGCCGCCCGCAGGTGACGGCGCGCATGCCGGTGCGCCCGCCGGACAGCCGCATGCGGATGTCCTGCTCGCGCGGCGGCTCCTGCGGCGGCCCCGCCTCCTCGAACTTGCGCAGCCGGGTCTGCGCTGCCCGGTAGCGGGAGGCCATGTCGGGGCTGATCGCCGCCTGCTGACGGAGGGTCAGCACGAGCTTCTTCAGCCGGGCGTGCTCCTCCTCCCAGCGCCGTCGCAGCTCCTCGAAGCGGGCGAAGCGTTCGCGCCGCGCCTCGTGGTACGTGGCGAAGCCGCTGCCGTGCACCCACACGTCCGAGCCGGCCGGTCCCGGCTCGACGCTGACGATCTTCTCGGCGGAGCGGGCCAGCAGCTCCCGGTCGTGGGAGACGAACAGCACCGTCTTCCTGGTCTGCCGCAGCTGCTCCTCCAGCCAGCGCTTCCCGGGGACGTCGAGGTAGTTGTCCGGCTCGTCCAGCAGCAGCACCTCGTCGGTGCCGCGCAGCAGCGCCTCCAGCACCAGCCGCTTCTGCTCGCCGCCCGACAGCGTCCGCACCTCGCGCCACTGGGCCCGCTCGTACGGGACGCCCAGCGCGGCCGTGGTGCACATGTCCCAGACCGTCTCGGCCTCGTAGCCGCGGGCCTCGGCCCAGTCGCTGAGCGCCTGCGCGTAGGCCAGCTGGGCGGCCTCGTCGTCCTGCGCCATGATCTCCAGCTCGGCGGCGTCGACCGCGGCGGCGGCCGCGCGGATCCGCGGCGTCGCCACGGACACCAGCAGGTCCCGCACGGTGCGGTCGTCCCGCACCGAGCCGACGAACTGCGGCATGACCCCCAGCCCGCCGCTCACCGTGACCGTGCCGCCGTGCGGCTTCAACTCACCGGAGATCAGCCGCAGGAGGGTCGTCTTGCCGGCGCCGTTCGCCCCGACGAGGGCCACCGCGGCGCCCTCGCCCACCCGGAACGAGACGTCGCCCAGCAACACCCGGCCGTCCGGCAGGTAGTACTCCAGATGCGCAACGTCCACATGTCCCATGCTGTGGATTCTCGTAGCACGGTCGCCCGCCGCCAAACTGGTTTTCTCCTCTATAGAATCCGCGCCATGACTGACGGGCCGCTGCAGCCGTACCACCCGGACGAGGGATGGACCGCACCGCCGGGACGGCAGGGCGTCCCGGTCGTCCCCCGGGAGCGGCGCCACGTGCTCCTCGGACGGGTCGGCTCCGTCGGCTCCGGCCGCTGCTCCGCCGAGGCCGGCCCGCCGGCCTGCTGACCCCCCATGCCCTCCCTGCGTACGCTGCTGACCCTGCCCCGCATGCTCCGCCACGGCGCGGCCGTCGGGGCCGGCCTGCCACCGGACGAGGCCGTCCTCCTGGACGTCCCCGGCGTCCCGCTGCGCGGCGCGCTCGCCGCGGCGGGCACCGGCGACCACGGGCCCGCCCGGGAGCTGCTGTCCGCGACCCGGCTGGGCTGCCAGTGGGAACTGCGCGACACCTACGTCTGCGAACTGGCGCAGTTCGCGCTCCACAACCCCGGGTGGCTGGACGCCTGGCTCGCCGCCGCGCCCGAGGACCCGGACGCGGCGCTGGTCAAGGCCGACCTGTGCGTCCTCCAGGCCTGGGAGATACGCAGCGGCGCCCGCGCCTCCGAGGTCTCGCCGGAGCAGTTCAAGGCCTTCTTCGCGCTGCTCAAGGACGCAGTGCCGGTGATCGGCGCCGCCGCCGAGCTCAACCCCGCCGACCCCGTGCCGTGGCGCGTCGCCCTCACCCACGCGCGCGGCATGCAGTCCTCGCGGGAGATCTTCGACGCGTACTGGACCGAGGCCGTCGAGCGCGCCCCGCACCACTACGGCTGCCACGCCTCCGCCCTGCAGTACCTGTGCGCCAAGTGGTACGGCACCCACCGCGAGATGTTCGACTTCGCCGAGCAGGCCGCCGAGGAGGCACTCCCCGGCTCGAAGATCAACTCACTGCCGCTGCTCGCGGCCGTCGAGTACGAGATCGTCTCGGGCGGACCCGCCGCCGACGACGCTTCCGGCGCGGACGCCGTCGAGCCCGCCCGCATCGCCGCCGCCGTGGACCGCGCCCTGGAGCTGTCCGGCTGGTACGACCCCGGCGACCCGGAGGCTGCGGGGTTCCGCAACCACCTGGCGCTGATGCTGATGCGCGCGGGCCGCTGGGAGGAGGCGCTGCGCGTCTTCCGCGACATCGGCGTGCACGCCACCAGCTTCCCCTGGGCCCACCTGGGCGCGGACCCCCGCCAGGAGTTCCTGGACTTCCGCACCGGGGTGCGGATGCAGGTCGCCACCCGCACGCCGTTCTTCGGCACCCCGCCCGCGGTCCCCGTACCGGCCGGCACCCCCGACTGGGCGCCGCGTGCCCTGGCGGTGGCCTCCGCACCGCTCACCGCCGTCGCGCAGGCGGCACTGCTGTGCCGGACCGGGCTGCGGCTGGCCCCGGCGGGAGCGGGCTTCACCCATGTCGAGCTGACCGGGCAAGGCAGTCTGGCGGGCGCGGTCGACCTGTTCACGGCGGGCGAGAAGTGGCCCGCGGTCGTCCTGCAGCGCTCGGGCGACCGGTACGGGATCACGCTGTACGCCAGGGGCAGGAAGGTCGCCGCGCACGAGTGGGCACCGGGGGCGCCCGTACCCTCCCTGGACGCCGCCGGCGCCACGGCCGCCGCCTTCGCCGCGGCCTACGGCGTCCACGACGCACGGCCCCTCACGGCGCTGCTGCGCGCCATGGACGCCCCGGGGCGGCGGCTCGCGGACACGGTGGCGGCACTGGGACTGCCGGTGCTGCCGGAGGGCTTCGGGGAGCGTCCGGCCGCGCTCGACGGGGTGCCCGGCGCCCGGGTGCTCGCCCCGCGCGGTTTCCTCTCCGGGGTCAGGGACACCCTCACCACCGAGACGGGCGCGATGCCGCTCCCCCCGCGGGGCACGCCGGTGCGCCTCCCCGCCCGCTGGTGGGCGATGCGCGCGCTCTACCTGCTGCTGCTCGTCCCGGCCGCCTGCTTCTCCTGGTGGGGCGCCTTCCACGACCGCCTCCGCCCGGTCCCGCTGGTGCTGACGTCCCTGGGCTCGGGCTACGTCCTCACTCAGGTGGTCGCGGCACTGCGGCGCCGCAGATGAACGCACCGGCCGGCGGCGGCCCGGTGCGCGGCGGCGCCGCCCCTCAGGCGCGCGGCAGCGGCAGGGTACGCATGTTGCGGGCCTCGCGGCTGCGCGCGGCCAGCAGCTCGTCCGCCGGGTAGCCGACCTCCTCCAGGGTCAGCCCGTGCGGCCGCACCACGTTGACCGCGGAGTGCCGGACCCGTCCCGCCAGGACCTCCCCGGGGAAACCGGCCGGCCGGTGGCCGTCGCCGACCAGCAGCATCGACCCGACCAGGGCGCGCACCATGTTGTGGCAGAAGGCGTCCGCCCGTACGGTCGCCACTGCCAGCCCGGAGGCCTCCCGCTCCCAGTGCAGTTCCAGGAGGGTGCGGATGGTCGTCGCGCCCTCCCGCTTCTTGCAGTAGGCCGCGAAGTCGTGCTCGCCGAGGAGCTTGCGCGCCGCCTCGTTCATCAGGTCGACGTCCACCGGCCGGTCGTGCCACAGCACGTGCCCCCGCAGCAGGGGGTCGACCCCGCCCTGGTGGTCGCCGACCCGGTAGGCGTAGCGGCGCCAGATCGCGGAGAAGCGCGCGTTGAAGCCGGCCGGGGCCTGCGAGACCTTCCACACCCGTACGTCCCAGGGCAGCCGTCCCGCCAGCCGGCGCAGCAGCTTGCCGCCCTCCGCCGCCCAGACGTCCTCCGGCAGGTCGACGTGCGCGACCTGCCCACGGGCGTGCACACCCGCGTCCGTACGCCCGGCGACGGTCAGCTCGACCGGCTCGGGCAGCCGCAGCACCGTCCGCAGGGCCGACTCCAGCTCCCCCTGCACGGTCCGCCGGTTGCGCTGCTTCGCCCAGCCGGAGAACTCGGCCCCGTCGTACGCCAGGTCCAGCCGCACCCGGACGTACCCGGGCTCCACCTCATCGCTCGCCACACTCACCCGCAGATCCTCTCAAACACGCGGACGGGCCCGCCCCCAGAGATCTGGGTGCGGGCCCGTCCGGTCAGGACGTCAGGCGTCCTTGGACTCCTCGGCCGGAGCCTCGGTGGCCTCGGCCTTGTCCTCGACCTCGGCCGGAGCCTCGGTCTTGGCCTCGGCCTCCTTGACCGCGCGCTTGGTCGCGGCCTCCGCCTCACCCGTGGCCTGCTGGGCCACGGTCAGCGCCTCCACCAGCTCGATGACGGCCATCGGCGCGTTGTCGCCGCGGCGGTTACCGATCTTGGTGATGCGGGTGTAACCACCCGGGCGGTTCTCGTACCGCGGGGCGATCTCGGTGAAGAGCGTGTGGACGATGCCCTTGTCCGTGATCGTCTGCAGTACCAGGCGACGGTTGTGGATGTCGCCCTTCTTCGCCTTGGTGATCAGGCGCTCCGCGACCGGACGCAGACGGCGCGCCTTGGCCTCGGTGGTGGTGATGCGACCGTGCTCGAACAGCGACTTCGCGAGGTTCGCGAGAAGCAGACGCTCGTGCGCGGCGCTGCCGCCCAGACGGGCACCCTTGGCGGGCTTCGGCATGGTGTTTCTCCTCAATCTCTGCACCGGCCGTGTCAGGTACCGGTGTCAGGCCCCCCAGGCGGACGCCTGGGGGCAGTCAGATCAGTACTGCTCGGTCTCCACGAAACCGGCGTCGACGTCGTCGTCCGCACCGAAGGTGTCGGCGGCGGAGGTCGGGTCGAATCCGGGCGGGCTGTCCTTCAGGGCCAGGCCCATGCCGGCCAGCTTCGCCTTGACCTCGTCGATCGACTTCGCACCGAAGTTGCGGATGTCGAGCAGGTCGGCCTCGGAGCGCGCCACGAGTTCACCCACGGAGTGGATGCCCTCACGCTTGAGGCAGTTGTAGGAACGGACGGTGAGCTCGAGCTCCTCGATCGGCAGCGCGAGGTCCGCCGCCAGGGCGGCGTCCGTGGGGGACGGGCCCATGTCGATGCCCTCGGCGTCGACGTTGAGCTCGCGGGCGAGCCCGAACAGCTCGACCAGGGTCTTGCCGGCCGAGGCCATCGCGTCGCGGGGACGCATGGCCTGCTTGGTCTCGACGTCGACGATCAGCTTGTCGAAGTCGGTGCGCTGCTCGACACGGGTCGCCTCGACCTTGTAGGTGACCTTGAGCACCGGGCTGTAGATGGAGTCGACCGGGATGCGGCCGATCTCCTGGCCCTGCTGCTTGTTCTGGACGGCCGAGACGTAGCCGCGACCGCGCTCGACGGTCAGCTCCATCTCCAGCTTGCCCTTGCCGTTCAGGCTGGCCAGGACGAGGTCGGGGTTGTGCACCTCGACACCGGCCGGGGGCGCGATGTCGGCGGCGGTGACCACACCCGGGCCCTGCTTGCGCAGGTACATCACGACGGGCTCGTCGTGCTCCGAGGAGACGACGAGCTGCTTGATGTTGAGGATGAGGTCGGTGACGTCCTCCTTGACACCCGGCACGGTGGTGAACTCGTGCAGGACGCCGTCGACCCGGATCGAGGTGACGGCGGCACCCGGGATCGAGGAGAGGAGCGTACGGCGGAGCGAGTTGCCGAGGGTGTAGCCGAAGCCCGGCTCCAGCGGCTCGATCACGAACCGGGAACGGAACTCGTCGACGACCTCTTCGGCCAACGAAGGGCGCTGAGCGATCAGCATGGGGTGATGCCTCCAGTCTTCGGCACCCACTATTTGATGCCGAGGCTTCAAGGGTACGGGCGGCGCGGCGCCAGGAGCACCGCACCGCCCGGGACCGTGAGCGCTGCTACTTCGAGTAGAGCTCGACGATCAACTGCTCCTGCACCTGGGTGTCGATGACCGGGCGCTCGGGCAGGTTGTGCACGAGGATCCGCAGACGCGAGGGGATCGCCTCCAGCCAGGCCGGGACGGTCCTCTCGCCGGCCTCCCCCTGGGCCACCGCGAAGGGCGTCAGGTTACGGGAGGACTCGCGGACCTCGACGATGTCGTTCGCGACGACACGGGCCGACGGGATGTCGGTCTTGACGCCGTTCACGAGGAAGTGGCCGTGACGGACCAGCTGCCGCGCATGATCACGCGACTTGGCGAAGCCCGCCCGGTAGACCACGTTGTCCAGCCGGGACTCCAGGATGCGGAGCAGGTTCTCACCGGTCTTGCCGGACCTGCGGTTCGCCTCCACGTAGTACCCGCGGAACTGCTTCTCAAGGACACCGTAGATGCGCGCGCACTTCTGCTTCTCGCGCATCTGCAACAGGTACTCGCTGTCCTTGGTGCGCCCGCGTCCATGCTCACCCGGGGGGTAAGGACGGATCTCGATCGGGCACTTCGCGCTCTCGCACTTGCTCCCCTTGAGGAAGAGCTTCTGCTTCTCCCGACGGCAACGCTTGCAGTCGGCCCCGGTGTAACGCGCCATTCCTGTTTGTCTCCTACCTGCTCAGCGGATTGCTGATCAGACGCGCCGGCGCTTCGGCGGGCGGCATCCGTTGTGCGGGGTCGGAGTGACGTCCTGGATCGAGCCGACCTCGAGGCCGGTGGCCTGGAGGGAGCGGATCGCGGTCTCACGGCCGGAGCCGGGGCCCTTGACGAACACATCGACCTTGCGCATGCCGTGCTCCTGCGCGCGACGCGCGGCCGACTCGGCGGCCATCTGCGCGGCGAACGGGGTCGACTTGCGCGAGCCCTTGAAGCCGACGTGGCCGGCAGAGGCCCAGGAGATCACGTTGCCGGACGGGTCCGTGATCGAAACGATGGTGTTGTTGAACGTGCTCTTGATGTGGGCGTGCCCATGAGCGACGTTCTTCTTCTCCTTGCGGCGCACCTTCTTGGCGCCGGCCTGACGGCCCTTCGGAGGCATATGTGGTTACTCCCGGTGGAGGTGGTCGGTCCTACAGCGAAGACCGCTGACGAGCGTCCGCTGAGGACTACTTCTTGCCCGGCTTCTTCTTGCCGGCGATGGCGCGACGCGGGCCCTTGCGGGTGCGGGCGTTGGTGTGGGTCCGCTGGCCGTGGACCGGCAGGCCGCGACGGTGGCGCAGGCCCTGGTAGCAGCCGATCTCGACCTTGCGACGGATGTCCGCCTGGATCTCGCGACGGAGGTCACCCTCGGTCTTGATGTTGGCGTCCACGTACTCGCGGATCTTGACCAGGTCCTCTTCGTCCAGGTCGCGGACCCGGGTGTCCGGGTTCACGCCGGTGGCGGCGAGGGTCTCCTTGGCCAGGGTGCGGCCGATGCCGAAGACGTAGGTGAGGGCGACCTCCACACGCTTCTCGCGCGGGATGTCGACACCTGAAACGCGTGCCATTCAATGGCTCCTGTTGGTGTCCGGGGGTCTTCCACAGCGCCGTTCCTGACCGCCGTACCAGGTACGGATCAGGTCTCCGGCCCCCGCCGGAGGTGCCGTCAGCCGGAGCGTTCCGGCCGGACGGGCGCTGCGTATGTACATGTGTTTCGCGTCGCGCGAAGAACTGCGAGGTGCAGGTCGGCGTGCGTCAGCCCTGGCGCTGCTTGTGGCGCAGGTTGTCGCAGATGACCATGACCCGGCCGTGACGGCGGATCACCTTGCACTTGTCGCAGATCTTCTTGACGCTCGGCTTGACCTTCATGGGATGTCAGGTTCTCCGGGTCTTGAGATCTACTTGTAGCGGTAGACGATCCGTCCGCGCGTGAGGTCGTAAGGGGACAACTCCACAACGACCCGGTCATCGGGAAGGATGCGGATGTAGTGCATGCGCATCTTGCCACTGATGTGCGCGAGGACCTTGTGACCGTTCTGCAGCTCCACCTTGAACATAGCGTTCGGCAGAGACTCGATCACGGTGCCCTCGATTTCGATGGCGCCTTGCTTCTTGGCCATGTCCTGCTTTCGGGATCGGCTACCTTGGTCGGCTTTTGGCATGCCTGAAGGCATACGCGGGCCGACGTGACAGTCTACGTCAGCCGATCTGGAAAGACGAATCCGGGGTGTATGCCCGCGAAAGATGATCGGTAAGCGCGGCGGACGGGGCGCTCAGGCGAGCGGGTCCGGCGCGGCCGTGATCCCGTACTCCGCCAGCTTGGCCTTGCCGCCGTCGCGGGCGGTCAGGACCAGCGGGCCCTCCTCGGTGAGCGCGACGGAGTGCTCCCAGTGCGAGGACCAGGTGCCGTCGTCGGTCTTGACCGTCCACTCGTCCTCGAGGACGTGGGTGAGGGGGGTGCCGAGGCTGACCATCGGCTCGATGGCCAGGCACATGCCGGGCACCAGGCGGGGGCCCTTGCCGCGCTTGCGGGACACGTAGTTCAGCAGGTGGGGGTCCATGTGCATCTGCGAACCGATGCCGTGGCCGCCGTACTCCTCGATGATCCCGTACTTGCCGCCGCCGGGCTTCGGCTGCCGGCGGATGTACGTCTCGATGGCACGGGAGATGTCGACCAGCCGGTCGCCCTTGCGGAAGGCGGCGATGCCGGCCCACATGGACTCCTCGGTCACCCGGCTGAGCTCCACCAGTTCCGGAGCGTGGCCGCTGCCCACGAACGCCGTGTAGGCGGCGTCGCCGTGCCAGCCGTCGACGATCGCGCCGCAGTCGATCGAGATGACGTCGCCGTCCTTCAGGACGGTCGCGGTGTCCGGGATGCCGTGGACGACGACGTCGTTCACGGAGGTGCAGATCGTGGCGGGGAAACCGCCGTACCCCAGGAAGTTCGGCTTGGCCCCGTGGTCGGCGAGGACCTTGCGGGCCACGTCGTCCAGGTCCTTGGTGGTGGCCCCCGGGACGGCCGCCTCACGGGTGGCCTCGTGGATCGCGGCGACGACCAGGCCGGCCGCGCGCATCTTCGCGATCTGCTCGGGGCTCTTGATCTCCACCATCGGTCCTGGCCTTCCTTCGTCCCACCGGATACCTCAACGGTACGGCCGCGGGGTCCTGGGGGACACCGCGGCCGTACCGGTCACGCATGTGCTCAGGCGGCGCTGTCGCCCGAGTCCTTCTTGTCGTGCAGCGCGTCCATCGCCCGCTTGGTCACCTCGGCGACCTTGCCCAGGGCCGAGATGGTGCGCACCAGGCCCTGCTGCTTGTAGTAGTCGATGATCGGCTCGGTCTTGCTGTGGTACTCCTCCAGCCGGACCCGCACCTTCTCCTCGGTGTCGTCCGACCGCTGGTACAGCTCGCCGCCGCACTCGTCGCAGACGCCGGCATCGGCCGGAGGGTTGTACACCACGTGGAAGACGTGGCTGCCGTTCTTGCGGCACAGCCGGCGACCGGCGATGCGCTTGACGACCTCCTCCTCGGGGACCTCGAGGTCCAGCACCGCGTCCAGCGCTATCCCGGCCTCGGCGAGGATCTTGTCGAGCGCCTGCGCCTGGCCCACGTTCCGCGGGAAGCCGTCGAGCAGGAAGCCGTTCCCGGCGTCCGGCTGCAGCATGCGGTCCTTGGCCATGCCGATGGTGATCTCGTCGGGTACCAGCCGGCCGGCGTCCATGTACTCCTGGGCCTTGCGGCCCAGCTCCGTGCCCTGGCTGATGTTCGCCCGGAAGAGGTCGCCCGTGGAGATGTGCGGGATCGACAGGTTCCTGGCAAGGTACGCAGCCTGCGTACCCTTGCCGGCCCCGGGGGGCCCGACGAGGACGATGCGCATCAGCGGAGGAACCCTTCGTAGTTACGCTGCTGAAGCTGGCTCTCGATCTGCTTCACGGTCTCCAGGCCGACACCCACGATGATCAGGATGCTCGTCCCGCCGAACGGGAAGTTCTGGTTCGCGTTGAACAGCACCAGCGCCACGGTGGGCACCAAGGCGATCAGACCCAGGTACATCGCGCCCGGCCACGTGATGCGGTTGAGCACGTAGCTGAGGTACTCCGCGGTGGGACGACCAGCCCGGATGCCCGGGATGAACCCACCATACTTCTTCATGTTGTCCGCGACTTCTTCGGGGTTGAACGAGATGGCCACGTAGAAGAAGGCAAAGAAGACAATCAGCAGGAAGTACGCGGTGATGTAGATCGGGTGATCACCCTTGACCAGGTTGTCCCTGACCCAGTTTGCCCAGGTAGACGTGGATCCACTGAACTGGACGACCAGTGACGGGATGTACAGGAGCGATGACGCGAAGATGACGGGAATCACACCCGCCTGGTTCACCTTCAGCGGGATGTAGGTGGACGTTCCTCCGTACGAACGACGGCCGATCATGCGCTTCGCGTACTGCACGGGGATGCGGCGCTGCGCCTGCTCGACGAAGACGACGAGGGCGACCATCGCCAGACCCACCATGATGACCGCGCCGAACTCGACCCAGCCGTCCGCGATCTTCCCGGACTTCTTGATCGCCCAGAGGGCGCCGGGGAAGCCGGCCGCGATCGACAGGAACATCAGGATCGACATGCCGTTGCCGATGCCGCGGTCGGTGATGAGCTCGCCCAGCCACATGATGAGGGCGGTACCCGCGGTCATCGTGATGACCATCGTGATCGTGGTGAAGATCGACTGGTCGGGGACGATGTTGAAGCGGTCGGGGCACTGCTGGAAGAGGCTGCCGGAGCGGGCGGTGGCCACCAGGCCGGTGCCCTGCAGGATCGCCAGCGCCACGGTGAGGTAGCGCGTGTACTGGGTGATCTTGGTCTGGCCGGCCTGGCCCTCCTTCTTGAGGGCTTCCAGGCGCGGGATGACCACGGTGAGCAGCTGCAGGATGATGCTCGCGGTGATGTACGGCATGATGCCGAGCGCGAAGATCGTGAGTTGCAGAAGCGCGCCGCCGCTGAAGAGGTTCACCAGGCCGAAGAGGCCCTGGTTCCCGCCGACCGCCTTGATGCAGGAGTTGACCACCTGGTAGTCGACCCCAGGGATCGGGATGTGCGCTCCCAGCCGGAACAGCATCATGATGCCCAGCGTGAACAGCAGCTTCTTGCGCAGGTCGGGCGTCCTGAACGCCCGGGCGAACGCGGTGAGCACGGTGCCTCCTGCGCCCCCCGCTTCTTCGGCGGGAGGTGACGGTGTTGAAAGCTACGAATGGTCGAACTGCAAAACGTTGGGGGTTGCCTGACCCGCGTCAGCGCACAGGCTCCGCAAGACTAGCCCGGCCCACCTTACCGGCGAGCGTCCGTCCCCGGAATGACCAACCGGGGATGCCCCGCACGAAAGTGCGGAACATCCCCGGCTGGATGTGGCATCACTCTCAGACGAGCTCGGTGACCGAGCCGCCCGCAGCGGTGATCTTCTCCTTGGCGGAGCCGGAGACCGCGTCGACGGTCACCTGCAGCGCCACGGAGATCTCGCCGGTGCCCAGCACCTTGACGAGCTGGTTCTTCCGCACGGCACCCTTGGCGACCAGGTCGGCCACCGTGACCTCGCCACCCTCGGGGTAGAGCGCGGTCAGCTTGTCCAGGTTCACGACCTGGAACTCGGTGCGGAACGGGTTCTTGAAGCCCTTGAGCTTCGGCAGACGCATGTGGAGGGGCATCTGCCCACCCTCGAAGCGTGCCGGAACCTGGTAGCGGGCCTTCGTGCCCTTGGTGCCACGACCCGCCGTCTTGCCCTTGGACGCCTCACCACGACCCACACGGGTCTTGGCGGTCTTGGCACCGGGGGCCGGACGGAGGTTGTGGACCTTCAGCGGGTTCGACGTGTTGTCGGTGCCCATGTCAGTCAACCTCCTCGACCGTGACGAGGTGGCGGACGGTCTGGACCATGCCGCGGATCTCCGGGCGGTCCTCCTTGACCACAACGTCGTTCAGCCGCTTCAGGCCGAGCGAACGCAGGGTGTCACGGTGGTTCTGCTTGCTGCCGATGTACGACTTGACCTGCGTGACCTTGAGGCGAGCCATTACGCACCCACCCCAGCACGCGCCCGGAGCAGAGCCGCGGGAGCCACGTCCTCGAGGGGCAGGCCACGACGGGCGGCGATCTCCTCGGGGCGCTGCAGGCCCTGAAGAGCGGCCACCGTGGCGTGCACGATGTTGATCGCGTTGTCGGAGCCGAGCGACTTCGACAGGACGTCGTGGATGCCGGCGCACTCCAGAACGGCGCGCACCGGACCACCGGCGATCACACCCGTACCGGGGGAAGCAGGCTTGAGCAGGACGACGCCCGCGGCCTTCTCGCCCTGGATGGGGTGGGGGATGGTGCCCTGGATACGGGGGACCTTGAAGAAGTGCTTCTTGGCCTCCTCAACACCCTTGGCGATGGCGGCCGGCACCTCCTTGGCCTTGCCGTAACCGACACCCACGGTGCCGTCACCGTCGCCCACCACGACCAGCGCGGTGAAGCTGAAGCGACGACCACCCTTCACAACCTTGGCGACGCGGTTGATCGCGACAACGCGCTCAACGTACGCGGTCTTCTCGGCGGCAGCTGCGCCGCCGTCACGGCCCTTCCGGTCCCGCCGCTCGCCGCCACCGGCACCGCCACCGCGGCGCTGGGGTCCAGCCATTGGATTACCTCTCTCTGTTTCCGCTAGCTACGGAACCGGCTCAGAAACCGAGCCCGGCTTCGCGGGCGGCGTCGGCAAGGGCGGCAATGCGCCCGGCGTACCGGTTGCCACCACGGTCGAACACGACGGTCTCGACACCGGCCGCCTTGGCGCGCTCGGCGACCAGCTGGCCGACCTTCTTGGCCTGCTCGGTCTTGTCACCCTCGACGCCTCGGATGGAGGTGTCCAGGTGCGACGCCGAGGCCACGGTGTGGCCCTTGAGGTCGTCGATGACCTGTGCCGTGATACCGCGGTTGGAGCGGGTCACGACCAGGCGCGGACGCGCCTCGGTGCCCGAGATCCGCTTGCGGACGCGGATGTGGCGGCGCTTCTTGGCGGCGCCCTTGTAAGCATCGCCCTTGGCGATCTTCACACCGTATGCCATGGCTTACTTACCAGCCTTTCCGACCTTGCGGCGGATGACTTCGCCCTCGTACTTGACGCCCTTGGCCTTGTACGGGTCGGGCTTCCGCAGCTTGCGGATGTTCGCGGCGACCTCGCCGACCTTCTGCTTGTCGATGCCCTCGACCGAGAACTTGGTGGGGTTCTCGACCTTGAAGGAGATGCCCTCGGGGGCCTCGACGACGATCGGGTGGCTGTAGCCCAGGGCGAACTCCAGGCTGGAGCCCTTCGCCTGGACGCGGTAACCGACACCGCTGATCTCGAGCTTCTTCACGTAGCCCGCGGTCACGCCGGTGATCATGTTCGCCACCAGCGTGCGCGACAGGCCGTGCAGGGCCTTGTTCAGACGCTCGTCGTTCGGACGCGACACCTGCAGGGTGCCGTCCTCGCCCTTGACGATCTCGATCGGCGCGGCAACGGTGTGGGTCAGGGAACCCTTGGGGCCCTTCACCGAGACCGTCCGGCCATCGATGGTGACGTCCACGCCGGCGGGAACCGGGATGGGCAGCCGTCCAATACGCGACATGGCTATACCTCCGTTTCCCGACTACCAGACGTAGGCGAGGACTTCCCCACCCACGCCCTTCTTGTTTGCCTGCTTGTCGGTGAGGAGCCCGTGGGAGGTGGAGATGATCGCCACGCCCAGGCCGCCGAGCACCTTCGGCAGGTTGGTGGACTTTGCGTAGACCCGCAGACCGGGCTTGCTGATGCGCTTGATGCCGGCGATCGAGCGCTCGCGGTTCGGACCGAACTTCAGCTCGAGAACGAGGTTCTTGCCGACCTCGGCGTCCTCGACCTTCCAGCCGGTGATGTAACCCTCCTGCTGGAGGATCTCCGCGATGTGCGACTTGATCTTGCTGAACGGCATGGTGACCTCGTCGTGGTACGCGGAGTTCGCGTTCCGCAGACGCGTCAGCATGTCTGCGATCGGGTCAGTCATGGTCATGTGATGGCCTTAGGCCTCTCTCGCCGGGGTTTCCTATATGCGCCATCCCTCTCCCCCATCAGACTGGGGACGGGTGCGGCGCGGGGACCTACGGCGTAGTAAGACGGTCATGGGCGGCGGGCGCCCAACCCTTCTACCTTACGGTATGCAGGGCTGGGCTCCCGCCACTCATCTGCTTACCGAGAGCCCCTGGTGGTTACCAGGAGCTCTTGGTCACGCCCGGCAGCTCACCGCGGTGCGCCATCTCACGAAGGCACACGCGGCACAGGCCGAACTTGCGGTACACGGAGTGCGGACGGCCACAACGCTGGCAGCGCGTGTAGCCACGCACGCCGAACTTGGGCTTGCGGGCGGCCTTCGCGATAAGAGCCTTCTTCGCCACGGCTCACGCCTCCTTGAACGGGAAGCCGAGGTGACGGAGGAGCGCGCGGCCCTCAGCGTCGTTGGTCGCCGTGGTCACCACGGTGATGTCCATACCCCGGGTGCGGTCGATCTTGTCCTGGTCGATCTCGTGGAACATGACCTGCTCCGTGAGACCGAAGGTGTAGTTGCCTCGGCCGTCGAACTGCTTCGGCGACAGACCGCGGAAGTCGCGGATGCGCGGGAGCGCGAGCGACAGCAGACGGTCCAGGAACTCCCACATGCGGTCACCGCGGAGGGTGACGTGGGCGCCGATGGGCTGACCCTCACGCAGCTTGAACTGCGCGATGGACTTCCGGGCCTTGGTGACGGCCGGCTTCTGGCCGGTGATCGTGGTGAGGTCGCGGATCGCGCCCTCGATCAGCTTGGAGTCGCGGGCGGCGTCGCCCACACCCATGTTGACCACGATCTTGGTGAGACCGGGGATCTGCATGACGTTCTCGTACTGGAACTCGTCACGCATCTTGCCCGCGATCTCCTCGCGGTAGCGCGCCTTCAGACGAGGCGAAGTGGTGGCAGTCATCAGATGTCCTCACCCGTCCGCTTGGCAACGCGGATCTTGTTGCCCTCGTCGTCGAAGCGGTAGCCGACGCGGGTCACGACCTTCTTGCCGTCCTTCTCCACGACCAGCTGGACGTTGGAGACGTGGACGGGGGCCTCCGTCGTGATGATGCCGCCGGTCTTCGAACCACGGGCGGTCTGGCCGGCCTTGGTGTGCTTCTTGACCCGGTTGACACCCTCGACCAGGACGCGGTCCTCAGCCGGGTAGGCCGCGATGACCTTGCCCTGCTTGCCCTTGTCCTTACCGGTGATGACCTGGACCAGGTCGCCCTTCTTGATCTTCATCGGTTACAGCACCTCCGGCGCGAGCGAGATGATCTTCATGAACTTCTTCTCGCGCAGCTCCCGGCCCACGGGGCCGAAGATACGGGTGCCGCGGGGGTCACCGTCGTTCTTGAGGATGACGGCCGCGTTCTCGTCGAAGCGGATGTACGAACCGTCGGGACGGCGGCGCTCCTTGACGGTGCGCACGACGACCGCCTTGACGACGTCGCCCTTCTTCACGTTGCCACCGGGGATCGCGTCCTTGACGGTGGCGACGATGACGTCACCGATTCCTGCGTAGCGGCGACCGGAGCCACCGAGGACACGGATGCAAAGGATCTCCTTCGCGCCCGTGTTGTCGGCGACACGCAGTCGCGACTCCTGCTGGATCACGTCTTTCTCCTGATCGTCTGCCGGTTCCCTCCGGGGCGGGCCCGGAGAGCCTGGCGGAACCGTCCTGCGGGGAACCCCCCGCAGGAATTACGTGCCGGCCGGCCGAGCGGTACTACTTGGCCTTCTCGAGGATCTCGACGACGCGCCAGCGCTTGCTCGCGGACAGCGGCCGGGTCTCCATGAGGAGGACACGGTCGCCGACGCCCGCGGCGTTCTGCTCGTCGTGCGCCTTGAGCTTGTTGGTACGGCGGATGACCTTGCCGTACAGGGCGTGCTTCACACGGTCCTCGACGGCGACCACGACGGTCTTGTCCATCTTGTCGCTGACCACGAGACCCTCACGGGTCTTGCGGTCACCGCGCTGCTCGCTGCTCTCAGTCACATTCTTCTCGCTCATCAGGCGTTCTCCACCGTCTCGATGCCGAGCTCACGCTCACGCATGAGGGTGTAGATCCGGGCGATGTCCTTGCGGACGACCTTCAGCCGGGAGTTGTTCTCGAGCTGTCCGGTGGCCGCCTGGAAGCGGAGGTTGAACAGCTCCTCCTTGGCCTCACGCAGCTTGCCGACGAGCTCCTCGTCGCCCAGCTGACGCAGCTCGGTCGCCTTGGTACCGGCCGCCATTACAGCTCACCTGCCTCGCGCCGGACGATCCGGCACTTCATCGGAAGCTTGTGGGCGGCTCGGGTGAGCGCCTCACGCGCAACCTTCTCGTTCGGGAAGGACAGCTCGAACATCACCCGACCGGGCTTGACGTTCGCGATCCACCACTCCGGGGAACCCTTACCGGAACCCATGCGGGTTTCGGCCGGCTTCTTCGTGAGCGGACGGTCCGGGTAGATGTTGATCCAGACCTTGCCACCACGGCGGATGTGACGGGTGATGGCGATACGAGCGGACTCGATCTGCCGGTTCGTCACGTACGCGGGGGTGACGGCCTGGATGCCGTACTCACCGAACGCCAGCTCGGTGCCACCCTTGGCCATGCCATCACGCTTCGGGTGGTGCTGCTTACGGTGCTTGACCCGACGGGGGATCAGCATGGGGGTCAGGCCTCCGTTCCGGTGGTCTCCGCAGCCGGAGCCTCAGCGGTGGTCGCCTCGGCCTTGGGGGCCTGGGCGTCACCCTGGGGACGACGGCCACGGCCGCCGCGCTCGCCACCGCGGCGCTGCGGACGGTCGTTGCCACCGCCACGGGCCGGGCGGTTGCCGGCGCGGGCGGCAGCGTTCTCTGCGCGGACCTCGGCGATGTTCTTGACGTCGCCCTTGTAGATCCACACCTTCACACCGATGCGGCCGAAGGTCGTACGGGCCTCGAAGAAGCCGTAGTCGACGTTGGCGCGCAGCGTGTGCAGCGGAACGCGGCCCTCGCGGTAGAACTCCGAGCGGGACATCTCGGCGCCGCCGAGACGGCCACCGCACTGGATCTTGATGCCCTTGGCGCCGGCCTTCATCGTGCTCTGCATGCTCTTGCGCATGGCACGACGGAAGGAGACGCGGGAGGACAGCTGCTCGGCGACGGCCTGGGCCACCAGCTGAGCGTCCGTCTCCGGGTTCTTGACCTCGAGGATGTTCAGCTGGACCTGCTTGCCGGTCAGCTTCTCCAGGTCGCCGCGGATGCGGTCGGCCTCCGCGCCGCGACGGCCGATGACGATGCCCGGCCGGGCGGTGTGGATGTCGACGCGGACGCGGTCACGGGTGCGCTCGATCTCCACCTTGGAGATGCCGGCCCGCTCCATGCCCTGCGTCATCATCCGGCGGATGGCGACGTCTTCCTTGACGTAGTCCTTGTACAGCTTGTCGGCGTACCACCGGGACTTGAAGTCCGTGGTGATGCCGAGCCGGAACCCGTGCGGGTTAACCTTCTGGCCCATTACCGGGTTCCTTCCTTGCTGCTGACGACCACGGTGATGTGGCTGGTCCGCTTGCGGATCCGGTAGGCACGACCCTGGGCACGCGGACGGAACCGCTTCAGGGTCGGGCCCTCGTCGACGTACGCCTCGCTGATGTACAGCGACTCGGCGTCGGTGTGGTCGTAGTTGTGCGCGGCGTTGGCAATGGCGCTGTCGAGCACCTTGCCCACCGGCACGCTCGCGGCCTGCGGGGCGAAACGCAGGACCGCCTGAGCCTCCGTGGCGCTCATGCCACGGATGAGGTCCACCACGCGGCGGGCCTTCATGGGCGTGACGCGGATGTACCGCGCCTGGGCCCTGGCTTCCATGGTTGTCCCTTCGGTGTCTGTCATGGTCTTCGCTCTCCGCAGATCAGCGACGACGCGACTTGCGGTCGTCCTTCTCGTGGCCGCGGAAGGTGCGGGTCGGCGCGAACTCGCCGAGCTTGTGGCCGACCATCGACTCGGTGACAAACACCGGGACGTGCTTACGGCCGTCGTGCACCGCGATCGTGTGGCCCAGCATCGCCGGGATGATCATCGAGCGGCGGGACCAGGTCTTGATGACGTTGTGGGTACCGGCCTCGTTCTGAACGTCCACCTTCTTGATCAGGTGGTCGTCGACGAAGGGCCCCTTCTTGAGACTGCGCGGCATCTAAACCCGCTCCTAGCGCTTCTTGTTCGTCTTGCGGCGGCGGACGATGTACTTGCTGCTGGCCTTCTTCGGCGAGCGAGTACGACCCTCCTTCTGACCCCACGGGCTGACCGGGTGGCGACCACCGGAGGTCTTGCCCTCACCACCACCGTGCGGGTGGTCGACGGGGTTCATGGCCACACCGCGGACGGTCGGGCGGACGCCCTTCCAGCGCATACGGCCGGCCTTGCCCCAGTTGATGTTCGACTGCTCGGCGTTGCCGACCTCGCCGATGGTGGCGCGGCAGCGGGCGTCGACCAGGCGGACTTCACCGGACGGCATGCGGAGGGTGGCCATGGAGCCCTCCCTCGCCAGCAACTGGACGGAGGCACCGGCGCTGCGCGCCAGCTTCGCGCCGCCGCCGGGCCGGAGCTCGATGGCGTGGATGGTCGTACCCACCGGGATGTGACGCAGCGGGAGGTTGTTGCCGGGCTTGATGTCGGCGCCGGCGCCGTTCTCGATGCGGTCACCCTGGTTCAGCTTGGCCGGGGCCAGGATGTAGCGCTTCTCGCCGTCCGCGTAGTGCAGCAGCGCGATGCGCGCGGTGCGGTTGGGGTCGTACTCGATGTGCGCGACCTTGGCCGGCACGCCGTCCTTGTCGTGACGACGGAAGTCGATCACGCGGTAGGCGCGCTTGTGGCCACCACCCTGGTGGCGAACGGTCACACGACCGGTGTTGTTACGGCCGCCCTTGCTGTGCAGGGGGCGGACCAGCGACTTCTCCGGCGTGGACCGCGTGATCTCGACGAAGTCGGCGACGCTGGAGCCACGACGGCCCGGGGTCGTCGGCTTGTACTTGCGGATACCCATTTCTCAGTCCTCGGAAGATTCCGGACTTCTGAACGTTCCGGTCCCCGTTAGGAGACCGGGCCGCCGAAGATGTCGATGCGGTCGCCCTCAGCGAGGGTCACGATGGCGCGCTTGGTGTCCTTGCGCTTGCCGAAACCGGTCTTGGTGCGCTTGCGCTTGCCCTGACGGTTGATCGTGTTGACCCCGGTGACCTTGACCTGGAAGACCGCCTCGACGGCCTGCTTGATCTGGGTCTTGTTGGCACGCGGGTCGACGACGAACGTGTACTTGTTCTCGTCCAGCAGCGCGTAGCTCTTCTCGGAGACCACCGGCTTGACCAGGATGTCACGGTGGTCCGTGAAGGTCCGGCTGGTGATCGCGGTCTGCTCGGCCATCAGGCGTCGCTCCCTTCGGTCTCGGCGGCGCCGTTACCGATGAAGCGGTCGAAGGCGGCCTTGGTGAAGACCACGTCGTCGGAGACGAGCACGTCGTACGTGTTCAGCTGGCCGGCCTCCAGGATGTGCACCTGGGGCAGGTTGCGGGCGGACAGCCACGCGGCCTCTTCGGCGCGGTCGGCGACGAGCAGCACGTTCTTGCGGTCGCTGATCTTGCCCAGCAGCGTCTTGGCGGCCTTCGTCGACGGGGACTCGCCCTCGATGACGCCGGTCACGACGTGGATGCGGTTGTGACGCGCCCGGTCGGTGAGGGCACCGCGCAGGGCGGCGGCCTTCATCTTCTTCGGGGTCCGCTGCGAGTAGTCACGCGGCACGGGACCGTGCACGACGCCACCACCGGCGAACTGCGGGGCGCGGGTCGAACCCTGACGGGCGCGGCCGGTGCCCTTCTGGCGGTACGGCTTCTTGCCGCCACCGCGGACCTCGCCACGCGTCTTGACCTTGTGCGTGCCCTGACGGGCGGCGGCCAGCTGCGCCACGACGACCTGGTGGATCAGCGGGATGCTGACCTTCGCGTCGAAGATCTCGCCCGGGAGCTCAACGGTCCCGGCCTTGTCGCCCGCGGGCGACAGAATGTCAATGGTGCTCATATCCTCAGGCCCCCTTGGCCGCGGTGCGGACCAGGACGAGGCCGCCGTTCGGGCCGGGAACCGCGCCCTTGATGAGCAGCAGGCCCTTCTCCGCGTCAACGGCGTGGACGGTCAGGTTCTGGGTGGTGACCCGCTCGTTGCCCATGCGGCCCGCCATGCGCAGACCCTTGAACACACGGCCCGGGGTGGCGCAGCCACCGATGGAGCCGGGAGAGCGGTGCTTGCGCTGGGTGCCGTGTCCGGCGCCGAGGCCCTTGAAGTTGTGACGCTTCATGACACCGGCGAAGCCCTTGCCCTTGCTCTTGCCGGTGACGTCCACCTTCACGCCCGCCTCGAAGACCTCCGCGGTGATCTCCTGGCCGAGGGTGTACTCGGCCGCGTCGGAGGTACGGAGCTCCACCAGGTGGCGGCGGGGGGTCACGTCGGCCTTGGCGAAGTGGCCCTTGAGGGGCTTGTTCACCTTGCGCGGGTCGATCTCGCCGAAGGCGATCTGGACCGACTCGTAACCGTCGACGTCGTTCGTACGGACCTGGGTCACGACGTTCGGGCCGGCCTTGACCACGGTCACCGGGACGACACGGTTGTTCTCGTCCCAGACCTGGGTCATGCCGAGCTTCTCGCCCAGGATGCCCTTGATCTGCTTAGCCATCTGTTCCGCGCCTCTCAGAGCTTGATCTCGATGTCGACGCCGGCCGGAAGGTCCAGGCGCATCAACGAGTCAACGGTCTTGGGCGTCGGGTCGAGGATGTCGATCAGGCGCTTGTGCGTGCGCATCTCGAAGTGCTCGCGCGAGTCCTTGTACTTGTGCGGCGACTTGATGACGCAGTACACGTTCTTCTCAGTGGGCAGCGGCACCGGGCCCGCGACCTGCGCACCAGTACGCGTCACCGTCTCGACGATCTTCTTCGCCGAGGAGTCGATGACCTCGTGGTCGTAGGCCTTGAGCCGGATGCGGATCTTCTGTCCCGCCATGGCTACTTCGTAGTCCTGTCTGCTAGTCAGCGCTCTGGAACTCGGTGGTTCGACCGTCTTCTCCGACCCACGCGGTCGGGCGTGTCGCTTCCCTTCCCTTAAATCACCGCATGGCGGAGACCCTCAGGGAGGGGATACGTGGGAGAAGACACCCACCGAGTACCTGGTGAGCACCCCGCTGACGCTTCCCGGAAGATTCCCGTACGTCCGCCACCCCGCCTGGGGCGGAGAGTGACGACGAGTACTGTGGGACTCGCTTCCGGTCCTCCCGACGGGAGGCGCGCAGCATCGGCACTCGACCGAGCAACCCGGCTAGTCTGCCATACCGGACGCCTCGGACGCCAATCGGGGCGCAGTACCTTACCCCCCGCCGCCGCTCCCCCAAACCCGGGTCACAGTCCGGATGTGTACACCAGCAGCCGCGGGGTGCCGGCCGGGGCGTCGACGGGCACGCCGGGGGTGGCGTTGGCCAGCAGCCAGGAGGCGAGGAAGGACGTGGAGACGTCCCCGTACGTGTCCTTGTAGAGCGCCGCCACCCCCGTGACGTGCGGTGCGGCCATCGAGGTGCCGCTCATGCGGACCAGGCCGCCGCCCATGGCCGCGGAGGTGATCCCCGTCCCCGGGGCACTGATGTCCACACAGCCACCCCAGTTGCTGAAGGACGCCCTGCGGTCCGACTCGTCGATCGCGGCGACGGTGAACGCGCCGGGCGCCGCGGCCGGGGAGACCTGGCAGGCGTCCCCGTCGGAGTTGCCGGCGGCGACGACCGGGAAGACCCCCGCGGCCGCCAGGCCCTCCACCGCACGGTCGGCCGTCTCGCTGCGGGCGCCACCGGTCGACAGGTTGGCGACCGCGGGCTTCACCGCGTGGGCGGCCACCCAGTTCATCCCGGCGACCACCGTGGCCACCGAGCCACGGCCGTCGCAGCCCAGCACCCGTACCGAGACCAGCTTCGTCGCCCGGGCGACGCCGGTGGTGGCACCGCCGACCGTCCCGGCGACGTGCGTGCCGTGGCCGTTGCAGTCGGTGCCGTCCCGGCCGTCCCCCACCGCGTCGAAGCCGGGCACCGCCCGTCCCCCGAACTCGGCGTGCCCGAAGTCGATGCCGGTGTCGATGATGTACGAGGTGACCTCGGCTCCGGTCGCCCGCACGCTGAAGGCGCCGCCGTCGTGGGCCCGGTTGCCGATCCGCGCCAGGCCCCAGGACGCCTCGGCGGCGGCCGAGGCCACCTGCGTCGCCGGCTTCGGTGCCGCGACCTCGGCGTCCTGCTCCACGGCCTCCACCCCGGGCACCGCGCGCAGCAGGGAGACCTGGCCGTCGGTCAGCCGGGCGGCGAAGCCCACCAGCGCGCTGGTGAACGTGAACATCGGCTGCGCCTCGACGCTGCGCAGCACCGAGCCCGGGTCCGTACCCGGCCGCAGCATCACCAGGTACTGCCCGGTGATGCCGCCCTGCGCGGCCATCCGCAGCGGGGCCCCGGGCGGCTCCGGCGTCGCGGCGGCCCCGCCGAGGGCGGGCAGGACGGCCGTCAGGACGGCGGCGACGACCACTGCCCGGCGCTGGGACAGGCGCATGGCGGGGCTCCTCGTGGGACTCGTACGGGTGTGCACCGAACGTCACAAGTCGTAACACCGAGTGGTCACCCGCTGCTCGCGCAGCGTGCCAATCGGGCGATCGGGTGAGCGGGCGCCCTGATGACGTACACGCGTCGCCCGAGTGGCGCACGCCGCGGCGGTGCCCGGCAACCTCCCGGGCGGAACGGCCCTCTAGCGTGGCGTGAAGATCGCCCCCACCCGCCGCCGCTTCCTCGCCGCGTTCGGCTCCGGCTCCGCGGCCCTCGCCCTGGGCGGCTGCTCCCGGTCCGGGGGCCCGGCCACCGGTCCGGCGCCCGCCCCCCTGGCGTTCCGCGCCCCGGCGGGCGGGGCGCGGCTGTTCCAGGTGCTGGCGCACCCCGACGACGAGCTGTACTTCATGAACCCCGACACCGTGCAGGCCGTCGAGGCGGGCGTCCCCGTGGTGTCGGTGTACGTCACCGCGGGCGAGGCGCACGGGGTCAACCACCCACCGGGACAGCCGCGTCCGGCCCCCGACAAGGCCGCCTACTCCGCCGCCCGTCACCAGGGCCTGCGGCAGGCGTACGCGGCGATGCTGGGCGCCGACATCTTCACGCCCTGGCGGCGCGGCACCACGCGGCTGGCCCATGGCATGACCGCCGAGGTCGACACGCTGCGCGTGGGCGACCGGGAGGCGGTGCTGGTCTTCCTCAACCTCGCCATGCACGGCACGACCGACAGGGTCGGGCTGCCGCAACTGTGGCAGCTGCCCGGCATGACCCTGCCGACCTTCACCTCGGCGGGCTCACCGAACGCCGCCAGGGACACCTACACCCACGAGGTCCTGGTGGACGTGCTCGCCGGACTGCTGCGGCACCACCGGCCGACCCTCGTCCACACCCTCGACCCCGACCCGGACATGGAGGCCAACGCGGCCACCCGGCGACGGGACGTCGAGCAACTCGGCTACAGCGACCACTGGGACCACACCGCGACCGCGCTGTTCGCCTGGAAGGCGATCGCCCGCTACGCCGAGGGCGTCGCCCGCAGCGAAGGCATCGCGCCCGCCTTCCTGACCACGGCCTACCGCGGCTACTACAACCACCACTGGCCCTACAACCTCCCGCCCGCGCTGCTGCGCCGGAAGGCCGGCTACCTCGCCCCGTACGGAGGCGCCCCCGACTGGCCCTGCGGCGACCCCTCCGGCTGCGGCGACTACCAGGTCGGCATGGGCAGACCGCTCGCCAACCGCAAGGGCTGGGTGCGCAGCACCCACTACCGCCACCCCGGCGCCCGCCTCGTACCGGGGACCGACGCGCAGGGGCGGCTGGTCGCCCACGGCGTGCTCGGCACACGCGCGGTGCGCTGGCGGGAGACCGCCCCCGGCAGCGGGCGCTGGGGGCCGCCGCGGGACCTGGGCGGCGGACCGCTCGCCCCTGCGCTGAGCGTCGTCACCGACCCGGCCGGCGGCGGACCCCTGCTGTTCGCGCTGCGGTTCGCCGCCCTGGACAGCGACCGGGCGGCCAACACCCGTGACGTCGTGGTGCTCGCGGAGGGCCGTGACTGGGAGGGGCTGGGCTCGCCCGAGGACGACCCGGACCGGGGGCGCAGGATCGGCGTACCCGTCGCGGTGGCCGCGCCGGACCGGCGGGTGCACCTGTTCGTGCGCAACGCGGCCAAGGGCCTGAGCACCCGCGTACGGGAGCCTGACGGCACGTGGACCGGCTGGCAGGACCTGGGCGGCGGCCCGGTGCAGGACGGGCTGAGCGCGGTCGTGGACCGCGACGGGAGGGTGCACGTGTTCGCCGCCGGGCGGACCGCCGTGCACCACTGGTCCCAGGACGCGCCGGGCGGGCCGCTCCTCTGCCGTGCGCTGACCGCGCTGCCGGGCCCCGCCGATCCCCCGGCGGCCGCGGCGGAGCCCGACGGCTCCCTGTCCCTGGTCTACCGCCTGCCCGCGAGCGACGGACTCCTCGTCCACCGGCTCGGCGTGGTCCGGGCGGCGCTCGGGCCCGGCCGGCCGCGGCTCTTCGACGGTTACGGCCCCCTCGCCCAGGCCCACGGGCTGCTTGCCGGACGCGCCGCCGACGGCGCGGTCCACGTCGCCGGCCTCGCGCACCCGGTCGGCGCGCTGCGCCGGGGCGCCCCCGGGTACGGCTTCCCGGCCCTGCACACCCGCCCCGGGGCCCGGCCCGCCGTCGTGGGGTTCGGGACGGACGCCACGCCCTGGATCTGGCGGCCGGAGCTGCGCACCCCGGTCTAGCCCGCCGGCCCCCGGGTCCCGGGCCCCGGGTCCCGGGCCCCCGAACCCGGAAACGCCGAGGGCCCCGGCCCACCGCGTGAACGGTGGGCCGGGGCCCTCGTACAGCTCGCCTACGGCAAGCGGCAGATCGCCGGGATCCTTACTTCAGGATCTTGGTGACCTGGCCGGCGCCGACGGTCCGGCCACCCTCGCGGATGGCGAACTTCAGGCCCTCCTCCATGGCGATCGGCTGGATCAGCGCGACCGTCATGGCGGTGTTGTCGCCCGGCATGACCATCTCGGTGCCCTCGGGGAGGGTCACGACGCCGGTCACGTCCGTGGTACGGAAGTAGAACTGCGGGCGGTAGTTGTTGAAGAACGGGGTGTGACGACCACCCTCGTCCTTCGACAGGATGTAGGCCTGGGCCTCGAAGTCGGTGTGCGGCGTGACCGTACCCGGCTTGATGATGACCTGGCCGCGCTCGACGTCCTCGCGCTTGATGCCGCGGAGCAGCAGACCGACGTTCTCACCGGCCTGGCCCTCGTCGAGCAGCTTGCGGAACATCTCGATGCCGGTGACCGTGGTGGTGGTCTTCTCGGTCTTGATGCCGATGATGTCGACGGTCTCGTTGACCTTGAGGATGCCGCGCTCGATACGACCGGTGACGACGGTGCCACGACCGGTGATCGTGAAGACGTCCTCGATCGGCATCAGGAACGGCTTGTCGACGTCGCGCTCGGGGGTGGGGACGGCCTCGTCCACGGCCTTCATCAGGCCGAGGAGCTTCTCGCCCCACTCCTTGTCGCCCTCCAGCGCCTTCAGCGCGGAGACGCGGACGACCGGCAGGTCGTCGCCCGGGAACTCGTACTCGGAGAGCAGCTCACGGACCTCGAGCTCGACGAGCTCCAGGATCTCCTCGTCGTCCACCATGTCGGCCTTGTTCAGGGCGACGACGATGTACGGAACGCCGACCTGGCGGGCCAGGAGCACGTGCTCCTTGGTCTGCGGCATCGGACCGTCGGTGGCGGCGACCACGAGGATGGCGCCGTCCATCTGCGCGGCACCGGTGATCATGTTCTTGATGTAGTCCGCGTGACCCGGGCAGTCGACGTGCGCGTAGTGACGCGCGTCCGTCTGGTACTCGACGTGCGCGATGGAGATGGTGATACCGCGCTGCCGCTCCTCCGGCGCCTTGTCGATCTGGTCGAACGGCGTGAAGGGGTTCAGGTCCGGGTACGCGTCGTGCAGCACCTTGGTGATCGCAGCGGTAAGAGTGGTCTTACCGTGGTCGATGTGACCGATGGTGCCGATGTTGACGTGCGGCTTAGTCCGCTCGAACTTCGCCTTCGCCACTGGGGTCCTCCTGTGGAGTTGCTGTACGCCTTACTTCATCGGCGCCAGGGTGATCTTTGCTGGGTTACGGGCGGCCGGGGCATCCGACGCTCCCCTTGCGGTTCGCGGCGGAATGCCCCCAAGCCTCCCGGTCAAGCCTAGTGCGGGAACAACTGCTGGGTTACTCGCCCTTGGCCTTCGCGATGATCTCCTCGGCGACGTTCTTGGGAACCTCGGCGTAGGAGTCGAACTGCATCGAGTAGCTCGCGCGACCCGACGTCTTGCTGCGGAGGTCGCCGACGTAGCCGAACATCTCCGACAGCGGTACCAGGCCCTTGACGACCCGGGCACCACTGCGCTCCTCCATGGCCTGGATCTGGCCACGGCGGGAGTTGAGGTCGCCGATGACGTCGCCCATGGACTCCTCGGGCGTGGTGACCTCGACGGCCATCATCGGCTCGAGGAGGACGGGGCTCGCCTTGCGGGCGCCCTCCTTGAAGGCCTGCGAACCGGCGATCTTGAACGCCAGCTCGGAGGAGTCGACCTCGTGGTAGCCACCGTCGAGAAGGGTGACGCGGACGCCGACCATCTCGTAGCCGGCCAGGATGCCGAACTTCATGGCCTCCTGGGCACCGGAGTCCACCGACGGGATGTACTCGCGGGGGATGCGGCCACCGGTGACCTTGTTGACGAACTCGTAGGAGGCGTCTCCGCCCTCCAGCGGCTCCAGCGAGATCTGCACCTTCGCGAACTGGCCGGTACCGCCGGTCTGCTTCTTGTGCGTGTAGTCGATCCGCTCGACCGCCTTGCGGATGGTCTCGCGGTAGGCGACCTGGGGCTTGCCCACGTTCGCCTCGACCTTGAACTCGCGCTTCATGCGGTCGACCAGCACCTCGAGGTGCAGTTCGCCCATGCCGCCGATGATCGTCTGGCCGGTCTCCTCGTCCGAGTGGACCTGGAAGGAGGGGTCCTCCTCCGAGAGACGCTGGATGGCGACACCCAGCTTCTCCTGGTCGCCCTTGGACTTGGGCTCGATCGCGACCTGGATGACCGGAGCCGGGAAGTCCATGGACTCCAGGATCACCGGGTTCTTGTCGTCGGACAGCGTCTCACCGGTGGTGGTCTGCTTCAGGCCCATGACGGCGACGATGTCGCCGGCGCCCACCGAGTCGATCTCCTCACGCTTGTTCGCGTGCATGCGGTAGATCTTGCCGATGCGCTCCTTCTTGCCCTTGACGGAGTTCAGCACGGAACTGCCGGACTCCAGGCGGCCCGAGTACACCCGGACGAAGGTGAGCTTGCCGAGGTGCGGGTCGCTCATGATCTTGAACGCGAGACCGGAGAAGGGCTCGTCGTCCGAGGGCTTGCGCTTGATGATCTGCTCGGCGTCGCCGACGGCGTGGCCCTCGATGGCCTCGACGTCCAGCGGCGACGGCAGGTAACGCACGACCGCGTCGAGCAGGGGCTGGACGCCCTTGTTCTTGAACGCGGTTCCACAGAACACCGGGGTGACGGTGACGGAGCCCGCGCCGCCCTTGGAGGCGAGGGTGATGCGGCGGATGGCCGCCATCAGCTGCTCCTGGCTGGGCTCGGTGCCCTCCAGGTACAGCTCCATCATCTCTTCGTCGTTCTCGGCGACGGCCTCGAGCAGCTTGCCGCGCCACTCGTCGGCGGCCTCGGTGTGGGTGTCCGGGATGTCGACGACGTCGTACATCTCGCCCTTGGTGGCCTCGGCGGACCACACGAGGGCCTTCATCTGGACGAGGTCGACCACGCCCTTGAAGTCGGCCTCGGCACCGATCGGCAGCTGCATGACCAGCGGAACCGCACCGAGGCGGTCCACGATCATGTCGACGCAGCGGTGGAACTCGGCGCCGGTGCGGTCGAGCTTGTTGACGAAGCAGATACGCGGCACACCGTAGCGGTCCGCCTGACGCCAGACGGTCTCGGACTGCGGCTCGACACCGGCGACACCGTCGAACACCGTCACGGCACCGTCGAGCACGCGCAGCGAGCGCTCCACCTCGACGGTGAAGTCGACGTGACCCGGGGTGTCGATGATGTTGATGGTGTGGTCGACGTTCTCCAGCGGCCAGTGGCAGGTCGTCGCGGCCGACGTGATCGTGATGCCGCGCTCCTGCTCCTGCTCCATCCAGTCCATGGTGGCAGCGCCGTCGTGGACTTCGCCGATCTTGTACGAGACACCGGTGTAGAACAGGATCCGCTCGGTGGTCGTCGTCTTGCCCGCGTCGATGTGGGCCATGATCCCGATGTTGCGGACCCTGGCCAGGTCAAGTGAAGTGGTAGCCATAAGGCTTCAGTCTTCTCTCGGTTCTCTCGATGGGGGCGCGGACTACCAGCGGTAGTGCGCGAAGGCCTTGTTGGACTCGGCCATCTTGTGGGTGTCCTCGCGACGCTTCACCGCGGCGCCCAGACCGTTGCTGGCGTCCATCAGCTCGTTCATCAGACGCTCGGTCATGGTCTTCTCGCGGCGGGCGCGGGAGTAACCCACCAGCCAGCGCAGCGCCAGGGTGTTGGCGCGGCCGGGGCGGACCTCGATCGGCACCTGGTAGGTCGCGCCACCGACACGGCGGGACTTGACCTCGAGGGAGGGCTTGACGTTCTCCAGGGCGCGCTTGAGCGTGATGACCGGGTCCTGCCCGGTCTTCTCGCGCAGGCCCTCGAGGGCGCCGTACACGATGCGCTCGGCGGTGGAGCGCTTGCCGTGCAGCAGGATCTTGTTGACGAGCGACGTCACCAGAGGAGAACCGTAGACCGGGTCGATGATGACCGGGCGCTTCGGGGCGGGGCCCTTACGAGGCATTCTTACTTCTCCTTCTTGGCGCCGTAGCGGCTGCGGGCCTGCTTGCGGTTCTTGACACCCTGGGTGTCGAGCGAGCCGCGGATGATCTTGTAGCGAACACCCGGCAGGTCCTTCACACGGCCACCACGCACGAGCACGATGGAGTGCTCCTGCAGGTTGTGACCCTCACCCGGGATGTAAGCGGTGACCTCGATGCCGCTGGTCAGTCGCACACGCGCGACCTTGCGCAGGGCAGAGTTCGGCTTCTTCGGGGTGGTCGTGTAGACGCGCGTGCAGACGCCGCGGCGCTGAGGGGAACCCTTCAGTGCGGGCGTCTTGTTCTTCTCGACCTTGTCCTGCCGGCCCTTTCGGACCAGCTGCTGGATCGTAGGCACCGTTTCTCCGGTTTCTGTGTGCCGACTCGATACTTCTAACCTGGGGCTTCAGCGGCTCACGCCGACCCACGCGGTCGGGTGTGTCGCGCACCTCATACGATTTCCGTCGAAGCGAAACTGCGTATTTGTCGGTGTATCGGCCTCGGTGTCCCGTACGGACAAGTGCACGCACGAGAACCCGGGCACACCCCAGGCACAAGGTCAGAGCGTACCCAGCGCCCAGCCTTCGGTCAAAACATATGGTCTCGGCCGATGCCGCACCCTCCCGCCGGGCCCCCGCGGGGGGCTCGCGAGAACGCACTCAGCCGTGACTGACCGCCACTACCACCATAACGACGATCGCCGTGATCGCGACCGTGAACGCGGTCAGAAGGTATCCCATCACCAGTCCGCACACCGCGAGCGCGTCGCCCCGCTCGCCCGTGCGCCGGATCTCCCGGCGCGCCATGTGCCCCAGCACCACGGCCGGTATCCCGGGGATCACCAGTCCGAACATGCCCACCGCACCGCAGACCAGTGAGGCGACCGCCTTGGCGTTGACCGGCGGCGGGGGCGCGGGGAGCCGGCGTGGACGCGGGATGTCCGCGGTGAGCCCGTACAGCTCCTGGTACGTCACCGCCTGGTAGGCCAGCCCGACCCGGTCCTCGAACTCCGGCTGGGTCAACCGCCCTTCGGTGAACGCAACCTTGAGCACGTCCACCGTACGCTCGCGATCATCGTTCGCAGCCCGCATCGCTCCATTATGCCCGGAAAACCACGTTCCCAGGGCGCCCCGTCACACGGTCGGCCGGTCCGTGCCGCCCCTCCCCCCGCCCGTACCGCCCCGGAAGGCCCCACAGGGCCCTCCAAGGCGGCACAAAGCCGCTGGGCGGCCACCCCCAGGGGATGGCCGCCCAGCGGCTTCGAGCGGACGACTCAGCCGTTGTACGGGCCGTAGTCGTAGTCCTCCAGCGGGACGGCCTGGCCGGAGCCGGTGCCGAACGGGCTGTAGTCGATGTCGTCGTAGCCGACGGCCGAGTACATCGCGGCCTTGGCCTCCTCGGTCGGCTCGACCCGGATGTTGCGGTAGCGGGACAGACCCGTACCGGCCGGGATGAGCTTACCGATGATGACGTTCTCCTTGAGGCCCAGCAGCGAGTCGGACTTGGCGTGGATCGCCGCGTCGGTGAGGACTCGGGTCGTCTCCTGGAAGGAGGCGGCCGACAGCCAGGACTCGGTGGCCAGCGAGGCCTTGGTGATACCCATCAGCTGCGGACGGCCGGAGGCCGGGTGGCCACCCTCCGCCACGACCCGACGGTTCTCGGTCTCGAAGCGGCCGCGCTCGACCAGCTCGCCCGGCAGCAGCTCCGCGTCGCCGGACTCGATGATCGTCACCCGGCGGAGCATCTGCCGGATGATGATCTCGATGTGCTTGTCGTGGATCGACACACCCTGCGAGTTGTAGACCTTCTGGACTTCCCCGACCAGGTGGACCTGGACGGCCCGCTGACCCAGGATGCGCAGCACGTCGTGCGGGTTGGTGGCACCCACGGTCAGCTTCTCGCCGACCTCGACGTGGTCGCCCTCGCCCACCAGCAGCCGGGCACGCTTGGAGATCGGGTAGGCGATCTCCTCGGCACCGTCGTCCGGGGTGATGACGATCTTCTTGGTCTTCTCGGTCTCCTCGATCCGGATGCGGCCCGCCGCCTCCGAGATCGGGGCGACACCCTTGGGGGTACGCGCCTCGAAGAGCTCGACGACACGCGGCAGACCCTGCGTGATGTCGTCACCGGCCACACCACCGGTGTGGAAGGTACGCATCGTCAGCTGGGTGCCGGGCTCGCCGATGGACTGGGCGGCGATGATGCCGACCGCCTCACCGATGTCCACCAGCTTGCCGGTCGCGAGCGAACGGCCGTAGCACATCGCGCAGGTGCCCACCGCGGACTCGCAGGTCAGGACCGAGCGGGTCTTGACCTCCTCGACGCCGTTGTGGATGAGCTGCTCGATGAGCACGTCGCCCAGGTCGGTGCCGGCGGTGGCCAGCACCTTGCCGTCCACCACGACGTCCTCGGCGAGGCAGCGCGCGTACACGCTGGTCTCGACGTCGTCCGTCTTGCGCAGCGAACCGTCCTCGGAGCGCTCGGCGATCGCCAGCTTGAGGCCGCGCTCGGTGCCGCAGTCCTCCTCGCGGATGATGACGTCCTGGGAGACGTCGACCAGACGACGGGTCAGGTAACCGGAGTCGGCGGTACGCAGAGCGGTGTCCGCGAGACCCTTACGGGCACCGTGGGTGGAGATGAAGTACTCCAGCACGGTGAGACCCTCGCGGAACGACGCCTTGATCGGCCGCGGGATGGTCTCGTTCTTCGCGTTGGACACCAGGCCACGCATACCCGCGATCTGACGCATCTGCATCATGTTTCCGCGGGCACCCGAGTCGACCATCATGAAGATCGGGTTGGTCTTCGGGAAGTTCGCGTTCATCGCCTCGGCGACCTCGTTGGTCGCCTTGGTCCAGATCGCGATGAGCTCCTGCGTGCGCTCGTCCTTGGTGATCAGACCGCGCTCGTACTGCTTCTGGACCTTCTCGTCCTGAGCCTCGTAGCCCGCGATGATGGCCTTCTTGGCCTCGGGCACGACGACGTCGGAGATGGCCACGGTGACACCGGAACGGGTCGCCCAGTGGAAACCGGACGCCTTCAGGTTGTCGAGCGTCGCCGCCACGATGACCTTCGGGTAGCGCTCGGCGAGGTCGTTGACGATCTCGGAGAGCTGCTTCTTGCCCACCGGGTAGTCCACGAACGGGTAGTCCTCGGGCAGCAGCTCGTTGAAGAGCGCACGGCCCAGGGTCGTGTTCAGCCGGAAGGAGTCGCCCAGCTGCCAGGGCTCCTCGCCCTCGACGTCCGCCGGCGGGGTCCAGCCACGCGGCGGGACGGTGCCGATCGGGAACCGGATGTCGATCCGCGACTGGAGCGAGAGCTCGCGCGCGTCGAAGGCCATGATCGCCTCGGCGGTCGAGCCGAACGCCCGGCCCTCACCCCGGAGCTCGCGCTCCTCCGCGTCCGTGGTGAGGAAGAACAGACCCAGGACCATGTCCTGCGTCGGCATCGTCACCGGACGGCCGTCGGCGGGCTTGAGGATGTTGTTCGAGGACAGCATCAGGATGCGGGCCTCGGCCTGCGCCTCCGCGGACAGCGGCAGGTGCACGGCCATCTGGTCGCCGTCGAAGTCCGCGTTGAACGCGGTGCAGACGAGCGGGTGGATCTGGATGGCCTTGCCCTCGACCAGCTGCGGCTCGAAGGCCTGGATGCCGAGGCGGTGCAGGGTCGGCGCACGGTTCAGCAGCACCGGGTGCTCGGCGATGACCTCTTCGAGCACGTCGTACACGACCGTGCGGCCGCGCTCGACCATGCGCTTGGCCGACTTGATGTTCTGCGCGTGGTTCAGGTCCACCAGGCGCTTCATCACGAACGGCTTGAAGAGCTCCAGCGCCATGGCCTTGGGCAGACCGCACTGGTGCAGCTTGAGCTGCGGGCCGACGACGATGACCGAACGGGCCGAGTAGTCGACGCGCTTGCCGAGCAGGTTCTGACGGAACCGGCCCTGCTTGCCCTTGAGCATGTCGGACAGCGACTTCAGCGGACGGTTGCCGGGGCCCGTGACCGGGCGACCACGACGGCCGTTGTCGAAGAGCGCGTCGACGGCCTCCTGGAGCATGCGCTTCTCGTTGTTCACGATGATCTCGGGGGCACCGAGGTCGAGGAGGCGCTTGAGGCGGTTGTTGCGGTTGATGACGCGGCGGTACAGGTCGTTCAGGTCGGAGGTCGCGAAGCGGCCACCGTCCAGCTGCACCATCGGACGCAGGTCCGGCGGGATCACCGGGACGCAGTCCAGCACCATGCCCTGGGGCTTGTTGGTGGTCTGCAGGAAGGCGGAGACGACCTTGAGGCGCTTGAGCGCACGGGTCTTCTTCTGGCCCTTGCCGGTACGGATGATCTCGCGGAGCTTGGCGGCCTCCTCGTCCAGGTCGAAGGACTCCAGGCGCTTCTGCAGCGCCGCGGCACCCATCGAACCCTGGAAGTAGGTGCCGAAGCGCTCCCGCAGCTCGCGGTAGAGCAGCTCGTCACCCTCCAGGTCCTGGACCTTGAGGTTCTTGAAGCGGGACCACACCTCGTCGAGCCGGTCCAGCTCGCGCTGGGCACGGTCGCGCAGCTGCTTCATCTCCCGCTCGGCGCCCTCGCGCACCTTGCGGCGCACGTCGGACTTGGCGCCCTCGGCCTCCAGCTCGCCGAGGTCGGCCTCGAGCTTCTTCTGCCGGGACTCGATGTCGGAGTCACGGCGCTGCTCGATCTGCTGACGCTCGACGGAGACCTGGGCCTCCAGCGAGGGCAGGTCGCGGGTACGACGCTCGTCGTCCACCCACGTGATCATGTAGGCGGCGAAGTAGATGACCTTCTCGAGGTCCTTCGGGGCGAGGTCGAGCAGGTAGCCCAGCCGCGACGGAACGCCCTTGAAGTACCAGATGTGGGTCACGGGGGCGGCCAGCTCGATGTGGCCCATCCGCTCACGACGCACCTTGGCGCGAGTGACCTCGACGCCGCAGCGCTCACAGATGATGCCCTTGAAGCGGACACGCTTGTACTTGCCGCAGTAGCACTCCCAGTCCCGGGTGGGGCCGAAGATCTTCTCGCAGAAGAGTCCGTCCTTCTCGGGCTTCAGGGTGCGGTAGTTGATGGTCTCAGGCTTCTTGACCTCGCCATGGGACCACTGTCGGATGTCGTCCGCGGTCGCAAGGCCGATCCGCAGCTCGTCGAAGAAGTTGACGTCGAGCACTTTGTCGTCAATCCCTCTTTCGGGGTCGAAAGTCAAACATGTCTGAACGGTCCGGGGGAGGCGGGGAGCTGCTCACGGCAGCTCCCCGGCCGGCCCGTCAGACCTCTTCGACGCTGCTCGGCTCGCGCCGGGACAGGTCGATACCGAGCTCCTCCGCCGCGCGGAAGACGTCCTCGTCCGTGTCGCGCATCTCGATGGACATGCCGTCCGAGGACAGCACCTCCACGTTGAGGCAGAGCGACTGCATTTCCTTGATGAGCACCTTGAAGGACTCGGGAATGCCCGGCTCGGGGATGTTCTCGCCCTTGACGATCGCCTCGTAGACCTTCACGCGGCCCAGGACGTCGTCGGACTTGATGGTGAGGAGTTCCTGCAGCGCGTAGGCCGCGCCGTACGCCTCAAGGGCCCACACCTCCATCTCACCGAAGCGCTGACCACCGAACTGCGCCTTACCACCCAGCGGCTGCTGGGTGATCATCGAGTACGGACCGGTGGAACGGGCGTGCAGCTTGTCGTCCACCAGGTGGTGCAGCTTGAGGATGTACATGTAGCCGACCGAGATCGGGTCCGGGAACGGCTCGCCGGAGCGACCGTCGTAGAGCCGGGCCTTGCCGGAGGGCAGCACCAGGCGCTGGCCGTCGCGGTTCGGGATCGTGGCCTCGAAGAGACCTGCGATCTCGTCCTCGCGGGCACCGTCGAACACCGGGGTGGCGACGTTGGTGCCGGCCTCCACCTGGTCGGCGCCGATCGCCGTGAGGCGCTGCGCCCACTCGTCGCCGATGCCGGAGACGTCCCAGCCCTGGGCGGCGAGCCAGCCGAGGTGGATCTCCAGGACCTGTCCCGGGTTCATCCGGGACGGGACACCCAGAGGGTTGAGGATGATGTCGACCGCGGTGCCGTCCTCCAGGAACGGCATGTCCTCGATCGGCAGGATCTTGGAGATGACGCCCTTGTTGCCGTGGCGGCCGGCGAGCTTGTCACCGTCGGTGATCTTGCGCTTCTGTGCCACGTAGACGCGGACCAGCTGGTTCACGCCGGGCGGCAGCTCGTCGCCCTCCTCGCGGTCGAAGACGCGCACGCCGATGACCTTGCCGGTCTCGCCGTGCGGCACCTTCAGCGAGGTGTCACGGACCTCACGGGCCTTCTCGCCGAAGATCGCGCGCAGCAGGCGCTCCTCCGGGGTCAGCTCGGTCTCGCCCTTCGGGGTGACCTTGCCGACCAGGATGTCGCCGGCGACGACCTCGGCACCGATGCGGATGATGCCGCGCTCGTCGAGGTCGGCCAGGACCTCCTCGGAGACGTTCGGGATGTCCCGGGTGATCTCCTCGGGGCCGAGCTTGGTGTCACGGGCGTCGACCTCGTGCTCCTCGATGTGGATCGAGGAGAGGACGTCGTCCTGCACCAGACGCTGGCTGAGGATGATCGCGTCCTCGTAGTTGTGGCCCTCCCACGGCATGAACGCCACCAGGAGGTTCTTGCCCAGCGCCATCTCACCGCGCTCGGTGGACGGGCCGTCGGCGAGCACCTGGCCGGCGATCACGCGGGCGCCCTCGTCCACGACGACCTTCTGGTTGAAGGACGTGCCCTGGTTCGAGCGGGAGAACTTGGCGACCCGGTAGGTGTTGTAGGTGCCGTCGTCGTTGGCGACGGTGACGTAGTCCGCGGAGACCTCCTGGACCACACCGTCCTTGTCGGCCTTGATGACGTCACCGGCGTCGACCGCACAGCGGTACTCCATGCCGGTGCCGACCAGCGGGGCCTGCGCCTTGAGCAGCGGCACGGCCTGGCGCATCATGTTCGATCCCATGAGCGCGCGGTTGGCGTCATCGTGCTCGAGGAACGGGATCATGGCGGTCGCGACCGACACCATCTGGCGCGGCGAGACGTCCATGTAGTCCACGTCCTCACCGGGGACGTAGTCGATCTCGCCACCACGGCGGCGCACCAGGACGCGCGACTCCGCGAAGCGGTTGTCGTCGGTCAGCGGGGCGTTCGCCTGGGCGATGACGAAGCGGTCCTCCTCGTCGGCCGTGAGGAAGTTGACCTCGTCGGTGACGACACCGTTCTCGTCGACCTTGCGGTACGGGGTCTCCACGAAACCGAACGCGTTGACCCGGCCGTAGGAGGCCAGCGAGCCGATCAGACCGATGTTCGGGCCTTCGGGGGTCTCGATCGGGCACATGCGTCCGTAGTGGGACGGGTGCACGTCACGGACCTCGAAGCCGGCCCGCTCACGGGACAGACCACCGGGGCCCAGCGCGGACAGACGGCGCTTGTGGGTCAGGCCCGACAGCGGGTTCGTCTGGTCCATGAACTGGGACAGCTGGCTGGTGCCGAAGAACTCCTTGATGGAGGCGACGACCGGCCGGATGTTGATCAGGGTCTGCGGCGTGATCGCCTCGACGTCCTGGGTGGTCATCCGCTCGCGGACGACGCGCTCCATACGGGCCAGACCCGTGCGGACCTGGTTCTGGATGAGCTCGCCGACGTTGCGCAGACGACGGTTGCCGAAGTGGTCGATGTCGTCGACCTCGACGACCACGGAGGAACCGTTGTCGCCGGTGGTCTCGGTCTCGCCCGCGTGCAGCTTGACCAGGTACTTGATCGCCGAGATGACGTCCTCGACGGTCAGCACGCCGGCGTCGAGCGGCGCGTCGGCACCCAGCTTCTTGTTGATCTTGTAGCGGCCGACCTTGGCCAGGTCGTAGCGCTTGGGGTTGAAGTAGAGGTTCTCCAGCAGCGTCTGCGCGGCCTCACGGGTCGGCGGCTCGCCCGGACGCAGCTTGCGGTAGATGTCCAGCAGCGCGTCGTCCTGGCCCTGGGTGTGGTCCTTCTCCAGGGTGGCGCGCATGGACTCGTACTCGCCGAACTCCTCGAGGATCTGCTCGGTGGTCCAGCCGAGCGCCTTCAGGAGGACGGTCACGGACTGCTTGCGCTTGCGGTCGATGCGGACACCGACCATGTCGCGCTTGTCGATCTCCATCTCCAGCCAGGCACCACGGGAGGGGATGACCTTGGCGGAGTAGATGTCCTTGTCGGACGTCTTGTCGATCTGGCTGTCGAAGTAGACACCCGGCGAGCGCACCAGCTGGGACACCACGACACGCTCGGTGCCGTTGATGACGAAGGTGCCCTTGTTGGTCATGAGCGGGAAGTCGCCCATGAAGACCGTCTGGGACTTGATCTCGCCGGTCTCGTTGTTGGTGAACTCGGCCGTGACGAAGAGCGGGGCAGCGTACGTGAAGTCGCGCTCCTTGCACTCGTCGATCGAGTTCTTCGGAGGCTCGAAACGGTGGTCGCGGAAGGTCAGCGACATCGACCCGGAGAAGTCCTCGATCGGCGAGATCTCCTCGAAGATCTCCTCCAGACCGGACTTGGTGGGGACGTCCTGGCCACTGTCCAGGGCCGCCTCGACGCGAGCCTTCCAGGCGGCGTTGCCGAGGAGCCAGTCAAAGCTCTCGGTCTGCAGCGCGAGGAGGTTCGGGACCTCGAGGGGCTCCTTGATCTTCGCGAAAGAGATGCGCAGCGGGGCGGTGCTTGCGCCGTTGTTCGAATTGGCAGTCGAGGCGTTGCGCGAGGCGGCCAAGAGGGGGTCCTTCCGAGGGCTCGGACTCACTACGCGCGTACCGGCTTCCGCCCCCGGGCGCAGACAAGGAGGCCCTGGTCAGGACGGTTCCTCATGTGTGCTCAGGCTTGGGCTTGCCCCTGGTGACGGGCCAGGCGGCAGCTAACAGGCAGCGCAAAGGGTCAGTGTAGCCACTTGGCACACTGATGTCCAGTGCAGAGTTTCGGAGACCGGTACTGCACCAATCTCGTCCTCCGGAGGGGTCGGTAGGAGCCCCTTGTTGTGAGCCGTCATGCCCTCTTTCACGCTTGCCACGCTAGGCATTCCCGCATCGCCTTCGTTCCATGCCTCGGTCCATGGCCGATGTGACGACGCGTCCTGAGAATCGCGCGCTGCGTGCGGTTCGTCAAGGCCTCCGCCCCGCGGAGATCGTCACAGCTCGAGGAAGCCGACGGTCCCGGAACAGTGATGATCACCCTACCCGGGTCGGTCGCCGGACCGGGTGACGCACCACGCAAACGACCGAGGGCGGCCACCCGAAAGGGTGGCCGCCCCGCGGCTGATCAGCCCCCCGGAAGGGGCAGGGATCACTTGACCTCGACGGACGCGCCCGCGGCCTTGAGGGACTCGGCGGCCTTCTCGGCGGCCTCCTTGTTGACCTTCTCGAGGACCGGCTTCGGGGTGCCGTCGACGAGGTCCTTGGCCTCCTTCAGACCCAGGGAGGTCAGCTCGCGCACGACCTTGATGACCTGGATCTTCTTCTCGCCGGCGCCGGTGAGGATGACGTCGAACTCGTCCTTCTCCTCGACGGCCTCGGCGGGGGCACCGGGGACACCGGCGGCCACGGCGGCGACCGGGGCGGCGGCGGTGACGTCGAACTTGTCCTCGAAGGCCTTCACGAACTCGGAGAGCTCGATGAGGGTCATCTCCTCGAACTGCGCGAGCAGGTCGTCCTGGCTGAGCTTCGCCATGATGGCGGTCCTTCCACTAATTCGGCAGGTGCCGGATGTACATGTCGGCGGGCGTACGGGCCCGCTAGAGCACGGGAGTGACTACTCCGCGTCCTCGGCGGGAGCCGGCGTACCGGCACCGCCCTGCTCGACCTTCTCGCGCAGCGCTTCCACGGTGCGGACGAGCTTCGAAGGCAGGGCCTGGAAGACAGCAGCGGCCTGGCCCTGCTTTGCCTTCATGGCACCCGCCAGCTTGGCGAGCAGCACCTCGCGGGACTCGAGGTCCGCGAGCTTCTTGATCTCATCGGCGGACAGCGGCTTGCCGTCAAGCACACCGCCCTTGATGATGAGGTTCGGGTTCTCCTTGGCGAAGTCACGGAGACCCTTCGCCGACTCCACCGGGTCACCGGTGACGAAGGCGACCGCCGTCGGACCCGCGAACAGGTCGTCCAGAGCGGTGATCCCGGCCTCGTTGGCCGCGATCTTGGTCAGCGTGTTCTTCACCACGGCGTACTGGGCGTTCTCACCGAGCGAACGGCGCAGCGTCTTGAGCTGCGCCACGGTGAGACCGCGGTACTCGGTCAGCACGGCGGCGTTGGAGCTGCGGAACTTGTCCGTCAGCTCGGCAACCGAACCGGCCTTGTCGGGCCTCGCCATAGAGCCTCGGCCTCCTTCCGGGTGATTCGGACCGCACGGGAAGGGGCCGGGCAAAACAAACGCCCCGGCGCAGGCGCACGGGGCGTGACTCGACCGGAATCGCGAGGAGCGTTCCCGGGAGTGCATCCACTGTCACCTGCGCGGGCCGTCCGCATCAGCGGATCCTTCGGCTGCCGCACCCTCACGGGCACGCCAGCAACCAGCGGTCTTTGGCTTCCCGTGAAGGGTACGCGAATGGATCCGTGCCAGGCAAATCCGGTGTCGGGGCAGGTCAGCCTGTGAGGCCGGAGCCTCCGGTCAGGCCGGAGGCCTTCATGTCCCCGAGCATCCCGAAGAGGTCGACGGTGTCCTTCGCCGGCGGCGCCTGGACGCCCACCGCGGTGCCGTAGTCGGAGTAGGAGGCGTTCATGCGGAGCGTGCCCTCGGGCGTCCTCACGCCCACGACCATCTTCACCGGGTAGTGGTCCTGGTTGACCCAGATCTCGGTGTCGTAGCCCTTGATGCCCGCCTTCTCGGCGTTGGCGACCAGGGCCTTGCGCTCCTTCTCGGACAGGACGCCGGTGGCCTTGTTGGCGTCCACCATCTCCGCGAAGGTCAGCGTGCCCTTGTAGTGGTCCGCCTGGACGCCGCCGACCTTCTCCGCGCCGACGTGCTTCAGGCTGGGCGACTGGAGCAGCAGGGCGAGCTGCTCGGCCGGGTCCTGGTTCATGTTGTCCAGGCCGCCGGTCATCTGCTTCTGCAGCTCTTCGCTGCCGCTCACCTCGGCCGCGGCCTTCAGGTCCAGCTTCATCCAGCGCTTGCCGTCCATCTCGGCGGCCTGCTTCGCCCCCATGTCCATGTACATGGCCTGGTCCAGCATGATCATGCGGATCCGGGAGGGGGCGTCCGGGTCGGCGGCGGTGAAGGCCGAGCCCTCCATGGTGACGTCCATGACCGCCGGGTCCCACCCCTGCACTCCGGCGATCCGCATCGTGCCGCCGCCCTGCGCGCCGGCCGGCAGGGTGAGCGTCATGCGCACCTTGGCGGACTTCGCCTCCGAGGTCTTCTCGAAGGCGGCCTGGATGGCCTTGGCGATCTCGCCCTGCCCCTGGACCGCCCCGTGGGGCGCTTCGGCCTTCTTGCGCTTCTTGCCGCCCCCGTCGCCGTCGTCGCAGCCCGCGAGCCCGACCACGACGGCCACGGCCGCCAGACCGACGCCCAGACGCTTCGCTGCCGACAAGCTCATGAAATCCCCACCCCATACCGTCCGTCGTCCCCGGGTCCCCGTGGAACCGCTTGCCACGGTAACGCACGGCGCCGACACGGTCGTACGGAAAAACCGGCCCCGCACCTCCGGAGAGGCGCGGGGCCGGTTCACAACTGCACGGGCCCAGGGGCCCGACCCGGTCAGACGGAGGCCGGGTCCTCCTCGACGAGGAGGTTACGGGTGCGGTTCGGGTCGACCGGGATGCCGGGGCCCACCGAGGTGCTGATGGCGGCCTTCTTGATGTAGCGACCCTTGGCGGCGGACGGCTTCAGACGGAGGATCTCGTCCAGGGCCGCGCCGTAGTTCTCGACCAGCTGCTGCTCACCGAACGAGGTCTTGCCGATGATGAAGTGCAGGTTCGAGTGCTTGTCGACGCGGAACTCGATCTTGCCGCCCTTGATCTCGGTGACGGCCTTGGCCACGTCGGGGGTGACGGTGCCGGTCTTCGGGTTCGGCATCAGACCACGGGGGCCGAGGACGCGGCCGAGGCGGCCGACCTTGCCCATGAGGTCCGGGGTGGCGACGACGGCGTCGAAGTCCAGGCGGCCCTTGGCGACCTCGTCGATGAGCTCGTCGGCGCCGACGATGTCGGCGCCCGCGGCACGCGCGGCCTCGGCACGGTCACCGGTCGCGAAGACCAGGACCCGGGCGGTCTTACCGGTGCCGTGCGGAAGGTTCACGGTGCCACGGACCATCTGGTCGGCCTTGCGCGGGTCGACGCCCAGACGGAAGGCCACCTCGACGGTGCCGTCGTACTTGCTGGTGGAGGTGTCCTTGGCGAGACGGACGGCCTCGAGGGGCGCGTACAGACGCTCCCGGTCGATCTTGGCGTCCGCAGCGCGGAGAGACTTGCTGCGCTTGCTCACTACTGCTCCTGTGTGTCCTGAGGAGTCGTGGTGCGGGCCGAGCAGGCCCTGCCACGGAACTGCTGGTGGTGTGGTCAGCCCTCGACCGTGATGCCCATGGAACGCGCGGTGCCGGCGATGATCTTCTCGGCGGCGTCCAGGTCGTTCGCGTTGAGGTCGGGCAGCTTGGTCGTGGCGATCTCGCGGACCTGGTCACGCGTAAGCTTCGCGACCTTGGTCTTGTGCGGCTCGCCGGAGCCCTTCTCCACACCCGCGGCCTTGAGGATCATGCGGGAAGCCGGCGGGGTCTTGGTGATGAAGGTGAAGGAACGGTCCTCGTAGACCGTGATCTCCACCGGGATCACCCAGCCACGCTGCGACTCGGTGGCCGCGTTGTAGGCCTTGCAGAACTCCATGATGTTGACGCCGTGCTGACCCAGCGCCGGGCCCACCGGCGGGGCCGGGTTGGCCGCGCCGGCGTTGATCTGGAGCTTGATAAGCCCCGTGACCTTCTTCTTCTTGGGAGGCATGTGCTCTCTCCGGGTCCTAGTGAGAGTTTTCCTGCCTGCGAGCAGGCATACCGCACCACGATAGCGGGTATCGTGCCGAGCCCTGAAACCGAGCAGGTCAGAGACGACCCGGCGGCACCCCCGAGGACCCCGGAAACCGCCTGGAGCGGCCGTCTGCGCGACGCTCCCCCGCCACCATGGTCGACCGCCCCCGCCGTACGCGGAAGAGCCCCCGCCCGGCGGGTGACCGCGGGCGGGGGCTCTTCCGGTGTTACGGGCTGCTAGTTCTTCTGGATCTGGTCGAAGCTGAGCTCGACCGGGGTCTCGCGGCCGAAGATCTCGACGAGGCCCTTGACCTTCTTCGAGTCCGGGTTGATCTCGTTGATCGTGGCCTGCAGCGTCGCGAACGGGCCGTCGGTGACCGTGACCGAGTCGCCGACCTCGAAGTCCAGCACCTGGACCTCGACCTTGCGCTTCGTAACGGCACCGCCCTCGCCGCCCTCCGCGGCAGCGGCCTGCTCCTCGGCCTCCGGGGCCAGCATCTTGGTGACCTCGTCCAGCGTCAGCGGGTACGGGTCGTAGGCGTTGCCGACGAAGCCGGTGACGCCGGGGGTGTTGCGGACGACGCCCCAGGACTCGTTCGTCAGGTCCATGCGCACCAGCACGTAGCCGGGCAGCTTGTTCTGGCGGACGGTGCGGCGGTCGCCGTTCTTGATCTGGACGACCTCTTCCTGGGGCACCTCGGCCTGGTAGATGTAGTCCTCGACGTTCAGCGAGACGGCGCGCTGCTCCAGGTTGGACTTCACGCGGTTCTCGTAGCCGGCGTAGGTGTGGATGACGTACCACTCGCCGGGGAGGGCGCGCAGCTCCTCGCGGAACGAGGCGGCCGGGTCCACCGGGGCCTGCTCCTCCGCGGCTTCCTCTTCCGTGGCCTCGTCCTCGTCGACGACCTGGACGGCAGCCTGCTCGGCGGGCTCGCCGGCGGCCTCGTCTGCAGCCTCCGCCTGGTCGATGTCGCCGTCGGCGGCCTCGACGATGTCAAGCGCGGTGTCGTCGCCCTCGACGGTCTCGTCGGCGTCGTACAGGTTCGGGTCAGACACGGTCGCTGCTTCTTCCTTCACGATGTGGAACAGGCGGTCGGGCGCCGCGGGCGCCCTCCGCGGGAGGAATCACCCGAAGACGTACGAGACGCCCTTGTTGAATCCCCAGTCAATCACGGTAACGAGCGCGATGATGACCACAACGAAGACAATCACCACGCTGGTGTAGGTGATGAGCTCGCTGCGCGTGGGCCAGACGACCTTGCGGAGCTCCGCGACGATCTGGCGGTAGAAGAGCGCGAGGCGCGCGAGGGGCCCCTTCTTGCCGCGCTTGCCGCCGCGGCGGGGCTTCTTGGAGCCGGCGTCCGTGGATTCACCGTCGGGACGACCACTTTCAGGCGTCGCGGTGGAGCCCAGGGCTTCCGTCACTCGTCCTCACCTGAATCCGGGTCGTTTGCCGAAACAATCCTCAAAGCGTCTGCCTGCTTGTAGCAGGGCCGGAGGGACTCGAACCCCCAACCGCTGGTTTTGGAGACCAGTGCTCTACCAATTGAGCTACGACCCTTTGAGTGCCCCCCAACGTACCGCATCCGAGCGGCTGCACGATGTGTGCAGCCAAGATCAGCTCGCGGGGGCCATCGACGGATGAGTGTACGTGTTCGCGGGCCGGGCGTCGAATGCGTCGCGTGTCCGGGCGCGGTTCGGCGCGGTTGCGCGCGGTTCCGACCGGAACGTGAACTCGTGTGCTCCGGTACCCCCGGGTCTGCGACGATGCAGGCATGACCGCTGCAACTGAACGACGCGTGTCGGCCCGCATCGGGTCGATCTCCGAGTCCGCGACGCTCGCCGTGGACGCGAAGGCCAAGGCCCTCAAGGCCGCCGGGCGACCGGTCATCGGCTTCGGAGCCGGCGAGCCCGACTTCCCGACGCCCGACTACATCGTCGAGGCGGCCGTGGAGGCGTGCCGCAATCCGAAGTACCACCGCTACACCCCGGCCGGCGGCCTGCCGGAGCTGAAGGCCGCGATCGCCGCCAAGACGCTGCGCGACTCCGGCTACGAGGTCGACCCCTCCCAGATCCTGGTCACCAACGGCGGCAAGCAGGCCATCTACGAGGCCTTCGCCGCGATCCTCGACCCGGGTGACGAGGTCATCGTCCCGGCGCCGTACTGGACGACCTACCCCGAGTCGATCCGGCTGGCCGGCGGTGTCCCGGTGGAGGTGGTCGCCGACGAGACGACCGGCTACCGGGTTTCCGTCGAGCAGTTGGAGGCCGCCCGCACGGAGAAGACCAAGGTCGTGCTCTTCGTGTCGCCGTCCAACCCGACCGGCGCCGTCTACACCGAGGCCGAGACCGAGGCGATCGGCCGCTGGGCCGTCGAGCACGGCCTGTGGGTGCTGACCGACGAGATCTACGAGCACCTGGTCTACGGGGGCGCCTCCGCGGTCTCGCTGCCCGCGCTCTTCCCCGAGCTGCGCGACAAGTGCGTCGTCGTCAACGGCGTGGCCAAGACCTACGCCATGACCGGCTGGCGCGTGGGGTGGATCATCGGCCCCACGGACGTCGTCAAGGCCGCCACCAACCTGCAGTCGCACGCCACCTCGAACGTGAGCAACGTCGCGCAGGTCGCCGCCCTGGCCGCCGTCTCCGGTGACCTGGTGGCCGTGGGCGAGATGCGCAAGGCCTTCGACCGCCGCCGCCAGACCATCGTGCGGATGCTCAACGAGATCCCCGGTGTCGTCTGCCCCGAGCCGGAGGGCGCGTTCTACGCGTACCCGTCGGTCAAGGCGCTGCTCGGCAAGGAGATCCGCGGCAGGCGGCCGCAGAGCTCGGTGGAGCTGTCCGAGCTGATCCTGGAGGAGGCCGAGGTCGCCGTGGTCCCGGGCGAGGCCTTCGGCACCCCCGGCTACCTGCGCCTGTCGTACGCGCTCGGTGACGAGGACCTCGTCGAGGGCGTCTCCCGGCTGCAGAAGCTGCTGGGCGAGGCCAAGGCCTGAGCGAACCGCCCCTTGGGCCCCCGGACCGGCCGGTCCGGGGGCCCGCGTGTGTGTGCGGGCAAGCGCTCGTTCGGGGAAAGCGGCCGAAAGAGGTACCGGCACCCCCCGCCGGTACGGCAGGATCTGTGGATGGCACGCGATGTATCCCTCCTCCCCAAGGCGCACCTCCACCTGCACTTCACCGGCTCGATGCGGCCCGCGACCCTGCTGGAGCTCGCCGACAAGTACGGGGTGCACCTGCCCGAGGCGCTGACCTCGGGCGAGCCGCCCAGTCTGCGCGCGACCGACGAGCGCGGGTGGTTCCGCTTCCAGCGCCTGTACGACATCGCGCGTTCCGTGCTCCGCTCCCCCGACGACATCCGCCGTCTGGTGCGCGAGGCCGCCGAGGAGGACGCCCGCGACGGATCGGGGTGGCTGGAGATACAGGTCGACCCCACCTCGTACGCGCCGCGCCTGGGCGGGCTGATCCCGGCCCTGGAGATCATCCTGGACGCCGTGGAGACCGCCTCCCGGGACACGGGCGTGGGCATGGCCGTCCTCGTCGCCGCCAACCGCACCAAGCACCCGCTGGACGCCCGCACGCTGGCCCGGCTCGCGGTGCGCTACACGGACCGCGGGGTCGTCGGCTTCGGGCTCTCCAACGACGAGCGCCGGGGTCTGGCCAGGGACTTCGACCGCGCCTTCGCCATCGCCAGGGAGGGCGGCCTGCTGGCGGCCCCGCACGGCGGCGAGCTGGCGGGCGCGGGCAGCGTCCGCGACTGCCTGGACGACCTGCACGCCAGCCGCATCGGGCACGGCGTGCGGGCGGCGGAGGACCCGCGGCTGATGGCGAAGCTCGCCGAACGCGGCGTGACCTGCGAGGTCTGCCCCGCGTCCAATGTCGCGCTGGGGGTCTACGAGCAGCCCGAGCAGGTGCCGCTGCGCACCCTCTTCGACGCCGGGGTGCCGATGGCACTGGGCGCCGACGACCCGCTGCTGTTCGGCTCCCGGCTCGCCGCGCAGTACGAACTGGCCCGGGACGCACACGGCTTCACCGACGAGGAGCTGGCCGAACTGGCCCGCCAGTCGGTGCGCGGTTCCGCGGCGCCGGAGGGCGTGCGGACCAAGCTCCTGGCGGGGATCGACGACTGGCTCAGCGACTGATCCCGGCCAGGACGGTGCGAGCGACGGCGACCGCGAAGTCGTCCAGCGGCTGCTCGTCCACGGGTTCGCCCAGGTAGCGGTTGAGGAAGCCGCGCTGGAAGCACGCGCCGAGCAGCAGCGCGGCGGCCGCCTCGGGGTCGGCGTCGGCCCGGATGCGCCCGCTGTCGCGCTCCGCGCGCAGGTAGCGGGCGAGCTCCCGCAGCGGCACGTGCGGCCCGGAGCCCATGGGGCGCAGTGCGTCACGGTGCCGTGCCAGCAGCGCGGGCTCGGCGAAGAGCGAGGCGGCGATCGGCACGCTGGACTCGTAGAAGAGGACCGCGGTGCGCGCGATGTCGGTGAGGCAGCTCTCGACGCTGCGGTCGCCCGGGTCGGCGGTGAGCTCGGCCATGAGCGGCCCGAGCCGTGGCGCCCGCTCCTTGAGCACCTGGACGAACAGCTCCTCCTTGCTGCTGAAGTGCTTGTAGAGCGCGGCCTCCGAGCAGCCGGCCGCCTTCGCGATCTCCTTGGTGGTCGTGCGGGCGAGGCCGATGGTGCGCATCAGGCGCTCGGCGGCGTCCAGGATCCGCGTCCGGGTGGGTGTTGACTCGGGGGTGAGCATGCACTCACCCTAAAGGTGAGTGAGTACTCACCCACCAGGGAGGGAACGATGGACGTCACGGTGTTCGGCGCGACCGGGGGCATCGGCCGGCAGATCGTGCGCCAGGCGCTGGCCGCGGGGCACCGCGTCACCGCGGTGGTGCGCGACCCGACAAGGCTGCCCGTGACCGGATCCGGTCTGGAGGTCGTCACGGCGTCGCTGACCGACCCGGAGCCGCTGCGCGCGGCCGTCGCCGGGCGGGACGCGGTGCTCTCCGGTCTCGGGCCGCGCCGGCGCAAGGACGCGGGGATCGCCACCGAGGTCACCCGCCCGGTCCTGCGGGCCATGGAGGCGGAGGGCGTGCGCCGGTTCGTGGCGGTCAGCGCGGCCCCGCTGGGCCCGGTGCCGCAGGACGAGACGCTGCTCGGCCGGATCATCGCACCCGTCGTCTCGGGGCTGTTGCGGCCCGTCTACGACGACCTGCGGGCGATGGAGGAGGAGATGCGCCGCAGCGCCACCGACTGGACCGCCGTACGGCCTCCGAAGCTCAGCGACAAGCCACTGACCGGGGTCTACCGGACCGCGCTCAACGCCAATCTGCGCGGCGGCCTCACCATCGGCCGCGCCGACGTGGCGCACGCGATGCTCGCGGTGGTCGACGACGCGGCGACGCTGAAGCAGGCGGTCGGGGTGGCGTACTAGTACCAGGGGCGCCCCGCGGCGTGCTACAGGCTGACGCCGACCGTCACCGGCTCGTTGACCAGGGTGATCCCGAAGGCCGTGTGGACGCCCTCGACGACCTCGCGGGCCAGCGCGAGCAGGTCGGCGGTCGTGGCCCCGCCCCGGTTGGTGAGGGCGAGGGTGTGCTTGGTGGAGATCCGCGCGGGGCCGGTGCCGTAGCCCTTGGCGAAGCCCGCCCTGTCGATCAGCCAGGCGGCGGAGGTCTTGATGCGGCCGTCGCCCGCGGGGTAGGCGGGGGGCGTGACGTCCGGGCCGAGGCGGTCGTGGACACGGGCCAGGAAGTCCGTGTGACCGGCCTCGGTGAGGACCGGGTTGGTGAAGAAGGAGCCCGCCGACCAGGTGTCGTGGTCCTCCGGGTCCAGCACCATGCCCTTGCCCGAGCGCAGCTTCAGCACCGTCTCGCGGGCGGTGGCCAGGGGCACCCGGTCGCCCGTCCCGACGCCGAGGGCGCGGGCCGTCTCCGCGTACTTCAGCGGGCCGGACATGCCGCCTGCGTCCTCCAGGGCGAAGCGCACGCGCAGCACGACGTGGCGCGCGGGGTCCGCCTTGAAACGGCTGTGCCGGTAGGAGAAGGCGCACGCGGCGTTGTCCAGGACGACCGTCTCACCTGTGGTGCGGTCGTACGCGACCACCTCGGTGATCGTGCTGGCGACCTCCTGACCGTACGCGCCCACGTTCTGGATGGGCGTGGCCCCGGCGGAGCCCGGGATGCCGGCCAGGCACTCGACGCCCGCCAGGCCCGCCTCCACGGTGCGGGCGACGGCGTCCGTCCAGACCTCGCCCGCCGCGAGCTCCAGTTCGGTGCCGCTGAGTTCGAAGCCGCTGGTGGCGATGCGCAGCGCGGTGCCCGCGAAGCCCTCGTCGCCGATCACCAGGTTGCTGCCGCCGCCGATGACCAGCAGCGGCGTCCCGGCCGCGTCCGCCTCCCGGACGACCTCGACGACCTCGGCGTCCGTGGTCGCCGTCACCAGGCGGGTCGCGGGGCCACCGAGGCGGAAGGTGGTCAGGGGCGCGAGCGGGGCGTCGTTGAGTACGTGCACGGCATTCAGGTTACGGGGCGGGCGGCTCCGCCAGGGATGCCGCCCGCCCCGTACGGATCAGAGCGCCTCGAGGACCGTCGCGTTGGCGAGGCCGCCCGCCTCGCACATGGTCTGCAGCGCGTAGCGCGCGCCACGGGCCCGCATGGCGTGGACGAGGGTGGTCATCAGCCGGGTGCCGCTGGCGCCGAGCGGGTGGCCCAGCGCGATGGCGCCACCGTTGACGTTGACCTTGGCCGGATCGGCGCCGGTCTCCTGCAGCCAGGCGAGGACGACGCTGGCGAAGGCCTCGTTGACCTCGAACAGGTCGACGTCCGCCAGGTCCAGCCCGGCGCGGCGCAGCACCCGCTCGGTGGCCGGGATGACCCCGGTCAGCATCAGCAGGGGGTCGGAGCCGGTGACCGCGAAGCTGTGCAGCCGGGCGAGCGGGCGCAGTCCCAGGCGCTCCGCGGTCTCGCTGCTGGTGATCAGCACGGCGGAGGCCCCGTCGTTGACCGGGCTGCTGTTGCCGGCCGTGACCGACCAGTCGATCTGCGGGAAGCGCTCGGCGTAGCCGGGGTCGGCGAAGGCGGGACGCAGCCCGGCGAGGATCTCCGGGGTGGTCGCGGGACGGACGGACTCGTCCGTGGTGAGTCCGGCCAGCGGCGCGACCTCGGCGTCGAAGGCGCCGGCCGACCAGGCGGCGGCGGCCTTGCGGTGCGACTCGGCGGCGAAGGCGTCCATCGCCTCCCGGCCCAGCGACCACTTGGCGGCGATCAGCTCCGCGCTGACGCCCTGCGGCACGAGTCCGCCCGGGAACCGCTCGGCGACGCCGGGGCCGAACGGGTCCGCACCGGGCGGCACGTTGGACCACATGGGCACCCGGCTCATCGACTCCACGCCGCAGGCCACGACGACGTCGTAGGCGCCGGCGATGACGCCCTGCGCGGCGAAGTGCACGGCCTGCTGGGAGGAGCCGCACTGCCGGTCGACCGTGGTGGCCGGGACGGAGTCGGGGAAGCCCGCCGACAGCCAGGCCCAGCGGGTGGTGTTCATGGCCTGCTCGCCGACCTGGTCCACGGTGCCGCCGATGACGTCGTCGACCAGCACCGGGTCGATCCCGCTGCGGCCGACGAGCTCCTTGAGGGTGTGGGCGAGCAGTTCCACCGGGTGCGTCCCGGCGAGCGCCCCGCCCGGCTTGCCCTTGCCGATGGGGGTGCGGACGGCTTCGACGATGACGGCGTCGCGCATGACGTTCTCGCCTCCTGAGGGTGCGGTGCGTAGTTAGTTTGATTTTCCAACGATCGCGTGAGGACGAGGGTAGGACGAGAGGGTTTGACATCACAACCTTCCGTGTGAGACTGGCCCGGTGAGCCCGACCACACCTGTGCCCCCACTGCCGGGGCGCCCCTGCTCGGCAGCCGCGGCGTTGTACGTCGTCGGCGAGAAGTGGGCGCTGCTCGCGGTCCGCGAGATCCTCTACGGCAACCGGCGCTTCGACGCCATCGCCCGCAACACGGGCGCTCCGCGCGACCGCCTCACCGCGCGGCTGCGCGCCCTGGAGGAGGCCGGCATCGTCGAGCGGCGCGCCTACAGCGAGCGGCCGCCCCGGTACGAGTACCACCTGACGGAGGCGGGGCGTGACCTCGCGCCGGTCATCCGGTCCCTGGTGGCGTGGGGCGACAAGTGGGCGGTGGACGAGCCGCCGGTCGTGCTCCGGCACCGGGACGACCATCCGGTGGACCCTGTCGAGTACTGCCGCGCGTGCGGCGAGGAGGTCCACGACCGCGACCTGGCGCTCGACATCCGCAGCGAGGGGTGGACGCCCGCGGGGCGGACGGGGTCCGGGTAGACCGGAGCGCGCGTCACCACCGGGCCGGCCGGTGGTGACGCGCGCCGGACGGGGCGTCAGGGCGTCGCGTCGACCAGGGACTTGGGCGGGGCGGGGACCGGCTCGGGGGCCTTAGCGGCGCGTCGGCCCGGGATGAGGAGGGCCGCGAGCGCTCCGACCGCGACGGCGGCCGCGCCCACCCAGAGGGCGGGGGTGAGGCCGTCGACGAACCGCGCCGCAGACTCGTAGCCGCCCTGGGCGGAGAAGACCGCCGCGAGGGTGGCGACGCCGAGGGCCCCGCCGACCTCGCGGAGGGCGTTGTTGGCGCCCGAGGCGATGCCCTGCTCCTCGGGCCGGACGCTGCCCATGACGATGTTGGCGCTCGGGGCGAAGTACATCGCCATCCCGATGCCGCTCACGATCAGCGCCGGCACCTGCGCCGCGTACGACACGCCCGGCTCGATCACCACGGCGAACCAGCCGAGGCCCACCGCCTGCAGGGCGAGTCCGGCGGCGACGACCGGGCGGCCGCCGATGCGGTCGGAGAGGAAGCCCGCGATGGGCGCGACGATCATCGGCATGCCCGTCCAGGGCAGCATGCGCAGCCCCGCCTCGGTCGGGGAGTAGCCCGCGACGCCCTGGAGGAACTGGCTGAGCAGGAAGATCGAGCCGAACATGCCGAGGAACATCAGCAGGCTGGCCGTGTTGACGGCGGCGAAGGCGCGGCTGCGGAAGAGCCGCATCGGCAGGATCGGGTTGCGGGCGCGGATGCCGTGCCGGACGAAGAGGGCCATCAGCACACCGCCGCCGACGAGTCCGCCGAGGACCGGGCCGCTGGTCCAGCCGTCGGCGTTGCCGCGGACGAGGGCGTAGACGATGCCGAACAGACCCGCGCTGGCGAGCACCGTGCCGGTCACGTCGAGCCGGGGGTCGGGACCACGGCTCTCGGCGAGCCGCAGCCGGGCGAGGGGCAGGAGGAGCACGCCGATCGGGACGTTCAGCCAGAAGATCCACTGCCAGGAGATGTGTTCGGTGAGCGAGCCGCCGATGAGCGGTCCGGCGGCGACCGCGAGACCGTTCACCGCGCCCCAGACGCCGAACACCATGCCGCGCCGCTCGGGCGGCACGGTGGCCGAGAGCAGGGTGAGGGTCAGCGGCATGAGGATCGCGGCGCCGACGCCCTGGACGGCGCGGGCGGCGATGAGTTCGCCCATGCCGGGGGCGAGGGCCGCTGCGGCGGAGGCCGCGGAGAAGACGCCGAGGCCCACCAGGAACATGCGCCGGCGGCCGAAGCGGTCGCCCAGGGCGGCGCCGAACATCAGGAGGACGGCGAAGGTGAGCGTGTAGGCGCTCACCGTCCACTCCAGGTCCTCCAGGGCGCCGCCCAGGTCCGCGCGGATGGAGGGCAGCGCCGTGGTGACGACCAGGTTGTCGAGCGCCGCCATGAATCCGGCGACGCTGGTGATGACGAGTGCCCAGACGACGCTGCCGCGCCGGCCCTCCGTCGGTTGCTGTGCCATGAACTCCCCCAGCTGATTAGTAATCGATCAATAACTTTCATGGACATGGGTGGGCCCCACGGCAGGCCGACGCGACCCGTCAGCCCTTCCCCGGGAAGCGGTCGGCGTAGAGGTCCTCGATCCCCGCCCAGCCGCGCTCGTGCTGTGGGACACCGAGCGCCACCAGTACGTTCACGAGCATCCCCGTGCCGAAGAACTCCGCCGCTTCGCGGTCGCCCACCCCCGTACGTGCCCTGACGAAGTCCCACAGGCCCAGCCAGCCGCGCCGGCAGGCCTCGCGGATCTCCTCGTCGTCGACGGCGGCCACGTACATCTGCAACTGCATCCGCAGGACGTCGCCGTCCCCGATGAGCTCCTGGTACGAGCCGCACATCGCCTCGAACGCCTCCTCCCCCTCCAGCCCCTCGGCCGCCTTCTCGAAGTGCGCCTCGATCGTCTCGACGCACCGCGCCGCGACGGCCATGAACAGCGCCTTCTTGTTCGGGAAGAGCCGGAAGAGGTACGGCTGCGACACACCCATGCGCTTGGCGATGACGCCGGTCGAGGTGCCGTTGTAGCCACCCGTGCCGAACTCCGTCATCGCCGCGCGGATCGCCGCCTCGCGGCGCTCCTCCGCGCTCATCCGCATGCCGTCGCCTGCCATGCCAAGTAAGTTATCAGTCAATAACAAGCGTGGGCAAGAGGAAGGCGGCGGGACGCCCCGCCGCCTTCTCCTCACGGCTACGCCAGCCGGACCACCGCGCGCGACATGCCCAGCACCTTCTGCCCGGCGCTGAGGGCCGTCACGTCCACCCGGACCGTGCGCTCGTCGTCGTCCAGCTTGGCCGCGACCTTGGCGCTGACCTCGATCAGCGCGCCCGTGCCGTCGTTCGGCACCACGACCGGCTTGGTGAAGCGGACCCCATACTCCACGACCGCGCCCGGGTCGCCCGCCCAGTCCGTCACCACGCGGATCGCCGAGGCCATGGTGAACATGCCGTGCGCGATGACGTCCGGCAGTCCGACCTCCGTGGCGAACTTCTCGTTCCAGTGGATCGGGTTGAAGTCACCGGAGGCGCCCGCGTACTGCACGAGTGTGGCGCGGTTCACGGGGAAGGACCGCGCCGGCAGCTCGGTGCCGACCTCGACCTCGTCGTAGGAGATCTTCGCCGTCATCGGTTCACTCACCCTCCGGCGCGCGCGCCACCAGTTTCATGAGCGCCGTCACCACGTGCTCGCCGCTCTCGTCGTGGACCTCGCCGCGGACGTCGATGACGTCGTTGCCCGCGAGCGACTTGATGGCCTCGATGGTGACCGTCACCGACAGGCGGTCACCGGCCCGCACGGGGCGGGTGTAGCTGAACTTCTGGTCGCCGTGCACCACCCGGCCGTAGTCCAGTCCCAGCTCCGGGTCGAGGACGACCTGCCCCGAGGCCTTGTACGTGATCACGAACGGGAAGGTCGGCGGCGCGATCACGTCCGGGTGGCCCAGGGCCTTGGCCGCGTCGGGGTCGGTGTAGACCGGGTTCGGGTCGCCGACGGCCTCGGCGAACTCGCGGATCTTCTCCCGGCCCACCTCGTAGGGAGCGGTGGGCGGATACGTCCGCCCCACGAAGGACTGGTCCAGCGCCATCGGCACCTCCTGGAGCTGTGGTCTGCGCGTCGGCGGGTCCGCCAACGCCAAGAGGCCGCCCCCGTGACAGGGGCGGCCTCTTCGGTCTTACGGCCTGGGTCAGCGCGTCTCGCGGTGCGCGGTGTGCGCGTTGCAGCGCGGGCAGTGCTTCTTCATCTCAAGACGGTCCGGGTCGTTGCGCCGGTTCTTCTTGGTGATGTAGTTCCGCTCCTTGCACTCCACGCAGGCCAGCGTGATCTTCGGGCGGACGTCGGTGGCGGCCACGTGAGTGCTCCTTGACGAACGGCAATAAGGTTTGAACACGGAAAGAGTAGCCGATTGAAGGACCGATCCCACAATCGGCTACGCGGGGTAGCGGCGACCGGACTTGAACCGGTGACACAGCGATTATGAGCCGCTTGCTCTACCGACTGAGCTACGCCGCTTCGATGAAAAGATCACCCGCCGGGTGGCGGGTCATCCGATCACCAGAGCCCCAATACGGAATCGAACCGTAGACCTTCTCCTTACCATGGAGACGCTCTGCCGACTGAGCTATTGGGGCGAGCGAGGAAGACATTACACGGTCCGCCGCCGAAGGTGAAATCCGTATCTTGCGGGCAGTCGCCGGACCACCTCCCACCTCCGCCGCCCCAGCCGCTCGGCCCCATACGTCACTTGACGTCACCAGTACGACTATTCGCTCTTCCCGGACGGACCGGGCACCGCGCCCTAGGCTCGGAACCGCGTGATCTTGCCTCCGGCCCCGAGGAGCGCGATGACCGACAGCCAGCCGCAGCAGCCCACCGACCCGCCGCTGGGCGAAACCGCCCCAGCCCCCGCCCTCCTGCTCTGCGGTGCCCGCCTCGCCGACGGCCGCACCGTCGACGTGCGCCTGGCCGGAGCGCGCATCGAGGCCGTCGGCACCGCCGGCAGCCTCCACGAGGGCACCCGTGTCGACCTCGGCGGCTACCTCCTGCTGCCCGCCCCCGCCGAACCGCACGCCCACCTCGACACCGCCCTGACCGCCGGCTCCGCCGGACCGCCCTCGTACGACGCCGAGGACGTGCAGCGGCGGGTCACCGAGGGCGCCCTCCACCAGCTCGGCCACGGCGCGACCGCGGTCCGCACGCACATCCGCATCGGCGACGTACAGGGGCTGCGCGCCCTGGAGGCGGCGCTGCAGGCCCGGCGCGCCCTGCGCGGCCTGGTCGACGTGCGGACCGTGGCCGTGCCCCGGGTGCTCACCGGGCCCGCCGGCGCGGACGGCCTCGCGGTGCTCCGCGACGCCCTCAAGATGGGCGCCGACGTGGTGGGCGGCTGCCCCGACCTCGACCCCGACCCGGGCGGGTACGCGGAGGCCGTGCTCGCCGTGGCCGCCGAGTTCGGCCTCCCCGTCGACCTGCACACCGACGCCGCCGACCCGGCCCGGCTCTCCCGGCTCGCCGCGATGGCGGGAGGACTGCGCCCCGGCGTCGCCCTCGGCCCCTGCGGCGGCCTGGCCCGGCTCCCGTACGACACGACCGTCCGCCTGGCGGGGCAGCTCGCCGCCGCCGGGGTCTCGCTGACCGCCCTCCCGCAGGGCGGCTGCGGTGCCCTCGAGTCGCTGCGCCGCGGCGGCACCGCGCCGGTGCGGACCCTGCGGGCGGCCGGCGTCCGGATCGCCGCGGGCAGCGGCGCGCTGCGCGACCTGACCAACCCCGTCGGCCGCGGCGACCCCCTGGAGGCCGCCTTCCTGCTCGCCTCCCACGGCGAGTGCGCCCCCGGGGAGGCCTACGAGGCGGTGAGCCGGGACGCCCGCGCCGTCATGGGGCTGCCCGAGGTGCGGGTGGAGGCGGGCTTCCCCGCCGAGCTGCTCGCGGTACGGGCCGACCGGCTGGAGAGCGCGCTCTCGCTCGCGTACAGCCGGATCGTCATCCACCGGGGGCGGGTCGTCTCCCGGACCAGCGCGGTACGCGAGTACACCGACACCCTGGCGCTCGACCTGCCGCGTCAGTCGAGGAGCCGACGTGACCCGGCATGAACGGCGCGCCGGGCGTAGCGTCGGTGGCATGCGCACTGTGATCGCTGGTGGACATGGACAGATCGCGCTGCGGCTGGAGCGGCTGCTCGCCGCGCGCGAGGACGAGGTGGCGGGCATCATCCGCACGCCGGAACAGGCCGATGACCTGCGCGAGGCCGGCGCCGAGCCGATCGTGCTCGACCTGGAGTCGGCATCGGTGGACGAGGTGGCCCAGGCGCTGGCCGGGGCCGGCGCGGTCGTCTTCGCGGCGGGCGCGGGGCCGGGCAGCGGCGCCGCCCGCAAGGAGACCGTCGACCGGGACGCCGCCGTGCTGCTGGCCGACGCGGCGGAACGCGCGGGCGTACGCCGTTATCTGATGGTCTCCGCCATGGGGGCCGACGCCGGGTCCCGCCCCGGCACCGACGAGGTCTTCACCGCCTACCTGCGCGCCAAGGGCGCCGCCGACACCGAGGTGCGCCGTCGCGCCGCCCTGGACTGGACGATCGTCCGCCCCGGCCATCTGACCGACGACCCGGGCACGGGGCGGGTCCGGCTCGCCGCTTCCACCGGGCGCGGTTCGGTGACCCGTGACGACGTCGCGGCGGTTCTGGCGGAGTTGCTCGACACGCCCTCGACGGCGGGGCTCACCCTGGAACTGATCGAGGGTCACACCCCGGTGTCGGTCGCGGTGAAGGACGTCGCCGGCAACTGAACCGCACCCCGGGCGGCCTGGTGGGCCTTGGCGCCGGGCTCCGGGCTCCGGGCTCCGGACTCCGGACTCCGGGCGCATCCGCGGGATGCCGATGCGCCGTTGGGCGAGGGGCTTGGTGAAGCCCTCGTACGGGAAGGCCTCGTCGAAGCCGATCTCCCGGGTGGCCTTGAGGTCACAGCAGTACCCCGGGCCGCGAATTCCACGGGGCGCGGGATGCGGGCGCGGGCGGGGGGGTAGAGGGGGGACGGCCGAGATGCGATCAGTCCGGCTCTGGGCTGCACTTGATCGTATCGGGACGGCCAGCACCATCCCCTGACGTCACGGAGAGACCATGCCGATGAAGCCCCCGGCACCCCCGTTCACCCGCGAGACCGCGATCGAGAAGGTCCGCCTCGCGGAGGATGCCTGGAACAGCCGCGACCCCGAGAAGGTGTCCCTCGCCTACACACCTGACAGCCGGTGGCGCAACCGCGGCGAGTTCGTCAACGGGCGGGAGGAGATCGTCGCGTTCCTCACCCGCAAGTGGACCAGGGAGCAGGAGTACCGGCTCATCAAGGAGCTCTGGGCCTTCGACGGCAACCGCATCGCGGTCCGCTTCGCCTACGAGTGCCACGACGACTCCGGCAACTGGTACCGCTCGTACGGCAACGAGAACTGGGAGTTCGACGACGAGGGCCTGATGCGCGTACGGCTGGCCAGCATCAACGACACCCCGATCGCCGAGTCGGAGCGCGCGTACCACTGGCCGCTCGGACGGCGCCCCGACGATCATCCCGGTCTGTCCGACCTCGGGTTCTGAGCGGCCCGCGCCTGCCGCCGCAGCTCCACGCGGGCCGCGGGCAACCGGCCGGGGCCGGTGCGCCAGTACGGGTGCCAGAACAGCCGGCAGGAGAGCCAGAGCAGGCGTCGTCGCAGGACCGCCGCATGGGCGGGCTCCGCGGCGAGTTGCGCGTAGGTGCGGTGCCATTCGCGCTGCGCCTGCACCAGGTCGGGCGGGAACACGGTGTTGGCCATGCACAGGATTCAATCATGTGTTCGATTTTCTGCGCACGCCTCACACGTCACTCGTAGGGGTGAGCTTGCCGCGGCGCCCGCGCCGGACGTCCGGTGACCCCGGGGCTCCCTTGCGCTCCGGGGCCACCGGGCAGGTGCACCCCCGGTACGGGGGCCCGGCCTACAGGTGCAGGACGACCAGCGCCCCCACGCCGCCCAGGGCCAGCGCGACGGCGGCATCGGCCCAGCCGCCCCTCCCCCAGCGGAAGTACCGGTCCAGCGCGAGCCGCCCGGGGCCGATGGCGGCGATGCCGAGGGCGACGACGGTGATGGCCAGGTTGTACTCGATGCCGCCCTGCTCGTCCCACAGCCCGCGGGCGCCGGTCACCGTGACCATGGCGTTGATCATCACGCCGATCAGCGCCGCCGCGGCGAGCGGGGTGAACAGCCCCAGCGCCAGGCCCACGCCGCCCAGGAACTCCGAGGCCCCGCCGATGGCGGCGAAGACCTTCCCCGGCGAGTAGCCCATCATCTCGAAGCTCTTGCCGGTGCTGGTGAGCCCCTGGCCGCCGAACCATCCGAAGAGCTTCTGGAGCCCGTGCCCCGCCATCAGGACACCGAAGGTGAGCCGGATCAGCAGCAGGCCGCAGTCACCGGCGGTCACCCGCGGCGGCGCCTGTACGGCGTCCTCGGCCTGCGGCTGGACGCGCAATCGCTCGGCTATGTGATGCATGGGGAAACCTCTTGTCAGTGCAGTCACTGCGGATCACACAGGCATCCCTCCTCCCTCAGGAGGTACGCGACAGCTGTGTGCCACGTTCAACCACTTTCCCCTCTTTCGTACATCTCATCCCGAAATACCGGAAGTGCCGGGTGGTACCGATGCCCACCGGTGGCCGGCGGTGGCCTCGCGTCGTTCAGAGCCGCAGGCGCGGCGCCTCGTCGTCCGGGGTGTCCGGACTCGCGAAGTGGAAGGGGACCGAGAGGACGGAGGCCAGGGCCCGGCCCGCCCGGTCGGCGGCGACCGCCGAGGGGTGACGCAGGCCCGGGCCCCTCTCCTCGCCCAGGTACCGCACCGCGGTGCCCCGGTAGATCGTGGCCAGGTGGTGCTCGCCCGCGGGATCGGCGGTGAGCGCCAGCAGCTCCACGAACCAGTCGTGCACGGTGTCGCCGTCCCACACCGCCTCGATCGCGGCGACGCGGCCGGGGAAGCCGGCGGCGCGGGCGTGCAGGGATTCCGTGTCGAGGGGGCTGTCGGGGGTGCGCGCGATCCGGTCGCCGTGGTGGTCGTAGCGTTCGCCCACCACGATCTGGGCCTCGTGGAGCCCGAGGCCACGGGCCCGGCCGGCCTCGAAGACGACGCGTACCGCGCGGATCAGGCTGTCCTGCAGGACGTACCCGTCCACCTGTTCCCGGACCCCGGCCGGCAGCGTCTCCCACCATTCGGACGCGGTCGTGCCTGCCATTCCCGGCTCCCCTCTCCCCTGCGGCCCGCGTGACGGGGCCGGCCGGACGCCACCGTACGGTGCGGTCGCAACCGGCCGCGCCCCGAGCGAAGTTGCGCGGCCGTGCAACCCTCCGCGCGCATTCGGGAGTACCTACGAATGGACGTCCAAGCGGCGGCCACCGCATCCGGTGGCCACGCAGGCCGGCGCGCGGGCCCACCGCGCCGGCCGTCAAGGACCGCCCGGCGCGGTGCCGGGTGGCGGCTTCGAAGGAGAAATGCTCCGTGGCTCTCAGTTTTGCCAGGAAGGCAGGCGTGGCGGCCGCCACGGCGGTCGCGATCGGCGCGATGTCGCTCGGCGCCTCCGCCATGGCGGCGCCATCGGCCCCGTCGGCCCCGTCCGTCCCGGCCACGCACCGCGCCGGCGCTCCCGCCGCCGTGGCCGCCAAGGCGGTCGCCGCGCCCGTGAAGCAGGCGCCCAAGGTCGTCACGCAGCTGATCGGCAAGGGCCGGGTGGACGGCAAGCGCTGGTCGGTGGCCCTGGAGTTCCACCGGACGCTGCCGGAGGGCTACGACCTTCCGACGTCCCCCGACGGCACCACCGCCCCCGGCACGGCGCTGCTGTGCCAGCGCATGTACATCGACGGGGTCCGCATCGACCACCAGGGCGGCCCCTGGTCCGACTGCCAGCCCGTCACCGGCGCCCACGACCCCGCCGGCAGCGGCGGCATGGGCCTGTGGGGCTTCCAGGACAAGGGCACCAGCGGCTCCCGCCTCATGGTCGCCAACCCCGAGGCCGCCATCGCGTACGGCGTCGTCGTCCTCACCGACGGCACCCGTCTGAAGGCTCCCACGGTCACCGTCCCCGGCACCGACTACCGTGCCTGGGCCGTCGCCATACCCGACGGCAGGACGATCGCCGCCGTCGACCAGTACGACAGCCACCACCACCGCCTCAGCCACGACACCTACTGGCGCTGATCCCAGGAAGAAGGACGGGCACCTCCTGCCGTGCAGCCACGTGACCACCGAGCCGAGGGCAGCGGACCGGACGCGGAGTTCACCCGGTTCGTCGCCGCCCGCTGGCGCGCCCTGACGCACACCGCGTACCTGCTCACCGGGGACTTCCACGAAGCGGAAGACCTGGTGCAGTCGACGCTGGCCAAGGTGTACCCGCACTGGGGGCGGTTGCGGCCCGAGCACGCGGAGCACTACGTGCGGCGGGCGCTGGTCAACACCAACCGCAGCCGGCACCGCCGCCGCAGGATCGCCCACCTCCTCCTCCCGTCGCTGCCCGACACCCGCCCCGCCCCCGAGGACGGGGCGGGTGTCGGGGGCGTGGACGGGTACGACGCCCTGGCCCGCCTGCTCGCCGGACTGCCCGAGCGGCAGCGGGCGGTCGTCGTGCTGCGCTACTGCGAGGACCTGTCGGCGGAGGAAGTGGCGGACGTCCTCGGGTGCTCGGTCGGCACCGTGAAGAGCCAGGCCTCCCGGGCCCTGGACAAACTGCGCAACCGGGCGACCCTCGCCCGTCTTCACCCGTCCAGCCGCCCCGCAGAGGCACGATGACTCCCGACCACGACCGCCGCCCCGCCCAAGAGGACTGGCTGCGCGACGCCTTCGCCCGGTCGCGCGACGCCTACCCCGCCTCCCAGGCCCCCGTCGACCGGATCCTCGCCACCGCGCGGGCGCGCAGGAAGCGCCACCGCGCGGCGGTCGCCGTCGGCGCCGTGGCCGGTGCCGCCTGCGTCCTCGCCGTCGCCGTGGCGGTCTCGATCCAGGGGGCCCGCCCCTCCGCCGGCCCCGCGGACCGTTCCTCCCCGGCGGCGAGCCCGACCGCCACCGCGACGTCCGGCCCCGTCACCGTCCGGGTGGCCGGCGGCACGACCGGCGGCGCCCCCTGGTCGGTCGCGCTGGAGTTCCACCGGACGCTGCCGGAGGGCTACCGCCTCCCCACCCTCCCCGACGGCACCACCGCCCCCGGCACGGCGCTGCTGTGCCAGCGCATGTACATCGGCGGCATCCGCATCGACCACCAGGGCGGCCCCTGGTCCGACTGCCAGCCCGTCACCGGCGCCCACGACCCCGCCGGCAGCGGCGGCACCGGCCTGTGGGGCCTGCACGACAAGGGCACCACCGGCTCCCGCCTCATGGTCGCCAACCCCGAGGCCGCCATCGCGTACGGCATCGTCAACCTCACCGACGGCACCCGCCTCAAGGCCACCACCGTCACCGTCCCCGGCACCGACTACCGCGCCTGGGCCGTCGCCATCCCCGACGGCAGGACCATCGCCACCGTCGACCAGTACGACACCCACCACCACCGCCTCAGCCGCGACACCGACTGGCGCTGACCCCTGGAAAAGGGGCCCGTCGCACGGCCGGTGTCACATACCGCCCCGCCGCCCTGTCGTCATGGACGAAGAGCACACCGACCACGGAAGGTGGGGGTTCCTCGTCATGGGTGTCGAGCGGTCGCAGCAGGCCGAAGGCCACGTCCGTACCGACCAGCCGGCCCGGTACCCGGCACGACGGCGCACGAAGCTCGGCGTCGCAGCCGTCGTCGTGCTGGTCGTCGGCGCCCACCTGGGCCTGGGCGGGCTGCTGCTGACGTCCGGCCCCTGGAAGCACTGGGCCGTCGGCGCCCTCGTGGCCGTCGTCCTGGCCAAGACCGTCTTCCTGCTCCTACGCCGCGGTAGAAACCGTGGACACCGAGGTCCAGGGCGTACAACCAAGCGCGTTCCTCATCGGTCCTGATCGTCGGCGGTGCCGCCATGCCGCCGAGGACCGGAAGCGAAGGAACGCATGAACCGACCCAGAAGCGCCACGGTCGCCACGGCCGCCACCGTCGTGCTCGCCACAGCGGGCGGCCTGCTCACCGCGGCCACGCCCGCTTCCGCCGCCGTGACCTGCACCTCGCCGGTCTTCAAGCGGACGTTCTACGCGAACACCACGTTCTCCGGGACCCCCAGGCACACGGACTGCGACTCGGCGATCGACCAGAACTGGGGCACCGGCGCGCCCTACAAGGGCCTGCCCGTCAACAACTTCGGCGTCCGCTGGTCCACCACGCGCGACTTCGGTTCGGGTGGGCCGTTCACGTTCACCGCTTCCTCCCGCGACGGCATCCGCGTCTACCTCGACGGCGTCCGCAAGGTCGACCTGTGGAAGAACGTGTCGTCCACCGTGCGCAGGACCGCCAACGTCACCGTCCCCTCCGGCAAGCACACCCTGCGCGTCGACTTCGTCAACTGGACGGGCGCGGCCAACGTCACCTTCGGCTACACCCCCCGCACGTCGGCGACGGTCGACAAGGTCAAGCCCCTCGTCCCGGCCGGGACCACCGTCGCCTACAGCGCGACCACCGCGTCCACGAAGGTCGGCTGGGCCAAGAACAAGGAGATGGACCTCGCCGGGTACCGCGTGTACCGCCGGTTGAAGGGCGCCTCCTACCCCTCGAAGCCGATCGCCACGACGACCTCCACCTCGTACACCGACACGACCGTCCCGAAGGACGGCAACGTCTACTACTACGAGGTCCGCGCCTACGACAGGGCCGGGAACACCTCGTCGGGCACCGCCGACCTCGGCATCACGACCGTCGACAGGGCCGCCCCCGCCGCCCCGAAGGGCGTCGAGGAGAACTGGGCCATGGGCTACCCCAGCACGATCACCCTGTACTGGGACAGCAACTCCGAGCCCGACCTGGCCGGCTACCGCGTCTACCGCTCGACGTCCCTGCCGGTCGCCCTCACCCCGGAGAACCGGGTGACCGGCGACGCCTTGTCGCATGGCGGCTACACGGGGCCGCTGCCGCAGACCGGCGACATCCACTACTACGTGGTCACCGCCGTCGACACGCACGGCAACGAGTCGGCGGCCTCCCGATCGGCGATGTACTACACCCGCGACCTGACGGGTCCGGTCGACACCGCACTCAACGCGCGCGGCCGGGAGGACGAGGCAGGCGTCACGCTGACCTGGGACCCCTCCGAGCGGACCAGCGACGACTTCGCGGGCTACACGATCATCCGGTACGCCCAGCCGCGCGGTACCGGGGGCCCGCGGGAGGTCGTCGGCACGGGGGTCCGGGGCACCACGTTCACCGACGCGGCGCCGCCGCCCGGCGCCACCTACTACTACGGGGTGGTCGCGGTCGACCACGCGGGCAACGGAGGCACCGCGTCCCAGGAGGTCGTCGTCACCGTCTCCGGGAACACGACGGCTCCCGCCCCGGTCACCGGCCTGACCGCCGACCCCAAGGAGAACGGCGTCACCCTCACCTGGGACGCCGACACCGCACCGGGCCTCGACCACTACCGCGTGCTGCGCGGCACGTTCGCCGACGGGCGGTGGACGTACGCCCCGCTGATCGACCCCTGGACCCTGCGGCCGCGGGAGATCAAGGCGACGACCTTCCACGACCGGGCGGCGGCCGACGGCCAACGGATCGGCTACGCGGTCGTCTCCGTCGACCAATACGGCAACCAGCTCACCCCCGACACCGGCGCGACCGTCACCGAGGTCACCGAACTCGACCTCCGCCCCACCGCCCCACCGGCGACCGGCGCCCCGATCCACCTGAACAGCACCGAGACCGGCTCCCTCCACTGGTTCCTCACCGACGGAAAGAACGCCAACGGCAGCCCGGTGACCGCCTTCACCGTGAGCCGATGGAACCGCGAGAGCGGGACCTTCGACGCGCTCGCCACGGAGCCCAAGGGCAACTCGACCGACTGGTACTGGTCCGACCGCGCCCAGCCCGCCGCCACCACGATCTACTACCGCGTCACGGTCCTCTACGCGGACGGCACGGAATCGGGCGCGTCCGAGATCGCCGCCCTGAGCTACTGACCCGGCCCGCGCCGGCGGCGACAGCCGGCAAGGGGACCGGAAGGTGAGTTTCCGGTCCCCTTCCACCGAGTCGTCGTCCGCCGGTGCGGGAGCCCGCGCTGCGAAAATCCGGCGTCGGCGAGCTCACCTCGTGCCACGGCCCACGAGCGGCTCCAGGCGCCAGCCGAAGCCCACCCCGGCCATCGGCGATTCGGTGCGGCACGTCACCGCTACCTCCAGCGGGAAGCGGGGGCGGGGTCCGACCAGGGGCTCAACCCCGGGCCGGACTTCCACGACTGGTACATGCAGTGGCTGATGAACCCCGGCGGCACAGTGGGCTCTTGAGCCCTGCGCTACGGCTCGATGTCAAAGGGGCCGGTAGCCCAGGTACCCATGATGATCTCCTCGCACGGCTACGCCGGGAGCTTCGCACTGGCCACTGACAATGCGACCACGACGGCGAACCAGGCTCCCGCAGCATGCCCCACAGCCGCAGGTCGGCCCCGGACTCCCGCCTGCGCCCCGTCCGCAAAACGCTGGCAGAGGGTGCGCGCGAACGGGACGGAGGGGGATCGTGGCCCGCATCCGCCGGCGCAAACAAAACAGCCCCCGCGCTGCGTTTCCGCAGCTCAGGGGCTGTGTTTCCACTGTGGCGGCGCCAGGATTCGAACCTGGGTAGGCTAAGCCGACGGATTTACAGACTCCCGGCGATCGGGCACCGAAACGGGCCCTGACCTGCGGCTTGGCTCGTTGCACTGCCGTGCATCGTGGTCCCCGTCCATGCGTCGTCCAGATCTTCGCCCCGGAGACCAAAGAACGACCAACGACCTTACCCGCCGACCCCTTCGTCCCGAAGCACCGCGAGGACCCGCAGTACCTGCGCTTGATTGCTCTCTGAACTGCGTGGACTGTCCAGGAACGCTCATGGGCGCCCATCTGAGTACGCGGCCGTTGTGGCGCAGATAGACACTCAGTAGTTCCGCGCACTATGGAAGATTCACAGTCCGGGCGCAGCCGGGGCCGACGGTGTAGTACTGATCCGTCAGCCCCAGCCCGCCAAACTAGGAGCTGACCCGATCGATGGTCTCGACTCGTGCGGCGCGGATACGGAGAACCACTACGGATTCGCCCGCGTCGCCGATTCCGAAGAAGTCGATGAAGTCTCCGACCGTGCGGTACTCCGCAGCCTCGACTTCGCGGCGTGAGCTGGAGAACTCAGCGTTGATCACGTATTTGTTCATGGAGATCATCCCCTCGAACGCCTCGGGTCGTTAGCGGGCGCGACGGTGTTCTGGTTGCGCACCTGCCCGTTCGCACCGCGAACGCGCAGCTCGCCGCCGCCGTCGTTGGCAAGGATCTCCTTAGCCCGCGCTACTGCTTCGGCCTGAGTGGGCAAGACTGCGCTTGCCCTCTCGCTGCCGGGCTTCGTCACCGCCCAGGCGTCCCCGTGCTTCGACACGTCCCGGATGTTGGGCTCTCCTGACATGACACATCCACTTCCGAAGCCGAGACGCCCAGGCAGCCATCTTGGAGGTTCCAAGAGTTGGCGATAGGGTCCGAGGGCGCGACCAACGCACAAGGCCCCATGCCGTACGTCCAACTTCAAGTTGGGCCCCGGCTGGGGCCTGCTTGTTTCTGGCAGACAACAGTGAAGCACTTCAGACAGTCCGTCAGCAACATTGGGCCACAACATCTGCCTTGCCGGGCCAGTCCCACCACTACATCTTGTGTGTGGGGCACGGCGACAACAGGATACCGGCCACCACGGACACCGCTGCAGGCCTTCTAACCAGACAGGGAGTCAACCTGCCGTAGCCGTGGCGCCCTCACCTTGCGGAGAGTTGAGCAAACGAGCAGGTCACCAGCGCCGGCCACTCGGTAGCTCGTGGCCGTCGCGGGGAGCAACGCGCCGAGTCAGATGCGACCCACGCTGGTCTGGCCGCACCCACCCGACTCCTTGGACGTTGCTCGGGCCCCTGCCGGCACTTTGCCAGCGTTGGTGCGGGTGGGGACTACAGGCGCGACTCGGACAATCGCGTGGGTGCACTTGCGGATCAAGTCGTTCCGCGTATCCGAGGGGCCGGGTTACCCCAGAATGTGCGAGTGCACACCTTCCCCAGAGCAGAGCCGGATGAAAGTCCAGACCGTCCACGTGCCACCCCCTGGGAGTCCTACCGGTCCTGGCTCCTTCCGGAATGGCAATCTCTCCTTGCTTCGAATTGCAATGAACGCAAAATGCAAGAATTCCTCGAACTGCACCCATGCCTACTTCCGGGAGCGGCGGAAGGGATCGGTCGCGGCGGCCATCACGGGCCGTCGTTCTGCTCCGTAATCCGACAACCTCCTCTACGGGGATTGGGTCCGCAACGCGTGCCTGACTTCATGTGGGTCAGACGGGATACGGGCGCTATTCGGCCGATCTGTGTAGAGATCGAGAGTCCGCATAAATCCTGGTTTAACAAGGAGTCGAGGACGCCAACAGCCGAATTGACCCAAGCGATAGACCAGTTGACCGAATGGAAGGTTTGGTTCAGCTCTCCCGAAAACCGGATAATCTTCGGCAAGACTTATGCGCCACAGTATTCTCACCGCCCGATTGAACCGCAATTTGTTCTAGTTTACGGGCGTAACGATGAGTTTCGCGCACAAACTTCGAAACATGTCGCGCCAGAATACCTACGCTTGAAGCGGGATCATATGCCCCGCAAGGACGAGCATTTTTTCACCTACGACCAGCTGACGCCGGCGCCCGGTGCGGAGGACTACGCAACAATCACGCACAAGGCCTACGAATGGGTCTTGAATTCAGTTCCGCCGACATTTAGCACGGGCCATCACATGTCCGAGCTGAGTGGGATAATCGGCGACCCATCGAACGCGATCAACAACGCTGCCTTAGTGTCCCCCGAACGTAAATCTTACTTGCTTGAACGCTGGAAGTACTGGCGAAGTGTGGAACTGTCCAAGGAGGCACACATGTACAGGCTCGGACGAGAGTAGGTCACATCAATTCCGCACCGGGTGGGGACTCGGCCCTGAGGAGTGTACTTACACGTCAAATTCTGGATATGCAGCCCTCACGGCACTGTCGAACTCGATTATATAGTTGCGGCAAATTTTCGCTGCGATTTCCGTGACCGCTTGATCCAAGAGCACCTTGCGACCGTTTGTCTGCAAACGCAGGACGCGATGGAAGCCATCTCGCAACTTTATGAGTTGGGGAATCTTTGATGTCTGCAGTGATGTGAGGCTTCCGCCACCGTGGACGATACTGTTGCGCAGTTCCACCAGTAGCTTGAAATCTTGGGCGAACTTCGATCCGGACACACCGATCCCGAATGTTTGGCTCATCCACTTGTACCTTGAGTCCCACGAACGGTAGATAGAGTCCTGGACCTCTTTGTACAAAGTTTTACTGACTTCATTATTTAGAGATCCGGAGAGGTCGAATAGCTTTTTGATCGTTCTGTCAACGTGAGCCTCAGCCAGGGTGACGAAGGCTACTACGCGATTCCCGTCCTCAGGATCAGCCGAGACAGGGGCAGATACCAATGAAGCAATCCGAAGGATCGCTTCTTCCCCGGACGTTGAGAGCAGCCACGTATTCAAAATCGCTCCCCCCATTCATAAGCCTCCCGCAAGAGTGAGTTCTCCGACACGACGGATTTGACAACTGACTCACTGAGGCCGCCCATGCGACCTTCAGAGGCTAGTACCCCGGCTTTTCTTCCCATGGCGGCTGCGATGCCGGATTGTGAAACCGGAGTGGCATATCGGAGCAGTTCGAGAACGTGTTCCTCTTTCAGGTCGCGGAAGGTTGCAGCAGCCCAAGCGGCCTGCGCGCGTACGGCCTCATGGCGATCGTTAAGTTGTCGCTGGACCCATCGTTGGACATGACGAAATGCCGATGTGTCAACTTCTGTCAATTCGCTCACGGTATGTAGTAGCCATAGGCGAGCCCACGGACTCAACCTACCTGATTCCGTGAGGGACTTGACTAGTCCCCAATTCTCGCTCTCCTCTCCCGGCCTCTGCGACCTTGCCAAGATGTATTTGCAGACGCGTTCGAGGCGCACCGGCTCTCGAAAAACCAGACTGGTGAATACCTTGTTGGGAATTCTCTTCTCGTCATCCTGAAGTACTGAAATCGCCAACGGCAGCATGCGGCGCAAAGACGATTCAACCAGCATTTCAATATCCGGATTAGCCTCCGCCTGCCTAGTCTCTCCCAGCCAGTTAGAGATAACTCGGCGCATCGAAGCCTTAAGTGTTTCGGCATCGCTTGGAAGTATCTCTACCAGTGAGACGTCACCGTACCTGTCTCCACCGACGACATGAAAAAAGGTCATGCGCTCTCGCTCGCTGTCAAAGTACCTCTTTTGCAGCTCCCTCTGCGATTCTGCCTTCTGTTTAAAAGTGGAAGAGCGTACCGCACGGGTTTTTTCGTAGGAGAGGATTAGGCCGAGGTTTCTCGCGAACTCCGCTGCGTATTCGATGGTCTCGTTAGCTCTCTCCCAGCTTTCCACGCGAATAAAGAAATCGTCCGCATACCTAGATACTTGCAGGCTTTGACGCATGAGTTGCCGCTGGACGATGCTCAGATATAGATCCGCGAGAGTGTCGCTAGCTGACGTCAGCTGCGGGAGTCCTCTGTTGTTCGGTGAACACTCGCCCAGGAATTCCTTAATACTCTGGGCGACTTCGACGTTTAGCGTTCGTGCTACGAGTTCCTGACGCAGTCTCTCGTGGTCAATAAATTCGTAGCAGGCGGCAATGTCGACCTCGACAATGTAGTCAGTGGGAGACTCTTCGGCGAATGATTCGTGCTTGACCCAGGCGTCGCCGCCCCGGCTACTCGGCTCCATGTCGCCTTCGACGCCGGCGACGAGTGCGTGATAGATGACCCGAGATGGGAGGGAGGTGAGGATTATCGGACGCTGGCCGAATTTACTCTTCGGCATTGTCATGATTTCCTTCGGGATGTGCATCCCTCCGGTGAAATTTGCCTGAACCCACTTGATGACAGGGCCTTTAGCATCTGCCAGGCACCGATCTGAGATCAGGGCGGGCAGTCTGTCGAGTGGGGTTGTTAGGCAGAAATCAGTGGCCGACCCTAGGTCAAGTGACTGCATGATCTTCGACGGAACCAGCACTATGCCCCTCCCTGGGTTTAACAAGATCTCGTTGACATTGTGCCTGCCCCAATGAGCTGATGGCGGTGCTTTGTGTCTCTGGAGCCGGTCGGGTACCTAGCCCGGGAATCGACAGCCTCACCGTTTCGGAAGCTGAAACAGAGGGGGCGAGACAGCGAGGACTGGTACGAGACAGCCCATCCTTGCTGTTTCTACAGGTCAAAGCACTTGCGGGACAGAGTGACGTTCCTGATGCAGTGCAGACGTGACGTCCCTACGAAGGCAGGAAACCAGGCTTCGCGCGGCCCAGGTCTTGTAGGAGCGTCAGGTACTCCTGGGCGGCTGGCTCGGTGCTGTAGCGGTTGCGGACGACGGCAGCGAGTTCGCGGCTGACCATGATGAGGGACGGGACGGATTGGCGCTCGCCCTTCAGGGCTGCCTCACCATAGGTGACTGCCTGCTCGAGGTCGCCCTCCCGTGCGGCCGCGACTCCGAGGGTCACTTTGGCCTCGGCGTTGCGCATCGGGGAGCGCTCCGTGCCGTCGAAGTCCGTGCCAGTGCGGATCACCTCGGTGGCGAGGGTGCGGGCCAACTTGTCCTCGCCCACCAGGCGGTAGCAATCCATGGCGTAGAAGTCGAACTTGTACGGGTCCACCACGAAGTGGTGGTCCAGGTTGTCCGGGTGCGGGAGCCCTTCGAGCAGGCGGCGCCCGCGGTCAAGGGCGACCTCGGTCTGCCGGCGGTCCCCGAGCCGGGCCCATGCCTTGGCCTCCTGGGCGGCGAGCTGCACTGCTACGCCGTGGCTCCCCGCCGCCTCTGTTCCAGCCCGGGCAGATGCGATGACCCCGTGGTAGTCGCCGGTCGTCAGCGCAAACCACGCCTTCATCTCGTGGGCCCAACCGCCGATCTCGGCATGGTCGGCTTCCTGAGCGATCTGGAGCGCGGCCCGCCGCGTGGCTTCGGCGCCGTGCCGGTTGCCGCTGTCGTACTCGACGCAGCCCACGAGCAGGGCGAGCCAACCGGAAAGGGCCAGCACCTCGCGGTGCTGGGCGAGGGTGAGGTTCTGCCGGGTCAGGTCCACCACGCGGCGGAGCCACTGCCTGCCCTCGATGAGCAGCTGCTCGCTCGGCATGAACGGGTACTCCGAGCACAGGCGGTCGGCCGTGATCCGCAAAGCGTCAAGGGTCGCGTTGTCCACGTCGGACTTGGCCAGCCTGCCGACGATCTCCAATGTCTCCATGCCGCTCGCCGCCGCGATCTCCGCGTTCCCGTCCCGCCGCGCCGGCGCGGGGAAGATGGCGTGGGTCACCGTGCCAAAGGTGGCCGCGATGATCGGCTGGTAGAAGTCGTCCGGCATGCCCTGGCCGGACTCCCAGCGCTTCCACTGCCGCACCATACTGTCGTCGCTCGGCAGCTCCGACGGCGCGTGGGCCCGCATCGCCCGCACGACGTCCCGCTGTGACCAGTCACGCGCCGCCCGCTCGGCAGCGATGCGCCGAGCCCACGAAGGCTTCTCGTCAGTCATTCGCCCTCCCTCGGGTACCTACGGAGAGTCTGTCGGGATCCGCCCAGGGACAGGCAAGAGGACACCGAGGTGACAACCGGGCGGCCTCTCTGTCCCCCTGGTGACCTCCCCCTTGTCACTCTTACGAACCACTCCGCCGCGGGCATGGTGTGGGCCAGATCAGCCGCTGGCCGATCCCGCCCGCTTCTCCAGCGCCGCCACCCGTGCGGCCAACGCCCGAATCTCGGAGTGGATTCCCTTGATCTCTTCCCGAAGGTCGTTCTTAGCCGACCGCTCCTCCTCGGTGGCCACGAAGTACCCGATGTTCCCCGCCGAGAAGATCAGTCCCTCGGCGGCGAGGATGCCGAGCCCGTTGCGGAGCGTCTGGCCGGCCACGCCGAACTCGGCCGCCAACTCCCTTGTCCCGGGCAGCTGCTCGCCCGGCTTGTACTTGCCTTCCGGCCCGATCTGCTCGCGGAGCGCGTTCGCGACCCGCACTGGCTTGGACCTGGGGTCGTTCGCGGGAAGGGTCATGCTCCCGAGGGTAGCGGTGCCCAACCTCCGTCCACGAAAGTCGTCATGGACCTTGCGCACTAGCGCGCGCTAGTGCACGCTGAGTCTGCGCGGTCGTCTCCCGGCCAACGAATGCCGACCGCTGCTCATCGCTCCATGCCCTTCTACCGACCAGGAGTGGCGATGCGAACCTTCATCGCAGATCAGGAAGCCTTAACGGCAATCGAGTTCACGGAACTGGCCCTCGGCTTCGACCGGGAGCTGTTCGTCGGTGTCCCGGGTGAGACGCCGGAAGAGCGCGCGGCCCGCGAGGCGGTCGCCCACGAAGCGCTCAACGAGATGCGCGAGCGCGGCGAGCACGACGAGGTGGCCGCGTGGGACGCCCTTTACGCCGAAGCGCTCATGAGCACGTTGCCCCTCCTCCGGACCGCGGACCGCGTTCACCGCGCCTTCCGGAAGGGAGACGCGGCATGACCACCGCCACGGAGGCCGGACGTCCGACTGTCCCGCCACTGAGCCGCCCCGAGAGGGCACTGCTCGCCGCTGTCGCCGTGCTGGGCGTGGGAGTCGGCGGGCTGGGACTGGCGTCGTCGTTCGACACGGTGTCGGCGGCCGCCGCGCGCTGGGGCTTCGCCACCCCGCAGATCCTTCCCATCGGCATCGACATCGCGATCCCGGTCTTCACCGCCGTGAACCTGCTGCTCATCCGGATGGACATGCCGCTGGGCTGGGTTCGCTTCGTGCCTTGGGGCCTCACCGCCGTGACCTGCTGGCTCAACATCACGGCCGGGCACTCCCTGTCGGCCAAGGTCGCCCACGGCACGATGCCGCTCCTGTGGGTCGTCCTGTCCGAGGTCGCCGCGCACGTCTACGCCTCTCGCATCGGCGCGGTGACCGGCCGCCGCATGGAGAAGATCCGCCGCTCCCGCTGGCTGCTCGCCCCGCTGTCGACTTTCGCCCTGTGGCGTCGGATGACGCTGTGGGAGGTCACCTCGTACGGGGACGCCCTGGCCCGCGAGCGCGACCGGCAGCTGGCCCGCGCGGACCTGCGTCAGCGGCACGGCCGCCGGTGGCGGAGCAAGACCCCGCGCCGCGAGCGCGTCCTGCTCAGGCTCGGGGAGCTCGCCCCCGCCAGCGAGAACGTGCCGCCGGTGCTTCCCGCTAAGCCCAAGGACGCACCCGCGCCGAGGCCGCGCAAGCGGACAACGGGGAAGCCGGGCAAAGCGCACAGGCCGGTCCGTACGGCGGCCGACCTGCTCGCCGAGGCACGGCAGCTCACCGCCGACTGGACGGACGACGCCATCAACGCCGAGGCGATCCGGACGGCGCTCCACTGCTCGGCAGCCAACTCCCGAATCTTGCGGGACTCACTGCTGGACGAGCGCGCCGCCGGAACGGCCGCACCTCTGCACCTGGTGAACAGCGTTGCGAGCGCGGGAGGTCGAGCCTGATGCGGGCGCCGATCGTCGGGGCCGAGCTGTTCGTCATGGTGATGGACGCAGCCGGGTGGATATGCCAGTGCGCCGGCGAGTGCGGCAACGACCACAAGCGGACCGGGGGCGAGTGCCGGATGCCGGACAAGGCCCGGGGCCGACTGCTCGCCGCCCCCGAACACCCCATGCCCGACCGCGAGGCGGTCACCGCGACCGCGGAGCAACTGCGCGCGTGGTGCCAGGGCTGCTGGCGCAACCTCACCACGGCCGCCGCCCGGACCCGGGCGCACGCGGCGGCTGAAGCTCAGGACTCGCTCTTCTGAACATGCCTGGCGGGGCCCGGTCCCACCGACCAAAGCAGAGGCCGGACCCCGCCGTAGGCCCTCCCGATGGAAGGAAGATCAGTGAAGCACGAAGAGACCCGTGAATCGGGGCGTCGTACGGGGGTGACTCCGGACCTGTCCGGCCCTGTACCGGGCGCCGGTGGCGAGGTAGTCGAGTTGGACAAGGCGCGAGCCGCACGGGGGGAGTCGGGCGACTCCGGGCCGATTCCGTCGGCCGACCAGTCGGGCGACTCCGCCCCGCCGCAGTCGGCCGACTCCGGCGCCGACGAATCGGGCGACTGGCGACGCGCGTTAGTGGACCACCCCGACCCCTCCGGCCCCGGACTGCTGGAGCGCATGCAGGGTGCGAGGCGCCTCCCGGTACTGCCGTCGTGGCTCCGGTCGGCCCCGGCGTTCGCGGAGGCGGCGCGGTGGGTCATCGGGCACGTCTTCCACACAGTCGCCTTCCACGCTGTCCGAGCGCCGCTCTACGGGGCCCGCCTCGCCCTCCGGGCGCCGCGTGGGGTCGTCAACGCGCTGGCCGCGACCGGACGCTGGGCGGCGGATCTCGAAGGCGAGCCGCTGCGACAGGCGGCCGCCCGCCGTGAGAACGCCGAGGAGTACCTGAAGCTCTCCCGTCAGCGGGACCGCCGGGTGCGGCTGCGCGCCGTCCTCACTCTGCTGGGTGCCCTGGGCTGCCTCATCCTCGCTCTCTACCTGGCTCTCGGGGCCTCCCAGAGTGTGCAGTTGGCCGCCGCCGTACTGGCCGTCTGGGGCTTCGGCATCCTCGGGGCGCCGGCCGACAAGCCGCTCTCCTCCCGGGCCGTCATCAAGACCGAGGTCCAGAAGCTCACCGGAGACATCGTGGTCATGGCCATGGCGTCCATCGGCATCGGCCAGATCGCCACCGCCGTGGCCAAGGGGCTGGACGGCATCAAGTTCGTGGCACCGATCACCCGCGAGGGACCCGGCTGGCGAGCGGACATCGACCTTCCGCTGGGCGTGACCGTCGCCGACGTGGTGGACCGCCGCTCGCGCCTCGCGTCCGGCCTGCGGCGACCGCTCGGGTGTGTCTGGCCCGACGCCGACCCCAACGAGCACGAGGGACGCCTCGTCCTGTGGGTAGGCGACCGCGACCTGTCGAAGACGGGCATCGTGCCGTGGCCGCTGACCAAGGGCGGGCAGCACGACATCTTCCGCGCCATCCCCTTCGGCCAGGACCCGCGCGGGCGGAGCAAGGCCGTCCCGATGATCCAGCACAACGTCCTGGTCGGCTCCCTGCCCGGCCAGGGCAAGACCAGCGCCGTTCGCGTGCTGGCCTGCGGCGCCGCCCTGGACCCGACGGTGGAACTGTGGATCCACGAGAACAAGGGCACCGGCGACCTGGACTCCCTCGAATGCGTCTCGCACCGGTTCGTCTCCGGCATCGATGACGAGTCGATCCGCTACGCCGCCGACTCGCTGAAGCTACTCCGTGCCGAGGTTATGCGGCGTGCCGCCGCCATCAAGAAGCTCCCCCGCGACCTGTGCCCGGATAAGCGCGTCACCCGGCAGATCGCCGACAAGCGCTCACTCAAGCTGTGGCCTCTCCTCGGGATCTTCGATGAGTGCCAGAACCTGTTCGCCCACCCCAAGTACGGCAAGCAGGCCGGCGAGGACGCCGAGTTCATCATCAAGCTCGGCCGCGCCTTGGGCGTGATCCTCATCCTGGCCACACAGCGGCCGGACAAGGACTCGCTCCCCACCGGGATCAGCGGAAACGTCTCCATCCGGTTCTGCCTCAAGGTCGCCGGACAGGTCGAGAACGACATGATCCTCGGCACCTCGGCCTACAAGAACGGCATCCGGGCCACCATCTTCCGCCCCGAGATCGACGCCGGTAACGGCTACCTCGCCGGCGCCGGACCCACGCCGACCGTCGTCCGCGTGGCCTACCTGGACGACCCCGCGGCCACCCGCATCGGCGAGCGCGCCCGCAAGCTCCGCGAGGCACTGGGCACCCTGTCCGGGCACGCCCTCGGGGAGGAGGCCGAGGCGGCCAAGGGCCCGTCCTACGACCTGCTCGCCGACATCCTCGCCGTCGTCCCCGAGAGCGAAGAGCGCGTGTGGAACGAGCGCGTCGCCGCCCGCCTCGCCGAACTGCGCCCCGAGGTCTACAGCGGCTGGAAGGGCGAGAACGTCACCACCGCGCTCAAGCCGCACGGGGTCGCCACACGCGACGTGGCCGGGACGACGGACGACGGAACACGCACCACCCGGCGCGGCATCGTCCGCGACCACGTCCGCACGGCACTCACGGAACGTAATGAAAACACGGGCGCCGCTTGACCGTCGGCGCCCGCTACCGGTAGCGGGGTCACCTGCTACCGGTAGCACCACCGCTAGCGACCCGCACCCACGCTCACCAGGGATCTAGCGCGTAGCGAACGGCCTGCGCAAACACCGGAAACCGGCTCTGAGAGGCCCCGATGACCCTCATACCCGCTGCTATCGCCTGCCTGCTGCTCATCACTCTTGGTTACGGCTTTACCTGTGCCGCGTCGCCGTTCGGCCGCTGCCGGAAGTGCCAAGGGTTCGGCTTCGAGATGAGCCGCGACCGCAAGGGACGGCTCAAGCGCGGCAAGGACTGCCGCCGCTGCAAGGGCACCGGCCACCGCATCCGCACCGGCCGCTGGCTCTACAACCGAGCCGCCCGCCTCTACCGCGAGGGTCAGCGCTGACCCTCGCCCGATCTCAGGAAGGAGTGCCGCCATGGCCGTGACGATCTCCCTCGCCCTGCTCTTCGGGACCCTGCTCGCCGTCCTGCTGCGCACGGGCGCCATCAAGGCCGGATCCGGCTTCGTCGCCGTGATGTTCGGCTTCTACCTCGCGTCCACCGGCGCGTCCGGACCCGTCAACGAGCTGTCCGCCGCAGCCGTCCACGCCCTCAACGGCCTCTTCTGAGGCCGGAACGGAGCACGCCACCATGACCGAGTACCCGACCACCGAACCGCCGCCGCGCGCCGCGCTCGCCGAGGCCGCGCGCAAGGCCGCTCCCGCCGTCGCCACCTCCACCGTGCTCATCCTGGCCCGGATCTGGAACGCCAACGGAGCCGAGCACAGCACCGGCAACGCCGCACTCATGGTCGTCCTGGCAGTCGGCGCCGCCGCTGCCGGATGCTTCACCGCCGCCGGACGCAACGGCGACCCCACCGCCACGGCAATGGCGTTCACCGCGGCCGGCGCCCTCGGCTTCGCCGGGGTCTCCGCCTACGCGGACGGCCTCGCGCTGCCTCTGCTGCTGTGGGCCGTCGCCACCGTGCTGGCCTACGTCCTGGCCGCCCGCCACTGGCGCACCGACCGGCGCGAGCAGGTGGCCCACGAGCGGGACATGACCGCGCGCCGCGAGGACCACCGGCACACCGAGGCCGTGGAGGTCATCCGCGCCCGTGCGCAGGTGGAAACGGCGCGCGTCCAGATCGAGGTCGCCCGCGAGGCCACCGCCTACGCCGCCGCCCTGGCCGAGGCCGTCACCGCCCGCGCGGCACTCCCCGGCTTCGACCCCTCCGCCCTGGCCTACGTGCCGCAGCTCCCGGTCACCGCGCAGCCGAGGAAGGACTGACCGATGAGCCTGACGTTCACCGATCTCTTCTGCGGCGCCGGGGGTTCGTCCACGGGTCTGGTGGCCGCCGGATACACACTGCGCCTGGCCGCGAACCACTCGCGGGTGGCCGTGGAGAGCCACGCCGCCAATCACCCGGACGCCGAGCACCTGTGCGTGGACATCAACCACTACGACATGCGGCGCCTGCCGCGCGGCTGCGACGTGCTGTGGGCCTCGCCGATCTGCCAGGAGTCCAGCCCCGCCGGCGGGCGCAAGCGCGGCGCCAAGGGGCAGATGGCCCTGGAGCTGGAGGAGTTCGGGCCGGTCGAGAGCGGAACGTGGGAACGCACCCGGGCGACCGCGTACGACGTCATCCGTGCCACCGAGATCCACCGCTATGCGGCTGTCCTGTGCGAGAACGTCGTGGAGTTCGCCGTGGACTGGGAGCTGTTCGACTGGTGGCGCACCGGCATGCACCACCTCGGCTACCGCTCCCAGGTGATCTCGGTATCCTCCGCCCACATCGGTGGGCCGGACAACGCGCACGCGCCCCAGTGGCGGGACCGCATCTACATCGTCTTCACCCGCACCGGCATCCCCGCCCCGGACCTCACCCCGCGCCCGGCCGCGTGCTGCACCGAGTGCGGCGAGCAGGTCGCCGCGGTGCAGTCATGGCGCAACGGCCGTCGCATCGGCAAGTACAAGCAGCAGTACGACTACCGGTGCCCCAACAGCCGGTGCCGTCATGCCCTGGTGGAGCCCTACGTCCGTCCCGCTGCCGAGGCGATCGACTGGAGCGACCCGGGCACGCGCATCGGCGACCGCCGCCGTCCGCTGGCCGCGTCCACTATGGCCCGCATCCGCGCAGGACTCGCCGCCTACCCCGCACACCGCACCATCCTGACCGTCAACCACAGCGGCCACGACGGACGGGCGTTCCCCGCCGACGGCGCGCCGCTTCCCACCCGCACCATCAAGATCGGCGATGGGCTCTTGGTCCCGGCTGGCGGGACGTGGAACCAGGACGCGACGGCGACCACGGAGCCGATGCTGACCCGTATGGCCAACCCCAAGGGCTACGAGGCCCTGGTGACCACGCCGCTGATCTACGAGTACCGCAACCACTCCACGATGGAGCCGGTCACCCGGCCCCTGGCGACCGTCACCGCACAGGGCAACCACCACGCCCTGGTGATCCCCTATCGCAACGGGAACCTCCCCAAGCCGACCGCCGAGCCGCTGCACACCGTCAGCACACACGACTCGGCCGCCCTGGTCGGGCCCGCGCTGGCGGTTGAGGACTGCTGGTTCCGCATGCTCCAGCCCCGGGAGCAGCTGCTCGCGCAGCGCTTCCCCGCTGACTACATCGTCCACGGCACGAAGGGCGAACAGACCATGCAGGCGGGCAACGCCGTCTCCTGCAACGTCGCCCAGTGGATCGGCGAACGCCTCGCCGTTGCCATGGACCGCACCGCGGCCCACGCCGCCTAGCTTCGCCCCGGGGTGGGCGTCTCCCGGCCAAGGAATGCCGCCCACCCCGGGTCTCCAGCCCGTTCGAGACAGAACAGGAGACCACAAGCATGACGTATCCGACCCCTGCCGCGCTGCTGGCCGCCGCCCTGGCGGCAGCGGAACGCGGGTGGCACGTCTTCCCTCTCGCGCCCGGCGCCAAGCAGCCGGCCATCCGCGCGTGGGAGGAACGCGCGACCACCGACCCCGGGCGCATCGCCCGCTGCTGGGCCACCGGCCCCTACAACCTCGGGATCGCCACCGGACCGGCCCGGCTGCTCGTCGTGGACCTCGACATCCCCAAGTGCGACGGCGACACCCCGCCGCCGTCCTGGAACCTGCCGGGCGTCAACGACGGTGCGGACGTGCTCGCCGACCTCTGCGAGCGACACGGCAAGCCGTTCCCGTTCGACACCCGCACCGTCCGAACCGCAAGCGGGGGAACCCACCTGTACTTCGCGGCCCCCGAGGCACCGGAGCTGCGTAACAGCGCCGGGAAGCTGGGCTGGAAGGTGGACACACGCGCGGCCGGCGGATACGTCGTCGGGCCCGGCAGCGTCGTCAACGGGCAGGACTACGCCGTGATCCACGAGGCGGCCGCCGCCCCGCTGCCCGGCTGGCTCGCCCAGCTACTCGCGCCCGCCCCGCTGCCGCCACAGACCCCGGTCACGGTCCCGCTCGCCACCGACCGGCGCGGGGCCTACCTCCGTTCCGCCGTGACCACCGAACTGGACAAGGTGACCGGCGCGGCACCTGGCACCCGCAACACCGCGCTCTACCGGGCCGCCGTCGCGCTCGGGCAGTTGGTGGCGGGGGGAGAGCTGCCCTCGGAGCAGGTGGCCGCGTGGCTCTCGGAGGCCGCCGCCCGAGCGGGACAGACCGAGAAGGAGGCGCGGAACACCATTGCGTCCGGTCTGCGGGCCGGCGCCAACCGTCCCCGGACGGTGGCGGCATGAGCACCGAACCGACTCCGATCACTCCGCCGCACCTGTACTCGGTACGACGCGATCCCGCTCCGGAGCTGCCGCCCCCGCCCGCCAAGCCGCGCACCGCGTGGACGGCCGATCAGCTCATGGCCGCGGAATTCCCCGAGCCCAAATGGGCCGTGCCCGGGATCCTCTCCGAGGGCGTGAACCTGCTCGCCGGACCGCCCAAGGTCGGCAAGTCCTGGCTCTCCCTCGGGCTGGCCCTCTCTGTGGCAGCAGGCGGCAAGGCATTCGACAGCGTGCCCGTGGACGGCGGACCGGTGCTCTACCTCGCCCTGGAGGACACCCCGCGCCGTCTCCAGACCCGCATGGGCAAGCTGCTCGGTGGGCAGCCCGCACCGGCCGCTCTGACCCTGGTGACCGAGTGCCCGCCGCTGCCGCAGGGCGGCGCCGCCGCCATCGCCGCATGGCTGGACAGGAACACGCACGCGCGGATGGTCGTCATCGACGTGTTCGCCAAGATGCGCGGTGCCTCCCCGATCGGAGCCTCCGCGTACGACGCCGATTACGCCGCCGTCGGCCACGCGAAACGCCTCGCGGACCACTACGGGGTCGCCGTCGTCCTGGTCCACCACGTCCGCAAGGCCAGCTCGGACGACTTCCTCACCGAGGTATCCGGCACCAACGGCCTCGCCGGCGCCGCCGACGCCACGCTGGTGCTGAAGCGGGCCCGTGGCCAGGCCGACGGCATCCTGCACGTGACCGGCCGCGACGTGGAGGAAGCCGAATACGCCCTCGCCTTCCACCAGGGCTCCGGCGCCTGGCAACTGCTCGACGGCCCGGCGACCGACCACCTCATCGGAGATACCCGCGCCACGGTCCTCCGCTACGTGCGGGCACATCCTGGCACGCGACCGAAGGAACTGTCCGAGGCCACGGGCATCGACATCGGCCTGGCCCGGAAGACCTGCGCCCGCATGGTGGACGACTCCCAGCTGACACGCGACGCCAGCGGCGCCTACTTCGCTCCGGGTGCCTCCAGAACAGGGGAGGGCCAGGCATGAGGCGTCCCGCCCGTCCTTCTGTCCCGGGCGCCGAGCCCACCAGCACAAACCGCCGGGACTGGGCGTCGGCCGCCCTGTCCTGCTCGTCCTGCCTCGCACACGACCGGGAGGGAGTCCGATGACCTCGCCGACCCGTCGCCGTCGTCCGGCTGACGAACTGCTGCCGCTGACCGTGGTGCTGGAGGAGATCGGCATCACCCGGGCCACTTGGTACCGCTGGCGCAACCGCGGCTACGGCCCCGAGGTGCGGCGCCTGCCCAACGGGCACCTACGCGTACGCCGCAGCGCTCTGGACGCCTTCCTGGAAGAGCTGGAGGTCGCATGACCGAGTGGAGCTACACCGTGCGGATCTGGAGCATCCGCAAGCGTCCGTACCGCAAGCCGTTCCAGCTCCGCTGGCAGGTGGGGACACGTCCGCACTCCGAATCCTTCCTGACCGCCGGACTGGCGGAGAGCCGGCGGGCACAGCTCATCACCGCAAGCCGTGCGGGCGAGCCGTTCGACGTGGACAGTGGTCTGCCCAAGTCGATGGTCCAGAAGGAGCGGGACGTTTCCTGGTATCAGCACGCCAGGAACTACGTCGAGATGAAGTGGGACCACTCCCCCGCGAGCACGCGCCGGAACCTCGCCGAAGCGATGGCGACCCTCACGCTCACTCTCGTGAAGGACACGAAAGGCATGCCGGACCACAGGACCATCCGTCGCGTGCTCTACACCTGGGCTTTCAACGTGAAGCGCTGGCAGGAAGAGCCACCCGCCGAAGTGAAGGCAGCGCTGGCGTGGGTGGAGCGCAAATCCGTCCCAACCTCCGCCCTGTCGGACCGGATGCTCGTGCGCCAGGCCCTGGACGCCTGCGCGCGGCGGCTGGACGGCAAGCCCGCCTCCGGTTCGGTGATCGCGCGAAAGCGAGCCATTTTCCACCAAGCCCTCGGCCTGGCTGTCGACGCCGAGTTGCTCGCGGAGAACCCCCTTCATGCGGTCCGTTGGAAGGCCCCGGAGAGGGTGGAGGAAGAGATCGATCCCGAGTGCGTCCCCGACCCCCGCCAGGCTGCGGAACTCCTGGCCGCAGTGAGGAAACAGGGCGCCCGTGGACGCCACCTGGAAGCGTTCTTCGGGTGCATTTACTACGCCGCTTCGCGGCCCGGCGAGACGGTCGGGCTCCGACTCGGCGACTGCGACCTGCCGCGCCGGGGCTGGGGCATGGTCCGCCTCCGGGAGAGCCGCGCCCGCTCCGGTACGGCCTGGACGGATTCCGGGGAGGCTCACGACCAGCGAGGGCTCAAGCACCGGTCCCGGAAAGCCGTGCGCTACGTGCCGATCCCTCCGGAGCTGGTGGCACTGCTGCGCTGGCACGTGACGGCGCACGGCGCGGGGCCGGACGGTCGGCTCTTCCGTACAGCACGCGGCGGCATGGTGCAGGAGAGCGGCTACGGCGAGGTCTGGGCGCGCGCCCGCGCGGAAGCCCTGTCCCCTACCGAGCAGGAGACGAAGCTTGCCAAACGCCCCTACGACCTCCGCCACGCCGCTGTTTCCACCTGGCTCAGCTCGGGCGTAGAGCCGCAGCTGGTGGCGGAGCGCGCCGGCCACAGCGTCGCCGTGCTCTTCCGGGTGTACGCGAAGTTCCTGAAGGGCGGGGACGAAGCCGCGAACGCGAAGATCTCCGCTCGTCTGGCGCAACGTAGGCAGGGACATGCTCTCTGAACCTCTGCACAGGCCCCCACCATGGCGATTCGACTCGCCCTCATAGGCGCCCCGAACGAATCAAGCTAGCAGTTCGCATCATGACATCGGATCTCGCATAGAAATCGGCTGGGCCGCAGCGATGGATTCGCTACGTCCCAGCCGATTGCGTCGACACAAGCCTTTTGCGGCGTTACAGCTGGTCCAACAGTCGGGAAATTACGGCGCGGGCAGTGCCAGCGATGAGGCCACCCAAGACAATACGGATCAGGTTCAGGCGCTCATGGTTGAGTCGCTTGCGAGGCATCGTTCCTCCAATGGATGCGATCGGCGGGTGTGGCAGCCGGTTCGCTCTCCACGTTCGAGCGGGAACGCGGTCCAACTCTCGGTCGCGACGAGTTCGTCGCGAGCACAGCCATCACAGCTGTTCAGGCCCGTTCGCCGGACGGGGTGCGGGAGGATAGTGCGATGAGTCGCGACAACGGGGACGGCCCGATCAGACGCCCGCGGCCACTCCAACGGGCCCAAGTGGGGTCCGGACCGCTGCGGGATCTGAAGGATCTGCTGTACGAGGCCTACCTAGCGGCCGGCGCACCAACACTCGACGAGATCGCCGCCGACGTGGCTGCAGATGACCGACTGGCAGGGGCGCCGAGCCGCGACACTGTCCGACGTTGCTTGAGCGCGCCGGAGGTGCCAGCCCACCAGGCGGACGTCGTTGCCGTAGCAGCAGTACTAGCGCGCAGGGCCTCATGGAATGAAGAAGACCTAACCTCCCGCGCAAGAGCTTTTTGGGTGCAGGCCCGAATGGCCGATCCGCTCGGTCAGCCGATCAGCGGGTTGGTCGATCCCCTTGCCTTGGAGGTACACCGGGCGATCGACATCAGCCTCAGCGATTCGAGGCTGACGAGACGAGAGGGATCCGATCAGAGGCTTCCGCTGCTACCTGCCTACGTAGAGCGGGAGCACGACAGGCAGCTGCGTCGGAAGGTCGCCCAGGCTGCGGCTGGCGTCAGCGGGATGGCAGTGTTGGTGGGAGGGTCCTCAACCGGGAAGACCCGCGCTTGCTGGGAAGCCGTGCGGACCTTGCCAGAGCACTGGCGACTGTGGCATCCGATTGCCCCGGGTCGGGCCGAAGCGGCTCTCACAGAAATTGAGGGGGTCGGGCCGCGAACGGTAATTTGGCTGAACGAAACTCAGCACTACCTACTAACCCCCGCAACCGCTCTGGGCGAGCGCGTCGCGGCCCATCTGCGCGCGTTATTGCAAGACCCCACCCGCACGCCTGTCCTGATATTGGGAACGATTTGGCCCGAGTACTGGGCTATTCTCACCACCCAAACAGCACCCACACCGGATGGCGTCGACCCTCATGCGCAGGCCAGAGCCCTGTTGACCGGCACGAATATCGTAGTGCCGAACAAATTCAGCAGTCACGAAATAATGGAGCTGCACCTCAAAGCTGATGATGACCCTCGACTGGCGTACGCAGCCGAGCATGCCGAAGAGGGTCAAATCACTCAATACCTCGCAGGGGCACCCGCGCTTCTCGATCGGTACCGCACCGCTCCCGCCGGAGCCCGAGCCGTCATCGAAGCCGCGATGGACGCCCGCTCATGCGGCCACAGCCTCGCGCTCCACCACGCTCTACTGGAGGCCGCAGCGGAGGGTTACCTGACCGACGCTGAATGGGACAGCCAGACAGAGGACTGGTTCGAGCAGGCCTTGGCCTACTGCGCCACCCCGGTACACGGCGCACGCGGCCCTCTTACGCGGATCCGCCCTCGGCGCGGCGCCTCTGGACAAAGTCCGCCTAGCTACCGTCTGGCTGACTACCTGGAGCAGCACGGGCGCAAGAACCGCAGCATCGCTAAGGCACCCCCCGCCCTCTGGGAGGCGCTGGTCGAGCACGCCACTCGATCCGACCTAATCGACATCGCTCAAACCGCGGGCGAGGGGGGGCTGATACCGCCAGCGCTTCGGCTATACACCGCTGCCTTCGAATCCGGGCAGCATGACGGCCTAAGGTCGGCGGGCACCATGCTTCGCAACGCAAGCCGTATTGAGGAAGCGATCACCTGGTATCAGCGCGCCAGCGAGACGGGGGACACCAGCGCACTGGGCCTTGCAGTCACTCTGTTTCACGACATGGGCAGGACAGAGGAAGCGTTGGCCTGGCTTCACACACGCATCCATGCTGGCGACCCCGCAGCACCAGGCTGGCTTGCCCAAATGCTGCGCACTGCCGGCCGCACCGATGAAGCGCTCGCCTGGTACCGGCGAGCCGCAGAGGCTGGCGACACAAGCGCTCGCGCCCTGGCAACACTCATGCTCCGTGACCTCGGCCGATCTTCGGAGGCCGCCCGATGGGAAAACAGCGGCTGGAGACAATCCACATAACGGGATGCGTGATCGCGCGTGACGAGTCTTCGGCGCGCAGCGGGACCACCAGCAATCCACGGTCCCAGCTGGCGCGGACGGCCTCTTGGCTCACGGCAGGGATTCAGGGCTCCTGTCGTCGAGACCGACGCCCAGTTCGTGCTCCACATCACGGTACGTGCCCCCACACATGCCTGACAGCTCCGACCCGGCCCGAGTCCCGTCCACGCCTCGTCCACACGCGCTGGTAAAGAGCGTGTGGGAGCGGGACGGAGCGAGACAGCAGCCCGCCGCCACCGGAGCCAACAAAACAGCCCCTGCTCTGCGTTTCCGCAGCTCAGGGGCTGTTTTTCCACTGTGGCGGCGCCAGGATTCGAACCTGGGTAGGCTAAGCCGACGGATTTACAGTCCGCTCCCATTGGCCACTCGGGCACACCGCCTGGGAAGTGTCTCCGCGGGCCGCTTGTGTGCGGTCCCCGTGGCGACGTCGTAAACAATACCCGATGCGCGGGGGTGCTTCGCCACCCTATTGATCAGCGCTTCGGGCGGGTCCGGTGGCTAGGCTTGCGGGGGCGGCCCGGAGGCGGGTCGCGGACCTGACGGATCAGAGCCAAGGAGCCAACAGAAGATGGCCGACTCCAGTTTCGACATCGTCTCGAAGGTCGAGCGGCAGGAGGTCGACAACGCCCTCAACCAGGCCGCCAAGGAGATCTCGCAGCGCTACGACTTCAAGAACGTCGGCGCGTCGATCTCGTGGTCCGGGGACAAGATCCTGATGCAGGCCAACTCCGAGGAGCGGGTCAAGGCCATCCTGGACGTCTTCGAGACCAAGCTGGTCAAACGGGGGATCTCGCTGAAGTCGCTGGACGCGGGCGAGCCCCAGCTGTCCGGCAAGGAGTACAAGATCTTCGCGACCATCGAGGAAGGCATCTCGCAGGAGAACGCCAAGAAGGTCGCCAAGATCATCCGCGATGAGGGGCCCAAGGGCATCAAGGCGCAGGTCCAGGGCGAGGAGCTGCGCGTGACGTCCAAGAGCCGGGACGACCTGCAGGCCGTCATCGCGCTGCTGAAGGGCAAGGACCTCGACTTCGCGCTGCAGTTCGTGAACTACCGCTGAGCGAGGTCTTGCCGGGGCCCCGGCCGGGAGGAGGCGGCCGGGGCCTTTGCCACGCGCACGACGGGGCGCATTCGGAGGGTGCCGCCCGGGAAGCCGCCGCAGGTGCGTAATGTCTTCCTGTTAGGTCTCCCCGGGACCGCCCCGCCCGTCGACGGCGGACCCGGGGCAGCGTCTCGAGGATGGAGCCGGGCATGCAAAGCCGCACCGCTTTGGTCGAGGACCTGATGAGCCGCTTCCCGCACGTCCCCCGTGAGGCGGTCATCAAGGAGGACCTACTGCGCGGCGGGATCGCGTTCGACGAGTCCGCGCTCAGCGGCAACGAGGACGGCGACGTCAAGCCGAAGTCGTACTTCATCTTCTCCTTCGACCACCGCACCCTCCCCGAGCTGGGCGCCGCCGCGCTGAAGCGGCCGCCGGAGGAGATCGTGCTCACCGGCGGGCCGTACGACCTGCGCCGCACGGTGGTGTCGGTGCGGGTGAACCCGGCCTCGCCGTACCGCGTGCGGGCGGGCGGGCGCGGTGTGCTCGGCCTCTACCTCGACGGGGTGCGCATCGCGGACGTCGGCCTGCCGCCGATGCCGGCGTACTACCGGCACACCCTGGAGAACGGCAAGTCGGTGATGGAGGTCGCGCCGACGATCCAGTGGGGCTACCTGATCTACCTGACGGTCTTCCGCGTGTGCCAGTACTTCGGCGCCAAGGAGGAGTGCCAGTACTGCGACATCAACCACAACTGGCGCCAGCACAAGGCGGCCGGACGCCCCTACACGGGCGTGAAGCCGGTCGAGGAGGTGCTGGAGGCGCTGGAGATCATCGACAAGTACGACGAGACGAAGTCCTCCACCGCTTACACCCTCACCGGCGGGGCGATCACCTCCAAGGTCGCCGGGCGCGACGAGGCGGACTTCTACGGCCACTACGCGAAGGCCATCGAGGAGCGCTTCCCCGGCCGCTGGATCGGCAAGGTCGTCGCGCAGGCGCTGCCCAAGGAGGACGTGCAGCGCTTCAAGGACTACGGCGTGCAGATCTACCACCCCAACTACGAGGTGTGGGACCGCCGTCTGTTCGAGCTGTACTGCCCGGGCAAGGAGCGTTACGTCGGCCGGGACGAGTGGCACCGCCGCATCCTGGACTCGGCGGAGATCTTCGGCCCGCGCAACGTGATCCCCAACTTCGTCGCGGGCGTGGAGATGGCCGAGCCGTTCGGCTTCGGCAGCGTCGGCGAGGCGATCGACTCCACGGCGGAGGGCCTGCGCTTCTTCATGTCGCGGGGCATCACGCCGCGCTTCACCACCTGGTGCCCGGAGCCGACGACCCCGCTGGGCAAGGCGAACCCGGAGGGCGCGCCGCTGGAGTACCACATCCGCCTGCTGGACGTGTACCGCGCGACGCTGGAGGAGTACGGGCTGAGCTCGCCGCCCGGGTACGGCCCGGCCGGCCCCGGCAACGCGGTGTTCTCGGTGAGCTCGTTCATGGACAGCCTGCCGGCGTCGGCGCCGGTCGGAGTGAGCTGAGTGCCGACCCTGCTGATCGTGCATCACACGCCGTCGCCGAACCTGCAGGCGATGTTCGAGGCGGTGGTCGCCGGCGCGACCACCGACGAGATCGAGGGCGTGGACGTCGTGCGGCGGGCCGCCCTCGCGGCGACCGCCTCCGACGTGCTCGCGGCGGACGGCTACCTGCTGGGCACGACGGCGAACCTCGGCTACATGTCGGGGGCGCTCAAGCACTTCTTCGACCAGGTCTACTACCCGTGCCTGGACGGCACGCGCGGCCGCCCGTTCGGCTACTACGTACACGGCGGCAACGACGTGACGGGGACGGTGCGGGGGATCCGGTCGATCACCACGGGCCTGGGCTGGGAGCAGGCGGCGGCCGAGGTGACGGTCACCGGGGAGCCGTCCAAGGCCGATCTGCAGGCCTGCTGGGAGCTGGGCGCGACCCTGGCCGCCGGGTTGGCGGACTGACCGCGCGGGCCCGGCGCCGACGTGCCGGGCCCATGCCCCCGTCCTACCGTGGAGGTGGAGAGAGGGGGCAGCACCGATGGCACCCCGGGTCCCGGACGACGCGACCCTGACCGCCCTGCGCTCCGGCTTCGCGGGCGAGGTCGTCGCACCGGGCGACCCGTCGTACGACGAGAGCCGCACGCTCTTCAACGCGATGATCGACCGCAGGCCGTCCGTGATCGCCCTGTGCGAGACGGTGGAGGACGTCGCCGCGGCGATCCGCTTCGGACGGGAGCGCGGGCTGGAGGTCGCCGTCCGCGGCGGCGGGCACAGTGTCGCCGGGAACGCCCTGACGGACGGTGGCATCGTCGTCGACCTGCGGCGCATGCACGCGGTCGTGGTCGATCCGGGGGCGCGCACGGCGCGGGTCGGCGGGGGCGCCACGATGAGCCACCTGGACCGGGCGACGCAGCCGTACGACCTGGTCACCACCGGGGGCCGGGTGTCCACCACGGGCGTGGGCGGCTTCACCCTCGGGGGCGGATCGGGGTGGCTGGAGCGCGCGTTCGGGCTGGCCTGCGACAACCTGGTGGAAGTCGAGCTGATGACGGCGGACGGCACCATGGTGCGGGCCGCCGAGGACGAGAACCCGGAGTTGTTCTGGGCGCTGCACGGGGGCGGCGGCAACTTCGGCGTCGCCACCTCGCTCACGCTGCGGCTGCACCCGCTGCCCGCGGTCACCATGGCCCTGTTGCTGTGGCCGCCGGACGCCGGCCCCGAGGTGCTGCGCGCCTACCGCACCCTGCTGGCGTCGGCACCGGACGAGATGGGCGGGGGCCTGCTCTTCCTGACCGGGCCTGCGGAGGAGTTCGTGCCGGAGCACCTGGTGGGCGCGCTCACCTGCGCCGTCCTGGTGACGTACGCGGGCACCGGGGACGCGGCGCGCGAGGTGCTGGAGCCGCTGCTCGCGCTCGGCCCGCAGGGCCGGCTGGTGAGGGAGCTGCCGTACGCGGACCTGCAGTCCATGTTCGACGACCCGCCGGGCTACCGGAACTACTGGTCGGCGGAGTACCTGGACGACTTCCCCGACGAGGCCGTGGACCGCTTCTGCGCCCGGGCCCGGGACATGGTGGTCCCCTCCCCCTCCCCCAGCACGTGCTGTTCCCCGTGGGCGGCGCCGTGGCGCGTCCTCCGGCCGACTACCCGCTGCCCTGGCGCCGGGCGCCGTGGGTCGTGCACCCGTTCGGCCTGTGGGCGGACCCGGCGGACGACGAGCGGGCCCGGCGGTGGGCGCACGGCATCCGCGCCGACGTGCGGCAGTGGTCCTGCGGGGCGGTCTACCTCAACTTCATCGGCGACGAGGGCGAGGGCCGCGTGATCGCCGGGTTCGGCGCACACAACCTGGGGCGGCTGGCCCGGGTGAAGAGGGAGTACGACCCGCAGAACGTCTTCCGGCTCAACCACAACATCGAGCCGGACTGACCCCGGCGGCGGGGGGGGGGGGGGGGGGGGGGGGGGGGCGGGGGGCGGCGGCTCAGCGTGTGGCGTACGGGGCGTCGACGGGGACGATCTCGCGGCCGAGCGGCAGCAGGGAGATCGGCACCATCTTGAAGTTCGCGATGCCGAACGGGATGCCGATGATCGTCAGGCAGAAGCCGATGCCCGCGAGCACGTGGCCGATGGCGAGCCAGATCCCCGCGAAGATCAGCCAGATGATGTTCCCGAGCAGTGACCCGACGCCCGCGTCGCGGCGTTCCACCGTGGTGCGGCCGAAGGGCCACAGCACGTAGTTGGCGATCCTCAGGGACGCGATCCCCCAGGGGATGGTGATGATGAAGATGAACATCAGCAGGCCCAGCAGGGCGTAGCCGATGGCCATCCACAGGCCCCAGATGATCAGCCACACGACGTTCAGGACGATGTTGACCGCCTTCATTGCCCAAGCCTCCCATGCGTCCGGGGGCCCCGCCCGTCAGGAGGACGGGAGCCGCCGCTCCGTCAGCCGTCCTCCCCCACAGGGCCCGTACCCGCGGGCGGGCCGGACCGCACGTGGGCGTCAGCGGCGGTGGCCGGCCATCTCCTCGAGGCGGGCGATGCGCTCGCCCATCGGGGGGTGGGTCGAGAAGAGCTTGGACACGTCGCCGGGGCGGAACGGGTTGGCGATCATGAGGTGGCTGGTGGTCTCCAGCCGGGGTTCGGGCGGCAGCGGGGCGCGCTTGGTGCCCGTCTCCAGCTTGCGCAACGCCGAGGCGAGGGCGAGCGGGTCGCCGGTGAGGCGGGCGCCGGAGGCGTCGGCCTCGTACTCGCGGGAGCGGCTGACGGCGAGCTGGATGAGGGAGGCGGCGACCGGCCCGAGGATCATCATCAGGAGCAGGCCGAGCAGGCCCGGGCCCTCGTCGTCGTCGGAGCGGCCGATGGGGATCAGCCAGGCGAAGTTGACGAGGAACATCACCACCGAGGCCAGGGCACCGGCGACGGACGAGATGAGGATGTCGCGGTTGTACACGTGGCTCAGCTCGTGGCCGATGACGCCGCGCAGCTCGCGCTCGTCGAGGAGGCGCAGGATGCCCTCGGTGCAGCACACGGCGGCGTTGCGCGGGTTGCGGCCGGTGGCGAAGGCGTTGGGGGCCTCGGTCGGGGAGATGTAGAGCCGCGGCATGGGCTGCCGGGCGGAGGTGGAGAGTTCACGCACCATGCGGTACAGCGCCGGTGCCTCGAACTCGCTGACCGGGCGGGCGCGCATGGAGCGCAAGGCGATCTTGTCGCTGTTCCAGTAGGCGTAGGCGTTGGTCCCGAGGGCTACGACGAGTGCGACGATCAGTCCCGTACGGCCGAAGAAGCTGCCGATGACCAGGATGAGAGCCGACATTCCGCCCAGGAGCGCGGCGGTCTTCAGGCCGTTGTGCCGGCGGTGCACGGTACACCCTCCAAGGTGTGCATCGGGAGGACCTTCTCTCCTCGTCCAAGGAGAACCTCCCGTAGGGGCCAACGCCACCGGAGGGGCGTTAGTTCCCTTGTGCACCTTCTTCCGGGTGCTCAGAGCAGGGTGTCGGAGGCGAAGCGGAGGATGAGCTGGGGAGCGCCGGACAGCACGATCCCTACGACGGCGGTGAGCGCGATGGCGGCGCCGAGCGGGCGCGGCGTGCCGGCCGGGCGGGCGGTGACGGCCGGTTCCGTCCCGGGCTTCGCGAAGAGCAGCACCGTCCACCGAAGGTAGTAGACGAGTGCGATGACGACGTTGACGGCCATGACGGCGGCCAGCCAGCCGAGGTCCGCGTCGACGGCCGAGGAGAAGACGGCGACCTTGGCGAACAGGCCGATGACACCGGGCGGCAGGCCGGCCAGGCAGAGCAGGAAGAAGGCCATGGCCAGTGCGGCGAGCGGGTGGCTGCCGTGGAGGCCGCGGTAGTCGGTGAGGCGGTTGCGCGGCGCGGTGCGGGCGACGAGCGCGGCCACGCCGAAGGCGCCGAGGTTCACCGCGCCGTACATCAGCGCGTACGCGAGGGTGGTGCCGACCTGGCGGTCGGGGTCGGTGTACGCCGCGGCGGCGATCGGGACCAGCAGGTAGCCCGCCTGGCCGATCGACGACCAGGCCAGCAGGCGGACCGCGCTGCGCGGGCGGTCGGGGCGCTGCACCAGGGCGGCGACGTTGCCGACGGTCATGGTGAGGGCGGCCAGGACGGCGACGGCGGGGCCCCAGACGTGCGCGTACGGCCGGAAGGCGACGACGGTGACGAGGATGAGGCCGGCGAACCCGGCGGCCTTGCCGACGACCGACAGGTAGCCGGCGACCGGGAGCGGGGCGCCGGTGTAGGTGTCGGGCACCCAGAAGTGGAAGGGCGCGACGGCGAGCTTGAAGGCGAAGCCGACGACGGTGAGGGCGGCGCCGGCGGCGGCGAGGGTGTCCAGGCGGGGGTCGACGCCCTGCAGTCCCTTGGCCATGGCCTCCAGGTGGAGGGTGCCGGTGGCGGCGTAGACGAAGCTGACGCCCAGCAGGGTGACGGCGGTCGCGGCGACCGAGGACAGGAAGAACTTCAGGGCCGCCTCGCTCGAGAGCCGGTCGCCGCGGCGCAGTCCGACCAGGGCGAACGACGGGAGGGTGGTGACCTCCAGGGCGATCACGAGGGTCGCCAGGTCGCGGGAGGCGGGCAGCAGCGCGGCCCCGGAGGCCGAGGAGAGCAGCAGGAACCAGAACTCGCCGGCCGGCAGCTCGTCGAGGGTGTGCACCGACAGGAGGGCCGCGACGAGCGCTCCCGCCAGGACCAGCAACTGCACCACGAGGGTGAAGTGGTCGGCGACGTAGGAGCAGTCGGCCGGGCTGCCGACGAGGCAGAAGGTGGTGCGGTCGCCGTCGAGCAGCGGCAGGAGGCTCAGTCCGGCCAGCACGAGGCCGGCGAGGGTGATCCCCACCAGCGGCTGCTTGCGGCCGTCGGGCAGGAAGAGGTCGGCGACCAGCACGATGAGCGCGGCCGCCGCCACGATGGCGGGCGGGGCGATCGCGGCCCAGTCGACCGACTGGACGACGGAGGTGGCGAGGGTGCTCATCAGCTGCCTCCGAGCAGGGTGCGCACGGCCGGGTCGGTGAGGCCGAGCAGGGCGGCGGGCCAGAGGCCCGCGAGGACGGTCAGGACGACCAGCGGGGTCCAGGCCGCGAACTCGTAGCCCCGGACGTCGGCGAGGGCCGGCGCGGCGTGGACGGTGTCGCGTTCGCCCATGCAGACGCGGCGCACGACGAGGAGGAGGTACGCGGCGGTGAGCAGGGTGCCGAAGGCCGCGACCGCGGTGAAGACGAGGTAGGCGCCGCGGTCCAGGCCCGGGGCGGGCTTGAAGGAGCCGAACATCGCGAGCATCTCGCCCCAGAAGCCGGCCAGGCCCGGCAGGCCGAGGGAGGCGACGGCGGCGAAGGCCAGCAGGCCGCCCATGCGGGGGGCCTTGCCGTACAGCGCGGCGCCGGTCTGCCCGGCGAGGCCGTCGAGGTCGGTGGTGCCGTAGCGGTCCTTGAGGGCGCCGACCAGGAAGAAGAGCAGGCCGGTGATGAGTCCGTGCGCGATGTTGGCGAAGAGCGCGCCGTTGACGCCGGTGGTGGTCAGGCTGGCGATGCCGAGCAGCACGAAGCCCATGTGGCCGACGGAGCTGTACGCGATGAGGCGCTTGAGGTCGCCGCCGGCGCCGCGGCGGGCCAGGGCCAGGCAGGCCAGCGACCCGTAGACGATGCCGACGACCCCGAAGGCGGCCAGGTAGGGCGCGAAGGTCTGCATGCCCTCGGGGGCGATGGGCAGCAGGATCCGCACGAAGCCGTACGTGCCCATCTTGAGCAGGACGCCGGCCAGGAGCACCGAGCCGACCGTGGGGGCGGCGGTGTGGGCGTCGGGGAGCCAGCTGTGCAGCGGCCACATCGGGGTCTTGACGGCGAGGCCGAGTCCGATGGCGAGGACGGCGACCAGTTGCGTGGAGTGACTGAGAGCCGCTCCGGGGCCACTGTCGGTGGCGAGTGCCACCATGTCGAATGTGCCCGCCTTCAGCCCGATGAGGAGCAGGCCGAGCAGCATGATCACGGAGCCGAGCAGTGTGTAGAGGATGAAGCGCAGGGCGGACTTCTCCCGGTTCTCGCCGCCCCAGCGGGCGATGAGGAAGTACATCGGGATGAGGACCGTCTCGAAGGCGAGGAAGAAGAGCAGCAGGTCGAGCACGGCGAAGGTGGCGAGCGTGCCCGTCTCCAGGAGGAGCAGGAGCGCCACGAAGGCCTTCGGGGAAGGGCCCGCGGGCATCTTGAAGTAGCTGTAGAGCGCGCAGAGGAAGGTCAGCAGCGCGCTCAGGACGAAGAGGGGGAGGCTGATGCCGTCGATGCCGAGGTGGATGCGGATGCCGAGGGCCGGGATCCAGCTGATGTCGGTGCTCGCCTGCATCGTCGCGGGGTGGTCGTGGTCGAAGCCCACGACGAGGACGATGCTCAGGGCGAGGACGAGACCGGTGACGGTGACGCCGTGGCGCAGCACGGCCTGGTCGGGGTCCTTCCCCCGCAGACCGGGCGGGGGCGGCAGCAGGGCCGCCGCGGCACCGAGCAGCGGCAGGACGACGGCGGCCGCGAGGACGTACTGGAGGACGGTGTCGTTCACGGCTCACGCTCCGACGGCGACGAGGACGGCGAGGATCACGGAGCCGGCCAGCAGCACGCTGATATAGGTCTGCACGTTGCCCGTCTGGGTGCGGCGCACGAGCGCGCCGAGCAGCCGGGGCAGTCCGCCCGCGCCGCGGACGTACGTCTCGACGACCTCGCGGTCGAGGAAGCGGACGAGGCCGGAGGCGGCGAGCACGGGGCGGACGAAGAGCGCCGCGTACAGGGCGTCGAGGCGGAAGCCGTGCGAGGCGGGCTCGAAGAGCGGGCCGAGCAGCAGGCGTCCGGGGTCGCCGGGGTCCCGGGCGGCGGCGACGTCGCCGTAGACCTGTTCGTGGGTCTGCGAGGCGGCGGCCTCGGTGAGCGCCGGCTCCTCGTCGGCCGCCGCGGGGACCAGGGCCCCCATGGGCGCGCCGCGGCGGGTCGCGGTGGCCTGCCAGGCGCCGTAGGTCGCCAGGATGCCGACGACGGCGAGGCCGACGCCGAGGATCGAGGTGACCAGGGTCGGGGCGAGCTCGTTGCCGTCGAGCCAGGCGGGGAGGTCGAAGAACGTCGGCACGAGGGAGACGGCACCGAAGGCGAGGGTGGGAATCGCCAGCACCCACAGCACGGCGGTCATGACGGCCGGTTCCTTGCCGTGGGCCTGGGGGGCCGCGGCGCCCTGGCCGCGGAAGGCGAGGAGGAACAGGCGCGTGGCGTAGCCCGCGGTGAGCACGGCGGTGACCAGCCCGGCGACCAGGACGAGCCAGCCGATTGCCGACGGGACGCCCTCGGCGTGGCCGGAGGCGGCGTGCTCGGCCGCCCGCAGCACCGACTCCTTGGAGAAGAAGCCGGAGAAGGGCGGGATCGCGGCCAGGGCGGCCAGCGCGATGCCCATGGTCCACATGGCGTCGGGGACGCGCTTGCCGAGGTCGCCCATGCGGGACATCGCGGCCAGCGAGTTGGTGCCGGCGGCGTGGATGACGACGCCGGCGGCGAGGAAGAGGAGGGCCTTGAAGGCACCGTGCGAGACCAGGTGGAACACGGCGGCGCTGCGGTCGCCGACGGCGAGGGCGGCGGCCATGTAGCCGAGCTGGCCGATCGTCGAGTAGGCGAGCACGCGTTTGATGTCGTCCTGGGCGAGCGCGGCCAGACCGGAGCCGATCATGGTGACGGCGGCCAGCACGCCGAGCACCGCGAGGGTGACGGTGGAGGCCTCGAAGACCGGCAGCAGCCGGGCGACGAGGTAGATGCCGGCCGCGACCATCGTGGCGGCGTGGATCAGCGCGGACACCGGGGTGGGGCCGGCCATCGCGTCGGGCAGCCAGGTGTGCAGCGGGAACTGCGCCGACTTGCCTGCGACGCCGGCGAGCAGCAGCAGGCCGACGACGGTCGGGTGCGTGATCCCGCCGTGGGTGGCCGCCGTGAGGATGCCGTTGATCCGGAACGTCCCGGCGTCGGCGGCGAGCGCGAAGACGCCGATCAGGAAGGGGACGTCGCCGAGCTTGGTGACCAGGAAGGCCTTGAGCGAGGCGGCCCGGGCGACCTCGGTCTCCCAGTAGTGGCCGACCAGGAAGTACGAGCAGATGCCCATGACCTCCCAGCCGACCAGCAGCACCATCAGGTCGCCGGTGTAGACGACCAGGAACATGGCGGCGGTGAAGAGGGAGACCAGGGCGGAGTAGGAGGCGTAGCGCGGGTCGTGGCGCAGGTAGGCCGTGGAGTACAGCTGCACGCAGGTGGCGACCAGGCCGACGAGGACGGCGATGAGGACCGCGAAGCCGTCGAGGTGCAGGGCGAGGTCGACGGGTACCGAGCCGGTCGGCGTGAGCCGGGTCGCGGCGTCGGTGGCCGGGCCGCTGCCCTGCCGTACGGCGACGACGACCGCCAGCACGAAGGCGGTCGCGGTGGGCAGCACGGCCAGCGGCCGGACGAAGCCGGGGGCGGTGCGGCCCAGCAGCAGACCGCCGACGGCGCCGAGGAAGGGGAGGAGGGGGACGAGGACGGCGAGGGTCGTCAGGGTCACGCTGCGGCCTCGGCCTTCTCTTCGGGTGCGGAGGGCCCGTCCCCTTCGCCCTGCGGGTCGTGCGGGTCGTGCTCGGCGAGGTCGGTGAGGCGGTCGACGTCCGAGCTGCCCCGGTTGCGGTACACCAGCAGGACGATGGCGAGGCCGATGCCGATCTCGGCGGCGGCGATGACGATGACGAACAGCGTCAGCGCCTGCCCGGCGTGGAGGGTGTCGCGGAGCCAGACGTCGAAGGCGACCAGGTTGAGGTTGACCGCGTTCAGCATCAGCTCGACCGACATCAGGACGAGGATCGCGTTGCGCCGGGCGAGGACGCCGTACAGGCCGACGGAGAACAGGAGGACGGCGAGGACGGCGGGATAGGCGAGATGCATCAGCGCTCCCCCGGCTGCTGACGGGACTGCTTGCGGGACAGGACGATCGCACCGACGAGCGCGGCGAGCAGGAGCACGGACAGCGCCTCGAACGGCAGCACCCAGTGCCGGAAGAGGATCTGGCCGGTGACCTTGGTGGAGCCCTGCGCGGCGCCGTCCACGTCGATCCAGGTGGCCCGGAAGGCGTCCACCACGACCCACACCAGCGTGCCCGCGGCGGCGACGGCCACGGCCAGCGCCGCGATCCGGTTGCCCGAATCGGCGTCCGGGGAGCGGCCGATGGGCGCCTTGGTGAGCATCAGCCCGAACAGGACGAGCACCACGACCGACCCGACGTAGATCAGCACCTGCACCCAGGCGATGAACTCGGCGGTGAGCAGGAGGTATTCGACGGCGACGCCGCCGAGTGCGACGACCAGCCACAGCGCGGCGTGCACCAGCTGCTTGGTGGTGACGCTGACGACGGCGGCGGCGAGGGTCGCGACGCCCACGAGGACGAAGACGATCTCGACCCCGGTCGGGGACAGGAAACCGGGGTGGGCTGCGGAGAGGTTCACGCGTCTCCCCCCGGCTGCTCGGTCTCGGGCCCGGCCTCGGCGGCGGCGACCGCGGCGGCGGCCTTCTCCGCGGCCTTGCGGGCGGCACCGAGCTCCTTGGGCTCCTCGGCGGCCGGGTCGAGCGGCGGCGGGGCCGGCACCGTCCACATCCACTCGCGCAGCTTGTCGCGCTCGTGGGTGAGGTCGAGGATGTCGGTCTCGGCGTACTCGAACTCCGGCGACCAGAACAGGGCGTCGAAGGGGCACACCTCGATGCAGATGCCGCAGTACATGCAGAGCGAGAAGTCGATGGCGAAGCGGTCCAGCACGTTGCGGCTGCGCTCGCGGCCGCCGGGGGTGACGGCGGGCACCGTCTCCTTGTGGGAGTCGATGTAGATGCACCAGTCGGGGCACTCGCGGGCGCACAGCATGCAGACCGTGCAGTTCTCCTCGAACAGCGCGATCACGCCGCGGCTGCGGGGCGGCAGCTCGGGCTGCACCTCGGGGTACTGCGCGGTGTGCGAGCGCCGGGTCATCGTGCGCAAGGTGACGGCGAGGCCCTTGGCCAGGCCGGAACCGGGGATGCCCATCAGGAGATCACCACCTTCACCACGCCGGTGAGCGCGATCTGGGCCAGGGCGAGCGGGATGAGGACGGTCCAGGCGAACCTCTGCAGCTGGTCCTCGCGCAGGCGCGGGTACGTGACCCGGAGCCAGATGACGACGAAGGCCAGGGCCGCGGTCTTGAGCAGCGTCCACAGCCAGCCGAGGCTGCCGGACCAGGGGCCGTGCCAGCCGCCGAGGAACAGGACGGTGGTCAGGCCGCACAGCACGACGATGCCGGCGTACTCGGCGAGCAGGAACAGGGCGAAGCGCATGCCCGTGTACTCGGTGTAGGCACCGAAGATGATCTCGGAGTCCGCGACGGGCATGTCGAAGGGCGGCCGCTGGAGTTCGGCGAGGCCGGCGGTGAAGAACACGAAGGCGCCGATCAGCTGCCACGGCGTCCACCACCAGGCGTACGCGTCGACGATGCCGGGCAGCGAGAGCGTCCCGGCCGCCATGGCGACGGACGCGGCGGCGAGCAGCATCGGCAGCTCGTACGACATCAGCTGCGCGGCGGTGCGCAGACCGCCCAGGAGGGAGAACTTGTTGGCGGAGGCCCAGCCGGCCATGAGGGAGCCGAGCACGCCGACGCCCATGACGGCGAGCACGAAGAACAGGCCCGCGTCGATGTCCTGGCCGACGAGTCCGTCGGGACCGACCGGGATCGCGACGATGACCAGGAGGTAGGGCAGCAACGCGACGGCGGGCGCGAGTTGGAAGATCTTCCGGTCCGCGTCGGCCGGGACCACGTCCTCCTTCTGCGCGAACTTCACGCCGTCGGCGACGAGCTGGGCCCAGCCGTGGAAGCCGCCGGCGTACATGGGTCCGAGGCGGCCCTGCATGTGGGCCATGACCTTGTGCTCGGTCTGGCCGACGACGAGGGGCAGGACGAGGAAGGCGACGAGCACGGCGAGCAGCCGGAGGATCACTTCGAGGGCGTCGCTCACGGTGTGCTGCCTCCTTCTGCGTCGTCGTTGCCCGGGGTGTCCGGGGTGTCCGGGGTGGTGCCGGGGGTGTCGCCGTCCGCGGTGGGCCGCGCGGGTTCGCCGTCCCGGACCTCGTCCGGTGCGGCCGCGGGTTTCGCCGCGTCGGGCTGCGCTTCCGCTGCCGGGGCGGCGGCCGGTTCGGGGTCGCGGGGGACGTCCCAGGGGGCGTCCGGGGTGCGCTTGCGGGGCGTCGCGGGCTCCACCGCAGCCGCCGGGGTCTCGGCGGTGCCGGCCTGGCTGACGGAGCCGTCGCTCGCCGAGCGGGTGCGGCGCGGGGTGGCGGCGGGGGCCGCGGCAGGGGCCTGGCTCGCGGAACCCTCGGTGACGCTGCGGGTGCGCCGGGCGGGACGCTCCGCGGCGCCCGCCGCACCGGCGGCTCCGGCGGCACCGGCCGCGCGTGGGGTACGGGCGGGCCTCGCCGGGGCGGGCGGCAACTGCCCCTTCAGCGGACCCCACTCGTTGGGGTCGGGCACGCCCGGCGGCAGCATCTGGCGGCGCTTGGGGCCGCCGTGCTCGGATTCGCCCGGCTCCTTCGCGCCCGGCCACGCCTTGGCGACGCGCGCCGCCAGCACGAAGTCCTTGCGCAGCGGATGCCCCTCGAAGCCCTCGGGCAGCAGCAGCGGCACCAGGTGCGGGTGGCCGGTGAAGTCGACGCCGAACATCTCGTGCGTCTCGCGCTCGTGCCAGGCGGCGCCCGCGTAGACGCCGACGGCGGTCGGCAGGGCCGGGGCCTCGTGCGGGACGGTCGTACGGATCATCAGGCGCCGCACGGAGCCGACCGCGGGGGCCACAAGGTGGGCGCAGACCCGGAACCCGGTGCCGCCTTCGTCGACGGCGCTGAGCCAGTCGAAGAAGGTGCAGCCGAGGGTGTCCCGGGCGGCCCGCAGGGCATCGGTCCAGGAGGCGGCGGGGACGTCGACGGTCAGCAGGCCGTACGCCTCCTCCGCCGTGGCCTCGGCGCCGAAGACCTCGGCGACGGCGTCCGGCTCGGGGAGCCGGTCGAAGGGCGTGGTCACTTCGCGGCCTCCCCGGGCGGCGGCGGGGCCTGGACCAGGCCGCTGCGCAGCGCGGCGGTGGACGCGGGCGGGGTGCCCCCGTCGCCGTAGCGCTCGCCGAGCGACTCGCGGGCGATCTTCTCCTGGAGCTTGAGGATGCCCTGCAGCAGCGCCTCGGGCCGCGGCGGGCAGCCGGGCACGTAGACGTCGACGGGGATGATCTGGTCGACGCCCTTGGTCACCGAGTACGAGTCCCAGTAGGGGCCGCCGCAGTTGGAGCAGGCGCCGAAGGAGATGACGTACTTCGGCTCGGGCATCTGCTCGTACAGGCGCTTCACGGCCGGGGCCATCTTGTCGGTGACGGTGCCCGAGACGATCATGAGGTCGGCCTGGCGCGGGCCGGGCGCGAAGGGGATCACGCCGAGCCGGATGAAGTCGTGCCGGGCCATGGAGGCGGCGATGAACTCGATGGCGCAGCAGGCGAGCCCGAAGTTGAAGACCCACAGGCTGTAGCGGCGGCCCCAGTTCAGGACCACCTTCATCGGCTCGGGTGCCAGCCGCGCGAGCGTACCGAGGCGGCGCGGCTCCGGCAGGTACTCGGGAGTGCTCACATCGGTCACATCGGTCACGTCCATTCCAGGACGCCCTTCTTCCAGGCGTAGAGCAGACCGACGGCGAGGAAGCCGAGGAAGACGAACATCTCGACCAGCGTGGTGCCGCCGTACCCCTCGGCGGCGAACACCGTCGCCCAGGGGAAGAGGAAGATCGCGTCGACCGCGAAGACGACGTACAGGAAGGAGTAGACGTAGTAGCGGATCTGGGTGTGCGCCCAGCCCTCGCCGACGGGGTCGACGCCGCACTCGTACGTGAGCATCTTCTCCTGCGTCGGCACGACGGGCCGCAGCAGGCGACCGGCCCCGAAGGCCACGGTCACGAAGAGCACCCCGAGCAGCGCGACCAGCCCGACGACCGAGTAGCCGTGGAAGTAGTCCACGTCCGTCCGCCCCTCGTTTCTCGTCGTAAGCGCGTTGTCCAGCGATCCCGGTGGATCTTTAGACGATCTGTACGAACGGAGTCTAGGCCCTGCCTCCCGGAGCGGAACCACCCGTCCTGACCGGTGGTACGGATAACCCCACCTTGTCCTGGCAGGCGCACCCCATGGCGGTGGCCGCCCGGTCCCCGGCAGGCTTGGCGTCATGACCATCAACTCCCAGCGCGGGGAAGCCGCCCCGCTGCCGCCGGCGCGCTTCGCCTTCGACGCCGTGACGTGGAAGGAGATCGCGTATCTCCTGGCGAACCTGCCCGTGGACCTCGTGGGCTTCGTCTACGTCGCCGTCGTGCTCTACCTCGGCATCGGGCTGTCGGTGACCGTGGTCGGCCTGCCCCTGCTGGCGCTGGGGCTGGCGGGGTGCCGGTTGCTGGGGCGACTGGAGCGGATACGGGCGCGCGGCATGCTCGGGGTGGCCGTGGACGAGCCCCGGTCGCTGCGTCCCGGGCGGATGGGGTTCTTCCCCTGGCTGTGGACCTCGCTGAAGGACCCGGTGGGGTGGCGGCACGCGCTGTACTTCTTCATCCGGCTGCCATGGGGGATCGCGACCTTCACCGTCGCCTTGACCTCGCTCTTCGTGGCGTGGCCCGTGCTGCCGTTCATCGCCCGGGGGCTGGCCAACGCGGACCGCGCGATGGTCCGCGGCCTGCTGTCGCCCTCCGACGAGCTGGAGCGGCGGATCGCCGAGCTGGAGTCGGACCGCGGCACGGTGGTGGACACCGCCGCCGCAGACCTGCGCCGCATCGAGCGCGACCTGCACGACGGGGCCCAGGCCCGGCTCGTGGCGCTCGCCATGGACCTGGGCCTGGCCAAGGAGAAGCTGCAGGAGGACCCGGAGGCGGCGGCGAGGATGGTCGGCGACGCCCACGGCGAGGTGAAGCTGGCCCTCCAGGAGCTGCGCGACCTGGCCCGCGGCATCCACCCCGCCGTCCTCACCGACCGCGGCCTGGACGCCGCCCTGTCCTCGGTGGCCGCCCGGTGCACGGTGCCGGTGCAGGTCCAGGTGGACCTGGCGGGCCGGCCGGCGCCGGCGATCGAGGGCATCGCGTACTTCACCGTCTCCGAGCTGCTGCAGAACATCAGCAAGCACAGCGGGGCGCGCCGGGCCGTCGTCGAGCTGTGGCGCTCGGACGGCCGGCTGATGATCCAGGTCCGCGACGACGGGCGGGGCGGGGCGAGCGCGTCGGACGGCGGCGGGCTGGGCGGGCTGGCCGAACGGCTGGACGCGGTGGACGGCCTGCTGGTGATCGACTCCCCGGCCGGCGGCCCGACGACGGTGACGGCCGAGCTGCCCTGGCGCGACCGCGGCTGAGCCGCGTGTGGGAAGGCCGGTGCCCTCAGGCGAGGGCACCGGCCTGCCGTGCTTGCGTCAGGCGGCGAGTTCCGCCTCCTGCGCCGGGGTGGCGGAGGGCTCGGGCCTGCTGTCGCGCATGACCAGGGCGGCCAGCAGGGCGGCGGCGAGGACGCCGATCGCGCTGATGGTGAAGGTGGCCGACATCGAGGCGGTGAACGCCTCCCGGGCCGCGCGGACCATCCCGCTGTCGCCCTGGGCGACGGCCAGCGCGCCGGCGATGGAGTGCCTCGCCTCCTCGGGGGTGCCGGCGGGCATCTCGCGGGCGAAGCCGCTCGCCAGCAGCGAGCCGAGGATCGCGATGCCGAGCGCGGTACCGGCCTGCTGGATGGTGTCGTTCAGGGCGGAGCCGACGCCCGCCTTCTCCGCGGGGATGGTCGCCATGAGGGCGCCGACGGCGGCCGGCATCGCCAGGCCCGCGCCGAGGCCGAGCAGGCCGAGGGCGGCCGCCGGGACGGCGAAGCCCGTACCGGCCGAGACGGTGGTCAGCAGCGCGAAGGAGGAGGCCATGACGAGCATGCCGCCGAGGATCAGCAGGCGGTTGCCGATCCGCGCGGCGAACGTGGTGCCCAGGACGTTGCCGGCCAGCGCGGCGACGGCCAGCGGCACGAAGGCGACACCCGCCTTCACCGGCGAATAGCCCAGCACGAACTGCAGGTACTGGGTGAGCACCAGCAGCAGGCCGCCGTTGCCGATCTGGACCAGGGTCAGCGAGAGCGAGCCGCCGCTGAAGTTGCGGTGCCGGAACAGGACCAGCGGGACCATCGGCGCCGAGGTGACGTTCTCCCAGACCACGAAGGCGCCGAGGGCGAGGACGGCGACGGTCAGGGTGATCCCGGAGCGGCCGCCGAAGGCCCCATGCTGCGGGAGCTCGATGATCCACCAGACCAGGGCGGTCATGCCGGCCGCCGACAGCACCGCGCCGAGCGGGTCGGGCTTACTCCACGGGCCCTTGGACTCCGGCATGAGGGTGAGGCCGGCGGCGACGGCGAGCGCGACGACCGGGACGTTGATCAGGAAGATCGCGTGCCAGGAGAAGTGGTCGATCAGCACGCCGCCGAGCACCGGGCTGCCGACCAGGCCGAGCATCGACACCGAGCTCCACGCCGCCATGGCCCTGCCGCGCTCCTCCTCGTCGAAGACGGTGATGAGGATCGACAGCGTCGAGGGCATGATCAGCGCGCCGCCGACGCCCATCGCGACCCGTACGGCGATGACCTCACCGGGGCTGGTGCAGAAGGTGGCCGCCAGGGAGGCCGCCCCGAAGAGCAGCAGCCCGACGAGCATCACCTTCCGGCGCCCGAACCGGTCCCCGAGGCTTCCCGAGGTCAGCAGCAGACCGGCGAAGACCAGGATGTAGGAGTCGAGGATCCACTGCGTGTCCTGGGCGCTCGCGCCGATGTCCCCGGTCATCGCGGGCACCGCCACGGTCAGCGCCATGCTGTCGACCACCAGGACCAGCGAGCTGAGGCACAGCACGATCAGGATCCACCAGCGGCGGGGGTTGCGGGTCTCCATGGGGCGTCCTTTCGGGCATCGGCTCGTGCGTACACCGTTCCTTTGATGCGAACACTGTACGCATGGCGGAACGATGTGCGCAACACCCGCTCCTGTACGCTGATTGCGAACGCCGTACGCAGCAATCCGCCCGCCCACCGGTCCCCCAAGGAGCGCCATGGCCGCCAGGACGAAGCCGAGCCCGATCCCGTCCGTGTGGGCGCGGCAGCAGCGCGAGGCCGACCAGCCCGCGCTCAGCCGCGGCGCGATCGTCCGCGAGGCGATCGCCATGCTGGACGCCGAGGGCGTCGAGGCCCTCAGCATGCGCAAACTGGGGGCCCGGCTGAACGCCGGCGCGACCTCCCTCTACCGGCACGTCGCGACCAAGGACGAGCTGATGGAGCTGGCCGTCGACGAGGTCGCCGCCGAGATCGCCGTCCCCGCCGCCGGTGGCGCGGACTGGCGCGCCGCGGTCACCGAGGCCGCCGGGTCCTTCCGCGCGACGGCGCTGCGCCACCCGTGGCTGTCCTCGGTCCTGGGCCAGGCGGGCCTCGCCTACCTCGGCCCCAACCTCATGTCGTACTCCGATCGGCTGGCCGCCCTGTTCGCCGCCGCCGGCTTCCCCGAGCCGGGCCGGGCGATCGACACCCTCCTGAGCTACGTGATCGGCATGAGCACCACGGAGGCCGCCTGGCTCACCACGGTCGCCCGCTCCGGCGAGACCGAGGCCGGCTTCATCGCCCGTCTCATGCCCGCCGCCCAGGCCGCCGCGGCCCCCCACGACCACCTGTCCGGCTCCTACGCCGACCCCACGGCCGCCCTGGAGGACCCGGCCGCGCTGCGCGAGGCCAAGTTCGCCTACGGCCTGGACGTCGTCCTCGACGGGCTGGCGCTGCGGCTCCCCCGCTGACACCGCCCCGGTCCCGGCCGCCGCACCGCGGGGGTGGGGTTTTCCCCAGGTCCAAGACGCCGATCCGCACCATGGGCGCGAGGGCCCCGCAGGACGAGGCTGGAGGCATCACCAGCGGACGCAGAGGTACGACGAAGAGGACGGACGTGACCATGGCATACGGTTTCCCGGAGCCGCGCGAGCACCGGCTGCCCGCGGCGCTGCGCGCGCCGATCGAGGCCCGCACCTGGCGCGAGTTCCTGTATCTCCTGCTGAACCTGCCGATGGGCATCATCGGCTTCGTCTTCACGGTGACGATGCTGTCGCTGGGCGCGGGCCTGCTGGTCACCTTCCTCGGGCTGCCCGTCCTCGCCGTGATGCTGGCCGGGTGCCGGGGGCTCGGCGTCGTGGAGCGCGAGCGGGCCCGCCAGTGCCTGCGCATCGACGTGGCCGCGCCGGAACCGCTGCGCCGGAGGCCGGGCCAGGGCTTCATGTCGTGGCTCGGCGGCCAGCTGACCAGCGGCGCCTCCTGGCGGCACATCCTGTACTTCTTCGTGCACTTCCCGTGGGGCGTGTTCACCTTCTCCGTGGCCATCTCCTTCTTCACCTACGGCTGGGGGCTCCTCACGTACCCGCTGTGGCAGTGGGTGTTCCCGGCCTACACCGACCAGCCCGGGCTCCAGCTGTACGGGGACGGCAACGGCAACGGCTGGTGGCTGGACTCGCCGTTCGAGGTGGCCATGACCTCCGTGCTGGGGCTGCTGCTGGTCCTGGCCACCCCCTGGCTGATCCGGGGCATGGCGTACGTCGACCGGGGCCTGGTCGCCGGGCTGCTGGGACCCTCGCGGCTGGCCAGCCGCGTCACGGAACTGGAGTCGGACCGCGGCACGGTGGTGGACACCGCCGCCGCCGACCTGCGCCGCATCGAGCGCGACCTGCACGACGGCGCCCAGGCCCGGCTCGTCGCGCTCGCCATGGACCTGGGCCTGGCCAAGGAGAAGCTGCAGGAGGACCCGAAGGCGGCGGCCACCATGGTCGAGGAGGCGCACGGCGAGGTGAAGCTGGCGCTGCAGGAGCTGCGCGACCTGGCCCGCGGCATCCACCCCGCCGTCCTCACCGACCGCGGCCTGGACGCCGCCCTGTCCTCCCTCGCGGCGCGCTGCACCGTGCCGGTGCAGGTGAGCGTGGACCTGCCGGGGCGGCCGGTGCCGGCGATCGAGGGCATCGCGTACTTCACCGTCTCCGAGCTGCTGCAGAACATCAGCAAGCACAGCGGCGCCTCGCGCGCCACGGTCGACCTGTGGCGGTCCGGGGACCGGCTGATGATCCACGTCGTCGACAACGGGCGCGGCGGCGCCTCCACGGCGCGCGGCTCCGGCCTGGCCGGGCTCGCCGAGCGGCTGGGGGCGGTGGACGGCGTCCTCGCGGTGGACTCCCCCGCCGGCGGCCCGACCACCGTCGCGGCCGAGCTGCCTTGGCGGACCTGACCCCGCGGGGGACCGCCCGGCAGCTCGGCCGCAGGAGCCGGAAGCGCTGGAAGCGCTGGAAGAACCAGAAGAACCGCAAGGACCAGTAGGACCGGGAAGACCGGAAGAACCGAGAGGACGCTGACCGCGCCCCCCTGCGTCCCTCCCCCGCACTCCGCCCCGGCGGCAAGGCCGTGTGCCCGCCGCCGGAAGCTGGAATGCTGGGGAGGGACAGCACGTCGACGTCGACACGGGGGAGCCGGTAGCGGTGGAGGACAGGGTGCGGGTGGTCATCGCCGAGGATTCGGTGCTGCTGAGGGAGGGACTGACCCGCCTGCTGACCGACCGCGGGCACGAGGTCGTCGCCGGGGTCGGCGACGCCGAGGCCCTGCTGAAGGTGATCGGCGAGCTCGCCGCCGAGGGCGCGGTGCCCGACGTGGTCGTGGCCGACGTGCGGATGCCGCCGACCCACACCGACGAGGGCGTGCGCGCCGCGGTGCGGCTGCGCCGCGACCACCCGCGGCTGGGCGTGCTCGTGCTGTCGCAGTATGTGGAGGAGCGGTACGCCACCGAGCTGCTGGCCGCCAGTTCCCGCGGGGTCGGGTATCTGCTCAAGGACCGGGTAGCCGATGTCCGGGAGTTCGTCGACGCGGTCGTACGGGTGGCCGGCGGCGGTACCGCCCTGGACCCGGAGGTGGTCGCGCAGCTGCTGGGACGCAGCCGCAAGCAGGACGTGCTGGCCGGCCTCACCCCGCGGGAGCGCGAGGTGCTGGGACTGATGGCGGAGGGACGGACGAACTCCGCGATCGCCAAGCAGCTGGTGGTGAGCGACGGGGCGGTGGAGAAGCACGTCAGCAACATCTTCCTCAAACTGGGGCTGGCCCCCAGCGAGGGCGACCACCGGCGTGTCCTGGCCGTGCTCACGTACCTCAATTCCTGATCGCCTGACGTATCGTCAGAGGACCCCGCGGAGGCGTAGAACCGGAGCGGCGCCGGAAGGCGTCCCATATGGAGGAAGCAGGCAGAACGGGCTCCGGGGGGCGGTGACCGTGACCCATCAGGGCACAAAGGGAGCCCAGCGCGGCGTTCACGATGCGGGAAGACCCGGGAAGGCGACCCTTACCCACGTACGATGGCGCGTGGGACACAAGGTCACGGCCCCGGTCGTGAGCCGCCGCCTCGAAGGAGGTCCGATTCAGTGACCAGCCAGGTCAGCAGCCCGACAACCCCCGATCATCCCGTTCTGGGAGAGCAGCGGAAACCGGCCAAGGAGACCAGGAAGCTCGATCGGGTGGTGATCCGTTTCGCCGGGGACTCCGGCGACGGCATGCAGCTCACGGGAGATCGGTTCACCTCGGAAACGGCGTCGTTCGGCAACGATCTGTCCACCCTGCCGAACTTCCCGGCCGAGATCCGGGCTCCGGCAGGCACCCTGCCGGGCGTGTCGAGCTTCCAGCTGCACTTCGCCGACCACGACATCCTCACCCCGGGTGACGCCCCGAACGTCCTGGTCGCGATGAACCCGGCGGCACTGAAGGCGAACATCGGGGACCTGCCGCGCGGCGCGGAGGTCATCGTCAACACGGACGAGTTCACCACCCGCGCGATGGCCAAGGTCGGCTACGCGGCCTCGCCGCTGGAGGACGGCTCGCTGTCGGCCTACGCGGTGCACCCGGTGCCGCTGACCACCCTGACGGTCGAGGCGCTCAAGGACTTCCCGCTGACCCGCAAGGAGGCCGAGCGCAGCAAGAACATGTTCGCGCTCGGGCTGCTGTCGTGGATGTACCACCGGCCCACCGAGGGCACCGAGGACTTCCTGCGCAAGAAGTTCGCGAAGAAGCCCGAGCTGGCCGAGGCGAACGTCGCGGCCTTCCGCGCGGGCTGGAACTTCGGCGAGACGACCGAGGACTTCGCGGTCAGCTACGAGGTGGCCCCGGCCGAGGCGGCCTTCCCCGCGGGCACCTACCGCAACATCTCGGGGAACCTGGCCCTGTCGTACGGCCTGGTCACCGCGAGCCGGCAGGCGGACCTGCCGCTCTTCCTGGGCTCGTACCCGATCACCCCGGCCTCGGACATCCTGCACGAGCTGAGCAAGCACAAGAACTTCGGCGTGCGCACCTTCCAGGCCGAGGACGAGATCGCCGGCATCGGCGCCGCTCTCGGCGCGGCCTTCGGCGGCTCGCTGGCCGTCACGACCACCTCCGGCCCGGGTGTCGCGCTGAAGTCGGAGACCATCGGCCTCGCGGTCTCGCTCGAGCTGCCGCTGCTGGTCGTCGACATCCAGCGCGGCGGGCCCTCGACGGGTCTGCCGACCAAGACCGAGCAGGCCGACCTGCTGCAGGCGATGTACGGGCGCAACGGCGAGGCGCCGGTCCCGATCGTGGCGCCGAGCACCCCCGGCGACTGCTTCGGCGCGGCGCTGGAGGCGGCCCGCATCGCGCTGACCTACCGCACCCCGGTCCTCCTGCTCTCCGACGGCTACCTGGCCAACGGCTCCGAGCCGTGGCGGGTGCCCGAGCTGGACGAGCTGCCCGACTTGCGGGTGCAGTTCGCGACGACGCCCAACCACGTGGCGGAGGACGGTACCGAGGAGTTCTGGCCGTACCTGCGCGACCCCGAGACCCTCGCGCGCCCCTGGGCGGTGCCGGGCACCCCCGGTCTGGAGCACCGGATCGGCGGCATCGAAAAGCAGGACGGCACGGGGCACATCTCGTACGACCCGGCCAACCACGACCTGATGGTGCGCACCCGGCAGGCCAAGATCGACGGCATCGAGGTGCCCGACGTCGTCGTCGACGACCCGGACGGCCAGGCTCGGACGCTGGTGATCGGCTGGGGCTCGACGTACGGGCCGATCACGGCGGCCGTACGGCGCATCAGGGGCGCAGGGGGCGCGGTCGCGCAGGCCCATCTGCGCCATCTGAACCCCTTCCCGAGGAATCTCGGGGAGGTCCTCGGGCGTTACCAGAAGGTAGTGGTCCCGGAGATGAACCTCGGCCAGCTCGCCCATCTGCTGCGGGCGAAGTACCTGGTCGACGCCCGCTCGCACACCCAGGTCACCGGCCTGCCCTTCAAGGCCGAGCAACTCGCTGCCGCCATCCAGGAGGAGAGCGCAGATGTCTGAGGCGCCTGCCGTCGAACACCGCACGCCGGGGCTGCCGGCGCTGTCCCTGGTCCCCAAGGCCGAAGCCAAACAGTCCATGAAGGACTTCAAGTCGGACCAGGAAGTGCGCTGGTGCCCCGGCTGCGGTGACTACGCGATCCTCGCCGCGGTGCAGGGCTTCATGCCCGAACTGGGTCTGGCCCGGGAGAACATCGTCTTCGTCTCCGGGATCGGCTGCTCCTCCCGCTTCCCGTACTACATGAACACCTACGGGATGCACTCCATCCACGGCCGCGCCCCGGCCATCGCGACCGGGCTCGCCGCCTCGCGGCGCGACCTGTCGGTGTGGGTCGTCACAGGTGACGGCGACGCGCTGTCCATCGGCGGGAACCACCTGATCCACGCGCTGCGGCGCAACGTGAACCTCAAGATCCTGCTCTTCAACAACCGGATCTACGGCCTGACGAAGGGGCAGTACAGCCCGACCTCCGAACTCGGCAAGATCACCAAGTCGACGCCGATGGGCTCGCTGGACGCGCCCTTCAACCCGGTCTCGCTGGCGCTGGGCGCCGAGGCCTCCTTCGTGGCGCGCACCGTCGACTCCGACCGCAAGCACCTGACGGGCGTGCTCCGGGCGGCCGCCGCGCACCCGGGCACGGCCTTCGTGGAGATCTACCAGAACTGCAACATCTTCAACGACAACGCCTTCGAGGTGCTGAAGGACCGGGCCTCCGCCGAGAACGCGGTGATCCGGCTGGAGCACGGGGAGCAGATCCGCTTCGGCGCGGACAACACCAAGGGGGTCGTACGCGACCGGGCCACCGGCGACCTGAAGGTCGTCGAGGTCGACGCCTCCAACGAGGACGAGGTCCTGGTGCACGACGCGCACGCCGCGTCGCCCACGACGGCCTTCGCCCTGTCCAGACTCGCCGACCCCGACACGCTGCACCACACGCCGATCGGCGTGTTCCGCAGCGTCGAACGGCCGGTCTACGACGTGCTGATGTCCGAGCAGCTGGAGCAGGCCGTCGAGCAGCACGGCAAGGGCGACATCGCCGCGCTGCTGGCCGGCAACGACACGTGGACGGTCGTGGGCTGACCCACCGCGTCCCTCACACCGACCGCACCGACCGCACCCGCCGCGGCGGCCGTACGGGGCCCGGGCCTGACGATCAGGTCCGGGCCTCGTCGTATGCCCGGCGGGCCGCCATCACCTGCTCCGTGCGGCCCTCGGTCCAGCGGGCCAGGGCCCAGACCTGGTCCGCGGCCTCCTTGCCGAGCGGGGTGAGGGAGTACTCCACGCGCGGCGGGATGACGGGGTGCGCCTCGCGGTGCACGAAGCCGTCGCGCTCCAGGGTCTGCAGGGTCTGGGCGAGCATCTTCTCGCTGACCCCGCCGACCGTGCGGCGCAGCTCGCTGAAGCGCAGGGTGCCGTCGGTCAGTGCGGCGAGCACCAGCACGCCCCAGCGGCTGGTGACGTGTTCGAGGATCACCCGCGAGGGGCAGTTGCGCGCGTTCACGTCCGGGGGCGCCTGCAGCACGGCGGTGAGCTCTTCCCTTACGTCCATACCACTAGCTTACTTTGAAGTGGGTACTTTCTGGAAGTTAGTACCGGCCCTAGGGTTAGTCCCGTCATCACGCACAAGGACACCAGGGACTGGAGTGAACCCGTCATGAGCATCGTCGTCACCGGAGCCACCGGACAGCTGGGCCGGCTGGTCGTGGAGCGGCTGCTGGCCGACCTCCCGGCCGGGCAGGTCGTGGCCGTCGTACGGGACGCGGACAAGGCCGCGGACCTCGCCGCCCGGGGCGTGGAGCTCCGGGTGGCCGACTACGACGCGCCCGGGACCCTCAAGGACGCCTTCCGGGCGGGCGACGTGGTGCTGCTGATCTCGGGCAGCGAGGTCGGGCAGCGCGTGGCGCAGCACACCGCCGTGATCGAGGCCGCCAAGGAGGCGGGGGTCGCCCGGCTCGCGTACACCAGCGTCCTCGGCGGGCCGGCCGCCGACTTCCGGCTCGCCGCCGAGCACCAGGCCACCGAGCAGGCCCTGCTGGACTCCGGGCTGACCTACACGCTGCTGCGCAACGGCTGGTACACCGAGAACTACACCGCGCAGATCGCCGTCCAGCTGGAGCACGGGGTCGCGGGCAGCGCGGGCGAGGGCCGCATCGGCTCCGCCACCCGCGAGGACTACGCGGCGGCCGCGGCCGCCGTGCTGACCGGCGAGGGGCACGAGGACGCGGTGTACGAGCTCAGCGGGGACGAAGCCTGGACGCTGGCCGAGTACGCCGCCGAGCTGGCCCGGCAGTCCGGCCGCCCGGTCGCCTACACCGACCTGCCCGCCGACGCCTTCCTGGCGGTCCTGACCGGCGCCGGGCTGCCCGAGGCGGTGGCCGGGATCTACGTCGACGTCGACGTCGCCGGCGTCTCCCGCGGCCTCCTCCAGGGCGGCAGCGGCGACCTCGCCCGGCTGATCGGACGTCCCACCACCCCGCTCGCGGACACGATCGCGGCGGCGCTCAAGGGCTGACCCCGGCCGCCCGCCCCGCCTCCGCCCGGTCCCGGTGCGCTCCCGGCCCGCTGCGGGGGTGTCATGACCGTCATGCGATACGCAGATGACGGGAGAACGCCCCGCGCGCTACCTTCGAGCGGTCGGCCAGCACCCCGGGAGGAACGAGTGAACGAGCAGCGTGCCGGACTGCTGTACGGATTCGCCGCCTACGGGCTCTGGGGGCTCTTCCCCCTCTACTGGCCGCTCCTCGAACCGTCCGGCGCGGGCGAGATCCTCGCCCACCGCATGGTCTGGTCGCTGGTCGTCGTCTCCCTCGTGCTGCTGGTGATGCGCCGCTGGGCGTGGGTCCCCGAACTCCTGCGCCAGCCGCGGCGGCTGGCGCTGCTGGCCGTGGCGGCGGCCGTCATATCCGTGAACTGGGGCCTGTACATCTGGGGCGTCAACAGCGGCCACGTCGTCGAGACCTCGCTGGGCTACTTCATCAACCCGCTCGTCACCATCGGCCTCGGCGTCCTCGTCCTGCACGAGCGGCTGCGCCCCGCGCAGTGGGCCGCCGTGGGCGTCGGCGCCGCCGCCGTCCTGGTGCTGACCCTGGGCTACGGGCGGCTGCCGTGGATCGCGCTGACCCTGGCCTGCTCCTTCGCCACCTACGGCTTCATCAAGAAGAAGGTCGGCATGGGCGGCCTGGAGTCGCTGGCGGCCGAGACGGCCCTCCAGTTCCTGCCGGCGCTCGGCTACCTGGCCTTCCTCGGCAGCCGCGGCGACACCACCTTCGCCTCGCACGGGGCCGGCCACGCCGCCCTGCTCGCCGCGTGCGGCGTCGTCACCGCCGTGCCGCTGATCTGCTTCGGCGCGGCGGCCATCCGCATCCCGCTGAGCATGCTGGGGCTGCTGCAGTACCTCGCGCCGGTCTTCCAGTTCGGGCTCGGACTGCTCTGGTTCCACGAGGAGATGCCGGCCGAGCGCTGGGCCGGCTTCGCCCTCGTCTGGCTCGCCCTGGCCCTGCTGACCTGGGACGCGCTGCGCGCCGCGCGGCGCGGCCGGATCGCGGTGCGCGACGCCGCGGTGGTGCCCGACGAGGCGGCGCCGCGCGGGGCCGTCACCGGCTGAGCGGCGGCGTCCACACGCACGGGCGCACGGGTGCACGGGTGTACGCACGGCACTAACCTCCCGGCGCCTCGTACGCCTGCCTGCGGGAGCGGTGGGCACGGACCTTGTGGCGGTTGCCGCAGTGCTCCATGGAGCACCAGCGACGCCGGCCGGGGCGTGAGGTGTCCACGAAGACCAGTCGGCAGTCGTGGGCGGAGCATTCACGGACACGGTCGGTGTGGGGGCCGGAGAAGAGCTCCACCGCGTCCCGGGCGACGGCCGCCAGCACCTGAGTGCCGGTGACCGGGGTACGCCAGGAGCGGCCCCCGTCGGGAGCGAGACGCAGGGCGGGGGGACGCCAGGCGGCGGCCTCGTTGAGGACGACGAGGTCCGGGGCGGGGAGGGGTTCCCCGTGGACACGGGCGACGGCGATGTGCCAGAGCGCGTCGCGCAGGTAGCGGGCCGCGGCGACGTCCTCCGGGGAGACGGCGAGGCTACCCGGGTCGGGGCACAGCCGGGACGCCACCGCCCAGCGGACCAGGTCGGCGGGCTCGTGGAGGACCTCGTGGCGCGCGTAGGCGCCGGGGCCGCCCGTGGGCAGCAACTCAAGGGCGAGCGCGCCCGGATCGAAGCGGTAGGCGACTCCTTCGGATGAATGGAGGACCAGACCGATTGCGGGCTCCGTCATGTAACCAATATAACTGGTTACAGACCGGCCGAGGGCCGGAGGAGACGCGAACGAGGGGGCTCGGCATGGCAGTTCACTGGAAGCTCGTGGTCGACGCGGCGGATCCGCACCGGCAGGCCGCCTTCTGGGCGGAGGCCCTGGAGTACACGCTCGAGGACCACAGCGTGCTGATCGAGAAGTTGCTGGGGTTCGGCGCCGTGACGCAGGACGTCCTGACGGAGGCGGCCGGCCGCAAGGCCTGGCGGGACCTGGCCGCCGTGCGCCACCCCGACGACCCCTACGACAACGAGAAGGGCTCGGGCCTCGGGCGGCGCATCCTCTTCCAGCGGGTGCCCGAGGCCAAGACGGCGAAGAACCGGCTGCACATCGACCTCCACCCGGGCACCGGACGGCTGGAGGCGGAGGTGGCCCGGCTGGAAGGGCTCGGCGCGACGGTGCTGCGGCGGATAGCGGAGCCCTCCGGCACCTGGGTCACCATGGCCGACCCGGAGGGGAACGAGTTCGACGTCGAGTAGCCCGCCGGCCCTCCGGGCCTGCGGCACCCGCCTTGACGGCGGGGGCGGCGCGGTGACAACATCTCCATGCGTACGCAACTAATGCATACGCAAGGAGATGACGGGGTGTCGGACTCAGAGCGGACCTTCCTGTTCCTGGTGGGAAGCAGCCGCGCCGACGGCAACACCGAGACGTTGGCGCGGCACGCCGCCGAGCAGCTTCCGCCCGCGGTGGACCGGCGCTGGCTGCGGCTGAAGGACCTGCCGCTGCCGCTCTTCGAGGACCTCAGGCACGACGGCGACGGCCGCTATCCCGCACCGTCGGGGCACGCCGCCACACTCCTGGAGGCCACCTTGGCGGCCACCGACATCGTGGTGGTCTCCCCCCTGTACTGGTACAGCGTCTCGACCAGCACCAAGCTCTACCTGGACCACTGGTCGGGCTGGATGCGGGTGCCGGGGCTGGACTTCCTGGAGCGGATGCGCGGCAAGACCCTGTGGTCGGTGACCGTGCACGGCGGCCAGGACCCGGCGACCGCCGCCCCGCTGGTGGGGACGCTGCGCCACACGGCCGACTACGCAGGGATGCGCTGGGGCGGGGCGCTGCTGGGCTACGGCACCCGGCCGGGTGACGTGCTGCGGGACACGGCGGCCCTGGGCCGGGCCAAGACCTTCTTCGGCTGACCGGCGGCGGTCAGGCCGTGATGTCGCGGGTGGTGAAGCGGGCCCAGGCCGCGGAGCCGAACACGGCGACGTAGAGCGCCTGGAGCTGGAAGTTGCTGCGCATCTCGTCCCAGTAGACGGGGTCGCGGACCAGGTCGGCGAAGCTCAGCCAGTAGTGGGGGAAGAGGTAGGGCTGCACGGCGTGCAGTTGGGGGATGGTGTCGACGATCTGCACGGTGATCAGCAGGCCCACGGTGGTGGCCATGGCGGCGATGCCGCTGTCGGTGAGCGTGGAGATGAACAAGCCCAGCGCGGCGATGCCGGTGAGCGAGGCGGCCACGACCACGGCGACCAGCAGGGCGCGCAACAGCCCCTCGGAGAAGGGGACCGTCGTGCCCGACAGCAGGGTGACGTCGCCGAGCGGGAAGAGCAAGGCGCCGGTCACCAGTGCCGAAACGGCCACGACGAGGGTGCCGATCAGGCAGAAGGCCAGGACGGAGGCGTATTTGGAGACCAGCAGACGGGTGCGCCCGGCCGGGGCCACCAGCAGATAGCGCAGGGTGCCCGCGTTGGCCTCGCCGGCGACGGCGTCACCGGCCACGACACCGATCGCCATGGGGAGGAAGAAGGGCAGCGTCGCGGCGAGCGAGGCGAAGACCAGGAAGAGACCGTTGTTGGTGATCAGCGCGACGAAGGCCGGGCCGTCACCGCCCCCGCCGCCGGCCGAGCCGCCGTCACCGGTCTCGATCCGCACCGCGATCCCGATGAGCACCGGGACCCCGGCCAGGACGGCCAGCAGCGCCAGGGTGCGCCAGCGGCGCAGCACGGTCACCAGTTCGCTGCGGAACAGCCCTAGCGAGCGGATCGGCCACACCGACCTGGTCAGGGTGTCAGCCTGCGACATCGAAGCCCTCTCCGGTCAGTGCGACGAACGCGTCCTCCAGTGACGCCCGTTCGACGCCGAAGCCGCGGACGCGGACCCCGGCGGCGACCAGTGCGGCGTTGAGGTCGGCCAGTTCGGGGAGTGCCGCGGGGTCCTGCGGCAGTTCCCCGGTGACCCGGTCGCCGTCGGCGGCCAGGCCGGTGACCCCCTGCTCCTTCAGGACGCGCACCGCCTCGGCGGGGTCGGGGGTGGTGACCACCAGGCGTCCGGCGGAGGAGAGCGCCTCCACCGGGCCCTGGGTGATCAGCCGGCCGCGGGACATCACGGCGGCGTGGGTGCAGACCTGTTCGATCTCGTCGAGGAGGTGGGAGGAGAGGAAGACCGTGGTGCCGTCCGCCGCCAGCTCGCGGACGAGCGAGCGGATCTCCCGCATGCCCTGCGGGTCCAGGCCGTTGGTGGGCTCGTCCAGCACCAGCAGGTCGCGGGGCCGCAGCAGGGCGGCGGCCAGGCCGAGCCGCTGCTTCATGCCGAGGGAGTAGGCGCGCGCCTTCTTGCCCGCGGCGGCGGCCAGGCCGACCCTCTCCAGGGCCGCGTCGACCCGGTCCCCGCGGGTGCGGGGACCGGCGGTCGGATCGGCCGCGTCGAAGCGCAGCAGGTTGTCACGGCCGGAGAGGAAGCCGTACAGGGCGGGGCCCTCGATCAGCGCGCCCACGCGCGGCAGGACGCTGCGCACCGCGCGCGGCATGGGCTCGCCGAGTACCCGCGCCGTGCCTGAGGTCGGGGCGATGAGCCCCATGAGCATGCGGATCGTCGTCGTCTTCCCGGAGCCGTTGGGCCCCAGGAAGCCGAAGACGCTGCCCCGGGGGACGGCCAGGTCGAGGCCGTCGACGGCGAGCTGTCCACCGCGGTACCTCTTGGTGAGTCCGCTCGTGGAGATCGCGTGCTCACCGGTCTCGGCGGACGGCTCCCCCATCGGCGCTCCTTCGCTCTGTGCCGCTGCCTTGCTCCGTGCCCTACTCGGCGGCCGCGTCGGCGGCCTTGATCAGGGCGTCCTGGGTCACGGTGCCCACGTAGACCTTGCCGCTGTCGGTGATCAGGGCGTTCACCAGGCGGGTGCCGACCACCGTGCCGGTGCCGAACCCGCCCTTGACCTCCTTGCCGAAGGTGCCGAGCAGCCCCTGTCCGCCGAGGCCGGGGGCCTTGTCCCCGCCCTCGGACGGGCCGGCGTTCAGCGCCTCCTGAGGCAGCTTCAGCTCGGCGATCGAGTCCCAGCCCTTGCCGAGGACGCCAAGGCCCTCCAGGCCCTCCAAGCCGTCCAGGCCGCCGAGGTCACCGAACTCCTCGTGCGCCCCGCGCGCGTCCTGCCCGGCCTTCCCCTCGGCCTTCCCCTCGGCCTTCCCGTCCGCCTTCTCGCCGGCCTTCTCCGTCGTCACCTTCGCGCCCTTCGGCGGGGTGAAGTCGAAGACCGAGGCGGCGGGCCGGGAGAAGTCGACCTTGGTGAAGGCGACGTCGACGATGGCCTTGCCGCCGCCCCTCGGGGCGAGGGTGAACTTCAGCGGCACACCGGTGCCGGCGTCCACGCCGATCCGGATCGACCCGACCGTGGAGTCGGTGGCCTTGGGCCTGACCACCAGCTGGTAGGCGTCCCGCCCGGCGATGCGCGCGGTGCCGTCCACCGTGACGGTGGAGCTGTCGTCCGCCGCGTCGAGGATCTTCTTCGCGGCTTCCTGCGGGGTGGCCGGCCAGCCCTCGGGCAGTTCGCGGTCGCCCTTGGCCCGGTCCTCACCCTGCGCCTCCCGCGGGAGACCGGTGAGGTGGTAGGCCTGGTTGCTGCCGCTGTCGTAGGCCCAGACCTCGTCACCATTGTGGATGAGGCTGTACTCCGCGGCGTTCCGGACGATCGACACCTTCTGCTTCTGCGGGCCGTCGGCCGCGACGCGCAAGGTGTGGGAGCCGGCCAGCAGCTGGGTGAGCTGCTCCTTCGGGTCGGCCGAGGAGTCCCCGCGGCCGCCACCGCCACCGCCGAACGGCCCACCGGCGCCCGTGGCGCCGGTCAGCAGGGCCGGCAGGCCGAAGTCCGTGCTGATGCGGACCGAGCCGGAGATCGTCTGGGTGTCCGAGGCCGCGACCTTCGCGATCAGCTCCTCGGCCGTGATCCCGGGCAGATCCGGGCTGCCCGCGTTCGCGAGCGCCGGTACGAGCCCGATGGTCGCCGCGGCGACCCCCGCCGCCGCCACCGGGACCGCGTAACGTATCGCCTTGGTCCGCCGCCGGGGCTCCCGGTCGTCGTCCATGGGCTGGATGGGTGCCATTACGTCCCTACCTCCGTCGTCAACGGCGGGTTCCCGTCATCGTCGCACTCGTCCACCTCGGGCCATTGTCACCCGATCCGCCGTGTGGTGGTGCCTCTTATCCCATCAATCCGGCCACTCGGGCGCATCGCCCGCCGGGATCAACTCGGCGTACTCCTCTGGGATGACGATCCCTGACAACGGTTCAGGGCGGAAGGCACCCCTCGCCGCCGGTGACCGCGCGGGCGCCGGGGGGACGGCCGTCCGGGTCACCTCTGGGCCGACCGGGCCGAACTAGCCCGCGCGGTGCACCACGGCCTCGCAGAGCCCCTCCAGGGCCTGCTTGGCGGCACAGTCGGGGAGCGGCGCCAGCAGGGCCCGTGCCTCGTCTGCGTAGCGCACGGTGTCGCGCCGGGCCTGCTCCAGCGCCGGATGGGCGCGCATCAGCTCCAGCGCCTCGGCGTGCCGCCGGTCGTCCGTCAGATCGCCGTCCAGCAGTTCGCACAGCCGCAGGTCGTCCGCCGAGGCGAAACCGTTGGCCTTGGCCACGGCCGAACGCAGGTGCAGCACCGGCAGGGTCGGCACGCCCTCGCGCAGGTCCGTGCCCGGGGTCTTGCCGGACTCGTGCGAGTCGCTGGCGATGTCCAGCACGTCGTCGGCGAGCTGGAAGGCCGTGCCGACGCGCTCCCCGTACTGGGTGAGGATGTCGACGACGCTCTCGTCCGCGCCGGACATCATGGCGCCGAAGCGGCACGAGACGGCGATCAGCGAACTCGTCTTGCCGGCGATCACTTCCAGGTAGTGGTCGATCGGGTCGCGTCCGTCGCGCGGGCCGACGGTCTCCAGGATCTGTCCGGTGACCAGCCGCTCGAAGGCCTCGGCCTGGATGCGTACGGCCTCCGGCCCGAGGTCGGCCAGTATGTGCGAGGCCTTGGAGAACAGGAAGTCGCCGGTCAGCACGGCGACCGAGTTGTCCCAGCGGGCGTTGGCGCTCGGCACGCCGCGGCGCACCGCGGCCTCGTCCATGACGTCGTCGTGGTACAGCGTCGCCAGGTGCGTCAGCTCCACCACCACGGCCGACGGCACGATGCCGGGCGCGTGCGGGTCGCCGAACTGGGCGGCCAGCAGCGACAGCAGCGGACGGAACCGCTTCCCGCCCGCGTGCACGAGGTGGCGGGCCGCCTCCGTGATGAACGGCACATCGCTCTTGGTTGCCTCCAGGAGGCCTGCCTCGACGGCGGACAGCCCGGCGCGGACGGCGGACTCGAGGTCCTCGTCCATTACGCTCAGCCCGAAGGGCCCGACGACGGTCGTCACCTGGGATTCTCCTGTCGCTGAGATCACTTCTGCGGCTTGCGGCGTGGCGCTGCACTACACCTGGCAGAGTAACCGGTCGCCTCTCGATCACTGCGAGGGCATGGCCCCCGCGGGCCACTACGCCCGGTTTTGCCCGCGTGTACGGCAGGTCCTCTCCGGTGCCGCGCCCGGCCGCGGGGCCCCACCGCCGCCTCGCACACCCCCCGCACGGCACCCGGAGCGGGCTCCGCGAGGGGCCTGCGTCGCTGTTCCGCCTTCCCCGCGAGCCGCCCGCCATGCCGAGCCATGCCGAACGGCGCGGCCCCCGCCAAGTGCGGGGAGCCGCGCCGTGGATGGCCGCACGGGCCGGGCCGTGCGGTGGGGTCAGCGGACGAAGACGCCCGCCTGGCCGGCGAGGTCCAGGAAGTACTGGGGCGCGACACCCAGCACGAGGGTGACCGCCACGCCCAGTGCGATGGCCGTGGACGTCAGCGGCGAGGGCACGGCGACCGTGGGGCCGTCGGCCTTGGGCTCGCTGAAGAACATGAGCACGATGACCCGGATGTAGAAGAACGCCGCGATGGCGGACGAGATCACACCCACGATCACCAGTGGCACCGCCCCGCCCTGCGCGGCGGCGCTGAAGACCGCGAACTTCCCGGCGAAGCCGGACGTCAGCGGGATGCCGGCGAAGGCGAGCAGGAAGACCGCGAAGACCGCGGCCACCAGCGGGGAACGCCGTCCCAGGCCCGCCCAGCGCGACAGGTGCGTGGCCTCCCCGCCGGCGTCGCGCACCAGCGTGACGACGGCGAAGGCGCCCAGCGTCACGAAGGAGTACGCCGCCAGGTAGAAGAGCACCGAGGAGACGCCCTCCGGCGTGGCGGCGATGACACCGGCCAGGATGAAGCCGGCGTGCGCGATCGAGGAGTAGGCGAGCAGGCGCTTCACGTCGGTCTGGGTGACCGCGACGATCGCGCCGACCAGCATCGTGAGGATCGCGACGCCCCACAGCACCGGCCGCCAGTCCCAGCGCAGCTCCGGCAGGACCACGTAGAGCAGCCGCAGCAGCGCGCCGAAGGCGGCGACCTTGGTGGCCGCGGCCATGAAGCCGGTGACCGGGGTCGGAGCGCCCTCGTAGACGTCCGGCGTCCACATGTGGAACGGCACGGCGCCCACCTTGAACAGCAGGCCCATGCCGACCAGCGCGGCGCCGATCAGCAGCAGCGCGTCGTTGCCCGCGGAGTCGGCCAGCGCCGGGTTGAGCTTGGCGGTACCGTCCACGACCGACGCGATGCCGGAGTAGGAGACGGTGCCCGCGTAGCCGTACAGCAGGGCGATGCCGAACAGCAGGAAGGCGGAGGAGAAGGCGCCCAGCAGGAAGTACTTGACCGCCGCCTCCTGCGACATCGCACGCCGCCGCCGGGCGAGGGCGCAGAGCAGGTAGAGCGGGAGGGAGAAGACCTCCAGGGCCACGAAGAGCGTCAGCAGGTCGTTGGCCGCCGGGAAGATCAACATGCCGCCGACGGCGAACATCAGCAGCGGGAAGACCTCGGTGGTGGTGAAACCGGCCTTGACGGCGTTCTTCTCCTGGTCGCTGCCCGGCACCGCGGAGCCCTGCGCGGCGAAGGAGTCGACGTGCCGGCCGTGCGCCTTGGGGTCGAGCCGGCGCTCGGCGAAGGTGAACACCCCGACCAGGCCCACCAGCAGGATCGTGCCCTGCAGGAAGAGGGCCGGGCCGTCGACGGCGACCGCGCCCATGGCGGCGATGTGGGCCTTCGTCGTGGCGTAGCCGCCCGCCGCGAGCGCCACGACCGCGGCGAAGGCGGCGGCCATGCCGACGACCGCGAGGCCGACCTGCCCGGTGTAGCGCAGGCGCCGCGGCAGGAACGCCTCGATGAGGATGCCGAGGATGGCCACACCGAAGACGATCAGGACCGGAGCCAGCTGGGCGTACTCGATCTTCGGCGCGTTGATCTTGTCGGCGGCGAGCGGTGCCGCCGTTGTCCACAGGCTGTGGACAGCAACTGTGCTGCTCACTTGGATGCCTCCAGCGCCGGCTTGGGGTCGGTCTTGTGCACGTCGGAGAGCGTCTGCTGCACCGCCGGGTTGACGACGTCGGTGAGCGGCTTCGGGTACACCCCGAGCACGATCAGCAGCGCGATCAGCGGCGCCACGACGGCGAGTTCCCGGACCTTCAGATCGGGCATCCCCTGTACCTCGGCCTTCACCGGGCCGGTCATCGTCCGCTGGTACAGGACGAGGACGTACAGCGCGGCGAGGACGATGCCGGTGGTGGCGATGATCCCGACGGCCGGGTAGCGGCTGAACGTCCCGACGAGGACGAGGAACTCGCTGACGAAGGGGGCGAGCCCCGGCAGCGAGAGGGTGGCCAGACCGCCGATCAGGAAGGTGCCGGCCAGCACCGGGGCCACCTTCTGCACCCCGCCGTAGGACGCGATGAGACGGGAGCCGCGACGGGAGATCAGGAAGCCCGCGACCAGCATCAGCGCGGCGGTGGAGATGCCGTGGTTGACCATGTACAGCGTCGCCCCGCCCTGACCCTGGGAGGTCATCGCGAAGATGCCCAGGATGATGAAGCCGAAGTGGGAGATCGACGCGTACGCGACCAGCCGCTTGATGTCGCGCTGGCCGACGGCGACCAGGGCGCCGTAGACGATGCTGATCAGCGCCAGCACCAGGATCACCGGCGTCGCCCACTTGCTGGCCTCGGGGAAGAGCTGGAGGCAGAAGCGGAGCATCGCGAAGGTGCCGACCTTGTCGACGACCGCGGTGATGAGCACCGCGACCGGCGCCGTGGCCTCGCCCATGGCGTTGGGCAGCCAGGTGTGCAGCGGGAACAGCGGGGCCTTCACCGCGAACGCGAAGAAGAAGCCGAGGAACAGGGCGCGTTCCGCGGTGGCGGACATGTCCAGCTTCCCGGCCGCCCGGGCCTGCAGGATCTCCTGGAGGGAGAAGGTGCCCTGGCCGAGCTGGTCGGCGGTGACGGCGTAGAGCCCGATGACCGCGGCCAGCATGATGAGCCCGCCGGCCAGGTTGTAGAGCAGGAACTTCACCGCCGCGTAGGAGCGCTGACGGGCCGCCTCCTCCTCGCCGTGCTCGTGGGCACGGTCCCCGAAGCCGCCGATGAGGAAGTACATCGGGATGAGCATGGCCTCGAAGAAGATGTAGAAGAGGAAGACGTCCGTGGCCTCGAAGGAGATGATCACCATCGCCTCGACCAGCAGGATCAGCGCGAAGAAGCCCTGGGTGGGCCGCCAGCGGCGGTTGGGGTTCTTCTCCTCCAGAGGGTCGGCGTCGTGCCAGCCCGCGGCGATGACGAACGGGACGAGCAACGCGGTCAGCCCGATGAGCGCGACGGCGATGCCGTCCACGCCGAGTTCGTAGCGGACCCCGAAGTCGGCGATCCACGCGTGGGACTCGCCGAGCTGGTACCGGGCCCCGCCCGGGTCGAAGCGGACGAACACGATCGCGGCCAGCACGAGCGTCGCCAGTGAGACGGCCAGCGCCAGCCACTTGGCGGCCTCGCGCCGCGCCGCCGGCACGGCGGCGGTGGCGATCGCGCCGAGCGCCGGCAGGCCGGCGGTCAGGGTGAGCAGGGGGAAGGACATCAGGCAACACCCCTCATCAGCAGCGTCGCGGCGACCAGCACCGCGGTGCCCGCCAGCATCGACACGGCGTAGCTGCGCACATAACCGTTCTGGAGGCGGCGCATCCGGCCGGAGAGGCCGCCGACGGCGGCCGCGGTGCCGTTGACGACGCCGTCCACACCCTTGTGGTCCACGTAGACCAGACCGCGGGTGAGGTACTCGCCGGGCAGCACCAGGGCGACGTGGTTGAAGTCGTCCTGGAGCAGGTCGCGCCGGGCGGCGCGGGTGAGCCAGCTGCCGCGCGGGGCGACGGACGGCACCGGGCGGCGTCCGTACACGGCCCAGGCCAGGGCGACGCCGAGCACCATCACCACCATCGTGGCGCCGGTGACGGCGGCCGCGCCGATCGGCGGGTGGCCCTCCTCGTGACCGGTGACCGGCTCCAGCCACTTCACGAAGGCCTCGTTCCAGCTGAACAGGAAGCCCGCGAAGACCGAGCCGAAGGCCAGGACGACCATGGGGATCGTCATCGACTTCGGCGACTCGTGCGGGTGCGGCTCGTGGCCGTCCGCGTCCTGCTGCCAGCGCTTCTCGCCGAAGAAGGTCATCAGCATCACGCGGGTCATGTAGAACGCGGTGATCGCCGCGCCCAGCAGGGCCGCGCCGCCGAGGATCCAGCCCTCGGTGCCGCCCTTGGCGAAGGCGGCCTCGATGATCTTGTCCTTGGAGAAGAAGCCGGACAGTCCCGGGAAGCCGATGATCGCCAGGTAGCCGAGACCGAAGGTGACGAAGGTGACCGGCATGTACTTCCGCAGGGCCCCGTACTTGCGCATGTCCACCTCGTCGTTCATGCCGTGCATGACCGATCCGGCGCCGAGGAAGAGCCCGGCCTTGAAGAAGCCGTGGGTGACCAGGTGCATGATCGCGAAGACGTAGCCGATCGGGCCGAGGCCGGCGGCCATCACCATGTAGCCGATCTGCGACATCGTCGAGCCGGCCAGCGCCTTCTTGATGTCGTCCTTGGCGCAACCGACGATCGCACCGAAGAGCAGCGTGACCGCGCCGACCGTCACCACGGCCACCTGCGCGGTGGGCGCGGCGTTGAAGATCACGCCGGAGCGGGTGATCAGGTAGACGCCGGCGGTCACCATCGTCGCCGCGTGGATCAGGGCCGAGACCGGGGTCGGGCCCTCCATCGCGTCGCCGAGCCAGGACTGCAGCGGAACCTGGGCCGACTTGCCGCAGGCGGCGAGCAGCAGCATCAGGCCGATGCCGGTCAGGACGCCCTCGCCCGCCTTGTCCACCTGGCCGAAGAGCGGCTCGAAGGTGAAGGTGCCGAAGGTGGTGAACAGCAGCATGATCGCGATCGACAGGCCGACGTCACCGACGCGGTTGACGATGAAGGCCTTCTTGGCCGCGGTCGCCGCGCTGGGCTTGTGCTGCCAGAAGCCGATCAGCAGGTACGAGGCCAGGCCCACGCCCTCCCAGCCGACGTACAGCAGCAGGTAGTTGTCGGCGAGGACCAGCAGGAGCATCGCCGCGAGGAAGAGGTTGAGGTAGCCGAAGAAGCGGCGGCGCCGCTCGTCGTGCTCCATGTAGCCGATCGAGTAGATGTGGATGAGCGTGCCCACACCGGTGATCAGCAGGGCGAAGGTCATCGACAGCTGGTCCAGCTGGAAGGCCACGTCCGCGTGGAAGCCGCCGACGGAGATCCAGGTGAAGGCGGTCGAGTGCAGCGCGCGGTCCTCGCCGCCGCGGCCCAGCATGTCGAAGAAGAGCACCGCCGCGCCGACGAAGGACGCCCCCGCGAGCGTGGTGCCGATCCAGTGGCCCGTGCGGTCCAGCCTCCGTCCGCCGGTGAGCAGCACGCCGGCGCCCAGCAGCGGCAGGAGGACGAGCCATCCGATCAAGTAGTCCACTTTCGCTACCCCTTAGAGCTTCATCAGGCTGGCGTCGTCGACCGAGGCCGAGTGGCGGGAGCGGAAGATCGTCACGATGATCGCCAGGCCCACGACCACCTCGGCGGCGGCGACGACCATCGTGAAGAAGGCGATGATCTGGCCGTCGAGGTTGCCGTGCATGCGGGAGAAGGTGACGAACGCCAGGTTGGCGGCGTTCAGCATCAGCTCGACGCACATGAAGACGACGATCGCGTTGCGCCGGATCAGCACCCCGGCCGCGCCGATGGTGAACAGCAGCGCCGACAGGTACAGGTAGTTGACCGGATTCACTTCGACGCCTCCTCGGAGCGCTGTTCCAGCTCGGCGACCTTGGCGACCGCCTCCGCGGACACGTCCCGGTACTGGCCGCGGCCGCGCAGCGTCGGGCTGACGCTGAGCTCCGAGACCGTGCCGTCCGGCAGCAGGCCGGGGACGTCGACCGCGTTGTTGCGGGCGTAGACGCCGGGCGCGGGGAGCGGGGTGATCTGCTTGCCCTCGCGCACGCGCCGCTCGGCGAGTTCGCGCTGGGTGGCACGGGCCTCGGTGCGCTCGCGGTGGGTGAGGACCATCGCGCCGATCGCGGCGGTGATGAGCAGCGCGCCGGTGATCTCGAAGGCCCACACGTACTTGGTGAAGATCAGCGAGGCGAGTCCCTCGACGTTGCCGCCCGCGTTGGCCTGGCCGAGCCCCTGGAAGTTCTTGATCGAGGCGTTGGCGATGCCGGCGATCAGCAGCACGCCGAAGCCGAGGCCGGCTCCGGCGGCCAGCCAGCGCTGCCCCTTCAGCGTCTCCTTGAGCGAGTCGGCGGCGGTGATGCCGACCAGCATGACGACGAAGAGGAAGAGCATCATGATCGCGCCGGTGTAGACGACGATCTGGACGACGCCGAGGAAGTACGCGCCCTGGGCCAGGTAGAAGACCGCCAGGACGATCATCGTCCCGGCCAGCGACAGTGCGCTGTGCACGGCCTTCTTCATCAGCACGGTCGAGAGCGCGCCGAGCACCGCGACGGTGCCGAGCACCCAGAACTGGACCGCCTCCCCGGTGGAGGTGGTGTACGCGGCCAGCGTGGTCACGTCGTTCATGCCTCGCCTCCCGTCCCGGCCGGAGCGGCGCCGCCCGTCGCGGGGACCTCGGTGCCCGCCGTGCCGTCGCCGTCCCGCTCGCCCTCCACCGTCTCGTCCGGCTTCTCGCCCATGGAGACCGCGACCTGACGCTCGGTCCCGGGGGCCGCGTGCGTCACCGCGCCGCGGTAGTAGTCGCCCTCGTCCATGCCGGGGAAGATCGCGTGGGGGCTGTCGACCATGCCCTCCTCCAGGCCCGCGAGCAGCTGCTCCTTGGTGAAGATCAGCGACTCGCGGCTGCTGTCGGCGAGCTCGTACTCGTTGGTCATGGTCAGCGCCCGCGTCGGGCAGGCCTCGATGCACAGCCCGCACAGGATGCAGCGGGCGTAGTTGATCTGGTAGACGCGGCCGTAGCGCTCACCCGGCGAGTAGCGCTCCTCGTCGGTGTTGTCGGCGCCCTCGACGTAGATCGCGTCGGCCGGGCAGGCCCAGGCGCACAGCTCGCAGCCCACGCACTTCTCCAGCCCGTCCGGGTGGCGGTTGAGCTGGTGGCGGCCGTGGAACCGCGGCGCGGTCGGCTTCTTCTCCTCGGGGTACTGCTCGGTCAGCCGCTTCTTGAACATGGCCTTGAAGGTCACGCCGAAGCCCGCGACCGGGCCCAGGAACTCAGGCATCGTCGGCCTCCTTGCCTACGAGTTGACGCTCCGCGCGGGACGGCCGCCGCGGGACGGGCGGCAGCTCCTGGCCGGGCAGCGGCGGCACGGGGTACCCGCCCGCCATGGGATCGAACGGCTCCTGCGGCCCGGCCTGTTCGGCCGCCTCCTTCGCCTTCTCGCCGCGGTCGCGGAAGACGTCGAAGACCAGCGAGACCAGGAGCAGCAGGACGATCCCTCCGCCGACGTAGAGCACGATCGACTGGAAGTCGTAGTTCTCGTTGCGCAGCGCCCGGACGGTGGCGACCAGCATCAGCCACACCATCGAGACCGGGATCAGGACCTTCCAGCCCAGCTTCATCAACTGGTCGTAGCGGACGCGGGGCAGCGTGCCGCGCAGCCAGATGAAGAAGAAGAGCAGCAACTGCACCTTCACCACGAACCACAGCAGCGGCCACCAGCCGTGGTTGGCGCCCTCCCAGAAGGTGCTGATGGGCCAGGGGGCCCGCCAGCCGCCCAGGAAGAGGGTGGTCGCCACCGCCGAGACGGTCACCATGTTCACGTACTCGGCGAGCATGAAGAGCGCGAACTTGATCGACGAGTACTCGGTGTTGAAGCCGCCGACCAGGTCGCCCTCGGACTCGGGCATGTCGAAGGGGGCACGGTTGGTCTCGCCGACCATCGTGCCGATGTAGATGATGAAGGAGACCGGCAGCAGCAGGACGTACCAGCGGTCCTCCTGCTGGGCGACGATCTGCGAGGTCGACATCGAGCCGGAGTAGAGGAAGACCGACGCGAAGGCGACGCCCATCGCGATCTCGTACGAGATCATCTGCGCGCAGGAGCGCAAACCCCCGAGCAGCGGGTACGTCGAGCCGGACGACCAGCCGGCCAGCACGATGCCGTAGATGCCGACGGAGGCGGTGGCCAGGATGTAGAGGACGCCGATCGGGAGGTCGGTGAGCTGCATCGGCGTACGGTGACCGAAGATCGAGATCTCGTTGCCCGCCGGGCCGAAGGGGATCACCGCGACCGCCATGAAGGCCGGGATGGCCGCCACGATCGGCGCCAGCACGTAGACGACCTTGTCGGCCTTCTTGACGATGAGGTCTTCCTTGAGCATCAGCTTGATGCCGTCGGCGAGCGACTGGAGCATGCCCCAGGGGCCGTGCCGGTTGGGGCCGATGCGCAGCTGCATCCACGCGACGACCTTGCGCTCCCACACGATGGAGAAGAGCACGGTCACCATCAGGAACGCGAAGCAGAAGACCGCCTTGATGGCGATCAGCCACCACGGGTCCCGCCCGAACATGGACAGGTCCTCGGCGGCGAGGGTCGTCAGTCCCGTCACGGGGTCACCTCCGGTGCGGCAGCGGCGTCCACGGCGGCCGGGGCGATCCGGACGACCTGGCCCGGCAGGGCGCCGGTGTCCGAGGCGACTCCCCCGCCGGCCGAGTTGAGGGGCACCCACACGACCCGGTCGGCCATCGCCGTCACCTGCAGCGGCAGCCGGACCGAGCCCAGCGGGCCGGTCACCTCCATCAGCTCGCCCTCGGCGACGCCGATCTCCTGCGCGGTCGTCGCCGACAGGCGCGCGACCGCCGGGTGGCGGGTGCCCGCGAGGGCGTCGTCACCCTGTTGCAGCAGGCCCCGGTCGAGCAGCAGCCGGTGGCCCGCGAGGACCGCCTCGCCGCTGCCGGGCTTCGGCAGCTGGTGGCCGGTCTCCTGCGGAGCCTCGGCGCGCGGGCCCTCGTACGGGGCGAGCCGGGACAGCTCGGCGCGGGCCGAGCGGACGTCGGCGAGGCCCAGGGAGACGTCCATGGCGTCGGCCAGCATGGTCAGCACCCGGGCGTCCGGGTACTGGTGGCGCTGGACCTGCTGGGCCGGCTTGATCGCGGCCTCGAAGAGCCGTACCCGGCCTTCCCAGTTGAGGAAGGTGCCGGCCTTCTCGGCGACCGCGGCGACCGGCAGGACGACGTCGGCGCGGTCGGTGACCTCGCCGGGTCGCTGCTCCAGGCTGACCACGAAGCCCGCCGCGTCCAGGGCCGCGCGGGCCCGGGCCGGGTCGGGCAGGTCGGCCGGCTCGACGCCGCCGACCAGCAGCGCTCCGAGCTCGCCGCTCGCGGCCGCCTCCAGGATCCGGCCGGTGTCGCGGCCGTGGCGGGACGGGAGCGTGGTCACGCCCCAGACCTCGGCGACCTCGTCGCGGGCCCGCGGGTCGGCGACCGGACGGCCGCCGGGCAGCAGCCCGGGCAGGGCACCCGCCTCGACGGCACCGCGCTCGCCCGCGCGGCGCGGGATCCACGCCAGCCGGGCCCCGGACGCCTGGGCGAACCGCACGACCGCGGTCAGCGCGCCGGGGACGGCCGCCAGCCGCTCGCCGACCAGGACGACCGCGCCCTCGGCGCGCAGCGCCTCGTGGGCGGTCAGGCCGTTGCCGTCCAGGCCGACGCCACTGGCCAGGGCGTCCAGCCACTCGGTCTCGGTGCCGGGCGCGGCGGGCAGCAGGGTGCCGCCCGCCTTCTCCAGCCCGCGCGTGGCGAACGGCGCCAGCGCGAAGGTGCGCTGCTTGTGCCCCCGCCAGGCCTTGCGCAGCCGCAAGAAGACGCCGGGCGCCTCCTCCTCGGCCTCCAGTCCGGCCAGCAGGACGGCGGGGGCCTTCTCCAGCAGGGTGTAGGTGACGCCGTCGCCGGACAGGTCCCGGCCGCGGCCGGCCACGACGGCCGCCAGGAAGTCGGCCTCCTCCGCGGAGTGGGCGCGGGCCCGGAAGTCGACGTCGTTGGTGTCGAGGGCGACGCGGGCGAACTTGGCGTAGGCGTACGCGTCCTCGACGGTGAGCCGGCCACCGGTCAGCACGCCGGTGCGGCCGCGGGCCGCCGCGAGTCCGCGGGCCGCGGCCTCCAGGGCCTCGGGCCAGCTCGTGGGCTCCAGTTCACCGCTGTCGGCGTTGCGGACCAGCGGGGTGGTGAGCCGCTCCGGGCGCTGCGCGTAGCGGAAGCCGAAGCGGCCCTTGTCGCAGATCCACTCCTCGTTGACCTCGGGGTCGTCCTGCGCGAGCCGGCGCATGACCTTGCCGCGCCGGTGGTCGGTGCGGGTGGCGCAGCCCCCCGCACAGTGCTCGCACACGCTCGGCGAGGAGACCAGGTCGAAGGGCCGGGACCGGAAGCGGTAGGCCGCCGAGGTCAGGGCGCCGACCGGGCAGATCTGGATGGTGTTGCCGGAGAAGTACGACTGGAAGGGGTCGCCCTCACCGATGCCGACCTGCTGCAGCGCTCCGCGCTCCACCAGCTCGATCATCGGGTCGCCGGCGATCTGCTGCGAGAAGCGGGTGCAGCGCGCGCACAGCACGCAGCGCTCGCGGTCCAGCAGCACCTGGGTGGAGATCGGGACCGGCTTCTCGTAGGTCCGCTTGCGGCCCTCGAAGCGGGTGTCGGACTGACCGGCGGACATCGCCTGGTTCTGCAGCGGGCACTCGCCGCCCTTGTCGCAGACGGGGCAGTCCAGCGGGTGGTTGATGAGCAGCAGCTCCATCACCCCGCGCTGGGCCTTGTCCGCGACCTCGGAGGTGAGCTGGGTCCTGACGACCATCCCGTCGGTGCAGGTGATGGTGCAGGACGCCATCGGCTTGCGCTGGCCCTCGACCTCGACGATGCACTGGCGGCAGGCGCCCGCGGGGTCGAGGAGGGGGTGGTCGCAGAAGCGCGGGATCTCGATGCCGATCAGTTCGGCGGCACGGATCACCAGGGTGCCCTTCGGCACGGAGATCTCGACACCGTCGATGCTGACGGACACCAGGTCCTCGGGCGGCACCGCCGCCTCACCGGAGGCGGCGTTGGTCGTGACGGTCACGCGTTCACCTCCAGGTGAGACTTGTCGGCCCAGACCGTGGACTTGGACGGGTCGAAGGGGCAGCCGCGGCCCTCCAGGTGCTCCACGTACTCGTCGCGGAAGTACTGGAGGGAGGAGAAGATCGGGCTGGCCGCTCCGTCGCCGAGGGCGCAGAAGGACTTGCCGTTGATGTTGTCGGCGATGTCGGCGAGCTTGTCGAGGTCCGCCAGGGTCCCCTTGCCGGCCTCGATGTCCCGCAGCAACTGGACGAGCCAGTAGGTGCCCTCGCGGCAGGGGGTGCACTTGCCGCAGGACTCGTGGGCGTAGAACTCGGTCCAGCGCGTGACGGCCCGCACCACGCAGGTCGTCTCGTCGAAGCACTGCAGCGCCTTGGTGCCGAGCATGGAGCCCGCGGCGCCGACGCCCTCGTAGTCCAGCGGGACGTCGAGGTGCTCGTCGGTGAACATCGGCGTCGAGGAGCCGCCCGGGGTCCAGAACTTCAGCCGGTGGCCGGGCCGCATGCCGCCGCTGAGGTTCAGCAGCTGGCGCAGCGTGACGCCCAGCGGGGCCTCGTACTGGCCGGGGTTGGCGACGTGGCCGCTGAGCGAGTACAGCGTGAAGCCCGGGGACTTCTCGCTGCCCATCGAACGGAACCAGTCCTTGCCCTTGAGCAGGATCGACGGCACCGAGGCGATGGACTCGACGTTGTTGACCACCGTCGGGCAGGCGTACAGGCCCTCGACCGCCGGGAAGGGCGGGCGCAGCCGGGGCTGGCCGCGCCGTCCCTCCAGGGAGTCCAGCAGCGCGGTCTCCTCACCGCAGATGTACGCGCCGGCGCCGGCGTGCACGGTCAGCTCCAGGTCGAAGCCGCTGCCGAGGATGTCCTTGCCGAGGAGACCGGCCTCGTACGCCTCGGCGACCGCGTGGTGCAGCCGCCGCAGCACGGGGACGACCTCGCCGCGCAGGTAGATGAAGGCGTGGTTGGAGCGGATCGCGTGGCAGGCGATCACCATGCCCTCGATGAGGGAGTGCGGGTTGGCGAAGAGCAGCGGGATGTCCTTGCAGGTGCCGGGCTCCGACTCGTCCGCGTTGACGACGAGGTAGTGCGGCTTGCCGTCGCCCTGCGGGATGAACTGCCACTTCATCCCGGTGGGGAAGCCCGCGCCGCCGCGGCCGCGCAGGCCGGACTCCTTGACGAGGGCGATCACGTCGTCCGGGGGCAGGGCCAGCGCCTTGCGCAGGCCCTCGTAGCCCTCGTGGCGGCGGTACGTGTCGAGGGTCCAGGACTGCGGATCGTCCCAGAAGGCCGAGAGAACGGGTGACAGCACCTTCTCCGCCGAGTCGACCATGGTCACCGGTCCTCCTCACCTTCCGTCGGACGCTCCTGCGTGACGGGTCCCGCCGGGTGCTCCGGGTCGGAGACCGCGGAGTCCAACGGAGCGTCGTGGGAGCTGGGATGGGCCGGGGGCGTCTCGTCCTGCGGCGGGGCGGAGGTCTGCCGGGGCACGCCGGCCCCGGTGCCCGGCAGCGACTCGCCCCGGGCGAGCCGCAGGCCCGCCAGCGAGGCGGGGCCGGCGCCGCCGGTCGCCTCGACGGCGCCGGGGCGCTCGTCGGGGAACCCGGCCAGGATCCGGGACGTCTCCTTGTACGTGCACAGCGGAGCGCCGCGAGTGGGTTCGACGGTGCGGCCGGCGCGGAGGTCGTCGACGAGCCGCTTGGCCGAGGCGGGGTCCTGGTTGTCGAAGAACTCCCAGTTGACCATCACCACGGGGGCGAAGTCGCACGCCGCGTTGCACTCGATGTGCTCCAGCGTGATCTTGCCGTCCTCGGTGGTCTCGCCGTTCCCGACGCCGAGGTGCTGCTTGAGCTCGTCGAAGATCGCGTCGCCGCCCATGACCGCGCACAGGGTGTTGGTGCAGACCCCGACCTGGTACTCGCCGGAGGGCCCCCGCCGGTACATCGAGTAGAAGGTGGCCACCGCGGTGACCTCGGCCGTGGTCAGCCCCAGCTGTTCGGCGCAGAAGCGCACCCCGGTGCGGGAGACGTAGCCCTCCTGCGCCTGCACCAGGTGCAGCAGCGGCAGCAGGGCGCTGCGGCTGCCGGGGTAGCGCGCGATGACCTTCGCCGCGTCCGCGTCCAGTTGTTGCCGTACGTCGGCCGGGTAGTCCGGCGCGGGCATCGCGGGGATGCCGAGTGATACCTCAGTCACCGGTCGACGCCTCCCATCACGGGGTCGATGGACGCCACCGCGACGATGACGTCGGCGACCTGGCCGCCCTCGCACATCGCCGCCATGGTCTGCAGGTTGGTGAAGGACGGATCGCGGAAGTGGACGCGGAAGGGGCGGGTGCCCCCGTCGCTGACCACGTGGACGCCGAGTTCGCCCTTGGACGACTCGACGGCGACGTACGCCTGGCCGGCCGGGACCCGGAAGCCCTCGGTCACCAGCTTGAAGTGGTGGATCAGGGCCTCCATGGAGGTGCCCATGATCTTCTTGATGTGGTCGAGCGAGTTGCCGAGCCCGTCCGGGCCGAGCGCGAGCTGCGCGGGCCAGGCGATCTTCTTGTCGGCGACCATGACCGGGCCGGGCTGCAGCCGGTCCAGGCACTGCTCGACGATGTCCAGCGACTGCCGCATCTCCTCCAGGCGGAGCAGGAACCGCCCGTAGGAGTCGCAGGTGTCGACGGTCGGCACCTCGAACTCGTAGTTCTCGTAGCCGCAGTACGGCTGCGACTTGCGCAGGTCGTGCGGCAGGCCCGTGGAGCGCAGGATCGGGCCCGTGGCGCCGAGCGCCATGCAGCCGGCCAGGTCCAGGTAGCCCACGTCCTGCATGCGGGCCTTGAAGATCGGGTTGCCGGTGGCGAGCTTGTCGTACTCGGGGAGGTTCTTGCGGAACTTCTTCACGAACTCGCGGACCTGGTCCACGGCGCCGGGCGGCAGGTCCTGGGCGAGGCCGCCGGGGCGGATGTACGCGTGGTTCATCCGCAGGCCGGTGATCAGCTCGAAGACGTCCAGGATCATCTCGCGGTCACGGAAACCGTAGATCATGATCGTGGTGGCGCCGAGCTCCATGCCGCCGGTGGCGATGGCCACCAGGTGCGAGGAGATGCGGTTGAGCTCCATCAGCATCACGCGGATGACCGAGGCGCGGTCCGGGACCGCGTCGGTGATGCCGAGCAGCTTCTCCACCGCCAGGCAGTACGCCGTCTCGTTGAAGAACGGCGTGAGGTAGTCCATGCGCGTCACGAACGTGGACCCCTGGGTCCAGGTCCGGAACTCCATGTTCTTCTCGATGCCGGTGTGGAGGTAGCCGATGCCGCAGCGGGCCTCGGTGACCGTCTCGCCGTCGATCTCGAGGATCAGCCGGAGCACACCGTGGGTCGACGGGTGCTGCGGGCCCATGTTGACGACGATGCGCTCGTCGTCGGCCTTGCCGACGGTCTCGGACAGCTCGTCCCAGTCGCCGCCGGTGACCGTGAAGACCCGGCCCTCGGTGGTCTCCCGCTCCGATGCCTGCCGGGGTGCGTGGTGGGTGCTCACGAGTACGACCTCCGCTGGTCCGGAGCAGGGATCTGGGCGCCCTTGTACTCGACGGGGATGCCGCCGAGGGGGTAGTCCTTGCGCTGCGGGTGGCCCTGCCAGTCGTCCGGCATCATGATCCGCATCAGTGCGGGGTGGCCGTCGAAGACGATCCCGAAGAAGTCGTAGGTCTCGCGCTCGTGCCAGTCGTTGGTCGGGTAGACCTCGACGAGCGACGGGACGTGCCGGTCCGCGTCGGAGACGCTCACCTCCACCCGGATCAGCCGGTTGTGGGTGATCGAGCGCAGGTGGTAGACGGCGTGCAGCTCGCGGCCCTTGTCCTCGGGGAAGTGGACGCCGCTCACGCCCGTGCAGAGCTCGAAGCGCAGCGCTGGGTCGTCGCGCAGGGTCCTGGCCACCAGCGGGAGGTGCTCGCGTGCGACGTGGAAGGTGATCTCGCCGCGGTCCACGACGACCTTCTCGATCGCGTTGTCCGGGACGAGCCCCTGCTCCTCGAGGGCACCCTCGAGCTCGTCGGCGACGTCGTCGAACCAGCCGCCGTACGGCCGGCTCGCCGCCCCGGGCAGTCGCACGGTGCGCACCAGGCCGCCGTACCCGGAGGTGTCGCCGCCGTTGCGGGCACCGAACATGCCGCGCTGGACGCGGATCGCCTCCCCGTGGTCGCCGCGCTGACCGGGCAGCCCGGCCGCGTTGACGTCCTTGTCCGGGTTCGGGGTGTCCGGGGAATCCGTCATCGGAGGAGCCCCTTCATCTCAATCGTCGGCAGCGCCTTCAGCGCCGCTTCCTCCGCCTCGCGCGCGGCCTCTTCGCGGTTCACGCCGAGCTTGCTGTGCTGGATCTTCTGGTGGAGCTTGAGAATCGCGTCCATCAGCATTTCGGGACGGGGCGGACATCCAGGGAGATAAATGTCAACAGGCACCACATGGTCAACACCCTGCACAATGGCGTAGTTGTTGAACATCCCGCCGCTCGATGCGCAGACCCCCATCGAGATCACCCACTTGGGGTTCGGCATCTGGTCGTAGACCTGGCGCAGGACGGGGGCCATCTTCTGGCTCACCCGGCCGGCCACGATCATCAGGTCCGCCTGGCGCGGGGACCCGCGGAAGACCTCCATGCCGAAACGGGCCAGGTCGTACCGCCCGGCCCCGGTCGTCATCATCTCGATGGCGCAGCACGCGAGGCCGAACGTGGCCGGGAAGACCGAGGCCTTCCGGACCCAGCCGGCCGCCGCCTCGACGGAGGTGAGCAGGAAGCCGCTCGGCAACTTCTCTTCAATACCCATGGCTATTCTCCGCCCCTAGTCCCATTCCAGGCCGCCGCGACGCCAGACGTAGGCGTAGGCGACGAAGACGGTGAGCACGAAGAGGAGCATCTCGACGAGCCCGAAGACCCCGAGGGCGTCGAACGTGACGGCCCAGGGGTAAAGGAAGACGATCTCGATGTCGAAGACGATGAAGAGCATCGCCGTCAGGTAGTACTTGATCGGGAAACGGCCGCCCCCGGCTGGCTGCGGAGTCGGCTCGATGCCGCACTCATATGCCTCCAACTTGGCCCGGTTGTACCGTTTCGGGCCGATGATGGAGGCCATGACCACGGAGAAGATCGCGAAGCCGGCCCCGAGGCCGCCCAGCACGAGGATGGGCGCGTAGGCATTCACGTCCCCGCTCCTTCCAGTCGACGATGACTGATGACGGACCGTGCCCGGACGTGCGCCCCGCGCCACCTAGATCCTCTCCATGTGAGGCAGTTCACAAGCCCAGACTGCCCGCATCCTATGCCTCCTGGTCTGTGATCTGCGACACGGGGTTCACTCTGACCTTTGTGATCTCCGACACCAGTCGAACGATCATGAACGGGGATGAGCGGTGATCTTCTCACTCAGTAATCCCAAACGATCACCAGAAGTCACATTTTCCTGCGTTTCCGCTGGTAAACAGGGGTGCCGCACTATCAGGCGCCGACGATCGAAGGCAAATTGGAGCTGGACCGGGGGACGTGATAGCGCCCCGCCACTCCTGCGGGTGAGCCGCGGAACACCCCGCTGACGGCGGCCGGAGGCACGTGAACGCGCGCACGAGGATTTGGACTTGAATGTCCCGAACATCCTGAATAAGGAAGATCGAAAAAGGGACAATACCACTGCTCGACAGCCAACTGTGGCGCATCACACTTTTGTTGAACGGAACCGACCGGGCCTGATACCCAAGTCTTCATGTCCCTTCAGACCTCGCATATACGCCGCCGGCGACGCGCCGCGCAGAGCCCCAACTGGGTGCGCCGCGCAGGAGTCGCCGGCGGCGTCATCGGAACGCTCGCCCTGACCGGAATGTCGTCTTCGGCGAACGCCGAGCCCTCGGCCGCCGACCCGGCGACCACGGGGAGCATCCCCGTCATCCCCGCCCTCTCCACCACCGCCACCGCCGCGGAGGCCGCTGACGCCATCGACGAGACCGTCGTCGAGCAGCAGCTGGACGCCGCCCGTGCGGAGGCCCGCACCGAGGCCATGAAGGCCGCCCAGAAGAAGAAGGCCGCCGCCGACGCGCGCGACCGCGCCGCGGCCAAGGCCGCCAAGGCCGCCAAGGCGCGCGAGACCGCGACCGCGTCGCGCTCCGCGGGACGCACCGCGCTGGCCTCCTCCTCCAACGCGACGGGCAGCGTCGCCTCCGTCATAGGCTTCCTGAAGGCCCAGGTCGGCAAGCCGTACGTCTACGGCGCCACGGGCCCCAGCGCGTACGACTGCTCCGGTCTCACCCAGGCCGCCTTCCGCACCATCGGCGTCGACCTCCCGCGCACCTCGCAGGCGCAGTCGACCTTCGGCACCCAGATCTCCGTGAGCGCGGTCCAGCCGGGCGACCTCGTCTTCTGGGGCGGAGTCGGCTCCGCCTACCACGTGGCCGTCTACATCGGCGGCGGGCAGTACCTGGACGCGGCGAACCCGAGCAAGGGCGTCGTCATCCAGCAGATGTCCAACTACATGCCGACGTCCGCCGTACGCGTGCTCTGATCACGCGCCCCGTCCCCACGGAGGCCGCCGGCCCGCACCGGGCCGGCGGCCTCCTCCGTTCCGCCCCCGTGCGGTCCTCCGCGCCCCGGACAGGACCCACGCACCTGTGCGCCGGGCCACCCGGCGCCCTCCTCCCCCGCCGCCGCGAGGGGGAGCCGCCGCACCGCGCCCCGCGGCAGGCGGCCGCAAACGAAAGTCCGGCCCCGCCGCAAGGAGACGTACCGCACACGGGGCCGGACGACCGGGGAGCCCCGGACGGGGCTCACGGGCCGGAGCCCGGCTCCGCCGTGGCGGGGGACCGGGCTCCGGACGCCGGGTTCATCGACGGTGGCAGTCACGGCCCCCGCTGTGCCAGACCCTGACCCATTGGCCCGGCGTGCGGACCCACTTGACGCGGCCGTGGCTGGACACCCGCACCAGGCGTCCGGGACGGTACTCCAGCTTCCAGGAACCCTGCCCGATCGAGCACTGCCCCTGCCGGTCGCCCCGCCGGTCGTCGTCGCGCCGGCCGTCACCCCGGCGGTCGTCGTCGCGGCGGTCGTCGCCCCGCCGGTCGTCACCCCGCCGGTCATCGCCCTGTCGGTCGCCCGGGCGGTGGTCCGTGGGGGCCGCCGAGGCCGGGCCGGCGGCGAGCACGCCCCCTCCGGCGAGCAGGACCGATGCGGCCGCGGCGGCCAGGACCTGGTTTATGCGCGTGCTCATGACTGCACCCTTCTCTTGATCACGGATCCCCGAGCAGTGATCAAAAGTATGAGCACAACGCCTCAAATCCCGCATTTCGGGCGCGAGCTGACTCCGGGGCAGACCCATCTGACATCGATGTCAACGACATCGATGTCAAAGGATCGGCGACCTGCCCGGCCCACGCCCCTTCCCGCCGACCGGCGCCAACCGGGCCCGGCTACGGAGGAGTTCGCCGGTCCCTCCCGGCGGGCCGCTGCGCCGGGAGGGACGACGGGCGTCATGACGCGGGGAGTTCGCCCCGGGGGCGGGCCGGTGCCCGGTCAGCCCAGGCGGGCGTCGAGCGCTTCGAGGTCGTCGACGAACCACGTGCGGTCGCCGCGGTTGCACTCGCGGACCAGGTCGCGAAAGGCCGTACTGGCCGCGGTGTACGCCGAGACGTCACCCACGACGGCGAGCCGGATGCGGTAGTTGACGAACTTCTGCAGGATCTCCCCCGCCAGCCCGGTGCGCAGGGTGAAGAACCGCTCGTCGAACCGGCCGACGGGCACGGCCACCACCTCCGCCCGGGAGAAGGCGGATCCGATCACGTCGAGCGCGTCCTGGACGCCGGAGATCCTCGCGCCCTCCTCGCCGCAGACGAGGACGGGCACGCCCCCTCGCTCGGTCACCACGTCAGCCACGGCCCGCCTCCGGGTCCTCGGTGTGCTCCTCCGGGAACATGTCGTTCTCCCCTCCCAGGACGCCGTCGACGGTGCGCAGGACGTCCGCCGTCGCCGCGGTGCCGCCGAGCACCACGACCTTCAGCCGCGAGCGCTCGTCGTCGTACGCCGTCCGGACCCGGGCCAACTCGTGGGGGTCCCGCGCCATCTGGGCACCGGCCACGAGCAGGGTGCTCAGACGCTCCGCCGCGGCCGCCCCGATGCCGTCGACCTCGACGATGGCCGAGACCTCCACCCGGTGCCGGGCGGCGGCGGCCGGCGCACCGGTGAGGGCGTCCAGGTCGGCCCGGGCGACGCGGTACTGCTTGCCGATGCGCACGGCCTTCAGCCGGCCGTCGCGGATGTAGCCGCGGACCGTGCGCACGTGCAGGCCGAGCCGGTCCGCGACCTGCTCGACGGACAACCACTCCCTCTCCATGAGTACGCATCCTACCCTGTGAAGGTAACGATAGGGATGTTTGCATACCCCCCTCACGATGTGACGGCAGCAAAAAGCCGCGCCGGCCCGTGCAGCACGGGCCGGCGCGGCAAGCGGTTGCCGGGGCGTCAGGAGCGCGGCGCCACCTTCGACAGACCGTTGATCACACGGTCCATCGCGTCGCCGCCCGACGGGTCGGTGAGGTTCGCCAGCAGCTTCAGCGTGAAGCGCATCAGCATCGGGTGCGTCAGGCCGCGCTGGGTCGCCAGTTTCATGACCTTCGGGTTGCCGATCAGCTTCACGAAGGCCCGGCCGAGCGTGTAGTAGCCGCCGTAGGTGTCCTTGAGGATCCGCGGGTACGACTGGAGCGCCAGCTCCCGCTGGGCCGCGGTGCCGCGCGCGTGCGCCTGGACGATGACGTCGGCGGCGATCTGGCCGGACTCCATCGCGTAGGCGATGCCCTCGCCGTTGAACGGGTTGACCAGGCCGCCCGCGTCGCCGACCAGCAGCAGGCCCTTGGTGTAGTGCGGCTGGCGGTTGAAGGCCATCGGGAGCGCCGCGCCGCGGATCGGCCCGGTCATGTTCTCCTCGGTGTAGCCCCACTCCTCGGGCATCGAGGCGCACCAGGCCTTCAGCACCTCACGCCAGTCCAGCTCCTTGAAGGAGGCGGAGGTGTTGAGGACGCCCAGGCCCACGTTGGAGGTGCCGTCGCCCATGCCGAAGATCCAGCCGTAGCCGGGCAGCAGCCGCGGGTCGCCCGGGACGCGCCGGTCCCACAGCTCCAGCCAGGACTCCAGGTAGTCGTCGTCGTGCCGCGGCGAGGTGAAGTACGTGCGGACGGCCACACCCATCGGGCGGTCCTCACGGCGGTGCAGGCCCATCTGGAGGGAGAGCCGGGTGGAGTTGCCGTCCGCGGCGACCACCAGCGGCGCGTGGAAGGTGACCGGGGTCTTCTCCTCGCCCAGCTTGGCCTCGACGCCCGTGATGCGGCCGGTGCGCTCGTCCCGGATCGGGGCGCCCACGTTGCAGCGCTCGTACAGCCGGGCGCCGGCCTTCTGCGCCTGGCCGGCGAGGAGTTCGTCGAAGTCCTCGCGCTTGCGCACGAGCCCGTAGTCGGGGAACGAGGCCAGGTCCGGCCAGTCCAGCTGCAGCCGGACCCCGCCGCCGATGATGCGCAGGCCCTTGTTGCGCAGCCAGCCGGCCTCCTCGGAGATGTCGATGCCCATCGCGACCAGTTGCTTGGTCGCCCGGGGCGTCAGGCCGTCGCCGCACACCTTCTCGCGCGGGAAGGCGGTCTTCTCCAGCAGCAGGACGTCGAGTCCCGCCTTCGCCAGGTAGTAGGCCGTCGTCGAACCGGCGGGCCCGGCACCCACGACGATCACATCGGCGCTGCGTTCCGAAGCGGCGGTCTCGGTCACGGTGCTCCTCGCTGCTCTGGGCTGGTGCGGGCCTGTCTGCGACCGGCCGGCGGCGGCCGGACCGGACCCGTGCAGTCTATGTGGCCGCTTTCGCGCGGGCCGGGCGCCCCGGCTTAGAGGCCGCGCGGCCTCTCAACGCACCGCGCGGTGCAGTGCCACGATGCCGCCCGACAGGTTGCGCCACGCGACCTTCGACCAGCCGGCCTTCTGCAGTCGCGCGGCGAGGCCGGGCTGGTCGGGCCAGGCCCTGATGGACTCGGCGAGGTAGACGTACGCGTCGGGGTTGCTGCTGACCGCGCGGGCGACCGGCGGCAGCGCCCGCATCAGGTACTCGGTGTAGACCGTGCGGAACGGCGCCCAGGTGGGGTGGCTGAACTCGCAGATGACGACCCGGCCGCCGGGACGGGTGACCCGTAGCATCTCGCGCAGCGCGGCGTCGGTGTCGTGGACGTTGCGCAGCGCGAAGGAGATCGTGACGGCGTCGAAGACCCCGTCGGCGAACGGCAGCCTGGTCGCGTCGCCCGCGGTGAGCGGGAGGAAGGGGTGGCGGCGCTTGCCCTCCCGCAGCATGCCCAGGGAGAAGTCGCAGGGCACCACGTGGGCGCCCGCCTCGGCGAAGGGCAGCGAGGAGGTGCCCGTGCCGGCGCCGAGGTCCAGCACGCGCTCGCCGGGACGGACGGCGAGGGCCTGTGCGACGACCTTGCGCCAGCGGCGGTCCTGGCCGAGCGACAGCACGTCGTTGGTCAGGTCGTAGTTGGCCGCGACGTCGTCGAACATCGCGGCGACTTCGTGCGGCTGCTTGTCCAGGGAGGCTCGGGTCACGCCCCCCATTCTTCACCCGGCGGCCCCGCGTCCCGCGCAGGGGCCCTGGCTACCGCCACGGGAGGCCGGGCCGGCGGGTGGGCCGGTCAGGCCCTGCGGTGCAGGAGCCGGCCGCCGACGACGGTGGCGAGGCAGGCGCCCTGCCCGTCGAAGACGGCGAAGTCCGCCCGGACGCCCGGTTCCAGGGGCGGGGCCTGGCGGGCCGGCAGCAGCCCGCTGCGGTCCAGGGCGGAGCGCAGCGCGGGGTCGGCCGGGGCGGTGGCGACGGCGGTGACCCCGCGCAGCAGCAGTGCGTGCACGCGTTCGCGCGGGGTGGGCGCCTGCGGGAGCCCGCCCTCGTGGGTCAGGCCCGGACGCAGCGCTCCCGGCCAGCTCCGGACACGGGCGCCCGGGTGGGCCGCCCGTAGCGCGTCGAGCGGGCCGACGGCGGCCACGAGGCCGCCGTCCACCAGCAGGGCCGTGCCGTCGGTCCCGGAATGGATCGTCAGCATCGGCGGCGTCAGGAGGTGCTGAGCAGCTTCAGCTCCGGGTGCGCCGTGCCGCCCTCGATGGCGGTCGACGACAGGTGGGAGACGACGTGGTCGTCGACCGGGTCGTTCGCCGGGTCGTCGTGGACGACGAGGTGCTCGTAGGTGGTGGCGCGCTGGGCGGGGACCCGGCCGGCGGCGCGGATCAGGTGGATCAGCTCCATCCGGTTGGAGCGGTGCTTGGCGCCGGCCGAGGAGACCACGTTCTCCTCCAGCATCACCGAGCCGAGGTCGTCGGCGCCGTAGTGCAGCGACAGCTGGCCGACCTCCTTGCCGGTGGTGAGCCAGGAGCCCTGGATGTGGGCGACGTTGTCCAGGAAGATCCGCGCGATGGCGATCATCCGCAGGTACTCGAAGAGCGTGGCCTGCGTGCGGCCCTTCAAGTGGTTGTTCTCCGGCTGGTAGGTGTACGGGATGAAGGCGCGGAAGCCGCCCGTACGGTCCTGGACGTCACGGATCATGCGCAGGTGCTCGATGCGCTCGGCGTTGGTCTCGCCGGTGCCCATGAGCATCGTGGAGGTCGACTCGACGCCGAGGTTGTGCGCGGTCTCCATGATCTCCAGCCAGCGCTCGCCGCTCTCCTTCAGCGGGGCGATCGCCTTGCGCGGCCGGGCCGGCAGCAGTTCGGCGCCGGCGCCCGCGAAGGAGTCCAGGCCCGCGGCGTGGATGCGGGTGATGGCCTCCTCCACCGGCACCTTGGAGATGCGGGCCATGTGCTCGACCTCGGAGGCGCCGAGGGAGTGGATGACCAGCTGCGGGAAGGCCTGCTTGATGGCGCTGAAGTGCTTCTCGTAGTACTCGACGCCGTAGTCGGGGTGGTGGCCGCCCTGGAACATGATCTGGGTGCCGCCGAGTTCGACGGTCTCCGCGCAGCGGCGCAGGATGTCGTCGAGGTCGCGGGTCCAGCCCTTGGCGGTGTCCTTGGGCGCGGCGTAGAAGGCGCAGAACTTGCACGCCGTCACGCAGACGTTGGTGTAGTTGATGTTGCGCTCGATGATGTACGTCGCGATGTGCTCGGTGCCGGCGTAGCGGCGGCGGCGTACGGCGTCGGCGGCGGCGCCGAGGGCGTGCAGGGGCGCGGAGCGGTAGAGGTCGAGCGCCTCCTCGGGCGTGATGCGGCCGCCGTCGGCCGCACGGTCGAGGACGGACTGCAGGTCGGCGTTCTCGCTCACCGGGGCATCCCTTCCGGGGGTCGTGACGGACGCGCCCAGCCTACGCCAGGGGGTCAGCCGCCCTGCTTCCTGAGGTCCCCTTCCGGCTGACCGGCCAGGGAGTCGCCCGAGCGGTAGTGCAGCGAGCCGTCCGCGTTGAGCGTGAACCGCTCGTCCGCCGAGCCGTCCGAGCAGACCCCGGGATGCGGGTTGGTGCCGCCGCTGGTGTCGAGCACGACGCTCTTGCGGGTGGCCTCGGCGAGCTTCCAGTCGCCGCTGCAGTCGTAGGACTGGCCGAGCAGGTCCAGCACGCTCTTGTCGCGCCCGACGACCGCGCCGACCTTGCCCTCGCGGAGGGTGATCTCCATCGTCCCCGGCACGCCGTGGGCGGTGACGGTGTCGCCCTTCCACGTGCCGACGAAGCCCTTGGGGAGTGCGTCCAGCCGCGGTTCCGAGGCCGGCGGCGAGGACGGCGACGTGGCCGAGGAGGTGGCCGAGGTCGCCGTCGGGGACCCGGAGCCCGCGCTCCGCGAGGGGGTGCGCTCACCGCCCTTGGCCTGGTCCGCGTCGTCGCCGAGCCCCGGCAGCACGAGTGCCAGGGTCACGGCGGCCGCGACCAGCAGGATCCCCGTCGCGGCCAGCGCGGCGGCGCGGCCGCGCCGCCGGACGGGGGCGGGGGTGGGCGGGGGCGTGGCGGCGAACGGCGGCGCGTCCTGGGGCTCGGTCAGCGAGGGCGGCGGGCCGAACGACCCGTACGAGGGGTGCGAGCCGTACGAGCCGTAACCGCCGCCCGGCCCCCCGGCGGTTACGGCCGGAACGCCACCGACCGGGCCGTTCGCACCCGGGGGCGGGGTCGGTTCGAGGTCGAGCAGCTCCACGGCCTGCCGCCCCAGTCGCTCCGTCAGCGGGGACGGCAGCCAGCCGGCCCGCACCAGCGAGGCGGCGTCGCCGCCGGCCGTCAGCAGTTCGGCGAGCCGGCGGGGCGTCGGGCGCACCGAGGGGTCCTTGGCGAGGCAGGACTCCGCGATCCGGCGCAACTCATCGGGCATGCCGTCGAGTTCGGGCTCCTCATGGGCGACCTTGTAGAGCAGGACGGCCGCGCTGTCCCCGGTGAAGGGGCCGCGGCCGGTCGCGGCGAAGGCCAGCACCGCCCCGAGGGCGAAGATGTCGGCTGCGGGGCCGGTGGGTCTGCCCGTGACCTGCTCGGGCGCCATGTAGCCGGGCGAGCCGACGACGACCCCCTTGCTGGTCAGGGCGGCCGTGGCGTCCATGGCGCGGGCGATGCCGAAGTCGATCAGCACGGGACCGTCGAGCGAGAGCAGCACGTTGGACGGTTTGATGTCGCGATGCACCAGCCCCCGTTCGTGCACGGCCTCCAGCGCCTCGGCGAGTCCGGCGCCCAGCGCCCGTACGCCCTGCGGCGACAGCGGCCCGAAGGTGGCGACCGCCTCGGACAGGGCGGGACCGGCGACGTAGCGGGTGGCCACCCACGGCACCGGCGAGTCGGTGTCGGCGTCGAGGACCGGCGCGCTCCACGCACCGCCGACCCGGCGCGCCGCGTCGACCTCGCGCTGGAACCGGGTGCGGAACTCCAGGTCGTCCGCGAGCTCCGAGCGCACCACCTTCACGGCCACCGTCCGGCCACCGGGGCTGCGCCCCAGGTAGACCCGGCCCATCCCGCCGGCCCCCAGCCGGCCGAGGAGGCGGTACGGGCCGATCGCCGGGGGGTCGTTCGCTTGCAGGGGCTGCATCTGCGCGCCTCTCGCCGGTGCGGAAGGTCAGTGGAGTTGTACCCGTGGCCGCCGTGGTCACCCCAGCCGGGGCCGTCGCCGATCGTAGTGGGCCCGCGGGCCGGGCCCGGGCCGGCGGCGGGCTGCCGCCGGCCGTGCGGATCAGCCCCCGGCGCCCAGCAGTTCGACGCGCGCCTGCGCCGGGAAGCCCACCCGGCGGGCGAACTCGGCGATGCCGGTGAGCTGCTCGGGGCCGAGCGAGAAGTCCAGGGTGGTGAAGTAGCGCTGCAGGGTGCCGGCGTCGAAGGCCTCCCAGCGGGCGGCCTGTTCGGCGACCTTCTCCACCTCCTCCATGCTCAGGTCGCGGGAGGCGAGGAAGGCCTGGTGCACCTCGTGCACCACGGCGGGAAGCGCCTCCAGGTAGTCGCGGCGGGCGGCCCAGACGGCGAAGACGAAGGGCAGGCCGGTCCACTCCTTCCACATCAGCCCGAGGTCGTGGACCTCCAGGCCGAGCCGCGGCGCGTCGTGCAGCGAGGCGCGCAGCGCCGCGTCGCCGATCAGGACGGCCGCCTCGGCCTCCTGCATCATCAGCGAGAGGTCGGGCGGGCACGTGTAGTACTCGGGTTCGACCCCGTACTGCTCGGCGAGCAGCAGCTGGGCCAGGCGGACCGAGGTGCGGCTGGTGGAGCCGAGGGCGACCCGGGAGCCGTCCAGCGCGCCCAGCGGCACCTGGCTCACGATCACGCAGGACATCACCGGCCCGTCGCAGCCGACGGCGATGTCCGGGAGCGCGATCAGCTCGTCGGCGTTCCGGAGGTACTCCATGAGGGTGATCGGGCCGACGTCCAGGTCCCCGGAGACGAGCTGGGCGCTGAGCTTCTCGGGCGTGTCCTTGGTCAGCTCCAGGTCGAGCAGGGCACCCGTTCGGGCGAGCCCCCAGTAAAGGGGCACGCAGTTCAGGAACTGGATGTGCCCGACGCGGGGCCGGGCCCGGCGCACACCACCGGCGGAGGGAAGGGGCGCAGATTTGTCCACATCAGGAGGCTAGACCCCCGCCCCCGGGATCTTGCGGCGGGTACCGGCCTCCCACGCCGGGCCACCCGATTCCGGCACCGCGTCCACGCCGCATTCGCGCGTCCCGCGGCACGGCCGAAAACCGATCTTGTCGCTCTTCCCCGCCGCAGATGCTCCGTGCTACTGTCGTCGCAAGTTGCAGTTTGGTTTCCCTTGCAGTACAGAGCCTGCGGAGCATGTGACCGCGGGCTTTTGTAGTTTTCAGACTTCTTGCAGTGCGCAGGGCAGGTTCTGGAGCAGGGCAACCCTTTGGCCCAAGGAGGGCTTATGGCTACCGGAACCGTCAAGTGGTTCAACGCCGAGAAGGGCTTCGGCTTCATCGCCCAGGACGGCGGCGGCCCCGATGTCTTCGTCCACTACTCGGCGATCAACGCCTCCGGCTTCCGTTCGCTGGAGGAGAACCAGGCGGTGACCTTCGACGTCACGCAGGGTCCGAAGGGCCCGCAGGCCGAGAACGTCTCCCCCGCCTGATCGCGGACTGACACGTAGTACCCAACGAGCAGTACCCAAGGAGCCCCGCACGGTCGTGCGGGGCTCCTGCCTTTGCGGGGCCCCGGTCAGGACGTGGCGTAAAGCGCCTCGATCTCCTGTGCGAATTCGGCGGCGACGACCGCCCGGCGCAGTTCCATGAACGCGGTGGGACGGTCCGGCCGCTCCGCGAATTCGACGGGGAGGGCGGTGTAACGGCGTAGGAACTCGGCGCGGTAAACGGTGGAATGCGCGTCGTCCACGGCGGACACCGGGGCGCCCGGGCGGGCCCCGGTCCTGTGGCGCATCCGCTTCCGGCGCTCCAGCCGGGGCCGTTACGGCTGTTACTTCCGGTAACCTCATGTGTGGGTACATCTACCTCCGCGTGAGGAGAAGGCCGACGGGCCACCGGTCGTCCGCCGGGCGCCTGACCCCGACCGCCGACCGACCGCCCACCGACCCGTGCGGGAACCCACGATGCCCCTGCTCCTCACCCTCGTCCGAGGCGTACTGACCGGCCTCGGCAAGCACCCGGCCGCCGACGCGCCGCTGCCCGCCGGCCACGTGACGGCGCCGGGCGTCCGGGTGGACCCCCGGCGGCTCGCCGCGTACGCCGAGGTGTGCGGCTTCCCCCCTGCGGAACGGCTCCCGCTGACCTACCCGCACGTCCTCGGCTTCCCGCTCGCCGCCCGGCTGATGGCCCGGCGGAGCTTCCCGCTGCCGTTGCTCGGCCTCGTGCACACGTGGATCGAGATCGTCCAGCGGCGCCCGCTGCTGCCCGGCGACCGCCCCGACCTCACCGTGCACGCCGAGGAGTTGCGCGCCCACCGGCGGGGCGTGGAGGTCGTGCTCGTCACCGAGGCGTCCGTCGGCGGGGAGGTCGTCTGGCGCGACCGCAGCGGCTACCTCGCACGGACCCGCACGGGCGGTACGGGGGGCGGGGCCCCGGGCGGCGGCGCCACCGCGGCCGCCGAGGGGGCGGAACTGCCCAGCGTGGCGCAGTGGCAGCTCCCCGCCGGCCTCGGGCGCCGGCACGCCGCCGTGTCGGGCGACTGGAACCCGATCCACGTCCATCCGCTGACCGCGCGGCCGCTCGGCTTCCCCCGCGCCATCGCCCACGGGATGTGGACCGTCGCGCGCTGCGCCGCCGAGGCCGTCCCCGAGGACGCCGGAACGGTCACCCTGCGGGCCGAGTTCAAGGCCCCCGTCCTGCTGCCCGCCACCGTCACCTACGCGGCGTCGGCCCCGGACCCCTCCCGTCCGGGCAAGGGAAGGAGCTTCGCCGTCCGCTCCGGGGACCGGATCCATCTCACCGGGACCGTCGGACCCTAGGGTCCGGGCGCGGGCGCGGGTGCGTGGGACGGCGGCCTCACGCGAGGCGTCCGCCTCGGCCGCGAAGGGCTCGCCGGTGGTGCGCGCCTGACGGCAGGGGACGGCCCAGCCGTCGGGGTGGCCGGCGGTGCGCGCACCGGCCCCCGGGTGTGTCAGCCGCGCTGCGCCGCCGCACGCGAGGCGTCGTCCGCCTCGTCCTCCTGGGAGGCGCTGGCGGCGAGGTTGGCCTTCGTGCGCTCCACGCGCGCGGCGACCTGCACGGAGGCCTCCTCGCGCACCCCGCGCAGCACGACGAAGCTGAGCGGCGCGCTGATCACCAGCGCGAGCAGCATCACCCACAGCAGGTTGGAGTCGCCGAGCCCGGCGGGCAGCACGTGGACGTAGACCAGGCCCCAGATCGCCAGGAAGCAGGCCGCGAACAGGCCGAGACGCATCAGGGAGTAGCGCAGCATGGGGCTCGGCTTCCAGCTCACGGTCGTAGCCACTTCCTTCGTTCCCTCGTTCCGGCCTGCGGGAGGTACCGGACGTACCCGTATCAGTGAAGCACGGGCCCCTGAGGGTCAGGTCAGCGGGAGCCACATCGTGATGTCGTCACGGTCGTCACCTGCGGCGACACGTATCGCCGCGGGGACACGCCCGACCTCCTTGTAGCCGGCCGAGGCGTAGAAGCGCTCCAGACCCATGCCGCCGCGGCAGGTGAGCTTCAGCCCCTCCAGTCCGAGGTCGCGGGCGGACCGCTCCGCCGCCTGCAGCAACTCCGCGCCGTTCCCGCGGCCCTGCAGGGACGGGTCGACCATCACGGTGTACAGCCAGGCCCAGTGCCTCATCAGGCGGTGGGTGTTGAAGGTGAGGAAGGTCGAGGCGGCCAGCCGGTCGCCGTCGAAACCGGCGACCATGTGCGCCCTGCCCCCGGACAGTGCCGCGTAGTGCCGTTCCGCCTCGAGGGCCACGTCGGCCCGGGCCACGGGTGCGACGAAGCCGACGGCGCCGCCCGCGTTGGAGACGTCGGTCCACAGGGAGACGAGCTGTTCCCGCAGTTCGGGGGTGAGCTCGGGGTCGAGGGTGAAGCGCAGTGCCATGGCGCACACCCTAGGCATCGAGGCTGACACCGATCGACGGGCGTCCGGCCGCCGGACGACATCAGGGTGAAGGGGAGGCCTCGAAGCCCCCGGGTACGCCCCGGGGGCCGGGAAATGTGCGCTGGGCGTGCGCCGTCGCACGACGGCGCACGCCCGGGCTCACAGACGCATCGGCTGCGGCGACTCGCGGCGCGCCGCGTCGGGACCCGGGTACTCACGGATGATCTCGTAGCGGGTGTTGCGCTCCACCGGACGGAAGCCCGCGTCCTGGATGAGCTCCAGCAGGTCGTCGCGGGTGAGCTTGTTGGGCGTCCCGTAGTTGTCGGCGTCGTGCGTGATCTTGTACTCGACGACCGAGCCGTCCATGTCGTCCGCGCCGTGCTGCAGCGCGAGCTGGGCGGTCTGCACGCCGTGCATGACCCAGAACACCTTCACGTGCGGCACGTTGTCGAACAGCAGCCGGGAGACCGCGAAGGTCTTCAGCGCCTCGGCGCCGCTGGCCATCGTGGTGCGCGCCTGGAGGGTGTTGCGGACCTTGCCGTCCTTGAGGTCCACGAAGTCGTGCTGGTAGCGCAGCGGGATGAAGACCTGGAAGCCCCCGGTCTCGTCCTGCAGCTCGCGCAGCCGCAGCACGTGGTCCACCCGGTGCCGGGGCTCCTCGATGTGCCCGTACAGCATGGTGCACGGGGTCTTGAGGCCCTTCTCGTGCGCCAGCCGGTGGATGCGCGACCAGTCCTCCCAGTGGGTGCGGTGGTCGACGATGTGCTGCCGCACCTCCCAGTCGAAGATCTCGGCGCCGCCGCCGGTCAGCGACTCCAGGCCCGCCTCGATGAGCTCGTCCAGGATCTCGCTCGCGCTCATCCCGGAGATCGTCTCGAAGTGGTGGATCTCGGTGGCGGTGAAGGCCTTCAGGGAGACGTCCGGCAGCGCCTCCTTGAGCGCCTTCAGCGAGCGCGGGTAGTAGCGCCACGGCAGCGTCGGGTGGAGGCCGTTGACGATGTGGAGCTCGGTGAGGTTCTCGCCCTCCATCTCCTTCGCCAGCCGGACGGCCTCCTCGATGCGCATCGTGTAGGCGTCCTTCTCCCCCGGCTTGCGCTGGAAGGAGCAGTACGCGCAGGAGGCGGTGCAGACGTTGGTCATGTTGAGGTGACGGTTGACGTTGAAGTGGACGACGTCACCGTTCTTCCGCGTCCGCACGTGGTGGGCGAGACCGCCCAGCCAGGCCAGATCGTCGGACTCGTAGAGGGCGATGCCGTCCTCGCGGGTCAGCCGCTCACCCGCGTAGACCTTCTCCTCCAGCTCGCGCTTGAGCCCCGCGTCCATCGCCCGCCTCGCCTTCACCATCCGTAAACGACCGTCCGACCTTACGCCTAGATGCTCTCGGGGAGTTCCCCGACCCGGTTCTCCCACTTCGTGGAGAGCACGATGGTAGTGCGGGTCCGGGCGACGCCCTTGGTGCCGGACAGCCGGCGGATGGTGTGCTCCAGGCCGTCGACGTCGGGGACGCGCACCTTGAGCATGTACGAGTCGTCGCCGGCGATGAACCAGCAGTCCTCGATCTCGTCCAGGTCGCGCAGCCGGGTCGCCACGTCCTCGTGGTCGGCGGCGTCGCTGAGCTGCAGGCCCACCAGCGCGGTGACCCCGAGGCCCAGTGCCGCGGGGCGGATCGTGGCGCGGTAGCCGGTGATGACACCGGCCTGCTCCAGCCGGTTGATCCGGTCGGTGACGCTCGGTCCGGACAGGCCCACCAGCCGGCCCAGCTCGGCGTACGAGGCCCGGCCGTTCTCACGGAGGGCCTGGATGAGCTGCCTGTCCACCGCGTCCATCAGACTGGACCCCTTCATTCGTGCCGCGACTGCGCTGTCAGGACAAGAATCTAAGGCATGAACGGGGATGTGCCCTGCGCATCAATCCGCGGCAGCCCCGTCGACCCCGGCCCCGGCGGCCCCCAGCTCGCCCTCCCAGCGGCGGTACAGCTTGTGCGGCACCCGTACGGCGTCCAGCGCGCGGCCGGCGACGAAGTCGACCAGGTCCTGGATGTCCCTGGCCCCGGCGTAGAAGGCGGGCGAGGCCGGCAGCACCACGGCGCCCGCCTCGTCCAGCGCGACCAGGTGCCTCAGGGTCTGCCCGCCCAGCGGCGTCTCCCGTACCGCGACCACCAGCGGACGGCGCTCCTTCAGGGTGACGCTCGCCACCCGCTGCAGCAGGTCCTTGGAGAGCCCGAGGGCGACGCCCGCCACGCAGGCGGTGCTCGCCGGCACGATCAGCATCCCCTTGACCGGGTACGAACCCGAGCTCGGCCCGGCCGCGAGGTCCCCGGCGGACCAGTACCGCACCCGGCTCAGATCGGTCTCGAACCGGTCCGGGGTGCCGTCCGCGCCGCGGGCCAGCCAGCGGGCCAGGTCCTCGCGCCAGTGGGCGTCCCGGAAAGGCGCCCCGGTCTCGTCCAGGACGGTGAGCCGGGCGGCCCGGCTGACCACCAGGTCCACGGCCTCGCCGGCGTGCAGCAGCGCCCGCAGCACCGCCGCGGCGTACGGCGTCCCGGAAGCCCCGGAGACCCCGACCACCCACGGTGTCCCGCGCTCGCTGTCGTCCATGCCGCGAGCCTATCCGGCCACCCGTGGCACGACCCCGGCCGGTCCGGCCGGGCGAATGGACGAGTGGGCCCGGGAACCGCCACGGACGCCGTCGTCGTTGTCTACCGTGAGGGGAGCCCGGCCGGACCGGCGGGCGGTCCACCACCACGAGGGGGGCCTGTGGCGTACGAACCCATCGCCGGCCATGACGCCGGTGACGCCCGGCGGCGCGTCCGCGGCGACGCCGCTCCGGGAGAGCGGGCGAAGACGGCCGCGGCGATCATGTTCATCTGGGTGGGGCTGCTCTGGCTGATCGAGTGCGTGGACGTGATGACCCATCACGCGCTCGACACCTTCGGGATCGTGCCGCGGCAGATCGGCGAACTGCGCGACATCATCCCCGCCGCGTTCATCCACTTCGGCTTCGACCACGTCGCCGCCAACAGCCTGCCGCTGCTGGTGCTGGGCTTCCTCGCGGCGCTGCGCGGCACGACCCGCCTGCTGAGCGTGGTGTTCGTCATCGTCATGGCGAGCGGCGGCGGCGTCTGGCTGGTGGCGCCGCCGCACACCAACACCGCCGGCGCCTCCGGCATCGTCTTCGGCCTGTTCGGGTACCTGCTGGTGCGCGGCTTCGTCGACCGGCGCCTCATCGACATCGCGGTCGGGCTGGTCGTCGCGGTGGCGTACGGCTCGATCCTGTGGGGTGTCCTGCCGACCGCGCAGGGGGTCTCCTGGCAGGGCCACCTGTTCGGCCTCCTCGGCGGCGTCGTGGGCGCCTTCCTCTTCCGGGACCGCCCCGCCGACGGGCTGATCAGATGAGGCCGTAGGATCCGGGGACCAAACGACGGGGGCGGTTCTCCATGACCGATTTCAGCAAGCACGACGACGTACCGCCGCGGGACACCGTGCCGCCCGTGCCGCCCGTGCCACCGCAGCCGGGTCCGGCGCAGGGGCCCCACGCCATGCCGTCGCCGCCCCCGCCGTACCCGCCGCCCGCACCGCCGCAGCCCCCGTACGGCTACGGCTACGGCCACGCCCGGGGGCCGCTGCCGTTCCCGCCCCCGCCGCTGCGGCCGCCCACCACGCCGGCCATGTGGGCCCACCTGGGCGCGCTGCTCACCGTGGTGGCGGGCAGCAGCATGTGCTGCCTGGGCTGGGCGCTGGCCTGGGTGACCCCGCTGGTCATCCGCTCCAACGAGCGCAACAAGCACGACCCCTTCATCCGGCACCACGCCGCGCAGGGGATCAACTACGGCATCACCGCGGCCATCGCGGGCCTCCTGGGCATCGTCGGCTACGCCGGCGGCCTCGCCTCCGTGGCCGCGTACGACCACGGCGGACCGGTCTGGCTGCCCTTCGTGGGCTTCGGCCTGATGGCCCTGGCCGCGCTGCACCTCCTGACCGGGGTGATCTTCTGCATCATCGGCAGCACCAAGGCCAACAGCGGCCAGTGGTGGAGCTACCCGAAGTTCGTCGCCCTGCCCTTCGTGCGCCGCTGACCCGGCGCGACCGCGCCGGGCGCGGGGGCGTCACACCCCCAGGCCGCGCACCGCGAGGTCGAGCAGGGCGCACAGGAACAGCGCCATCCCGATGAAGCCGTTGACCGTGAAGAACGCCCGGTTGAGCCTGCTGAGGTCGCCGGGCTTCACGATGCTGTGCTCGTAGACGAAGGCACCGCCCACGATCAGCATGCCGACCCACCAGAAGGCCCCGGCGCCGACCGCCAGTCCGTACCAGACGAGCAGCACGGTCGTCACCACGTGGCTCACCCGCGCCCCGTACAGCGCGCCGTCGACGCCGAAGCGGGCCGGCACCGAGCGCACCCCGTGGGCGCGGTCGGCGGCGACGTCCTGGCAGGCGAAGATCAGGTCGAAGCCGCCGATCCACACGCCCACCGCGAGGCCGAGGACCACGGCGTCCCACGACCAGGAGCCGGTGACCGCGAGCCAGGCGCCGACCGGGCCCATGGCCTGGGCGAGGCCGAGGATGGCGTGCGGGTAGTCCGTGAACCGCTTGCCGTACGGGTAGACCACCATCGGGACCACCGCGATCGGCGCCAGCGCCAGGCACAGCGGGTTGAGCAGCGCGGCGGCGCCCAGGAAGAACACCACGGCGATCAGCGCGCCGGTCCACGCCGAGCGCACGGACACGGCTCCGGTGACCAGTTCGCGTCCCGCGGTGCGCGGGTTGCGGGCGTCGATCTCGCGGTCGATGATCCGGTTGCACGCCATCGCGAAGGTGCGCAGGCCCACCATGGCGACGGTGATCAGGAAGAGCTGCCACCAGTGGACGGACCGGTCCTGCGCGAACATCGCGCTGAGCGCGGCGATGTAGGCGAAGGGCAGGGCGAAGACCGAGTGCTCGATCATCACCAGCCGCAGGAACGCCCGGACCTTGCCGTCCGGGCGCGGGGAGGGTCCGAAGAGATCCGGAGTCGCGGATTCGGCGCTCACAGGCCGTACTCCTTCCAGCGGCGGTCGACCTTCGCGGCGGTCTCCGGGTCGGAGAGCACCATCTCGGGCCAGCCGCCGTCGCGGGTGTAGCCCTCCTCGGGCAGCTTCCGGGTCGCGTCGATGCCTGCCTTGCCGCCCCAGAACTGCTGGTAGGAGGAGTGGTCGAGGTGGTCCACGGGACCTTCGACCACCGACAGGTCACGGGCGTAGTCGGTGTTGCCCAGCGCCCGCCAGGCGACCTCGTGCAGGTCGTGCACGTCGCAGTCGGCGTCGACCACGACGATCAGCTTGGTCAGCGACATCATGTGCGCGCCCCAGATGGCGTGCATGACCTTCTGGGCGTGCTTCGGGTACTTCTTGTCGATCGAGACGATCGCGCAGTTGTGGAAGCCGCCCGCCTCCGGCAGGTGGTAGTCCACGATGTCCGGCACGATCACCTTCAGCAGCGGGAGGAAGAACCGCTCGGTGGCCCGGCCCAGCGGGCCGTCCTCGGTCGGCGGCCGGCCCACCACGATGGACTGCAGCAGCGGCCGGCGGCGCATTGTCACGCAGTCGATGGTCAGCGCCGGGAAGGGCTCCTGCGGGGTGTAGAAGCCCGTGTGGTCGCCGAACGGCCCCTCGGGCAGCATCTTCCCGGGCTCCAGCCAGCCCTCCAGGACCACCTCCGCCTGGGCGGGCACCTGCAGCGGCACCGTCTTGCAGTCGACCATCTCGATGCGCCTGCCCCCGACGAAGCCGGCGAGGAGGTACTCGTCGATGTCGCCCGGCAGCGGCGCGGTGGAGGCGTACGTCACGGCGGGCGGACAGCCGAACGCGATGGCCACCGGGAGCCGTTCGCCGCGCCGCTGGGCCACCTGGTAGTGGTTGCGGCTGTCCTTGTGGATCTGCCAGTGCATGCCGATGGTGCGGCGGTCGTGCCGCTGCAGCCGGTACAGGCCCAGGTTGCGGACGCCGGTCCCGGGGTCCTTGGTGTGCGTCAGGCCGAGGTTGAAGAAGGAGCCGCCGTCCTCGGGCCAGGTGAACAGGGCCGGCAGCGCGTCCAGGTCGACGTCGTCGCCGGTGAGGACGACCTCCTGGACGGGGGCGTCCTTCACCTTCTTCGGCGGTACGTGCGTCATCCCGGCGAGCTTGCCGAAGGCCTCGCGCACGCCGACGAAACCGTGCGGCAGCTCCGGCTTGAGCAGCCCGCCGATGCGGTCGCCGATGTCGGCGTAGGACTTCAGGCCGAGCGCCTTCAGCAGCCGGCGGTCGGTGCCGTAGACGTTCATCGCCAGGGGCATCGAGGAGCCCTTGACGTTCTCGAACAGCAGCGCCGGGCCGCCCGCCTTGTTGACGCGGTCGACGATCTCACCGACCTCCAGGTACGGGTCGACCTCTGCCGTGACGCGCTTGAGGTCCCCCTCCTTCTCCAGGGCCCTCAGCAGCGAGCGAAGATCGTCGTAAGCCATGCGGTCCAGTATCCGGCACGCACTACCCTGGACCCGTCACCGGGGCCCTGCCGCGCCCCGCCGTCGCTGCCTGGGGGGCACTCCCGCGATGATCCGGTACATCCCGTTCCTGCTGGTGCTGGCGTTGTGGATCTACGCCTTCATCGACTGCCTCAACACGCCCGAGGAGCAGGTCCGCGGCCTCCCCAAGGTCGTGTGGGTCATCGTCATCCTGCTCTTCGGCGAGGTGCTGATCGGGCCGATCGCCTGGTTGGTGGCCGGCAAGCACCGCACCGCCCCGGCCGGCGGCAGCACGCCCGCCGAGTGGCACCGCAACCACCGCACGCAGTGGGTCGCCCCTGACGACAACCCGGAGTTCCTGCACTCGCTGCGCGAGGAGAACAAGAAGGACGAGCAGCTGCTGAAGAGCTGGGAGGCCGACCTGCGCCGCCGCGAGGAGGAGCTGCGGCAGCGCGAGAACGGCCCCGCCGACGGCCAGGACAACCAGCCCCGCGGCTGATCCTGCGGGACACTGGGCGTCATGGACGACGCGCAGGCGATGCTGGCGACCGCCGTCGCCGAGGCCCGGGCGGGCCTCGCGGAGGGCGGGATCCCCATCGGGGCGGCCCTGTACGCTCCGGACGGCCGCACGGTGCTGGGCCGCGGCCGCAACCGCCGTGTGCAGGACGGAGATCCGTCGATGCACGGCGAGACGGCGGCCTTCCGGGCCGCCGGACGGCAGCGCACCTACCGCGGGACGACGATGGTGACCACCCTGTCGCCGTGCTGGTACTGCAGCGGCCTGGTCCGGCAGTTCGGGATCTCCCGGGTCGTCATCGGCGAGGCCCGCACCTTCCACGGCGGCCACGACTGGCTGGCCGAGCACGGCGTGGAGATCGTCCTGCTGGACGACCCGGAGTGCGTGGCCCTGATGACGGAGTTCGTCGCGGCCCGCCCCGAGCTGTGGAACGAGGACATCGGCGCATGATCCCCACCATCGACCTCGGGCCCTGGCTCACCGGCGACGCCGCCGCCCGCGCCCGCGTCGCCGCCACCGTCGACGAGGCGCTGTGCTCGGCCGGCTTCCTGCTGGTCACCGGGCACGGCGTCGACCCGGGACTGCGCGCGGCGATCCGGGAGGCCGCCCGCGGCTTCTTCCGGCTGCCGGCCGCCGTCAAGGAGCCGTACGCGGTACGGGTCGGGGGCCGCGGCTGGCTGGGCCCGGGCGCGGAGGCCAACGGCTACGCGGAGGGCACGGCCACCCCGCCGGACCTGAAGGAGTCCTGGTCGTTCGCCGCCGAGGAGCCGACCGGTGACCCGGCCGTGGACGCCGAGTGGTTCCTGCCGAACCTCTGGCCGGCCGAGGCGCCGCGGCTGCGACCGCTGGTGGACGCGTACGTGACGCACATGCGCGGTCTCTCCGACCACCTGCTGGAGCTGCTGGCCGCCGCCCTGGGCGGGCCCGGGGACCTCTTCACCCGGCACACCCGCCACCCCACCTGGGGCTTCAACATCAACTGGTACCCGGGCACCGACGTGGTCGGACCGCCCGAGCCGGGCCAGTTCAGGATCGGCCCGCACACCGACTTCGGCACGGTCACCGTGCTCGACCGGCAGCGGGGCAAGGGCGGCCTCCAGGTGCACACCGACGGGGACGGCTGGCAGGACGCCCCCTGGGAGCCGGACTCCTTCACCGTCAACATCGGCGACCTGATGGCCCGCTGGACCGGCGACCGCTGGCGTTCCGGGCGGCACCGCGTGCTGCCCCCGCCGGCCGACGCGCCGGCGGAGGAGCTGATGTCGCTGGTGTGGTTCTACGAGTGCGACCCCGGCACCCGCGTCACGCCGCTGCCCGCGCCCGTCGGCAGGCACGCGTACGAGCCCGTGGACTCGCACGCGTACCTGCGGGCGAAGCTGGACGCCATCGGCCTGGGCTGAACCCCGGCAGGGGCGGGACGACGGGGCTCAGACGCCGGCGTAGGAGTGCTTGCCGGTGATGAAGATGTTCACGCCGTAGTAGTTGAACAGGAAGCAGGCGAAGGCGAGCAGCGCCAGGTAGGCGGCCTTGCGGCCCTTCCAGCCGGCGGTGGCGCGGGCGTGCAGGTAGGCCGCGTAGACCACCCAGGTGATGAAGGACCAGGTCTCCTTGGGGTCCCAGCCCCAGTAGCGGCCCCAGGCCGCCTCGGCCCAGATCGCGCCGGCGATGATCGTGAACGTCCACAGCGGGAAGACCATGGCGTTCACGCGGTACGCGAACTTGTCCAGGCTCGCGGCCGACGGCAGGCGGTACATGATGTTCGCCCAGGTGCCCTCGGCGGTGCCCGACGCCGCGAGGCCGGTCTCGTAGCGGTCGCGGAAGAGGTAGAGCACGTTCGCCACCGCGCCCAGGTAGAGCACCGCGCCGGAGATGATGGCGCAGGAGACGTGGATCCACAGCCAGTAGGAGTGCAGCGCCGGGACCAGCTGGTCGCTGTCGGTGTAGAGGACCGAGACGGCGAGGCCGAGGTCGAGCAGGACCGTGGTGGTCAGGAAGAGCCCGATCCAGCGGACCTTCTTGCCCAGCAGGAGCAGCACCAGGTAGGCGGTGACCGCCGTGGCGCCGAAGGTGGTGGAGAACTCGTACATGTTGCCCCAGGGGGCGCGCTGCACCGAGAAGGCGCGCGCCGCCACGGCGGCCACGTGCATTGCCCAGGCCAGCACGGTCAGGGACACCGCGATGCGGCCGTAGAGGTCGCCCTGCTCGGTGTCGCCGGCCGCGCCGGGGCCGTCGGCGAAGCCGCGGTCACTGGCGGAGGCCCGGGTGACGACCTTGGGACGCGCCAGGGTGGCGGTGCCGCCGCCCTGCTTCACGGTCACGGTGACCGCGGGCGCGGACCCGGCGGCGCCGGGGGCGAGCGCGGCGGAGGTCTTGGCGACCTTGCTGCGGCTGCCGAAGACCCATTCCGCGATGTGGGCGAGGAAGGCCAGCGTGTAGACCGCCATCGCCGAGTAGATCAGGTAGTTGCTGAGGTGGGCGACGTTCTCGTTGACCGCGGCAGCGATGGTCACGCGCGCGCTCCTTCGTCATCGGGCAGGGGTTCTTCTGAGGGTTCGGGGTCCGCTTCGGGCAGCGGCGGGGCCGTGGCCGTGAGGTCGGCGGCGAGCTCGCCGAGCTCGTCGGCGATCCGCGCCGACTCGCTGCGGCCGAGCCCGGCCAGCTCGACGACGGTGACACCGTCCGCGCCGCGCACCGCCCGCACCCAGACCCGGCGGCGCTGGATGAACAGCGATCCGGCCAGGCCGAGGATGGCGGCGACGGCACTCACCAGCGCCCAGCCGTTGCCGACCTGGTGGGAGACCTGGAAGGTGGCCCAGGTCTTGACGCCGTCGAAGGTGAGCGAGCCGTCGCCGTCGGGCAGCGCGAGCGTCTCCCCCGGCTTCATCGCCTTGCTCACGATCCGGCCGTCGGCGTCCTTGAACTGCTTCATCTTGTCGGTGTCGAGCTGGTACACATTCTGCGGCAGGCCGGCGTCCACGCCCAGGTCGCCGTGGTAGGCGGTGAGGATCAGCGCCGGGTAGTCCAGGGCAGGGAAGGACGAGTGCGGGCCCTGCTGCGCGTTCAGCGCGAAGGTCGGGGTGAACAGCCCCTGGAAGCCGTACTGGGTCTTCCTGTCGGCGTGGTCGCGGACGTCCATCGCCTTGATCACGCCGACCGAGGTCTGGTTGCCGTCCTGCGGCAGGAATGGCACCGGGCCCTGGAAGACGACGTTGCCCTGACCGTCCTTGACGGTGACGACGGGCGCGTAGCCGTGGCCGATCAGGTAGACCTTGGAGCTGCCGACCTCCAGCGGCTCGTTGACCTCGATCGCGGACTTCGTCTGCTTGCCGCCCGGGCTCGTCCAGTAGCGGATGTTGGCGCGGAAGGTGCGCGGGGTGCCCTTCTGCGGGCCGCTGCGCGCGTACGAGGCGTTGAAGCCGTCCAGCTTGAAGCCGAAGGTGTCCAGGTCGTCGGCGTCGTAGAAGGTGCCCGGCTTGAAGTCGTCGTACTGGGTGAGCGTGTTGTTGAAGCCGTCGCCCTCGACGATCAGCTTGCCGCCCTCGGCCTTGAACAGCCCGCCCACCGCGAAGGAGATCAGCAGCCCGAACAGCGCGATGTGGAAGACCAGGTTGCCGGCCTCGCGCAGGAAGCCCTTCTCCGACGCGACCGCCGTACCGGTGACCTGGGTGCGGAAGCGGCGGCCGCGGAGGGCGCGCCGGGCGGCGGCGAGCACCGCGTCCGGCTCGGCCTCGGTGCGCCAGGTCGCGTACGCCGGGAGCCGGGTGAGGTTGCGCGGGGCGGCCGGCGGCTTGGCGCGCAGCTGGCCGACGAACTGCCAGCTGCGCGGGACGATGCAGCCCGCGAGCGAGACGAACAGCAGGATGTAGATCGCCGAGAACCACACCGAGCTGTAGACGTTGAACAGCCCGAGCTTCTCGTAGAGCGGCGCCAGGGTGGTGTGGGCGTCCTTGAAGGTCTGCGCCTTGATCTCGTCGACGCTCGTCTGCGGCACCAGCGAACCGGGGACGGCGGCCAGCGACAGCAGGAAGAGCAGGACCAGCGCCACCCGCATCGAGGTGAGCTGGCGCCAGGTCCAGCGCGTCCAGCCCCACACCTCGCGTCCGGTCCAGGCGAGTCCGCCGGCCGTACCCGGCCCGCGGACGCCGCCGAAGGAGCCGGGCACGACCTGGCCGAGGTCCTCGACGGGCGCGGTCGACAGCTGTGCGCCGGCCGCGCCGAGGTCGGCACCGGCGTCCGCCGCCGCGTCGGGGGGTGCCCCCGCGGTGTCTTTGGAGCTCATGGATCAGATCCCTGGAGTGAAGCCGGACGACCAGATCTGCATCTGGTAGACGATGTGGTCCCACACGCCGGTGACGAGCAGCAGGCCGACAGCGACGAGCATGCCACCGCCGAGGCGCATCACCCACACGTAGTGGCGCTTGACCCAGCCGAAGGCGCCGAGCGCGCGGCGGAAGGCGATGGCGGCCAGTATGAACGGCAGGCCGAGGCCGAGGCAGTAGACGGCGGTGAGCAGCGCCCCGCGGCCGGCACTGGCCTCGTTGAAGGCGAGGAAGTTGACGGCGCTCAGCGTCGGTCCCAGGCACGGCGTCCAGCCGATGCCGAAGAGCACGCCGAGCAGCGGCGCACCCGCCAGGCCCATCGCGGGCTTGCGGTGGAAGCGGAGTTCGCGCTGGGTGATGCCGCCGACCACCCCCATGAAGGCGAGCCCCAGGACGATGGTGAGCGCGCCGAGCACCCTGGTGATGACCGTCTTGTGCACCAGCAGCGTCGTGCCGAAGTTGCCGAACAGCGCGCCGCCGGAGACGAAGACGGCGGTGAAGCCGAGGACGAACAGCGACGCGCCCACGAACATCCGGCCGCGCCGGGCCTCGGCCAGGTCTGTGCCGGTGACACCGGTCACGTACGACAGGTAACCGGGGACGAGGGGCAGCACGCACGGGGAGAAGAACGAGACCAGGCCGCCGAGGAGCGCGACCGGCACGGCGGCGAGCAGGGCGCCGTTCACCACGGTCTGGTTGGCACCGGCGGCGAGTACGCTCACGTCACTTCTCCGCGATCACCGGGTCGAGGACCTCGTGCAGTTCGTCGGCGCTGAGCTCCTTCAGCGCGCGCACCGCGATCTTCCCCTGACGGTCGATGATCAGCGTGGAGGGAATGGCCTGCGGGTTGACGCTGCCCTTGGGGAAGCGCAGCACCAGGTCGCCGGACGGGTCGTAGAAGCTCGGGAAGGGGATGTCGAATTCCTTCTCGAAGGCCTTGGCCTGTGCGGTCTGCAGGTCCCGGGTGTTGATGCCGATGAACTGCACGCCCTGCGACCCGGTCTCCTTGGCCACCTTGGCCAGGTGCGGCGCCTCGGCCCGGCAAGGCGGGCACCACGAGCCCCAGATGTTGAGGACGACGACCTTGCCCTTGTGGTCGGCGAGGCTGAGCGGGGCTCCTTCGACGGACTTCCCGCTCAGCTCCGGCGCGGCCACCCGGTGGCCCGGCTTGACCGTGGAGATCTCACCGGTGCCGCCGACGTAGTTCGTTCCGGGGCCGGTGCCGTCGGAGGACGCGGTGGAGGTCGAGCAGGCCGTGACGGCCAGCGCGAACGCGGCTGCCCCGGCCAGTGCCGCGGCACCGTGGAGCGGACGGCGTCGGAGGGCGCGCGTAGGACTCATGTGAAAAGTTTCGCATGAGGCCGGGAGCGATCTCGCGCACCCCCGACAGCTTTGCCGAAAGCGGCAAATGCCCCAAGTAAGCGACGGTTAATCGCGGCTCCGGGTCTGGTGCGCGAACTCGTCCACCAGGGCGTCCTGGAAGGCCTTGAGGTCGCCGGGCCTGCGGCTGGTGACCAGGACGTTGGGGCCGTCGCAGTCGACCACGACCTCCTGGTCGATCCAGGTGCCGCCGGCGTTGGTGACGTCGGTGCACACGCTGGGCCAGGAGGTGAGGGTACGTCCGTGCACGACGCCGGCCTCCACCAGCAGCCACGGCGCGTGGCAGATCGCCGCGACGGGGCGGCCCTCGGTGAAGAAGTCCCTGGTGAAGCCGACGGCGTCCGCGTCGAGCCGCAGGAGGTCGGGGCCCGCGACGCCGCCGGGGAGCACCAGCGCGTCGAAGTCCGCGGCGACCACCTCCCCGAGCGTGTCGTCGACGGGGAAGGTGCCGGCCCGGTCGAGGTGGTCGAAGGCCTGGACGCGGCCGTGGCGGGTGGAGACCAGCCGGGGCGTCCCGCCCGCCTCGCGGACGGCCTCCCAGGGGCCGGCGAGTTCGCTCTGCTCGACGCCCTCCGACGCCACCAGGAACGCGATCTTCCTCCCCTGCAGGGACGCGTGCATGGCCTGTGACCTCCTCGGCTCGGTCCTCGGGGACGTTCCCGTTCACCGGCTCGCCTGCCCGCCACCCCCAGGACGAAACGGGCGGATCGGTCTAGGAGGGGGAGGAAGAGGAGGAGGGCGTGGAGGAGGGCGTGGTGGAGGGGGACACGGAGGAACGTTCCTGCGCGAGGAAGCGGCGCCAGCCGCCCGCGGGGCGCTGCCCCGGGCCGAGGGTGCGCAGCTTCGCCAGCACCGCCGGGTCCTGCGCGTCCAGCCAGTCCACGAACTGTCGGAACGACACCAGGCGCACGTCCCGGTGGTCGGCCATCCGCCGCAGCGCGTCCTCGACGGCGTCCATGTATATCCCGCCGTTCCACTGTTCGAAGTGGTTGCCGATGAACAGCGGCGCGCGGTTGGTCTCGTACGCCCGGCGGAAGCCCCCCAGGTAGGCGTCGCGGGCCTGCCGCCGCCAGGCCGGGTAGTGGGCGGGGTTGCCGCGCGTGGAGTTCACCGACTGGTTGGCCAGCATGTTGTAGTCCATCGACAGCACCTCGAAGGAGCGGCCGGGGAAGGGCACCGCCTGCAGCGGCAGGTCCCACAGCCCGTGGCTCTTGCCCGGCCACACCTGCAGGCCGCCCGGCCCGCTGGCGTCGTACCGCCAGCCCAGGCGGGCGGCGGTGGGCAGCAGCGAACGCTGGCCCAGCAGGCAGGGCGTACGGCCGCCGATCAGCTCCTTGCGGTAGTCGAAGGGCAGCGGGGGCAGGTCGGTGAAGCCGGTGTGGGTGCGCCAGTTCTCCACGAAGCCGACGGCCTGTTCGATCTCGCTGCGCCAGTCGGCCGGGCTCCAGCGTCCAACCGAGCCCGCTCCCGCGCAGAAGTGGCCGTTGAAGTGCGTGCCGATCTCATGGCCCTCCAGCCAGGCCAGCCGCAACTGCTGCAGGGTGGCGCGGACGTGGGCGTCGGTGAGGTAGCCGATGTCGGAGGCGCCGACGGGATTGCGCGGCGGCTTGTAGAGCCTCTTCTTCGACTCGGGGAGCAGGTAGACGCCGGAGAGGAAGAAGGTCATCGTCGCCCCGTGCTCGCCCGCGAGCTTGCGGAACCGTTCGAAGAGCCCGTTGTCCAGCTCGCCCGCCCCGTCCCAGGAGAAGATCACGAACTGCGGTGGCGTCTGGCCGGGTTCCAGGCGCTCCGCGGCGGGCTGATGGGGCTGCGGCCCGGTGTCGGCCGTCGAGCCGTCGCCGATCGTCCGCACCGACGGGGACGGGGAGGGCCGCCCCTGCGGGCCGCCGGCGGACGGGGAGGGCGACACCGACGGCCCCTGGCCGACGTGCCGGCCGCCGGGGCCCTCCCCGGCGCAGCCCGCCAGCCCGACGGCGGCCGCTCCGGCCGCCAGGCCCAGTACCCCTCGTCGGCTGATCTCCCGCATTCCGCGCCCCAATCCCCGTGCGTCGCCCCCGCTCACCGCGCTAGATGCCGTGCGCGCACGGCGGGTTCCTTCGCGGGGTGCACGAATTCACCGGGCGGGGCACCGGATCGGGCCACGCGGCGGCGGCCGTCACGGAGCGTGCCGGAGGGCACCGGTCCGCGTGACCGGTGCCCTCCGGAACCGGCGGGAGGCGGTCGTCAGGCGCCGAAGCCCTTGCTGCCGCCCTTGACCGGCTTCGCCCCGGCCAGCAGATGCGCCGGGACCAGGTCGCGGGCGGGCTCGGTGTAGCCGACGGAGACGATCCGGTCGTCCTCGAACGTGAAGGACGTCAGGCTCGCCAGGGTGCACTGCCGCTTGCGCGGGTCGTGCCACAGGCGCCGCTGCTCCACGGCGCTGCGCACGATCCAGATCGGCAGCTGGTGGCTCACGCACACCGCCTCGTGGCCGCGTGCCGCGTCCCGGGCCGCCTCCAGCGCGGCCGTCATGCGCACGACCTGGTCCGCGTACGGCTCGCCCCAGCTCGGCCGGAACGGGTTGACCAGGTGCTTCCAGTTGGCGGGGCGCTTGAGCGCGCCGTCGCCGACGCCGAAGGTCTTGCCCTGGAAGACGTTGTCCGCCTCGATCAGCCGCCCGTCGCTCGCGACGTCCAGGCCGAGGACGGCGCCGATCGGCGCCGCGGTCTCCTGGGCGCGCTCCAGGGGGGACGCGACGACGTGGGTGATGTCACGGCCCGCGAGGTGCTCGGCGACCCGGTCGGCCATCTTCCGGCCCAGGTCGGACAGGTGGTAGCCGGGCAGGCGCCCGTAGAGCACGCCGCTGGGGTTCTCCACCTCGCCGTGCCGCATCAGGTGGACGACGGTGATCTCGCTCATGCGGTGGCCTCCGCTGCGGCGCGGGCGGCGGCCGGCAGGGCGGCCGCGATCCGCTCGATGGCGGCGCCGTCGTGCGCCGACGACACGAACCAGGACTCGAAGGCCGAGGGCGGCAGGTACACGCCCTGGGCGAGCATCGCGTGGAAGAAGGCCGTGAAGCGGAACGCCTCCTGCTGCCTGGCCTCGTCGTAGTTCGTCACCCGGTCCCCGGTGAAGAACACCGAGAACATGTTGCCCGCGGTCTGCAGGGTGTGCGTCACACCCTCCTTGGAGAGCGCGGCGGTCACCAGGCCCGAGACCTCGGCGGCGACGGAGTCCACCGCCCCGTACACCGCGTCGTCCAGCAACCGCAGCTGGGCCAGGCCCGCGGCGGTGGCCACCGGGTTACCGGAGAGCGTGCCCGCCTGGTAGACCGGGCCCGCGGGCGCGAGGTGCGCCATCACGTCGGCACGGCCGCCGAAGGCCGCGGCGGGGAAGCCGCCGCCCATCACCTTGCCGAAGGTCATCAGGTCGGGGCGGACGCCGTCGATGCCGTACCAGCCGGACCTCGACACGCGGAAACCGGTCATGACCTCGTCGGAGACGTACAGCGCGCCGTTCTCCCGGCAGAGGTCCGCCAGGCCCTGGTTGAAGCCCTCGGCCGGCGGCACGACGCCCATGTTGCCGGGCGACGCCTCGGTGATCACGCAGGCGATCTCACCGGGGTGGGCGGCGAACGCGGCCCGTACGGCCCCCAGGTCGTTGTAGGGGAGCACGATCGTGTCCCCGGCCTGCGCGCCCGTCACCCCGGGGGTGTCGGGCAACCCGAAAGTGGCAACCCCGGAACCCGCGGCGGCCAGCAGGGCGTCCACATGACCGTGGTAACACCCCGCGAACTTGATCACCTTGGCCCGGCCCGTGAACCCGCGTGCCAGCCGGATCGCCGACATCGTGGCCTCGGTGCCGGAGGAGACCAGCCGCACCTGCTCCACCGGCGCGACGCGCGCCACGATCTCCTCGGCCAGTTCCACCTCGCCCTCACCGGGCGTGCCGAAGGACGTACCCCGCGCAACCGCCGCCTGCACGGCGGCGATCACCTCGGGGTGGGCGTGGCCGAGGATCATCGGCCCCCACGAGCAGACGAGGTCGACGTATTCGCGACCATCCGCGTCCTTCAGGTAAGGACCCGTTCCGGACACCATGAACCGGGGCGTACCGCCCACGGCACGAAAGGCGCGTACCGGGCTGTTCACCCCACCAGGGGTCACGGCGGCTGCTCGATCGAACAAGGTCTGAGAAACTGGCGCTTCGTAGGCGTACGGATAGCTCACAAGCACATGCTCTCAAATGCCGGGCGTTGCGCGACGAGGTATCGACCGTGCATCTGAGACGATGATCGGGTTGCGCGGTTGGGTCTGCGGATGGTCGGGTAGTGGAATGCAGCGCGGTGGCGAACGCGGTGACGTGGGCGGCGGGGCGGACGACCCCGACGCGGAGCACGCCCGCCCCACCGGTCGGCGCCGCCGGCCGCCGAAAGAGCGCGACAGGGCCGTTGAGAAAAGCGGGAGCAGGGGTGGCCGAGTGGGGGTGACCTACAAGTACTTCGGCGCACCCGATGGTGCGACCGCCGCGCGGGTCCCCATCTCGATGCGACCCGAGGAACTCGGCGGCGACGAGCTGGGCCAGGGGATGTACACCAAGGTCAAGCCGGAGACCATGGCCGCCATGGTGCTGACCGGCATCGAGGGCATACCCCCGGCCAAGGTCCCGCCGCTGGAACTCGTCGTGCTCCACCCCGACTACGCCGTCGTCAAGCTGCCCCACTCCGTCGTCGAGCCGTTGCGCAAGGCCGACGAGGAGGCTCTCGGCGCCGCCGCCTTCATCTGGTCCACCGTCCCCGACCGCCGCGGGCCGCGGGACGCGTTCGTGATCTACACGATGCTGCACGAGTGGCAGGACTTCGCCCAGCGCTGTCACGAGAGCGGGCACCAGCTGTACTGCCTGGTGTGGCCGTGACGGGCGCCGGGCGGGTGCGGATTCACTGACGGTTACAGCACCACCACGACGACGCCGTTGTCGTAGCCGTAACCTCCGTAGCCGTAGCCTCCGTAGCCTCCATAACCGCCGTAGCCGCCGTAGCCGCCGTAGCCACAGCCGTCGTGGAGGTGATGGCCGTAACGCCATCCGTAACCCCAGTCGCCGTAGCCCCAGCAGCCGTCCCCGTGGGTGACGACGGACTGGTGCGAGGCGGGGGCAGCCTGTTGCGGCGCTGCGCCGGCCGCGCCGGCTCCGACGAGGGCGAGGATCGGTGCCGCGAGTGCCGCTGCGGCGATCCGGCGGATGGTCGTGCTCGTGACGCGCATGGTCGTTCCCTTCGACATGCGGAACGTGGGCGCCGGTCGTGGGGGACCCGGCGCGGGTCGCACCGGCCGGTGCGCGTGGCACGGGTGCGACGGGGGGTGCGTCCGGGCCTCGGGTGCGGACGCACCATCACAGACGTGAAATGTCGGACGGGATGCGGCTCACAGGAGCATCCCCTGACATGAACCTTAAGTTCCATTACTCCCCGCAGTCAATACATAGGGTGAAATCCCCTAATTTCGGACTCGATTCATGCGGTGGGAACTTCTCCGGTCACGAAGGGTGACGAAACCGGTGACGGCCCGTCGTCCGCCGGTCACACGAGGCGCCCGTACAACCGGGGTTGATCGGGGCGGATCGGGCATCAACCCGGTACGCGGGGCGGTTCGCCGCCCTCCCCTGTGCCCTTCGCGCGGACGGAGACGAGCATGAGCGAGACCCACGAGATGCGGCTGGCGGGGACGAGGAGCTCCGGCGCCGAGGAGTGGTACTGCCCGGTCTGCCGACGGCGGATCCTGCTGCGGTGGCCGCCCCACTACGAACTCCTGGTCCTCGAACGCGGTGACGAGAGCGTCGCGCACGCGGGCGGCATGGGCGGGGTGTCGCTCACCGGCGCCGAACTCACCGGCCCCCCGCAGCCGTTGGCCGGGCCGCCCGGTCCTCCGGGCCCGGAGGACCGGCGCTGGCTGCGGGAGATCGGTGTCGAGTGGGACGAGGACACGGACTCGGCCGCGTGACGCGGTGGTACGTCACACGGTGAGCACGAGCCCGTCCACCGTGGCCGCCAGCGCGCTGGGACGGTGCCCGCCGGGTTCGCGCAGGCTCACCGCGATCCCCAGACGGTGGGTGCCCGGCGGCAGGCCGGGCAGCGACAGCCGTACGACCGGATCGCCCGCCCGCAGCACGCCCCGGTCGTCCGCCAGCACGCGACGGCCCTCGCCGCCGGGCTCGCGGTGACGGCCGCGTAGTACGCGAAGCACGCCCCGGGACCGGTGGCCGGGGGCAGGGCCAGCGTGACGTCCAGCGTGAACGGCACCCCCGGCCGTACGGCGCCGCCCGCGACCGCCAGCAGCGGCTCGGCCAGCAGCGTGACCGGCGGGGCGACGCCGGCACGGGGACCACCGTCGTCCCCGCCCCCGCCCCCGGTCCCGGTCGCCCGTCCGGGTCCGGGGACGGGATCGGGAACGGAACCAGGACCGGGACCGGCCGGGCGGCCCAGGACGCAGGCGAGCAGCGCCCCGGCGTCCCACTCCGGCCAGTGCCGGGTCTCCCCGGTGCGCACCCTGCGGATCTCCGTCGCCCGGATCCGCCCCCGGTCCAGCCGGACCCGCAGCACGAAGCTCTCGTACCCGGCGTCCGCCGACTCCGCCTCCGGCGCCGGCCCCGGCGGCGGGACCGCCGAGGCCAGCTCCGCGGCGTCCTTGCGCCACTGCTCGACCCGGATCGCGGAGACAACGCGCAGGTCGCGCACCGCGGCGATCACCTCGTCCGTGGACGCGGCCGACAGCTCGGCGTACGTACGGATCCCGGCGGCGGCCAGCAGGCGCGCGGTGGTCGCACCGACGCCGTCGATCCGGGTCAGCTCGTCCTCGTTCACGGCCCCTCGACGACCTCGATCACCGGCAGCGTGGTGAAGGCGCCCATGCCCCGGGCACCGGGGAACTGGACCATCGCCGAGACCTGGTAGAGCCCGGGCCGCAGCGTTCCGGCCGGGAGGACGACGTGGGTGTCGGCGCCGCTGTACACCGTCTTCGCGGGCGCCGGCCGTGTGACCAGGCGCCCGTCCACCGAGCGCGTGACGTCGCTGGTTCCGGAGAGCGAGGCGAAGGCGTAGGTCACCCTGAAGGGCGTGTCGTGCAGCAACGGCAACGTCACGCCGCCGACCTCGAAGGTCACGCTGACCGTGATCGGCAGGGACGCGGTGAGGACCAGGCCGGACGGGATGGCGTCGTTGTCCGTCACCTGGATGTCGCGCGCGTCGAGGCCGAGGACGGGGTTCCCCAGTTCGGGCTGTGCGGTCATGTTCTCTCCCCTGCGAGGTGGGCGCCGGCGCGGCGGCGGGTCGCCGCCGCGCTCGGCGTCCGTTCTTCCGCACCGCGCTTAACCGGCCGCCGTGCCGTCGCTTAACCCGGCAGCCGCGACGCGATAAGCGCGGGCGCGCCGCTCACACCGGCAGGTCGTCGCGCAGCCGTTGGTGGAGCTCGACGGTCTCGCGCTGCGGCGGCACGCCGAGGTCCTCGCGCAGCGTCCGCACGCAGGCCCGGAACTGGAGGATGGCCAGGTGCGGTTGGCCGATCCGGCTCAGGCAGCGCATCAGCCGTCGGTGCGCGGTCTCCCGGCACGGGTCCAACGCGACCAGGCGACGGCAGAGTTCGGCGCACGGGGCGTAGCGGCCCGCGGTGAAGTGCAGTTCGCTCAGCCGGGCGAGGGCGTCGAGGTGGGCCAGCCGCAGCCGCTCCCGGTGCAGGACGGTCCACTCCTCGTACGGCGACTCGGCGAGGAACTCGCCCCGGTAGAGGGCGAGCGCCCGCTCGTACTCCTCGGCCGCGCCGGTGCGGTCGCCCCGGTCCTCCGCCTCCCGGGCGGTGCGCAGCAGCAGGTCGAACTCGTCGCAGTCCAGCCAGAGGCCGAGCCCGGGACCGAGCCGGTAGGCACCGCAGCGGAAGACGACCACGGGTTCACCGGTCGCGGTGCCCAGCGTCTGGCGCAGTTGGTGCATCGCGACTCCGAGGCTGTTGCGCGCCGCCCCGGGGGCCGAGTCCGGCCAGAAGGCGTCCATCAGCGTCTCCCGGTGCGGCCAGGGGTCGCGGTGGGTGAGCAGGAAGGCGAGCAGGGAACGGGTGCGGTGGCCGTGCCAGCCCTCGGCCGGAACGCCGTCGACGCTGACGCTGAGCGAGCCGAGCAGGCCCACCGCCAGCAGCGGCGCGGCGGGGCGGACCGGTGGCGGCGCGGGCCGTTCCGGTGCGCGCGGGCCGCGGCGGAAGCGCGCCCACAGCCGGGCGCCCCCGGCGTCGGCTCCGGAAGGGCCGGCGGGCGCGGCGGCGCCGGAAGGGCCGGCCTGCCGGAACCAGCCGTCCGCGGCCTCCCGGTCGCCGGCGAGCAGCGCCAGCCGGCCCTGCTGCCACTGCGCGGCGCGCAACAGCGCCCGCAGCCCCGCCGAGGCCGCCAGCATCGCGGCGGTACGTGCGTGGACCGCGGCGGTCGCGAGGTCCCCCGCGTCCGCGGCGGCGTCGCTCGCGCCGAGCAGTTCCCCGCACAGCCGCTCGGGCGGCACTCCGGGCAGTGGCGGCTGCGGTGCGGGCGGCTGGCTGTGGCTCGGCATGACGCTTCCCCCTGAGGCTCCTGCCTGGCGCCCCTCACTCAAGGACGCCGGTCCCGGCCTGTCAATCGGCGCCCGGGGCACCGGCGGGCCCGGCGGGGCCCACGGTGACGCCGGCGACGGCCGGTGGCCGCCGGGACGCCGCCGCGCCGGTCCGCGCACGCCCTCCCGCCCGGGCCGGTCGTACGACGGGCCGAGCCCCGGGCCCGCCGTCTGCGGTACGTCCCGCCCGTGTGGGGCTGCGATCGCCGCGCGGGCGGAGCCCGGACATACTGGACTACCGGCACCAAGAAGGGCATGACCGACCCGGAGGCACCACGATGCCCGTGTACGAGATGCGCGCCGAGTACGACACCGAGGACGGCGGCCCTGCCGACGGAAGCCCGCTGAGGGCGTGGCACATGGTGGAGGACGGCGCCGCGACGGGGCTGTGCGGGCGGGAGCTCTCCCCCGCCGCGGCCGTGCAGGCGGAGGACGTGTGGGGGACGCCGGCGGCGCAGCCCTTCTGCCACAGTTGCGGCGCGCTGTATCTGCGTCATACCGCTTGAGGCGGCGGAGCATAGCCGCCCGAACGCTTGTCCCGCATGCGGAACCCCGAAATTCCGGAGCGGGTGGAATCATGTGCGGATGCTGCTCACCGAGATCGACGCCGTCAATTGGAATGCCATTCCCACGCCGCGGCCACGCCCTCGGACCGCCGACGCCCAGGACGGGGCGCGGGCCGAACGGCCCGACCCCGCGGCCGGGCTGAGGGCACTGGCCGCGGCCCGCGACCTCGATGGCGTCGCCTCCGCCGTGGCGGCCCTGACCAGCAGTTCCCTGCTGCGCGGACGCACCGGCGAGGTGCTCCCCGGTGCCGTGGTCGCGGCCCCCTTCCTGCTGGACATCGCCGAGCAGGGCCATCCGCACGCACGGGAGTCGGCGGTCGTCCTCCTCGACGGCGCGATGCGGTCCGCGCCGCTCGCCGATTTCAGCCGCTTCCGCACGACGGCCGGACATGACGCCCCGTTGTGCTGCGCGATAGCCGAACTCGTCCGTGCCCGCCGGGATTCCCTGGCGGAATGCGGGAGGTCCGGGAAATACCTCCTCAAAGCGAGCGACGCCCATTGGCGCTTCGACATCCGTGAGGCCTCGGGCGCGTCGGGCGCGTCGGGCGAGATCGTCGCCCTCGGCATCCTGCAGGGCGGGCTGCCCGCGCCGTCCTCCGGCGGCGAACTCCACCACGACGGCTCGGTGACCGCGGTCGGCGCCGTGGGCGTCGAGTGCCCTCCCGTGGACGCCACCGCCGAGGCGTGCCTGCGCCTGTCCGGCCTGGCGGCGGACGCCGCGGACGGCGGCGGGCTGGCGGGCGCCGTGCTCTACCCGGCGGCGTGCGGCGGCCATGGGCGCTGAGCCCGCCACCGGCTGGGAGCCGGGCGCCCCGGGGGTGCTGCGGCTGCCGTCGGGGCGGCTGGTGCGTGGACGGGGGCTGCGGAAGCCGCTGCCGGCCGGTCCCGTCCCCGTGTTCGGGCTGTACCTGCTGGGCCACGAACCCCCGGCGGTGGCCTGGGAGGGCCGCTGGGTGCGCTGGCCGGACTTCCGGCTGCCAGCGGACCGTGCGGACGCCGCCCAGGCGCTGCGCGCGGCGTGGCGGCGTGCTGCGGACGAGCGGGTGGAGGTCGCCTGCGGCGGCGGACTCGGCCGTACGGGGACGGCCCTGGCGTGCCTGGCGGTGCTGGACGGGGTGCCGTCCGGTGAGGCCGTCGCCTACGTCCGGGAGCACTACGCCCGGCGCGCGGTGGAGACGCCCTGGCAGCGCCGCTACGTGTCCCGCTTCGCCTGAAGGTGCGGGGCGTACGCCCTGACCGCCCCCTTGAGCTGCCGCAACGAGGGGTTGACCAGGGGCCGCCCCGCCACGGTGACGGTCGGCACGGTCTCGTTCCCGTCCGCCACGGAGCGCACGAAGGCGGCGGCGTCCGGATCGCGCCGGATGTCGACCGTGGTGTGGCGCAGCCGCGTGAACAGCAGTTGCGCCCGCAGCTTCATGCAGAACGGGCAGCCCGGCCGCCGGTGGACGCCGATCCCGCCCCGTCCGTGTGCGCGTCGCTCATGCTCCCCCGATCGGCAGGCGTGGCAGCCGCGTCCCGTGCAGCCACGGGTGGAAGACCAGCGCCTCCAGCTGCCGGTCGGTGTGCTCCTGGGCCAGGGCGGTGAACTGCCCGGTGGTCACGGTGCCATGGCGGTGGGCGGCGGTCCAGGCCCGCAGCAGCCGGAAGAACGCCGGGTCGCCCATGACCGTGCGCAGCGCGTGCAGGGTGAGGGCGCCGCGCTTGTACACCCGGTCGTCGAACATGTTCCGGGCACCGGGGTCGGCCAGCCGCAGGTCCTGGGGCTGGGCGGCGAGCCTGGCGTGGGCGCGGGCCGCGTTGCGGGCGGCGGGCGCCTCGCCGCAGGACTCGGCCCACAGCCATTCGGCGTACGCGGCGAAGCCCTCGTTGAGCCAGATGTGCCGCCAGTCGGCGAGGGCGAGGCTGTTGCCGAACCACTGGTGGGCGAGTTCGTGGGCGACGAGGCGTTCGAAGCCGCGGCGGCCGTCCAGGTGGTTGCTGCCGAAGACGGACAGCCCGTGCGCCTCGACCGGGACCTCCAGCTCCTCGTCGGTCACGACGACCGCGTACTCGCCGAAGGGGTAGGGCCCGAAGAGCTCGCCGAACACCTCCATCATCCGCGGCTGGCGCCCGAAGTCGTGGTCGAAGTCGGCGGTCAGGCGCGGCGGGACGGCGGCCGGCTGGGGTACGGCACCGCCGAGGTGGTCGATGAGCTCGTACTGGCCGATCTGCACGGTCGCCAGGTACGGCGGCATCGGCCGCGGCTGGTCGTACACCCAGGTCGTCGTGGAGGCGCCCACCCGGTACGACTCCAGGCTGCCGTTGGCGACGACCGTGTACGGCGAGGGCGCGGTCACCGTGATCCGGTAGCCCGCCCGGTCGCCGAGGTGGTCGTTGCAGGGGAACCAGGAGGGCGCGCCGATCGGCTGGCTGGCAACGAGCGCGCCGTCCTCCAGCTGCTCCCAGCCCAGCTCCCCCCAGTCGCGGGAACGGACGGGCCTCGGGTTGCCCACGTAGCGGACCTCGACCGCGAACGGGCCCTCGGGCAGCGCCTTCGCGGGCTTGATGCGGAGCTTCCCCGCGCGGTGCGTGTAGCGGGCGGGGCGCCCGTCGACGAGGACCCGGTCGAGACGGAAGGCTCCGAGGTCCAGGCTGAACGCGGAAAGGGCCCGGTCCGCCAGCGCGGAGATCCGGGCCCGGCCCGAGAGGCGGTTGGCCGCCGGGCGGTACTCCAGTTCCAGGTCGTAGTGGGTGACCCGGTAGCCGCCGTTGCCGTGCTCGGGGAAGTAGGTGTCCGCGGACACCTCCGGCCCGGGCGTGGCGGGGACGGCGGCCCCGCCACGCACGCGCTTGCCGTTGCTCACCCTGTGCGGGCCCCCTCTGTGTGCCAGGCGGAGATCGGGTTGCCGAGCCAGCGGGTGCCCTCGGGCACGCTCTCGCCCCGCATGACCAGCGAGGCGGGACCGATCGCGCTCCGGGCCCCGACCGTGGCCCCGGGCAGCACGATGCCGTGCGGGCCGAGGCTCGCGCCCTCCCCGAGTACGACCTCGTCCATCCGCAGGATCCGATCGTGGAACAAGTGTGTCTGTACCACGCAGCCGCGGCCGACGGTCGCGCCGTCCCCGACCCGGACCAGGTCCGCCTCCGGCAGCCAGTACGTCTCGCACCATACGCCGCGTCCGATCCGCGCCCCCAGGCACCTCAGCCACACGTTCATCAGCGGGGTGCCGCCGACCGCGCCGACGAGCCACGGCACGGCCAGCACCTCGACGAAGGTGTCGGCCAGTTCGTTGCGCCACACGAACGAGCTCCACAGCGGCCGTTCACCCGTCCGCACCCGCCCGACCAGCAGCCACTTCATCACCACGGCCACCGCGCAGGCGACCGCACCGGCGCCCGCGAGCAGCGCCCCGCCGGCGGCGAGCGCCACGGGCGCCCCGTACCGGTCGGCCACCGCCGCGTACCCGGCGAGCACCAGCACCACCAGCGCGACCGCGCACATCACGGGGACGACCCGGCACAGCTCGACGGCCGCGCGGGCCAGCACGAGCCGCCGGGGCGGTGCGAAGGTGCGGCTGCGGTCGCCCGTCTCGGGGACGCGCGGCAGCTTCATCGGCGGCATGCCGAGATAGGAGCTGCCCGCCTTGGCGCCCTTGGGCGTCGACGAGAGCACGCCGACCAGGCCGTTCTTCGGCACCGAGCGGCCGGGGGCGGTCATGCCGGAGTTGCCGAGGAAGGCCTTCTTGCCGATCCGGGCCTCCGCGATGCGCATCAGGCCGCCGCCGAGCTCGTAGCTGCCCACCATGGTGTCGTCGGCGAGGAAGGCCCCGTCGCCGACGGTGGTCATCGTCGGCAGCGCCAGCACGGTGGACGCCTCGACGTGGCGGCCGACCTTCATGCCGAGCGCCCGCAGCCACACCGGCGTCAGCAGGCTGGCGTAGAGCGGGAACAGGTGCGCGCGGGCCCGGTCCATGAGCCGGGCCGTCGTCCAGGCCTGCCAGGCGACACGGCCGTGCACGGGGTGGTGGCCCTCGCGCAGCCCGATGCCCAGCAGCCGCACCCCGGCCAGCACCAGCAGCGCGTACGTCAGCAGCCAGGCGAGCGTGGCCAGGGGCACGGCCGCGAGCGCGGCGGGCAGCGGCGCGGCGTCGGCGCCGCGCAGGAACCGGGCCAGCACCAGCAGGGCGGGCAGCGCCGACACCGCGGGCAGCAGGTCCAGGGCGAAGGCGGTCGCCTCGTACGCCGCCGACCAGCGCAGCCGTCTCGGCGGCCGGGAGTCGGAACTGCGGTGCGGGGCCTTGCCGGTGCGGACGGCGGGCACGCCGCCCCAGCGCTGCCCGGCCCGGACGGCGCCCACGACCGCGGAACCGGGGGCGATCTCGGCGCGCTTGCCGATCCGGGCGCCGGGCAGCAGGGTGCTGCGGGAGCCGACCGTGGCGCCCGCCCCGACGCGGATCTTGCCGATGTGCAGCAGGTCGCGGTCGAGCCAGTGCCCGGACAGGTCGACCTCGGGCTCCACGGCGCTGCCCTTGCCGAGCTTGAGCATGCCGGTGACCGGCGGCGGGGAGTGCAGGTCTGCGCCGTCGCCGACCTTGGCGCCCAGCGCGCGGGCGTAGTGGCTCAGCCAGGCACCGGTGAGGTTGCCGGCGCCGCTGACCTGCGCGAGGCGTTCGGCGGTCCACAGACGCAGGTGCACCGCCCCGCCGCGCGGATAGGTGCCCGGGCGCACCCCGCGCAGCAGCAGCCGGGCGCCGCCAGCGGAGACGGCGACCCGTCCGGCGGGGCTGATGAGCAGCGCCCAGCCGGCCAGCACCCACCACCAGGAGACGGCCGGGACCCACGGGAACGGGCCGAGGAGGCGCAGCGCGTTGCCGATCGCGGCCGCCACGACGCCCCAGCGCAGTCCGGCCAGGACGAACAGCGGGAGCATCAGCGCCAGCTGGACCGCGGCGGCGCGCCGGGGCACCGGCCGTACGGGGCGCGCGGCGGCGCGGCGGGCGTCGGCCTCGTCCAGGCGGGCGGCGAGCGCCCCGAGGGTGGGGTGCTGGTAGACGTCGCCGACCGCGGCCGCGGGGTAGCGGGTGCGCAGCTGCGAGACGAGGCGGGCGGCGGTCAGGCTGCCGCCGCCGAGTGCGAAGAAGTCGGCGTCCGGCCCGGTCACCGGCGCGCCGAGGAGCTCGCCCCACAGGCCGGCGAGCAGGCCCTCGGTGCCGCCCAGTTCCGCGGCGGGCGCGTCGAGCCCGGGCAGCGGCCAGGGCAGCGCGTCCCGGTCGACCTTGCCCGAGGTCCGGGTGGGCAGGGTGTCCACGACGGCGAGCAGCGGGACGAGGGCGGCCGGCAGCGCCTCGCGGAGCCGGGCGAGCGCGTCGGCCTGGTCGAAGTCACCGGTCACCGCGACGTAGCCGACCAGGATCTGGTTGCCGCCCTTGGTGGTGCGGACGGCGGCGGCCGCGCCGGCGACGGCGGGCAGCGCCTGCAGCGCGGCGTCGATCTCGCCCAGTTCGATGCGGCGGCCGCCGAGCTTGACCTGCTCGTCGGCGCGGCCGACGAAGACCAGGCCCTCCGCGTCCGCGCGGACCAGGTCGCCGCTGCGGTAGGCGCGGTCCCAGTCGAGGGCGGGCAGCGGCGCGTACTTCTCGGTGTCCTTGGCGGGGTCCAGGTAGCGGGCGAGGCCGACCCCGCCGATGACCAGCTCGCCGGTCGCGCCCATGGGCAGCGGTTCGCCGTGGGCGTCCACGACGGCCAGTTCCCAGCCGTCCAGGGGCAGTCCGATGCGGACCGGGCCCTCGCCGGTGAGCTGGGCGGCGCAGGCGACGACGGTGGCCTCGGTCGGGCCGTAGGTGTTCCACACCTCGCGCCCCTCGACGGCCATCCGTTCGGCCAGTTCCGGCGGGCAGGCCTCACCGCCGAAGATCAGCAGGCGGACGTCGTCCAGCGCCTCGACGGGCCACAGCGCGGCCAGCGTGGGCACGGTGGAGACGACCGTGATCCCCTGCTCGACGAGCCAGGGGCCGAGGTCCAGCCCGGTGCGGACGAGGGAGCGCGGCGCGGGCACCAGACAGGCGCCGTGCCGCCACGCCAGCCACATCTCCTCGCAGGAGGCGTCGAAGGCCACCGAGAGCCCGGCCAGCACCCGGTCGCCGGGTCCCAGCGGCTCCTCGGCGAGGAAGAGCCGGGCCTCGGCGTCCACGAACGCGGCGGCCGAACGGTGGGTGACGGCGACGCCCTTGGGCTTGCCGGTGGAACCGGAGGTGAAGATGATCCATGCGTCGTCGTCCGGCCCGGGACGGCGGCCGACGGTGCCGCGGGGCTCGGCGCACGGGGTGATCGTGAGGTGCTCGCCGATGACGGCGCACACCTCCGCCTCGGAGAAGACCAGCCGGGCGCGTTCCTCGGGGTCCTCGGCGTCGACCGGCACATAGGCGGCGCCCGCGGAGAGCACGGCGAGGACCGCCACGTACAGGTCGGCGGTGCCCGAGGGCACCCGTACGCCCACCCGGTCGCCGGCGCCGATGCCGGACTCCGCCAGACGGCGGCGCAGGCGCTCGGTCGCGGCGGCCAGGGCCCGGTAGCTCAGCGTCGTGGTGCCGTCGTCGACGGCGGGTGCGGTGGGGTGCGCCCGGGCGGTGGCGGCCAGGACCCCGAGCAGGGTGCGCCCGGGGGCGGCGTCGCCGGCCCGGAAGACCGCCCGCGCGGGGCACAGGACGCCGGAGGTGCCGGCGACACCGGCGGGCGCGGGGTCCTCGAGGAGCGGGAAGGGCGATTCGACGAGGGTCATACGGTGCTCCCCGGCTCGGACGAGCCGGGGGTCGGTGGTGCCGTTGCGGACACGCCGGGCACCTTGTTCCGGTCGCTCACGGCCAGAGACAGACGCATGTCAAACCCTCCAAAAACTCAGGACCACTGCGGCGCCGGAGCCCCTCGCCCGGCCGGCCGGGGACCACGGTGTCCCGGCGCGCGGGACCGTCCCCGCGACTGGCGCACGCCCGGCATCCCCGTACCGCGCCCGTCCTGACCGGACGGCCCGCGGTCCGGGTCCTTCACCCGGCGTCACAAATGGCGAACAGGGAGTTTACCGGTGCTTAATCCCCGCAGCCCGCCGAAAGGGGGGCACGTGGCCGCTCTCACAGTCGTGCCGGGCCCGGCGGGGCGTCGCCGCCACCTCCTTCCCACGGCCGATCCGACGGTCCCCACGCCGTTCACCGGCCCTCGCCCGGCGGTCGGGGCGGCGCGCGTACGCCGCCCGTGGCGTCCTCGGCCGACGCCGTCCGACCGGCGAGAAGCGGGATCACCGCATGTGACGCACGCCACAGACCTGACGGACCCCAGCTTGGCACGGGCCGCCTCTGCCTGCTGGTGGGGCGGGACCTCCGCTCCCTACTGGACCACGGCAGGGACGGGAACATCGGCTTCACGGCGCATCCGGGTGACGTCACGCAGAACGGCCGGGCCGGGGTCCGGACGGCCGGTGCGTTGATCGCCCGTCCGTCACATCGCGTTGACGGACGGGCGCTTCCGGGCAGCTCCGGCGTGCCCGCGATCGCTCCCCGCGCGATGCCGGGCAGAGTCGGTCCCGCCTGGCGGTCCCGCGGTGCGCGCTCCTACCCTCGGCAGCTCGGAAACCAGGGGGTGAGGACCGATGCCTGCCGCGGATGTGCGGGTCGTGCCGGTGCAGCGGATGCGGCCCGGCGACCACGCGTTCGTCAGTTACGACGGCGACGACACACGCTGGGACGTCCTGGCCGCGTTCGCACGGCTCGGGCTGGCGGCCGGCGAGCGGGTCATGGTCTTCGCCGCCCCCGGCGTGCCGGACCGGGAGGTGCTCGCCCACCTGGGTCCGGCCGACGACGCCGGGCGGCCCGGGGACGCCGACGCACGGGTGGAGTCGGCGCACCGGCGCGGGCAGCTCGTGCTGAGCAGCATGCGCGAGCTGATCCGTCCGGACCCCGCGTTCACGGCGGTGCGGCAGCAGGGCCGGCTCGCCGAGGAGACGGACCGCGCGGTCCGCGACGGGTACGCGGGCCTGCGCGCGTACATCGACATGCACTGGGTGCGCGACATGGGCGCGCCCATCGACGCGATGGTGCACCGCGAGACCCACGCCGACCACCTCTTCACCGGACGGCCGTACGCGGAGATCTGCGCCTACGACCGCCGGTGGTTCACCGGGGACGTGCTCGACGCGATGGCGCAGGCCCACCCGCGCAACCTGCTGACCCGGCTCGGCGCGCTGTACGCGACGCACACCGAGGGCCTGCTGCGGCTGCTCGGCGAGGCCGACCTCAGCACGCGGGAACGGTTCCACGGCGTGGTCGAGGACGCGCTGCGGCGGACCGCGGAGGGCGGGCGGCTCGTCCTGGCCCTGCGCGACCTGCACTTCCTCGGCGTCGGCTGCGCGATGGAACTCCTGACGCTGGTGGTCGCCGCGGGGGAGCGGGGGGTGCGGGTGGAGATCCGCTGCTCGGCCTTCCACCTGACGCTGCTGCGCACCCTGGGCGCGGCGTCCCTGCCGGGGCTGACACTGATCGAGGTGAGCGGCTGATGCTGGAGGAGCTGCACGAACCCTCCGCCGGCGATCCGGCCGCCGGGGGCTGCTGGCTGGAACGCGACTTCACGGAGGGCGAGCTGCCCCGACTGCGGGTACTGGCCGAGGAGTTCGCGATGTGGGCGGGGCTTCCGGCGGCACGCCGCGGCGAATTCGTCCTCGCGGTGAACGAGGTGGCCTCCAACGCGATCACCCACGGCGGCGGCCGCGGCCGCCTGATGCTGCGCCGTACCGACGGCGAGGTGCAGGCCCGGATCACCGACGCCGGCCCCGGCTTCAGCGCCGCCGTCATCCCCGAGCTGCTGCCCGGCCTCGACTCCCGCTGCGGGCGCGGCCTGTGGCTCGCCCGCCTGGTCACCGACCACCTCACCATCGCCACGGGCCCGGTCGGCGCGGTCGTCACCCTCGCGATCCGCCTCCACTGAGCGGGCGGCGCCCGGGCCAGGGCCAGGCGGCTCGGGCGCAGCGCCGTTGCCCAAGTACAACCTGTGGCGGCGCCGTTGAGTGCGCACCCAAGCCACCCCGGTCACGTCGCCGCGCCCACCCTGCGGTCCGCACCCGGGCTCACGGCAGGGCCGGGAGCGTGCCCTCACCGGGGAGGTGGATCCAGCCCTCGACGGCGGCCGCGTGGATCTCCTGCGGGCCGGCGGGACCGCGGGTGAGTCCGCGCTGGACGGCCCGTGCGGCGAGGGCGGCGACCAGTGCGTCGAAGGCGTGCTCGCTGCCGTCGTACGCGGCGCGTTCGGCCGGGCCGCACCGCAGCCAGGGGGCGGCCGCGCGGAGTTCGGCCGTCGAGCGCTCGGGACCGAGGCCCCATCGTCTGCGGGACGCCGCCGGATACACCTCGGCGATCCGACCGGAGCCGTCACGGGCGACCGGGTGGTCGCGGGCGGCGAGTTCGTCGGCGAGGTGGGCCCAGCGGGCGGCGGTGGCGCCCAGCCGGTCGAAGGCGACGGACAGCGGCCACCGGCCGCCGAGTTCCCCGTGGGTCAGGACGTCGGTGCGGCGGTGGCGCAGGGTCGCCCGGTACGCGGAGGCGTCGGTGCCCCGCCCGGGCCACGGCGTGCCCGCCGCATGCGCGGCGACGGCCTCGACGAACGGGATCGGCCAGCCGAAGGGGCAGTCCACCCCGGCCCGTTCCCCCGGCTCCAGTCCGCACAGCAGGTCGGTGAGCACGTCGTCGGCGCACCCCAGCAGCGGCGGGGAGACGACGGCCGTGCCGTCACCGGGCCAGGTGACGACCGCGACCGCGGTCGTCCTGGGGCTCGCGGCCAGGTCGATCCCGAGGGTGCGCACGGTCCCATCATCCCCGCCGCGCGGCGGGCGCGGCGGGGGCGCCGCTGAACGTTCCCGTGCCGAGGTGCGTATCCCCTGGCGTACCGCACTGCAGCCGATGGTGAGGACCGGCCGATGAACGCTCAGAGCAACGTCCCCTTCCAGGGCCTTCAAGCGCTCCCCGACGGCGAGGCGGAACTGCCGCTCGTCGTGCACCTGCGGTGGGAGGACCTCGCGGCGCTGGGCCGTGAGGCGAGCCGGCTGGCGGTGCGGCTGCAGCGGCCGGTGAGCCTCGACGAGGCGGCCGGGCACCATCTGCGGACCCGTTTCGGGGTGAGCCACGCGCCCGACAAGGACGAGCACCCGAAGACCGAGGCGAGCCGTGCGGTCACCGCGGCGGTGCCCTCCTCCGCCGCCCCGATGGCGATCGCGCCGGGTGCCGCGCAGCAGTCCGGCGGCGCCCACGCGGCTCCCACCCACGCGGCCCCCGCGCACGCGTCGGCCCACACATCCGCGCACACCTCGGCCCACACATCCGCGCACACCCCCGCGCACACCTCCGCCCCGGCGTCCGGCACCGGGCTCATGCCGGGCCAGCAGCCCGAGCACCCGGGCAGGATGGCGCCGCTCGGTGGCCGCAACGTCGTGGAGCAGCCCACGACCGCCGCCGGGTAGCTCCCCACTCCCCCGGCAACCGCTCAACCGCTCAACCACCCAACCGCTCACATCGCCGCGAGCGCGCGCCCGACGTCCCGCAGATGGGCGCGGAGCGCGGCCGGGGTGTCCTCGTCGAGGACGACGGGGAGCCCGGCCAGCGCCACGAGGTCGTGCGTGATCAGGTCCGGCGAGTCCGCGCCGAAGGTCACGCGGCAGCGGCCCTCGTCCAGCGGCGTCACCCGCCCGGGCAGCGGCGCCGGGAGGCGGGCCAGCACCTCGGCGGCCGGGGCGCCGACCGTGGCCGCGGCCGTGAAGCGGTAGGGGGCGGCGGTCAGCGTCGCGGCGAGGTACGCGGCGGGGTCGGTACCTGGGCCGCCGGGCAGGTCGCGCGGGGTGAAGCGGCGGTGGACGGGGGCGGGGCCGGTGAGCCGGTCCAGCCGGAACACCCGCCAGCCCGCGCGGTCGGTGTCGTAGGCGATGACGTACCAGCGCCCGTACGCGGTCGCGAGGCTGTGCGGCTCGGCACGGCGCCGCTGCGGGACGGCGGCGGCGCGGCCGCGGTAGTCGAAGGTCACCACCTCGTGGTCGCGGCACGCGGCGGCGAGGACGGCCAGTGCGTCCGGATCGGCCTCCGGGACGGGCTGCCCGACCGGGACGCGGACGGTGGCCGCGCCGACGGCGGCGACCCGGGCCCGCAGCCGCGCGGGCAGCACCTGCTCCAGCTTGGCCAGGGCGCGTACCGACGTCTCCTCGATGCCCGCCACACCACCGCCCGCGGCGGCCGTGCGCAGTCCGACGGCGATCGCCACCGCCTCGTCGTCGTCCAGCAGCAGGGGCGGCAGGTCGCGGCCGGAGGCCAGGCGGTAGCCACCGGCCGTTCCCGTGGTGCCGTGCACGGGGTAGCCCAGTTCGCGCAGCCGGTCGACGTCCCGGCGCACGGTGCGGCCGGTCACGCCCAGCCGGCCGGCGAGCTCGGCGCCGGACCAAGTGCGGCGGCTCTGCAGCAGCGAGAGCAGCCGCAGCATCCGGGCGGGCATCGTCGGGCGGTCCGTCGTCATGCGCCGAGATTTCCACAGCCTGGGGACAGGATGTGTCCTCAAGCGCTCCTAGCGTCGTCCCCATGAGGACGAACACGCACGAGGACACCCTGATCACCCCGGACGACGCGGACTACGACGCCGAGCGCTCCGGTTTCCAGACCGCCCGTCTCCACCGCCCGGACCTGATCGTGGCCGCCCGGACCGCCGAGGACGTCCGGGCTGCGGTGGTCCACGCGGCGGCCCGCGCGCTGCCGGTCGCCGTCCAGGCCACCGGGCACGGCCTGTCCGTGGCCGCCGACCGGGGTGTGCTGATCAGCACCCGCCGCATGCGCGCGGTCCGGGTGGACCCGGTGGCGGGCACCGCGTACGTCGGGGCGGGTGCCCGCTGGGCGGACGTCGTCGCGGCAGCCGCGCCCTTCGGGCTGGCGCCGCCGAGCGGCTCCTCGCCGGACGTGGGCGCGGTCGGCTACACCCTCGGCGGCGGACTGGGCCTGACGGCGCGCCAGTACGGCTGGGCCTGCGACCACGTACGGACCTTCGACGTCGTCACGGCGGACGGCCTGGCCCGGCACGTCACCGCCCGGACCGAGCCGGAACTCTCGTGGGCGCTGCGCGGCGCCGGCCACGGCCTCGCCGTGGTCACGGGGATGGAGATCGGGCTGCTGCCCGTGCCGGCGCTGTACGGCGGGCAGTTGGTCTTCCCGGCGGGGGCGACGGAGGAGGCGCTGGAGGCGTACCTGCGCTGGACCCGGGAGGTGCCCGAGGAGCTGACGTCCTCGGTGGCCCTGGTCCCGGCCGGGCCCGGGGGACGGCACCTCGCCTCGGTGCGGATCGCCTTCAACGGCCCGGCGGCGGAGGGCGAACGCCTGGTGGCGCCGCTGCGCGCGACCGGGCCGCGTACGACCGACGACCTGCGGCCCGTGCCGTACACCGAGTCGGGCGCCATCCACCGCGACCCGCCGCGGCCGCACGCCTACGCCGCCGACAACGCCGTACTGCGCGACGTCGACGCGGCCGCCCTGCGCCGGGTCCTCGCGGCGGCCGCCGGCACCGTCGTCGACCTGCGCCACCTCGGGGGCGCCCTGTCCCGGCCGCCCGCCGTGCCGGGCGCGACCGGCCACCGCGACGGGCGGTTCCTGCTGCGGGTGATCTCGGCGGCAGCGCCGGAGATGGAGCCGGTCCGGGCGGTGCAGCGCCGCGTCCTGGCCGAGGTGGCCGACCGGACGGCCGGGCGCTGCCTGACCTTCGTCTACGGCGACGGGGCGGGGGCCACCCCCGCCCAGTTCCGTTCCGGCCACCCTGCGCCGGACGCCGAACGCCTCGCCCGCCTGAAGGCGGCCCTCGACCCCGGCGACCTCTTCCGCTTCAACCGCGGGGTGCGGCCGGGAGGCTAGCCCGCCAGGCTGTATCCGAACGCCGTGTAGGTGCGCGCCGGAAGCCCCACCTTGGCCGGGCCGAAGCTGGTCGAGGCCGTCGTCGAATAGAGCGTGGACGCGGCACCCGGGAGGAACCAGGCGGCACCCTCGGGGTCGTTCTCCCCGTCGGCGACGACGGTGAGGTCGGCACGGCCGTCGCGGTTCACGTCGGAGGCCAGGAGGCGGTGGCCGAAGGCGTCGTTCATCTCCGTCGCGCCGGGCACACCGGGGCTGTCCTGCGTGAGGAACACCGACCGGGCCGTGGTGACGCCGGAGGCCGTACCCCGGAGCAGGGTGACCGCCCCGGCCCACGTCCGGACGTCGACGGCGTCGCCGAAGGACTCGCCCGGCGCGCCGACCGCGAGGTCCCCGTACCCGTCCTTGTCGTAGTCGCCGATCGCGAGGGCCTGGCCGAAGCGGTCCCCGGTCTCGGAGGAGTCCGGGACCCCCGCGGAGTTCTGCGTGAGCGTGACGCGCCGGGTGGTGCTCGGACCGGACGACGTGCCGTAGACGACGTCGATCCTGCCGCCGGTGGAGGCCGAGGGCTCGGCGGCCGGGTCCTCGGGGTTGCCGAGCGCGATGTCGCCGTAGCCGTCCTTGTTCAGGTCGCCGATCGCCGCCGTCCCGGCAGGCCGCAGGGTCGCCGCCTTGGTGATGCCGGAGGCGGTGCCCCGGTAGTAGACGGCGGAGCCGAGCTGGTAGCGATTGGCCTTGCTGCCGGTGGCCACGAGGTCGGCCCTGTTGTCGCCGTCGACCCGGCCCGCGGTGAGGGCGGGCCGGTCGATGCCCGGGGCGTACTCGGACGCCTTGCCGGTGCTGCCCGACTTGGCGAACGGGCCGCGGATCAGCCGGATCCGCCAGGAGGCTTCGCCCGTGCGGCCCTGCGTCGAGACCGCCAGGTCCGGCTTGCCGTCACCGGTGAAGTCGGCGGCCGCGAGGCCCATGCCGAAGTAGCTTCCGGCGTACGACAGCGGGTTCTTCACCGTCGTGCCGCCGGACAGGCCGCTCTTGGAGCCCCAGACGATGACGACCGTGCCCGCGTCCGGGTAACTGCCGACCTTCTCGCGCGGGGCGCCGACCACGAGGTCGCTGTAGCCGTCGCGGTTGAGGTCTGCGGCGGCGACCTGGTCGCCGAACTCGTCGTCCGCCTCCGCCGCGCCGGGGACGCCCGCGGTGTTCTGGCTGATCACCTGGTGCTTGGCGGGGTTCAGCCCGCTCGCCGTCCCGTAGACCACGGCGACCTGACCGGCCCAGAGCTTCCCGCTCACCTTGGCGGCGGGAGCGGCGACGGCGACGTCCCGGTAGCCGTCGCCGTTGAAGTCGCCCGCGAGGCCGGAGGGGGCGGCGGAGGCGGGGGAGGCGAGGGCGAACGGGGCGAGGCCCGCGGCGAGCAGGGTGGCCAGCGCCGCGGCGCCGCGCAGGGGGTGCTTCACTTACGTGTCTCCAAGCAGGGGGACGGGGTCGGGCGGGAGCCCGGGACCCGGGTACCGCGGTGAGGAGACCCACGGGGGCCCGCCGGGGTTGTACTGGGCCGTGTCGTCACATGAGCTCCCCCAGCTACCGCTGGGAGGTGCCCCCACCGCCCGGCGGGCGGGCCCAGCGGCTCCCCAGCTCCGCCGGAAGGTGCCCCCAGGTGCGGTGCATCGCACGGCGGAGGATCGTCCTCGTAGTGGGCTACTCGGACGATTCGACAACTCCCCCTGGCCGAAGGCTGGGGGAGTGCCGCGGGGCGGGGGCACTTCCGGCCGAAGGTTGGGGGAGGGACTTTGACGACACGGCCTAGCCCCGCCGTACGGCCCGGAGCTCCGCGACCCAGCGGCCGAGGACGTCGCGGACGTGGTCGGCGTGGTCGGCGGGATAGCCCCGCGGGCCGCACTCGACGACCAGGATGAGGCCGAGGTAGACGCGGTAGAGGGCCAGCCGGTGCAGCGTCGCGGGCCCGAAGTCCAGGGTGCCGCCCGCCTGGTGGTAGCCGGCGACGAGGTCGCTGCCGGGGCCGGCGTCGCCGCCGAGGGCCAGGGAGACCAGTTCGGCCACCGGGTCGCCCCAGAAGGCCCGCTCGTGGTCGATGAGCCCGGTGACGGCGGAGCCGTCGTCGGCGACGAAGACGTTGCCGGGCCACAGGTCGAAGTGGACCAGCCGCGGCTCGGTCACCTCCGCCAGGACGTCCGCGCCCTCCGCGACGAGCGCGCGGACCTCGTCGGGGGCGACGCCGAGCGGGGTGCTCCAGCGCACGGCCTCCTCCAGCATCGCCTCGACCATGGCGCCGAATGCCGTCGGCCAGTCCGCCGCAGACAGCCCGGCCTCGGGGGCCGGGTAGCCGTACCGGCCGTCCTCCGGGGCGAGCGTGTGCAGCCGCGCCACGATCCGGCCCAGTTCACGGCGCAGCGCGGCCTGACGGTCCGCGGGGAGGCGGTCCGCCGCCTTGTCCCAGGGGGTGCCGGGAAGGACCGACAGCGTCATGAAGTCCGGTGCCGCGTGCAGCAGTTCCGGCAGCGGCACATCGCCGAGGGCGGCCATCCGCCGGTGCGCCATGACCTCGGTGGCCATGATGCCGCGCTCGTAGCGCAGCACCAGGGCGTCCGGCGGTGGGGCGATCTTCACCACCGCCGGACGCCCGTCGTCGAGCCGCACCCGGTAGGCGGCGTTGAACCAGCCGTCCGTGAGCTCGGCCTCCACACTGCAGCCGAGGCCCGCCGACTCCCGCAGCAGGGCGGCCAGTTGTCCGGCGGTGAGGGCGCGCTTGGTCAGGCTCTTCATGTCCCCGCATGCTATGAGAGCGCTCCCACGGTGTCACCGGTCGTGCGCGGGCCGGTCCGTCACGGCACCCGTTCCGACGTCGGCGCGTCCACGGTGCGCCCGAGATTTTCGGGGGCGCGCGGCTACACCCGTCACGCCCGGTACCGCAACCCCTACGCGCCTGGTCTGTTCCCGGGCCACTTTCATATGGCAATCTCATCTTCGCGTCGTACGCTCAGGCCCCACGTCCCCCACGCTCACCTCCTCAGCCCCAGGTTCCTCAGGATCGACGAAGAGAAGACCGCCGTGGCGTCCCTGCCCCTCACCCTGGCGGCTCGTCTGCTGCCCACCGCCATACTCGCCATCGTCGGCTGGACGATGGCCTCCTCGTCCCACGAGGACCCCGGCCGCACGTCGGCGAACGGATCCCGGACCGGCTCCACCGCGCCGTCCGGGTCGGACTCCGGCGCGGGTTCGGACTCCGGTTCCGGATCGGGCTCCGGTTCGGACGGCTCCAAAGACGCGCCCGCCACGTACTCCAAGCCTCCCGCGCCGTGCACCGCGATCAAGACCGCGACCATCAAGAAGCTGGTCCCCGAGGCCAAGACGACGGGCAAGCAACTCTCCCTCACGGACCCCTCGCACCGCACGGGCTGCTCGTGGAACGCCCTCAAGGGCTTCGACTACCGCTGGCTCGACGTGACCTTCGAGGTGTCCACGACCGGTGGCGGCCAGGACGGCGAGGCGGGGGCGAAGGCCTCCTACAAGCGCCTGAAGAAGGCGACCCCGGCGTCCGGGATCGGTGACGAGGCCTCCGTGTCCGTGGAGCTGACGACCGAGGACAAGCAGCAGACGCGCGAGGCGGTCGTGGTGTTCCGCAAGGGCAACGCGGTCGTGACCGTCACCTACAACGGCAGCGACTTCGAGAACAAGAAGGCGCCGGACGAGTCCGAGGTCCGCGACGGCGCCCTGGCGGTGGCCAAGGACGCGCTCGCCGGGCTCGGCCCGGGCACCAACGTCGAGGGCGACCAGAGCGCCTGAGCCGGAACCGGGCGGGCCGCGGGCGGCCCGGGGCAGCCCGGGACGGTCCGGTTCAGTCCTCCGTGGCGGGCACCACGTCGCGTGGCGGGCGGCCGTCGAGGAAGTCCACGACGTTGCGGACGGCGGCGCGCGCGATCCGGGCCACCGTGTCCCCGGTGGCGCCGCCCGCGTGCGGGGACAGGACGACGTTGGGCGCGTGGAGCAGCCGCATCCCGGCCGGCGGCGGTTCGGGGTCGAAGACGTCGAGCCCGGCACCGGCCAGCCGCCCGGCCTCCAGCGCGTCGGCGAGCGCGTCCTGGTCGACGACCGCGCCCCGCGCGGTGTTGACCACGAAGGCGGTGGGCTTGAGCAGCGCCAGCCGTCGCACGTCGAGCAGATGCCGGGTCGCGTCGGTCAGCGGGACGTGGACGGACACGTAGTCGGCGGTCGCCAGCAAGTCCTCCAGCGGGAGGCGGCGGGCCCCGAGCAGCTGCTCGGTCGCGGCCGGTACGGGCCCGCGCGAGGTGTAGCGGACGGTCATCCCGAAGGCGGCGGCCCGCCGGGCCACGGCCTGCCCGATCGCCCCGAGGCCGATCACGCCGAGGACCCTGCCGTCCAGCCCGGTCAGTGACCGCTGCAGGCGGGGCAGCGGCCATTCGCCGCGGGACAGCGCGTCGTGCGCGGGGACGATCCGCTTGGCGAGCGCGAGCATGAGTGCGAAGGCCTGCTCGGCGACGCTCTGCGTCTCGGCCCCGCTGGAGCCGATGGTGCACACGGGCACCCCGCGGGCGCGGGCGGCGGCGACGTCCACGTGCTCGTGGCCGTGGCCGGTGCACTGGACCAGTTCCAGGGCGGACGCGCGGGCGAGGTGCCCGGCCGCCACGGGGCCCAGCGCGGTCATGATCACGTGGGCCGCGGCCAGGGCGGCCGGGTCCTCGTCGGCGGACTCGACGACGGTCACGGCGGCCCGGCCCTCGAAGAGCCCGGCCATGGCGGCACCGACGCGGCGGCCCCCGACGTGCGGCGCGATGACCGCCAGGACGTTCTTCGGCTCCATGCGTCGTCACTCCTTCGTTCGCGGATACGTCCGCGGGTCGGTCCGCGGGGGTCAGGGCGCCGCGGCGGTCAGGTACCGCTGGACGGTGGGCGCCAGCCAGGCCACGACCTCCTCGCGCGGCATCGCCACGGCCGGCGGGAAGCGGAGCACGTACCGGCTGACGGCCATGCCGAGGATCTGCGATGCCACCAGCACGGCGCGCTCCGTGGCACGGCCGGGCTCCGGGTCCGGGCACACCGCGGCGGCGACCGGTGCGAGCTGCCGCTGCAGGATCGACCGCATCCGCTCGGCGCCGGCCGGGTTGGTGACGCCGACGCGCAGCAGTGCGGTCAGCGTCTCGTCCTCCTCCCAGCGCTCCAGGAAGTGCGCGACGAGGACGGCCCCGACGTCCTCGGTCGCGACCGCGGACACGTCCGGCATGCGCAGGTCGAACTCGGAGGCGGCGGCGAAGAGCCCCTCCTTGTTGCCGTAGTAGCGCATGACCATCGAGGGGTCGATGGCCGCGTCCTTGGCGATGGCACGGATGGTCGCCCGCTCGTAGCCGTCGGCGGCGAAGCGGTCGCGGGCCGCGGCGAGGATCGCCGCGCGGGTGGCGTCGGAACGGCGGGGGGCGGGGGACGTCGTGGTCATGCCCACAACTGTAGGCCAACGGCTGTTGACATCGCCAGAGCGGCGGGGCTACGTTTGCCAACAAGTGTTGGCCCACAAGCGTTGGCACCCGAGGGGACCGCCATGACCACCGAGAACCGCACCGACGCCACCCGCACCGCCACCCGCACCGCCACCCGCACCGCCACCGGGGAGCGCCCGGCCGGGGTCCTGGTCGTGGGCGCGGGCCCCACCGGCCTGCTGCTCGCCGGGGACCTGGCCACCGCCGGCGTCCCCGTCACCGTCCTGGAGCGCCGCGGCCCGGGGCACGGCAACCTGAGCCGGGCCTTCGGCGTCCACGCCCGCACCCTCGAACTCCTCGACGCCCGCGGCCTCGCCGACGAGCTGGTCGCCACCGGCCACCGGCTGCGCGGGCTGCGGCTCTTCCGCCGGCTCTCGCTGGACCTGGCGGAGCTGCCCTCCCGCTTCCCGTACCTGCTGATCACCCCCCAGTACGAGGTCGAGCGGCTGCTGGAGCGCCGGGCCCGCGCCGCGGGCGCGCGCTTCGAGCACGGCGCCGAGGTCCTCGCGGTCCGCCAGGACGACGAGGGCGTCGCCCTCGACGTCCGCACCGCGGACGGCGCCGTCACCACCCGGCGCGCCGCTTACGCCGTCGGCACCGACGGCCACCGCAGCGCCGTCCGGACCGCCCTGGGCCTGCCCTTCCCCGGCCGGTCCGTCATCCGGTCGATCGTGCTCGCCGACGTCCGGCTCGCCGTACCGCCCGCAGAGATGCTGACCGTGGGCGGCACGGGCGACGCCTTCGCCTTCCTCGCGCCCTTCGGCGACGGCTGGTACCGCGTGATGTGCTGGGACCGCACCGGCGAGCGGCCCGACGGCGACCCTGTCGGCCTCGACGAGGTCCGCGCCGTCACGCGCCGCGCCCTGGGCACCGACCACGGCATGGGCGAGGCCCGCTGGCTCTCCCGCTTCCACAGCGACGAACGCCAGGTGCCCGTCTACCGCGCCGGCCGCGTACTGCTCGCCGGCGACGCGGCGCACGTCCACTCCCCCGCGGGCGGCCAGGGGATGAACACCGGCCTGCAGGACGCCGCCAACCTCGGCTGGAAGCTCGCCGCCGTGGTCCGCGGCCACGCGACCGACGCCCTGCTCGACACCTACCAGGCCGAACGGCACCCGGTGGGCGCGACGGTGCTGCGCAGCAGCGGCGGCATCATCCGGCTCGCCATGGCCCACAACGCCCTCCAGCGGACCTTCCGCGACCTGGTCTCCCTGGCCGTGGGCCACCTCCCGCCGCTGCGCCGCAGGGCCCTGGGCGCGATCACCGGCATCGGCATCGCCTACCCCGCCCCGCGCGGCGCCCACCCCCTGACCGGCGGGCGCGCCCCCGACCTGCCGCTGCGGGAGGGCCGGCTGTACGAGGTCCTGCGCGCCGGCCGCTTCGTGCTCGTCGCCCCCGAGGGCGCGGCGGCCGGACCCGCCGACGCGCGCGCCGTCCACGTCACCCGTACGGACGGGGGCCGCACCACGCTGCTCGTCCGCCCCGACGGCTACGTCGCCTGGGCAGCCGACGGCGCCGCCGGCGGCGGCCACGCCGCCGCCCTCACCGCGTGGGCCGGGGAGGCAGGACACATGTCCCGGCCGGCCGCGGGCATCCGCAGCTGACGGCCGCCGGGCACGGCACGGGAGGCTGCGGGCACCGGCGGCAGGAAGCCGGTGTTCCGGCTGTGGTTCACCCGGCGGACCGCCCTGAGAACGCTCGGCACCACCGCGCCTATGCTGCAAGCGTAGGCGGGCACTTGCCCCTCCCGACCTCCCGACCTCCCGACCGGCGAAAGGCAGCACGACCATGAGCCCCCGTACCGCAGTCGTGACCGGCGCGAGCAGCGGCATCGGTGCCGCCACCGCCCGCAGGCTGGCCGAAGCCGGCTACCACGTCGTGCTCACCGCCCGCCGCGCCGACCGCCTGGAGGCGCTCGCCAAGGAGATCACCGCCGCGGGCCACTCGGCCGCCGCCGTGGCCCTCGACGTCACCGACCGCGGCGCCGTCGACGCACTCGCCGCCTCGCTGGACCGGGTGGACGTCCTGTTCGCCAACGCCGGCGGTGCCCTCGGCGCGGACCCGGTGGCCACCGCCGACCCCGAGGAGTGGCGCACGATGTACGAGGTCAACGTCCTCGGCGTGCTCCACACCGTCCAGGCGTTCCTGCCCGGGCTGATCGCCTCCGGCGACGGCACCGTGGTCGTGCTCTCCTCCACTGCCGCCTTCACGCCGTACGAGGGCGGCGGCGGATACGTCGCGGCCAAGCACGGCACTCACGCCCTCGCCGGCACGCTCCGCCTGGAGCTGCTCGGTGAGCCGGTCCGCGTGATCGAGATCGCCCCCGGCATGGTGATGAGCGAGGGCTTCGCCCTCACCCGCTTCCACGGCGACGAGGAGAAGGCCGCCGCCGTCTACGCGGGGGTGGCCGAGCCCCTCACCTCCGAGGACATCGCCGACACGGTCACCTGGGCGGTCACCCGCCCGTCCCACGTCAACGTCGACCTGCTGGTCGTCCGCCCCCGTGCCCAGGCCGCCCAGCACCGGGTGCACCGGGAGCCGTAGCCGCCCAGCGGGCGCGTCACCGCTGCGCCCACCGTCGCCGTACGACCGGCGGCGGGTCCGGCGGCCGCGCACGGCCCCGGACCCGCCCGCCCGGGCTCAACCTTTGACGCAGACGACCTGCTTGAGCTTCGCGACGACCTCCACGAGGTCCCGCTGCTGCTCGATCACCTTCTCGATCGGCTTGTACGCGCCCGGGATCTCGTCCACCACGCCCGAGTCCTTGCGGCACTCGACGCCCTTGGTCTGCTCCTCCAGGTCCCGCGTGGAGAACCGCTTCTTCGCCGCGTTGCGGCTCATCTTGCGGCCCGCGCCGTGCGAGGCGGAGTTGAAGGCGTCGGTGTTGCCGAGCCCGCGGACGATGTACGAACCCGTGCCCATGGAGCCCGGGATGATGCCGTGATCGCCGCTGCCCGCCCTGATCGCGCCCTTGCGGGTGACGAGCAGGTCCATGCCGTCGTAGCGCTCCTCCGCCACGTAGTTGTGGTGGCAGGAGATGACCGCGTCGAAGGTGACCCCGGCCTTGCGGAACTCGCGCCGCAGCACCTCCTGGAACAGGGCCATCATGATCGCGCGGTTGCGCTTCGCGTAGTCCTGGGCCCAGAACAGGTCGCGCCGGTAGGCCGCCATCTGCGGGGTGTCCGCGATGAAGACGGCCAGGTCGCGGTCGACCAGGCCCTGGTTGTGCGGCAGTTTCTGGGCCTCGCCGATGTGGTGCTCGGCGAGTTCCTTGCCGATGTTCCGCGAACCGGAGTGCAGCATCAGCCAGACCGCGCCCTCCTCGTCGAGGCAGACCTCGATGAAGTGGTTGCCGGAGCCGAGCGTGCCCATCTGCTTCGTCGCGCGCTCGTACCGGAACCTGACGGGCTCGGCCAGGTCGTCGAAGCCGTCCCAGAAGCGGTCCCAGCCGGCCGCGGGCAGGCCGTACAGCCGGGCGGGGTCGACGGCCTCGTCGTGCATGCCGCGACCGACCGGGATCGCCTGCTCGATCTTGGAGCGGAGCCGCGAGAGGTCACCGGGCAGGTCGTTCGCCGTCAGGGAGGTCCGCACCGCGCTCATGCCGCAGCCGATGTCCACGCCGACCGCGGCCGGGCAGACCGCGCCGTGCATCGCGATCACCGAGCCCACCGTGGCGCCCTTGCCGTAGTGGACGTCCGGCATGACGGCGAGTCCCTTGATCCACGGCAGCGAGGAGACGTTGCGCAGCTGCTGCATGGCGACGCCCTCGACCGCGGCCGGGTCGGTCCACATGCGGATCGGTACCTGCACTCCGGGCACTTCGGTGTACGACATCTCGTTCCCCCCTGGGTCGGACGGTGGAATCCATCAAGGCAACACAAACAACACGTCTTAATGGAAAGCGAAATAAAGGGCGAAGTCAGCCATACAGCCCCATGATCCGGCGACGGCCGCAGCGCGTGCGGTAGACATTGTGTCTACCCGTCGCCCACCCCCGCCAAGGGATTTACGCGGGCGCGGGACCGACCGCCGGAGGAAGGGGCCACCTCAGTGCAGCCAACGGGAGACCGCGTCCACCGGATCCGGGGCCTGCTGGCCGCGGCGTGCACGACGGCGCTCGCCGTCGCCGCACTGGCCGGGTGCAGCGGGTCGGGCGGCTCCGGGGACGGCGCACGCAACGGCGACACCGCGGACGGCAGGCAGTCCACCCCGGCGGCCCCGCCCGGCCGCTACCGGGTGCTGCCCGAGCCGTGCGGTTCGGTCGCCGCGGACACCCTCGGGAAGTTCGTCCCGGACGCGGACGACGACGCGGGCGAGGCGACCGTGACGTTCGACACGGACCGCAAGGTGGGCTGCAGGTGGACCGGCCGCACCGACCTCGGCAACCGCTACCTCCGGATCGACCTCGAGCGCGTCGTGTCGTACGACACATCCGTCAGCGACGAGAGCCAGGCCACGGCGGACTACGACACCCGGGCCGCGGAGGCCCACATCCCGGCCGCCACGGCGCCGGCCGACGCCGTCGCGTCCGCGTCGGCCACCGCGGGTCAGCCCAGCTCGGAGGGCGGGAGCCCGGCGGTTCCGGAGGCCCCTTCGCCGTCCGTGACGGCCACCGGCGAGACCGCCCCGCGCACCCTGGACGACCTCGGCGACGGGGCCTTCCTCGACGACGTCCTCAAGGACCAGGGCCCCGGACTCCACCGCGACGTCACCGTCGTCTTCCGCATGGCGAACGTCCTGGTCACCGTCGAACTCTCGCAGTGGTCAACGGACAAATCGGTCGAACCGCCCAGCGAGGAGCTGCAGCTGGGGGCCCGCCAGGTCGCGGCGGAGCTCGCAGATCAACTCGACGAATGAGGCGAAGCGCGTAGTCTGGCCGTTTGCGCCATGACATGACACGCACCGAAATGAGCGAAGGACCCATGCACCGATCAGCCCCGCACCTCGCCCGCCTGCTCGTCGGCGCGGCCGTGCCGGTGATGCTCGTCGCCGGCTGCTCCTCCGGCTCGGACTCGTCGAAGGACGACGCGCAGAAGGCGGCCGCATCCGCCCCCGCGTCGAAGTCCGCGTCACCGTCGCCCAGCGCCGTCGCCGCCAGGTACGCCGAACTCCCCGACCCGTGCCGGGTCATCGGCGCGAAAACCGTCAAGTCCCTGGTTCCGAAGGCCAAGAAGCCCGCGGGCACCCCCGCGCACTCGGCCGAGCGCGACGAGCGCGGCGGCTGCTCCTGGAACGGCCTGGACGGCTACCAGTACCGCTGGCTGGACGTCTCGCTCCAGCGCTACGACGCGGTGGCGGGCCTCGGCTCGGCCGAGGAGCAGGCGAAGGAGCGCTACGCCGAGCAGGTCGCCGAGGCCGGCAAGGCGAAGGGCGCAAAGAGCACGCCGGTCACGGTGGACGGCGTGTGGGACGCGGGCACCGCGGTCACCTCGTCGGTCAAGAAGGACAAGGAGGAGTACCGGGACGTCACGGTCGTCGCCCGCACCGGGAACGCCGTGCTGGTGCTCACCTACAACGGCGCGGGCCTCGAGGACGCGAAGACCCCGGCCGAGTCCGGTCTGAAGACCGGCGCGCTCAAGGCGGCCAAGGAGGCGGCCGCCGCGGTCGCGGCGGCGAACGCGTAACAACTGCGGGATCCGCTGTACCGATTCACCACGTTTGGGCAACCTGCCCGTTGCCCCGTGTGGCAGGCTGGGCAGGCCAGTTTCCGAGCCTGGGAGGGTCGCGGGTGTCCGCGATACGCATGAACCGGACGCACCGGATCCTGATCGGTGTGGTCGTCACGGGCGCCGTGGTCATCGCCGCGATCGGCTTCGCGGGCTCGTACGCGGCCGTGCGCGAGCTGGCGCTGCGCAAGGGATTCGGCTGGTTCGCCAACGTCTTCCCGGTCGGCATCGACGCCGGGATCGTGGTCCTGCTCGCGCTCGACCTGCTGCTGACCTGGCTGCGCATCCCGTTCCCGCTGCTGCGCCAGACGGCGTGGCTGCTGACGGCGGCGACGATCGCCTTCAACGGCGCGGCGGCCTGGCCCGACCCGCTCGGCGTCGGGATGCACGGCATCATCCCGATCCTCTTCGTCGTCTCGGTGGAGGCGGCCCGGCACGCGATCGGCCGGGTCGCCGACATCACCGCCGACAAGCACATGGAGTCGGTCCGGCTCGCGCGCTGGCTGCTGGCGCCGTTCGCGACCTTCCGCCTCTGGCGGCGCATGAAGCTGTGGGAGCTGCGCAGCTACGACGAGGTCATCCGGGTCGAGCAGGAACGTCTCGTCTACCGGGCCCGGCTGCGCGCCCGCTACGGCCGCGCCTGGCGCCGCAAGGCCCCGGTCGAGGCCCTGATGCCGCTGAAGCTCGCCCGGTACGGGGTGCCGATGGAGCAGACCGCCGCCATCGGCCTCGCCGCGGCGGGCATCGAGCTGCCGGCCCCGGCCGTCGCCGCGCTGCCCGCCCCGGAGGCCGCACCGGCACCCGAACCGGCACCCGCGCCCGCACCCGAGGAGCCCGCCCCGGCCCCGGCACCGGCCCCCGAACCGGTCCGTGCCGACCCGCAGGTCCCGTACCGGGCCCCCGCTCCCGCGCCGGAACCGGCACCCGAGCCGTACCAGGCACCGGAGCCGTACCAGGCGCCCGCGGTCGACCCGGTCACCGCCCCGATCACCGCCCCGGTCGGCGCCGGAAACCGCCGCCGCGCCCTCGCCGACGGCAACGGCGTGATCCCCACGCCCCGCAGCGAGTTCGCGCCGGAGCCCGACCCGGACTACTACCCCGAGCCGGAGCCGGAGCCCGTCACGGAGGACACCTCCCGCGAGGAGATATACGACCGCGCCTTCCGGGCCTACCACCAGCAGTTCGGCAACTTCCCCAACGCCCGCCAGTTCGGCCTGATCCTGCAGGACCGGTACGGCATCTCCAGCCCCAACGGCGGCCCCCTCAGCGAGAGCACGCTGCGCCCCTACGTCCGCGACCTGCGCCGCCGCCTCGAACTCGACGGCCAGTACGCGTCGTAGCCCCTCAGCCGACGGCCGTGGCCGTGGCCGTGACCAGCGAGGCGACCACGTCGGACGCCGACAGCAGCCGCACCTTCGCCGCGTCGAGGGCCGCCGGGTGCAGCGCGAACACCTCGCCGCCCTCGGGCAGGGCGACGTCGCCGCGCAGCAGGTACGCCAGCCGGGCCGCCTCCGGTACGGCGCCGTCCGCCGGGTCGCCGGACGCGGTCCCGATCCGCGCGGCGAACTCCGCCGCGGACTCGGCCTCCCGGCGCCGGTACGCGGTCGTGGAACCGTCCGCGTACCGCATCAGGACCGTCGCGGCGCGCGCCGCGGCCTGCCAGACGGCCAGTTCACCCAGCCCCACGCGGGCCCCGGAGGCGAACGAAGTGGTGAGGGCCTTGCCGAGCGCGGCGAGGTCGTCGCCGTGCCGCGCCACGCAGTGGCCGGTGCCGGTGACGCCCTTGACCACGTCGAGCCACCGCATCGTGCGGGCCGCCACGTCGATCACCAGCGGCACGCTCGCGCGGGCCCGTCCGGTCAGGTCGTAGCGCTGCTCCACGGCGCGGGCGTCAAAGACCGGCCCGGCGTCCCCGGGCGCGTCGCGCGCCATGAGCCCGGCGAAGCCCTCCGCCAGGTCCTCGAAGGGGACGTTGTTGTACGAGAAGACCACCGCGACCAGGTGGCGGACCCCGGCGTCCGCCAGCTTGTCCAGGTCGAGGTCGACGAACTCGCTCGCGCCCCGCGGTGCCGGGGCGCTGGTGAGGTCGCCGGAGTGCACGGCGGCGTCCTCCGCGAACCGCAGGCGCGTGTAGTCGCAGTGGCCGACCGGGTTCCACTCCGCGTCGAACAGGGCGGTGGACAGGTCGAGATCGGTCCGCCCGGACCGCTCGCTCTCCATCCAGTGCAGGAACAGCCGGACCGTCCTCCCGTCCGGCACGGGCAGCTCGCTGCCGCGCGGCAGGGTCACCAGGGCGCGTGAGGCGGTGCGCTCGGTGAACGGCGCGATCAGGCCGCCCAGGCCCGCGTCCACGACGGCAACGTCGACCGCCTCCCGCTCCGCGGCCCGCCGCAGCACCTCGGCGTGGAGGACGGCCACGGCCTTCCCGACGACGGGGGCCGCGATCGGCAGCCGGTCGTCGTCCGCCAGGTGCGCCTTGGCGCTGCCGCCCTTCGGGAAGAACACCCGGGTGCCGTCCGCGTGCGGACGGCTGCGGAGGGCGCCGAGCGCGGACAGCAGCACCGCGGGCGACACCCGGGGCACCGCCGACTCCAGCGCCGACAGCACGACGTCCGCCTCCGCGGCCTCGGACAGCCGCAGCAGGTGGTCGAGCCGGCGTACGAACTCGCCCGGCCGCTGGGCCAGCAGCGCGACCGCCGCCGGTACGTCCATGGCGTCCAGAGCGGCCTCGACCCGGCCCGCCCAGCCGTGCACCCGCACCGTCGTCCCACTCGCGTCGATCCGCGGCGCGCCGTCGGCCGCCGTCCGCAGGGTCGCGGTCAGCGCGTCGCCGTCCGCGAGCCGGGTGTCGCGCAGCGCCGCGACGGCCAGCGCCGCCCGCGGGAATCGGCCCGCGTGCTCGAAGGGGTGCAGGAGCTCCGCGGCCCGCAGCCAGGCGTGCCGGTGCCGGCGCATGTCCTGTGCGACCAGGTCCGGAGCGAGCCCGTCGAGCACCCCGAGCAGGGCGCGCCGCAGCGGCCTCGGCACCGCGCCGAAGCGCGGCAGGTCGACCAGGCCGGGGTCACCGCCCGAGCGCACGGCGAGCAGCCGCAGCACGTCCGTCGCGGTGTCGACGCGGGCCGTGACGGCCGGGAGGCTCGTCGCGTACGCGGCGGGATCGGCCAGCAGCCAGGCCAGCACCCGGGCCTTGGTCTCCCGGCCCGGGATCTGCTCAGGCAGCCACACCAGGGCGGCCCGGTCGCGGGTCTCCAGCAGGGCCGTGAGGTCGTCGGCGTCCTGCGGGCCGAGGGCGCCGGTACGGGCGAGGAGCCCGCGGATCTCCCCCGTGGCGTCCGCGTCCCGGGCGGCGAGGTCGCCGCCGTACTGCAGCACGCGCAGCCGCTCGGGCAGCGCGCGTCGCAGCCCGCCGAAGCGCCGCGGCCGGCGCGGTCGCAGGAAGGGGTCGTCCACCTCGATCCGGCGGTGGCAGATGGGGCACGCGGAGAAGTCCGCGCCGTCGAAGCAGGAGCGGCACACCAGGTGCGCGCAGGGCGAGACCGCGTGGACGGTGCCCTCCGTGCCGCACAGCACGCAGGGCTGCTCCGGGTGCTGGAAGAGCAGGGTGAGGACACGGTCGACGTAGAAGGCGAAGGTGTCCCGCGGCGTGCTGGTGGGGAAGTCGCGGAACAGCGGCTCGTGGGGCCGGTCGGCGCCGAGCGCCTGGTCGACGTCGGCCAGCAGGGCCCGCCCGGCCGCGGTCAGCGCGGCCTCGCTCCGCTCGGTGAGCGCGGCCCGCAGCGCGGGCGCCATCAGGTAACCGCGGTCGAGGAGGTCCGCTTCCAGCAGCGCCACGCCCGCGACGGCGTCGAACGACGGCTCCGCCCGGGCGGCCGGCAGGTAGACGGCTCCGCGCCGGGAGAGCAGTACGGCCGCGGGCGTGCGCGGAGCGGTAGAGGTGGCTGCGGTCGTGGCCGTGGACATCCTTGTCTCCCCCTGGTCGATGTGCCGGGGCGGGAAGTGGGCGCGCTGAAATCCATCGCGGAACGCGACTTCGCAGAAGAAGGAAGCACGCCCGGGAGCCGCCCCGGGACCCGGTCCCGTGCCCGGTCCCCATGTCCGGGCCGGTGAGCCGGTTTGCGTGGGCGGGGCGGGAAGCCGGTGCACTGGTTCAGGGAAAGTGAGAGAAGGAAGCACACCGTGAGCCGCCCCGCGCCCGATGACCATAGCGCGCGCCGCTCACCGCCGCGTTCGAATATTCGCCGTCGCATCTGAGTCCGGCTCAGCTCGCCGCGAGCAGCTCCCGCACGCGGTCCTGACCCACCGCCAGCAGCAGCGTGGGCAGCCGTGGCCCGGTGTCCCGGCCGACCAGCAGCTGGTAGAGCAGGGCGAAGAAGGACCGCTGGGCGACCTTCATCTCCGGCGTCGGCTTGGCGTCGGGCGCGAAGCCGGCCTGCACCTTCGGCACGCCGTAGACCAAGGTGGTCAGCCCGTCCAGCGACCAGTGCTCGGGCAGCCCGTCCACCAGCAGCTTCAGCGCCTCCCGCTCCTCGCCGGACAGCGCCGCCAGGGCCTCCGCGTCGGGCTCGGTACGCACCCGGGTGCGGGCCTCGGGCTCGACGTGGGTGTTCACCCAGCGCTCGGCGCAGTCCAGTCGCGGCCGGGCCTCGTCCAGGGAGGCCAGCGGCTGCTCCTGGTCGAAGTCGCGCAGGATGCGCAGCGTCTGCTCCTCGTCCCCGGTCGTGATGTCCACGACCGAGGCGAGGGTGCGGTAGGGCAGCTTGTGCGGGGTGGTGGGCAGCTCACCGCTCGCGGTCCGCGCGGCCCGCGAGTGCACCGCGAGGTCCACCGGGGCCGCCGTGCCCTCGGCGACCTTGCGCTCCAGCGCGTCCCACTCGTCGTAGGTGCGGGAGATCTCGTCGCCGAAGGAGATGTTGAACGCCTGGTTCGGCCGGCGGCGGGCGTACAGCCAGCGCAGCAGCTGCGGCTCCATGATCTGCAGGGCGTCGGCCGCGATCGGCACACCGCCCTTGGAGCTGGACATCTTGGCCATGCCGCTGATGCCGACGAAGGCGTACATCGGGCCGATGGGCGGCTCGGCGCCGAAGATCTCGCGGACGAGCTGCTGACCGACCATCCACGAGGAGCCGGGCGACTGGTGGTCCACGCCGGAGGGCTCGAAGTCCACGCCCTTGAAGGCCCAGCGCATCGGCCAGTCGACCTTCCAGACCAGCTTGCCGCGGTCGAACTCGCTCAGCCGCACCGTCTCGCGGTTGCCGCAGGCCTGGCACTCGTAGGTGAGGTCGGTGGTGTCGTCGTCGTAGGCGACGACCGTGGTCAGGTCCTTGTCGCAGGCCGAGCAGTACGGCTTGTACGGGAAGTACTCGGGGGCCTGCGCGAGCGAGGCCTCCTCGTCGTCCTGCTCCTCGCCGCCCTTCTTCTTCGTCCGGTAGCGACCGAGCACCTCGTCGATCCGCCGGCGCTCGCGCATCGCGTGCAGGATCTGCTCGCGGTAGGTGCCGGAGGTGTACTCGACGGTCTGGCTGATCTCGGTGACCTCGACGCCCAGCGCCGCCAGCGCCTCGCGGAACGGGGCCTTGAAGTGGTCCGACCACGTCTCGTACGGGCTGCCCTCGGGCGCCGGCACGGAGGTCAGCGGCTTGCCGATGTGCTCGGCGTAGGACGGGTCGTAGCCGGCCGGCACCTTGCGGTAACGGTCGAAGTCGTCCCAGGACAGGATGTGCTCGCACGGCACGCCGCGCCGCTTGATCTCGTCGGCGACCAGGTGCGGGACCATGATCTCGCGCAGGTTGCCGAGGTGGATCGGCCCGGAGGGGCTGATCCCGGAGGCGACGACGATTTTCTTGCCCGGAGCCCGCCGCTCGGCTTCCGCGATGACGTCGTCCGCGAAGCGGGCGACCCAGTCGGCCTCGGTGCTCTGAGCCACTGTCTCGACTTCCTTCCACCTGTGCAGCGGGTAGCGCGGTACCCGGCAATTGTCCCAGAGAAAAATGAGTGGTAGCGCGTGGGATACTGAGGGTTGATCTCCGATCCCTCTCAGGAAGCACCCATCCCATGGCCTCGGTCAACTCGCTTTCCGCCTCGATCCAGCAGCGCGTCGCTGACGCCCTCGGTGCCGACCCGCTGCTGCGACGTAGCGACCGGGCCGACTTCCAGGCCAACGGTGTGCTGGGCCTCGCCAAGCGGAACAAGGCGAACCCGCGCGAGCTGGCCGCCGAGGTCGTGGCCGCCCTCCCGGCGGACGACGGGCTGATCTCCTCCGTCGAGGTCTCCGGCCCCGGCTTCCTCAACATCACCGTCGCCGACTCCGCGATCACCCGGACGCTCGCCGCCCGGGCCGCCGACGACCGGCTCGGCGTGCCCGCGAAGGCCGCGCCCGGCGTCACGGTGATCGACTACGCGCAGCCGAACGTGGCCAAGGAGATGCACGTCGGCCACCTGCGGTCCTCCGTGATCGGCGACGCGCTCGTCAAGATCCTGGAGTTCGAGGGCGAGACGGTGGTCCGCCGCCACCACATCGGCGACTGGGGCACCCAGTTCGGCATGCTCATCCAGTACCTGGTGGAGCACCCGCACGAGCTGGACCACGACGCGGCCGACCCGGGCGAGGAGGCCGGCGAGGCCTCCATGTCGCGCCTCAACCGGCTCTACAAGGACTCGCGGGCCGTCTTCGACGCCGACGACGACTTCAAGACCCGGTCGCGCAAGCGGGTCGTGGACCTGCAGGCGGGCGAGCCGGAGACGCTGGCGATGTGGCAGCGGTTCGTGGACGAGTCGAAGATCTACTTCAACTCGGTCTACGACAAGCTCGACATCGAGATCCGCGACGAGGACGTCGTCGGCGAGTCCGGCTACAACGACATGCTCGTCGAGACCTGCGAGCTGCTGGAGAAGTCCGGCGTCGCCGTGCGCTCCAACGGCGCGCTGTGCGTGTTCTTCGACGACGTCAAGGGCAAGGACGGCGAGCCGGTCCCGCTCATCGTGCAGAAGGCCGACGGCGGCTTCGGCTACGCCGCGACCGACCTGTCCGCGATCCGCAACCGCACCGCGGACCTGCACGCGGACACCCTCCTGTACGTCGTGGACTTCCGGCAGGCCCTCCACTTCAAGATGGTCTTCGAGACGGCCAGGCGGGCCGGCTGGCTGACCGACGAGGTCAAGGCGCTCCACATCCCGTTCGGCGCGCTGCTCGGCAAGGACGGCAAGCCGTACAAGACCCGGTCCGGCGAGTCGTTCCGCCTGGTGGACCTGCTGGACGAGGCCGTGGAGCGGGCCGCGACCGTCATCCGGGAGAAGTCCGCGGAGCTGACGGACGCGGAGGTCGCCGACCGGGCCAAGGAGGTCGGCATCGGCGCGATCAAGTACGCCGACCTGTCGACCTCGCTCGGCCGGGACTACGTCTTCGACCTGGACCGGATGGTCTCGCTCAACGGCGACACCAGCGTGTACCTGCAGTACGCGTACGCCCGTATCCAGTCGATCCTGCGGAAGGCGGGCGACGCGAAGCCGGCCGCCCACCCCGAGCTGCCGCTGGCCCCGGCCGAGCGGGCGCTCGGCCTGCTGCTGGACGAGTTCGCGGAGACCCTGGCAGCCGTGTCGGAGACGTACGAGCCGCACAAGTTGGCCTCGTACCTCTACGCGCTGGCCTCGGCGTTCACGACCTTCTACGACCAGTGCCCGGTCGTGAAGCCCGAGCCGGCTCCCGACGTCAAGGAGAACCGCCTCTTCCTCTGCGACCTGACCGCCCGCACCCTGAGCCAGGGGATGGCGCTGCTCGGCATCCGCACGCCCGAGCGCCTCTGACGCGCCCCGCGTCCGTACGACGGCGGCCCCGGCGGGAGTCGACACTCCCCCGGGGCCGCCGTTGTCAGTGGGCACCCCTACATTCACGCCCATGGCGATGCTCCCCAACCAGCTCCCGAAGCTCGCGCAGGACCCGGCCGGCCGGTCCCTGGGCCTCGACCTCCCGCCCGGCACGCTCGTCGACGCCACGAGCGACGGCCGGTGGCCCGAACCGCTGCTCTGGCACGCGGAGGAGACCGCCGGGCCCGGCTCCTGGGAACGGCTGCTCCCCGCGCGCATGACGGCGGGACTGCACCCGGTGCTGCTCTCCATGGACGCGGCGCGGCCGGCCACGGCGGAACTGGACCCGGGGATGATGTCCTACCCGGGCGACCACGACGCCGAAGAGGTGCTGGCCGACTTCTGGGGCCATGAGGACGAGGACGACGCGGAGGACGCGGCCCCCGACGAGGACGCGGCGGACCTGGTCGCCCCGTTCGGCCGGGCGTGGCCCGGCCTCGCCCCGGCGCGGGAGTTCGAGGCCGACCCGGACGTCAGGGCGGCCGAGGTCGCCGCGACCCTGGTCGAGACGGGGTGGTTCAAGGACCCCCGAGCGGCCCTCGTCCCCGCCCGGCGCAGCGCCGACGTCCCCGCGGCCATCGGCTGGACGGGGCCGTGCAACCACGAGAACGACGTGGCCCGGCTCTGTTCGGTGCTGCGCTCCTGGGAGGAGCGCTTCGGCGTGCGCGTCGTGGCCCTCGCCTTCGACGTGCTCGTGCTGTCGGTGGCCGCGCCGCCGGCCACCGTGCGGGAGGCCGAGGCCGTGGCCGCCGAGCACTTCGCCTTCTGCCCGGACAACGTCACCCAGGGCAGCGGCTCGCTCCGCGCGTACGCCGAGTCCCTGGTGGGCGTGCCCACCTGGTCCTTCTGGTGGGACTAGACGGATCCCCTGCCGGGCCCGAGGTACGGGTGTCCTTCCCCGCGGTGGAAGGACACCCCCGAGACGACCCGGTCAGTACCGCTCAGCGGTGGAAGTGCCAGCGGTGGTCGTGACGGTGGTGGCGGTGGTGCCAACGGGGGTGGTGCCGGTGGTGGCGGTGGTACCAGCGGCCGTCACGCCCCCGGTCACGGCGGTACTCGCCGCCCCGGCCGCGGTCACCGTAGCGCCGGTACTCGCCGCCCCGGCCGCGGTCGCCGTCGTGCCGGTACTCGCCGCCCCGGTCGTTTGTCGCCTGGGTCGTCTGCGACACCGCCGCCGGTGGCGGCGCTGCGGCGCTGGCGGCACCGGCCCCGCCCAGAAGGACGGCGGCCGCGACGCCCAGCGCGGCGGCGAATCGGGGAATCCGCATCGCGGTTCTCCTTTCACGGCGGAGGCCCTTGTGCCTCCGCCTGCTGTGGACTTGCTGTGAATTTGCCACCCACATCGGCCGTTAAGTCCGAATCGCACCCAAAGCCACTTGATGTAATGAAATGCCGCACGGCCTGGAACCACGCCGTCCGCTTCCGCGTCCTGCGCGCGATCATCTGAAGGCACCACGCCCGAGCAGGCGGGAAGAGCGCCGCCACCCCTCCTTCGGCAGGTGACCGCCCCGGCTGCAGACCCGGCCGAGCATGATCACTCCTCTGCCGCCGATCACGCCCCGACCGGACCCGAACGGCACGGGCACCGCGGCACGTTGCCTCACCTGCCGAACGGCGGCACCGGCGATGCACACGGGGAAACGACCCGCTTGCCGAGGAGTGACAGCGGGTCAGGTGGGGCGTCCCGGCGCCTTGTCGCCGATCGCGGCCCTGGCCGGACTCGCCTGCCCGGCGCGGCTGTTCACCGGGAGCGGCGCCCGGTGCGCGGAAACGGCTCCGACGGCGGCCGATGGGCCGCCGTCGGAGCCGTCAGAGCCGTCGGAGCCGTCAGAGCTGGGCGGCCACCTCGGTCGCCCAGTAGGTGAGGATCAGCTGGGCGCCCGCGCGGCGGATGCCGGTCAGGGCCTCCATGATCGCCCGGTCGCGGTCGATCCAGCCGCGCTCGGCGGCCGCCTCGACCATCGCGTACTCGCCGCTGACCTGGTACGCCGCCACCGGCACGTCCACCGACTCGGCGACCTTCGCCACCACGTCCAGGTACGGCAGTCCGGGCTTCACCATGACCATGTCGGCGCCCTCGGCGACGTCCAGCGCCAGTTCGCGCAGCGACTCCCGCAGGTTCGCCGGGTCCTGCTGATAGGTCTTGCGGTCGCCCTTGAGCGAGGATCCGACGGCCTCCCGGAACGGCCCGTAGAACGCCGACGCGTACTTCGCCGTGTACGCCAGCACCGACACGTCCTGGTGCCCGGCGGCGTCCAGGGCACCCCGGATCACGCCGACCTGACCGTCCATCATGCCGCTGGGGCCGACGACGTGGACGCCGGCGTCCGCCTGGACCCGGGCCATCTCCGCGTACCGCTCCAGCGTCGCGTCGTTGTCCACCCGGCCCTCGGCGTCCAGCACGCCGCAGTGGCCGTGGTCGACGTGCTCGTCCAGGCAGAGGTCGGACATGACCACCAGGGCGTCGCCGACCTCGGCGACCACGTCGCGGATCGCCACCTGCAGGATCCCGTCCGGGTCCGTGCCGGGCGTTCCCACGGCGTCCTTCTTCTCGTCCAGCGGCACGCCGTAGAGCATGATCCCGCCCACGCCCGCCTCGGCCGCCTCCACGGCGGCCTTGCGGAGGGTGTCACGGGTGTGCTGGACGACGCCCGGCATGGCGGAGATCGGCACCGGCGCGTCGATGCCCTCGCGGACGAAAGCCGGGAGGATCAGCTCGGCGGGGTGCAGCCGGGTCTCCGCGACGAGGCGGCGCATCGCGGGCGTCGTGCGCAGCCGGCGGGGCCTCGTACCGGGGAACTGACCGTATCCGCTTCCGTTTCCGCTCATCACCGCGCCGCGCCTTTCTCCGTCCCGGGCCGTTTCCGCGTTCCACGGTACGCCCGTGTGCGCCGTGCTCATGCCGACCCGGTGTCGGCCCCGGAACGCGACGGCCCCCGGCTCCCAGGAGGGAGCCGGGGGCACGGAGAACACGGCCGGGTCCGGTCAGACGCGGGCCCTGCGCCGGGACCCGGGACGGCGCTCGCTGGGACGCGTCACGGGGTCGCCAGCGGCGATCGCCGCCTCGCGCCGCCGGACCCCGAAGTCCGCCAGCGCCTGCGCGAGCGCGTGGACAGACGGCTCCGGGGCCATCACGTCCACCCGCAGCCCGTGCTCCTCCGCGGTCTTCGCGGTGGCCGGGCCGATGCAGGCGATCACGGTCACGTTGTGCGGCTTGCCCGCGATGCCGACCAGGTTCCGCACCGTGCTGCTCGAGGTGAACAGCACCGCGTCGAACCCGCCGCCCTTGATCGCCTCACGGGTCTCCGCCGGCGGCGGCGACGCCCGCACGGTCCGGTAGGCGGTGACGTCGTCGACCTCCCAGCCGAGCTCCACGAGGCCCGCCACGAGGGTCTCCGTCGCGATGTCGGCGCGCGGCAGGAAGACCCGGTCGATCGGGTCGAAGACGGGGTCGTAGGGCGGCCAGTCCTCCAGCAGGCCCGCGGCGGACTGCTCGCCGCTGGGCACCAGGTCAGGCTTCACGCCGAAGTCCACCAGCGCCCGGGCGGTCTGCTCGCCCACCGCCGCGACCTTGATCCCGGCGAAGGCACGCGCGTCGAGCCCGTACTCCTCGAACTTCTCGCGGACGGCCTTGACCGCGTTCACCGAGGTGAAGGCGATCCACTCGTACCGTCCGGTGACCAGGCCCTTGACCGCGCGCTCCATCTGCTGCGGCGTACGGGGCGGCTCCACCGCGATGGTGGGCACCTCGTGCGGCACGGCACCGTAGGAGCGCAACTGGTCGGAGAGGGACGCGGACTGCTCCTTGGTGCGCGGGACGAGCACCTTCCAGCCGAACAGCGGCTTGGTCTCGAACCACGAGAGCAGGTCGCGCCGCGTGGTCGGCTCGCCGACCACGGCTATCGCCGCGATCGGGCCCTCCGGGGTGGGCAGCGCCTTCGTCGCCTTCAGCTCGGCCGCGATCGTCGACAGGGTCGCCGACCAGGTGCGCTGCCGGGTCGTCGTACCGGCGACGGTCACGGTCAGCGGGGTGTCCGGCTTGCGGCCCCCCGAGACCAGCTCCGCCGCGTTGGCGGCGACGGTCTGCAGGGTGGTGGAGACGACCAGGGTCGCGTCGCTCGTGCCCACCTCGCTCCAGCACCGTCCGGACGCGGTCGCGGCGTCCACGAACCGCACGTCGCCGCTGAGCGGCACGCCGGCGTACGCGGGCACGCCCACGGCCGCGGCCACGCCCGGGACGACCTCGAAGGGGATGCCCGCCTGCGCGCAGGCGAGCATCTCGGTGGCGGCCGCGGAGTCGAGTCCGGGATCGCCGGCGATCGCACGGACGACCCGCTTGCCGGTGCGCGCGGAGGCCATGAAAAGCTTGGCCGCGGCGGCCGAAGGGCTCAACTCCCCCTCGGCGTCGCCCGGCTGCGCCGTGTCCACGCCCGGCCGGGCATGGGTCCGTACGACGTCCAGCACGTGCTGGTCGCCGACCAGGACGTCGGCGTGGGCGAGCGCCTCGACGGCGCGCAGGGTCAGCAGCCCGGGGTCACCGGGCCCGGCACCGAGGAAGGTGACGTGCCCGTGGGCGGAACGCGGCGTACCCGTGCCCGCGGTCCCGGTGTGGCCCGCGGTTCCCGCGGTACCCGTCCTGCCTGCCGGTCCTGCCGGCCCGGCCGCGGTGGCGTCTGCGGTCGTGTTGGTCGCTGCGGCGGCGGTGGGGCTCAAAGTTCGCGCTCCCCCATAAGACCGGCCGTACCCTTGGCGAGCATCTCGGTGGCGAGCTCGTGGCCGAGGGCCACGGCTTCGTCCCGGGAGGCGGGGGTCGGACCGGTGATGGACATCTGCACCAGCGAGGAGCCGTCGGTGGTCCCGACGACACCGCGCAGGCGCAGCTCGGTGATCTGCCCGTCCACGACGGGGTCGGCCAGCGCGCCCACGGGCGCGGAGCAGCCGGCCTCGAGGGCGGCGAGCAGTGCGCGCTCGGCGGTCACGGCGGCCCGGGTGAACGGGTCGTCGAGCTCGGCGAGCACGCCGGCGAGCCCTGCGTCGTCCGCAGAGCACTCGACGGCCAGCGCCCCCTGTCCGGGAGCGGGCAGCACGACGTCGCAGGAGATCAGCTCGGTGGCCTCCGCGAGGCGGCCCAGCCGGCTGAGTCCGGCGGCGGCGAGCACGACGGCGTCGAGGTCGCCTGAGGCAACATATCCGATGCGCGTGTCCACGTTGCCGCGGATCGGCACGGTCTCCACGCGCACCCCCATCGAGCGGGCCCAGGCGTTCAGCTGCGCCATGCGGCGCGGCGAGCCGGTGCCGATGCGGGCGCCCCGGGGGGAGGCGGCCAGCTGCTCGAAGGTGAGGCCGTCGCGCGCGATCAGCGCGTCGCGCGGGTCCTCACGCAGGGGGACCGCGGCGAGGGTGAGGCCCTCGGGGTCGGCGGTCGGGAGGTCCTTGAGGGAGTGGACGGCGAAGTCGATCTCGCCGCGCAGCAGCGCGTCGCGCAGGGCGGAGACGAAGACGCCGGTACCGCCGATCTGCGCCAGGTGCTCACGCGAGACGTCGCCGTAGGTGGTGATCTCCACCAGCTCCACGTCGCGGCCGGTGATCCGGCGGACCTGTTCGGCCACCATGCCGGACTGCGCCAGCGCCAGCGCGCTGCGCCGGGTTCCCAGTTTCAGTGCGGTTGGGCTCGTCATGCCCGCCCTCGATTCGAGTCACTCGTTGCTGAAGCAGCCGACACCGCCGGCGGGACGGCCGCGGAGGGGATCACCGGCGTGCCCGGTGAGTCGGCCCTGCTGACCGCGGCGACCGCCTGGGGGTCCAGGTCGAAGAGTTCACGCAGCGCGTCGGCGTACCCGGCGCCACCGGGCTCGCCGGCGAGCTGCTTGACCCGCACAGTAGGCGCGTGCAGGAGTTTGTCGACGACGCGGCGCACGGTCTGGGTGACCTCCGCGCGCTGCCGTTCGTCCAGGTCGGGGAGGCGGCCGTCGAGACGCGCCAGCTCGGTGGCGACCAGGTCGGCGGCCATGGCGCGCAGGGCGACGACGGTCGGCGTGATGTGCGCGGCACGCTGGGCGGCGCCGAAGGCGGCCACCTCAGCGGAAACGATCTTTCGCACCTCGTCGACGTCGGCGGCCATCGGGGCGTCGGCAGCGGCCGCGGCGATGGTCTCCAGGTCGGTGACGTGGGCGCCGTCCAGGGAGTGCACCAGCGGGTCGATGTCGCGCGGCAGGGCGAGGTCGAGCATCCCGATGGGCGCGACGGGCTCGCCGCCGGAGCGCAGGGCCCGGGAGAGCGTGGCGCGGGCGACGGTGTCGGCGGTGAGCACCAGGCCGGTCGCCCCGGTGCAGGACACGACGATGTCGGCGTACGACAGCTCGCCGGCCAGGTCCTCCATGGACGCGGCGCGGCCGCCGACGCTCTCGGCGAGGCGCTCGGCGCGCTCCTGCGTGCGGTTGACGACCACGATCTCGCCCGCCCCCGCGCGGGCGAGGGTGGCCGCGGCGAGCGAGCTCATCGAGCCGGCGCCGACGACCAGGGCGCGCTTGCCCTTGCCCCACTCCTCGAAGGGGACGCCGCCGACGGCCTCGGCCATCTGCTCCAGGCCGAAGGTGACCAGCGACTGCCCGGCCCGGTCGATCCCGGTCTCGGAGTGCGCACGCTTGCCGACCCGCAGCGCCTGCTGGAACAGGTCGTTCAGGGACCGGCCCGCGGTGTGCAGCTCCTGGCCGAGCCCCAGGGTCTCCTTGATCTGACCGAGGATCTGGCCCTCGCCGACGACCATGGAGTCCAGGCCGCAGGCGACCGAGAACAGGTGGTGGACGGCCCGGTCCTCGTAGTGCACGTACAGGTGCGGGGTCAACTCGTCGAGACCGACCCCGCTGTGCCGCGCCAGCAGCGTGGACAGCTCGGCGACACCGGCGTGGAACTTGTCGACGTCCGCGTACAGCTCGATGCGGTTGCAGGTGGACAGCACCGCGGCCTCACCGGCGGGCTCGGCGGCCATGACGTCCAGCAGCAGCTTGCCCTTGGTGTCCTCACCGAGCGCCGCGCGCTCCAGGACGCTGACGGGGGCGGTGCGGTGGCTCAGTCCGACGACGAGGAGGCTCATGCCGGCATCACGGCGGGGACGTCCCCGTCAGGTCCCGGACGGCGGCCGCCGTCGCGGGCCGCCTTGGCCGCCACCGGGGGCGCCGCGAGGCTGCCCTCCAGCTCCTCGCCGGCCTTCCGCTGCTCGTGGAAGGCGAGGATCTGCAGCTCGATGGAGAGGTCGACCTTGCGGACGTCGACCCCGTCGGGGACGGTCAGCACGGTCGGGGCGAAGTTGAGGATCGAGGTGACCCCGGCGCCCACCAGGCGGTCGCAGACTTCCTGGGCGGCCCCGGCCGGCGTGGTGATCACGCCGATGGACACCTGGTTGTCGTGGACGATGCCCTCCAGCTCGTCCGCGTGCCGCACGGGCAGCCCGGCGATGAGCCGTCCCGTGAGCTGGACGTCCGCGTCGATGAGCGCGGCGATGCGGAAACCCCGGGAGGCGAAGCCGCCGTACCCGGCGAGCGCGGCCCCGAGGTTTCCCATGCCGACGATGACGACCGGCCAGTCCTGGGTGAGGCCCAGCTCGCGGGAGATCTGGTACACGAGGTACTCGACGTCGTAGCCGACCCCGCGGGTTCCGTACGAACCGAGGTAGGAGAAGTCCTTGCGCAGTTTGGCCGAGTTCACCCCGGCGGCGGCCGCGAGCTCCTCCGAGGACACGGTGGGCACCGATCGCTCGGACAACGCGGTCAGGGCCCGCAGGTACAGCGGGAGCCTGGCGACGGTGGCCTCGGGAATCCCTCGGCTGCGGGTCGCCGGTCGGTGAGTTCGGCCAGTTGCCACGATGCTCCTGCGGGTAGAGCTGGGCTGCGAGCGGCACCCGTCATTGGGACCGCCCCGTGCACGCCAGGCTATGTCTTTGTGAACGCGTGCACAAAGATGGTGTCCGATTTGCCCGGGGGAAGTGACCGGCATCACGCACCCCCATTACGGACATAAGAAACCTTCTGCTGCGACGGAACGTTCCACGCGGGCGCCCGGTCCGCACCCCGGCGCCCCACCCACAGCGCGTCCGCTCCGGCCAACTGCGGCCACTCGACCACCGCCGCGCGCGCCAGCGCCTTCTCGGTCTGCGCGGGTCCACCCGGGTGGTCCGGGACGTAGGAGGCGAAGAGCCGGGCCGTCGTACGGGCGTCGCCCAGCGCGGTGTGCGCGGTCCAGCCGGTCAGTCCGGCCGCCTCGGCGCACGCCAGCAGGCTCAGCCCGCCCGGGGCGGCCTCCCGCAGCGCGGCCATCCGCATGGTGCACAGTTCGGGGACGACGGGGAACTCCACGCCGAGCCGGGCGTACTCCGCCGCCAGGAACGCGCGGTCGCAGCCGACGTTGTGCCCCACCAGCACCCGCCCGCGCAGCAGCCCCAGCAGCCTCGGGGCGATCTGCCCGAACAGGGGTGCGCCGACCGCCTCGACGTGGCGGGGCTCGATGCCGTGGATGTGGGTGGGGCCGACCGGCCCCTCGGGGTCGACGAGGGTCGAGAACTCGCCCTCGTGCCCGAATTCGCTGTCGAGGAGCACCACGGCCAGCTCGACCACCCGGTGGCGCCGCGAACTGGAACCGGTGGCCTCCAGATCGACCACGGCGAAGCCGCCGCGCGCCTGAAGTCTGCCCGGGAGCACGCAGTCACCATCCTTACTCACGCACCCCCGCACTACACAAAACGCCTTGATGGTAATCGAGCACCCGCGTCCAGAGGAACACGCGCAAATCGCCCACCTGTCGCAACAGGGCCCTCAGGCGCCCAGCCCGCGCCGCAACCGGCCCTCGTCGACACGCCAGAAGGTGTGCTGTTCCCCGTCGATGAGGACGACCGGGATCTGCTCCCAGTACCGGTCGTGCAGCTCCTCGTCGCGCGTGATGTCCCTCTCCTCGAAGCGCGCGCCCAGGTCGTCGACGACCCTGCGGATCACCGTCCGCGCGTCGTCGCACAGGTGGCAGCCGGGCTTGGCGATCAGCGTCACCGTCCGATCCGCCGGGTTTCTCCGGGCATTGCGGGCATCGCGTCCGAACAGAGGGCTCATGCCGGCCATTCTGCCTCCGTCAACTCCCGACCCGCGGTAACACCCTCGTCGCGAGGAGTTCATTCACCTGCTCCATCGGTGCACCGGAGTTGCCCAACGGACTGGCTATGCTCGCCCCATGGCCGCTCTGCGATGGCTCACCCCCCGTAAGCGCTCCGCCACCGCGCGCAGCGTGCTGGCCGGCGAGGCCGCGGCGGAGGCCGCGCTCGCGGCACCCGTGGAGAAGAAGGACGACCGGGCGGGCGTCCCCGCGTTCCCCGTGGTCGGCGATCCGCACGCGGCCGCCTTCTTCGACCTGGACAACACCGTGATGCAGGGCGCCGCGATCTTCCACTTCGGGCGCGGCCTGTACAAGCGGAAGTTCTTCCAGAGCCGTGACCTCGCGCGCTTCGCGTGGCAGCAGGCGTACTTCCGGATCGCCGGGTCCGAGGACCCCGAGCACATGCAGGAGGTGCGGGAGAGCGCGCTCTCGATCATCAAGGGGCACCGCGTCGAGGAACTCATGTCCATCGGCGAGGAGATCTACGACGAGTACATGGCGGACAAGATCTGGCCCGGCACCCGCGCGCTCGCCCAGGCCCACCTCGACGCCGGACAGCGGGTCTGGCTGGTGACGGCCGCCCCGGTGGAGACGGCCACGATCATCGCCCGCAGGCTCGGCCTCACCGGCGCCCTCGGCACCGTCGCCGAGCACGTCGACGGCCTCTACACCGGCCGGCTGGTCGGCGAGCCGCTGCACGGCCCCTCCAAGGCCGAGGCGGTCAAGGCGCTCGCCGCCGCGGAGGGACTCGAACTCTCGCGCTGCGCCGCGTACAGCGATTCGTCGAACGACATCCCGATGCTGTCGCTCGTCGGACATCCATATGCGATCAATCCCGATACGCGGCTGCGCAAACACGCGCGCGAAAAGGGCTGGCGGCTGCGCGATTACCGCACCGGCCGCAAGGCGGTGAAGATCGGCATCCCGGCGGCCGCAGGCGTGGGCGCCGTGGCGGGCGGCGCGGCCGCCGCGATGGCCCTGCAACGCCGCCGCCGCTAGGGACGCGGGCGACACGCCCGGGTCACCCTCTGGCGCCCCGTCAGTTCACGGTGAGCCACACAGCCACAACACGCTCTCCACGCGAGCATTTCACGACGCTATGTGGTCAACACTGTTTCGGTGTTCGATAATTGATCGATCACCATTCCGCCAGAGAGTGGGCGGAACCGACGATTTCAGCAACTCGGTGTAGCGTCGCCTGTACGAAGCGTTATTCTCCTCAGACGCAAGCCGGTACCCACACGTCCCTACGACGGGTGAACGGTTCCGTACTGCACGTGATGGAAGTTCTGCCTCTGGGAGTCCCGTGTACCCACACACCGGGGTTGACGCCTCTGGCCTGGCTACGCTGCGCGCACTGGTGGCCGAGCACCTGCTGCGCGTCGTCCCCGCGCACGCCGTGCTCGTCCCCGCACTCGCCACGGCGGCAGCGCCCGCCGGCCGCGCCTACGCGCTGGCCGACGGCCGGGCCACGGTCGGCAGACGGTCCCGCAGCACCCAGCAGGCCGACCGGTCCACGGGCGCCACCCCGCGCCGGCCGGCGGCCGACAGTGACAGCGGACGCATGATGGACCTGGTCGAGCGCGCCCAAGCCGGCGAGACCGAGGCCTTCGGGCGCCTCTACGACCACTACTCGGACACCGTCTACCGCTACATCTACTACCGCGTCGGGGGCAAGGCCACCGCCGAGGACCTGACCAGCGAGACCTTCCTGCGCGCCCTGCGTCGCATCGGCACCTTCACCTGGCAGGGGCGTGACTTCGGCGCGTGGCTGGTCACCATCGCGCGCAACCTGGTGGCCGACCACTTCAAGTCCAGCCGCTTCCGGCTGGAGGTGACCACCGGGGAGATGCTCGACGCCAACGAGGTCGAGCCCAGCCCGGAGGACTGCGTCCTGGAGGCGCTGTCCAACGAGTCGCTGCTCAGGGCCGTCCGCAAGCTCAACCCCCAGCAGCAGGAGTGCGTGACGCTGCGCTTCCTGCAGGGGCTCTCGGTCGCCGAGACGGCCCGCATCATGGGCAAGAACGAGGGCGCGATCAAGACCTTGCAGTACCGCGCCGTACGGACCCTCGCCCGGCTCCTCCCCGACGACGCGCGATAGCGCAATGGATGGATCTTCATCTTGCGACTGCCTCCACGGTCCGATCATCATGACTGCGTAACCCAACTCGGGCGGCACTCGTTGCATCACATGCGGACCCCCCAATGCCGTGCTCTGCCCGCTTCCGATCACTCGATCGGGTGGAAAGGCTCAAGGTGCACAACCTTGAAGGCACTACGGGGAGTCGAGGTGGATGACGAGAGGAGGTGCCGCCCGTGATCGCGAATCCAACGGCGCACCGGCGGGCTAACGCCTTCGCCGACGCCCTCGAGGGCGAAGGCCCCCAGACGGGTGCCGGCGTACAGCACGGCGCCCACGCCGCGGACCGGCATGCGGATCCGGGCCAGGGCACGTTCCTGGCCCTGGCGGACGCCCTGCGGGACGTACCGCGACCGACGCTGGACCCGGAGACCAAGACCGTCCAGCGTGCCCAGTTGATCGCCGCCATGGAGGCCGCGCTCGCCGACGGCACCCTGACGGTTCCCGTACAACGCGACGGCGGCCGGGGCGCGCACCGCGCCGACGGCCGCGGTCTCGGCAAGCTGAAGCCGCGCTCCGCGTGGTCGCGCAGGCTCGCCGCCGGCGGCCTCTCCGTCGGTGTGGCGGCCGGCGCCCTCGGCGGCGTCGCCGCCGCGAGCACGGACGCGCTGCCCGGCGACACCCTCTACGGCCTCAAACGGGGCATGGAGGACATGCGCCTCAACCTCGCCGACGACGACGCCGACCGCGGCAAGGTCTACCTCGACCTCGCCTCCACCCGGCTCCAGGAGGCGCGCCGCCTCATGGAACGCGGCCGGGGCGGCGAGCTCGACGACGAGTCGGTGGGCGAGATCCGCAGGGCGCTGTCGGGGATGCAGCAGGAGGCCTCCGAGGGCCACCGGCTGCTCGCCGCCGCGTACCGCAAGGACGGTTCGCTGCAGCCGATCGAGACGCTCTCCGCGTTCTCCAGCAGCCACCGCAAGGGCTGGACCGAGCTGCGCGGCAAGCTCCCCTCCCGGCTCGACGACGTGGGCAACAAGGTCACCTCCGTCTTCGACGCCATAGAGGACGAAGTGGCCCCGCTGCAGAGGCTGTTGCCGCCCTCCACCGGCTCCGGCCACGGTGACGGCCGCGGCGTCCCGGGCAGCGGCGACCGCTCCGCGAGCGGCACCCGCGGGCCCTCGCCCTCGGTCAGCGGCTCCGCGAGCGGGTCCGCCGACGAGCGCGGAGACGACAAGGCCAGCCCTTCGGCGTCGCGCAGTTCGGACAGCGGCCTCATCGGCGGCACCGGCGATCTGCTCGACCCCACGCCGACCGGCAGCACCTCGGGCGGCGACGGCACCCAGCCGTCGGTCACCCTCCCGCCGCTGCTGCCCGGGCTGCTCCCGGGCCTCGGGCTCAGCGCCGAGGACGACCGGGGCGACTGAGCGGGGACCTCACGGCGGTGGGCCGGGGCGCCATGCCCCGGCCCACCGCCGTGTCCGGCTCCTGCGGGCCGGACACACGGCCCGAAGCCTCAGAAGAAGACCGAGCGGCGCTGCACCAGCAGCTTGTAGAGGGTGTGCTGGATGGTCTCGCGTACCTGGTCGGTCAGGTTGAAGACCAGCATCGGGTCCTCGGCCGCCTCCGGCGCGTAGCCGTCCGTAGGGATCGGCTCGCCGAACTGGATCGTCCACTTCGTCGGCAGCGGCACCATGCCCAGCGGCCCCAGCCACGGGAACGTCGGCGTCACCGGGAAGTACGGGAAGCCCAGCAGCCGGGCCACCGTCTTGGCGTTGCCGACCATCGGGTAGATCTCCTCCGCGCCCACGATCGAGCACGGGACGATCGGCACCCCTGTCTTGAGCGCGGTCGCGACGAAGCCGCCCCGCCCGAAGCGCTGCAGCTTGTAGCGCTCCGAGAAGGGCTTCCCGAGCCCCTTGAAGCCCTCGGGCATCACGCCGACCACCTCGCCGCGTTCGAGCAGCAGCTGGGCGTCCTCCGCGCAGGCGAGGGTGTGCCCGGCCTTGCGGGCCAGCTCGTTGACGAGCGGCAGCACGAACACCAGGTCCGCCGCCAGCAGTCGCAGGTGCCGCCCCGCGGGATGGTGGTCGTGGACGGCGACCTGCATCATCAGCCCGTCCATCGGCAGCGTCCCGGAGTGGTTGGCCACCACGAGGGCACCGCCCTCGGCCGGGATGTTCTCGATGCCCTTCACCTCGACCCGGAAGTACGACTCGTACAGCGGCCGGAGCAGCGACATCAGGACCTGGTCGGTGAGCTCCTCGTCGTAGCCGAAGTCGTCGACCTCGTAGTCGCCGGTGATCCGGCGGCGCAGGAAGGCCAGCCCGTGCGCCACCCGGCGCTCCCAGGGCCCGCCCAGCAGCCGGTCCGCGGCCGAGCCGAGCGCGGCGACCAGCGGGCCGCCCGGTGTGCCGGGGTGCCGCTCAGCGCCCTCCGCCGCCGCCTGCGCGCCCTCGGACGCCTCACCGGCACCATCGGTGCCGGGGGTGTCCGCGGAGGCCGTCACGGCGTCCTGGACGGCGTCGGGCTCCGCGGCGACGCGCACGGCCCGCTCCTCCACCGGCAGCGCGGCCACCGCGTTCCCGGTGTCGCCGCCCGCCTTTCCGCGGGCCGCGGCCCGCCCGCGCGACCGCGGCGCCCCCCTCCGCGTCCGGGTGTCCTCGTCGAACGGGATGACCTTGGCGTCCGCCATGGTGCGGTTCCTCCTCGCAGCATTGCTCACGAGCTCAGTCCTCGGGGGCCGCCCGCGGGGACCAGCGCGGCGAGCCGGTCGACGGCCTCGGCGAGCCGGTCCGGCGGCAGCAGGCCGGGGCCGTGGCTGCGGGCGAAGTCGCCGAAGGTCTCGGCGGTGGTGTACTTCGGGGTGAAGCCGAGCGTCTCGCGCATCTGCGTGGTGTCCACGACCCTGCCGTGGGTGAGCAGCCGGATCTGCTCGCGCGAGAAGTCGGTGACGCCGGCGGTGCGCAGCATCTGCCCCACCCAGGTGACGGCGGGCAGCAGCACCGGCACCGTGGGCTTCCCCAGCCGTCGCGCGGTCTGCGACAGCAGGAGCACTCCGTCACCTGCGATGTTGAACGTGCCGCTGTTGATCGTCCCGTTGCGCTCGTCGCGCAGGGCCAGCATCAGGACGTCGACGACGTCGTCCTCGTGCACGAACTGCAGCCGCGGGTCGTAGCCGAGCACGGTCGGCAGCACCGGCAGCGCGAAGTACTCGGCGAGCGGGGTGTCGGCCCGCGGGCCGAGGATGTTGGCGAACCGCAGAACCGATACGGCAACGTCCGGGCGACGCCGTGCGAAGCCGCGTACGTATCCCTCGACTTCCACCGCGTCCTTCGCGAAGCCGCCGCTGGGCAGCGACTTGGGCGGCATGGACTCGGTGAAGACCGCCGGGTCACGGGGCGCCGAGCCGTACACGCTCGTCGTGGACTTCACCACCAGGCGGCGCACCGTCGGGGCCTTCTGGCAGGCGCCCAGCAGCTGCATCGTGCCGATGACGTTGGTCTCCTTGACCGCGGTCCGGCTGCTGCGGCCGGGCAGCGTGCCGCTGACGTCCATGTGGACCACCGTGTCCACCGAGTGCTCCGCCAGCACCTTCGCGATCATCGGGTGCCTGATGTCGGCACGGACGAACTCCGCGCCGCCCAGATGGTGCGGGGGCGGCATCGTGTCGACCCCGATCACCCGGTCGACGTCGGGGTCGCGCATCACGCGTCGTACCAGCCGGCCGCCGAGCCGGCGGGCGACTCCGGTCACGAGCACCACTTTGCCCAAGATCAGCGCCTTCCCTCGCACCGCATGTACGCACCGTATCGGTTCGATGTTGCGCCGTGATGACGCCCGAACGTACGAGCACCGTCAAGGAGGGCCCGGCCGGCGGTCCCCCCGGGAACGCGACTGCCCTCCCGCCCCCACGGTCCGTGGGGGCGGGAGGGCAGTGAAGTGCGACGCGTAGCTCGCTTACTTCTTGTTGCGACGCTGCACACGCGTACGCTTCAGCAGCTTGCGGTGCTTCTTCTTGGCCATACGCTTGCGCCGCTTCTTGATGACAGAGCCCACGACTACCCTCGCTTCGTTTTCACTCGGTGCGGGGCGTCCGAGCCCACACGACCTACGTCGGCACAGCCTACCCGTCCGCAAGCGCCGAGTAGAAACCGAGGCGGTCGTCAGGCAGTTTCCCCCACCCCCACGTAGGACTCCCGAAGATAGTCATGGACGGCCTGCTCCGGCACCCGGAAGGACCTCCCCACCCGGATCGCCGGCAGATGACCGCTGTGCACCAGCCGGTACACGGTCATCTTGGACACTCGCATCACCGCGGCGACCTCTGCCACGGTCAGGAACACGACCTCGTTGAGAGGCCTCTCGCTTGAAGCCATGACACACCTGAACCTTCCGCACATGACGGGCACCGGCTTCCCCTCCGGTGACTCCCTCTCGCACGTGCGCTCCTCCCCAGATTAGGTGCGGGTGATGCAAGTGGGGAAGAGGAGTAGCGATCGGTTGACTACTGTGACAGACACGCTCGATTGAGTACATAGCGCGTAAGCGGTCGGTAGTAATCGGACCGCACAGCGTCATCAAGCGGAACCACGACCGAAACCCTGCCCTCCGCCTCGGCGACGAAGACCGCGGGGTCGTCCGCATCGGCCAGCCCGATGGCCTCGATGCCCAGCTGACCTGCTCCGCAGACCCAGCCGTGGTCTCCCACCACGAGGCTCGGCAGCAGTCCCCCGCGTCCTGTCGCACCGGCCAGCGCGGCCCGAACCGGGAGCGGGGAGTGCGTGTGTACCGCCGGCGCACCACGGGCGCCCTCACCCGGCGCATCCCGGACCGTCGCGACGCCCCCTACGTACCAGAGGTTGTACGTGCGTAGGCCGAATTGCGTCGCCATGTCGATACATCGGCCATGCGATGGGGTGAGGACGGGACATCCCGCCGCCGACAGCCCGGCCGCCAATCCGGCGTAGAAGCCGAGCAGCCGATGCGGGTGACCAGTACCGATGAGGACGGGCTCCCTGCGCCCCGCGGCCTCCTTCAGCCGGCCGGCGAAGGCCTCGAGCCCCGCGAGCGTGCGGTCCGGGTCGATCACATCCTGCCCGGAAGTGTGCCCCGGGTCAGGCGAAACCCCACATCGGTCGGCCATCAACCGCAGGAGGCCGGACTGCGTCCAAGCCCGCGCCGGCTCCAGCCCCAGCGTCTGCCGCGGATCACCCGCGGCGAACAGCCGATAGCTGCGCAGGCTCTTCTCCCGCGGTGTCGTCACGACCCCCGCGATCCCCGCCCCCACCAGATGCGCCCGCAGCGCGGCAACAGTCACCACGCGCCGATGGTGGCCTCCCCCGCCTTCCTCACGTGCCGGAACGGCCCGGACGTCACTCCCGAGGGGCGGCCGTTCGGGTCGGCGTGCCCGGCGAAACCCTCCGTACAATGCGGACATAGCGCGCGACAGTGACGGGAGGACCCCCGTGGCCGACACCTCCGCCGACGCGGGCGAGTTCGACTACGTCGTGGTGGGGGCGGGATCCGCGGGGTGCGTGCTCGCCGCCCGCCTCTCCGAGGACGACGCGGCCCGCGTGCTGCTCCTGGAGGCCGGCGGGGCGGCCCACCCTCCGGAGGTCTCCGTCCCCGCGGCCTGGCCCGGCCTGCTCGGCACCCCCCTGGACTGGGCGGACCGCACCGTGCCGCAGACCGGGACCGGCCTTGCCGTGCCGTGGCCCCGAGGCCGCGGCCTGGGCGGCAGCTCGGTCATCGACGCCATGAACTTCCTGCGCGGCCACCGCTCCGGCTACGACGCCTGGGCCGCCGAGGGCGCGCAGGGCTGGGGCTGGGACGACCTGCTGCCCTGCTTCCGCCGCAGTGAGGACCTCACCGGCGTCCCGGGCCGCGACCCGGAACTGCGCGGCATGGAAGGACCCCTGCGGGTCGGCCCCGCCACCGACCGTCACCCCGTCGCCCGGGACTTCCTGCGCGCAGCCGTCGACGCCGGCCACCCCGAGGCGGGCGACCTCGCCGGCGGCCTGGAGGAGGGGTTCGGCTGGGGCGACCTCAGCATCGCCGACGGCGTACGCCAGGACGCCGCCACGGCCTACCTGCGCCCGGCACGGCACCGGCCGGGCCTGCACGTGCTGACCGGGGCCCTGGCGCACCGGGTCCTCCTGGCCGGCGACCGCTGCACCGGCGTGGAGTACGCCGTGGACGGCGGACTGCGCACCGCCCGCTGCTCCCCGTCGGGGCAGGTGGTCCTGGCCGCGGGCGCGGTCGGCACCCCGCAACTGCTCATGCTCTCCGGCATCGGCCCCCGCAACCACCTGCGCCACTGGGGCATCCCCACCGCCGTGCACCTGCCCGGCGTCGGCTCCCACCTGCTGGACCACGTGGTCTGCGGCGTCGTCGTACGGGCCCCCCGCCCCGTCCCGCCGGGCGCCAACAACCACGGCGAGGTCCAGGGCCTGATCCGCACCCGGCCCGACGCACCGGGCCCCGACGTGCAGTTGCAGGTCGTCGACGTCCCGATCCGCGAGGAGAGCCTGCCCGGACCGGCCGTCGGCGAAGGCTGGACGATCATGGTCGCCCTCATGGCGCCGTACGGCCACGGAACGGTCCGGCTCTCCACCACCGCCCCCGGCGCCCCACCGCTCATCGACCCCCGCTACTACGCCGACATCCGCGACCTCGACACCATGGTGCGGGGCCTGGACGCGGCCCGGGAGATCGCCGCCGGCCCCGCGCTGGCGGACTGGTACGGCGAGGAGGTCCTCCCCGGCCCGGACACCACCGGCGGCACCGAGCTGCGCGCCTACCTCGGCCGCAACCTGCGCTCCTACAACCACTACGCGGGCACCTGCCGCATCGGCACCGACGCGTACGCCGTCGTCGACCCCGCCCTGCGGGTGCGCGGTGTCGACGGCCTGCGCGTGGCCGACGCCTCGGTGATGCCGGCCCCGGTCTCGGCCAACACCAACGCCACGGTCTACGCCATCGCCGAACGTGCGGCGGAACTGCTGCGGGCCGGCGCCTGACCACTCCTCGCCGGGCCCGGCCGTGCCCGGGGCCTGGCCGGGTACACCTAGGGCAGCAGCCCGTGCAGCGGGAAGACCGCCCGCCGGGTCGCCAGGATCGCCTGGTCCAGCCGGTCCGCCGGGTCGTACCCCGCGTCGTGGAACCCGGTGAACGCCGCGTCCCGGCCGTCCGTCATCCGCAGCGGCCCCATCTGCCGCGTCCTGCGGTACACCTCCGCCCGCCACTCCTCGGGCGTCGCCGCCTCCGGCGCGACCGGCTGCCCGGCGGCGATGCCCACCAGGTGCGTCCACGTCCGGGGCACCACGTCGACCACCGCGTAACCGCCCCCGCCCAGGGCGACCCAGCGGCCCTCGGCGTGCTCGTGCGCTAGGGCGTGCAGCGCCTCCGCCACCGCCCGCTGCGCGTCCAGGCTCACCGCGAGATGCGCCAGCGGGTCCTCGAAGTGCGTGTCCGCGCCGTGCTGGGTCACCAGCACCTGCGGCCGGAAGGCCGCGAGCAGCTCCGGGACGACCGCGTCGAACGCCCTCAGCCAGCCCTCGTCCCCGGTGCCGGCCGGCAGCGCCACGTTCACCGCGCCGCCCTGCGCCTCCGGGCCGCCGGTCTCCTCCGGCCAGCCGGTCTGCGGGAAGAGCGTGCGCGGGTGCTCGTGCAGCGAAATCGTCAGCACGCGCGGGTCGTCCCAGAAGGCCGTCTGGACGCCGTCCCCGTGGTGCACGTCCACGTCCACGTACGCGACGCGCTCCGCGCCCAGCTCCAGCAGCCGGGCGACGGCCAGCGCGGCGTCGTTGTAGACGCAGAACCCGGAGGCCATCCCGGGCATCGCGTGGTGCAGCCCGCCCGCGAAGTTCACCGCGTGCGTCACCTCGCCGCGCCACACCGCCTCGGCCGCCCCCACCGACTGGCCCGCGATCAGCGCCGAGACCTCGTGCATGCCCTCGAACGCCGGGGTGTCCTCGGTGCCGAGGCCGTACGCCAGTTCCGTCATGCCCTTGGGGTCGGCGGAGGCGCGGCGCACCGCCGCCACGTACTCCGCGTCGTGCACCAGGCGCAGCGTCGAATCGCCGGCCGCGGGGGCCGCGGCCACGGTCACCGCCCGGTCCAGACCGAAGGCCCGGACCAGCCCCATGGTCAGTGCGAGCCGCACCGGGTCCATCGGGTGGCCGCGACCGAAGTCATAGCCCGTTACCTGCTCGTCCCACATCAGCTGTGCGCGGCCGCTCATGGTCGACACCGTATCGGGCGGGCTCCGCCCCGAACGAGCGGGCGTACAGCAGCGTCGCCGTCACCAGCAGCATCGGGACCAGCATCGCCCCCCGGTAGCTCCACGCGTCGCCCAGCGCGCCCACCAGGGGCGAACCGACCAGGAAACCCACGTAGTTGAAGATGTTCAGCCGGGCGATCGCCGTGTCCGACGCCCCCGGGAAGAGCCGCCCGGCGGCCGCGAACGTCTGCGGCACGATCACGCACAGCCCCAGGCCCAGCAGCGTGAACCCCGCCATCCCCACCCACGCGCCCGGCGCGGCCGCGACCACCGCGAAGCCCGCCGCCGCCACCAGCGCGCCCGCGCGCACCACCGCCGCCGCCCCAAACCGCCGCACCCCGAAGTCGCCGACCGCACGGCCCAGGAGCGTGGTGACCATGTAGACGTTGTACGGGACCGTCGCCAACTGCTCGGAGCTGCCGAGCACGTCCTGCAGGTACTTCGCGCTCCAGTTGGAGACGGTGGAGTCCCCGATGTACGCGAAGGCCATCACCATGCAGAGCGGGAGCAGCAGCCGCATCGTCACCGCGGTCGCGGCCGGCGAGGCCACCGCGTCCTGCCCGTCCGGGACATCGGCCTTCTGGTCGACGTACCAGCGACTGCCCACCAGCGTCAGCGGGATCAGCACCGCGACCACCGGCCCGTAGAGCACCGCCAACGACAGGTGCCAGTGCGCCCCCGCCCAGGCCAGCGACGCCCCCAGAATGCCGCCGAAGCTGTACGCGGCGTGGAAGCCCAGCATGATGCTGCGCCCGTACGCGCGCTGCAGGCTCACCCCGAGCATGTTCATGGACGCGTCCAGGGCGCCGACGCATATCCCGAAGACGGCCAGCGCCGTCGCCAGCTGCCACAACGCGTCCCCTGCGCCGGCGCCCAGCAGCGCCAGGCACACCACGGGCTGCACCCAGCGCAGCACCACGCTCGGCCGCACCCGCTTGACCAGGTGCTCGGTGACGACGCTGCCCACGCCCGCCAGGACGGGCACCGCGGCCAGGAACACGGGCAGCAGCGCGTCACTGATGCCGTAACGGTCCTGCAGCGCCGGGATCCGGGTCACCAGCAGCGCGAACGCCGCCCCCTGCGCGAAGAAACTGACGGCCAACGAGGCCCGTCCGTGGCGCAATCCGCCGTCGATGCCGTCCATGAGCGTGCAGCGTAGGGCCGCGGGCTACGGACGGGTAGGTCGATCACACGAACAGTTTCGCGGGCAGCTCCGCCATGTCCGCGAACAACTCCCGCGCCCCGGCGCCCGCTCCCGCCAGCTTCTCCGCCGGCGTCATCGCCGTGAAGCCGTACGCGTCCATCCCGGCCGCCACCGCGGCCTGCACCCCGAGCGGACTGTCCTCCACCACGGCGCACCGCTCCGGCGCCACGCCCATCGTGCGCGCCGCGTGCAGGAACAGGTCGGGTGCCGGCTTCCCGCGCCCGACGTCCTGGGCGCTGAAGATCCGCTCCTCGTCGAAGTACCCGTACAGTCCGGTCTTCTTCAGCGCCACCCGGATCCGCTCGTGGCTGCCCGAGGACGCGACGCAGTACGCCACCCCGTCCGCCGCCAGTTTCCCCAGCACGGTCGCCACGCCCGGTACCGGTTCCAGTTGACGCCGGAAGCCCTCGAAGACCCGTGCGTAGTACGTGGCGTCGAAGTCCTCCGGCAGCCGCTGCCCCGTGCGCTCGGCAACGAGGTCGTGGACGCGGTGCATCGCGGAGCCCATGTAGTCGCGGACGGACTCCTCGTACGTGGTGGGGTGGCCCAACTCCGTCAGCAGGCCCGCCAGGATGCGGTTGGCGATCGGCTCGCTGTCCACGAGCACGCCGTCGTTGTCGAAGATGACCAGGTCGTAGCGCACCGCCCCACTGTAGTCGGGCACCGGATCCGGCCGGCCCGGCACGTTTTCGGGGACAACGCAAAAAAGCCTCAGCCCCCGAGTCGAAACTCAGGGGCTGAGGCTAATAATTGTTCGGCGGCGTCCTACTCTCCCACAGGGTCCCCCCTGCAGTACCATCGGCGCTGAAAGGCTTAGCTTCCGGGTTCGGAATGTAACCGGGCGTTTCCCTAACGCTATAACCACCGAAACACTATGAAACTGTCGAACCAACGGTTCGTTGTTTCAGAACTACACAGTGGACGCGAGCAACCTATGGACAAGCCCTCGGCTTATTAGTACCGGTCAGCTCCACCCATTACTGGGCTTCCACATCCGGCCTATCAACCCAGTCGTCTACTGGGAGCCTTAACCCCTCAAGGGGGTGGGAGTCCTCATCTCGAAGCAGGCTTCCCGCTTAGATGCTTTCAGCGGTTATCCCTCCCGAACGTAGCCAACCAGCCATGCCCTTGGCAGGACAACTGGCACACCAGAGGTTCGTCCGTCCCGGTCCTCTCGTACTAGGGACAGCCCTTCTCAAGACTCCTACGCGCACAGCGGATAGGGACCGAACTGTCTCACGACGTTCTAAACCCAGCTCGCGTACCGCTTTAATGGGCGAACAGCCCAACCCTTGGGACCGACTCCAGCCCCAGGATGCGACGAGCCGACATCGAGGTGCCAAACCATCCCGTCGATATGGACTCTTGGGGAAGATCAGCCTGTTATCCCCGGGGTACCTTTTATCCGTTGAGCGACGGCGCTTCCACAAGCCACCGCCGGATCACTAGTCCCTACTTTCGTACCTGCTCGACCCGTCAGTCTCACAGTCAAGCTCCCTTGTGCACTTACACTCAACACCTGATTGCCAACCAGGCTGAGGGAACCTTTGGGCGCCTCCGTTACTCTTTAGGAGGCAACCGCCCCAGTTAAACTACCCACCAGACACTGTCCCTGATCCGGATCACGGACCGAGGTTAGACATCCAGCACGACCAGAGTGGTATTTCAACGACGACTCCACAATGGCTGGCGCCACTGCTTCAAAGTCTCCCACCTATCCTACACAAGCCGAACCGAACACCAATATCAAGCTGTAGTAAAGGTCCCGGGGTCTTTCCGTCCTGCTGCGCGAAACGAGCATCTTTACTCGTAGTGCAATTTCACCGGGCCTGTGGTTGAGACAGTCGAGAAGTCGTTACGCCATTCGTGCAGGTCGGAACTTACCCGACAAGGAATTTCGCTACCTTAGGATGGTTATAGTTACCACCGCCGTTTACTGGCGCTTAAGTTCTCAGCTTCGCCCCACCGAAATGGAGCTAACCGGTCCCCTTAACGTTCCAGCACCGGGCAGGCGTCAGTCCGTATACATCGCCTTACGGCTTCGCACGGACCTGTGTTTTTAGTAAACAGTCGCTTCTCGCTGGTCTCTGCGGCCACCACCAGCTCAGGGAGCAAGTCCCCTCACCAGCAATGGCCCCCCTTCTCCCGAAGTTACGGGGGCATTTTGCCGAGTTCCTTAACCACAGTTCACCCGAACGCCTCGGTATTCTCTACCTGACCACCTGAGTCGGTTTAGGGTACGGGCCGCCATGAAACTCGCTAGAGGCTTTTCTCGACAGCATAGGATCATCCACTTCACCACAATCGGCTCGGCATCAGGTCTCAGCCTCATGAGTGGCGGATTTGCCTACCACTCGGCCTACACCCTTACCCCGGGACAACCACCGCCCGGGCTGGACTACCTTCCTGCGTCACCCCATCGCTCACCTACTACTGGATAGGTTCAGCGGCTCCACCACTCCCCATCACTCCGAAGAGATCAAGGGCGGCTTCACGGCCTTAGCATCACCAGATTCAGCGCTGGCGCTTCAAAGCGGGTACCGGAATATCAACCGGTTGTCCATCGACTACGCCTGTCGGCCTCGCCTTAGGTCCCGACTTACCCTGGGCAGATCAGCTTGACCCAGGAACCCTTAGTCAATCGGCGCAAGAGTTTCCCACTCTTGTATCGCTACTCATGCCTGCATTCTCACTCGTGAACCGTCCACGACTCCCTTACAGGGCCGCTTCACCCGGCACACGACGCTCCCCTACCCATCACAGCCTCCGTTGGGAGTATTGCTGCAATGACACGACTTCGGCGGTACGCTTGAGCCCCGCTACATTGTCGGCGCGGAATCACTTGACCAGTGAGCTATTACGCACTCTTTCAAGGGTGGCTGCTTCTAAGCCAACCTCCTGGTTGTCTGTGCGACTCCACATCCTTTCCCACTTAGCGTACGCTTAGGGGCCTTAGTCGATGCTCTGGGCTGTTTCCCTCTCGACCACGGAGCTTATCCCCCGCAGTCTCACTGCCGCGCTCTCACTTACCGGCATTCGGAGTTTGGCTAAGGTCAGTAACCCGGTAGGGCCCATCGCCTATCCAGTGCTCTACCTCCGGCAAGAAACACACGACGCTGCACCTAAATGCATTTCGGGGAGAACCAGCTATCACGGAGTTTGATTGGCCTTTCACCCCTAACCACAGGTCATCCCCCAGGTTTTCAACCCTGGTGGGTTCGGTCCTCCACGCGGTCTTACCCACGCTTCAACCTGCCCATGGCTAGATCACTCCGCTTCGGGTCTTGGGCGTGCGACTGAGTCGCCCTATTCGGACTCGCT
>NZ_JBXEQB010000001.1:5175000-5357500 GCF_056858595.1 Streptomyces sp. TOM-9 | reverse complement strand
AGCACGCCGCCAGCGTTCGTCCTGAGCCAGGATCAAACTCTCCGTGAATGTCTTCACGAGAGCGGCACCATCGGGAGGAATAATCCCGACGTGCCCAGCGTCCTCGCTGTGTTTTCTACAAAGGAACCTCGTCCGAGATGGACGGGGTATCAACATATCTGGCGTTGACTTTTGGCACGCTGTTGAGTTCTCAAGGAACGGAAGCTTCCTTCGAGACCGTTTCACCGGCCCCTCCGGGCTTTCCCTTCGTTGTCTCCAACCTTACCAGATCCGTTTCGCGTTTCCGCTCTTCGTTTCCGGCCCCCTATTGGAGCGGGGTTTTTCGTTTCGCGCCTTCCGGCGTGTCCACCACGTTAGCGGATTTCCCCGGCGGTTCATAATCGAGCCATTCGGATCTGATTTCGGCATGCCAAAATCATCCCCGAGGGGAAGTCGTGCAGTAGTGGTTTGCCGCTGGGCGGCTTGAGTGGCCACCTCTGGAAGGTGACCCGTCCGAGGCAGCTTGAGAACACTACACCACGCCCCGGGGTGCTTCAAACCTGTGGCCGTCAACAGGTTTGCGCGTTACCTTCGGGGCATGACCGAGCATGCGCACTCGTACCTGTGGTGGGCCGCCTGACGGCGGCCGACGCTCAGCGCATGCATCCAACGGCCGCCGCTTCGGCGGCCGTCCGTGTTTCTGCTCCGGCTCGCCGACCGCGGTGGTCCCACAGCCGGGAGGAACAGCGATGACGAGGGTCTTCAGCGGGATCAAGCCGACGGGACACCTGACCCTGGGCAACTACCTGGGCGCCGTGCGGCAGTGGGCGGCTGTGGACCAGCACCGGGCCGAGTCGCTGTTCTGCGTCGTGGACCTGCACGCGCTCACCGTCGAGCACGATCCGGCGCGGGTGCGGCGGCTGAGCCGCCAGGCGGCGACGCTCCTGCTGGCCGCCGGCCTCGACCCGCAGGTCTGCACGCTCTTCGTGCAGAGCCATGTGGACGAGCACGCCCGCCTGGCGTACCTCCTCGAATGCACCGCCACGGACGGGGAGATGCGCAGGATGGTCCAGTACAAGGAGAAGGCGGCCAGGGAGCAGCGGCGGGGCGGCAGTGTGCGGCTGTCGTTGCTGACGTACCCCGTGCTGATGGCGGCGGACATCCTGGCCTACGGGGCGGACGAGGTGCCCGTCGGGGATGACCAGGCGCAGCACGTGGAGCTGACGCGGGATCTGGCGGTGCGGTTCAACCACCGTTACGGGCATGTGTTCACCGTCCCCCGTGCGGTGCTGCCGCAGGTGGCGGCGCGGGTGATGAACCTGCAGGACCCGGGGTCGAAGATGGGGAAGTCGGAGGACACCGGCCCGGGGATCGTCTACCTGCTCGACGAGCCCGACGTCGTCCGCAGGAAGGTGCTGCGGGCGGTGACGGACAGCGGGCAGGACGTGGCGTACGACCCGCAGGAGCGGCCGGGGGTGGCGAACCTGCTGGAGATCCTGTCGGCGTGCACGGGCCGGGCGCCCCAGGACCTCGCGGCGGGGTACGACTCGTACGGCGCCCTGAAGAAGGACACCGCCGAGGCCGTCGTCGAGGAACTGCGGCCGCTGTGGGAACGGCACGCGGAGCTGGTGGCCGACCCCGGCTACGTGGACGGGGTGCTCAGGGACGGTGCCGAGCGGGCGCGGGGCCTGGCCCGGCCGACGGTGGACGCGGCCTACCGGGCGATCGGGCTGCTGCCGCCGGGCTGAGGACGTGCCGACGGCGGCCGGGGCCCGCTGACCCCGGCCGGCCGGTCGGTCAGCCGTTGCCGGAGGCGAGCTCGCGGCTGCGGTCGCGGGCGGCTTCCAGGGCGGCGATCAGGGCGTGGCGCACGCCGTGCTTCTCCAGTTCCCGGATGGCGTTGATGGTGGTGCCGGCCGGGGAGGTGACGGCCTCGCGGAGCTTGACGGGGTGCTCGCCGCTGTCGCGGAGCATCACGGCGGCGCCGATCGCGGACTGCACGATCAGGTCGTGGGCCTGGGCGCGCGGCAGGCCGAGGAGGATGCCGGCGTCGGTCATGGCCTCGACCAGGTAGTAGAAGTACGCGGGTCCGGAGCCGGAGAGGGCGGTGGCGGCGTCCTGCTGGTACTCGGGGATGCGCAGGGTCTTGCCGACCGGCTGGAAGATCTCCTCGGTGCGCAGCAGGTGCTCCTCGGCGGCGTGGCTGCCGCCGGAGATGACGGACATGCCCTCGTCGACCAGGACGGGGGTGTTGGGCATGACGCGGACGACCGCGATGCCGTCCGCGAGGCGCTCCTCGAAGAAGGAGGTCGGGACGCCGGCCGCGGCGCTGATGATCAGCCGGTCGGCGGCGACGTGCGGGGCGAGCTCCTCCAGGAGGGCCGACATGTCCTGCGGCTTCACGGCCAGGATGAGGGTGTCGGCGGTCTTGGCCGCCTCCTCGTTGGAGACCGATTCGACGCCGTAGCGGGCGTGCAGCTCCTGCGCGCGCGCCGGGCGGCGGGCGGTCACGAGGAGGTTCTCCGGCTGCCGGCCGGCACGGAGCATGCCCGACAGAAGGGCCTCGCCGATCTTGCCGGTGCCGAGCACCGCGACTTTCTGCGTCATAGGGGTCATCCTCGCACCGTGGGCGGCCCGGAGGCCGTGCCGTCCACGGTGCGGTCACCCTGGGGGATCAGGCCGTACGGCGGCGGAGCGTGGCCGCGCCGAGGGCGAGTGCGAGCGCGGCGCTGCCGGCGACGACGGCGATGTCGCGGACGAAGTCACCGGTGACGCCGGTGTGGGTGAGGACCTCCTGCATGCCGTCGACGGCGTACGACATGGGCAGGACGTGGGAGATGGCCTCCAGCACCGGCTGCATCCGGTCGCGCGGCATGAGCAGTCCGCAGAGCAGGATCTGCGGCAGCAGCACGGCGGGCATGAACTGCACGGCCTGGAACTCGCTGGCGGCGAAGGCGCTGACGAAGAGTCCGAGGGCGGTGCCCAGGCAGGCGTCGGCGAGGGCGACCAGGAGCAGCAGCCAGGCGGAGCCGGTGACGTCGAGGCCGAGCGCGAGGACGGCGAGCCCGGTGGCGAGGGCGGCCTGGACGACGGCGATGGCGCCGAAGGCGAGGGCGTACCCGGCCAGCAGGTCGCCCTTGCCGAGCGGCATGGACAGCAGGCGTTCCAGGGTGCCGGAGGTGCGTTCGCGCAGCGTCGCGATCGAGGTGACCAGGAACATCGTGATGAGCGGGAAGATGCCCAGCAGCGAGGCGCCGACGGTGTCGAAGGTGCGCGGGCTGGCGTCGTAGACCCAGGACAGCAGGGTGAGCAGGACGCAGGGCACGACGACCATCAGGGCGATGGTGCGCGGGTCGTGGCGCAGTTGCAGCAGTACGCGGCGGGCGGTGGCGAGGGTGCGGCGCGTGTTCATCGGACGGGCTCCTCGGCCTGGTGGGGGAGCTTCCCGGCGGCCTCGTCGACGAGGCGGAGGAAGGCGTCCTCGACGGTGGGGGCGCCGGTGCCTGCGCGCAGCTCGTCGGGGGCGCCCTGGGCGAGGATGCGGCCCTCGCGCATGAGCAGCAGCCGGTGGCAGCGCTCGGCCTCGTCCATGACGTGGCTGGAGACGAGGAGGGTGGCGCCCCGTTCGGCGGCGAGGCGGTGGAAGAGCTCCCACAGGTCGCGGCGCAGGACGGGGTCGAGGCCGACGGTGGGTTCGTCGAGCACGAGCAGTTCGGGGGTGCCGAGGAGCGCCACGGCGAGGGACACCCGGCCCAGTTGTCCGCCCGAGAGGTTGCCGGCGAGGGCGGTGGCGTGGGAGGCCAGGTCGACGTCGGCGATGGCGCGTTCGACGTGGTCGGGGGCGTCGCCGCCGAGGACGGCGGCGAAGTACTCGAGGTTCTGGCGGACGGTCAGGTCGAGGTAGACGGAGGCGGCCTGGGTCACGTAGCCGATGCGGGGGCGCAGGTCGCGGTGGCCGGCGGGCAGGCCGAGGACGTCGAGGGTGCCGGTGACGGCCGCCTGGGTGCCGACGACGGCGCGCATGAGGGTCGACTTGCCGCAGCCGCTGGGGCCGAGCAGGCCGGTGATCTCGCCACGGGGGACGGTGAACTCCAGGGCGTCCAGGACGGTGCGGCCGCCGCGGACGACGGTGAGCCCGGAGGCGTGCACGGCGGGTCCGGGGCCCGGTTCTCCGGGCTCCTCGGCTTTATTCATCATGCGGTGAATAATGCTCCGGAGCGCCTCGGGGCGTCAAGGAGCAGCGGATGCATCCGTTTGAGTGACGGATCATTTACACTCCGTTTGCTTAAAGAGCTTGCAAAATGGAGCGGCTGTCTGCGCAAAATGGAGGGCGGCTACGCATCGGAACGGGGGCACCTGTGGTATCGGCCAAGGGAGTTGCGCGTGCTGTCGCCGTCATGGCGGCACTGCTGCTCTCCCTGTTCGCGGCGATAGGCTGCGCCGCCGCCGAGCCCGTTCCCGTCTCCGGCCGCGGCGCGGGCACGACGGTGGCGCGCGTGGAGCCCGATACCCGGAACTGCCTGGCACGCAGGCACGGGAGCAACGGCATACGCCTGGTGCTGCCCGGGAGCGTGAGCGTCCCGGCACCGGCACCGGCACCACGGGGCGGCACCGGGACCGATGAGACGGTCCCGGCGGAAGGCGCCCAGGTGTCCGCCGCCGTGACGGCGCCGCGGACCGCCCGGCAGGCGGTACCCCTCTCCAGATCCGGAGAACTACCGATCGCCCTCGGCGCGTTCCGCTGCTGAGGCACGGCCTGCCGCCTGCCCTTCCCTCCTGACCGCGGTCGTCGCCCGCGGCCCGGGCCCCACCCGGCCCGGGCCCGCGCCGGCGCCCGCGCGTCCACGTGCACGCACATGCACTCGTACGCGGCGCCCGCGGTCCGGGAGAACCGTCCCCCCACACTGCTCGACCACGTACGCCCCCGCCCACGCCGGCGCCGGGGCGCAATGGAGGACACCCGCGTGAAGACCTTCATCCCCCCATCCCCCATCTCTTGTTCCGCCCTCCCCCCACCAGCCGTCCGGCCCCTCCGGCCCGTCCGCGGCTCCCTCACCCCCGCCCCCGCGCGGTGAGCCGCCTCATGCGCGCCGCGTCGCGACTGCCCCGCCCGCAGTCGCTGCGCGCCGACGTCACCGCCTCCCTCGTCGTCTTCCTCGTCGCCCTGCCGCTGTGCGTGGGCGTGGCCGTCGCCTCGGGGGTGCCGGCCGAACTCGGCCTGGTCACCGGCATCGTCGGCGGGATCGTGACCGGACTGCTCCCCGGCAGCAGCCTCCAGGTGTCCGGCCCGGCCGCCGGACTCACCGTCCTGGTCTACGAGGCGGTCCAGGAGTTCGGACTGCCCTCACTGGGCGTGCTCGTGCTCTGCGCGGGCGGACTGCAACTCGCCATGGGCGTGCTCCGGCTCGGCCGCTGGTTCCGGGCCATCTCCGTCGCCGTCGTCCAGGGCATGCTGGCCGGCATCGGCCTGGTGCTGATCGCCGGACAGGTCTACGCGCTCACCGACACCGCGGCACCGGCAGGCGGCGTCGCGAAGATCGCCGGATTACCGGGACTGGTCGCGGGCACCGTCGCCTCGCCCACGGCGCTCACCGCGCTCGCCGTCGGCGGCGGCACCATCGCGGTCCTCGTGCTGTGGCCCCGCATCCCGCGTGCCGCGCGGCTGCTGCCGGGGCAACTGGCCGCGGTCGCGCTGGCCACGGGCACGGCCGTGCTGTTCGGCCTGCCGGTCCAGCGCGTCGAGGTGGCGGGACTGCTCGACGTCGTCCAGCCGCCGGGTGCCGGGCAGTTCGCGGGGCTGGCGAGCCTGTCCATGATCGGCACCGTGCTGGCCTTCACGCTGATCGCCTCCGCCGAGAGCCTGTTCAGCGCCGCCGCGGTGGACCGGCTGCACGACGGGCCGCGCACGGAGTACGACAAGGAACTCATCGCGCAGGGCGCGGGCAACGCCGTCTGCGGGGCGCTCGGGGCCCTGCCGATGACCGCGGTGATCGTCCGCAGCGCGGCCAACGTGCAGGCGGGCGCCCGTACGAAGGCGGCACGCGTGCTGCACGGCGTGTGGCTGCTGCTGTTCGCCGCGCTGATCCCCGGCGCCCTGGGGGTGATCCCGGTGGCGGCGCTGGCGGGTGTGCTGGTGCACGCGGGCTGGAAGCTCGTACCGGTGAAGGAGCTCGTCCCGCTGTGGCGCGCGCACCGGGGCGAGGCCGTCGTCCTGGTGGTGACCGCGACGGCGATCGTGGCCACCAACATGTTCGAGGGGGTCCTCGTCGGGCTGCTCACGGCCGTGGTCAAGGCGGCCTGGGAGACCTCGCAGACGCATGTGGAGATCCACGACAAGGGCGAGGGCCCGATCGTCGTCCGCGTGCTGGGCAACGCCACCTTCCTGCGGCTGCCCAAGCTGCTGGAGCAACTGGAGGCGCTGCCCCGTGACCGCCCGATGGAACTCGACCTGCGCCGGCTGCGGCACCTCGACCACGCCTGCGGCATGGCCCTGCTCGGCTGGGCCGAGCGGCACAACGAGGAGGGGGTGACGCCCGTCCGGGTGCAAGGCGCACCCGTGTGACGCGACGGCCCGGGACCGGGCGGGACGGGGCGCCGCCCCTGACCCACGGTTCCGGGCCGTCTCAGGGTCATCCCCTATGGCTTCGGGAGCGGAGCGGAGTGACCGTGGCCGTATGAGGCGTTCTACCGATGTATCCCGGGACGTGACCGGAGCCGAGAAGCGGCAGCTCGCGGTGGCCTCGGCCACCCTCGGCCCCTGGCGCCCGGCGGCGGCGGTCGGCGCGATCGGCGGCGGGGTCTCCCTCGCCGCCTCCGCCCTGAGCGGCGACTTCGGGCTCGGCGTCGTCGCCGGCGCCGTGTCCGTCGCACTGATGCTCTTCTTCCTCGTCGGCGGCGCCGGCGCGGTGACCGGGCGCGGCCCGCGCGCCGACCGCCGCATACGCCGCTGGGCGGCCGCCCACCCTTGGCGCGTCGCGCTGGTCCCGGCGGGGATGCTGCTCGTCACCGACGTCGTGATGCGCCAGATCCTGACCTCCGAGGGCTTCTTCGGCAGCCTCTGGGACGGCCTGTGGCGAGGGGTCCTCGTCGCGGCCGTGGTCGGTGTCGTCGGTTCGGTGGCCGGGAGGCGGCGGGCCGGCTAGGGCCGGCTGCCGGGCCCTGACCGTCAGTCCTTGACCGCCACCGTGAGGTCGACCTTGTAGGGCTCGACCACGTGACCGTCCGGGAAGAGCGCCAGCAGCGCGCGCCGCTCGTCGTCGAGGATGCGGCGGGCGGTGTCCGGGGCGAGCACGGCGAAGTAGGAACGGCTGCCGAGCATCGTGAGGTGCGTGTCCAGCGCGACGGTGCGCGTCCAGTGCAGGACTCGGGTCTCGGTGCGCATCCCCAGGCGGGAGCCGAGCGAACGGAGGATGTCCTCCGCCGTCCCCGTCAGGCCGTTCTCGTGGTAGCGGGGGACCGCACGGGCCAGCCGCTCCTCCTGCTCCCGCACCCAGGCGACGCCCATGCCCGGCACGTTCCACCACAGCGCGAGCGCACCGCCCGGCCGCAGCACCCGTGCCGCCTCGGGGGAGGACTTGGCCGCGTCCGTCCAGTGCCACGCCTGGGCGTACGTCACGAAGTCCGCCACCCCGGACGCGAACGGCAGGGCGTCCCCGTCCCCGCGTACGAGCGGCACGTCCGGCTGCCCGGCCCGCAACTGCGCGGCCATCCCCGCCCCGGGCTCCACGGCCGTCACGTGCGCCCCGCGCGCCCGCAGCAGCGCCGTGGCGATCCCCGTCCCGGCCCCCACGTCCAGGACCGCGGCCCCGGCGAAGGGACGGCCGCTGATCTCCTCGACGGCGTCGAACAGCTCTTCCGGGTAACCGGGGCGGGCCGCGGCGTACTGCGCGGCGACGGTGTCGAACGACTGGGCGAGCACGCGGTGGGCCGGGTGTGTGGTCATGGGGGTTGTCCTTCCCCGTGGGACGCGGGCGCGACCCACCGCGTGGGCTCGGTCAGACGCACCTTCCGGCGACGTACCCGTCGCTGCCGGTGTGCACGTAGGTGTCGGAGACGTACTGGTCCGGGCCGATCCGGTCCCAGATGTTGCTCGTCCCGTAGTAGCCGCTGACCGTCTCACCCGGGGTCTGGCAGAAGATCGGCACCTGGACGTCATAGGGCAGGAGCCTGACGATCTGGTAGTTCGTACCGGGGCCGGTACGGACGTTGAGCCGTACGTCGGGGGCGACCGGGTAGTACACGAGAGTGGGAGCCGCCACGGCTTCGGCGGCACTCCCCAGCACGAGGAACACCGCCCCGGCCATCGCGGCCGCGCCGGCCGCCAGTGCGGCGCGCCTGCTTCTGTTCTTGCTCAACACGTTCCTCCCACGAGACGCATCCAAGGCATGGGCTTGACGAGATGTTGATGCGTCAGCTGCAGCGCGACGCGACATACCCGTCGCTGCCGGTGTGCACGTAGGTGTCGGAGACGTACTGGTTGGTGCCGATGCAATCCCAGATGTTCGAGGTGCCGTAGTAGCCGCTCTCCGTCGTACCCGGGGTCTGGCAGAAGATCGGCACCTTGGCGTCGTAGGGCAGGACCTTCACGATGTGGTAGCCGGTGCCCGGCCCTGAGCGGACGTTGAGGCGCACGTCCGGCGCGACCGAGTAGTAGATGAGATCGCCTGAGGCCGAAGCCGGGGCAGCCGCGGCATCGCCGGCGCCCCCGAGTACGGGAAAAGCCGCCCCGGTCAAGGCGGCCGCGCCGGAGAGGAGTAACCCGCGCCTGCTCTTGCCCTCGCTCAACATGCCCTCCTGATGGATGAAGAACCGCGGACGCTCATCCGCAGTGCGCCGCGACGTACCCGTCGCTGCCGGTGTGCACGTACGTGTCGGAGACGTACTGGCCGGGACCGATCCGGTCCCAGATGTTCGACGTCCCGTAGTAGCCGCTGACCGTCTCGCCGTTGGCCTGGCAGTAGATGGGGACACGCACGTCGTAGGGCAGGACCTTCACGATCTGATAGCCCGTTCCGGGTCCGTTCCGGACGTTGAGACGCACGTCCGGCGCGACCGGGTAGGTGACGACGTCGGCCGATGCCGCGGCGGCGCCACCCGCTCCCCCGAGGACCAGGAGGACGACGCCGGCCATCGTGGCCGCGCCGGCCGTCAGTACCGCACGCCTGTTCCTGCCCTTGCCCAACGCACTCCGTGACCGAAGGACGGCGCTCATCCGCAGCGCCCCGCCACATACCCGTCACTACCGGTGTGCACATAGGCGTCGGAAACGTACTGGCCAGGAGCGATCCGGTCCCAGATGTTGGAGGTCCCGTAGTAGCCGTCGACCGTCGTACCCGGGGTCTGGCAGATGATCGGCACCTTGACGTCATAAGGAAGGACCTTGACGATCTGGTGGCCGGTGCCAGGACCCGTGCGAACGTTGAGGCGGCAGCCCGGAGCCACCGAGTAGTACACGAGGCCGGATGCCGCGGTCGATCGCGCGGCTTCTGCCGAATCGTCGAGATTTTTCTCGGCCACTGGGTCCCCCCGTAACGGTTCACGCTCTGTTAGGTGCAGGCTAGCAATCCGAACCGCCGCCGTTACGGGGATCCACTAGGCTCACCGAGTTGCGGCTGCGGACGAACACACGGGGGTGGGGCATGCCGCCACTGCGGGGACCCGGGACCGACCCGGAAGCGGAACATCCGCAATACGCGGGGCAGTACCGACTCGAGAGCCGGCTCGGCTCCGGCGGCATGGGCGTGGTGCATCTGTCGCGCTCCACCTCGGGCATGCGACTCGCCGTCAAGGTCGTGCACGAGGAGTTCGCCAAGGACCCCGAGTTCAGGGCACGTTTCCGGCAGGAGGTCGCCGCCGCCAGACGGGTGAGCGGGGCCTTCACCGCGTCCGTCGTGGACGCCGATCCCGATGCCGAGCGGCCGTGGATGGCCACGCTCTACATACCCGGGCCGACGCTCGCCGAGTTCGTGAAGCGGAACGGGCCCGTCTCGCCGGCCCAACTGCGGTACCTGGTGGCCGGCCTCGCGGAGGCGTTGCGGGACATCCACCGGGCGGGCGTGGTCCATCGCGACCTGAAGCCGAGCAATGTGCTTCTGGCCGTGGACGGTCCCAAGGTGATCGACTTCGGCATCTCACGGCCGTCGGACAGTGACCTGCGGACCGAGACCGGCAAGCTCATCGGGACGCCCCCGTTCATGGCACCTGAGCAGTTCCGCAGGCCACGAGCGGTGGGGTCGGCCGCCGATGTCTTCGCGATGGCCAGTGTGCTCGTGCATGCGGCAACGGGGCGCAGCCCGTTCGACTCCGACAGTCCTTACATCGTCGCCTACCAAGTGGTTCACGACGAGCCGCAGTTGGATGGGGTCCCAGCGGATCTCCGACCGCTGATCGAACGATGTCTCGCGAAGGACCCGGACGACCGTCCGACGCCCGATGCGCTGATGACGGAGCTGAGGTCGATCTCGGCTTCCTACGACACACAGACCTTCAGCGCCTTCGACATCGACACCGACGCGGAAGGCCTGATTCCGACTCCTCGACGACCGTCGGGCGCGGAAGTCGTCATAGGGGCGTCCGGGTCGGATTCTCCCCTGCGACGACCCGAGAAAGGACCGACGACCGCCTCCTGGTGGCGCACTCGGCGCCTTGTCGTGGCCGTCTCGACGCTGCTTGCCGTGGGAACGGCAACCGTATGGGGCGTCCAGCACCAGGGTCAGGGGGACACAGCGAGCGCCCGCGACCGGGGAGCCCCGTCGACTAGCGGGTTCCGTCCCTGGACCACCGTTCTCCGCAGCGACGAGCGGCCCAGTGACACCGCCGCCTGCTCGTACGCGGTCGGAGCCCTGTACTGCAGTCAGCGCGGTGTCGCAGCGGCAAGGATCAATCCCGGAAGCGGCGTCCTGCAGTGGTCGGTCCGCAGCCCGGACAGGGAAACCGACGCCATGTCGAGTGCCCCGGTGGCGGCAGGCGGTGTCCTGCGCGTCACGAGCAAGGACGGCAACAGGTTGTCCGCGCTGGAGACATCCACAGGCCGAACCCGGTGGACACTGGACATCTCCGCTTACCAGGGCGCCTACTACAGCCTGGGCACGACGGTCCTCTTGGTGAGCAAGAGTGCCGAGGTCACCGCGGTGGACGGAACGACGGGCCGCGAGCGCTGGCACACCAGACTGAAGGGCCAATCGCTTCCGGTCTTCGCGGAGTACGACGGCTCCGGCACGGCCTACGCCATGTCCGGCGACGGCAAGCACACGACCGTGGCTGCGATCGACCTGGAAAACGGAACCGTCCGACGCAAGCACCGGTTCGACGGGGATCTCAGCCCCATCGGGGTTTCCGGGCACCACCTTTTCCTGACCGCAGCCGACGGGTTCTCCCGCGCCGCCTGGATCGTGCGCATCGACACCACCGACTGGTCGGAGCGTCGTGTACGGCTCGTCGTTCCCATGGTGGGGGTACAGGCAGCGATACGCGGGGACACCGTTTTCCTGCTCGAGTACGGAGGCGCTCTCGTCGCGGTCGACACCAGGCGCCGGGACATCGAGCCGACGGCCGCGCAGCAGTGGCGCGTTCAGACGTCGGTGACCGAGGCCTCGCGGCCCGTTCTCGCGGGTGACCGCGTGTTCCTGACGGCTGCGGACGGACGGTTGCTGGCGATCGACACCGCGCGCGGCGCACTGCTGGGCCAGACCGAGCCGCGGCCCGATGCGGACTCCAGTGTCACCACGGGGGCCCCGCCCTCCCCCGTCGTCGCCGACGGGAAGGTGTTCGCATCCGCGCCGGACGGCAGTGTGTTCGCCGTGGACGCGAAGGACCCCTCCCGCTGGTGATCGTGGGGATCGGCGGAAGGGGTCCCGGGCACGACGGCGGGGCCGGGGCCGGGGTCAGCCCTCGAGCTTCGTGACGTCGCGGACGGCGCCCTTGTCGGCGCTGGTGGCCATCGCGGCGTACGCCTTGAGGGCGAGGGAGACCTTGCGGTCGCGGTCCTTGGGGGCGTAGACGCCGCCGAGGGCGGCGCGGCGGGCGGCCAGTTCCTCCTCCGGGACGAGGAGTTCGATGCTGCGGCCGGGGATGTCGATGCGGATGCGGTCGCCGTCCTGGACCAGCGCGATCGTGCCGCCGGACGCCGCTTCGGGGGAGGCGTGGCCGATGGACAGGCCCGAGGTGCCGCCGGAGAAGCGGCCGTCGGTGACGAGGGCGCAGGCCTTGCCGAGGCCGCGGCCCTTGAGGAAGGAGGTGGGGTAGAGCATCTCCTGCATGCCGGGACCGCCCTTGGGCCCCTCGTAGCGGATGACGACGACGTCACCCTCCTTGACCTCCTTGCGGAGGATCTTGTCGACGGCCTCCTCCTGGGACTCGCAGACCACGGCCGGGCCCTCGAAGGTCCAGATGGACTCGTCGACGCCGGCGGTCTTCACCACGCTGCCGTCGACGGCGAGGTTGCCGTGGAGCACGGCCAGGCCGCCGTCCTTGGAGTAGGCGTGCTCGGCGGAGCGGATGCAGCCCTCGGCGGCGTCGAGGTCGAGGGCCTCCCAGCGCTCGGACTGGGAGAAGGCCTCGGCGGAGCGGACGCAGCCGGGGGCGGCGTGCCAGAGTTCCTCGGCCTCGGCGGAGGGGGAGCCGCCGCGCACGTCCCAGGTCTTGAGCCAGTCGGCGAGCGACGGGGAGTGGACGGAGTGGACGTCCTCGTTGAGCAGGCCGGCCCGGTGGAGTTCGCCCAGCAGGGCGGGGATGCCGCCGGCCCGGTGCACGTCCTCCATGTAGTACGTGCGGCTCTTCGCGACGTTGGGCGCGACCTTGGCCAGGCACGGCACGCGCCGGGAGACGGCGTCGATGTCGGTGAGGCCGAAGGGGACCTCCGCCTCCTGGGCCGCGGCCAGCAGGTGGAGGATCGTGTTGGTGGAGCCGCCCATGGCGATGTCGAGGGCCATGGCGTTCTCGAAGGCCTCGAAGGTGGCGATCGAGCGCGGCAGCACGGACTCGTCGTCCTGCTCGTAGTAGCGCCGGGTGATGTCGACGACCGTGCGGCCGGCGTCCTCGTACAGCGCCTTGCGGGCGGTGTGGGTGGCCAGGACCGAGCCGTTGCCGGGCAGCGACAGGCCCATCGCCTCGGTGAGGCAGTTCATCGAGTTGGCGGTGAACATGCCGGAACACGAGCCGCAGGTGGGACAGGCGTTCTCCTCGATGCGGAGGATGTCCTCGTCGGAGATCTTGTCGTTGACGGCGTCGGCGATCGCGTCGATCAGGTCGAGGGTGCGGACGGTGCCGTCGACGAGGGTGGCACGGCCGGCCTCCATGGGGCCGCCGGAGACGAAGACGGTGGGGATGTTGAGGCGCAGGGCGGCCATCAGCATGCCCGGGGTGATCTTGTCGCAGTTGGAGATGCAGATCAGCGCGTCGGCGCAGTGCGCCTCGACCATGTACTCGACGGAGTCGGCGATCAGGTCGCGGGAGGGCAGCGAGTAGAGCATGCCGCCGTGGCCCATGGCGATGCCGTCGTCGACGGCGATCGTGTTGAACTCGCGCGGCACGGCGCCCGCGGCCTTGATCGCCTCGCTGACGATGCGGCCGACGGGCTGCAGGTGGGTGTGCCCGGGCACGAACTCCGTGAAGCTGTTGGCCACCGCGATGATCGGCTTGCCGATGTCCTCGCTCGCTACGCCCGAAGCGCGCATGAGGGCGCGGGCGCCCGCCATGTTGCGGCCGTGGGTGACTGTGCGGGACCTCAGCTCGGGCACGGGGACCACTCCCTACGTTTCCATCTCGGAGCCTTCGAGCGTACGCCCCCGGTCGTGGTACGCGGCGGTGTGTCCGTATTGCGGACGGCGAGTCCACGGTGTGGATGGCGATCCGGTACCGGACACGACGGGTCCGCAGCGGGCCGGCGACAGGGCGCTCTCCCCCATTGTCGACCCATCCGCCCTGCGGGCGGCTCACCCCGTAACGGGCCCCGGATCGGTCAGGTAGCGCTGGAGAGTCGGCGCGATGAGGGCGATGACGTCCTCCATGTCCGCCGACGCCAGCGGCTCGAGCTTGATGACGTAGCGCATCATCACGATGCCGATCATCTGGGCGCCCGCGAGTTCCGCGCGGAGCCGGGGGTCGGGGACCTTCAGCTCCGACGCGACGCGCTCCAGCAGCCGCCGCAGGACGATGCCGCGCAGCACGCCCGCGGCGGTGTCGTTGGTCACGGCGGAGCGGACGATCGCCAGCATGGGGGCGCGGGAGACCGGGTTCTCCCAGATGGCGACGAAGAAGCGGGCCAGCCGCTCGCCGACGCCCTCGGGGCCGGTCGCCAGGACGTCGGGGACGCCGAAGGCGGCCTCGAAGCTCAACTCGATGGAGGCTTCGAAGACCTGCTCCTTCGCCCCGAAGTAGTGGTGCACCAGCGCCGGGTCCACGCCCGCGGACTTGGCGATGGAGCGGATCGAGGTCTTGTCGTAGCCGCGGGCGGAGAACTCCTGCCGGGCCGCGGCGAGGATCAGCTCGCGGGTCTCGGCGGTGCCCGAGCGGCTCCCGGCGGGGCGGCCGCGGCCGCGCCTGCCGGTCCCGTCCCCGGGAGCCATCAGCGCACCCGCGCGGCCGCGGCGAGGTGCAGCCGGGTGAAGGCCAGCGCCTCGGCGAGGTCCGCCTCGCGCTCGGCGGCCGACATCGCGCGCCGGGTGTTCACCTCGATCACCACATGGCCGTCGAAGCCCCGCGAGGCCAGGCCCTCCAGCACCTCCGCGCAGGGCTGGTTGCCGCGTCCGGGCACCAGGTGCTCGTCCTTGCCGGAGCCGCTGCCGTCGGCCAGGTGGACGTGACCGAGCCGGTCGCCCATGCGGTCGAGCATCTCCAGCGTCCCGGTCCTGGCGGTGGAGGTGTGCGAGAGGTCGATGGTGAAGTGCCGGTAGTCGTCCTTGGTGGGGTCCCAGTCGGGGGCGTAGGCGAGCATCTCCCGGTCGCGGTAGCGCCACGGGTACATGTTCTCGACGGCGAACCGGACGTCGGTCTCGTTCGCCATCCGCCAGATGCCGGTGACGAACTCCCGCGCGTAGCTGCGCTGCCAGCGGAACGGCGGGTGGACGACCACGGTCGAGGCGCCCAGCTTCTCCGCCGCCGCCTGGGCCCGCTGCAGCTTCACCCAGGGGTCGGTCGACCACACGCGCTGGGTGATCAGCAGGCAGGGGGCGTGCACCGCCAGGATCGGGATGCCGTGGTAGTCCGACAGGCGGCGCAGCGCCTCGATGTCCTGGCTGACCGGGTCGGTCCACACCATCACCTCGACGCCGTCGTAGCCCAGCCGGGCCGCGATCTCGAAGGCCGTCGCCGTGGACTCGGGGTAGACCGAGGCCGTGGACAGCGCGACCTTCGCGTCCGGTACGCGCACGGTGTGTCCGTTCGGGTCCACAGGGTCAGGGGCTGCCACGGGGAACAGCGTACGGCGGCCGGTCGGCCCGACGGCACATCGCACCCGGCCGACGTGACGCGATCGACACGCGGGGCGCCGCGGCGCACGCACGGCGGCGGTACGCCGTGCGCCGCGCTCAGCCCCGGTCGCTCGTCATCAGGTCGAGGCGCCGCAGGATGACGCCCTCGCGCAGCGCCCACGGGCAGACCTCCAGCTCGGTGACCCCGAACAGGTCCATCGCCGCGTCCGCGACCAGCGCCCCGGCCAGCAGCTGGCGGGCCCGGCCCTCCGACACGCCCGGGAGGTTCCGGCGGGCGCCCTCCGTCATGGCGGCCAGCCGCGGCACCCACTCCGCCAGCGCCTTGCGGCTCAGCGTTCGCTGCACGTACAGGCCCTCGGCGGAGCGGGCCGCGCCCGCGATCCGGGCCAGCTGCTTGAAGGTCTTGGAGGTGCCCACCACGTGGTCGGGCCCGCCGAGCCGGCTGAACTCCGCCACGGTGCGGGCGATCTCGGCGCGCACGTGCTTGCGCAGGCCGCGCACGTCCTCGGAGGTGGGCGGGTCGCCGGGGAGCCAGCCGCTGGTGAGCCGGCCGGCGCCGAGCGGCAGGGAGACCGCGGCGTCCGGGTCCTCGTCCATGCCGTAGGCGACCTCCAGGGAGCCGCCGCCGATGTCCAGCATGAGCAGCCGGCCGGCGGACCAGCCGAACCAGCGGCGGGCGGCGAGGAAGGTGAGCCGTGCCTCGTCCTCCCCGGACAGCACGGTCAGGGCGACCCCGGTCTCGGCGGCGACCCGGGCGAGCACCTGTTCGCCGTTGGCGGCCTCGCGCACCGCGCTGGTGGCGAAGGGCAGGACGTCCTCGACGCCCTTGTCCTCGGCGACGACCAGGGCCTCTGCGACCTGGGCGACCAGCCGCCGCACGCCGTCCTCGCGGATCGCACCGTCCTCGTCCAGCAGCTCCGCCAGCCGCAGCTCGGCCTTGTGGGAGTAGGCGGGGAGCGGACGCGCGCCGGGGTGCGCGTCCATGACCAGAAGGTGGACGGTATTCGAACCCACGTCGAGGACACCGAGTCTCATGCCCGGAACGCTACTGCGCCGCGCCTTGACCGGGGACATGCGGGGTATGGGCACCTGCGCGGGTGACCACTGGAGGAGCTTCACATGCTTACCCTGACATCGTGGCGAAGGTGAAAAAGGCGACGAAGCGGCAGCATCACCCGGACGTGTCGGACGAGGTCGGGCTCGATTTCCCCCGCGCGTGGGTCGAGTTCCCCGATCCGGCCGACGAGGAACAGGTCTTCCGGTGCGACCTGACGTGGCTCACCTCACGGTGGAACTGCGTCTTCGGCCGCGGCTGCGAGGGCATCCAGGCGGGCCGGGCCGACGACGGCTGCTGCACCCTCGGCGCGCACTTCTCGGACGACGACGACGAGAAGCGCGTCGCGCGGCACGTGGAGCGGCTCACCCCGGAGCTGTGGCAGTTCCACGGGGCCGGCGAGGAGGACGGCTGGGCCGAGGTCAACGAGGACGGCGACCGGCAGACCCGGCGGCACCAGGGCGCCTGCATCTTCCTCAACCGCCCCGGCTTCCCCGCGGGCGCCGGCTGCGCCCTGCACACGCTCGCGCTCAAGGAGGGCCGCGAGCCGCTGGAGACCAAGCCGGACGTGTGCTGGCAGCTGCCGATCCGGCGGACGTACGACTGGGTGGACCGGCCCGACGACACGCGCGTGCTGATGATCTCGATCGGCGAGTACGACCGGCGCGGCTGGGGCCCCGGCGGTCACGACCTGCACTGGTGGTGCACGGGCGCGCGGTCCGCGCACGGCGCGGGCGAACCGGTGTACGTCTCGTACCGGGCGGAGCTCACCGAGCTGATGGGGCCGCGGGGCTACGACCGGCTCGTCGAGCTGTGCGAGCAGCGGCTCGCCTCCCTGCTGCCGATGGCTCCGCACCCCGCGGACCCGGTGCCGGGCTCCCGCGGCGGGGATCAGGGGCAGGACGAGGACGAGGACGCCCAGTCGTCGTCCTAGTCGTCGCCCTGGTCGTCCCTCTGGGCGGAGGACGGGGAGGCCGAGGGGGTCTGGCTCGGCGGGTCGCTCGGTGACGGGTCGGGGGCGGACGGGGTCGGAGAGGGGTCGGGGGAAGGCGACGGCCTCCCCCTTCCCTCGATCGTGACGACCGCGCCCGACGGGTCGAACCAGATCCGTGCCGTCCACGGCCCCACGGGCTCCCGCGAGCGGTCCACGGAGACCGTCAGCGTCATGCTCTCCCCGGGCCGCAGCCTGCCGTGGCTCCGGCTCAGCCGCAGCCACGGCTCGGAGGTGGCCGCCCGCCAGCGGACCGGCGCCGCGCCCTCGGCGGTGAGGGTGACGACGGTGACGTGACCGCGCGAGCGGGCCTCGACGAGCAGCCGGCCCGGGCGGGGCACCGAGCGGTCGTCGCCGTCCGTGGCGTCGCCCGGCGGCGAGGCGGAGCCCCGGGCACCGGCCGAGGCGGAGGCGGCGGCGGACGCCGAGGGGGCGGCGGACACGACGGAGACCGACAGACGGCCCGGGCCCCCGCGCGTGGAACGCCCGCGCGCGTCGGCCGCGCCCGCGACACCGGCCTTCTCGAACTGCACGCCGTCGAGGCCCTCGCCGGCGCTGAAGGAACCTTCCCCCTTGTGCTCGGGCGCCAGCGGCGCCCCGTGGTACGCCGCCCACAGCGCCAGCACCGGTGCCGCGACGACGGCCGCGACCACCGTGGAGGTCACCGCGCGGTGCCGCATCCGGGCCCGCCGCGCCATCCGCTCCTTCAGGTCCATCGGGAAGCCGTGCCGGTCGAAGCGCGGGGTGCCCTGGCGGGCGCGCCCGACGCCGCCCCGCATGGCGTGCAGCAAGGCGGCGTACGCGGCGGAGCGGGGCGCCTCGACCGTCGACAGCACGGCCGTCGCGGCGGTGGTGGCCAGGCCCGGCCAGGGTCCCGTCGCCACGGCGCGCTCGGCCGTGACCCGGCAGTGCGCGCACACGTCGACGTGGGTCACCAGCTCGCGGCGGAGCGCCGAGCCCAGCAGCACCCGGGCGTCACCGGCGAGGCGGGCGACCGCCGCGCAGTTGCCGAGCTCGACCACGGCGAGCGCCGCCCGGGTGCGCTCCACCTCGCAGGCCGCCTGGGCGAGCAGCGCGCGCGTCGCGTCCGGCTCCCGCCCGACGACCAGGGCCACCTCGTGCGGCGCCAGCTGGTGGCGGACGGCGAGCTCCAGCGCCTCGCGCTGCTCGGGGGTGGTGCCGGCCGCCTCGGGCCAGGCCAGCGCCGCCAGTTCGCCGCGTCTGCGGGCGGCCACGTCCGCCGAGGCCTGCACCGATACCGGCCGCCCCTCGGCCAGGGTGCGCAGGCAGGCCCAGCGGGCCAGCGCGTACAGCCAGGGCCTGCGCAGCTCGGGGTCGCGCAGCCGGGCGCGCTGGCGCTCGGCCACGGCCAGCACGTCGCCGAGGGCGGCGGCGGCGGAGTCGTGCTCGCACAGCACGGAGAGGCAGTAGGTGAACAGCCCGTCCAGGTACGGCTCGTAGTGCGCCGGGGGCTGTGCGGGCAGGGTCCCCTGCGGGCGTGGCCGCCGCCGCGCCGGGGACCCCGTGGTCCCCGGCGCGGTGCGGCCACGCTGGACCGGCGCGCGGTGTCGGCGGTGCGCGCCGGTTGTCTGGGAGGGTGTGTCAGACCTGCTGCTCATCACTCCGTGACGGTAGGACCACGACCCGTACACCCTCAGGCATCACGGCGGGCTTTAATCCAAATGGGTGGTGATCCCGCCCGAAAGAGCACACGCCGCTCACCCCGTCGGGTGACCCTCCGGCCACGTGCGCGAGCCTTTTCCGGAGCGGGACGGCAGGGACCCGCGCCGCGGGCGGTGCGGCGTTGTCGGTGGCACCCGATAGCGTGCGGCACATGGCTGCCCGCACCCGCCCCGCTTCCAAGGACCGTCCGTCGTACCGCTGCACGGAGTGCGGCTGGACGACCGTGAAGTGGCTCGGCCGTTGCGGCGAGTGCCAGGCGTGGGGCACGGTCGAGGAGTACGGCGGCGCGTCGCCGGTGCGCACGACCGCGGCCGGCCGGGTGACGACGCCGGCCAAGCCGATCGGGCAGGTGGACGGCCGCCAGGCCACCGCGCGCGGCACGGGCGTGCCGGAGCTGGACCGGGTCCTGGGCGGCGGGCTGGTGCCCGGGGCCGTGGTGCTGCTCGCGGGGGAGCCGGGCGTCGGCAAGTCGACGCTGCTGCTGGACGTCGCCGCGAAGGCGGCCGGGCCCCAGGCGCGCACGCTCTACGTGACCGGTGAGGAGTCCGCGTCGCAGGTACGGCTGCGGGCCGACCGCATCGGCGCCCTGTCCGACCACCTCTACCTCGCCGCCGAGACCGACCTGTCGGCGGTGCTGGGGCATCTGGACGACGTCAAGCCCTCGCTGCTGATCCTGGACTCGGTGCAGACGGTCGCCTCCCCAGAGATCGACGGAGCCCCCGGCGGCATGGCCCAGGTCCGTGAGGTGGCGGGCGCGCTCATCCGCGCCTCGAAGGAGCGCGGCATGTCGACGCTGCTCGTCGGCCACGTCACCAAGGACGGCGCGATCGCGGGCCCCCGGCTGCTGGAGCACCTGGTGGACGTGGTGCTGTCCTTCGAGGGCGACCGCCACGCCCGCCTGCGGCTGATCCGGGGCATCAAGAACCGCTACGGCGCCACCGACGAGGTCGGCTGCTTCGAGCTGCACGACGAGGGCATCACGGGCCTGGCCGACCCGTCCGGCCTCTTCCTGACCCGGCGCGACGAACCGGTCCCCGGCACGTGCCTGACCGTCACCCTGGAGGGCAAGCGCCCGCTGGTCGCCGAGGTGCAGGCGCTGACCGTCGACACCCAGATCCCCTCCCCGCGCCGTACGACCTCCGGCCTGGAGAACTCCCGGGTGTCGATGATGCTGGCGGTGCTGGAGCAGCGCGGCCGGATCAAGTCGATCGGCAAGCAGGACATCTACACGGCGACCGTCGGCGGCGTGAAGCTCGGGGAGCCTGCCGCCGACCTGGCGGTGGCGCTCGCCCTGGCCAGCGCCGCGATCGACACGCCGCTGCCGAAGAACCTGGTCGCGGTGGGTGAGGTGGGCCTGGCGGGCGAGGTCAGGAGGGTCACCGGGGTGCAGCGCAGGCTCGCCGAGGCGGCCCGGCTGGGCTTCACCCACGCCCTTGTGCCGCCGGACCCGGGGAAGATCCCGTCGGGGATGAAGGTGACGGAGGTGGCGGACATAGGGGACGCCTTGCGCGTCCTGCCCAAGAGGGCCCCACGCCCCTGACCCTTCCGACGGTAAACTTTGCCCTGGTCTCGCCCATCCGGGCATCCGTACGACCGGAGGAGAGCAGTGGCAGCCAACGACCGGGCGTCAGCTCCCGGCAAGGCCTGGAGTCGCGAGGGCTCGGGCGGTGAGGGTCTGATGCGCGCCTCCCTGAGCGCCGTGGCCCCCGGCACGGGCCTTCGGGACGGCCTCGAGCGGGTCCTGCGCGGCAACACCGGCGGCCTCATCGTGCTGGGCATGGACAAGACCGTCGAATCACTGTGCACCGGCGGTTTCGTGCTGGACGTCGAGTTCAGCGCCACCAGGCTGCGCGAGCTGTGCAAGCTCGACGGCGCCCTCATCCTCGACCGGGACATCACCAAGATCGTGCGGGCCGGGGTCCAGCTGGTGCCGGACGCGTCGATCCCCACCGAGGAGACCGGCACCCGGCACCGCACCGCCCAGCGGGTCTCCATCCAGACCGGCTTCCCGGTCGTCTCCGTCAGCCAGTCGATGCGGCTGATCGCCCTGTACGTGGCCGGTCAGCGCCGCGTCCTGGAGGACTCGGCGGCCATCCTCTCCCGCGCCAACCAGGCGCTGGCCACCCTGGAGCGCTACAAGCTGCGCCTGGACGAGGTCGCGGGCACCCTCTCCGCCCTGGAGATCGAGGACCTGGTCACCGTCCGGGACGTCACGGCGGTCGCGCAGCGCCTGGAGATGGTGCGCAGGATCGCCACGGAGATCGCGGAGTACGTGGTCGAGCTGGGCACCGACGGCCGGCTGCTCTCCCTGCAGCTGGACGAGCTGATCGCGGGCGTCGAGCCCGAGCGCGAGCTGGTCGTCCGCGACTACGTGCCGGAGCCGACCGCCAAGCGCAGCCGCACGGTCGCCGAGGCGCTCACCGAACTGGACTCGCTGCCCCAGGGCGAGCTGCTCGAACTCCCCACCGTGGCGAGGGCGCTGGGCTATGCCGGCTCCCCCGAGGCGCTGGACTCCGCGGTCTCGCCGCGCGGTTACCGGCTGCTGGCGAAGGTGCCCCGGCTGCCGAACACGATCGTGGAGCGGCTGGTCGAGCACTTCGGCGGGCTGCAGAAGCTGCTCGCCGCGAGCGTGGACGACCTGCAGACAGTCGACGGCGTCGGTGAGGCCCGGGCCCGCTCCGTCCGCGAGGGGCTGTCGCGCCTCGCGGAGTCCTCCATCCTGGAACGCTACGTCTGAGGGCCGGGGGTCCCGGGGGTCCCGCCCCGCGCCGGACGTCCGGGCGTCCTGGCCGCCCCGGACGTCCTAGACGTTCTTCAGGACGAAGGACGTCTGCTTCGCGGAACGGCCCGGGAGCTTCACCTCGAGCAGGTAGGTGCCGTACGGGGCCGCCCCGCCCTTGGGCGTGGCGCACCGCGGGGAGCTCGTCCGGCGGTCCCACTCGACGTCGTACGAGGTCGAGCCGCCCGCCGGGACCTGCAGCAGGTACGGGGCACGGCTCTTGGGGCAGTCGTCGCTGGCCCACACGTGGTGGTCGTTGACGTCGCTGATGGAGAAGACCGCCGAGTCCGGGCCGAAGTCCAGCTTGCAAGCGGTGGCAGAGGGGTTGGTCGCGGTCAGCGTGAACCGGGGCCGCTCGCCGGGCTCGTAGGCGTTGTCGGTGCTGCGCACGCTCAGCGAGACGCCCGGCCCGCAGTCCGGCAGCGAGGAGCCCGCGGGCAACTGCGCACCGCCGCTGCCGCTCCCACCGCCACTGCCGCCGGAACCACCCGCGTCCGCGGCGCCCGAGGCACCGGCGTCCGTGCCTCCGTCGCCGCCACCGGAGTCGGCGCCCTGCGAACTGCCGTCCGTGGCACCGGAGTCGCCGGTGCCGCCGTCCGTGGCGTCACCGCCGTCGTCGCCGCCGGAACCACCGCCGACCGAGCCGCCCGGGCGGGAGCTGTTGAGCGGACCGCTCGCGGACGGGCCGGGAGTGATGGACGGCGCGGGTGAACGGCCGTCCGGCCCGTTGGCGCTGTTCCCCCCGCCGTCACGGGAGTTGACGGCCCATACGACCAGGACGGTGAGCAGCCCGACCAGGAGCAGCACAACCGCCCGTCGCCGCCAGTAGATGGAGGACGGGAGAGGTCCCACGGGATTGCGCATTGAGCCCACGCGCAAACCTTATGCGGTTTCCCTTGAATCGGACCAAGGCACGCGCGGCACGCTGGCAACTTGTGTGATTGATCAGCAGATCTCCCTTCCGTTCCGGGGAGCTCCCCCAGCCGTTCGCGCTGCCCGCCACGGCGGCCCCGGGGACGTAGGATCGGAGGCGCTATGAACGACGACCGCGACCACCAGCAGCTGCACTCCCCCGTGATCGACTGGTTCGACGACAACGCCCGGGACCTGCCGTGGCGCCGTCCCGAAGCGGGCGCCTGGGGCGTCATGGTCAGCGAGTTCATGCTGCAGCAGACCCCGGTCAGCCGGGTCCTGCCGGTGTACGGGACGTGGCTGGAGCGCTGGCCCACGCCGGGCGCCCTCGCGGCGGAGCCCGCCGGCGAGGCGGTCCGCGCCTGGGGCCGGCTCGGCTATCCGCGCCGGGCACTGCGACTGCACGCCGCGGCGACCGCGATCGCCCAGCTGCACGCCGGCGAAGTGCCCACGGAGCACGCCGAGTTGCTGGCCCTCCCGGGGGTCGGCGAGTACACGGCCGCCGCGGTGGCCTCCTTCGCGTACGGGCAGCGGCACGCGGTGCTGGACACCAATGTGCGCCGGGTCTTCGCGCGCGCCGTGACCGGTGTGGAGTACCCGCCGAACGCGACGACCGCCGCCGAGCGCCGGATCGCCCACCGGATGCTCCCCGCCGACGAGGCCACCGCCGCCCGCTGGGCCGCGGCCACGATGGAACTGGGCGCCCTGATCTGCACCGCCCGCGGCCCCGAGTGCGTGCGCTGCCCGATCGCCGGGCAGTGCGCCTGGCGGCTGGCCGGCTCCCCCGCGCACGAGGGACCGCCCCGCCGCGGCCAGACGTACGCCGGTACCGACCGCCAGGTCCGGGGCAGGCTGCTGGCCGTGCTGCGCGAGGCCACGGAGCCGGTGGCGCAGGCCGAGCTGGACGCCGTGTGGCACGAGCCCGTCCAGCGCGCCCGGGCCCTGGACGGCCTGGTCGCCGACGGCCTGGTGGAACCCCTCGCGGACGGTCTGTACCGGCTGCCCGGCTGAGCTCCGCACACCCCGGACGGCCCTGTCGTTACACAACCGATGGGTGGCTGTGGGTCCGCTGTGCGGCGGTGGTCGCGAAAGCCGTACATCCGCTCCGTAGCGTCGACCTGGTCGTAATCAAGCGCGCCGGACGGAGGGACGCCATGGCGGCGAACGCCCAGGGGACAGCCCAGGTCATGGACTTCGAGGAGTACGTGCGGAACCGGCAGGAGGCCCTGCTGCGCAGCGCGCGCCGGCTCGTCCCCGACCCGATCGACGCCCAGGACCTGGTGCAGACGGCGCTGGCCCGCACCTACCCGCGCTGGGGCGACATCGCCGACAAGAACCTGGCCGACGCGTACATGCGCCGGGTGATGATCAACACCCGTACCGAGTGGTGGCGCGCCCGCCGGCTGGAGGAGGTGCCGACCCCCGAGCTGCCGGAGGGTTCCGTGGACGACGGCGCCGACCAGCGGGCCGACCGGGCGATGCTGCTGGACGCGCTCGGCATGCTGGCCCCCAAGCAGCGCCAGGTGGTGCTGCTGCGCCACTACCGGCAGCTCAGCACGGAGGAGACGGCGCACGCGCTGGGCATGTCGGTGGGTACCGTGAAGAGCACGCTGCACCGGGCGCTGGCGCGGCTGCGCGCCGAGCTCGAACGGCAGAGCAACGGATACGGAAGGCCCGTGGAGCCCGCCACGGGCAGGACGGAGGGCGTGTGCGCCGCAGCGTAGTCCCGGTGGGTACCGCTGCCGCCGCCGTCGCGGTGTGCGGGGCACTCGTCGCCGTGACCAGCTGCCGCGACGCCGGCGGGGTGCGCGAGGAGGGCACCGCCGCGGTCGCCTCCCCGGCCCTGCCGTCCCCCTCGGTGTCGGCGCCGGTCCCGGACGCCCGCACGCTGGACGGCGGGCGGTCGGCGGACCCGCGGGCGGTGGACGCCAAGGCCGCCGCGGACGTGGTGCGCCTGGTGAAGCACGACCCGAAGGTGGCCCGGGACATCCGGGACAGCCTGGTGGCCTGCGCCGCGCCGTCCACGGGTGTGGGGACCCGCCCGAAGGCCGCGGAGCAGCCGTACCCGGTGGACCGCCGCTCGGGCCGGCTGACCGGCGGGGACGGCACGGACCTGGTGGTCAACGTCTCGACCTGCGCGGACAGCGTGGGCATCGGGAGCTACGTCTACCGCCGGGTGGACGGCGCGTACGTCAACGTCTTCGCCGACGAGCAGCCCCCCGTCTTCGCCGAGATCGGCGACGGCACCTTGAAGGTGACCCACCAGGTGTACGAGCCGCAGGACGCGGTCTCCAACCCCTCGGGCGAGGACGTGACCACGTACCGGTGGAACGGCTCCCGCTTCGAGGAGGTCTCGTTCTCCCACCGCGACTACGAGACGGACGACGGCACCGGGAGCGGTCCGCATGGCTGACACCCACGTCCTGTTCGTCGAGGACGACGACGTCATCCGCGAGGCGACGACCCTGGCGCTGGAGCGCGACGGCTTCGACGTGACCGCCGTACCGGACGGCCTGGCCGGGCTGGAGGCGTTCCGGGCCCGGCAGCCCGACCTGGCGCTGCTGGACGTGATGGTGCCGGGCCTGGACGGGGTGAGCCTGTGCCGGCGCATCCGGGACGAGTCGACGGTGCCGGTGATCATGCTCTCGGCGCGGGCCGACGCGATCGACGTCGTCCTGGGCCTGGAGGCGGGTGCCGACGACTACGTCACCAAGCCCTTCGACGGGGCCGTGCTGACCGCCCGCATGCGGGCGGTGCTGCGGCGCTTCCGGGTGGCCGCGGCGGACGAGCCCCCGGCCGGGACCGGGGCGCTGACCTTCGGGGACCTGGAGGTGGACCCGGAGGGGATGGAGGTGCGGCGCGCCGGCGACCGCCTGGCGCTGACGCCCACGGAGATGCGGCTGCTGCTGGAGTTCTCGGCGGCGCCGGGGACGGTGCTGTCCCGGGACCGGCTGCTGGAGCGGGTCTGGGACTACGAGTGGGGCGGCGACACCCGGGTGGTGGACGTCCATGTGCAGCGACTGCGGGCGAAGATCGGGCAGGAGCGCATCGAGACGGTGCGCGGCTTCGGCTACAAGCTCAGGGGTTGACGCGGTGACCGCGCGTCCCGGGGGCCCCGTGGCGAGGAGGGCCCGTCCGCTGCCGAAGATCGGGCTGCGCTGGAAGGTCTGCGTGGCGATCGCCGTGGTGTCGGCGCTGGTCGCGCTGGTGCTGAGCCTGGTGGTGCACAACGCGGCCCGGGCCAGCATGATCGACAACTCCCGTGACGTGCAGAACGAGCGGGTGCAGTTCGCCCAGCGGATCTACGAGTCCACCGGCCGGCTCACCTTCGACGCCCGGCTGGACGACCCGGACCTGCCCGCGCCGCTGAAGCGGCTGGCCCGGGAGGGCAAACGGGCCACCTACGTCTCCGACACCGGCGGCGCGCCCGTGGTGTGGGCGGAGACCCCGCTGGCGGACGGCAAGGTCCTGTCCCTCAATTCGGCGTTCACCGACCGCTTCTCGGTCCTGGAGGACCTGGACCAGGCGCTGGTCATCGGCTCGTCGGCGGTCGTCGTGGGCGGCACGGCGCTGGGCGTGCTCATCGGCGGGCAGCTGTCCCGGCGGCTGCGCAAGGCGGCCGAGGCGGCCGGCCGGGTGGCCGACGGGGAGACGAACGTACGGGTGCGCGACGCGATCGGCGGCCGGGTCCGGGACGAGACGGACGAGCTGGCGCGCGCGGTGGACGCCATGGCGGACGTCCTGGCCGGCCGGCTGGAGGCGGAGCGCCGGGTCACCGCGGACATCGCCCACGAGCTGCGCACCCCGGTGACGGGGCTGGTCACCGCGGCCGAGCTGCTGCCGCCGGGCCGCCCCTCCGAGCTGGTCAGGGACCGCTCGCAGGCGCTGCGCACGCTCGTCGAGGACGTCCTGGAGGTCGCCCGGCTGGACGGCGCCGCCGAGCAGGCCGACCTCCAGGACGTGGCGCTCGGCGACTTCGTACGGCGCAGGGTCGCGGCCGCGGCTCCCGAGGCGACCGTGACCGTCCGCGACGACGCAGTGGTCCGCACCGACCCGCGCCGGCTGGAGCGCGTCCTGGGCAACCTGCTGGCGAACGCCGGGCGGCACGGCCGGCCGCCCGTCGAGGTCACCGTCGACGGCCCGTACGTGGAGGTCCGCGACCACGGCCCGGGCTTCCCCCGCGACCTGCTCCGCGACGGCCCGAGCCGCTTCCGCACGGGCAGCAGCGACCGGGCCGGCAGCGGCCACGGTCTGGGGCTCACCATCGCCACCGGTCAGACCCGCGTCCTCGGCGCCCGTCTCACCTTCCGCAACGTGCCCGAGGAGGAGGGCGGCGGCGCGGTCGCCCGCTTGCTGCTGCCCCGCGAGTGACGGCGGATCCGACGCAGCGGTCCCACGCCGCAGGCCGCAGGTTCCCCGCCGAACGGACGATGCTCGCACGTGGGTCGGACGACGACCCCCGTGCGAGCATCGGCAGCGGGTGGGGCGGGGTGGGCCGCAGGCTCAGACGACCTCGACCGCGGCGACCGCTTCCTCGGTGCTGGGCGCGGTCGGCGCCGAGCGCAGCGGGATCTCCTTGACGAAGAAGGCCAGCAGGAAGCCGATGACGCTGACCGCCGCGCCCCACAGGAAGACGTGGTGCGTGCCGCCGGCGACGGCGTGCAGGTAGGCGTCCTTGACGGCCGGGGGCAGCTTGGCCAGGCCCGCCGGGTCCAGCTGGGCGGAGCCGGACGCGGCGCCCTCGGCGGCGCCGCCGAGGCGGTCCGTCATGGTGTTCTGCACCTGGTGGGTGAAGATCGCGCCGAAGAGGGCGACGCCGAAGGAGCCACCGATCGTCCGGAAGAGCGTGGAGGACGAGGAGCCGACGCCCATGTCCTTCATCTCGACGCTGTTCTGCGCTATCAGCATCGTGATCTGCATCAGGAAGCCCATGCCCGCGCCGAGCACGGCCATCCACACGCCGGAGACGAAGCGGGTGGTGCCGGTGTCCATCGTGGACAGCAGGTAGAGGCCGACGGTCATCAGGCCGCCGCCGACGATCGGGAAGATCTTGTACTTGCCGGTCTGGGTGGTGATCCGGCCGGCGATCAGCGAGACGACCATCATCGCCAGCAGCAGCGGCAGCAGCAGGAGGCCGGAGTTGGTCGCGGAGGCGCCCTGCACGGTCTGCTGGTACAGCGGCAGGAAGGTCATCGCGCCGAACATCACGAAGCCGACCAGGAAGCCGATCACCGAGATCAGCGAGAAGTTGCGGCTGTGGAAGATGTGCAGCGGGATGACCGGCTCCGCGACGCGGTTCTCCACGAAGAGGAAGGCGGCCAGCGCGGCCAGGCCGAGCACCAGCAGGCCCAGGATCTGCGGCGAGCCCCACGCGTACTGGTTGCCGCCCCAGGTGGTGAGCAGGACCAGCGAGGTGATGCTGACGGTGAGCAGCACCGTGCCGAGGTAGTCGATGCTGGTCTTGATCTGCTTCTTCGGCAGGTGCAGCACCGCCGAGATCATGAACAGGGCGACCACGCCGAGGGGGAGGTTGATGTAGAAGCTCCAACGCCAGCCCCAGTTGTCGGTGATGCTGCCACCGACGAGCGGTCCGCCGATCATGGCGACCGCCATGACGCCGGCCATCATGCCCTGGTACTTGCCGCGCTCGCGCGGCGGGATCAGGTCACCGATGATCGCCATCACACCGACGATCAGGCCGCCGGCGCCCAGGCCCTGCACGGCGCGGAAGGCGATCAGCTGGCCCATGTCCTGCGCCATGCCGGACAGCGCCGATCCGATCAGGAAGATCACGATCGACGACATGAAGATGCCCTTGCGGCCGTACAGGTCGCCGAGCTTGCCCCAGACGGGCGTCGATGCGGCGGTGGCCAGCGTGTACGCGGTGACCACCCAGGACAGGTGCTCCAGGCCGCCCAGCTCGCCCACGATGGTGGGCATCGCGGTGCCGATGATCATGTTGTCCAGCATCGCGAGCAACATCGCGATCATGAGCCCGAACAACACCACGCGCACGCTGCGCTGCGGGGTGTCGGCGGTGTCCGCCATCACAAGCTCCCCTACTTGTTTCTTGCTTGTCTTCGGTTGCTTACCTGCCGCCCGGCTAGTTGCCTGGGGCACCCTGACAGTATGCGGCTTACTAGCCGGGCGTCAAGTAAGTTAAAGTTCGCCCCATGGCAACGCCCCACGCACGCAGAGGCGATACGCGACGCCGCATCCAGGACGTCGCGCTGGAACTCTTCGCCGAGCAGGGATACGAGAAGACGTCCCTGCGCGAGATCGCCGAGCACCTGGACGTGACCAAAGCGGCGTTGTACTACCACTTCAGGACCAAGGAGGACATCCTCAACAGCATCGTCGAGGACCTCGCCTCACCGGTCGACGAGCTGATCGCCTGGGCCACGGAGCAGCCGCGCACCCTGGAGACCAAGTGCGAGGTGCTGCGCCGCTACGCGGACGCGCTGTGGAGCGCCGGACCGCTGTTCCGCTTCATCCAGGAGAACCAGGCCACCGTCCGCGACCTGAGCATCGGCGAGACCTTCAAGACCAAGCTGCTCGCCGTCCACTCCCTGCTCAAGGACCCGGACGCGCCGCTGACCGACCAGGTGCGCTCGATCACCGCGGTCTTCGCGATGCACGCGGGGATGTTCGCCATGCAGAACCTCGAGGGCGACCCCGAGGAGAAGCGTGCCGCCGTCCTCGAGGTCGCCCAGGAGCTGATCGCCCAGACCTACCGGGGTCAGACCGACACGCCGTGAGCCCGCAGGTAGGGCAGCGGGTTCACCGACGAGCCGTAGTACGGGGTCTTGCGGATCTCGAAGTGCAGGTGGGGGCCGGTGCTGTTGCCGGTGTTGCCGGACAGCGCGATCTGCTGGCCCTGGCCGACGTGCTGGCCGATGCGCACCTGCATCTTCGACAGGTGGCCGTACTGCGAGTACATGCCGTTGGCGTGGCGGATCACGATGTTGTTGCCGTAGGCGCCGCCCCAGCCCGCCTCGACCACGGTGCCGGCGCTCACGGCGTGGACGTTGGTGCCGATCGGCACGGCGAAGTCCTGGCCGGAGTGCTTGTGCGCCCAGCGGGCGCCGTTCTGCATGTAACCGGCGGACAGCGCGTACTTCTTGACCGGGACCGACCAGCCGCTGTTGCTGCGGCTCTGCTGCTGCGGGGCGCTCTTGGCGGACTGCGCCACGTGGTTCTGGTGCTTCCAGTGCAGCTTGGCGTGCGCGTGGCGGTCGGCCTTCACGGCCTGGGCGGCACGCTGCTGCACGTCGGCCTGCGCCCGGGTGACGTCCGCCAGCTTCCCGGCCGCGCCGAGGCCCAGCAGGCTCCCGTCCTGCGTCTCCGCCACGGCCGTCCCTGCCGCACCGAGTGCCAGCGAGGCGCAGACGCCGGCGGTGACGACGGTGCGACGGCCGCGGAAGACGGAGTTCGAGATCTTGGGCATACGCATTCGGAATTACCTCGCGGAAATAGCCGGACAAGTACATTGCGACGTGTTCGCCGCGATCCCTTGGTAACCCGACATTCCGGCCCCACACAAACCCCCCCGATTACTACCGTCTTTCGTAGGTTTCACCGCCCGCGCCCCGCTTCCCCGCCTGCCGCACGGGTGCTGTCCCCTATGGTGTTTCGTACGTGGCCCAGGTCACGTGGGTCACGTCACCGGCCCCGGGACCAAAGGGAATTGCCCTTCGGGACCTAGGTCCCGTGGCCCGGGTCACACGGAATGGGAAATCCGGGAGCACGCGGAGCGCGGAAAGGGAAAACCGCGCGAACCGCGCGACGGGGGGCGGGAACGTGGATCCTTCTGCCGTGGGCGTACGGCTGGCGTCGGCCGTCGCGGGGCCACTGGTCAAGAGGCTCTTCGTGGCCGAGGGCCCCGGCGCGGGGCTCGTGGACCGGCCGGTGCGCATCTCCTCCCGCGTCTCCTTCAGGGGCGAGAAGCGCACCCTCACCGACGCGGACCTGCGCGCCCTGGCCGCCAAGCTGGTGCGCCAGGCCCTGCGCACCGGGGAACGCCCCGTCGGCGCCGACGAGGAGACCGCCGTCGCGGACGCCCTCGCGGCCTCCCTGCGGGCCCTGGGTGACCTCGACCTCACCGACCTGCAGGCCGTGGGCCTCGGGCACACCGCGTTCGCCCGCGCCCTGCGCCGCGCGGCCGGGTCCCCGGAGCGGGAGCTCAGCGCCGACGGGGCGCACTTCCACGAACGGCTGCTCGACACGGCCTGCCTGCACATCCTGCACTTCTTCACCCAGCGCTCGACCTTCGTCGCCGCCACCCTGGTCGAGCAGAGCCGGACGCTGGGCGACCTGACCGCCCGCGTCGACGAGCTCATCGCCCGCACCCCGCTGCCGGGCGGCGAGGACGCGGCCTTCGAGCGGCGCTACCTGGCGTACGTCGCGAAGAAGCACGGGCGGCTCACGATCCACGGCCTCGACCTGGCGGACACCCCGGACCGCTGGCCGCTGGACACCGCCTACCTCAGCCTGGAGGCGGCACCGTCCGCCGGGCCCCCGGCCGGCGGGCCTCCGCACGGGGGGCCTCCGCAGGGTGCGACGGAGGGGCCCGGGGGACCCCGCGCCGCCGACCGCGCGCTCGCCGCGCACGAGCGGGTCCTGCTGCGCGGCGAGGCCGGGTCGGGGAAGACCACGCTCGTGCAGTGGCTGGCGATCGCCTGCGCGCGCCAGGACCCGGACGAGGGCATGGCGTACCTGGAGGACCGGATCCCGTTCGTCCTCCCGCTGCGCACCCTCACCCGCCACGGCGAACGCCTGCCCGCGCCCCCCGGCTTCCTCGCCGCCGCCGGCTGCCCTCTCGCCGGGACGCAGCCCGCGGGCTGGGAAACCCGGGTCCTGACCGAGGGCCGCGGGCTGCTGCTGGTCGACGGCATCGACGAGATCCCGGACGCCGAACGCCGCCGCGCCCGGGCCTGGCTCCGCGACCTGCTCGACGCCCATCCCGGCAACCGCTGGCTGGTCACCTCCCGCCCCTCCGCCGTTCGGGAGGACTGGCTGGCCGGGGAGGGCTTCACCGAGCTGGCCCTGACCCCCATGGGCCCCGCCGACGTCACCGCCTTCGTCCGCCGCTGGCACGCCGCCGCCGGGCCGGAGGCGGCCGGGTACGCCGACGGCCTGCTGAGCGCCGTGCGGGCAGAGCCGGACCTCGGCCGGCTCGCCACCAACCCCCTGATGTGCGGCCTGATCTGCGCCCTGCACCACGACCGCCGCGGCTACCTCCCGCGGGCGAGGAAGGACCTGTACGCCGCCGCCCTGTCGATGCTGCTGGTCCGCCGGGACCGCGAACGGGAGGCGGCGGTCGTGCCGCTGCGCGAGGAGGCGCAGATCGAGCTGCTGCAGCGGCTGGCGCACTGGCTGGTCCGCAACGGCCGCACCGAGATGGACCTCGACCGGGCCGAAGCCGTCGTCGCGCGGGCGCTGCCCGCCGTACCCGAGGCCGCCGCGCTCGGCGACGCCGCCGCCGTCCTCACCCACCTCCTCGACCGGGGCGGCGTGCTGCGCCGGCCCGCACCCGGCACGGTCGACTTCGTGCACCGCACCTTCCAGGACTACCTGGGCGCCCGCGCCGCCGTCGAGGAGGGCGACTTCGGCCTGCTCGCCGCCCACGCCGCCGACGACCGGTGGGAGGACGTCCTGCGCATGGCCGTCGCGCTCGCCCGCCCGGGCGAGAGGGTCGCGATCCTCCAGGACCTCCTCGACCGCGGTGACCTCGCCGCGGACCGGCGCACCCGGGCACGGCTCCATCTGCTCGCCGCCGCCTGCCTGGAGCACGCCACCGCCCTCGACCCGGCCGTGCGCGCGGCCGTGGAACGGCGCGCCGCCGCGCTCGTCCCGCCCGCCGACGCGGCCGAGGCCCGCGCCCTGGCGGAGGCCGGACCGCTCGTCCTGGACCTGCTCCCCGGCCCCGACGGGCTCTGCGACGAGGACGCCCTCCACGTCGTGGTCACGGCCTGCCACCTGCCCTCGGACCGGGCCGCCGGCTATCTGGGCCGCTTCGCCGCGCACCCGTCCGTGCGCGTCCGCGCCCAGCTGATGTGGTCCTGGCACCGCTTCGACTGCGCCGTGTACGCGCAGGAGGTCGTCGCCCGGCTCGACCCGGACGGCCTGGACTTCACCGTCCGCTCCGCCGACCAGCTGCGCGAACTGCGCGCGCTCGCTCTGCGGCCCACCCGCCTCGACCTGCGGGGCGACCTGCCCGTGGACGAGCTGACCGGGTACGTGGCCGGGCTCGCCCTCACCGAGGTCAGGCTGAAGGACTGCGCGCTGCCCGACCTGCGCTTCCTGGCGGGCCAGCGGGGCCTGCGCAGGCTCGCGCTGCTCGGTCCGGGCACGCCCGCCGACTGGGGGTCGATCGGCGGGCTGCCCGCACTGCGGGAGCTGGAGTTGGCCGCCCCGGCCGACGGCCGGTTCGACCTGTCACCGCTCGCGGCCCACCCCGGGCCGCTGACCGTGCGCATCCCGCTGCCGGCCGACCGTCTCGCCGGGGCCGACCGGCTGCCCGCGCACGTGACCGTCGTCGCAGGACCGGGTCAGGGACGGTAGCCGCCGTCCCGGTCCCCCCAGCCGTCCCAGCCGCCGTGGCCCCAGCCGTCGCCGTCCCCGTCGCAGTCCCCCTCGCAGGGCTCCCCGCCGGGGGGCGGGGAAGCGGCGGCCGTGGGCGTCTGGCTCGGCGGCGCCGAGGGCAGCGCGGCCACCCGGGTGGAGCCGGCGAGCAACTGCGAGCCGGTGGTGTAGGCCACCGACTGGAAGCGGGGCGGGGCGACGGAGGTGTCGAAGGTCCAGCGCTGGACGGGCCGGCCGTCGCGGGGCCGCAGGACGACCCGCGCACCCGGCTCGCGGCCCTCGGGGGCGACCGCGAGCTGCTGGTTCCAGCGGGGGATGAGGTCCCCGGTCAGGGTGAGGTCGTAGCGCACGTCCTCGGCGCCGGTGACGAAGGACGCCGTGCACAGACCCAGTTCCAGCGCGGGGCCGCGGTGGGAGTTGAGGCAGTACGCGGGCTGGGCGACGCTCCGCATGAGCCCGTCCGGCTCGTACGACCAGAACTGCGTGGCACCGGAGTCGCAGCGCGCGGTGGCCGCCCCGGTGCCGATCACGGTGCGGCGGCCGGACAGGTCGATGCACAGGTCGTCGCCGTTGTTCCGGAGCCGGCCGCGGAGCCCGTCGGTGGGGGCGGGGTCGGCGGTGACCGTGCCCGGCGCGGTGTCCGAGGTGGTGACCGATGCCGAGGCGGTGGGGGACGCCGTGGCCGCGGTGGGCGCCGTACCGGAGGCACGGTCGTCGCTGCCGCCGTCGCCGGTGGTGAGGCCGACCACCAGGGCGGTCACCAGGGCGCAGCCGCCGATGCCCAGCAGGGTCGCGGCGAGCCCCCGGCGGCCGCCGCTCGCCGCACGGCGCCTGCGGCCGCCGTGGCGCCGCCCGGGAGAACCGCCGGAGCCCTTCCCGGCATCGTTGTCACGGGCCGCCCGACGGGTGGGGCGGGAGTCGAAGTACCCCCGCGCCTCCCAGACCAGCACCGCCTCGGCGATCAGCACGCCCAGCCGGTCCCCGGAGTGGTCGAGCTGATCGGCCGCGTACCGGCAGTGGTCGCACCGGGCGATGTGCCGCTGCAGGTCGGGGACGAGACCGGCGCCCCCGCGGTGGATGGAGATGTCCAGCAGACGGCTGAACTGCAGGCAGGCCTCGTACGGCGCGAGGTCCCGGTGCGCCTGGACGCAGGCCTCGCGGAAGCGGGTACGGGCGAGCTCCAGCTGGGCCGCCGCCCGCTCCGGGTCGATGCCCAGCAGCCCGGCCGGCACGTCGAGCGGTTCGGCGTCGACCTCGGCGTGCCAGAGCAGGCAGCGGGCGGGCTCGGGCAGCCGCATGAAGGCCCGGTTCGCCAGCCGGCGGTTCTCCGGTACCGCCAGGCGGGTGTCGGTCTGGTCGGGGCGGGGCCGCAGCCGCCGGTGGAGCCAGGCGCGACGGCGGTCGACGGCCCACTCCTCGGCGATCTTGTGGACGGTGATCAGGAGTTCGGGGCGCCAGGCCGCCGAGGGCCCGGTCAGCCTCAGGGTGTCGACGAAGACCCGGGTGAACGCGGCCGCCGCGAGGATACCGGCGGCGTGCCCGGAGACCGTGCACAACTCCGCGTACTCGGAGACCGGCCGCCAATGGCGGGCCAGCAACTCCTCGAACGGCTGGTGCGCGCCTTCCTTTCCCAGGGACTTTCCGATCTCTCCGGACAACGTCTCGTCCGGTACGCCGAACAGTCGGCCGGGGTGCGCGGAATTCGGATGCGGGGATTCCTTCAACGAGAGTTTCCTTCCGCGTTCGCCCCGCCGGGAAAAGTACGAACCAATGCGCCGGCGCGGGACGCAGCTACGTGGGGGGAGGTGAGGCCGGGGCGCCGGTGAAGGGGCAAGGTGGCCTCTCCTCACTCTCGGCTGATCTTTTCGAATGCCTGCCGGAATGACGGCACGACACCGGCCGGAGCACGGAGAAGGAGGGGTCCGTGCTGAACATCGCTCACCTTTCCACAAATGCAACCGGCGCAACAAGGGTGGGTTCATGGGGAACACAAAACACGACGACCCCGCCCGCACTAATGTGCGGACGGGGTCGGATCGCTGTGCGATTACTTGCGGTTACGCTTCCTTGCTGAGGTTCGGCCCGCCGGCCGCCTCGACCGGAGGCGCGTCGGCGACGGCGACCTTCTCCTCACCCCGGAAGGTGAACTTGATGTTCTCGCCCTCGCCCTCGGTGCCCACGACCACGATGTGACCGGTGCGCAGCTCGCCGAAGAGGATCTTCTCGGAGAGCACGTCCTCGATCTCGCGCTGGATCGTCCGGCGCAGCGGCCGGGCACCCAGCACGGGGTCGTAGCCGCGCTTGGCGAGCAGCGACTTGGCCTCGGGGCTGAGCTCGATGCCCATGTCCTTGTCCCTGAGGCGCTCGTCCACCCGGGCGATCATGAGGTCGACGATCTGGATGATGTCTTCCTCGCTGAGCTGGTGGAAGACCACGATGTCGTCGACACGGTTCAGGAACTCGGGACGGAAGTGCTGCTTGAGCTCCTCGCCGACCTTGGCCTTCATCCGCTCGTACCCGGTCTTGACGTCACCCGCGGCCGCGAAGCCGAGGTTGAAGCCCTTGGAGATGTCCCGGGTGCCGAGGTTGGTGGTCATGATGATGACCGTGTTCTTGAAGTCCACGACCCGGCCCTGGGAGTCGGTCAGGCGACCGTCCTCCAGGATCTGCAGCAGGCTGTTGAAGATGTCCGGGTGGGCCTTCTCGACCTCGTCGAAGAGGACGACCGAGAACGGCTTGCGGCGCACCTTCTCGGTGAGCTGGCCGCCCTCCTCGTAGCCGACGTATCCGGGCGGGGAGCCAAACAGCCGCGAGACGGTGTGCTTCTCGCTGAACTCGGACATGTCGAGCTGGATCAGCGCGTCCTCGTCGCCGAAGAGGAACTCGGCGAGCGTCTTGGAGAGCTCGGTCTTACCGACACCGGACGGGCCGGCGAAGATGAACGAGCCACCGGGGCGCTTGGGGTCCTTCAGACCGGCCCGCGTACGGCGGATGGCCTGCGAGAGGGCCTTGATCGCGTCCTTCTGGCCGATGACGCGCTTGTGCAGCTCGTCCTCCATGCGCAGCAGACGCGAGGACTCCTCCTCGGTGAGCTTGAAGACCGGGATGCCCGTGGCGGTGGCCAGGACCTCGGCGATCAGCTCCTCGTCGACCTCGGCGACGACGTCCATGTCGCCGGCCTTCCACTCCTTCTCCCGCTTGGTCTTCGCGGAGAGCAGCTGCTTCTCCTTGTCGCGGAGGGAAGCGGCCTTCTCGAAGTCCTGCGAGTCGATCGCGGACTCCTTCTCCCGGCGCACGTCGGCGATCTTCTCGTCGAACTCGCGCAGGTCCGGCGGAGCGGTCATCCGGCGGATGCGCATCCGGGAACCGGCCTCGTCGATCAGGTCGATCGCCTTGTCCGGCAGGAAGCGGTCCGAGATGTAGCGGTCGGCGAGGGTCGCCGCGGCCACCAGGGCGGCGTCCGTGATGGACACGCGGTGGTGGGCCTCGTAGCGGTCCCGCAGGCCCTTGAGGATCTCGATGGTGTGCGGCAGCGACGGCTCCGCGACCTGGATGGGCTGGAAGCGGCGCTCCAGGGCCGCGTCCTTCTCCAGGTGCTTGCGGTACTCGTCGAGCGTGGTGGCGCCGATGGTCTGCAGCTCACCGCGGGCGAGCATCGGCTTGAGGATCGAGGCGGCGTCGATCGCGCCCTCGGCGGCGCCCGCACCCACCAGGGTGTGGAGCTCGTCGATGAACAGGATGATGTCGCCGCGGGTGCGGATCTCCTTGAGCACCTTCTTCAGGCGCTCCTCGAAGTCACCGCGGTACCGGGAGCCGGCCACCAGGGCGCCGAGGTCCAGGGTGTAGAGCTGCTTGTCCTTCAGCGTCTCCGGGACCTCGCCCTTGACGATGGCCTGGGCCAGGCCCTCGACGACGGCGGTCTTGCCGACGCCGGGCTCGCCGATGAGGACGGGGTTGTTCTTGGTGCGGCGCGACAGCACCTGCATCACGCGCTCGATCTCCTTCTCGCGCCCGATGACGGGGTCGAGCTTGGTCTCACGAGCGGCCTGCGTGAGGTTGCGGCCGAACTGGTCCAGGACGAGCGAGGTCGAGGGGGTGCCCTCGGCCGGACCGCCGGCGGTGGCGGCCTCCTTGCCCTGGTAGCCGGAGAGCAGCTGGATGACCTGCTGCCGCACCCGGTTGAGATCGGCGCCCAGCTTCACGAGGACCTGGGCGGCGACGCCCTCGCCCTCGCGGATCAGGCCGAGCAGGATGTGCTCGGTGCCGATGTAGTTGTGGCCGAGCTGGAGGGCCTCGCGGAGCGACAGCTCCAGGACCTTCTTGGCCCGGGGGGTGAAGGGGATGTGGCCGGACGGGGCCTGCTGCCCCTGTCCGATGATCTCCTCAACCTGCTGGCGGACCGCCTCGAGCGAAATCCCGAGGCTCTCCAGGGCCTTAGCGGCGACACCCTCACCCTCGTGGATAAGGCCCAGGAGGATGTGCTCGGTGCCGATGTAGTTGTGGTTGAGCATCCGGGCTTCTTCCTGAGCCAGGACGACAACCCGCCGCGCGCGGTCGGTGAACCTCTCGAACATCGTTAATCGCTCCTCAGAGCGGTCGGGCAGTTAGGGGCGTGTCCCCTCCCTGTCCTTCCGCATGCTAGTCCCGCACAGCGGGGCAGCTCACTTCAACCGTCGACACCTTGCGAGGTCGTTAACCCCCGCGCCGTCGACAACAGCCTCAACCCGATGGTGCGAGACGATGTTCCCGCAGGCCAGGCGGATAGCCCTTTATCCAGTACGCCGAGGGCGAACGCCCCGCCTGTCCGACATGGCCGTCGTCCGTTCCCACTAGGTATTTCTTACCCGCCCGCACGGACAGTCCATGCCGGGAGCACGCCCGCTGTCTGCTATAGGCGAACAGACTTGCGTCCTGGGGATTCACGGAGGGTGACGGGAACCGGCCGGCCGGGCACTCCCGGTGACCCGCCTCGTAACCCGGGACCCCCGGGGAGCGTTGCGCAGGGCATGCAGGCCTCACGGGTCCCGGCGACCCTGGAACACGCGGACGCCCTCGACGTCCCCGCGGAGGCGGGGCACGAGGTGCTCGGCCGCTTCCCGGCGCCCCGTACGGGACCGGTCGCCCTGGCGGGGTACCGGATGCGCTTCTTCGTCGCCCCGGGCAGCGCCGAGGAACTGCCCGGCCTGCTGGACTGGCTGGAGTGGAGCGGCATCCCGCTCGACCTCGTACCGCTGTGCGGGCGGGAGGCCGCCTACGACGACGGCGCGCAGGCCTGGCTCCGGCCGCCCGTTCCGGACGGCGGGCGCCACGCCGGCGCGCCGTTCTCCCTGCCCGCCATGACGCTCGGCACGCAGCCCAACCCCGCGGCGGACGGACGCTCCGGAGGGACCGTGGGCCTGACGGCCCTGGTCTCCGCGCTCGCGACCGCCTGCCACCGGGTCCGGCTGCGTGTCGCCCGGACCGATCAGCCGTGCGCCTTCTCGTACGCCTCGCGGATCTGCGCGGGGACACGGCCGCGGTCGTTGACCTCGTAACCCTCTTCCTTGGCCCACGCGCGGATCTTCGCGGTGTCCTGGCTCGCGGCGCCCCCGCGGGAGGCGCCCTTCGCGGCGCGGCCCCGGCCGGCGCGGCCACCGGTACGGCGGCCGTTGTCCACGTACGGGCCGAGGAGACCACGCAGCTTGTCGGCGTTGTCGGTGGTGAGGTCGATCTCGTACGTCACTCCGTCGAGTGCGAACGTCACGGTCTCATCCGCCTCGCCGCCGTCGAGGTCGTCAACAAGAAGGACCTGAACCTTCTGTGCCACCGGCTTCCCTTTCATCGAATACGGATAACCGGTAAAAGCAAACCGCCTTTTCCCGGAAAACTCAAACCCCTTGCCCGAACTGCTCCCGGCCGGCCACCATCCCCGCGGTCTTCCGCGGGAACGTTTCGGACATACTGTTGTGCCGGACGGACGCCGTGGGCAGCCTCACAGATGCAACAGCATCCGGCTGTTGCCCAAGGTGTTCGGTTTCACTCGTTCGAGGTCGAGGAACTCGGCCACGCCCTCGTCCTTTGACCGCAGCAGCTCACCGAAGACATCACCGTCGACCGGTGTCTCGCCGATCTCCACGAAGCCGTGCTTCGCGAAGAAGTCCACTTCGAAGGTGAGGCAGAAAATTCGCCGCACTCCCAGCCACCGCGCGGTCTGCAGCAGCTTCTCCAGCACGAGATGCCCGACGCCCTTGCCGTGCTGCGCCGGATCGACCGCGAGGGTGCGCACCTCGGCGAGGTCCTCCCACATCACGTGCAATGCGCCGCAGGCCACCACCTCTGCGTCCTGGTCGTGTTCGGCCACCCAGAACTCCTGGATGTCCTCGTAAAGCGTCACCGTCGGCTTGTCGAGCAGGATGCGGTCGCGGACATAGGCGTCGAGCAAGCGCCGGACAGCCGGCACGTCGGCCGTCCTGGCCCGGCGGATGGTGACGTCATTTGATGCGGCGCGCATGTGCGGACGCTATCGCCCGTCCGATCCGCCCGTCTCCCCGGGGTCACCCGGATCAGCGGATTGCACCACCCGCATTGCGTCACGGAGGGCTTCTCGCTGTTCCGCCGACATCATGCCGAAGAAGGCGACAAGGGCCGCCGCGGGGTTGTCGCTGGCGGCCCACGCCTCGTGCATGAGTGCCGCCGAGTAAGCGGCCCGAGTGGAAACCGCCTCATAGCGATAGGCGCGTCCTTCGGCTTCCCGCCGGAGCCAGCCCTTCTGATGAAGGTTGTCCATTACGGTCATGACCGTCGTGTACGCGATCGAGCGCTCCCGGCGGAGATCCTCCAGCACCTCGCGCACCGTCACCGGGCGGTTCCAGCGCCACACCCGGCTCATCACGGCGTCTTCGAGGTCTCCCAATGGACGGGGCACACCCGAATACTAGTTGCTTACGGGCACAATGCCCGGAATGCCGGAAATTCCGAGGTCACACCCGGGGCTTCTCGACGCCGCCCGACCGCTGGGCCGGGGGCTGCGCGCCGGACAGCGCGGCGTCGACCACCGCGTCCTCCTTGGCCTTGTTGACCCCGCCCTGGCTCCTGATCAGCGTCCGGATGAGGAAGGTGAACGCGATGGCCATCACGGTGGGGGGCACGAGCGCGGAGACGTAGTCCATGGCACCAGGGTAGCCACGCCCCCTGGCGCGCCCCGCGGCGGACCACCACCGGGGGACGCTTCCCCCGGTCGGGCGAAGCCGTGGCCCCGGTCCGCGTCGTCGCGGGCCGGGGCCACGGCTTCGTCACCGAAGGGCGGCTACGCGCCCGTACGCGGCCTGCGGCGCACCGCGGCCACCAGGAGGGCGCCCAGGACGGCGCAGGCCGCAGAGCCGGCCACCAGGGGACGTACGGGCCCCGCGCCGGTGGCGGCGAGGGAGCCCGTCCCGCCGGCCGGAACCACGCCGGAACCGCCGGAGGTGCTCCCGCCGGAACCGGACGACGCCTTGGCCGTGACCGTGAGGACGCCCGCGTTGTTCTTCTGGCCCTTGCGGTCGACGCCGTAGTCCGAGGCCGCGAAGACCAGACCGGTGGCCTCGTCCAGAGCCTGGTCCGCGACCAGGGTGAAGGAGAAGGTCTGGGAGGTGCCGGGCTCGATCGAGTGCCGGGTGTAGCAGTAGTAGATCGTCCCGGTCGGCACGGGCGCGACGTCCTGCGGGTCGTCGCCGAAGGTGACGCCGCCCGGGTAGTCGTCCCAGTCCGCGTTCGTGGTCGGCTTGCAGGCACCGTCGCGCGCCGTGACCCGCACCCCGCGGGGGATCTCCACCGCGACCCAGGTGGCCGGCCCGGTCTCGCTGGTGCCGCGTGCCCGCGCGGCCTCGTCGCCCTCGTTGCGCAGGCCCACGACGGCCTTCGCCCGGTCGCCGACCGTCGCCCTGACCGTGTCCCCGATCGCGACCAGGTCCGCCCCGCGGTGGCCGGGGGCCGGGCCCTCGGGGTCGTACATCGTGATGTTCAGGCCGCCGAGGTTGTCGGTGTAGTCGACGTCCCAGCCCTCCTGCGTGGCGGGCTTCCGGGCCGCCGTCCCGGGGCCGCGCGTGTCCTTCGCCGCCGGGGCGGACGTCTTGCGGACGAGGGTGAGCGGGGCCCCGGTGCCGGGGGTGCCGAGCTGTGCGTCGTCGTCGAGGTTTCCGCCGATCAGGTCGGCCTGGTAGCCCACCCTGCCGTCGGTGTCGCCGGACTCGACCTCGATCTTCAGCGGCTTCGCGAGTTCCCACACCTCGCCCGGGGCGATGTCGGTGGCGAAGTGGCAGACGAAGGCGTCCTCCGGCTGGCCCACCGGGGCGTGGCGGCAGTTGCCGAAGTCGTCCGCCATCACCAGGCCCGTGCCGAAGGAGCTGGTGAGGTTGGTCCGCACCAGGACGGAGACGCCGCCGCGGGTGGGCCGGTCACCGACGTTGGCGATGACGACCGGCAGGTCGAGGGTGTCGCCGGGCCGTACGTCGGAGACGGTGGACGACTTCGGCACGACGAGGTCCGGGCCGCTGCCGACCGTGATCCGGGTGGCGGTCATGCTGTCGGGATCCGGCCTGGCGTCCTTGGCGCTCACCGAATAGCGCAGCGTCGCGGCGTCGTCGGTCCTGGAGCCGGAGGCGGCCCGCATCCTCACGGGTATCGCGGTGCCGGTGTGGTCGACCGTGCCCAGGGAGCAGGTGGCCGTGGTGCCGGAGGTGGCGCACAGGTTCGCGGGGAGCGCCACGTCCACGACGCCGGCCAGGGCGGCGAGGTCCATGGTGACGACGACCTCGTGGGCGGGCTCCGGCACCTGCCCGTCGTCGAAGCGCTGGACCAGGGCGGTGATCTCGAACGTCTTGTACGCGGTGCTCGTCGCCGCCACCCCGACGTCGCCGGGTGCGGTCAGGTGCAGTTCGGCTCTGAGGGGCGCGGCCGATGCCGCGCCCGCGATGACGGCGGATCCCGCCGTCGCGGTCATGACGACGGCCGCGGTGCACACCGCGAGCCGGGTGAGTCTCATGCCGGGTTCCCCCTGAGGAAGTCGACGGTCAGGTGGCGCACCCGTGAACGCACGGGAGACGTCACGGGAAGGACCCGTGACGTCTCCGGAAGGTTGTGCGGTGACTCGGCGTCAACCCGTGGCCCGCTCCTCGGGGGGCGGTGGCGTGCGGCGGCGCGGCGGGAAGATCTCGGCCGGCGTGGGCACCTTGCGCTTCTCCTCACCGGGGTCCGGCGCGGCCGGCTCGGCGGGGGGCGTCTTCGGCTCGGGCTTGGGGCCCGGCTTGGGATCGTCGGAGGCGGCCCGCCCGCCGGGCAGCGCACGCAGCCGGGCCCTGCCGGTGGAGGGCGTGCCGCAGGGCTGCGAGGGAGCGGGGATGCGCGCCTCCAGGCGGGCGCGCACGTCGAGCTCCGCCAGGTGCTCGCAGCGGCGCAGCACGGCCCGCCTGCGGTGCGCCTCGGCGTCCGTGCACGGCGCGTCGTGCAGGCGGCGCAGCGCGGCGAGGTCGTCCGGCAGGGGCACGTAACCGGTGTCGAGCGCGCCCGTCAGCCGCTCGAGGTAGCCGGCGGCGCTGCCCGGCAGCGCCGCCCGGTACCGGGCGAGCTCCGCGAGCTGGAAGGTCCGCAGCCGCCCGCCCTCGCGGGCCGCCTCGTCGATGTCCTCGGCGAGGCGCAGATAGTCCCTGACCTCGTCGGGGGTGGGGATCATGGTGCTGGACTGGAGGGCCGCTGAGAGGGCGCGCCGGAGCACGCGCAGTTCATCCGCGCTGAACGCCATTCCGCCTCGGGACCCGTGTGGCGTGGGCATGGTCTGACTTTACGTACTAAGCGAACAAAATACGCGTAACCAGATATGGCCGGGCGCGCCGCGTGCCTCCCCCGTGCGCCTGCCGGACCGTCGGCTGCCGGGCCGTCAGGTCGTCAGGTCGTCGATACGTTCCGCTCGTAGACCAGCCGGAGGCCTATCAGGGTCAGCCAGGGCTCGTGGACGTCGATGACCGCCGACTCGCCCAGCACCAGCGGCGCCAGCCCGCCGGTGGCGATGACCGTGACGTCGTCCGGGTCGTCGGCGAGCTCCCGTGCCATCCGCTCGGCCACGCCGTCCACCTGGCCGGCGAAGCCGTACAGGATGCCGGACTGCATGGCCTCGATGGTGTTCTTGCCGATGACGCTGCGCGGGCGGGTCAGCTCCACCTTGCGCAACTGGGCGCCGCGGGCGCCCAGGGCGTCCACGGAGATCTCGATGCCGGGGGCGATGGCGCCGCCGGCGTACTCGCCGCGCGTCGTGACCGCGTCGAAGGTGGTGGCCGTGCCGAAGTCCACCACGATGCACGGCCCGCCGTAGAGGTGGACGGCGGCGAGGGAGTTGATGATCCGGTCGGAGCCGACTTCCTTGGGGTTGTCGGTGAGCACCGGGACGCCGGTCTTGACGCCGGGCTCGACGAGGACCGCGGGCACATCGCCGTAGTAACGGCGCGTCACCTCGCGCAGCTCGTGCAGCACCGAGGGGACGGTGGAGCAGATGGCGATCCCGTGGATGTTGTCGCCCAGCTCCTCGCCGAGCAGCGGGTGCATGCCCATCAGGCCCTGCATCAGGACGGCCATCTCGTCCGCCGTGCGGCGCGCGTCGGTGGAGACCCGCCAGTGCTCGACGATCTCGTCCCCGTCGAACAGCCCCAGGACGGTGTGGGTGTTGCCGACGTCGATGGTGAGAAGCATCAGTCCCGCTCCGACCCCTCGGACCGCAGGTCCAGCCCGATGTCGAGGATCGGCGAGGAGTGCGTCAGGGCGCCCACGGCGAGGTAGTCGACGCCGGTCGCGGCGTAGGCCCGGGCGTTGTCCAGGGAGAGCCGGCCGGAGGACTCCAGCAGGGCGCGGCCCGCGACGATGGCGACCGCCTCCTCCGTCTCGGAGGGGGTGAAGTTGTCCAGCAGGATCAGGTCCGCGCCCGCCTCCAGGACCTCACGGACCTGGTGCAGGGTGTCGACCTCGACCTCGATCGCCAGCTCGGGGAACTCCTCGCGGACGGCCTTGAAGGCGGCCGCCACGCCGCCCGCCGCGACCACGTGGTTGTCCTTGACCAGGGCCGCGTCCGACAGCGACATGCGGTGGTTGACGCCGCCCCCGCAGCGGACCGCGTACTTCTCCAGCGCGCGCAGGCCCGGGGTCGTCTTCCGGGTGTCGCGGACCTGCGCCTTGGTGCCCTCCAGCGCGTCGGCCCAGCGGCGCGTGGTGGTGGCGATCCCGGACAGCCGGCACATCAGGTTGAGCGCGCTGCGCTCGGCGGTCAGCAGGTCCCTCGTACGGGTGCGCACGGAGAGCAGCACTTGACCCGCCTCGACCCGGTCGCCGTCCTCGACGTGCCGCTCGACCTCGAACTCGTCGGTGCACACGATGGACAGGACCGCCTCGGCGACCCGCAGCCCGGCGACCACGCCGGCCTCGCGCGCGGTGAAGTCACCGGTGGCCAGGGCGTCCTCGGGGATGGTGGCCACGGTGGTGACGTCCACCCCGCCGTCCAGGTCCTCCTCGATGGCCATGTGCGCGACGTCCTCGACCAGCACCGGGTCCAGCCCGGCGTCGACGAGCAGCTGCGCGAGGTCGGGGTCGAGACCGCACTCGCTCGGGTCGTGCGCGTACTCGTCGCCGGAACCGCAGCCGCAGCCGTCGCCGCAGCCACCGCCGCCGGCGCCGCCGATCTGCAGGAGGGGGAGGTCGGGCGTGCTCATCGCAGGTGCTCCGTTCCAGGACGGGTCGAGGGGAAGTCCGCTGTGGGGGTGGTGCGGATGGTGAGACTAGTGGGTGCCGCGGGCAGCCCCGCACCACCGGCGGGGAGCCGGACGACGATGTGCCGGCGCCAGTTCTCGTCGTCGCGGCCGGGCCGGTCCTCGCGCCAGTGGCAGCCGCGGGTCTCCTCACGGCGGCGGGCCGCCTCGACCAGGACCCGCGCGACCAGGCAGAGGTTGGTCGCCTCCCAGGTCTCCACGCAGGGCTCGGCCGTCTTGCCGTCGCGCTCCAGCAGTTCCTCGGCGTCGGCGTACATCCGGCTCAGCGCGGCCGCCGCGCCCTCCAGGCTGTCCGCGCTGCGGAGCACTCCCGCGCCGCGCGTCATGATCCGCTGGATCGCGAAGCGGGCCTCGGAGGGCAGCAGCGGGGAGCGGCCGGGCTCGGGGACAACCGGGGCGCCGGGGGCCGCGGGGTGCTCGGCGATGTCGGCGGCGATGCGTTCGGCGAAGACCAGCCCCTCCAGGAGGGAGTTGGACGCCAGCCGGTTGGCGCCGTGCACGCCCGTGCAGGCGACCTCGCCGCACGCGTACAGGCCGGGCACCGTGGTGCGGCCGTGCAGGTCGGTGCGGACGCCGCCGGAGGCGTAGTGCGCGGCGGGGGCCACCGGGATCGGCGTGGTGACCGGGTCGATGCCGTTGGCGCGGCAGGCGGCCAGGATCGTCGGGAACCGCTGCTCCCACATCCGCGCGCCGAAGTGCCGGCCGTCGAGGTACATGTGCTCGGTGCCGGTCTCCTGCATGCGGCGCATGATGCCCTTGGCGACGATGTCGCGCGGCGCCAGCTCGGCAAGCTCGTGCTGCCCCTGCATGAAGCGCACCCCGTCGGCGTCCACGAGGTACGCGCCCTCCCCGCGCACGGCCTCGGAGACCAGCGGCTGCTGGCCCTCCGCGTCCGAGCCGAGGAAGAGCACCGTCGGGTGGAACTGCACGAACTCCAGGTCCGAGACCTCCGCGCCGGCGCGCAGCGCGAGCGCCACCCCGTCGCCCGTGGACACCGCCGGGTTGGTCGTGGCCGAGAAGACCTGCCCCATGCCGCCGGTGGCCAGCACCACGGCGCGGGCCCGCACGGCGCCGACGCCGTCACGCTGCCCCTCGCCCATGACGTGCAGGGTGACGCCCGCGGTACGGCCCTCGGCGTCGGTCAGCAGGTCGAGCACGAGCGCGTTCTCGATGAACTCGATCCTGGCCTCGCGCACGGCCTCGATCAGCGCCCGGGAGATCTCCAGGCCCGTCGCGTCGCCGCCCGCGTGGGCGATCCGGCGGCGGTGGTGACCGCCCTCCCGGGTCAGCAGGATCTCGCCGGTGGCCTCACTGGTGTCGAAGTGCGCGCCCGTCGCGATCAGCCGGCGGACGGCGTCGGGGCCCTCGGTGACCAGGGTGCGCACCGCCTCCTCGTCGCACAGGCCTGCGCCCGCCACAAGGGTGTCGTCCAGGTGCTGCTCCGGGGTGTCGCCCTCGCCGAGGGCGGCGGCGATGCCGCCTTGCGCCCAGCGCGTGGAGCCGTCGTCGAGCCGGGCCTTGGTGACGACGGTGACCTTGGCGCCCTGCGCGGCGCAGCGCAGCGCCACCGTCAGCCCGGCGACGCCTGAGCCGACCACCACCACGTCCGCCTCGTGCGCCCAGCCGGGTGCCGGGGAGTGCAGCCGTATGCCTGTACCTGTGCCGCTCATCGGCGGGCTCCGAACTCCAGGGGGATGTTGTCGATCAGCCGGGTCGTGCCGACCCTGGCGGCGACCGCGAGCACCGCCGGCCCGGTGTGGCCGGGGGCGGCCTCGGTGAAGTCGCGCGGGTCGATCAGGGCGAGGTAGTCCACCGCGAGGCCGTCGCCCTTCTCCAGCACCGTCCGCGCCGCGGCCCGTACGGCCTCCGGCCCGTCGTCCAGCGCGTCGCGCCCGGCGAACAGGGCGCGGGAGAGGGTGAGGGCGGTCCCGCGGTCGCCGTCGGAGAGGTACCGGTTGCGGCTGGACAGGGCCAGGCCGTCCGGCTCGCGGACCGTGGGCACGCCGACGATCTCGGCCGGGAAGTTCAGGTCCGTCACCATGCGGCGGATGAGGGCCAGTTGCTGGGCGTCCTTCTGGCCGTAGAAGGCGACGTCCGGCCGGGTCAGGTGGAGCAGCTTGGCGACGACGGTCAGCATGCCGTCGAAGTGGCCGGGGCGCACGGCGCCCTCGTAGCCCTCGCCCATCGGCCCGGCGCTGATCCGCACCTGCGGCGGCCCGCCGGGGTAGACCTCGTCGGCGGCGGGCGCGAAGACGAGGTCGGCGCCGGCCCGCCCGGCGGTCTCGACGTCGGCGTCGAGGGTGCGCGGGTAGCGGTCGAAGTCCTCGCCCGGCCCGAACTGCAGCGGGTTGACGAAGACGGTGACGACGACGGTGCCGTCCCCCACCCGCTCGCGGGCGGTGCGCACGAGGGTCGCGTGCCCCTCGTGCAGCGCGCCCATGGTCATGACGACCCCGACCTCGCCGGGCCGGCCCTCGACGGCCGCCCGCAGCTCGCGCGCGGTGTGCACCAGCCCGGTCATCGCTTTCCCCCTTCGGCGCCGTCCGCCAGGACGCCCAGCAGCGCCTCCGCGAACTCCGGCTTCAGCATCCCGCCCGCCAGGGCGCGGTCCGCCGTGGCGCGGGCCATCGCGACGTACGGGGCGACCATCTCCGGCGCGTGCCGGCGCAGCTCCGCCAGGTGCGCCGCGACCGTGCCCGCGTCACCGCGGGCGACCGGGCCGGTGAGGGCGGCGTCACCGGAGCGCAGGGCGTTGTCCAGGGCCGCGCCGAGCAGCGGGCCCAGCATGCGGCCGGGTTCGGCGACGCCGGAGGCGCGCAGCAGCTCCATGGACTGGGCGACCAGGGTGACCAGGTGGTTCGCGCCGATCGCCAGGCCCGCGTGGTAGAGCGGGCGCGCCGACTCCTCGATCCACTCGGGTTCGCCGCCCATCTCGATCACCAGGGCCTCGGCCGCCATCCGCAGCTCCGCCGGTGCCGTGACGCCGAAGGAGCAGCCGGCCAGCCGCTGCACGTCGACGGAGGTGCCGGTGAAGGTCATCGCCGGGTGCAGGGCCAGCGGCAGCGCGCCCGCGCGCAGCGCCGGCTGCAGCACGCCGGTGCCGTACCGGCCCGAGGTGTGCACCAGCAGCTGGCCCGGCCGTACGGCCCCGGTCTCGGCGAGGCCGGCCACCAGCTCCGGCAGCGCGTCGTCCGGCACGGTCAGCAGGACGAGTTCGGAGCGGGCCAGCACCTCGGCCGGCTCCACGAGCGGCACGTCGGGCAGCAGGGCGGCGGCACGGCGGCGTGAGGCGTCGGACACACCCGACGCCGCGACCGGGTGGTGCCCGGCGAGCTTCAGCGCGGCCGCGAGCGCGGTACCGACCCGCCCCGCGCCGACGACGCCGACCGTGAGCCGCGCGGGGCGGGCCTCCACGTCGGGGGGCAGGGGCCCCGGGGTGTGCGATGCGTTCACGCTGCGCTGGCCTTCCGTTCCAGTCCTCACGGGGGTACCGGACGTTCTCGTCAATGCTACGCGAATGTTTCCCGGCGCCCTCCGGGGCGGCAGGATCGGTCCATGACCTCTGCCGATGACGAGAAGGCGCGGCGCATCGCCGCCGTACGCGCCTGCGACCGCGTGCTGTCCCACGGGAAGCCCGCCACGATGCGGGAACGGCTGGCCGCACTGGCCGGACGGGACGGCCTGGAGCGCCCCGTGGACATGTACGGCGACGGGATCGTCGCCGAACTGGAGCACCGGGTGGCCGGCTTGCTCGGCACGGAGGAGGCCGTCTGGTTCCCCACCGGGACGATGGCCCAGCAGGTCGCCCTGCGCTGCTGGGCGGGACGCACCGGCAACCCGGTCGTCGCCCTGCACCCGCTGGCCCACCCCGAGGTGCACGAGCGCGGCGCGCTGTCCGCGCTGAGCGGGCTGCGGACCGTCCACCCCACCACGGCCCGCCGCATACCGGACGCGGACGAGGTCCGCGGCATGGACGAGCCCTTCGGCACGCTCATGCTGGAGCTGCCGCTCCGGGACGCCGGCTTCGTCCTCCCCACCTGGGACGAACTCACCGCCACCGTGGCCGCGGCACGCGAGCGCGACGCCGTCGTCCACTTCGACGGCGCCCGCCTGTGGGAGTGCCCGCCGCACTTCGGGCAGCCCCTGGACGAGATCGCGGGGCTCGCCGACAGCGTGTACGTCTCCTTCTACAAGTCCCTCGGCGGCATCTCCGGCGCCGCCTTGGCCGGCCCCGCCGACCTCGCCGCCGAGGCGCGCACCTGGCGGCACCGCTACGGCGGGCTGGTCTTCCAGCAGTGGCCGGCGGTGCTGGCGGCGCTCGACGGGCTCGACCACGAACTGCCGCGCCTTCCGGAGTACGTGGCGCACGCGAAGGTCGTCGCGGCGGCCCTGCGGGACGCACTCGCGGCGGGGGCGGGCTGGGTCCGGGTGCACCCGGAAGTGCCGCACACGCACCAGTTCCAGGTGTGGCTCGCGGAGTCCGCGGACGTCCTCAACGGGGCCGCGGTGCGGCAGGCCGAGGAGACCAAGACGGCGCTCTTCGGCCGCTGGGCGGAGGCGGAAGTGCCGGGGGTCGCCATGACGGAGGTCACGGTGGGCGCGTCCGCGCTCGAGTGGGACCCCGCCGCCGTGGGGGACGCCGTCGCGGACTTCCTCCGTCTCGTGGACGTCGCCCGCGGCACCGCCTGACCGGCTACGCCGGGCTGCCCGGGTTTTTGTGTGCGGGTGCGTTGTGCCTGCGGCGGGCGTCCACCCGCCCGCCGCAGGAACAACGCACCCGCACACGAGGGTCACGGGTCAGGCGGCGCCGCCGCTGCCGCTGCCCGCGCGGACGAGCCCCGTCTCGTACGCGAGGACGACCGCCTGCACGCGGTCCCGCAGATCCAGCTTCGTGAGGATGCGCCCGACGTGCGTCTTCACCGTCGCCTCGCTGAGCACCAGCTTCGCCGCGATCTCCCCGTTGGACAGCCCCTGGGCGACCAGCAGCAGCACCTCCCGCTCGCGGTCCGTCAGCCGGTCCACCTCCTTGTGCGTCGGCTGGCTCGTGCTCGGCAGCAGCGGCGTGAAGCGGTCGAGCAGGCGCCGCGTGGTGCTGGGGGCGACGACCGCGTCGCCGCTGTGGACGGCGCGGATCGCCGTGAGCAGCTCGTCCGGGGGCACGTCCTTGAGCATGAAGCCGCTCGCGCCGGCCTTGAGCGCGGAGAAGGCGTACTCGTCGAGGTCGAAGGTGGTCAGGATGAGCACGCGGGGCCCGCCGTCGTCGGGGGTGCGGTCGGGGGCGCCGCAGATCTGGCGGGTGGCCTCGACGCCGTCCAGGCGGGGCATGCGGACGTCCATGAGGACCACGTCCACCGGGGTGGTGCGCAGGGTCGCGACGGCTTCCGCGCCGTCCCCGGCCTCGGCGACGACCTCCATGTCGGGCTGGGCCTGCAGCACCATGCGGAAGCCGGTGCGCAGCAGCACCTGGTCGTCGACGAGCATCACGCGGATCGCCATGGGTCCGGTCCTCTTTCCCTCTTGTGTGGTCTTCGCTTCCCGCTAGCGGGAAGCCTTCACCGGGAGCACCGCGCTGATCCGGAAGCCTCCGCCGGGGCGCGGCCCGGCGTCCAGGGTGCCGCTGACCATGCCGACGCGTTCGCGCATGCCGATGAGGCCCTGGCCCTGGCCGTCCTCGCCGCCGCCTTCGTAGAGCTCCTGCTGGGCGCCGCGGCCGTCGTCCTCGATGAGGAGGCTGAGGTCGCCGTCGCCGAAGGTGAGCCGGACCTTGGCGCGCGCCTCGGGCCCGCCGTGCTTGCGGGTGTTGGTGAGCGCCTCCTGCACGATGCGGTACGCGGTGAGCTCGACGCCGCTGGCGAGCGGCCGGGACTCCCCCTCGACCTCGAAGGCGACCGGCAGGCCGGCGCCCCGGACCTGCTCTATGAGGTCGGTCAGCTGGTCGACGCCGGGCTGCGGCACGTACTCGCCGCCCCCGTCGTCGCCGGCGCGCAGCACCCCGAGCAGGCGGCGCATCTCGGTGAGCGCCTGGCGGCCGGTCGTGGAGATGGTCTCCAGGGCCTGCTTGGCCTGCTCCGGGGAGGCGTCCAGCACATAGGCCGCGCCGTCGGCCTGGACGACCATGACGGAGACGTTGTGGGCGACGACGTCGTGCAGTTCGCGCGCGATCCGGGCGCGTTCGGCGGCGACCGCGGCCTTGGACTGGGCCTCGCGCTCGCGCTGCAGGCGGGCGGCGCGCTCCTCCAGCTCGGCGTAGTAGGCGCGGCGGGTGCGGAGGCTGTCGCCGATCACCCAGGCGAGCAGGAAGGGGACGGCGAGGAAGACGGCGGAGACGGCGTCGGCCCATTGGCCTTCGGTCTCGTTGGGCCAGCGCAGCGTGGAGATGGTGGAGGCGACCAGGCCGCCGGCGAGGGCGAGCCGGGACGCCCAGCGGGCGCCGTTGGCCGCGACGGTGTAGATGATCACCAGCATGGCGAAGTCGCCGGGGTTGACCTGGACGTCCAGCAGCAGCTGGAGCGCCCCGACGAGGACGGCGAGCAGCAGCATCTTCTCCGGCATGCGGCGGCGCAGCGCGACCACGGCGGACAGCGCGAGCGCCAGCGGCACGGCGGCGACCCGGGAGTGCGCGTGCAGCTCGTCGGCGACGATCCACAGGGAGGAGAACCCGAGCAGGACGAGGGCCCAGAAGCCGTCGACCCAGGTCGGGTGCCTGCGGAGGAAATCGTAGAGGCGCTGCACGTAACCCAGCGTAGGCATCCCGGATGCGTGCGGGAGTCAACCGGAGGAGCGATCCGGGGTACTCCCCAGGGTGGACGCGTGCCCTCCGCCGGGGATGAGGCCACCGGGCCGCCAGGGGTGCGTCCCCCGTGCGGTCAGCCCGCGGCGCGGCGGTGGCTGCGGGTGCCGTTGCGGGAGCGCTTCTCGATGTACATGCGCTGGTCCGCGGATTGCAGCACCTCGTCCGCGGTCATGCCGCAGCCGGCCCAGCCGATGCCGAAGCTCGCCCCGACCCGGACCGCGCGGCCCTCGAAGCGGATCGGCGGGATGATCGCGTTGCGCAGGCGGACGGCGAGGTCCTCGGCGTCCTCCCGGCCGAGGCCGTCGGCGAGGACGACGAACTCGTCGCCGCCCAGCCGGGCCACGGTGTCGCCGTCCCGTACCGCGCTGGTGAGGCGGCGGGCGACCTCGATGAGCACGGCGTCGCCGGTGTGGTGGCCGAAGCGGTCGTTGATCGACTTGAAGCCGTCCAGGTCGCAGAAGAGCACGGCCAGGCCCTTGCCGCCGTCCGCGTCGTCGGAGGGCGCGACGGTGTGGGTGTGGTGGTCGAAGCCGGACAGCCGGGCGGCGCTTTCGATCGGGTCGTAGTCGTAGGTGTAGGCGAACTCGTCGGTGCCCGCGTGGGCGGCGGTGTGTCCGTCGGCGTCCGGGGCCTGCGGACGGGCGCAGATCCTGCCGGACAGCCGGGCGCGCAGTTCGGCGCTGTTGGGCAGGCCGGTGAGCGAGTCGTGGCTGGCGCGGTGGGCGAGGGCGATCTCGCGGCCCTTGCGCTCCTCGATGTCCTCGACGTGGGTGAGCAGGAAGCGCGGCCCGTCGGCGGTGTCGGCGACGACGGAGTTGCGCAGGTTGACCCACACGTAACTGCCGTCGCGGCGCTGCAGCCGCAGTTCGGCGCGGCCGCCCTCGGCGCTGGTGCGCAGCAGGACGCCGACGTCCTCGGGGTGGACGAGGTCGGAGAAGGAGTGGCGGCGCAGCACCGCGGCCGGGCGACCGAGCAGCCGGCACAGCGCGTCGTTGGTGCGGACCAGCTTGCCGTGCTGGTCTCCGCCCATCTCGGCGATGGCCATGCCGCTGGGCGCGTACTCGAAGGCCTGCCGGAAGCTCTCCTCGCTGGCCCGCAACGCCTGCTGCTCGCGCTCCAGACGGACCAGGGCACGTTGCATATTTGCACGTAGACGCGCGTTGCTGATGGCGATGGCGGACTGGAAGGCGTACATCTGCAACGCCTCGCGGCCCCAGGGGCCGGGCCGGCGGCCGCCCACGGGACGGTCGACGGAGATGACACCGATCAGCTCGCCCCCGCCGGCCGGGTTGGCGTACATGGGGGCGAGGAGGCGGTCCTCGGGGTGCCACTCGTCGGGGAAGCGGGGCGGCGGGCCGTCACCGGGCCAGCTGGGGACGTCGTCGCCGTCCAGGACCCAGCCCTCGTGGTGGGGTATGAAGCGCAGGGTGCCCCAGCGCTCCCCCATGGTGAGCCGGCGCTCCCAGGAGGCGCGTGAGCCGACCCGGCCGGCCATCAGGGCCTCCGCGGCGGCACTCCCGGCGACGGCGGCGACGACCAGGTCACCGTCGGGGCGGACGAGGTTGACCACGGCCAGTTCGAAGCCGAGGCCCTTGACGACGCCGTCGGCCACGGCCTGCAGGGTGTCGGCGAGGCTGCGCGCGCAGTTGAGGTCGGCCACGACCTGGTGCACCTGGCGCAGGGTCGCGAGACGGACATACGGCTCCGACTCGGTGTCCATGCGCTCTCCCCGGGCCCTCGACGACAACTCCTGAGACTGCTTGTGGTCCGTTGTGGTCCAATTCCCACCGCAACTGAATCACAGCGAGCAGTTCGACCGGTACACAGGGTCAACAATTCATGCCCCTTGTGACTCAAGTCACATCCGATTGTCGTGTTCCGATCACGCAGCGTAGAGCAGGCCGGTGTTCCGCCTTCACCCATTGAACACAATCGAGCAGGTGAGCGGGGGTCGTACGACCGGAAGCGGGGGTGGCCGCGAGGTCCTAGGACCTGGCTCGATCCGAAGTCCGATGCGGGTGGTGCGGCAGTCCGGCTAGCGTCGGGGCGTGTCACAGTCAATCACCTCCGCGCCCCGCATCCCGCATCCTGGGACCGTGCCCGACGGTTCCGAGCCACCCCTGACGGGCGTGGACAGCGATGCCTTCCGCGCCGCCATGACCCGCCTTGCCGCGGGGGTGGTCCTGGTGACCGCCCACGACCCCGAGGACGGTCCGCGGGGCGAGGACGTCGGCATGACCGCTACCGCCTTCGTCTCGGTCTCCCTGGAGCCGCCCATGGTGCTCGTGAGCCTGCGCGAGGGGTCCCGCATGGACGAACTGCTGGAGCGCCGGCGGCGCTGGGCGGTGTCCGTGCTGAGCGAGAGCCAGCGGCACATCGCGGGCCGCTTCGCCATGCGCGGCCGCATCAGCGACCGGCTGCTCTTCGAGGACGTCGCCTACTACCGCGGCGAGGTCTCGGGGGCTCCGATACTCGGCGGCGGCCTGGCCGTGCTGGAGTGCGAGACCGAGCAGCGCGTCCCGGCGGGTGACCACACCCTGGTGATCGCCCGCGTGCTGACCGCGCGCACCCCCAGCGCCGACGGCGCGCCGCTGATGTACTTCCGGGGCCGCTACCGGCACCTCGGCTGAGGAGCCCGGCCGGGCCGGGCACGCAGGACGCCGCCAGGGCTCAGGACCAGCCCCGCGGGTCCCGGCCGCGCTTGGTGTCGCCACGGCGCTTCTTCTCCCGCAGCCGCCGCTCGTTGATGCCGCGCGGGATCTTCGTGGGCCTGCGCACCTTCGGCGGCGGCGCCGTCGCCTCGGCGAGCAGCGCCGCCAGGCGCGTCATCGCCGCCTCCCGGTTGCGCCACTGCGAGCGGTGCTCGGAGGCCCGTACGACCAGGACGCCACCCACCAGGCGGGAGGCGAGCCGCTCCAGGGCACGCTTCTTCCACACCGGTGGCAACGACTCGGAATTGGCGAGATCGAATCGCAGCTCGACCTGGCTGTCGGAGGTGTTCACGTGCTGGCCGCCCGGTCCGGACGACCGGGAGAAACGCCACATCAGCTCGGCCTCCGGAACGGAGACCGAGCCGCGGACGACGAGAGGGGGCGGCCCGGACATGTCCCCCATGATCCCGCCGACGGCCGCCGCAGTCACAGGATTTTCCGGGACATGGCCCGGGAGGCGTTTTTCGCCGTAAAGGAACCATGCCGGCCTCTCACGACGTTCCCCCCTGTGAAGGTAGCGTCGTCGTCGGCACGAATGACCGACATCACGGAGGGGACTCCCATGGCTGTAAGCCTGTCGAAGGGCGGCAACGTCTCGCTCACCAAGGAAGCACCGGGCCTGGCGGCCATCACGGTGGGTCTTGGCTGGGACGTGCGCACCACCACCGGCACCGACTTCGACCTCGACGCGAGCGCCATCGCGCTCAACCCGAGCGGCAAGGTCTACGCGGACGCCTACTTCGTCTTCTTCAACAACAAGCAGACGCCGGACCAGAGCATCGTCCACACCGGCGACAACCGCACCGGCGAGGGCGCGGGCGACGACGAGGCGATCAACGTCAACCTGGCGGGGCTGCCCGCCGACATCGAGCGCATCGTCTTCCCCGTCTCGATCTACGACGCCGAGACCCGCAGCCAGAACTTCGGCCAGGTCCGCAACGCCTACATCCGCATCGTCAACCAGGCCGGCGGCGCCGAGATCGCCCGCTACGACCTCAGCGAGGACGCCGCCACCGAGACCGCCATGGTCTTCGGCGAGCTCTACCGCAACGGTGCCGAGTGGAAGTTCCGCGCGGTCGGCCAGGGCTACGCCTCCGGCCTCGCCGGCATCGCCACCGACTTCGGCGTCGGCCTCTGACACCCGTCGGGTCCCACGAGCCTCACTTAATGCGGCGCCCGGTGCCCCGCACGCGACTAGCGTGCGGGGCATGCTGGTGCTCGAACCCCTCGTACCGGTGGACGGCTCCCTCCCGCCCGGCGTCCTCGCCGGGCTGACGGAGCTGTACGCCTCCAACCCCGCCTTCCACCGCGCCACCGGTGACTTCCCCGACCCCGGGTCCGTCACGGCGGAGCAGGTCGCGGGCAGTGTCAACGCCGAACTGGCCCACCCGGCCACGGAAGTGCTGCTCGCCCACGACGACGATGACGGGAGCCTGGCAGGCCTCGCCGTCACCCTCGCCGAGCACCCGGATCCTCTCGACCCCTACCCCTGGATCGGCCTGCTGATGGTGCACGGCGGCCGGCACCGCTCGGGGCTGGGACGCGAACTCGCCGGGCTGGTCGAGGAACGGCTGCGCGCGCGGGGACGGGACGGCGTGCGCCTTGCGGTGCTCGACGGCAACCCCGGCGCGCTGGCGTTCTGGCGGACGCTCGGCTACCGGGTGATCGACCACCGCGAGGACCGGCAGATGGGCCGCCCGTGCTCCGTCCTCCACAAGGACCTGCCGCCGGGGCCGCCGCGTACCATCGGCGGGTGATCGACCTCGGCTACTCGCTCTCCCGCCGCTTCCCCGACCCCCCGCAGACCGACTACCGCACCGCCGACGCACGGGCGCTGCGCCACGACCTGTTCTGCGGGGACGTCTACCTGGCGGACGTGACGGCCGACCGCGAACTGTCCACAGCCTGGGGATGGGTGCCGGTCCTTGACTTCGCGTGGGCGCTGTGCGACATCGTCGAGCAGCTGGACCGCGACCCGCTCGGCAGCCGTGCGGCCCGCCCCCAGTACGCCGAGCTGGACTTCACCGAGTCCACCGACCGGCTCCGTTTCCAGCGCCGCTTCGGCTTCGTCGACGTCGGCGCCGACTGGGCGCCGGACGACCGGCCGCTCTCCTTCCCCCACGCCGAGCTGCGCCGCGAGGCCCGCGACTTCCTGCACGACCTGGTCGCCGACCTGACGGACATGCACGACGGCCTGGACGCCAACCCCGTGATCTGGGACCTGGCGGCGCGTTTCCCCCGCCTGTAGCCCGAACGGCGCAATCCCAGGTGCGGGACCCGTTCGGCCGCCGTCCACTTGGGGCATGGACGACTACCCTCTGCTGAACCTCTTCTGGACGATGCTCCTGATCTTCTGCTGGGTGCTGTGGTTCTTCCTGCTCTTCAGGATCATCGGTGACCTCTTCCGCGACCACACGGTCGGCGGCTGGGCCAAGGCCGGCTGGATCATCCTGCTGATCTTCCTGCCCTTCATCGGCGTGCTGATCTACGTCATCGCCCGGGGCAAGGGCATGGCCGAGCGGGACCAGAAGCAGGCGAAGGAAATGGACGCGGCCTTCAAGCAGTACGTGCGGCAGGCCGCCGCGGGCGAGGGCGGGACGGCGGGCGGCAACGTCGACCAGCTGTCCAAGCTCGCCGAGCTCAAGAACCAGGGCCACATCACCGACGAGGAGTACACCAAGGCGAAGGCGAAGCTCCTCGCTTGACCTCAACCGCGGTTGAGGTCGGACAGTGGGCGGTGCGGATCATCCGACCGCCCACTGTCGTCGTGTCCAGGGGGAAAGCACCGTGCACGCCATCCGTCTCCACGCGTTCGGCCCGGCCGGGAACCTGAGCTACGAGAGGACCGCGGACCCGGAGCCCGGCCCCGGCGAGGTGCGCATCGCCGTCGCCGCTGCCGGCGTCCACGTGATCGACACCGCCATCCGCTCCGGCGACCCCAAGGGCCCCTACCCGCTGCCCGAACTGCCCACGGTCCCGGGCCGCGAGGTGGCCGGCACCGTGGAGGCCGCCGGGGAGGGCGTCGGCCCCGAGTGGCTCGGCCGGCGCGTCGTGGCCCATCTGGGCATGGCGCCGGGCGGCTACGCCGAACTCGCCGTCACCGCCGTCGAGAAGCTCCACGTGCTGCCCGACGGCAAGGACGCCGCCGAGGCCGTCGCCATGATCGGCACCGGCCGCACGGCCCTGGGCATCCTGCGCCAGACACCGCTCGGCCCCGCCGGCACGGTCCTGGTCACCGCGGCGGCGGGCGGGCTGGGCAGCCTGCTGGTACAGGCCGCGCGCACCGCTGGGGCCGTCGTCCTCGGGCTCGCGGGCGGGCCGGCCAAGACCGCGCGCGTGCTGGAGCTGGGCGCGGACGCCGCCGTCGACTACTCCGCCGAGGGCTGGACTGGCGCGGCCCGGGCCGCCCTCGGCGGCCGGCCGGGCACGGTCGTGCTCGACGCGGTCGGCGGCGACCTCGGCCGCGGGGCGGTGGACCTGCTGGGCCCGGGCGGACGGCACGTGGTCTACGGCTGGGCGTCCGGCGGCCCGCTGGAGTTCGCGCCCGGCGAACTGGCCGCGCGCGGCATCACCTCCCAGGTCGTCCTCGGTCCGGCGATGCTGCGCTCCGGCCTGCGGACGCTGGAGGAGGAGGCCCTCGCCGAGTGGGCGGCCGGGGGGCTCACCCCCGCCGTGCAGCGCTTCCCGCTCGCCGAGGCCGCCGCGGCGCACACGGCCCTGGAAGGCCGCGGCACGATGGGCAAGGTCGTCCTGGTTCCGTAGGGGCCGCCGGGGACCGGGATCCGCTCGCGCCCCCCTGCACGTCCCGCGCCCATCGGCGCGGGCACGGCACCGGATGCCGGATCCGATGGCGCGGCCGTGTGCCGACGGCCGGTCCCGGGCAGGGAGAAAACGTGACAACAGCGACGCACGCCCTGCACGCGGTCCCGCTGACCGGGGGCCCGGTGGAGATCCGCGGCGCGCTCGACCTGGAACGGACGAGGGCCGGGCTGCTGCCGCGGCGTCTCCCGGCGTGGACGCGGGCGCAGTACCCGGACGTCCTGATGGACGAGATGACCGCCCTGCCCTCCGGCGTACGGCTGGCGTTCCGGACCGCCGCCCGGGTGGTCGAGCTGGAACTGCTGACCTCGGTCTGGCAGCTGGCGGGGACCTCGGAGCCGCTGCCCGCCGGGGTCGTCGACCTGGTCGTCGACGGCAGGCGCGCCGGCAGCGCCCCCGCGCCGCCCGGGGACGTCCTCCACAAGCCGGACCTGTTCGCCGAGCCCTCCCGGCGCGAGCCGGGGGCGCCGGGGCGGGTCCGGTTCGACGACCTGCCCCGGGGCGAGAAGGACGTCGAGCTGTGGCTGCCGCAGCAGACCCGCACCGAGCTGGTCGGGCTGTGGGCGGACGCCGAGGTGCTGCCGCCGCGCCCGACCGGCCGGCGGCGCTGGATCCACCACGGCAGCTCCATCAGCCACTGCGCCGCGGCGGAGTCCCCGACCGCCACCTGGCCGGCGCTCGCCGCGGCCCTGGCCGGGGCCGAGCTGCTCAACCTGGGGCTCGGCGGCAACGCGATGCTCGACCCGTACGTCGCCCGGACCATCCGGGACCTGCCGGCCGACCTGATCAGCCTCAAGCTGGGCATCAACATCGTGAACCGGGACGCCTTCCGGCTGCGCTCCTTCGGCCCGGCGGTGCACGGCTTCCTCGACACCGTCCGCGACGGGCACCCGGACACCCCGCTGCTGGTCGTGTCGCCCATCAGCTGCCCGGTCGTGGAGACCACCCCCGGCCCGACCGCGCCCGACCTGTCGGCCCCCGTCCCGCGGGTGGTGGCCATGGGTTCTGCCGCGGACGTCCCCGGCGGCGCGCTCACGCTCACCGTCATCCGGGCCGAGCTGGCCCGGATCGTGGCCGCCCGGGCCGCCTCCGGCGACCGCAACCTGCACTACCTGGACGGTCGCCGGCTCTTCGGGCCCGGCGACGTCGCCGACCTGCCCGACGACCTGCACCCCAACGCCGCGGGCTACCGGCGGATGGGCCGGCGCTTCGCGGCGCTGGCCTTCGGGCCGGGCGGGCCCTTCGCGGAGCGCCGCAGGTCCGGCCCGGGCCCGGTCAGCCGGGGGTGAGCGGGCGCAGGACGCCGTCCGGGTCGTGGCGCCGCCACAGCTCGCGCACCCGCGCGCCGGTGGCGCCCGGGTAGGCCCGGTCGAAGACGCCGGGGCCGGTGCCGCTCTCGAAGTTCACGTAACTGCCGGTGCCGAGCTCACGGACCGGCGTCCACAGGCGGTGCAGGTCGTCCGGCCCGTGCGGCGGGAAGAGGTTGCCCTGCGCCAGGACCTGCTGGGTGCGGTGGGCGTAGGCGGTGGCGTCGGCCGGTACGTCGTTGATCGCGCCCCCGAGCGAGCGCAGCTGGACGAAGGCCGGCCGGCGCCGGTCGCCCGCGGTCGCCATGACGGCGCGTGCGGCGTCCCGGGTCATCGCGGGCAGCAGCGAGTTGGTGCTCACCACGGGCTGCTGACCGGTGTTGGCGTGCTGGTGGGCGGCGGAGACCAGCGCGGTGTACGGGGCCAGCTGGGCGGTGGCCTGGAGCGGGCGGTAGCGCCCCGCCACCAGGGGGCCGAGTGCCTCACGGACGCGGTCGGGGTCGTCGTCGGCCACGGCGACGGTGACGGAGAGCGCCAGGGCCGGGCCGTTGGACAGCAGGTGGGCGGCGGAGGTGAGCGTGCGCGGCGCGGCGGCCGTCGCGGCCGCCCACTGCGCGAGGGCGCCGCCCGCGCGGTCGGCCTCGAAGACCAGCTGGGCCACGCCGATGTCCCCCAGGTCCATCGCCTCGATCTCGAAGGCGGTCACGATCCCCACGCCCGCGCCCGCCCCGCGCACCGCCCAGAACAGGTCCGGGTGGTGTGTGGCGTCGGCGCGCAGCGCGGTCCCGTCGGCCAGGACGAGCTCGACGGCGCGGACCCGGTCGACGGTCAGCCCGTACGTACGGGCGAGCCAGCCGATGCCGCCCGCGGTGGCCAGGCCACCGGCCGCCACGTTGCCGTGGTCGCCCGAGCTGACGGCCAGCCCGTGCGCCGCGAGCGTGGACGCCACCCGGCCCCAGCGGGCGCCCGCACCGACCCGCACCAGACGGGCCGCCCGGTCCAGGACCCGGACCTCGTCGAGCCCGGAGAGGTCGATGACGACCCCGCCGTCGTTGGACGACCGGCCGGACAGCCCGTGGCCGCCGGAGCGCACGGCGACGGGCAGTCCCTGCGTACGGGCCGCGGCGAGGGCGGCGGCGATGTCGCCGGGCCCGCGGACGAGGACCACGGCGGCGGGGCGGGCGACGGTGGTGTAGGTGGAGCGCAGCAGCGGGTAGCGGGGGTCGCCGGGGAGCACGGTCCGCTCCGCCAGGGCGGCGGGCACCGCGAAGGCGGCGGCCGGGGCAGGGCCGAGGCCGGGGCCGGGCGTCACCGGGCCACCCGCTCGCGGACGGCCGGCACGACCTCGCCGGCGAAGACCTCCAGTTGCTGCCGGTGCGCGGTGACGGGCCAGAAGACGAAGGTGTCGAAGCGCAGCACGGTCGCCCACTCGGCGAGGGTGTCGGCCCACCGGCCGACGTCCCCGTTGAGGCCGGGGGCACCGGAGCCGCCGATGACACCGATCACGTTGTAGATGCGGCGGACGCGCGCGGGATCGCGCCCGGCGGCGCGGGCCGCCTCGTCGACGACGCGCTGGCGCTCGGGCACCTCCTGCGGCGGCACGTAGATGTTCAGCGGCGAGATCCAGCCGTCCGCCGCCCGGCCCGCGACCGCCAGCATCCGCGGCCGCTGCCCGCCGAGCCACAGCTCGACCCGGCGCGGCGGCACCGGGCCGGCCTGGTAGCCGGGCACCGTGAGCACGTCGCCGCGGTGCCGCACGGGCCCGCCGTCCAGCGCGGCCCGCATGATCCGCAGCGACTCCTCCGTGTACGCCACGACCTCGCGGGGCGGCATCGGCGCCGCCCCCATCGAGCCGATCGCCTCCGGTATGCCGCCGCCGCCCACGCCGAGCTGGAAGCGGCCGCCGGACGCCGCGGACAGGCTCGCGGCGGTCTTGGCCAGCATGACCGGGGGCCGCAGCCGCAGGTCCGCGACGTCGGTGAAGACGGAGATGCGCGAGGTGCGGGCCGCGACCAGGGCGGACAGCGTGAGCGCGTCGAGGTGCCCGGGCTGGTACGGGTGGTCCTGCAGGGCGAGCAGGTCCAGCCCCGCGGCGTCCGCGGCGGCCGCCAGCTCCAGCGTCTCCGGCAGACGGCCGGCGTCCGGGTCGAGGCTCAGCCCGAAGCGGAGCCGCTGTGCACGGTCGGTGGTGTCCATGGCTTCAGCGTCGGGGGGCCGGGACCTTCGGCAAAAGCGAGGGTTAGCCGCTAATCTTGGGTAAGTGACTTCCCGCGAGACCACCGAGCCCGACATCGACGCCGAGGCCTGCACCGCCTTCCAGGCCGTCCTCGAAGAGGTCGGCCGCCGCTGGACCGGCGCCGTCCTGCTGGCCGCCGCCCGCGGCGCCCGGCGCTTCACCGACTACCGCCGCATGGTGCCGGGCATCTCCGACCGGCTGCTCTCACAACGCCTCAAGGAGATGGAGCACCTCGGCCTCATCGGCCGCGAGGTCATCCCGAGCACCCCCGTGCAGATCCTCTACCACCCCTCCGCCCGGGGCACCGAACTCCTCGCCGCCCTCGAACCCCTCATCGCCTACGGGCTGCGCCACGCGCCCGGACCGCCCCCCGCGGCCGCCCCGGCGGGCTGACCCTCCCGCCGGGGTGGACAGCGGCGCCGCGCTCGGCCAGGCTGCGTCGGCGATCATGCGCCGACAAGGGGTGGGGAGTTCGATGGAGCACGTCCGTTTCCGGCTGACCTGGTACCAGAGGGTGATGCCGATGGTGCCCGCCGCCGTCCTCGTCACGGCCCTCGCGATCGCCGAACCGCTGTTCTTCCCCGTCTCTACCAGCGCCGGTTTCACGTTCCCGACTGGTGTGTGGCTCGCGCTGCCGGCGGGTCTGCTCGGTTCCGCGCGGTTCGGCGTCACACTCACCCCGTCGGCCGCGGTGGTGCACAACCTGCGGCGTAGGACGGTCCGCTGGGCGGACGTCCAGGGCATCTGGGTCGAGTCGAACATGGGCGTACGGCGGGTGGTGATCTGCGAGGCGGACGGCCGCCTCACCCGCCTGCGGGCGCCCATCACCGGTTTCATGAGCCAGGACGCCGCCTTCGAGGAGAAGTTCCGGACCATCGGCGAGTGGTGGCTGCACCACCGCGGACCGGAGTGGGTCCCTCTGCCCCGGCCCTGGCCGGGCCGGTGAGCCGCCCGCACCAGCCCCTGACCGCGCGCGGCCCGGGGGCGCTTCACGTTGTCCGCTTTCGCAACGAGTGACGCAAGCAGCGCAAAAAACAAGCAGACAAACGCACTTGACCATCATCAGGCCGAAAACATCACGCATGAGCCTTGTGGAGCGGCCTGACGGGTCCTTACTGTCGCCTCACCTCACGACGTCCGCTCCGCCTCGAACGTCCCGGGCGGTCGCGCCTTACGAGAGAAGAGCTGGGGATGACACGGAGCAGCAGGAGTGCCTGGCGAAGAGCCGTGGCGGTGGTCGCGGTGGCGGCCGGCCTCGGCGTCGGCATCGGCCCGGTCGGCGCCACGGCCCAGGCCGGTACCGCGACGGCGAAGGACGCGGCCCGGCCGGTCGTGACGCGGGCGGCACTGGATCCGGCGCTGGTCAAGGGCCGTGGCGCGGACCTCGGGTTCATGGAGCAGGAGGCCGAGAACGCCGTCACGGACGGCGAGGTCATCGGCCCGGACCGGACCGCCTACACGCTCCCCGCGGAGGCGTCCGGGCGCAAGGCGGTGACCCTGCGGCGCGGCCAGTACGTGGAGTTCACGCTGCCGAGCGCCGCCAACGCGATCACCGTGCGGTACAGCGTCCCGGACGCGCACGGCGGGGGCGGCATCACCGCGCCGCTCGACGTGACGGTCAATGGCCGCGCCCGCACGACGATGACCCTGACCTCGCAGTACGCCTGGCTCTACAACCAGTACCCGTTCTCCAACGACCCGCAGGCCGGGCTGCTCCACGACGACTGGTGGATCACCGAGTGCGGCTGCGTGCCCAACGCGACCACCCCGGCGCCGGTGATCTCCAAGCCCTTCCGGCCGAACCACTTCTACGACGAGCAGCGCCTCCTGCTGGGCCGGACGTACAAGGCGGGCGACAGGATCCGGCTCACCGTCCCGGCACGCTCCGGGGCCGTCCCGACGACCGTCGACCTCCTCGACTCCCACCTGGTCGCCCCGCCCCGCGTCGCGCTCCTCGCGGCGAACGTCCTCGCCTTCGGAGCCGACCCGACAGGCCGACGGGACTCCGCCAAGGCCCTGGACAAGGCGATCGCCTTCGCCCGCCGCGCCCACCTGAAGGTCTACATCCCGCCGGGCACCTACCAGGTCAACCGGCACATCGTCGTGGACGACGTGACGATCGAGGGCGCCGGCAGCTGGTACACGGTCATCAAGGGCAAGGAGGTCGCGCTCGACTCCCCGGCGCCGGACAGCTCCGTGCACACCGGCGTCGGCTTCTACGGCAAGGACGCGGCGGACGGCGGCAGCCGCGACGTCCACCTGTCGGGCTTCGCGATCGAGGGCGACGTCCGCGAACGCATCGACACCGACCAGGTGAACGGCGTCGGCGGGGCGATGAGCGACTCCACCATCGAGGGCCTGTACATCCACCACACCAAGGTGGGCATGTGGTTCGACGGCCCGATGTCGAACCTGCGGATCACCGGCAACGTCATCACCGACCAGATCGCCGACGGCCTCAACTTCCACACCGGAGTGACGGATTCGGTCGTCCGCAACAACTTCGTCCGCAACTCCGGCGACGACGGGCTGGCGATGTGGTCGGAGAAGACGGGCAACGCCCGCAACACCTTCGACCACAACACCGTGCAGACGCCCGTGCTCGCCAACGGCATCGCGATCTACGGCGGCACCGACACCACGGTCTCCGGCAACCTGATCGCCGACCCCATCCGCGAGGGCAGCGCCCTCCAGGTGGGCTCCCGCTTCGGCGCCCAGCCGTTCACCGGGCACCTGTGGATCACCGACAACACCACGGTGCGGGCCGGCACGTACGAGCTGAACTGGAACATCGGCCTCGGCGCGATCTGGTTCTACGCCCTGGAGAGGAACATCGACGCCGACATCCGCGTGACCGGCGACCACTTCCTCGACAGCACCTACAACGCGATCATGCTGGTCGCCGACTGGCCGGTGAAGGACACCTACTCGATCACGAACGTGCACTTCAAGGACATCCAGGTGGACGGCACCGGCACCTCGGTCGTCAGCGCCCGGGTCGCCGGCTCGGCGTCCTTCGAGAACGTCGACGCCCGCAACGTCGGCGCGGTCGGCGTCAACAACTGCGGCTCCTTCAACTTCCCCGCCACCGGCTCCGAGTTCTCCCTGACCGACCTCGGCGGCAACGACGGCGGCGGCACCACGGGTCCCTGGCTGGGCGCGTGGGAGCTGCCCAACACCATCACCTGCGACGACCGTCCCCCGGTCGTCGCGCCCCCGGGCCCCGCCCCCTGGTGACGGGCGCCCGTACCTGACCCGAGGACCCACGGAACGCCCCGGCCGATGCTCGGCCGGGGCGTTCCGCACGTCCGCGCGGGTACGGCAGCTGCGCGGTGCGCCGGGCGGACCCCCCTTCAGCTGCGACGACTTGACCGAATCCATAACCCCGCACCCCCTGCGGGTCACCCGCCGATCCGCAACCGGAAACCTGGGCGTCGCCGAACGGGTGTCGGGTGGACGGGGGCCGGCGACCAGCCGGCACATCACCCATAAGGAACACTCCATGACACTTCGCGCGAAGAGGACCCCGGGGACCGGCGCACGCCGGACCGCCGTGGTCACCGCGCTGGCGCTGGCACTGACCGGCGCCGTGGGCGGGGCCGTGGCCACCGCCTCGGCACCGGCGGGCGAGGAGGCCCTCCAGGGCCACGCGCCCTACCGTGACTGGCTGCCGGAGACCCCGCAGAACTGGCCGCTCGTGGTGGACTACACCCGGACCCCCGCCGAGACGGTCACGCGCGGTCTGCAGCACTACAGCGAGACCTACGACACCGTCGGCGGCCGCCAGCACGTCCAGGTGCTCTCCGCCGACCTCGACGACCCGAACCTGCGGGTCGGCATGGTCCAGGCCGGTGACACCATCACCAACCCGGCCGACGAGACGCCGTCGTCGATGGCGCACCGCACCCACGCGGTGGCGGGCGTCAACGGCGACTACTTCGAGATCCACGCCAGCGGCCGTCCGCTCGGCGGCATCATGACCGACGGGCGCCTGCTGAAGAGCCCCAAGCCGGGATTCGCCTCCCAACTGGGCGTCAAGCCCGACGGCACCATGGTCATGGGCCCGGAGACCTTCTCCGGGACGATCACCGACGGCTCCGCGACCCGTGCGCTCACCTCGGTGAACACGGTGAACGACGTGACGTCCGGCGGCATCACCGAGGTCACCCCCGCCCTCGGCGAGACCCCCGGCCTGCCCAAGGCCTCCACCCTGGTGCTCGGCCACGTCACCGACGGCGGCCTCGTCGTCGACGACGTGCGGACCGGCGTCACCACCGTGCCGCGCCTCGCCGACGGCCGGCTCGGTCTGCTCGGCGCCGGCGACGGCGGGCAGTGGCTGACCGACACCCTGCACGCGGGCGACACGGTGGGCATCGCCACCCGACTCTCGCCTGACAACGATGTCACCCAGCTGATCAGCGGCGTCGACACGCTGGTGAAGGACGGCCAGGTCTACAAGGACCCGACCGGCACCCCGCCGAGCGGCGCCAACCCGGAGACCGCGGTCGGCGTCACCAAGGACGGCAAGCACGCCATCGTCATCGCCGTCGACGGCCAGGGCGGCGCCACCACCGCCTTCGGCGTGACCCGTGACCAGGCCGCCGGCTACATGGTCGCCCACGGCGCCTACGACGCCATGCTCTTCGACGGCGGCGGTTCCACCGGCATGGTCAGCCGCGCCCCCGGCGCCGACCGGGCCGAGATCGTCAACACGCCCTCCGACCAGCCCGGCAACACGGAGCGTCCGGTCGCCAACGGCATCTTCTTCTACTCCACCGCCGAGGAGGCCGGCCCGGCCGTCAAGGTCGTGGTGAACGGCGGCGAGCAGGTCACCACCGTCGCCGGCGGCACCATCCCGCTCCCGGTGCACTCCGTCGACCGGCTCGCGAACCCGGCGGCCGGCCAGGTCCACGTCCGCGTCGTGCCCGCGTCGCTGGCCTCGTACGAGGACGGCAAGCTCACCCCGCACCGCACGGGCTCGGGCCGGATCATCGCCTCGAACGGCCGCGCCTCCACCTCGGAGAAGCTCGAGGTCGTCAGCAGGCTCACGACCCTCACGGTCTCGCCCGACAAGGCCGACCTGGACAACGGCGCCACCCGGCAGCTCGCCCTGTCCGGCACCGTCAAGGACGGCGGCGCGGTGCAGATCCCCGCCGAGGCGGCCACCTGGAAGGTCACCCCGGAGAACCTGGGCACCGTCGACGCACACGGCCTGTTCACCGCGAGCACCGACGACGGCGGTCTGGCCGAGGTCAGCGCACAGGTCGCGGGCACCACCGCGACCACGTCGGTCGCCGTGGGCCGGGTCAGCAAGGTCATCGACCCGGTCACCAGCCTGGACGTGTGGCGGCTCAGCAACAACACCACCGGCAAGCCCGCCACCCTGACCGCCGACCCCGGCGTCGTCCCGCCGGGCTCCACCGAGCCGGGGTCCCTGCGGCTCGACTACTCGATGCCGGCCGGTTCCGGTGTCAAGCAGCTGGTGCTCTCGCCGAAGGTCACCCTGAAGACCGACACCGCCAACGGCCAGGTCCCCACCGCCATCGGCGTGTGGATCAAGGGTGACGGCAACGGCATCGAGCTCGCCGAGAAGTACATCGGCGTCAACGGCACCTCGACCACGCTCTACCCGACGTTCGTGACGTGGAAGGACTGGCACCTCGCGGTCGCGCAGTTGCCGGCGGGCATGCAGTTCCCGCTGACCATCAGCTTCATCGACTTCCTGGCGATCAGCCCCAGCACCGCCTACAGCGGTTCGCTCAACGTCGCGGGCCTGCAGGCCCTGTACTCGCCGCGTCCGGTCACGGCGCCCGAGTACCGCGCGATCCCGCAGAACCCGAAGTGGCTGTCCTTCGAGGAGGACTCCGCCGACTTCGCCAAGCGCGGCACCACGATCCTCACCGGTGACGACGCGCACATGCTCGCGAGCGACCCGGGTTCGGTCAGCAGCAACGTGATGGACTCCATCGCCGAACGACTGCCCACCCTGACCCCGCAGGCACGCCCGGACTCCGCCCAGTTCCTCGGCGACATGCCCGACGACGGCAAGCTGGTGGACCTGCAGTACGCGAAGTCCAAGATGGACGCCCTCGGCATCCCCGAGCGCGACATCGTCGGCAACCACGAGATCACGCAGGGCGCCGACTCCGAGAACGGCAACTTCAGCGACACCTTCGGTGAGACCCACTACGCGTACGGCCAGGGCGCCGCGCGGATGATCGTCACCGACAACTCGCACGGCAGCCTGCAGTCCTCGGACCCGTTCCAGAACCCCGAGGGCGTGCAGTACCCGTGGCTCGTCCAGCAGTTGACCGACACCACGGCCAAGGACGTGCTGGTCATCACCCACATGCCCGCGTACGACCCGCACCCGGCGGCGAACAGCCAGTTCACGGACCGCTGGGAGGCGCGGATGTACCTGAGGCTGGTGCAGCGCTACCAGCAGACGCACCCGAAGCAGCACGTGATCATGATGTACGGCCACGCGCGCGGCTTCGCCGAGCAGATCCTCGACCCCGAGGGCCGGAGCGTGACCACCGACGAGGGCGGCATCCCGCAGTTCACCTTCGCGGACCTCGGCATGCCCGCCTACGCCCCGGCCGACCAGGGTGGCATCTACCACTTCGGTCTCGTCCGGATCGGTGACGACGGCAACCTGCAGTACACGGTCGAGCCGGCGCTGGCCTCGATCGAGGTCACGGGACCCAAGGACCCGATCGCCCGCGGCGACCGCGTCACCCTGACCGCGACCGGCGACCAGATCGCCGGCGACAACATCGCACCGCTCACGATCCCGATCGCGGACCCCGCGTCCCACGTCTGGACGTCGGGCAACCCCAAGGTCGCCTCGGTGGACCCGTCCACCGGCGCCCTGACCGCCCACCGCTCCGGCACCGCGACCATCACGGTGACCAGCGGCGGCGTCACGGGCACGACCCAGGTCACCGTCCGCTGACCCGCAGGGGTGCCCGCCCGCGCGGGCGGGCACCCCTGCGCGGGGCTACGGCCACCGCCCCCATCCCGACGCGCAGGGGCTCCGGGCCATGCGAGCGGCTCACGGCGCCGCGCCCAGCCCCGCCCGGATCAGCGAGTCCAGCCGCCGCCACGCCGGGGAGGCGGCGTTGACCGTGCTCTGGATGAGGGCGGGGATGTCCGAGGCCACGTCCACCTCGGGGGGCGCGCTCGATCCGTAGCGGCTCCGGGTCGCCTCGACGATCCGCTGCGCCAGGTCGTCGATGCGGGGGTCGCCGGGATCGAGGCCGTACGCGTGGTCGTACCGCAGGAAGAGCTGCCGCAGCGCGGGCTCGGACAGCATCTCGCCCTGGTCCTGGAAGAGGGCCCCCGCCTGGTCCGGGTGAGTGGCGAAGACGAGGATCCACAGATCCCGCTGGAGGTCCACCCAACGGGGGGTGAATCCCCAGCGCCGCAGGTCCTCCAGATGCGCCCGGACCCGGGCGGGCAGCAGCGTCGGCTCCCCTGAGGCGAGCTCGCGCAGGCGCGCCCGCGTGGCCTGCAGTGCGCGGATCCGCTCGGCCAGCCGGCCGTCGATGTCGTGGAGCGCCCGGCGGAACTCCTCTTCACCGGCCGCCCTCAGTTCCTGGATGCGGGCCAGGGGGACGCCGGCTTCGGCGAGCGTCCGGATCTTGATGAGGGCGACGACGTCGTCCGCCCCGTAACGCCGGTAGCCGGAGGCGTCGCGGCCGGGCTCGGGAAGCAGCCCCTTGGCGTGGTAGACGCGGATGGTCTTGATCGACACTCCGACGTACGCCGCGAGCTGGCCGATGGTGATCACCCGGCAATCGTGGCACTTGACCCTGCCCCATGGGCAGGGTTGCACCCTGGGGCCATGGTGAACACGAACTTCGACCGCGAGACCCTGCGCGAGCTGGCGGACGCCGGGAACGAGAGCGCCCTGGACCGGCTGGCCGACCTCGCCGACGCCGCCGGGGACATCGAGGAGCTGAGCGAGCTGCTGGACGAGGGGTCCCCGCACGCGGGTTTCCTGCTGACCCGCCGCGCCGCCGCCGCGGGCGACCTGCGCGAACTGCAGCGGATCGCCGACGCGGGGTACGAGGAGGCCGGGACGGAGCTCTCGCGACTGCTGGGCGCCTAGCGAGGACGCCATCGCGCGGCCGGCGGGCGAAGGCGGCGAGGCTGCGGGTTCAGTCGTGCAGGAGGCCGAGTCGCTCGGTGGCCCGTTGCCATCCCACCGCATCCGCCTGGGCGCGGGTCCGGAGCTCCGTCACCAGGTGCCGCGGCCAGGCCCCCGCGCCTTCCGTCGCCCGGACCAACGCCAGGTCCTCCGCCTGGCGCCGCGTCTCGGCGCCCGGTCCCGGCAGCCGGGGATCGTGCTGGTCCGTGGCCATGGCGGTGACCTGGAGGCACCGGAGGGCTCCGTCCCAGGGGCCTCCGGCACAGGCCGCAGCCGCCTCGCCTATCGCCGTGAGCGCGTCCATATGCATCATCACCGCGCCCTCGGGTTCCGCCTCCTCAAGGAATTCGTCCAGGTCGGGGACCTCATCGTCGGGATCCTCGTCCGTGTCGGCGGCGAACGGCCCGTACGAGTGGAACAGCTCGGTCATCGAGAGCGTCTGGTAGTCCGTGGAGTGGCCGGCCAGCCGGTCGGCCAGGTCCCGTATCCGGGCCGCCGCAGATCCCTCCCCGCCCTGGGCGCCGGACCAGCACTCCTGCAGCAGGTCCCGCGCCACCCCGGCCGCCGCGGCACCGTGGCGACGGAAGCGCTCGTCGCCCAGGCACCCCGCCATGCGCTCGGCCGCCGCAAGGCCGACCAGGGCGGCCGCCCTTGGGCCGAGGGCGGCCAGGGCTGCTTGCCACTCGCGGAAGTCCCAGTTCTCCATGCCCACCCCTGATTCGACGCGTGCGCGCCATCTTGGCAGCACGACGCGACGTCCCGGGGGCAGGCGGCATGGCGGAAGCGAGCAGCCGACGGGCCGCCTGATCAGCGTTCGGCGAAGACCGGTGTCCAGTACGCGGCCGCACCGTCGCTCCCCGAACGCAAACCGCTCAGCGGTACGACCTCGTCGGTGCCGATCGTGACGAGCGCGAGCCGGTCGCGGCGTTCCTTCGAGCCACGGGTGTAGTCCCAGGCGATCAGCCGCTTGTTGTCGACCCAGGCAAGCAGCCGGTCCCCGCGCACCGTGGTGACCAGCTTGCCGGTGAGGGGGTCGAAGAGAGCGGAGAAGGGCTGCCCGCCTTGGTGGGGGCCCCGGAAGTAGCTGCCCGCGACGAACTTGCCGTCCGGGGACAGCCCCGACGCATTGCGCCAGACCACGTGCGCCTCGTTCGCGGGCGCGGCGACCTGCTGGCCCGCGAAGTCGTAGTACTGCCGGTAAGGAGGCGAAGTGGTGCCGGAGTAGAGCAGCTTGCCGTTACGGCTGAAGGCGAAGTCCTGGGTGCCGAGCGCGTCGACGACGGTGGTCTCGCTCCAGGACCCCTTCCCGGAGGCCACGTCCAGGACGTAGAAGCCGGTGTGGCCCTCCTGGTCGTCTCGCACCACCCAATCCTTTTCGCCGTCTCGGTCGCTGTCCCAGCGCTCCTTGTGCCGCAGCAGGTCGGGGTTCTTGCTGTACGTCGTCGCGACGATTTTGCTGCCGTCGGGCGAGAAGTCGACGTCCGCGACGCCGTGGTCGACCGGGATCCAGCGCTCGACCTCGTCGGTGAGCATGTTGAGCAGGCCGATCCGCTTGGCGGGCAGGTTCCTTTCCAGGACGGCGGCGGTCCGCATGCCGGGGGCGACGGCGACACGGGACCACTTGGTCGTCTTCACGTACGTGCCGGTCTTCCGGTCCAGGAGCCGGTAGGTGCGGACGGCGAATTCACGGCCGTCGGCCTGCTTGGCGGTGTCCCAGGTGTAGTACGCGGCCATTGCGACGTCCCCCGCCGCGATCATGTCGCGCGGCGGCGTCTGGTCCGGGTGGGCGGAGACGTTCGCGAGGCGCGCGTCGTCCTCGCCGGCGTCCAGGAGCGGGACGGCCACCGCGAAGGCGACCACGGCGGCGATGGCCGCCGCGACGGACGCCAGGGCCCGCGTCCGACGACGCCGTCGGACCGCCAGCACCCGCTCGGCGAAGCCCGGCCCCAGCGCCGGCTGTTCGGCGGCCTGTTCGCGCAGCGAGTCGCGCACCAGCTCATCGACGTTCACGGACGCACCTCCACAGGCGAGAAGTCACGGGACGACTGCTGCTCGGCGTCCGCCGGGCCGAGTGCGGCCAGTTCGGGGGCCAGGCCCCGCAACCGGGCCAGGGAGCGGTGCGTGGTGGACCGCACCGTACCGACCGAGCAGCCCAGCAGACCGGCGACCTCGGCCTCGGGCAGGTCCTCGAAGTAGCGCAGGACCAGGACGGTGCGCTGACGGGCGGTGAGCCGGGCCAGTGCGGCACGCATGACGATGCGCAGGTCGGCCGCGCCGGGCCCGTCGTCGGCACCGTGGCGCACCAGGCTCTCCAGCGGCTCGGCCACGCTCAGCTCGCGCCGCGGCCCCTTCAGCCGCCAGCGGCTCACCTGCTGCCGGTAGAGGACCTGCCGTACGTACGCCTCGGGCTCCTCGATGCGGTGCCACCGCCCCGCGGCCTTGATCAGCGCGTTCTGCAGCAGATCCTCGGCCGCGTGCCGGTCACCGCCGCTGAGCAGGACGGCGGTCTTCAGCAGCGCGGACGACCTGCTCTCCACGAACTCCCTGAAGTTTTCGTGGCCCTCGGCATCCATCGTCACCTTCTCTAGACGTTCTGGGATCTTCCTCGGCGGGCTTGCTGTCCTTGATGACGTGTGCGGTGGCCGCCCGCTATGCCTGTGTGGCCGCAAGAAATCAGCGGGTGGCCCTCACCGGGATCCGGACGCCGACGGCGGATCCGGGACCCGGACTCCGCGCTCACGGTCCTGCCGCTTCGGTGATGCTGCGTGGTTGCTGCTCCTACGCTGCGCCCATGAGGACCGTGTTCATGTTCCCCGCCCGTGATCGCGCCGACACCGTGGCCTCCCTTGACCGGCATCTGGTGGGGGTCGACGGGTCGTGGACGTTCGCCGAACGCGTCTACCTCGTGATCGATGACGAGGAAACGGGCTGCTTGTTCCGAGACTGGGAGCCTGACGAGGTGGCCCTTCTTGAGGCAGCCCTGGGGTATCGCCCGACGTGGGCGGTGCGCGCTGACGTGTCGGGACGCATCGATGGAACTGCTGAGGTGCGCCACCTTGCCACCCTGTTGTTGCGGCAAGGTGGTGTCGCGTTCGATGACTACTCCGAGCACGCCTGGACATTGGGGGAGATCGAGTCCGGGACTGCGATTGAGGGTCTCCGCTTCTTCGACTTCCGCGCTTACCACGAACGCCACCGTCAACAGACGGAGTGAGTTCGGCGAAGCGGCTTCGGGCGGGAGCAGGAGCGTCGACCCTAGACTCCGGGCCGCGCGCCGCCGCGCCGCTCTGCGCGACGGGATCGGCGGCGCGCAGACGGTCCGCTGAAGTTCCTTGTCGCACGCAGCAACGAAGACGCCGTGCCGCCGGGCCCGGCGCACATCGGCCGTCCGGCTAGCGGCCGGTCTCTCCCGGCCCGCCCCCGGAATGAACCAGCGCCCCGCCGGGAACGGGCTCCCGCGGCGCCGCCATGGTCGTCGCCTGTTCGGGGACCCCGGCCGTACGGGTCGCACGCGCCTCCGCGGTGAACAACCACGCCAGCTTGGGCTGGATCAGCGGCCTGGTCAGCCAGCGCACGGGCTTGGACGCCAGCAGTGCCGCCGCCAGCACGGCCATCACGACGAGGGCCAGTTGCTCGTGCCAGGGGCCGACCCAGTCCGTCCCGATGCTGCGGCGCATGGCCCGGATCAAAAGGGGATGGAAGAGGTAGATGTACAGGCCGCCCGATCCGAGGTAGGAGACCACCGGGATCCTCCCCCGGCACGAGCCGGATGAGACTGAGCCCGATGACCATGGCGGCCAGCAGGACCGCGGCGCGGACCGCCCAGCCCCACATCAGGTCGACCGGCAGGTCGTTCTGCGCGTAGGGGACCGCCATCCCGAGCCAGCCCCTCGCGACCTTGTCCCGGAGCCCCCAGCCCGCCCCGAAGGTGAGGACCAGCACCGCGACCGCGGCCCACCGGCTCCAGCGCGCGTCCAGGACGTCCCGGAGGAAGCCCTGCCGGATCATCCACCCCAGGATGAAGAAGGGGAAGTAGGTCACCGTCCGGGAGGCGGAGTAGTCCTGACCGAAGTCCGCGACGTAGCCCACCAGCAGCGCCATCACACAGGCCAGGAGCAACGGGTGACGCAGGATCACCACGTAGGGCAGCACCAGCCGCCAGAAGATGAGCGACAGCAGGAACCACATCGCCCAGGCCGGCTGGAGCAGCCAGATGTGCACGTCGCCGTGCATGTACCACGTCTGAAGTGTGTGCAGCAGGCTGACGGCCACGTAGGGCACCACGATGGACTCCGTCAGCCGCCGCAGTTCACGCGGGGTCACCGGCCCACCGCTGGCGAAGTATCCGGCGACCATGACGAAGACGGGCACGCGCAGGGCCCAGGTGGCCAGCCACAGCCACCGCAGGCCGTCCGTGTGCACGGTCTCGCTCGCGTGCCCCGATGACCACCAGCGTGCCGGAGAAGTAGCGGATGTTGTCCCACCACGGCATTCGGCCCACCTGGGCGCCGGCCCGCTGTCTTCGACCGGTGTACCCACTCTGCACGTCGAGTCTCCATCACGCCGTGGAACAAAACCAGGCGAGGCTAGCCGGACACACGTTCGCCCCGGAGGCTCGTGAGGTGACGGCTCGGCCAACAGTTGCCGTACCTACGCCTACCTGGCGGCCACCATCGGCCACGCGTCGCGTTCCCGGCAGGTTTTGCCAGGGAAAGCCCCCGTCGCCGCACCTCCGGGTGTATACCGGAAGTAACCGAACATAAGCCCTAAAACGGTCGCGTCGCTGCGCCTCTGAGGAGCCCGACATGCCCTACGGAGCCAGCCCCGCCGTCCGCCCTTCCTCTCGCCCCGATGCCACTCCGGCCCGCAGCTGCGAGGTGTGCCTCGGCTGGGGAACCGTGGTCACCGACCAGGGGCGGTACGAACTCTGCCCGGCCTGCCAGTGCCGGGCTTTCCAAGTGGGGCGCGCGCAGTAATGATCTGCCCCACGATGACGAGGCCCCCACCGCGGCAACTGCGGTGGGGGCCTCGTCTCCGTCCGTCGGCTCCCGGCATCACGACGGACGTCCGCGCGCACGTGACTTCCGACACACGGCGTGAGCCCATCGGCGCCATCGACCGTCTGCCCAGGCGCCGCCCCGACCGCGAGTGACCGCCCCGGTCGATGCCACCCGTGGACGTCGAACGCCCCGGACCGATCATGGTCCGGGGCGTCGTCGCTGGTCCCAACTGGAGCCGCCTGTCGGGTTCGAACCGACGACCTTCGCTTTACAAGAGCGGTGCTCTACCAGCTGAGCTAAGGCGGCACGGCACCGTCCCCGCTCCGGGGTGCCCGGGAGACGGGTGGGGCCACGAGAAGTGTACCCAGGCGGGGAGGGGGGAGGGTCCGGGAATTGGCCGCCGGGAGGGTACTGACAAAGCGGGGCGGGCCAGGTAGCGTCACGGAAGGTCCACATCCTGTGGACTAGACCTCATTCCTTTACTCGGATCGTCCGGCACGTTCCTGCCGGTGAAGGGACCACTGCACCATGGCTACTGTCACTTTTGACAAGGCGACCCGGATCTACCCCGGGACCGAGCGCCCCGCCGTCGACGCGCTGCAGATCGACATCGCGGACGGCGAGTTCCTCGTCCTCGTCGGCCCCTCGGGCTGCGGAAAGTCGACCTCGCTCCGCATGCTGGCCGGCCTGGAGGACGTCAACGCCGGCGCCATCCGGATCGGTGACCGGGACGTCACCCACCTGCCGCCCAAGGACCGGGACATCGCCATGGTGTTCCAGAACTACGCGCTCTACCCGCACATGACCGTCGCGGACAACATGGGCTTCGCCCTGAAGATCGCGGGCGTCAACAAGGCCGACATCCGCAAGCGGGTCGAGGAAGCCGCCAAGATCCTGGACCTCACCGAGTACCTGGGCCGCAAGCCCAAGGCGCTCTCCGGTGGTCAGCGCCAGCGTGTGGCGATGGGCCGCGCGATCGTCCGTGAGCCGCAGGTCTTCCTCATGGACGAGCCGCTGTCCAACCTGGACGCCAAGCTCCGTGTCCAGACCCGTACGCAGATCGCCTCGCTGCAGCGCCGCCTCGGCACCACCACGGTCTACGTCACCCACGACCAGACCGAGGCCATGACCATGGGCGACCGCGTGGCGGTCCTCAAGGACGGTCTGCTGCAGCAGGTCGACACCCCGCGCCACATGTACGACCGGCCGGCCAACCTCTTCGTCGCGGGCTTCATCGGCTCCCCGGCGATGAACCTGGTCGAGGTGCCGATCACCGACGGCGGCGTGAAGTTCGGCAACTCCGTGGTGCCCGTCGAGCGCGACGCGGTGCAGGCCGCGGCGGACAAGGGCGACCGCACGGTCACCGTCGGCGTCCGCCCGGAGCACTTCGACATCGTCGACGGCGACGGTTCGGGCCTGTCGAAGGACGAGCCGGCCGGTCTGGCCGTCACGGTGAACGTCGTCGAGGAGCTGGGCGCGGACGGTTTCGTCTACGGCTCGGCCGAGGTCGGCGGCGAGCACAAGGACCTGGTCATCCGCGTCGGCGGCCGCCAGGTGCCGGAGAAGGGCTCCGTGCTGCGCGTCGTGCCGCGCGCCGGCGAGAGCCACGTCTTCTCCACCTCCACCGGTGAGCGACTGAGCGACTGAGCCACTGAGCGACCGAGCGGGCGGGCGACCGGGCATCCGGTCCCCGACCGCCCGCGGACACACCCGGCCCGGCCCCCGCGCAAGGGGGGCCGGGCCGCGGCCGTTCCAGGGGCCGAATCACCCCCCATTTCCGGTCATACAATGGCGTTTCGACCATGTTCGTCAATGCGCCCGTAGTCGATCAAGGGGCATTCATCACTCATCAGAGTGGCTAAATGTCGCCAAATCATCACTCCTCGCTACCATCACTGCCGTGAACCAGGTAGCCCGCCGCATCGGCAAGTCACTCGCCCTCGTCCTCCCGGTCGTCCTCGTGCTCTCCGGCACCCTCGCCGTCACCCGCGTCCCGTGGGCGACTTCGGCGTCCGACGCCCAAGTCCTCACCGCCTCGCACCAGAAGGAGGCGGCGTCCCAGCGGTCGGCCCCGCAGGAGGTGCTCCGCCGCAAGCTGCTGGGCGAGCTGCAGGAGAAGAACCCCGGCATCGCCCTGACGCACCTGCAGCGCGAGATGAACGAGCGGCCTTCGCTGGCGCAGTACTGCGGTTCGATCGCCCGGTCCCTGGGCCGCGCCGCGGTCGCCAAGTACGGCTCGGTGCACCGCGCCCAGGCCTGGTCGCGGCCGGTCTGCGACACCGCCTTCGCGACGGGCGTGGCCTCGCTCGGATGACCCGGCGCGCGGGTCGCGTAGGGTGCGCCCATGACCGGCACGCCCGCGACCTCCCCGGCGGTGACCCAGGCCGTCCTCCTCGCCGGAGGACAGGGCTCCCGCTTGAGGCCCTACACCGACACCCGCCCCAAGCCGATGATCGAGATCCCCGGAACCGGGATCCCGATCATCGGCCATCAACTTGCCTGGCTGGCCGCCGAGGGCGTCACCGACGCCGTGATCTCGTGCGGCCATCTCGCTGAGGTCCTCCAGGAGTGGCTCGCCGGCGCGGCGGCCGACCTGCCGCTGCGGGTGACCACGGTCGTCGAGCGCGAACCGCTCGGCCGCGGCGGCGGCCTGAAGCACGCCGCGGCCTCCCTGCCCCGGCCCCAGGAGCCCTGGTACGCCACCAACGGCGACATCTGGACGCGCTTCTCGCTGCGGGAGATGGCCGCCTTCCACGTCGAGCGGGCCGCGGTCGCCACGCTGGCGCTGGCCCGTCCGCGCATCCCGTGGGGCGCCGTGGAGACCGACGAGTTCGGCCACGTCCTGGACTTCATCGAGGCCCCGCCCTCGCCGTTCCTCATCAACGCGGGCGTCTACGTCTTCTCCCCCGAGTTCACCGGGCTGCTCCCGGAACGCGGTGACCACGAGCGCACCACCTTCCCCCAACTCGCCCGGGAACGGCGGCTCGCGGGCTTCCCGCTGCCCCAGGGCGCGTACTGGCGGGCCATCGACACCGCCAAGGACCTGGCCGAGGCCGCGAAGGAACTCGCCTCGCAGCCCTGAGCGCACCGACCGCGGCACAGCCCGCGCCACGGGCGGCGCCGCAGGCAGCGCCGCAGGCAGCGGCAGGGAACGACGAAGAGGCGGCCGGAGGGTGGAACCTCCGGCCGCCTCTTCCCGTGTGCCGTACGGGCGTTACGCGACCTTGCCCGAGCCGTGCCGGGCCGGGGCCCCGAGCAGCCAGCCCGAGGTCTCGCCGCTGCCCAGCAGCCCGCCGAGCGCGCCGCCGCTGTCGGAGGAACCGCCGCCGGTGCCGCCGGTGCCGTTGCCGCCGCCCTGCGTGGGCGGGTTGCTGGGCACCGTGGGGCGGGACGGGACGGACGGCGCGGTCTGCGCGGGCCCGCCGCCGGTGCCGCCGCCACTGCCGGTGTTGGCCGAGGACGACCCGGGACGCGACTGCGTGGCGTTCGGGGCCGAGGACGCCGCCCCCCGCGCCGACGGCGAGGCGGACGGGGAGGACGAGGGACCGCCGGAGCGGCCCGCCGAGGGGGCCGTGGAGGGCCGGGACGACTTCTCCCCGGGTACCTCGGGCAGCGGGGAGCCCTCGAGGTTGTTGGTCGGGACGTCGGTCGGGGCGGGGAGCTGCGAGCGCGGGCTGGTGGACCGTACGGCGGTGCCGAGGGTGGCACCGACCACGAGCGAGATCCCGACCAGCACCGTGGCCAGCACCGCGCCGCGCCGCAGCACCCGGCTCCGCAACTCCCCCAGCGGGGCGCGCGGGCCGAGCTTGCGCCAGGCCTCGCTCGCCAGCCGGCCGTCGGCGGAGTAGACCGGCGCCCCAGCGATGACCAGCGGGCTCCAGGCGGCGAGCAGGATGATGTCGGGCGTGTCGTACGCCGGGACGGTCCGCCAGCTCACCGTCACCAGCAGCGCCGCCGACAGCAGGGCGCCGATCGACGCCGCGAACCGCTGCCAGAGCCCGAAGACCGTGAGCACACCGGCGATCACCTGCAGGAAGGCCACCGTGAGTCCGGCGCCGATGGGGTGCGCGAGGGCGAGGTCGCGCAGCGGCTCGGCCAGCCCCCACGGGTGGAGCGAGCCGAGCCAGGTCACCATCGAGCCGCGCTTGCCGCCGTCGAAGTACACGGGGTCGCAGAGCTTGCCCATGCCGGCGTAGATGGAGATGAAGCCCAGGAAGATGCGCAGCGGCAGCAGCACGATGCCGAGGTTCATCCGGCGGCCGGGGTAGTAGGCGTGCCGGATGGGTTCGGCGCGTTCGCGGTTGCGGGCGCGGCCGTACTCCTCGTCGGGATCCGCGTACGGATCGAAGTCGGGGTCCTCGTCGACGGGGCCGGCGGGCGGCGCGGCGTACGCGAACTCGCTGGTGTCCTCGGGGTCGAGGTAGTCGTCGTAGGCGCCGCGCGCGGGGCGGATGCCGCCGAGCATCTCGCCGGGCGCCGGCGGCCGGCGCGGCGGGCCGACGACGGGCTGCGGCGGCTCCTCGATCCGCGGCAGCACCTGCGTCGCGGCGCCGAGGTCGGGGCCGTCCACCTGACCGTGGCGCACCGCGGCGAGCAGGTGGCCGGCAGCGGCGTCGCCGGGTTCGCTGCGCCCGGACCACACCAGGGGCGCACCGCGCCGCTGTGCGGCCGCGGAGGGGCGGACGGAGGTCGGAATGACGGGGACGCGCTGGGTCCTCGTCAGGGCACGGCCCGACGCCGTGCCGAGCTGCACGCGGAAGCTCGCGTGATTGACGATGACCTGGGCCGGGTCGGAGGAGACCTTATGCATGTTGAGCACAGGCTCGTCGGTGACCGCCGACGACCGTCCCCCCGGAGGAGTGCGGGGTGTTCTGGTGTCCACACTCATCTAACCGAGTGACACCCGATAAGGACACTGTGTGACGGGCCCCGTTGTGTCCGAGGCCCGTCAATCAGGGGTTGTCGCCGGGGCGCGCACGGGGGCGCGTCCGGGTTCAGGCCCGGCGGCGCGCCGCCTCGTAGAGCACGATGCCCGCGGCGACGCCCGCGTTCAGCGACTCGGCGCCACCCGGCATCGGGATGCGCACCCGCAGGTCGCAGGTCTCCCCGACGAGCCGCGACAGGCCCTTGCCCTCCGAACCCGCGACGACGACGACCGGCCCGGCCAGCGCCTCGAGGTCCTGCAACTCGGTCTCGCCGTCGGCGGTCAGGCCGACGACCGTGAGACCCGCCTTCTGGTAGGCCTCGAGCGTGCGGGTGAGGTTGGTGGCGCGGGCGACCGAGACGCGCGCGGCGGTGCCGGCCGAGGTCTTCCAGGCGCCCGCGGTCATCCCGGCGGCGCGGCGCTCGGGCACGACGACCCCGTGGCCGCCGAAGGCGGCGACGGAGCGGACGACGGCGCCGAGGTTGCGCGGGTCGGTGACCCCGTCCAGCGCGACGATCAGCGGGTCCTCGCCCGCGTCGAAAGCCTCGGCGGCGAGGTCCTCGGGGTGGGCGTACTCGTACGGCGGGATCTGCAGGACCAGGCCCTGGTGGTTGAGCCCGTTGGTGATGCGGTCGAGCTCCGGGCGCGGCGCCTCCATCAGCGGGATGCCCCGGTCGGTGGCGAGCTTGATCGCCTCGCGCACGCGCTCGTCGTTGTCGATGAACTGCTGGACGTAGACCGCCGAGGCCGGGATGTCGGCGCGCAGCGCCTCCACCACCGGGTTGCGCCCGGCCACCAGCTCCGAGGTGGACTTGGAGCCCCGGCCGGACGGGCGGCGCGACTGCGTGGACGCGGCGCGCTTCACCTTGGCGTTCGCGGCACGCTGCTTGGCGTGCCCCTTGCGCGCCTCCGCGGGCGGGGTGGGGCCCTTGCCCTCCAGACCCCTGCGCCGCTGCCCGCCGCTACCGACCGTGGCGCCCTTCTTGTTGGACGTGCGGCGGTTCCTGCGCTGGCTGTTGCCGGCCATGGGTCACCTGTTTCCTGCTGCTGTTGCTGCTACTGCGTGAACGTACGTACGTGTCAATGATGACGCGGACGCCCGGCTACCGGGAGCCGAGCGTCCAGCGCGGCCCGGAGGGGGTGTCCTCGATCTCCAGCCCGGACTGCTGGAGCCGGTCGCGGATGGCGTCGGCGGTCGCGTAGTCCTTGCGCCCGCGGGCCGACTCCCGCTGCTCCAGCACCAGCCGGACGAGGGAGTCCACGACCCCGTGCAGGTCCTCCCCGCGGCCGTCGCCGGACCAGTGCGCGTCCAGCGGGTCCAGGCCCAGGACGCCGAGCATCGCGCGCACCTCGGCGAGGCGGGCGACGGCGCTCTCCTTGTCGTCCGCGGTGAGCGCCGAGTTGCCCTGCCGGACGGTGGTGTGGACGATCGCCAGCGCCTGCGGGACGCCCATGTCGTCGTCCATCGCCTCGGCGAAGGCCGGCGGCACCTCGGCGGCCGGCTCGACCGGGCCCGCCATCTCGACGACCCGCTGCACGAAGCCCTCGATCCGCGCGAACGCCGACTCGGCCTCGCGCAGCGACTCCTCGCTGTACTCGATCATCGAGCGGTAGTGCGGGGTGCCGAGGTAGTAGCGCAGCACGATGGGCCGCCAGCGCTTGGTCATCTCGCTCACGAGCACCGAGTTGCCGAGCGACTTGCTCATCTTCTCGCCGCTCATCGTGACCCAGGCGTTGTGCACCCAGTACTGCGCGAAGTCGTCGCCGTAGGCCTTGGCCTGGGCGATCTCGTTCTCGTGGTGCGGGAAGATCAGGTCGATGCCGCCGCCGTGGATGTCGAAGGCGGTGCCCAGGTACTTGTGGGCCATCGCGGAGCACTCCAGGTGCCAGCCGGGACGGCCACGGCCCCACGGGGTCTCCCAGGACGGCTCGCCGGGCTTGACGGCCTTCCACATCGCGAAGTCGCGGGCGTCCCGCTTGCCGGTCTCGCCCTCGCTCTCCGGCTGGCGCAGGTTGTCGAGCTCCTGGTTGGACAGCTCCAGGTAGTCCGGGAAGGAGCGGACGTCGAAGTAGACGTTGCCCTCGGACTCGTAGGCGTGGCCGCGCTCGATGAGACCGCGCATCATCTCGATCATCTCGGGCACGTGGCCGGTCGCGCGCGGCTCGTACGTGGGCGGCAGGCAGCCGAGCGCGTCGTAACCGTCGTTGAAGGCCCGCTCGTTCTCGTAACCGATCGCCCACCAGGGGCGGCCCTGCTCGCCGGACTTGGCGATGATCTTGTCGTCGATGTCGGTGACGTTGCGGACGAACGTGACGTCGTAGCCGCGGTAGGCGAACCAGCGGCGCATGATGTCGAAGTTCAGTCCGGACCGGATGTGCCCGATGTGCGGGGCTGCCTGCACGGTCGCGCCGCACAGGTAGATCGAGACGCAGCCCGGCCGGAGCGGGGTGAAGTCACGGACCTGGCGCGCGTCGGTGTCGTACAGGCGAATAGTCACGCATCAAGGGTAGTGGTCCCGGGTGCGTGCGCCGTCCGATCCACGGGAGCTTCATGGTGTTGTGACGCTCGCGGCGGCCGTCGCACCGGCCGCAGGAGCGTTCGGCTGGCGGGCGCTTCACCCGTACGGCGGACGGCACGGCCCTGCGGGCGCCGGGTCAACTCCCTCGTACCGCCGGTTACTTCGCGCGGCGGACCACCAGCGCGGTCGCCACGGCCGCCAGCCCCTCACCGCGCCCGGTGAAGCCCAGACCGTCGGTCGTCGCGCCGGAGACCGCCACGGGGGCGCCCACCGCCGCGGACAGGATCTTCTGGGCCTCGTCGCGGCGCTTGCCGATCTTGGGGCGGGGACCGATGACCTGGACGGCCACGTTGCCGATGTCGTAGCCCGCCTCGCGGACGATCCGGGCGGCCTCCGTGAGCAAGGTCACACCGGGTGCGCCCGACCACTCAGGGCGCCCGGTGCCGAAGTGCGCGCCCAGGTCGCCCATGCCGGCGGCGGAGAACAGCGCGTTGCAGGCGGCGTGCGCGACGACGTCGGCGTCGGAGTGCCCGGCCAGGCCGTCCCCCTCGCCCTCCCACAGCAGACCGGCGACCCACAGTTCGCGGCCCGCCTCGAAGGCGTGGATGTCGGTGCCGATGCCCACCTGGGGCAGCACGGGGACGTGGGGGGCCGGGGCGGTGCCCGTCGGCTCAGTAGTCATCGGTGGCCCTCCTGCGGGCGAGGACGGCCTCGGCGAGGACCAGGTCCAGCGGGCGGGTGACCTTGAAGGCCTCCTCGTGCCCCGGCACGACCAGCACCGGGACGCCGAGCCGCTCGACCATGCTCGCGTCGTCCGTGACCGGCCCGGTGACCGTGGTGTGCGCCTTGAGCAGCGTCGCCCGGTCGAAGCCCTGGGGGGTCTGGACGGCGCGCAGCAGCGAGCGGTCCGGGGTGCCGACGACGGCGTCGGTCGCCGGGTCGATCTCCTTGACCGTGTCGGCCAGCGGCAGCCCCGGCACGACGGCCGAGGCACCGTCCCGCACGGCGGCGGCGACGGCGTCGACCATGTCGACCGGCACCAGCGGGCGGGCGGCGTCGTGGACGAGCACCACCTCGACCTCGTCCGGCAGCGCGGCCAGGCCCAGCCGTACCGAGTCCTGCCGGCTCTCGCCGCCGGCGACGACCCTTATGTCCTTGGCCTCGGGCAGGCCGTTGCTGTCGAGCAGCGCCCTGACCTCGGCGACCCCGTCCGGGGGCGCCACGACGACGACCAGTGACACCGCGCGGGCGCGGGTCATGGCACGCACGGCGTGCACGAGGATGGGGACGCCGCCCAGGGTGCGCAGCGCCTTGGGCGCACCGGGGCCGAGCCGGACTCCACGTCCGGCGGCGGGAATGACTGCCGCGGTAGTCAGGTTTGTGTCCTTGGCCGAAATGGGTATCGCCTCAACGTGCCGGGCGCGAAGCCCCTGTCGGACCCTTCCGTGACACCGACAGGGCCAGCTGCCCGGGCCCGGCACCCAGTATGCAGGGGGAAGCGACGCGCGAACGAAGACGAGGGGGATCCTCGGCGTCGTCGAAGTGCCAGGCCACCGTGAGGGCACCCCGGCATGCCGCAGTGCCCGGCGTAGGGAACGCACCGGGCACCACGGCGGAAATCCGCGTCAGGACGCGAGGACCTCGTCGAGGAGGGTCTCGGCCTTGTCCTCGTTGGTGTTCTCCGCGAGCGCGAGCTCACTGACCAGGATCTGGCGGGCCTTGGCGAGCATGCGCTTCTCGCCGGCCGACAGCCCGCGCTCCCGCTCGCGACGCCACAGGTCACGCACGACTTCCGCGACCTTGATGACATCGCCGGAGGCGAGTTTCTCCAGATTCGCCTTGTACCGGCGGGACCAGTTGGTGGGCTCCTCGGTGTACGGTGCGCGCAGCACCTCGAAGACCCGGTCCAGCCCTTCCTGACCGACCACGTCGCGCACGCCGACGAACTCCGCATTGTCCGCGGGCACGCGTACCGTCAAGTCGCCCTGGGCGACCTTGAGCACCAAGTAGGTCTTGTCCACGCCTTTGATCTGGCGAGTTTCGATGGCCTCGATCAGCGCGGCCCCGTGATGGGGATAGACCACGGTGTCGCCAACCTTGAACGTCATGTGACAGGTACCCCTTCCGTGGCTATCCAGGGTAACACGGGAACGGCTGGTTCTGAATGGCGTTTTCGCAGGTCAGGGCATATCTCGGGGCTTGACAAGTGCGCCCGGAACGTGCTGCGGGAGGGGAGCGGAAGGCGGAATTCGCAGGTCGGAGTGGGTGTCGAGGGGCCCAGAAACGCTGCCGTTACACCCTTCCGGGGGCCAGGACAAGGGGAGGAACATCCCGATTTGTCGCTCTCTTGCGGGGGGTCTCTCGCTACTCCGTTCGGCCGCCCCGGGCTTCGTGTGATCCATTTTCGCACCACGCCGGATTTCCGTCCGGCGGATGAACGGTAAATGGATCTTGCCGGTGTGGCGGGAATCGTTCGGCGGAATCCCGTAATGGATTCCGCCGCGCCCGCGCCGTTCCGCCCGGGCCCCCGTGGAAGGCCCCCGACGGCCCCCTGGAACGTCTCCCGGACACCCGGGTGGGTGAAGCCCCGGCCCGCCGGGGGGTGGCCCGGTGCGGGCGCACGAGACAGGCTCGGTAACCTAATCCAGCACCAGGTAACCCGTAAGTCCCGTACGTCCGTACCTCCGTACCCCGCCCAAGGAGATGCCGCCGCCGTGAGCAGCAGCCTTCGACGCGGCGCTCTCGCCGCCGCCCTTGCACTCTCGCTCTTCCCGCTCGCCGCCTGCGCTGCCGGGAACAGCGCGGAGACGCTGCGCGTCAGGCCGGACAACGCCGCGACCAGCGTCGGCGACATCGAGGTCCAGAACGTCGTCGTGCTCACCCAGGCCACCTCCGACGGTTCCTCCTCGGTGACGGCCAAGATCTTCAACAACGGCGACGAGTCGCAGACCCTGGACTCCGTGAAGGTCGGCTCCCTGGACGCCGATCTGTCCGGCCCCATCACCCTGCCCGGCCACAGCGCCGTGCTGCTCGGCGGTGACGGCAACCCGTCCGCCCTGTTCAAGGGCGGCTCCGCGAGCAAGACCGACGGCGACTTCAAGGACGTCGTCTTCGACTTCAGCAAGACCGGCGAGGTCTCCCTGCAGAGCCTCGCGCTGCCCGCCGCCGGCTACTACGCCTCCTTCGGGCCGAGCGGGAAGCCCTCGCCCACGGAGTCCGCGAGCCCGGGCGAGTCGCCCGCCGAGGGCGCCACGGCCTCGCCGACCGAGACCGAGACGATCACCGAGTCGCCCGCCGGCTGAGCACGCCCCGGCACGCGAAGGGGCCCCGGGAGCACATCGCCCCCGGGGCCCCTTCCTGCCCGGTCACCGGTTTACGGCTCGAACTTGTAGCCCAGGCCGCGGACCGTCACCAGGTAGCGCGGCGCGCCCGGGTCCGGTTCGAACCCGATCCCGCGTGCGCTCCTCGCACCGCCCGGCCCCAGGGGGCCTGACGGGCTTCGCAGCGCTGTGCCGGACCCCGTCCGGCGTCCCGGGCCGCGGCCGGTTTACGGCTCGAACTTGTAGCCCAGGCCGCGGACCGTCACCAGGTAGCGCGGCGCACCCCGGTCCGGCTCGAACCCGATCCCGCGTGCGCTCCTCGCACCGCCCGGCCCCAGGGGGCCTGACGGGCTTCGCAGCGCTGTGCCGGACCCCGTCCGGCGTCCCGGGCCGCGGCCGGTTTACGGCTCGAACTTGTAGCCCAGGCCGCGGACCGTCACCAGGTAGCGCGGCGCGCCCGGGTCCGGTTCGATCTTGGCGCGGAGGCGCTTGACGTGGACGTCGAGGGTCTTGGTGTCGCCGACGTAGTCGGCGCCCCAGACCCGGTCGATGAGCTGCATGCGGGTGAGGACGCGGCCCGCGTTGCGCAGCAGCATCTCCAGGAGGTCGAACTCCTTGAGCGGCAGGTCGACCTTGCCGCCGCCCACTGTCACGACGTGCCGGTCGACGTCCATGCGGACCGGGCCGGCCTCCAGCGCGGACGGCGAGATCTCCTCGGGCTCGCCGCGACGGCGCAGCACCGCCCGGATCCGGGCGACCAGCTCGCGGGAGGAGAAGGGCTTGGTGACGTAGTCGTCCGCTCCTATTTCGAGACCGACAACCTTGTCGATCTCGCTGTCCTTCGCGGTGACCATGATCACCGGGACGTTGGACTTCAGCCGCAGCTGGCGGCAGACCTCCGTGCCGGGCAGGCCCGGCAGCATCAGGTCGAGCAGGACCAGGTCGGCGCCGTTGCGCTCGAACTCGTCCAGCCCGTCGGGCCCGGTCGCGGCGATGGCGACCTCGAAGCCTTCCTTGCGGAGCATGTACGACAGGGCATCACTGAAGGACTCTTCGTCCTCGACGACGAGTACTCGGGTCACGGGAGGACCTCCGGGGCGGGGATGTGATCGGGGAACGTCTCGTAGAGGGCGGAAGAGGACCCGGAGCCGGGCCCGCCGTCCTCCACCGCCACGGCGGTGGAGCGGTCCCGGCCGTCCCGGGACGCCGCGGCTTCGGGCAGCCGCAGGGTGAAGGTGGAGCCCTGGCCTTCGGCACTCCACACCGTGACCTCCCCGCCGTGGGAGGCGGCCACGTGCTTGACGATGGACAGACCGAGTCCGGTGCCGCCCGTGGCGCGCGAGCGCGCCGGGTCGACCCGGTAGAACCGCTCGAAGACGCGGTCCCGGTCCTTTTCGGAGATGCCGATCCCCTGGTCGGTCACGGAGATCTCGATCAGGTCGCCACTGGGTGCGGCAACCCTGCGGCCCGCGATGCCCACACGGGTGCGGACCGGGCTGTAGTTGACCGCGTTCTCGACGAGGTTGCCGAGCGCGGCCGCGAGTTGGCCACGGTTGCCCCAGATGTACAGCTCGGGGGCGCCGCCGGTGGCCATGGTGATCTGCTTGGCGTTCGCCGGGTGGCGGCAGCGGTCGACCGCCTCGGCGACGAGGTCGTCGACGGCGACCGGCTCGGCGTCGTCGAGGGGGTTGTCGTCCTGGACCCGGGAGAGGTCGATGATCTCCTGGACCAGGCTGGTCAGCCGGGCGGCCTCGATCTGCATCCGGCCCGCGAAGCGCTCGACGGCCTCGGGGTCGTCGCTGGCGTCCATCACCGCTTCGGAGAGCAGGGACAGCGCGCCGACCGGGGTCTTGAGCTCATGGCTCACGTTGGCGACGAAGTCGCGCCGGACCGCCTCGATGCGCCGGGCGTCGGTCAGGTCCTCGACCAGGAGCAGCACCAGGCGCGAGCCCAGTGGTGCCACCCGGGCGGAGACCGCGAGGCCCTCGCCCCGGCCGGCGCCCCGGCGCGGCAGGTCCAGTTCCACCTGCCGTATCTCGCCGTCCCGCCGGGTCTCCCGGGCCATCTGCAGCATCTGGTCGACGGCGAGCCTTCCGCCACGAACCAGCCCGAGGGCGTACGCCGCCGAGCTTGCCTTGACCACCGTGTCGCCCTCGTCGAGGACGACGGCCGACGAGCGCAGCACGGACAGCACCGTGTCCACGCCCGGCGGTAGTACGGCTGCGGCGTCGGGCCGCAGGGATGTGCGCGTCGGGCGGGCCTGTTCCCGCTCGCTCCAGCGGAACGCGAGCACAGCGATCACACCGGTGCAGAGCCCGGCGATCGCACTGGCTGCGGCGACTGCCGCGTTCACGTCCATACCCCCAGGTTAGGGGGACGGAATGAGTGACCCACAGCGGTCGGAGCGTCTTCTCGAACGCGCGTTGCCAAGAGTTCACCGTGGTGTCAGCACCGGTTCATTCCCGATGCTCGAGCGGTACGCGTGTGCGCGCGAGGTTGGGGAGCGTGTCAGCGTGGGAGGACAATCCTCTTTTCGAACGGCTCAAGCGGCAACGGAAGGATCGCGATGCGCGACGCATATCACGAGGAACTCGACTCGATCGGTGACGGCCTGGTCGACATGGCCCGGCTGGTCGGCTCCGCGATCGGGCGGGCCACCACGGCGCTGCTCGACGCGGACCTCAAGCTCGCGGAGAGCGTGATCGCCGCCGACGAGAAGGTGGACGACCTGCAGCGCGAGCTGGAGAACCGGGCCATCACCCTGCTCGCCCGCCAGCAGCCCGTCGCGACCGACCTGCGGATCGTCGTCACCAGCCTGCGCATGAGCGCGGACCTGGAGCGCTCCGGCGACCTCGCCCGCCATGTGGCGAAGCTCGCACGGCTGCGGTTCCCCAACACCGCCGTCCCGAGCGACCTGCACGCCACGATCCTGGAGATGGGCCAGCTGGCGCAGCGCCTGATGGCCAAGGCCGCCGAGGTGATCATCAGCAAGGACGTCGACGACGCCCTGCAGCTGGAGGCGGACGACGACCGCATGGACGAGCTGCACCGCACGCTCTTCCAGCACCTGCTCGACGACCGCTGGAAGCACGGCATCGAGACGGCCGTGGACGTCACTCTCGTCGGCCGCTACTACGAGCGCTTCGCCGACCACGCGGTATCGGTCGCCAAGCGCGTCGTCTACCTCGTCACGGGCGAGCACGCGGACGAGCTGTCCCCGCCTCCCACCCCGATGCCGGCGGACTAGCGGCCGCAACGGCCGTACGGCGCGGGACGACGCGGCGCGCGGGGCGGGTGCGCCCCCGGGGCGGAACGCTTCCGCGCGCCGTTGATGCGCCGGTGGGCTATGCCGTTCACTGGTGGCAGGCATGCAGGCAGCCGTCACCAACGGCATAGGAGGGTAACCATGCCCGAGTCCCCCACGTCGCCCACCGCCCGCGACCAGCCGTCCCCCGAGGGGACCCCGCAGTCCCCCGGCATCCGTGAGCTGCCGCTGCTCGGAGCATGCGGCTGCGGTTCGGGCTGCGGATGCGGCTGCCAGTCCGGAGCGCCCTGCCGCTGCGGCGGCAGCTGCTGACTCCACCGAGCCACGCCACCCGCGTTCCTCACGCTCGGGGGCCCGTCCGGTCGCTCCGGACGGGCCCCCGACGCCGTGTCCCCCGGGTCACCCGCCGTCGTACGCGCGCCGCAGCGCGGCGAGGTCCATCTTCTTCATGGACAGCATCGCCTCCGTGGCCCGCCTGGCCTTCTCCGGGTCGGCGTCCCCGACCATCTCCAGCAGCACCTCGGGGAACACCTGCCAGGACACCCCGTACCGGTCCTTCAGCCACCCGCAGGGGCCCTCCTCACCGCCGTCGGTGAGCTTCTCCCAGTAGTAGTCGACCTCGGCCTGGTCGGCGCAGCGGATCTGGAACGAGACCGCCTCGTTGAAGGTGAAGTGCGGACCGCCGTTCAGCGCCACGAACTTCTGCCCGTTGGCCGTGAACTCCACCGCCAGCACGGACCCCGCGGGGCCGGGCCCGGCCTCGGTGTAGCGGCCGATCGTGCCGATCGCGGAGTTCTTGAAGATCGAGACGTAGTGGTTCGCCGCCTCCTCGGCCTTCCCGTCGAACCACAGGCACGTGGTGAATCCGTCGGTGGTCATCGCTGCCTCCTCCTGACGCATGGGCGCGTACGTCGTAAGGACGGTCCCGGCGCCGGAAACTCATCGGCGTACGGCCATGTGCCGGCTCGCCGTCCCGGGGCCCCCGACGGGCGTGGCGGAGGCGTCCCCTAGCCTGTGCCGATCACCACGGTGTGCGGTGATCAGTTGGGAGGAGATCGTCATGGTTGCTGCCCCGGCACTGGCGGAGCTGCGCGAGGTCTGCCAGCCGCAGGCGAAGCTGCGGAGCCGCAACGGCGAGCACTGGGCGGGCCGCCTGTACATGCGGCGCGTTTCGCTCCGCATGACCCGGCAACTGGTGCGGACCCGGATCTCCCCCGACATGCTGACGTGGACGATGGTCGTGTGCGGTGTCGGCGCGGGCGCCGCCCTTCTCATCCCGGGGCTCACCGGGGCCGTGCTGGCCGCCGTGCTCTTCCAGCTCTTCCTGCTCTTCGACTGCGTGGACGGCGAGGTCGCCCGCTGGAAGGGGCAGAACAGCGCGACCGGCATCTACGTCGACCGTCTCGGCGCCTACCTGGCCGACGCGGCACTGCTGACCGGGGCCGGCTTCCGGGTGGCCCACGACGGGTCCGCGTACTGGGCCTCGGTCGGCCTCGCGACGGCCCTGGGCGTCGTGCTGCTGAAGGCGTCCACCGACCTCGTCGACGTCGCCCGCGCCCGCCGGGGCCTGGCCGTCGCCGACGACGAGGCGGCCCGGCCCCGTTCCGAGGGCGTCGCCACCGTCCGCCGGCTCGCCTCCGCCCTCAAGATCCACCGCCTCACCAACGGCATCGAGGCCTCCCTCGTCCTCCTCGCCGCGGCCGTCGCGGACACCCTGACCGGCAGTCCCGCCCCCACCGCTTGGACGCTCGCCGCGCTGGCGGTGATCACATGGCTGATGGTGGTGGCCCACCTGGCATCGATCCTGTCGTCCTCGCGGCTGCGCTGACGCCGGGTTCGGTCGGCCGGGCCCTGGTCATCAGCAGGTGGCCCCTGCGGAAGCGCTCGTCCGGTCCGGGCTCCCGGAGCATGCGGCCGGTTTCGGTGAAGCCGGCGGCCGCCGCCAGGGCGGCGAGGTCGTCGATCGGCCACCGGTAGGCCGTCGTCACCTTGTGGTCGAACGCCTCGAGAGGGCCGCCGCCGGATTCGAAGAAACCCAGCAGGAGATGGCCGCCCGGGGCCAGGGCCCGGGCGAACTCGTCAAAGTACGGGGGCAGTTCGCCCGGCGGCGTGTGAATGACGGAGTACCAGGACACGATGCCGTCCAGCTCGCCGTCGGCGACGTCGTCCAGGGCGTCCATCGAGCCGACGTCGAAGCGCAGTTCCGGATGGGTCTCGCGGGCGAGGCCGATCATCACCGGCGACAGGTCGACGCCGAAGGCCTCCAGCCCCAGGTCCCGCAGGTGCGCGGTGAGGTACCCCGGGCCGCAGCCGAGGTCGGCGACGGTCCTCCCGCCGGCCGCCCGCACGCAGTCGGCGAAGGCCGCGATCAGCGCGCGGTCCAGCGGGAGCGAGCCGAGCGAGTCGCGGAACAGTTCCGCGTAGAGGACGGCGACGGCGTCGTACGCGCCGGCCGTCGTGACGGCGTGGGGGGAGGGGTCCCCAGGATCGGCGAACCAGGCTCCGATCGACTCCCACTGGAAGGCGTCCCGCCAGGCGGCCCCGCCCGCCGTCCAGCCCTGAAGGGCGGCGACGACCTTCTCCGCGGACACCGTTCGCGTCCGGTAGTGCTCGGCGGGGGCGCGGTCCCGGTACTCGAGCTGGTACGTGCCGTCGGGGCGGTGCCACACCTGGGCGTAACACTGCTCGTCCGCGGCGCACTCCATGACCAGGTGCCCGTCACGCGGGAGGTTCAGCACCGCCTTCTCCAGCTCGGCGCCGCGGGGGCTGCCGTCATCGGGGCGGTGACCGGGGTGCGCGAGGGGGTCGGTGTCCACGGGATCCTCTCCTTCCGGTTGGACGGGTGGCAGTCCACAGGCGTCGATCAGTTCGAAGAACAGGTCCTCCACGAACGGGTCCGCCCGTTTGGCGAGCACCTCGCGCAGCGAGTCACGGTCCGCGGTGAACCCGGCCTCGGCGGCCCAGCCGGCGATCTCCTCCGCGATCCCCGGCACCTCCGCGAGCATCCAGCGGACGTTCCGCTCCTTCCCGCTCTCCCCCGGGGGCGCGTCGTCCACGGCCGGCGGCGACCCGGCGATCTCGTAGTCGGCGGCCATCTCCGGGTCGAGGAAGGTGGACCAGACCGCCCCGGAGGGCGTGCGGCCGCGTACAAAGCAGACGTCGCTGTCGAAGACGCTCGCGATCAGGACGGGCGAACCGGTCGCGGCCACCAGCCTCTCCAGCCATCGGTCGTCGTCGTTGTCCGGAAGCGACCGGCCGAACTGCAGCGTCTGCCAGCCCCCGGGGCGCGGCAGGCACACGTCCAGGTCGTCGGCGAACTCCTCGAACCCGCGCATCCGCTCCAACGGCGCGTCACTGCGCGCCAGTACGAAATCGCCGGTGTACCCCATGGCTCCCTCCCCGAAGGCTGCCGCCGATGCTAGCGACGGCCACCGACACCGCTCGGTGCGAACGCCCTACCCTGCTGCGGGGACAGCGACTTTCGGGGGGGACCGTGACCGCACTGCCGGCGAGCGTGGACCGCGACATCCTCGATCACCGGATCATGTTCGCGGTGCGGACCATCCGGGAGACCCTGGGCTGCTCGATCCACGAGGCCATCGACCTGGTCGCCGTCCGGCACGAGGAACTGCGCCGGGAGCGCCCAGACGACTTCGGCTTCGGGCCCGAGGAGTTCGGCCGGGGCTTCCACTCCTGATACTCCTGAGCGGCGGTGCGCGTACCGAGGCCGGCTATTCGTCCAGCAGCGCCCGCAGCCGTGCCTTCCGCCGGTCGGCGGCCGCAGCGGAAGGGGGCGGGGCCGCACGCTTCCCCCCGTCCGAGGGCCCGGCCTGCCGGCCGCGCCGGGCCGCGTTCAGCAGGGCCCGGGCTTCCGCCAGACCGGAGACCACGGCGACCGGTTGCCATGCATAGCCGTCCCATTGCGAGATGAGACGTGGGGCGTCCGGATCCACGTGAGCGCCCCGCGGCGGCCCCGAAGCAAGGGTGCCGGCACGGAGCCGGCCCTTCCTGCGTGCCTGCCGTTCCTCACGGCGCTCCACCCACTGCTCCAGGGGCTCGTCCTCCATGCGCACAGCATGTCCCGGCAGGCCCCGGGACACCACAGCCGCGCGGAAACGAACCCCGGGCGTTCGGCCTCCCCTAACCGCGCGGAGCGGGAACCTGCTTCCAGCCCTCGACGGACCGGGTCACGAAGAACACCCGGTAGACGTCGCGCGTCCACACGCTCGCGCCGTCCCCGTACTCGTGAAGCTCCCCGAAGGCCTCTTCCTCGGAGTCGTAGCTGTACTTCCGCCCCTTCGCGTCCCGGATCATCCACTCTCTGCCGGGCAACCCGGCAAGCCCCATCGCCATGGTGACGTCCCTCCCTCGATGCGACCAAGATCGTAACCACCTCTCGTCGGCCCCGGATAAGCAACAAGCCCCCTCCCCGCGGAGAAACCGCAGGCAGGGGGCTTGATCGCGTCGGGTTACTTCTTCTTGCCCTGGGTCTTGCCGGGGATCTTGGCGACCTGCGTTTTCGCTGTTCAGGAGGGGTGGGGTCGTGCGCTTGGTGGTCGTCGTTGGTCGACGTTGGCCACTGTCGAGCGACCTCGGACGGCCCAGATACGGCCCAGCGACGAGGGAGCCGCCCCTTGCCACGCCGGGCTATCGTGCCGCCGTGACAAGCACGATGGAGCGCCCCCTTCTCTTCCTTGACGTCGACGGCCCACTCATCCCGTTCGGATCGTCATCCGGTCACCCACAGACAGCTGCCGCCGACTCCTCTACGTCTCCCAATCAGGGGAACCCATTGCTGGAGCGGCTCTCGCCTGGGCTCGGATCGCGTCTCACGGCCCTGGGCTGCTGTCTCGTATGGGCAACGACCTGGATGGATGAGGCGAACGAGGTCGTCTCCCCACGCATCGGACTACCGAGGCTGCCCGTGGTGGAGTGGCCCCCCAGCGCCGACGAAGGCCCGCGCGGCCTCCACTGGAAGACCCGCCCCCTCGTCGAGTGGGCCGACGGCCGGCCGTTCATCTGGGTCGACGACGAGATCAGCGCCATGGACCGCCTGTGGGTCGACGCCAGCCACCCTGGCCCGTCACTGCTTCATCGCGTCAACCCGGCCAAGGGACTCGTGGACGCTGACTTCTCCACGCTCGCCGCTTGGCTCCGTTCCGTCACCCCGGGATGAGCACCGCATTAGGAGCGAGGTGGGGCGATCCCTGACCTGTGGATTCCCCGCCTCGGCTGGAGTGGCTGACGGGTCCCGCTGTGCACTGCGGTTCCCCCTGGCTCCCCGCTGGATCTGGCACGTTTGTGGCACGAGCGTCAGTCGCCTGCGAACCACAGGTAACTGCCTGGCGTGGCTGCGCATTGCTCCAGCATCGTCGCGAGATCGTCCAGCGCTGCGAGCTGACGCTCATCACCGCATCGTTGCCGCAGATCGTGGAACTCGCGGAGGGCGGCGGCAGACTCCTGCTCGTTCATCAACGTATCCCCGTACGGATCGACGGCAGTGAGCCTCCCGGTTACTCCCAGGAGCTGGAGCGAGCCGAGTGCATCGGCCAACGCGTCACCATGTCCGTGAGAGCTCCGCAGGAGTGTTGCGCGGGACTTGCGCCAGTTACGCGGCGGCCGCGATGCGTGCAGCTCCAGATCGATTCCCATACGCCATGATGCGCAAAGTTCTTCTGGTTCTGGTTCCGATGCAGACCAGGGGCCTTCGGGTAACCGGAAACCTCTGGACTTCCTCTACTTCCGTCCGGGGGATGGCACCTGCGACGGTGTTCGGAGCACCACCCCTGAGCAGGGGAGGAGGCGTCGGCGCCTGTCGTCATCTGTTGTCGTTGGCTACCGTCGGACGGCCCAGAGACGGCCCGGCCGTCCCTCCTGCGCGCTCTGGCTTCCTTGCTGCTCGTACAGCCAGCCAGCAGCACACGCCTGCTGCGATTAGTGGAAGGACGCTGAACAGCAGACGCGTGGCCCATGCCAGGGCGCCGTCCTCGATCGGAAGCCATGAACCCCACGGCGCTTTGACGACGTCCGCCGTTTGGCCTGGCCTGTTGTCGAAACGCACGGTCACCTGGGTCACGTCCGCGGGCGTCTTCTGTGCCAGATCTCCAGTGCACTCGACATAGGGGCCGCCCCGGCCCCCGTCCTTCTCTTGGCAGGCCGCGATCCGAATCTTCTCCGTTTCCCCGACCAAGCCCAGCTCCAGGCTGCCAAGCAACACCGCATACCCCGTGGTGCCCAAGAAAAGGAGCGCAATCACACCCCACGACATAGAAGCAACAGACCGCCCCAACACGCCCCCCGCCCTTCTGCCTCACACCGTCGGTGCCAATCAAGGCTGAGGCTATCTGTGAACGCAGGCGCAGATACCCGCGCGACCGTCATGGACCGGTTTTGGGTGGAGCCCCAGTTTGGAAGAGTGAGGCTGCGGAATCTGCCTCACCTGGGCGAGCGCTGACCTGCAGCAAAGCGACGCCGTCACCGCTGTTCCCCGTGGGTCCCCGTTCGGCACCGCCTCACCTGGCACGGCTGTGGCACGCCCGATCCCTCGATGCGAACTATGGGCGCGACGGTCCTGAGGTCTACCCGGAACGCCGCCAGTCGTCTGGGGTGGTGACGGTTGGTCGTGGGTGCGGAGGTTGCTGTACTTCGCTGCTGTACAGCGCCGATTTGCGGTGACGCGTGCATCCTGGACGCTGAGCTGCGAGGGCATTGAGCTGAGCTTCCCGCCGGATCTGGCGGCAGTCAGTCGGAATCAGAGAGCCAGGATCGGGCGTCCTCAAGTGCAGCTTCCGTGAGGGCGGGAGACAGTTCTGTGGACGCCCAGACCTCTAGTTGGTCATCGGGTGCTTCGAATGGGCGCGACACAGCAATCTCTAGATCGCCACCCAGCTCCGTGTACTCCATGGTCCAGCAGTCATCGATGATGTTGGTGAATCGAGTCACGGCAAAGCGTTTTCCGGCCAGCGTCACGTCACCCATGGTCGTTCATCTCCTCGCCGCAACGGTCAGTTCTTCTGGAAGGTCACCTCGGACGGCCCGGAGACGGCCCACGTTCAATCGGACTCGTGTACCTCTTGATCGTCGTCATCCTCGACTGAAGCTGTGACGAGGCGCCGACGGGCTTGCTCAAGGCGACCAACGTAGTCCGGCATGAAGATCTCTGGCAGCGTGGTTTCTAGGGTGCCCGAGATCGCGTACACAGCAGACCAGACCGCCTTGTCTGGCACGATCGCGCTTAGCTGGTCGGACTTCATCATCACTTCGTACAGCCAGTCCGACAGCACGAACGCTTGATCGCGGGTGAGCTTTATGATCACCGGTTCCTCGTCCACCCGGGCACCGTACCTCGCGGTCGGTGTGGAGAGGCTTTGGGCTGGAGCTGCCATGGGGCGAGAGATCGGGGCCCGTAAGCTTGCGGCGACTCGGGCGGTCTGTGGACCTGCCCGCTAAGGCCCGATGTGGGCCCCGATCTTCGAGGCTCGCCCCATGGTGGCTGCCTAAAGCATCGGAACGCCGGCCGCCCTAGCCACCGCGGTTCTCACCTCATGCCCTCGGCCTATCCAGCGGGCGCGCGGTGGCGGACGGCGCGCCGAGCGGGGCGAAGACTGGAGCGTGGGCGCGGCCGGACGTCGGCCGCGCGCCCGGCGGAGCGTGAGCGACGCCGGGTGCCTTGATGAGGTAGGGAAATCCGTAACAGCGCAGCTCAGTCGGTTGTCGGATGGTCTTCGTCGGTGACTCGGAACTCGTAGCTCAGTGAGTAGCGGTCGCCGGGGATGATGATGTCGGCGATCTCGACTGGGCGTTCGTCGGTGCTGAATGTGCGCTGGATGCAGAAGACGTGGACGCCGGGCTCGATGTTCAGGGCCTCGACTTCGGCGGCGCGGGGCGGCCTGACCGTGACGTCCTCGGACACGCGGGTGACGTGGACGCCGATCGTGTCCAAGCGGGTGATGACGCCGGTGTTCGCGAAGCGTCCTTCTTCGGGGTACTCGACCTCGGTTCCGCCGGTGACGTCGAGTGGCTCGTAGGAGATGGACGACTGGATGGGCTGGCCGTCCGCGAGGAACAGGTAGTCGGTCCTCATCACGGGAGCTCCCGGCTCGACGGCCAGGCGCTCGGCGACCTTCGGTGTGGCAGCGACCTGGACGCTGGTCGCCTGCACGTTGGGGTCCCGGCCGGCGGCCAAAGCGTCGGTGGCGAACTCGCCCAACTGCTTGTGGCGGCGGTAGCGGCGGGGCTTGCGAATGAGCCTGCGTTCCTCGCGGACGAACGTGCCGGAACCGCGGACCTTGGTGATCAGCCCGGCCTTCGCCAGTTCCTCAAGAGCCTTGCGGGCGGTCTCTCTGGCCACGCCGTAGTACTCCATGAGCGTGTTCTCGCCCGGGACGCGTTCCCCGGCGACCATCTCCCCCGACTCGATGGCGTGTTGGAGAACGGCCCCGATCTGCACGTACAGGGGCCGCTCGTCGTCGGGCGGTAGGGCGGGGAGCTGGTGCATGCGTCCATAGTCCTGGATGTTCTCCGGAGAACCAAGCTCGAACGCCGTTGACTTCTCCGGAGAACTTCCTCATGCTGGTTCCAAGTTCTCCGGAGAACTCCCTTCGGAGGCATGGGAAAGGCGCGGTGTCCGCCTGCCAGCAAGTCACCGCGCCTCCGGGTTCCCCGAAGGGAAGTTCCATCATGCCTGTGATGCCTGCCCGTGCGGAGGTCAGTGCCTTAACTCCGCGCCCGGCTCCGGTGGTGACGGTCCGTTCGTCGCGTTCCTGCGTGGTCTGTGGCGACCGCCGGTGCCGGGACGCCGCTGCGTGTGCCGCGACTTCGAGGCCCGGTCCTGGATGGACTGCCCGGAGTGCGAAGGCACCGGCTACGACTCGACCGGGTTCCAGATCTGGTGCCACATGTGCGAGGGCGGCCGTCTGGTCGAGGCCGGTATCGGTGACACGGCCGGTGTGCGACCCGGCACCGAGTGGACCACGGTTCCGATGGCGGTGGTCGCGTGACCTTGACGCCTGTTGCCCCGGCGGTCGTGGTTGATGCTGCGGCCGCCTGCGGCACCGACCCCCGCACGCTCCTCGACGCCCTGCGGCTGGCCAATGATTCGGGCTTCGATCGGTGGCGGGAGCAGGTCCAGCGAACTGGGGGCTGCGCCGATCCGATCCACCTGCAAGGGCTCACGGTCACCCGGGACGCGGCCACCGGTCAGGTCCTCTACTCGTACTCCACCGAGGGTGAGCCGGGGGGCCTGTTACGGGTGGCCTGCGGCAACCGCCGTGCGTCGCGCTGCCCGTCCTGCGCCTGGACCTACGCCGGGGACACCTTCCACCTCATCCGCGCGGGCCTGACCGGGGATGCGCGCAAGGACGTTCCGGTCTCGGTCCGCACGCACCCGAAGGTGTTCGCCACGCTGACCGCGCCGTCGTTCGGGCCGGTCCACAACCGCCCCGACACCGGCCGCTGCCGCTGCGGCACCGCCCACACCGAACACGACCCCGATATCGGCACCCCGCTCGATCCCGACCGGTACGACTACTCGGGCACGGTGCTGTGGAACAACCACGCAGGCGACCTGTGGCGGCGCTTCACCATCTACCTGCGGCGGGAGATCGCCGCCCGCGCCGGACTCTCCCAGTCGGCCATGCGGGAGGTGTGCCGGGTCTCCTTCGGGAAGGTCGCCGAGTACCAAAAGCGCGGCGCCGTCCACTTCCACGCCATCGTCCGCCTCGACGGCCCCGGCGGCCCGGAGGACGTCCCGCCGTCCTGGGCGAGCGTGGCGCTGCTGGATGCCGCAATCCATGCCGCTGCTGCTCGGGTCTCGGTTCCGGTCCCGGCCGCCGGCACCCTGCCCGCGCGGGAGCTGCGCTGGGGCCAGCAGGTCGATGTCCGCCCGATCGGCATCGATGACGGCCAGGAGCTGACCGAACAGGCCGTCGCCGCCTACGTGGCCAAGTACGCCACCAAAGCAGCCGAGACCACCGGCACCGTCGACCGCCGGGTCGGCAACCGCGAAGCCCTCGACCTGTTCGACCTCCCCGCCCACACCCGGCGCCTGATCGAAGCCTGCTTCGACCTCGACCCCCACTACCCCGACCGCAAGCTCCGCGCCTGGGCCCACATGCTCGGCTTCCGCGGCCACTTCTCCACCAAATCCCGCCGCTACTCCACCACCCTGACCGCGCTGCGCCAGGTCCGCGCCGACTACCGCGCCCGCCAGGAACGCCGTGAGCGCGGGCTCCCCGATCCCGACGACACCTTGGAGGGCTCCACGCTCGTGCTCGCCCACTGGACCTACGCCGGACACGGACACACCCCCGGCGAATCGTGGCTCGCCGCCACCATCGCCCGCGAGATCCGCACCAACCGCGAAACCGCCCGCGATGCACTCGCCGACCTGCCCGACGCGGAAGAGGGGTGGTGACCGTGGCCCGACCGCTCCCCGCACGGTTCCTCACCCCCGTCGACCTGGCTGACCTCCTGGGCGTGCCGCTGGAGACCGTCTACCAGTGGCGACGCAAGCGCATCGGTCCCCGCGGCTTCCGGGTTGGCCGGCACCTGCGCTACGACCCCGAAGACGTCCGCGCCTGGGTCGCCAGCCTCCTGGAAGACGAGGCCGCCTGATGGCCGGACACATCCAAGACCGCTGGTACCGGACCGAGACCGGCCCGGACGGCAAGACCCGCAAGGTCAAGACCGACCGCCACGGCTCCGGCCTGCGCTACCGCGCCCGCTACGTCGGCCCGGACGGCACCGAGAAGTCCAAGAGCTTCCCCGACCGACAGAAGCGGCTCGCTGATCAGTGGCTCGCACACATCGAAGCCGACATGGCACGCGGGCAGTACATCGACCCCAGAGCAGCCCGGATCACTTTCCAGCAGTACGCCGAGCCCTGGGTGAGCACGCAGGGGGCCGACCCGAACACTCAAGCCTCGATGGAGTCGCAGCTCCGGTTACATGCCTTCCCGTATCTCGGCGCGCGCCCGCTCGGTTCCTTCCAGCCCGCGCACATCCGGGACTGGGTTCGGCAGCTCCAGGAGAACGGCGTCCGCGGCTCGTACGCGCGGACGATCTACTCCAACGTGCGCGCTGCCTTGAGTGCGGCCGTGGATGACGGGCACCTCCCCCGCAATCCTTGCGCCGCTCGCTCGGTCCGCCCGCCGACCGTCGATGCCAAGCGCGTAGTGCCCTGGACGCCGGAACGGGTCTTCTCCGTACGTGCGGCCATGCCCGATCGGTACCAAGCGATGATCGACCTCGGGGGCGGCTGCGGGCTTCGGCAAGGTGAGATCTTGGGGGTCGCCGCGGACGCGGTTGACTTCGAGTCCGACACCCTCCACGTGGTCCAGCAGCTCAAGTTGAGCCGGAGCAAGGCCGTGTTCGCGCCACCCAAGGGAGGCAAGCTCCGGGACGTGCCGCTCCCCGGCCCGGTCGCCGACACGCTGCGAGCGCACATGACACGGTTCCCGCCGATCGAGATCACGTTGCCGTGGAAGGTGGCGGACGGGCCTCCGGTGACCAAGCGCCTGATCTTCACCGGGCCCCGCGGCGGTCACGTCTGGCGCACCTCGCTCAACGACGAAGCATGGAAACCAGCGCTCGCCGCTGCCGGAGTGATCCCGGTGCCTGAGCGGGGCAAGCCCTACGCCGAGTCGCGCGAGAACGGCATGCACGCGCTCCGGCACTTCTACGCCTCGGTGCTTCTGGACGCAGGAGAGAACGTCAAGGCGCTGGCCGAGTACCTCGGGCACGCGGACCCAGGCCTAACCCTCCGCGTGTACGCGCATCTGATGCCATCAAGCCAGGAACGCACTCGCAGGGCAGTCGCGGCAACCTTCAACCGGGGATGACAGCCACAATCGTTGCCTTGGTGCCGTCCCCCGCGCGCTGAGGACCGCCGCTGGCTAACCCGGTCGCACGCCTTATACCCAACCCGCAATTTACCTTTAGCGCGTAAACCGGAGTTTACCCCTGACCCGTAAACCCGAAGTTGACATTTATCGCGTAAACCTGCGGTTGCCTTTTAGGTCGTAAACCGGCGGTTTACATTTAGCCCGCAAACTTGCGGTCCAGCCCTACCGGTGCTCCTGCCGAACAGCGAGCCTTCCCCTTGAACTGCAGCCTCAGCGTTACCGGTTGACGTTTACCGGTTCCCTTCCCTCGGGCGGCCGGCTCGACGAAGGAGCCACCAACTGGGAGTCGCGCGAAGACGTCCCTGCATTCATCCAAGAATTTCACGCGAGGCGCCACCTCCGTGTAATGTCCTCAGGCAGAGCAGATGAAGGCCGCCCGGGCTAGGGGCGGCCTTCGGCCTCCATCTGCGCGCACAGAAACCATCAAGTGGAATACACACCTACGGAGAAGTCCATGGTCCCACGTCTCGGCCTGGCTATCTACATCGCCCCCCGCGAGCTGCCGTTCGGCGTCATCGGCGCTGGCGGTGGCGCGCTGGGCATATGGGTTGGAGCCCCGACGCTCCCTGTCATCCTGGCTGCTCTCCTAGTCTCCACCCGGGTGAGTTTCCGGCGCTGGCACAGCTAGCGCTAGACGGCCCAGAGACGGCCCCAGAACGACAACAAGCCCCCTCCCCGCGGAGAAACCGCAGGCAGGGGGCTTGATCGGTAAGGGCTACTTCTTCTTGCCCTGGTTCTTCACGGCCTCGATCGCCGCCGCGGCCGCCTCGGGGTCGAGGTAGCGGCCGCCCGGGGTGACGGGGCGGAAGTCGGCGTCGAGCTCGTAGGCGAGCGGGATGCCGGTGGGGATGTTCAGGCCCGCGATGTCGGCGTCGGAGATGCCGTCGAGGTGCTTGACGAGGGCGCGCAGGCTGTTGCCGTGGGCGGCGACCAGGACGGTGCGGCCGGTGAGGAGGTCGGGGACGATGCCGTCGTACCAGTACGGCAGCATGCGGTCGACGACGTCCTTCAGGCACTCGGTGCGCGGGCGCAGCTCCGGCGGGATGGAGGCGTAGCGCGGGTCGTCGCTCTGGGAGAACTCGCTGCCGTCCTCGATCGGCGGCGGCGGGGTCTCGTAGGAACGGCGCCAGAGCATGAACTGCTCCTCGCCGAACTCGGCGAGGGTCTGCGCCTTGTCCTTGCCCTGGAGGGCGCCGTAGTGGCGCTCGTTGAGGCGCCAGCTGCGGTGGACGGGGATCCAGTGCCGGTCGGCGGCCTCGAGGGCCAGCTGCGCGGTGCGGATCGCGCGCTTCTGGAGGGAGGTGTGGACGACGTCGGGGAGGAGTCCGGCGTCCTTCAGCAGCTCGCCGCCCCGGACCGCCTCCTTCTCGCCCTTTTCGTTCAGGTTGACGTCAACCCAGCCAGTGAAGAGGTTCTTAGCGTTCCACTCGCTCTCGCCGTGGCGGAGGAGGATCAGCTTGTACGGAGCTTCAGCCATGGCAAGGAGTCTAAGAGAAAACCCCTTGGTGCCCTCCGGAGGGCCGATGTAAGCTGCGCTGGCCGTCCTGGCCCATTACGCCTACGACGCCCCGACGCCGCGAGGAGCAGCCTGCCGTGCCCGATGTCAGACGTGCCGTACGGGAGACCGTCTCGGGACTCCCCCGGACCTTCTGGTGGCTGTGGACCAGCACACTGGTCAACCGGCTCGGCGGCTTCGTCGTCACCTTCCTCGCGCTCTACCTCACCCTCGACCGGGGCTACTCCGCCACCTACGCCGGTCTCGTCGCGTCCCTGTACGGCCTCGGCGGCGCCGTCGGCGCGGTCGTCGGCGGGGTGCTGACCGACCGGCTGGGGCGGCGCTCGACGATGCTGCTGGCGCAGGTCGCGGCCGCGGCCGGCACGGCGACGCTGGCCTTCGTGGACGGGCAGGCGGAGATCGCCGGGGTGGCCACCGTGATCGGCGTGGCGAGCAGCGCCTCGCGGCCCGCGGTGCAGGCGATGATGGCGGACGTGGTGCCCGCCACGGACCGGGTGCGGGCGTTCTCGCTCAACTACTGGGCGATCAACATCGGCTTCGCCGTCTCCTCGGCGGCGGCCGGCCTCATCGCCTCGCAGGGCTACCTCTGGCTCTTCCTCGGCGACGCGTTCATGACGGTGCTCTGCGCGCTGGTGATCTACGCCAAGGTGCCGGAGTCCATGCCGGGCCGGGAGCCCGCGACCCCGGGGCGGTCCTCCGGGGCGGCCGGAGCGGGCGGGGGCGGGGAGTCGCGGGTCGGCCTCGGGGTGGTCCTGCGCGACCAGCGCTTCATGTGGTTCGTCGCGCTGACGTTCCTGCTGGGCACGGTCACCCAGCAGGGTTCGACGACCCTCTCGGTCGACATGGGCCGCCAGGGCTTCTCCGCGAGCCAGTACGGCCTGATCATCGGGCTCAACGGCCTGCTGATCGTGCTCCTGCAGATCCCGCTCACCCGGCTCGTCGAGCGGCGGAGCGTGGCTGCGCTGCTCACCGCCGGCACGCTGCTGATGGGCTGGGGCTTCGGGCTCACCGCCTTCGCCGGTTCGGTCCCCTTCTACGCGCTGACGGTGGCGGTGTGGACGGTCGGCGAGATCCTGCACGCGCCGGCCTCGATGTCGCTGGTCGCCGACCTGGCGCCGGCCCACGCCCGGGGGCGCTACCAGGGCATGTACTCGCTCGCCTGGCCCGCGGCGTCCTTCGCCGGGCCCCTGCTGGGCGGCGTGGCGCTGGACCGGTGGGGCGGCGGCGTGGTGTGGGGCGCCTGCGCCGTGGTCGGCACGGTCGCCGGCGCCGGCTACTGGCTGCTGCTGCGGGAGCGCGGGGCGCAGGCCGAGCCGGTGGAGGCGGTGCCGCCGGCCCCGGTGCGGATACCGGAGCCGGAGCCGACGGCGGACTGCTAGCGCAGGAGGCGCAGGGCGCGCTGCACCTCGCGCAGCGCGCCCCGTACAGCGGTCCCGCCGGCGCGTCGCCGACGCAGGAGCCGTCGTCGAAGACCCTGGTGACGCTCAGGCGGCGGGGACGCTACTCGGCACGCTTGCCGGCCTTGCCGATCAGATGTGCGAACGCGTCGAGGTTGCGCGTGGACTCGCCGCGCGCGGTCCGCCATGCGTGCTCCTTGCGGATCGCGTCGGCGAAGCCCAGTTCCAGCAGCGTGTTGAAGCTGCCGTCCGCGTTCTCGAGGACGGCGCCCAGCAGCCGGTCGACCTCCTCGGGCGTCACCGCGACCAGCGGCAGCCGGCCGGAGAGGTAGACGTCGCCGAGCGCGTCGATGGCGTAGGCCACGCCGTACAGCCGGGTGTTGCGCTCCAGGAGCCAGCGGTAGAACGCCTCGTGGTTCTCGTCGGGGCGGCGAACGACGAAGGCGTTGACCGTCAGGGTGTGCCGTCCCACGGCCAGGGCGACGGTGGTGGACAGCTTGCGCGTGCCGGGGAGCTTGACGACGTACTCGCCCCCGGCGCCGGTCTCCCAGCCGAGTTCCGCGTCCTCCAGTGCCCGCTCGACCGCCCCGCGCGCCGCCGTCTGCTCCCGCTCACCCATGCGGCGATCGTAGGCGACGCCGCCGCTCGGCCATCGCACCCGCGTACACCTCGGCGGTCCTGGTGGCCGCCGCGTCCCAGCCGAAGCACCCCGCGTGCCGGGCGGCGGCCCCGCCCATGGCGGGCACCAGCTCCGGGTGCTCGACAAAGCGGCGCAGGGCGCGTGCGTAGTCGGCCGGGTCGTGGCCCGCGACGAGGAAGCCGGTCTCGCCGTCCTTCACGGCCACCGGCAGCCCGCCGACCGAGGCCGCCACCACCGGCGTGCCGCAGGCCTGCGCCTCGATGGCGACCAGCCCGAACGACTCGCTGTACGAGGGCATGACCAGCACCGACGCGGCCCGGTACCAGTCCGCGAGCCGGTCCTGGGCGACCGGCGGCTGGAAGCGCACGAGGTCGGAGATGCCGAGCCGGGCGGCGAGCTTCTGCAGGCGCTCGGGCTTGGCCAGGCCGCTGCCGCTCGGCCCGCCGACGACGGGGACGACGAGGCGGTCGCGCAGCGACGGGTCCTCCGCCAGCAGGATCGCCGCGGCGCGCAGCAGGATGTCCGGCGCCTTGAGGGGCTGTATCCGGCCGGCGAAGAGCGGGATCACCGCGTCCTGCGGCAGGCCGAGGCGCGCGCGGGCCCCGGCGCGGCCGCCGTGGGCGTCCGGCCGGAAGCGGTCCAGGTTCACCCCGGGGTGGACGACGGCGACCTTGCCGGGGTCGGCCTCGTAGTGCCGGATCAGTTCGTCCGACTCCTCGGCGGTGTTGGCGATCAGCCGGTCGGCGGCGTTGACGATCTGCGTCTCGCCGATGACCCGGGCCGCGGGCTCGGGGGTGTCGCCCTCGGCGAGCGCCGCGTTCTTGACCTTGGCCATGGTGTGCATGGCGTGGACGAGCGGGACGCCCCAGCGCTCGGCGGCGAGCCAGCCGACGTGGCCGGAGAGCCAGTAGTGCGAGTGCACCAGGTCGTAGTGGCCCTGCCGGTGGCTGGCCTCGGCGTGCATCACGCCGTGAGTGAAGGCGCACAGCTGCGCGGGAAGGTCCTCCTTGGCCAGGCCTTCGTACGGGCCGGCGTCCACGTGCCGCACCAGGACCCCGGGGGCCAGCTCGACCGTGGGCGGCAGGGCCGCCGTGGTGGCGCGGGTGAAGATCTCGACCTCCACGCCGGGGCCCTCCGCGAGCCGCTTGGCCAGCTCGACGATGTAGACGTTCATACCGCCCGCGTCCCCGGTGCCGGGCTGGTGGAGGGGCGAGGTGTGCACGCTGAGCATGGCCACGCGCCGCGGACGGCGTCCACCGACGCCATGGCGGCGCAACCGGCGATGGGCACCACCGGCCAGGACCTTCGCCACGTACTGGCTCACGTCGCCTCCTCCACTTCTCCGGCGGGCGGCCGAGCGGAGGCCACCCCTGAACGGTGACAACCAGCGGAAGGCCTAGATCCATTTCCGCTTTGCCAAAGCGTGACCGTCGACACGGCCCGGATCCGGCGCCCGCGGGCTCGCATAGGCTCGGCGCATGCGCGCGACACGGCCGGTCGGAGAGGTGACCCGGGGGACGACCAACCCCAACCGGCTGCGCCGCATGGACCGCTGGATCGCGGCGCAGCACGGACCCGCGTTGCGCCGCAGCGACGATCCGCTCGCCGTGGACCTGGGCTACGGCGCCGCTCCCTGGACGGCCCTGGAGCTGCTGGGAAGGCTGCGCACCGCGCGCCCCGACGCCGAGGTCGTCGGCATCGAGATCGACCCGGCCCGGGTGGCCGCCGCCCGGCCGTACGCCCGTGAGGGGCTCTCCTTCGCGCACGGCGGATTCGAGGTGCCCCTCCCGGACGGCCGCAGACCGGCCCTGATCCGGGCGGCGAACGTGCTGCGCCAGTACGACGAGGAGCGCGTCGCCGAGGTGTGGACCCGCCTGCGGTCCCGGCTCGCGCCGGACGGGCTGCTGGTGGAGGGCACCTGCGACGAGATCGGCCGCCGCCACGTGTGGGTGGCGCTCGGCCCCGAGGGCCCGCGCACGGTGACCTTCGCCACCCGGCTCGGCTCGCTGGAGCGTCCCTCCGAACTGGCGGAGCGGCTGCCCAAGGCGCTGATCCACCGCAATGTGCCGGGCGAGCCCGTGCACGCGTTCCTCACCGACTTCGACCGCGCGTGGGCCGCCGCCGCGCCCTTCGCCTCCCTGGGCGCACGGCAGCGCTGGATCCGCACGGTGCGCAGCCTGGCGGGCCCGGGCGGCTGGCCCGTCACCGACACCCCGTCCCGCTGGCGCCAGGGCGAGGTGACCGTCCGCTGGGAGGCCCTGGCCCCGGCAGCGGACTGATCCCCGCGACCGCGGTCGCCACGCCGCCCGGACGATGCGCGGGACCCGTCTCGGATCCGTACCCGACGACGCAGGCCCCCCGCCGCACCGGGCCGATCCCGCCCGCCGACGGCAGCCGCCGGCAGTCGTCGGCAGTCGTCCACGGCCACCGAACACCTCGCGGGCCGGGCCGACATGGCGCCGGAGGGCGATGCACCGGCCCACGGCTCTGGCCGATTGGCGTCTTCCGTGGCACCATCCACAGCCATGTGACGAACCGTCAGATACGTTGCGGAGGTGCCCGCATGAGGCGTACGGCCTGCCTGGCCTGTGCCGCGCTGCTGCTCCTCGCCGCCCCCGTGCCGGTCGCGCACGCCGATCCGCCCCGCCCGGCCCGTACGCTCCAGGACGTACGGGCCGAGGTCGGCACCCTCTACCGGCAGGCCGAACGCGCCACGGACACCTACAACGCCGCACATGAACGGGTCCTCGCCCAGCAGAAGGAGATCGTCGCGCTCGCCCGCGTCATCGACCGGGAGCAGATCCGGCTGCGCACGCTGACCGCCGAGGCGGGCGCGCTCGCCCGCGCCCAGTACCGCGGCGGCGGCATCGGCCCCGGGCTCGACCTGCTGCTCAGCGACGACCCGGACGCCTTCCTGGACGGGCTCACCCTCGCCGACCGGGGCGCCCAGGCCGCCGGCACCACGATCGAGCAGCTGCGCACCACCACGGCGGAGCTGGGCGCCTACGGCCGCTCCGCCACCGTCGCCTGGGAGCGCCTCGTGGCCGACCAGAAGGAGGCGGCCGACGCCGAGCGGGAGGTCACCGCACGTCTGACCCGGGCGAAACGCCTGCTCGCCGGCCTGGAGGCCCGGGAGCGGGCACAGCTGGAACGGCTGGAGGACGAGGCCGCCTACCGCTCCCAGGTCGCCTGGCTGCGCACCGACGCCGCCACCCACCTGCGCCGCAACGCCGCCGGCGCCACACGGCAGGGCGCCGCGGCGGTCGCCTTCGCCGCGGCGCAGATCGGCAAGCCCTACGAATGGGGGGCGGACGGCCCGGCCGCGTACGACTGCTCCGCGCTGACCCGGGCCGCCTGGCGCGCCGCGGGGGTCGGCATCCCGCGCACCTCGCAGGAGCAGTGGCGGCTCCTGCCGCACGTCCCCGTGGCGGCGATGCGCCCGGGCGACCTGGTCGTCTACTTCGACGACGCCGGCCACGTCGGCATCTACGTGGGCGACGGCGCCATCGTCCACGCGCCGCGCCCCGGGCGGCGGATCACGATGGCGGGGGCCGGGTCGATGCCCGTCCTCGGCGTCGTGCGCCCCGGATGACCGCACGCGGCCGTGCCGGGCGGCCGCGTGGGCTGCCGCCGCGCTGTGACCTGCGTCCTGTGACCCCGGCCGCGTGACCCGTACCACCCCGTCTCCGAGCAAACGTGACGTTGGTCATGCCCGCTTCGTCCCTCCGCGGCCGAAATCCGCAGCTCAGAACCGCATATGACACGGGCGGTTTACCAACAGGGCCTCCCCCGCCGCCGGGCGCTACCGCTATGGTCGCCCTTCAGTGTTCTCGGAGCTGAGCAACCGATCCGACCGATCCGACCGCTCCGGGACGTTGCCCTCGGGGGGAGGGAAGGAATTGTCCGATGTCGCCGATGTCCGCGACCGAGCGGCGCACCGACCAGTACGCCGCCGTGCCGGGGCCGCGCCAGGAAACCACCCTGGCCGACGGCCGGACCTCCCCTGCCCTGACCCTGCTCGTCATCGGTGAGGACCCGGTCGGCGCCTTCACCGTCCCGGACCTGCTGGACGTCTCCGGCACACGGGTCCGCATCCGCCGCGCCCGCAACCTGACCGAGGCCGAGCGGCTGCTCAGGGACGACGTCAACTGCATCCTGCTGGAGCTGTCCGCCCCCGCCGCCGAGGGCGTCTCCGACGGGCTGGACAGCCTGCGGCAGCTGCTGCGCCTCGCCCCGCGCACCGCCGTGCTGGTGCTGACCGCCGGCACGGACACCGACGCCGAGCGCGCCGCCGAGGCCGTCCGCGTCGGCGCCCAGGACCATCTGACCCCGGCCGACCTGGACCCGTCCCACCTGACCCGGGCCATCCGCTACGCCGTGGAGCGCAAGCGCGCCGACGTCGCACAGCGCCAGCTGACCGAGACCCGGCTGCTCGCCCAGGAGAACTCGCGGCTGGAACGCGGGCTGCTCCCCACGCCGCTGCTCCACGACGCCGACCTGCGCTTCGCCGCCCGCTACCGGCCCGGCCGCAGCCGGGCCCTGCTCGGCGGCGACTTCTACGACACCGTCCGCACCCCGGACGGCACCGTGCACGCGATGATCGGCGACGTCTGCGGCCACGGCCCGGACGAGGCCGCCCTCGGCGTCGAGCTGCGCATCGCCTGGCGCGCGCTGACCCTGGCCGGACTGTGCGGGGCCGCCCTGCTGGGCACCCTGCAGGAGGTCCTGGAGCACGAGCGGTCCGACGACGAGATCTTCGCGACCCTCTGCCAGGTCGACATCAGCCCGGACGGCCGCGCCGCCGACCTCTGGCTGGCCGGTCACCCGGCGCCGCTGGTGTCGCTGTCCGGGATGGCACCGCAGCTGCTGCCGTACGAGCACGGCGGCCCGGCGCTCGGGCTGCTGCCCCAGAGGGACTGCTGGGAGGGCGCGCGCTTCGAGCTGGGCGAGGCGTGGAGCCTGATGCTCTACACCGACGGGCTCATCGAGGGCCGGATCGGCCTGGGCGCGCAGCGGCTGGGCCAGGACGGCATGGTCGAGCTGGTCGGGCGGCAGCTGTCCGCCGGACTCGCCGGCGAGGAGCTGCTGGACGCGGCCATGACGGAGGTACGGGAGCTCAACGGCGGGGAGCTGACGGACGACGTCGCCCTCATGCTCCTGGAGTCGGGCGCCTGATCCGTGGGCCCGGCCGGTCCGCCGGCCGGGGGGAACTCCGCCTCAGCGGTTGAAGGGGCCGTACGGGCCGTCGCTGCTGCTGCCGCCGCCGCGCCGCCGCGGACCGGACACCTGCTTGAGGGCGGGACGCACGTCCACCGTGTAGACGATCACCGCGATCAGGCCGATGACCGGCAGGAACGACATGATCGGCAGGATCGCGATCAGCGCCGCCGCCACGGCGAGGATGATCAGCCAGAAGGCCTTGGTCTTCTTGTCCGCCGCCCGGTAGGCGTCCTCACGCCGGATGGCCGCGTCGACCAGCGCGAACAGCGCGAAGACCAGCAGGGCGATGGAGATCCAGCCCAGCAAGTTGTAGAAGCCCTGCACCAGCATTGCCGTCCACCTCCGTCATCGGCTCCCACCGTACCGGCACAACGAGCCGGGCACGCCACGCGTGCCCGGCCCGTGATGTTCCGGCCTCTCAGGAAGCGGGCTTGCCCGGCGTCGCGGGCTTCTTGGCCGCGGGGGCCTTCTTGACCGGGGCCTTCTTCGCCTGGCCGTCCTGCACCGGGGCGGGGGCGGGGGCCGGAGAAGGAGCCGGGGCGGGCTTGATGTCCGCGACCGGCGCCTGACGCGCGGCCGGGACGGGCTCGGGCTCGATCGCGACCGCGATGTCCTCGACCTGGTCGGCGGCCTCGCCGCGCCAGGTCGCGACCGCGTCCTTGCCGCGCTCGGCCAGGCCGTCGTAGGCCTCCTTGGCGCGGACCGCGTACTCGGCGGCACGGCCCACCTGCTGCAGCGCGAAGTCCTGCGCGGAGTCACGCAGCTTGCGCAGGTCGCCGTCGATGGTGCCCAGGAGCTCGTTGACCTTGGCCTGCGCCTTGGTCTGGGCGTCCTTGGCCTGCGCGGTCACCTTCTCCTGCACGGCCTTGGGGTCGGTGCCGCGGATCTTCTCGATCCGCTCGGGGGCCTCGGCGCGGATCTTCTCGATCAGCGGCGGGACCTCCTTGAGCTTCTCGGCCGCGAGGTCCGCGGTCCCGGCCAGCGCGTACAGCGGGGTCGGGTCCTTGAGGGTCTTGACGATGTCTTCGGTGATCGCCATGAGGGTTTCTCCCGTTTGAGGATGGTGGCGTGTACGTCTGTTCAGTCGCCCGTTCCGCGCGACCGGGCGCAGCCGGTCACCCGGCGGCCGCGGCGTCGTCGCCGCTGCCCGGTCCGGCCGGTCCGGACGCGTTCGGCTTCAGCACGGCGACAGCCTTCTTCGCCGCCTTCTTCGCCACGTGCTCGCGCGGCGCGGCGGGCTGCTCGTCAAGAGCTTCCTCCACTGCGGCGTTCTCCTTGCGGAACGACTCGTAGATCTGCAGGAGGACTTGCTTCTGCTTCTCGTTGATCGCCGTGTCGGCCAGGATGGCGGTCCGCACCTCCATCCCCTCGCCCTGGTCCCGCTCGTCGAGGATCCCCGCCTGCACGTACAGGGTCTCGGCGGAGATGCGCAGCGCCCTGGCGAGCTGCTGCAGGATCTCTGCACTGGGCTTGCGCAGCCCGCGCTCGATCTGGCTGAGGTAGGGGTTGGACACCCCCGCGGCGTCGGCGAGCTGACGCAGGGACAGCTGCGCGTTGCGGCGCTGCTCCCGCAGGTACTCGCCGAGGGTGCCGACGTTCAGTGAAGCCATGCCTCCGAGGATGGCGCGCGGTGCTAACTTTTGCAAGCAAGGTGCTTGCAAAAGTCTCGTTAAGGGGATGTGACATCCCCCGCACGGCCCAGCCGGCCGCCCCAGCGGCGAACCCACGGCGCCGCCCCGGCACGCTGTCGGCCCCGGCGCGCACAATGCCGCCGTGGACCTGCGCGCCGAACTGCTCCCGCCGCCCGTCAGCCCGGAACGACTGGCGGAGGTCGCCCGTGAGATCGAACGCATCACGGACCTGGCCGGGTCCGGCGAACCGGCGGACGAGGCCGTGGCCGTGGCCGTGGCCGTGGCCGTGGCCGTGGCCGTGGCCGCGTTCAACGAGCGCACGGGCCACGAGTACCTGCTGTCCGACTTCGTCTGCTACGACGCGTCGCGCGGCCTGGAGGAGTTCGCCCGGGAGGCCGCCCGGCCCGCCCGGCCGCGGGTGGCGGACATCACGCGTGAGGAACTCGTCGAGATCGTCCGCCGTGTCGATGCCGATCCGGCCGGCGAGGACACCGACTACTACCTGCGGCTCTTCGACTGCAACACCCCGCACCCCCGGGCCTGCGACCTGCTCTTCCACCCCCCGGCCGGCCTCGAGGACGCCCCGCCCGAACGGATCGTCGACGCCGCGCTCGCCTACCGGCCGATCGTCCTGTGAACCGGGGCCGGGTGGCCGGTTGACCTTGACCCTGGGGCAGGCCACAGCATCGAAGCGGCCGGGCGGCGTGCCCGGCCCGAGGGAGGGAGCCCGCCATGGACTCGCTGACGATCGGGGCGTTCGCGAAGGCGTCCCGGCTGTCGCCGAAGGCGCTGCGACTGTACGACGAGCTGGGGCTGCTCACGCCCGCGCGGGTCGATCCGCTGACCGGCTACCGCCACTACGCGCCCGCCCAGCTGGAGCGCGCCCGGCTCGTGGCCTGGCTGCGGCGCCTGGGGATGCCGCTGGCCCGCATACGTGAGGTGTGCGCGCTGGACGCGCCCACTGCCGCGCGGGAGATCCGGGCGTACTGGGCGCAGGCCGAGGCCGCGCACGGCGCGCGGCGGGACCTGGCCGCCTTCCTCGTCGATCACCTGTCCCGGAAGGACTCCGTTGTGAACGACGCGAACGGCACCAACGACGCGAACCGCTCCCTGGAACTGCGCTACGCCGCCCTGTCCGACGCCGGCCTGGTCCGGCCCGGCAACCAGGACACCGCCTACGCCGGCGCCCGGCTGCTGGCGGTGGCCGACGGTTTCGGAGGAGAGGGGGCGCCGGCGGGCGCCGCCGCCGTCGACGCGCTGAGGGAGCTCGACGCCGCTGCCGCCCCCGGCGGTCTGCTGGACCTGCTGCAGGACGCCCTGGACCGGGCCGACGAGACCGTACGCGGCTTCGCGGACTCGGGCACCACGCTCACCGCGCTGCTGTGGTCCGGGGAGCGGCTGGCCCTCGTCCACATCGGGGACTCGCGGGCGTACCTGCTGCGCGACGGCGAGCTGTTCCGGATCACGCACGACCACACGATGGTGCAGTCGATGGTGGACGAGGGCCGGCTGACCGAGGCCGAAGCCGCCTCGCACCCCCAGCGGTCGCTGCTCGTACGGGCGTTGGGTTCCGGCACCCGTCCCGCCGGGCGCCTGCCCGACCTGCGGCTGCACGACCCGCGTCCCGGCGACCGCTACCTGCTGTGCACGGACGGCCTGTCCACCGTCGTCCCGGACGACGAGCTGCGCCGGGTGCTCGCCTCCGGCGCCGGGCCCGGGGAGACGGTGCGCACGCTGGTCGGGCTGGCCAACGCCGCCGGCGGTCCGGACAACGTCAGTTGCGCGGTCGCCGATGTACAGGAGAGGTCCGCGGCGGCATAGTCCTCGCCCATGAGCGAGGAATGGTTTCTGCAGACACGCCACGGGGTGCGGTTCGAGTGGGGACCGGAAGGCGCCCGGCGGATCGGGGCGCACGTGGCGTGCCTGGTCGTCGTCGACGTCCTGTCCTTCACCACCGCGGTGACGGTGGCCGTCGAGGCGGGCACCGCGGTGCACCCGTACGCCTGGCGCGACGCGACGGCGGCCGCGTACGCGCGGCGGGTCGGGGCGCGGCTGGCCGTGGGGCGGCGGGAGGTCAGCGAACGCTCGCCGTGGTCGCTGTCCCCCGCCGCCCTGCGCCGTGCGCCGTACACCCCGCGGCTGGTGCTGCCCTCGCCCAACGGATCGACGATCGCCGCGGCGGCCGGGGAGGCGGCGACCGTCGTCGCCGCCTGCCTGCGCAACGCGACCGCCGTCGGCGCGTGGCTCGCCCGGCACGGCTACGGCGTCCGGGACCGCCCCGTCGCGGTGATCGCCGCGGGCGAGCGCTGGCCCGACGGGACCCTGCGGCCCGCGCTGGAGGACCTGCTCGGCGCCGGTGCGGTCGTCACCGCGCTGCGGGGACACGCCCCCGCCGTGACGCTCTCCCCCGAGGCGCGCGCCGCGGCGGCCGCCTTCACCGGGGCGCCCGACCCCGCCGGCACCGTCGCGGCCTGCGCCTCCGGGCGCGAGCTCAGCAGCGGCGGTTTCCCCGAGGACGTCGCGATCGCCACCGAGTTCGACGCCGCCTCCGTCGTCCCGGTCCTCTCCGAAGGAGCCTTCTCCTCGCGGCCCATCGCGGACCGGAACTGACCGCATCGGTGCGTAACGTCGAAGACATCGAAGGACGCCGGGAACACCGGCGCCCACGACCGAGGCCCACGGCCAAAGGGAGCGCGCGATGCCGACGGTGGTACGGAACGAGACGGGTGAGCGGGACGCGCTGCTGGCGTACCTGGAGGCGCAGCGCGGCGGGATGCGCCGCGCGGTGCTCGGGCTCACCGACGAGCAGGCCTCCTCGCGGCCGAGCGTCAGCGAGATGAACCTCGCCGGGCTGGTCAAGCACGTCGCCAGGACCGAGGAGTCCTGGGTGCAGGGCCTGCTGCTGGGCCACGAGGACAAGAAGGGCACCCAGGCGGACTACCTCGACGGCTTCCGGCTGCTGGAGGGCGAGACCCTCGCCGGCTGGCTGGAGGAGTACGCGCGGATCGGCCGGGAGACCGAGGAGGCCGTCCTGGCGCTGCCCGACCTGGACGTCGTGGTGCCGCTGCCGGACGCGCCCTGGAACCCGCCGGGCATGAAGGTCAGCGCCCGCTGGATCCTGCTCCACCTGATCGAGGAGACCGCCCGGCACGCCGGGCACGCGGACGTCATCCGCGAGTCCCTGGACGGCCGGACGGCCTTCGAGCTGGTCGCCGAGGCGGCTCAGCAGGGCAAGCCCATGGGCTGACCGGTCACACCCCGGTGGCCACCGGTTCCTGCAGCTCCGTCACCCAGGTGTCGGGATGCCCCTCGCACTCCAGGTACAGCTCCCGGGGGTAGCCGAGGGACCGGTGGCCCTGGGCGTCGATCCCCCGCGCCAGGGCCTGGGCGCTGCGCAGGACGTCGTCCATGGAGCCGCGGTGCACGATCGTCGCCGCGCTCTCCAGCTCCGGCAGGTCGACGACCGCGAAGTCGTACCCGCCGTCGGGATCGGCCGCGACCTGCAGCCCGGCGTGGACGAGGATCGCGCCCTCCCCCTCCGGGGCGTCCTCGTAGTACGCGATCCCCGGCCCGACCGGCCGCACGCCCGCCGCGTCCAGCCGCCGGCACAACTCGTCGTACAGCGGCTGGATGACGGGCCCGATCTGCGCCGGCTCGAACCCTGCCGCGGTCGCCGTCAGCTCCGCGAGCCGCACCGCGGGCACCCTCTTGATCACCACGTCGTCGGTGGACATCCGTCCCTCGCTCTCGATCGTCCGGAGCCTCGCCTCGACGCCCGCCAGCCGCGCCGCGTCCGCGGCCATCGCCGCCGCGAGCTCGGCGCGGCGCAGCCGCAGCATGCCGCGCAGCTGCTCCGTGCTCACCTCCTCGTCGAGGATCGACCGCACCTGTTCGAGCGTGAAGCCGAGGTCCTTGAGGGCGATGATGCGGTTGAGCCGGGCGAGCTGCCCGGCGGCGTAGCTGCGGTAGCCGGTGGCGGGGTCGACACGGTCGGGGCGCAGCAGCCCGACGGCGTCGTAGTGACGCAGCATGCGGACCGACACGCGGCCGTGCCTGGCGAAGTCTCCGATTCCGAACATGACGTCTCCGAGTCCAGCGCCTCACACGGTGTGAGGGTCAAGCGGGACGGCGGATGCCCCGGCGCACGGTCGGCGCCGGGGCATCCGGGGGGCGAACGGGGTCAGCCGCGCAGCTCGGCGGCGACCAGCTCCGCGATCTGGACGGCGTTGAGCGCGGCGCCCTTGCGCAGGTTGTCGTTGGAGAGGAAGAGCGCGAGCCCGTGCTCGACGGTCTCGTCCACCCGGATCCGGCCGACGTAGGAGGGGTCCTTGCCCGCGGCCTGCTGCGGGGTGGGGATCTCCGACAGCTCCACGCCCGGGGCCGCGCCCAGCAGCTCGTACGCGCGCGCCACGCTGACCGGACGCTCGAAACGTGCGTTGACCTGCAGCGAGTGCCCGGAGAACACGGGCACGCGGACGCAGGTGCCGGACACCTTCAGCTCCGGGATGCCGAGGATCTTGCGGGACTCGTTGCGGAGCTTCTGCTCCTCGTCGGTCTCGAAGCGGCCGTCGTCGACGATCTTGCCGGCCAGCGGGACGACGTTGAACGCGATGGGCCGCTGGTAGACCGCGGGCTCGGGGAACTCCACGGCCTCACCGTCGAAGGTCAGCTCGGTCGCCCGGTCGGCGACCTTGCGCACCTGGCCGTCGAGCTCGGCGACACCGGCCAGACCGGAGCCGGAGACCGCCTGGTAGGTGGTGGCGACCAGCGCGGTCAGCCCCGCCTCCTCGTGCAGCGGGCGCAGCACGGGCATGGCGGCCATGGTGGTGCAGTTCGGGTTGGCGATGATGCCCTTGGGCCGGTCGGCGATCGCCTGCGGGTTGACCTCGGCGACGACCAGCGGGACCTCGGGGTCCATCCGCCAGGCGGAGGAGTTGTCGATCACGACCGCGCCCGCGGCGGCGACCTTCGGGGCCAGCGCCTTGGAGGTGGCGCCGCCCGCGGAGAACAGCACGATGTCGAGACCCGAGTAGTCCGCGGTGGCCGCGTCCTCGACCGTGACCTCGCCGTCCTTCCACGGCACGGCACGTCCCGCCGAACGGGCCGACGCGAACAGCCGCAGCCGCTCCACCGGGAAGTCGCGCTCGGCCAGCACCTTGCGCATGACACCGCCGACCTGGCCGGTGGCTCCGACGATTCCGATCCTCATCCGGTCTCTCCGATCAGTGCGTACGTACGGTCCCGAGTATCCCCCGATGCGGCGAGTGCCCGGAGTGCCGTCTCGAGCGACGGTCGCCCGGCGGGCAGCAGCGGCAGCCGCACGTCGGGGGTCGGGATGCGTCCCTGGGCGTGCAGCACCGCCTTGATCACCGTGGGGTTCGGCTCGGCGAAGCAGGCGGCGGCGAGCCTCGCGAGCGCATGCCCGCGCTCCGCGTCGTGGAAACGGGCCTGCTCCACCCACCGCTCGGTGGCCAGGTGCGCGGACGCCGCGATCGCCCCCCGCGCGCCCAGGGCGAGCAGCGCCGGCGCGAACACGTCGTCCCCGGCGTACAGCGGCACCTCCCCCACCAGCAGCACGGTGTCCTGGTCGATGCCGCCGACGGCGTGCTTGAAGCCCGCGACCCCGTCGATCGCCGCGATCGCGCGAATCGTGTCCGCGCTGAGGGCGAGCCCGGTGCGGTAGGGGATGTTGTAGACGACCAGCGGCACCGCCGACGCCCGCGCCAGGGCCTCGAAGTGCGCGACGACCCCCTCCTGCGAGGGCCTCACGTACGACGGCACGGACACCAGCGCGGCGTCCGCGTCAAGCTCCGCGAGTTCCGCCGCGGCCCTGCGCGTGTCCGTCCCCCCGGCGCCCACGGTGTACCGCAGCCCCCGCTCGCGGCACACCCGCCCCACGGTCTCCCGGACGACCGCCTTCTCGGCCTCGTCCAGCATCGCCGCCTCGGCGGTCGTCCCCAGCGCCACCAGCCCGGCGACACCCCCGTCGGCCACCTCGTGCGCCAGCCGCCCCAGCGCGCCGGCGTCCACGCGGCCGGCCTCGTCGAAGGGCGTGATGAGCGGTACGTGAATACCCATGCCCTCGAGCGTGGGCCCACGGCACCCTCAAGGTCCAGTTAATAGTCCTTCATCGCACCGGTAAGCAGTACTGCACGGAGCCACATCCCCTACCCTCAGGCCCCATGAGAGACGACCGGTACGAGATCTCCGCCGACCCCGCCCGCATAGACGCCGCCCTGGTCCACCACTGGCTCTCCACCGACGCCTACTGGGCCCTCGGCCGCCCCCGCGCCGTCCAGGACGCCGCGATCGCCGCCTCCCTCAACTTCGGCGCGTACGACAAGGCGACCGGCACCCAGGTCGCCTGCGCCCGCGTCGTCACCGACCACGCCACCTTCGCCTGGCTCTGCGACGTCTACGTCACCCCCGCCGCCCGCGGCCACGGCCTCGCGACCGCCCTGGCGACCGCTGCCCGCGACCACCTGGAGGACCTGGGCGTGCGGCGCGTGCTCCTCGCGACGCACGACGCCCACGGGGTGTACGCGAAGGTGGGATTCGAGCCGCTGGAGGTGCCGGGGCACTGGATGTCCCTGGTGATGTGAGGCCCGCGCTCTGATCGGCGGTGACCGTCAGACGGGCTTGGCGAGCCTCGCCCACAGGGAGTCGAACACTCCTGAGAGAGCTCCACGCGTTCCCTCGGCTGTGGATAGAGCTTGGCCCCGACGCCCAGGACGTCATGGATCTTGATGGTCGCATCGTCGACGTTGATGACGTTGTCGGTGACAACGTACATGCCGTCGAGGGCCAAATCCCCGTTGATCAGGTAGAACTTGTGCAGAGGTGTGACCGGAATCAGTCGCACCTCGACCTTTACCTCGGGTACCGCGCCCTAACCGACCAGGTTCTCCAGGTTCTTCAAGGCCCAGATGTGGGCCGCGGACAGGCTGCTGAGTGGCTGCATGGGCCGCTCGTCGTCCAAGTCCTCGACGTTCTGCGGAAAAGCCAGTCGTACGTCGGTGCGCGGCAGCAGCAAGCGCAGTGGATCAAGGACGGCTTGATTTCCCCGCGGATGATTCGTTTGACTTGCTGCACGATGGCCGCACTGAGCGACTCCGCCGTCAGGCAGTAGGCGTCGATCATGACGTGCTCCGCCTCGAACGCCTCGGCAATGGCGTCGTCCAGCTCGACACTGCCGGCCTCGACGGTCGCCGTGGCAAATCCGTTGCCGTGGGCCGCAATGGCGATCTCCCGCCAGTCGCGGGCGAGGACACCCCTGCCCTGGACCGAATCCACGCAACCCTTGCCCTCCAGCGTCTTGATCGCCTTCTAGACAGTGGCACGGGAGACATTAAGGCGCTCCACCAGCTCAGCATGTGTGGGCAGTCGCTGCCCCACCGCGATGTCGCCGCTCTCGATTTCATGACGCAACGCATCGGCCACGCGCTCATACTCGCGTCTGACCCCGCCGACAGTGCGATCGCCCGACATATCCTCAAGCGTACAACCCGTCCACTTACCAGCTGAGTTGATCCGTTACCTACACGGGCAACACGGGCACTGCGACCGCTACCAGTGTTCCAAGGACGTCACGACATGCCCTGCTCCGGCCTGGCGAAGACTCAGCGCCTTACGTTCGTCACGGGCGAAGCCGAGGAACGCCACACCCGCGCTCGCAGCGGCCAGGAGGTCGCTGGGGGAATCTCCGATCATCAAGCAGCCCTCGGGCGGTTCTCCCGTGCAGGCCATCGCACGCATCAGGCAGTGGGGATCCGGCTTCAAGAGGCCGAGGTCGGTCGCCCGCCCGTAAACATGAGCGCCGAAGTACCGCGACAGCCCGCGTCGGTGCAGATAGGCGGTCGCCGCCGCAGCGGAATTATTGGTCGTGATGGCGACCTTCCGGCCGCTCTCGACAAGGGAACGCACCAGACGGACGGCATACGGTGTCGGCAGAGCGGTCGCCGCAGCCAGGACCTCCTCCTGGGCCAGGCGCTCCTCCAGTTCCGACGTGACACGACCAGACGCATCGTGTTCCGCGGCGATCTGCAGGACGCGCAGAGGGTCGCTGACGCCGCTCAGCTCCTCCGGCGGCAGACCCAGGTCCACTGCTCGGACCCGAAGAGCCTCAGCGATGCGGGCAGCTGGGTGGCGGGCAAAAAGGTCCGCGAGGGGACCATCGAAGTCGAAGAGCACGCAACTCGCGCGTCCCAGTAGGGCCGACCCCCGTCGTCGACGGCCTCCGGGGCCGTCGCGCTAGAAGGCATGGGCCTGGCTGCGGGCCCGCCTCTCCACGAAACCCCACCTCCGGCGCCGCTCGGGGTAACGCCGGGCATGCCACTCGTTCAGCGCAGTCTCGACCTCTTGCTCCCCAGGGACGGATGCGAGCCCGAAAGGCACCTGGGCCCGCTGCAGTGCCCTCACGACCAGGCTGACGGAGGGCCCGAGAAGGGGACTCCCCGGAGCGGTGCCGAGCCTGATGGCGGCCCGGACCACGTCGGCGTAGACAGACTGGGCGTACTCGAAGTCGACGTAAGCCTGCAGGTCCGTCGCCATTCCGGCGGTCATCGCCGAGTGGCCCCGCAGGTTGAGGGTCCTCTCCCACTCCCGTTTCATCCGCTCGCGTTCGCGGTCGGTGTACTCCATCCGGACCAGATGAGTCGCAAGATCATGGAGAGGGTCGCCAAACGTGGCGAGCTCCCAGTCGAGGATGAAGAGGCTGCCGTTCTTGAGCAGCACGATGTTGTCGCGGTGGAGATCCGTGTGCAGCAACGAGTAGGGCCGCGGGTAGAGCGCTCCGATCCGCTGCCGTACCCTTTGCCGGAAACGCTCCAGCGCCTCCACCGGCACACCGAGGGCATCGAAGAGGCTGCCATACACGGGACGGTGGTCCTGGTGCACACGCTCCGCGTACTCGACCAGGAGGTCCAGGAACCCCTCGCTGTCCTTGTCGCCCGGCCATCGCGCCGGCAGCTTTGGCAACTGCTCGCGCGTTACCGTCGCCGCGTAGGCGAAGACCTCCGCGATGTCCCGCAGTCGCTTCTCGCCGATTGGAGCGCCGGAGGGCGCCTCTTGGGACAGCGCCTTCCCGTCCACGAATCGGTGCAGGGATGCGCGCCCGAAGGTGACGAGGCACTGCGGGATACCGAAGTTCGGCCGGAGTTGCTGCCCTGCGACGGCCTCGTTCAGCGCCGCCAGGACCTCGGCCTCGTCCGGCCACGTGCGCATGACGACCTTGGGCGTCGCGAGCGGCACCCGCAGCTTGATCCGTGCGGCCTCGTCCAGCGTTACTTGGGCCAGCCAGGCGAGTCGCTTGTCCAGCGTCACCACTTCATTGGAATTGTGATGACCCGTCAGAATCACGGACTCCCCGTCACGCTTCCGGCGGTTGTAGTGCCAGCGCACAAGAGGCTCGTGCAGACGACTGCGCACGATATGGCGTGGGCACGCCACGTCGGCACAATGCGCGCATATGCTCGCGGGTTTTTCCATCCGCCCCAAACCTTCGAGTTCGCATCCCGGACCTCGTGACGCGAGAGCCTAGAACACTTGCAACCAGTGACGCACACCGAAGCCTCGAGTTCCGTCAATCGAATTTTTCACGCACCACTCCCCCACAGGAGCACTCCGGCAGCCGAGATCAGCCCGCGAGAAAGCTTCCGTTACCTCACGCATGTCACTGACCAGGAAATCCGCGCCGGCTTCCAGAAGCCACTCTCCGTGTCGCGGATCACGCTCGCCAGGGGCGACATATGCCAGAAGCCTGACACCCACACTGTCGGCAACCCTCAAATCCCGCACGGAATCGCCAATCATGCGGCAATTGCCCGATTCGCCTTCCGACCCAACATGCCGCATCGCCTCAAGGAGGCAATGGGCGCGTCTGGCTTCATGATCTGAGGAAGTTCCCGACCAGAGATTCTTTCACCGAATGATCACTTCAGCCCATGCTCCTTCAGGTAAACCCGAACCGACGCCGCAGAATTGTTCGTCGTGATCGCGATTGGCAGCGCCGTATCGACCAGGAACTCAACAAGTTCGGCCGTGCACTCCGTATGGCGTGCCACCCTTTGCGGCCTGCGGCTCGGCCCCAACAGCTCCTTGTCGAGGCTCGGCGTACGCCCTCGGGCATGTCGTCCCGCTCCGCGAGGACGACCTTGACGCCTCGCATGCGGCTCAGGAGCGGAGACTCTGCTCCAAAAGGAGTCGAACCACTGCAGGCACTCGGCCCGATGCTCGGGTGCCTGAAGACTCGTACCTCCAGACCCGGTACGTCGTACATCTGGGTGCTCTCGCCGTCCGGGAAGTCCACGGCACTCGCCTCGATCTTGCAGAAACCCAAGAGCCCCTGATGCCCATTGAGCAAGTAGTCCTTGGCCACCGGAATGATGGGGACGGTCCGCACGTCGACAACCAAGTCGACGTTCCGTATGCCCAGGTCCTCCAGCAGGTTACGCAGGGCGACGAGGGCCGGAGCTCGCCCCTGGAGACGCTCTCCGCCTGGGTCACGATGGTCGCGCTTAAGCGACTCCGAGGCAGGCAGTACGCATCGATCTTCACGCGCTCCGGCTCGAAAGCCTCCGCGATGGCGTCGTCCGGCTCCGTACTGCCGGCCTCAACGGTTGCCGCCGCAGTCCAGTTGATGTGGGCAGTGACGGCCGACTTACGCGAGTCGCGTGCGAAGACGTCCTTGCTCTGGGCCGACTCCACGTAGCCCTTGCCTTCGAGCGCCTTGATCGCCTTCTGGAAGGTGTCGCAGGAGATGTCGAATGCGTCCTTCAACTCCGCAGGCATGGGGAGTTGATCACCCGCTGCGATGGCACCGTGCTCGTTTTCGTGACGCAACACGTCGGCCACGCGGTCGTACTCACGCCTGGCTCCACGCGCGGTGCCGTCGGTACTCACACCACGACCCCATTGCCAGCCTCACAACTGTCCCGTCCTCGTGGAATTTCATCCCGGTTGAGACTGACTCCATTCGATCAGCACTCTGCCAACCAAGTTGGCTGACGGAGCATCCTGCAACCCAAGCACCCCTTGCGCACGCCTCATCGATGATTCGATCGACCTAGCCGCAACCCTTGCCGCAGCCAGAGATCGATTCGTGCGGACAGCCGTCGCGCCGCGAATGATGTCGGTATAGACAGACTGGATACACTTGTAGTCTCGATACTTGGGGAGGTCATCAGCCAATCCAACGGTCGCACCCGGTCGCACAACTTCCAGGGCACGCTGCCACCGCTTGACCATCTCAACCTCTTGCGATTCCGAGTACGCCATGAGATGCAGATGCGTAGCCAGGTCGTAGAGTGGATCTCCGATCTGCGCAAGCTCCCAGTCGATAGTCCAGAGAAGCCCGTCACCATCGACCACGAAATTATCACAATGGAGATCGCAATGGAGTAGCTGATACGGTCGCTCATCGAGCGGATCAAGGTTCTTCAAAAAAATATGAAGACCATCCTCCGGAACGCCAAAAGCATTAAAGATCTCCTCGAACGTACTGCGGAGCGGGTCATAGACTCCGCTGATGGTGTGCTCCACAAGCCTACGCAGGAAGGCAGTGGAATCTTTTCCGTAGGTTGGCTCCACATACGTTGGCATTTCGGCCCGCTCAAGCGCCTGTACGTCCACGGCGGCAAGCCGACCGAAAAGTTCCTCGATCTGCCGGACATAGGATTCCGGGATATCCCGATCCGGAGTCTCCCGCCTGATCGCCGCCAGCGTTCTACCTTCAATAAAGCTATGAACGGAGAAACTCTCCACGACCTGGGCCACCTGAGGAATCCTCGGAACCCACCGTTGCAAGAAGGTCAGGAGTTGATCCTCGGAGCGAAAGTATCTCAAGTCGTACCAGAAGACACCCGGCCGCGGTTCCCGGAGCTTCAAGAACGGAAACTGGCGGCCCAGCTGAGAGGTCGCGTCCAGGCGCACCGCGTACGCTTCGTGGTGGTAGCCCTGCAGGGGACCCTCAACCAAAGTCGCCCCCAGGCGGGAAGCGAATCCTTCCGCGGCGCTGTTCACGGTCTCCTCGACTGCAGTCGCAAGCATGGACGAGCACGTCACACCCCCGACAGTCGACGTGTAGCGACGAGACTAGACCTACGCAGCCTCCGCGGGCCGGACGGATGGCGCTGTGTGTCCCCGAATGGTTATACGGTGCCCAGCACTGAGCACAAGTCAGCCAGGGAATCCACCACGTGGTGCGCGCCCGCGTCCCGAAGTGACGCCTCCTTGCTCGGCTTGCGTGCGTAGCCCAAAAAGGTGACACCTGCTCGCCGAGCTGCTGCACAGTCGTCCGGCGAGTCCCCGATCATCAACGCGCGCTTCGCCGGCGTCTCCGTGGAGCGGAGGGCTCTGACGAGGCAATTTGCACTGGGCTTCATTGACTCCCGTTCGGAAGTCCGTCCGTGGATCCTAGACTCGAAGAACCGCATCAGCCCCCTGCGATGGAGGTAGGACGCAGCAGCAAGGGGGGAGTTGTTGGTCGTGACTGCGACACTACGCCCTCTGGATGCCAGCACCTGTACAAGTTCGTCCGCGTGGTCTGTTGGAGTTGCGACGCTGGCGGCATGAACCTCATGCTTGGTTAGCAGTTGCTCCACCTCGGTATAGTGTTCCGGTCCCGTGAACTCCCGCAACACCCTCAAAGGGTCTTGACAGTCCCGCGCCTCGGGGATGAGAGCTTCACGCTTCTCGAGCCACGCTTTCAGTTGCCGCGCAACGCCGGATGCTGGGTATTGGTCGAACAGCCTGGCCAGCGGTCCATCGAAGTCGAAGAGTACACAGTCGGCCGAACCCAACAGATCCTCCAGGATCGGCATGCTGGTTACCACTGACATCGGCGTGACCGAAAGAGTGTCAACTCTGTTATGGCGCTTATCCAGGGGGGCCTCAGCAAACTGTGCAGCCTCCTGATATGAGCAGTCCTCCCCGCAACTTGTGCCATCCGGGAAGATCACTGCACTTGCTCCGCCAGGCTCCAGTGGCGGTCGAACCACTGCCGGTGCTGTTCATATAGTTCCCGGACCGCGGGCCCACCCCGCCTGGACAGCAAGGCCATGCCGCCGACCGTGAAGCCCTTGGGATTCAATCTGCGCGACGGGGATTGCCCCAGACCGCCGACCTCCTCAGCCACGATGGGGTAATAACCATGGCAGGCCTCTTCATCGTTGAAGAGAAACAATTTGAACTGAGGCGAGAGATGAGGCGCCACTCTGAAGGATATTTCCACACGCGCCCCGGGAATCGACGACTCTATATTCGATTTCAATTCCGTCAGCACGCGAACTGACTCATCGATGATTCCACGCATCTGCGTACGGAAGTCGGGATCGTCTACCATTCGGTAGCCTTGGACTCCCCCTTCGCAGGGCACTAGGCGACACGGCAAACTCATGGGAGCCATCAGGTCCGGTGTCATGATGCGAATACGCACCCGATACCGGCCTCGAGCTTCGTCGGCAATTCTCTGCATGGGAGTTCGCGTTATTTGAAGCAGCGTCTCCGACGTGAAGCCGAAAAAATCAATTCTGACATCGCGGCGATCAAACGCACGCGAGGCACATTCTCGCAGTTCATCTATCGACCTCAGTACGCGATGACCGGAGGATGCGGCCGGCCTTTCACTCGTAATTGCATCAAAAAGGACATAGGCGATGAAAGCAGCAAACGATCCACCTATGAAGCTTTTCTTGGACAAGGCGTCCCCGATCGCGGGAACAATCTGGGCAATAACACCCAACAAGCACAATGCGATAAGCGAGATCTTGACGAACCGCGGCTTCGCTGCGGCCAGGAACTCTTTGACTTTCCGCAGGGAGGCACTCCCTGCGCCTGAAGGTGTGTCCGTGGACGCCATCAACCCAGGGCCCCCCGTTCGATTGGACGAGGCAACCATGATGCCCGGACGAAGACCCCACCAACAGAGGGCAGGCAGTGTCAGGTCTCCGAGCCCAAGGCCCCAATGACCTCGGAGAGTTCCGTCACCACAGGAACCCCCGCTTGCAGCAACTCCTCGTACTTCTCGGCGTTGGGGGCATAGCCCAGGAAGGCAACACCTGCTGAGTGCGCGGCCGTCACGTCGGACGCTGAGTCACCGACCAGCAGTGCAAGGGAGCTTGGCACCCCCAGCGCGTCCAGGGCACGCAAGAGTGAGTCCGGGTGCGGTTTCATCAGAGCCGGGTCGGCGACACGCCCAAAGATCTTGCCGTCGAACCAAGTCTCGAGTCCATGTTTAGCAAGGTAGAGCCGCACCGCGTCGGGAGAGTTGTTGCTGGCCACGGCAATCAGCTTGTCCAAGCGGACGAGTTCAGCGACAAGCTTGTCCGCACATGGCGTCGGCACTGCCGTACCTGCCGCAGCGAGTTCCTCCTCCGTCACACGTCTTTCAGCTTGGACTAGCACCTCGGGAATCCTCGTATTCGATCGTCCCCTAGCGCTCTCACGGAGCATCGCATGTGGGTCGGAGGATCCGTACAGCCCCTCCGGCAGTAGCCCAGACTCCTGAAGCAACTTGTGAATCTTCCGGGCCACCCCGTCGGCTGGGTGCCTCCCGAAGAGATCACAGACTGGGCCGTCGAAGTCGAACAAGACGCACTCGGCTCGGGACAACAGCGAGGCAAGGTCCCTACGGTCAGCGTTCACACGGCTCCCTGGGTTGATCGGCTCCAGCCGACTCGCTCCACGATAAGCCTTTACACGGCACGCACAACGACGCGATGTGCTTCGCGTCGGCTTGCCGCAGGAGGCGTCCACTCCGACGTGGCGCAACAGTACACAGAGAACGGAACCTTTGAGTGAGCAGATTCGGACGCACACTGAAAGCGCAACGTCTCGTCCGCCGCCCCACCACACGTCAACCACGAGTGGGCCCTGCTCGCGGTCGGCGCACAGGCACGGAGCCACGGCATCCGGAGTAGACGAGGCAGAGCAGAGTGTCGTTGGCCTCCAAGGGAATCTTCCCGGGGCCTCAGAGCGGATCCGCGATTTTTGTCCAAAGAGAGTCGAACCACTTCTGAGAGACTTCCATACGTTCCAGCGACTGGAGGTAAAGCTTGGCCCCGACACCCAGAACGTCATAGATGTTGATCATCTCGTGCTCGACGGTGATGGTGTTGTCGGTGACAACGTAGAGGCCGTCGAGACACACTTCCCTGTTGATCAAGTACAGCTTGTGCAGGGGGGTGACAGGCACCTGCCGCACTTCGACGTGCACGTCCTGGACGGCGCCCTGGCCCTGCAGGTTCTCCAGATTCTTGATGGCCTCGACGTGGATCCCCGACAGGGCACTGAGCCGCTGCATCGGCCGAAGATCTTCGGGGTCCGCGACGTTCCGAGGGATCGCCAGTCGTACGTCGGTGCGCGGCAGCAGCAGGCGCAGGTGGATCGAGGACGGCCGGATTTCACCGCGGATGATCCGTTTGACCTGCTGCACGATGGCCGCGTTGAGCGACTCAGCGGTCAGGCAGTACGCGTCGATCGTGACGTGCTCCGCCTCGAAAGCCTCCGCGATGGCGTCGTCCAGCTCGATGCTGCCGGCTTCCACCGTCGCCGTGGCGGTCCCGTTGACATGGGCAGCGACGGCGGACTTACGCCAGTCGCGCGCGAAGACCCCCTTGCCCTGGGCCGACTCCACGTAGCCCTTGCCCTCCAGCGCCTTGATCGCCTTCTGGACGGTGGCACGGGAGACGTCAAAACGGTCCACCAGCTCGGCATGGGTGGGCAGTTGGGCACCGGCAGCGATGTCGCCGCCCTCGATTTCGTGACGCAACGCATCGGCCACGCGCTCGTACTCGCGCCTGGGCCCACCGGCGGTGCGGTCGTTGCTCACGTGACCCACACTACAGCTTCACGCCAGGCAAGTGGAGTTGACTGCATGGAGTTTAGTGATCTGCAGTCAGCGGCAACATGACCGTAGAGGAATGCAGTCAACTGGTCTTGCAGCCAGTCAAGTTGGACCAGTTGACGCCACCGGGGGCCGCAGCCTCTCCGTCCCGACGACGCGCCGGGGATGACCGCGGCTGAGAGTGCAGCGCCACGACGCTTCGCACGCATCAGCAGCACCACGCTTCCGCTCAGCCACATGCCGACCCACGGGTCAAATCTGCCCCCTCCGCGCTCTACGCGCGGAGGGATCGATCCCACGCGCCTCGAAGGAGTGAATCGCTATGCCCGCTATCGCTCTGTGTGCCTTCGCGTTCGAGCAGCTCGTCCAGTGGCGGTACGGCGCGGCCGGCGCCTTCGCCGTCGGACTGTTCACGGTGGGCCACAAGGCCCGGAACACGACGTTCACGTGCGTCGGACTCGCGGTGATCGCGCTGCTCCTGGCCCAGTAGGGCCAGGACGGCAGCGGGCCCGCGCCTTGCGGTCGGCCACCTGGGAAGGGGGTGGGTCATGCTGTGGAGCCATGTGACGGCGGCACTGCTGGAGCAGTACCTGGCGTGGCAGTACGGGCCGTTGATGGGGCTGGGCGTACTGCTGGTGGGTGCCGGGTTCAAGGCCCGTTCCAGCTATGCGATGTGCGTCGGTGGGGTACTCGTCCTCCTGGTGCTGGTGTCCTACGGACACCGCTGACGACGACTGACAACGGTTAGAACGTGTCGATCGGCCACGGCCTGCGCGCGGTGCGGAACAGCGCGTCGAGGCGGGCCACGCCGCCCGGGCGGGATTCCGCGGCGCCGCCGGTGACGGTCAGGCGGGCCGCGGACTCGTCGCCGAGGTAGAGGGAGGCGAGGGCGGCGGCGGTGAGGGAGACGTCCGGGGCGGCGGAGGGGGCCGCCTCGGCGGTGGCGGTGCCGTCGGCGGCGGCTTCGAGGCGGAAGCGGCCGGCGGCGTGGCCGTCGGGGTCGGCGACGTCGAGGACGACGGAGCCCGGGGCCGCGTAGGTGCGGGCGGACAGGGCGCGGGGGACGTCGAGCAGGCGCAGCCACAGGAAGTCGCTGGTGGAGTGGACGTGGGCGGCACGCGGGTCGTCGAGCAGCAGCGGCAGGACGTCGTCCGGGCCGCGGAAGCCGGTGCGTACGGTGGCGACCCAGTCGATGGCGAGCAGGTAGCGCCACAGGGCGCGTTCGGCCTCGGGGGTGGCGGCGAGCAACTCCCGCACGGTGAGCGGGACCTTGGGGAACATCCCGTGCCAGGTGTCCTCGGCCGTGTACGCGGCCAGGCCGTCGACGCGTCCGGAGGCGTCGCGGTAGAGGACGAAGATCGGTTCCTTCCAGGGGAAGGCGGGGTTGACCACCGTCCCCGTGGTGTACTCCCAGAAGCGCTCGGTGCGGTTGATCGCGCCGGGATGGCGCAGCCGCACCCGGTCGTGGAGCTGGGGGCCGAGCTTGAGGACCTCGGACGGGTCCGCCAGGTCGATGCGGCCGCTGTCGGACGGCGCTCCCTGGGGGCGGCCCGCGCGGGCGGTGTCGACCTCCCACTCGGTGACCCCCGCGGCGGGGCCGAAGCCGAAGCGGCCGTAGATCCGGTACTCGGCGGCGACGAGGATCGCGACCGGCTCGCCGCGGCGCACGCAGGCGTCGAGTTCCGCGGCCATCATGCGGGAGGCGAGGCCGCGGCGGCGGTGCGTGGCGGTGACGGAGACGTTGGTGATCGCCGAGGCGGGCAGCACCGCGCCGCCGGGCACGGTGAGTTCACGGGGCATGCTGCGGAAGGTGGCCACGCAGCGGCCCTCGTCGAACGCGCCTTGGGTGCGGTCCAGGTCCGTCTGGGAGCGGCGGAGGGCGATCTCCTCCTCGGTCACCGTCGGCGGCCGGTGGAAGCCGGTGTTGACGGCGCGCAGCCAGCCGGGGAAGTCGGACTCGCCGATCGTACGGACCTCAAGGCTCATGCCCCGCACGGTAGGCGGACCCGCGGCCCGGCCGCATCCCGTTTTCGCCGCGTCGCCGTCAGTCGCCCGCCAGCAGGTCGTCGACCCGGGCCTCGCCCTCGCGGTAGCGGCGGGCGATCTCGGTGCTGCAGCCGTCGACCGTCCGCTGCAGGGACTGCCGGCAGCGCGAGACCTGCTGCTCGTGCCGGACCAGCCGGCCCATCGCGTCGTGGAGTTCCTGGTCGGTGCGGGCCTCGAGGTCGGAGAGCTGGACCTCGGCGAGCATCTCCTCGGCGAGCTGCCGGTAGCGCTCGCTGTGCGGGGTGCCCAGGGTGACGTGGCGGGCGGAGGTGCGGTGCCGGGACGGGGTGTCGGTGAGGATCTCGGAGAGCCGGTCGAGCACGGGCGCGTCCGGGGCGGTGCGCCGGGCGAGTTCGGCGCGGAGGATGTCGATCCGGCCCTGGAGGAGCCGCCGCAGGTAGGAGAGGTCGGCCTCCTCCAGCTGGGCCTCGCGGCGCGCGGTGCGCAGCCCTTCGAGGGTGAGGTCGGCGAAGTCGGGCTGGGGGGTGCCGGCGGTGAGGGGGGAGCGCGGGCCCGGTGCCTTGAGCATGCGATCGCCTTCCGCCGTGCCGGTCGTGATGCTGTGCTTCATCGCTGTCCGTCCCCTCGTCCCCCACGTCGGGCAGATCTCGATCGTGCCACCGAGTAACTGCGTCGCGCAGGCACCTGCACCCGAACGGCGGCTCCGGACAGTTGTGCGTGAGTCCAAGCGGGCGTACGGCCCGGGTGCCGCGCGCCCCCACCGACCCGGGACAATGGCGGCATGCGTGCGGTGGCCCAGCGGGTGAGCGAAGCGAGTGTCGTGGTGGACGGCGAGACGGTCGGCGAGATCGCCGGTCCCGGCCTGTGCGTGCTGGTGGGGGTGACGCACGACGACACCGCGGAGAAGGCGGCCCAGCTGGCGCGGAAGTTGTGGGGGCTGCGCATCCTGCCCGGTGAGGAGTCCTGCTCCGACATCGCCGCGCCGCTGCTCGTGATCTCCCAGTTCACCCTCTACGGTGACGCCCGCAAGGGGCGCCGCCCCACCTGGAACGCGGCGGCGCCCGGCCCGGTCGCCGAGCCGCTGGTGGACGAGGTGGTGGCACAACTGCGGGCGCTGGGCGCGCACGTGGAGACGGGCCGCTTCGGAGCGGAGATGAAGGTCTCGCTCACGAACGACGGCCCGTTCACGGTCGTGCTGGAGATGTGAGGCGCGCCCCTCAGGGCTCGACGACCGTCTCCTGGTTCGCCGCCGTCCCGTCCGCGAGCAGCAGCGCGTCCACCGGGGTGTTGCGCTTGATCACGGCGAGGGCGATCGGGCCGAGTTCCCAGTGCCGGGCGGAGGAGGTGACGGTGCCGACCGGGCGGCCGTCCGGTCCATCCGCGGCGAGCCGTACGGGCGCGCCGTGGCCGGGCAGCTTGACCTCGCTGCCGTCGAGGTGGAGGAAGACCAGGCGGCGCGGCGGCCGGCCGAGGTTGTGCACCCGGGCGACGGTCTCCTGGCCGCGGTAGCAGCCCTTGTCGAGGTGGACGGCGGTGTCCAGCCAGCCCAGCTCGTGCGGGATGGTGCGGTGGTCGGTCTCCAGACCGAGCCGCGGCCGGTGCCCTTCGATCCGCAGGGCCTCCAGGGCCAGCACGCCGACGGGGGTGCCGACCTCGGAGAAGAAGCGCGCGGAGCTCTCTGAAAGGGTGGTGGCGGGCGACGGGTGGGCGAGGGCCTCCAGTTCGCCGCGCGGCACGAACACGTCGCGGCCGTAGGGGACCTCGCGCACCGGCCAGTCCGCGGGGACGGCGGCGATGCTGCCCGCCGGCAGGTGCACGACGGCGTACTCGCCGGTCCGGTCCGAGACGTCGACCTGGTAGAAGAACTTCATGCTCTCCAGGTACGCGATCAGCTCGGCCTGCGTGCCGGGCTCGACGTGCATCCAGGTGGCCGTGCCGTCGTCGACGAGGTAGAGGGCGTGCTCGATGTGGCCGTGGGCGGAGAGGACCAGCGCCTCGGTGGCCCGGCCGGGCGGGAGGTCGCTGACGTGCTGGGTGAGCAGCAGGTGGAGCCACGCGAGGCGGTCCTGGCCGGTGACGGCGACGACGCCACGGTGGGAGAGGTCGACGAATCCGTTGCCGTCCGCCAGGGCGCGCTGCTCGCGGAAGAGGTCTCCGTAGTGCGCGGCGACTCCCTCGTCGGGGCCTTCCGCGGGAACGGCGCCGGGGAGCGACAGCAGGGGACTGGTCGTTGTTTGTCGCTGCATGCCCACCAGCCTACGTCCGGTTACTTGAACCCTCAGGCGTTCGGGGCTTCCCCGCGCAGTCCGCGCACCGGCCGAAGATCGCGAAGTGCTTCATGTCGGTCTCGAAGCCGTACGTCTCGCGCAGCCGCGCGGTCAGCGGCTCGGCGACGGAGACGTCGGCCTCGATGACCGACTCGCAGTCCCGGCAGACCAGGTGCATGTGGTGGTGCCGGTCGGCGAGGTGGTAGGTGGGGGCGCCGTGCCCGAGGTGGGCGTGGCTGACCAGGCCCAGTTCCTCCAGGAGCTCCAGGGTGCGGTAGACCGTGGAGATGTTGACGCCCGAGGCGGTCCTGCGCACCTCGGTCAGGATGTCGTCCGGCGTCGCGTGCTCCAGCGTGTCGACCGCCTCCAGGACAAGCTGCCGCTGCGGCGTCAGCCGGTAGCCGCGCTGCCTCAGGTCGCTCTTCCAGTCCGTGGTGACCACGAGGACAGTCTAGGCAAGGGAAAGGGGGATCACGGAGTCGTGATCCCCCTCGGGGGTCGCGCGGGGCCCGTGGGGCGGCTCAGCGGAAGAAGGCGATGCCGTCGTCCGGGAGGTCCTTGAGGTCCTTCGCCCACTCGCTGGGGTTGACGACCTTCTTCAGGTGCGCCGACATGTAGGGGCGCAGCGGCACCTCGGGGGTGGCCTTCTCGCCCACCCACATCAGGTCGCTCTTGACGTAGCCGTACAGGCGCTTGCCGCCGCTGTACGGGGGCGCGTCGCCGAGCCGGGCCACGGCGTCGGTGACCAGGTCGATCTGCGGCTTGCCCTCGGCGAGCTCGCCGTACCAGATCTCGATCACGCCGTCGTCGCGGGTCATGGTGATCTCGACCTTGCGGTCCTTGTCGATCCGCCAGAAGCCCGACTCGCTCTCGAGCGGCTTCACCGGCTTGCCCTCGGCGTCCAGCACCCAGGACTTGGAGGTGTACTCCAGGAACGGCCGTCCGTCGTGGCTGAAGATCACTTCCTGCCCGAAGTTGCACTTCTCGGCGCCGGGGAAGTCGAAGACGCCCGCGCCTTCCCAGGTGCCCAGGAGGAAGGCGAGCGGGACCAGGTCGGGATGCAGGTCGGAGGGGATCTCGATCATGTTCAGCGCTGTCCCTGGTAGAGCTTCTTCACGGCCAGAGCGGAGAACGCGATGACGCCAAGGCAGACCAGGACGAGCAGGGTGTCGAAGAAGAACTCAATGGCGCTCACGAGCGTGCTCCTCGGGCAGGCGCGGACGGTCGGCGGCCGGTGGGCCAGCTACGAGTCTAGTGGTCGGGTGCGGGCGCGGCCGCGTGAGGTCCGCCCCACGCGCCGCGCCCGCACCCGATGCCCCGGTGGTCCTCGTCAGCCGAGCAGTTGTGCCTGCAGCAGCACGGCCTGGTGGAACGGGACGGCCGGCTGGGTCCCGGCCTTGGAGAGCACGACCATGGCCACGACGTCGCCGGACTGGACGTAGCCGTACCGGACGTGCTCGGCGCCGCGCGGCTTGTCCTCGTCGTAGAGGGACAGGTGCAGATCGGAGTCGTCGAGCGACGTCGAATCCCAGTCCGTGTCGTAGTCGGCCGCCGCGGCCTTGGCGAGGGCGCCGTCGTCGATGAGCGCGTCCTTGACGTCGCTCGAGTACCCCCAGGTCGCGAACTGCAGCAGGTAGACCTCCGCGCGGGTGCCGTCGCCCATGGTCCAGGCGCGGGCGGCGATGTGCCGGAGGGTGTTCTGCTCGAGCCTCCCGGTCAGCTTCTTGCGGTCGTCCTCGCGGAAGACCTCCAGGAAGTCGCGGGTCGGCAGCCACCCGGTGGCGCCCGGGAAGGTCTTGTCGACCTTGGCCCCGGCGGGCGCCGGCAGCAGCAGGGTGCGGATGTCCGCGTAGTGCCGGCGGGGCGGGTTGTGGTCCCCGTCCAGCGGCCGGGGCGCCCCGGCCGGCAGCTTGGGCAGCTTCAGGGCGGGGTAGGTCCACCGGCCGTCGTCCGGGGTCCGCAGACCCGGGATCTCGGTCCGCTCGGGCTGCGTGACGGCGTACGCCGCGGCCCCGCCGAGGGCCGCGAACGCCACGACGGCGGCGGTCCACCGCACGGCGGCACGCAGCCCCCTGCGCTCCCGCAGCCGCTTCCGCGGGCGGGGTGCGGCAGGCTCCGCTGAGACGGCCTCGGAGACCACCTCGGCGGGCACGGGCTCCCCCACGGCTTCCGCCGCGGCCACGTCGGATGCGCTCCCGGCGGGCTCCGTCGACGCGGGCTCCACCGGGGCGTTCTCCGTCGACGCGGGCTCCGTCGCGGCTTCGGCGACGACGGGCTCGGCGGCCTCCGCAGGCACGACCTGCGCCGCGTCGTCCCCGGAGGGAGCCGACTCGGGGGCGGCCTCCGTGCGGGTCTCCTCCGCCGGGGCGGCGGCCTGCGCCGGGATCTTCACGGCGTCGCTCTGGGTCTGCTCGGTCATGCGGCCTCTCCCGGGTCCTGTACGCGGTCGAGCTGCTGCTTGAACAGATCCGCGGCGTCGTCCTTCTTCAGCGGCGAGGCGCCCGAGACGGACATGCGGATGGTCAGGTCGCCCTCGGTCGCCTCGCAGATCATGGTGTCGAGCTTCGCGCCGGGCTTCTTGGGCGGCAGGACGCAGCGCGCCTTGGCGTGGCCCTCGATCTTCGGCCCGTTCCTGAAGACTCCGAGCGCCTTGGTGAACTCGGTGAAGAACTCGGTGCCGGCGCGCGCCGCGCGCTTGTTCTTCATCTGGACGATCTGCGTCTCGAAGACGGCCTCGCCCGACACCTCGCGGTACGTCCGCAGGCCCACGCCCTGGATGTGCAGCCCCGCCACGGCCTTGTGCAGACGGTCCCGCTGCTTCTTCGGCAGCCCGGCGAGGTCGCCCTCGAAGACGGCCACGGCCTCCTTGCCGGTGAACTCCGCGTCGTTGCCGTACTCGCCGACGTCCGGGCCCGGCATGTACGCATCCGGCACGGGCAGCAGCAGCTTGCCGAGCGCGCCGTAGTGGCTGCCGCCGGACTGGCTGCCGTACGCGCCGGTCTTCTTCGGCTCGGGGGCCTTCCAGGTCCGCGGGCTCGCCTGCTTGCCGTCGTCCTTCTGGTGCTGCAGCACGGCGATGCCGATGCCACCGCCCGCGACGACGGCGACCAGCGCGGCCGCGATGCCCAGGGCGAGGCCACGGCGGCCACGGCGGGGCGTGGGGGCGGCCTCAGGCCCGGTGGTCCCGTCCGCGGGCGGAAGGCCGGCGAGCGGTGCCGGCTGGGCCTCGGGCTCGGCCGACTGGCCCTCGGGCTGGTCCGGCTGCGGCTCGGGCCGGGCCGCCGGGGCCTCGGGGCGGACCTCGGGCTGCGGCTCCGCGGGGACAGGGGTGTTCTCGTCGCTCACAGCCGCTCCCACTGCCGCTCGGCCAGGGACATGATGGTGGACTTCTTGATCGGCCGGTCCGAGTGCACCCAGATGTCCATCATGACCGTGCCCTTGCGGGCCAGGGCGCGCGCCGTGTACATGGGCAGGTAGCCCGCCTTCGTCCAGGGCTTGGAGTACACCCACGCCCTGCCGTCGAAAGCGCCGGGGATGGCCGTCCCCTTGTTGCCCGCGTACTTCTTCCCGGCCATGTAGCCCTGCTGCCCCGCGAGCATCTCGTCGGTGTAGGTGTCCGCCTCGTCGCGGAACTGGATCAGGTGGACCTCGGTGGTGACGGACGTGGCGTAGCCACCGGTCTGCCAGATGGAGACGGCCGCCCTCCGGAAGTCGTTGCTGTTCAGCTCGCTGAACATGTTGCCCGGTTCCTCGTACGTGTCGGCGTAGTCGTACAGCGAGAGCCAGTGGTCGTCGCCGAACGTGCCGTCGAGGTCCTTGGCGCCCTTGGGCTTCTTCACCAGCAGCTTGCGCAGGTCGCCGTCGTACGTGGCCAGCGTGTCCTCGGCGGCCGTGAGCGGCTTCGCCGCGGGGGCGGCGCCCTTGGGCTGCACGAGCTTCGGCTGGGCGAGCGGGGGGAGCGGCGTCTCGGGGCGGTCGTACTGGATCTGGTACCCGGCGCCGGCGCCCGCGAGGACGCCGAGGACCGCCGCGCAGGCGATCAGCAGGGTGGTCCGGCCGCGTCTGCGCGGCGGGCGGACGGGGGGCCCGTCCGGAACAGGGGCGTCCTGTTCCGGGACGGGGGTGTCCTGGGACAAAGGGTTCTCCACTGAGGTGTCCGTGGTTGGGTGCGGCCGGCGCGCGGGCCGGTCCGTACGTTCTGGTGTGCGGCTCAGCGGCCGGTCTTCAGGCGCCGGTACTGCTGGTCGAGAAGCCGGGTGAGCAGGGCCTTGCCGGGGGTCTTCGCCCCGGTGACCGAGAGGGTGACGTGCACGTCGCCCTGGTGGGACAGGACGATCACCGAGCCGGTGCTCTCGGCGGAGGAGGACGACAGCCGGTAGGCCTTGGCGGGGCTGCCCGACGAGGGGAGCGTGATCCGCGTGCCCTGGTAGTAGAAGGCGTTGTAGTAGCCGGTGGCGGAGCCGGCGCTCGCGAAGCGGACGAGCTGCGCGGAGACCTCGTACTCGCCGTCGCCGGTGAGGTAGGTCCGCTGGGCCGCCGCCTTGAAGCCGTAGGTGGCCAGGGCCTGCTTCACGTCGGCGGAGTCGGCGACCTCGGAACGGGAGAGCTCGGTGCCCTCCTCGTCGCCGTAGACCTCGGCGTCCGCCGGCGGGACGAGCAGGAAGTAGCGCAGGTCGCCGCGGTGCTTCCCGTCGTCCACGGAGCCCTTGAGGGTGCCGGCGGGCGAGGGCGTCGCCGTCGCGCCGCGGCTCGGGGACGCCGTCGGTGACGGCGTCGCGGGGTCCGCCGTCTCCGGACTCCGGCTGCTCGGCTCGGCCCCGCCCGGCGACGCGGACGCGGACGACGAGGACGAGGAGCCGAACGCCACGACGGCCCCCGCGGTCAATGTCGCGAGCACAACAAGTCCGACGATCGTGGCGATCACGACGCCGGTACGCGAATCGGTACGCGCTTCCACAAGCCCCCCCGGGCAGAAATCCGCGGCCGGCGCGCTGATCGCACCTACGCGGCCAACGCATTATGCCGAGCGCTGGTAAACGCTCCCAGTGTTTTTCCTGTGAGACGGCCACCTTAAGGTATGACCATGGCGAAGAAGCTCGTGATCAAGGTAACCGCAGGTGCGGACGCTCCCGAACGCTGCTCCCAGGCGTTCACGGTGGCGGCGGTGGCGGTCGCCAGCGGCGTCGAGGTGTCGCTCTGGCTGACCGGGGAGTCCGCGTGGTTCGCGCTGCCGGGACGGGCCGCGGAGTTCGAGCTGCCGCACGCCGCCCCGCTGCCCGAGCTGATCGAGGGGATCCTGGCGGGCGGCCGGATCACGCTGTGCACGCAGTGCGCGGCGCGCCGGGACATCACGGAGAAGGACGTGCTGGACGGAATCCGGATCGCCGGTGCGCAGGTCTTCGTGAGCGAGGCCATGGCCGACGGCACGCAGGCACTCGTCTACTGAGCCGCCGGGCCGGGTGGAGCGCGGCGGGGCGCGCGGGCACGGCTCCCCCGGGCGTCAGCGCTGGTCACGGTGGTCGTCGCGGCGGTCCAGCTCGCGCCACCACTCGTCGGACTTGGGGTCTCCGGTCTCGTCCCACCAGTGTTCGTCCGGGCCCCTGCGGTTCGCCACGACGGCGGCGATCGGCGGGATGACCATGGCCACCACGCACATCCCCACGGCCACCGGCACCGACCACAGGCGCACGAGGCTCCACGCCAGGACGAAGAGCAGCACGCAACTGCCCATCATGGCGTAATACCAGCGACGACGCCGCCTCGTGGACACCCTTCCACGGTACGACCCGAAGGGCCGCACTCCCACTCGGTGGCCCGGTGGGATTGCGGCCCTTCTTCGTACGCGCGGTCGCCGGGTCAGACGGCGATGGCGACCTCGGTGAGGTCACCCTGCTGCGCCACGACGGAACGGTCCACCGTCGCGCCCGGCACGAGGGCGCGCAGCGTCCACGAGCCCGGGGCCGCGAAGAAGCGGAACTGGCCGGTCGCCGAGGTCGGGACCTCGGCCGTGAACTCGCCGCCGCCGTCCAGCAGCCGGACGTAGCCGGTCACCGGCTCGCCGTCGCGGGTCACGGAACCCTGGATGATCGTCTCGGTCGCCACGTCGATGCCGGCCAGGTCCGGGCCGCCGGTCTTCGCTCCACACATGGTGCTGTTCCTCCGGGTCGGGGGTCTGGGGGGCTTACTTGGCGGCGCCGAGCTCGATCGGCACGCCGACGAGGGAGCCGTACTCGGTCCAGGAACCGTCGTAGTTCTTGACGTTGGGCTGGCCGAGCAGCTCGTGCAGCACGAACCAGGTGTGCGCGGAGCGCTCGCCGATGCGGCAGTAGGCGATGGTGTCCTTGGTCAGGTCCACGCCCTCGCCCTCGTACAGCTCCTTGAGCTCGTCGTCCGACTTGAAGGTGCCGTCGTCGTTGGCCGACTTCGACCACGGGATGTTGCGGGCGGTCGGAATGTGGCCGGGGCGCTGCGACTGCTCCTGCGGCAGGTGCGCCGGAGCGAGCAGCTTGCCGGAGAACTCGTCGGGCGAGCGGACGTCGACGAGGTTGAGGCTGCCGATGGCGGCGACCGCGTCGTCGCGGAAGGCGCGGATCGAGGCGTCCTGGGCCTGGGCCGTGTACTGCGTGGCCGGGCGGACGGGCACCTCGGAGCCGTCGACCAGGTCGCGGGAGTCCAGCTCCCACTTCTTGCGGCCGCCGTCGAGGAGCTTGACGTCCTGGTGGCCGTAGAGCTTGAAGTACCAGTAGGCGTAGGACGCGAACCAGTTGTTGTTGCCGCCGTAGAGCACGACGGTGTCGTCGTTGGCGATGCCCTTCTCCGACAGCAGCTTCTCGAAGCCGGCCTGGTCGACGAAGTCACGGCGCACCGGGTCCTGGAGGTCGGTCTTCCAGTCGATCCGGACGGCGTTCTTGATGTGGTTCTTGTCGTACGCCGACGTGTCCTCGTCGACCTCGACGATGACCACCTTCGGGTCGTCGATCCGGGCCTGGACCCAGTCGGCGTCCACCAGGACGTCACTGCGGCTCATTGCTGTTCTCCTCCGGGGCAGTTGCGGATGTCTCGGCGCACGGACGGGTGCGCACAGGTGCCGGGCTGCGCTGCACGGGCGCGTCGCGGCTTTTGCGCGGGGAAGGGCGGGGCCGCGTGCGGCGCCGGAAGACGGCGCGGGGGCCCCTACGGGATGCGACAGAGCATGGCGGCGACACGGCACAGGTCGACTGCCCGCCGCTTCGTGAGATCCGCCTGTCGCTTCATGGGCTCGATCGTAGGGAAGGGGACCGGCCGGTGTCACCGGCGGTCCGTATCCCGAGATAAGATTGTCCGTACTACGAGATGAACATCAGGTGCCGGGCCCTGCGCGGCCGCCCCGCCCCCGCCTGGTGCCGCCCCGACTGCGGAGCGGACACCCTCGTCTCACTGGGCGAGAACGACCTTCTTGCCCGTCGCCGCGATGCTGATGCCGTCGGCGTTCACGCTCACCGACGTGAGCTCGATGCCCTCCGGCAGGCCCGACAGCTCGCGGGTGAAGTCGATCCGCTCGCGGACCAGCTCCTCCACGACCGGGGGCAGCGAGTCCAGGTCCGGTATCTTGCCCGCGCTCAGCTTGATGCTGTCCTTGCCGGCCAGGCTGATCCCGCTCACCACGCTGCGCTTGATCGAGCCGACCGGGGTGGAGACCTCGACCCCCACCTTGATCTGGCCCTTGCCGTCCGCCGAGGTGCCCCCGTAACCGATGGTCACGCCGCTCGGGGCGGCCTTGGCGAGGTCCTCGTAGCTGACGAGGGCGGTGCCCTCGGCGGTGTCGGCGACCGCGCTGCTGAAGCCGCTGCCCAGGTCCACCCCGTGCAGGTCGGCCTGGAAGCGGGTGACGCGCAGCGACTGCCCGCCGGTGCCGGCGGCCTGCACGCCGTCCGCCGTCACCGCGACGTCGTCCAGCTTCTTGGCCAGCACCTGCGTGAGGAACGGGAAGCCCTTGATGTCGATCCCCGGCGGGGAGGTCAGCCCCAGCGTGGTCTTCGCCCGGTCCGCCGCCTCGGACTCCGCGAAGTGCACGGCGATCCGGTCCGCCGCGACGAACAGGCCGCCGAGGAGCACGACGAGGACGAGCAGGACCTTCAGAGCACGCATGAGACAACCCCCGAGTCGGTGTTCGGACCGACCCTAGTCGGTGTGTCAGCCCAGCAGGGCCCGGGCCATGACGTAGACGCCCGGCGCCGCGGCGGTCAGCGGCAGCGCCACACCCGCCGTGAAGTGGACGAACCGGGACGGGAAGTCGTAGCTGGCCACCCGCAGGCCGATCAGCGCGCACACCCCGGCGACCAGCGCGACCAGGGCCGCGTCGGAGGTCTCCAGCTGCCCGAGGGCGATGCCGCTGCCGGTGGCGGCGGCGAGCGCCACAGCCACGGAGACGACGCCCGGCAGCGGGATCGCCCGGGCGAGCGTCGCGACGGCGACCGCGATCACCGCGGTCACCACGGCGTCGGTGCCCCGCGGGTCCGCCGTGGTCGCCAGGAACCCGGTGGCCAGGATCGTGATGAGCGTCGAGGCGGTGGTCGCGGTCAGCGAGGAGAGCCGCTCCTCGGGACTGCCGCGGTGGCGCAGCTGCAGGACGAGAACGAGCAGCAGCCAGACGCCGAGGGTGCCCACGATCACGGCCGGGGCGTTGTCCGCCCCGTCGATCAGCACCGCGGCCTCGGCGGTGACGCCCGCCAGGAAGGCCAGCACGATGCCCTGCCTCGCCGGCCACATGCCGTTCAGCCGGAACCAGCCGGCCGCGGTGACCGCCTGCAGCACCACGCCCGCGGCGGCGAGCGCGGGGCGGCCCAGCAGCGCCCCGCCGGCCAGCAGCAGCGCCAGGGCGGCCGTGACGAGGGCGGGCTGCATGCCGGGGGCGATGATCGGCGAGCCGGTGCGGGACGCCTGCCGGCGCCGGGCGGCGCGGCCGCCGTCCGGGGGCGGCTGCGGGGCGCCCCCGACGGGCGGGAGGACGGCGGTGGCGTCGTGCGCGGGCATCGCGCCCGCGCCGCGGTCGTACCAGTCGTGGTTGTCGGTCACGTGCTCATCCTCCCGCGAACGGCGGGAGCACCTCGACGGTGCCGCCGTCGGCCAGCCGCACCCCGGTGTGGTCCCGGGTGCCGACGGGGTTCCCGTCGACCAGGAACGAACAGTTCGCCAGTACGCGGGCGAACTCGGGGCGCGACGCGTGGCGCTGGCGCGCCGCGTCCAGCGCCTCGGCGAGGGTGCCCTCCCGGTACGGCTCCTCCGCGGCGCCGGCGGCGGCCTTGGCCGCGGCCCAGTACCGGATGGTTCCGTGTGCCGCCATAGCGGTCCTTCCGTTCGCCCGTGCGGGTCCTGCCGCCGTCCATGATGGCGCAGCGACGGCGCCGCGAGGTGGCCGGGCCCGGTGTGCGGGCCGCGGGGTCAGCCGGGCGTGCCGGCGGGGCGGACCCGTTCGGCCGCCCACACCGCGATGCGGCGCAGGAGGTCGGGCGCCGCGGCGTTCTCGGCGTGGCCGAATCCGGGCTCGATCCACAGCTCCGCTGCGGCGCCCGCGGCGTCGGCGAGGGAGAGCGGGTGGTCGAGCGGGAAGTAGCCGTCCCGGTCGCCGTGCACGATGAGCAGCGGGGTGGGCGCGATGGACCGCACCGCCTCAACCGGGGGCACGGGCACGGGGTCCCAGTCCTTGCCGTGGATGCGCGTGTGCAGCAGCCCCCGGGAGACCAGGCGTCCCGCGGGGCGGGTGATGGCCCAGTGGACCCGGCGCATCGGCGCCGTACCCCGGTAGTACCAGCGCGCGGGCGCACTCACCGAGACCACGGCGTCGACGTGCGCCCCGTCGTGCGCCGGTTTGCGCCCCGCATGCCGCAGGACGACGGAACCGCCCATCGAGAAGCCCACCGAGGCCACCGCGGGGTGTCCCAGCCGTCGTGCCCAGCGCACCGCGGCGTCCAGGTCCCAGACCTCGCGGTCGCCGACCGTGGAGCGCCCGCCCGAGCGGCCGTGCCCCCGGAAGGAGAAGGTCACCACACCGCCGACGCCGTCCACCCGCGCGAAGATCTCCGCCGCGCGGCGCACGGCCGGCCGTTCCAGGGCGCCGGTGAAGCCGTGCGCGACCACGATCGCGAGCCCTCCGGGCGTCGCTCCGGGCAGGTACGCGGCGTCGATCGGCACCCGGTCCTCGGCCGTCAGCACCGCTCGCAACCCACCGGAAATGATCGACGGGACACACGACCGCGCAACCGCGGACTCACTTACCGACTCCATGTGGGCTATTCTCTTGGGTCAAGAGGATCCGGGCAGCGTCGCCCCCGGGTCCTTTCGTGCTTTCCGGGCGACCGGAGCGCACACGTCGGCGGACGCACACGTCCTCGCAGGGACCGAGGAGGGTCGCAATGGGCAAGCGGAACACGCATGACCGGACGATGAACGACGGGAGCGGCCGGTGAGCTCTCTCCTCCTCCTGACCAACGCACTCCAGCCGTCAACCGAGGTGCTCCCCGCGCTCGGACTGCTGCTGCACAACGTACGGGTGGCCCCGGCCGAGGGCCCCGCGCTGGTGGACACCCCCGGCGCCGACGTGATCCTCATCGACGGCCGCCGCGACCTGCCGCAGGTCCGCTCGCTGTGCCAGCTGCTGCGCTCCACCGGACCCGGCTGCCCGCTGGTCCTGGTGGTCACCGAGGGCGGCCTGGCGGCCGTCACCGCGGACTGGGGCATCGACGACGTCCTGCTGGACACCGCGGGGCCCGCCGAGGTCGAGGCGCGGCTGCGGCTGGCGATGGGCCGGCAGCAGATCAGCGTCGACGACAGCCCGATGGAGATCCGCAACGGGGACCTGTCGGTCGACGAGGCCACGTACAGCGCGAAGCTCAAGGGCCGGGTCCTGGACCTGACCTTCAAGGAGTTCGAGCTGCTCAAGTACCTCGCGCAGCACCCGGGCCGGGTCTTCACCCGCGCCCAGCTCCTGCAGGAGGTCTGGGGCTACGACTACTTCGGCGGCACGCGCACCGTGGACGTGCACGTACGGCGGCTGCGCGCCAAGCTCGGTCCCGAGCACGAGTCCCTGATCGGCACCGTCCGCAACGTCGGCTACCGCTTCGTCACCCCGGAGAAGGGCGAGCGGACGGCGGAGGAGCCGGCGCCGTCGCAGACCGAGGAGGCACCCGGGCAGGGGACGGCCGTCACCGCCTCCCGGAACGGCTGATCACGCGGTGGTCACGCCTGTGGACAGACGGTGGGACGCGCGGGTGTACCCGCGTAGACTCGGCCCGTGGCAAAGGTGACGCGTGACGATGTGGCAAGGCTTGCGGGAACCTCGACCGCAGTCGTCAGCTACGTCATCAACAACGGACCCCGGCCGGTCGCACCGGCCACCCGCGAGCGTGTCCTCGCGGCGATCAAACAACTGGGCTACCGCCCCGACCGGGTGGCCCAGGCGATGGCGAGCCGTCGCACGGACCTGATAGGCCTGATCGTGCCGGACGCCCGGCAGCCGTTCTTCGCGGAGATGGCGCACGCCGTCGAGAGGGCGGCCGCCGAGCGCGGCAAGATGGTGCTGGTCGGCAACTCGGACTACCTCGACGAGCGCGAGGTGCACTACCTGCGTGCCTTCCTCGGCATGCGGGTCTCCGGGCTGATCCTCATCAGCCAGGGCCTCAGCGAGCACGCGGCGACGGAGATCGACGCCTGGGACGCGCGGGTCGTGCTGATGCACCGGCGGCCCGAGGCGATCGACGACGTCGCGGTCGTGACGGACGACGTCGGCGGCGCCCAGCTCGCCACCCGGCACCTGCTGGAGCACGGGCACGCGTACGTGGCCTGCCTCGGCGGCACGGAGGTCACCCCGAAGCACGGCGACCCCGTCACGGACCACATCGAGGGCTGGCGCCGCGCCATGCAGGAGGCCGGGCTCCCCGTCGACGGCCATCTGTACTCGTCCCCGTACAACCGCTACGACGCCTACGAGGTCGGCCTGGAACTGCTCTCCCGGCCCGACCGGCCGACCGCCATCGTGTGCGCCACCGACGACCAGGCCATCGGCCTGCTGCGGGCGGCCCGCGAACTGCGGATCGACGTGCCCGGCGAGCTGGCCGTGGCCGGCTTCGACGACGTCAAGGAGGCGGGGCTGACCGACCCGCCGCTGACGACGGTGGCCTCGGACCGCGAGGCGATGGCCCGTGCGGCGGTGGACCTGGTGCTGGACGACGGGCTGCGGGTCTCCGGCTCGCGGCGGGAGCGGCTGCGGCAGTTCCCGTCCCGGCTGGTCGTGCGGCGCAGCTGCGGCTGCCACTGACCGTTCCGCCGGTCGCGGCGGGCCCCGCCCGCCGCGACCGGCGACCTGTCTACGGACCGTGTAAGCCTAGGCCCTGACCTGGCACTTCGTTCTTTATATCGGGCATACGGAACTCTGCCCCGGTTCTCAGGTCACGCTCAGGAAGCTCTCATGTTCGGCGAGCACAGTCATAGGCATGAACGAGAGCACCCGTCACGACGACGCCTACGACCCGCAGCAGCCGCAGCAGTCCCCCGGCGCCGGCGGGTACCCGTCCCGGCCGCCGTACGAGCCGCACGTCCCGCACGTCCCGTACGGACACCCGGCGCCCTACGCCTCGCAGCCCCAGCCCCAGCCCCAGCCGCAGCCCACGCCGATGCCGGCGCCCGCGACCGGGATCCCCAAGCAACGCAGGCGACGCCCCGTGGCCCTGGTCGCCTCCGTGGCGCTGGTGTCCGCGCTGATCGGCGGCGGGACGGCCGCCCTGGTGGGGCGGGCGACCACTTCGCCGTCCGTGGCGGGCACCACGACCAAGGTGATCGGCACCAGCAGTTCGGGCAGCACCGGCGTCGCGGCCGTGGCCGCCGCCGTCAGCCCGAGCATCGTGGAGATCAGCGCGACGTCCGGCGCCGGGGAGTCGACCGGTTCCGGCGTGGTCGTCACCGGTGACGGCGAGATCGTCACCAACAACCACGTCGTCTCCGGAGCGGACTCGGTCAAGGTCACCTTCAGCTCCGGCAAGACGGTCACCGCAGCCGTCGTCGGCACCGACGGCGGCAAGGACCTCGCGCTGGTGAAGGCCGAGGGCGTGAGCGGCCTGCCGGTCGCGTCGCTGGGCGACTCCAGCCGGGTCTCGGTCGGCGACCAGGTCGTCGCCATCGGCTCCCCCGAGGGCCTGACGGGCACGGTCACCAGCGGCATCGTCTCCGCGCTCGACCGCGACGTGACCATCTCCACCGGCCGGGGCCAGGGACAGCGACCCGGCGGCGGCACCGGCCGGTGGCCGTTCGAATTCGGCGGCGGCCAGTACAACGGCGACGTCGGCTCGTCCACGACCACGTACAAGGCGATCCAGACCGACGCCTCGCTCAACCCCGGGAACTCCGGTGGCGCGCTGATCAACATGAACGGCGAGATCATCGGCATCAACTCGGCCATGTACTCCGCCGCTTCCTCCTCCTCCGGCCAGGCCGGCAGCGTCGGCCTCGGCTTCGCCATCCCCGTGAACACCCTCAAGGCAGACCTCGACACCCTGCGCAACGGCGGCGGCGACAGCTGACCGCACCGCACCGAAGGGACGTGGGCACCATGAACGTCTTCCTGAGCACCTCCCTCCACCCCGCCGGAGTCCCGTCCGGCCCCTCCGACCGCGCGCTGATCCCCTACCGGGAGCCGGCCGCCCGCGAGCCGGAGATCGCGACCACCCGCCGGTACGCACGCCGCTACGCCCGCCGGGCGATTGCGGCCCACCGCCTCGCCGCCGTGCGAGGCTAAGAACCGGAGCACCCCACCGCACCCCCGGCGGCACCCACCGCCCCCGACCCTCATCCCGCGAGGTGGAAGACCATTGAGCCCCGGCGAGAACGGCGAGGCCCCCGCCCGCATCCTGATCGTGGACGACGAGCCCGCGGTCCGTGAAGCACTCCGGCGCAGCCTCGCCTTCGAGGGATACGAGACCGAGCTGGCGGAGGACGGCCTGGCCGCCTTGGACCAGGTCGCCTCCTACCGGCCCGACGCGATCGTCCTCGACGTCCTCATGCCGCGCATGGACGGCCTCACCACCGCCCGCAGGCTCCGGTCCGGCGGCACCACCACACCGATCCTCATGCTCACCGCCCGCGACACGGTGGGCGACCGGGTCACCGGTCTCGACGCGGGCGCCGACGACTACCTCGTCAAGCCCTTCGAGCTGGACGAACTGCTGGCCCGGCTGCGGGCGCTGCTGCGGCGCAGCGCGTACGCGACGGTGCCGGGCGGCGACCACGGCGAGGAGAGCGTGCTGTCCTTCGGGGACCTGCGGATGGACACCTCGACCCGCGAGGTCACCCGGGCCGGCGTGCCGGTCGAGCTGACCCGCACCGAGTACACCCTGCTGGAGATGTTCCTCGCGCACCCGCGCCAGGTGCTCACCCGGGAGCAGATCCTCAAGGCGGTCTGGGGCTTCGACTTCGAGCCGAGCTCCAACTCCCTGGACGTGTACGTCATGTACCTGCGGCGCAAGACCGAGTCCGGCAGCCTGCCCCGCCTGGTCCACACCGTGCGGGGCGTCGGCTACGTGCTGCGCTCCGCGGAGGGCAAGGGCTGATGCCGCGCATCCCGCGCTTCCGTTCCCTGCCGCTGCGGTCCCGGCTGGCGATCCTCACCGCGGCCGCCGTGGCGGCCGCCGTGGCCGCGTGTGCGCTGGCCTGCTGGTTCATCGTGCAGAAGCAGCTGATGGACCAGCTGGACGAATCGCTGCGCGCGCCGGGCAACGCGGCCCCCGCCGCCCGGAGCGTGCTCGTGGACTACGGATGCCTGAGCAAGCCCCAGAAGGACACGTCCGACGGGGCGCTCGCCTTCAACCCCAACCACTCGTCCGTGCTGCTCGTCACCGAGGACGGCACGGGGTGCTGGGTGCTCGGCGACGAGATGCTCCCGGTGAGCGAGGCCGACCTGGCCGTGGTCCGGGGTGACGCGTCGGAGTCCCTGCAGACCGTGACCACGAAGGACGGCACGGAGATGCGGGTGCTGACGCGGCGCGCCCAGATCGAGTACTCCCGCCATCAGACCGAGCGGGCCGCGATCTCGGTCGGCCGCCCGCTCAGCGAGGTGACCGGGCCGCTGAACACCCTGGCCGTGATCCTGCTGGCCGTCAGCGGGATAGGGGTGGTCGGCGCCAGCGTCGCCGGACTCGGGGTGGCCCGTGCGGGGCTGAAGCCGGTGGACCGGCTCACCGACACCGTGGAGCACGTCGCCCGCACCGAGGACCTGAGCGTCCGCATCCCCGTCGAGGGCCGCGACGAGATCGCCCGGCTGTCGGCCTCCTTCAACTCCATGACGGCCGCGCTGTCCTCCTCCCGCGAGCTGCAGCAGCAGCTGATCGCGGACGCCGGTCATGAACTGCGCACCCCGCTCACCTCCCTGCGCACCAACATCGAACTGCTGGAACGCAGCGAGCTGACCGGCCGGGAACTGCCCCCGGAGGACCGCCGGGAACTGATGCTGTCGGTGAAGGCCCAGATGAGCGAACTGGCCACGCTCATCGGCGATCTGCAGGAGCTGTCCCGTCCGGACGCGGCGCCCGGCGGCTCGCCCTCGCAGACCGTGGCGTTCCACGAGGTCGTGGAGGCGGCGCTGGAGCGGGCCCGGCGCCGTACCGGTCCCGACCTGAAGATCACCACCGAGCTGGCCCCCTGGTACCTGCGGGCCGAACCGTCCGCCCTGGAACGGGCGGTGATCAACCTCCTGGACAACGCCGTGAAGTTCAGCCCGCCGGCCGGCACGATCGAGGTCGACCTGCACGGCGGCGAGCTCACGGTCAGGGACCACGGCCCGGGCATCCCACCGGAGGACCTGCCGCACGTGTTCGAGCGCTTCTGGCGTTCGGCCTCCGCCCGCAGCCTGCCCGGCTCGGGCCTCGGCCTGTCGATCGTGGCCCGTACGGTGCAGCAGCTCGGCGGCACCATCGCCCTGCGCCCCGCGCAGGGCGGCGGCACCGTGGCGGTCGTACGGCTGCCCGGGGCGCAGACCCCGCCGCCAGCGGCACCGGAGACGCCCGGGACACCGGAGACGCCCGGGGCTCCCGGGACACCCGAGATGCCCGGGACACCCGAGACCGTCTGAGACCGTCGGCACGCCGGGTGGCCCGCCCGTCCGGGCCGGCTACCCGGCGTGCCAGCGCTGTGCGTCGCCGTCGCCGGCGGAGGCGAAGGAGAGGGTGGAGCCGGGGGTCGAGCCGTCCGGCTGCATCGCGGTGCCGAGGTCGATCTGCGGGTGGATCCGGCCCAGCGAGTCCACCAGGAACTGCAGGTTCCGCGCGTTCCTGCCCTCAACCGACGAGCAGGCCCAGATGCCGAGGCCGCGGTCGGTGTCACCGCGTGAGTCCAGGCAGAAAGAGGAGTCCGCGCCGTTGACCAGCAGGCCGCGGGAGTCCACCCGCCACTGCTGGGAGGCCGAGCCGGAGTCGCAGCCCGCGACGATGACGTCGTCGCCCTTGTCGAACTCCTCGTCCCGTACGTCCAGGCAGAGGCCGGACGCGTCGTTGACGATCTGGGCGTAACTGCCGCCCGGCACCCTCCGCGGCGGGCCCGCGCTCGGCGTGCGCGTCGCCGGGACCTGTCGGGTGGCCCCGGCGCCGGGCCGCGTGGGCGACCGGGTCGCGGAGGCGCTCGGGGTCCCCGCGGGGCTCGGGGTGAGGGTCTGCGTGGCGGTGGCGGTGGCGGTCGTGGTGATCGTGACCGAGCCCGTGGGCGGCTGGGGCAGTGCCCTGTCGCTGCCGGTCGGCGCGGGGTCGTCGCCCGTCGCGTACACCAGGCCGGTGACCGCCAGGCTGGCGGCGGCGACCAGCACCAGGGAGACCAGGGGCGAGGGGTGGCGGGCGCGCAGGTTCAGCAGCCGCTCCAGCGGTCCGGGCCGCCGGCGCCGGCGGGACGTCGGGGGCGGAGCCGGCGGGGCGGGTGCGGTGGCGGGCAGCGCGGGGGCGGACCGGGCCGCCAGGTAGGCGGGCCCCGCCCATCCGAGCAGGGCCGTGGCGAGCAGCGGCCGGGGGTCGCGTTCGAGGACGATCAGCGTCTGAAGCGCACCGGCACAGCCCTGGCAGTGCGCGAGGTGCTGCTCCACGTCCTCGTTCTGCCGGGCGTCGTCACGGCGGGCGGCGGCGTCGAGGAGGCGGCCGAAGCCCTTGCACCGGGGGTCCTCGCTGCGCTCCAGGTACGTCCGCAGGTAGGCCTCGCGCAGCGCGTCCCGGGCCCTGGCGGTCAGGTCGGGCAGCTCCGGGGCCCGGTCGCCGGTCCAGCGGGAGACGTCGGCGTCGCCCTCCCGCTCGACGACCGCGTGCCACAGCACGCCCTGGGTGTGCTGGGGCAGCACGGCGAAGGCGCCGCAGAGCACGGAGCGTTCGGCCAGGTGGAGCCGAGGGTTGACGGGCAGGCCCGGGAGCCCGGGGACGCGCTGCTCGGCGCCGCGGATGTCGTCGATGAAGGCGGCGTACTCGTCACCGAGCCGTTCACGGCGGCTGCCGCCCGCCCACACGGCGGCGGCCTGGTGGACGAGCATCAGCAGCCGGTGCCGCCAGGGACCGCGCGGGTCGACCCCCCGGTGCACCTCCTGCCAGGCCAGCGCGAAGGCCTGCGCCGCGAGTTGGTCGGCGGCGGACTGTCCGCGGGCGCACAGCCGTGCGTAGCAGAGCACGGCCGGGAGGTGACGGCGGCGCAGTTCCTCGGTCGCCGGGTAGGCGGTCGGTGCTCCGGCCCGTACCCGCTCGGTGAGAGCGGCGTCGGACAACTCGTCATAGACGGGCTCTTGGTGCGTTTGGGACACGGCGGACCACCCGGACACGTCGATGGGTCTGGAGGGACAGGGTTGCCCATGGTGGGCCACAAGTTACTGCCGAGGAAAGTGTTTCCGCTGGTAACTCCCCTGCCCGGCAAGGGGTAAGCGCCTTCAGCCCACGCACTGCGGCCGACGGGTCACCCTGTGCCGCCGAGGTCGCGCCCGCTCAGCGGATGACGTGCGGCAGGAAACGCGCGTACGTGTCGGTGACCAGGCCCGCCGACTCGCGGATGCCGAGCCCGGCCGGCTCGTCCGCCACGACCCATGCGCCGAGCACCACGTGGTTGCCGTCGAACACGGGCAGCGGGGCCAGTTCCTGGTAGCAGCAGGGTTCGTCGGCGCGCGGCACGGCGGCTTCGCCCGCGCGGTGCACCGTGACGCCCGCGCCCTCGCGGCCGAGCAGCGGCTTGGCGACCCAGCCGGTGGTCCGGGCGAGGTCGCGGGGACCGTCGAGGTGGGCGGCGAGGAGGTTGGGGTGGTCCGGGTGGAGCTCCCACAGGACGGCCAGCAGCGCCTTGTTGGACAGCAGCATCTTCCAGGCGGGCTCGATCCAGCAGGTGGTGCCGGTGCCGCCGCCGTTGTCGAGGGTGTCCAGGACGTGGCCGCCGAACGGGTCGCCGGCCAGCCACTCCCAGGGGTAGAGCTTGAAGCAGCTGCGGATGAAGCGCATCCGGTCGTCGACGAAGCGCCCGGAGAGCTCGTCCCAGCCGATCGCCTCGACGGACAGGGCGTGGGTGTCGAGTCCGGCCTGCTCGGCGGTCTCCCGCAGGTAGGCCACCGTCATCAGGTCCTCGCCGAGCTCGTCGGCCTCGGTGTGGGCGAAGTGCACCGGGCCGGGCGGCAGCAGCGGGGCCTGGCGCCGCCACGCGTCGACGAGGCGTTCGTGGAGGGAGTTCCACTGGTCGGCACCGGGGAAACGGTCCTCCATCCAGAACCACTGGGCGCTGGCCGCCTCCACCAGCGAGGTGGGGGTGTCGGCGTTGTACTCCAGCAGCTTCGCCGGGCCGGTCCCGTCGTAGCGCAGGTCGAAGCGGCCGTAGAGGGAGGGGAGTTCACTGCGCCGCCGCCAGGACTCGGCGATCCGCCCGGCCAGGTGCGGGTCGTGGACGCCGAGCTCGGCGAAGCGGTCCTCGGCCACGATGTGCTCCGCGGCGGCGAGGCACATCGCGTGCAGTTCCGCGACGGTCTCCTCCAGGGCCTCGACCTCCGGGAGCGAGAACGCGTAGTACCCGCTCTCGTCCCAGTACGGCCGCAGGGAGCCGTCGGGATGACGGGTCAGCGGGTAGACGACGCCCTGGTCCTCCACGATCCGCTGCCAGCCCGGGCGCGGCTCGACGGCGTACCGGCGCATCAGCCGCCGCCGGACCCGTGGCCCGAGCCGTGGCCGCCGAAGCCCCCGGTCTTCACCGACGACTTGTCGAAGCTGCCGCCCTTGGCCTTCCCGTTGCGGACGCTGCCGCCGTAGTAGTAGCGGCCGTGGCCGCCGTCGTCGTCGCACTCCTCGACCGGGAGCGTCCGGTACGTGTCCGGGTCCACGCAGCGCTTGTCGGGGTCGGAGCCGCACGCGGTCAGCGCGGCGGCCAGCACGCCCATGCCGCCGAGGATCACCGTGCCGGACCTGAACCGCCGTCGCTCCGTAGTCGTCATGTCCACAGCGTAGGCAGCGGGGGCCGCCGCCACGAGAGCGGGGTCGCGGGCGGCCCGCCGCGAAGAACGGGGGCGGAGCACGGTCGCGGGACCCGCCCGCTCGTGCCGCGTATTACTGGACGATCGTGATGCGGTTCGCCGCCGGGGCCGCCAGCGGCGCGGAGGCCGAGGAGTTGGCGGTCAGGTAGGCGTTGAGCGCGGCCAGGTCGTCCCCACCGACGAGCTCGTTGGTGCCCTTGGCCAGCTCGCCGAAGCCGTCACCGCCGCCGGACAGGAAGGAGTTCATCGCGACGCGGTAGCTGCCCGCCGGGTCGATCGGGGCGCCACCGAGACGGATCGAGTCGGTCACGACACGGGCGGCACCGGTCTTGGTGAGGTCCAGCGTGTAGGTCAGGCCGCTGGAGATCTGCAGGATCTTCGGGGCGGCCTCGTTGCTGCCGCTGACCTGCTGCTGGAGCACGGTGACCAGCTGGGCGCCGGTCAGCGTCCGCAGGTTGACCGTGTTGCTGAACGGCTGGACCGCGAAGCCCTCGGCGTAGGTGACGACGCCGTCGCCCTCGCTGCCGGTGGCCTTGTGCACCAGGTCGGTGCGGATCCCGCCGGGGTTCATCAGTGCGATCGTGGCCGAGGGGTCGAGGGTCTTGGCGTACGCGAGCTGCGCGTCGGCGATGAGGTCGCCGAGGGCGGACTCGTTGCCGGCCCGGGTGATGTCCTGCGAGATGTAGCCGACGGTGCGGCCCGCGACCGGGGCGGCCAGCGTCTGCCAGCGGCTGATCAGCGAGGTCATGTCCGCGGCCTTGGTCTGGGTGCGGTCCACGACGTGGTTGGAGCCCTCGACCGAGGCGCGCACGATGTCGTGCGTGCGCAGGTCGTACTTCATGTCGAGCTCGGTGAAGAGCCGGCCGAAGGACGCCGCGCTGGTGACCAGGCGGTCGTTGCCCTTGGGGTCGGGGATGGTGCAGACGTACGCGTTGTGGGTGTGGCCGGTGACCAGCGCGTCGACGTCCGCCGAGGTGTTCTTGGCGATGTCGACGATCGGGCCGGACAGACCGGCGCCCGCACCGCCGGCGTCGCAGTCGTAGTTGTACGCGGAGGAGGCGGGGAAGCCGCCCTCGTGCACGAGCGCGACGACGGCGTTGACGCCCTTGCGCTTGAGCTCCTTGGTGTACTTGTTGATCGTCTCGACCTCGTCGAGGAACTTCAGGCCCTTGACGCCCTCGGCGGTGACGATGTTCGGGGTGCCCTCGAGCGTGACGCCGATGAAGCCGACGCGGACGCCCTTGACGTTCTCGATGGTGTAGGGCTTGAGCAGCGGGCGTCCGGTCTTCTCGTTGACGACGTTCGCCGAGAGGATCGGGTAGTCCGCGCCCTTGAACTTGCGGCCCTTCTCGTAGCAGCCCTCGACCGGGTGGCAGCCGCCGTTCTGCAGACGGAGCAGCTCGTCCTTGCCCTCGTCGAACTCGTGGTTGCCGACGCCGGTGACGTCCAGGCCCAGCTTGTTCATGGCCTCGACAGTGGGCTCGTCGTGGAACAGGCCCGACAGCAGCGGGCTGGCGCCCACGATGTCGCCGGCGGCGACGGTGAGCGAACGCTCCTGCCCCTTGCGGGCGGTGCGCAGGCTGGAGGCCAGGTACTCGACGCCGCCGGCGTCGACGGTCTTGGTGGTGCCGTCCGCCTGGAGCTCGGTGACGCGGCCGGAGGAACCGGCCGGGGGCTCCAGGTTGCCGTGGAAGTCGTTGACGGCGAGCAGCTGGAGGTCGACGGTACGGCTGCCGTGGCCGTGACCCCCGTGGTGGGTCTCGTGGGCCTGGGCGGCCGGGCTCGCTATCGCGAGCACACCGACCGCCGCCAGGCCGGCGGTCGCGGCGGCGACGCGGCGTGCGGCACGGCGACGCGGGTGGGTCACTGACATGGGTCCCCTTGGACGTGAACGATGGATGGAGGCGGAGGACGGCCGCAGCCTATTGTCAACGCGCGTAGTTGTCAGTGGCTTTGCGGTTACGGGCAGGTTTCGACTGATCGGTACATGACGGGCAGCCGGGCATTCCGTCTCACCCACCGGAATGATCTGTCTCGCCATTCAAACAAGCGACATAGTTGGATCCACCACCGACCGAGGAGGTGCACCCATGCCCCGTCGCTGGCTGATGCTCGCCCTGGGCACCGCCGCACAGACCGCCGCCTGCGCCTTCGTCTACGGAGTCCCCTATCTGGCCGCCACGTTGCGGGACACGGCGCACCTGACGCTGCCGCAGATCGGGCTGCTCATCGCCTGCCCCACCGCCGGGCTGGTCGCCGCCCTCGTCGCGTGGGGCGCCGCAGCCGACCGGTACGGCGAACGCGTCGTCATCGCCACCGGGCTGGGCGGCGCCGCCGCGCTGCTCGCCGTCGCGGCCGGCGCGGTGGGCGCCGGAGGCGGCACGACGGCGCTGGGCGCGCTGCTCGCCCTGGCGGGAGCGGCGGGTGCCTCGGTGTACTCCGCGAGCGGACGCCTCGTCATGGGCTGGTTCTCCGCCGGGGAACGCGGGCTGGCCATGGGCATCCGGCAGACCGCCACCCCGCTGGGCATGGGCGTGGCCGCACTGACCATGCCCCCGCTCGCCGCCGCGTACGGGGTGCACGGCGCCTTCGGCTTCCTGGCCGCCGTGTGCGGGGTCGTCGCCTGCCTGGTCGCACTGTTCGCCGCCGACCCGGTACGCCCGCGGACCGGTCCCGGCGCGGCGCCGGCGGCCAACCCCTACCGGGGCTCCGCGACCTTGTGGCGGATCCACGGCGCGGGCGCGCTGCTGGTCGTACCGCAGTTCACGGCGGGGGCCTTCGCCCTGGTGCTGCTGGTGGACACCCGGGGCTGGTCCCCGGTCGGCGCCGGCCGGCTGATCGCCGTCGCACAGGTGCTGGGGGCCTGCTTCCGGATCGCCGCCGGGCGCTGGTCGGACCGGGTCGGCAGCCGGCTGCGGCCGATGCGGCAACTCGCCGTCGCCACCACCGTGGTGGTCGCCGGGGCGGCCGTGACCGCGGCCTTCCCCTCCCCGGTGACCGCCGCCGCCCTCGTCCTGTCCATAGGAATCACCGCCAGCACCAACGGCCTGTCCTTCACCGCCACGGCCGAACGCGCCGGCCCGTCCTGGTCCGGCCGTGCCCTCGGTGTCCACAACACCGGCCAGAACCTGACCGCCGCCGTCGTCCCGCCGCTGAGCGCCGCCCTCATCTCGGCCACCGGCTACTGGCCCGCCCTCGCCGCCGCGGCGGCCGTGGCCTGCGGTGCGGCGGCACTGGTGCCGATGGACACCTCCCGCACCCGCACGGCCGTAAGCTCGGTCCCATGACCGACGCAGCAGCGCAGCAGACCGCCGTGGGCCCCCGCAGGATCGAGACCCTCGACGCGCTGAGCCCCGGCCGCGCCGAGGCGGTCCTGGCCCTGATCGAGGCGGCCGCGGCGGTCGACGGCCAGGCCGCGGTCTCCGAGCAGGGCCGGCTGAACCTGCGCGGCGGTGCCCGTGAGGGCGTACGCCACCTGGTGGTCGAGAGCGACGGCGTGCTCGTCGGGTACGCCCAACTGGAGGACACCGACCCGGTCGAGGCCCCCGCCGCCGAGATGGTCATCCACCCCGCGTACCGCGCGCAGGGTCACGGCCGCGCCCTCGGCCACGCACTGCTCGCCGCCTCCGGCAAACGGCTGCGCGTGTGGGCGCACGGCGGCCACCCCGCCGCCCGCCACCTGGCCGGGCTGCTCGGCCTCGCCCTCTTCCGCGAGCTGCGGCAGCTGCGCCGCCCCCTGGAGGAGGGCGCCGGCGCGCCCCCGCTGGGCGAGCCCGTGCTCCCCGCCGACGTCACCGTGCGCGCCTTCGTCCCCGGGCAGGACGACGCCGCCTGGCTGGCGGTTAACGCCGCCGCCTTCGCGCACCACCCCGAGCAGGGCAGCCTCACCCAGCGCGACCTCGACGACCGCAAGGCCGAGCCCTGGTTCGACCCGGCCGGCTTCTTCCTCGCCTTCCGCGGCGACCGGCTGGCCGGCTTCCACTGGACGAAGGTGCACGAGCGCGAGCGCCTCGGCGAGGTCTACGTCCTGGGCATCCACCCCGAGGAGCAGGGCGGCGGTCTGGGCCGGGCACTCACCCTCATCGGGCTGCGGTACCTCGTGCACGACCGCGGCCTGCCCACCGCGATGCTCTACGTCGACGCGGACAACGCCCCCGCCCTCGCCGTCTACGAACGTCTCGGCTTCACCACGCACGAGGTCGACCTGATGTACCGGACGGAGACCTGAGGCTCCCGCGGGGGGCCGATCGGGCCCCGGCGGAGCCATCCGGGTGACCGTCCGGACACGGCCGGTACGTACGGCGATTTCCTGACCGCCACCTGCCCGTTACCGGCGATTCAAAGTCGCTTGCGAGCATCTGTGAATGCAGACGCCCGCCGCGACCCACCTCCCCCCTCTCGACCTGCCGGTATCCCGGCGCGCCGGGGACAATGGAGGCATGGTCGGTGGCCGGGTTCCGTGCGCCGCCGTCCAGGTGAACGACGTGCCGGATCCGGAGGAGGGCTCGCACCCATGGCCTCGATGAATTTCCCGACGAACGCCCGGACCGAGCGGTCCGGCTCCGGTGCTCCCACCGCGTCCGAGACCCCGGCGGAACAGCCCCCGGCGGAGCAGTCCCCGGCCTACGGCCGCCCGCACGTCGTCCCGCCCCTGCACCCCGAACTCAAGCGCCTGGACGGCCTCGCGACCGTGCCGCGGCCGGCGGAGAAGTCGGGTGAGGCCCTTGCGGCCGACGCGGCGGTGGACGAGGGCACGGACGAAGAGCTCCCGCTGAACCGTTTCCTTGACCGCGAGCAGAGCTGGCTGGCCTTCAACGAGCGCGTGCTGGAACTCGCCGAGGATCCCGGCACGCCCCTCCTCGAACGGGCCAACTTCCTCGCGATCTTCGCCAGCAACCTGGACGAGTTCTTCATGGTCCGCGTCGCCGGCCTGAAGCGCCGCATCACCACCGGCGTGGCCCAGCGCTCGGCCTCCGGCCTGTCGCCCACCAAGGTGCTGGAGAACATCCTCACCCGCGCCCGCGAGCTCATGGCCCGGCACGCCGCCTGCTTCCAGAACGACGTGGCCCCGGCGCTCGCCGAGGAGGACATCCACATCATCCGGTGGAGCGACCTCACCGAGAAGGAGCAGGCCCGGCTCTTCACGCTCTTCCGCAACAAGATCTTCCCGGTCCTCACCCCGCTGGCCGTCGACCCGGCGCACCCGTTCCCGTACATCTCCGGCCTGTCCCTGAACCTGGCCGTCACCGTGCGCAACCCGGTCTCCGGTCACGACCACTTCGCCCGTGTGAAGGTCCCGCCGATCCTGTCCCGGTTCCTCGAAGCCGGCCCGCAGCGCTTCGTCCCGCTGGAGGACGTCATCGCCGCGCACCTGGAGGAGCTGTTCCCCGGCATGGAGGTGCTGGACAGCCACATGTTCCGGGTGACCCGGAACGAGGACCTGGAGGTGGAGGAGGACGACACGGAGAACCTGCTCCAGGCCCTGGAGAAGGAGCTGCTGCGGCGCCGCTTCGGTCCCCCGGTCCGCCTGGAGGTCGAGGAGTCGATCTCCCCGCAGGCCCTGGACACCCTGGTCCAGGAGCTGAACATAGAGGACGCCGAGGTCTACCCGCTGCCCGGACCGCTCGACCTGACCGGGCTGTTCGCGATCGCCGCGCAGGACCGTCCGGAGCTGAGGTTCCCGAAGTTCGTCGGCGGCACCCACCCGGACCTGGCCGAGGTCGAGTCCGCGCACGCCACCGACGTCTTCGCCGCGCTGCGCGAGCGCGACGTGCTGCTGCACCACCCGTACAACTCCTTCTCCACCTCCGTGCAGCGCTTCCTGGAGCAGGCCGCACAGGACCCGGACGTCCTGGCCATCAAGCAGACGCTGTACCGCACCTCCGGCGACTCGCCGATCGTGGACGCCCTGATCGACGCCGCCGAGGCCGGCAAGCAGGTGCTGGTGCTGGTCGAGATCAAGGCGCGCTTCGACGAGCAGGCCAACATCAAGTGGGCCCGCAAGCTGGAGGAGGCCGGCTGCCACGTCGTCTACGGCCTGGTCGGGCTGAAGACGCACTGCAAGCTGTCGCTCGTGGTCCGCCAGGAGGGCGACACGCTGCGCCGCTACAGCCACGTCGGCACCGGCAACTACCACCCGAAGACCGCCCGGCTCTACGAGGACCTCGGGCTGCTGACCGCCGACGCGCAGGTCGGCGCCGACCTGTCCCACCTGTTCAACCGGCTCTCCGGCTACTCGCGCCGCGAGACCTACAACCGCCTGCTGGTGGCCCCGCGCAGCCTGCGCGACGGGCTGGTCTCGCGGATCCTCGCGGAGATCGCCCACCATCGCGAGGGCCGGCCCGCGTACATCCGGATCAAGGCCAACTCGATGGTCGACGAGGCGATCATCGACGCCCTCTACCGGGCCTCCATGGCCGGCGTGCCCGTCGACGTCTGGGTGCGCGGCATCTGCGCGCTGCGCCCGGGGGTGCCGGGGCTGTCGGAGAACATCCGGGTACGCAGCGTGCTCGGCCGCTTCCTGGAGCACTCCCGGGTCTTCGTCTTCGGCAACGGAGGGGACCCCGAGGTGTGGCTCGGCAGCGCCGACATGATGCACCGCAACCTCGACCGCCGGATCGAGGCGCTGGTCCGGGTCGCCGACCCGGCGCACCGCGCCTCCCTGAACCGATTCCTGGAGACCGGAACCTCGGACTCCACCTCGTCCTGGTGGCTCGGCCCGGACGGGGACTGGACCCGGCACAGCACCGACGCCGAAGGGCGTCCGCTGCCCCACATCCAGGAGATGCTCATCGATGCGCGGAGGCGCCGGCGTGGCCCAGCGACACCCTGACACGGCAGCGACGCCCGCCGGCCTGACCGCCGGCGGGCTCCCCGACCGTGAGGCCGGTGCGGTCCTCGGACAGTACCTGCGGGAGGAGGCCACGGCCTTCCTGCGCGCACTGGCACCACGTGAGGGCGAACCCGGCCGGCCTCAGGACGACACCGCCGAGAGCGGCCGCCAGATGCGCCGCTCGGCCCGCCGCATCGCCGGCACCCTGCACACCTTCGGGTCGCTCACCGACCCGGGCTGGGCCGACCCCCTGCGGGCCGAGCTCGGCTGGCTCACCGACACCCTCGGCCGCGAGCACCGCTACGCCGCCCGGCTCAGCCGGCTGATCGGCGCACTGCAGCGGCTGGCCTCCGCGGAGGACACCGGGGGCATCCCCGCCGCTCCCGCCGACGACGACCTCGGCCTGTGGCTGCCGGTGCCCACCGTGCCGGACCTGGCGGCGGCAGCGTCCGAACCGCCCCGCGAGCGCCTGGGCGGCGTCGCGGAGACCCCGCGCGGCACGACGGCCGCGCCCCAGGCGCCCGCCGAGGTCCCGGAACCGCTGACCGCGGTGGCCCACGCCGCCGGGACCCGTCGCTCCCCCGCTCTGCCGCAGGCCGCCGAACGCGGCGGCGCCGCGAGCGGCCCGCTCGCCGTGGGCGCCGCCCGGGCCGGTGCCCTGCTGGAACGTCAGCTCACCCTCGCCCGGACCCGGGCCCATTCCGCCGCCCTGCAGGCCATGGGCTCCTCGCGGTTCCACGCGGTGGTGGACGCGGTGGCGGTGCTCGCCTCCGAGGTGCCGCTGTCCCCCACGGCGCGCAAACCCGCCGCCACCGTGCTGCCGCTGCTGGCGGAGCAGGCCCACACCCGGCTCACCGAGGCCGCGGCCGCACTGCCGCTGACGCGCGCACGGCACCCGTACAACGGCGAGACGCTCCACGCCGCGCTCGCCGGCGAACTGCCCGCGGAACGCCAGGACGCCGCGTGGAACCGGGTCCGCGTCCTGCTGCGCCTGCGCCGCTACGCCCAGGAGGTGCTGGCCTGCGACGACGGGGACTCCGCCGCCCGGCTGGCCGCCGCGGCGCGGGTGCTGGAGCAGCACCGCGAGGCCTCGGAGGCCGCGACCGCCGTCACCGCCGCCGCCCGCACCCCGCGGATCGCCCCCGCCACCGCCTACGCGCTGGGCGTGCTCCACGCCGACCAGCGCCTGGAGGTGGAGGCGGCCCGGTACGCCTTCGCCCACCTGTGGTCGCGCTGACGGTCGCGCCGACCGTCCGGCCCGCCCGCGGGAGCGGCCCCTGACCCGCAGCCCGGAAAGGAGCACCGCCATCGCCTCCACCGGAACCGCCGACACCCCGATCCTCGCCGCCGGAGCGGTGCTGTGGCGCCGCTCCCCGTTCGACGAGGGCCTGGAGATCGCGCTGATCCACCGCCCCAAGTACGACGACTGGTCGCTTCCCAAGGGGAAGTTGAAGCGCGGGGAGACGGCGCTGGACGGCGCGCTCCGCGAGGTCAAGGAGGAGACCGGGCTCGACTGCGTGCCCGGGCGGGTGCTCCCCTCCTCCACGTACGTCGTGGAGGGGCGCACGAAGATCGTGCGTTACTGGGCCGCCGAGGCGCGCGAGGGTTCCTTCGCCCCGAACCACGAGGTCGACCGCATGCTCTGGCTGCCGCCGGCGGCCGCGCGCAACCGGCTCACCCATGCGCGGGACCGCGCCGTGCTCGACGCGTTCCTGCGCGGAACGCGCCTGTGACGGTGGCACGCTGAGACGTACGCCACTCGGTGTGGGCTACAGCACCGCACTGATATGCGAGGTTCACCTTGCGTTCACCCTCGGCCGTCGACCACTTCACCTGATCTGCCTAATTTCGGCCTTACCGGTGAGCGAGCAGCCGCCGGGTGGATGCAGAAATCCATACCTCTGCTTCGCCGTCCACCGGCGGGCTTCAGGAAGGAATCACCAAAGGTGAAGCTTCAGCGTAAGAGCGGGCTCCGCGCCCTGGCCGTCGGCGCGGTCGCGGTCTCCGGTGCCCTCATGCTCACTGCGTGCGGTTCGGACGACAACACGGACGCGGGCAGCGACAGCAGCAAGGCGCCCACGTCGTCCAGCAGCATCAAGTGCGCTGACAAGGGCGGCCAGCTCCTCGCTTCCGGCTCCTCGGCGCAGCAGAACGCCATGGACGCCTGGGTCAAGAACTACCAGCAGGCCTGCACCGACGCCCAGATCAACTACAAGGCGTCGTCCTCCGGTGAGGGCATCATCGACTTCAACAACGGCACGGACGGCTTCGCCGGCTCCGACTCGCCGCTGAAGCCCGAAGAGGTCGAGGCGTCCAAGAAGGTCTGCACCGACGGCACCGGCATCAGCATCCCGATGGTCGGCGGCCCCATCGCCATCGGTTACAACGTCTCCGGCGTGGACAACCTGGTCCTGGACGCCCCGACCCTGGCCAAGATCTTCGACTCGAAGATCACCACCTGGGACGACGCGGCGATCAAGAAGCTGAACCCGGACGCCAAGCTCCCCAGCTCCAAGATCCAGACCTTCCACCGCCAGGACGAGTCCGGCACCACGGACAACCTCACCAAGTACTTCAACGGTGCCGCCAAGGACGCGTGGCCGTACGAGCACGCCAAGGCGTGGGCGGGCAAGGGCGGCCAGTCCGCCGCCAAGTCCGCCGGTGTCGCGGCCCAGGTCAAGCAGGTCAACGGCTCGATCGGTTACTTCGAGCTCTCCTACGCGACCGCCAACAGCATCAAGACGGTGAAGGTCGACACCGGCGCCTCCGCCCCGGTCGAGGCCACCGCCGACAACGCCTCCGCCGGCATCGCGCAGGCGAAGGTCGTGGGCACCGGTGCCGACCTGTCCCTGGACATGTCCGCCGCCTACACCACCAAGGCCGACAACGCCTACCCGATCGTCCTGGTGACCTACGAGGTCGCCTGCGACAAGGGCAACAAGGCCGAGACCCTGCCGCTGGTGAAGTCCTTCCTGGGCTACACCGCCTCCGAGGAGGGCCAGTCGATCCTGTCCGAGGCCGGCTACGCGCCGCTCCCGGCCGAGATCGCCACGAAGGTCCGCTCCACCGTGGACGCCCTGTCCTAACCCAGTCGACCGGCCCCGCGACACACGTCGCGGGGCCGGTCGCACTTCCGGTGCACCGCCGCCGGGGGAGTGATCCCCCACCCAGACCGGAGAGAAAACCGATGGCTATAACTACACAGAACCCCACCCCGCCAACGGCCGCGAAGCACGCCGGGGCGAACGTCACACGCGCCGGCGACAAGATCTTCTCGGGCCTCTCCCGTGGCTCGGGCATCCTGCTGCTGGTGATCATGGCGTCGATCGCGATCTTCCTGACGATCCGCGCGATCAACGCGATCTCCAAGGACCACGGCAACTTCCTGACCACCTTCGAGTGGAACGCCAACGCCAACCCGCCGGTCTTCGGCATCGCGGTGCTGGCCTACGGCACGATCGTCAGCTCGATCATCGCGATGGCCATCGCGGTCCCGATCGCGGTCGGCATCGCGCTGTTCATCTCGCACTACGCGCCGCGCCGCCTCGCCTCCCCGCTGTCGTACATCGTCGACCTGCTCGCAGCCGTGCCCAGCATCATCTACGGCCTGTGGGGCGCGCTGTTCCTGGTCCCGCACCTGACCGGCCTCAACATGTGGCTGGACGAGTACCTCGGCTGGACCGTCGTCTTCGAGAAGGAAGACCCGCAGGGCGCGGCCCGCTCGATCTTCACCGTCGGCATCCTGCTGGCGATCATGATCCTCCCGATCATCACCAACGTCAGCCGCGAGGTCTTCCGGCAGGTGCCGCGGATGCACGAGGAGGCCGCCCTGGCCCTCGGCGCGACCCGCTGGGAGACCATCCGCATGTCGGTGCTCCCCTTCGCCCGGTCCGGCATCATCAGCGCCTCGATGCTCGGCCTCGGCCGCGCGCTCGGCGAGACGATGGCCGTCGCCACGGTGCTGTCCGCCGCGCCCATCCTGTCGGTGCACGTCCTGGACCCGGTCGGCGGGACCTTCTCCCAGAACATCGTCGCCAAGTTCGGCGAGGCCAACGAGTTCGGCCGTGACGCGCTGATCGCCTCCGGTCTGGTGCTCTTCGTCATCACCCTGCTCGTCAACGGCGCCGCCCGCGCGATCATCGCCAAGCGCAAGGAATACTCGGGGGCCAACGCATGAGCCACGCAGTAGCAGACAAGCGTTCCGCGCCCGCGGTGCCGCAGCGGGCCCTGGCCCAGCGCCGGCTCCCGAAGTGGGCCCCCGCGGGCATCGCGGCCGGTGCGCTCGTGCTCGCCGTCGGCATCGGCCTCGGTGCCGGCCTGGACAGCAAGCTCCAGTGGGGCCTGATCGCCGTCCTGCTGTTCGTGCTCGGCACCTACGCGATCGCCACGGCGGTCGAGGGTCGCCGCCAGGCCAAGGACCGGGTCGCCACCAGCGTCATCTGGGCGTCCTTCATCCTCGCCGCGCTCCCGCTGTACTCGCTGATCCAGACCACGGTCAGCAAGGGCGTCAAGATCCTCGACGGCGCCTTCCTGTCGCACTCCATGAACGGCGTGCTGACCATCGGCGAGGGCGGCGGTGTCTACCACGCCATCATCGGCACCCTGGAACAGGTCGGCATCGCCACCGCCATCGCGGCTCCGATCGGCATGCTGACCGCCGTCTACCTGGTCGAGTACGGAAAGGGCCGGCTCGCCCTGGCGGTGACCTTCTTCGTCGACGTCATGACGGGCATCCCGTCGATCGTCGCCGGTCTGTTCATCCTGTCGACCTGGAACCTGCTGCTGGGCTTCGGCCCCTCGGGCTTCGCCGGCGCCATGGCCCTGGCCATCCTGATGATGCCGGTGGTCGTCCGCTCCACCGAGGAGATGCTCAAGCTCGTCCCGAACGAGCTGCGCGAGGCCTCGCTGGCGCTCGGTGTCCCCAAGTGGCGCACCATCGTGAAGGTGGTCATCCCGACCGCGATCGGCGGCATCACCACGGGCGTCATGCTCGCGGTCGCCCGCATCGCCGGCGAGAGCGCCCCCATCGCGCTGTTGGTCTTCGGCAACAACCTGATCAACAACGACCCGTTCAACGGCCCCCAGGCCTCGCTGCCGTTCTACATCTTCCAGCAGTACCAGAACGGCAACGACGCGAGCTATGACCGGGCGTGGGCGGCGGCACTCGTGCTGATCGCCTTCGTCATGATCCTCAACCTGATGGCGCGCGGCATCGCGCGCTGGAAGGCCCCGAAGACCGGTCGCTGACGCGGCCAACATCAGCGACCCAAGGATTGCGAGCATCACCACCATGGCCAAGCGAATCGACGTCAGCGGACTCTCCGCGTACTACGGCGGCTTCAGGGCGATCGACGACATCTCGATGAACATCGAGCCGCGCACGGTGACGGCCTTCATCGGCCCGTCCGGCTGCGGCAAGTCCACCTTCCTGCGCACCCTCAACCGCATGCACGAGGTCACCCCCGGCGGCCGCGTCGAGGGCAAGGTGCTCCTGGACGACGAGAACCTCTACGGCCCCGGCGTGGACCCGGTCTCCGTGCGCCGCACGGTCGGCATGGTCTTCCAGCGCCCCAACCCGTTCCCGACGATGTCGGTCTACGACAACGTCGCGGCCGGCCTGAAGCTCAACGGCGTCAAGAAGAAGAGCGACCTCGACACGATCGTCGAGAAGTCGCTGCGCGGCGCCAACCTCTGGAACGAGGTCAAGGACCGCCTCAACAAGCCCGGCTCGGGCCTGTCCGGCGGTCAGCAGCAGCGTCTGTGCATCGCCCGCGCCATCGCGGTCGAGCCCCAGGTCCTGCTCATGGATGAGCCCTGCTCCGCGCTCGACCCGATCTCCACCCTCGCCATCGAGGACCTGATCGGTGAGCTCAAGGAGCGTTTCACCATCGTCATCGTGACCCACAACATGCAGCAGGCCGCGCGCGTCTCCGACCGCACCGCCTTCTTCAACCTGTCGGCGGTGGGCCAGCCCGGCAAGCTGATCGAGATCGACGAGACCGAGCGCATCTTCTCCAACCCGTCCGTCCAGGCGACCGAGGACTACATCTCCGGCCGCTTCGGCTGATCCGTCCCGCAGCCGGCCACAGCCGTCCTGCGGTGCTGCATGGCGGTGCCACCGCAAGGCGAAGGGCCCGCCCCCCGTTCGGGGGGCGGGCCCATTTGCTTCGTACCCGGGGGTGCGTACCCGGGGGCGGGTCGTCCCCGGCTCAGCCGAAGGCCACGTGCACCACGGCGTAGACCAGCGCGGCCACCAGCGCCGCGGCCGGCATGGTGATGAACCAGCCGGTCACGATGTTCTTCGCGACGCCCCAGCGGACCGCGTTGACCCGCTTCGTCGCGCCGACGCCCATGATGGCCGAGGTGATGATGTGCGTCGTGGAGATCGGCGCCTTGAAGATGTAGGCGGTCGTGTAGAGGATCGACGCCGCCGTGGTCTCGGCGGCGAAGCCCTGCGGCGGGTCCAGCTCGATGATCTTGCGGCCGAGGGTGCGCATGATGCGCCAGCCGCCGGCGTACGTACCGAGCGAGAGCATCGCCGCGCAGGCGAACTTCACCCACAGCGGGATCCCGTCGCCCTCCTCCTGGACGTCGGCGATGGTCAGCGCGAGCACGACGACACCCATCGTCTTCTGCGCGTCCTGCAGGCCGTGGCCGAGCGCCATGCCCGCGGCCGAGACGGTCTGCGCGATGCGGAAGCCGCGCTTGGCCTTGTGGGGGTTGGCCTTGCGGAAGATCCACAGGATGGCCAGCATCACCAGGTAGCCGACGACCAGCCCGACGACCGGCGACAGGAACATCGGCAGGATGACCTTGTCCACCACCCCGGACCAGATGACCCCCGTGCCGCCGGCCAGCGCCGCCCCCACCAGGCCGCCGAAGAGCGCGTGGCTGCTGGAGGAGGGCAGCCCGTAGTACCAGGTGATCAGGTTCCAGACGATCGCCCCGACCAGCCCGGAGAAGAGGATCGCCATGCCGGTCTGCCCGTGCGGCGTCTCGATCAGGCCCTCGCTGACGGTGTGGGCGATCCCGGTGCCGAGGAAGGCGCCGGCGAGGTTCATCACCGCGGCCATCGCCAGCGCGGCCCGCGGGGTCAGCGCCCGGGTGGACACGGAGGTGGCGATGGCGTTCGCGGAGTCGTGGAAGCCGTTGGTGTACGTGAAGAAGAGCGCGACGCCGATGGTCACGACCAGAGAGAACGTCTCCACCGGGGTCAGGACTCCTTGACCGCGATGGTCTCCACGGTGTTGGCCACGTGTTCGAAGGCGTCCGCCGCCTCCTCCAGCACGTCCACGATCTGCTTGAGCTTGAGCACCTCGATGGCGTCGTACTTGCCGTTGAAGAGGTGGGCCAGCAGCTTGCGGTGGATCTGGTCCGCCTGGTTCTCCAGCCGGTTGACCTCGATCCAGTACTCGGTGAGGTTGTCCATGGTCCGCAGGTGCGGCATCGCCTCGGCGGTCAGCTCGGCCGCCCTGGCCAGCACCTCGATCTGCTGCTCGACCCCACGGGGCAGTTCCTCGACCTGGTAGAGCACCACCAGGTCGACGGCCTCCTCCATGAAGTCCATGATGTCGTCGAGGGACGACGCCAGGGAGTAGATGTCCTCCCGGTCGAAGGGCGTGATGAAGGAGGAGTTCAGCTGGTGGAAGATCGCGTGCGTGGCATCGTCCCCCGCGTGCTCCGCGGCACGCATCCGTTCCGCGATCTCCGAGCGGGTGGCCGAATCGGCCCCGAGCAGTTCCATGAGGAGCTTCGACCCTGTGACGATGTTGTCCGCGGATGCGGCGAACATGTCGTAGAAGCTCGTCTCCCTGGGGGTCAGACGAAAGCGCACGTGAAGTCCTCGGAATACATCGGTTTCGGTCGCATTGATGCTAGGCGCATCATCCGGCAACAGCTAACCGGCGTCCTACAGTGTCGCTCATCACCGCGGGTGCGCCCTAGCTGGGGTTCTGCGCGCACCCTCGCACATTGGGGCGAATTCGGTACGATATACCCTGCCGGGGTATAGGGGGCAGGAGGGACATCATGACGGTCATCGAGACCGGTGGCGCCGAGGAACAGGCGCAGTCGCCGGCGGACGACGCCGGGGACGCTCCGGAGCACGGGGACGGGCACGGGCACGGGCACGGGCACCAGCACGGCTACGCCAAACAGAAGGACCAGCACCTCAAGCGGCTGCGCCGCATCGAGGGGCAGATCCGCGGTCTGCAGCGGATGGTCGAGCAGGACGTGTACTGCATCGACATCCTCACCCAGGTGTCGGCCGGTACGAAGGCTCTGCAGTCCTTCGCCCTCCAGTTGCTGGAGGAGCACTTGCGGCACTGCGTCGCGGACGCCGCGGCGAAGGGCGGACCGGAGGCCGACGACAAGGTGGCCGAGGCCACCGCCGCCATAGCCCGGCTGCTCCGGAGCTAGCGACCGGCCCCTGCCGACCACCGGGTCCCCTGCGCGGGCACGCGGGGGCTCACGTTCAGCACCTCGTCGATGCGCTCGGAACTCAGCCGTTCCTCGGTCGTCGCCGACGCCGCGATCATCAGCTCGCAGCACAGCTCGATCTCCGCGAGGGCCACGTGGACCTGGTCGTCCTGGTCCAGGAGCCACACCGCCACGTGCACCACCTCCTCCCCGCCCAGCGTAGGGACTGGTGCACGGTCCGTGCATGACACGGACGGGCCATTTCGGCAAGCCCTCAGGGGCCGGTCGCAGAAACGATCTTCCCCGTGTAGATGTCGGTCTCCCGGGGCAGCGTGATCCGCACCGGCGCCCCGAATCCGTACATCCCGGTCGTCGAGACCACCGTGACCTGCGCCGGCGCGCTCCGCACGCCCGCGCCCCCGCCGTTGCTGAAGGTGAAGCGCTGCCGCACCTTGCGCAGCCGGCCGTCCTCGTCGATCCAGGCGTCGAACGGGACCCGGGTCACGGTGAAGCCCTCCGCCGCCGCCGCGAGCTCCGCCCGCACCAGCGGGGAGGCGACGCGTGCGGCGTCCGCGATGTCCGTGACCCCCTGGTAGTGGCGCACCCGCACCCCGCCCAGGGTCCCCGTCCCGGTCTGCCGCACCTCCCGCGCCCCCCGCAGCAGCTCCACGGCCACCAGGGGGTCGGTCGCGCCCCCCGTGACGAGGTTGCCGTCCGGCAGCCTCGTGGTGTCGACCCGCACCCACTTGTCGGCGGGCACGCCCTCGCCCCGGTTCTTCATGTAGAGGGCGCCGGGCGTCAGCAGCTCCGTGACCGGCTCGTGCTCGGCGTCCCCGGCCGCGTCCGGCGGCAGGACGACCTGGAGGCTGCCGCGGCGCTCGGCGTAGTCGAAGGAGCCGGTGCCCCTGATGGCGATCTTCGTGCCGCCGCTGGCCATCTCCATCGACGTGACGATCTTCGAGCTGCCCGCGGCGGCCAGGGAGTCCACCGCCTGCCGCAGCGTCTCCCGCGCGTCGACCGGGACGCTGTCCACCTCGACGGCCTCACCGGCGGCCGAGCACCCCGCCACCGCCAGCGCGCACAACCCGAGACCCACGGCTGCCACAGTCGCCCGACCGAGCTGCCCCATCTCCGCCAACCCCCTGCACCCGCGCCTCGGACGTCGTCGGGCATAACGAGGGTCAGGGCACCGCGTCACGGCCGGTAGCTTTGTTCCGTGCCTCCCAGCGATCCGCCCCCGCCCGCGCACCGGGCGACCACCACCGAGAAGGGCGCCTTCTCCCGCGCGACCTGCGTCTGCGGCTGGCAGGGCCCGGCCCGCCGGGCGCGCGACCGCGCCCGGCGCGACGCCACCGACCACGAGCAGGGCTGACGGCGGCCCGACGGACGTCACATCCCCCACCCGCAACCGGTCACCTGTTCCCCACCGTCCTCACGGACGACCACACGGGGGAAGCGGAGCGGGAGGCCCCACTTTGAACCGACGAACCTTGATCCGCAGCGGCGCCGGCGTCGCCGCGGCGGGCTGGCTGGCCACGGCCTGCACCCCCGAGAGCGGTCGCCCCGCGCACGCGGGCAGTGCCGCGCCCGGCACCCCCGGCACCGCCACGACGGCCGGCGGCGCCGCGTCACCCAGCGCCTCGCCGACCGCCCGCCCCGACTGGAAGGCCCTCGGCCGCACCCTGGACGGCAGCCTCGTCCTGCCCGACGACGCGGACTACGCCACCGCACGCCTGCTGTACAACACCCGCTTCGACGGGCAGCGGCCCGCCGCCGTGGCGTACGTCTCCGGCACCGAGGACATCCGCGCGTGCCTGGACTTCGCCCGCCGCACCGGCGTCCCCGTCTCGGTCCGCAACGGCGGGCACTCCTACGCCGGCTACTCCGGCGGCAAGGGCCGGCTCGTCCTCGACGTCTCGTCCATGGCCTCGGTGAGCCTGTCCGGCGGCACCGCGACCATCGGGGGCGGGGCGAAGCTCATCGACGTCTACACCAAGCTCGGCGCGAGCGGGCGCACCCTGCCGGCCGGCTCGTGCCCGACGGTCGGCATATCCGGCCTCACCCTCGGCGGCGGCCATGGGGTGCTCAGCCGCGCGTACGGGCTGACCTGCGACAGCCTCACCGGGGCCGAGATCGTCACCGCGGGCGGCCGGGTGCTGCGCTGCAGCGCCAGCGAGAACCCGGAGCTGTTCTGGGCGCTGCGCGGCGCGGGCGGCGGCCAGTTCGGCGTGGTCACCCGGCTGACGTTCGACACGCAGGCCTCCCCGCAGGTCGTCACCGGCTACCTGACCTGGCCCTGGAGCAAGGCCGCCGCCGTCCTGCGCGCCTGGCAGGAGTGGGGGCCCACCCAGCCCGACGAGATCTGGTCCGCCCTGCACCTGGACAAGTCGGGCACCGGATCCCCGCAGATCAGCATCGCCACCGTGGGCATCACCTCGCGCGACGGGCTCGCGAACGCCGTCGACCGGCTCGCCGACACCATCGGCGCCCCCGCGAGCAGCGTCTCCCTGCACCCGCGCTCCTACCTCGACGCCGCCCTCGCGTACGCGGGCTGCTCGAACCTGAGCACCGCCCAGTGCCACCTGCCCGGCACCACCCCGGGTCGCAGCCCCTCCGGCCGGCTCGGCCGGGAGACCTACGCGGCCCGCTCGGACTTCTACGACCGTTCGCTCTCCGCCGCCGGCATCCAGACCCTCCTGTCCCAGGTGGAGGGGCTCCGCTCCGGCTCCGGCAGCGTCTCCCTCACCGCACTGGGCGGCGCCGTCAACCGTGTCGCGCCCACGGCCACCGCCTTCGTGCACCGTCGCTCGCGCTTCCTGGCGCAGTACATAGAGAACCCCGGCACCACGGGCTGGCTGACCGGGCTCCACACGGCCATGCGCCGCCACGCCTCCGGCGCCGCCTACCAGAACTACACCGACGCCACGCTGACCGACTGGCGCACCGCCTACTACGGCTCGGCCGCCGGCAAGCTGACCCGCCTGAAGACCCGCTACGACCCCTCGCGGCTGTTCAGCTTCCAGCAGGCCCTGTAACAAGGCCCCGTCCGCCGGCGGCGGCCGTCAGGCGGCCAGGTCCTTGTCGACCGCCGACGGCTCCGGGTAGGGCTCGCCCCGGCGAGCCTCCGGCCGGCCGGGCGCCGCCTGCACCAGCACGCCGATGCGGGACCCCGCCAGGGCCTTCGTCAGCGGTGTCAGCAGGGCCAGCGCCGCCGGGGCCAGCAGCAGCGCGACGGCCGTGCCGAGGGCGAAGCCGCCCAGAACGTCGGTGGGGTAGTGCACACCCATGTAGACGCGGCAGAAGCCCTCGGCCAGCGCGACCGCGATGGCCGCCAGGCCCCACTTGCGGCTGACCATGAACAGGCCCATCGCCACGGCCATCGTCAAGGTGGCGTGGTCGCTGACGAAGGAGAAGTCGGTCTTCCCCTTCACCACGACGTCGATGCCCTCGTGGTCCACGAAGGGCCGGGGCCGGTCCACGAAGTTCCGCAGCGGGATGTTGAGCACCAGGGCGATCGACGCCGCCAGCCCGGCCCAGATCACACCCGCCACGGCCGTCGGCGCCTCGGTGCCGCTGCGGCGCGCCACGCGCCACCAGCACCAGCCGGCGATCAGCACCATGAGCAGGATCAGGCCGTACTCGCCGACGGCCTCCATCACACGGTCGAACCAGCGCGGGGCGTCCTTCGCGAGCCCGTTGATGTCGCGGAGCAGACTGACGTCGGGGTTCGAGCCGTCCAGTGAGAGCTCTGCCACCGGTGTCCCCTCACTCTCTTCCGCCGCACCCCCGTGCACGTCCGTGTGGGAGTTGATTCTCCCCCGTCCAACGGACGGCACGGTACGTCGCGTTCCGGTCTCCACCGGATGATCACCAAGGTGTTATCGAAGGGAGACACGTTCCCGCATGCCGGGGCCGGGTGTTCACCCACGGCGACGCCGCGGCGGGCGCGCGACGGTCACACCGCCGCCGCGCCCGCCGCCGTCACGCGCGTCGCCCCGATGTAGTCCGGGGTGTCGATCTTGTCGAAGCGGATCACCGCGCCCGTGTAGGGAGCGTTGATCATGTAGCCGCCGCCGACGTAGATCCCCACGTGGTGGATGGACCGCGGGTCGGTCAGGTCGTACGCGAAGAAGACCAGGTCGCCCGGGAGCAGCTCGTCCCGCTTCGGGTGCGGTCCGGCGTTCCACTGGTCGTTGGCCACGCGCGGCAGCTCGATCCCCACCGAGTGGTACGCCGCCTTCGTCAGGCCCGAGCAGTCGAACCGGCCGCCCTGCTCCGGCGTGCCGTTGCCGCCCCACAGGTACTTCGTCCCCAGCTTCTGCTGGGCGTAGTAGATCGCGCCCGCCGACTGCCGCGACGGCCCCACCGGGCCCACCGGCGCCGCGAAGCTCTTCTGCAGGGTCGTGATGATCCGGACGTAGTTCTGCGTCTCCCGGATCCGCGGCACCCCGCCGGCCTGGATGACCCGGTACGCACCCGCGTTGTACGCGGCGAGCATGTTCTCCGTCGGGTTCCCCGGCACGTCCTTGACGTAGCCGGCCAGCTCGCAGTCGTACGAGGCGGCCGAGGGGATGGCGTCCGCCGGGTCCCACACGTCGCGGTCCCCGTCACCGTCCCCGTCCACGCCGTGCGTCGCCCACGTCCCGGGGATGAACTGCGCTATCCCCTGCGCCTGCGCCGCGCTCTGAGCCTTCGGGTTCCAGCCGCTCTCCTGGTAGAGCTGCGCCGCCAGCAGCGCCGGGTTGATGGCCCCGCAGAGGTTCCCCCACTTCTGCACCAGGCCCTGGTACGCCGCCGGCACCGCCCCCGTGGCGAGCGTCACCGCCCCTCCCCCGCCCGTCAGCTTCGCCGCCACCAGGAACGTACCGACCACGAGCAGCATGACGAACGACAAGAAGAGGCCACCCACGACCCCCGACACCAGCCAGGCCTTCCGCGCGGTCCGCGAAGCCGCCGTCACCCGCCCCACCCCTTCGTCACATCACCCTGCCCGGCGCCGAAGGTGACGGTGCGCCAGGCCCTGGGGAGCATCCCCACGCGCAGCGCCGCCAATCGTTGCCCTCCGCTCACCACCGTGATACACAGAGTAGTCAACAAAGTCCCATCGAACACCGGATCGCACGCCAGTGTGTCCAGTCTGGCGGTTGCGGCCCGGATCACACCGGGGAATCGGCTGAGAAAGTCGCCGAGTCGACATACGACGGCGGCATCCTCCGCCAAGATAGACCTTGGCTCCTTGCGCCCCGTCGAGGACGCCAACTGATCTAGCGTGGTGGTGAGTTCTCATGTTCCTGGCGGCCGACAAGGGCGACATCAACACCATCATCGGTGGTATCGCCCCGGACTGGGGGCCTTTCGGCTCCCTGGGGAACGAAGCACGCGTCATGATCGAGGTGGTCATGGCAGTGGCGATCCTGCTCTGCCTGGCCATCGCGATCTGGGGCGCGGCGAAACAGCGCATCGGAGCCACGGCGCTCCGCGACACCTTCAGTGCGGAGCAGGGCAAGGGACTGATCATCGCCGGCCTGACCGGCGTGTTCATCATCGGCTCCCTCGGCACGCTCTTCACCATCGTCTACGGGATGGCGGTCTAGCGACCACGCGTCGGACTCCGCCCCATCCCCTGCGCACTGTCCCCGAGGGGCCCGTCCCGGCCCCGCACCCCACCCGAGGCTGTCTGCTGATGCCCACTCACCCGATGACCCCCGAGGGGGCGAGCCCCCGATGAGCCTCGGCCAGGACGGCCCCCCGACCCGTACCCGCCTCCCCGAGCCCCCGCCCGGCACGGGCGGCCCCTCCCGCCGCCCGCAGCGCTCCAGCCGCAGCCTCGTCACGGTCGTCGGCGTCGTCGTGCTCCTCATCGCCGCCATCGCCTTCGCCAACCGCGGCGGCGGCTCCCCCTCCGACTCCCCCGGCGGCGGCAGCCAGAGCGGCGGCTCCTCCAACGGCGCCCGTTCCCAGCCCACATCCCCCACCGGCACGAAGCCGGTCAACGGCAAGGACGCGGGCATCCCCACGGGTTACGCCCGCACCGACCAGGGCGCGCAGTCGGCGGCCGCCAACTACGCCGTGGCGCTCGGCTCCGACGGCATGTTCGACGAGGCCCGCCGGCACACGATCGTCGCGGCGATCCACGCCCCCGAGGTCGTCGACCGCCTCCAAGGTGACCTCGACCGTGCCTACTCGCCCGGTTTCCTCGCCAACGTGGGGCTCAACGAGGACGGAAGCGTGCCGGACGGCTACACGTTCGTCTCCCGCACCGTCCCCGTGGGCACCCGTGTGACGGGCTTCTCCAAGAACGCGGCGACCGTCGAGGTGTGGAGCACGGGCCTCGTCGGCCTGGCCGGGGAGGGCTCGACGAAGCCCGTGAGCCAGACGTGGTTCACCATCACCGAGCAACTCGTATGGGTTGACGGGGACTGGAGAATCGAGACGTCCGGCCAGAAGGAGGGACCCGCGCCCGTCAACGGCGACAACCGCGCGGCCGACGCCGAGGAAATCGCCAACGCGGTCCAGGGTTACGGAGGGTTCACGTATGCCAGGTAGCCACCGGCGCCGCGCGCTGTCCCTGACCGCCCTGGTCGCGACTGCCCAGACGACCCTCGTCCTGGCCGCCTCACGCGCGGTGGCCGCCCCCAGCCCCACCCCCAGCCCGAGCGGCAGCAGCAACCCGTGCGACCTGATCGTGGGGCAGGCCCGCGACTACTGCGAGGGCGGCACGGGGTCCAAGAACACCCCCTCCGTGGCGGACCCCCTCGACCCCCTGGACTCGCTCGCGCGCGGCTGCGCCGACGCCGCCGCCTGGGTCATCGACGGCCTCTCCAAGGCGGTCAACAGGACCGCGGCCGTGGACTTCACCAACAAGGCGTTCCTCACCCAGTACGCCGTCGTCTTCGCCGCCTCCACCTTCCTCACGCTCCTCCTGTGGCTGCTGGCCGTCGCCAAGCGCGCCGTGCGCGGGGTGCCCCTCACCGAGGCGCTGACCGAGGCGGTCGGCTTCCTCTGGCTCACCGTGATCGCCTCCGCCTTCACGCCGCTGATCCTCTACACCGTCGTGTCGGCGACCGACGGCATCACGGAGGTCATCGCCTCGGGCACCTCCGCCGGCACCGACACGTTCTTCGGCTCGTTCCAGGACGCGTTGACCAAGGACTCCGACATCGGCGGCGGCCCGATCATGCTGATCGTGGTCTCCCTGGTGTCCGTGCTCGCCGCCGGCGTCCTGTGGCTCGAACTCGTCATCCGTGCCGCCCTGCTGTACGTCGGCGCGCTGCTCGGCACCGCCGTGTACTCGGGCCTGGTCGACAAGAACATGTGGCACCACGTGCGCCGTTGGGCCGGGATCATGATCGCCGTGATCCTCGTCAAACCGGTGATCGTGGTCGTGCTGGGCCTCGCGGGCGCGCTCAGCGGCTCCGACGGGCCCACCGCGTTCGGCGCCGTCGTGTCGGGCCTGGCCATCATCCTGCTGGCCATCTTCGCCAGCGCGATGATCTACCGCTTCGTCCCCGGCTTCGGCGACGACGTGGCCAGCCTCCGCAGCAACCGCAAGGCGAGCTCCGAGTCCCAGGCCGCCGCCGTCATCTCCTCCCCCGCCGCGCTGGTGAAGCAGGGCATCAAGACGCACAGCACCCGCGGCGGCCCCCAGGAGCAGGCCTCGGGCGGCGGCGCACAGCCCACGAACGCCGTGCCCAGCGGCATCGCCGCGCACAGCAGCCGCAACGGCACCGCGCCGGCACCGGCCCCCGCGCCGCGCACGAACCCTGACCGCGGCAACGGCGGCGGAACGACCAGCAAGACAGCAGGAGGCGAAAGCCGGTGACGTCCCAGCCCTACGCCGCACCGCAGCAGCGCCGTACGTACCTGATCGGCAAGGCACGTCCCAACGCCATCGTCGGAAAGAACCGCGAGACCGGCGAGATCGCCCTGATCATCGTCGGCGCGTTCCTCGGCATGATGAGCGGCCTGCTGATCCCCGTGCTGCCGCTGCGCATCCTCGGCCTGACGGGCTGGCCGCTGCTCGCCTTCGCCGCCGTCTACATGCCCTACCGGCGCCGCACCTTCTACCGCTGGTTCGAGATCAACCGCAGCTACCGCCGCACGCTGCGGTCGGCCGCGACGTACCGCTCCACCGCCGCCGAGTCCGGCACCCGGCTCGACGGCCGCGAGGTGGAGATCGGGCCGCCCCCCGGCATCGGCCGCATCACCTGGCTGTCGGCGCCCTTCGGCCCGGACGAGATCGCCGTGCTGCTGCACGTCGACCGGCGCACCGTGACCGCAGCCATCGAGATCGAGGGCCCCGGCGTCGGCCTGCGCGACAGCGAGGACCAGGAGGCCCTGGTCGAACGCTTCGGCACCCTGCTGAAGCACGTGGCCAACGGCGACGGCTTCGTCACCCGGCTGCAGATGCTCGCCCGCACCCTCCCCGCCGACCCCGACGCCCACGCCAAGGACGTCGCCCAGCGCGGCGACGACCGGGCCGAGCAGTGGCTCAAGGACTCCTACGACCAACTGCAGTCGATGGTGTCGACCTCGTCCGAGCAGCACCGCGCCTACCTCGTCGCGTGCATGCACTACAGCCGCGAGCTCGCCGCCGAGGGCAACGCCATCGCCCGCGCCGCGGGCGGCGCCCGCAAGTCCCTCGACAAGGACGCCGGCATCGCCGCCGTCATGGCCCGTGAGCTCACCGACATCTGCGCCCGCCTCACCGAGGCCGACATCCGGGTCCGGCAGCCGCTCGGCCAGGCGCGGCTGGCGTCGCTCATCCACTCCATGTACGACCCGGACCACCCGATCGACCACATCCAGGCGATGACCCGGCGCAACGCCTGGCCCGCGGAACTGGACGCCACCGAGCCGACCTTCCTCCAGGCCAAGACCCGCGAGTCGGCCACCCGCGCCCCCTGGTGCCACTCCACGGCCTGGGTCAAGGAGTGGCCGCTGACCCCCGTCGGCGTCAACTTCCTCGCCCCGCTGCTCGTCCACACCCCGGACGTGATCCGCACCGTCGCCGTCTGCATGGACCTCGAGCCGACCGACGTCGCCATCGAGCGCATGCTCACCGAGAAGACCAACGACGACGCCGAGGCCAGCCGCGCCGCCAAGATGAACCGCGTCGTCGACCCCCGCGACCTCGCCCACCACACCCGCATCGACCAGCGCGGCGAGGACCTCGCCTCCGGCGCCGCGGGCGTCAACCTGGTCGGCTACATCACGGTCTCCTCCCGCTCCCCGGAGGCCTTGGCGCGCGACAAGCGCACGATCCGCGCCTCCGCGGGCAAGTCGTACCTCAAGCTGGAGTGGTGCGACCGCGAACACCACCGGGCCTTCGTCAACACGCTTCCGTTCGCGACCGGCATCCGCCGCTGAGGGCCCGGGAGGTAGCACCATGCGCCTGTGCGCACTTGACGCTCCGTCTCCAGGGACGGCGCTAATGGGAAGGACGACAGGGACAACGATGCCACGCCGGAGCCTGCGCCCCAGGCGCGACGACCGCTGACGCCGAGGAGGCTCTCCACCCATGGCCATGCTGGACCCCCTCGCAGCGATCACCGACGCCTTCACCAGCTTCCTCTTCGGCAAGGTGGAGTCCACCCGACTCCCCGTCCGCACCTCGACGGGCCAGGCCCAGGCCGTCTACATGCCGACCGCCGCACCCGGCCTCGGCGACTCCGGCGTGATCATCGGCCGCGAGGTCTACTCCGGCAAGGGCTACATCTACGACCCGTTCCAGCTGTACGGGCAGCAACTCCCCGCCCCCCACTGGCTGGTCCTCGGCGAGTCCGGCAACGGCAAGTCCGCCCTGGAGAAGACGTACGTCCTGCGGCAGCTGCGCTTCCGCGACCGCCAGGTCGTCGTCCTGGACGCGCAGGGCGAGGACGGCGTCGGCGAGTGGAACCTCATCGCCAAGGCCCTCGGAATAACCCCCATCCGTCTGGACCCGATGGCGGCCCTCGACGGGGGCATCAAGCTCAACCCGCTCGACCCGGCGATCACCACCACGGGCCAGCTCGCCCTGCTCCGCACGATCATCGAGGTCGCCATGGGCCGCGGCCTGGACGAGCGTTCCGGCTTCGCGCTGAAGGTCGCCCACGCGTACGTCCACGAAACGGTCACCGACCGCCAGCCCATCCTCACCGACATCGTGGACCGGCTGCGGCACCCCATGGCCGACTCGGCCGAGTCGATGAACGTCGACCTGGAGGACGTCCGCGCCTGGGGCCTGGACGTGGCCCTCGTCCTGGACCGGCTCGTCGACGGCGACCTGCGGGGCATGTTCGACGGCCCGACGACCGCCGGCATCGACCTCGACGCCCCGCTCATCGTCTTCGACCTGTCCCACATCGACCGCAACTCCATCGCCATGCCGATCCTCATGGCGATCGTCGGCGTCTGGCTGGAGCACACCTGGATCCGCCCCGACCGGAAGAAACGCATCTTCCTGGTCGAGGAGGCTTGGCACATCATCAACAGCCCGTTCGTCGCGCAGCTCTTCCAGCGGCTGCTGAAGTTCGGCCGCCGTCTCGGCCTGTCCTTCGTGGCCGTCGTCCACCACCTGTCCGACGTGGTGGACGGCGCCGCCGCCAAGGAGGCCGCGGCGATCCTCAAGATGGCCTCCACGCGCACCATCTACGCCCAGAAGGCCGACGAGGCGCGCGCGACCGGCCGGGTACTGGGCCTGCCCCGGTGGGCGGTGGAGATCATCCCCACCCTCACCCCCGGCATCGCCGTCTGGGACGTCAACGGCAACGTGCAGGTCGTCAAGCACCTCATCACGGAGACCGAACGCCCGCTGGTCTACACCGACCGCGCCATGACCGAGGCCTCGGCCGACGAGGACGACCGGGCGGACGGGTTCGACGAGCCCCGGGTCTCCCTCGACAAGCAGCTGGCCGACGACGCGGTGGCCTGAACGGGGACCTGACCATGGCGAGAGCGCAGCACCACGGACAGGAGCGCGAGGGCGGCATCCCGGACGGGCTGATCCTCGGCGTCATGGGCTTCCTGCTCGGCATGACCGTCCTGGTGTGGACGGGCACGGGGATAGCCGGCCTCGTCTCCCACGGGGCGTGGCCGGCCGAGGTCCACTTCACGCGCACGCCCGTGGCCATGCGTCACCTCATCGCCGACCCCCACGACATCGCCGGGGCCTGGCGGCCCGCCCCGCCGGCGGGGCTGCCCGGCTCCGGGCTGTTCTGGGGCGTGTTCATCGGGCAGTTGATGGTGCTCTTCGTCCTCACGGTCTTCGTGATGGGCGTCGTCGCCCGCACCCGGCTGCGCCGCGCAGCCCGCCGCGCGGCACGCCGTACGGCGGCCCAGAAGGCCGCGGAGGCTGCGGAGGCTGCCGTGGAGCCCGCGACCCCGGCCCGGCCCCGGCAGGCCGCGCAGGGGCCCGTGGAGGCCCCTGAGCCGGCCGCCCCCGAGCCTGAACCCGTACCGGTGGGACCCGCCACCGGCGTCCCCGCCGCTGGCCCCGGGGCTCCGCCGGTGACCATCGACCGTGAACTCACCCGCACCTACGCCGCTTTCGCCGCCCTCCGCAGCGACAAGGGCAAGCGCCTCGTCCAGCCGTCCGTCCTCAACGCGGCGGGCCCCGTCCTCGTCACCACCGCCGACCCGGACACCTTCCACCAGACCGTCGGCAACCGCGCCAAGCTCGGCCCGGTCCACGTCTACGACCCGGCCCATCTGGTCGACACCCCGGCCCGGCTCCGCTGGGCCCCGCACTCGGGCTGCGAGGACGTCCCCACGGCCGTCACCCGCGCCCGCGCCCTGCTCTTCCCGGTACGGCCGCGCGCCGCGGTCGACGCCGCGATGTTCGACGCCGCCGAGACCCTCCTGCGCTGCTGGCTGCACGCCGCCGCCGTCGACGGCCAGCCCTTCCGGCAGGTGCACCGCTGGGCGGGCGGCAGCTCCGGCCAGGACGCCGTCCGCATCCTGCGCACGCACTCCAAGGCCGCCTCCGGCTGGAGCGGGGAGCTCGAGTCCGTCCTCCACGCCCACACCCACCGCCGCGACGCCGCCCAGGCGCTCGTCCACCGCGCCCTGGAGTCCCTCAACTCCGTCCACATCCGGGACGCCTGCAATCCGGGACGCGCCGACGGCCTCGAGCTGGAGTCATTCCTCAAGGATCTGGGCACGCTCTATGTGGTGGGCGAGCCCAACGAGGACCCGCGAACCCACCCGGGTGCGATGCCGTTGCTCACCGCACTCGTATCGAGCGTGGTCGAGCACGGCCGGCGCATGGCCGCAGGGTCATCCTCCGGTCGGCTCGACCCACCAATGACCCTCGTGCTGGACGACATCGCCGCCCTCGCGCCGATCCCGGAACTCCCCGACCTCCTGGCCACCGGCACCTCCGCGGGCCTGCCCACCCTGGCCGTGCTCCGCTCCCCCGAACAGGCCCGCGACCACTGGCGAGGGCCGCTGTGGCAGCGCGCCGACACCCGCCTCGTCCTCGGCACCCAGCCCCCCGCGCTCCTCGAAGAGGTCCCGGACGCGGTGCGGTTGCCCTAGCGCACTCCCTACGGCCGCTCCAGCTCCATCTCGTACTCGGTCCGCGACTCGTCCAGCGGGAACGCCATCGTCCTCCCCGTCCTGACGAAGCCGAGCCGCTTGTAGAAGGCCTGCGCCCGGTGGTTGTCCTCGTGCACCCACAGCCGCACGCGCCGCACCTGCTCCGGCAGCTGCCACGACCACTCGATCGCCGCACCCAGCAATTCCGCGGCCAACGCCCCGCCCCGGAACTCCGGCCGTACGTAGACGCCGACCAGATGGGTCTGGGGCACGGCGAACGCCTCGCCCGTCTCCACGAGTACGGCCACGTTCGCGACGCGTTCGCCGGCCTCGTCCTCCGCGATGAACGCCTGCGTCTGCCCCCGCTGCTGCCATACCTCGTCGGTGAACGCGGCCTCGGTGTCGTGCGTGTTGACGAAGGCCACGCTGCTGGCGGGGTCCTTGAGCGCCTCCAGCCGCAGCGCCCGCTGGGCACGCCACTCGTCGGGGCGGGACGCACGTATCGTGTAGCTCGTCATACCGCGATCGTACGCAAAAAAGCCCCGGCTCCCGAGTGATTAAACTCGGGAGCCGGGGCTCAAAATTTGTTCGGCGGCGTCCTACTCTCCCACAGGGTCCCCCCTGCAGTACCATCGGCGCTGAAAGGCTTAGCTTCCGGGTTCGGAATGTAACCGGGCGTTTCCCTAACGCTATAACCACCGAAACACTATGAAACTGTCGAACCAACGGTTCGTAGTTTCAGAACTACACAGTGGACGCGAGCAACCTATGGACAAGCCCTCGGCTTATTAGTACCGGTCAGCTCCACCCATTACTGGGCTTCCACATCCGGCCTATCAACCCAGTCGTCTACTGGGAGCCTTAACCCCTCAAGGGGGTGGGAGTCCTCATCTCGAAGCAGGCTTCCCGCTTAGATGCTTTCAGCGGTTATCCCTCCCGAACGTAGCCAACCAGCCATGCCCTTGGCAGGACAACTGGCACACCAGAGGTTCGTCCGTCCCGGTCCTCTCGTACTAGGGACAGCCCTTCTCAAGACTCCTACGCGCACAGCGGATAGGGACCGAACTGTCTCACGACGTTCTAAACCCAGCTCGCGTACCGCTTTAATGGGCGAACAGCCCAACCCTTGGGACCGACTCCAGCCCCAGGATGCGACGAGCCGACATCGAGGTGCCAAACCATCCCGTCGATATGGACTCTTGGGGAAGATCAGCCTGTTATCCCCGGGGTACCTTTTATCCGTTGAGCGACGGCGCTTCCACAAGCCACCGCCGGATCACTAGTCCCTACTTTCGTACCTGCTCGACCCGTCAGTCTCACAGTCAAGCTCCCTTGTGCACTTACACTCAACACCTGATTGCCAACCAGGCTGAGGGAACCTTTGGGCGCCTCCGTTACTCTTTAGGAGGCAACCGCCCCAGTTAAACTACCCACCAGACACTGTCCCTGATCCGGATCACGGACCGAGGTTAGACATCCAGCACGACCAGAGTGGTATTTCAACGACGACTCCACAATGGCTGGCGCCACTGCTTCAAAGTCTCCCACCTATCCTACACAAGCCGAACCGAACACCAATATCAAGCTGTAGTAAAGGTCCCGGGGTCTTTCCGTCCTGCTGCGCGAAACGAGCATCTTTACTCGTAGTGCAATTTCACCGGGCCTGTGGTTGAGACAGTCGAGAAGTCGTTACGCCATTCGTGCAGGTCGGAACTTACCCGACAAGGAATTTCGCTACCTTAGGATGGTTATAGTTACCACCGCCGTTTACTGGCGCTTAAGTTCTCAGCTTCGCCCCACCGAAATGGAGCTAACCGGTCCCCTTAACGTTCCAGCACCGGGCAGGCGTCAGTCCGTATACATCGCCTTACGGCTTCGCACGGACCTGTGTTTTTAGTAAACAGTCGCTTCTCGCTGGTCTCTGCGGCCACCACCAGCTCAGGGAGCAAGTCCCCTCACCAGCAATGGCCCCCCTTCTCCCGAAGTTACGGGGGCATTTTGCCGAGTTCCTTAACCACAGTTCACCCGAACGCCTCGGTATTCTCTACCTGACCACCTGAGTCGGTTTAGGGTACGGGCCGCCATGAAACTCGCTAGAGGCTTTTCTCGACAGCATAGGATCATCCACTTCACCACAATCGGCTCGGCATCAGGTCTCAGCCTCATGAGTGGCGGATTTGCCTACCACTCGGCCTACACCCTTACCCCGGGACAACCACCGCCCGGGCTGGACTACCTTCCTGCGTCACCCCATCGCTCACCTACTACTGGATAGGTTCAGCGGCTCCACCACTCCCCATCACTCCGAAGAGATCAAGGGCGGCTTCACGGCCTTAGCATCACCAGATTCAGCGCTGGCGCTTCAAAGCGGGTACCGGAATATCAACCGGTTGTCCATCGACTACGCCTGTCGGCCTCGCCTTAGGTCCCGACTTACCCTGGGCAGATCAGCTTGACCCAGGAACCCTTAGTCAATCGGCGCAAGAGTTTCCCACTCTTGTATCGCTACTCATGCCTGCATTCTCACTCGTGAACCGTCCACGACTCCCTTACAGGGCCGCTTCACCCGGCACACGACGCTCCCCTACCCATCACAGCCTCCGTTGGGAGTATTGCTGCAATGACACGACTTCGGCGGTACGCTTGAGCCCCGCTACATTGTCGGCGCGGAATCACTTGACCAGTGAGCTATTACGCACTCTTTCAAGGGTGGCTGCTTCTAAGCCAACCTCCTGGTTGTCTGTGCGACTCCACATCCTTTCCCACTTAGCGTACGCTTAGGGGCCTTAGTCGATGCTCTGGGCTGTTTCCCTCTCGACCACGGAGCTTATCCCCCGCAGTCTCACTGCCGCGCTCTCACTTACCGGCATTCGGAGTTTGGCTAAGGTCAGTAACCCGGTAGGGCCCATCGCCTATCCAGTGCTCTACCTCCGGCAAGAAACACACGACGCTGCACCTAAATGCATTTCGGGGAGAACCAGCTATCACGGAGTTTGATTGGCCTTTCACCCCTAACCACAGGTCATCCCCCAGGTTTTCAACCCTGGTGGGTTCGGTCCTCCACGCGGTCTTACCCACGCTTCAACCTGCCCATGGCTAGATCACTCCGCTTCGGGTCTTGGGCGTGCGACTGAGTCGCCCTATTCGGACTCGCTTTCGCTACGGCTACCCCACACGGGTTAACCTCGCCACACACCGCAAACTCGCAGGCTCATTCTTCAAAAGGCACGCAGTCACGAGACACCAGCAAGCTGATGTCCGACGCTCCCACGGCTTGTAGGCACACGGTTTCAGGTACTATTTCACTCCGCTCCCGCGGTACTTTTCACCATTCCCTCACGGTACTATCCGCTATCGGTCACCAGGGAATATTTAGGCTTAGCGGGTGGTCCCGCCAGATTCACACGGGATTTCTCGGGCCCCGTGCTACTTGGGTGTCGTACAAGCAAGCCGCTAATGTTTCAGCTACGGGGGTCTTACCCTCTACGCCGGACCTTTCGCATGTCCTTCGCCTACATCAACGGTTTCTGACTCGCCCAGCCGCCGGCAGACGACTGAAGTACGATCCCACAACCCCACATGCGCAACCCCTGCCGGGTATCACA